>NZ_JARHUJ010000003.1 GCF_029223285.1 Paraflavitalea sp. CAU 1676 | reverse complement strand
AAACACAGGCAGGCCAATAAGCCTGCCTGCACAAGATGAACTTCCGTCGAATCTCTCAACTGAAGCTCTCCTTCGTCAAATATAAAGTTCAGATTTTTTTGGAATTTAAAACAGTACCTTTTTCGATGTCAGGGGCAAACCTGCGGGTTTTGTCCTGGATAACGGAGATGCGGGTAGCCGTAATTTCAATGGCGCCCTTGTTTTGGCCGTTGTTCTCGATGTTGTTGAACAGCGAAAGTCTTCCTTCCACCACGACGGCCTGGCGGTGAGCAAGGTGTTTGAAGCAGTTTTCGGCGAGATCATCATAAATGACCACATTGATGGCCATGGTTCCTGAAATCTGGTGGCCTTTGTTGTTGCGGTGAGCTGACTCGATCAAGAGGGTGCATTGAACCCAGGTGCCGGTTTTTTTATCCTTGTGGATCGTGGGCGCGCCAAAGAGGTGCCCGGTGAGGTGTACTTTGTTGTCGTGCATTTTGTTTGAATGTTGAGGTTGTGATAGAATAACGATAAGAGGGGTAGGGGCCTTCTGATTCCCTACTTATTCCTGGCATGGAAGTGCCACGGGTAATCTTCGGGAAACAGTTCTTCGTGGTCCACTTCGCCGAGTGTTTCGATCCTTATCTTTATTTTAACCTTGTAGCCTTCGCTTGCGGGGAACTTTTCGCCCAAGACCTTGTTCACGTCTATGAACCAAGTGGCGTAGCGCCTGGTAACCGGAAATGTACTGAACAGGTGTACTCCATGTTTAGAAATGGAGAATTGAAAGTAGTCGCTCCGAGACAGGTTGTGAAAGTGAATGTCTTTGAGGTCTTTCATAATGGTAGGAGATGTGTTGTTAAAGAATAGAAAGTTGACAGGGTAAGAAAGGTGACTATTGCAAGGTGGTGTTTGGAGTGGCCGCATTGAGGTGCGGCAGATCGTCTTTAAGGCGGTGGATACCCTGAAAGGCATACCAGGCCTGTTCACAAAAGAACAGGGTACTGTTGCGCTCCGTTTGGGCTTCAAAGAACCCCTGGCTTTCTGTGAGGGCGCAAGCCGCCAGCCGGGATAAATAGAGATGAATTTCTTCGAGGGCGAAACTGCTGAAGAAAGATTGGATGGCCTCGGTGGCATTACCGGGACGGGTGTTACCTTCCGTGATGCTCAACCCCTGAAATGGTGCATTCATGGCACTTTGTTTTTTAAGGTGTGGAATAGAATGGCCTGCTCTCATGCGGGCATGAAAGCGATTAAGCTGTATGGTCGTGAGTGAGTGTGCCGGGTATTTAACCGGACCGGGGAGTGAGTTACAAACGTATTGGAGATGCCGGGAGGCGTGCGGAAGGTGGATATTCGTTTGCGCGGGCGAAAAACCACAGTGCGGGCCTCTGCTTACCCGTCCGGAGGCCCTAGGAAAGCCCTGACACAGATAAGAGAGAACCCGCACTGCTGGTGAGCGGGCTCTTCACTCTTCATCTCGTGTCCGTAAAATTTCCTAGGTTTCCGAACGAGAATCCAAGCGAATAGCTTCAATAATTTCCTTGAAGGTATCGCAAGTTATGTAATGATTACATTATGGCATAACCGTTGTTTGATGCAATATATGCAGAATAATTATACGATGTTGAGTTGGCAATGGTTTTTGAAAAACTCTCTATTTCGTGGAGAAGAAATATCAGAGCAGGGTATAAGACTGATGCAAAGAGCAGCATCAGTACGGCGCTTGTTGCTGTTTTCGTTCGCGGATTGTACCGCTGCTTTTTGTGCTTCCTGCGTTGTACCATCGTTTGGAAGCTAAGCGTGCTCCCTTGTCTTCTGCGTAATGCATAGCGTTGAATAAAACAGATTCCTCTATTTTGAAGTGTCATAGTTTTAAGTTTTTTAAGTGAAAGAATAATCGCTATCGTGACGGGTGTTGGATACAAGATTACGATGGCGGCAGAGACGGCTTGTCGTATTTCGGAACATCTTTCCTTTATTGGTACATTTTGTTAGGGTGGGGTGGTGGATCAGGTGTTCATCACTGGTTGATCAGGTGTTTACCGGGAGTTACCCGGGAGTTGGTCACGATGTACTCAGGAGTTACTCACGGGTTGATCAGGAAACCATCAGGAGTTGATCAGGCCCTGATCAGGCCTTTATCAGGTGTTCATTAGGGAATGATCAGGCAATGATCAGAGAATGATCAGGGAAACCAGGTTTTGAAAGTGAGATTTTCGGGCGGTACTGTGGAGTTTAATATGTCTTTAAAAAATAAAGTGGCGGTTGGGTGGTTAGGTTTGAAGGGTTTGGGTGTTGTATATAGTAGAGGGTGTTGTGATATACTGCCAATCCAGATTTCGGAGGAGATTGAACGGATAGCTGTGCAGGCAGTGTACAATGTACTGGGAGAACATGCGAATGGCATTTGTGTGGAGAGGGTGGGGGGCGTTGTTGGCGGGTTTCGGTCTTTAGGCGAGCGGTGATCAAATAACGGAAAGGGACATATCGATCAGTCTAACGGTATTAGCAAATAATTTCTATTATTCACTCTGTTATTTCATTTATTTTCTGTAAAATCGGGGGCTGGTGCTACGGTGTTGAATTTCAGGTTGCAGGATGGACGGGTGATCGCATTTGGTGTGCTTGGTCTGTGACTGAGGTGGCGAAGCTGTGTTTATGTGGGCGCATGTACGACGAACTATTGAGGGAGCCGGTCGAGTGGGCTTTTGATGGCATTCAATTGGGTGTGACTGACCTTGGCATAGATCATAGTTGTTTTGATATCGTTGTGTCCCAGCAGCCGTTGAATGAAGGAGAGGTCGGTGCCAAATTCCAACAGATGAGTAGCGTAGCTGTGGCTTGTGAAGGACCTGTTCGAAATAGAATTTGATAGCATTGAGTCTGCTGTGCAGTTGATTTTCCGAGATATTCTCCGAGTTGATGCAATAAAGAATATATGCCCGTAGCCGGTCATAGTGCAAGGACTCCACCGGCGTTTCTTTGAGTGTATATAATAGCTGGGCAAATTCTACGAGGTATGTTTTGATGGTTGACTGGCTATAGGCTTTCATTTGCAGCAATTCTTTCATCCGCTGTAAATGGCCGGCATTTACGGGCGATAATTTTGCCAGGACGGATTTTCCAGTAGTCTCTATAGGTATATTCAGCAAAGACCTGAAATACCGGGTATCGGGCAGGTACCAGCATTTGTAGGTACTGCTCCATCTACCCTTCAGCGACTTGATGTGTTCGATCTTTGATTTGTCGTATTGGAAATGTATCCAGATGACGGCGGTATTTTCATGCATACCAGGACGGAATGTGTAGCTGGTCAAGTCGATCGTTTTCATAGTGCGCATTTTGTATAATAAATGGAGGTTCCCTGAAGATAGTTATACAGTTTGCGCGATGCGTATTTTGTGTAACTTTTTCACTAAGCCATTACGATGCAACCTTATACAAGCATTTTCCAGGTATTAGCTCATTTATTTTAATAATTGGGGGATGTGCGTATATATATGAGTTGCCTGCAAGCTTACGACAGACATTGAAATACTTTAAACGATATTGGGACGAGACAACCAGAGATGACTTGACAGACAGTTGGGGAACATCATATTATTACTTTGAAACAGATGACCAATTAAATGTTTTGAGACAATTGCAGGTTTTTGAGAATGGACAAGTTTTAAAATACGACACAGAATATTTGGAGGATAAATTAGGTGGACTTTCCGAAGTTCCGCTTGACGGAGAGTTTGACTCTTTTCATATTCAAAAAGTGGAATTTGAACAAATTTGGGCATCATCAGAGTATAAACAGTTTCCTGAAATAATTATTACAGAAGACTGTCTATGGGGACAGCCAAGACTTGAAGGCAGACGGCTAGCTGTTGGCGACATTGTTAGCTATGTTGATGTAAACAACAGTGCTTTAGTAGCTGCACAAGATTATGAAATTTCACTACAACAGACCAGACAAGCATTACTTTACTGCAAGACTTTGCAGTGTGTAAAAGATAACCCGATAAAATTTTGCCACAACTGCACATTAAGAGTAAAACAAGACGGTGACGCGGACGGCGAAGAACAAGATAATTGGAAGCGGGCAGACCGGCTATTCAGGCATTACTTTATGTGACTCACTTGACAAAAGCCAGCAGGCAACATTGGTTTGGCGCTATGGCGGCTTAACGAACATAAATTCATCGTCCCGTTCGCTGCTCAGCTGTAGATCCAGCTGACGAGTAACGCCGGGCGACAGAATATAATATCATCTACATAACTTTACTCAGCAGCGGTTCGGGCTGAACGATCACGGCCTGCCGCCACATCGCCAAGCCCTGGACGTTGTACGCCACCTTATGACCAAGTCCATTACGATATATATAATCTTGACAATGCTATTATTTTCGTGTAATAGTAAAAACAATAGTGTTTCTTATTCAAAAACACCAACCACTGACACCGCCCTAAATTCACTTTCCGAAAAAACAGGGATCGAAATTTTTGCGATTAAGCTTTTGGAAACAGAAACTAAAGCAAAGCCAGAGCATCTAAAGACACATTTCTCCAGCTCGATACTACCAGACGACCCTAACCGAGACTTTCAAACCGTTCCAGGTGGCAAAGTTGTTTTGCTGCCTGGCGTATGTTTCCCAATTGATTCAGATAAGGCTGGCTTGGATATAATTCGCTTGCTTAGACCCAAAGTTGAACAAAAAAGGTATAAACTTTTCCTTTGTAATGGAAACGATTTGAATGACAAAAATAGAATCGCCATCGTGAGATGCGACGACGAATTCACTCCTCTTGTTTATATGCAAACAAATGGCATAAACTACGGCATAAACAATCACAAACTCATTTCACATCTTGACAGCTTAACCCAATCTTTAGACCTTAAACTAATTGGAGCAGATTTTGATTGGTGTGAATTTGAAATTCGAAAAACACCTCAAGACTGGCATAAACTTGCTGAAAGACTTTATTCACTTTGTCCTGACATAGTAGACCAAGGGACGGGGGACCTAAAAACATTAGAGGGCGAATTAAGACAGACTAGGAAAATATATCTATGGTTCGACTAAAGGCGGCGTACAACATAGGTTTTGCAAAATACGGGCTGATAAATATCGCCCATCGACATTTGTAATTCTATTGAACTTTAGTAGATTGGCCGTAGTAAATCAAAAGTTACGGCCAAGCAAACTGCGGGAATTCTAATGCCCGTACTTAGCAAAGCCCCGAACGTTAGGCGCAAGTTGGCGGACATTTGACAATAATAAGAAGAAACAATCATCAAGTATCTTTTCAGCCGGCAAACGGTCTTATGGTGACACTCTTAGACGATATCGATTCAATAGTAAATTTTGCCTTGGCAATTGGTGCCCTTGCTGCCGTTCTTGTTAGCGTTATTGCTTTCAACTTTGTAAGACAAGCAAAAGGTAGGAAAGCACTCATTTCTATAATTGTCGGCATCTTGACTTTCCTTTTAATTGTTTGGATAATTCTCAATACTATCGGTAATCTATAAAATGCCGATAATATCATCAAGTTTAAATAGGAATGCAACACTACCTCTAAATTGTACGGTGTTTTTCGCTAGGACACCACACAAAATATCAGACCAAGAAGATTGGAAAGGTTTATGAGGCATATCGTTGCATAAGGTGGACATAAATTGACAAGGACTATGGGCTTAAGTTCACCAATGACAATATAAATAAAGGCCACAACTCCTAATGCGCCTAACAAAGTGGTTTGGCAAAAAACTGGCTGACAAAACGCAACATCAACTTTTGTTTGGCTATTTAGCTGCGGTAATCGGCTGGACTGCATAAATTTGGCAGCATCAATAACAATGAACTTTTAATCATAAATTTAGCAGCGGTTTCGGCTGATGGGAATTCAAATACCAGTTCTTCGCCAAGCCCTTACGTTGTACGCCAGCGGTTGACGACTTCATAATTACATAGCAGAAATGACTTTAAAAAGTTGGACGTTTTATTTATTGATATTACTAATT
The DNA here is from genome assembly GCF_029223285.1 of Paraflavitalea sp. CAU 1676. GTDB lineage: Bacteria > Bacteroidota > Bacteroidia > Chitinophagales > Chitinophagaceae > Paraflavitalea. Next base: position 938,294 of record NZ_JARHUJ010000003.1, on the reverse strand, counting down.
GGTTCGTTTTTATACTTATCGATAATATTTTCTTATGGACTTTCAGCACCTTTTCATATTCTTATCATCTGGCTCATGTACGACAGATTTCTATCGACACTAAAGTCAGACCTTAATGTTAGCAAGACAATGGTTTCCGTTATGCCATGTGTTGGACAGAATTTGTTATTCTTTGTTTATTTTACTTTGACAGGCGATCTGACAATTTCCGCGCTAAGCGACTTTTATTTTTCATGGATTGGGCTAGTGTTAATTTTTGTGACAGTTATAGAACTAATTATTCTTAGGAGAACATTTTCGAAGTTCCAGCGGAAACATAGTATGAGATGAAAGTGGAGAATAGCAATATTTGTAATTTGTTACAATACTAATTACACAAATACTTACGACATAAACTGGAGTGCCAGCGTACAACAAGGGAATAACGTTAGACGGAGTGAGTTATAACGTGAGAGTAATAGCTCCTAATGTTGACACTTTTATACACTTGAACAATCCCAATACAATGGACTGGAAAAAATGGGAACAGGAAGTGCAGACATTAGCTGGGGAATTGGCGAACGAATCGGACAACCAAAACTTGATAGACTTATTCAGCTTGACAAAATAACTAGGCATAACACGGCTTTTGCGTCAGGCGGGCTGACGTATCACTTGGAGCTTTGTGCTTCTATTGAACTTTAGTAATAAATTGAAAATTTGTGCTCCGAAACCCGCCCGAACGCAAAGCCCGAAAACGTTAGCGGTAAGCTTAAATGACACTACCCTTATAACAAAATGAAATTAACTCTAAGACTTGTTACAGTAATATGCTACTTTCTTCCATTTGCATTTTTTTTGACAACTTGTAACAATGGACTTGAGTTAAGATTTGCTTACAATCAAGCAGATGCAGACCGAAATAAATTGCTTGAAAAGGAATCTGTTGAGGTAGCAGTTGCAGACACGGCACATTATGAGCAACCAATTTCATTTGACACGACAAAGATAGACACGGCTACACAAACCATTTTGACAGATATAGCTAAAACTTCTTCGGACACTTTACAAAAATCGACTGACTATGGTGACAGAGTATTAAAGAAGATGCTTTTCCCAACTGATACCTCTTTATCAGGCGTTGGTTCTATTTTATATTTCAAGAATCTGACTGGACAAATTACAATAACACTATGTCTGTTGATTTCATTAATTCTATTTTTAGCATTCAAGTTTTTAAAATCACATAAAGCAAAACTTTATTTGCTGTCGACAGCTGTTTTATCCTTAACAATATTTATCGTTGACAGCTTTATTTCAAATGTGACTTTATTATGGGGAAGTTGGACTTTGTTTGTGCTATTAATGCTTCAATTAATAATAGAGTTTAACAATAAGCGGAAAGCTTACCCCTAACATTGGTATTGCCAATAGTGGGGCTGGAAATTGGAGCAATCTGCAGCGGTAATTCTATTGTACTTCGGTTCGGGGCTCGACCAATAAAGTCCAGTTTTAGTTCTTAATATTTAACTTTATCAAAAAGCCAGGCAGTTGTTCCGGCGGACGGAATTCTAATTCCCCACCATCGGCAATACCTGCCCGTTAGCGGTAAGCTTATTGACACACACTATGATTTCAACAGAAAATTACTCAAACCTTCCTGACAGACACAAACTCAAAGAGATTTGTAAAAGCATTTCAGTAATTGACGCCATTTTATCCGAGGACTGGTTAGGCCGTTATTTTACTTACAATTCTAAATGGGCAGAAGGTGAAGAGTTTGGCAGCATGAAAAATGGCGAAGGTGATGAACTTCTCATTTTATTCAGAAATGACGGTTGCGTTATCAATGGCATGACACATGAATTTTACCCAATAGATAAATCAAGATTGACAACAGGACTGCCTAAAATATATCACGAGTTTATTTTTGGAGAGCCAGTTCATTCAATAGGAACAACATTTTGCATCTGGACAAATAATTCAAATGCCTGGCAAATAGGAGAAGTCGAAAATTTTGAAGATGGTTCTATAGACATGCTAAATATTTTTAACGGCAACCCTCAGACATACATTGATTGGGCTACTGATTATTATGAGGATGGATTTGTTGTAAATGAAAATACGCTAAAGGTTGTGACAGAAATTTATCAAGGTAAAGCTTTGACAAAATCTATGGTTTTGACAATTAATAGCGATATAGACGATTGGAAGCAGTTGCAAGAAGACTTAGCGGAAATAAACTATCCTAACGATTTATCGTAAAAGCCTACCGCTAACATTGGGTTTTATGCAAGTTGGGCATGACTTTGTAACATCAGCTATTTGCAAATCTCAGCTTCAGTTCCAGCAGACGAATATCTATCAGCTTTTGTCCTTAACTTCATCAACATATTTTCAATCAGCAGCGGTTATGGGCAGACGGAATACTAATACCCAACCTGCATAAATCCCTGCTCGTTGCATGCAAGGCTAACAGAAATTCTCTATGAATGACAGACAAGAAATCTTACATCAGTTGGACACAGAAGCAGAAAGCTATGTTTTTCCAATGCTTGACAATGGCTATTATTATCATGGGGACCAAAAGCTAACAATTTTTAGAGACGAAAAGAGATGGGCAATTCTATTAGAGGTTTTACAATTTAATAATCACGAAAACAACATTGATGGAATTACGACAATAGCGAATGTATTTGGTAATTGTTTGACTGGATGGAACGACAGTGACAACTTCAATTTTTTTGCATCAGACAATGACGTTGAAACATTTCTATACGATGTAGTAAACTATGTACATTATCTAAATGAAAAAGCGACCAGCATAAAGGTTAGAGATACGGTAATACCAATTCAGTTTGACAAAGAATATTACACTGGAAAAGGCATTGAATCGGAATTTGAAAACAAAGTTACGCCGTGGGAGTTTTTGCGTGGACTTATTCCTGAGCATTCACATTTATTTTGGCTAACGAGACAAGAAATTTCTAATAAAATACCACTTGACTTGCCAGAATTTATGACGCTTAGTAACTGGCATCACCCTGACCTGGCATTAGGAGAAAAACCAAGTGAAATGGAAACTTTCCATCAACTTGCCGATGTAATTGTAACAGGTGACAAAACTCGCTACAATACAAAAGAAATTAATAATACGCATTGGACTAACTGGCCTGAAGGCGGGGCACTCTAAAAGCCCAGCATGCAAAATGGGGTTTTATGCAAGTTGGGCTTGACCTTGTAACATCAGCTAATTGCAAATCCAAGCATCAGTTCCAGCCGACGAATAACTATCAGCTTTTGTACATAACTTCATCAACATATTTTCAATCAGCAGCGGTTATCGGCAGACGGAATACTAATACCCAACCTGCATAAAGTCCTGCACGTTAGCGGCTATACTATTTGACACTTCCTCAATGACAAAAAAAATTAACATTCATAGGACAATTACGATTTTAGCAAACATTATAATTGTTGGACTCATTATATATTTTGTAAAAGCAACTGACTCGGATAAATCTCCCATTATTTTTATGGTTTTTTATCCAGCCTTAATTTTATTAAACACAATTGTTTTGACAATTCTTTTGATAAGCAAATCGTCTCAAGCAATTATTTACAAACAAACATTAATTGGACTTTTATTGCTTTTTGTACCACTAATCTTTATCATTTCCCAACTTTGACAAAATAGTGGATTTATATCTTTAAGCTGTTAATGCGAGCCTCACTAATCCTTTAGGAACTTTGACACTCATTGTATTGATTCTCTTTTTTTCAGGTGGACTCATACACATGCAAAATCAAAATCAAACTTGGACTTGAAAAAGTAAGGGTAAAATATCAATTTGGTTTGTCGTAATATCTATTTTTCTCTTTGGGCTACATATGGCTTATGAAAAATAAAAGAAAGAAGTACAGCCGCTAACATCGCATTGGCAATTTGGCGGGGCGACGAATAAATCCTGGCCGGCATTAACACGGATCAGCTGCAGTTCCAGCTTTCCGGATCTTGGATGAGCTTTGGAATATTAACTCAGCTGTATATCTTTACCCGGCTGACGTTCCAGCAGGACGAAACACAGCATACCGGCCACATCGCCAATGCGCGGACGTTAGCGGCTATTTCCCATGACACCATCTACAGACATAGAAAGGCTATTATTTACTGGTCGTGTTGACAAAATTTCACTGCAAGAATATCTGCCTGATTTTGTTGACGACTGGAATTTTGTCGGTTATAGTGACTTTAAAGAAGTAAACTGGCTAAATACACCAGGACCCATCTATACGACAATTACTGACAATTGCGGGACAGGGCAACCAGCAGCAATGAATAACGTAGGTGGTGGCGAAGATTACCGAGAAATCATTTTCAGACAGCCTGTTACAAGACAAGAATTAGAAGAAACTTTGACGGCTGCACTTATTGACCCATTTGGTGCTTATTATTTTGACGGAAATTTAAATTGGACAACAGAACTAATTAAAGAATGGTGGTTAAAGAGCAATGAACGTATCAGTTACATTCTTGACAGATATGAAGAAGAAATATGCTTACCAGACGTTCTTGACAGACCACTATATGGGCCAAGAGAAGGCATACCTGACAACTATAAAAATTGGTTAGACTTCTACCAAATTGGAATGAAGGAATATCTTGAGTGGTATATTTTCAAACTAACCAATCAAAGGACAAATCTGTTGAACTTAAATTTGACTGGACAAGAAAGCAACTGCTAGACGACAAACTCAAAGCAAGAAGAAACAGCCGCTAACTTTGAGTTTTATGCAAGTTGGGCATGACCAGTAAGCATCAACAAATTGCAAATCTAAGCAGTGGTTCGGGCTGGACAAGCAACTATAAACTTTAGTTCTTAAATTCAACTTTATATTTTCAATCAGCAGCGGTTGTCGGCAGACGGAATACTACTTCCCAACCTGCATAAAGCCCTGCCCGTTAGTGGCAATTTCACAGACACCCTTAAATAGACAATATCATAGAAATGGGACTTTTTGACTTTCTTAAACCCAAGGCGACACAATCTGACAATTCAAAGCAGGAACAGGGCGCAAGCTTTTCAATTGGAGATATTTTTTATACAAAGAAGGATGGGAGATTTAACCTCTATAAGCTCCTTGTTGACGACGAAGACTTTGAATGCTATCATATTCTAACTTACTCGCCTGTTGACAAATTGCCGACAATTGCAGAGATAGCTCACTTGCCGGCCTTTGTTTACCATTCGCCATTTGACAAAAGTGTTTTTGCGGAGTCAGTTTTGCTGACAAATAAACAAATTGAAGCTAACGACCTGGTCGGTTATCACGAATATCTACGCCAGACACAAGATCCAAACTATTATGTGCCAATTGCGAATAACTATTATAAGGCGGGACTAAATCTCACAGATGAGAAAAAATACTATGAAGCAATTGACTCTTATTCAAAAGCAATAGACTTGTTTCCACATTTTTTTGAGGCTATTGACAATAGAGCTTTCTGTAAAATGGATTTAGGCTTGTGGTCAGATGCAATAGAAGACTTTAAACTTTCATTGCAGCAAAATCCAAATAGTTTGCTTGCAGAGTTTTCAATTGGCGAATGCTTTTTAAAAATGGGCGACTACAAGAATGCAAAGCGACAATTTGAGATGGCTCATGATATTGACCCAAATCATGAATCGCCAAAGCAATTTTTAGACAAAGTAAATATACTACTTAATAAATAACCTGCCACTTACAGTTCGGTTTGGATAAATGGAGGCTGACGAATATACCCTGATCTGGAGTTCCCTGGTCAGCTTTAATCATGTGCGAGACGGCTCCGAAAGGAAAATGATTTGTAATTTCAACCTCACGTTTAATAACCAGTGACAGTAGTCCGGCTGAGGGAACACAGAACATACCCACTTCGCCAAGCCGCTGTTGTTAGTGGCAAGGCAATGAAGACACCGTAGTAAAATGAAAAATCAAGAACTGCAAACATATATTGACAATTACACAACTGCAGACTTTGACCGAATTAAACTTGTGTGGAACGGAAAGTATGGACAAGATTTTGTGGACGACAACTATGACTTTCGGATGCAAGTTTGTGAATATGTAGTTCCTCAGATTGACAAGGTAAATCTTGACCTCCTTCGTGACCTTTACTGTGAGACTGGCAAAACTTCTCCAATGACATTTGGTGTTTATATTAGCTTTCACTTGTTCGCAGACGAGCTTTTGAAGCGTGGTGGGACAAAATATTTGCTTGACTACATTCGTGGTACTTCACACTCAATGGACACAGGCATTAGTTCAGGCAGACTGACAATTTCAAAACAAAAAGCAAAGGAACTGTTGGACTATTTTGACGAATTAAAATCAAAGTCGAATGATCCTGAAGAACAGGAGCTATTAAACGACTACATTAGACAAAGACTTGAGTATAATGCGAACCGAGAAGAAAGCCCAGCCACTAATAGCACCTTTCCAAAAGCGGGGCGGACGTGGTGGCAGAAACTTTTCGGCTCCGAATAAACATTAATCGTAGCTTGACAGATGGTGCTTCGAAGCCCCGCCTTCGGCAAGCTGCAAACCGTTAGCTGCCATTATGGGAACACATTAATTAAGCATCTTGCTGATAAAAATGACATTGAAAATACATTTACTCTTTTCTTTCTTGTTAACACTCTTGTTGGTTGGCTGCTCGACTGACGCGCAACAAAAGCATGTGAGTACCTCGGTTAAACTTACAACTTCCAACAAACAGTTACAATCAAATTTTGACAGTTGTTTACGTTTGACACAGCAATTATTAAAGTCAAAGGTTAGTGATAAAGAGTTTTACGAATACTTCAGTTTTGACAGACGAGCAACAGGCTTTGAATACGAGAATGTTGTTTTAAGTGTAAAGGACACTTTGACACAATTGCCAAGCAGATACCAAATTTTATATGACTTTCTATACAAAGGCGACACGCTTAGCCTATTTTGGGCTGACTTTGATTCCAGTTTAAAAGTTGTCGATTATCGTATTTTTCACTTAACTGCATTTAGACAATTCATAGATAAAAAATTGACCATAACAAGAACAAAGGCGATTGAGATTGCCTTGAAAAATGGTATGAAAAGAAAAGGCTTAGACCCTATTCTCAATTGCTTAGCTGACAAATTTTATTGGGAATGTAAAAATGATTGTGACGGCTGTTTATATTTAGACATTGACGCAAAGACTGGAAACATAGTCGGGCAAGGGAAGGTCATTTATCAATATTAATGGCAGCTAACATCGCATTTGGAATATACCGGGGCGACGAATAAATCTTTATCGACATTAACTGGGATCACCTTTAGTCCAGGCGACTGAATAAATCCTAGCTAATTGCTTAATATCAACTTTCGTACTAGTTTCAGCCGACGTTCGGGTAGGAAGAATTACGGAATGCCGGTACATCGGGAATGCGCGTAGGTAAGCGGCAATTCTAATGACAGCTTATAAAAAAGGACAATATCAAGATTATTTCTGGATCGAGTTTTCTGGAAACAGGTTTACATTATGTGACCTATTGAATCGCTGTTCAAATGTCCTACTAGATAAATACCTAGCTATAATTTGCTTTGACAGTGGCCCACTTAGGTTGATAAACGAAGAGGAAGACTTAGGCTGGTATGAAAAGAACAATGTCGCATTCTCACCGAAACTTACAGATAATATAATAGCCGCCCTGCCGACAGAGCAACACGATCAATGGTGTTTATTTAAAACGCCAACTGAAATTTCAGGGATGACATATTTTGTTAACTATAGAGGTTTTACATTATCCAGTCGACAACAAGAACTTGTTGATGTAGATCCAACATGGGATAAAGTAGGTATTGAAAAGCAAATTGAATATCACGAACAATTAGTAGAACAATTTTGGGATGAGGTATTGACAATGAATCCAACGAGTATAATCGCAGACGGCAATAACTTTATTTTTGTTTCAAAAGACATAGATGAGATTGAAGTATTGAAAAAGTACTGCCGCTAACATTGGTTGGACGCTATGGCGGCCGAAGGATATATACTCATCGTCTCGTTCGCTGCCCAGCTGCCGTTCCGGCTGACGAATAACGCCAGGCAAACTGATAGAATGCTTATTGCCAAATCTTCGTTAGTTGCTACCTCAATTGCATTTGTCATTTTTCCTGGCTCCCCTTAACCTTCCTCACTTCCTCAGCCAATTTCGCCGCCCAGCGGCCATAGTCCTTACCGGATGGATGCAGTTTATCGCCTGTCAGCAGCGAGTGATCGGAAGCTGCTTCGCGAGTGCCGGGCGTAATATCGATATAGTGAACCTGGTATTGTGCAGCGATGGCTTTGTTGACGGCATTGAATGCATCGATCTCGCGGGCAATCTGCGCACGGTCGCGCCCCTCGGCATAAGGCGTAACGCCCCAGTCGGGGATTGATAAAACAAACACCCTGTTGGCATCGGCGCCCGCGTAGGCGATGGCCTGTTTCAACAACCCTTCAAATTCCTTGGCATATTCTTCAGGGCTACGCCCACGGTATTGATTGTTTACGCCAATCAGCAACGATACGATGCTGTACTGACCTTGAGGTGATGCTGCACGGATGCCATCGACCAGTTCGTCGGTGGTCCAGCCAGTCTTCGCGATGATCTGCGGATCATCGAATGCGTAGCCTGCGTCTTTCAATAACTGCACTGCCTGATGGGGGAAGTTGTCGGCCTCGGCTACGCCCTCGCCAATCGTGTAAGAGTCGCCCAGGGCGAGGTATGTTTGGTGGTTGGGGTTCATATCCTGTGCTGTTAATGGGTATAGCATAGACAGACAAAGGTATACGAACAATATTACTTTGTTCACAATCAGATGCCTTTGCCAGTATATACGGAAGAAGGGCCCGGTTTGGCTTGCCGATCTTGAAAATTACAGGTTTACCTTTAGCGCCGGCCTGGCAAAACTGAACGGTACCTGTGTCGAAAGCGTACCAGGCTGCGTTTGAATTGCCTGCCTAAAAGATTCATATGTAAAGACTTAAATGGAATTGGCAAGTCCGGTGATGAGTGCTGTCACTAATCATCAATATGCGTAATGCGCACCTTTCCTCCGATAGAAGTACTATAGATACGCATAGTGCCTTCCCGCTGATAAACGAATTTGATCATGCCGGTAAATGTTTCCTTGTCTACCTTTTCGTACAGCACAGGTAAAGATTGTGCCAGCAGCTCTTCGCTGCCATTGTCGGCTTCGAGGTAATTCTCCTTAAGACGCAATAGAATGGAGATGTATTTCAAAGACTGCCCTTCTATTTTGTCATAAACGCGCACACTGGCTGTGCAGTACTCGCCGAGTTGTTGGTTGAATAGTTGTTCCAGTTCCTTACTGGCCGCCTCGTTGTATGATTTTTCATCAAACCGAACCTGTTCGGTCGCTGTGAGGGCCTGCATCGGAAAGGCGAATACGGCAAACATAGCGTACGCAATCACCAAAGGCAGTAACAATTGCCCGAGCCCTGCTTTGCGCTGCTCGCGCAGTGTGGGTTCATACGGCGCTACGCGTGTACCCGCTACCCGGTCGCCAATCCTGCGTTCCGGGTTAATGAGCGTAACAATCACTTCAATGGGCCAAATAATGATAAACAAATTACGTACGAGGCATTTGAGGGGTGATGCCACTTCGCCGGTATGGCTGTTGAGAACCTGTAAACGGGCGGCGCGTTTACCAATGCTTCTGCCATTGAAACTATCCTTGCAGAAGTACAAGGCAAAGCCGATGATGGCTATGAACATCAACGGGCCACTGAAAACAGGCGTTTCGCCGGGCTGCTCATGCCCTACATTGAAAATTTCCGAAAAGGAACCAATGAACGGTATGAACAAGAAGATCATTGCGACCACTGTCATACAAATATGATCGAGGAGCATGGAGCCGATGCGCGAGCCGGCACTAACGGAGTGGGGGTGGTTCATGGGAGGTTTGGCTAGTTTAGCTGAAATCAGGTTTCGATTATTAATTATCGTTAAATGTAGGGAAAATGGCAATTTTTCCGATGATAGATTGAGCTATCTTTAAAACTATAATGTTACTCTAGAAAATATTGGTGACAGTTTGTTTTGCCGAATTTAGGTAAAGTCTAATTTGAATTAGAAATATATGAAAAAAGTTTGTGGATAATAGTTTGGGAATTAAAAAAGGTGAAAACTACCCTTTTTCAGGCAGCCGGAAATGCCTAAAATGTAGCTGAAAATCATCCTGCATTTAATTCCGTAATAATTTTAACGTAGCATCTGTAACGAATACTATGAATCAGATAGATTTACTTCAAAGCATATCAAAGTATTTTGCCAGGTTTTCAGAACAGGTCAAAATATTAAATGGCAATAATGAATTCCATATTAATATTCATGCTGAGAATTTAATTGTAAAAGTTCTAAATATCGTGTATGATTTAAATCTTGTAAACCTAAATCAAAGTAAGAATGGGAATTATTCAGCGATTGATTTATTGAATGTTAGTCAGGTGAAAAAAGTGTCGTTCCAGGTGACAAGTACAAGTTCCATTGATAAAGTGAAAGACTGTATTCAAAAGTTCTTTAGGAACGGAGTTTACAAGGACGCGAGTGAGCTTAATATTTATATACTGACCAACAAGCAGAGAAGCTACTCGCGGCAATCGATTCAGCACAAGATTGAAGAGGAAATTAATCTAGTAAAGAGTCAGGATCCAAGCTTTAATAAAGAGGCGTTTAATTTCACTTTTGAACCAGAAATTAATATAATAGACAAAACTGACCTGTATAAAAAGCTAAATAGTGACAATGATTTGGAAAAGATCTTTCAATTAGAGAAATATATTCAAAAGCAGTATGGTATAATTGAAGAAAAGCAAGAGTTGTCCGAATATTATCGAGGGCTAAAAGATATGTACTACGATACAGTTATGAGCGATGAAAGGGGGATGACGTTGGATCAGATTTACACTGAACCTTCGTTCTCTATCTTGCATTCCGCCTTTTCTAGGGACGATGATAGGTTTCGAAATAAAGATAAGCAAAAGTTCTACGAAGCAGATGCTAGGTATAAGATAATAGAATTTTTCGAAGATTTAGAGGAAGGTCGAAATCCATTGTGCCTACAGAAGACAAACAAGTTAATATTAATATTGGGTTACCCAGGTCAAGGCAAGTCGTCGTTTTGTAAAAAGTTTATTAACGATTATATATTGAAATCGAAAACTGATTTAAGGCAAATATTTTACTTCCCTTTAAGAAGTGTTAGGCAGGTAAGGGAGTTTATATATAATCCTTTATCAGTTCTTTACTCAGAAGCTTGTTCCTTTATAGAGAAGCCGCTTGATAAGTCTGAATTTAACAAGTCGCTATTAATATTGGATGGATTGGATGAATTGTACATGAGGGAAAACCTAAAATTGGATGAAATTGATAGGCTTTGTATTGAGTTGGTTAGACTCACAGAGAAATTTAATAATCTACAAATTATAGTTACCTCCAGGTATGGGTATGTTGATGATGAGAAGCTAACTAGAGAGAATGTTTTGATTATGCATTTGTCATCGCTTACCCTAAACTTGCAACAAGATTGGTTATCTAAATACAGTGTATATCATCCTGAAACGTGGCTGACAAGTTCCAAACTTCAGGCGCTTAATGTTGAAGGAAGATATGGTCATATAAAGGAGCTTCTAGAGCAGCCATTGTTGTTGCATATGATTGCCTCTGTTAGCAATGAAATTGATGAGAATACAAATAGGGCCAAGGTTTATAGTCAATTGTTTGACGAGCTTATTGAACGGAAATATGCTAAAGAAGGACAAATTGAAATTCTAAGAAATATTCAAAAGGAAGATCTGAGAGATTTAATTAGAGAAGTTGCTTTCGCGATTTTTGAGAGTGGTAATGAGTATATAACGAAAACTGAGCTCTTGAAGCTTCCCGCAGCACAGACATTTCTGAATTTACTTCCGGAAACAAATTTTAGAGATAGCATTAAAGGTATAATGATTTCTTTTTATTTTAAAGAAACTGAAAAAACAAAAGAAATAGGGTTTGATGAAGATAGGAGCAACTATGCGATTGAGTTCTTGCACAAATCTCTTAGAGAGTATATGACTGCTGAAAAGATATTCCACTCGATTACAACGCAGTTTTTGGATAAAAGGACAAACGGAAAATATATAATAGACAATCCTAAATCAGCTCTTCTATTGATAAACGATATTTTTGGAAAACAGGATTTGACTGGAGAAATTATGTATCATTTAAAGGAGATTATAAACAATTCAGAGGGGCTTCCAAAGGAAGAAGTGGTGGACAGGATGTGTTTGTATCTGGATGACATGGCTTTGACTGATTTTTTGATTGAGTATAGAATGGATTCTCAAGGACAGCCTGTGAATATTGCCCTGCGTACTTTTTATGGGTTTTGGTATTTTATTTCTTGTTTGGGGTTGGAAAAAAATTATCTTAAAAGCAATTCTACGAAAGAGAATGTCGCTCATTTGTTTAAGCACCTTAGGAGATCTGATAAGTACGATGTTGCGGGGTTTGATTTTAGTTACCAAGATCTCTCTAATCTGTATTTTGATAGGTTGAGTTTCTATGATTGCCGGTTTATTAACACTGATTTTACAAACACCGACTTTCATGGTTGCCGATTCATTAAGAGTGAAATAAAACAGGTTAGTTTCAAGGATTCATACATAGACGATGTTTGGTTTTCCGGGTGTGAAATTATTGCAAGTAAAGTTGGTGGAGCTTACTTGGGCAACTTGCAACTAAGAAGTTGTGTATTGAAGAATATCAATTTTGGATCGGCTGAAGTAAGGTGGCTTGATGTTTCTGAATATGAAAGTGCAGAAGTCTCCCAAAAGTATAAAACTGTAATATCGGAATGCGAATTTAACCAATCTAGTATCGATGCGTATTCCTTAGAACAGATTAAGTTGTGGTATCCTGAAGTGGAAAGCCAGAACTTTGTTATGTTGAAGGATAAAGATGATTCCGAGAGGTCTCTGGAGGACCCCAATAATGAAACGTCGGTTGTCGATCCTGAGGATTATAAAAGGATAATCTTTAGTGATTCGTTCGGAAATTAGATGAATTTGGCTAACAAATTAGTTATAGTGTTGATGTTAATTGTAGGGAATAATCATTGCGGCCATGGTTTACATTGACATGCTCGTTAAAAAGCAATAGTTAATTGATTCCTGTGAGACTGCAAATCCGGCGGTGGATGATTATGAAGTGGGATCACCCAATTTGAAACTTTCCCCAAAAAGCAAAAGCCGCCCCGGATAACGAGGCGGCTTTTGCCAAAACTTATCTAAAGGCGCATCAGCCCGAAGACTGCTGCCGGAACTGATTATTGTCCTACCCCTTGCATACCATTCTGCATGCCTTCCGATTCGCCCTTCATGTTCTTGCGCTTGAACAGGCCGATATCGAATTTGCCGAAACGATAGTTGAAGTTAACACGCACCACCTGCGGGTCTCTTCTTCTCCAATCGGTTTGGCTGAAGCTGGCCGACTCGGAGAAGGTATAGTAACGACGGCTGCGGAAGATATCGCTCCAGTTAACCGATACAGTCGCCGTATTCTTCCACAACTGGAACTCTTTGCGCAGGCCCAGGTCGGCGCCATAGTTGGCATCGATGAAACCCTGTACAGAAGAAGGAGCAGGGCCCATGAAGCCACCGCCGCCGCCCATACCACGGCCACCACCGCCGCCGCTGTTGCTGGTGCTCACCGGCAGTGCACTCTTAGAAATATAATCACCGCTCAGCTGAATGCTCCAGCCTTTGGCGATCTTGAAGGTGTTGTTGAGTTTGGCCGAATAGCTGGTACGCTCATTCGACAACTGTTGTTTCTCCACATCGCCGCTGATCTTGGAGTAATACACGTTGGTGCTGAAGTTCATATCCCACCATTTGGTCCAGTTGTTACGGAACACCAGTTCCACACCAGCTGCATAAGCATCAGATGCATTGATCCAGCTCGTAACATAACGCTTGGTACCATCCACTACCTGCGAATCCTGGTAACGGGCGATAAGGTCGGTCGTGTATTTACCGAAAATGGTCGCGAGGAATGTATTGTTGCTTTTACCGTAGGTCTTTTGGTATGACAGTTCGAGTGAATGCGTGAACTCCGGCGTCAGGTTCGGGTTACCGGTTTGGTAGCTCAGCACATTCGAGATGTCGTAGTTCGGCATCAACTGGAAGAAGTTGGGCCTGTTGATACGGCGGGAATAGTTCACCTGAAAATCCTGCTTGTTCTCGAAATTCCGGGTAATGAATACGCTGGGGAACAGGCTGATGGGGAAGCTGTTGCTGTACTCCTGCTTGTTCAGTTGCTCACCTTCGTAGTTGGAGCTCTCGGCACGCAGACCCAGTTGGTAGCTCCATTTATCCTTGATCTTTTGAGAGAAGGTCGCATAACCTGCCCATACGTAATCGGTATACTCGAACTTATTGCTCAGGCCGGCATTCTGATTACCATTGGTAGAGATCAGCTGCTCGCTTTCCGACTTACGCATTTGTCCACGCAAACCGGCTTCCCATTTCATGGTCTCGGTAATGGGGTTCACGTAATCTGTTTGAACAACTACAAATGTATTCTTGCCTTCGCCGATCGACTTTTGCAGTCCCTCCGGTCCTTTAGGATTGAGTTGACCACGGTCATCGAACGAGCGGAAGAGGATATTGCTTTCGTTGTCGTTCCTGCTCATGTTGTAGTTCACATCGGCCGTCAATTCTTTACCAGACTTCGCAAACAGGTGCTTAAAGCTCAGTTGCGTACCGTAGTTGCGGAATTCAAACTCACCCTGTGTATTGCGGTATTGTGATTCGGAGAAAATGCCCATCGTGTCGATGGTATAATTTTCCAGGTTATTATTCTTGAATTGACCACGTACCAGCGATTGTGAGATCGACAGGGTATTGCGGTTGTCCATGAAATAATCCAACCCAAAACGGCCAAAGGCAAACGAACCGCGATTGGTTTGGTCATTATCCTGGTAAGTGTGGGTTGTTTTACCGTTCAGCGAACTGGATTGATCGCTCCAGCCCCATCCAATAGACTTACGCTGGTTGTACATCGCATTGGCAAATACGTTCAGCTTGCCCTGGCGCACGTTGATGTCGCCACCCGCATTGATGCGTGCACGCGAATCGATACCGGCGCGGATGCTACCGTTGTAACCCGCCTTGCGGTTCTTCTTCAACACGATATTCAGGATACCTGCCTGTCCGCCACTTGCATCGTACTTGGCAGAAGGGTTGGTGATCATTTCAATACTTTGGATCGCATCGGCCGGGATCTGGTCGAGCGTAAGGGTAGTGGGTCTGCCATCCACAAAGATCTGCGGTGCAGCATTGCGCAGCGTCACATTACCGTCGATGTCCACATTCAGGGAAGGTACATTGCGCATAACATCGACCGCGGTACCGCCGGCAGAGTTGATATTCTTCTCTACGTTGAATATTTTACGGTCGATACCCATTTCTACCAGGGGCTTGGAACCGGTAACGGTTACGGCGTCCATCACCTGCGCATCCTGCTCGAGCTTGAAGTTGCCAAGGTCTTTGTCAACGGCATTCATAGCCTGACTCATATCACGTCCGGCGCCCATCTTCATTTCGAAGGCAACCTTCTGGTCTATCGTTTTATATCCGATGGCGGTGATCTTCAACCGGAAATTGCCGAAGATCGGCAGGTTCTCGAGGCTGAAGTCGCCATTGCCGCGGGTAAGCATACCGCTGATAACGGTATCTTTCGGCTTTTTGGTTACAGGGTCCATTTTGGAAAGGATCAACTGCACAGAAGCAGCTTCAATCCCTTTATTGGTTTTGGCATCCTGGATACGGCCATAAAAGTGGCCGATATTCGGAACGCCTCCACCACCGGGGCGGCCACCACCGGGTGCACCTCCTCCTGGAAACTGGGCTATACTGGTATTACACAGAACAACACATAAAGCAATAAATAGAAAACTTCTCATACCTGTGGTTAATTATAATTGTACGGGGTTAGACGCAAAACTGGCTGTAGAACTTGTGACGTGCTCATGACATTGTGATGAGTGGTAAGTACCTCAGTAGGTAACGGTAGACATCACGATCGCCAACTGACCCAGACCGATCAGTAAACCCAGCGCAGCGGCCAGTGCGGCCACTTTGGTGAGTCCATTGCCTATAGCCTGATAAGCAGCTGTTTGAACGGTCTCCCTGCTGATCCCGTCGATTTTTTCGGCGATCATGCGCTCGAGATTGAGCTCCTCCTGCAGGTTTTTGACATATCCCTGCATTACCACCGGGAAAATGGTTTCCAGTTCTTTCAGGAATATCTCCTTTAATTGATTAATGGTGCGGTCGCCGATCAAAGACCCGATGATCGGGAAAGCCTTGGGTAAACCTTTACGGAGAAAGTCATCCACATGAACCTCTACCATGGGTTGGATCTTCTGGTAGTTGGCCGGATCGGCGATCTTCTGTTCCAGTACGGCAGGATCGAAGAATTCGGTACTTACTTTTTGGGCTAAAGCAGCCGTCCACGCCTGTCGGCGGCGGGGCAAAGCATAATTAAAAAAGAGATACGCTGCCAATTGAACGCTCAGCCAGCCGGTAAGGGCGGTGAGGATCGGCAGCATTAACCACCAGGAACTCATGTGTGCTGAATTGAGGGTGCAAAGAAAGGGGAATTAAACGACCGGTAAGAAATTTTTCAGGCTGCTAATATGATACATGTAGAATTAAATAATGTATATTTCCTGATAGTTTACTTGATCGACCTGGATCCTTTTGAAAATAATCTTAAAACCAAAATTTGATTTGCTATGATTACCATGCACGAAGTGCGCCTTGGCAGCAGGGTGCGCTACCTGGATTATGAAGTGGAAATAACAGGTATCGACTTACTCCCGCTATTTGAGCTTCCTGTAAATGCTGTAAAGGATAAAAACATTAATTGGACCGACCTTTCGCCCATTACAATCAACTCCTCCACGCTCCACAATATTGGATTTCAACGGCAGGAACACCACGGAACCAGCTGCTTTCAACGCGGAGCAATTATCCTCATTCAGCACGGCGACCATTTCACCTGGCAAAACCCCTCCGATTACACCGTGCGTTGCGCCCTCCGCCACCTGCACCAGCTTCAAAACCTGTATTATGCGCTGACGGGCGATGAGTTACTGCCAACAGCCAGCATTTCTCCATTTGCTAAATACCGTGCGGGCAATATGGTTTGTTACCAGGGACAAGCCGGTTCGCTCAAATCCATCAGGCCCGACCAGGTAACCTGGGTAAGCGAGTCCGCCAATTACCAGGCGCCCGAAAGTAGTCTGGAGGCTTCCGGCGATGCCTTTGCAGAAGAAGCATTCAGGAGGATCGCAAGCGCCCTGGAAGTGGAAGAACTCCCTGCCACCGCCACCATGCTGGCCAACCTGGGGCTCATCGATAATCAACGTATTACCGGCCATGAAGGGGTTTTACAGGTACGCAAAAGCAAGGAGACCGTTTCCTTGTACACCATTTATGGAGGAGTAGTGAGCGAAGAGATCCGCTCCGTAAGCGATTTCCAGAATCTTTTCCATGTACTGACCGAAGGAGTAAAGGCCCGAGTAAGCAGGCCCGTCGAAAACGCTTTGCCGGGATGTAGGTATGTTCGCGGCAAAGCGGTTACTATTATAACCGGTCAGCAGCAACGCACGGAGCGCCGTGGGCCTTGCTTTGGAATGATTGCCAATACGATCGGTGTGAAAAAAATCACAGCTTTGAAAAAAAATGATGCATGATTTTTTGGCGGCAATGTGAATTGCTTTACTTTTGCACTCCCAATACGGTGGCCATAGCTCAGTTGGTTAGAGCATCAGATTGTGGTTCTGAGGGTCGCCGGTTCGAACCCGGTTGGCCACCCAACGCTGAAAACCGCCACAGACAAAGGTTTCAGCAAATTTGATTCTTCGTTCGTTGATTGCGGCAATTACAAGATGTCACACATTATGTCACACTTTTAATTGCCGCTTATGCTTTCTACTACTTTCAATGGCTGCTCGCGCAGCGCCTTAACAGTCACCCCAAAAAATTGGAACACAAAAAGGGCTACCGCTTCGGAGCCCTGGAGAATCACCTACAGGTTCTACGATCCCGCTTTTAAGGACACCCCGAAATGGGGACACCAGTCCCAGCTCCGCGGCATGAATGAGTGGAGTACCGTCGAGGACCGGCAGAAGGCCACAAAGCACCTTTTAGCCGAGGAACTCGACCGGCTCGATAAACAGGGATGGAACCCGATTACCCGGCAGTATATGGCCCCTGCTGACGAGATTCTGGAGTACGAGATCAGACCCGACACCCTTTTTATTCAGGCGTTGGAAGCTGCCCGGAATAGGGTAGTGGCAGTACACCAGGTGAAGCTCGATATCAAAAGCGTGATAAAGGGAGTTGCCGAAGCCGCCGGCCAGCTGGTGGAAACGAAGTTCCGGGTACGGTACGACGAGCTGCCGATCTGCGAGATCCGCACAAAGCACATAAAGTACATCCTGGACAGGTGCGAAAAGAATAATCCCAACTGGAGCAACAGTCGGTACAACAAGTACAAGGCTTACCTGAGCATGCTTTTCCGGGAACTGCTGACCATCGAAGCCATCGACGGCAACCCGGCCAGGGATATTCCGACCAGGAAGAAAACCAAAAAGGTAAGGGCTATCCTGACCATCGAGGAGCAGCTGAAGATCGATGCGCACCTGAAAAGCAAGTGTTACAATTTCTGGCGATACATGCAGATCTTTTACCGGTCCGGCTCACGCACAACTGAAATGCTATCACTGCGGAAGAATAACAAGATCAACCTCAAAAAACAAGAGTTCATTGTCCTGATCAAAAAGGGCAAGGAGTATACCGAAAGCGTACGGCCTATTCCTGCTGATGTGTTGACCTTGTGGCAGGAGGTTTGGGACCAGGCGGCTGCCGGTGATTATCTGTTCAGTGTGAACCTGGCACCCGGGCCAACTACGATCAGGCCGGAGCAGATCGGGCGCCGCTGGGCCCGCCATGTCAAAGCTCCCGTTGATCGGGGGGGCCTGAATATCGATAAAGATTTCTATTCCCTTAAACACCTCCATACTGATAACGTTGCTGCCATGTTCGATATCGAAACTGCGCAGGCTGCCACCGGCCACACCACTGCAGGCATGGCCATGGTGTATGCGGTAGGAGAGAAGCAGCGAAAACTCGATAAACTGAAGAAGACAGTGGTGGGATTTGGCCATGCGAACTAAAAAATAAGGGGGCACCGGCGTCAACCTGGAGTGCCCCCATCCATTAATCCTATCCTGTGTACAGGTTGGTACGGATCAATGAAGTAGGTAAAGCAAGCCCCCGATGGCGCCAGCTGGTCGCGGTAGCTTTTGCACTGCTGCGCAGTTCCGCCTTGAACCAGCCAGCAGTCGGGAGATTTGAAATAAGCCCCAGTAATCATTGCGGATCCTGTAGCTGCGAGCAAGGTACAATTTAATGTTGAAAAAAGACGTTATTTACCGAACTGGTTATAAGCACATCGGCAATAATAGGTTGTGTAATTATAGGCTTTGTGGCAGTTTCGGGGCATGGCAACAAAGAAAGGAAAGGCTAAGTCGGGGAAAATACATAAGGGGCTGCCGCTGTCTGAGAAGACGGCCGCGCGGATCAAATCCTTGCGCCTGGCAAAGGGCTTTACTTCTGCAGAAATGTTCGCTTTTAACAACGGTTTTAACCGGTCGCAATACATTACTTACGAGAAAGGAGTAGATCTTAGATTGTCCTCCCTGGAGCGGCTGTGCCAGGCTCACGGCATGACAATGGCCGAGTTCTTTTCAGAAGGCTTTGAGTAAATTGCGCCTATGTTGAAAGACCCGCGTTTCCTAGCCATCAAAATGTTGCTGCTGAACAATCACATCAAGCAATTCCACGAGATCTTCACTGGGCAGAAGTTCCCAGTTACAGTTATGGCCCTATACATGAAGATGGGCACCAGGCGCCTGAGCAATATCATTAAAGACCCATCACAGTTGACCTACGAGGAAGCCGGCAGGATGGCTGATTACTTCGATGTTCCTCCTTCCGTGATCTCCCTGATAATTCATAACCAGCTTAACGAAAAGAAGTAATTGAGATAACAAAATGGTAGGGGTCTGGAGGTGTTAAAATTAAATGTTTAATAATCAATGTGGTAGTCACCCGAGGTTACAGTCAAGGCCTTTATTTTGACATTTTTAATTGACGGGTCTCCAGTATTGGGATTAATATCAGTCTGGTAGAATTCGAAGAGTTCATTATTGAGGTCTAGGGGAACCGTTATCTCGTGGCTTTTGTACAAGGCACCCCTATCGAACACGTCGAAAGTAACCACTACGGTCCCCTTCAATGTAACAGGTTTATCGAATTTTGCGTCAATTGCCCAGTATCGATTACCTATGTTTGGCGGCTGGTACTGATATATGAAAATACTCATAACCCTATGGTTGTCGCCTGCAGCTTCGTCATTTTCTTTTTTGCATGCTACAAAGGATAAAAGAAGGACAGCCAAAAGAGCAATGTTCCGCATGATAGAATGTTTTAATATTAGTCGACAAATCAGCAATCTGTTTCATAAAAAATAGCATTCTTTAAACCGGCGCAGAGCATATCAAGCGAATATAGGATGCCAGTATGTTAATTGATAAACCGACTGATTTCATGCTCCCAAACCAAATAACCAGCTCCATTCAAATGCAGCCCGTCGTAGGTGAAGGTGCTGTCTAAATATTGCCCCTTTAATAGTGCGCTGTGTACATCGACAAATTGAACACTTTCCTTGGTAACCAATTCGGCTAAGGCTTTATTAAGCTCAACAACCCTCGATTCTAACATAAAATAATCCCCGCAGGTGGGAAAGACAGAATTTACGACAATCTGAGTTCCAGGAGATTGAGCTTTGATCCTGGTAATGATCTTTGAATAATTGGCAATTATGGAATCCGTTGAAATATCCCCCTGAATATCATTTATTCCACATTCAATGACGATTTTCTTAGGCCTTGAAGTTGCAATAAAATCAATTCGATCAACGAGATGCGCGCTAGTATTTAGGGTAATTCCTCTATTTTTCACTTTAGGTCCAAATACCTCGGAAACTAAAAATCCTTCAGTAATGCTGGTGCCAACAAAAACGATATCAGTGGTATCAATTTTCGACGACTTAAATGCGTCCACTCGGCCAGAATTCCATTTAGAAGCGAATGATTGATTGCTTTCTTTAGGCTGGCCAGTGCTCGAATAATAAATACGTTTGCCAGCAAAGAACAAAATAAAAGCTGCGTTTAGGGCCAATGATAAGTAAGTAAGTCTTTTCATTGAGAGGGGTGTTTGGAAAGCAAGTCTACAATAGTTTACGAATGTGGTTTTTTTGTGTGAAACGTCCAATACCCTGAAGTTGGTATGGTCTAGGTGTTTCCTATTAAAAATTTTATTAAAAGCAACCGATCACAGCATTTATTCGAAAGGTAATTACTAAATTTATTGGCACTACTCGAACTATTATAAGGCGTCAACCACTAAGATCCAGTATCCCTTAATCCTATTCTCATACCTCAAAACCATTGTACCATGCTAAACGGTAACGGTCTGGCTACGCCTTGTTTAACTTGCTCTTATCTTTCTTCATGCCCCTATCTAGTTCTCGATCTTGCTCTACAGCATCGTTATTGTGCGCGACTTCGATCAGGGAATTTTCAGGTCTCTTCTCAAGCCGAGCGAGGGATTGAAGCATCACATCGTGATACGCCGATTCAATTCGGTGACCTGCCGAAACCATTGTCACAAGTGCAGTTAAATTAGCTGTTAGGTTAGACAAGTTCGACGCAAAAGATGCGAAAGTATCCTTGAAAAACTTATCATTTTGCTGTAAAATGTCTATGTAGTCCTGGAGGGTCGCGTTTGTCGGGCCCTCCAGTATTGTTTCTGAGGGATTTAGTGAGGAGTTCTCCCTATGTTGTGGTGTTGCTTTTTGCAATACATCTTTCGAGAACTTTTCGAGGGCACCCAAGAATCTTAAATTGCCACCTTTGGCTAAAACCTGGTCTATATAATTCTCTGAGTAGTTAAGCTCCTTCTCAATTGCAGAACGCTCCCAACCCTCTTTTTTGAGATTTACTAAAAGCACTTCGATCTGTTCTTTCAATTCCATTTAACAGAATGGCTTGTTTATTGAATGTTATCTAAATGTTGCAAAAAGCAATACTTTTATTGTGATTATTGCAAAAAGCAATACTATATTTGCTATGCAAAGCAATCAAAGATACATGGAAACAGTAACAAAGAAAAAGAGCGAGGCGCTGGCTGAACAGGAATTTAAGGCCTTACAAACTTACCGGGCAAGGTTCGGCACGTCGGTAGCCTGCGCGACTTCGATCGGCATTGACCGTAATGTGTTAGAAAGGGTCATGCTTACCGGCTCTGGTTCTCCTGAGACTATTGCCAAGATCAAACTGGCTTTGGGATTTTGAACTATGGACTGAGAGTAGGTTACTGATATACGCAAAGAAAGCACCGAAAATCGAATTATGCAATCAGTCGGTGAGGTTTGATAAATGTTACAGAGAGCTTAAAACTTTTTAATATGACCGCTGATCAAGCTCTGGCCGCCTGTGCCAGGATAATGGACCCAAACCGCAAGTAAAATGCTTAACCTGTCTATAAACGACTTAATCGAATTAGAGGCCTACGCCGAGAAGACAAGAGAGAAGGCGGAGGAGATCGCAACTTTTTGCCGCAATCAACGAACGAAGATTTTGGCCGGTGTTTCTACACCAGCCGTCCAACAGGGCCTCGATGATTTGAAGTTTAAGGCGGAGGTGCTCGGCAAGCGGAAAGCGAGATTATTGAGAAGCCAAAATAAAGCAAAAGCCAATGGAAAGTAAGTTCATCATGCCGGTAGACGCTTCGCTGTACACATTCAAGTTTAAGCATGTACAGTCGATCCTGGTCAGGTACCACACGTTCCGCACGTTCGGTAACAAGAAGATCTCCGTGCACCTGGATAAGGTCGAGATCGAGCCGGCCTTACTGAAGGAGTTGAACAATACTGCAGAGCTCATGCGCCTGGCTGAAGCTGCCGCCGAGAACAACGCGAAGTCGTTCTGGGAAGAATTCGATCTCAAGCGGCAGGACCGACGGCTAACAGCCATGAACTTATAAAAATTGGTCACGCAGCCCTCGTAAATCCTAACCGTATGATAATTCTGTTCTGTTTCTCAGCAATCGTACTCGCACTTACCCTTAACCTGTTACGCATAACCCTTAAACAAGGCAACCAATGTACTACATCATCATCTTCCTCTTTTTGATCTTGGGCATAGTCTCACTGTGGAAGGCTTTTTCGAAGGGAAAGACAACTATCATGGAGGAGTGTGAAGACGCTTACGACGACTTGCTGGAACGCATTGGGAAGTGCCAGAATCACAAGGAGCTGGGCAAGGCTGAAGATTCCGTTGACGACTTCTACGACTACTATGTAAACAAGATTGACGGCACTACACTGAACGGATTATTCGGCCGCCTCAATAGCGCCCTGAACTATAAAAGAGTGAATCTATGAAAAAGTATTTGCGCCTTTTTCTCGAATACATCGCGCTTATGATCGTGGCTTCGATAGTGATCGCTCCCGAGGAGTGGCCACTGCAAAGAGACGACGAGTGAGTTCGCGATCGGTTAAGGCACTGAAGAAATAGGCGCATGGGCGCCGTGGTTTAATGGGGTCACTGTAGGGGCGGTTATAGGGTTGCCGCCCCATTTTTAAAACTCTTTGCCTGACGGTGGGCAGTCATCACCGGGACAGTTCTTTACATCATCATCCACCTTGACAAAGTGGGAACATTTCTCGAATTGGCCGGCATCTTTTAAAGAGCGGATGTCGGCACACCGCGAGGTAGAGCAGAGGTAGCTCGCTGGGCTCATAACCCAGAGGTCGGGGGTTCAAGTCCCTCCCTCGCAACACTCTTTATTTACAGATGAACGCCTGTGTTTTGGGTGCACCTGGGGCACAGGTAATTGGTAGCGGAGCGCGTTGGATGCGATAAGCCGATGAGGTAAATAAACGGGTTCGATTCCCGCCGCAACCACCTGATCAAAGGAGTCCTGTTGACGACAAAGCGAGCAGGCTCGCCACCTGCGCGTGGCTCCCTTGATTAATCTTTCGGAGGTATTGATCACTCACCAGGGAGCCGGCAAACATAACCTCCCGGCCCAGAGGAAAGACTGGAGAGTGTGACGAAAACATAAGGTTATGAAATAGCTCTTGGTTTTTTCGAGTTGTTCAACGCAGAACCGGCAAAAGGATGTAGTGAAATATGGGGCCGGTTCTTTTGACTGTCATCATTAAATCAATCATACATGACAACAGAAATTCAGATGGAAAAAGAGGTAAATATCCCCCCCCCAATTCAGTTTAGAGCTGAATCCGGAAGGAACAAATATTCCTGAAGTTTTTGGCCTAACCACCGAACGGGCTGAGGAGTTGAGGCCGCTTATGAGTGATTGTCTAAAACAATTCACTGAGAATAAAGAGGCGGATAACACTTCAATACCAGTATCGCTCGCGAGGTTGGCGAAAAGCATGAATGAAGCCTTTTATTTGATGTACATGGCTGGAGTTAAGACGGAGCAATGGACTAGCATGATGTGCAGCCCGTTGGGCGCCTTGCTGGGGATGATGGGTAGAAGATAGAAGTAGCTCAATGGTTTTGTGTACCGGCAATGAAGCGTGTGATACGCCGGTTCTGGAGAAGTAGCTCAGAGGTAGAGCAGCACCCTGATACGGTGAAGGTCGTCGGTTCGAATCCCTCTTTCTCCACATTACTTTTTTCATATGGCAAGCAATCTCCCCGGCGGCAGCTCTCTGCCTCACGGCCGGGCTCTTTTTCCCTTGCCATAAAAACAATTAAAAGCTTGCAAAATGGGAGCATACATGCCAGACAACTATGTTCAGATCGATGTGAAAAACATCAAAGACGGTTTTGCCAGGTGCAACATGTATACCGGTGGTCGGTGCGTGCAAATAGTGATGCAAGAGGCTGACTATAAAGAGTTGATTCGTGACGGCTTTTTCATTCGCGATGGCAAGAGTAAGGATAGCGCTGATGTGATCAACACCACAAAGACCTACATCCCGGAATAACCTTCTTAATCAATAACCAATGAATAAAGAAACTACCGCTTTTGAGTCCTGGGCACTGGTCGAACTCATGGGCCACGTAAAGCTCGCAGGCCTGTGCTCAGAGCAAACAGTTTTCGGCGGCGCAATGCTTCGCGTGGATATCCCCGAAACTAGCAAGCAACCTGCTTTTTCTCGCTTCTATGGTACGTCTGCAATCTATAGCGTGACACCTGTCGATGAAAAGACCGCGAAGGAACTGGCTGAAAGCTTTACGGCCACGCCGGTCCAGATTTGGGACGTGCGAGCAATGCTCGATAAGAACGAACCCCTTAAAAAGGCTCTTCTTACTTCTTCATGTGCACCGATCGCAACGCCGGCAGCCGAAGACGACGATGATGAAACCGGATACGAAGGACCTGATTACCCCTACTAAGTCATGCCTTACCTGCAGTGTAACATATACAGCAATTTCGGCGGCCGGCAGTACGGCGCAGCGGGCGATCCGGTAACACGGATCAGCGATCGCGGCAACGTTCAGATCGTAGAAGGGAAAGACGGAATACGGTTTTCCGTACCGACCGAGAAGCTGACCGAAGCGCTCACCGAAATTGACTCAACGAACACTGCACCCCAGCTGGCCACAGTAAAACCTCGATCTCACGGAAAGACTGTAAAATCTTCATCTATACAAACACTGTTTTGATCATGGCAACAGTACTCGCAAGCCGGAATTGTAATCACGCTACCTGCCAAGGTGAATGCCGCCGGGCAAAGAAGGAAATGCCGGTACGTACCCCAATCCGTCGCGCTTCGAAGAAACGGGCAAAGCAGGAACGCCAATACACAGGTCTGCGCAAGAGGTTCCTGCAGGCTAATCCTGACTGCCAGGCTAACGTATGTGGATGTTCCGGCAAGGCTGAGCATATTCACCATATGGCCGGCCGGATCGGTGACGACCTGACCGACGTGGACAATTTCCTGGCTGTCTGCCCTGAGTGTCACCACTGGATCGAGACACACCCGGTGGAGGCCAAGGCACTTTGCCTATCGATCAGCCGCCTGCAGGTGACAAAGAAGGATCGCACCACCTACGCTCCGGAGGAAGCAGTTGTTTAGGCCATGAACCAGTATGTACGCGCTTGCTTCGATCACCTGCTTACCGGCCGCTACATGCGGTACAGCAAGAACCTGGAAGGGGACGAGGTCTTCAAGGTCTACAACGACCGAGCCGAAGTCGTCGCTTACTACCCAATCAGATTTTTCCAGCCATTAAGGGCGCAGGCCGAGCTGTTCGGCGAGCAGCAGCAGGAGACCACCCAAGTAAAGGATCTGCGCTACCTGTTCAAAGAAGACCGGAAAGGCCGAATCACGCTGAACCTCTCGATCATCCGCCAACAACATGGCAACACCTGGATTTACAAACGTTACAAAAAGCTTAAGCATGAAAAAAATGATCATCAGCCAGGAGCACTTAAAACCTGCGCTGAAGAAACTGGGTCAGGCGGTACCGGCAAAGCCTGTCATCCCTGCAACTTCCAACTTGCTGTGCCGGGTGAGTGGAAATGAGGTCGAGCTGGTCACCACCGACCTGGAGCTCACTATCATCTACAAATGTCCCTGCGAATCCGAAGAAGGGCCCTTTGAAATCCTATTACCATTCGACTTCCTGAAGAAGGTTGTCGCTCTCACTGGTCATATGCCGATCACGATCGAGCATCCCGCGGAGAAGCGTGCGCGGATAGTAGCAGGCGAGGATGTGTACGACTTGAAGAGCCTGGAACCGGTTGCCGATTTCCCGAAGCTCCCGAACATCCCTAAAAAGAACAGCGTCAAGCTCAGCCCGGAAACCATGAAGCGGGTGATTGCATCGATGCAGGCCTGCAGTCACGACGACCTGCGCCCTTCAATGACTTACTCCTGCCTCGATATCGAAGATGGCAAGATCACGATCGTGGCCACCGACGCGCAAATCCTTTACCGTTACGAAGTGGTTTGTGATCCTGCGATCCCTAAAGACCAGGTTTTGGTTTCACAAAAACTGGCTGCAGCCTTGGATGGCGCCGGCGACACGGAACTGTACTGGCAAAAGAAGCACGCAGCTTTCAAGGCCGAGAACCTGACCGTGATCATCACCAGACAGGAAAGCAAGTTTCCAGATTACAGGGTAGCTATTCCCAACCACGAGGCCAATTTGGAGGTCAACCGTAACGAGTTGATCACCTCGCTGGAAAAGGTCCTGCTGGGCAATTCAAAGAGTTGCCTGCTGCACCCGAATCCTGATCGCATGAAGATCACGGCGAACGACATGGACCTCGAGCGCGAAGTCGAAAGTGTTGTGGCAGGGGTGTACTCTGGCGACACTAAACTCTTCTCCTTAAACCCAAAGAGGCTCATTACGCTACTTTCTCAGGTGGAGTATGATCGTGTAGCCCTGCACATCGATTCGCCCCGCAGAGCGGTTCTATTGAGCTCTCAGGAGGATTCGAATTACCTCGGACTGATAATGCCTTTACTCATCGATTAAAACCACATCAACTATGAGTTTCTTTCACCAAATACACAACCTCGGCGATGATGCCGACCTGACCCTCCGGATCGTCCGGAAGGATGACAAGCTTACGATCGACGTGCGCCCAGGTGCACGCACCGGCCTCACTCCGAAGATCCTCACCGGTACTCCTGAAGAGCTTGCAGACGGTTTCCTGCAGGCGATCACAAAAAAGCCTGAACCGCAGGCAGGTCTGTCCGTTCAGGATCTACCCACTGAATCTTCGGAAAAGAAGGAGCAGCCGGCTAAAAAGGAAAGCCCTGCAGCTGCCAAAAAGGGCAAGGATAAAGGCAAGGCCAAGCAGGCAGCCCAAAAGCCAGAGAAGAAGGAAAAGCCAGCAAAGCCAAAGCCTGCGGCCCCGCGCGAGGTATCAATGTTCGACCAGCCGGCTGACGACGATAAAACAGACCAGGAAGTCGACGCAGAACTCGAGGCCGCAAACCTGGCTGAAGACGCGGCCGAAGAGACTGGCGATGATGAGCAAACCGAAGCGTAAACTTTAAAATTCCA
Source organism: Paraflavitalea sp. CAU 1676 (assembly GCF_029223285.1). Lineage (GTDB taxonomy): Bacteria > Bacteroidota > Bacteroidia > Chitinophagales > Chitinophagaceae > Paraflavitalea. The sequence continues at coordinate 910,067 of NZ_JARHUJ010000003.1, read as the reverse complement.
AATACAATGGCTTTACAAGTGACCAGCCTCAAAAGGGCTTTCAAGATGAAGAAGGATGGCAAGGAAATCATCCTGCCTGATCCCAACCCCGATATGACGATCGAAGAGGTTTTGCAGTTCCATTCTGGCAGCTATCCGGAACTGACCACCTCCACGATCTCCGGCCCGGTGCCCGACGGCAATAAGGCTGTATACACGTTCAAAACCACAGTAGGAACCAAAGGATGAAAAAAGATCTTAAGAAGTCATGCCGGCGAAAATGGAACACAAAAGAGCTGCACACAAATATCGGAAGGCTGTTACAGGCCGAAAGCCGGGATCGAAGGTTGTATGCCAACGAGGAGCAGAAGGAGCGACGGCTGCCGCCACCATCGCAGATTCCATTCATAGCGTAAAGCTTGAGACTAAGTCCGGCATCTATGTTTTCTGTAACCAGTCGAACGCGACCGTTGAAGAGGACGAGGTCAACGATATGTGCGACGAGATCTGGACGATTTACAGGAACATGTTGGCCAAAATCAAAAAGGAAAAGCTTTCCCTTGATCCATTGGCGGCGGGCCTTTCCCCTGCTACCGCGCTTACCATGGCATTACGAGGCCTGCGAGCTTTGATACCGGCAGATTTCGAGTTCAACATCGAGCATTCAAAGGGAGTCTTTTTCATCGTGGTTTATCAGTTCTGCGATTTTCAACGGATGTGGCATTGCCTCGAAGTGGGCCCGGTTCTGCTGAAGCTGGCAAAGTGCAACAAGCCTTTGCACGACCTGTACCTGTCTTTCATCAGGACGTTTTCACAGTCTGCGGGGGTTGGATTGTGGGACAGCGGCGAACTTGGTTATGCAGCTGAATCGATGGATGATTATTTGGCCGAAGATGATGAAAAGGGGCGGGCTGAGGCATTAGAATGCATTCACCTGTACGAGAAGGGATACATTCACGATTACCTGCAGCGGATCAAGCGCGCACCAGTGATGAAGCCCGCGGAACTATTAAAGAGGGCGCGACGATATAAGGCTGGAAATCCGATAGCCAACCTCATATACCAGGGAGCCCAGCTGCTTACTCGAGGACACAGCGTCCACGAATTTACCTACATCCCCGCCGGCGAAGTGGATCATCCCTACCTGGATTTGGACCTACAACTAAACGTTGCCTGGGACCTAAACGACAAGGTTACGGCTCATTGCGAGTATATGCTTGACGGCATGGCCCAGGAAGGCACACAGGATCCGGTAGCAGCCCTGAACATTTTCACCAATACAAAGGATTACGACTTTGATGCCTTGAGGAAAAAGGCCACGTGGCCAGACGAGTTATCGCAATTCTTTTCCCGCGCTTGGGAGCTCACTGAAACCTTTAAGAAATGAATCAATTGACGGAAACACTGATGAAGACTTACCGGCCGTCACTCGCAATTGTGGTGTACACCAATGGAATGGACGAATGGCACGACGCATACCTCGAAAGTCATGCTTTCAACGATAAAGGTCAGCTCTTGGAGGGCAAACCTTTAAAGCAGGAGACCATTCAGGGCCTTGTCGACGTGTTTTTCGATGAAAGGCAGAACCGCGTACAGATCGGGGGCATCATCCCTGCCAATATGATCCATTTCGATGTCCGGCCGGGTGGGTACTACGATATGACCTGGTTCAGGCCTGCAGAGAAACGACACTTGTTTTTCGTGGATGGGCTGCATATTCCGTCAGGTGAGGCCATGGTGCCAGCCATGCTCTACCAGGTGAAACGAAAAGGTCTTTACGTGTACGCGCTGACATCCGATGAACGCCCAGCTCTGACCACAGAATTGTACAACGCACCGTACCACAATGTAAGTAGTGATGGCGATGTGTGCCTCGGTTCGGCTAAAGTGAAGAAACCCACTACGCGCACCTATCAGGCTGAAATGGAGTACTGGGAAGCGATGTTCTGGAAGAGTGAATTCACGCACCTCGCTCATGCGCAAAACCCGACACGTACGAACCTCAACCTGATCTGGAAGGGCCTCATCGGTACGAATAACGCATTCGATAATCAGGAGCTGCTGCCCTACATGGCAGGAAAGAAGCACCTCAAACTCGCAAACCTGTTATGAAAGTACATTATACAGCACCGTACCTGCTTAACCCGCAGCATAAGATCACCGTCAATCTCGTTGGCCTTGGCGGTACCGGTTCGCAGGTGCTCACCTGTCTGGCGCGAATGAACGAGACGCTGATCGCGCTTAGCCACCCTGGGTTACACGTGTACGCGTGGGACGCTGATGAAGTGACCATGGCAAACATTGGTCGCCAGCTGTTCTCGCCGGCGGATTTGGGCCTGAATAAAGCAACTGTCCTTGTGACCAGGGTCAATCGGTTTTTCGGAACAAACTGGGAGGCCAGACCTGAACAGTACACCGACGCACCGGCCAACATATTGATCACCTGTATCGACACAGCCGCCGGGAGGGTTACGATCGCGGGTAACATGAAGTTCCCAAAGCTCGCCGAACCCATGAATGTTCAATACTACTGGTTGGATATGGGCAATGGGCAAACTACCGGCCAGGCTGTTTTGGGTACCCTGTCATATTGTAAGCAGCCAAAAAGTGAACACAAGACTGCACGGATCCTGCCAACGGTCATTAAGCAATTCCCTGAGCTCAAGAAAGTGAAAAAGGAAGATGAGGGCCCCAGCTGCTCCGTAGCGCAGTCTATCAACAGACAGGATCTGTTCATCAACAGCACACTTGCCCAGCTGGGCGCCAACCTTCTTTGGAAGCTGTTTCGGGAAGGTATGATAACAGTTCACGGCTGCTACCTCAACCTGGCCACCATGATTGTAAACCCGATAAAAATAAAGTGATGTCTAAAGTAGCTGCAATGGCCACTGGCAAGAATGCCAGGCCTGCGAAGAATAAACTTCCGCCCGATGTCGTAGCAAAAATGATGAAGGCGGTATACTCTGAACCTCGAGGAAAAGAGGGGCCGAGGAAGGTAAAGATCAACTCTCCAAAGAAGGAGGTTAAGGTGGCCTCGGCGCCGCGCCAGTTAACATTTGGTAGGGCCAGCACCAAGAAGTATGAGACCCGCAAGGTTGATCTTACCGGGATGGTTTCGTATCGGCTCAATCATAAAACGATCGTATACGACAAGCCGGGTGCTGACATCGAGGCCCTGAGAAAAAAGTTCTGTATCAAACTTTAACCATGTCTGGGCAGGCAAAAAAGGAGCAAGTAGCAATCACCTGGGAGCAACTGGTTTTGGCGATTCATGAGCAGCTGAGTGCCTTTAACGGCGATCCTGCGCTGACGCAGAAGAAAGCCACGCAGGTCGGCAGCTGGGTATGGAAGCAGATGCTGTACAACCAGGAGATGACCCGAAAGCACATGGAGCGCTTAATCTACCTGGTAGATACCATGCGCACCCTGCAGAAGGAGTACTGGGCTGGCCAGCGGGGTAAGCTACCGAAGGCCAAGGTTGCCGAGCACCAGGTTGACCACGCAGTGAAGATCCTGCTTAACCAGCTGGGCTATTCAATTGAGGAGTTAAAACGCAGACACGAACAAATCAACCTATGGGACGGACCGCTAAACAAGGGATAAGCTTTTACAGGATGAACAGCGGCCACATACGTAACAAGAAGGTCAGGCTGCTATATAACGAGTTTGATAGTGATGGGTATTACATCTGGAGTTGTTTGCTGGACTATGCGTACGAGAAGTGGGGATACTATTTTGATTGTAACGATAAGGAAGAGCTGGAATTGTTTGCATCGGAATTCTGTAAGAAGAAGGTAACCAAGGTAAAGGAAGTTATTGACGGGTGCCTCAGGCGTGATCTGTTCAACCAGGTCGTATATGAGATGTTCGGAGTACTTACCAGTGATATGATGCAGGACACATTCGTCAAGGCGACAGCTGAACGCAGGTCGGCCGGTACGAGGGTCTCCATACACGAAAATTACCTGCTGTTATCATTCTCAGATGATGTTCCGCTGAATTTAGTGATAGTTCAGCCGAAGAAAGGAATAGATCAGCCGAACAATTCCGAAAATCAGCCGAAGAATACACAGAGTAGAGAAGAAGAGAGTAGAGTAGAGGAGATGAGATTAGAACAGAGTCCTACCGGAGGTGCGCCGGCAAAGCCGTCGCGTGCAGGAAAGGAGGGTAGGAAAGGGGCAAAAGACAAAGCCGAGGAGACCGAGCCGTATTGGGATCAGCTCGTGAAGGTGTGGTTTGACTTCGGGAAAGAAAAGTTTGGTGTGGAGCCCAGCTTCGTACGGGATGACCCGAAGATCTTCAAGCGCCTCATTGGCATGCTGAAAAAGCGTGCAGAGAAAGCAGGGAAGGAGTGGAGCGAAACCACGGCGCCGCAGCGCCTGCGCTACTTCCTCGATGGTGCATATGCGGATCCGTGGCTGAAAGAACATTTCCTGCTGAAGAATCTCGAAACGCAGTTCGACAAAGTGATCCAAAACCAGACGGCGCGCGCGAAAGAATCCAAGAAGGCCGAACAGACGGACATCCAGTACCTGTACGACCGGTACCTGGAGGGAGGCCTGCAGCTGAAAGTAGTAACAGCGGATCACTACGAGCAGCTGGTCGGCCGCGGGATCATGGACAAGGGATACTACGAGAGCATGGTCGAGAAACGAAAGCGCCAATTGAACGGAAGCAACCAAGGCAACGAGCTGCGCCTGCTGCAGGCCTACACCGAAGGCAAAAACACTGACGAGCGAAAAGCCGACATACCTGCGCTGAAATGCCTGGCCGTATGGGAGGCCTTCGGGATCATGAAAACCAATAAACTTCAAACAGTACCAACCCGATAATTCAAACCATGAAAGCAAACCGACTTTTTTTCGCTAATAACCTGGTTCACCTGCGAACAAAGCAGGGCAAGAGTCAGAAGGAACTGGCCGAAGAGCTGGGCATCCAGGAGGATCGTTTAAGGCACTGGGAAGCGGGAACGAACTACCCGAAGATGACGATCCTCGTACCGCTGGTCAACCTGTTGGGCTTTACCGACATCTACCGGCTACTCACTGAAGACATTCGTCACTGATCAAACCCTAAACGATGAAGCGAAAGACAATCCCTTCGAAAAGCAAGTACACCTGGATCATAGGCATCGATACAGGTACCCATACAGGCATAGCCCTATGGAACCGGAAAGAAAAGAAATTGGTCACCGTCGAGACGATGCCGATACACCGGGCAATGGACTGTGTGAAGATGCTGCACGAGGTTCACGAGAACGAGGTGATGATCAGGTTTGAAGATGCCCGCCTGCGCACCTGGTTCGGGAATGCCGATCGGGAAGTACTGCAGGGTGTGGGTAGTGTAAAGCGTGACGCCACGATCTGGGAGGCTTTCCTGGAAGACAACAATATTCCCTTCGAACCGGTAGCACCGAAGAACAACAAGACGAAGCTTACCGCAGGCCTATTCCGGAAGATGACGAACTGGAAGGGTAGCGCCGATGAGCACGGCCGCGACGCCGCCATGCTGGTATTCAATTTCTAAAAATCAAAACTGAACGCAAAATGAGTACAAGTCTAAACTCACGATCGCGCGCCGAAGGGTGGCGGCCAAACTACAATAACCGTGGGAGTAACGGGAAGCGCCCTTACGAAGGCCGGCAGAAAACCTCCTTCAAGCGACCACCAGCGAAGTACAGTAACCCCTCATGGGAGGACACGGTCAGCAAATACGTTCCCAACGATAAGCAATCACCAAAGAAGAAGTAATGAGCCAGGTGATAACAGTGACAAAGCAAATACGGTGGTTTCAACTATTTGGAAGAGATGGGAGCGAAATACCGGTAGAGGAACGGCGCAAGCGCTGGGAGGTGTGGAAAGATCTTTTGATCAAGGACGGGGAGCAAGAAGGAGTTGACTGGTGGGCAAAGGACAACCTTGGCGCCTGCGTCGGCTGCAAGCATAAAGACCGCGACTGGTGCACACTGGTCGGTCTACCCTGCAACGTAAATCCGATCCTAACCTTTTCCCATAACCATGTTGGTATGGCTTGCCAGGGCGCCGGCTACAACAAAGACATTCAAAGAAAACTGTTCTAACGATGAGCAAGCTAAAAGCCGTATTAAAGAAGATGGAAGAGGATCGCCCCGGACTTGACGCCGATCACTACCATGAACAATTGTCAACCCAGCCGGAAGGAGAGTGGTTTATGCCGACCGGCGACATGTACGCCTTATTCTCTCACCTGTACGAGTGGGATCTCGTAGAGCGCCGCAATGAGCCAATTTGGGTAGATGGCAACTACAAAGGTCAACGAATTTATTTCAGATACCGTAACGATTTAAAATACAAGTCAGAAGCATGAAAATAGAAAACCAAGTCTGTACCCTGGAGCAGGCAAAGCGCCTGAAGGAACTGGGGGTAATGCAATGTGGTTATTTCCTTTGGTCAAAAACCGGTGAGCTCAAACCCGACGATTACAATAACTGGGACCCCGTTGATCCAGCAAGTTCTTTCACCGTCGCAGAACTTGGCGCAATGCTACCCGGCAAGTTCCAGTACAAAGACGAGGAGTGTTTTGTCGATTCAACGAAGTATTGTACAGACATCACTTGGTTGGCGGGCATCCACACGACATGGGCCCACGAAAAGCCGGTAGTCGCTAAGAAATATTTCTCAGGTCAGACCGAAGCACAGGTCCGGGCAACGATGCTCATTTACCTGCTGGAAAAGAAGGTGATTACGGCCGAAGAGGTCAATAAAAGGTTGGAAGCATGAGGCAACATATCTATCGCGCAAAGCGCAAGGACAACGGCGAATGGGTGATGGGCTCGCTGATCGACGGCGACTACATCCTTAATTACATCGACCTGGCTACGAGCTGGACACCTGGCACGAGTGACCATAAGTTGGAATGCCGGGCCTACGAGATCGATCCGAAAACTGTCGGTCAGTATATCGGTGTGAAGGGCTTCATTGGAACAACCCAGCACAAGGTCGATCTGGAGGTGAAGCTATTCGAGGGTGATGTTGTGGAAGCCTTCAGCCAGGGTAGCAGGGCAACCTTCGTTATCAAATGGAGCGGAGAGAGTACGCCTCGATTTTATCTATATCCCGCATGGCAGAATAACCAAATGTGGAACATCCACGGCTCAAGCGTTGACCGCAAGGACGGCGATTACTACGACTCGCTCCGTGTACTCGGTAACATTTACGATCAACCTGAATTAATAAAACAATGAAAGTACTCACATTTTCCCGGCAATACCCGACTGGACATCCGAAAGCAGGCCAACCGACTGAATTCGTAGAGAAAGTGTTGTTAAACCTATACGCCCAAAGGTTATATCAAAGAAGCAAGATTTGTGAAATAATGCGGCAATTAGTCCCTGATTCTCATCCTATGTATTATGAAGATACATTCAGGGAGTACAAATCAGAATTGAGCAAAGGCCATACTATCCGAACAGGTACCCGATTCAAGGTAGGTGACCAGGTCAGCCTTCGTGTATGGTCCGGAAGGCCTTATGCAAGTAAGCAGATAGAGTTCGCGCAGGTGGATGTGAAGAAGGTTTGGGAGTTTGTGATTTTGGAAGGTCATCTATTTGTTGCGGGGTGGAATATTGGCCCCTTTCATACCGACAATAAGGTTATTGCTCCCGTCGCCTCCAACGACGGCCTATTGATCGAAGACTTCATAGCCTGGTTCGCCATCCATCCAAAAGCCAAGGAAATGGAGTTTCACGGCCAAATAATTTGTTGGAATGATCAAATTGAATATGCCGGTAAACCAGCCGAGCTGGATGAGGAGGTATCTGCATGAGCAACAAAATAAAGGGCCGCATCGTGGCCATTTCGAAAGAGTTTCTTGTTCCTGGCACATTTAAAAGCATGTACGCCGCGCAGGCTTGGTTGAAGCAAAATGGATACGATTACGGATCTACCAGCGCCATGGATCCGACGCCTGTGGTTAAGGGGGAATATGGCAACTATGATCTGCCCCAAAAGTGGAAGAATTTCACCCGCGCCGACGAATTGACGGTACACGGAGCAATAACCGGCAACATGCGTGACGGTCCGGTCACCGTTCACATCTTTCAGGAAAAGCAGCCCAATAATCCGCCCGAAAATATGTCCAAAATATCAACCCAAAATGTATAACAATGAAACAGCTTTTAACTGTCCCAAATTTCACCTATGAGCAGGGCGACCCTTTCGGTGGAGATCAGCGCTGCGAACGGCCCATTCGTGTCGAATACTACAATGGATCCATATGCCTCGACCAGGGCGAGAATGGTTGTATAAGCATCCTGCCAGAGCATTTTGAACCGCTATTCAAGCTGATCAGGAAACACAAGCCCGAGGCTGAACAACGACTAAATCGGTAAGCAATGTGCCTCAATAAACCAGGTACCTGCGACAACTGCGGCAAACGCAGTGAAGGTCTGATGACCTGCACGTACTTCGATGACTCGACGACGACACTTTGCCCAGATTGCCTGAAGGAAGATGGCAGCTTTTGCCTCTCCTGTGGGCTGTATTGCTCAGGCACGGCCAATTTCGACTTTGTGCATCCTGGCTACTGCGACGACTGCTGGGATGAGATCGAACAGGCAGACAACTGGGACGAAGACACCGACCCCTACGAGAGTAACGAGGAGTACTTCGACCGGTATGAGGCCATCGATCCGGAGGATAATTAACGTAACAAACCAGTCAATTCAGCGACTAATATAACCACTATGGATACAGTAAATACAGATGGAAAAGAGACTGTTTTTGTGGTATACCGGAGAAAGCAGCGATCGGGCCCAGCGCCGTCCCTTACAGTTGGTAAACCCTACTCAGTGATCGATTTTAAGGACGAGGGCCGCGACGAACAGGTCCTGATCACGAACGACCGCGGGACCAACAAGTGGTATTATCGCCATGATTTCGATGCAGGCCCTAAGGTGGTAGCAGTGTACAACCCCGATTCGATAACTGTGGGCATTTCAGGTAACCCGCAATCGTCTACTATCCCAGTGAAGTCGGAGCCAGCCCCTTCCGATCAGTATAAGTACTGCAACCACCACCACGAGCTCACAGAGGACTATGAAATCGTCAATTTCGGCGATGGCGAGTTCGTGGCCAATAAAGCAGCTGTACCCCTTCTTAAGGCTTTAAATGAGGCAGGCCTGCGCACCAGGTCGCACCACATCGAGAAACTAGGGGAGGGCTGGTTTACGATCCTGCTGGAGGAGAACGTCGACATCGAGATCAAAACGGTGCGCGAGATCGACGCCGACCGGTACCGGTACGACGGTAAGGTCGAGCTACTAATCAGGTGGGAGCCAAAGCGACCGATTAACTAAACCTTTAAATTAGCACCATGAACGAAAAGGTCAAGTTTGAGAAGCCTTTGGGATATAAGGCATATGGATCGATACCTCACCTGCCTGGCAGCCGGCTTGGCTCCGGTGATCACCACTGCGAGCATGGGCAGGCACGCATAGCAACTGAAAAGACCCGCGATCGGCATGATGTCGTGATCGTCCAGGAGAAGCTCGACGGCAGCAATGTTTGTGTGGCGCGTGTAAAGGACGGGGCCATTCAAGCATTAACGCGCGCGGGATATCCGGCTCTAAGCTCGCCATATGAGCAGCATATTATGTTTTCGCAGTGGGTAAAGGCCAACATCGAACGATTCGACCGGTTATTGGGTGATAATGAGCGGATTTGCGGAGAGTGGCTCGTTCAGGCTCATGGCACCAGGTACGATCTGCCGCATGAACCGTTTGTTCCGTTCGACGTCTTCAAGAACAAGGTGCGGTTGCCGTATATGGAATTTGAGAGCAGGGTAAAAGGGTTCGACTTCACGGTTCCAAAATTGCTCAGCTACGGGCCGGCATATTCAATAGAAGCGGCCTGTGAAGCGATAAAGGTTTCCGGTCATGGTGCGCTTGATCCTGTCGAAGGTGCCATCTGGAGAGTGGAGCGCCGCGGGAAGGTCGATTTCCTTACCAAGTTCGTGCACCACTTCAAACAGGATGGAAATTATCTACCGGAAAAGAACGGCACCGATAAGCCGATATACAACGTCTATTTTTAAATGAAGTTTTGGCCCGGATTAACGCCGGGCTTTTTTGTGCTCATACATAACCGATAAGAATAATGTTTCACAAAAAACTGAAAGTTGTGAACTAACTCCCTACCTTTGAACAAGCTTTGAAACATAAATAGTTTCCAGCGTGACTTCACTATCAGATCAGCAAATACACTTTTGCAACGAGTACCTCGTTGACTTCAACGCTTCCCGTGCGGCAGTTGCTGCCGGCTATTCCAAAAAGACCGCCGCTTCCATCGCTTCTCGTTTGTTAACAAAAGTCAATATTCAGGCTTACCTGTCTAAGAAAAAGGAAAAGGTAGCCGCAAAGCTCGATATCAGCATGGAGCGGACGCTCCTGGAGATCGCGCGTGTGGCTTACTCGGATCCGCGCCGGCTGTTCGATGAAGAGGGCCGGCTGAAGCCAATAACCGAGCTTGACGACGATACTGCCGCCGTTATATCACACATTGAAGTTGATGAGGATGTAAGCATGGGGGACGACGACATTGATCTGGAGGAAGGAGACGAAGACGGCGCGGCACCACCTGTTCCTGCAGGACCAAAGGCTCCGAAGGGCCCGAAGATGGTTGGTACATCAACTACGAAGGTGAAGCTCTGGTCGAAGTTGCAGGCATTGGGCCTGTTGGCTGACCACTTTGGAATAAAGAAGCCGGCGCCGGCACCAGTGAACAATATCAACTTAAGTTCTTTGAGTGATACGGATTTGAAGGCCTTGCAGGCTATGAAGCAAAAATCGGCCGGATGAATGGCCTCGACCTGCTTAACATACCGTTGATTGAACTAAATAAGGAGCTCTTTAAACGGGGTGACTTTGACTTTATAACGATCACGGAGCGGGGTAACAACGTGAAGCAGCAGGAGGCCTTCAAAGCTCTCCTTTCAGGCGATGTTCGGGAGATACTGTATGGAGGCGCGGCAGGTGGTGCGAAGAGTTGGACGGGTGCCACGTACTTCACGTTCATGGCGCTGCTTTATCCAGGCACCAGGTACTTTGTCGGCCGGGATAAGCTCACGGATCTGCGAAACGCGACGCTCTCGACCTTCCAGAAGGTATTTAAGACCTATGGTGTACACTACGTCGCAGGTGCCAAGGGCAGCCCTCCAGAAGATGTTGACTGGGTTGAGTATCGGGAAAAGGACCACTATCTGGAGTTTTCCAACGGCAGCCGAATTGACTTCATTGCGTTACGGTTTTTGCCTACGGATAAAATGTACGAGCGCTTCGGGTCCTTTGAGTATACGCAAGGATGGATCGAAGAAGCTGGTGAGGTGAACTTTGGTGCGTACGACGTCCTGAAGAGCCGTATAGGCCGGCACCTTAACGATAAGTATGGACTGAGGCCTTTACTCTTCATCACCTGCAACCCGAAGAAGAACTGGCTTTATTACGAGTTCTACACCCCATGGAAGCGTAAGACCCTGTCCGCGAAACGGATGTTCATTCAGGCCTTTGTTCAGGACAACCCGGCCAACGAAAGCACTTACCTGGAGCAACTGCAGTCGCTAAATGATAAGGTAAAGAAGGAGCGCCTGCTGTTCGGTAACTGGGACTACGACGACGATCCTGCTGCGTTGTGTGAGTTTGATGCGATATGCGACATGTTCACAAACGCGCACGTGATCGCGAAAGGGGAGAAGCGGATCAGCGCCGACTTAGCCATGCATGGCCGCGATCGCTTCATCATTGGCGCCTGGACGGGCATGGTAGTGACGATACCGGTTGACAAACCGCTGGCCAAGGGGAAGGAGATTGAGACCGACCTGAAGAAGGTGATGGTGGCCAGGGCAACGCCACACAGCAAGACGGTGGTCGACAGTGACGGCCTCGGTGCTTACCTGGAGAGTTACCTGGTTGGTATCAAAGAGTTTCACGGTGGCAGCCGGGCAATCAACATCAAGGACTACGGCAACCTTAAAAGCGAATGTGCCTTCACCTTGGCTGCTAAGATCAACAACCGGGAAATAAGGGTGATATGTACCGAGGAACAAAAGCAAAAGATTATCGAGGAGTTGGGCGTACTAAAGCGGATCGATGTCGACAAGGATGAAGCCCCGAAGAAGATCCTGCAGAAAAAGGATATGAAGGAATTACTGGGCAGATCGCCCGACTACATGGACATGTTGATCATGGGCATGTATTTCGAAGTTTACAGGCCTCGCAAGGGCTCAACAGCAGCTTAACCTTTTAATCTTTCCGATGTCAGTATCGGCAGTTTAAAAAAATGATACTCAATCAGCAACAGATTCAGGACATTATTGTAGGGAACCCCAATAAGGACCTCGTCAATAAGGGCAAAGCATACAATAAGACAATGCGGCGGCACGTGTATGGCGAAGGCCTTGAGGTGCATCTATCAACAATCGAGGGGTATGAAAAGGAGGCATTGCACAAGCTTCGGGTAAAGTACACCAGGTCAAACAAGGACCTGTTTGCCCGTATAGATCGACCCGTCGACAAAGTGTTTTCGGCACGAGGTGGATCGATCTACTTTAACCTTCCCGACGAACTCAATCAGCGCGCAGCTGCATTGGCCATGGACGTTCGGGACGGCTACAGTATCCGCAAATGGGTTGAGATGTTCTGGCGCCCGCACGTTGTAGACGATCCGTATGGCCTGGTATTCGTGGAGATGATGTCGGTGCAGAACGCCCTGCAGGCAAGAACCCAAGGCCGTTCATTCGTTTACCCTACCTATAAATCGATTACCTGCATTTACGATTATCTGCCGAAAGGGCAAAAGCTTGATTATGTGGTGTTCAATGTCACCGCTGCAGAGAAGCGCGAAATGGGTCTGAAGGAAGACGAGCAGATCTACCGCCTGGTAGATGATGCGAACGATTACATCGTTAAGCGCACAGACAAGGATCGAGTGCGGATCCTGGACAAATTCACCATCCCGAATTTCTTTGGCGAGGTACCAGCCTTGGTAAATAGCGATATAGTCGATCCGCAGTTTGCCGTAGGCTTTCTTTCTCCCTATGACAAAGCGGTGGAACTTGCCGAGCACTTCTGCATGAAGGGCAGCATCAAGATCACGCACGACATCATGCATGGCTTTCCGAAGTACTATGAGTACGCGGACGACTGCGGGGAATGTTCCGGAACCGGCTGGAAGGGTGAGGATAAGTGCCCGACCTGTAAGGGGACCGGCAAGTCTGCCATGACTAAGGTGTCGGATGTGAAACTTTTGCCTTATCCCAAAAAGACAGGTGGCGAGGAAGATGTGAAGGTAACTCCCGACGTCGCTGGCTATATTACCCCCTCAAAGGATTACTACGAGATCGCGACTTCAGACCTGCAGCTGCTCGAGGATGTGATGAACGTGACCATATGGGGCACGATGTCAAGGGTAAGATCCCAGGGCATGGCCATCAATGGAGACGGCGCGGCGAAGACTGCGACCGAGATTATGGACGAACTGAAGCCGCAGGCCGATCGCCTTCATCCATTCAGCGACATGGCAGAGCGTCGCCACAGGATGATACTGGACTTCACCATCCGCCTTAACATGTCGATGCCTACGTATAAAGGCAGTTCAGTCAACTACGGCCGGCGCTATTTGATCGAAGGACCTGACGTGATCTGGACCAAATACAGTGAGTCGCGTGAGAAAAATGTAAGTCAGGAAGTGCTGAACGATTTACTGGTCGAGTACTATGAGGCGAAGTATTACAATGACGAGGTCAAGCTAAACGTTTTGATTAAACTCAAGGACGTGGAGCCCTATATCCATAATACAAATGAGGAGCTTGAGACATGGCCGATCCCGCCATTCGAACGCGTAAGGAAGGCCTATTACCTGGATTGGCGCACTTCGAGAACCATGGCCTTTATTCTGGTCCACACGGTTGAAGAGCTTAAAAGCGACCTGACAACATATACCATCAAAAAAGTCGAGGAAGGGGTAGGACTGAAGGACGATACGCCCCTGGCAGTGAAGCTCGGTGTCGGCGGTACTCAGGCATTGCAGGCATGGATGGCTGACCCGAACATGGATCCGGAGGCCAAGGAAAATGCAGCAGTGTTCGTGTTTGGTGTTAAGCCCGAGGTGGCCCCGAAGATCGTTGCAAAAAAGCAGCTGCCTGCACCAGGTGGCCCTCAACAACAACCTGACCCGATAGTGTAACTACGTTCACTCATTTTTTAACATAAATAGTTAACAATGTCACAAGGAAAGAAAATGAACCACCTGCGCAAAAAAAGCGCAATCGAGAAGTACCAGCCCCTCAAAGAGCAGGGTATTCTCCGCGAAGATCTTTCGCTGCAGCTAGGCATGGATGAAAAGTCCTACACACCTGACGAGATCGCTGAAATACTCGACACTCTGTTCAACCCAGAATCGGATAAAAGCGGCGAGGGTAGTAAGGTGCAGAATCCTAGCAAAGAGAAGCCAGCACCGAAGAAGAAAGAGGTTGCCAAGGAGGAAAGCGAAGCGACCACAGGTTACGAAGAGTGGCGTATGGAGCGGGTTAATGGAAAGCTCGAAAAGCTGAAGCTGGTACGCAAAAACGTGAAGATCTCTGAAAAGGAGGCGGAGGCCTTAAACAGTGCTGCGTCTGGTCCTGAGGCAACTAATCCCGTTATGTACCTCAAGTCGGAGGAATAGTATGCAGCCATTCCTTGAGGTGCCCATGTGTCTCGCCAATTCCGAGAAAAAGGAGAAGGTGGTCATGGGCAAATGCCTACCAACCGAAATAGCCTACTACTACCCGGGCTTTTATAATGGGGTAGTTGTCGTAACCAAATCAGGCCAAAGTTTCCTGCTTGCGTTGGAGGAGTCACAGTTTGAGGCGATGCTTGAGGCATACTCGAAGATGACCAAGTCCAACACCGGGAAGTTTGGCATATTACGGACCGATTAACCGAAACTGCATGCAGCCAATTGAATTTCCCGAAGCCAACCTGATACTTGGCAAGGATCAACCAGAGTATAGACCGCCGCCGGTCTTCCTCGATCGTAGTGATCCCAGTACCCCCATGACGGCCTGCTTTGAACTTTCCGATGAGGAGGTGGCGGAAATTGTGGCGACCCGTCGGATATATAATACACAACGGACGTTCGGAAAGCTCTATCATCCGATACTGCTGACGACACGTAACCCATTTACTAACGCACAAAACGAAAATACAAATGGCACTGAAGAAGCACACGCTGGCCCAGATCGCGACAATTCTTAAGATCAAGGAGGCTGATCTTGAAACTGCTATTAAGGATGAAAAAGAGGTCGACCTGACCATCGATGATAAGCTCCAGGCCTTCACCGAAGCCGAGGTGACCACGCTCAAGAACAACGAATACACCCGCGGCAAAGAAGCAGGTGTCGAGATGGAGATTAAGGAAGCCAAAACAAAGCACAGCCTCGATTTCACCGGAAAAACGATTGATGGCCTGCTTGGAGCATACAAAACCAAGGTAATCGCCGACGAGGGCAAAGCTCCGGACGCAAAGGTTAAGGAATATGAAACCAAGATCGCTACCCTCACGAGCACAGTGACTGACCTGGAAACGAAGCTGGCGACCAAGGAGACCGAAGTAGAAGCCGTCCACATCAATGGCGAACTGTACAAGCATATTCCGGCACCTGGTGACAAAGGTCCAGCCCTTTCGCAGGATGAGGTAATCGCCTTAATGAAGAGTAACGGGTACGAGTTTAAACGCGAAAATGGGACAATGAAGCCGTATAAAGGTGGTCAGCTGCAGACCGATAAGCTGGGTAATGCTGTTCCGGTTGGTGACGTCGTGAAAGCCTTTATGAATGAAAAGAAAATTGGTATTCCTGCGCCGGATCCGGGTGGCCGAGAAGGAAAGGACAAGCATTCCACTACCAAGGCGACCAACATGACCGAGCTAAAAAAGCAATTTACTGATCAGGGTAAAAGCCTGAATGGTCAGGAGTTTATGTCCGCAGCTTCCGAAGCAATGAAAGACAAAGACTTCAAAGCAAACGAATAGCATCACCTGTCATGCCTCCTATCAACCGCTCGTGTCCACGGGCGGTTATTTCTTTCTATAGATTTCCAGTATAGTATAGTCTACCTGCCGCTCTCCGTTGGCTTGGATCCACTGTTCTGCATCGCCGAAGTCATCGAATTTGGCATGGGTATCGATTAGCCCGTAAATCCGCCTGCCGGCAGAAGAAAGATTTGAATCTGTCAATTGGAATACTTGATACTGGCTCTCGGCTTTGTACTCGCTCATAAAATAGGTTTTGCTGAAGATATGAAGCAAAGTTGCTGCACGAACTTTCAGAAGTTTTTGAAAATAAATTTTGCTGATTCATTTCTTCTTCTCAATTTTACACCAGCCCCAAGGTACGCGGGCTAAGGTGTTCTCCGGAGCAAGGTACGTCTCCAAGGTATTTTCCTCAGGGTATTGAGGTCCCACTTTCTACACAGCCTCAAATCAATGGCAAACTTTGATACGAGTAACCTCGTGGTTGCTCAAACTATGTTAGCGGACCGATACGCGAACCCTGAAATGCGTATGAAGCCCGCCCCCGCTTTCAATCTCCTTACTAACAACGAGCAATTCCTGGTGGAAGATGCTCAAATCCTTCGGACGAGAGAAGATCGCCCCATCGAGGCGCACTTACTCACTCGTACGAAAAGGGCTTCCGGCAACGGTCGTACTCACAACCACACAGGAACGATTGATGACAGCGCGAAGGTCACCCTCGCCTGGACCTCCAAAAGCGATAAAACCACCATCAGTCTGAAGCTGCTGGATCGCTCAGTGTTAGATTTCAATACCGTTCTAGCAAATAAGCTGGAGCAGTGTTGCATGAACATCCTCGAAGACAAGGAGACCGAAGCAATCGCCTTCTTACGCGCACAGCGTGCCACTCAACAGCCTACACTTAAGGGAGCAAGCTTCAACGCGGCTAATGACGCGGTAGAGATCGAAGCAGCGAAGGCCACTTCGTTCCTGCAGCGGTTGAAGTCTGTATTCAAGCAGAATTATTTCAGCGGACTGGTTGACGTGATCGCTGATAGCAACATGCAAATCGCGTTTGACAACCAAGCAGCCCAAGGCGGAAACAACGCCACAAACCTGGCATTCCAGTTCCCTGGCACCAACATCGTTGAAAGTGTAGAGCTCGAAGACGCGAACTATGCGTCAGGTATCGTAATGGCGATGCCTCAAGGTGGAGCTTGCGCATTCAACTGGGTTCCTCCTTTGAACATCAGGGGTTGGGGTGATTATAACACCTACAACGGAGGCTTTGGAACGTTCACGTACCTGGGCTTCACTTTCGCCTTGCATGGCTATGCTCAAAGGAGCGATACATCCGGTACTAACGGAAGTGCGCAGGACGTAACGCTGGAATTCGAGTTGTCTCTGGATAGCTCGTACAACAAGGCGCCGCTCGTCTACACCACCAGCAGAACGGATTCTGTGATCATCGAGTTCGCTCAAGCTTCGTAAGTCAACCCAATTTTTTAACAAGGTTTCAATCTCTCAAACAGATATGAAAAAGAGTATTGCTTTTTTAGGAGCGGCTCTGCTGTTGTCCAGTATGGGTTTTACTGCCTCAGCACAGAACTCAGTCGCCATGCCCTTAGTGGCTGGCGACACGATCGCCAATGCCGGCACAGTGAGCAAGGAGTTCCCTGTTACCGGCAACTATAGCCTGGCCAACGCCCAGGTCGTGATCACCAAAATTAACGGTACGGTAGCCGGCACCACTAAACTCCAGGGCACCCTTAACGGGACGAACTGGGTTGATATAGGAAGCGCCTACACGAATACCGACGTAGCCACCCAGTCAACTGCATTCCAGATTACGGGAGGGGTCACGTGGTCACGATTACGGGTGCTAAGTACCGGGTCGGGTACGATGAATGCCCAGGTAAAAGTGTGGTATTTACTTAAGCCCCCTCTGCAGTAATGCCAAAACCAGTTGACATAGTAGTAGGCCGTGGCCAGCTGTATGACCCCATTGCGGGCTCATCTGCAGTGAATGTGCCATGGCTTGCTGGCCAGGAGATCTACGTCGAGAAAGTCGGCTACGGTACCTGGAACTATGACCTGTGGTCCCCAAAAGGTTCTGGAGGGTTTCAACTGGAAGGCAGCACGTTCCTCGCAGGCGAGCGTTTTTACATCCACTATTCAGGATTTGTTTCAACACTTCCCGGCAGTAGTGGATATACCAACGGGTTCGATAAGGCTCGGGTAATCCCCGCTCTTTTCGGAAGGGTAGGGTGGAGCCAATCACTGGTTGCAGGTGCTCCTGTTGTCAATCCAACGAACCAGGAGAGCAAAAGCGGTCGATACTTCCAGGAGTTTCACAACATCGTAACGGTGGCCAATGTGAGGCAAACAATGGAGGAGATCGGCGCCAACGATGCCAACCTCAATCAGCACCTGACCAACCTGCAAAGGTCCTGCGTCCTGCGCTGCTTAAACGCAGTGTTTCAAAAGCCTGAGTATCTGCAGGAGCTCTTACTGTTCAATCGTATAGGTCAGAACGATACGCCTGTCACCAATACCGGGCAGTTTGTTGGGTATGAAATCAACCTCGCGCCCGCGAACAACATTTCGGTGCAAGTGGAGGCGGCGACGTTGCTCTTTGATCAGGACGTCACCTTCAACCTCTACCTCTTCAAGGACGGGAAGAAAAGCCCGATCCGCGTGGTTGAAGTTGCTGCAGTGGCCTATGAGGCGACTGTGGTCAATTTCGCTGACCTGGTGCTGAGCTATTACGGCGCAACTACCAAAGGCGGACGATTCTACCTGGGTTACTTCCAGGATGATCTCGGACCAGCCAAGGCGATCAGGGAGCAGGTATGCCGCGCAGGTCAGCCACTATGCTATTCAGCTGAACCGGTTTACATGAAGAAGAATGCCGGCGAGTATGACTTCAACCGGGACCAGCGGAGCTACACCGTAGAGCCGTATGGTATCAACCTGGAGATGTCTGTTTTCCGCGACTTCACCAATGTGATCGTTAAGAAGGCTCACCTGTTCGACGAAGTTATCGGCCTGACCAATGCCTATATCGTGATCGAGCAGATCCTTTACGCAGTACGCAGCAACGCAACTGAAAGGATCCTGAAGGACCAGCTTGACAGATTTGGGCTACAGCTCGAACTGTTAGGTGCCGTACCGATTCAGGATTCACCCAGGATAAAGGGCCTTGCCCAAAAGATCGAAGCCGAGTTCAAGCGGATGCGCGACTCTTTCTTTCCACGGCAAAAGCCCATGAACGTCAACCTATGTTAAAACTGAAAACAAAGCCCGTTGGAATAGACGTCCCCATCCAGAAGATGCAGACGTTCATTCATAACAAGCTTATAGCTCTTTGGAACATAGACGAAACGAATGGCCCTAAGTACATGGCTTATGGCAGGTGTTACCGGAATCGCGACCAAAAGTACGGTTACATCGCCGAGAACTACAAAGGCGATTCTATTACCGGCGGGGTTGACTACGAGGAGACCTACTGGGACGATAACATGACGGTGGTTTCTTTTTTCGGAGTGGCGAACTCAATACGCCATGAAGGCACAAAGGAACTCGCATCGGTTCACCTGGTCTACTTCCTGGATCTCGCCAAGGTAAAGCCTACGATCGCACACCGGGCCGACGAAGAGGTCCACAAGGATCTGCTGAGTCTGGTTGGGAATGTTCTCCATGGGTTCACCTATACCGGTCTCGATACTGGTGTAGACAATGTCCTGAGAGAGTATCCAGGAAGCCGGCGTGAAAATCGCATGGTCGCCGTCGATATGCACCCAAGGCACTGCTTCAGGCTCAATTTCGATTTGATGTACCATAAAAATATTTGCTAACTCTTTAAACGTTAATAAAATGTCTACCAATCTCTGTGTAACAGTTGGTGATAACGTGCCAGTCATTGACTGCGAAGGAAAAAGGGCCAGGCCCAGGATGTTCCTGGCGGGTTCCAAGGAATTTACGCCCGCTGAGTATCTCGTAAACGGCAAATGGGATGAAGCAACATTCACTGCAGCTATCCTCGCAGCCATTAACCTGAATACCGGTGTGGCCGGCAAACTGTTTCCTTTTCCTGAGATCCTTCAAGTGGACGATAACAGCGAGGCGCCCACTACTGGTAGCCTAGCATTCGGACCGATCAGATACCTCGGGAATGGAAAGTATGGCTACACCTACAGCGTCGAAGTTGGCCATTCTACTTACCAGGCGTTGCTCACTTATCATGGTAAAAAGGTACCCCTTTATACATATGATGATGCCAGTCAGTTCTGGGCCAACAAAAACAAAACCACTGGCAATTTAAAAGGTGAGATGGCGACTATCGGTATACTGGGCGGCGGCTTTGAAAACGGTACTGACGCTACTTCCGGTGTTGTCCAGATCACTATTGCTTTTAACGACGTTGAAGCATTCAAGAAACGGTCTGCCTATGCCGAGTTCAACAACCTGGCTATTTCTGACTTGGTTCCTCTTAAGAATACCTCGCTATACGATGTACAGGCCCACGCGGCAAACGTGTACAAGATCGGCCTTAAGATCCCCACGGCAAAGATTGGCCAGGACTTAAACCCATGGGCAGAGATCGGCGCCGCGATAGCTGCGATGACTTTCACCGCAGGCACCGGCACAGGTTATGGTACTGCGCTTACGATCACGTCAGTTGCTGCTGACAATACGCTCGGTTGCTTTACCGTGACGTTCGACAGTACCGCATTTACGGCCTTAGGTTCAGGGGCGAAGATCAGGCTCGTACCGCCAACGGTTGCTACTCTTTATGCTGCAGGTATAACAGGGTTCGAACTGCTGCCGGTTGTGGTAATCAAGTAAGCCGTATAGCAGTAAACATTATTCGATCACTTTCATATTTCATTTATGAAAACCAATAAAGTAACCATCGAAGGTCCTGAAGGACCAATTACGCTCAATGCCGACTGGGCTGCAGGACTGTCCGAAACTGACTTTGTCAAGCATGAAAGCCATCATGGCTTATCAAAAGATCAATTGAAGGAAGCTCACAAACTCTGCAAAGAGGCCGTGAAGCCTTCAAAAAAAGAAACTGAGCAGCCTACGGATCAGTTGCCTTCATAGTGGTGCTTCTTTTCTTTCGTTTCGAGTGTGCTGTAAGGCGGTGACTAAATCGCCGCCTTACTTTTTATGACAATCCAGGGAATGCTAAATAGAATCGAGGGGGTTCAAACGGACCTGATAGCGGTGGAAGCTGTAAAGCAAACTACCAACGATATCCGTGACTATAACCTGGATCAGCTCTTAAACGGTCTCGACAACGAGGGAAAGATGATACGCCCTACCTACCTCGAAGATCCCTACTTCGATACAGTCGAGGAAGCCGTGGGGTACATGGAATACAAGCGGAAGATTTCACCTTTCAGCGCTATACGGCCGCCGGAAGCCCCGAACCTGTATATCAACGGGTTTTACCATTCAACGCGAACGGTAAAGGTAATGGGGGACAAGATCGTCTACGACTCCACATTCGAAGAAGCAGATGAGATCGATCGCAAGTATCATCATAAGCTCGATGGCCTCAATCCAGCCAGCCGGAAGCACTTTATTGAAAACGTTCTCCGGCCTCTCTGGAAGCGGTACATGGAAATAGCCACCAGGCTCAAAATGGAATAAGATGGAAGGATGCCCAGGATGTTCTGCATCGCAACAAGGTCAGGACATCGCTTTCGAAAACGCTTTAAAAGCCGCAGATGAGCTCAAGAAAAAAGACCAGGTTTCGGTTGCCGTTTACAAAGAAAACGGAGAATGGAAAATCGGAGAAGCTTTCTCGGTCTACCAGCGAGGCCTCGGCCCCGTCGTCCGGACGGTGCTATCAAAGTATAGTTGACCTGCCGCTGAGTAAGTTCATTTCCGCCAAGGTGGACGGCAACCTGCAGGCGATCGTGATCGAGGGTCCGGTATCTACAGAACGGATTGCCCAGGCCTGGCAGGATATTGAAATCGAATACATAGACGCAATCGGGAGTAATGAGCAGAAGGCTGAAATAAAACTTCGTACTCAAATCGAAACGCTGCAGGCTGATCTCCTTCTCGCAGAAGTATCAGTATACCAAATGAAAAGGCTGTATCACCCATATTTCGCAGATACCCTAAACAGCATACTAAAAGGCAATTACAAGTTTGACCCCGACAACCCCGAAGAATATTCCACCCTGCTCGATAAGTGCTGGAACCGATCAAGGAGTATCAAAATCAACCTGGATCTAAAGGTGATCGAGTACCAGGCGATCGAAGAAAAGATCAAAAAGCAAAGCACTGGGCAGCCATACACGCGGGAGTACTTCGCTAAGCACCTTATCACGCTGAGCGATTTTGCTGGCTATCAGCTGTCTGAGAACATGTCGGTATTCGATTACTGCGATCGCCTGCGCCGGCTTGTAGATTATAACGAAGAGATCAAAAACCGCAATGAAAATCAGAAAATGCGATGAACTCCGAACTCATAAACCAGTATATCGACCGTGAGGCCATTGCCGAGGATACGAAGTTCTTCACCAAGAACCTCGAATCTCTGATTGCATTAATGGACAAGGTAAAAGGCACGAAGATCGATCTCGGTGGTAACACGTCACTTAAGGGTCTGAATACCGGTTCAAAGGAAATGCAGGCCCAACTCCAGGCATTGAGGGTCGAAAACGAGAAGCTTAAAAAATCGATCGATGATCTCTCTTCTAAATATGATAACCTGGCCAAAAAGCAAAAAGAGGGCAAAGGTGCCACAGACGCACTGGCGAAGTCCAAAGAAAAGCTCCTCTACCTAGAAACACAGGAAGCCAAGGAAGTAGCTGCAAACAACGAACTGATCCGGAAGCGCAACCAGGAGCTAAAGAACCAGGTGCGTGAGGAGTCCAATGTAAAAGGCTCGCTCGAACAACGAAGGGCTGCCCTGATCAGGCTTACCGCCGTTTATGATAAGCTTTCCCCTCAGGAGCGCGAATCTTCCCAGGGGAAAAGGCTGGAGACCGTGGTAAATGGCCTTAGCGATCAAGTTAAGGAACTCGAATTCGGCACCAAGCGGTTCCAGAGAAACGTCGGCAACTACGCAGGCTCTGCTAAGATCATTGTCGATGCACTCGAAAAATATCGCGTAAAGGCTCAGGAGGTGACCAAGGCGTTAGGCGCCAGCCATCCAGCGGCCGTTCAGGCGCGCAAAGATTTCGAAGATCTTCGAAAGGTCACGGACAATCCCCGATTCGAAAAGGTTGCCAATATGGGCGACGCCATTCAGGAAGTGCGCTTTTTTCAGAAAGAACTTATCAAACTTGAATCCAGCGGTACCGGTAGCCCCGAAGTCATAAAAGAATTGAAGCAGCGACTGGCTGAGCTCACCGACCAGATCGGCGACACCCGCGCGGAGATAAAGGCATTGTCCAGCGATACCAGAGCATTCGACCTGTTCGCTTCCTCTGTATCATTTGTAGCCTCGACATTCCAGGCCGCTGCAGGTGCTGCTGTGGCAATGGGGGCAAGTGAGGAAGACGCGGCCGAAGCCACAAAGAACCTCGTAGCGATCGAGAATGTCGCCAATGGCGTTCGCGGCATAGCCAACGAGCTTACTACCAAAGGAACTGCCGCAAATAAGGCCTACGCCTTTGTTCAAGGTCAAGTCGCGATTGCAATGGATAGCACCGCTGCAGCTGGGGCCCGCCTCAAAGCATTGTTCACGACCTTGGGTATTGGGGCCCTGGTGATCGCTGCCGGTTACTTGGTTGCAAACTTCAACAAATTAAAGGACCTCTTTAGTCAATTGTCTGCTCAGCAAAAGTTGATGAATGAGATCAATAAGCAGGCGGTAGACGGTTATGTAAAAGAGAAGGTGGCTGTTGGCCTGCTGGTAGAGGAGGTCAATAGCGAAGTTACCTCCAAAGAGCGCAAGAAGGAGATCATCGCGGAGCTGAACGAGATTTCCCCCACATACTTCGGCGGGATCAAAACCGAAAAAGATCTCATTGAAAAGCTGCCGACTGCCTATGCGAAATATACCGAGGCCCTGGTGCTTTCCGCTAAGGTCAAAGCTGCCGAAGCAATTCTCCAGGAGAACGAGCAAAAACGACTACTCGATATCCTCGATAAAGAAGAGAAGCTGGCCGCCCGTAGAAAGCAGCTGGCGAGTCTGCCTGCAAACCTGCAAGCGCAGGATCCGGTGATAAAAGAGCTGACAGCGGATATCGAAGAGCTGAACAAAGAAGCTGGCCAGACCGGTTCCATTGTGACAAAGTTCATCCTGGATACAAGAAAGCAGCTGAACAACCTGGGCGGTGACGTGAATGGTAAAGGCTTTGAAGACGTCGAGAAGCATCTGCAGGATATGTTCGAGACCAGCCAAAATGCCATATCGAACCTGTCAGAGCTCGAAAGGGATGCTGCCCAACGCCGGCTCGATCAGATTAAAAAGTCATTCGAAGAGAGAAAGATTTTCGAAGGCGAGTTTTTACGGGAAGGAAAGAAGGCGCTCTCTGCAGACTTAGCTGCGCAACTCAAATCAATTCAAGCGAACCTCGACCTGCAGCTGGCCGCAGCAGCCGACAACCGTGAGAAAAGAAAGCAGGCTGAAGACGATGCAAATAAAGATCGAATCCTCGCAGATCGGGACTTTCAGGATAAACTTACTGAACTGACTGCAGAGGCGGAAAAGCGCAGAAGAAAGATTGTAGCCTCGACCGTGGAAGGGATCGTTGATGTTGTCGCGCCGGAGCTTTCCAAGATGGCGCAGGCCTTGGACAAAATCACGAAAATTCCTGAGATAAAACTCAGCACCAAGGACGCCCAAAAAGAACTTGATGAACTGATCGCGAAGATTAATAAGGCAGGGGAGGCGTCGCAACAGATATTTTCAGCCATTGGCGCTATTCTCGATGCCAGTGTTACCAAGCGGAAAAACGATATCCAGGTCGAGATTGATGCCCTCGATAAAAAGAAGGAAAAGGACATCGAGCTGGTCGATCAAACGATTACTAACGAGGAAGAGAAGGCTGCTGCTATCGAATCCATAAATATCCGCGCGCAGGTACAACGTGAAGCACTGGAGCGCCGCCAACGAGAGCTTGATATAGAGCGCGCTCGATTCGAGAAAGCTGCAACTATTGCGCGGATTGTAGCTGATACAGCTGCTGCTGTGATAGCGGCACTCGGGGCAAAGCCATGGACACCAGCCAATATTGCCTCGGCTTCGCTTATTGGTGCCATCGGCGCCACCCAACTGGCTGCAGCGATCGCTACACCTGTTCCAAAGTTCAGGACTGGCCGCGATGGGGGAGAGGCCACCTGGGGTATTGTAGGTGACGGCGGTCGGCGTGAGGTTATGTATTCCCAGGACTTAACTAAAGCGCTCGTGACCCCTGCGACCGATACACTGACTTTTATTCCGAAAGGGTATGGGATCGCTCCCAGCATCGAGGACTTCAATAAAATGATTGCTGCAAAGGCGCCAAAGGATGTTCCTATCCTTCAACCTCTCCCGGTCCATAATGACAACAGTGCGCTGATCAAATCGATGGCCAGGCAGATACAGGGCCTAAAGGCTGCGTACCTCAGCAGACCGGAGCATAAGACCATTGTTACAGAGGAGGGATTTAAGCACCAGGTTACGAAAGGGTTCAATACCGCGGACTATATAAATAACAATTTCTAATGGCACAGCCGAAGGACTTTTTGGATTTCATCACCGACGAGACGGGCAAATCATTCCGGGTCAATAACGGAATGGTCGAGGCTGTGAGCACACCCACACCGATACCAGTAGGCCCCGATGGCTGGCAGGAAAAGTCTATAAAATACAAAAGGAATATTCGCTACAGCGGGTTGTTTCGAACTTACACCAATCCCCTCAAATGGGTGAAGGACGCGGCTTTGATCATCCGTGACCAGTTATACAGGAAGGGCACAGAAACAAAGCTCTATTACGTCTCTCATTGGCTCGACAAATCCTTTAACGGTGGTTGGGTTCATCGATTCTTCTACCGGGGCGAGCTGGATCTTACCCAGACTGAGGACGAGGACAACTATGTCGAGACGAACATCATGGAGGGTGATCTGAGCAAGCTGGTTAATGCGAACGAGAATACCGAATACGAGCTCGATCTGAATGTTCCGGAGGCGGTCACCGTGAAAATGGACGGTCTGAGACTGAAAGGATCACGTAAGTGGATTGTTACCGACGTCAAACTTCAAGGCACTGCCGCAGCTGGCCACTTTGCACCTATACGGTATGTGAATGGTGAACTTACGGACGTGGGCATAATCGGGAGCTCCCAATCACCTGGAGATACCAACAGCTACTTTGTCCGATCAGATACCAATGGTCAGCAGTTCAATTGGTCGGGCCCATTAAAGTTGAAGGTGAATTCATTTGTTTTGCTGCTGCAGGTCCGGTTGATCAAAAGGCTGCAGGATAATTCTTTGGTTACCCTTACTACCGACACAGTTAACCCTCCAACCCCCGGAGTGGTTTATTCTTTCAACTTCAATTATGCCGACTACCCATTGAACGAGGATGAGGAACTGATCATAAGTGTGACCTGTGGAGGAAACCCCGGGACGGTTAATCAACGAGAAGTGGAATACGTTGAGACAATTTTTACTGCAAACTTCAATTATCGATACACAACGACCTTTATCAAAGGGCTTCGGCCGGCCTATGTAGGTCAAAAGCTGCTGGATAAGCTGACTGGTGGAGGATACACTTTTGAAAGCAATTACCTCTCCAATGACTGGAACAATTTACTCCTCACATCAGGCGATGGTATCCGAGGCATCGATTCCCCTAAACTAAGAATATCATGGGCCGACTTCTTCGATTCCTACAACGTACCGTGCAATCTTTCATCCGGTATTCGCGATCAAAAGCTTTGGGTGGAAAAGAAGGAAGCGGCTTATCAGTCGAACATCCTGCTGCATTTAGGAACCGTCCGAAAGATGAAGGTCAAGCCTTCGAAAGACTACCAATACAATGTTTTGAAGATTGGATATCCGGATGTTGACACCAAGGAAGTGAATGGCCGGGACGAGTTTAATGTAACGCAGGTCTACACCTCTCCAGTTACTCGAGTTAAAAAGGAGCTCACGCTGGTCTCCAAGGTTATCGCATCGATGTATGAAATTGAAAAGCTGCGGATCCGGCTGGATGGCCAGGATACGACCGACGATGCGAGCGACAAGCGGAGTTTTTTTCTATACGTGGAAAAGGATGCCACGACAGGCGCCGACGGTGAGCCGGCGACCTATCATAAACTTTACCGGGAGACGTACGACAGTCTTAACGGCTTGATCAGTGGGGATACGGCTTTCAATTTACCGATTTCCCCCAAACGCTGCCTGTACAACCATGGCAATGAACTCCGCGGATATTTCTATTGGTTGGAAGGTGGGCAGCTTGTATTCCAAACCAACGACAAGAACGCGGATGTAGTTACGGTAAAGGGAGGAGTTACGATTAGCGAGAAGGCCAATGTCGTCATAGGTAGCTTGGCGCCGCCGCTCTTCATCCCGTTGGATATTCGAGCGGAAGGACCAATGCCTAATAATACCACGAAAGTGATGGATGAAGGCCCGGATGGAACGATATCGCTCGACTATGACGGGGCGACGTTTTACGGCTTTCCTATGGAAGTAGGCATTCAGCCGGCTAACCGCCCAGCCCAGGAAACAACATTACTCTGCTCGCCGCAGACTGACCTTACAAAGCTTATAACCTATGGCAGGTAAAATTGAAGAAATGAAAGGGTTCCTCGATCGGGAATATCTCGATTGCCAATTTAAGCAGATCCGCCGTCAACTTGAATTGATAAATGGGACTTGGGTAGAACGATGTCCCCCGCTTTGCCGGCTTGTAATGAAATACTATCACTGGCGTGTCCTTCGGATCGCCACAAAAGCATTGAAACGTGGCTCAAAACATCCTTGATATCGCAATTTGCTCCCCTCTAAAGTTCGTAGAGGAGGATCTTACGCAACCAGCGAAGTACAATACCAAGTACTTCGAGGACTTCTTGTATGAAGACACCATTCCCGACTTTTACTCGAAGCAGTGCTACCGCGCAATCTGGCAGAAAAACGACAATATTCCCCTGCAGATCCTCTCCAACTACGCGCCGCACAACCTCCAGCTATACGACTGCAATGATGATCCCGTATCCGGGGCATCGTTTGTTTTTAACCATATCCCCAGCTCTATTGAGGGAACTGGACAAAAAGCTCTGCAGGTTAACCTCGGCCTGAATACATACGAGGAGGGGTATTTCCGGTACCGGTTGCGTGCCGGCGATCCGGTGCTGAAAACCTATGTGAGTGAATGGTTCCACTTGAAGGAGAAGCATGAAGGATCTATCCTCCTTGAGTACTGGCATGATGAGAACGACTTAGAAGTGGTCTGGGAGACCGGCATTAAAATGAATTTCAGAGTTCAGGGCGGATTTCCTCCGGAGAAATATAAGCCAGGCAGCAACCGCACGGTATTCATCGACCAGCCCAACAACATTACGCAATTATCGGCCCGCTCTTTCAGTGTCTGGAAGCTCCTGCTGGGCGATAGCTTCGGTTTGCCTCAATGGGTGATCGAACGCATCAACGAGATATTCAACTGCAGCACAGTCCTGATTGACGGCAAACAGTTCGTTGCGAGTGAAGGCGCAGAGCTTGAGGCGATCACTGAGGAGGAGTACCCGCTGGCCGGATGGTCTCTCGATGTTCGGCCGGCGAAGGCCAGCGCAAAAAAGCGATTTGAAGTCGACGGAAACATAGATGGCGCTCTAACCGTGGTTTACAACATCGAGGGCAAGGGCTTCGGCACAATGACGGGCAGCGCAAGCACTAACATCATTCAAATTCAAAGTCTCTAATAATGGGAAAGGTTTCATTTCAAATATCTCCGGCTCCGTCCATCTTAAACAAGTTAATAGCCGTGATCTACAAGACAACGGCGCCGGGAGCTGAAGTTGACCGGATACTGGACAGCACCGATCACACTGCGCCCCGAAACTTCCAGTTCAGCGACCTGGAACCAGGGGTCTATATAACCAAGATCCATGAGAGCGCCGACGGAACTACCCTTGGAAACCTGCGTCACGATTTCTGGGTTGATGCGGTGACCAATCAAATTCTCCTGGAACGCAGGTTCTATCGCGTAGGTGGTTCAGATACTTATGATCCAGCTGCCGACACTATAAAGATTAGCGACCCATATTTTCAGGGTAAGAACATTACAGGCATCTTCCAACAGGGTAATCGCTACCTGCGCCAGGATAAAAGCGAGTGGTCAATCAATGTGGATGGTGAAATCGAGTTCGGCGTTGACTCAATCGGAGGGGTTCAGATCAAGAACTGGGCTGATACTGTTTGGGCAGTTGAGATCTCGTATATACAATCGGACACAGGTGGCGGCTCTCAAAAATACGGGGATGTAGTGATCGTAACGGCCGATACCACCCTGAGCGCGGCGCACTGGAACATGAATATTTATGGCCGTGGAGCATCAAATAAACTGATCCTTACCGCGCCAGCCTTGGCGAGCATTCCTGAGAATAAAGGGTTTACCCTTGTGCACGACGGGGGCAATTCGATAAATGTAGTCCTGCAGTTACAGGCAGGCGAAACAGCTCGCTTCCTTGGTGGCAACTACAACAATATCAAGCTCGGCATTGGCGACTGGATCCGCTGCACAAAAAAGACGATCAGCGGCACAGCTTACCTATTTGTTGAGCCAGGTAAAGGGCATTGGGATCAGTTGGGTTTGATAGTTATGGCGCGGAAAGTACTGCCGAACTCCATTCGCCTTGATGGTACCGAGTATGATCTTAGTGTTCAATTAAGGCTGGCAGACATAGTCAACGACCTGCCTGGCGACCAGATCGTCCCATACGGAAATCTGGAAGGGCAATTTGACTACCTCGCGACCATCAATGATGAAGCCGTGTATGTGAATCATGGGTTTTTTGCGCGGGATCTGGTGAACAACATGGTGAAAGTGCCAGACTTGAACAATCAAGGCGTGCGCTTCTTGAAGTCGGGCTCTGATAGTTCTCGTGTTAATCAAACGCCAGGAGGCTATCAGCATCACTATGTAGGCCGTCACAGCCACAGCTTACCACGAGATGGAGGCGGAGTGCTCGATATTCAGAGCTTGGTGCCAACATCAAATTCCGACGAAGGGATAAGTAGCCTAAGTCAAACCGGCTTCCACAATCCTACAGGTGAAACAGTTATGCGCAACACTGGGTTAATACCGTTGATGCTAATATGATGTTTCGAAATATTTTGAAAGAATTGAAAATTAAAACGACATTTGATTTATGAATAAGCCCTTGCAGGAAGGGCCAAAACAGTCGAAAGGTTTGAAGGGTAAGTCCTTCCACCTACTACTCACTGTGGCGGCCCTTATCTTCAGTTTATCTGCCTCCTCGCAGACACGAGTTGAGTTGATTAGAAACGACACTTACTACAACTATAAGGCCGGAGCCTTCCGTCAACATCTTTATATTCCGCTGGATACTTTCTCTACCGTCGACAGCGGCGACGTTGCATATAAGAATGGCAGGTTTTATCTTAAGCTATCCACCAAATGGGTGGACTGGGGCCTAAACAAGCTCAACGATTCGACCTACACTTTCGGAAAGGATACCTTTACGATCGTCGGCGGTACTGGTGGGGGAGCTGCCCCTGGCGGGACGGATTTCAGTCTTCAATACAAAGTACCTGGTGGCACGTTTGGAGGAACAAACAAGGTCGTTATCAATCCCTCATCGGGTCGAATCGCTTCGGACTCCCTTTTTTCAAAGCTTTGGCGAGGAGACTCTATTAAGCTGGCACGGCAATTCTTCACTTACCTTCCTACAGGCCTGGGGGTTCGTGGGGATTCGTTCACATTCGGCAGCTATGCAACGCCAAGAACCGATTCCGGCTTTGCTTACCTGTTCGCGAACTATATGGGGTTGCCTATAGACCAGCAGGCGCTAAGTGGAACTGGTTGCTTTTACAATATCAAAAACTTCCATGCAACCGTTGGGCTTTCAAACGATAAGTTCCAGATTATCAATGTCGGGTACAATGACTTGCGGGCTACTGGAACAAATGTTAAGACGTATGCAAAAAACGTCAACGCTTACAAGGCGGCGTTTCTTAATCACTTTGCCTCTGTATATGTTGATGCCGGCGGCACAGGAGTTACGAGGTACGGCACCTGGACAACGGGGGTTAATGCTACAAACCATGCAGGCAAATCGGCAAACGCTGCTTACACCAGCACGTTAAACGATTCGATTGTATATTCCTTTACAGGTACATCTGTTGGGGTTGGTATGATGGGCAGTGATGGGATCGTTTCAAATTATGCGTCCTTTGATGCATACATCGATGGCGTTCTACACGCAACCTACAACGCGAACAACCAGACCGACGGGGCTGTCGTCTTCGCAAATCCGAATCACACAGACTCAGTTTTTTGTTACCCTGTTTTGATTCATGGGTTATCGAATGGATCACATAAACTAAAGCTAGTCAATAAGTCGAACACTGGCCAGCGGATGTTTGCAGATTACTTCACTACGCTCGCGCCAGCGTCTACTAAACCGCCTCTCGGTGTTTTCCACCTCATCGCGATACAGTCGTATTACATCGCCAGCAACTCGAAGGTAGATAGCATGGTTGCAACCTTGCCGGCGGGTTACCCGTTCGCAGTATTCAAGATCAACAACTACTTTGTCGAGGCGACAGACATGGACATTGATGGAGTGCACCCAAACAACCTCGGCCACCTGCATTACTTCTATGAGATGCGGGATCAATTCGACCCAATCTTGGCCAATCTGCCGGACGGGGTACTGACCTGGGATCAATGGTTGTACGCGACATCGAATGGTATTAGCAAGCAGGTACCTTACGCGGAAGATGTCCATTTGAAAAGCAATGACAACATTCTTTTTGCAGGGAAAATAACAATCCCCAGTTCCAAAGCTTATGGATTGTATCAGGGAAGCATCCTGCTAACTAACTATGATGCTGTTTTGCAGAACTTTCGTCTTGCAGGAGGGGGAAACCCAACGCTCACGGGTGGGGGGAATTACCTTGCAATGGAGGGCGCCGGCCTTAACCTCACCTCTGCCAACAACAATATCGCAATTGGACCATCTGCTTGCCTTAATTGCACAACAGGAAGTAACATAAGTATAGGTTCTTTCACAAACGCTTATACTACCACCGGACTAAACATTGCAATCGGTTCTGGTGCCAATCAGTTTGGCGCGGGAACTGGGAATACTGCCGTTGGCTTATCAGCCCTTAATGGCAACGTTAGCTACCCGTTTAACAGCTCCACGGCGTTTGGTTACGCAGCAGGCCAGGGTAATAGGGCCGATAACAATACCTTTTTCGGAGCTGGCTCTGGATTTGGCCAAAATATCTCAGGCGGCAAGAATTTTCTTGCAGGTTACAATGCCGGTATGCCTGACCCCACAGTCAGCAACTTCATGAACGTCAACAACGCAATCTGGGGTCGAAATACCAGCGGGCAAGGTTCGACTGCAGCGGGCTTAATCGGCATCGTAAACAACAATCCACTTGTGACCCTAGATATAGGTGGTACCGATGCTGTTCGAATCAACGGGGGAACGACTGCACAACGTCCGACCGGTGCTGCAGGATATCTGCGTTGGAATACTGACAGCACGGCCTTCGAATACTACGATGGCTCAGCATGGAAGGCTATGGCTTCCCGTGATTGGGTCAGAGCAAATGCAGGCGGCAGCCCGTCACCTACCCTTGGCATCACCTACGCTGAAGGGGCAGTTTCCAGCCCAGGCGACTCCGTAAGCATCGATCTCCAGAATATTCGGGTGAGTGTGGCCTATAAGGATGGCACTGACTTGCGGGGGCACCTGCGTACAATAACAGGTACACAATCCATCGATGCCTCAGCCTTTTTAATGTCTGCTACATCCGTCACAAATGCGGCATTTAACGGATATACTCTCGGTACCTCTCCGGATGAATGGGCCACTACAATTAAAGGCAGCACCATAGACAAAGTCCTCTTTACTCTTTCCTCAGCAGGGTACACCTGGGAGATTACCTGCACTGCTTTTTCCAGTGGTGCGAGGGTTAAGCTGTGGGCCAAACTGATTGATCAACCTTAAACTATTTGAGAATGCCAACCAGCGATGAATACTTAGAGCAGCTCCAGAAGTATTACAACAACTACGGCCCAATCATGGAGCCGCTTACCGCTTTGTTGCTTTCTGGTATCCCCGCAGAGTTGGACACCGCTGAACAGTTCGACGCTCGTGTTGCTCAGTTCCCGAATATGACCGTTTCGGCTTTTGTGAAGGTGGACGACAAATACAAGTTCGAAGACGATGTGTTGTTGATGCGAATACCTGGGAAGGGCATTATCGCCATCCCATACGAATTAGTAAACGACGAAACTCTATAACCATGGGTGTCAAGGTTGAAGATTTTGGCAATTTCACCCTCCAGCGGTGGCTCCAGGAAGGCAAACCATTTCCTTTCCAGTTTGAGCTCAATTACTCGAATACAGCAGTCGGCAACGCTACATTCACAACCGTTCCCATTCCTATCGGAAAGTACCTATACATTCCAGAGATTCTTGCGAGTAGTAATATTTCGACTCCTGTTGAGCTGGCTTTTCAAGTATCGTCAACGGTCAATCCTGCCAACCTGGACCAGACAGCCAATAATAACGTTGGTCTGCGTTCCGTAGAAAGTGTTCGTATCGATCAGCGTGGCTTTGTAAAGGACGGGAAGGACCTTAGATGCGGTCAATTTGAAATGTATGATAGAAGTACGCTGATCCTTGGGACCAGAGACACCACAGTCACCGTTACCGGACGCATAATAACAACATTCGTCGGAGCCCGGCTTTTAGATGCGGATACCAACTGGACGGCCGAAAAAGTCATGATAGGCCGTGGCGATAGCATTCTTTCGCCTTTGAACGGCGGCACCAACTATACGGACTCTCAGATATTCTTCACCAGGATCCGCGACTACTACATCAATAAAAATATCAATGTTCGAAAGAACAACAAAGCCGAAGGCGGACGTATTTCTGCAACCGGGGAGGCCTGGCAGGAAGCCGGCTACTTCAATACTCAGCAGTCCGACCTGCTCGTGTACAATTACGGCGTAAACGACGCCGCCAGCAACCCATTCAATGCAGGTGTGAGGGACACTTATAAGGCTAACGTGCTTTCAACAGTCACGAAACACCAGGCAAAATATCGTAAGAAGCCGATCATCCTGCTGTCTTGTACGCCGATCAGTGACAATACACACGAAGCAAATGCCGTCGTTCTCCGGCAAGATCTATACGACATGATCAACGCGTTGCCAGGAACCAAGACGCCCGGAACATCGCTACCTGGACCATTCGCAAATCCGGGTTCACTTCTCAATGAGACTTCAAAAGGGAAGATTCTGGTGATCAACTGCGGTACTGCCTTCAACAGGAGCCAAACCACCTGGTACGACAACAGCCTTGGCATCGGCGATGGTCTACACCCCAATGCAATACGTGGCCACGCGGCCATATTCGATAACTGTATAAAGCCGGCACTCGATGCCTGGTTACCTAAAATCTAAGACATGAAACGTTTTATCTTCCTCTTACTCGCTTTTCTCTCCCTGCAGGTGCAGGGGCAGATCCGCAGCAAAAAAGTATTCATCGGTAAAATTCCCTGTGTTATATGGACACCTGCGAATTTTGACAGCTCCAAAGTATACCCGTGGGTGGTTGCACTTCATGGCGCGGGTGAAGTGTCCGCCGATGGATCTGATGCCCAGCTGACCAGCAAAATCGTCAACAATTACAATTTTTCTAACCTCCTTTCGCGGGCGGATAGGCTGGGCTTTTTGGTTGTTCAACCTCAACTTGTCCTATCGCTCAACGAGTGGATGCCAGGCTTCAGACCAGCGTATATTAACCAGGCGATCAACTACGCGCTCGCCAATTACAAGGTTGATCCACAAAGAATGTACATGACCGGTCTCAGTATGGGCGGCGGTGCCTGTTGGGAATATGTAACCAGCTCGATCGAAAATGCCAATAGGGTGGCCGCGCTCATCCCCATATGCGGTACATGGATCAGCGGGGACTGGAGATTTATTGGTTCCTCCAATATCCCTGTGTGGGCTTTCCACGCGGCCGATGATGAGACCGTATCTGTCAAAGCAACACAGCAAGCAATTTCCAACATCAAGGCAAGTGCAGCAAAGCCGGAACCTCGATACACTGAATATGCTAAGGGTGGGCATGCCGTATGGGGTACGGCATATGGTACCGATGCTCTGTATACCTGGATGCTTTCTCAGACAAACAGCAATATCGTGCCCGATCCAACTCCTCAACCAGTCCCGTTCAAGCCAACTCATAAGATCATCCGGAAGGATGGTGGTATTGACTCGGTAAGAATTGAAACACTATAACAAATATCCTCCGATCCTCTGACTTACTAACCCGAATCCGATACCGCAACTTTAAACGGATTCTATCATGCAACGAACAATGGATCATAACAACGCCACTCTCCTGGAAACAGCCGTCGGCTTCGGTGTAGGTATTACTGTTTGGTTTCTACGATTGCCCGACCCTTGGGTATTGGGTGAATTTCTGAAGGCATTGGAAGCCCTACTCCTTGGCGGCATCGGTGCTATTGGTGCCTGGTTCGTCCGTCGGCACATACTCAGGCATGTGGAGCAACATGGTAGCGTCAAGGCCTGGCTGAAACATATTCTAAAACCTCAAAAATCTGTTCACGATGAAAGAGATCGCAAGCCGGATGAGCCGGCTTAAATACCAGGTAGTACTATCTACCATTGTAGTCTTGGGCGTATTCCTCTTCGACTACCTGTTTTTTCTTAAAGAAATCCCTGTCGGCAATAAGGACATAGCCAACGCAGCCTTCGGGGCCTTAAACACGATCGGCTTCTCCCTGGTGATGAACTTCTGGTTCGGTTCGTCCTTCAAAGAGCGGGAAACCTCCGGTCAACAAAAAGCAGACTCATGACACCAAACCCCAAAATCTCCGATCGTCGCTACCTCCTCATAGTTAGAGTAGTTGTTGGCTTACTCCTTTTATGGCTCATGGTTCGCCCTGGTCCGGATCAATCAACTGTGCCAGCAGAAGTGAAGCAGACAAAGCAGGAGCAGGCTTCTTTAAAACAAAAAGACGAGCAAGCTCATCAGGTGATCGGTGGCCTCATGGCGGAAAACGATAGCCTTCAGAAGCGAGCAAGCTCCCTGCAGAAGGAGCTGGACAACTTCAAAAAAGAAGCGGCAGTCAGTAAGGAAAAGACCAGACGACTGACGGCCGAGCTTGATCGGGCAAAGCAGGACCGGGACACAGCCGCGTATATCAATACCTGTGATAGCCTAAAGCTACTTGCCGAGGAAAAAGACTTTACAATATCCCGAACTCAGGCCTCTGCAGATAGCCTTGACCATGTACGCAAGGAGCAGCTGGCATTAAAGGACACCATCATATCTATTCAGCAATCGCTTCTTGCCGATTTCCGAAGCGCCAATACCAGCCTTGAAGAAAAGTATTACGCCGCTGCAGCAGAGAATACCAAGCTCACCAAAAAAGTCAAGCGCGAACGCAACCTTGGACGGGTGCTCGCTGGCGGTCTTCTCATCATTGGAGGATTACTGATAAGCAAATGAGGTCGACGACACAAATGTCGCTGACCTATTACAATAACCTGAAAATTAAAAACATGTCAAAGAAAGACAACACCAAAATCATTGTGGTGGGCCTGATGGGACTGCTGGTCCTTATAGGCTTTTTTGCGTTTCTGTTTTCCACTTCGGAGTATTCATCGTATACGCACACCTACAAAATCAGCGGGCTCGAGGTGGTTAAAAATGAGTCTGCCTGGTTCTGGGTATTCGTGCTTTTAGGGGGCGTCGTCGGTGGAGGGTGCATTTGTTACAGCCATTGCCTGGAAGCCGGCGTTGGGCCCGGAAAGAATAAGAACCCTTCAGACTGGGCGCCGATCGCCTGGTTTGCTGCGGGCATCCTGCTGATTATATGTCCATGGATACCGGCATTCGGTCACAAGGCTAATGGAGGGGTTGATTTTATCAAGAAGGAAACGGTTATGATCCGATCTGCAAAAGGGGCAGGCAAGCTGGAGAGTTCGATTATCTACATTGGCGAAATCATCGCGCCATGATAACCTATCTTATCATGCACGCGCTGCTCGTCGGCTTCAACCTGCTAAACGTAAAGCACGACGCCTACAGGATCACTAAACATAAGGCCATTGCCCACGGCCTAAACTTTGGGGTATTTACCCTTTTTTGTGCATTGCTATGCTTGTTGTCGCGCTGGAACGTTGGGGTAATTACCCTTTTTTCTGTGTCGGCGTTTTTTAACCGGCAGTTGTCTTTCGACATCCCGCTCAACTTGAGGCGTAAACTTCCCTGGTATTATCAGTCAACGGCCAATCCTCCCAAAGCTTTAATGGACCGGATCGAGCGAAAGATCTTCGGCAACCTTTCCGGCAAGTGGATCGCGACGGTCTACGCTGCCGGCTGGCTTATTTGCTTACTCATTAAAACGTTTCTATGACCTTACAGGATAAAGTAGTTGAAGAGGCCGTCTCCCAGCTGGGCGTTGAAGAGCAGCCGCGTGGCTCCAATCGGGGCCCGCAGGTCGATAAATATATCCAATCGGTTGGACTGGATCCTGCCGGCAAGCATCCCTGGTGCATGGCTTTCGTTTACTGGTGCCACGTCCAGGCAGGCGATAAGATGGGCGTTCCAATCAACATGCTCAAAACCGGGCGGGTAATGCTTCAATGGCAAACCAAGAAAGGCAAATATCGGGTACTCACCCCGCAACCTGGTGACGTGTTCATCATGGACTACGGGAAAGGCCTCGGCCATACCGGTATTGTTGAGAGTGTGGAGAACGACTTCGTTCACACCATCGAAGGCAACACCAACGATGAGGGCAGCCGGGAAGGTTACGAGGTCTGCCGCCGGAAGCGCCCGCGAAACAAGATCGCCGGATACCTAAGATTTTAAAAATGCCGAGGCGCTGGATAAAATACCCGAAAGATAACCACGTCATGAGCGACGAGATCCGGCGCCGGTTTGAGGCCCTCATGGAGCCGAAGGAGGTACCTAAGGCAGCCCAGGGACAAAGCCAGGTGCCGGTGCCTAAGGGTGAGCTCTGGCGATGGGATACTTTAGAGGACGTACCAGAATTAAACACTTGATCATGAACAAAATAATCGAACCACAGAAGGACCAGATTGTCCTTTATTTCCTCCAGCGGAAAGACGAAGCTGGCAAATCGGTCACTGAAGAACATCACGTTACCGTTAAGGCTGCACGAGGTCTTACGGTCGACGTTGAATTTACCTGGGTAAACCCTGATGCCGAAGAAAGGATCACCCGGAAGGATGTGCCTCATAAAAGCGAAGCGGCTGCAGGCGCTGATCACTGGGACTGGTCGCCAATACTAAAACATTAAAAGCCGGGGACGGGGTCACCGAACACCTTATACAATGAGTGAAAAAATAAGAGCAAAAGTCCGCTGCGAGGCTCGGATCGATACAGACAATGGGGCCGGCTACGCTTTCAGGCAATTCCGCTTTCGCGCAGTTTACGGTACAACCGGTGAAAACGCCGGGTTCTCGAAGGCGACTCCCAACGGTGAGTTGTTGCTTACAGTTGACAAGGGAACGGAGGCCTATGAAAAGTGGCAGCCCAACAAAAGTTATTATCTCGATATCACCGAAGCTCCGGAATAGGGGCGGAAGATTCTCATAAGCAGCAATTTTGGTTACAGGCCTGGGTTTCTACCTGGGCTTTTCCTTTTCCATGACAGCCGCAACCAGGTCGGCCAGGATCTGCAGGTCGTCCCCGTGTATTCCTTCCGTATTGTGCGGCACGCATACCCACTCACCACTTCGCTTAAAAATCTGACCTATATAATAGTGGTCGATATAGACGTGCCAGTTGCCACCGCTGCCATTGACGGGAGATATCTCGACCTGTCGACCGAGGGAGTCATTGAATTTGATTTGATGCAGTTGTGGCATATATTTGAGCGCCTCTTACCCTGTCACACATTATGTCACTTGGGGCAGAAACCGGAGGCAAAGTAACCAAAATATCTATCTGTAATACCGCCGTAATCAATTAATTAGAAGTTTCAAAGGGCCATGCCTTCAGATTGTGGTTCTGAGGGTCGCCGGTTCGAACCCGGTTGGCCACCCATATTATAGATTTCCCGGACTTATTGTTCCGGGTTTTTTATTGCCCATAAGGTAAGAATTGAATCGTACGAAATATTTCCTATGTTTGGAGAATGAAACCCATCCTCCTTTTGTTTTTCGGCATCGGCTGCCTCATAGCGAGCCACGCGCAATCCCATCTTCCCGATACAACCCGCCGGCAGGTTGAGCAACTATTTAATAAATGGAATGATCCCGGTAAGCCCGGCTGTGTAGTGGCCATCGTAAGGAGCGACACCGTCCTCTATGCGCAAGGGTTTGGCCTGGCCAACCTTGAACAACAGGTAGCCAATACGCCCCAAAGCGTTTATTATATGTGCTCGGTCTCCAAACAATTCGCGGGCTACGCCATCGCCTTACTGGCCAGGCAAGGCAAACTGAACCTCGACAGCGATATCCGCCAGTACCTGCCCTGGATGCAGATACCCGGTAAAAAAATAACAGTACGCCACTTACTCAATCACACCAGCGGTATCCGTGATGATATCTCCATGGCCGCCATCACCGGCCTGCCGCTCGAAGGCATGTTGACGCAGGAAGCTGCCATCAACCTGCTCAAAAAACAACGCAGCCTCAATTTTGAACCCGGCGACAAATATGCCTATTCGAATTCCAATTATGTATTGTTGGCCGAGATCGTACAGGCAGTCAGTGGTCAATCATTCAGGGCATTCACCAATGAGCAGATCTTCCAGCCGTTGGGAATGTCGAGCGCTGTCTTTATCGACCAAAGCACCGAAACGATCCCCGGCAGGGTTGCCTCGTATAGTAAAGACAGTAAAGGGAACTACAACAACAGTCTTCAGCACGTATACACACTCGGTGACGGTGGGCTCTTCGTCAATGTGCTCGATATGACAAAATGGGTCATGAATTTTTATGCTCCTAAAGCTGGCGACAGCAAAGACATTGAGCAACTCACCGAAAGAGGTAAGCTCAACAATGGTAAGGTCATCAGTTATGCGCTCGGCATCAGTGTTGACTCCTCGAGAGGCTGGAAACGTTTTATGCACAACGGTGGCCTCAATGGTTATCGAACCATACAGGTCGTATATCCCGAACTGAAAACAGGTTTTATAGTATTTGGCAATGGAGGTGACAACGACATTTATAATAAACCCGATCAACTGGCTGTCTTGTTTATACCCGACCGCAGTGTGAAGTCCACGATAGCCACCTCTGTCAAAACCGACTCATCTGCGCTGTTGATCAAAGACACCGGAAAACTGAAACAATGGGAAGGCATTTACTTTAGTGAAAACGGCGCGCGTTTCGATTTTTCCCGTGTAAACGGACAATTCCGGGTAGGACCGAATGCTTTGGTGCCCGAAGGGGTCGATTCTTTCTCCCTGTATGGCAACAAGAGGATCCAATTCGCTTTCGGGCCAGGAAGAAAGCCCGCCGCTCAATACCTCCGGTTTTACTCTCCGGTATTGGACGAACCATGGTTACTGGAAAAGATCGAGCGGCAGGAGATCAACGAAAATACGGCCAAAGCCTACCTCGGCATGTATTACAGCCCCGAACTGGAAACGATGTTCCGCCTGGCCTGGAAAGACCAGCAACTGGTCATCATCGACGGCCGTCGGGGGGAAGCTAAAGTTACCCTGATAGGTTCGGGGCATTTGGCAACGGACCTGCCTGCTATGCGCCATTTTACGGTGAAAAAAGACCCCGCCGGCCGGGTTACCACACTCACTTTGAATGATGGGGCCATCAGTCATCTCGTTTTTAGCAGGATGGATTGAGCCCCATCGGGTTATGGAAGACGGATTGCCGCTCATGGCAGCCAATTTTCCCCTCTTCCCGGAAAGGCGAACAAGGGCCAAAACCGATTGTTAATATTCATTTTAGTTCACAACAACCCATCTTAATTATCGTTATTTTTGGTAGTAATGACTAAAGTATTACGCTATATGGTAAAAAAGAAGAATCTGCCCATTGTGTTGATCGTGCTGGGGGCCGGCCTTTTTGTGGCTTTCCGGTCGCTTGGAATAGGAGGTGGCAGCAATCCACCCGCTACGAAATATGAAAAGATCCTCCGTAATGTGGGAGAAATGCTCTCCGAGGTTCATTATAGTCCCAAAAAGATCGATGACAACTTCTCCAAAGAGGTCTTCAAAAAGTTCCTGACGAACAGGTACGTAGACGAAAACAAGAACATCCTGCTGCAGTCTGATATTCAGCAACTGAAGAAATACGAAACGAAGATCGATAACGAAATACTCGGCGAGCCTGTACAATTTGTGCCGGCTGTATCCGAAATCGTAAAAAAGCGCGTGCTGGAAACCGAGCAGGTATACAGAGACATCCTGAGCAAACCATTCGAATTTAATAAAGACGAAACGGTTAACCTGGATCCCGAAAAGCTCGACTTCCCTAAAAATGAAGCAGAACGCAAAGAGATCTGGCGCAAGCGCCTTAAATACATGGTGCTCGACCGTTATGTCGACCTGGTCGAAGCCCGTGATAAGAACAAGGGCAAAGACAGTGTCAAGGCGAAGACCGATGCCGAACTGGAGAAAGAGGCGCGCGACCGCGTACTGAAGATCATGGACCGCTCATTCGAGCGCCTGAAATTGAAAGTGACCGACGACGACCGTTTCAATGAATTCGTAAAGACCATCACCGAGTCGATGGATCCGCATACTACCTTCTTCCCACCCGTGGATAAACGCTATTTCGATGAGCAGATGAGCGGCACCTTCTTTGGTATCGGCGCATCGCTGATCGAGTCGGATGGTGGCATCAAGATCGGTACCCTCATCACGGGCAGCCCCGCCTGGAAGTCGGGCCAGATCGCTGTAGGCGACCAGATACTGAAAGTAGCACAAGGTCCGGCCGAGCCTGTTGACCTGGCTGGTTTCTTTGTAGAAGACGCTGTAAAAGTGATCCGCGGTAAACAAGGCACGGAAGTGCGCCTTACCTTGAAAAAAGCCGATGGTTCTGTGAAAACAGTGACCCTCATTCGCGATAAGATCGTGCAGGACGAAACCTTTGCCCGCAGTGCGGTGATCAACACCGTGAAGGGAAAGATCGGTTTTATCTACCTGCCCGAGTTTTATGCTGATTTTGAGAATCCCAAAGGTCCCCGTTGTGCCGAAGATGTGCGCAAGGAGATCATCAAACTGAAAGAGCAGAAAGTAGACGGCATCGTCATGGACCTCCGCAACAATGGCGGCGGTTCTCTGTACGATGTAGTACAGATGGTGGGCTTCTTCATCGAAGGTGGCCCTGTAGTGCAGGTGAAGGACCGCGATGGCAAGCCGCAGATCTATCCCGATCGTGATAAATCAGTATTGTATGATGGTCCGCTGGCCGTGATGGTGAATGAGTTCAGTGCTTCTGCTTCTGAGATCTTCGCAGCTGCCATCCAGGATTATGATCGTGGCGTTATCATCGGCAGTACTACTACTTATGGAAAGGGAACTGTACAACGCAATATAGGTCTCGATAAGAACCTGGGTATGCTCAACCCCAACAGCGAACTCGGTACTGTCAAGGTTACGCTGCAGAAGTTCTACCGCATCAGTGGAGGTTCTACCCAATTGAGGGGTGTTGCTTCGGATATTGCCCTGCCCGATCTGGCAGAGTACTCCAAGTACCGCGAAAAAGACAATCCCGATGCATTGCCCTGGGATGAGATCGCCAAAGCAGATTATACCCGTTGGAAATACGGCCTCGACCTGGCCCCCATCAAGAAAGCCAGTGATGAGCGTATCAAAACGAATGAAGCCTTCATTCGTATGAGAACGAGTGCAGAGTGGCTGGCCAAACAACAGGAGAACAGAGTAGAACCGCTGAGCCTGAAGAAATTCCTGGAAGAGCAGAAACTGACCAAACAAATGGGTAAGGAGATCGACTCGATCAGCAAATCGGCCAAAACGCTCGACGTGGAAGCATTGCCCGAAGACCTGAAGAAGTTCGAATACGATACCGGCAAGCTGGAACGTTTCAAGAACTGGGTTACCGCGCTGCGCAGCAGGGATATTTACCTGGGCGAAGCGGTGAATGTGATCAACGACATGATCATTCAGCAAAATGTAGTGTACAATACCAATAGCCCCAGCAAAAATTAATCAATAGCTTTAGTATAAAGAACGCTGAATGGCCCCGCCATTCAGCGTTCTTGTTTTAAGGATTCCCTATTTTTGCTCTCTATTACTACCCGTTATTATGAGTATTCTAGATCAGTTTAAAAGTATTACCACCTTCGTATTCGATATGGATGGGGTATTGACAGATGGAACCGTATATGTATTG
Organism: Paraflavitalea sp. CAU 1676; assembly: GCF_029223285.1. Taxonomy (GTDB): domain Bacteria; phylum Bacteroidota; class Bacteroidia; order Chitinophagales; family Chitinophagaceae; genus Paraflavitalea. The sequence continues at coordinate 866,499 of NZ_JARHUJ010000003.1, read as the reverse complement.
GAAGGAGGGCAGTACCGCCGCATGAATATCAAAGACGGCTATGCATTGCAGCTGGCCGTGAAGAAACGGTACCGGGTAGTGGTGATTTCCGGCGCCACCAGCGATCCTGCGACCGACCGCTTGCAAAAACTGGGTATCGTTGATATATTTATGGGGGTAAAAGACAAGAAAGCCCGCCTGGAAGCGTACATGCAGCAACACGGACTGGCGGCAGCGGAAGTACTGATGATGGGCGACGATATACCCGACCTGGAGGTGATGCAATCGGTGGGCCTTGCCTGCGCCCCGGCCGATGCTGTTACGGAGATCAGGGGCATGGCGCACTATATATCCCTGCATCCCGGCGGAATGGGCTGTGTACGCGATGTCATCGAAAAAGTACTCAAATTGAACGACCACTGGGATTTGCATACACATACGGCCAGCGTTTAATACGACGCCCATCCGGTATCTGAAGAACGATCCCCTGCTGCATTGCAATCGACAAAATTGGCTGCCTGCTGCCGGTAAACGCTGGCATTCATTAAATCTCTTGATTATCTTAGCGCTTCATGAAACTACTGGTAGCTTTCTTTCGGTTGGTACGCTCATTAAACCTGGTGTTCATCGCATTCACCCAGTTGTTGTTCCTGTATTGCGTCATTATTCCCGTCTTTCACCAGGCCGGTGAACAATACGGTCTGCCGGTATCGGTATTCCATGTAGGGTTGCTGGTGATCGCCTCTGTATTGATCGCCGCCGGCGGTTATATCATCAACGATTATTTCGACCTCAATATCGACCACATCAACAAGCCCCGCCAAATGGTGGTGGAAAAGATCATCAAAAGACGCTGGGCCATCATCTGGCACCTGGTATTGTCGATGCTGGGCATATTGATCAGCGCCTACGTGGCCTGGAAAACCAGGGTATGGTGGCTGGCTCCGGCCAACGTGGGGTGTGTTATCGCCCTGTGGTTTTACTCTACCACGTTTAAACGCAAACTGCTAAGCGGTAATATTATCATATCCCTCCTGACTGCCTGGACCGTCATGGTGATCGGCTTTCTTTTTCATTACAAGGTGATCACCCTGCCCAATTATCAGGGCATGGTGCAGGCATCCAAGATCATGCGCATAACCTTTTTATATGCCTGTTTTGCCTTCATCATCTCCCTCATCCGCGAGGTGATCAAGGATATCGAAGACATGGCCGGAGACGAAAAATACGGCTGCCGCACCATGCCGATCGTGTGGGGGGTAAACGTATCCAAAGTATTTGTGGCCACCTGGATCATCGTATTGGTGGCTGCTGTAGCAATAGTACAGGCATATGTGCTTACATTTGCATGGTGGTGGTCGGCCCTGTATTGTGTGCTGCTGATCATTGTTCCGCTGGTATCCATATTACGCAAACTCTATACGGCTCAACTGAGCGAAGAGTTTCACAGGCTGAGCAATTGGGTGAAGTTTGTAATGCTTACAGGCATCGTGTCGATGGTCTTCTTTAAAATCTATTTTGCATAATGGCTGTTAAACGTGTAGTGTTGGCCTCCCAGTCGCCACGCCGCAAACAATTGCTGGAATGGGCCGAAATTCCCTTTGATGTGATCGTACGCTCGACCGATGAAAGTTATCCGGCCGGTCTGTCTACCGACGCCATTCCGGTGCACATCGCCCGGGAGAAGGCGCTGGCAGTGCAACGCTGCGATGAATACCGCCTCTACAAAGACAACGCTACCATCGTAGCGGCCGATACGGTCGTAGTGCTCGAAAATGCGATCATTGGCAAACCCAAAGACCGCGAAGATGCGATCGATATACTCAGTTCCCTCTCCGGAAAAAAGCACCTGGTGATCACGGGCGTGGTTATCCTGCACGATGGGGAAGAAACCGCCTTTGCCGATACCACCGAAGTGTGGTTTCATCCCGTTACCACGGGCGAAATAGCCTTCTACGTCGATAAATACCGCCCCTTCGATAAGGCAGGCGCCTATGCCATCCAGGAATGGATCGGTGTTACCGGCATCAAACGCATCAACGGCGACTTCTACAACGTGATGGGACTGCCCGTAAGCCGGGTGGTACAGGTATTGAAGGGCCTGAACAGCTAAGGACCTCCTCAAGCTTTCTGTGCCGGTCCACCATTTCCTTAAAATAAAAGAGAGAAGCAATACAGCGGTTGGAAAATCTCGTATATGCGGGAAAGGTAAGATCCAATGACCGAAAGGCTACTCCAGTTTATCTGGCAATTCCAATATTTCAATAAAGCACAACTCCGGTTCGCCAATGGTGAGCCATTTGAGATCGTTCATCCCGGCAACCTGAACAGCAATCAGGGGCCCGATTTCCTGGCGGCGCGTATACGCATCGGCAATGCCACCATCGTAGGTCCGGTTGAACTGCACATCAAAACCTCCTTCTGGTATAAGCATGCGCATCAGCACGATGCCAACTATGATAAAGTGATCCTCCACGTTGTGTGGGAAGACGATCTCGAAGATTACGACAGCCTGATACCGGTATTATCCCTGCGCGACAGAATCTCCAAGCTATTACTGAAGCAATATGAGGATTGGATGAACAACCAATGGTTCATCGCCTGCAGTAACCAGATCAAAGATACCAAAAGCCTCACCTGGCTTTCCTGGAATGAACGCCTGCTCGTAGAAAGGTTACAGCGCAAATCGGCCGCGGTGTTTCAGTTCCTGGAACAAAATAAACAGCATTGGGAAGAAGCCTTCTGGTGGTTGCTGGCGCGCAACTTCGGGATGAAGGTAAATGCAGATTGCTTCGAAACCATGGCCCGCAGCATACCACTGAAAGTGCTGGGTAAACACAGAAATCAACTGGTGCAGCTCGAAGCATTGCTGCTAGGACAGGCAGGGCTGCTGGAAAAAGACTACAACGACGAGTACGCGCGAACGTTAAAAACAACCTATCAGTTCTATAATACCAAGTATAAGCTCCAGCAAAGTGGGCCAGCCGCGCTCTTTCTCCGAATGCGACCAGCGTCTTTTCCTACCCTCAGGCTTGCTCAGTTGGCGGGGCTTGTCCATCGGTCAGGTCATTTGTTCTCAAAAATTAAGGAAATCAATTCAGTAAAAAACGTTAAAGCCTTGCTCGACACATCGGCCAGCGGCTACTGGCAGCAGCATTATACATTCGATACCCCTTCTGTATACCGGCCCAAGCATGCCGGCAATAACCTCATCCGTCACATTATCATCAATACCATCGTGCCTGCATTATTTGCTTATGGATATATCCGCCAGGAACAGGAATATAAAGACAGGGCCATGCAATGGCTGCTGGAAATGGAGGCTGAGGACAATAAAATTACACAAGGCTTTAAGGACTGTGGGGTGGGGATCGCCAATGCTTTTGAATCGCAGGCCCTCCTGGAACTCAAGCACAGTTACTGCGACCGGAAACGCTGCCTGGATTGTGCGGTAGGCAATGCCTTGTTGAAGCGAAGTTTGCAATAGGGAGCGGCCAGGGGCTGACATTAAAAATGCCCGGAGGGTTGAGTCCGGGCATTATGATACTAAAAACTTTTTGCCATTCAGGCGCTACTTATACCTTGAGGGTGATGGTAGCCGGGTTCCAGTTGAAAGTCACATTCACTACGATATCGGGGTGAATGCTATACATAACCGGACAGGTATGTGCTGCGCGTTCCAGGATCGTTTTATTCTTTTCATCCACCACCAGCGTTTCGGGAAAGCTGAAGGTTACATTGATACCGCTTACCCGGCGTGGGTCGGCGGCCATGAGCTTCTCCACCTCGATCTTCGTATCGGTGAGGTCTACCTCCAGATCGCGCGCCTTAATACCCATAATCGTCAGCATGCACGCACCGAGTGAAGTAGCCATCAGGTCGGTAGGAGAGAATGACTCGCCCTTGCCCTGGTTGTCCACCGGTGGATCGGTAAAAATCTGAGTGCCTGATTTTAAATGAGTACAAACCGTTTTCAGGTTTCCTTCGTAAACAACAGTAGAGGTCATTATGTGTAATTTTGCCTTAAATTTACGTTGAATAATTAAATCACAGCCGGTGAAGAAACTTGTTTTGTCAATCGTCATAGCTCTAATAGCAGGCAGTATATGGGCTCAGGATAATCCAGCACCCAAGTCGCCCACAGCCAGAAAGGATAAGAAAGCGGCAAAACGTGAGCAGGTAGCCAAGCTCATGAAAATGGAAGAAGAAGGAGAGATCATATTTAACAAACAAGGCATATTTGGCATAAAGTTATCCACCGACGGTTACGGATTGTCGTACGAGTGGGGCCGCTTTAAAAGCAACCGGGTGGCCAATATCTTCCAGATCGAACTCAACGAAAAGAAGCATCCCAAAGAAAAAAGGACCTCCTACGCCGTCGGGGCGTTCAATGTGAACAGCGTAGTCTACGGTAAAACCAATAATTTCTACCAGCTCAAGTTTGGCATGGGCCAGCAGCGCATCATCGGTGGCAAAGGCAACAAGAACGGCGTGGCCGTGATGGCAGCTTACGCCGGCGGTGTATCGCTCGGTTTCCAAAAGCCTTACCTGGTTGATGTGGAGGGTAAGAACCGGGAGCGACTCCGCTCCAGCTATCCTACCATCATCGACAGCAGCTACCTGGTGATCGGGGCAGCCGGTTTTACCACCGGCTGGAATGAGGTTGAACTCCGCCCGGGGGCTCATGCCAAAGCGGGTTTGCGCTTCGATTTCGGCCGTTTTAACGAAACCGTCACGGCAGTAGAGGTAGGTGTCAATGCCGAATACTACCCCCAAAAGGTCTCCCAGATGGCCTATAACAAGGAAAAAACGTTTTTCTTCTGCGGATATGTAACCCTGCTGCTTGGAAGGAGAAAGTGATGTATTTTTGTCGGCGCAGCCGGTGGCTGCCCATTGAACAACTGGCTGTGCTAAGTTGTTGATACAGATCACTGAAAGACTAATTATGCAGGAACTACCGATAATCAATACAGTACCCGAATCGTCTAAGATCAAGAAACCCAATTGGCTACGGGTTAAGTTGCCCACCGGCGAAAATTACAAACATGTACGCGGTCTGGTAGATACGCACAAGCTGCACACGATCTGTGAGAGCGGTAATTGTCCCAATATGGGAGAGTGCTGGGGAGAAGGAACAGCCACCTTTATGATCCTGGGTAACGTTTGTACCCGCAGCTGTGGCTTCTGTGCCGTAGCAACAGGCAGGCCGGATGCGGTGGATTGGGACGAACCCCAGCGCGTGGCGGAAGCCATTTACCTCATGCAGGTAAAACATGCTGTGGTGACCTCCGTCGATCGCGACGAGCTGAAAGACGGCGGCAGTATCATCTGGTACAATACCATCAAAGCCATCAAATCACTGAATCCCAATACAACGCTCGAAACCCTGGTGCCCGATTTCAAAGGCCAGCAGGAGAATATCCAACGAATCATCGAAGCGGCTCCGGAAGTGGTATCCCACAACATCGAAACGGTAGAAAGGCTTACCCGCCAGGTGCGGATCCAGGCCAAATACCGCCGCAGCATGGATGTGCTGAAAATATTGAAAGAAGGTGGCATGCGCACCAAAAGCGGCATTATGCTTGGCCTGGGCGAAGAAAAGGAAGAAGTACTTCAAACCATGCGCGACCTCCGCAACAGCGGTGTGGATGTAATCACCATCGGTCAATACCTGCAGCCTACGCGCAAACACCTGCCGGTATTGCGCTTTGTACATCCCGACGAGTTCGCCGCCTTCCGCGAAGCCGGTTATGAAATGGGCTTCGACTATGTGGAAAGCGGTCCGCTGGTGCGTTCCTCGTACCACAGCGACAAACACGTGATACCCGGTTATGGAATATCCACGTGGAAGCTGCAAAAGCAACAGGTAACAGCCTAACCATCGATTAACCTGAATCTTAACATATTTCTGTTTGAAAAAGACATTACTGTTAGGGAGCATACTGACCATTCTGTATGCTCCTTTTTGTTTCGCTCAACTCGATTGGAAACGCGCCGACAGCGCCTTTGGTAAATTACCCGCCGGCGTACAGGTGTACAAGACCACCGACTCCGTCAACGGCCGGCCTTTTATAGCCTATTGCGTAGTGGTCAATCTCAAAGACCGCAGGCTGGAGTTCACCACCCAGATCGGCGAGGGCAAACGTTATACCCCCACGCAGTTCTACGAAAAGGAAAAGAAACCGCTGGTGGTCATGAACGGCACCTTTTTCTCCTTCGCCACCAACCAAAACCTCAATACGGTGATCAGGGATGGTTTTGTGGTATCCTACAATCAACCGGCCCTGCAGCAAAAAGGCACCGATTCTTTCTATTATCCCACCCGAAGCGCCATTGGCATCACGAAACACCGCCGCGCCGATGTAGCCTGGTTGTATACGGATACGGCCCAACGCTGGCCCTATGCCTTTCAGGAACGGCCTATCCTGGCGAAAGGAGCCAATCCCGATCCGTCGTTTGAAGACCTCAATACCCTCGACCAATGGAAATGGTGGAAGATGAATACCGCCATTGGTGGTGGGCCGGTACTGGTAAAAGAAGGCGTGGTGAATGTGACGAATGAAGAAGAGCAGATGTTCGTGAACGGGGAGAAAGACGTGCACCCGCGCACGGCTATGGGGTATACTGCCAAGCGGCAATTGATCATCCTGGCGATACAAGGGCGATTTCCCGGCCTGGCCGAAGGCGCTACCCTGGCCGAAGAAGCAAAGATACTGGCCGATCTCGGCTGCGTGGAAGCGCTCAACCTTGATGGCGGCGGCAGCAGCTGCGTACTCGTGAACGGCAAAGAAACCATTCAGCCATCCGATAAAGGTGGTCAGCGTTCGGTACCCGCCGTGTTCATCATCCGCGAAAAGGACAAAAAAACAAGGCAGTAACCGGGTTACTGCCTTGCAAAGAATATGGTATCGACCTGCCGGCAGGCAGGTCTTTTTTTATACTACTTGTGCTTTCATTTCCCACACCAGCGCGCTGGCGCCCAGGATGGCCGCATCGGCTTCCTTGAGTTCGGAGAACAGTAACTTGATCTTGTTTTGGAATATGGGCAGCATGTTCTTCTCCATATGCTCGCGGGTAGGCTTCAGGATCAGGTCGCCTGCCTTCGTCATACCGCCAAACAAAATGATGGCTTCGGGCGAAGAGAACATCACGAAATTGGCCAAAGCGAGGCCCAGCACCTTGCCGGTAAACTCATATACTTCCTGCGCCAGTTTGTCGCCCTGTACCGCACAGTCGTATACGATACGGCTGTCGATCTCTTCTTTGGCATAATTGCGCAACAGGCTATCGCGATGCGGATCTTTGTCGAGGAACTCGATGGCAGTGAGCGCCACGCCGGTAGCCGAAGCATAGGCTTCGAGCGAACCATGCAGGCCCGTGCCCTTGTGCTTGCGGCCGTCGGGGATGATGGTGGTATGCCCCAGTTCGCCGGCAAAGCCATCATGACCGTAGATCAGCTGGCCATTGGCGACGATACCGCTGCCCACGCCCGTACCCAGGGTGATCATGATAAAGTCCTTCATGCCACGGGCCACGCCGTACATCATTTCACCAACAGCAGCTGCATTGGCATCATTGGTCAGCGAGCAAGGAACAGCAAACTTATCGGTCATCAGTTGCGCCAGGTGGATCACACCCTTCCAGGGCAGGTTGGGCGCATACTCGATGGTACCATTGTAGTAGTTGCCATTGGGTGCGCCGATGCCGATACCCTTGATCACTCCGATGCCGCCCACCTCGTTGATCGCAGGCAAAAGTGCCTCATACAATTCATCGATATAGTCGCTAACATTGTTGTGTTTCCTGGTAGAAATGGCACCCCGGTAAGTGATATCCCCCCGATGATCTACAATACCAAATACGGTGTTGGTGCCGCCAATGTCGATGCCGATAGCAAGCTCTTGCTTTTGACTGATTGCCATGTGTTTGTGTTATAAAAAAAGGTCCCGCGTGTAAGCGGGACGCAATGTACAAATTATTTTGGTTGATTAGTGACCTCCTGCTACCTGGGCATCGATATCCAGGCCTTGTTTTTTCAACACGCCCTTCGTCTTAAGCGCATGCCAGGCGAGGTAAGCAAAGCAGATCAACGGCAGGATATAAGACAGGTGGGTGAAATTGAGGCCTTCACCACCGCTCGCAATCCTGGCCGCATCGATGTCGATGATGGCGCCCTGAGCCGGCGGAATGATCGCACCACCCAGGATCATCATGATCAGGAAGGCTGAACCCTGGCTGGTATATTTACCCAATCCGGTTACGGCCAGCGCAAAGATACAAGGCCACATCACCGAGCAGCAAAGACCGCAGCTGATGATAGCGAAGTTCGAAACCATACCCGTAGTTACCAGGGAGATCAGGATCGCAACTGCTGCCAGTACCGATACGGTCAGCAACAGCTTCACTGGCTTTTCTTCCGCAAACAGGAAGGCCAGAGCTGCAATGATGATGGGAATGAGGTAGGGGAGGAACTCTTCCACCACGTTATCCCCTTTCAGGTAGTTCACCAGCAAAATGAGTCCAAAGGCAACGATGGGCACCACGAGGCCGAGGATGCGTTTCGTGTTCTTGGGCAGGTTGAACACGCTCACGGCGCCGGTCCAGCGGCCGATCATCAAACTACCCCAGTACAAGGACACCAGGTGAGCGATCTCCGATTCGTCGTAACCGCCAAAAGCAGGCAGTTTCAACAGGGCCGCAAAGTTGTTGTCGATGGTAACTTCCACCCCTACGTATACGAAGATGGCCACCATACCCAGCACCAGTTGAGGATACTGCATAGCACCCCAGCCGGCAGGATTCTTAGACGACAGGAACATAGAGGTGAACAGGATGCCCAGGATGATCACCAGTGAACCGATCACGATGGCCGTTTTGCTGATCCCAGTTTGCTCTTTTACGAAATCGGCAAACAGTACCGGCAGGAAGATGAGACCGATAATTAATAAAGTATAGAGGGCCTTGGGACTCTTTTCCAGCTTTTCGTCGGAAGTGGTCTTGGGCAATTTGGCAAAAGCGAAGATGGCTGCAGCCAGGAGGAACAAACCGGATAGGAAGAAATACAGGGTCTGGATATTGGTGATCGAAGCTTCTTTCTTAGCAGCAACGCTGCCAAACAATACCACGCTCACCACGAGGGGGCCCAGCAAAGTACCGAAAGAGTTGACGCTACCACCCATGTTAAGACGGTGAGCGCCCGTTTCCGGACTACCCAATGCAATGGCGAAAGGCTGCGCAGAGGTTTGCTGCAGGGAGAAGCCCAGGGCAATGATGAAGAAAGATAATAATACGAGACCGAACGTAGCATTACCCGAACCGCTGATGAAAGCCAGCGACAGGGCACCTACCACCGAGATCAACAAACCGAATATGATACCCTTTTTATAACCGATCTTGTTCAACAGGTCGGTACCGCTGATCGCGGACATTAAATAAAGGATAAGAGAGCCATAAAAGTAAGCGCCATAAAAGGCCGAGCCTACCAGCTGTGACTGGATCTGATCCAGGTTGAAGAACTTCTTACAAAAAGGGATAAAGATGCTGTTGGACGCAGCTACGAAGCCCCAGAAAAAGAATACGATGATTAGAACACCGAACTGGGACCACTTGGTTTGTTGACTCATGCAGAATCGTTTTAGTAAAATTTTTTAAAAGTAACAGTTTTTTGCCTTTACCGCTATTGCCAGGCCAAAATTTATAAGATATACAAGGAATAGTGCCGCAAATGTAGGTTTTGTAATGATACCACAAAGTACCTCCCGCCGATACATGAGTATTCTTTTGCCTTTTTTATTCGCTGTGCAACAATGAATCGAAATCCTTCCTAAATTGACAGGGAATTGCACAGGGAATAACTGCACCAATAGTTGAAACAGCATGGAGATCTTACACGTCAGCGCAGAATGTTATCCGGTGGCCAAGGCAGGTGGATTGGGGGATGTAGTGGGGGCGCTACCCAAGTATTTGAATGAAGCCGGGCATATCGCCAAGGTGGTGATGCCCATGTACCGTACCAAATTCCTGTATGCCAACCAGTGGGATGTAGTGCACAAGGGGTACACCAACCTCGGCAACTGGTGGTTCGAATTTACCGTCATTAAAGAAAGGCATAATAAGCTGGGTTTTGATCTATACCTCGTAGACATCAACGGTCTGCTCGACCGGGAAAAAGTGTACGGGTATGATGATGATACCGAGCGATTCACCGCCTTCCAGATCGCGGTACTTGACTGGGTCAACGCCTGGCAGCACCTGCCAGATGTGATCCACGTGCACGACCATCATACAGGGCTTATCCCCTTTATGCTAAAGCATTGCTACAAGTACCGTCCCATCGCGGGCATCCGTACTGTACTCACCATCCACAATGCTCAATACCAGGGCTGGATGGGTTGGGACCAGAACAATTTTATCCCCCCTTACGACCTGTGGCAATGGGGCCTGTTGGAATGGAACAAGGCCATCAACCCACTTGCATCAGGCATCAAGTGCGCCGATAAGGTAACCACCGTAAGCCCAAGTTACCTCGACGAACTCAAATACATGAGCAATGGCCTCGAAGCCTTGTTCGAATACGAGAAAGGGAAATGCTATGGTATATTAAATGGTATCGATGTAAAGGTCTGGGACCCTCAACACGATGAATACCTCACCCACCGGTACGGGCTCAGCGATTCGGAGGCTGGAAAAGCCAAGAACAAGATGTTGCTCTGCGACCAGTTCTCGCTCGATTTCGATAAACCGCTGATCGGCTTTATAGGCCGCCTGGTCGGAGAGAAGGGGGCCGATCTGCTGCCGCAGGCCATCCGCGATTCGCTCATGCACATTGGCCGTCGCATGAACTTCCTGATACTGGGCAGTGGCTTTCCCGAAGTGGAAGCTGGCCTCATGGGCCTCAAACCGATGTCGCAATACGACTATAACGTCTATATCGGCTATAATGAAGGGTTAAGCCATACCATGTATGCGGGCATGGATTTTCTGTTGATGCCTTCCCGGGTAGAACCCTGCGGCCTCAACCAGATGTATTCCATGCGCTATGGCACCGTGCCGATGGTAAGGCGAACAGGCGGACTTAAAGATACCGTTATCGATTACGGAGATCCCGGTGGATATGGCATTTGCTATAATAACACAAGTGTAGGCGATATTACCCAGGCTGTATGGCGGGCAACGGAATTGTATCACCAGAAAAGCACGTTGAAGGAAATACGCCGCAGGATGATGAAGCTCGATTTCAGCTGGGAAACCAGCGTTCAGCAGTATATCGAAGTATACCAGGCAGCGCTGGGATAAACATTCCCGCCATACCAATGTTGTACCTGAAGAATAGCACCGATCAAATATAAAAACCCAGAATTATGAGTAAACAAGTGATTGCAGTCATATTGGGTGGAGGAGCCGGCACCAGGTTATATCCCCTTACTGCCAGCCGCTCCAAACCTGCCGTGCCGATTGCTGGTAAGTATCGCCTGGTGGACATTCCGATCTCCAACTGTATCAACTCCGGCATCAACCGGATGTTCGTACTGACGCAGTTCAATTCCGCCTCGCTCAACAAACACATCAAGAACACTTACCACTTCAGTATTTTCAGCAGTGCGTTTGTAGACATCCTGGCGGCAGAGCAAACACCGGATAACCCTTCCTGGTACCAGGGAACGGCCGATGCGGTACGACAGTCATTGCGGCACCTTAACCAGCATGAATGCGAATACGTACTCATCCTGTCGGGCGACCAGCTCTACCAGATGGATTTCCAGAAGATGCTGCAAAACCACAAAGATACCGGTGCAGAGATATCGATCGCGACCATTCCCGTGGTCGCCCGTGAAGCATCCGACTTCGGTATCCTGAAAAGTGACGACAATAACCTGATCACTTCCTTCATCGAAAAACCCAAGAAAGACCTGCTGCCCGATTGGACCAGCGACACAGGGCCCGAAATGAAGGCACAGGGCAGGGACTACCTCGCCTCCATGGGTATCTATATCTTCAACCGCAAGTTGTTGAATGATCTTCTCCTGGATGTATACAAGGATTGCACCGACTTTGGTAAAGAAATATTACCAGGGGCGCTGCATGACTATAAAGTGGCCAGCTACCAATACGATGGTTACTGGACCGATATCGGTAATATCTATTCCTTCTTCGAGGCCAACCTGGCCCTTACGGATGAGATACCACCGTTCAACCTCTTCGACAATTCAAATGCCGTATATACGCGGGCGCGCATGCTGCCACCGGCCAAGATCAGTGGCACTACGCTCGAAAAAGCCATTATCTCCGAAGGTTGTATCATCAATGCCAGCCGTATCGAACACAGTGTGATCGGTATCCGCAGCCGCATTGGTTACGGCACCACCGTGGTAAGCAGTTACCTCATGGGTACCGATTACTATGAGACCATCGAAGAGATGACACACGCTACGGAGCGCGGGCTGCCCACATTGGGAATCGGCGATCGCTGCCATATCAAGAATGCGATCATCGATAAGAACTGCCGCATCGGCAACGATGTACGCATCAATGGCCACGATCAGCTCGAAAACACCGACCACTCGCTGTACACCATCAAGGACGGCATCGTGGTAGTGAAGAAAGGCGCCATCCTGCCCGATGGATTTGTGATCTGAGCATAACAGTACTTATCATAACGAAGAAAGCCGCAGTAATGCGGCTTTCTTCGTTATGGGCAGTTATTGTTTCAGGAATGTCCATCGCCGCGTTTGCCCGCTGCCTGGGATCACCAGGTGGTACAAACCGGCAGGCAATTTGTTGATACGAACCACACCTCCCTGCACAACCGTCTTGAGCGCCAGTCGCCCCATATTGTCGTAAACAAACACTGTTTTGTGGCTGATCCCTTCGCCCGGGATATACAGCGATTCTCCTGCCGGGTTGGGATACACTTTAAAGCCAGCAACCGGCAGTAATTCTTCCTTTGCTGTAACCTGACTCACGACCCGGGCCTGCGTAGCCGGCGCCAGTGGCCTGATGCGGACAGAGCCAGCCTTGTCATTGAAGTTAACGCCGACCAAACAGCCATTGTTGGCAGTAAGGGTTACACTACTGCCTTGAAATTGATCTTCGTCGTACAGGATCACCTGGTAACCACTTGTCACTTTCAAAGAAGAGATATCATTGTTGCTGATTCCCCTGGCCTGCAACACCGCTTGCGGGTAATCTCCCTCGCCCAGTGTAACCACATAACCGGTAGTGTCGAAATTGCAGTGCTGGTAAAAAGTGCCGGCCACCGCAGGGTTTACACTGGCGGCACTTTGAATGGTGATGCGGTCGATATTCACGCTCCACCCACTGGTATTGCCAAACTCGATCGTATTGTTGCCTGCATTGAGCGATACCTCAAACGAACGCATGGCCAGCCCTTTACCGGCATAGCTGCCTGTAGATGAAAATGAATAGGTAGCCGGCGATTGCGCATTGACCTTGATATATGCACTCCTGGTTTCTCCCGTCATATAATACATCGTGAGCACATAGTTGCCGGAAGCAGCTACATTGACATTGTTGAAGACAAGGTAGTTGCCATTGCCGATAAAACCCGCAAACTGATTGCCCGAGCATTTGCTGTCGGTATCGGTTTCCCGGGTTACATTGACCAGTGTATTGCCCAAAGCTTCAGCTTCATATTTCGTAATCGCAGGTACAGTAACGGGCAGCGGTGACAGATAGATGGCAACTCCTCCTTTAGTGCGCAGCGGAACGGTAAGCACGGTTCCCTGCGTAACGGTTTGCTGCACCGGTTCCAGCTCCGAATCGCAGTTGCCGTCTTTATACAACACCGCATAATAGGTTTTACCGGCATCGAGGAACGAGAGGTTTACAGAGAGCGTGCGCGCAGCATTGGTGAGGGAACCCACGTACCAATCCTGCCCCTTGCGACGCGCTATGGTGGTGTACTGATCGGGTGCCGCTTCCAGGCAACGGATCGCATCCCAGGCAACCGGTAACTGCCGCAGCAGTCGCTTGCTCACATGATACTGGTAATTCTGCGGAGCATCGTTCATGTGCTGGATACCCGATTCATACACGATCCCCAGTGCCAGCTGATGCGCCCAGGTAGTGTTTTGCTGAATGACCTGCGAGCGACGGGCAAAATCGAGCGGCGTATAATCCAGCGGGCCGATCACGTTGCGCGTCATGGCCAGCGTAATATTGTGTGTGGCCTTGGGAATGGTGCTGTTGAACAGGTACATCTCACCGCCATACACTGCCTCCGAGGTAAGCAGGTGCGGCCACCGGCGTCGCGTACCGGATGGTTTGGTATTGCCATGCAGGTTCACCAGCAATTGAAGTTCGCCGGCAACCTTCAACAACTTATCATACTTCTGGATCATCGCCTGGTTATCATCCTGCCAGAAATCGACCTTGATGCCTTTAATGCCCCATCCCTTCCAGGTGGTAAGTAAGGTGCGTATCTGGTTCTCATCATTCTGGAACTTGTTGTGATGCGCCCAGAGCAGAATGCCAACCCCTTTCGTCGCGCCGTAGGTAACGGCATCGGAGATGGCATAGCCGGCAGCTTCCCATCCATCATCGATGAGCATATACTCCCAATGCATATCGGACGCCAGGTCTATGTACTTTTTAGTGAGCACCAGGGAAGGAGCAGGAGATCCATCTTCGCCGCCCCAATCCCAGCTGGAACGGCCTGGCTTTATCCACGAAACATTCGATAGCTCGGTAGCCGGATTGAGATTCTCGATGAGCACCGATTCAACGATAGATGGCAAACTCCCCAATATAGCCACACGCCACGGGCTCGCCATCGGCAGCGCCGTCGTGATGGTACCCGTTTGTTCCAGCTGAAACCGGCCATTGGTGCTGCCTGCCCGAAGCTTCGATACCGAATAGTCGCCAAAATTGGCAGCTTCTGTCAGCAAAGCCCATTGCCCGGTAGTAGACTTCGCAAGCACCGGAGCGCAGAAGAGGGATTGGGCCGATGTAGCCGTCCAGTTGCGGGCAAGGTATTCAGTAGAATAATCGTTCACATATTGCATAGCCCAGCTGCTATCGAAACCGCCAACTGTAAAGGCACTGCTTTCGCCGGTTACATTGATATTGCCCGCGCCCGGAATCGCATACCGCCAGGCAATACCATCGTTGTAGGCACGAACGATGAGCTGAAGTTCCTTTTGCCCTTTATATACGCGGAAATTGAGTTCGCGATACTGATTGGTGTAGCTGGATGATTTACCCGAAGGCAGGGAATAACTTTCATTGACCGTGTCGGTAGTGTACGATGCGAAGGAAACGCCATTGGTGAAATCTCCCACCGATGTATTGATGCCCAGCGGCGAACTGTTGATGATGGTCGAGCCGTTTTTGACCACACTGTAACTGAGTTGCTGGCTGTTGAGGGCCACGGATACAGTGGTTTGCGCATCGGGCGAGGTAAGGGTGATCAGCGAAGTGGGTGCTACCACGGGTACCAGTTGCCACTGACCGTTCAACTGGTTTGCATCTTCCCATTGTTGCACGATAGCGCCCGGCGATACGCCAAAATCCTTTACCTCCACCTGCCGGTTACTCTTGCGGTTCCAGATCTTGTAATAGCCATCCACGGTCCTTATAATGACGAACTGCTGGTTGTACTGACTATTGTAGGGCCATTGTATCAGCTTCGCACCGTTGTTGATATCTCCATTGAAAACATCGAGCGATTTACCGGTATGCACAGCCGTGATCTTATACACACCATTGCCCAGGTGCGCAAGGTTAAATTGCTGATGCGGCCGGCCTGTAAAAGCAGCCTGGTCGATGGTGGCGCCATTGGTCGTACTGCTGTCCTTGACATTCATGTACAAACCACTGAACCTGTTCTGCAGGTAAAAATTACCACTCAGGGTGGTGATGCCACCGGGATTGATGATCATAGACGAGATGCGATCGTTCCAGGTGCTGCCGATCCACGCTTCGCCGGCTAATTTGTTGATGCTGGCGCCTTGCAGACTGTCATTTTCAAAGAAAGTAGCCTGGTAGCCTTCGGGCAAGGTAAAGGAGGTAATGTCGTTATCGGCCAGGCCTCTTGCCTGCATACCGGCCAGGTAATAAGTGCCGGCTGAGAGGCCAGCCAGCGGGCCGCGATAGTTGAGGTCTTTGTAAAAATAAGACTGGTCGATGGTGGCGGCAGCTTCAGCGAGCATCGCTGCACTCAATTGGGTGGAGTAGTCAGTACTCCCGGTAGGGGCTACCGTCCAGTTGGGACTCGCCATTACCGTGTTGCGGTTGATGCCTTTTGCCTGCAGGGTACGCGCATTGCTGCTGATGAGGTTATTGTAGCGAGCGCGCATGGGGGATGATAGATTGCATTCCCGTGCCAATAGCGTAAGGTAGCGTACATAGATACCTTTAAACAGACCGCCGTCGCCGCCTCCTTCATTGGTAAACAACACGCCATTGGTAAGCCGGTTGTTCATCACATATTCGGCCGACTTCACAGCATCGGCCCGGTACGTAGTATCACCGGTAATCTTGTACAGTTCTACAGCGGCGCCAATGAAAGTTCCGATGTTATATGAATAAACAGCCGTACCGATAGCGCCCGTACCGGTATTGTAGGCATCCCATACGGCGCCGCTGGCAGGGTCAACCAATGTATTCTTTAGCCATGCATAAATACTCTGGGCTGTTGCCAGGTCAGCCGCGTTATTGGTGATGCGGTATAGCCTGGCCGCAAAGATCACGGCTGGCCCGTTCGAACATGCATGCAGACTTTGCGGCGAACTTTTATTCCATTGAATAGCGCCACCATGATCCATATGCTGCCCCGTTTTGATGTCTGTCCACAACAGGGTCGCAACATTCCGGTACGCAGTATCACCGGTGACCTCATAAGCACGCAGCGATGAAATGGCCAGCCATTCCATATCGTCATAAAAAGAGTTGATGTACGTGTTGCCATTCGTGGTTTTAATGCCTGTGAGCAGGTTCTTCATACGGGTGCGCAAAGTAGTTTGGCGATTCCGCAGGTATCCATCGGCCAGCACGTCAATGCCGTGGGCATTCCACCAGTAATTGAAGTTGGTGTTGCCCGTGTTGTTCTGGATGTAGTAATTACCGTTGGAAGAAATGAACGTGCTGTACAAAGCATTCTGCAGGGAATCGGCCAAAGGCCCGAAGGCTGTTAATTGGGCCTGTGATCGAATGGAGCAGGCAAGGCATAGCCATACGCCTGCGAGCAGGAGGCGGGATCTTTTCATAAGCGAAGCAAAAGTTTTTGGTTAGAAAAGGATAATACATTGACTACCGGCTGCGGACAGCCGGGATATCAGGAAGCCAAAATGGGTATCGGGAAGAATTGCTGTATTCCTGACGCGCGGGCGAAGGAAAACTACTAGTCTGTGGATAAGTTTATAAACAGCCGCCGCTTCATAGCAGATGGGTGATGCAGGAGGGAGTTTTAAGTCTATCCGGCAGATAAGCGTTAAGGGCTTACAGGGAAACCCTTAGAGGAAAACCCTTAGAGGAAAACCCGCAGCCAGCGCAAAGGATGCAAAAAGGTTGATTTAAGCTAAGAAATAGCTACAAATGATATCTTTTTATCATAAAGCAGTGCAATACTGCGTTATAAGTAAAGCAATTACTCCACGCACCTAAGTTTCGCTCTGATAGTAGGTTAAGGCTCACCTGTAAAGCAACGGGGCATCATACGCCCACCTTATCTTTTTTTGCCGGCAACGGCCCAACCATTCCATTGTACTCAAACCAAACAGGTATTTCCTGCATGGCGCCATGCAGGCAACACCCATCGTATGCCCCGGATAATTTGTCCGTCCGGGTAAACCACCTATTGCTTCATCCTTAAACCAGCCATTATGAAAATTGCATTACCTGTTAAGGTATGTACCCTTTGTATTGTCCTTTCCCACATGGGGCTTGCGCAATGTATACCGGCGGGGCCACTCGCTGCCACTACCGGAGCTGATGATGCGGCGGCAGGTACCATTGTGTGGACAAACCCCACATTGGCATTAGTAACCGACAACAATACCGCGCAGGCCACGTCAACGGTAGGAGCATTAAGTACGGTCAGCAGCCACTTCCTTTCTTTGCAGGCGCCTGGGTTCGCGATACCGGCAGGCGCAACGATCTGCGGCATCGTAGTGACTATAGAACGAAGAGCGGCCGGACTGGCCGTTGGCGGATCCATACAGGATGCAGCTGTATTAATGGTAAAGAATGGTGTCATTGGTGGAACCAACCATGCCAGTGGCGCTGCCTGGCCATCTTCGGATGCCACTGTTACCTATGGCGGCAATGCAGACCTGTGGGGTCTGTCGTGGACACCCGCCGACATCAACGCAGGCAATTTCGGCGTTGCCGTAAGGGCATCGCTCAGCGCAGGGGTAGTCAGCCTTGCGCTCACTGCACATATAGATTACGTGTCCGTTACCGTGCACTACAGCAATCCCGTATTGATGGCAACAAGGCTGGAGCAATTTACAGTAACGGCCGCAGCCGGTAGTAACACGTTTAACTGGAAGGTCGCGGACCCCGACGAAAACACACTGTTTTCAATCGACAGGTCGGCTGATAAGACCCTCTGGCAAACCATCGGCGAAATAAAAGCTCAACCCACCGTCTTCCGGTACAGCCACGTTGATCGGGCGCCGTTGCGGGGGCAAGCCTGGTACCGGCTCGCCATTCGAAGCGAAGGAGTACTAACCTATTCATCCATCCGGCAGGTAACCCAGCAGAACGGTCGCCTGCAAGTATCTCCCAATCCCGCCAAACATGATCTATGGCTGAAAGGCCCGCGAAAAGAAGCAAAGATCGCGCTCCGTGACCTGCAGGGCAGGATAGTGAAGCTGTGGCAAATTAATCCGGAACTAACAAACGTTCAACTGGATATCCGCGGCATCCACACAGGTATGTACCTGGTAGAGGTCGACCAGCGAACCTATAAAATAAGTATAGCCGATCAGGCGCAGCGTTAAAATAGCTTTTCCGTCTCAGTTAGTATGTGTACTTTTACAGATTGATCACCGTCCATGGCCAGCGCTTCGTGCGCTGGCATTCCTGTACTTTCAATCCGCGGCAATAAATACCTACTATATGACCCACGCCGAAATGCTCAAACGCGTACAATGGAAAGATCTGCGCGATCTTAACTTGCGGGAAATGCTGATCGAAAATAACCTCACCATTCCCTGGTGTCTCGCCTCCTGGACACTCGCTTATTTTGGTTACTACTGGTTCGCACTTCCTTTTTCTGCTTTCTTTTTCCTCACCGCACTCCGGCAGGTGCACAACGGCTTTCACAATTCACTCGGCACCAATAAATTCCTGACCTGGCTGTCATTGTACACCAATAGCGTACTCATGATGGCCTCCATCCATGCCGTAAAATTCAACCACCTCAGGCACCATAAATACTGCCTCAAAGAAGATGATTACGAGGGAAAATCGGCCGGCATGACCTGGTACGGAGCCATCCTCTACGGTCCGGTGCATATGTTCCTGATTCATAAAGTAACCCTGCAGCTGGGAAACAGAAAATATGTGAGGAATGTATTGCTCGAACTCGCTTCTATCGCAGGCTGCGCCTTCGTGGTGTTTTATTTCAACATACAGTTTCTCATATATCACATAATCGTAATGGTGATCGGTGAGTTCCTGATGGCATTTTTTGCCGTATGGACCGTGCACCACCATACCGAAGAGCATCCGGAACTGGCGCGCACCCAGCGCAAAGGATGGAAGAATAAGATCACGTTCAGTATGTTCTACCACCTCGAGCACCACTTGTTTCCTGCCGTTCCAACCATTAAATTGCCGGAACTGGCAAAACGAATCGATGAAGCATTACCCGAACTCGACAAAAAAAGTACTTTCTAGCCTCGTTTCATTGTTGGCGACCCTGTTGCTGTTGTCAGCCCTCGACGGCTGCGACCAAAACCCTGTGCACAGGAGCAGGGTAGTGGTCATACAACCGCTGGGCGAATTTCCCGTGCATGAATTGAACAAGGTACAGGAGCAGATAAAGCGCCTGCATTCGCAAGTGGTGGTGAGGCCATCTATCGAGATACCGGCTACCGCCTATTATGAACCACGCCACCGCTACCGGGCCGATAGCCTGATCAGGTACCTGAAGCAGTATGGTAATGCCGATACAGTAGTGATCGGCTTGATCAGCCGGGATATCAGTACCACCAAAGGAGGCATTAAAGATTGGGGCGTAATGGGGCTCGGATACAATCCCGGCTACTCCTGCGTGGTATCTACATTTCGGCTTTCGAGGACCAATAAAGAAGACCAGTTCTACAAAGTGGCGATCCATGAATTGGGGCATACGCAGGGATTGCCGCATTGCGTGGAAAAATCCTGTTTTATGCGCGATGCCGAAGGGGGAAATCCGCTGGATGAAGAACATGACTTCTGTAAGTCGTGCAAATCATTTTTAATGGATAAAGGGTGGCATTTGCCGTAAATCATCATATTTTTATGTGATATATGCTGACTTATATCCTGCTCAACAAAAAGAAACTCTGGGGACTGATCATTTTTTTCGTAGGCATCTTCGCGGTGCTCACGATATTTAATCATGAGTCTACCTTTGATTCTTCGCTGCAGAAAGCCTGGGTGAACCTCTTCCTGGCTTTCTCCCTTAGTTGCTTTGGGTATGTGGTATTCCTTTGTGGCGCTTACGTCGACTTCTCCCGCGCCTCTTACCTGTTCGATAGTCCCCCGTTTAAATATTTACAGGAAAAGGGATTTAAGATCAGCTATACGGCTGTTACCTCCCGTTTCCTTTTTTCCGGCAAGCGCATCACGGGTATCGTCGATGGATTTCCGGTCAAGATCAGTGGATCGCAGAACCGGTTTACGGTGTACATCGGCGTTGACGAGAACATCCTCGAAAGGAAGCATAAGCAGGAACTAACAGAGGCGCTGGCTCATAAGGGCATCAAGTATGAAGACATCTTTGTGGAAATGCCAGTAGTGGAAGACGCGACGAATAAAGAACCTTCGTATGTTTACGAAATGCTGACCGACCTCACCGCCTTCCTGCAATCGAGAGGCTTTGAACCCAGGATCGATCCCAATCCAAAGCATTGAACCGTATGATAAGCAGGGAAGGCGTAAAAGGGAAACGTGCTTAGGCATAGTAAAAGCTACCGGAATTCATTACTTTCGTGTACGCATCCCCTAAAGTGCAACTGTAATGGACAACATCGCAACTACCACACTGTATCGTCCCGTAGGCCCTAAGGAACTCGCCCTGATCGAAGCATCGGGCTTTACTAAATTTCCCCCACGCTTACTTCAGCAGCCTATATTCTATCCCGTCATGAACGAGGAATACGCCGTGCAGATCGCCCGCGACTGGAACGTGCCGGCCTCCGGCTCGGGCTATGTTACAAAGTTTGAAGTGCGCTCGGATTACGTAAGTAAATTCCGGGTGGAAAACGTAGGAGGGGAGATCCACAATGAACTATGGGTACCTGCCGACGAACTAGAAGAGTTCAATAATAATATCGTGGGCAAGATTGTCGTGACGCAGTCCTTTGGAACTGCAAAATAATCATTCACTCATGTCCATAACCTTCGCATTCTGCCTCGCGGTTGTTCTGGCGAAAATAGTAATGAACTATTTTGAATCCAGGTCATCGGGCGATTGGTGGCCTGAAAAAAGCCCAGCGTTCTACAATCAAGAAATTTCTTCGTACGACCTTTCCTGGTACCAGCCACCTGCGGAAATTTACAGTGACCAGTTTTACCAGAACCTTGTTTTAACGATAAACCATACACAAAGGATCATCGAAAAGATCGAAGACCCAAACAATATCGACTACACGACCATATTAAGATCCTGCAATCCCGATCATAATGGATATCCGATCTATCATTTCTGGTCGAAGGAGGATTGTACAGGAGCAGATGTTCCCCGGTATTTTGACCATGCAGAGGTGCTTCAAAATGTAATGGAAGGTAGAGGTCAGGAGGCGGTACACCTGCAGGAACCGGGCAGTAAAGGTAAAATACTGGCTTTTCAGGTAGATGTTTCCACGTACGATGGTGCACCAATTGCTGAAACCCGCGGCTTTGTCGATAACGCCGACATTCCTCCCATCGATACCTGGTTCTTTGTAACCACAAATTATCTTTATTGCTGGATTCCCACGATGTTCGTCACTACCATGCAGGATGCCATCGATGTCGAAATACTGGACAGCTACGCATGGATCGAAGAGGTCGATCCCGCTTTTAACCAGGGCATCATGGACAGGCTGCAAGCCCAATTCCCCTGATCAGCCCGTCACGCTCCACCAGGGTTTGTCATCGTCTTTCCTGGTATCGCCCGCACCGGATGGAGCCGCAGAACTGTTCCCCGAACCGTTAGAAGAACCCGCACCATTAGAACCATGACCGGGCGTGATAGGAGTAATATATTTCAACCGACCAGTCTGCACCAGCTTATCGATCGCTTCGCTGAATACCTTGCCTTGCGCAGGCTTCACCATCTTCACAAAATTGGCATAGCCGATCACCACATTGGCCGGACTCTCTACCCCCGGCATCAACTCTGCCGCATCCTTCGTTTGTAACTGGTGTAGTAAAGCACGGAAACGACGCAGCTTATCCCGGTCAATACCCAACTGCTTATTCACCACAATGCCCGTCACTTCCTGCCGGCTGCCTTTGTGCATGATGCGCACTTTTTCGGGATGTACTTCAAAGCCTTCATCGGATAATATCTTCTTGATGCGCCACACCATTTGCTGGGCGTTCACATCAGTACCACTCCACGAAAAGGTTACATCATCGGCATAACGGGTATAACTGCACTGGTGTTTGTTAGCCAGCCCCTGCAGGCGTTGGTCCAGCTTAAAACAGAGGATATTCGTAATGGCCGGACTTGTAGGTGCTCCCTGTGGCAATACCCGGTTGCCCTTCTGTACAAAATAAGCACGGCCATCGATCTCTACTTCCTCTGTCACCGCTTCCGTGCACAACAAAGCCAGGATGGTGGCAATCTTTTCTGAATAACCTATTTGTTGCAACAATCCCTTTACACGCCTATAATGGATAGAAGGGAAGAAATCTTTTACATCCAGGTTCAATACCGTCTCTTTGCCCACATGTAAATGAGCATTGCTGAGAATAGAGCGCGTAAATACAAACCCATGCACCGCCTGGTGCACAGGTACCTTATTCAGAATATGTTCCAGGATCCAGTATTGAACTTGCTTTAATCGGGGCATCGGCGCCGAGATCAGCCGCTTGCCGCCCGATTTCTTAGGCAGATAAAACTTTTTGTAATGGCTAACCGGCGCTACTTTGCGCGAAAAAGCAAGGAATCGCAATTCTTTCAGCTCGATGCCCATCGCGGTAGCCAGCTCCAACTCATTGGCAAAAACAGGTAACCGCTTTTTCTGCAGCGCATCTGCATTCGAAACCCCATTATTCAGTCCAATAGACACACCGTCGCCGAGATACAAGATCTCCACCGCCTTCCGCTGCTGCCACGCTTCCGCTTTCTGGAGCCTTTGCTCTTCCCTCCGCTTTTTGGTGGCTGCCCGCTTGGCCCTGGCTGCGTCCATGCGTTTCAGGCGCATTTCTTTCAATACCTTCTCCCGGTCGAGGTACTTGCGGTGTTGTTCATACAAACGCTGGAATTCCTTGTTCAACTCCGTTTCGCGCCTGATGAGCAGTTCGGGCACCGATGGCTTCCCTTCATTGGAAGGCCAGAAGCCGAGTCGCTTCATATCATCCAGTATAAACGCATCTTTGGAAGTAGCGCGGATGCGATCGTAGATCTGTTGACGGGTAAGTATGTTGAACATGAGAGATGAAGAATGGAATTCATGTTCTGACAGAGGGAAACGTGCTGCCTTCGTGCGTGCCGGCGACCAGATTAATCAACGCCAGGCATACCGGTACTATATTGCAATCAGGGCACTCCGGGCCTGTACTGCAAGATTGCAATATAGTACCGGTATGCCATAGTAAAGATTACATTTGGTGATGCATGATCAAGTCATGTTGCATGGACGACGAAACATCGCCCTTTCCTTACGGAAGCAAGGTGCACATCAAATTCCCCTCTGTCAAAGAACACGAAAAGCGGTTAACAAATATAATAGCTGTTTTTTAATTTACTAAATACACGCTTCTCTTTTTATAAACTATACTGCTACTTGAAGCCATTGCCCGCCACCCGCGTATTGTTGAACGACTGCCTGATGGCCAGCATATGCTCACAAGGTCCCTTGTATAGTTTATTTTCGATATAATAACTGCAATCACAACTCGCCGATTTGATCTTCTCATCGCCGTCGATCACCATTTGAGGCTTAAAGGTTTTACGGGCGCCTTTTACACTCCCTGCCAGCTGAATACAGTTATCGGGCATCGCGTTGGCCGTCACCTTCACTTCCTGGCTCGCTAACAGTTGAGCGGCCAGTTCCTCCTGCGGATTACTGAAACGCAGCTTATCCATCGGCAATAAGTCCCGGCTCAATTCACGCAGGCGATATACATCACTGTTAAGGTCGTAGATCACCCGGCCCGCTTGGGTATAAGCACTCAATGCGCCTGCTACTTGCGCGGTATCCAGGTGGAGTTTTTGAGCCAATTGCGCAGAAGTCGTAAGCCAGTCCTTTTGCAACTGACCAAATACCTTTTGTTTGGTAGCATCATCCACCGCCAGGCGCGGCGCCAGCAGATCGAAATTGCCCGCATGGCTCCAGTCGTTGGTGGTCCAGCCGCTCAAACCCAGCGTAAAATTCATATCTCCCAGGTCGGCAATATAAAAGGTAGGCAATCCAGTACCCAACAGGTGTACCGTAAATTTCTTCGCCACAGGAATCAGTCTTTCCAGGATCAGCAAACGCCTGCGTCCCCAGGTTCTGATCTCCTGTTTAACAGGCCCGGTATAAATACTGCGGGCACAAACAATCTCTTTACCCCAGGGCTCCAGCACCAGCTTTACCGGATGGCCCGGCTCCAGTACATAACGCAGGGCACGCGGTCCCCGCTTTTCACGGAAGCGGCGCAGCAGCAAACAAAGGCTGTGTATATCCATCGGGTGCAGGTCTACCTGGATCGTCGGTAAGGTCATCGCACTGCTTACCTGCAGAAAACCCCGTACCCAGCTATCGGGCAGGTCGATCTTTACTTCCTTGAAAGCTTCTTCCCGGGTGGTTTGCACCGTGAAGCCCGAAGGGTCTACTTTCAGTTCCGTTTCTTTATAGTCGCGGATCTTTTGAAATTCTTCATACAGTCCGGCCGAATAATCGACATTGGTGGTACCGCATTTATAGTCGCCGATCTCTTTAAAAACATTATAGTTACAACCCAGCTTGCCATAGGTCGATTCATCCTCGCTGAAGCATTCGAAGAACAGCTCATCGGGATGTATGGTGATCACCGGGTCCAGCACGATCCACTTGTCCCTTTCCTTTTCGTAGATGTAATTGAAGTATTTTGACTTGGCCGTATGATAGGGACCGAGTAAAGAATTCTTTTGAGCCCGTACATCCGCCAGCTCGGCCTTGATCTGTTCGATGCGTGCCGATACACCCTGAGCATCGTAGCCCGCCATATGATCGGCCAGTAGCATGGCTTCATTTTCTGCTACCCATTCCTTATACGCCGTTTTATCTTTGGGCTTGAACCGAAGGTCGCTGATCACGACATCGTGTAAGGCCGAGATCGCTTCGCGGAACGCCAGCTTCTTATGCAGCTTGCCTACAAACCAGGCGCTGTCGCGCAGCGTATCCGGGGCAAACGACATACCCGTCATATGCGCCGAACTCGTAACCGTACTACTGCCTGCAAACCGGTAATTGAATAACATACAGACTGATTATGATAAAGGATTAAGGGTTTTGGCTGCTGCTCTTGTTTCGATGGGTTTTACTTTCAAGGGAGTCTCCACCTCGTACAGGGCTTTCAGCTGCATCAATACGTCAATACATTTGGCTTTGTCGCCGATCGCCGCAGTAGCAGAAATATCCGAAAGAATGTTGCTCACGATCTTTGCCGCTTCTTCCGATTTACGCCCTTCCGTCAGCAGGAAATGAAAGATCCTGTTCTTCGCTACCCGGCTTTTGTTGACGCGGGTAAGCACCGAACGGAAGTAGAACTCCAGCGAAGAGATCCTGCTCACGTCATCGCCCGCAAACCTTTCGAGGTAATTGGTCGCAAACAATTGCATCTTCTCACTGGGGTGCTGGCTCAGGCTCAATAAATACTGATGACCATGCTCGCCCTGGAAGAAGCGCGTGATCAGTTCGCGGCCATAGGACTCTACATCGGGTTTCACCGAGTCGGCCAGCGAAATGAGTGCTTCAGGACTCCAGTCGGCTTCCGTAAACGCATCCCGGAAGTATTGCATGGCAAAAGCACGGGAATCATCCCATTTGCTTTCCAACAGTTTGATCGCCGTTTCTTTTTCATACCGGATGCGGGCCGCTTGTTGCTGATAAAACCGCCAGCACCATTGGCGCACCGTGATATTTTCATGGCCACCCAAAGCAATGACCTGTGGAATGGTCAACTGATCGGGTTGCGTATATTTTTCCAGGATAACCACGCCTACGTTCTGCGCAGCAGTATAATTACCGTACAGCAGGTTGAGCGCCGTTTCCTTATTCGCGTTTTGCAGGTTACTGCTCAGTTCATGGCACAATAAGCGCCCGATATCGTCATGCATACCTTCGTACGGCTCCTTGCGCAGCAAGTAAGGCATCAGCAGGGTAGCCGCTTCATCGCCGAAGGCCTTTTCAAAGCCCGCCATTTTACCTACCACCGGCGCTATATGCCGGCGCACATTGGCGTGCTGCGATAAACAGGCCGCCAGTACTTCCTGCCTGAACTCCATCAGGCGCGCCGGCTCCTGTAAGGTAAGCAGGTCAATACCAGCCTCCCGCACGGGAGCATAATCGTGTTGCAACAAGCCGGCTATCAGCGATGCACTTAGCGCATCTGCCGTAACAGGTTGCTGGTTGGACTTCAGCAACTGAAGTCCCAGTAATAAAACCGGTGCTACCGGATGCAGCAACAGATCGGCAATCACTGGCAGGGGCACCTGCTTTACCTCGTTGCCAAACCAGGCCAGCATATTGTCTTTGGCATTGCCAATATAAGTTTCGGTATCAGCATCAGCCGCTACGATCGATAGGATCGTGGCAATGGCCTTGCCTACAGCAGCCAGGCGCACCTCAGTACCGATATGATTGTTGTTGATGAAATGCTGCGCCCACTGGCGGATAGCGGGTTCGCGTAAAAAGAGCAGGCTTGATACAAAATCCACCTGCTGAGCATAGGCGTATTGATAGGTATTGCCCCATTCCATACCCTTGCTGCGCGCATCGGCATGCAGCGATTGCAGCATCGCAGCCACCAGGTCTCCTTCGGGTTGAATACCGGCATACCTTTCCACAGCCAGCGTATAGCCCAATCGGGCGGGGATAGGGTAGGGCGATAACAACAGCTTCTTGTATACATCCTTGTCCAGCTTTTGTTTCAGCTGCGGATAATCGGGATGCGCGGTCAAACCGCCCGCTGCAAATTCATGCACTTCTTCCAGTTCAGCCTCGATGAGCAGTTGTACATAAGATTGCGGTAACTGGTTCCAGAGATGCAAATAAGGAGTACCATTCTCATTGGGCACCGATTGAATATCGTGTGCACCCGTCGCCGGCGCCGGACCCGCAACAGCCCGGTAGTCGGTTTTCTTTTTGCCAAACAGGCCAACGATCTTCTTCAATAACCCGCCACTATTGCCGCTGGCAGGGGTCGAAGAAGCAGAAGCCGTGCGTGCTGCAGGCGTATTGCGGACCTGCCACACACGTCCACCTGCCAATAGCAGGTCGGGGTGCTCTCCGCTCAAGATATAATGCAGGAATACAGCCTGGGCATTTTGTGGAAAGCGGGTCTCCACCGTATTGTACCGACGGCCATCCCACTGATAGTTGGAAGTAGCATAAGCTTCCTTGAAATCCTTCTTCCGGCTATAAGAGATCAGCAAGGCCGTGGCCAGTTTTACATAACTCACATCGCCCGTGTTGCCCAGCAACTGCAGCCGCCGGCGGATCCTGCGGTGCAGGTACCACCGGGTTCTTTGTGAATAAGCGAGGCGGCTGTCTTTCTTTCGAAGTTCCTTGTGCGGGTTGACCATCGCATCCATCCCGTCGACCAGTACCTTGGTATTTTGGTCTTTTAATGGCACCCGGTGCCGGAAGGCCTCCGGTTGACGCTCGAGCTGGCAACCCAGCAAACCGGTGAATTCAAAATCATCCAGCAGTTCGGCCAGTTTATAGAGCGAACGCAGGTGTTTGAAATAGTGGGGACGAAATGGCGCCTGCAGCAAAACCCGTTTCAGCACGGGACGAAGCCACCGTTTATCGATTGATAAGAGATAGATTGTTTCAATCGAGACAAAGTAAGCAGGCTCCTGACCGGCTGGTTCCAGCAGCAGCTGCTCCACCGTAGCGCCCGCTTGTGCGGCCACCGCATCGCGCAACACCTGCGGCATATCTTTTAGATAGTTGGCTGTATGCTGTTCGAGGGCCGCATCGCGCAGCAAGGGAAAAAGCCCTGCCCCAGCCAGTTTACGAACAATCGCCGTGGGATGATCTTTATAGATCGATTGAAGAGCGTCTGCAGCGGCTTCATGACCACTGCGGATCAAAGCCCAGGTGCATACATATTGATGAAGATTATCACTCTTCGAAAATAACTGAACGATAAAGGGAGCTGCATCGCGGATCTTGTATTGACCTGCCTTCCAGATCACGCGCGACAGCTTCCAGGGCTTCTGGCGCCCGCCCGAATTGCCCTGTGCAGCCTGTTGCAATCTCTTCAGGATGGCGCGTACACGGGCATCGGGGTGCGAGGATACATCAACTGGTAAGGGGGCAGAAACAGTCAACGCAAAGGAACTACCCCTGGGGGCAGCTGGCTGGCTGCTTTCGCTGGCAGAATATCCCTTGGCGATCTTTTCATCGGCTACCTCGTTGAAGAGCCGCTCCGCCTCGGGCAAACTAACCGGTACCGGCGTTTTGCTGCCTTCTTTCAAAGCAGCGCCGCGGCGGCCATAGCGGAAGTTCACCACATACCGGTCATTACCTACATCACATAGGTCGATCTCATATACTTTATCCGAATTGCCTTCTTTGAAGTAAAGGGTGGTTTGTTTGATCAGGCGCATACGCGTGGTCGGGATTAAGGGTAGGGAAGGTAGATAAAAAAATGATATCCAGGTAACTGGGCCACAGGTTATAACCACAGAATCTTATTGCACAGCTCATACACATTCTTCGTATTTTAAAGTATGATTTCAGGTATGTGTACTAATTACACAATAACTTCCTATCTTTCCGCAGCCAATAACAAACAACGATTGCTATGGAGCCAACTACACCCCTTACGCTCGCAACGGAAACAGCTATAGAAGCGAAGCCAAAAGCCCATTTCTGGCAGATCTGGAATATGTGTTTCGGATTCTTCGGCATCCAGTTTGGCTGGAGCCTGCAGATGAACAACATGAGCGTCATTTACGAGTACCTGGGGGCCAAGCCCGAGCAGATACCCGGCCTATGGCTCGCAGCGCCCATGACGGGCCTCATTGTACAACCCATCATCGGTTACCTCAGCGATCGTACCTGGCACCCGCGCTGGGGGCGTCGCAGGCCCTACTTCCTCGTAGGAGCCATCCTCAGTTCCCTCGCTTTATTTGTAATGCCCAATTCGCCTACCGTGTGGATCGCCGCCGGTACACTCTGGATACTCGACTCTTGTATCAACATTAGTATGGAACCCTTCCGCGCTTTTGTAGCCGATAACCTCAGCGATAAGCAACGGGCTTTTGGATACGCCATGCAAAGCATGTTTATCGGGGCTGCGGCCTGTATAGCCGGTTTCCTGCCGGGCGTACTCGCCGATTACCTCAACATCAGCCGCGACAAAGTAGCCGGTGGCATTCCCCAAAACATCATGTGGTCGTTCTATATCGGCGGTATCATGTTCCTGGGCGCTGTATTGTACACCGTATTGCGCAGTCGCGAATACCCGCCGGTTGATCCCGACTGGAAGAAAAAACTCAATGCACAACATGGCACCGGCTTTAGTGGCGCGGTTAAAGAGATCACCCATTCTATCGCCAATATGCCCATGCAGATGAAGCGCCTGGCCATCGTACAGTTCCTCACCTGGCCCGGCCTATTCCTCATGTGGTTTTATTATAGTCCGGCCGTAGCGCAGGATTTTTTTAAAGGCGATCCCCTGGCGCCCAACCAATCGCCGCTGAACATTCTGTATACAAAAGGCGTAGAGCATGCAGGCGCCACCTCTGCCGTATTGAACCTGGTAACATTTCTGTTCGCATTTTCATTGCCCTTCTGGGTAGGGAAATTCGGTCGTAAGATGACCCATACCTTTTGCCTGCTGTTGGGGGGATTGGGATTGATCTCTGTAGGCTTCGTCACCGATACATCGATGCTATACCTGTCCATGAGTATGGTGGGCGTAGCCTGGGCCTCCATCCTGTCGATGCCTTATTCCATGCTGGCAGGCCACCTGCCGGAAAACAAGATCGGCATCTACATGGGCATCTTCAATTTCTTTATCGTTTTGCCCGAGATCATCGCCTCCTTGTTCTTCGGTAAGATCATGGAGAACTTCCTTGGCAACGATCGCCTGCTCGCCGTGCAGATAGGCGGCTGGTTATTGGTGCTCGCCGGATTTGTCTGTGCCCTGATCGTGAAGGATAAAATAAAAGAAGACCTGCTGTAAACGAACCGCCATTTAACGCATTCAAATAAACATAACCTGATGAAGTTGTTTTCCTGCCAATGGCTTGTGGCCGCCTGCTGCTTATTATTTACTGCCGACGCATGGGCTCAATCCGATGTAAAAGTATATCCCACCCATTGGTGGACCGGTATGAAGAACCGGAAATTGCAGCTGATGGTGTACCGGCCAACAGGACTTACTTCCACACAATTCAGTGTGTCTTCCGGTAGTCCCGACGTAAAGGTGCTTAAGTTCAATCGGCCCGATCAGGTCAAAAGGCACTATCTCTTTATCGACCTGGAAATTGCCCCCAACGCCAAACCAGGCATTAAAGAGATTACCATCGTCAATTTTATTCGCTCCGAGCACGTGAAGATCCAATACGAGCTCAAAGCCCGCAATCCCGAAACCGGTAAAACACGCAATCAGGGCATCACCAGCGAAGACCTCATCTACCTCATCATGCCCGACCGGTTCAGCAATGGCGATCCCACCAACGACCGCATCGCAGGATTGCGTGATCAAAGCCTCAACCGCGCAGAAATATTCGACCGCCATGGCGGCGATCTCAAAGGCATCGAGAACCACCTCGATTACCTGCAAGACCTCGGCGTTACGGCCCTTTGGCTCAATCCCGTATTGCAGAACGATATGCCCCAACGTACCGAACACGGTTATGCCGCTACTGATCACTATACCATCGAACCACGCCTTGGTGGTGCAGCCGCTTACCATTCGCTCTCCAATGCCTTGCACAAGCGCGGCATGAAGCTCATACAGGACGCCGTGTACAACCACGTAGGTATAGAACATTTCCTTTTCCGCGATCTGCCAGATAGCAGTTGGTTCCACTTCTGGCCCAATTATACCAATACCACCTACAAAGACCAGGTGTTGATGGATCCCTATGTATCGGCGATCGATAAAAAGAAAATGAGTGATGGATGGTTCGTGCCTTCCATGCCCGACCTCAACCAAAAGAATCCCTTTGTCGCCAACTTCCTCATACAACACGCCATTTGGTGCACCGAAGAGTTCGGGCTCGATGGCTGGCGCATCGATACCTATGCCTACAACGACCTCGAATTCATGAACCGCTGCAACAAGGCGCTGCTCGATCAATATCCTACACTGCACATCTTTGGCGAAACCTGGGTACACGGTATACCCAACCAAAGCTTCTTTGCAGAGAACGTATACCAGATACCTTTCAAAAGCAACCTGCCTGCGGTAACCGATTTTCAGTTGAACCTCTACGGAATAACACCAGCCTTGAACCAACCATTCGGTTGGACGGAAGGCGTAAACCGCCTTTACCTCACGGCCTCCAACGATTTTGTGTACAAACACCCAATGAAGCAGGTCATCTTTCTCGATAACCACGACCTCAGCCGCTTCTTATCGATCGTCAATGACGATGTGAAGAAATTGAAGATCGGCCTCGCCTGGCTCCTGACCTTCCGCGGCATACCGCAATTGTATTATGGCACAGAAGTGATGATGAAGAACCACGCCAATCCCGACGGGCTGGTGCGCCTCGATTTCCCGGGCGGCTGGCCGGGTGATGCCGCCAATAAGTTTACTGCAGGAGGCCGCACCTCCGATGAGGACAATCTTTTCAATTACACGCGTGCGCTGGCGCAGTTTCGCAAAAGCTCGTCGGCCATTAAAACCGGCAAGTTGATGCAATATGTGCCCGAGGATGGCGTGTATGTTTATTTCCGGTACGATGCTCAGCAAACCGTCATGTGCATCATGAATCCCTCCGACGACACAAAGGAGATCTCAACGGCGCGCTTTGAAGAACGACTCAAGGGCTTTACAAAAGCAAGGGAAGTGGCCACCAATGAATTCTTATCGCTGGGTAGCACCCTGAAGATTCCTGCCAAAACGCAGTGGGTACTGGAGCTGAAGTAATAGGATAGAAGGAGCAGCGGCAACAAAAGCCGGCACCGTCATTCACGACAACTCATAAAAACAAAGGCAGCGTGAAATCATCACACTGCCTTTTTGTTTATCCTGATGGTTTGAAGCCAATAAGCCTGCCGCGACAGGCAGTTATAATAAGATCATCGGTCGTATACGCTTACCAAAATCTCCCCAGCCCTTTTCAAATTCCGTCATCCTGCTATCAAATTCACTGTTCGTTAGTTTCTTTCCTTTCTTAGGGGCTTGAATGTCTTTGTCGGGAATTTCTATTACTTCCAGTTTAGTCGCATACCAGGTGGCATGCATACGGGGAATGGCCAGGCCCAATATCATCCCCGGCAATCCGTTGAACGATTCCGGCCCTCCCGAAGGAATGATCTCATCCGTGTAGAACGCGATCACGACCACCGAATCCATAATACGGCCCACCGCCTTGCGGCAATCGAAGCCGGCAATTTTCCTGATCTCGCTACCGATCTTCCAGTCGATCTTGCGGGTAGATTGGTTGAGGATATACAGGTCGTTCATGATATCCTTCTGGGTGATCATGCTGTCATTCTCCAGGTTGGTTTGAATGGTATTTTCAGAAGGGAAGGTTTGAAATAACTTCTGCTGCCGTATCTCGGGTTCCCTGCCCGCCTTATACAACGTCAACCCATTTTTGAAATACAGGTCGAAGTAAGCCGTGTGGAATTTTGGATAGCCGTTTTTGATCACCTCTGTGAAAGAGCTGGATTCTTCCAGGAAGGCATGTTGGTTTGTTTTTCGTTCAAATTCAATCTTGCCATGGGTGATGAACTGCTGCGCCTGGGCCCTTTGCAGGCCGGCAAACAGGAGCAGCGTTATGATCAGTACTCTGAATTGCATATAATAAGTTTGTTCGGTTCGTTAATCGGTTTACATATTGGGTGCAGCACCATTCTTATTGAAATTCCAGAGAAGGCTCAGCATGAAATACCGCTTGAAAGTATCATAGGTCCTTTCATTGAGGAAGTTGCTGTTGATGCTACGGTTGAACCCGATATTCTGATTGAGGATATCGAAAGCCGAGAAGCGGATCCTGCCGGCATCCTTCTTAAGGATCTTTCTTTCCAGCCTGCCATTCCACTTTACTACGTTGTTGTTACGATCGAAATCGTCTGTCTTCTGGCGAATGTTGACACTCACATCAGAGCCAATCTCGAGTTTCCAGGGCAGGAATACGGTGGCATCCACATCATAGCTCTGCGTCCAGAATTTGGTGACCACATCTTTCCGCAGCGAAGTTTTGGATTCATTATAATTCAGGTTGGGGCGAATGCTTAATTGGTATTTCTTCTCTTTTTGCATCCACACACTGAAACCAAAGCTAACGTTGTAGTTATTATTGATGTTTTCCTGGCCATTGAGGAAGTTCACATTTCTGCTCTTTCCAAAGTTGAGGGTGGGCCCCACATTGGCATTCAGTTTTTTGATCTTGATGCCGTACTCAAAATAACCATTCAGGTTGTAGTTGCCATTGACGTTCACCGGCTTGGTGATCCGGTTGCCCTTGTCAGTAATGGTGGTCATGGAGCTGAAGTCGTTTTGAACGGTCGAGTAGCTGAAGCCTGCCCAGATGCTGGTTTCAGAGAGCATGCTCCACTTGTTGTAGTTCACGTTGAAGCGGCTGCGGAAAGCCTGTTTCAGGTCGGGATTACCCACGCGAAAGTTCGTTTGGTCGCTATTATCATTTACTGGTTGTATCTGGTCGATGGTAGGCGCCTGGGTGGAACCCCAATAGTTGAAACGAATATTTCCATTAGAGCCCATGGTCCACTCCACATTGGCCGTGGGGAAGAAATTGGTGAAACTATACCGGGTGTTTTGTTTGCTCTTAATGTCGACCCGTTCAAAGTCGGCACGGGCTATATTGGCACCAAAGCCAAAGGAAATGCGTTTGGGCTTGGAGTAGCGGAAATTGATCCCTCCCGTGTTGTTCAAAACGTTGAACTCGTAATCATTGCTAAGGGAGTCAACCACCTGGTCGTATTTCGGGTTGTTGGGATCGAGTTTACCGAGGGTTGTGCGCTTGGATTGACGGTGGTTGTTGCCAATACCGTAATTGAATTCCAGGATAGCGCGTTTCGAGAGCGGTTCGGTGTACGCGATCCGCCCACTCGTCGTTGAAGTGATATTATCGTTCAGTTTTTGCTGATCTACCAGTTGCGAGGTCTTGTTGCTGCTTTCGTCATAAAAGTCATTCAGGGCATACAGGAACCCCGTACTTTCAGTTTGCCGGTAATCTTGTTGAACGTTAATAGAGATCGTTCTGCCTTGTTTTTTAAACTTTTTGCGGTAGAGTATCTGGGCGTTGAAGGCTTTGTTATCGGTCACTGAGTTCGAGCGCTGGTCGATAATGCGGATGGGCTTGCCGTTCTCATCCAGGATGTCCGTGTGGCCGTTATTCGAGGAGATCGATTTACCGATCGACCCGCCGGCTATT
Source organism: Paraflavitalea sp. CAU 1676 (assembly GCF_029223285.1). Lineage (GTDB taxonomy): Bacteria > Bacteroidota > Bacteroidia > Chitinophagales > Chitinophagaceae > Paraflavitalea. Next base: position 831,359 of record NZ_JARHUJ010000003.1, on the reverse strand, counting down.
ACCTTGATCGAAGACAGAGAGTCGAGCTTGAGGTCATAAATGCCATCTACCTTATTCCTGGTCCGGCTGCTGTAGTTATTGCCCGATTCAATGACGTTCTGTGATGGACCTGTCAGGAGGTATTTGCTGATATTGAGGCCCGAGGCTTCGGTATTCAGCTTATTATATTTGTAGTTGAGATTCAGGTGTTGCTTGTCTTCGTTCCATTTGTTGGAGAAGTGGATACCGGCCGTCCATCCTTTGGGTAGTCCTTCGCCCCAGTAACGGCCGTCATCAAACAGGTCGTCGTCGTTGCCGTAAATGGCGAAGTTCCCGTCGCTCACGTCAAAGCTGCCGCCAGCGCCGCCATAGCTCATGTTCTCCTGCCAGTCGAGCCCCGTTTTACCCGTGCTCGACATCAGGCCGAAAGCGGAGAATTTCCGCTTGCCTTTGAAGGCATTCAGCATAAAGTTATTGTTCCAGTACTTGTCGCCATTGCTGCCAAGCTCCACTTTCCCGAAGTAGCCTTTTTTCTTATCTTCTTTTAATTTCAAGTCGATCGTCTTGACCTTCTTGCCGTCGTCGATGCCGGTAAAGGCGGCCTGGTCGCTGGCCTTGTCAAACACCTGCACCTTGTCTACCGCATCCGATAGCAGGCCACGGGTGGCGATCGTGGGGTCGTCGCTGAAGAACTCCTCGCCGTCTACCAGTACTTTCTGCACGGTTTCGCCCTGGGCGGTGATCTTACCGTTGCGATCTACCTGCAGGCCGGGCAGTTTCTTCAGCAGGTCTTCTACCGAAGAACCGGCTTTCATATAAAAACTATCGGCCTTGTATTCGATGGTATCGCCCTTGATCCGGATGGCACTCAGTTTGTGAGATACTACCACTTCCTGCAGCAGCTGCGATTTCAGGATCATGGCAATATTGCCCAGGTTGACGGGAGAAGCATCATTCACCTCAATGGAATCCATGTAATCGGCATAAGCCGGGTGGGTTACCATCAAAACATATTTGCCCGGTTTGAATTTGGAAAGGGAGAATTGGCCCGATTTATCAGTCCTGCTGTAAGTGACCAGTACAGAGTCGGATTTACGGAGAAGAGCCACCACGCTATTGGTAAGATTTTTCTTTTCGCTGGTGTCAATTACTGTACCTTTAAGAGTGGGCTGTTGCGCAAAGAGGGAAGCCGCCGATACAAGCAGTATCAACAGCAACAACGTTAGTTTTTGCATTGGTTCTGTGCTGGGTTAATAGTGATTTGGCTTAGTTTTTTTGACTGTGTTAATTTTATATTATCTCTATACGCTGAGCCTTTGTAAAACTACACGCAGGAGTACTGGAGTCAAATCATAATCTGCAAGCCAGGCACGTACATCTGCAAACGGGTAAATAGTAACCTTCAAATTGACGCACAAACAGCACCACTTGGTTTGGAAATACTTGGAAAATATTTACGAACTTCCGGTACTGGTATCGTTGAGGTGCAAAAATCCGGATAATCAGTTTTATCTAAACAAGATTACCGTCGTTTTAACACATTTCATTGACCACCGGTCAAACGAAAGGTTCAGCGGATACAGTATGATGCAGCCCGTTAAAGATTCCATAAATAAATTCTAAATAAATTTTCCAGCGTGGCAAAAGACAAGAAGTACGAGGATATTCACTTTGTAGACAGCACCCGTCCGGTATGGAATTACTCCCTGTTTACCACAGATGATATAGCTAATTTTCAGAATGGAACCCATTACAGGTTGTACGAACTGTTCGGCTCACGCGAAATTACGGTACTGGGTAAGAGCGGATATTACTTTGCCGTATGGGCTCCTAACGCCACCTGGGTATCCGTAACCGGTAATTTCAACGACTGGAATAACCAATCGCACCCACTCTACGTACGACTCGACAATTCCGGCATCTGGGAAGGCTTCATACCCTATATGCCCAAAGGAGAAGTCTATAAATATCATATACATGGCTTCCGCGGCCGAAAAATGGACAAGGGCGACCCCTTCGCCAATTTCTGGGAACGCCGCCCGCAAACAGCCTCCATAACCTGGGATCTCGGCTATCAATGGAACGACGCGGATTGGATGAGCAAACGGGCTGTCCATAATTCTACCCAGTCACCCTGGAGCGTATATGAGGTACACCTCGCCAGCTGGATGCGGCCCGATGCGCATGATGAAGAACGATATAATACTTATGATTTCTTTTCCGACCGGCTGGTAAACTATGTAAAGGACATGGGTTTTACCCATGTGGAACTCATGCCCCTCACGGAGCATCCCTTCGACGGCAGCTGGGGCTACCAGGGAACAGGATTCTTTGCACCTACCTCCCGTTTCGGCGATCCGCAGGGCTTCATGCACCTGGTGGAAGCCTTTCATGAGGCCGGCATCGGCGTGATCCTCGATTGGGTGCCATCGCATTTTCCCTACGACGCCCACGGACTGTTCATGTTCGATGGAACGCACACCTACGAATATGCGGATATGCGCAAGGGATACCATCCCGACTGGAACAGCTATATATTTAATTATAAGCGGGGAGAGGTGAAATCCTTCCTGATCAGCAGCGCCCGCTTTTGGTTCGATAAATTCCACATCGACGGTATGCGGGTGGATGCGGTAAGTTCCATGCTCAAGCTCAATTATTCGCGCGAAGAAGGGGAGTGGGAGCCCAATGAGTTTGGTGGCGATGGCAATATCGAGGCGATCGCTTTTATCAAAGACCTCAACGAGACCATCTTCCGCGACTTCCCCGATGTACAAACCATCGCCGAGGAAGCGACCGACTGGCCGGGCGTCTCCCGACCCACGTATATGGACGGCCTTGGTTTTGGGATGAAATGGATGATGGGCTGGATGCACGATACGCTCGGCTATTTCAAGCTCGATCCGTTCGAAAGGCAGTTCCACCAGAACCGGTTTACCTTCAGCATGATGTATTACTACGATGAGAACTTCATGCTGCCCCTCAGCCACGACGAAGTAGTGCACGGCAAAAGTCCGATGATCTATAAAATGCCGGGCGACGACTGGCAGAAGTTTGCCAACCTGCGCGCGCTATACGGCTATATGTTCACGCACCCGGGTGGCAAGCTGCTCTTCATGGGCAATGAATTTGGCGCCACCACCGAATGGAACTACAAAACGGAGCTGCCCTGGGGGCTGCTCGCCCACGAAAGCCACCGCAGCCTGCAGGAATGTGTGCGCGACCTCAATAACCTGCTACGCACAGAACCAGCTTTATATGAAAACCAGTTCAATACGCACGGCTTCGAGTGGGTCGATCTCTCGCACCGGCCGGAATGCGTAATGGTGTACCGCCGCAAGGGTAAAGATCCTGCGGACGACCTGCTGGTGGTGCTCAACCTCACGCCGGTAGTGCGGCGCGACTGGAAGCTGTATGCGCCGGGCAAAGATGCCTGGAAGGAGATCTTCAACAGCGACCTGCGCCAGTATGGTGGAACAGGCGATGTCTTCAATCCCGAAATTTTAACCTCCCTTGTGGATAAAAAGGAAAACCGCTACGAAATAAATCTACATTTGCCACCGTTGGGGATTATTGTTCTTAAATGATGCACCAATAACAATTGGCGGGTTTTGAATGATTTAATGCCAGGCGGTCATGTAACGCATTGATAATGATACCTGGCAGTAATATTGCAGCCTTAAGGATGGCTGCTGGCTGTATGCCTAAGCAAGCAGAGCCAATTCGCGCCCGCTGCCTAAATCCAAATCCTTTTATATGTCGAAGTACCCACTTCTATGGCTGCTCATCGGCTCTGTTGCCTCCACATCTGCGCTGGCTCAAAATGCGGATAGTGCTACATTTTACCATCAAAAAGGGGTGGCCGAACAACAGGCCCGCCGATACCGCGAAGCCGAAAAGCAATTTGCGAAATCCGACCAGTTTGGTGCCGACAATACGGCCAACCTCATCGAATGGGGCAATGTGCTCGTAGCGCAGAATCGCTATATGGAAGCGCGTGAAAAGTTCCTCAAAGCAGAAGTAAAAGATCCCAATAACCCGGTGGTGATAGAAAATCTTGCCACCCTCAACCTCAATGTGCGTAAGTGGGCCGATGCGATCAAATATGCCCAGAAGATGCAGGAGAAGAAACTCGGTACCAAACCGCTCAACTTCGTGATCGCAAAAGCGTACTACGAATTGGACAATTACGGCGAAGCGCTGAAATATTGTGAGCGTGCCTTCCGCGACGATTCTACGTTGGCCGAGGTGCCTTATATCGCAGGCCGTTGTTTTGTGGAAATGAACAATTACAAGCGTGCCGAAGGCTGCTACCAGCAGGCCATTGCGCGCAACCCGAATAACGCCAACTGGATCTTCGAGGCGGGCATGGTGGCATACTCCATCCCCGATGATAAAAAAGCCGTGTACTGGTTCGAAATGGCTGGTGAAAAAGGCTACAAGCGTACCGACGTGTACCTCGAAAACCTCGCCAATGCCTACCTCAACCTTAAGCAATACGATAAGGGATTACCATTATTGAAGGCAGTACTGGAGCACCGTCCGCAGGATGCCGAATTGCTGTACAATGTAGGAGATGCTTATTATCACAATAAGCAATACCAGGAGGCTATCGATACCTGGGATCAGATCCTGGTGGTGGATAAAAAGAACTCCAATGCCTTGTACATGATCGGCATGGCCTACCAGAAAAAAGGTGATAAGGCAAAAGGCGAGCAGTTGTGTACCCAGGCCATTGCGATGGACCCTTCTCTCAAAGACCTGAAGCAGGAGAGGAAGATGCCCGGAGGCCGCTAAGCGAACTATTTCACCCGACTTTGCATATTAGAAAGCTCCCGTAAGGGGGCTTTTTTGTTGGACTGGCTAACCGGCCGGATGAATGATCAATAATCTCTCAATGAGATATAGTAGCTATGGTTTTCCGTTAGAAATTGTGTATTATAGCGGGTAGCAATATGGATATAAAAGAACTTATACCAAAGCATAAGGATGACCAGGAAGTAATCGACGGACTTAAAGCGCTTTCATTTGAACAATTGAGGCCGATTGTTCCTGATCTGTTGGAATTGTTGCAGGATCTTCATTGGCCCATTGCTCATCCTATTGCAGAAATCTTAGCGCCTTTTGCGGATAGAATAACGCCAGACATTATCAATGTCTTAAAAACAAACGATGGGCAATGGAAATGGGGAGTACTAACAATGCTCGTAAGGAAGACTACTGATCCCGTTTTGTTAAAGGAAGTTGAGCGGATAGCCCGATTTCCGACAAGAGACGAATTAGAAGAAGAACTTAATATAGAGGCGCTTGCTATTTTGAATGGTGACTAATTACTGAAAAATGGATGCAAGGATTGAAAAATTAATTGTCGCATTTCAGCAAAACGGCTGGAGTTTACTAGGGCCTGCCGACGTTCAGTCCGACTGGTGGTTTCTCGATATGTTGCATTTAAAATCAAAATGGAGGCCAGTTGATACAGATCTCTACTTGACGTTGTTAATTGATCCGCAAATTTCAGATAGGAAAGTTGTTTGGTGTATTGGAATATCTTCGGGTATCCCGGATAACAGGCATTTTTCATTCGTTGGTCAAGTGACCTTAAATGACATAAAACGCACTGATCTTTCTTCATTAGTTGGCAGGATTAATAAAATCGTATTGTAAGGTTTGGATTAATTTATTATAGAATGGCATCAGCATGTTGGTATTATAAAAAGCAGCAACGATAGGCAGGAACTTTCGATTCCAGTAGACACTGCAAATAAACATTAGGCACTGGACGGATGATGAATTTATGGCCTTTGAACAGAAAGATTTAACCAATGAACCATTCAGATGAATATCTTGAGCGCATAAGGCAAACAGAAATAGATAGTCTTAACCTTATTTCAAAGTTTTTTTCGGAAATGACAATCGAAACAACTTCTGAAATTGCCCGACCCAATGACGTGGTGGGTGATATTACAGAAAAGACCTTTAGGCCAAGTAGCTATTCCAAATATGTTGTGCTGGCTTTGGCTTTAGGCTTGTTAATCCTGGTAGTCAGGGAAACTTTATTTTCAGACAAGGCAAATGGCATTGGTCTCCTGTTCGGATACACATTTTCAGGCATTCTCATTGTAACAAGTATTTGGCAATACTCGTTGGATAAGACACGGAATTACGTTATTCATGTTGATCGTCGTGGAATATTGATTGATGACCGATTGTTTCAATGGCAAAATATCTATGAAACAGCCATTTTGACAAACCCTGGAGCGAAGGTTAATTCACAGTACCTTATTGTTGTCGACAAAACAATGGTCTCCTATGATAAGTTCGACCTGGCTAACTTCAGCAGTCTGAATTTTGAAGGATTTAGTTTGACGTTGTGCAGATATATTGAATATTTTAAGAGAGTTTCGAGAGCGGAACAACCCGAAAGGCATACACGTTGATTTGGAGAAAGGTCGACATTATAGAATAAATGATTGGACGTATAAGTTTCTGGAGTATGAGTATAAAGGTATCTATTGTATTTTCCTTTTTGTTGGTAGTTATCGGTAGTTGTGCGCCAAACAGGTATGATATAAACCGCTACAAAAGGAAGTTTGAGGAGCACCGGAGCGATTTCGACAGTTTGGTCAGCTTACTTAAAACACAAAACCTACAAGATGGCCCTCCGGTTAATGTGAATAATTTGCCCGATAATATCCAGCGGCAGTTGGCTGCCCTCGAAGTTTTTGATATCAGTGTATCATTTACGGGGTGCACAGATACGGCGGTCTATGAATTTACGAGCAGCTGGAGTAGTAAGGCTGCATTGCATTTTTCCTGGGATTTGTGTGATAAAGACCAGGCATCTAAAGGGTACCACGGCAAGAGTGGCGAAATGATAGAGGTTTGGGGAATGGGGGATGGCTGGATAATGTGGATTGATAGTGATTTTTATTGAGAGGCATGGGCTTTGGATTCAAATTCCATTACTTTGCACAGCCAGGTATGTTACCTGGAATCACTTCGTATACCCTAAAACTCTAAAATGAGATTTCTATTTATTGCTGTCGCATTAACATCTTTCATGGCATTCGCCTCTTGTAGTAATGGACAGCGTCCTTTTCCTGATAACATTAATGTGACCAAGGCAGAAAGCCTGAAAAGAATTAAAGGAACAAAGCTTTTTGTAACAACGCCTGCTACTTATAAACCAATGGAAAGCATGGTTCGGCTACAGCGTGACAATAACACCTATATGCAGGTAATGGAAATTCCGAACTCAAACTTTACGGAGTTTAAAAGCAAGTTGACCAGAGAGGCCATAGAAAGTCAGGGAGCAAAGGTCGACATTATTAAGCCGGTAAAGTACAATGGGTATGGCGCGATTTATTTTTCGGGGCCATCTAAGACCGAAGGAGAAACGAAATTGGGGTTTGTTTTTGGCGATGAGACTTTTGTAATGATGCTCGTTGGTGTTTGTCAAACGGCTGATAAAGCAGGCATGGACGAATTGAACAAAATATTCAGTGCTTCCTACTATGATAAATCATTTGACCTGAATCCGCTTGAATTAGCTGATTTTAAATTTGATGAAAGTATAACTGGCTTTAAATATGCTTCGACCATGGGAAATATGTTTATATACTCCCCAAATGGTAAGGCCGATATGGCAACACCGCGGGATGATCTGCCAACGTTTCAATTGTCGACCATCGAGGCGCCAAGTTTTGCAAAAGCAAAAGAGTTTTTGGATTATGTTACTAAACGATATAGCAATCAGGGTATTGAAATAGATAATATAGTAAGGCAAGACATTTCAATAAATGGAAATCTGGCCTATGAAGTGATGGCGGAAACAAAAGACAAGGATAGGAAAGGAATTTTATACCAGGTGATTATCCATAAAGGAACAAAGGCTGTTTTGTTTTTAGGGGCTGATAGTGAAAAAGGGGAGTGGATTGACAAGTTCAAAGCCACAGCACAGACCATTAAAATGTAATGTTGAGATCGTGGATTGAACAGCAAAACATTCTTATAAGCTTAATGATGGCAGATTTCAAAAGTAAATACGTGTATGCTGTATTCGTTTTACGGCTTCTTTTATTACTAGCCTTGGTTGGAGCTATTTCGCTTTTTATATTTATTGGTATCCCAAGTTTGACCAGGAAGCATTCGGGTATAAAGGCATTGGGATTAGTAGCCTTCGGCCTTTTGCTTTTTAGCTATTTGATATTCATTCTTGGTAAATCAACATTAACGCAACGGTATAGTTTAGTAATAACTGGTAAACAACCAATGCTTAAAGACAATATTTTGGGTAGGCAAATACCGCTTGACGAAAACTTCAAAGGATTTAGCCTTTCAAGCTATGGAGACAGGAGAGCTATCTATGACTTTAAGACTCTTATTTTCTATTTTTCAGACGGGCGTATGATCGAATTACCTCAGTTTCTCTACACGAATTTTAAAGACATACAGCCTGCGTTGGCCAGTCATGCTGTTAAATTTCTGGGAGAAGAACCTTATAGATGGAAAAACCTGATTTCCCGGCGTTATCATTTTAAATGAGATCGCGGTACACCATAAATTTGATAACCATTATGCTTGAGGAGTTAAGACGCATTACTTCGACAGAACCATATAAGCGCTACGGCGGAATGAGAATGAAAGAGGTCTTAATTTCGCCTTGGGGCAGTCCAGATGCCAAATTTGTATTGGAAGTTTCGATAGATGAGGAGGACGGTACGGTGCCTCAATTGTGGGAGATTGTTTGCAATGACCTGGCACAGACAGACGGAATTCCACAGTATATTATCGCTAGAACTGAATTGAAAGTGTTTGACAATCATCCGGTGCTTTGGCAATTCGATGATGAAGTTTTTTTTAACATCACCAGTAAGTCAAATAATATCCCTTCGTTGATGGGCGATTTGTTTATTGAGCATACAAAGGCCTGTGGTAACTGGGTAGACTTTCACTGGCTTTATAGAGGCCTTCCCGAAACACTTGAAACGCTGAGGGAAAATCAGCTAGCCATACCTGTCCAGCTAAAAAATGCTTGTTTTCAGGTGCTCGATAAACATCGAGTCGAATATCGGGTTAACGAAATTCAGGAAAATGAGAACGGACATCACGTTCTATTTTTTAGTAACACTGGCAATTGGCCAGACGAAGAAAACTTTAAACAAGCTCACATCATTGCAAAGGGGTTTTCGGAGCGTAGGATTGGCTAACAGCGTATAACAGGTATAAAACCTGTACTTTCGTTTTCAAGTGGGCCGCCGAAACAAGAATACCAGCACGGAACAAGGTCTCGAACATTGTAAATAATCGTTATCAATAACTTTTGGATGAAAAAAGGTCTGTTTTTAGTTGTATCAGCAATTGTATTTTCATTTTTTATAAGTAATGCGCAAACTGTAAATGAACGTAAGTCAGGCAATGGCCCTGTCAGCATTGACACCATCCTGACGCCTGAAATTGGCGGGATAAAACAGGCTATAGAAATTAAGACTGACGATGCTAATAAGCCTATACTTCTCTTTCTTTCGGGTGGTCCAGGAAGTTCAATGATGAAAAATGCTGGCTCTTTTACTAATCTGTTGAAGGGTAAGTTTACCATAGTCCAATGGGATCAAAGAGATGCGGGGAAAACATTAAAATTGAATCCTTCGCCAGTCCAGCCGTCAGTTGAGCAAATGGGACAAGATACTTACCTGGTTATTCAGTTTCTGAGAAAAGAACTGAACAAAGAAAAGATATACCTACTGGGCAGTTCCTGGGGAAACGTATTAGGTTTTTATATCGTTAAGAATTACCCTGAATTATTGTATTCCTATTTTGCGGCAAATCCAGTCATCAGTCAATTGGCGAGTGAGAAAGAATTGCTCAAGACTTTGAAGATTCATTTTAAAGATAATGCACTTGCCATGAAAGAGCTAGCGGAGGTACATATTCCCTTTAAGGTTGATGAAGACCTGTTTTACCTGAGAAAGTGGCTCTTTTATAAAGAGGGTAAAGAATTTGTCACAACCAATGATTTTAAGACCGGTTTTCTTCAATGGTCTAAAACCTGGTCGCCTGCGTGGAATGAAGTAATGAATATCGATTTGCCAAAGACCTTAAAAAAGGTAAACTGTCCGGTTTATTTTCTCGTTGGCAAAAATGACATTCAAACGTTAACCAGCATAACAAAAGAGTATTATGAGCAACTGAAAGCACCCAGGAAAGAGCTGGTTTTATTTGAAAACTCCGGGCATCAAATTCATCAGGACGAACCGGAGAAGTTTCAAAAGGCGATACTTGCTATATTGGAGAAGAGCAGATGAGCAAAACATTCTTACAAGCCGAATGGAGAAAGCTGGCAATGGCAAATTTTGCCGTTGATAGTAGCTTGCTTGCCAGGTACCTGCCACATCACACAGAGATCGATTTATGGAATGATACATGCTATGTGAGCCTGGTTGGCTTTATGTTCAAGGACACCAGGATCAAAGGGGTTAAAATCCCCTTTCACGTAAACTTTGAAGAGGTCAATCTTAGGTTTTATGTGAGGTATAAGGATAGCGGCGAGTGGAAGAGGGGAGTAGTATTCATCAAGGAAATTGTGCCCAGGCCCGCATTGTCATTTGTGGCCAATACAGTCTACAAAGAAAATTATGAGACCATGCCGATGGCTCATTCCTGGACAAACCAGGATAACAAACTGATCGTAGAGTACCGGTGGAAGAAGGCTCGCTGGCATTCATTGAAAATTGTAGCCGACAACCAAACTGTCCCAATACAAGTCGGCAGTGAAGAAGAATTTATTACAGAGCACTATTGGGGGTACACCAGGATAGCTGATAATAGAACATCCGAGTACAAAGTAGAACATCCCAGGTGGGAAGTTTACAATACCCAGGACCATTTAGTAGAAGTGGATTTCGGAAATGTGTATGGCGGGGATTTCGACTTCTTAAGCAAGGAAAAACCTGCATCCGTCTTTTTAGCAGAGGGTTCCGCTATAGCAGTCAGAAGTGGTAGGTTAATTTAGATTCGGCTCCTGTTTTTGTACATCCTTTGTATTAATGCTGACGCGAAGAGCTAGAAAGTACTGGCTGAAACTGTAAAATATGTCTCAATCAATCTTGTATTTGGTCCCAACGCAGGAGTTTCCCATCGGAGACTTCCAAAACATCATTCAGGAATACCTGACAAAGAATCAATTAATCGATGGCTTGTACAGCGAAGAATATGGCTGGTTAGCTGCTGGTGATAATGCAGGAGGCATATTCTTGGATAGCGAAGGCGCGTTTGAATACGCAGAAATTCGTGATTCAAAGAATTTGCGATTGGTGCCGGAGGAGGTGGGGCCAGACTTTACGGCGACTTGTGTCTATTGCGGGAGTGGCTTGGGTGCCATCTTGTACGAAAAGGTTGCCGAATTTTACGAAAATGAAGGTGAGGAAGGCAGTTGTGCAGATTTTGGAGAACTATCAATTCAGTGTAACTCATGTAGCCAGAGTCAATCTATTACAGCGTTAAAATTGCCGGAGGATAGATTGTTAAGCCGGCAATTTATACAGTTTGTAGAAATTGATAGCGAAGCAAATCCTGCATTTATCGGAAAACTGGAGGCGCTGTTGCAGTGTGAATTGATAGTAATTTACGTCTAGGTGGTATCAGAGTCAGGGCGCCTTATTTTCCAATTAAGATGTCAGCCAGTAGTCCGGTTTCGAAGTTTGTATGTATGAAAATGCTTTCGGCAATATTTTTAATTCTTGTGTCCACTTTGGGTTACGGTCAAGCAGTCTATACCGTTGATAATTTCTCCAAGGAATACTATGGGAAAATTCAGATCAACGACACCTCGGAAATATTCAGCAAAGGTTGGGTGGCTGTTTATGAACGTAAAACGAAAAAGCAGCTCATTAAAGTGGCTTCCGATGAATTGGCATTGACGCTTCATGACGGGAAAGCCCTAGCCAATATAAAGTCTCTGCCCTATGGCGAGCAAAGTTTGATCATATACGAAGACTTTAATTTTGACGGGAAAAATGATTTCGCCATCAGCGATGGACAAAACAGCTGTTATCATGGACCTTCCTTCAAAATATACCTTGCCTCTCCCAAAGGCTTTTTGCTCAACAATGAGTTTACAAGGCTGGCACAGGAGTACTGCGGCATGTTCAACGTTGATCGCAAGGAAAAGAGAATAACCACTATGACGAAAAGCGGCTGCTGCTGGCACGAATTTTCGGAATTTATTGTTCAAAATAACAAGCCCAGGGCAATCCGGATTAGTACCGTTCAGCAGGAGATCCCATTTTCTATTTATACGGAAGAGATTTGGAATGGAAAAGCAATGGTAAAAAAGTCTGTGAAAACAATAGATATGGAACAGGAAGGTATCGAGGTAATACTGTCCTTTAAGGTGCCGGCAAACGGCCGGCAGGTGATCCTCTATAATATCAACGACAGAATGCTTAATTATGCAGCTGTCAAAAAGGATAGCTCCATAGAATTTTCCTATCCGGACGAATCGCTTGACCAAACCCACGATTTTACACTAGATAGCACAACCAATGATCTCAGGTTGACCTTTAAACATAAAAATGCCATATATCGCATTTATGATAGGTCCGATAGAGTTGGCATATCAATAGAGATAGAAGGAAAGACCTATGATTGGCAGGGAGATTTACTTAGCCGAAAAGGCAGTCTGGATAAACTGCGCAAGCTGAAGCACGAAAACGTATATTAATTCCCATCTTTATGGGCATCATTACTTCTTTAAGATCTCCTGACTTCCAGATGCCTTCAAAGTCCGGATCATGTCATGACATAACCTGACATCGCCCAAGAAATTGCTCCTGAAATTTGGAAAGCGCCCCCACGAAGTGCTACGTTTGCCAGGACAGGACATCGCACCAGGCGCTCCCGTACCGCTCCCGTACCCGTTCCGTACCGCTCCCGTACCGGTCTCGAATAAATAGCACAAGTGCGATTAAAGGCCCACTTTCACCAAAAGCGGCCGGGGTAGTTGTGTATATTGGGAAAAGATAAGTGTCCATTCAGGCAAACCCAATTTTTAATTTAATTCGGCACATCTGGTAGGGGCGTTCGGCCCCGACTTATGGCTGTAGAAGAACACAAACACAACAGTCGTCTGTTCTACGATCTGTCGATATTGTTTTAATAACCCCGGAAGGTTAGCTTTGCACCCTCTTACACCGTGGCCTCATATCGTGAGCTCACTATTTTACTACTTTCCTTACGTAGTATTTCTCTTATCCTGCAATGTATTCACGCAATCATTTTGACTGCTGCTGCGCAATTATGCCCGGCAGGCAAATGCGCGCGTGTATGGGGCAATTGCTATCGTGATTGTTCAGTCGAAAAGCATCACTAAATCGCATGTATGAATAAATGTTTACTTGTATTCCTGGTTCTGTTTACCTGTCTCCTTCAAAGGGCAACTGCCCAGAAATGGCAATGGGCCAAAGAATCAGCCTATGTCAGTCCCTCCAATCAGTTCGATGTAAAAATGGCGGTTGATAATGGGGGAACCATCTATCAGATCGGGAAATTTACCGGGCAGATCACGATTGGTAACCAAACGCTTCGCGCCGCCGGTACCAGCGATCTGTACGTCGCCGGTTATAGTTCTACCGGCGCATTGCTATTTGCCCGGCAGCTGAATATTACACAGGCGGCCGTGGGAGCGTACGACATAGCCATCGATAGCGAAGGACTTCCGGTGGTTGTTGGTTCTCTTACAGGAAGTCTGAACATCGTTTACGATCACCCTACGCTGGCCAACAACGCAATCGTGGAAGGGCAGCGGTCTTTTGTAGCCAGCCTCTCTTATAGCGGCCTGGCACGTTGGGTGAAATACTCCACAGCGATTTCAAACTACCCGGCCGATGAATATATGGCTGTTGCCACCGACAAAGCAGGCAGTATTTATATCGCTTTTAACCGCTACCGGCTGAATTCATCGGTACTGGCCTCCTATGTGCAAATGAACCTGTCTGGTGCTTCAATAACAGAGTCGGGTGTGTCGTATCCCGGAACGGGAACCACGGTCTCTAATGCGGAGGATATTTCCGTTGATGATGCGGGAAATATTTACCTGGGTGGCACTTTCTCTGGCAGGATCATTTTTGGCGGCGCCATCCTCGATCAGAATTTTAATTACTCCAATGTATTTCTGAGTAAGTTCAGTAAATCAATCAATACCTGGCAATGGGCAAAGCAGTCACAGGGAGTGTACAAAAGCTACCTGACAAACAATTCTTCTATTGCTATCAGTACTGCAGGTCCGGTGATCTCTAATGTGGGTGTCGACTGTTTTAGTTTCGAAGGGGCGCATGTATGGCACAGGAACGCAAACAATATCGTGAAAGCGGTAGTAGCCGATAAGTCGGGCGGCATCTTTGCCACAGGAGGATATATCCTGGTTCCTCCCAATAGTTTCAGGGCCCACTATGGCTTTGTTTATAAATACAATACTACCGGCACATTGGTTTGGGAAAAGCGATTTGCGAAAACGGCCGCCGGCGATCCTGCCACCGGATTTGGTTCATCGCTCGCCATGACCAACGCCGGTAACCTCATCGTTGCAGGAGCTGTAACAGGCGGTGTAGTACAGTTTGATGACTTCTCTATTGGTAATGGAAGTGGTAACTATAGTCAGTTCCTTACATCCTTACCCATACAGCCAACGCTGCGGGTAATTTCACCAAATGGTGGAGAGGTATTGACTAATAATGCTCAGTACATCATAAGATGGGAGCGCAGTCTTGTAAATACGATCAATATTAAATACCGGGCTAATGGTGTGCTGCAGCAGATTGCCTCCCAGGTAGACGCATCGCTGGGGCAATATACCTGGACCGTGCCTTCTGTGAACGCGCCATCCTGCAGGATCATCATTGAGGACGCATCGAATGCCGCGATCGCCGACAGCAGCGACGCTGCATTTGCCATCACCCCTTCAAAATTCATTCAGGTGCTTTCTCCCAACGGAGGCGAATCACTGGAAGGTGATAGCCTTTGCCTGGTCAGGTGGCAAAGTGCATTTGTGCAGGCAGTCAATATCAGGTACAAAACCAATGGACAATCGCAGTTGATCGCCTCGAATATCGGCGCCAACAGTGGCCAGCATGTTTGGATAGTTCCTTATGTAGACTTTCAAACAGGAAAGATCATCGTCGAGGACGCCACAAACAGTAGTGTTGCAGATAGCAGCGATGTTGATTTTACGATCAGGTCCAACAGCACCGTGTCATTGATATCACCCAATGGGGGCGAAACATTGTTTGCGCGGAAAACCTACCCCATCAGGTGGTACTATTATGGATCGGCAGCTGTCAATCTCGAATTCACCACAAACAATGGCGCAAGCTGGCAGCCAATCGCCAGCAATGTTCCCAATAGCGGATCTTACGACTGGACTGTCCCCACAGTGGGTGCCACCACCTGCAGGGTGAAGGTTACAAGTACAGGCGGCGAGCATAGCCTGGATACCAGCGACCAGGTATTTACCATCATCAATCCGCCCGTTGTTTCGGTATTGAGTCCCAACGGTGGAGAAACGTATGCCTGGGTATTTCCGATGGAGATTTCCTGGAAGACCAATAAAGTGGACGATTTCCTGCTCGAATATTCGATCGACGGCGGAAGTACCTGGAATGAGATCGCTATGTATAATCCAGGCCCTACGTACAATGTCCGCAATCCTGTAAACTATAGCTGGTCAATACCCCGCGAGCTGCCCAGCGCTTCAACTTGTTTGATCAGGGTGTCGCCAGCCAGCGCCGGGGGAACAGCAGACGTTAGCGACGACTATTTTACTATCATGACAAATGCATCCATTACTGCCGGTGGCAACGCTACCTCCCGCACGGCCCCCGTGGGCGCCGGCAAACAGAAAATTAAGCTCTATCCCAACCCTGTCACCGGTTGGGTGAATATTCAGATCCAAGACGCGGAGCTTGTCGGCCCAGCCCTTATCGAAGTGTATTCGGTGGCCGGTCACCGGGTGTGGAGCCAGGAGGTAAAAGAACTGAATGCCAATACGATACGGCAGATAGATCTCTCTGGACAAAAAACTGGCCTGTATATGCTAAGTGTTCGAGCCGGCAAAAACGCTTTTCAATGTCTTTTCCTAAAGCAGTAAAAACCCTGTCAAACCTTAAAACAATTGGCTCCGTCGGCGCCAATTGTTTTAAGGTTTGACACCTTCACTAGGGTACGACCTGGCCCCGAGGCACAGAAACCGTATCCTCGAACCGCGCCCAAAAGCAGCTCACCCCCCGCCACCCGCCCGCACCTCCGGCGCCACTTGCCCGGAACCGTACCCCCTATATACATGTGTTTTGGGCAAGTGGAGTTGAAGTGGCAGTGAAGTGGCAGAAAATGAGGCTCCCATTAGCTTTTAACTGGCTCCCCTTCACCCCATTAAAGCCATATTGAAAAGCATAACAATCTGTTAGGATATTCCCTTTTACCCCTTATCTTTGCCCCCGCCTTTTCCTTCCGGACAACCGGGTTGAGGAAATGATTTTTAGGCAGATAACCTCAAATCAAGCATAGTGGCCGCAACCAAATTCAGTAAAGAGACTTATTTGTATTGGTACGAACTGATGCAGCTTATCCGTCAGTTTGAGCTTATGGCAGAAGAAAAGTATAAGATGGACGGTAAGATCCGCGGCTTCTTCCACGCCTACGTAGGCCAGGAAGCCATCGCCGCCGGTTGTATGACCGCCACCCGTATCGAAGACCCGTTTGTAACCGCTTACCGCGACCACGGTCTGGCACTCGCCAAAGGCATGTCGCCCGACGCCTGCATGGCCGAGCTCTATGGTAAGGCTACCGGTTGTGCAAAAGGTAAAGGTGGATCCATGCACTTCTTCGGAAAAGACGTTTACTTCTTTGGCGGTCACGGGATCGTAGGTGCCCAGATCGGTACCGGCGCCGGACTGGCCTTTGCTGAAAAATACAAGGGAACCGACAACGTAGCCCTCACTTTCTTTGGTGATGGTGCTGCCCGTCAGGGTATGTTGCACGAAACGTTCAACATGGCCATGACCTGGAAGCTCCCCGTCATCTTCATTTGCGAGAACAACAACTACGCCATGGGTACCTCGGTAGAGCGTACATCGAACGTAGTAGACATCTATAAACTGGCTGATGCCTATGAAATGCCCGGCGATACCGTCGATGGTATGAGCGCAGAAGCCGTACACGAAGCCATTTCCCGCGCCGTAAAACGCGCCCGCGAAGGAGATGGTCCTACATTATTGGAAATCAAGACATACCGTTACAAGGGTCACTCGATCTCCGATCCCCAGAAATACCGCACCAAGGAAGAGGTGGAAGAATACAAACAACGCGACCCGATCCAGCTGGTATTAAGCACCATTTACAAGAACAAATACGCTACAAAAGACGAAATTGCAGCGATCGACAAACGTGTGAACGATGCGGTAGTAGCTTCTGTGAAGTTCGCAGAAGAATCACCCTGGCCGTCCGACGACGAAGTACTGAAAGACGTTGCCATGGACGCCAACTATCCGTTCATTGTAGACTAAGGATAACCCAAACAAACCAACATTAAAACAAACGTACATCATGGCTACTGTTAATCAGCCAACCAGTCAGGCTCCTGTAGAAAAGTCTTCCGAAGAAAGAGTGGTGGCAAATGCCCAGGAGTTCTGGAGCAGGAACAGCAAAAAGATAGGGATTGCCCTTGCTGCTATCGTTTTACTGGTAGGCGGCTACTTCGCCTATAACAGCTTTGTCAAAGGCCCCAATGAGCTGAAGGCTTCTGAGGCCATGTTCAAAGCCGAAGAATACTTCCGCATGGACTCTGTAAAACTGGCGCTCAACGGCGACGGTATCAACCAGGGATTCCTGAAAGTGATCTCCAAATACGGTGGTACCCAAACCGGCAACCGCGCTAATTTCTATGCCGGGGCCTGCTACCTGCAATTGGGTGATTTCAACAACGCCGTAAAATACCTGAAAGAATTCTCTACCAGCGAAGTGGTAGCGAAGATGCGCGCCAATGGTTTGTTGGGTGATGCCTACTCCGAGCTGGGTAAGAAAGACGAAGCCATCTCTTATTACAAGAAAGCCGGAACCGACTTTCCTGAAGACGAGGTCAATGCGCCCGAATACCTGTTCCGCGCAGCTATGCTGCTCAGCGACGCCGGAAAAACACAGGACGCTATTGCCCTGCTGAAAGATATCAAGAACAAATATCCCCGCAGCGTAATGCCCTCTGCACAAGGTGGCCAGGACGTTGACAAATACCTCGGCAAACTGGGCGACACCAAATAAGCCCGGAGCTATTGAACGGGTGTGCAAGTGTAACACAAAAGCCCGTGCAGCATGGAATGGAAGATGATAGGAATGGCTTTTGAATGAGATCAGAACTTTTGAATTATGGCTGAAGTAAGCAATAGTAAATTATTACACATAGAAGCAGGCATCCTTAAGAAGGATGCCTGTATCGTTATAGTACGTACAGAGTGGAACGCCTCCATCATCGACGAGCTGGAAAAAGGTTGCGTGCGGGTATTGGAAGCCAACCAGGCAAAGCACATCCATGTGATCAACGTACCTGGCGCCTTCGAGATCCCCTTTGCCGTTAAGTCTTATTGGGATGCCAATAAGTACCGCGACGACCGGCCCGATGCCTTCATCGCCCTCGGCTGTGTATTGCGCGGCGATACCCCCCACTTCGATTACGTATGCCAGGGTGTAACGCAGGGCGTCACCCAACTCAACCTCAACCTTCCCGTACCTACCATCTTTGGGGTACTTACCGTAGACAACCAGCAACAGGCCGATGAACGCATCGGCGGCAAACATGGCCACAAGGGCGAAGAAGCAGCCATAACGGCGCTCAAAATGGTCGCCCTGGTCAATTCGTTTCAAAGAAAATAACAGGTTTTCTATTTAAGGGCAGGGAGCATGAACGTTCAACTTTTTATACCGTGTTTTATTGATCAGCTTTACCCGCAAACCGCCTTCAATATGGTGAAGGTGCTGGAAAAGGTGGGCTGTACCGTGAGCTATAATGCAGAGCAAACCTGCTGCGGACAACCGGCCTTTAATGCCGGTTTTCAAAAGGAGGCCAAGGAAGTATGCACGAAATTCTTAAAAGACTTCAAAGGCGATGATTATATCGTAGCCCCCAGCGCCTCCTGTACGGGTTTTGTACGCAACTACTATCCGAAGCTGTTCGATAACTCATCGCACCACCTCGAGGTGAAGGATATGCAGAAGCGGATCTATGAGTTCTCCGACTTTCTCGTCAACGTATTGCATGTGGAAGATGTTGGCGCATCGCTGCATACGAAAGCCACTTACCACGATTCCTGCGCGGCCTTGCGCGAATGCAAAATTAAAACGGAGCCCCGGACGTTATTGTCGAAAGTACGTGGCCTCGAGATCGCCGAGATGAGCGATGTGGAAACCTGCTGTGGATTTGGTGGCACCTTCTCCGTGAAGTTTGAACCCATCTCCATAGGTATGGCCGATCAGAAGGTGAACAATGCCCGCCAAACAGGCGCGGAATGCATCATCTCTACCGACCACTCCTGCCTCATGCACCTCGACGGCTATATCCGTCACAAAGGCCTTGCCCTGCAAACCATGCATATCGCCGATGTGCTGGCCAGTGGCTGGTAAATTTATAAATAATTCTATGCGCGACCTCACCTGGAAAACCCTCCAATCCGATTACTTATTCAAAGACCTTTGGTTCACCGTACGCCGCGACACCTGCGAAAGGCCCGATGGCAAGATTGTTACGCCCTATTACGTCTATGAGTTTCCCAATTGGGTCACCGCCCTGGCACTCACCGAAGATGGTAAAGTGATCCTGGAACGTCAATACCGCCACGGCCTCGGCGAATCGCATTATGAAATACCCGGCGGCTGTGTTGATGATACCGACGCATCATTCCAGGATGCCATCGCCCGCGAGCTGGTAGAAGAAACCGGGTACACTTTCACTAAATACGAGTACCTCGGCAAAACCAGCGCCAACCCCTCTACCAACAACAACATGATGCACATGTTCCTCGCCACCGGCGGCAAGCTGGTGAAGGAACAGGAGCTCGATGACAATGAGGACATAGAAATTCACCTCGTCTCGATCGATGAACTGAAGCAAATGCTCGACAACAATGAGATCATTCAGGCCATGCACGTAACCTGCCTGCACTATGGATTGAAGAAACTGGGTAAGTTATAGTTTCACTTCTCCCACCACGAACACGCTGCCGCAAACAACGATGAGGTCATTCTTTTGGGCCTTTTGTAAAGCTGCTTTCAGAGCAGTATTTACATCGGCATAGCTAAGCCCCTGCAGGTCGTGGGCCGCTGCCTGTGTGGCCAGCTCGTCTTCGGGTAATGCGCGGGGAATATGTGCTTTCGTAAAATAGTAATTGGCTTCTTTGGGCAGTTGCTGCAACACCTTTTCGATCTCTTTATCTTTCACCATACCGATCACAATGTGCAGGTGTTCGTGCTCCGTAAGTTCGATCTGCGAAACGATCTGGCGCATGCCATCTTCATTGTGGCCCACATCCAATACTACAAAAGGATGTTGCTGAATGATATCCCAACGGCCATGCAGGCCGGTCAATGGCTTTACCTGGTGCAGCGCGTCCTGTACGGTGGCAGCCGGCAGCGTAAAGCCGCGTTGCTGTAACTGGTGCACTGCCTCCAGTACGGTTACGAGGTTCTTGGTCTGGTAAAAGCCGGCCAGGTCGAGGCGATAGGGAAGGCGTTCATCATGCCCGTTGCGGGTTACCTGCACCTTCAGGTGGTGATGATCCATCTTCCAGTCGGCCGCATAACGCAGTTGATCGGCAAAATAAAGAGGAGCATTCTTTTCTGCAGCCACCTGCTGAAATACCGCCCTGGTCTCGGCCGCTGTTTCTCCCACCACCACAGGAATGCCTGGCTTGATGATGCCTGCTTTTTCGAACGCGATCTTTTCGAGGGTATCGCCAAGCAGGTTCATATGATCCCACCCGATATTGGTGATGATCGAGAGTTCGGGGGTGATGATATTGGTGCTGTCGAGCCGGCCGCCGAGGCCCGTCTCGATCACCGCAATATCCACGTTGTTCTTTTCGAAATAATCGAAGGCCATCGCCACCGTGATCTCGAAGAACGAGGGTTCTATGCTGTCGATGGCGGGTTGAATACGCTTGGTGAAGTCGACGATGAATGATTCTTCGATCATGGCGCCATCGATGCGGAAACGCTCGCGGAAATCGCGCAGGTGAGGCGAGGTATACAGACCGGTTTTATAACCCGCTTTCTGCAGGATGGCCGCCAGCATATGACTGGTCGAACCTTTACCATTGGTGCCGGCAATATGAATGGTCTTGAAACGGCGCTGTGGATTGCCGATCAGGTCACACAATTGAATGGTATTAGTGAGGTCTTTTTTGTAAGCAGCGGCACCGATCCGGCTAAACATCGGGAGCCTGGTAAACAAGTAATGGAGCGTTTCTTCGTAAGTCATGGCAATTGTTCAGAGGGCAAAGCTATAAAAGCAACGCCACGGTTCCAAAACCGTGGCGCAGCGTATGAGGAAAGGATTAGTAATTATGCTTTGGGAGGTTCGCCCGGCGTACGTGTAAACAACATACCAATGATGATGAATAAGGTGATAAAGACAGCCAGCATCTGCGTAAAGAATCCGATCGTCAATGCCGTGTCGGCAAATGCCATATGCGTGATCTTACCCCAGGCGCCAAACAGCTTAACAGCAAGTCCGACGAGAAAGATCACAATAGGCCACCGGAATTTACGGAGTAGTTGCATGAGGAGGAAGGTTAATTTCTCAGTTTGAAATTGAACTGAATAGTACCTGCCGATTCATTTTCGCCTGGATTGAACTTCACCTGGTAAGCTTTCCTTTTTGCTATCTCGATCATGCCGGCATCGGAGGTCGTGGAACCGCGTGGTTGATATACGGCCGATACTACTTTGCCGGATTCATCTACTTTAATATCGATAGATACTTTAGCATTCTCGTTGAACTCATCTGTGAAAGAAGGAGTGCCTGTAATGCGACGGCCCTGCAAACCCCGGGAGATGCTCACACCACCACTACCAGTACCGCCATTGCCCGAGTAATTGCCCGAGTTGGGATTGCCACCGGGACGGCCCTGATCGCCATTGCCGCCGGCGATGCCCTGGTTGCCGCCCTTCTTGTAAGTATCGGCTTCATTGCCACCAGTACCGGTTCCATTCACACCTTTAAACACTGCCTTGGGGCGGGGCGGAGTAGGAGCGGGTGGAGTTTCTACCACGGGCTTCTTCACCGGTTTGCTTTTCACTTCGTCCTTTTCAGGTCTCTTGGTAGCATCAGGTTTGGTGATGGTGGGTTTCTTGATCACGGGCGCATCGGGCTCCTTATCATCTTCGTCTTCCTTGGCAGGCTCTTCATGCACAGGTGTAGGAGCCGGTGGAGTATAGGCTTGCTGTTCGGCGGGTGCTGGTGGACCCGGCTCAAAGGGCTGATCATCGCCCATACCGGCATCACTGCTGCCGAGATTCACTTCGATGCCTTCATTGGCCAATGGTTCCGGCAATGGAGGCAGCGACCAGCGTACAAAAAAGAAGATTACAAGCAGTAAGCCCACTACCAATGCGGTATAGCCACCTGCCTGCGCGTTTTTCTTCGACTCAAAATTGTCTTCCATATACAAGGGATTCGAATACACGAATTTACCAATGTTTGTCGTATAAACGTCACAAAGAACATGCTAATTGCCCTCGCAACTGTATGGAAACTGTTAAATTAAGGGTATTGATGCGAAGCGCTTGCTTTATTGCGCAAAGACTCATTGATGAAAAGCCTCACCGACATGATATAGTTCAACACGACAATAACTCCGCCAAGGCTGATGAAGCTAATAGCGCGGGGTGTTACGGCAGTGATCTTAGATAGGTCTGAAGCATACGCCAGGGTAAGATAGATGGCTATGGCAAAAGTGATGACACCCAATATCATGTCTACATGCCTGATGGAGAAGAAGAGTTGCAGCACAAATGGAATGGCTGGTATCAGTAACAGCAGGTTACCGGGTTCGGTCGTCTTATTGATAGCATCAATAAAACAAACAAGCGGCAACCCGGAAAAATAGAGATAGGGCAGGAAGGGTTTTAGTTGTGATAGCTGGAAGGGAGGCTGGGTCATATAGATAGGTTGTGTATCCCAATCTACGAAATTAAATCGAGGTACCAAACAGCACCCTTACCTGAAAAATATGTCATAGGCAAACCGCAGGATGGTGCCGCAAACGACCAGGAGAAAAACAATGCGTATAAAAGCATTGCCTTTGAGAATGGCCAGGCGGGCGCCGAGAAATCCCCCCAACGCATTACAAACAGCCATCGGCAACGCGATCTTATAAATGATCTTACCGCTGATCGCAAAAAAGATGATAGAACCCAGGTTGGTCGAGAGGTTCACAAACTTCGCATGGGCGCTTGCTTTCAGAAAATCAAAACCGAGTAACGTTACAAAGGCCAGTATCAAAAAGCTGCCCGCCCCCGGACCGATAAAGCCATCATAAAAGCCGATCACCAGACTGATCCCCGCCGCATACCACCACTGCTGGCTTTCCGTATGATCCTTTTCGGAATGTACGCCGAAGTTCTTCTTTGCATAAGTATAGATCGCCACCCCAATGAGGATCACCAGTAATAGCGGCTTCATAAAACTGCTGCTCACCAGCGTCAGCAACTTCGAGCCGGTAAAGGCAGCACAAAAGGCAATGGCCGTCATGGCCGCCAGTCGTTTATAGTCGAGTTTAACCGTGCGGGCATATTGAATGGCCGCAAAACTGGTGCCGCTGAAAGCAGGGATCTTCAAAGTGCCCAGCACCGTAGCTACGGGGTATTGCGGAAGTAATACCAAACCCACCGGAGTCTGTATCAACCCGCCACCACCCACGATGGCATCGATAAAGCCAGCGAGAAAAGCCGCAATACAAAGGAATATCAGGTCAGTCGTCATAGATCATTGTTAAGGTCAAGGCCGTGCCATGTTGGTTACCACCGGCGTTCATGCCGGCCTCACTTCTTCAGGTTCGCGATCAGCACACCGGCGATCACCAAAATGCCACTGAATACATGCACCATCGTAAACTGTTCGCCCAGCCACCACACCGCTTCAATGATGCTGAAGAGGGGGATCAGGTTGCCAAACAAGGCCGTGCGTGCAGCACCCAACCGCGCTATCGACATATTCCAGCACAGGAATGCGAGCATAGACGCCCCCGCGCCAAGGTACAGAATGATCAGGATGAGGTTGGCGCTCCACTGCACGGGCGCCGCATGGCTCAACTCTATCAAATAAAAAGGCAGCAACAGCAGCGTGCCCAATGAAAATACGGTGAATAAAAAGTTGAGTGGATGAATACCGGCTGGTTTACGCCGCACGAAAATATTGTAGATGGCGAAGCACAGCGCGCCGATCAATATCCAGCCATCGCCTGCCGAGAAATGGAATGTTTTCAATCGTTCCCAACTGCCCTGCGAAAACAGATAGAGTATGCCTGCCAAGCAAAGCAACACGCCAACGACACGCCAGGCATTGATGCGTTCTTTCAAAAAGATCGCTGCCAGGACGATCGAGAAAACCGGTGAGGAAGTAGTACCGATCAACGCCAGGTTAATGGCCGGCGAATGATGGCCCGCGATATACACGAAAGTATTGAAGAGCGTAACCCCCGTGAGCGCCGTCCAGAACAGGTACGACTTATGCTGCACCAAAACATCCTTTTCTGCACGAAACCTTTTCCAGGCAAAGGGCAATAGGATGAGCGAAGCAGTGGCCCACCGGTAAAAAGCTAGGCCTACAGGCGGTATCTGTTTGATGACCCCCCTTGCCACCACGAAATTGCCCGACCAGATGATGGTCGCCAGTACGGCCAGACTGATCCCGATAACCAATTCCTTTTTAGTATTCATGTACTGTTGGCTGAGGAGCGCTTGGGTAAGGCGCAAAAGTAACCCTTTCTCTTTATACCATCGGCTTATTCAACAGCCTGCGGCAGGCCAGCAAACCGAGGATAGGGCCCGGGGCCAGGGCGAGGTAAGTAATGGCGTGCGGCGCCAGCTCGAGCAGATAGTTCATGGCCTGTATACTGATGATGGAAACCATGAACCCGAGGCTGATCACCGCAGTAACCGCCGTGCCTTTATAAGCCGGTGGAGCCGTAAGTGCCGTGAGCGTCGAGAACTGGGGCGAATCGGCCGTCACCGCAAGGCCCCAGATCAGCATAAAGGGCAGAAAAATAACCGGCGGCAGGTGAATGAAGAAGTAAGACGTGCTGGCACAGACGGCGGAAGTAAGCAGCGCGGTAATAGCCACCCGGGCACTGCCGATCTTCTGCGATAACAGGCCGCCCAGCATACAACTACATCCGCCGGCCGCTATGATGTAAAATGACCAAAGAGATAGGTTGAGCGTAGTGCCATGTGCAGTACTGTTTGCCTTCAGCATAAGGGGCACAAAGGCCCACAGGGTATACAGTTCCCACATATGTCCAAAATAGCCGAAGCTGGCCGCCCTGAAATCCGGCGAACGGAATACCTGGCCGAGTATGGCTGGATGAAAGCCGCTGGCCTTCTTCTTGAACGGGCCTTCGTGTACAAAGAGCAGGATCAGCAAGCCACCCACCACCGCAAAAGCCGAAGTGGCGATGATGACAGCCTGCCACGACAGTTTCCACGACACCCCCTTCAGCAGGTGGGGGAACGCCGTGCCGAACACCAGCGCGCCAACCAGCAGTCCCAGTGCTTTACCCAGCCCTTTATCGAACCAATCGGCAGCGATCTTCATCCCAACCGGATAAATACCCGCCAGCAAAAAGCCGGTGAGGAAACGACCCAGGAGCAGCAATGAATAGCTGTCGGCTGTAAAGAGCGTGGCAGCATTGGCGGTGGCGCCCAGCACACAGGAAAAGAAGAAGACCCGCGGCGCATAAAACCGGTCGGCAATGGTGAGCAGGGCAAACAGCAGGGTGCCTGCTATAAAGCCGATATGCACAGCAGCCGTCATATGGCCTACGGCCTCAGGCCGGGTGGCCAGTGCCGGCAGATCGGCCAGGATCGCGTTGCCGGCAAACCAGAGGGAAGTGCCTGCAAACTGGGATAGCACAATAAGCGGAAGGATATAGGAAGGCGGATGACTGGCCTTCCCCATTGCATCTTGTTTCATACCTGTGTTCGTGAACCACATTGGTCCGAAGCGAAGATAAGGCAATAGGGAAGCTTTCAACGGACATCAATGGTGCAGAAACGGCCAGGCCGGCAACATCAATTGTAAAAGTGAAACCGGTGATCATATTTGATTAGTATTGCACCATGAACAATCCGCTGATCGCCGATATGTTGAAGCACGTGAAGCTGACACCCGCAGAGATAGACCTGGTGACAGCCTGCTGGACCGAAAAGATACTCGGCAAAGGCGACTACCTGCTGCGCAATGGAGATATCTGCCGTACAGATAATTTCGTGCTCGCGGGAGCTTTAAAAGCTTTCTACATCAATGGAGATACTGGCAAAGAAGAGATCCTATATTTCGCCATCGATCTGTGGTGGGCAACCGACATCGACAGCTTCCGTAAACAACAATCTTCCATCTACAATATTCAGGCATTGGTCACCACCCGGCTGCTGCAGATCAATCATATCAGTTTCGAAGAGATGCTGAAACAGGTACCCGCCTTGGAACGATATTTCCGGATCATCCTCGAAGGCTATACGGCCTCCTTGCAAAGAAGGATCATCCTCAACAAAGTGTACGATGCCGAACAGCGGTATGTTGATTTTCTGGCGCGGTATCCGCAACTGGCAGCGCAGGTACCGCTGTACCTCATCGCTTCTTACCTGGACATGTCGGCCGAATTCCTCAGCCGTATCCGGAAAAAACAAGATATCTCTTGAACCAGGTCAATATTCTTCCTGTTGCTTCTGCAGAAGTTTGCTGGTATAAATACACCGCAAATGAAGAAAGTGCTTGTTATCAATGCCAGCGTCAGGAGTGAGCGATCCCATAGCAGAAAGCTGACGCAACATTTTGCTGCCAACTGGCAACAGTCTTATCCTGCCGATACCTTTACCTTCCGGGAAGTGGGCGTAAAAGCGATACCACCTATCGATGAGCAATGGATCGCAGCGGCTTTTGTGAAACCTGAGAAAAAGACCCTGCAGCCCCAGGCTGCACTGGCCCTCAGCGATGAACTGGTACGTGAACTGAAAGAACATGATGTATACGTCATCGGCGTGCCGATGTACAATTGGTCAATACCCAGCGGTTTGAAAGCTTACATCGATCAGGTAATGCGCATCCATGAAACCTGGAAGTTCCGCTCAGGCGTTCCGGATGGTGACTATGTTGGATTACTCGAAAACAAACGCCTTTTCATCTTGTCGAGCCGGGGCGATACCGGTTATGGCGACAAGGAAAAGAACAGCCACATGAACTTCCAAACGGCCTACCTGCAGTTTGTGTTCTCCATGATGGGCGTTACCAACACCACCGTTATCTCGCTGGATAATGAAGAGTTTGGCGGGGAAATTTTTGAGCGATCGAAAAAAGAGATCTACCACACTATTGAACAGCTCAGTGGGCAAAGTCAACCTCAAAATTGCCCTGGATGCGTTCCATCGGCGGGTTGAAATAGCCATACTTCACATTCGGGAATTCTTCTTTGATCAGCTCCTGCAATTGTTTGATGCCGAGCAGGTCGCCTTGTTCATACAGGTTAACCTTACCGAGGTACCAGTCGGGATCGATATTGAAATTGCGCCACTGGATCATGGTGAGGTCCGTGTCGCGGATCAGCTTGCGCAGTGCTTCGTATTCGGCTTCGCTGTCCGTTACGCCGGGGAATACGAAGTAATTGATGCTCGCCCAGCCGCCATGGCTGCGCATGACCTTCAGGCTCTCCACAATGTCCTCAAACTGGTAGTTATTGGGCCGGTAATAGGCCTCGTAAATATGCTTCTGGGCCGAGTTGGTGCTTACCCGGATGGAGTTGAGCCCCGCTTTGCACAGCGCATCTACAGCCGCCGGTTTCGAACCGTTGGTGTTGATATTGATGCTTCCCTTGGAAGTATGTTTGCGCATTTCGATGATCGACTGGCGGATGGTTTCCCACATCAGCAAGGGTTCGCCTTCGCAGCCCTGTCCAAAGCTCACAATGGGGAAGGGGGCCGATTCCAGGTGGGGCACCGTAAACTCTACGATCTCTTCGGCCGTAGGTTTGAAGGTGAGGCGGTCCTGGGTCGATACGATCTCTTCGTCGGCCGGCTGAAACGAGATACAACCGATACAGTTGGCGTTGCAGGCGGGCGAACTGGGTATGGGGCATTCCCAGCGACCCATAAAATAGTTGCGGGCTGCCGGGCAATGGTAGGTGAGGGCGCAATTATTGGCCAGGTGCTGAACCAGGCGGTTGTGGGGATAGGCTTGCAGAAAGTGCTCAACCCCGGTTTCTACCTTATTTTGGTCGAAACCGGCACATTCCTGGCGGATATCCTGCTCGATCCGGACCGCCGGCACGTACATCTTTTCATTATGCCAGCCTGCCGCTGTATAGCAGAACAGGGGGAGGGTAGGCGCGTCGTGCCCGGTTTCGTAGGCGGCCAGGTACAGGCCGGTATGGGCGGGCGGAATAAAGGCAGCCACGGCCCAGCCAAGCTCACAAAGGCGCATTTCGCCTGTTTTAACGTCGATCCCGATACCCCGGCGGCCGGGTAGTTCATACAAGTTGCCCCCATCGGGCAGCTCGATCCAATCCTCTACAGGTACCTCAAAGGCATCCCAGCCGGCCCGGCCGGTGGCGTAGAGGCTTGTATCTTCAAAAATGTTCCCTTTTCCGTCGGAGTACAGTAAATACGGCGATTGCTTTAATACAGACATTGTGCTTTTTTCAGTTCACGGCTGCCGTTTGCCGGCTCCCTTGCCCTGCCGCCGATGCCGGTGGCCCTTCGCTGCCGCTGGTAGGCGGCGATGCCAGGTTCCGGAGGTCGGCTGGTTGGAGGAGGTCCTTTAACGGCCAGCGCCTAAATAATGTCTGCAAAATTCGTGA
Source organism: Paraflavitalea sp. CAU 1676 (assembly GCF_029223285.1). GTDB lineage: Bacteria > Bacteroidota > Bacteroidia > Chitinophagales > Chitinophagaceae > Paraflavitalea. The sequence continues at coordinate 802,275 of NZ_JARHUJ010000003.1, read as the reverse complement.
ATTTGATCGAGTTCTTCGAATGCAAGATTTTGGCGCAGGTCGAACTCGTACGAACCGCTGCTGGCGGTTTCAATGCGGATGCTGTCGTAGCAGGCATCTACCCCGTTGATATGGGTCCAGAGAAAGAATTTACTTTCGGGCAATCCCGGTACGCTGATGCCGGTATGGTGAATGGCCACGTACTCGGCCGATTGGGCCTTTTTCTCGCAATAGAACAGGTAAATGTACACACTGCAAAGCACCAGGTGTACGGTACCCATCAGCCATTGCTTTTCGACCAGCAGGGTAATGCCGATGCCGAGGAAGAACAGGATCTCCGTGAGCCGGAAGAACAGGTTCACCCGGGGCATGTCATTCAGGATGTTCTTGCCGGCAAATACCAGGATGAAGATGTCGAGGGCCATCAGCAACAGGCATCCGAGATAGATGCGGCTCGATTCCGGTTGTTGGAAATGTGAAATGGCATGTACAAGGATCAACATTCCTGCCGTTAAATGGAGTAAACGACCGGCATGTTTCAATTTCTGAAAGCTGGGGTGCACAACGGGGAAAGATAAGGAGTTCATACCACAGTAGTTTGATACTAGATGCAGGATCAAGATAATTCCATAAATGCACATAAAGTTTTTCCGGTAGTTTTTTATTTTTACTGCTTTACAAAGAACAACATAGTATATTACCTCCTAATATGGCCAGGATACTATTGATAAAGACCGGCGCTGCCGGTGATGTGGTACGCACCACCAGCTTACTGAACGTGCTGGAAGGGCGTGTAACATGGGTAATAGACCAACGCTACCGGAGCCTGCTGCCCGAAGGGCATCCGGCGCTCGCGCGCATACTCTCCCTGGAAGAAGCGGTGGCAACACTGCCCGGCGAATCGTTCGACCTCACCCTGTCGCTCGAAGAAGACCTTGCCTGCGCCCGCCTGGCAGGCGACGTCACTACCCAAAGACTGATCGGCGTATACGCCTCAGGCAGTTCGATGCTGTACACAGCGGAAGTGGCCGGTTGGTTCGATATGAGCCTGGTATCGAAACTGGGCCGCGAAAAGGCCAATGCCCTCAAAGCAACCAACACCCACACCTTTCAATACTGGCTGTTCCAAATGGTAGGGCTATCCTTTCAAGCAGAGCCCTATTGCATTTATCAGTCCACGACCATTCAGAGAGAAGAAGGCCTCATCGGCATCGAAACGCGCAGTGGTAACCGCTGGCCCAATAAATACTGGACGGGCTATGGTGAACTGGCAGCCCGCCTTCAGGCGCAGGGCTATCGTTGCCTCGTACTGTCGCAGAAAGAACATTTAAGGGATTATCTCGATGACGTAGCCCGCTGCGATTATTTCGTGTCGGGCGATACGTTGGCGATGCACGTCGCCCTGGCCTACCGTATACCTTCGCTGGCCATCTTCAATTGCACCAGTCCGGCCGAGATCTACGACTACGGATTACTGGAGAAAGTGGAGAGCCCGCTGCTGCAGCAATACTTTTATGGTAAAGAAAATACGCCCGAAGTTGTGAGCTCTATTTCGGTGCAGGAAGTGCTGGATCGTATGCATGCTCATTACTCCCGCTTCACGAAGCTTCAAAAAGTGTAGGATTCGCAGCCCTTACTTTCTCTGTCGTGTACTCTCCGGAATTTTTCAGTGCCTGCTGCAACAGCAGTTCATAACTGCTCCTTTGTGCCTGCAGTCGCTCGAGATAATTGACGATCTCTTCTACCGATTGGTAAGCAAATGCGCTGGTGGACAGTTTTTCGGGTATTTTCAAAGTCGCCGGCGCGATGAAAGGCTTGGCATGTTTGATCACATCGAAGATATTGCCCGATGATTTGGTGATGCCATACACCTCTGGAATGTCGTGACAGATGGCCGTATTGACCACCGAGGGTATGAATATGAAATGCGCTTCATTGAGCCGCTGGTCAAATTCGTGCTGGTCTACGATGTGCGTGTTATAGAAGCGGAGATGTGTAAAGTAGGTCGGAAACTCGCGCGCTTCGTTGATGATGCTTTTGCCATAGCCGTCGGAGTAACCGCCCAGCAGGGTAAGGTACAAAGGGAATTGTCTCGTTTCTGCTTCCTGCAACAGGGCCCATACCTGCGCGTAGTCGCGCCGCTTGCGGTCGATACTGCCCGGGATCACCAGGTGAAAGTAGTTGGAGGAAATGCCAGGATGCTGGTAATTGTCGAATACCGCCCCCGGTACATTGTGAATCACCTTAGTGCCCTTTGTCTGTGTTTCGAGATAAGGGATCATGGTGTCCGATACCACATTCAACTCCTTCACCCAGCGCAGCAACAGGCGCTTACCAAGGTGGTGGGCCAGTATGCGCAGGCTGGCGGCTGGTTTGGATTGAAACAGGCAATTGATATCATGTACGGTCGTCACCACCCGGCAGGGACGCACCAACCTGATCACGAGGGCAAACAGCAGGTGGTTCGAGCTGATGGTGTTGATATAAAGGATATCGGGCTTTATCTTTTTGACGGCCCGGTAAAACTTCCAGAAAAACGAGAGGCGAAGGGCGCCTTTTTGAAGGATCTTCCATTGATACCGGCTCGTAGAAGTACCAAAGAGATCGGCAAAACGTTTATAGGTCTTATTATCGGTAAAAATGAAGAGTTCGTTTTGAGGCGTATCGAAGAGACGGATAACCGGGTAGGCGCCTTCAAAATGTTCTGTTTCAAAAATACCTATTTTCATTAAAGTGTGTTAAGGAGTAGGAGTTGCGCTATAAGTATTATGTTTGTAACTCATGCTACGGTTCATAAAACGGCACCCTGGTGGCAAACTTAAAGAAAAATCTGGTTTATAATTTCGGCCTGTCCGTAAGCCAGGTGCTGATCCCGTTTATTTCCATTCCCTACATTGCGCGGGTGCTCGATCCCGATGGCATCGGTCGTGTGAGCTTTATTGATTCCCTGGCTTATTATATGGTGGTGATCGCCGAAATGGGTCTGCTGGTATATGGCACGCGTGCTATATCGCGCCAGCGGCAGCACAGCGGGCAGCTAGCCAAAACCGTAGCCGAACTGATCGCCCTTCACCTGCGGGCAACCGGTGTTGTACTATTGATTTACGGTGTGGCCGTTTTTCTATGCTGGCAAAAGATCCATGACTGGCGCCTGGTATTGTTCTCCCTGTCGTTCGTGATCATGAATGCCTTTGCCTGTGAATGGTACTTCCGGGGCACGGAATCGTTTAGGTATATCGCCCTGCGCTCATTGTTCACCCGCCTGCTCGGCCTGGTATCGATCTTTATTCTCCTCAAAGCGCCCTCCGACTACTTCCTGTACTATGGCATCATTGCCGGTTCGGCCATCCTCAATGCTGCATTCAATTGGTATCAACTCACCCGCCTGGTGAAGATCAGCTTTCGCACTATCAACTGGCGGCAGCATATTGCGCAGGCCAGGTTCATCTACTATATCAGTATCACCTATAGCATAACCCTTTTGCTCGACAACGTGTTGCTGCGCCTGGTGAGTACGGCCGCGGCGGTGGGCTTGTATGCCTATTCGGCCAAAGTAGTGCGCATCTCCACGGCATTGATCACCGACTCGCTGCTGGTGTTCTTTCCCCGCATTGTAGCGATGAACGAAGCCGGGACCGGAGAGGCCGACCTGGTCATGAAACGTAACCTGCAATTGCTCATCTTCTTTGCCGTGCCTTTATCGGCAGGTATATTCCTGATGGCGGAGGATATCGTACTGGTAATGTTCGGCGCGCAGTTCCTGCCGGCAGTGATGAATATCAAAATACTGTCGCTGTTCCCCTGCATTAAATCGCTCAACCTCTTCCTGGGCAACCAGGTGTTGATGGCGGGTAACCATGAAAGGGCCTACTTGCGCAGCCTGTTGATCACCGGCTTGCTGTTTCTTGTATTGACACCTTTGTTGGCTTATTACTGGGCCGATACAGGCGCCTGTATCTCTTTGCTGGTGGCCGAAACGATCACGGGTATCCTGAATATAATGTATGTACAAAGGCTGCACCCCGCCATCCTGCGCCGCTTCGATGGCAAAAGCCTGCTGCAGGCGGTGGGGGTGAGTGTATTGTTCTTTCCCGTGGTATACACCGTGAACCGCTGGGTGCCGCAACCTTTGTGGCAGCTGAGTGCGGGCATCGTTGTATGTTTGTTGCTGTACTTTTCGATACAGTTCTTTATCGCGAAGAATACAGTAGCATTGCTGATGAAAGACTGGCTTCAACATTTACTGAAAACGGCATGAGGGTTAAGCAAAAGATCTATTTTATACAGGAGCACCTGCATGAGGAGTTCTATCATGGCGGCATCGGGCCGGCCGATATAGAGCGTATCCTGCTGCAGGAAGGAGCGCAGGCCCTGTTCTTCCCCTATAACAATAGCTTTACCCTAAAGGCCAAGCTATACCGCCTCATTTACGGCATACGGCTGTTGTTTACGCTGGAAAAAGAGGCGATTGTATTCTTCCAGTACCCCCTGTATGCGCGGCTGCACTATATATTGCTGCGCTCATTGCGCCTGTTCAGGAAAAAAGTCAGGGTCGTTTGCCTCATCGATGAGATCAACGGTCTAAAGTATGGCGACCATGGCTTACTGGCCTGGGAAAAGAAATGGTTTACCCGGTTTCCTTTTGTGATCGTACACAATCATGCTATGCAGACCTGGTTCCGGGAGAACGTGCCGGGCCGCCAAACGACCATCCTGCAACTCTTCGACTTTCTGACCACACCGGTTAAGCGGCAACGCGCCCTCGCGCCGGTAATTGCTTATGCAGGTAACCTCGCCGAAAGCGGGTTTCAGGAACGGCTCGGCAAACTAACCAATGGAGGAGAACTGGTGTTTCATCTCTACGGACTCCCTGCGCCCGATACAATCACCCTGCCGGCGAATGTTGTTTACAAAGGTGTCTTCAGGCCTTACGATCTGCCTGCTCACATAGATGCAGCCTTTGGCCTGGTATGGGATGGGGAAGAGGCCGACCGCATTGCAGGAAGTTTCGGGCACTATATGCAGTATATATCGCACCACAAGGTATCGTTACACATCATGAGCCGCATACCCTCGATCGTTTATGAACAGGCCGGTACCGCTGCCTTTATTCGCGAACACCAGATAGGTTTTACCATCAACAGTCTTGAAGAGATACCTGCCAGGCTGCAGCAATTAACGGAAGCCGAATACCAGCAAATGTGCGTCAATACCGAAGTACTGGCACAGCGCCTGGCGGCGGGTGAGCATTTAAAGCGGGCGCTGAGGGAGTTGCTTGAAATAACGGAAGCGGTGAAAGTTGACAAGCGTAAAGCATAGAATAAGCAGCTCGAAGAAGGTGGCATGGGCCATGAACCAGAAACCAACGGTCAATAACAGCGCAGCCACCAGCAGCCATCGATCATACTTTCGCGTAAAGAAGCCGATCAAAAAAACGCCTTCCAGCAGAACCCCTGCTATATACAATCCATTTACCAATGAAGGATGCTGTAAGCACCAACGGGAAATCGCTGCCAGCGATGTATCGGGATTGAAATACAGGTAAGCGGCCAGGTTCTTTTTCATGATCAGCAATCCCTGGTCGGCATGCCACCAACTGCCCCGTAATAGCTTCCACAGAAAGGCACTGCCGAACGCAAAACACAGGAAATAGCGAAGCGACTGCCACAGATAGTTGAACGACCGGTCGCTGATAGCGAGAAAAGCGGCGGGCATCAGCAGGCATCCTATTTTCGGATTGGTGTGGTGAGCCCCATACAGGTTGTATATGATGAAGTAGATGAAATAGAGAAGCATGAACAGGCCAATGAACCATCGCCGCGCCGGGTAGCAAAAGCAAAGTACCGCCAGGGAGAACAAGGCAGCGTCGAACAGGATGGCCACTACAACGTTTCCCGTGATGAATGCCGGCACCTGCAGTATTTCAAATAGCCAATAGGTGAGGTCTACATAGGGATACTTCAATACGGGCGCCTGCAGCTGGTAGGTGAGGGTATGCGCATAAAATCCATACAGCAGCGACCCGATTATCCACGCAAACACAAGCCGGCAAAGCCAGCTGCGTTCATTGCCGGTATAGAAAGGGCTGCTGCTCAGGGTTGTTTCCATTGCTCGAATAGGTAGGTGGTATCGGTAATGATTTGCTGCTGCGGATTGTAATGCACCTGCAGCGCATCGATGTTGAGGGAAGTGACCGGGATGCCTGTAATGGATTGCAGGTAGCGGTTATACCAGGGCAAAAACGCAGCCAGCTCACGGTCGTTATTGAACAAGGTGGCTTCCAATGGCTTGATGACCTCGTAGCGCTCGCCCAGTTTGGATCGCAACAGGCTCACCGTAGGATCAATATGTCCGTTGTCTTTGATCTGCTTGTAATAGGAGAGGGGTGTTTGCAAATAAAACAGCGTACCCGTGGGCCTGCCGGCACTATGGTCGATGACAAGACTGTCGTTGACTGTGGATCTTAAAAGTGTGTATTGCACAGCGGGGGCTTCTTTTTCAGAATACATGCCCCATACAAAAAAGGGGGAGATCTGATCGCCCAGCAAATTGGTGATGAGGGTAGCCAGGCAAAAGGCGGCCAATACAAAGAACAGCCGCTTATCGTGTTGCCAAACCTGGTAGAGAAACGTTCTTTTCATGGTGCTTTATCCGGTGCGCTGCCGCCGTGTTTATTCATGGAGCATTACGGCAGGCTGAAAGGTAAGCCTATCCCTTCAGTTTTCCCACGAGGTTGATGTATTCCTGCATAGCGGTTTCTTTTGTTTTACCCTTCAGGCCCGACCATGCTTCGAATTTTGCTTTGGAAACAAAATCAAATGGATTCGCAGGTGGATCTACATTTACATCCCCTTCGGTAGCTTGTTTGTACAAGGAATACAATTGTAAGAGTGTATCGTTGCTGGGGCGGTCGGATAATGCTTTGCTGTCTTCGGTTGCTTGTTCAAAAAGGGTTTTCAGGTCCATTTCACATTAAGTTTATCGCGAATGTAAGGAAAAGTCTGAAGTCCTGATGAAGAACTTCGCTAATGTACAAACCTGCCGAAAAAATAATGCTGGAATCAAAAAGACGACGTCCCGTAGAAACGGGACGTCGGTTGGTTTGTACAATATATAATTATTTTTTAAGCAGCATCGTGGTGTTTTGTGCCTGCCCGTTGGTCATTACCAGCAGGTAAGTACCGGTTGGCAGCGACTGCACATCAAAGGTTGTTTGAACACTTCCTGCAGCTGGTTTAGCCTGCACCATCACAGTGCCGTTCATACTGTGGATGGCACACTGCTCCTTGCCGGTAGCGGGTTCATGACTAACGATCACCCGGTTGGTGGCGGGGTTGGGGTAAGCACGCAGCGCCGTGTAATGTTCGTTCACATTATTCACCTGGGCCAGGGCGCTGTATTCATAACGGCCATCTATATCGATCTGCTTTAAACGGTACCAGATCTTCCCATTAGGCGCATTGCGGTGGATGAAAGCGTAATTGTTAGGTGTTGTGCTGTTTCCGGTTGCTTTTACGCTGTCGAGCGTATGGAACTGGCGGCCATCATAACTGGCTTCTACCGCGAAACGGGCCAGTTGCGTTTCGGTAACGGATTGCCAGTTCAGTTTCACCTGCTGGCCCGCCGCTTTTGCGGTAAAGTAAGCCAGTTTGGTAGGCAGGGTCGAGTTGAGGCTAAATGTTTTGTTGTTATACGCTACAAAAGCTACATCACTATTACCATTGAGGCGTATACGAAAATAAACGATCTGGCCGATGTTGGTGGCGTTGATGCCGAAGGTGGAGAAGTCGGCTGCCCATAAGCGGATAGGCCTGTCGGTTTGAGTAAATCCGCTGGCCAGCGACATGGGATTGCTGTTTACATCGTAGAAGTCGGCCGTCCAGTTGCCGACTACCGGCAAACTGCTGAGGTTGATGTTTACGGAATTACCGACACGGTTGCCATTGATATCTACAAACTCATAACGATCCTGGGCGCCGGAAGGGTCGGCTGTTTGCGTAATGAGCAAGTCGGGAATGCCATCGCCCACCAGCTGCGCCTGCATATTGGTAACGGCAAACATAAGGTCGCCTGCGGGCAGGTTGGCCACACAGGTGCCAAGGTCAAGACCTTTAACGCCATCGGTCAGGTACTTGTTGATGCTGTTAACCGGGCGCGGGTTGCTGGCGCCATTGGCTACGCCATCGTAGGATGCTCCCAGGCCGATCTTGGTGTCGGACGAAGAACCGGTGCTTTGATAAACGGGCAGTGCTTTATAATCGCCGGCGGTAAAATGATCGCCGCGGGTAGTGAGCAGGGCGTCGTTGACGCCGGTAGAGTAGCGGGTGCCGTTGAACTGAAAGGCGAGCATATTGTGACTGTTGTCCGGCCTGGTTGTGCTGATGGCCGACTGACCGCTTTTCCAGTAGCCGCCATAATCGGTGATCACTTCCGTGACTGACTGGGCATTAACGGCTATGTAGAAGGCCGTCAGCAGCAGCAGGGTGATCAATACACGCCTCCTGAGGAAGGCGTCTGGAAAGGCCACGCTGATGGTCTGGGCGCGTTGGCGGGGTTGATGGGGTACGGAGGGGCGCATGATTGGGTACGAATTGATCTGGCATGGAGTTTTCAAACGGCGTACCTGAATTATATTGGTTGGTTATTAGGCTATTACGATCAACAGTATCTCTTGATGGTTCCCAAATGCAGGGCAGTATTCCCGACCTGGGAAGCTTAGGGCCAGCGCCGGTCGGCCGCTAAGTAAAACACCTTACCGGCTGGGTGCCGGCAGGTACTGGTGGTGCTTTTGTTCAGGCCTGGCGCAGCGTATTGGCGGTTTTACCCCCGGCTGCCGGGGGGCGCCCCTTGATATAATTGAAAATAATATGCTTAGGACATCGGGTTAAATTGTTACCTTGACAATCTTTTAACACACTCAAAACCAGCTTATATGAAAAGTAAATTTGCTGCCCTGTTAGTAGCCGGCATGGCCATCCTGGGCACCGCGGCCACGGTGATCGTGAATGCCGATTTTAAAGGAGAATGGAACTTCAACGAGAAGAAAAGCAAGCTCAGCGAAGGCCGTTTCCGTATGAATGCCTCCAAGATCAAGGTTTCGGCCGATGGTGACGCCATCGTGATCGAGCGCACATCGACCAGTCCCAATGGCGAAACCCGCACCAGCAATGAAAAGATCACTACCGATGGTAAATCATCGGAAAGCACGGTTTTCGGCAACTCCAAAAAGGTGTCTACCGCAGCCTGGGGCGCTAATGGCGAAGAATTGACCATCAACTCTACCACCAATTTCGAGCGCGACGGTAATACCTTCGAGATCAAAACAGTAGAAGTGTGGAAATTGCTCGATGGCGGCAAAAGCCTGTCGATCGACAATACGACTACATCTCCCCGCGGCGAAACGAAGAATACCTTCGTATACGATAAGAACTAATCATCCTGCGTCAGTAAGATGTTGAAAGGTCCCCTCCGCAAGAGGGGGCTTTTTGCTTAAAATCAACTACTTTTGCACCTCCTAAACAGAGGAAGCAACGTACATGAAGAATATCCGGAATTTTTGCATCATCGCCCATATCGACCATGGTAAGAGCACCCTGGCAGACAGATTATTACAATCTACCAATACCATCAGCGAACGTGAAATGATGGACCAGGTACTCGACGATATGGATCTGGAAAGGGAAAAGGGGATCACCATCAAGAGCCACGCCATTCAGATCAATTACAAGCATACCGACGGTCAGGAGTACATCCTGAACCTGATCGATACGCCCGGTCACGTCGACTTCAGCTATGAAGTGAGCCGTGCCCTGGCCGCCTGCGAAGGCGCCCTGCTGCTGGTAGACGCTACCCAGGGTATCCAGGCACAAACCATCAGCAACCTGTACCTCGCCATCGACAACGACCTCGAGATCATCCCGGTGATCAACAAGATCGATATGGATGGCGCCATGATCGAAGAGGTGCAGGACCAGATCATCGAGCTGATCGGCTGCAAACCCGAAGACATCCTACTGGCCAGTGGCCGTACCGGTATCGGTATCGAGGGCATCCTCAAAGCTATCGTAGACCGTATCCCTGCCCCCAAAGGCAATCCGGAAGCACCGTTACAGGCGCTTATATTCGATAGCGTATTCAATAGTTTCCGTGGTATCATCGTGTATTTCCGGGTTCTCAATGGCACTATCCGCAAAGGCGATATTATCAAGTTTGTATCTACCGAACAGGATTATGAAGCTGCCGAAGTGGGTATCCTTAAGCTCAAGATGACGGAAAAGAAAGAAGTGGGCGCCGGCGACGTAGGGTATCTCATTACCGGTATCAAAAATGCCAAAGAGGTGAAGGTGGGTGATACCATTACGACCAAGGTTAATCCTACCCAGGAAATGATCAAGGGTTTCCAGGAAGTGAAGCCCATGGTATTCGCCGGTATCTTCCCGGTAAATACGGATGAGTTTGAGGAATTGCGCGATTGTATGGACAAGCTGCAGTTGAATGATGCTTCTCTTACTTTCGAACTTGAAACATCGCAGGCCCTTGGCTTCGGTTTCCGTTGCGGATTCCTCGGCATGCTGCACATGGAAATTATCCAGGAACGTTTGGAAAGGGAATTTGATCAAACGGTGATCACCACGGTACCCAACGTAAGTTTTATCGCCTATACCACGAAAGGGGAGAAGGTGATCGTCAACAACCCGACCGAGTTTCCCGATCCGGTGAAGACCGATCGTATCGAAGAACCCTTTATCAAAGCACAGATCATCACCAAGCCCGAATATATTGGGAATATCATGACGCTTTGCCTTGGCAAACGTGGTATCCTCATCAACCAGAGTTACCTCACTACTACCCGGGTAGAGCTCCAGTTCGAAATGCCGCTCACCGAGATCGTATTCGACTTCTACGATAAACTGAAGAGCCAGACGCGCGGTTATGCTTCATTCGATTATCATCCTATCGGTTACCGCGAAAGCGATATCGTGAAGATGGATATCCTGCTCAATAACGACAAAGTGGACGCCCTCAGCGCACTGATCCACCGTGGCCGTTCGCAGGACTTCGGTCGCAAGCTTTGCGAAAAGCTGAAGGAATTGGTGCCACGTCAGCAGTTCCAGATCGCCATCCAGGCGGCAGTAGGTGCCAAGATCATGGCCCGCGAAAACATCTCTGCGATGCGTAAGGACGTTACCGCCAAATGTTATGGTGGTGATATCAGCCGTAAGCGTAAACTGCTCGAAAAGCAGAAAGAAGGTAAGAAGCGGATGCGCCAGATCGGTAACGTAGAAGTGCCGCAGGAAGCCTTCCTGGCCGTACTGAAACTTGACGATTAAGAAACGTATTAACGTAAGATAGAAAAGGGTGTGCTGCAAATCGCGGCACACCCTTTTTCGTGGCCTGCCTTCATTGATGAAATCCACCATCTTGCTTATATTGCCAAAATATGTACCGCTCCTTATCAATACTGACCTGTTTGCTGCTGGCCGTTCAAGGGTTGCTGGCACAGGACACCCGGCTCATCCGGTTCAAAAATGAAAGTCCTGCTTTACAACTGCAGCATTACCGGCTGACAGGCATAAAAGATGATCGCGCAGATACCGGCGCCATCGGCTCGGTAAAAACGGGGTTGTTGGGTAAAAAGACGGTCCTGGTGGCTTTGGAAGGCGGGGCAGCATCCGCCATCAATCAATACGTGTCCCTCAATGCCAGGCAAGATGCAGCTGCAACGCCTGTGGAAATACATATTACCGAGTTAAGTCTCACAGAGCAGCCCGCGGGCCTGCGCACCAAAATAGAAACGGCGGTCACCCTGGCATTTTGGGTGAGCGGTAAACGCATTACCGATTACCGGGGTAAAGGTGAAGTGCAAACCATGGGCGACCTTTTTCGTCATATAGAAGATGTGATCAGGCAGAATATTTCCAATAGCCTCGTTGAGTTTGACGGATGGTGGGGGAAGAACAAGCGGCTCTATTCGGAGAATGCACCGGTATCGTTGACCGTTGAAATAGCCCGCACCACCAACGACACGTCAAAGATTATCTATTCGCCTTCGAGACCGCTTACCGTAACCGACTTTATGGGCCCCATCGATGACCTCAGTAAAGCGGCAGCCCAAACAGCCAGCGCCATGACCTTGCGCTATGCCACGAATTACGAGAACGGCGAAATGAAATTGCAGGTCATTGTTTCTGCTTATTTCGACCGCTCACGTTCCTGGTTCGGTAAGCGGCACCGCACCAACGAGCGGATACTCACCCACGAACAGATCCATTTTGATATCACCGCCCTCAAGGTCTGCGAACTGGCCGATACCCTGAAGCTGTTGCAACTAACGCGCGAGAACCACCAGGAGAAACTGGAACAGGTGCACGCTCAAAAGCAACGGGAGCTGGAAACGCTGCAAAGGCTGTATGATACAGAAACCAACCACGGAACCCTGCCGGCTGTGCAGGACCACTGGAACAGGTGGGTAAAAGAAATGCTGGAGAAGAAGACCTGTTACCGGTAGCCGCATCCTGCTTGGATCGGCGCTTCGCCTGCAGCATGCCACGTGTGGGTTAACTCCCTGTACATATTGAACGAAAACTGTAAATTTATCCATCAAACATAATCCATGCGTACACCCCTGCAAAAAGATGAACAGGTTTTGCTCGTTACCCACAGAAGCTGGCTCAAGCTGGTAGTGCCTGCCTTGCTGGTGCTGATTGGTTTTGTGGCTTCGTATTTTATCGGGTTCATCCAATACTACGGGTGGATCGCTGCGCTGGTGGGCGTGCTTTATTTTCTATACGCTTATTGGGATTGGAAAGTGGATATATGGGTGGTCACCAACCTGCGGGTGATCGATGAAACAGGGCTCATCAACCATTATGCAAAGGAAAGTCCGCTGGATAAGATCAACAATGTATCGTACGACCAGAACATCTGGGGCCGCATCTTCAATTACGGCCATGTGGAAATTCAAACCGCCGCTGAGATTGGGGCTACCGATTACTTCAACGTACACCAGCCGAAAAAATTAAAGGATACCATTACCCTCGCCCAATCGGAATACAAGAATATGCAGCTCACCAGTCAGGCCCGTCAAATGGCGGCGGCCATGGGATGGCAGTCTACGGCTACTGCGGGAACTGCGCAAGCCGGTAGCGGCGCAGGTCACAATATCGCCTCGGAACTGGAAAAACTGCACCAGCTAAAGCAACAGGGAATTCTTACAGAAGAAGAATACAACCGCGCCAAGAATAAATTGCTGGGGCAATAAGGCCGGGCATCGGGCGATGTGACTCGCCGGGAATCCCCCTTACTCATTTCTACCGTTCAAGCTGGTTTGTCCGACTATTCGAATCAACCCTTGCTGACCGCTGCTACAAAAGAAAAAGGGCCAACCATTGAAGGTCAGCCCCTGTAAAGCACTTATCGTATCAATTATCTTTTTTCTTGGGTGTTGCCGGTGCCGGCTTCTTGTTCGACTTCTCGATATTCTTCCTCGAGGCTTCTTCCAGTTGCCGTTCATTGGCTTTGCCGGCATCATCGAGCAGCAATGCTTCTTTGGGGAAGTCGCCGTCTTTCAGGCTTTGGTTGAAGAGCTTGTTGATGTGTACCCATTGGCCATTCTGCCACTTGAATGCTTCATAATCGCCGTCGGGTACGTATGTTGACTTCCTTTCTGTTTCATCGCTTTCCGAGATCAGGTGGTCTACCAGTATTACATCCAGTTCGGGATCATAATTGAGGAAGGTCTTTGCTTCTTTTTTGTATTCAATGCTGAACCGCTTTTGCACAGGCTTCTTGATGGAGTCGTTCTGGTAAGAGAAGAAGGGTCCGCCAAACACCGGTTCTCCCTGTGCATTGAACGTTAATACCTCCATCCATTTCTTATTGCTGTTGATGCTGTAATCATCGAAGCCCAGCAGGGTATAATACTTTTTGCCGTTCGATTCCTTGAGGATGATCCGGTAATAGATGGCGCCGATCCAGTTGCGGGCCGTGCGCACAGAGTCCATCGGATTTTTGGTGAACATAGATGCGTCGAACAGGGGATACAGTTTCAGCCTGCCGTCTTTGGTAGGCACCTGGATAGCTCCCTTTTGCAGGTAAACATATTCGTCCTTCTTCATTTGCCAGGTAAAGATGCGAAAGCTGCTGTCGGGCGCATAGAGCCGCGAAATATTCAGCGAATCGAAAGGATAATAGAAAGAGTTGGGAGTAACCAGGGCCCGTACGAAAGTGCGTACAAACTGGCTATCGCTCCTGAACCGGTTGGCGGGTATGGAGTCGAAGACCATGCGGGCAGAAAGGGCCTGTAAGGAATCTTCTTTCTTTTTCAGGATAGCGAGGTCGCCGGCACTGATCTGCTGTGCATGAAGGTCGATGCCCATTGCCAGCAAGGCCAGAAAAATGCCGGAGGCGCGTAAATATTTGATAATCCGTATATTCATAATATGAGTACAATCAACTGAGTATAAATGCCGTGTAAAGTAACAGCGGCACCCACCAAGGAACGCTAAAGCTACCCTTAAATTTTATGCCAATTGCAAAGCTTTTGCAAAAGCCGGTAGATCTTTGACGGCCAAATCGATCAAAGGGTTGGGTAATGGCTCGTTGGGACTTGTTGTTTGTACAAAAACGGTAAACATGCCGGCGTTGCGGCCAAATTCCATGTCGCTGATGTTGTTGCCAACGATGAGCGACTTTGTAAGATCGATGGAAGGATCGTCCTGTACGGCTTCGAAGGCCATCCCGGGCTGTGGTTTGCGACTGGGATGGTCGTTCTCCAGCGCTGTGCAGTAGTATATTTTGTCGATGCGCCCGCCGGCGGCAGTTATATCGGCCAGCATGCGGCGGTGTATCTCGTGCAGATCGGCCTCGGTCATGAGGCCTTTGCCAACACCCTTTTGGTTGGTGGTAATGATGATGCGTTCAAAGCGGTTGGCCAATTCGCGAAGCGCATCGAGTGCGCCCTCATAAAAGAAGAACTCATCGTAGTTGTACACATAGTCCTGGTACTTTTCGATGTTGATGACACCATCACGGTCAAGGAAGAGGGTCCAGCTGTTATCAACCTGTTTCAGATCGAGCATGTGTTCTATGGATAGGTGGCAGCGTTAGGCTTTGAAATATTGTTCTTCTACAAGTTCGCAAATGATATGTCCCAGCAGCATATGGCTTTCCTGGATGCGGGGCGTATTCTTTGAAGGAATGTTGACCAGGTAGTCACTGAGCGGTTTCATCTGGCCGCCGGTTTCACCGGTGAAGCCAACGGTTACAATACCTTTCTCCCGGGCCACTTCAAAGGCTTTAACGATATTGGCCGAGTTTCCAGAGGTAGATAATCCTACGAGGAAATCACCAGGCTTGCCAATGCCTTTGATGAGGCGTGCATAGATCACATCATAACTGTAGTCGTTGGCAACGGCTGTCATGTAAGAAGTATTGCAATGCAACGCTTCGGCGGGCAGAGCATCGCGGTCGATATAGAAACGGCCCGAGAATTCAGCGGCGAGATGTTGGGCATCGGCAGCGCTGCCACCATTGCCGCAGAAATAAATATGTTTTCCGTTGCGTAAGCCTTCTACCATGGCAATTACGATCTCGTTGACGGTCTTCAGCAATGCCTCATTTTCCAGTACACTTTGTTTTACGGCAACGGATTCAGCGATGATCCTTTGTATCTTCTCTTGCATAATGTATCCTGATAACTGAATATTAGATAATTGTTTAAAAGCAGCTGCCGCCAGGGCTGGTTTTGGATGCCGCGGGATTTGCTTCCCGGGCTGCGAAGATGCGAATAAATCCGCAATATGGCGCCGTAGTGGTCAGGAGCCAGCCAGGTCGATGATAGCGTTGGTGAGTACGTTCCAGCCATACTTTTCTTTTTCCTGCCGCAGGCCAGGCAAAAACCGCTGCTCGCCCAACTCAAAATAGTGTTGTATTGCTTCGGCCAGCGATGCGGGATTGGGTTCACAAACCAGTCCTACTTTTTCGTGCGGTACCAGGTCGGCCAGTCCGCCTACATTGGTAACGATCATCGGTTTCTCGAAATGGTAGGCGAGGGGGGTAACACCGCTTTGGGTAGCAGCCCGGTAAGGCTGTACCACGCAGTCGGCAGCGCACATATAATACTTCACTTCGCTGTCGGGAATAAAATCGGTGCGCAGGATCAGGTCCTCTTCGATACCCAGGCGCTTGATCTGCTCCTGGTAGCTCTTCTCATCAGCGTAAAACTCGCCGGCTACCAGTAATTTCAGGTTGTTCAGGGAACTAACCGGGTTGTCTGTTCCGGAGACGGCTGCTCCCGCAGCCAGGGCAGCCTGTTTCTTTTCCCTGATCAGCTTCAAGGCATCGAGCAGGATATCGAGCCCTTTATAGTTGCGAATGAAGCCAAAGAACAGCAGTATTTTATCGTTGGGGCTGATGCCCAGTCGTTCGCGCGCGGCTTCCTTTGATACGGCGGCGCCAAAGTTGTCATACAGTGGATGGCTGATGAGCCGGGCTGGTTTGTTCGGTTCAAACTGCCGCAGGTCGTTCATGACCTTGTCGCTCATCGCGATGAATGCATCGCAGGGTTTCAGGAAATACCGCGTGAAAGGGATGTCGCCGGGGCGCTTTTCATGCGGCACTACATTATCGGTAAGCGCGATGATGCGGGTATGTTTATTCTTCCTGATCTGCCGCAGAATAGTGCCCAACGCGGGTCCCATGAGCGGCAGCCAGTACCGTACCAATACGATATCGGGTTTGATGCGCCGGATGGCATTGCCCACCTGCCACCAGTTGAGCGGATGTACTGAATTGATGACCGAATAGATCTCGATGCCCGGCGGTGGTGGCTCGGACGAATATTGAGTAGTGCCCGGAAATAAAAAAGAAGGGTATTGCAGGGAAAAAGAATAGATGCAGCATTCGTGACCCTCATCGATGAATTGACGGCACAAACGTTGGTTAAAGGTGGCGATGCCTCCACGCAGTGGATGGCCCGGGCCGATGATAACGATCTTTTTCTTTTCCATGGAAGGTATTATTCAATACCGATTTTCTGCTCGATGAGGTAATTGTTCCGGTGGGGGGCATTGCGTGCGATGAGTTCGCCGAGGAAGCCCGCCATGAACAATTGAGTGCCGATAACCATGGCCGTTAACGATATGTAGAACGGCGGCCTGTTGGTAAGTGCCTTGGCGGGATCGACAAATTTGCCGATCACCAGCACCATGATCATGGCCAGGCCAATGAGAAAGCTGATGGTACCAATGAGGCCGAAGAAGTGCATGGGCCTTTTGCCATATTTGCTCACAAACATGATGGACGTAAGGTCGAGGAAGCCGTTCACAAAGCGCTCCCAGCCAAACTTAGTTGTACCATATTTACGTTTGCGGTGTTCCACTACCTTCTCGCCGATCTTTCTGAAACCTGCCCATTTGGCCAGTACAGGAATATAGCGGTGCATTTCACCATACACTTCAATGCTCTTGACCACTTTCCGCTTGTAGGATTTAAGACCGCAGTTGAAATCGTGCAACTCTATTTTAGAAATGCGCCGGGTACTCCAGTTGAAGAACTTGGAGGGAATGTTTTTGGTGAGGGTATTGTCATAACGCACTTTCTTCCATCCGCTGATCATATCATACCCATCCTCCACAATCAGCCGGCGCAATTCCGGAATTTCATCGGGGCTGTCCTGCAGGTCGGCATCCATGGTGATCACCACATCGCCCAGTGCTGCTTTAAAGCCTTCGTTAAGCGCCGCCGATTTGCCATAGTTCCGTTGAAAGCGGATGCCTTTGATAGAGCAGTTGTCCGCGCGCAGGGATTCGATCACTTCCCAGGAGTTATCGGTACTTCCATCGTCTACCAGGATCACCTCGTAGGAAAGGTTTTCTGCTTTCGCTACCCGGTCGATCCAGGCACAAAGTTCCGGAAGGGACTCTTCTTCATTCAGTAATGGTACTACGATAGATACATCCATACCTGGTTATTGATTTTGGGGTGCTGATTTTTTCGCGATAATGGATCCTGTCACGGCGGCAATGGCGCCAAGTACCATATAATAAAAAAGCTGCCCCATGATGATCAGAATCATATAATTCTTGCTGAGCATCCTGATGTCTTCATCAATCTGCGCAGGTGTCTTATCCTGCAGTTTCAATGCAGCGGCGCGGTTGAACTCCAGGAATTCGCTTTTCACTTCAGGGAACAAATAAACCGATGCTATTGTATACAGGACCATCATAGAGATCACTACTGCAACCATCCTGAAACCATAACTGAACAATATGCCGAAGCTCGCGCTATGACCGGTTTGCTTTGCATGTATGGATATTCCGATCACGATGGAGACCATGTAGATCGTGAGACCTGCATATTGTCCCCACTTTTCTCCATGCTG
This sequence comes from Paraflavitalea sp. CAU 1676, assembly GCF_029223285.1. Lineage (GTDB taxonomy): Bacteria > Bacteroidota > Bacteroidia > Chitinophagales > Chitinophagaceae > Paraflavitalea. The sequence continues at coordinate 783,914 of NZ_JARHUJ010000003.1, read as the reverse complement.
CTTAGTAAAATACAGAAGCAGCGCCAATACGATCAAAGTAGCGGCAGTGATAAGCCCAGCAGTTACCGCAGAAGTCGTCTTCTTTTCCATGAGGGTAATTATGGGGTTATCGATGTATGTACACCATTCACAATACCTCTTACTTTACCGGTAAGTGTTTTCCCGTTAAAGGCCGAGTTGTTCGATTTGGATTTGAACTGTTTCGCGTCAATGGTTGCCGACGCATCCGGCTCGAACAAGGTGATGGATGCTTTCGCTCCCTTTTGCAGGGAAGCCGGTTCCAGTCCGAATATTTTACGGGGATTGATGCTGAGCAATTCCACCCATTTGCTTTCAGGTACTTCGGGCATGGCCGTGCGCAAGGCAGCGTAAGTTGTTTCGAGGCCCGACATTCCGTTCTTCGCATACTCGAACTCCAGCACCTTGCTATCGAACTCATGAGGCTGGTGATGAGAGGCGATGCAATCGATGGTACCGTCGAGGATGGCCTTCTTGAGCGCACTCACTTCTGTGGCTGTGCGCAGCGGGGGATAAACCTTCAGGTTGGTATCGTACTCCTGCAGGTCGGCATCGGTAAAGAACAGGTGATACGGGGTAACGGAGCAGGTTACTGCAAGCCCGGCTTCCTTCGCCCGCCTGATGTATTCGAGCGAACGGGGAGAGGTGACACCTGTAAAATGAAGTTTGGATTCCGTATAACGGACCAGCTTAATATCCCTGGCTACCAGTAATTCTTCCGCCATCATGGGTTTGCCGGGCAGTCCGAGCCGGGTAGAAACGATGCCCTCGTGCATGAGCCCGTTGGCGCCCACTGTTTTGTCGTCGGGTATTTGTATGATGACGCCGTCAAAGGCTTTCACATATTGAAGGGCCTTCATCAGTAGCCCTGCACTTTGAATGGGATGCAGACCATCGCTGAAAGCGATCGCACCGCTGGCACGCATATCATACATTTCGGCCAGGTCCTTTCCTTCAGCGCCTTTCGACACCGCGCCGATCGGGTATATATTTACGGGCAGTCCTTTTGATTTGTGCCGGATGTATTCTGTCTGGGGTTTATTGTCGATGACCGGCTTGGTATTGGGTACCACGAATACATCGGTATAACCACCGGCAGCAGCAGCAGCGGCACCCGTTTCGAGGGTTTCCTTGTATTCATAACCCGGATCGGCAAACTGGGCAAAAATGTCGACCCAGCCGGGTGACCCATGAAGCCCTTTGCCGTCGATCACCTGGTCGGCCCGGGCATCGATGCGGGGTTGAATATCTTTAATAATACCGGATTCAATAAGTATATCCTGCCTGGATTCATGAAAAGGGGAGGATGGATCTGTAATGTAAGCCTGTTGAATAAGCAACACCATTGTTCAAAAAATTGAGCGAAGTTACGGGATTACGCCGGTTAAAGGCCCTACGGTTGAAAAAATGTTGATTATCAACGATGGAGTCGTCTTTTCAAGGGCCTTGGCCACCCTGCCTTGCAGCAGAAAATGGCCGCTCCGGCAAGCGGTTGCAGAAGTCCTTGCGGGTATAGTCTCCGGGCCTGCCGGTCGGTGGTTTTGACAAGCAGGTGTTTATTGGGCGTTTGTATCAATAGCAAAAGGGTAGGATCCTTTTGGGGGAGCCTACCCTCTTGAGGAAGGGTCAGGGGGTTAAAAAGCTGTTTTATGGGTCTTCTCACTGAATACCGTGAGAAAAATGATCTTGATGTCGAGCAAAGGTGTCCAATTCTCCACATACCAAAGGTCGTGGGCTGTACGGTTGTTGCGCTGCTCCTCGGTATCGGTAGGTCCTCTCCATCCGTTCACCTGTGCCCAGCCGGTAATGCCGGGTTTGAGGTAATGGCGGATCATATAATTATCGACCTCGCGCTGCATCACCTCATTGAGGTAGATACGATGGGGGCGGGGGCCCACCACGCTCATATCGCCGATCAGTACGTTGATGAATTGGGGTAACTCGTCAAGACTGTATTTGCGAATGAAGCGACCGATCCTGGTAACGCGGGGATCATCTTTTGTAGTAGATGCCTTACCGGCTACTGCTGCATCGTTCGTGTGCATACTTCTGAACTTATATACTTTGAACTGGCGGCCTCCCTGTCCTAAACGGATAGGGCAATAAAATACAGGGCCGGCAGATTCCCACTTGATCAATAGGGCGAGCACGAGGAACAGCGGTGCCAGCATGATCAGTACCATGGTGGAAAAGATCACATCACATATTCGCTTCAACGATGCCATCCGGTAGCGGTCGAGCGATATTTCGCGAATATTGATGATGGGCATATCTCCAAAACTGGTGGTCTTGTAATTCCTGCCAAGCAGGCGGAAGTAGTCAGGTACCAACCTAACGCGTATGCCATGATAGTCGGCCCTGTCCATCACGAACTGGATCTTTTCATCCAGGTGGGTGGGGAGGGCAACGATCACTTCATCTACCTTCTTTGCCTTTAGAATATTGTCCATATCCTGGATGCGGCCAATGATCTGGTAATGCAATTCCGATTCATCGGGATTGTCATCCAGAAATCCGATGATCCGGTAACCGAAGTCAGGATTATGACGGAAATAGTTGTCGATATGTGCGCCTACACGGCCAGCGCCGATCACCAATGCTTTGCGCACGTTGCGGCCGTTGATGCGCATGGCGCGCACGATCGTAAACAATAAATAATTGACGATCATGTTCACGGCAGGAAAGCCAAGCAGAAATACTATGAACTGTGATTTAATATAGCCTTGCGGGATCCCCAGCACCAGGTACAACAGTGACAACACTGCTATCATTTCGAAATGCGTCTTCAAATGATTTTTGAACCTGTATTTTAGTCCATTGTGCAGGTGCAGAAAATAGACTTTATTCTTGGAGGTAAGGAAGATCCAGGTAAAAAGCAAGGTGATGAGGTACAGATAATTCTGATTACTCATCCCGGTGCCATAGAACTGGTTTATTCCTGCGAAACAACCTCCCAGTGTTAGAAAGTCTCCGGCTCCATATAATAATGTAAGCCGCCTGTCTGAACGAATCATAGAGGATATGGGTTAAGTTTTCATTAGAATAAAAGGATCACGGTGCCGTAACAATAGTTTTCCTACGGTTGCATTAATAACGTAAAACTATCAGTTATATGTCGCATCTAATAGTAATTGAACAAAAATATTATCAATTAACAAAAGCTGCTATTCGTATATTATTGTATGTAACTACAAATAACTATTAAAAAGTTCTTTACAGGGTTTTACCCTGTGTGGAATTGTTGTAAACATAGTGTTGACTATGCTGTTGCCGTATTCGCGTGCCTGGGCTGTTGCGACGGTGCAGTGTCTGCCTCTTCTTCCTGCTGGTTGCTGCTTTTTATTTTCATGAAACGTGTTTTAATGGTTAAGAACCTTGACTCAAAGTATTTATACGACAAATGGGATACCAGTACGGATAAACTAATGACAGACAAGAAAATGATAATGTAGTGAAGCGCTTTGTTGTCAACAGTCCAATCTTTCATGACCAACGATAATAAACACAGTATGATCATATGGTAGATATACAGGCCGTAGGATATCTTACCTATGAAATTGCAGAATTGGTTTTCGAGATTGATGATCGTCTTCTTGTTGGTGCTCACATTGAGGATGATGATCGCAAATGCCAGTGCATAAAGCTCTTTATCATATACGTGGGTAAGCTGCAAGGGCCCCAATATTAATGATGCAATTAAAAGCAGCCAGCTTGCGGCCTGCAGGTAGCGGTTGTATAAGATCTGTAAGATCCTGTGTTGTTTAAAATAAAGGTAGGCTGTTATTCCACCGAGGCAAAGACTGTCGAAGGAAAATAGGTTGAGCATATCAAACATTCTATTCTTGCCGGTTATTTCGGCATATAGATAGGCGCCCCCTTTCAGTGCCATATAGCCCACCAGAAACCAGATCATTGAACGGAGTATCAACCTGGATTTCTTAATTAATATAGGCCATGTTACGTAGAATTGTTCTTCAATACCTACCGACCACAAAGGTGCGATAGTAGTCAGGGAATATTGCAGTATGATACCAAAATTGGGTAAAAAGAATGAATACAGAATGATGGTCTTTATATTATGCCAGGCAGAATGGCCTTCTGCTTCCAGTAAAGGATATAAAGACTGGAACGATAACAATAATACAGTCAGGATTATGATCGTATAGTAAATGGGCCAGATCCGGAGAATACGACGGATATAGAATTTCTTAAGGTCGATGGAGGCATATACTTCCTTCTCTTTCAATAATAAATACGTGATCAGGTATCCGCTCAATACGAAAAAGAGCAGCACACCGTTGCGGGACATCTCATCTCTTGCTTCAAAATATTGAAATGGTGTGAGGTTGAAAGCCGTAAGGTAGTGATTGATATGGAAGAAGATCACAATGGCAACTGCTATGCATCGAATGCCATTGAGACCGGGAAAGTATATTTTGCCAGACGACATGCCGTTCATCTTTAGGATATTGGGATATTTGATTCCATATTATAACGCAATGTCTGGCCTGATTTGTGTTCATTCATTAGATTTTAATATTCACATTTGTCTATTCCAGATATGGGAAGAAATGCAGGGGCGTGGGGTAATTAATTTCATAAAATAAGTATATGCCTATTGCGTTTACTATAGGTGCGCAGTATCTTGAGCTGTTGTTTATAACCCATAATTCAATCCTAATTCGTACCTATTTATGAAACCAGTTGCCTATGCCCGGCATGCCGGGGTATTCTTCTTGCTGCTATTTTCCTTGCCAGGTTTTTCCCAGTGGAGTGATGGACCCTTTATAAGTTTAAGCGGACAGTTTGGTATGCCACTCAACAAAGAGATAAAAGCCTATGGATGGGCTGCTGGCGGCGTTGGGAAAATTGCGCTGCCACTTGGTACCAGCGATTATTGTACAGTGTCAATGAATGCCATCAGCATCAACGGGAAATTCCAGGGAAAAGGTTTGAAGGAACGTGATATACTTTCGGGTATGATGGGATACCGTTACGATTTCAGACAAGAAGAAAGCTATAGTTATTTTTATATGGAGCCACAGATAGGCTGGGCATTTGTTGGTACCGATTATAACTCTTTTTGTTACATGCCAGCTGTTGGTTACTCACTGAATGGCAAAGTTGACTTTTCTGCTTTTTATTATACTACGACCGCAAATCCTTCGATGGCGAGGATATCAGTGGCTGGCATTATGGTTGCCTATAACCTGCACTTTGGAAGAAGCAATTCCGAATAAGGATCAATGTAATAAATCTTTTTTACTGTAGATAAATAAAAAAACATGCATCTGGTGCATGTTTTTTTATTTAAACCGAAGCGGTAATTATCCCGCGGTTGCCTGTTTCTTCCGGAAGATCAGTTTGAGAAAGAATGTCTTGTTCTGGAAAAGGAACCTGAATGTCTCATAATACTTTGGCCATAAACGACGGGGCTCTTTCAGAAGCCGGTAAGCCCAACGCATCCCGATTTTCTTAACCCATTCGGGGCTTCTCAATGATTCATCTGCCATGTACAGAAAAACTCCACCAACGCCAAGCATAACACTATGCGGAAGCAAACGGTAAAAGTGATGCATCACATAATCCTGTTTAGGACTGCTGATCCCGATCCATACCAGATTTGGATTTAATGAACGGATCTCTTCCATGTCTGATTTAATCTGCTGACTATTGGCAATCTCTCCGGTGCTCACAAAGGGAGGCGATTTGAAGCCCAGTATCCTGGCCTTCGGGAATTGATCCTGCAGCTTTTGCTTCATGATGGCGATCGTTTCGTCACTGCCTCCATAAAAGTAATGGGTGAGTTCTGAATCGAGGAGGCTCTTGCACAAATGAAAACCCGATACGGTACTGACATGCTTATGGCCTCTCAACCTGGCAACCAGTTGGGAAGGTTTCCCATCCGGCATAGTCAGGTAGGAATTATTCAATACTTGTATCAGAAATGGATCTTTATAGGCTTCTTTTACTACCGAGGTATCCGGAAAACAGATATAGGCTGGGGCTGAAAAGTCATAGTCTTTCACTGCCTGCAGAGCCATTGGCTGATTGATGATTGAAATCCCGACCCCTAAGAAGTCAAACCGTCTTTTGTACATCCTATTTTAATTTTTTTATGAAGCGGGCAGGATTGCCTCCCCAGATCTCGTTTGCCGGAATATTTCCTGTCACGACACTGCCTGCGCCTATGACCGAGTTTTCTCCAATTACAGTGCCCTTCAGAATAATGGAAGCACCACCAACAAATACGTTATTGCCTATCTGTATGGGGGCCGTTTTATATCCTTCGTTGGGGGTTGCCAATCGGATATCAGGATCGATGGGGTGAAAATCCGAGTCCCAGATCTTGCAACTACCTCCGATCATTACGTTATTTCCTATCGTGATCGATTGGGCACAATAGATCGCAGAATTGCTCATGCGCAAATTGGCGCCTATGATCAGAGAGGCGTTCTTTTTGACCACGATCGAGCTGCGAGTGTCGCCACCGATAGGATTCTTGTATTTCCCTGAATTGATCCTGGCGCGATCGCCCAATACCATAGTGCCTTTGTTGAGGATAAGTAGTGGCCCGAATATAGTAACCTCGCTATGCTTCACTTTGAAGAACCACAGCTTAAACAAATTCAAAGGCAGGAACAGCAGTTGATATAACTTCTTAAAAATACCCATATTAACTTATCGCATTAGCGAGTAAACTATTGTATACAGATCCCAGTGATTTTATGTAATAATCGGAAGAATACTCTTTTTCTATGGTTTGTTTGGCTTTCTTGCCAACCTCCTGTTGATCGGCTGGATTTAGTAAAACCAATTCCAGGGAACGGGCGAGATCGTCTGCAGAACGCTGGCGGGCGAGAAATCCATTCTCCTTGTCGATCACTACCTTCTTAAAGGCGTCCACATCAGACACTACGACCGTTTTCCCCAATGCCATGGCCTCCAGAAGAGCCATCGGCATACCTTCACCATGTGATGGGAGCAGGAATATGTCGGAGTTGTTTAACGAATGCCATTTCTCTTTGCCCCAAACAACGCCCTTGTATTCAAATGCGTCACCCACATGTTCTTTCAACGCATCCAGGAACCAGGCTTCATCCGGCCCCGATCCATATACTTCCATTTTAAAAGGGATTTGCTTTGCCTTCAGGATCTTGAGGGCTTCCACAATCTCTTTCAGGCCTTTGGGCATGTGAAGACGACCGAAATAGATGATCCTGTTATAGGCAGCGGAGTCAGCCCTGGTAAAGGAAGGTATTTCCCCGAAGTCAATACAATTGCGCAGGATCAATACCTTTTCCGGTGCTACCTGGTAAAGGCGTTGGATGGATTCTTTTTCGTCTTCATTCAATACGATGAGTTGGTTTGCCGCGGCGAGCAGCCATCCCACCATCCAGGAATGACTCTTCTGATAAGCAAGGCTCCCGCCATGGAAATGGACTATAAATGGGATGCCTTTTTTCTTTGCCAGGTATAGATAAATAAATTCACGGACCACAGATTTTTTATCAAACGAAAAGTGGAAGTGAATGAGATCGTACCGTTCTTTTGAAATGGATTGGCGGAATTGATTGACTTTTCTCCACCAGGTTTTCAGTTTCCCACTAGAACCAAGATCCCGGTCAAAAAAATCGGTAGGATGCGATTTGTTGTTCAGTATCATGTTGATCACGGTAACAATGCCACCCAGGGATTTGGCTGGATCGTTATTGGGGCCAGTCATAAGTATTTTCATCTTGATACTGTTAAATGATTATAGGCTTGATTAAAGGTTGCTGAAAAAGGCTGCTATTTTTTGACCATGCTGCTGGTAGCCAAAGCTGTTTTCGCCTAGTTCCCTGCCTGCGCGGCCAACTTCATTGGCAAGGTCACGGTCGTTGGCGATCATGCTCAATAAAGTCGCATAGGCTTCAGGTGTATAGTCGTCTGCAATAAATGCGTTCTTTCGATGTTCGAAATAGTGGCTGATTTCTCCCACACGTCCGGTTACAATGGGGCGTCCGCTGGATAAGTATTCGCCGATCTTGTGTGAAAATCTTGCTTTATCCTGCCGGTCTGGACGCAGCGGGATCAGTAGTGCCAGCGCATGCTGATAGCCTTCAAGCAATTTGGCAAACGGCAGTTTCTGTTCAATGATTACCTGCTGTGTGATGCCCTCGTCCCTGATCATAGCTTCCACCTGCTGCATTCTTTCGGCGCTGCCATTTAGTACGAGCTTTAATTTTTGCTGATGTCCTTTTTTTACAAACAGGGCATAGCTTTTGATGATGAATACGATCACTGAAAAATAGCCAAGGGTACCACAGTACATGAAGTATTCCGAATTGCTGGTTGCTGGTGTATAGGGTAGAGGGGTCAGCATGTCGAAATCGGCCAGTACGGGTACCTTGAGCATAGGCTTTTTGAAGTGAGCAAGCTTTTGCTCCAGGAGCTGGCTGATGGGCATAATGCCATGCGTGAAATAACCAAATGTATAATCGAACAGGGCGTAGTCTATTTTTTTATGTACCGGAACATTCTCGAAATACATATGCCACTCTGTAATGAAAACTGCCGTTTTATAGCCCAATCTCTTTGCAAATAAGGTGTAGAGCATATACAATGGTACATAGCTATGCTCCATGATCAGGATGTTTTGCCCTTTTTCGATCCGCTTTTCTTTCATCAGTCTGAATACTGATTTAAGGTTTCTGAACAAACTGAAACCGCGGCTTTTGGGAAATACATGATAAGCACATCCAAGTTTATCACCAGTCAGTGCGCCATTGGGGGTCGTGCCATTGAGGCCTAGTGGAGAATTGATAAAAGTAATTCGATCGGCATAGGGTAATAGTCCCCTCGCAACCAACTCATTCTTGGAATTGGTGGCTGTAAATTTGAGCGGATAGTTATCTGTTGCTCCGAGAAATATGATGTTCTTGTCCATGTTTTTAAGGTTGTTGGGCGGTAAACGGAACGGCGTTTTTGCCAACAGGCAGCTCACGAATTACCCGGCAGGGATTGCCTGCTGCTATAACGTTGGCCGGGATACTTTTAGTTACCACGCTATTGGCTCCGATCACAGTATTTGCACCGATGGTTACGCCTTTCATCACTGTACAGTTTACGCCGAGCCATACATTGTCTCCTATAACAATTGGCGCTGGTTCCCCGCTTCGCGGGTCGTCGAGGTGCCAATCTGCGTCTGTGATCAGGGTATTGGCTCCGCATCGAACATGATTTCCAATGCTGATCGAGCGGAATGCCCCGATAACTGTACCGCTAAATCCACATTGGTTTCCTATTTTGATAGTAGCCTGATAGTCGGACTGATGGGTAGAGAGTATGCAGGGTCTATTGATGCCAATCAGGTTAGAAGCTGCTTTGGACAGAAAAGTGCAGTCTTTTCCGATGGCGATATTGGTTCCTGGGTACTTCTTAAAAAAACACCGGCCGATGAAGTGACTACTGGTTCCCAATTCCACTCCCCACCAGGCTGCTCTCAACCTGTTTAGCTTGCCCCATTGTTCCTGCCATTTTACTGATATCGTATAAGCGGTATGCGCTATGCTTCTAAACTTCATAATGCAGGATTATTAAGTTCTCGTTTTTGTTGTTCTATATAATCCGAGTAATGTTTCAAAAGCGAAACAAGGGCGGAGAAGCAGATTAAAGTAACGCTGGTAAGTGTAATATTGTATACGAACGCAGCCACCATAGTAAAGGGTAAAAAGATCTTCACCAACGCGATCCTCATCATATCTATCGAATTAACAGGTTCCGACCTGACATTGAACTTGTACCAAAGGAAAAGGGCCAGCAGGAAGACAAAGAATCCCAGCAGGCCGCTTTGGGCAAACTGCACAATGAACGTAGATCGGCTTTTTGTGAAGTTGTTCAACTGCATCAAAGGAGTGTCTTTGCTTTCGATATAACTCATTTTGCCGTTAAAATTGTATCCCTGCAGACTGTAACCCCAGAAAACTTCGAATGGATCGCTTTCGATAAAGTCGGTAAATACATACGAAAATCCTTTGATCTTACCCCAGTCGCCGATGTTTTCCAGTACGAGCTCCTGCGACTTTTTGATTTCCGACTCGTATACCTCATTGAAGTTACTTCGGTTGAGGGCTCCGCCTTCCCTGTTCTGGTACTCATAATAGTACTGCCACCCGATAAAAAGGCAGAAGGCCATAACTCCCCCCGATATGGCAAAAGAGGTTAGCCTGCGGGCCGGCAGACGAAACTGTGCCTTGTGTTTGGTTAGGAAATAGAAAGTATAGAGCATCATGAGGATCATTACGCCCATGATGGTTTTGGAATCGATGGTGGCAAATTGTAACAGAGAGATGCCTGCCAGTACCAGGTACTTGGACTGCCGGTTAACTGTCCAGGCCAGTATTAAGAACAGCGCCATAAGCGACGCAAACCACGAAACGATATGACCGGAGACAGGACCAAATGTGCCGCAGGCGACGTCATCCAGACCCGCCACCCATTCGAATTGCCCGCCAGATCCATCGTCCATCATACTGGATGAAGGAGGAATGATCTGTGCCACTTGTAAAATGCACATAGAGGTTTGAAGGATCATGGCTGCTGTAAACAAATTGAACAACTGGAAGCAATGTTCCCGGGTGATGGTACTACCTCGTTGCACAATATAAACGAGAAAGAAAGCGCTGGCAGTGATCAATACAAATGGCGACTGTCCATGATAAAGCAGACTTAATAAGGCAAGCGTTAGAAATGCAATCCAGCTGATGATGTATCGGGAAAGCTTGATCTGCCGGGGGATATGGTAAAAGAATACTACGAATACCAGGAACAGCAAAAAGGTGGGTTTTGCCACATACTTGCTGATGGCTTCTGTTTTAATGTACAATTGCCCCTGGTAAAAGCCGAAACAAAAGAGCCAAAGCAGCCACCATTCGATAGTCTTGAACAGCCGCTTGCTGGCCATGTAAAATAGAATTACTCCCACAACCAGCAATGCAAATACTTCTCCGGCCACAAAACCTCCGGCGAGTATCACGGCAAATATACACAGGTAGCGGAGGATGGTTTTCACATCCACGAAGTCGAACGCTGCTATGGCCGGTACCTGCTTCATGAAGCCCGAAGGTTGATCACTGTTTTATAAATGTCAATGAGGTCAAGTGTGATGGAGGCCTTGTCGTGTCTTTTTACAGCCCGTAACCTGGCGTTTTTGCCCATGGTTACCGCTTCCTCAAAATGACTGCGCATTTGGAGGATAGCGCCGGCTAACGCGTGAGCATCTCCGTTTTGAACCAATAGTCCCTCCTTTTCATTTTCAAGCAGGGAAGAAGTGCCGCCTGCATAACTGGCGATCACCGGCATCCCCATTAACATGGCTTCACAAAGGCTATTGGGGCTGTTTTCAATATGACTTACCTGGCAATAGATGTCCGACTCCTGCAGTAATGTGGCGATCTGTTGCTCGTTAAGTCCTCCAACCAGCTTAATATTCAGTTGAGCGGCATCCGCTTTTAGCCATTTTTGAGTGGTACGAACGATTTCACTGGCATTGTGTAAGCCGGCAATCGTCCATTCAAAGCTAAGTCCTGGATATGCTTTTAGCAATCGGGCTGCTTTTACGATCGTCTCGAACCCTTTGTATATCGCATCGCTGGCTACTGTTACGAGTCGCAAAGTTGTTCCCACTGTTTGTTTCTGCCAGCGGGCTTCATAGAAGGTCTCGCGCAATGCTTCATTGTTAACGTGGTACGAACTTCCGGGAGACATTACACGGGATACCTGCTTATCCCACCCGGTGCGTCCGATCACATGCCGGCATTGTTGAAGTATTTGTTGTTCCCTGCGTGCATTGCGACGAAGTGTCTTGTGCAACCTTCCGGCCGATTTGAAAGATAGTTTTGCTTTCAGGCTCTCTTTGCGGAATGCGTCCCAGGCAGGAATGCCTGCAAAGAATTTCTCACTCAGGGGAGATAGTATTCCCTGGATGGATAAAATCGCCGGCGTATTGGTATGTTGTTGGATCAGTCCGAAATTCTCTTCGGTACCATGAATATGGATGACTTCGGGATTAACCTGATTGATTACCTGTAACAATTGAGGTATCTCCGCCGCATCATGGTTCTTGTCAGTTATACGTTGCAATAGCCTTTGCAGTTTGGAAGCCCTGTTGGCACGTTGAACCGGTATGAAATGAGTGTTGCCATACCTGAATGGTTCGTAGGGGAGCGCGCTGTAAAAGCAAACATGCAAGTCGATCTCGGGATATTTACCAAGTTCCTGCTCGAGGGCCTTTAGCCAGCCTCCGCCATGACTTTTTATCTGTAGTTTTTCTGCAGCAGAACAAGGGGTATTTGTAAACCAAAGCACTTTCATCGTTTCGGATATTCCGGGGTTACCTGCTAATTAGTTTTCTGATTTTGTTGTTGATCCTGGTGGTAAAGGCTTTTTTCCTGTTCCAGAAATGCTTCACATGGTGACTGTCATATCCTGCGTTGGGAACAATGAACCCGGGATGGCTGGTTACCTTAAAGTTTTCATCCACCGGCAGGTTATGAGAAGAATGAACACCTGCAGTATGGGTCCCGGTATGGCCGATATTGGTGACCAGGTTTTTAGCTGGTACAATACACAGGCCGCCATTGGTCAGCAGTGACAACACGTATTGGTAATCCCAGGTCCTTCTGGTTACCGTGTCTTTTTCTGCATACAATTGTTGGTACCTTTTAGTCCAGAAATCTATCACGGCTCTGGAGCCAAACAAGTTATTGAAGCCTCCTGCATGGGCGAATAGTGGCCAAGCTTCCAGCGATATATCGTAATGTTGCCAGCAACGCCTCCAGGTAGCCCAGCCCCATATGTGAATGGCACTCCTGGAAAAGGTGTAGCTGGATGGCAATTGATATTCTTCGTTGTAATTGTTGCCGCTTACCATCCATACCCGAGTGTCATGCAGGTAACGGTCTAGCATTTCCCCGCAGTACTGGAAAAACCCCTGGGTTGGAACCGTATCGTCTTCCAGGATGATGGCACGATCTTCATGGCTGAAGATCCATCCTATAGCAGATGAAACGCCGGCCGCACATCCCATATTTTTCTCAGGAAAGAACGTCTGCAGGCTGCAGGGCCAGTCAATTTCTTTCAGCAGTTGTTGAATAGCCGTCCTTGCTTCAGCATCGGTAGCGTTGCCTTCCCGGGGACCGTCGTTGAATACGTAGAGCTTAGACACCCGGGCCTTCCTGATCTGCTCCAATACCTGTTTTGAATAATCTGGCCGGTTAAAAGTTACCAGTAAAACCGGCGCTTCCGGATGCTGCACCATGGGTTATAAAGAGGGTTTATGTACAGGTTGAAATATTTTTTTGTTCCAGTACAGCCAGGCAAGAAATCCCAGGCTGATAATGCTCATGATCGCATAGGATAATACCTGCCCCCAGGCAGCACCGGTAAATCCATAGCGATCGATCAGTAAAACATACATAATGACGACCAGTACTGAACCGGACAGTTTTTCCACAAGAGATAGTCTTGAATAGCCGCAAGCGACAATCGTCATGGATAAAGTAAAACTGATCGATCGTGTAATGCTTGCAAATACCATGATCCTGGCAAATCCGGTAGCATCCACATACCGGTAATTGGTGAGTATACCCATCACCAATTCTGCAGCTACCAGGAAGACCAATACCGGCGCAATTTTCAGCACATTGGTAGTTAAAATGACCTTTAATAGTCCTTTCCGGTTGTTGTTGGATATATGGCGGTAAAAGTCAGGTTCGAAAGTAGAATCGATCGAGGTGGAGAACAGCAGGAAATAAGAGGCGATCTTTACTGCCACACTGTACAAACCCAGACTGTACATATCGTCCACCCTCTCAAGGAGTAAAGTATCGAAGCCGGAGAAAAAGTAGGTGAGCAGGGCAGACAGCATCAGGGGCCAGCAAAAACGCAAAGCGTCTTTGGTGATGCTGAAATTGATGGTAGCCTTGCCTACCTGTTTCCGGAAGGCATATATGCCGAGCCCCAGGTTTACAATGAACAGTCCCGCCATGCGACCGGTGGCTGCCCCTTTGATCGCGACCACCAGCAGTAAAACAAACACCACATTCAGCAGGTTGTAGAGCACGTTGACATTAAAAAAAGCCTTCGCTTTTTTTTCCAGGCGCAATTGCATAAAGTAGAAAGAAAAGATGCATTGCAAATACACTTTTCCGAACGAAAGCAGCGCAAACGGAAAGAAATCAAAGGCGATGTGCTGTACCGTAAAATAGATCTTCAACGATACCAGTAAGAGCGTGGTGGAGACCAGTCCTATCAGGCCCTGAAACAATACCAGGGAATTGAGTGCCTCTTTCCTTTTTCCCTCATCCCAGGTGAAATAATTCTTTGCATAATAGGACGATAGGGACAGGCTCAGGAAAGGAAGTATGAAGAGGTTGAAGGAGTCGTAGTACCCAATTAAGGCGAAATCTTCAGCCGAAAGATGCGAAGACAGCAGCGGATTGAGTAACAGGCCAATCACAACCTGTATGATGTTGGCTGTGAAATACAGCGACAGGTTCCTGATGGAATGTTTATGATTGATATATAGCCGGCTGATCTGCATGCCTGTTCCTATTTTTGTTCTGCATGATAATTGCCATATCCGTAACCATACCCATAGCCGTACCGGCCCTTCTGTATGGCAACATCATTGACGACAATATTGATGCGGGGTAAGGTTTGCTTGTGATGCAGCTTTTCAATCAGTTTGATCTGATGTCTGAAAGTGTAATGGTGCCTTACCATATAGATCGTAAGGTTCGCATAGGTGGCCATGATCTCTGCATCTGTTACCATACCGGCAGGTGGCGAATCGATGATGATATAGTCATACGTCTCTTTGAGTTCCTCCATCAGTTGCGTCATCTTGGGCAGCATGAGTAACTCGGTAGGGTTGGGAGGAAGAGGCCCGGAGGCAAGTACATCAAAGTTGGCATTGTCGCTGCCTTTCTGCACCAGGTTGCGCCAGTCCATACCTTCGGAAATGATAAAGTTGGTAAAGCCATTCTTTTGCAATCCGAGATTTTCGGAGATCTTGGGCTTGCGTAGATCAAGTTCCAGCAGGATTACTTTTTTATTCGCTATAGCCAGTGTTACCGCCAGGTTGATCGATAGAAACGATTTGCCTTCACCACTCATACTGGAAGTAATGAGGATCGTTTTTTCGTTTTTGTTGGGGATCAGGTACTGTAAATTTGTACGGAGAGAACGGAATTGCTCTGCGATCAGTTGTCTTGAATTGATGGTAACGGCCACCGTTTGGTTGGCATTGTTATGCCCGATTTCGGATAATACCGGAATGGAAGTATTGTTAATGATGTCTTCCATAGAAGCCACCCTGGTGTTGAGCATGTCGCGGCCAAAACTCAGGGCAAACGGCAATACCAGTCCGCTCAGTAGTCCCATAAAGAGTATCATACTCTTGCTGGGTTTAAAGGGGCTGGGATCCGATTTGGCCCGGTCAATGATTCGCGCGCTGGCGATCGTGGCCGACTTGGAAATGGCTGTTTCCTCCATCTTTTTCAACAGGAAAAGATATAGTTCCTGTTTGATAGCCTGTTGACGCGAGTAGTCAAGAAAGGTCCTTTCCTTGGCAGGTATGGTGGTGATGGCAGACTCTATTCCATTGGTTCTCTTCTTTAGCTCGTTAACACTTATCTGGATTCCCCTTCTGACAGACTGGATGCTGCTCAGCAGCTCCGCACGCAGATTGGTAAGTTGCTCGTCGACGGTTTTGATCGATGGGTGATTGGAAGTAAGGCTCATCAGCATTCTTTCGCGCTGCATCTGTGTCTCATTGTAACGCTGCACCAAAGCATTGAAGGTCACATCCTGCATGATGAGTGAAGAGGGGACAACCCTGGTATTATTGATATTTTCCTTGAGGAATTGCTCTAGTTCTTCAACAACCGATAACTGTACTTCCTGCCCTGTTTGCTGTTTGGCATATTCACTGGTGTTCTCCAATAGAATGCTGGATTGGGCCGACAGGTCAGTTAGTTTGTTGGCCGTCTTGAATCTTTCAATGTCTTTTTCGATATCATTCAGTTCTCCAAATACAAGTCGCAATCTTTCCTGAATGAATTGAATGGTGCTGTCTGCGATCCTGTTTTTGTCGGTTACATTGGCCTGCATGTAGGCACTGATCAACTGGTTGAGGATCCCTTCCCCTTTGGCTGGAATAATGTCATTCAAGGTCAGGTATATAACACTTACCTGCTTATTGGGTATTTCAACTTTAAGGGAGGCCAGGTGTTTTTGGGTAGTAGCATCAACCGGAGACACTACAATGGTCAATGGTTGTTCATACTGCCATTTGGCATAACCCGCTGCCGGGGTAACCAGCGCGGGACCTTCGGGCAGGTGAACGGTATCCCCCAGGTGGCCTTCGAATTCCTGTTCGTTGCCTGTCAGGGTGAAACGTGTCGTATTGCTCTTATTAAAGGTGAGTATGTAGGTTGCACTGATATCGGACGTATCGGTAGATGGAACAAGAAAACGGAAGTCAACCGGGCGCCCCCCCCAGATCTCTGTATTCTTTACTTTGCCTTCTGTAAAATATCCCACATTGAGCCGCATATCGCGCACCACCTGTTCAATGAGCGAACGGCTCTTGAAGATCTCTGCTTCATTGTCGACATTGCTTTTGCCCATTAGCCCAAAGTCACGCAGAATACTGGCTTCACCCAGGTCTGTACTTTTGTTATCGTCCTGTACCAGCACGGATGCATGGATCTTAAAAGCTGGAAATGAAATACGCAGGTAGCAATAGGCCAATCCAACTCCCATCACAGCTGAAACGATCAGCCAGGGCCAAAGACTGAAAAACTTATTGAGCAATTTCTGGATCAGCTGATTGCTCTTTTCTGCTTCCTGTGCTTCTATGTTGGAAAAGGTCGGTTTAGGTGACATATGCATGCTCATAATCTGGTGAAAATGACAACGAGTAAAGAAAGGCCGGATGCCAGTAACGTAAAGTTCTTCGCCTTATTGGCATCAGTGCTGGCCACTTTCGATTTGGATGGTTCAACATATACAACATCCCCCTGTCTCAGGTAGAAGTAAGGGGATAGTAAAGTAGAAGATGAATTGAGGTCAAACCGTATCATTTGCTTGGTTCCGGAAGAGTCCCTGATAAGCAATACATTTTCTCGTTTTCCAAAGATGGTGAGATCTCCTGCCATGCCGATGGCATCCAGAATGCTCACTTTTTCACTAGGTACGATGTAAGTGGCTGGTCTGCTTACTTCGCCCAACACAGTGATGTTGAAATTGGCGAATCGCACATTCACAACGGGATCCCGATAGTAAAGGGACACTTTGTGGTGGATACTGTCGCGCGCTGCTGCGGTAGACATACCGGAGACTTTAATTTTCCCAACAACGGGCAATTCCACAGCGCCATTATTGTCAACCAAAAAACCACTTACCGTGGGGGTATTGGTGACGGTACTGGTGGAGCCCGGCTGAACGGCAAAAGAAGCCGAGTTGGCCGAAGCGAGAATATTATTTACCTGTGGGTCGAGTGTGAGAATGGAAATTTGTAATATGTCATTAGCCTGGATCTGCGGATCCCTGTATGGAGCGCCCGTAAGATTCCGGGGGGAGAGATAAAGCGAATCGGGCGTATCCTGGAAATAGGTTATTTTTTTATTGGTGGTACACGAACTTGCCAGTATGATAAAACATAATAGCAGGGTAATGACCGAATAGGATAGACTTAACCGTTTCATGGGTTTTATCCGATATTAGATTTATTGATTAATGGTTTTTCAAATACATCCATTTGGCTCCTTTGCCGGACAGGTAATGATCATAGGAATTCGTGGCAAGTAACCGGGGCGTTTTCCCAATATTGGATTTCCAATCTCTAAACGGGACAAATTCATCTTTATTATAAGTCTACCTATTTAATTTTTAATTATTTAAGGTTATGTCAAATCATCAGGCATCTGCTAAAAAAGACATCCCGTTCCATGTTTCAGAAACGGGATGCAGGGGCAGTTGCCTTAACCATTCGTAGGGTGGTATTATAATTTTATAGCATCTGTCAGTTTTACTTCTACGACATATGTACCTTCCATCATCAGTTGAAACTCGAACCGGGGGTTGGCCGATACGGTTTTAGCCGTTTTTTCGTCGACCTGTATGAAGGCTGCTGGAATACGGTAATAGATCAGGTATCCCCAATTGGTAGCCGGTGTGATGTATTTGGCCATCGGGAAAGGGGCCACTTCAAAATCGCAGATCATGGCGGTATCCGTGATGATCACCGGGTTAAACTTCGCGTAGGTTTCAAAGATAGGGCGATCGCCGCGTTTGATGATCTCGCCAGCTTTCGGATTGAAGGTGACGCCATTCTTATCCACGATCTTCAAAATAACCCGTGCTCCCTCTCCCGAAACGCGCTTACAGGTTACCCTGGGGGCTTTCATGTCCGAAAATGCTTCTGCCGGGGTTGCTGCCGCCGCTGCAGCAGCATACAGCGTAAAGAAGTCCTCATTGAGCGGGTCTACGACCTGCAGTTTGGCGATCGAAGGAAACAGTTTGGTCCCTTTCACGTTATTCATTTCCACATCGAACTGATAATCGCCGAGGGGCAGGTGCGTGGAACCCCGGTTGAACACGATCTGTCCGCTCTTTTCATTGAAAATAAGCGGCTTTACTTTTAGGGTCTCCCGCTTCTTATTGAGCAGGGCGAGGGTGGTATCCGTTTCGGGGTTAAATGCCAGTCCTTCCTTGAACACGACGAGGTCGTATTCGGTATCGAACTCCTTGGGGGCCGCCTTGCCATTTGCGTCGCGCAGGTTTACCATTTTAAAGGTATAGGGTGGGGTAGAGCCGTCGCCTTCAATGGGGGCCGACTTGACCAGCGGCATACCTCTCTTACATTGAATGACATTATCCTTGTAACGGACCAGGTCGCTCAGAAATCCTTCTTCGATCTTTTCACAGGCTGTGAGGATCGTCAACAGTCCTGCCGCGGTATAGAGTAATTTTTTCATTGCGTTAATTTTTAAAGTGCGAAGTTTTCAAACCAGGTTTAGTTCAGGCGGTCACCATTGAAAAACAACCGGTGGTTGCCGTCCAGCACATGGACAATCCCTGTGGTGGTAATGATACCGGAGGTTTGGCAATCCAGCGACATATCCCGGTCTTTCTGAGGAATTTGCGTACGATCGGGCTCCTGGTCATCGCGGGTGCCGATCACCTTGGTAAACCGCACATAGTCCACCTTGTTCAGGTAAGTGCCATAATCGGTGGTTCTGCGCAGGTTGATCAGGAACTGTATATTGGGAATAGGCCCCAGTAAACTGTTGTACAACTGTCCGGCCACCGACATCTGATCGCGGTTGATCTTTCCGGCAAACATGTAGGTCTTCAGCGAATCTGCCATCTGGGCTTTGGGTAAACTGTCGATCGTGAAGGGGAGATTCTCGTTACCCAGCTCCGCACCTCTTTTTATTTTCCGTGCCTGTACAAAATCGGCTATCCCGTAGTTGGTGGTAGCGAAGAAAGTGATATCTCCATTGATGGCATCTTTCATACCGGCGTGATCGATCAGGCGAACCAATGAATCGAATACTTTCTGCGACTTCAGGTATTCGTAGGTGGTCATATTGACGAAAGCTTTGCTCTGGCCGCCATCATTCTTATACCCGTCCTTTTTGCAAGAGGCCAGCAGCACGATCGCCAGCACGGGAAACAGTATATTGAAATGTCTTTTCATGAGTTTTTTTTTGCTGTGATTAAACTTTACCGACCCAATAAGTGGTTTGTTTCAACTGGGGATTGTACCTGAAAAGCAAGGGGTCTACCGGCAGGTAGAAACCTTCTCTCTTAAACCTCGATTCGTCATTCGGTAACCAGTCGATATTTTCCTTGTACTCCCTGGTCCTTAACAGGTCATAGAAGATATGCCCTTCCAGGAACAGCTCTTTGCCTCTTTCGATAACATATTGCTTCATCACATCCGCTACTGTAAGGCCGTGGGGAACGATGAGGTCCTTGTCTTCCGGATCGGTAGGATCTTGCTTGATGTAGCAGCCATTCCTGATCCTGAATGAATTGATGATATCGGCAGCCGCATCAGGGTTATTCTTGTACAGCGCGATCTCTGCTTTCAGCAACAGCATATCCGACAAGCGGAAGATGATCATGTCATTGCTCAGGTAAGGTTCCCGCTGGTTGGGGCTCCGGTACAATACATTGGCATATTTGATGCAGGCGGGCCTGTCGGTCTTTACATAGTCGAAATTCTTTCTGAAGCGAACATCGTTCGAGTCAAGGATCTCATTCACCACTTCTTCCATCCAAACCCACTCGGTACCGGTCCACTCCCAGTGTGCCGGGATGGTTTCGCCCTTGATGCGGAAGTGTTTAGAGATATACGACCTTGGTACGAAGAAGCGGGGATTAGAACCAAAGGTGTTCACTTGGTCGCCGCGCAGGAACGACATACCGATATGTCCGGGTGTGCCTTCGCGGTTTTCTTCGCTCATCGCCAGTTCGAAGATCGATTCACTGCTCTTGCTGATGAACGTATTGTAGTAACGGGCAGTGTCTGTAAGCGTATACCCTCCATTGGCAACGATGCGATCGATCGCTGTATCGGCGCTGTTCACATCCTGCATAATGGGCTGGTTGGAGTTAACATTGGTCATGGTGGCGCGCCACAGGTAAAAATGGGCCAGCAATGCATACGCAGAACCCCTGTTGGCGATTACACCGCGATCGCCTGAATTTTCATATTTCCAGTTGAGGAGGGAGGCTGCTTTTTTGGCATCCTGCTCGATCTGTGTAAACACCGCTGCTTTGGGACTTCTGGGCAATTGGGGAGCCGTCAGTGGGTCCTCGTAAGTAGAAGTCACGATGGGAACATCACCCCACACACGCGTTATGGCGAAATAAGTCAATGCACGGAGGAAATAGGCCTGGCCAAGCACATTGTTCCTGAACTTTTCGGGTTGATCAGCATCGCTGAATACAGCAATCGGCGCGGCTGTCGCCTTCTCGATGATCAGGTTAGCATTGGCAATGGATTTGAAATGTTTGGTCCAGTTGCCGAGTGAATTGTAGTTATAGCTAAAAGTGTAATCACCGTTTTGGATGGATTCCAGGCCATCGCCACCACCACGGTCGCCGCTGTACTGGATGGTAAAATAGTTCTTGGCCATGGCGTCGCCATACATATAGTAATAGATCTTTCCTCCGTTGTAGCTCCAGGCGTCATCGGCATTGGGGCCCATGAAAGCTGCACGCACGAGGGAATAATTGCCAGCCATAGCGGCTTTGTAGTCACGAGCGTTTTGCCAGAAAGCCTGGTCGTAGGTGGAGTTCTTAGGCTCCTGGTTCAGTATTTTTTTGCAGGAACTGCCGGCCAGTACACACAAGATCGCCGCGAGGTATAGATTATACTTATTGATTTGCTTCATAATGTTTGCTGTTACCGTTAAAAATTAACTTCAAAGCCAAGGGTAAATTTCTTCGGAATTGGATAGCCGCCGCCATTGTATTCGCCATAAGGGCTTACCGCTTCTGCATCGGGCAGCTTGCTGGATTGTTGGATCATGAGCAGGTTGTCGATCGTTCCAAACAAACGCAGCCTGCTGATGCCAATACTGCGCAGACTGTTGCTGGGCAGGTTATAACCCATGTTAACACTCTTAACGCGGAAGTATCCACCTTTCTCGAGGAAGAAAGTTTGTGCACTGGTATAATAAGCTCTCCAGGTACCGATATCATACTTAGCATACGTTGCTTTGTCGCCTGGCTTTTTCCAGATGTCGATCTTGCTGAAATCGGGTGTGGAATAGAAGGCAAATTCACTGGGGCCGGCAAAGGAAGAGGTATTGAAAATGTCCGACTCGTACAGGTTGAGTACATCCCTGTTGAACGTAAACGTACAGAAGATGCTCAGGTTAAAGTTCTTCCAGGTAAAATTGTTGGTCCAGCCACCGGTGAACTTCGGGTTGGGATCACCTACGGGCAATTTATCAGGATTTACCCAGTCATTATAGATATCGATGCGGCTGTCGCCATCCAGGTCGGCCAGGTAGAATTCACCACCCAGGTAAGCACCGTTGCCGCTGAGGCGGTCGCCGGTAAAGCGGTTACCCGGTACATCATCATCTGTGGGGAACACACCCATCGTTTTGTAGAGATAGAACGAGTTGATGGGGCGGCCAACAGACAGGATATGTGCTTTGTCGAAGCGGTCACCATTCATGGGCAGGTCGCGGCCACCATTGGGCAGCGACATGATCCGGTTACGGTTATAAGAGATGTTGAGGCTGGAGGTCCACTTCAACAGTTTTTTGGAAGGCAGCGGATTGGCAATCAGGGTAAGCTCAACACCTGAGTTCCTTACACCGATCGAGTTGGTCATTGCCTGATCGTAGCCTGTAGTCACCGGCAATATCACACTGAACAATTGCAGAGAGCTTTCTTTATTATATACATCGAAGGAGGCAGCATATTTTCCACCCATCACTTCGAGGTCGGTACCAATGTTCCACTGCATCGACTTTTCCCAGCTGAGGTTCTTTTGCGCTACACCATTACTATAGTTGGGCGTTACGGCCGTTTGGCCATTGTAAGAGGTTGCGCCTGGAGTACCGGCAAATTCGCCAGCGTTTACATTGTACAAGCTATACTGCAGGTAGTTGGAACCAGGCAGGCTGCCTGATGTACCTAAACTACCGCGAATTTTAACCAGCGAGAAGGGGATGTTGGACGCCTTGAGGAAATTTTCTTCCGACAAGATCCAGCCCACAGAGGCCGCGGGGAAGAAACCCCATTTATTGTTGGTACCAAAGCGGGAAGATCCATCACCACGGGCACTGGCCGACAACAGATATTTACCGTCAAAGTCATACGCCAGCCTTCCATAGAACGAAAGGAGACCGAAGGCCTGGTAATCGGAAGAGGCTTCCATACGATCCTGTTTGAAACCCTGTACTACCTGTATCTGGTCGGATACGCCATTCCATCCGGAGGCCTGTTGGGACTGGTTCTCGTTGAATTGCACATCCGAACCCACAACCATACTCAGGTTATGTTTTGAAAAGGACTGTACATAGGAAATATAGTTCGATGTAAGCAGGTTCACGTTACTGCTGGAGTAAGCGTAGGAGTAGTTTCCATTGTTGTTTTCCAACGCATTAGTACGGTTATAATCCCTGCGTTGAGAATTCAGCATATAGGACGACTGAGAGTTCAGCTTCAGGTGCTTGTTAATCTCGTACGTAAGATTCAGGTTGAAGGAGAACATGCTGCCCACGTTCTTATCCATGTTCTTGTCGTATTGACCCAGCAGGAATTCTTTTTTGCTGTCGTCGAGGGCAAACAGGGAACTGGGCATATTGCCTGCACTCAGCGCTATGGGACTGGAATTGCTGCCATTGCCACGTGCCCGGTCGGTACGTGCATAATAGATAATGGGATTGATATCCAGTTTGCCGTTGAGGGTTTTGGCGTTGATGTTCAACCTGGTGGCATAGCGCTTGAAACCGGTGGCCTTCACAATACCCTCTTCATCGAAATAGCTCGTACTGAAGCGGTAGTTCATGCCCTCGGCGCCGCCGCTTAAACTGAGGTCCGCACTCTTGATGATACCGGTTTGGTAAAACATATCCTGCCAGTCGGTATTACCATTGAAGGCAGGGTTTAGACTATCTGTAAGCAGTTTGGGTAGGTTGCGGAGAGCGCCGGGTTCCAGTTGCCTTTGCAGGATCTCCATTTTCTGCCTTCTTTCCGTAGCACCCAGGGTCACTTCACGCAATTCGGGTCTTTGGGTAATACCGGCAAACCCTACGAACGTTACACGGGGTGCACCACTGCGGCCTCTTTTAGTGGTGATGAGGATTACGCCATTGGCAGCCCTTGAACCGTAAATAGCAGCGGCCGATGCGTCTTTCAACACGTCTACAGACTCGATATCGTTGGGGTTGATACCGGCCAGGTAGTTGGTGCCGGTTCCCGTATTGGGACTTGCATACGTTTCGGTAGGTTGGGGAACGCCATCCACCACGTATAGCGGTTGGTTGATGACCTGATAACCTTCGTTATCGAAGTCGCGGCTTACGAGTGAACTACCACGAACGGAAACCGTAGGGGAAGTACCCGGTTGTCCGGAGAAGTTCTGTACGTTTACACCCGACAAACGGCCCTGTAGCAACTGGTCGAAGCTGGAGGAAGGAAGGTTCGCCAGTTCCTTGCCAGAGATGCTTGAAATGGCGGCCGTGCTCATCTTACGGGTTATTTTCTGATAACCGATGACCACTGTTTCTGTAAGGTTGCTGTTTGATTCTGCGAGCTTGATGGATAAAGTACTTTGGCCCGCTACTTTCACAGATTGTGCTACATACCCAATGGAGGAGACTTCGAGTGTAGCGTTGGCAGGAGCCGAGATGGTAAAGAAACCTTTCTCGTTGGTCGATACGCCTCTGTCGGTGCCCTTGATCTTTACACTCGCGCCTGCGAGTGGCTCATTCTTGGCATCGGCGACGACACCGCTCACTTTGATATCCTGCCCTCGTGCGCAGAATAACAGGCATAGCAATACACATGAGAAAAAGTACTTTTTCGTCATAGCAATTAATTTGGTTTGACCCTAAAGGTAGATTTAGTGTCAGGATAACACTACGCATAAAGTAACTTGTTCTTTACTGAAATTGCTTGCTTGAATGTTTTCTCAGTGACGACGAAATGATATTCGTTTGAGCAGGATAATTTTTGATCGTTACTCAACAAAATTTGTAGACAGCATTAGGATGCTTGGTGAATTATGGTAATGCAACCTCATTGTCTGATGGGTTGGGATCGGGCAGGTAACACCAGGGATCGAGAATCGCAACAGCAGGTTTTTGATTTATCTCAATCGTCAACCTGGTGATGCCATTGGTAAGGTGATGTTGCTGCAGGTACAGTGGTTTTGTATGGGTGTCCCATTGTGGGGAAGGTTGCGCAAACAAACCTATCGTGACCATTTCATCCACCCGCTGTGCCTGCAGCTTTCCATTGACCTGCGCAGCTTTGACCAGCTTCACTTCCAATTCCACTTTATAGCGGCCCCCGGATAAGGTATCAACACGTTTCAGGGTAAGTTGATTGTCGTATTCAGTCACCTTTTCCAGTAGACTTTCGATCTGTGCGACCTCCATTGTGCTGGCGCCTGTCTTCAATTCCTTTATCAGGTCGGTGGTCAGCGCGCACTGGTTGGGATAACCATGTTTTGCGAGGAGGTTTTGCAAAGCACGGTTCATGCGTTCCTCACCCAGCATTTCCTGGATGGCATACATGGCCAATCCGCCTTTTTGATAATATACGTACAATTGATGTGAACGGAAGGGGGGCAGCTCCTGTTCACTGCTCTGGTTGCGCAAGGCGAAGTAAAGATTGTTGTCGGCCTGCAATAAACGGCGGAGGTAAGGTTTCCCAAAGCGTTTTTCGGTCGCCATATACTCGGTGTATTTGGCCAGCGATTCTGTGAGCATGGCTCGTCCCGGGGCAGATTGGGGAGCGAGTGCATTGGCCCACCATTGGTGCCCCACCTCATGAGCCGTGATGGCATAAATATTATTGAAACGGGAGCTGTCGGTAAGGTCGCTCATGAAATTGAGTCGTTCGGCACTGAACAATACCCCGGGATAGGCCGTTGCAGCACCAGGATAGCGTGCTATAGCAGCAAGCGTGAGCTGTTTAAAAGGATAGGGACCCCAGTGCGCCTGTCCATAGTCTAAAGCGTCTTTCATAGCCTGTTCCAGTACAGGCAAGTTGGCTTGCTGCCCCGGTTGATAGTACAGGTTGAGTGCAATACCCTTGTGGGTCGATTGCTTTTTGGCATAGACGGCGGAGCTCAAGGCAAACATAAAGGCGATCGGCCGTGGCGCTTTGTAATGGTAGAAGCGGCGCCCTTTATCATCCCATTCTTTCTGCAGGGTGCCTGCTGTAACTACCTGCTGCCCGGTTTCTGTGGATATCTCCGTTTCAAAATCGACGAAATGATAATTGCTGTCGCTGGCCGTTGCAGGCGCCGGCGGCTGCAATCCCAATTGTTTACGTGCCTGTTCATCTGCTACTTCGTACCGGTCATTGTAGCCCAACCGGGGCAGGTATTTTTCCAATTCAATATAGGTTCCATTGCCGGCAATCGAGTGTTCTGCATTGAATGGGGTAAAGCCGGATTGCGTTACCTCCGTACCGAATTGTATGGTCGTGGTGTCGCCGGGTAACAGCGGTTGCTTTAATTGGTAGAAAGCCTGTTTGAATTCCACATCGTTGCTGCGCTGCGTAGCCTGTGGAATGGAGTAAGTAACAGTAGTTACTTCGGGATCGATACCCAGCCAAAGCGTAGTTAAGGTAGCTGCACTTTCATTTCTCAATAGATAAGAACCTTGCACGGTATATCTGCCTTGCGAAGGGTATAATTGTACCTGCAGTTTTACGGAGGTAATGTAAGGCTGCGTTACAGAGTCGATTGCCCGGTACTTTTTCTCATAGGCCGCCTGCCAGTCGAGCTTGTTTTGATTACCTCGTGCAGTGCTTACCCGGGGCGTTTGTTGGTAAATGTAGAAACCTGTAGAGAACCAGACGATCATGAACACCACGAGGGCTACCAGGCCGGGAGTTTTCCACCGCTGGCCAATACGCAGCACGCGCTGCCACAAACTGGTGAAGGCGCCTCCCTGCCACAAGCCTGCGCCCAGCAGGGCCAGGATACCCGCAAAGGCAGTCCAGTACAGGAGGTGCCAGTGAACGGCGTTCGCTACTTCACCAAATCCATTCATGTATGTGTATTCCATGGATGGCAAGGCTGCATAACGCACCAGCATGCTGTCGAGCCCCAGGCGCCGGCCAAAGAGGATAATGGCCACCACCACCATACTTAATAGTATACCCAGGTATTTGTTGCCAGCCAGGGTTTGAATGAACACGATCAGCACTGCAAACAGGAAAAGCGGCCAGCCACTATAATAAAACAGGGAACCATACAACAGCCAGTCGATATGTGTATATCCATGGAACCATTGAAAGCCGATGCCAACGGCAATATTGGTGGTGATCAGTACAGCGATCAAAACACCCAGGGTAGCGCATTTGGCGCCCCAGATCACGGCGTTGGGTACCGGTGTGCTGAACACAAGCCCCTGCATATTGGCGCCGCGTTCGCGGCTAATGAGTTCGCCGGCGTAGAACAGGAGTAACAAAAGAGCCGGTCGCATCGACAACAGGTAATCGACGATATAGCCGGTGGCTGCGTAGAATTTGATATTATAAGGACCATGCAGGATGGTTTCCTTCATATCGATCGTGAACAGGAAAGCCCACAGCGCCAGCATCACCAGAAAGGGAATGTGTTTGAACACAGAAAGTGTTTCCAGCTTAAGTTGTGATCGGAAAGTCTGGAACCCATACTTAAATCCGGTTGCATAGGTTTTCACCGTACGATAGGGCATAAGGGCGATGGCCGGCGAACCGGTGGTCCGTTGTTTACCGGCAGCCGCCACCGGCAAGCGGAAGCGGAAGAAGCGATAGCTGAGGTATAATACAACAGCAGCCAATGCTGTCCAAACGATGCGGTTGATGAGGAAGGGACCGGCCAGGGGAAATAGTTGATGATTGCGGGCCTCCACCGGCCAGCTCCGCGTGATACCAAAGAAAGAGGTAATGCCAAATGGATCGAGCAGGTGGGGCAGCAGGCCGTATTCATGCGTCTTCAAAGAGGAATTGGCCATCAGGGGCGAATTGCCCAGTATAGAACCAATAAAGTAAAGCATGAACAACATAACGCCCGTGACATAAACAGCTCTTACCTGGCGGGTTAGGACCGCCACACCAAAGATCACGCTGCTGCAAAAGAGAATATTGGGCCACCCGAATACCAGTAAGGGTTGTACAAAGTTTTGCAGGTGAAAGGCACCCAATTCTTCGGGACGGGCTTGCATAGTACCAATATAGATACCAGCCACGCCGATGGTCAGTATAAAGAACACTGC
Organism: Paraflavitalea sp. CAU 1676; assembly: GCF_029223285.1. Taxonomy (GTDB): domain Bacteria; phylum Bacteroidota; class Bacteroidia; order Chitinophagales; family Chitinophagaceae; genus Paraflavitalea. The sequence goes on along the minus strand of NZ_JARHUJ010000003.1, from coordinate 755,877 downwards.
CAGCAAAAATCCCGCCAGCCGGGTACCGAAGTAAGTAATGCGGCGCAGGGTAGTGGTAAACAGCAGGCTGTTGAAATCATACGTGGTATCCCGCAGTACCACGTTGGCGCAGAAGAGGGTACTCACAAAGATCGCGAACAAGCTAAGCATGCAGGTAATATAAGCGATCACATAAGGTGCGTTGCGGTGCAGTTCACTGCTGCCGAAATTGCCCTGTGCGATCAGGATACCCAACGCAAGGAATAAAATGGCTGCAATGATGAATGTTATCTGGCGCGCATGGTATTTCAGTTCAAAGACCAATAAATGCTTTAACATACGCCTGCCTCCTTTTTGTTTCGCTGCTGACCAAAAAGCGCCGTGAAATACACCGCAGAAAGATCGGGCGCCAGTTCTTCAAATCCTGCACCGGGCCGGTCGTTTGAAAACACCAGCACCTGCAGTTGACCGCCGGTCATGCGGGTGGAGATCACCGGCAACGATTGTTGATATTGCGGTAAGGCTGCTTTCCCGATAGACTTTTGCCAGATCCTGCCTTCCAAAGCCTGCGTGAGGACAGCTGGTTTGCCCTGTAATACGAGCCTGCCGCCCGAAAGTATACCCATCTCCGGACATAGATCATGCACATCTTCTACGATATGCGTGGAGAGGATCACCACCACCTGCTCGCCGATCTCGCACAGCAGATCATGAAAGCGGTTGCGCTCCAACGGGTCGAGGCCTGCCGTTGGTTCATCCACGATGATGAGCTGTGGATTACCCAGCAAAGCCTGCGCAATGCCGAAGCGTTGACGCATGCCGCCGGAAAAGGTGCTCACTGCCTGTTTACGCACCGCATACAGGTTCGTTTGTTGCAGCAGAGCTGCCACCTGTTCCTTGCGTGCAGCAGCATCCGTAATGCCTTTGAGGATGGCCAGGTGATGGAGCAGGTCCAGCGCCGAGATCTTCGGATACACCCCAAAGTCCTGCGGCAGGTAGCCCAGCTTGCTGCGCAATTGCTGCGGGTCTTTGAAGATATCCTGGCCATCGAAGAACACCTGTCCGCTATCAGGCGGCTGCAGGGTGGCCAGGGTGCGCATGAGCGATGATTTGCCGGCGCCGTTGGGGCCCAGCAATCCGAACATGCCATTGGAGATATTCAGTGTTACCCGGTCGAGGGCCTGCACGCCGTTCTTGTATTGCTTGGATAAGTTGTGTATCTGTAGTCGTTGCATAGTGTTTGTTTGTTGCCCTGCGCCGTGGCCACAGGGCTAATTGACTGCAATGTAGCCGGCGCACCAGGGCGGGTAAACTAAAGATGACCAGGGTGGGGAAGGGCGTGACCAACAGGTGCCGGATCGTGATATCAGGAAACGGCGACTTACATCATTGAAACCGGTACGTTCATCATTATTATTTGCGGGTAAAGGACCGTACCTGTTCTTTTACGCTTATTTGTGATTATGAAGCGATGGATCGATCGGATATACTCCCTGTTGAAGCGGCATTCGGCGCCCCTGCTGTTCCTGGGCCTGTACAGCTGGGTGGTCATTAACCAAATGGAAGAAATTCAGCGGGCAACATGGGTCATCTACCTGCGCAACATGCTGGGGTTGGTCGTTCTTCTATTGCCGGTGCTGTACTTTGAATGGCACAAAACCAATTGGAAACAACGATGGCCGGCCAGGAAGTATTGGTTGTGCTGGCTGGTGTTATTTGGACTATATCTGCCGTTTTGGCTCTATGGATGGAGCATGATTACGCAACCCGGCTGGTGGCTTACGCGTGAGATCATGCTGTCGGCCATGTTCAGCATCATCCTGGAGCTGGTGCTGGTCATCAATGATTTTCTGCAGCAAAGCGGCCGCCAGTGGAAATGGGTTCAACGCCTGAGCCTCGAAAGGTCTATCCTTCTTTGTATCGTGTTGGTGTCCGTCATCCTCTCGGTGATGGCAGTGTCGAGCATGAACGATCCGCGGTACGATTACGACAACCGCCTGCTATTGGGCTTTGAATTCAACGCCAGCAAAGTGATCACGCATATACATGTGTTCCTGGCGTATTTTTTACAGTTCCTGTTTCTGTACGCCTGTGGCTATTTTTTCTTCTTCCTCAACAACCGTATCCTGGTGCCGGTGATATTGAAGCAACAAGGTGTTGTACTATATTGTCTTACCGGACTCGCCATTGTAGGCGTTCTATATCCCGTGATCGGACAAATGCTGGCCTGGCTGCCCCTCAACAAAAGGCTGGGTTACATCTTTTCGGAGAATCCTTTTCGTTTCGAAAATGGATTTGGAGCAGTGATGGTCCTGTTGGTGAGCTGGCCGGTGGTAATGGCCCTGCAATGGTCGCGCCAAAACCAAACCATTACCGCCCTGGAAAAAGAGAAAGCAGAAGCCGAGCTCGATCTGCTGCACCAGCAACTCAATCCGCATTTCTTCTTCAATACACTTAACAACCTGTACGCATTAAGTCTCTCGCAGGCCAAAGAAACGCCCGACACCATTTTGCGGTTGTCGGAGCTGATGCGTTATACGATCTACAAAGCGAAAGAGCCGGTAGTGGCGCTCAGCGACGAGGTCAAATACCTGGAGGATTATATCGACTTGCAGCAAATGCGTTTAAAACGTACCCCCGATATCCGGTTCGAGCAATCGATACAGGCCCAGGCGCCACCCGTGGCGCCCCTGTTGTTTATTGTATTGGTCGAAAACGCTTTCAAACATGGCATAGAGCCGGCCGCGGAAAGGGCTTTCCTGCACCTGTCGCTCAAAGTGAAAGGCGACCGCCTGCAGTTTGTATGCGTCAATTCGCTGGAGCCGGCCGATCAACCCGTTGCCGGTATCGGACTAAAGAACCTGCAGCGCCGCCTGCAATTACTGTATCCCGGCAAACACCGGTTGATTACCGTACAGGAAAATCATACATTTAAGGCTGAACTGGAGCTTGATCTATCATGAAACTACGTTGTTTGATCGTCGATGATGAGCCGCTGGCACACCAGGTCATCCTCAAATACATGGAGGATGTGCCATTCCTTGAGCTGGCGGGACAGTGCTACCTGGCTACCGAAGCCCTGTCGTTCCTGAATGCGCATTCGGTAGACCTGATCTTTCTCGACATCCGCATGCCTAAATTCAACGGACTCGAACTGCTGCGTACCCTGCCACATCGCCCCATGGTGATCATTACATCGGCGTATGAGGAACATGCACTCGAAAGTTTTGAGCTGGAAGTGATCGATTACCTGCTGAAGCCATTTCGTTTCGACCGCTTTCTGAAAGCTGCCAACCGGGCCCTCGCTACCCATACACTGCGGAAGCAGGCTACAGAAGCGGTTATAGCAACACCGGTTGCTTCAACGCCGGTTACCGAGCCGGGGCGCATCTACATCAAATCTGATAAGAAACAGATCCAGCTGGAGCTGGATGAAGTATATTACCTCGAGAGCGTGGGCAACTACGTAAAAGTATGGGGCGCCGAAAAGTTCGTGATGACGGCGCGTACACTCAGTAGCTTTGAAGAACAGTTGCCGCCTGATGTTTTTGTTCGCATCCACAAGTCGTATATGCTCAATAAAAAATTCGTTCACTACATAGAAGGCAATACCATCCGGTTGAAGAATGGAAAGGAATTGCCCGTGGGAAAAAGTTACAAGCAGATAGTCAAAGACCTGTGAAAAGAGAACGCAGTAATAGATACGATACTCAAAAAAAGCCATCGACCGCAAGGGAAGATGGCTTTGGTGTGTATACCCGGGAACGATAATAAGATTGCTTACAGTTTGCGCGGACCAATAGCTGGTTCGTCCGATGGAGTGGCTGAAAACTTGGAAGCCGCGGGCCTTGCAGCCCTGCCCAGCAAACGGTCGGAGAAGATCCGGGCAAAGGTGTACAGCGATTGCATCGGGTTGGCGCCCACCGAAGTGGGGAACATGCTGCTATCCATCAGGTACAGGTTGGGAATTTCTTTGCCGGTATTCACATTCCAGATGCGTTGGCCGGGCGATGCTACCGAATTAGTGGCCGCCGTACCCAGTTTGTTGGTGGCCTGCAAATGGGCGGAGGTCAGTATGGTGCGGTTGGGCAAAAAGTGAAGGTTCTTTTCTACCAGCTCGGCCTGTTTGATGTCGGTAAGGTAAACGCCCTTCATCGGATCGAAATTCGACTGATTAAGTACATTCTCGTTGGTGGGGATGATCACTTGTTTGGCCCCGGCCAGGAACATCATTCGGATGGCCAATCCCACCCCGATGCGGAACCGTTGTTTGTCGCTATCGCTGAGCGCGTAGTTAACGACAACATTGCCCTGTCCATCGAGTGCTACATAATTGTTATCAGAAGGCGTATCGACCAGCATTACCCCAAAACCTACTGAGTTGTTGAACTGAATGAGTTTATTGTATACTTCAACACCCGAGCCCGGTATCAGGATAGCGCCATAGGCAGGCAGGGCACCCATGGTTTCAAAGATGAAACCCGGACTTACCCCAAATGCTTCGAGGTAGGTAGCGCTGTCGAGCCCTTCGAGCAGGTTGATCCGTTCATCCATCACACCGATGAGCGGGAAGGAGGGGTGCATGATCAACCCTTTTCCCACCCGCGGATTCTTCACTGCTGATTGTGTTTTCGCAGTATTGAGCAGGATCTTTGCCGATCCGATGGTGCCGGCAGACAGGATCACATTGTCGGCCGCAACCTTCACGATGGTGCCGGGTGCAATATTGAACTGATAGGGATCAACGATGGTATTGCCGGCCGGGTTGTCTGCTCCTGCCCAGGGAGCAAGGGCTTGCAGCAGGGCGCCGGTTACTTTTACACTGCCATCGGTGCCGGTGGAGGCAAAGGTCAATTGTTGCACAGCCATATCGGGCAGCACGGCCAATGGGTTATTCTTGTCGAGGGCGGCAGGCAATATCAATTCTCGCGCAGCATCCCGTTTTTGCGTTACGGGTGAGGGAGAGAGGAACTCCGGAAAGCGGTTGAGGTGATACAGCGAAGGATCAACGCCCAGTCTGTTGGCGCCATCCCATAGGGCCTTATTGTCGCGGTTCAGTTCGCTTTGCGAAACCGTGCGGGTACCGATGGCATTGCGCACCCATTGATAGGCTGCCGCCACGCGTGCCTGCGTATAGTATTGCCCATCGAGCCAGCCATTTTCGATCCATTGGGCAACACGCGCCTGTATGGTCGATTCAAGTGGCGAGAAGGCAAGATCGATATTGACGGTAGAGCCGCCACCCATGGCCTGCCCGCTGCGCAGGATCACGCTGTTGTCGATCGTTGTAGCAGCATCGTTGTTGAACATCAGCCGTGAGTAGCTCATGGTATCCATCGATCCCCACACCACCCAGGGCCCTTGCTCTATCAGCAGCACTTTCTTACCGGCCTGTTGCAGCTCATGGGCCATCGCTGCTCCGGCTGGCCCGCTGCCGATGATGAGGTAATCGATACTGCCCGTTTTAGCCTTGAGCAGTTTGGCGCCGGCATCGTAGGTGAGCCAGGTAGCCGGGAAAACTGGTTTGTTGATCTGCGAATAAACGACCGGGTTGGTGACAAAAGTAGTAGGCGCCTGGATGCCCGTAAGTGGCACAGCCAGTGGTAGGTCCCAGATGGCGGAGAGAAAGGCTTCCCGCACCATCATGGCCACCTGCGTGGAGAAGGGGCCAGCGGTACCGGTAAAGAAAAAGCTCAGTACCTGCGTCACCTGGTCGCGCGTGAGGCCACCCATGCCCAAAGGATTGCTGATAAATCGCTGGATGGCGGCATTGTTCGATTGCTTGAGGGCCGGGTAAAAAGGCAACTGCGTCGGATTGGCAAGGGCCGTCAGTAAAGCCAGGAAAGCGGGATTCTTTGCGTTGATATAAGCCCAGAAGCCATTCTGCACCTGCTGCGAAATGGTGGTGATCGATGCCAATGCATTGGGTGGTATGGGCAGGGCGCTGATGGGGAACCATACATCGTAGAGCACTGCGTAGGTTGCCTGAACGGCGCTGATGCCCGCTTTGGTTGCTGCTTTAGGCGCTGCTTTGGCAGCTGCCACTTTCTTTTTAGCTGATTTTGCCATGGTATGTTTAGTTTTGGATATGTTCAGGTTGCGCGAGGGCATAGGCCGTCTAACGCTTACATAAAGCGGGTAGGGTGCACAAGCCAATGCCTGTGCTGTCGACACAATGTTGACTACTGGTTGGAGTAATTGCTACAATAATCGGAGTGTTGCCGTAGAGGGTAGTAACGGGTACTATCAGGCAATTTACAACAAAATACGGGCGTACTTCTACGGGAAATGGGGCGTTGAATTACCGGATTGGTAAAATCTTTCTTTCATGAATAGGTTTCAAACGATCTTCCTCCTCCGGCTGGCCGTGGCCATTATCCTGCTGATGCACAGCATTCCCGGGATATTCAATAACGGTATCAACGACTTTGGTAAACTGTACCTCAACGAGGTAGGCTTTAAGCCCCTGGGGCTGCCCATTGCCTGGGCCATCAAGCTATCGCACATCGTTTGTGCGGTTTGTTTCCTGCTGAATAAGTTTGTGCGGCCTGCCGGGTGGATCACCTTGTTTATTCTTGTAGTCGGCATCATTATGGTTCATTACCCCGAAGGCTGGTATGTGGTAGGCGGGGGGCGCAATGGGGTAGAGTTCAATTTCCTGCTGATCTGCGTAATTGTTTTCCTCATGTACCCGGGCGGGTATACCGGTAAAACAAGGTAAGCTATTTACAGGTTGCCGATCTTTTTCCGGATAGTCTGTTCTTCGGCTTCTGTTCGCGCAAGTGCGAGGGCCCGGTCAAGATAATCCTTCGCTTTGGTGCGGTCGTGATCGCTATAGAGATCCCCCAGTAACAGAAAATAGAAAAGATGATCGTCGAACGTAAGTTTTTCAGTTTCGATGATGGCCGCTTGTTTACCCCATACTTTCGAAAATGCGAAGGTGCGGTTAAGGGCCGCGATAGGGGTATAAGCTATTTGCAACAGGCGGTTGTACAACTGCAGAATGTGTTCCCATTTTTCGGTGTTGCTGGCCGGTTGTGTATTCCAGTAAGCGATGCCTGCTTCAAGGTGGTAACGCGTAAGCGTATCACCGCCCGTTGCCCGGTGTAGAAAGTATCCGCCTTTGGCAATGAGGTCGGTGTTCCAACGACCGGTATCCTGGTCATCGTATAAGACAAGTTCACCACTCTGGGTAGTGCGGGCATCGAAACGGGAAGCATGAAAGCACATGAGGGCCAGCAAGGCATTGACGGCCGGCCGGTTGGTGCGTTCCTGCTCTATCAGCATTGTACATAAGCGCATGGCCTCAAAGCACAATTCTTTGCGCAGGGGCTGGTGTTCGCCCGATGAATAATATCCTTCATTGAAAAGCAGGTAGATCGTGTTGAGCACCGTATTGAGCCGGGCATCTATATCTGCATCGGGCGGCAGTTCGATGGCTATTTTTTCGGCCCTGAGTTTTTCACGCGCCCGGTAGAGCCGCTTGTTGATGGTTTCCCGGTTGGTCAAAAAAGCATGTGCGATCTCATCGATGCCAAAACCGCAAAGAATGCGCAGGGATAAACCGATCTGCGCTTCAGGTGGTATAGATGGATGGCAGATGGCAAACATCATCTGCAACTGGCTGTCGAGGATATTTTGGAGCGACAGGTCAATGTCATCATATTCCGGCAAGGCGGCCACGCGAAGGTCGGGCGCTACTTTACTGTCAAAAGTGCGTTGGCGCTGCAGTTGATTGATGGCCTTGTTCTTCGCCACCTGGTAAAGCCAGGCCACGGGATTGGCTGGCGGGCCATGGATGCCCCAGGTTTGTGCTGCTGTTAGAAATGTTTCACTGGCCAGGTCTTCGGCCGTCGCCATTTCATCGAACCCGAAATGGCGATACAGCACCGATACGATCTTACGGTATTCGGTGCGGAATAAATGTGGTATGAGTGTTTGCTGGTCCATGGTGGATGAGCAGTGTGGTGCGGTCAGGCGTCTTTGTTGTGCACACTGACGATCTTTCTTACCTCCACACTATTGCCATCGCCCTGCAGGATAGGGCAGGCGCGCGCCATGGCCACCGCTTCGTCGAAGCTGGCTGCCTTTACCACGATAAAACCCGCCAGTGATTCCTTGATCTCTGCATAAGGCCCATCTGTTACCACCTCATTACCCTTTACTACTTTGCCTTCGGTAGAAAGGCCGGTACCGCCGGCGAATTTGTTTTGCGCCGCGATGCCGCTCACCCAGGCATGGTATTGCTGCATATAGACCTGCATTTGCTCAGGCGATGGTTGCGCGTCTTTGGTGATGAGGTCGAGCCGCATCAGCAATAAATATTCTTCCATATAGTTGTGTTTGAGGGAAGGCTGTTGCCCCGGGGGCAACAGCCTCTGTGTAAATGTAACTTAGTTTTTCAAGGGTTCATACGTGAGCAGTACCACGCCGCTGTTGAAAACGCGGTGACTGGTCAGTTGCAGATTGAGGGGATGCTCCAGTCCCTGCAATATCGTAGTGCCCTGTGCCAGGGCTACCGGGTCGATCATGAACTGGTATACATCAATTAGTCCGGCACCGGCCAATTGGGTCAGGATGCTGCCGCTGCCCAGCAGGGTAATGTCGTTGGCAGACTCCTGTTTCAATTGCCTGATGCCAGGCAGCAGGTCGTTCATGATGCGGGTATTTTGCCAACTGGCTTTTTTCAGGCTGCGCGATACCACGATCTTCTGCGATTCATTCATGCCTTTGGCCACGCCCGGCATGGCTGCTTTCGCTTGTGCGGTAGGCCACCAGCTGGCCATCATGTCGTAGGTGGTGCGGCCAAAGAGCAGTATGCTGCCCGATTGGGCGCCCTCGCTGGCAAACTCACTTTCTTCGCCGCCATGGCGGTGCCAGCTGGTATCTTCATCGGGTCCTTTGTAGAAACCATTGAGCGTAAGGAACTGGAAAGTGGATAATCGGCTCATTGTTATAACTTTTGTGTGGTGGAATAATGTATTACCACTTCATAACAAATGAGGTGCCTGCGATTGGACAGCCAGCCGCCACAATTTTTCCGGTTTTCAATAAGTACCCACTTTCAGGGGTGTTTCCTCAAAAATGGATTGCAGGCGGCGGGACCATTGTGTCAGGGCAGCTTCCTGTTCGGCAGGCGCCAGGCGGGCAGGGCCATACACTACATGAGGATCCAACACCGTAAAACCGGTGAAACCAAAAATGCCGCGGTGCACTGGTTTCAACATATTGTACATATCGCCATTGAACCCGCCTTTTTCGTAAGCACCGGCGTCGCCACCGGTGGTTAAGCTCAGCAAGGCCTTTTTACCGGCGAATACCCCTTGTTCGTACAGCTTGTCTTTCCCGTAAAAGCGACCCATGGCAAACACACGATCCACCCAACCTTTGAGGATGCCGGGCAGGCTAAACCACCATAACGGGAACTGCCAGATCATGAGGTCGCACCATTCCACTTTTTGCTGCTCACTATCGATATCGGGGGCAAAGCCCTGGGTGGCCGTAGCATGCAGTTCTTCCAGTTGTTGCTTGAAGAAGGCAGGGTTTTCACGTTGAATGAAATTGGCGCTGTCGGAAACCGGATTAAAGCGCATGGCGTACAGGTTGGAGGTCTTTACAGTATGCCCTGCAGCGCGCAGTGTTTCAACGGCAGTATTGAACAGGGCGCTGTTCATGCTCTGTGGTTCAGGATGCGCAAGGATGATCAAAACTTTCATAATTACCCCCGATTTTAATAAGGGGGCAACAAAACTACCAGCCCGGTGGTTACAAAGGAACAGTGCCGCCGGTTGTGTGCAGCACACAAAATTGTAAGTAATGGCAAAACGAAAGATAACCTCCACCAATTCCATCAACCGGGATAACCTCATCGATTTTTGCGGAATGGTCTACGCGGTAGACCTGTTGGGTGGCCGCTGGAAGCTGCTCATTTTGTATAAACTGGAGCAACGGATATTGCGCTTCAGTGAACTGAAGAAGAAATTGCCTGGCATCAGCGATCGTATGCTCACGCTGCATTTACAGGAGCTCGAGCAACATGGGTTGCTGATAAGGACCGTATATGCTGAAGTGCCTCCGCGCGTAGATTACCAGCTTACCGATAGCGCGCGCTTACTGATACCCATCTGGCAACAGCTCGAGCAATGGGGCTTGCAGCACCGGTCGGTGATGGAACAGGTGGAAGCGGAGCCGGTAGAAGAAGCTGGAAACAGGAATTAGTCATGGCAGGTTGTATACATGACGCGTAATCAGGCGGTAGCTGAGGTGGAAAAATTGAACGAGGGTTCGCCCGAGACGACATCAGGCCGTAGCGGGAATGGAGAACGTGAAGGTGAGGCCTCCCTGGCTGTTTTTGCCGATCTTCATTTGCTGCTGGTAGATCTTCTCCAGGCGGAGGGCGGTATTGCGTAAGCCCACTCCTTTGCCTTCCATCAGCCACTCCACAGGGCCAATATAGCGGGCGCCAGTATTGCTGATGCTGATCTGGATCCTTCCTGCTACGGGCTGACAATGCACACTGATCTGCCCCCCGTCGATGCTGGGACCAATGCCATGGATCACGGCATTTTCCACCAGGGGTTGCAACAACATAGGCGCAATGCGGGCGCCGAGCACGTCCTGCGCAGCGGTGATGTTGATCTGCAACCGGTCGGCAAACCGTTCCTTTTCCAGTTCCAGGTAGGTTTGAATGAACCTGAGCTCATCAGCCAGTAATACTTCGTCTTCTTTGGTAGCCTGTAGCGCATAGCGGAAGGTGTCGGCCAGTTTGGCGATCAGCTCGCGGGTCTCTTCCTGTTGCGGCGGAATAGAGGCATTGATACGGTTGAGGGTATTGAAGAGGAAATGAGGTTGGATCTGTGCTTTCAACACCTGTACGTCGCCTTGGTTGGCAAGGCGTTTCCATTCCTGGGCCCTGGCTCTATGGGCGATGGAACGGGCCCGGAAGTTCCAGAGATGAAAGCCTGCCAGTGCAATGCAATACAACAATACGATCAGGAAGAGAAAGTTGAAAGCACCGGCGGTGTGATTGGTCAGCGTGGCCTGACCAAAAAAATTGGTGATCACCAGGATCCAGCTGGTTGAAAAGAGTACCAGGGTAATGCTATGTACAATGAATTGCGTGTGCAGTTTCTGGCGGCGAAAGAGGTGTATGCTTAACCACCAGCATGAAGCGACCAGCAATATCCTGATGAGCAGGTCGGTGGTGCCGGTAAAGAGATCATCGGTTGAGGTGCAGGTGTTGAAAAGCAAAACTGCCACAAACAACACACTGAAGGCTTCTGCAGTATGCAGCAACCAGGTGGTCGTTGTTTTCCGGGTTAAAAGGTGGCTTACTATTTTCTTTTCAAGTAATATCATAGCACACAAAAAATCTGCTACAAAACTATCTTTCGGTGGGCTCAATATTTGCAGAACAAATACCTGTATTTGAAATTGAGTACTAGTACTTAGCCTGCGTGCGAATACGATGCTGGCAGCTAAAATGTGTCGGATTTTTACAGCGCATGCATAGAAATTCATCCCTTAATTTCCTGTACAAGCGGCGCTGTATATACGTGAACGGTGAAAGATTTGCTTGGTATCCTACCGGCGATGTAGGAAATTGCAGGAATGATTAAAACAACGGGTATGAAAATGATTCGTATTAGCCTGGTAGATGATCATCCGGCCATATTGAACGGGCTGCGGATGATCCTTGCCGGATTTGCGCAGGTAGAGGTGTTGGGCGGTTATGTCAATGCAACAGAGTTGATGGCGGGCCTGGCGGAGGCAGTACCCGATGTGGTGATCATGGATATCCAGTTGCCGGGTGAGGATGGGATCAGTTTATGTAAAAAAGTGACAACAACCTGGCCTTCGGTGAAAGTGGTCGTGTTCACCAATTGTAACGACCGGCATTATGTAAAAAGCATGTTTCAGCACGGGGCATCGGGTTACCTGCTCAAAACAGCCGATGGTGAGGTCATCAGGGCGGCCATCGATGCCGTGATGCGAAACGAGCAATATGTGCACGAGGAATTGAAAGAGGTCATGTTTCAGCAGATCATTACCAACAAACGCAATGACCCATATACCACACCGCTTACCCGTCGCGAGCGCGAAGTGATAGCCCTGGTAGTGCAGGGTCTCAGCAACCAGGAAATTGCCGCCAGGTTGTTCCTGAGTGTGCGCACCGTCGAAAACCACCGCTTTAACCTCATCCAGAAACTGGATGTAAAGAATACGGCAGCCCTCGTGAAAAAGGCCATCGAAATGGGGTTGGCAGAGTAGCCTACCTCTTTGCGATCACTTCATATCTCCCCACTTCAGCACCATCGTCTTTCAACATTTGGAGCGTCAGCGCCTGTTGGTCGGCTTTTACGCGGATAAGCGTACGGTTTCCTTCCTTGGGGCCGCCGCCAATGATCAGCGGATAGTTGTGGGTGCCTGCCACTGGTGGGTGTACGCCATAGGTATGCGTATGACCGGCGATTACGATATCAACTTTGTATTTGTCGAACAGCGGAGAGAAAAGTTCGCGGCAGTGCAAAGTGCCGTGTGCATTGCCCGAATAGTGTGGTGGTATATGCATCATCACCACGCGGTATTTAGCCTTTTTGCAGGCCTTGCTTTGCAGTTGTTGCTCCAGCCAGGCTGCCTGCTTTACGCGGTAATGATCGAAGTCGACGATGCCTGCATACACGGGATGTTCGTCTTCCTTGTCTTCGCCGGTATCGAGGGCCATGGCGAATACAGGGCCCCACTGGAAGCTGAAGTACTGGCCACCCGGGTTGGTGAAATAATCTTTCAGGTTGCGGGCGTATTTACCGCGGGTTTCATGGTTACCGCGTACGAACATCATGGGTTTGCCGGTAGCGAAACAGCTGGTGCAGGGCGTAAGCAGGTGATCGATGATCTGTTGTTCGTCGGTCTGGTAGTCGAACATATCCCCATTCAAGAAAACAAAGTCATAGGGATTCTCCTTGTTCAGGCCCATCAGGTGCGCGAAGGAAGCCGGCCTGTCGTGGATATCGTTGAAGATAAGCCAGCTCACTTCCTTGGCTGCGGGATGGATGGTTGAAAACTGGTAGGTATCGCTCTGGATACTTGTTCCGTAAGTGAGGTTATAAGGCTTAAACTCCTTTATTTCTTTGGATACGACCCGGTAGTTATAAGTAAGACCTGGGGTCAGTCCATCCACCACGATCTCGTGGATGCGGTTATTGGCGTTCACCATGCCGTCGGTTATAGCATGCGCTTTTTTGTCGAACGAACCCTGCACTCCATACTCTACCCAGCTATAACTGGGCAGGGCGGTTATAAAGCGAATGCTCATGCTGGTGGGGCTCACGGCCTGCAGGTAAGGCTTCGCCAGGAAAATATGTTCGACTGCAGCAGGCTGCCCTGTAGTTACCTCATCGGCACTGCCAGCCAGGGTAGCCAGTGGCGTGAGGGCAGCGGTACCCAGGGCGCCGGCGCGGGTGAGGGTGCCGAGAAAACTTCTTCTGTCGAGGGGATTTTTAGTGGCGTCGCTCATAATTGTATAGGCAGGTGGTGGTGAATGGTGTTCACCACAAATTAGGGAAAAGACAGCTTGAAAGATGAGCAAACGTTTGCGCTGGGGCAGGGGAGGGCCTGCTTCATTCTGGTGGAGTATTACTTCTCCGGTTGATCGTTACTTCACCCGGTTACGGTGTAGTGACGTTGAGCTGCCAGCATTTCTCATTCCGGTGGTTCGTTACTTTAGCTGGTTACGGCGTATTGACGTTGAGCTGCCAGCATTTACCATCCTCATCTTTTGCGTAAAGCGCATTGTTGATGGCATAACCGATTGCAGTAATGAAGGTTTTCTTTTTTTCGGGAATATATCCTCTGATGGTGAGCTGTCCGTCGCGGATGGTGCCCAGTTGTATGCGTTGTGCCTCCTCCATACCGGGATTGTTGAGGCAGGCAAAATCCTGCAGGTTCGGGGCAAATACCGGTCCGCCGATCAGGGTATCTACTTTCCCGTTGAGCTGGTTCACGACGAAATACATTTCGTTGTGCAGGGCTGCTTTGCGGATGAGCGAAAGTCTGGTATTGCGTACATCACCCAGGTAGCTGTATTCGCCCATATCCGTATCGACGTTGATGTCGTCGAATACTTTGAACTTTTGGTTGGCCAGCGGAATGATGAGGCGCCCGGGTTGTTTTTGGATCTGCGGATTACGTACCAAGAAGGGTATGCGAACGACACTGTCGTATTGCACTTTCTTAATGGAGGTGTATTGGCAGGGAATGTTTTGTTGCGCAAATGCCGTACCGGCAAACAGCAAAAATAGTGGTAGGGATGTAAGCAGTTTCATGGTCGGGGATTATTGAGTAAATCCGGGAGCAAGATACGCTGTTTTGGACAGCTTTGCCAGCCAGCCGGGCCAGGTGGCCCTAATTTATTGACCGGTTTCAAGCAGCGCATAAGGGGTGCTGGCAGCGATCGGGCGATAGGCCGCGTTGAACGCCCTTTTTTCCCATACATGGAATGGTTTATGCCCGAAACGGGTCGGGTAGTCGTAACCTACCTTACAGCCAGCCACCTTTTTTGTGGTCAGGGATGATCTTACACAACGAGTTGCTAAGGTCCAGGGTACTATTTACAATAATTTACAAAGGTTACATTATAATTTACAATCCTGCCCCGTCAAGCTGAATGGATCAAAGTAGTTTTGCTGTTAATGAAATGCGTACTTATCTATACTTTGTTCTGGATGCTTGTTTTTCACACTTCCTGTGGACAAAACCAAACAAACCCGCCACAAGATGATTTCATTAAACAGCACAATGGCTACTCCGAGTCGCAACTTAAAGAGTTGGCTACCTCCCGGGTGCCTAAGAGTATGGTTCGGAATGTAAAGCAAGATAGAACCGGAAACATTTTGATTACTGCAGCATGGGGTGGTGTTTTTCGCTACGATGGAAAATCGTTTACTAATCTCACAAGTAGTGAAATAGGTTTGCACAGATTCTGGGATGTTCTGGAAGATCGACGCGGAAGCCTTTGGTTTGCTACCACTGATTCCGGAGTTTATCATTACAATGGCAAAGTCATTCAGCATTTTACTACCAGGGAGGGACTTGTCGATAATCGGGTTATGGATATTTATGAAGATAGAGCGGGCATTATTTGGTTCGGCACCGGAGGGGGAGTAAGCCGCTACGATGGGAAATCTTTTCGAAATTTTACTACTAAAGAAGGACTTTCCAATAATGATCTTACCACTATCATGGAAGACAAAACCGGGAAATTATGGTTTGGCACAAGGGGCGAGCCCTGTTTTTATGATGGAAAAACATTTACCGTTTTGAAAAAACATGATGGCAAAGCGTTTAAAAACGTTTGGTCAATAATCGAAGATAAAAAAGGAAGCATTTGGTTCGGTGACGTTGATGGTCTTTGGCGCTATGACGGCAAATCCTATACTAAGGTATCGGAGAGGGGGGCTTATGCAATAATCGAAGATAAAAAAGGAAACATTTGGACTACAGGTGAAGTAAATCCGAACGTCTGGGCGCTTTCACGCTATGATGCAAAGTCTTTGTACAATAAAAAGCCTACTGTAAGCGAAATTATAACAGGGGGACCAATGGATTTTTTGGCGATATTGGAAGCTAGCGATGGAAGTATATGGTTTGGATCTGGAGGTGGGGTGCATCGTTATGATGGTAAGACTATCACGGATTTTAGAACAAAAGGGGATCAGCAAGTGAAGCCTAATCACCATCTACAATGAAATAGGGAATACGCACCCCGTATGTGCTTTGCTCCTTGTGTTTGATTTTCACACCTCGATACGATGGAACACCTTTTACAATTTATTATTGCTGAAGAAGAACTGGACAAGATAAAACCACAAAACTGGTCTGTCGTAGTGCTCGGTGCTCTATTGGATGGTCATGGTAGATACGCCTTGTAACAGATCTATTTCTTCTTTCGAAAAGGCTTGCAGCGGTAAAATTCCCACAGCAATTTTCATCAGTTTAATGATCTGCTTTTCATTCATTACTGATAAATAGTCGTACAGTTTCCTGTAATTGTTGGCAGCGTCGATTAGGTTGGTAGCCATATTGAACTGTTCAGGTGCAAATATGATAATTTTCTGTAGGTTTCAAGGTTAAATTATGAGATCGACGCCGTGATTTTATCCACTACTTGCCTTAATAACCCTATCTCATTGATTCTGTGAAGTGTCTGCACTTTTCTTTACGGGGTGCAGAAACTTTTTGGGTGGTTTGAGAGTAGGGATCCGGCTGAAAATGGCGATTATGACCACGAAGAAAATTCCGAAAGTTGTGGCCAGGACTGTTCTGAGTTGGAGACAATAACAAATCTTTAAGGGGGAAATAAATAATATGACCGATCGGTCACTTATCTTTGTGTCGTAAATGGAAAAAGATGAACAAAGGGGAACAAACCAGACAAATGATCATCGAGCAATCCGCACCCGTCTTTAATAAGAAAGGGATAGCCGCTACAGCGATGAGTGATATTATGGATGTGACCAAACTTTCCAAAGGAAGCCTGTATGTTCATTTTGAGAACAAGGACGTTCTCGCTGAAGCGGTTGTAGACCACAATTTGGAAATGCTACAGAAGAAGGTAATGGCTGCTATTGGTCGGGTTGACCATCCCAAGGATAAATTATTTGCTTATATCGATGCGTTCCGCAACCCGTTGAAGCCGTTGGTAGAAGGCGGTTGCCCCATGCTTAATTTTGGAATGGAGGCTGACGATCAAAATGAGGTGGTGCTGGAGAAAGTGGCTGCCCTGGTGAATAAAAGTCAGCAGGTCATCATCGATATTATTGGCAAAGGTATACAACAGGGTGTCTTTAAGGCAGACTGGAATTACAAGGAGTTTGCTACCATGATGTTTGCCATGATCGAGGGAGGGGTGTTGATCAGCAATACCACCCGGAAGATCGATAAAATGGCAGTGATCAACCGTAACCTTAAGAAAATGATCGAGGCCCAGCTAAAGTAATTTTTTTTAACTAATAAATGACCGATCGGTCAAGTTGTGGAACTTAATTATATCTTCTTATTTCTAAAATAAAATGAGTTATGAAAAACAAAGTTTGGTTTATCACCGGAGCATCAAAGGGATTTGGATTTGAAATTGCCAAGGCCGTCCTTGCAAGCGGCGATCAGGTCGTTGCCACTGTGAGGAAGGACGCAAAACAACTGGCTGATAAGCTGGGTTTTGCTGAACAATTGCTGGTGGTTACCCTGGATGTAACGAACGAACCCGATGTGCAAACGGGGGTAAAAGCCGCCATCGACCGTTTCGGGAGAATAGATGTGCTGGTAAACAACGCTGGTTATGGTCTATTGGCAGCGACAGAAGAAGCCACTGCTGACGAGGTCAGAAAGCAATATGATACCAACGTCTTTGGCTTGCTTAATGTAACAAGAAGTGTTCTTCCTCAACTCAGGAAACAGGCTTCAGGCCATATCATCAATATATCTTCATTATTTGCCTATTTGAATGACCTTCCCGGCTTAGGGTTATATGGTTCTACAAAGTATGCAGTAGAAGGGATATCCGAAGGCTTGTCGGTTGAATTGAAACCATTTGGTATCCATGTTACGTCTGTAGCGCCAGGCCTGTTTTCTACAGATTTCGCATCTGCGAATTCTTATCAGACATCGTCTAAAATTATTGACGATTATCGCGAAACCGTTGGGGTAATGAGGGCTCGTATGGCGAATTTTCATGGTAGCCAACCCGGAGATCCATCAAAGCTGGCTGCGGTGATCCTTACACTGGTTGCTTCGAACAATCCGCCGCTGCATTTGCCGATCGGGGCAGATGCTGTAGAACGGTTTCGTCAGAAGGCTCTTCTGATCGGCAGAGAAGTAGAAGCCTGGGAATCTATCTCTAAGAGCACAGATCATCAACCTGCCTAGGGGTAGTTGGTATTTTGCGTCATACTTACCTGCATTAAGTTGAAAGCAGTTAATTTCCTGCAGTAGTTATTGGGTTGTGGGGCGAATGAGAAGAAAGGCATAATTTTGGAATTGTAAGAGTAAGCTATCCTTCTATTCGTCCTACAGTCATCTATTTCATTGAATTGCGTTAACTGCAAATCCCATTTCATGAAAAATGCAGGAACACTCCAGCAATCAGTAGAGCTTTATAAAAAGGAAAAACAAGTTCTACTGGCTTTAGGCAATGACCTGACGGGGGTACGGGATAAAAATGATCTCATGATCCTGTTTAAGCAACGGATCAAGGGGTTATTTCACATTACCCATTCGATCGTCATGATGATCGACAATAAAGACGCAACTTATGTTCCTTTCCTGCTCGATAACGATGATTCACCTATCAAGTCGCATAAACAGTACCAGGAAATGGTTCATGCCCATTTCGCCCTGAATGAACCTTTTATCCAGGCGGTATTGCAGGCCGGGGAACCTGTTTCTTTTGTGCTGGAGGAGGTAATGGACCTGCCACAAAGTCCCGCGTTCCTGCGCGTTAATTTTGAAGTAGGGGCAAAAGAAGTTTTAGTGACGAAATTGATGAAGGAAGGGAGGCCGATGGGTTTTATCCAAACCTACACTGACATACCCGGCGGCTTTAGCGAAGAGTTCAGGAGCATTATGCATGGCATTGCGCCCCAGTTATCAAGCGCCGTATCCAACATTATTAAAAATGAGGAGATACTCAAAAAGGAAAAAGAGAAGTCGTTCCTGCTTGATTTTAGCTGCGACATCGCAGCGGTACGTACGAAAAAGGAATTGGGACTTGCCGTTCGCAGGGCAATGAATAAGTTAAACCCCCAAAGCGGCTATGTCATTCGCAGGATCAATGAAGATAATACTACCCTGACGGCCTATGTATTCGATCTTGGCGCAAGGACGGGTGATCAAAAGGTGATCAGTGTCTTATTGAACTCCAAATTTCCTATCAACGACGGATTGCAGGACCGTGTATTGAATAGCCCCATTCCTTTGTTGTTTAATATAGAAAGGGAAATTCAACGAGGGATAAAGGCTCCCTATTTACAGCATTGGAAAACGGTAGGGTTTAAAAACTTTGTAGGTATCAGGCTGCGGAATGGTGAAACAAATCTGGGTATCCTGCTGCTGGATATCGAAGAAATCAATATTCAATTGTTCCAGGGCATCTGTGCGCAAATATCTATTGCCCTTGCGAATATTATGGCCAATGAACAGATCGGCCGAAAGCAGGATGAACAGGCTTTCCTGCTGCAGTTCAGCAATGATATTACACGCGTACGAACCAAAATGGATCTGCAGGAGGCCATTGCCACGGTGCTGGAAAGTACTATGCACACACAATTTGCCATGATCCGCCTGATAGACGAGGATGGGTTTCATATGTCGCCATTTTTGTATAACGATAGGTTGTTTGGAAAAGCTACCGCGGATTTTGGTAAAATGGCAGCCACCCGAATCACCATTGAAGAAATTTATACATCGAAGGTGTTAGCCAGTGAAGATGGATTGGTGTTTAATATAGAAGAAGAATTGAACAGTGGCAATGCCTACGCGAAACTCTGGAAGGCAACGG
The DNA here is from genome assembly GCF_029223285.1 of Paraflavitalea sp. CAU 1676. GTDB lineage: Bacteria > Bacteroidota > Bacteroidia > Chitinophagales > Chitinophagaceae > Paraflavitalea. Next base: position 736,346 of record NZ_JARHUJ010000003.1, on the reverse strand, counting down.
GCTTAAAAAATGTTTATGGCCTGCCACTCAGAATGGGTAATAAGAACATCGGCACTATCTGGCTGCTGGCAAACCGGCTCAGCCAGTTGTTGCTGAAAGGTATCTGTGCGCAAATATCTGTTGCCGTTGCCAATATACAGGCTAATGAAAAACTGCTGTCCTATAAAAAGCAGCTGGAAGTAGAAAATGATTACCTGAAAGAGCAGATCAAAACCATCTATGATTTTTCAGAAATTGTTGGCAGTGGCGAGGAAATGCAAAAAGTATATCGCCTGATGTCGCTGGTTGCGGATTCAAATACCACTGTTTTGGTACTGGGAGAAACCGGAACCGGTAAGGAACTGATAGCAAGGGCTATTCATGGTGCATCACCGCGCAAAGACAAGCTGATGGTAAAAGTTAACTGCGCTGCACTACCGGCAAATCTTATCGAGAGTGAATTGTTTGGTCATGAACGGGGGGCTTTTACAGGAGCCTTGGACCGTCGCATCGGAAAATTCGAACTTGCCAATAATAGCAGCCTCTTCCTCGATGAAATTGGTGAATTACCTTTAGAAGCGCAGGCTAAACTACTGCGTGTAATCCAGGAGCGCGAAGTGGAGCGCCTGGGCGGGACGCAAACGATTAAGGTCGATGTACGATTAATTGCAGCAACCAACCGCCATCTCGAAGAAGAAGTGAAGGCCGGACGTTTTCGCGCTGATCTTTATTTTCGGCTTAATGTATTTCCTATTGCCCTGCCTCCCTTACGTGACCGCGCTGAAGACATTGAACCGCTTACCCAATTTTTTGTTCAGAAGTATAGCAGGACTACCGGACGTAACATCAGAAAAGTTGCTCCAAAAGTGTTTCAACAACTACGAAGTTATACATGGCCCGGTAATGTAAGAGAGTTGGAACATTTAATAGAACGCAGCATATTGCTAAGCACCGATGGCATATTGGACGATGTATTTATTCCCCGGCAAAATGTTGAAGATAAGCTGGAAAATGCTTTCAGTATTAATCGTTCGCTGGCAGAGCTTGAGCGGGAATATATTATTCAACTATTGAAACGTTGTGTCGGTAAAGTTTCAGGCGCGGGCAGCGCTGCTGAAATATTGCAAATACCCGGCAATACTTTGCATTCCAAAATCAAAAAGCTGGGCATCAGTAAGAGCGATTACTTCTCCTGATCATAATTGCCCGCCCTGCGTGTATTTATCCCTCTATTTAGTGAAACATTTCGTGTTTTCACGAAATACCGTGTAAAACAGTAATGCTGAATAATGCAATATTGTTGGCTATCAATGATTTGCCTGATTGGCATTTTGTTGGCCTGCTATGATCATCATACCCAAAATATAAAATTATGAAAATCGTAGTCATTGGAGGTTCAGGCCTCATCGGAACGAAAGTAGTTGGACTGCTTCGTCAACAAGGACACAACGTTATTGCGGCTTCCCCGGCCACTGGCATCAATACTATTACCGGCGAAGGGCTGGCAGAAGCCATGAAGGAAACAGCGATCGTTATCGATCTCGCTAACTCTCCTTCTTTTGAAGAGAAAGCGGTCATGGAATTCTTCCAGACAGCAGGCCGTAATTTATTGGGGGCGGAGATCAATGCGGGCGTAAAGCATCATCTCGCGCTTTCAATCGTTGGGGCCGACATCATGCAAAATATCCCATACATGCGTGCCAAGATCGCTCAGGAAGAGCTGATCAAAAAATCAGGTGTTCCTTATACGATCATCAGGAGCACTCAGTTTCTCGAGTTTATTGCGGGCATCGCGAACCAGGCCACTGATGGAAACGAAGTGCATCTTTCCGATGTACAATTCCAGCCCATTGCGGCGGATGATGTAGCTTCCTTTGTAGCCAATTATGCCCTGGGAACTCCAGTCAATGGTACGGTAGAAATAGCCGGTCCGGAGCGTTTTAAAATGTATGAGATTGTTGAGCGATACCTGCAACATACAGGCGATCCACGCAAGGTAGTGTCGAATGGCAAGCCCGAGTATTTTGGTGGAGAAATCACTCATGCCGCATTGGTGCCGGCGGGCAAAGCGACCTTGGGCTCCATCGACTTTGAAAAATGGTTTAGCAGCCAAACGCAAAAGGTGTAACAGGAAATAAGAAAAGAAGGTCAAATCAGCTAATAAATCTAAAAATTAAATGTATGTCTACTGTTAAACAAGCCGAATCGGCCGTGTCTATAGCGTCACAAGGTGTAAAACCACCTGCTGGCATTAAAGGGGTAACAAATGTTGTTTTGGTGCATGGTGCTTTTGCCGATGGATCGAGCTGGGCAAAAGTTATTCCCTTGTTGCAGGCAAAGGGATTGAATGTCGTTGCCGTTCAAAACCCGCTCACGTCATTGGCTGACGATGTAACTGCGGCCAGGCGGGCAATCGCTCGAATGGACGGTCCTGTGCTCCTGGCCGCACATTCCTATGGCGGGATGGTGATTTCTGAAGCGGGAAATGATCCAAAGGTGGCGGGATTGCTCTACGTTGCAGCCCTGGTGCCTGAAGATGGACAAAATGCTAATGACGTTAATGCGGCAATGCCTACAACGGGCGTCGAAAAGGAATTCCAGATTAGCCCTGAGGGCTTTGTGGTCCTGTCCGCGAAAGCGGTGAGGGAGCATTTCGTACCCGATGCATCACCTGCAGAGCAGGGCGTAATATATGCTACGCAAGTGCCGCTGGCTGGGCGAGCCGTTGAAGAGAAAGTAAACAGCCCCGCGTGGAAAACCAAACCTTCGTGGTATATCGTCGCAGCACAGGATGGCGTGATCAACCCTGACCTGGAAAGATTTAAGGCAAAGCTGATCAAGGCGACTACGATTGAACTTGAGTCAGGCCATGTTCCCATGGTATCACAGCCCAATAAAGTAGCGGATTTTATCATTAGCGCTGCAGCAAAGCTGTAATAACAATAGGAGTGAGACCAAGGTCCAATAAGATTAGTAGAATGGGGTTTCCATACCTGCCTTGATCATTTATTTCGTCATCGCCCGGATGGTATACGCGGATGTTGAGGATTAGGTGTAGGTCGTTGGGCCACCCGTTGGGGTGGCTTTTTGATTTGATCTACTCACCACGCTCAGACAGGGAAGGGCTCGCCACAAGCCTCGAAATCGTCTCTCATCCGCTGGAGTTAAATCTTCCCAAGATACATATACACCATAAAAACAGTCGCGCCTACGAGGAGGAGTAAGGCTATAAGGGTTACCATATCCAGCTGCATGCCGAATGGCATCATCTTGCGCCGTTTGCGTCTGCGGCGGCGCAGCTTCAAATGATGCCCCGCCCATATCTTTTCACTTTCGGCCTGCTCGCGCAATAGTTTTGCAGTTCCTTCTTCGGTGGTCAGGAGGTCAACCAATTCCTCATTGGAGGGTGACCTGCTCATGAACTCCTGCAGGAGGCTTTTTTCCTGGGGTGTGCACTCGCCATCGGCCAACTTGTAGATCAGCTGCCGCATGGCGGTTGCATCATGTACAGACAGTCTCATTTTTTTGAATTTGATGTTTGTGATCGCTGTTCTCTTCTTACTTACTTAAACAAGTTGGCGAGCCAAACGTTAATGCCCGCTTCGATATTTTTTCTAAAAAACCTTGCTACGGCTCATATCAGTAAAAGCAGACCGGCCAATGCAAACACCAGATCGCACTTGCACAACTTCTTCAGCTTCACCAGTGCATTGTGTTTTACTACCCGAACCTGCGGATCATTAAGCGACAGTGCATCAGCAATCTCATAGATCTTCATGTCCTGGAAATAAAACATATCGATCACCGACTGCTCCTGCGGCGAAAGATGCTTCATGGCTCTTCGTACTTCTTCGATGTGTTCTTTGATGATCAGGTCCTTAAGCGCCTGGTCTTTAAGCTCCTGGTCACGTACCAGTGACTCCAGATCTTCCATAGGAATTTCGTTTTTGTGCCTGTACCCGCTACCGTATTTCACGAAATTGTACGCACTGTTGCGGCAAGCCGTGTACATGAACGCGTTCATTTTCGGCTGGGTATTGTATTTTTCGGTGCGCTCCCAGCACTTGCTAAAGGCATCGCTTACAATGTCTTTGGCTACTTCTGCTTCAAGAATGAGTTGGTAAGTGTATTTGTAGAAAACGTGTCTGAAGTCGCGGTAATACTGTTGAAATGCCTCTTCGTTAGGCCGGAGTTTGTAGTGACGGTTAATCATAAAATGGATGGCTGTTCAATACCAGCGGTAACCTACGGACAGGGCTTGGTGATAGATTTTGGAAAAACTGAAAAGTGTTGCGAATGCGTATAAGTACGCAGGCGCTTGACCGTATCCGGGTATTGCCTCGGCTATACAAACGCTATGTCTTGTTCGGTATTTGTTCGAGAATCATTCGTACCTCCTTCGCTATTTTGCGAAGGTTTCCTAAGCAAATACCGAACAATTACCGAACAAGTACCGAACAAAGCAATAATTAATCCGCTCATAAGCACACCTGCAGGCAGGTATTGGTTGCTGTTAAAGAAAGCTAAAAAAGCCACTATATGCCACGGAAAGCCACTATATGCCACGGAAAGCCACGGTTCGCCACGGGGGTGTTGGAAATCGCCTTTGCGCCACCGTATCTTCGAATGGAACAACAGCAGCCACACCGGTTAACCGCTACTGTTGCCAACAAACAATTTTCTTAAAGTTAAAACTTACAAATCATGGGACGAATTAGAAAAGGGGTGCTCGGCGGATTCTCCGGAACCGTAGGCACCGTAATCGGCGGCAGCTGGAACGGCATCGACTACATGCGCAGCCTGCCCACTTTCAAAAAGGGAAGAACACCCAGTCAGGCGCAACTGGAGCAACAAGCGCGCTTTGCTCTCGGCGTCAGGTTCATCCGAAGTATGGCAGATCTTTTTATGATCACCTACAACAAGTACGCGAACAAGATGAGCGGCGTCAACTCAGGTTTATCCAATGTACTCAAGGGCACCATTACCGGTAGTTATCCCAGCTATACTATCCTGTACAGCCTGGTATACATAAGCCGGGGCAGCTTGCCCAATGCGTTATCGGCAACCGCCATAGCCGCAGCGGGAGGCTCGGTGCAATTCAATTGGGTCAACGCAGGAGCCGGCATTGGCAAAGAGTCGCCCAACGACCAGGTATTGGTAGTAGCCTACTGCCCTGAGCTTAACCGTGCGGTGTACAAAAAAGGTGCGCTCCGTAGCGCCCTCACCGATTCGATACAGCTGGCAGGGTTTGCGGGCAAAGTGGTTCATACCTGGATCACGTTTACGTCGGCCGATATCAAGGATATATCCGACAGTATCTATACCGGACAGGTAACCGTGCTTTCCGAGTAATGCTTCGCAATTGTTAAAAAAGATGAAATTATTGGGTGCACACAATAATTTTATCCATCTTTGCCTCAGATCGTTCTTCTCTTCTTCAATTCTCTTCTCAATCATTTTCCTTTTTGGCCGGGTTGATAAACCCATCAAATACACGCTATGTATCAGCTATATTATGTTGATGCGAGTTGGCCTTGTATCAACGCGCCACCAGCGCATTATTATCATGCAGGTTCTACAATTAATTCTTCACTAAAAAGATCATTTATGAACCATCATGATCATTTTTCCCTGAAGGCCGGCACTACCGGCGGCGCCATTTTTTCGACAGTTATGAATATCCATCCGGGAGATCTGCTGAAAACCGCCATCATGGCTGCCATCGGTACTTCCGTAAGCTTTACGATATCCCTGGCGATGAGCCAGCTTGTAAAATGGCACAAGAGCAGGGCATCCAAAAAACACTAACCCACTGCCGGGATACCGGATGGCCGGCCCGGCAGTCAATTAAAATCTGCCTTTATGATCGAACCAATTCTGCTTTATCGCAGCGATGTAACCGCACTTACCGGTTGGGGTATCAACAAAGCCAGGAAATTCATCACCGAAATATGGGCGCAGAAAGAATTGCCACGACAGCGTTGGATATCGCTGTCCGATTTTTGCCAGGAATGCCGGATGCCGGAAGAAACAGTTCTTAAATTATTGCAGGCGGTGCAACAAGCTCCGCGCAAACAATCCTAATTAGTCAACTTAAAACTTATTGTATGCACCCTAATAAAGAAGATCAAAGAGGCAACGCCATCGTTTGGCTCGGTCAACCAGCAGGTTTCTTAACGACTGTTATGTTGTTTGGACAAATTCATGATAATATCGATGAACTGGGCACCGCCATGTTAAAAAAGGTGGTACTCGATAAATCGCCTTATAAGGATTTCAGGTCCATGCGGCTGGCCTTGGAAGACCAGCTCGATCCGGAAGAATTCGGGGCATCCGAAGTACACCGGCTAAAGCAGGACCTGGAGATTATCGATATGTTGACTACTGCCGGCATATCACCGTCGCCATCAAAGGCGGAGCACGAGCGATTGATCGATGTGCTGAACTTCCTGCATGCAACGGGGATATCGCCGCAAACCCTCCGCCCGCTGCAGCCACCCAACGCGTTCGTAGAGATTCCCGATGATCCGAAGCAGCCCTTAATTTGGAAAGGGGCACTGGAATTGTATACTGCACTTATGATCTGGTTTACGTTGGGCGAAACGAAGGGAAGTGAAGACGATGCCAGGTTGTTTGCGGAGGCTGCGGAACATTATAGTGATCTCATCAAAATTGACCAAACGCCCTATCCGGATTACAGGACTTTATTTAAAGCACACTATAAGGCATTTAACTCCGGCAAAGCCCTCAAAAAGCTTGAGCGTGCTGCCGATGCGCTCGACAAAGCGGAGCAACAGTATGTAGGGAAAGAGATAAAGCCTTATACGCCCTTTATGCTGCAGGCCATGTTTAATGAGGAGGCGGCAAATGCCTTGCACTTGCGCTGCCCCGACCCGGCGGTCGATTACTACTATGTTTATTACTTCGATGCCTTGTTTATTGGGGATGAGCTGATCGACGAGGTATTGAGGAGTAGAAAAAAGTAAACCCGACACCTTGCGGAGCCGGGCTACTTACCATTAACCTTCCAGTAACAGGGTTTGGGTATATAAAAGCCTTTGTGACCTAATACCTGGGAAACTGATCAAAAAAACGAGCCGCAGGCTTCGTACTGGCATACGGTAAGTTCAACGCACATCTAACCATAGAGTGCGTGATCCTCCGTCTTCAACCAGGGGCCCGGCCTGCGGTGATCGTTAGGTGTAATCCCCCTACAGTGCCGGGCAATGATATCGGTTGCCAGGCTGCTACTAACCAGGAGGCTGTGACTATATGAGAGTCGCCACAGTAGGGAAACAAAAGCGTTTTGATATTTGAAGCTTGCAGGAATCGTTTACGGGACACAAAGGTCAGCAACAAGTCCAACTCCATATGGGTATATAGAGACTGAGCACTTACTTGCACGTGCGACTTTATCACTAGTTAGATTCGCGGGCAATACTTGTGAGGTGTGCCTGTGATTGGTTGGAGACGTAAAGATAAGGGGATAAAGTTGAAGTCCAACATTATTGTTGGAGATATTTTTTCCGCACGGTGTCATATTGCCCGATGGCAAATAAACTAACCAAAGAGGAAATTGATTTCCGCGACCTCATTGCTCAACGTTTACGGGAAGTGCGGGAAAAAGCTGGCCTGGATCAAACCCAATTCTCGTATGAACTGGGGGTTGACTCACAGGCGGTAAGCCGATACGAAACGGGTGGGGGAGCCTCCATGTATGTGGTGCGCAATTACTGCATCCACTTGGGCATCAGCCTAAAAGAGTTTTTTGATTCGCCCTTGTTTAAGCTGGATAAGAAAAAGTGAACAATCCGGCGGAGACATGTTTCTGGTTGCCAAGGCAATAAATGAGTTGAATAGCCTGATGAATAGATAAAAACCGCTCATATTTATGTCATTTGTAATAAAGCGAAGCTTTGATCCGGACTATAAAAGCCTTTTGGCAAGGCCTCGAATCTCTCACCATGTGAGCGACTATGTTTTTGACTTAATTAATGTGAATTTGCTGAAGCCAAATAAAATACTACAAAGCGATCAATATACCTATGAGTTTACTTTTTCTTTTTCTCATCTAATTCCCAGGAATCGAAAATTTCCATTTCCTTATACGAGTCCATTCGCGAACGAAACAAGATTGTATTTTTCGCAAAAAGGCTTTCGAACATTTAACAGAGTAGAGAAATGGGCAACTATGACCGTTATTGCAGATGATATCGATCAGACTATAGCTCCTTATGAATATGCTACGGTTGTCTTTAAAATGGTAGCAGACTTTTTACTAAGCAACTATAAGAAGTTTCACAAGGCGCAGTTTGATGACTTGATTTCCAAAATGGACAGGAACTTTATAGAGAGTTTTGCATTTCCCGCAAGTGTTGAAGAACAGGATTATGCACTAGATGATTTGGAATATCCAATTATGCCATTAACAGAGAATAACGACTGGGTTTCTATAGGCGATTGGGTGAAAATGAATCCGAAAGTTGAGTATCTGAAACATTATCCGTTTTGAAGCCCTGCGCACGTGTAACTGGAATGGCTTCTACTGTTTAAAAAGGCATTGTTTAGGGAGAGAGAAAAATAGCAGCCAATATGAGGATTTACCTTTACTGTACAACAACCTTTCTCTGATAGATGCGCCGACCGCTGCTAATGACCAGGATATATACCCCCTTGGCAAGCCCGGTTACAGCCAGCAGTTGTATTGGTGCGTCGGTGGCTTGTTGCTTTCGCACTACCTGTCCCTGGGAATTGTACAGTTCGAACAGATATACATCCCGGCCAAACAAACTAGATGTAATGTACAATTGGTTGGTTACGGGATTGGGCGCCACGATGAAGGATCCTGCATCCGGATCATCCGGCACACTGATAGGTGCATAAAAAGTGTCGCTGCAGGATGTACCCATTGCAATTAACCGTACGGTGTAGTTGCCAGCCTTCCGATAGGTATGGACAGGGTCAATTGCGGTAGAAGATTCTCCATCGCCAAAATCCCACTTGTATTGTTGACCGTTGACGGACTGGTTTTGAAACCTGAACATCTGTATCCGCAGCGGTTGATAGCTGAAACCGGCCTTCAATTCATCCTGGCCGATACGCCAATACCGTATGCTATCGTACACTACCTTATCCGAAGCCGCCCTGATGGTGAGGGCTATGGGTGCAGGAAGGGAAGCGTTGAACTGAATGCCATCGACTTTCTTCTTAAAAATAGCGGTATAAATGCTGCAGGCTCCCGCATAAGACCCCGCCAGGCTTGGATTGAACCCGTCGGCTTGATACAGTTCGATGGCTGGATGGGCAGCCCGTAAGTATCGACAGACAGCGCCACCGGGAGCCACCGCCGCCCGGTTGAAACGTGCCTGATCCAAAGTGCGCAGTCGTATCAGGCTATCCATGGCGAGATAGCTACAGTAATGCGGCCAGCGTGGATCAAGGCGGCAGCGCTCTTCCACGCCGTTCTTCCAACCCCAGTTCTGGTAAAACAGTATCCGGGCACAGGGATTATACCGCCGCACCGTGTCGGCCATATGTTTCACAAAGGCAAACGAGGTAAAGTAGTATTCCTGGTAGTCGTAATATTCAACCTCCGCTCCGGTGACGCTTCTTTCCTGCAGTATCACATAGTCCCAACGCTCCGTGCGCAACCGGTATAGGGCGGTAGAGGGTGATAATGCATAGGGCCTTACATGTGTGCGGATGCTATGGTTGGCCGGCGCAGTGATCCGGTACTCCAGGGTGTCGCCCACGGATGCTGCCATTCCAGCTACGATCTTCGGCAGCTCATTGCTGGCTGAATAGGTATCCCCGATAAAAAGCACCCGTACCTTTTGGGGTTGAGCATGGGAACCTTGAATGGCCAACAAACTGAATATAACGCCCGCTATTTTCCTCCGTATGTATAGATTCTTCATAGAAAGGCTATTTATCCCGCTTTTTAATGTTCCAGGTTGGCAGACTATCGTACACTACCCGGCGCGCTGCCTGCCGGATAGTGGCCGCTTCAGGTGCCGGGAGTGAAAAATTGTAGCTGACCCGTTCAGGGGATCTTCCGAAGATGGCGGTGTAGAAACTACAGGCCCCTGCATAAGAACCTGCAGGTGAGGGATGGCTTTCGTCGGTATCGTACAGCTCGATGGCAGGATGATGACTCCTGATATAGCGCCATACTGCGCTTACCGGCGATACCATTGAGTTGGTGAACCTGGCCAGTTCCATGTACCGGGATCGTATCAGGCTATCCATGCTGCTATAGGCACAGGTATACGGTGGGAAGAAGTAGACGCACTCATTGGGCGGCAGCCCGTTTTTTCGGCCCCAGGTCATATAGAATATCACTGCTGCCCGGGGGCTGTAGCGCCTCACGGTATCTATCAGGTACCGGGCATATACGAACGAGCTGGGGTAATAATTTTCGGGCAGCTTAGCGCAGAATAGGCTTTGCTCCTGCAGTACGACATAGTCCCACCCGCCGGTACGCAATTTGGACATAGTCTCCGTATTACTATTGGCGGGCCCCACATGCTGTGCATAGGTATGGCCGCCCGGCGCACTGATGTCGTATTCCAGGGTGTCGCCCGTTGATCGCGCCATGTTGGCTACGATGCCAGGCAGATCGTTGACGTAGGTGTAGCTATTGCCAATAAACAATACACGCGCCTTTTTGCCTTGTGCGCTAAGGCTACCTGCCAACAGCATCAACAGCAGGCATGCCAGTGAAGTTTTGGACTGTCTGAATTGTAATGGATGCTTCTTTCCGGCACCAGTGAACCTGTCGCGGTAATGAAGTTGCATGGCTATACAGTTGTGAGGATCGCTGGATTGACAGGTCAATCAGGGCGGCCGTTGCATTTTCGAGATTAAAATGAGGTAAGCAGGGAGCTTCGTATTATAAAAACAGATGTTAGGAGGGGGCACTATTTTACAAAAGATTTCGGCTATTCACGCCATTTATTTCATTTATTTTCTGTAAAATCGGGTTTGATGCTGCCGAGTTGAATTTCAACCGGAAAGGAGAGTGGTTGAGCGCATTTGGTTGGTCTCGGTATGTGACTGAGGTGGCGAAGCTGTGTTTGTGTGGAGGTACTCGTCGTTCCGTTCGCTGCTCAGCTGCAGTTCCGGCTGACGAATACCGCCAAGCAACAGAATATAATATCAACAACATATATTTACTCAGTACCAGTTCAGGCTGATCACGGAATATTGCCCTGGTACCAAGCCCTGAGCTTTGTATGTAACCCTTAAAACGTTATCATGAAGCGAATTTTCCTCTTCTTCATCCTACAATTAGTCGTATTTTATGCTATAGCCCAAGGCGATAGAGAAAAAGTGAACTGCTCAATTGTTAAAACGGGTACTTTTAGATACCTGGACATTCCGGATACAACGGCATTTTTCAGAATAAAGAAGGAAAATCACACTGAGTATCATCGAGACGGCAAATACCACATAAAATCGAAAGTTAAGTGGATTAGTGACTGCCAGTATGAAATGAAGATGCTTTCAAATACAATTCCTGATTTTCCATTCAAACCTGGTGCCGTGATGTTGGTGACCATCCTTAGAATTGAGGGGGATATTATTCATTATTCAGCCGAAATAGGAGGTGATAAATGGTACGGGAGGCTGCTTAAGCTTGAATAGGCCTGCATTCTGCATCGGTTTGGAGATATGGCGGCTATAATATAGATTCTGATCGCCCTATTCGCCACTTAACGTCAGTTTCAGCATTAGAATACCCCCCCCCGCTAGTTAAAAGACAGACATGAAAAAAATAGTACTAATCTTTCTAACAGTTATTGCGCAGGTAAATGTGTTTGGACAGGTTGACAAACATGGAAATCCAGTATTCAACAGTGAACTAATTAGCGAAGAGAAACTTGACGGATTTGAGTTGACTTCAAGTTATTACACCGTCGACAACAATATTTCAAACAAGGGTTCATCTGTATATGTTATTGACAAGCCGACATTAACCGACTATCTGAAATTTGCCCGTGACCTTCCTTCCAACTTTTTCATTATTCATCAAGGACAAAGCGTGATGCTTATGATAATGGTAATGCAGAAGAATGACGGCTCAAAGACGAGTCTTACTTACAAAATTGTAAACCCGAACAATGGGAAAAGTATGCAGGTTCCTTGTAATGTTTGGGGAGAGGTAAGTGAAAAGCGTGCAGACGAACTTGTGAAACTTAATGTAGATACTTCCGCTAAAATTATTGATTTGGCAAACAGCGGAAAAGGACTTCTGTTCAATGGAATTGTTTATAGAATTCAACCTTACGACAAGCTCAAAGCAGAGGTAATTGAAATCGCTAAACAACTGGCGGCTCCTGAAGAAAAAATCAAAGACCCGATTGAATATATAAAAAAGGAGACCGTCGGAGGTAAACTTGACTTCAACAAATTATTAGAAAAGGAAACTCAAACATTATTCCTTTATGACGGAGTTGCTTACAACAAAAAGGACTTTGCGATTTATCTGTGGGGTAAGAAAGTTAAGGTGATTGGAATTAATTCATCAGAAAATGCAGCAAAACTGTGGGAAGAAATCAACGGGAGAACTTTGACAGACTCAGAGAAAAAAGCAATAATAAATGGATTTGATAGTAAAACAAAATGACACAATGCTGGCTGAATACAGTTGCCGATCATCCTGCGCGCATGTTCGATTTGTTTAAGGCTGTTTGCATAAATTCATGCAATTAGGAAAACTCAACTACGTTAAACTTGCTCGGCATCAGACCGTGCTGGCAGATCACAGAATATCGGCACAGCAGAAGCCTTGGACGATCTGCAGCCGCTCAAAAGACGATATCCATGAATTTGATAACTTACCTATTGACAATTTTAACGGTCACTTTTTTCGCTTGTTCAGCAGGCAATAGGACTACAACAGAAACTACAAGTAGTATGATAAAACTCTATAAAAAGGTTGACAACCAGCTTTACTATTGGGAGACTTGGGATAAAGATGAAAAAACTGCGATTGTTCATTGGGGCATTGTAGGACAACGAGGACAAAGTAAAGAAGTTAAGGGTGGGCTTTTTTCAAATTTTCGCAAGATTATTCAGGAAGAAATTGAAAAGAAAATAAAAGAAGGCTATGCCGCCTTTGACGAAGGTAACATGGCTTCCCTGGAAGTTGAGTATAAAATTGATGGTTTTGGGACAGACCAAGACCTTGACAAGCGTCACAGACTTGAAGAACATTTGAACGAGCTTTTAGGTTGGACAGGACTTGGACACGTTGATGGTGGAAGCATAGGAAGTGGTACTATGGAGGCAGGTTGTCTTGTGGTGGACTTTGAAATGGCAAAAAAAGTAATTGAAGATAATTTAAGGAATACAGAGTATGGCGACTATTCACGAATATTCAGAATGGACGATGAATAATAGCTGACCGAATAAAATCCGCCCGAACAAAAGGCCCGCTAACATTAGTGGCAATCAACGACAGACACTGAAATCTAACAGACAATGAATAACAGAATATCTAGAGTTGTGAATGATGTGCAAGACAGAGATTCTGTTGCCTGGAAAAGGCTCTGTGATTATGTCGACAAGATTGAAGCAGAAAACAGAGAAGAATTTTCTCCAGTAGAGGAGCTTGGACAGGAATTATTTGCTCAAATACATACTTTGCCTGAGACAATATCAAAGCTTAAGAAAGTCAAAAAAGTCTGGCTATATGGTAGTAAGCTGAAACGTATTCCACCAGAAATTGGGCAGATGGAAGCTCTTGAATATTTTGACCCTTACACTTCATATAACTTACATTGGTTCCCCTACGAAATTACAAAGTGCAAAAATCTTAAGAATAGCAGAGTGAGTACAAGGGCCTTATATGGCAATTGGAAAAATAGAATGGGATTTCCCCGGTTGAATCATAACCCGGTACGTTATTCGGGTGACACAGTGAACTGTAGCGTTTGTGGTAAGTCAATGACTTATGAGCAAACAAATCAACTTTGGATTTCTCTACATGTAGGTACAGACGTATTGCCTCTATTGGCAAACCTTTGTTCAAAGGAATGCGAAAACCAATTACCGACACCACCTGAAGACTACGTTCAATTTGCACACAAAGGCGGCGCAGATTTAAAACAACCACTCGACGAGGATGAGCGGTTTGAATTAGAAATGAAAGAGTATGAAATTGAAGAAAAGAGAAAGGATAAAGAAGTTAAACAAGCCAATCAAGAAGACTCAGAATTAAAAAGCTCAATTGAAAAGAAAGAGTTTCCATTATTAAAACTCATAAGGAAAGTATGGGAACGGTGACACCGGTTATTTGTATACGAAATATAAGTACTCGACCTACTTAAAACCCTGCTCGTTGGCTATGATGCATAAAATCTTAATTGTATTCACATTTTTTGCTATTGGATGTTCGACAACTTCAAGACTGACGACAAACAATCCAATAGCAGAACGCAATAAAGACATTATAATACTTTCGACTTTAATTCATGACTATTTAAGTCTAACAAATGGACGAGACTTTGGACTTAATGAACTCTGTCAAGCTGACACGCTGAAAAGAATTTCAAAGAATTTTGAAATGATTGAGCTAAAAAGCAAAGGCGGCCATATTTCAGTGTACTATAGGTTTTCCCAGTCTAGAGAGATAGATAAAGTTGAGCTAACTGACAATGAGAAAGCACTGCTACTTAGGAATAACTGGACTGAAAAACAATTTAATAAGCAGTATGACGGGGAGATCCAATTCGACTATGGAGAACGCTTTTATCGCATAAAAAGATTCATCATAAAAAGTGAATAGCAGCTAGGATACAGGATGCCGCCACAGTGATAATACTTTAACTTTAAGCGTGATTTTATGAAGCATTCTATTTTTATCATCATCATTTTAATGGCATTAACAAAGTGCACATTATTTTCCGATGATGGGAAATCAAAAGCAGTCGTTTCAGTGAATCATTTGGTTAAATCGGAAGTGCCGCTGATATGTGAAAACGATCCAGAGACATTAGCGGCTCTAACCGATAGTATTCTTTCTGTATCAAAAATTGATTCCGAAATTGAGAAGGCGATAAAAGATTCGATCGTTTCCTATTTTTTCACTGGCAAAATAATGTCGAATGTATGCCTTGCTGACGAAGTGTTGTTTCCGAAAAAGTATTTTACCCTTTTTGGGAAGAACTTCGGGTTAGATAGTGTCAAAATAACTTTGACCCGAGATTTTAGCGAGATGTCTTTTAATAGCTACGGTTTTGTTACAAAGCATGGCAATGAAAGGGACAAAACTGAATTAGTTGACGTCAATCTAAATAAATGGAAAGTTACCATCAACGATATTTCAAATATTGTTACAATTAATGAAGATTCAAAAACAAAAGGGCTTTTCCTTCGAACACTAAAAGGTGATACCATTTCCTTTCCTGGGATCCAACCGAAGAGAGGTTATCTTTCACCGATAAAATATGTGGAAAGTATTAACGTGTTTTACTCAAATGGTACGAAAGCCTCAAATACTATTAATTCAAATAATTTTTCTATCAGGGCTAATCTGCTAAGGCTTTCGGATGACTTGAATACGGCAAAGAAAATCTAGCATGCATCATGACAAACCCTGGTCGTTGTGCGACACTTAATAGAGATATTATGAAATTTGAGGCTTTAATATTGTTTTTCAGTCTAAGTTCATGTGTGTACGGACAAGAAACGTATCCTAACACGAAGGATTTTAAAAGTCTAGTATTGGGCAAATACAATTACATATACAGCAGCACCAATTGTGGAATTTTTGAAGACAAAGTAAAATCGTTAATAGAAGAAAACAATCCCGATAGTTCGTTTAAGGCGACAAAAATAATGTGGGGTTTGTCACTTTATGACACCATAAAATATTCAGATGAATACTTTAATCCACAACTTGACAGGATAATAAAATCAAATACAGCATATTTTGAGAGTAATTTAAAAGGTGAGTGGCGATTTAGTCATGATTTTTGGACTGGGATGGTTTTAAAAACAACAACGACTACAGACATTGATACAGGGAAAGTTATTAGGTTTGACGGGCATACTGCATATTTTTATTTCAATGATTCATTATTCAGACAGACATCATATAAGGTCGTAGTTCAAAAAGCAGGAATTGAATTTACAAGGGTAAATTATTATAACATTCTGCTTGAGGATAAAAATGAAAATTGGTCATTTTCTTTAGCCAAAAATTTGCACGGATCAGAAATGATTATGACAGTACATCTTGAGCCAAACTGCTCATGTGGCTGTCGGCAGGATATTTATAGAAGAATTAAGTACACCGGAGTTGACATTTTGACAAGTGAGCGTACAAAAAAAGGTCTGTAAAATCGGTCCTCGCTGTTATCTAAATATCACCTTACATGAAGAGCGTTAGAAGTATATTGATACTGTTATTTTGTTGTCATTTGTCATATTCTCAAAAGGTTTTTGATTTAACCATTTGGTGTGATTCAACAGTCAATCCGAAGGGACTAAGGCTTTCATATTATAATGGTTATGAAGATATTTTCCTTCCAGATACTCTAAGTGTGCGTAAGGCAGTTCTAGCTGACAAATTTGTTTCGAAAATGGTTGCCGTTAATATTGATTATGTACATGAAAACGAGTCTATAGGGTCTTATGTGTTTTTTGTAAATGAAAAAAAGTCCTCCATTCATTTGAGTGTAAGCGGTGAAGGATCAACACAAAAGTTGGAGTATAGAAATTGTTTGAATGCAGTTTCAGTTTTAGACACCCATTCAAATACTTTGTATAAGAAAATATTTTTATACAGATTTGAAGAAGCAAAGGACTTGAGTGATCTTTGGTCAAAACATGGCAGTGATGTTGTTCGTAACGATTCTCTTTTTTTGATTAACAGAGTTTTACAAAAAAGAATGAACAACCGTACGCTTTCGTTTTTTAAAGGTTATTCTTCAAATTATTTTTGCTTTTTGGTACTGTAGGAATCAAGTTATTATTCCCGCTCTCGGGTTTTTTAAAAATGACAAGAACTATTTGAGAGATTTAAAGGCCTCTTTTGTGTCATTGTTTCCGACTCAAATTATTACTGGTGAAGAAGGGAAAAATTTAATCGCAAAAATTGATAAGGAATTAAATCCTCCTTTGCGTGAAGGAATGTTGGCGCCCCCCTTTACATTGAAAGATATTGAAGGGAAATTTGTACAGTTGTCGGATTTTAGAAACAAATACGTATTAATTGATTTCTGGGCAAGCTGGTGCCCTCCTTGCAGGAAAAACAATCCTTTACTAAAAGAAATTTACAATGACTATAATGCTCAGAATTTTGAAATCGTGAGTATCTCGGTTGATAATAATTTAGATGATTGGAAAACCGCAGTATTGAAAGATCAACTTATCTGGACCAATCTTTCCGATTATAAAACGGAGAATAAAGGCGCCGCGTTTAACTTCAATGTTTCCAGCTTCCCACATTATTTTTTAGTTGATCCGGATGGGAAAGTGTTATTAAATGGTGGAAGCGAATTGGGGCAGGTTAAGACGAAACTGAGGGAGATTTTCAAAACGAATTAATCATGTCGTCCCCCTAGTTAAGGCATTCTGGAAACCCCTACCAATGAGATGACGATGAAGAACTTATCCTGCGGATCGTAGATTTACGATAAGGGGTGGATTTTCCGAATCAAATTAATAGAGCATATTCACTCTTGTGTTAAAGGTATCTTAAGAGTACTTTTATGTCGTTGATAACTGATACGGTTTCCGAAAGATCCAACATCCAGAAAGACCAAAATATCCAAGAAAAGCCATCTAAGTCCAAAAATCCAGAAAGAACCACCGGAAACAATGTCTTTTAACAACCCTTAAAATTCCAGTATCGATATCCAATTATCCCGGAAAATCTTTCATGGTTAATGTTCATCTGAATCACGTCCAAAAGATTTTAAGCCCCGCACCAGCGGGGCTTTTTTTTGTCCCTGATCGTTCCTCCTCCTAAACAATACGCTTCGCATCATTGCCGCTTTAGCCCTATCCCGGCTTTCATTTGTACGGACCTCCTCTTTGCAGCATCGGTAATCTGCTGCGTTCGGTAGGCCCCCCGATAGCCCCGCCAGGCCGGAAAACGGCCAATTCCAGGTACCTTTATAGAAATCACCTTGCCATGATCTGCCTGCCTTATCCAAAGCGCCTGTACGGCCTGCTATTGCCGGCCCTGCTGGCAGCGTGCAGCCCCATGCCGCCTGCGCCCACCATCACTTACCCAAGTCCGCAGCCCGATTCTGTAGCCCTTCCTTTTATGCCCGGCATCGTTTGCAGCGACTCGCTCGACTTCAATGCGGCCTTTGCGCCCGATCTGCAATCCTTTTATTTTACCCGCCGCATCGGAAAATGGAATTTGCTGGTATCGCATTACCATGACGGCAAATGGAATCAGCCGGTGCCTGCCCCCTTTGCAGATTCGAATTATGCCGAGGCAGATGCGGTATTTGCTCCCGATGGCGCCGTCTATTTTATATCCAACCGGCCCCGGCAAGCGGGCGACTCCCTGCAGAACTACGATATCTGGCGCAGGCGCCCCCTCGCCGACGGGAAATGGAGTGAACCGGAAAATGTGCAGGCCGTCAATTCCGACAGCACCGAATATTATATCTCCTTTGCAGGAAATGGCAATATGTATTTCGCCTCCTTCCGGGCCGGTGGCATTGGCGAAGGTGATATCTATGTAAGCAAGCTGGTGAATGGCGCGTACACCACACCAGAGAACCTGGGGCCAGCTATCAATTCGCCCTTTACCGAACATGATCCTGCTGTTTCCGCTAACGAGGAATACCTGGTCTTTACAGGGGCCGAACGCAAGGATGGTTTTGGAGAAGCGGATCTCTATGGCTCCAAACGCACGAAAGGAGCAGGTTGGCGACAGGCCGCCAACCTGGGGAAAAGGGTCAATACGCCTACTTACGAATACTGTTCTTACTTCTCACCCGACCGGCTTTTCTTCTTTTATAGCAGCGAGTACCAGGTGAAGTGGATCAAAGCTTCGGTGTTGCTGCGCGATATCGACCGGCTATGCCCGGAGGAGGTTCATCCAAACGATGGCCGATAACATCAGGGTCATGCCTGTCCATTGTAAAGGGCTCACCAGTTCGCCCAGTAGGAGGTGTGCACAGCATATAGCAACAGGCAACTCTGCTGTCATGATGATGGCACTGTAACCCGCACCGATCTTCGGTATGCCTTTGGCAAATAATACCGGTGGTATGATGGTGCCAAATACTGCCAGAAATAATGCCCACTTCCATAAGCCCAGGTTGAAATGAGCTTGCTGAGTGAATGCATGCAGGTTGAAGACAACAATGCCGATCGTAGAGCCGGTCATGATCAGGGCATTTTTTTGCGCAGCAGGCAGTGTATTTCCATAACGGCTATTGGCTACCACGTACAAGGCATACAGTAATGCCGACAACAGCGCATAACCCACTCCTTTAAGAAAGGATGCATCCAGGCTTACATGGTTAATGCCACTGGCGGGAATTGTGACTCCGATGATCAGGGCAATGGTGATCACTTGCATCCTGTCGGGATTTTTACCAAACAGGATCCAGTCTAATAGAACGCCCATCCAGGTAAACTGCATGAGCAATATGATCGCCAGCGAAGCGGCGATATACTGAACGGATACATAATAAGTGAAGGTGGTGAGGCCGATAGCTGCCCCCGTAGCCAGTACCTGCCAGGCATTTTGACGAATGGTTAACCAACTCCAATTGTCTTTCTGTTGCTGTTGCCTTATCCATGCCCATAACCATAAAACCAGCATTCCGGTGAGGGCTTGTGTAGCCGAAATACCTGCTGCCGTGTAGCCCTCGAGGTAAGCCAGCTTCACGAAGGTGGAGAGAATGCCGAAGCTGCTCGCTCCGGCGAATACCATGATGATATATTTAGTCATTGTTTCCGGTTGTAGAAATGATCATTGATAGCAGGCTATACAGCCTGCCTGATTAGGCAATAAACAACCGGAGCCCCGTAACGGGACTTCCTGCAAAAGCGAAATAGTTCCTGTTCCAGGAATGGTGAAGTATACCTGTAAGGAGGCTGCCGGTTATTGCGCGGTGGCGGTAACCGGAGGCGGAGGTGTAGATAATTGCAGGCGATGATTCATGATCGACATTATTTGCGACTGCAATGATACGCCTATTTCCGGTAAAAAGGTGGGGACCCCAGGGTCTATCGCATGGGCCTTCCTTCAAGCCCTGTCATGTATTCGGAAGGTAGTTTACCGGTTACCTTTTTAAAAGCGATGGCGAATGTATTGCGGTTGTTGAAGCCGCACTGCTGGGATATACCATTCATGTTCAGGTTGTCGGCTTTTCCGGTGCGGATGAATTCAAGACAATATTGTATCCGTTGGTGGTTGAGGTAGTCGTTGAAGTTTTTGCCGGTAGCCTGGTTGATAAAGGCAGATGCCTGGTGGGATGGCATATTGAGGTCTTCGGCCAGTTCCTTCAAACTATAATGACTATTGAGAAATGGTTTGCTCTCTTCCATCAGTCGTTCCAGGGCGAGGGTGGATTGCTTCACGAATCCTTCCTCCAGTTGGGAACGTGTTTTGGGTGCAGGTGGAGGAGAATGCGATGAGGTAGACTCGTATTGGTTTCCTTTGATGCCGTACAATATCTGTGGATAGAGATACAGTGTTACGGCCGATAGCAAGACGCCCAGCGCAGGTGGTATAGTAGTAGGCCATACGAGCGATTGCCCGGCGATGAAACTAATGAGGGCAGGCAAGAACAATAATAGCTGAAGGGCGGTATAAATGTATTGCCAGCGAAGCCATACGGGATTGGGACTTATCGCTTTCTTATCGATCCCTCTCAATATCCTTACCTGTAGAATCCAGTAGAAGGCAGCGATCACCGTGCGTACCGGCACATGTACATTGGCAGGCAGCAGCCATCCCTGCCGGAAACTGCTGGCAAGGTTAAGGTTGTCGAGATCTGCCCGGATGAGGGGGACTTTTGCAGCAGCAGATTGAAAGATGAACGGACCATAGTCGATCATATAATAGAGCATGGGCAGCAGATGGATAAGGTCGCGCCAGGACAGGTATTCCCTTTTTGCTGTTGCGCGCACGTATAGGTAGGATAGTGGAATATATAAGAGCCAACACACATTTCCGATGCGGTAGAAATGTGGGCAAAAGAGGATTAACCTTGTATAGATCAGGTATATGACCGTTAAGGTAATACCAAATGCCAGGAAGGAGGCACCCAGCAGGCGGTTGGCTTTTTTATCTACGTTGGGAGAAAATGCCACCAGCACGACGCCGGTAAGCAAAGACAATACCACCGAGATCAAACAGAATATGGCTGCAGGTGTGTAGATTACTTGCATAAGCATGTTTTGGAGCATCGGGTTCATTACTCTCGTAAGAAGACACGAAAATTCAGGCAGTCGAGGTCTGTTATAAATGGTGATACAAGCGAAACCAGTAGAGTCAATGTTTAAACAGGGTTAGAAACTGAGGGATAAGGTATCTGTAAGGAGAGGTAGCTATTAAAGCTAAGATAATGTATTTTGAGTTGGATGTATGGACTCCTATGTAATTTAATTGTGAAAGCTACGCTTTTTTTGAACGCATGGCTCTTACATGTTGAAGGGTTTTGTCTTTCAGCTTTTGCCGGTACTCTGGAGAGTCTACCGCATACAGCGCTACTTTACCTTCTGCATCACTGTGAATGCCCCAGCCATATCGTTTGCTGAGCGGAGAAGAGCGCAGGCAGGGTTGTCCTTTCGAGAAAAAGGCTGCCCTTGCGGCGGGTTGTTCCAGGCGATCGATATTGTTCTTGATGGCGTATACCTGGAACAGGATATCGTCGGAAGTGTATTTGTATGGATTGTGGGCAATGAGGTCGAACTGGTGATTGGCTACTGTTTTACTATCCCCTTTCTGTGGCGGCACTTCGCCGATCCTCACGGGGCAGTCGTCTGCAATTTCAATAAAGGTGTTATGGTAGTTGGTGGTATGGACTCTGTCTTTCATGGTTTCAATGGCAAAATACAAGTTAACACTTTTTTCGTTTAGCAACGAGCTGGTGTCAACTTGTATCCGGTACTGCCTTTGTGGCACATGATTGCCTAACCCCGACCTTTAGCCGGAAGCGCCTGCCGGGAGATGGGTATCTTCAAATAGCTGTCGTTGTACCACCTGATCTCCAACGGTTCTTTGGCGTCCCGGATCGATTCGAGGCTTACCTCCCGGCCGGTACCGTAATTGATCTGCTCGAAGGGGCTCTTATTGATGTTCACGATGGCCACGATCCGGCTGCCGGGGTGCAGCAACCTGCTGGTGATATACGTGTTCGTAAAAGGCAAGGGCGATTTGCGGCCAGGCTTCAGCAAGCGCCGGCTTGTTCCGCCATAGGCATAACTGGCTCTCCCCATAAAATAGGTAAGGTAGAAATAACGGCCATCGCTCATCTGTTCAAATAATACGACGCTGAAGTCCATGTCTTTCTTGTTGATCATGGCCGATAATTGTCCGGAAAACCTGCCCGTTATTTCAAATGACGTTTGCAGGGGGGCGCTTTTATAAACGATCCCGTTGTTGATGGGCAGACTGTCGTACAGGAGATTGTTGATATAATAATAACTGTTGAACGTGGTACGGTCGGCGAAGTCGATGAGCTGGGTCAGGTAGTCCGGTTGCGATGGGCGCCGCGCCGCGAGTTCATGTTCGTTGCCCGCTTTGGCAGGTTGCAGGTAGAGCGTAAGGCTGTCATTGCTCATGGCCGATAAGGTGGGCACATGTTTCCACTGGTTGCTGCCCATCACCTGGTAGTTGATGTTGTCTTGAAGGATAGCTGGCTTAGGGCCACCTTTCAGAATATGATCGAACCATTGATAGATGATCTCATGTATGGGAACATTGGCGGCTGGGTCGATGCGATAACCATTGAATACGGAGTCAGGATAACCCTGGCAACCGAAATGCCCATAGGGGCCGATCAATAAATAATGGGTGGCCTTCGGGTTATACCGAAGGTGTTCGCGGAGATAATAGGTAGCGCCGATCTGTCCGCCGTCATAATACCCGGTGGTGGTGAGCACCGGAATATTGATATGGGCAAACTCGTTGCGGTAGGGGATCATGTTTTGCCAGTACCGGTCGTAGGTGGGATGGTCGATCCAGCTGTGGAAAATACGGTTGCCGGGCCTGCCTGCGAGGGTATCGAGCGATCGGTAGGTGCCGCCTTCCCGGAACCACTGCCATTGCACGTCGTTCCACTTCCTGCTGCGGTAATCGTCTTCATCGAGCCATTTATTATTAGAGACATAGTAAGTCCAGGAAAAGGGAAAGGTCATGATCACATTATTGGTCATGGGCGCATCGAGCCCGGGTGCTACAGCCGCGGAAGGCACGATGGTCTTCAACGCAGGATGCAATTGCTTGGTGGCCGCCCATTGGGCAAAGCCGCTGTAGCTGCCGCCGTACATGCCTACCTGTTGGTTGCTCCAGGATTGATGGGCGATCCAGTCGATGACATCGTAGGCATCGCGGCCATCGTATTCGTAGGGCGCCACCCTGGTTTCGGGACTGTACCGTTTACCACGGGTATAGGCAACGATGCCTGCATAACCGCGGTCGGCCGCTTCAATGGCCTTTTTAATATCTGTGGGGCGGGCATAAATGGTAAAGTAAAGAATGGTTGCCTGGGGTTTTTGCATTGCTGCCTTGCGCACCATCAGTGCCGAGATAT
Source organism: Paraflavitalea sp. CAU 1676 (assembly GCF_029223285.1). Classification (GTDB taxonomy): domain Bacteria; phylum Bacteroidota; class Bacteroidia; order Chitinophagales; family Chitinophagaceae; genus Paraflavitalea. The sequence continues at coordinate 712,626 of NZ_JARHUJ010000003.1, read as the reverse complement.
AGGCGCCATCCCTGGTTTTGATAAGCACACTGTCGTTGACGATATAACCGGGGCCGGGATGGGAAGGCAGGCTGGCTGCATTCGTTTGGGCCATAATACGCGTAATAAAGCAGAGGCATAGCAATGCCCCTGAGATGATTGCTCTCATAAAATGATCATTTAAAAAGTGAGTCGTTTAAGTTTTGTTCCTGTTCCTGAAAACGGCCGACTGGCGGTTGGATACGGTAACCGTTGGGCCGGCCTGCAGGCTGATGAGTAAGCGGCCGTCCTCCTGTGCCGTAACCTGTTTGATGTATTGGGTATTGATCATGGCGGTGCGGCTGGTGCGGAAAAAATGTTGAGGATCGAGCGATTGTTCCAATTGGTTCAGCGAGCGTTTGAGATAGGCCTTTTGCTGGCCATACCAGATGCGTACATAATTGCCGGTGGACTCTATAAGAAAGATATCCTTTGTTTGAATAAAATGAAACCTTTCTCCCTCCTTGATGAAAAGGGTATGGGTAAACGTGGTGGCGGAGGGCTGTTGCTGTTGCAGTGCTGCCAGTATCCTTTCCATGGCGCGGGCAAATCGTTCTTCGCGGATGGGTTTTACCAGGTAGTCGATGGCATTGGTGTCGAAAGCCTGTACAGCATAGTGATCGTAGGCGGTGGTAAATACTACCTCAGGTACTACGTCGAGCGATTCCAGCAGGTCGAATCCGCTGCGTTCGGGCATCTGAATATCGAGAAAGATCACCTGCGGATGCAGTTGAGCGATGAGTTGCTCCGCTTCGTCTGCATCGGCTGCTTCTCCGGCCACTGTAAAGGCAGGATAGGGTAGCAGGTGCTGCCTGATCTCTTCGCGGGCCAGTCGTTCATCGTCGATGATCAGTACGGAATAGCTCATGGCAGTGGGATTGTAAGGGTGGCCAATATGGTACCGGAAGTGGTTTGAAGCAACTGCAGACTAGCCTGCCCGTTGAACTGCAATTGTAAGCGTTCGTGGAGATTTGTGAGTCCGAGGCCCTGGGGCGCTGGCAGTTGCAATTGCCCGGGGTTTTCGACCATGGCCTGTAAGTGTGAACCGATACGGGTGATGGCAATACGTATGGTGCCGCCGGCTTTGCGTTGTGCAATACCGTGTTTGATCGCATTTTCGACGAGGGTTTGGATGCTTAATGGCAAAATAGGGACGGCAGCCAGGGTGTCGTCCAGTTCGATCTTTACTTGTAGTCTTTCTTCAAAGCGCATCTTTTCCAGTTCGAGGTAATCGGCTACCAGTGCCATTTCCTGTTGTACGGGAATAAGGGCGGTATCGCGGTTGTACAGCGCGGTGCGCAAAACTTCCGAGAGCAGGTCGATAGCGCGTCGTGCGCCCTGGGGATTATTGATGACCTGGGCTTTGATATTATTGAGCGAATTGAAAAAGAAATGCGGGTTAAGTTGGGCGGTCAGGTTATTGAGTTGGGCGTCGCGGGCAATGATGGAAAGCCGGGCGCTTTCACGGGTGGCGTTGATCTCCCGCTGGGCATAGTGATAACCATAGTAGGCGAGGAGCCAGATGCTCATCAGCCGCGTGCCGGCCACGAATACGGGAAGCCATTGTTGACGGAAGTAGTCGGACAGCGTACCGAAAAAATTCGGCTCGAACCAATAGCGCAACAAGTAGTTCTTGCCAATGGTTAGTGCCATGAAGAGTATACCGAGTATCAGGATCGCTGGTAACAAGCGAATGATCAATGGGCGGGGCGGCAGGCGATGCCATCCCTGCTTAACCGAGTAATTGCGGTAGAGGTGGGTAACGGGAATGTAGATGAGCAGATCGCCGAAGAAGTGGATAATCGCCAGTGAGGCGCTGAATCCCGGCGAAATATACCCCATGAAGTTCCAGAAAAGGGAAGCTACCGACCAGCCGATGAGCTGGCATTTCCAATAGAGTGATAGCGTACTTTTTCCAGACATTATAGGTTTGATTGTTTACGACAACAAAGCAAAACAATTGAAATGGTTTGATAAAAACTAAGTACACGAGCGTGAGGAGGGGGTGGATGAACGTTGATGGTATAAGTGAAGCGGCGTGTGTAATGCTGTGCTGACGGGCTTTAGCTGTGAAAAGGATTGATTGACGCGCCGGATTTTTGGGGATGAAGCACTGGTCTCGTACGGGTAAAAAAGGAACTTTTCCGGGTGTTCGTAAATTTACGATGGGGGCCGTAGTTGATGCAATGTTGAGATTGGGCAGTTTTGCTCTTGTATCCACACTTGTTGATAACTATTTTTGTATTGTTGAATTAGTTGATACGGTTTCAAAAAATCCAACGGTGTAAACACCGAGATATCCAGAAAGACCGAAGTTCTGATTGTATCCAATATCCAAATCCAAAGACCAGGAAACAATATCAACTAAGCAACCCTTCAAAATCCAATGTCAATGTCCAATTATCCAGGAAAAGCCGTGTGATTTATTTTTCCTGATGACCGTCCAAAAAAGTTATGAAGCCCCGATTTCTCGGGGCTTATTTTTTTATCTACCTTCCTGCCTTTTCCGATAACTTCCTCCGCACATGAACAAACTTTTGCTACTGCCTTTGATCGTTTTACTTTTCCCTGCCTGTACACCTTCCAAAAAGGCTGCCACTGCTACTGGCTCCGGTGAGGCCATAAACTGGTATGCCTATACAAAAGATCAGCGGTACGAGGATCCCTGGCAGCTTTATACGATCACCAATGGCATGATCAGGCTGTTTGGCGACCGGACGGGCTACCTGATGTCGAAGCAATCGTATGGTGATTTTGAGTTGACGCTCGAATACCGCTGGAATATGGAAAAGGAATTTCAGCGGGGCAGTGGTAAAAAGAACAGTGGGGTCATGTATAGTGTGCCCGATACGGCCCGCGACATGCTATGGCCGGCAGGTATCCAGTTTCAGGTAAAGGAAGGCGCTACCGGCGATTTTATCCTGCTGGAAAATGTAACGCTTACCGTGCGTGGCGAAACGAAAGCACCCGGTAAAAGTGTGGCGGTAAACAGGCTGGGGGAGCAGGAGAAGCCATTGGGCGAATGGAACACCATCCGCATCAAACACGTAAAAGGCGCCTGTGCGCAGTTCCTCAATGGCGTGCTGGTGAACGAGGGTACTAACGCCTCTTCCCAAAACGGCCGCATCCTGCTGCAATACGAAGGCTCTCCGATCGATTTCCGCAATATCCACATTACCCCCATAAAATAGAAAAGGCGCCGCTTGCGGCGCCTGTATTTAGCTTATAGTGTATTGTGTTATGACCATTTGAGGTTGCCAACTACCCGGTTGTACCTATTAAAAGTGAACGTCGCCTGTATCGAAAGCGGACAGTGAACTACTTGTCTTGACGTGTATTGTGGCTGATTCCGAACAGTTTATAAAACCGGCACCGTTCTGGAACTGTATCGTTTTCATCGCATAGCCCATAAACGATACACTATGTTTAAAGCATACCTGAAGACAGGCTGGAGGAACCTCCGCAAGAACAAGGTCTTTTCCTTTATCAATATTCTCGGGCTCACCATCGGCATCACCTGCTGCATGATGATCTTCCTTTTCCTGCTTAATGAATTCAGTGCCGATAAGTTTCACCAGAACGGCAGCCAGATCTACCGGGTTATGCGCGGCTATGGCGCCAATGGCGATACAAAATGGACGCCTTACCTATCCGGCCCTTATGCCCCCGCCCTACTCAATGACTTTGGTGGTACCATCAAGAAAGCGGTTCGGGTACGGGCTACCTCAGGCCTCCTTTCTTATGGAGATAAACATTACAACGAAAGGAAACTCATCATGACCGATGATAATTTCTTTTCCCTGTTTACCTTCCCCTTATTGCAAGGCGACCCCGCTACGGCGCTCAAAGAACCCGGAAGCGTAGTGCTTTCCGAGGCGGCTGCCGAGAAGTACTTCGGTAAGGAAAATCCCATGGGTAAGGTCGTAGAATTCAATAAACGTCTGTCGCTGAAAGTGACCGGCGTGGCTAAAAATATACCGCTTAACTCGCACCTCGACTTCGATTTTGTATTACCCCTTTCCATTGTGAGCCGGGAAGACTGGTTCAACGTATGGATCAACAATAACCAGTTCGTTTATCTGCAGGTGAACAGCCAGGCGGAGAAAGCGACACTTGAAAAGCAGTTCCCTGCTTTCATGGAGAAATACATGGGGGCGGATATGAAGCGCTTTGGCTCAACCTTCGAATTGAAGCTGAGTCCTTTGTCTGATATCTATTTTGAGCCTGCTCCCGCCTTTAATGAAGTGAGGCATGGCGATAAAAAAGTTGTCTATATCTTCCTCTCCATTGCAGTGCTCGTGTTGCTGGTGGCCTGCATCAATTTCACCAACCTGTCGACGGTGCGTGCCGTGGAGCGTTCCAAGGAAGTTGGCTTGCGCAAAGTGCTGGGTGCGTTGCGTCACGACCTGGTATGGCAATTCATCGGCGAGTCGATGATGCTGGCCACTATCTCCTGTCTGCTGGCCATTGGCGCGATGGAGTTGCTGATGCCCTGGTACAACCAACTGCTGGGTTACTCGCTCACCGTATCCTGGAACTCGATGCCTATATATCTTTTCCTGGTGGGGGTTATTGTATTGGTGGGCTTCCTGGCCGGCAGTTACCCGGCCCTCGTATTGTCGGGTTTTTCTCCCATCGAGGCCCTCAAGGGCAAATTACGTCTCGGCAAAGGCGGCGCTTTTTTCCGCCATTCACTCGTGGTGGTACAATTCAGTATATCCGTATTCCTCATCATCGGCACCATCGTTATCATGAACCAGATGCGTTATGTGAAAAGCAAGGAACTCGGTTTTGATAAAGCGCAAACCGTACTGGTGACGGTTGACAATAACGATATTTATGAGCACCGGTGGACTTTTAAAAAAGAATTGCAGCAGAACAGTCGAATTGCCAGTGTTTCGATCATGTCGGGCGCGCCGGGCGGTTTTCATGATCAACAGAATTTCGAATACGAAGCAGGCAATAACCAGGTGGTAAAATTAAGAACAGCCTTCGCTGATTTTGAATATGCTTCCACGCTGGGATTAAAGATCATCGCCGGCAGAGACCTGTCTGGTCAATTCCCCACCGATACCGCAGAAAGTGTATTGATCAATCGTACAGCTGCCACGCAGCTGGGACTTACACCCGACCAGGCGCTTGGTAAATGGGTTAGGAACACGATCCGCGACAATGCAAAACGGAGGATTGTTGGCGTGGTGGAAGACTTCAACTTCCAGTCATTGAAAGAACAGGTAGAGCCGCTGGTAATCTCTCCCTCCGAAGACCACCGCGTGATCGCCATCAGGCTGAAACCCGGTAACGTACCAGATGGCCTGGCGGCTATCAAAAATGAGTATACGAAACTGGTGCGTTCTTATCCTTTCGAGTATGAGTTCCTGGATGAAAAATTCGACGCCTCTTATAAATCGGACCTGCGTCAGCAAACCCTGCTCAGTATCTTCTCGGGACTGGCCATCGTTATCGCCTGCCTGGGTTTATTCGGACTAGCCTCTTTTGCGGCCGCCAAACGCACCAAAGAGATCGGTGTAAGGAAGGTGCTGGGCTCTTCGGTACCTAATATAGTGCTGCTGCTATCGAAGGATCTGCTGAAGCCTGTATTGCTGGCCATTTTGATCGCCGTACCTATAGGATATTATGCCATGCATAACTGGCTGCAAAGTTTTGCCTACCGCGTCGATATCCAATGGTGGGTTTACGTACTGGCAGCCTTCATAGCTGCCTCAATAGCATTGCTTACAGTGGGTTTTCAGGCCCTCAAGGCAGCCGTAGTTAGCCCGGTGAAGTCACTAAGAAGCGAGTAATTAATCTCCGATAGGGGTATCCGTAATTCTACGATTTTGCCAGTAGATGGTGCAGGAAAGAGAAGGGGCGGTTTTGCGCTTGCAGCCGCCATGGCTGGTGTGTACTTTTGTATTGTTGATTAGATGATACGGTTATCCAAGTCCAGTAAGTCCATGAAAAACCAGTTTAAATAGGGATGTCCATATCCGAAAAACCACCGGGATACTATATCATATAAAACAACAAAGACCTTATCCGGTTGTCAATATCCAATTATCCTGAAAAACCAAGGTTAAGTTTTCCTGATCACGTCCAAAAGATTCTGAACAAAGGTGAGCCGCTTGAACGCGCTCACCTTTTTTGATGTCCGTATCTGTATTCGGGAACCCGTTCGTTAACGCTCATCAATGTCCGGCCTGGTGGTATTGCACAAACAATTTCTCTTCTTCGATGTCCAGCAATGAGAGGTATTTCCTTACAATGGCTTCGTCTACTTCCGCTTTTCGGTTGAGGTTATGCAGTAACGTGCGCTGTTCATTCAGGAGTTCGAGGTATACCGACTGATAATGGGGGATGAGTTCTTTTGCTTCGTTGGGCTTTAGCGCTGTACCCGGACTGCCACCAAGTACATCCACCTCTGCCTGTAGCCTCGTTTGCAAACTTTGCAGCAGGGTATTCGTGGTCAGTTTGTCTGCATGTTGTTCGCGCAATACTCGAAGTGCAGCCTGCGACATCTTCTTCTTCACCAGGGCATCCTGTTCTTCTTCGGGAATGATATGGTCACGGTCTTCCAGCTTCACCCATCGGATGAGCGCCGGCAGGGTAAGCCCTTGTAACACCAGCGTAACCAGGATCACCGAAAAGGTGATAAAAAGGATCAGGTTGCGCTCAGGAAACGGGCTGCCGTTTTTGAGATGAGCCGGAATGGAAAGTGCCGCGGCGAGCGATACCACACCGCGCATACCTGCCCAGCCCAGTACCAGCGGGCCTTTCCAGCCGGGGCGGTTATCGGCCGTGGTTATGTATTTGCTTACCCACACGGTGAATACAGAGGCGCCAAAGGTGCAGGCCAGCCGCAATACGATCACCAGCAACGATATGGCGGCGCTGTACCAGATTGCTGTGCGGAGGCTTACCTCACCCATGCTGTTGATCACCACCGGCAGTTCGAGGCCAATGAGCATAAATACCAGTCCGTTCAATACAAAAGCAATGGTTTCCCAAACATTCCAGCCCTGGATGCGGCTGCGATGGTCGAGGAAATGGTGGCTGCGTACCGACAGGAACAGGCCACCGCTCACCACCGCCAAAACGCCGGAGAAATGGAACTGCTCCGCCACGATATACATGACATAAGGGGCTATAAACGACAATACGATGTTGATCTGCGGGGTGGTGGGCAGCCAACGGTGCATGGCGTAGAACACCAATGCGATAGCGATGCCTGTGAGTATGCCCATCACGATAACGACCACAAAACTCCAGGCCGCTTCTCTAAAAACGAACACGCCGGTGTTGACCGCTACAAGCGCAAACCGGAATACGATCAGGCTCGCCGCATCGTTGAGCAGGCTTTCTCCTTCAACGATCGAAACAAGCCGCTTGGGCACTTTCACCGACTGCAGGATAGACGAAGCCGATACCGCATCGGGTGGGGAAATAATGCCCCCTAGCAGAAATCCGAGGGCCAGCGTAAACGTAGGGATCAGCCAGTTGGAAAACACCGCTACTACACAGGAGGTGAGGATCACGATAAGAAAGGCGAAGCTGGAGATCACCCGCCGCCATCGCCAGAACTCTTTCCAGGAGGTTTTCCAGGCGGCTTCATACAGCAGGGGTGGCAGGAAGATCACGAAGATCAGTTCGGGGTCTATTTCTATGGCCGGCAGGCCGGGAATAAAGCTGATGAGCAGCCCGGCTACTACGAGCAGGATAGGGTAGGAGACCCTGATGCGCTTTGCCAGCATCACGAGCAACAGGATCGCCAGCACCAGGACAATGTAAATAATGAAGTTATTGTGCATCCGTCAGTTACTTTGGTATTGGACGTAAAAATAATGTATCGAAAGTTTTTTTAGGGAAAATGGTCATGCGCTGTAACATATCCTCCGGTGGTGCGTCCTTATAAGGATTACCGGATAAAAAATCAGCTTAACCAGCGCTTATGATCAAGAATTTCTTCAAGATTGCGTGGCGCAATATGCTACGCAGCAAAGGGTTTTCGACCATCAATATCCTCGGATTGGTGGTAGGCATGGCCAGCGCCATCCTCATTTTACTCTGGATACAGAACGAAGTCAGCTATGACCAGTTCCATGAAAAGAAAGACCGTATTTACGAAGCCTGGAACCGGGCCGAGTTCAGCGGTGAGCTCAATTGCTGGAATACTACGCCCAAAGTGCTGGCGCGTACCCTCGAGAAAGACCTGCCCGAAGTGGAAATGGCCGCGCGGGTTGATTGGGGAACCAATTTCCTGTTTACTGTGGGCGAAAAGAAACTCACGGTACGGGGTACCATGGTCGATTCAAACTTTCTGCAAATATTTTCCTTCCCCCTGTTGCAAGGCAACCCCAAAGTTGTGCTGCAGAACATGCGCTCCATCGTACTCACGGAGTCACTGGCCAAAAAACTGTTCGGGAAGGAAGATCCGATGAATAAGATCATCAAGATCGATAACAAGGAGAACTTTACGGTAACGGGCATTCTGAAAGACATGCCCAACAATACCCGCTTCAGCCGCTTCGAATACCTGGTGCCCTGGGCCTATAAGCGCTTCCTGGGCGATGATGACCAGTATTGGGGCAATAACAGCACCCGTACTTATGTACTGCTAAAGCCTAATGCTACGCTCGCATCAGTGGCCCCCAAAGTAAAGGTCATGAAGCAGCGTTATGCGAAGGACGAGCCGAAGTGGGAAATGTTCCTTTATCCGCTCGAGCGCTGGAGGCTTTATTCCAGCTTTGAAAACGGTAAGGAAGATGGTAACGGCCGTATCACGTTCGTTCGCCTGTTCGGCATCGTGGCGGGCTTTATTTTGCTGATCGCCTGTATCAATTTCATGAACCTCAGCACTGCCCGTAGTGAAAAACGGGCGAAAGAAGTGGGTATCCGCAAAGTGGTGGGCGCTCAAAAGATATCGCTGGTAGGCCAGTTCATCGGCGAATCGATCCTGCTGGCATTTATTGCGGGGCTCATCGCCATTATCGTCGTGCAATGCACGCTCGGGGGCTTCAACAAACTAACCGATAAACAGCTGTTCATTCCTTATACGAGTCCGATGTTCTGGCTGGTGGGTGTAGGGTTTGTTTTGCTGACCGGATTGCTGGCCGGTAGTTATCCTGCCTTCTTCCTGTCATCATTTCAACCGGTGAAAGTGCTGAAAGGCACGTTCAAAAAAACGCAGGCCCTGGTAGCTCCCCGGAAAGTGCTGGTGGTACTGCAATTCACCTTTGCCATAATCCTCATCATTTGCACCATCATTGTAAAGCAGCAGATCGATTATGCGAAGGACCGGCAAACGGGGTATGATAAGAACAACCTGGTGTATCACATCTTTACTGGTGATATCGAAAAGAACTTTGAACTGATCAAGCAGGAGCTACTCTCGAAAGGAATAGCCGCCTCGGTTACCAAGACCAGCGCCCCCATCACCGAAAGCTGGAGTGATGGCTGGGGACAGGAGTGGGAGGGGAAGGACCCTAACGATAAAACGGACTTCTTTCGCTACAATGCCGATCAGGGCCTGGGTGTTACCGCCGGCCTGCAGTTCGTGAAAGGCCGCGACTTCGACCTTACGAAATTTCCCACCGACTCAACAGGCATGATCATCAATGAATCGGCCCTGAAGGTGATGAAGTTTAAGGATCCCATCGGTAAGATCGTCAAGGACAATGGCACCGACTGGCATATTGTGGGTGTTATCAAGGATTTCATCCTCACTAATCCTTACGAGCCTACGCGGCCCATGCTGATCGCCGGTGGTAAAGCCTGGTTCAATGTGATCCTGATCAAGCTCAACAACAACAATTCTACCGCCACGAATATCAAGCAGGCGGAAACCATCTTCAGGAAATTCAATACGGAATACCCGTTTGAATATAAGTTTGTCGATGAAGAGTATGCCCGCAAGTTTGAGGACGAAAAACGTACCGGCACACTGGCAGGCCTGTTTGCCGGCCTCACAGTCTTCATTTCCTGCCTGGGATTGTTTGGACTGGCTATTTACATGGCCGAAAGCCGTGTAAAAGAAATAGGGGTACGCAAGGTATTGGGCGCTTCTGTTACGGGGCTGGCTACCCTGCTTTCCAAAGACTTTTTGACCCTGGTGATGATCTCCTTCCTGCTGGCCGCGCCGGTTGCCTGGTGGGCCATGCATTCCTGGCTCAATGACTATACATACCGGGTACCCATTCAATGGTGGGTGTTTGCCCTGGCGGGTTTACTGTCTGTGCTGATAGCCCTCGCTACGGTGAGCTACCAGGCCATCCGGGCAGCATTGGCCAACCCGGTGAAAAGTCTGCGTACCGAGTAGACTAAGGATGAACTTTGACTTTTACCAGATCGTTCATAAAAAAGACCCCGGGTAAACCCCGGGGTCTTTTTTATCGTTGATTACAATAAAACCTATAGTTTATTCATTTTAGTAATGTGGCTAAGTTTTCAATGACCTCGGGCGATTGCTTCTGGTATTGAAACGGTGAGAACCCGGCGAATTCTTTAAAGGTGCGGATAAAGTGCGATTGGTCGGCGTATTCATTTTCAAAAGCGATGTCGGATAGTTTCGTGTAGTCGTTGTCTCTGAGTTGTTGAAGCGAAGACTGAAACCGGCATATCCTGGAAAATAATTTAGGACTCATCCCAATATATTCTTTGAATTTGCGTTCAAAGCTTCTTTCGGATAGTTGTAATTCGATCTGTAACCCTTTCAAAACTACGTTCCCTTTAGATCCTGCAATGACGGATGCGGCATATTGCATGTTGTTGTCCCGCCGTGCATGATTCTTATCAGCCTTAACCTTTATCCACGAAGAAAGTAGTTCTATTTGCCCGATTGTAGACCTCGTGTTCACCAATTGCTCCGGTAAAGAATGATACTCGCGAACGGCCAGCGTACTGGCGTCGATGCAGGTATCCGTCAGTAAGCCGGCATTGAGGCCAAATACAGTCTTTAATGCATTCGGGTGTAAAAAGATCCCAACGATTTTCAATTTACCGGTTGCGTGTAAACGAGCGTGTGTGGTGGCAGAGCCATAAAGAAACAAACCGGGTAGCTCCTTATCATTCTGGTAAACCTTACCGTCTTCTGCCTGCTGAAAGACAAGCCCCGGGGCTCCTTCTGCGAAGGTGCGGAAAACATGAGGGGTCTGGCCGTCGGCCGGTACTTCGAGGGTCCAGATGCTCCGGATGTATTCTTTGAGATGTTCGGGCGGTGGTAATTGCTGACATTTCATGGCTAAGGAATGAACTGGGATGAAATTACAAAAATCGGGCCTTTTGTACAATCTATTATAACTGGTTATCAATATCCCTAAAATCTAATATCATGGACACCCTGGTGGCAATCTTTGCTAACTCGCTTGTGAGCAGTCTCTTATTATTTCAATCGATCCGGTTACTCCGTAAAAGAAAGGCCCGGTATCTCTCTGTTAGTTTACTGTTGCTGATGCTTCCTGCTACGCTTTGCTGGACCGTTTTCGGATGGCTCGAAAGCAAGCAGGTGATGTTTGCTTGTGGAATGGCAACCTTCCTGCTGAACATCGTAACGCTGATGCTGTACGTTTCTTCCAAGAATTTCAGGATCCTGCCTAAGTAATCAGGCCAAGGTTAACTGCTTTTCAGAACGAAAGAGCTAAATCTGGCAAAAAAATGCTACATTCAGTAAACTTTCGTTCTGAAAAGATTGATTGCCATAACACTGCTTGTTATCCACCTGTTCAATCTCGCCGGGTATCACCTTTTTTACGGTTATTTCATCGCTCAGTCCGACAAACACCTCGTTCAACAACTCGATAAACGTCAATACCAAGACGATCAGCTCCTAGAAGTAAAACTTCCGCTGCACCTGCCTTACCTCACTAATTGGAACGACTATGAAAGGGTCGATGGGGAAATGGAAGTGAATGGTGTTTTCTACAACTACGTTAAGCGAAAAGTTCATAACGATACACTCTTCCTGCTTTGTGTGCCCAACCAACCCAAAACACAATTTCACCAGTCAAGGCACGACTATGCCAGCCAGGTAAATGGCATGAGTACTACAGGGCACACCTCCAGGTCAGTTGTCAAAAAGATCGCCCTCTCTGCCGAATTCCAGGAACCTGTATTGAAGTATACAATTGTTGGTACTGTCGAAACCTTCATCGCACCTGCCGGGTACCTTTCGGCCGGCCCACACCTGGCATTTGTCCAGGACACCTATAAACCTCCCCGCGTACTGGCCTGATCTGTGACCATCGTTTAAGATGGCCAATGCTTCCAAATACGGAAGCAGGGTTGCAGCCTGTTTAACCGCTGCAACTATTCAATTCAGGCCTTCCAGAGGCTATTGGTTACCGTTTAAACCTGGGCTATGAAGTTATTCAGCATCTTTACGATTGCCGCTGCGGCCAGCCTGCCGGTGTTATTCCAGGCCTGTAGCAGCCATGCCAGTCCCAATCCCAATCAGGAGATGGTGCAATTGCTGGCCGCGGCCGACAAAGCATCCTACAACAACAACAATTCCTTTTATCCCGAAGCGCGTTTGCAATACTTCGATTCCCTCTTGCGGGAGTCGCACAATGAAACCGATTCGTCTTTTGTTCAGTACGCCATTGCGCGCACCCTGCTCGAGCTGGGTGACGAAGAAAAAGCCATGCAGATCAGTGAAGCCCTGGTGCGGCGCATTCCGGTGTATGAGCAGGCACACCGGCGGGCTGTATTGAAGACCATTGCCATTGCCTGTCTGCGCCTGGGCGAGCGCACCAATTGTATCAAAAGCCATACGGGCGAATCCTGCGTATTCCCCATAGCCGGCAAAGGGATACATGCCGACAAGGCCGGCTCGCGCAGGGCCATCTCGGCCTACGAGGAGCTGCTGCGCGAAGATCCAACCGATTTCGAATCACGTTGGCTCCTCAACATTGCTTACATGACCATTGGCGAGTATCCGGCCGGCGTGCCCGCCTCGCTGGTGATACCCGGGCTCGATGCCGACACGGCAGCAGGGTTCAAGCCATTTACCGATATAGCTATCAGCACCGGCCTCAACACCAACAATATGGCTGGGGGCAGCATTGTGGATGATTTCAACAATGATGGCTACCTCGACCTCGTTACCAGCAGCTGGGGATTGCGGCAAAACATGCATTACTGCCGTAACAACAGCAATGGCACATTCTCGGATGAATCGGCGCTTTCGGGGTTACAGCAATTTACAGGAGGCCTTAACCTTATACAGGCCGACTACAACAACGACGGCCTGAAAGATATCTTCGTATTGCGAGGAGCCTGGAAGGGCCGCTTTGGCAAAGAACCCAATTCGCTGCTCAAGAACAACGGCGATGGCACTTTTACGGATGTTACCAAAGCCAGTGGCCTGCTCTCATTCCATCCCACCCAAACGGCCACCTGGGCCGATTTCAACAACGATGGCTGGCTCGATCTCTTCATTGGCAATGAGACCAGCGAAGCAGCCGATCCCAATCCCTGTGAGCTTTATATCAACAACAAGAATGGTACGTTTGCCGAACAGGCTGCAAAGGCGGGATGTGCGATCGTCGCTTTCGTAAAAGGGGTGACCTCGGGTGACTACGATAAAGATGGCCTCACGGATATTTTTGTATCCACCCTCGATGGTCGTAAAGCGTTGTTGAAGAATATGACAAAGCCGGGTGGTACCGTGCAGTTCACGGATGTAGCCGGACCGGCCGGACTGGCCAGCAATAAAACACGGACATTCCCCACCTGGTTCTGGGATTATGATAATGACGGCTGGCTCGATATACTCGTGTCGGGCTATGAGTTCGAACAGTCGCTGGCCTGGTATGCGGGCCAGGAAGGGTTGGGTCGCGATCCCGGCCCGTCGGGTCACCTGATCCTGTTCAGGAACAAACACGATGGTACATTTGAAGATGTGTCGAAGCAGGCGGGACTTCACCGGCTCGTATTCGCCATGGGCGCCAATTTTGGCGACATTGACAATGATGGTTACCTCGATATGTATTTCGGTACGGGCAATCCCCTCTACCAGTCGTTGGTGCCCAATAAGATGTTCCGCAACAAAGGCGGTAAACAATTTGAAGATGTTACGACGGCTGCCCGGGTGGGCAACCTGCAAAAGGGACATGGGGTTTCATTTGCCGACCTGGATAACGACGGCGATCAGGATGTGTATGTGGAAATGGGCGGGGCCTATACCGGCGATGCTTACCAGAACTCTTTATACCTTAACCCCGGTCAAAACAATAACCAGTGGATCAATATCTGCCTGGAAGGAACTAAGACCAACCGATCCGCTATTGGTGCGAAAATAAAAGTGGTATTTAAGGAGAAGGGTGTTGTGCGGGAAGTGTACCGCGACGTCAATTCGGGCGGCAGCTTTGGGTCGAACCCACTGATGCAGCACATAGGTATTGGGCAGGCCGTTGCCGTAGAGCGCATCGAAGTGAGCTGGCCGGTAAGCGGTGCCGTGCAGCTGTTCAACAACATAGAACCCGGTGCGAATGTACTGATCAAAGAAGGGGACAATGTGTTGAAAAGAAGAACGGTAAAGAAAGCTGATTTTGCCCTGGCAGGTGATAAATTACTGGGGTGTACGCCGGCAACGGATCACCATTAATGCCCAAATAACCATAACGATCGTCACATGAAACAACTGCTGCTTGTTACAGGCCTGCTCCTGCTTTTCACTGCTGAAATACTCCGTGTTTATTACATCATGCCTTTTCCGGGCAGTCAGCAAAGCAATACGATCGATCTTGCTTACTGGCTGCACAATAATATCTATTGGGTCAGGATATTGGGCCTGCTGCTCATCGCTTATCCCGTAGTGCAGGTATTCAAACAAACGGGGGCTTGGAAAAAAGTGCTGCTGGTGGTGGTATTGGCCCTCTACGCCACGGTGTTTTATTTTTTCAATTACCGTTTTCTGGCCGATAAGATGTTCTACCAGCCGGGCACTACGGCATTTGCCCCGGCAGCCAGTAATAAGGTCGCTGCGGACCGCCTGGTGATCGGTGTGGTGGCCGACGGCGTGGCCAAGGCCTATCCCATTCAACTGATCGGCTATCACCACCAGGTGCGTGATACAATCGGTCACTTACCCGTGATGGTGACTTATTGCACCGTGTGCCGCACGGGACGCGTTTTTAGCCCGATAGTGGACGGCCATCCTGAAACCTTCCGGCTTGTGGGGATGGATCATTTCAATGCCATGTTTGAGGATGCCACTACCAAAAGCTGGTGGAGGCAGGTAAGCGGAGAAGCCATAGCAGGACCGCTCAAAGGAAAAAAACTCACAGAGATACCTTCCACTCAAATGACACTGGCTGCCTGGCTGCAGCAGTATCCAGGATCATTGGTCTTTCAACCCGACACTACTTTCAATAAACAATACGATCACCTGGCGTTGTTTGATAAGGGGACCATTGAGAGTGGCCTTGAAAAGCGCGAACCGGCTGCCTGGAAAATGAAGTCGTGGGTGGTGGGTGTTGAACAGGGCGATCAGGCGAAGGCGTATGATTGGACAGATCTTACCCGCAAGCAACTGATAGAAGACAGTTTGCCGGGTATGCCCATCCTGTTAACGCTCGATAGCGATACGGCCAGTTTTCATGTGCTGAAAAGATCGGTAAATGGTACAACGCTCCAGTTTAAAAAGGATAACGGAGTTGATTCGCTGACGGACGTCAATACCCAGTCGCGGTGGACTACCAGCGGCTTAAGCGTAGGAGGTCCGCTAAAGGGCACGCAACTCGAAAGGGTGCAGGCTTACCAGGAGTTCTGGCATTCCTGGCGCACCTTTCATCCGGGCACATTACAGTATCGGGCTGCTAAATAAGGCCACGTCGGATGGCTTCCTTTACGAGGGCAGCCGTATTCTTGGCGCCGAGCTTTTTGGCGATATTGAAACGGTGGTTCTCGGCGGTGCGCAGGCTGATGAACAGCTTGTCGGCGATTTCCTGGCTATTTAATTCCTGGCCAATCAGGGTAAGTATTTCCTTTTCTCTTTTCGTGAGGGGAATGTCGTTGTTGCTGAGCCGTTGTCCCGTAATGGCTTCGTGCACGAGGTTCTTCTGAATCTGCTCGTCGATGAAGCGGCCACCTTCGTAGGCGGTGAGGATCGCTTTGTGAATGGTAGGTATGTCGGTATTCTTCAGCAGATAGCCTGAAGCGCCATTCCGCAAGATCTGCCGTACGTAGTTGGCATCGTCGTGACTGGTGAGCGCGATGATGTTGATGTTGGGATATTGTTTTTTGATACGTCTGCACAGCTCGGTACCGGGAATATCGGGCAACTGAATATCGAGCAGCAAAACATCGGGCTGCTGATGTTCCAGTTCCTGTAGCAGGGAGTTACCGTCTACACAGGCAAAGATCAGCTCTATATCGGGCAGCTGGTTCACCATGGCTTTGAGGCCATTGATAACCAGCAGGTGGTCGTCGGTGATAGCGATGGTTAGTGCCATGATACGCTAGATTTTATAATGGCGATGGGTATCGGGAAAAGTGATTGTTACGGAAGTGCCTTCACCTTCGTTGCTTTCCCAGCAAATAGCGCCGCCAAGGCTGTTGACGTGTTGCTGCAAATTGTCAAGGCCCGAGCCGGGACTCAGTTGTTCTTTCCGGAAGCCGATGCCGTCGTCTTCGATGGTAAGCACCATATCTTCATCGAGGCTTAGTTGAACCAATACGTTCTGTGCCTGTGCATGCCGGATGGCGTTGTGTAACAATTCCTGAGCGATGCGATAGGTGGCGAGTTCAAATCCCTTTTCAAACCGGGCTGGCTCTCCCGAGCTATAGTAATTGATGGTGGCGGCGCAGCAGGGCGCCAGGCTTTGGCAGTAACGTTTAAGCGCTTCCTCCAATCCATAGTTCTGCAATACTTCCGGCATCAGGCTATGGGCTGTTTTGCGCACCTCGTCCGATACCTGGTCGAGCAATTGCAAGGCCTGCCGGAAATCGGCTGATTCTCCACCGGGATATTGGGCCTGCACAGCGCTCAGGTGCATCTTCACGGCAGCCAGTGTACCGCAAACCCCATCGTGCAGGTCGCGTGCGATCCTGCTTCTTTCTTTTTCTTCTGCGTTCATAATGAGCAGTGCTTTCTGCAGATCGTTGCTGCTCCATGGGGAAAACTGTAAGCCGGCATTGGCGCTGGCTTCAAGTGCTTTTAGTAGTATGGGATCGTAAAAGACATGGGGTATGGAGGCAGCTGTTTTATCGTAAATGAGTTCATTGTGTAGTTGTGTTCCCTTCACCGGGCATTGCAGAATACTGGCATAGTGCGCTTCTTCTGCTGTCGATAGCGGCCATACAAAATGAGCTTCGAGTGGGTTGATATTCGATTGCGTACCATCCTGTATGCCCTGGCGGGTGAAGGCCATGGCCAGCTCGATGATCTGCCGGTTGGCAAAAGTGGCTTCTTCCGAATGATAGCCCGGCGTAAGGCGAATGGCGATCTCCTTATCCTTCTCTGCCAGTTCGTACACGAATATGGTGTGAATGAGAGGCAGGTATTTGGTGATGCGATGGGTGCCTTCGATGGTATTGCGGCTGTAGCGGTATAACTGCCCTACGATGCCCAGGGCATCGAGGTTCGAATGGTCGCCGATATGCAATCCGAGATAAGGGTCGTTGGCCAGTTTACAGGCTGCGGCAAAGAAGCGGCTGAATTCGGCCATCGAAATAAAATGGCGGTTCAGTTCCGGCATATCTGTTCGCAAGCCTGCTTCCTGCAGGATCTTTGTAGAAGAAATGCCGAGTTTCTCCGTATAGATCAACACTACCTTCAATCCTTCGGCCGCCACTACCTGGTTGTTCATGCTCATGGTCAATAATCTCGAATTTAAGACAGCAATGTACTGCATCCGGGCTTCCCGGGGTATTGAGATGGATAGCCGGTAAGGGCGATTCACCTGCTGCAACAGGCTTTAAGGCACGATCGTGGTAAACAGGTAGGTAGCGCCGATCACCAGCAAAACGATGCCCTGCAGGATATTGGTCTTTCCTGCGCTGAAAGAGATGGTGATCGTGAACAGGGAAAGTCCCAGCAACAGGGTCGACTTGGCATCGATACCGAGGGTGATGGTATAGCCCGTAAAGTAACTTACGATGGCTACAGCCGGTATGGTGAGCCCAATACTGGCCAATGCGGAGCCGAGCGCCAGGTTGAGGCTTGTTTGCAAACGGTTGCGATGAGCGGCCCTTAAAGCAGCCAGCCCTTCGGGCAACAGGATCACCGAGGCGATGATAACACCCACCAGGCTCTTCGGTGCCCCCATGCGTACCACGATCGACTCTATGACGGGCGATTCCATTTTGGACAGGATAACGACCACGGTAAGCGCCAGCAACAGCGCAATGAGGCTGCTGATCGTGGTGAGGTTGGAGGGAGCTTCGGCCATATCTTCATCGGTTTCTCCATCTTCACCCTTGGGTAAAAAATAACCACGATGCCGTACGGCCTGTACCATGACAAACCCCAGGTATAACACCAACGACACGACGGCCACGAAGATCAGCTGACTGGTGGAATAGACGGGCCCCGGCGTAGTAGTGGTGAAATTGGGCAATACTAATGTAAGCATTGAAATGGTGATCAGGGCGACCAGCGAGGCACTCACGCCCTGTTTCACAAAGATCTGCTCCTTGAACCGGTAACCTCCCAGCAACAGGCAGCCGCCAATGATGCCCGTAAGGATCAGCATGATAGCTGCAAACACGGTATCACGGGCCAGGGTGGCGCCACCTTCTCCTTCCGACAGCATAATGGTAACGATCAATGATACTTCTATGATCGTGATAGCAAGCGCAAGGATCAGGGTACCATACGGCTCACCCACTTTATGGGCAACCACTTCTGCATGGTGTACGGCGCTCAATACAACAGAGATCAATGATATCCCCATCACAATATCGAAAATGCCATGATGTATTTTAGGTACCAGTAAGATGAGGAAGAGCCCGATAAGCGGGCAAACCAATGTCCAAAATGGCAATGCGATCTTCAGCCGGGGATGCAGGTATTTCGGTTGCTCCATAATAGATGTGATTACAATTGGTGATCGATGGCTGGTCAGGGGTAAAGATGGCCGCTAATGCCGGCACAGGTCGGACAGGAAATTATGATCCCTTGAAAGATAGTCAATCTTGTACAATTTAGAAGGTTGAAGTAGTTCTTTTTCGTACAAAAGTGCAGATCGTATGGTTACGGCGATCAGCTTTCCATGCCGATCTCCGTAAGCGTGCCTTCCTCATCTTTCCACAATACAACGAGGTGATCGGTGATGCCTCTTCCGAATGAGTAATCGAAGATCGCATATTCATCCTCACTATCCGGATACAGACCTAATCGAACCAGTTGGAGTTTTTCAACCAGCGGTTCCTTTTGCTCAACTGCTTTAGCGTCCATATTCAAAGCCCTGGCCAGGTCTTTGACCTCAATGTTCTCCAGGTGGAAGTCGATGTATTCTCTTACGGTATCGGCGTCTTCATCGTCGTAATCCTCCCGGATCTCTTTGCGGCAGTCTTTGTCAAATTGGTCGAGTTTGCTGAGGAACTGTTTTACCTTCTCTAATTGGGTAGGTTCGATCGTGTTGCTTTCGAAGTTGAGGTCTAGTTCAATGGCCGTGCCGTTAAATTCGATCACAGTGTCATAATACTCTTCCAGGTTGTCGGTATTTATCTTACCAAAAAAGGGAAGCTCAAAAAAGGTCATGGGTATAGGTAGAATTTATGGGTTACAATTTTAGCAGTCCAACTTTGTGGAGTGTGTTTACCGGCTTGTTGTCCCAAAACAATTCGAAGTCTTCGAAACCGGCTTCACGATAGCTGTCCATCACTTCCTGTAAGGTATAGGTCTTGGCGTTGTTGACAGATAATTGGTCGAGCATACCGGCCAGCCAGTCGCCCTGTTCGCGCCCTACACTGATGCTGTATTTCTCCCGGCGGTCCTGGAAGGTGAGGGAGGTCATCTCCCAACTATTCCCTTTCTTCGACTTGGTGAAATGCTCCACAGCGGGTTGTTTGCCCAGCCACACGATCTTGGTGGTAGGGCGGGTGGTTGCGTACAGGTCCTGTGTGAGTGTTTGGGTAATATAGTCGGGAGCTACTTTGGTTTTAGGGACTTTAAACTCAAACCACTTTTGCAGGGGATCGTTGAGACCGATGCCGTGCATATAGTTGAACAATGATTTCTTGAGGCCAAAACTAAAGGTTTCATGGTCGGCGCCGGATTCGTCGACATGTACCAGGTCATTGTTGGCAAAGCTGCCCAGGCCATCGCTTTCACGGCGTACATTGAATTTGGCGGGTTCCAATCCAACTGGACTGTGTGCCGTCATCGTAAACAGGTGCCAGAAGGCCGATTGAAGGATGCCGGCGCCAAACATCTGGCGGATCATTTCCAGGGAATCGATGGTTTCCTGGGCCGTTTGTGTGGGGAAGCCGTACATGAGGTAAGCATGCACCATGATGCCTGCTTCGGTAAAATTGCGGTTCACCTGGGCCACCTGGGCTACGGTAATGCCTTTTTGTATGAGCTCGAGTAAGCGGTCGCTGGCCACTTCCAGTCCGCCGGAAACGGCAATGCAGCCAGAGCGTTTAAGCAACAGGCATAGGTCGCGCGTGAAGCTTTTTTCAAAGCGGATATTCGTCCACCAGCTAACGACGAGTTTGCGTTTGATGATCTCCAGCGCGAGGGCGCGCATGAGCGCCGGCGGGGCTGCTTCATCCACAAAATGAAATCCGTTCTCTCCGGTTTGTTTGATCATCTCCTCCATGCGGTCGCAGAGCAGGGAAGCGGCGATGGGTTCATAGAGCCGGATATAATCGAGCGAAATATCGCAGAAGGTACATTTGCCCCAATAGCAGCCGTGTGCCATGGTGAGCTTGTTCCAGCGGCCGTCGCTCCACATGCGGTGCATGGGATTTACGACTTCGATAGCGCTGATGTATTTGTTGAGCTGGAAATCGCTGTAGTCGGGTGTGCCTACCTGACCTTGCTTATAATCGCTGCAGGCCTTATTGTTGAAATAAGTGACCTGGCCGTCTACGAGCGTAAAGGTTCTCTTTAGTTCCTCCAGTGACCTGGTGCCTTCAATGTGGTGTACGAGGTTTTCGATGGGGGCTTCGCCATCATCGAGGGTGATGAAGTCGTAGAATTCGAAAACGCGTGGGTCGGAGAGGGAGCGGAGTTCGGTGTTGGCGAAGCCGCCGCCCATCACCACTTTCACACCGGGACAATTTTGTTTGATCCATTGTCCGCAGCGCAAGGATGTATAGAGGTTGCCCGGGAAGGGCACTGAAATAGCGACAAGCTTGGGCTGAACCGCCTTCATATGTTGTTGCAGGAGGGCGATCAGCAACTGATCGATATAGGTATATTCTTTTTGCAGGGCGTTGTAGAGTTCATCGAAGCTATTGGCAGAGCGACCGAGGCGTTCTGCGTAGCGGCTGAAGCCGAAGTGCTCGTCCACACATTCGCGGATAAGGTCGCTCAGGTCTTCGAGGTACATGGTGGCGAAATGCTTGGCTTTGTCTTGCGTGCCCATGGAGCCGAAAGCCCAGTCGAGGTCTTCGAGTTGTGCGAAGCGACCGGCTTCGGGGAGGAAATCGCGTTTGCAGATGCGGTGGGCGAGGGTGGGGTTATGCCCTTGCAGGAAGAGGATGACGTCGTCGATGGTGGCGATATAATCATCTTGCAGGGCAATGATGCGGGTAATGTTCTCGGATTGGGCAGTGAGGGTGTTTTGACCGATGCGGGCAAAAAGCTCCTGCAGGCCCTTGCGGTTGAAGAGGGCCACAGTCGTTTCGATACCCAGGTCGGCCTGGAAAGAGGTGATATTCCGGGTGTTGAGGAATCCCTTCAGGTAGGCGGTGGCCGGGTACGGCGTATTTAGTTGCGTAAATGGAGGCGTCAGCAAAAACACAGTTGCGCTCAAATCATCGAATTTGTGGCAAAATTACGTCAAAAGTAGGAAGATGAAAGGCGGCGGAACCGGTTGGTTTTCAGGAATATTCCAACCTGATTAGCGGTAGGGAGACTGTCGGTTGCTCGTCGTGCTGGCGTCACATTCAAACAAAGGCGTAGCTCCAGTTATCCGGGTCCATTGCTGGCTCCGGTAAAGATTCCAGATAGCATTTTCTAATGCCTCCAATCCATATGGTCCGGTTACGCCACAGTCAGTAATCTTTTTCAGTTGCCCGTTGTTATAGATGACCTTAAAACTGGTTTCACCATGGCAGGTGCCTGCAGCACGATAGGCGTCTTTCATTTTCGGTAAATGAATGTTGCTGATCAGTCCGGTGATCCGGTTTTTTGTCTCCGGCGTAAGTCGGGTAACAAAAGCTCCGGTACTGTCTTCAGGGGTATTATTATGAATAACGGAACCTTGCGTTATCAACAGGGCGGAGTCCCCGCAAATGGTCATACTAAAAGTAGCTCCTCCCAAGGTAAACCCGCAAGCGTAATTCAATTGCTGCAGGGTATAGTTTTCGGGTACAGCTCTTTCAATAAAAGCACCGAATTTGTATTCCAGCGTATCGAATCGTTCAATCGTCTGCACTTCACCCGCACTATCATAGTCAGTATACACCTTCAGCGTTTCCAGGAATGGAACTCCACCGGCGTTTAGCACACGGGCTCCAAAATGATAAGTCCTGTCGGTGGCGAAGTCGATGGTCTCAAACCGACCGTTGCCCATATCCATCACCACCATAGACACCACTTGTTCAGGGCGAATAAATCCATTGAATAAAAGGTCGGTATAGCCGTTACCGTCAAAGTCGGCTTTTGCATAAGCCGGAAAGACAAATTGTTGTACCCTTTTGGAAAGGCGGGGCAGGATTTCGTTTGGCCTGGACGCGGTAAAACTAAAAAGCCTACTATAGCCGGATATCCCTTCCGCAAAAGCCAGCACCTCGGCATCGGACTGCAGCCGGTCGATCTGTTGCGCTTGCAGGTGTATAGTGAGGAAAATACAGAGCTTCAATATCGGGATTAAACGCATGAAAGGCTTTGTGCGACAAACGGATGGTCACTCGATTTAGTATTCGATTATTCGTTAAAGTTGGGTGAATGTCATTGTTCAGGGGGGGTAGGTTAATGGGGTTGGATAATTCGACGTGGGTCCGGATGCTGATCTTCTTTCTCTTGTTGGAAAACAGTCAGCACAGCGTCGAATCGCTTTCTTTTGCTGTTGCCTGTCATGATCCTTATCACGCCTGAAAATAACAACAGGATTGCTCCTAATACCAGAAAATGGATGTTTAAAGCCACCAGAACGGCAATGAGACCAACTATGACCAGGCCAATACCTGTCTGGATTTCCAGGGTCGCATCTTTGCGTAATTCAAGCGCCCAGTCTTCGAGTTGATTTACCATTTCCCCGGCCTGTTGTTCCGGGATGCCCATTTCTATCAGGCCGGCATATATGTCGAAGTTGCTCACTCCTTCCACCTTTTGCTTGAAGGCATAGGCTACTGAATCGGATAGATTATTGAGCTTGTGTTGTTCAGAAAACTTTTTCCTTTTTAAGCTATCCTGTAAAATGATCTCGTGCTCCATGTAATGGACGATATCTGCGCCGATATTTCGTTTGCGCAGTTCTTCGCGTAATACCAGAAATGCGTCTGCTGTGATCTTGTACCCTTCATGGCGGGCAAAGTCAATTAATGCACTGTCGGACATGGCCGAATAAGTTTCACGTATCCGCTGTGGGTCGATGGAGGAAGACATAAACTGCTTTAACTGGCAAGGTACAGTTTCTGGGAGAATATCCCGGGTTGGGCCGTTTCCCTATTGCCAATCAACAGGTTCGGGAAAATGTGAGGCTTCGCCTTCTCCCGGGAGCTGGCCCTCTGTTAATCTGGTGACTGGCAATTTGTTGTATAACCGGACGGTTTCGGGTATAGATTAGCTTTAACCAGCGTTGGATTTACTACCGTTAATCCATATCTTACCCCTGCTTTTAGCTATACCATTAAACCAACACCTTGCTATGCTCACCAGTGCTACTGCTTTACAAGCCGCACCTGTTGGCCAATCCGAACGTATTGGCCTGCTGGATGCCCTCCGCGGCTTTGCCATTCTCGGTATTTTACTCATGAATATTCCGGGTTTCGGTCTGCCCTCGGGGGTGGGCTTCGATCCTTCTCTCTGGAACGAATTTGGTTCTGCTAACTTTAGCTTGTGGTATTACGTTAACCTTATTCCGGAAGGAACCCAGCGGGCTATTTTCTCCATGCTGTTTGGGGCTGGTATCATCCTCTTTTCCACCCGGGCCGAAAAAAAATTGGATGGCTCCCTGCCAGCCGATTATTTCCTGCGCCGGCAACTTTGGCTCATGGTCTTTGGATTGATCGATGTGTGGATATTCCTTTGGTTCGGCGATATCCTTTTTGACTATGCCTGCCTGGGCATCGTGATGTTCGCCTTTCGCCGCCTACCGGGCAAACACCTGCTGATCGGCGCAGCCATTTGTTTGTTGCTGATGATGGGCCGCGAAACCCGTGACCTCTACAAAGACAAAGCCATGATCGCCACAGGCGAAGCCATTGCAGCGATCGATACGACGAAGACAAAGCTTACCGAACAACAAAAGGAACAATTGTCGGCGATGACCGATTTCCGTGACCGCAGCTCAAAAGCGAAGAAATTGAAGCGCACCGAAAAAAGTATCCGTAAAACGACTGGTTCTTATGGTGATGCCTATGAATACCGCGGCGATCTCTACATGGGCTTCATGGTGCGCTTCGTGTACCTCGGTGCCTGGGATGTACTCGCTTTCATGTTCCTGGGTATGGCACTATTTAAAATGAACATCCTCACCGGACAAGGACCCATGAAACAATATTGGATTATGACCATTGCCGGGTTGACCATCGGGCTTGGGTTATCCTGGCTGCGCGTGCAAAACTTCATTAAATATGACTTCAACGCGTTTAATATCGCTAAAAACGAGACTTTTGACCTATACACCCTTTCGCGGACAGCGCGATCTGTCGGTTTGCTGGGACTGCTGATGCTGATGTACCGTTCTGGCTGGTTCAGTCGTTTGTTCAACCTGATGAAGCCGGTAGGGCAAATGGCTTTTACCAACTATCTCACTCAGTCCATTTTGTGCGGACTGATCTTCTATGGCGTAGGTTTTGGGTTGTATGGTAAGCTGCAGCGGATTGAAGTGTATTATGTGGTGCTGGGCATCTGGGTGCTGCAGATTGTCTGGAGCCATTTATGGTTGCGGTATTTTAACTTCGGCCCATTTGAGTGGCTCTGGCGTAGTCTTACCTATTGGAAGTGGCAACCCTTGCGTAAACAAGAAAAGGGCAGCCTTGCTGCCGCCAGCGTCTCTGCCTAGTGGAAATGCGGTTGCACCGGTTCCCCATAGCTGATGCCGGTTCAGCAAGGCTGATGTTCAATGGAACGCGTAGCGTTTTCGGAAGGCTAATGGCGGCCATGCAATAGTTGGACTGACTATAGCCTGAAAACTGTTGCCTAGCGCAACCAAAGGATTTTGCCCGCCTTACATGGTTTGTAGGTACCGGTTGCGGCATCGAAATAATACGTGCAGGTGCCGAAATGATCCCACTCGCAAACATAGTCGTACCCTTCTATGCCCGCAGGGTAAAAGTTATTGCCGCTTTTGAAGTACTGCGGCAGGCTGCTGCAGGGGGCTTTTGAATTGGTGGCCATGGCGGCGCCTACCGCCAGCATAATGGCAAGTGACATCGTGACAATGCGGATCTTTCTCATGTGATACAGGTTTTAGGAAATGAAGATACCATACAACAATGATGCGTGCGGGAATGGCGACGCTTATGATGTATGAGGGTTCCTTATCATGCATTTTCAGGTAGAAATCCTCTGCAGAAGCCATGCTGGCCACAATATTGCTGGTGTAATTCTATTACTCACAGCAATAATGGAATATGCAATCTGTCACAGTGATTTTCAGTGGACTCAATCTGTCCTATAAAGTATTGGAGCGGGCAATTGCGCAGGCAAAGGCGCAGGACATGGAACTGCGTGTGCTTTTCCTTTCGGACAAGCCAGTGGAAGAAGATTACCTGTTTCCCAGCGATATCGATGCTGCCGAAGCATTAACAGGTACAGCTGAGGCTGAAGCCGATGATCGAGCGTTACTGCACAGTAAGATCCGATTGATTAATGACAGTGCAAAAGCTGCCGGTATCGGAACATCGATACAGGTAAGTGAGAATGCTTCGGTTGATTCCATCCTGAAGATGGTGGGTAATGCTGCAGTGATCTTTGTTGACGGCGGAACAGTTTCAAGGGAAGGGGCAGCAGGCCTGCTATTTGATCCGGAGGAATTATCCAGTAAAGCAACCTGCCCGGTGGAGGTTATTGAAGCGTTGTAAGATTACTCTGCAACTGCTTTGGTGGCCACCGGTTTCTTGGACTTGTTGGTCTTTGTTTTTCCTTTTACCTTCTTTTCCTTCTTGACGGGTTTGGTTTTGATACCGGCAGTCAGCAGGCGGGCTGCTTTTTTTATGCGGCGCTCAAACTTCTTTTCACCCAATGTTTCCTTGAGATTGTTCAGTACGCTGGTTAGTTGTTCACTAACCTCCTTACGGGTGTCTTTTTTAGAATGGGCGTTCTTATTGTCAGTAGTCTTACTGTGCGACATGCTCTTTTGTTTATTACAATTTACGAAATGTTAACCTTGGGATAATATAAGAATAACATAAAGATAATGTCCGGGTTTAAACTCCAATGTTAAGTTTTTGGGCAGGAAGGCCACAACGATGATTTAGACATTAAATGGCCGGAAATAGAATAGGAGGCTGGAATTGATAACTATATAGATATTTTGAAAATATCTTTCAATGCTTTACGCGCCGCATGGTGACCGCACATGCCGTGCACGCCGCCGCCGGGCGGGGTAGAAGAGGAGCAGATATAAATGCCTCGTGCAGAAGTGTTGTAGGGAGAAAGCCTGAATACAGGTCGCGTATACAACTGCCCCAGGTCTAGTACGCCACCATTGATGTCGCCGCCAATATAATTAGGGTTGTATTGCTGCAATTGAACCGTATTAAATGTGTGTCGCGCCAGGATGGTTTGGCGGAAACCCGGGGCATACCGTTCCACTTGTTCTTCGATGATTGCCGTCATATCTACACTAGAGCCGTTGGGTACGTGGCAATAGGCCCACGCAGTATGTTTGCCTGCCGGCGCCCGCGTGTCATCGAAAAGACTTTGCTGGGCCAGCAACACGTACGGACGCTGCGGATGATTGCCTTGCGATGTTTGTCGCTCGCCGGTGGCGATCTCTTTGAAGGTGCTGCCAAGATGAACCGTGCCTGCCTGCCGGCATTCAGGAGCGGTAAATGGTATCGGAGTATCGAGCGCCCAATCTACCTTGAATACGCCCATGCCATACCGGTAGCGGCTCATTTGCCAATGGTACAAGCTGGAAAACCGGTCGCCGGCAATGGATAGCAATTGTCTGGGGGTTACATCAAACAACACTGCATGAGCCGATGGTAGTTGCTGCAGGTTCGTTACTGGTAAACCGGTTTGTATTTTACCCCCCATCGCTTCGAAGTGGGCTGCCATCGCCTTGCTGATGCTGATGGTTCCGCCTTTGGGTATCGGCCAGCCGTATAAATGTCCCGAAGCGATCAGCGCCAACCCGACGGCGGAGGTCGTCAGGTTCGAGAGTGGTTGAATGGAGTGGGCCGTCATACCTGCCCATAGGCCTTTTGCTTTTTCAGTTTTGAAACGCCGGGCGATGGCGGCTGCCGATGGCAAAGCCTTCAGGCCAAACTTCGCCATGGCCAGTGGATGCCGTGGAAAACGAAGCGGGCCCAATAGTTCAGGGGCCAGTGTGGTCCAGTCGCGCACCACCGGTTGAATCAACCTTCTATAGGCATCTGCATCATCGCCCAAGAGGCCGGCTGTTTCGTCAATCGATCGTTTTAATACCGCTGCACTGCCATTATCGAAGGGATGGGCCGCCTCAATTGTTGGGTATAGGTACTTCAGTCCATATTTTTCGAGGGGAAGTGTAGACAGAAAGGGCGAGGTAGCTGCCATGGGTACAACAGCTGCGCAAACGTCATGGAGAAAGCCTGGGAGGGTAAGTTCCGCTGTGCGTGTGCCGCCGCCGATACTGTCTTTGCCTTCGATCAGCAGTACCGAAAGGCCCGCCTGCTGCAGGGTGATAGCAGCAGCAAGCCCATTAGGGCCAGATCCTACTACGACGGCATCATAATCGCGCTTTTCCATAATTCATTTTGTCAGGGAGCGGATTGTAAAAGCATTACAATATAACGGATCAGGGCATAAATACCCAGCACTAACATCAGGTAACCGGGAAATTTACGGATGCCCTGGTGTTCCCGGAACAATTTCATTACCCTACCTGCCAGATAGGCCACCAGCACCAGCAGGGTGAACACCCCCGACGATACGCCCAATAGAAAACTATGCAATTGCAGCGGAGTCGACAGGTCAACCCAACGCTGACTCTTCAGGTAGGCCACCATCCCGATCCAATAGGGCATGGCCAATGGATTCAATAAACCCAGTACAAGCCCCCTCCGAAATCCACTGTTCTCAAACCGCAGCGACAGGTTCGTGGGTTTGCTGGCCGACCGGATCGTGAGGATGCCCAGCGTCAGCATCACCACTGCCGCCAGCAGGTGGAAGTTCTGTACGATGACCGGTGAGGAAGTAATGATCTTCTCAAACGTAACGGCCAGCCAGGCATACATGTATTCCATCAGCGCCGCAGCAAATGCAAAACGCCACGCCAGATAAGCCTTGTTGTTGAGCCCTAATTGAACGGAACTGAGATTAACGGTACCCGGGGTTAATGATCCTGTGAAACTCAGGGTGAATGACAACAGGAAGTTGATGAAAGCAGTCATATGTCTATCAGTGCCCCGCTTCGATTGGTTTTCCTGCCTCTTTCCAGGCCGTAATGCCTCCGTCGAGGTTTACGACATTGGTAAAACCATTCTTCACCAGCCAGCTGGCAGCTTTGTCGCCGCGCACACCTGCCAGGCAGTAAACATACACTGGCTTTGTTTTATCGAGTTTGGCAGCCTGGGCCTGGAACTGTTTATCATCCTGCCAGTTCGCCAATACGGCGCCTTTCAGATGGCCTTCTTTGTATTCCTCGGGGCGTCGCACATCGACGAGTTGTACGCCTTTAACCTGTAGTCCTTTTTCGAACTCAGCAGGAGATACATTGCTTTTGTTCTGGGCGGATGCTGCACCCGACACGAACAAAAGAAGGAAGGCTTTGATTAAATGCTTCATGAATGCACTTGTTTGAGATGGATTAAGTATTTTGTTTCCTCGTTGTTCCCAAAGATACGTAATTGTGCGGCAGTGCTTTATACTGGCCGCACGATACGGAAAGGAAATAATTTATGAAGAAACACCCGATCCTTTTGGCTGCGCTGCTGGCTACGATGGCTGGCCAGGCACAGCAAACGAAAAAAGACAGCCGCCCCAACATTATCATCATTCTCGCCGACGACCTTGGCTACTCCGACCTGGGTTGTTACGGCAGCGAGATCAAAACGCCCAACCTAGATTACCTCGCAGCCAATGGCGTGCGGTTCACTAATTTTTACAACACTTCCCGATGCTGTCCCACCAGGGCGTCGTTGCTCACTGGTCAATACCAGCACCGCGCAGGCATAGGTGAAATGACCACCGATCGCAACCGGCCCGGTTATTATGGCCGCCTCACGGAAAATGCCGTTACCCTCGCCGAGGTGTTGCGCTCTGCTGGTTACCGTACCGCCATGAGCGGCAAATGGCATGTGTCGAATACCTTCGAACAGTCGAACCCGCAGGAACAGCTGAAGTGGCTCAACCACCAGGCATCGTATCCCGCCTTTTCGCCCCTGGAGCAATACCCGGCAAACCGTGGTTTTGAAAAGTACTATGGCACTATTTGGGGGGTGATCGATTTCTTCGATCCGTTTAGCCTGGTGAATGGCACAAAACCGGTAGAGCAGCTGCCCGCCAACTATTACCACACAGACGCGCTCAACGACAGCGCCATAAGCTATATCAAGGAGTTTGGAAAAGGCAACAAGCCTTTCTTCCTGTATCTCGCGCACAATGCCCCACACTGGCCCTTGCAGGCATTGCCCGCCGACATCACCCAATACAAGGAAACGTATAAGGTGGGTTGGGATAGCATTCGGCAGGCCCGGTACAACCGCATGGTGAAGTTGGGACTGATCGATCCAAAGACCACACCCTTATCACCCAGGATCAAAAGCGAGCTGAGTTGGGAAAACAATCCCGATAAAGCCTGGGATGCGGAAGCCATGGCGGTGCATGCTGCTATGATCGACCGGATGGACCAGGGCATTGGCCGCATCATCGCCACATTAAAGGCCACCGGTCAATTGAACAACACACTGATCTTTTTCCTGAGTGATAATGGCGCCAGTGCCGAGAATGCTGCGCGCTATGGGCCGGGTTTTGATCGTCCGGGCCAAACCCGCACCGGCGAGAAGGTGGTGTATCCTGTCAACAAAGAGGTGATGCCCGGACCACAAACCAGTTTTGCTTCCATTGGTGAGCGCTGGTCGAATGTGGTGAACACGCCTTACCGGTTCTGGAAAGCCGAATCGTATGAAGGTGGTATCAATACACCCATGGTGGCATTCTGGCCGCAAGGTATGAAGCTGAAGAAGGGAAGCATCACTCACCATACTGGTCACGTAATGGACTTTATGGCCACGGTGATAGAGTTGGCCAAAACGAAGTACCCTACACAATACAACGGTCATGCGATCAATGCGATGGATGGTATTAGTCTGGTGCCTGTATTTAAAGGCTACGCGGTGGAGCAGGGCAGGGCATTGTTCAACGAACATTTCAACGCAAAGTATGTACGCCTGGGCGACTGGAAACTGGTGGCGCCCTCCAACGACAGCACCTGGCGTTTGTACAACCTGAAAGAAGATGCTACGGAACTCAATGATCTCTCGGCGAAAGAACCCGGCAGAGTGAAGGAGCTTCAACAATTATGGCAGCAGTGGGCCACTCAAAATAATGTACTGCCTAAAAAGTAACGACCGCGATGTTGCATTCGCTCATGGTGGATCGGTAAATAGATATGCTGCCTTAGCATATACTCCCCGGCTAGTGCCGGGGATTTTTTATGGTACTGATGCAGGTGGTATCACTTGCACCCGGTTGCATCAATCTGTGGTATAATCTACCCACGTGGTTGACTACTGTAGCTGTTGATGAAAACCTTTCATAGCAGCATGAAAAGATTTCATGTTGAAGCTACGATGTGGCTATCGTGATATTACTATGTGAATAAAAAAATAGATACAAACAACCATTACAGAAGCACGACTAACGGGAACTAATAGACAAAAAGCTTATCTTGTAGGTAGCTTCGCTATTCACATCAACTAAAACCTTGCTTATGAAAAGAATTACACTCCCTGTATTCTTATTACTCCCTCTATTCTTATTACAGCAGCCCCTGCAGGCGCAATCCTGGCAACTGGTTTGGCAGGATGAATTTACCAATGGCATCGGACCCGATTGGGTCTTCGAAACAGGCACCGGCTCGGGAGGCTGGGGCAATAACGAGATGCAATACTATCGTACCCAGAATGCAACCGTGCAAAACGGTCAACTGGTGATCACGGCCCGTAATGAAAGTTTTGGCGGAAAGAATTATACATCAGCAAGAATGAAAACGCAGGGCCGTAGGTCCTGGAGGTATGGCAGGATAGAAGCCCGTATAGCCATGCCTGCCTTCCAGGGCGTATGGCCCGCTTTCTGGATGCTGGGCGATAATATAGGCACGGCCGGCTGGCCGGCTTGCGGCGAGATCGATGTGATGGAACACGTCAATACGGAGAGCCGTACGTATGGCACCATTCATTGGTCGGACCCAAACAACAACTATGCATCTTATGGTGGTAATACCGCCGTGGGTGTTACCGGTTTTCACACCTATGCCATCGAGTGGACAGCGGCATCCATCAAATGGTTCGTAGATGGCGTACAGTTTCACGAAGCCAATATTCTCAACGGGGTTAACGGCACTGGTGAGTTCCATAACAACTTCTTCCTCATCCTCAATATGGCGATAGGTGGCAACTGGCCCGGCTTTACGGTCAACAATGGAGCCATGCCCGCCAATATGTATGTTGATTATGTGCGGGTGTACCAGCAAACCAGTGGTCCTTCCCCTGTTACCATACAGGCGGAGAGCTACAGCAATATGCTGGGCATTCAAACCGAAGCTTGTACGGATGCCGGCGGCGGACAGAATGTGGGCTACATCGATGCCAATGATTGGATGGCCTATAATAGCATCAACTTCCCTACCAGTGGTTCATACCTCGTAGAGTACCGGGTGGCCAGCCTCAGCGGCGGTGGTCGTTTGTCGCTTGATCTCAATGCAGGTTCTATACAGCTGGGCGCACTCAATGTGCCTTCTACCGGTGGCTGGCAAAACTGGACCACCATTTCACATACTGTCAATGTGAATGCCGGCACCTATAATGTAGGCGTATTCGCACAAGCGGGCGGATGGAACCTGAACTGGATCCGCATTACCCGCCAGGGCAGCGCCAGGGTGGCGAATACGATCACGGCTGCAGAAGAACGAAGAGCTGCGGAAACGCTTAAGGGATTTGAGTTGTTCCCGAATCCTGTAAAAGATGAATTACGGATCAATACCGGTGAGAACCTTGCTGGTGGATTGTTGCGGATCTATGACGTGATGGGTCGCCTGGTATTGACGGCAACAGCAACTACCAACCGGGTCAATGTAGCGAAGCTGACGCCGGGTGTATATACCTTGTTGTTTACCAAAGAAGGTAAAACCACAACAAGACGGTTTCTCAAGTAAGTGAATTGCACGCGTCCTGTATCAATGAGTTTTAGGTAGCCTGCCTGCACTGTACAGGCAGCCATGCCCGACTGGGATAACCCGGCCGGACAGGCTGCTGCTGCAGTAGCCTGTACAACAACGTTTGTGCCGGGCCGGGTGGTGCATGCCATACAGCACCCTGCATTCTTTCACTTAAATAAAACGATCATGAAAAAATCAACTTGCATTCTTCTCTTATTCCTCCTCGGTTCTCAATGGTTGCAGGCCCAGTTTAAAGTGGTAGGCTATATGCCTTCCTGGGCGGGTAGCGTTAATGCTATCCAATACAGTAAGCTCACCCATATTAATTATGCTTTCCTGTTGCCAACTTCTACCGGTGGTTTACAGGCCATCGAGAATCCTTCCAAGCTGCAAAGCCTGATATCGCTGGCACATTCGAATGGTAAGAAGGTGCTCATTGCCGTGGGCGGCTGGAACAATGGCGACGATGGCGCCTTTGAAAGCCTGGCGGGCAACGCCACTTACCGAAACACTTTTGTGAACAACATGATCAACTTCGTGAACCAGTATGGACTCGATGGCATCGATATCGATTGGGAGTATCCCGACGCAGGTGCTTCAGCCAATAACTATGCGACGTTGATGCAGCAGCTATCGACCGAGATGCACAACCGCGGTAAACTGCTCACGGCTGCCGTGGTGGCCATCAATGGTGGCAGTATCCTCAGCAGCGTGTTCAATATGGTCGATTTTCTCAACCTCATGGCTTATGATGCCAACAGCTTCGACCACTCTACTTACAACTATGCGGTGCAAAGCATCAATTACTGGAAGGGCAGGGGATTGGCTGCTTCAAAGGCCATATTGGGTGTGCCTTTCTATGGCCGCCCGTCCTGGGAGTCGTATGCGGCCTTGCTGGCGCGCGGCGCCAGTCCCAATGCCGATGTATTCAGCGGCGTGGGGTATAATGGCATCCCCACCATCAAGAGCAAGACCAACCTGGCCTTCGATCAGGGCGGCGGCATCATGATGTGGGAACTCTCGCAGGATGCCACTGGTGCCAACTCGCTCTTGTCGGCCATACACGAAGTGGTGCTGCAGCGAACCGGCGGTGGGGGTACTACCATTACGATCCAGGCGGAGAGCTACAATTCCATGTCGGGCGTGCAAACGGAGGCTTGCACCGATGCAGGTGGCGGGCAGAATGTGGGTTGGATAGACGCTACCGATTGGATGGCTTTCTACAATATCAATTTCCCGGTGAGCGGCTCCTATAAAGTGGAGTACCGGGTGGCCAGTTTGAGCGGCGGCGGCACTTTGTCGCTCGATCTCAATGCCGGTTCCATCCAGTTGGGGGCTTTGGCAGTACCTTCTACCGGTGGCTGGCAAACCTGGACAACGATCTCGCACAATGTAACCGTGAATGCCGGTACCTATAATGTAGGCGTATACGCACAGGCGGGTGGCTGGAACCTCAACTGGATCAAGATCACCAGGCCTTCGGGTGCCAGGGTCATCACGCAGGTGAACCCAGCGGCCGAAAGAAAAATAGCAGAAAAGCCGGGAGCCGGTAAGTGGACCTTATTCCCCAACCCGGTGCGTGACAGGCTCAGTATTCTGGCTGGTGAAGATCTCTCGGGTGGCACCCTGCAGGTGTTCGATATCACTGGCAGGCAGGTCATTACATCGAGAGTGGCTACCTACCAGCTGGATGTGAGCAAACTGGCACCTGGCCTGTACACGCTGGTGTTTACCCGTAAGGATAAAACGGTGAAGCGTCAATTTATCAAAGAGCACTAATGGTAGCGCTGCTTCCGTGTGTCATAGCAGGATACGTTCACATTTAAACCTTGATTCATTATGAAACATCTTTCCTTTTTCCTGCTATGCCTTTCTTTCACGGGCTTTGCGGCCGCCCAAACGCCGCCGACTACCTGGCAGGAGCATTGGTTCGAACACAACCAGTTGCTCAACAGAAAGTTCTACGACAATGACGTGGCCGTGTACTACGACAACGACGTGAGCAATTCCATTACCTGGCCCTATTCGTTTGTGGGTGATGTTTGGCGGTATACGAAATCGGTCTATGGTGCATTTGGCAGCGATCCGCATTTGTTTGCCGTGTTCCATACCAATAAGTACAGTGGAGGGCATCCTTCTACTTACTTCGATGCCAGCCACGATAACCGCAACATGATCGACGTGGGTCCCGGGCCCTGGACAAGTGGTGCCAATAACGACCTCGATATCGTTACGCATGAAGTAGCGCATATCGTGGAAGGCGCCAGCAAGGGTGTCAAGAACTCCCCGGCTTTCGGTATCTGGGGCGACAGTAAA
The DNA here is from genome assembly GCF_029223285.1 of Paraflavitalea sp. CAU 1676. Classification (GTDB taxonomy): domain Bacteria; phylum Bacteroidota; class Bacteroidia; order Chitinophagales; family Chitinophagaceae; genus Paraflavitalea. Next base: position 677,428 of record NZ_JARHUJ010000003.1, on the reverse strand, counting down.
TGGGCCGAGATCTTTATTTACGATGTGTACCGCGGTCTGGGGCGCACCAGCGACGTTACGCGTTGGTACAACCTGATGATCAACGGCACCAGCAGTTTTCCCCGGGCCAATACCTATTGGTTCAGGGATTGGTTCTATCCCATTTACAATGCCTACGGCGGTACGCAAACGCTGAACAGGTATTTCACCCTGCTGTCGCAGTACTTTCCTAAAAGTGGCAGTGCCTATAGCCGCGGTATGAACTGGGGTGAATTCGTACACTTTTGGAGTGGTGCTGCCGGGGTAAACCTGAAGCCATTGGCTACAGCGGCTTTTGGATGGCCGGCCAATTACGAGACCGAGTTCAACCAGGCGCGCATCAGTTTTCCCTTCACGTATCCTGATGGGGCAGTCACCGTGTATAAAAACTGCAGTTACGGCGGCTATGCGATCCCCTTGTTGCCGGGCAGTTATACATTGTCGCAATTGCAGGCGAAAGGTATCCTGAACGATGATATCTCTTCGCTGCGGGTGCAGAATGGTTACAAGGTAACGTTGTATCAGCACGACAATTTCGGCGGTACTACCCTGGTGAAAACGGCCGATGACGATTGCCTGGTGAACGATAGCTGGAATGATGCTGCTTCTTCGCTGGTGGTGGCCAATGTGGTGGTGGTGAACAGTGAGTCGCCTACTACGTTAACCGGCCAGACCACCGTAGATGTTGCGGCCGCGCAAACCATCAAAGGGCTGGAGATCTATCCCAACCCGGTATTGAATACACTGTACCTGTCGTCGGGGGAAGACCTGTCGGGCGGTTTGGTAAGGGTGTATGATATAGCTGGGCGCCAGGTGTGGAGCGGCAAGCCGGTATCTAACAGGATCGATGTGTCGAAACTTTCGGCAGGCACTTATACTTTGATCCTTACGAAAGAAGGTAAGTCGGTCACGAAGCGCTTTGTGAAATAAGCTTCACTGCATATTACTGCATATGGACTATGGTTGGCTGCGTTGGCCGGATGGAGAGTCGGTTGCGCTGTCTCCCATGGTCTGTATGCTTTTTAGAACTTTACCTGGGCTGTGAGGCCGGTAAAAAGAATGTCTTTACCGGGGCCGGCCGCTTTGAGAAAAGCGCCGCTGTTGAACCAGGTGAACTCTGCCCGGAAATACAGGAAGGGATTGGGTGTGTAAATAAATTCGATGGCCAGCTGGTCGCCGATATGTTTGTCTGCAATACCTTTCCCGGAATAGAGAAGCGCTACATTGGGTCCATAAATGCCATCGTTGCGGCTGTAACGCCAGAATAGATCATAATCTACATTCCAGGTTAGCTTCTTTGTCAACGACAGTGACAAGGAAGGATGTATGTCGAACAGGTTGACCGGACCGATCAAGGCTGCCTGTCCGAAGTAAGCGCCCCGCGGGTATAGCGGGTTGAAGGTATTTAAACGGCCATCGTCATATTGTTTGTCTCCGCTAATGAGTTCTGTCTTCAAACCAAGTTCTGGTGTAAACTTTACTTTCTTCCATTTATAGCTGGTGTACAGCGAAGCCGTCCAGGCATGGATGGGTGAGCCGGCGAAACTGCCCAACTGGTAGAGGCCTTCCGCATCATACCGCCAACCCCCGCTTGCGCCCCATGTATGCGCCCCCAAGGAATGCCGGTTCTCTTTGCCAATGCCTTCGTCGAATAGGGCTTTGTCGCGCCAGTGACCGAGATAGTAGAAGTCGATGTTTTGCAGTACCGGAAGATTGCTCCGGGTGAGGTAGAGGCCATATAGCTTCGCGTGTTGATTAAATCCGTCATTGAAGATGCCCTTTTTCGCGGCCACAAAATGTCCATAGAATACATCGAGGCGATAGGGCCCTTCGGTATAAATGGCGCGGGCGGCATCGAACGACTGGCGGTTATTGGGGCCATCGCGCACAGCAATGATGCGCTGGATGCCATAGAGCAGTTCCTGCCGGCCGATGCGTATAATAAGTTTCCTTGTACTATTGCTCATGAGGGCAGCGTCGGCAAATGCCTGGTGTACCTCAAGCGGGTTTTCTTCTACGGGGCTGGTGGATAGTTTGCCATTCACCAGACTGCTTTGCAGTTGTAAAAATGCACGGAAGTGATGGCCTGTATGGAGGTCGGCATGTAAGAGGTAGCGGGCCAATACATACCCATCTTTGTCTTTGGGCGCTTCACCCCAATCTTCGTTGGTGAAATGAAAATACTGGAACCTTGCTTCGCCGCCCAGGCTGACATAGGTGTTGCCGCTCTTGTTGAGCGGACTGTATTTCGTTCTTTCGTACCAGCCTCGGGCGCTGTCATTTTGCAGCCGGGAATAATCCTCCTCGTACCGGAGGGGTTTGAAAGCCGGTACGGTTTGGGCATGCGTAATGAACAGGGATGCGGAAAGCAGTATGGCCAGGAGGTATTTCATATCTTCCACAAAATTATTCCGGCACAAACTGGCAGGCAATAGCTATATGCTATAAAAAGTTGTACATACCATAGAAACTTAAAACAGTGCTTGCCAACATTGTTTTATCTTGGGGCCCAACTTTAAATCACCTGTCATGCGTTTACCTGTCATTTGCCTTGCGGTCCTGCTGTTTGCTACTGCCTGTGGTGTCAATAAGAAAGTGTCGTCTTCGGCCAACAAGAATGAGATCACTGTGATGAGCTATAATATTCATCATGCCAATCCGCCTTCCAAGCCTGGTGTTATAGATCTCGATGCCATTGCAGCGGTGATCAATAAGTACAAGCCCGATGTGGTGGCACTGCAGGAAGTGGACGTCAATACCAAGCGTTCCGGTGTAAATGAGGCTTCGCTGCTGGCAGAGAAAACGAAAATGAACTTCTATTTCGCCAGGGCCATCGATTATGATGGCGGCCAATACGGAGTGGCCATCCTTTCGCGGCAGCCACTCAATGGCGGTACTACCTATCCTCTGCCTACTGCCGTGGGAACCAATGGGGAACCTCGCGTGTTATCGACCGGCTGGATAGAAGTGAATGGCAAAAAGATCGTCTTGGCCTGTACGCACCTCGATGCACAGCGCAACGATACCAACCGGGTGTTGCAGATCAATGCACTCACCGGTATTTTAGCCAAAGAAACCAGCCCGGTGATCATAGCTGGCGACCTGAATGCGACGGCTGGCGGACCGGTGATCGATGTGCTCGACCAGCATTTTACCCGCACCTGCACGCAGAACTGTGGTTTTACCATTCCGGTGGAAGTGCCCACCAAGACCATCGACTTTATTGCCTTCAAGCCAGGTAATGGATTTTCAGTGGTTTCCCATACAGTGATCGACGAAAAATATGCGTCAGACCACCTGCCGGTGATCGCTACGCTGAAATGGTAGCAGGTAGCCAGTTTGCCCGGTCTCCGGGCATTTAGGTTCAACTTTTCATGCGGTAAGGGCGTACAGTGTACGTATCAAAAACGAACACTGTGACGCCCTTTGCGTTTCTAAGTGTTTGAGAATAAGAAAGCTGGAGTTTGGCATTTTAATGGTACAGCTACATCAGCCAAAACCATCGAAGCTATGCTCCGTAACTACTTCAAGCTCGCTGTACGCAGCCTTTTCAAGAACAAGTCTTCTTCGCTGATCAATATCAGTGGCCTGGCTGCCGGCATGGCAGTGGCTATCCTCATCGGATTATGGATATTTGACGAACTTTCTTTCAATCGCTCCTTTGAGCATTATGACCGCCTGGCCAAGGTGTGGCAATTCGTACGTTTTGGCGATGGCGATAAATCGTCGTACGATGTAATGCCGGCGCCTCTGGCCCCTGAGTTGCGCAACCAATACCCCGACTTTGAGGCAGTGAGCATGTCATCGCATACGCAGGAAACAGTGGTGGCGATTGGCGGGGAGCAATTCAGCAAAGGCGGCAATTATGTAGAACCATCTTTCCCATCCATGTTGTCGTTGCGCATGTTGTCGGGCGATCGGAATGGGTTGCGTGATATTAATTCCATTCTGCTTTCCCGCTCACTGGCCGCCAGCCTGTTTGGTCGCGGAGAGGCTTTACACCAGGTGATCACCCTCAACAATAAAATGCCCGTAAAGGTGGCTGGGGTATACGAAGACTTTGGCGGCAATACCCAATTTGCGGGTGTGGAGTTCCTGGCCCCGTGGGACCTTTATGTGGCCAACGACAATTTCGTGAAAGCGGCGGTGAAGGATTGGGACAATAACAATTACCAGCTTTTCGTGCAGGTGAAACCAGGTATCGATATGGTTGCCTTGTCGACGAAGATCCGAGACATCCGAATGAAAAGAGAAGATCCGCCGGCCTATAAGCCCGAATTCTTCCTGCATCCTATGAGCAAGTGGCATTTGTATTCAAGCTTTAAGAATGGGGTGAATGATGGCGGCACCATTCGTTTCGTTTGGCTGTTTGGCATCATTGGTGTCTTTGTCCTGCTGCTCGCTTGCATCAATTTTATGAACCTCAGCACGGCGCGGTCCGAGAAGAGAGCGCGTGAGGTAGGCATCCGTAAAGCGATCGGCTCCGAGAGGAGGCAACTGATCGTGCAGTTCCTGACCGAATCTCTCCTGGTAGTGGGGGTGGCGCTCATCCTGGCGCTTTTGCTGGTGCAGGTGAGTTTACCCTTCTTCAATATCGTTTCGGGTAAAGAGCTTTCCATTCTTTGGCCGCAGCCCTTGTTCTGGGGACTCTTGTTGGCCTTTAGTTTGATCACCGGATTGGTGGCCGGTAGTTATCCCGCCTTCTATTTATCGTCGTTCAAGCCGGTGAAAGTGTTGAAGGGGGTATTCAGGGCAGGCCGTTTCGCTGCCTTGCCAAGGAAGGCGTTGGTGACCTTCCAGTTTACGGTATCGGTAGCGCTGATCATTTGTACCATCATCGTATTTAGACAAATAGAACATGCAAGGACCAGACCGTTGGGATATTCGCAGGAAGGATTGATCGAAGTAAATATCAATACGACAGATCTCCGTCGTAACCTGGGGCCTTTGCGTACCGACCTGATGGCGTCGGGCGCTGTGGTGGATATGGCGGGTGCGTCGTGCGGTATCACCAGTCAGGATGGCGGCACTACCGATTTTTTCTGGGAAGGAAAGAATAGGAACAACACGCCGCTGGTGATGAGTAATAATGTAACCTACGACTTTGGTAAAACGATCGGGTGGAAGCTGGCGCAGGGGCGCGACTTTTCGCGGGCCTATGGATCAGACTCTGCAGCGATCATATTGAATGAGGCGGCTGTGAAACTGATTGCCTATAAACAGCCCCTGGGGGCTTTCGTAAAAAGCGGCGGCAAAGAATATAAGATCATCGGTGTGGTAAAAGATATGGTGCGTGAATCGCCGTTTACGCCGGTGCAGCCCACTTTCTTTAAGCTGGGCAAAGGGGTGGCGGTGATTGACATCAGGCTTACACCCGCAATGACGGCGAGTGAGTCGCTGGAGAAAGTAGCCAAGGTGTTCAAGACCTACAATCCTGGCGCTCCGTTTCAATATACGTTTGTCGATGAGCGGTTTGGCAAGAAGTTTGGCCATGAGGAGCGTATCGGCAAACTGGCCAGCTTTTTTGCGGTCCTGGCTATCTTCATATCCTGCCTGGGACTGTTTGGTCTTTCATCCTTTATTGCAGAGAAGCGCACCAAAGAGATCGGGGTTCGTAAAGTGTTAGGCGCTTCGGTGCTTCAGCTATGGGGACTATTGTCGAAAGAGTTTGTAGTGCTCGTTGGCCTGTCGTTGCTGATCGCCTTACCGCTGGCTTATTATTTCATGAGCGATTGGCTGGGCAACTACGAATACCGCGCGTCACTATCCTGGTGGATCTTTGCGGTTACTGCATTGGGCGCTTTGGCCATCACCCTGATGACCGTGAGCGTGCAGGCTATCAAAGCAGCCCTGATGAATCCCGTCAAGAGTTTACGGTCGGAATAAAACGTATCAATTTGTCCATTGCGTTGGCGCTTGAAAAGGGTGCTTTCCGTCAGTTCTTTTTAGCTCATTTGCAGGAGGCTAGCGGATGAGCAGCTGCCGGTTAATATATTCAATGACGTCATTGGGGAAGGTGCCCAGCCAGCAGAGCAAAACAACCATGACGATCAGGGATGTATAGGTGGTTAGATAAAAGAAGGGATGCAGCGTTTTTTTGACCGGCGTTGGCACAGCTTCTCCAAACAAGGTGCTGATGACGCGCAGATAATAGTAGAGTCCGATCACACTGGTAATTACCAGCACGGTTACAGGGAACCATAGCTGCTGTTGTGCACCGGTTGCCAATACAAAAAACTTAGCCAGGAAACCTCCTGTCAGCGGAATACCAGCCAACGACAATAATGCAAGCGTTAGTACGGCTGCTGTCACAGGCTTTTTCCAGAATAGTCCCCGAAAGAGTGCCAGGTCGCCTGTATCCTGTTCGCGACTTGATAAAAGCGTGATCACGCCAAAGGCTATCAACAAAGTAATGGAATAGGACAGCAGGTAGAAAACGGCCACCTGTACACCGGCGGCATTGCCGGGCAGGAAAGCGACCAACAGGTATCCGAAATGGGCTATTGACGAATAGGCCAGCAGCCGCTTAAGATTTTGCTGTCGCAATGCCAATAGGTTGCCGATGATCATGGAGGCCACTGCAAGGACCAAGAACACTGTAATCACCATGGGATAGTTTGACAGCCCGATGGTCTGGAAGAAACGGAGTAATACCGCAAATACCCCGATCTTCGACGCGGTGGCGATAAAGGCAGTAACGGGCGTGGGAGCGCCTTCGTATACGTCGGCCGCCCAAAGGTGGAAGGGTGCCAGGGCTAGCTTAAATCCGATGGCCACGACCATCATGCCAGTTCCCGTAATGAATAATATGGAATGACCATTGGATGTCTGCAGTTTTTTTGCGATGGTTGCGAATTCCATACTGCCGGTTTCCATATAGATCATAGCCATGCCAAAGAGGAGAAAGGCGGAAGATATGGCTGCGAGCACCAGGTATTTAATACCCGCTTCTACGGCATTGTTGCGGTTGCGCAGGTAGGCAATGAGCGCATACAGACTTACACTCAGGAGTTCCAGACCGATAAACAGGGATATAAAATGACTGCTGATGCTTAAGACAGCGGCTCCCAGAGTGCCCAGGAACAACAATATGTAGTATTCTTTGGGATTTTCCTCTCTTTCTTCAAAGTAAATAAAGGAGAACAAGCCTACTACCATTACACATAAAACAAGTAACCCGGTGAACAACAGGGCAAATCCATCTATTTGAAAGATGGGGTAGATGGCCACTGGCAATAACGCAGACGCTTGCAACAGGGCCACCATTACAGCGCACATCAAAATAAACCCGGTTATTTGTATTACGGTATGGCTTAGCCGGAAGGCAATCAACAGGATCACCACCAGCGATGCGGCGGCCAGTAACGTATAAGGAAGCAATGCCTCGAACTGAAGCCCGTTCATAGGAGCGTGTTTTTATTGATGTACCGTCATTTTCACCATATCCAATATGGGTTGCGGAAAGAGCCCCAATAGTACCATACTGATACCCAGGGTTGCCATTATGATCAGCTCTCTGGGGGTAAGGTCTTTTGGTGGTGAGGCGCCTTTGACTGGCCCCAGGAAAACTTTCTGCATCATGCGCAAGGAGTACAAAGCGGCAAATATCAATCCGAGCGTGGCGATGGAGGTAAGGGCAGGTTGTACCGGAAAAGTTCCCAGCAGGATCAGGAATTCGGCGATAAAACTCCCAAGCATGGGCAATCCCAGCGACGCCATGGTAAAGAGGAGCGCCATACCGCCCATGGCCGGCATTGCCGACCACAAGCCTCCCATTTTCTCAATATCCCTGGTGTGCAATCTTTCCTTTAGCATGCCGGCCATCGCAAACAGTGCCCCTGTGCCGATGCCGTGTGTGAGCAACTGCATGATCACCCCTTGCAAGGCTATTTCCCGAAAGGCAAATACTCCTAACAGCACAAAGCCCATATGGCTTACAGAAGTGTAGGCGATAAGCCGCTTAAGATCGGTTTGCGCATAAGCCAGCATTGCTCCATAGACAATTCCCACCGCTCCAAACAGCATGGCCCACCAGGCGATATCGGCGGCAGCCTGCGGAAATAAAGTGAGTACAAAACGGATAATGCCATAAGCCCCGGTTTTGAGCAGCAGGCCGGCCAGTATCAAGCTACCAGCCGTAGGAGCTTCACTATGGGCATCGGGCAACCAGTTGTGAAAAGGCACCACTGGCAGCTTCACGGCAAAGGCGATCAGGAAGCCCGCCATGATCCACCTGGCCGTTTCTGGTGCGAGCGAAACGTTGAGCAGATCGAAGTAGTCGAACGTATAGACGCCACTTTGCGTGGCATTGACGAAGTATAAAGCCAGGATAGCCAGCAGCATGAGTAAACCACCGGCTTGCGTAAAGATAAAAAACTTGTAAGCGGCATAACGGCGATTGCTATCGCCCCAGATGGCAATCAGGAAATACATGGGCACCAGCATGACCTCCCAGAAGAAATAAAATAAGAAAAGGTCCATCGCCATGAATACCCCGCTGATGCCGGCGAGTGTCCACAGCAGATTAAAAAAGTAGAAGCCTGTTCTTTCCCTGATCTCGTTCCATGAGCAGAGCACCGCCAACAATCCCAGGAAAAAAGTAAGCAGCAATAGTACAAGACTGAGCCCGTCGATGGCTACATGGAAACTGATGCCGAATGCCGGTATCCAGTTGATCCGGTAATCGATGAGCCAGGTGGCCTGGCTGCGCACCGTATCTCCATATTGCCAGGCAACAGATCCAACAATAAGTAGGCCGGCGGCTAGCGACAACAAGGCAGCCCACTTTGATAGCTGTGTATTCCACCGCGCCAGCAGCCAGCACAGGAAGCCTCCTGCCAATAAGATCCCTATCATCCATACCAGTATCATAACAATAGCTGTAAGGTGACGATAAATAAAATACCAATGAGTACAGCTGCTATGTACCATCGCAGCGAGCCATTTTGTGAGGCCGAGAACAGGCGGTTCAGTGAGACAGAACCCCGTGCGATGCCGCTGTACACGCGGTCGAATACATCGTTCTTATTGATCCTCGTAAGGTACAGAAATGGTTGTATGAACAGGGTGCGGTATAGCTGGTCGAACTTCCATCCGTCGAGCAGGAAGCTTCGAAATGCCAGCATCCTGGTGCCGGCCTGCCACCTGTATATCCTGCCGGTTATGGGGTAGTACCAATGATAGCCCATATATATACCCGCAATCGTGGCAGTCGCGGCGATCCCTTGCAGCAGGAATTCGGGTGGATGGTTTTCCTGCAGGATGGTGGCCGGCAATACCTGTTGCAATTCGTCGGAAAACAGGGTAAGGTGTAAGATATTATGTGGCCATTCAATAAAGCCGCTGATCAGTGACAACGCCGCCAGCGTGATCAATGGCAGGTAGATCAGCCGGCCCCCAAATTTGCCGACGGGCGTTTTTGCTTCGCCCCAAAATACAACCAGGAGTAATCGGGTGGAATAACAGGCTGTGATAAATGCGCCTGCCAGGGCGATGGCCCAGAGCAGGATATTCCCATTGCCTGCGCTCCACGCATACCACAATATCTGGTCTTTGCTGAAAAATCCTGCCGTTATCAGCGGAAGGGCGGCAAGGGAAGCAGCTCCGCTCAGGAAGGTGTAGAATAACAGCGGCATTTTCTGCCTCAGTCCACCCATCTTGAAGATGTTGTGTTCGTGGTGCAGAGCTTCGATCACGACGCCTGCGGCCAGGAACAGCAGTGCTTTGAAAAAGGCGTGCGTGAAGAAATGGAAGATGGCAGCGCTCCAGGCACCAACGCCTAATGCGAGGAACATATACCCGATCTGGCTAATGGTAGAATAGGCGAGTATCCTTTTGATATCCGTTTGCACCAGGGCGCTGCAACCAGCTATGAACAAGGTAATGGCGCCTATAACAGCGGTAACCGACATGGCCATCGGAGACAGCAGGAATAATCCATGCATACGTGCAATGAGGTATACACCGGCTGTTACCATCGTAGCCGCGTGTATCAAGGCACTAACGGGCGATGGACCGGCCATGGCATCGGGCAACCAGGTTTGCAAAGGCAACTGGGCCGATTTTCCGATACCACCAGCCAGGAGTAATAAAGGGATGAGGGTACTATAGCTGGCGCTACGGGCGAAGTGCTGCGGAGCCTGGTTCAGGATGCCGGGTATACTCAGGGTACCCAGCTCTTTAAACAACAGGAACAAACCAATGGCCATGGCTGTATCACCGATCCGGGTAATATAGAAAGCTTTATTGGCTGCATAACAGTTGGCAGGTTTTTCGTACCAGAACCCGATCAGCAGGTAGCTGCACAGACCCACGCCTTCCCAGCCCAGGTACAATAGCACCAGGTTATCTGCCATTACCAGCAAGAGCATACTGCATACAAATAAATTCATGGAGGCAAAGAAGCGGGCGTAGTCACGGTCCTGGCGCATAAATGCTACCGAGTAAATATGGATAAGCGCTCCAACGAAGGTGATGATAAACACGAACAGGAGCGATAGTGCATCCAGCCGAAGGTCGATGCCAACTGATAAGCTCTCCACCCGGAACCATTGCCAGAGGGATTGCGTCCAGGCTCCCCCGGCGGGTGGCGACTGTAGAAAACGGATGCCCCATAGCAAGGTGAAGACAGCCGATGCAATGACGCTGCCTGCACCGATCCCTGCAATGACGTTTCGGGAAAACCTTCTTCCTCCCAGGAACAAGACCAGGAAACCTGTCAATGGCAATGCTGGTATAAGCGCCAATAAGGGCATATTCATTGTTTAATCGGGTCAATCACTCAATTCGTTGAGATTGTCCACATCCAGTGTTTTATGCTGGTGAAAGATCTGTAACACCAATGCCAATCCCACAGATACCTCGGCCGCTGCCATCGCCAGTATCATGAGGAACATCACCTGTCCGTCGGGCTGCTGCCATTTGGCGCCGGCCGCTACAAAGGCAATACCGGCAGCATTCAGCATGATCTCGGCAGACAGTAGCAGGAAGATGATATTCCGGCGCGTGAGCACGCCGATCAGTCCCAGTACAAACAATATGGCGGCGACGATTAAAACGGTATTGGTGTTAAAGGATGTCATACAATCGATTTTGGTTCTTTATGATCGACGATCTGTTTTGCATTGTCTGCCTGCGAGGCAGGGGGGTGGCCATGGCTATTTTCTTCTTCCTGCAAAAAGCGGTGCAGGTGTTTTTTCCGGTGCTTGCCGATATGGGCAGCTCCTACGATCCCGGCCATCAATAAAAAGCCAGCCAGTTCCACGATAATGATGTATTCACCATATAAAGACAGGGCTACTTTGCGGGCATCCACTACTGTTACGGGCAAGGGTGTTGGTTTTTCCTGTAACAAGAGTACGATCAGCTCGCCGAGTAGTATCAGCGAGAGGATCGAGGGACCTATCCATATTTTGGGTTGCAGCCACAGTTTTTCCTGCAAGGTTGTTGTGTTGCCCAGGTTCAGCATCATGACGAAGAAAATGAACAGTACCATAATGGCGCCTGCATAGATAATGACCTCCAGCGCTGCTACAAAGGGCGCCCCCAGGGTTACAAAGATCATGGCGGCAGCCATCAGTGATACGACCAGGTACAATAATGCATGGATCGGATTATAACGGGTAATGACCATGATGGTGGCCAGGATGGCAATCAAGGATGATATGTAGAAGAGTGCTGACATTTTATGGCATAGCTGTTGGCTTAAGGCAATAAGTCATGTATATCTACCGGTCGTTCTTCCTGGTCTCCTGCTCCTTTTTCTTTTACACCTATATTCACTCCGGCCGCTTTATAAAAGTTATAACCTGGGTATTTTCCCTGACTGTCGATGAGCAGGTCTTCTTTTTCAAACACCAGGTTTTGTCGTTTGAATTCTGCCATTTCGAAGTCGGGGATGAGTTGAATGGCATAGGTGGGACAGGCTTCTTCGCAGTAGCCGCAAAAAATGCAGCGCGAAAAGTTGATGCGAAAGAATTCGGGGTATCGGCGGCCATGCTCGTCTTCCGTGGCTTGCAGGGCGATACAATCTACCGGGCAGGCGGCTGCGCATAGGTAACAGCCTACGCATCGCTCGCCTCCGTCGGGGTCTTTGGTGAGCACGATCCGCCCTTTGTAGCGTGGACGCAGCCTTATTTTTTCTTCCGGGTATTGAATGGTGGCCTTTTTATGGAAGAGGTGCAGGAAAACCAGCCACATTGTGCGGATATGACTTATCATGGTCTTTGTTTTTACGTATGTAGCAGCGCTCTTATCCTCTTAAGCAGAGGGCAATAGCGCCGGTTACTAATAGGTTGACCAATACCAGCGGCAACAGGATCTTCCATCCATATCCCATCAGCTGGTCATATCTGGGGCGGGGTAGCGAAGCCCGCAGTAATATGAAGATGCCGATGAAAAAGAATGTTTTTAAAAAGAACCAGGCCCAGGGTGGCAGAAAGCCGGGCCCTAGCCAGCCACCGAAAAACAGGGTGGCCGTCATGGCCGATATCAGGGTGATGCCCAGGTATTCTCCAATAAAGAACATACCGAATTTCATTCCCGAATATTCCGCGTGATAACCAGCGATCAATTCGCTTTCCGCTTCGGGGATGTCGAATGGGAGGCGGTGCGTTTCGGCTATGCCTGCAATGAAAAAAATGATGAACCCCAGCGGTTGGGTAAAGACGAACCAGGTATGTTGCTGCGCAGCCACGATAGCGCCCAGGTTGAATGAGCCGGTGAGCATAACGATACCCATCAAAGAAAGGCCCATGAATACCTCATAAGCGATCATTTGAGAAGCCCCGCGCAAGGCTCCCAATAGCGAGTATTTGTTGTTCGAAGCCCAGCCGCCCAGTACAATACTGTAAACGCCCAGTGACGACATGGCCAGGAAGAACAGCAGTCCGATATTGAGGTCGGCTACTACTATTTGGGGAGCAAATGGGATGATCACAAAACTCATCAATACACTGCCCACCACGATGGCCGGTGCCAGAATGAATAACCATTTATCGGCAAAGGGAGGTATCCAATCTTCTTTGAAGAAGAGCTTGAGGGTATCGGCCAATACAATCAAAATGCCGAGCGGCCCTGCGCGGTTGGGGCCCAACCTGTCCTGCCACATGGCGAGCAGCCTGCGCTCTACCCAGATCAATCCTGCGGCGATATTCAACAGTACGAACAATACGCCGAGCACGATCCAGATATGTTGCATCACGGTCATACTGCATTGTTTTTTAGTGAAGGAGCGATGGTCGCCCACGAGCCCCAGGTAAGGGCCGGCATGCCAGGCAAGCCGGCAGGCAGCAATACTATTCCGTTGCACAAATGTTCTTGTATCTTCAGCGGATAAGTATATTCCTCGCCCTCTGCTACCAGGGTGATATTTTTTCCATCAGTTATGCCCAGTTCGGCTGTGTCTTGAGTGGACAGGCCTATATAAGGCTCGGGACATAGCTCCCGGATAGCTGCGCTGTAAGCGCTCAGTTCGTCGGATCCGAAAATATGATAGGCCGGCAACAACAGCCATTTATTGCGCGGCGCCGGCAGGGCTTCCGGTATGTCGGTAAAGTACGCGGTGGGTGTTCCTGTCTTTTGTTCCAGCAAGCGAATACCCGGATCACCTCCGCTTAATGCACCACCTGTTTCCTGCTGGTATTTATTCACCGACTGGATCGAGTTCCAGCCGGGCGCCCAAAAGAAGGGGATCAAGGAGGCTGGTGGTCGATTGGGGTATCCTTCCATGGTAAAGGAGAGTGGAGAGTCATTGTCCTGCAATGGCTTCGGTTCGCTCACAGCTAGGTTGGCCAGCATGGCGGTACGGCCACTATAACGATGCGGTTCGCGGGGAATGGCTTGTCCATGTATTCGAAACTCAGGCGGATAGCTCACCCGGGAGATGCCGTTAAATTGAGGAAGTGTTTTTTCCAGCTTCGTAAGCCAGTCATTGGGATGAAGTTCCAGCCCATTGCCTGAGCTGGTTTGCAGGGATCTCATCTGCCAAAACCATTTCCAGCTTTCTTTAACCATACCGGTAGTGGGAACAAAGACCTGGTAATAACGCTGGGCACGTCCTTCATTGTTAATAAGGGTGCCATCGGCTTCGGCCATAGTTGCGGCCGGTATCAATACCTGGGCTTTCTCTGTGGTGCCATTGTGTAAGGAGTCCAATACGATGAGGTTTTTGCAGCGGTTGAAAAAAGCGTTGGCCTTTGCCGGGGGTATGCTGCGGTACAGGTCCTGTTCGAGGATGATAACTACGGTATTGTCGTTTATCCTGTCAATGGATTTTTCAAAAGAGGGAGCCTGCATCATAGCAAGGGTCATACTGTTACAGGCAGGCAATACATAAGATAGCATGGCTTTTCTTTCTCCGGTATTCAATGCCCCGGCAATATCGAAAGCCGCTTTGATCATCGCTTCGTTGTAACAGGAGGGGCCACTGATGATGAGGGGGCGCTTTGCCTGTTGCAGGGCTTTGGCAATCTGTGCGGCTTTCGCTGCCAGTTCATTATTCAGTTGGGGTACTTCGGGCAAACCAGGATGAATGGCATGCGCGATGGCGAATCCCATCACGGCAATATCGTGGGGCGTTGCATGCAGGGTGCAGGTACTGATGTCGTCCAGCGGTGAGGCGGTAAGGCCGGCGTTGGCGAGGAATCCTTTGTTGTCCTGTACAAGTTCTCTCACGGCGGCATCGTGCCAGCCGGCGATCGACGTCTGTTGCAGCGCGTTGGCTGCCGCACTGTTCATAACTGCCTGGCGAACCGACAGGGCCATGATAGGAGCAGTATTCCAAATATCTTCTCCCAGCACCAACACGGCATCAGCCTGTTCCATTTCTTTCAGCGAAGGAGTGTGCACAGCCCCCGATTGCAGGATGCTGGCTATCAGTTTACCCAAGGCAGCCTCGTCGAGACTTACTCCCTGGTAGAAATTTTCGCTGCCTACCAATTGCCGGAGGGCAAAATTGCTTTCTACGGAGGCTCTGGACGAGCCTATGCCGATCAGTGTACGCGATTGGGTGAGCAGTAGCTTCAGGTGATCCATCAGGCTTTGCTCATCAACTGCCTCGGGGACACGGTTTCGTATCAATGGCTGGGTGATGCGGTTTTCATCATTCACGAATTCGTAGCCGAAGCGGCCCCTGTCGCATAAAAAATACCCATTTACTGCGCCGTTATAGCGGTTGGTGATAGATCGTATTTTCCCATAGCGCTCGCCTGCGGTCGTATTACAGCCCAGGCTGCAATGCTGGCAAACAGAAGGAGCGGCAGTGAGGTCCCATTTCCTGGTATAGTGTTGTTTCAGTGTTTTGTCGGTAAATACTCCGGTAGGACATACTTCAACGAGGTTGCCACTGAAAGGGCTTTGTAGTATGCCGTCTTTTTCCCTTCCAAAGTAAACATGGTGATGCGCGGCAAATACATTCAGGTCCTCTCCGCCTGCATAGTCTTTATAAAACCTAACACAGCGGTAACACTGGATACACCTGTTCATTTCATGATTCAGGAGTGGACCAAGGTATTGATTGAGGTAAGTGCGTTTCTTATACTGGTAGCGCCGGTAGTTGTGTCCCGTCATGACGGTCATGTCCTGGAGGTGACAACATCCGCCTTCGTCGCACACAGGACAGTCGTGTGGGTGGTTGGTCATGAGCCATTCAATGACCTGCCCGCGGAAAGCTTTGGCGGTTGCATTCGAAACTGAAATACAGGCACCTTCTTTTACGGGTTCCATACAGCTCATCACAATACGGCCCTGGGTATCTTCTTTGTCCTTGAACAGCGTGATGGCACATTGGCGGCAGGCGCCCACACTGCCCAGGGCGGGATGCCAGCAGAAATAGGGAAGGTCAAGACCGAGGGTCAAACAGGTTTCGAGCAGGTTTTTACCGGCTTTTACTTCGTATGGCTTGTTATCTATATAAATTGTTGGCATATCCGCTGTTCATTGCTACTGATAGGGACATTTCTTTTCTTTAATGTGAGTCAGAAAATCGTCGCCGAAATACTTGATCGCACTTTGCAGGGGTTCCATTGCGCCGGGAGCCAATGCACAGAAAGTATTACCGGGGCCCAACAGGCGCGTGTGCATTTGCAACAGTTCCATGTCTTCCTCCCGGCCATTTCCATTTTCGATGGACCATAGGATCTTTTCAACCCATGGCAGCCCTTCCCGGCAGGGTGTACACCAGCCGCAACTTTCCTGCGCGAAGAAATGCTGTAGGTTATGTACAAAGCCCACGGGGCAGGTGGCGTCGTCCATCACGATCATGGTGCCGGTGCCCAACCGGCTGCCTGCTGCCGATACCGATTTAAAATCCAGTTTAATGTCCAGGTGTTTGTCGGTTAAAAAATCGGTGGAAGCTCCGCCCGGCAATACGCCTTTGAGGCGGTAGCCGTTCTTCATGCCGCCGGCGTGTTCTTCTATGAGCTCGCGCATCGTGATGCCCATGGGCAGCTCCCATGCTCCGGGGCGTTTTACCTTGCCACTGACGCCGTATAGCTTGGTGCCTCCGTCTTCGCTGTAGCTGAGGCTTTTGAACCAGGCAGCGCCATTGTTGATGATATGAGGTACACAGCAAAAGGTTTCTACATTGTTGACGATGGTAGGTTTGCCAAAGAGTCCGCTTACCTGTGGAAAGGGAGGTTTGGCCCGGGGTGTGGCGCGTTTGCCTTCCAGTGCGTTTAATAAAGCGGTTTCTTCGCCGCACATGTAGCGGCCCACGCCGGTGTGCAAATACATGTCCAAACTGAAAGGGCTGCCCAGTATGTTCTTACCCAGGTATCCTTTGGCGTAGGCCTCCTGTATGCCTTTGGTGATCAGTTCCGCGGCTTTCTTGTAGGCCCATCTTAAAAACACATAGGCAATATTGGCCTGTATAGCATAGGCGGCGATGATCATTCCTTCTATGAGTTGGTGGGGATTGCCTTCGAGGAGCAGGCGGTCTTTGAAAGTGCCGGGCTCCATTTCATCGGCGTTGGCGATCAGGTATTTTGTAGTTGGAGCATCGGGCCCCATGGGTACGAAGCTCCATTTGAACCCGGTATTGAACCCGGCACCGCCACGACCTTTCAGGTTGCTTTCCTGCACCAGTTGCTGCACTTCCTGGGGTGTGAGGTTGGTGACGGCTTTTCGAACTGCCGCATATCCACCTACGCTCTCATACTCCTTTAGGTTGAGTGGCGGTTGGCCTGGATGAATATTTATGGTGAGCGGACGTTCCATTTTACACGTATTTTTCCAATAGGGTTTCTAATTGCTCCACGGTTACATCAGTATGCAGGTTGGCATCGATCATTAATGCCGGTGCGTGATCGCAACAACCAAGGCAGGCGTTGGGCAGCAGCGTGAAACGCTGGTCGGGGGTAGTTTCACCAAATCGTATGTTCAGTTGCTTCTGCAATGCTGCATACAATGTTTTATATCCCATGACATAGCAGGAAATGCTGTCACAGAGTAAGATCACATGGCGGCCTACGGGCTTCCGGAATATAAGGTTGTAGAAGGTGGCGATACTGTCCACGGCCGCGGGGCTCATGTCGAGGTGTGTGGCAATAGCTGCCACGGCCTCGTCGCTTACCCAGCCGCGATGCTGCTGAACGATCTTCAGCGCTTCAATGACAGCAGCGCTTTTGTGCGGCACCAGTGTCAGTTCGTGTTCGATAGCCAGTATTTCGGATTCCTGCAACATGTTGTCTTTTTTATCTGTCGATGTCTGCCAAAACGAAGTCGACGCTGCCCAGAATGGAAAGCAGGTCGGCTACCGTATATCCTTTGCTGATATAGGGCACCATTTGCATATGTGGAAATGATGGTGTGCGGATACGTACTCTGTAGGCTACGGTGTTATTGTCACTGATGAGGTAGTAGCTATTGGCCCCCTTGGTAGCCTCGATACAGCTCATGGCCTCACCGGCGGGGATGACGGGTCCCCAGCTTACACCCAGGAAATGGGTGATCAGTGTTTCTATATCTGCCATCGTGTGTTTCTTAAGGGGTGGGGTTGTGAGGGGGTGGTCGGCTTTATAACTGCCTTCAGGCATATTGTGGAGGCATTGGGTAACGATACGCAGGCTTTGCCACATTTCTTCTACGCGTACGGTGGCCCGGTCGAAGCAATCGCCATTTTGAGCGATGGGAATGTCGAAGTCGAATTGCTCATAACCGGAGTAGGGCCGTTTTTTCCGGAAGTCCCACTCAAAACCACAGGCGCGGAGGCCGGGACCGGTAACGCCCCATTCAATGGCCTCTTGCAGTGTATAAATGCCAATGCCTTTGGTGCGGGCCTTAAAGAGGCTGTTGCGCATCACCATACTATTGTATTCGCGCAGGTTTTTGGGGAAAACGTCTGTAAAATCCTTCACCACCTTATCCCATCCGGTGGGCAGGTCTTGCGCCACGCCCCCAATACGGAACCAATTGGGGTGCATACGACCTCCACAGATGGCTTCTATGATGTCGAAGATCCTTTCGCGGTCGGTGAACATGTAGAAGACCGGCGACAACTGGCCAAGGTCCTGCGCAAAGGTGCCAAACCAAACCAGGTGACTGGCTATGCGAAACAATTCGCACAGCATCACGCGGATCACTTTTACCCGGTCGGGCACTTCAATACCTGCCAGTTTTTCAACCGCCAGCAAATAGGCGAGGTTATTCATGACACCGCCTAGATAGTCTATCCGATCAGTATAGGGAATGTAAGTATGCCAGCTTTGTCTTTCTCCCATTTTTTCGGCGCCGCGATGGTGGAAGCCGATCTCCGGTACGGCATCTACAATATCTTCTCCATCGAGTTGCAGGATGATGCGCAGCACGCCATGGGTGCCGGGGTGTTGCGGTCCGATGTTCAGGAACATAAAGTCGGCATCTTCACTCTGGGCCTGCATGCCCCATTCTTCGGGTTTGAAGCGAAGGGCTTCCTGTTCGCGGTCCTGTTTTTCATCCCATAGTTGATAGGGGCCCATTTCGGTGGCCCGGGCCGGATGTTCTTTGCGTAAGGGGTGACCCTGCCAGGTGATTGGCATCAGGATTCGTCGCAGATGCGGATGGCCTTCGAAGCGGATACCAAACATGTCGTACACTTCCCGTTCGTACCAGTTAGCGTTCTTAAATACGGAGGAGATGGACGGCAGAGTGGGATATTCGCCCGTTAATGGTACTTTCAGGCGGATAAAACTATTTTGTTGGTAGGAGAAGAGCAGGTAGGCTACGGTGAAGTCGCTGGGTGGTGCTCCTGCTGTATGGATCCGGTTCCTTTCATCGATGCCAAAGAGGTCGTAGAGGAAGGAGTAAGGAGAGGGGGTGCTGCTTTTTAGTTGCAGAACGGCCGGTACTATTCTTTCTTTAGCTATCCAACATGTAGGAATCTCATCAACCGGTTGCTGCTGATGAATGATATCTGCTCCTAAAGTCTGTTGCAGATGACGAAGTATGTCAAAGTCATGCTCCATATCCTGTTTTACACTTCATCTATTCCTCTGAAGTTTACCATCTTCCTCCTTTCTTCACGTTTGCGATCCTTCATAGACGTAAGATGAGGTTTAATGACGCCCTGTTCACCAATCACCCAACTCAGCGGGCGGGCTTCTTTTCCCACGGATTCACCCAGCAAAACCAGCCCCTGCATAAAAGCATCAGGTCTTGGCGGACAGCCCGGCACATATACATCTACCGGCAGAAATTTATCCACGCCCTGCACCACGCTGTAGATATCGTACATGCCGCCGCTATTGGCGCAACTCCCCATGGATATTACCCACCGGGGTTCCATCATCTGTTCATGCAGGCGCTTGATGATGGGCACCATCTTGATGAATACGGTTCCTGCAATGACCATGACATCTGCTTCACGCGGTGTGCCGCGGATCACTTCTGCCCCGAACCTGGCCACATCATATTTGCTGGTAATACTGGTGGCCATTTCTACAAAGCAGCAACTCAACCCAAAGTGGAAGGGCCACATGGAGTTCTTTCGCCCCCATGCGAGCAGGTCCTGCATGGAGGTAAGCATAATGCTCTTGCTTACTGTTTCTTCCATGCTGCCGGTGCCGGTTATACGGCCGGCCGTTTCGCCTGCTTTATTTAACCACCACTTCATAATTTGCCTGCTTTCATATATTCATCGTTTTTTCTTCAGCTTGTCTTTTTTTATAGACTTTCAGGATTTTCCTGGCATCGGCCCCGATGTTCAGTGCGCCGGTGCCCCATTCGTAGATCAGTACCACCATCAATTGCCCGATAAATACTGCCACTCCAATGTATCCGGGCCAGCCCAATTCGTAAAAGCCCAATGCCCACAGCATGATAAATACGCCTTCTACATCGAAGATCACAAACAGCATGGCCACTAAATAGAACTGTGCGGAAAATCGAAGCCGGGCAGAGCCAGACTGCTCGATGCCTCCTTCATAAGGTTCGCCGGTGGCACGGTCATGGTGACGTTGTCCAAGAAAATACGAAAGGGTGAGAATAAGGGCGAGCAATACCACTACCACGATTGCATATAAAAGCAAAGGCCATAAGGGAACTGTATAGGTTTCCTGTCCCGGCATATAGCAAGGTTTCAAGTATTGATCGAAGTGCCACGGTTAATGGCGACCGAACTTAACTGCAGATGTAATGTTCCAGGTTAGCAATAATGAAATCTTTCTGCTCGATGATATGTTTGACGATATCACCAATGGAAATGATGCCGATCAGCTCCCTGTCTTCCATTACCGGTAAGTGGCGGATGAACCTTTCGGTCATCAGCTGCATACATACGTCAATCTTGGTGTCTTGAGTAACCCAACAGGGGCTAGATGTCATGATTTCCCTTACGCAGGTGTCTTTAGAGGAGCGTCCTTTGAGGATAATTTTGCGGGCATAATCCCTTTCTGTAAAAATGCCATCCAATGTTCCATCGTCTTCCATTACTATGAGCGCGCCGACGTTCTTTTCTTCCAGCGCCTCAAGTGCTTCATAGACTGAGCTGTCCGCACTTACCGTGTAAACCACGTTCCCCTTAACTTGCAGGATATTTCTTACCGTATCCATAGCAAAAAATTTAAGCGGATAAAAATCTACTGTTAAGTTAACTCTTTTTTTTATGGCAAAAAAGAAAACGTGGGGAGCACTATCGAAGGTGTAACTGAATGTGCTACTGTTTTTTACCACCGGCTTTCAATGGAGCTGCCGGTTTCAGGGATAAGTTGGCGGGCCAGTTATCAAACACAGAAGCGCCTCCCGGCGATGACTGCACCCGTAAGTATTTACACTTTTGGGCACTTTCGCGGGAGACGCCTTTTCACTAAAACCTGCGATGCTATAGATTAAGCTACTTCGGCTTGTAAAGCGGGAGCAGCGGGGAAGTCGACGGGCACTTTGGTAACGCCGTAGAGGAAATTGGTGATGATTTTATCGCCAATCACCACGATGGTGTCGACCAGGTTTTCTTCGGTGTAGCCGGCTGCGAAGAAGTTATCTACCAGCACGGGGTCGGGTTTGCCATGGTGTTGAACGAAGCTTTTGGTGAGGGCGGCCAGGGCATTGATTTTTGGATCAAAGGAGGCGCCGCCGGCGCGAATCTCCAGGATCTGTTCGTCGGTGAAGCCATTCAGTTTGCCGATGGCGGTGTGGGCAGCCAGGCAGTAGTCGCAATCATTGACTTGACTGGTTACCAGGTTCACCACTTCTTTTTCTTTGGCACGGAGCGAGGATTTGGCGCTTGATAGAGCGAGGTAGGTACCAAGGGCGTTTTGCGAGAGGGCCATGGTGGCGTAGAGGTTGGGCACTTTGCCGAGGCCTTTCTGCAGGTTGTCGAACAAGGTTTGGTTGGCGGGTGTAACTGATTCTCTGGTAGGAACTGTGAAAGTCTTCATAACTTATCTTTTAGGTTGATTTTACGTTGTGTGTTGTTGACGATGTAAAATTGCAACCATTTGCTACCCAAAAGAATGGAGTTATTTCCCGTTGGCTTGTAAAAATTTCCCGAAGGGGCATAAAGAAATGTTAAGGTTGCTTGTGGACGGAACCGGACGGCCCCTGTGGTCAGGTTATACGATTAGAAGCAGTGAAACTGGGGTTTTGTGCAGGTCGTTCAACAGTTTACGTGCTGGCAGCGGATTTGCGATAGTGACTATAAATTGTTCACTATAATCGTTAACTATGGTTATTCAACCAGGCGAATTTCCGGTGGTGGTACAGGCTTACCAGCCATCGGGCAGTGAGGATCTTTTCGTGGCCGAGCAAGTCGTTTACAACCAGGCCGAGGCGGATGTATTCACTTCCCGGCATACGGGGCTGCTGATCAAAGCACGTAAACCGAATGCGAGCGAATTGCAAACGGCTACTAATTACCACGCACCGGCGCCGCGCCGTTCAAGGGGCATTGGAGCAGGCTTTATTATTGTGCTGTTGCTGATCGCTTTGATCGTGGCAGGTTTTGCTACAGGATGGATACAGCGCAATCTCGACATATAAGGATATAATGGCTGGATATAGAAACGCCGCGGAATTGATCCGCGGCGTTTGAGCAAGTGAGCGTACTCCTCAATAAGCATTTAAGGTAGCATTGGCGCCGATCCCATAGGAGGCCAATGTGCCTGACTCATCGAGTACCTGTCCTTTGTAGGAAAGGTAGTTGATGGGAAAGCCAACGATGTCTTCTACACTGCTCTTAACATCACCGATGGTGTCATCGGGAAAGCTCAGGAGCCAGAGAATGGTGGTTTGTCCATTCACTTTCAGTTTCACATACAGGTTGTTGGGGTGAGGCTCCGGTTCACCGGTGAGCACTGGTTGCAGGCTGGCC
The DNA here is from genome assembly GCF_029223285.1 of Paraflavitalea sp. CAU 1676. Lineage (GTDB taxonomy): Bacteria > Bacteroidota > Bacteroidia > Chitinophagales > Chitinophagaceae > Paraflavitalea. The sequence continues at coordinate 654,630 of NZ_JARHUJ010000003.1, read as the reverse complement.
GGTTGGATCATTGTGGATGGTGTGGCGAAGCCAGCTGTCATCAACAGGCAGGCTGCGATCAAAGGAAGTAACTTTTTCATGGTAAAGTATTTGAGTAGTGAATGTACTTCATGTGAATATTCCATTTAGCACAAATAATCGAAGCGGGAGAAAAACGATTATACGACGGCTTGCGGATAACGGATGGCTGCCTGCGGTTGCTGAACGGAGTGGTGTCAACTTGCATGGTTCTTATCATGAATGCCGGTTTTGAGGTGAGCAATGGCAGCGGACACATGTTTAAGGGGATAGTTCGTTATATTCGGGTGACCTAAATAGTACCATTTCATGCGTCAGTTGCTTTTACTCGTCAGCTTAATGGCTGCAGCCTTTGCCGGATATACACAAGCTGTTATGCAGGATTCGGTCGCAGGGTTTCGCTATGTGGAACAGGTGCGCGGTGGGGTAAGGGACAATGGGGCTTATCCCTTGCTCATTGCTTTTCATTATTCCAGCGGTACGCCACAGGAGTCGCTGGCGGATTACGAACTGTTGAAGACACCGGTGAGGATCATTGTGCCGGTTGGCAATGTGCGTAAGCGAAATGGTTATTCTTATTATCCGCACGATCACTATAAGCTGGATAGTCTGGCGCAAATGAAGGAGGCACATATTACGCTTGATAGTATTGCTGCCTTTGTAAAAGCCATTGAGGCGAAGTACGGCGTAAAGCCTGTGGTGAGTGGCATATCGCAAGGCGGCGACCTTGCCTGGATGCTGGCGGTGTATTATCCTCCATTGGTGAAGGCTGCATTCCCGTTCGCCGCCTTCATTCACCGGCAGGCCTATGCATCCATACTGGACATGCCTGCCAACAAAGTACCTGTATATCTTTATCAGGGTGAGGATGACCCGATCATCGCAGTTTCTTATACCCGGGAAGCGGTTAAAGCTCTTGGTCGCCACATGCCATTGAAATTGTCTACTTATCCCGGGTTGAAGCATGATATATCGCCACAGATGAAAACGGAGTATTCTGGGCTGATGGATAAGGTGTTGAGGTAAGTGTCTCCCGGAATTTCTAAAAGACGCTAGCTGTGAATATCCTGCGAAACTGGCAGTTCTGCCAGCCTTTTGCCCAATGCCTGTAGATCCGCTTCTTCAAAAATGAACTGTATCGACTTTATGTTCAAGGGTTTTTTGGTGTCTACCTCGTGCGCGTTAGTTCCTTCGAAGGTGATCTTGTAAGCGCCGTACACTTTAAAAGTCCCGGTTTTCTTGTCATGCTCAGCGAATACCTCCGTAAACCAGATAGCCTTTTCGTCGGGCCTGTTGTCGCGTAATAAGCCAATGGAAACATCTCCCGCATAATTGTATTCTTTGGGCAGGAGGCTTCTGAGTTTTTCTTTGTCTTTTCGGAGTGCGGCTGAATCGGGCCTGTAGCCTTCAGCAAAGTGCAGTAGCTTCTGTTGTTGAAAATCGGTGTTGCCGATCATCCACCACCAGAAGAACTTAACCTGTTTGTAATAGTTGTCTATGAGGGGTGATCGTTGGCAGTTCTTGATGAGGTAAATACCTTTGATCTGCGCGGATACTCCTTTGGCAAAAAACAATGCACACAGCAAGATGGGTATCCGTAGGTGTTTACTCATAACGTATAAGTTTGCAATGTAGGGTGTTGGGTTTTATGTAGTGACAGAAATGCCCATTGGCTGGAACGTTGTGTTGAACCGATATATTGTTGTAGTCTTATTATCTTGCAGCCATGATAGCAAGGAAGGTATTTCAGTTTTTGGGCAGGTTTGGTTTGGATTGGTTCATTCTTTCGCTGATCGGCATGATCGTGCTGGCTTCGCAATGGCCGGGGCCTGGTGTAGCCGATGGCCCATTCTCCATTTCGTCCCTGGCCAATATTGGGATCTCCTTCATCTTCTTTTTCTACGGATTGAAACTGAACCGCAGCAAACTGGTGGCAGGATTAAGCAATTGGCGGCTGCACCTGTTGGTGCAGGTAGGTACTTTTATCTTGTTTCCGCTGGTGATCCTGGCTTTGCGCGGTTGGGTAGACCAGGGTGACCTGCATATACTGTGGCTGGGTACTTTCTTCCTGGCGGCCCTACCTTCTACAGTTTCCTCTTCGGTGGTGATGGTTTCTATCGCTGAGGGTAATATTCCCGCCGCCATCTTCAATGCAAGTATTTCCAGCCTCATGGGCATCTTCCTAACGCCCCTTTGGATGAGCATCGTTACAGAAGGGCAGCAGAACAGCGTAGATATGACCGATATCATTATGAAGTTATTGCTGCAGATACTGGCGCCGGTGGTATTGGGCTTGTTGCTGAACCCTACAAAACTGGGCAAGGTGGCCGGTAAATATAACAAGCAGTTGAAATGTTTTGACCAGATCACGATTCTGGCGATCGTGTACACTGCTTTCAGTGAGTCGTTTGACAAGCATATGTTCAGCAACCTCGACCTGGTCGAGCTGGTCTTACTTGGTGCCTGCATGCTGGCCCTGTTCTTCCTGGTGTACTTCCTGATCGCGTATATTGCCCGGTTGCTGGGTTTTAACCGGGAAGATCGTATTACGGCAACTTTTTGCGGGTCTAAGAAATCGCTGGTGCACGGCACAGTGATGGCGAAAGTGATATTTATGAATAGTCCGCTCATGGGCATCCTGCTACTGCCTATCATGCTCTACCATGCCCTCCAATTAATAGCCGTGAGTATCATTGCCCAAGGGATGGCGAAGCGCCACCGGGCCGAAAAGGTCCTTTAACATTTTTATAGGTTCCATAGCCCCGGGGTTAGATACTAAATCGGAGGTGGCACCGTTACTGGGTTAACCTATACCGTTAACCATGCGTCTGCTTTTGCCTTTCGGGCTATTGATCCTTTCTCTGTTTCCTTCCTGTAAGCGGGCGGATCGGTCTGTGGAGCTGGCCGATTCGATGCAGAGCCTCCAGTACGCCTACGTTTACCTCGTCAATTCCAATCGTGACATCAAGGAGGCATTGTACAGCAAGGCCAGGTTTCCCCGCGAAAGTAAAGAGTATTCGGAATTGATGCCCTATGTGAAGAAAGTTGGGGCAAACACCGGTGAACTACTTCGATGGATCAAAGGAGTGGAAGAAGGGTATTGGGACGATGAAACAGCACCCATTCCTCCTGAAATAATAAGTGAGTTGCATGGAGAGTTAATTGCATTTGTGAAAGCTGTTACTGACAGTATTGGGATGAAGCAGCCCTGGCTATGGTCAGGCCTCAGGCGGATACGCCAAGGTGCATTGTATAGGCTGCAGCTCACCGCTGATAGTTCTGATAATTCACCCATCAAGGCGTCGGTATGGGGTAATAATCTGCTCAACAAGGTTTCAAAGCATTTTCAAAAGGCCATGCTACGTAAGTTGTCGAACGATGTGTTGTTGATCGAGCATGATGTGTTAAGCTATTATTTGCAAGCGAAGGAGGCGCCAGACCGTAGGGAGTATTCTTTTGAACCAATCATTACGCTAGATCGAAGTAGTGTAAAGCAAGGCGGGCGGCTGGTTTTGACTGCCGGTGTTGCGGCTTTTGCTAAAAATCATTCAATTGTAATGTCGGTCAATGGAAATCCTGTATCTGTTAATGAACATGGCGTAGGAATATATCGATTGGTTGCCGGACTTCCCGGGAAATACAATTTAAAGCTTGAAGTAGCATATGTGCAGCCAGACGGCTCTCCATCCACCATCTGGAAAAATATCAGTTATACAGTTACAAGGTAATACCCATTATGAGAACATTATTAGTTATTACTGCAGGTGTCCTAATGGTTGGTTGTGCTGAAAAGCACGAGGCAAAGGTATTGCGGTTGCTGGAGAACTCACTGCAGAATTCGGAGAAGTTGATCCGGAAGGAGAATCAGCTTATATATGGTCATCTAAACAGGGAATTGGAAAGTGCATTTACTGGTGGCCCATCTATTGAATGGGCGCCTACGGCGAATGAGTTACGGGCTGCTGCTTCAATGTTGAATGATAGCTTAGAGGTAGCGAAAAGGCAGGTTGCTGAAGCTGACGGAAAGAAGAATACTAAAGGTCCTTCTTTACTCGCACAAGAAGCCATCATTTACCGGCATTTGAACTTTTATCGCTCAGCGATAAACAATATTCTGTATCATTCAAGCCATGCTATAGCCGAATGGCAACTGCGTTATTACAAGCAAGTTGTGAGGGATGTCGATTCCTTATTTAAAGGTTCATTGAGAATGAGCTATGCGCTTTCGCAGGGGGATTCACTGGAGCCGCTGAAGCCAGGTGAAAGAAATTTATTGGGAAACGATCAGGTTTCTGCCGCTTTGGCTATTGGTAGGATCGAATTGACGTTGGGCCTGGTAGAGCGTAGCCTCGCGTCTTTTTGTATGAGCCGAACGAAGGGGTATTTGCATTGTGTAGGCGTTCCGGCAATAATAAACACGCTCAATTACGAACGCATAAGAACCGGTGACACCCTGGTGTTGACGCTGGGTGATGGAGAGTTTGTTGCTTACAAGACGCCGTTGATACGGCTTGATGGTACGTTAGTACCGCAGGATGATGCGGGGGGCTTTCGTTATTCCTGGATAGCCAGTGCGAAGCCGGGTGAATATTTTCTTCCGGTGAACATTCAATACGAAAAGCCCACGGGGGAAGTGCTTAGTTGGACTAAAAATGTTAAGTATGTTATCCAAAAGTAGCGTGTCACGGCTTTTCTTTTGTATTAGCATAGCGCTTATTCTAGCAAGTTGTCAGCCTAAAGAAGATAATGGCGCCTTAGCGTCATTTGATCAAACGTTGCAGCATTCTAGTCGGGTTCTAAAAGAATCAAATAAGCTGGCCTATGAAGCTATAAGACGAAAGCATATTCACCAATATGCTGCCAGTAAAGCTGCATTGTATGTATCCAGTTCTGAAAAGGTACTCGTATTGTCTGAAAAGATGTATACGGCAATTGATTCGTTAAAATCTAATCTGAAAAATAAAGAACCCAGACATGAAAGGTGTCTGGCTAAGTTTGGTGATACACTTTATAGGCAGGTGGTAACTTATTGCAGAAACGTTCTGCAGGTGTTCGATACTGCTGGATTCAGCAATAATCCGGCCTGGAAAACATACTTGATGAAAGAGAAGGAAAAGCGAATTGACAAGTACTCTACATTGTTTCACATCTCCATGAAAGGAGAAGCGACCGATAGCATTCCGCTTGGTTGGTATAAGTCATTTTTATTTGAGAATGAAGAGTTTCGTACGTTGGTCATGCTTTCGAAACTTCAGTTGGATGTTTTGACGGTAGCAAGTGAATTATTGAGTCATTGCTATGAAGCCAACTCCATGATCGAGGAGAGTTTTACCTATTACAGTGTGATAGCGACGATGAATACCTCTTGTGTGAAGGCTGGACAAACAATTGAAGTTATTGCAGGTTTGGGTAAGTTCAGTGCTGACGCAAGCCCAAAGGTTATGATCAATGGAGTGGTCCATGATATTGCTATAGATGGATCTGCTGTCTATAAATTTAAAGCTGAAGGGAAGCCTGGTAAATACACGCTACCGGTTTCTATTTCTTTTGTCAAGGCGGATAGCAGTATTCACACCCTCAACAGAACACTGGAATACATCATTGCCGATTAGAAAACAACAAAGTGAACAATAGGTCAATCAATGGCATCATGGCCCTTGTTTTGATTACGGCAGCCTTAGCTGGCGGCTGCAAACCCCGCTATTCACCCGGGCAATTAAAAGAATTGAACCATACTTTAGGTCATGGTAGTGGTATGCTTCAGGAGAGGGTCCGATATATAAGAGATAGACAGCGAGAGGGGCTCCTTGATCCGCAACAGCACGATCTGGCAATGTTTCATGGTGCAGGGATCCTTGCAATTCATCGTGATCTTTCGCCAGCTCTCCTGATGCTGGATTCAATGGTCAATTTGCTGGAGAACAGGAGTGAGGATGATGCTTCCGTCGTTGATTCTTTAATGAGCAGGCAAGGTAAGAATCTCTACGACCGCCTATATGGTACTGTCAGGCTGTTGGATTCTTTCCCGGACTTTTACCGGCGCGGCGGCGATCCCTCCGTGGAATTGTCTGTCAAAGAAGATATAGTCAGGTTTAAACTTGAGTTGACCAGAAAATTGAATACTGCTGGTGACTCGATGAGCTCTGTTCCCAGCGAATCGAAGAAATGGATAGCAGATAATTTTGGTAGCTCTACGCCGCTCATGGCGATCGTCATGTTAAACAAACTCCGGTATGAAATCCTCTCTACCGAATACCAATGGATGTCGTATGTAAAGAATTGGCTCCCCTCGGCGAAAATACCCCGATTTGTTTCTGTCCCCGTAGTGTCGGCTAACTCAACTGTGTTGCATAGCGGTGATTCTATTGAAGTGAAGGCCGGTGTTGGCCTCTTTCGCGTTGACTCGGTTATGAAATACACCGTGGGTGGTGTTACCTATGGCTTCAATGATCTAAAAGACGGGAGCGTCGAGTTTAAGCCGGCTGGTAAGCCGGGTTATTATTCCATTCCAGTCATTATACGGTATAAGCATTGGGATGATCCTGTTGTTGCTGAGTCTAAAAGGTTAACCTATAAATTGATACCATGAGGGCTGTTTTGATGTCGCTGTTTACCGGGCTTTTCATGCTTGTGTTGACCGGGTGTAATGAACACGCGGAGGAATACAGGCGAGCGGCTTTGGAGAAAACCTTTCGGTCGATAGGGGAGGAGATGAGAAGCGCCAGTGCCAGTTCATTCCGGTTCCTCGAAAATAAATGGTTCGATCCAAGCCAAAGAATGAAAGCTGAGGTATGGTTTGATAGGGGGAAGCTAGTAAAGGCAACAGGCCATGAGGCCTGTACTTATCTCGATAGTTTGGAAGCCGCCTTGCGTAAAGAAGTGGGCACTACCGAAACGTTATTCGATGATGGAGTGCTCTATGACCGTTTGCTTCAATACAAGCATCGGATGCTTTCAACTATGCAACCGAGCCTGTATAGGGAGAATCCAACGTTTGCAGAAGTGTTGTTGCGGGACTCTTTAGGGTTTACAGTTCATGGGCCCTTATTGCCCGCAGATTCTACTATCGACCCGAGTTCCAGAAAAATGAAATGGGTCAGGGACCATGCGGGTGACCATCGTAAAGAAACAACCCTGTTGCTGCTGGCCAATATGAAGGCAGATGTGCTCGCCATGCAGGCGCAGCTGATTGAATACCTGGGTAACCAAATAGGTGCTACCGATGGATGGTTTTTTGCCACAGCTATTTGCGATATCAGTGCCAACCAAATAAAAAAGGGACAACCGCTAACCGTATTCCTGGGGTATGGTTACCGTAATTATCATTCCAGTGAAAGAGTATTTATTCAAGACTCTATCACGCGCAGAGAGTCGTGGGACTGGGCAACCCGGAAAGTCAGGGTAACAGGACTGCCGGGGAAATATTCTATTCCTGTTCGCTTTGAGTATGAAGAAAACGGGCTGATTAAAACAGCTACCCGACAGCTCGAGTATGAGATAGTACCATAAGGATCAAGTCCGAAGGCATGTTGCGATCTGTGCAGGACTTATCCTGCTAAGAGGCCAGCATGCTGCTGCCACCCGTTCTCCGGGCCTGCTTTTTGCTGCGGAGCAGGAAAACTTTCCATATGACCACTCAACAGATTGCTGACAAGCTGGTACAATACTGCCGTACCGGCGAATGGGCCAAGGCCCAGCAAGAACTCTATGCAGAAAACTGCTCCAGCATCGAGCCCGAAGCTTCACCTGGCTTCGAGAAAGTAACCAAAGGGTTACCTGCCATTGTCGAGAAAGGAAAGAAATTTGATGCCATGGTCGAGACCATGCACAGCATTAAAGTTTCTGATCCTATAGTGGCCGACAATTCTTTTGCCTGTGTACTCGACATGGACGCCACCATGAAAGGAATGGGGCGCACCCCTATGAAAGAGCTCTGCGTATACCAGGTCAAAGACGGTAAGGTCGTTGAAGAGCAATTCTATATGTAGTGCGCCGCCTTATTTAGTTCAATTACTTTTTCCACTTCACCCGGAAGTTGCCTTCTATCCGCACCGTTTCCCAGGTGTTTGATGGGTAGACAGTCGTTTCTTTGCTCGCCTTCGTGAGCAGGAAACCGCCCGATACATAGTCTCCATGATATTCCGCGAAGGTGAGATAGCCTGGACTGACTTCCAATGCACCCTGGGTGGGCTTGAACTGCCAGTACGAGATGGCTCCGCCTGTGCCGTACTGAAGCGCCGCAAACTTCTTACCCCACTGTTGAGTTTCGCCAGCGGCACCCCGCAACCAATGTATGCTGAATGAGCCCCCTGGCGTATTGTCGATGATGGGCACTCCCTGTATGGTGCGTAAAGTGTCATTGACCCTTATAGCGCCCAGGACGACGTCTGCATGGATCCAGGGACCATTGTTGATACGAAAATTGATACCTTCCTTGCCAACATAAATATTGCTGACGAGCTGCCACTGTTCGCCCCCTTTTGCTGCTATGGTGGCCGTTATTGCCACCGGATTTTTGTCGGGTATGGACTGTGGCGCATAATAGGTGGCCGATCCGCCAACGCCCTGAATGGCTCCACCTCCTGTTACTGCCCAACTCTTCACCACCTTACCGGTAGTATCGTGTATAGGTACGGTAACGGCAGGTACCGGTAATTCAAGACCCGTTGAAGGCTCCGTTATTGCCTTGACTACCCGCAGGGGCAGCGAACCGCCCAATTCGACGTAGCCTTGCGTTGGAAATATACTCATCGCCTGAAACAGCGTCCAGTCACTGAAGTGATCGGTTTGCACCGATACTTTACGCGCAGCTATATCATTCTGTTGATTGCCGATGGATTGCCATACTCCCTTTTCGTCCTGATAGGATATGCCTATGGCCTGCGGGATGGTGCCCACGAGATTGCTGTCGGCATATTGAAAGGTAAGGGTGACCGGCTTACTGAATTTTACATTGTGCGGTGTGAGGCGATAAGCTATGCCGGTGCCGACCTTGTTTTCATTGCTGATGCGCTGCACACTAACTGTCTGAGTGGTAGTGAATACACCTGCCGGCACATCGATCTTTAAGGCGCCATCGGCTGTGGTGAAACTGCCACCTTCTGCACCGATCTGCTTTGTTTCGGGCTGACCTACGGGTACACCTGCTGCTGTTACCAGGCCGGTGCTTTCAGTTTGAGGATCTTCTCCGCCTTCGTTGCCGGGTTTATCGGACGAACCACTTTTCTTGCAGGATGCTATGCTAATGCCTGCCAAGGCAAGGATGAGTAACCACTTGCCTGTTACCAATTGTTTCATGTCTATTACTTTGGGGCAAAGTTGCTATGCACCTTGCCGCGGTAAAAGACAGGAGTGTATGGGCTGTTATACCAGCCGTTGAATTGTGGTGACGATTTAAGTTGTTGTGAAGGCCTTTGTTTGATCGCGGTGCTTATGGTTTCATGCCGGGAAATTCATCGAGCAGCTTTAGCAAACGGGCTACGATCTCTGCGTGGCCAGCTGCCAGGTTGTAGTTCTCGCCGGGATCGGTTTCCATGTCGAATAATTCGGTGAGCGTTTTGTTGTCTGCACTCGTTACGCGCAACTTCCATTTACCGTCTCGCACTGCCTGTGCCTGGTTGTGTACATAATAAATGGGGCGGTGGTCGATGTGTTCTTTCTTGCCGGAGAGCAGGTCAACGACCGACTGCCCGTCGAGCGTTCTGCCGGCCGGCGTGGGAATATTGAGCCATTGGGCTATGCTGGGTAATATATCGAGTGAGGATACAGGATCCGTGATCGTTTTGCCGGCCGGTACGCGTCCTTTCCAATAAAAGATAAAGGGTACACGGTGACCACCTTCGTAGGTATTGCCTTTTTGCCCGCGGAAGATGCCGGTTGTGCCTACTTCCCAGGCTTTGGTATGTCCGTCGCCCGCCATGCGGTCGGGGAATCCGATCCAGGGGCCATTGTCGCTTGTAAAAATAAAGATGGTGTTATCGGCCATACCCTTTGCCTCTACGGCTGCCCATACGCGCTGCAGGCTCTCATCGAGGTGCTCGATCACATCGCCATACAGTCCGGCCGCTGAATGTCCTTTCCATTTGGCCGGCACTGCCAACGGCAGGTGTGGCATGTTCTCTGCCAGGTACAGGAAGAAGGGTTGTTGAGCAGATTGGTCCTTGATGTATTTGATGGCCTCTGCGGCATATATTTCTGTAAGAGTGGTGTCTTCGGGCTTCACGATCGCGGCTGTACGATTGCGCCAGATCTTCATGGTGGTATCGGTTTGCACATAAGGCGGACGATAGTCATGACTATACAGCGTTCCAAAGAACTGGTCGAAGCCCTGCGTATTGGGATGGTAGTTTGGTTTGTCGCCGAGGTGCCATTTGCCGACGAGTGCCGTGCGATAACCTACCTGCTTCAACATTTCAGCGATAGTCACTTCTTCTTCGGGAAGTCCATTTTTGGCGCAGGGACCTATGGGTACGGGCAAGTTGAAACGGGTGGCGTAACGTCCGGTGAGCAACGCAGCGCGGGAAGGCGTACAGGTGGGTGACGCTACCAGGAAATTGGTGGCTTTGATGCCACGCCCTGCCATTTTATCGAGGAAAGGTGTTTTGATGAGGGGATTGCCAAAGCAGCTGAGGTCGCTGTAGCCCATATCGTCGGTGAATACGAGTATGATATTGGGGCGCTTCTGCGCCGTAGCAGTAATCACGCACAACAAACCGGAGAGCAGCAGGGAGGTTAACTTCATACCGCAATTTAATTGTTAAATGGGAATGATGAAAACACAACCGGTTGCGGAATGACATCTTGTGCAGGCACCCGGCTTTTTGAAGGTGGGAAGGTCCTGAAGCTAGCGATAGCTGATGCGGGAATGCGTCACGCATATGCGGCCGATGGATGCTGCAGGACTGGTCACTGGGCAGCATTCTTAGACTTCCTCCCTCGACAACACCTTGCCGGCCACTTTGCCGATGCTCAATCCCTGCACGATGATCGAGAATACCACTACGAAATAAGTAATGGCGATGATGGCCAGCTTGTACGGACCATTATCGATCGAGAGCGCCAGTGCAATGGATACGCCGCCGCGCAAGCCACCCCATACGAGTATTTTGATGGTGCCGCTGCTGAACTTATTGCGGAAGGGGATCAGCTTTACCGGCAGCCAGATGGAGATGAAACGTGCCAGCAATACCACCCCTATCGCTATGCTGCCCATGATCCAATAACTGCTGAGGTGCGGTATCAGCAATAACTCGAAGCCGATGAAGAGAAAGAGGATCGCGTTCATGATCTCATCTACCAGTTCCCAGAACTTATTGAGGTAATCTTTCGTGGTGGCCGACATGGCAGTCCGTTTGCCGTAATTACCGATCACGATACCCGCCGCCACCATAGTGAGCGGGCCCGACATGTGCAGCGTGTGCGCGATGAGGTACCCACCCATTACGACCGACAAAGTGATGAGCACGGTTACATTGTAGTCGTCGATCTTGCGGATGGCATTGGAGGCGCCGAGTCCGAGCAAAGCGCCCAATATGAAACCGCCCGCTGCTTCTTTTACCAGCAACCAGCTCACATTGCCTACCGACATATCCACTTCGCTGCCCTGTGCCACCTGCAATATCACGGCAAACACGACTACCGCCACGCCATCGTTGAACAAGGATTCCCCGGCTACTTTCGTTTCCAGCGACTTTCTTACATTGGCTTTCTTCAATATGCCCATCACTGCAATAGGATCGGTGGGGGAGATGAGGGCGCCAAACAATAAACAATAAATGAAGGGAAGGTCTATATGCGATAATGCAAATATGTAATACAGGATGATGCCGATCGCAAACGTCGAGATCAATACACTTACGGTGGAGAATACGATGATGGGACCTTTCTGTTCGCGCAGGTCTTTCAGGTTGATATGAATAGCACCGGCAAACAACAGGAAGTTCAGCATAGCGCCCATCAGCACTTCGGTAAAGTCCACATCCATCAGCAGGGTGGAGAAGTGCGTAAAGAATTTCGGGAACAGGCTGCCGCCGATTACCAGCAGGATGGAGCTGATCATCGCAATGATCATGACCCCGATGGTAGAAGGTAATTTAAGTACCCGCAGGTTGATGTAAGCGAAAAACGATGCCAGCACGATCAGTACAGAAAAGGAATAGTATAGCTCCATAACACACGTTGACCGGTTATCTTTAAAAGGCGCAAAGATACGACGGGTGTGGGGCGGAGCATCTTAGAATAATATTAGAATCGGGGAGGCGATTGCGATGCCTGGTTGATGGGTGAAGGAAACTGATGGTTCTCCTTGTTAACGACGATACCTTTCTTTTTCTTTCTTGTTTGAAGTGGTAGTAGCGGCCGTAACATCTGCCCAACATAATGCTGCGGGAAATCTTCTTTAATGCCGTACTGTTCGGGCTCTCTGGGCGGACATGTATAGGTGCCAAACAGTTTATCCATGAGTGGTGATATATTGGCATAGTTGCCCGCGTCTCTTTCAATATCGTGATGCCAGTGGTGCAGTTCCGGCGATCCGACCAGTACTTTGAGCGGGCCCAGTGGCAGTCGTACGTTGGAATGAATATAAATGGCCCAGATGCCGCGGAAGGCGATGACGGCGGTGAGCGGCGCGAGGTTGAAACCCATGATCAATGCGGGCAGATTGATGAGCCCTACGGTATAGATCGAATCGAGCGGATGTTCGCGGTGTGCAGCGAGCCAGTCGAGGTGCTGCGCACTGTGGTGCACTTTGTGAAAGCGCCAGAGGAAATCGACTTTGTGCTGCAGCCTGTGACCCCAGTAAATAATGAGGTCGCTGAAGACAACTACTTCAAGTGCCTGCAGCCAAACGGGCTGTTTGCCCACCATCGAACGGAACGATGCCGGTACGATACCTGATAGCCACTGTTCGGCATAAGTGAGTGCCCATAATATCAGTCCATTCCACAGTAAGTACTGACCGAGGAAGTAGCAAAGGTCAAGTATCCAATGGGGCCTTAGAATCTTTTGCTCTTTGCGCGCAGGGAATACCTTTTCCATGGGTATGAATACAAGCGCCAGAAAAAGCAGGCTGGCTCCTGTACCCAATAACAATTGTAACCAATGCATATTGTTAGTTGTGCTGGTTGGTAGTATCGCGTTTGGTGCCGGCAGACTTCGTTGGAATATTGACAGACTGGCTGCGGGTGAGTTGCCTGGCTTTTTGCTTGTCAAGCAGCTTTCGCAACCGGACAGTATCTGATAAGAGATCTTTCCTGAATTCGGATTTAACATCTTTCAATACTACGATGCTTTTGGAGCTAACCATCCGGATGTAGGATAAGGAATCGATGATCTCTTCTAATAACAGGGAATCGGTGTTTTGTGGCCGGGTGGTATCAGCGGCACCGGACTGGTTGCTGGTGAGCATAACAGGTGCTGTCGTTTCAAACCCATCCAGGCGGTAGTAAATGAATACGCCGATCAGCAAAACGAACCCCGTGAGGGTGATGACCTTGGTAAATGTCCGGTTCATGAGCAGTGGTTTGGTAGTAGATGCAATCGACCTAAAAATTACACAAATGCTCCTGGGTGATTTTGTTAAAAAAACCGGGTAACGTGTGTAGCCGGGACGGGCCGCTTAAAATCGGGAGGTGACAGCCTGGGGAAGTGCGAACAGGAGGAGCCTTACCGAAGGCGCTCCATGGCCTACCAGGCGATGTAAACCGACACATTGCCCAGCCCCTGGGGCTGCAGACCGCTGTAAATGGGGGTGGTACTTTTTTGCGTATAGGTGACTCCGAAATTGCCGTGCGAGAGGACGGCGCCGAAATCGAGTCGGCCCAATAGCTTGCGCCGGGTAGGTATTGGCCCTGGTTCGCCATACGGGTTGGTGCCCTGCAATTGTTTGGGGTGATCGTTGAAGACCCCGCCATCGAGCAAGGCATTGGTGATCATCAGTTCGGCGCCGGGCTGTATAGTGATGTAGAACTGCCAGCGGTCGGCTTGCTGCCGGTCTTTGCTGAACTGCGGGATCAATCCATCGAAATAATGGTTCATATTCTTGCCCCACCGGAACAGGGTGGATATATAAGCGCCATTCTGCATGGTGCCGGCATTCACCTGTGCATGGCCGATCAGCTCCATGCCCGCAGGCATGTTTGCCAGCTGTTTACTGACCGCAAACTGGTAATTGAGGAGTAAGTCGGTCGACTTCTGGTAATCCCAGCCACGGGGCGGCTGAGCGGCTATAATGCGGTGAATGAGTTTTTGCATATCCTCGGCGAGGGCCGGTGGCCCCATAACGCCCAGCAACAGTTCAGATTGGAAGCTGATCTTGCGGTCGGGATTGGCCGAATGCAGGCTGCGGGTCGCAAACAGTCCGCCCGAATAGGGATAGTCGGTGGGATCGGGATAACGGCGCAGGATATTGTCGGGCGTGATCATCATCTGCATCGCACTCCAGCCATGGGTATTGACGCTGCCCGCACCGGCTTTGGGAAACAGCGGGCTGAGAAAGGGGGCTTTGCGCGGCACCCAGAAGAAATCGAGGCGGGTGCCGTTGGTATACCCTTTGTCGCTGCCGGGATCGAAGAGGTTCATGGCATCGTTGTCTTCATAGACCCTGAACAGGTACCGGTTGGCCGGTTCCTGAGCGTGGACCATGATCGATGGCAAGGCCAATATCCCCCAAAGCAAATTCCTGAGAACTCCCTTCATACGCTGAACGAATGTTGATGCTTATTGCCAGGCTTTTCGAAGTTACGTTTCGATAGCGAACCGATACAACGCCCTGTTGATCAATTTTGTTTTCGTTGTGTGGCAAACTACCGCTTTTTTATTACCGGAAAGTTAGGTAGTGGGATGAATTGTAGGCAGAGGTGTAGCGGGTTCGGTTGAAAGGGTAATGGAATGAATGGGTTTGAAGGCGCCGCCCGGAATCCACGCCGGACTCATGCGAGATAGCCTGAAAACACCCTTCGTGAAGCACTGTTATTCACTACAAATTGCACTGGCCCTCTATGAAAAGTGCCTGTTTTAGTGCATTCCAGTGCCATTCCGGGGCTTGTTTCAGTATATAAGCAGCGGGTTTACTGCGAGTTATGTGCGTATTAACGATGGTTTTCGGGTAAGTGCTTCGTGTTCAATTCTTTAAAGCGAAAAGGCCGCCCGCGGGGGCAGCCCTTCTTTGGTTAGCCATGAAAAACTAGTTGGACAGCGCTTCGAACTCCGCGTCGGTGAGGGTAATGTCACCGGCGGCGAGGTTTTCGTTGAGGTGGCCGACAGAGCTGGTGCCGGGGATCAGCAGAATATTGTTGGCGCGGTGCAGCAGCCAGGCAAGCGCTATCTGCGCTACCGTGGCGTTGTGCGCCTGCGCAATGCTGTTAATCTTTGGGGCCAGTGCATCCGGACCCGAGGCGAGCGGATACCAGGGGATGAAAGCAATG
The DNA here is from genome assembly GCF_029223285.1 of Paraflavitalea sp. CAU 1676. Lineage (GTDB taxonomy): Bacteria > Bacteroidota > Bacteroidia > Chitinophagales > Chitinophagaceae > Paraflavitalea. The sequence continues at coordinate 639,187 of NZ_JARHUJ010000003.1, read as the reverse complement.
TTGCGTTTGATCGTATAGTTCAATACCTCTTCCCACTGGCGGTTGCCGAGGTTGTACAGGTTTTGTACCGATACAATGGGGACTACTTTTTCAGCGCGCTCGATCTGCGCGATGTTTACTTCGGATAGTCCCACGTAACGGATCTTACCTGCTTGCACGGCGTCTGCCACAGGCGCCAGGGTTTCTTCTACCGGTACATTGGAGTCGATGCGATGTAACTGCCAGAGGTCGATGGTATCGACTTTTAGCCGCTTGAGGCTGCCTTCAATCTGTTCGCGGATATGGGCCGGTTTACCATTGGGTATCCAGGCTTCGGCAGAAGGGCGGTCGAAGCCTCCTTTGGTGGCGATCACCAGTCCCTGTTGATAGGGATGCAAGGCATCGGCGATCAGGATTTCATTGGTCCTGGGTCCGTAGGCTTCGGCTGTGTCGATGAAGTTGACGCCGCCGGCTACTGCTGTCTGTAATACTTTTTTGGCGCCTTCACGGTCTTTCGGATCACCAAATACGCCACGGCCGGCCAGTTGCATGGCGCCATAACCCAATCTGTTTATTTCGAGTTGTTCACCCAGTTTCCAGGTTTGTTCAATTGTTTGTGTGCTCATCTTTTTGATTTTTGGTAGTGTATGGATTAAATAACAGCGGGGTTGATTTCCTGGTTCGGGCGATTAATTGCACTATTCAAAGGGTTTATTGCAAAATTCAAACTAGGGGCGTCAGGTACTTTTATGGCAACAGTCATCCGTCCATTTTTAGTGAAAATGGCCGTGTTTTAAAAGTTGTGCTATTTATTCGAGACCGGTACGGGTCGGGTACGGAACGGGTACGGGAGCGCCACGGGCCGGGTGGGGGTGAGCAAAATTAATCAGGCCCCGTGGCCATTCCTACTGCAGGGTTGAAAATATTAAGCCATGTCAGGTTATGTCATGACTTAATATGACTTTACCTGACATGGCTTTGACATGTTGAGCTATTATTTTCTGCTTCGTCCGGCGTCCCTGATCTGCTGCAACAGTGTTTTCAATGCTATCACTCTATCGGGATGGGTATTGGCGAGGTTGTTCTTTTCGCCAATGTCGTTGGAGAGGTCATACAATTGCGGTTCTTCGTCGCTGCCCGACTCAATGTTCACACCGCCCAGGATCTTAGCTCCCTTAGACGGTTCGATGTACTTCCAATGACCATTTACGATAGATATGGCGCCCCCTTGTTGTACCAGTGTACTGCGACCGGTTTTCGTTTTGCCGGTAAAGGCATCCCAGGTATCATAACTATCGGGGGCATCTGCATTGGCCAGTGTTTGTTTGGTGAGTTTGGCGAAGGAGGCCAGCAGGTCCACCTGGCATAGCAACGCGTCCGTTACGCCGGGCTTGATGGCGCCGGGCCAGCTCATGATCCAGGGCACGCGGGTACCTGCTTCGAAGGCACTGTACTTGCCGCCGCGCAGCGGGCCGGCAGGGGTATGTCCGTTGAGTTTGGTCACGGCTTCGTCTGCATAACCATCATCGAGCACGGGGCCGTTGTCGCTGGTGAAGATGACGATCGTGTTCTTTTCGATGCCGAGGTCTTTGAGTTGCTGCATGATCTGGCCAACGGTCCAATCCAGCTGCAGGATGGCATCGCCGCGCAATCCCAATCCGCTTTTGCCTTTGAACATCGTGGCCGGCATACGCGGCACGTGTGGTTCGGTAAGGGCAAAGTAGAGGAAAAATGGTTTCTTGTGGTGATCCTGTATGTAAGACTTTGCTTTCGCCAGGAAGGTGGTAGATACTTCTTCATCGACCCAGCGGGCTGTTTTACCGCCAGTCATGTAACCAATGCGGCCGATGCCGTTCACGATGGTTTGGTTGTGTCCCTGACCGGGAGAAGCTTTCAGCTTCAGCAATTCAGGATGATCTTTTCCGGTAGGCTCGTTGCCCACCATTTGCTTGTAGTTGACGGCAATGGGGTCGCTACTGTCGAGCGCTACCACGTGGTGGTTCTCGAGGAATACCGTGGGCACGCGGTCGGCCGTAGCGGGGAAGATAAAAGAGTAATCGAATCCTGTTTCGTTGGGACTGGGTTTTACCTCCCCATTCCAGTTCTTCTCCACTGCCTCGCCTAAGCCAAGATGCCATTTACCCACGACGGCGGTTTGATAGCCGGCTTTCTTCAATAAGGAAGGAACCGTCGTAGAGCCGGGTGGTATGATGAGCGCTGCATCACCGGGCAGGATGCCGGTGCCGTTTTTGCGCCAGGGATATTGACCGGTGAGCAAGGCATAACGCGAAGGCGTACAGGTGGCCGAGGTAGTATGTCCGTTCGTATACCGAAGGCCCTGCTTTGCCAATTGGTCGATGTGCGGCGTTTTGATCTTTGTGGCACCATAGCAACCGAGATCACCATAGCCGAGGTCGTCGGCGATGATGAAGATGATATTGGGTTTTTGCTGGGCCATCAGGGTTTTGCCCGGGTGGCTCAGCAATACGGCGGTGAACAGGCATGTTGCGATCTTTTTGATCATGCGGGTGATGATTTGTAGCGGTGATGGATGTTGGTTCAAATATACCGGTTGTATGGTTATTTGAGGTTCGGATTGATGTTTTGTTCGCTTTGCGGTATGGGCCATTTTTCATCGGTTCCGGCGCGGAATGTTTTCGAGGTGACATACCAGCGCTTCCAGGGATCGATGGTAGTGCCTTTCTTGCGCAGGTTGACCGCGGTGGGATACGGTGCGCCATAAAAATCTCCGTTCAGTACGGTGGGTGCTATTCCCCAGCGGAGGAGGTCCCAGTAGCGGACGCCTTCGCAGGCCAGCTCGTTGCGGCGTTCGCGGCGCAGGATGCTGCGTAAGTTGGTGGCATCGGTTTCTGTTACCTTGGGCATGTTCACCGATGCGCGCCCGCGCACTTTGTTGATAGTAGCATCCAGCAAAGCCTGGTCAATGGCATCACCGTTCTCGAGTTTGGCTTCGAGGTAACTGAGCAATACTTCTGCATAGCGGATAATGGGCAGGTCGATGCCGGAGTTCTGCAGGTTGCCGCCGGCGAAGCCTTCGAAGTTGAACTTCTTCAAGCCGAAGCCGGTGCGGGTGGCCTGCTTGGTGGTGGTGAGCTGATCGGCGGATTTGGCGGAATCGGGATGCGTGATGTATTTCAGTGCACGGAACGATTGCTGGTTGTAGAGCACGGTGTACTTGAGACGTGGGTCGCGGGAGGCGCCGAGATCTACTGCGTTGTAGCGCGCATCTGTATAGCTGAAGGTGGTGCCGTCGGTAAACTCAAATGATTCTACCAGGCTGCCGAGCGGGCAGTACAAATGCCAGCCACCTACCATGGCCGGGTAATCGTGCTGCAATATGCCATTGCCTGCCAGGTCCTGAATATATTGTGTGGCGAAGATGATCTCTTTGCTGTTCTCATTGGTGCTGTTGAACAATCCTTCAAAATCTGCATCGATGATGTTGTCGTTGAAGTCGATGATCGTTTTATAGGTAGCGGCTGCGTCGGCATATTTCTTTTCTGCCAGTTGCAAACGACCGAGGAAGGCGAGGGCAGCCTGTTTGGAGGCCCGGCCTCTTTCGGAAGAAGGGATGTCTTTGAACTGGGGCAGGTCGGCTGCTACGGCTTTGAGTTCGGTCGTTACAAAATTCACGAGGTCCTGCTTGCTGGCCTTGGTAACGGTATTGGCTTCCTGCAGGCTGAGTGTTTTGGTAACGAGCGGTACCGATTGCCAGTACTGCGACATATAGAAATACTGACAGGCGCGGATAAAGCGTGCTTCTGCGGTAAAGCGTTTCAGCTTGGCTTCACTTACGGGCGTCTTAGCCACATTCTCCAGGAAATAGTTACAACGCGCCACGCGGCTATAGCTGGCATTCCAGTAGTTGCTGAGATAACTGTTGTCGGCCGTAAGGGTGCCATTGGACAACCTGTTCATGGCCGAGTTATCGCCGCGGCGGTCGTAGGCATTGTCGGTGGCAAATTCAAGGTAGAGAAGGCCGTGGTACGACCACCAGTCGGTGGCGGAAAACTCGGCCAGCTGATTCATCTGTATATTACCCCGGTAAACCCCGTTGAGCGCGAGCACGGCATTACCTTCGGAGGTCCAGAAGGTTTCATTGGCGAATTGGTAGAGCGGCGATTTGTCGAGCTCTTTGCGGCAGGCCGGTAATAGCGTGATGGCGCTGAGGGCGGCCATGCTGATGTTGCGTATATAGCGGGTTGTTTGCTTCATTGTTGTAGGATTGGCGATTAAAAGTTGAGGTTAAGGCCGATGGTGTAGTTGGCGAGGATGGGGTAGTAAGAGCCTCCGGAATTATTGATCTCGGGATCCCATCCTTTGCGGTACTGACTGAAGGTGAGCAGGTTTTCCGCATTCGCATACACACGCAGCGAGCCGATGCCTGCTTTCTTCAACCAGGCGGCCGGCAGGTTGTATCCCAGCTGGATATTCTTCAAGCGCAGGTAAGCACTGTTGAGCATCCAGAATGAAGATTGTTGTGTATTGGGTGTGCCCTGGTTGGTGATCACTTCCAGGCGCGGATATTTGGCATCGCGATTGGGGTTGGCGCTCGTCCACCGTTCGTCGGCCTGCCAGCGTTGTATTCCGCCGTTCTGATAGAAGGCATATCCTGCATAGTTGTTGAGGTTGCCCTTTACGCCGGCTATACCCTGTAACAATAAGGAGAAGTCGAATCCCTTATAGCCGGCGCCCAGGTTGATGCCATAGCTGTATTTAGGAATGAAGCTGCCTAATACCACACGGTCGTACGCTGCATTCACTATGCCATCGGGTTTGCCATCGGGACCACTGATATCGCGGTAGCGGATATCGCCGGGTTTTACATTGCTGTTGGCGGTGCCTCCGAAGAGGGCGGCCATATTGGGCCAGGCGGCGATCTCGGTGGCATCGGTAAAGAGTCCGTCTGCTACATAACCATAATACAGGTTGATGGGGTAGCCAATGAATAAGGAACTGCCGTTTCCGGTGAGGCCGTTGGGTTGCTTTACGTTGCCTACGCCGAGGTCGGATACACGGTTCTGGACATAAGTGAGGTTGGCATCGATCGAGTAATTGAATTTGCCAATGGTATTCTTATGAGCGAGTGTGAACTCCCAGCCGGTGTTCTTGAGCTTGCCGGCGTTTTGTGGACCTACGCCAAAGCCCAATACATTCGATACGCTGGCGGCCGGGCTCACGAGGATATCATAGGTGTATTTGTCGAAGTAGGTTACACTGAACGAAACGAGCCCTTTCCATAAGCTGGCTTCGATGCCGATATCGCTGGTGCGGGTCGATTCCCATTGCAAGGTGGTATCGGTGATGTTGGTGCGCGCCACGCCGGTGGAGATCACATTGCCGATGGCGTAGTTGTATCCTGCATTGAGGATGTTCTGATAAGGATAGTTGCCGCTGGTGACGTTCTGGTTGCCGAGTATGCCGTAAGAGGCTTTCAGCTTCAGGTCACTTACAAAGGGCAGCGTATTTTTTACGAACGATTCTTCGCCAATGCGCCAGCCGATGGCGCCAGAGGGGAAGAGTGCGTATTTCTTGTCTTTCGGAAAACGGGATGATCCATCGTAGCGCAATACGCCTTCGGCAAAATACTTATTGGCGAAGTTGTATTGCAGGCGACCGAAGTACGAGTCGAGCGCCCATTCGGTGGCGGTGCCGCCATTCGTCATTCCGGTAGCGCCACCCGCATCGAGTTGTGTGAGGTCGTTGCCGGGGAAATCATTGCGGTAGGCGTTTATAGACTCGCTATAGGAGGCTTCGAACGAGTGACCAGCCAGCAGGCTGATGTCGTGACGGCCGATGGGCAGGCGGTATTCTGCCAGCTGCTGCAAGGTGCGGTAGTTGGAGTTGCCGCTTGCCTGGGTGAGGCTGGAAGGACCAAGGTTTACGTTGGCATTAATGCGCTGCGAAGCAAGGAAACGCCTGGAGTTCTCGAAGAGGGCGGTGTAGCCGCCGATCAGCGACAGCTTAAGCGTGGGGATCACATTCCAGTCGAGCCGCAGGTTGGCGGCCAGGTCGGTGCCTTTGTATTTGTAGAAAGAGGCGTTGTCGAGGTAAGAAACCGGTGTGCCTTTGCCAACGACTCCAGGCCCCCAGTCGCCATTGCTGAGTTTGTTGACAAAGATCGATGGGGTACGGATCACGTTGCTGATGGCGTTGAGCATGTCGGTGAAGTCGAGCGTGGCCGGCGGTGCGGGCTCGTCGTTCTTCGTTTGTATGGCCGACAGGCGGGTGGTGAGTTTAACCGTTGGCGCCAGTGTATTGGTGAGGTTGAGACGGATATTGTAGCGGTTGTAATTGTTCTTTTCTACGATACCATTTTGTGTGAGGTAGCCGAATGACAACTGATAGGAAGTGTTTTTGTTGCTATTGGACAAAGAGATGTTGTGTCCGGTTTGCAGTGTCGACTTCTTGAACACGAGATCGATATAGTCTTCGTCGGGATAGTTGTCGGGATCGCTGCCGTCTTTGAATTTCTGTATCTGTTCGGCGGTGTAGGCATTGGGTTGCGCTTCGTTGAGCAGGGTGGCATATTCCCAGGAGTGCACGAACTCGGGGTAAGCTGTTGCTTTTTGCGTACCTACATAGCCATTGTAATTGACCTTGAGTTTTTCGCCTTTGCCGGTTTTGGTGGTCACGAGGATAACGCCGTTGGCGGCGCGTGCTCCGTAGATGGCGGCAGAGGAGGCATCTTTCAATACAGAGATATTCTCCACATCATTGGGATCAATATCGTTGAATGAATTGGCGGGTATGCCATCGATGAGGATGAGGGCTCCGGTGGCGGCGCCAAAGGAACCTACGCCCCTGATCTGGATATTGCCGCCGCTGGCGCCAGGCTGGCCGGATCGCTGGATGACGGTTACACCGGGCATCTGGCCGGTGAGCACGTTGGATAATTGTGGTACGGCGCGGTTGTTCACTTTCCCGGCATTGATCTGCGATACAGAGCCGATGAGCTGTGATTTTTTACGCGTACCGTATCCGATAATCACCACTTCTTCGCTGGTGGTAGCTGCAGGTTTTAATACTATATCGAGCCTGCCGGTTGCGGAGGCGTTGACTTCCTGGGTTTGATAGCCAATATAAGAGATGACGAGAATGGCTTTGTCGTTGGGCGCGTCGAGGGCGAAGCTGCCGTCGGGACCGGAGGCGGTGCCCAATTCGGTTCCTTTTATTTTAATGGAGGCCCCGGAGAGTGGGTTGCCCTGTTCGTCGGTAATGCGGCCCTGGATTCGCGGTGGCTGCACGCGTGCAGGCGCCGGTGCGGGCTGTTGCCTGGGTTTGATGGTGATGGAGCCATCGGCCAGTATGTACGTGAATGGCTGGTCGGCGAAACAATGCTGCAGCACTTCTTCCAGGGTTAGGTTGCTGCCCTGGATAGTTATTTTATGGGGCTGCTGTAGCAGCGATTCATCGACCAGTATGTTGAGGCCGGTTTGTTTGCGGACTTCCTGGAGCACCTGTTTTACAGGGACATTTTTCATCTTCAGGTTCAACGTTTGCCCGTTTGTCCGGGCGGCGACCTGCATGCATGTTACGAGCAGCAGGAATGCGGTGATCTTCATGATGTGCAGCAGTTTGGGTAAATGCATAACTTTGTCATGTTTGGGTTAACAATGATGATTAGGCTCGACACCTGTCAGGTTGTACACCTGGACAATACAAAAGGCTCCTGTTCCACCAGGGGCCTTTTCCTTGGTCGCTATAAAAATTGCATCGATTACTTTCTTACATGGATGTGACCACCAGCTTTTTCCCGTCTATGCGGAAGCTGATATCGTTGGCCTGAAGCATTTTCAACACAGCGGATAAGTTGCTGTGACGGCTGATGATGCCAAAGAATTTCCTGTTTTTGATGGGACCTTCATAGGCAATCGTTACGTTGTACCAGCGGGCAAACTGGCGCAGGATGGTTTGCAGATCGGCGTTGTCAAAATAGAAAGTGCCTTCTTTCCAGGCGATGATCTCTTCTGTATTGACCTCCTTCATTGGCTGCATGCTGCCATCGGGCGTGCAAACGGATTGTTGTCCGGGTGCCAGCACCAATACTTTGCCAGCGCTGATTTCGGGGTTGCTCCTGCTTACCTGTACGCTGCCTTCCACCAGGGTGGTGCGCATGGCAGGCTCATCGGCATAGGCATTGATGTTGAAAGCGGTGCCGAGGGCACGTACTTCCATTCCATTGACCAATACGATGAAGGGCATGGCTTTGTTCTTCGCGACCTCGATGTACACTTCGCCGCTCACTTCCACCCGGCGTTCTTTGCCGGTAAAGCTGACGGGGAAGCGTGCGGAGGAGGCCGCGTTGAGCCAAATCTTCGACCCATCGGCCAGGGTAAGCGAGTAGCTTTCTCCGTTGGCGGTAGTGAGCGTGTTCCAGGCTACCTTATTGCCAGCAGTTGTTGGCTGCGTGCTGTAGACCACTTCTCCATTCCGGTATTCTACCTGCGTACTGTTCTGCATGGCCAGGATGCCGTTGGCTGCACTGTCGAGCAGCACTTTGCGTCCGTCGGCCAGGGTTAGCATTGCCTGGCGGTTGCCGGGGTTGGCGTCGTTGGTGCGTTGCACAACGGGCTGCGGTTGGTTGCTCTTTGTGCGGCTTCCGGTATAGAACCAGTAGCCGGCAGTGAGCATCAGCAACACGGCTGCTGCCGCTGCATACTGCCAGGGGCGCATCAGGCGCCGCTTTTCTTCAAATGGATAGGTTTGTACTGATGGATAGGTTTGTTGATCGTCTTTTTCGCTGCGGAGTATCTGTTGCAGGATATCGTTTGCTTCCTGGCGATGGATCACCGGCTTTTTATCACTGAATTCATCCCAGGATTGGCCCAACAGGTCGGATACCGTATCGTGGTCTGCTGCTTCTACCCATTCGGCCAGTTGCCTGGTTTCTTCGGGCGTTGCGGTGCCGGCCATATACTTGTTGAACAAAGACCTGATTCGTTGATGTGGAGCCATGCTATCAATAGGACAATGTGATCGAAGGGAGAGGGGGAATGAGGATCAGAATTTTTTAGAAAATATTTCTGCCATGAGGATCAGCAGCACGCGGCGATCCTGCAGGTATTTGGAAATGGTTTGGGTGGCGAGCTTGAGGTGTGTCTTGACAGATTCCCGGCCGATGCCCAGTTTTAGGGCTATTTGCTGGTAGGTGAGGTTTTCGCGGCGGTGGAGGATGAAAACTTCCTGTTGGCGGGCCGGTAATTTATGGATGGCTTCGTCGATCAGGACGTGGTAGATATCCTCCTGGTTTTCCGGTTGCGTTACTGCTTCGTGGCTGTTTTCCTGTTTCCAGACCTCGGCGCGTTTCAGTTCGCGCATGGTTTTCTTGAGGAGGTTGATGGCATGGTTGCGGCTGATGACCCAGAGGTAGGGTTTGAACTGGCGAATTTCGGTGAGTGCTTTCCGGTCGAGCCAGATCTTGAGAAATACGTCCTGTACGATCTCGGCGGCCATTTCTTTGGATCGGGTGATGCGGAAGATATAGGCGGCGAGTACCGGATGCCAATGCTCAAAGAGTTGCCGGAAGGCAGCTTCGTTGCCTTGGGCTACTTCTCTCAGCAGGGTTGCTTCATCCATTCGTTCCAGGGACCTCATAAACCTTTGCAAAGTAGGGAATTCCCAACAAGCGAGGTAAATATTAAGGCATTGATTGATGGCGACAGGCGTATTTTTTTCAGATCAATCGATTGCTTAAAAGTGCGGAAGTGCCCGCCGGGGTTGTTGTAGCGGATGGTCTACTGAATTTATAGGGATTGTACTGATTGATGGTACGGACAATGGCGGTGCACTGCGGTACCGTATTTATTGAGCTATTGTTTTTTGAAGACGGTAACGCCGTCCTTGATCGTTTCCATCACTTTGATGTCTTTGATAAGGGCCGGCTCTACTTTGAGCGGATTGCGGTCGAGTATGACGAGGTCGGCCCTTTTTCCTTTCCTGAGTGTGCCTTTTTCTTTTTCTTCTCCCCATTGCCAGGCTGCGTTAATGGTGATGGCCTTGAGCGCTTCATAGGGTGTGATGCGTTGATCGGCCCCCAACACAATGCCTGTGCGGGTGGTGCGGTTGACGGCGCTGTACACAGCTGTGAGGAGATCGGGCGGTGTAACCGGCGCATCGTGGTGTATGGTGAAACGGATACCATTGTCTAATCCTTGTTTTAATGGGCTGATGTGTTGGGCGCGTGGCCGCCCCAGCACGCTGTGGAGGTGCCAGTCGCCCCAGAGGTAAGTGTGGGTGGGGAACCAACTGGGCATGATGCCGAGTTCTTTGAAGCGTGGTACCTGATCGGGCCGGGCTACCTGGCTATGAACGAGTACGCAGCGCATGTCGCTGGTGCGCAGCCCCTCTCGGCGCAGGGTATCCATCAGGTTGAGGCCTTCATCGATAGCGGCGTCGCCATTACAATGTACGTGGGCCTGCATTCCTTGTTCGAATATTTTCTTCAAAGCCTGGTAGGCTGCTTCGTGCGTGTAGATCGGTTGTCCCCGGTAATCTTTGTTTGCACCTTCGGGCGGTACCAGGTAGGGTTGGGTGAGCCAGGCCGATTTGCCTTGCGGCGATCCGTCAAAGGTTAGTTTAATAGCGCCGATCTTATAATGACCCTGGTAATGGCGATAGGCTTTTTTGAGTACCTGCAAACTGTCGTGGTAGGCATCGTAATCGGGCAGCAGGATGAAATCGCCATGCAGCAATCCGCGGTCACTGGCCTCGCGGATCAGGTTGACCATGGCGGGGGATGATTTGCCTTCGCAGAGGGTGGTTTGTCCGTTGGCAAACCATATTTGTTCTGCGGCCAGGAGGTCATCGAACTTGTGGGTTTCATCGGGAGCGGGCGTTTGTTTCATCAGGAAATACAGTGCCTGGATGTGGGCATTCTCCATGAGTTTGCCGGTGAGCTTTTTTCTTTTACTATCCCTTCCTATAACCCCTCCGGTTGGATCGGGTGTTGCGTACGATATGCCCATTTGCTGCAATAACAGGCTATTGGCTACGCCCATATGGCCCGACTGATGAATGATGTAAATCGGATGTTTGGTAGATACGGCATCGAGTTGTGCCTGCGTGGGATGGCGGTGTTCGCGCATGTTGGCGTCGTCGTATCCATTGCCGATGACGGCGGTGCCGGGCGGTATTTTCAGGTCGCGAATATAGTTGCGCAGTGCCTGCTGCAGATCGGGTATAGACATGACGGTTCCATAAGGGGAGGGCAGGAGGTTGGCTGTATGCATAAAGGAGGCATAGCCACCAACATGACCGTGGGCATCGATAAAACCCGGTAGTAAAGTTTTGCCGCGCAGGTCAATAAGTTGAACTGCATCAGCCATCATGCGCAAGGCGCCGGATTTTTTGCCGGCAAAGGCGATCTTGCCATATTGAACGGCGACGGCTTCTACATAACGAGCGCTATCGCCCTCCATGGTGAGTATGTCGCCATTGTAATAAACGGTTACATCGCCGGGATAAGCGGACGGCGGTGTGCAGGCTGTGAACAATAACGCCAATCCGAAGGCTGGTAAGTATAGTTTTAATAAACGGATCATAGTAGTCGAATGATCTTTGATCGGTTGGATGATTGACGCGGGAGTGGCAGTGAGTAATCGGGGGAGTACTATAAATATACCGAAAAAATGGTTGACAATATTGTTTACAGGATAGTAAAGTCTGCCAAAGTTTATATGGATAAGGAGGCTTAGATTGCGGAGACTGTAAGCATCACCTCAATGGCCATTATGAAACGCGTTGCTTTTTTGATCTCCTGCTTCCTGCTAGGTACCGTTATTCGCCTCAACGCTCAAACCGGCGATTTCAGTTTGCTGAATGCCCGTTGGGGTGAACCTCCCACGCGGGTGCCCACTTCGAAAACGCCAGATGGTTTTTTAGCGGGTAATGGTGATATCGGATTAACCTTTGGTGGCGAGCCCGGCCGTTTCTGCTTTTACCTTGGTAAAAATGATTGCTGGCGACCCTGGCCGGTGTACCCGGGCGGTGGCATTGCCTTGCCGGGTGTATTGCAGGTGGATATAGATTCGCTTAAAGACGGTGATTGGTATTATGAGCAGGATATGGTGAAGGGCCGTATTTACGGATCAACCGAAAAGGGGATGGGGGAGGTCAAGCTTGATGCCTGGGTAAGTGCTACCAGCAATACCGTGGTGGCCACCTTTACTTCTAATAAAAAGTACCATCTACGGTGGAGTCTGGTAGTGCCAACGGGAAATGCCAGCACTTCGGAGACTGGTTGGGATGGTGATGTGTATTGGGCTACGCGTTCATTTCCTGATACGGGGCTGCACAAATGGCCTTCGCAGGTGGCGATGGCGGTGAAGGTGGTGGGTGTGCCTGCTGGCCAGCAACAGGAGATCGAATTGTTGCCGGGCAAACCGGTTTCTATCACTGTTACGCTGTTGTCGGGTTTTGATCAGGCTCAATGGAAGCAGGAAGCCATCAGGGCGGCATCTGGCCTTACCCCTGTTACGCTCGATACCATGCGGGCAGCGCATGAGCGCTGGTGGCAGGAATTCTGGTCAAAGTCTTCGGTGAAGATCGGCGACGTTTTTTTCGAGCACTATTATTATGTTTCGCAATACCTGCTGGCCTGCGCATCGCGGGCTGGAAAATTTGCGCCGGGTATCTGGGGGCCTTTCATCACCAAAGATTCTACGGCCTGGGGAGGCGATTATCACCTCAACTACAATTACCAGGCGCCTTATTGGGCGGCTTATTCTTCCAACCATATTGACCTGACCGATAATTTCGATCAGCCTTTGCTGGACTATATGGACAGCGGCCGGGCGCATGCTAAGCAATTACTCGGCGTGCAGGGTATTTATTATCCGGTGGGTATTGGTCCGCGGGGGTTGGTTACCACGCTATGGCCGTTAACGCCAGAAGAAATGGAGAAGCGGTATGGAACGCGGGAGAACACCATTGATAACGGATATAAGTTTCTTGGTCAAAAGATCAATGCCGTTTTCAGTGTAGGCAATATGATGATGCGCTTTTATAGTACGTATGATTCGGCCTATGCTGAGCGTGTTTATCCTTATATACTGGAGTGTGCCAATTTCTGGGAAGATTACTTGAAGTTTGAGGGTGGGCGTTATGTGATCTACGACGATCACTTCAATGAAATTATGCCAAGGCTGGGCAGCACGGGCAACTGGCGCGACAGGCTGGGTGACTTCAATTCGACGTTGTCGCTGGGTTTGGTCAAAATGTTGTTTAAGGGGATGCTGGATATGAGTGAATACATGGGGCTTGATGCTGACCGCCGCGAAAAATGGAAGCATATCTATGATCATTTGAGCCAGTATCCTGTTGGTGAGATCAATGGCAGAAAGAGTTTGATGAGCGTAGAGAAGCGGCCCTGGGGAATTGAGAAGCCGGCGGGTTTAAATAGAGTCTCCATCCATGGCCTGCTGATGCCGGCAGGTGTGGCGGGGCCTTATACTGATTCTGTCTTCAATCGGATTCTCCTGAACGATGTATCTCACTGGAGCGACAATATTACCCGGACAAGTGATTGGGGCAATACGATGAACAATGGCATCGAGACCTGTTTTCCCGGTGCGGTGCGGGTTGGGTTTGATGCTGAACTGATACTTCATTACCTGAAGGCGCGTATTGCGGCGCAGTCGTTGCGCAATGGGTGGATCACGGCGGGTGGTGGTGGTTTGGAAACCCTGGCGGCAGTACCGCTTACCGTCAATGAGATGTTGCTGCAAAGTTATGAAGGGGTAGTGCGGGTGTTTCCCAATTGGGTGCGCAGTGAGGACGCTTCGTTCAATAACCTGAGGGCTTATGGCGCCTTTTTGGTGAGCAGCGAATTGATCAAGGGACAGGTAAAGTATGTGCAGTTGTTGAGTGAAAAGGGGAGGCTTTGCAGGATGGAGAATCCCTGGCCGGGCAGGCGGGTAAAGCTTATCCGAGACGGGCAGCAGGCTGAAGTGCTGCGGGGTGATGTCTTTGAGTTTAGGACTGGAGTTAATGAATCAATTCGATTAACGCGGTTATAAATCTTGTAATAGTTGGGGCAGAATTTGGACGTCCTAATGAAGTCGCAAACAGCCCGCTGAATAGGCGTAACGTACCCTGTATAATATTGCTTGAGTGGTTTACCTTGCAGTAACATTTGAAACGCAGTAAACACACTTTAACCAAAAAGCAGTTGTATGAAAAAGTTCCTGAAAATCGTAGGTATTGTTATCCTGTCACTGATTGTGCTGGTACTGGTTGCCGGCCTCATTGCTCCTAAGAAATATCATATTGAAAGAGAGATCACCATCAATGCTCCGCGCGAAAAAGTATGGTCGCATGTGAGTAATTTAGAAGAATGCCACAAATGGAATCCCTGGAGTGAGGAAGATCCTAATATTAAAGTAAGCTATGCCGGCAATCTGGGAACAGTGGGCTCTTCTTATAGTTATACCAGCGAGAAGGTTGGGGCAGGCACACAAACGCTCACTAAAGTAGATCAGCCGCAACGGGTAGAATCGCATATGAAGTTCATTAAGCCTTTTGATGGAGATGCCGATATCTTTATCAACCTGCAGGACGCTGGTGCAGGAACCAAGGTTACCTGGGGTTTCGATACCCAATATTCTTACCCCATGAATGCGATGCTGTTGGTGATGCCGATGGATAAGATGATGAGTGAATCGTACGACAAGGGTTTGAACAACCTGAAGCGCATTTCGGAGTCGAATTAATCTACGCAGTTCTAGGCATATTCATGACCCTGTTCTCCGGAACGGGGTTTTTTGTTTGTGGGTTGTAGTTATTGGTTAGAAGAGGGAAAGCTGATCTGACTGTGGTGGTTTTTCTTTACCAAATACGGTGCGGCCTCCGTGCTTATAGGATTCCTCACGTTCCTTTTCTATCAACGCTTCAAAATTATCATTGGGCACAAAGTCCTTTTCGGCCCGCGCGGCTATTTCATGCAACTTTTGGATCGCTTCGGCTTTATCGGTATTGCCGAGCTTCGACCGGTGTACAGCGGTTTGCAATAGGCTGATGGTTTCGTCGTACACGTTGACCGGTACGGGAAACGGGTGACCGTCTTTACCGCCATGTGCAAAAGAAAAGCGCGCAGGGTCGCGGAATCGGGAGGGCGTACCATGTATCACTTCACTGACGAGGGTGAGCGATTGCAGGGTGCGTGGACCAACGCCTTCCAGCAGTAAGAAGTCTTCAAAATTGGTGAGGTGTTGTTCATGGGCGAGCCATAGTACAGAGCCAAGGCGTTTGAGGTTCACGTCTTCTTTGCGTACGTCGTGGTGCGCAGGCATGATGAGGCGCTGGAAGTCGCGCACTATTTGCATGGGTTCTTCGGTGGTGATGTGTACGATGCTGTTGCGGGTGTTGGCGGCATCGCCAGCAGTGAGGTTGAGGATGGAGCCCTGGTTGATGCCGCATACACCGGTGTGCGGTTCTTCTACAAATGACTGGATGTTGCCTGAATGCCAGTGGTAGCGTCGGGCGGTTTTGTTATTGGGATTCATACCCTGTTGAATGACGGTCCACTGTCCGGTATCGCTGACGACAAAGTTGTGGGTGTACAACTGAAATCCATCCTGCACGGCGGTATTGTCGACTTTAGCACTGAGTTTACTGGCGTGCACGAGTTCGGTGCCATTGAGGCCGGTGGCATCGGCCAGGCGCAGGAGTTCGGCGGGTGTTTCGGTAGAGAACTTTCCCTTACCTCCGCAGATATAAATCCCTAATTCCTTTCCGTGTGGATTGATGGCGCGTTTAAGGGCGCCCATTACTGAGGTGGTGATGCCGGACGAGTGCCAGTCCATGCCCATGACGGCGCCGAGGCTTTGGAACCAGAAGGGATCGGAGAGGCGGCGCAATACTTCTTCCTTCCCGTAATCCATGAGGATGGTTTCTGTAATGGCCAATCCGAGCTTCGCCATGCGTTCTGCCAACCATTTCGGCACATATCCATAATGCAGCGGCAGATCTGCAGACCCCGAGCGTTTCATGCAGCAAAGGTAGGGGTGAGACTTTAAACAGGTGTGTTGCTCCGATTCTTTAACGGATGGTTGAGAAGGGCAGCGGTTTCATGATGACCGATTCCAGTTTCTCTACGATCTTACCGTCTTTCTCCGAAGCGTCGCGGACGGCGATCCAGGCGGGATCGGCGCGGAAGGCGTCGAATGATTGCTTAACGGCTTCTACACTTTTGTGGGCGAGTATATACACCAGTTTGGGCTGGCTGCTGTCTTTTTCAATGGTGGTCCAATAGGCAACATTGGTCATGCCGTGTTTCTCAAACAGCTTTTCGGTATGGTCGCGAAAGCGGGTGATGAGTTTGGGCAATTGGCCGGGCAGGCAGGTATAGGTGCGTAACTCGAATGTGCGGTCGGGGCTTTTTTGTGATGCTGCGATGGCGGGGGAGATATCCGAAGCGCGCATATTTTGGGAGACGATCTTTGCGATGATCTTGCCGTTCTCTTCCGATTTGGCGGCTACCTGCTTC
Organism: Paraflavitalea sp. CAU 1676; assembly: GCF_029223285.1. Classification (GTDB taxonomy): domain Bacteria; phylum Bacteroidota; class Bacteroidia; order Chitinophagales; family Chitinophagaceae; genus Paraflavitalea. The sequence goes on along the minus strand of NZ_JARHUJ010000003.1, from coordinate 622,701 downwards.
CATTCGGGATCGGCAATAAAGGACTTCCAGGACGCCTCCTGGGCTTCTTTGCTCGGGAATGCCAGTACGTAGTACAGGGCGCTATCTGTGTTGTTGACAGGAAGCCAGTAGCCAATATTGGTCATGCCATGCTTTTCGAAAAGCTTGGTCGTATGGTCGTTAAACCGTTGTATGAGGGTGTTGAGCTTGCCGGGGTTGCAATAATAGATGCGGAGCTCAAAAAGGCGATTGTCGGTTGATTGGGCAATCGTTTTGGCAGAGGCTGCCAGCAGGAGCAGCAGGGCGATGAGGCGGTAAGGTTTCATGGGATAAATCTAATGAAGTTCAGTGAAGTTGCAGATATCTATTGTTCACATTTTTTGATGAGTTCAAGTACTTCATCTCCCCAAGACTGGGTAAAACGCAAATGCAGCGCTTTTTTAAAATGCTGTAAGGCCCCGGCTTTATCGCTTTGCTCCAGTTTAATTCTTCCCTGGTACATGTATGCGTAGGAGTTTCCTTTGTCGAGCTGGAGAGCTTTGTCGATTAGTTCCAATGCTTCCTGTGTTTGTCCCAGTTTGAATTTGACGAAACCAAGGTTGTCGTATGGGTATGCGAACAAGGGATCGGCCTGAATAGCCTTTTCATACCAGGGCACGGCTTCGGCGTACTTTCCCTGCCTGTAACACTCAAAGCCTTTTGCATTCAGCAATAATGCATTTTCGGGATATTGCAACAGCAGTTGATTGAATAAAGTGTCGGCTTTTCCGGACTCGCCCAATTCCGCATGTGTGCAGGAAAGACTGTACCTGTAATTAAAGCCTTCGGGATACAGCTGTACCAGTTCCTGGTATGCAGGCAGCGCTTTGACAAAATCTCTCTTATACAAATAACTCTGGGCCAGCAGGTCCCGTAATCTATCGAATGCAGGCAGCCAACTGAGTCCTCCTGTACAAACCGCGATGCAATCATCATATTGCTGAAAATGGAATAATTCATAGGCGTGGCCATACAGCTCTTCGCCCAGCTCATCGATTGAAGGCCCCCGTCCAAATAGTTTAGACCAGCCGGTGGCTGGTTTTATTTCCCTACGGTTTATTTGAGGCCCCTTTCTTGGGAATGACTGAAGGCCTATGGCGGAAGCAACATCCTCGAAAATGATCCCGGCCTGTTTCAGTTTTTCAGAAACATGGTTATCGTAACTCAAGATTGCCAGTAGCAGGTGTATGCTGGTGGGATCGCCAGCGTCAGCCTGTTGGGCGACCCAGGCGGCATGCCAGGTTATCCGGCTTGCATACCAGGCAGTGGGGATCTTGTTTTCATCAGGTAAGGCTTTAGCCTGGGGAAAGTTCTCGCAGGTCCAGGCTTGAAAATGTGCTTGGTCGAGGCTGGACAAGTAAGGGTTGGCCAAACAATCGAGGTGGAGCATGGCCAGCAGGTAGTGGTCAGTGCTCACTATATCGTGCGCGCAGGCCAGGGCCTGCCGTTTTGCTTCTTCGATCACCGCACTATAATCCAGGTCGTAGCGATTATCCACTGATTGCTATTGATTTAGGGTCTGATAAATTGAGTTACATTTGCGGAAAGCGCTCCAATTTAACGATCCCGGGCCTATTTTCCCGGGTTAACCGATGGGGCAGGATGCCGGACCGGCTGATTTTCAGGGTGGAATAATTTTCACGATTTTATGACTTAGGTTAGGAAAAAGGAGGGTTAAAACCTGTTTTTCCGGATATATTTTAAGAAATTCGCAATTCCGTTTTAAATTATACAAAATGAGCAAGACGCCTGCTACGTTATTTGACAAAGTATGGGACTCCCATGTGGTCAAGAAGATTGAAGATGGTCCTGATGTGTTTTTCATTGATCGTCACTTTATTCACGAGGTTACGAGCCCCGTGGCCTTCCTGGGCCTCGAGAGCCGTGGTTTGAAGGTTATTTTCCCCGAAAAGACTTTTGCAACTGCAGATCATAACACGCCCACCATCAATCAGCACCTGCCCGTTCAGGACCCCCTGTCGGCCAACCAGTTGAAGGCCCTGGAGTCCAACTCTGCCAAATACGGTATTTCGCACTGGGGTCTTGGTAACCCCAAGAACGGTATCGTGCACGTAGTAGGACCAGAAAACGGTATCACCCTGCCGGGTATGACCATCGTTTGCGGCGACTCGCACACTTCTACCCACGGTGCCTTCGGCGCTATTGCGTTCGGTATCGGTACTTCTGAAGTAGAGATGGTGTTGTCTTCTCAGTGTATCATGCAACCCAAACCCAAGAAAATGCGCATCAACGTGCATGGCCAGCTGGGCAAAGGCATCACTCCTAAAGATGTTGTTCTCTATATCATCTCGAAACTCACCGCAGCCGGCGCTACCGGTTACTTCGTGGAGTTTGCCGGACAGGTGTTCGAGCAAATGAGCATGGAAGGCCGTATGACGGTTTGTAACATGAGCATCGAGATGGGTGCCCGTGGCGGTATGATCGCTCCCGATGAAACGACTTTCGCTTATATCAAAGGACGTGAGAAAGCTCCCCAAGGCGCTGCCTGGGATAAAGCACTCGCTTACTGGAAGACGTTGAAAACTGATGCCGGCGCTACTTTCGATGTGGAACACAATTACGACGCGGCAGACATTGAACCCATGATCACTTACGGTACCAACCCCGGTATGGGCATGGGTATCACCAAGCATATCCCCACAGCGAAAGAAGTAGGTGGCAGCAAGGCCAGCTACGACAAATCGCTCGACTACATGGGCTTCCATGAAGATGACGTGATGATCGGCAAGAAAGTAGATTACGTTTTCATTGGCAGCTGTACCAATGGCCGTATCGAAGACTTCCGCGCTTTTGCCTCTATCATTAAAGGACGTAAGAAGGCTGAGCATGTTACTGCGTGGATCGTACCCGGTTCGCACATCGTAGAACAACAGATCAAGGACGAGGGTATCCTGGATATCCTTACCGCTGCAGGTTTCCAACTGCGTCAACCCGGCTGTTCGGCCTGCCTGGCGATGAACGACGACAAGATCCCCGCCGGCAAATACGCCGTGAGCACCAGCAACCGCAACTTCGAAGGCCGTCAGGGGCCCGGCGCGCGCACCATGCTCGCGAGTCCGCTCGTAGCTGCTGCTGCTGCCGTAACCGGTGTGGTAACTGACCCCCGCGAACTTATTTAACCTTTTACCGTTCATCTCAATTATTTACAATCATGGCTTACGATAAATTCACCATATTGAAGAGTTCGGCTGTTCCTATGCCGATTGAAAACGTGGATACCGACCAGATCATTCCTGCCCGTTTCTTAAAAGCTACGGAACGGAAAGGTTTTGGTGACAACCTGTTCCGCGACTGGCGTTTTAATGGCGATGATACGCCCAAGCAAGACTTTGTTCTTAACAACGCTATCTATTCCGGCAAAATACTCGTTGGGGGCAGAAACTTCGGTAGCGGCAGTAGCCGTGAGCACGCCGCCTGGGCTATTTATGACTACGGTTTCCGTTGCGTAGTATCGAGCTTCTTTGCTGATATCTTCAAGAACAACTCACTGAACATCGGCATCCTGCCCGTGCAGGTGAGTCCGGAGTTCCTCGATAAGATCTTTAAAGCGATCGAAGCCGATCCTAAGGCCGAGCTGGAAGTGAGTCTGCCTGCGCAAACCATCACCATCCTCGCGACCGGTGAAAAGGAATCTTTCGATATCAATGGCTATAAGAAGCACAACATGCAAAACGGATTTGATGATATCGATTACCTGCAATCTCTGAAAACCGAGATCCAGGCTTTTGCTGCTAACAGCCCATACTAAACAGCCAGTAACGATTATGTCTTCAGCCCAGCGCTACATTGAAATAATGGATACGACACTCCGTGACGGTGAACAAACCAGCGGAGTTTCGTTTTCAGCTTCTGAAAAGCTTACGATTGCCCAACTTTTGCTCACCGACGTAAAGGTTGACCGTATCGAGATCGCTTCTGCCCGTGTTTCGGATGGTGAATTCGCCGCCGTGAAGGCCATTACCAAATGGGCCAAGGCCAACGGGTTTCTTAATAAAGTAGAGGTACTCACTTTTGTGGATGGCGATGTGTCTGTACAATGGATGCAGAAAGCCGGCGCCAAAGTGATGAACCTGCTTACCAAAGGCTCGCTCAATCACCTCACGCACCAGTTGAAGAAAAAGCCCGAGCAGCATTTCGCCGAGATCGCTGCCGTGATTGCCCTCGCCCGTAAAAAAGGACTCGAGTGCAATGTATACCTCGAAGACTGGAGCAATGGTATGCGCCATTCGCAGGAGTATGTTTACCAATACCTCGATTTCCTGCAACACCAGCCGGTAAAAAGAGTGATGCTGCCCGATACGCTGGGTGTGCTGATTCCTTCGGAAGTATATGAATTTATCTCCGCGATCGTGAAGCGTTATCCCAAGCTGCATTTCGATTTCCATGCGCACAACGACTACGACCTGGGTACGGCCAACGTACTCGAAGGCATCAAGGCGGGCGCTCATGGTATTCACCTTACCATCAATGGTATGGGAGAAAGAGCGGGCAATGCACCGTTGGCCAGCGCCATCGCGGTGATGAACGACTTTTTACCCGAGGTAAAGACCAAAGTGGTGGAGAAGTCTTTGTACACGGTGAGCAAGCTGGTAGAATCCTTCTCGGGTTTCCGCGTACCGGTGAACAAGCCGGTGGTAGGAGAGAACGTGTTCACCCAAACGGCCGGCATTCATGCTGATGGCGATAAGAAAAACAAACTTTACTTCAGCGACCTGATGCCCGAGCGCTTCGGTCGTCAGCGTAAATATGCCCTTGGTAAAACCAGTGGCAAGGCCAATATCGAGAACAACCTGGCGCAGCTGGGTATTCACCTGGCCGATGCCGACCTGAAGAAAGTAACGCAACGCATCATCGAGCTGGGCGACCGCAAAGAAGTGGTGACGCAGGCTGATCTGCCTTATATCATCGCCGACGTTTTGAACAGCAATGCGATCGAGGAGAAAGTGAGCATCGAAAACTATGTGCTCACTCATTCGAAAAACCTGCATCCTTCCGCTACGATCAAGATCTGCATCGACGGGGAGTTGTATGAGGAACATTCGCAGGGTGATGGTCAATACGATGCGTTCATGAATGCGTTGAAGAAGATCTATAAACAACTGAAGCGGGAACTTCCCCTGCTGACAGATTATACGGTGCGTATTCCGCCCGGTGGTAAAACGGATGCCTTGTGTGAAACGATCATCACGTGGTCGCAGCATGGCAAGGAGTTCATTACCCGCGGTCTCGACAGCGACCAGACTGTGTCGGCGATCAAGGCTACGCAAAAGATGCTGAACCAGATTTAGCGGCTTCACCGGCCCTGGTCGATCTGCTGCTCCTTACTTGTACGCTGAATACAGTAATTTGCGGCTCCAATATTTTTCAACCCTGATATTTTTACAACATAATAAAATCTAATGGCTACTAAGCACATTCTAATCGTTCCTGGTGATGGTATCGGACAGGAAGTAACTGCAGTTGGTAAAAAGGTGCTGGACAAGATCGCTGCGAAGTTTGGACATACTTTTACTTATGATGAAGCATTGATCGGTCACGTGGCCATCGAAGCTACCGGTGTTCCCTTACCCGATGAGTCGCTGGAGAAGATGCGTACATCCGACGCGGTGTTGTTTGGTGCAGTAGGCCACCCTAAATATGATAACGATCCTTCTGCTAAGGTGCGTCCTGAGCAGGGTTTGCTGAAGATGCGCAAGGAGCTGGGCCTGTATGCCAACCTGCGCCCTATTAAGCTGTTTGATGAATTGCTCGGTGCTTCCAGCATCAAGCCCGAAATACTGAAAGGCGCCGATATCCTGTTCTTCCGTGAACTGACCGGAGATATCTACTTCGGCGAAAAAGGCCGTAAGAACAATGGCGACACGGCGTACGATATTGCCGAATACAGCCGCTTCGAAGTAGAGCGTATTGCCCGCAAGGCTTTCGATGCTGCCCGCACGCGCCGTAAGAAGCTGTGCAGTGTAGACAAAGCCAACGTTATTGAAACTTCCCGCCTGTGGAGAGAAGTGGTACAGAAGGTAGCGCTGGAGTATCCCGACGTGGAGCTGGAACACCAGTTTGTGGATGCTGCCGCGATGCTGCTGATCAAGGATCCCCGCCGTTTCGACGTAGTGGTAACTGCCAACCTGTTTGGTGACATCCTGACCGATGAGGCTTCTCAGATCGCCGGTTCTATGGGTATGCTGGCTTCTGCTTCTATTGGTGATGGTACTGGTGTGTATGAGCCTATCCACGGTTCGGCCCACGATATCACTGGTAAAGGTGTTGCCAACCCGCTGGCTTCTATTTTGTCTGCTGCCCTGCTGCTCGACATCTCCTTCGGTATGAAGGCAGAGTCTGAAGCTGTGATAGCTGCTGTTGATAAAGTATTGAAAGCTGGCTTCCGTACGCGCGATATCGCCGATGGTACTACGCCTGCTGATAAAGTACTTAATACGGACGCAATCGGTGCGGAAGTGTTGAAGTTCCTCTAAGCGTTGAATAGAGCCCATATGGGTTAAATGATAAAGGCCCGGCAACTGAATGGTTGCCGGGCCTTGTTGTTATGAAGTTCTGTTCAGGAAGACGCCTTTTTCGGCAGCAGTACCATCGCCAGCAAATAGCAACAGGCTGCCAGCAGGATCACTACTTTAAATCCGGCGATCATACCGGCGATCAATGCCGTAACGGAGCCAATTACGGTAAAGAAGCCATTGACGCCCCAGGCCCAGGGGATAAAGGATTTCGATGAATAGCTCACTGCTTTAATGCCCGTAGGGAAGGGCATACCCAGGAGGATGCCCAATGGCGCCAATAGCAACAAGGTTAGTGCAATGCGCCATCCTAAAAGCCAGTGGATCGTACTATTGAATAATAATGGTGTGAGCAAAGAGGTGAGTAGTAATACGGCGAGTAATACCGGTATCCAGCGTTTGGTGAGGGATGCCGGCGATATCGCCAGCTTTTCCGTAAGCCAGGAACCTATCCCGGTAAACAGCAGCAAGCCCGCTATAATGACAGCCAGTGTATACACCGGCTGTCCGAGGTAGAGTGTGAACCGTTGGATAAAGGATATTTCTATCATGATGAAACCCAGGCCCAGCATGGCGAAATAACCCAGGTAGCGCCAGCGGCCGGCAAATATTACGCCCGATCTGTTGAAGCGATACAGCGGAAACAAGATGAGGATGGTGGCCAGCAGTATCGACTGCACCAGGATGATCGTAAGGGTTACTTCTGCTACCGGTTTGTTTTCGAGGGCCAATCTCGCGGCGGTGGGATCATCTTGTGAAAACACGTCGCGGATCGTGCGTATGCCAATATCCGACCAGCGTGCGTGTTGGTTGAAGAAGGGTTTGTCGTCGGTAGCCGGGGCTACCTGTGCTGCATAGCCGGCATAAAATGCTTTCAGGTCGGGGGTGGTCAATATGGTGTCGTATACATTGGGGATCCTTCCGGCATAAGGGGCATATAGCTTTTGAACAGGCTGCCAAATGGAATCGGTGAATGTATGGCGGGTTAGCACCTGGCTATCGATCAGGTCTATCTGCTCTTTGGTAAAGGGCGACTTACGCATCATGAAACAGGCCACGAAGGACCGGTTGTGCTGGTTTTTGGGCGGCGGCAATCTATAGAGGTAAAAGTGCCGGGAGAAATCGGCCACGTCATGGTCGGCCAGTACTTCCCGCGCTGTTGTTACCAATCGGGGCAACTGTGATTCGGGACGGGAAAAAAAGATCACACCAGTATCGGAGAGGTGGTTGTAGTAGGCATTAAATGCTTCTTTGGTGAGCACATAATTTTCGGCGAGGCTTAGTGCCCCTGAAGCTACTGCAGCATTGCTGATGGTATGCGAAGAGAGGATCACGTCGAACTGATCGCGGCTTCGGTTGATATAACTCCTGCCTTCTTCTGTAACGAGCTCAACTCCCGGCTGGCGAAACAGGTTGCCCCAGAACTCATTCATGCTCTCTTTGACTGTATGGTTAATGATGGGGTTGATCTCTACGGATACCACCCGGCGGGCTTTGTGGTGCAGGGCGTCGAGTACTTCCTGTCCGGCCCCGCTGCCGATATTCAATACTGCCGGGTGATTCAATTGTACGTAGGCTGCACTGGTTTCGTACACAGAGTCGTGGGGATGTGCTTCCAAATAGCTTCTAACATCGGGCGAGAGTTGCACCATTCCCGTTGCCGCGGTGCCTCCGTCGATCATAAACCGTCTCAATGCCAGGTTCCCGGTGGCGGAATCGGCCTTTCGCTCGAAGAGTTCAATAAAGGAAAAGGTATTCCATTGGGTAAGTATTGGCTTCGCCTTAAAAGTAGCGGGTCTTTTATTTTCAGTGATCTTGATGGGCAGCCAGCGGTCGGCCAATGTGGCCAGGGTGGCGAGGAGGAGGAACAGGGCGAGTCCGGAAAAGCGCAGTATGTTTTGGCTGCAGAAAAAGAAGGTCGCAGTAGTGCCCAGTGCCGCCGCCATCACCACCGATCCGCTGCCACCCAGTGAGGGCATCACCCAGGCGATGAGCAGGCATCCCATGGCGGCACCCGCCAGGTCCCAGGCATATAACCGGCTCATGTGTTGCGATGAACGGGTAAACAGTAAGGATAAAGCCAGGCCCGAAACGAAGAAAGGTGCCGCGATGATAATATAGTAAAGCAACATGATCCACCATTGCCTGGGATCGGTTGCGATGGAAAAGGGATTGAAGGGCAGCTGCTGCAATAGCCAATACGAGCCGATCGTCACCAACCCGAACAACAACGAGAGCCAGGCAAGTGCCTGATCGAGGTTCGCTTTTTCGAGCAAGTTTCGCCAGCAGGCCAATACCACGCCTGCCGTGCCAAAGCCCAGCAGCGCTGTCGATATCACCAGAAAACCAAAATGGTACCAGAGGGAAACACTCATTACACGGGTAAGCGAAAGTTCCAGTAACAAGGTGGCCAGCGATAGCAGGAAAATGCCGGCAAAATGATTGGGCTTGCGCATGGTGGTTGGTTTAATTGTTGGGTATAGGGCAGAACGTATGGGCGCGGATTGCTGTGGCGGGATGCTTTACAGTGTCAAAGTTCGTAAGAATGCCGGATCTGCGTCTTCATAAGCTTTCCTGGCTTTATCCAGTTCGGCATTGGCCTCAACCAGCTTTCCTTGCCGATGCAGGATCTTCGCGAGCCACCAATGGCCACCGCCGTAATTGGGATCGTGCTGCAACATGGTGCGGGCGCTGGTTTCGGCGAGTTCCATATTGCCGCCCGACCAGGTGATATTGGTAACGAGCTGCAGAAAATACAAAGCAGCTATCCAGGCGTCGGGCCCCGTTTGTTTCAACATGGCCGTTTGTACTTTCGTGAATTGTTGCCGTAGCCCGCTGTTTTCCGGATCGGCCTGCAATGAGATACCGGACTCCACCAGTGTTAATAAGCCCCTGCCGATCGATTGCATTCTTACTGCTTCTTCCTTTGTGTATCCTTCTTTTAGCCTTTGCAGCAATACGGAATCCAGCCGCTTCCCGTATAGCGTCGCTTCGTGGCGTGCGTTTGCTGTGTCTTTCGCGAGGAGGTAGCCCAATCCCGCCAGCGAATAGGCTATGCCTGCCGAATACTGACTGCCTTTCATGGTCTGTGCAATACGTACTGCATCGAGATAGCGTCCGTTCTGCAACAGGTATTCGGGGTATCCTTTCCTGATCTGGCCGGTAGCCTGGACGGAAAAAGCTTTGATGGTGTCGAGTTTGGCAAAGATGGCCTCTGCTTTGGCAAGTTGCCCTTTGTACTGGTGACTGTATGCCAGCAGTTCGAGGTTGTGTGTATGGTGCCAGTCATAGTGCGTGGGCATTTGTTCTTCTTTATACTTCTTCTGTTCGAGCAGAAATGCATGGTTGAATTTTTCGATGGCTTCATCGACTCGTCCAGTCTTCATCAGGTCGTGGGCATACATATGCCATGCGTGGGGTATTTCGGGCGCTGCCTGCGTGTATAGGTTGCCATAGGTGAGGCAAGCCCCGAAGTTGGACAATCCTTCGTTGATGTGTATCAGCAAGTGCCAGGCCCCGAAATGTTTGGGTAGTATATCGAGGGCTTTGTGAAAGTAGGTGCCTGCCTGTTTGTAATGCTCCTGTTCTGTTTCTCCTTCTTTCCATTTGAGCTCTGCATAACAGTTGCCGGCAAACATCCAGGCTTCGGCATTGTGGGCGTTTGCTGCTACCAACGAATCGATCTGGCGGTATGCTAATAGTTTATTGGCGGTGGCTGTCGACGGGTCGTGTGCCGGCGCGAGCATGGTGGCATGAAGGCGGGTTATTGATCCTTCATAGGGCGTCTTGCTTTGTTGCAGTGCCAATTGACCAAACCTTCTTGCCTCGTTACTATCAATCATGTTGGCATAAGCGTTGGCGAGTCCAAAGCTGATCATGGCCGAGGTAGAGTCAAATCGTTTTGCTTCGAAGAAGGACCGCGCCGCCTGCACCCATTCGAAGTTGTAGAGGTAGGTCATACCCTGGTTGAAGAAGATCTGGGCCTTAGGAGAAGTTGTTTGTATGGGATAGCTAACCTGTCCGATCCCTTTCTTTAAAGAGATAGGCTTTTGCAGAAAATCTTCCGGTACATAAGCGGGTGGCAGACAGCGAACGGCGTACCTGCTGCGAACGTTGAGCCATTCCTGGTTGCCGGTGTAAGTCGGTACGGGTTGAGGATTCCACTGTACCAGGGTTACGATGAGTAATGCGGCCATGGCGCCGGTGAACAGGCGGGCTTTGGTGGAGGATGGCATGTGGAGGGTTTTGTACCAAGTTATAGCACCCGGGAGGCGATTCCCGGCCGGATGAGCGGTTGGCGGGCGCCAACGAGCGATTGGCAATGCGGGCGTGACGGGCGGCAAGGAGAGGCGGGCTTGTGGTAGTACCGGGGCTGGTGTTGGCGGCAGGTTGCCGCCAGCGCTGAATCGGCGCTCGTGTCGGTGGCTGATCCTTTAAAGTTTCTTCATCAGTATCTCAACGATCATTTCGCGTCGCTGACGGGAGATGGTGACCTGATCGCCGGTGCTCATTTCGATAAAGCCGCCATCGGCCTTTACATACCGTTTTACATGGCTGAGGTTGATGAGGTGGGAGTGATGTACGCGCAGGAAGTTAAAGGGCAATAAAAGGTCTTCCATTTCTTTCAGTGGCCTGGAAAGGATCAGCTTTGTTTTATCTGCAAAGTGCACCACGCAATAGTTGCTGGAAGCTTCGCAATGCACGATCTGATGGGGATCGGCGAAGAGGATGCCTTCCTGGGTAGCCAGGGGGATCTTGCCGGGAAGTGCTCTCGGTTGCTGGTATTGCTGTAATAATATATCGAGCTGTGTACGGAAGTCGATATTGCGGCGGTGTTTCTCATAGCGTGTCACCGCCACCATCAGGTCGTCGGCATCAACCGGCTTCAGCAGGTAATCGAGTGCTGCAAACTTGAAGGCCTTCAGGGCAAATTGGTTGTAGGCCGTGGTAAAGATGACTTCGAAGTTGGGCTCGGGAAACGACAAGAGGAGCTCGAACCCATTCTTGCGGGGCATTTCGATATCGAGGAATACCAATTGGGGATCGTGTGTGCGGATGGCCGCAATGCCGTCATCGGCGTTGGTGCAAAGCGCTACGGCCTTCACCTGCGGACAATAGGTTTGCAGCTGCCACTCGAGCAATTCGAGGGTATTCTTTTCATCATCTACCAATACTGCTTTGATCTCGTTCATGGCTGCCGGTTTACGCGGTGATGTTTTGAATAGGAATATACAAAATTACCCGGGTACCGCCGGGCTTGCCAGCGGCATCCGTGAGGTCATCGATCACGACCGATGCGCTATCCTTTTGCTGGCCGAGTAGCTGTAGCCTGTCCTGGCTCAATTGCATGCCATAGGATTTGGTGCGGATGGCTTCGCGGCTCTTCATTTCCATGGCCTTTTGACGACCCACGCCATTGTCTTCGATCTGTGCTTCGAGCAGGGCGTCGGACTTGTGCAACAGGCGGATCGTTAGTTTCCCGTGCCCGTCTTCCCGGTGCAGGAGCCCATGCCAGATGGCATTTTCCACATAGGGTTGCAGGAGCATGGGCGGTATAAAGGTGTCGGCGGCATGTATCCGTTCGTCGACAATGATCTCGTAGGTGAATGCCTCATCAAAGCGGAGCTTTTCCATTTCAATATACAGTTCGAGGGTTTCCAGTTCGGTTTCCAGGCTGATGCTGTCTGCAGCAGAATTGTCCAGTATTTGCCGGATGAGCCGCGAAAACCGGGTGAGGTAGTTGGATGCCATCTTATGATCGCTCTTCACGATGTAGCGGTTGATGCTGCTAAGGCTGTTGAAGATGAAATGCGGATTCATCTGTGCCCGCAGTGATCGTATTTCGAGTTCCTTGATGCGTTTGTGGTAATTTTCTGTGAGTGCCGCTTCCAGGCGTACTTTTTTAAGACGGTAGCGGAACAAGGCATACACCAGGCCTGCCAATAAGGCTGCTGCCAGTATCCTGAACCAGGTAGTCTGGTACCAGGCAGGCAGCACGACGAAAGGCATTTGCCATTCATTGACCGACCATGCTTCGTTGTTGCCAGCCGCCCTGATGCGCAACCGGTAATTCCCAGGGGGCAGGTAGCTGTACTGGCCGGTGGTGGCACTGCCCGTTTGGTTCCAGTCTTTGTCGACCCCTTCGAGCAGGTAAGCATACTTGTATTGTCCCGTTAGCGAAGGGCTTATTGCTGCAAACGAAAAACTGATGTTGTTTTGGGTAGGGGCCAGGGTAATGCCGTTGTTGTAGGCCGCATGCAGGGCCTGCTGCTGCCCGTCGATCTCCAGCGAGCTCAGGCGCACATAGAATGGCTGATCGGTGTGCTTCAACAATGTATCGGGATGGAAGGTCTGGTATCCATAATTGAATCCTATGTACATCAATCCGCTGCTATCCTGGTACAGCCGGGAGTCGATGGCATTGTCCCATAGCCCGTCCTGCCGGCGGAAGGCTATATGCGATCGGGTGGCTGGGTTGAACAGGACGAGCCCATTGGCGGTGTTTAACCATACCCTGCCTTTAGTATCGATATGGATACTGTTGATGTAATCGGTGGGCAGGTCGTTGCTGCTGTTGTATAAATAGGACCGTTGCTGAGCGGTAAATGGCTGTTCGAGCACTACCAGTCCTGTTGATTCCAGTATATAGAGGATATTGCCCGCTTTGTCTTCGCGCACGGCAATACATTTTTCACTGGGCAAGTTGGGCTGCCGGATATTGATGAGTGTATCCTGTTGCGGTAAATAGCAGAAAACACCTTCAGTGAGGGTGCCGATCCAAATCCTTCCTTTCGAATCTTCGTATAATTCATAAACCCACTGTGAGCGGATGCGATGGCGGGGAGGTTGCAGGGAATCGAATACGGTGGTTGTTCGTTTTACGGGATCATAGTACAGTAAACCTTTGTTGGTAGCGAGCCAGTGGCTGCCATTGCGGGCGTGGAGCGATCTTCGCCCGTGTGAGCGGAAATACTGGTCGCTGCTATCGATAAGGGGAGGCGTCAACAGCCGCTCCTGGTATGGATCGTACCAATAAGTGCCCTGTTGGGTACATACCCAGATTATGCCCTGACGATCCTGGGAAAGGTGCAAAGGGGCCTCGTTGTCGCGTGTTGTGCTTAACTGCCGCTTTACAAACCGCTGTTGCTGCAGGTCATAATAGCCAAAGTGGCCATCATAGAATGCGCCGGTATATACCTTGTAGCCCTGGCGTATGAAATTGTAGATGCCACCAGGTGTCGTGGGCTGACTTGCCTGATCTATGACCTGGTACCAACGGAACCGGGTGGTATCGACATTGATCCTGTACAGATTTTTGTTATCCACCACCCACATATTGTAAGGAGACGTTGGGTAGCTGCTGTTGACGGCCAATGCACCATCAGGTTTTTCGATGCTCCTGGTTTTGCGAAAGGATGCGGAACGTTTGTCGAACAATAACAATCCGTAATCGAGCGTACAAACCCATAGCTGGTGTTCGTTGGCCTTCCAAAGACCACTACAGATATTTCGCGAACCTGCAATGCCTTGTTTCCAGGTATACGAGGCGGTGAACTTTTTTTCACGGGTGTTGAATCGTAGCAGTCCCCGGCCCCAGCTGCCGCACCAAAGGGTTCCGTCGGCTTCCAGGTAAAGCTGGTTGAAGATACTACCCATGTTTCTGCCATCGATGGTAGATAGCGGGTCGGGGCGAAAGGTCTGCCAGCTACCGGTTGCGGGATCAAATTGCAACAGGCCATCGTTGCTGCCTATCCAATAGGTATTATCCGTTTTGCTTTTGACCATAGTGGTTATCCACGATGTCGAATAATAGGTGGCGCCGCTGCCGGCCATCCGGTTCGGGTAGTGCTTCATCGTGGCCGTTGTGCGATCCCAGCAGGCCAATCCATAACCGGGCAGTATGAACCATAGTTTTTCGCCCTCCTCGTAGATGTCGTATATTCTTTGCTGGTGGATGTTGAACTGCTCTATTCCCTGATAGGTAAATCGGCGGAATGCGCGGGTGATTGGATTGAACCGGTACAAACCCGCGTTGGGCAGTGCTGTCCAGTACTGGCCCTGTTTGTCCTGGTAGTTAAAAGACACCACATTGCGGGGGAGGCTGCTGTCGTTACCGGCAATATGCCGGTAATTGGTAAAGTGGGTGCCGTCGAAACTATAGAGTCCGTTGTCGCTGCCGATCCAAAGCAGCCCTTCCTTATCGCGGGTGATCTTACCCGGACTGCTGTAGTTTTGGTAGCCCTCCTTTTGTCCAAATTGTTCGAAGGTGGCCCACAAGTTATTTTGTGCACCAACCGGCCAGGTTGCTGCAAGCAGCCAGCAACATAAAAGGATCGGCTTCCTCATATCCCGAATTTAGTTTACCGGCCTGGTTTTTTCAAGTCTACCTTGCGAATGGTGCTTTTCGGTGAGGCGTTGGAAGGTTACTGTTCAACCTGGTTGTTTTTTGAGACAACTGCTTGCCGGTTACTGCATTTTTGGTAGGTTTGGGCCATGCCCGAAAACTTTATCGCGCAGCTGGAATATTTTGCCAGCATCATTCCGCTTACTTATGTAGCGTTGTTTCATGTAATTAATCCGATCGGGTCGGGGGTATTGTTCTATAATATCACGCCCGGCGCCGATGGGCGCGAGCGGCGTCTGATGGCCCGCAAGATCGCCCTTAATGCCTGTATCATGCTCATCGTGGTGCTGCTGGGAGGCATCTATATCCTGAAGCTGTTTGGTATTACCGTTCCCATCGTTAAAATATGCGGGGGCATGGTGATCCTGGCGATGGGCTGGCGTTCGCTGACCAAGGATGATGATTCCAACGACAGCGACGAGAAGATGAAGCTGGCCAACAGCATCCGGGGTTTCGAGGCTTACAAAAGCAAGTTGTTCTATCCTTTCACTTTCCCTTTTACGGTAGGCCCCGGTACCATCTCTGTGGCGCTTACCATCAGTGCCGAATCGCTGGTGCACCGGGGCAACAGCACCAACAGCGTACTGCAATTTGCCGGCGCCATTACCGCCATCGTGCTCATCGCGATCACTGTGTATGTCTGCTACGGCAGTACAGACTATGTGCTGGGCCGCCTGTCGCTCCAGATGCGCAAGGTGATCATGAAGATCTTTGCGTTTATCCTGCTTTGTATCGGTGGTCAGATCCTCTTTGGGGGTGTGGAAGATTTCATCAAGTCTGTTGTGAAAGGGGTAAGCGTTTAATGTACTCTGAAATTGCCCGGTTTAGAACCGGATAAAACCGGTGAATTGTAACCGCACATTGTTACCCCGCTCGCCCGTATTGATCTTTCTTTCACCATACAGTACTTCCCCGGCGAGCTTGAAATAGCGGGTAAAATAATAAGTGGTGTTGAAGGAGGTGTAGCTGGAATAACGCAGGGCCGCGTTGCCCATGCTGCCGGTATTGAATAACCGGATGCTGCTCCATCCGATGGCCGATCCCCATTTATCATTCCAGTAACGGTCGTAGTATGCCCAGTAGTTGAGCATCTCCAGCGGTTCTATGCTGAGGTCTTTTGCGTAGGCATCGTATCCCTGGCCGCTGATCCCTTCGTTGAATTTTGAGAATCCCTTTCCATAATTTACCTGGAAGCGAATATCGTCTTTGCCGTGCAGGGCGATGCTGCCGGAAAAACTGCCGGCATACCCGAAGCTTGTCTTCTTGACAGCCTGGCCGTTTTTGTAATCAATAGGATGCAATAGTGCAGCCAGGCGAAGGTGGCTGGCAACTTCCTGTCCGAAGTTTTTCTGCAGGGCTGCCGTTACATCCGGATACACTGTTCTTTTTTCCCAGGTGAGCGGCAGTATGATATCGCTGCCAGGCTGCTCTACTGAAACTGACAACGTGTATTGCTTCGGCAATTTTTGGGTGAAGCGTAGCTGCGGCTGCCGTATTGAAATGATCGCGTTAGGCCCCCAGAAGTCGACGATATTGGGCCAGATATTCGCATTCATAAAGTTACTAAAGGTTTGTCCCAGTATCCACTTGCCATGCTCGATATAGGCATGGCGGAGGCGCGGGTTACCGGTATTGTTGCCCCACAGGTCAAATTCAAGTACTGCTTTTAAAAAGCGTCCCCGGCGATCTACGGGGCCCAACGCCGTGAAGGCAAATCGCGACTGGCGATAGCTGAACACCGTATTCGCATCATGCAGTGTTGGTACTGTTATGGTGGACGGTTGAAACCCATACTTATTGGCCATGTCGTTGAAGTCGTGGATGAAGTCGGCCTGGACAAATCCGTTAAAGCGAAGCCGGATGCCCCGCACATCGGTAAACACCAACCCTTCGTAGGAGCCACTTTCGATATCGTTGCGGGTAATGCCTTTGCCTTTTTCTTTTTCCGGTGGCTGCTCCTGGGCCAATAATGTATTGCAGGTGAAGAGCAGCAGTATGGTCATGTAAAGCCTGTTCATCGATCGCGCTGTTTGGTGATGACTCGGCGGGGATGCATCAAGTTACTCTATTTTCTGTAGATGAAAACGGTGCCCGTTCAGTTTTTAGAATATTGAGCAACTTGGAATTATTTGTGAATGACATTGGGTGTAACTTTCAACTATCGACTATTGATATTCTCCCGCTGCGTAAGACAATGCTTCCTGCTGCTTCCATCCCAAGGTGATCGTTTCTATTCTACTCACTAAATGTTTGCACATGTCTCTTTACACAAAGAAAAAGGATGCCAGCCGCCTGGTGATCGGTATGTATGCGATGGACAGCTCGACCCACAGCATTCCCAAATACACCATGCCCGATGATGCGCAGGATATGCGAACCATTTATCACCTCGTGCATGATGAGTTGATGCTGGATGGCAATTCGCGCATGAACCTGGCCACTTTTTGTCAGACCTGGCTCGACGAGTACGTACACTAGCTAATGGATGAATGCCTCGACAAGAACATGATCGATAAAGACGAATATCCGCAGACGGCCGAGATCGAGAACCGTTGCGTGCATATACTCGCCGACTTGTGGAACTCGCCCGAAAGTGCCGAAACGATCGGCTGCAGCACCACCGGTTCCAGTGAGGCGGCCATGCTGGGCGGCCTCGCCATGAAATGGCGCTGGCGCCTGAAAAGATTGAAAGAAGGCAAGCCGGTCGATAAGCCCAACCTGATCTGCGGCGCCGTGCAGGTATGCTGGCATAAGTTTGCCCGCTATTTCGATGTTGAGTTGCGCGAAGTAGGGATGGAGCATGGCAGGCTGGAGCTAACACCCGAAAAGGTTTTGGAACTGGCAGACGAAAATACCATTGGTGTAGTGCCCACCTTCGGCCTCACGTTTACGCTTACCTATGAGCCGGTGAAAGCCATTGCCGATGCGCTGGATAAACTGCAGCAGGAAAAAGGACTGGATATACCTATTCATGTGGATGCTGCCAGTGGCGGTTTCATTGCTCCTTTTGTGGATCCCAACCTGGTGTGGGATTTCAGGATACCCCGTGTGAAGTCGATCAACTGTTCGGGGCATAAATATGGATTGAGTCCGCTGGGTGTTGGGTGGGTGGTTTGGCGTGAGAAGCACGACCTGCCGGAGGAACTGGTTTTCAGGGTGAATTACCTCGGCGGCGATATGCCCACCTTTGCGCTTAATTTTTCACGGCCTGGTGGGCAGATCGTAGCGCAATACTACAACCTGTTGCGGCATGGCAAGGAAGGATATGCGAAGATCCAGCAGGCCTGCCTCGATCACGCGGCCTACATCGCCGATGCCATTTCGCAAATGGGGCATTTCGATATCCTGTATAACGGGCGGGGCGGTTTGCCCGGCGCCTGCTGGACGTTGAAGCAAGGCGATCATCCTTTTAGTTTATATGATATTACCGATAAGATCCGCTCGCGCGGATGGCAGATCGCTTCTTATCCTTTAACGGGCTCAGCGAGTAATATCGTGGTGCAAAGAGTATTGATCCGTCATGGGTTTAGCCGTGATATGGCCGATATGCTGATCGAGGATTACAAGCGTTGTGTGGACCATTTTGAAAAGCATCCGGTCACTTCACCTTTGAACCAGGCCGAGGGCGGCGGTTTCCATCACTGATGATGCACGCTTGTCTTTGCAGGATTTTGCGGGTGGCGTGAACGTGTGGAGCTGTATTCAACCAGGTTTTTCTTATGTACAAGTATAGGTTAAGGCGGGCTCCTGGTTTTTACCAGGAGCCCCTTTGTGTTGTTGCGCCCAGGGGTTATTTTTGAAGACTTATGGCGCAACCCACTGAAAAGATCTCCCTGACAAGACTGAAAGCGATCATTGGCGGCTCTATCGGTAACCTGGTGGAATGGTACGACTGGTATGCTTATGCTGCCTTTGCCCTGTATTTTTCAGGGTCTTTCTTTCCCAAAGGCAATGCCACAGCGCAGCTGCTGAATACGGCGGGTGTGTTTGCGTTGGGTTTTTTAATGCGCCCCATCGGGGGTTGGCTCTTTGGCTATCTCGCCGATAAACGCGGACGGAAGATCTCCATGACCTGGTCGGTATTGCTGATGTCGCTGGGCTCCCTGCTCATAGCCTGTACACCCACGTATGCCAGCATAGGCATCCTGGCTCCGGTGATCTTATTGCTGGCGCGGTTGCTGCAAGGGCTCAGTGTGGGCGGCGAGTACGGGGTGTCGGCTACTTACCTCAGTGAAATGGCCACCCGCAACCGGCGAGGTTTTTATTCCAGTTTTCAATACGTGACCCTGATCGGCGGTCAGCTGATCGCTTTGGGTATCCAACTCATTTTACAGAAGCTGCTCACGAGCGAGCAATTGCATGCCTGGGGCTGGCGCATTCCCTTTGTGATCGGCGCCATCCTGTCGGTAGTGGCCCTGTACCTGCGCAGCAGTCTGCAGGAAACGCCTTCATTCGAAATCGCTGAAGCGAATCAATCCGTTAAGAAGGGGTCGGTAAAAGAATTGCTGAAGCATCCGCGGGCTGTATTGACCGTTGTAGGGCTTACGCTGGGCGGCACCCTCGCTTTCTATACGTACACCACCTACATGCAAAAGTTCCTGGTGAACACGGTGCACCTTAGTAAGGAGCAAAGTACCATGTTGTCATTTATCTCGCTGTTGTTGTTTGCCTTGCTCCAGCCTTTTCTGGGATCACTGAGCGATCGAATCGGCCGGCGGCCTTTGCTGATCTCCTTTGGTGTGTTGGGCGTGTTGTGTACGGTGCCTTTGCTGACGGCTCTGAGCGCCACGACTTCCTTGTTCGCTGCCTTCCTGTTGCTAATGGCTGCGCTTTTGATCGTGAGCGGCTATACGAGTATCAATGCGGTGGTCAAGGCCGAACTGTTTCCGGCCGAAGTGCGTGCGCTGGGTGTTGGCCTGCCTTATGCGTTGACAGTGGCCATCTTTGGCGGCAGCGCTGAGTATGTAGCGTTGTGGTTGAAGGATAGTGGGCATGAGTCGTGGTTTTACTGGTATATCACCGCTTGCATCGGCGTTTCGCTGTTGGTGTACGTGCTGATGAAAGATACGAAGCAGACGTCGAAGTTGAATGAAGAAGTTTGATGGGCTTAACGTAAAGTTCATATTGCGGGGCGTCGTACAGCTGCCTTAACCTGTACATTCGCGCCCGGTTTATGGAATAAAACTCAATCTGACACTTACTACTATGAACAAAACTCTTGTCCTTGCTGCTGCGCTTGCCCTGGGCCAGCTCACGCTCCGTGCCCAGGATCAGCATGTGATCCTGATCAGCATAGATGGTCTTCGTCCTGAATTTTACAAAGATGCTTCGTGGAATATGGTGCACCTGCGCCAGGTGATGGAAGAAGGCGCTTATGCCGATGGGGTGGATGGCGTTTTCCCAACTGTTACCTATCCTTCGCATACGACCATGATCTCTGGCGTGAAGCCCTTGAAACATGGCATCTATTACAACACGCCTTCGGAACCGCTGGGTGTTACCGGCAACTGGATCTGGCAATATGAGAACATCAAAGTGCCCACGCTGTTCAGTGTAGCCAAAGAGAAAGGATTGAAGACGGCTTCCGTATTCTGGCCCGTATCGGTAGGTGGCCCGGCTACTTATAATATTCCCGAGTATTGGTATTTGCCCAAGGAAAAAGGGCAGGAGCGTACGATGGCTAAAGCCTTGCAGGAGCATGCCAATCCGCCCGGTTTGTTTGAGGAGCTGGAGCAAAAAGCCACCGGTAAACTGGATGAGTTGGACTTCAATGGCGACTACCTGGGCATCGATGAAAACCTGGCCCGCATGAGCGCTTATCTCATCCGCCAGTATAAGCCTTCCCTATTGGCGGTGCACCTGGTAACGGTCGATCACTTCGAGCATGAGCAGGGGCGTGATGGCGATAAGGTAAGGGCGGCAATCGCAGGCGTAGACCGGGCTATCAAAACCATCCGCGAAGCGGTACAGAAAGCAGGCATTGCCGATAAAACGACTTTCATCGTTACCGGCGATCATGGTTTTGTTGACATCCATGATGCCATTGCACCGAATGTACTGCTGGCGAAGGCGGGTTTGTACGATCCGCAGAAGCCGGAGAACTGGAAGGCCTATTTTCATCAATCGGGTGGTGCAGCCTTCCTGCAACTAAGAGACAAGAATGACAAGCAAACCAAAGAAAAAGTATTGCAGTTGCTGAATGGGTTGCCGGCTGCACAACGGAATACCTTTATCATTAAATCGCGCGAAGAACTGGACGCTGTAGGCGCCGATGGCTCTGCGGCTTTTGCCCTGGCAGGCCAGCAGGGTTATACCTTTAGTGGTGCAGCTACCGGCGAACTGATCCGTGCCGGCAAAGGCGGCACGCATGGTTTCTTTCCCGATTTCAAAGAGATACAGACGGGTTTTGTTGCCTTTGGCAAGAATATCAGGAAAGGCGCTGTGGTACCTCGTATGGGGCTGGTCGATATTGCACCGCTGATCAGCAAACTGCTCAAGTTCGATATGCCTGCAGGTGATGGCCTGCTGCTCAATGGCGTTCTGATAAAATAATTTAAACAACAATCGCTGCATGCAAGCCGGTCCTGTGTGACCGGCTTTTTCTATTGCGGAAGGCGGAGGGCTCAACTTTTATCCCGCCGGCATCGTACCTGCCGGCGCTTCGTACTACTAAAGTGGTATTGTTTTACCTCCTGGATCATGTTACCTTGCTTACGTTAATGTATCACGCCATTGATGAATCCTACCAGATAATCCCGAAACTCTACCTGGCCTGCTGATTAGTTATCGCATTGCATTTTCATTCCTTAGGATCCCTGCGCTTACAAGACACTTATTATTTAACCCTCCCGGGCATCCGTCTACGTATGCGCGATCGCCGGGATACAACTTGTATTTATGCCAGACAGTGTAACTCAGATCCAAAAAGCTGGACCGGTTGGTACCAAGCTGAATATCGCTATCCTCGGCGATGGGTTTGCAGCGGCTGATCAAACCCTGTACAATGACACGGTTCAATCCTTGCTGATGGATGGGGTTTTCGGTCACGATTATTTTTACGAAGACAAGCAGGCTTTCAATGTATTCCGCGTCAACCTCATTTCCAATGACTCGGGGGTGAGCACGCGGCAATATGATGAGCATGGTACGCCCGACGATGCTTCGGATGATACGATCATTAGTACCACGCTGCGCGATACGGCCCTGAAGTATATTTTCAGCGGATCGTGGGCGCATTGCTGGCTGGAAGGTACGGCGACAACGGGTACGCTGGTAAATGCTGCGCTGACCACCTGGGTACCGGACTATGACCTGGTGGTTGTTATTCTCAACAACCCCAACTATGGCGGCTGTGGTGGTGGTGGTTTTCAAATCATACCCCGTGGGGTGACCTGGCCGGTGCTGGCGCATGAGTTTGGCCACGGCACCGGAGGCCTGGCCGATGAATATTGTACTTCTCGTGTTTACTCGGGCCCCGAGCCAGGCGTGGCGAACCTGACCACCAATACCAATCGCAATACACTCAAGTGGAAAAAATTCGTAGCTCCGGCAACCCCGGTCCCTACCGGTACAGGTAACTGTGCGGGTTATACCGGCGGCGTAAAGCCGCCCGGCTGGAGTGATGCACACGACGCCGGTTTGTTTGAAGGCGGGGGTACGAACAGTACTGGCATGTACCGCCCGGTGATCAATTGCCGCATGCGGGGCAATACGCCGGAGTTTTGCCCGGTGTGTTATACCGAAATGAAAAACAGGATGCACACTTATACGGGGCGCAATTTCCTGAAATGTTATGCGGGTGATTTTAATGGCGATGGCAAATCGGACCTGCTGGTGCACAATGGCAATTCCATCATGATCTATCGCAGTAATGGTACGCAGCTGGATGTGGTGTTCAGTACGGTAGAACGCGTGCCCGGCTCGTGGCAGTTTCAGCCCAACGACCGTTTTTATATTGGTGATTTCAATGGCGATGGCAAAGATGAGGTGGCTGTATTCAATGGCACCGATTGGGTGATGGAATACCTCGGTTTACTCGCCGACGATGGCAACAATGGATTAAGGCTTATTGCCCGTTACGATAATTCAATGCCTGGGTGGGATTTCAAAAAAGACGACCAGTTCTTCGTAGCCGACTTCAACGGCGATGGTAAAAAGGACCTGATCGTTTTCAATGGCACTAGCTGGGTGTTTCCCTACCTCGGCATGCTGCGCTCGTCTGGCACCGGCTTTTCGTTGGTGAAACGGTACGATCAAAACCTGCCGGGCTGGCAAATGACAAAGGGGGACAAGTTCTATGTGGGCGACTTCAATGGTGATGGTAAAGAGGACCTCTTCGTTTTTAATGGCGATAACTGGGCCTTTCCTTACCTGGGTATGTTGCAAAGTACCGGTACTGCTTATCGTATGGTGAAACGGTATGATCAAAACCTGCCGGGCTGGCAAATGACAAAAGGTGATAAGTTCTATGTGGCCGATTTTAACGGCGATGGAAAAAAAGATATCTATTTGTTCAATGGCGAGAACTGGGTGATGGCCTATTTGGGCATGCTGAGCTCGTCGGGTACGGCTTTGTCGATGGTGCGCCGTTACGATGGCAATGCACCAGGCTGGCAAATGCGGCGCAACGATCAGCATTATGTATGCAACATCAAGGGTGATAGCCGGGAAGATCTGTTCGTCTTCAATTGCCTGGATTGGAGCACGGAATACCTGGGTACGATGGCTTCGAACGGAACTACGCTTTCGTGCGCCTGGAAAGAGGACTGGGTAGGGGAGTGGAACCTCGGCCGGGTAGACCGCTTTATTCCGTGTAACTTTGAGGGAGCCGCCGGTAAACGTGACCTGTTTGTGCACAACACGAACTGGTTTGGCATGATCAAAGCCACGCCCACCCTCAGCCTGCAGAAACTTTATTTTAAATGGATCCACAACTACCGTCATGGTAGGAACTGGTAAAAATAATTGAGGTAAGCTATGACACGTAAATCAACGAAAGGCATTTTTGGCAAGGCCATGGATGCCCAGGCTACCGATCCGGTGATTGAAAATAGTAAGCTGCCCCGCATGGAGGCGGTCGACAGTAAGCAAGCTGCGCCCTTGCCAAAGCAAGCTAAAAATGCGTTGATAATGGGTGCTGCGAAAGAGGGTGATGCGAAGGCTACCAAAAAAGACATCCAGGCGGGCAAGGCGATGGGCGCTTTCGATCCCAAAGAGAAAGTAAAGATGTCGCCGCCTGTGGGCGACATGAAGCCGAAAGCGACGCGCAAAACGGCCGGTGATTTCTACCTGGTATTCCGGATGCATGTGCAAAATGGGGAAATGACTGTTGAGGCATGCAAAAGGGTTGATAGCGAACTACTGCGCGAAGAGGGGATTGTGCAAGGTGGTTTGACCTACGAAGCTACCTTGCTCGAGCAACGTCTCAGCATAGCCTCTGTGCCCGATTTTGGAGAGCAGCGAAGCTTTCCGCATCCCGAGGATAAGGCGCGCGCTGGCCACCATATCTCCATTCTGCCGAGTTTCGATTTCAATGTAAGGATACCCGGTGATGCGATCACCGAAAAAGACCTGCCCAAAGTAAAGGTCCTGTTGTATCGATTCAAGGAGCATGTTCCCGATCTGAAGTTGAACAGTTCTCCTTTACATATGCAGTTTGAAAAGGAAACCCGCGTGGTGGCCGAGCTCGATGGTATTACGGCCGACAAAATGGACAAAGCCGTGCGTGCCCAGGTGAAAGCCGCCTTTGGGAAATAAAGCGATGACAGGCGTTTAGCTCCATGGCAGTTGATCCGCTGTTAATGTGCTTTGGTGTATCAGATTAGTCAGTTAGGCCGATTGCTGATCCTGGGCCAAAATAAGGCAGCAATGACCTTCGTTTTCAGGTGACAAATAATCTGACACCTATAGCATTGTATTATGGCTCCAAATACCTCTATGGCGCAAACGTATTCCCGGCATGGCATTGATCCTTCGAACAAACTGGTACTGGTTTTCCTGTTCGCTTTTCTACTAGCCTGTCTGGGACAGATCGGCTTTAGCTGCTATGTCATGAACCGGCAGTTGCAGGCTGTGCCCAATTCTTTTGATCCAAGCATCATACATCACCTCAACAAAAAACTGGTGCTCTCCGGTCTGCTGGCAGGCGTATTGGGTATGGTGATCACTTTATGGGCTGTTGCTTTATTGCGTTGCGGTAGATCGATGGCGAAAGTGGTAGTGCCGGGCCTCTGGCTGATTGCCGCCTTTATTTTGGCGGCGGGCTATTGGTTCCTGGCGCGCACAGAAAAAGGGTACCTGTTCCATTCAAGGTATTTTGCCCTGTATCTGTGCCTGGCTGTACCCCTGGCGCTAGCGATGATCGCGGGACTATGGGGAATGACAGGCCTTTATCGCCGGCGCTGGTAGCAGCTGGTGCAGGCCAGTTGGCACAGGATGATCGGCTCATCACTTCGTGCAGGCTGGTGTGCTCTATACGGCAACTTTAATACTTACGGTAGTAAAAATAGGAGGGCTCCGTCAGCGACTTCCAGTTCTCTTTGGTGAGGTCGCCCGCGTCGAGTTTATCAAAAAGTTCCCGGCTGCCGCAGATCGTGATGATGTATTGGATCTTGCTTTGGGGGTCCCTCGACCGCTGAAAATCGTAAAAGTCATAAGCGCCCTGTGGCACGATCCTTTCTATCTGCGTTCGCAAATAATTGGCTATGGTGTCGGGATGTTTGTATTGTACGTTGCGGGGTACCGGTATGTCAAAGATCCCTTCATAGAGACCCGACGGGATCCTGGCGAACAGAAAATTGCGGTTCAGCGATTCTTTCCGCAGGAATTCCTGGGCATCGCCATTGGTGATGAAGATCTTCTTTTCGCTTTTGAAGCGGAAGGGATTTTCTTTGGCCAGTTTGGAGATGATACTGGCATCGAACCAGTAACAGTTGTTGTTACTCATGATGCGGTTGCCCGGGATGTTGACCTTCCAAACCCTTATTTCCCGGTTGTTTTGAACCAGGCTGATGTAATACGGTTCGTGTGTTAACCGGAGGTTGACCTCGGGGCCACTTGTGAGGAGCGGCATTACCTTTTTGATGTCTTCGGGCTGGTCGAGGATGAAGCTTACTTTGTCTCTGGTGTTTTCGATCCTCGTCCAGCCAATCAGTTTCGACTTTGCGTTGATCAGCGTTGTGTCGAAAGGTTCAGCCTGCCTGGCCTGGAGGTTGACGGATAAAAGCAGCAATATTGCTAACTGGAAACGGATCATGTAGCTTTCCGGTTTAGGTGTGCTACAAACTTATTTCCTTTTAGGCGTTTAGCAATAGCTGTCATCCGCCTATTTGGAGGATGGCGCGTTTTAACGGGCCATAATTAGGACAATGTTAACGGTGATCGTATGGTCTTGGATCAGGCCGTTGCCAGCTGACCGGTCGTTTCGCCCGCTTTATGCCCTTTAATTGCATAATAGCATATGTAGAGGTAGCAGGGGAGGGTACATAATGTAAAGGCAGTTGCATTGGGAATATGCCAGCTGTCTTTCAAAAAGCCGTACAGCAGTGGCAGGATCGCGCCTCCGGCAATGCCCATTACCAGCAGGGCCGATCCCATCTGTGTATGCCGGCCCAGCCCTTTAATGGCCAGCGGAAAGATGGCAGGCCACATCAAGGCGTTGGATAACCCCAGCAGTGCAATAAATACGATGGCTACATAGCCGCTGCTGAGGTAGATGCCGAGGCTGAATGCGATGCCTGTAAGGGCCGATATCTTCAAAGCGTTTTGCTGACTGATATATTTTGGAATAGTAAAGATGCCGATAACATAACCCACCAACATAGCGATGAGCGTGAATGTCGTGAAATAGCGTGTCGTATCGAGGCTGATGCCTGCGGCATTGCCAAATACACCGATCGCGTCGCCTGCCATCACCTCTACACCAACGTATAAGAACAAACAAAGTACGCCGAGCCAGAGATGCGGGAACTGGAATATGCTCTTATGCTGATCTGCGGTGGCCACTGCCTCTTCGCTGCTCTTCGATGTATCGATATTGGGCAGGTTGCTTCTCCTTACCAGGAATGCCAGTATGGCCAGTATAACGGCCATCACGATATAAGGGCCAATGACACGGCCTGCCAGCTCATCGAGCATGGTTGCTTTGGCAGCTGCATCAGTGGTTTCGTTTATTTTCTTCTCCAGCTCTCCGGCATTGCCCAGGATCAGTGCGCCAAGAATGAGCGGACTAAGTGCTCCTGCTCCCTTGTTACAAATACCCATGATGCTGATGCGCTGGGCGGCGCTTTCAATAGGCCCAATGATACTGATATAGGGATTGGAGGCTGTTTGTAACAGAGCCAGACCGGTACCTTGTACAAATAAGCCGGTCAGGAATAAGGCGAAGTTCCTGGTTTGCGCAGCTGGTATAAATATCAGTGATCCGGCAGCCATGATGAGCAGACCGAGTGCCATACCGTTTTTAAACCCCGTGCCTTGCAGTATACGGGCCGATGGTATAGCCAGGAAGAAGTAGGCCATGTAAAAAGCAAACGTGACGAAAAACGCTTCCGTTACCGTTTCCAGCTGACAGGTTAATTTAAGAAAAGGAATCAGGGTGCCGTTCAGCCAGGTTACAAAGCCGAATACGAAGAACAGGATCCCGATGATGATCATGGCGCTGCGGTTGCCGGATGTCTTTGTCATATTGCCGTTGATGATGGTTCGCTATGAAGATAGCGATAACACGGCAGGGGATATGGTGACCAGGCTGTCCAATCGGTTGCGCAAAATCCAGGAAAGGGAAACAAACGATTGCGCCCCAGGCATCCGCCCTGCCAATTGGCGGGGCGGGACGCTAAAAGATTTATTGTAGCTTATTGATTTTGTATTCGTTCTGCTGCCGCACCAGCGTTACATGAATGGTTGTTGCTACTCCATCGGGCGACCATTTGTACGAGACCTTGTACTGATCTTTCTGTTGCGGTACCTTTTCCACCTGCAGGGTCTTCAGGGTACTGGTATCGCAGTCCTGTGCGTTCAGGTAAGGGTTGACATCCATTTCTTCATCGGACTTGATCTCTTTGATAAGGGCGGCCGTGCAATACTTCTTTTCAATGACAGCCATCTCCTCATTGGAGGCGCCTTTAGAGCAGGCTGTAATATAATCGGTGTAAAACTGTTTCAGCCATTGTTTGGCTTCGTCTTCGGGTGGTTTTTTCTTCGATTGACAACTATTTCCCATCGATAGAATGACTACGGCAAGGGCTGCGGTCAGTATACTCTTTTTCATGTTAGATATTCTTTAGCTGATAAAATTAACGCAGGCATCCCGGAATACCGGGACGCCTGCGTTGAAATGTAAGAATTGAATATATTATCGATTAGGAATGTATTTATATACGATGCCATCCGGACCCCAGCAGTAAGCAATGCCTCCTATGACAGCAGCGCTGCTTTCAGGGATACTTTCGGGCGTGGTGGTAATTGTTTTCCAGGCGGAAGCTGGTGCGGCTGCAGGATCGAATTCATACATATACGCCTGCATAAGGGCATAGGCTTTACCATTCATTACGAACGTACTGGCGCTGCTTTGTACTGTGAATGGCATACTTACGCCGGTAAGTTCTTTAACACCCAGTGAAGCGTTTGCCGGATCAAAAACGTACATTTTTTGGGTATAACCCAATCCTGAGGTAAGACCACCCCCGATGTAACACTTGTTGTTCAGCACAAAATAAGTACTGTACAGGGCACTCTGCACGGTATAGTCGCGGGCTACCGACAATGACCAGGTGTTGGTGGCAGTTATGTATTCATAAATACCCGATCCATGGTAGAAGTTCCCATTGTACACCCTGTTGTTGATCGTGAACCCAACGCCACCATAGCCGGCAACTGGGAAGTACGTTTTGCTGATCCAGGCTGCATCGCCGGGTACAGACGGGTCATATTCCCACCAGTCATTGCGGGCACCGGATGAGGCATTGCCCTGGCCGATGTATACTTTGTTGTTCAACATGGTAAACGATGGCAATGCCCTTGCGTTGACAAAGCCTGGCAATGTAGCGCCCGGTGACCATGTCTTTGTGGATGGGTCAAAGATCTGAAAGCCATTGTTCAGGTTGCCGCTGCCATTTCGACCAAGGCCTATGTATATTTTGTTGTTGTAAACGAATGACATGCCATCGACATAATAACCTCCGTGTTTTGCTGAAATGGGTACCCAGATATTGGTTACTTCGAAGGAGCCGATAAGGTGATCGGTGCCTGCTTGTTTCAGCACGATGTTGCCTCCGATCCCATCTGCAGGAACTTTGAATTGGAGGGAAGTGGAAGTACGGCCAGCTTCAATGGGTACTACTGTGCCATTGAGCGTTACGGTGGCATCCGACGAAAAGTTCTTGCCGTTGATGGTAACGAGGGTCGATCGGGCCCCGAAGCCAGGTGTATAAGACGTGATGTTGGGCAACATACTAAAAGGGGTAGGGCTTTGGGTACTGTCTTTCAGCATCACGGCGATGGTTGCATTACCGCTGAAGGAAGGCACTTTTACACGAATAGTGGTAGTGGTGGCTTCTACGATATCGGATGTTTTGATATTGCCAAACCAAACTGTGTCGAGTGTTTTGTCGTCGGAGAAATTGGTGCCCGTAATGGTAATCACTTCTCCTTCTTTCGCTTTGGCAGGTGTAAAGCCGGTAATGGTAGGTTTAACCCAAAAGTCAGGTACACTGATCGTTTCCAGGCTGCCGGCCGTTACCTTCAGCTTTCCGTTCAATGCAGCTTCAGGTACTTTGGCTTTGAGGCTGGTTGCACTTACAAAAGTGACTTCGGTGGCCTGTGCGCTTCCAAAATACACCTTGCTATCGTTCGCAAAGCGGGTGCCGGTGATGGTAACCTCGATGCCCGGTTTGCCATGTGTAGGGCTGATGTTTGTGATGGAAGGAGCTGTTGGGTTTACCTTGAAGTCGGTGAGGGACGTGGCGGTGCTGTCGCCAACCTTCACCGTGATCCGGCCCGTTAACGCCTCTTCCGGCACGGTAACGGAAAGTTCTGTGGTGGTAGCCTTGGAAACTTCGGCAGTAATACCATTGAATTTTACGGTGTTTTTGGATTTGTCATCTGAAAAATGCTGACCGGTGATGATGACAGTGGTACCTACCTGTGCTTCTGTGGGTGTGAAGCTCGTTATGACGGGTGGTGTCGGAACAGCGTCCGGAGCTGTCTTGTCTTTTTTGTTGCACCCTATAATTGCCGTTAGTGCAAGAACAGGTATTGCAACCATCGCTAAAACTCGTTGCTGGTTCTTCATTAGTAGTGGGATTTTGAATTGGTTCAAATAAAAAATAGTCATCGACATTGTCGGTACTATCCTTTCCGCAAATGAATATTGTTTTGGTTGTTTTTTATAGCACAATCGGATAGAACGCACTTTATGTAGCTTGAAGGGGGGCCGGGAGATAACGATCAACAAAAAAAGCTTCACTGTA
Organism: Paraflavitalea sp. CAU 1676; assembly: GCF_029223285.1. GTDB lineage: Bacteria > Bacteroidota > Bacteroidia > Chitinophagales > Chitinophagaceae > Paraflavitalea. Next base: position 592,276 of record NZ_JARHUJ010000003.1, on the reverse strand, counting down.
TAGTGAAGCTTTTTTAGCGGAACCGGTTATTGTAAGTTTTTTACATGGTCGGGATTGTACCTGTTATTTGAGCAGGTTGGGATTGTTTTGTTCTTCTGCCCTGGTTTTCTAAATTATTGAGGTTCCAATACCAGCGTCACCTTATTGAAGTCTGCCGCTGCATTGATGATCTTTTTAAATTCTTCGTATTGTGTTATCGGGTAATGGATATTCCGGTATTCCTCCATGACATCTACTTTTACCACATTACCTTCCAATTTATAAGATGATTCAAAACCCATCGTTACCTGGTCGTTTTCCCGGTAAACTTTGCTGATATTGAGGTCATTCAGGTTTTTTACCCTATAGCCAGCCGGTAGTACGAACTCAATGGTTCGGTGCAGCACGTGTGGATAGTTAACGTCCATCGCAAATTGCCGGGGCTTTTCCTGGTACATTTGGGCTTGTGGCCCAATGATCTCACCGATCTTGACCAGTACTTTATTGCCGGCTCTGTCTACCAGTTCACTGGCATTCACTTGCAGGTCGAGCACAAAAGGTTTATTCTCCCGGATGCTTTCCATTTCCTTGTTCTCCACTTTTGAAGTGATCACCCGCTCGGAATTGGTGCCGAATTTTGCCATTTCCTTGAGCATCTCCTGTTGTTGTTCGGCGGGGCCATAGTTAAAGCTGAGTCGATAATAAACAGCGGAATAACCGGCATACAATTGCTTGCTTTGAACGATAAGGGTATCCAGAGAGGCATCGAGGCGAACCTTCGCTTCAATATTGTTGTATGACCAGTTATAATCTTCCCCCTGTATGCGACGGATATCGGCCAGTGCTGTTGTGAAGTTGCCGATGGTAGTTCCTTTACAAAAAATGCCGTTGGTGCCTACCCACGAAGGGTCAATGAGCGGGTAACGCATACCCAATAGGGTAGGGGCAATATATTTTTTCAGCTTCGGGAAATAGATCACCTGGTTATCGCAATTGTTCCAGTTCTCAAAAGTTCTGTCGACTTCGAAGTTTTCTCTTGATCCACACATTACAAATTCATGTTCGATGTTCAATTGCTTGAAAACCGCACCATAAAGTCGCAGGATGCCCCGATGGCTCGATATCTTGTTCCTGATGATCATTTCCAGGTTCTCAGCCGATTCGTCGTTGAGGTTCTCCTCTGTGCTGAAGTTCTTTTTCAGGTGGTTTTCAACAGCGACCACAACGGTGGCATCGTTCCCTTCAATTTTCTTCCAGTTATTACTGCTGATCAGATCATTTACCCGTTTTATTTCCTTGTCCGAGTAGGTTCCATAGATGGAGAAAGCCCTTTTTGCCAACTCATTCCAGGTAAATACTCTTTCTGTTTTGCTACGGCTGGCGTTGTACGATAACTTGTACTCAACCCTTTTGAGATTGGCCGTGTAGTTAGCATATTTTTCTTCATCCACGCCGGTAATATCCGCCTGGTTAACGGTAATGATCCGTTTGTCAACGATCGTGGTGTCGCTTGCTGCATTTACCTGGTTATAGCCTTTTGTTTCAAAGATCAACCGGGCGGGGGATACCACGATCACCTGCGCCGCTAAAACGGGATAATTGTTTTGAATAATTTCCCTGCCAAAGTAAGAGACAAATGCTTTATAGGTATAGTAGAACTCGACCTCACAGCCTTTTTCCAAACCTTCCATAGCAAAGATCTTATAGCGTTGTTCGCCCTCCTGCAAATCCCGGATATTCTTACTGTCGACCGTTATGATCTTACCGTTGGGCAGGATGGTACGTGCCATGATGTCGACGATCTCATTGCTTGAGCTCACGGGCAGGTACACTTTATTGAACCTTTCAATACCCTTGTCGTCATTAATATGGATGCGCTTGTGTAATGTTTTATAGGAGGTCACTTCATCTTTCCCGTCTATGAATTCTACGCGGCGTTTGTCGAGTAGTATAACGGCCGATTCGTTGTTGTACTTGCTGTCGAGCTTTTGAATGACGTTACTGCCACTCCATTGTTCCCGTTCAATGGAGGGAGTGGTTTGGGAAAATGCCTGTAGCTGGCAAGCCAGCAGGCCGAGGGTCAATAGTTTCTGTAGCGAGTTTGACATGTACTATTTTTTAGAGATGCTTATGGATTCTTTGTATTGGGGAAAAAGGCGTTCGAGAACCTCATTCCACTCTTTGAATTGACTGGGTTCTACCATCAGGTGGTCGTTGTAAAATTCCTGGGTCAGGATGATGGCATTACCCTTTTGTTCATAATTGAGGGCAAACCCCCAGGCATTATTCCGGAAAGATCTTCCCTTCGGCAGATGACTCACCTGGTAGCCATCGGGAATGGTAAGTACGGTCACATACCGGTCAATAAACCGGAAATCGAGCTTGACAGGCATCTTTCGCTTTGGGTAATCGATCTCTTCATGTTCATAATGCTTGAGCAGGTTCATATTCATGTACCACTCGTCTCCCAATTTGCGGGCATAATCCTGTAAGTCAAATTTTGCGGTGAGCGTGACATATTCTTTGCTCGACTGATCGGTGATCTCGTATCCGGTAAGGTGAAATTTGTTAGAGCCGCGGGAAAAGCGGCTTTTCATATATTCTTCCTTATCCCTGGCATTGTAATAGTTTAACAGGCCGTGGGTATTCATCGCGAAATAACCTGTTACATGCTGCTTGATGGTGCCTGTTATTCCCTTGTCGGTGATTTGCAGGAAGGTGGAATCGGTTTTTATACTAACCGGCCCTGTCGCAGAGGGCACTTTTACAATCCGGAATTGATCCGGGCCCATCCCAATCATGGCCTCTTTATCCTGAATGCCTTCGGATGGAATTCCAAAAATACAGGTAGGGTCGGTTCCATCTAAAAATATGAACTCTCCTTCTTTTAGCTGTATGGTGCAGATCATGTGATTGCTGACCAGCGGCAGCGGTGTTTCGCGGTAGGAATAGGGGAGGTCCCGTGTTCCGATCCAGGTATAGTAGGCAGGTACTCCGGCAGTGTTCAGCATCATGGTGAGGATACTACTCATGTCCTTACAATCACCGTATCGCCGACTGCATACAAAATTTGCATCGCGGGGTATAAAACCTTCCATGCCATTCTCGAAGGCAATATACTTGATATGCCCCTGTACCCATTGGTAGATACGGCGTGCTTTTTCTTCCTTCGAATTGATGCCCCTGGTCAATGAGTCTACAAGTCTTTTCAATTCAGGGCCCACCTCTTTGTTGATTTCCTTTACGAAACTACTATTCAGTTTGTAGAGTGCGCTGGTGTCTGCGAGATAGGTTACGTCCACTCCTTTGTCATTCTTATACTTTTCAATATAAAAGATTACGTGGGGTGCATAATAGGATCTGCCGGGAGCGTCGGGATATTTTTGGAGCGGGGCCAGGTCCTTTGCCTGGAATTTGTAGGTGATCTCCCCGCCTTTTTTATCTTGGGTAAAAAGGATCTTATCGGTGTCCAATCCTTTAAAGACATACTTAACCGACATATCTTTTGGAAAGGAGATCGTGAGCTCATTATTTATTACCGGGATGCTGCGCGCAAAATACTGCGGAGAAAGCAGGTAGGCCTTTTTGTGAATAGCCTTCTGGTTCAATACGCCGATAGCCCCTGGCCCGATGGCGGGGAAATCGAATACGGTTTGTTTTACATCGTCGTAGAATACGCTGCCCGATTGCATGTCGCCGGTTCTGAAACTGGTAACTTTTACTTTTTTGTTTTCAGCGGTGCGGGTAAAGGCTTCATATTCCGTTACCTCATGAAAGCTGCTGGTCGTGAATCCATATCGGCCGAGATAGGCGGCTGCATCGGACGACAGGAACATCACCTGCTCGCTTTCTTTGCTTTCCACATAGGGTTCTCCGTCTTTGAGTGATATCCTGAATTGGGTGGATGCATGAAGTAATACCGCTTCGTGGCCCGGATATTTGCTCTTCAATTCTTCTACCTCTTGGGCGGCAACCGGCAGGGCGCCTCCCAACCCAACCATTAGCAGGATGGATGCTATTCTTTTAAATGGTTTCATTTTACCTCCAACAATTGACCGTAATAAAAAATTCTAACCTGTTTAAGCTTTCCGGTTTCATCATAGAAACGTTGTTCGCCGTGCAGGTCGCCGTTGTAGTAATTTCCTTCTTCAACTACAATGCCCTTTGTGTTATACTCTTTGTAAGCGCCATGATAATTATCGTGCAGGTTATTATATACCGACCTGGGCTTCCCATCGGGGTAATATTCATTGCGGAGCCCTTCTGTAACTCCGAAAACCTCGTTGTCGTTTACTGCTACCTGGCCATTGGTGTGATAAAGGGTGAAAGGGCCATTTTGAACACCGTCTACATATTCCATGATAGCAGAGACCGTACCATTGGCAAAGTAGGCTTTTAGTTTACCATTGCCCTGCAGGAAAGGAATTTCCGGTACCAGCTGGCCGTTTTTGTCGAGGTAGCTGTAACCCATTTGTGCTCCTTCTTCATAGCGCAATTGGTACATTAACTCACCGCTTTGGGCAAATCGTTTATAGAGGCCATGGCGCTCGCCGTTTTCGTTCGTTATTTCGGTATCTGGCTTCCCATTTTTGTAATAGAAAATGGCCTTTCCGTGCAATTTTCCGGCTTTATATTCTTCTGTGTAGGACAGGCTTCCGTCTGCGCGGTAATATTTCCAGGAGCCTACTTTCTCGTTCAATTTATACTTGCCTTCTGTTTGCACTTTTCCACTATAATTATATACGGTATAGGTGCTATCCAGCAGTCCGTTTTTGTAGTATTGAACGGTCATGGGCGAACCATCGAAATAATAGGATCTGAACTGTCCGTTTATGTTGCCGTTCACAAAAACACACTCACCCGATTTCTTGCCTGTGGCATTGTGTGTAGTGTATTTTCCATTGCCATTTTTGAATTGCATCACATTAATAAGCTTACCTGTTGTATCGTATTCACTGAAGCCCAGTAATTTGCCCATTTCGTAGACATAATCGGTATGCTTTTTCCCGTTTGGCCAGTAGGATGTTTTAAGTCCGTTTATTTTCCCGTTCAGGTACCAGCTGCGGTTGGTCAGGTTGCCGAGTTCGTCGTAGTTGAGCCATTCTCCCTGCAACATGCTCTCTCCGTACCAACCTTCTTCCTGCGTAGCGCCATGGATATACCAGGATGTATAGTAGCCCGTTTTTTCATTGTGTTCATAGGGTTCTGAATTCCGCTTCTGTCCATTTGGATGAAAAGAAACCGACGTTCCGTTCATTTCACCCTTGCTATATACTTCCTGGGCTCGTTCTTTACCGGAACCAAAAAAGTAGGTTCGGTTGCCATCTATTTCTCCCTTTGAATTGTAGACGGTTAACATCTTTTTGGTGCCATCGGGGTTGAGGGTGAGCATCTCCATTTTCCCTTTGCTCATTTCCGACATACTGATCTGTTTGCCGGTTTTGTCGAAGTAACGGCCTGTCTTCACCACATCTTCATCAAATGTGAGCGTGGAATAAAGTTTCCCGTCCTTGTCGAAGTATTGTACATCTCCTGAAGTTTTACCTTTCTTATTGATATACCGGGCATTTACCTGCCCGTTATCATAATAGCTAACGTATTCCCCCTCCAGTATGCCATTGTTGTAATTTTCAGTGGCTTTAAGTTTGCCATTTTCGTCGTAACGTTTCAAGAGGCCGGTCAATTTACCCTGACCATAGTTCCCTTCGATCGATAATGTACCGTCATTGTACCATACTTTAAATGGCCCGCTCAGTTCATCATCCGTGTAGCTACCCTCGGTTTCGAGCTGGCCATTTTCGTAGAAGGTCCTGGCGGGCCCGTTACGTTTGTTGTCAGTATATTTTTCTTCCAACTGGGTTATGCCCGACTCGAAGAAGGTTTTCTTGGTTCCGTTCAGTTTGCCATTCGAAAAGTGCTGGATCATTTTGATGTTGCCTTCTTCATAATAAGCGGTATGTTCTCCGTGGGCTTCGCCATTTTTATAGGTAGCACGCGATGAAACGATCCCATTCTCGTAGTAGTAGGTTTCTGCTCCTTCCTGTTTGCCGCCCTTATAAATTTCCTGACCTTTCAGTTGACCGTTGAAATAGTAATAGTTGAATGTGTCTTCCTTTTCTCCCTTTTCATTATAGGTGCCTTCTCCCTTTTTATTGCCTGTGCCGTAATAGAACACCCAGGGGCCTGTGAGCAGGTCCTTGTTAGGGGCAACGCCTTTTCCAAACAGCCGGCCATCGACGAAGTGGTAGATAGCGCCATTGGCGGTACGTTTTGAAACTTGTAGTTGGCGGGTGGCCCTTATCTGGTTCAGGTAACTAATGATATCGGATTTTAAGGACTCAATATCTTTTTTCTTTTTCTTGTTATAATTCTGGATAGCCGGGATGTTAACATCAGAGAACATATAGTTCACGAGATGCTCAAAATTCTTGTCGTCAAAGATCTTTTTGTACAACGGAACATAAAATTGCATGGAGAAATCCTTGTCGGACTCATCGTAAGATAGTTTCTCGAAAACAACCTGCATTTGCCTGGGGATGGGATCATCCAGGTCGATGGTGGCCTTATAGTTCTTATCCAATGCGATTTTCGAGAGTACAATTTGCTCGATCAACCGGAAGTTGTCGGAGGGATCTTCCTGGCGTTTATTGACCAATTCCATAATATCATCCTTACTCTTTGCTATTTCACTAAGCATGTTGATGGCGTTTTTAGCGAATTTGCCGTCTGGATCAACCGTCAGGTTACCCAGCATACCGAAAAAGGCGGGAATGATCTTTCCCTGGTTGACGGCACTGATGCCCAATTTATAATGGGCACTGGAGGCATATGGGTTGATCAGTAGTGCCTGCTGAAATACTTTTTCAGCTTCTGCGTATTTTTTCATCCGCAGAAGCGTGGTTCCTTTATTGATATGAAGACTTACATAAACGGGGTAAAGGGCAATGGCGGAGTCGAAAATTTGCAGGGAACGTGCCTGCTGACCTGAATAATCCAATAAGGACGCATACTGTGCCAATAGTTCGGGGCAACGCTCACGTTCTGTTTTTAATGAAAGCGCTTCTTCGCAGTATCGAATGCCGGCGGTGAACTGGCTATCGGCAGAGCAGGTCAGGGCGCTTTCATATAAAGCCATTACATAATTTGTATCGCCCAGGGGTACCTTTTGAAATTCTCTGAGCGCTTCTTTATACTTTCCGTCATCGTATAATTTGACCCCGGTTTGGATGATTTCGCCAGAGTTAATGAGTTTGGCCTTGTTTTGTGCTTTTGCGAAAAGGCCGATAGTACAGAGTAGACTCAACAGGGTTATTCGTGGTTTCATTACGATTACGGGCATTAATAAGTGAAAATAACGGTAAGTTCATAACAACGAACTTGTTACAGGTATTATTTTGCATACCCGGAAAGGTTAAACGTTTTAGACCCCATCAGGTTATACCCGTAAAACCAGCCTTCAATGCGTAAGTGTGCAGATTTGGGTGGAAACCGTGCAGTTTTGGCCGATAAGTGTGCAAGACGGTTATCTTTTCACAACCTGAAACGTGGTGTTGATTTTGCCGCCAGGGCTGTAGATTTTTACAAAATATACACCAGGCATTATTCCCCGCATATCGATCCTGTCTCCGCTGCAAGGGCTTATTGGAGCCGACTGAAAAAAGGGTGTCTCAAAAGTGAGACACCCTTTTTGGGGAGGAACCGGTTACTGTAAGTTTTTTACATCGTCCTGGGTGATGACTGTTATTTGAGCAGGTTGGGATTGTTTTGTTCTTCTGCCTGCGGTACCACGAAAATATAGTTAGTGCTATTGGCGGTAAAGTCTTTGCCATCTGCAAATTTGAACGCCGAGTGGTATTTAGCCGGTACCTGTTTGGTTTTTCCGTCGGGTGTGGTGACTGTTACAATACGGTCGGCACCGCCAGCATCTACATAGGGCTTGCGAACAACCGGCAACTGGTTGCGGATGATGTCGGCCAATGCAAACCCCTCGCCCCACAATTCTTTCCGGCGTTCTACCAGTATTGCTTCGATCAATTGTTCCTTGCTGGCGCCGGCAGGATCGAAGGCGCTGGCTCCACGGGCAGTACGCAGCACGTTGAGCGCAGCAGCCCCATCGGTGATATTGCCTTCGCGGGCATAGCCTTCAGCTTTTATCAGGTGTGCCTCTGCGCTTCTCATCAGCACGAGGTCACCCGTTTGGTCGGCCCGGAACTTGAATTTCTTGTATTGGAGCCATCCTTCCCGGCCGGGATTTCCATCCCACGAGAACAGTGTTTTGCGGATATCGCCAGCTTCAAACAACTCACCGAAGAAAGGATCGGCCATAAAGCTGTAGTAATAAGACGATGCAGAGGATACGTCGAGGAAGTGAAAGCTGTAGCTGCCATCACTCTGACTGGGAATTTCCGGATGCCCCCAGATCCACTCTGAATTATTGACATCATTGAATCCCTTGCCATAATCGGCCTGTGGCATCAATGGGTAGCTCTTCAGGGCAGTGTTGGCTGCTTCGGCCGCGAGTGTCCACCGGCCAGTATTCAGGTAAGCACGTGCCAGCAATCCGTTCACTACATCGGCATTGATCTTGTATTTGGCAACGCGCTGGTAACCTTCCAGTAACCCTTTTGCTTCGATGAGATCGGCAAAAACCTGTGCATAGATCTCTTTCAACGTTGCTTTCGCATTACCCCTTGTGGTATCCGTAGTGGGGGTGGTATAGATCGGCGCCGTTTTGGTCAATGAATCCTTCAGGTAGGAGAACTGATAGAAGGAGGCAATCGTAAGATAGGTATTGGCCCTTAGTGCCAGCGCCTGGCCCTTCAATACCTTCTTCGCCGCCGCATCGCCTGTTACCTTGTCAACGTTGGCGATGATAATGTTGTTGTTATTGATGATGCGGTACAACTGGTTCCAGATGGCGTTCAACCGGCTTTGGGTCTTGTCGCTCATTTGGGTGAACCGGTATACCGGCGCAAAGCTGTATTTGGTAGTGATCAATGCTACGTCGTTGCCCATCGCTTCACTGACCAGGGTAATGGTCTTATAGCCGGGATTGCCAAAGGTGCCGCCGTAGAAATCGTCCATCATGGCTGCCCAGGTACCTTCGGACAGGGCGGTGAGGTTAGCAACGGATTTCAGCACGATCTCTTCCGGAACGGCGTTGGAGGGGGAGGTATCGAGCTGCTTATTGCAGGCTGTTGAGCCGATGGCCAGCAGGGCTATGAACAAGTGTGATCTATATAGTTTCATAAAAGAGTTGATTTGAGGTGAACATTACAGGCCAACCTGCAGGCCTACAGAGATGGTTTTCATTTGCGGGTACTGGTAATAGGTGGTGCCATCGACCGACTGTTCGGGGTCCATACCCTGGTGACCATAGAAGGTGAGCAGGTTCTCGGCCAATCCATATACTTTGGCAGTCTTGAGTCCGATCTTCGACAGCAGGCTGGCCGGTACATTGTATCCCAGCGATACCTGCTTCAAGCGCGCATAAGTGGCATCGTAAAGGAACCGCGTTGAGGTGGAGGTCCAGGCCAGATCGTCGGTCGTAACGCGGGGCACATTGGTATTCTTGTTGTCGGGTGTCCACCGGTTAAGCAATTCTGTAGACCAGTTGCGGCCCGGTGATGGACCACCGGTCAACAGTGAAATGTAATCGGCATCGAGCACCTTGCCGCCCAGGCTGTATGAAAGCACGAACGATAATTCCAATTGTTTATATTGTAGCGAATTGGTGATGCCGCCCGTTACGTCGGGCAGGGAAGAGCCTGCATAGTACTGCGTGCCCTGTGCGTATGTCGTGGTGGTTTCTTTTTTGCCATCGGCCGTGGTGCGGTACCACAAAGGATTTCCGGTGTTGGGATCCACGCCTGCCCATTCGCGCAGGAAGAAATCATACACGGAGGTGCCAACCATCAGCTTTTTGCTGCCGCTGATGATCTCCTTTTGCGGCAGCGAGGTGATCTCGTTTTTGTTGTGTGCCACGTTGATGCCCAGCGTCCATCTCCAGTCGCGGTTGCTAACGGGTACTACATTCAGTTCCAGCTCTGCACCGGTATTGCGCAACTCGCCGATGTTGGCGCTTACGGAGGTGAAGCCGGTAGAGCCGGCGAGCGGTCTGGAATACAGCAGGTCTTTACTGGTTCTTCTGTAATAATTGACGGTACCGTAAATGCGGTTCTTGAGTATGCCAAAGTCGATGCCTACGTTGAGGTTGAGGTTGCTTTCCCATTTCAAGCCAGGTGTGGGCAGGCGGGAGGTGATGACGCCACCGTTGCCAAGGTTGTTCTTGATACTGTGCAATGCGAGATAGGCATAGTAGCCGGAAATATTATCGTTGCCGGAGGCGCCGTAACTCGTCTTCAGCGTCAAGGCGTTTAACCAATTCACCGATTTCAGGAAATCTTCTTCCGACAGGCGCCAGGAGGCACCGGCCGACCAGAAGGTGCCCCAGCGCGAATCGGGCGAAAAGCGGGATGATCCATCGCGACGTACAGAAGCGGTGAAGAAGTATTTGCCCAGGTAATTGTATTGTCCCTGGCCAAAGAAGCTCAGCTTGGCATAATTGTCTGCATTGCCCGAGAAATCGATCAGTTGCGATGCCGCGACGGGTTCATACAGATCGGGCAGGGCAAATTTCTGCCGGCTTCCACTGAGCCCGCTGTTATTTAACTTGTAATATTCCTGACCGGCGAGCAAGCTGATATGGTGGACCGATTGGATGTCGAAGTCATACGTTGCGATATTGTTCCAGGTATAGGAGAGAAAACGGTTACTGCTTTTGCTCACCGTTCCGCCGATAGCAGCATCTTCTCCCACCAATGGATTGGTATAATACAATGAGTTGCTGTTGATATAATCCAGGTTGAAGCTGGTCTTTACTTTCAATGCTTTGGTGACGGCTACTTCCAGAAAAGTTCTGGCAGACAGGTTCTCATTCGTATTCCGTGATTTGTTCAACGGAAGCGAACCGATCAGGTTGTAGCGGGTAAGCGCTGCGTTTGGCCGGTATGCACCATAGTCAAATTGCTTTTGACCACTGGCATCGAGCTTGAACGTGCCATCGGCATTGCGCTGGTAAATGGGGTAGAAGCTGGGTATGGTGCGGCCAAACAGTACCACGTTGGTTTGCCTGGAGTCGGCAGACGTAGGGTAGTCCTGTGCAGTGCTGGCGCCACTGAGGTTGAGGCCGATCTTCAGCCAGGGCTTCGCCTGCAGGGTTAGGTTACTCCTGAAATTGTAGCGCTTAAATCCCGACGCGAGGTAAGCCCCCTGGTTGTTCGTATAGCCGCCGCCTATATAGTAGGTCGATTTGTCGCTGCCTCCTGCAAAGCTCAACTGAGCCTGCGTATACTGTGCATTCTGCAGCATGCCTTCTTCCCAATCGTCGTTCCACAATGGGCGTGCGCCGGCTACGATCTTTCCATCGGCGCCTACGGGCTGCGGAAAGGTGGTGCCATAAGGGTTGATGCCGAGATCAGCAACAATCTTACCGCTCGCGGTGGCGGCAGCCTGTGCTGCTGTTTGTCCGTTGGTCAGCGCTTTGTTGCGCAAGGCCTCCCAGTACAGTTCAAAATACTGGTCAGTGCCAAGCTTGTCATAATCCTTGACGGCGCGGCTGCTCCATCCCTGGTTGATGGTTGCATTGATGGCCACGTCGCTGCCTTTTTTGCCTTGTTTGGTCGTGATAAGGATCACCCCATTGGCGGCACGCGATCCATAGAGGTTGGCGGCCGTGGCATCTTTAAGAATATTGATGGTGGCTATATCGGCGGGATCAAGCGCATTGATATCGCCTTCATAAGGAGCGCCATCCACTACAAACAGCGGCGCGCTCGATGCATTGATACTCCCTACACCCCGAATGCGGATGGTGGAACTGTTGCCGGGCTGCCCGTTGGCCGAAGTAGTTTGAATGCCGGGCGCCAGCCCTTGCAGGGCATTGGTGATGTTGGGGGTAAGCCGGTTGTTTACCTTGTCGGCAGCAATGGTGGTCACGGCACCCGGATAGCCGGAGCGCTTCACCGTGGTGTAGGCAACGGCTACTACTTCATCCAGGGTGTTGTTGCCGGTCTTCAGGAGGATCGTAATGTCTGTTTGACCTGCCTTTACTTCCAGTTCGGCATTTTCTCTTCCCACAAATGAAATGGTCAGTACGGCTTTGTCATCGGGCAATTCCAATTGGAATTGTCCCTGGGTGTTGGTAACGGTTGAGCGGGTTGATTTGCTCACGGCGATGGTTGCGCCCTCGAGGGGTTGCCTGGTCTCGGCAGTCAGTACTACGCCGCGTACCTGCCTGGTTTGTGCCAATAGCCCGGTACTGAATAGTAATAGCAGTGCGAGCAAGTTTTGTTTTTGTAGCATACTTATGGTAATTGTTAATAGACACGGTCATCGCTGCGCCGCCGATCATTGATGATGGCGCAATGCAATCCATGCAAACCCTTTGTAAGGGCCTGTAGAATGTTTTTAGTTAAGTGTAAAAAGGGTCGTAACCAGATCGATGGCAGCAAGGGTACGGGCACTTCAGGCAATGCAACTTTTATCGGGGGTGATAATATAGTTGTTGCCCTGTGTTGGTTAGTTGATGAGCGGCGAAGATAATTGAAAATGTAAAGCCTATCGGTACAGTAGACTTGGAATGACCGGTAGGATAGTTTAAGTGGCAAATGAGATGGATGATCGTATCAGACTTGATAATTTGTTGAATACCGTTCGGATACGCATAGCGGGCAACTTTTCAAGTGGGTCTTTGCTGAGCAGGTGCATAAACAGGAAAAGTTGTATTCCCCTTATAAACTTGTATGTTAAAGGTCGCCTATGTCATTTTGGCTACAACCATCTGCAATTTGGTTACACCGGCCCGTAGTGGGTGCCCGAGTTTTGTGCTAACAAAAACAAATAAAAATGAGCACCATCTTTATTACCGGCGCTTCGACCGGTTTAGGAAAAGCCACCGCGAAATTGTTTCAACAGCAGGGATGGAAGGTGATTGCCACTATGCGCAACCCGGAAAAAGATACTGAGCTGAGGATGTTGGATAATGTAACCTTATTGCCCCTGGATGTAACCAAACCGGAAGAGATCGCCAATACCGTACAGCAGGCTATTGAGCAAGGCGTAGATGTGGTATTCAACAATGCTGGCTACGGATTGGTAGGCCCCATGGAAGCCATCAGCGATGAAAAGATCGTACGCCAGCTGGAAACCAACCTGCTGGGGGTGATGCGGGTTACGCAGGCATTTATTCCTTATTTCCGGAAAAGGAGAAAAGGGCTGTTTATCACCACGACTTCTATGGGCGGATTGTTTGCATTTCCACTGGGATCTATTTATCACGCTACCAAATTTGCGCTGGAAGGCTGGAGCGAAAGTCTCTCTTTTGAGTTGGGATTGTTTAACATCGGCGTAAAAACGGTTGCCCCGGGTGGTATCGCCACCGATTTTGGCGGCAGGTCGATCGATGCCCCTACGCATGCCGCGTACGACGATGCCATGCAAAAGCTGTGGTCGTTGTTTGATGTCGACAAGTTCTCCTCTGCCGAACAGATTGCGGCCGTCGTTTATGAAGCCGCCACCGATGGCAAAGACCAGGTGAGGTATGTGGCCGGTGAAGATGCCAAAGCACTGTATGCAAGGCGGCTGGAGGTGGGCAATGAGGCCTTCAGGAGAGAAATGGGCAAAAATGTTCTAGGTTTGTAAACAGTAAAGCAGGTTACATGAAAAGAAGTGCTCCTGTACCATATAATATTGAAACTATCTCCGGATTGCACAAGCAATTGGGGTTACCCGGACCGCTGCATCCATTGGTGAGCCTGATCGACAATACAAAAATTGCGGTGGATGTCCATTTACTGCCGGAAACCTTCATATTGGGCTTTTATAAGATCTCTTTCAAGAAATTGTTGAAAGGCAGAATAGGGTACGGGCAAGGATATTATGATTATGATGAGGGCGGTTTGGTATTCACCGCCCCTCATCAGGTCATTGCGATCGATAAAGATGCGGAGTTCTTTGGCGCTACGCTGCTGATACATCCCGATTTCCTGCGCAACCATCCATTGGGTAAAACGATTGGTAAATACGGCTTCTTTTCTTATGAAGCCAATGAAGCGCTGCACCTGTCTGAAAAAGAACGAACGACCATTCTGGAAGTGTTGCAGCACATCGAGCGGGAACTGAATAATCCCATCGATGATTTTAGTCAGGATGTATTGTTGTCGTACCTAGAAGTGTTGCTCAACTACAGCAACCGTTTCTATAAGCGGCAGTTCATTACCCGCAAAGCGGTTAACCACGATCTGTTGTCGAAAATGGAACAGTTGCTGAATGAGTATTTTGAAACCGCGCACGCGTTGAATAAGGGACTTCCTACGGTAGAATACCTGGCAGAGCAGCTGCATTTATCGCCCCGCTACTTAAGCGATATGCTGCGATCCCTTACCGGACAAAATGCCCAGCAGCACATCCACGAAAAATTAATAGAGAAGGCGAAAGAAAAACTATCCACGACCAATCTCTCCGTAAGTGAAATAGCCTACGAACTGGGCTTTGAACATCCTCAATCCTTTAGCAAATTATTCAAGATAAAGACAAAGTTGTCGCCGCTGGAGTTCCGGCAATCGTTCAACTAGCCGGGGGCACTTATCAGCGCACGCTGTTCTTCTCCAATGCATAGGTGCCGTCGTACATGCCCCTGCACGGTTCGCTGATTGGCCATTACTGTTCAAAAGAATGCTTCACCATACTCCAAAATTCATCCAGTGCGAGGATGCGCGGCTTGAGGAAGGATATAATAGTCGGCCAGTCGGCCTGTTTCAATACATTAACACCGGGCAGCGTTTTGCTGACAGCGCTGGTCAGCCTGCCTGAGCTATCCACGGCTGCTTCCTGCCACACCCAATCGTTTTCTCCCAGGGCTTCTTCGAGCATGGCTTTCAATTGCACCAATTGATCGTAGTGGGATAGTTGAACGTCGGCGTTTTTATGGGAAAGCAGGATCATGATGACGGCCTGATCCCGGTCGGCATCCATTTTGAACTGAATGCCTGGGGCGCCCGTTTTATAGTTTATCCAGTTTGCCGGTATTCCTTCGGCCGACAGGACCGGTTGCATATATTTCCCAAAAGCCGTCCAGAAGGCTTGCTTTAACCTGGAAATCTCTTCCCGTGTGTACATTATTACTGCAAAGTTCGAAGTATTATTCAAAATAAAAAAGAGGCGCCGGCGATTGGGCTCCGAATGGGAACCTGGTCCGCGAATGTGGAGGAACCGGGACGGTTATCTGCTATTTAAAGCAGCCTTCTTGCGTTAATAGGTGAAAGCCGCTTTGTATAAGGGATTGAAAGCGATATCGGTCAGGGCTGTCAGTTGGCTGGTGGCACTATTTTCGTAAGGGTCAACAAAACCTTTGTTATGATAAGGCCAACACTTGTGGTACTTACTGTTATTGGTATGCTATCCTGTTCGGATAGCGATCGCGTTAATAAACTTGATAATTCTAAAAAGGAGACTATGGCAACAATGATCGAACATATCAATCCGGACAGCTTATTGAAAAGCCCGGCCTTTTCGCAGGCTGTTACTGTGGAGGGCGGCGGTAAAACGATCTATATAGGCGGTCAGGATGCTGTGCTGTCGAATAATGAACTGGTTGGTAGGGGTGACCTGAATGCCCAGACGGTACAGGTGATGAAGAATATCCGGATAGCGTTGGAAGCTGCCGGTGGGGGTTGGAAGGATGTAGTCAAGCTCAACATCTTTTTGAAGCAAGGTCAGGATGCGGGGGGAGCGTTTAAAGCAGCGCAATCCGAAATGAAAGGGATGACGAAACCTCCGGTGGTTACTGTTGTATATGTAGCCGGATTCGGCAATCCTGATTTCTTACTGGAAGTGGATGCAGTAGCCTTCGTGCCTGCCAGCTGAAAAAGACAATAATTCATCACCAAATTGGCTGTGGGGAAGATCATGGCGAACTAATTGGTAGCATTACCTGGTTGAAGTATACTGGATAAAGGGCCGGCACATCGCACGGCCCTTTATCTATTTAGTCATCCCGGGCCCGACTCCAAAAATATTTTTCCCGGGATAAGCAATTGTTCTATATTTGAAACAGAATAGACCAGACCAGACCAATCATCTACTACTTCCCCGGTTTTGTTATTCTCCATGACGGGCCGATGAGGGAGTGCTATTAGTTCAAACGTAAAACGACTGCTATGCCATTCATTACTTGCTGTATCCCGCACGACAGTAGTTAGCGAACCTGCTACCATACCTGCTAATTATTTTATCTCTATCTGATTATTACCAAAAAAGCTAATGATGAAAAAATGTTCTTCACGGGGCCTGGCCTTTGCGTGCCCTGTCTTAACGAAATGCCTGCTGATTACCTTTTTGCTTTTGCCTTTCATGCCTGGGCTTCAAATGGCTTCGCAAGCCCAAACTGTGCGCCGGGTAATAACCGGCATAGTCCGGAACTATAAGGACGAACCTGTATCAGGTGCAACTGTTATGGAAAAAGGAGCTACCAACGGTGTTGTTACTTCCGAAGAGGGCAGGTTCAGTATCAGCGTTGCTGGCAAAAATGTCATCCTGGTCATCACTTATACCGGATACGTGCCGCAGGAAATTGCTGCAGGCAATAACAATACGCAGGATGTCGTCCTGTCTCTTGAAAACAAAGGGTTGAATGAAGTCGTGGTGGTGGGATATGGTGCGCAGTAGAAGGCGTCTGTGACCGGCGCTGTCGCTTCTGTAAAAGGGAGTGATATTGTACAAAGCAGTTCGGCCAATATTTCAAATGCCATTGCGGGGCGCATCCCAGGTGTAATCGCCAATAACCGTTCGGGTCGCCCGGGCGATGACGCGTCTACTATCCTGATCAGGGGATTTAATTCATTTGGTGGCGGAACCAGTCCGCTGGTAGTTGTGGATGGTGTTCCCGACAGGGATTTCACCCGTATCAACCCTGCCGATATTGAAAATATCACTGTGCTGAAAGATGCTTCTGCTGCTATTTATGGGGTGCGTTCTGCCAACGGTGTTATATTGGTGACCACCAAAAGAGGTAAAACGGGAAAGCCCACCATTCAGTATGATGGTTCTTTGGGTGTTCAGCAACTGACCCGCCTGCCCGAAGTGGTGAATGCCTGGCAGTACATGACCTACTACAACGAGATCAAGCCCAATACCTATACTCAGGCCGATATCGATAAGTACAAAGCGGGAAATGATCCCAGCTACACCAGCACAGACTGGATCCATGAAGTATTCCGGAAAAACGCTCCGCAAACCGCGCATTCGGTGTCGGTAAGTGGCGGAGGTGATAATATTAAATACTATTTCTCGGGCCAGTACCTGGATCAATCAAGCAATTTCAGCAACAGTATTGAGCATTATAAGCAGTTCAATATTCGCTCCAATATCGATGCAAGGGTATCGAAAAACCTGAAGGTAAACCTTGACCTGGCAGCGCGCCGGGAAGACCGTGTTTATCCTACTTATGGTGTTAACAGTATTCTTCATGAAGCCAGGTCTCTGTATCCTTTTATTCCTGTTCGCTGGCCCAACGGATCACTTAGTGCAGGCGTGTCGAACGGAAGGAATCCTGTCATCCTGGTAACAGGCGACCCGGGATATGATAAAATAAAGAATTATGCGCTCACTCCGCTGGCCGGATTTGATTGGCAATTACCCTTTGTGACCCCGGGTTTGTCGGTGAGCGGATATGCTTCGTATGATATCAACCTGCGCAATGAAAAAATATTTAATAAACCCTGGGATGCTTTTTCCTTTAACCGCACCACCGGCGAATATGCCAATCAGAAAACATCAACCGCTATTACGAGTATTACACAGGACGACCGGTTAACTTATGCGAGCACTTATTTTATCAAGCTGGCTTACGACCGGCAATTTGGTGCCCATAATATCAACGCTTTTGCTGCCTATGAACAAACGTCTTCCAATTATTCCCAGACTTACGCCTACCGGAAAGATCTGCTGAGCGATCAGATAGACCAGATATTCACGGGGAATGCCGAAGGTCAACTCGCAACCGGCGCCTCTGCGCAGGATGGCCGGGCCAGCTATCTGGGCAGGCTCGCCTACAATTTTGACAACAGGTATCTTGCCGAGCTGTCTTTTCGCTACAATGGTTCCTTCAATTTTCCTTCGAATAACCGGTGGGGATTATTTCCCGCCGTAACTGCAGGCTGGAGGATCTCGGAGGAGAAGTTCTTTAAAAACAATATCAATTTCATAAACCAATTAAAGGTTAGGGCTTCCTGGGGTTTGATGGGTAGCGATGCGGTGGCGCAATACCTGTTCCTGACCAGGTATCAGCTGGTAAGCAATAAGAACTACTATACTTATTTTGGCAACGATTATGCGCTGGCCCCCTCTTTGATATTGTCCAGTACGCCCAATCCCGACATTACCTGGGAAAAACAGGATACCAGGAATATTGGCTTCGATGTCACCTTTTTGGAGGGCAAACTGAATATTACTGCCGACTATTTC
Source organism: Paraflavitalea sp. CAU 1676 (assembly GCF_029223285.1). Taxonomy (GTDB): domain Bacteria; phylum Bacteroidota; class Bacteroidia; order Chitinophagales; family Chitinophagaceae; genus Paraflavitalea. Next base: position 573,775 of record NZ_JARHUJ010000003.1, on the reverse strand, counting down.
CGTTATCTGCGGAAAGATATCCTTGCCCAGCGTAGTGCCTCGATACCCTTGTATACGGGCATGTCGTTGCCAGCAGAGAATATCGGAAAGTCACTTAACAGGGGTATTGACTTTTCTGCCGTGTACAATAACCGGAAAGGGGCGCTGCAATACAATATCGGCGTAAACCTTACCTACGCTAAAAGCAAGGTGTTGTTTCGCGATGAGGCAGCCAATGTGCCGGCATGGCAAAGATCGGAGGGGCACCCCATCGATTCCTGGCTGGTGTATGAAACAAACGGTATTTATCATACCAAAGAGGAGCTTGACGGATCGGTACATTTGCCTGGCGCCAGGATCGGCGACCTATGGATCAAAGACACAGACGGTAACAAAAGTATAACGAGCAATGACCGGGTAAGGAAATTCGAGTCGGCTACTCCCAAGCTGGTTTACGGCCTTAACCTGGGTGCTGCTTATAAAGGAATTGGTGTTAATATTCTCCTTTCTGGCCAGGCAATGGCCAAACAAATGATCCTGTCTCAAATGCAGGGCTCTCTGATAGCACCTCCAAAGTGGTTGTATGATGGCAGGTCGACTACAGATAATCCCCAGGCGCAATATCCAAGGGCGTTCAATAGCAATGATAGCTATAACAGCATTTACGCTGACTTCTGGCTGAAGAGCGCTGCTTTTCTGCGATTGAAATCGGTGGAGGTTTCTTATTCCCTGCCGGTTCAGGTTTATTCAAGATTTGGGATTTCCAGTCTGCGTGTATATGCCAGTGGCTATAACCTCCTGTCGTTCGATAATACGAAGCAGTATGGTATCGATCCGGAAACGAATAATATTACCGGGGTTAATTATCCTCAGTCGAGGATATTCAGGGCAGGTGTTAATGTCGGACTGTAGTTCCTTTTTTTACTTTTAAAACATGCTATATGAAACTCAAAATACTGGCTGGAATCTTTCTCAGCAATACCATTTTATTCTCTTGTTCGAAGGTGCTGGATAAAGCACCCCTGGATTCTTATACTGATCAGTCTGTTTGGAGCGATCTGAAACTGGCAGAGGCTTTTGCGAACAATATTTATAATGTACTTCCTACCTGTACCTACGATTGGGGTAAATCTATCAACAGGAGTTTCCTGCTGTCGTGTGCGGTCGATGAAGGCTATAATAAGTTCGATTATGCGGGTATACGGAGCGTAATTACAAAGGGGATACTATCGCCCGATAATGCCGGGGACTTTGATATTTGGGCAAAGAATTACAGCCATATCCAAAATGCCAATATCTTCCTGTCGAAGATAGATGCTATTCCGGGCGATGAAGCATTTCGTAAGCGCCTTAAAGGCGAGGTTACTTTTCTGCGTGCGTACGCCTATTTTCAACTGGTTAGTGATTATGGTGGCGTGCCCCTGATCAAAACGCCCTTTGAATTGAATTCCGATTTCAAGGTGCCACGCAGTTCGTTCGAGGAAACGGTGAAGTTTATCGTTTCGGAACTGGATCTTGCTGCAGGTTTGTTGACTGCAACTGGTGGAGGAACGGCTACCGGACGGATCACTGGCCCACTGGCGCTGGCGATCAAGTCGAGGATGTTGCTGTATGCTGCCAGTCCGCAATGGAATCCGACCAACGACCAGGCTAAGTGGGCGGCTGCGTCCGCTGCCGCGAAAGCCGTTCTTGATCTGAACAAGTTCAGTCTCTATAGCGGCAACTACGCAGATATTTTTACCACCTTCAACCCGGAATTGATCGGCGTAAGACTATCAAACAAACAATATAACTGGAGTGCATTTGCCGGTGTAGAAATGATGAACTATCCCAGCGGGTATCACGGTTGGGCGGCATTTGCGCCCACGCAAAACCTGGTGGATGCTTTTGGTACTGCCAATGGCAAGTATATTTCCGATGCAGCCTCAGGTTATGATCCGCAACGACCTTACCAGAACCGGGATGCGAGGTTCTATGCGAATATTGTATTTGATGGCCGTTCATTGGGGAATCCGGCATATGTAGACTGGAGAAAAAGCAGTAATAATCCTGATGGAACGCTGGCGGAGTTTTTTGAAGGCGGCCTGGATTCTCCCCAGGGCATCGATACCTGGAACAACAGCGAAACAAGGTATACTTTCCGGAAGTACATGGACACGACCTACGATTTTAATGCAACTACCCAAACCAATAAGTTCTGGATCCTGTCCAGGTTGTCGGAGATCTACCTCAACTATGCAGAGGCTGAGTTTTACCTGGGGCATGAAGCAACCGCGCGGCAGTACCTCAACCTGTTGCGAAACAGGGCGGGGATAGGGGTTGGTCTTACTGAAAGCGGCACTGATCTTGAAAAAAGGATACGTAATGAAAGGCAGGTGGAATTGTGTTTTGAAGGACACCGCTATTATGATGTGCGCCGCTGGAAGGTTGCGGATGTTACGCAGAACCTGCCCATTGGCCAGGTGATCATTACCCGTGCACAGAATGGCACTAAAACTTACCAGTATAAGGACCTGGAGCAACGTTATTTCAAGCCGGGCAATTACCTGTTGCCAATCCCGAGAACAGAGATTGAAAGGACGGGTTTGCCACAGAATCCGGGTTATAATTAAGATCAATAACCTGCTGCCTATCCAATCTATTTGTAATCTGTACATTCGTAAGGAGGAGGAGGGTTTGGGTAGGCAGTTGGTTTTCGAATAAATGCAATCAGTATGAACAGAACTGTTATTTTGTTAGTGTTGTTCTTATGGGCAAGCTTTACAGCCGGCGCCCAGGCGAGGCCTATTGGGTTTACCTCTACAGATACCGCGCTGCAAACAGCATTCAGTAATGCCCGGCAAATGGCATTGTCTTACCGGGGAAGCGCTGCTGACCCGGTAGGCCCGTGGTACGAGGCCGCATTACCCTCCCGGCGGGCTTTTTGTATCAGGGATGTTTCGCATCAGTGCCTGGCGGCGGAATCGCTGGGCATGAGTGGTGAGAACAAGAATATGTTCCTTCAGTTCGTGTCGAACATCTCTGCTAAAAAAGATTGGTGTACGTATTGGGAAATGAATTACCTCGGCAAACCCGCGCCTGAAGACTATCGTAACGATACAGCGTTCTGGTACAACCTCAACGCCAATTTCGATCTTATTTACGCCTGCTGGCGATTGTATTTGTGGACAGGCGACACCGACTATATCAGGCATCCTGCTTTTGAATCTTTTCACCTGCGCTCATTGAATGAATTCATTGATCGTTGGACCTTGCAGGCCGATTCGCTGCTTGCAAGGCCAGCTTATCCCAACGCGCCGGTTCCCTTTAATATAATCGATTATTTTCACCGTTGCCGGGGATTACCTTCTTATACAGAGAATGTGGCCGATCTGAAAATGGGGGTCGACCTGGTAGCTGCCCTCTATCGGGGAGCTGAAGCATGGTCGGCAGCGGAGGCATGGAGGGGCAATAAGAAAGCGGCTGATCTGTATGCCCGGAAAGCAGCCGCTTATCGCCATCAACTGGAATCGGCCTGGTGGGATCCACAGCTCGAACGGTATTATACCCATGTAACCAATAATGGTGTATTTGGTAGAGGGGAGGGGGAAACCTTTCTGTTGTGGTTCGATGCTTTAAAAGACAGTGCAAGAATACGAAGCACGATCGGGCATCTGGTGAATAATGACTGGAATGTTGAGAATTTATCATACCAGGCTTACCAGTTGTACAGGTACGGTTATTGGGATAAAGCCTATAGTTATATCCTGTATCTTACGAATCCGGCGACCAAAAGAAGGGATTATCCGGAAGTGTCGTTTGGGGCGATAGAAGGGATCGTACAGGGGCTGATGGGCGTGGAGGCCGATGCAAGGTTTAACCGGGTATCGACGCTTTACCGGAGCCGCAGTGCCGATCGTAGTTCCTTGTTTCACTTGCCGGTTTTGTCTTCGACCGTCACTGTTGAGCACTGGCAAAACGGAAGTTCATTGTTGAATGAGGGTAAGAAAGCGATCACCTGGCGGGTAGCGTTTAATGGGGAGATACCCTTTATAGAGGTGGCCGGGCGAAAAATGAAAGCTACCCGGGAGTGCGGAATTATGGGTAATTTTATTTCTTACGTGGATGTGCGTGTGCCGCCTGGAAAGAAACTGGTAGCGGGTTATAAGAAAAGTTAGGGTACGTTAATTGCCTATTGTAGTAAACAGAAGTTGGATGATGAAAATGTTCTATGAAAAGATAAGAGAACTTGAAAAAGTAGCGGCCTATTCCAAACATGATCGTTTGGTGCAGGGAATCATCAACGCTATCAATGAAAAGATCCTTGTTCCTGACGATACTTTACCCTCTGTGAATACCATGATCCGGGAGCTTCGCTTTTCCAGGGAAACGATCATAAAAGGATATCATGAACTGGTGAGCAGGGGGATTATTGAGTCAAAGAACAGGCTGGGCTATTATGTTGCGAATGGTAATACCGGTCAAATGCTGCATGTTGCGCTGCTGATGTATAACCTGGATAGTTTTGAAGAGCAGTTTTACCGGAATTTCCGAAATACCCTGGGAGCTTCGGTTGACCTCCAGACCTTCTTCCACCACGGCAATATTGAAGTATTTGAAACGATCCTTCAGCGCATCAAAGGAAAGTTTGGTATGTATGTGATCGCTCCGATCCCCGATCCTAAATCAAAGGAATTGCTGGAGAGTATACCCACTCAAAAGTTCCTGATGTTTGACCGGTTTGAGCAGTTGGATGGGGAGTTTAATCATATAACACAGGAATTTGAACAATCGTCGTATAAAATATTTGCCGAACTGGCTGAGGAGATCAAACGGTTTGACGAATTCATCTTCTATCATTCTCCCGACTCACTTGATCCCAAAGAGATCGTAAAGGCATTCCGGAAATTCCTCAAAGCGTACAAAGTAAAAGGGCGGGTGATCTCCGAGTTTGTTCCGGGCAGCATTGAAAAGGGTAAGGTTTATTTTACCCTCGACAACTTTGCCATGTGGGAAATATTGAAGGAATGCAAAGCAAAAAAATTAAAGGTGGGCAAGGATGTTGGTATCCTGTCGCACAACGATGAGCCGGCGAAGGAATTTGTGGGAATTACTACCTATTCTGCCGACTTTGGATTAATGGGAACAATGGCCGCTCAAACAATACTGAATAAAGAGAATATACAGGTTACCCTGCCCGTTGTGCTGGCCCGTAGAACTTCACTTTGATGACAGCCCTATAAAAATCAAACACATGAAACAAATGATGTTGCTGGCATTTTTGCTGGCAGGTACCACTATGTACGCCCAACAGCAATACTGGCAATTGAGCAAGGATGGCGGCATTCGATGGAACGTGGAAGCAAACCAGGCGCATGCGGATCATATCGAAATGAGTGGAAAACAGATCTCCGTGATTGTTCGTTATGGAGTAGACCATTCGGGGAAAAGGATTTATAGCCGTAAGCTGGTATTTCCCATGCTGCGCACCATACCCAATGATACAAGAGGCAATCTGATCAGGGAGTTTAACGGAAATATTACGGATTCCATTATGATAGGAGGCCAATTGGGGCAGGACGTTCCTCAATGGTACTACATCAAAGGGGTATTGGAAGGTGAGTCGCTGTTGGGTAAAAGCGTCAGTATACACAAAAGGCTATTTCCTGCTGTCGATAAACCTGCCTTTATTGAAAGCTACACGATCCGTAATAACGGGGATAAGGCTATCGAAGTAGACATTCCCGAAATTGACCGAAGCGAGATCACGGATGCCCAAAAGGGAGTGTATGGTGCGTACAATGTAAATTATAAAGTGTATGATGGTGGCCTTAAAAAGCTTGCCAGTCATGAGGCACTTCAATTTTCGGTAGTGATATCGGCACGGAAAGTAACTGAGGAACCTTATTACTACGCCGCCCGGTACGAATGGGAAAAGCGGCTTATGCTGGTGGATCAACTGCAGGAGAAACTGGTGTTGAAAACGCCTAACGACACAATAAACCGCATGTTTGCCTTTGCCAAGATCAGGGCGGGTGAAAGTATCTACGATACCAAACAGGGACTGATGCATGGCCCTGGCGGCGGAGAGTATTATGCCGCCATCTGGGCCAATGACCAGGCCGAATACATCAACCCGTTCTTTGCCTATCTTGGATATCCTGCAGGTGTAGCATCGGCCCTTAATAGTTTCCGGCTGTTTGCCGGCTATATGAACCCTTCTTTTCAACCTATTCCCAGTTCTATCATTGCAGAGGGGGCGGGATTCTGGAATGGTGCAGGTGATCGGGGCGATCAGGCAATGATCGGGTATGGCGCCTCTTTTTTCGCCTTGACCTGTGGGGATACTTCGATGGCTACCTCTCTTTGGCCATTGATCGATTGGTGTAATGCTTACCTGCTTGGAAAAAAATCTCCGGAGGGGGTGATCGCTTCCGAATCGGACGAATTGGAAGGCAGGTTCCCGGCGGGGAAAATAAATCTTTCTACGAATGTGCTGGCTTATGCTTCCTTTCGATATGGGGCACAGCTCGCTTCTTCATTGGGTAAGCCTGCTGTGGCTGAAGCCTGGATGAAGGAGGCGGCAGCATTGAAAAGTAGTATCAACCGATACTTCGGATCGTCGGTGGAGGGATATGAGACCTATCGATACTATGATGGTAATGATAAGTTGCGTTCGTGGATCTGCCTGCCGCTGGTGATGGATATCGACGAGCGCAAGGAGCAAACGAAGAATGCCTTATTATCTCCCCGTTTATGGACGATCAATGGCCTGCTTACGCAATCGGGATCAACTACGTTCTGGGATCGCTCGACCTTATACGGATTCCGCGGCTTATTCAGGTCTGGTGCAACCGATACCACTTACCCTTATTTTGCCTACTACTCTGCTAAAAGGTTACTGGGCGATCATGTTCCCTATGCCATTGAAGCCTGGCCGGAGGGAGACCAGCGTCATTTGTCGGCCGAAAGCGGTCTTTACTGCCGTTCGGTTGTTGAGGGCCTCTGGGGTTTCGAACCGGTTGGACTCAGGGAGTTCGCCATTTGTCCGAGGCTGCCGAAGAGATGGAAGGAAATGTCGTTGAATAATGTTTATGCTTTTAATACGCTGTTCGATATGTCGGTGGTTCGCCTTGGAGGCAGATACCGTGTGCGGGTACAGGAGGCGGGCAAGCCGGCAAAAATTATTGACTGGAATGGCGTTAAGCCGTTGCGTTTTGTGTTGTAATGTATAGTTTTAGCCAATGAATACGATTGCTCTCCTGACTTTCCTGGCCCTTACCATTTGTGTGGCTTTGTTGTCGTGGATCAAAACGAGGAAGGAGCAATTGCATACTTTATCGGGTCTGTTTTTTGCCAATCGTAAGCTGGGGTTTGTTGCCGTGGGGTGCGGCTTGTTGTTTGCCAATATCAATACTGCTTTGTTTGTTGGTGAGAACGAGCTTACTTATATCAACAACATGAGTGTAATGGCCTGGGGCGTTACTTCTGTTTTAGCCATGCTGGTGGTTTCGGAGTTTATTATTCCTGTGTACCTGAAAATGGGCATTTCCACGACGCCTGAGTTTTTGGCCCTTCGCTATGACAATAGCACGAAGACAATTGTATCGATTATTTTCCTGCTGAACTATATCATCAACCTGCTGCCCTCTGTTTTGTATAGCGGTGCTGTTGCCTTCAACGGGCTTTTTCATTTTTCTGAACATTACCAGATCGGTTATTGGACTACCATCTGGCTATTGGTGTGGGTGATGGGAATTATTGGTGGCTTGTATTCTCTACTGGGCGGTCTCAAAGCGATCGCCGTGTCGGATGTATTGCTGGGGATCGGGATGTTTACCGGCGGACTATTGCTTCCTTTTTTTGCCTTAAAGCATCTGGGGGATGGTAGTTTGCAAGCGGGCCTGGCTAAGGTGTTGTCTTCCCATACTGATCATTTCAACAGCATGGGACGTTCGGGCGATGCCATCCCGTTTGGAACCATCTTTACGGGTATGGCGCTCATCAACCTGTATTATTGGGGCACTGAGCAGTATATTGTACAACAGGTGCTTGGCTCCAGGAGCCTGGCTGATTGTCAAAAAGGGATTGCGCTTGCTTGTGTTGGCAAATTACTATTGCCATTATTGATCAATATTCCCGGCATTATTGCGGTACACCTGTACAGCGGATTGTCGAATACCGTGGAGGTGTTTCCAAGACTGGTGGCCGATGTTTCCTCTCCTGTTTATAGCGGCTTTATGGCTGCACTGATGTTCGGCGCAGCCATTACGACCTTCAATGCCGGGTTAAACAGTTCGGCGACCTTGTTTACCTTGAATATCTACAAGCCATTGGCTATAAAAAGAAAATGGGATGTGAACGAACGGGACTACCTGCGGGCTGCCAAGCGCTTTGAAATGCTTATTTGCCTGGTGGCCATCTGCATTGCTCCGTTTATGATGTTTGCGAAAGGAGGACTTTATACCTACCTGCAGAAGATTGGTGGCTTATTCAGCGTGCCCATATTTACTATACTGGTGGTGGGGCTGCTGACGACCAGGGTTCCGCCGTTAGCTGCTAAAGTTGGGTTGTTCTTTTTTGTGGTATGTTATGCGTGTACGCAACTGGTATTTGATGTACAGGTTCACTTTTTGCATGTACTTGCCATTTTGTTTGTAATGACAACGCTGATCATGTTATTAATCGGAAAATGGAAGCCTGTACCTGTTCCCTTTCGCCTGGCTGGCAATAGCATGGTTGATATAAAGCCCTGGAAGAACAGGCATTTTTATACATTTCTACTGGTGCTGATGGCGGTGTTCCTGTTTGTATTGTTTTCGCCGTTGGGGTTGGCCCGATGATAATTCATATTGCATAGGCTACGGCATTTTGCCGAAGCCCATCCCCGGTTTTGGAGACGCCCGTCACAAATGCAAACAAGCGGATTGGAACCTGGTGTAGATTTGTTGTATCAGGCCGGCAATAGGGGTTAATGACTTTCCATCCAGGCGAGGAAGTCTGACGATTTTGCTTTACTGACAACAATAGGATCTGCTGCCGGTTGTATAAGGTGCACCAGCAGCTTCCGTTCAATATATGTTTCCACTTCCCTGATCGCTTTAAAAGCCACCAGGTATTGCCGGTTTGCCCGGTAAAAAAGTGACGGATCAATCAGCGATTCAATGTAATCCAGCGAATCAACCAGGCGATATTGCTGATTGTCTTTCGTACACAGGTCTACCACTTCACCGGTTACCCGAAAGTATAGCACATCGTTTACGTTAACAGGGATCAGCTTGTCGCGGTAGGTTACCAGGAAGGTTGATTTGTATGACTTATGGGTCCCCTGGAGCTCTTTCAGGAGCGCTGTAAGTAAAGGCCGTTCTTCCTGACTGGCCGGTTTCTTTAACAGGTGCTGTAACTTGTTCAGGCATTTTTCCAATAAACCTTCCTCGAGCGGCTTTAATAAGTAATCAATGCCGTTATTACGAAAAGCCTGGATAGCATATTGGTCGTAAGCGGTACAGAAGACTACCGGGCATTGAATATCGACCCGCTTGAAGATATCGAATGCGAGACCATCCCCCAGTTGAATATCCGAAAAGATCAGGTCGGGCTGCTGGTTCTTATCGAACCATTCAAGTCCCGATTCAACACTGTCGATAATGTCAACAATGTGAAAGGCCGGACGTAAGGCCTTGATCGACCGTTGCAGGTCTCTGGCCGTTTGCACTTCATCTTCTATGATCAAAACTTTCATATACTTAAGTTATGGGAAGTAAAACCTGAAATTCATGTTCGTTCTTTGTGACAACAATATCTTTTCCCTTCAATAACATATAACGGCGGCTTATATTACTTAAACCCAAACGGGAGGAGGTCGGTTCCACCGGTTTTGACTGCAGGTTGTTCTTTACCGCCAGGTATTCTTTCGTCATGAAAATCGAAATGTGCAACGGCCTTTTTAACGAAAGACCGTTATGCTTTACTGCATTCTCCACCAATAATTGCAGCGTATTCGGTGGCATCGTGTTACTGAGCACCTGCTCCGGTACCTGTATGTCGGTGCAGATCGCATCCCCAAACCGGATCTTTAACAGGTACAGGTAAGAGCGCATAAAGTTCAGCTCTTCACCCAGCGTCACCATATTTTTATCCTGGTGTTGCAGCATATAACGATACACAGAAGCCAGCTCGCCGATAAAGCTAACCGCCTGCCTGGGATCATATTTTGTTAATGATTGTAACGTCGTCAGCGAGTTGAATAAGAAATGAGGATTGATCTGTTGCTTCAACGCTTCGTGTACAGCATGCAGGTTTTCCCGCTTTAGCATCTCATTCTCCAGTGCGATGTCCCTTTTTTCTGCAACACTGTCGAAGGCATGTTTGATCAATAAGATCAGTGTATTGAATAAAAATATTTGCAGGAAGATGAAAAACCAGGTGCTGAAAGAATGACCCCAGTTGCCCCTTGCCGTGGAAAGTAACCGGCCCGATAGCGTATTCAGCAATAGCCCGACCGATAAATAGATCAGTATCGCCAACATATAGGATACTGCTATTTTGTAATGGAGGGCCCTGGGCTTATTCTTTGCTTTCATCGATTTGTTCGTCCTGAAGTCAATCAGGGCGAAATTCATGCACCACAGCGAAAGTATGATCAGAAAAGAAGAAACAAAGTGAACCACCGTGGTAGATCTGCTGCTGTCGGAAAGCGCAAAGGCTGCCGGGAAAAACAGCGCAATAAAACCTCCTTCCTTCAAACGATATTTACCGGCCAGGCTTTTCATTCATAGCAATAATAATCATCCAAATTAGCCAAAATCCCCAGAAAACGGCCAGGCTGGCCATTTGCCCCATGAACCCGGCAAAATGCAGGTTGTACTTCCGTCGCGACACAGTTATTACCACCAATTTTGAGCATCTCGCCAAACAGCGACTTCAATCAAAAAAAATAGTCCCTTCATGAAAAGGATCCCTGGCATTGATTTTACAAGAGGAACTGTAATGATTATCATGGCGCTCGACCATGTGCGTGATCTGCTTCATGTAAATGGCCTTACCCAAAGTCCTACCGATCTCACTACCACTACTCCTCAATTATTCTTTACACGATGGATAACCCATCTTTGCGCCCCTATATTCGTGTTTTTATCGGGAACATCGGCCTTCCTGTCGCTCAGCAGCAGCAAGGATGTTGGCAGAAGCAGGAGGTTTTTATGGAAGCGCGGCTTGTACCTGATCTTGCTGGAGTTTACCCTGGTGAACTTTGGCTTGTATTTCGATCCTGGCTTTCATACGTTTATTTTTGAGGTGATTGGAGCTATTGGATTTGGCTTCATCCTGCTTAGCCTGATGAGCAGGTTGTCGACAAAAGCGATCGCCATTGTCGGGTTGGTCATACTGTTTTGCCACAACCTATTCGTCCTGGTCCCTTTTGGTGAAGATTCAATAGCGCGGGCTATTTTAAGTCCATTCTTTGGTCCCGGTGCTTTTCCTGTATTTGGACGTACCCTGATCATTGCTTATCCACCGATACCATGGTTGGGTATCATGCTGGTTGGTTTTGCAGCCGGGAAATGCTTTGAATGGGAGGGGCAGGAGAGGAAGAAAATGTTTGTGCGGTTGGGCTGCGCCGGATTGTTATTGTTTGTTCTTATCCGCTTTGTCAACGTTTATGGCGATCCTGTACCGTGGTCTTCTCAAAAGAATGCTTTGTATACTTTTCTTTCGTTCATGAACATCACCAAATACCCACCATCACTGTTGTTTTGCCTCGCTACTTTAGGAATCATGTTTTTTATATTGGCTTTTGCCGAAAATGCGGCAGGAAGGCTTTCCAGGATTGTATGCCGGTATGGCAAAGTGCCACTGTTTTATTTCCTGCTCCATTTCTACCTCATTCATTTGATCATGTTTGGTGTGCTGCTTGCACAGGGCATCACCTGGGAACAGATGGATGTTGCTTCCGGGAATTTCGGAAGACCTGTAGATATCAGAAACGGCCTCGCGCTATGGCAGGTTTATTTGGTTTGGGTAATTGTCGTGGCTTTGCTTTATAAGCCATGCTGCTGGTATGGACGATACAAAGCCACTCACCAGCACTGGTGGCTGAAGTTTCTATAACTGGGAGCCAGTTAAGGAGGGTTTGTTGATGATCGCATTCGGTTGGATATAGCGCCGCGCAGGCGGCCCTACAAGCTGCCTGTTAACTATTTTTTTTCAGCATCCCTTCATCTACGCTTTTATCGATCAATGTTTTAGCATAGCTCCACAGCAGGTCAGAACCTTCTTTAATGATGCTCTTTTTTTGGACGACCTTGTCATACGTTACGTTGAATTCTTTCCAGGTACCGCCGTTATTAGACCTATTTTGGAGCAGCGGTTCAAAGCGGTCCATCGCACGGGCGAACTTAGCTTCAGCGGTTTCTCCGGCTTCAAATTCTTCCCAGATGGCAATGAGCTCTTCGGCCTGATCAGCGGGAAGTAAACCAAATATCCGCCTGGCGGCTATGGTTTCAGCTTCTGTGTTGGAGTGGCTGACTACGTTATCATACAAAAAGATGTCGCCGGAATCAATCTCCACCACATCATGGATCAGTAGCATCTTGATCACTTTCAACAGGTCGATCGGTTCGTTACTGTGGCCAGCCAGGACGATGGCCATTAAGGACAGGTGCCAGCTATGCTCCGCATCATTTTCGGGGCGGTCGCTGTTAAACAGCTTTGTTCTGCGCTGTATATACTTTACCTTATCGATTTCGTGAATGAAATCTACCTGTTGCTGCAATTGCTCAAAATTCATACGCGGAGCTTTAGATGAGTGGATCGATAAGGCAAAATTAAGTCATAATAAGGTCGTTTATTAAACCTACCCGGGATACCTTTTGCTTATCCCAGTTTTTTCCTCAGCCATTTGCGTACCGGCTCATCATACCATTTCAAGGTGGCATACGCCAGGATAATAGAGCCTATTAAGATCGACAATGCATAAGGCCATGCCTGTGCGATGGTGACACCTTTGTGGTTGCTGATCCAGGCGACATAAAAGTATACCAGCGGATAATGTACGAGGTAAAGCGGATAGGAGATATCGCCTAAGAATTTGCATATCCTGCGTTCGCTCTCTGTATGTACCACGCCGCTGGCACCCAGGTAAACAATAAGCGGAAAAACAATGATGATACAAACTGATTCATAGACCCCATTCATCCACAGATGCTCAGCACCGCCTATGCGTGGCATATACAGAACAAGGGCTACCAGGAGGCTGCTCCATAAAAAGGCATGCTTTATGCGCGTTGGTTTGGCTATCCTTGAAAGCAGCAGACCTGCAAAGAAGGGATACATCGTCCGGGTAAAACCCACGCGCAGATGTTCTGCGTTTAGTGTCCAACCGCCGCTGACATCCCCATTGGGGCTGGTAATGGCCAGGTGAGCGAGCGCTACGGCCGCGATCAACACCAAAATACCCAACACTTTTTTTGACAACTTCCGGATGCCAATGGCATACAGGATATTGGCAATGTATTCAAAGAACAATGACCAGCCCACGCTATTGAGCGGGTGCATTTCTTCCCAACCCCGTATATCCATGGATAAGGGAACAGGCAGTATAGTATAGCCAATGAACAGCACCAGCAGCATTTTCCATAGGGGAATAGTATGGATGAGCGGCCAGATCGTTGAATCAGTAAAATAGAAACCGATTGCCCCAAGGGTCATCCCCAACACCACCATGGGATGAAGCCGTTCGATCCGTCGCTTCATGAATGTGCCGATGGTCATTTTTTGCCAGCGATCGTCATAAGCATAACCGATCACATAGCCAGACAGCAGAAAGAAAAAATCAACGGCCAGGTAGCCGTGGTTGACCAGGATATCCAGGTGCCCGGTTCCTAAGGGCTCGGTCAGGTGAAACGTTACAACGATAATGGCTGCGACTCCACGTAATCCATCTAATATGAGGTAATGTGGCTTTGTGGAAAGTGAATTATGATTCATTCGTCTTCAGATAGGGTACTTAGATACGTTTTAAAATTGCTATCGATTGAATCTGTAAGATTAATTTAAATTGACCTTCCGGATTTCAACAAGGAGTCTCAAAGTATCGACAAATCATCTCATTTTTACAAATGGTAAAAAAGGAGAGGTCACCTTTCGATGACCTCTTTCGGATTGAACACCTTTAGAACCGCTTTTTAGGACGTTGAAGTTATTCGGTACGCAATGATTTAACAGGATTAGCCCTGGCTGCCCTCATCGCCTGAAATCCTACAGTAAGCAGCGCCATCCCAATGGCCGCCGCTCCTGCTGCTACAAACATCCAGCCGCTAAGCGCTGTGCGGTAGGCAAAGCCCTGCAGCCAGCCATGCATGAAATACCAGGCCAGCGGGCTGGCAATCAGCAAGGCGATCCCGATCAGCAGCACAATATCTTTGCAAAGCATCACCATAATACCGGGTACAGTGGCTCCTAAAACCTTTCGGATGCCGATCTCTTTGGTCCTTTTTTCCGTAGAAAAAATGGCCAGACCGAGCAGACCTAAACAAGAGATAAAAACAGTGATCCCCATCACCACATTGGTCAACCGTTCGGTCCGAAGATCGTCGGCATACATATTGGCGATGCTCTCGTCCAGGAAAGCATAGCTAAACGGCTGCCCGGGGAAAATGGCCTTCCAGGCCGTCTCCATATGGCCGATGAGGGTCTTCAACTCGCCGGCGGTCATATTCTTTGCGGCGATCTTAACCGCAATGGTGGTTTCCTGCGTGGGGTCGTGCCGGATGATGATTGGCCAGGTCGTCTTGTGAAAAGAGTTCTCATAGAAATCGGCCACCACGCCGGCTACCGGATAGGTTTCGAAGGGGCTGATGACCAACTCGTGTCCAATGGCTTTGCTCACATCGGAAAAGCCCAATGCGCGGGCACAAGCCTCACTGATCAGCAATTCCCTGGTATTGTCGCTTGGTAGCAAATTACGCCCCGCCACCAGCTTCATCTCATAAAAAGGCACGTAATCTTCATTGCCGTAATGATAGGAAATATTGATCGGCTTCTCATCGCTGTTTTTCAGTCCGCCGCCTTCGAATCCTCTATGGTCCTGTCCCATCGGCGACTTCCACTCTTTGATCACCTTCTCTACGCCAGCCAGTTGCCGGATCTTATTCGTCAGTACCGCTATCTTGCCCGGCTCTTCGGTAGCCCGTTGCCGGATCTGTGTTTTGTCCGACGAGAAACCCGTTCCGCTCATTCTGTTGTCATGCGGACGGCTGATCGTGAGGATCGCATCCGTTTTGAAACCAAGGTCCGCGCGCAGCGCGTACCGCAGCTGCGAGCCAATGACGACAGACGCTATAATGAACAACAGCGATATGGTAAATTGGAACACGATAAGTCCTCTGCGCAACACCCCTTTACCGCCGCCTGATGTCGCAGCGATGCCTTTCAGGGTCACCGTGGGCTGATAGTTTCCTAGTACTTTAGCCGGATAAAAGCCCGCCAGCAGTGTAGTCGCCACGATTACAAGCCCTAAAAATAAAAGTGTAGCACCATCCACCTGGAAATGAACGCCGGCTGGTATCAGATCAGCAAACCAGCTGAACACCGGCTTTACCATCAGCACCGCAAGGCCCACCGCTGCTACCGTCAACACCAGGGTTTCGGTAAAAAACTGCAAGGCGATGCCCGACTTGTTGCCACCCAGTACTTTTCGGACGCCGATCTCTCTCGCTCGTTGCATAGATTGGGCGGTGGACAAATTGACAAAATTCACAATAGCCAGTATAAGGATAAAGCCTGCCACGGCTATGAGCGTATACAAGACAGGTAGGCTGGCCTTTCTGCGGGTGCCACCATTTTCCTGGTGAAAATGGATGTCCGACAGCGGTTTCAAACGGGCGGCCAACGGTGGTTGAGAACCGTAGTGCCGTTTTGCAAAGGCCGTGAATTGTGCATCGATCTGTGATGGCTTTACGTCCTTTGCCAGTTTGATCATGACCTGGCTGGAACGATGGAATTGGTTCCAGGCATCCAGCTTTATCTCTTGCCGAAGGAAACTAACGGGGATGGTAGCATAAGAGATCCATTGGCCATAATCAACGTCACTGTTACTTGTCCAACCGGCAACGACGCCTGTAACAGTGACCATCAGCGAATCCTGATAATAAATGGTCTGGCCAATGACACTGTCCGGGTCAACATCGCCGAAGTATTTTCTGGCCTTATCCGCGGTAAGTACTACCGAGTTGGGCATTGTGAGCGCGGAGTTCGCATTTCCACTTAGCCACCGGTGGGGAAAAATATCGAAGTATTGTGGTTCCGCGATAGCCAGGCTGCCGTCGTCGTCAAAGCGTTGCGGTTCTTCCTGACGGTCACTTGGTATTGTTGCACTGGCAGAATAGGGCTGAATGGCGGCCACGCTCTGAAAGCCGGTCATTTCCTGGCGCATGGCGGCCGGCATAGGGCCAGGAACGCTATTCATATGGTTGCCATGCATCACAGCATCCACGCAAAAGATGCGGTCGCGGTCGGGGTGAAAGGTGTCAAAACTGAATTCGTAGCGCGTGATCAGGTATATGACCAGACAGGCACAGATACCCAACGCCAGGCCCAGCACATTGATGAGGCTATATATTTTATTGCGGACAAGGCTACGCCAGGCCACGATCCAATAGTTTTTCAGCATGAGGAGTTAATTTGGAGAAAACACGCCGGTAGCTGTTCAAACAGAATGCCGAACCAATATATACTTGATAAACAGTTTTTTATGGCCCATATAGGTATTCTTCGCTGTTCGGTTACGATACAAGAAGTGCCCGAATTAGAGACAAGGTAAGAAGTTCATGGCCCCTAATAGGCCGGAAGCCTCACCTTTGTCATTGATTAAGAGCTACACTTTTTGGGGTAAATTGCTATTACTCACTGACATTCTAAGAAATGAAGATAACTCATCCAATAATTGCTGACAGCGTTTCAGGATATGTTAAGGGGATTTTGGTAATTGAAAATTATCAAGGCAGAAAGCCTTTTACATTGCCCCTATTCGCTAACGGGACACCAACGCTTGTTTTTCAAACCACAAAAGGGCAACTTAAAAACCAATCCAACTACCTGACACTTTTTGGTCAGACAGTTTTACCCGACCAACTTTTTCTGGATGGAGAATTTACGCTTATTGCTTATTTCTTAACACCACAATCCCTGCCATCTTTGTTTGGCATTCGGGCAAACGAGTTGACAGACAATCCTGTTGACCTTAATTTGGTTGTAGGTAATTCAGCTTTGCAGGAACAATTGCTGAATGCAAAAACACTTAACAAAAAACTTTCTCTGCTTGATGATTATATCACAGGGTTAATTGCGAAAGCAAAGCTGGACACTAATAGGAGTAGATATGCAATAGAAAAGATTTTACAAAATCCAATCGGGAATATTCTAGCTCAGGTTCAAAGTGAGCTTTGTATGACTGAAAGATCGTTTCAGCGTTGGTTTGATAAGAATGTGGGCGTTTCGCCCAATCAATTTCGCAGAATAAGCCAATTCAATAAAGCATTTCAGCAATTGAACAACGGGCAATTCAAGAATCTTACTGATATAGCATTCAATAACGGTTATGCAGATCAAAGCCACTATATTAAGGTATTTAAAGAGTTTACCTTAATTACGCCGACTGAATATTTAAGTATCAGCAATGTTCAATAACCTATTTTGTCGGAACCGTTCTATTTTTCAAAGTTCGATACTTCTAGCTTTGTCAAAAAATAAAACAAATGCGTAAATTAATAATTACGGAATGGGTTTCATTAGACGGAATATTTGATGCAAGTTCAATGACTAAATGGTGGTTGCCATTTGACAGCATAAGCCGTCAGCAATATATCCAGGATACTATCAATAGTTGTGAGATTATGCTGTACGGAAGAAACACCTACGAAATGCTTTATCTTTATTGGTCTTCTTTCAAACACGATGAGCAAGGCGTTGCCAACAAATTAAACAACTGCAAAAAATATGTTGTGTCCTCAACACTAAAAAAAGCCCCTTGGGGTGATACCACTATTATCAGGAAAGATTTTATTAAAGAAATAGAGAAGGTTAAAAGGGAGGATGGCGGATATATTTTGGTTCAGGGAAGTTCCTCTCTTGTGAAGCCATTACTGGAAGCAGGGATAGTGGATGAATTGAAACTATTGATCAATCCTTCCATAGTTGGAAATGGGGAACGACTGTTTTTGGACGGGGTAAATTGCCATCTGCAGTTTTCAGATTTTAAGCAATTGGACAAAAACGTTATACTACTTACCTATAAAGTATAAAGTAAGGCCAATATTGAGGCGGAAGTCTGCCGGCGTAATTATTAAAAGCCCTGGAGATTAATATCGTCACTTTCCAGGATCTCTACTTTTTTCCCCATCTTTTTCTGGATGATGCCAAAATGATGCTGGTCATTAGGGCATATCAGCGAAACAGCCCTGCCCGAAATTCCTGCCCTGCCGGTTCGGCCGATTCGATGAATATAATCTTTGGGCGAACGTGGCAGCTCGTAGTTAATGACTATAGGCAATTGCTGAATATCAATACCCCGCGAAGCAAGATCAGACGCTACCAGTACCCGCAGCTTGCCTGCTTTAAAACGTTGCAGCGTTTCAAGACGGGCAGTCTGGCTCAAGTGGCCGTGCAAAGAAGCTGCCTGGATCTTATTTTTGATAAGTTTGCCGGTAAGGTTATCTGCCGTTCTTACGGCGGAAGTAAACACCAGCACCTGCTGCATACCTTCCTGCTTGATCAGGTAACGTAATAGCGGCCCTTTGCGTGCCTCGGTTACATGATAGGCAAGTTGTTCAATCAGTTCAATGCTCTGCTCTTCTTCTTCCACTTCAATCGTTACCGGCTGGTGCAGCAGGTGACGCTGCATATCCTTAATGTCTTCACTGGCAGTGGCAGAGAACAACAGGTTCTGGCGTTTGGCCGGCAGCAGCTGAAACACTTTATCCATCTCCTCTTTAAAGCCCAGGTCCAGCATTTTATCGGCTTCATCCAGCACCAGTATATCAACTTGTGACAAGTGTACGGCTTTATGGTCTATCAGATCAATCAATCGGCCCGGCGTAGCTATTAATATTTCGGTGCCATGCAGGGCCATCATTTGCGGGTTGATGGAAACACCACCATACACCGCCATTGTTTTTATCTTATTGGGGAGGTAAGCGCAGAAGGTTTTACAAACATCATTTACCTGTATAGCCAGCTCACGGGTGGGCACCATTACCAGTACCCGCACATGCCTGTCTTTCTTTTCTACCCGGCGCTGACATAATTCAAGTATAGGCAATACATAACCGGCCGTTTTGCCAGAGCCGGTTTTAGATATGCCGAGTATATCCTTTCCCTGTAAGATAGCTGGAATAGCCTGCTGCTGTACAGGCGTAGGCTGTGTAAATGACTGCTCGCCTGTTGCCTTTAATAACGGTGCAGATAAACCCAATGCGGAAAACGCCATCTTCTTTTTTCGCAAAGCTATAGTAATTACCGCGTTTTATGGTTTGTAAAGCAAGTGGAGAAAATCGGCTGATCGAGCGGCGTACAACCCAGGTTCACCCGCCACGCCAGGCCAATACATTGCATAAAAAAAGAGGTCATCTTTCGATGACCTCTCCCGGTGAACCCGCTGGGACTCGAACCCAGGGCCCCAACATTAAAAGTGTTGTGCTCTACCAACTGAGCTACGAGTTCTGACCATTTCCCTCTTAACTTAGTAACTGTCTCATTTTCAGGACCGTTATATCGTTGTTGGGAGTGCAAAAGTACGCGAAAAACAGATCGTACCAAATTTATTTTTCATTTTATTTTCACATGGTGTGGAAGAAAAATGCTTGTTTTTTTAAATTTTCCTGAAACGCAGAAGTGGCCTGATTTTCACAAGGCACCTAATTCTCCCATTTACAAAAAAATATTTTACAATTAAGTGAGTCACAGAAAATTAAACTCCCTAAAACGGAGGTCGCCAACAATTCCGGGTGTAAATTAGTTATGATTTCACGCTATGGATTATACCCGGGAATTCAGGAAGTTTATCAGTAGTCAGTATTTGTATGCAGGTGTGCGTATCACCGCCGGCGCCATCATTCCGGCCCTCATCCTAAATCATTTCGGGCTGCTTACCTCCATGATGGCCATACCGTTGGGCGCCCTCGTGGTAAGCACCACCGACACGCCTGGCCCGCCCCAGCACCGCCGCAACGGTATGGCCGTAAGTATTCTCCTCAACTTCATCATAGTCGTCATCGTCGGCCTTACCCGCCACTCGCCCTGGCTCGTAGGTATCGAGATCGTCGTGTTTGGCATTTTCTTTTCGCTGGTCGGCGTATACGGAAACCGGGTCAATGCCATTGGCCTGATCGCCCTGCTCGTGTTCATATTCAACATCGACAGCCACCTGGCTTCGAGCAATATCTGGCGCGATGCCGCCTGGTTTACCGTCGGCGGCGCCTGGTATGCCTTGCTCAGTCTCACCCTCTATACCCTGAGGCCCTTTAAACCTATTCAGCAATTGCTGGGGGAAAATTTGATGGAGATCGCCGATTACCTCCGGGTGAAGGCTGCTTTTTATGATCGTGAAAGAGACAACGAGCACCTTTACCGCGAGCTGATGCGCATCCAGGTATCGGCACACCTGCACCAGGACGAACTGCGCGAAATGCTGTTCCGTGCCCGCCGTGTTATGTTCGAATCTACCAGCAAAGGGCGCATCCTGATGATGATGTTCCTCGACAGCATGGACCTTTTCGAACGTATCATGACCACGCAACAGGACTATGAGGCCCTGCACAAAGAGTTTGACGATACCGAAATACTCCAGGTCTATCACCGGATGATCATGATGGCCTCGGACGAATTGCACCGCATCGGCCTGGCGGTACAAGAGGGCCTGCCTTACCGGGACGATAATTCCCTCGACGCTGCCTTTAAAGAAACCAGCGATACCTTTTTTGCCCATCGGGACAAACAGCTGAATCCCCACACCATCGAAGGGCTTATCAAACTACGGCATATCCTGTACAGCGTCGAAGACCTGGTGGAGCGGATAGGCGTGCTGGCCCATTATTCTACTTATGACCGGAGTATCAGCAAAACCAAAAATATCGATCCCGATCGCCTGGAAGAACAGGACAATGCCGGGCAGGAATTCAACATCCGCCTCCTGGTCGACAACCTCAGTCTGCAGTCATCCCATTTCAGGCACGCCATCCGGGTAACCCTGGCTATGATGATTGGTTATATCATTTCGCTCCTGTACCCCCTGGGCCATGGCTACTGGATATTGCTCACCATTGTTACCATCCTCAAACCGGCTTACAGCATAACCCGGCAGCGTAATTTTCAAAGGTTGACAGGCACGCTTATCGGTGCAGCCTTTTCGTTTGGCGTGTTGTATTTTATCAAAGACACCACTGCACAATTCATCATCATGCTCGTGGCCATGATCCTGGCTTACAGCTACCTCAAATTGAATTACCTCGTAGGTTCAGCAGGTATTACAACTTATGTGGTGCTGAGTTTTCACTTTATGAATCCCAGCGGCCTTACCGATGTGTTGCAGGACAGAATCGTGGATACGGGCATAGGCTCGCTCATTGCCTGGCTTGTTTCAACATTTGTATTGCCTTTGTGGGAGCATGAGCAAATAGAACCCTTCATTCAAAAGTCACTGCAGGCCAGCCGTCATTACTTCAATATAGTTTCGGCGTTCTTTAACGGTCAGTCACCGGCCAATAACAATTACCGGTTGGCGCGGAAGGAAGCCTTTGTGGCACTCGCGAACATGTCGGATCATTTTCAGCGGATGCTCTCCGAACCTAAGAACAAGCAACCAGGCTTGCCGCAATACCACCAGTTTGTTGCCACCAGTCATTTACTCAATGCGCATATAGCTTCTCTGTCATACTATGCACAGCGATCGGCGGCGCAATACGCATCGCCCGATTTTGCGCCGCTTACAAAACAGGTCGATGACCAGTTTCAAAATGCGGAGAACGTGCTCGACAACCAGGCGATCATCAAGATCGACCAAAAAGCCAGTGAGTATCCCATACGTGCCAGGCTGCAACAGTTATTGGAACAAAGAAGGCAGGAAATGCAGCCAGGGGCGGATAAACCGGAGAAATCGGTGCGTAAAACGTTGTCCGACCTCAAGGCGATCACCGATCAGTTCCAGTTGATCTACTCTATCACTACCGAACAAGTGAAAATAATTGAGAAACTACGAAGAGTGGAATAACCATAATTCCTTAATTTTAATTCCGCTTTAATCTTTGCAGAAATACCATTACACCTTAAGCTATGATTACCTACCAATGGGCCGGTCGCGTCCAGCAAAGACCGGCAATGTTTCTAGGCGCTACTGATTTTTCAGGCTTTCAGCAGTTATTGGAATACCTATTTGAAGAACTGATCGAACTGGCACGTCCTGGCATAACGCTTGAGTTTGCGTTTGGACAGGAAGAATTGATCATCAAGGTCACGCATATCGACGCCGCGCATTTTATTCATCAATTGAACAGACTGGAAGACCTGGGTAACCACCAGAATATGGGCGTAGGAGTAGCGCTCACCTTAAGCAATAAATTTAAGATCGAGGTCATCAACGACGGGGCTAAACTGATCCTCTGCGGCAGTAGAGGAAAGTACGACCTGGCGGGTGCTTCCACCCATGAAACAGGAAGCAGGATCATGATCTCCATGATCCCGGACAAAGAAGTCTTTACATTCGGCGCCATCAATTATCAGCACATCAATATTCTTTTACGCAAACTGGCCTATCTCAACCCTGGTGTCAAGATCATTAGCGTGGAAGACAAAGGGGCGTTTCAGTGTAACGTATTCTGCTATAAAGAAGGCCTTTCGGGCCAACTGGAGTATCTGCTTTCGCAAAAAGACCTTCGCAAACCGGTCGGCAAATTGAATATGAGCCGTACGGTCGACGGGTATGTATACCAGGTGAGCTGCTGCTATGAAGATTGGGGGCGTACCGACAGCTATATAGAATCATACGTGAATAACCATCAAACACACTGCGGCGGATCGTTGGTGGACGGGGTACTCGCCGGACTTTCGTCGGCCATTCAAAAGCTGGCAGCAGAAAAAGGGGAAGCGGAAATCGAAGCGGGCCCCGAGAAGATAGCCCGCGGGCTGGTATTGACGGCCGCCATCCGGGGAAACGACTTCCATTACGCAGGTTCCGTACGCCATCAATTGGATATGCCCGAAATCGAGGACACCGCCCGCGACCTCGTATTCGAGTTGATGTACGACTACCTGCGGCGACACAGCGAGGAAGGCGACACCATATTGAAGCGATTCAGGAAGCAGGGAGAAAATTGAGGCAGTAGAGAGGTGTATTGCGAAGGCTGCAAAATGCTATATTTGTAACCGATCCTGCATGAATATCTACACTGCGTTACAAATCGGCGAACACCACATTCATCATTGCGAAGATTATTATTTTGTTGAACAGCTTGGGAGCGACCATCTTATTGCAGCCGTCATGGATGGGTGCACCATGGGTACCGACAGTTATTTCGCTTCCACTTTAACGGGTAAACTGCTTCGAAAGATCGTGAAGCAAAGAAGCTATCTCTCATTGTACGGTCGACAGCAAGAGCCAGATTCGCCAGAAGATCTGTTGAGATCTGTGTTGGCTGAGTTGTTTAAGGACCTGGCCGACCTGAAAAGCAGGTTGTTATTGAATCAGGACGAATTATTGACGACTTTGATTCTCCTTGTCTTAAATCAACGCACAGGACAAGGTGTAATACTAACGGTAGGAGACGGTGTGATTGCCGTGAATGGTACCATCACCGAATATGATCAGGACAACAAGCCAGATTACATCGGATTTCACCTGGCAGAAGATTTTGAAAGCTGGTATGGGAAGCAGGTTCAAAAAATATTTATGAATGAATGCAGGGATGTGTCCATTGCTACTGATGGTATTGGCCTGTTTACCAGGATCAATTCCCTGGAAAATCCCTCTATCGATCCCGTAACTTTCCTTTTGGCTAACACCGAACAATCCGAAAACCCCGACATGCTGGAATTGAAATTGAAGAAGCTCGAACATCAGTTTGGATTAAAGCCGGGAGATGATTTTGCGATTGTACGGATCGTGCATCCAGGCCCGGCCGGAAAGATTGTCTAATTGAATACATTTGCATTTTTACCAATGCCATTCGCCCCATGCAACAATCACTTGCTCGTATAGCCCTCGTGGTAAATGACTACGATGAAGCCATCGAATTTTATACCAAGAAATTACATTTTACGCTAATAGAGGACACCGTCATGTCGCCCACCAAACGTTGGGTAGTGGTGGCGCCGCCCGGTTCCGATGGCTGTTGTCTGCTCCTGGCCAAAGCGGCCAGCGACGAGCAGCAAAGCAGGGTAGGGAACCAAACCGGCGGAAGGGTCTTTCTCTTCCTGTATACCGACAACCTCGACCGGGATCATGCCAACCTGCTGCAACACAATATCACCATCATACGCCAGCCCGTCGTGGAAACCTGGGGGAAAGTGCTGGTCTTTGCCGACCTCTACAGCAACTTGTGGGACCTGATAGAGCCGGCACAAGGAAAATAATGTCAGCCACTAATGGTAACAAAGGGTTCAATCGTCTTACTTATGGGAAATAAACACCCATACCGAATGACTATGCGCTTTGCACATTTTTTGCCGTCCCTGGCCTGCTTCACCATCCTGGTTATCGTATCCTGCAACCCAGCCCGCAAATCGGGCCATGCAATCGGTAAGGGCCGGGATGCCAAAGGCACAGCCGCCGCTACTGCCCAGCCGGCCAGTGCCTGCGGCGAAAAAGTAAAGTTTTATGGAGAGAAGGTCCTGTCAGTCAAGACCGGCAAGTTAATGGACATACAAACGGAGATTACCCTGGATCCGGCGGCAAAACTGTTGACATTCAGCGGACAGGAGCCCGGAGAAGAGAAAGTGACTTTCGATACCGATCTTGAGACGATCGAATGCCATTTCAATGGCGACTTTACAGTCGGGTGGGCGCTCTACAGCGGCAACATCAAACAGAAAGATGGGAGACTCACTAAATCCATTGTCAAGCTGGAAGCCAAAGATGGCATGCTGCAGTTTTCCAACGGAGATACTGAAAAAGAAAGCGAGCTGGTTATCAATGTGGCTAAATGGGAGATCATCGAACCCGGAAAATAGAAAACTTTAACATACAGGGCCACCACACCCTTGCCGGAGTTTTGTACATTACCGTTACAAATCCTCCTGCATGCGGTACCTGCTCTTCTGCTTATGCTGTATTCCTGCAACCATGGCCTGCGCTAACGACACCAGCTACCTGAAAGTTCATTTTCTGTATGGTTCAAGACCCGCAAAAGACTATAAGGAAACAGAATCCAAATGGTTTGGCGGTACCCTCGGCGGTCATGTAGGTATTGAAATAGACAGTAACCGTATCCTCAACTTCCTGCCCAGCGGCGATTTCCATGTGTTCAAACGCAAGATGGACTTTCACAGCACCTATGCCGTCCACGATGAAACCAGCTTCTATGCCCTCCTCGGCGGCGATGCCGACAGCATGAAAAGAACCGTTGTATACATCCCTGTAGAGACCTGGCAAAAACAAAAGTTCGATAGCATAGCTACCGCCTACCTGGCTCAAACGCCCTACGACTATGCCCTTGTTGGCATGCGCTGCGGTTCGGCAGCCTATGAGATACTGGGCCAGCTCGATATCCTGAAAAGCTACCCGCGCAAAAAGACGGCCCTCAAAATATTCTACCCCAAAAAACTCCGCAAGCGCCTGCTCAAAAAAGCCAAAGACAATGAATGGCTCGTTGTGAGGCAGGTGGGTTCGGATAGAAGACGCTGGGAACAGGATTGAGTCCGTATCTTTAAGGGAAAAGGTCAACCAATTTATTGCAAGCAATGAGTTCAACAATCGCCGAAACCGAACGCCTCCTGGTCCGGGAATTTAATACTGCAGATTCGCCTTTCGTATTGGAACTGCTCAATGAACCAGCCTGGCTGCAGTTCATAGGCGATAAGAAAGTGCGTACGCTCGACGATGCTGTTCAATACATCCGCAATGTACCGCTTAAGAGCTACCGCGACGATGGTTATGGACTTTGGCTCGTTCAGCGCAAAAGCGATCAACTGGCCATAGGCATGTGCGGCCTCATCAAACGCGAAGCCCTGCAATATGAAGACATCGGCTTTGCCTACCTGGCCGCCTACAATGGTATGGGGTATGCCTACGAAGCCGCAACGGCAGTACTCGAATACGCCAAACGACAGTTGCAATTGAAACACATACTCGCCATCACCAACAAGGACAATACCCGTTCCATAAAGCTGCTCGAAAAGCTGGGGCTTACTTACCAGCGCCTCATCACGATGCCCGGCGAGCAAACGCCCATCGTTTTGATGGGAGCGCACCTCCACGGCGGGTGATGCGGCCGTTCGTCACGTTGAACACATGACCTTCAGCGAATTGCTGCGACTGGCTACCATTCTATTCCATAATTGCTTATTTTTGTTTGACTTAACCGGATATTATGCAGGATGCAATCATAGAACTGAAGCACGCAAATATTTATCAGGGCACCAATCTCGTATTACAGGATGTAAACCTCCGGGTACAAAAAGGTGAATTCGTGTACCTCGTGGGGAAGACCGGTACCGGAAAATCAAGCCTGCTCAAAACCCTCTACGGCGATCTGCACCTCAAAGAAGGCGACTGCAGTGTGGTGGGCTTTAATCTCCGGGAAATGGATTGGAAAAAAGTACCCTTCCTGCGCCGCAACCTCGGGGTGGTATTCCAGGATTTCCAATTGCTCATGGACCGCAATGTCAATGATAACCTCAAGTTTGTATTGCGCGCTACCGGCTGGAAGGACGAAAAGCTCATGGATGAAAAGATCACCGACGTACTGGATAAAGTAGGGCTTAAATCCAAAGGGTTCAAAATGCCGTTCGAGCTGAGTGGTGGCGAACAACAAAGGGTGGATGTAGCACGGGCGCTGCTCAATTCGCCTAAACTTATCCTGGCCGATGAGCCTACCGGTAACCTCGATCCCGAAACCTCCGACGAGATCATGCAACTGCTGTTCCACATCAGCCGCGATTATGGCACCGCCATCGTCATGGCTACCCATGATTATATCGTGATCAACAAGTTCCCTGCCCGTATGGTGCGTACCGAACGCGGCCGGGTCATCGACAATGCTAGCATCGATATGGTATGATATCTGTCCTGATACCCGTATATAACCAGGATGTAAAAATATTGATAGCCCGGCTGAGTGCCGGGCTTTCCCATTTAGAAAACGGCGGTGAGATCATCGTAATGGACGATGGATCGGAAGTACACACGCTGGAGGACAATGAGTCCATTACCTCCTTGCCGGGTGTTCGCTACATACCACTGCATAAAAACTACGGTCGCCTCAAAGTACGACAGTTCCTCGCCAAAGAAGCGGCAGGGGAGTGGCTGCTCTTCCTCGATGGAGACAGCGTTATCGATTCAGGCCTGTTTGTCCGCC
Organism: Paraflavitalea sp. CAU 1676; assembly: GCF_029223285.1. Taxonomy (GTDB): domain Bacteria; phylum Bacteroidota; class Bacteroidia; order Chitinophagales; family Chitinophagaceae; genus Paraflavitalea. The sequence goes on along the minus strand of NZ_JARHUJ010000003.1, from coordinate 546,257 downwards.
AATACGAAAAAGCCATTGGCCAGCAGCCTGCAGCCATTGTGGGGGGCAGAACATATACTACCACGCCCCCGGAAAATTGCCAGTTGCACCTGCATTGGCAGTACGGTACGCATAGAGAAAGCCGGCATCCCGGCAAAAAGCACCAGCCCGCTTTCATGACCAATAATTTCATGATACCAGCCTGGATATTCAACCAGCTGAAGATTGGCGCTCAGTGGGAAGGGTATGGACACGAAGATACCTGGATCGGCATCCTGCTCGAGCAGGCGGGTATACCGGTAGTGCCTATCGATAATCCTGTGCTGCACGACGGACTGGAAACTGCCGGAAAGTTCATCGAAAAATCGAAAGACGCCCTCGCGAATCTCTCGAAGATCAGCACTACCATTCCGGAAGAAGATCTCACACGTCATGTGAAGCTTTTTCGGGTGCACCAGGCATTAAAAAAATGGCGCCTCACGTGGGCGCCGGTATGGATCAATAAATTGTTGGAAAGGTATGTACTTCGAAACCTGCATAGCTGCCATCCCTCCCTAAGGCTATTCGATCTCTACAGGCTGGCTTATTTTTCCCGCCTTCAGCAGCAGAAAGCTGGCAGCCACAGACCATAAATGCCGGAAAACAGGGAATACTACGAGTGGCAACCTCCGCCACAGCAACTATGATCTTCTCCTTCCTTTTGCCAGATAATGCCCATCAGCTGGCGGGTAAGCTGCCCCTGGTTCAGGAAGGGGTGGAGGATCTCCTGCCGCAGCTTTAATTCATGCTCGTCGAAAGGCTGGTGATAAAGTTGAATGATGATCGATTGGAAGGCTTCGGGCGTAGTAGCTACGTGACAGGCTGTGTCGAGTCCCGAGCTGCTCACCATAGTGGGGTTCACCACACAATGTCGTCCGCCAAATAATGCATTGAGGAGTTTTACCGAGCGGCTTTTGCGACAGAAGGAAGGGAGCACATTGATCTGCGCCTTGCGGATCAGGTCACGCATTTCCTTGGCCGAGGGATTTGCGATCAGGCAGGCATGCCCGTGCAGGTCCACTTCACGCTGCAAACGTGGCGAAGGATGCTTACCGGCGATAATAAAAGGTACATCGATCTTGTTGAATATATTATTCAGCAGCCAGATGGCGGCTTCTTCATTTTCTTCTACCGAAAGGTTGCCGTGGTACAGGCAAAAACAACCAATGCCGGTTTCCGCTTCTATGGAGGTAAATGGCAGCATCGGAGGCAGGCACACCACATTACGGGCATGCAGCTTCTGCCGGTAAATGGCAACATCTTTCTCCGACAGCGCCAGGAAGATCGCCTTATCGGCAATGTTCTTCTCGTAATTTTTGAGCAAGCGGCTCTCGTGGTGGTAATAGATCTTTTTAAGCGGTTGCAATACCGTGGTCGTTTTGCACAACTGTTCGTAGTACTCGTGCTCCACATTCATCAGCCGCACGAAGATCTGCCGGTCATCGAACCGATCGTCGTTCAGCAGGTAGGTACATTGAATACCTTGTAATAGAATGGGGTGATTGTCCTGCAGCAATTTCTCGCGCAACTGGTTGCACGAACGCGAGGCCACGATATAAGGAAGTTTGGGAGAGATACATTTATGACCACTCAGCCGCTGGTAATAGTGAACGGCTTCGCAATACTGGTCGAGCTCCGGCTGCTGGCCCTTGCCATCATCAAAACAATGGAGTTGCACTTTTACGCCAGCTTCGTGCAGGGCCTTTACAGTACAAAAAACATCTATCACACCACCGTAATCTACCGGGTAGGGAACGTCAGACGAAACAATATGTAAGTGCTTTTCCAAAATACAATGCTCAGCTAATCGATGAATAAAAAGCAATCAGTTTCTTTTCTTCCTGTTGCCAATTAAAAACAGTTCTCGCAGCGAGGCAGTTTTGTTGTAATTCCCTGTACAATTGTTCGTCATTTAACAATCTGTTAAGTTGAACGGCAATACTGTTCGGGGACAGATCGTTAATTAGAACAGCAATTGGATACTGATTGTTTATTTCCCGGTAAACCGGATAATCCACAGCCAATTGTGGAATTCCTGCCTGCATATAGTCAAAGAAACGGTTCGCGAGCGAATAATAATTACTCAGCCCCTTATTTTCAAACAAAGTCACGCCGATCCAGGCATTAACGGTATATCCACATAATTCTTGTGGCAACACCCGTCCTTTGAAAATGACCTTTTCGGCCAATCCATGTTCCGCTACCAGCGCCCTGGCCTGGGCCATAAAGTTGCCATCTCCACAAATAATGAGTTTGGCGTCCACCTGCGCCATGGCCGGGATCAGCGTCTCAAAACTCCGTCCCTCGTTCACCCAGCCCTGGTAAAGAACGTATTTTTCGACCTTATCAGGGACATTGAGTTCTTGCAGCACCGGAACATTTCTCACTACTTCATAATCAACCTGATAATTATCCTTAAACACCTGGGCGATCGGTTGGTTCACCGTATAGCCTGTCTTGAACCGGGGTACGGCAAAACGCTCCACCCGTTTCCAAAGCCGGTATATCACCGGCCGGGTTACCACCTCTTTCATTTCGCAAAACAGCTCATGCGCATCATAAACCCGGGGAATCCTCTTAAGTACCGATACCCAATAGCAAGGTAGGATAGTGTCCAGATCGACCGCGCAAATGACGTCTATTTTATTGAATATCAGAAAGAAAAACAGCCTTATATTATATTCAATGTAAAACCCTTTTCCCTTGGTGAAAAAGCAGCGGAGCCGTCTCTGCCGGAAGGGCTGCTTCACCAGCGGAACCGAACCTGGCATGTGCCTCCCGATCAACGTGACCGCGTAACCTGCCCGGCTCAGCGATGTGCAGATGCGGATCATGCGCTGATCATAATTAAGGTCATTGGTGACGGGAAAAACAAGTTGCTTCATGCAGGCAGTAGAACGCTGGTTTTTAGTTCTTTTTAAAGGTATTTGGGCCGGCGGTATTCCATATCTTTGCCGCCCCCGTTCGATCTGGATAAGAAAAAAAACGGACAGGCAAGATATTGAAATCACGATTAATTCCATACCTTTGCCGCCAAATTATAGAAGAAGTAAAAATTTGGATGTTTAAAAAAAATTGAGATGCCGTATTTAACTAAAGAAAAAGTATCTGATATCTTCACGCAGTATGGTGGAACAGCTGGCAACACTGGTTCTATCGAAGGACAAATTGCTTTGATGACTGAGCGCATCAACGGAATTTCCGCACACCTCAGACAAAACAAGCATGATTTCTCTACTCAGCGTGGATTGATGAGACTGGTAGGTCAGCGCAAACGCCTGCTGAACTATCTGAGCAAGCATAACCTCCAGGGTTATCGCGCACTGATCGAGAAACTCGGAATCAGAAAATAATCAGAACACGCTCTAAGATATTATTCCCAACTGAAGTTTATCGGTTGGGAATACTTGTTTTACTGATATTCTGGTTCGACGCCAAAAAATGTATTTTAAACCGGTTGCACCCACAAGCCAATCCTTCCCGCCTACGCGTTTGTGTGCGTCAACCTAAAATTGAGACTCTATGCTCTCGCAACCTATTAGTGTAACTTTCGACATCGGTGGTGGCCGTATGGTATCCATCGAAACCGGTAAACTGGCACGCCAGGCTCATGGCTCCGTTACCGTTCGCCAGGGTAATAGCATCATGCTTGCTACCGTGGTAGCCAACAAAGAACCCAAAGAAGGCCAGGAATTTTTCCCCCTGGTAGTAGATTACAACGAAAAATTTGCCTCTGCCGGTCGTATTCCTGGCTCTTTCTTCAAAAGAGAAGGCCGTCTGAATGATTATGAGGTATTGGTAAGCCGTTTGATCGACCGTTCTTTACGTCCGTTATTCCCCGAAGACTATTTCTGCGATGTACAAGTGCTCATTACGCTTGTTTCCAGCGATAAAGAAGTAATGCCCGATGCACTGGCGTGCCTCGCTGCTTCTGCCGCACTCGCAGTATCAGATATTCCAATCAAAGAAGTGATCTCTCAGGTACGTGTAGCACGTATCGACGGGAACTTCGTTGTGAATCCAAGTCGTACTGAACTCGCTACCGCCGATATGGACTTCCTCATCGCAGCTACTGAAAAGAACCTCATGATGGTGGAAGGTGAGTCGAAGGAATGTAGTGAAGAAGACCTGGTAAAGGCGCTCGAAATTGCCCACGACGCCATTCGCATTCAGATCAAAGCACAACACGAACTGCGTGAAAAAGCAGGCGTGCAAGGCAAACGTGATTACACCAAACCCGAACAGAACGAAGAGCTCCGCGCTCAGGTAAATGCTTTTGCAAAAGATAAGATCTATGCGATCGCCAAAAGCGCGTCTGCGAAACACGCCCGCAGCGAAGCTTTCGATACCCTGAAAAAGGAACTCATTGAAAGCCTCGGCGAAGAAGTAGACGACAAGTCCAAGAAGCAGGCTAAAAAATACTACGAAGATCTCCAATGGGAACTTGTACGTGACATGATGATCAATGATCGAGTACGTCTCGATGGCCGTCAGCTCGACCAGGTACGTGGCCTCGCCATGGAAGTGGATGCACTGCCTTCACCCCACGGTTCTGCGTTGTTTACCCGAGGTGAAACACAATCTCTCACCACCGTTACATTGGGTACTCCGTTGGATGAGCTGCTGATAGAAAGTGCCGCCAACTCCGAATATTCCAAATTCATCCTGCATTATAACTTCCCGCCATTCTCTACCGGTGAAGTGAAAATGATGCGTGGTCCAGGCCGTCGTGAAGTTGGTCATGGTAACCTCGCCATGCGTTCACTGAAGCAGATGATGCCAGGCACCGAGTATCCTTACACCGTTCGCGTGGTAAGTGACGTACTCGAATCGAACGGTTCATCTTCAATGGCGACCGTTTGCGCTGGTTCACTCGCCCTCATGGATGCAGGTGTTCCCTTCCCCAAACACGTTGGTGGTGTGGCCATGGGATTGGTTACCCGCGCTTCCGATAATAAGTATGCTATCCTCACCGATATCCTCGGAGATGAAGATCACCTCGGTGATATGGACTTCAAGGTAACCGGTACCCGCGAAGGTATTTGCGGTGTACAAATGGATATCAAGATCGATGGCCTCAGCATGGACACTATGCGCGAAGCATTGGAGCAGGCACGTAAAGGCCGTCTTCATATCCTCGAAGCCATGTACGAATGTATGCCTGCAGCCCGTGAAGAAGTGAAACCACATGCACCACGCATGGAGAAACTCTTCATCGACAAGGAATTCATTGGTGCGGTGATCGGACCACAAGGAAAGATCATTCAGGAGATCCAGCGCGAAACCGGCACTACCATCAACATCGAAGAAGTTGGTAACTACGGTGAAGTAAGCGTATTCAGCCCTGCGAAAGAAGGTCTGGACAAAGCTGTAGCCTGGATCAAAGGTATTACCGCAATGCCCGAAGTTGGTTCCGTATACGAAGCAACGGTGAAAGGCATCAAGGAATTCGGCGCTTTCGTAGAGTTCCTGCCCGGTAAACAAGGTTTGCTCCACATCAGTGAGATCTCTCACAAACGTCTCGATAGCATGGAAGGTGTGTTGAAAGAAGGCGAGAAGGTGAAAGTGAAACTGATCGGCATCGACCACAAAACCGGCAAATTCAAACTGAGCCGCAAAGTATTAATGCCCAAACCCGAAGGCGGACCCAGATCGCCCCAGGGCAATGGAGCTGCTCCACAGCAGTAATCCCGCGAGGTTATTAATACCAGCATAAATAATAAAAGGGTGAGCTGCTTTGCAAAGTGGCTCACCCTTTTGTATTAACGGCGTGGCCACAAACTGCCCGTTGCAATTCATTCATCATTTACTACCGTTATGGCAAACTATCTACACGCAAAGTTTCATCCCGTCACCAAAGAGCAGCAGGAAATACTGATCGCTTTACTGAGCGAGCAGGGTTTCGAAGGATTTGAGGAAGGTCCCCAATACCTGTCCGCATTTATACCCGAAGAGCAGCTTGATGAGGAGGCGCTGGTGGTGCTGGCTCAATCCATGGCAGTGAAGTACACGGCCGAAAGCATTGCCCAGCGTAACTGGAATGAAGAATGGGAAAAGAATTTCGAGCCCGTGGTGGTAGATAAATTCTGCGCGGTACGCGCACATTTTCATGCACCCATCAAAGACGTGCAGTATGAAGTCGTCATCACACCCAAGATGAGTTTCGGTACCGGCCATCATTCTACCACTTATATGATGATCCAGTATATGGAACAACTTGACCTGGTGGGGAAATCGGTGCTCGATTTTGGTACGGGCACAGGAATATTGGCCATATTGGCGGAAAAGCAGGGCGCCGCAACTATTACAGCGATTGACAACGACGATTGGAGTGTGGAAAATGCGGCAGAGAATATTGCAGTAAACGGCGCCACAAAGATCGTGCTGAAGAAGGCCGACAGTTTAGAAAAATTTGGAACATTTAATGTGATACTGGCCAACATCAATAAGCATGTTTTGTTGGCAAATATGGGTGCCCTTAAACAACATTTAACACCAGGGGGCGTTATTATCATGAGTGGCCTGCTGGCAGGCGACCGGTCTGATATCCTGACATCCGCAAACAGCCACGGAATTCAATTTGTGGATGAAAAACAGCATCAGGCCTGGATCGCACTAAGGTTAACCACTGTGTAACAGAATAAAAGGGTGTGAGACAGCTTTTTAAACTGTTTTTCCCTTATATTTGAATTTTCCAACTTTCAACCAACTATTCAATGAAAGAAGTGCTCATCATTGTAATAGCATATTTGATCGGCTCTGTTCCTACAGCTGTTTGGGTAAGCAAAGGTTTCTTCGGTATCGACATCCGTGAATACGGTAGCGGTAATGCCGGCGCTACCAATACCTTCCGCGTTTTAGGCTCCCGCTGGGGTACGTTCGTGATGATCATGGACATGCTCAAGGGCGTTGCTGCCACCAGTCTCTATCTCCTGTTACCATTTTACGCTGATATCGCCAATGAGTGGGATCGCACCAACCTGATGGTAGGTCTCGGCCTGGCTGCTGTGCTGGGGCACATTTTTCCCATTTGGGCCGATTTCAGGGGCGGTAAAGGAGTAGCCACTTTATTTGGAATGATACTCGCCATTCAACCCATTGTGGCTGTATGTTGCGTAGGTGTATTTCTCCTCGTACTTTATCTGACGCGCTTCGTATCGCTCAGTTCGATATTTGCCAGTATCGCATTTGCAGTATTGATCCTTTTTATCTTTAATGAAAAAGAACCACTGTACCGCGCATTTGCCATTGCTGTAGCATTACTGGTGATACTTACACACCAGAAGAATATTACCCGCCTCTTGCGCGGCAGCGAAAGCAAAGTGCCCATATTGAAGTACCGTGACCGCAAAAGAGAACGGCGGAGACTCGCCAAAGAAGAAGACTAATCACTACAGATTGTTACATAATTGGGACATCCGCCACAATATGGCGGATGTTTCGTTTTTATACCTGGTTAAGTATTAAGGAGAAATCAACATTGCTGGTATTAAATTAGTAGCTGGTACAAAGATTGTTTCTCTATTTTTGACAAAATATATTCTCCATGAAAAGAACCTTTGTTGCAGCCGCAGCACTAGCCCTCATTATTGGCTGCAGCCAAAATACGATCACCGGAAGAAACCAGCTATCGCTCTACAACGAAGCAGATATTCAAAGCATGGCCGCTTCCGAATACACACAATTCCTCAGTCAGAATAAAGTAGTCGCCTCCACAGCTAATAAGGATGCAGAAATGGTACGCAGGGTAGGGCAACGCCTTACCTCCGCCATCAATAGCTACTACGCCTCCAAAGGATTATCGCAGGAATTGGAAGGATATAAGTGGGAGTACAACCTGGTCGATTCCAAAGAAGTAAATGCCTGGTGTATGCCCGGTGGCAAGATCGTGGTGTATACCGGCCTGCTGCCGATCACCCAAAATGAAGCGGCCCTTGCCGTGGTGATGGGCCACGAAATCGCACACGCCCTCGCCAAGCATGGTAATGAACGTATGAGCCAGGCCACCGTACAACAACTGGGTGGGGTAGCGCTCTCAGTTGCTATCGCCAACAAAACACCCGAAGCGCAGAACCTCTTTATGAGCGCTTATGGCGTCGGTTCGCAGGTAGGAGCCCTTTTGCCATTCTCGCGCAAACAGGAGCTGGAAGCCGATCATTATGGCCTTATATTCGCTGCTATGGCCGGATACGATCCTCAACAAGCCATCCCACTATGGGAACGCATGGCTGCCGCCGGTAACGGACAAAAACCACCGGAAATATTAAGTACTCACCCCGCCGAAGCAACCCGTATAGATAAGTTGCGGGAGTTGATGCCGGAAGCACTTAAGTACTATAAACCCATCGGTAAATAGGTTATAAAGAAATTATATAATAATTTTTCAAATAACCCGCCAGTGGCATATTAATGCCCCTGGCGGGTTTTTTAATGCGAAAAGTTCCAAAACATGGCAGATTTGCCTTACCTTTGCAATCCCGTTTGAACTAATCCTTAGTTACTTACTAAAAAAACTTCTCAGGCATGTCGCAAAACTTATTAGATAAGCTTCAGCTTCAGGAAGAAAAAAATGTACTGATCCAGGGACTTCCCTCCTCCATCGAGAAACAGTTTGTCAAATTAGCCTTTTCAAAGAATGTAACGCCTTTGTTGAAGACGCGCAAAATCGACTTTGCACTGGTGTTTGCAGTCAATGAGAACCAGTTGACAGGCATCATGAAGGACGTAATCCCGGCTTTACAGGAAGAAGGTAAATTCTGGATCGCGTATCCAAAATCCTCTTCCAAAATTGCAACCAATCTTAACCGTCAATGCAGTTGGGACTGTGTACGGAATGCCGGCTTTGAAGGCGCCGACGAAGTGGCCCTCGATCATGTTTGGACCGCTATGCGCTTTAGCAAAGTAGCACCCGCACCAGCCGCCGCACCTGCTAAACCTGCCCGCAGGGCTCCGGTACCCGGCAAACGAGTACCCGCCATGGCAGAGTAACCATCGTCACAACCACAAATTATTGCTAACAGACCCGCACCAATGGGTCTGTTTTTTTATGCCCCGGCACGGGTGCCACGCCATATTTTGAAATCGTCCATTTATTCAAACCACCAGCCATGTCTTTTATCAATATCGAATTCAAAGCCCGCACGCTGCATCCCGGCGACATCAGGCAATACCTGCTTGATCATGGCGCGGAATACCGCGGCACCGACGTACAAACCGATACCTATTTCAAAGTGCCCAACGGACGCCTGAAGTTGCGCGAAGGCCATATTGAAAAGAACCTTATCTGGTATCAGCGATCCAACCAGGCCGGGCCCAAACAGGCCGATTGTCTGCTAACCCCGGTAGCGGAGGCAAACAGCCTGCGCCAGACGCTCATTCATGCGCTTGGTATTAAGGTAACGGTCGTCAAGAAACGCGAGATCTATTTTATCGGCAACGTAAAGTTCCACATCGATGAGCTGGATAGCCTGGGCACCTTCGTGGAAGTAGAAGCCAGTAACAAAAACGACGACTTGCCCGTCGAAAAACTCCGCGAACAATGCGAATACTACCGTCAGGCATTCGGCGTGGCCGACGATGATCTTATACAAGTCTCTTACAGCGATATGTTGCTTGAAAAGTCAGGGGACCAGGAATAAATTGCAACGAAATCTTACCGATCTATAGATGGTTAACGGCAAACCAACGGCACCGACACTTTGAAGAATAGCGTCGTTTCTTCTACAATCGCCTCGCCGAGTTGCAGCAGCCGCAACTTATTGTTGATATGAGAAAGACCCATGCCGCTCGACATCATCGGCGTTTCCCTGCGTTGCAGCTTGTTCTCGACCGAGAGGAACTGACCGTCCTGGCATTTGATCCAGACTTCTAAAGGTTGCTCGCGCGATACAATGTTGTGTTTGACGGCATTCTCGACCAGTAACTGCATTGTAAGCGATGGAACAAGGCATTGATGAAACGAAACCGGTACTTCGATCATTAGCCGAAACTGGTTGCCATGTCTGATACGCAGCAAATGTTCATACGAATAAATAAAACGTAGCTCATCGGCTACCGTCACCAGGTCCTGGTTATTGCTGTGCAGGAGGTACCGGTACACTTTACTGAGCTCGTTGGTGAACCGCTCCGCCTGTACCGGATCTTCGGCAATCAGCGTACTCAGCGAATTAAGGCTACTGAAGAGGAAATGCGGGTTGATCTGGTTCTTTAAGACATCGAATTTTGCCTGCCATTCCGATCCGATCAGCCTTTCTTTTTCTGCCGAAGTTTGCTGCCACTGCTTCCATAAATAACCACCTTCATAAATGAACAATGTTACCGTTGCGTAAAAGATCAGTACGCCCAGACCGCTTGAATAGTCGACCATGGTAGGCCATACCAGGGGGTAGCTGCCCAGGGCACCGTGCACCAGGTTGCGTAAAATGAAACCGAAATGAGAAATGGCAACAATGGCCAGTATGAGTATGAGGAGGCGCTGACGGATGCGGGCCAGGCCCGGCCACCTGGCCTGAAGGTAAATGGCCGTTAGGCGCGACAATTCCCACCCTACATAACCGCAGGAAAGGGCTACCATGACGAGGATCGGTAATTTGTTGGTGGGTGTATCCAGGTATAGCTTTAGCCTGAAAAACAGCGCGCCCACGGTAAATAGAAATACCGGGCCGAACAGGCGCATCCGCCTGTCTGTACCTGAACAAAATGGAGAGTGCATGGCTATCATCGGAAACTGCTGCCGCCAAATGTACAGGATAAAGGCTATACTGCAGAATCCTGCAAGTAATAGCAGGAACAGGTGCGTATGAATTGAGAAAAATGAAGCATGAGTTGTTTTGCCTTGCCGTTGCTGATTAGTTCGGTGGTCAAAAATGTCAATCCGGGGCCCTTAAATAGCCGATTCAGTCAGAAGGTTTTCAGCAAAAGTGGTGGTCAGCCTATTAAAGGGAAGTGGTTTTGCGGATAATAAAATGTGGGAATCGTTCCAGCACGGGTATATGGTCTGCTGTATACTGATAATGAAAATCAGCGTTCAGTTTATTCCAGAATGGGTAGTGTTGAACATCTGCCAGCGTCTCCAGCAGGATCGTCAACTGCAGTTCCTGATAGCTAAAAGATAATGCGAAGTGGTTGGAGATGGGTTGCTCAGCCCAATGAAATTCCTTAAAACATTTCCTTAAGTCATCTTTGATGCGGGTTACTGCCAGGCTGTCTTCTTCATAGTTTGGATGGAAATCCAGCGCCCGTCCATAAAAATCCAGCCTTATGGTGGAGATGTCCTCCTGGATCAACCGAACAATAGCGCCATATAGGGTTAGATCGTCTTGAAGTAATAAATGTAATGAAGCCGGTGGCAAAAGGTCGTGATTGATGGGGGCGGGTAGCAGGGGCATATTGGTAACCAGGAGGCCATTGTCGCTGGTATGGATAAACTTTAGATCACCAGAGGTTCTTTTGAATTGTTGAATCTGTGCGGGATCGAGTGCAAGCAGGTTTCGTAAATTGCTAATATAGTCCATCGGCTGGGCGGTACAAATGACGAAGGGTAAAATGAATAGCTTAACCAGAAGCATCTTTTGAGCCATCTTCTTAATTGCTGTCAGGATCATTCCGCAAAATGGATTGCCATGAATTCTTCGATAGATGTCGCCCCCATCGTGGTAAAGTACTTACCGTCTGTATCGAGGATCACAAACTCGTACCCGCCATTGTTTGTGGGACGGATGTACACCTGCGCTTCATAATCCCACGGATAGCTTGAAGTGGTTTTGGCTTCCAGAAATGGGATCAATTGACTGGGGTCAGTGTCCGTGTCCTTCAAGACCACTTTTACTTCCTTATTCTTAAGGTGCTTCGCCAGGCGAGGTGAAAAGAAGTGAACAGGTACACTAAAAGAATTACATAGTTTGATAGCTTTCTTTTTGTGCATATTGATGTGTGTACCATTCCCGATAAACTGGATCAGGTCGGCTGGGATCGATGCATATAGTGCATACAGTTCCTTTAAAGAAAGGAAGGATATCTTTTTCAATTTGCTTGCTTGCAGCTTGTCGAAGTTTATGATCTCGTCAAGTTGGTGGGGGGCCGAATTGACATACACAAAGCCTGCCTGTAATTTTTGGTGCACCTCCTGTGTATAAGCGGAGATCAGCGATTCGCCGTTGTCATATTGGAGGTCCGAATTATGAGAGCCATCCATAAATCCTGTCGTGAGATGTAATCCTGCAAGATCTACATTCACCTCCCAGATATCTGAGGGTTCAAAAGCTTCTTTCGGCGTCCCTTTTCTAAAAGCCTGGTAAAACAACGACATATTGACAAGTTTTGATAGTGCGTCCAGGCATTAGCCCGTCACCGCAAAATACAATCTTGCCTATTTAGCGGGAAGTTGATAAGCTGGAATTTGCCTCAAGTGCTTGTTTGTGTGGTTGAATTGGGGGTTTTGCTATTTCAATATCACCGTTCCATTCTGCTTGATCATGTCCTGCTCCATTTGCTTCAATGCCATATGCGTTTGTAACAACACCAGCAGCTCTTCGGAATTATGTGGCTTTTGCATGTCGCGCTGGTTCTCATCGATCAGCCGGCGGATCTTTCGGATCTTTAAGTAATTGACGGCCGACTTAACATCAGCCCTATAGATATCCTCCGTTGTAGGTAGCTTGCCATCGAAGTGTTCGTTCCATTTGGGGCTCATCTCATACGCAAAGTCCATCACCGTCACCACCATCGCACTCAACGTCTGGTCTTCGTGATACAGGAAATTCTTCGGTCCCGGTTCAACCCCTTCATCATACCACACTTTATAGGTGTCCAGGATGCGTACCAGGTCCTTGTTGTCGATCATGTTCTGGTCAACCGACTCTTCGAAGATATAATCTGCCACACGACGGCTTTCATCCCAGGGCTTCAACCCATAATCCAGCAGGCAACGAACCATCGCCCGCTCGTTCATTTCATCCTTATTGAACAACGAACCGGCTTCATCTTCGGGAACAAAAATAGGAGGGCCATCATCATAGAAATCCGGACCACCATCCATTGGCGGAAATGGCGACTGCGACTGTTGCTGTTTGGCTTCCTGTTTGGTGAGCTTGTCCCGGATGAATTTGTTCACCAGGTTGTTCAAACCCACTTCTTCGATCCGTAACAGATCTGCACAACGACGGATATAGTCCTGCTGCTTGGTGAAATCTTCCGTCTTATTCAGCTTCGAAATGGTCTCGGCGATCTGGTTTACCAGTGCCGCCTTCTTATTCGTATCGTCACCGGCATCCTTTAACAGGATCTCCACCTGGAAAAGGATAAAGTCTTTCTTACTTGCTTTTACAAAATCCCGGAACTGCTCGGCGCCGATCTTATTCACATAACTATCGGGATCTTCGTTGTCGGGAATCAATACCAGCTTTACGTTCAACCCTTCCTCGAGCGCGAGATCGAGGCCACGTAGCGCCGCTTTAACACCGGCTGAGTCACCATCGTAAATGATCGTGAGGTTCTTCGTGTACTTCTTCACCAGCCGCAACTGATCGGGCGTAAGAGATGTACCACCCGAGGCCACTACATTCTCGATGCCTGCCTGGTGCAGCGACACCACATCGGTATAGCCTTCTACCAGTAAACACTCATCGTTCTTATCGATCGATTGGCGTGCGAAGTAAGAACCATACAGGATCTTGCTCTTATGGTAGATCTCGTTCTCGGGCGTATTGATGTATTTCGGCGCACGCTCCACCTTGCCGATCACGCGGGCTCCAAAGCCTAATACTTTGCCACTTTGGTTGTGGATAGGAAAGATGATACGCCCCCGGTAGTTATCGTAAGGCCTGTCATCCCGCACCACTATCAACCCTGTTTTCTGCAGGTAATCCTGGTTGTATTGAGCCGCCAGTGCCGCTTTGGCGAAAGCGTCCCTTTCGGGCAGGCAATAGCCGATCTGAAACTTGCGGATAATGTCCTCATTGAAGCCCCGCTCCCTGAGGTAACTCATCGCAATCGCATCACCGTCTTCAGACTCAAACAATTGCTTCGCGAAATATTGTTGGGCAAATTGATTGATGATGTACAAGCTGTCAGCAACCTGGTATTGTGCCTTCAGCTCAGGACTGATCTCCGTTTCCTCGATCTCAACATTGTACTTGTTGGCCAGCCAGCGCAATGCCTCTACATAGGAGTACTTTTCCACTTCCATCAAAAAACTGATGGAGTTACCGCTTTTGCCGCAGCCAAAACATTTATAGATCTCCTTGGTAGGGGATACCGAAAAGGAAGGCGATTTCTCGTTGTGAAAAGGACAAAGCCCGATATAGTTCACCCCGCGCTTCTTGAGCTTCACAAAGCTGCCCACTACCTCCACCACATCGACCCGGCTAAGGATTTGTTGTATCGTTTGTTGACTTATCAACTGATTTTCAGTTTGTTATTTTGAACCGGCAAAATTAAGCTATTACGCCTTCACCTTCAAAAATTACAGTAAAAATGCCAGATGGGCTGGGATCATTTCCGCGCCTGAGAGAGTCGCTTGCTGTAACCTTTATTCATCCCTATAGGAATTCTCTTACTGCGCATAATTGATTTTTGTTATGCGTTTGGGGTGGACTAATTTGCCCGTGTTTCCCGCCACGCCCAGTTACCCTAAATCCAACCGTATGATAACGACCTATACCCGAATGAACAATTTGCGCAGCATCATCCTGATCTGCCTCCTTACGGTTTCTTTTCTCAGTTCCCGGGCACAGGGCCGCGTGCTCATCAACGAATACCTTCCCTGGCCCAGCAACGGCTGTGGCACGACTGCAGAATTCATCGAACTTTTCAACTTCGGTCCCGGCCCGGTCAATATCGGTGGCTATATCGTAACTGATGGTGAATACTCCATCACTATACCGCGCAATACGATCCTGCCCGCCAATCAATATTATGTGTTGGCCGGACAAAATACCATACTCCAAAATTGCGGCAACGACACCCGGAATGTAGCGGTCAACCTTAACTGGACAACCTGCGGCTGTACGAGTACCGCCATCCCAACAACCGGCGATGGCCTGCTGACAGACGGCGGTAGCAGCAATGACCAGATTGTACTATTGGATTCCAACCTTGTCGTAATCGACGCGATCGTACGCAGCACGCCGGTTGAAGCGTCTGTATCGGTAACGACGTCATCGCTCGGCGGACAATTCACACCACGCAGCTTCGACCTGGATAATATGGGCATACAATATGAAGCAGTAGGGGAGTCGGCAGGCAGGGGCAATAGTTTTGCCCGTAAAGTGGATGGAGGCTGCGGATGGTTGAAAGATACCCATGAAAGTGCCGGGGATAGAAATAATACAACCGGGCAAACATTATCCTGGAATGCAACGCTCAGCCTCACACAACCTTACGACTGTACCACCAATGGAAGCGTGGTCATTACCGTATCCGACCCCACTTTGTTCCCCATGCAGTATACATTGGCACGCGATAAAGATTCAAACGAAGTCTTCGACGAGAACGATCAATATTTTAATGGGGTTGACAATACGGCTTCGAATATTCCGATTGGGAATCTGGCGGCGGGCAGTTACCGCCTCGCCATCGTGAGCACCCTGGGCTGCGATGCAACCCAACTCGATTTTTCAATACTGGGCTGTAGTGCTCGTTTGCTCAACCAATCCGTAACTGCCGATCAGCGCAATGGAGCTACAGCCGCTATTCGCTTACTCGGTAATCCGTTCGATGCCGACTGTAAATTGTCGATAAACGGGCAGAAAAAAGGGAAGTGGTGCGCTCAGGTCTACGATCAGTTGGGGCGACAGGTAAGGAAGCAGGAACTGCTCATTCAAACCGGTCAAAGCGATTACGCGCTCCCCATGCATACCCTCAAGGCGGGCGTGTACATCATCCGCCTCACTAATGAAACCGGCGAATGGGTGGCCAGCCTCAAGGGCCAGAAACGCTGATTCGGATACCCGTAAAAAGTCGGCACACTCAAGGTCTGCAAACCTTGATGCGTATACCCGCAAAAGGTCGCCACCTTCAAAGATCAGCAACCTTGATTGCATACCCGTAAAAGGTCGCCCGCGGGCAAATCCACCGGGCTATTTGCTAACGATCAATGGATCAATGTTTTTTTCGCCGCCATGTATACCTCCGCTGCCCACCTTGCTTGCCGGGATTGCTTCTCCGGGCTAGCTTCCCTCTCGCCTTATCGCTGTTCTGACACCTCAATGCCTCATTGGCGTTTTCGCCTCCTTGGTGGCTGATTGCTCCGTACCCAAGTTGGGGCCTTGTTGCATTTTCACCCCCTATGTTAAACCTGCGTGGAAGGTGAATAATTTTAATGGAAATCGCCCGGCGCTTTGGCCAAAACTTCCTAATTTAGATAAGAACCACTAGCAATCAGTCTTCGCGTTCTGAAACAGTTCTTTATTTCTTCACCTAAATTTTTCTCCCATGGTTACGACAGACGTAGCACAGCTTTCGCGTGAATGCAATGCCTGGAGGGAGACATTGCGTTCCTGGCGAGATGAGTTTGGCCAGCTTAAAAACAAACTCATAGATGTAGCCGCAAGGCAAACCACCAAAGAAGATCTACTGGAAGTAGATCACCTGGACAACCAGCTCCACATTCAGCTCATCAACATCCACGACCTCAAACATGCCATCAAGTCCCATTTCAGGCAGATCGAATCGGAAACAGTAAAAGGTCAGATCCAGGACGACACCGCCTCCCACCACGAATCACTGTACGATGAGTACCAGCAACTCGAACACACGCTGCAGGAAGTAAAGCAGGAATTCAAAGATTTCGCCGACCGAACGTGATCAGGGCCGCCTATAGGCCTCCGTTACCTTGACGCTGCCGGCACCCACTCTCCGGTGCACAGCCCGTCTACGCTATTGCCTGCGCAAAAGCGTAGCATATTCCTATCCCTATAACTCCCGCACCACATCTATTAATATTAAAAAACCTATGCTATGCCGGAATTTGATACGTCACACGTAAAAAATATCGTCTTGCTGGGCCACGCGGGCACAGGCAAGACAACATTGGCGGAATGCATGCTATTCGAAGCAGGCCTCATTACCCGCCGGGGTTCCGTCCAGGAACGCAACACTGTTTCCGACTACCACGAACTCGAACAGGAACGGGGCAACTCCATCTTCTCCACTTTACTGCATACCAAATGGCGTGGCTATAAGATCAACATCATCGACACGCCGGGCTATGACGATTTCGCCGGAGAGGTTGTTTCTGCCTTACGCGTAGCCGACACCGGGGTAATGCTCCTCAATGCCGTCATGGGCGTGGAAGTGGGCACCGATATCATATGGGATTATACCGAACAGTTCAAAACACCCATGATATTGGCCGTCAATAAACTCGACGACGACAACGCCGATTTCGACAACACTGTCCGCGAAGCCAAAAACCACTTTGGCAATAAAGTGGTGGTGGTGCAATATCCCCGCCAGCAGGGCGCAGGCTTTCACGAGATCATCGACGTGTTGCGCATGACGATGTATAAATTCAAGGATGCCGGTGGAAAGCCCGAAAAGTTACCCATTCCTGACGACGAAAAGTCCAGGGCCGAAGAACTCCACCGCGAACTGGTAGAGTCCATCGCCGGTAACGACGAAGCCCTCATGGAAAAATATTTCGACAAAGGAGAACTGGATGAAGATGAAATGAAGGATGGACTCAAAAAAGCCATGATCAACCACGATCTTTTTCCCTTGTTCTGTCTCTCTGCCGAACGCAATATGGGCAGTGGACGCCTGATGGGGTTCATCGACAACGTATGCCCCAGTGCCAATGAAATGCGGTCGGCCCAACTCGTATCATCGAAACAGGATCTGCCCTGCGATGCAAACGGGCCTGTCTGCCTCTTTATTTACAAAACAGTATCCGAACCTCACGTAGGCGAATTGTCTTTCTTCAAAGTATTCTCCGGAACGATTAAAAGCGGTATGGAGCTAACGAATGAGACCACCGGCGTATCGGAAAAACTCAACCAGCTTTTTGTAGTGGAAGGCAACAAACGCATCAACGTGAACGAACTCGTGGCCGGCGATATCGGCGCCACCCTCAAACTTAAAAATACCCACGTCAACAATACTTTGCATGGAAAAGGCAAGATCTTTGAACTGGAGCCCATCAAATTCCCGGCCGCCAATATGAGCGTGGCCATCGAGTCGATTAAGAAAGGAGAGGAGGAAAAGCTTTCCCTGGCGCTCCACCAATTGCCCGAAGAAGATCCTACCATCAGGGTTGAATTCTCTCAGGAGCTTAAACAAACCATTATCCATTGCCTCGGCGAACTCCACCTGTCCGTCATCAAATGGCGCATAGAACATTTGCATGGGGTGGAAGTGAAGTTCAGCCGGCCACGTATTCCGTATCGCGAAACCATTCGCCGCATGGCCGAATCCAACTACCGCCACAAAAAGCAATCCGGCGGCAGCGGCCAGTTTGGTGAAGTGTTCATGCGCATAGAACCCTGGTACGAAGGCATGCCCGATCCCAAGGGGCTTAATGTGAGAGCCCGTGAAGAACACAACCTCGACTGGGGCGGCAAACTCGTTTATTTTAATTGCATAGTTGGAGGGGCTATCGACGCCCGGTTTCTGCCCTCGATCATGAAAGGCGTCATGGAAAAAATGCACGAAGGGCCGCAGACCGGTTCCTTTGTTCGCGACGTGCGCGTATCGGTATACGATGGAAAAATGCATGCCGTCGATTCGAACGATATCTCTTTTAAAATAGCCGGACTCATGGCTTTTAAGCAGGCATTTGCACTGGCCGATCCGCAAATACTGGAACCTATCTATCATGTTGAAATATTATGTCCCGACGAACTTACCGGAGCTGTGATCGGTGACCTGCAAACACGCCGCGCCATCGTTGAAGGCATGGACACCGAAGGGCATTTCACGAAGATCCTTGCCAAGGTACCCCTGGCAGAAATGCACGATTATTCATCATCCCTGCGGTCTATCACCCAGGGCCGCGCCAAGTTTACCATGCAGTTTGAAGACTATGCGGCAGTACCGGGTGAGATACAGAAAAAATTGCAGGACGATTACCACAAACTAGCTAAAGAGGAGGTATAAAAAAACGGCCAGGCGTTCATATCGTCATTGTCCTCATTGGCAATCCCCGACGAATGAATGTGGTGCTTACCCGTGTTGTGCAACAGGTCATCGGCCCCAAAAGGCAGTGACCTGTTTTTTTGTGGGTCGCGCTTGCAGAAAGGGTTGCCACCTTGGTACCCGATGGCCCTGTTTTGTGGCACCTTTACCCCGACTTCCGGACCTGCTGCTTCACAAATGTTAAAGACTAGCCAAAAGAAGGCTTCCGATCGCAGTCTAAGGTCATTGGCCGAAAGGATGCATGCCTGTTGTCGTCTAACTATATCTCAAAGAGAATCAAATCATTATTGACGACAATTTATACCTGGTAATGAAAAAGATAGGAAGTTTGTTTGGCGTTCTTTTAGTAACTATCACTGTATTTGCACAAGGCAACCAAAACCGCGGGCAACGTAGCGGCGGTGGCTCCAATGGTCCTGGTGGAGAAGGGCGCCTGTATGGCCGCATTGTGGATGGCAAGAACAGCAAGGGTGTAGAAGCAGCTTCCGTACGCTTGTTCATGATCGTCAAAGATGCTGCTGGCGCACCCAAAGACAGCCTGGTGGGTGGCATGCTCTCTCAACCCAATGGCGACTTTAGCGTGGAAGGACTGTCTACAGCCGCCAAGTTTCGCCTCACCATCAGCGCTATCGGTTACAAGCCGATCGACCAACAAGTAGCCTTCAACCGTAAGGCAGGCAATGAAACCGATCTCGGCAACATCAAGATGGACCAGGATGCTGCCACGCTCGATGTCGTCACTGTAACAGGTACCAAACCCGCCCTGCAAATGGGTATCGATCGTAAGTTCTTCGATGTAGATAAAAGCCTTACCGCGGCTGGTGGTACAGGTATCGATGTCATGAAAAACATCCCTTCGGTAAATGTGGATGTAGATGGCAATGTAACCCTCCGCAATAGCACACCCCAGATCTTTGTAGATGGTCGTCCAACCATCCTCACGCTCGATCAGATACCCGCCGATAATATTGAAAGAGTAGAACTGATCACCAACCCCTCCGCCAAATTCGATGCTGCCAGCACCGGAGGTGTTATCAATGTGATCCTCAAGAAGAATAAGAAGCTGGGATTGAATGGCCTTGCCTCGATAGGTGCCGGTTACCCCGATATCCTCAATGGCAACCTGTCGATCAACCTGCGGCAAAACAAATTCAACTTCTTCGTAAGCGGCAACTACAACCAGAACGGTGGTATTGCTAAGAGTAAGTCTTACCGCGAAAACAAAAAGGCGGGCGAAATACAGAACTATTTTAACCAGGAATCGGAGGCGGATCGCTTGCGCAAATTCGGCTCAGTGCGTTTTGGCGTCGATTATTTCATGGACAATCGCAACACGTTCACGCTCTCGCAAAATATCGTGAGCGGCAACGACCGCAACGACGAAACCCAGCAGCAGCGGTATACCAATCTTAGCCATGACCTTACGCAATATGGCGACCGCCTGGCCAATGGTAGCAATAATTTTAATCGTTACAATACTCAGTTCTTGTATAAGCATAAGTTTTCGGAAGCTGGCAAGGAGTTGAGTGCAGACATTAGTTACAATACGGGTGGTGGCAACAGCGGTTCGCTCATCACCAATCATTATTTCAATCCGGATGGCACGGTCGCATCTCCCACCAATGTTGTACGCAATGATGGGAGCGACGACAACGACCAGGTCACTGTACAGGTCGATTTTATCGATCCCAAAGGCGATCACAGCAAGTTCGAGGCTGGCGTGCGCAGTTTTATCAATAACTACCGAAGCACCTACAATGCCTATTCAGTGGCTAATGGAACAGAGACCAAGTTGTCGCTCAGCAACAATTACAAGTACCGCGAAATGGTGAATGCAGCCTATGGTACCTACAGCAACAAGGTCGGGGAGTTCACTTATCAGGTAGGATTGCGGGCCGAGATATCTAAGTTCGATGGTGAACTTATCGACAGTGCGAAGAAGTTCGGATACTCCTATCCCGAAAAACTCGACAATATATTCGATGCCCTGTTCCCCAGTTTATTCATCACCAAATCGATCAGTGAAAGTGAAGATATTCAGGTGAATTATACGCGCCGTATCCGGAGGCCCAATTTCTGGCAGATGAATCCGTTCGTAGACATCAACGACCCGCTCAACCTGCGTCAGGGCAACCCTGGATTGAAACCGGAGTTCACCAACTCCTTCGAGTTCAACTATAATAAAAACTATGGTACAGGTAGTTTCCTGGGCGTTATTTACTACCGTAATACACAAGGAGAAATTACCCAGTACAGCGATACCATTTCCGACGCTCAGTACCAACAGCTGAACAACGCTGCAGTTGATCCCAATGCGATCCTGAATACCTTTATCAATGCAAACAATGAGAATGTATGGGGAAGTGAGCTGACCCTGCAGCAGAAAATAGGTAAGAACTTCGATTTCACGCCTACGGTGAGCCTGCAGTACATGAAGGTGAATGCGCGGATGGATAAGCTCGACCTCAGTAATGAAGGGTTCAACTGGGAAGCCAAACTGATCGCCAATTACCGCATCAACAGCAAAACGAAACTATTGAATAAACTGAGCCTGCAAGCCATTGGCGAATATGAATCGCCCGAAGTGCTGCCCCAGGGCAAGCGCAAAGATCAATACAGCGTGGATGCCGCCCTGCGTAAAGATTTCCTGAAAGGCAACAAGGGAACGCTCACGTTTAGTGTGAATGATGTGTTCAACAGCCGTCGCTGGGGAACCATCTATGATACCGAAAGCTTTTACCAGGACTCTTACCGCCGCCGCAACGTGCGCAGCTTCCGGGTAACCTTCACCTACAAGTTTGGTAAGGCTGATTTCAACCTATTCAAACGCAAGGGTAATAACGATGGTGGCGGTTTTGAAGAAGGCGGTGATAGAGGTTGATATGCTTTTTTTTATTAAAGTGTGCCTGTGCCCAACCCATGGGCACCGGCATTTTGTATAAATCCTTAATCTCCGAGCTTTTAACAGGGGCCAATTGCAACACCTGTTCTGCATTATGGTTTAAGCGGCAGAAAGGCGGAGAACCAACCTGGGCTAGCCCTTCAATCTAACTCTTCGGTTGTTGTTGACGTTGATGTATTTCTGTAGCTAATTTCTTATTTTTAGCCCCTCAACCGCCCTAACCATGCTATCTGCAAAGAAAATGGATCGCCTTTTCTTATCTTTCTTGCTAGTGATCTTCAGTGTACAGCCTGCACTTTCTCAGTTTCGGGAAATTTACAAAAGCGCCGACCCCGAAGAGCGTATCAACGGCATTTCTTTCGTTAGCTTTGCAACGGGCTACGTCGCTTTCAAAAATTATATCGGGTTTACCCAGGATGGTGGAAAGACTTTTGTCGGGCGGACGATTAGCTTTGCCAATACTGATTTTAACGGCCAATCCGTAGGGCTTCTTTTCGGATTTACAACCAATGGAGTGGTTGCATTTTCTGCAGATTCTTTGCTCACTTATGGACATTTTGGGACTGAGCCTTCCATTCTTTTTTCCGCCGATGGCGGGAGGAACTGGAAGTTGGTGTTTCATATTGGCGTGAATTTTAATGCTTCGGACTTTAATGAGGGCATCACTGATATTGAATTCCCAGGCAATGGAACAGTCGGTTACGCGGTTCATCATGAACAGGTGCTAAAAACCCTCAATAGAGGTCAATCCTGGATTCCAATCCTGAATTCTCCAGACCAACGCTTAAGAAAATTAAGCTGTCCCTCGGCTGCTATATTGTTTGTTTCTGGTGGCAATAAGCTCTATAAAAGCGTCAACGGTGGTTCTTTGTGGATCAACCAGCCACCGTCTGCCAGTAGTGCCTACCCGAACTACAACAACATTCATTTTGTTACCGACCAGATCGGGTACCTGTCTGACGGTGATTTGAACCAGGTTTATAAAACAGTTAATGGAGGTGGACTTTGGTCGAAAATGAATGATCCCAACGTAGTACCTGCATATGGAAATGACATGTTGTTCCTCAATGACAGCACAGGATTTCTTGCACCGAACGCCTCGGGAATATTAAAAACTACAGATCATGGCAAAACCTGGGAATATTGCAAAAATGAAAACCAATCCCCGGGAGAGTATGGCCCCTTCCTGGCATTATCTTTCGTAAACAGTAATATAGGATGGGCCGGCGGTTACAGTGGCCGTTTGTTGGCGACCACAGACGGAGGTATCGGTACCTTGCCAAAGGCTTACTTTCGGATAGATGTAAGCAATACTTCCGCCACGGGTGTCGTCAATCTCGTAAATTATTCCCGCCAGGGTTACACCTATAGGTGGTTTAAAAATGGCACGTACCTGGGAGGTACCTATCATAGTAACTATATACATGCTTCGTCGGTTTTGCAGGATACTATTATGCTGATTGTTGGGAATGGTCTGGATTCTGATACTTCGGTTCAATTCATAAATTTTAGCCCACCTATTGCCATTACGTCTTTTACACCGGAGGTTGGCTACGCCAATGTCGCCGTCACAATTCGGGGTACCGGATTTGTGAATGTAAATGCCGTCACATTTGGCGGTGTGCCTGCCAGGTACTTCGAGGTAAGATCGGCAACAGAGATCTATACATTGGTAGGTGCAGGCGCCAGCGGTGATGTAAAGGTCTTCAATAATAGTACCAGTGGTTCCAAGGGGGGATTTGTATTTCTCGCGGACCCAAGGTCCGATCAGGCAGTGAAAGCAGTAGACACCATATTGTGCAAAGAAGAGAAGGTTGATTTTATTATTTCAAATACTGAAGCAGATGTACGGTATGAGCTTTGGAATGCTGATAAGAATGTTGCCTTTGGTGGTGGCAAGGGAAATGGAGGTGACCTTCGTTTTACAAGCCTTCCGATCAATAAAAGTGGGATGTATTATGTTTGGGCTACCCGCAGCCACCTTTCTACTGCACGAACCCACATGCTTACGCAAGGAGTGAAGTTAATAGTGGAGCATACCCGGTCGATATTCGCAGCGGATAAAGTAAACGCGGCAGAAAATGAACCCGTGAATTTTTCTAATTATTCAATAGAGGCATCCACCTATCAATGGAGCTTTTCCGGTAATGCAAGTCCTGGTGGATCTACCTCCCCGTCGCCAGTCAATATTACTTATAGCAGTGGCGGGCAAAAGAGACTGTCTTTAATTAGCACCAGTAATTACGGCTGTGCAGATACTGCTACAGGAGACGCTGTATTTATTTTCCGTGAGCCGAAGCCGGAAGAGGTCTGCTATGCCAATAATACCACAGACGATGACACTTATGAGCTGTCCGGTACCCAAACAGATATGCGAAGGGATATTAACGATGGTTACCTGATCTGTGGAATTGGAAATAATCCGCTGATAAAAAGCAGGTATGGTGTTCATAAAAAAATAGCAGGAAGCTCCGTTTCACACCTTTCAAAATATACCCGGGATGGCATATTGAAATGGGTGGACTACATAATCGGGGGCAACATCAATTCGGCTGTTACAGATAAGGATGGAAATACATATATCGCAGGATATTGTCATGCTGCTACCTGGTTCCATTTCAATAATGGCGATTCGATGACGATGGTACCTAAAACAGGCACCAGTTTGCCGACCTATGACAAAGCAAACGGCTTTATCATGAAAGTTGGGCCGAATGGAAAATATATTTGGCATACACTGCTGTTCGACCCATCGGCGAATTGGCAGGGATATCCTGTGGGGGGAGGTTACCCAACCAAGATAGTGCTAAGGGATGATCAGGTCGTGGTTGTGGGATCCTGTTTGGCTAACCTGTCTTACTACCAAAATGGTACGATCTCGCCAATCATGGCGTATCCCAACAGTGTTTACGCAAATGACAACCAAAATAATTTCATACTCAGTATCAGTACCAACGGTAACTATAATTGGAGTGTAAAGGCCCACAATGGAGCAGTAAATCAACGACGGGCATTTTCGGATGTCGCCTTTAATACAGATGGCAGTGTAATTGTTTCCGGCTACTATGAAGGATCGGTAGAAATAAGGGATGCCTTTAATACACCGCTTGATTATAGAAGTAGTTCGGGGGGAGCTGTATTGGGCTACTTGTTGAAACTGGATCGTATGGGTAAACTGGTATGGAACATGCCAACGAGTGCGTTATCGAACTCTATAAATTCGATTGCTATTGATCCTTCAGATTTTATTTACCTGACCGGTTCATCATCGGGATCTGATTTGAGCGAGTCATTTTTGATTCATAATACTGATGGCACAACAACGGCGGCGAGTTATGGCGGTTATTTCATGGCAAAAGTTTCGCCCGCGGGGAAAACCATTTGGACCCAGGGAAGCAGGTATGCCTACAACGGCGGCGGATCGGCGATCTATTGTGATGGGGAACAAGTGTATGTAGCCGGCAGTGCGTTTGGAATGGGGCAAAGGTATTATAACTACAAATTCACCTCTGCCGGAACGGCTCCGGTCGATCTGACGACAACCGCGTCTGAATTTTTTCTGGCCAGATATGACTCCAGTGGTCATCTGGTAAAAATTCAAACAAGCGGAGTGAATGCAGGTGGGTACATGAACCCCAACAGCCTGTACATCGATGGAAAAAATAACCTGTTAATTGGAGGAAACAGTGATCATAATAATGGCGGAAACGGTCAATATTCAATATTTGGCAGTTTGATTAATGCAAGCGATAAGGGAGGCTTTTATGCCAGGATCAATCAGGATCTTTGTGGAACGATCACGAGTTATCCCAAGGCAGGAAATGATACGCTGCTGTGCGCAGGAAGTCCGGTTACATTGGGGCTAGGCAACCCTAATGGTTTTGCCTATTCCTGGAGCGCCAGCGATGGTAGCTTGTCGGCATCGACCCCAACGACAGAGGTAAGACCAATCGTCAATACTACCTATTACGTAAGTCTTACCAATCCATCCGGTGTCGTTACGAAGGATACAATAGTGGTAAAAGTTTTAAGTGTGCCGACGGCTGATGCGGGAGCAGACAGGGTGCTTTGTAAAGGCTCCGCCACGACGATTGGTGTCGCGGTTAGTGGAGATACCTATCAATGGACATCTCTGCCGGCTGGTTTCTCCAGCGTTACTTCAAATCCCGCTATCTCTCCGGCAATAAGCACTACCTATTTTCTCGTGGTGAAAAATGCGACGGGTTGTTTCGCATTTGATACCGTTAACATAAAAATAAACTCGCCTGTTGCCTATGCAGGGGCAGATAAGAGCATTTGTCCGGGAGTACGAACAGAGATTGGCAGGGCCGATTTTGGATATGAATGTGAGTGGACTTCGTTGCCGGCTGGATTCACGAGTGCGGTTCCGAATCCGGTCGTAACTCCGATGGTAAGTACCACCTATTATCTGGTTGTTCGCGATGCTTCGGGCTGTGTAGCTTATGATACTGTCCATATCAATGTCTTTAATCAACCGATAGCAAACGCCGGGCCCGATAGGGAGATTTGCAAAGGCTCCGCCGCGTCCATTGGAGTTCCTGGGTTAGGTAACCTGTACCAATGGACTTCTTATCCCGCTGGATTTACGAGCTCAATACCTGACCCCAGTGTTAACCCTACAGTTACCACACAGTATTTCCTTGCCGTTACCTATGCGGGAGGCTGTGTAGGATATGATACAGTAATTGTTCGGGTGAATGCTGTGAATGCCAATGCCGGAGGAGATAAAAATGTATGTCTCGGAAATAGTGTTAAGATTGGAACTGCAGCGACTGGCGACACCTACCAATGGACGTCCTTACCTGCCGGATTTACCAGCTCATTGGCCGAGCCATCTGTAAGTCCGGCTGTGAACACGACCTATTATTTAACGGTGAGAAATGGAAATGGCTGCGTCGCTTTAGATACAGTAAATGTGTTTGTTGCCAATTTAACGGCTGATGCAGGGAACGATAAGATTATTTGTCGGGGGGATGTAGTCGTCATAACACACAGTGGCTTGCCTGGGAACAGTTATGAATGGTCGTCGATACCTGCAGGACTAAAAACCACTTCCTCTTACTTTAGTGTTATCCCACTGGCTGATATTAAGTATGTTCTGCATGTAAAGAACGTAATGGGGTGCGAAGCATTTGATACGCTTAGCATAAAGGTATTATCCGCTGCTGCCAATGCAGGAGCTGATAAGGAGGTTTGTCCGGGAAGCAGTGTTACAATCGGAACTGCAGCTGAATCCGGGAACACCTATCGTTGGACAAATTCGAACGGAAATTATTCAAGTTCTTTAGCTAATCCGGTAATTACTCCAACGGCAAATGCACGGTATTACCTGGCGGTAACCAATGCAGCTGGATGTACGGCTTATGACACCGTTGAAGTGAGCATGTTGACATTAACGGCGAACGCCGGCCCCGACAAAGAAATTTGCGCAGGGGGCAACGTCTCTATCGGTATGGCCGCTTCTGGTAATACTTATCAATGGACCTCGTTCCCGGCAGGGTTTAACAGTAGTGCTGCCAACCCGGTAGTAGCACCCTTGATCAATACCACGTATTATCTTACAGTCACAGGGGCGACTTGTACAGCATTTGACACTGTTCAGGTCAGGGTCACATCAACTGTGGTAAATGCAGGACCCGATAAGAGCGTTTGTCAGGGAAGCGGTGTCACAATTGGAATTGCTGAAGCTGGCAATACTTATCAATGGACCTCCTTGCCCGCAGGGTTTTCCAGTTCATTGGCTACCCCAACGGTGAGCCCTGCCGCTTCAATGCTTTATTATGTGGCAGTGAAAACGGCAGCAGGATGTACCGCTAATGATACTGTTGAGGTGGAGGTGAAGCCATTGCCCGTTAAGCCGCAGGTTGTATACATCGGAGATGACGGCCTTATGTCTTCCAGCCTTCTCGGAAATCAATGGTACATAGACACAACAACGGCTATTTCGGGTGCCACCAATTTTCGATACAAACCTGGAGCGGATGGTCTGTACAGTGTGCGGGTAACACAAAATGGATGCGTGAGCCCGTTTTCGAATAAATTTGATTATAAAGTTCCGGTGGTAACTGCCATCGGCGATCCGGATGATAATGAAGCAGATATCTTGGTTTATCCTAACCCTGCAAATGATAAAGTAAAGATCACCTTTAACAGGTGGGGGACCAGGCAAGCACAAGTGGCGATTTTTGATGCCCGGGGCAAACAGGTTCTACTGCGCAAGGATGTGAAAAGCGGTGACGTATTGTCGGTAATCCATTTATCAAAAGGAATATATTATGTTCAGGTATCCGACAGTAACCATAAGATAATTACAACGCGGAAATTGATCGTGCAGTGATGGTCATGGCTCATACGGGCTTTCATCTATTCACCACGATCATTTCACAAAATCAACATACATATATTTGAAGTTGATCACCAGCTCACTGAACTTCGACATCACATCCTGTCCCAGGTTGCCGTAATAGAAGCGGTCCTTGCTATTGGCACTGCTGGTTTTCACGTTGAGGTTGGGCACTGTGATCGTGTCGCCGCCTACCATGAACCTGGTGGCCGGCACACGCCAGGCCTTGGAAGTCGCATAGCCGCCCGCACCGCCCTGTTGCATATCGACCAACTTACCTGAAGCCTCTACATCGGCCTTATAATGAAGATAGAACGGCTCGTTCAGATCCGTGATTTGGGCACCTGTATCGAAAGTAAAAGGCAAGAGGTCGCTATTCACGCCGATATTGATCACCGGGGTCAGCTCATCGATCCCGAAATTCCGGATAGACTTATTGACCGCTTCCCGGGGCACTTCAATAAAGCCTGCCTTATCGATCCTTACTTCCTGCAACTGCTCGATCACCGGAAAGCCGATAATGCCATTGATCTTATAGGCACCGCCGGCAAATGACAGCACACTGTCGGGAAAAACGATGAACACGACGTTCTCTACCTCTATATTTCCCAGCTTCAATTGCCTGGCCACGCCCAGTTTCGCATCCACCTCGATGCCCGTGATCGCCCGAACTTTGAACACGACATTCATCACATCCAAACCTGCCTTCGCGGCAAAGCTCTCCGTGATCACCGAAAGATTGGCGCCGGTATCGAATACAAAGTCATAGGTGCTATCGCGAAAGGTGGTCGGTACGTTGATGAGGCCGGCTCTGTCGCGCAAATAGTAGATACGGGTATCCTGTTTGACCAGCGTTCGCTGGGCAGGCACATTCACCAGTCCCTTCCAGATGATATCCGAGTTCAACACATCTTTCCGGTCTTCCTCATTGAGCGTATGGCCGTATTTCGAGAGTAATAGTTCGCTCGCCTGGTGTGCAGCACTATATTGGAATAGCTTCACATGATTGTCGATCCTTTTGCCGAGTAGTTTGCCTAGCTCCTTATCGGAAAACTGCCTACTGTATTGCCGGAAGATCCTGTCGATAACAGCATTGGAAGACTCGAGTTCGTGGAAGAAATTATGGGTAAAGGCCTGCAGGTACAACCGCCGGTGCTGAGGGAGGTCTTTTTGGTGGTCCTTGTTCAACGCCTCGCGCAACTGGAAATACTGTCTGCGCTCCAGCAAACTATCCAACGGTGTGGTTTCCGCGTGTAGGGCAAAAGTGACCATCAATACCACGGCAACGATTAGAACTCTCATAATAAAAGGTTATTCAGGTGGCAAAGTAGTATTAAACAACACCAGAATATTAGTTAAGGATATGTGAATTGTCGCAAACCTGTCATGAGTTGGGGCGGTACGCCCGTTACCTTTGAAAAGCTGGCCCGTCGAAGGGAGGAAGAGCTGGCACGCCCGCCCAGCTTTTCCCGCTCTCGTAAAAATTCCACCCGCTACGGGGCTATCTTTGCCTCCCAAAGGAAAACACATGATCGACTCTCAATCCATATCGTCCAAAGCTGTCCTTATCAATGAACTCATCCGCACCCGCCGTAGCGTCTTCACCCAACAATTCGACCCCGGCAAGCCCATACCGGATGAGATTATCTGGCAAATACTCAACAATGCAAACTGGGCGCCCACCCACAAACGCACCGAGCCCTGGCGTTTCGCTGTCTTTAGTGGTGAAGGGCGTAAAATACTGGCCGAGCAACAGGCCGCTATCTACCAGGAGTTTGCCGGACCTAAATTCAAACAAGGCAAGTACGAACAAATGAAGCAGGTGCCGCTGCTTTGTTCACATATCATTACCATCGGAATGAAACGCCATGCCGATATTCCCGAAATGGAAGAGATTGCCGCCACTGCCGCCGCCGTACAGAACATGCACCTCACGGCTCATGCCTATGGCCTCGGCGCTTATTGGAGCACCGGTGGCATTACTTTCATCGAAGAAGCCAAAGCCCTCTTCAACCTTGCCCCGGAGGATAAGCTGATGGGGTTCTTCTACCTCGGCTATATCAAAGTGCCCGGTACTGACGGTCAGCGTGATCCCATCGAAGAAAAAGTACACTGGATTAAATAAAGACATTCAATAATCAAAGGGGCCCCGCGATCTTCGCGGGGCCCCTTTGATTATCAACGTTGATTCATTTACTCTGATGTAATGATATACTGCGGCCCCTCCGTTACCACCGGCACGGTGACCGAACCATTCTTCACGGGCAGCGGCTTGCGCACCCCTTCTTCCTGGCCATACTCCATCGTCACCAGCACAGCATTGACTGCCTTACCTACATTTACCGTATAGTTCTTCGAAGTAGAACCGTCGTAAGTACCGCGCACCACGTAGTACACTTTCTGTTTGGGGTTGCTTATATGGTCGTACCTCGTAACAGTAACTCCTGTGCTGTCGCCATTCTTTACCATCGTCGACCAGCCTTTGTAATCATGCAGTACACTCATACGTGCGGAATACCAGTACCAGATCGGCATCCGGTGCGACCCGCTATAGGCATACGTGGTAGGGTCAAACTTCTCAACCACCATGAACATCGTGCCGAACGTGCCCGACCCATCAGAAGTATGAAAGTAATTGTATACCGACTCCAATCCATTGTTTACGGCGGCTGCGCGCTCCAGCGTGCGCAGCATGAAATTGGCGGTTACGAGCGTATCGGCAAAGCCGGGAACCGCCTTTACAAAGTAGTCGCTGTTGCCTACTGCATAACCGATCTCCGTCCACCGCAAACCCTTGCCGGGAAAATAACGGTCGCGGAAATTGCGGTAAGCGGTAATGCGCTCCGTAACCTGGAACTGCTCAGGACTCACGGCATGGGCATTTGATCCATGGCTTTGACCACCATAGTTATTATTGATGTATTGGTTGAAACAAAAGCCATCGGCCGGGAATGCCTTGCCGGGATTTTGCCAGTAGTGCAGGAAATACATCGCTTTCCAACGGGTGGTATCTGCCCCCAACAAAGCGCCGAGGTATACTTTGGCAGCAGGGTCCACCGACTTGATGGAATCCCAGGCCACGCGTAATTTCTGGTACATAACCGTGGGGGAGTGGTAGGCCGTGGTACCCAGCCAGTTCTTATCGTCTTCATTACCGATCTCGAATACCTTGATGAGGTCCTGACCGGCGCCTACATTGGTACCTGGTTTACCATATACCTTATAGCTGCTGCCCAGCGAGGAGTTTTTATTGCTGCCCCAGATATGAGTGATCGCTTTCCACATGCGGCCATGGTTTTTGGTCCAGGGCTCGTAGGCTGTGCTGTCTGACCCTGGCGGAATATCCTTGAAGTTATTGGATACCGACAGGGCGTTGTAATCGTCTGCATTCTTCAGGCCGGGCAAATGCTTCACGTTGGCGCCATTGATGTACAGCATAACAGGCGTACCCATTTGCTTGTGAAAGTTGAGCGTTGCCTTGGCGAAATCGCCGTACTTGTCGATCTCGAATGTTTGCCGGTCAACCGGTGCGTTGATATCGTGCGCCCATACGAAAACATTGGAGGGAGAACGGAAGGAGCCATACAAGGGTAATCCACTGCTTAGCTTCATATAGTTATTGTCCTTGCCGCCAATGGCCGACCCACCCTGAAAATGATAGCCAGGATCGGGCAGCTGCACGGCCGCTACGGCCGGTGCAATCGGCGAGCACTTAGCCACCGCATTTCCGTATATGCGGACCTCGCGTACATCGGAAGAAGGATCGACGGTTTCAAATTTAATGAAGCGGATAGGGGAGGCGATGCTGCTGAAATTGCTTTGCAGCAATTCCCATTGATTACGGCCGCCGCCAAACTTTGCCGTGCCTTTCTCTACCCGGTTGCTGTCATATACAGTTATGATCCAGTTGCTGGCGCCGTAGCCATGGAAATAATCGATGGATAGTTTATCGTAACAACTGTCGCCCAACGAAATGAAAAAGGTCATGGGCGAAGCAAAGGCGTTGTTCATGTAATACTCCTGGTCCATCTTGCTGTTCTCCGCGACGCTGTTGTCGAACAGCAGTTCGGGGTTTTTACGTGCCGTGATGTTCCAGAGGTCGCGGCCGGGCGTTACTTTAATAAGATGCGTACCGGCAGGAGCCTGTCGGCTTTCGGCCGATTCGGCGGCGCAACCGGCCAGCACGAGGAGTAAAAGAGGAGAAAACAAACTGAACTTCATTAGAAGATATTAATGATAAATGCAATAATTAGTAGGCGGTTCCGGACAAATATATCTTGAAATTGTCTGGCGGTCAAGTCTATCCGCCACATTCACCAGACGCCCCGTGTATGCCCTGCTTTCGGCAAACCCGCTCTTGTCGACACAGATGGTCATCTTGTCGCAAAATCCCGGTCCCACTCAATAACCCATGCCCATCGGTGGATCGAAAAGGGTATTTTTGTTATTAGATGCAGATATCCCGTAAAAGGTTGGTGAACATCCTGCTGCACGTACTATTTACCACGATCATAGTACTGGTGCCTATCTTTCTCATGCCTCTCAAGGAAGCCGCTCCTGGCGGCGGTTATAATTTCTATAACCTGCCTTCCATCGTATTGACTGCCCTGGCCACCATCGCCTGTTACAGCAGCGCCTATATTTTGTACCCCTATTTCCTCATGCGCAAAAGGATCACGGCCTACCTGTGCATCACCATTGCTACCTGTCTTTTCATCGCTGGCCTATCGGGGTACCTATCCTCTGTATTATTGCCCGAGCCGCCTAGCTTTCTATGGGCGCATATCATCGTGAAGTTCTTCATCGTGTTGTTCGTAATGGGTACTGGCACCGCCTATCGCTTTGTGATGGAAGTGTTCAAGCTCGAGCACAAGCAAAAGGAAAGTATGACCATGGAACTGTCTTTCCTGCGATCGCAGGTAAGCCCGCATTTTATGTTCAATACCCTCAACAGCCTGGTGGCACTGGCGCGGAAAAAGAGCGATAAGCTTGAGCCTGCTTTGATGGAGCTCAGCAACCTGATGCATTATATGCTATATGAGTCTGACCAGGAGAAGGTCTGCCTTTCCAAAGAGATAGACTATATACAGAGTTATATCGACCTGCAAACCCTCCGCTTCGGGCACAATGTGAAGATCATGTTCACCGTGCATAAACCACAGCCAGCCGATCCTTCGATCGAGCCGATGCTGCTGATACCGCTTATCGAGAACGCTTTCAAGCACGGCATTGGCATGATCCACGAGCCGGAGATCGATATCCGGCTGCTCGTTGACCAGCGCGAGCTGCACCTGTCGGTGCATAATAAATACAATGATGCGGTGCACGATACGCGTGATAAGACCTCTGGTATCGGACTCGTCAACCTCGAGCGCCGGCTCCGCATCCTGTATCCGCAAAAACATACCATGAGCCTCCGGAAAGAAGGGGTATATTTCAATGCATCGCTAAAACTACAACTGCATGATTCGTTGTTTGGCTGTTGATGATGAACTGCTTTCGCTCGAGTTGTTGGAAGACAATATCCGGCGCATCCCCTTTCTGCAGTTGGTGGGCAGGTGCTTCAATGCTTATGAAGCACTCGAGATCATGCGTCGTGAACCGGTAGACCTCATCTTTCTGGATATCCAGATGGGCGGCATCACGGGAACCCAGTTCCTGCAAAGCATTTCCACCATGCCGGCGCGGCCCCTGGTGATCTTTGTAACGGCCTATAAGAATTATGCACTGGAAGGGTTCGACCTCGACGTATTGGATTATCTCGTGAAGCCGGTAGCCTTCGAGCGTTTCCTTAAAGCGGTGAATAAGGCGGCCGATTACCTTACGCCAGCTCCTGTCAATTCAGCACCCGAATACTTCTTTGTCAATGTGGAATACAACCTCGTGCGGATCGAAGTGAATGCGATCAATTTTGTAGAAGGACTTAAAGATTATATCAAGATCTACCTGCAGGGTAGCGATAAAGCTGTCATCACCCGGTTACCTATGAAGTCGATTGCTGAGAAGTTACCGGCCAACCGTTTTGTACGTATTCATAAGTCTTATATCATCTCAGTCGACAAGATAACTTCTATTCGCAAGAACCGCATTTACATTCATCAGCACATCATACCCATCAGCGATTCTTATCGCGACGATCTCTTTCGCATCATCGATCCGCAAAAGCTTATTTGAGCCCTCGTAGGGGTAACGCCTTTTGCTGTTGTCTACACATTAGGTAGAAATGTCGCAGAGTTGGTGTTATTGGTATACTTCGTTTTTGTACGTAGTAAGCACGCGGCAATTTTATACCAGTAATATCAACCTTGTATGAAAAATTCACTTGTCGCCTTGCTGCTGGCATTGCTCAGCAGCCTGCCATCCCTTGCACAAAACAATACCCAAACAGTTACGGGCACCGTCATCGACAAAGCTTCCGAGCGTCCGCTCGCCAACGTATCGGTGAGCGTGGTGGGCCTTCGCATCGGCGGCACCACCGACTCGCTCGGCCGCTTTGTTTTGCCCACCGTACCGATCGGTCGGCACCATGTTTCCTTTACCTATATAGGTTACAAAACGGTTACTATACCAGAGGTGCTGGTAACCTCCGGCAAGCAGGTTGTGCTCGATGTGCCGCTCGACCAGCAGATCGCAGCACTCAATGCCGTAACCGTAACCGCAGGAAGAACCCGGAAGGGAATGGCCTCCAATGAATTTGCCGGCAGCAGCGCCCGCTCATTCAGTATGGAAGATGTGACCCGCTACGCCGGCGGGCGCAATGACCCGGCCAAGCTCGCCAGCAATTTCGCCGGCGTGGCCAATACCGACGATTCGCGCAATGATATCGTGGTGCGTGGCAATTCGCCCACCGCGGTATTGTGGCGTATGGAAGGCATTCCTATTCCTAACCCGAATCACTTTTCCACGCTGGGCACCACCGGCGGACCCGTAAGCGCGCTTAATACGAATGCGCTAAAGAACTCCGATTTCTACACCGGCGCCTTCCCGGCCGAATACGGCAATGCCACCGGCGCCGTGTTCGACATCGGCCTGCGCACCGGTAACAAAGACAAATTTGAGAAGACCATCCAGCTCAATATGTTCAGCGGGCTCGAAGGCATGCTGGAAGGTCCACTCGGGAAAAAAGGAAATGGCTCTTCCTTCCTCGTTGGTTACCGGTATTCGTTTGCGCAGATCGGTCAGTCGCTCGGGTTCGATATTGGTACCGAAGCGGTGCCCAAATACCAGGACCTCATTTTTCACCTCAATTTTGCCAAGGGTAAGCTGGGTAAGTTTAGTTTGTTCGGTATGGGGGGCATCAGCAGCATCGACATGATCGGCGCCGATCTCGACTCTACCGATCTCTTCGCCAATAAAGATGAAGATGCCTATTTCAAATCGCGCATTGGTGTAATCGGATTAAAACATACACTCGATCTCGGCCGCAACAGTTATCTCCGTACCCTTGTTTCTTATTCTTATGTGAGCAACGAAGGGTCGATCTATAAATATTATGACTCTTTATCGCAGCGTCAGTTCCTCACCGATCAAAGCACGGTGAATACCGGGCTCCGGTTCTCCTCCTTTGTCAATTCGAAGATCAATGCCCGCTTTACCGTGAGGGGTGGCTTGCTGGCCGAACTGCAGGGACTGGATACCTACCTCCAAACGCGCGAGGACCGTCCGGATTGGGAAACCATTCGCGATTATGATGGTAGTGCCTGGCTGCTGCAGCCTTATGTACAGGGCAAGTATCGCTTTACGGATAAGTTATCGCTCAACGCTGGCCTGCATGGGATCTGGTATGGATTCAATGAAACATCAGCCATTGAACCGCGGGCATCGTTGAGTTATGCCCTGGCATCGAATCAGACGCTGACGGTTAGTTATGGCCTGCACCACCAGCAACAGCCATTGCCTGTGTACCTCTATCAGGAGCGCCTCCCCAATGGAACCTACGATCAGCGCAACCGTGACCTCGGCTTTACCCGGGCGCACCATTATGTGTTGGGGTACGATTGGGCCTTTGCCCGCGACTGGCGGGTCAAGCTCGAAGCTTATCACCAATCGATCAGCAATGCGCCGGTAGAGCGCACGCCGAGTGGCTTTTCGGTGCTGAACAGTGGGGCCGATTTCACCTTTCCTGAAAAGGCCGGACTGGTCAATAGCGGAACGGGTCGCAATACGGGCATAGAGCTGACCCTCGAAAAGTTCTTTAGCAGAGGGTATTACCTGCTTACGACGGCGTCGATCTTCGATGCAAAGTATAAAGGCAGTGACGGCATCGAACGCAACTCTACCTTTAATAATAAGGCAGTGGTGAATGTGCTGGCGGGCAAGGAGTGGAAGATGGGGCGCGATGGACGCAATGCATTCACGATCGATATCAAGGCAACACAGTCGGGCGGCAGGTATTATACGCCGGTGGATATCGAACGTTCAAACTCGAGTGGCTTCGAACAGATTG
This sequence comes from Paraflavitalea sp. CAU 1676, assembly GCF_029223285.1. Classification (GTDB taxonomy): domain Bacteria; phylum Bacteroidota; class Bacteroidia; order Chitinophagales; family Chitinophagaceae; genus Paraflavitalea. Next base: position 509,396 of record NZ_JARHUJ010000003.1, on the reverse strand, counting down.
ATGAAACGAAGTACAACAGCTTGCAGTTTTCGGATTACCTGCGGCTGGACACCAGGTTTGGTATTCGCCTCAATAGTGCGAAGCGTAAACTGTCGCACACGTTCTACCTCGATATCCAGAACGTGACCAACCGCGAGAATGCGTTCATGCAGCGGTATAACCGGGTGATGAAGCAGGTAGGGGTGGTGAACCAGGTGGGTTTCTTCCCGGACATACTCTATCGTTTGCAGTTTTAGGATTAAATAAGAAGAACCACTGGCCCTTGCGACCGGCGTCTTTGTTGGTTTGGTAAGGTTAGGATCGGCAGGATGAGCCTGGTCGCGGGGCCTTTGTAAAAACCTACGGTGAAAAATGAAGCAGATTCCCTTTTTTATCGGTGTATTGATGATTATGCCTGCAGTAGAAATGCTGGCGGGCGTTCAGCACGAACCCTGGCGAAGTAGAAAGCGACTGTTGCCTGGTGACCGGAAAGTCAATCGGCCGAATGGTTATGGGGTGGGTACCTTGATGTATGCGGAGCAGGCCATATTGCATGAAGCGATCAAGGAGGATATCGGAAATGAAGCGGCATTGTATTGGGTGGGCGGGGGCGATGGTGCGCAGGATGTGGTGAGCAGGTTGGGACTCGATACGATCATGGATAATATTAAGTATGTCTCTATAGAGGATTGCTGGTACCGGATACGGCGACAGGTAAGCCGTACGATGCCGGTATCGAAACTCATTGCCGGCGCAGGTGCCAGGGTGTTACACAATGCAGTACAATTGGTGAAGGGGAGTCAGCGACAAGTGGCTTACCCGGTATTGGGTGCAGCACCTGTAGCCGGCACCCATAATTGTGTGCCGCCACCGAACGCCGGCCACCAGGTGATGATCACCTTGTTTGCCGAAGAGGGCGGCTTGCTGTCGGATGGCGTTGACGATAGCTCCGTCGAGATGGCGGTCGTAGTGGATCGGTTTCAGGCCCTGGCCTGAAACCGCCAGTCCCTGACTGCAAAACGACACCGTTGAACAGTGACCCCAATTGGGTGGCTTTTCCAACACGCAGCACCCCATATTTTCTTATCACTTTCTAATTCCTGCCCTCCTCAATACCAGTTATTTTTGCTGTGGTTCAGTAGCAGGTCCGCCATCGGACATGCTTTTTTAAACGGAAATGCATGAAGATATTACTGGTTGAAGATGAGGTGTCTGTGGCTACTATGGTCAAAAAAGGTTTAAGTGAGAGCGGCTATGCGGTGACCGTAGCGCCCGACGGAAAATCCGGGTTGGATATGGGCATTTCCAGTGCCTATGATGTCATGATCCTCGATATCATGCTACCCGGCATCAACGGTCTGGAGTTGTGTAAACGCCTCCGGCGCGATGGGGTCGATACGCCCATTCTGATGCTGACCGCCCTTGGTACCACCGAGAATATTGTGGCCGGGCTTGACGGCGGCGCCGATGATTATCTCGTAAAGCCTTTTAAGTTTGCTGAGCTCGAAGCCCGGCTGCGGACGCTTAACCGTCGCAAGTCGGGTGGCGCCAAATCGACCGACCTTCTGCACATCGGCGACATCACCGTCAATACCGCTGCCAGGAATGTCATCCGGCACGGAGTAGAGATCACGCTTACCTCTACTGAATACCGGTTGCTGGAGTTCATGGTTCGCAATCGCGGCCGCGTTCTGTCGCGCATAGAATTGCTGGAGAATGTTTGGGGCATCGACTTCAACATGGGCACTAATGTGGTGGATGTTTATGTCAATTACCTGCGCAAGAAACTCGGCAACGACCACGACCGCAAACTCATTCATACCGTTATTGGAATGGGTTATATAATAAAAGAGCAATAGGCATGAGGATCCAGGTAAAAACGGCCTTGCTCTTTACGCTTGTCACCGCCGGGATCATCCTGTTCCTCAGTATTGTGGTGTACTACTTCGCCAGCCGTTTTACCTTCAATGATTTTCACAAGCGGCTCGAGCTGCGGGCCAGGATCACGGCCCGCATTCACCTGGACAAGGATGAATCATCCACCGCGGCCTTCCAGGAGCTCCGGCAGCAATATCTCACCGCTTTGCCTTACGAGCAGTTTTATATCCTCCGGTATGATAGCGCCACCAAAAGTGTCAGCAACGACCCGGGCCCCAAGCTCCCCTGGACCTTTTACCAAACCATCGCCAAGTCCGACGGACGCACAGCTTACACCTCTGTAGATCATGTAGAATACGCTGGAATTTTGTACCGTAATAAACAGGGAGGTCAGTTCCTGGTGATCAGTTCGGCCATAAATGTGTACGGAGAGAAGCTAATAAAGAATCTACAAGAAGCGCTGATTATCACATTTGTTATGGGTGTTATCGTCGTTTTTACTGTTGGTTTGTTCTTTTCCCGGCGAGTCTTTTATCCGGTACGTAACATCACCCACCAGGTGAAGGACATTAGTGCGCACAACCTGCACATGCGCTTACCGGAAGTAGGAGGCGGGGATGAGCTTACCGAGCTGGCACAGACGTTTAATAACATGCTCGACCGCCTGGAGACCTCTTTCGAAACCCAGAACAATTTTGTGAGCAATGCCTCCCACGAATTCCGCACACCACTTACGACGATTATCGGCGAATCGGAGCTTGCCCTGTCGAAGTTCCGCACCGAGCAGGAATACAAGCAAACTTTACAGGTAATCCAGCATGAGGCTTCGAAACTCCAGCATCTTACGAAGAGTTTACTCCAGCTGGCGCAGTCGGGTTTCGATGGCATGAAGCAGGAGTGGGGGCTTATCAGGATGGATGAACTGGTCATGAATGTGAAGCACACGACCGACGAAATAGAGCCCAATAACCGGGTAAAGATTTCGCTCCACATGCCCGACGACGAGCGGCAGATCACTGCCCAGGGGAGTGATCACCTGTTGCACCTGGCTTTGAGTAATATTGTATTAAACGCGTGTAAGTACTCTGATAATAAATCAGTTTTGTTGTCGCTAACATACTCCGAAAAGCGCATCATGATCGTGGTCGTCGACGAAGGGATCGGCATCCCGGCAGGGGAGTTGAAGCATATTTTTGACCCTTTCTTCCGGGCTACCAATACCAACCACTATGAAGGGTATGGGATCGGACTACCCCTTACGCACACCATTCTTCGCCTGCACAAGGGTGATATTAAGGTGCAGTCGAGCGAGGGAAAAGGTACCACCGTCGTGGTGACTGTGCCGGCTTTGGGGTGACCTCTGGACCGTGCGGGAAACCGATCCAATCGATCCGCCGATCAGCATCATCGGATGGCTCCTTTTAACTCCACCGTAATTAGTTATGTTAAATAGGGCTTCTTCTTATGGCGCTTTAATGTCATTTATCAGTTTCTAATCATCATCTCACCAGCTTCTAATTGGAGGCTTAAGCCAGCCTAATGGCCACGTTGCACTTTTGTATCCGATAACCAATTGTTGATACAAAAAAGAAACGATGAGAAATGTATTAATCCCTACAGACTTTTCTGTAGCGTCTATTGAACTGGTTGATAAAACCGCCCAATCGCTGGAAGGTGAGTCGCTGAACATCATCCTGTTCCATGCATTCGAGATTCCCTTTTTTGTAAGTGATCTGTACGACCTCAAGGGGAAGCTGCCTTATGCAGAGCTGGTGACCGAGCCATTCCGTAACGCCTGTAAAAGGGTCAAGCTCCAGCATCCCAAAGCTATCCGCAGTATCGTGATCCGGCATCAATACGGTAATACAGCAGCCGTATTCAGGAATTTTGTCGATGCCAATGATATAGACCTCATCATTTGTCCCGATTTCTATGTGTACCAGGCCGTGCATACCGGCAGCGTAAATCCGGTACCGATGTTCCAGAAAGGCGGCATACCGATGATGAAAGAGTTCAAGCCCAAACGCAAAGTAGCCGAAGAAACGGCTCCTCAGCCAGAGGCTACTGAGTTCAGGATGGAAGAAAATACTTACACCAAAGAAAGAAATTATGCTGTTAAAGAAGAACATTCCCTTTCGCTACATATTCGGCAAAATACAGTATGAGCTATTGGTCATCCTGATCTACACCACCATCATTGCCCTGTTGCATGAGTTCGATAAGGTGCTACCAATCTCGATACCGTTGGCCATACCGGCCTTGCTGGGCACAGTGATCTCGCTGCTGCTGGGTTTCCGGAGTAACCAGGCCTATGATCGCTGGTGGGAAGCCCGCCATATCTGGGGCGCCATCGTGAATGAATCCCGGACACTGGCTCGCCAGATACTGACCTTTACCGATATCGCGGAAGAAGGCGACGATGTACATTATTTCCGCGACCGGGTGATCCGCCGGCAGATCGCCTGGTGTTATAGCCTGGGGCAGGGTTTACGTGGAATATCGGCCCGGCAGGGGCTCGACAAATACCTCAGCAAACGCGAAATGGAGGCTCTGGGGCATTATACAAATGTGCCGGCAGCATTGCTCGAACAGCATGGGCGCGACCTGAAACGGGCGCTGGAGAATGGCTGGATCAATCGTTACCAGCAGGTAGAACTCGACCGCACCGTGACCCGGTTGTGCGATGCGATGGGCAAATGTGAGCGGATCAAGAATACGGTATTCCCGCACACGTACAGCTTGTATATCCATTTCTCGTTGTTGCTGTTCATAGCGCTGTTGCCATTTGGCGTGATCGAATACTTCGGGTTCCTGGAGATCCCGTTGGTGATGGCGGTGTCGGCTTCGTTCTTATTGATCGAAAAGATGGCGATCCACCTGCAGGATCCTTTCGAGAACAAGCCCACGGATACGCCGATGACGACCATCGCCCGGAACATCGAGCGCGACCTGCGCCAGATGATCCGCGACCAGGAGATGCCCGAACAGGAGTTCGAGCGTCCGGCGAGAGCCTTTTACGTTTTGTAGATTTACACCATAACAATAAATGACGCCTGGCATGTCTATGCCGGGCGTTCGTGTTGGTAGGAAGCCGGATGGTGGGTTCGACGAATTAGTCGCGGTGTATAGCCGCCTGGAACAGTCTGGCGGCCGTCTGCTAGCAAGACCAGTATTGGTTGTCGCCCAGCTTTGCTAAAAGGTCGATTTTGGCCGCCTTTAACCGGGTTCTGTATACGGCGCCAGGTCTTGTTTGTTTTCATATACGCGATTCTCAGCGCCTTCATTTTTACGCCTAAAATGCCTGGCTTTCACCCGGATTTCCCCAAAACCGGTAAGTGCTGTGTATAAGTAATGGTCTTGTTCTTTCTAATCTTGGGTAGTTTTGGTCTAAATGGCCCAGATGCGCAATATCAATATCGACGAGGAGACCTACCGGTTCTTACAGTCTAAAGCAATTCCCTACGAGGAGCAGCCAGTGGATACCATAAAAAGGCTCCTGGGAATTACCATCAAATCAATTGATAATCAACATATTAAGGTAGAGCCTAATAATTCTAATGCCATTTCCTCTAATGAAATGACCAAGGAGGCTAGTGCTACGCCTGTGCAGGACAAGCGGCAGGAGCTAAGGGACTTCTATTCTAAATTATTAGAAAGAAACAGCTCTAATGTGGGAGAAAAAGATAAGAATACCGCTCTAAACGTCGACAACTCTAATAAATCATTAGAACTAAACTCTAAACGGCCTGCCTCATTAGAGCAACACTCTAATTCTAACGCTAGCAGCTCTAATTCTAATACTCTTAAAGACAAGTCATTAGAAACAAATTCTAATTCTAATTCTAATTCTAATACCCATTCCTCCCTGTTTTCATCTAATAACAAGGCGATGTTGGACCCCGCAGCGGTAAAAGCGGACGGAAACTCTAATATTTCTAAGTATAGCGCTGGCAATCCGGTTAAAAACAAAAAGAAACCCAAGACCAGTTTGCCCGAGCTACTCAGGGCTGGGTTGTTGAAAGAAAACGAGCGGGTTATTTTCCAGAATTACCGCGGCGTCAAATTTCCGCAGTACGAAGTGACTATAGTAGACGGAATGTTGAAATGGAATAACAACCGGTATTCGATGAGCGACCTGGCCAGTAAGCTCCTGAAGGACCTGGATCCGGCGCAAGACAATGAATTCGTGCGTGGCCCGATCTTATGGGTCAATGTGGCTGGCAAAACCATGGCCGACCTCTGGGATGTTTACCTGGCTCAAAAAGGCGCCTGATGGAGTTATAGAGCGAGAAACCAGAAATGGGCCAGCAGCGAGGCCCGAAAAACACTTCAAATATTGTTGGCTGGGCGGTCCGCTGACCGAATCAAAGCGTCAGGCGGGCGAAATTTGGCTCCTTAAGCCGGGCAGAATTCCGGTGCTATTTGCTGCAGGGCGGTCCGCAGATCGAATTAAAGCGTCAGGCGGACCCAATTTGAACCTCCGGTATGCCGTCCGGATCGTTTACCAAACCCGAGCATCCATTGGGGCCAAAAGGAGCGTAGTGCGCCCAGCTTGGGTGCAATCAGTTTCAATTAACTGCCAAAATTTATGGGAGATTTTGCTGTGTGGGCCAATGCTGCGCCTCGTTGCCGGAGGCCGGCTGCAGGCCGCCTAAAACGGCAGCTGAAGGCTTCTGAATGCACAGCCGGTTACAAGTAACCCGGACCTGACTCAGCATCCAATGCCAAACATTGCAAGGATGATGAGCAACCATTCGAGTCCTCCGGGCATTGAATTAAGTTTCATGGTAATAATTTGAGTAAATGTATTCAAGCGCATCGAATCCTGCAAGCACAGAATTTATTCTCAAACCGTTGAACTTAAGCTTTGCCAGAATCGTATATAATGCAAGCGCAGACTGGTTTTCAGCTATAATAAACCTGTCTGCGCTTTCTGTTTATAATTAACGTTATGTTAAATAGCATCTCATATTTAAAAGGCGAAATCTTCCGCCTTGCACTTAACTAAGCCCCTTTTTCAATTTTTCTGGTTGTTCAAACTCCAACCCCAGTTACAAAAATCAAAAAGTTAGAGATAGCAAAAACTCAATTTTGCCATCATTCAGGTGCCTAAGTCAAAGAACTACAGTGTAATATACGGAATTTCAACGTTAAAGGATAGGCAAATACCCTATTATTTGTTTGACATAAGTCAAAGAATTGGCGGGAAAATTCGCCCCTACGCTGCGCTTCGGGGAATTAAAGTGGTCGCTGGGCTTATTTTGTGCCTCCCTCCTGGCGTCTGGAGGCAAACCAGTTGCCGCCGGCCATCCCTGCTCACCCGGGCTTTCGGCGTAGTCTGAATCATCAGGAAATAACAGCCCTATTCCCTTTTTGCCAATTGTGGGTAAAATGGAACACTTTATACACGCGAGTGATTAACTATTTTTAAACAGAATCACGCTTTACAAATGTTTTATAATCAGTAATATATAGATAGGTAAATAGCTTTTTTGTTGGCCGTGGAACCTTTTACGGCGGTTCAGTTGCAAAAAAAAATATTCTGTATTTCAATTCATTTTACTTTTGTCCCCAGCTCTTAGTTCTTTTCATTGACAGTTGTTTTAGGGATTCTCGTCGCGTATGATGCAATACGAATAACGTTTTTTTTTAATCTAAAAACAAAAGGATGAAAAGTTCGAAGACAACCGCCTATTTTAGGCTGTTTTTCCCAAGGTGGAACTGTGATTTTGAGATCAATTTCGAAAAGGTTCAGGAAGAATTATCAGAACGAGATCATGACGAGATCCTGGAAGAAAATCGAAAGGTGTTGCCTAAGCTGGCGAAGACAAAGCAAACCGAAAAGGCCCCTATACAAAAAGGGGCCCGTGCTGTAACACGGACCCGTCGTCGGTCAAATCGGTAGTCTTGTTAAATACCGCGAAACCCGTAAGGGCGTAGCGGTATTTTTTTATGCCGATACATGTTATAATATCTAGATCGAAAGAATTTGAATTTCACATAGCAAGTTCTTATGAATCATTGCTTTGTCCTTTCGGAGTAACATAAATGTTACCATCAAAAGTATAAAAATATCTTACACCAAGTCTAAAAATTTAAACGTATTAATGCATTTGTCACATAATTGCTTGATACTGTGTGGCGTCGACGAACGTTTAATTTCTCAGATTTTTTGTTTGCTGTGACAAATTTCAAGTCTTCAGTCAATCTTTGTCTTTGCAAACTATTCGTTTCCTACAATTTTCTGCTTTCTTATTCCTTTTGACTCTAGCTATCATTTGTATGACATCCATTTGTTCAGTTTCACGACAAAAATTTCCAGAAGTTTTTGTTAGTTGTTACATTCCGAATGCATTTGCTACTAATTTTTAAAAGCAAAAGTAAACCCACTTTAAACAATCAATTCTCTACTTCTTTGGTTATGAAAAATGTTAAACAACCTCAAAATTTAGGTATTTATTACCTAATGCATAAAATACTTGACTCGTTAGTTGAAATTGCATTAGTACAAGGAAGCGGACCCATGTTGGGAAAGGAAGATGAAGGAGAATTTCCCTTTTATGAATTTCATATTCGGAGTGCACAAATGCACTTCGGTACCTTAGTTCAATACCTTAATGATAAAACAAAAATTAAAGGCTACCCTTTTGAACCGAAATCAATTCAAAGCATCAGATTAAACGTCGATGAAATCTCAGAATTCCCTTACACCTTTAAAGAAGTCAGTGCAGCGCTCGAAATTCTATATGCCCAAGGCGATATAGTAATAGAAAGAAGATATGCCTACGAAAAAGTACACATAAAAGAAATTCGCCTTTTACCTTCGGGATTCATTACCCTCAATACTCAAACGTATTTGAGAAGGTATCAATCTGAGAAAACCCAAGATGAAATAACAGCATCCACAATTAGGACAAATAGTATTTCTAGAATTAACGTTTTTGTTTCTGGCGCCTTTGCTTTTGTTGCTGCTATTACTTCCATTTTTTCATTGTACTTATCTATGAAACAGTCTGACCGTGACATGGTTCGTGCATATCGAGAAGAGACACAATGGACACAAGCCCAAAATGAATTACTTGCCAAACAAACAGAAAAAACCCAAAAACAGAACGATCTACTCGTTAGGCAGAATTTCGAACTTAATACGCAGAATAAATTAATGATACAACGCCTATCCCCCAATGATTCGGCATTATTTTTTAAAGGCGCGTCGCAACCCTATATGTTAGGCGATTCATTAAAATTCACTCCTTTTACCCAAGTAAATCCTTAATAAGATAATAAATCTCTTTTTTTTGTCATCCTGACCCTGTTTATTTCTTCGAGTCAGTCAATTTCTCCACTTGAGCCCTCAAAAATGCGTTTTCATTCTTTAGCAGGTCGAGAGCCACTTCATAACCTGTTCCAAGTTCATGCTCGATCTTCTTTAAGTTAGTTGGATTTGCCGTACCTCCACTATTTACAGTAATTGGTTGCATTGTGTTATATACTGTCGTCAAACCAAGATCAAAAACCTCAGCTAAAGTAGTACCATAGTAGTTACACAACTGTACAAGCGTATCCAAAGTGAGAGCCTCATGCTGCCCTGTTTCTATTTTACTAAGTGTAGTCCTGGCTATTTCGGTTTCGTCAGCTACAGTCTCCTGTTTTTTGTTTCTGAATGCCCGAATGGTTGCTAGGTTGTGGCCGATTTTAGTCCTTAATTCTTGACTGCTGATTGTTTTTACCATAAGTAAGATTTGATTTTTTAAATGTACAATTTGTTCTCAATAGGAACATTTCGTATACCCAGTTTTTCTTTGCTGTTCTCTACCAAACCTACCTTCGATTTGTCAACGAACCTGATAAATGACTGACAACAAATATAAGGAAGGTGTAACCGAAATGGACAAATTTGACTTAGAAATTTTACGTCTCCTTACCACCGGCCAAGATGATTTAGAGGCCAGTGTAATTATAGAACTATTTCGGAAGGATTTCACCCAAAAAGATTGCGAAGTCAGGCTGGGTACGCTTATCATAGCCTTAATGCCTCCTGAAAATCCTATGATAAGCCCAAGGCTCCGTCGTGAAACGCTGAATTTTATTTTACGGGTATCAGTTCTATTACGTAAGACAATTTATGACAGCAATAAGCAGACAGACAATGCGGCTTAAAAAATTCAATTATTCATTAGAAGAAGTACGCCGCCACATTGTATATCTCAATGGAAAGGAAATCCGGCTGGATCAACTTAATCCAACGAACGACTATGCTACAGCCCTAATAATACGTGGCCAGATAGATTTCCCCAGATTTCGGCTTTCAACTGCTGCCATTCGGAAAATAAATGAACCGCTTGTTTCAAGACTTGCAGTAAGTCTCAATCTACCGGAAGGAAAGATTAGGACAATGCTTAAAACCAATCCGGAAAATAGCCCCTTAACGCTTTTGGGGGCAATTCAAATTATTTCGATGGACACGAAGCTCCATTACAATCAAATCATAATAATCTCATTCAATATAGTAAAAGGACAAGCACAGGATAGAAAGGCAACGCTCTAAGGTTAAGGTAATGAGAAGATGGTTACAGGTTCATTGATAGATTTCATTGGGGGAATCGATGAAAACTACAGCCCTGTAACCCAAGGCCGCTGGCCCTTGCGGCGGCCTTTTTAAAAGACTGCTTGGGATTTATGCAATGAACAGTAAGCAGGATTTCATGGGAAATCCTTTCAAAAGGCAACCGTTTCCACGGGCGGCCTTTTAAAAAAGACAGATCGGGGTTTCTTTCTAATAGACTACAAATTTTGTATCCCCTCTTTACGAATATTCACAGGGATACCCCATAAGGCAACCGTTTCTACGGGCGGCCTTTTACTTAAAATATTTCTTAGGAGGAGGTAAGGTCAATTTTAATTCGTACTCAAATGGCCGTCACTTTGTAACTTGTGTACGGCCATTTTCCTTTAAAATCATGAACATGGCAGAAAAAACACTAACGCAAACGGCCTATTACGCCTTCATCGCCTCTCCTTCACTTATTGAGGATATGGCAGGGTTTCTGGATCGGCGGACGACTACAATTAGCCTGTATTTGGCCCAGAACAAGGCCAATAACCCACTCACAACAAAGAAGGCAATCAACTACGTTGCCCAATACACAAAAATTCCCAAGGAAAAGCTGCTTCGGGTTAAGATTAAGCCGTCAAAAAACAAACCATCACGTTGAAACGTGACGGCACATTAGTATAAACCGCTTACGCTGCAAGTAAGCACTGCTTTAAATGTATTTGAAATGGTAGCCACCAAAGGTCATTTTGTAGTCCCAATAGTCAGTCCTGGGCTCCGGCATCGAAAGGCTATTTAGCCGGCTGGTATCTCCTATACCCAAGTCCTTTAAATCCGCTTTCATCCTCAAAAAGGTCCGCTTGTTCATGTACCCTTTTAGGTCGTCCACCGGTACAAACTGCGCCAGCATTGCATAAGCGATCAGTCGGGGTTTGTCTTTTTCCTTCCCGAAACCACGCCGCAGGGAGTTTTTAAGCCTCGCTGTTTCGTTCATATCGTCCACTTTCTTTGCCACCTCATGGATCGACAATAACCGGTTAAGCTGGAATTTGTGTAACATATCGAAAAATTTATCATAACAGCAGTTCCAAAACGTCCGGTTGAATGTTACATGAGGCGATTGCAATACGGTAATCGGGTTATCCGTAAAATCCAGAACGCTTGATAACATAAAGTGCTTACTCCTACTGAAGAACCGCTCCAATTCAGTCTTTCCTTTAACTTTTATTGCAGCCTCAAAGCATTGCTTAAATACGCTCCTATACCGGCTGTCCCCATAATTGTAATAGTCTGACCGGGTATCGGTTTCAAAGTAAATCTTCTCAAACAGGTAATTGAAATAGGTATGCCTCAAAGTCAGCTCATACCGCAGTATCCGGTCGGCATTGTCCTGGAGAAACTGAATATCCAGATTATGGGGGTTCGAATACTTGTCCTTAATCAGTTCCTTATAGTCGTGTACCTGAAACTCCGTCCCCTTATGATAACATTTGAACTTGTACCGCTTTGTGATCAGCTCCCACGAGGTCCGGTAAGTCGCCGGCCTGTATGTATTGTAGTCCGCCCGCGCGTATTTCCTAACAAGGTCTTTTTGATGCTCCAGATATTCCAAGGCATTCTCCTTTGTAGGAAAAAACTGATTGTAACAGATATCCAGCCTGTGGATCTCCACATCCTCCGGGATTATTTTTTCGGGAAACGTCGTTTTGAAGAAATCGTCAAGGAATTTGATTAACAGGGACCAAGTTCCGGTAGGGCTTTCGTCGTAATAGGAAATGAACTGCATCAGGTTCGTCGACCAGATATACTTAGGAATAGAGAAATTAAACTCGAAATAATCCCTTGTACTATTAATACAGTAGGATACGCTGTAGTGAGAACTAGGCAGAAAAATAGAGCTACGATGAACAAGAGGAATAGAACGAAGAGTATCACTAAAGACAGTAGCCAGATGCGCCCTATTTTCAAAATATTCTCCCGTATCCTCATCCACGTAAGCCGTAGTGATACCCGACTTTTTTGCGTTAAAGAAATAGTTGTATGTTTTTTCATATTTTTTGACGTTGTGAATCCGTAGGACAATGGTGTCTATCATATAGAAGATTTTCTGTCAATGTTTTTCTTTTAGCTCCTTTATGTATCGGTAGTAGGTGAACTCCCCTATCAGTTTTCTGTAATACCGGATATCGTATACGCTATTGTGCAAATAGGATAGCATACGGGCGGCTATCTCATTTATTACAACCACTTCCGGCACCCCTACCGTAGAAACCCAGCGTTCATAAGCTGCATTGGCTTGGGTTAATTTTCCAATCTGGAAATTGCACCCGTAAAAGTGTAATGCCTGGCCAAACGCCCACAATAGCCGCTGGTCGTATTCGTCGCTGGCTGTCATATAGGTTTTGTGCTGGAGGGTATTTTCGCAATAGGTTAAGACATGCTCTATATTGTTGAGCATCTCAGACGTATACCTTTTAGATTTAAAGTGTTTCAGGAAATTCAGTGCTGTCATGATTTTGAGATTTAGAGGATTTTGAGAACTTTTTCTTTATTGCAGACTGCTTTCGTATAAAAGCATTTTTGCCGCGTAATCATATTGTAGATTTCTACACCCTGCCCATTGGCAAATTCTACGCTGTGTAGCAAATCCAGCTTGCCAAAACGAAAGCGATCACCTGCAACCAATAGCTTTAGGTACGTTACGGTGTAACGCTCATTTCTTGTCATAAAAAATAGATTGAGGTAGAAAAAGACCTGTGTGAGAACAGGTCTTTATTTACGTTTTTTAAATAATTGGCGGAGAAAATAAGAGGCGACAAAAGTGATGATGGTCGTCGCTAAAATTGGTAACAGATCGATTTTTTTGTCCTGTCCTGAAAATAAAGCACCAACACCTGCGCCAGCCTCTTTAAAAAGTGAGCTGAAGTAAAACGACAGACCAGACGTGTAATTCCCAACTGTGTCCGTGTAATAATTATTGCTTCGCAGGGCTGCTGCGAAATCTGCCACGGTCTTGACTTTGCTAAAGGCCGTTTCCCTACGTCCCAGCCAGTCGGCAACTTCATAGCATGAATTTTCTATTGAAGAAAAGTATGCGTAGGTTTTATTGGCCCCTGCTGGGCTTGGGTATACCTGCCAAATACTGGAGGGAAATGGTTTGTATCCTGCGGTATTATTGTTACGCTTGAAAGCGTCTGACGTAAAATTGCCGGTTTCGTGCGCCGCCTGCGCAACCATAAATCTTGCCAGCAATTCCGACTGTTCAGCAGAAAATTTACGCAGGAGTCGTTCTTGCGACGCACTGTAAATTTTTACCTGAATTTCATTCATACATCAGATATTACCATATTCAAAGGTGATTAGCGGAGAACCCGGAACTCCAGCCGTTGCACTGACTATGTTACCATAGACGCCAGCAAAGCCAAATCCGGGATAAGGAAAGAAGCGCAATTCCATATTTGCCAATCCGCTACTATTCAATTCCACGTCATAGCCTACAACCGGGCTAGTATTAAACTGGGAGAGCGCAATAGGGGGAAACATATCTCCCCCACCCTGATACCGTACACTCCATGAACCAATGTCATTACCGAAATATGATGTACCATCCAAATTCATGTGAAGCGTACTGTTCGGCACCCCTTGTACCTGAAACTGGTATTTGAGCATTCCTTCTTCAAATACACCTGGAGGCTGGGAAGTATATTCATATTCCGTCGTAATGGGTTCTGGAATCGGCGCCGGTGGTGGCGCAGGTGTGTTATCGAATGTGGCCCTGAAGCCACTAAAAGTCATGCTGAAGCTGTTGAATGTGGCCGAATGCTGCACGTAGCTTGCCAACCCAAACCACGAATAATCAAACGCCAGTCCGGCAGTTACACCACCATTAGGGAATGGACCTAATACGATCTTATCCGGAGAACCGGCGCACTTTATATGGCTCAATTCTGTATTATAGCTACTGCAAGGAAAAGTCCAGTACCCATAATAGATACTCCTGTTGTTAATCATTGCTGACGCTAATCCCTGATGATGAAAAGGGATTATGTCATTTACCTTCATACCCGGGAAAATCTTTTCCAATAGCTCCTGAAAATAGTCCTGCGTCAGGAGGTGCGGGTTTTCTTGCGGATTAATCATTGTAGGAAGGTTTTTAAAGCGTAATTGATGTAATGAAGCATTACATCATGGGAATTTTTGTCTGTGAAATACCGGGTAACATGGTCCTTTAAAGTGCCGGAGGTGTCCTTGTATAGAACCTGATACCACCAAAGGCGTGCAGGAACAGCTTTTTCACCATACGCCAGAATGATTTTTGCCTGATCTTCCAGCGTAGTATTGATAAAAATGTTCATGATCTTTTCCTGTTTTTCCTTGGGAAGATCATTGCTCATTAAAGCGAAAGGCACCTCGTAATCCATATGTTCCCAGATTTCGCCGGCCTTTGCGATGTGGTAGGCTGTCGGCTCGATCCTGTTCTTTTTTGCCGCCGCTTCCATTGCCTTTACCTGCCCCTTGACGCTCGTCGCCTGATCAACTGATCCGTACCCGGCCACGTCACTGATATTCGAGGAAAGCAGGTTAAGCCGGTCAAGCAGGCCACGCAGGCCGTCGCCCAGTGATTTGAAAATACCCGACTTCGAAAGCCAGATCACCAGCACCACCAGACCGCCAAGGATCAAAACAAAAGAGAGCGGAAATCTTCCGCCCCCCCCTAACTTTAAATACTTGTGCATAACCAACCGAGGGTTAATTGTTCATTCGTTTGAATTTCAGAAACTCCTGAAAAACGTCCATTTCATCCTCCTTTTCGCTTTCAGGCGCATCAGTCAGCCACCGTTGTATTGCACGAATCAGGAATATGAATAATACGGCCATAGCATACTGCACGTACCAGCGTTCAAAAAAGCTCACCAGTTTATGTTTCAATTTTAATGGCCTGTATTGTGCGACGTAGTTCACATCGTCAGCGGCTTTTTTTGCCTCCTCCGAATTATGGGATAGAATCTCCTCCCAATCCTTTTTGATTTTGTGATATTCTGTAACGGCTTGTGTTTGGAGTGCCGCAGCCTCAGATTTTGGGATGGGTGTGAATTTCTCCACGACACCATGCAGCATATCATAGGGACGCATGATTAAAAGACTTTGAAGATTTTGAGAATAATTATTGTGACAATCGCAAACACGCCGATTTTAATCAGCGAGTTTGAGTTAACCCCGGCATCGACCTTTACCTCCGGGAGTTTAATGGTTTTCGACAGATCAATAGATTTGCCGCCGGTTAAAATACTTGCTCCGCTGTTAACCAGATTCCCGAGGAAGTTCCAGAAACCACCTGTTTTAGTCTCCGGGGTTTTGGCCGTACCGATCTGGCTAATGCTTTGTCCTATTTCCGGGAGTTTGATAAGCCCTGTATTGATGCTGCCGGAAATCAGCCCTGTAGTAACCAAGGAGGGCGCTAAACCACTCATCTTTTCTTTGATTTTAGTAGCCTGATGAAAATGAGGAATACGACTATACCGACTACGGGCATAATCCATCCTTTAAGACCAACTCCGGGAGGAATACCGAGCGCCGTTTCTACCGTTGACATGATGCCCGCCTGGCTTGTGTCACTTTCCGCCCAGCTTTGCAGCGGACTTTGCCAAGCACCTTTGATATCGTTGAAGGGCAGCTTGTTCAATAAATCCTTTGCTTTTTGAAGTGTAAGTAGATCCGTGTCTTTTCCCTCCGAGCGGTTTTTCCTGTACAATTCGACATCTTTCTGTAGTTCCTCCAATGCCTCGTAAGTGGTGATCGGGGTCGAGAGCAGGGCGGAAAAGAAGTCCATTGCCTCCCCTACCATCTCATCAGGTACTTTTTTGCGGTCGTGAATATCGATGCCCAGCACGTACAACATGTACTTTTCGCCTAGCAGGTATTGACCTGACCGGTATTTTTTACCCTTGAAAATGGTGCTCCATCCTTTAATGAGGGAACTAAAAAGATTGTCGCCCGAATCGAAAGCCCTCATAAAGCGGCCAACCGTGCTTTGCTCCGGGAACAGGTTAACAAGCTGCTTCCGGGCGGTAATAGCCGCCTGAATCATCGCGGGGTCCATAGCATGAAATTTAAAGAAGGAGGCTTGCACCTCCTTCATTCACCATTAAAACCTATATAGCCCCTGTGTTCATGTTGCCGCTGAGACTTTGCGGAACATCTTTTAGGTTTTCTTCGGCGTGTTTATACGCCCTCAATTCGCTGGTGCGAATGATGTTCTTTGAGGTAATAAAGCGCCGGAAAACAAGGTAGTTTTGAGAGGCCGCGACCTGTGTTCCGTTAAAGGAAATATCCACCCGGCATTTGTTAATCTCCTGCCTCCCCATTGCAGTCTTACCGCCGAACAGGTAGAAGGTTTGCGGGTACTGGTCATTGCCACGGAAAACCCGGCCTGTAGGATCGGAGGCCGCAATAGGTAAAACAGAACCGTACCGGTAGTTCGGTACAAAACCGTATTGCAGGGTATGATTCAGATACACCTGATTAAAATTGCCGTTCCAGTTCCAGCGGTCGGAGGAAACGTTCAACGTCTGCACTACCTGAGTAGTAAAATCATTCTTGTCGAAATTCAACAGACATAGGTCTGTGACAAGGTTTCCGGGATTGAAAGTCTGCTTTGTGCTATTCTCCTGGACTACTTCACTCACCGTCGAAGGAATGCCCCTTTCGTAACCAATCGAGGGGTTAGCGGTAAATTCTATATTACACAGTGAAAGATCACAGTCCGAAGAAAATGTACCGGAAGTGGGGATGGTAACTTCAGTAATTAATACATCCCCGAGGTTGATACGTAATGGCATTCCGAAATACAGGAAAACCATGTGCTGACGTATGTTCTTTGTTCCAACGGCAGGGAATATGTAGTCCATGCCATTGTAGAATTCATACTCCCCTTTCATCACTGTGTTAAACAGCCCCAGAATTTGCAGGTTGTCATTCATTACGAAATGCTGCTACTTTTCGCGTTGCAGGATGCATTTGACCTGAACGGTTGCAGGATTCCAGTCGGCAGCATTTAGCTGATTATTTACCAGTGCTGCGAATAGGGTAACATTGATCAGAATACCATTGTAGGTGCCGCTCGTTAATACTTCTTGGCGGGTTTCACCTGTCTTGACAATCATTGTTCAATAGATAAATAAGTACGGATTAAAAACGGGCTATTGGGTAGGAGGTTTTATGATACCTTGGATCATAGCCCAAATCTTTTTGCCAAATAATAATACTCCTACACCCAGTGCAATGAGAACAATCGGTTTGAAGCGCATACCTAGCAGCTTCACTCTCCTTCGTGCCATTTTTGATTTTGTTTACAAATGTGATTTAATACCGACGCCTGCGACGAGCCACGCGAGAGACCATTTTTTTGACTCTGGTCGGCAATCTTCTGAAGATTGATTTTGGGATAATCTTCCTTCTACTACGTCTCATAGATTAATGTTTTTAAGAATTTTTGATCTCAGTTTCCGTTGTTGTCGCAGCCGGTTCGGCCGCTGTCTGTTCCGGAGATTTGAATTTTTGCGCAAGTCCTTTAAATAGCGCCGTGATCGGTTTCCAGAGGATAAAAACAACAACACCTATCAGGAGTGCCCAAATTAGCGGCAGTCCGAGAATGCGAAAACCACGATTAGCCATTTTGAAAATTGTTAGAAAATGAGTGTTTGGTGTCATTAGTGTCACCGGATGGGATATGTTATAGAACTTATCCCCTACCCTGTGTCCGATATAAAGCCGAAAGCAACAAGTTTTGTTAGCAGGCTGGCGATCCTGGATTGGGCGTTCGTTGCGACGCTCCGTTGAGGGCTTTTGCCTTGATTAGACCCCGCAGGCCCGCCGAAGCGGGCCGTGGGGAAACGTGAAAACGTTCAGCCAGTGCCTACAGGTGGCTGGCTGTCTGTGGTCCTATTTAAGCCTCTTTAGCGTCTTGTTTATGTAAACATGGCCGTGTCAGTGGCCGAGCATTGCAGTCGAAAAATGGTGCCTTCGGCGGGGTTTAGTAGTGTATTGTCCTACCCGGACGGGGTGAAAGGTGGTTTTTCATGAGGTGGTGGTATACCTCAGTTTTTTAGCGTCATAGCCAGTTACAAGCGATCCAAGACCAAGCCGTCTTGCTTGTTCCAGTAACCCGCCTTTGAGCGGTCACTCTTATTATAATATGTAGCGTACAGGAAATTGTTACGGGAAAGATAGTCGGCCAGACGGTAAGGCGTAGAAACCCTGCGATACTTCGCAAAGGCTCCGTTTTTGTTTTTGGCTATGACGTTGTAGTATTTCGTCATAGAAAACATTTTGAAGATTGGGCGATAATCCGCCTTTGTCCGCTTGTAAAGAACTAACGTAAATATACAAACGAATTATAGCGGTTTCCAAATAAAAATTGTTAAAATATTGGGATCGGGAGGAAAAAAGGCAAAAAGAAACCCGGCTCAAAAGAGCCGGGCTGCGTCATGACGGCATATTAAACTAACCTACAGTAAAAGTATAATGACTTTTAGCTATAGAGTTTATTGACTAACACTTTACCGTTAAATCGATCGACCCAAAAGAAACCCGGCCTGAATAAGCCGGGTATTTGGAATATACAGATGCCATTAACCTATGAATTCTTTCAGAATTATTCCCTAATAGTACTCTCCTGCCAGAATAAACGGACCGCAGAAGGTTTTAGATTTTAGGAAAGGCAATTTTCTGAAATCAGGCTGAATACGTCCCGCGCCTTGTCTGGGATATCAAAGAAATTAACCCGCTTTTCCATGTATTCGGTAAAGGCGTTGTAAAAAAGCCAGGCGTTAAAATTGGGCTGCTTGTAATAGTATTTGCTCCTGTCATCGGTCATGGTGTCAAGCCCTGACAATATCGAGGTGGTACCGTGCGCCAGCTTCTTTTCTGTGGTCTTTATCAGCATCCGGCCAATTAGGGTATCCATTGCCTCCGGGCTGATCGGTACGCCCTTCAGCCTTTGTACGATCCGGCTAACATTGGCGATCCTCTCCGTTAACTGCGTGAGAAATGTTTGAACCATTTGCAGGTTGACCCCGTTCGTAATGTCAAATTTTACCACATCATCCGCCTGAAATACGCAAAGATTCATACACGCGGAAACCTTGGCCCCGCTGTATATTTTGATCTTTGGAATCTGCAAATCGTAGGCTATCAGAACCCCGATTTCATAGAAAACCTCCGCATCGATTTCAAAGCGGGCCACGAGGTTTAGCCGCCCGTAGGACACATTTAAGCTGCTGTCTGCATTTGCGTTGGTCAGCTCATTTGTTCCGGTTAGGATCAATTTGCCGGAGGTCTGTCTAAGGAGTTGCAAGACCGGCTCCAGAATTTCAGCGGGAGACATGTACTCTACTATACCCCTAACATAACGCTTACTTTGCATGACGTTTTGGTCATCTTGTAAAACGATAGCAGCCGGAGCGGGTGGCAAAACTTCAGCCTGTGATGTAACAGCCGGCGCATTTTGTGAGTTTGAAAAATCTACGTTTTCAAAGTTGACTACCGATAAAACGGGTTTAGCGGTCTGCCTTGCGGCAGCCGCTGTGTTTTTTGATGCCATAAAATGTATGATTTAAAAATTAATAAACGCGAGAGACAATGGGAAAGAGAAAGGGACGGATTTCAGAATTTAATGGGGGTAGCTTGCTAACTTAAAATTTCTTTCGGGGACCATAGCAGAACGGGACCGGATTTCTATTTGTCGTCAATGGATGCTTTGCTGCATATGGGGTTACCGTATAGGGTTTATTTGCCAGTATCGTAAACGGTGCCCTTTCGCCTGGCTTAAAGTCTTCCCTCGTAAAGTACCTCAAGTTCACCAGCCCTTCGAATTCCAAAAGCAGGTCTATTGCATTTACAAGCTGCCTGATTTCCTTTCGCTTTTTCCGTTGCAAAGCCTTGGGGGGAGCTAAATCAGGATTAAGTAAATAGATGTGTGAATCAAAAGTGTACATGCAGTCCAATTGCCCCCTCATGTACCGCAAACGTTTTTTTAATCCAGTCCAATCACGGTTCGTCATTCGTTCCATTGAACTCTTGTAAACCACTTTTTCCTTAACCGGCTTCGGTTTTAGCTTTTTAACCGGTGTAATCTCTGGTTGTCTTTCTACTGCCTGCAGCGTGATTGGCTTTGCGCCGTCATTCTTAACGTTGTTCATAGACCGATCTTTTTTGGTTAGAGATTTAGGTACCTACCTTTTTACTACGTTTAAATGGATGCGATCGGTAGCGCAAATGCACTTATACTAATGTTAAAATATTCAAAATGAATGGATTAAAGGTAGTTATACGTATACGTTAGTTGACCTAAATCAAATACATGCGAACCACGATAAGTGCAACTACCTATGAGACTGCACTAACCTTTTGAATTTTTGATGGGAAATTTTGCGCCGAACGTGGCGCTTGTAAAAGAAATTAAATGGTCGGGAAATTGTTCCCTGACCGATAGGAGAATAAAAAGAAAAATTGACTAATTGAGACAGTGGAAAGCTTTATTCATATCCACTTTAAAAAACATATGGCCTTCTACCCTCTTATGTTTTTTTTAATGGATGCAACTTGAATTGAGAATCAGTTAGTTAAGTGCGTTTTTGATGCTGTGGTATTCTTAACGTTATGTTAAATAGCATACTACATTAAAAAGGCGAACGCTGTCGCCTTGCACTTAACTAAGCTCCCTTATCTCCCGAATCAAGTATTCACTCAATCCATGTTTAACAAGATAGAGATAGCAAAAATTCCTTTCAGCTATCTTTCATGTGCCTAAGTCAAAGAACTACTAAATGGAAGTTACTATATTTCACTGTTTGAAACTCTATTCACAGTGACTTTTATACGTAAAATACTCGCCATGTCGCAAAAGCCTAAGAATAAAGGCAATAGCGGCTATTCCTTCCTCTTTTAAGTCCCCTATTTATTCGAAACTCTCTTTTAAAACGTGTGTAATTCACGGAGAATCCGCTGTTTATAGCCTGTGTACCCTACTGTAATGGCACTGGAGTTGCCTAAAACCCGCACTTTTCATAGAGGGCCAGTGCAATGTGCAGTGAATATGAGTGCATTTAAAGGCGGGCTTTCAGGCGGGTTTGGATGGAGTTGGTTCGGGCTTCGGGAGCCGCCGGTTTACGATTTCCTACCCCCGAAACTACCCCACAGCCTGGTCTTTTAACCAACCATTCCAAGCTGACTTAGCGCCCGGAACCCGGCTAAAATAAACCTACCTGACCTCTGGTGTGGCTGCCGTATCTGCATCCCAGCCGGGTTTACCCGAATCTGGCGCACTTCGGGTGGTGACGGTTTTGAGAAAAGCCCAGGCCTTCAAGCGTCATTTCCAGCCCTCGCAGGCACGAAAAAAGGCAAAGCGGAGACTTTGCCTTCAAATAAGTTTCGGTGTAATGTTGCCTGTCGGTTGGTCTTTAGCTTCGATGTTAAGCGGATGCCGGTGCGTCTGTTAAGCCCGGTGTCGCTTCCATGTCGGCGTGGCTTTTGTCTTGTATATCCTTATACACTCTCAACTCGCCCGATTTCTCCCCACTGCGGTAACCCATCCAGTACGTAAAGCATGGTACGGTGACGAGAATAAACACTAATAGCAGCAGATCGTTGTAGCTTGACATGTCTCACGTTGTTTAAAGGTTAGGAACTACTTTAAAAATAAAAAAAACCCTCGTAATAACGAGGGTTCTCTTATAATATTCTTACCAGTAATCCCGCTTGCAGCGTGTTTTTTACCGCTACAGGGTTCTGCTTAGTGCTTACGGTCTACGTTGTTGAACTTTTCGGTGAGTGCAGTGGTCTGATCCTGCAGCTTTTTGATGTCTGCTTCGTAGGTCTTCACTTCTGCAGCCGCTTTTTTCAGTTCGGCAGCATTGCGCTTGGACTCCAGTTGAGCTGTCTTTTCTTCGTTGATGGTGATCATCAGATCCAGTGCATTCTTCAGGATCTCTTTTTCGTCCATCTTCAGCTTGCCCTGCTTGTCGAGCAGTTGATCAACCTTCTGGAAATAAGGAGTTGCTTCGTCGAACTTCTTCACCACTTCCAAACGGAGTTCTTCTTTCTTCTTCAGTTGGTCGGGCGTCAATTTAGCACCACCGGTTGGGCGGATCGCTTTATTCTCGGTATTGATGTCTACGCCCTGGTTGTACAGGATCTGGCCCATTACCATATTGGCATTGGCGTAATCAGGCTTCTTTTCCAGGGTGCGCTTCATCATTTCAGCTGCCTTGGCGATCAGCTCTTTCGAGTTGGCCGGGCGCTTGGTGACGTCTTCGTTGTAACCTTCTTTGTACAGCTCCACTGCATAGTTGAACAGGAAGATATGGTTATCGGGATTTTCCTTGATTACTTCCTCATACTTCTTGAACAACTCAGCCTTGGTGCCTTTCTCGCTCAGCATTTCGAGGTCGAAGCCAGTCCAGAATGAATCCTGGGGATATACTTCTTTTCCGAGGGCTGAGAACTTTTGAGAAGTAGCCACATCGCCTTTCTGACGGTAGTGGTCGGCCAGCCATTTGTAGATCTCTACGAAACCTTCGCTCTTACATTTGGCTTCGGCGATCTTTGAGTAGTATATAGCTGCTTCGTCGGGCTTGTTGGCCTTTTCGGCAGAGATACCGGCGTACAGCGTGGTGGTGGTATCGAGTTTCATGGGCACGATGCCTTTGGCAGCGAGCACATCGAATACTTCGAGGGTCTTTTTGAAGTTGGTCAACGCATCGTTGTAGTTACCGGCGTTGTAGAAAGAAGCACCGTCTTTGGAATAGCCGGAGTACACGTCGATCAGGGCTGAGTTGCCGTCCATGGTCGATGCGATGTATCTCTTGGCGGGGTCTTTTTCCTTGGCGTCTTCCAGTTCCTGGTACTTCTTCAAAGATGACATTACCTGGTCGCGGGCATCGGGTACGGTGCCTTTCAGCGAAGAATCTTTGCTAATAGCGGCGTAGATCTTGGCTCTTGTGTACCAGGCATCGGGGTTGCTGGCTGTTTTTTCAGCGGCAACTACTCCGTCGATCTCAGTTTTAGCTGCAGGGAGCTTCTTTTGGGTGAGCAGGTCTTTAGCCTTGTCCAGCTTTTGGGCATAGAGTCCCAATCCTGTAGCGGCCAGCAATCCGGTCAGCAATACTTTTTTCATTGTTTGCTTATAGTTTAATGTGATAGTTGGTTTTATGATGGGTTTTCTGTCTCTGTATTTTCATCAGATGCCGATTCTTCGCCGCCGGTTGCCTGCGTCTCGTCATTTAATGCTTCGGGAGCTGCGCTTTCGGCTGTTTCTCCCTCAGTGGCTCCTTCTACAGCGCCGGCTACGAGTGCCTGGGTATCACCATTTTCTTCATCATCTTCATCGAGCTTGGTGATGGCGGCGATCTCGTCGCCTTCGTTGAGTCGGATCAGCTTTACCCCCTGGGTAGCCCGGCCTTGTTCGCTCACGCCCTTCACCGGCATCCGGATGGTGACGCCGCTTTTACAGGTGATCATCAGGTCTTCCTGTTCGGTTACGTCGAGGATGCCTACCAGCGGTCCGGTTTTGTCGGTGACACTGATGGTCTTAACACCCTTTCCGCCCCGGTTGGTGATGCGGTATTCGTCGATCTGGGTACGTTTTCCGTAGCCCTTTTCACTCACAACCAGTACTGTACGGGATTTGTCGTCCTTGTTGACACATATCATGCCAATAACCTCATCATTTTCGTCTTCCAATTCCACACCGGTTACGCCGGTTGCGCCACGACCTGTAGAGCGTACTTTGTCTTCGGGGAAACGGATCGCGCGGCCACTTTTTACAGCGAGCATGATCTCACTATTGCCGTCGGTCATCCTGGCTTCGAGCAATTCATCGCCTTCGAGGATATTAATGGCGTTCACACCGGTTCTGCGGGGATTGCTGAAGTCTTCCAGTTCGGTCTTCTTCAGGATGCCTTTCTTGGTGCAAAGTACAATATATTGGCTCTTGACAAAGTCTTTATCTTCCAGGTCGCGTACGTCGATGATGGCGCGCACCTTATCATCGGGCGGTATCTGGATCATATTCTGGATGGCGCGGCCCTTGCCGGTCTTTTCGCCTTCGGGGATCTGATACACGTTGAGCCAGAAGCAGCGTCCTTTTTCGGTAAAGAACAGCATGGTATGGTGGGTGGAGGCCACAAAGAGGTGTTCGATGTAATCCTCTTCGCGGGTCTTTCCGCCGATCACACCACGGCCGCCTCTCTTCTGGGCGCGGTATTCGTTGGCAGATGTGCGTTTGATGTAACCGAGGTGCGATATGGTGATCACCACATCTTCTTCCTTGATCAGGTCCTTGATACTAACCTCATCATCGAGGTAAGTGATCTCGGTTTTACGGGCGTCGCCGAATTTCTCCTTGATCTCGAGCAGTTCGGCCTTGATCACATCGTAACGCATGCCTTCGTTGGCGAGCAGTTCCTGGAGGTGAGCGATCAGTTTCATCAGTTCGTCGTATTCCTGCTTGATCTTATCGCGTTCCATGCCGGTTAAGCGCTGGAGGCGGAGTTCGAGGATGGCTTTGGCTTGTATCTCATCCAATCCCCATCCGGCATTCACCAGGTTTTCCTTGGCGATCTCGGGTGTTGCAGAGGCGCGGATCATGGCGATCACTTCATCGAGGTGATCGAGTGCGATCAGGTAGCCTTGCAGGATGTGGGCTTTCTTCTGCGCTTCGCGCAGTTCGAACTCGGTGCGGCGTACGATCACTTCGTGGCGGAACTCCACGAACTCGGCGATCATATCCCTTACGCTCAGGATCTTCGGGCGTCCCTTTACCAGGGCCACGTTGTTGATACCGTATGAGGTCTGGAGTTCGGTGTATTTGTACAGTTGGTTGATCACCACGTTGGCGATGGCATCGCGCTTGAGGTCAACTACGATACGGGTGCCTTCTTTTTCGTTCGATTCGTTGTTGACGTGGGCGATGCCTTCAACAATCTTTTCATTTACCAGCTGGCCGATGCGATCGCAAAGGGCATCGCGGTTTACCTGGTAAGGTACTTCGGTGATGATGATCTGCTCGCGGCCGCTGGGCTTGGCATCGAGCATTACACGTCCGCGCAATACGACGCGGCCGCGGCCGGTGGCCATACCGGCTTTAACGCCTTCCATTCCGTAGATGATACCTCCGGTGGGGAAGTCGGGCGCTTTTACGTAACTCATCATCTCTTCGATGGTGATGTCGCGTTTATCGATATAGGCGATACAGCCGTCAATCACCTCGGTGAGGTTATGGGGCATGATATTCGTGGCCATACCTACCGCGATACCGCTGGAGCCGTTGAGCAGCAGGTTGGGCAGGCGGGAAGGCAATACGGTTGGTTCTTTCAGTGAGTCGTCGAAGTTGAGCTGGAAGTCGACGGTATCCTTGTCGATATCCTCGAGCATGGCTTCGGCCATTTTTTCGAGGCGCACCTCGGTATAACGCATGGCCGCCGGTCCGTCGCCGTCCTGGCTACCAAAGTTACCCTGGCTGTCTACGAGTGTATAGCGCATGCTCCAATCCTGCGCCATACGCACCATGGCGTCGTATACGGAGCTATCACCGTGGGGGTGATATTTACCGAGTACGTCACCCACGATACGGGCCGACTTCTTATACGGCTTGTTGTAAGTAACCCCCATTTCATTCATCGCGTAGAGGATGCGCCGGTGTACCGGCTTCAATCCATCCCGTACGTCGGGCAGGGCCCGGCCTACGATCACCGACATGGAGTAGTCGATGTACGCGGTTTTCATCTGCTCTTCAATGTTCACGGGAACGATCCTGTTCTGATCGTTCGTTTCTGATGGTATGAGATTCTCTTCCATAGCTGTATTTAGCTGATTTTATCCATTTTATGGGCCGTCAGGCCGACGGTCTGTGATGGGTGGCAAATCTACCCTATTTAGGGCGGAAAACCCGTTAACGAACTGTGTTTTTTGACTTCACTTTTCCACGATTGTGGAGAATAACAATTCCCTGAATACGAAAGCCTTCGCCCTCATTTTGCCGGTGTTATGACGACCTTCCATCCGGGCCCGCTGGCGATGTGGAACGAGTCGGCAAAACTCCGCATGTTGAGCGCTACCGAAAAGTTCATCAAACTGTTCATATAGCCGAGCGTCTCCCCTTCGGGTACCGCTCCGAAGGTGTTGACGAATGGCAGGGTACCGTTGAAGAAATCGACCCCTCCCCTGCTGATCTTTACCTTTATTTTTTTATCAGGTGACAGTTTCAACTGTCTGAAAACCGAATCATTGATATTGGTCCAGATATTTCCATACTGAATGTCTAAAACAGGGATGCCGCCGGTGAGCGTGTCGTCTTTTAAGACCGGTTTTTCGTACGGGATCTTAACTATTTGGTCGCCGAGGGGTTTCCCCACCTGCTCAAAACTGATGACGCCGGACGCCAGTCGGGCTCCGGTGTAGGCATACACGTCGCGCCCGTGAAAGGTATAGGACTGTTGGCTGTTTTGTCTTCTATTTATTACTTCATCAATCTCTCTGATGGATTCTATACCAATTGATTCGGCGATTAGTGTTAATGTGCCATTATCGGGTGTTACTATGTATAATCCATTGCGGGTTTTTGCCACGACCGACTTCCTGGTGGTGCCTACGCCGGGATCGACTACTGAAACGAATACTGTGCCGGCCGGCCAGTAAGGTGCTGTTTGCTGGAGACGGTAAGCTGCCTCCCAGATGTTATAGGCCGGTATTTCGTGGGTGAGGTCGTAGAGTTTCAGGTCGGCATCAACCCCGGTGGCTACCCCTTTCATGGCGCTTACGGCGCCGTCTTTGAGTCCGAAGTCGGTCTGGAATACGACGGCTGGTTTGTGAGCTTGCGTCGATGGGCGGGAATTGCAGTCGGTGAGGAAGATGGCGAGCGTGACAATGGAAAATCCGGCGATGGTAATGATGCGAGTCGGCCTGGCCTTGTGGAAAACTGGGGCCAGCCATTGAACATGGTTTGTGTGGGGATGCCCTTGGGAATGACGCTCAGCGGACCCTGGTGCCGCCTGTTGGAGCCTCAAAGGGATGTTTATCGATTGGCGGATAAGATTACGAACCCAAAAGATGCGGATCGATTGTATTTTCTTCATAAGCTGATTATCTTGGAGGGGGCGGACTTTGCAGGACTTTGTTTTTTACGCACTGTTTCAGTGTGGTCCCGCCCTCATCGTCGTTTTGTAAATGTACTAAACATGACTTCACAAAAACTCCTGGCCCGCATCCGGCGCATGATCATCCTGTTTGTGGTACTGCTGATGCTAAGCGGCATTACCGCTTTTCCGGTTTACACGGAATTGAAATGGATGATGGAGCATGACACGGTGCCGCGGGGTACGCTCCTCGGCGACTTTTTGTACCAGGTGTGGCTGGGTGTCGATGCAATGAACGGGCAATTTCCGTTCCTGTTTTATGGGTACGACTGGCTGGCATTTGCGCACATCGTGATCGGGATGGCGTTTATTGGTCCGTGGAGGGATCCTGTTCGCAATGTGTGGGTGATCGAATGGGCGATGCTGGCGGGTGTGGCGGTATTTCCGCTGGCCTTGATTGCGGGGCCGATCAGGGGTATTCCCTGGTTCCATATTGTGATCGATTGCTCGTTTGGCGTCTTTGGATTGATCCCTTTGTGGTTGACACGCCGTTGGATCAGGCAGCTGGAGTTGGCTAAAAGTTAACTGTGTAACAAATCAATGTTTTGTGGGCTTTTTCGTATATTACACTTGAGGTGTAATACGCGCCTTTTTCTATGTCTGCTATCTCCTTTTTGAATTTCCTCATTTCGAGCAAACCCGCCATGGGACTGCATCCGCCATTTTGTAGTGGCAAATATCCGCATTCAGCCTGCATTTGAGCCCTGTTGGCTCGCCATTGCCCCGGAGTTCCCCCGGACTTCCCTCGGACTTCCTTTGCCCTTCCTATAAGGCTACTCAGGAAGTGATCGGGAGTTGATCGGAGGGTGACCAAGGGTCGATCAGGCCGGGATCAAAGCTTGTTCATCCTGTTGGCGGGCCAGCGGATCGGGAGGTGGCGGCTGTTTAGGTTTAAGTCTTTCGGATGTCAAAGACGTTCCTGCGATTCGCCTTTCTTTGTCTGGTAATTGCTGAATGCCTCGTATCCCAGGACGCCTAATAGCAAAATCGCACCCGCTGCAGCAGCGTCTTCGCCACCACTAAAAACGATCATAAAGCCCAGCGTCCAAATGGCTATTGGTACGATATGCCTTACTATACTTTTGAAGTGATAAAAGGGATACACAAATATTAACAGGCAAACCGGTGATGGTATCATTCTGAACTTATATCCATAGCCGTGTCCCTCCAAAAGTATACCGCAATAATAAACGTAGACCATGGTAAGGAGTCCAAGGAGGAGATAGTTTAATACAATCTTAAAGTTCTCATTCATCAGAAGACATTGAAAAGGAAATGTACAGCAGCCTATAACGAGTTCCAAGCGGCCGGTAGTATTTAAATCATTTGAATATTAACCTTTAGCCCGACCGAATATGGGTAAAATAGACCGGTCGATCCATCTTGCGTACTTCTCCACTAACCACCAATCAATTATTATATTAATTTCACGCCCAAAGCCTGAACACTTTGAAGCTGTTGAAATCATCTTTCTGGTTACATTCCATCTTTTACACCCTTTTACAACGTTTTTCCCTATTCTTTTTCGGAGCTGTTTCCTTTATGGTGCTCGTGCGGGGCTTCGGCAAACAGACCAATGGCGTAGAAACCTACGGTGTATGGGCTTTGTTCCTCACCATTCTGGCGCTCTTCGAAACGATCAAGCAGGGGCTGCTGCGCAACCCTACCATCAAGTTCCTGGGCCAGTCGGAATACGCAGACAAGAAGCGTGAAGTGCAGTCTTCTGCTATGCTTATCAATATCTTCTGCACGTTACTTGCTATTTTATTGTTTACTTTGGGCGGCTCCTGGCTGGGGCATTTACTGAAGAGTCCCGACCTGGTTTCACTACTGGACTGGAGTGTGTCTTTCCTCATTTTGCTGATTCCCTATAACCATTATGAGGTGTTGTTGCAGGCGCATTATCAGTTCTCCAAGAACTTCTGGGCTTATTTTGTGCGGCAGGGTATTTTCTTTCTGGGTGTTATTTTGTTAAGTTTTGTGTGGCCCCAATACCTGAACCTCATCAACCTGCTTTACCTGCAGGTGGGTGCGCTGGCAGTTGGTACGGCCATCCTGTTTGTATCGACGGCACCCTATCGTTTAAAAGGATTTCATTTCAATGTGGGAATTATGCGAGACATGTTCCACTTTGGTAAATACATCTTTGGTACCAATGTATTCTCGAATATTGCCCGTTCGTTCGACCACTTTATCACTGCTTCGGTATTGAATCCTGCAGAAGGTAAAACGTATGTTTCTTATTATAACACTGTGGCCCGGATCAACAATATGATCGATGTGCCTTCGCTGGCGGCAGCCGATGTGTTGTTTCCGAAGAATGTGGAGACGCTGGAGACGGATGGACTGGGTAAGGTGAAATACTATTTCGAGCGGATGATGGGCACCATCCTGGCACTGGTAGTGCCGATGTCCATCTTCATTTTCGTGTTCCCCAAGCTGATCATTACGATCCTGGCGCCCAATTTCATGGAAGCGGTGCCAATCCTCCAGCTTACGATACTTTTCGGCCTGGTGCGTCCATTGGGATACCAATTTGGCAATACGCTGGATGCTATCGGCAAGCCGAATGTCAATTTTTATGTGAGCGTTGCACTGATGCTGGTGAATCTGGTTGCCACCTTTTGGTGTTTGTCGAGGTTCCAGGGAATGGGAGCCGCTTACGCTACCATCATTTATAATGTGATTTCGGCCATTGTACTGATCAGTGTGCTTAAAAAGTACGTGCATATCGAAGTTGGCAATATTTTCAAATACATGTTCCAGGCTTATAAAGACCTGTTTGGTTTTGCCCGTAAGAAACTGCTCAAGACCAGTGGATCTTAAAGCGACCATATTAGCCGAGCATTCGAAGGCGCAGGCCGATAAGATCGTGCAGTATGTTTCGCGCGATCAAAAGCGGTTCAATGCCCTGATGAAGATCTTTTTGGAAGGTGAGCCGCTGGAGCAGCAAAGGGCCGGCTGGCCGCTGAGCTATTGTGTGGAAGCAAAGCCGGAATGGGTGATGCCGCATTTGGGGAAGCTGTTGAAGTTGCTGGAGCGGAAGGATGTGCACAATGCGGTGACGCGGAATATCGTTCGGGCGCTACAGCATGTAACGATTCCCGAAGCATACCAGGGTGATGTGATGAACCTTTGCTTTGCCTTTATCGAAGACCCGCAGCAACTGGCGGCGATCAAGGCCTTTTCGCTTACGATTCTCGAACGTCTGGCCATTGCATATCCCGATATTGTTCCTGAACTGAAGCTCATCATTGAAGAACGCTGGCCACATGAAACGCCTGCCTTCCATTCGCGCGCCAGGAAGATCCTGAAGCGGTTTAAGTAGGACTACTTTTGTGAACGGCCTTTCAGGTGGCACCTTAGTCTGTAGGTGCAGACCGTGTAGGTTTTGCCGGGCGAAGTGATGATACCCGCATTTTATCCTGCTTGCACTTCCAATACCCTCATTTTTCTATTATCTTTCGCCCCGATTTAGGGAGATGCATAATTTTATTATATGAAGATCGCTTTTACTATCTGTACCAATAGTTTCTTGTCGCTGGCCCGTGTGGTGGGTAAATCGTTGAAGGAGCACAATCCCGACTACGAGTTCTTTATCGGACTGTGCGACAAACGTGAGCTGGACCTGGCGCCCTGGTACGATGGTTTCCAGGTGGTGCCCTGTGAAGAGGCCGGTATCGAAGACCTCGAGGGCATGGCCATCCATTATGGGGTAAGCGACCTTAAGAATGCCCTGAAGCCTTTCTTCCTCGAATACTTTGCCCGCAAGTATCCCCAGGCGGAGCATATCCTGTTCATCGATCCGGATATGGCGATCTATGAGAAGCTTGACGAGATCAGTCGCATGCACCAGGAAGGTGATATCCTGCTCTTCCCTCACCTACTCCAGCCGCAGCCTTTCGACGGTAAAACGCCCAATGAGATCTCGTACCTGGCTACCGGTACTTATAACCTGGGATTGATTTCCGTGACGGTGAATGAGAATACGATGCGTTTCATCACCTGGTGGCGGGATCGCCTGCGACATTATAGTTATGTGGATTGGAAGGCGGGATTGTTCTATGATCAAAAATGGATCATCCTGGCGCCGGTATTCTTCGATAAAGTAGTAATAGTTAAACACCCCGGTTATAATATTGGTTACTGGAATTTGATGGAGCGTGCCATCACCCGTGTCAACAGCAAGGTGATGGTGAACGGCCGCTACGGACTGGCGATCTATCACTATAGCAATGTCAATATTCCGGGTAATAAGCTATTCACCGATCAGCAAGACCGCTATACAGAAACCGACTTCCCCATTCTCAAGGAGCTTTTTGAGCGATACCGGCGCGACCTGGTGGCGGAAGGTTATGAGACCACTAAGAAGAAGGTCTGCTATTATGCCAATAAGCACGAAGAGCATTACCGGCAGCTGGCGCGCAGTACTACTAAGGGGCGCATTAAGCTATGGGTAAAGGAGAACTTCCCCAAGTCGATCAAGAATAAGCTCCGCAGCGCGCTGTCGGGGTTTATGGAGGGCTAATGCTTCAGTACTTCTATCCTGGGCTTTTTGATGTACAGGAAGTCTTCGGCACGGCCCTGTTGGATGTCGTCCTTGCCGTTGGGGTCATTCTGTACTCCTTTTACGACGGTTACTTTGCCGGACACCCGTATTTTTTTGCCATCCAGTTCGCGCCCTTTTTCGGGACTGATGTTGACGACGTAGCCACGCAGGTAGTAACCGTCTTTGGTAGCGTTGCTGTTGTTGAAGTCTGTAACAAATGACACCTTAGCCTTTTTGAAGTCGATTTGTTTGGCAGGGGTAGCCTGGCTGTGGCCGTTAAAGACGGACAATAAAGCGATGATGAGGAATGCGAAACGGATTGATCTCATATAGTTGGTGATAAGGTTTAGGTGGACGATTTACCAGGTTTTGTATGGCCTGGCCGACAAATAGGCATTGTAATATCGTTCATCATCGGATACTTCCTGGTCTACCCAGTCGGGCAACTCGAATGCTTCGTCTTCGGCGGCGAGTTCTATTTCCGCTACTACCAGCCCTTCATTGTCGCCTGCAAACACATCTACTTCCCAGTGTTTGCCTTTATGTTCGATTTCGTAGCGGGTTTTGGCGACCAGGGCTGCACAGAATTGTTTCAGTAACTGCTCCGCATCCGCCACGGGTATCTCATATTCAAATTCGCTCCGGGAGATGCCTTTGGTGGCTCCTTTGATGGTCAGGAATCCCTGGTCTCCACCGATCCGCACCCGGATGGTTTTGCCGGGTTCGGTGAGCAGATATCCCTGCACGTATTGTTTGCCGGTTCCCTTATTGACTGTGAGCCATAGTTCGGGTTTAACCAGGAATTTTCTTTCTATTTCAGTTGTCATGAGATTAGATCGGAGCTGGTACTAAGGTAATTTTTTTCTAAGAGGATTTGGGTTTCTGCACAAATAGGGAACGGCGGCTTTTTGCCCACATGCCTTTTGTAATAAAGCCATTCTCCCGTTTTCTGAGTGTTTCCTTGGTTTTGTTAAACGTAATCATGCGTGCGGTATCATTGGCGAAAACCCTGATCTCATCGGCTTCAGGGGGTATATCCAGGTCGAGCAACTTTGTGGTGCCTGACATCGGAAATATTGCCAGCTTCTTTCCAACGACCTCTTTTTTGGGTATATGTACTACGCTACTACCGTAACCAGCGTTATAGGTTTTTGGGTTGAGATCGCCTGGAGCCCTCACTCCAAATGGCACCTGGTCGTTGTGCCACCAGTCAAACCAATATACATATAGTGTGTCGCGGTGGCTGGTTTGGTAAACTATTTCAGTTCGGTTGTGGTGCTTAGAGGTGTCGAATTGCAGGAATATCTTATGCCTGGTTTGGGTAAAACTTCCAGCCCCATACCAACATATGCCGTCATCCGACATACACAGCTGGAAAAACTGGCCAGCTTTATCCTGTTTGTTCTTCCTGATGAACGTATAACTATTTCCAAATAATGATGTCTGGGTTTGCGAATACCTGGCGGTATCCTGCCCGGCTGCTTGCAGCAATAATCCCAGGGTACAGGATATAATTATAAATGAAGTTTTTTTCATGCGAGCTATCGACTAATAAAACAAAGGTTCACCCTCCCGCCACAGCGCTCTGGTGAACCTTTGAATATATGCGTTACAATTACTATTTCTTCGGCAGCACGTACAACTGTACATCTTCCCGCACAATGGTTTTGCCCGAGAGGATGATCAGGCGCTCTACCACGTTGCGGAGCTCGCGGATATTACCGGTCCAGTTGTGTTCTTTGAGGGCGTCGAGCGCGTCGGGTTCGATGGCCTTTTTGGCAATGCCGTAGTCGGCGCAGATATCGCCGAGGAACTTATCGACCAGCAAAGGAATATCGTCGCGGCGATCGTTGAGCGATGGAACGTGAATAATGATCACACTGAGACGGTGGT
The DNA here is from genome assembly GCF_029223285.1 of Paraflavitalea sp. CAU 1676. Classification (GTDB taxonomy): domain Bacteria; phylum Bacteroidota; class Bacteroidia; order Chitinophagales; family Chitinophagaceae; genus Paraflavitalea. The sequence goes on along the minus strand of NZ_JARHUJ010000003.1, from coordinate 475,351 downwards.
ATAAGTCGAGCCGGAAGTTCTTGTCTTCGACTTCCTGCAGCAGGTCTTTGTTGGTCGCCGCGATGACGCGCACATCTACACTGATATCTTTATCGCCACCCACGCGGGTGATCTTGCCTTCCTGCAGGGCGCGTAGTACCTTGGCCTGGGCGCTGAGGCTCATATCGCCGATCTCATCCAGAAAGAGGGTGCCGCCATGGGCCGATTCGAACTTGCCGATCCGTTGTTTAACGGCAGAAGTGAACGAGCCTTTTTCGTGGCCGAAGAGTTCACTTTCGATCAGTTCGCTGGGGATGGCTGCGCAATTCACTTCAATGAGCGGTCCGGATACGCGGTTGCTCTTTTCATGTACCCAGCGGGCTACCAGCTCCTTTCCTACCCCGTTTTCACCGGTAACCAGGATACGCGCATCCGTAGGCGCCACCTTTTCGATGGTCTCCTTGATGCGGGCTATGGGACCCGATTCGCCGATCATTTCCTCCACCTTGCTCACCTTGCGCTTCAGCACTTTGGTTTCCGCTACCAGGTTGGTTTTGTCCATGGCGTTGCGGATGGTGATGAGCAGGCGGTTGAGATCGGGCGGTTTGGAGATATAATCGTAAGCGCCTTTCTTCACCGCTTCCACGGCGGTCTCGATGGTTCCGTGACCGGAGATCATGATCACCGGTACGTCGGGGTTGGCTTCCCGGGCTTTGTCGAGGAATTCAATGCCGTCGAGTTTGGGCATTTTGATATCGCACAATACTACGTCGTAGCTTTTCTCTTTGAATTTCTTGAGTCCTTCTTCTCCATCGCCTGCCTCATCGATCTTGTATCCTTCATAAGAAAGGATCTCGCTGAGTGTTTTCCGGATCGCCTTTTCGTCGTCGATAATTAATATGTTTGACATATGCTTAACAGTCTTTTGCTATGGAAATTCAGCCCTTGTGTGTCGTTCCAAAATTAAAACCAAAAATAATGATATGTACTGACCGCCGGCTGGCTTATTTTAAATACCTCCTTCTGTCAATTATCCTGCCGTTTTTGGGTAGTTGCGAGGGGATATCGGGCCAACCGCCATCAAATCCAGTGCCAGCGGGGGCTGGCAAGCTCCGGAGTGTGGGAGATATTGCGTTACCGTCGGGGTACAAACGGGTAGATGGGCGCGATTCCGCTTTTGCCCGCTGGCTGCGTAGGGTACCCCTCAAGGCCGACGCTGCGGTGTACCTGTACAATGGACAACCGAAGCGCTATCAGGGCGCTCAATATGCCGTGCTCGATGTGCCGGTGGGGAACAAAGACCTGCAACAGTGTGCGGATGCGGTGATGCGGTTGCGGGCAGAGTTCTTTTATGATCGAAAAATGTATGACCGGATCTGGTTTACTGATAATAATGGAAAGAAGTATAGTTGTCCGCCCGGGGCCGACCGGCCGCGTTTTGAAAAGTACCTGGAGCAGGTGTATGCCTGGTGCGGAACCTTATCGCTCGAGAAGCAACTGAAAAAGGTAGCCGCTTTTAAGGACATACAGCCGGGCGATGTGTTGATAAAGGGTGGCTCTCCGGGTCATGCGGTGCTGGTGATGGATGTGGCGGTGAACAGTTCGGGCGAAAAAATCTACCTGCTGGCGCAGAGCTATATGCCGGCCCAAAGTATTCATATCTTGAAAAACCCTATGGATGAGTCCTTGAGTCCGTGGTATAAGGCTGGGGATGAATTGAATATAAAAACGCCGGAGTGGGATTTTACCCAACAACAGTTAAAACGCTGGTAGATGGATCACGTAAAAGTCCTATTGCAAAATTTAACGCCAATTTCTACTTTAGTCCCAGCATCATCCTTTGAAAACAATTATTTAATCTCTAAAAAGCGTCCCTATGAAGGCTCAACTCAATGTCCAGAATCCGTCTGTCAGCAAAACTGTAATGCGCCTCACTTTAGTTGGTGGTATTCTTTTAGCCGCCGTGTATGCTTTCCTCATGTTGTGTTCATCAGCGATCCAAATTATTGAATAGGTCGGAAGACCCTACAATAGCAAGCAATAATGTCAATGCCGGCGTAAGCCGGCATTTTTGTTGGTTTCAATTCAGAAGTCAAATGCTATAGTGAAATGCAGTCACCGACGATTAATTGAGAATTTTGTATATTTAATGATAGAAAGCCACAAACTGGTTTTACAAATAAATGTCTACGACTGAACTAAAGAATAAGATTTCAAAAAGCCTTGAGGGCTTAGACAAGGAGGAATTGCAATCTGCTTACCTTCTCGTTAAAGAGCTGGCCAATCAAAAGAAGATGAAGGTTGAAAAGCCTGATAAAAATGCATTGGAAAAAAAACTGGCTAAGGGCATCCAGCAGCTTGACAATGGCGAAGGGGCTGAGTTTGGACCGTTTCTCCAACGCATGAAACAACGGTATGGGTCAAAAAAATAGCCCCAAGCCAAAGCCTGTTATTATATCCCCCCAAGCGCAAAAGGACATTATTGAAATTATCCATTATCTCCAAGAAAACTGGAATCAAAAAGTAATAGACAATTTCCTCAGCAAGTTAGAGGCATTCTACAAAATCATAAGTCTCAATCCCCGCATATTCAGGTATTATGATAAAAGGAGAAATATTCGCTCCTACGCTCTTTCTAAGCACAACAGTATATATTACCGCAATAGGCGATCTGCTATCGAAATCATTACTGTTTTCGACACACGACAACATCCCAAAAAGCTCAAAAAGATAACCCACAAATCGTAGCTATTTTGCAGTCTCGACTTCAAGAATCGTATCGAACTCTTCTTTCGGTACTGCCTTCGTATCGATCACCACATAGTTGTCGGCCAACACCTGGCACTTCACAGCTGTTTTGCCGGTAAAGGTTTTGATGGATTTGATCTTGTAGGGGATCTTCAGGAACAGCTTTTCGTCGGGTGCTTTCAGCAGGTGCAGGTACACGGTATTGCCTTTCTCGGTAACGGCGCCCCAATCCTGCGGTGCGATGAAGCCTCCTTTTGTTCCGTACACTGTTTCGCCGTAGGTCTTCAGCCACGCTCCCATCGCATTCAGGCGATCGGTGAACTCGGGCTGTATAGCGCCATTGGGCATTGGCCCGATGTTGAGGAGGAAATTGGCATTGTGTCCGGCCGCTTTAACGAGATAATGTATGAGTGCTTTAGTCGATTTGTAATTGCGGTCGGTGATGTTGAAGCCCCAGGAGTCGTTGATGGTTTCGCAGGTCTCCAGTGGCAGTTGAGAGACCGATGCTCCACCAAAACCGGAGGTGTTGGCGCCGGGCAGGTCTTTCTCGAATGCCTGGAAATCTTCGCCGGGTATGGGGCTCAGGTGGTGGTTATTGCTGATGAGACATTGCGGTTGCAGTTTGTGGATGAGGTTGTAGATCTCGTCGTATTTCCAGTCTACTTTCGATACGGCTTGTTTGTTGTGGTCGTTCTCGAGTTGATCCCAATGGCCATCGAACCAGATGCCGGCCACTTCGCCATAATTGGTAAGCAGTTCGGTGAGCTGGGCTTTCATGAAATTGACATAGCTGGGCCAGTTGCTTTTTTCGGTGCGGCCCGTTCCTTTACCGGTGCGACCGGTTTCGTATTGGTAGTCGGTCCGGTACCAGTCGAGCAGGGAGTAGTAGAAGAATATCTTGATGCCCTGGCGGTGGCATTCGTCGGCGATCTGTTTTACGATGTCTTTTTTATAGGGAGTGCCCATGATGTTCCAATCGGATTGCTTGGTATCCCACAGGCTAAAGCCGTCGTGGTGGCGGGTGATGAGCGTGATGTACTGCATGCCTGCATTCTTGGCCGTGGTTACCCAGGTCTTTGCATCGAAAGCCGTGGGATTGAAGATGTCGATGAGGCGGCGGTATTCTTTTACCTGGATATTGCGGTTGTTCATGACCCATTCGCCATTGCCGAGTACGGCCGATGCGCCCCAGTGAATGAACATGCCGAAACGGGCATTTTCGAACCACTTGCGTGCTTCGAGGTTTTGGGGTGAGGGCGTGTAAGTTGATTGGGCAATGGAGGTAATGGACAATAACAAGGCGGTTGCACAGGCAATCGTAAGTCGGATCATAGTGATTTGTTTGGGGAACGGAAGTTAGCGATAAAACGTTCATTGGCCGTTTTTTGGCCAAATCAGCGCAATGGTTTGCGCAGGGGTTTAGGGAGTGCCTATTATGTTCAAATAGAGGAAGAAAAGTCCACCCAATACACAAGCTACCGGAATCAGAAATGCGGCGAAATCATAGATGACGAACTTTTCTGGCTGGGCAGGATCATAATAAATCTCGATCACATCGCCGGGTTTGAAGAGGTTTGATCTCCGGCTGTAACGTTCGGACATCTTTTGTCCGGTGACGGTGGTATAGGAAATGACAGGATAGGGGATATCTTCATCGCCCCACTTATCGTTGTCGTATTCAACGTGCGTAACCGTACCGGTAGCTTTTTCGCCCTTGGAACGCATCCTGAGTATCCGGGCAAACATAAAGACTCCAATACCGAGTATGGCCCCGTTGAAGATATAGCCGAGTAGGAAACTGTTTGCCATGTGGTGTGAGCGTATGCTTAAAAATAGCGAGTGAACGGGGGATTTCCAAGGATCACATGCCTTGTAAGGTGCAATCAAGATCAGGTAAGCAGGTACCTGATCAACTGATAAAACCCCCAAAGAATACCTCCTGCTCCTATCAAACTCCAAAGTATGTATGTGGTAACAGGAGCGTTGCGCGCCTCCACTAAAAAAGTACTGGGATTTTCGGGATCATAAATAACTTTTATTGTGTCGCCTAATTTCATCCTGGAATCCGCAACATAGTACCGTTCGGTGATCCACTCTCCTTTTTGAGTTACAAATCTGACGATGGGGTATTTGAGATCCATTTCGCTACTTTCCGAAATAGCCGATTCGTCAAAATCGCAAACGATCCCTTCCGCGGGCAGTCCGTTCCGCAAGACATGTTTGTCCTCTTTAATGCGTTCGGAGAGATAATATATTGCCCAGAGCCCTACGATCATGGGAATGAGTATGTCGAACAACAACTGTATATAGAGGTGCTGGTTCATCGCTTCCATAACTGATAGATTCCTATGACTAAAATACCTGTTCCAACGAGGAGCCCAATACAAAAAATGTAGACATCTGTGCGGGTGAGCAGGGGGAAGAAGAGTTGCGGGTTAGCAGGATCATACCATACTTTTACTTTGGCGCCTTTGACCAGGTTGCTGCGGAGTGTGTCGTATTTCTCCTTTACCTTCTTTCCATCAGCCGTTTCAAAAGCAATTACGGGATAGTCTACATCATATTCTTCGAGGCTGTACGGCACAAACATCTCCGTAACAAAATCTTCAATAGTGCCTTCCGCCTGCTTTCCAAAGCAAACGAGTTTGAAGGGACGCCAGTAATGGTGAAATATGACGGCCAGGACGAAGAATCCGCCAAAGAGCAACGATATGATTATATATAACTGAACTTGCATGGATCGAACCACTACATAAAAAAATCCCGAAGCTCGCACTCCGGGATCGAATATCAGCGATTGTTAGTTGTAACGTTTATTTCTTCACGTACATCACTTCCTTCACCAGCTTCACAGTGCGGGGAACATCAGGCAGGGCTGCTGCTACGAGGTTCGGTGCATAGTGCAGCGGGGCATCGGCTGCGGTGATACGGCGGATCGGCGCATCGAGGTAGTCGAATGCTTCTTTCTGGATGCGGTAAGCGATCTCTGAAGATACTGAACACATGGGCCACTGCTCTTCCACGATCACGAGACGGTTGGTTTTCTTCACGCTCTCAACGATCGTTTGCCAGTCGAGCGGACGGATGGTGCGGAGGTCGATCACCTCGGCGCTGATGCCTTCTTTTTCCAGTTCGGCAGCTGCACCCAGGGCAACCTTCATCATCTTGTTGTAAGAAACGATGGTTACATCGCGGCCTTGTCTCTTTACATCGGCTTTACCGATGGGGATGATGTATTCTGTTTCAGGAACCTCGCCCTTGTCACCATACATTACTTCACTTTCCATGAACATCACGGGGTCGTTGTCGCGGATAGCGGCTTTCATCAAACCTTTCGCGTCGTATGGGTTGGAGGGAGAAATTACTTTAATACCGGGGATGTTGGCGTAGTAGCTTTCGAATGCGGTAGAGTGCTGAGCGCCCAATTGACCGGCAGAGCCGTTGGGGCCACGGAATACGATGGGACAGCTGATCTGTCCGCCACTCATTGCCAGCATTTTAGAAGCGGTATTGAGGATCTGGTCCAGGGCCAGTACGGCGAAGTTCCAGGTCATGAACTCTACGATGGGGCGCAAACCGTTTTGGGCAGCACCTACGGCAATACCCGTGAAACCCAACTCGGCGATGGGGGTATCGATCACCCTTTTCGGACCGAATTCGTCGAGCATACCCTGGCTAACCTTATAAGCGCCATTGTATTCTGCAACTTCTTCACCCATCAGGAATACATTAGGATCTCTTCTCATTTCTTCGCTCATCGCTTCACGGAGCGCTTCACGAAATGCTATTAATCTTGCCATCCGGTAATTGGTTTAATTTTTCTATGTTCCCAAGTCCATCAAATGGTTCTTCGGGCGACGCAAAATTATTGGTTGAGAGGCAGATAAACAAACTTGGTGTAAAAATCCTCAGACCGCCCAAAACTGTCCATTCGTCAAACGGATTTCGGGCCGCCTGTGCCGTCTGGTAGGTTTGTAAAAAATAATCAATATGAACCCTTCCTCCTCCCGCCAAACCTACCTCGACTGGCTCCGCATACTGGCCATCCTTGGTGTTTTGTTCTTCCACTCGGCCATGGCTTACGTGGCCGAATGGGAATGGCATATCAAGAATAAAGAGACCAGCAACCTGCTGATGGAGTTCAACTACTGGCTCAGCCGCTTCCGCATGCCCCTGTTGTTCTTCATTTCGGGCACTGTGGCTTATTTCATGCTCCGCAGCAAATCGGGCTGGTCGTTTGTAGGCCTCCGGTTCCGCAGGCTCTTGATTCCCCTCTTGTTTGGCATGCTGGTGATCGTTCCGCCCCAGATCTATGTAGAAAGGCTCACCCAGGGCTATACCGGCAACTACTGGCAGTTCTGGGCCACGGTTTTCGAGTTCAAGCCCTACCCTGCCGGCGGCAGCTTCAGCTGGCACCACCTCTGGTTTATCTTATATCTTTTTATTTACGATGTGTTGTTTACGCCGCTGTTCAAATGGACTTTTAGCGAAAAAGGCCAGCGGGCCATGCGCAAGCTGCAGTGGCTGGCGCAAGGCAAGCGGATGTACTTCCTTATTGTACCGGGTATCATCATCTATTGCAGCCTCGTATTGAAGTTTCCCGGTACCAACGACCTCATCCACGACTGGTGTAATATCTTCTACTGGCTGCAATTCCTGCTGGTGGGTTTTATCGCCATGGCGGTGCCCGGAATGGTGGATGCCATCGAAAGGAACCGCCGGGTGTCGCTCACCGTGGCCTTTCTGTCGCTCATTCTGTTGAACTACCTGCGGTGGAACGATATCGAGCCCTGGGAGCTGCTGACCAACTGGAAGAGTGACTGGCGCACGTATGCCTACCTGGCCATCACCCCCATCATGGCCTGGAGTTGGGTGCTTACCGGTGTGGGTTACGGTAAAAAGTATATGAACAAAAGACATCGCGTGCTGGATTACCTGAACCAGGCTGTTTATCCTTTTTACATCCTGCACCAATCGGTGATGCTCGTACTGGTGTACTATATTGTTCAGGTAAATGAGACTATCGGTATGAAGTACATTTTCACGGTGGGTGTCACCTTCTTTTTATCGATGGGCATCTATCATTTGCTGATCAGACCATTCCCGGTGATGCGGTTCCTGTTTGGCATGAAGCCGAAAGACAAGGCGGTGCCCAGGGCTGGTAAAGAACGGACTGCAGTGGCTGAAGGAGTACCTGGTGTTGAATTAGCAAATTAAATGTAATTTTCTTCTCATGAAATGGTTCTGGACATACCTTTTCGCGCCGGTCTATGGGTTGCTGATCTATTTTACCATCCGGCTCATCAACGATACGTTGTCGTACGACCCCTTCTGGGACCGTTCCTGGAAGCTGAATGCCTTCGAAATGGGCTGCAGCGTGGCGATGGGGTTTGTGATGGTCTATGTGCTCAATAAGCTGTTCAGGCATTTTGATAAACAACTCGCCGTGCGGGTGGGTTACAAGACGGTGTTGCAGGAGTTGTTGTGGGTATTTGTCGTTACGGAGGTCTGCGTGAATGTGGTGATGACGCCTATGGCCGCGTTGACCGATGATGGCCTGTCGATCGGTGATTTTGCGATCATCAACGTGATCCCCGTGCTGTACAACCTCCTCTATTATGCCGTAGTGCGCAGTAATAAACTACTGAGGGCCTATATCGATAAGCAGATCCAGTTGGAGAAGATCACCAACGACCAGCTGCAGACGGAGTTGAAGTTCCTGAAGGCACAATATCATCCGCATTTTTTGTTCAATGCCCTCAATACGGTGTATTTTCAGATGGACGATGATATACAGGCTGCGAAGAAGAGCATCGAGAAGTTTTCGGGGTTGTTGCGGTACCAGCTCTACGATCAGCAGCAAACCGTACCCCTGAGCCAGGAGATCCAGTATCTCACCAACTTCATCGAATTGCAGCAGGTGCGTACGTCGGAGAAATTGCAGCTCTCGGTTCATTTCGACAAGCAGCTCAATGGGCAGCAGATCTATCCCCTGTTGCTGTTGCCGATGGTAGAGAATGCTTTCAAGTATGTGGGCGGACAGTATAAGATCGATATCGATGCCAGGCTGGAGGACGGTAAGCTGGTGTTTTCGGTGGTGAACAGCATTCCCGAAAACATTCCGGTAAAGGCCCACAGCGGCATTGGACTGGAGAACCTGAAGCGCCGGCTGGAGCTGTTGTATGCCGGCAAAAGTAGTTTGACCACCGACAAAGCGGCCGGCGAATACCGGGCTGCCTTAACCATAAAACTGGATTGATGCCACGCAAGATCACCTGTATCATTACCGACGATGAACCAATGGCCCGCAAGGGGCTGCAGGGATATATCGAGAAAATAGACTTTCTGCAGCTGGCGGGTGTTTGTGAAGATGCGTTGCAGCTCAATAGCCTGTTGCGCCAGCAGCCCGTCGATCTCTTGTTCCTCGATATCGAGATGCCCTATGTTACGGGGGTGGAGTTTTTGCAGCAGGCTACCAATCCGCCCAAAGTGATCTTTACCACGGCCTACGAGCAGTATGCCATCAAGGGCTATGAGCTGGACGTGCTGGATTACCTGCTGAAGCCGGTTTCGTTTGAGCGTTTCCTGAAATCGGCTAATAAGGCTTATGACTATTTTCAATCGACTGGCTCCGGTGATAAGGACCACCTGTTCATCAAAACGGATACGCGGCTCGAGAAGGTGAAGTTTGCCGAGATCCTGTTTGTAGAGGCGATGGAGAACTATGTGGCTATTTATACGGCGGAGCGCAAGCTGATCACCCACTCGACGCTGAAGGGGTTGCAGGAAAGTTTGCCGCCGGCCCAGTTCATTCAGCCGCACAAGTCGTACCTGGTGAATATGGATGCGATTGGCGCGGTGGAGGGGAATATCCTGCATATCGACAAATACCAGGTTCCGGTATCGAAGTACCAGAAGGAGGAAGTGATGGAAAGGATCGGCTACCGGAAGTAGCGGATTGGGTTTGAGGGGGTTGTCCCCTACCCTGTTGTTTGTAGGGCTCAACCTGCGTTTAGTACAATTTTGCCGGCTACCCTGTACTTTTTTACGATTTTTATACAGTGAAGAACAGACTACGATTACACTTGCTTTTCTGGTTGGCGTATGTGATACATGAAACGGCCATGGAATATGCCTGGTTCAACTCCTATTTTCCGAACATTGACCCCGGCACCCGTACCTGGCTTGGTTTCAAGACCGTGTTGTGGATCTTACCGCCCAAGATCCTGTTTACCTATTTTTTGTTGTGGGGGGTAGACAGGGGGATCAACCGCAGCCGGGATATTCCCTGGCTGGTGGCGGCGACCACGGTGGCGTTGGCTGCTTCCATCATTCTTTACCGGGTGATCCTGGTGTATTATGTGGTGCCGGTGATGCTGAATAACCCGTGGAAGGAGAAAGGGGTTTTTGCGATGGGCAGGTTACTGAATGGGTTTGTGGATATCAGTCTGGTGGCGGCCTGTGCGGTGGCGATGAAGTTTTTGCGGATGAGCTGGCAGAGCCGGATCCGGGAGAAAAAGCTATTACAGGAAAAGCTGGAGGCGGAATTGAAGTTCCTGCGGTCGCAAACCAATCCGCACTTCCTCTTCAATACGCTGAACAATATTTATGCACTGGCGCGGAAGAAATCGGACGATACGGCCGATGTGGTGATGAAGCTGTCGAAATTGCTGCGTTTCATGTTGTACGAGTCGCGCAAGGAAAGGATTCCGGTGAGCGGGGAGATCAGGATGATCGAGGATTACCTGGAGTTGGAGAAGATCCGCTACAATGAGCGGCTCACGATCCGCTTCGAGAAGGATATCGACGACAGTACGCAGCACATTGCTCCCCTATTGTTGTTGCCTTTTATCGAAAATGCCTTTAAGCATGGGGCCAGTGAAACGCGGTTTGATTCTTTCATTCATATCAATGTATTATTGAAAGAGGGTTTACTGAAGTTCTGTATCGAGAATTCGAAAGAAGAGAATGGTGATACGACGATTACGGATAATATCGGATTGAGCAATGTGCGGCGCCAACTGGAATTGATGTACCAGGAGCATACGCTGGAAGTAGACAACCAGAAGGACCGTTTTTCAGTTCACCTGACCATTAATCTAAACAACGATGCAACGATATCATTGCCTCATTATTGAAGACGAGCCGCTGGCGGCGGAGGTTTTGCAGGATTATATCAAGCAGGTGCCTTTCCTGGAGCTGGTGGGTGTGGCCAGTGATGCCATATTTGCCATGGAGCTGTTGCAGCAGCAAAAGGTTGACCTGATCTTCCTCGATATTCACCTGCCTAAACTCAAGGGGTTCGATTTTCTGCGTACGTTGAAGCAGCCGCCACACATCATCATTACTTCGGCCTACCATGAGTATGCATTGCAGGGGTATGAATACAATGTAGTGGACTATTTGCTGAAGCCGATCGAGTTCAGCCGGTTTTTGATGGCGGTGAATAAGCTGAAGCAATCGCCGGTGCCGGCGGTGAGCATCGCCTCCTTTATGGCTTCTTCGGAAAGGGCTTACCTGTTTTTCAATGTGAGCAAGAAGAAAGTGAAGGTGTACCTCGATGAGGTGTTGTATATCGAAAGTTTGAAGGAGTATATCCGCATTTATACGAAAACAAAGAATATCCTGACGAAGTTCCAGCTGGGGCAGATCGAAGAGATGCTGGCGAAGAATAATTTTATACGGATCCACCGGTCGTTCATTGTGGCGAAGGATAAGATCGATGCTTTTACAGCCACGGATGTGGAGGTGAACGGTAAGCTGATCCCTATCGGCCGCAGCTACAAGGAACTGGTGCAGTCGGTGCTGGAGAAGAGTGCGGGATAGCTGGTGATTGGGAAAGTATAGACCATTAATAAGTTTAGCCATGAAAAAGCTATTTGTATCAGCTGCTTTGGCAACCGGGCTACTATGCCTGGTGCCGGCGGCGGGCCGGGATGCCGATTCACCTGTCAGGTGTACGCGCAAGCTGCCGGACCGGGATGTATTGTTGCCGGTAGAGCGCTTGTTGTGGATGCCGGAAGAATTCTATTCAGTAAGGAAAAACTCGATATTGTAGTCGGTTTCGCCGAGGTAGCCATATTTTCCAAAGATCACGGTCTTGACCTCTTCATTGGCGTCGTCCTCGTGCCGGTTGTTGAGCAGCAGTTTTTTGCCCGCATAGGAGGCTTTGATCTTGTACTTACCTATCGGTATATCTTTTACCATATAAGAGCCGGCCACTACTTCAACGGCTCTTTCTAAGGGAGCTGCCTGCGTACCATCTACCAAATATGCTTCACCAGGATAAGGCGTAAAGGACAGCTTAACTTTTGTTATATCGATATCGATGCCCAGTTGGTAGAGATCTACGTGGGCGCCATAATAACCAGTATTTCCCGGGCGATTACCGCTAAGTACCCATTTAAAATTGCGCACTGCACCGTCGGCTTTCCTGAAGGCATTTGTTGTGGCCGGCATAAGATCAAACTTATAGACCTGGCCATAGGCTGTTTTGGATAGTTGCGCTTTGGCGGTCCAATCGCCTGCGGGATCGTCGGGAATGGTAACCTGGTATTTCCCTTCCAGGTCGCTATGGGCAAACAGGTAGCTATTATGCCATAGGGTATGTTCTATAGTGACACGTACATCGTTCAAAGGTTTGTTGCTGGCGTCGGTGATCTGTCCGCTAACGATACCCCTGGTCGAACCTCCGGGCATACTGTCGTCGTTGTCCTTTTTGGTACAGGCTACGATGATAAGGGCTGCTGCGAAAGGGAGCCCCAGGCAATAGATTTTATTATTCATGGCCGTACGATAATTTTTAGTGCTTTATTAATCGTTGATTGGGCGTTGATGGGTAACATTCAGGCTTGAATTGATTGGCTAATCTTCCAGGAGAATAAGCTGTTCGGCGGGCATCAGGATCTGTTCTTTGAGGCATCGTTTGAGGAGATACGCGATGACAAGGGAAGACGGTATGCTAATGGTGAGCCAGGTGGCGATATCGCGGATCAGATCCGGCATTCCCTTATAAAACAGGAGGTACGCACCAAGGCCGGCGATAATGCCGGTTAATGCCGCCAGGAAATGGATGGCGATGCACTGCCGTATCCACTTTGTTGGGAATTTTACATAGTCGCGAAACTGCCTGGCCGTGATGACTCCGATTGAGAGAAACAGGAACAGGATATCGAAGGGAATGTATAAGGTATAATAACCGAGCCAGAAGGCGAGCGGACTGATCAGCAGCAAGGGCCACCACTTAAAGTTGACCGGATCGCCAACCAGTTGATACATGCCGATTTGCGAGCGTATTATGAGGAGTACGAATAATACCAGGGAGAACGTGTGCATGATCAATTGCGGCATCGTTAATAACTTGTCGTGGTTGCCGGTAAATCCGTGGGCAATCAGCGGGTGAAAAAGGCCGAGGCCAACAATGTAGGCGGTTAAATTGCCGGATACCCATCTGTTCAGGAATATATCTTTCATGGTTGTTTTGTTTGTAAAATTGACTATGCAAAGCACTCCCCTTTTTGCGTTGGGAAAAGGGATAGTTTCTGCCTAAAATGATATATTTTACGCCAATGGGATTACAGGCTACAGCTATTCGAACGGTATTTCAAACGGCGACCTCGCTGGGAACAGCCTTCGATACACTCTGTGAGATGTCGGGCATCGACCCGGCGGACGTGAATGATTCGGAAAATATGGTGGAATGGGAAAAAGCTGCCTTGATCTGGGTGCCGCTGCTGAAACTATCGGGTGATCCTTTGATAGGCCTCCATATTGGTGCCGGTGTACCCAAGCTATTGCATGGCATGGTTGGGTTTCTCATTCAAAGCAGTAAGGATATCGATCAGGGGCTTGAATTGCTGCAGCGCTATGGCCGCCTGGCTTCGCCGATGGTTCAATACAGGTACCTGGTCAAGGATGTTGCTGTATTAGAGATCGACCAGAACAAAATGTGGGTGTTGAAGCATCCCGAACCTGCGCGGCATGCCAATGAATTTCTGATTGCTGCCGTCATCAATACGATCAATACTTTATCGGGCAAAAAGATCGTTCCGATCCGGGTTGAATTGACCAGTGCGAAGCGCGATGTGGAAGAATACCGACGGGTGCTGGGTTGCGACGTGGTGTTCAACAAGGAATCCAACAGTATTATCCTTTCCAAAGAAGACATATCGAGTCCGCTTTTGACCAGCGACCAATCGATGTTCGGAATTTTCAATGCTATCGTTGCCGAGAAAGTTGCCTTGCAGGAAACGCAGAGCATGGCCGAGAACCTTAAGCAATTATTATTTATGCAGTTTAAAGGCCGAATTCCCACCATCGAGGAAGCTGCCGCCGCTTTACACATTACTCCCCGTTTATTGCAACGTAAATTGTTGCAGGAAAAGACGGGGTTTCGCGACATTGCCGGAGAAGTGCGGAAAGATATCGCGCTTCACCTAATGAAAAATCCGGCCATTAAGCTCTCCGATATTTCCGAGATACTGGGTTATTCTGACCCGACAGCCTTCCGGAAGGCTTTTAAGTCCTGGACCGCTGCCACTCCCCGGGAGGTGCGCAAAGGGCAGCTATCCTGAGCGGCCTGTTAATTACTTTGCTGCCGCCAGCTTTTGTGTCTTTCGCACAATGATGCACTTGTCGTGCTCTACTTCCCTTATTCCATATTCGTAACAGTAGTAGTAGGTTTCTTTGTCTTTATTGGTAAAGAGGCTGGTGAAGTAATCGAAGCGGTAACCTTTTTTGGCGAGTTCTGATTTGGAGCGAACGGTTGCTTTTTCCACGCCTTCCATGGTGGCTTCGAGGATGCGCCGGTTGCGGCGAAGGATATTGTTGACGTTGCGTACGTAGTTGACGGTATCGCTATTCAACTGGTTGTTGTATTGATTGCGGCAATAGTCATCGCAAAACTTCTTATCGATCCTTCCTTTGATGTTTTTTCCACAAGCGAGGCAGTTCCTGCTTTCCTGATTCATTCTTAATGGTTTAATCGCTGAATGGATATTGGATTATCCGTTTGTAAGCGCTTACAAACGTTTACAAACACTTACATCCGACTATAAACGACTATTAACCGACTACGGATTGCTGCTAGGTGCAATTTTGTGATGGAGCTGCGGCGATGATGGTCCGGCTCCTGAAATACAATCTTTCATCTATAAAACATGTCAATTATGTACGCACTTAAGAACAAAGTTCAGCTGATCGGTCACCTGGGTAATGCACCTGATGTAAGGCTTACTGAAAAGGGTAGAAAATGGGCGCGCTTTTCTTTGGCCACCAATGAAACCTATCGCAACCTGCAGGGTGAAAAGGTGACGGAAACGCAGTGGCACCACCTGGTGGGCTGGGGCAAGGTGGCGGAGTTGGCAGAGAAATACCTGAGCAAAGGAAAAGAGATTGCGGTGGAAGGCAAACTGGTGAACAGGACTTATGTCGATAAGGATGGCATCAAGCGATACGCCACTGAAGTGCTGGTGAATGAGGTGCTGTTATTGGGCCGTGCCGTGACCAATGATGCCGACGAACCGGTGGAGGAAGAGTCGGTTCTTGAATAGGATTGGTGGGGCGCCCCGTTGCGTATGATCAGAGGACTCCCCAGGTAGTGGCGCCCCACTTATTTCATAGTTTCTGGCTCGTTTTGATCCGTACGTTGATGATGTAGCAAAGTACGCCGCCGGCGCTCCGGGTAACAGCGTATCGGTTGGCGTGCTTTGCTTTGTTTGAAATTGGCCACGTTTGGACCGTTGAGGAAGGGCGTTTCGATAGATCGGGTTTGTTTGAAATAGGATAGCCCCTTACTTTAGTACAAATTTTATCCATGCGGATCAAAAGTGCCTTTGTCGGCGGTTTCCTGTTCATCGGATTGCTGGTCGTGGGTTTTATCATGTTACTGCGAAGCTGCCTTTCGCAATACGACGAACGTTTTGCACTTGCTCCGGTATTGTATTTTGAAAAGGAAGGCAAGGCTGTGCTGTTTAGCCTGGTGGAATATGACAAAACGACCAATTACTCGCGCCGTGGTGGCTTCGTCAGCAAATCAATAAGCGCCCGCTACCTGGTTCAGCAGAACGATGCCGTTAGCGGTGCACGGATTCAGGATAAAGAGATCAAAGACCATAGCGATATCAAGTATCACCCGGTAGAAATGTTGGGTGGTTCGAATGAGTTGGCCTGGGTCTTTGTGGGTGAGCTCATGGCTTTCGATCCGTTCACCCTGGAGAAGAAGGCTGATATTGCTCTTCTGGAAGACAAGCATCCTTCGCTGAAGGGCTTATTTCCGGCAGAACGCAGGTTTTATATGTTTAATCCGGATGACAGGCAGGTCTATTTTACGGCAAGCGACGGTACCAAATGGAAATTGAATACCTCCACCTTAGCCATCACTGCCAGTGAGTATGATCCTGAGAAGGACCCACTCGATGAAGAGCAAGCCGCGATCGAAAAGCTACAGGCGATCAACCGGGCTAAGCAGGATTCGATGTTTCGTAACGAATACCCCGGCAAATTATTGGCACAGGGGAAGATCACTCAAAAGCAGTATAGCCGCGTGCGGGAAGATTTTACTGCGCGTCAAAAGGTGCTATACCAGGAGCGGGATAGTTTACAGAACCTGGAAGCAGCTCTGCGAACGCGCGAATCTAATATGCGGCAGCGTCACTCTGCGATTGAATGGCTGTCGAGGCTGAATCCATCATACGGTCAAACGAAATCGAACCAGGATACGCTGGCAGGCAGGTGGTTTGGCATGTTGTCGAAGGAAGAGATTGGTAAACTGTATAACCGGGTTAGCTGGCAGGCAGTATATCAAGAAACGGCTCGCCGGCAATTCTATGTAGGATCGTGGACGCCGGGACGCAATGGCGACCTGGTGTTTGAAAAGGAGAATGCTGCGTTGACTGGCGCCGGTGATTTCTTTCTCGATGGTGGCTTTTTGCTGGATAAGTACACGGCCATACCGATCAGGCTCACTAACCCCGATGGATTGTTAGTGGTCTATAAAGACAAGATTGGGCAGGATGGTAAGATCAGGTTATCCCGTCTGGGGACAGATGGTAAAGTGCAATGGACGGTGGAAACGCAGCTTGGTTCCTTTATCGACTGGTTGTATACGGGCAGGCAACTGTTTGTGGTAGGTATGAACAACCCGGAACTGTCGGGCACACAGGCTAACCTGTTGTTGTGTATCGACCTGGCGACTGGTAAGGTGAATACGTACGATTATTTTGAGCAAGGTAAATAGGTGCCTTTTTGCGGCACGCCGGAAGCTATGATTGTTGTAGCTGCATTCGCATCGTCAGTAGGCCAGCTACTAAAGTTGTGCGATCATGGTAGCAGTTCTTTCTTCATCAACCAATCCGTCTGTGGATCATCGCCAAGTGCGAATATATGTTCACCGAATTTTGTGAAACCCCATTTCTCGTAGAAGGCGATGGCTCGACCGTTGTGCTCCCAAACGCCGAGCCAGATCAGGGCTTTGTTCATTCTGCGGGCCACATCGATGCAATGTTCCATTAAAGCACTGCCTACTCCCCTTCCGATGACCTTACTATGGGCATAGATCCGGGCGATCTCGATCGAAGCAAGATCGCCCAGTTCTGTTGGATTGGAGGCTTCCCGCAGCCGGGCGTAGCCCGCTGGTTCGCCATCCACCCATGCCAATAAGAATATACTGTTAGGATCATATAGTTCGGCCATGAGCTTTTCTCTGGAGAACTGCTCCTGCATGAACTTGTCCATATTCTCCGGGGTATTGTATTCGGCAAAGGTGTCGTAGAAGGTCTGCCTGCTGAGGTCAGCAATCAGCCCTGCTTCGGAAACATCTGCCAGCCGGATGGTGACGGTACTCATAGACTGATCACCATGGCGCTGGCTCCTCCTCCGCCATTACAGATGCCTGCGGCTCCGTATTTGGCGTTGTTTTGTTTGAGTATGTTGATGAGCGTAACGATGATGCGCGCACCGCTGGCGCCCAGGGGGTGGCCGATACTCACCGCGCCGCCGTGTACATTCACTTTCGTGGGATCGAGTTTCATGCGGCGCGTATTTTCGATGCCCACCACGGAGAATGCCTCATTCAGTTCGAAGTAGTCGATTTGATCGAGTGATAAGCCGGCCTTGGCAACGGCTTTGGGCAATGCAATGGCTGGCGTGGTGGTGAACCATTCAGGCGCTTGTTCTGCATCTGCATAAGAGATCACTTTCGCGATGGGCTTCAAACCAAGTTCATCGGCCTTCGCTTTGCTCATGAGTACGAGTGCTGCGGCGCCATCGTTCATGGTAGAGGCATTGGCGGCTGTTACCGTTCCGTCTTTCTGGAAGGCAGGTTTCAGCTCGGGTATCTTATCAAACTTTACATTGAACGGTTCTTCGTCTTTGGCAAACTGAATGGGATCGCCCTTGCGTTGGGGAATCGAAACGGGTACGATCTCGTCGTTGAACTTACCGGCAGCCCAGGCGGCCTGACTGCGCTTATAGCTTTCAACGGCGAATGCGTCCTGGTCTTCCCGGCTGATGCCACATTCTTTGGCGCAAAGTTCTGCCGCGTTACCCATCGCTTTGCCATCGTATACATCGGTGAGACCGTCTTTAGCCAGTCCGTCTACGAGTGCCGTGTTGCCGTATTTATTGCCCCAGCGCAGCTGGTCTACATAAAAGGGCACATTGCTCATGCTTTCCATACCGCCGGCTACGACGATATCGGCATCACCCAGGGCAATGCTTTGGGCAGCTTGCGCGATGGCTTTCATGCCGCTGGCGCAAACTTTATTGACGGTGGTGCAGTTCACTTCATTGGGGAGGCCGGCAAATTTGGCGGCCTGGCGGGCGGGCGCTTGTCCGAGGTTGGCCTGGATAACGCATCCCATTAATACATCCTGGACCTGTTCGGGCTTAATGCCGGCTTTTGCTACGGCTCCTTTGATGGCGATAGCGCCTAATTGGGTGGCACTGAATTCTTTAAGGGATCCTCCGAAACTTCCGAGCGGGGTGCGGACGGCAGAGATGATGTAAACCTCACGTTTGTTCATATAGCTGATCTTTAATGGATTTTGAGTAAGGAATAGATTTCAATCCGGTAAAGATAACGATTGTTAGTTTTACTTGGAAGCGATGGCGCTTTTGGAGGTGGAAAGCCATAAAATAACCCACATAGGGGACTATGTGGGTCTATGAATTAAGACAATTCGTTTTAGCGCTTTTCAAGAAGTTCTTTGGGGAAGCCGTGCTTTTTGAGGAATTCTTTCGATTCCCTGGTCTTCTTTACAAAGTAAGGATCGTTCCCGTAGTCCCTAACCTTATCCGAAATTATGGCATTACCAATCTTCTTCTCTTTGATCTTGTTTTTTGATGGCATAGTTTGAAAATTTGGTACAGCAATAAACGAAGGATGCATGACCTTGGATTTCTAAGACGATACAGTGCGTTGCAGAAAGTCGCGTTAAGCCTCTCTCCTCCACTCATACTTTTGCTCGGTTACATTCTTTTCGAACCGTGCTGTGGCTGGCCGTTCCTCCACCAATACAAAACCGTTCTTTTTGTACAGCGAAGCTGCAGCGGGGAGCTCGTTGGTCGTCCACAGGTAAGCCGATGTGTAACCAGCCTCTTGCAGAAACTCCATAAACAATCCCATCAGTTTTTTGCCCAGGCCGATACCCCGGCAGGCCGGGTCCAGCACATAATAACGTAACTGGGCAGCTTCTCCACGATGCATCAGCAACAAAAAGCCAATCATCTTATCATTGTGTTCGGCGATCCACACACGATCACGCGTTGCATCGTATTGCCGGTAAAACTCCACCAATCCCTCTGCTACATATGTTTCGAACGAAAGTCCATAGTTATATTCTCTGCTGTACAGGTGCCCGTGCAGGTAAACAACATAACCAATGTCGCCGGGCTGCAGCGTGGTGCGGATAGTGATATCATTCAAGGTAAGTGAAGACATGCGGATGGATTTATATTCCTGCAAAGATAAAACAGCAGCCTGTCGCCACCCACCCGCTTCTTGCTGTTTGCCGACTTCGGCTGTGAACAAGAATATGGCTGGAAAAATTGCTTGTTTCTCTGCTGGATAGTGGAGTGTTTTGCGCTGAGTAGCTTTGTCCGCCTAAGTTGTGTTTTGCGTTGCGTAAACTTGTCCTTACAAAGTGAAAGCCGGTCGCATAGGGCAACCGGCTCTTGTTGGTAGGGTACTGATCGTAAAAAACTATCGTGCTGCCGTCTCAAATTCGGCGGGTGTTATTCCTTCAATATATGCCTTGAACTGACGGATATCCTTCTCCACAATACGTGCAAAGGCCGGGTTGAGCAGCTTCGCCAGCACAACGCCGATATCTCCTGCCGGTGGCCGGTACGTGATCGTTACCCGCACTTCCGTTCCGTCATCTGCATCCCTGAATTCTACCTTTCCGGCATTCTCAATGGCCGAACCGGCGATCGACTGCCAGCCGATCAACACGCCATATTCATCTTTCACGATCTCGGCATTCCACCGCACACGGCCCAGATTGGCCGGTACGATCGCTTCCCAGCGTGAATGCACCGGATCTACTTCCCGCACCCTGGCCAGGTGATGCATAAAGGACGGCAGGTTTTCCAGGTTACGCCAGAAACGATATACCTCATGACGCGGTTTGCGGACCACAATCGTTTCCCGCACATTGATGGCCGGCGTACGGTGTACGTTCCTGGTTTTTCCCATCGCCGCATAGGCCGGGCAACTGCCGGAGGCGCCCCGGTACAACAGGAATCCACCAATCATACTCTGCATAAAACTGCGCACCGGGTGTTTCGTGAAATTCCGCACGCCCGAACCGATCAGGGCCACGCCCGTCGTTGCAGAAAGCAAACGCTCGGGCCAGCTCACATTGATCACATTATTCGTTTTTATATTGGGCAAAACCGGATCATCCATCCAGCTTTCCATAGCATCATATTCTTGCATAGTCCGTTTTTTTGATAATTGATTACCAAAATCCTGCCCTGCCGACTTACTCCCTGCACCTGGTGTTTTGTGTGGAATATGGGCAACAGTTTGCCGGTTTCGGGAAACGCCCTATTTATGTTACATTTATCTGCATGAAAATGAACAAAGCCTGGCACGAAAAACATCCCATGCCGAAAAATGCCGGTTTTGAACAGCGGGTAAAATGGCACCTCGAACACCAGCAACATTGCTCCTGCAGGCCGATCCCGGCCAAACTGGCGGAAGAAATGAAGAAGAAAGGAATAAAACACTGATTCATTTATGGAATTTCCGTTTTCGTGCATCCTGTAAGGGGTTTTGCTTGTGCGGGGCTTTAGATCATCCTATTTTTACTTATGCAGCGCCTTTTGATCTTCCTCTTATTGGTTTCAACAGTTGGATTTGGCCAATCGGGCAAAACCGCCGCCGCTTTGACCACCAGCCTGCTTTCGGGGCAGGACAGTGCCGTGCACCTCTTCGAACAGGCGCTTACCTATATTCAACGCAACCCATTTAAAAAAGATATTTCGTGGGATTCGCTCATTGCCAATGCCCGTGGACAACTATCCGACGCTACTTCGGCACGCGATGCCCATGTGGTCATCAATCAATGCCTGCAACAGGTACAGGGAGCCCATAGTTTCGTAATGCCCGCCCGCCATGCCGCCCTTTATCAAAACGATACGGCCCGTTTGCAACGTGCTCCTGCGTTGCACGAACTGATGGGCCCGCTTTCGGCCAGTTTGGAAGACGGGAATATCGGCTACATTGAAGTTCCACGCATCAGCACCACCGATAAAGCCATCTGCGCCCGCATTGCCGATAGCCTGCAATCGCTCATTGGCGACCTGGCCGCCCGTGGCGCCACCCGGTGGATCGTTGACCTGCGCAGGAACAATGGCGGCAATTGCTGGCCCATGGTGGCTGGTATGGGCCCTCTGCTGGGAGATGCCACCTGCGGTTATTTTGTGCGCAAGGGTAAGGCTACAGCCTTCAAATACGAAGATGGAGCGGCGAAGCTTGGCGGCAGTTTCATGTGCCAGGTCACCAATCCTATCACGCTGCACGACGATCAGCGCCAGCAGATCATCGTGCTTACCGGCCCCAAAACCTCCAGCTCGGGAGAGATCCTTGCACTGGCCTTCCGTGGTATGCCACAGGTAAGGTTGATGGGAGAACCCACTGCGGGCCTCACTACCGGCAACACTACGTATGATCTATTTGATGGGTCTACCCTCGTCATGAGCATCTGCCAGGAGGCCGATCGTCATGGCACTATCTGTGAGGGTAAGATCGTTCCCCACGATATCGTTCGCCAGGACCCGGTGTACAAGGACGAGGACCTGGTAAAAGCGCATGCCATTATGTGGCTGCAAATACAGTAAGGAACGCCCTGTTCCCGATCGGCCATTTATTCGTAACTTTTAGAAAATTTAGCATATGGCGCAAAGCAGGCACCGTCACAAGCACGGCCATCAACACGCGCATCACCATGCGCAACATCATTCCACTGCGGCTGGTACCCGCCAGCAAGCGCCGGGCAAGGCGGTGCGTATCATGATGATCTTTCTGGGCGTGCTGGGATTATTTGTAGCTTATGTTTCGGCAGGGCCCGATCTGTTGTGGCTAACGGTAGGTGTTATAGCAGGTGTGGTGGCAGGATACTTCGTAGGGCGAAGCATGGAGCGCGCTACCCAAAAATAGAAAGGTGACACCCCCTTCACAAGGTATCACCTTTGTCTTTGATAAAGCAGGCAAGCAAACTTTAGTTGTCTAGCGCAGCGAAGAAGAAACCTTCTTCACTAAGTACGTGTTCGTTCGGTATAAATCGAAGCAATGATTCTCTTACCATTTCTTCGGCAGCCTGCTGATAGCGGGTGCCTACTTCCGGCGTCTTCAAAGCAAATTTCCAGCTCTGTATTTTCAATATCGCGATCTTGCTGGCATGGATCGTATGGTTTTCCATCAGCTTAAACTTCTCTGCCAGGTAATCCTGGTCGTTTTGGATATTGGGGTTCATAGGGATTGAATGCGTTTTTTCAAATGACCTAACATTTATTTAACGAGGGTTTAAAAGAGAAATTGTGTTGGTATGCAGAAAATTACCATGCAGAACGGCCGGACTATCAGTAGCGTTAAAACAGGCGCTTTTGCAACAAACAGGTATTGAATTTATTGTAAGCAGCAATTCGTGAATATGAACAACATTTCCACAGACTGGTACAATCAACCTAAAGAAGCCATAGCCTCGACTTTCTCCGTAACAGCCAACGGATTGAATACTGCCGATGTGGCTGCCCGGCAACAACAGTATGGTCGTAATGTGTTGCCTCCACCCAAGGCTAAAAGTATATGGATCATTTTCTTTTCACAGTTTTTGAGTCCACTCATATACGTACTGATCGGCGCCGCCATCTTGTCCGTTATCGCCCGCGAAACCAGTGATGCGATCTTCATAGGCGCTATTATCATTATCAATTCTTTGTTGGGTACCTGGCAGGAATGGCAGGCAGAAAACAGTGCAGCAGCACTCCAAAGCCTGGTGACCATCAAGGCCCGCGTTAAAAGAGACGGACATGTGGTGGAATTGGATGCATCCGAACTGGTACCAGGCGATATAGTATTACTCGAATCGGGTGTGAAAGTTCCTGCCGATCTGCGCCTGGTAGAAGCGCGGGACCTGCACATTGAAGAAGCCTTGCTGACGGGTGAATCGCAGGCAGTATCCAAAACAACGGGTGTGCTGACCGATACAGATCTTTCCCTGGGCGATCAAACCAACATGGCTTTCACCGCTACCACGGTCGTTAAAGGGCGGGGATGGGGTTATGTAGTTGCCACCGGCAATGAAACGGAGATCGGCCATATTGCAGGTTCGCTGGCCGAAGGCAAGGCTGAAAAGCCGCCGCTGATTCAACGCATGGACAAGTTCTCGAAGAAGATCAGCATTGCGGTGTTGGTGGCCTGTGCCCTGCTGGGGCTTATCGGTTGGTACCGGGGTATGCCGGTGATGGAGATCTTCTTCCTGATGATCGCCGTAGGCGTTTCGGCCATCCCGGAAGGTTTGCCGGTGGCCCTTACCGTTGGCCTCTCTATCGGCACCCGGCGCATGGCCAGGCGTCATGTGATCGTGCGGCGATTGCCGGCTGTGGAAGGTTTGGGAAGCTGTACGATGATCGCTTCCGACAAAACAGGCACGCTCACGATGGACCAGCAATCGGTAAAGCTGGTAGTATTGCCCGATGGTGCTACTTTCGCCGTTACGGGTGAAGGTTATGATGGTGATGGCAAGATACAAGATGGGGATGGTAAGGATATTGGCGAAATTCCCGCACCGCTTCACGCTTTTCTACAGGCGGCTGTATTCTCGAACGAAGGTGAATTGATACAGGAAGGCGGTCGTTGGGAACACAATGGCGATGCGATGGATGTGGCCTTGCTGGCGTTGGCTTATAAGAGCGGGCGACCGCCAGCGGATTTCCGGAAAGAAGCGGAGATCGTGCAGGTGGTTCCCTACGAGTCGGAAAATAAGTTCTCGGGTGTTTTCTTCCGGCAAGGTGAGGAGCTGCGCTTTGCCATGAAAGGTGCGTTGGAAGTAGTGGCGAAAAAGATCTCTGAAAGCGACCGCCAGCGGGCGCATGAGGTGTCTGAGCAACTGGCCACTGATGGCTACCGGGTATTGACGTTTGCTATGGGCGTTGTAGCCGGCACAGACCTCGCTCATTTACCCGAACTGGACTGGGTGGGTATGGCTGGTTTGATCGACCCCCTGCGGCCAGAAGCCATCCAGGCCGTGCAGGAATGTAAAGACGCCGGTATTTCGGTGGTGATGGTGACGGGCGATCATCCCGCCACGGCCCTGTTCATTGCCAAAGAGCTCGGCATTGCCACCGAAAAGCAACAGGTCGTTACCGGCAAAGACCTGGGCAACACAACAGCCGGCGATGGCTCACCGATCGACGGCCGTATAAAAGATACCCGCGTATTTGCGCGCGTAACCCCGCTGCAAAAGAAAGCCATTGTAGAGAGCATGAAGCGGCAGGGACATTTTATTGCGGTAACTGGTGATGGGGCCAACGATGCACCTGCCCTTAAAGCCGCACATATCGGTATTGCCATGGGCAGCGGTACCGATCTTACCAAAGAAACAGCGTCGATCATAGTAACGGATAACAACTTTGCCTCTATTGCGGCGGGCGTTGAAGAAGGGCGTTTCACGTATGATAATCTGCGCAAGATCATCTACCTGCTTATTTCGACCGGGGTTGCTGAGATCTTATTGGTGGCCATTCCGCTGGTGGTGGGACTTCCCCTTCCCTTTTTAGCTGTGCAATTGTTGTGGCTGAACCTGGTGACCAATGGCATCCAGGAGATCGCGCTGGCGTTTGAAAAAGGCGATCTGGCCGTGATGAAACAGCCTCCGCGCAGGCCTGGCGAAAGCATTTTTGACCCGCTGATGGTGCAGGAAGTTTTTATTTCGGCAGCTGCCATGACCCTGATCGCCTTTGGAACCTGGTATTATCTTATCGAGTTCATGGGTATGGAAGCAAAACATGCCCGGACGGATGTGATGATGTTGATGGTGCTGCTGCAAAATTTTCATGTGCTGAACTGCCGTTCCGAGACGCGTTCGCTCTTCAGGATCCCTTTCTCTCATAATAAACTGATCGTAGTGGGGGTATTGCTGGCCCAGGGGGTACATATTCTGGCAGCTTATATTCCGGGTCTAAATTCTACCTTGCAGCTTGAACCGGTGCGGTTGAATGAATGGCTGATCCTGCTGGCGCTGGCAGTAAGTATAGTGTTGGTGATGGAAGGGTTTAAATACTACCGGAGCAGGTTAAAATAGTATTAATGAGCAGAAGTCTGCTCTTTGCTAAATGGTTTTAGATCACTATCTTCAGCCCGTGATTGAGAAATTGGAATAGAAAGTTAATAAAGCTCTTCCAATTGCAAAAATCTGGCGGGAGGTTTTCATAAAATGGCTGAAACCTTTACATTTACGCCACCTTTTTTACCTTAAATATTAAACTTGCCATATGGGCGATCTGCAAATTAAAAAAAGTGCAAAGCAGTATGATGCGGTGATCGTAGGTTCTGGTGCCGGCGGCGGTATGGCTGCTTACATCCTGGCCAATGCGGGATTGAAAGTATGTCTGGTCGAGGCTGGGCCTATGTATGACCCCAAGACGAACATTACCCAATTTAAGAATCCCTGGGAGTCGCCCCGTCGTGGTGCGAGCACAAAGTACCGTCCCTTTGGCGATTTTGATGCTTGTTATTGGGGTTGGGAAATCGATGGTGAACCTTATACTAAGGAAAGCGGTACCCAATGGGATTGGTGGCGTGCCCGTATGCTGGGTGGCCGTACGAATCACTGGGGACGTATCTCCCTTCGTTTCGGTCCCAAAGACTTTAAACGCAGAAGCATCGATGGCCTGGGTGAAGACTGGCCCATTGGTTATGAAGATGTAAAACCTTTCTATGACCGCGTTGATAAACTGATCGGCGTGTTTGGCACGAACGAAGGCCTGGAAAATGATCCTGATGGTATCTTTCTGCCGCCTCCCAAGCCGCGCCTGCACGAAATGATGATCAAGAAAGCGGGTATTGCTTCCGGTGTTCCCGTGATCCCCTCCCGCCTGTCGATCCTCACCAAGGCCCTGCCGGGTAACAAGGACCGCGGCGAGTGTATGTTCTGCGCACAGTGTGGCCGTGCCTGTTCTTATGCATATGCCGACTTCTCTTCTTCTTCCGTATTGATCAAGCCTGCCATCGCTACCGGCAATGTTGACCTGGTGGTGAATGCCATGGCGCGCGAAGTACTGACCAATAAAGACGGTAAAGCTACCGGCGTATCTTATGTAAACAAGGACGACCTGATGGAATACCAGGTGAATGGCCGCGTGGTGATCCTCGCTGCCAGTGCCTGCGAAAGCGCTCGTTTGCTGCTGAACTCGAAATCTCCCCGTCACCCGAATGGCCTGGCCAACAGCAGTGACGTGGTTGGTAAATATTTACATGACTCTACTGGTACCGCCATGGGTGGTGTATTGCCCCAGCTTTTTGGACGCAAGCGCTACAATGAAGATGGCGTTGGCGGTATGCACGTATATACTCCCTGGTGGGGCGATAACAAGAAACTCGACTTCCCCCGTGGATACCACATCGAATATTGGGGTGGTATGGGCCAGCCTGCTTATGGCGTTGGCTGGGGTACCGAAGGCATGAACGGTAAGTTTGCCGTGAATGGTCAGAAGAAAGAAGCGGGTGGTTATGGTAAATCGCTGAAAGAGGATGTTCGTTTCTTCTATGGCGCCAGCGTAGGTATGGCCGGCCGTGGTGAAGCGCTTTCGCTCGCCAGCAACTATTGCTCCATCGATCCCAATGTGGTTGATAAATATGGTATCCCTGTGTTGAAGTTCAACGTGAAGTGGTCCGAGCATGAGATCAACCAGGTAAAGCACATGAAGGAGACCTTCCGGGAGATCATGCACAATATGGGTGCGATCATTACCTGGGGCGACGATGGTACCAAAGAGAACAACTATGGTATCGATACACCGGGTAAGATCATTCATGAAGCCGGTACCGTTCGTATGGGCAACGATGCCAAACACGCTGCCCTCAACAAATGGAGCCAGGCACATGATTGCGAAAACCTGTTCTGCGTGGATGGAGGTCAGTTCGTATCGCAAGCCGATAAGAATATTACCTGGACCATCCTCGCCCTCTCGATGAGAGCCAGTGAGTACATCATCGATGAAATGAAGAAACAGAATCTCTAATTCCCAACACAACTATCCGGATCATCCATATAAACAGACAACTATGGACAGAAGAAAATCCCTCAAAGCGTTAGCCTTAGGCACCCTGGGTGCCGGTGTATTGCTGGAAGCCTGTAGCGATGCCGACAAGAAAGCGGCAGACGACAAGGCAGCTGCGCAGCCTGCGTCTTCGATCGACCGTATGAAGGAAGAAGAAGCGCACTACAAAAAGGTGACTGCCGAAACATTCTTTACACCTGCAGAGCTGACGACCATTACCCTCCTCGGCGATATCATTATCCCGAAAG
Source organism: Paraflavitalea sp. CAU 1676 (assembly GCF_029223285.1). Taxonomy (GTDB): domain Bacteria; phylum Bacteroidota; class Bacteroidia; order Chitinophagales; family Chitinophagaceae; genus Paraflavitalea. The sequence continues at coordinate 447,590 of NZ_JARHUJ010000003.1, read as the reverse complement.
ATGAAGTGAGCGGCAGTGCTTCCGAAGCCAAGGTGCCCGAATGGATCGAGTTTATCGTAAAGGATATGCCCGAACACCAGGTGCCTATGCGTGGTGGTTTGCGCTGGCTCGACCTGCAGTGCCTGCGTCGCTATGAAAAAGCGTTCAAAGACTGCACGCCACAGCAGCAAATGGAAATGGTGGATGAGATCGCCTGGCCTGCCAAGGCAAAGCCCGAAATGGCCCAGGGCGTAGCCTTCTTCAACCTGATCCGCAACCTGACCGTAACTGGTTTCTATACATCGGAGATCGGTGTAAAAGACATCGGCTACAAAGGCAACACCCCCAACAAGTGGAATGGAGTGCCTGATGAGGTATTGAAGCAATACGGTTTGTCTTATACCGAGAAGGAGATCAAAGAATGCGCCAGCTATACCTGATAGGTTAGCTGCTTCTTTAACAAAATACTAAGGGATCCCGGCCCTGCGCCTTTGCGCAGTTGCCGGGATCTTTGTATTTTAAGGGGCGCCTCTTACCTGAAAAACCCGATAAGCATGATCTTACCAATTGTCGCCTATGGCAATGAAATACTGCGGCAGCCCTGCGCGGCCGTAGAGGCTGATTCGCCGGCGTTACAGTCGCTCATCGATAATATGTGGCAAACGATGTACGTGGCCAGCGGTTGCGGCCTGGCCGCTCCACAGGTAGACCGTGCGCTGCGTTTGTTTATCGTAGACAGCGCCCAGACCTTTGAGAAGATGGATGTTCGCGACCGGAAGAAATACTTCGATACCCACGAAGGGATCCGGGAAACTTTTATCAATGCCCGCATCACCGATCGCTCTTCGGCCTCCTGGACGGATGCGGAAGGCTGCCTGAGCATTCCTTCAGTGGATGGTCCGGTTGAGCGCAGCTGGGCTGTTACCATCGAATACCTGAACCGGCAGTTTCAACCGCAAACAAAACATTTTACGGGTTCTACGGCGAGGATGATCCAGCACGAGTACGATCATACCGAGGGTATTTTATACCTGGATTACCTCAAACCTTTGAAGCGAACGTTGATGAAGGGCAAATTGCAGCAGATCAAAGCTGGTAAGGTGAAGCCGAAGTATCCGATGCGGTATGCATAAATATTATGGGGGGGGATGCAGTAGCGAACAACAAGGAGGAAGATAGGTTGATAAATATCATCTGCGTGGGCTTAGTGGTTGCATTGACAACTTCTATATGGTTGATTTGCTATAGAATTTCTCTTATTCGTATGTTAATAATCGCAAATGCATTTCAAAAAATTCGTGATGGGTCGTACATTTGCACCGCAGAATTAAAGGTCAGGCATAGATAGTATTAAGGTCTTGGTAATGAAGAGTAGTTGGACAAAATATATCATTGGCTGTTTTTTGATCATTGCATTCCTGTTCAATGGTATTGTACCGGATGTAATGATGCTGTCGGGCCACCTCACCGCTCATATGGTGCAGGATACTGTGGCCGGACAGGAAGATGCAAAATCTGAGCGTAATTCCGAAGAGAACCAGGGCGACCCCCGAGCTGAATACCTGCCCACCGCTCATTCATCTTTTTATATAGATCCGGCACAAGAGTTTTTTGTTTCCGATTATGCCATTCCGGGGAATATCGCCTTCATAAAGGCTGTAGATATTCCGGTGCCGACTCCCCCACCCGATGTAACTATTGTTTAATCTGTTTCCATTTGAAACATTGATTAAAGTTTGTCTGGTAGTGCTTACACTACCTTGTAATCCGTATTGTCAATATAAATAATGAAACAATGCCTTTTAATAGTCGATATAGTATAAAAACTTTATTCATAGCTGTATTCCTGATGGCTGCTACGGTGGTCATCGCACAGGAAAGTACAGATGGTGTGGTACAGAAAAAGGTGGCTTCCATAGAAAATGCGGTAGAGAACCTGGAAAGGCTGGAGCCCGGGGTGTTTGAATATGATGCTCAGCAATCGAAGAACCTGCGGTTGCCGCAGGGCAAACGTTATGGATTTACAGTAGCGGAGATCGAAGCTGTATTTCCCGAGTTGGTGAAACATACCACCCGCACTTATATGTTTGGCAAAAACACATACCGCACTGCTACTGTCAAGACAGTGGATATGGAAAGCCTCATCCCGGTGTTGGTTGCTTCTATCAAGCAGCAACAGCAGGAAATTGAGCAATTGAAGAAGGAGCTGCAGGAACTCAAAAAGCCTGTGGCGCAAGTAAAATAGTAGCAGACGGTTGGCGAGACCAGAAAGGTCTGCTTGATACAAGTCCCCCTTGTGCTGCTGCATCAGTACCTGGGGGCTTGTTCTTTTTTGGGGCGGCCTGTGCCTGCCAGCTGGATCGAATTGACCCTCAATCCCTTATTTCGCTTCTGTCATTTGCCGGTTTCGGCTTATCTTTGCGCGCCTAAAAGGAAGGTTGCAGGTAGCAGCCGAACATAGAAAATTAATTATTATGGCTTTACAAGCAGGCATCGTAGGATTGCCGAACGTAGGAAAATCAACTCTGTTCAATGCTGTGAGCAACAGCGCCAAGGCGCAGGCCAGCAATTACCGCTTTTGCACCATCGAGCCCAATGTTGGCCTGGTGGATGTTCCGGATTTCCGTTTGAGCAAACTGGCCGAACTGGTAATCCCCAACCGCATTGTGCCTACCCAGATAGAGATCGTTGACATTGCCGGCCTGGTGCGTGGTGCCAGTAAAGGCGAAGGACTGGGCAACCAGTTCCTGGGAAATATCCGCGAAGTGGATGCGATCATCCACGTGGTGCGTTGTTTCGAGGACGATAACGTATTGCGCGACGAAGGTGCTATCAACCCTGTGAGCGATAAAGAGATCATCGATACCGAACTGCAACTGAAAGACCTCGATAGCGTGGACCGCAAGATCGGACGTGTGGAGAAAGCCGCTCGCGTAGATCCCAAGATGAAGGCCGAACTGGAAGTGCTGCAGCGTTGCAAGGCGCATTTGGAGCAAGGCAAAAGCATCCGCGGACTGAACCTGTCGAAAGAAGACCGTGCGGCCATTGCCGACCTGTTCCTGCTCACCGAGAAGCCTGTGCTGTACGTAGCCAACGTTGATGAACCATCGATGCATACCGGCAACAAATACTCCGAGGCGCTCGCGAAATCAGCCAAAGAAGAAGGCGCCGAGATCATCGTGATGAACAACAATATCGAAGCACAGATCGCCGAAATGGAAGATCCTGCCGATCGTCAGTTGTTCATGGATGAATACAAGATGACGGAACCCGCTTTGAACCGCCTGATCACCAGCGCCTACAAATTGCTCAACCTGTTCACTTACTTTACGGCAGGTGTACAGGAAGTACGCGCCTGGACCATTCACCAGGGCTGGAAGGCGCCACAGGCTGCAGGCGTGATCCACACCGATTTCGAAAAAGGATTCATCAAAGCCGAGGTGATCGGTTATAATGACTATGTGCAGTTGGGATCCGAAGCGGCTGCCCGCGAAGTAGGCAAGCTGCGTATTGAAGGAAAGGAATACGTCGTAAAGGATGGTGATATCATGCACTTCCGATTCAACGTATAAGATGTCATTGATAAACGTCAACAAACTGCCGACGATAAAATGTTGAAATAACACTCATTATGTGTTGAATTGTAAGATCGTTCGGCTGAGTTGCGGCTGCACGGGTGCCCGGTTGCCAGCAAAATCGTTTTTTTAGCTTATCTTGAGGCCGTGGCAACCGCTTTGAGAACGACCCTCTATAGTAGCTATTCCGACGAACAACTGGTAGGATTGTTGCGCGATAATGATGAAGAAGCATTCGCTGAGATCTACCATCGTTATTGGGACAAGCTCCTCGCCATCGGCTTTCATCATGCCCGCAATAAAGAGGTCGCGGAAGAGATCGTTCAGGATGTATTACTCAGTCTCTGGAATCGCCGACACTCCATGGAGATCGACCGTCCCGCCGCCTGGCTCGCTACCGCTGTTAAGTTTGCCGTTTTCAAAACACTCGCCCGCGAAAACCGCCGCAAAGACCTGCTGCAGGGCCATACTGCCTCTACAGACACAGATGTTACTCAGTTCGATGAAGAACTGCTCGCTGCCAAGTTCCTGAAAGAATACCTGGATGGTCTGGTATCCGGCCTGCCCGAACAATGCCGGCTTGTATTCGTATACAGCAGGGACCATCAGCTCTCGACCAAAGAGATCGCCGAAACCCTCAACCTATCGACCAAAACGGTTGAGTCGCACCTTACCAAGGCCCTTAAAACCCTCCGCCACCTGCTGGGCAACTATCGCTTCTTTTCCCTCGCTGCTGCCTGCTTCCATATTTTCTTAAAAAAAATTTAACATACACTCAGGGTAGTTCCTTTTTCATGGGTACATAATAGTAGCGCCTCCTGTGAGGTATACCAAAAACTACTGCATGACCCCCGAAAGGCTTCAATTACTGTTAGAGAAATACCTCAGCAATTCGGCTACTGCCGAAGAAGAAGCGGAATTGACGCAATGGTACCACAGCACCAACGAACAACCCGTTGAGTGGCCGGTGGCTCATGAAGGAGAACCCGACGAAATAAAGACCCGCATGCTGGGCAAACTGCAGGCCGCCATTCATGCTACGGCTCCTGCCAAACTCATTCCCTTTTACCGCAAACGTAGCTGGCAGATCGCTGCTTCGGTATTACTCGTGTTGGGTGCAGGCGCCTGGTTTATGCTGAATAGACCAACCGCTTCCACGCCAACAGTGGTGGCTGCCGATACTATGGCAGCGCCCATCCTGCCCGGTGGCAATAAAGCTACCCTCACCCTGGCCGATGGCCGCACCATCATCCTCGATACGGCCGGCAACACTACCCTTGCACAACAAGGTGGTACCCGCATCATCAAACTCGGCAACGGGCAACTTGCCTACAAAGACGCGTCGCTACAGGAAGCAAACGGTCCTGTTTTGTTCAATACTATCCGCACACCCAATGGAGGTCAGTACGAGATCATCCTGCCCGATGGAAGCCATGCATGGCTGAATGCAGCATCCATACTGCGCTTTCCTACTGTCTTCACCGGAGCTGAGCGTAAAGTTCAGCTTACCGGTGAGGCCTATTTCGAAGTGGCGAAAAATGCACAGATGCCCTTCCGCGTATATACCACCGATGCCCAGCAACAGGAACAGGGTATGGTGGAAGTACTGGGCACCCATTTCAATGTGAACGCGTATCCCGATGACCCTATCGTTAAGACGACCCTGCTCGAAGGAAAGGTAAAAGTCTCCAATGGCCAGGCGGCCAACCGGCAGCCGGTGATCCTTCGGCCCGGTATGCAATCCATCTTCTCCAATGATCCCCAACGCGGAGGCGATATTCAGGTACAACAAGTAGATACCGATGAGGTAGTAGCCTGGAAGAACGGCCTCTTCAACTTCAACAATGCTGATATAAAAACCGTCATGCGCCAGCTGGCCCGCTGGTACGATGTGGAAGTGGTATATGAAGGACCGCTTTCCAAAGAAAAGTTCGAAGGTGAGATCCCCCGAAACTCCACACTCAACGAAGTGTTTAAAATACTGGAACTAAGTGCTGTACATTTTAAGGTAGAAGGCCGCAAAGTCACGGTCATGCCTTAAACTTTCGTGCTGCATGTTTTTCCCGCCTAACGATTAGCCTTATCCTGCAACAGCACCAATAACCAAGCTAACCGCTATCCTGGATGAAAGCACCAAAACCGATGTAATTGACGTACCGATCACTTGGTACGAAAAGTTTTGCCCATAAAAATAGCCGCCAACGCGCCAACGTCGACGGCCTATGATGGGTGAAACCAGTTCTCAGGCTAATGGAACCTTTATTGTTTAACCCAACTGACTAAAAGTATGATTTTTATCATTCTTTGCAAAGCTGTGCGCCAATCGCTGCTTGCAAAGCCCAAAACCGTCCTGGTTATGAGAATGACAGCTATGCTGCTGCTTGTAGGCTGTTTACAGGTTTCTGCGTCCGGTATCGCCCAGAAAGTGAGTATCAACCGGGAAAATGTACCGCTTAAAAAAGTGTTTACCGACATCAAACGGCAAACGGGTTACCTGTTCTTTTACAATGCCCGCCTGCTCGACAATGCAGCGCCCGTTTCGGTATCGGTAAAAGACGCAGACATGAAAGAGGTGCTGGACAAGTGTTTTAAAGACCAGTCACTCACGTACAAAATTGTTAACCGGACCATCGTGATCAGTCCGCGGCTGGTGAATGCACCGGCCGAAGCGCCGATCGTCGATACCATCCCTGCGGAGATCACCGTGACCGGTACGATCCTCGACGACAGCACGGCCCGCCCTATTGAAGGCGCCAGCGTAATGGTGCGCGGCACCAACAACGGCGTTGCTTCCAACAGCAAAGGTGCTTTCGTCATAACCGGTAAAAAAGGCGCTGTGCTAACCATCAGCTATGTTGGTTATGAAGCACAAACCTTCGTGATCCGCAACAGCAACCCACTGCAGGTAAAGCTGAAGCAGGGCGCAGCCAAAAACCCGCTCGCCAATGTGGTGGTGACCGGTTATCAACTCATCAATAAAGAAAGCTTTACGGGTAATGCCGTTACGGTTTCCGGCGAGGAACTGCGCAAGGTAAACCCGGTGAATGTGCTGCAGAGTATCCAGGCCTTCGACCCCTCTTTCAGGGTGGCGGAGAATAACCTGGCCGGCTCCAACCCCAATCGTTTACCCAATATCAACCTGCGCGGCAGCACGGCTTTGCCCACCGGTACCGGCGATATCCTCAGCCGCGCCAACCTGCAAAGCAATGTAAACCTGCCCACCTTCATCCTCGATGGGTATGAAGTATCTATTCAAAAAGTATATGACCTCGATAACTCCCGCATTCAAAGCATTACCCTGCTGAAAGACGCGGCAGCTACGGCCGTATACGGCTCGCGCGCTGCCAATGGTGTAGTGGTGATCACGACCAAGCAACCAAAGGCCGGTAAACTGCAGGTGTTTTACAATAGTGATTACACGGTGAATGCTCCCGACCTTACCGATTACCGCCTCCTCGATGCGGCCGAGAAGCTGGAGTACGAAAAGCTCGCCGGCCTCTATACTTCTGTGGGCAACCGCAGCACCGATATGCAGGAAGCGCTTTACTATTCGAAGAAGAAAAACGTGGTGGGTGGTGTCAATACCTATTGGCTCTCGCAGCCCCTGCGTGTTTCGCTGGCGCAAAAGCACTCCATCTACCTGGAAGGTGGCGGCAACGGTATCCGCTATGGTCTTGACATGCGTTACCAGACCCAGCCAGGTGTAATGAAAGGTTCTTCCCGCGATCGTTACAGCATTGGTGTAGACCTGGCTTATAATCCCAGCACCCGGTTCCTCTTCAAGAATACCTTGTCGGTTACGCAAATGAACGCTACCGAATCACCCTGGGGTGGTTTTAGTGAGTACGTGCGGATGAACCCTTATTATCCCAAAACGGATTCACTGGGCAATATCCTCCAGTCGCTCGATAACTGGCTCATCGATACGCACCGTTCCGGCGCCGATCAATACGTGACCGATCCTGTGCTCAACCCGATGTACAACAGTACGCTGCATTCGTTCAACAAGAACAAGTACCTCGAATTCATCGATGCGTTTTCGGGCGAGTGGACTATTGTAGACGGCTTACGCCTGCGTGGCCTGATCAGCGTCACGAAACGTAAGTATGATTTTGATGCGTTTACATCGCCATCCGCCAATTATTACTACTATACGCCGGCCGATAAGATGAATGAGCGCGGCAACTACTCTTACTCTGGTCAGGATGAAACATGGCTGGATGGAAACATCAACCTCGCTTTCAACAAGCAGGTCGGCGACCACTTCTTCAATACCACGCTGGGCGCTAACATCAGAACACTTAACCAAAGTATCACTTCCTTTACGGCGATTGGCTTTCCCAACGACCGGTTTACCAATGTAGGTTTTGCGCTGGGCTATGCTGAAGGCGCCTCTCCGGGTGGTGCGTCCTCCAAAGAGCGCCTGCTGGGCTCCTTCTTAAGCACCAACTATTCTTATAAGAATAAGTATCTGCTCGATGCTTCGCTGCGTACCGATGGTTCATCGAAGTTCGGTACCGATAACAAGGTGGCCACCTTCTGGTCACTCGGTATTGGCTGGAACGTACACAAGGAAGCCAATTTCAGGAGCAATGTGATCAGCATGCTGAAGCTGCGTGCCAGCACGGGTATTACCGGTGCTGTGAACTTTGCATCGAACCTGGCTAAAACGACGTTCAATTATTACTCCGACTGGTACTCTACTGGTATCGGCGCCATCGTTACCAATTATGGCAACAACAACCTTAAATGGCAGCAAACGCGCAATATCGATGCCGGTATCGACCTGGGCCTGTTCAAAGACAGGATCATGATCTCTCCGCGCTACTATCAAAAGCTCACGACCGATATGTTATCGGATATCACCCTGGCTCCTTCTACCGGTTTCGGTTTTTACAAGGATAACCTGGGCGATATGCTCAATGAAGGTTTTGAGCTGAACATGAAAGCGACGGTGCTGAAGACCAAAGACTGGTTTGTGAACCTGAGCCTCAACATGGCGCGCAACACCAATAAGATCGTGCGCATCTCCAATGCCCTGAAGGCATATAATGATAAGGTGGATGAAGCTCAATCGGGTGATTACCGCTCCACGCCGCTGGTGCGTTATGTGGAAGGCGAATCGCTCAATACCATTTATGCCGTTCGTTCGCTGGGCATCGATCCGGAAAACGGCCGCGAGCTGTTCCTGAAAAAGAACGGCACCTATACCTACGACTGGGATGTGAAAGACATTGTGGCCGTGGCCGATAATACACCCATTGCCGACGGTTTCTTTGGCAGCACTGTTTCCTGGAAGAACTTTCTGGTGCAGGTACAGTTCTATACCAAATTCGGCGGTAAAGAGTACAACCAAACCCTGGTTGACCGGGTGGAGAATGCCGATCCCCGTTACAATGTAGACCGGCGTGCGCTGACAGAAAGATGGAAACAACCCGGCGATATCGCCAAGTACAAGAACATCGCCAGCACCGGCTCGACCAATGTGAGCGATCGTTTTATACAGCGCGACAATGTACTTGAGTTGAACTCCATTTACTGCTCGTACGATTTCAACAAGAGCTTTTGCAAAAGGCTGGCCATGCGCAACCTGCGTGCTTCCTTTACCATGAACGATGTGTACAGGTGGTCGTCGATGGAAATTGAAAGAGGATTGGACTATCCTTTTGCCCGTGCATTCACCTTCTCCATTCAAACAAGTTTCTAAATACTACGGTATGAAAAAATATTCAATCATCATAGTAGCGGCGGTCCTGTTTGCATCGTGCAACAAATGGCTCGACGTTAAGCCCGAGGCTGAGATCACCAAGGACGAACTGTTCAAAACCGAATCCGGGTTCATGGAAGCCCTCAATGGTGTCTACACTGCCTGCGCCGATAAGGAAGCCTACGGGGTGGAACTCTCCAGTGGTCTCACGGAAGTGCTGGCTCAAAACTATCATATTGAAGCCGCCCAGGATAAAGACGGCTATAAGCAAACCTCCCTGTATAATTACGCCGATCTCGTACTCATCGAGCGGAAAGATAAAGTATGGCGCAGGTTGTACAACGCCATTGCCAACTGCAACCTGATCCTGGAGAACCTGGATAAGGGCACGGCGCCCATGACGCAGTTAAACAAGCAATTGATAAGAGGTGAAGCGCTGGGGCTGCGTGCTTTCCTGCATTTCGATCTGCTGCGTCTCTTTGCCCCCTCGTATGCTTCGGCACCGGGTGGTAAGGCAATTCCTTATGTTACCACCTTTACCAACCAGGTTACGCCTTTATCGACGGTAACCGATGCACTCAACAAGATGGTGACTGACCTTACCCAGGCGAAAGACCTGCTCAAAACGGTTGATCCTATCCTGGCAGCCGGCTATAAAGTAGGTTACCCCGGCGATACGGCCTCCAAAGAGCTGAGCGCTCCGGTATTGTTTCAGCAGAACAGGCGTCACCGGCTCAACTATTACGCGGTATGTGGTACACTGGCGAGAGTTTATCTCACCCTCGACAAAAAGCAGGAAGCACTGGCGAACGCTGCAATCGTGATCGATGCACAGAAGTTCCCCTGGACGCTGGAAGCGGACTTTATACAGGCCGATGTAAAACTGAAAGACCGGATACTGTATCCGGAACTGCTTTTCTGCTTTTACGATGACTGGTATGAGGACGTCTATGTGCGCAGGTTTGAAGCGGGCACGGCCGGCTTTTACCTGACGTCTGCCGCTGGTGACAAGCTGTATGAAAAAGGTGGTATAGGTGGTGAAGACCGGCGTTACAGTCATTGGCTGCAGTATGTGGACGATAACTCCGGCAAGCGTTACGAGCTGCAGAAATACAAGCGCGATAAGGATACCAACCGGCATCCGCTGGTGCATCCTGCCATCAAGCTGAGTGAAATGTATTATATCGCTGCAGAAGCGATCTGGGATACCGACCCGGCCAAAGCATTGGGCTACCTCAACTTTGTACGGAAAAAGAGAGGGATCATTACGGAAGTGAGCACGGCCTCCAAAACAGTTTTCCTGGATGAGCTGGTAAAAGAAGTGCGGAAGGAAACCTATGGGGAAGGCCAGCTCTTCTATCTCTACAAGCGGCTTAACCGGGGCATCCTCCAGGAAACGGGTGCCGTCACGAGCCCGTCGGAAAAGATCTTCGTGCTGCCGATGCCGAACGATGAATTAGAATACGGTCAACGCTAAAACGCTGCAACATGAAACAAGTAATTATCATCATACTATCGATAATGGCCGGTGTTGCCTGCAAGAAAACACCCGATATCCTCTACAGGGCGCCCCTGCAGAATGTGTATTTCGATATCGATCCGCAAGACAGCACGGTATACACTTTTGCCTATCATCCCGAACTGGCGAAGGATACGGTTTACCTGCGGGTGCGACTGGCGGGTTTGCGTGCCGACAGCCTGCGTCAATATGGAGTAATGGTCGTAGACAGCAACACCACTGCCAAAGCGGGTTTGCATTATGAACCTTTCAAGGCCTGGTACACCTTAAAAGAAGATGCCGGTGTCGCTTTGTTGCCGGTGATCCTACTCAATACCGACGTTTTGCTGCAAACGAAATCGGTCATGCTCACCCTCAAACTGAAACCTGGCGCCGGTTTGGATACCAGCGTCAACAAGCTGATCAAGACAAAAGTGGTGTTCAGCGCCAAGCTGGAGCAGCCCAAATGGTGGACGAAATGGCCCCTTGGTGCTTATTCGCGCAACAAACACCAGCTGTTCATGATCGCTACGGGTGTTACTTCTATGACGGAAGAAGGTCTGGATGCTCCCCGTAACCTCTACCTCGTTGGCAGGTTGAACGTCATGCTCGCCGATCCTTTTGCCTGGGTCAACAACAACCCGGAAAAGGGGTATGTGATCACGCAAAGGGCCGATGGCAATTATGATTTCTATGCCACCTCCAACCCGGCCAATAAGATCCTCGTGCGTAAGGATACGGCTACCGGCAGGTTCTATTTTGTAGACGAGAACGGGCTGGACATTATCTAATACCGCAACTACTAAAAATAAGCTCATGCGTAAACTCTTTATCATCATAGTGGCAGCCCTGGTCGTCGTGGTGGCCGGCTGTTACAAGGACAAAGGCAACTACGATTATTCGGCTCCGGAAGAGCCCCTGGTGACCAACCTCGATACCGTATATTCTGTATTCGTCGGTGACAGCCTTATCGTTAAACCAACCATACGATACACCAATCCGGCGATGCTTCGGTTCGACTGGAAGATCGCTATTCCCGAATTGTTATCAGACCTCTCCTTCAAAGGTCCTGAGATCCGCACCGTATATGGTTTGGGCGCCAGCCGTTACCAGGCCAAGCTCACCATCACCGACAGCAGCAATGGAATGAAGTACTTCTACAGCTTCGTAGTGAGTGGAAAAACCGCTTTTTCTCAGGGCACTGCGGTACTGAGTGTGGAGAACGGCGAAACAAAGTTTTCTTTCATCAAGCCCGATGGAACTGTGCAGCCGAACATTTATGAAGCTGCCAACCTGGGCGCGAAACTGGGCGGCAAACCCAAACAATTGATCGGCTTGCGCCATGCATCGATAGTACCCTACCATATCTCCAGCTATTGGGTGATTACGGAGGAAGGAGAGAAAGGCGTGCAGATCAACACCAACACGATGAAGAAGGTCAAGAACCTGGCCGGTAACTTCTTTACGCCGCCGGCTACCCTTACGCCCGGATCTTTCATTGGTACACAGCAGGAAGTGATGAACGGGGTGATCAATGGTAAGCTGTACGTGGGCATGACGCAAACCTGGAACCTGAACCCGCTGTATGGCATGTATGGCAATCCGGCGGAAGGCGATTACAACCTGTTTGACCAGGCTGCCTTCAACTCGGTCATGCCTTATTTCCTGGGCTATGATAAGATAAGGAAGCAGGTGGTGGCCTTTACCAACTTCGGTTCACCGGCCTATATCGGTACCAATTACCAGGTTGTGGGCGATACGTTCGATGTGAAAAAGGTTGGCCTGGACCTGGTTTACTTCACGCAGGTAAACGATGGCAATTGCTACGCACTGGGCAAGGACGCTTCGGGTAACCTGAAAGAGATCAAGTTTGGCGCCGCTTTCATGGGCTTTATTCAATTGAGGCCCGTGTATATCCGCAACTTCATTCAGCCCGCGCTGATCACCCCGACCACCAAATGGGCTTTTGCACCCAGTGAGATCTTCTACTTTACTTCGGGCGACAAGATCTACCGGTACAATCCTACCAATGAAGACATCCGTCCGCTCACGACCAATTTCAACGGCAAAGCGGTGACGATGATCAAGCTCATCGACGGTGGCAATACCCTGCTGGCAGGTACCGAAGGTTCGCTTTATCAGCTCGATGTTAGCACGGGCAAATTTGGCGACATCATCAAAAAGCAGGACGGCATTCCCGGACAAACCATCGACGTGGTGATCCGCAACGATAAATAAATTTCAACAACACTTTTCAAATCATACCAATGACAACAAATAAGAAAACGGTACTCGGACTACTGCTGGCAGCTTCCATGGGTGCGCTGAGCTGGCAAAAAGCGGCCACTCCCGAAGGCTTTACCCTGATCGGTAATGTGCCCGACTTCAAGGACAGTATTGTGTTCCTCACCTACGGCACCTTCGACAATACTAAAATAGACAGCGCTAAGGTGACCGATGGCAAGTTCGCCTTCAAGGGTGAAGTGGCCGAGCCGCTGCAGGGCATGCTGTTCTCGCGCAACTACCGCCTGCGCCTCGATCTGTTCGTAGACAAGGGCAATGTGACGGTAGAAGGACCCATCGAGGATATGAAAGTTGTTGGTTCTCCGGTGGTGAATGAATATGAGGTGTTCAACCGCACCATCATGTCAAACCGCAAATGGGTTAACAAGATCTTTACCGAAGCTTATGAGGCCAAACAGGCAGGTGATACCACCCGTGCAAAGGGACTGGAAGCCGATGGCAACAAATGGTATGCTTATGAGTATGAGATCCGCAAAACTTATATTAAGAGCCATCCGGCGAGCCCCATCAGTGCGCGTGAGCTGCTCATGTATGTCAACAACAAAACGCTGGCCGAATGCACCCCCATGTATGCAGCGCTGGAGCCGCAGGTAAAGGCCACTTTACAAGGCCAGGAACTTACCAAACGTTTTGAATTGCTGAACAAGATCACCACCGGCAAAGCGGCCCTACCCTTCTCTCAGGCGGCTGTAGACGGCAAAAAGATCACGCTGGGCACTTATAAAGGAAAGTATGTTTTACTGGAATTCTGGGCATCCTGGTGCGGTCCCTGCCGGGCGGAGAACCCCAACCTGCGTAAGCAGGTGGATATCTTCGGATCCAAAGGGTTCAATGTACTGGGTGTATCGCTCGACAAAGCGCGTGATCCCTGGGTGAAGGCCATCGAGAAGGACGGACTTACCTGGACGCAGGTGTCGGACCTCAAAGGTTGGAACAATGAGATCGCGGTGGCGTATGGCGTGAAGGCTGTACCGGCCAACTTCCTCATCGACCCATCAGGTACCATCATTGCGCAGGACCTGCGCGGTGAGGCGCTCAACCAAAAACTGAAAGAGATCTTTAAATAGAGTTTTCCCCCTTCCCCGTTCAGGCCCGCCCAAAGCACATGCTGCGGCGGGCCTTTTTGTTGGTACTATTGTACCAGCACTATGCCCCAGCGTGACTCATTACCCATGCCGCCGAGGCGCCTGAAATGGAGCATGGGAATGCGGAATTGGTTTTCGGCGATCGCACTGGCATGCTGACCAATGGGCATCAGGTCATCGCTGTTGTCCAGGACCTTTTGCTGTTTGATGGTGCCGTCTTCCGCGAGGTTTAAGATACCAGTATCTAACTGTTTAATATATACGTTTAGTGTATTCGACGAAAAGCAAACCTGGTATCGGGCCGGGGGCGACCATCCTCCTTCTATTCCGTATTCAAAATCTACTGCTTTAACCACATTATCTGGCATCCTGGCTGGTACTCTGCACACACACACCTGTATGCGCGTTTTGGCATATCGCTCAAACTAAATCTGATATGAATATGAAAAAAGGCCCAAGCCTGCTTTATGCAGCCGGTGTATCATTGGCACTGGCCGCCATTTTTGTTGCAGGATGTCATAAGAAAGACTCTCCGGCTGAACCTGCCGAAAAGGTACCAGAGTTTACTTCCTTCTCCCCCGCACAGGCAGCTGAAGGTGCCACCGTGGTGCTTTCCGGTAAAAATTTCCCAGCGGATAAATCTAAGAGTGAAGTGAAGTTTAACGGAAAGCTGGCTGTCGTTTCGGAAGCAAAAGCTACGGAGTTATCAGTGACCGTGCCGGAAGATGCCACTGATGGTAGGATCACCATCCGGATCGGCGAGCGTACGTTTACTTCCGCCACAGACTTTAAAGTGAATGCTACCGCGCCTGGCATTAGTGCTATCAGTCCCGAAAAGGGCGGTACCGATACCGAGGTAATCATTACGGGCACTCGTTTTGCAGCCAGCAGTAAAGTGTTCTTTGGCGGTGTGGAAGCTACTGCTGTCACCTTTGTGAGCAAAACCAGCCTCAAGGCCAAAGTGCCTGCCGCTGCACTGAACGGAAAGATCAAAGTAACCGTAGGCGAACTCGAAGCAGTAAGCGCCGGCGATTTCTGGGTAAAGCCATCCATTACTTCCTTCACACCGTCGCGCCACGTAGAAGGTGCAACAATGACCATTAACGGCTCCAACTTTTCGGAAGATAAAACCAAAAATGCCGTATGGTTTGGCGATACAAAAGTTACTGCGCTTGAAGAAGCTACCAGGACCAGCATTAAGGTGAAAATCCCTGGCTTTATCGGTCAGGTTAAAATTGCAGTAGAGGTAAAAGACAGCGTACAGAGTGCTGCTCAATTCACGATCGTACCTACCCTTTCCACGTTTGTTACTGATGGCGATCCTGGTGCTACAATGACCATCAGTGGTAAAAACATTTCAAATTCGGCCACGCTCACGCTGGGAGGCTCCGCAGTGCCCATAGAAGCTGATCGTACGTCAACGATGATCCGGTTTAAAGTACCTGCCAATCTAAATTCCGGGGAATTGATGCTGACCCAGGACGGATTAGGCAATTCCATGGGTCTTTTTGAAATTACCAATAAGTGGCAGGCGATCACCACTGCCCGTAGTGGCAGCCTTTCTCAAACAGTTTCTTTTGTTTACGACAACAAGATCTACGTGGCTTTTGGCAGTGGCTCGGGCACTTTAAGTGCCCGCAACCTGCATATTTTTGATCCGGCTAGCAGGGCCTGGACCATAGGACCCGCGCTGCCGGCAACAGTGGGCGACAGATCCCTGGCTGCCTGCTTTATGCTGAATAACAAGGCATATATTGGTATGGGAAATTATTCGCCCGATAGGATGGATTGGTGGGAATACGATCCTGCCGTATCAGGTGATGGCGCGTGGAAGCAACAGGGAAACTTCCCGGTTAAAGGATATGGAGGTATCAATTTTGCCATCAACGGTAAAGGTTATGCCGCTTATTTCTATTTCGGATCAGGCATGAACGAGTTTAACCCGGCCACCGGTAACTGGACGCAGGTTTTGCCGGCTAGTGCTGCAGTAGATAGTCATATATATGGCGCTTTTTTCACGCTTAATAACAAAGCCTATTTTGGATGCGGCCAACGATCCGACTTTGTCGTGTCTACAAAAATGTATGTATTCGACCCTGCCAATACGGCCCTTGGTATGAAAGAACTGACGGGCGTTACCTGGCCTGCAGGCAACGTCTACAGTAGGGGCTTTTCTACCTTCACCATGGAAGGTAAGGCCTACTTCATTGGTTCAGATCAAAAGACCTATGTATTTGATCCGGCCGCACCGGCCTGGACGCATAAAACTACAGTTCCTGAAACGATCACTGAGAATAGCGCCGCAGTGATCAATGGCGCGGCCTATTGTTGGTCACCCAGCGGGGTGGTTTACCGGTATGTCCCCAGCCGCTAATAACAACTGAATGGATGGTGTAAACCGTGCACAGTATTAGCCATTAATGGATCCATGGAGCCCCGCCCCGGCGGGGTTCTTCTTTTGTGCGTTCCGGTTTTCGGAACCACTTATCATTGACGTTTCATCCATTGCCTGAATGGCCGGTTGCCATCAGGCTTTATGGAAGGCAAATTGAAAAGTATTCCACGAATGCGCGGCAATTGCCCTACCCTCGCCCGCTCGCAAAGTAAGCCTGTGTGAAACCTCCGTGAAAACAACAAAGTTTGAGTGTTCCACGGGGAACCACAATACAGGCGTGGTTTTCACGTTATGGCGGTTTCTTTGATTTTTATCAAAATGAGTTGAAATAACGGGCGACTCGTACAATAAAAGGGAGGACTGCCCGTTTATGGGGAGACTTTCATTCTTTCACTTTTTGGTTCGCTTTCCCTATCTTTAGAACCACTTCTATCCAACTCCTCTGTTACTATTTTTTGATCCGCCGTTATTTTTTTTCAGCAAAACTTGTGAAACGCTCTGATTGCTTATGATCCTGCTACACGATTCTTTGGGTGACGCTGCTCCTTTTCTGGTAATAGTACTCCTGGTAGTGTCTGGCCTTGTCTTTTTGGGGGTGTTCGCCCTATTGCACGGCAACGAGCGGTTTGCGCGGTTTATGAAGCGGCTATGGGAAAGGTCCATCCTGCTCTATTTTCTTTTCGTGTTGTTGCTGTTCGTGATCAATACCATACTGGTGATCGTCCTGGCGGGATTCATGCTGGCCTATATGTAAGCAAAAAAAGCCAACCCGGAAAAGTAACCGGTTGGCGGGGTAATACTACAATGCGAGGGGGCGGTCCGGAATAGACTATACGGTTGACCGCGACCCCGATCAGGTGGTGGAACTGTTGCCCGACGATTCTACCCTGGTAACGAACTGTACGCTGGTACCCTGGCGGGCCAGGGCCACTTCGTTGAAGCCCATCCCCTTGAGGTCGTTCGACCAAAGGACATCTCCATTCGAAGTCCGGAGTGCATAAATGCGACCACTGCAGCCGGCAAAGATCTGGTCGCCGTCAATCAAAACACTTACATCGGAGCCGCGTGAGCCGCCCAGTACGCCATCGCGCAGTTTGGTGCGCCACAGCTCATTTCCATTGTTGATGTTGATGGCCGATACAAATCCATTGCAGCCGATGATGAGCAGGTCTTTGTTCATAGTGAGGGGTTCTGTGCTTCGAATGTAAGGAAAAGGGAGCTGATGTACCAGCCTGTTTTTACGGTATACTGCAGTCGATACGATTGCAGCGTATGTGGCTACCTGTGAAAAATTATGTATCTGGAAAAACAGGGTGGTCTTCGGGGAACTGCAATTTGGACGACTTATTCACGTTATTTTGTCGGGTTATTCAGCCTCAGGTCCGGGCGGAGAAATTTCGATCCGAGGGGCTGTCTTGATTTGTTAAAGCCTGGGTAGATGATTTTATTGAGAGAGGATTATACCGGTTTAATGGTCATTCTTTTTGCCGCGTTCCTGTTGATCACGGGCATCGTTTTTGCGCTGGTGAATATGCTACTGCACACTATTCCCCCTTATGTAGAATTTCTGGACCGTTGCAAGGAACGTTCGAAACGATATTATTGGGGTGTTATGTTCGTTCAATTTATATTGGTGGCTGTTATCGCTGCGATCGTTGTCAATATTTACTTTAATTGCCTCACAGCATCGGCGCCACCAGCCGGGCAGTCTTTTCCTTCATTTCCAGGTACCAGGGACGGGCATCCCAGGCAACGGGGTCTATCTTTTCTGCATCCTTGATGTCTTCGTAAAAGATGGTGCGCAGTTTGCCGGCCACTTCCTGGTCATAAACAATGGCGTTCACTTCAAAATTGAGGTCGAAGCTGCGGTAATCCATATTCGCGCTGCCAACGATCGCTACCTTGCTATCGGTTACCATTGTCTTCGCATGCACAAATCCTTTCCGGTACAGGTATATCTCGACGCCGGCTTTCAACAGTTCTCCATAATACGAACGGGCGGCCGTGTTCACGAATACCGAATCCGATTCGCCGGGCACGAGCAGTTTTACTTTCAATCCGCCCAAGGCCGATACGATCAGCGCCTCGAGTATGCTTTCGCCGGGTATAAAATAAGGCGTGGTGATGAGTATTTCCTCCTGAGCCAGGTGAATGGCCTGCAGCAAACTGAACAGGATGGTTGGCCGGTCGCTATCCGGACCGCTTGCAGCCATTTGCACGATCTTATTGCCTTTGGGGTGGAAGGCATTTTCTTTAGGGAACAGGTCATAATCGGGCTGCACCTGCTCGCCGGCGCAGAAATTCCAGTCGGCCAGGAACAGGTATTGCAGGTAATGCACTCCGGGGCCTTCAATGCGCAGGTGCGTATCGCGCCAATATTGTTGCTGTGATCTATCCGGTGAATTGATATAGCGATCGCTAACATTGATGCCGCCTACAAACCCCACTCCCCCATCGATCACGATGATCTTGCGGTGGTTGCGGTAATTGAGGCGATTGGCGAGCGCAATGAAGATGATCTTGTGAAAGGCAAAGGCATGAACGCCCGCCGCCCGCAGCCGGCGCACCATTTTTTTGCGGATGGTGCGGCTGCCGAAGTCGTCGTAAATGAAGCGAACGGTAACCCCTTCCTGCGCCTTGCGGCAAAGCACGGCTTCGATAGCCCGCCCTATTTCATCGTCTTCATAGATGTAATATTCTATGTGGATATGGTGTTGGGCTTTTTCGAGTGCCTCGAGTACCGCGGGAAATTTTTGTTCACCGTTCACCAGCACCTGCACGTCGTTGTTGCTCGTGAGCGGACTCGGTCCGTCGTTCAGCAGCAGCCGGGCCAGTTCTTTGTTAGCAGCGATAGCGGGATTTTTGCGTTCGAGGTTGTGGAGCGAGTAATGAACGATCTCTTCCTTGATCCTGCGGTCGAGTTCACTGTCTTTGATGATCTTTTTATTGTAGATCTTTCTTTTGCGGTAGTTGATGCCAAAGGAGAAATAGATGAAAATGCCGCCAATGGGCACAAAGATCACCAGTAGTATATAGGCGGCGGTTTTTGTGGTGCTGCGGGTATCGTAGATCACACGGAGGCAAACCAGTATCACAAGGATAACGTAAATGACTTCTATAACGAGTAACCAGTCGAGGTTCATAGATCCAGGCTAAGTGATTTGATGGGATGATGCTAAGGTAGATCAAAAAAGGGGTTGATCGTCGCATTGGCCCCCTTAGATTGACGGATACACCGCCCGCAAATGCCGTAGGTGCTTTATAGTTTTGTGCTATCAAAAAATGATAGCCATGAAAAAGATCAACATCCTCTACTGGGTTTTCAATGGTCTCTTCGGAGCCTTTATGTTGTTTTCGGCGTTGCCGGATATCGTAAACAATCCCGAAGCGGTACAGTTCATGAACGGCGTATTGGGATACCCACTGTACTTCATTCCATTTATCGGCGTATTAAAAACGCTCGGCGTGATTGCCATCCTGGTGCCGGGTTTTCACAAGATCAAGGAATGGGCTTATGCCGGTTTCTTCTTCGACCTCGTCGGCGCCACGTATTCCGTCTACTCGGTGGGTAGTTCCGCCTGGGTTTTCAACCTGATCTTTATCGGCTTTTTGGCCCTCTGCTATTATTTCTATACCAAAAGAAAGAAAATGCAGGATCAGGTCCGGTTGGCGGGTCGGCCGGCAGACAGCCTGGTTACCAGCGCCATCGCCTAAAGAGATCAACCTTAATCAAGTATAGCTCATCGCCTAAAACGTTCGTAAATAATCAGGTATAGCCCATGGCCGGCAGTGTACATCACTGCCGGCCTTTTTTGTGGCTATCCCCAATCTGACTTTATTGATGTCTCGTATATGTTCCGTATATGTCTTGTAGTTGTCTCGTAGATATCCCGTCCCTTATAGATACGGGATATCTACGGAACAATTACCTGATAAGAGCGGGAAACAAGCGGAACATCCTTGACGCTTTTGAGCCTGCAAGTACTGATTGACTTACCTTTTAAATGCTTGTTGTATGGGAAAACTGAACGAATCATTCGATTTTTCCGGCTCTGTCGGAAACCTGTCTGTCTACAAAATGAGAGGTGTTGAAAAGCCTGTCGTGCGTCGAAAAGGCGGACCTTCGAGAGAGAAGGTGAAAACGGGCGAGAGGTTTGAAATGACGCGTCGCAACAACTCGGAGTTTGGCGCACGCGCCGCCATGAGCAAGTGGATCCTTAAGTCTTTATTGTTCCATAAAACACTGGCCGATTACAATATTGCCGGCCCTATCAATTCCCTGTTGAAACCCATCCAGGATATGGATGAAGACAACATCTATGGCCAGCGGGCGCTGCGACTTACCAGGAACCCGGAAATACTGAAAGGTTTTTCGCTCAACCGCAACGCTAATTTCGATGCCATTGTGCGTACCCCGGTAGAGTATGAATTTTTCGAGAGCCAGACGTCGGTATTGATCACGATTCCGGAGCTGAAGCCTTACGTAAACCTGTTCCCCAATGAGAAGTATCCCTGGTTTTCGATCATGGTCTCTTTGGGGTTGGTGCCCGATCTGTTCTTTACCCAAAATGGTGCACCGATCGATAAATCTTATGACAGTTTCACCAATCCGATGGCTGCCTCCTATGTTCATAAATATACGTTTTCCGATCCTGGCTATGCGTACTTTCAAGCGGCCCCAACGAGTTTGATGACCATGTGGCATCCGGTGAAACAAGGCATGCCTGCCACCACGATGGAGTTGGAGCTGGTAGCGGAACCACCCAACAGCAATCATACCCTGATCCTGGCCGTTGGCTTTGTGTACGGCTACCAGGAAAATGCCACCCATATCCAGGCTGCACGTTATGCTGGTGCTGCGAAGATCCTGGGGGTGGAGTAAGGGTCTTAGGGGCCGCGCCGGTTGAGCCGCCACCCGCCATTTTAAAAGAGGACGAGGTACAATAAAAAAGCCGCCTTTCAGTGATGAAGGCGGCTTTTTGTTCGATGTAACCTTTGGTTATTGCAAGGGCTCTGTTGAGCTTAGAAAATATTATACCCGAAAGAGATGTAATAAATACCTCCTACATAGGGGTTGCCCAGGGAGCTGTAATAGTATTTGTTCAGCAGATTGGATCCTCCCAACTTGATCAGGCTGCGGATCTTCTGGAGCTTATAGCTTACCTGGCCATCGAGCGTTCCATAAGCGGGCACTTCGCCGGCTGCAAAAGTTCCTTCCCAGTTCATCTTATCCTGCCAGCGATACACGAAGTTGAAACCCCAGGGGCTCTTCGCGATGCTTTCATTACCCACGCCTACATTGAAACGCACTTTGGGTGTGTTGAAATAAGTGATCAATCCTGCTGGCACATCGCGCAGCTGATCGCCCGATACATTGGCGCGGACATTGTACCCGCCATTCATCCGGTATTCACCACCTATACCCCAGCCGATCGCTTTTACCTTGCTTTCCGAATTTTCGGCGTAAGAATATTGCTCGGTAGTCAATGGGTTGGCCACAAAGGCCAGTGGTCCATTGTTCGCCGGGCGGCCAACGGCTGTTTTACCCAGGAAGTCCTTGTACTCGCAATAATAGATATAAGCATCTACCAGGAAATTCTTCACGGGCAGCCCGCGGTAGCCAAACTCGTAGGAGTTGGCTGTTTCAGGTTTCATCTCTTTGAAAGGCGCCACTTTCAGCAAGCCAGGATTGGGCGTGCCTGCTGCCACAGAAGCCCGGAAATCCGCAATGCTGGTGGCGGTGTAGGCCGGTTTGGTATCGAAGTTATAATAGGTCTTGAACTCGGGCAAAGCGCCGATCAATCGTGCACCCGGCACGTTCAGATCGATGTACTGGTCTTGCGTGGATGGGAAACGATAGGCAGTCTGGAACGAGAGGCGCAGGTTGTTGTCCTTTGCCACTTTGATGAGGGCAGTTACCCGGGGGGTAAAGCGGCCATCGAAATTTTCGTTCTTATCGTAACGGCCCGATGCCGTGAGTTTCAATACATCATTGAACAAGCGCTTTTGCAGTTGTATATAGCCGCCATACTCTGTAATATCTATGGGGGCCAATGAGTCGGAAAAGATAGTCCCGTTTGAATTCAGGTGATAGATGCGGTAGTTGGCGCCTACCATTACTTCCACCACTTTTATATACTGGCTCAGGTTGTACTGTCCTTCGAAATGGTACAGGGCCGATTTGTCGGCAAACCTGGCGCCGCCAGCAGCCGTTTTGTCGTTGATGTTGGTACCAGTGGCGGTCTTTAAGGCATCTTCAAAGGCCTGGGTGCCTGGCAGGATGCGGCCATTGTCGCCTGCGCTGCGTGCTGCCGAATGCGCCTGGCCATCGGGCAATACAGGCAGGAAGCCTCCCGATCCATTGGGAATGATGCCGAGCCTGGATACGCCATAAATACCCGTATACTGCTGGAACCAGGTTCCATTAGGTTTCCATAAGTTGTTGACGGCTAGTGCCGCGGTAGTGGCTGTATAGGAGTCGCCGGAATTTTCCTGGGTGGTATAACCGCGCAGGAACCAGTTCTTGGATTTTACTTCCACCTGGTACTGACCCAGTTTGAAGTTCTTCAACGAATAGCGGTCGGCCCCGGTATATACGGTGGTACCAGCGCCCCAATAAGCGATGGCAGAGGCTTCGACATTGTTATTGATCTTATAATACAATCCGCCGTTGAGTTTTATGCTGTAGGCGTCGTAGTCGACCATGTCGGACTCGTTATAACCAGTGCGGCTCACGAGCTGACTGCCATACGTGTTTTTGTAAGGATTGTTGGCAGACGGGCTGGTGGGTATCAGGAAAGGTAGGTAGGCCTGAATAGGTTGCAAGGCAGGGTTGGCGGCGATCTGCTGGGCCGTAAAGCCGGCTGCGATCGCAGCGTCTACCGCGGCTACGGCCGGTGCAGCAGCTGGGTTGGCAGATACCTGCGCTCTGATCACCTGGGCCAGTCCCTGCATGCTTACGCTGGCTTCGTCGCCATACACGTTGATACCGTCATAATTGGGATCGCTGCTGCGGGTGCCGGGCTTGATCGTGCTGAGTACGTTGTTGCGGGCCAGGTTGCGGGTATCGTTGGCCTGCCAATCCTGCCCGGATACGAACTGCCCGCCGATCTTGAAGGCCAGGTTCTCGCTGAGCTTCTTTCCCCATCGGAATGCCCAATCGTAGTAGGGTGCGGCACTGCGCGCATTACTGTTGACGTGCATGATACCCTGTTTTACCTGGAAGCTGAGCCCCTGGTATTTGAAAGGGTTCTTGCTGGTCATGAGCAGGGTGCCCGTCATACCGCCCGATCCATACAGGGCCGATGAAGCGCCCTGCAGCAACTCGACGTTGTCGATATCGAGTTCGGTGGGGCCGGTAATAATGCCCACGGAGAAGTTAAGGGCCGGCGCCTGGTTGTCCATCCCGTCTACGAGCTGGTTGAAACGCAGGTTACCCGAGCCGTTGAAACCGCGGGTGCTGAGTGTGTTGAAAGTTAAACTGGAGGTAACCAAGTCCACGCCTTTGTAGTTGGCAAGGCCCTGGTAAAAACTGGGTGCTCCCGCTGCCCGCACGTTGGCAGCGCTCATGCGTTCGATGGAGACCGGCGATTCGAGTATCCTTTCCGCGGAGCGGCTGGCGGATACTACGACTTCCAGACCAAGTACGGAGGCTGGTACGAAATTTACTTCCACCGCATCACTGGCATTGTTGACAGTGATCTCCTGCGCTTCGAATCCAATGGAGGATACGATCAGGGTTAAGGGTGGACGTTGAGAGGTGACGATCCTGAATTGTCCTTTTTCATCACTGAAGGTACCCAGCGTGGTACCCTTTACGGTGACCGATACAGCCGGAACAACGTCTTTGTTCGTGCTGTTTCTGATGGTCCCGGTGATGGTGTAGGTTTGAATTTGGGAGTTGGTGGTAGTGGCAGCAAACAATAACAAAAGTAGATGAATAACTGCTGCCCGATATTGGAAGCTGTTTCTCATAATGGCAGTTTTTGTTTATATACTAATCTACGTATTGTAATCTGCACCTAAAAATTTAATTTTTAACCAAATACGTATTCAATGTTAATATCTCAGGCATACTTTTTTTCTGGCATTTGACGGGCTGATCTATATTCGCGCCATGAATGCCTATCAATTTCCCGGTCAGACAAAGTTTTACAAAGGAAAAGTAAGAGATGTGTACACTATCCAGGATAATTGGCTGGTGATGGTGGCCTCTAACCGCATATCTGCATTTGATGTAATATTACCCCGACCTATACCCTATAAAGGTCAGGTACTGAATCAGATCGCGGCTTATATGCTGGAGGCTACCCGTGATATTTGTCCGAACTGGTTGATGGATGTTCCGGCGCCGAGTGTGTCGATTGGTCAGAAGTGCGAACCATTCAAGATCGAGATGGTGGTACGCGGTAACCTTACCGGTCATGCCTGGCGTACCTATGCCAGTGGTAAACGCACCCTTTGCGGGGTCACTTTGCCCGAAGGCATGAAAGAGAACGACTATTTTCCTACTCCCATCATTACCCCTTCCACCAAAGCGGAAGCGGGGCACGACGAAGATATTTCCAAAGAAGAGATCATAGCCCAGGGACTGGCTTCAGAGGCCGACTGGCGTATCCTGGAGCAATATGCGCTCGCGCTGTTTGCCCGTGGCAAGGAGATCGCAGCAAAGCAGGGACTGATCCTGGTAGATACCAAGTATGAGTTTGGCAAATTCAAAGGGGCCGTATACCTGATGGATGAAGTACATACGCCGGATTCTTCCCGTTATTTCTATGCCGATGGTTTCGAAGAACGTCAGGCCAAAGGCGAACGGCAGCAACAGCTGAGCAAGGAGTTTGTGCGGGAATGGCTGATCGCTAACAATTTTATGGGTAAGGAAGGGCAAACCGTACCTGAGATGAGCGACGAGTGGATCAATACCATCAGTGGCCGCTACATCGAGCTGTACGAAAAAGTGATCGGTAAGAAATTCGAAGCGCAGGACCTCTCCGAACAGGAAGTGTATGACCGGGTGGTGAAGTCGCTGGAGAAATTGGGATAATCATTCGACAGCCTTACAGGCGTTTACTTCATAATTCGTTTTTTATACGCGGCCCTTATTAATAATAAGGGCCGTTTTATTGTATGGATAGTCAATTCGATCAGATCAGGGCTTATTATCACCACATGGTGCCGGCCATCGATGCGGCGGCCTGGGCCGACCTGCAGGGCAGGCTCACGACGCAGTTGCTTCCCAAGGGTGGCGTACTGCTGCGCAACGGAGATATCTGCCGCTATGTCACCTTTATCAATAAGGGGTTGCTACGGTATTATTATTTGTCGGAGGGGCGTGAAGTGTGTACGGGTTTCCTGGCTGAGAACAGTTATGTGAGCGAATATGCCAGTTTCCTTACACAGCAACCGGCTACCGCCAATATCGATGCGCTGGAGGACTGTGAGGTGCTGCACCTCTCCCTGGCCGATATGCAGTGGATGTACCGGCATCACCCGGTGATGGAGACTTTTGGCCGTCGCATGGCCGAGCAGTTGTTCATCGAGGTCTCGAACCAGAACAGCCGCCTGCTGACGCTATCGCCCGAAGAGCGGTATGACTGGCTGATCGATCAGCGGCCATCACTTCTGCAACGGGTGCCCCAATACATGATCGCTTCGCTGCTGGGGATTACGCCCGAGCATTTGAGCCGGATCAGGAAGAGGAAAAAATAAAAGCCTCCAATGATTTCCACGTTGGTGTGTTGGAAATCGCTTTGAGGCCTTTATAAAAAAAATGTATCGAGCATGTAGCTTCTACTGCTTATTTCCTGTAGAGAAACAGCCAGCCATCGAACACGTATCCCTGTTGACTTTGTTCCTGCACAGTTACTTTCACCCCAAGGTCTATGTCGCCATCCGGAATACTATTATAGATGTTCTTTGAGTATTGGAAAGGTGGTAAATCATTATATGAAATACCATTCTTGGTGCCGGTCATCTGGGAATTGTCGATGACTGAATTGGAGGTTTTGTTGACGAGATCTACGATAACAGCTCCACCGGTACCGTAATGGTTTATGTAAGGCCGGGCGGCAAATACAATAGAATCCACACCGGGGTAATTCTTTTTGTTGAACTTATAGAACGGCCCATAGGTAATGTTCCCGGCACCACCTATTCCATACACACCCTCGAATAATCTGATCATTATGAATTTATCAGCTGGGCTAGCCGGACCAGCCGGACCAGCCGGACCAACGGGGCCAGTACTCCCATTGCAAACGAAATTCGTGTTTTCTACTTCATCGGCATCCAGTGTATTGTTGTTGTTCCTGTCGATTCCGGACTTGACGGCCAGGCCGCCGGTGGCGCATTTTGCTCCGGGTGCTTCCGTCTGGATGTCCACGAGGCTTTTGAAACCTTGTGGGCCCTGTTTTTTACAAGCAAGTAGCGAGACTAAAGCGATAGCTAACAGGAGTACATTTCGAATGTTCATAACGGTATAGTTTAGATGCCAAAAGTAGTATCCGGCTTCAAGGATTTCCAATAAGCTTGTGTTAAAAGTGTTGTAACTCTCTGATATTAAACTTTAATTCAAAGTTTGTAGGTGAACAAGGGACCGAATTACTGATTTATCTTTATCTCAACGTTCAGGTATGAAAAAAATATTAGTTATTGGCGGCACGGGTATGATCGGCAAGCCGGTCACCCGGGCTTTGATACAGACGGGCTTCGAAGTGAGCCTGCTGGCGCGTAATCCCGCAAAGGCGGAAACGCTGTTTCCCGGTGTGCAGGTGCTGAAAGGCGATGTATTCGACCCCATCAGTATGATGACGGCATTCCCGGGCCACGATGCGGTGTACATCAGTTTAAGTCCGACCCGCACGGCCCGTCGCAGCGACCGGATGCCCGAACGGGAAGGCATCGATAATATTATTGCCGTGGCGCAACGAACCGGTATCAAAAGGCTGGCCCTGCTGTCGTCGCTGGTGCAAAATTACCAGGGCATGCATGGTTTCAACTGGTGGATCTTCGATATCAAACTGTCGGCGGTGCAAAAGATAAAACAGTCGGGCATTCCCTATTCGATCTTCTACCCTTCGACCTTTATGGAGAGTTTTGACCAATTGATGCTGAAGGGCAATCGTCTGTTGCTGGCCGGCACGTCGAAAGCTCCAATGTATTTTGTCGCGGCGGCCGATTATGGCCTGCAGGTGGCGCGTTCCTTTACCGTGCTGACCACTGAAAGCCGCGAGTATGCTATCCAGGGGCCGATGGCGTATACCTGGCACGAGGCCGCCCGCATCTTCATCGATCATTACCGGCACAAGAAATTAAAGACACTGCAAATGCCGTTGGGGCTTTTCAAAGTAATGGGTAAAGTGATCCCGGTCATTGATTATGGCGCCAAGATTGCCGAAGCGCTGAACGAGTATCCTGAGCGGTTTGAAAGCACGGTTACCAGGCAGGAACTGGGGAAACCGGGTACCACGGTAGCGGCGTATGCGGCGGGGTTGTAGCGGTATGCGCTGTCGTTGGGGGTGGCTCCAATCTCCCACACCGGAGCGGCCTACGCGGTAGGTTTGTAGCTGCGCTGCCTTGTGGGTGTTTCTTCCGCCTCTGCGGGTACACGTGGAGCGAAAATCCGGCCGAGCTTTACCCCGCGATCGATTTCCGTGGCATGATTATATCATGTAATTTACGGGCATGAAAAAAATGCTCTGCCAATTGCTTCTTATGATCGCGCCAGCACTTGCTTTCAGCCAGGATTTTTACCTGCTTGTAGGAACTTATACCTCGGGCAAGAGTGAAGGCATCTATGTGTACAAATTCAATGCCGCCACCGGTGAGGCTACTTATGTAAGTAAGGCCCCGGCCAGCAATCCCAGCTACCTGGCGGTTTCGAAGAATAATAAGTTCGTGTATTCCGTGTTTGAAGATGGCGACGACAAAGGCAGTGTAGCTGCTTTCGAGTTCGACAAAAAGACCGGTACGCTGAAGTTCCTCAACAAACAATCCAGCGGCGGCGACCACCCCTGTTATGTGGCCACCGATGAGTCGGGCAAATGGGTGGCGGTCGCCAACTACAGCGGCGGCAATTTTTCGCTGCTGGGAGTCAGTCCGGATGGTTACCTCCGTGCATCGGAAAGAACGATCCAGCAATCGGGCAGCGGTCCGGACAAGCAGCGGCAGGACAAGCCCCATGTGCATTCTACCGTATTCGATCCGGGCAATGACCACCTGCTGGTGCAGGACCTGGGCACGGATAAGATCCTGGTATATGATTTCGATAAGAAGCTGGGCGAACTGAAGCCGGCAAAAATTCCTTCTACTTCAGCCATCGGCGGTTCTGGTCCGCGACATATAGATTTTACGCCCAATGGGAAATTCCTGTATCTGATGGAGGAAATGAGCGGTCATGTGAGCGCTTATGCTTATAGCAAAGGCAAGTTGCAATTCATCGAAAGGGTTTCAGCCATCAAAGAAGGTTATAAAGGCGCTGTTGGCAGTGCGGATATCCATGTATCGCCCGATGGTAAGTTCCTGTATGCTTCGAACCGGGGCGATGAGAATGATATTGCGATCTTTTCGATCGACAAATCGACCGGCAAGCTCACGCTCAAAGGCCACCAATCGGTGATGGGCCGCACGCCGCGTAACTTCGTCATTGACCCTACCGGCAAATACCTGCTGTCTGCCAACCAGAACAGCAATGATATCGTGGTGTTCACAATCGATAAAGAAACGGGTTTACTGACCGATACCGGCAAGAAGATCGAGGTCGATAAGCCGGTATGCCTGAAGTGGATCCCGTTAAAGTAGAGGTTGCTTTTAATAGAATTTCAAAAGGCTGTCCGACCCGGGCAGCCTTTTTCGTTGGCACCTGCCGGTCGGGGGCCTATTATATTGAAAGTATTGCAGAAAGTACTAACTTAGGATACTCATTGTAATCCACGTCCCTCCGCTCCCTCCACTAACATCTTCGGCCTTATTTATTATTAAAAAATTTAGAACCCACTTTTATGAGAAAGATGTGTCTTTTTGCAGCGTTTGCTGTATTGGCAGCCTGCTCGTCTAACGCCGACAAAACAACCACGGAAGCAACTAAAGCCAGCGATTCCACAATGGCCAGACAGGAACAACCGGTTTATCCGTTCACGGCTGATTACTCTTCCAACTTCGAAATGGGCGATCCCAAGAATGTTCAATCGCTGCTGGAATTGTACAAGCACTGGGACAACAACACGCTCGACAATGCCAAGAGTTTATTCGCAGCCAGTGATACCATGTACTTCTCCGATGGTACTATGTTTGCCGGCAGCCGCGACAGTCTGATTGCGATGGCCAAACAGGTGCGCGGACAAATGGGTACTGTTGTTGATTCTGTGCATGCTTTCATGGCGCTCCGGAACAAAAATAACAATGATGAATGGGTCTGTATCTGGACCCGGGAAATTACCACGAATGCCAAAGGAAAAACAATGGCTAAAGAATTACACGAGACCTGGCGTTTTGATAGCGAAGGCAAGATCAACCTGATGTATCAGTATGAGCAGGCTCCGCCTAAAATGCCACCTCCTCCGCCGAAGAAATGAGGCTGGTGAAGATCCGTAATTTCGTCTGAGACCTGTTGATATGAAATTAATAAGGGCCCATCTTTACAGATCGGCCCTTTTAATATTGTTGTGGTTGCTACCCTTCTTTGTTCAGCCTCGGCCGCAGGCGGGCTTTTGACTTGTTGAAGATATTGCCGTCTTTCAGGACGCCCTTGCGCAGCTCTTTCTGCTGCTCTTCGGGCAGGTGAATGAAGTCCTGGCATTCGGTGCTGCAGCATCCTTCGTGCGTGCGGGCGCAGTCCTCACATTGTATAAACAGCAGGTGGCAGCCTTCATTGGCGCAATTGGTGTGCGTATCGGCCGGCTTGCCGCACTGGTGGCAGTGGGCTATTACATCTTCGGTAATGCGCTCTCCCAGCCTGTCGTCGAACACGAAATTCTTACCAATAAACTTACTATCGATCCCTTCGTCCTTGATCTGCTTTGCATAGTTGATGATGCCTCCTTCGAGGTGATATACATTCCTGAAACCATTGTGCAGCATGTAGGCACTGGCCTTTTCACACCGGATACCGCCTGTGCAATACATGATGATGTTCTTCTCCTGCTGATCCTTCAGCATATCTACTGCCATGGGCAATTGCTCACGGAAAGTATCGCTCGGTACTTCGATGGCGTTCTCGAAGTGACCTACTTCAAATTCATAGTGATTGCGCATGTCGACCACGATGGTATCGGGGTCGCTGAGCAGCCGGTTCATTTGTGCCGCGTTGACGTATTTGCCTTTATTGGCCATGTCGAATGCGGGATCGATGATGCCGTCGGCCACGATCTTGTCCCGCACTTTGATCTTAAGTACCCAGAATGATTTGCCATCGTCGTCTACGGCGATATTGAGCCGTACTCCATCCAAGGCCGGTATCGCATACAGCGCTTGCTTCAACGCGTCGAAATTGCTTTGCGGCACGCTGATCTGCGCGTTGATGCCTTCATGGGCTACATAGATCCGTCCGAATACTTTTATAGCGTGCAATACTTTGTACAGCTCATCGCGAAAGACCTGGGGATCGGGAATGGGAAAATACTGGTAGAAGGAAATGGTGGTCCGGGGTTCGGTTTCCTGGTATAAACGCTCTTTCAGCTCCTTTTGGGAGACTCTGTTGTGTAATAATGCCATGGGTAAAATTTTGTGACCGTATGCCTGACAGTCAAAATTTTGAAACGCCGCAAAGGTACGAAAAAAGGCCCTAAAGGCAACTTCTTCACGATGAAAGAGTTGTGCATCGGAATGGCGGCTGGCCTGCTGAGGGAGATGGCCGGTTGGGGGTATGCTACAAAAAAAGAGGGCCCGGATGAAGATCCAGCCCCGTTTTCAAAATCCAATATCCTATGAAAAACCGAGTAAGGTATTTCAATCCCCGTGCCAGTTCAGTTTTAAACGGGAATGGCCGTGCCAGACGGCCAAAACGATCCCATGGTGGGAAGGATTTTCCAATAATGAGAAAAAAGGGCTGACTAAGCGGAGATCAGGCGTTAAAATCTGCCTGTAAGGCGCCATTGGAGGTGCTGGCTCCCGGTAGGAAGTGCTTAACCGGACAGTCGGTACGTTTAGTAACGGGACAGCCTGTCAAACTGTAACGGAGTTGAACTTGTTGGGACCCGTTCTGGAATAAGGTAAACCTGCCCTGTCCCTTAACCGCAGGACCAGGTTTACTCTATTAGCCATCTGGAGCCATTTTATTGCGGTAATTGGATCGCGCTGCCCAAGAGGCCGCCCAGGCCAATACGCAGGCCTACCTGCCCTTTGTTGCCGTTTAAATACGATGCTACGACATCCACCCGGATCAGCTTGAAGATGTTCTCCAGTCCGCCGAATACCTCCACATAGTTGTTGTTCTTATTCACGAAGAAGGCATTGCCGCCGCCCACGAGGTGCCAGTTGAGGCGTTTGAACAAGGGGATCTTGTTGGTGAGGAATCCGTTGAAATGGTGTTCGAGGTGCCCTACTGCATAGAACGATGCCGTGGTACTGTTGGCATAGTAAGGCGCCAGTTGAAAACTATTCAGGTATTTGCTGGCGAAGATCAGTTGATTGCCATTGAAATGCTGGTAGTCCTGGATGGGCACTTTACTGTCGTTGATAAATCCGCCGATGCCGAGCCGATAGCTCATGGCCCCGCGCAGCTTGAAGTTCATATTGTCCCAAACTGAGAATGTCCACTTATCGAAGTCCACATCGCTGCCGAGCAGGTTGTCGATCCCTTTCTTATACGATACGGCAAAGGTTGGGTATTTGGATCCGATGGGGAATTTGTTATTGGGATATTGAATGTACCGCTGGCCTGGTTGAAACTGTACGCCGATGCTGGCTATCAGGGCCTGGTGTTTGGTAAACTGCTCGTCGAGCTGCTCATAGGGATAGTTGGGGGTAAAGACCTTGTCCTTATCCTTGAAGATGGAAAAGTCGGTGGTATTGTCGATCGGTATACGGTCTTCATACAGCAGATCGGCGGTTATGCGGAGGTCGCTATCGAACCGCTTGTTGAACGTGAGCTTACCGAAATAGTTCTCATAGATCTTCATGTAATTGCGGCGCACGAACAGGGTGTAGACGCTGTTCATGAGCGGCGTGATGGGATTATCCTGGTTGAACTGGCTCACCCGTTTACCGCCGGCCAGCGACCACACCGAGCGACTGGTGGTGCCGCCATCCTCTTCCCAGGTAAAACTTCGTTTCCAGTATTGGAGGGTAGCCCAGGCATTGAGGTGCTGGTTACTGAAGCCATATCGCACATGGGGCGTCAGGCTGATCTGTTGCCTTGTTTTGGGGAACGATCGTTGCAGGGTTGCTTCGGCATTCAGCGCCAGTCCTTCCACGGTATTGTACTGGATGCCCTGTATCAGCGGCTTCCAGGTAAAGCTCATGGGGCGATCGGCCTTGTAATTACGACGGGTAAAGCCGTTGTAAAACACTTTCATGAAGGTCACCTTACCCTGTTTGCGGCGCATGGAATCGGTA
The DNA here is from genome assembly GCF_029223285.1 of Paraflavitalea sp. CAU 1676. Lineage (GTDB taxonomy): Bacteria > Bacteroidota > Bacteroidia > Chitinophagales > Chitinophagaceae > Paraflavitalea. The sequence continues at coordinate 414,496 of NZ_JARHUJ010000003.1, read as the reverse complement.
TAGGCCTTAGTCCACACCGAATCGCGCCGGTATTCGCGCAGGCTGTCCTTGACCTTATAATCCTTTACTTCTTCCAGCTCCAGCTGCACGGGGCGGATGGAATCCCAATAGTGCTTGGACCTTTTGTTGACGGCAGTATCGTACTTGATGACCACATTGTTGAAATACTTCTTGTTGAAGGTGGGGGTCACCTCATACTTATTATATACGTTGAGGAAGTTGCCTACGGCATCGAAGCCCATGATGTTGAAGGTGAAATACACCACCTGGTCTTTGGTTTGCCATACGTTGGGCGATACGGGCACATGAATTTGTTTGATGCGCATGGTATCGAGGATCTCCAGCTGCGATTTCTTCGTGAGCAACAGCTCGAGGCTGTGTATGCGCCAATCGCCTTCGGTGATATTGATGGTACCGTTGAAGAGCGGTTCATAGTTGCGGCGGGAGATGACCTGTATCTGGTTGATCTCTTTTCCATCTTCCCAAAATGAACCGAGGTATTTATAGGCATAAAAGCTGAAGGCTGCATCGGCTATGGGCGATACAAACCCCCGGGGATTGAGCTGTGAGGTGAGTACGTTTACGTTGTCGTTGTAGAAATTGATGAACGTAGGAAAGTTGAACCCATAACCACTGGAACCGCTTTCGCGGCCGGAAAGTACTTCCAGTTTGATCTTGTTGGGTTTCTTGAAGGCGATCTTCGTGAGCGATTCGGAGAGGTGGATAATGCCTTTGCCGACCGAGTCGACCCCCATCTCCTTTTTGTCTTCTTCTTTGATCTTCTGACCGAGCACCTTGTTGGGCACTTTGCGGGTTTTGACCAGGGTTTTGATATAGGCCTCGCAGGTAAAGGAGTCGAGCGGTGATACGTATTCTTTTTTCTTTTTGATGGCATTGCGGATGATCTCGTAGGCGGGATCTTCGGCATTGGCGCGCACCACCACTTCCTTCATGGAGGTTTGCTGAACGCTCAGTTCAAAATGAACGGTGAGGGCGGCATTGGTAACGGTGATGGCCTTTTCTATTTTGGCATAGCCCACATACTGGCACACGAGGGTGTATTGGCCGGGCGCAAGATCGAGAAAGTAGCTGCCCTGGCTGTTTGTGGTGGTACCGGTGGTGGTACCCTTGACAAACACAGAGGCATACGGTAAATTTTCTCCCTGTTGGTTCTTGACGGTGCCGGACACACGGCCGGCCAGTGATGCGATAGTTGACAGCAACAGGAGGGGTAATAGAAGTACAGTTTTTGTCATAGCCGCAGTTGTGCTGCGAAAATAACCGCTTTCTCTCCTTGTCGCTGAATAAGTTGGACCGGTTATGTAAGATTTAACAAAATTGTACATAACCGTAGTAGCCGGCCTATTTGTAATTAGCTATCTGAACCAGGGCCACTACATCGCGCACAACGATCTTTCGACCTTTGGTATCGAGTATACCTGCTTCCCGGAACTCGCTCAGCATGCGGACTATGGACTCGCGCGTGGTGCCAACGAGGTTGGCCAGGTCTTCCCGTGATAAATTGATCTCAACGATTGAGCCGGGAAGGGAATCTACTTTATATTTTTCCCGCAACACCACCAACTGCAGGGCAAGTCTCTCCCTTACCGACTGTTGGGAAAATGAGGTGATGCTGTTGACCATGACTGAGAATTCATGGCTGAGCGCTTTGAGTAGTCTACCGCTTAAGATGGTAGATTGTTGTAATGTCAACAGGAAATCCTCTTTAGGAATAAACTGAATGGTGCTCTCTTCCAGCGATGCTGCCGAATCCGGATACCTTTCTCCTTCCAGCACTGCATGATAGCCCAACAGCTCGCCGGTATTGGCTACGTAAATGATCTGTTGGCCGCCATCTCCCGCGAGTTTGTATTTCTTGACTTTTCCTTTTCTGATAAAGAAGATGCCGGATGGGTATCCGCCTTCCCGGAATATCACCTCGCCCTTGTGGTAAACCTGTTCGCTTTGGTGAGCAAGCAGTATGGCCAGGTCGCTCTCTGGCAGGTTGGCCATGATAGACTGACTTTTGAAGTTCCATTTTTCAATGGGAAATATGCCGCTGATACTCATAAGGAAAGTCAAAGGTACTTTTTAAAATATTGATAAATGTCACATTTTGCGGTGATATTGGTGTGCATCATACTGATCATGAGTCTGGTAGTTTTGTGGCATGGATTCATTGAAGACTTCCTTTTCAAGCTTTGGCGCCCGTACGCCCGGTTTATTCTGGCATCAATCGGACGAGCAGTTCCATCATTTGTACCCTTTGTCCATCCGGCAACTGGCCAGCAGGCATTGGACACCGCTGGAGATTGCGCAAAAAGTAGCGCAGTTCCTTTCGCCGGCGGCGGGCTCGAGGGTTTTGGACATTGGCAGCGGTGTCGGTAAATTCTGCCTCACAGGCGCTTTCCATCACCCCGGTTCGCGTTTCTATGGTATTGAACAGAGAGCCGATCTGGTAAGTCATGCCAAATCTGCCAAAGAGATACTTCGCCTGCAGAATGTAGAATTCAGTTGTGGCAATTTCACTCACCTCGACTTTAACCGGTATGATCATTTCTATTTCTACAATTCCTTTTACGAACACCTGACCGAAACCGACAAGATCGATCATTCCATCACTTTTTCGACGGCGCTGTATAACTATTACAACAGGAATTTATATAAGAAACTGGAAGCCATGCCTGCGGGAACCAGGCTGGCTACTTTCCATACGATCGAAGACAGGGTGCCTCCCGGTTATTGCCTGGCAGAGTCGCATGTAGGCACGCTGCTGAAGTTCTGGATCAAGATCTAAATGCTATCTCCTTACACCCCTAAGTTGCCTGTTATGCTATCCGACATGCCGCAAAAAACAGAACATTTAAATAATTGCCTTGGAAATGAGGCGACTTTTAGAAACCTTTTTCCCCACCCTATACAAAAACTGGACGCTTTGCACTGGTCGCCCTTGCAGGTGGCCGGCAAAGCAGTTCAGTTCCTGGCCCAGGAAGTGGGCGTAAAGATCCTGGATATAGGCAGCGGCGTGGGTAAGTTTTGTCTGGCTGGCGCCCATTACAAACCTTCGGCTATGTTTTATGGCGTAGAACAAAGGGAGTACCTGGTGTGGCAGGCTACTATCGTGCGTGACCGGCTTGGGTTAACCAACGTGCAATTCCATCACTGCAATTTTACACAGCTTGATCTGCGTGCTTATGACCACTTCTATTTCTACAATGCATTTTTCGAGAACCTGTCGCACCAGGAAAGGATCGACGATTCGATAGCTTACTCGAAGGAGCTATACGACTACTACAGCTATTATCTGAACAGGCAGCTCGGGGTACTGCCTACAGGCACCCGCATTGTTACGTATTGTAGCTGGGGCGATGAAATTCCGGACAGCTACCTACTGGTAGAATCGGATTTCGACGGCTTGCTGAAGTGCTGGAAGAAAAAGTAAGGGAGGGGAATTGCTGGTTTTCCCAGAAACTGAAGCCAGGCTTAGGCCTACTGCAATAACTATTTCTTCCTCGCGTAGCTACCGGTTAATGCGGCCGAGCCGGCCACGAGTGCGCCTACGAGGGCGGTGACAAGGATGAGTACTATTGGTGATCCACCAAGTGGAAGCACCTGCGCGATCTTCCTGGAGAGGATGTGCTGATTGGCCATATCGATCCAGCAAGCGAGTCCGCCCCAAAGGATCAGCAACCCGGTAAATCCGGCGAGGCCGTTTTGCCAGGGCTTCATGGGGATAGCCAGGGCTACAATGAATGCTGCCAGTGCCAGGCTCCACCAGGGCAGGTAAAGGCCGGCTGCAAAGGCTAAGAGTACAGTGAGTATGATGGAAACTGTGAATTTCATGTGTTCTTTTTTTCTACGTGTATTCGCTTGCCGTTTCGTTGCCGCGTCTCAACGTTGGTGGTGGGTTATCTATTTTTCAAAGGTCATGGTATATTTCACCTGAGCCGTTTTCTCGTCGCCCTCGGCCATCAACCACAGTTTGTTGTATTCGCCTTTGGCCCATTGGTCAACGAAATTATCATAATACTTACTGCCGGGATTGCCTTGCTGACCGCCGGGATATACGCCCCAGGCTTCGGTTTTATCGGTGAGGTGCACGACCATGCGCCAGCTGGGGCCATGGTATTGTTTGGTGGCATTGATGATATTGTCGCCTCCGCCGGTATTCAGGTGCAGGCGGCTCAGCGGGGCTATCTGTCGCAGCAGGTGCCGGATACCGGTATCCTTGTATTTACCCCAGGTCAGTTTACCTTCCGATTCTGCACGCTTCAGTACGGGGACGCTTTTCTTAAAGGCTGTCGTTATTACATCAGCCACCGTTTCTTTGTCGGCCGTATTGATATTATCGACCGGCGCAAAAGCGGAATCCCTGATCAGCGCTTCTACCAGTGTATAAGACTCCGGTACCAGTGTTGGCTGGGGGGCTGCTGCGAGTTCATCGCTCCACACTTCCGACTCGAGGGTCTTGAACCATACGTCGAAAACGGTGGCGCCCTGCTCGGTTGCATCATTTCGCAGGTTCCAGGCCGTAACGGAGTTGAGGTATTCACGCTCTTCAGGACTGAGCTGGTCGGTTTTGATGTTCCTGAGCATCACCGGACGGGCGAGCTGGGCGAGTATATTGTAGTTCTCTGTTTGCAATTGTTTCATCTCCTCCACCGTAATGCCGTTCATTGCACGCAGGCGATGGTTGATGAGGTAGCCGCGGTACAGGTCGTATCCCCCATTCTGGTAGTAGGGATAGGTAGTGTCGGTAGGCAACTGGTTGGCACTGGCTACGAAATCGGCGCCCGGAGATACGTGTGGGTTCTCGGCGGGTTCGATATCGGGTTTCCAATCATAGCTGCTATCGGTACCCGGCATGATGAAGGCGCCCTGCTCTTTCCATTTGGCGGGAAACTTACCCTGCTGCCAGATGGCCACTTCATTGTTCTTGCTCGCAAAGACGAAGTTTTGCGCGGGACAGGTGAAATGTTTTATGGCGTTTAGGTAGTCGTTGTAATTACCTGCCCGGTTAAGCTGGTAGAAGGTCAACAGTTCATTAGAACCTTTATGCGCCTGCCATTTTACCGCCAGGTTGGTGGGTGTGGTGGCGCGGCCCCATCCATTGAAGGAGGCATCGTATTGTACAGGTCCAAAAACGGTATAGGCTACGGTATCTTTTACCATGGGGGCTCCTTTCACTTTGATCTCTTCAACAGTGATCTGCGAAGGTTTCCAGGCACTATCGAACCAGTATTCCTGGCGGGTATCGTCCTTAAACTGGATCGCGAAATAGTCTTTTACGTCGCGGCTGGCATTGGTAACGCCCCAGGCGATCTGATCGGTGAAGCCAATGATGATGGCGGGCGAGCCGGGAAAGCTGGCGCCATATGCGTTGGACTGCGGCGTATGCAATTGCATCTCGAACCAGAGAGAAGGTAATGATAATCCCAGGTGGGGATCATTACAGAGTATCGGACGGCCGCTTTGGGTTTTTTGTCCGCTCACTGCCCAGTTGTTGCTGCCATTGTCTTTATCAGGTTTATGGACGGCGTAGATGGCGGCGCTGTCTTTCCATTGAAAATACAGCGAGTCGGCTGCTGCGGGTGCTACCGGCTGAAACAAGGGTGGCTGAAAGACGGTGCCGCGCGGCACTATGGGATCGAGCGAATCGGGTGATGCCGGATAGAACTTGTCGAAGAGTTCCCGGCTCAGCACCGCTTTCGCATTGGTGTATTCGATATCGTTCTCGGACCCGGTGAGGTCGTAGCTCATGTATTTCAGGAACAGGGCTGTTTTGAGGTTGCTCCAATGCTCGGGCCGGTAATTGAGCAGGCGGTATTCGAGCGGCAGGTTGGCCGGGGTGATCTGATCGATGTAAGCGTTGGCACCGGCGGTGTAAGCGTCGATGATCTTTTTGGTGGTGGTATCGCTTTCCATTACCTGCAGTGAGTTTTTGGCGGCGTATACCATGCCGAGGCGGCGCATGTTGCGATCGAAATTGAGGATCACGCTATCGGCTCCGGCGCCTACGATCTCGCTGAGGCGGCCGGCGGCGGCATGGGTCTGGAATTCCATCTGCCACAGCCTGAACTTTGCATGGAGGTAACCCTGTATAAAATACAGGTCTTCATCGTTCTGGGCAAATACGTGGGGTACCATCCGGTCGTCGAAATAGACTTCGGCCTTTTCCTTTAACTGGGGCAGGTGCAGGGTGGCGTTGTAATCTTCATTCACCGGTTCGGCATTTTGCCAGAACCCTTCCTGCGGACTGAGAAAGCTACCAAACGGCGGGGCGCTGCCGAGCGGCACGCTCAGGGCGATCACCAGGCCTGTTGTCACTGCTGCGGATATTAAAAAGGGAACGAGTTTCATACTGCTACCGGATGGGGTTATAGAAATCGTTTAAAAGTAACACGAACTGGTAATACCACAAAATTGTATTGTGTGGCAAGCGATTAGGGTGCAATTTTACAATATAGTTTGAGGGAACATTTAAACAGTCGTCGTTTTTTAATCAACAGCCTTTATGAAGCCGGACGGCTACATGGTCGTCTGAATACCGGCCTCCGTAGGGCCGGTTCATTTCTCTCCAGGTGTTGTTTGATCTTACTCTTTGTCTAAATAGGTCATAGGTTGCTAAATCCGTCGTTAACGAGCCGGTCTCTCCAGAGGCCGGCTCTTTTTATGGTTTGACAAGTAGCTCACTGTTAGGGGTATAGGCTGCACAATTATTATTATAATTTATCCGTTTACTTGTTTGCTATTGTTGATGTGCTGCATTACCTTGCAGTACACATCCAATTTCCCAACCCAAACTCCCTTAACAAATGAAAAGGTCTACTAAAAACTCCAACAGAATCTTCCGCCTGAAACAGTTTGCCGGTGTTACACTTGTTTGCTGCCTGTTCGTGATTGGACTGGTGGTTTAACAGCCTGCATTTCTTCCAACTACTTTCATTGACAACCGACCTGGAATCGTTCATTATTCCGGGAATGTTCCTGTATTGCCTGCCCTTCATCCCGGGGCCAGCGCTATTGTTTATTGCAAATTCCCTAACGACGCATTACCAAACCTGCATCATGATCGGGTAGCTACCGCAGGTTTTGTAAAGTGCTGTGGTGGGTACTATTAAGACTGCCGGTGCCTGCGGCTTTCGTAGCGCCTTTGCCCTTCTTTTGTGCGGCCCCTCTCCTGCCGGCCCTCCCGTTCGCATACTGATTCCCTGATTTTTTCGTACCTTTTAGGTAGTTCTTTTCATATTCCTCACCTCAAATTGTTTTGCTATGAAAAAATCAGCTTGTCATGTCATGGCATTGCTCCTCATTCCATGGCTGGCCTGTAATGACCAGGCCGCACACGAAAATGCAAAACTCGCTGCTCCCGCAGTTCCCGATGCTGCGATGATCGTACCCGACGCCAGAGATACTACACTGCCCAGCGGCCGGGTGAACACTTACCTGGTAGGCATGCGCAATCAGCCCGGATTTTTCGTAGAGCGCGGCACTTTCCCCGCCGGCTATAGGGGCTTGCCACATATTCACAATGGAGATATTTTTGTTACCGTGATCAAGGGTACTGCCCACGTGGGCCTGGGTGACCGATGGGATACCACGGGCAATGTTACTATGTACGGGCCTGGCAGTTTTATCATCATCAAAGCGGATCAGCCGCATTATGAATGGTTCAATGAAGCCTGCGTCCTGCAGGTGGAAGGTATCGGACCCAATGAGACCTATTATGTCAATGAGCCGGCGAAGCAGAAGCAGTGAGGAGGTGAATGAGTTGATTGACTTCGTCGACGGTATTGAATGCATGCAGTACGATCCTTAACCTTTCGCTCCCCTTTGGCACCGTAGGATACAGGATGGGCCTCACATCGAGGTGTGCAGCCTGTAACCGGCCTGCTATGGCCTTTACCTGGTCGTTGCCGGGTATGATGACCACCTGAATGGGCGTGTCGGACCGTAGCTTTTCGAATGGAAGGGATGCCTGCTGAAACAACTGTACCAGTTGCTGCAATTGCTTGCGGGCGCTGTGCATAGCGGGAAACAGGCCATAGGCTGTCTGGATCGCCGCCACGCTGCTTTCGGGCAGGGCTGTGGTATAGATGAAGGGCCGGGAAAAGTTGATGAGGAACTGTCGCAAGGTTTCGCTGCCCAAAATAACGGCCCCATGGCAGCCTACCGCTTTACCAAAAGTATGGATACGCGCAAAGCAGGCCTGCTGCAGGCCGAGGTGTTGCACCAATCCTTCGCCTTGCTCGCCGATCACGCCGGTGGCATGGGCTTCGTCTACGATAAGGTTTGCTTCATATTGCTTACACAAACGCACCATGGCCTCCAGGGGCGCCTGGTCGCCATCCATTGAAAATACCGACTCGGTCACGACAAAGATATTACCGGTGGCTGCCTGTAATCTTTTCTCCAGCGCGTGCAGGTCGTTGTGTTCAAAGGCAAATGCCTGGGCGAAACTGAGCCGCAGACCATCGCGCAGGGAAGCATGGCTCAGGGTATCGTAGAGTACGGTATCGCCCCGCTGGGGTACACAGCTCAATAAGCCAAGGTTAGCGTCGTAGCCCGAGTTAAAGGCCAGGCCGGCCGGCGCCTCATGGAAGGTGGCCAGCATTTTCTCCAGTTGTTCTATCCTGCTGTAATTGCCTGCCAGCAGTCGCGACCCTCCCGATCCATGTAATAAAGGTGTGGCAGCAGCGGTGGTATTGGCTTCGATCAACCCCTGGTGTATGATACCGAGATAATCGTTGGAACAGAAATCGGCTTTGCCGTCGGGCAGCCGCAGGGTACGGTATGCCTGTTCAGCTTTTCGTTCTTCCAGCTTTTTATGGAGAAATGATTCTTTCATGATCGGATTTGCGACCCCGAAGCTACTGCTTTTTTTACGGGTGACCGGCTACGGGGCCGGTGGTGCTACCAATGCCGATCCCCGCAGGCGGTGAGTGGCCGGGCGATGACCGTTGACTGGTTTTCTTTAACTTGCGCGCATGGAAACGAATGATGTTAAGAATATTCTCGGTTTGCAGCTGCCCACCGATCCACGGTGGGTAAACCTGGCCGAGATCTCGCTCGAAGATATCCTTACCGATCATGCGTATTGCGAGCAGAAGGCTGCGACCAGTTGCATTTCTCTCATTCAGCGATACAGTGAAAAGGATAAACTGGTGCGGGAACTGTCGCCGATCGTTACGGAAGAATGGGGTCACTTCAGGCTGGTGCTGGCCGAACTGGACAAGCGCGGTTTGAAACTGGGCCGACAGCGCCGCGACATGTATGTGAACGAGCTGATGAAGTTTGAAAAGAAGGGCGGTTCGCCCGAAGAACGTTTCCTGGATAAGCTGCTCATCTTTGCCCTCATCGAGGCGCGCAGCTGCGAACGTTTCAAACGACTGAGCGAAGGGTTGGAAGATCCTTACCTGCGCAAATTCTACCGCCGGTTCATGGAAAGCGAAGCCGGACATTACCATCTCTTCATAGAGCTGTCCGAAACCTATATTGAGAAAGCCATTGTGCGTAAACGCTGGCAGGAGTGGCTGAACTACGAGGCCGACATCATCACGCAGCTGGAAGTGCGGGGCGACCGGATGCATTAGATTTTCGGGTGTATATTGCAGCCTTGTTAAAGCTGGATTCCATATCGCTGGTTCAATTCAAGAACTACTCCTATTCCTCTTTCCTTTTCGATCACCGTATTGTTGGTATTGCCGGCAAGAACGGGGTTGGCAAAACCAACCTGCTCGATGCAATTTACTATTGCTGTTTCACGAAAAGTTATTTTGCGCGCAGCGACGGACAGAATGTGCTGCGCGGTGCGGCCGGCTTTCGCATCGAGGCGCGTTTTACAGTGCAGGGCGAGCCGCTGAAAGTTGTGTGTATTTTGCGGGAAACGGGTAAAAAGGAGTTCCTCGTTAATGACGAGCCCTATGAGAAGCTGGCGCAGCATATCGGTAAACTGCCCTGTGTGATCATTGCGCCCGACGATATCCAGATCATCACCGGTGGTAGCGAAGAGCGAAGACGTTTCCTCGACGCCTTGTTGTCGCAACTGGATGCCACCTACCTGCTGCAACTGATCGATTACAACCGCGTGCTGCAACAACGCAATAGTTTCCTGAAATCGCTCGCCGACCGGAAAGTACAGGATACGGGTTTACTCGATGTATATGACCAGCAGCTTGTTCATTACGGCAGTTATGTTTTCAATCGCCGTAAGGATTTCCTGACCGGATTCATTCCCTCCGTTCAAAAATATTACCACCAGATCGCCGGCGTGGAGGAGCAATTGGATATCCTGTACGAGAGCCAGTTGTTGCAGTATTCCTTTGCTGACCTGTTTTTCCGTTTCCGGGAAAAAGATATTTTGTTGCAAAGAACCACTGCGGGTATCCACAAAGACGATCTGGATATCCGTTTTCAGCAGCAATCTTTTAAGCAGATCGCTTCGCAGGGGCAACGAAAGAGTTTGTTGTTTGCCCTCAAACTGGCTGAGTTTGAAGCCTTAAAGACTGCCAAAGGGTTTGCTCCCCTCCTGCTGTTGGATGATGTGTTCGAGAAGCTCGACGAACACCGCATGCACAACCTGCTGTCGCAGGTTTGTTTGGAAAACGAAGGCCAATTGTTTATTACCGACACCCACGAAGAAAGGATCAACCGCCATTTCTCCGATCTCACCGATACATACCAGGTGGTTTGCCTATAATTCTGTAAAAAATCGAAGTGAAAAAGTAGATTTACCCGTCTAACTATGACGGCAAAAACGTATATTGAATACAGGTAAAGGACGATTGCTTATGACTAATTCACTTGAGTCGCTTATTGCGTTTCTGGAAGAGACGACCGACCCCCGCGTTGCTTTTTTTTCATATACTTCGGACGAAGCGGGAGAATCGGGGGCCATCAGTGCCAACAAAGAAGGTCTGCGTTTGTATGCCCTCGAACTACTAAAAAAATCATTGGAAATGGAAAGGATGCCGCGGCAAAGCAGCCTGTTGTTGTGCCCGCGTGAATGGATGGTGAGCGAAACGGGCTACAACCTGATCAGTTGCGTGCGACCGCAATATGGCCCCCGCGATCTGATCCTTTCTATTATCGGGCAGAATTCCTATCAGCAAAACGATCCCCGCTTTAAGTTGTAGCCGATTTCTTACTAACTTGCACCCCATGGGCGAATATTCAATGAGTGATGCGTTGAAACATTTTATGCGGAATCCGCGCATCAAAGGATCTATGCAGGCTTTGCAGATCGAGGACGTATGGGAAAAGATCATGGGGAAGACCATCGCCAAATACACCGACAAAATTCAGATCTACGGCAGCACTTTATACATTACTACCAATGTTGCAGCCCTCAAGCAGGAATTGCTTTACCAAAAAGACAGCATCGTACAACGTGTGAACGAGGTACTGGGTGAAAACACCGTGAAAGAAGTGGTGATCAGGTAATCCTATTTTATCAGTAATACAGTGCCTCTGAAGACCACCTCCTTTTGCTGGTCTGATCCTACAATGGCATACACATACAAGCCGGCATTGGCAGGTACTCCCTTTTGTGTTCCATCCCACCCCTGCTGGACATTGTTTGTTCTGAAAACCAATTCTCCCCACCTGTTGTAGATAGTAAAACTTTTGAGCGAGAAGGTAGTGCCCGCAGGTATTTTGAATAGCTCATTTTTATAGTCCCCGTTGGGCGTAAAGGCTGTGGGCATTTGTATTTTTCGGTACACTATTACCGTCGTTTGCGCTGTCGCTTCACATCCTTCATCAGACATTACTTTTAGCTGGTAGGTAGTGGTGGTAAGCGGCGATGCTACGGGATTGGCAATCGCAGGATCGCTCAACCGGGTGGCAGGTGTCCACTGCCAGGCATTGATGACACCGGTGATGCCAGGCTTTAAAGTCGCTGTTTGTCCAGGAAGAATAGTTACTTCTGGATTCAATACGATCGTGGGAGAAGTCCGGACGTGCATGTGCAGGCTGTTTGAGAATGCTGGGATGACACAATCAATGCTGTCTGCCAGCATACAACTTACCACATCGCCATCCTTCAGCGTATTGGTTACAAACCGGGAACTATTGGTGCCGGTATTGATGCCATTTACTTTCCATTGGTAGCAGGGGGCATTGCCTCCGTTGATAAGGCTTGCTGTAAACGTAACAGGAAGGCCTGAACAGGGACTAAGCATGGAGGGGGCGATCGTAAGTGATGGTTTAAGCATAAATGGGCAGGCACTGACCTTACGAAGGGTAAAATAATCATAGTCTGGAAAATATACCGCTTCATCCCTGTCTACCACTACATCAACAGGATAGGAAATTTGAGCTGCCACAGCCTGCCCGCCATCCCCACGATGTCCTTCTACACCGGTACCGGCAATGGTACTGATGATACCTGCCGTATTGATCATCCTGATCCGGTGGTTTGCTGCATCTGCAATATATATATTGCCGGCTTCGTCCACGTCTATTCCAAGGGGCACATTGAGCCATGCTTCCGTAGCAGGACCGCCATCGCCACGGTACCCATGGATGCCAGCGCCGGCAATTGTAGTAATGATGCCAGCCTTATCGATCTTTCGTACACGGCTATTGTTGTCCGACACATATAAGTTCCCTGAAATATCAAGGGCCAATCCATAAGGAATGATGGGAATAGTGGTGGCTGGTCCGGTTTCGTCACCTGTGTCCCTCACGCCATTGCCGGCGATGGTGGTAATGATGCCAGCTGTATTGATCTTCCTGATGCGACCATTATGATAATCCGATACATAGATATTGCCCGCATCATCCACCACCATATGCCCCGGCGACAGTTGAGCGGCTGTGGCCGGCCCGCCATCACCACTAAACCCCACACTACCATTGCCGGCGATGGTAGTGATGATACCCGAAGGAGCTATTTTCCGTATTACACCATTGACCCCACCGGTAAAATAAATATTCCCTGCTTTGTCAACGGCAATGCAACCAGCATCCACCTTCGCAGCGATAGCCAATCCCCCATCGCCGCTATTACCAGGCACGCCGGTACCGGCAATCGTACGGATAATGCCGTTCTTATCTATCTTCCTGATCAGCGCATAGTCGGCCAGGTAGATATTGCCCGCATCATCTGTAGCCATGGAATAAGGTCCGTGAAATACGGCATCTACAGCCGGAACTCCATTACCGGTATTGCCCTGCACGCCGGGCGTACCGGCAATAGTTTTTATGATCTGTGCACCAGCGGTTACAGAGAGGAGCAGTGACAAAGACAACATGGCATGTACAACTGGTTTCATCCGGGTGGCGAATGGCCTTTCAGCTATAACACTTCAACCCCGGATAACCCTTATGCGCAGCATGGGAATTATTGCAGCCTTACGCGTGGATCCACCACGCCATAGAGTATATCGGCGAGGATATTGACGAGAATGAAGAAAAACGAGGTGATGAGTACCGATCCCATTACCACGGGGAAGTCAAGTTTTTCGAGCGCGTCTACCGTCACTTTGCCGATCCCCTTCCAGCCAAAGATATACTCCACAAAGAAGGCGCCTGCCAATAGTTCGGCAAACCATCCGGTGATGGCAGTGATGACCGGGTTGAGCGCATTGCGCAGTGCATGTTTCCAGATGACCGTTCTCTTCGATAATCCTTTTGCATAGGCCGTCCGGATATAATCCTGGTTCAGTACATCGAGCATGGAGCCACGGGTGAGCTGTGTAATGATGGCCAGTGGTCTGATGCCGAGTGTGAACGCCGGCAGTATCAGGTTCTTCAACTGCAGTTCGCGGTGCCAGCCGGGCGGTGTATTGTCGAACAGGGTGCCGGTCATATTGAGTCCGGTTACATCACTGAGCAGAAACCCGAACACATAGGCGATGATGATGCCCATGAAGAAGGAAGGCGCCGAAATGCCCAGTACGCTGGTGAAGATGGCGGAGGTATCCATCCAGGTATCTTTTTTCACGGCTGCGATGACGCCCAGGGGGATGCCCAGGGCAATAGCGATGAGTATGGCAGCCAGCGCGAGTACGAAGGTGCCCGGCAGCGCTTCCATCAGCACCTGCCACACATCTTTCTTGGTTTGATACGAACGCCGCAGGTAAGGTATTTTCAATCCCAGCTTAGTATCCCCTCCCACAAACCAGCCCTTGAGCTGTTTCTTCTTTATTTCCTGTCGTGTATGGATAGCTATGGGTGATACGTCGTTGAGGTAAAGGCCAAACTGTTTCCAAACTGGCTGATCGAGGTACAGCTCCTTGCGGATGTTATCGCGGGTGGCGGCATCGGCGCTTTGCCCCAGGATGAGCCGCGACGGATCGCCAAAGCCCTGGAACAGGAAGAATACCAGCACTACCACGCCCAGCATTACCAGGAGTCCGTAGAGCATTCGTTTGGTGAAGTACTTGATCAAGCAGTTGGGTTATTGTTTGGTGGCTGGTGTTGTTGTGTCGGCTGCGGCGGTTGCGGCGGCGTTGGCGGGCAGTGTCAATACGACCGGCAGCGCTTTCTCGAGGTCGGCATAGCTCCATTTGTGGAGAATGGTGCCGTTCTTTACGAGGAAAAGCGTTGGGTTGGCGCGGGCGGCTGTTTTAATGGCCACCGGATCGCAACGCAGCGGTAATAACTGGCTGAAGACCGCGGGCGCTTTGTCGCTGAATATTTCCTCTATGGGAATGCTGGTTACGAGGAATCCGCGGATATTCTTTTGGGTGGCGCTTTGCAGGATGGTTTCCAGGACCTGCGGCCAGTTGCCTTTGTTATAGTCGTTCTTGAGGAAGAGGTAAAGCTGGTAGCGGTCTTCGTGCAGCAGGGCCTGCGTGGTATCGTTCTGGTAAAAGGTTTGCAGGGCAAAGTCCTTGATCTTCGGGGTGGCATTACCTTTACGGACTACCTTATCATATCGCTTCACAAACTTATACAGAGAGTCGTCGAAGTCATCGGGGAATTTATCGGCGGTGAACTCCAGCTCTTTTCCTTCCTTGTTATAGACGAAACTGATAACGGTACTGTCGGGTATGGCGCCGGCAGGCACTTTCATCTTTTCGGTGATGTTATTGCCTTTCTTGTAAGGCAGGCAGTCTACGATGGGCAGGTGCTGCAACACGTACCACTGCAGGGCGAATGAGAATATGGTGGTAAAGAACAGTACCACGATACTGGCCCGAACAGGTACGGCCGATTTGATCTTGTTCCGGTAGAGGAAGATGACCCCGATGAGTACCAGCAGGAAGATGTCTTTCATAAACGACTGATCGGCCGTGAGGGGGATGCAATCGCCAAAGCAGCCGCATTCCCTTACTTTACCCGAGAACAGGGCGTACCCGGTGAGGAAGGTGAAAAACACAATCAACAGCAGGAGCAGCCAGCTGAACAAGCGCATCTGCCATCCTACCAATATGGCTACACCGGCAATGATCTCGAAGGCATTCATCGCGATCGAAAATGCCAGGGTATAATTGTCCAGGAAACCCCAGCCCCAGATCTCGAAGAACTCCTGCATTTTATAACTCAATCCGAGCGGGTCGTTGGCCTTGACCAGTCCGGAAAAGATAAAGAGTACGCCTACGATGATCCTGGCTACGTTGAGGAAGTATTTCATAATAGAGCAGATGACTTGTAAGGACTGCAAGATAAGGGTTACGGGATAATTTGCGGGCTGCCAAATGGGTAATTCAAAAAGGGGGCGTCATGATTCACAATGGCGCCTACCCTATTCACAACGGGTTCCCCGCGCCTTTTTAAATTGAACAATTTGCAGGGGTCAATGAATTATTCCTTCACCAAACCCCAACGCATATGATATGTAAAAGGATCATTATCTGGCTGCTCTTATGTTTGATCGCCGGCCCAGCCCTGAAAGCGCAGGAGCCCGGGCAGGGAGAATTTGCCGTTTATGCCGGACAACAGCAAAAACTGTTTGTGCAATTGTACGAACAGCGTGATGTGAACCGGTATCATCGTGTACTGGACAGTTTTATTACACGGTATGCTTCGCAGCCCGACGTTTCGCGGCGCGCGTACAAACAACATCTGGCCAATGGCCACTATAATTTAAGTTGCGCTTACGCTTTGCTGGGGCAAAAAAAGCCGGCCCTGGATCAACTGGAGCAGGCCATCCGGGCAGGGTATGTGAATTATTCGCATATGATGAAAGATGCTGACCTCGACGTACTGCGCAAGGAACCGCGGTTTGCACAATTGCTGCAGCCTTTGCGGGCAACGGGCGACTATCTGTACATTCTCCGACGTGGAGCGGCTTACGATCTTCATGATCAGCGGCCACTACCTGCTTTTACCTTTCAGCCGGCGAGCGATAGCCAGTTGGTAGCTTTGCGGAAGGGTTTTCGCCTCGACTCTATCGCCGGGGCGGGTAGCGATGTTTCGAAGGTGCTGAACTTGTTGCACTGGGTGCACGAACTCATTCCGCACGATGGTAATCACGAGAACCCGCCTGTGAAGAATGCGATGGACCTGATCGGTGTTTGCCGGAAAGAAGGCCGGGGCTTAAATTGCAGGGGCCTTGCAACCGTGCTGAACGAATGTTACCTGTCGATGGGTTTTGCGTCGCGCCTGGTGACCTGCCTGCCGAAGGACAGTTTGGGTGTCGATCCCGATTGCCATGTCATCAATGTAGTATGGGTGCCTTCGCTGCAGAAATGGGTATGGACCGATCCTACGCAGGATGCTTATGTGATGAATGAACAAGGAGTGTTGCTGGGCATCGATGAAGTGCGGGAGCGATTGATTGCCGGCAGGCCGCTGATCCTGAATCCGACGGCCAACTGGAACCACCGGGTGTCGGCCACCAAAGAACAATACCTATACCAGTACATGGCGAAGAACCTTTACATGCTGCAGTGCCCGGTGAATAGTGCGTATGATATGGAACGCCCTGCCGCTGGCAAAACCATTCAGTACATCCAATTAATGCCGCTGGATTACTTCAAACAAAAACCGGATAGCCGATCCAACACCAAGGCGCCCAGCGGCACCACGTACCAATTTTATAACACGAATAACCCCGCCCTATTCTGGCAAAAACCGCTATGAAAAAGATCATCCTCCTTATAGTATTATTCTGCAGCTGGTTAATGACTCCGGCGCAGGTTGGTTTCAAATTCAGTGCTTCCGACTCCGGCGAACCGGCCTGGGATAATTACTCTACTACTTACCTCGGTGACGGATCCGATTCGGTGCCGGTTATTATCAGTGCGCTTCCTAATTATGGCATCAGCCGCCATACGGGCAATACGCCCTTTGATGTTTCTTTCAGCGATTATCGTTTTCGATCGCAATTGACCACCAGCGGGCAGCAATTGTATACTTACGACTCCGGGGATGTATATTTCCTGGCGCCGGGCATCTTCAGTAATAATGCAGCTTTGTATGAGTTCCGGGTGGTGGAAAATGGTACCAAAGTGATCAAGCCCTGGGGCGAGGTAACGACATTCGTGGAGGCCAACTTTCAATTGAATTTCTTCCGCGCCAAGTTTGGGGTCCTGGGAGGTTTTTCTACCCAATTTGGTAACTATCTATCGGTAGAATTAAGGCGCAAGGGGGCAGCGGCGCCATTCATTACTTCGGTAGTGCGGTGGGTGGCTGCCAGGCCCCTGCTCAGCGGTGTTTATACCGTAAATCAATACACTGCGATGATGCTGAGCCATTCGTCTGACAATCCGATGGGCGAAAGTTTATTGTCGACGCTGATGGGGCCTTCGGAAGGGGAAAAACTGGATACGGCGGCCCGGACGCCTAATCAGTGGATCGTGCCGCCCAATGAAAGCGGCCTTATTTTCCAGTTGCGCGCCATGGTGTATAAAAAGAATGTTTTTGAATACCGCCTTCTCCGCAATGGCCGGACGGTTATAAATTGGACAGGCAACAAAGCGCCCAACAGCTATATCTGGATCGAACATCCAGAACCTGGCGACCAGGTGCTGGAAGTGCGCTATAAAAGACTGCCCGACCTGGTGCTGGCCTTCCCTTTCAGGGTACAGGCTGCCTGGTACCAGACCTGGTGGTTCAAGGCCATCGGCGCTTTGTTGTTGCTGGCCTTTATGGGGTTCATTGTTCTTGGATTTACATTGCGCCGGCAACGCCGGCGCACCCTTGCCGAGCAGGAGAAAAAAGAACGGGCCGAGCAGGGTTTGAAGTCGGTGTATGCGCAACTGAACCCTCATTTTACTTTCAATGCCCTCTCCTCTATCCAGGGGCTCATCAACAACAACGATATCAAAGGGGCCAATCAATACCTGGCCGATTTTGGCAGCCTGGTGCGGCAATCGCTGGCGGATAGTGAACGACCACTGATCCCCCTGCAGCGGGAATTACAAACGATCGATACATACCTGAGGCTGGAAAAGCTGCGCTTTAATTTTGAATATGCTATTCATTGGGATCCCGATTTCCCGCTTGCGAACGTTGACGTACCTTCCCTCCTGCTGCAGCCCCTGGTGGAGAATGCGGTGAAGCATGGTATTTCCAACTTAGGGGATAAAGGCAAGGTGCGTATCGATGTGCTATCGCAGGGCAGAGACCTGACGATCCGCATCACCGACAACGGTGCCGGTTTCGATGCGCAACAGCCGGTCAATGGCTTTGGTTTGAAGCTTACGCGCGACCGGATACGGCTTTTCAATGAGATGGCCGGCAGTGAGCAGATCGTGTTGTCTATAAACGGTGTGGCCCAACCGGGCTCTACGGTAACAATCCTTTTTAAAAACTGGCTGGCATGAACCTGAAGGCTATTTTGATCGACGATGAGAAGAACAACCTGATCAACCTGGAACAATTGCTGAAGACCTATTGTGCGGGCGTGGAGGTAGTGGACACGGCGCTCAATGCGACAGACGGCAAACAGCTTTTGCTGCAACACCGGCCCGACCTGCTTTTCCTCGACATTCAAATGCCGGGGAAAAGCGGCTTCGATCTGTTGAAGGAACTGCCCGCGCAGGTATGCGAGGTGATCTTTGTAACGGCTTATGATCAGTATGCGGTGCAGGCTGTGCGTTTTGCGGCGGTCGATTACTTGCTGAAGCCCGTCAACATCGATGAGCTACAGGCGGCGGTTGGCCGGGTCTGGGTGCGGGTGCGGGACAAGCAAAAGAACCTGCAGCTGGAGAACCTGCTGCAATTGCTGCAGGCCGGTAAAGAAGAGCATCGTATTGCCATTACCACCTTGCGGGAAACCCGTTTTATCCGTACGGCCGAGATCGTACGGTGTGAATCATCGAACAACTATACTGCTATCTTTCTCTCCGACGGGGAAAAGCTCACCTCTTCGCGTCCCATCTTTGAATATGAAGAGTTGCTGCGGGATTACGGGTTCTTCCGGTGTCATCAATCGCACCTCGTGAACCGGCGTTTTGTGAAGAGTTGGGTTAAGGAAGATGGCGGCTACCTGTTGCTCGACAACGGGCACCAGGTGCCGGTTTCACGCAATAAAAAAGAGCTGGTGATTACAGCTCTCAAATTGTAAGTATCGTGATGGTTGACCGCTTTATCCCTTGTGTTTTCCTTCTTCGATAAGTATGAGGGCGAATACGGAATAGTTGATGATGTCAACATAGTTGGCATCGATTCCCTCGCTGATGAGGGTTTTGCCGTCGTTGGCCAGTATCTGGCGGATGCGCAACAGTTTTACCAGGATGAGGTCGGCAAAGCTTTCCTGGCTCATTTCGCGCCAGGCTTCTCCGTAGTCGTGGTTCTTATCGAGCATCGTTGCTTTGGTAAAAGCGATCTTCTCCGAATACAATCTTTCTACTTCTGCCACCGGCAGGTCTTCCGCCGTGCTTTTCTGCAATTCGAGCTGTATTAACCCAATGACGCCATAATTGACCATGCCTTTGAATTCGCCGGCGATATCGTCTCCTATCTTCTGTGTCTTTTTTTCCTGGATAGTGCGGATGCGCTGGGCCTTGATGAAGATCTGGTCCACGATGGAGATGGGCCTCAATACCCGCCAAGATGTTCCGTAATCTTTGGTTTTTTTGAGGAAGATATCCCTGCAGGATTGTATTGCCGCGTCGTATTGTTGTATGGTATTGCTCATAATGCGCTTTGCCAGAGGCTTGTATGCTGCTTCTTGTTATCTTTAAGGCGTCAAAAATAGCGAACAAAGATTAAATGTTTACACTGAATTGCAAAGGCCGTTTGCTGGTCGTGGATAAACCGCTGGTGATGGGTATCCTGAATGTGACACCCGATTCTTTCTATGCCGGCAGCCGTGTTGGCGATGAGGATGTATTGCGGCAGGCTGAGCGTATGATCGATGATGGCGCGGACATCCTGGATATTGGCGGTCAGAGTACGCGGCCCGGCAGTGAGCGGGTGCCTGTTGAGGTGGAGCTGGCGCGGGTAACGGGTGCCATTGCGGCCATTCATGCCAGGTTTCCCGATATCCCTATTTCTATCGATACCTTCCAGGCGCGTGTAGCGGCCGAGGCGGTGGCTGCTGGTGCTTCTATCGTGAATGATGTGAGTGCCGGCAGTATCGATGCCGCGATGATCGATACGGTGGCGAAACTGCAGGTTCCCTATGTGCTGATGCATATGAAGGGTACGCTCGATACCTTGCGCGAGGAGTTCGTTTATGAGCATATCGGGCTTGAGGTGCTCGATTGGTTCATACACCAGGTAGCGTTGTGCCGTAAGGCGGGTATCAAGGACATTATCCTGGATCCGGGTTTTGGCTTTGGCAAAAACAGTGTGCAGAACCTGGCGCTTCTAAAACAGTTGGAGGTGTTGAATGTGCTGGAGCGGCCTGTGCTGGTGGGGCTTTCGCGTAAACGTACCATCTGGAAAACACTGGGTGTTACCGCTGATGAGGCTTTAAATGGTACTACGGTGATCAATACGATCAGCTTACTGAAAGGCGCCCATATGCTGAGGGTGCATGATGTGCGGGAAGCGGTGGAAGCGGTGAAGTTGTGGCAGGCTTACCAGGGGGCCTGATATGATAAGACATACTGAACGGACATGATCTGCCAGCCCGTTCAGTATGGAATTTTTTAAGCTGCCGGCACTACCGGTATGATGAACGCTCCTCTTTCGGGCCCTGCGCCTACTACCGATATACAGATACTATCTCCCGATTGCAATATGCCCGATTGCAGGTCGTCGTCGAGCAATTTGATGGTGCTCGTACTTACCAGGTTACCATACTTCACTACATTGATGCCCATTTTATCGCGGCTGATGCCATGGTCTTTGATGAGGGTTTCAAGGAATGCATTGGTGAGCATGGGGCTTGCCTGGTGGGTATATATTTTCTTTACACGGCCGAGGTAACCGGGTTCTATGGCCTGTAGCTGTTCGTGATTAAGCGTCATTCCCTTGATATAATATTCTTTTATCTTGGGTCCCGACATGGCAAAGCAGGATAATGCTTCGCATTCCTCGGTGCCGGGAGGCGCCCAGGCGCCGCTGCCGGTATAATGTATCAGCGGGTCGTCGAAACCGGCTTCCTCTCCGAACTTGATGGAATCTCTGGAGTAGAAAGAGAATCCTGTGGCGGCTTCAGTGCGCTTCAGCACCACGGCAGATACCCCATCCGAGAAGAGGGCTGCCGACATCCACAGTGATTTGCCATAAGGGTTCTGCACGTTGTTTTTGTATACTGCTGTTTGTGTGTACAAACTGCTGAGGCTATACGAGATCAGCAGGGTCGTTCTGGCATTCATTTGTGCGGCGAGCGCCATGGCGCGGGCAAACCCTGCGCAACCGGCGCCGAGCAATACCGGCACGATGTGATCTTTTAGTCCGATCTCTTTGTATAACAGGAATGCATCCTGGTCGAGCTGGACCATGAAGGGGGAGCAGGTGACGATGATGGCGGCATCGATATCGCCCGGTTCTACGTTGGCTCTTCTCATGGCTTCTTTGGTGGTGTTGATCACGATCTGCGGATCTTTGAATACATCGGGCGCCCAGCTTTTGGATTTGATGCCGAGTATCTTTTCTACCATTTTGCCGTCGAGGTATTTACCTGCCTCCTGCCTGTCGGGCACTTTATAATCGCTGGCCCATTGGTGGATGCTGATGGGCTCTGCCACAAAGGAGGATACGCCCGTGATGGCGAGGTTGATCTGGTTCATGCTGTTTCGTTTACTGTTTGTGTATGTTTGATTTTCATGGTTTGCGGGCATACGGCTTGCCTCCGCACGATACGTACGGAAGGGCCGTTTGACCGGTTTTCTAATGACACGCAAGCAGGGGGAATGAATCGGGCGGCAGATGGCAGGGTTTTCCTTGTGCCCGGAAGGCGGATAAGGTTAATGGGTGCAATTGACGAAATAACCAGCGTCGTGCCTATCCCTGTTTTACATGATTTTTTGCGTGTGTTTTGCGTACTGTTGCGGGCAGGTGGAGATTAACCCACAATCCGTTAGGTGCGTATGAAGCAGGAAAGCAGGCGGGAGCGGGTTGTTGCTGGTTTGGGTTCACGGGCAAGAGCGGGGCCATACTTTGGCAGTTTTGATTATTTATTTATATTCGTGTATCACTTTGTGATAAGCCTCTCGCCCATAACCTTCCCTTTTTGCCAGTATTAGCCGTATCAGGAATCAGTTGTTCTGCCATTTCGGTTGACTCCGATGGTTACCTGAACAGCAATCGCTCAAATATCCCATTGTATCGCCTGATGAAAAAAGTCAAAACCTTTTGGGAATCTTTGGTGAGTGCCGGCGCCGCCGGTTCACCAGGAAAGTTAATTGCCTGCCGAAGCATCAATCTGCTGGCAGTCATTATTATTCTCCTCAATGTAATTGCAGGCCCGCTGTTGTATCTCCTGATCCAGAAGCCAGTGATCCTTGCCGGTAGTTTGCTCGAGAGTGTATTGATGGCTGTGGTGATCGTGTTGAACCGCAGCCGGCGGCATCGCGCCGCCACCTGGGTGCTTTTTGCAGGGCTGTATGTGGTAGGTGGTTATTTTGCCATTGTATTTGGTAAGGATACTTATGCTTCTATCATGATGTTGTTCTGGATGGCTATGACCGGCTTGTTCTTTGGCGGATTTATTTACATGAGCCAGCGTATGGTGGCCGACATGGAGGCCAGCCAGGAATCTCTCGAGCAGCAGATGGTGCGGGCCTTGCATGCCAATGATCAAAAGAAAAACTTCATCCGTGATTTTGTGCATGAGATCAAAAGCGGGTTCAATCCGATCGAAGGCATGGTGGGCTACCTCGCCAACAAGGAGCGGCTGGCAAAAGCGAAAGTGAGTTCCGAACAGCTTATCGGCCATATCAAGAGCGGGTGCAATGGTTATCGCCGCTTATTGTCGAACCTGCTTGAATATTCCCGACTCGAGCATGGCAAGAAAGATGAACTGATCGTGGAACCCCTGGAGATAAGGTCTTTTATGAAGCAGGTGGTGGAGGAATTCCAGTATACGGCCAGGGCCGAGCATACGCATATCCGGTTGCTGGTTGATAGTGGGATGCCTGCCGTGGTGTATTGCGACCAGGTAAAGCTTCGGCAGATCGCCAATAATCTCGTACACAATGCCATCAAGTTTGTGCGTGCAGGCTGTGAAGTGGTCATCACCGTACACCTGCAGGAAACGGATCGCTGGCAGCTGGTGGTGATCAACGATGGTGGTGGTTTTCCGGCCGAGCAATTACGTAAGTACTTTCATCCGTACCAGCATGTGCGTACGGGCATCAATATGGAGGGTAATGGTTTGGGGTTGTTCATCACCCACAAACTGGTAGAAGCCCTTCATGGCAATATTGAAGTGATGCGGAAGGGTGTTGAGCACACCGCTTTTGAAGTAACCCTGCCGCTGGAGCAGCCCTGCTCCTTTTCCATCAGCGCTACGGGATAAAACTTTGCCCTGGCGCGCGATAACACTTATCGCAGGCCTTCTATTTTTCTGTTGATCCGATCTTTTAACAGCCGGCAGGTGCCGGCTGATCTACTTGCTGGTAGCGTTCATGTAACTATCGAACGAGAAACGGCCATTGCCGGCTGCGAGGAAGTACACCAATAATCCCAACACTATGAGTGCGAGTATGATGGTGGTAGCCGGTGTCCACAATCCGCCGGGTGTGCCGGCAAAGATGATGGCGCCGATCAGGATCGGTATCTGAATGAGGCAGGCGAAACGGGTCAGTACGCCCAGCATGATCAATACGCCGCCCAGCAGGTGGGCGAAAACGATAAGATGGCCCAGAGAAAGCAGGAAGAAAGAACCCGAGGATATATAATTAGATATGCGCCCCAATTCGGCGCCCATGTTTTCTATGAATACTATTCCCCGCCATACGAGGAATGCGCCCAGTGCTATGCGTACAATATCTACCCATTGTGGATGATGCGTATCACCCCAGTGTTCGAAGCGTTGCAGGAGATTCATATGGCTTGTTTTTACGTGAGGGAAAAGAACTGATTTAAAGTTACGTATATTTTATTAAGTAGTGCATGCAGGCTGAAAGTGGCTGCCAGCGTGTTTTTGATGTATTCTGATATACGAAAATTAATGTGCTTTGCCAAATTTTTTTACTGCTTTGGCTTGTTTGAATTCTGCAAGTGTTGCATTGAATATTGTAATCAGGAGGGTTTGGAATAAGTGTAACTTTAAGGTTACAACTGCTAAATATGATCAAACTCCACATTAATAATCAACCTTACTCGGTTGATGCGAGTCCCCAGATGCCTTTGTTATGGGTGTTGAGAGATATGCTGGGTTTAACCGGCACCAAGTTTGGATGCGGCATGGCTCAATGCGGCGCCTGCACGGTTCATTTAAATGGTGAGGCTGTTCGCAGCTGTGTAACGCCGGTTTCGCGTGCTGCCAACCAGCAGATCACGACCGTTGAAGGACTTTCGACGGATCTCACGCATCCTTTACAGCAAGCCTGGCTGCAGGAAGATGTGCTGCAATGTGGTTATTGCCAAAGCGGCCAGCTGATGTCGGCGGCGGTCCTGTTACGCGAAAAACCCGATCCAACGGATGAAGACATCGATCGCGCGATGAGTGGTAACGTGTGTCGTTGCGGTACTTATCCGCGCATCCGCAAAGCGATCCATCTTGCTGCTAAAATTCAACGCGAAGGAGGTAAATCATGAACAACCCATCTACTGTAAGCAGGAGAAAATTCCTGCAAACGACTACCACCTTTGCCGGTGGCTTGCTCATTCCATTCTTCGTATCGGCCGGGGCTAAACGCATGGGCATGCTGGGCGCCCTGGGTGCTGCGGAAGCCGCTGGTGCCGACTCTGCTGTTGCTTTC
This sequence comes from Paraflavitalea sp. CAU 1676, assembly GCF_029223285.1. Lineage (GTDB taxonomy): Bacteria > Bacteroidota > Bacteroidia > Chitinophagales > Chitinophagaceae > Paraflavitalea. Next base: position 389,279 of record NZ_JARHUJ010000003.1, on the reverse strand, counting down.
GCTCCCAATGCCTACCTCGGTATTGGCAGGGACAATTCAGTACATATCATTCTGGCGCATGTGGAGATGGGGCAAGGGGTGTGGACTACCCTGCCGATGCTCATTGCCGATGAACTGGATTGCGACTGGAATAAGATCAAGGTAGGGCATGCGCCTCCTGCGCAACCTTATTACCATACGATGTTCGGTATCCAGATCACGGGCGGGTCGTCCACTACCTGGTCGGAGTTTGACCGCTATCGCCAGGCTGGCGCTACGGCGCGGGCTGTGATGGTAGCTGCTGCCGCGCAACAATGGGGCGTTGCTCCCGAAGCCTGCAGTACGGCTGATGGATACGTGATCTATAATGATAAGAAACTGAGTTACGGTGAGCTGGCCGATGCGGCTGCTAAAATACCTCCTCCTGCCAATGTGCCGTTGAAGCCTGCGAGCGAATGGAAATACATCGGTAAAGGGGTAAAGCGATTGGATACCTCCGAAAAGATCAATGGCAAGGCCAGGTTCGGCATGGATGTTCAGTTTCCGGGATTGCTGACTGCCGTTATTGCGCGGCCACCGGTGTTCGGTGCTCAGCTGAAGCGTTTCGATGCGGCCAAGGCCAAAACAGTGGCCGGTGTGCGGCAAGTGGTAGCAGTTCCTTCTGGTGTGGCGGTGATCGCCGATCATTTCTGGGCTGCCAAACAAGGCCGGGAGGCGCTGGTGGTAGAATGGGATATCGAACCCTCCTTACAGATCGATACGCCCGGTCAATGGGCTGCCTATCGTGGCTTGACGGAGCAACGTGGCGCTGTGGCGGCCAAGGCCGGTGATGCGCAGGATGCTTTGTCCAAAGCTGCGGACAAAGTGGATGTGGAGTATACCCTGCCCTACCTGGCACATGCCTGTATGGAGCCTTTGAATTGTACTGTTAAGATCGCCAACGATAAATGTGAAATATGGACGGGTACACAGATGCCGGGCCTCGACCAGGGTGCGGCGGCAAAGATCCTGGGCTTTAAACCCGAGCAGGTGGAAGTGCATACGATGTTCCTGGGCGGCGGCTTTGGTCGCCGGGCTACGGCTGCTTCTGATTTTGTGTCGGAAGCGGTGGAAGTGGCCAAGGCCAGCGGCAAGGCCGTTAAAACTGTGTGGACCCGTGAAGATGATATCCGGGGTGGTTATTACCGGCCGGCTTTCCTGCATCGTGTGCGGGTGGGTCTGGGCGAAGACAAGATGCCGGTTGCCTGGCATCACAGCATCGTGGGGCAATCGATCCTGGCTGGCACTCCTTTCGAGGCGGGCGTGAAGGATGGTATCGATGGTGCTTCCGTCGAGGGCGTTAATGATTCTCCTTATATGGGACATGTGCCCAATCATCTTATAGAATTACATTCTCCCAAGAATAAGATACCGGTATTGTGGTGGCGATCGGTGGGCCACACCCATACTGCTTTTGTGATGGAAACGATGATCGATCAACTGGCGCATTCGGCTGGCAAGGATCCTGTAGAATACCGCCGCACGTTGTTGAAAGATCATAAGCGACCGTTGTCGGCTTTGAACCTCGCTGCTGAGAAAGCTGGCTGGGGTACTCCTTTGCCGGCAGGTCATTTCCGCGGCATTGCCGTGCATGACTCGTTTGGCAGTGCGGTGGCGCAGGTGGCTGAAGTGAGTGTAGAGAAAGGTAAAGTGCGGGTACATCGCGTGGTGTGTGCTATCGACTGCGGGCTGGCGGTGAACCCTGATGGTGTAGCGGCGCAAATGGAGAGCGGGATCATCTTTGGGCTTACCGCTTTTCTATACGGCAATATCTCTTTGGATAAGGGCCGGGTTCGCCAGGGCAATTTCCATGATTACAAGATGGTGCGGATGCAGGAAGCGCCGGCAATAGAAGTTTTCATTGTACCGAGTACCGAAAAGATGGGTGGCGCTGGTGAGCCCGGTGTGCCACCGCTGGCGCCGGCTGTAGCGAATGCTTTGTTTGCGGCCACCGGCAAACGTATCAGGAACCTGCCGGTAAAACCGGAAGACCTGAGCTAAGGACAATCTGATTCATTGACCCAAGCATGTACGATTATGCAAAGAACGAATTCACCTACCTGGTGGCGGCCACGGGCTGCCCTGTTCACTTTCTGTATTGCAGGAGCCCTCTCCGTGGCCGCCGTAGCGGTGCGGCCGGCGGATGATGCTGCGCGTAGCGAGCGTGCAATTTCGCAGGCTGCCTTCCAGGCTGTCTATAAAGTATTGATGAGCCCGCGGTGTATGAACTGTCACCCCAATGGAGACATACCATTGCAGGGTGACGACAGTCACCTGCATACCATGAATGTAACCCGCGGTGTGGATGGTAAGGGTGTGTATGCGCTGAAATGTTCCAATTGCCACCAGGTGGCCAATACGCCCGGGCTGAATATGCCGCCGGGCAATCCCACCTGGCATTTGCCCCCGGCCGATATGCCGATGGTGTTTGAAGGGCGTTCGCCCCGGGAACTGGCTTTGCAATTGAAAGATCCCAATCAAAACGGACATAAGACGCTGCAGCAATTGCTCGATCACGTGTCCAAAGACGCGCTGGTGCTATGGGGTTGGAAGCCGGGCGATGGCAGAACCCTGCCGCCATTGGCGCATGCAGAATTTGTGAAGCAGTTCAAGACCTGGGTGTCGACCGGAGCGGTGGCGCCGAACGAATAGTAGAACCGGACGCAGCAGCGGGCGGCCCGGTTTTGCAGGCGAATCCCGGGATTTTGTATGTGGCTTTTTACCGGCAGGTTGAAAAACAACCGTTTGCACGATCGCAATACACGCCGGAAGCTTATCTTTAGCCAACACATTATTAACGACATATGAAATCCCTGCTTTTCGCTGCCTGTCTGGCCCTGATTGTTTGCGCCGGTTGTAAAACGTCCAAATCTTCTACTGCCTCCCATGATCAATGGATATCGCTCTTTAATGGAAAAGATATCGATGACTGGTTCGTGAAGATCCAGCACCATGATGTGGGCGTCAACTTTGGTAATACTTTCCGGGTGGAGGACAGTATGATCCGGGTGAAATATGATCAGTATGGCGACTTCAATGATCAGTTTGGCCACTTGTACTACAAAGTTCCCTTCTCTTACTACCACCTGAAGCTGGAATACCGCTTTGTAGGTGCGTTGCAAAAAGGAGCTCCAGGATATACGTTGCGCAACAGCGGGGTGATGTACCATTCGCAGGATCCGCGTACCATGCCTAAAGAGCAGGACTGGCCCATTTCGATCGAGATGCAGTTTCTCGGCGGTCTGGGCGATGGCAAACCCCGCACAACGGGCAATATGTGCTCGCCCGGTACGCATATCGTGTATGAAGGCAAGCTGGATACGCGTCATTGCATCGATTCGAAATCGAAGACCTATGATGGCGACCAATGGGTTAGTGCGGAACTGATCGTGCTGGGGGATTCGCTGATCACGCATATCATCAACGGCGATACGGTGATGCAGTATTCGAAGCCGCAGATAGGCGGACCGGTTGCTAACCGGTATGATCCGGCCATTAAGGTGGACGGGAAGATCCTGAGCAGCGGCTTTGTCGCTTTGCAGAGTGAAGGGCAGCCGGTGGACTTCAGGCGTATTCAGTTGCTCGACCTCTCCGACAGGTACAATAAACCTTCTTCGAAGTAATTTTGATGATATTGTAGTAACGTTCCTGCCCCTCGGGGCGGGAACGTTTTGTTTTACGGGTACCTGTTATTTATTGATTGTTGTTGGGGATACTGCCTGGTGTCCTGGACAAGCGGTTCTCTGCAAGCGCCCCTGCCTATCGTGTTAAATAAACTTTCAGAAATATTTGAAAGTTTAGTATTAGATGCTATCTTTGTTCCAGCAAACAGTTCTTCTACTTCACCTTTAAATACAGCTGGTATGAACATCCTCGCGTATATTCTCTACCTGCTTATTACATATATCATCACGGTGCGTGTAGGCTTTATCTTTTACCGCAATGGCCGTGTGTTTATACTGAACCTGCTGAAGCAGGATGAGCAGCTTACCGATTTCATCAACCGTATCCTGCTTACCGGGTATTATCTCTTAAACCTGGGCTATGCCGCTTTGATGTTACAGAGCTGGGATACGATCAACGGCTGGACGGCGCTACTGGTGAGCATTGTGAGCATGACGGGCAGGATCATTCTTACGCTCGCATTGATACACTTTTGTAATATGGGTGCTATCTACTTTATCGGTAATAAACACTTTCGTATTGTTAACCCCAAAATATAATCTATATGAATACTTCTTACCATTTTACGGCTTACCTCATTTACCTCCCTGTTGTGATCGTGCTTACCTGGTATGTGGCGCATATCCTCTTCAGGAATAGTAAGGTCTTTATGCTGGACATTTTTAATGGTAAAGCGGAGATCGCCATCGCCACCAATAAGTTGTTCGAGACCGGCTTTTATTTATTGAACCTTGGCTTTGCTTTTTGGGTGATGGAGATCATACATACCATAGATACGCCCAGGACGATGCTGGAAGTATTGAGTACCAAGATCGGCGGCTACTGTGTGTACCTGGGCATCAGCCTGTTCTTCAATCTTTACCTCTTCTTCCGGGGCAGAAGGATCTCCAAAGAAAGGGCACGACTGGCGACTGCGGCTGTTCCCGTACCTAAGGATTAATGCGCCTGGTTTACCTGACTGCCCGCCCCGGTGATGCAACCGGGAGCGGGCAGTTTTATTTTGCTACGGGTATCCATTTACTACTGGTGACGTGCATTGATGCAGATCAAAAAAGCCGCAATTGCCGGCAGTTTCAGGCAAATAGGATGTGGTGTAAAATAATAGTTGACAGGTAGTTTCGTTTACAGATAAGCGGGATCGTTTCGCTTGCCTGCTGCGACCTTAACCATTAAACCTATGAAAAAGTATTACCTGTTCGTTGGCGCCCGCCAATACGGTCCATTTAGTCGTGCCGAATTGAAGAACCAGGCTATTCACCGTGATACGCCGGTTTGGTACGAGGGCCTGAATGAATGGGTTAAGGCAGGGACGGTCGATGATCTGCAGGGAATTTTACCCGCTGCGTGTCCCCCACCCTTTGTGGTTGCCAATTACGGCGCTCCCCAGGCCGGTAATTCTCTTCCCGAACGCAAGGCTTCGCTGCTGCAACGCCGGTTCCGAAACCGCCTTACCTTTTTTGTTTCGCTGCTTGCGCTGGGCCTGCTGATACTGGCCATTTTGCTCATGGCTAGTTAATAAGTTTGTTTATTTCTGTGTAGAGTGTTGCTATCCAGATGGTTATCTATTTTCGGGAGAATTAATGTTTGAGAATAGTTATGATTATTCCGGGAACGTTTCTATATTAGAGCCCACATAAGGAATCCCTTCCTTTTATCCTATTTAGCCACTGAATCCATCTCCTTCGCTAAACCGGATCTCCAACCACAAAAAATAAGCTATGCTTAAATTCTACTCAAGCGTAAGGAGTTGTGCTATCCTCCTGTTCAGTACTCTGTTTTCTTTATCTGCTTTTTCAGCCACATTTACGGTTACGAATACGAATTCCAGCGGGGCAGGTTCCCTGGCGCAGGCTGTAGCCGATGCCAATGGTAATCCGGGCCCTGATGATATCGTATTTAATATCCCCACGGACCAGCAATGTATCATTAACCTTACTGCTCCGCTGGTGATCACCCAACCTTTGACTATTAATGGTTATAGCCAACCGGGTGCAGCTGCAGGCACTATTGCCGGCAGAACCATCAGGATCAACCTGAATGCGGCAGGCACCAGTGGTAATGCCATTACCGTAAATGCCGATAATGTGACTATCTCGGGTTTGGCTATTTATAATGCGATCGGCGTGGGTATCCAGGGACTGGCTCCAGGTGCGGTTGCGGTCGATAACCTGCATGTTTGGGGTAATTATATCGGGACAGACAGTACGGGCCTGGCCACCGGTCTGGGCAATGCCTCGGGCGGTGTGGAAGTGAACATCAACTTTGGTTCTACTGTTGCTGCTACCAACGTCTTTATCGGTACCAATGGCGACGGCACGGGCGATGCCAATGAAGGTAACCTGGTCGTAGGTTCTTCCAGCGGTTCGGGCATCAATGCCGATGGTATCCTGCTGTGGCGTTGCGAAGACTCGAAAGTGTCGGGTAATATTGTCGGGTTGAACAAGAATGGTGTTGGCACCGGTACCGGTGCTACCGGCTTTGGTAATAACCGCGATGGTATCGTGGCAACCGTTTTTTGCCAAAGGGTGTTGATCGGTACGGATGGTAATGGTACCAGTGACAACGTAGAAGGTAACCTGATCGGTAATAACGGACGGTATGGGATCTTCCTGGCCGGTGTTTCTTCTACCAATATCATTGCCGGTAATACCGTAGGGGTGAACAGTGCGGATGTGGCTGCCCCCAATGTATATGGGTTGGTATTGCTGAATGCTTTCTCGAACAGGATCGGTACCAATGCCGATGGCGTGAGTGATGCGCTCGAGAAGAACGTTTTCAGCGGCAATACTACCGGTGGTGTACGTTTCGCCAGTGAGGGCTTCCTTGGTTTCGACGCTTCTACGAATGATAATACAGTGATGGGGAATGTGATTGGCGCCAATGCTTCCTTATCGGTCAATATTCCCAACACGGGTGATGGTATCGAGCTGCAGGCTACCGATGCTGGTTTTGCCGTAAGTAACAACTATTTCGGTACCAACCATGATGGAGTGAATGATGTGGTGGAAAGGAATATTATCCTCAACAACACAGTAAGTGGTATCAAGGTATTAGAGCCTACCGGCGGCGCTTCCTGCACCGGTAATAAGTTTGCCGGTAACTATATCTACAACAATACCATTCTGGGTATCGACCTGGTGGGCGGCTTTCAGCCCAGCGGTGTCAATGTCAATGATAACGGCGATGTGGATGCGGGCGCCAATGACCTGCTGAATGCACCGGTGCTGGCGACGGTTAACCTGGTGGGCAGCAACCTGGTGATTGAAGGTTTTGCCAGTCCGAATGCAGTGATCGAGTTCTATATTCCCGATGGCATGCTGCATCCCAATAACCCGCTACCGGGTGGTTTCACCAGGTCTTTTGGTCAGGGGGCGGTGTTTGTGTTCCGTGCGCAGGAAGGTGGTACGCTGAATGGTTTTGCTGATAACGATGCAACTACCGGCACTTATGATCAAACTGTGGAAGGCGCCGGCTCTGGTGGTACCAGGACCGAGAACAAGTTCAGCTTCACAGTTCCGTTGGCAGGTCTGCCCGTTGCCATTACTTCAACTACGAAGTTCTCGGCGATCGCTTATGAAAATGCGAGCGGCGCGGGCAGTACGTCGGAGTTCAGCGGTGTTCTTGGCTTCGTAAGCCTGCCGGTGAATTTTGTTTCCTTTACCGGCCGTATCAAGGACGGTAAATCGTACCTGAACTGGAAGACAGCCGAAGAAGAGAACAACAGCCATTTCGAGGTGCAGAAGAGTGCTAATGGTGCTGACTATGTTACCATTGGTAAAGTGCAGCCTAAAGGTGGTGTTACCAATAGTTATGATTTCACCGATGAGGCGCCGGGTGCAGGCATCAACTACTACCGCATCAAGCAGGTGGATTTTGACGGACGGCCTACTTTGAGCAAGGTGTTGCTGCTGCGTTCGAACCTCGAACAGCTTGCTGTTAAAGCAGGTCCCAATCCTTTTGCGGGCAGCCTCAATATCTTCTTTAAACTGCAGAAAGAAGAGTACTTACAGATCCGCCTGTACGATCAGGGTGGCAGACTCCTGAAGTCCTATTCGATGCGTGCCGGTGCGGGTGTGAACACGTATGTGATCGGCGACCTGCAGCATTTACCGAAGGGGCAATACACGCTGGAGCTTGCCGGTGAAACGGTAAAGCATCACCAGCAGGTGATCAAACAGTAAGGTTTTAACAAATAATACAACATTCGAAAGGCTCCCATAACGGGAGCCTTTTTGTATCTTAGGGATGACACCCCTAATTGTTTATGAACATGAAACCATTACCTACACTACTTGGTCTTCTCGTAGCTACGGCTACGCTTTCGGGTTGCGCTTCCATTGTAAGCAAAAGCAACTGGCCGGTTACCTTTCATTCGAATCCCAGCGGAGCAAACATTTCCATCGTTAACAAACGTGGCGTTGAAGTCTACTCCGGCAGTACGCCGGCCACGATGAAGTTGAAATCCGGTGCGGGCTTCTTCAGTAAGGAATCGTACACGGTTACCTACAAGCTGGATGGCTATGATATGAAAAAGGTGAATCTGGAATGTAAGGTGAATGGCTGGTACATCGGCAACGTGCTCATTGGTGGTTTGATCGGTTTTTTGATCGTTGATCCCGCTACCGGAGCGATGTATAAGCTGGAAAAAGACTTTATGGAAGAGAGCCTGGTGCAGTCATCAGCTGCAACTACCATGGCGGCTCCGGATCAGCCTTCGTTGAAGATCCTCACTAAGAATGACTTGCCGGCCGACTGGGCGAAGCACCTGGTGCCGGTGAAATAAGTGAATGCGGGCAGGTGAGCACCTGCCCTTTTATTTTTTGAGGATGGTATCAATTCTTTTCAGCAACTCCATGCAAGCCCTGCCGTTGTGGTAAGGGCATTTCCATAGGCCGGCCTTGTCTTCCCACGACATGACGGTGCGGTCGCAACTATTGGCTTCATTGAGCACGCCCCAGCGCCATTCGCCGAACTCACGGTCGATGATGTTTTCCCGGATGAATTCCCAGGAGGCGAAGGTGCGATCGAGGAAACTGCGGTCGCCGGAAGTTTGCCAGGCATTGAAGAAGCCTACCAGCGCTTCGGCCTGCGGCCACCAATGTTTTTCCTTTACCCAGAGGTTGGTTGCGCTGTCCTGCTCGTACCACATGCCTCCATCGAAATCGACGCCCCTGCCGGCGGCATAGGCCATCTGCACCGATATTTTCTTCACCCGGATCATCAGCTCCCCATCGGAGATGATATGGGCTGCTTCTGCCAGCAGCCAGGAGGTCTCGATGTCGTGGCCGAAAGATACTACGGTGCTGCGTGCATGCCAATCCTCATCGAAGAAAAGGACCTGGTGATATGTGATGGGATGTATGATGTGCTTGAGGAAATTGTGGATGAGGCGGGTGATCTGGCGGCGAAGTCCATCTTCGGGCCAGATGCGGTAGAGGTTTGTGTAGGCCTCCAGTACATGAAGGTGTGTATTCATGGACTTTTTCTCGTTGGCGTCTTTGGCGCTTAAACGGAGGTCGTTGAGTGTATTCCACGACCGGTCGAATGATTCTATATAACCTTCCCGTTCACGATCGTAGCTATAGCGTTCGATGAGGTTGTACAATTCGATGGCACGGTCCTTTACCGAATCGCGGCGGGTGGCTTTGTAGTACTCGCAAAACGCATAGAGGGTAAAGGCCTGCGCATATATCTTCTTGTCGACATCGAAGGGGTGGCCGGCATGGTCGACGGTCCAATACACGCCACCCATTTCCTCATCGATGAAATGGGTAACGATGTATTCGTATGCTCTTGTTGCGATAGTCAGGTACTGCTGCTGATGGGTTTGATTCCAGGCGGCGGAAAAGGTCCATAGGATGCGGCTGTTGAGCACGATCCCTTTGGGGGCCAGGATGTCTACCACGTTATGGTGGTCGATGCTTCCATAGAAGCCGCCATACTGCTCATCTACAGTATGTGTCATCCACCAGGTAAGGATAGCATGGAATTCTTGTTCTACATCGGTACGGAATAGCTGTAACTGCTGAAGTACAGGCTCCTCCTGTATAACAGGCGTTGTCATGCGTAAATATAATTCAGGATTAATGAAACGCATAAGTACAACTACGGTGTTGGGGGGCTGCTACCCAGAATTTGATTTACATCAGTCGGTATTGTAGGGCATAATACAATGCTCCTCCAGGCCCCTTGATTATCAATGCTTACCACTTGCTCCTGTTTGAATTATTGTCTGCTTTACCAATGTTGTGCTCTGGTGGTCAAGGTAAGTTTGATTTCCGTCAATGATTTGAATGAGGGTTTCGGCGGATGCGGCCGACCGTAACTTATCGGGCGGCGTATGGGTGACATAGTCAACGAGTTGATCGATGGTGGTGGTGGCCACGTGGAGGCGGGTATCGGAAGAGGCGTAGTAGATGAATACTTTTCCGTCTTCGCCGGCGATCCAGCCATTACAGAATAATACGTTGGATACATCGCCTACCCTTTCTTCGCCTTCCGGTGCCATGAAATAGCCGCCAGGCTTGTGGGTGACTTTGGTGATGTCGTGGAGGTCGGTCATGAATAGGTAGAGTACATACCGTAAACCGGCTGCGGTATTGCGTACGCCGTGGGCCATGTGCAGCCAGCCGTGTTGGGTTTTGATGGGCTCGGGCCCCAGTCCGTTCTTGGCCTCGTATACCGTATGATAGAGTTTTTTATCGATGACGATCTCTTCGCTGATCTCAGCCTGTTCGATGGTTTTGCTGAGTCCGAACCCGATACCGCCGCCGCTGCCAGCGTTGATGAAGCCATCTTGTGGCCGGGTATAAAAGGCGTACTGACCGTTCACGAATTCCGGATGCAGCACCACATTGCGTTGCTGGGGCGAAGGTGTTTTGAGGTCGGGCAGGCGTTCCCAGCTGCGGAGGTCTTTGGTGCGGGCGATGCCACATTGGGCAATTGCGGCCGATTGATCGGCGTCGGATGCCTGGGGATCTCTTCTTTCGGTACAGAAAAGGCCGTAGATCCAACCATCCTCGTGCTGCACTACGCGCATATCATAGACATTGGTGTCGGGTACCTGGGTTTCGGGCATGACGATGGGGTAATCCCAGAAGCGGAAGTTGTCGATGCCGTTCTCACTTTCGGCCACGGCGAAAAAGGATTTTCTATCCAGTCCCTCTACCCTTGCTATGACCAGGTATTTGCCTTTCCATTTGATAGCGCCGGCGTTGAACACGGCATTGATGCCAAAGCGCTCCATGAGGTGCGGATTGGTCTCGTAGTTGAGGTCGTAGCGCCAGAAGATGGGTGCATGCTGATGGGTTAGCACGGCATTTTTGTAGCGCTTGTAAATACCATTGTCGGATTCCACCGGTTCATTGGGTACACGGACCAATTGCTCGTAACTGCTTTCCAGGTGCTCTAATCTTTTCAGAAATCCTTTATACATTGTAATTGTCTTTTGTAAGGTCATGAATAGCGGTGGCTAGTCTTCCAGTTTATCCCACCAGGTTCTTTTCAGTATCAGTACGATCACTGACAATATCGCTACAGTGATCAGCAAGGGTAATTTCAACCACAGCACGATGAACATGGGCAGCAGTGTGAGGCAGCATTGTGCGATGATGCCGAGTGCTACATTGAACATGTCGAGCTTACATCGCTTATTGGGTACGAAGCCAGGATCGTCGGCTACCACTTGCGCATGCACGGGCTGCCAGAATCCCCAGGGTTTTACCGTACGGTAGAAGGTTTTCAGGATCGCCATATCGGTTGCCGGTGCGGTATAGGTGCCAATGATGCATCCAGCCAGTGATATCACGAACAGCCAGGGCCAGTAATAGAGGTCGAGGCCATCGACCACCCTGGGGAATATGAGGGCGGCTGCGATGCCGCTTGTCATGCCCCAGAAAAAGCCGTGGGCATTGAAGCGCCACCAATACCATTTGAGCATGTTGGCGGCAATGTATCCGCCATAAAGTCCGCCCACGATCCAGTTGAGCATGCTGTTCACGCTCTTTGTAAAGAATCCCAATACGATGCCGATGATCACCACCACGATACCTGCGGCGTAGTTCATCAGGATGACGCGTTTGTTGGGGGCGGCGGGATCGATGTATTTGAGGTAGATATCGTTCACGATATAAGCCTGTGCCGCATTGAGGGTGCCCGAGAAGGTGCCCATGAAGGCGCCGAGCAGGCCGGTCAACACGAGGCCGAGGATGCCGGCGGGTAAAAAGGCGTTGATGGTGGCTGGTAATACTTTCTCGAAATCGGTTCCTTTGGAGGTGTCGCCGAGGTCGAGCTGCTGGTAATAGAGGAGCGCCAGTACCGTGAGCCCGATGATCATGGAATACCGGATAGGCAATAAGATGATCGATACAAAGCCGCTCATTTTAGAGGCGTCGCGTGGTGAACGGGTCGACAGCACTTTCTGCATATCGTAATTGGGAGCAGGCCCAGCGAGGCTCGCCAGTACGCCTTTAAAGAGCATCATCATGAAGAAGATGCCGAAGAGGCCGTAGCCATCATCGGTGATCTTTTTGCCGGCGTCGGGTATGATGTGGCTCCAGTCGAGATCGAGCTTCCAGTTGAAGAAGGGGTTTTCCCAGCCGGCGGGCACGTTGAGTGTGTTGCCATGCAGGTGTACCATGGCGATGACGGCGATGGAAATACAAGCCACCGTCATGACGCAGTACTTGATCACATCGCCCAATACAATACTGTGCATACCTCCGAGTATGGAATAGAACATGGCAAAGAGCGTAAAGATGATGCCATAGAAATGGGGCACAAACTCTTTGGATACGGCAAAGGGCACATAATCCTGTATGAGGTGAAAAGGGATGAAGATCTCCACGAACTTGCCGAGGCCAATGAACCCATACGCCAGGAAGCCAAAGCAACTGAGCAGGGCAAATGCCACGGTGATGTTGTGCGATCCTCTTACGCCTTTGCCGCTGATGCCGAAGCGCGTGGCGAGCCATTCGGCGCCGGTGGTGGCGTTGGAGCGGCGCAGCCATTTGGAGAGGAACATCATCATGAACACCTGGTTGAAGACGGGCCATAGCCAGGGTATCCATACACTCTTCATGCCGTATACGAAGCAGAGGGCCACCATCCACATGGTGCCGCTGATATCGAACATGTCGGAGGCGTCGCTGAGGCCGAGCATGTACCAGGGAAGTTTTTTACCTCCCATGAGGTAGTTCTCTTTATTGGTACGGGCTTTTTTGCGCAGCGCCCAGCCGATGATCACCATGGTGGCCAGGTAGGCGACTATGATGCTGATGTCGAGCAGTGTCAGTTTCATAGGTCGCTGTACAGTTTTTTGGCTGCTACTTCCTTTTCAAACAGGGTTCGGTCCAGTTGGTAGAATTTGATGAAGTCGGCTTCGGATGTTTGTCCTTTATACGGTGCATAGTAGTGCATCTTCTTGTTCCATGCTGCATAGCCATGGTTTCGCCAAACGAGTACATACGATATTGGGTTGTCGCCAATGGCGTTGAGCAGGGTTTGCGTCCACCAATTGGCGTATGGGATGGCTTCGTAGCCTGTTTCGCTGAAGGCGGTTAGCTTGTTCTTTTCTTTGCCGAGTTCGGTGACCTGTTTTAACAACTGGTAGGTGTTCTTTTCGAACCAGTCATTCTTTTGCGGATCCTCGTACTGGTAGGCGTCGAAGCTCAATACATCGACCATTTCATCGCCGGGATATCGTTGCAGGAATTCTGCTTTGGTCTTGAAGTCGCCGCTGGTGTTGTAGACATACAAGAGGTTGTGTACTTTTTTCTCCTGCTGCAAATAGTAATAGGTGAAGCGCCAGAGAGTCTGGAACTCAAAGTCGGTGCAGGTGTTGCGGCACCACCAGAACCAGTTGCCGGTGAGCTCATGGTAGGGCCTGAAGAGCACGGGGATGAGTTCGCCCTTGCTGCCTTTGAGCGAGAGCAGGAAGCCGGCTATTTTATCGAGCCACTCTTTGTAGAGTATGTGACTATCGCCGCCGGGTAAAATGGATGCGACGGTGCCATGGGTAGTATCCCAGGCGCCCTTCTCTTTGCCGAGCGGACTGCGGGCATGCCAGCTGATGGTGATCACTCCTCCCCTTTCATATCCTTCGCGGATATACTGGCGCATCTTTTTGAAAGGGATGCCATCGAGGTTGTTGGGGCTGTTCACTTCCAGGCCGCCGAGGTCCCATCCATATACGGCGGGATAATCGCCGGTTACTTCCTTTATATCACTTTTCCCCTCGACGTACTTCCATCCTACTCCATAGGCGAGATCGTCCTGGTGGCCGAATAGGATGCCCTGGCCGGCCAGCTTTTTGAGGTTGCGGTAAAGGTTAACCGTTTCTGTAGTAGCCTGCGGATCGGCCGGATGATCCTGTGCCGGCGTTGCGAATGCCAGTAACAGCCCCAAGGTACCCGTGAACAACTGTTTCATAATGTGTATTTTTTTAAGTGATGCCATCTCCGCACTTGACCGGATTGAGATGGCATCTTGCCTACTGTGACGCTTGCGAATTACTTCACCAGCAGGATATTATCAAAATACAATGTTTTTGGGTCATCGTTGATCTGCATCACGAAGGTTTCCAGTTCGGCGACGCCGGCATTTTTGAAGATGCTGAGGTCGAACTTGTAGTAGGTCCAGACATTGGGTGGCACGGTTACGGTTTGGTCGTTGGTCCAGTTGAAGTTGAACTTGAATTTCTTTTCTACATCGGCTCCTTTGATCCAGAAGGTAACGAACTTATAAGGTGCCAGGTTGGCTTTTACTTTTGCGTGCAGCTGCATACCTCCCCAGGCGCCGCTGTAGGCTGCCTGCATGGAAGCGGTGCCGGTGATCTTATCGGCTGTAAAGGGCGCATTGGTGAGGCTCCAGGACCAGTCTTCCCAATCGGGGTGCAGGGCATCTTTAAATACTCCATATGCGGCATCCACATTCGTAAATACCTGCGTGGTGGTGCTGGTGCCCGATGTATTGGTGATGACGAGCTTGCAGGTGTTGACCGTTGCTGCGGGCATGGTGATCACCAGTTTCTTCTTTTCTTTCGATACGATGGTGGCTTCGGCGGTGGTGCCTTCGAGCAATACCTTGCTCACGCTCTCCAGGTTGCCGCCCGTGAGGGTGATGGTAGAGCCTGTCTGGAAGTCGACCGGGTATGCGGTGGATACCTTGGGTAAGGCGACCACGGAGAAGGGCACTTTAAAGGTTTTGCCATCTACGTTGGTGAAGGTGATGTCCTGGTCGCCGCCGTTGGCGGTATCGGGCACGCGAAAGATGACTGCGTTCTCGGTATTGAAATTGGGATTGAAGGGTGCGGGTACGCTTCCGTTGCCAAATACGATGGAGCGTATCTCGGCGAGGTCGGTGCCGGTGAGTGTGAGCACGGTGCCGCCCGATGCTTTGGTGGGATCGAGCTTATCGGCTTTGGGATTGGCGCGGCCGGCGTCCTTGCCTTTCTCGCAGGCGGTGAATACGATGGCGCATACGGCAGGCAGCAGTATGATCTTCGCTATATGTTTAATTAGTGGGTTCATTTGTCGATGGTTTTGCGATCGTGATTAATAATAAGCGATGGCTGGCTCTTTCAGTTTGGGGTTTTCGACTGTTTCTGCCTGTGGTACGGGCAGGAATAGCTGAGAGGCCGAACTGAGGATGACCTTGAGGCTGTTGATCGTTCCGTTGTCGTTGAGGGAACCGCGCTCCTGTTTGGAGATCATCTCTTTGGCTTTGTCGAACCCTTGTCGCTGGATATCGAACCAGTAATCGCCTTCGAAGGCAAATTCCACTTTGCGTTCATGCAGCAGCAGGTCTTTGGTGATGCTGGTGACCGGAGTGAGTTTGGCGCGTGTGTGCACGGCGTTGAAGGCTGCCAGGGCTGTGGCATCGGTAGAGGATCCATTGGCGCCCATGACGGCTTCGGCATAGATAAGCAGTACGTCGGCATAGCGGAGTATGTAGGTGCACATGCTGGTGTGCGGTCCGTTCACCGGCTCGGATTCGCGCTTGGGGCCTACGATGTACTTCTGCACATTGGAGCGTGTGGGTGTTTTGATCTTGAAGTCGGTCGTTTGTGCGGTGGTGGTATCGTACATGAATCCGGTGGGAAAGTTTTCATTGACCCAATCGGTGCGTGTGAAGCCATGTTCCATCACCGACCAATCGCGTCTTTTGTCGCCTGCTTCATACCCGGTGGCAGGATTCAGCATATCGAGTGAGGGCACGCAGGCGGAGTAACCGTCGGCCGTGGTGGGCTTGGGTTTCAGCAGCGGCTGCGGGCCGAGGTATTGCTGGTACGGGTTGCCGCCATTCCAGCTCATGGATGCCTGCCATTGCAGGGCAAACAGGGATTCTTTGTTGTTGTTGGCTTTGGAGGTGGTGAACATGTACTGGTAATCGTCCATGAGGCCGATGGTGCCGGAGGAGGTGGCGTAGTCGATCACCTCTTTGGCTTTTGCCTTGGCTTTGTCGTATTCTTTGCTGTACAGGTACAGTTTAGCGATCAACCCTTTGGCGGAGTATTTGGTTACGCGGCCTGGCTGATAGGATGCATCGGGCAGGTTGGCTTCGGCAAACTGGAGGTCTTCGAGTGCGAAGCGCAGTACATCTTTCTGGAAATAACGTGGCACTGCATATTTACCCGGTGCGGTGAGTGAGATGGGATCTTCCACGATGGGTGCATCGCCAAAGGCGCGGGCGATGTAGAAATAGGCGAATCCACGTATGAACCTGGCTTCGGCTATGCCTAATGTAAGGTAAGGTGCCTTGCCTACTTTATCGGCCTTTTGCTCGAAGGTATTGACGAGTACCGCGGCATTGCCGGCGGCTTTGTAGCATGATTTCCAGGTGGCGCCTACGAGTCCGTCGGTGCTTTGTACGTTGAAACTGTAGAAGGTCTTGTAGTTGTCATCACGCGTGTACAGTGTGCCGCCCATGACGTCGCCTACGTCGATGAAGGCTTTATCGAACCAATCGCCCCATACGGAATTGTACAGGATGCCGGTGGCGCCGTTCACTTCATCGGCGTTGTTGTAATAGTTGTCGAGCGTGGGACTGGTTTCGGACGGATGCTCGAGGAATGATTTTTTGCAGGAGCTGATGAGGCAGCCGGCTGCGAGTATCGATATGATGAGTTTAGATTTCATGGTAGTAATCTTTTTAAGGCAATTAGAATTCTATGTTGGCACCTACGGTGATCGTTCTGGGATTGGGATAGTGTCCGTCATCGATGTTCATGCGGGTGACGTTGTTGTTGAGTGAGCCCAGATCTGGATCGTAGCCAGAATAACCGGTGAAGGTGTAGAGGTTCTGTGCCGATACATAGACGCGTGCGCTGGACAGTTTTGCTTTGCCGATGAGGTTCTTCGGCAGGTTGTAGCCGATCGACAAGGTTTGTATGCGCAGGAAGGATCCATCTTCCACGAAGCGGTCGGATATGCGGAAGTTGTTGTTGTGCCAGGGGTTGTACCTCGGGATCGATGCCGTGGTATTGCTGGCTGTGTACCTGTTGAGCACATCCCGCGACTGGTTGTTCCAAGGGTTGGTGAGTGCTTCGGTATGGCGGCGTACGATGTTGTAGATCTTTCCGCCTACGCTGCTATAGATGAAAAGGTTCAGGTCGAAATTCTTATAGGTAACGGTGTTGCTCAAGCCAAGCGTAAACTTTGGGTTGGGGTTGCCTAAGAAGGTTACGTCCTTATCGTCGATCGCTTTGTTGCCATCGAGGTCTTTGTACATTACATCGCCGAGATAGTAGGTCTTCTGGCCTACGGGCAGTCCCCAGTTGGTGCCATTATTCAGTTGGTCCATGCTGGTGAAGAGGCCATTGGTCACGTATCCGTAGAAGGCGCCTACGGGCAGACCTTGTTTGGTAAGTGTTACCACTGGATCGTTGCCGGAGTAGTCGGTCTTTACGCGGCCGGTGATGGCGGCGTCGGGCGTATTGAGGTAATTAAGTACATTCTTATAGTGGCTGAAGGTGACGGTGGTGCGCCAGTTCAGGTTTTTGGTTTCGATGTTGTGCGTGGTGAGTGAGATATCGATGCCGGTGTTGGTCATCTGGCCGTCGTTGGCGATGGGTGTCCAGATATCGTTCCAGTTACTGGAGTTGGTTTGTTCGCCCAAGCCCGAGAAGTCGCCCAGCTGAGTGGCCAGCAACATGTCGCTGGTAACTTTCTTGTAATAGTCTACCGAGAGATCAACCCTTCTGTTGAAGAGCGATGCGTCGATACCGGCATTGTAGGTGATGATGGATTCCCAGCCGAGGTTGGGATTGCCAACGTTGCGGGGGATGCCGCCAGGTCCGAAGGGACCTTCTGTGATGAGGCGGATATTGGTGGTGTAGGAATTGGCCTGGATGTTTTGTCCGCCCACGGCGCCTGTGCCCACACGCAGCTTGAGGTAATTAAGCCATTTCACGTTTTGCAGGAAGGCTTCATTGCTGGCTGTCCATGCGATGGATGCTGCGGGGAAGTAACCGGCGCGGTTGTCTTCACCGAATGCCGAGGAGGCATCGCGGCGCAGTGATGCACTCAGTGCATATTTCTCATCGAAGGTATAGTTAAGACGGGCAAACCAGGATTCCATGCTCCACTCTCCTGCCCCTGCTCCTATTTGTTCGCCGGATCCATTACCGCCGGCTCCTGCTGCCAGTGATGGCAGGTTAAGCGTGAGGGCAGTGCGGTAGGCTTGTATATAATCCCATTTGGAGTATTGTGCTTCGTGACCACCGGTGGCGTTGACCTGGTGTTTGCCGAAGTTGCCATTGTAGGTAAGATAGCTCTTCAGCGCCCAGTAGTAGCTGTTGCCTCTTTCTTCGCGGAGGTGGCTGGGGCTGAGGATGATCTCGTTGGTGGTGGTGTTCTTGGTAAAGGGCTGGTAGGCCTTGCTGCTGTTGAGGCTGAAGTCGTAGTTGACTTCGTTGCGGAAGGTGAGGCCTTTCATGATGTTGAGATCGGCATAGAGGCTTCCGTAGGCTTTGGACTGGATGCTGCGCACGTCGCGGAGTTCGGCCAGGGCTACAGGGTTGCGGGAATTGCCGAATGTTTGTCCGCCGATGGAGGTTGTTGTTGCATAGTTGCCATCAAAGTCCTTCACCACCGCTGCGGGGCTATTGTATAAGACTACCGATGTAACGGCATCGAAGCCATCGGTGAGTGCGATCTTCTGGTTGCTGCGGCTGAGGTTGGCGCTAACGCCTGCGCGCAGCCAGGATTTCACCTGCTGGTCGAGGTTGAAGCGCAAGGAATATCTTTCGAAGTTGGACCCGATCACGATGCCGTCCTGTTTGAAATAGTTGCCGGAGAAATAGTAGTTGGTCTTGTTTTGACCGCCGGAGAACGACAACTGGTGATTTTGTACGAGGGCGGTGCGGAAGAGGGCATCCTGCCAATCGGTTCCGGCGCCGAGGAGTTCGGGGTTCTTGAATTCGCCGATGCTGTCCATGCCATCGCCGGCTGCCCTTACTTCATTGACGAGGGAGTTGCTGTACTGTGCAAACTCGCTGAGGTTCATGATGGGCAGTTTTTTGGGGATGGCCTGCCAACCGTAGTACATATCGTAATTGATCTTTCCTTCGCCGGCTTTACCACGTTTGGTATTGATGAGTACGACGCCGTTGGCGGCACGGGATCCATAGATGGCTTGTGCGGAGGCGTCTTTAAGGATATCTATAGAGGCGATGTCTGAGGGGTTGAGGGTGGCGAGCACGCTTTGGCCGGTTTGGCCCGAGCCGCCTCCCAGTACATTCTGTTCGAGGCTGCTCACGGTGCCACCCATGGGCACACCGTCGATCACGTATAGCGGATCGTTGCCGTTGACGGTGGTGATGCCGCGAACGCGCACGGATACGCCGCCGCCGGGCTGACCACCGTTACTCGATACCGTTACACCGGCTACCTTACCCTGGATGGCCTGGTCGGCCCCGGCCACGGGGATATTCTTGAGGTCGCGCTCGGATACGGAGGAGATGGCGGAGGTTACGTTGGCGCGTTTGGCGGTTCCGTAACCGATGACCACTACTTCATTGAGCTTGTTGTCGGTTACGGTGAGGGAAGCGAGGATGTTGGTCTTTCCTTCGACTGATATTTCCTGCGCCTGCATGCCTACGTAAGAGATGACCAGCCATTTAGTGTAGGGCGGTACGGAGATCTTAAACGCTCCGTTGTTGTCGGTGGTGGCGGTGGCTTTTCCACCTTTCACCTTGATGGTTGCATTGCCGAGGGGTGTGCCATGCTGGTCGGAGATGATACCGGTGATGGTCTTTTGCTGGGCAAATGTGAGGGAGATGGCGGATATGCACAATAGAAATGATAGCAGTATCCGGGGGAATACTTTATTTCTCATACAGCAAGATTGTTTGTTCAAATGTATCACTGTGGTTAAGCGACAACAAGTATTATTTTAACCAATTGTGGTGATTTTTAGAAGAATATTGCCTCCGATAGTGGGTCGATGTCTTACAAATTACTTGATGCCAGTATGTTGTGTCGTGCTTGGTGTTCTATCGAAATAGTGGTACTTTATTTACATTTCTTTGTATATATTTGATCATATTCTAATAATTATTCCATTGATCTATGAGCAAGGATGTGAAGAATACGATACTCCGGGAGATCACTCCCCTTACACAGAGTGATTGTTTCACGCTGTTCAGCCGGGTGAAGCAGGAGTTCGATTTTCCGCTTCATTGCCATGAGGAGTTTGAGTTGAACTTTATTCAGCATGCGAAGTATGCGCAACGGGTGATCGGTGATCATATCGAGGAGATCGATGATATAGAGTTGGTGTTGGTGGGTCCTAATCTGCAGCATGCCTGGTTTACGCACCGGTGCAAGGGCCAGGAGATCCGGGAGATCACCATCCAGTTTCACAAAGACCTGTTCGATGAACGTTTTCTGCGGCGTAACCAGTTGAGCTTTATCCGTACGATGTTCGAGAAATCGGTGCGGGGTATTTTGTTCTCGCGCGAAACGGCCATGCAGGTGGCTCCGCGGATTGTAGAGTTGAGCCGGAAGAATGGGTTTGATTCGGTGCTAGAGCTGATGTCCATTCTGCATGATCTATCTACTTCGCGCAATATGCGGATGCTGTCGGATGTGTCGTTCAATATTAGCGAGCCCTATAGTTACAATAGCCGGCGTATAGAGAAGACGTTTGAATACATGAACCAGAATTTCGACAAGCCGATCGGTTTGGGTGAAGTGGCGAAGCTGGCGAATATGTCGGAGGTGGCTTTCAGCCGCTTCTTCAAGCAACGCACGGGTAATACTTTTATAGATAGTCTCACAGAGATCCGACTGGGTCATGCTACGCGGCTGCTGATCGATACAACGCAGTCGGTGGCGGAGATCGCTTACCATTGCGGATTCAACAATATCTCCAATTTCAACCGCATCTTCCGCAAGAAGAAAAACTGCACGCCGCGGGAGTTTAGGGAGAGCTTTTCGGGGAGGAGGATCTTTATATAGAAAATCCCTGCGCCGGACGCAGGGACGTGGTGTTTGTAGAAGTAAACTTAGCTCAGTTTCTTTCTTTCGTGATCAGAGTTCGAATATCAATTGGTCGTCCCGGTTTTCGACGGGTATCTTGCGGATAAAGTTATCGTATCCTTCTTCATCATCGTGGCTACTGGCGGCTCCGTAGGTATCGATGGTATATCCCACCAGGCCGTCGTTGGCTTCTATTACATATAGTATCGATGAATCGTCGGGATTGGATTCGCCTTCGAAGCGGAAGGTGCGGATGATCCTGAGGTCTTCGGGTTGATAATTCTTTCCCCTACCGGCTGTGAAGCCCTCCGGTGTCCAGCGGAACTCATTGTCCTTCTTCTCGTGGCGTAATTTTTCCAACACTTGTAGCAGTGTTGTCATTTGTCCGGGTTTGATCATGGCGCTTTTTGAGTTGGTGATTCAAAAGCTATGCCCGATACCCGTACCGTGTCAGCGTGATCCGGGTGGACGATGCTTTGCGGAATATGTACACATCCGTCCACGGTTTGGGGAGGGAGAAAATAGCCTTATGCGTCATGTCCCTTCGCGGACGTTGAACACGAACCCCACCCCATACACGTTCGAGATGCTGATGTAAGCTGATTTGTTGAGGTGTTTTCTGAGGCGAGAGATGAATACGTCCAGGCTTCGGCCGAGGAAGTAATCATTTTCTCCCCATAGCCGGGTTAGTATTTCTTCCCGCTTTAAAATCCTGTTTTCGTTGTTGAAGAGGAACTCCAACAGTTCGGACTCCCTGGGCGTAAGCGTGATGGGCGGATAGCTGCCGATCAGCAGTTTCAGGGAGTCTTTATGGAACTGTACATCGCCGCGTGCGATGAGGCTGCGTTGCTGCGGCTGCTGATCGGTGTGCCCTGCATGGCGCCTGATGATATTGCGGATGCGCAATACGAGTTCATCGATATCGAAGGGCTTGGTGATGTAGTCATCGGCGCCGATCTTGAGACCATGCAGCCTGTCGGCCCGTTCATTCCTCGCCGTTAAAAAAAGGAAGGGCACCTGTGGATTGAGCTGCACGACCATTTCGGCCAGCTGAAACCCATCCATGCCGGGTAATGAGATATCGATGAGGAGGATGTCGTACTTCGTGGTATTGGCCTGGAACAGGGCCAGTGCTGCTTTACCGTCCTGACTCCAGTCGACGGTAAAATCCATGATCTCCAGGTATTGTTTCACTACATTGCCCAGGTCGGCCTCATCTTCTATTAACAGTAATCTGGTTTTCATTTGCCTTTTGTTTAATGTATGCTTCAAGCGAGCGGTATGGTGATGGTGATCATGGTGCCCGCTCCTTCCCTGCTCTCCACGTCTATTTTCCAGTGATGGGCTTCGACGGTTTGCTTTACGTAATACATGCCGAGGCCTAATCCTTTGGCTTCTCCATGCAAGGTAGATACTCCCCTGTAAAATTTATCGAAGAGGTGTTGCTGCGTTTCGTCGTTCATGCCGATGCCATTGTCGACTATACTCAGCAGGATGTTCTTTTTATCGTTGGTTGTGGTTACGGTAATCTCTTTGAACTCCTGCCGGTTGTATTTGATGGCGTTGTCGAGTATGTTCTGCAAGGCGGTGGTGAACCAGAACTGATCAAGATGAACGGCGTCGCGAGCGGCGTTCTTTTCGAGCGTGAGCTGTATGGGGGCGCCGGCCAGCTTAAGCCGGTAGTCGAGCAATATCTCCTCGAGCAAGTGGTGCAGGCCGAGTGGTTCTTTCTTTAGGTTGATCTGGTTCATGCTGGTGATGTCCAGCACCTGCGAGATGAGGGTCTTCAACCGGTTGGACTGCCTTTCTATCACTTCCGTGAGCGGCTGTACTGTTTCGCGGGTGACGGTCATCTTATCGTTCTGCAGTGTTCTGTTGGCAACGATGATGGCGGCGAGCGGCGTATGCAGTTCGTGCGTGATGCTGTTGATGAAGTCGGACTTCATCTCAGATAGTTTCTTTTGCCTTATCCAGTTGCGCAGGGTGATGAAGAACAACAACACGACTACCAATATGCTGAATACAGATAATGCAAAGGTGGGCATCATGCGATGCAGGATGGCCATTTTGCGGTTGCGGGTATCGACATAGAAACTATAGGCCACGCGGTAATTGCGGTCGTTGATGCCGCCTACGGATACGGTGACGATCTTGTTGTTCTCGTTGACATCGTCGAGGTCGCCGCCGAGCCAGAGGCCACCGGGGTGCTGCAGGCTGTCGTTGATGCCGGGATACTTTTTTTCTTTGTTGTAGATGGGGATATACTGCCTGTTGCCAAAGCTCACTTCCAGTACGTCGATGGCGAGTCCGTAGGTGAGATCGGTTTGAATGGCATATTTCTTTCTGATGAACTGCAGCAGGCTATCGAGGTTCTCGCCTTTGTGCAGGGCGCGGGCGGTGCTGTCGAGCAATTGCTGGGTGCGGATGCTGAAGACCTGGTCGCCTGCTTTGTGCCATTGCTCCATGTTCCCGAGGTTGCGGTACATGGCGGTGTCGAGGATCCTTGCGCCGCCGGGAAAGATGAGGTCGGTTTGTACGCTGAGGCTGTATTCTTTTTTAATAAGGTCTTTTTCCTGGAGGTAGAATTGTTTGTTCTTGAGCTCGTAGGTATTGTACACCAGGAAGAACTGTACGGCCGACAGTATGAGGAAGCTCACTATGGCTATGACCTTATGAATCGTGATGGTGTACTTCATGTGTCGTTTTGGTTTCGAGGCTGGCTGCGCGATAAAGATAATGGGTCCCGGTTGTTTTTGACGGGCCATTTAATATCCGTTAACAATTCGTTTGAACTCCGTTGACAAGCCTGGGTTGGTTTGTCTGGTAATTTTAGCTCCTTGCCACTTATTGTGCGTTTCCCGGGTGGAAGGTCCCGGCCTTCCTGTTCTGTATGCTGTGTGGTGGATCTGCCTTCATCCTATCTGGTTTACTGATCACTTTCTAAAATACTGCATCAACATGCTACGATTAATCCCTACCCGTGCTTCATGGGTTTTACTCATCCTTTTGTCTGTACCCTATCAATTGGTTCTGTCGCAATCCATAACGCCTGCGCCTGCTGGTTCGTCGAAGATGGACTGGTGGCGTAAGGCGCGTTTGGGCATGTTCATTCACTGGGGCGTGTATGCTGTGCCGGCTGGTGTGTACCAGGGCAAGGACGTCGATGGCCTGGGCGAATGGATCATGCACGATGTGAATATCCCCCGTTCGGTCTATGCTCAATATGCACAGCAATTCAACCCTACGAAATACAATGCCGAGGCCTGGGTGCGGATGGCGAAGGAGGCGGGTATGAAGTACATCGTGGTTACGACCAAACACCATGATGGTTTTGCGTTGTTCGATTCGAAAGCGAGCGATTGGACTGCGGTGAAAGCTACGCCCTATGGTAAGGACCTGCTGAAACCGCTGGTAGATGCCTGCCGGAAGCAGGGCATGAAGCTGGGCTTTTATTATTCGCAGGCGAATGACTGGTTTAATCCCGGTGGTGCTGCGGCACGCGGGCATTGGGACAAAACACAGGAAGGCAGCATGGATGAGTACATCGATAAGGTGGCCATTCCGCAAATGAAGGAGTTGTTAACGCTGTATGGCGACGTGGTGGAATTGTGGTGGGATGTGCCGACGGATATGAATAAGGCGCGGGCCGATAAGCTGGCGGCGCTGCTGAAGCTGCAACCGGGCATTATCACCAACGACAGGCTGGGTGGCGGCTACCACGGAGATATCACTACGCCGGAACAATATATACCTGCTACCGGTATTGCCGGGCGCGACTGGGAGACCTGTATGACGATGAATGATACCTGGGGTTTCAAGACTAAAGATAATAACTGGAAAACCGCTGCCACGTTGATCCGTAACCTGGTGGACATTGCCTCGAAGGGCGGGAACTACCTGTTGAACGTAGGTCCAACTGCGGAGGGTGAGTTCCCCGCTCCTATCGTTGACAGGCTGGCGGCGATTGGCCGGTGGATGAATGTGAATGGCGATGCTGTGTATGGTACTACGGCGAGTCCGTTCCGGATCCTTCCATTTGGACGTGCTACGAAACGGGTGGACAGCAAGGCGACGACCTTGTACCTGCATGTATTCGACTGGCCGGCCGATGGTAAACTGGTGGTGCCGGGGCTGCGGGCGAAGGTGCAATTGGCGAAGCTGATGGCCGGCGGTGGTGCGTTGGCGACTACTGCTACAGCTGATGGGCTGGAGATCAGCGTACCGTTGCTGGCGCCCGATGATGTGGCTTCGGTGGTGGAGGTGAAGATACAAGGCGTCATGACGATTGAGCCGTATGCGGTAAAGCAGCAGGCCGATGGCAGTGTGTTGCTGGATGCGGAGATGGCCGATATCCATAACCGGCCGGGTGAAGCGAGTGCCATGACCGAAGGTAACTGGGATGCGCGCAATATCGGCTACTGGACGAGCGCGGAGTCGTGGGTGTCGTGGAATGTGGTGTTCCATAAGCCGGGTATCTATACCATCAAAGCGCTGGCGGGTACACCTGCGGAGAGAAGCCGGTTCAATGTGCTGGTGGGTGAAACCGCCATTGCTTCGACCGTGACAAATACGGGCGACTATAACCGCTACCAGGAAGTGACGCTGGGTACAGTGACGATCGACAAGGCGGGTACGCAAACTATTGCGATTCGTCCGGATCGCGTGGGTTGGAAAGCGATGAACGTGCGACAGCTCAAACTGCAATAATTATTTCTCTATACACCAAAACTAAAGACTGCTTATGAAGACGTATCACTACGTATTCAAAGGGATCAAACCAATCCTTTTGTTCTGTCTGCTGCTGGGGGCCGTTGCCGGCTCTTATGCCCAATCGAGCGAGATCGTTGTAAAAGGAACGGTGCGCTCGGACACTGCCGTGCTGGAAGGCGTTACGGTTTCTTTGAAATCGAACCCTTCGGTGGCGACCTTTTCCGATGGGAAGGGCCATTACACGATCAAAGTACCCTCCAATGGTACCCTTGTCTTCTCCTTTGTTGGCTTTAACGGTCAGGAGATCGAGGTGAAAGGCGAGCCAGTCATCAATGTGATCCTGCGTGCCAATGACAAAGCCATGGAAGAAGTGGCGGTGGTTGCTTATGGTACGCAGAAAAAGAAAAGTATGGTGAGTGCCGTTACGACCATCAATCCCAAGGAACTGAAAGGACCTACCAGCAACCTGACGACCATGCTGGCGGGTAAGATCTCTGGTATCATTGCGTATCAGCGCAGTGGTGAGCCTGGCAGGGACAATGCGAGTTTCTTTATTCGCGGTGTTACCACCTTCGGGGCGGGCAAGGTTGATCCACTGATCCTGATCGACAATATGGAGTCGACGCCGAATGACCTGGCGAGGCTGCAGCCGGACGATATTTCCGGTTTCTCGGTTTTGAAAGATGCTACGGCTGCGTCGTTGTATGGTGCGCGTGGTGCGAATGGCGTTATCCTCGTTACCACCAAAGTGGGTGTGGAAGGCAAGACCAAGTTCAGTGTGCGGGCAGAGAATTCTACATCGAGCAATACCAAGAATTTCCGGTTTACGGACAATATCACGTATATGAAGCTGGCCAACGAAGCGTTGGTGACGCGTTATCCGCTTCGGGCGCCTTTGTATACGCAGGAGAAGATCGCGGCTACGGAAGCGGGCGGCGATCCTAATCTCTACCCCAACAACGACTGGTTGAAGATGCTGATCAAGGATTATACAAACAACCAGCGTTACAATATGAACATGAGCGGTGGCGGTAAGATCGCCCAGTATTATGTATCGGGTTCTTATAACGTCGACAATGGCGTGTTGAAAGAGAATGGTCTGAACAATTTCAACAGCAATATCAAATTGCGGAGCTACCAGATACGTACGAATGTGACGATCAATGCCACGCCGACGACGGTGGCGAATATCCGTGTTTCGGGACAGTTTGACGATTACAACGGGCCGGTCGGTGGCGGCGGGGAGATCTTCAACCAGGCGTTGAAGAGCAACCCGGTGATGTTTTCGGCCGTGTATCCTTCTTCTTATCTGCCGAGGTTGAATCATCCTTTATTCGGCAGTGCGCTGGATGCGAATGGTATTCAGTACAATAACCCCTACGCCAATATGGTGTCGGGCTACCAGCAATCGAATACGTCTACCATGACTGCCCAGCTTGATCTGCGACAGAACCTTGGTTTCATAACGAGCGGTCTGTCGGCGCGGATGATGACGTTTACGCAACGGTATGCCTCTTTTAGTCTGGCACGTTCTTATAATCCATTTTATTATTCGCTGGCTTATGGACCCGATGCCAAAACGCCTGTGCTTACCCCGCTCAATATCAATGGTACCGAATACCTGAACTATGTACCGGGCGCGAAGATCCTGAATACGACCTCTTATCTCGAAGCAGCGCTCAATTACAACCGCAGCTTTGGCGATCATGATGTGTCGGGTATGCTGATCACGACGATGCGGAACTACCTGACGGCGAATTCGGCGCTCAATGACCTGCAGCAATCGCTCCCCTACCGTAACCAGGGTCTTTCGGGAAGGTTTACGTATGGGTACAATAGCCGCTATATGGCGGAGTTCAACTTCGGCTACAATGGTTCGGAGCGTTTCTCCAAGAACAACCGTCTTGGTTTCTTCCCTTCGGGTGGTTTAGCGTGGAATGTGCACAATGAAAGGTTCTTCGATGGCTTGTCGAAGTATGTATCCGTGCTGAAGCTGCGTGGTACTTATGGTTTGGTGGGCAACGATCAGATCGGCTCTTCGGCAGACAGGTTCTTTTACCTGTCGAGTGTGAACATGAACGATGATGGCAAAGGGGCTGTGTTTGGAGAGAACTTCGGTACGACGTTGAATGGGGTAACGGTGATGCGGTATGCCAACAGTGCTATTACCTGGGAGAAATCGTTCAAGACGAATATCGGGATGGATGTGCAACTGACCAATGGGTTGAATTTCACCATGGACGTGTATAAAGAGCACCGGAAGAATATCCTGATGGTGCGCAGTTATGTTCCCAGCTCGATGGGATTGGTGGCGAATATCCAGGCCAATGTGGGTGAAGCAGAAGGAAAGGGTGTCGATATGCAAATGGATTACAACAAGTCGTTCAAGAATGGCATGTGGCTGCAGTTGCGTGGCAACTTCACGTATGCGCACAGCAAGCTGCTGGTGAACGAAGAGCCTGATTATGCCTCTGCCTGGAGCAGTAAGGTAGGTTATCCGCTTTCTCAACGCTGGGGATTGATCGCCGAAAGGTTGTTTGTGGATGATGAGGAAGTGAAGAATTCGCCTGTGCAGGATTTTGGCCAGGTGCGAGGCGGCGATCTCAAGTACCTCGATGTGGATGGTAACAATGTGATCGATGGCAATGGCGACCAGGTGCCGATCGGATATCCGGAAGTGCCGGAGATCGTATATGGTGGTGGTTTCTCGTTTGGGTACAAGCAGTTTGACTTTAGTGCTTTCTTCCAGGGATCGGCACGTTCTTCGATCTTCATCGACAACAATGCGATCCAGCCGTTCAAACGTGATGATCAGGGACGGGGTTATGAGAATGGTTTGCTGAAGATCATTGCGGAAGATCACTGGTCGGAAGACAACCGGAATGTTTATGCCTTTTGGCCAAGGCTGAGTGATCAGACGATCTCTAACAACCAATGGACATCGACCTGGTGGATGCGCAATGGCGCCTTCCTGCGGTTGAAGACGGTGGAGCTGGGCTATACGCTTCCGCAACGTTTGCTGAAGCGTTTCAAGATGACCACGGCCCGGTTTTACCTCAATGGTACGAACCTGTTTGTGATCAGTGGCTTCAAGCTGTGGGATCCGGAGATGGGCAGCAATGGCCTTGCCTATCCGGTACAGCGTGTTTTCAACGTGGGCGTCAACCTTAGTTTTTAACCTTTTTATTTCTACGGAATGCGACTCAATCATTCAATCAAATATTCGCTGCTGGTGGTGCTGACGGCAGGCATTACGGGCCTCGCTTCATGCGAAAAATTCATCGACGTGGTGCCGGACAATGTGGCTACGGTCGAAAATGCTTTCAGTATCCGTACGGAGGCTGAGAAATACCTGTTCACCTGTTATTCGTGGTTGCCCAGTGAAGGCAATTACAACAACAATCCTGCTTATGGTGCGGGCGATGAGACCTGGCAGGATATCAGCTTCAGTACGATCAGTCAGGAGCCGATGTCGGTGGCTATGGGCCTGCAGAATGCGACCATGCCTTATTTCTCTTACTGGCAGAGTATGTACCAGGGGATCCGGGACTGCAATATTTTCCTGGACAATGTAGAGAAAGTGGTAGACCTGGAACCTTATATGCTTCGCCGCTGGCAGGGAGAGGTGATGTTCCTGAAGGCTTATTACCATTGGTATTTGCTGCGGATGTATGGTCCGATACACATCATCGATAAGAACCTGCCAACGGATGTTACGGCTGAGCAGGTTAAGATCGTGCGGATGCCGGTGGATACGGTGGTGAATTATATCGCCGGGCTGCTGGATTCGTCGGCCAAGTTGTTGCCTGCCACGATCCAGGCCCGTACGACCGAGCTGGGGCGGATCACTGCACCTATAGCGAAAGCTGTGAAGGCCAGGTTGCTGGTGGAGGCGGCAAGTCCGCTGTTCAACGGCAATGCCGACTTTACCGGTTTCAAGAATGCGGATGGGACCTTGTTATTCAATACCACTTACGATAAACAAAAATGGGTGCGTGCAGCTGCGGCCTGTAAGGAAGCGATCGATGCGTGCCATGCTGCGGGCATTGCGTTGTATCAGTTCGATGATCCGATCGTGAACCTGCCGGCTTCGATGAAGACGGAGATGAGTATCCGGAACAGTGTGTGTGAAAAGTGGAATCAGGAATTGATCTGGGGTTCTTCGAACAGCCGGATGGATGGGTATATGCAGCGGCTGGCCTGTCCGAAGCTGGATCCTTCGCGCCTGGGCAACCAGGATCCGCTGGGCCAGCTGGCCCCGACGATGAAGATCGTTGAGCAGTTCTATTCGAAAAATGGTGTGCCTATTGAAGAGGACAAGACCTATGATTATGGCAATCGTTATACGGTGCGTACGATTTCGCCGGAAGAGGCGGACAAGATGCAGGTGGGTTACCAAACGGCGGCGCTCCATTTTGACCGTGAGCCGAGGTTCTATGCGGACATCTCGTTCGACGGGGCGAAATGGTATATGCAAAATGGTACCTGGAATATCAATGCACGCTGGGGCATGAACCAGGCGCAGAAGAACGTGTTTGGTTATTCTGTAACCGGGTACTTCACCAAGAAGATCGTGAGCTGGAAGTTTGTGGTGAATGAAGGTCAGAGTACTTCTACAGAAGCATATCCGTTCCCGCTGTTCCGCCTGGCCGATCTCTACCTGTTGTATGCGGAAGCGTTGAATGAAGCGGAAGGCCCGGGTAATGCCGATATCCTGAAGCATGTGAACCTGGTGCGTGCGAGGGCGGGATTGAAAACGGTAGAAGCTTCGTGGAGCCAGTTCTCGAAATCGCCTTCGAAGTACACGAACCAGGACGGTTTGCGTGCCATCATTCAGCAGGAGCGGTTGATCGAACTGAGTTTTGAGGCCAGCCGTTTCTGGGATCTGCGTCGCTGGAAGCGTGCTATTGAAGAGCAGAACCATATTGTCATGGGCTGGGACATTGCCGGTGCTACCCCTGCCACTTATTACAGGTTGAAACCACTTTGGACGCAATCGTACCAGGTGCGTGATTACCTGTGGCCGATCTCCAAAAACGATCTGCTGATCAATCCCAAACTGGTTCAAAACCCGGGCTGGTAATTCCCTTCAATGACCTTAACTAAAAATCATGAAACGTATTCCCCTATCATATGCTTTACCGCTGCTGTTGCTGGCAGCGGCCTGTAAGAAATCAGCGCATCAATCTTTGTATGGTGAAGGTGTGGTGCCGGCAGCTGTGACCAGCACGGCCGTGAAGAACCTGCCTGGTGCTGCGGAGATCACGTACTCGTTGCCGCACGACAATTCGATCCTGTATGTGAAAGCCGAGTATGAGCGGCAACCCGGGAACAAACAGGAAATGAAGGCTTCGTATTATGCCAATAAACTGACTGTGGACGGGTTTGGAGACACACTGGAACATGCCGTGAAGCTGTATGTGGTAAACCGCAGTGAGCAGGTATCCGAGCCTGTAACAGTAAAAGTAAAGCCGCTGACGGCTCCGGTGACGCTGGTGTACAGGAGCCTGGCCGTAGGTGAAGATTTTGGCGGTCTGCGCATCTCATTTGGTAATGAATCGAAGGCTGATGTGGCCATTTATGTTTTGACACCCGATGATAAGGGGTTGATGGCGCAGGCCTATGTTCAATATACGACCCTGGAGGCTGGTACGTTCACGCTGCGCGGGTACGACAGTGCGGCCAGGAAGTTCTCGTTCTATGTGCGTGACCGGTATGGTAATGTCTCCGATACGATGACGAAGACGTACAAGCCGCTTTATGAAAAAGCGCTGGATAAAAAGCTGTTCAAGAAAGTGCAGTTGCCGACGGATATCGGTGACGACTGGGGATTGCCGATGGAAAATCTCTGGAATGGTTCTTACCTCGGTTTCTGGGATATGTTCCATACGCAGACCAAGCCTTTCCCGATGTGGTTCACGTTTGATATGGGCATTAAGGTGAAGCTGAGCCGCCTTACGATGTGGCAGCGTCAATCGCCGGTGAATGACTGGGCGTACAATGCGAATAACCCGAAGAAGTTTGAGATATGGGGATCGAACACTCCTGATACGGATGGTGGCTGGAGCAACTGGACGAAGCTGGTGGAGCATACGGTGGTGAAGCCTTCGGGGCTGCCGCTGGGGCAATTGAGCGCCGATGATATCGCTGCGGTGGCGAAGGGGGAAGAGATGACGGTGGGGCTGGATAAGGAGCCGGTGCGTTACCTGCGTATCAAGGTGATTGAAACGTTTACGATGTCGGCCACGAATATTGCGGAGCTTTCGATATGGGGGCAGCCGTAGGGAAGACAACGAGGCCTGGAAAGGCAAACAATCATTACTAATTATTCAACTCATTTTACATGAAGTTATTTTCGTCAATACATGCATCCAGGAAGCTGGCGGGGGCCGGCCTCCTATTGGTGACGGCTGCGTTGGTTTGGGCTTCCTGCGTAAAGCAGGACGACTGGAAGGCGTTCCTTCCGGATCAACCGAAGGTATACCCGGGTAAACCGACCGAGGTTGAGTTTTTGCCGGGCCACGACCGCGCCATGTTGCGCTGGCAACTGGTGTCGGACCCAACCATTACGCAGGCAAAGGTTTTCTGGAACAATGGCCACGATTCGGTGACCGTTGCCATTAACCGGAAGCAGGGTGTGGATACGGTCAAGGTGATCGTCGACAAGTTGCTGGAAACTTCTTACACGTTCACTATTTACACCTATGACAAGGAAGGTAACAGAAGCGTTCCTGCTTATGTTACCGGCCGTATTCTGGGCGCGAAGTATGAAAGTACCCTGCTCAACAGAACGCTGCTGGGTGTGAACTATTCGGCCGACAGCAAGTTGCTGTCGCTCGCCTGGGCCAAGGCCGATACGGTGAATGCCGGCACCCGCATCTGGTTTACCGACCTTGGTGGTGTGGAGCGCGAGCTGGTGGTTGATTCTTCCAGCTACAATACTTTCATTCCCTGGAAGGTGGGCACCAAGCTATACTATCAATCGGCCTATAAGCCTTCGCGGTCTGCGATCGACACTTTTAAAGTGGTTAAGAAAGATTCCATCGCCGTTAAGGGTGTGCCCATTTCGAAAGCGAGCTGGAGTGTTGCCAAACTTCCCAACGATGTGGCAGGTGATGCGTGGGGCACCAGCCTGGAGTGGTTGTGGGATGGTAAGGGCGGTGATTATCCGGAGATCTACCATACAGACGGTGATGGCATGCCGCATCACTTTACGATCGATCTGGGTGCTACGTATACGTTGACGCAGGTAGAGAATATCGGGCGTACGAATGCGAATCCTTATCACAACGTAACGAAATATGAAGTGTGGGGCATTGCCGATCTTACGAATGCGGCCACTACCCTGCCGGGCAATGATCCGGGCTGGAAGGCGGAGTCGGTTGCCAAGGGATGGACGCTGCTGAAAGAAGTGATCCGTAACGACATGGGAACGGTTCCTTTCAAAGTTGATCTGTTGCCGGGTATTCCGCCGGTGCGGTACATTCGCATAAGGGTACTGGAGACGATCGACCACAGTGATGACAGCCATATGAGTGAACTGACGTTCTTCTACAATCCGTAGAAGGGTGGCGACTGTTGGGTAAAAGTGTATACTTTTAAATCATAATAAAGCAACATGAATCATTTGAGGTTTACCAGGAATGCCCTGGTGTGTGCAAGTCTCTGTACTTCTTTGTTACTGCCTGGCGCTGCGGAGGCGCAGGCGCCCAAGGCGAAGGCCGGCCAGGACCTGGTGGCTTTGCAGCAGGGGTTTGTGGATCTGCGTTTCGGCATGTTCATCCACTTCAATATTCCGACGTTCATGGACCAGGACTGGGCCGATCCGGAGGCTTCTCCGGCGCTGTTCAATCCGACCAAACTGAATTGCGACCAGTGGGCGAAGGCGGCGAAGTCGGCCAATATGAGCTATGGCTGTTTGACGACCAAGCACCACAGTGGTTTTGCGATCTGGGACACGAAGACGACGGATTACAATGTGATGAACAGTCCGTACAAGAAAGATGTGGTGCGTGAATACGTGAATGCGTTTCGCGCCAATGGCCTGAAGGTGATGTTGTATTTCTCCATCCTGGATACGCATCATAAGCTACGCCCGGGCCATATTACGCCGCAGCATATTGCGTTGGTGAAGGCGCAGCTGACGGAGTTGCTGACCAACTATGGGGAGATCTCTGCGTTGATCATCGACGGATGGGATGCGCCCTGGTCGAGGATCTCTTATGATGATATTCCGTTTGAGGAAGTGTATAACCTGATCAAGTCCATTCAACCGAACTGCCTGGTAATGGACCTCAATGCGGCGAAATATCCTGCAGAGGCGCTGTATTATACCGATATCAAGTCGTATGAGCAGGGTGCGGGTCAGCATATTTCGAAAGAGAGCAACCAATTGCCGGCGCTGTCCTGTTTGCCGATCAATGACGCGTGGTTCTGGAAGAAATCGTTCCCGACGAGCCCGGTGAAGGACGTGAACAGGCTGGTGAATGAGAATATCGTTCCGATGAACAATGCTTTCTGCAATTTCATCCTGAATGTGGCGCCGAACCGCGAGGGGCTGATCGATGACAATGCCGTGGCTACTCTGAAGCAGATCGGCGCTGCCTGGAAAAACAACGGGGCTACGACCAAGTTGCCGGCTTTCGATGCACCGGTCATTTCTTCGAACCTGGCGAAACGCCAGGCCGCTAATGCGAGCTGGAGCGATGATATGTGGATCATGGATTTTGCGGTGGACGACGATTTCGGGAAGCCCTGGATCTCGAACCCGACGGTGAAGCAGCCCTGGTTTGAGGTGGTATTGAAGAAAGAAGAAGGTTTCAACATGATCGTGGTGGCGGAATCGCGTCATCCGCGGATCAAAAAATACCGGCTGGAGTATTATCAGAATGGTGCGTGGAAGCCTTTGCTGAGCGGGGGAAATACAAGCAGGATCAAGATCCACCGGTTTGACCGGGTGTATGGCGAGAAAGTGCGGATATTGATAGATGGCTTTAGTGAGGCGCCGCAGATCGCTGAGTTCGGCGTTTTCAACGAAAGAAGATAGTTGATCGTTCTTTTTAGTGTGGGCGGCTGCAGCTTAGCTGTGGCCGCTTTCTTTTTGTGGTGGGTATTTTATTGCTGTACACCGAGGCGGATCAATTGCTGCCGGATGGCTTCCAGTGTTTCGGGGGTGAAGCCATCTTCGCGGGTTTGCAGCACGAGTACGCGCCGTCTTTGTTTATACAGTGTAAGCGATCGGATGGCGGGTTTCCCATTTTGGGTACTGGTTTTTACATAGAGCTGTACATCGCGCAGGATATGTATTTTTTCGCCTTCTCCATTGAGTGGACTACGGTAATGGTGGGTGATGGTTTTGGCTTGCTCATCGATGGAGATATCCTGTATCCATTCTTTGTCGAGCCACCTGACCATTCCCAACCCGCTTACTCCTGCACAGATCCAGTAGTAAGCATTTTTGAAATCGGACAGGAATAATTTCATCAGAATAATGCAAACTGCGTAGATCATTGCTATAATGATCCATTGCCTGAGGATATACGGCCAATAATTTTTTCGCTCCGTGGTGTAGCTGATCATGGTTAGGGGATGAGGTGAATTTCCTTCCATGAATATACGTTTTCTTTTGCAGGATTTTTAAGTATTTCTACGGACAATGCGGTCCGTACTGCATTACAGGCGACGTGTTCATATACGAACTTACCTATATGGGTAGTGTTTTTTGAAGTTGTGCGGATCCAGCACAATAATATTTTAACAGATTTATTGAAAATACTACTTAGGGGGTATTGGTAGTGTGTGGATTTGCCCTTATTTTTGTCTCGGTTTTTCATAGGATATTGGATTTTAAAACGGGGCTGTATTTTTATGCTGGCCCTTTTTTTATGTCCCTACCCCAGACAGATCTCCTTCCTCTTCTCTCCCCTGCTTTGTTTATTCCGGTTTATTGTCGCCTTCAGTTGACTTTTCCTTTTCGGTGCGGGTGAATGCTTGCAAAGCAAGAGGGATAAACAATGTCCTATTTCAACCAATATACGGAATTAGTTGCATATAAGACCTTGTTTATCCCTGAAAGGCGCCACTGGTGCGGGATGGGCGCCTTTTTGATCATGGCTATACTGGTGCGCCGGCTGTTGATCGATCTGCTGTCCGGTGTGTGTTCACGGCTATACTATTATGCTTTTGCGGTGTCGATGTAACCGATTTCAAAAGGCCGCTTTGGGTGCCTCGCTTAGTGCTGAGGATGGTTGCTGCTAAAGGAATCGCGGAACATCTTCCAACCTTTGGGTGTTTTTTTCCAGAGCACGAGAAACTTTCCATCGTCGAACATTTTTCCGTTGGCATCGAAGGACTGCCAGAGGCCTTCTTCTGTTACATACTCCACTCCATCGCCGTAGATGGCGGTGGTGATGAACTTGCCATTGCGCAGTCCGATCTGATGATACGCGATCCGGAAGAACTCGAGTGGCGCGATGGGGCCGCATAGCTGAGGTGCTTCGGGCGCCATGATGCAGCAGTCTTCGGCATAGCGATCGATGAAGATGGAGGAATCGCCTTTGGCAAATGCCTGGAAATAGATGGCATTGCTTTCGGCGATGGCTTTGATGGCTTCGTCGAGGTTGCCGGCTACTGTTTTGTTGGCGGGTGAGGTGGCTGCACCGCAGGCTGTGAATAATAAGATGCTGGCTATGGCGATTGTGAGCTGTGTGATACGTTTCATGATTGTACGTTTTGATTTGTTTGATGACACAAAACTATCATGAGGCGCCGGACTGAAATTGTACAAAACGGAACAAGTGATTTTTTAAATGGAGGGTGTGTGTGGATCTATAGTTTGCGGAAGGACAGGCCTTCGGCTTTGAGGGCTTTGCGGAGTATGGGCATGGCGGATGGGCCAATGCCGTGGAGGGCCAGTATTTCTTTTTCGGTGCAGGTGGCTAACCGGGCGAGGTCATTGATGGCTGCGTGTTGCAGTGCGCGGCGTGCCGGGGCTGATAGCAAGGATAGAAATCCTGTGCCTGGTTTGTTTTCCTGTTCGCAGACGGGACAGGTAGGGCAATCGCTGCTCTTGAAATATTTATGGCCCTTTGGACAGATGCGAAGTGTTCTCCTGTTGGGCATGGTTTGCGATTCACTTTTTGTAATGTAAGCCTATGGCTCCGCCCCCGAAGGTAAAGGTTTCTTCCAGTTTGAGGTTCACCTGGTGTTTAATATCGCGAAACAATGGGGCGCCCTCTCCTATGATGACCGGGTTTATGAATAACCAGTAATCGTCGATCAGTTCGGCTTCGGTGAGTTGCTGGCCGAGGGATGGGCTGCCAAAGAGAATGATGTTCTTACCGTCGCCTTGTTTGAGTTGGGCGACCGTTTCTATGAGGTTATCGCTGATGAGGCTGGCGTTGGCCAGGGGGCGTCCCTTCCAGCTGTTGGAAACGACGTATTTTTTTACCTGGCTGTACCAGGCCGAGTGTTCCAGATCGTGTTTGGTGGGATTGGGTTTGCTGGCGGCGGTGGGCCAATAGCTTTCCATCAGCTCAAAGGTTTTACGGGCATAGATGGCGACATCGGATTCCTGGGAGCGCAGGTGGGCTAAGTCGAACATTTTATCATCGAGCTTTACCCAATCGATTCCACCATTGGGGCGAGATACCAATCCGTCGAGAGATACGTGCATGAACCAGCTGATCTTTTTCATTGAAACGATTTTATAGTGTGCAAGGTAGGGCTTTCGACCGGCCCGCTACGGGTGCTGGTACGACAAAGAATGGGGGTATTGCGTCGAAGTGGTGGATGTCTATGGCGCTTATGTAAGGGGCCGGTTTTTCGAATCAGTCGCTGCCTCCCCGATACACATGTATTTTCTTACTGAGGCCGGCAAGGTCGACGATCTTTTGACAGGCTTTGGTGAATGCGGCGGTATCTTCTGAACAATCGATGGTGCCTACCCGATGATACTGGTGCTTTGTATTGGCTTCGAGCGAAAAGCCCGATTGATCGGTAGCGGACATACAAACAGTTGGTGCGTCGGGTGGCAATGACCAATAGCCCGACCGGTTGATGGCGTCGACGATCTCTTTGTACTGTTGGCAGGTGATGGTTTTGGTGGTGGTGGTGTAGGGTTTTATCACTTCGTTGTGCAGGATCAACTTCTTCTTGAGGGCGATATAGTATTTCACATCCTGTAATTGCGGGTACAGCTGCAGCATGGAGTCGATGTAGCGTTGCCGGGCAGGCGGCCAATCTGACTTCCTTTCCAACGGGAAGTTTTTGTAGAGAAACCGGTAATGGAGTGTTTCTGCTGGTGTAAGGAATTTGTTCAATGAATCGTAGGCAAATATTTCGCCGGGGTATCCACTTTTAGTGACGAGACTGGTGGGGGTTATTGTAATGAAGGTCATGTCGCCAAAGCCGCCACCATACAGAAAGCGGAATGTTTCCTGCGGCATGGGTTTGATGCTAAGGTTGGGTTCATGGAATCGCGTAAAATAGAGTTCGGAGACTGCCCACATCATCGAATCTCTCCGGGAAAGTTCGTTGCGAATGGGATAACAGAAGAAGGTGGTGTCGATGTTTTCGTGGGTAGCTGGATAAGCATATCCGCCTTTGGGGTACGTGATATTGTATCCGGCGCAGGGGCCGTTGTTGCATGCGAAAAAGGTGCTGAGGAGCGTGATTTTGAGCAGGGTTCCTAACCATTGGGTGTATTGCATAGGCTGGTTTTATGCTGAGATGCAGCCCTGCTCAATTTCCATAAACATTTGGTGGATTTCTGGTTGCTTAGGCTTCGCGGCGGAGTTTCCAAAAGCTGATGGTGCGCCGTTTGGTGAAGCCCATGTATTCGTAAAGACCTATCGCGCGGTCGTTGGTTTCGAGTACGTGGAGGAATGGGATCTTGCCTTCGTCGAGATTGGTGTTGCAGAGGTGTGCGATGAGGTGCTGCGCATATTGGCGGCCGGTGTAGGCGGGATCGGTGCAGATGGCACTGATCTCGGTGAGCTCTTCGAGTTTCATGCGTTCGCCGGCAATGGCCACCAGTTGCTCTTGCTGCCAGATGCCGTAATATTTACCGAGCTGGTGCGTATCGGGTTCGTAATAGCCGGGCTGCACTTTTTGGATGAGCTGGTACATGTTCATTTTGTGCTCCGCGGTCAAGGAGGCTATCGTGACGTCGCCCGCGGGAGTTGTTACGGCTGACTGGTTGATCATCTGGGCGCAGGGCAATTCGGCGAGGATGGTCCACTGTGCAGGTATGGGTGGCAGGTGGCCAATGAGGAAGAACACTTCTCCTGGTCCGATCCATTCGTTGAGCTGGTCTATCGCTGCCGGATGGTGATGATCGAAGGCGGCGAACGGAAGTATACCGCGGCGGTATCGTTGAACGAATGTATTACC
Organism: Paraflavitalea sp. CAU 1676; assembly: GCF_029223285.1. Classification (GTDB taxonomy): domain Bacteria; phylum Bacteroidota; class Bacteroidia; order Chitinophagales; family Chitinophagaceae; genus Paraflavitalea. The sequence goes on along the minus strand of NZ_JARHUJ010000003.1, from coordinate 349,995 downwards.
GGCGGCAAATGCTAGCTGTGCGCTGCCGAGTGCCCACCAGGCGGGATTGTCGAGTGCGGCAAATGGATCATGGCTCATGGTGCGAATTTACCGAATAAACCATGACAGCCGATGATGGTTGATATGCTGGGTTTAGTGGCGTGTTACACCATTGATCTTATCTTCCTCTAACATTTGCAGCAATGCCTGTTTGGTAAGGCCGTATTCGATGTCCTCAACGAAATAATCTTTGCTATCGGGGCTGGAGACAAATCCAGTATACATGTATGCGCCGTGATTAAGCATCACTGAGTCGCCTTTTACCGCGCTTACTTTAAGAAAATAATACTGGACAGTATTCGCGCTATCGTGCCGCATGGTATAAATATCTCCGGCGCGCGGGCTAAGTACGAAGGCCCGTTTTTCCTTTTGGGTATTGTGATTGGCCACTGCGATCCAGGCGACGAGGCTGCCAATGAGGATGAGACCCGTGTACAGATAAAATGGTTTGCGCGTTTGCCTTTCGTACTGATACTGGAGTGAATCGATCCTCGCTCCCCTGCCACAGTTGTTGCATTGTATAGAAGAGGTACGATCGCTGATAGGCCAGAATGGGATAAAGAAGAGGTGGAAGTACCCGTGATAGACAGAGACGGTCATGTCGAATGTGGCGCAATGGGAGCAGCGTTCGTTGTGTTCGGTGTATCGCTTGATACGCAATTTTCTTTGTCCGTAGATGATGAACATGGTTTGGGCGTTGGGTAAAGGTTGTTAGTGGGTGTAGGCGGGAAGATAATACAAGTTGGGAGGATTGAAAACAACCGGGCTACCTATCTTTTTGCAAATGCGTGCCCTGGCTGCATTGGCCCTGACCAGGGTGTGACCGGGGGGAGATATGGGGGAAGGCGGGAAGTAACAGGAAAGTGCATCGCTGTAATATCGCTATAAGGTCGCTATAATGTCGCTGTAAGGTCGCTACAGGGTCGCTGAAACGACGCTGGAACATCGCTGAGGTATCGGGAGAAGGACGCTATAACAGCGCTTTAGAAACGCTATATTTTTTGAGCTTTTAAATCTGCCCGTCAAGTCTCTACGTATATTAACTATTCGAATCATATCTTATTGTTAATCACTTAAATGCGATACGTTATGGCCAGAATTCTTCCTTCCGCGATCAAGGTCCAGGGTACTGTTTTAGATGTTACGGTCGTAAACAGCCGGAAATACGGCCGTCATGTGCGGGCCCGCCGCGGGTCCATCAAGCCGGTCACCATCAACGGCGAAATGGAAAAGAGTAAAGACAGTTTACTAGAGTGCAACAAACCTGCCAAAATGCTCTTCGATGCACTGCGCCATGAACACAAAGACGGTGATCTGTGGCCGCGTTTATTATCTCACTTTAGAAAACAACTGAAAGAAGACAATTGTTTCAGTTTATCGGGCTTTGAGCGTTTTGAATGCAGTACTTCGTATACCCTTCACAGCTTGGTGCTGAATGAATATGCCATTACTGTAAAGGCCTCTAAGAATAAGATGCAGGTCACCCTTAAATTCCATAAACATCCTGGCTGGAAAAAAAGAAGTTATGTAACGGGTTATCGTCCTGAATTGACGCTCCTGTTGCCGGATTTTGAAACGGGTATTTGCTCTAAGGTCTCGGCCCATATTCCGGTGGTACATTTCACGGATGCGTTAAAGCCATTGCGTTTTGATTTGCCGATTCCGGTTGGGCAAAAGCAATGGCTGCTGTTGTTGAGTATTACCGCTTGCGAAAAAAGCAAGGTTATAACCGTCCCTACGCATAAGGGCATGGCGGTGGTGAAGGTGGGCGGGTCAATTTGACGGCTGTAAAAGGCGAAAAATGCGAAATAGATTGTCCGCGCTCAAGTTTTGGACCGGGTTGGGATTTTAGTGTTGGCATGTTGATATTTGTCATATCTTCCCCATCACAGAACCCCACCCTGTTACCAATGAACCGACTGCTTTGTACCCTATGCCTGTTTATGGCTATGCCCATGCTGTATGCCCAATCTTCACGGGCAGACAGTGTTTCCCAATTAATTGAAAAAGCGACCAGTGTTCCCGAAAAAGCCCGTCAATTGCTGGCGCGGAGCCGCATTGCCCCTCCTGCCCGTACTGCAGTGCAAGCGATGGAGGATGCGCAACAGGCGCTGGCCCTATTTCAGCAATCAGGCGACGACAAAGGTGAAGTAGATGCTTACCTGCGCATTTCGGGCTTATATAGTATTCAGAGTAAATATGCCATTGCTTTGGGTTTTGACTCCGCTGCTTTGGGTATTGCGCGCAAAGCGGAATACAAACAAGGTATCGCCCTTGCCTATAGCAACCTCGGCCGCAATGTGCAGCAGCTCGGCGAACTGGAGAAAGCGCGCGGTTTGCTGATGGAGAGCCTGCAGATCCTGAAAGACGCCGGGCTTGAGCGGGAAACTGCCGATGTATACAGTCGCTTAGGTGTCATCAATCGCCGCCTGAGTGATTTCAAAGCTTCCCTTCAATATTTCGATGACGGTATTGGCGTAGCCACTAAATATAAGCTGGAGCCTTTGCTGGCCATTCTCTATATGAACAAAGCGAATTCGCTGAACGAGTCGGCGCGCTTTGATGAAGCGATCGCTTTACATATCGAGAGCATCCGCATCAAAGAGAAACTGCGCGATGAGCGTGGTCTCATCCAATCGTACAACAATATCGCGAACGTGTACACTGCTTCGGGCAAACCGGCCGAGGCGCTCCCCTACCTGCGCAAGATCATCGCACAGCCGGGCGCCGCACGGGAGCGGTCGTCGATCGGGTTTACGTATAATAGTCTGGGTACGAATTATAGTTTAACCCACGAACCTGATTCGGCTGAACTGTATTTCAAGAAGGCGGTCGATCTGTTCACCCAAACCGGCGAGCAGGGCGCTCTTGGCCTGGTGTATAATAACCTGGGCAATTTTTACATAGACCATAGCCGGTACGAAGAGGGCTTGAAATTCCTGGAGCTGGCGCTGGCCATCCGGCAAAAGAGTAAAGCGCGCTATGATATTGCTTCTACCATGAACAATATCGGCGCTGCCTTATCGAAGCTGAAGCGGTACAAAGAGGCCGAGAAGTACCTGCTGCAATCGCTGGAGCTGGTGAAAGGCAATGACAGTTACCTGGAGACGGGTATTTACAAGCGCCTGAGTGAGCATTATAAAGCTACAGGCGACCTCGAAGAAGCGTATGCCTACCAGAGCAAGTATGTGAGCAGTAAGGATACTTTGCTGGATGAAAACGAGGCGTTGAATATGGTGAAGGCGCAGTCGGACTATGAGATCGAAAAGCGTGAAACAGCCTTGACGATGGAGAAAAAGGAGAAAGCGATCAGGGCACTGGAATTGGAAAACCGTAATAAGACGATCTGGTTCCTGGTGGCTGGTTTGGTTTTGTTGGGTGCGCTGCTGGGGTTATATGTACGCAGTTTCCGGCTAAAGAAAAAGAGTGCGGTGATGCTGGAAGAAAAGAACAAACGTATTGAAACCCTGGTACGGGAGCTGCACCACCGGGTGAAGAATAATTTGCAGGTAGTGTCGGGTCTATTGTCGTTGCAAGGTAACCGGCTGGAAGATGGCGTGGCGAAGGATGCGATGGAGGAAGGCCGTAACCGTATCCAGGCCATGTCGATGATCCATCAACGATTGTATATGGACCAGGATCTGGCGACGGTGGATATGGCCGATTACCTGGCCAATCTTTCTCAATCGCTGGCGTTGAGCTTTGGGTATGGCGCTCACCAGGTGAAGACGGAGGTGGCGCTGGCTGAGCACGCGATGAATATCGACCTGGCCATCCCGATTGGCTTAATCGTTAATGAACTGGTGACGAATGCTTTTAAACATGCCTTCCGTGACGCGGCGCAGGCTGCAATAAATATATCACTACAGGAGAAAAAGGAGGGGCTTTCCCTGCGGGTGGTTGATAATGGTCAGTCTGCCGGGGCTGCCGCCCAAACAGTGGCTTCGAATTCCTTTGGCATGAAACTGGTGCGCACGCTGGTGGCGCAGGTGAATGGCGAATTGCAGGTTGACCAACAGAGTGGCACTGCCTACACAATCCTTATCAAGGCTTAATTAACTATTATATGAAAGATCAGGTGACCATATTGATCGTGGAAGATGAACTGGTGACGGCAACGAGTATTGCTGAGTTGCTGGAGGAGGAGGATTTTGAAATTGCAGGTATTGCGAAAGATGCAGGGACTGCTTTGCGCTTGTGCAATGGCGCGCAGGCGCCGCCTGCGGTGGTGGTATGCGACATCAACATCCAGGGCGATGTGAATGGTGTGGAACTGGCAAAGCAGCTGAAGGACCTGTACTCCTGTGAAGTGGTTTTCCTGACTGCTTTCTCTGATTCAAAGACCTTGCAGGCGGCTTTTGCCACCGAGCCGGTGATGTATGTGGTGAAACCGTATTCGGATACGCAGTTGCTGGTAGCGGTGCAACTGGCCTTTCACCGGGTTTTTAAATCGCAGCAGGCTGCTGCCGGTCAGTCGGTCGTTCAACTGACCGACCGGGAGCGTGAGGTTGCGATGCTTGTGGCGCAGGGGCTTTCGAGCAAGCAAATTGCGCGCAACCTGAACATCAGCGTGGAGACGGTGAAAACGCACCGCCGCCGTATGCTGAGCAAGAATAATATCCGGAATTTTCCGCAGCTGGTATACCTGCTGAATGCGGGGTCGTAGGAAGCGTTTTTTAATGCCGGACGATAAATTTAAAGCCAATATTGATCACCCAATTACCCTGCTTAAGATCGGTATGATACACATGACCGTTCATTTTGTATCTGTCTCCTCCGATCGGCCCCTGTATGCCTGCCTTCAAAAACAGCAAGGTTGCTCTCGGCGTTTTTTGTGGGCTGGAGATTGAATAATCGAATCCAATCCCGGCCTGGTATCCTACTTTTCCGGACATGGCCGTTACGGATTGATTGTTGATGATAAATCCTGATATATCTTCTGCATTGTTATTGACTGTTTCCGGCTTTTCGTATTTGATGGCAGATGTCCTGCCTGAGAGGCCTGCATAGGGATAGATGCTTGCTTTTGGTGATTTCAACAGATCGTACCCCAGGTCAAGCTGCAGAAAGTTAGCTGTGTTGATCTTAATAGTTTCGTTGCCCCTTTTCGTTTTCAGGTTTAAGGAGCCGGTGCCTGCATAGAGATCGATCATGATGCGGTTGGACCTGAATGAAAATCCCATACCGATATTAGGTGCCAGGGAGCTGAGGGGGCTGAATCCATTGGCCTCGATCTGCCGGCCGAAGTTGCCCAGATCGGTATGCGTAAGGCCGGAAAACAGGGTGAATCCCGAGTAGTTCCTGGATTTGCCGGCGTGCTGCCTGTATGCCTCAGCCAGGTTTTGGAATGTTTCGCTCTGGCGCAATGTGTCGATGGTTGCCATTTGCAGGGCCATCAGTTTTTGCTTGTAATAGCTCGCAGAGTCGGTAATCTTTCTTTCTTCCCGGTATACGCGGGGGCGGTATTGTGCTTCTGCAAAAAGGGGCAAAAACAGGAAAAGGCCAATGAATTTCTTCATCTACGGTGGGTTTAGGGGTTGCAAGATATGCTGGTAACTGTTATATGCCAACCAGGTTCTTAAAAGATGCGCATATGTGTGTGATTACATAACGGGGTGACGGGTTTTTGTCACCCTTTGGGGGTATTGAATAGTAGGTTTTCTCATAATATTTTGCATCCACTTTTGGACACTTACTTCTGGACATTATGACAAAATTCTACCTGCTTCTCGCTACCCTATTCTTATTGGGTGCTGGCCCCATAATGGCGCAGCCTTTTAGTTTGATAAAAGATATCAATCCGGATATCTGGACGACTTCCGGAAGTTTTCCGGAAAATTTTACTCCCTACAACGGTCTTGTCTTTTTTAAAGCCGGTAACCATGCCGGCAATGAACTGTGGAAATCGGACGGGACGGCTGCCGGTACTGTGATGGTAAAGGACATTTATGCCGGGCAAAATAGTGGCAACCCTCAAAAATTCACGGAAGCCAATGGTATTTTATTTTTCGTAGCTACTTCTCCGATCAACGGCGCTGAGTTATGGAAAACGGATGGTACGGAGGCGGGGACTGTAATGGTGAAAGATATCTACCCGGGTACTAATGCCTCCAGCCCGGATCTGATGACGGTATTGAACGGTGTCCTTTATTTTGTTGCCACCACTCCTACCAATGGAATGGAGTTGTGGAAATCGGATGGTACGGAAGCGGGAACCGCACTGGTTAAAGATATTTATGCCGGCAGTAGCGGCGGTGTCTCTGCCCTGATCGCGGTAAATGGATCACTTTACCTCTCGGCCGATGATGGGACGGGTGGTGAGTTGTGGAAGAGCGATGGAACCACTGCCGGCACCGTTTTGCTCAAAGACATTTATACGGGGGCCGGTGGCAGCTATCCGACGAGTTTTTGTAACGCCAACGGCACTTTGTATTTTATGGCCAATACGGCAGCTGCCGGTTCCGAGCTCTGGAAAAGTGACGGCACGAGTGCGGGTACTGTGATGGTGAAGGATATTTTCCCCGGTACGAATGGCGGCCCGTATCCGGGTTTTGTATACAACAACGGCTTACTTTATTTCGCAGCCAACAGCAGCGGCTCGGACAGGGAACTTTGGAAGAGTGACGGTACTGCGGCCGGGACTGTGCTGGTTAAAGATATTGAGGCCGGTAGTGTTGGCAGCTATCCTGCCGGTTTTGTGAGTATGAACAATATTGTATACTTCAATGCCGCCACCGCTGCCAATGGCAATGAGTTGTATCGCAGTGATGGCACCTCGGCGGGTACTTATGTGGTAAAAGAGTTTGAATCAGGTACCGGCTCCTCTTATCCGGTTCTGTTAACGCCCATGAATGGCGTCATGTATTTCAGGGCATATACCACTGCTACGGGCTGGGAACTTTACCGGTCGGACGGTACCGCTGCGGGTAGCTACCTGGTGTCGGATATTTATCCCGGCACTACCAATGGGTCTCCGGAACGGCTTTTTGCCTACAATAATAAACTGTGGTTCTATGCCAATTGGAGCGGTATGTCGTACGAACTGACTTTGAGCGACGGTACGGCTGCTGGCACGGCGGTGTTGAAAAAACTATATCCGCAACCTGCTTCACCGAATGTCAACAATATGAAAAGCTTCAATGGTGGGTTGCTGTTCATCGCATCGGACAATACTTCGGGTACGGAGGTTTGGAAGAGTGACGGTACTGCTGCGGGTACGGTCATGGTGAAAGACATTGTGGCCGGTATAGGTAGTCCTGGTGTCAACACGCTAACGATTGCCGGTAGTACTGCCTTCTTTACTGCCAATAATGGAACGAATGGGGTCGAACTGTGGAAGACCGACGGTACTGCGGCGGGTACGGTGATGGTGAAAGACCTTACAGCAGGCGCCGGCAACACCACTTTTAACGCTTTTGGCGCCGTAGGCAATACTTTTTATTTCAGCTGTAGTGCGGGTAGTACAGGGTTGGAGTTGTGGAAGTCGGACGGTACCGATGCGGGTACTGTACTGGTGAAGGATATTTATAGCGGCAGTGCTAGCAGCACCCCTGGTAATTTTACCGATGTAAATGGTATGTTATTCTTCACAGCTCAAACTGCAGCGGCAGGTATTGAATTGTGGAAGAGTGATGGTACGGATGCAGGTACTGTCCTGGTAAAAGACATTACTGCAGGTACGAGTGGCACTGCCATGACCGCGCTGACGGCTGTGAATGGTGTGCTGTTCTTTGCTGCCACCGTGACTGGCAGCGGACGGGAATTGTGGAAAAGCGATGGTACGACTGCAGGTACTTTATTGGTTAAAGATATCTTATCCGGAAGCGGTGGCAGCAATCCCACTAACCTCACCAATATCAACGGTACTTTGTTCTTTACAGCCTCCGACGCCACGAATGGTGGCGAATTGTGGAAGAGCGATGGTACGACTGCAGGGACAGTGATGGTTAAGGATATCAATGTGGGCAGTGGTTCGACAGCCATTTCTACTATTGTTGCCATTGGCAATACTGCTTATTTTAAAGCCGCTACGGCGGCCTATGGAACGGAATTGTGGAAGAGCGACGGTACAACTGCGGGTACTGTACTTGTTAAAGATATCATGCCAGGGGCGGCGAATGGCGTTAATACATCGTTGCTGTATGTGGTTGGCGATAAGCTCCTGTTCCAGGCCAATGATGGGGTGAATGGTGAAGAAGTGTGGCGAAGCGATGGAACAACCGCTGGCACCACGATGATCCAGGATATTGTTTCCATGGGTGGCAGCACGCCGGACTATTTCATTTGGGTAAACTCGAAAGTGTTTATGACAGCGAATGACCAGGTGCATGGTTTGGAGCTATGGGCTTCCGATGCTATGGCGGCATTGCCGTTGAACTGGCTGGAGTTTACGGGCAGGCTGGCTCAGGACGATGTATTGCTGAGCTGGGCTACGACGAATGAGGTAAATACGGAATCGTTCATTGTAGAAAGAAGCATCGACGGCAGGAAATTTGAATCAGTGGGGGTGGTGGCTGCGAGCAATACAGCGGGCGATCATGCCTATCGCTTTACGGATCGCGGTGTTACAAAGCTGGCTGCAGATGTTGTGTTTTACCGGTTGAAGCAGGTGGATATCGATGGCCGCAGCAGTTTGTCGAAGGTGGTGCGTGTGGCTTTGCCAAACGAGGTGCAGGTGCAATTGTTCCCGAACCCTGTGAAGGATCGTGCGCGGGTGGTGGTTCAATTGACGCGGCATGAGCAGGCGGTCTGGAAAGTGGTGGATGCTGCGGGACGGGTTCTGCTGCAGGCGAAAGTGAAACTGTCGGCCGGTTACAACACCATCGATGCGGATGTGGCGGCCTTACCCTCAGGTGTTTACTGGTTTGTGCTGGAGGGTGATGCGGTGAAGCGGCAGCTGCAGTTTGTGAAATAAGAAGGATTTTAATAATAAGGCCCGGATGCTGTGTTTTGCATCCGGGCCTTATTATTTTGGGCGTGGTTCGCTGTTTACTTGTGAATACTGATCGGGAGGTTGTTGGTTGCATTGATACCTCCAAATGTTACGGCTGCATAATAGACCTGTGTGCTATTGTACAGGGTGTAATAATTCGGTGATGATGCTGAATAGCTCGCCGGAGTTATCGTTATGGAATAATTTCCTTCCGGAATGTTTCCAATGGTTGCTGTGCCAGGCGTTGCTGTAAGTATGTAATCATAGTTAGTGGCGAGGTTGGTGCACTTTATCTGCATATTGACCGTGGTGCTATTGGACACATTGACTGGCACCGCGGGCGGCGGGCTCGTGCTGATGGTGACGGGGCTATTGACCTGCGTATTGCCAAATACCACTGTTGCGTAGTATACCTGGGTGCTATTGTTTACTTTGTACACTACCGGATATGAATTTGAATAGTTGACCGGCACGATGAGTACCTGGTAATTATCCTGCGGAACGGAGACGGCCAATGTTCCATTTGGTGCAACACTGAAGTTGTAGTCTACGTTGGTGCTTAGGTTTTTGAGGGTGTACTGCATGGTTTTGGTAGTGGTGTTGGTGATGTTGACCGGTATGGATGGCGGCGGGCTGGTATTAATGGTACACATTGTGCCCTGGATAAGGTAGCTGCCAAACATTACCGTTGCATAGTACTGCTGGGTGATTCCGTTGATAGAATATACTATTGGATAGGTGCCGGTGGCGTTGGAGGGTGTCATGAACACGTTGTACACGCCCGAGGGGATTGTTCCGGAGAATGTGCTTCCGGGGTTGACTGTAAAAGTGGTTGTGACATTGGTCGACAACCTGGTGAAGGTGAGTGTCATGGTCCTGTTGGTGGTGTTGTTTGCATTGACGGTAATGGGCGGGCTGATACAATCTCCGAGTCTGTTGGCTTCGCTCTGTGCGAATGTTGCGGCCATTGCGTCGGCATCGGTTTGCGAGGAGACAGACCTGAACCTGTTGGCCGGTATATTGACCGTTACAAAGGTTCCCACTTCGCCAGCGCTGCAATTGTTCTTTTGTACTGCCTGACTAAAGATCTGGTTACCGAACGAGGTTACCCCACATGCCTGATTGTGGTTGACAAAGTTCTGCCGGATATTATTTGTTCCCAGTGATCCGCCATAGCTGCCGGCGAAGTTTGATATATACCCACACCAATCGGTAACGGAAGAACTGAAGGTGTTATACATCTGCAGTATGCTTGCACCCGACACATTATCCCATGGTTCCGCAACGCTGTAGGGGTCTCTCATATCATGAAACACTCCATAGGGCATCCAGGATCCACCAAAAAAGTAAAATTCCTGTTCTATCAGCGTTGAAAGATTGAACAATCCTGTTCCAGGAAATATTTCTCTATTTGTGCTGCGTACCTGTCCGTTCGGATACCGGCGTAGTGCATGCTCCTGTCCGATGTACTCGGCCCAGGATTCGGCGAGGGATATGCGGCCGGCCCCCTGGATGTTGGCTGTACCATAGGGGTTTCCGGTAACCCTGTTGTCGGGCAAAAGATCGATGGCGAACTGTGTGTACCAGGATGCGCCCACCTGCCTGAAGAAGGAAGCGTGACCTAGTTCATGAAATGCGGTAGCTGCCAGCCTGGTGGTATAGGCGGCCGGCTCCGCTGCCTGCGGTACACGGAAGGTCATATCGGGCAAAACGCCCCCCAGCAAATTGAACAGGGATGGGAAATTCTGGAGTGCATTGACCTCGTCAATTATTTTCTGCAGGAATCCCGGTATCAATGCTGCGCCGGTGATATGGTTTAACATCGGGGCGCTGGCATTGCCAAATTCACTTACTCCATTAATATCATTGGCCCATTGTGCATAGCAGGTCATGCCCTGTGGGGCTTTTAATATATTATCCTGGGTTGCATATTGATCGTGGAAATAATACGCGTTGAGCAACTGGCTCCAATATCGCACTTGCGTGTGGCCAGAGAAATTGAAGTCTTTTCCATCGCGCATGGTACAGGAGCCTACCCAGCCGCCGATGTGGATAGAGCCGGTGATGAACTGTACGGTGAGGGTGGCTATATTCTGCACGAGCGTGCCATGGGTATCGAGTGGCTTAATATTCACCCTGGAGTTCTTGGCGTGAGTACCCATTATGGTGCCTGCGGAAAAACGCCAGGGTACTTCATAATATCCATTGGCATCGGTATAGGTATGTATGGGTATGCCAAAGGCCAATGCCCAAACCTGCATTCCCCTTACCGGCTCAAAGGCTCCCTGACCGTTATTCAATGCGGGATCCCAGTAGCGAACATAGCCGTGTGGTCTTTTCAACAGACAGATACCGAGCAGGTTTACTTTGAGTCCGGCTGTTTCCAGGGCAGCCATTTGAAGTGTCGTATCTTCTTCAGGTATCTGCACGAGGGTATCCAATGCCTGAGCCTGTAAATTGGCGGCAAACAACAGGCTGTCTGCACGCGGATTGCCCGACGGTGCTACTACATAGATGTTGCCGTCTCTCAGGGCATTAATGCCGGCCTCGTCGAGCGAATCGGCATAGGCTTCGGGGTTTCCGAAGGGGAAATCCATTAGTTTAATGGTGGTGTCGGCCTCCACGGCGGCCAATTGTGCCCCCGTCATGTTGGTTGGGTTGAAACGGAGGTACACAAAGGTTGGATATTGCGCCGTTTCGTTGGCTGTGGTGACAGCGAGCCGGGCTCCCTGGCTCATGCGGATCTTCGCTGTCCTGTTTTCACGTGCGGCGACCTGCTCAATCGCTTTTTTTACGTTGCTGAGTGAATAAGGGTTTACTGTTAATCTGCCTGTTGGGGACTGTTCCTCTGGTGTTGCTTGTTTTTCGGCAAGTTCTCTTTTGCAGCTTGTAATTAATAATGCGGATAAAAATAGTAATGCGCAGAAGGTCGTGACGGACTTCTTTAGGAAGCTCATAGCGTTGATAAGGTTTTTGTGGTTAACGAATGGTTGAAGATATGGTATACGCATTGATTTAAGAAAAAAAACGTTTACTGGAATACGTTGTAAAAGCATTATCTTTTAAAACTTCTGCGGGCTTTTGAACCGGGGAAGTTTTTCGGCCCCAAAATGTCGTTTTTTTCCAATTTATGCCCGGCGGGTCCTTTTACTTTTGGGGTGTTAATCATCTATAAAGTATACTCATGAAAGAATTCAAGCTTCCGGAAAATTATCAAACGGTGATGCCCTACCTGATCGTGCGGGACGCCAGCGGCCTGAAACAGTTCATGATCGACGTTTTCGGCGGGCGTGAACTGAAAACGCATCTCCGGGATGGTGAACCCGGTATTATGCATGCCGAGGTGCAGATCGGCGATAGTACGATCATGTTTGGAGATTGCAGTGAGCAATGGCCGCCTATTACGGCCGGTTTGTACATCAACGTGGCCGATGCGGACGCCACCTATGCGCTGGCGCTTTCGAAAGGGGCCAAATCGATCATGGCGCCGGTTGACCAGCCGTATGGCCGATCGGGTGGCATTCATGATCCTTTTGGGAATGTGTGGTGGATCACTTCGCCGTTGTAGTCTTCATTAAACGACCATCTGTTTCAAATGCCGGGATTATTTCCGGCATTTGTATTGTTATATATAAATGCGCATGGGTAATTCGTAATTCCGTTACCCATTCATTATTTTTGCAATTATAATAGTCAGATATGTCGTTTTTTAAAGATAAGGTAGTTGTCGTTACAGGTGGTACCGAAGGGATAGGAAAGGCGCTGGTAAATGCTTTTATCGATGCGGGCGCCAAGGTGGCGACCTGCGCCCGGAATTACGACAAGCTGTATACCCTGCAGCTGCAGCATTCGGGTGTGGAACTGCACACCATGACCTGCGACCTGAGCAAGGAAGCGGACTGCAAGCGGTTCATTGAATCGACTATCAAGACTTTTGGCGGCATAGATATCCTCATCAACAATGCGGGCGTCAGTATGCGTGCCCTTTTCCGGGACGCCGATGTGGAGGTGATCAAAAAGGTGATGGATATTAACTTTTACGGCGCTGTACATTGTACTAAGTATGCTTTGAACTCTATTTTGGAGCGACGGGGATCGATCGTGGGGGTTTCTTCCATTGCCGGCTACCGCGGGCTGCCAGGCCGCAGCGGTTATTCTGCCTCCAAATTTGCCTTACAGGGCTGGATGGAGGCCCTGCGTACCGAATTGCTGAGTACGGGCGTGAATGTTATGTGGGTGTGTCCGGGCTTTACGGCTTCCAATATCCGGAATGCGGCTTTAAACAAAGACGGGGTGGCGCAAGGTGAATCGCCGCTGGATGAGGGCTCGCTGATGACGGCCGAGGAAGTTGCCGGCCATGTCATCAAGGCGATCGAGCTGCGCAAGCGTACGCTGGTGCTTACCTTTACCGGCAAGCGGACGGTGTTCATGAACCGGTTCTTCCCTTCCTGGACCGATAAACTGGTACATAAATTCTTTTTCAAGAACGGTGAACTCGTGAAGTAACCTTAAAACAATTCGAAACCCGTAACTATTGCATGGCCTTAATTACCCTTACATCTGACATTGGGCAGCAGGACTACCTCGTAGGGGCGTTGAAAGGTCAGCTTTTAAAGATCAATCCTGCTTTTTCCCTCATAGACATTTCGCATACCCTGTCGCCGTTCAATTATCCGCAGGCGGCCTATGTGTGCCGAAATGCCATCAATAATTTCCCTCCTTATACTTTTCACCTGTTGCTGGTGAACCTTTTTGAGAAAAAGCCGGAGCAATTGCTGCTGGCCTACCACCAGGAGCAATACATCCTGTGCGCCGATAACGGTTTGCTGACGATGATCCTGGAGGGGAAGCCGGAAATGGTGATCGGCCTGCCGCTCGACAAGGCTGCCAATAAGAATACCCTGTACTGTGCCCGCGTGATGGGCGAGGCGGTGCAGTCGTTGCAGGCGGGTACGGCGCTGCCCGATATCGGTACGCCCGACGTTCCCTTTGCTGAAACGAACCACCTGCGCCCGCTGCTGAGTGAAAACTGGATCGAGGGGCAGATCATTTTCATCGATAATTTCGAGAATATCGTGGTGAACATCACCCATGATCAGTTTGAGGAGCAGCGCCGGGGACGGAGCTTCAAGATCGTTTTCAAGCGCAATGAAGTGATCTCCACGATCAGCGAAACCTATGCCGATGTGCCGGAGGGCGAAAAACTGGCCCTGTTCAATGCGGCGGGCTACCTCGAGATCGCCATCAACAAAGGGAATGCCGCCGGCCTGTTTGGCCTGCAGGGCTTTACCGAGAAGTCGCAGAGCCTGCAAAACCGCCTGTTTTACCAAACGGTGCGGATCTATTTTGAATAGTTTTCCCTGCTTCTCCCCCACCTTATTATGTAAGCGAACGTAAATGCCTGTGGCCGAGCCAGCGGCGTTGGCCAGATATGACTAAAACCTGTTATAAATGCCCGGGATTTGCTTAAGATAAAGAATTGCGAATGGCATTTCCTGAAACCTTAATTCCTCTATATTTGCCAAGTTTAATAAAATCAATACAATATGAATTTTAGCCGTGTCAATAACATTGTAGGTTGGCTGGTTTGTTTGATTGCCTGTACAGTGTATGTTCTGACCATGGAGCCCACGGGTAGTTTCTGGGACTGTGGTGAGTTCGTATCCAGCGCCTACAAGTTACAGATACCTCATCCCCCTGGTGCCCCCCTGTTCGTTTTGCTTGGCCGTTTCTTTATCGTGCTTTTTGGCGATGATCCTGCCAATGCTGCGCGGGGCGTTAACTTCATGAATGCTATTGCCAGCGGCTTTACCATATTGTTCCTTTTCTGGACTATTACCCACTTTGCCCGCAAACTGGTGCAAAAAGCCGGTGCTGAACTGACCGGCGAGCAGACCTTCAACGTAATGGCTGCCGGTGTGGTGGGTGCTTTGGCCTATACTTTTTCCGATTCTTTCTGGTATAGCGCTGTGGAAGGTGAGGTGTATGCCCTCTCCTCTTTGTTCACGGCGATCGTTTTCTGGGCGATCCTGAAATGGGAGCACGAGGTGGACCGCGAAAGCACCACCGATGGTCATAAGTTTTCCCGTGCCGACCGCTGGATCGTGTTCATCTTCTTCATGATGGGTCTTTCGATCGGTGTTCACTTGCTGAACCTGTTGACGATCCCCGCTATTGTAATGGTTTATTATTTCAAGCGCTATAAGGTGACGCCCTGGGGCACTTTCTTTGCCTTTATGCTGGGTTGCGTGATCACGGGCCTGGTACAGGTGGTGATCATCCAGTGGTCGATCAAGGGCGCCGGCGCTTTCGATATCCTGTTCGTGAACAGCTTTGGCATGCCTTTCTTCAGCGGCTTCTTCATTTATTTCGTGCTGCTGGCTGTGCTGTTGGTGATTGGTCTGCGTTTCGACGATGCGAAGATCCAAAAGTTTGGCCTGTTCCCGGTGTGGCTGGCTGCCATCATCCTGCTGTTCTGTTTCCCCTTTATTAAATCGGTAGGTTCTTTCGTGATCCTGATCCTTGGTCTGGCTGGCGTGATCTACCTGTGTTATAGCTATCGTTCGGGTGTTTCTTCGTTCCTGAAGATCGGCATCTGGTCTTCGATCTTTGTGATCCTGGGCTATTCGACCTATTTCACCACACTGGTACGTTCTTCGGCGAACCCATCGGTGGATATGTATAATGTAGATAACCCGGTGAGCCTGGTAGGTTACCTGAGCCGTGAGCAATATGGTGACTGGCCGATCCTGTACGGTCCTTATTTTACCGATAAGCCTACCCAGGAGAATTTCGTGACCACGGGCGACCGCTATGTGAAAGGAAAGGATAAATATGAAATCGTGGGTAAGAATGGTGGTATCGATTACGGTAGCATGCCTACGGCGCACTTGTTCCCCCGCGCCTGGGACCCCAATAACGAGCGTAACCAGGATATGGTATACCGTAATTTTGGAGGTCTTGGGCCGGACGAAGAGCCTACGCGTGCTTCGGAGATCCGTTATTTCATGAGCTACCAGTTCCGTTGGATGTACTGGCGTTATTTCATGTGGAATTTTGCCGGTAAACAAAACGACCTGCAAGGTTTCGGCAACCGCCGTGACGGTAACTGGAACAGCGGTATCAATGCCGTTGACAAAATGCTTGGTCACAGTACGCCCGATGTGCTGCCCGAAACGGCGGGTTCGAAGAACAAAGCCAACAACAAGCTGTTCTTCCTGCCCTTCCTGTTGGGTATTGCGGGTTTCATTTATCAATACCGCAACCGCCGCGACTGGATTGTGGCTTCTCTCCTGTTCTTCTTTACCGGTTTTGCGATCGTTATTTACCTCAACCAGGCGGGTTTCCAGCCGCGTGAGCGTGACTACGCTTATGTAGGTTCGTTCTATGCGTTCGCGATCTGGATCGGTCTGGGTGTTTTGTGGGTAAGAGATATGCTGGCGAAATCGTTGAAAGGGGCGGCTTCGGGATATGCGGCTTTTGCCATTACCCTGCTGGCTGTTCCTGTTCTGATGGCGAGCCAGGAATGGGACGATCACGACCGTGGCAAGAAGCAACTGGCGCGCGACCTGGGTAAAGATTACCTCGAAAGCTGCGATAAGGATGCGATCCTCTTTACGTTTGGTGATAACGATACCTATCCTTTGTGGTATACCCAGGAAGTGGAAGGTGTGCGTAAGGACCTGCGTGTTGTAAACTATAGCTTATTGGGTACTGACTGGTACATCAACCAGCTTCGTTATAAGGTGAACGAAAGTGCTCCGGCCGATGTGATCCTGAAGCCTGAGCAGATACAGGGTGGCAAACGCGACCGTATCTATTACTATCCGCTGCCTGGCTACAACCAGAACGAGTACTACGATCTGTATACTATCCTGAAAGATGTGGTAGCGAGCGAAGATCCCGCGAAGATGGCGCCCATGGAAGGCGGTGATGAAGAGGATCGTCCGAACATCTTCCCCGTGAAGAAGTTCAAGATCCCGGTGGATGTGGAAGCTGCTAAAAAGGATCTGCAACTGAATCCCGGCGACAGCATCCTGAGCGAACTGAAACTGGATATCAACCGCAATTCACTCGATAAAAATGATCTGGCTGTGTTGGCGGTGATCGCTGCCAACAAGTGGAAACGCCCCATCTACTTTACTTCTACCCAGGAGTTGGAAAACCTTGGTCTGGAGAAGTATACCCGTATGGAAGGTCTCTCTTACCGTTTGGTGCCCATCGAAAACCCCAACAATGTTGGTGTAAGGAAGATGTACGATGTGGTGATGAATAAGTTTGCGTATGGCAATGCCAACCGTCCCGGTGTTTATTTCGATGAAGAGAACCGCCGCCATGTGAACAGCATCCGCCAGGCACATGCCCTGCTCGGTTTGACGCTGGCTCAGCTGAATATGAAGGACTCTGCGAAAAAGGTATTGAACCGTTACGATAGCAATGTGCTGGAAGAGAATGTACCTTATGGTATGACCTCTAACCGCGGTAACTTCCACAACCGGGTGTCTATGTCGTTCCTGCTGGCTGCTTATGAAGCAGGCGACCTTACACTGGCTGCGAAAGTGAATGGCTCTATGAAGCGCGACCTGGAACAGCAGATGCGTTATTACCGTACGCTGGGTGATGATATGCAGGCCGACCAACTGGCTATGCAGGCGGCGGGTTATCTGCAGAACAAGGGCTCGCTGTTGACTCCTGCGCAGGAAGGATTTGCACAAGACATCCTTTCCTCTTACCAGATGATCATGCAACTGGGTGAATGGGAAAAACAATATGCAGGTGGTAAAAAGCCTGGTGTTCCTAACGAGAATGCTGGTGGTCAAATTATCACGGCTCCCGATTCTGGTGCAAAGCCGAAGGATACTCCGTAACTATTACAGCTGATCGCAGCTAAAGGTATATTCCCCGTTCCGACGACTGTTGGAACGGGGTTTTTGTTTGCCGGAATGCCTCACCGGCTACGTAATGAGGGTGCTGTGTGGATGTTTGCATTTGTTATCCGCTCGTTAACGCATCGTATTTTTACTAACGGTTGGGCTACCTCCCGGGTTGGTGTTGCAACATAGTGTCGATTAGCGTATAACCGTAAGGGCAGGTTTTTAAATTAATATGCCGATGTGTTTCGTATATTGATTTATTTTATTAAATTAGAATGAGCAACCTACCATGTGACCCTCCTACAATCTCCAATCTCCGTTTTACTTAGTGTAGTACATTCCGTGCCTCTTCTTCAACTTCCAATTTCTTAGGGCGACGTCCATTATCCATGGCGAATGGAATTCTTCACCTTTTAAAACTATAGTATGAAAAGGATTGCTTGCCTGTGGGCACTTGTGCTTACCTGTTTGTATTCCCGTGCCCAAACGGGAAACCTTGAACTTACTTTTGGTTCTGGTGGTGCTGCTATCACCGGATTTGGATCGGGAGCGGATGAAGCGAGGAACCTCGTTGTGCAACCCGATGGGAAGATCGTGGTGGTGGGTCATGCTTTCAATGGGACTAATCTTGATTTTGCGGTGGCGCGTTATAATGCCAATGGAACGCCCGACATGGGTTTTGGTACGGGTGGTAAGGTAATGACCGACATTGCCGGCGGTGACGACCTGGCGTATGGCGTCATTATTCAGCCCGATGGTAAGATCGTGGTGGCCGGGGATGGTAAACTGGCCAGTTACGATTTTACGGTGGTGCGGTACACGACGACTGGCGCCCTCGACCCTACCTTTAGTGGTGATGGGATCGTTACCACGGATCTCACTTCTTCTTCGGACGACCACGTCAATTACATGCTGATACAGCCCGATGGCAAGCTGGTGGTGAATGGCTACCGGAACTCGGGCAGCAATGGCGATTTTGCGGTGGTTCGCTATACGACGGCGGGTGTACCTGACCCGGCTTTTGGCGGAGGTGACGGCATTGTTACTGTAGACATCAATGGTGGTTCGGAAGACTTTTCTTCGGGCGTGGTGATCCAACCGGATGGTAAGCTCATCGTTTCGGGGTCGTCCGGTGGTGGTCTCGTTTATGACTTCGCTGCGGTGCGGCTCAATACTGATGGTACGCCGGATATTACTTTCGGTGGCGGGGACGGCATTGTGTTCTACTCTATCGGTGGCGATGACCATTGTTATGCGTCGGTGCTGCAGCCCGATGGCAAAGTAGTGCTGGCGGGCTGGGCTGATTTTAGCGGTCAGGATGATTTTGCAGCGATGCGGCTGCTGACGAACGGAAACCTGGACCCCAGCTTCAGCGGAGACGGTATTGTAACGCTTAATATGGGGCCGGGCCTTACGGATGACCAGGCGATCGGTGTGACGCTGCAGGTGAATGGAAGGATTATTTTATGTGGCAATAGTTCGAACGGTGATTTCAACGTGGTTCGTTATGATGCCTTTGGCGTTCTTGACCCTTCTTTCAATAGTGATGGTATTGCTGCCGGCGATCTGGCTGGCGGGCAAACGGATTTTGCGCGCAAAGTTAAACTGAGTGGTTATAATATCCTGGTGGCTGGATGGACCTCGCTGGGTGGCAATCATGATTTTGCGCTGGCTGCTTTTCAAAATGATTTTGCCCCCCTGCCTGTGTTGCTGACAAAGTTTATGGCACAGAAGAACAATGACCAGGTCGTGCTGGAATGGTTCACCTCGAATGAAGAAAACGTAGATCAATTCATCATTGAACGCAGTGCAGATGGCATCAATTATACTTCTATCGGCAAGTTGCCTCCTCAGGCGCTTCAGGCTGTCAATAAACGCTATTCTTTTACCGATCAGCATCCGCTGGCTGGCAAGGATTTCTACCGGCTCCTCATCAAAGATGTGGACGGCAAGAAGCAATACAGCAAGTTTGTTTTGATCAGGCTGGACAATCTCAACAGCAGCGTGCAAGTATTTCCCAATCCGGCTGCCGATCATTTACAGGTGCAGATCCCGGTATCGGTAAAAGGCAGGATGGTGATCCAGGTGGCGGATGGCAGCGGCAAAGTTGTGAGAACGCTGAGCTTTGAAGCTACGGGCAATATGCTGGCTACGACCATCAATATCAGCGGGCTGTCGAGGGGCTTATACACGCTCCGGATCAAGGGGGCTGCCCAGCAATTGACTACCAGCTTCCTGAAGCAGTAGGACTTATGCAATTCCAAGCGCCGCCCGGCGGGGCGGGCTGCAACAATTTTGCGTAACAATTTGTTATTGAAATTGGTATGTATTGCCGTGTCCATAGTCGGCAATTATGCTTAAATTGAGGTAACCGATTATATAGCTAAATTGATAATTTGTGATAGGTCACCATTTTACAAAGTTTGATCCCAACAACAAAGGCAAGAGCCGCTTTGACCAGTTGCTGGATGTGCTGATGCAGTTACTGGCCTATACCAATGGCGATATTACGGAGGCGTTGAACTGGATGAACCAGCTCGACAAGGAGTACGACCTGACCGACGGTGAGTATGGTATGGGCGATTTCATCGAGGAGCTGCGGGAGAAGGGGTATATCCAGGAGAACCCGGTGAGCGGGCAGATCTCCATTACTTCGAAAACCGAGCAAGGTATCCGCAAGAAATCGCTGGAAGAGATCTTCGGTAAGTTGAAAAAAACGAAAGCCGGTCAGCACCATACCTTCAAGCCTGGCCAGGGCGATGAGATCAGTCCGGACAGCCGGCCGTTCCAGTTTGGGGATACGCTGGAGCAGATCGATTTTACGACTTCGATCCTGAATGCCCAGATCAACCACGGCATCGAGAGTTTCAGTATGCAGGAGGATGATCTGTCGATCCGGGAAACGGATTTCAAGGCACAGACCTCTACAGTGCTGATGATCGATATTTCACATTCGATGATCCTGTATGGCGAGGACCGCATTACGCCGGCTAAGAAAGTGGCCATGGCGTTGAGTGAGTTGATCACGACCAAGTATCCGAAAGACACGCTGGACATTGTGGTGTTTGGGAATGATGCCTGGCCGGTGGAGATCAAGGACCTCCCCTATCTGCAGGTGGGGCCTTACCACACGAATACGGTGGCGGGTCTGGAGATGGCGATGGACCTGTTGCGGAGGAGAAAGAACCCGAATAAGCAGATCTTCATGATCACCGATGGCAAACCTACCTGCCTGAAGGTGGGCAAGCGCTATTATAAGAACAGTTTTGGGCTTGATCGCAAGATCACCAACCGCTGCCTCAACCTGGCGGCGCAGTGCAAGAAACTGAAGATCCCGATCACTACCTTTATGATCGCTACCGATCCCTACCTGCAGCGTTTTGTGCAGGAATTTACCGAGACCAATAACGGCAAGGCTTTCTTTGCTTCGCTCGACAAACTGGGCGCTTTCATTTTTAAAGATTTCGAGAGTGGACGGAGGAAGACGGTGTATTAACTAAACCCTATTCATGAAGACTGTTTTTGTCGTGTTTTTGAATGCGATCCTATTCATAGGTTGCGGAGATACATCATCAGTTCCTCCCAGTGTTGAAAGAGATCGAAAAAATGCTGGGCAGTTAACGATTCTCCTGGATGAGGGAGAGTCTTTTACCTACAGCATGTCGAATACAGAAGGTATGGCGACCACGAGAACGATTGAAAGTATTCAGGTTGATCATATCAAGCCAATCCTTACAGAGGCGCAAAGACTGGTGAAAAATAAAGGTGTTCCATTTTCCGTAAGGATACTGCTAGACCAGGACACAACCTCAGCAAGCTACCGGAATACGAAGCTTGCGTTACAGGAGTTGAGCATAGAAGATTACGAAGTGCTCAGGTTAAGCAAATAATATCACAACAGAATAATATCTAATGACTAAAAGATTAGCAGCAACGTTAGGTGAACTGAAAAAGAGTGGGTATAAACCATTATCGGTCAAAGAAGAGATCCGGAAGAACCTGATCTGTTCCCTGAAGAAAAAAGAGAATACTTTTAAGGGCATTGTGGGCTATGAAGAAACGGTGATCCCCGATGTAGAACGGGCCTTGCTTTCCAAACATAATATCCTATTCCTCGGGTTGCGTGGCCAGGCGAAGACGCGTATGGCGCGCCAAATGGTTGACCTGCTGGACGAATATGTTCCCGTGGTATATGGCAGTGAGATCAATGACGACCCGCTGCATCCTATTTCCCGCTACGCTAAAGACCTTATTGAAGAGAAAGGCGACGATACCCCCATCACCTGGCTGCACCGCAGCGAGCGTTATGGAGAGAAGCTGGCCACACCCGATGTGAGCGTGGCCGACCTGATCGGTGATATCGACCCCATCAAAGCGGCCAACCTCAAGCTGCATTTTGCCGATGAGCGGGTAATCCATTACGGCATTATTCCCCGCAGTAACCGGGGCATTTTTGTGATCAATGAGATTCCCGATCTGCAGGCGCGCATCCAGGTGGCATTGTTCAACATCCTCGAAGAAGGTGATGTGCAGATACGCGGTTTTAAACTGCGCATGCCGCTCGATATCCTCTTCGTGTTTACAGCCAACCCGGAAGATTATACCAATCGTGGTTCGATCGTTACGCCGCTGAAAGACCGTATCGAAAGCCAGATATTAACGCATTATCCAAAGACGCTCGAAACGGCACTTACCATTACTGAACAGGAGGCCGATGTGCCTGCTGAACAACAGGAAAAGGTGCGTATTGCTGACCTCATCAAACGCCTGATAGAACAAATTCCCTTCGAGGCACGGGCCAGTGAGCTCGTTGACAAGAAGAGCGGTGTTTCGGCGCGTTTGAGTATTTCGGCTTTTGAAAATGCCGTGAGTGCGGCCGAGCGCCGGGTGATCATCAACCAGGAGAAGGACACCCAGGTGTGGATCAGTGATATGATCGGTGTAATCCCTTCCATTACCGGTAAGATCGAGCTGGTGTATGAAGGGGAGCAGGAAGGCCCCTACCAGGTGGCAATGAACCTGCTTGACAAATCGATCCGCACGCAGTTCGTTCATTACTTCCCCAATCCCGAATCGCTGAAGAAAAAGCGTAGCCAGCAACAGGCTGAAGAAAATCCTTACAGGGCCATTCAGACCTGGTTCGATAAAGGCAATTCGCTCAACATCCTGTTCAACAGCTCCGATGCGGAAAAGATACAGCAACTGTACCGGGTGGATGGTTTGCATGCTTTGGTGAAACGCTTCTTTAAGCAGGCCAATGAACAAGAGGCCGCTTTGCTGATGGAGTTTGTGTTGCATGGGTTGGCTTCTTTCTCCCTGATCAGTAAAAAGATCGTGGAGAACAAGGTCGAGTTCAAGGACCTGATGGGTTCGATGCTCAACCTGGGTAATACCAATGCTTTTTCGGACGAAGACCTCGAGGAAGGCGACTTCAATTAATTCTTGCGCGGGAGATTTAACGGCGTATAGCTTCTACTAATAAATCAGGCAGCCTTGCGGGGCTGCCTGTTCGTTTTATAGACTGTTGTTCTTAGTTGCGCGTATTCGTGTGATGACGGGTTATACGATATTGACTTCCCTCTCCAGTGTAACGCCAAACTTCGTTTTAATGCTTTGTAATATTTCTTCGCTGAGGTCGTAGACCTGTTTGCCGGTGGCGTTTCCGTAGTTGACGAGTACGAGGGCCTGTTTGGCATGGCAGCCTGCATCGCCGCGGCGCACCCCTTTCCAGCCGCTTTGCTCGATGAGCCAACCCGCAGCCAGTTTGACCGTGCCATCGGGGTTCTTATACCCTACGATGCCGGGAAAGGACTGTTGCAGTGTTGCGTATTGCGTTGCGGGTATGGAGGGATTCTTGAAGAAGCTGCCGGCGTTGCCGATCTCATGGGGATCGGGCAATTTGGATCTGCGAATATTGATGACTGCCTGAGAGATGGTCTGTATGCTAAGGTCTTTGACGCCCATATGCTGCAGCTCCTGTTCGATAGCGCCATAGCTTGTATTGTACAGCGGATGCTTGCGCAGGCGGTAGGTTACATTGAGGATGATGTACTGGTCTTTCAACTTGTGCTTGAATACGCTTTCGCGGTAGCCGAAGGCGCAATCATTGAGGCTGAAGAGTTGTATCTTATTGTCGCTGATGCGAAGGGCCTGTAATTCCTGGAATATGTCTTTGATCTCCACGCCATAGGCGCCGATGTTCTGCATCGGGCTGGCGCCTACATTGCCGGGTATGAGGGAGAGGTTCTCTACGCCGCCGAGATTCCGTTGCAGACAAAACTCAACGAACCCATGCCAGTTCTCCCCTGCCCCTGCTTTTACGTATACATAGTTGTCGTCTTCATCAACCACATGGATGCCTTTGAGCTCATTCTTCAGGACCAGTCCGTCGAAATCTTTTGTAAAGAGAATATTGCTGCCGCCGCCCAATATGAGCATGGGTTCTTTGGCAGGGCGGTTGTGCAACAGTTCCTGCAGTTCTTCGATGGTATGGAATGCAGCCAGTGAACGGGCCTTTACTTCGATGGCCATCGTATTGAAGGGGTGCAAGGACACGTTCTGTTGAATTGGCATATGGATCGTTTGTCGTACAGCAAAATTAATGAGCCCCGGCCATATATGGGGGGCGGTGTTTACATGGTATCTACATCCACGATCACGACTGTTTTTTTGAAACGCTGGTGATTGTGGATGATGGCTATCTGCTCCTGTATCTGTTGTTTGCAGCGGTTGATGAGCTGCGCTTCGCGGGGCAGTTTGATCAGCAACTCTATGAGGTACTGGTTGCGGATGCGGTTGACGATGGGCTCGGCGGGGCCTACCAGGTAGGGGCCGAAGTTGGTTTTGAGTGCGGCGGCCACAGTGTTGGCGGCACCCTCGGCCACTTCCTTGATGTAGTTTTTGAAGGTAAGCAGGATGCACCTGGAAAAGGGCGGATAGGCAAATTGTTTGCGCCCTTCTATTTCGTAGTGGTAAAAGGAATGGTAATCGTGCTGTTGTACAAAGGCCAATACGGGATGGCGGGTATTGGATACCTGTATCATTACCTGGCCCTGCTCGTCTTTACGGCCGGCGCGGCCACTCACCTGTTCCATCAACTGGAAGGCGCGTTCATTGACACGGAAATCGGCAAAGCTGAGCAGGCTGTCGGCATCGAGTATGCCTACCAGCGCCACATGCTCGAAATCGAGCCCCTTGACGACCATCTGTGTGCCCACCAACATATCGAGCCGCTGTTGTTCGAACTGCTGGATGAGACTGTCGTGGGCGGTCTTCCCTTTCACACTGTCTACATCCATCCGTGCGATGCGGTATTTCGGAAATACTTCTTCGAGCTGTTCTTCGATCTTCTCGGTGCCAAAGTTGCGGGTAAGGAATTTATCGCTTCCACAGGCCATGCAGGTATACACGGGCGGATATACAGTGCCGCAGTAGTGGCAATGCAGTTTGTTGGTGTTCTTGTGGAACGTGAGCGACACATCGCAGTATTTACACTGCGGTATCCAGCCGCATGACTGGCAGATCTGGTATGGTGAGTATCCCCGGCGGTTCTGGAACAGGATGACCTGCTTGCCCCTTTGCAGGGTATGGTCTATGGCGTCGTGCAGTTCGGGCGTGATCATGACCTTATCCTTATCGGGCCGCATGATCTTCTTGGTATCGATGATGTTGATATTGGGCAGTTTTACGCCGCCAAAGCGCTCGTTGAGGGTAACGAAGCCATACTTCTGCGTTTGTGCATTGTAATAGCTTTCGATGGAGGGCGTGGCGCTGCCTAATAATACGCGTGCGTTGAACAGGGAGGCGTAATAGACGGCTCCGTCGCGCGCATGGTAACGCGGGGCGGGATCCTGTTGTTTGTAGGAGGCGTCGTGCTCTTCGTCGGCCACGATGAGGCCGAGATCACTGAAGGGAAGGAATAAGGATGAGCGGGCGCCGAGTACGATCTTCAGTTCGCCGTTCTTGACCTTGTTCCATATTTCGAGCCGTTCGTTCTGGTTGAACTTGCTGTGGTAGATACCGATATAGCCACCGAAATGCCTTTGCAGGCGGCGGATGATCTGTGAAGTAAGCGCGATCTCGGGGAGCAGGTACAATACCTGTTTGCCTTTGCGTACATAATCCTCTATGATCTTTATATACACCTGGGTTTTACCGCTGGAGGTTACGCCGTGCAGCAGGCAAACGGGTTTGTCGGCCAGAGATATCTTCACTTCATCGAGTGCCAGTTGCTGTGCCGGTGTAAGGGTAAAGTCGATGTTGATGTTGCGTGGCAGGTAGCTAAGTCTGTCTACATGCCGTTTCTCGAGGAAGAGGATGTTCTTATCAACCAGCCCTTTCAGTTGATTGTCGGAAGCGTTGCTTTTCTTCAGCAGCTGGGCTTTCGATACTTCTCCTTCTGTTTTGGAGATGTAGAGGTAGCTCAGCAGCAGTTCCAGTTGCTTTTCGGCACGCTGCAGTTTCTTGTCTTCGTTGAGCAGTTTGGCCAGTTCTTCTTCATTGTCGTAGATGGGATTGAGCAGTACGAAAGATTCCTTTTTGGCGGTGTAGGTTTCCTTGAGTGCTTCCCATACGAAGCAGACCTTTTTATCGATGAGCCTTTTGATGACGGGATATACGTGGGAGGAATCGAGCAGTTGCTGTACTTCGCCGATCTTCAATTCTTTCTTGAGCAGCAGCGCTTCGCCGACGAGGTATTCGTCGTGGTCGAGCTGGTTGAAGTTATCGCCGTATTCTTCGTTGTAGACGAGCTGTGTTTCGCTACTGAGCTTGAAGTGAGATGGCAGGGCGGCGGCCATCACCTCTCCTTCGCTGCACATATAGTACCGGGCGATCCATTCCCAGAGCTGAAGCTGTTCTTTGTATACGATGGGTTCTACATCGAGTACGTTGAGGATGTCCTTGGCTTCGAAGAACTCAGGTTTTTCATTGTGCAGCCTTTTTACAACACCTGCATAACGTTTGGTTTGTTTGAGACCTACTTCCACGCGGACGCCGGGTTTTACCTGGTCGAGCAGGTGATCGGGTACGGCCCAGGTGTAGTTCTTCGGTAATGCCAGCGGTATTATGACTTCTGCGTACAATGGATTCAATTAAAGCGCAATATACGTGTTAGAAGGCAACTGAGGCACCCCCGACATGCGTTGGGGCAATCCCGCCATTCGGCGGAACAACGAGGGCTAGGTGGTCACCGGTTGGGCTTGTATCCAGTCGGCCTGGTATTCTTTGAGTTTGGCTTCCATGACCTGATATACTTTTTGTTTGAGGGCGGGCAGGTCTTTGCTGGTGAGTCCTGCTACGGGTATGGGTTCGAGGAATACGGACCGTGAGCGGCCGGGATTGATCGTGAGCACGCTTTTGTAATGCATACGGGCGTAGGCGTCGAGAAAGAGTACAGGTTTGATGGGGGTTTGCGTTTCTATGGCGATGCGGAAGGCGCCGTCGAAAAAGTCCTTTACCGGCTGGTGGGTCTCGTTGAAGGTGCCTTCGGGAAAGATGAAGATGGAGATGCCTTTTTTGATGACCGATTTGAGCACCCGCACACTGCGGGCGCGGTTTTCGGCGCTGCTGCGATCGACGGTAACGACGGTATTGCGGTAGATGTATCCGAACACGGGCATTTTGGACATTTCTACTTTACCGAGCACTCTTACCGGTTGCCGAAGGGTTGTAACGATAATGGGGGCATCGAGGTAAGAAATGTGGTTGGCTACGAATATGTATTGCTGTTTTTTATCATGCGGCACCTCATAGATGTTGCGGTGGCGGATGCCGATAAAAAAGAACCAAAGGTCACCCCACATACTACAGAGGCCGTAAATGAAATTGCCTCCATCGATCTTGCCAAAGAATGATCCTGCAATGACAGCCGGCAGCACGCTGATCATGATCATCACGAAGACGATATAAGCGTAGAGACAATAAAGCCACCGCAATAAGTTCTTGAGCCATTTCATGGGGCAGTTTCCGGGTTTAAAGCGAAAAGTAATCAATTTTAGTGACAGTCGCAGGGCTGGCGGTAGTAGTTGCGTTACTCGTTGAACGGGCTGTTGCGTTCAGGTGGGCCTGATGAGGTTACTGATTAACAGGGGGGGCCACTGCACCGGTTGCCGGTGGGGTTACCGTTTAGCGACAGTCGCAGGTCCAGTCGGTATCGAGGTCGATGACCGTGACTACCACCATGCCCCGGCTGGCGGTGGCGAATATGATGCGTACCTGTTGTCCGTCGTGGGTGCGGCCTTCGAGGGCATATTTAGGATCCGGACGGGCAGCGGGTTCGCTTTTCCGTTCGTTGATGCTGCCGGTTTGGAGGATCTCCTCTACTTCGCTTTCGTCGATGTGGCGGCAGGCCATGCGACAGCGGGCATGTTTGGTGTAGATGAGCTTTCCATCGCCATGGCGGCGATCGAACCCGCCATTGCGGTTGGCTTCATCGCTGGGCGGTTTGGTTGGCTGCGGGCGGTGATCGTTGGGGCCGGCTGGCTGGGGGCGGTCCTTTTCGGGCTCCCGACGGTCGTTGGTTTGCTCCTGCCGGGGATCCTGCCTGTCCTTGTGTCGTGACCGATTGTTCCTCAATACGATACCGAGTACGATGATGATAACGACCAGGGCTATAGAGATGGGACGGCGCGATTTATTCATGCGCCAAATTACTTATAAATTTGGTTACGAGGGGGTTGGATAGCGGGGCCATTCCCGGTCAAAACGGCAAATGATCGTTATCTTTGCCGCGTCATGGCAGAAAAAAGGACTGTAGCATTTCATACACTAGGTTGTAAGCTTAATTTTTCAGAAACTTCCACGCTTTCACGATTGCTGGAGAATGAGGGTTTCGAAAAGCGCGAATTTGAAGAGGAGGCCGATGTTTACGTGATCAACACCTGTTCGGTCACTGACAATGCCGATAAAGAGTGCCGGCACCTGGTGCGCCGCATTCAGCGGAAGGCTCCTGAGAGCCTGGTGGTGATCACCGGCTGCTATGCGCAGTTAAAACCCAGGGAGATCGCTGAAATTCCTGGGGTAGACCTTGTGCTGGGGGCTGCTGAAAAGTTTAACATTGCTCATCATATCCGCGAACTGGCCAAAGGCGATTCTGCCAAAATATGCAGCTGCGATATCGAAACGATCACTGGTTTCAATGCTTCTTATTCGCTCAATGACCGCACGCGTACTTTCCTGAAAGTGCAGGATGGCTGCGATTACAATTGTTCTTTTTGTACGATCCCGATGGCGCGTGGCAAGAGCCGCAGCGACAGTGTTGCCAATGTATTGCGCAATGTGGAGGAATTGAAGGGCTCGGATGTTAAGGAGATCGTGCTGACGGGCGTAAATCTGGGCGATTTTGGCAAGGGGCCCGATGGCAACAAGCGTCATGAGGAGGATTTCCTGGACCTGATCCGTGAACTGGACAAGGTAGAACATATTGACCGTTACCGCATTTCTTCTATCGAACCGAACCTGCTTACCAACGAGATCGTTGAGTTTGTGGCCAACAGCCGCAGGTTCATGCCGCATTTCCATATTCCGCTGCAAAGCGGCAGCAATCATATACTTGGTTTGATGCGCCGGCGTTATAAAAGGGAGTTATATGCCGAAAGGGTGAACCTGATCAAGACCCTGATGCCGCACTGTGCGATCGGCGTCGACGTCATTGTAGGCTTCCCCGGCGAGTCAAATGACCATTTCAAAGAAACTTTTGACTTTTTGCATGCGCTTGACGTAACTTATCTCCACGTTTTCACGTATTCTGAACGGGATAATACCAAAGCGCTGGAGATCGATCCTGTGGTGCCGGTGAATATCCGGAACGAACGAAACAAAACGCTGCGCAACTTGTCTTATATGAAAATGCAGTACTTCACCCAACTGCATGCTGGCCAAACTCGTAAAGTATTATTTGAAAGGCACGAGAAGAATGGTATGATGGAGGGGTATAGTGACAACTACATCAAAGTGACGATGCCTTACCGGGCCGACCATGCTAACCAGGTTGTGGACTGCAGGCTGTAAACAATTCAGTTTAACCAGGTGTTAGAAGATATGGAAAGTATGAAGAAATTCCAGGTGACGATACACTTCGAGATGGATGACGAATTCATGTCTCTGGTACCCTCCCACCGTGTTTATGTTGATACGCTGATTGAAAAGGGGATCATTGATCAGTATGTGGTTTCCATGGAATCACAAAGGGTTTGGATCACTTTCACGGCGCACGACAAACAGGAGATAGAGGATTACCTGGTCAAATCTCCCATTCATAAATACTGGAGCTACGAGATCGACGAACTGTTCATCTACGACGGCCAGCATTACCGCCTGCCTGCCCTCCAATTGAATTAATACACCAAGCGATATTTGTAATACGCCGGAAACTCCCGGAGCAGTCCATACCAATCGGCGAAGGTCATGAATTTCGAACTGGCGCCTTCCACTTCCTCCATGCCGAGCTTCTTCACAATGTATTTTGTACGGGTTACGTGGTAATAGCTGGTTACTATGACAGCTGTTTGAAATTCACCTTGTTTGTTAAGACTTTGAAAATTCCTGGCGGTGAGATAACTGTTGTCTCCCTCGTTATCGACGATGATGTCTTCGGTTGGCACACCTTTCGCGACCAGGTAGTTACGCATGCCGTCGCCTTCGGGATAGCGGGTTTTGCCGATGCCGCCACTGACGAATAATTTGTGCACCTGCCGGTTGCGGTACAGGCGGAGGGCTTCGTCTACCCTACCCTGCAGCCAGGGCGATAAGGTGCCATCGGCGAATACGGTATTACCCAGTATGATAGCTACATCGGCCTGGCCGGTAAATTCGTGGAAACCATCTTTGACCACCCACAGGCAGTGCAGAAACAACCAGGCAATAAAGAGTAAGGACAGTAAACGTAGTTTGTTGAGCATTGGCTATGCAGCTTTTGACGGTACGGGCAGCTGAACCGGTTTGCGGTGTGGGTTTATTTGTTGCTTTTGCTGTGCCAGGCCGGTTTTTGCTTCAGCACTTTTTTGTAGACCGGGCAGGTTTCGATGTGGGCGCCGGGCAGGTAGCCTGTACTCATGAGGAATTCGCCCACGATCTCCCCTCCGGTGAATACAAAGGTTTTCTTGAAGAGTTTTACCCATTCTTCTTTGGGTTTGGGGTGGTGCATCTGCAACCATTGCTGAAAGGATCCATGTTCTTTTTGCAGGGTGCGGATGCGGCGCGCGTTCTCGATGGCGGCATTTACCTTGAGGCGGTTGCGGATAATGCCTTCATCGGCGAGCAGGCCTGCGATCTTTTTATCAGTATAGCGGGCTACTTTTTCGATGTTGAAGTTGTCGAATGCCTTGAAGAAGTTTTCCTTTTTTCGGAGGATGGTGATCCAGCTAAGGCCTGCCTGGTTGATCTCCAACACGAAGCGGGCAAACAGCTGATCGTCGTCGTGGATGGGAAACCCATATTCATGATCGTGGTAATGGATATTGACATTGCCGGGCTCCATTTGCCAAACGGCTTCACAATAACTTCTTTTGGGTGCTGCGGCCATGATTAAGTGTGGCTGAAACGGTTATTAATAAATTGCTTGCAGACTCAAAATTAACAGGCGCTCTTTCGCCAAAAAAAGAAAAGGGGGGATTTTTTTTTCTGCAACAACTATTTAGTACCTTTTCCACATCTTTTTGAACCATAGCATCCTCCGCAAAATTTTTCATAGGCATCGTTCCCTTACGGGTTGTCAAAAAGCAACCTTGCCCGTTATAAACGGGAGCTTCCGGACCGTAGGCTCTGAATGAATCGAACATGATTTGGCCCGTTTGCCCCGTAGCAGCAAGCAGGCACCACAAAAACCCTATTATGATCACTTCAACGCATCCGTTGAACATCCTTGTAGTGGAAGATAATCCCAGTGATTATTTTCTGTTTTCCGAATACCTGAGGTTGTCTGGATTGCCTATCCGTGAACTGTTCCATGCCCAGAAGCTGCAGGAGGCGGCAGATATTGCGCAGGAGGAAACGCCCGACCTCATCTTCCTCGACCTCACGTTGCCCGATAGTGAGGGCATCCAGACCTTTGAGCGGTTGAACGCCGCCGTTCCCCATATTTCCATCATTGTGTTATCCGGCGTGTCTGACAAAGACGTTGCTCTACATACCATTGCGCTGGGTGCGCAGGACTACCTGGTTAAAGGCGAATTCGATGAAAAGGTGCTTGTGAAATCGATCCAGTACAGCATCGAGCGGAAGAAGATCCTGCAGAAGGTGGTGGAGAACTATGAACGTTATAATACGCTGATCAAAGCGACCAACGATACCATCTGGGACTGGGACCTGCGTACGAATGAGATATTGTGGAACGAAGGTATTACGACCATTTTTGGCTTCAGGCCGGTAGATGTGCAGAATACCTACGAATGGTACTCGCAGAAGATCCATCCCGATGACCGGGAGCGGGTATTATTGAAAATAGAAGGCTGCATTACGGAGGGCAAAGATCAATGGGAAGATGAATACCGTTACCTATCGGGTGCGGGCACCTACCGTTTTGTTTTCGACCGCGGTTATATCTTGCGGAACGACCAGCACAAGCCTTACCGGGTGATAGGCGCAATGATGGATATTACGGAACGTAAGAAAATGCAGGAAGAGCTGGTGCGCAGCCAGATCGAGACGCAGAAACTGATCACCCAGATCACTATCCAGACGCAGGAGCAGGAAAGACGGGAGATCGGCCGGGAGCTGCACGACAATATCAACCAGATACTGGCTACGGCCAAGTTGTGCGTGGATATGGCGCTGAACGATGAGGATATCCGAAAAGAACTGCTGACCAAAAGCTATGACAATATCTCCAGGGCCATCAACGAGATCCGGTCTTTGTCGAAGACGCTGGTGCCACCCTCGCTGGGCGATATCGGGCTGAAGGAAGCTTTGCTGGAGATGATCGAGAACATGACGGTGTCGCCGGAGCTGCGTATCCGTATCAAGGCCAATGACCACCACATTGAAACGCTATCGAATAACAAGAAACTGATCCTTTACCGGATCGTGCAGGAGCAGATGAACAATATCGTGAAGCATGCACGGGCTACCCATGCCGAGGTGGAACTAAAGACTTCGCGCAAGAAGGCGCACCTGGTGATCAAGGACAACGGCATTGGCTTCGATCCCAAACAGAAGGCCAAGGGTATCGGGCTGAACAATATCGTGAGCCGTGTGGAGATGCAGAACGGAAACCTTGAAATTATCAGCAGCAGCGGTCAGGGTTGCGTGCTGAAGGTGGATATTCCTCTCTGAGACTACGTTACTTTACTTCCCAATCGAAATGTTCTTTCAGGATGCCGTTGATAATGTCTTCGGTGAGCGGTTTATTCTGGTAACTGGATATATAGCTAATCGTTTTGGCTTTGTTCTCATCTTCGGGATTGAAGGAGGTGGTGAGCATCACCACGATGATCGAAGCTTTTTGTTGGGGTGACAGCCGATCGTATTGTTCCAGAAATTCCCAGCCATCCATGGCCGGCATGTTGATGTCGAGGAAGATAAGATCCGGGACCGGTGGTTTGCTGCCGGTTTGTTCTGCTGATTTGCCTGAAAGATAGTCCAACGCTTCGCGGGCGCTTTGGGCCACGCGTACCTCGTTGGCAAATCCTGTTTCCTCGATCAGCATTTTGTTGAGGAAGTTGGTGGGTTCATCGTCATCGATGAGTAATACACAATTAAGTTTTCTGTTCGTCATATCACTGTATTTCTGAGATGGTGAAGTGAAAGGTGCTTCCTTCGCCGGGTATTGATTCTACCCAGATCTGTCCGCCATGTAATTCTACGATCTTCTTGCAATGTGCGAGCCCGATGCCCGAACCTTCATAATCGGTGCGGTTGTGCAGGCGCTGAAAGATCACAAAGATCTTTTCCTGGTATTGGGATTCTATGCCGATGCCGTTGTCGGTTACGGAGAACTGCCAGGCTCCATTGCACCTGCTGGCATTGATCGCTACAGTTGGTGGAATTCCTGGCCTGCGGAACTTAATGGAGTTGCTAACAAGGTTCTGGAACAAGAGTTTGAGTTCTGTGGGGAATCCATCGAGCAAGGGTAGTTTGCCGGATCTTATTTCGGCCTGGCTTTCGCGGATCACCCGGTTGAGGTCGGCCTTCACCTGTTCTATGATGCTGTTGCAATCTACCTGTCTTTTTTCTTTTTCGCGGCCCAGTCTGGAGTAATCGAGGAGGTCGCGGATGAGAATCTTCATCCTGTCGGACGATTGTACGATATAATCCAGGTATTTGTCGGCATTTTCGTCGAGCTTGCCTTTGTATTGTTTTCGCAGCAGATCGACAAAACTGGCCGTAGTGCGCAGCGGTTCCTGCATATCGTGAGAGGCTACATAGGCAAATTGCTCCAGTTCCTTGTTCTTACGTTCCAATTCCTCCGTGCGTTGCTTCACTTTTCGTTCAAGGGTTATATTGGTATCGCGGATTACTTTTTCAAGCTGTTTCTTTTCCGACACGTCGCGTATGGATGCGGTGAGCATAGGGCCTTCTTCGGTTTCCATGGGGCTCAGGGTGAGTTCTACGGGAAACTCCTGTCCGTCTTTGCGCATGGCAAACAGTTCGAATCCTTCGGCTACTTCGGTCGATTGCGGTCCCGGGTAAGTTTTGAAACGCCTGAAGGGATGTAAGCTACCGTAACGTTCAGGAAGCAGGCGTTCTATGTGGTGACCGATCATTTCTTCGCGATCGTAGCCAAACATGGTAACGGTTTTGGCGTTGACCAGCTGTATTAAGCCATCGTCGTTCACTACGATGATGCTGTCGGGTACGCGTTCGAGGAAGTTCCTGAATTTGGATTCGGCTTTCTTGCGCTGCTCTACTTCTTCTTCGAGTTCGTGGGCTGTACGGAGGCTATTGGCGATGGGCAATACCTTGATGAGGTAAAAGACCGTTACCCAGCTTATGATGCCTGTAATGGCCCGCACGAGGGCGTTGATGCGGTATACAGGAAACCAAAAGGTCACCGCATCGAAGAAGTGGGTAGCACCGCAGGCGAGGATGAATGCTGCGAAGAGAAAGTAAAGGCGAATGAACTGGGCATCGTGCCGGCGTGATATAAAGCGGATGATGATAAAGGGTATTGCGAAATAGGCCGACCAAACGAGGAGGTCGCTGATGATGTACAGCCATCCATGGAACTCCGTCCATTTACCGCAATGCCACCGGGGCGGCCAGTCGGACGTGTCCAGTAACCTGGAGAAAAAATCGAAAAACTGGTTCATGCAATAATATTGGATCATCCCAGCCGAAACCTGTTGGCTTACAGGCGTGCCTGCCGGTCTGCATTTCGAATAGGATGAGGGTCTTGTCTAAAATTACAATCAAATAACTTATTATCTACTATATCATACTATTGAAGGGTACAAAATATCAAAGGGCGAGACCTTTGGGAAAGGGTGAAAAGTTTCTGTGTCGTGCAATGATGATAAACAATGATGGTCGTGAAATGACACAATTTAAGCTCAAAACTGTTCCACAATATATAAAAAAATGGACTTTTTAAGGTGGTGATTGCGCGCATTTTCCGGTGATTTCGTGATCTTGGTCCGTTATGGGTATTTATGAATTGTAGGTTGTGTACCTAAAACATCTTCTACTGATTTTGTGTGTGGTACTTCGTGGTGTGCGGCAAAAATGGCATATTTGTGAAAACAGTTGTACCCTTCTATGAGATTGATCTTAATTGCCTTATCCTGCTCGCTCGTGGCAGGCTGCGGTGAGCCTGGAAAAGGTTCCGGCGCTTCCGCTACTGACAGTACGCAGACTCCGGTGGTTGTAAATGCCGCCTCCAACATTCCGCTTTACCGCGATACCGTGAGTAAGAAAGCCGTGGCTGAATACCGGGTGAAGACTGACAACCCCTTGAATGATTGGTATTTTTCGGTGCGTTTGTTCGAGACCAAAAAGACTTTTCATTACGTGATCAAACTCCAGTTTGAAGAAGTGAGCGGCACCGACACGCTGAAGCTGCCCAACTTCGGTACGCCTCCGCAGCCGGAAATTCGTAAGGGCCCCGAACAATTTTCCTGCATTATCGGCTTCCTGGACAAGGACAAGGTGTTTCGCGAATACAAAAAAGTGTATGTAGTGGGTGATCGCCTCAAGATCACAGCGCTGAAGCATTATGCGGTAGCGACTTACCAGGAAGATAAACCCTGATGGTGGACGGGTTCATTGAATCCTGTATCTTGTTGATCGATTAATTGTTTACAGCATGGAACGACAGATCACCTCCTGGTACAGCCCTGCGCTGAATAAGGATATGCCGGTAGCGGTTTATGGCCATTATGGTTTTGCTTTGTTGCTGATCCCCACAGCGGCGGCCGATTATCTCGAGTATGAACGCTTTGGATTGATCGAATCTATTCGCCCCTTTATCGAGGCGGGGAAAGTGAAGGTGTTTTCCATCAACAGTATCAATACGGAAAGCTGGATGAACTATGAGATGGAACCCCGTTTCAAGGCGATCCGTCACCGGCAGTGGAATGATTATGTGTTCCAGGAAGTGGCTCCGTACATAAAGGCGAATACCAGTGAGGAGACGCCCATTATTGTTTCGGGTGCGTCTTTTGGTGCGCTGCACAGTGCGAATCTTTTCTTTCAGCGTCCGGATATGCTGGCAGGTTGTATTGCGATGAGCGGCGTATATGAGCTTACGGAGTATACGCGTGGGTATTTCGACGATGATGTTTACTTCAACAGTCCGATGCATTATATGCCCAACCTAACGGATCATGCTATCCTGGAGCAGATCAGGCAAAGGCAACATATCCACCTGCTTTCGGGCAGTGGAGCTTATGAAGATCCTGAATCGGCCAGGCGTTTTGCGGGGATCCTGTATGGTAAAGGGATCAATTATGAACTTGACATTTGGGGGCAGGAATGGCAGCATGACTGGCCTACCTGGAAGGCGATGTTGCCGCATTATCTCGGAACTCGTTTTTGATGGGTACGGTACGCTTTGGGGTGATGGTACGGAGGATGCTAATCGTTGCGTTGTAAAAAGAAGCCGTCCTGGCGTTGCAATGCCTGCGGAAGCTACTAATCATGATTACAGGCCCTGACAGCCTCTTGTGCGATCATTCGGATTGTACCTCGGTTTTCTTCTTTTCCAGCATATTGGTAATGATGTAAGGGCAAAAGGTGCAGGCTTTGGCACCTTCCTGGTAATACCAGCGGCACGATGAGCGAATGGAACAATCGGGCAGCCGTTGTGGCAGATCGAGGTCTTCATTGTTGGTGATGATCTTGTTGATCACTCCACATTGGCCATTGCTCCATTGGCGGCATCCGGTGGTGACGCATTTGTTGCTGAAGCGGAATCTGCTTTCGGGATCGCCCTGTTCGTGGGCTTCTTTGACGAAGTCTTCATCGATGGTCATCGGCGTGGAGATGTATCCGATGGTGCCATTGCCGTTGACGACTCCCAGGAGGGTGGCTCCTTCTTCGCAGA
Source organism: Paraflavitalea sp. CAU 1676 (assembly GCF_029223285.1). Lineage (GTDB taxonomy): Bacteria > Bacteroidota > Bacteroidia > Chitinophagales > Chitinophagaceae > Paraflavitalea. The sequence goes on along the minus strand of NZ_JARHUJ010000003.1, from coordinate 312,674 downwards.
TTGAACTGGGACAACTTTTATTGGTGGCTTTCATCCGTTTTGATTTGATGTTACCGGATGGAATGTCTGGCATCGTTGAATGGATGTGACCAGACTTTCTGAACCGACTGCTTAGAACTTCTTGTAGTTCTTATTCTTGAGCAGTTCTTCGGCGGTTGCGAATTTGCGCAACCAGATGCCCAGCCATTCGGGATCGAGTTGCAGTTTACTTCCATAAATACCTTTAGCGGCCCCTTTGGCAATGTGTTTTGCCACTACGGAGTTGATCTCTTTTTGGAGGGCGGTGGTGGCCGCTTTGCTGAGCTCTACATTTTCCAGGCGAACTTTGAATTCGGTTTTTGTAGCCATGTTCATTGATTTAATTGTGAATAAATGAGTGATTATCGTTCCTGCCGGAACGTGATACCAAATCTATTACTATAAAACCGCATATGAAATACTACTTTAGTAGTATGCGGGTGTTAGGACTGGGGAAGTACTTTAATATGGGACGTTAATGCCGGTGCGGGCGGCAACAAGTGACCGGTTGTGGGTGTTTGTTGGCGTGTGTGTGGTTATACGAGCTGCTCGAGGAGGCTGATGAATTCGGTACGGGGTATCATGCGGGCGCCGAGGGTGGCGAGGTGATCGGTTTGTACCTGGCAGTCGATGAGGGTGACCCCGTCTGCTTTGAGCTGCTGCACATAGCTGATAAAAGCGTATTTGCTGGCGTTGCTGGCTTTGCTGAACATGCTTTCGCCGAAGAATACCTTACCCATACGGATACCGTAGAGGCCTCCCACGAGTTCTCCCTCTTGCCACACTTCGGCGCTGTGCGCATAACCGGCCTGGTGCAATTTGGTATAGGCTTGTTCTACGGCGGGGGTGATCCAGGTGCTGGCTTGTCCGCGGCGTTTGATGGATTTACAGCTGTTGATGACGCTAGAGAATGCTTTGTTGGTGGTAAAGGTGAATGCTTCGCGTTTCAGCAGCTGGTGCATGCTTTTGCTGACTTTGAGTTCTTCGGGGAATAGGACAAAGCGCGGATCGGGGCACCACCAGAGGATGTGTTTGCCTTCGTACCAGGGGAAGATGCCCTGCCGGTAAGCTAATAATAATCGTTCCTGGGAAAGGTCGCCGCCAACTGCGAGTAGTCCGTCGGGTTCGGCCAGGTGCACTGGTGGGAAGTGCAATATCCTGTCTAATGCGAATAATGGCATTCTGTTGATGTTATGCTGCCACTACTTCTATGGTTGCACCGATGCCTCTGTCGGTAATGGCATCGCATTGCGGTTTTAGTTCTTCGTAGGTGCCTTGCTTTACGGCATATTTACCCTGAAAGTGGATAATGTAGGCGCATTGTTCGGCCTGTTCGGCGCTGTGGCCGCATACTTCCACCAGTGTTTCGATAACCCATTCGAACGTATTGACCTCATCATTCCACACAATGAGGCTACACGGCTCTTCGGCTTCGGTGAGCACATCCACATCTTCAAATTCGTACGGGCGGGTAGATCCAGCAAATGCCATATACTCAATGTATTGTTAGTACAAATGTATAAAAAGCCGGTAATCCGGGCAAGGGGTGTGGGAAGAATGCTGCGGTGGGTAACAAGCGTTAATAATCAATTGATTATGTGTTCAGGATATAAAAAGGGTCGAGGCCAAACAGAAATCCCGTATCAATGCCGAGTACGGGTTATTGATACGGGATTCCGGACCAGGATGGCTATAAGCTAGCGGGGCGTCCGGATCTGCTGGGAATGTTCATTTAAGTAAAGATTTCCGTCTGTATAATAATCATCATAATACAGGCTCTTATTTTTATACCTGATATTATCCCAGGTCACGGTAAAGGTAGCAGGTGTATTGTATAATGTTAAGGTGAGCTTCGTATGTGCTTCGTTTGAAAAACTCCAGGTTATCGAACGTTGAATGCCGTTATTCTGCACATAAGTTCCCGTGTTGTCTTTATTAAAAGTTATATACTCATTGTCAAAACTCTCCGTATTGGAGTTTCCGCCTCTTGAGTAATACCGAATGGAATTTCCCAGGACGCCTCTTAATTCCTGCATTTTCCATGAATTGGCAGTCAAAATCTCCATTGATAATACCGTGTCCTTGATGATAATAGTATCTTTCTTTACGACTGTAATAGTGTCATTCTTTATTATGTCTTTTGTACAGGAAGTTATGCTTACCTGAAACATAAATAGAAGGACGAAAGATAGGGAGGCGAAAACACTGAATAATCTTTTCATAATAGATGTTAATGATGTTTAAAATGAGAGGTTCGCCTGATAGTCATTTTCCAAAACTATGATATACTATGATTATTGTGTCTGGACTATTCATCTCCGGAAAATAAATAAAATCACCTTAGGGTGAAGACTTTTTCGGTCCAACGATACCGTGGGAAGCCGCCGACCGGTATGCAATAAAAAAAGGACCACCGACTGGTGATCCTTTTTCTGTGGGAGTTGACGGGCTCGAACCGCCGACCCTCTGCTTGTAAGGCAGATGCTCTGAACCAACTGAGCTAAACTCCCTTGTATGTTTCCCCGATGTACTTAGAATCCGTTGCGGAAAAGTGGGGTTGTTTTCCGGCTGATAAAAAAAGCAGCTACAACTTTCATGTCATAACTGCTTGCTGTGGGAGTTGACGGGCTCGAACCGCCGACCCTCTGCTTGTAAGGCAGATGCTCTGAACCAACTGAGCTAAACTCCCATTTTTGTTCCCAAACCCTGCCACTCTTTCTCTCTGTATATACCCTGTTATCGTTTGGGAGTGCAAAGATAGGGGAAGGAGAATTTCTGCAAAATTTTTTCTCTTCTTTTTTGAAATATTTTTCCAATTCGTGCCCTATGTAATCCCTTAATTCAGAATCGATCAGGAGCTATTCCGCAAGTGGCGCGGGTTTATGCCTCTCCCTTCCACGTCACTTTCTTGTGCGGGTATTTTTCAATGTGCTGGTATACGAGTCCGCGGATATAATCATTCTCCGGATACCTTGTGAGGTATCCTTTCAGTGAGTCCATGTCATGCACCGAGCAATCCTGCGGCAAATAACCCATCCCGTAAAACCTCCCCTTTTCAATCAGAATACAGCTTTGCTCTATGGATTGCTGCCCTTCGTCGACCAGGGCAAAGGTGGGCAGGTTGGCATCGAGGTACTCCAGCGCCTGGTTTACGCGGTCGTTGTAGGTACCAGCCGCTTCGCGGTGATCACACGCGCCCTGGCAGGCGCCCTCCTCTACCCCACTGCAGGCGGCGGTGTCTTTTTGCATATTGCAGAGTTTGGGGCACAGGTTGAAATTCTCTATCAGGCGGCGCATCAGGCGATGCCCTTCGAGCAGCAGGTTAAATGTATAAATAGGGGTAAGACTCTTCTTGATCTTGTCGATCGCCAGCCGCTGGTACCCCCGGCTGTCTTCGTACAGGTAAAGCCCGAAGGATGGTGTGAACCGCTTCTGACTACTATTATAAGGTGGCCACAGTCTTTTGATCTCCACGCTTTCGAGTATGAAGGCCATCAGTTCGGTGGCACAGGTTTGATAGGTAATGCTGTGAATATTGCGCAGGAACTCCTGTCTTTGCCTGCCGGCGCCATTGTGGGTAAAGTGGCTGCGTACACGGTATCGCAGGTTCTTCGCTTTGCCCACATAAAGCACTTTACCCTTTTGGTCGTGGAAATAATAAACGCCCGGCGTATAGGGCAGGCTCTCTACCGCTTCCTTGGCCAGGTTGGGCGGCAGCGACTGTTCTTTTGCCCCTTTTTTAACGAACTGCTCGATGTGCGACAGGGCTCCGTTGTTCAGCAACCGTTCGAAGAGACGTACGGTTGCGTCGGCATCGCCGCCGGCCCGGTGACGGTTCTCCATCGTGATGTCGAGGCTTTGGCAAAGATTGCCGAGACTGTACGAGCGGAAGCCGGGAAAAACTTTCTTCGACAGACGTACGGTGCAAAGTTTGTTGGTGGTAAGCTCGTACCCTGCCTGCGACAAGTGGTGTTTGAGAAAGGAGTAATCGAAATTGACGTTATGGGCGATGAACACATTTCCCTGTAGCAATTGATAGATCTGGGGCGCCAACTGTGTAAATGTCGGAGCGTCTTCGACCATGGCCGGCGTTATTCCCGTAAGTACTTGAATATAATGGGGTATCACACGCTGGGGCTGTACCAGGCTTTCGAAGCGGTCTACCACTTTTTCCCCGTCGTGCAACACAATAGCCACTTCCGTTATGTCGTTATTAGCAGCATAACCGCCTGTGGTTTCTATATCGACGATGGCATATATCATTGAGGCGATAAAGTTAGGAAGAAGCGCCAGCAATTGAATAGGTAGCACCACCCGGTTTTTATCCACGTACCATGATCCTGCCGGCCAGGAGCTTACCCGGCTGCCTGTTGGAGGGTCACCCGCCCTATGAGGACTTAAGGCTTAGTCTTTAAACCTCAAAATCCATATCTATGCAAAAGATCGACTTAACAAAGTCTGGCGAAAATGCCGTACTGGCTACCGCCGCCGTCCTCTATTTTTCAGCCTTAATACTGTTTTCCTTTTGGTTTACACAAAGCTGATTATCATTGATAATCAATGAGGATAGGTTTTTTACCCGCAGGATTTTACTTTCCTGCGGGTATTTTTATAAGTTAACGAGCTTGCATCTTCCAAATCCTTGTACTACTTTTGTCTAAGACCGGCACTACTTACAGCATGGCTGATCCGGATCAAGAATAGTTAGTTGCTTACTACCCCCGAACCGTACTACGTATCTTATTGATTGACCACCCCAGTTAATTCACATCCCTCTGAAGACCGATTGTACTGATCGTACACGTACAACTTTTTAACACACACTTCAAAAACACGTAGTAGTATGAAAAAGAGTCACTTACAATTGGGTGAAACCACAAAGGTCGTATTGCTTGCTATCGGATTTCTGGCATTTATCATGGCGCTTTCTTACCTGTACTGGTATGCTTAATTAGTTTCGCTGCAAACCTGACCACACAAAAGACTTTGCTGGCAGTATGCCTGCTGGCTTCGCACCTCATTTCTCAAAACGCTCCGCAATTGCGGGGCGTTTTGCATTACCTACCCCGCTTCGGGTGAAATCGCGTGTAGTTTACAGGGGCTGTCCAATCAACCCGTTTTCCTCCTTCCTCCGCTCACCTTCTTTCCGTACCTTTGCCGTCCTATAAGACGATCATACAGATGGAATTAAGCAAAAACTACACCCCCTCGGGCATCGAGGAAAAATGGTCCAGGATCTGGAAAGAAAAACGCTACTTCAATAGTAAACCCGATAACCGGAAGTCTTTTACCGTGGTGATACCGCCCCCCAATGTGACGGGCGTGCTCCATATGGGCCACACGCTCAATGAAACGGTGCAGGATATTTTGGTGCGCAAGGCGCGTATGAGCGGCTTCAACGCCTGCTGGGTGCCCGGCAGCGACCATGCTTCTATTGCCACAGAGGCTAAAGTGGTACAGATGCTCGAAAAGGAAAGAGGCATCAGGAAAAGTGATCTTACCCGTGAGAAGTTCCTGGAGCATGCTTACGAATGGAAAGAAAAATATGGCAATATCATTTATCACCAGATTGAGAAACTGGGTTGCAGTGTTGACTGGGATCGCGTGTCCTTTACGATGGACCCCGATTATTACCGCGCGGTGATCAAGGTGTTTGTTGATCTCTACAACAAAAAGCTGATCTATCGTGGGGCCAGGATGATCAATTGGGATCCTGCTGCGAAAACAGCCCTCAGTGATGAAGAAGTGGAATACCGTGAACTACAGGGTAAACTTTACTATGTAGCTTATAAAGTAGTGGATGCCGATGGTAAACCAACCGGCGATCAACCCATCGTGATCGCTACCCAACGTCCCGAAACGATCATGGGCGATACCGGTGTGTGCGTAAACCCAACGGATGAACGCTATGCACACCTGAAAGGGAAGAAAGTGATCGTGCCGCTGGTGAACCGTGCCGTTCCCGTGATCTTCGATGAATACGTAGACAAGGAATTTGGTACCGGTGCTTTGAAGGTAACCCCTGCGCACGATATCAATGACTATAACCTCGGTCTCAAGCACAACCTCGAGATCATCGATACGCTTACCGAAGACGGCAAGCTGAGTGCTGCAGCGGAAGTTTGTGTGGGCATGGACCGCTTCGAGGCACGCAAAGAGATCGTGAAGCTACTGAAGGAGCAAGACCTGCTGATAAAGGATGAAGACTATACTACCCGCCTTGGTTTCTCTCAACGTACCAATGCGGTCGTGGAGCCCCGAATCTCTACCCAATGGTTTGTGGCGATGCGCGCGCTGGCCGATAAGGCCCTGCTGGCAGTTACCAGCGGCGAAGTGCGTATACATCCCGGCGATAAATTCCTGGCTACTTATAAATACTGGCTCGAGAATGTAAAAGACTGGTGTATCAGCCGCCAGCTTTGGTGGGGGCAGCAGATACCTGCGTTCTATACTACTGATGGAAGTTTCGTGGTGGCAGAGAACAAAGCTGCTGCTATCGAGGCGTTCAAGCAACAAGGAATTGTTGTAACGGCTGATCAGCTCACGCAGGATGAAGACTGTCTGGATACCTGGTTCTCTTCCTGGCTATGGCCCATTGAAGTGTTCAAGGGCATCACCCAGCCCGGTAATCCTGATATCAACTACTACTACCCTACTTCGGTATTGGTAACTGGTCAGGATATCATCTTTTTCTGGGTGGCCCGGATGATCATGGCGGGTATGGAATACATGGACGAGAAGCCTTTCAGCGATGTATACTTTACGGGCATGGTGCGTGATAAGCAGGGCCGTAAGATGAGTAAGAGTTTGGGCAATTCGCCCGACCTGTTGAATATGATCGATGCTTCCGGTGCCGACGCGGTACGCTTCGGCATCATGATCTCTTCGCCGGCAGGTAACGACCTGTTGTTCGATGATTCTTCGCCCGAGCAGGGAAGGAATTTCAACAACAAGATGTGGAATGCGTTGAAGCTGATCAAAATGTGGGAAGCGCGCCAGGCTACCGGTAGTGAAGCGCCTGGTGAAGCCCAAAGTTTTGCAATCACCTGGTTCCGGAATCGCCTCAATGAGGCACGTGCAGACATCGAAAAGAGCTTTGCCGATTTCAAGCTTAGCGAAGCGTTGAAAACGCTTTACTCGCTGATATGGGATGATTTCTGCAGCTGGTACCTGGAGTGGGTAAAGCCTGCGCCGGAGCAACCTATTGCCAAGTCGGTGTACGAACAAACGGTTGCTTTCTACTCCGACCTTATGCAACTCCTGCATCCGTTTATGCCATTTGTTACCGAAGAGATCTATGAGCAATTGGCCAAGCGTGATGAAGCACTTTGCGTTAAACAATTTGCACCTATAGAGGCCACCGATAAAACGGTACTACTGGAAGGACAGTTGCTGAAAGACGTTATTTCCGGGTTACGTGACACCCGCAACAAGAACCAATTGAAGCCGAAAGAAGCCATCAAGCTCTGTATCCATACGACCGATAATTCGCTATACCAGGCAATAGAGCCAATCCTGTTGAAGCAGGTTAATGCGGATGCAATTACCTATGTGCAGGAACCTGTACCCAATAGTATTGCTTCTGTGATCGGTAAAGACAAATTCTACATTACCACTGAACAGGAAATAGATACAACGCATCAGAAAGCGACGCTTGAAAAAGAATTGGAGTACCTAAAAGGTTTCCTGGTATCGGTTGAAAAGAAACTGGGCAATGAAAGGTTTGTGCAAAATGCCAAGCCGGAGGTGGTAGAAGTTGAAAGAAAGAAGAAATCGGATGCTGAAGAAAAGATCAAGATCATCGAAGAGAGTCTTTCGCACCTGTAAGCATTCATGAACGATGGGCTTTGAGCCTGCCGTCTCATTATAATTATTTCAGCCTTTAGCAGTGGCCACCGGCTTACCGCTAAAGGCTGATCTTTTTTGGGGGCCGGCCTGATTGGTTTTTGGGGTTGCTGTAACCAACCTGGCGCGGCTGCAGAGACGGCGGCCTCCGCTCAGTTATGTTAATTTCTTCCCAGTAAGTTGATGGGCACTATGAACTCCCATTTATTCACCGGCGGCGGGGTCCTGAATTTATCGGCGTCGAGCAGGTGACTGTAGCGGAAGCCGAAGGTGACGTTGTGCTGGTTCCACCATTTGGTATCGAAGAACATTTCTGCTCCATAAGAACCCAGGTCGACGGAGAACTTCTGCCGTCCGCCATTGCTGGTGGGGGCAAAATCCGTTAGCCTAACCATATCATAAAACAAGTTGGTCCTTACACGCATAAAATAGATGGTATTGGCTACGCCCCAATCGGGATACAACAGCGCGAAATGATAGTTGAAGCCAATCTTGCTCATGCGGTATGCGTTTTGAGCAGGGTACCCCCGGGCAAAGGGGAAGCTGGTGCCATATACGGCTCCTGCGTACATGGTATCGCGGGCATGAAAGGCGGTGTTGATAATGATACTATGATCGGGCAGGATGCCGGGGAAATACCAGTTGGCATTGGCCTCGAACTGCTGTGCTTCGAGATCGGATACGGCGTATTTGTATTGCAGGCTGATACTTTGGGCAAAATGCGAATAGATATGCCTGCGGGCTGCGGTGATCGCGTTGCTGAAACTGATATAGGGTCTGATATAAGCGACGTTGGCGTTGCTGATGGAATCCTTGAATGGTTTTGGATAATGCCGGGCCGAGTAAACGAGGTCGGTACCGATGGTGAGCGAACGATTGTAGCGGCCTTTGGTAAAGGTCCAGGGTACCAGCACCCCTACTGTATTTTCCCAGGTATTGTAGTGGAACTGTTTGCTGTTATAAGCGCCCAGGCGATCCATTGTGTATACGCTCGACAACCTGATCCAGGGATACAGGCCGGCATAGGTAAAGGAGGCGCCGAGTTGTTTGTATTTGTAATCGCGGTTGTAGTTGAAGAATATCTCCGACTCCATCGTGTTGAGCACGTTTTGCCCGATTAAAGAGATCGTATAATCGGGGTCATCGACAATAGGCCGCCAGCTGTGGAAGTTGAACAGGCGAAAGCCTTTGGAATATCCGGTTACCGGATACAGGCTATCGGCAGGGATTGCGTCTTCGCCCTGTTGTGCCTGGTTCGCCATTTCGTTTACGCCAAATACTGGTAATGGTGTGGCGAAGGCTTCAGCTTTAATGTCGGTGAGTTGTTCTGCTTTTAACTCCCCTTGTTCCAGATGGTCGCCCACGGCGGTGAAGGCCGACCAGGCAAAGCGTCCGTGCGCTACCTGCAGCTGGTAATGGCCGGTAGTAGCGGTGGATGCCGGTGGCGTGAACAGGTAGAGTTTTTTATTGGTGAGCAGGAAGAGCCTGTCCTGCCCCTGCCAGGAGGCCGAAAAGCTGATGGTGTCTTTATGAACCGTAGGGAAACCAATCACGTTCATGGAAAAGGGCAGCAGGTATTCAGCCTTGCCATCGTTGGTATTGATGAGGCAAAGCGACATGGCTCCTTTGCCGTTGCGCACGGCGGTGAGTACCTGATCGTTGCCATAGAATTTTGGATAGGTGTACAGCAACTGATCGGGATTGGGCAGCTTTTTGATCACGGCGCCGTCGGCGGCATTCAGCAATTGCAGGGAGGCGGGTTTGCCGGGTACCACTTCTACGGCCACGATGCGGTTTCCATCTTCCGATATATCGGGTGAGAAATAATGGCTTTTGTGCGTAAGGGTGCGGTGCTGGCGGCTTGCCATATCAAACCACTTGATCACGCTGTAATCGTACCAGCGCCAGCGGCTGTTGACCTCATAACCGGCATAAACGATCTTCCCGTTACGGTAAGAGAAGTAATTGTCGAGGGAGATGTCTTTGATACGGAGTTTATCTTCCTGTCCGCCATAAACATTCTTCTGGTAGAAGGCTGGCACTTTCTGGTAGCTGCTGCGTACGTAAACCAGGGTTTGGTCGTCGATCCATTGGGGGTATTCTTCGTTTGCCGCAAAATGGCGGTGTTGCTGTGCCCACTGATCGACGGACGAATCCTTGCTGCTGGCCGCCAGGTTTGATCGAAAGTATTGCAGGGCATCGCGGCGAAAGGTTTTATAGTCTACGCCGGTTTCCTTTTTGATGGCGTGTTGCCAGGGATAGAAGAGTCCTTTATACCGAACGGCATCGTTGGTGACCTTGCCCCATATGTCGGGACCATATTGTTGCCGTCCATAGGCCACGAGCATGTAGCCTAACTTATAATGATCGGGTACAAAGTCGCGCAGTGATCCGTTGCGCAGTTTCATCCATGAGTAATGTTTGCGGGCGCTCCACAGCGAGCGGTATCCATTGTAGAATGAAGGCAGTCTTCCGCGACCCTGATCGCTGAGTGAGGTTTCCTGGTGTACGGCATCGCCTTCCCAGAAATAGTTGGGTACGGCGGCACTGGTCACGAGTTCGAGGCCCTGTTCGCCAAACAGGTAATAAAATGCTTTGGAAATGCCTTTGCGGAAATTGCCGTATTGCTGTATATGGCGGTATTCGTGCAGTGTGAGGGTGCGGTGCCAGGACAGGCTGCCGAGGTCGAAACTGTTTTGCGGCGGGGTTAGGTAGAATTCACTGCGCCAGGGCCCCAGGCCTACATATCCGTTGGATATGGTGGTGCGGGGTTGCAGTACGATGGATATTTTATGAAAATCCTGTCCGAGGGTGGAAGTAGTTTGTAAGCCTATCCGGTGGGCCATACCTGCAATGGCGGCTGCCTGCTGCCGGTAGCCTTCGGGAAAGATGACGCGAACGGTGTCCGTATTGATCTGGTTCCAGGTTGTTCGCGTAGGGTGACCGCCAAATTGCTGGGCCTGCAGCCATCCGCCAATCAGGAGGGTCAGGGCCAGTACTATAATTCTATGCATGGGCAGGTGATTAGCAGTAATGTTTATGAGCAGGTAAATTAATGCTTTTTTCCCTCCGAATGACTGATTATAGAGGAAAGCACCGGGTGGTTCCGTATTTTTGGGCATGCTGTCTTTATTAGCATTATCACTAGCTCCCGGCATCGCTATTATCTTTTATATTTATTCGAAGGATAAATACGATCGTGAGCCTTTTGAGAACCTCTTCATCTCGTTTTTACTGGGCGTTATCTGCACGGTGCCGGCAGCTTTGCTGCAGCGGAACCTGACGCCTTGCATGGGCGCCATCGTTCCCCGTTTTTCCCTGTCTTATTACTTTATCTGGGCTTTTCTGCTGGTGGGCATCAGTGAGGAGGGCTGCAAATTCCTGGTATTACGACTTTATTCTTATCGGCAGAAAGCTTTCAACGAACCATTCGATGGCATTGTATATTCGGTCATGGTGGCGATGGGTTTTGCCACGCTGGAGAATGTGATGTATGTTTTTCAGCATGGTGTGACCACGGGCATTCTCCGCATGTTCCTCGCCGTGCCGGCCCATGCCTGCTTTGGCGTACTGATGGGTTATCATACGGGCCTGGCCAAATTCGATGCGGCTCGGGCGCCGTTCCATATGCTCAAAGGATTCGTGTTGGCCGTATTCTTTCATGGCGCTTATGATTTCTTCCTTTTCCTGCAAGATCATCCCGATGTGGCCCGCTACGGGCTTTTTTCGCAGCTATGCCTGATCGCAGGTTCGCTGCTCTCCTATTGGCTGGCGATCCGGTTATCGCTGCGGTCCATCCGCCAGCACCAGGCACTTTCCAAACAGGTTTTTGATAAGCCCGGCGATATACTTTAGTTTTGATATATGAACGACGAACTGATCATCCGCACGGCAGGCATTGACGATATCGCTACTATCGGATACCTGGCACAACAGATATGGCCCGGCACTTACCAGGATATCCTTCCACCAGGGCAGTTACAGTATATGATGGACCTGATCTACAGTCCGGATTCTCTGCAACAACAAATGACCCGGCACAAGCACCACTTTCTGATGGTGGAGCTGGATGAGGAGCCTGTAGGCTTTGCTTCTTATTCGGGGCTGAAGGAACCCGGCATTTTCAAATTGCATAAGCTGTATGTTCACCCTAAAACGCAGGGCAAAGGGATTGGCAAAACGCTGATCGACTTTATCATCGACCAGTTGCCCAGGCCAGAAGCCACTACCCTGCGGTTGAATGTGAACCGGTACAACAAGGCACGGCAGTTTTATGAGAAGATGGGTTTTGTGGTAACCAAAGAGGAAGACATCGACCTTGGTAACAATTATTTCATGAACGACTTCGTCATGGAAAAGAAGATATGAATGGCTGCTTGTATGCAGTAAGGGCCTCCGGTATTACCGGAGGCTTTTTTATTTAGCGGTCGCGCATGGCGGCTTCTTTCATGTTGGCAGCCAGATCGTGGCCCAGGTAGCGCTCGATAATCCCGTGCACCAGGTAAATGACCGGTGTCATCAACACGGCAACGATGAACTTGTACATATAAGCCGTGAGCGCCCAGGCGGTAACGGTGGCCAAACTGAAATTTTTGAACAGGTAGAAGGCCACAAAGGTTACTACGATGCTGTCGATGAATTGAGAGGCGAGGGTGCTGATGGTGGCCCGCATCCAGATGGCTTTTTCGCCGGTCACCCTTTTGATCTTCCGGAATATGAAGGCGTCGAGGAGCTGACCGATCATAAAGGCGGTGATGGAGCCGATAATGATGTTCATGCCTTGTCCCAGTACCTGCACATAAGCACCCTGCTGGTCGGTGACGCCGGGCTCCAGCTCGCGGAAGCGCCAGCCGCCATCGGGCACGGTATGGATACCAAGGTAAAAAACGATGAAGGCAAAGGCGATCAGTATTACGGTGAGGATGGAGAGAAAACGCACGCCGCGCACGCCGTAATATTCATTGATGATATCGGTCATGACGAAGATCACCGGCCAGGGTATAACTCCTACGGTGAGGCTGAAAGAAAGGCCCTTTTCGCCCAGCAGGTCGATGCTGGCTTTGGGGAGGCCGAGGGTATCTTCGAGTGAGAATACTTTTACGCCGGTTACTTCGGCGATGATGGCGTTGGCTATAAAAAAGCCGCCCAGGATGATGAACAGGCGGGTGGCTTTGTCTTTAATTATATTATGAATCATTTAAGCAACAGGATTAGTTGAACGATCAGGAACAAGGCATTGGCGATGGCCAGCCATTGCGGTATATGTTCTTTCTGCAGCTTTCGCTGCAAAAGGAGTACAATGATAAAAAAATTAATGATCACATTCATGATCACAGAAAGTCCTATGCCGAGTATCACGATGGTAGAGGCAAAGTGTCCCGGCTCCACGGGTGGCAGGTAACGCATGAACCAGGTGAGCAGGAAACAGATATTACAAATAAATGCTACGCGGGAGAAAAATAATAGTTTAGGCATAGGTCAAGTTGGTGTAAAATTGCATTATTTTGGTCAATAACCTCAACATGAAAAAAGTGCTCTGGCAGCAATCTAAACCCCATCTGTTTGCACTTGCCATCTTTCTGCTGATCTCCTGTGTTTATTGTTTACCTGCTTTAAAAGGAATGGTGCTGAACCAGTATGACCAGGTGAACTGGAAAGCGGCCGTTCAGCAGTCGATCGAGTTCAAGGAAAAGCACAGCCATATGCCTTTGTGGACCAATAGTTCTTTCAGTGGCATGCCAGCCTACCAGATCTTTACAGAATCGAAACATAATATTCACCTTGGGTATTTGCATGGCCTGTTTACGCTGTGGTTGCCTGAGCCAGTGAGCCTCTTCTTCCTGGCCTGCCTGGGTTGTTACCTCCTTTGTGTGGTGCTGGGCGCGAGGCCCTGGGTGGCCACGCTGGGGGCTTTGGCTTATGCTTTTGCTTCATACGATGCGGTGATCATGGCCGTTGGGCATGTTACCAAGTTTGCGGCCATGGGGTATATGCCGGCCGTGCTGGCCGGGCTGGTCCTGTTGGCTAAACGGAAATATATTGTCGGGTTCCTTACTACCCTTGTCTTTGCCACTACCCTCACCTTTCAGGGGCATTTTCAAATCCTATATTATACACTGCTCCTGGGCATCCTGCTCGGGCTGGCTTATGCCATTCAGGCCATCCGCGAAAAGGCTTTCAAACCGCTTTTGATCGCCGCAGGCCTGTCGTTTGTTGCCCTTAGCATGGGTATCTTATCGTATGCAGTTGTTTTGCTGCCAACCCAGGATTTTGGTAAGGAGAGTATGCGCGGCGGGCGTTCGGAGCTCACGTTGGGTAAATCGAAAGACCAGCTTGGCAAGGGAGGCCTTGACCGTGATTATGCGTTTACCTACAGTTATGGTATGCTGGAAACTTTCTCTTTTATGCTTCCGCGGTTTTACGGTGGCAGTGATCCCGAAGCGATCAATGGTGCATTCCGCAGTGAGATAGGTTCAGGCTCCCGTACTGCTGCTGCATTGACTGAACATACCGGTATGCCCGAGGAGCAGGCTGAGCAGGTGGCCCAATCCCGTAATTTCTCTCCTTATTGGGGACCTCAGCACAGTACTTCCGGCGCGAACTATCTTGGAGCTGTCGTTATCTTCCTGTTCGTGTTGGGCCTGGTCGTTTATCGGGGCTGGCACCTGGGCTGGCTATTGGCGGCAACTTTGTTGGGGGTTATGCTGGCCTGGGGCAAATACCTGCCGTTCTTCAATAATTTCATGTTTGATTACCTGCCTGCCTATAACAAACTGAGGGCGCCTTCCATGGCTCTGGTGATCCCGCAACTGACCATTCCATTGATAGCCGTGCTGGGACTGGAAAAATGGTTGAGCCAATCGGGCGACCGCCCCTGGGCCTGGAAGCATTTTAAACTGGCTGCTATCGGCACCGGTGCTTTACTGCTGTTGCTGACCCTGCTCTACTTTACGCTGGATTTTGCCAATCAAGATGATGCCAACCGAAAGAAAGGGCTAACGGAAAATATGGTGCAACAGTTGAGCAATGGCGGTCAGCCGACCGCCGATATGGAAGCGCGGGCTGCCCAGTTTGGCCGCGATGTGACTAAAGCTTTACAGGACGATCGACGTTCCTTGTTTGGGGGCGACCTTTTGCGAAGCCTGCTGTTCATTGCGCTGGCAGCTGGTGTGCTGGCTGGCTTTCTGAAAGGAAAGATCACAGCTGCCACGGCGACGGTGGCGCTCACGATCCTTGTTTTTATTGATGTTATAGGCGTTGACCTGCGGTACCTGAACTTCGATAACTACATGGAGAAAGAAGAGCCCGTTCAGTTCGCGATGACCCGCGCCGATCAACAGATCAAAGCCGACACGGGTTATTTCAGGGTTTGTAATACGATCGATGCCAACCTGCTCACCGATTCAAGAACTTCTTATTACCACAATAACGTCGGCGGCTACAGCGCCACGCGCTTGTCGTTGTATGAAGACCTGCTGAACTATCAGCTGGCCAATAATAACGATGCTGTATTCAACATGCTCAATACCAAATACGATATTGTTACCGATCCTGTAGACCATCAACCTGCTGCCAAACTGAATGTTGGCGCCCTGGGACCTTGCTGGCTGGTAAAACAATTGAAATATGTGAACAATGCCGATGAGGAGATGACAGCACTCAACCATTTTACTCCTTCCGATACAGCGATCCTCGATAAAAGAGAGCAATCCAAAGTTCCCTTTGCTCCTCAATTTGATTCAACGGCGTCCATTGGCCTGATACAAAACCTGAACGACGATATTACGTACCGTTTCCGGGCAGGGAGTAACCAGTTTGCCGTTTTCAGCGAAGTGTATTATCCCCGGGGGTGGAAGGCTTATATCGATGGTCAGGAAAAGCCGATCGTAAAGGTCAACTATGCATTGCGGGGGCTGGCGATCCCGGCGGGGGAGCATACCATTACTTTCCAATTTGCGCCGGATGCGTTTATCCTGGGCGACCGCATCACCCTCATCGTAGGCATCCTTTCTATCCTCGCCCTCCTGGGTGGAGTTATTTGGGGGTGGAGACAGTTGAAACACACTGTCTGACGCCTCTTCCGGGTACCATTACGGGCTGTTAGCGTGGGTAAAAAATAATGGATTTTACGAAGGCTTGTGCTGTAAAATGACTTATTTTGCCCACCTGTTAATTTATTACATATTATGAATAAAACTATTTGGCAACGATCCATTCCCCATCTCATTGCGATCGGGATCTTCTTTGTCATTGCCTGCCTGTATTGTTTGCCCGCGTTGCAGGGTTTGGTGCTGAACCAGCATGATACTTTCAGCTGGAAGGCCATGATCCAGCAATCGTATGAGTTTCGCGACAAACATGGTTACATGCCGCTTTGGAGTAACAGCATGTTCAGCGGCATGCCCGCTTTCCAGATAGGTATTGACTCAAAGTATAATATTACGTTAGCACATTTACACGGCTTGTTTACTCTTTGGCTGCCACAACCTCCTGGATTGTTTTTCCTGGCCTGTATTGGCTTCTATATCCTGTGTATGTCACTCCGTATCAAGCCCTGGGTGGCGATACTCGGTTCGATCGCCTATGCTTTTGCCAGTTACAGTGCGGTGATCGTTGCCGTGGGCCATGTCACCAAATTCAGTTCTATGGGATATGCTCCTGCTGTATTGGCCGGCATTATCCTCATGAGTCAGCGGAAATATGTGCTGGGTTTTCTTACCACACTCATCTTCGGCACCTGCCTGTTCTTTCAAAACCATATCCAGGTTGTTTACTATTTATTCCTGGTGATCGGTTTGATGGGCATCGCGTTTACGGTCTATTCGGTACGCAAGAAAGACCTGCAGCCTTTGCTGGTAACGGTTGGTTTATCGATCGTAGCCCTTGGATTGAGCGCTGCTTCTTATGCCGTGATCCTGCTGCCCACGCGCGACTATGCCAGTGAAACCATGCGTGGTGGCCGTTCAAGACTTGCTGCCGATGTGAAGGATAACAAGTCGAAGGGTGGTTTGGACAAAGACTATGCGTTCGGCTGGAGCTATGGTATTACCGAAACGTTCACGCTGGCGGTGCCCCGCATCTATGGCGGCAGCTCGCCCACTGTGATCGGCAATGAATATGCGAGCGAAATCGGCGATAACTCCAAAACTGCGGCGGCGCTGGCCGAAAAGACCGGCATGCCCGAAGAGCAGGCCAATGAACTGGCCAAGGCCCAGTTCTCTGCTTATTGGGGCGACCAGCCCGGTACTTCCGGTACCGTTTATGTGGGCGCTATCATTTGCCTGCTGTTCATCATTGGCCTGGTGGTTTACCGCGGCTGGCATTTGTGGTGGATCATCCCGGCTACGGCTCTTGGCATACTGCTTGCCTGGGGTAAGAACTTTTCGGGATTCAATTACTTCCTGTTCGATCACCTTCCTTTATACAATAAATTCCGGGCGCCCACGATGGCGTTGATCATCCCTCAGTTAACGATGCCTTTACTCGCTGTGCTGGGTTTGAACAAGCTGCTGGAAGATGGTATCGACAAAGCGTGGTTATGGAAAAAGCTGCGCCTTTCGGCGATGATCGCCGGCGGATTGCTGCTGGTGCTGGCGTACCTGTATTTCACCCTCCCCTACACTTCCAAACAAGAGTCGGGTTTGCGTGATAACCTTGTCAACAGTATGCTGGGGCAAATGTCGCAGGGCAAGCAGCCTACGCCCGAAATGCAACAGCAGGCGATGGACTTTGGTAAAACGGTGGTGAATGCCATCAAGGCCGATCGTCAGTCGTTGTATGGCGGGGATCTGTTGCGTACGGTGATCCTGATGCTGCTGGCTGCCGGTGTATTGGTAGCGGTGGTGAAAAATAAACTGGGTGGCCAGGTGGCAGTGATCATATTGGTAGCACTTACGGCCTTTGATCTGCTGACGGTCGATATGCGTTACCTCACGAGCAAGAACTACCAGGAAAAAGAAGAAGTGGCCGCCTTTATTCCCAACCGTGCCGATCAGCAGATCAAGCAGGATACGAGCTATTTCAGGGTGTTTGACCAGGCGGGTGGTAATCCTTTCAATGATGCCCGCGCTTCTTACTTCCATAATTCTGTAGGTGGTTACCATGCTGCCAAACTTGCCCTGTATGATGACCTCATCAAAGGGCAGTTGTCGAAGGGCAATATGCAGGTGTTCAACATGCTGAACACGAAGTATTTCATCGTCAGCAACCCAGCCGACCGCCAACCGGTGGCGCAGCAGAATCCCGAAGCTTTGGGAGCAGCGTGGCTGGTGAGCAAGATCCAGTATGTGGATGGTCCGGATGCAGAAATGAAGGCGCTCGACAGCTTTGATGCACGTACTACGGCGATTGCCGATAAGACGGAGCAATCCAAAGTTACCGTTCAACCGGTGTACGATTCAACAGCGTCTATTAAGCTGGTGCAAAACCTGAACGATAAGATCGATTATACCTTCCAGAGCGCCACCAATCAACTGGCGGTATTCAGTGAGGTCTACTACCCCAATGGCTGGAAAGCTTTCATCGATGGCAAAGAAACGCCTATCGTAAAGGTCAACTACCTGCTGCGTGCACTTCCTGTTCCAGCCGGTAAACATGCCATCGAGTTCAGGTTTGAGCCGGAATCGTTCATCCTGGGCGACCGTATCTCTTTGATCGTGGGCATCATTTCGATCCTGGCGGTGATAGGCGGTGCGTTTTACCTGTGGAAGAAGAACAAGCCCGCAGCGGCTTAAGGCTGTAAAGCGATCAAGATCCAATGACAAAAATAGTAAGCCTGGTAACGTATCAGATACTGCCCGCCCGTACAGGCGGGCAGCGTTCCATTGCGCTGTTCAATACGTACCTGTCGAGGTATTTGCCATTGATCTGTGTAAGTACCAGGAACAACAGTCCTGAAGCAGCTGAAGGCTTCCGGATGTTCAATATCATGCCCGATGGGGCTGCCCGCTACGCGAATCCCTTTTTCTTTTTCACTTTGCGCAACCTCCTTCGCAAAGAGCAGGCGTCGCACGTTTTGCTGGAGCACCCCTATTATGGATGGATGGCAGTGTTGCTGAAGTGGTTTTGCGGGGTGCGGTTGATCGTCCGTTCGCAGAACATAGAAGGGTTGCGTTGGAGAACCCTGGGTAAATCCTGGTGGAAACTGTTGTGGTATTATGAACGCTGGGTACACCGGCGGGCCGACCATAACTTCTTCATACAGACGGACGATCTGCAATACGCAGTTGCGCATTTCGGTCTGCAGCCGGCGCGCTGCAGTTTGGTTACCTATGGTATTGAAACGCCGGGCATTCCGGCGGCGGGCGAAAAGGCCGATGGCAGGGCTTATCTTCAGCGAACGCATCAGATTCCTCCGGAACATGCGATCCTGCTGTTCAATGGGTCTTTTAACTATCAGCCCAATCTGCAGGCTTTGCATCGTATACTGCATACCATCGTTCCTGCGTTGAAGGGCCTGCCTGATTTTCCCTTTACACTCGTTGTATGTGGAAAGGATATTCCGGCTGAGCTTAGCAATGGTGTTGACCCGCAGGTAGTATTTGCCGGTTTTGTGGAGCGGGTGGACCTTTACTTTAAAGGCGCCGATGTTTTCCTGAACCCGGTGAACGAAGGTGGTGGTATAAAAACCAAACTTGTGGAGGCTCTGAGTTTCAACACAAATGCAGTATCTACGAAAAGCGGTGCGATTGGTGTCGATCCGGCGCTGTGTAATGGCAAGCTGCTGGTGACACCAGATGATCTCGATGGCTTTGTGGAGGCTGTAGTACTGGCTGCCGGCAACAGGGCCGATGTGCCGCCAGCTTTTTTCAGGCATTTTTACTGGGATGATATTGCCCGGGATGCTGCCGCAGTCATTAACAAGCAAACTACATGAATTCAAATAGCAGGCTATGGTGATAGGAAATGGATTGGTTGCCCGGAGTTTTGCGCAATACAGGGAGCGTGAGGATGTCGTAATGTTTGCGTCGGGTGTTTCCAATTCGAAGACGAGTACGGCGGCCGACTTCCTGCGTGAGCAGGACCTACTGACGAATACGCTCAGCAAGTTTGCCGACAGGCATTTTGTTTATTTCAGTACTACCAGTATCGATGATCCCGACCTGAAGGATTCGGCGTATGTACAGCATAAGCTGCATATGGAATCGATCATTACCGAAAAGGCCTCCCGCTTTAATATTTTCCGGGTTTCGAACCTGGCCGGCGCTTCTTCGAATCCACATACCGTATTGAATTTCTTCTTTTATCATATCGTTCACCAGGAGCCATTCGACCTGTGGAAGAATACGGAAAGGAACATTATTGATGTGGAAGATGTGGCGCATGTCGCCCACTATATTCTGGAGAATGGTCTATTCAGGAATGGTGTGATCAATATCGCCAATACCGGTAATTATCCCGTGCCTTATATTGTGGCCTGCATGGAGGCCTGCCTTCAAAAGAGGGGTATCTATACTGAAAAGGAACTGGGGCATCATTTTTTGATCGACACTTCTACCGTATTACCTGTGTTTAAGGCCCTGGGCATTCATTTTTCAACGGAGTATCTGCCTGGCCTGTTGCAGAAATATTTTTCAGCGCATGAAGCATAAAGCTGCCATCATTAAACGCAAACTCGAATACATCGGCATGCTGCCTTTTGTGCTGGCTGGCCGTTTGTATGGGAAGTTATTTCCACTCAAAGAACCTACCAATGTATTCCTGTTCTATTCTTCGGCCGATATTGGCGGCGCGCCCAAGGTGAATGCAGATATTGCCGATTGCCTGGCCAATGAAAAACCGCTGATCATCTTTTCGAAGAAGCCGAAGAACAATGGCCACAAAGAGCTGTTTGCGCATCACCGGGTGCTCGACCTGCACAGCAAGATCGATGACAAACGATTCCATTTTGTCAATTTCTTCTACCGGGGGGTGCTGGCCTCGTGGATCAACCAAAGCGAGCGGCCGGTGATCTTTGGAGGTGAGTGCATCTTCTTTTACAAGATGCTCGCGCATGTAAAAAAAGATACCCGCCGCATAGAACTTTGTCACCTCGATACCTGGCTACCCTATTCCATTGGTTTTATCGACCTGATTACGCGCCGGGTATTCAGTACGATCAAACTGCAGCAACAGGTAGAGGCCCAATACCGGGAAAACAATGTTCCCGATGAATTCTTTGGCCGTCTTTCCTTTGTAGAGAACAAGATCGATATACCTCCTTATGCAGAAGTGCAGCACGATATACTGGAAGTGGTATTCATTGGCCGCGGCTCTCCCCAGAAGCGCGTGCCCCTAACGGCGGCTATTGCAGAAAAACTGCATGCACTCAAGGCGCCGGTTCATTTCTCCTTCGTAGGCGACGTAGAGAACTCGATCGACATCAGCCGTTACCCATTCTGTAAGTTCTATGGTAATGTTCGCGATGAGGCATTGATGAAAAGGATCTACCAGGAATCGGATGTGCTGATCCTTACTTCCGCTTTCGAAGGGCTGCCCCTGGTAGTGATGCAAATGATGGCCCATGCCAAAGTGGTACTGTCTACCGCTGTGAATGCCATTCCCGATTATATCGGGCATATGGACAATGGGTTGCTTATTCGCGCTACCGAAGAAGAAGCGATCGTTGATGAAGGAGTAGCGCTGATTCAATTGTTATTGAACGATCCTTCTTTGAAAATAAAGCTGGGTAAACGTAGCCGGGAGCTGGCTATCCAAAAATTCAGTGGCGAAGTCTTCTGCCGTCATTACCGCGAACTGTTTCAACTCCCCTGCCGCTGACGCGTAATACCTGTCCACAGCCAGGATAACAACATCAATGTTTTGGAGAAGGGGCCGATCTTCAGGAGCGATACCGGCCATCTGCGTTGGTGATTGACCATTGTGCAGATCACTTTGGGTATTTGATTTGCCCCGTTATATTGCTCAAGAGTTTGTTTATCGCGCACCTGCAGGTTCCTGAGCATACGCCAAAAATGATCATATACTGTAGCTGAGCGAAGGATCGGTAATCCCAGTTTGTTCAGTACATACAGGTTTTCGGGGATCTCTACCTCGGGCTGGCGGAATACAGCTTTTGTGATCTGATGGGCATTCATCCCGATGTTTACGATGGGGGCCAGGATAGCATGGAAGGGTCCCTGCCGTAGCAAGCGGTGATAATACTCCACATCAACCAGCCATTTCAGGTTTTCATCATAGAAAAGCTCCTGGTCATTCCTCACCATAGTGGTACTGGGATGCCCAATTACATTAAACGCGATGATACGGTCCGGATTTCGCCGTAAGCCGTTTATGTCGGCGCTCAGCGGTAATACTGTGAGCTGTTTGCCGCTGGCTTCTTCTACATGGGTATACCCGCTGTACAGGAAGGGAGCATTCGTTTGAATGGCTGCTTCGGCAAACTGCTGCAGGCTGTTGGCCCCGGCAAACCAGTCGTCGTCGTGCATCATCTTGATCCATTGGCCCGAGGCCAGGTGAATGCCGGCATTCCAGTTGCCGGGTGAGCCCAGTGCGGGGATATTGCGCTGGTAACGGAGCGGAAACTGATGTTGGTAGGTCTTTACCAGCGAGGCCACCGATTCGTCGGGACTGTCGTCGGTAACCACCACCTCAAAATCGCGGAAGGTTTGTATGGCGACTGCGTCCAGCGCCCGCCGCAGGTAATCGGTGTTCTTGTATGCAGGGATACAAATGGATATGAAAACGGTAGTTGACATTTTTTAGAACATGAGTCATTGACTTCAATAGTCGTTAGCGCACCAGGCTAATCTGAACATGCTTAACTTTTCACTTTCTTTGGCTGCTTCATAAAGCCTGGTTTGATTATCGGACACCAACAGATTTTCCTGTTGGCCAGACCAGAAAATATTTGCATTCTTACATTCATTCAATGGATATTGGCGTCCCAAGTTGTCGATAATATACACTTCCTGCCCGTTTTCGATTACCTGACGGGTCATACTGTGCCGGCCGCTTTCGAATAAGTAGGCTCTGAATTTGTTTTTAAAGGGCTTGGTCCTAAGGTTTAAAAATTGCTCTCTTTGCATTATAAATGCGTTACTCCGCACATGCGGGTTGGGGAAGTTAGGGAAAAGCCAACGCCAATAGAAGTGTGATTTGATCAATAATTTATAACGTCGGAAATTTTCAGCAGGACTTACTGCATTACTCCAGTTGAAGCGGTTTTGTCGTAGGATCACTTCATAGTAGCTTTGCCATGAAGCTGTAGCGCCAATTAAGCCAACATTGCGTTTACTTATTGCATTCATGTATAAAGACAGCCAATTGTTTGCTAACAGGACTGAATAACTGTTGAGGAAGAGGATGTAATGAGTATCTAGTTGTCCTGCAACCCATTTGTAAGCTTCAAGGTCCTGCCCTTTCATCTTGTAAACACTGATATATTTTACGCCTTTTAATGTGGCATATTCATGATATGGTGTTGCGTCCCGTTCATCGTTCAAGCCATTAAATAATAAAACCAGTTGATGTTCGTATCCACTTACGTGTGACACATAAGAATCGATGAATGATATGAACAGATCCGGTCCAAACGGCACCCAAATCAAATGTACAACGGCAACCGTATGAGATTGAATTGCTGACATAGTTCTTCCTGGTGATGGCATTGGTCTACTTTAAGACTTCTTATCTACGGTCGACATGTGTAAAGAAGGGAAAAATGTTTTGCGGAGGTAAATGTACCGAATCACTTGCTGTATACGTGATATAATTTTTTGAATTCCGTTCGAATATCGAAAGTGATGAGGAAGGATGGTTCTTTTTACAACCTGGCATGCGTCATAAACGTTCCGGATGTTAAGTTCTCTTGTATCCAGGTAGATTGTTTCGCTAATAGGAGAGTATTTATTCTTAACACCGGCTTCAAAGTGCTGTAAGAAAGGAGCCTTGGTGATCAGATCCTTTGCGTAAGGTAGTAGATGGTTTTTTTCGGCAATCTGTATTATTCCTTCAATCAATTCATTGTACTTGTCTTCGTTGCCACAATGTTGCGCTTCGTAAAGTGTATTTGCAATTACTTTCTTAATATCCGGTGCAGGAAAGGATGGTATTTTGTCGTGGGCCTGCAATAGCGCATCTGCAATGGCTATATTTATAGATTTAAGGAACACAATTGAGGAATGGAATGGAAGGTTGTCTTTGTTGAGCTTCAGATCGTTAATGGCTTTTTGATCAACCTTTGCATTAACGGTAGCATAGCCAGTACTATGTTTAGAAGTGGCATTGATACTTAAGGGAAATTCCAACCGGATATACTTTTTTGTCGAAGCGGCAACGACCGAACTGGAATAAAAGTCGGGGATACGGGAATGGAAAAATTGACCTCCAAAATCAGCTTTTAGTTTACGAATCAGTTCAATGCTGATAAACCCACCGTACAGACTGGGAAATTGAATTGAGTGAATAATGCTCTTCGAAAATATTTTTTGAATCTCTTGTTTACTGTCGACAATCCGGTAATAATTTCCCATTGGGATCATGAAGTGAGGATTTAGCCCTGGCCAATTGTAATTACCGAATCTCCATCCGATTGCTTCTACAGCATGTTTAGAAAGCAAAGATGCAGCTGTGGCAAGAGCACCGGGTATTAATCCATCATCATCTCCCAAGATAGTTACAAATCCTTCATGAACGTGTTCAAGCGCAAATTCCCAATGCCTGCTCATAGAAAGCCGCATTCCCGGATTGATGTAAGTTATCCGGGGATCGCTAAAAGAATTCACTACCTCCAGGGTGTTGTCATTACTAAAATTGTCGCTTACAATAACGGCAAAGTTTTCATACTGCTGTTCTATTACAGTCTTGATGGTCCAATAGAGCGTGTCAGGTCTTTGTATAGTTGGTATTACCACGGTTAACTTAGGACTAATTTTCATCCGTGTTATTTGATGCGTTTTAAGTACCCTCCAGGGGCAACACTGATCAATAACTTATTGTCGATCGAATTATCAACCTTAAACTGGTCGTTGGTTTTCAAAAACTCCTCTACGGCAGTTTGTGGGTTATTGGCGACGCCCCATGGTCTTTGTTGTCCCAAATAACCTTCGGGTAGATGTTCGACTATTGTATCAAAGACGATCAGGTAAGAATCGGGTGTTACAAAGGGAGCATAAAGTTGCAATTCCCTTAATACATGATCATGCGTATGGTTAGAATCAAGGCATACCATTATTTTCGTTTTACCTTCCGCCAGTTTCACCACTTCCTCTACTATCTGCTGATCGATTGATGATCCGGAAATCATCTGAATGCGCTTAAACATGGGATGACTCTCGATCTCCTTACGGTTGTGTTCACGAATATCGATGTCGATGCCTACCACTTTCCCGTGACCGATCAGTTCCATTAGCGATGCATAGTAGATCAGTGAACCACCATGGGCAATACCAGTTTCGATGATCAGATCTGGTTTTATTTCCCAGATCAATTCCTGCATTGCGAGCATGTCTTGTGGATATTGGATAATCGGCCTACCCATCCATGAGAAGTTGTAAGAATAATGTGCTATATTAGATGCAGTATTAAATTCCTTCGCAGCGGCTTTCAGGGATTCGTTGCTTCCATTGTTCTCAATTCTTTGTTTTCTCTCCTCATTAAATACCTGAATTGGATTGCTCATCGTGTAAGATTGTTTTAAGTTTTGTAATATCACCCCAAAAACGCATGGGTTCAAAATCGGGGTAAGGGTAATAGCCTAAATTGAGTTCAATTTGTTGTCCTGTTCTTTTTAGATATAATTCAACTAATTGTTTCACGCTAACAGGTGAACCGCTTGCTACATTAATGATTCCCTCAACTTTTTGCTGACTGGCAATTCTTACGAGAATGTAAGCTACTTGTTCTACTGGTAAATAGTCACGCAGTTGTTCTCCCCCACTCATATTAAATTTCTCATCCCCATTCTGAAGAGCCGTTTCTAGCTGTGAAAGTAGCGAGTTGGGGTGTTGTCCCGCGCCATACATGTAGAATAATCTTGCCCATTTAAAACTCAAATTATTGGTTTTCTGCAAATTAGCCAAAAAAATCCTCAACTCGTTTTTCGCTTTTGCGTAGGCATTTGTTGGTTCGGGATTAAGACTTTCTTCTAATTGACCATTGTGCATGCCATATTCAAAACAAGTGCCAACAACAGTTAGATCCTTAAGGCCGTTTGATATCAGGTTCTTTAAAAATTGTTGATGACGGGGTAGATTTTGAGTGAGGTGGAAATCTGCTTTGTAATTGGGCAAACCTTCCCAGGCAAGGTGTATGAGTATATCTGGACTATTCAAGTAAGTAAAATAGTTTGTGGAGTCATCTATCTGCTCAAGATTTAAAGGAATATAGTTGACCGACCTAAACCAGGGGGCCGATGCTGCTTTTTGAGCATGTGTGGAGGTTGCAGTAACATTGAACCCCAGTTGTAAAAGTATGTTTACAACATAAGGTCCTATGAAACCTGTAGCTCCTGTGACTAACACATTTTTCTTCATCAAGAATTACACAATTTGAAATGTCGGAATCGGAATTACAAACTTGCCCTGCCAATCTCTGATATAGGAAAGTTGATCTATTATTTCCTCTTTCAGGTTCCAGGGTAAAATAATTACATATTCGGGCTTGGTTTCCTTCAGCCGAACTTCACTCAAAACAGGGATATGGCTGGCAGGCAGCCATTTGTTTTGCTTATGAGGATTTGCGTCCACAACGAATTCAATTAGATCGTTCTTGATACCGCAATAGTTTAACAGTGTGTTTCCCTTCGCTGCTGCGCCATATGCTGCGACTCTTTTATTGTTGCGTTTTTGTTCGATCAGGAATGTGGTAAGGTCCAGCTTAACCTGCAAAGCCTTTTGCTGAAAGCCGTCATAATATTCCAAGGTTTGCATGCCTTTGCTTCTTTCTTTTGCTAATACAGTTTCAAGCCTTTCGCTAATAGATCGGGTGTTGTCTGCTTTGTGTTTGGCGTATATGCGCAGTGAGCCTCCGTGTGTGGGAATTTCGTCGACATCGAACAGTTCAAGCCCCTGTGCAGCAAAAATTTGTTGAACGGTATAGCACGACAAATAGGAGTAGTGTTCATGGTAAACAGTATCAAATTGGTTATTGTCTACCAATTGCATTAAATGAGGAAACTCCATGGTGATGATTCCTGTAGGATTCAATAAAATTTTCATGCCTGCGACAAAGTCAACTATGTCGGGTACATGTGCCAAGACATTGTTACCCAGCAAAAGATCAGCTCCAATTTTTCTAGACTTTAATTCTGTAGCCAGTTTTACTCCGAAAAAGTCTATCACTGTTTCAATTCCTTTATCCATTGCTACCTGTGCTGTATTGGCTGTTGGTTCGATGCCCAGCACGGGAATACCTTTCTCCTGGAAGTATTGAAGCAAATAGCCATCGTTGGACGCAATTTCTACAACTTTTGAGGTAGCATCGAAGCCAAAATGTTCTATCATTTCCTCTGTGTACTTTTTCGAATGTGCCAGCCAGCTTTGAGAATAAGATGAAAAGTATACGTAATCTCCATTAAAGATTGAATCCGATTTTTTATACTCATCTATTTGTACCAGAAAACATTTATGGCATGTATAAACCTTTAAGGGAAAAAAGACTTCGGGCTCGTTTAGTTGGCTATAAGTTAGAAAAGAGTTAGATGCTGGTGAGTTGACCAAGTCTAAAAATACCCGCTTAAGCTCTGTCTTGCAAAATCTACATTGCATATTAAATTCCTTTGAAGTGTTGGTCTAAATAGGGATGCGTTTTGTCACGGTCAGATATAATGCTAACTGATAAGGGCCATTGAATGTTCAACCTCGGGTCATTGTACCTGATTCCCCCTTCCGATCCGGCCGTATAAAATTCAGTATGATGGTAAATAAGTTCACTATTGTCTGAAAGGGTTTGAAATCCATGGGCAAAGCCTTCAGGAATGTACAGCATCTTTCTGTTAGTTGCCGACAATTCTGTTCCGTACCAATTCATGAAAGTCTTAGATTCTTTGCGCAAGTCCACGATAACATCAAACACAGAGCCGGCTATGCAACGAACCATTTTTATTTCACGAAAAGGCGGGCACTGAAAATGCATACCTCTTAGCGTTCCCTGGCGAAAATTTGCTGAATGATTAAGTTGAACCCATTCTTTGTCATGTCCGATAGCTGAAAACTCTTTTTTGCAGAAAAAGCGGGCAAACCATCCTCTGCTGTCCGAGTATTGCTCAATGTCAATCACGTAACTCCCTTCAAGTGTAGTCGGGGTAAAAATCATAGAGAAAGGTATTCGTGGATCTGGTTAATGGTAAAGTTTGAGCGATGTTGGTGCGGTTGCTTGTACCACTCTATCGTCCATCGTATTGCCTCAGCTGCCTGCAGTTTGGGTTTCCATTTTAATTCCTGGATAGCTCTTTCGATAGATAATTTTAATAACCCGGCTTCATGGGGTTGATCCTGGTTACTTGCATCCTGCCAGTTACCCAGCCCCCAGGCATCTATGGCGGTTTCTACAAGTTCCCGCACAGTGAGGTGATCTTCGGGCTGAGGGCCGAAATTGTACGCTTTGGAATATTCAAAAGGGGCCAATTTTAACCTGGCTGCCAATGAAAGGTATCCCAATAACGGTTCCAGCACGTGTTGCCAGGGGCGAACAGCTTTGGGATTGCGGACTTCAATTGTTTGATTGGCCTGCAGCGATCGAACTATGTCGGGAACGATACGATCTTTACTCCAGTCACCTCCGCCAATCACGTTTCCGGCCCGGGCAGTGGCGATACATTTGTGATGGCGGTCTATTTCTGTTGGGTTGAAGAAACTACTGCGGAATGCCTCAACCAGGATTTCCGAACATGCCTTACTTGCACTGTAGGGATCATATCCGCCCAGTGGATCATCTTCCCGGTATAAGATGTGTTGTTCTTTGTTGTGATAAACCTTATCAGTAGTAACCACTACTACTGTACAAGGCCCGGATAGCCTATGAACAGCTTCAAGCACGCTGGCTGTTCCCGTTACATTGATATCGAAAGTCTCTGTAGGTTTTTCATACGAACTCCTAACCAAAGGTTGAGCTGCCAGGTGAAATACAAAATCTGGCTGGTAACTACATAGCGAAGCGGAAATTTGATCACGATTTCGTATATCGCCGAACTCACTTTCTCCCATTTTTAGAGGTGCCAGTGAATCGAACAAACCATCGGCATAGGAAGGAGGCAGTGCATATCCCTTTACCGACGCACCAAGGGTGTGCAATAATGCCATCAACCAGGCACCCTTAAATCCGGTATGGCCTGTGATAAACACTTTCTTACCGGAATAAATGGCCGATAAAGACTCAATAGTTACCATATTTTCCATTTTGCAAGATTGTGCTGCCATAGGTTCTCAAGTTCAAGTTTGTCTCGCATAGCGTCCATAGGCTTCCAGAATCCGTCATGTTTATAAGCCAGAAGCTCGTGATTTTGCGAAAGTTTTTCAAGCGGCTCATCTTCCCACATCACATTGTCTATGTCACCCGACAGATAATCAAAAACGGCGGGTTTTAAAACAAAGAAGCCTCCATTTACCCATCTGCCGTCTCCCCTTGGCTTTTCTTTAAATGAGAGCACTGTTCCGAAGCTGTCCATTTCCATACCACCAAAGCGGGCATCGGGCTGTACAGCGGTTACTGTTGCAATTTTTCCATGCTCCTTGTGAAACTTCAACAGAAGTTCCAGGTTGATATCCGCTACGCCGTCACCGTAAGTGAGCATAAAATCTTCGTTACCAACGTATTTTTGTATTTTTTTTAATCGCCCAGCTGTTTTTGTCTCTAAACCTGTATCTACCAAGGTCACAGTAAAAGATTCAGCATTTGTATAGTGAACGTCGACTTTATTATTGCCCAATTCGATCGTGATATCTGAATTGTGCAAGTAATAATGCATGAAGTATTCTTTGATCAGATATCCCTTATATCCCAGGCAAATTACAAACTCATTAAAGCCGTAGTGGCTGTATATCTTCATGATATGCCATAAAATTGGCTTTCCGCCGATTTCAACCATTGGTTTTGGACGTGTACCGGTTTCTTCGGCGATCCTGGTCCCCAATCCTCCAGCAAAAATGACTACTTTCATAATTGAAAAAAAGTTGCGCAAAACTAATTTTATTTTTCCTATACTGATCTGGCCAAATTAAATTAATTAATTGAGGGTCAAATTTCAGTGTAATTGTAGCTATCGCAGTATTTTTAAGCCCTTTATAGGAAATATTCGTCAATTTTTTAATAATATGGGGCAAATACGGAAGCAGGTTTTACAGTCATCCTTCCTTTCATACATTGGATTTGGGATCGGTGCCATCAACACCTATCTTTTTACAAAAAAGGGCCTTTTTACCCCTGAGCAGTACGGCCTTACACAAGTTATCATCAGCATTTCACAGATACTTGCCCCCCTGTGTACGTTAGGCATGACTGGATTCATGGGACGATTTTTTCCTTACTATTATGGCAACCTTTCTAACAAAGAGAACGATATGCTTATGGTTGCTGTACTTTTTAGTGGAATTGGGGCACTGTTGGTATTTAGCGGCTGTATACTCTTTGAGCCTTGGGTGATAGAGCAGTTTAGAAAGCGATCCTCTCTTCTGGTTGAATATTATTATTGGGTGTTGGTGTTTTCATTCTTCTATTTCTGTTTCACCTTGCTTGAAAGTTACCTGGGGACCCTAAAAAAGACTGTATTGCCCAATTTTATGAAGGAAACAGTTTATCGGCTTTGTGTAATGATTTTAATAGGATTATATGTATTCGAAATTATTAATTTTGGGATGTTTGTGATCCTTTTCTGCTCTGTTTATTTGATCAACGTTTTAATTATTGTTGTTTATCTCTCTGTAACTCGTCAGTTTTATTTCGCCATAAGGTTTAGTTTTGTTACCCGCCGTTTCAGAAAGAATATCCGGGCATATGTAAGTTTTATGTATGTTGGAGTTGCCATCAGCAATATAGCACGACAAATCGATACCCTGGCGCTTGCCGGCGCCAAAAACCTGCATGAAACAGGCGTTTATTCGCTCAATCAATTTACAGCAGCAGTGCTTCAGGTTCCCTATAGGGGCCTGCAGGCTATTGCCGGCCCGCTCATTGCCGAGCATTGGAAAAATAATAACTATGCTGAGATCAATCGTATCTATCAACGATCTTCCATTAATCTTTTTCTGATTGGAAGTTTTCTGTTCCTGAATATCTGGCTTAATTATGATGAAGGGTTGACAATTTTGAGGATCGACGCTGATTTTGCCGCGGGGAAGACGGTCTTTTTAATGCTGGCATTGTACAATGTTTTTGAACTGGGCACAGGTGCCAATGCTGCTCTTCTGGGCACATCGCCTGCGTGGAGATTTGAATTTTATTCCGGACTTGCGCTCTTGGCTTTATCCATTCCGCTAAACATCATCTTTGCCAAATGGAAGGGAATGGAAGGTGTGGCGCTCGCCTCTGCAGGTACCCTGGTTATCTACAACCTTTTTCGTTTGTGCTACATCAAGTACCGCTTCGATATGTGGCCCTTTACCATAAAAACACTATACGCACTTTTACTCGTTTCAGGATGCTATTTTGTAAGTTGGTATTTGTTTGAAGGCATGCATGGTGTAGCGGGTATTTTAGTTCGCTCTACGACTTTTTCCGTTTTAGTGCTTGCCGGTGTAGCCTATTTCCGGTTAACGCCCGATCTGTTTCAAGTTGTTGAGGTCGTTAAGAAGAGATGGGCACAGAAAAATAAAAAGTGAAATGCTTTCGCTATATCACAAATTCAGACTTACAGCGGTGCAATGCAAGTTTTAAACTTTTAAGATTTGCCCGCATCTGCCAGCGGAAATTGTAACAAAACACGGGTTCCAAGGGCCAACCCATCTTTTTCCAGGTCCAGTATCTCAATCAATACAGGCGTGGAACTGTTTCTGTTAAGCATATCGATGCGCCTGGCCGTCAGCGACATGCCTTTCGATTGATATTCGATGACGATCTGGCTCTTGTATTGGGAAGCTTTCCGGCGCCCTACTCCATTGTCCTCCACCTGGCAAACCAGGTAGTCCTGGTGCACGAAGAATCGAACGGTAATATGTCCGCGCTGGTTGACCAGGTGCCGTACACCATGGCGGATGCTGTTTTCGACATAGGGCTGCAGGATCATAGGCGGGATATCCAGACTATAGATGTCTACCTCTGGAGCTACTTCTACCGAATAGGTGAACTGATCTTCGAACTTGGTTTTCTCCAGTTCGAGGTAAGTAGTCAGGTAATTGATCTCTTCCTCCAAACTGATCTTTGCCTGCGATGAGATATCGAGTGTAAGCCTGATCAGTCTCGAAAATTCGGTAATGAATTTATTGGCACCCCGCAGGTCTTTATCGATCACGTATTGCTGCACCGAATTGAGGCTGTTGAAAATGAAATGCGGGTTCATCTGTGCTTTGAGGGCCATTTGTTCGAGATCGGCCATCTTGCTATTGATCTGTATCTTCTCTTCGTTCAATTTCCTGATCCGCTTAACGCGGGTGTAAACGATCATCCATACCAGGCAACCTGTCAGTACTAATAACAACAACCTTATCCAATTATTCTCCCATAATGTTTTTTCAACCTCGAAGGTGATGTGCACCATTTCGCTTGCGACACCAAACTTGTTGATGGCCTGTAACTGCAGCTCGTAATGCCCCGAAGGCAGCGATGGATAGCTCAACACATTGGCCCTGGTCGTTTGCCAGGTATCGTTGAGCCCCTGTAACCGGTAGCGGTACGTGACATCGCCTGCCGACCGGTAGGATATGCCGACAAATTCAAAACGTATGGCATTTTGGGCGTGTGGCAAAGTAAAACTGGTGTCGTAGGCGGCTGCTGTTTTGCCCGCAATTTCGATGCCGGTGATGCGCAGGTGACAATAAGAATTGAGCGCGAGTTTGTCGTTGTCGAAATAAGTAACGCCTGCTGCCGAGCCAACATACACGTGTGAGCCTTGTACATGGATACTGGTAACCATATCTGCTGCAAGACCGTTGGACGAGGTGAGGTTGGTGATCTGAGGTTTACCTTTATCAAAATGTATGCGGCTCAATCCTTTGTCGGTGCCCACCCAAATGTAGTTGCCGGCAACGAACAAGGTACGGCATATGTCGCTCACCAATCCATTCGCCGACTTGATAGTGTGGATGATCTGGCCGTTCCTGAATCCAACGATACCTCTTCCGTTGGTAGCTATCCAAAGTGTACCATCGGCAGCGGCGGCGATTGCTGCAATACGGCTTTTGAATATGGGAAAGCTGTCGCCCAGGAATTGTTGCTGTCCCAAACTATCGACCGTATGAAGACCCGAGAGTGTACCGACATAATAAGTTCCCCCCTGCACATAGGAACAGGTAGAGCGGCCATGCCACACCCTTCTCCAATTGTAATCTGATAAGCGTCGACCGACCTCAAATACACCCTGGTTGGTACTCACCAGGAAACTATCGTTGTGCACCATGATAGATTTAGTAGAGTTTGCGGCGAGCTGACAATTTACCATATTGCCCGAAGGAGTATATTTATACAGACCCATGTCGCTGCCGAATATGATCTGGTTGCTGTCGTAACTAAGGATTGCGTTGATGTTACCATGTGTAGGAGTCTTCAGGCGGTGATTTAATGAGGGATGCAAGGTTTTGGCATCGAGGGTCCACAAGGTTAGTTGGGAGGTGCCCACCAGTAATTGTTCACCGATCCTGGTTATACTGAACACGCCCAGGTTGTTGTTGTTGTTATCCGTAAACGAAACGGTTCTGAATTCGAAGGAGCTGATCCGGATCACCCCTTCGCCGTTGGTAACAAACCAGTAATTCCCTTCGCTGTCTCTGAAAGTACCATTGATCATCATCTCTTTGAGGCAATGCCTTTCCAACTGGTGTGTTCTCAGATCATACAAGTAGGTGCCGTGCGCCGTATTGATGGCGGCCTGCCATTGGTGTAGTGTCGACAGGCTGATAAATTGGGGTGGCACCAGCAAAGCAGATCTTGTATTATTCAATCTGTTAATGAATACCAGGCTGTCCTGATCCTGGTAAACTTCCATCGAGGGGGTTAACAGGTAATTATGATAGCCTGCGGGCCAACAGGGATAGGGGGTGCTCTGAAGCTTTGTTTTGTTGGCGTCGAATGTGATTTTTTTAACGCTATTTATATAGGCAAAGCCGTGCACGCTGCTGATGCCCTCGAAAGTTCCATCGGCACTAATACCGCCTATAGAAGGGCTCATCGTTTTACCTTCAACAGTTGTAAATGACTTTGTTAGCCCCTTACTTGAAATAGAGAGTATCGATGTTGACGACACCATTATGATATCGCCGCTGTTGTCTTCCACGATGTCTACGATCCTGTCGGTAAAGGATAGCTTTTTTAAGATAGAATCATTCTCCTGGTTATAGATCTTTCCTTTCCAGTAGTAACAAACGGCGCTGCGGAAGGGCATCATCCACACCCGGTTGCGCGAATCGACAAACAATTTGAGCACTTCATTGTCGGGCAAGCCATCGCTGACGGCAAAGTTTTTGAATTGTGTACCATCGAACCTGCTTACGCCAGTTTCGGTGGCAAACCAAAGAAAGCCTTCTTTATCCTGCAGCCCATGGTACACCACTGTACCTGCTAAACCGTCCTTGACGCCGTACCGCGCATAGCTGTATTCCTGGCTGTAGGCGGCAATGCTCAGCAAGGTGTATATCAACACCAGTATGGCTTTTCTATGATCGCGCATTAGGGTTATTGCGGTTTGGTCAACCCAAAGCGGGCCATCAATTCCTCTTTACGGCGCGTGGCCACTTCCAGCGTGGTGCCATCTTCCATTTCGATTAATCCTCCCCTGCCCCGGTGGTATTTTGCCACGTAGTTGATGTTGATGATATGCGAGTTGTGGATCCTGAGGAACATGTCGTCCTGCAAAAGGGACTCGTACTCTTTGATATTCTTGGAAGAGGTGATCTTTTCCATGCCTTTAATGTGAAAAACCGCATACCCGTTCTTCGATTCGCACCGGATAATATCGGACAGCGAAACGAAGACATACCCTTCTTTAGAAGGCAATGCCAATTTTTGTACGGCAGCGGCCGGCTTTTTCAGGTTGTAGAGCAGGTTTTCAATACGGGTGTTCACCTGGCGGGCCTTTATTTTTTCGGCGGCTTTGTTGACGGCAGCAATCAATTCGTCAATGCTCACTGGTTTCAACAGGTAATCTAGTGCACTGTACTTGATCGCCTTCAACGAATAGTTGTTGAAAGCCGTTATAAATATTATTTCAAAATTGACCGGTTTGAGGCGGTCGAGCAGGTCGAAGCCGCTGCCAAAGGGCATTTCAATGTCGAGGAATACCAGGTCGGGTTCCGTTTCCTGGATCAGTGTAACGCCTTCCTCCGCGTTATCTGCCTGGCCTTCTATGGTTAATTGCGGACAAAATTCTTCCAGCATCAATTTCAGGATGCGGTTGTTCTTGGGTTCATCGTCGATCAGTACAGCACGTATCATTTCTTTTGGTTTTAGGACCTGCCGCATTCTTCCAGGGGAAACTTGACGGTTACCCTTGTTCCGGCAGGTATATTATTGGTTTCAAGGTCTTCTATGTCGATCAATACTTTTGAGCTATGATTCCGGTTAAGCATTTCAATGCGCCGGGCAGTGAGTGTCATGCCCTTCGATTGATATTCGATGGCCATTTCACTCTTATATTGGCTGGCTTTCTGCCGCCCGACACCGTTGTCTTCCACACAACAGATCAGGTAGCTTTCATCTGTCTTAAACGATACGGTAATATGGCCCTTCCTATCGAGCCGGTTGCGAACACCATGACGAATACTGTTTTCCACGTAAGGTTGCAATATCATGGGGGGGATGAACAGCAGGTCAGTATCTACCTCCGCTGTGGTTTTGACGGTATAGGTGAATTTATCTTCGAATTTCGTTTTTTCCAGTTCAAGGTATGTAGCGAGATAGTTCGTTTCTTCGGCAATACTGATCCTTGCTCTGGATGAGATATCGAGGGTGAGCCGGATCAGCCTGGAGAACTCGGTGATGAACTTATTGGCGCCTAATATATCCTTGTCGATCACGTACTGTTGCACCGAATTAAGACTGTTGAAGATGAAATGCGGATTCATCTGCGCTTTCAGGGCCATTTGCTCCATGTCATTGATCCGGTTCGTGAGTTGCATTCTTTCGTCATTCTGCTTTCTGATCCTTTTGATGCGGTGATGTACAAAAATCCATATCAAAACCCAGGCAAATATTACGGCAAGTATCCTGAACCAGGTTTTCTCCCAAAGGAATTGCCTCACATTGAAGGCAACCCGTATCATGTCGCTCTCTACTCCGTATTTATTGGTGGCGATCACCTGCAGTTCATAATCGCCCGAAGGCAACGACAGATAATTGAGAAAGGTTTCCCGTGTCGTTTGCCAGGCATCGTTGAGGCCAGTCAGCCGGTAGCGATAAGTGACATCGCCGGCTGATCGATACGAGATCCCAACAAAATCGAACCGGATACCATTACCCGAGGGAGGTAACTGAAATCCGATAGTATCTATTGGCAAAGCAGCTCCACCCGTGCTGATGGAAGTGATGCGTAGTTTGCAAAAGGAATTGCCGGATATCTTATCGGCATCAAAAGTGGTGACACCGGCGGGTGTACCTGCATAAACAGTAGAGCCTTCTATGTAAATGGCATTGATGATGTCGGCGATCAATCCATCTGAACGGGTATAGGTCGTAATGTTACAATTGCCATTGTCATATCGAACGCGGTTCAACCCTTTATCTGTACCTACCCACAGATCGTTCCCAGCGATAAACAGGTTGCGGCATATATTGCTGGTAAGGCCGTCTTTTTGCCGGAGATTGCAGATGATCTTTCCGTCTTTATAGCCAATAACGCCTTCACCATGGGTGCCAATCCAGAGTGTGCCATCCGGGCTGCCCTCCAGGCCTGTAATCCGGTTCCGCAGCAATGGATGTTTTTCGCCCAACCATGTCTTTTTACCCGGAAAGTTTACAACATACAAACCGTCAGTTGAACCGTTGTACATCGTTGTATCCAGCAAATAGGAACAGGTAGATCTGTGGCCCAGAAAGTAATTAAACGGTTGCATTCCCTCACGATAGGTCAAGATTCCCTCATGCATGCTGGCGATTATTTCATCATTTAGGTTCCGGAGCGACTTAATGGATACGTTCGCGTTGATTTTTTTTACTACGCCTGCGCCGGTAATATTGAAAATATCTTCATCTGTTCCCAGGCTGATCGATCCTGAAGTAAAGCCACTGATCGCCGTTATCTTGGACTTCAAAGAAGTGGGAATTTGCCGTGACCCGGTTTTACCTGTTGCTGGGTCGATCATAAACAATGCCCCTTTATCGGAACCAGCATACAGGATATTTTTGTGCTTATACAAGCTGAATATAGGTAGGGCGTCATTGCCGGTTCCGGAGAATACATAATTAGTGAATTCAAATGACCCAATGCGGAAAATGCCCGCCCCTCCGGTCATAAACCACCAATTTCCTTCTGAATCTACCAATACATTATTGATCGTCTTTCCTTGCAGGATCAGTCGGACCGGCTGATTGGTTCGCGTATTGAAGAGGATTGCTCCATCTCCGGTATTGATCGTGCAAAGGGTATCATTAATAATAGAAAAGCCATTGAAGCTTTCGGGTTTGGAATAGCAGTGAATGGCATTGTTGCGCTCGATCAGAATCGAATCTTTGTTCAGGAAAAGATTGTAGTGGGAAGTATAATAGGTTGCCGGGTTGGACACGGGACGATAAACATAATCTTTTTCTGAAACCACTTCCCCTTTTACATTGAAAGTGACAGTTTTTATTACTGATACAGAAGTAATGTGCAGCATCGCGAGCGCAACAAAATGACCGTTTTTGTCAAATCCACAGGAGCCGCTGGTGAAGGTGTAGTTGTTGACCTTATCAACCTTTTTGTAATAGCCTTTTTGATCGAGAAAATAATAGGCCTGGTTCCCCCTCAGCATCATGTTGCCGTGCAGATCTTCCTTGAAATCCAGTATTTGTCCTTCGGCTTCTAAGCGGTGCAGCAGGGAATCATTGGTAGGGTTATAGATTTTCCCATTTTGGTAATAGCACAGCGACTTGTTGAAGGGAAGCATCCAAACCCGGTTTCTGGAATCTACGAGCAGGCGAAGTATTTCATTGTCGGGCAGGCCATCTTCCGTCGTGAAGTTGCGGAAATGGGTGCCATCAAAACGGCTTACGCCCGTTTCTGTGGCAAACCAGAGAAAACCATCCTTATCTTCCTTGCCGTCATAAACGACCGAGCCAACCAGTCCCTTGTCTACATCATAACGGGCATAACTGTACTCCTGGGCGGATGCAGGTATGGTATATATTAGTAAAATAAGTACTGCCAGCAGCGTTGGGAAGCCCCCGGCTTTACAAATGTTCATAATTGTTATTGGATTGTTCCCCGGCATGGCAATTTGACATCCGGGGCGGCCGTTTATCCGTCACACAATACCGCTTAAAGTGCACAGTTATGGCTCAAGTCTGCACACTTACTCAACGGTACCGTGTTAACCAGCTAAAATAGTATTTTTAGAGCCAGTAACCCTAAATACGTTACATGAAATCAGCAACTCTACTCACCTTAGGTATTCTTTTAACTTTTGTAAGTATCGGCCAGTCGCCCCAGTGTGTAACACTGCGGGGTAAGTCCGGTACCGGCCAGTACCGCCAATGGCTGATCAGCAGCTACAACCAAACCGCCAGCGACACCACCGGACCGGAGATCGTTGCCGCCGGCTGGACCTGTAATGCGCAAGGCTACCCGACCTGTAATTTCCGGAGCCTCATCTGGTATAACCTTAGTCAGGTTCCTGCCAACGCCACGATCGTGAGCGCTCGGTTATACCTCTACGCCCACAAATCGGCGGTGAACGGAAACGTTGGCATGCCGACTTATGGCTCGTCCAATAGTGCTGTACTTCAGCGGGTCAGCAATGCCTGGGGGCCTTCTGTAGGCTGGGGGAATATCCCGGCCGCCTATACGACCAGTCAGAAAGTACTGGCACAAAGCACCAGTACCGCCCAGGATTATGAGATCGATGTAAAAGATTTTGTGCAGCAATGGGTAAGCGAACCCGCCAGCAACCATGGTATGCTGCTCAAATTGCAGAATGAAATAAATTATAACAGTCTGGTATTCCATTCGGGCAAGTCAGCCGAAAGCCTGCAGCCGCGCCTGGAGATCTGTTATACCACCCCTCCTCCACCGGTTAATTGCGCCAATGCTGTGATCATCCGGGGCGACCGCCTGAGCGGCAGGTTCAAACAATTGCACCTTACCACGATGAATAACACCCAGGGTGATACTTCGCAACCCGAAATGACAGCGGCAGCCTGGACCTGTAATGCCAATGGTTTCCCCACCTGCAACTTCAGAAGCCTGTTCCGTTATGATGTAAGTCAGGTTCCGGCTGGCGCCACTATCACCAGCGCCACCCTGTATCTCTACGCCCATAAAAATGCGAAAAACGGGTATGCAGGTCAACCCACGTATGGAGACAACAATGCGGCGCTCCTGCAAAGAGTCATCAACAACTGGACACTCACTAACACGGGTTGGGGCAATCAGCCGGCCGTCACCACAGCCGGACAACGTGTATTGCCACAAAGCACGGGTACCGCGCAGAACTATACCGTTGATCTGAAAGACCTGGTGCAGTACTGGGTCAACCAACCCGATAGTAACTATGGAGTGCTTCTCCGATTGGCCAGTGAGCAGGCTTACAACAGCATGATCTTTTACAGCGGCCAGGGGGCAGACTCTGTGCAACCCCGCCTGGAGATCTGTTATACCTCTACCGCACCTGCGCGTTGCGGCATATCGTTCAGGGATAGCGTAGTGACAAATTCATGGACACACCAGTTTATCGCTACTCCCGATGCCGGCAATAACCGCCGTCCCGTAAGACTGTGCTGGTCATTTGGTGATGGAAAAGACACTTGTATCAATTATAA
Source organism: Paraflavitalea sp. CAU 1676 (assembly GCF_029223285.1). Lineage (GTDB taxonomy): Bacteria > Bacteroidota > Bacteroidia > Chitinophagales > Chitinophagaceae > Paraflavitalea. The sequence continues at coordinate 272,777 of NZ_JARHUJ010000003.1, read as the reverse complement.
CCCCGCGAGTCCATTCAATTACTACGGAGTAAGCCATACCTACAAGCAGGCTGCCACCTACCAGGTTCGGTTGATTGCGGAATTTGAAGGCAGCTGTGTAGATACTACCATCTTACAGGTTACAGTAAAAGCACCCACTACGCCACCTGCCTGCGATAAGCAATTGGTCATCAAAGGCAGTCCCGGCGCCCAGTTCAGGCAACTGCTGCTGTCCAGTTATGCGCCCTTTGCGGCTGATACTACCCAGCCGGAGATCGTTTCAGCGGCCTGGACCTGTAACGCTATTGGCGAATCCATCTGTAATTTCAGGAGCCTGCTGCGGTACGACCTGCGCGCGCTGCCTGCAAACGCCATCATTACCGGGGCTAAATTATATTTATACGCGAAGGCCAATAACATCAATGGATATTCTGGTAGTCCTACATTCGGCAGCAACAATACATCGTTGCTGCAACGGGTCATTGCGCCCTGGCAGGCGGCTGGCACCGGCTGGAGCAATCAACCAGCGGTTACCTCCACTGCACAAAAAGTACTGTCGCAAAGCAGTGAACCCCGCCAGCATTATGTGATCGACATGAAGGATTTTGTACAATACTGGGTCAACAAACCCGATAGTAATTATGGAGTATTGCTGCGCCTGCAATCGGAAGGTTATTACAACAGCATGGTCTTTAACTCGGGCCAGGCCACGGATTCGCTGCGTCCCAGGCTGGAGATCTGCTATACTGTTCCTAATACAGGTACAGATAGTTGCCGCGCTAATTTCACCGATTCCATCGTAGGCAGCAACTCGCTCAACAGGAATTTCACGGCCGCTACCTGGAACTCCCGTAACAAACGGCCGATCCGCATCTGCTGGTCGTTTGGTGATGGTAAAGATACCTGCATCAACTATCCTGCTGCCGGCAACCTGCCATGGTATGGTACGGGGCATCAGTATCAGACGGCTGGTACCTACAATGTATGTGTAACCATACAATACGACGGAGGTTGTAGCGCCAGCTATTGCCGCAAGATCACCGTATTGGGCGCGCCGGCTCCACAACCCTGCACTACGACGATCCTGTTGAAGGGTGACCGTGCGAGCGGCAGGTTCAAACAACTGCATATATCTACCATGGCGCCGTATGCAGCCGATACCACACAGCCCGAGATCACTGCGGCTGCGTGGACGTGTTACGGAATCGGCTATTCCACCTGCGATTTCAGGGCCATCATGCGCTACGATGTAAGTATGGTGCCGGCCAATGCGATCATCAACAGCGCTAAGCTGACGCTCTATGCCAACGCCAATGCGAAGAACGGATATATTGGAAACCCAACTTATGGTGAGAACAATACCGCCTTACTGCAACGTGTAACAGCGCCCTGGGCCATGGCTGGTACCGGATGGGCCAACCAACCGGCTACCACGGCCGACAAACAAAAGGTGTTGGCGCAAAGCAGCTCTCCCCGCCAGAACTATGTGGTGGACGTTACTGACTTTGTACAGGGATGGGTAAAGACGCCTGCCTCGAACAATGGTATGCTGCTGAGGTTGCAAACCGAACAGTATTATAACAGCATGGTCTTCCACTCTGGTTCTTCGCCCGATTCGGTGCGGCCAAGACTGGAGATCTGTTATACCCTGCCCGATGCCGATACCAACAAGGTAGAGATGAAGCTCTACCCCAACCCATCCTTCGGACAGCTGCAGGCATGGATACTTGCCAACAAGGATGAAACCGGTGATGCGAAACTGTACGATATGCAGGGCAACCTGAAGAAAACGATCACCAACCAGATCCGTTGCCGTGCAGGCATCAACCTGGTACCTATCCAGATCAACCGTGGTGGTGTTCCTACAGGAAACTACTACGTGAAGATCAGAGTTGGTACAACTACCAAGACCTTCAAGATCTTCCTGCTGTAAAAAGCATAGACATAAGAAAAGGGTCTGACCATTTTATCTGGTCAGACCCTTTTTTATTTCGGTTAATTAACGGCTTGTTGCGGGCACGGTCTGCGCTTGTTTTGTTTCCTCCGTGAGTTTGGATAGAAACAATTTCAGTGCTTTTAGTTTCGCGGCATCGAGCTGGTAATCGATGTAGTGTGTATAGTAGGCATGCAGGTCGAAAACCGGGTAAGGCGTAGTGGCCACCACGCTGGGAATGCAGTTGACACCCGCGGCATTAGCCTGGTTGAAGGACTCGATGAAATCGGCCGGGAGTTGTTTATTGCTGACCCAGGCGGCAAAAACGAAGGGTAAACCCGTCATTGCTTTCCAGGCTTCGCCGAGGTCATATACGTATTTGGAGGTAGCACGCTGCTCCAGGGCACGGTCGCCGATCACGACGCCGGCTGTAGTGCCCTTAATATCGGCCCGGTAATCGGTACGGGTATCGACCAGGCGGGGGGTAATTTTCCAGTGTTCGCGCAGGAGTATTTTGGCCAGCGCTACTGAAGTACGGCTTTGGTAGTCGAGTAAAACGGTCTCAATTTGCTCTATCGGCACTTCGCTGAACAGGCAAACCGATGCTACGGGACCGTTGCAGCCGATGCACCAGTCGGTATTGATGTGGTATTCTTTCAAATGCGGGATCACGGCTACCGGCACCAGGCCCATGTCGATCTTTCCATCCAGCAGCATCCGGGCAATATTGGCGGGATAATCTCCGATCAGTTCGATCTGTTCCATCACCGGCGACTGATTCAAGCCATAAATCAATGGCTTGGTATTCAGATAATTCACGATTCCAACCTTAATCTTCTCCAATTCATTTAATTTTACGGCGCAAAGTTAATAGAATATTGATATAACAACTGTTCATGGATTTACACGCACTCACAGCAATTTCCCCTATCGACGGACGCTACCGCCATCAGGTACAGCACCTGGATGAATATTTTTCGGAATTCGCCCTGATGAAATACCGGGTTTTGGTAGAGGTTGAATACTTCCAGTTTCTGGCCGATAAGAAGTTCTTTACATTGACAGCCCCCGTACGGAAAGCCCTGCGTGAGGTGTTGGACAACTTTAGCATCGACGATGCTATGCAGATCAAAGAAACAGAAAAGATCACCAACCACGACGTAAAGGCCGTGGAATACTTCATTAAAGACCGATTAAAAAAGGTCAATGCCGAAAAGGTGAGCGAATGGGTGCATTTTGGCCTCACTTCGCAGGATATCAACAATACGGCCATCCCCCTTTCGTGGAAACAGGCCGTGGAGTTTGAATACCTCCCTGCCCTGCTCAACCTCAACCGCCAGCTCGAACTGCTGTCGGACGAATGGAAAGACATTCCCATGCTGGCACGCACGCACGGACAGCCGGCCAGTCCTACCCGCCTCGGCAAAGAGATCAGGGTATTTGTGGAAAGGCTCGAAAACCAGGTGGAGCAATTCATCTACGTTCCGTTCACCGCCAAATTTGGTGGTGCTACCGGCAATTTCAATGCACACCAGGTGGCCTATCCCAACAAAGACTGGGTAAAGTTGGGCAATAGTTTCGTGGAAGGTGTACTGGGCCTACAGCGCCAGCAGTTCACTACCCAGATCGAACATTACGATTTCCTGGCGGCGCATTTCGATGGTATGAAACGCATCAACACCATCCTGCTCGATTTCTGCCGCGATATCTGGACCTATATTTCCATGGATTACTTCAAGCAGCAGACCAAAAAGGGCGAGATCGGCTCTTCGGCTATGCCGCATAAAGTAAACCCCATCGATTTCGAAAATGCAGAAGGAAACCTGGGTATTGCCAATGCATTACTGGAACACCTGGCATCTAAACTTCCGGTCAGCCGTCTGCAGCGCGACCTTACCGACTCTACCGTACTGCGCAATATTGGCGTCCCATTTGCCCATATTATTCTTGCGCTTAAGTCGATCGAGAAAGGTCTGGCCAAACTGGTACTGAATGATGAGCGTATCTACAACGATCTCGACAATAACTGGGCCGTGGTGGCAGAAGCGATCCAAACGGTATTGCGCCGCGAGAACTATCCTCAGCCCTACGAGGCGTTGAAAGAATTGACGAGGGGAAAGAATGGCATCAACAAGCAGTCTATCCACCAGTTCATCGACGGACTGAAGATCACCGCTACCTTGAAGAAGGAATTGAAAAAGATCACTCCGCATAACTATATCGGTACCAACCCTGAATAGATAAGCGCGAAAATTGATAGAAGAGCCCATTGAGCAGCCGCGAGGCGTTCGATGGGCTTTTTCGTTGGAACCTGGTCACGGGTTAAATCTGCACTCGTGGTAAGATGAGCAGCCTTGCGATCGGTAGGTTTGCTTAATTATGCGTCGGGCTTTCTTCTCAACGTTTTTTCACGTCGGCTCGTTTCTTATTTCTCCCGCCATCAACTGATAACTTTGTCAACCCGCTTCTTCCACCAGAGCATATCTCCCTTGCGCGTGAATTGGGTGAAGTTGTTCTTGATGAGGACTTTTATCGATGCTTCATTGGCCACATCTGTTTCGGCGAGCAAGACCAACACATCGGGGCGTTGGCAGCACCAGTTTACCATGCCTGCCACAGCTTCGGACATAAAGCCTTTTCCCTGGTGGTGGGGCATGGTACCATAACCGATCTCTATTTCCCCATTTCCGTTGGGTACTCCTTTAAAACCGAGTTCGGCCACGATGAGTTTGGTCGATTTCTCTACAACGATCCAGAAGGTATAGAACAGGTAGTTGTCGGCGGTGGCGTCGACCATTTGCCGCATGGTAAACTGCTGCACCATGTTCTGCACGGCCGGGGCAATCGTGCGCCCCGTGCAGGTAAGTCCATGCGACCGCTCAAACAGGTCGTTGGCCCGCAGGTACAGGTGAAGCTGGTCTTTGTTCAGCGGCATGATGAGCAGCCGGGCGGTTTCTACCATCGTTTGAAGTTAGGGAAATGCTTAGCTTGTTTTTCTATTTCATTCCAGATATACTTTGTCCAGTCTTCCTGGTCCATTGCAACGATAATTGTTTTGAACTTGTGCTGGTTTCCTTCGATCGCAAGCCCTGTTGAATCATCAACGTGAATGTCGATGCCGAAGGCTGGCGGATATTTGGAGCATTGTTGCTTATTCACCGGTACTGTTTTGAGATGGATCTGCCGGTTGATCACCTGTTCTACGCGAATATCGTAAGACCTTAGTAACATCCTGATCCGGCGCACCGGGCGCAGGGAACTGGTATAAATAGAAATGGAATGCCCCTCGGCCTGGAGCGACTTGATTAAAGCCACGGTGCCAGCGCGAAGCCTTTCTTGTCCTAGTAATTTTTGCCACCATTGTCGCGGTTCGGTTGCAAAAGGGAAAGAGTAAGCGATCAACGTATCATCGAGGTCGAAAGAGATTCTAAGGGAGGGTTTCTTGAGAATACGCTTGTTGCCACATGCAGCGCAAAAGGTTGCTTTCGTAGTTCGGTAGGGCTTGCCGCATTGCTCGCAGGGTGGCCCATACAAACCTACCATGTGGTGCATAACAGCATTGAAGTTAGTTTCTTCCCAGCCTGTTAGAATGTTGTAGTAATTCAATATCAGTTTAAGCCGTTCGTGCAGCATCAGGCCACCGGCTTCCTGTTCTGGCCCCCTATCCATAATTTCACGCACGTGCTGCTCCTCTTCATCTTCGAGCATCGGCACCTCCATCTTGCAGCGCCAGCACCACATCATTTTCATTCAAAAAGGTTTTAAGGGTTGGGGGAGGACGGTTAAGGTTACCCGTACAAAAAATGGCTACCGTTAAGATAGCCATTGAATAGTAAATATGTTGATCTGATGCGGGATTGTTTTGTTAAACCGCTTCTTTATGGATCTCACTGGTGAAGTGGAATTCGATGTCGGGATTGTTTTGCCTTTCGGTATTGAGGAACCACTCGCTTTGCGCCAGGTACACCAGGTGGCCATCCTTATCGGTGGCGATGTTGTTGCCCTTGAAGCGGGCAAAGTCGTCCAGCTTTTTAGCGTCGTTGCTGGTGATCCAGCAGGCTTTGTAATAAGGTTGTGCGCGGAATTCACACGATGCGCCATACTCTTGCAGCAGGCGATATTGGATCACCTCAAACTGCAGTTCACCCACGCAGCCGATGATCTTTTTGTTACCGCCAAACTGGGTAAACAACTGTGCCACGCCCTCGTCTGTGAGCTGCATCAGGCCCTTTTCCAGTTGTTTGGTTTTCATCGGGTCCTTATTGACTACTTCCTTAAAAATTTCAGGGGAGAAGGAAGGTATTCCGGTAAAGTAGAATTCTTCTCCTTCGGTAAGGGTATCGCCAATCTTGAAGTTGCCGGTGTCGAACAAGCCCACTACATCGCCGGGATACGCCGATTCAATGACGTCCTTATCGCGGGCCATGAAGGTATAGGGATTGCTGAAACGTACATCTTTATCGAGGCGAACGTGGTGAAAGTATTTGTTGCGCTCGAACTTGCCCGAACATACGCGTAAAAAGGCGATACGGTCACGGTGCTTGGGATCGAGGTTCGCGTGGATCTTGAATATGAAGCCGGAGAATTTGTCTTCATCAGGACATACTTCGCGCAGTGAAGTTGGCCGGCACAGGGGCAGCGGCGCTATACGGATAAACGTATCGAGCATTTCCTTTACGCCGAAGTTATTGATGGCGCTACCAAAAAATACAGGCGCCACGTTGCCGGCCAGGTATTCCTTCGACTCCAATTCTCCGTATACACCATCTACCAGTTCAACATCTTCCCGCAACAGGGAAGCGTCTTTATCGCCCAGGCGATCGTCGAGTATTTGCTCCGAAAGGTCCGAGATGCGGATGGAATCTTCCTCAGTGGCCTTGGTATTAGCGGTAAATAAGTTCAGGCTTTTATCGTGCAGGTTATACACCCCTTTGAAGTCCTTGCCGCTGTTGATGGGCCAGGTCATGGGGTGCAGGTGTATCTTCAGTTCGTTCTCGATCTCTTCGAGCAGGTCGAATCGGTTCTTACCATCGCGGTCCATCTTGTTGATGAACACGATCACGGGCGTGCTGCGCATACGGCATACTTCCATGAGGCGGCGGGTTTGGTCTTCCACCCCATTCACGCTATCCACCACCAGGATAACGCTGTCTACGGCTGTGAGGGTGCGGTAAGTGTCTTCTGCAAAGTCCTTGTGACCAGGGGTATCGAGCAGGTTAACGAGAATGCCATTGTACTCAAAGCTCATAACCGAGGTCGCCACCGAGATACCCCGCTGCCGCTCGATCTCCATGAAGTCGCTCGTAGCGTGTTTCTTGATCTTGTTGCTCTTTACGGCGCCGGCAGTCTGGATGGCTCCACCAAACAGGAGGAACTTTTCCGTGAGGGTCGTTTTACCGGCATCGGGGTGAGAGATGATGGCAAAGGTTCTGCGCTTCTGGATCTCGTTAATATATTTCATTCAGTAAAAAAGGTTAGTCTGATTGTTCCTTAATAGTCAATAAGTTGCCGCAGGGTTTTCTGTTGATCGATGGCCCTGCAGCCCTTTTCAAAACAGGTGCAAAGCTACCGAATCGGCCGCAGATTTGGCGCAGCGAAAAGGGATAAAAGCGCTTAGGCGGAAAGGGAAATGCAGGATGTACATCGTTGCGGGTGGCGGTGTGTTGATTGCCCATTTTGGGAAAGTGGCCTGTCCGGGCCGACTTGATAAATGCTAATTTTACGCTTAAGTGATTGATTATTAAATGTTAGCAATGTGCTCATCCACAGGTAACGGCACTGGGATTTACATACCATTCTCGCTGAATGGCCTGTAACTGCTTGATTATAGCTAGGTTACCTCTACCTGAACAGCACCCGGATATAGCGGTAATGGCACTGTTTAGTGCATGTCAGTGCGGGTTGTAGAGGCATTCAGTGCCATTATGAGAGGAGAACGCTACAGTTGCACATGAATCCCACGCCCACTATCGGCAGCCGGCAGGCCGTTTGGACGGGGCGGTTGCCACTCCGTCTTCCGACATTAGCCTGCGTTACCGGCACCGCTTGCCCGGACCCTACTGCATACGTACTGGAATTTTGCCAAGAGGGAGTGAGGTGACATAAAAGGGAGGACTTTCATCCGCTCAGCGAGGCATGGAATTCGGTTCACGGGTTTTACCGTTTTGCCCTATATTGTTATCGAATACCCCTCAACTTTATACCGTATGAAAATCCCCGTTCTCCTGAGGCAAGGTGCTTTAATGATGCTGCTGGCAGTCAGCGGTCTTCCCGTGGCGGCTCAAACCGTAAAGCTGGTTGATGGCCGCAACGAGTCATTTTGCCGTGAAACCAAGCAATTGATCGAAACGAAGCCGCGGGACGTGCTCTATGGCGTTCATATAAATGCCCAGGGAGACGTTAATTTCTCTATGAATAACCGGGCATGGTTCGATAAGATCTTCAAAAATCCGCAGGATGGTATCACGGTCGACCTGGTTCTCAAAGATCGTTATGCCTGTAACAGCACCAATTATGCTTCCCATACTTTGCCAAAGGGCCGGTTCATGCAGCCGGTTTTCCTCAACAGCCTGCGCAAGGGAATCGTCGATAATGGGCTCGATCAAATAGAGATCAAGATCGGTACGGTGCCGCCCGAACTAAGGGGCAGACTGCGCGATCTGGAAGGGAACCTTGTTATTCTGAAGGATGGCGTTATTTGCTATTACACTTTCCTGGTAGATATAGAAAGAGCCCTATGGGATTTGTTGCCTTTGGGACTGCATACCGATACGGTGATCAATACCGACAAACTGCTCGACACTACGGTAAAGGAAAAGATACTGTACACCAGGAAAATACAGGTTACGGTCCCTTTTGCAAAAAGTAAGGCACCTTTCAACAAGGCCGACCTGAAGCCTTTATACGACTCGCTTCACCTCACCGACTTCCGCATAAAAAAGATCGATATCCGGGCCTATTCGTCTGTAGAGGGGTCCGAGCAAGCCAATCATCAGCTACAGCAGGCAAGGGCCAGGTCTATGATCCAGGCGCTGCAACAATATCAAACAGCTGGTATCAAAAAAGACATGATCGTGGCGGAGAATTGGGTGGAATTCAACCGGGATGTTCAGCAAACGACTTTTGCCAGCTATGCCAGTCTTACGCGGGAGGGTGTGAAGGCTAAACTGACCGACAAAACGGTGGCAGCCCAGCTTGAACCAGTACTGGCCAAACATCGCAAAGCCGTAGTGACCATCTACCTCGACAAAAAGAACGGCATGGAGACTGTTGCTGGTGAAAACCTCGCCAGCCAGTTTAAAACTGCGCTGGCGCAGAACCAGGTATACAAAGCCTCCTTGATCCAGGAGGAAGTATACAGCCGCATCGCGGATAGTCGCCTGCCATCGAGCTTTGCCGATAAACTGGAGATCCCGCAGGAAAAAGAGTTCAGCATCCTGCTGTCAAACAGGGAGACTTACCGGTATACGCTCGGACTCATTGATGAATGGGAGGCGCTGGAGAATTTTCAATTACTGTTCAAACTGGATTCTTCCAATGGACGTATCCGGTACAATATCTGTGCCCTTAACTTCAAATTCTGGCAATATGATACGGCCTTCCTGAAGCCTGCCCAATTTCTGCAGGACATTAACGCATTGAAGCAGTTCAATATCGCTAACGCACTTGTTCAAAGAATGCTGATCAACTACCATATCATCACCTGCGAACATAGCCGCTACCGCCGCGACTATGCCAAGCGCGATCGGTCGCTTCAATACATCATCAGCAGTTATGAACAATTGCCTTTATCGGACGAGGAAGTGTTTTCATTGGCCAAATACCTGAGTCATAATGCGCATCGCAACGAGGCCGAAAAACTGGTGGCAAAGCGGGTTGTGAGCATCGACGTCAATGAAGACCTCTTGTTCTACTACCTCAATCTGCAATTTTATAAGGCAGTTGACGATTATAAAGTGACGTATAAATCCGAGATCGAGAATGCCATCAGTCTTAATAAAGCCCGCTTTTGCCGATTCTTTAACTCTATCAATTACGGAGGTGCGAGCTTCCAGCTCCTGGGTAACAAAAGCCTTTGGGAATTGCATTGCGAGCACTGTACGCCCTAGAACACACTCACCGTCCAGGTGCGGGTGAAGACTTCTTTGGGTTTTAATTTGTTGATACCCTCTTTTTCGGTGATCTGCTGGCTGGCTCCTACTCCATCGGCAATACCGCACCAGGGTTCCAGGCATACGAAGTCGGCATTTTTAGCGGCCCAGATGCCGAAGAACGGGAAGCCGGGGAAGTCCATATCGATGCCATGATTGGTCTTTTCGGAGCGCAGGGAGATGCGGGAAGACTTAAGTGCCTTTAACACCAATGCATCTTTCTGGAACAAGGCCTTGGTGAGCGGCAACTGGCGCGTACCCTGCAGCAAGGTCTGTGCCGGCTCATCGATCAGTCCATCGGGGGATATAGGCCAGCGCGGCGCCGTTTCTTCCCGCTCGAAGGAGAGGACATAATCGTCGTAACTGGTATCGCCCGTCAGGGGTACCCGGAAGGCCGGATGGCCGCCCACCGAAAAATACATCTCCTCCTTGCCCGTATTGGTTACCTCGTAGGTTACGGCCAGCGAATTGCCCAGGGCGGTGTACCGTATGCGGAACTCGAAATGAAAAGGGAATACTTTCAGTGACTCCTCATTGCTTTTGATGAGGAAGGTGATCGCATCGGGGGCCTGGGTTTCTACCGCAAACTGCTGGTCGCGGGCAAAGCCATGTCGGGGTAATGTATAAGGCTGATCTTTATAAAAAAACTGGTTGTTCTTCAGGGTACCAACGATGGGAAACAGGACCGGCGAGTATTTGCCCCAGAAGGCGGGATCGCCGCTCCACATATATTCCTGTGCATATTCCTTGTGAACGAGACTGGTAAGTTCGGCGCCTTTCGGATTGATCACGGCCTTGATTGCCGGACTTTCTATCGTAAACATTGCTTGTCGATTAAGGATGTTGAATGATGGATTGCTGATCATGGATGTCAGATCGCGAATTTCGGACTTGCGTAACAATTTTCCCCCGATTACTACCAATAAAATAATTAACCCTTTTCGTTGACCGGATTATCTTAAATTTGATACATGCGTCGTGTACTCGAAATACTGGGCAGCAGCCTTAACCTTATGTGGCAGGAGTTCAAATCCCACAAGATCCGCACGCTCCTTTCGCTGAGCGGGGTGGCTTTCGGTATTTTCTGTATCATCAGTGTACTGGCAGCGGTGAACAGTCTGGAATATGCCGTGCAGAACGATATAAAGGCGCTTGGTTCCAATACCGTCTATATCGACAAATGGGAATATGCCGATGGCGGTAATGATTATCCGTGGTGGAAATATGTAAAACGTCCCGATCCCTCCCTCGATGAAATGACTGCCCTGAAGCAAAGGGTGCCCGGTGCGGCCAATGTGGCCTTCAATATCAGTACCACCAGTACGCTTGAAGTGGGTGATAACAGCGTTTCCGGCATTAATTACTATGGCATTACCGATGAATTCATCAATATTCAGCCGATCGAAATCCAAATGGGTCGCTACCTTCAGCAATCTGATTTCGATTATGGCACCAACGTGTTTGTGATCGGTCACGAAGTGGCGGTTAACCTGTTTGGCAACCCCGACAAAGCAGTGGGCCAGCTTGTGAAGATGAAAGCCGGTAAACGCGGTTTGATCGTCGGACTCATCAAAAAGCAGGGTAAAAGCATTATCGGTGGATGGGAGTACGACAACAGTATCCTGATGCCGGTTGGTTTTATGAAACAAATGGTGCGGGAGAAGAGCAGCAATCCCATCATCATGGTACAGGGTAAGGAAACCGTGCCCATGGAACAGCTGAAGGATGAACTGGCCGGCGCCATGCGCTCCATCCGCAAACTGAAACCTACGCAGGAAAATGACTTTTCCCTAAACGATATCGATGCCTTCAGCAGCTTCTTCAGCGGTATCTTCACCAATATCAATAAAGGGGGCTGGGCTATTGCCGCGCTTTCACTCGTGGTGGGCATGTTTGGTGTAGCCAACATCATGTTCGTAACCGTGCGTGAGCGCACCTCGCAGATCGGGCTGAAGAAAGCCATCGGCGCCAAGAGTTCTACCATCCTCACCGAATTCCTGCTCGAATCGGCCTTCCTGTGTATCATGGGCGGCTTGCTCGGCGTTTTGGGGGTGTTCTTGCTTACGGTGATCTCTACAGCTGCCGGTTTCCCGGTATTCATCGCCCCCAGCATCCTGGCGCTGGCCATCGGTATCTGTATTTTGGTGGGTGTACTGGCTGGCATCATCCCCGCCTCCATTGCAGCCCGCATGAATCCTGTGGAGGCCATCCGCAGCAAATAACTGCACTTGGCTTATCTTTGCGTGCTTTTTTAATACCTATCAACGAGAACAATTGTCTACCGTAATACTCGCTATAGAATCGTCGTGCGACGAAACGTCGGCCTCTATATGCCGCGACGGGGTCATCCTGTCGAATGTGATCGCCAGTCAGAAAGTACATGAACAATACGGCGGCGTAGTGCCGGAACTCGCATCCAGGGCGCATATGCAGAATATCGTACCCGTAGTGGATAAGGCGGTGAAAGATGCCGGCATCACCATGCAGGACCTCAGCGCCATCGCTTTTACCCAGGCGCCCGGGCTGATCGGTGCGCTACTGGTAGGCGCCCAGTTTGCCAAATCGCTGTCGCTGGCCCTCGATATTCCCCTGATCGCGGTGCACCATATGCAGGCGCACGTATTGGCCAACCTCATTCCTACCGCTACCAATGGCCAACCCGACCCCAAGCCTTCTTTCCCGTTCCTGTGTCTTACGGTGAGTGGCGGACATACGCAGATCGTGCTGTGCGAATCCCCTTTGAAAATGAAGGTGATCGGCGAAACGATGGACGATGCAGCCGGCGAAGCTTTCGACAAATCGGCCAAGATCCTTGGTCTGCCCTACCCTGGCGGTCCGCTCATCGATAAATATGCCCGCGAAGGAAATCCAAAGCGGTTCTCTTTCCCCGAGCCCAGGATTCCGGAACTGAACTTCAGTTTTAGCGGACTGAAAACGGCTATCCTTTATTTTCTGCAGGAAAATACTGCGGCCGACCCACAGTTTGTGGAGAAGAACCTGTCCGATATCTGCGCCTCCATACAGTACCGCATCATCACCATCCTGATGAATAAGGTGAAGAAAGCGGCCATTCAAACCGGTGTTACCGACATCTGCATTGCCGGTGGCGTATCGGCCAACAGCGGTCTGCGTAGCACCCTTACCGAGTGGGGCAAGCAGTTTAAGTGGAATACCTATATCCCCGCTTTTCAATACTGCACCGATAATGCCGCGATGATAGCGATGACGGCCTATTACAAATACCAGGCAGGCGATTTCAGTACACTGGGCATCGACGTAACGGCCAGGGCCGAATGGTAATGGCTGTTTGGGAGCGGTCCAGATTAAAATTGCGCAGTTTCCGTATAATTACTTTTTGGAATATTTAGGAGGCCATTATCTTTAGGCTGATGAACCATTAGCGTCCCACCTGATTCATCCTATGGAATCTTTACCTGGACTTATCCGGCTCCCGGTTGATCCGATGCCACAAATACAAGCTGCCTATGGCCAATAGTTACTTTCAGTTTAAACAGTTTACGATACACCAGGATCAGTGCGCGATGAAAGTTTGTACGGATGCGTGCATCCTGGGCGCCTGGTTTGCTGCTAAAGTGCCCGACTACTACAATATTCTCGATATCGGCAGCGGTACCGGTTTGCTCATGATGATGCTGGCCCAGCAAACGGAAGCTGAGATCCATGGCATCGAGATCGACCTCGCCGCGTTTAAACAACTCAAGGAAAATATCCATCAAAACGACTGGAAAGAAAGGCTGCGGGTATTTCCCGGCGACGCCCGTACTTACTCCTTTCCGCGTAAATACAATTTCATCATCAGCAATCCGCCATTTTTCGAGAACGACCTGCCTTCGGATGCAGATGCCGAGCAGGTGGCCAAGCACAGCAAGTTGCTGAAGCTGGATGAACTGGTACAGGCCATCGACGACAACCTCGATGCACAGGGCAGCTTTGGCGTGCTGCTGCCTTATCATCGCTGGACCTACTTTCACGAACTTGCCACGGCTCAGGGCTTTCACCTGGTAGAGAATCTGCTGGTAAAACAAAGTCCGCGCCACCCTTATTTCCGCTCTGTTCTTCATTACAGCCGGCACAAAGAGAACTTTGCACCGGAATATGAGTTGACGATCCAAAAGGAAGAAGGAGGCTATACGGATGATTTTGTCGAGCTGCTGAAGAGCTATTATCTCTACTTATAACGCAGCCGGTGTGCTTTCTTCAGCCCATGAAAAAGAGTTGCCGGAAGATGCAGGGCAAATGGTCGTTCAACCAAAAAGGCCCCTACCAGCGGTAAGGGCCTGTAAGTAGCCACTCCAAATTACACCACGTTTAAAGCGCTTTCCTGATTGCGACCTGTTGGTTCTTCTACTGTACTATTATTTTCTGTTGAATGTCTTTTTGGCCGGCGAGCTTTAGCAGGTAAGTGCCTGCGGTCAGTTGAGTAACCTGGTGCTGCGTGTTACCGGATATGGGCAGCTGTAGTTTTAATTTGCCGGTCATATCATACACCATCAGCACATCCTTTTCAATGCCTTCCACGTTTACATAAAAATTACCGATCGCGGGTATGGGCCAGGCTTTCAGCACAACAGTCTTGTTGTTGATGCCTGTCACGATGCGAACGACCGACCATACGGCTTGTCCGTTGATGTCTTCCTGTTTCAGGCGGTAATACGATCTGCCGGTAAAGTTGTTGTTGTCGGTACGGGTATAGGCCAGGGGCTGGCTGCTGTTGCCGCCCGTTGCAAGCGATGGCACAAAGCCAAGTGTAGTGAAATTACTTTCCTGCTCAAGTTTTCGTTCAATATGAAATCCTTTGTTGTCGTGCTCGGTGGCCGTTTTCCAGTCGAGCCTTACCTGGCTGCTGTTGGTGCGTTGGGCGGTAAACTGCAGGTCGCTCACCGGCAATATACTGGCTGCATCGAAGAGTGTAAAGGTGCTCAGCTGGTCGATGCCTGTCTTCTCCACATAGTTTAAGCCTGCGCTGCGGCCCGTGTATTGCACGGATTGAAAGCTGTTGCCGCCATTGCCCGAGGACCAAAGGCCCAGCATTTCTTCGGGACGGCCATTCAGTTCGGCATCGAAGTAATAGAACCTTACCGTGGCATTCAGTTGCTGGTTGAAGGTGGGGGTAATGGTATAATACCGGGTGATGCTGTTGCTGCCGTTGATGGGGAATGATTTATGTCCACGTGCGATCTGTACGTTGCCGAGGTTAGCGGCGCTGGTGATCTCCAATCCCAGATTACCCGGATTAACGGCGCTGGGCGTGTTGAGTGCGACTGTGATCATCAGCAATCCGCCATTGGCGCCACTGACATGGCTGGTGGAGGACTCATTCAGTAATTGTGCACCGCTTAGCAGTTGAATATTGCGGTTGTTGAGGTCGAGCATGCCGCCATCGAAACGAATAGACTGACTTACCTGAATGCTATATTGCAACTGCACTGTTGCATTATTCTGCATAGCCAGTTCGAGCCGGGTTAAGGTGGCATTGCCAGTTCCTGTGATGGTTGATGTGGCGCTGCCGGTGAATTTAATAGTGGGTTCTATAGCGGTGGCATTGTGCGCGATGCCCAGGTCGTTTAACACCAGGTAGCTGTTGTTATCGCTTTTGATACTGGTACCGCTGCCGATGGTGAGCTGTGCGGGTAATGTGTGTCCCAACAGCAGCAAGGCTGCCAGTAAGGACGGTATTGTTTTATTCATTCGACATGGTTATTCGTTAAAAGATCTTATTTCACGTTGACCAGTACGTTGATCTTGCCCGTCGTTCCATTATTGAAATCCTGCAGGGCCTTGCCGATCACCTGGCCGGGTTTTACTTTGTCGGGATCGGCCTTCATCGCCACGCCGGGCAGTGAAGAGGTTACCAGCATATCGCCTCTTTTGATGGCGCCACCTTCGAGGCAAACTTTGGTGGGGATCACGCCTACTACACCCATGGGTACTTTATTGGTGAGCTCGCTGTCGATATTTTCTTCAGTAAGCAATACACCGGGTTTGGTAGCGTATACCCCGGCTACGAGGGTACTGTAGGGTTCGGATGATTTCTCCACGGCACGGTCCTGGGAGGTAGAGATCACCAGCACATCGCCGGGCGCATAGGTGTTGATATCGCCGGTTACGTCGAAGGCTTCGGCGAGGTCGGCCCCGCTGTTTTGCGTGCCGCCGTTGAAGAAGGCTTTGCCGACGCCATTGATGCGGGCTACGTTGAGCGTATAGGGATTGCCGGCTCTGAATTCGACCAGGTTACCTACCGTACTACCGGATTCAATAGATAGTACCGTATTGGTGTTGGCGCCGTTGAAGTTGGAAAAACGGGCAACTTTACCATGGCCGGTGGTGGGCAACCAGGCGAAAATAGCATGGCCGGTACCGTAAGCGGACACTTCTAAGCCGTTCCCATTCTTTCTGGCCTGTGCCTCAATGGCAGTTCCATTGCCCTCTGCCAATGCTACAAGGGCCCTGCCGCTTCCATTGAGGTTGGATGCATGGAATACTCCTCCAAAACCTCCGTAACCGGAAGTCCGGCCATATACGCCTGCGGCACCAAAATTATTGGAGGCAGTAGTTACCTCTGCTCTCACGGCTGGTGCTGTGGCGCCGGCCTGGTCGACTTTGAAACTACCAGCAATTCCATTGCCTACGGTTGTAACTGTGATGACATCGCTGTTGTTGGATTCGTTGTAGTTTTCGAATTTTCCTGCCCGACCGGTGGCATAAGGATATACCTGCCCGACTATAGCAATGCCCGTACCTGTTCCGTCTATGGTGCTTTCCACTCCATTGCCATTGATAGCATTTGCCTTGATGGCGTTGCCCTTTCCATTTGCTCCTGCTGCCAGGGCAGTAGAGGCGAAATCCGGATGGGATGCATAAAACTGCCCGGCATATCCACCAGGTCCAGACGCCTCTGCTAAGATGGCGGCCGCTCCGAAATTGGAATATTTGGTATTGACGCTGGCCCTTACAGCTGCAGCCAGACTAGTGGGATTGTTGATGGCAAAGGATGCCGCATTCCCAAAACGTATATTATAACCATTTCCCCTCCCATAAGACACCACATCAAGCAGGTTCGAATCAATGTTCTCTACATTGTAGTTTACAAATTGGGCGGCTTTACCGCCATCGTTACGGCCATAGATAGCAGCTCCTTTTCCGTTATTGGTAACAGAGAATACCTGGCTGGCACTGGTGGCATTGCCTGCATATGGAAGGATCAATCCGCTACCTCCACCAGGAGCAAGGTTGCTCCAGGCTGTTCCGTCGAAGAACCAGAAAGAGCTGGTGTTGGTATCGAAGACCAGCAGACCTTTAGCCGGTGCTGCTACAGCAGTTCGTTCGGCGGTGGTTAACCGCGGTATCAGGAGTCCCTTCGTGGTGCTTTTGATGTCCAGGGCGGCGCTGGCATGCGCCAGGGTGCCATCATTGTTAAGCGCAACGCTTTGTGCGAACCCTGCTGAGCAGGTAAATGCTATCGATAAGGTGATGAAAAGAGATTTCATAATAGGTAATGTTTACTACAATTGGTTATTTGATTGGTTAAAGTCTGTGCCATGTTGTTATGGCTGCACAAAAATGGTGTAAGCCTTTACTGTGTGGAAAATTATGCAGGCTGACAGGATAAGATGTGCGCCGAACCGGCTTAAATAACCGCTGTAGTGTATTACTTCACATTGACCAATACGTTGATGCGTCCCCTAGCCGCACCGTTGAAATCCTGCAGGGCCTTGCCGATCACCTGGCCGGGTTTTACCTTATCGGGATCGGCCTTCATGGCTACGCCTGGCAGTGAAGAGGTTACCAGCATATCGCCTCTTTTAATGGCACCGCCTTCGGTGCATACGTTAGTAGGAATCACTCCTACCACGCCCATGGGTACTTTGCCGGTAAGTTCGCTGTCGATGTTTTCCTCGGTCAGCAATACGCCGGGTTTGGTGGCGTATACACCTGCTACCAGGGTGCTGTAGGGTTGGGATGATCTTTCTACGGCGCGGTCTTTAGTAGTGGAGATCACCAGCACGTCGCCGGGCGCATAGCTATTGACATCGCCGGTTACGTCGAAGGCTTCGGCTATATCGGCGCCGCTGTTTTGGGTACCGCCGTTGAAGAAAGCTTTGCCGGTATTGCTGATGCGGGCGACGTTGACGGGGGTAGAACCTGCTTTGAAAACAGCCAACGGTCCCGTGCTTTTTGATTCAACCGTGAGCACGGGGTTGGGATTATTTAATGTACTGTGATAGAAGTATGCAGCCCGTCCAGTATTTTGGGTGCTATAGCCTTTTATTGCTGTACCGGTGCCCATGACATAGGTTTGTATTCCATCTCCCTCATTGTCTGAACGTACAAACAAAGCGTCTCCGGCGCTTTGTGAATAGGCAAACAGCCCTACCGCTTTGCCGGTCACTGCGGTGGCTTCGAAATAACCACCAGCCCCTCCTGTCCCCCTTGCATAGCCGGCCACGGCTGCCCGGCCATAATCAAATACTGCATCGGTGTTGATCTCTGCACGAACAGCAGCATATGCTGAGTTAGGGTTATCTATTTTAAAATGCGCGACATTATTAAAACCTTTAGTAGTGGCGTAGATGACTGGCGTGTAATTTTCAGTGTTGAAGTTTTCGAACTTTGCAGCATGACCGGTGCCCGTCGACGACACGGAAGCATACAACGCGTTGCCGGCGCCCAGATGGGTTGCTTCAATTGCATTGCCTGTTTTCTTTGCCGTTGCACTGATGCCATTTCCATTCCCTTCTACGATGGCAGCAATGGCATTGCCGTTTCCGGTAGTGTTTGACGCATGAAACAAGCCGGCTACGCCCCCTGTGCCAGCCGATTCGCCGAATAGTGCCGCCGTTCCAAAATTGCCAAAAATAGTGTTGATTTTGGCCCTCACTGCAGCTGCTACACTGCTTGTGTTATCGATGGTGAAGGAGGCAGCATTTCCGTACCGGTTATCACTGACCTTACCACTACTTTTCGAGTATACCTCTACCAGGTTTGAGTCAGCATTGGTGGAGCTGTTGTTTGCAAAATGCGCCGCTTTCCCTGCATCGTTACCGGCAAACAGGGTGGCTCCATTTCCGGTATTTCTCAAGGAGAAAACATTATTGGCGCTACTGGCCGTGCCTGCGTAAGGAAGCGCAAATCCGCCGGCTCCCTGCGCTGCGGCAAGGTTGATCCACTGGGTGCCGTTGTGGAACCAAAATGAGTTTACATCGGTATCGAATACCAGCAATCCTTTGGCCGGTGCGGCAATGGCTGTGCGTTGGGCAGTGGTAAGCCGTGGTATCAGTAACCCCTTGGTGCTGCTTTTGATATCGAGCGCTGCGCTGGCGTGGGCTACCGAGGCATCGTTGTTGATGGCAACGCTTTGGGCAAATGTAGCGCTGGCAGCGAGTATGATCGCTACGCTCAGGTAGAGAGATTTCATAACTATAAGTTTGTAATAATGGTGATTGGATGAAGGCGTTTATGCGCCCCTTGTTTCATGGCATTACAAAGTTGATCACTGGCAGTCGCGGGAGAAAACTTTTGAAAACGAAAACGAAGTATTTCAATCGAAACGTTGAAAATGCCTTTTGGAGCGTTGCGGGTGGAAAGGGGGATCGTTGTAGGTTGAAGGTGCCTTGTATGCAATAGCTTACTGAGCCGCGTAATCGCTCAGGTAATCGAAGTGCGCGGTGAGGGTGCCGCCTTTCAGCATCGTAGCGTGCTCAATGACCCTTGATCCATTGCCGCGCAGCAGGTCTTCCAGTATGTACTTAATAAGCTGCTCGCCAAAATAGCGGCTGGCATCACGGGGCAGTTCGTTGGGCAAATTGCCCACGGCCATTACATCGATGCTGCCGGGCAGGTAAGGCGCTGTTTTCTGCCGCGTTGCTTTGTCTACGCCGTATAGGGGGTCTTCGATGGTTTGGTCGCCCAGGTTGATGGGTACCGATCCAAACGCATCATCTGTAATGTCGGCGATGGTTTGGATACGAAAGGTGGGATTACTCACTTCACTGGCCTCAAACAACCGGGGCATTTGTTGATCCCAATAAATGCCGTTCATCAGGATATCCGTTTCGTAGGCATAGGGAAGAAAGCGACTCGTATAGGTCTCCGGGTGTGCATGAAAATGTGAACGGTTATATAGGCTGGCATCCCGGGGCTGATAGAGATCGGGACCTTTTAGTTGCGTGTACACCGGGTAGGAGAATTGACGGGCCAGGTATTCGTCGGGCTCTACTTCATGAATGCCCATGAGGTTCATGACCTCGAGTATGCCATGCGCCACGCGTCCGCTGCCGGTTACGGCGATCTTGATGGGTGGTATGCGCAGGCCGAAGTAGGTATGAATGAGTTCCCGGAAACTTTTTTGCCGGTGCACCCTTACAAGGTCATAGGTACCCGCTCGATGGCCCCAGGCCATCATGCCATTGTGCGCGCCTACCACACCGGCAAAGAATCCAAAGCCTATGATGCGTTGCCCATCCTCATGTTCGAGGCATTCGTAATCAATGAGGGTAATTTTTTGCCGCATCATGGCATGGAACAGGCCACGGTTCCAATGTTGCTTTTTACGGGTATGCGAAAAGAACAGGTAGGTTTTGCCCGGCAACAGCATTTGTACAGGCACTTCTTTGATCCCCAACAGGATATCACAATGCCCGAGGTTTTCCTGCACGGCAATGCCGGCCAGTTCATATTCTTTATCGGAGAAGCAGCGGTGGGTGCAGGATTGAACAGTGATCTGCACGTCGGCCGCATTTTTAAGGATCCATTTGCATTGCGCGGGGGTAAGCGCCACCCGGTTGTCGGCAGGCACTTTTCCTTCGCGGATCAACCCGATTCTGATCATATCCGTATCTTTGCCATGAGTTGCAAATGTAATGGAATCGTGTAAATGCAAAATGTGAACCCTATGTGGCAAAAGATCTGGAGCTTCATCCGCAAGTTCATTCTTCCCAAAAAGAGTTGCTGCAAATAGCTGCCTTGTCAATTACCCGCAGCCTGGCAAAAGGTAAACATCCACTTGACCGGATTCTGCCAGTCTTTCCCCTTAAAACTCCCTATAGGCGCTTTAATGCACACGGTATTCAGTCCCTTCTTCAACGGGATCAAGATAGCCGGCCGGTACTCGTAACCCTCATCGGTTAATGGTATTTCTGAATGGCCTTTCTGCGCTGCCTGCTGCCAGGTGGGTGGGGGTACCAATAGACCGTTTACCCAAACTCTGCTGCCTTTGGTATCCCAGGCGTCCACGGGTGGACTATCCGTTGCCGGCGATCTCGACAGGTTGTTGAAGCTGATCCAGTAAGGAGCTATTGTGTCCCGATCGCTCCAGACGGAGGTAGTGGCATACCAGGTACTGTTTTCAACAGGATGATCGATGGCGCCTTTGATGAGCGGCGCCCACCAATGCCGCAGCACAACGGTGCCACCGGTAACCGTTTTCGCCGGCTTTGCTGTTTCCGGCGACCAGGCAGCTGTTTCCGGTTCGAAGGATTGTGTCAGATTGCCGTTGTTGTTATAAGGTCCATAAAGGCTCCATAGCTGGCCTGTTTGTTTGGCGTAGGGAAATATCTTGCCGGCGAAATAAAGCGCCTTGTGGCGCAGCAAACGGCCCTCAAACGCGGCGAAGGCAGGATGGTCGCCGTCACTGAGGTTGGCTACCCAGCCAGGTGTACCTCCGCCGCGCCAGGTACGCTCAGCAAATGCCAGCATGCCAGGATATACGGGGTTCATTTGCAGCAGGTCGGTTTCGGTGTTCACCTTGCGATCGTGCCACAGGCATAAAGTGGCCCCCAGCATGGAACCGTCGCCCCGGGTTTTGTTGCCGATCTGCCGGTTGAAGATCGTTGTCACCGCTTCGAGCGGGTCCATATGGTTTAGGTAGAGGTGACGTGAGTCGATAAACTGCGTGGCGGTGCCGGCTACTGTATGGGATGCCTCCTCCATCCACAATTGCCGGATGGTGCGTTCGTTGAAATTGCCGCCCGGCTGCCAGCCGATCACCTGCCGGCCACGGCTTTCGAGCAAGGCGGTTACGGCGGGTATGAAATCGCGGTTGGTGATCTTCACTTCGTCTGCGCCAATATGGACATAAGGCAGATCGTACGTGTCGCAAAATTCTTCCAGTAGGTTCTTTACGATGCGCAGACCTGTATCGCTTTGCATGGTGGTATGCAGGGCCCGGGTGAAGGCAGCGCTGTGGCCGGGCATATCGATCTCGGGCACAAGGGTAATAAACCGTTCCCGGCAATAGCCGATCAGTTCTTTGAGGTCGGCCTCCGAATAGTAACTGCCTTTGTCGCGGATCATGTTTTCGGGTGCAGTAAGTTGTGGGTATCGCTTACTGGCGATGCGCCAGGCAATGTCTTCCGTAGCATGGAAATGAAAAATGTTGAGTTTGTACCGCGCCATCACATCGATCTGCTCTTTGAGCAATGGCAGCGATACATAGTTGCGGCCCACATCGATCATATAGCCGCGCCAGGTAAAGGCCGGCCAGTCGCGGATGGTGCAGGGCGGTATACGGTTGCCGCTTCCTGCTAACTGGTAAAGGGTTTGCAGGGCATTGAATAGGCCGTGTGCCGCTGATGCGGTTAAACTGATTTGCGGGTTGCTGACCGATAGCAGGTAGGCTTCGGCATTGGTAGCTGACCCATGCAGCTGCAGGAAAATAGTTGATGGGGAGGTTTGCCTTGCTTTGAGACGGATGACTGGCTTGCCACCTGCCTGATGAATGAATTGCTGTAAGGCGATGGCCTGAGGGAGCAAGCTGCTGTCGGCGATGCTGATGATCTTGCAACCAGCCAGTTCGAATGCTTTCCCGGTCTTCCAGGTTACTTCCTGCGGCAGGGGTATCAGCGCAGGAGGTTGGGTAACGGTTGTACGGCCAGACTTTTGTGCAATCGCAGCTGATGTGAAACATAAGCAAAGCAGCACGGCGTGCAGTTTCATAGGCTTAGTTGACTTTTATCCTGAATGTTGATGCCGGTAGCAGGTCGACGTTGACGAGGTTGGCATCGGTATACGATCTCCAACCGTAATAAACATAGGCTGGTTTTGCCGGCGTGGATATGCGCACGGTTTGCTGTTGGATTTTGGCTGGCGTGTCATTGACTCCGTTTGTCGAAAAGCCACGCAGTGTTTGCCCGTCGGCCGTTTGAAGTCCCGCGCCATAGTGAAAACTGATCACCACCTGCCCATTGCGGTAAACGGCTTGCAAGGGTAAGGGGCCAGAGGGAGTTACAGATTGTCCGTAGGTATTGCGCAGGGCCCAGCGGGCCAACCGCTCCCCTACTATCTTTTTATTGGTGGGATGTACATCATGCCGGGCGCCGCTATCGCTGCTTACAGCCATGCCGCTGTACGGAATGACTGTTAACATCTTCCGTTGCTCATTCCTGAATTGGGGCCACCAATGGCCCTTGTACTTGATCGTATCGATCGATGATAGCTGCACAAAATAAAAAGGCAGTTTAGGCTGTTGCCATTGCCGGCGATAACCGGCTACCAGCAAGGAACTGAGGCTGGCGTATTCGGCCACCCGTTCTTTTTCCTGCGCATTGCTTTCGCCCTGGTAACACAATATCCCCTTGATGGGCATGGGTATTATGGGCGCAATGCCTGCCGTATAGGCAAAACCTGGCTTGTAGGCATGGGCTGGTCCGTTTTCATCAACCGGTATCGTCGTTACCCTTCCTGTATTTTGCCTGCCTCGCTCGCGCACCCAAACGGGTAATGACTCATTATCGAGCCAGTTACCCCTGACTTTAGCTTTGAATGGTGATGAACTTTGTAATGCCTTTGCATCGATAAATGTTTCCAGCGGCGCTCCGCCAATGGCGAGGTGGATAAGGCCAATGGGAATTTTCATTTTGTAGGCTACTGTTTTTCCGAAATACCACGCTACGGCGCTCATGGTAGCAATGCTTCCGGTATCGCTGACCAACCAACTGCCTTCGTAGAACCGGTCAGGGGTAAGTCGCTGTACCACGGAATCGGTAAAGGCAGATCCGTAAATATTCTTCCCCGCATAGGTAGGGTTGTAAAACCTGACCAAATGCCGCCTGGCCTCCCCGCGTGCTTCGTGGTAATGCAGTTCTTTCGCCATTGGCCATTCCATATTCGATTGGCCGATGCATACCCATAGGTCGCCGATCACTAGATCGACAAGGTCTATATGCTCTGTAGCTGTACCTATGCTAAGGTGTAGAGGTTGTCCTGATGCTTTTCGCGGGTGAAAGTAAACGCTCCAGTGGCCGTCTGCATCCGCGGAGGCTTTTTTCTCCTCGTGCCCTAGCCTTGCTGTTACGGTATCGGCCGGGCGGGCCTGGCCCCAAACATGAATTGGCTGGTCTCTTTGCAATACCATATGACTGGAAAAGATCCTGGCCAGTTGTAGCTGTCCTGTGCAGGTAATACCAATCAGCAGACAGGCTATTGTGATCGTTTGTTTCATAGTTTTAGTGATGCCCGATGAGGGAGGTAGCCGTCATTTTTCTTTTGCTCAGGTAATTCTGCAACAATATGGTGCAGTACCACTCCTGTCTTGGCAGGTGGAAAGGTCCTTTATAGAGGTTGCCTTTGGCGGTTTGCGCAATGGTGCCATCCCGGTGCAGGTAGCCAAACCATTCGCCGAATGCCTTATCGTGAAAGTGTGTGTAGGAATAATCATGCACCAGCTTGTGCATGCCGGCATATTTCTCTTCGCCGGTAAGCAGATAGGCCAGTAAGGTGGCGATGATGGTCTCGTTGTGCGGCCACCAGAATTTCATATCCTGCCAGTATTCCTGTACGGGTTTGTTGTACACATCGCGGAAGTACAGGATGCCTCCATGTTCTTTGTCCCATCCACGCTCCCACATATAGTCGATCATCTGGCAGCCGAGCTGGATGAGCTGCGGGTCGTTGTTGCGATGCATGGCTTCGTGCAGAATGAACCAGGCGCCTTCTATGGCATGTCCCGGATTAAGCGTGCGGCCATCTATATGGTCGATGATGCTACCGTCGGGCGCCACTTGCTCCATGACGCAACGGATATCGTGCTTTACGAAGTTATTGGCGATCTCATCGATCCATTGGGTAATGTATTCGTCGCAACGCTGATCGCCGATGGTGCTGCGTAATTGCTGGGCGGTGTTCATCAGGATCATCGGTATGCCAATACCTTTCGAAGGCCTGGTGCCGGTGTACTTGGGTGGTAATAAGCCTGGTGTGGTAGCGTATTCAATACATTTGCCAAACACTTCGCGTGCCCTGCTGGCAGCGAACTCATCACCGCTGGCCTGTGCATACGCTGCGGCAGCTATCACATAAAAAGTTTCCGAGAAGAAGTAGCGACGTTTACGGATGGGGCGACCATCACGTGTTACATGAAAGAACATTTGTCCGTCCGTATCGAAGCAGTATTTGTTCAGGAATTCAAAACCCAGCCGGGCACCTTCCAACCATTCGGACCGTGGTTCTACGGTATTGTATAAGGTCGATAACATCCAGGTGGCACGGCCCTGTATCCATACGGCCTTGTCATCGTCGAGCAGGCTGCCATCCTGGTCGCGCATGAACAGGAAACCTCCATATTCTTTATCGTACGAACGGGGAAACCAGAAATTGATCGTGCTGTTGAGTAACTGGTCGCGGTAGAAGTCTTCCAGCGCCAGCAGTTCCTCGGTAGTATAGCTCATGATTGAAAGAGTTGAGTTGTTTAACGAATAATGTCGGTGATGGGGATACGGAGAAAATAAAGATCACGGACGCCTTCATAGAGTATGCCGATCGTTTGATCATCGATCCGGGTAAGGGTCGAATAGCCATAGCCTTTTCTTTCGTCGAGCAGCAGGCTCCTGGCAGGCTGCCAGCTATTGCCAAGGTCGGCACTGGCCTTGATGGTCATGTTCATCCTCGCTTGCTGTGAGGCTACATTGCTAAAGAATAATACTTCCTGTTTTTTGCCGCCCACCAGGGCGGGTGCTTTGATGAGTGCCGCCATGCAAACCGGATCGGGCAGCGCGTTATACGACGTAGGATGCTCCACCCAGGTTTGGCCCATATCGGTGGTGGTAGCAACGCTGCGGAAGTTGCCGCGGTTGTCACGCATGTTGAGCATGAGGGTACCTGGCGTGGTTTCCACTACCTGGCTTTCGGTGGTATTGCTTTTGGCGCCGGTGCCCGAGTGCCAGGTGATGCCATGATCGGTACTGTAAATGATGGATGAGTGTGGTATGCCGGGCTTTTTGCTTTCGTCCCAGCATTGGGAAGCAAACACGAGGGTACCATTTTGCATAGCAATGCCGCTGCCCGGTCCGTTGAAATACAAGTGCCATATAGGGTTCTTCACCTGTTGGGTGATCGATACGGGAGCGGTCCAGGTAAGGCCGTCATCTTCACTGCTCACGAGCACCAATTGTCCGGTGGTATCGGGTGAAAGGCCGGGCATCGAACCGGCGATTGAACGGTTGCCCTTGCTCCACAGTGCCGCCACCCAGATCTTATTGGTGACGGGGTCAAACAATACAGCAGGATCCCCTACCCCGTTGTTCTCATGTGGTGCTCCCATATCCATGATGATCTTCATGGGCGACCAGGTTCTACCTCCATCCGTACTGCGGTTCATGCCCACATCGATATTGGCCGGCAGGTCGCCCGCATGCTTGTAGCGAATGTCGTAGACCGCAATGAGGGTGCCTTTGCCGGTGGTGGCTAATCCAGGTATGCGGTAAGTGTGAACACTATCGTCCCAGGCTTTGCGCAGCGCAACACCGATGTATTTTGCAAATGATTTGCTCTCTTCTTTCACCGAAAAGGTTTCCTGCGCCGTGTGCACACGAACTATACGGATCTCCGGCTTGAGGGAGATGTTGGCCTGTGGTTTCAGCCGGGCACTGAGCCAGATATAATTCCAGCCTGTAAGAGCATTGATATGTACCGGGATGCTGGTTTGTACTGCGGATGGCTCCATCCTGGTAACCGGTTGCTGGTTATTGAAGGCTGGTTCATTACCATTGTAGTGGACGTTCAGCGACTCGATCGTTTGAAGTGCGCTCTTGTTCAGGGTAACAGCCAGTGCATTGATGGCGATGGCCTTCCGCCCGGCGGGGACATAAACCTTCACACAAAGCACCGCATTGTTGTCGATGCCTTTCAATAAGGGTGCTACCGGTGCAGTAGCCGTCACGATAACGCCCTGCTTAGTGCCGCCTGCCGGCTGTGCCAACAAGTGACCACTGGTTACGATCAGCAAACAAAAGCTGCTGGCGATCTTTACAAATGATATGGTGCGATTATTATTGACGGTCATAATCTTTGGTTACTGGTTTCAGAAAAGATAATTGGATGATGAGGGCTACGGCTACTATGATGGCCAGCAGAGCGAGGTCTTTACCAAGACGCCCCGCGTCGGTCGATTTGCCGAGCCAGTTGGTAACGAGCGCGCCAGAAAATACACCGGTCATGTTCATTAAGCCATAGGCTGTAGCACGGTACCGTGCCGATACGAACTGGCAAAGGATGGGCATATTGTTGGCATCGAACATGCCAAATCCAAAACCAAAGCAAAAAGCCGCGCTGAGCACATGCAATAAGGAATGGCCATAGCCCAGCAAGAATAAAGCCGGTATAGTTAGGCCAAGTCCGATGGCACTGGTGTAGATGCGGCCCCGCAGGTCCTTCTGTACCCATTTGTCGGAAAGGATACCGCCCAGCAGTACACCGAGTAAGGATGAGACGGCGATGGTGATCGTCGACAGTGGTCCCGCTGTTGCCATATCTATCCCCAGGTTTTCTGCAAACAAGGTAGGCAGCCAATTCTTGGTCGCCCAGCCCGGCAAGCTGGGCACCGCGAAATAGAACAGGATGATCCAGAAAGGGATGTTGGTCAACAGCACGGCCAGTCCTTTAAACAGGTTGCTCTTAGACGGTGCTGTTGCCGGTGCCTGCGCGGCAACCTGCGGCAGGCGTTTGGTATCGTGCAAAGCGATCAGTAATACTACCGAATAAGCAATACCGACAACACCAAACACCTGGAAGGTCTTTTGCCAGGAGATGCTGGTGGCTATGGTGGCGCCAAAACCACCCAGTGCCTGACCGATATACAAGCCGGTCATATGAATGCCTATCGCCAGCGAGCGGGTTTTATCCTGGTGGTAATCTGCAATGAGTGATAAGGCCGCGGGTATGTACAACGCTTCGCTGACGCCCATGATAGCGCGCAGCCAGTAGAGCTGGTCGAAGGTTTTCGCCATACCCATCGCCAGCGTTACGCCCGACCACACAAACAAACTCACGGTGATCAGCCACTTGCGGTTCACTTTATCGGCAATGATTTCCGATACAGGACTCATAAAACCATAGATCCATAAAAAGATGCCCATGAGGTAACCGAACATGGTGGCCGATTGCAGTTCCGAAATATCTGTCTGCATCGTTTGTCGCATCGTCGACAGCATCTGCCGGTCGAGGTAATTGAGCATGGCCACCACCCAAAGCAGGGCCACAACGATCCAGGGATAATTTTTTGAATGACGCATGCTGACTTTGGCAATTTTCATATGAGCAACTAGGCTTTGTCGATCACGGGAAGGCGCGATGAAAAGCTACTGAAATTTAATTGTTCCACCTCTTTTCTGAATCGGGTAAAGTCATCTGCTGTCATGTTCTTCACCGGCAGCCTGAACTCGCCGCAATTGATACCGATCAGTTTCATATAGGCTTTCCCGGTGGCGATGCCGCCGTATTTGCCCAGCAGGCGTATCATATCGATCGATTGTTGCTGCAGGCGCCTGGCTGTTTCCAATTTGCCCTGATCGAAGGCCTGTATCAATGCCCGGTACAAGGGCGCAGCATAGTTGAAGGTGCTGCCAACTGCGCCGCGGGCGCCCAGCACCAGCGCACTCAACATGTTCTCATCCCGGCCCCACAGCATATCGTAGTGGCCATTTCTGAAAGACATGCAGGAGAGAAAATCCATGAAGTCTTCATGCGTGTACTTGACACCTGCAAAATTGCCGATGCGGCCATCGATCGCTTTCAACAGGTCGATCATGGGAAAGCCCACACCCGTCAATACAGGGATGTGATAATAATAGAACGGCATGTCGGGCACGGCGGCAGCTACATATTCGCAGGCCCTGGCCAGCATGTTCACATCTGCCGGTTTGAAATAGAACGGTGCGGTGAATGCTACGGCATACAAACCCTGGTCGCGGGCATGCAGGGCGAGTTCGCGGCAATCTTCGAGGCTGGT
The DNA here is from genome assembly GCF_029223285.1 of Paraflavitalea sp. CAU 1676. Classification (GTDB taxonomy): domain Bacteria; phylum Bacteroidota; class Bacteroidia; order Chitinophagales; family Chitinophagaceae; genus Paraflavitalea. The sequence goes on along the minus strand of NZ_JARHUJ010000003.1, from coordinate 243,475 downwards.
GCCACCCAGCAGCGTGATCACTTTGAAATCTTTATCGTGCCGGGTAGTAGCAGCCCAGGCTGACGCTACCGACATTTTTTCTTTTGTGGTCATCGATACGCCCTCTCCGGTGGAGCCACAGATAAAAGCACCAGTTACCTGGTTGGCTTTTAGCATTTCGTAGTAGGCCGGGATGAGGTCGGGATTCAAACTTCCGTCGGCTTTCATAGGGGTGAAAGGCGCCGCTATAAGTCCTTCTAAATGCTGCATGGTCATATTGCTTGGATTAAAGATGTAAGATGTTGCTTTGGTTAAAATGCCGGGTAACCTTTCGTTTGCGTAAGCGCCCGGTTATTGGTGAGCGAACTGCGGTCGATGGGCCAAAGGAGTTTGTAAGCATCGGCAGGAAGTACCGTGGTATGTTCAAACACATAACTGTCGCCCATTCTTCTCAGGTCGTACCAGCGTTTGCCCTCGAATACAAATTCATAGAGGCGTTCCCGTAATATCGCTTCTTTGGCATCGGTATCAATTGCCTGGTTGGGAAACCCGTAAGTCGATTCTGCATAATTGGCGCCATAAGCACGTGTGCGTACGAGATTCAGTTCCGTGGCCGGGCTTTGTCCCAGCAATACTTTCGCTTCTGCTTTCAGCAACAGCAGGTCCGCATAACGGTAAATGGGAAAGTCATTGGTATAAACGCGGGAACCAGCGTTCTGCTCACCCTGGAACTTTTGCGCAAAGGCGCCGGCAATGACATATACACCGGGAGATGGCCGGTTATAGGCGGGTTGTATCGAAGCCCATTTACGACTGTCCTTGTCATCGAACTTACGGAAGGCAGCCACCGTAACCGGCGCCCGCAGCAGGCCACCCCAGTTGTCGGCCGTAACGTTGAAGGGGCGGTTGCCTGCCGAATCATAGAAGTTGGCGAGCAGACCAGTTTGCGGCAGGTAAGTGCCCGCAATAAAGAGGCTCGATTCATTGAGGAGATAACGGGATGCAAATATGATCTCGTTATTCCCCTTGTTGCCCGAGGCAAAAACTGTGGTGTAATTATTGAGCAGTGTGAGTGATGGGATATTCGTTTGAATATCTGTTAAAGAGCCAAGGGCTGTATTGGCATCTGCATTGCCTCCTCCCCTATTGGCTGTCCACAGGAAAACTTCTGCCTTCAGCATCTGCGTGGCTGCTTTTGACCAATATGATCTAGTTTGGCGGAAACCGTAGTTGGTCCCAAATGCGGTGAGCGATTTATTGATATCGTCTTTGATCAATGCCATCACCTCGTCGGCTTTAGAAGCAGGTTTAGCCAGGTTGCTGATATCGATAGAAACAACTGGTTCTGTCTGTATCACTACATCGCCCCAGGTCCTTACCAACTGGAAATAATAGAAGGCCCGCATTCCATGTGCTACACCGAGGTAGTAGTCTTTATTCTCCGTGGTAACGATATTGGTCGTGTTGAGTTTGCTGATGAGCAGGTTGAGTTGCACAATGTTGGTATAAAAACCTCCAAAATTGCTCACGCCCGGATTATCGAGGTCGAGGGTTTGTTGCCACAGCCTTTCAATGCCCTGGGTGGCTTCGCCGGTGAAGGTGCTGGCGTTGCCGGGCTCGGTACCAAAGACATCTGCCCGCATTTCTCCCAATACCTGGAAGGCGTTGTTGTGGCCCCTGAATCGTGTGTGCAGGCCCGAAACGAAGGCGTCGAACTGATCGGGTGTTCGCCAGTAGTTGGCGTCGCTGATGCTGCTTACCGGGGTTAGGTCGAGCTTCTTGTTACAGGCGCTGAGGGAGGCGATGAATAAACCGCCTAAGAATATATGTTTGATGGATTTTTTCATACTTGACTTTTTAACTGGTTAAAGTGTTACCTGAACCCCGAGTGTAAATGAACGGGGCACAGGATAAGCGCCTGCATAGATACCGGTGATCACGCCACCCGACACCGGAGGCTCTGGTGAGGGCCCGCTGAATTTGGTGATGTAGAAGAGGTTGTTGAGTCCGGCATAGACCCTGCCCTGCGTAAGGAATTTGGTTTTGGACAACAGGTTTTTGGGAAACTCATACGAGAGGGTGATCTCGCGGCATGCCAGATAATCGCCTTTCTCATAGAAGCGGGAGTTGTTGCCATTCAATACACCGTTGGCATTGTTGGCGCGGGTGTAGTTCTTTTTGCCCGCAGGAGCTCCTACCTGGTCGGCATAGTACACTTTAGGAATATCGCTCATCGAGTTGTCGCCCGAAAATCCTTTCTTCTGCCAGTCGATATAGTTAAAGGTGCCCTGGTAGTTACCCAGTGTTCTTGCCACCAGGTCGTTGTAGATCGTGTGACCAACGGCGAACTCGAAACGCGTATACAGTGACAATCCTTTGTAAGAAGCAGTTAGCGAAAAGCCGCCTGTGTATTTGGGGTTGACGTTGCCCAGATAAACCTGGTCGCGGGAGTCGATGGTATCGTTCTTGTCGACATCCATCCAATTCACATCACCGGCTGCGATCTTATTGGTGACCGTTGTTCTGTTGGGGCCGCCAATGCCTGCAACGGCATCGTAGCGGTTGCCAGCCTCTTTGGCGATCTCTGCATCGCTTTGGAAGATGCCCAACTGCTTGTAACCATAAATATCACCGAGGGCCTGCCCTTCCTGCAATCCACCCACCCAGGTCACTTTACCTTGTTTGGGATCGTAGACCTGCAAACCACCCTGACGGTTGTTCTCATTGCCGTTATAAGGCAGTTGTACGATCTTGTTCTTTACATACGAAATATTGGCGCCTGCATCGAGGGTAAGACCATTGGGGTTTTTGCTGATAGAGGCATTGAGGGAAAGTTCATACCCCGTATTGCGGAAGGTTCCGAGGTTGGTGCGCACCGAACCGAAGCCGGTATAACTCGGCAGGGTAAGGTTGGTGAGCAGGTCGCTCGTTTCGCGGTTGTAGTAATCGAAGATCAGGGTGATGCGGTTGTTGAGCAAGCCAACATCCACTCCGAAATCGGTGGTCGTGCTTTTCTCCCATTTCAAACCGCTGTTGATAATGCCGGTATTGAGAAATCCGAGGGCTGTATTGTAATTGCCCTGCGAGCCGTAAGATCCCTGTACTTCGTAGTCGCCAATGCCAGCAATATTACCGTTCACCCCATAACTCACGCGAGGCTTTAGGGTGCTGATGTAGTTGGTTAATCCACTGCGCTCAAAGAACGACTCGCGGTGTACGTTCCAGCCGGCACTCATGCCCGGGAAGAAGCCCCAGCGATTGTCTTTTGCCAGGCTCGATATGCCATCCGAACGATAAGTTAGGGTGAGCAGATAACGCTCATCGAAATTGTAATTGATATTGGCGAAGTGAGAGGCAATGCGGTATTCCGATTTGGCCGAGTAGTTATTGCCCGATGCAAAGGTAGTGGAGGCATTCACAGTGGGGATATCATCGGTAGGTGCATTGGTGCCATATACCTGGGCGGTTACCGTTCTTTGTCTGTAGTATTCGGCGGCCACCATCGCGGTGAGGTTGTGGTCACCCAGACGTTTGTTGTAATTAAGCATGCCGGTGTACTGCTGCTGGAAGATCCGGTTATTGTACCAATAAGCGGGTCTGGTGGTATTGAATGCCTGCGGACTGGCAAAGATCTGTGAATAGGTTTGGGTTGCCTTTGTAAAAGACTCGTCCGTATTCTCATATAAATAACCATTGGCCGTGGCTTTGAAGAATAAGCCGGGCAGGATGTCGTATTTAAGCGAGGCATTTGCCGTGAACCGGTTCACTGCGTTGGCGCGCTGCACTTTTTCGAGCCAGTACAGGGGATTGCCGTCGGAGATTCCATTGCCGGGATTGGCCTTGGTCCTGGCCGAATCGAGCCAGGGGTTCATGGTAGGCCACAGGGCCAGGTTGCGGTAAATGGTGCTCACATCGCCGGCAAGGGCACCATAGGTGGTAGCGGTAGAGAATGTGGCGCCTGAGGATATTTCCACATTGGGTTTGATCTTATACGAACCGTTCAGGTTGGCGGAGTAGCGTTTGTAACTGGAGCCAATGATTACCCCGTCTTCATCATAATAGTTGAAGCTTGCAAAGTATTTACCACGATCATTGCCACCCATTACGTTTACGTAATGATCATTGGTGTTGGTATTCCTGAATACCAGTTCCTGTATCTCGCTGCCATGGTCTTTAAAAATGATCACGCCACCGTACGGGTCAGATACGGTGTCCCAGCCCTGCTTCAGTAGCCCTTCTGAAGAAGGGTTGTAGCTGCGGATATCGAAAAGGGCCAGGTTGGCTGCGTCGGTGAGCAGGCCATAACCGCGCGATGAGTTTACCTGCGCCAGTGTACGCTGCGAGTTGTAATTGCCCAGGCGGTTGTAATAGATGTAATCCCGCGCATTGAGGTAGGTGTATCCTTCCCTGTTCTCGTTGTAGCCGCGGATGTATTTATAGGAGATCTGCGAAGTACCCGCCTTACCCTGTTTTGTGGTGATGAGGATTACGCCGTTATTGGCTCGCGCACCATAGATAGCGGTAGAGGCTGCGTCTTTCAGGATCTCGATAGAGGCGATATCGTCGGAAGGGATGTCATTGAAGGCACGGATCACCCCATCTACCACTACCAGGGGCGATCCGGGACTATTGATAGATGCGCCACCACGTAACAATATGGAAGGAGACGCACCGGGACTGCCGGTTGTATTGGTAACGCGTAGGCCGGCTACCGTACCCTGCAGGGCCGAGCCGATATTGGCCCTTGGTGCATTGGCCAGCACTTCTTTATCCAATTTGGCAATAGCGCTGGTTACATTTTTTCTCGACTGCGTTCCATACCCCACTACAACCACTTCACCCAGTTTTCCGCCATCGTTCTTCATACTTACGGGGTTGGCGGCGGCCTGCGATGCCACGAGCTCGCGGGCGGATAAACCTGCATAGGAAAAAATGAGGATGTCATTGGATAAGGCATCAATGGAAAACTGACCGTTGGCATCGGTTTGGGTGCCTGCGGTGGTGCCTTTGATGATGATCGACACATTGGATAAAGGTTTACCGTCTTCTTCAGAAATGACCTTGCCGGTCACCCTGCTCCGCTGGGTCCATGCGGACAACCCCGATAGCAGCAACAGGAAAAGGGCAAGAAAGCTTAACCGTGGAGAGCTCATAGTGGCAGTTTTAATTTGTATTATGTATGACTTAATAAAATTAGGGACTTTGTCTAACCTGCCAAAATAAACTGCTAAATAAAAGTGTGTTTACTGATTATCAGTATTTTATAATGCAATCGATTTCGCACGCCACGCAATTCGAAGATTTTGTTATTTTTGGAAAATAAGTAATACATATTTATGGCCGTTACCGCAATTATAGAAGACCTCAAATCGCTCGATACCAGTACGCTCGTGGATAAAGTAGAGTCGAACCTGGTGCAATTACTGATGGATAGAAAGCTGAAAGTGGGCGATGCGATACCGAAAGAAGTTGAACTGGCAGAATCACTTGGCGTAAGCCGTACCGTTATACGCGAGGCCCTGCTGCGGATGCGTATGATGGGTCTTATAGAATCGAAAAAGAAAAAAGGCGCGGTGATCACCAGCCCCGACCTCTTTGGGATCATGAGCAAAAGCATGAATCCGCACATCCTAGATCAGGAAACACTGAAAGATATCTTCGAACTACGCCTTGTATTGGAGATCGGCATGGCCGATCTGCTCTTTCACCGCATTACGGCCAAGGACATTAAAGAATTGAAAGTGATCGTGAGCAATGAACCGCCCATGGCGAAGAACTACCTGTTCAATATAGAACATGAGATCGCTTTTCATGGAAAGCTGTACGAAATCACTGGCAATGATGCGTTGAAGAAGTTTCAGCGGTTGCTATTGCCTGTATTTGATTATGTTCACAATAGCGGCTTGTTGAAGAAGCAAACCGGTACACAGACCTTTGTATCGCACAAGGCCCTGGTCAAGATACTCGAGAATGGAACGCCCGATGAATTTCGTACTGGTATGCGCAATCACCTGCAGAATCACTTCGCACGGATATTTGCCAAATAGGTCGTGTATCTACCGTTACTGAATCAATTGTTATTGATAAAAACTTTCTGCCCCCGGCGTCCGATGGTCCTGGGGGTATTTTTATGGGTGTATGTTGGGGGCCGGGGCGCCAGTGGGTGGTTGCTCGATCTGAATGATGTAGTTGTTGCGCTTGAAAAAGGTTTTTACGTGGCCGATGTTGAGCCTTATCGCAACATGGTGTACATTCAACGACCTGATCTCATTCTTTACAAATAGCTGCAACACCAGCAACAATACATGTTGTAAGGCGGTTTCTTTTAAAGCATCATAATACAGCCAGCAGGCTCGCCGGCTGTTGATGTCTATTTCCAAAACGATGTTGAGATTGGGATGTGTATTGCAAACCAGGAAATGAATGGTCTCCTGTTTCTTGTCATTGTTCTTTTCAGCGGCGGAAGTCATGGTAAAAAAACGATCGGTGCAATAAGGCTTTTCCAGTTCAAGCAAATCGATCTTCCATTTTTTCAACATGTTACGTCCGTTATCCAGTTCCAGGCAACTGATGCATTTGGTGAGGAGGGTGGCGCCGGGCAATGGCCCATCGGTTTTCCTGATATGGTTGATGTTCCACGCAACCTGCTTATATGCTTTAACTGCCGGCATCTGTTCTGCTAAAATGGCGAGGCCAGACTTCTTGTTCTCCATAGTAAAATTTAAAAGGTCAACTTCCTGCATATTATACAGTTCTGGTATTTCTAAAAAAAGGATTCGGACAGAATGGATCCGGTCAATGCTGAGCTGTGAATTTGAACAAATTTTACTGGTAATAACGAAGGTTGGAACGAACGATCAGTGTATGCCCGTGACCCGGGACTAAATATACTGTAGTATAATGATGAAGATTGTAGGTATAAATATATTGAATATAACGACGCGTTCCTAATGTAAAAAGTTGACACGAAAGCCCCGCCGGTCCTACCTTTCACATGCTTATGTGATTTCCCTGCGATCGGTATTGCCCTACCTTGCCGCTTCAAATCCGGCATATGAAATATAGTAGCATTCGTTCTTTTTTCCTGGTCTTTATTTGTGTATTGGGAATGGGTATTGTTTCCTGTAAAAAAGGAGGAAACCCCGAAAACCCTGTAAGTGGTGAGCAAACGCCGGTGTCCCGTCCGGTGGGAGAAACCATCGGAGCTGCGATCAATAAATCGATCGGAGCCGCCGGTGGGCAACTGGCTACCGCCGATGGCTCGGTAACCGTTATCGTTCCAGCCGGCGCCCTGTCAGAGACCGTGAATTTTCAGCTGCAGCCCGTGAAAGGCACTTGCGATGCAGGCCTGGGTAATGGTTTCCGGTTAACGCCGCACGGCAAACAGTTCAGCAAACCTGTTACTGTTCGTTTTTCCTATGCCAGGTACATGGATTCTATTCCATCGGAAGACGCGCTATCGCTCGCCTGGCAGGATGAGAAAGGTATCTGGCAAATGGTGCAGCCATTTGTGGTGGATAAGGTAAATAAGACGGTGTCGGTTTCCACCAAACACTTCAGTGATTGGATCCTGGTTACCTGGCTGAAGATCAAACCGGCAAGTGCTGTACTCGGTACTGGTGAATCGATCAACCTGCAGGTGATGAATTATCATCCGTTCGCAGACGATATGTTGGCGCCGCTCAATGCGGCCGATGAAAGCACACTGCCGCTGGGGGAAGGAAAACCCGTTTCAGCGGTACTGGTTAAAAAATGGACCCTTACAGGCCCCGGCAAACTCCAGGCTAATGGTAGTGCGGCAACTTATACAGCGCCGGGCACGGTAAACGGTCAGGTTGAAGCTACAGCGATCGCAGAAATAGCCAGTGATGCGCATCAGTTACTCCTGCTGGCACATATAACCGTGCTGGGTGAAGGGCTGGCTTTTCGCATCAATGGCGGCGATTGGCAGGTTCTGGAAGGATCGGCCATGCTGATCGGCACTTCCAGTGCGAGTATAAACGGATTGGGAGATGGAGTTGCCCTCACGCTTATATGTCCGGCTGGTACCGGCAGCTTTGGATGGAGATCCGGCAGCCAGAACCCTGCTTCGCTGGCCCACAGCGACCAGGATGCCGGCTATCAGCATAGTTCGTATTATTATGATGCTTCCAATGCATTTAAAGATAGTGAAGGAGCAGCTGTGATCGATAAATGGGGTAACAAGGGTGATTGGGTCATAGGACGATTCAACTGCGCTCCTGCCGGACGTTTTTCGGCCGATAGTAAGCAGATCGGCACAGCCGCCATCGATGGATACTTCCGGGTGAAGCGCGTCATCTAAACTTGAAACGCGTCGCATAGGAATAATTTCATTTCAAAAAGGCAAATTGGGACATGGTAAATAAAAAAAGCAGGCCCTCGTGGCCTGCTTTTTCGTGGAATGAGCTGCGATTTTATTGCTGCACACTAACGGCGGACCAATTGTAAAACGTCTTCATTCGCCTGAAGGTCCTCAATAAAACAATATTTGTATGTATCGCTGGAGTAAGCAATTTCTTAGCATCGTTCTTCTGGTAATGCTGATTGGAATGCCCGCCCTTGTATTCGGTCAAACATTCTGCAATCCGTTAAACCTAAGCTACCGCTTTACCCCCGATAAGCCATCGCGTCGTGCAGCTGCCGATCCTACCATCGTATTGTATAAAGACAATTACTTCCTGTTCGCCACCGCCACGGGAGGATATTGGTATTCAAAAGACCTGCTATCCTGGAACTTTGTGACCACGAGCGACCTTCCTTTCGAAAAGGATGCGCCAACGGCGGCAGTGATCAATGGGGTGCTGTATTATTTCCCTATGAACAGTAAGCTGATCTATAAAGCCGATGATCCGGTCGCTGGAAAATGGTCGGTATACAACGATAATTTTCCCTTTACGGTGGGTGATCCCGATCTTTTCCAGGACACGGACGGAAAAATATACCTATACTTTGGCTGCACCAACAATGGCTATCTGCAGGCTGTCGAACTCGATGTCAATAACAAGCTCAATCCGATCGGTACGCCGGTAAATGTATTGAAGGGTGATCCCGCTATGCGTGGCTGGGAAAGGCCGGGCGATTACAACACAGGCATCGAAAGTCCCTGGACCGAAGCGCCGTGGGTAACCAAATACCAGGGCAAATATTATTACCAGTATTCTGCGCCAGGCACGCAATATAAAAGCTATGCCGATGGCTATCTGGTTTCCAACAAACCACTGGGACCGTTTAACTATGCTCCCGAAAGCCCCTTTTCAAGCAAACCTGAAGGATTTATCAATGGTGGTGGTCATGGAGCTACCTTTACTGATAAGTATGGAAATTACTGGCGGGTGGTGACTATGGTGATCTCGGTAAAGCACATTTTCGAACGCCGGTTGGGATTATTTCCGGTAACCTTTGATAAGGATGGACAAATAATAGCGCATACCGAATTTGCGGACTATCCCATGGTAATGCCCAGGCATAAGATAAAAGACTTGAGAGAACTGTTCCCGGGTTGGATGTTGCTGTCCTACAAAAAAACGGTAGAAGCCTCTTCTGCCCTTCCGGCACACGAGCCAGCCCTCGCTGTGAATGAGGAAGTGCGTGATTACTGGAGTGCCGAAACCGGTGATAAAGGTGAATGGCTAAGTGTGGATCTCGGAGTTGTATCAGTGGTCAATGCTGTACAGCTCAACTTTGCCGAACACAACACCCAACTTTTCGGCCGTGAGGGGGTGAAGGCACAGCAGTACCTGCTGGAGTATTCTACCGACAAGAAGGACTGGTCCACATTGGTGGATAAAACCACCAATGAGGAAGATCTCACCCATCAATACCATGTATTTAAAGTCCCCATCAAAGCGCGTTACTTTAAAGTGACGAATTACCGGGTGCCAGGCGGCCAATTCGCTATATCAGGTTTCCGGGTTTTTGGAAAAGGGACTGGCGTAAAACCCTCGCAGGTAAAATCGTATAGGGTAGAAAGGGATAAGCAAGATGCCCGCAACGTCACCATAAGCTGGCCCAAGCAGACTGGCGCCACGGGATACAACGTTCGTTTCGGTATTCACAGGCATAACCTGAACCGGGTGTACCAGGTGTATGGAGAAACAAAACTTACTATCCGTAGTTTGAATAAGGACCAGCAATATTGGTTTGTGGTAGATGCGTTTGGAGAGAATGGCGTTACACGGGGAGTGGTGCACTAATCGGAGTGATACAGGTATATCCCTTTTAACCAGTTAAAAACGGACAGCTCGCTTTTAACTTCCAGGGGGAGTTGCATATTGATCAGCTTTTCAATTTTATTGCCGGCTTGAGGCGTAGTAACGCCAATTGATTCGTAGAAACAATTGATGATAAACAAAACCTGGAAGCCGTTGTCGCGATCAAACATTCGACGACTCGGTACTCCTGTAAACAAAGGATCGCCGCCATGAGGCCAGTTATATGAATAGCTTAAGTGCTCTTTTAAATATTTCATGAATGATAGGCAACATGAAAAAGCCGGCAAAAAAGCAGGCTTTTTCTGTATTACTTTATATTGACCAAAAGTCTTTGTTGATCTAATACCGGTTGTTGGATCTTGCTGGCTTTTCCCTGGCTTCCGATACGCGAATAGCCCGGCCATCGAGGCTTGATTGATCCAATTGTTGAATTGCTTTTTTGGCAGCAGCGTCATCGTCCATTTCTACAAAGCCAAAACCTCTGGAGCGGCCCGTTTCCCTGTCATTGATGACTTTTGAAGAAGTCACTGTGCCGAAAGGGGTAAACAGGTTCTTTAACTCTTCGTCCTGGATATTAAAGGCCAGATTGGATACATAAATGTTCATGTGTAAAAATTTAGAAGTGATATCTGAGTAAGGCAAGAAGTAAGGAAATGAATTTGCGGTAACAGCAGCAGATTGATGACGTTTACTGATGCGAGGCTCAAATGATTATGATTGAAGGTACGCTTATAAACTGGCAATCACTTATTTATTTTAGGATCGCCCATAGGGGCGAATTGTCCCCACATACAGCATGATGAAACGCTCTGCTCTTAAAATAAGTTAGTTAATGACCAATAATAAGCTTAACTTTCATGGATTGGCTTCTTATTTTGTAAGTCCTACCCCCCGCTTTACATCTTCCCATACACTATATCTGGTCAATGTTCCAATTAAGTAAATACTACACAATGCGAATATTGATTACCAATTTAAACCGGTTCACCACTTCTTCTCAGGTGATAGCACTTCTTATTCCTTTTGGTTTGGTTACGTCTGCAAGGATTGTAATGAATGCACGAAGCGGCTATTCGGAGGGGGTAGCTTTGGTGGAGATGGAATATAAAGCAGGTCAGATCGTCATACATGAACTCGACAACATGCTATTCATGAATAACTACATCTGCGTGGAAGAAACCCTTAACGCTAATGACTCACCCACCCGTTTCCTGGCATAAAGAACGGATAAGTACCTTATTTCTCTATGGATTCAAAAATCTCCCGTCTTTACAAAAACTGCGGGTCATTTCCGCTTAGACTTCCCAATTAAAACTGCGGGTCATTTCCGTTTCGCCCGCCAAATGCGGCTGGGGAGACGGGGATCGTTGGCGAAAAAGATAACTTATTGAAATAAAGTGCAGAAAAATAGTCTCCATATTTGGCTGAAAATGCACAATTCCTTAATATTGCACCCCCAAGCAAGAGCCCAGATGGCGGAACTGGTAGACGCGCTAGACTCAAAATCTTGTTATCGAAAGGTAGTGCAGGTTCGATTCCTGTTCTGGGCACTTGAAAGTCCTGTAGGTCGCTGATCTACAGGACTTTTGCTTTGTAGGTCATTCAATTATGTGTCGGTTTTTTCCGCTTTTTCCCGCTTTTGTTGACACATAAAAGACACATGAATGACACACGTAAATTTCTCCAAAAATTCGTGTTCCGGTAAAAAGCAATCGGAACTGGCAAATCGATCAAATCCTCTCCTGTCGCGGCTTTCAAATGTGACACATGCGCCATCTGACACAACATGACGTTTTTATACCACCTTTTTCATTTTGATTAAGCTATTCTCTAAGGTTCTCTCAGAAACTAATTTTATCACAGAAAAAAGTGAGTTATGAATATTGTACCACGCCTGTCTTCAGATGGAACGAAGACCTATTACACATTAGAGTTAGGACGCAGAAAAGGTGGCAGATTTGCCACCGGCATCTTCACTTATACACAGCCAAAAGATAAAATACAACGCAGCTATAATATCCAGGCATTAGCAAATCTGGAAACCATCAAAGCGCAAACCCTGCTCGATGCGCAGACAAAAGGCAGAGGCTTTGTCTCTCCCGCAAAACTGAAAGAGAACTTCTTTCTATACTTTGAAAAGTATGTCAAGAAAAATCATAGCGAGACCAATCGCAGTCTGCCTGCTTCTTTGAGCTCATTCAAGAAATTTGTTGCCATTGATCAAGGAGCATCTAAAGAAGAACTGGAAGAGGATCTTGAAGCCGCTACAAATGATCTTTATATCTGCTCAGGAGATATTAGTAAGAATTTCTGTGAGCGGTTCCAAAAATACCTGCTCGACAACCTGAACGGAGAAACACCTGCAGACTACTTTATGCGTTTTAAGAAGATGATCAGTGTTGCACAGGAAGATGGCTATTTTAGGGAAAATCCTACAGAAAAAATAAAATGCAAATCACACCCCACCGGCATTAAAGACACCTTAGAGCCCCACGAATACAAAATATTGCTATCTACCCCTTGTCGGCACAATGAGGTCAGGAAAGCAGCCGTATGCAGTCTGTATAGCGGCTTCCGATGGTGTGATGTCGATCCTTTAACCTGGAATCAGATCAGACCAGAAACCATTGTCCTTCGCAGGCAGTCTAAAACCGGTGTACCCTTGGAAATACCATTGCACCCCGTCGTTGCCGCATTGATTGGAGAACCAGGGCAGCCAGGTGAGTTGGTATTCAAACTGCCCAGTTATGATACTGTTTTAGATATACTGCAGGATTGGGTTAATGCTGCCGGTATTCAGAAAAAAATCACGTGGCACTGCTTCCGCCATAGTGTTTCCGATATTCTGCTAGATCAGGGCATTGATGTATTCACGGTTGCTGCCTATCTCGGCCAATCAGACGTTACCCAGGTTTTGAGGCGATACCAGCACAGGGTGCAGAAAAGAAACATCAGAACCGCCGCTACCAAATTGCCGGAAATACAAACAAGCTAAAAACCAGAAGGCAATTGCCATAACAAAAAATCTACCAATGCAATTAATACAGTCGATACAAAATAGAATCTATGTTATCCGCGGTGAACGGGTCATGCTCGATATGGATCTCGCACAACTGTATGAGGTTGAAACCCGGACATTGAACCAAGCAGTGAAACGGAACCTTAAAAGATTTCCGGAGGATTTTATGTTTCAATTGACAAGGGAAGAATGGGACGCCTTGCAACCTCAAATTGCCAGTACCGCTAAGACAGATTCTTTAAGATCACAAATTGTGATCTTAAAGACAGGCCGCGGAGCCCATCTGAAATATTTGCCTTACGCCTTCACTGAACAGGGAGTAGCAATGCTAAGTTCTGCTTTAAGTTCAGATAAAGCAATCACGATGAATGTTGCCATTATGCGGGTATTTGTCGATATCCGTAAAACGCTGCTGGCACAAAATGATATCAGGGATCAGATCGAGCAGATACGGGAACACCTCGGTGAACATGATGTGCAATTGAATCATATTTATGATGCCATCGAAAATCTGCTTGATGAAAAAGCTATTCAGAAGAAATGGGAAGATCGGGACAGAATAGGTTTTAAATAGCGGCATTATCAAATCCAACAGCCCATGATCACTAAAGGACATGGGCTGATTTCGTTTTTTTACTCTTAACTGAATAAACTTTCAAGAAATCCTTTTTCTTTTTTCAACTGGAATATGATGGGTTGCTTTGAGTAATATTTAACAGGTCTGCCGTTTTGTTTTGCAGGTAACCAACGGTAACTCTTACGAACTACGCGAATCGCCTCAGCATGAAGTTCAGGTGGCCCGCTCAATGCTTCGACATCACTGACAATACCATCCTCATCTACGACAAATTGAACAACAACGGTGCCGCTAATCTCCCTGTCTATTGCATCCTTCGGATATCGCAGGTTTTCTTTAAGGAAATTGAGAAACGCAGGTGCGCCACCAGGATACTCAGATTTAATCTCCTTTGGGACAAATTTCTCCCGCTCCTTTTTTCGCAATCCCAGCATCTCCTTTAGTCTAACCACCTGCTCCATCGAAATATCATTTTTGCTGATTTTTGAATGACAGGTGGGGCAAACTGCAAGCAGATTAGCAAAAACACTGTTCTCTTTGTTTTCATCGATGTGGTGAAACTCCAAATGTTCCGTATCCTCGTTCCTGCAAAATGGGCAATGATTCTCGACTTCCTTCAGTAGCCGAACCTTTATTTTATATGGGATGCTTTTCCTTTTTCCTGGCATCTTTTGTATTTAATAAAATCAATATACAAAAAAAGTGGGAAATTCATTCCGCGCCAACCCGAATACATTTTGACTTTTCTTCCGGTTAAACTGCCTTGGAGTTCAGCAGTAACTTTTCCCTAATTTTACCTCAATTCAATTACAATGAAGGCGATCCTGATAGAGCCTGAATTCCGCAAGATTTCGGTCATCTGGTATAATTCCCTGATGTATCAAGACTTTTCAAAAGTTATTGCCCATTTATTAGGCGGGGAATACCAATACGAATATGAATTTAAAAACGGCGACGGCTTGTTTACCAGGTTCAATAGCCCCTATGATAATGAATCATTGGCCTTCAATGTTCGAGAATTCCCGGAAGCCTTTTTTGGAAAAGCACTGATTGCGTCTTTACCTTCGCCAACCTATGTTCGCCTTCATCACTGCTCGTTTACCCTAGCTCGTGCAAGAAATGAAATAGTGTTTCATAGCCAGGCACTAACAGAAATATTAAGAAAGCCCTACCTACCCCGCGCAGCGAGGTTTTAAATGCCTCTTTTTCGTGCCGGATATTGTTTCACCAATGTCTGAGCAACAGATTTGCCAGTACAAATACGATCCAGGTCTTCTTTTGTATAGTAGCCGCTTTCGTTTTTCACCACACCTAACTCTTCGCATCTTTTGGCGAACTGGGTCCGCCCCAGATCACAATATATAAGCGCTTCCTCTGGTTTTAAAAAAGGCTTAAAACAAAGGGCGACGGCCCTCATGACTACTACGTCTTCTTTCTTTATCATAATACTCAGTTTTCATACCCACAGAAATAGTCGCGGTGCTCACTTTTTTAGGATCAAATGAAGGAGTATAATCAATATAACCATAATCGTGAAGCTGGTTAATGCACCGGTGATACGTGGACGCCGAGATCTTCGCCTGTTTTATAATAAAATCTCTTTGTACCTGCACCTGCAAATCACCCTGCGCTACATAAGACTGCAGGATGGATATATACAGGCTGATATGCGCGGGGCTGATCCGGGGATCGGTTTTCACTAATTTCAGAAACCGTTCCAGTAATGAAACCATATTTTCTTTCCCATTCATTTGATCCGGCTACTTTAAAATTATCTATCCAGCTTTCGCAAGAAAATTTCGCTTCTGACAGCGGGATTGAAAGACGGTTTTACACGAATGTATTTCCCCTCTTTCAAGTCTCGCATGACACGATAGTATGACCTATTGGAAGTGATTTTGGACAAACGGCGCAGCTCTGCGGCATAAGCGTTGACAGGGTTACCCGATTTATTGCTGAGGTATAGCAGGGCCACGAACATACTGATGTGAGACGGACCCATTCGCGGGTCTTCGCCTGCCAATTCCAGGAAGGTCAATATTGAATCCCCTGTATTCATACATCAATGCTTCTGCGATGTCTTATGCTTTGCAGGAGGCTTGTCCTCCTTTCCGGTAAGGGTTGCACCCGGCTTTTGGCCCTGTTGATGCTTGTTTTCATTTTTTTGAGAATTATTTTCACCTAGCGGCACCTCTGGTTTATTTTCCGGCTTTTGTGCCTGTTTTTTACCGTAGATTTCTTTGAGTTTTTCCGACAGGTCTTTTGTGATCAATCCTTTTTCAACTTGCTGTTCGAGCGGCACCTCCTTTTTATCCTTATCATATACCTTCATTGAGCCGGTCCGTATCGATACGGATTGATAGTAGTCTTCCTTCTTTCCATCATTGCCGACCAGCTTTACTTTCTGAAGGTTGCCCCGCTCGAACCCTTCTGCCAATTGATCCATTCTTTGCTTGTCACCAGCATCAGCATAAGAATAGCCACTCATTGTTTTTTGTAGATCAAATCCGTAATTCTTATCAAATCTGTCAGAGGCATAGTTTCCGTTCTTCAATTTCTTATTGAGGTTTATTTTATTCCACTCATTGTTATTCTTATCGTAGACGGGCCTGCCAGATAGAAAATTGAAAGCACGCTTTTGCGTCCACTGCTGCGGTGGGCGCTGGCTGGAGTTTTCATCCCCTGCCTTTGGCCGGTTGTTGTTATAGAATGTCTGCTTGACCGTAGTACCATTAGGTCTGGTTTTTTCCATATCAAATTTGTTCAGGAAATACCTGTCACCATCCTTCGCCTTATTCAAATAAACAGCGCCTTTCACCTGTTCGCCATCTATGGATGGATTGATTTCATGCCGGATACGGGGCTCTGCCTGTCCCATTTTTTCAATTACACCAGAATTGAAATGCTCCAACATGCCAGTGGCTTTAAACTGTCGCTGGTTGAATTCAAAATCTTCGTTATTCATAACTTTTAATTTTAAATCTGGAAATACAACATTCAAGCTGTAAGCAAGTATGTGCGGCTTCCTTGCAATAGAACTTAAAGAATTCTTGCTTTTAATAAGGTGCCGTTTCTAAGAACAAGTTCTAAGTCACGTCCACCATTTTTTTCCTTCACCAGTATCCTTAATTCCTGTTTCCTGGACAACGTGAATGCCGGTATTGCCATGATTACCTTTGCAGGCTGGTCGCTTGTGATCCTTTCCAAAGAAGAACAATACACTGGCTTCAGCTCTTTAAGCTGCATGGCAGTGCGCTTTGCTTGCTTTCTGTCCTTGATGTAGACTTTGATATACTGAATTTCATAATCCACTAGTGACCTGTTTTCCATACCAAGGCTGAGCCATAAATGATCCTGCAGATAGTGAATACTACCGAGCTTCAGTTTCATCATCTGGCTTTTCGTTCGCTTGCGCAGGAAGTTGTCAGCGGAACTTACCGATAGGGCCGTTTGTTCAATCTCATCCGCTGTCAGATCAACTCCTGCCAACTGAATGGGCGATGCAGTTGAATCTTTATGAAAAGAAAGATTGAGAAAGGTGGGGAGCGGCGCGTATGCTACCAGGAAGGAAAATAACTGCCCGTCTGAGGTTATTACAGATAGATTGCTTTGCATAAACTGTTCTTTAGCGGCCTTTACCTGTAATACGTTATCAGCACCTTTGGCCTTCTGGGCCAGTATGTCACCACTGCCCCGATCTACACTTTTAATCGGATATGGGAAAATCAGGTTGGTTGTCATATCAGCAGATATATCCATCCTGATCGGAGTAATAGCCTTTGCTTTGTAGTTACCTGGTAGTTCTGATTGAGCAAAAACATCGGTACAATACAAACAACTCACAATAGCAATCAACAGCACAAACCTTTTCATCACTTTGCTTTTAATTTATTATAAATACGATAGTTTTTGGTACTATCTTTCATTGCTTTTTACATCCCGAAGTAGCACTTCATAATTTCCGGGAATGTTGGCACGAACAAGTCTGGTCTTACGTCCAAGAATCGTTTTGGCCGCTTCTAAACCGGCGCTGGCAGCTTGCGCCCCAAGGGAAGGATCGAGAGAAGCAATCCCCAGGCTTTGGATAGCCTGATCAGCCGATTGCTTGCTTACGTCTCTTGTTATTGACCCTGGAACAAAAATGCCCTCTAACCCGTCCAAGTCATAGGCCATCAGTACTACCGGAAATAAGTTTGTATTGTGTTGCAGGGAAGTAATAGAAATCCTGATCCGCTCACCACCGAAAGAAGCTATACCGTAAATGCTGGTATATCTGGGGATAAGGGAGCCGCCGATATACACATCGTCGAGCAACATGAGTTTTACAGTAGCGCCATTCACGAGTGTCTGGGCTTCAGGAATGACAGCACGAATGGATCTTCTCGATGGCTCATGGTCATACGTTTCGTCCAACCCATAAAACCTGTTTACCGGCCTACTGTTAGGGTGCGTACTGTCATAATTTTTATATCCCGAAAGCATTGAGATCGTTGGTTGTCCCTCTTCAACAGTAACAGGAAAAACTGCTGATTTTTGCTGCACGGATTTTTCCTTTATTTTTTCCCGCACGCGATCTGGATGCTGCACGTCCAGAATCTTTTCAAGCATTCCATTTATTTGAGAAAATTCGTCGTTTCCGTTATCAGCACCGACGGAAGCCATCATTCTTTCCAATCGTTCAACATCCGGGTTGATGATTCCAGGATCAGGCTGACTGACTATTGGTTGTCTTACCGGCTGGCGGTTCAGTTCCCGATCCAGTTCTGCCAGCTTTTTATATACCCGCTGTTCGTTTGCATCTGCACTTTTGGACGGCGATGATCCAGGGTAAGGATCATACTTATACCGGGATACTTCTGGACCGCCTGTGTCGGGAAGTACAGCTAAATGCCGGTCTTTACCTGTGCGGTAAGGGTCAGATCTTTCCATCGAGCGCCGGGCCGCAGAATCCTTATCGGCCTTTTCATAAAATTTGAGTTTATTCCAGTTGCTGTCTGCGGTCGGTGCAGCATCCGGCAACCTGGTATTAAAGCCGCGGGCTTCCACACCAGAAACAACCTTTTCCTTCCCGATGATTCCTGCGGAATGCGCTACGAACGTGATAAAAGGTAATGCCAGTAGTGGCAGTAATAAAAGAAACTTTCGCTGCCTGATAAATTTCTGAGAATGATTGATTTTATTTGTCTTTTCCATATTCCACGTTTTTATCTTGGTTCTTATAAAGAGAAATGATATACTCCACACTGTCCCTGATACCGGGATGATCACTGAGGATTTTTTCGTATTGCGGTTGACCTTCTGGGGTCTGCTGCAGACTGTCCAAAAAATGTCGGAATGCAAGTAACCGCCGGTAGGCTTCATGGCTCAATACTGGTTCTGCACTCGGTAATACCTGATTATCGGGAATGATGGCGTGATCCGGAACGCTTATATAGTCAAGGGGAATAACAGCATTATCATTTTTTAAGAAATAATACCCGAAACAAGCCATGTATATGGCACAGAACGAGATCAGCGCTATTTTTATCGATCTGCGTGACCAATGGGCGGTACGCCGATTTAACTTATCAGCCAGCAGCCGTATCTTCCTCTCTACCCATTGGCCAACCTTTATCCAGATACCACTAGCGGCAGAAGGCTGCTGCCTTTTTTTGAATAGTTTAAACATAGCTTAGCGATTTGTGATGTTTAGGTCTCTGTTTTCGATAATGGCCCATCGCTCAATGAGGAAGCCATGAGAATTATTGTCACTGCGACCGGTGTTGCGCAGATAACCTTCGGTAACAAGGGACCGGGTGACAATAGAAGATGAGCGAATGATACGCTGGCTGGCATAACACCTGAAATAGTACGGATATGTGCTCGTATTTACAGCGGTGCTATCTACCTCAATTTCCTGGCTGATATTACCCGAAATGATACTGGCATAATAGCCCTGTTCTTTCAGGTTGACATATTGCTGTTTAGCTGAACCGTCTGCGAGATATAGTGCCCTGGTGATATTCGTTTTTATTATTTTCTCATCAGGGTCAAGGGTGAAAAAGTAATAGTGGAACATCTTAACATGATCCCTCGCTTCTACGGGAATGTTCTCTTTTTTGTCTGAAGAAACGGCCTCCAATACTTTACCATTCACCAATACATAAATCCTGTTCTGCGTTGTATTCGCCAGTAGAAACGACTTGTACAAACTGAAGCCGCACAGCGATAATGAAGCAACGATGACTACCAGAGTAAAAAAACGGATATATTGAAAGGATCTTTCAATGCTTTTAACCTTCGGAAACATATCACACACATTTTTCTGTCTTCACAAATCATCCGATATGCTCGGAGTTATTTTCAACTATTGACCCGATAACTTTTGTACCATATAACCCGTTGGGCCTGTAACGGCAGTAGAAGCAGCACTCTTAGCATCATGGGCGAACTTACTGGTCAATGCGTCGGCACCGGAAACCATCATGATCTGATTTGCAATGGCGGGAACGGTTGTGTATCCATAAATGCCTATTATCAGGAATACCAGGTAACCCATATCCGTCCTGCTGAAATAAGTATCACCCTGTTGGGCTATCTGTGAAAGATCCAGCTTCAGCATATTGATCTGAATTCGACCGATTACCATCCCGAAAATGTGCGCAACTGGCAGCCACATGAAAACATTGATATACCGAGCTAACCATTGTTTGATGGTAAATCCAAAGCCGTCAAAGGTTCCCAGGGCGAACACCAGCGGTCCCAGAATGGATAGAATGACCAGGTTAAACGTTCTGAGCGTATTGATACATAGGGATACCGCTGCAAATAATAACTGAAGGATTTCTGCTATGACCTCTTTGATGGCATTGCGGAAAGCATAGCCTGCTTTTGCAAACGCAAACTTCAAATCCGTGCGGATGGAGGCCAGCCAACCCTCACTGGCTGGTACTTCCTCATCATAGGTGTACTTGTACCATTTTGAACGGTCACCTTCACCGGTTGGGCCCACATACATCTGATATATGTCAGTTGTTCTTACCGCTGAATCCTTCTGCCGCAGCAATGTTTCAATCGTAACATTGGAATTATCGACGAGCTTTTTAGTGCCGGTTACCGTGGGTTTCATGACGCCGTTTATTACAGGTAAAACCACGGTGCTGAAGTTCATGATACAAAATCCTAAGACGAACGGTTTCATCAAAGGATAAAAGTCAATTGGCTCCGTCCGGGCCAAATGTCCCCAAACCCGGTAGGCGATGTAAAACAAAGTGGCGAATCCAGCAATACCGACGCTGATGTTAGTCAGTTGCGAACACAGTGGCATCAATTCATCGTAGAGCTGTTCCAGTACTGAATGCAGGCTATTAAGTTTGCCCGAAAGGCTACCATCGTTTTGTGCCCACACACTAACAGGGGCGACAAAGCCCAAAATCACCAATAATGTGATCCCTTTTTTCATACTTCACGATTTTCAAACACACATCACAAAATTGTTTCTATCAATAATCTACCGCAGCCCCTCTATTTCCATCATACGCTGCACTTCGGTTTTCTCCTTCTGGCGTTGTAGCAGCAGGATGCCGGTTGAACTGTTGAAATCCCGCAGGAAGACGAGTTTATCTTCCATATCAGCGAAGATCTTGTCGATCTCCTGAAGGCGTTCTTCGTCTGACATTCTAAGCCTGCTGGCCGTAATTATTGTCAGTAAATCTTGCAGGTTTTCAAGAGAAGCATTGAACAGGCGGCTATAGACACCACTGAGGTATTCGATTTCTCCCGGCTGGAAAAGTGCAGATGCCTTAAAGCGGCCAAATGCCGCCTTGTATTCTTTGACCAACTGTACCTGATAATCGATGATATCAGCTACCCGGCGGTACTGGCGTACTGCGGGGCTTACCGCCATTAATCCATCAAGAAATGCTTTATGCAATTGAAAATTTCCCTGACTGATGTTACGGACAGCATTGTATCCAGTAGTAAGGATTTCATAACCCTTCTTCATGTCAGCCAGCATTTGACGGAACTGCGCCAGCTTTTCGATGTTGAGCGCCAGTTGCTGAAGTTCCTGCACCTGTCCCTTTACAGGCATAGCATGGAACATGGAGTAAGAGATCAATACAATAACGATGAACTTCTTCATACATTCACTTTAAATCATACACACTTTTCATTCGAGCCGCTTCTTTATACTCCTTTTTCATGTTCAGGATCATCAAGGAGGTTTCAGCAGACCAGTTTTGTATGAACACATAGCGATCCTTCATTTCTATGTACACCTGATCTATACGTTTGATCCGTTCATCATCGGATAGCTGCAGGTGACCCGCAGCCAATAGTTCCGCCAGGTCCGATAATAGAACCAGGCAATCGGTAGCCAGGGAGGTCGTTACCCGGTCTGCATAACTAATTAAGTCGCTAGAAAGTCCTGCCTCACGAGAGAGCAGTCGCTTATTATGTCCACAGGCTTTCACTGTCTCTACTGACATTGACATGATATCAGCTACATGAGGATACCCGCGGATACGAGGATTGATAGCCACCAGACCATCGAAAAACAGCTTGTCGAGGGAAAGATGCCCATCCTTAATGTTGGATATTACCCCAAATCCCTTGCGGACAAGGGAGTATCCCTGTTGCAGGTATTCTATATACACTTTGCCAGCCGCAATGTGCTCCAAATACATCTTTATTTGCCTGTTTTGAGCATGGACAGCAAACATGTACGTTGAACAAAGCAACACCAGCATAGCTACCTTCCAGATTCGAGATTTATTGTACGCCATAAAATGATTTTACGCGTTTGACTTCAATTTCATCTTTGGAGCGTTGTAACGACAACTGGACATTTTCAGCATTGAACATCCTTAAATCAGTCAGATTCTCGTCGATGGCGTTACTGACGGTGCTTATAACTTCAAGCCGCTTCCCGTCTGTCATTTCCGTGCTAAATGAGTTGACGACCAAAAACAGTTGGTCCAGGTTTTTGACGCTTTGATCGAGTATGCCGGAATAGACCTTTACCATATAATCAATCTCAGTGGCAGTAAAGTGTTTGTCCTGTCTGAAAAGCCGCAGGGCAGATTTGTATTCGTCAACGATTGCTAACTGCTGCTGCATGATTGTCCTCACTTTCTTATACCCGGAAATCGCTTCTTTTACCTGGCGGAGCTCGTCATAGTACTGCGCGTACTGGTCGCGATGTTTCTCAACCCAGGAAGAGATCTCATCGAGCTTGACTTTCGATAAGGTGTTCTCCAAAGTCTTTTGCGCATTTTGCAGCCATATTGTTTTGTTTTGAAGCCGTTGCACCGCTAAGTCTGCAGCTTTGATGGCAGCGATCAACGCTTTTCTGACGACCTCCCAAATAACTGCATGGCTTTTTTTAGTGGGATATATAGTAACCACCACACACAGCAGGAAAACTGCAATTCCTTTTTTCATAACCGTGGATTGTAATGATGAATAAATTACTATGCGGCATGGTCTGCAATAAGTGCGGCAATTCCTTTTTCCATGCTGCCAAACCGCTGGGCATATTCCAATACTTTTACTCTTTCTTTTCCTTCAGTTGTATATGCGAAATATTCCTCCCTGCTGAGCTCATTGCGAAATACTTTCATAATCTTCCCGCCAATCTCAACATATATCTCCCGGTTATCTCGGTTTACACTCAGTAATATCTCTTTACCTTTATCGGACATGCCGAGTACGGATTGCAACTGATCGAATTTGTTGGCAAATTTTCGCATGTCCATCAAAATCTTGATATCGCAATTATTGATGATCGCATCTTTTATGACCGGTGAACTGATTAAGTCGTCCAACTCCTGCGTCACAACAGCGGGGATGCCATCAAACTTGCGCATGGTCTTGTAGGCATATTTTACAAATTCTGCCATGCCCTGGCGCGCAATGGCTTTCCAGGCTTCATCTATAAGGAAGCATTTTCTACGGCCACGCAACTGGCGCATCTTTGTAACCACCATTTCCATCACCAGCAGCGTGCAAACACTAAATAAAATCGGATGGTCTTTCAAATTGTCCATTTCTATGACCACGAACGGTTGATTGAGCAAATCCTGTTTGCCGTCGGCGTTTAACAGGTAGTGGAACTCGCCGCCGCGGTAATATGGGCGTAAGACGTACAGGAAGTTGGTAATATCAAAGTCCCTGTCCTTTACATTATATTGTTCCAACTCAGTCGCGTAGTCATTTTGCAGGTAATCGTAAAACGTATTGAAGCAGGGAACGAGATCAGGGTATTGCTCCAGCTTTCGATAATATCCTTGAAGGGAGTTGCTTAATGCGACATATTCGGAGCGTTGAAAGTGCTCATTCTCCTGCTTCCAAAGCGCTACCAGCAAAGACTTCAGGCTTTCCTTCTTTTCTGTATCGAGACGCTGACCAGGCGGCAGGTAGAATGGATTGAATTGTATGGGCGCATCCTCTTTATACTCGAAGTAAAATCCACCAACCAGGTCGCACAGGCCACGGTAACTGCCACCAATATCGCAGACCACGCAATGGGCGCCCTGATTGTATAAAGTATGAAGGATATGGTTTGCTGTCATCGATTTACCCCCTCCCGAAGTGCCGCAGATAAGCATACCCATGTTGCTGGATATGCCGGTCAAACGAGGCAGATTAAAAAGATCAATGAATACAGGCTTATTGGTTAAACGGTCGCAGAACCTTACACTGGATGCGGGAGGATCACTGCGGTAGTTACTTTCCAGGTTGAGAAAGCAGCAGGCTTGTTCCGCGAAGGTGTTGAATGTCTCGTTTGCCGGAAAGTCCGCACCGTTGCCGGGAATGCCTGCCCAAAAGATCTGTGGTGCGCCGACAGTTTCCAGCTTGGCTGTGGCGTCCAGTTGGGCTAACGCACCAGTTATTAGGTTTCTGGCATCAACAAGGCCATTCCTATGCTCGGACCAGGCGATGATATTGAAATGAGCCGTAACAGGAAGCCGTTGCTGGCCGATTGCTTCATTCAGGAAATCGTCTGTTGCCTCCTTTGAAATCGCATTTTCCCGGCTATACTTTGAAAGTGATTGTAACCTGAGCCGTTTACTCTCCATTTTCTTCATGGTGGCCTGCGGGTCTCCAACAATTATATACTGATTATAGATGTGGTTACAATCGAGCAATAGGCCCAGTGGCGTGGCAAATCCAATACTGAACTTGGTCCGGTCGGTTGAAAACTTTTCATAGGTGATGCGGGAGCCGCAGACGTGCGGCAGGTCATCGCTACTACCCAGGGAATAAATCTGACAGTACTTTTCACCGATACGGAGCTCATCTTTAAACTGTATATCCTTAACCAGTGGTTGATCAGGCTGCTCAGCCAGAAACATGTATTGTTCAATTAATCCGACTTTCTTACCGGTGCTCAATAGGTCTGCTTTGGTAAGACGCCGCATCTGTATGCCGCAATCTGATAACACCCGCTGAAATTGCCCAGCCGTATCCTCGAACTCCCTGATGGTATCCGGATTCAATACCTGCTCGGAAAATAAGTTTGGCCTGATAAGGTTACTAAAGAGAGAACTCGCCGCCTTGCGCCCAGCAGCTTTTCTCGTCAGGAATATATACGCCTGATGACGCAGGTAGCGGCGACCGGCAAAGTGCCGGTCTGCGCTGTCCTGCAGAAAGCCATTACTGTTATCCCTGTCTGGCTGATACTGGTCGGATGTGAACCAATCCTGTTTATGAAATACAGATTCCTTTGGAAGCAACCTGATGGCTTTGATAAAGCCCTGGTGAATGGCTTCCAGGTCGTCGGCAGACGAAGTAAAGATCTCCGGCAACAAGACCTGGAAGCCTACCGTAACATCACCCTGCTTACTGATAATCGAATTTTCCTCTACTTCGAGTATAGGTAGTACATCACTCAACCACTTTTCCATCTTCACGCATTTAACACATTACTTGATTTCAATAAAACACTTTCGGGACTTACAGCGTACAAACCGGGGCACCTGCCGGCGGGCCATCGACTTCATCATTCCATGTTCGCCATATTTATTGTTCAGCTTGAAAACATAGACAAACACGGAGGTGGCTGATGACCCAACAATAGCCAGACAGATATAGGAATTCAGACCGACGATATACAGGATAACATAGAGGATCAAACAAACCAGCAGCCCGCCGCCGAGGTACCATATGTATTGTGCCTTCAGTCCCTTGAATTCCACGCTACGGTTGACACCCTTGTTAATTTTGTAAACGCTTCCTGGCATCGCTACGTAGATTAGGCAATTCCAAAGAATGATTTTATCACCGTAGCTACCACCACCAGGAAAACACAGGCTCCAAACCAACTGGCAGCGGTTGATCCGGTATCGGGATGCCCGTTTGACCATTTCTGGTATACGCGTACGGCTCCGATAAGACCCAAAATGCCTCCGACTGCATACATCAGGTCACAGCCGACCCCGAAGTATCCACGTACCTTACTATTCGCTTCCTCGATACCAGCAGATCCATCGGCGGGATTTACCTGAGCATACACACTGACAGCGAACAACGAAAAGACTGCGCATAGACGCGCCACTTTGCTTAAAAAGCAATTCACTCCACACATTTTCATAACACACTTGCTTTATATTGATGATTGGTAAACCAGCAACATGAAGAAGCGCCGCCTGTACACTCATCCGTCACCAAATCAAGCTCCACAGTACTACGGCGGCGCTATTAGCAAACACCCAAACAACACACGTAAGAACTTATAAAGACCACCCGCACCATCTTTCGCACTTGGTTCTCCTGCACGGGTGCAGGTGGTCAAGTCGACTGATCATTTCCATAACCGGGCGATCTGTTCCGGACTGATCTCTACATTGCACTTGGTTTCAGCCAGAGAAACTACCAGGTCATTTATACTGAGCCTTAAAAAAGAATCTTCTATAGTGGGATATTTTTGCAGTACGGCTATGACGCCGGTGATGAGTTCCTGCTCATCAATCGGCATTTCATGCGCAGCTTGATTCATGTAAGCATGGATTTCATCTATTAGGGATACAGGTTGAAAACCTCCCTCGTTCATATAAGGCTGCCCGCTGTCCGCCGCCATTAATGTATTTGGAACCTGCATCCCTGCGGTAGAAGGGCTGCGGCGGAAGAACAGCTCCTTTCGGAAATAAACAACCACTACGAACGCGTAATAAATCGCTAAGAAAATTCCGACTGCTGTGAGATATGTTGTCCAGGAAATCATATTCTTTCGTTTCAACAAAAGTGCTGAGAAACGAAGGGGCGATTTCACACTACAGACACACTACGGAAAATCTTTTTTAGATTATTTGCTGTATGATTGCATTGACAGTTTATCGATCAATAATAAATCTGTAGATGCCTGGAAATCGTAAATACACCGGCGTGGGAGCTTTATAAGATGTTGCCGGATAGAATGATGAAGAAGTTTATTATGGCGGTGGTGCAAAATGCAGGATGGTCGAAATAAGGTAATAGCCGCCAGGGAAATTGCCGAGCGAATGCTCGTCGTCCACAATATGGACACACTACGCATTACTAACCGAGATAATGTATTTAGGAGAAAACTAGGTGGAGGTGCAACAAAACATTAAATTCAACAACTGAAATGCTATTGAATAATGGATGAACTGAACCTTAATATACCGGACTTACGGAAGGATGTTAAAACAGCCCTTCCCATTTTGTTTGGATTTATACCGGAAACAGACCGAGCGTGAGGCATTGCCACTAAACTATATCGTGTTGAAGTTGAGAAGAATTACCGGAAAGCTGCAAATAGCATAATTGAAGTGGAGGCTACCTTACACGACATAATTCGCAAGGCATTAAAAGGTGATACCCAGGCAGCTCAAATGATTGATCTTTTTACCGACTATGAGAACGTGGATTTTCATCTTGCTCATCCATTCTCTTATTGGAGGAATCGAGCATCTTTTTCAGGAACTGGTTGCGCACCTTTTTTATTTTTAAATCCAGTGAATACCGGTAATAATTTCCAAGATCAATGCCCGTAAGTTTTTCTACTCTTTTTGCGATATGACGTAGCTGCGCATTGCCGTTGTTATAGGCAGCGGAGGAATACAACCCATAGAGTACTTCAACAGCCGCCATTTTGGTGGCTGTCCAAACCAATCCATCATCGGGGTCACCTGCGCCTGCCTTTTTTTTCTCGTCAAAAAATTTCAACTCGTGATTCAGGTAGTCTCTATAGCGTTCGTAGGCCAGTAGTTCTCCTATCAGGTATGCAGGTACAGTAATAAACGGGTCGTCGAACAACCATTTTGCTGGATCTGTGAGTAACTTGAAATCTGTACTGGACTTCATGAAATATTTATTGTCCAAATCAGTAGTGCCACTTTTGTAATAGCGGAAAAATCCTTCATTTTTCCTAATCCATTCATCGACGGTCTTCCTTTCTTTCTTCAATAGCTTCTTTCTGGCCGGATCGTCCTGCATCAGCAGGCGTAGCTCAAGGGAGTATATCTTTACATAATAAAAGAAATGGCTGAGGATGCCAGGCAATTGTTTTTTGTAAAAGCCAATTTCTTCCCCCTCGTCCAGAAACGTATTTTCTTCAGCAAACTTTCTCAGATCGCGTAGTGCTTCTTTTAGGAATAGTAACATACCTTCCGCCATTTTCAGCATGCCTTCGCCGGTTTCTGTCATGCGCAGCTCTTGCCTTGAAATGGATGCATCCAGGGTTTCGTAAAATACTGCCTTATCCTTCACTGATCCTCTTTTCATAACAAGGCGTTTGGTAAAACACTACTTATAGTATATAACATCAAAGTCTATGCTAATACGTAAGGCAGATACGTCAAATAAGGCAATTACCTACAGCAGAAAAGTAAATAAATACAGCAGAAAAGCCAATTTGATTTATGATAAATGTATACGGAAATATATTTTATGCTGTATGTCTCCAAACACGGACCTGACACAGAATTTGCTGTATTATCCCTGTACCAAATAGCCTACTATGGGAAAGAACTATTCCGATGATAATGATGGCTTCCAATTGGAGGGATGTAGCAACGAGTATTTTGTTGATATCATTCTCGTTTTAGCAGACTTTTATTGTGTTGTCAATAATGCGCCACCGCAACAACACGCGAATGTGTGTACCATGCTGGCAAATGGCCTGGCACCAATCTTCCAAATAAATTTGCCTAACCACATGAGCTTTGAGCAGTTTCAACATGATTACGAAGACACGGACGGAGTATTGCCGAGAAGATTTCTTCGATGTCTGCACGAGTTCCAATCAATGCCAGGTGCGGCAATCCTAGCACGTGCTAACACGCAACAAAATTTTGATTCCATTTGCAGAGAGATTGAAAGCCGATTGGTGGCGCAAGAGTTGGTTAAGGCATTTCTGCCCTTATTGAAGAAATAAGTGTTACAAGTTCCTTATTGCGGAAGAGGCAAAATCACTTCCATTCAATCGGCAAGTGATGAATTTTATACATGCCGCTGCCGTTTTTTCCTCGCGCACCCCATTGATAATAACGGGAGCAGTTGATATGAAATCCTACAATTGATTTACTGGTGGTGTCAAACTGAAAAGCCTGAATTGTAAGTGTAGCTTTTTCATTTGCCTGCAATTGTTGAGCGAGAAGTGTTGCCAAATCAAACTTTTTTGTTCCAAATTGGATTGACGATATACGCTCGTAACCAAGGTTAGGATTGTCATCGGTTAGTTTATTATAGTAGGTGTGTACTTTGTACTTACGCCCTTTGTCAGAAGTAAAGCTAAATTGGTCTGATCCTCCGAAGGATAATGAGACGTCTACTTTTCCTGCTCGCCGGTTTTCAAAATCCATAGAGATCGTCACAGTTTTTGTTTTCTTATTGCCGGTTGCTTTGACATTCGTGATGGGTAGCTCTGCAATGGGTATTACAATTGAAGTGTCTTTTACCCCGGTGGAATCCTGGTCCTGGGCGGAAGCGGGTATAGTAAGTGAGAAGGTTGTGATCACTGTAACCACAACATAGGATAAGAAGGTGTTTTTCATATGCGGTCTAAATTATTAAAATGATATTCAAAAAATATGCCGTCTATTCTAAAAATCCATGCATCAACATTCTTTATGAAATCAGTTACACCGCCAGTCTTAGTGGACAAAGTTACAAAATGCTCATGAAGAAACTCTCATGCCTACCTGAAGGTAATTGTTGATTATCAAATCGGATTTGCAGCAAAAAAGCAATTTTTTTGGATTGGGGTTCCGGTCTGACTTTCAGGGCCGGATGGCAAGATCTATCACCTGGATGCTAAGCGGTAAATCCCCAGCTTTTATACGAGATCTGTCAGGCAATGCAAGCTGTCTTGGATGATAGAAAGCCTTACTCTAATTGTAACTGAGGCCGGGTATATGCCGATCGGGTAAAGTTTCTGGCAAAAAAGACGTAATTTAACTGCGTGCGATAAGAAGTGCAAGACGGAATTGTAATCCAGTAGATTGAGCTATATTTGACGACAATAATTTTAATTCTTATTCAAGTGGACCAAACAGACATGAAACCATCCTTTCAGCGGCTACCGGAGAAGAAACAGCAGGAGATCATGCAGATCGTAGAGGTCATTAAGGCTGTCGTTGATCCTGAGATGGTGATACTGTTTG
This sequence comes from Paraflavitalea sp. CAU 1676, assembly GCF_029223285.1. Classification (GTDB taxonomy): domain Bacteria; phylum Bacteroidota; class Bacteroidia; order Chitinophagales; family Chitinophagaceae; genus Paraflavitalea. The sequence continues at coordinate 213,061 of NZ_JARHUJ010000003.1, read as the reverse complement.
GAAGTTACGCGAAAAATAAGTTCGTGGAAGACCGCTATGTGTCAGATGGATTGCAGTATGAGTATATTTCTGACTACGATTTCCTGGTTGTGACCAAAGATAGCTCGGATAGGGCTTATACGCTGGAAGATAGGATTCTGGAAATGGTGGATAAATTTGAACCGCCGGTCAATCTTGAAATTCACAGTGTAGATTTTATCAATGAAGGACTGGAATGGGGAAAGTATTTTTGGGTTGATATTATTAACGAAGGGATACCTCTTTTTGATAAAGGTACGGTCAAGTTTGTCGAGCCCAGAGTACTATCGATGGAAGAGAAAAAGGCCAAAGCTCAGGAGTATTTTGATATCTGGTTTCCACAGGCAAGTGAGTTTTTGATAGATGCCAAACATGCAGCAAGTAGGGGGAATTATAAAAAGGCAGATTTCGAGTTGAATCAAGCGGCAGAAAACTTGTATTATACTGTCCTGACTGTTTTCACCGATTACAAGCCCAAAGTTCATAATTTATGGAAGCTGCGTAAGAAGGCAAAGACGCATTCCGAAGAACTACACAAGGTCTTTGCTGCTGAGACCGACAAAAACGAAAAGCGATTGTTTGAATTATTGAAACAGGGATATATTGAAGCCAGGTATAGCCCAAGATTTTATGTAAGTGAGGAAGATTTTGCTACCTTGGTTAGCCGTGTTTCGCAGATGATTTCTATTGTAGAAAAAATTTGTCAAGAAAGAATTAAATCACTGCAATAGTTATTTTTTTATTTGGGTGTATTGACTATTACGACCCACAGTTTTCGTTTTTAACCTACCAGTATTTACCAATCTTTGAAGAACAGTTGATACATGTACTGAGCTTACTTTTACATTCTCTTCGTCTATCAAATATCCAACAACATCTTTTACAAATTTGCCGGTAGCGAAAAATGTTCCCTTCTCCAATAAGGTTGTAATTATTCTTGTCACAAAAACTTTATCGACTCTCTGTGGGGAGAGTTTGAAACGGGGCTTTGTATCGAAAGGAACGTTGAATAATTCCATCGGATGTACGCCGATAGCCTTGGCAATCTCAATTAAATGACTGGTGTCTGTGTTGAAACCTTCTTCAACACGTTTAATAGTATTACGGGTAAACCCTGTTAAAACACTAACATCTTCAATGCTTAGTTTTTTATCAGTGCGCAGCCTTTTGATGTGACTTCCTACCTTTTTGGTTTCCTTAATGTTATGATAATTTGCCACACTTCAAATAGAATCATAGGATATAATACTTGCTGATCCTTAAAATGATTATTTGGTATTATACGGCGAAGTGCCTACATTTGAAATAGGTATTTAATTACATATTCCTTTATACAACATCTGGGTGCGTGAGAAACACCAGGTATGCTGATAAAGGAAAACACATATAACTGCTTTAAGTGCAGGGTTCATTTTTTTTGCAACAATGGTAGCATCTTCTCACGCACCATTTGTTGTAAGGTTTCTGTTAGTCATCGCCAGAACCCTGCCTTAATTTATTTTCCCAATACTCATCATTCGATCTATGCACCCTGCTATTGGGGGTGCATTTTCTCTGCATGTTTCCATTTAGTATTTGTGGTTAGGTGGTCGTCGTGGCTGAAACATCCTGTGCCCGTTTGAGTACGCCATGAAAACCGCGGAGGGCAGGCTGTCGCAAACCTGCTACTCCGCTTCTTTATTCCCATTATTCACCTATACCTCATCTTTTATGAAATTTTTCATTTCCATAGCGCTGGCTTGTCTTTATCTATTTTCCACGGCTCAACAAATATCTTCCGACACCGCAGGTACGCTTACCGGCAAAGTCGTCAACGACCGTGGAGAGCCGCTGGTAGGTGTCAATATAACCCTCCGTAATGCTAAAGGCACGGTCACTGATGCGCAGGGCCGGTTTTCTCTTCAACAGATTCAAACCAACGATATTTTACAGGTATCGTTTGTTGGCTACAGCCACCAGCGGGTACCGGTGGGCAACAACAATACTATATCTATCATATTGCGGCCAGCCGACAATTATCTCGATGAAGTAGTAGTACAGGCATATGGTTATACCAGCCGAAGATTGGGCACAGGCAGTATTGCCCGCGTGACCGCCGAAGAAATAGCGAAGCAACCAGCTATTAACGCTGTACAGGTACTGCAAGGACGGGCTGCCGGTGTTTCCATCACCAATGTCAGTGGTATGGCGAGTGCATCGGTGTCCATCAATATACGCGGTCTTAATGGTATTGACCCCAACGTAATCCGGGAACCACTTTACATTATCGATGGTGTTCCCCTGACACCACTTAATATATCGGGCGTACAGACAATGGCAGCAGGAGCGGGTGTCTCACAAGGCGCGATTCAATCGGGCCTGGCTTCACCGGCAGGAGGACAAAGCCCCTTTTTCAATATAAACGCCGCCGATATAGAAAGCATGGAAGTGCTGAAGGATGCGGATGCTACGGCCATCTTTGGATCAAGGGCCGCCAATGGTGCGATCCTCGTAACAATGAAGAAAGGTAAGGCGGGTAAAACGGTCACCGACCTGGACGTTTATACAGGCTTCAGCAAGGTGACCCGTTTTTTTCCATTGCTCAATACGCAGCAGTATGTACAGTTGCGCAAGGCTGCGCTCCAAAACGACGGGCTGGCTATAGATGTATTTGCCGCCCCTGATCTCGTTGCATGGGATACTACCCGGTACACAGACTGGCAACGTTACGCCTTTGGTGGGACAGGACGCGTAGTGAACGCCCAATTGAGTATCTCCGGCGGAACGGCGCAGACCAATTTCAGGGCCGGTGCGGGATACAATTACCAGCAGGATATTGCCGCCATCAGAGGGGGGAACCAACGGGGGGGCTTTTCGATTGCACTACAGCACAAAACCCCGCGACAAAAACTCATCATTGACCTGTCGGCGCAATACAGCCTGACCAGTAGCGACCTTATCTATAATGGCGCTACAGCACTACTTCCGCCCAATGCACCGGCTGTATTCGATGCCGAGGGAAAATTGAACTATTCTGGATGGATGCCGATAGCAAGCAGCTTTGCATTCGGTTCCCTTTTGCAGCCGTACGGGGCCACCACCAGCCTGCTCAATAGTAACCTGGTCGTCAATTACAACCTGGCTAAAGGCTGGACAGCTCGCGTCAATCTTGGCTATAACAATTCAATCAGTAAGCAGTCGCATACGATACCCATCATTTCCCTTCATCCTGATATGAATCCAAGAGGATCGCTGACCATTGGGCGCACCTTCTTTCACAACCTGATTAGTGAACCCCAGGTTGAGTATAATGGATACATCGGTAAGGCAAAACTTTCTGTATTGGCGGGTGCTACCTACCAGGCCAATCGCACCAATGGACTGCTTAATGCTGGCTCCAATTACACCAGCGATCTGTTGCTGCGTTCAATCAATGCAGCACCCACCAAAGTTGTGGTAGAGAACGATGCGGAGTATAAGTATACCGGTGGTTTCCTGCGCTTGTCATACAGCCTGCTCAACCGATACATAATGACCCTGAATGGCCGTCGTGACGGATCTTCCAGATTTGGTGCTGGTAAACGGTTTGGCAATTTTGGCTCCATCGGCGCGGCGTGGATTGCTTCGGAAGAAGATTTCATGAAGAAGGTATCCTTTATCAGTTTTGTAAAGCTGCGGGGTAGCTATGGGGTGACCGGTTCCGATCAGATTGGTGACTATGCCTATCTGCCGCTGTGGGAGTTTGGCACAGCAGGGAAATATGGCGATCAGACACCACTTTTCCCAACCCGGTTTGCAGACAGTCTGCTGCACTGGGAACAAAACCGTAAGCTGGAAGCTGCACTGCAATTGGGATTTTTTAAAGACAGGATCAACCTGGAAATAGCCTATTATCGTAACAGATGCAATAATCAACTGGTCAACCTGCCGGTAGCCACTCAGGGAGGCTTCGCTACGGTGATCACCAATGCTCCGGCTAACGTTCAGAATACCGGCGTGGAAATACTGGCATCTGTGAATATCGTGCAGCGCACTGACTGGCAATTTACCAGTCGCGTCAATTTTTCGGTGAATAGAAACAAACTGTTGTCTTATCCGAATTTCGACCGATCTCCTTACAAGGGCCGTTATGTGATCGGCAAGCCGCTCAACATGGCAAAGTACCTCCACTTTACCGGAGTAGATCCTGCTACAGGCGACTATACTTTTGCGGATCTTACAGGCGATGGTGACATCTCTATCGATCTTACCGGAAATACGGCTGACGACCGCGCACCAGTGATCCTGGCTCCGCAGTTTGAAGGAGGCGTTACTACAGAACTCTCATACCGGCAGTGGTCGCTCAGCGTGCTTTTCTATTACAGGAAGCAACAAGGTTTTAATGCTTTGGTAGGGGCAGAGCAGCCAGGCGCTCGTATCAATCAACCTGGCAGTGTTATGAATTACTGGGCAAAGCCTGGTGATCGGGTTTTGATCGGAAGGCCCACCAATTATCCAACCACCAGCGGCAACAACTACGCTTATTATTCTGATGCAAGAATATCAGATGCCTCCTTTATCAGACTGCAAAACCTGGCTGTACACTGGAATTTTCCCACACGGACATTGGAAAAACTTCACCTTACTAATCTGCGTGTTTTCCTGCAGGGTGAAAACCTGTTTCTGATCACCCGCTACAAAGGCAACGATCCGGAAGTACAACAACTGGGAGCCATGCCACGACCGGCTATCCTTACTGCCGGTATATCCTGTAAACTTTAAATTTTATCACTATGCGAAAGATATCTTTCCTTCTGTATATAAAAGTCTATTGCAAATTATTCTCGATCTCTACAATATTCAACAGACCTTACCGCATCCTGGTGGCTGGGTTGTTAGGAGGTATTCTATATGGCCTTTCCGGCTGCCAAAAACTGGTTGATGTTCCGGCACCCGCGACCAGCATTCCGCAACACCTGGTATTTTCTTCAGATCAGGAGGCCATCAGTGCGCTGGCGGGATCTTACTACAAAATGGTCAATACCCCAATACCAACGTTGATCAATGGAGGCATGACGATTTATTGCGGACTTGCCAGCGATGAATTAGTGCTTTTTGACCAGGGGAATGGGCCAGCCATGCAGTTCTTTCAAAATAACCTACAGGCTAACAACCCGATTGTCGGTACTAATTTTTGGGAGGCGACTTACCAGTCGATTTACCAGTTCAATGCTATCCTTGAAGCCGTACAGTCCGCACCCATGCTGTCACCTGCAGTAAAAGATCAGCTTACCGGGCAGGCATTGTTCGGCAGGGCTTTACTACATTTTCACCTGGTAGCGGTCTTTGGACCCGTCCCATTGATCACTTCAACCAATTGGCGCACCACCAATTTACAGAAAAGAGATACGGTTGCAACAATATACCAACATCTTATCGGTGACCTGAAACGAGCACAGGATCTTCTGCCCGCGGCCTACACCCTACTGCCGGAAGGTCGAACATCTGCCAATAAATGGGCGGCGGCGGCCCTGTTGGCAAAGATTTATTCGCTTTCCGGTAATTGGCCCGATGTGGAGAGAGAATGCGATAAAATAATCGCCAGCGGTGACTACTCACTGGCGGCTACTCCATCGGAGGTTTTCTTGTTAAACAGTTCTGAAGCTATACTGCAACTGAAACAGGACAATACTGCCTATTCCTTCAATGCGACACGGGAAGGCTTGACGCTGCTGCCCATCGATGGCGTTTTCCCTTTCCCACCTTATGGCTATCTCTCTACTTCGGTACTGGCTGGCTTTGAGCCCGGGGACCAGCGGAAAGCAGATTGGACGCGCAGTCGGGAAATTAATGGCAATTTGCTTTACTACCCGGCTAAATACAAGGTAGGGCCATCCCAAGCCGAACCAGGTGCCCCGGTTCTGGAAGCATACATGGTTCTGCGGCTGGCAGAAGTATTCCTGCTGAGAGCGGAAGCCAGGCATCAGGAAGGCGATCTAAATGGCGCTATCGATGATTTAAACCTGATCAGGCAACGGGCTTCACTGCCACCGCTTCGCAAAACACTGTCTGGGATCGATGTGTTTGGTGCCCTTGAACGCGAACGGCAGGCTGAACTTTTTTGTGAATGGGGGCACCGGTGGATAGATCTGCGTAGGTGGAATCTGGTGGAAAACGTTTTGTCTGCCAATAAAGGACATAGTGTTACTGCCAGTGCTCAGTTGTTTCCTATTCCTGCCAATGAACTGATGAGCAATCCGGCACTTGAACAGAACAAAGGCTATTAACGATATCCTGCCAAAGCAAGGCGGAACCTTTTCTTCATTCTTCTTCACAGACCTGGAGCCCGGTTGGACGAAAAAATGAATGAAAGGAGAAGGTGGGAATACAAAGGTTCCCCTTGCCGGCAGGTAATAACCAACTACTGTATGCCTACCAAATCATTACACTCCTATAACAGCAAAGTCGGTGTGGCAATCAAGACTGATTTTGTCTTTCATCTACCTCAGCTATCTAAAAAAGCGCAGTTGTTCATCAAAGAAAGATCCTACCCGCTGATTGTTAAAAAGAGAGAAGTCTTAATAAAAGAAGGAGAGCCCAGCAATTGTTTGTTCTATGTCAGGGATGGTGCCTTACGTGAATACGTTACGGTAGATAAGGTGCAGTATACCACTAAGCTAATTGGGGAAACCGACACTTCGCCGCATTTTTTAGATTTCTATTTTTGTCAACCTATAAAGTGTACCGTCGAGGTTGCGGCCAACAGCATTGTTGACGTAATACATCGTAAAGATATCTATGACCTGGTTACAACACATTCCATCAACTACAATTCTGTTCAGGAACTAGCAGAGCTGATGATCCCCAAGAAACTTGAATTAAGCATATTGCTACGCTGGCATGCAATCAAACGGTTTGAATATTTTCAGCAACACCACGGACATTTAGTTGATCTGGTACCACACAGACACATTGCCTCTTTTTTGGGAATGGCGTCCGAAACTTTCAGCCGAATGAACAGCCGGTATCAGAGAAAGGACAACTGTCAATAACTACTCTTCATTAACATCCCTCTTCATGAAAACATCATCATCCGATCCCATTATTACGAACCTGACCATCAGTATAGAAGTCATTTCGCAACCCGCTATTTTTATTGAAGATTTCTTTTCCTGGTATCATTACCCCGATGCGATGCACTATTTGCATCGGCTATTTAAACTACTTTTCCAGAAAGCGAAAAAGAAGAAGCTGCATAACACTGCCAGCAACCTGGTATTTTATTACGAGAACCTCGTCAAACTATTGGAGATCTCATGGGTAATCTGTCATCAGGACAATGACCAAAAAGGGGCCAACCTGTACTTCGATTTGGAAGGCCAACAACCGCTGATGGCTGTCTCCATGTATGTTGAGCAAAGACATGCAGATCGGGCATTTGATTTCTTTCCGAGGGATCTGTCCGAAGAAGAACTCCTGCGGCCATATGATGTATTCCCCAAAATGTTCAAACACTATTCCTTATCAAAATGGAAAGAACAGCTTAACAATTTATTGCATCATGCCATCGACAGGTTTCAGGGGGATATATCGACAGATGAATTTAACCTGTTTTGGACGCCCAGGTTACTAGGGAAAATGATCTCAGCTTGCCACTTAATATATGTAAGAGAATTATGTACACCTGTTGCCCTGCAAAAGGGTAAAGACGAAGAGCAGCAAGCCGATCAGTATAGTTAATCGGAACATCAGTTACCTCAAATACTCACACTGTAAGAACATGAAAGCAAATGAGCCGAAAATACACGCCATGCCCAGTTTTGTGGTAATGGACAAATACGATGGATTTGAAATGCTTGGTGAAATATTTGGTCACTATGACCTGGATGTGTTTCGTGATGGTCTTTATTCTTTTTATAGGAATGCTTTGGTTGAGAATGCCCCTGACGATAATACTGATTTGCGCAAAGAATTCACGTCTCTTTTTGTTGCCATCAATAACCTCACAACTGCCAGTTATTTGATTAGTGTTCAAAAAGGACTTATTGAGGCTGAAGCAGCACCCAGGTCGGCATTCTTTCCTGCCTGGCAACCGTTTAGCGCCAATCCAGGCGAAGTATTTGCGGAAACCTTTTCCGGTAAAAGCCTTGATGAGTACAGACATAAGTTTTGGATCATGTTCACCTATGCAGTGCAGGATGCTTGTCTCGATGAAGAGGGTGCAATGGATGACTTTCTTTTTCTTTTTGAGCGACTGAATGATTTGTTTACGGCCTGTTATTATATTTTCTCTACAAACCCTGTATGGAATGCAAAAACAAAAGTCAATGCTGAATTATGAAATTAACCTAAAAGGAGGTTGCGTATATAGTTGCCGTGTCATAGAGGACTATGATGTTTGGAAAGCAATTGGAGCCACTTTCGATTCTTATGACATCATGGATATGAAGGTCGATTTCTACAACATGTTCAAGTTGTCTGTTTTGGTTCTAAAGGAGTATTATCACGAAACCTATATTGAGAGTATTACATTTTGTTTTGAGCACGTCAATGACTTGATTGATTCCTTGTATTACGTAGCTAAAGACAAAGGCGCTATAAAGGAAAAGCCTGCTCCTGCGGGTCTGTTCCCGCGTAAGTGGGTTCATAAACGCAGATCCGCCGATAATGTGCTTTACTGGTTATGTAAATCCTATGAACCTTATGAAATGCGGGATAACTTATGGGATATGTTTCTGAGTGGCTTCGTGACAAAAGCACCCCGCCTTTCAAAGAAAGGACGCAAGCGAATGATCTCCCTGTTTGAAAACATAACAGATCTTATGACTGCCGCCTATGTGCTTGCCAATCATCCTTCGCTGACAATTGAAAAGCCAACAAAAAAGGAAAATAACGAAACGGAAGCATGATGAATAACAATGTCATAATCAAGGTTATGTTCTTCGCCTTTAACCCGGAGGTGATCTTCAAGCAACATGAGCCTGCCCTGGTAGCCTGGGGAATTACAGATCATGTTTACGTTTCTTGTATAGATAATTATGAGAAAGTGTACCAGGAATTTAAGCCCGATATACTCTGCTATCATGCAGGCACTATTCCCATCCATCGCTACGCTGACGACTTCGATTGCAAATTGTTGGCTGTTTCAGAACATTTTGTAAAAGAAGAATTCCTGACCGCAAAGGAGAACAGTAACAAAAGCCAGAATAATGGATTGCACATTATGGGTTATGTCTTGAATCAGCAATATTCCCTGTTGCCTGCTATTATGATGATATATTTTGGAAAAGGAGTGATTTTTCTCGAAGATGAACTTCATTGGTCTATTGATTAATTGCTTCCTATAGGAGCGAAAGGATCATCGAAGCACAGCGCTTTCATCATTGTCTTGGAATTATTTGGGCAAATAAAGATTGCCGTAATTCATCTATGCTTTTATAGTGCTTTTCATAATACGCCAAAAGAGTATATGGATAATTCAAGTCAGTACAGGCTACGTAATCGTTAGCCTGAACCAGGAAAAATATATCTGCATATAGTCGCACTGTACTAAGTAAGGAAATTTGGGACATCTTGTTCCTCAAAAGTAACCGTTTGGGCGTCAATGGGAAAATCAGATCGTCCGTATGAATCGACACCTTACCCGGATTACGATATATAATGGGATTGTCGCTTACCAATCTCGGAAGTTCGTGTGGGAATTCTCGAATATGAGCAAAATCATTTTCCTTGTTGAATATTTCAGAATAGGTGTGGCCTGGAACCATTGCCTTGTAAAATTTTGAGAAATCGTCGCTAGATTTTAGTCGATTCAATAATTCTTCAACCCTATGATCTTCAATTTTTGTATCTGTTGCGATTTCTTTTAACATTAAGCCAACTTGCTTCAATGTGTCAGCCTTATTAATTCGGTTTTTCAAAGATTCTCGATAACAGGGAAGCCTCCAATGGAGAATACTAATGTAATATTGAAGATAGGTCCACTCATGAGAGCTAAGGTTGATTTTAGAATCTTCATCTGCTTCGTTAACTTTTCTAAATATGGCTGCTAATTCTGTATCGTGTTTTGTATAGTTCTTTTCAATAAAATCGGATGTGGCTGTGCCGTCAGAAGTTGTATTTGAGTGAATTTCATAGAAATGGGAGTTGGGGTGGAATTTCTTACCACCCTTCTTGAATGCTTTTCTTTTTACATCAAATATGTAAAAGCAGCCCTCTGCATCAGTAAATTGATTAAGATAAAATACCGGAAGAAAGTGTTGGTTTTTAGAAAGGCTCATCCTTATTGTATTTCATAATTGTAGCTTATTATGTCGTGTGGATGTCGGTGCTTGGTACAATAGTGTCTGAACTTACGTCTTCATCTTCGTAATAGTAGTGGTTTTCAATAGTTGATTTCTTTTTCAGAAAATCTGCTACTACTTTATTGCAGCAGATGAAATCAAAGAATATATTCATTTCCTTACAGAAGTCGCTGGTCAGACTTTCCAAATTAGGTATTTCAACAAAAACGCTGCTATTGTTTTCAAGAACGACGGGCCTTTCGTTTTTCTCGCTTGTATAATGCTTGAAAATAAAAGCTGTATCTATCTTCAGGTCCCCTTTCTTCAATTTTATTCCAGGTTCACTTTCTACGTAATATTGTGGCCAATGTGTAAATAGGAATTCTTTCGGATGCTTAATGAAGTTAGCCCACTTCGTTATTTTAAGCAATGTTTTAAAGTTGTGCTGCTTGAAATCATTGAACAACTTTGATTTTCCGTCTCTGTTGATGACTTCAAAAATTATCTCATATCTTTCTACGAAAAGGTATAGCCAGAAAATATATGTAAAGAAGTAGTAGTCGAGATCCCAATGGGCATCACGAGCAAACCAATTGTCTTTCACTTTTTGTATCAATTGATTGAAGTTCTCTCCAATGCAATCTTGTCTGCTTTCATCCCCGTCAGTTAGTGTTTGGTAAACTTTGCAGGCCCTGGATTGCCCATGCACCTGTAATTCTCCTTGCTCATTTGTTTCAAAAAATCCTTTCAGAAATATCTCTCGACAGTTTTTGTGAATTGTCTGTAAGTCACTCATGATGCTGATTTAATGCTTCTCAATATAATAAAAATACACAGTATGCAATAAGGTTTACCGTAGGTAATGGCACATTCCTGATTGGATTTATAGTGTGATTGAGTAGGTGAAATTTCAAGTGTTACTACATCATTGTATATTAGTAACCTAATCTTTCTTAAAACGTGGCAATATTCATAAATTAAAGTATGATACGGACCAATCTCTTTGAAACTCATAAGGACGACATCCACGGTAGTTCATCTGTCCTCGATGTAGGGTGCGGAGCTTTGCATGACCTTATGTGTTTCGAGGATTCAGAAATAAGGTTACTGCAGGGTATTGACATGGCAGTTGATCAATCCAGATTATACTCAACTTATTTTAATGTAGCTGCGAAAGCTGGACGCACACCTTTAAAAAAGGCTCATTTTGTAAATCGCTATAGAATACAACAGGCTGATCTGCAACAATACAATTTTGGAGGGGAGCTTCATAATTTTATTATCTGCCGTAATGTATTGCACTTCTTTCCTGATTCTGAAAAATACGTTCTAATAAACAGAATGCATATGGGACTGGAGCAAGGTGGTCTGCTATACCTTCAGGTTAATCATTCCGATAATGTGAATATAATTCGATCTGAATACGCGGTGGATCGTGGCGACAATGTTTTCGAGAACAAAGTCAATCCCAGCCAAGTGTTCTTCCTTGCTAATTACGAGCATTTCGTAACCGAAATCAATACACAATTCGCCGTACTGGATCGTTATACCTCAAAAACCGACGATAGCATTATCCTCACTATCAGGAAATGAGCACCAAATGCATATAGGTTTTTTTATTTATACTGATTGATTATCAAGTGTATAGAAAAATGAATTGCGCAATTCGCCACTTTGTCGATCTTTGCGCCTCAACAAAATTTACACGATTGTTTCAATCTATACTGATTCGCCCGAACAGTACGGAGGGTGTGCCTATGGATTTCGGCATGGTGATCGAGAATATGTTCTTTTACCAGTCTACCACCGTTCACATCAACAGGGCTGCCGTTAGCGAACTAGTTAAGTTAGCCGCCCCTGAAGTGTTAGAAGAACTCCTGAAGTACCAGGGCTTGAAGATCCTCTACAATAATTCTATGCCTACTGTTGGTATGGCTGGAGACGGCACTTACTGGGTTGATACGCTTGGACTTGCTGATTTCGACATTGAAAAGGAGCTTTATGCTGAGGCATTAAGAGTCACAGGCGATGAAAGCAAAGCCGGGAAATTTTCCAAAAAAATAGCACGTCACATCGGTGTACATGAATTGCCCTTTACAATTAAGACATCTATGGTCGAGCAGCTACAGGATAAGGACTTTTTACGTGTTGCCCGGGATGAAACCCTTAAAGAGCATTATCCAGGCATTATTATGCCTGTTGGTGATCGCCGCTATGAGATTGAATTTCTCAGCCAACAATTTTTTAGAGTTCATACAAATTTGCAAGGGGCTGCTGATCAGTCATTTGGCGAAACTTCACCTGTGCTTTCGCTTATAAATGCCACTGCCGACCTGCACGTAACGGCTTCCTCAGGCTCAGAAATTTGCCTGCCGGAATTCAGTTCACGCGTATTAAGGCAAAAGATTGATGCAGTATTGGATAGATCACAACATTCAGCCGAAAACCTATCTCGTTTCCACCTTGCCCAGTTCAATGAATCTTGGGCGATCAGGGATGCCATTAACAGTAAACGGTTACATGTTAAAGCTGTATTACCAGCCTTGCGCAAAGCCGCTCGGTTTAAAGAATGGTTGAGAGATCTTCCTGAAAATCATGATCTTATGTACGAGTATCAGGAAAAAGTGGAGGAAAAGACTGTTTTAGAACGTATCGGCTGGAAGGATATGCGTTTCTATTTCTTTACTGGGCTTCAAACCATTACTTCCGCTATCGCTCCGGTGGCCAGCTTGTTGGTTAATCCCGCAATAGGTGTGTTCGATGCCTACGTTATTGATCAGATAGCCAAAGAGTGGAAGCCGAACCAATTCGTGCGGGGCCCTTACAAAAAGTTGCTACAAGGAAGGTGATAAGATATTTTACACATTTACGGATTTGTTTCTTTAATTATTTATTTTTTAAAAATGGAAAAAAAATTACAGTTTAAAATTGTCCAAAGCGGCGAAGAAGTGACGGTTCGGGTAACCGTTCATGGAGAGTTTCAAAAATGCGTGGTGGATATGCCGTCGCCTTTTAAGCATGGCAAAATAGGCTTGCATCCAGACATTGATCCACATCGATATCAGACAATTGTAGTAAGATGTAGTATCGACGGTGAAGAGCGCCTCAAAGTCGCAAAAGTGACTGGACTTTCCGGTGAATCCATCTGTCATGAAATCGTCGAGCAATTTGTGAAGGAAGTTTACGGTGAAGGCAAAGCCATTCAAAGCGAAACCGTATTTTGTAATCACCATGAAATGCAGTACAAGTATTTGGTCGTTCCGGAAGCCTATGAACTGGCACACAAACATGAACCTATTGCAAAGTGATCGATCGACTGACTGTTAGTATCAGGAGTAAATGTATTCCTCCTGCGTTTTGCCCTCAAAATCATAAGCACATTATGTTACCCAATAATAGTGCTTCTTAATCTTCCAGATTCTTGCCTGATCGAATTCATATTTTCTTTTAAAAAAACCGGCCTCCCCTTTCGAAGGCCGGTTTTCATTTTGCCAACTATGGCTTAGAACCCGTTTGTATACACCGGTATGTAGTTCGTACCGTCGTGGGTAAACAGGTTATACTGGGTAGTACCATTGATGCTCGATGTGAGCTTCGTCTGGTTGGTACCCGTCGTTTTCAAACCTGGCATCGATGTGGAGTTTGCTACCAGGACTTTTGTGCCACTGATATCAGCGTACACATTACTGTTCGCAAACTTCTTGTGCCCTGCCAGGGCCGTGGTTTTTGCAGCTACCAGCGCAACAGCCGTTAACCATCCAAATCTTCGTTTCATTCAACACGGTTTTTAATTGTGCTTACTTGCTGTATAGAGGCATCAGCATTCCCCTTCCTGCTGTATCAGGCCGGTCGCAGGACCGCCAGCCTAATAAGATCTTACTTCACTCTTCTTTTGGGACGCATCACTTTTTACCCACCACCAGCCAATCCAGGCTGTAGCAAGGGTGATCAACATCCGGCTCAGCCAGGTCATGCCCGGCCAGTATTGGTGGAAAGGCAGATAAAACCAATCGGCACTGAGTGCTATGCAGTGGTAAACTGTGAAGGCTATGCTGCAGACGACTGTCAGTACCATTGCCATTCGTTGCCTGCCGAATGGGACCAGTATGGCTATCAGGACCTCGATGGCGACGACCACAAATGCCAGCACCGGGCCAATTTCACCCAGATAAGGCAGTCCGTTGCACCAGGCAGCGAATGCCTCATAGTTCAACATCTTCTGCATGGCCTCATACCCGTAATAGCCCACCGTCACTGCCTGCATCAGATCACGCAGGGTCATTCTACTCTTTGCCATCGCATTACTTTTTTGTGTATCAGGACCGCTGTAGGGTCCACCACCTTGTTCGCTGGAAATTCTTGTATCGGTAAACTGGAGGTATTGTAGCGGCTCCTTCACTGCGCAGTTGCTGTACAATTCGACTTGCCACTGTTCGAGCACCTTCCATCAGGACAAATATACTGGTGCTGCGCGTGCTCCAAAGTGGTGCTTGCGAGTATTTGCCTATTTGCTGTGTTTTTCTGCTTTTGTGTTAGGCGAAAAATTCTAACATAAATAATACCGTCGAAATGTCCGACAACTTCAGCCACCTGGTAAGTGTCATACGCTCGATGGTGAGAAAGTTCCTGCGCAGGTTGTTGTAATTGGCAAACCCACACGCAATGGCTATTTCAGCGAGTGTAAGATGAGGATAGTACCGGATCATCCGCTTGGCTTCCCGGATACGTTCATACAACAAGTAGTGATACGGCGTGACAGCAAACACTACTTTGAACAGCTCCTTAAAATATGTAAAGTTCATGCCTGCCGCACGGGCCCAGTCGCGTAAGTGCTGCTTGATGGCAATCTGCTCTTTGATCAGTGCTTTTACTTTGAACAGGCTCTCTACCTGTGGTTCAGTAATAGGACGATGCAGTCGCTTCATGGTCCTTGCATCAATAACCTGTGCAATCAGTTCGATAGCCAGGGCTTCATTGCCGGGATCTTTCACGAGTTCGTCCATCGCGTCCAGCACCTTGGCACTGGCAAATCCAGGGCCATTATGTAGCGCTGCCGTTTCTTCACCGCTGGCTTTATTGAGCAATTGTAAAATAGCCTCCGACTTTCGTTCTACCCGGTCCATAAAGGCTGGATCGACCTGCAGGTCAAACATATGGTAATCCTGGCCTTTGATCAGGTGTAATATGCTTTCCACCTTCGGAGCGGTCACAAAATTGAGCTGTCCCTGCATCAGGTAGTATTTCTTTTCGTTGAGCTGGTAATGCAGGTGCCCTTTTACCATGAGACGAAAGCCGACAAAGGGTGTCAGGTATTCAACGTGTAGTAATAAATCCCTAGATGGCTTCAGTATGCTTTTGAAGATGGTGTAATGCTTTTGAGCATATGTTTCATAGAAGAATTGCCCGGCAGGCTGGGCAGCTTCATAGGCCGTGGCACCTGGTATATGCCTGTCTGGTTTGACTTGGGCAGTAACATGGTCATACACCCTGAAGTATATTGGCCCTTCAGTTCCCGATATCCTTATCATAGGCTTTGGGTTATTGTATTGGATGATTGCTCGATCCTTCTATAGTCGGAACATCTTCAAGGGGTATGATCTATTATCGTGCTTCTGTAACCGAATTTATAAAACTATTACCGCATTTCCATATGCCCACCCAGTAACGGTTTGGAGCTTTTAATACCTTGATGAAAGATTGACAATCGGTTATACATGCGGGATTTAAACGCTTTTTAATCTGGTCCTAATCTGTAAAGAGTTTTAACATTTTATATGCGTTTTTCGGAAGATGTATTACCGCCTCTGTAGCAACTGGCATCACCTAAGTGGGTAGAAAAGATTGAATACCTCTTGTTCCTGATCTAGGCGGATCACCGGCTGGCTTCGGCTGTCCTGCAGGACCACGCAAGTATCCTGCTCAAAAAGGTTGTTGATGTCGATACCCCAGTGCTGACAGTAGTCAGCGATGGTATCCAGGTCAAAGTATTGCCCGGCAGGTTGGTCTTCAAATAGCAGCGGTTCACCGTAGTTGATGTCTGGATCTGTTTTGTATCCTTTGGATTCAATTTCCCGAATCAATATTCCATTGTGGTACAATAGCAGGTAGGCATATTCAATGACTGCGCAGTATATGGTTTGCAGAAAATATGTATTGAGCTGACTGGAAAGGATGCTACCGAGTTCATGGAGCTTTAAGATGCTGTTCACTTCAATAATGACCCAATCTCCGCAACCGTTTACTGTGTACATTGACGGTGGCTGTTGCGGATCGGCTAATACATCAGTCGGTGGTACAGGTACCGGTGCGTCCCTGGTCACGGTGCAAAAACCGCAGTAGGATGCCAGCAGTTCTATGAGCCTTTCCTGCCGTGTTGATTTTACATAGCAACTTAGTAGATTCATGTGGGAGGAGAATTGCGCTACACTTGTCATTCAAGTTACAGACCGAAGTGGTGGTGAGCAAAATATTTTTTTTGTCACATCGACACGCTTTCTCTCATATCTCTGGTTTTCACGGCGTTTTAGCGCTTGCCGTTTGTAAATATTGCTTCTGCCCGCAGTGCTGATAGCGGGAATTTCTGCATTTTGGGTGTGAATATTTTTGATGGACCGATCTAATACTATTTCAGGTGTGATTAGCTTGGCCGGTAAAAGGATTTTCCCATAGTTGTTAGTTGTTTACCAGTTGGGAAAATACTGTTGGACTTACACCGATTCCAAATCCCCACCAGCGTTCTTTATTGTAGATCCATTGTTTCCCGATTGTGCTGAAAGCATAGTCTCGTGCATAAGGCACTACAAAAAATGTAAGTCCATTGTAGGAATAAGACAAAGACAGGCCCAATGACAGGTAAAATTGCTTCGATTTTTTATCTCCAACGATAGAAGTGTCTTTCACCAAAGATGCACTGAGTTCTTCAACGCCAGGTGTTATCAGAAAACCAATACTCCATTTATGCGTAGATTTTTTGCCGCTGGCAAAGTAGCGGTCGGTAACTCTTTTGAATAAATCAATATTTACACCCAGGTTGGTAATGCCAGACATGGCAGTGCTTCCGTATGTGCTGTCTTTCGGTGTACCAGTTTTGTTGAGTGGCACTGTTAATTTGCGGCGCATTTTGAATGGAACGGACACCAATGAGAAGGGGGTACTGCTAAAATACCCGTTTCCAAAAATGTAGGAGTAGTTTATAATGCCCAATACCTGATGCTTTTCTAAAATTACTTGACGCTTGGTGAAGCCGCCATTTTTGTAACCCGAGACGGTGAGAATATTGTTAGCCGATGTTACTTTCGTCACCTCATCCAGTTGTATCGTTGAATTTCTTCCCATGTAATCATTCAGTCTGTAGATGCGGTCATTAGCAGGTTCTATATTTATCTGCTTGGTAACTGATATAGTGCCGTTAACGGTTAATGATAGCTTGATCGCTTTGTTGCTACCGATAGAAAGGCCCGCCGGAACGATTACATACACTGTTACTTTTTGTTGAAATTCTTTCACCTTAAACTCGACACTGGTCTGCAAATTCTCAAATAACAATTGTCCATAATCTCCTGAATTGAGTTCCATGCTTGCCGGTACGTCGGTTCGTTGAAAACTAGCAGCTATTGGGATTGATAAGGGTGCCGATTGAGGTATTGATCCTGCTGTAAGGGTAAGGGTGATTTCGATGGGAATGATGAGTTTTTCGTTGTCGTATTTCTGAGCGGTCAATGAGTTCGGCGTTACTGCTACAATTATTTCCTGGCAATAGATGGTGACCGGAAATATTCCAAGAATAAATAATAATATTTTTTTCATATCAGTTGATTTGGTATTCTCTGAATTGGTTTGGCTCCCGAATTACTGGTGCCACAAATTAAAATCCTGGTAGAATACAAAGGCAGGGTGAAATCACCTTTTTTTCTTTGGTCAGCCTCCGTTGCGTCGCACTCTTGTACGCCTTCCTGCACAGCAACCTTTTACTTCTCCTGTTTTACAGATACAGTATTGCATTACTCCGAGCCTACGAACATCCCTGGAAAAAAATCCCACCTCCTTCGTCGGCAAAATTTTTTTCTGGCGGGCCGTTCTCCGGCCTCCGTCCTGCAATGAAACGCTTTGCGTGCCAAAAAGAAAGAACGCGGCGCTGGTGCCGCCATTTACTCACCACAAACTTTTTGGTTTATGCAACTATCAGACAATCTCCAAGAAATCGCGCAGGTGATCCGCAAGGACTGGCAGCCTGTATACTTCGGTGCTATTCCTTACCTCGATGCCATGAGCGATTTGCAAAGCATTAACGATAACTACGGCTGCGACAGCGGGCGCAGTGTCGTTAACTATTTCCTTGCTAATGCCCGCACATGGCGCGGCGAAGTAGCCAAAGCCGTAAAGACCAAACTCAACGAACTGGTCAGGCAGTAATAAAAACTCCCATCCGTACCCGCTTTTTTACTCACTCCTAAAAATCAATTGTTATGCAAACTCACCAGTTATCCCGCCTGATGTACCTATCATGGGAAATACAACGCACTAAACACAACAACCGGTCTAAAGCGCTTACCGCTGCGTGGGCCATTGTGAACAACGCAGATATTACCATTCACTACCTGTTGCGCAAACACAGCGGCAGCAAGACTACCACGCCCAACGCTGCCAGCAAACTCACCCTTTTTCATTCATGATCATAACCACCCGCCGCGCCACGGGTAAACAGGCGCTTTGTTATGAAATACTTTTCAGCATGTACTACACTGGAAGAAGTAAAGAAACTCTACAAGGTGCTTGCACTCCAACACCATCCCGATAGAGGGGGCGATACTGCCACCATGCAGGAGATCAATAAAGAATATGCTTTTGCCTGTGCTTTCATCTCCAAAAACGAAGGCAAGACCGACGCGCAGGTAGATCAGGAGCTGAAGATCTCCGAAGAATACCGCCAGCGGATAGAAAAAATCATACACCTGCCCGGTATCCTTATCGAAGTGGTGGGAAACTGGATTTGGGTCACCGGCGATACCCGTACCGTAAAAGACGAACTGAAAGCCGCCGGGTACTTCTTCGCCGGACAGAAAAAAGCATGGTACTACCGCAACGAAGCATTTAAAAGTTTCGGCAAAGGTGGATCGCTCGACCAGATCCGCGCCAAGTACGGTACGCAGTCCGTAGCCACTGACCGCCGTAGACAGCTTGACAAGGAGTAACAGCGGTTACTCCTTCCCACACACCAAAATCATACAATTATGCCAAGCATCAACAACAAGACAAAGACAGTCCTTTCTTTCCTGCTCGATAAGCTCCAAAATAGCGAATACCTAATAATACAGATAACGGAAGATACTGCGCTGAACTTTCAGCTTGAAAGCCGGGGCGTGAAATCTGAATGGGGCACGGGCCATCTCTACCACGTCGCAAGCTGGCAGATCAAGGACGAAGAAGTTGTTATGGATCGAGCAATGGCTTTTCTGATCATAGACAAACGAACAACACCTGAAGCGTTCGACGATCTTATTGCCATTCCCTGCCTGTTCAGCGAGAGTGACCACCATATAACGCTCGATTCTGTCAAGGTCTCCCAACACTTGCTCACCGGACAGTTTGAAACCAACCTGCCCACCCTGTGCTTCATGGCCGACCTGTGGTTTGACAATCTCCGGTGCCAACGCTATGTCAAGTAACCAACCGAAGCGGGACACTTCCCGCTTCCATTTTCCTCACTATAAAAAATCAAACGTTATGCCTACACTGAAAGAAATGAACAACGTGCAACGTGCCAAGCTGCTTTGCAGCCTCATTCCCGAAGAGATACCCAAATTCCTCGAAGCACTACAGCAATATTGCGATAAGATCACGAGCGATCAGGCCGCGGTGCACCGGTCCTTTGAGAACAAACCTAACCCCATCATCAGTGCCGGGGAATGGATCTATATGGCGCAGGATGTACAAGTTTCCCTTGGTAAGTATAAGGAGCGGCTGCACAAAAGCAGTAATCTGTTCGCTGATCAACTCTTCGGCGGCTATATCGCCCTGTTCACGAGCCATTGTGTCAACCTGTACAAAGAGGGCCTGCCGGAAGACAACAAGTTCAGGCAAGCAGCCGCCCTTCTTTTTTATTAATCAGTCAACCTTATCACCATGTCATTACAACTATATGTGCCTTATGATATGGCACTACCTGACAATGATCAGTGGCAGTTTCGTTTCCAGATCGAAAGCGCCACCTCAGACCGGATATACATTATCTCTCAAAACAAGAAGCGCAGGCACTGGGCGTGCAGTTGCCCCGGCTACAAAAGACACCGGCATTGCAAACACCTGTCTGCTGTGGGCCTACCCGGTAAAGAACAACCTTTTGAAGTAAACCTTATAAAAACATAGTTATGGCTAAAGGATTTTTAGACGGTTATAAGCGCTACGATGCCTCCAGTGGCTTTGGAGATCCGGACAAATGGCGCCGCTCATTTCAGGAGCGCATGAGTGAACAGGACGCACGCCGTATTCTCAGCAGTGCCGAGCTTTCACCATATGCAGTACTGGAAGTACCGCCGACAGCAACCGCTTCCGAGATAAAAAAAGCCTTCCGCAAACTCATTACGCGGTGGCATCCTGATAAAAACCAGCACCGCGTAGAAGAAGCCGAAGCAATGAGCAAAAAGATCATTGCTGCCTATACCATCCTCACCAATTATTAAAATTTACATCATGTCTACCAACAACACCCAAGAGAATATAAAGGATTTTATCGAGCACCTTCGCCACCGGTTGGCGGTCGATTATCCCACCAGCGTTATCCTGCTGAAAACAGATGGGGCCTACCTTGCTATTGAGTTCGATGCCGAATTGTTACGCGACGTGCTGGATCTTCCACTACGGGAACCAACCGACCGCATCCCCGTGCCCCATACCGTATTTCCCGTGCATGCCTTTGATCAGTATGTGGGCGTCCTGATCCATGACAACATATCGGTGGCTGTCTGCAATCTCGAAGCCCCACCAGAAGGAGCCCTGAGCCCACAGCTTACCCTGTTTTAGTTTCTGCCGGTTGATTGGCAAAAAAGCTGCTGCCCTGAGGGGCAGCAGCTTGGTGCAGGGAATGACTGGCAATGCTTTTATCGCCGGTTCTTAAAATGGCATGCGAGGCAGTTCTATTGAACAGGGGTAATGTCGTTTAAGATCAGCTTACCTGTTTTAGATATCTTTGTCTGCAACAAATACCGGCAACCGGTTTGGCAGCGGAAAAAGTCAATCTGGTCTTTTCCGATCCGGTAAGTTTGCTCAGCAGACAGGTACACCGATAGCTGGATTTTCTGACCGCCATCTTCCAGGGTAAAGTAACCGTTAATGGCCAGCACTTTCTGCGCCCATATTTTGAAATCCAGCACCGCGATAAAAGGGTCTACTGGAAGCGAGCCGTGCAGATACTCATACTGCCGGGGTGCATAACCCATAGCAAGCGCCTGTTTCCAGGACAGCACATTGCCTGTCATGATCCTTGCTTTGTTAGCAATGAATTGATCCGCTCACTCATGTCTTTCAACCCTGCTTTCTGTAACAGCTCTGCGTTAATCTCCGCCAGTTCATGGAACATCTGGTCGTCTACCATCGCCAGCAATCCCGCTTTATCGCCTTCGCCTTTGGCGCCTATGCCAGCTTCAAAAACTTTCGTCAGTACCAGCACTGTTTTTCGTGGTAGGGTCAGACCAATCTTTACATTGTCGTTCATGCCCGGAGAGGCCAGCATCATTTCATACACCATCGCAACATCTTTTTGATTGAGCATACACACAGTTTTTTTGATAACACATTTGATTGTCCTGGTAAAAGTAAGCTGGTAGTCGCGCTGGATCTATTTTCACCTGTATCCTTATAGGCAGTGGTCTACCAGCATGCGGTCGTGTTTCATAGTTTCGTACCAACACCGGGATGGTGATCATGAAACTGTGAAGTATGAATATCCGGGATGCGAAAAAATTAGACCTCGTGGACTACCTGACCAGACTGGGTTTTAAACCCCAGCGTGTGAGCGGCAACCAGTACTGGTATCATTCGCCCTTACATGATGAGAAAACGCCCTCCTTCAAAGTCAACAGACTGATGAACAAATGGTATGATTTCGGGGAAGGCAAAGGGGGCAATATTATTGACTTCGGTGTAGCCTTTCACAAGCAGACGGTCAGCGATTTTCTGCACCGGCTGGATGGGCCCGGACAGAAGCCGGTGACGCATCACCAAAAATCATCCAAAGCAGCACAGGAGCAGGAGGACAGCATTAAGATCAATGCCGTAAAGCCTATCCATTCTCTGCCGCTCATTAAGTACCTGCGCGACCGGCGTATCCCGCTTCCATTGGCGCAGCAATTCCTGCAGGAAGTCAACTATAGCCTGCGGGATAAAAACTATTATGCGCTGGGATTCCGCAACGACCAGGGCGGCTATGAGCTGCGCAACCAGTACATCAAAGCATCGAGTTCTCCCAAGGCCAGCACCTTTATCGATCAGGAAGCTGACCGGGTAGCCGTATTTGAGGGCTTCTTTGACTTTCTGTCCCATAAGGCTATCACAGATGCGCAAACACAACAGTCTACCAATTATCTCATCCTGAATTCCGCTTCCTTTTTTGAGCAGCAATTGCCACGCATGCAACAGCACCAGCAGGTAAACCTGTTTCTCGACAATGATACCACCGGAAACAAGATGACTGCTGCGGCACTTGCGCTTGATCCCAACCGGTTTAACGATCAACGGGAGCTGTACAAGGACTACAACGATCTCAATGCCTGGTGTCAGCATCAGGGAAAGTCTGTCAGGATGCAGCAAAAGCCCTGATTCATTCCTGGTCAGCACCACTGTATCACCGGTGCTTTGGCTGCGGGTCTTGCAAAACAGGGCCCATAAAGACGGGGGCCGGGATGATAACCAAAAACATTGAGGGCGTCTGCTGCGCCACGCCCTGCCAGATGTACCGTTGTCTGACGCCAACGGAATCTGGCCGCCACCCCTCCGAAGTCGGGGGCGGTTTTAAAAAGGCATTAAATGATTGATTTTGAATTGTGTAAATGAAATGTGCGTATGAAAGCCGAAAAAGTGATTATGAGCAGGCGGATCAATGTCCGCTTTACCGAGGAAGAGTATAAAAAACTGTTGGACAGATCTGCGCAAACAACGTGCAGTAGCCTGAGTGAATATACCCGCAAATTGCTGCTGCAAAAGCCCGTTACGGTGTACCACCGCAACCAGTCGGTCGATGAGCTGATACCCCAATTGGTGGGCCTCAAAAACGACCTGAATGCCATCGCTAATAACTATAACCAGGTGGTTAGAAAGTTGCACATTTTGCAGCATGTACCTGACCTGAAAACCTGGCTGCCGCAACATGAAATTGCCATCCGGATTCTCACCGTAAAAGCAGATGAAATCAAGGCCCTCATAGCTAAAATTTCAGACGCATGGTTGCAGTAGTAAAACCCGGTAAATCGTTGCGCCATATTCTTCAGTACAACGAGCATAAGACCCAGATCACGATTGATCCGCAAAAGCAGACCCGAGCTGCCGTGCTGATCCATTCCTCCGGGTATGCCAAAGACACCGGGCAACTCAGCTTCACGGACAAACTGGGTACGCTTCAAAAGCTCACTGAGCTCAACGAGCGGACAAAGGTCAACAGCATCCATATCAGCCTGAATTTTCATCCCTCCGAAAAAGGTATGTCCGTAGAGCAGATGAAGGCTATTGCAGATGCCTACATGCAAAAGCTGGGATTTGGCAATCAGCCATACCTGGTCTATCAGCATAATGATAGTTCTCATCCTCACATGCACATTGTGACCACTAATATCCAGTCCAACGGGAAGAGGATCAAAACACACAATATTGGCCGCGATCGTTCTGAAATAGCCCGCAAAGCTGTCGAACGACAGTTCAACCTGGTGCGTGCTGATGATCACCAGCGCCAGCGACAATTCCAAATTAGCCCGCTCAATGCCCGAAAACTGTTATATGGAAAATCTCCTGAAATAGGCACCAAAAGGGCCATCACCAACGTGCTCGATCAGATACTGAAGCAATACAAATACACTTCTTTGACGGAACTCAACGCGGTACTGAAAAACTACAATGTGGTTGCCCATCAGGGCGGCAAAGGGTCTCGTACCCACCAGCATAACGGATTGTACTACCAGGTGCTTGATGACAAAGGAAAACCTGCTGGTGTTCCGATCCCGGCCAGTGACTTTTATAACAAACCCACCATGAAATACCTGCAGGACGAATTCACACGGGGGGAACAGGAACGCGAACAATTCAAACGTCGTGTCCGCAATGCCATCGATCTATCCTTACAAAAGCAACCACCGATTAATTTGAAGGAGCTACAGGAACGACTACATAAAGACAATATACAGATGATACTGCGCCAGAATGACCAGGGCGTCATCTACGGTGTTACCTATGTAGATCACCAGAAAAAGGCAGTGTTCAATGGCAGCGATCTGGGTAAGCAATACAGCGCCAATCAGATCCAGCAACGTTGCCAGGCTGATCCCGGTCTGAACCAGCAGCCGCAACAACAAACACAGCACGTACACCCCAAGCCATCAGAACATAAGCCAGCAACCAAACAGTCCACTCAACAGGTGCATGACCAGCACACCGCCAGCCATTCTTTTTCCAGCGATTTTATTTCCAAGTCCGATGCACCACCATCAACACAGCAGGGGGCAATGGCTGCCGAACTGAAAGCAGATCCGCGCAAACGCCGCAGAAAGAAATTGAAATACTAAAACCATGATGTATGTTACGAACAGGAGAGAACGAACAGGGGCTGAAGAAAGTGACAGACCTCACCCGATGGATCGCACTGGTGATCCTCTTTATTCATTTTTACTACTATTGCTACGGGGCGTTTCGCGAGTGGGGGTACACCTCAACTTTCGGAGATCAACTACTGGCTAAAGTGGCCAAGACCGGACTGCTGAAAGGGTTCAATTTTTCCAAGACCATCGCACTACTATGTTTGCTGCTATCGTTGCTGGGTGTTCGTGGCCGCAAGGATGAAAAAGCGAACTACCGGACAGGCATTGCTTACCTGATCACCGGACTGGTGGTTTACTACTGCAGTGGCTTCCTGTTCTGGTGGCCGGAGCTGCCGCCTGATGGCCTTGCCATTGGCTATATGTGTGTGTCCATCACCGGACTGCTTTTTGTGATCACCGGCGGTAGTATTGTTTCCCGCAGCCTGAAGCAGCGGCTACGCAACCAGGCATTTCCGGATGAAGGCTTTCCGCAGGAAGAAAGATTGCTGACAGACCGGTATTCGCTGAACCTGCCAGCCATCTATCGCTATAAAGGACAGGAGCGCAGGTCTTGGATATCGTTTCTCAATGCCCGGCGCTCCATACTGGTATTGGGCTCAGCCGGTAGTGGCAAAAGCTATTTTGTCGTCGAAAACCTGATCCGGCAACTGCTTGCCAAAAAGCAGGCGCTCTTTGTGTTCGACCAGAAGTTTCCGGAGCTGACGCTGCTTACCTATAATCATTTCCTTCGCCATCAAAAAGATTATCCGCCCGGCACTACTTTCCGCTGCATTAACTTCACTAACGTCGAGCAGTCCTGCCGGTGTAATCCGATCAATCCGGCAACGCTAACTAATCTTTCCAGTGCTATCGATGCCGCCAAGTCATTACTGCTTTCTATGAACAAGACGTGGAGCAACCGGCAGGGGGAATTTTTTGTCGATTCACCAATTAACCTACTGGCTGCGGTGATCGGTTTTTTGCGCCGGTATGAGCGGGGGACATATTGCACCATTCCCCATGCCATCGAGCTAATTCATCAACCCTACGATAAGTTGTTTACGGTGCTGCAATCCGATAGCGAGATTGCCACCCTGATCAATCCTTTTGCCCAGGCATATGCAGATGGCGAACTGGAAACGCTGAATTCACAGATGGCTTCCGTTAAAATACCGCTGGGGCGTATCGCTTCACCGGAGCTGTATTATATTCTGTCAGGGGATGATTTTTCATTGCACCTGAATCATCCGGATCATCCCACGGTGTTATGCCTCGGTAACAATCCGCAGATCCATGAAGCACTGGCACCAATCATGTCCCTGTACATTGATCGCATCAATAAGATCGTCAACCAGCCAGGGCAATATGACCTGGGGCAGGTGATCGATGAATTCGGGATGGTCAGGGCCACCAGTGTATTATCAACCATCCTTACCGGCAGATCCAATAACATCACCACCGTGATTGCTGTACAGGATTACAGCATGCTGAAGACGATCTATTCCAAAGAAGAAGCAGAGACGATCTTCAACATTGCTGGCAATATCATCAGCGGCCAGGTCAGCGGCGAATCCGCGAGGTTGCTCAGTGAGCGTTTTGCCAAATCTTTTCAGGACCGCGAAAGCATATCCATCAACAGCGGCGACACCTCAATTTCCCGGTCCAAACAACTGGAGCAATCCGTACCGCCCAGTACCATATCGAGTTTGTCTTCCGGCGAATTTATCGGCGTCATGGCGGATAATCCCGATCAGCCCATTAAGTACAAAGCGTTTCATAACCGGATCATCAATGATCATGCGGGGATAAAAAAAGAGAAGGAAAATTATAAGCCCTTGGAACAGCTTCGCAAGAAAAGCAAGGAAGATATTTACAAGGATTTTATGGCTATAAAACAGGATGCCCTCGATATCATTGATGCCGTGTTAGAAGAGGTTTTAAACAATCCAGGTTCTTGTGTTATCCAAAAGGGAAATGATTGATGTAATTAAGTTTTAGTATTAGTAATTAGTGATGTCTATTGAAATTAATTCACGGTAGTTTAATTCAATTCATTTTAGAATAAGGGTACCAACCTTAATCTTCTTCTCTTTGTCGTCCGTCCACGCAAAAATTACCTTATTGTCCCATTTAGTCATCTGTGGAAATCCGCTTGAGCGTGATTCTGATGAAGAGGCAATGATTAAAGAAGAATCTTTTTTACCATCACTATAAACTTTGGCCGCTTTTATCGCAGCACCTTCCATCCAACTCACCATTGCCGTTTTTTCATCCAGGAGTTCAATATCCACGCGGCCTATGGCCTGGCCGTCGTCTATTTTTACCGGGGTAGAAAACGTAGCACCTCCATCTTTGGAAAAAGCAACCTTTACCTGTGCATTCTTTTCGGGTGAAGTAAACCATGCTACGGCGAGGTTATTTCCTATTGCGGCAATACGTGGACCATTCACCGGGCAGCCTTCAATTTTCCAATTGTCGGCAAAGATGGTGTTGGGGGCTGTCCATTGTCCATTTACCAGTCGAACAATTGACATATCCCTGATTTCGTTATCAGATCTGTCGCGATAAACAACAACGGGGCCGGTGGCGGTGATGGCTGCACTTGTCTGACAACAATCGCATACACGACTGTCCAGTTCCCATTCGTTTAACTTTTTTCCGCTCTTGTCAACAATTGCAGCGCGGATAGTCATCGTCCCCTGATGCCCACTGTGATGCTCTTGAGGTGCGGCTGTTGTCGCATTTCTTCCATCTAACCAGGATATAAAATAATTTTCTCCATATGGAACAATAGAAACAAATCCATGCTCCGCTTTTTTCTTATCATCATGGATGACCACCGGCTGGCTCCACGATTTTCCCTGGTCCGAAGAGGTGGTAATCTTTACATCATAGTTGTAGGTTCCTTTTTCGCTTTTTTCTAAAAAATGTGATATCAGACTGCTATTTCCATCAGCGGCTAATAGTGGATAATCAGCCCAATTTACAAACCAATCAATTCCGGAAGCAATTATCGAAGGTTCGCTCCATGTTCCACCTTTTAGTACGGAATATTTTAACGTACTTTTCTCAGCCTCCTTGGCAATCCAGGAAAGATAAGCCACCCCATTTTTATCAGTAAAAAGATAGGGCTCAGCACTTGCGGAATCTGCTGGGGATTGCATTTTCTCAAGTTGCAAGGAATCTTCTGTTTTTTTCTTATCGGCTTCCGATGCACAGGATGTGAGTAGCGTAGTAAGTAAGATTATTGGGAGTAATTTTCTCATTTTTGGTTGTTTATTTTTAAGATCATCTCGATGTTACTTGTGTCATCCCATTTGCGGTAGCCCGTTTCAGAAAAGGCCAGTTCTCCTTTTGAATTAAATATGTAAGTTGTTGGCAAACCTTCCATATTCAATTCCTCAAGGTTAATTAATCGAACGTATTTTAAATCATATTTATGTTCTTTTGTGAATTCGTTGATCTGGTCGGACGTTTCGTTGGAGGCCAGTAAAAATATAACATCCTTTTTGCCGAGTAACTGTTGCGCCTTTGCGATAGAGGGCATTTCCTGAATACAAGGTTTACACCAGGTAGCCCAGAAATTGAGGAAAACCGTCTTGCCTTTAAACTCATCAAGGTTTATGGGGGTATCATTGAGGTCAGTTAATCTCACTTTGATGGTCGCCTTCTTGTCCTGTGGGATTATTTGTTTTTCTTTAACCGGCTCCTTACAACTTCCTGCCACGATTAAAAGCATCAAGACTATATTACGCATACTTCATTCTATGATTTATTCTTTATTTTCAGAAAGCTAGCATTAATGGCAACAACCACGGTGCTTAAACTCATCAAAACAGCTCCCATGGCAGGGCTAAGCATAAATGTTGGATACAATATGCCCGCTGCCAGAGGGATCGCTATCACGTTGTATCCGACTGCCCAAAACAGATTTTGAATCATTTTTCTGTAAGTAGCCCTGCCAAAAGCGATCATCTGTACAACGTCTTTCGGATCACTATTCACTAAAATAATATCTGCAGTTTCTGCGGCTACATCCGTTCCTGAGCCTACGGCAATCCCGACATCAGCCTGGGCCAATGCGGGTGCATCGTTTACTCCGTCACCTGTCATCGCTACGATCTCTCCTTTGTCCTGGAACTCTTTGACTTTGCTTTGTTTTTCGTGTGGTAGAACATTGGCTAGATAACCATCCATTTGCAACTTTTGTGCTACCGCAGCAGCTATTTTCTCATTGTCGCCGGTTAACAGGAAGGACTTTATGTTCATTTGCTTAAGCGTTGCAATGGCTTCTGCGGCAGTTTCACGTATGCTGTCTGCAAGGGTGATGACGCCAACCGGGGTATCATCAATCAATACGAAGATAACAGTATCTGTAGTTTGATCTATTCCTTCAGGGATCGCAGGAACATTTGTTTTTTGCTGGGTAAAGTAATTGGGACCCGCAGCTACCACTTTTTTTCCGTTTACAATGCCGGAAACGCCTATGCCCTGCATGTACTGAAAGTCATTGGATTTCCAGAGTTCGAGGTTTTGCTGTTTCAACCGGCGGATGATCCCATGAGCAATATGGTGTTCAGAGTTTTGTTGGATAGCCGCCACATATTGCAACAACTGCTCAGGTGTGTATTGCCCATTAAGGGGGATGATTTGCTGAACCTCGTGAGTGCCTTTAGTCAGTGTTCCCGTCTTATCAAAAATGATGGTCGTTAGTTTTCTTGCATTTTCAAACGCAGTACGGTTACGGATCAATAAGCCGTGAACAGCGGATAAGGTAGTTGAAATAGCTACTACCAAAGGGATCGCCACCCCAAGTGCATGGGGGCAGGACGTCACCATTACAGTTACCATCCGTTCCAGCGCAAAAGATAACTCCCTGCCAGCAGAGAGCCAGACAATAAATGTAATGATTCCTATACTGATCGACACAATTGTTAACCATTTGGCGACCTTGTTGGCTAGGTTTTGGGTCTTAGATTTTGTGCCCTGTGCCGACTGAACCATATTAATCACCTTGTTGAGATAACTATCGCTTCCAGCGCCGGTTATTTCAATCTTTAGTACGCCATCACCGTTGATAGCTCCTCCGATTACTTTATCGTCTTTTTCTTTCTTTACCGGTACACTTTCCCCGGTCAACATACTTTCATTTACATAAGATGTTCCTTCCAATATATGGCCATCGGCTGGAACTTTTTCGCCAGGTTTCACCATAACAACCTGCTTATTCTCCAATTCTTTTAATGGAATATCTAAGACTGCTCCGTCCCGTTCCACATGAACTACTGCGGGTAACAAGGCAACCAGCGATTCTAAAGCCTGGGAAGCGGCCATCTGCGATTTCATTTCCAACCAATGGCCTAATAACATGATATCAATCAAGGTCGCCAGTTCCCAAAAGAAGTCCATGCCGGGTAAACCAAAAACAACTGCTACGCTGTACACATAAGCGGTAGTTATAGCAACGGCCACCAGTGTCATCATGCCTGGATTGCCCCATCTTAGTTCCCGAACCAAGCCAACCAGGAAGGGCCAGCCTCCGTAGAAAAAGATAAAACTGCTTAAACCTAACAGGACATATTTATCTCCCGTAAAGGTGAATGTAAAGCCCAGCCATTGCTGGATCATGTGGGATAACAGTAAAACAGGAATGGTAACAACCAGGCAAATCCAGAACCGTTTCAGAAAACCTTCCGTATGATGACCTGCATGTTCATCGTGCATCTGATGGTCGGCTTGGTTGTGCTGTTGCTTGCTGGATTGCTGCATTTCTGCATGGACATGATGGTCATGCGCTTGTTTTGATTTCGGTTCGCCACGATGATGATGGTGTTCATGGTTCATAATCGGCTATTTATGGTGGATAATTGGGAACCAGTACTTTAACCTTTAACTGTGATGGGAAATTCAATACGTAATTTTTCCCAGGCCACAGCAATCCTACCTGTATTGCCTTTACCCGGTACTATAAAATACTGTAATCGTTCCGTCAGTGCATGTTTTATTGGTTTGACCTTAATTCTTATCAGATCTTCTTTCTGATCATATTCTGTGGCAAGGTGTTGCTGCCATTTTGAGTTGATGATCACCGTCCATTCTTTTTTACCAGGAATGGTGAATAAAGCATACTTGCCGGCAGGGATCTCTTTTCCGCCTACAATAAAGGGATGGGCTACTTCAAGGGTGGTTGCATCATGGGCACCCGTTACCCAGACCTCGTCATAAGGCACCAACCCACCCCAAATTATCCTGCCTCTGACACCCGGCGAGTGATAATTGATCTTAACAGAATCAAGACTAATTACCCCAACAGCGGCGGATTTAATGCTCCGTTTACTCGTGTCTTTCATTAGGTTGGGGTTGTAACAAACCGCCTCTTTTTGTGCCTGTAATTCCAAAGTTCCGCTCAGCAAAATAATTACCAGCCAGAGCCTGGATACAGAAATTGATTGAAACATATTGAATGTTGTTTAGCGGTAAGACGTTTATTTAATAGTTTCTTTTACCTCTCCGCACGTCATCATTTTTTCACCGAAGTAAGGGTTTCTGATTTCTTTGTTGGGGCTGATCCAGGAAGCTCCTTTATCATTCAAAGCCATTGGGCAGTAATCCACATACAGTTCACCGGAATTAAGACCTGACTTCTTTACAAGGGCGATAAAATCATTACTCAAAGTAGAGTAAGCAGTTCGCTGCACTTCAATGTCTGTTGCTGCAGTAATTTTTGTAGCATTGGAGACAACTGTTTCTGCTCCTGGAATCTCTTTTGCTCCTGCTTCGATGGCATTGCTGGCAACTTTGGCTTCGGCCATATCCCCATTGGTCAGGGCAGTTGTCAGGTGTACATAATGCTGATAAACAGCATTGAGTTTATCGTCTTTCAACTTTACTGCTGGTGAGGACGTTTTGCCTTCTTCCATTTTCATTTCATCATGGCCGGTGTGGCTTGCGCTATCCTTGTTATCGGTATTGCCATTGGAATTTCCATCACCGCAGGCGGCAATAAATAGTACGGAAAATGCAGGAATAACCACTTTAAGAAACTGTTTCATGTTTTAATTTTTAGGTAAATATTCAGGTTGTTTTTAATGTTGATGTGTTGCCATCGGATCAGCACCTTTCTTTAGTATAAATTCACTATATAGCAAATAGGCCCCCGTGATAACTACTGTATCGCCTGCTTCTAATCCCTCAATAATTTCTACTGATTCAAAATTTTCCATACCGGTAACTACTTTGCGGGGCTCAAATTTGCCTTTCGCTGTTTCGATCCAGACATGCGCTCCTTTTCCGTCCCTGATCACTGCATCTACAGGTAATGTAAGCGCATCGGTTTTGGCCTTAACTGGTAACAGGATATTTACCTGCTGTCCTGGTTGCCACTGGTTGCCGGGATTGGCAATAGTCCCCCGAACCTGTAGTAACTGGCTACCGCTTTGAAGAGAAGGATTGATAAATTGAATGGTCATGGTTTGGGGTTTGTTTTCCCAACCGGCTACAATGACCTGAACGGCCTGGTTCACACGGAGGCTACCTGCCTCGGATGGGTAAATATCCGCTTCTACCCATAATTCTCCATAGCCTTCGAGCTTCATAAGGGCACTACCTTCTGCGGCATATTGTCCTTCCGCAATAGTGAGTTCTGCTACGGTACCACTGCTGGGTGCATAATAGGTTACATAAGGACTTATCTTTTGAGCCTGCAATAATTGATTGATTTGTGCTTCTGATTGATCATACAGTCCCAGTTTCTGCCTGGCAGCTTTCTCTATTTGTTGAAAACGGGCATCTTCCGGGAATTGCCGGGCTTGCGCGGCTGACAGCAAGTATTCCTGTTGTAAAGTGGCGAGCTGTTCAGAGTAAATTTTATACAAGGGTTGGCCTTTGTTTACTTTGACACCCGTTTCCCTTACGTACAATGCTTCAATCCTGCCAGGTACCCGGGTAGATATGACTACTGTTTTTTGAGGATCTGTAGCAAGTCTGCCATTTAACTGTTTTACATTAGACAATGCACCTGCACCAATGGTCATAGTAGTTACATTCGCCAGCGATACCTGGCTTTCACTGAGGGTCAGGAAAGCATCTTTATTATTTTTATCGAAGGGCACCAGGTCCATCCCGCAAATGGGGCAAGTTCCCGGTTTGTTTTGGACGATCTGCGGATGCATGGGACAGGTGTATGTCTGATCCGCCTTCACCTGTTGTACCGCATTATTATTACCCTCTTTGCACGCTTCTAAAACAAGCAGTGGTGCCATAGCAAAAATAGCCAAGGTCTTTATAAAGCGTTTTCTTTCCATATACTACTGTTTGGCTTTACCATTTACTTTTATGAAACTTTCGCTATCCACGAGATAAGCTGCGTTGGAAGCTATCTGCCAACCTGCTACATCAGTAATAATTTGAATAAAACCTTCCGATTCTATTCCGGTTTGTATGTCCATAGGGGTATACAGACCATTATTTTTCCTGAACACAACTGACTTCGTGCCTAACCGCCAGACAGCCCTTTTAGGTAGCCACCAATTCCCGGTGTAAACAACCGGGATAATACCCGTAAGCAATTGCCCAACCTGTAAATTGTTTTTTTCCAGATAAACTCTTCCTATCAGGAAGTTCTGCCCATTGCGAAACACAGGTTCTATTAAACCTAGACGGGCGGGTTGAATGGCGGTTTTGTTTCCTGCCGGGAAGAACAACAATTTTTGTCCTTTTTTTAAGTGCGGGGACAATGATGGCAGGAATGCAAATTCTGCGACCAGGTTAGTGGTCTGGTAGATAGTAAATACTGTCTGACCGGCATTTACGTATTGACCTTCGCGGATCATAACAGCAGTAGGAGTAGTTACTGGCTGCGTAACCGAAGTATTGCCGGTAGAACTGCCGCTACCCATTCCCTCCATACCACTTCCTCCCGCAACAGGCTGCCCCATTGTTGGGCCGGTTACCGCCGCAGGCGAAGAAGTGAGCGCTGCTTGGTCCAGTATATATCCATCCGCATTACTATATACCGGAACGCGGTACAAAATTTTACCTGTTTTGATCACCCGTTCAACCTGATTAGCAGGCATGCCCAATAATATCAATCGTTGTTTGGCACCTGCCAGCATTTCTGGGCTGCTGTTGGCCACAAATAGCAATTCACGCTGGACGGCAGCCAGGTCCGGTGAATAAATCTCCATGATCAGTTGTCCTTTCCTTACCGGTTGATAATTGTATTTAACCAATAATTTTTCGATGCGCCCGCTTACCCGGCTGGCCAGGCTGGTTTGATTGCGGGTATCATAGGTGATCCTACCACTTACTTCCACTGA
The DNA here is from genome assembly GCF_029223285.1 of Paraflavitalea sp. CAU 1676. Classification (GTDB taxonomy): domain Bacteria; phylum Bacteroidota; class Bacteroidia; order Chitinophagales; family Chitinophagaceae; genus Paraflavitalea. The sequence continues at coordinate 178,708 of NZ_JARHUJ010000003.1, read as the reverse complement.
ACTGATGCGGGTACCGGTTTCGGCTTTGATAGCAGGAACGCTGGCGATCACCTGTTCATTGGTAGGTTTGGTAAGCATGGTTACACTGCTGTCAACGACTAATTCCTTATTGGAATCTTTCAATACCAGTTCCATTCCGCAGATGGGGCAGGTTCCGGGTTGATCCCTGATCACCTGGGGGTGCATGGGGCAGGTATATTGTTGGGCCTGCTTGTGGCCGGCATGAGAAGACTGACCGCCTGCCTTGTCTTTGCAGGAAAACAGGCTTAATGATGCCAGCAGTGATACTGCCAGTATTTTAACGATATAATTCTTTCTCATAATCCACAATCATTTCGTATAGTTTCAATTTTTCATCCAGCACATTCATTTGCATCATCGTTTGCGCTTCCCATGCGTCAATGACAGCAGGCAACTGTATTTTATTTTCCTGGTATACCAGGAAATTGGCATCGAATGTTTTTTTAAGGGCGGGAATAATCTTTTCCTCCATGGCAGTAATGCGTTTTTGCATAGATTGGATTTCGTACTGCATTCCATACAGCATGCCCTGCGTTTCCTGGAGCATAGCCGCCCGTTCTTTTTCCATGCCCTGTATATTATACTGCATGGCTTTAACTTCATTTTTGTACATTTTGGAAGCCCAGGGAGCAATGGGTATAGATACCATGCCCATCACGCTGAATGCAGTGGGCATGGCTGCATCGAGGGGATACATATGGTCAAATCGGATACGGAAGTCCGGTTTCTTTTCTTTCTGCATGCTCACAATGTTTAATTGCATGGATCGGATGCTTTCATTCATTTTAAAAACATCTTTCCGTACAGAGGCTAACATAGTGGTATCATAAGACGCTAAAGGAGCGAAAACGGGCTGGTATAAGGAATCAATCTCAAAGACTTCATTACCCGGCATATTCATCAGGCTGTTGAGCCAGGCCCTTGCCTTTGCAATAGTACCTTCCTGCATGCGGATCATGTTGCGATTCTCCTCTATGCGGGCATCGGCTTTAAATACACTGCCTAACTGAGACTGGTTGTAGGGATAACGTACTTCTTCAATCTTTTTCATCATGACCATGATCCGTTCATTCTCCTGCAACACTTTTACCCGTTGTGCTGCCACCAGCCAGTTGAAGTAAAGTCGTTTGGCTTGGGCTTTGAAGTCATTCAGGGTTATATCCCGGTTGGCTCTTTCCACGTTTGCCTGGGAGGCGATGTATTTCTTTTTGGCATTTAACTTTGCCGTATTGGGTATGTCCTGTTCGATGGCCAGCATAAGGTTTCCTCTGTCCCTGCCATCCATAATGATTTGATTGGGATAAGGCGTCATGAAAGTTCCTACGCCCACCATGGGAGCCATCCAGCCGGTTGCTGCTTCAGCACTGTATTTATAACTTTCTGCTTTCAGGCCATAAGACTGTAGCAATACATTATTTCTGTCTATTCTTTGCAGAATAGTATCCAGCGGTAAAATGGTCGGCTGCTGCGCCAATAATTGCAAAGGAGCCAGCAGGATTACTAAGAGAATATATTTAATGCCCTGTCTCATGGATTTCAAGTTTTCCATACTTCCGTAATTCATATTCCTTTGTCATTAAAAATATCAGCGGCGTTACCAGTAATATATGGGTGGAAGAAGTAAGTACACCGCCTATCATGGGTAATACAATAGGTTTCATAACATCTGTACCAACACCACTGGCCCATAGAACAGGTACCAGCCCGAATAAGGATACACATACCGTCATTAGTTTGGGACGTAGCCGTTTGGCAGCGCCATGGATAACATACTGGCGAAGATCTTCCCTGGTAATAGTCCCGCTGGAATTACCTTTTTCTGTAACCAATTGTTTCATGGCATCGTTGAGGTAAATAACCATCACAATACCTGTTTCCACGGCTATACCGAATAAAGCGATAAACCCCACGGCTACTGCAACGGAAAGATTGGCGCCCCATATCCAGATCATATAAGCTCCACCAATTAAGGCGAATGGCACAGTGATCAGGCTTAAAAAGGCTTCGCGTATTGAATGAAAGGCGAAATAGAGAGAAAAGAAAATGATCACCAATACAATGGGCGCTATCCACAGCAGGGTCTGCTGGCCACGTATCAGGTTCTCATATTGCCCGCTCCATTCCAGGTAGTATCCCTGTGGCAATACGCCTTTGGCCTGGCTCATTTTTTGAATGGCTTCTGTTACCGTACTACCCAGGTCCCGGTCACGGACGTTAAATAAAACTGCGCCTCTTAACATAGCATTTTCTGAATTGATCATCGGCGGGCCATCTTCAAAAGCTACGTCTGCCACGGCAGATAGGGGGATTTCTCCAAATGCCGGGCTTACCAGCGGAATGCGTTTAATACGTTCCACGCTGTTTCGATATTCCTGCGCCAGGCGAACTGCTATAGAAAAACGTTGCCTTCCTTCGATGGTATTTCCTATCGTTGATCCTCCCAACGAAGTTTCAACGGTTTGGTTAACATCATCAACATTTAAACCGTAACGGCTTAAATCTGCCCGGCGAACGTTTATGGTAAGATACTTTCCCCCGGTCACCGGTTCTACATAGAGATCAGCAATACCTTTTGTTCCTTCCAGTACTTTTTTTACCCGTTCTGATACAGATGCGATGCTATCCAGGTTCTGCCCATATACTTTTACGCCTACATCAGTACGGATGCCCGTAGCCAGCATGTTAATGCGGTTGATGATGGGTTGTGTCCAGCCATTGACGACACCAGGTATCTGTAATTTGGCGTCCAGTTCGTTAACAATATCTTTTTTGGTGAGACCAGGCCGCCAGGCAGATTTCGGTTTCAGCATGATAATCGTCTCAATCATGCTGATGGGGGAATTGTCGGTGGCAGTACTGGCCCGGCCAGCTTTTCCCAGAACTTTATCTACCTCGGGAACCGATTTGATAATTTTATCCTGAACCTGCAAAATGCGCTTTGCCTCTGCGTTGGACACATCAGGTAAAGTAACAGGCATAAACAAAATGCTCTGTTCATCGAGTGGTGGCATAAACTCAGTTCCCAGGCTTTTCAGCAAAGGAATAGTGATTACCAATGCTATGATATTGATGGCCAAAGTTGTTTTTCGCCATTTCAAAACAGTTCTTATGATGGGTTCATAGATCCTTTCCAAAATCCTGTTAACCGGGTTGGCATGGTCCGGCCTGAATTTGCCTTTCATGAAAAAGGAGATCAGTACAGGCGCGAGTGTGATTACCAACAAAGCATCCACAATCATTATGAATGTCTTGGTATAGGCCAACGGGTGGAATAGTTTACCTTCCTGTCCTGTCAACATGAATACGGGCAGAAAGGAGGTAATAATAATCACTGTGGCGAAAAAAACACCCCGTGATACCTGCTTACTGGATTGTTCGATTATTTTTAACCGTTCTTCTTCGGAAATCCAGGTTGCTGTTTTTTTATTTTTCTTTTTGAACCAATTCATAACTACTCCGATTGTTTATTTTGTTTTAACCAGGCTTCATATCGTACTGACAAGTGTTTATAAGCGTTTTCACTCATGATAATGCCGTTGTCGACGATTACACCTATGGCCAGTGCAATACCGGTAAGTGACATGATATTGGAGGAAATGCCGAAGGCATTTAACAGTATAAAACTGGCAGCCAGTGTAATGGGGATTTGTATAATAATGCTTAAAGCACTGCGCCAATGAAAAAGAAAGATGATCACGACTAAAGAAACAACAATCATTTCTTCAATAAGCGTTCTTTTTATAGAATCAATGGATTCTGTAATTAACTCGCCGCGATCATAGACAATATCGAATTTTACTTTTTCAGGGAACCCTTTTGCCACCTCCTGCATTTTGGCTTTTACTTTATCAATGACGGCCGCTGCATTTTGGCCATAACGCATGACCACGATCCCGCCAACACGTTCACCCTGACCATCCTGATCGAATATACCCAGCCTCGTTTCACCGGTCATTTGTACGGTTGCCACATCTGCTACCCGAATAGGAATGCTGCTTTGGTTTTTGACTGGTATATTTTCAATCTCCTGCAGTGATTTAAGGTAACCGGATGTTTTAATAATATATCCTATATCGCTTAACTCGAATTTTCTTCCGCCCGATTCATTATTGTTTGACCGGATTGCGTTAATAACTTCGGGAACTGACAATTTATAATACAGTAATTTATTTGGATCAACAGTAACCTGGTATTGCTTTTGAAATCCACCAAATGAAGCAATCTCGCTGACACCTTCCACATTCTGTAAAGCAAATTTGATATACCAGTCCTGCAAGGCTCTTTGTTCTCCCAAATCCATGTTGGGGGCATCGAGTGTATACCAAAGAACATGACCTACGCCGGTTCCATCAGGACCTAATTGTGGTGTGACGCCGGTGGGTAAAGTTCTTGTAATGGTACTCAACCTTTCCAATACCCTTTCTCTGGCCCAGTAAATATCCACATCATCATTAAAAATGACATAAATAAAGCTCATACCGAACATGGAAGTTCCCCGTACGTATTTAATACGCGGAAGCCCCTGCAGATTCGTGACCAGCGGATAAGTTACCTGGTCTTCTATTAGTTGCGGCCCTCTGCCCATCCATTCTGTAAATACGATCACCTGGTTCTCGGATAAATCAGGGATTGCATCAATCGGATTTTTCTTTACCGAAAAGAAACCCCATACAAATAGCCCGCCGGACAGCACCAGTACAATGAATCGGTTTTTAAGTGACCATTCTATTATTTTATGAACCATAATTAATTTTATAAGATGGTTTTATTCTTTACCTTCTTTGATCAGCCTGCGTGTATCTTCAACCCATTTGAGTACTACGGCTTTCTCTGCTTCAGTTAGCCGCGCATCTGCATGCATGATGCGGTACGATTTGAGCGGCATAGTTCCTTTCTCCAATGATTCACCGATTGACCTGAGTTTATTGAACTGTCTTTTTTTTGAATAACTTCCATACTCGCTAAAATTTAATTCCTCCTTTCCATCCCTTACGTGTTGGTCTAATAACAACCGAAATGGCTGTAGATCGGCATACCACGGGTAGCGGGTATTATTACTGTGGCAATCATAGCACGCTTTTTTTAATAGCAACTGTACCTGAACCGGAACCTGGTAATTGTTTGCTATATCCGCAGGTGTTGTTTTCTCACTCTTGTTTACACTTCGTGGAATAAACTGTAATAAAACAAGAACGATCAATAAACCCCACGCTATTTTTTTAAGGGCACGCATGTTTATCATTGAGAAGACTGGTCATTTACTGGATTTTTTCTTCCACCTTGCCGCATTTCGGCATTTTACTGCCGTAATAAGGGTTTTTGATCTCCACGGTTTCGCTTAACCACAAGGCCCCTTTGTTATCGTCATACATCGGACAGTGATCATGGTAAAGTGTTTTCCCACCGCCGAAAGCCTTAGTTAAAGCATACACATCCTCGCTCATCATGGAAAAGTGTTCGCGTTGATGATCTATCTTGCTTTTACTGATGTGTTCGGCGTGCTCCTTCAGATCCGCTTCGTTTTCCTCATATATTTTTTTCTGTTCCGGGGTGAACGCCGATTTGTCTATCTTGGCTAAAGCAGAAGACATGGCTTCACTTCCTCTGGCGGCTTCTTCGCTGTTGTCACTTACCAAAGCGTTTTTGATATGCAGATAATGGTCAACTATTTCCTTTATTGATGCCGCTATTTTAGGATCAACATTGGTATAAGCCACGGCTACTGTCTTAATATCTTTGTCTTCCACCGATGAGGTTTGACCGGCTGAATCTTTTTTCATTGAATCCATATCATGGTTCTCTGCCTGTTTATTATTGTCGCTATTGTTGCAAGCAACAAACACGAGTGATGCTATAGCTATTGAAACAAAAAATAACTTTTTCATAATAATCTTTTAAGTTGTTAATTAATGCTGATGGCCAGAATGATCAGCTTGTTTATCAGCCTTGCTTCTGTCATACAGGCAGCATCCAGGTAATTTATTATATACGGAATCAGATGCTTTTTCTTTTTCTGTATCATGTCCAACAGCAGCGATTTTTTTCTGGATGGCGGCATTGGTGGTTTTGGAAGGATCGTAGGTGATGGTCATTATTTTTGTCTCCACGTTCCAGTCTGCTTTTGCTATGCCCTCACCGACGGCAGCCTTTTCAATCCTTTTTTTACACATCCCACAGTTGCCATACACTTTAAAGGTTTCTGTTTTGGAATCCTGCGCCAGAACAGATTGATGTGTTAACGAAGTAATGACGGTCATAAAAAGAAATACTAAGGTTCTCATTGTTCAATTCTTTTAAGTAATTAAAAATTATGGTTTCAATACAATTCCGTTTGGCTTTTTCCCTACCGAAATGTCTTTTATTTTTGAATGGTTATTTACATTGATCACAGAAACAGAGGCGGCCATTTGATTAGTGACGTAGGCCCTATTGCCATCAGCCGTAAAGGCAACGGCATGCGCTCCTGCGGCTGTATTGAAGCTACCAGCATGGGTCCACTGGTTACCGGACCCATCCCAGGACCAGTAGTGTACCTTGCCATTATCCGGGTCTGTTACCCACAGCTCTTTTTTGGCAGCGTTATGTGCAGCACTGCCGGGCATAAATCCTAAATCAAGAGTCTGGAGGACCGCATTGGTAGACACATCAACAACGCTGATCGTTTTGCCTTCCTCATTGTCCACATACATTTTGCCGTCATAGCCTACCCACGCGCCCACAGGTTCAGCGCCCACAGGAATGGTGGCTATAATGGTTTTGTTTACAGGATCAATGACAGAAACAGTGTTGTCTCCTCCGTTGGCTACGTAGGCTTTCGAGCCGTCGGCGGAAAAGCTGACTTCAGCAGGTTCCATACCTACGGCTATGGTATTTTTCAAAGCATAGGTTTGACCATCATAAACGAGCACTTTGCCGTTCATTTCCATTTGAGATACCCATATTTCACGGCCATTGGGAGAGTACATGGCATTGTGATTAGATACCGGCAAGTTCACCGTTTTCAATATTTTCCCCTTAACAGCGTCCATTATCAGGACCTTGCCTTTCATATCATTCATGCCACCGGAATGGCCTGCGCTCAGATCCATTCCCGGCACGCCAATGGCGAGGCGGTGCATATCAAAAATGCTGTATAAAGACAGGTGATGCGGCCACATGACCATTTCATTGTCCGTCTCCATTAATTCCAGGGTTTCTGTGACGGTGTTTTTATCGAGGTCAATAACAGAAATAGTACTGCTTTCCCCATTGACGACATAGGCTGCCGGGTAATCAATTTGTTTATCTTCCATTGACATACCTGGTATTTTTTGCTTTCTGCAGGAAATAATGAGTACAATCAACAGGATTGCTGAAAAGGCCACTGCCAATGCAGTGCGTTTTGCCACTAACATAGATGGGCATTTTTGTGTTAGAAAAACAATACTAACTAAGTGAGGTGATTGCGGGCGTTACTTGCAATGTTTGAAGGAAAAATAAATTATGCTACACGCCCTCAGCAGGAGATCAAATGCGGAATGTACAAAGGAAAATATATGGTAGAACCTTACGACTTCGGGGCGGTGCATTGTTTACAGGAAACTCCTGAGTGATGGAAGTAATTTGCACCTGTGGGAGTTCAGTAAAATTGACTGGTGTCACAAGCGATGCAAACACCATGAGTTTAAAAGCTGATTCAGTATTTTTATGGTCATTATCCAGCTTTACCAGCTTATGTTCATCTTTGCAGCACTTTTTCTTGCATGAACTATTTTCTTTTGCGCCACATTTGCCGCACTTTTTTGCTTTCCCATGCCAAAGCCCCTGTTCAACCAGCTTGCCCATGCAGTAATGCATGTGCACAGTTGCCCCGGTTGAAGAGCCGATGTACAGAAAAGCTAATATGCAGACAATGAACTTTTTCATTCAAGACAAATGTAGAGGTAATTTTTATTAATTATGTTATAAAATTTTCGCTTTGTTTTATATTTTAAGGCTTTTACCCCTCTTTTAACTCAAAATCAATGCTCGTGGGCTGGTCCTCCTTCCCCCTGCAAGTCTGTCCCGCCGAGTGCACCAGAGATAATAAAGGTGAAAATAAAGACAACCCTGAGCCTGGCGAACAGGGTACTGTCCGCCAGGCTTAATATTTCTCCATCCGATATTTAGGCCGTTTGCAAGCATGCTTCCGCGCACCTGCGGCAAGCCTCTGCGCAGGTCCGGCAATGTTCCATACCATGCGCTACATGTTTTTCACATTCCTGGGCACAGGCTTCGCATATTTCTGCGCACTCTTTCAGTAAGTGATGGGCATGATCTGATCCTCTGGCTACATACGAGGCGGCCAACTGACAAATACCGGCACAATCAAGATCCAGTTTGATGCACTTGGCCAGCATTTTGACATCCTGCTCTTCAAGGCAGGCTGTTGCACAATGATTACATTCTGCTGCGCATTCACTCAGCGCATTGAGTAATTCCCTGTTTTGTTCGTGTGCCATGATTGTACTTTTTAGGTGAATAATTACCTGTGATTTCTTTTGAGTTTTGTCTTTTTATCTTTTTCAACCAACTTCATTCCACATTTCGGGCAATTACCTGGTTGATCACTCTGCACTTCAGGGTGCATAGGACAAGTATATTTCTTATGCTTCTGACTATTTGGGTGCGCCATAACATATCTTTTTAAAATAACTAAATCAATAGGTTTAATGCGACTGCTTCAACCATTGCTCCAACTCTCTTATTTCCCTACTCTGATCCTCGATTATTTTTCTTGCAAACTTTTTGAGTGTATCGTTGTGTCCTGAATTTATTTGCTGTTGTGCCATGTCTATTGCCGCCTGGTGGTGCACGATCATCATATCAGCAAAATCATGATCCACATCGCCTTTCATCTGCATTGATCCCATTTTATTGCTCATATCCTGCATAATACCCATCATGCTGTTTTCTCCATGATGATGCGTTGCCGTTTCATGTTTTTTCATAAAAGTGTTTTATTTAACAATAATAACGCTAAGGTTGCTTCATGTTCATTCTCATTAATGTTGGATATATTCTAAGGTATACCTGAACTGCCATAGGTTTTTTGCCATAAATAGTATTCAACGATTCAGGGGCAGTGTAAATACTCCATTGCCCACCGGCTGCAATCTTGGTTTTCCTAAATTCTAACAGGTCATAATTCGCTCCAAGGGTAAGTGCATGCACAGAAAATATATCGTGCGGTTTGAAAGATGATTCCAACACCAGTTCTTCTGCGGACTTCTCTGTAAACTCATACCTCGCATAGACAGAAGTTTTTCTTTTTCTGAAAGCTCCTTCCAACAGGAATGCATTTTCTCCCCGATTCTCCTTCTCCTTGTTCATGCCCCATAAAATGGTGGCATTTATCCAGTCCGCACCACCTATATTGGCACTGTAAATGGCAGAGGCCGTTGTTTTATTTTGGTTTTCATCCGGATGCAATTCTTCGGGGCTTTTAAGATACCCATGAGAAACTTGTAATGCCCAGTTAGCCGATGGATTAAAGGAAAGCCTTCCGCTCCAGGAATCAAATCGCGCCTTATCAAAATTATACCGGTCTTCATTAGGTTCCCTACCGGTAAAGGATGATCCTTCAATCTTAAATTTTCCAAAGCGAAAGCCAAGGGTAACAACTCCAAATGTGATATGCGTGGCATCTACCCAGTGATGGGAAATAGGAGAATTAGGATTGTCGAGAGAAGAAGGCCGGTGCATAAAAGTTACAGGCCCCAATGCAGGCTCACCCGGATAACCTACATATATGAATGCGTCTACATTTTTAGAAATGGCATGTGCATAACTAACAGATAATTCAGAGATCAGGTCATGTGGATGTTGCCGGTCAACGAGAGATTTCCCTTGATAACTTTCCCCGCTTTGAAACAACAGCGGATAGCCTTTGCCTCCTTCAATAACCGGATCTAATGAGAACATGGAACTAAAATGGAAAAGTCCGTTATTGCCAACTTTTCTTTGACCCATTAGCATAAACCAGGTTGGTGCATCGAAACGATCATCGCCTCTCGTGCCTTCACTGGTAAAATCCTGGTTGTTGTATCTGAGAAAAACACTTCCATGTACCATATACATCCATTTTTTGGAGTGGATCATATAGCCATACATAGGTGAGGCATCCGGTAACCAGCCAGTTCCTGAACCATTTCTTGTCATTGGCAGATTGAGAGAAAAAGCGTGAGACATAGGAACAACCATCGAATGCATACCGGTATCTATATTCATACCATGATCATTGTGCATTTGCTGCATATTCATGGTGTCTTTTTTGGGCGCCTTAACTTCTTTGGACTTCGGTGTTTTCTTTTTTTCTTTGGCGGGAGAATCCTGCTTCGTAGGAGGTTTATGGTGTTCATGTTGTGAAACCGCGCTTTTGTATATGCCACACAGCACCATCAATAGGATGATAATTTTAAACATAATGTACCTTTTAAACATTATCGACTGTTACAATGAGGCAGTAATAGCAAGTGGATATGTACGGCACTCCTGATTGCCGTAGAAAGACAATCAAATGCGGAAATTCTGAAATTGAATGAAGAGCGGGGTTGGATGCAATGGCGGACTATGGTCCCTATATAATGTAGATACAATATTATAAATGAAAGGGGAAAAATTAAGCTGACCGGTTAGGGGCGGCAGTATCAACACCGGAGAAGTAAGATCGTAGCTAACCTGGGAAAATGGATGGGTGTTATCTGATTTGGCAACAACAGAAATATCTTTGCAACAATTTTTACTTTCTTCTGTATGTTTTTTCATCCCACACTTGCTGCATTCCTTATCGGCTTTATGGTATAATGAAAAACTCACCCATTCCCCCATGCAATAATGATGATGAATGGTAACGCCTGTTACATAAGTCAGGTAAAATAGGGTCAATATGATACAACTGATTTTCTTCACATATACAGGCTTCTGTGACATTGATCATAAAAACTATACCACGGACGTAAAAAGGCCCTATTGGAGGCGAATTAGACAAAAACCTACCAAAAGGTAGGGCTGAGGGTAAGAAAACCGGTCGGGATGGTAGCGGCTGGGGAAGTATGTTCTACAGTTGAAGCAAGGGATTTCTACATAATCCTTATTTGCAGCAGTCTTTTTTTCTCAAAAAGATGGCTTTTAAGATTGTGATAAAAACTTTTTGAATAGACTGGATCATTGTGTAAAAGTAATAAAGTCTGTAACTAAAACGGGCGGTAATCGCCCGTTTATTTATTTCACCAATTCTTCTGCCTGATAGCCTGCCTTTTGTACTGCCTTTTTAATATCTGTACTGTTGACTTTTTCTGTGGATACTGTCAGGACTTTATCCGGATTTTGTACATCTACTTCCCAGTTATCTTCACCAGCCACTTCATTTAAGAAAGGGGTTACTGTGGCTATACAACCTGAACATTTAATATTTGTTTTAAATTGTATTGTTTCCATAGTTCACTTTTTATAATTGAATGTAATATTGTTTACTGCTGTAAAATTACGCCCGCTTCCAGCTTTTGTGCTACACAATAACAAAAGAGTTTTATATAATTTTCTACACGCCGATTTCTATAGTTATCTCATCATTAAGGGGGGTAGCTTTGGCAAAGCAGGATCATACCGGCATCCAGTTCCTCTTTCCTTAAAACATAATTGGAAGCCATGTGACTGCTCCTGCTGTAAGCCGGGCAGTACATTTTCCGCAGGTTCCACTGCTGCAGGAATAAGGCAGAGGGATTCGATCTTGCAACGCTGTTTTTAAAATGCTGGCACCAGGCTGTACTTCCAAAAGGTTTGATTGCTCATAAAAATGCAACATCACTTCGTGCATGTCTTGTGGCAATTCAACAGGGTTGGGGTTTTCATCCGGTCTGAATCTTTCCACGAATATATTTTCCGAGGGTACGGCAAGGGCTGCCAAAGATTCCTCCTGTATTTTGATAAGCGAGGATGGACCACAAATAAAATAATGGGCTTCCGGAAGCTGACCAGTTACATGCTCTTTTATTAGCTTTTTGAGAATAATTTTATTTAACCGGCTCAAAACAGGTTCACCGGCAGGCAGTTTCAAATGCTGTGCCTGCTGTGATAATGCTTGTATAATAGTTGCCCTGTTTTTAAAGGTATCTATCCACTTTTCGATCGTTTCATCAAATATGATATGCTCTGTTGATCTGTTGGCATATATGATGGTAAGGTGGGTGGTTAGCAGCAGGCGTTCTTTACAAAACCGGCATTCTGCTAAGCCCTGCTGCGGGGGCAGTATTAATGAGCCTGAGTACTGTAATCGTTGCCATTAATGCCAATTTCTTGAAAATAAAACAACATGAGACATTAAAAAAAAGCCCGTATTGAATGGCTTACAAAAAAATAGAATATTTACTGGCAGTAATTTTGTGTCTTTTTGGATAGTATAGCCATGCACCTGTCGATTGCCGGTATTTTTTCGTGTATTCAAAGCAAAAATGGAACATAGCAACGGCACTTCCTTTCATGCTGTATTTTTGCAGGATAATGAATATACGTATCCAATACAGCCATGTAGCAGGTTATTGTGGAACCATCGAAAATGGTATTACATACCAGATGGAGCTTTCAGAAATGGACAGACTTAAAAAAACGATAGGACCTACCATTGCTGATTGGTATAATGCTTTACCCCGTGAAGTCCGTGTTAAAGTCAAGCGGGTTGGGATCAAGCTAAATGCTGAAAACGACTTTTTTCGAGATGGGGAGTATGATTAGATTTACTACATTCCCTTCAAAGGATTATTTCATAAAATGTAAGCAGGTTACGATAAAGATCCAGCGCAGGAAACTCTCTATCACCCCAGGGCATTTTTTCTACAACCGTATTTGAATTATAAATGACGCCTTGCTTTTTATATTCTTCAAACAGTTCATCAATCCCCTGTACTTCTATTCTACAACTGGCGGTACCAGCTAAGAAACTTTCCGCACCACTACATATTGGCTCTGTTACTAATTTGGCACCCTTATTTTTCCAGCTTTCATCTCCGGACTTCCATAAATGTATTTCAATATCATCACGGACTACTATACAAAACCCATCATCATGGTGACGAACAGTAAAACCCTGCTTGGCGGTGTAAAATTCCATTGACTGGTTAATATCCTGTACCGGAAGAGCAGGAATTGTTTTTTTCATCTTCATACACTTATGGTTTAATGACGGTTAGGAGATGAGACTATACACAACAAGATCTATTCATCTGTATCGGTGGACATTTAACAGTACCATAGCTACAAAATACACAACAATCCCCTTGTTTGGGCTTTATCAGGGTTTGGCAATTGGTGCAGGTATAAAAATACTGGCAAGCATCTACCGGCATGGTTTCTACTTTCTGAAAGCCGCAGTGCGGACAGGTGATCGTTGATTCAAGTACGAATGTGGTTTGCATTATTCTATTTAATTTTTCCCTTCTTCAGTGAACAGAATGGTGTTTCCGAACGGGTCATTAACGGTCATACAGGGAGCATTCCAGGGTGCCTGCTCGATGCCTGGCCGGTTGTATTTATATTTTTTCCCCAGTAGTTCTTTGTGATAATCGAGTACACCAGTAGTTTCAATATACACCTTAGCGCCTGGGCAGCAGTCACCATGATGTTCCGTAAGGTGAAACAGGATCGGTCCCTTCGACACCTGCATATAAAGTGGTGCATCATCGCTAAAACGATGCTTCCAATCAATGTTGAAGCCAAGCCAATCAACATAGAATTCGACTGTTTTGTCGTAATCGAAGATGCGTAAAACGGGTATTACTTTCGTGTTCATATTGGAAGGTTTAATTTTTTTCACAACATGCTTTACCGTCTTCAGAGCAAGAGCTGTCTTTTTCGCAAGAACCCGCACTGGTACCGTCTATAAGCTCATAGTTTCTCACTTTATAGCCAGTTTTACCAATAGCTTCCGAAATCACCTTAAGATCCACCTTTGACGGATCAAAAGTAACCAAGCTGTTTTTAGCAGCATACGAAGTAGTATAAGTTAGTATACCTGGCACTTTGGACAGTTCATTATTTACATGATCTTCGCAACTTTTACAGGTCATGCCCTGAATTGTGAATTTGGCCTGTTGCTTGTTGTCTACCGCTGCAATGGCTTTTTCTGGTCCTTTCGGGTCCGGATAAAATACTTTAGCATACAGGGGGAAAGTCATCATGAGGATTGCAAAAAGGGTGATGATACCTAAAAATCCTTTGGATTGTAAAAAAGAAGCCTTTTTCGTCGGTTCACAATTGCAATCCACAGGGGAGGTTTTGACAGGTTTTAATTGCTGAAACCAGGCAAAGGCAAGCACGATAATTGACAAGCCGATCAGGTAAGGTCTTGCCGGTTCCAGCCATGAGAAGTTGGCTGCAAGGCTACTGCTGCCGGCAAGCATGGCGATCACCGGGGTAATGCAGCAAAGTGAAGCGGCAATAGCTGAAATCAGGCTGGTTCCTATAAATGCACCGGATGGTCTTGCTTTATTCATGGCATTTCCATTTTTTCTGTTTCCTTATTGATATGCTTAAAGAAGGGCTTGACTATCTTCAGGTTTTCCTGGGTAAGTGAGTAATAGATGGTCTGTCCCTCCTTCCTGGTATGTACAATCCCGCCGTCTTTGAGTTTCCTTAAATGCTGAGATATAGCAGGAATGGTCATGCCTAAAATATCTGACAGATCACAAGGGCACAACTCATTTTCTTCCTCCAGTAAATAGAGGATTTTCAGACGGGCTTCACTACCAGCTAATGCAAGCACATTAGATAGCTTGGTAAATGTTTTTTGTGCTGTTTTGAGCTTGCCCTTACATGCCTCAATCTGGACCTGATCAGCATAAAGGCGAATACAGGTATTTTTTTCCATTGACCAAATATAGGAAGGATATAGTATTTAAGCAAATACTTAAATATATGGTTGTACAAGAAACGGAGGGTATATTTCCGCTATGGATTGAATAAAGATCGTGCTCCAAAAATCAGTACCTGGGCGTAGAAGATCGGGAATCCTGTTTTTATTTAAGTAATTTACATTGAACAAGTTAAGTTTGATGACAGGCAATAAACAGTACAGGGAAAAGGTCTATACTGATAAACAGCCTCATGAGGTTAGCTGGACGCAAGATATACCGGCTGCCTCTCTTGACTTTATTCGAGGTTTTAATCTTCCCCGTAATGCAAGTATTATAGATATAGGTGGTGGCGACAGTAAGCTGATAGACTTCTTATTGATGCAAGGCTTTCAGAATATTACTATTTTGGATATTTCCGAACAGGGATTGGAAAGCTACCAATCCGGTTTTCCGGGATATTTTTGCACCGCTGGATGGTGTTGTAATAAATGGAGGAATAAAATTGAAACTTTAAACTATGGACAGTAGAATTGAAGAGAAATACATCCCTGCATTACGCTTCAATTTCCTGACACGGTACTATGATTTTTTAGTCGCTAATTTTCTTCAGGAAAGGAAGTGGAAATCTTTCTTTGTTCAATCATTCATGAACAAATCACCTCACAATATTTTAGATGTAGGATGTGGAACTGCAACGCTTTCAATTTTGATAAAACAGCAATACCCGCAAGCTCTTGTAACGGGCATTGACGGCGATGAGCATATCCTCAACATTGCGGCAAGAAAGATCCGGGAGAATAATTTAAAAATCGAATTGGTAAAAGGATACTCCTACAAGTTGCCCTATCCGGATAACCATTTTGATGTAGTTTCCTCCAGTCTTATGTTGCATCATTTGTCACAGGAAGACAAGCATCGAACCATTCAGGAAGTATTCCGGGTACTAAAACCGGGTGGAGAGTTTAACATTGCCGATTGGGGAAAACCGGATTCCAGGATAGTACGATTGCTGTTTTACATTGTACAATTTTTAGATGGCTTTAAGACAACAAGGGATAACGTGAAGGGATTGATACCCGAATACCTTAAAGAAAATCGCTTTAGCCATGTAAATGAGCTGAAACGATACCCAACGCTATTGGGAAGTATTTCCATCTACCAGGCAATTAAATCTTAGTTATGCAAAAATCAACATTTCTGATAAAGAAAATGGATTGCGCTGCGGAGGAACAGCTCGTCCGCATGAAATTGCAGGAAGTGGAAGGCATTCAGCAATTATCATTCGATCTGGCTAACAGGAAATTAGAGGTTATACATATTGGCGAGGTTGAGCCTATTGCCGGCGCCATACACGAGCTGAAACTGGATGATCACTTTGTTTCTTCTGAAAACACCGATGGGATTTCGTACCGGGAGACAGAAAGTAACGAAAGGAAATTGCTGATCTACGTTTTGCTGATCAATGCTTTCTTCTTTGTAGTAGAAATGATAACGGGGTTTATTTCGCATTCTATGGGTTTGGTAGCCGATAGTCTGGATATGTTAGCAGATGCGCTGGTGTATGGCCTCAGCTTATATGCAGTAGGAGGAACCATCTTGCGCAAGAAAAAAGTAGCCAAAGTGAGCGGCTATTTTCAATTGTTCCTGGCTTTACTGGGCTTCTCGGAAGTCATTCGTCGTTTTCTCGGATATGGGGAAACACCTGTTTTCTCAACCATGATCATTGTTTCATTACTGGCGTTGCTTGGAAATGCTGCTTCCCTGGTTATTTTACGGAAAACCCAAAGCGATGATGCCCATATTAAAGCCAGTCAGATATTTACATCCAATGATGTTATCATAAATATTGGTGTAATGATTGCTGGTGCGCTCGTTTATTTTACCAATTCCCGCTATCCGGATTTGATTGTAGGGACAATAGTTTTCGCCATCGTACTCAGGGGAGCTTTCAGAATCCTGAAATTGGCCAAATAATTTACCTGATACACTACTTAACACCTTTATTTGTGTTTATCACAGATAAAGGTGTTAAATAGTATGGTTACAGCCCCATAATGACCGGTCGGTACATTTTTAGATGCTTTATACGCAGGGACTGACAGGCAGAGCATTAACTTTACTCAACATTTAATCGGTAGCATAGAACAAGTGCTTTTCTCCTATTGCATTTTTTCGATTTTTTTATCTAATTTTGGCGAAAGTTCTTGCTATTGGGATTTTATTGGAAAGACGACGCATGATTGCCTCATAGGGGTTTCAAATAATTAACGCTCAGGACCAAAATGTTCCTGTTCCGGGCACAAGATAAAAAATTGAGCTTTTTGCACACTTATGGAACTGGTGGGAAGTGTGACTCATAAATGACTCAAATTTATCATAAGTTATTAAAACTCAGAATCGGCCAGTTCCTGTTCTGGGCACCAAGAGCCTTGTAATCGTAGATTGCGAGGCTTTTTTTATTTATGGGTACTGGCAATGCCGAATACGCAAAAAAGACGCACATTGGACAACTCGATCAGTTTAAACAAGTTTATTAGTGATACCGGCTATTGTAGTCGCCGGGAAGCAGACAACCTGATCACCGCTGGTCGGGTATTGTTAAACAATCGACCCGCTGTTCCAGGCAACCGGTATAAACCGGGCGACACCGTTGAAGTGGATGGCAGCATCATGACTGCCGCCAAAAAAGACAAACGCGTATACCTGGTACTCAACAAGCCGACAGGCATCACCACCACCACCGAAACACACATCAAGGACAATATCATCAGTTTCATGGGATATCCCAAAAGGATATTCCCCGTTGGCCGGCTCGACAAAGACTCCGAAGGCCTGATCATCCTCACCAACGACGGCGACATTATCAATAAGATACTGCGGGCTACCAATAACCACGAGAAAGAATACATCGTAAGGGTTAACAAGCCTATCGATCATGCATTCGTGCAACAGATGTCGCAAGGGGTACCTATTCTCGATACCCGCACATTACCCTGTAAAGTGCAAATGATGGGCCGCCAAACCTTCCGCATCACGCTTACACAGGGTCTTAACCGCCAGATCAGGCGTATGTGCGAATACCTGGGCTTTAATGTAGTAGGACTGCAACGTGTTCGCATCATGAATATCCGCCTCGACAAACTGGCCCTGGGCAAATGGCGCTATCTCAGTGACGCAGAATTATCGTTGTTGATGGAAAATGTAGCCGACTCGAACAAGGAGCATAGCGAAAGCAAACCAGCCGCACGGGGTAAGAAAGCTGCTTCACACCCGAAAGAACCGGTTCATCCAAAGTCCGGCGATACGCCAAAAGGCCCAAAGCCGGTCCGTTACGATAAAGCAGCAAAAACCGGATCCAAAGAAGGTAAACAACAAACCAGCAAAGCTTCAGAGAAGCCCTGGAGACGGGAGACTGCTGCACAAAAATCTACTCCATCCCGGCAGGGAAAGGACTTCCGTCCGGAAAAGAATAAAGGAAAGAAAAACGACACTAGTAAAAACGAAAAGCGAACAGGGGCAAAGGGTTCTTTTAAGAATTATAGAAGCAAAGGCCGCTAGAGCTCTGCAAAATGTTCGAATGTTGGTCCCTTACTTAGGCTGTACAGGCGTAAGCATCGTCAATACACACAGCCATTGATCGCCTTCCCGCCTGAATACGCTTGTTGACCATTCATAGAGGCTAAAGAACTGGCCTTTATAGGTGCCTTCGCTGATTCCTTTCGCTGTCACCAATCCCGTATCTCCATAGATCCTGATCCTGCTCTCCTCGGTCGTCATCTTCGAATGCACCAGGTCGCCGGAACTAACCGAGGCCAGGAAGTCTGCACGCGATGTGATGCCGTCGCCGCTTCCTACAATGACCCAATCATTGGCCATATATCTTTCCATTTCCGGCAGATCGTTATGGGCGATAGCCTCATCCCACTTTAACGCGGCGGCTAATAATTGCTTTTCGCTTTCCATATTGCATAGTTTTAGCTTATTGATAGAATACATGCACAAAACTCGCCAGGGTGCAGTGATTAAAATAGGAAAAAAGCGACATCGTCTGGGTGAAGTTCAGTCATAGCGTGGGCTCCGCAATTCCTACATACAATGTGGCCCGGCCCGATGCTCTTAATACGCAGTTTCTGATCGATCAACGCCACGCATTCGTCAACCAACGAATTAAAGCTATCGTTCACCTCCGTTGATGCAGCCGTACCCTTCACCCGTTGATTAGCCGAAATGACAGTGCAGCGGCAAATTAGTTTCGATGATCCAATAAGCCCAAACGGGTTTATTCATCAAAACTAATTACCATGAGAAAAATTGTATCCCTGCTCTTGATGGGATTGCTATGCGCTGCTGCACTCCAGGCTCAAAAAAACATCCAGGGCCAGGTGAGGGACGAAGAAGGAAAACCAGTCCCTTACGCATCCATTATCCTGAAAGGACAAACAAAAGGCACCACGGCCGACGCTTCCGGAAAGTTTTCCGTCCGCAATGTACCATCACAGGCAAGCCTCATCTTCAGTTCCCAAGGTTACCTTCCAATTGAACTACCGGTGGAGGGTACTCCATCCTGGATCGTCGTATTGAAACCAGGTGGTAACCAATTGGCAGAAGTGGTTGTTACGACGGCGTTGGGCGTTGTTCGTACCCAACGTTCTACCGGTTATGCCAACCAAAAGATCTCTGCCGAAAAACTCACCACGACCAAACTGGCCGATATCAATACCGCCCTCGCCGGCAAAGTGTCCGGTATACAAGTGCGTAGCGGATCGGGCGCTAAATTCGGTACATCCAGTATCCGGCTTCGGGGCATCAATACGCTCGGTGGCGGTAATCCGATCTATGTGGTGGATGGTGTCATCGTGAATCCCGATGGCATCAATCCCGATGACGTGGAATCGCTCAACGTGTTGAAAGGCCCCGCCGCTACGGCCCTGTATGGGCAGCGTGGCTCCGAAGGCGCTGTCGTGATCTCTATCAAGAAAGGCACGAAAAAAGGTATCGGGGTAGAGTTCAATCACACGACTACTTTCGAACGCGTGTACATCTTGCCGGATTACCAGAATGAATACGGCGGCGGTTCCTCCCAAACCTGGGGCACTTTTACCTACAACCCTGCCACCCACCCTGCTTACCTCGCTCCGCTCAATGGTGCCAAAACCTATCGCTACGATGTTGATGAAAGCTGGGGGCCGCGCATGGATGGTACCTTGCATGCGCCCTGGTACGCCTTCGATCCTACCGATCCGGAGTTTGGCCAACTGAAACCTTTCAGCCCACAGCCGGATAACGTGCGCGACTTTTTCCGTACTGGCTTGGCCAACAATACAACAGTGGCTTTCTCCAAAGCGGGCGACGCTTCCAATACACGTCTATCGTTTACCAATCTGTCCAGAACAGGTGTGATGCCCAATTCACGTCAGCAAAAGAACTTTTTCACCCTGTTAAACAGCCTCGACCTTAACAACAAAATGACAGTAGGCGTCAACCTCAATTACGTGTACGAGAATCTCTTCAATGTGCCTGACGAGGGGTTCGGTTCACAAACAACCGGTTCCTTTAATCAGTGGTTTCAACGTAATGTTGAAACAGCGAAATTGAAACGCTATAAAAGGCCCGATGGCACCTATACTTCCTGGAATATCACCTCTCCCTCCAACCTGGCACCCAAGTATTGGGACAATCCGTACACCGAAGTCAATGAGAACATAGCCCGCACCTATTCCCAGCGATTATTCGGTAATGCCTATGCCAGTTATAAGATACTACCTGGCTTAAAACTCTCAGCCATCGTACGGGGCAATTTCAGTAATTCGAATACAGAAGCACGACTCGCCTCTTACACCATACAGGTGGAGCGATTCGGTGCTTCGCAGTCAAAATTCAGGGAAACCAATTTCCTCGGAACCCTGGAATATGAAAAGAACATCAACGACTTTACGTTGAATGCCGGACTGTTTGGGGAACTCATGACACAACAAAATGAATCGGTCAGCAATTCGACTAGTGGTGGGTTCATAGTGCCCAATGTGTATAACCTGAGCAACTCTAAAAACGAAAAAACCGCCACCAATTCCTACAGCATTAAAAAGGTAAATAGCCTGTATGGTTTTGCCAATATTGGCTACCGGAATTTGCTGTTCCTGGAGTTAAGTCTGCGTAATGACATTTCCTCCACCCTTGCCAGAAACAATAATTCCTACGTATACGGCAGCGCATCCGGCTCTTTTGTTTTCTCTGAAGTGATTGGGGCCAACAATTGGCTTTCTTTCGGTAAACTGCGCGCTTCGGTAGCGCGTGTAGGTACGGATGTGGGGCCCTACAATACACAGGCCACCTATGCACTTGGAAACAACTACGTAAAACCAGTGGGAGCAACCACCGTTACCTATTCCACGCAGTCGATCCCCGACAGGCGGCCCAATGATCAACTGGAGCCTACTCTTTCCACCAGCTACGAAACTGGGTTCGACCTGCGCTTCCTCAAAAACAGGGTGCGCATGGACCTCAACTATTATTTCCGGGAAGCGAAAGGACAGATCGTACCGGTTAACGTGCCCGGCTCCACCGGTTATGCCTCGCAGCTCATCAATGCGGGTAATATCCGCAACTATGGCTTCGAACTTACCGTGGGTGGTACACCGGTAAAACGGGCCGGTTTTACCTGGGATATGGATTTCAACCTTGGCTTCAACCGCAATAAGGTGATCGAACTGGCAGATGGTATCGACAATATCCAAACAGGCCTCGATGGGTCCAATGTGACGTTTGGCTTTGTAGGTTCTCCGGCAGTATCGCTCAATGCTAAGGTCAATAGTCCCTATGGTATGATCATTGGCCATGGGATCAAAAAGGATCCCGCCACAGGTCGCAGGCTCATCAACGACGATGGCTTCTATGTTACGGAAGACAACCTGGAGCTAGGTACCGTGCTACCCGACTTTACCGGTGGATTTTCCAACATGATCAACTACAAAAACTTCTTCCTCACCTTCACCTTGGATTTCCAGAAAGGCGGCCGCTTCATCTCCATCACCAAAATGAATAACGCAGGCTCCGGACTGTCTGCTGAAACCGTTGGGTTAAATGATAGAGGCAAACCTAAGCGCGACCCGGTGGCCAATGGTGGTGGCATATTGCTGAATGGTGTTAATGAGAATACCAAAAAGGAAAACGATGTGTATGTTGATGCGCAGGACCTGTATGAAGGTGCCCTCGGCTCTGTATGGGAGAATTGGATATATGATGGCACTTATGTAAAACTGCGTGAATTCTCCATTGGCTACCAGTTGCCCAGATCGATCTTCGGGAAATCAGGTATCCAGGGTGCTTCGATCTCACTGGTAGGACAAAATCTTTGGCTGATCTACAGCAAAACGAAGGGACTCGATCCCTCTGAATTGGAGCAGTCCTGGATGGAAGGTGGTCAGTTGCCCGGCACCCGTTCAGTAGGCGTAAACCTCAAAGTGAATTTCTAACCCCTAAAATGACAAATTATGCAATCACCCAATAAAAAATGGCTCATCCCTGTATTGCTTCTGATGGTAATAGTGAGCAGCTGTAAAAAAGATTTCGGCGACCTGAATATCAGTCCCAACGCACCCGCTGTACCCAGCACCAAATTCCTGTTTGGTAGTGCTGTGCTGGGTGTAAGAAACCTGCGCAATCCCGCTGGTGCGCTCTATGCACAGCATATGGCAGAGTTTATTTACACCAATGAATCGCGGTATTTCAACAGGATTTTCAGTTATGATGGAATGTATTTCGGTCCATTGATGGATCTGCAAACGATCATCAACCTCAATACCGGGGCGGCAACCAAAGGAACAAAGGCCGTATTGGACAATGGTACCAATAACAACCAGTTGGGACATGCCCGCATTCTCAAAGCGTTTTACATGCAGCAGATCACCGACCGCTGGGGCGATATCCCTTATTCGGAAGCCCTCAATGGACCAACCAACAACAAACCGAAATTCGATAAACAGAGATCCATTTACAATGACCTGTTGAAAGAACTCAAAGAAGCGCCTGCACAGATCACGGGTGGTTTGGTCAATGACCCGTTGTTCGATAACAACGGCAACGCGTGGAAAACCTGGGCTAATTCGCTGAGGGCCATCCTGGCATTGCGCATGAGCCGGACCGAGGATGCTGAGGCCGCCAAATCTGCTTTTACTGAAGCGGTGGCTGCCGGCATCATGAGCAGTAATGCAGATAACGCGATCTTCAAGTTCCTTAGTAATGCCAATTTCCAGAATCCCTTCTATGCAAATTATGTAACACAGAGTCGTTTTGATTACGGAACCTCCGCTACGGTGATCAATAACCTGAAAGCGAACGCCGATCCGCGCCTCCCGATCTTTGCACGCACCTCCCTGAATGGCGGAGCTTATGTAGGATTACCTTACGGTGAAGACGCCTACTACGACACGGAGGATTTTAGCTTACTGGGCCGGGCCATCTATGCGCAGAACGCTCCGCTCCAGTTGACAACCTATGCCCAAATGTGTTTCACCATGGCCGAAGCTGCCCTGCGTGGTTGGGTGGCCGGAGGCGATGTCACCGTAGCTGCCTGGTATGAAAAAGGGATCAATGCGTCGATGGATCAGTGGTCGGCCGTTTCCACCAACCCGGTCGTGAGCGTAACCACTCAACAAAAGAATGATTACCGCACACAGGCGAGCATCAATATACCGGCAGTCAATACACTTTCCTTTGAGCAGAAGCTCAACAGGATCCAAACCCAGAAATGGCTCAACTTCTACCTCAACAACAGTTATGAGGCCTGGTCCGAATGGAGAAGGACCGGGTATCCGGTATTGCAACCAGCCCTGGATCCTATGAATGCAGGCGGACAGATCCCTCGTCGTCAGTGTTATCCCGTCACTGAAAAAGACCTCAATAGCACCCACTATGCAGAAGTATTAACGGCACAGGGCCCCGACGAACTATCAACCCGCATGTGGTGGGATAAATAAAACACATTAAAGAACACCAATAGTCTTACGCGATTCTCATGTGACAATAGCTGCGTTAAGAAAGGCCCGCATGTCGATGCGGGCCTTTAGCTATTTCTTTTTAAATACGAGATTCAGCGAAACCGGCACCAGGTCCTCGAGCAGGTTCTCTTTAACCGTGCTCAGCAGTTTGCCCGACTGGTACGTGACGCCCCACAGGGTGCGATCGATCAGCAGCGAAGCCCGGGCGTTGATGGAATCTCCTTTATGGGCAATAGTGGCCGGAAAATTGATCTCCCGGGTAATGCTCTTGAGCGTAAGCTGACCGGTGATCGAATACGAACTGTCATTGGCCCCCCGTACCGCCTTCAGCAGCATAAAAGATGCCTTGGGGAACTTACCCACATCGAAGAAATCGCCGTCCTTCAGGTGGCTTTCCAGCGATTCACGACCGCCTTTGTCCTGGATATCGGTGCTGTGGATCGATTGCATATCCAGCTCAAAATAGCCCCCTACGATCTGGCCCTTGTCTTCTATAGCCAGGTCGCCCGATAAGGGCTTGATTGTCCCCTCGTGGCCTTTCCCGGCCACGGGTCGCCCCTTCCAGTACACAAAACTTTCCGGCACCAGCAGTTGGTATCCGATTGCACCTGCCGGAGCTTCCGTGGGATTGGCAGCGGCCACGGTGAGGGTCGGGCTGGTCGGTGTGACCGCTACCTGGTTCCCATCCTGGCAGGCCTGGCCCAAAACCCCGTAAATGAAAATAGTTGCCGCTAACATAAAAGATCGGTCCATGAGTTGTGATTTTTTGAGATGAAAGGTTCGGTGAAGAGAAGCCCGGGTTCTTGCAGCAAACCTAACGTGCGGAGCCGCCGGCAGTAGTAAAAGCGTCGTAAAAACTGTGTAAACGAATGTAAAATCTGGAGAAAGGCGCCCTTTACGCTGCCCGATTGCCGTAATTTTATGATATGAGTTGGAAAGCATTGCTGGCAATGGGCGTAGCCCTGGTAATCATCTTGTCCTGGTCCGCCACCAGCGGATCGAGTTCCCTGTCCGAATTGAGCCCCTCGCACGAGGCCCTGCTCATGCGGAAGATCGGCGATCAGGTACTGAGGCATACGGGCGACTCCTCCTCACGGGTGCTCCCCGTTCAGGAAACAGGACACCATAGCTACCTCCTCAGCTTCGACGCACCGTTCACCTTCATCCCCGATTCACTCGTAGCCGTCATCGACCGGGTCGTTAAGAACAGCCCCCTCCCGCCTTCCTACGTGGTAGAAGTGGTCAACTGCCGGCTCGACCAGGTGATCTTCGGCTTTTCCATCGATCCCGATACCACGCGCAACATAGTGCCCTGCCGGGGCCGCTTACAGGAAAAGGCCTGCTACCGTATCCGGCTTACATTTCATGAAGAAGCCTCCGCCACCCCTTTGTCGCAAGGCCTCCTGATGGGCAGTTCCATCGCCATCGCGCTTTCCCTGCTGGTAAGATTCTGGTACACACGTCAGCGCAGGCAGGCATCTACTCCTTTCGTGGCTGATTCAGCCGGACTGTCCGCCCTGCCATCGCCACAACCAGTCGAACCGCAAACAGCGCAACCAGTTACTGCTACCGTACCGTTAAACGCTATTGCGATCGGTAGCTTCCTGTTTTATAAGGACAGCCAGCTACTGGTATGGGGCGAAGAGAAGATACCGCTCACGGCAAAAGAGGCCAGCGTGCTGCTGATATTTGCAGTAGCCCAGAATGAAATGGTCGACAGAGACCGGCTAATGAAGGAAGTGTGGGAAGATGAAGGAGTGATTGTGGGCCGCAGCCTGGATATGTTCGTATCCAAACTCCGGAAAAAACTGCAACAGGATCCGCACGTGTCCATCCTCAATGTACACGGCAAGGGATATAAACTGGTGGTGGAAAGTGTAGGCTGAAGGGCTGATTTAAATACCCGTTAAAGTGGGTACATAATCGTGACGGTAAATATTCATCCTGCCGGTATAATCATGTACAGACTTATTCAATACAAATCCTGCTTCCTGTAGCAGGTAATTGGATCGCTGGTCGCTGGCCGGCGCTTTACAATAGATCCGGCGAACGCCGGGAAAGGAGAAAAAACTATACAGGCACCTGTTCAGCGCATGCGCAAAATACCCCACCGGTTCCGGAAAGCGGGGCGAAAGCAGGAAGTGAATACAATAGTCACCCGGCTCAATCGATTCCTTCAAGCTGATCTCATCCTGATCCGCGCGGATAATGTCTATCTGCAGCAGCGGGCAACCGTTTACTTCTGCCAGCAATGATTGACTGAAATCCGACGTCAGCAGCGCCTGATAAGTTTCGAGCAATTGCTCTACCGGCGAAAATGCATTTTTTTCGGGCTCATGGCAAAAGCAATGCAGCCAGGAATACACCACCGGAAGATCGAGTGGGATACAAAAAGGCCTTAGCGAAAACACCCGTTGGTCGCCCGGCAGCAAGCCATAAAAAAATGGCGTGTACCGGATGCAGGGATCGATAGAGCTGCACAGTTGTTTTTCTGTGAATGGACGCATAGCAATAAGGTTCACGTTTCGGCAAAAAACAATTCAAAGGCACGATAAAATCAAAAGTTGGGAGTTGTTGATCGGAAATCTTCTATTGATTCATTCCTTTAGCTGGAGAGTCTCCAAATCTACTCTCTATGTACGTTGTAGCAAAGAGTAAAGCAGAGAAGGGGCAGGCCTATTTTAGGGGTTTAGTCGATAATGTTTAAATTCTTATACGGGAAAACTCTTAGAAAGTGCTGCAGGCAGGTGTTATAACGTAGCGATCACCTTGCGGTCTTTCATGTAAAAGCGCACAGGACACAAAGTCTCCAGGTAAAGTAGCACGGCCGATAACGGCGCATAACGATCGATGGAGCCCGATAGCCGGTTCCGGGCCTTGCCCGCATGAGTATACTCGATGTCGATATCGTACCACTTGGTAAGCTGTGATAGAACCTCCTGCAGGGAGGCATCCTGGAATTTTATAAGGCCGTCCTTCCAGGCTATCCGTGGTAATAAGGGCGTATTGTTGTCGACATACACCTGCCCCTTACTATCCAGCCGGGCCAGTTGCCCGGCCTTGATCATTAAATGGTTATTGTCTTTGAGAAGTACAAAACTTCCTTCCAGTGACAAGGTTTCCAGCTGCTCTTCATCGGGATATGCCTTTATGTCGAGCCGCCCCCCTGTAAGCGTGATCTTGGTTGGACTGGAGGCGTTGCGAATCGACACCACAAAGGGTATGGCCGTAGAGGAGGCCAGCCGCTCTTCGTAAACAGACGGCGTATGGCAGGTAAGCGGCATCGTTGTTACTTCAAAATACGCCTCGCCGGATAGCTCTACCCTGCGCTCCTGCCTGCCAAACATAATGGGGTATTTCAAACTGGAACCGGCATTGAGCCATACACGGCTTCCATCGGGCAATATGACGCGGTGAATGCCTTTGAGTGGCACATTCATGGTATTCTTGAAAATCGTATCGCCGCAGTGAGAACTGTGGTAAAATACCCAGCCATTTTCCTTAAGTATACGTGCCTCTCCGGTAGCCTGCCGCGCAAGATCGCCATTGACGGTATCTACCAATATCAGCACCGCATTATCATCAAGGATCATTTTTGCCTGCTCTTCGCCAGGCAACACATCGTTTTTGAACCTGCCCGGTAAAGAAGCGGCGACAGAAAAGCCGGCATGGCTGAATAGGATGAAAGAAGCGGAAATGAGCACGACGAGGATGCCGGCAACGACACGCATTCTGCGTCGCCAGGGATACCACCATTTGTCTTTGTGCTCTTCATGGTAAAGAGCTGCTGCATCCAGCTTTCGCAGTATTCTATACTTTTTCTCCTGGTGCCGGGTAAGTGCCACGTGAAGCGTTTCTGGATTGGTGAGAGAATCGAAAATATTCCGGTTTTCCGCAGAAGCATGGAGCCATTCATTCAGTTCGCGTTCTTGTGCCGCAGTCAGGGTGCCCTTCAGGTAACCGGAAATGAGCTCCACTTTTATACTTTGTTGTTGATCCATGGGAACAGGTTTTGCGCGCATTCAGGCATACGCAGTTCAGTTGCCGGAAAGCAAACAGCCCTCCAGGAAATAACAACGAAAAAGCAAACCCTTCCTACTACCCGGTTACTTATTTGTTGGTAATGCGTTCGGTAACATCGGGCCTTGCGCGGCAAACAAAAATCCCGGCCTAAACGGGGAAGACCGGGATAAGACGACCAAACTTTATTAAAAGCATTACACATTACATCAGCTTACTTTGTCAAGCAGGCCGCGTAGTATCGATTAATAACGAATGAGGAAGGTTGGTGAACCATCCGTAATACAAAAAAGAGAAAAAAACTTCAACAAACTGCTCAGGATGCCTGCGTAGAAAGCCTGGCTGGCAACGCCGTGGCGCGCAGAAATTTTAACGCAATGGTTTTCTGGTTCTGCACTGTTTGTACGCTGATGCACAGTTTAGCGGCAATGTCTGCATTCTTCATCCCCTCCAGGTAGAACAGCTTGAAGATGATTTTGCGCTGCGGCGGCAGTTCTTCGATCTGCCGGTAAACCCGGTTCAGCAGGTCGGCCTCCATCAGCCCGTTCACAAAACGGGGCGCGGCCGCCATCGGCGAATGATTGCGCGTGATCATGGATTCGGCATCGTCCATCAGTAATTGGATCAGTTGCTGCAGCTTGCCGGCCTTCCATTTCTGATGCCGCAATGCGTCAATACAGGCATTACGGGCAGTTACATGCAGAAACGTTTTCACCTTGTGGATATGGTCGAAATTGCTGCGCAACCGCCATAACTTCACAAATGTTTCCGCAGTAATATCCCTCGCCTCCTGGGCATCCGGCACAAAGTGCCGCGCATAATAGTAAATGGAAGTGAAGAATTGATTGTACACAGTGGCAAAGGCAGTCTCTTCGCCCTGTTGGAATTGGTAGATAAATGCGTCTCCCGCTGTTTTCATGAACAGGTCTTTACAAGTTACCAGATCAAAGAAGAGTTGATCAGACTCTCTGTGCTGTGCTACAAAAAACCTAAACCAATTGTGAGGAGGATCACTAGAAAAGGATGTAACGAAGCCAATAGAAAATCTACACGATCAACTCTTTTCGTTACTGAACAAACCAGTAAATAACCCGTTATTTTTACTTATTGGCTAAACGAAAAGAATATCATGATAAAAGTAGGAAAAAAATCGATTGATGCCCCGCGGAACTTTGTTCCCCGACTCAAACCCGGGACTGTTATACGATGATCCAATGGCCCTCGTGGCCAATAGTGTAGTGTAAGCCATTGCTCATAACGTGGATCGTATTACCGTTAGAAGGATCGGCCCTTACTCCCTTTTCATAAACCCTGATCCCGTTGTTTTCGCGCGTGAGGTAAACAATTAACGCCTGCAAGGTTGGAGCGATCTCATGCAGCCATTGCTCATCACTTTCTTTTACAAATGCCTGACTCATAACCACCAGGCAGCAAAAAGAATGCCCCGCCCACAATACTGTCATTGCGGCAACATCGGGCCGGCGCCAATGCCATTTGGCAACATTAGGATTATTTTAACTGCGTGTGGTGACAGGCCCTCAGCCGCCCGGCGGGCCGGTCCCCCTACCCCTTCAGGATAAGCTTAACTGGCTGAATTTCATCGGTCTGTATGCGACAAGGGCGGTAACGCGCTGGTTGCTTGCAGATGATATATACAGGAATTACCTTATCTGCCATATATTCCAACCTGGCAGCACCTTCCACACTTCAATTTTTCTTTAGAATTTACGTTTAGATTGCAACAATAAAAGCCCACCTGAATACATGCAGAATCGGACAAAGACATTGGTCCTGGCAGTCGCAGCTTGCCTGGCCCTGAACCCTGTTTCGGCCCAGTTTACGGATACTACCGGCAAACCGGTACCCGCTACCGACACGGTACACAGAGCGATCAATTGGAGTACGCCTGTGCCTAACAATGCTTTTCCGCTGAAGTCATTTATTATCCCGGCTGCCCTGATCTCTTATGGAGTTACCTCCCTGGGATATCATAGTCTCAAAGACCTCAACAATAACATCAAAGAAGAAATAGCCATCGAACATCCTCACCATAGTATCAGGGTCGATGACTACCTGCAATATGCACCGGCACTTGCCGTATATGGATTGAATGCCGCCGGCATCAAAGGCAAACACAATTTTAAAGACCGTACCCTCTTATACGGAATGTCGATGCTGATCTCCAACTCAGCCGTATTTTCTATCAAGAAGTTCAGCGGTGAAATGCGGCCCGATGAGTCCGACTTCAATTCATTTCCTTCCGGACACACAGCCAATGCATTCGTGGCGGCCGAGTTCATGCGGCAGGAGTACAAGGATGTATCCCCCTGGTACGGCGTAGCGGGTTATGCGGTGGCTGCTACTACGGGTTACCTGCGTATGTACAACAACAAGCATTGGTTTAGCGATGTCGTGGCAGGCGCCGGTGTCGGCATTGCTTCCACTCGCCTTGCCTATTGGTTATACCCCATGTTAAAGCGCGGATTATCGAAGAATAAGAACCTCAATACAGTCGTGATGCCTACCTACCAGGATGGAGCGGTTGGGCTTGGACTGATACATAAGTTTTAGGTCATTTTGTCGGCCTGTCATAGTCATCGCCAATCGTTTGCAGTACCACTGTTATCCGGTTGGCGATCTTATTCAAATACCACCGTCTTATTGTTGTATACAAACACCCGGTCGTCAAACACCAGGCGGAGTGCCTTGGCCAGTACCGAAGTCTCGATCTCTTTACCTGCACGCATCATGTCGGCAGCAGTGAGGGAGTGCGTAACCGGAATGATCTGCTGGGCAATGATGGGCCCTTCATCGAGGTCGTTCGTTACGAAATGTGCCGTAGCCCCGATCAGTTTAACGCCCCGTTCAAAAGCTTGCCGATAGGGATTGGCGCCCGCAAAGGCCGGAAGAAAGGAATGGTGAATATTGATGATCCTGCCCGGCCAGTTGGCTACAAAGGCAGGGGATAAAATACGCATGAACTTGGCCAGTACCAGGTAATCCGGCGCATAACGGTCAACAATGTTCCTGATCTCCGATTCAAAGACATCTTTCGATTTGCCCTCATGAGATACATGGTGAAAAGGCAGGTCAAAACGATGGCAGATATCCTGCAGCTGATCATAATTGCCGATCACTGCCAGTACCGAAGCCTTCAACGATTTAAAATAATTGCGTATCAGTATATCTCCCAGGCAATGGTATTCCTTGGTCACCAGCAATACGATCCGTTTCTCCGGTAACGGGTTCACCATCACTACCGCATCCACGGGCAACACGGTTGTCAGTTCAGCCTGCAGCATATCCTGCACTGCATCCGCATTGGCCGGCGCCTCCACCTGCACCCGCAAAAAGAAACGGTTCTCCGCTTTGTCCACATGTTCGCGCAAAGAGATAATGTTGAGCTGTTGCTGAGCCAACACACCCGAAATAGCAGCCACCAGACCTACCTGGTCAATACATTGAATAACGATGATCATACTGGATGGAAAGATAATGAATTACACCCGCGATGGTGACACTCCATACATCTTTTTGAACGCAAAGGAGAAATGCGAAAGGTCTTCAAACCCTACATCGAGGTATACATCCGAAGGAGCGATCCCTTTTTCCTTGATGCGGTAATAAGCTTCCTGTAACCGTTTATGCAATAGCCACCGGCTGGGCGATTCAGCAAATACCTTTTCAAAATCCCGCTTAAAGGTGGCCAGACTGCGTCCTGTTAAATAAGCAAAACGCTTCAGGTCTACATTGAAATGAAAGTTCTTCTGCATAAACGCCTCGAGATCTATTTTGCGGGGTTCCGAAAAATCGAACAAAACATCTTTGAGCGCCGGATTCACTTTCAGCAACAACAACAAGGCTTCTTTCAGTTTTAATGCGATCAGCTCCTGGTGCGCACCCGATTGCAATCCTTCATAGGCCAGCAAAGAATCCACAAAGCTTTTGTACAACGGATGCGTGGGTATTGCCACCACGGCATGGCTATCGCGGTTGTGCACCTCCTCATAGCCAAATTCCTGGCTGAACTGCCGCAGCGTATTTTCATCGAAGTACATGGAGATGGACCTGAAAGCACCCTGTTCGGCCGGTTGCTTGATAAACTTCACCAGGTGGTTCTTGCGTACCAACCTGAAGTCGCCCGGCTTGCTGATGTATTTCTTCGTGCCGTCATCCAGCGTGAGAATACCCTCCTGCTGAAATCCAAACACATGTTGCGCCACGAACTGCTCGCCTTCACGGTTCTTGTTCAGGTAACACGAGAATTGAATGGGTGAATTGTCGGATCTGATAGCTGGAGCTGCCATGGGTTCAAATGTAAGGGATAAACACCAGTCGGCTGACTGGTGTTTATCGGTAAGCATCTTGATTAATTCAAAGAGAGATATCTCTGCAACGCTGCTTAGTTGCCCTTGAGGCGACTGATCAGCGCATTGGCCGGACTATTAAAATAGCTCGCCGAATCTTCGTGGTCGGTGGAAATGCTCACCGGTTTCCATTTTGCCAGTTCGGCCGCTCTTCTGGCGTCGATCTGTTCGAGGATCGCTACCGCTTCACTGCCCAATACCAGGTGGATCGGCGGTTCGGGATTTTCGGCAAGTTCTGCGATCACACGCGCAGCCTTGCGCGGATCACCCACCGGCACAAATCCACCACCCTGTAGCATGGCCTTGATCTGCACCACCGTAGCATCGTAACCTTCCACATCAGGCGCATAGCTCATCGAATCACCGGCCCAATCCGTACGGAAGCCACCAGGCTCCACAGAGGTCACCAAAATACCCAGCGGCGCGAGCTCCCGGGCAATCGCTTCACTAAAGCCCGTCAGGCCAAATTTAGCCGCCTGGTAAATGCTGACACCCGGCGTGCCTACCCGGCCACCAATAGAACTGATCTGGAGGATACGACCGCTTCCTTGCTTACGCATGTGAGGAATAACGGCACGGGTCACTTCGATGGGGCCATAGAGGTTGGCCTCCAGCTGGCTGCTCACCTGCTCATCGGTAAAGGCTTCTGCGGCGCCGGTAATGCCGAAGCCGGCATTGTTCACCAGCACATCGATGCGGCCAAAATGAGCAATGGTTTGTGCCACGGCCGCCCGGATCTGATCTTTCTTCGTTACATCTAAAGTGATGGGCAATAGCTGGCCGGGATACTGCGCCGCCAGCTCTTTCAATTGTTCGGGTTTGCGGGCAGTAGCAGCAACCTGGTAACCTTTAGCCAAAACGGCTTCCGTTAAATTCCTTCCCAATCCACGGGCACTTCCTGTTATGAACCAAACTTTAGTCATTGTTTTTTGATTTAATGACTCAAAGGTCGGTCACAACAGGCCCCGGCAGGTTTGTTCAAAAGCTCAAACTTACTTTGTTGAAAAGCTCAGGGTTTTTGGAGAAATTCCCACACGGTTTTGTTGTACAGGGGGGCATTTTCCTGGGGAATATAATGACTGGCCTTGGGAAAGATCACCAGTTCCGCCGCCTTGATATGTTGAGCGATACCTCTTGTATGCGCTTCCTGGATGAGGTCATTTTCGCCAGCCATCACCAGCACCGGACAGCGGATGGCCCGTAGATCGGTAAACTGCATATGGGGCTCCTGCAATAACAGGTTCATGAGGCGGGTGTTCATCCGGCCTTTGGCCGAACTGTCTTTGGCAAACTCTTTCAGTTGATTATCGATCTCCGTAAATACGATGGGGATCACGGCCTCCTGGTTCATAAAAATATTGGCGCCCATGGTCGCCAGCTTCTTCACCAGCCCGGGGTGTTGCATGGCCAGGATGAGGCCCGTATTGCCGCCATCACTCCAGCCTACAATATTTACGTTCTTAATACGGAGCTGCTTCAACAGTTCGTACATATCACTGGCGAAGAGATGATACGTAAAACGGGTCGAGTCGGCCGATGATTTACCCTGGCCGCGGGTATCTACCGCGATCACCTGGAATTTATCCTTGAAGAATTCGATCTGTTGAGCCAGTTCCTGAATATTTTGACCGTTACCATGCAGCAGTAACAACGGCTCCCCTTTACCATAGATTTCATAGTATAGGCGGATGCCATTGATGTCCGCATATTTGCCTGCATCGGGGTTGGAGCCATACGCATAGCCGGTAGCTCCTTGGCTGGAGGCGATCAGGATAGTGGAGTGGCCGTTAACAGGTTGCTGCTGGCTGAATGCTATAGGCTGTTTTACCGAATTGTGAAACACCAGCCAGTTGGCATTGGCCGCGGGTGTGGTGTCTTCAAACGAAGGATTGGCAATGGGAATCGGTACCCAGGTACCATTATCATCTACGCTCAGGTTGAAATCGTCGAGGTAAAACTGGGCTTTCCCGGCAAAAACACCGCCGAATACAATATTGGTGGCATCCTCCACTACAAAACCCTCGATCGTCACCGTACGCCAGGTGGAGGAATGTTTGGGCTCATCCCAGGTATTGCGGAAGAAACCCGCAGTATGGTCGGGCTTGTCAACCCGAAGCCAAAGGCCGGCTTTGGTGGCGGTGTCTTTCGTCACCAGGCGCACAGCTGCCTGCAGCTTGATCTTTTTGCCCCAATACGGCTGGGCGATTACCGTTTGCTTCAATACATGGTAATCTGTAATCTTCTGGGCCAGCAGGGAATTACCGGGAAATAGGGCCAGTAAGAGGCCGCAAAGCATGAATCGCATTGTCATATTACAACGACGAAGCGCCCGGGAAAAAAGGTTGGGTCAGCCTGGGCAGTAACAGCAAGCAGCCTATTGGATCAATCGCTTTTGCTCATCATACAGGCCTACGAGCACACTGTTGCCTTTATCGTCTACCCGCAGTCCGCCAAATTTGGCTTTGTCATATTTGTCAGCCTTTCCTTCTTCAAAGAAATAAGATTCGGCGCCGATATCGATCCGGTAATGATCAGTGGTAGAGTATTCGATCAGGTATTCACCCGCGTTCAGTGGTTGGCGCTTTTTTTGCACGCGCACGTAACGCGCAATTAAACCCGAATCCAGCGTAACCACACAAAATCCCCTGGTAGGAACCTGACTATTGCGGCTATGTTTCCTCCATCCAAAATCGCTCCTGTCTCCTACGGTAGCGATCTCATAACGCAGGTCCATATAATCACCTTGCATCAGCGAGCGCGGATCTACCGGTTCCAGGCGAAGCAACACCAGCTTACCCTTATCCAGGATCTTTTCTTTTTGTAGAATGGTGAAGTGAAAAAAGCCCAGTACGATCACCAGGTTCACCACGATGAGGATAATCTTATATTTTTTCATGGCGTTGAAAATATTGGTGAAGGAGAAAATATAGAACTATGAGCAAAATGCCCGAGCCCATGAGCAGCAACGATTTTACCAGCAGGGAAAGGTCGAGGTTATAATAGAACACTCCGATATAATAGATCAACCCGATGATGCCCATTACGAACCCTGTCCGGTCCTTGATCGAAAAGCACAGGATCATCACCAATAGTACACAGGCAATGGCTGGTGCGAAAAGGATTGGTACCAACACCAGTGTCACCGCAACGTAAGCAACATACTCGTCTTTGGGCTGAACGCCAATCGATGGCAGTATGGAAGGTAACAAATAGAGAATTGCGCCTATAGATAATAAAGAAGGAAATAGGGCAACGTACCAGTAAGGAGCATGATAGCCGACCGGCAAAAATGAAGCGGAAAGCAACACGGTACATACCAACGCCAGCCTGATCGGGCTGTGTAATATAGCCAGTTTGGGATTCGCGGTGATTAATACTGCTTCCTGTTTGATCCAGGCGGTGAGTCCTGCTACCGCCAAAGACAAATACAGGGAGATCCAAAATGCCCCACGCAGATCGAAAGCCAATTGCAGACTACATGCCGAAACAGCTATGGCAGCTACAAAGGCCAGCATATAATTTTCGATCAGTACCAGCGTAATAAGGGCCATGATGATGATAAACAAAGAAACCATATCCGAATGCATGCCACCGGCCGACAAACCCATGCCAAACATAAGCAAACCCGATGCATACAAAGTAACAGCAATAGTATCCAGGATCAACAGGTCAACGCGCCTCGAGAGAACGATGGAACCCACAATGAAGCCAATGCCCAGCGACAACATACCCCAGGTGGAGTTAAAAATGTCGATCACATACAGAAACCCTATGAAAAGCAAGGTAGCCAATACGCCACCCAGGATCGTGAGCACCTTGATAGCGATGGCGCTACGATTGGAATGGGCCTTTTCAAATCCTTCCCGTATGGCATTCTCTACCTCCGTATCAAAGGAAATATCATGGGCGTCTGAGAGCTGCCGCAGCAGATCAGTTACTTCATGCGGCTTTTTCATGGGTTATGTTTTTTTGAATATTGATCAGCCACCTGATCAATAAAGTGGTTGCAATGATCACGAATAGTGTGATCAACAGAAATACAATGTCGTTGTCGGCATCGATTAAAATAAAGGCCGATACCACCACAATGGCGCTGAAGGGCACAGCGCCCAGGTAAAACAACTTCCGTTGTTTAAAACCATACCACAAGCCAGCTGCATACAATACGAGGGAGCCAATGAGGAGGGCCACGAAATTCGGATCACCGATCCCCAGGAGGCTATCGAAGTTGAACCTGCTCATGAGTTTGCCGGCGATCAACCCGGTAGAGGCCATCACGATGGCTCCTAGCGCCACAACGATCATCAACCATTCAGGTGGCTTCGCCGATGGCCGCAACCGCCCCAGTATTACCCCCGCCAAAACAAAGCCACTGTTTATGAAGAACGAGATCATGAAAGGCGACATCTTCGGCCAGTTATTGGCTACCTGATCCGCATATAGGAAAACCGTTGTATTGATCAGCGTAATAAACACCAGCCACAAAGGGGCAAAATGAGCGATCAGCACCCATATGATAATGGCGATCGTCCACATCAGAAAAAGATCATACGCATCGGCGCCCGATTGATAGACCTGGCCAAAAACAGCAAGCAGCACACCTACCAGCACAGCCGCGGCAGTCAGTAAGATGTTCTTAAGCGTCTTGTTTAATTGGGAGAAAACGATCACCAGTGTACACGCCACGATCAGCCCTTCAATGAGCCCGATCTTGACAAACTTGTGCAGGGAATCCCAGTTATAGGCAAAGAAGAATATAATGCCGGCAAGGGTAAAAGCAACGCCGGTGCCGATCAGGAACAACTCGAGGAATTGTTTCCAGTCCTTTCTGCCCGGATGTACATGTTCTTCCAGCGCCTTGCGTGCACTCGAAGCAGGCCATTGAGCATGCCGGCTTATGAGGTGAATGTCTTCCCGGTCGGGTGTACTCATGTGTTATAGGGTTAAAGTCTGGGAAAATACAAACGACTGTTCATTAAAGATAGTATCCAGGGGCATCAATACCAATAGCTGTTAACTCACTTTAACAGATCCTCCCGTGGTGGTCCCATGTGGAAAGTCGACAAGGAATCGATGAGCAGCTCTATTTCCTGATCCAGTCTGCCATATTCTGGTTTGTATTGATCAGTCTTTTCTTCATAGGTCCTGGCATAGAGTTCATAACTGCGCATGCGCAAGGTCACATATTTCTTAAACAGACGGATCTTCTCCCGCTGTGTCCCGGTCAGCTCGAGCGATTCGGTCTCCGTCAGCAGGCGCAGGCACCGGTCCCAATAGGGAATACCCTTTAACCTGATCTCGGCCACCCGCACACGGTCTGGCGTATTTTTAGGCAGCTTATAAACGGCCAGCGCCTTCTCCTCCGTTTTCCGGTAATGCTCTATGATCATGGAATAAGCTTGCTGGTCGTCCTTGACAGATTTCCATTCTTCATATTGGGAATGATGGCTTGCCATGTATTGGCATACGGCAAACACGCCGGCAACCAGTCCCAATGCTATTACGCCAGGGAGCACGAACTTAAACCCTTTATTCGAAGGAGCCTTCAGCCAGGGCAACAACGCAAAGCCAATCACAATGCCGCTCACCAGCCCACCTAAATGGGCGGCATTATCGATGTCCCGCTTTAGTCCCAACAGCAGGTTGTACACAATGAAGACCGACATACTTATCAGCAAAGCCATCCGTTGTTTTTTGGCAAACAGGTTACTCGACAGCAAGGCGATAAATACGCCGTAGAGGCCAAATATAGCGCCCGATGCTCCGACGCTGATCGCGTTGTCGTGCCACCAAAGACTCGTGGCACTGGCAACAAGACCGCAAACCAGGTAAACGATCAGGTATCGTATACTGCCGATGATCGGCTCCAGGAAGATGCCGACAACGATCAGCGCGATCATATTGAAGATAAGGTGGGCAATGCCGTTGTGAATAAAGCAGCTGCTCAATAAGCGCCACCATTGACCATCAAGCGTCCACGGCCTGTAGTTGGCTCCCCACAGCAGCAAAGTTCTGTTGTCCATCTTGAAAAACGCCATGCTGCCAATACACATCAACAAGAAGAGCAACATATTCAGGTTTAGCAGGTATGGCGTAACACGGTAGCCGGGGGAAGGAATAAATACCTGAAAGAATTGTGTTACCTGTTGGCTGAAGGTGGAAGGAGGCAACACCAGTTCATCCTGATCGGGTGGTATGAAGTTCGATTCCAGCGCCTCATATTTTTCTTTCAACTCCTTCTTGGATATCGTCCTTTCCAGCTCCTGTACCAGCTCAACAAATTGCCGGATATTCTTCTTGTTCTTCCCCCAATCATAGATCTCCGAACCGGTAGAAGAACTGCTTAAGGTAACAGTGGTATCCCCTATCAGTATCTTCACATCGGCGCCCCACGACGACCAGCTGATCCTGGTATTGGCGATTAAACCGGCCGCACTGCCATGAAACAGATTCCATTTCAACCGGTCAATGGCTTCAACGGCCAGCACAAAAAAATCCTCCCGGGAAATACTTTCCAGTGGGAACTGCTCCACATATGTAGGGGTAAAACCGAAAGCCATGTTCCAAATAATTAATAGATAAGATCACAAAGCCAGGAAGTAACGATCAGGCCTATACCTCCATCAGGACGGTAAGGTAACCAAATAATACTAAATCGGGCCGCAGCCAATAATACGCATGGCCCAGGTTGCCAACAACAAAAAATCCCTCCGGTCATAAACCGGAGGGATCGCATAATTGTCAGAGAACAAAAGGTTCCTCCTTAGGTCTTGGCATCCTGGTATTGCTTACCAGCCCCACCACCCTGCTCGGTCTCCAGCACGATCACAAAAGCGCCGGCTTTCTTAACCGCAGGCAGGTACAGGTTGAATTGATTTTTCTGTGTTTCTTTCAACAGCAAGGACTGCGCAGGCGCCTCCAGTAAATAGCTTTTCGTGATCTTTACCTTGTCCGGCACCTGCAAACGGGCAATATTCGAGAATGGCTGATTGAACACCACCATATACACTTTGTTGGTGCCTGCCTTTTGAATAAAGTAACCCCAATCCTGCTTCTTCCAGCCGGCATAATCGCCGCCATAGATCGCCTCACCGTTTACTTTCATCCAATCGGCAATCGTAGCCGCAATCTGCTTTTCTTCAGTGCGGATGGCGCCATCGCCCTGCGGACCGAAATTGAGCAAAAAGTTACCACCCAAAGAAGTAGTGAGCGTAAGCATCTCCACTAACTCTTGCGGTGTTTTAACGTACGACAAGCTCCAATCTTTGTGAAAACCCCATTGGTTCTCGGGAATGGTCATACAGGCCTCCCAATCGATCTGCGTAACGGAAAGGTCTTTCACCGGGTCCGGCAGCCGGCGCTCATAGCCCGATTCGTAATCGCCCATCAGCTCACCGTTCGAATCGCGGTGGCGTGCACCATAGTCGTCGGCCCGCAGTCTGCTGTTCACGATCACCCCGGGAATCGCCTTCTTCAGCATCTTTTCTACCTCCAGCGTCCACCAGCCATTCTTTTTGATGCTGTTATCCCAGGTGCCGTCAAACCAAAAGCATTTAACCGTCGGATACCTGGTAGCCAGTTCCTTCAACTGGTTATACGCAAAGTCAAGGTAGCGCAGGAACTGTGTTTGATCCTCCGCTGTTTTGATATCATATTTCCAGTCGGGATGATGCCAGTCCAGCACCGAATAATAAAAGTTAACATCGATGCCCTCGGCGTTATACGCTTCTACCAGCTCTTTCAGGATATCGCGTTTGAAAGGCGAATTGCCTACATGGAAGTCGGTGTATTGACTCGGCCACATACAAAACCCTTCATGGTGTTTGGTGGTGATCGTCATGTACTTCACGCCCATCTGCTTCGCCATCTTTGCCCAGGCATGTGCATCGAACTTGGTGGGGTTGAACCGGTACATCAGCGAATCCCAGGTAGCCGAAGATAAATGCGCACTCGACTTCAGGAACTCCGCTGCATACGAATAGGTTTTGCCCTCCCAAATGCCGCCGGGAATAGAATACAGACCCCAGTGAATGAATTGCCCAAAACGATTGGTACGGAACTTCGCCATGGCGCTGTCCTTACGTTTGCCCGTGTATTGAGCGCCATACGACAGGGCCTTTCGCGGCGCCTGCTGTTGCGCCCACCCCGCCTGCATCATACTTGTGCAGGCCACTACGATCGTCAAGTATCTCTTAAATTGTTTCATGCTGAATTTAGCTCCTAAATGTTTTTATTTCAGGTTTTTTCGTTGCCTCGATGCCTCTTCCTACTCCAACGTCCACTCTACTTCATCACTCAGTGTATTGCCAGCCGCACCGGTCCGCACACTGATCTTGTTAACTCCTTTCTCCAGCGCCACACTGTCAAAAATATAATGAACGCCGGTGGTACCCTGCTTGAAGGACGGAATTACTTTACCATTCACCGTCAGCGAAGGAGTGCCCTTGTTCGAGTAAACAGTAATAGCCGTGGTAGCCTGCTTACGATGCACCAGCCGGCGATCGGCAATATACAGCACAGGTTCCTTGCTCCAATTGGCCTTGTACCAATAAAAAGCATCTTTCTTCATGGTACGGTCGAAAGTGACCAGGCCCTTCAGGTTGCGCGAAGCAATGCCGCCGCGGTTCCACAAAGGCACGGCAAAGTCAAACATATTCCAGAGATAAGATCCTGCCAGGTAATGCTGTTTGGCAATAATACCCCACTGGATCTCATGAAAGCGCGTTTCCATTTGTTCCGGGAAATACTGACCGTTCACCGGGTCAAACTTCATCGGCGGCTGTTCATCCTGCTGGTAAACATTGCCCTCGGCGCCGTACTCCGATAAGATCACTTTGTGATCGGGGTATTTATCCGCTAAGCCATTCACCCATTTTTCGAGATCGGGCGTCTTGCCTTCATACCAGCCGTAGTAGCGGTTCATCCCCTGCAGGTCGGCCACCTGGTTTTCGTACCGCTCCATCGAGCCATAACCATTTACGCTGATGGTGTACCGGTCAGGGTCTTCCGTCTTGGCGATCTCGTGCAAAGAAGAAGTGAGCACGGTTGTATAATCAGCGGCCGATTTGCCATACACTTCATTGTGCAGTCCCCATACATAAATGGAGGGGTGATTGAAGTTCTGACGTATCAGTTCCACCAGCTGCTGCTTGGCATTATCGCCTTCTTTACCGCTTACCTGGTTCACAAACGGTATCTCCGCCCAAATGATCATACCCATGCTGTCGGCCTTCGAATAGAAATACTCCGATTGCTGGTAGTGCGCCAACCGTATACTGGTAGCACCCATCTCGCGGATCGTGGCCAGGTCGGCCGCATGTTGCTCGTTCGTCAGCGCGCTGCCACTACCCCACCAGTCCTGGTGGCGGCAAACACCCAGCAACGGATAAGGCTTGCCATTGAGGTAAAAACCCTTGCGGGCTACTACTTCAAATTTGCGAACACCCAGGGGCTGACTCACCTCATCGATCACCACACCGTTTTGCTTAACACGAACAGTAAGGCGATACAAATAAGGATCATCCAGTCCCTGCCACAAATGCGGCTTAAGCAAACTAAGCGATTGGGGAAAATGCTGAAGGCCCTGGGGTTTCACGGCCACCGTATTGCTCACGGTCTTCACCAATTTGCCCTTTGCATCGTATACGGTAGTTTCGATCACCGCATTTTCGGTCCGGCCTCTTTTATTCTCCAGCTTGGTTGTTACATCGATAGTGGCTTGTGTCGGTGAAACATTTCGCTGCCTGATGAAAACCCCCGACGAGGCATTGTCTGTAACAGCGATATGCACCTTGTCCGTAACGATCAGTTTAACGGGACGATAAATGCCCCCGTATACGCCAAAAAGGCGATGATTGATGGGGATCACATCTTCCCGCGATTCGTTGGAGGCTTTCACCACCAGTGTATTCACCTCACCCCACTTCAGCACCGGGGCAATATCGAAGGCAAAAGCCCCATAGCCGCCCTTATGCTGACCGATGAACTTGTCGTTGACAAAGAGGTCGGCTACTGCGCCCACGCCTTCAAAGCGCAGGAAAACCCGTTTGCTGCGAAGCGCCGTATCGGGTGTCCACTCTTTTTTGTATTGCGCAACACCCTGGTAAAAATCCTTCGTGGTTTGCATGTCCACATTGTTCCAGGTATGGGGCACGCTCACCGACGTCCATTCCATACCAGGTTTGCTGAACTGCCATTGATCTGTGAAAGGAGTTTCCTGTCGGGTACGGACAGTTTGCGAAAGGGATTGGATAAACATAAAACATCCACCCAGCACTAACCAATAACGTCTCTTCATGAAAACCTGCTTGTTTTGAAACTATTTAAGTATTAATGATTGCATTTCCCCCGATGTCCCGACGTATGTCGGGACCGCATGGCGGGATTGCCTCTTCTTACTGCATATACCCCGGGTTCTGCACAAACTTCTTCTGTCTGCCCATCTCCGTCGAAGGGATCGGGAACAGGTACATCGCCGGATGACTGAAAGCCCTGGGATCAGCCACAATGTCTTCTCTCTTATAGGTACTGCCATCCTTCGTCCACTTGATGCCGCGCAGTATCACGATCTCGGGATCGTGCGCGACCTTCCAGCGGCGTATATCGAAATAACGCTGGTTCTCATATGCCAGCTCGATGCGGCGCTCATTGCGGATCGCCTGGCGCATGTCTTCTTTCGTAAGGCCTGCAGGCAGTTCGAAAGGAGAAAGTCCCGCCCGGCGACGGATCGCCTGTACCGCGTCATACACTTCCTGCGTAGGTCCGCTGAACTCGTTTGTAGCTTCAGCATAGCTCAGCAAGATCTCCGCATAACGGATCTCGGGAATGCTGCGATTGGTGTTACCGGTTCCTTCATTGTTCAGCATCTTGCGGCAATAGTAGCCTGTGCGGGTGGTATAACTGGAAACACCCATACCATCGGTAGGAGCACCGAAATAAGTATACACCGGCGATTGGGTTGTTGTGCTGGTGCCCCGGAACATAGCACCATTGTAAAGCACCGTATAGTAGAAACGGGGATCGCGGTTTACATAAGGGTTCACCGGGTTATAGCCACTGGTAAGATCGGTGATGGCCTTGCCATCCTTCATCGGGAAGGCATCCACCAATTGCTGACCGGGATAAGAAGCACCCTGCCCACCGCGTGTAGGCGGCAGCCACATGCCTTCCAGGCGTGTATTGGGAGGATCCATCATCGAGAAGATGGCTTCATTGTTCACGCGCAGGTGGAACACTTTATAGAAGCCATAACCAGCCGCGGTGGTGTTGTCTTCATACAAGCTGTATTTATTCATGTCCATCACAGCCTTGAAAGCGTCGGCCGCTACCTTCCAGCGATTGGCATCATACGAAGGATAGCTCACCAGCACTTTCTGCTCCGGTGCAGCAGCGAAGCCACCGTTGCCATCATAGCCCCCATTGAAAAGCGGACTCGCAGCATACAGAAGAGTGCGGGCTTTCAGCGCCAGCGCCGCGCCGCGGGTAACGCGGCCATAATCTGCCCCCGGCATATCATCGGGCAACAGTTGTGCCGCAGCGTCCAGCTCCGACACAATGTAGTTGATACATTCTTCCAGCGAATTACGTCCCTCGCTGATCAGTTCATCCGGCGAATAGGTAGTATCGCCTACCAGCGGAACGCCACCATAGAAACGTACCAGCTGGTGGTAATACCAGGCGCGCAGGAATCGCACCTCGCCCGTTGTGCGCGACTGCATCGCAGCCGACAAAGGCGATTTCTTTACATTCTTCAAATAGATATTGCTGTTGCGGATACGCGAAAACCAGTGCGACCAGCAGTTCGATACCCACGCATAGGTAGCACTCAGGTTACCCTGGTTGATAGGCACGGGATAGTTGGCGCTGCCGGTCCACATCACCTCACCTTCATCCGTACAATCGGCCATACTGCCATAGTTCGTGAGGAAAGTTTGCTTGTAATTGTTCTGCACACCCTGGTAAATGCCATTGAGGAACTCCATGGTGCGGATACTGTCCGCAAAAGTGATGGGCTCATTGATGGTGCCCGACTCCGTTTTGTCGAGGAAATCGGCGCCCTTTTTAGAGCAGGATGGTACTGCAAAGAACAGGATCACCACGGCGGCCGAAAAACCGAATATTGATAGTTTCATGTTTGCTGGAATTAAAAGGTTACACTAAGACCTGCATTGAACACCTTCTGCTGGGGATAGCTGTTGAGTGCAGAAGTGCCATTGCTGGTATTTTCCGGGTCGATATTGTAGATCTTCAGGTTGAACCAGGTGTAGAGGTTGAGGCCATTCGCATAAAAGCGGACGCTCTCCACATGCAGTCGCCGGCTGATCGCAGCGGGCAGTTTGTAACCCAACTCCACATTCTTCAACCGCAGGTAGTTGGCAGAACGCAGCCAGTAGGTAGAAACTACGCCACCCAAACCGCCACCTTCACCCAAACGGGCAAATTGCGCGCTGCTGGCCGTAGCCGGAGTCCAGCGTTGCTGGTGAATATTCATCGTTTTCACGTTCACACCCAAACTGAACAGTTCTGTATAGAAGCTGCTACCGCCGGTACCCTGGAACATGGCCGATACATCGAAGCCTTTGTACGAAACACCAAGGCTGAAGCCATAATACGTATTAGGACGATTCGGATTGCCGATAGCTGTTTTGTCGGCATCGTTGATGTGCCTGTCA
This sequence comes from Paraflavitalea sp. CAU 1676, assembly GCF_029223285.1. Lineage (GTDB taxonomy): Bacteria > Bacteroidota > Bacteroidia > Chitinophagales > Chitinophagaceae > Paraflavitalea. Next base: position 133,766 of record NZ_JARHUJ010000003.1, on the reverse strand, counting down.
CCATTCACATCTACCATTTTCAAAGCACCTGGTAAAATACTGTAACCATCCACTACAGCACTGGTATCGATGTCGAGCAGGTCATTGTAGAACTGACCGCTCCATACATAACCAAAGAACTGGCCGATAGAACGTCCCGTAGTCGCCTGTGCGGGGTAAGTAGGCGCCACCTCATCACTGAACAGGATCTTGTTCTTGGCAAACGTATAGTTGCCCTTCACGAAATAATTGAGGGCGCCGAGCTTGTCGCTATAACTGAGCTCCACTTCAAAGCCTTTATTGCTTACACGGCCAAGGTTAATGGCCGGTAACGTACTGCCGAGACCCGCAAATGAAGGCGTGCTCTTGGGTTTGTCCAGGATGTCGTAACGATAGCGGTCAAACACATCCGCTGTAATACCCAGCTTTCCTTTCATCAGGCGCAGGTCGATACCCAGGTTCTTCTGCTCTTCCATTTCCCAGCGCACATCGTTATTAGCTAAGGAAGAAGGCACGATATAAGGCATCGTCACGTGCGTTTCGCCAAACGAATAGTTGTTGCCATAGGAAGTACTGTTCGTACGTCCATATACTTCTTCATAGAGGTATTGGAAGCCGCCGACCTGGTCGCTGCCCACTTTACCCCACGAAGCCCTGATCTTGAAATTGTCCACCCACTTGATGTTCTCGAAGAATTTTTCCTTACTCACGTTCCAACCAGCCGAAACCGCCGGGAAGAATCCATAACGGCTGCTCGCTTTGAAACGGTCGGTACCATTGTAACCGGCAACAACTTCCAGCAGGTATTTCTCACGGAAATTGTAAGTAACCCGTCCTGTATAGCCCTTGAAGTTCTCCGGCGTAAAGGCAGGTGTGTTACCGGGGTTGGTATAGGAATACTGGTTGTACAAGGCCAGCACAGCGAAGTTGTGATCACCGAAATCGCGATTCCAGGTCAGTGAAGCCTGCATGTTCACCCGCTTCGTGGTGGAAGGGGCCGTACCACCCACGGTTGTGTTGACAGCCGTCAATGGTGGAAGACGGTACAACTCTTTATTGTTGTTATAGAGCGTGTATTCACCGGTGGCACTGTTGTAATCGTAGGCAGGGAAATTGTTCCGGTAAAGTGATTTGTAATCGATGGCCGTCGAGGTGAAAGCAACCGTACCATGCAAAGCCAGTCCCTTCGTCAGGAAATCCAGCTTCTGGTTGCCGGTAAAATTCATATTGAAGGCGTTGTCAAATGAACGCTCATACCCATTCAGCGCCAGCACACCCACGGGGTTGATCGCCAGGCCACCCTTGGCGCCATAAGTACCATCGGGGTTGTACACTGGGTAACCGTAGGAAGGCAATACACCCGACATGATCTGGCGCCAGATGGGCCAGGCGCCGCCACTCATATTCGCATCCGCGATATAAGGCTCATTCGTTTCACCAAACCGTCCTGAAAGGTCAAAACGGAAGGTGGTAGAAGGAGTAGCTGTGATATCGAGGTTGCTGCGGAAATTGTACCGCTTGTAGTAGTAATTGCTGTTGTATCCTTCCGACTTGCTGAAGTTCTTGAAGATACCATCCTGGTACACATAACCACCCGAAATAAAGTATTTCACATTCTTCGTACCGCCGCTGATATCGATATTGTCCCGCAGCTGCAACGTACTCTTCTTGCTCAATTCATCGATCCAGTTCACGCTAGGATAGCTATAAGGATCGGTTTGATCTTTATACTTTTGGATGGCTTCGTCCGAATACAGGTCGGGATATGTGCCTACGGGATTCTCCTTGCTGGCCAGCGATTTCTCACGCATCAGCAACAGGTCCTGGTGCGCCGGGAGGAAGTTGAAATAGATGGTCGGCTTCTGCAAACCTACTTCGCTACGGAAATTCACTTTGGGCTTTCCTTCCTTGCCACGGCGCGTGGTGATCACCAAAACGCCATTGGCGCCTTTAACGCCATATACGGCTGTTGTAGAGGCGTCTTTCAAAATAGACAGACTTTCGATCTCATTGGGGTCGATGTCTTTTACCTGGTCATAAGTAACCTCGATATCGTCTACAATGATGAGCGGGTTGGCGCTGGAGTTATAAGAGCTGATACCACGGATATAGAAGTCAGAGCCATCTCGGCCGGGCTGTCCCGAACGTTGCTGCGCAAAAAAGCCGGGCAGGCGGCCCACCAGCGAGTTCTGCAAACTCGCCGCAGGGCTTTGGCGGATCTCCACACCCGTCACCATGCTCACGGCGCCGGTGTTCGTGATCTTCTTCTTACGGCCATAGCCTACCACCATCACTTCGTTCATGTCGGTGGCAGAAGTTTGCAGGGCTACCGTTACGGTAGTTTTGCCTTTGAGGTCGAGGGTATAAGATAAATAGCCCACGCTGCTGAACACCAGTACCTGAGAAGAAGCATCTTTCAGGGTAATGGAGAACTTGCCGTCAGCATCGGTCACTGCAGAGTTCGAAAGATTTTTTTGGTCCGATACCGTAACGCCGGCCACCGGTGAAGTACCGTCGGTCACGGTACCTTTGATCACCCGGTTTTGCGCCAGGGTTACCTGGGTGGCACATAACAGTACCAATAGCCAGGAGAATATTTTATACATAGAAGGATCTGTTTTGATGATGGAAAAAGAAGAGGCGGCCATAATTACCAACCTTTGTTCTGGATCAGCAACTTGCTTTTCTCGATCTCCGCAACCGGGATGGGATAGCGATACATCTTATCATCCCAGGCAGCAGTCGTCAGCACGGGCCTGTTATAGGCATAGGTATAAGTGCTGCCATTTTTGGTAACTGCTACACCCGAAAGCACGGTTTTGTTGATCGTCTCCGCACCGATGTTCCAGCGGCGGATATCCCAGAAACGGTGGTCCTCGAAAGCCAGCTCGATCCTTCTTTCGTTGCGGATCAGCTTGCGCAGGTCGGCCTGGCTCATGCCGCGGGCAATCGCAAAAGGCGTAAGACCCGCACGCTGCCGTACCGATTCGATGGCCTTGTACGCTTCTTCCGGAGCGGTAGCATTGGCTTCATTCAGCGCCTCCGCATAGTTGAGCAGCACCTCTGCATAACGGAAGATCATGGCGTTGTGGTTCGTGGCCGAATAGCCGGTGCTCGTAGTGAAAGCGCCCAGAAACTTGCGCATATAATAACCCGTTTGCGAACCATCATAATCACGTCCGCCGGTATACAATTCCACAGGACGGTTAAGCCAGGTGGCCGTATTGTACAGGATCGTAGCGGCCAGCCGGGGGTCGCGGTTGGCATACGGATTTTGATCCGAGTAGCCTGAGCCACTTTCCGTGATTGCCTTACCATTCTTCATCGGGAAAGCATCCACCAGGCTCTGCGTGGGGTTCATCAGGCCCGATCCGGCACCCGTACCAGAGTAGCCAATGGGGCCATGGTTGGTCTCCAGGGTATTGTTGGTGCCCGCCTGAAAACCGAGGATCACTTCGGTACTGCGGCGGGTAGTGAACAGCGTCGTGAAGTTGGAATTCAAAGCATGGTAGCCCAGGTCGATGATGTCTTTCGAAGCCTGTGCAGCAGCCTGCCATTTAGTGGCATTGTTAGAAGTGTTGTTCAGCGCACTGGCAGCATACAACAGGGTTCTTGCTTTCAAGGCCAGCGCAGCACTGCGTGTAATGCGGCCAAAATCTCCATCAGCAATGGTATTCTCCTTCAGCAGCTTGTCTTTGATCGCGTCACACTCGGCAACGATGTACTGTACGCACTCGTCATAGCTGTTGCGCGCAAAGTCAACATTACTGGTGAGGTCGAAAAACGCATCGCCCAATAAGGGCACACCACCCCAGCGTTTCAGCAATTCGAAGTAAGACATCGCGCGGAGGAAACGGGCTTCAGCTTTCCATTGGTCCTTCATGCCTGCAGTCTTCAATGGAACGATGTCGATCTTCGCCAGGAAAGTATTGGCGCGGCGGATCGCCGTATAGTATTTACTCCATACATTATCGGGCATGTTCCAGCTCGTCCAGCGGCCATTCACGAATGACTCGATAGTGCTGCCCGGATAACGGTACACAGCGTCATCTGTACCCGCTTCGATCAACGCATTGTCATTGACACCCGCATAATGATTCGGCAGGTAAGAATATACGTTCATCAGGAACTGGCGGGCATAGTTGCCCACGCTGTCACGCGGATCGAATACCACATCTTCTTCCCAGCGCTCCTGGGGATAATCCTCGATCGATTTCTTGCAACTGGCAATGATACCTGTAAGCGCCAGCAGCAGTAAGTATTTATGAATAGATTGCATGTCGTTAAAATTTGAGGTTAACACCAGCGTTGAACACCTTTTGCGTAGGATACCCGTTCGTAACAGGATATTCCGGATCGAGGCGGTCCACTTCCGTAAACGTTAAGAGATTGAACCCGTTGATGAACACCCGGGCCCCGCTCAGTTTGATGGTCTGGATCCAGCGAAGCGGTAAATACCAGGCCAGCTCCACATTCTTCAAACGCAGGTAGTCACCCTTGTGCAGCCAGAAGGTCGAAGCAGTCTGGTTGTTGACATTGGAACCAACTGTCAGGCGTGGATAAGTAGCGGTTGCTGCCGTGGCAGGAGTCCAGCGGCCAAGATGATGCGCCTGGGCCTGCATATAACCGCCGCCCGAGATCGGCTGAAATTCATAGTCCGAAGAACCGAGCATCAGGTCACGGTTGGCCGTACCCTGCAGCAGGAAGCTGAAGGAAACGCCTTTGTACTCTACCCCACCCTGCAGGCCTGCATTGATGAAAGGGCTGGTGTTGCCAATAGCCGCCACATCATACCGGTTGATGATATTGTCACCATTGAGGTCTTTGTATTTGATATCACCGGGCACGGGCACATAACCTTCCAGCGTAGGCACTTTCGCAGAAATATCTCCGGCTGTATAGAAACCATCGGCGATATAGCCATACAGTTGGCCGACCTTTTGCCCTGTACGTTTCATCCAGTCATACTTGCGGTCAACCTCATCGGCAAACACCACTTCCGATTGGCGGGTGCTCAGCTTAACACCGGCATAGTACTTCACCTGACCGATGGCATCTTCATATTGTAAAGAAAGATCCCAGCCCTTGTACAGGTTCTCGCCGATATTCTCTTCCGGCCAGCTGGTGCCCAGGAAGGCGAGTGAACGCCCACGGGCCTGCATCAGGTCGAAGTATTTGTCGCGGTAGTATTCAAGGCCTGCGCGTAATTTATTGTTGAAGAACACTGCCTCTGCACCGATATTCAACTTGTCCGCTTTCTCCCAGGTAACATTGGGATTGGCCAGCGAACCTTCCGAAACACCGCCAATGGCCGTGGGAGTAGCACCGAGGTTATAACCGGTAGCGCCGGCATAGAACTGACTGTACACATAGTAACCCACATCGTCAAAGCCTACACGGCCAAACGATGACTTCAGGCGCAAGCTGTTCATCGGTTTCCATTGGGGAAACCAGCTTTCGCGGCTGATCGTCCAGCCCAGCCCCACGGCGGGGAAAACACCCAGGTCATTCTTTTTCGGATAACGGTTCTGTTGTTGGGCAGTCACCGCGATCTCTACATCGTATCGCTCCCTGAAATTGTAGGTTCCGTTGAAGGAGTAACTGTTGTATTGAAGCGGCAGGTTCGCATCCGAACCATATTGCTGTGCATTCATGATAGCGCGGCCGCCTACAGCATGGCCACCCTTGAAACTACGGTCGTAGCCAAGCGTGATTTCCCAGTAGTTGTTACGCGTTTGCGTGTTGATGCTGCCGGAATTGCTTTGTGTACCGTCGGTATTGAATTTGGTATAGGTCGTATCGCCCGTAACCGCGTCGATATTCATCTTGTACGAAGCGAACGACTTCGAACGGTTGATGTCTTCCGTGAGGTCCGTACCGAAAGAGGCCTTGCCCCTGATCCAGAGACCCTTGGTAAGTGCGTCCAGGCTTTGTTGCAGGCCAACGTCGGCATACAGGTTACGGCTATAGGAATTGCGGTAGCCCGTATTGGTCGTTACAGCATACAGGTTAAAGTTGCGCTCGCTCGAGCCGGCATAGGAGCCATTTGGATTGAAAACGGGGTAAGCATTATTGGGTAGCGACTGTATCTGCGGGAAGATAGCAGCGGTCGTATAACCAGGCTGCGTCCCGTTCCTGATCAGGGCAAACACATTCAGGTACGCCTTCAGTGTCGCATTCACGTTCATCGTAACATTCGAACGGATGCTGTATTGCTTGTAGTCGTTATTGGTATTGTAGGTATTCTTATCATCTGTTACAAAAATACCCTGCTGGTTCACATGGTCCAGCGCCAGGTAGTATTGGGCAAATTTGCCGCCACCCGAAATGTCGGCGCTGTAACGCATAAAACGGGTTTGATCGCGCAGCAAGGCCTTCTGCCAGTCTACATTAGGGTGCCCATAAGGATCACTGCCGGTCTTGTAGGCTTCTAGATCCGCATCGGTGTAGAGCGGCGCTTTGCCGTCATTCACCAGCGCTTCATTGAAGAGGCTTGCATAATCATAGCTATTGAGGAACGAAGGCATTTTCGTCGCCTGCTGAATGCCGTATTGAGCCGTAAAGGAAATGGTCTGCTTGCCGGGAACTCCCTTGCGGGTATTGATCAGCAAAGCGCCATTCGCTGCCCGCATGCCATACAGGTTGGCCGCCAGCGCATCTTTCAATACAGTCACGCTTTCAATTTCATTAGGGTTCAGCAGCGTGTACGGACGCGGTATGCCATCGATCACGATGAGGGGATTGCTTAACCCGCGCACATACATAGCGGCCTGCTCATTACCCGGCGTAGCACCCTGTTGCAACGTGTACAAGCCGGTAAGCCTGCCCGATAAGGCATTGGTAATATCCACCACGGGGCTCTTGATCAGCTCGCGGTTATAAATGGCATCGAACGACCCGGTCACCTGCTCGGCGGGCCGGATGCCCGATGGCAAATGCACACTTTTAACAGACGACAGCGATTGTTCGCGGATGGTAAGTTGAACGGCCCCTTTTTCCGAACCAGTAACGGTATAGTTCACCGTAGAGTAACCTTCCAGTTGCACCGTGATCTCATCACCGGCAACGGCATACAGCGAAAAAACGCCCGATTTATTGGTTTGAACAGTTTCGTTGCTGTTCTTATTGGTAACATCTGCTTCAGCGATCGGACTGCCCGTAGCATTGAGCAACTTACCGCTGAACTTTTTGGTGGCCGTGTCCGCCTGGGGCGCCTGCCAGTCGTTAACACCGGCATAACTGCCCGTGGCAGTCATCAGGCCACACACCAGTAACAAACTGGCAGCCTGCCGGAATATAGTTGAGTTGTTGGTAAACATGATTGCAGTTAATAATGAAGAAAAGGATTGAACTACCGGAGCTGACCACGCAGCAACCCGTCAGGCTTGTTGGTGGAATGCACATCGACATAGCTAACGCCGGTTTTGATCATGTTGAGAATGGCATCCGCTACACCCGAAGCTGACTTGGCCGAGTTGTAGTCTTCAGCAGCACTGGCAAAAACAAATTGCTGCGCGCCATTGGCCCCCGTTGCACCGGTATGTAAGTGGGCAGCTGTCAGGGCATCACCCGCTTCTACCCCATCGATGAGGAACTGGTAGTGCAACACCTTGTCGGTCGTTATGCGCAGCACCAGTTTGCCCGATGCGCTGGTGGTCACCGCAGGCACCACAGCACCGCCGGTGAGGGCAACATCAGCATACCAGTCGATGTTCTTGTCGAGCTGCAGCCTTACCAGGCCTTTCGGACTGCTGGCAGAGGTCACATTCAGGAACACCGGTTTGTCCATCAGCTGCGCCGCTTGTTCGGCAGTCAGTTGAAGATTACCTTTTACATGGCGGCCGTTGATCGTGGGCTTCAGATCGGCCAGCAATGTGCCGGTGCTGGCTGCAGTACCACTGTACAAGGCCGCTCCCGTAATGGTCTCTGCTTTCCCATCGGCATCCACCAGGATGTCGTAATAGAAAACATGGTCCGTCATCAGGTTCAGAAAAAACTTGGCTTTCAATTCAGCAGTGCGCGAAACCGGCACTTCATAATTACTACTGGCAGTTTCATTCCAGTACTTTCGCAGGTAGGAGGTCTCGATCGCCTTGTCTTCCTTCTGACAGGAAAACAACACCAGGCAACACAGCGCGCCCAGCATCCACCGCACAGGGGTTTTTATCATATGGCTACAATTTGCAGAAGTGAACAATAGCGGGCACCCGGGTCCCGCATCGGAGAGTCGCTTTCGTAATGGTGCATACAGTTTCGTTTTTGGTTGACTATTTAATGTTGACGGTTACAAGCCTGTGATAAGGTTCCCGGTTATAGACCGGAGTCAGGCATTTGATAGGATGCGGTAAACGAATGCGTGGAGGAGGTTTAATGGGGCGCCTTGCAGGCAGTAGCGAAAACAGCGAAGCCGTATTATTTGCCCGGCTTGCTTTTAAAAGCATTGTGGAGTACCAGCTTTCCTTCAATGATCACTTGCTGAAAAGGCTGTTCACCATCTTTTTTGTTTAAAATGAGGTCCATCAACAGGTCGGCAGCAGCCTCCCCTTGCCGGTAAGGAAATTGCTCCACCGACGCCAGCGGGGGCGACTGTAAATAATTGCTGATCGGCAGGTTCGAATAGCTGATTACGGTGAGGTCCTTGTTCAGCTCCAGGCCCGCTTGCTTGATGTATTCGATTACATCCAGCGCTACATAGTCATTCATCGCCAATACCGCAGTAGGCCTGGGCTTTTGCGCCAGCAACAGTTCCATGGCGTGGTAGGTAGTGTCGGGCATCAAGTCGGTCGAAGCCACCAGACCCATATCGATCTTGATGCGCCGTTGCGCCAGCACTTCTTTATAGACATCGGTACGCTCCAGGGTAGAAGGCATGCATTCCGGCCCATTCAGCAAGGCAATGCGCCGGTGGCCGCGGTCGATCAGGAATTCGATGGCTTCCCGCGTGCCGCTCTCCATGTTGAAATGCACCTTGTGCACTTCGGCAGTCTGTGGCACCCGGTCGAAGAAAACAACGGGAATATGATAGCTTTCGAGTCTGTCGAAATGGTCGTATTGAACGGTATGCTTGGCCAGCGAAACGATAATGCCGTCAACCCGTTGCTGGGTCATGGCTTCCACGATCCGTTGCTCGCGTTCTTCATCATCGTGCGATTGACCGATCAGTACGTGGTATTGGTGCTGCATGGCCAGGTCTTCTACCGCACTGATGGCTTCGGAGAAGAAATGTTCGCTCAGGTTGGGAACGATGAGTCCGATGATGCCGGTGCGGCGTTGCTTGAAGGCGATGGCATTCCGGTTGGGGTGATAGCTCATTTCCCGGGCCAGCTGCTGCACCTTCAGGCGCATCCCCAGGCCGATGCTTTTATGACCGCTCAAAGCCCTTGACACGGTCGAGGTCGCCACGTTCAGTTGGCGGGCGATGTCTTTGATGGTGGTAACTCCGGAGCGGGACATGGTACAGTTGTTTGGTAAAACAAAAGGCAACGACAGGCGCAGTCCACAGGAGAAAGTCACGGCCTGCCATTGCTATCCCTCCAAAAATAGCCCTACGGGCACAGGAACTACCCGGTCAAATCGTGCAGAATTACCGGTCATTTGATGCGAAACACAGTGAAAATCAAGGTAAAACGATTGCGTAGAATTGGCTTTCCGGAGGATGAGGTCCTCAGTTGTCCCAAGGCATGTCGGGAGTTTCTCGGTGCCTGGGTGTCCCGACACATGTCGGGATTGCCTCGGCACCTAGACCCATCAAGGCCTACGTTGCCTCGATGCTTGGGGGGCGACGCATGTCGGGATTGCCTCGCAGCCTAGCTGCCTCTTTCAAACTCCTTGGGCGTTTTGCCAAACTGCTGTTTGAAGCATTTGCGGAAATAATCGACGTCCGAAAAACCGACCATATAGGCCACTTCGTTCACGGTGTATTCCTGACGTTGCAAAAGTTGGGCGCTCCGTTTCAGCCGCACATCGCGGATGAATTCGATGGCCGAGAGGCCGGTGAGCGCCTTTAGTTTCCGGTACAGGGTCGTGCGGCTCATGTTCACCACCTTGCCCAGTTCCTCCACCTGCAGGTTGGGTTCCATCAGGTTCTCTTCAATGAAGGCCATCAGCTTTTCCAGGAAAACCTCGTCGGCCGGGGTGATCGCCACCTCCGAAGGTTGCAGGTTCAGCCCGCGGCTGAATCGCTCCCGCAACAACCGGCGCGATTGCAGCAGGTTGTTCACCCGCACTTCCAGCAGGGAGAGGCTGAAAGGTTTGGTCATATAATCATCCGCCCCCGTTTCAAAACCTTCAATCTGGTGGGTAAGCTGGTTGCGGGCGGTGAGCAGAATAATAGGGATATGGCTCGATCGGATGTCTTTTTTCAGCAGACCGCACAGTTCGGTGCCGCTCATGCCCGGCATCATCACATCGCTGATGATGATATCAGGTAAAATATCGGTGGCAATGGCCAAACCTTCTTCACCCGATAAGGCGGTATGAATAATAAAGCGGCCGGTAAAATGATCCCGTAGCAGGTTATTCACCTCGGCATTATCTTCTACGATCAGTAAAACAGGTTTTTGTTCTCCTTCCGACGGTTCCTCCTGCACGGTCCCATTCATCGGACGGGCTGGCTCTATAAGGATGGTTGCCGGCTGCAGCGAAACGGCGGCCCGTTTTTCTGCTGTCGAATAGGCTAGCTCGCCGGTTGGCAACATGATGGTAAAGCAGGTGGCGCCCGGCCGTTCGCTGCTGCCTTGGGTACTCGTCACGTTGATCGTGCCATGATGTAGGGTCACGAGTCCTTTGGTAAACGTGAGTCCAATGCCGGTACCCGAAATGCGTCGTCCGGTATCATTATAATGGTGAAAGGGATCAAAGATCGATTGCAGCCGCTCCGGGGCAATACCGGCGCCGTCATCTGCTACTTTAATAATAGCTTGCTCGGGCGTGCAGCTCAGCGCTACACGGATAGTACCACCGCCCGGCGTAAACTTGAACGCGTTCGATAATAGGTTGTACAGGATCTTTTCCAGCTTGTCGGCATCAAACCATGCCGAAACCGTGCGCGCTTCCACTTCCAGCTTCAAAGCAATATGCTGCTGCACGGCGTAGCCTTCAAAAGATTGAACGATCTCTTCCACAAAACCCACCAGGTCGCCTTCACTCACCTGCAGCGGCATGCCACCCGCTTCAAATTTGCGGAAGTCGAGCAACTGATTGGTGAGCCGCAACAACCGTTGTCCATTCCTTTGCATCAGCTCCAATTGCTCCGTCTCTTTATCGCGGCCTTTCACCAGTGCGATCAATTTCTCCAATGGGGCCAGCACCAGGGTGAGCGGTGTTTTGATCTCGTGCGAAATATTGGTAAAGAAGCTCAGCTTGCGCTGCATCAGCTCCTGGTCTTTTGCCCGGTTAAGTTCTTCGAGGGCAAGGGCATGCTGCAGGCGCGTGGTCTTCACCGAATAGAAATAGAAGAGGTACAGCAAACCGGCAATGATCAATATGTACAACAAATAAGCCCACCAGGTTTTCCAGAAAGGTGGCAGCACCGTAATGCGTAAAGTGGTGAACTGATCATTCCACACCCCGTCATTGTTGGCGGCCTTTACTTTAAAAAGATAATCGCCGGCGCTCAGGTTGGTATAAGAAGCCGATTGCTGGTTACCTACCGCATGCCATTGTGTATCCTGGTCAAGGCCTTCCAGTTTGTACGCGTATTGGTTGGTGCGCGGGTTGATATAGTTGAGGGCAGCGAACTGCAGGGTAAAATACGCCTGGTCGTAGGTCAGCGTAATATGATCGGTATAAGTGATGGATTGATGCAGGGGCGATTCCTCACCGCCAATGGCAACAGGTTTGTTCTTGATGAGCAGGTCGGTGATTACTACCGGCGGCGGCACCTTATTGATCACCATTTGTTCGGGCTGAAAAGCCAGGATACCCTTCATGCCACCAAGCATGATCTGCCCGGAAGCGGTGCGAATCGCGGCCGGACCAAATTCATTCGTTGCAAGGCCATTGTTTACCGAATAGTTCGTGACCTGGATATCGCTTTTGTTGTAGGGAGGAGAGGGTTTGCTCAACGTAATACGGGCAATACTTTGGTTAAAACTCACCCATACATTGCCCTGCCGGTCTTCGATCACGGCATGAACGATATTGTCGGCCAGTCCCCACTCAGTGTCGAGGGTAAAGAATTTGTTTTGCTGACGGTTGAATACTTTCAAACCACCGCCGCGGGTACCTATCCATACATTGCCATGCCGGTCTTCATACATGCACAGGATGGCATTCTTGTTGAAGATACTGGCGTATTCGTAGAGGTAATTGACGAATTGTTCTTTGCCGGGTGGCAACCAGGAGAGTCCCATTTCGGTACCGATCCACACGCCACCGGCACGGTCGAGCGACAGCGCGTTGATGTTTTCAGAAACGATGCTCGTACTATCGGCATTGTTGTGTCGATAGCGGATGATCGTGCCATCTGGTAAGCATTTGAATAAACCTCCTTTGGTACCGATCCACAGAATGCCTTCCCGGTAGCCCAGCGAATAGATCATTTCGTCGAGGCGTTTGGCTTCGGATTCGTGCACAAACACCCGCTGGATCCGCCGGCTGCCGGTTTCATAATAGAAAAGCCCTTCGAGGGTGCCGATCCATAGATTGCCTTTATCGTCGAATTGGATGGCCTTGATGGTTTCCTGGTTAACGCGGTGGTGCGAGGTAGGGTCTACATGGAGATAGGTGAACTGACCGGTATTGCGGTCAAACACATTCACGCCGCGGCCTTCGGTGGCGATCCACAGTTTGTTGTCGCGCCCTTCCAGGATAGTGCTCACCACCGGGTAGTTGAGACCGGCGTCCTTCCCTACTCTTTCATTGATATAGCTGAAGTTGTCGTTACCGGGTTGCACGATGCTGACGCCACCGGCAAAGGTACCTACCCATATGCTGCCTGCTCTGTCGTGCATGAAACACAACACCGAATTGCCGGAGAGTGCGGTAGGGTCATATTGATTCACCTGGTAATGACGGATCACCTGCCTGTCCTTATTCACGATATAGAGGCCGTTGCGCGAGCCGATCCAGGTCTGGTCTTTATAGAAACCAATGCCGCGGATCATATCGTTGCTGATAGAACCGGCACCGTTGCCCGAAAGGCTATAGACGACTCCAGTGCCCTGGTCCAGACAAAGAACGCCTTCGCGTTCAGTGCCGATCCAAACTTGTTGATCAGCGTCGAGGCCTATTTGGAACACGCCGCTTTTCTGGTACAGCGGATGGTTGAGCAGTGCTGGCGGCAGGGGTAGCGAAAGTTTCTTTACAGGATCGTATTTGATAACCGACCGGCCGGCGGCAAACCACAGGTTCTTTTGGGCGTCTTCGGCAATGGAGAAGTAGGTGCTGCGCGCGGCTTTGGAAGTATCGGGGCGCACAGGCAGCAGTACCCGCTTGGCTTGGTCATAGATGGCCAGACCGCGTCCGGTGCCTACCCAGATGGTACCGCGGCTATCGGTGAAAATGCATTTCACATAGCGGATGGCTTTTTCATCGCCGATCACGGGAATGGGTTGAAAGCGTTCGGTGCGGTGGTCGAAGAGATCGAGGCCTACGGAAGTACCCACCAGCAAATTTCCGGCGCTGTCTTCACCGAGGGCTTGCAGTTCGTTGCTGCCGATGCTGTGAGGATTGTTCTGATCGTATTTGAAATGGCGGAAGGCATAGCCGTCGTAGCGACTGAGGCCGTCGGTGGTGCCGATCCAGATGAGACCCTTTTTATCCTGGAATAAAGCGTAGGCGGAGCTTTGGGAGAGGCCATCGGCGATGCCGAGGTGTTTGAACTTGAGCGAGGCGTCCTGTGCTATTGAATGGTGAAAGGTGGCTGCCAACAGCAGAATGGCCAGCAGTAAGGAGCAAACCCTTCCCCGGAACAACGCACAATAGTCAATACGAATTACAGCAGTCAGTAGCATACCTCGGTTCTTAATGCACGATCCATTAACGGGGATGGAAGTTAACGCAGAAAGCCCTTATCAGGGTAATTGGGCAGCGAATATTTTGGGAAAAGGAAAAAGCAAACGATTGCGGGCCCTCCCCTCATCCACCCTTTTCGCCTCTTCAGCCCCCTCCTTACCTCCTTCACCCGAAAGCCCGCATTTCAAGCGCAGATCTCCGTTATTTCTGCTGGCTATCGAAAAACCATGAACGGCAAAATGACAGAATTCGAATTTGAACAACAGGTAAGGTCGATCGAGTCGGCCGTCATCTCCAACGTCTGGTATGAAACCGACGAAGAAGATGCCCTGCCCAACACCGGCGAACCCGATTACCATGCCGTCTCCCGGGCCGTCTACCTCCAAACAGCCGACCAACGGTATTTCCGCATCACCTGGGCCGATCAGCTGAATATCTATCATGGATTTGGCGCATCACTGAAGCAGGTGCCCCTCTATCCCGAACGAAACCCGCAATTGATACCCGCTGGGCATCTCCCGGTATGGCAGCAATTCTTCGGCAAACCGGTTCGCTCCACCACCATTCATTGGCAATTTGTCCTCCACAACATGCGCCACCGCCTCGTACCCCTGCTCGGCATGGGATACCTGCGCCGAACGGATTACCCGCAGACCATCGAACTGTTATTCGATCAGGAAACTTCCCTCTTTTTTAGTGCGCTCTCCATAGGTGAGAATGATCAGGTAGCCACCATGACCAATCACCTGACAGTCTTCTTCTCTAAAACAAAACACGATTTCTATAACCAGCCATTGCGAAAATGGTAAAGCAATTCATCATCCTATGCAACGACAGTTTATCAGTATGAAAGGGCACAATGGTAATTTCTGGACCATCGATGTCGACAAGAAAGAGATGATCATCACTTATGGAGTGATCCATTCCGATCCCAAAGAAAGCAACAAGTCATTCGAGACCGAAGAGAAATGCCAGAAAGAAGCAGACAAACTCATTAAGAAAAAGCTGGAGGGCGGCTATGAGGAAGTATTACTTAGGGTTCCAGGAGCCCCGATCCACTTGATCCATCGGGTAGAAGAAGCGCAAAAGAATAAGATCGAAGAACTGAGCATCGACGTACGAAAGTCTGCCGGACTGGTAAAGGAAATTACCAAGATCACCAGTCTTAAAAAATTGACGATATCCTACGCAATTGAAATTCCGGCAGAGATCGGCCAGCTGCAAAACCTGGTAGAATTCGAGATCGACAGCTCGTATGAACTCGCCATGATCCCGGAAGAGATTGGCCAGTGTAAAAAAATGCGAAGGTTAATGATCCGCGATACGGGTATCACCCAACTCCCCGAAAGCATCGGTCAACTGATAGGATTGCAAAAACTTTACATTTGGGGTAATAAGAACCTCCACAGTATTCCTCCCACTTATTCAGAACTCACAGCACTCGAAACGTTCTGGATTGTGTTTAACCGGGGTAGTTATGGTAAGGAGAAAACACCCGCAATCATATTGCCCGACGGCCTGTTCAGTAAGATGACCGGATTGGAAGAACTCAACATCCACCACAATGACATGGAAAAATTACCGGCAGGTATGGAGTCGTTGAAGAAATGTACCGAGCTGAAAGCCTCCAACAATAAGTTAACAGAGATCCCGCTGATGATCACAGAAATGGAATCACTCGAACGATTGGAGTTCAACGGTAATCCAATTGAAACCATCCCGCCTGAGATTGTAAACCTGAAATTCCTATCCGACTTTTCCATTCCTATAGAGGAGATTAAGAATGTACCCCAAGAAGCCTTGAAAAAAGGCATCATTGGTATTCGCAACCATTTTAATCCGGAATCTTCTTCGAAAACTAAGAAGAAGCAAGCGGAGGCAGCGCCCAACGATCGCGAAGAGATCGTAAAGGCTTATGCCGACCGGCTCAAACAATTCGAGAGAGACGCGAAAGATAAAATGTACGACAAAGGCCATTTGGCCGGACTCGAAAAGCTGCTCCACTTCCTCAAAGGCGAAACTGATATACAACCCGATTATATCACCAACGACGACGAATATTATCTGCGCACCCTTTGCCAGATCTTTTCACCATTCAAAGAATGGACATTCGTAGATCGAAGGGTGCTCGCTTACATGACCGGCGATCAATGGTCCTTAAAAAAAGACGATGACGGTTTTCATGAAGCATTTTATAGCTGGCTCGGTAAGCAACTCCTCGAAAATGACTATCCCGGCCACTTCGGTGAAGTCATCAGGCTGTTGACCGGGTTCGGAATAAAGGAAGAGCTTTCCCTGCAGCATACCTTGCAGGAGGTTTGTTACATAATACACGATAGCGACGACAAATCATATCCCGCTACCTCGCTCGACGAATTCATCCTGTCGCATGTAGAGCAGCACCTGCCTAAAATGATGAACATTGCAAAGGAATACGGTCATGCACGTAGCTACCTCACGCAATTGTTGCTGAAGAATCACGAAGATAAACTGCAAACCTATATCCCACAGCTTACCGAAGTATATAAGTCCGATGGCATGGACCATCTTCGTTATAGCGTAGTGGAAAAGTTTTGTGCACACGACCCTGCCCGGTACGAATCACTGGCGCTGGAGCAATTGAAGATAACCAATTGCCAGGGCTGTACAGCCGAGATGGCGCGTATCCTCAAAAAGCAATACGGCAATAAATTTCACGACCTCGCAAAGAAGACCTGCCTCGAAACACTCGACTTCATCAGTAAATCCCTGAACAAAAAGAGCGATTATCATTTTAACTGGTCAGAGCACGTACGCTATGGCGATGGATCAAAGAAATTCGTAGAGTACGTTACCAAAACATTCGGTGCCGAAGTGCGCGACGATATATTCCGGTATGTAAAGGATACGAAGTCACTAAGCCTGGAAAATATAGCAACAGCGCTCAAGTACTATGGGCAGGATGCCATGGACATCGCCGCCGAAGGGTTCGATATGACGATTTCAGATAACGAAATCGCCGGCTTCTTCCGCAAGTATTTCAACACTATTGCCCCCTTCGATTTTTCAGCCTATTACGAAAAGTCATGGGAAATTGCCACCAGTGAATTTCGGGAAGTGGCACAAACAGCCTGTCTGGCACTTAGCCGCCAACCAGTTGCTGCCATACAGCCCAAGGCCGAAGAATTGCTGGCATCCAAAGAAGCCGACGAAAGATATGCGGGCATCATGGTGCTTGGATTGATCGGTTCATCCGCAACCCTCAAGCTCCTGCAACCGTCGTTGAAGAACGAAAAGAATGAAGAACTGCGTGACCAGGTCATCAATTTTATATACAGAAGCCCGGCTGCCATTACGATCAATGAAGCAAAAGACCGTATCGCGAATGCTGCTGCCCGCGGCAAACTGGGCAAGCCTGCCGCCAAATGGCTCGATGAAAAGGCGCTCCCCGGACTCACCTGGTCCGATGGTAAGCCCCTTGATCTCGATGCCATCCGGTTTCTCTTTTACCGCCAGTCAAGACTAAAAGATATCGGCCCCGATAACGAAGCGCGCGACATCTATCCACTCATCGATCGCAGCAAAAGCGCTCCTTTTGCCGAAGCATTGTTGAAGTTGATCATCAAGAACGGCGGACTGAAAGCACCCAACCGGTTTGCGCTCTCTGTAGCAGCATTGCTGGGCGGCGCATCCGTGGTACCCCTATTAATGAAGACAGCCATCGACGACAAGAACGAAAACGCCTGTGCCGCACTGGGCTGGCAGAGATCGCTCGAAGCGGCTTTTGCACTCGAGAAGATCATGGTGCATTACAAAACCAAGTACCCAAATGTAAAGAACGCTGCCAGCGAGGCCTTTGAACTGATCGCCGGGCAGCAGCAACTCACCGTATCCGAATTGAAGGATAAGATCATTCCGGATTTTGGGTTTGTCAACAGGCAATGGCAATTCAAATGCGGCAAAGACCAAGTCGTCATCACCATCGATAAAAATGTAAAGCTGATAATCGAAGACCCGCAAGGCAAGAAACTTAGCACCCTTCCAAAGTCTGCGCCCGAAGCGGCTAAGAAAGAATACAAAGAAACCAGTGCGGCCATCCGGGAAGCAGCAAAGCAGCTCACCATCAACCTCGAAAACTATTTGTGCACCCAACGCAAGTGGACCTCGAATGATTGGAAGGCCTTTTTCTTGCAGCATCCCCTGGCATTTGCCCTGGCACAAAACTTTGTATGGGCAGGGTTCGATAAACGTGCGATGAAAGAAACCTTCCTGCTGAAAGACGATGGAAACTTCACCGGGCCCGACGGAAAAGTAGTAACCCTGAATGAAAAGCTCACCATCGGACTTGTGCATCCTATCGACCTCTCCCCGGCACAGATCACGCAATGGCAACAAGTGCTGGCCAAGGAAAAGATCGATCCGCCATTCAGACAGCTGGATAGAAAGACCTTCCAGGTACCTGAAGAATTGAAAGGCAAAACCTTCTCCTTTGCTTACGAAGACAAAGAGCAGGACGCCAGTACCTTCAAGTACAGGGCCGAGAAGCGAGGCTGGCAACGCGGTTCTGTGGTGGATAGCGGCGCTGTATCGGCATTCCGTAAGCGTTATGTCGATGAGCAACTGGAAGTGTTCATCATAACAGAAAACCTGGGCGTACAATCTTATGCCGATGGCGGAACAGCCAGCTTTGGCAGGATGTTCTTTGTGAAATTAGGGTCCGTAGTGATTGGCAGTTATACCTATGATGAGCCATCTTCTGAAACGGATCCAAGGCTGATCCCCTTCACAGCGCTCCCTCCTATCGTGTATTCTGAAACGATCAATGACCTCGAGATCCTCCTGGCGAAGAAAAAGGAAGACTAACAGAGAAGTATATAAGTGAACAATTGAAAGTCAGGGGCGGCAGCACTATACTGCCGCCTCTTTCATGGCTATCGTAGGATAATAATTGTTGCTGGAAGATCTTTTGTGGTAGGTGACATACGATCCAACGAGAAACAACAACGTAACCAGTGGAAAGGCCAGCGCCCCGAAGCCATGGCCGGTTACGATCAGCGAGTAAGTGGCACCCAGAATATCAAACGTCAGCCCCGCATAGGCCCATTCGGTGATCCGGGGAAACCGTGGGTACACAATGGCAAAAAGTCCCAGCAGCCGGGCGATGCCCATGAAGGGCGCCAGGTAGGTCGGGTATCCCAGCACGGTAAATGGTTCGATGGCGCCCGGGTGCATGAATAACTCAAAGACAGAGCCGGTAGCCAGTCCGGCAATCAGCAGGCCGGTGAAGATCCAATACAATATCTTTAGCTTTTTCATGGTTGATTATTTACCTGGATCATAACTGATCATCCATTGAATGGAAAATTTATCCGTCAGCATGCCTACATAGGCGCCCCAGAAGGCTTTGTTCATCGCCATGCTGATCTCCCCACCCTGCGCCAGGGCGGTGAAGATCCGGTCGGCATCCTTCTCCGATTCCGTAAAAACAGCCAGGGTAAAATTGTTCCCCGCCGTCAGGGCCTGTCCCATCGAAGCCAATGAATCGGTGGCCATTAAAACCGTGTCACCTACGGGAAGCGAAACATGCATGATCTTTTGCTGGTCAGCCTCGGCGATCCGGTCACCGCCGGGAAGGTCTGCGAAACGTTGCAGAGCTTTGAAGTCTCCGCCAAAAACCGATCGGTAAAATTTGAAAGCTGCTTCCGTATCACCGGGAAAGTTCAAGTAAGGTTTGATGCTGATCATAATCAATGAATTGTTTGTTGATAGAGCAAAGGTAGCGGCGCAATCGCAGGCCGGTAATACGCAATTCCGACAAACATGCACGGCGATTGCGACAGGCAACTACCCTACATTTGGTGCATGAAGCACATTTCTATCATTGTACCACATAACGCATTGATCTCTGCTGTCGAAGATGCGCGGTATATGTTCCTGAAGGTGAATGAATACCTGCGGGGGCTCGGAAAAGAAGCGGCCTTCGAGGTCCGGCTGGTCGGACTAACCCGCGAGGTGACGCTGGGAGGCGGGCTATATATCATTAAAACGGATGCCGTCATCGATGATGCCATGCAGCATGACCTGATCATCATTCCATCCATCAGTGATGAGGTGATACCGATGCTGATACTGAATATGCGCTTCAATCCCTGGCTCATACGGCACTACCATCGGCATACGGAGATCGCGAGCCTGTGTACCGGCGCATTCTTGTTGGCGGCTACCGGACTGCTCAAGGAGAATCAGTGTGCCACGCACTGGCAGTTTGCGAATGAGTTCAGGGGTTATTTCCCCGGCGTGCAATTGGTAGACGATAATATCATCACCGAGCACAACGGATTATACACGAGTGGCGGATCCACCTCCTACTGGAACTTGTTGCTTCACCTGGTTGAAAAGTATACGGACAAAGCGACAGCGGTTTGGGCCTCCAAATATTTTGCTTTGGATATCAGCCGCAACAGCCAGTCGCAGTTTTCCATATTCAACGGACAAAAAGAGCATGATGACCGGGAGGTGCTGCAGGCGCAGGAGTACATTGAAACACATTATGCGGACAAGCTAACGGTCGAAGACCTCGCCAGCCGCGTGGCGCTGGGTCGCAGGACATTTGAGCGTCGTTTCCGCTCAGCCACCGACAATGCCGTCTTCGAATACATCCAGCGGGTGCGGATGGAGGCGGCCAAAAAGCAACTCGAAGCCGGTCGTAAGACCGTAAATGAGGTGATGTACGACGTGGGATACGTAAACGTAAACGCCTTCCGCGAAGTGTTCGTCAAAATAACCGGACTAACGCCGGTAGCCTATCGGAACAAGTATAATCATTGAGGTCGCCCAATCTTATTTGCTGGGATCTTAGATTTGGTTAGCCTGAGATAAAGGTTTCTCCAAATGCTCTGGTAAAATAATGCCGTATTGGTGATAATGAAGCTTAAGCTCCCATAGGAAAAAGTCAGTGAGTGTGTTGTGGCTAAGCATAAAGCCCTCGGTAGCTACTGGCCCTTCCGAATATAAATATACGGGTGGATCATCTCCATCCGAAAGTCTAAAATATGCAGCCATATACCCCTGATGCATCCAGAACGGAAAGGCGTCGTCAGGCAAGGGGCTAAGGCTGTTTTCTTCAATAAGTTCCTCGGTAGATACCTTTGCTCTAAAAAGGAAATGATAGAAGCCCTCTGTCCCTACCCAAAAATTACCAGCTTTGTGTCCCATACTCAGCAAGAATTTTTTATAGGTAGCGGGTAACCGTATGTCCATGCTCTTTTCCAGCGCAATAATATCATGTTCACTACAAGGCTTCACCAGTTCATGAAATTTTACGACCCTGATAAAGTCTTCCATTGTTCGAACCATAGGATCAGGCCTGCCTGGCAGCGTTTTAAGGGGTGCTATATCTGGAGTAGAGACGTATTCCCAGATAGCATATACAATTACTACTATAATAAATATGATCCCTATCATATCAGCTTCGTGAGATGGGCTTGAATGTTATGGAATAGGGTTCTTGATAGTTTCAATCATATCATCCAATAGCCGTCCTCCAAAGTAATCGTTCCAGCGATCGTTTTCTTTAAAGGCAATTAGTTTTTGAAGCAGATCTTCTTTTAGCTCCCAATCCTTGATGTATTTCTTGTGCAGGGTGATAAAGTTGTAGGGGTACAGCGGTTCATGCTCATCGGAGGTAAGCAGTCCCGTATTAAAGTAATCGTCCATTTCAGCGATGCGCTCCTTAGATACCAGACATATTTTTCTTGTGTAGTCTACCTTTTCATAGTCTAACGACACGCTTTTCAAGGCGAGGTTGCCAAATTCATGTTTGGGAACGCATTCCTGGTGGAAACCGCCGTCATTGAAAAAGTAGATAGGGTCTTTATTGTTGGGTACAAATGCCGGAAATCCCGTTATTGCTTCCCCTTCATGCAGCACATTTTTGCAAATTGGGCAAACACTCTTTCCGATAAATATCAATGCCATAAGTAGAGTTGGTTAAATTGGTGTTTAGTCTCATTCTTTAAGTGAAAACTGAAAATAACACAGCTGCTGCAATCCAAACATACAATTCAATCCCCAGAATCTAGGTGAT
Source organism: Paraflavitalea sp. CAU 1676 (assembly GCF_029223285.1). Taxonomy (GTDB): domain Bacteria; phylum Bacteroidota; class Bacteroidia; order Chitinophagales; family Chitinophagaceae; genus Paraflavitalea. Next base: position 111,766 of record NZ_JARHUJ010000003.1, on the reverse strand, counting down.
GACTTTTATCGGGCCCTTCTATTGATCTCGGTTGGCAAAAAAAGCAAGTTGCCTTCCATTTTTCAAGTTCACTTATCTGTATCGTGAATATTATTTACCCTTACAGATCCGTCGTCGTTCCTGACAATATAAATGTCTCTGATAATTTCATATTCAAACCAGCGACTGCTAATATATAGATAGGTATTGTCTTTAGAGTCAATAAGCACGTGAGCTCTCATTTTGTATTTGCCAGTATAAACTGATTCTGTACGGTCAAATAGATTGTAGGTCAAAAACAGTTTATTGCCAGGCGTAAGTAACAAGTAGTTATGCGGTTTGGAAGCTGCTGCTGAGTCATACAGTAAATAGCAGATGTTTAAATCGCGGTATTCTTTGTACCCTCCCGCTTCCTGTTTTTGAAACTCAAAATATAGGTTGGCATCGTAAGGGTCGTACTTAATTCCGAATTTCAACGGGGTATAAATGTGCGCAGAATCGTTTCCAGCATTATGAAATGAAATAGTAAGTCTAAGCTGGCTGGTATCCCTTATTTTTCCTTCGAAGAACTGAAAATTGATTTGCAGGTTTTCAGCTTTGGGCTGTGATTGAGCCATCCCTGTATAGTACAGTAAGAGCATTGACACCAACAATGTGCTCAGTCTGCGTAGTGCGGCGCAACGGTGTTTGGGCATAGGAAGGCTTATGTGTATAATTGAAGTCACAAATGCTTCGTTAGCAATTGATCAACCATTTAATACCAAACTTATCTATGAACATGCCGAAGTAAGCACCCCAGTAAACTTTTTCCATGGGCATGATGACCGTGCCGCCGGCCGACAAAGCATTGAACAGCTCATCCGCTTTGGACTCGCTTTCGGGATGCAGACTCAGACTGAAATTATTACCCGGCACAAAGACCTCACCCATGAAATCGAAATGGTCACTGCCCATCAGTTTAAAACCGCCCGGCGCTTCCAGCGAAATATGCATAATCTTATTGCGCGTCGCTTCAGGCGCCTGTTCGGCAAACGGCGTTTCGCTCAATCGTTGCACCGAAAGGAATTCACCATTCAATACTGTCTTATAAAAGCTAAAAGCTTCTTCGGCATTACCATTAAAGGTTAAGTATGGTACAAGCATGGTTGTTATTTATTTATAGTATTGGATCGGATCGATCCGTCTTCGTTATAAATGATTTGCATGGGCCGCGTAATTTCGAACGTAAACCATCTGCTGCGGTAAAATTCTGTTGTGAATGAAGTTGTAGAAATCATAGGTAATTTAAGCAAGCTTACACGCATCCTGTATTTGCCGGTAAAACTGCTGATGCCCTGAATAAATACGTTATACGTCCTTGTAGTGGTTTCTCCGGGATTCAAAAGGCCATACGGCCGTGTGACTTTGCTGATGATGTCCGGATCGGCGAAATGGCAACTGTATCTATATCTAAAGTTTACATATTTCCCGTCTTTGTATTCCTCAAATTCAAAGCTGAGATTTGGGAAATAGAAATGATCGGGCCTGATCTCGGCTTCTATTACCGAGTCTACATAAGCAACAGATTTTCCAACATTGCGGAACGTAAGGGTTAATCGCAGTTGGCTGGTGTCGTCTATTTTTCCTTCGAAGAAATCAAAATCAATCAACAGGCTATCCGGGTAAACGGCTTTCTGCGCCATGCCATCAAACCAGCCGAAAATAAGGGCAGCAACAAGGATGGATTTACAAAGCCCCTTGTAAGTGATGCATTGGACAGCATGCGCAATCAGCCTGGATGCCATTGGTGAACTTATTTAACTCAAAAAAAGAAAAATACACCGGTTTTGCAATCTATTGCCCGCTGAAACAGGACTTTAATCTCTTTGATTTTCAAATTTAACGCTTCATCGGAATAGCTCCTGTCAAAAACCCCACGCCGCAGTATTTCCTGTATATCTTCCAGGTCCGTAATTTGTTCATCTTCGTAAGCGTCTATATTCACGTTGACAATAAGATTGATGTCGCCCCAAATGCCCTTTCGCCACAATGCACCAAATAGGTCGTCTTCGATGGTTACCTCGAATAATTGATCTTTGGTTGCCTGGTCGTAATCCAAGGCTGCTAATGCTGTTTGGTCTTTGGGGACTGATATAAATTTTCTCATCTCTCTGTTCCTTGCAAAAGTTTTATCATCATTTAATGCACTGTATTCTACTTTGTTTGTCGCATGGTCCTTGATCCCTCCCGCATCAGCAACCGGCCGTTCGTCGACACATACCTCTACTGTCTATTTCTCATCCTCAGGCAGTTCGCCTATACACATCTCTCAATGACGGATCTCCTGTCTGTCCTTATCCACGATATATAGGTCATTACGAGAGCCACTTTTTCATACACACTTAAAACAAATCAAAAATATCTAAGACTATACAGGTTCCGCCGGTTTACCTGATAACATGATCTGCTGATCGGTCTGGTTATGCCAGTCCTCACTTACCGGAATATTGGCAAGCAGCGCAGGGACGGTCGAATGCTGGATGGATAGCTTACAAATGGATTTCCACCCTCGGGGTATGCCATCCATTGGCTTGGCAAATTGTTGGGTCACCGCCACTAATTGAACAGTACAAGGAATTACCTGGCCGGTGCTGCTAATGACCTTCCTGAAAACATAGCCCACAGGGATCTCATAGTCCGAGTAATCGCAATACACGATCATCTCGTTAAAGGATACCTGCTCAAATCCCGGAACGTTTCGGATAGCCTCATGAGCCTCCAAACCTATCTGGCCGCTTATTCGAATGCTGCAATAGTGCCCCTTTATTATTTTGTTGGCGGCCCCGGTTTTTGCGGCCACCCCCAAGGGTAACGCAACGGGCTTTGCCTCGTTCAATGGCTCCATATGTTCAGCGCTACCTATTGCCTCTACCATCCCGGCTTCAACTGTTGCTGCAGGCTTCAATGGAGTCTCCTCACATTTCCACTCTTCGCTTTGCCCTGACGAGAATTCCACCAATGGCTCCTTATCGTCAATCTTCACATCCTTCTGCCCTGTTTCGATCACCAACTCCTCCGCTCCTGCACTTGCCAAACCCTTATAATCCACCAATCCGCCCAAACCGCAACCCATCACACGTACAGCGCCCCCTTTCAGTATGTCCAGTTTGTTCTTTTTATTCAAACCATAATACTCGATACCCACCAGCCAAAACAACAACTGATGCGCTCCCGCCTCGATCGTATGCTCCACCTCAAACGCTGGCCCCTGTTTATTGCCGATCGCACACAGTTCCGCACTCTTCTGATCCTTGCGGAAGGTCTTTTTGCCCGCATCCAGGTAGATCACCGCACTCACCATCCTGAAATGTGTTGCGTCTTTGGGCACCATTTTCTTACGCCGCAACCTGAACCCAGGCATCTGCACAATAGCCTTTCCGGCTTCCACCCTGCAACTGTTCCACAGGTTCACGGGCAAAGCATCGTCCAGCGCCAGTTGATGGTTGAAGTCAAACCCCTGCAATTGCGATAGATCACCCAACCACACTTTCCGTTCGCCCCAGTCGCTCACTGGATCGGTATGAGCTACGCCCAACAGCCAGGCCGTGATCCTCGATGACTGACGCATCGATCGCACGCCCTTTTTCAAATTACCCATCGCCGCACACAATTGTTGAGTAACGGCCGTGGCGCCCCTGAATTCCGACGAATACCGGCGCGAAACCATGAACTCTTCGCCATGTTTCATGCGGTGTTTCCTGGGACTGCTTTTCTCCTTGGCAAAGCGGCCTTCCTCGTTGGTGTAGTAGGTCATGCCGCCAATAGATCCCCTTATTTCAACCGGACCGTAATATCTTGCCATATAATATGCTTTATTTAAATATAACCCTTTCGAGGGGGCGATTCCAAATGTACCACGTCAAAAAGGACTTAAATTATCATATTTATTTTTAGAAATGCTTATGCCTGATCATCGCTGACGTTAACGGATCCTGCTAACGAAAAAAGGTTACCAATAACGGTAACCTTCTGCGTATTAAAACGGTTAAAATGCTCCAAAATTGCCTTAAAATACCCTGGAATGGCCAACTAATTATGTACCGGCCACTCAGCCACAAAGTGCCGGCCTACTCCCCCAAAACGGCGCACGCTGCCCAGCCTCCGACATGCCGTCCACACACCCTCTAATTCGCCCCCTGTCCAGCCTGGCGCTGCGTTTCCCATTGCAACCACCCACATTCTGAAGTTGGCAGCCGGGTACTCACCATACAGGTTACTCATGCCCTTCCGGATCGTCCCCTTTTCTGGTCCTGAAAAGGGCTTGATCTTTGCCTATTCAGTCCCTGGTCGATCCGTGGTCAGTCTCTCATCTACTCCCGGGTAATTCTTGATCATTCCCCAACGAATGCCCGGGGAATGCCGGGGGAACTCCGGGGCAACGGCGGGCCAAACACCCTCAAATGCAGTACCAATGCTGATTTATTGCCTGTAAAGTTGGCAAAGCTAGTCCCGTGGCGGGTTTGCTCGGAATGAGTGTAGTAAAGATTGAAGAGAAGAACATAGAATTTCGCTTTAAGATCAGCCTGTTTAAGCCATATAGCAACTACCTATAATATACGAAATTCAGGGCAGTTTCGACTCAACTGGAGACAATTTTTTTCCGCCAATTTTAACACCTCCGCTTCCATTACATAGCCCGTATCCTCTTCTATAACCTCACAATAGAAGCTGCCCCACCCCTCACAAACTTGTCAATCTATTCTCCTTCCGCAACTCGCGAATGATCCCCTCCTTGAGCATGGGAAGTCCGATCGGTACCTGTTGGTAGGTCGACTTCAACAGGGCATACTGAATGATGTTCGTAATGCCACCGCCGCTTAACTCTGTTTTCGTGATCTCGCTCCAGTCCAGTTCATTCATCTGCACCATCCCCTCCGGCAACTCTGCCAGCAGCTTTTCCCAGATCGCATGGCGCTGCACCTGATCGGGCATGGGAAACTCCGCAATGATCTGAAATCGCCGTAGAAAAGCCGGGTCAATATTCTCCTTCAGATTCGTAGATAGAATGATAATGCCGGGATAGTCTTCAATGCGCTGCAACAGATAGGCCACCTCCTGGTTGGCATACCGGTCGTTCGATGAGTTGACGGAAGTGCGCTTCCCAAACAACGCATCGCCTTCATCAAAGAACAACACCCAGTTCTTATGTTCCGCTGCTTCAAATATCTTCGATAAGTTCTTCTCCGTTTCTCCGATATACTTGGAAACGATTTGCGACAGATCGATCCGGTAGATCGGTTTCCCCAACTGCTGGGCCATGATGGTCGCCGTTTGCGTTTTACCAGTACCGCTCTTGCCAAAAAAGATCACCTTCAATCCCTGCTTCAGTCGCTTCGTGAAAGCAACCGACCCGGTGTTATGTTCCTGGAAATACTGCCAGTGTTTGATCTCATCGATACAGCGCTTCACCGGCTCTGTCAAAACAAGATCATCCAATGTAAGCTGGGTGTTCATAAAGCCGCCCAGGTTCAGGTTGCTGAAACGTTGCTCATAGACCAGCGAATGATCCTGAAACTGCTTCCTGAAATAACTACTGAATACCAGCCGCCCCGATAAGAAAGGCTCCCCCGGCAAAGCCGCCTCGATATTGAGCAACGAATTAGGTAGTGATAAATAGACGGGAATGGTTTGAATGAATTCAACACGCTTTGCGGTGTCGTTGCCACAGCAGCAATACATCCAGGTTTCACCGGTAGGCATGATGCCCCGGTGCTGGTTACCCCGTATGCCTCCGGCTAACGGAAAATCTCCCTCGGCGCCAAACTCCTGTTTGATGAAATTATCCAACAGGTCCGAGTGCAGGATAGGCACAAGGCATAGAGAAATGCCCATGGCTTCCATCTCATTGGCTTCGGCATACATGGCCGGGAAGGTAGCCTGCATTTTCTCGTGGAATGCTTCAAAGTTGTTTTGAACGCTCATAGCTGTTAAAAGAAGTCATCATGGTTGATGGGCAGGTCGGCGGTTCGTGACAATCCATTCGGTTTCCATTTCGTCCGGTCGTTCACCACCGCATCTTTCGAATTGACCGGACCACTAAATTCCAGCTGGTTCACCGTAAACCCAACGCTCGTAGGTAACTTGGCGCCCGACGGTAACTTATCCTTCAAAAGCGATTTTCCGCTCTTCATTTTGTCGTTGGGAGCCCCATAATGCATGGTTACTTCCAGCTCTACGATATTATTGGCATGCACCAGGTTCTTGGTATCCTTTTCAAAGGTATTCAACATCTTCGAATTCGCCCGCTTGGGTATCGGTGCCAGGTTTTTCGTGCCAACGCCCGTACCGTACAACTCGTGGTTGATCAGGTGCCCGCGTACCAGGTTATGATTCGATCGTTTGGTAAGTACAATGTCGATTACATTTTGCGACAAGGGCGAATTGGCACCCGCTGGCTGGCTGCCCGCCTCATCCGAATCAAGCGAAAGGAACGTGGCTTTGGCATGCTCTCCATCCGCAACACCATCACGGTAAGCGATCTTTGTTTTTGGAATGAATTTCTTCTTGTTCTTCAATGGCAGCATACGTAGTAGCTCGGCAATATCCTTGAGGTAGCCACGCAGCAATTCGCCTTCGGCCGGACTAAACCCTTTATCCGCCCCCTGATATTTTCCACCGCTCTTCTTGACGGTTTCGCCAATCAGGTCAACGATCTTCTTGTGTAATGTAAAAGCTTTGGTAACCGAGCTCAGGTGTTTCTTTTTTTCATCTGCATTGCTGATGCCTTCTATCTCCCCCTTCACTTCCAGCAGGTAATTACCCAGGGCCTTACTAACGCTCTCCCGGTATAGATCGGTGCCCTTGAACCGCAGCGTATGGGTTTCGCCGCTTTCATCCGTGTATTTATTGAACAAGCCGCCCAAAAACCCCTTTACTTTATTCAATACATCAGTAGCTTTCTGTTTTACCTGCTGCTTCTTATCCTCCACCCATTTCTTACCACTCTTGATCTTGTCGTCTACCTTGTCGAGGAATTTAAAGATGCCCAGCTTCGTCATCAACTGTTTCAGCTTCTCCATCATCTTCGTAATGGCCTTATTGATGGGGTCCTTGATCTTCTTTTGAATGATCTCATTGATCTTCTTCCCGATCTTGCCCAGCCCCAATATCGCCGCCAGGAAGGTAATGGCCAGTCCCAGGAACTTTGCCAGCACATTCTCTACCATACCCGCCACCTTACCTACATTGCCGGCCAGTATCTCGCCAAACGTATCGATGATGCCCGTAATGATATTGACGATCTGCCTTGCCTTGGCAAACAGCGTACGCAAAAAGTCGATCAACGCCTTCACGGCCGTAATAAACCCCGCACCCGGTATCAGCATCGACACCACCTTGATCACAGCCGCCTCGATGATCGTAGCAATAATGAACCCCTTCGCTTCTTCCATCAGCTTTTCCTTCAGGTCGTTGAACTGCTCTTTGATGAATTCCCACAAACCTGCAATACCATCTTTCTTCACGATCGTGAAAATTTGCAGTATCTTATCGCCCGCCTTCACACCCAGGTCCGCCCCCTTCTCCAGCATCGTCACATACTTCTCCCCGATCACTTTCTTGGCGATCTCCTTGATGTTCTGGATCGAAATACCGAGTATCTGTAAAATGATACTGAGGATGCCTTTAAAATCGAACTTATCCGGCAGCACAATACCCGCATCCCCCATCTCACCGGTGATCCATTCCAGCGCGCCCTGCAGCAAATGCTTGCCGATATTCTTCACGAAATTGTTAAAGCCTTCTGAGGCGCCCTTGCACAGGTTGCCAAAGAACTTAAGCGGCGCCTTGATGATCCGTTTGCCATACTCCGCCGCCCGCTCCAGCGCCTTTTTAAGGTCGATCAGGAGGTTGATGATCTCCTTAATGGCATCCACAATCGCATCCAGCGCTTTCTCCAGCCAGCTCTTGCGCGAATCCATGATCTTCTTGAACTCTTCTTCCAACGCCATCACCCCATCGGCATATTTCTTCGCCAGGCCATTCGTCAACGCCTCCTGCTTCTCATTCACACTCTGCTGTAGCGTATTGAATTTCTCCATCACCTGCTTCGCACTCTCCATACCCAGGTCTTTCAACGCCGGTTCGAGTCCATTCACAAACACCACCACCGCTTTCTTCGCCGCTTCTATTTCATCTACGATGGCATTGAGCGTATTGGCAATCTTCGTCGTGAGCGGATTAAGCGCCTCCGACAACTCATTCTCATACTTGGTCGACTCTTCGCGGAATACCTTCTGCACCCGCCGGTTGTAATCGCCGCTGTCGAATGTCTTGGAAGCCCATTCCCAGGTAAACTCCTCATCGAGCGCATGGTTGACGCTCGTTTTAAAGTGCTCGTTGGCCCGGGCCATCACAAGATCAAACTCCTCATTGACAGTTTTGTCCAGCGCTTCCAGCTTCGCATTCACCGACAACTCCGCATCCGTATACAGCTTCTCGATCTTGTCGGATATCTCTTTTCGTTTCAATTCATCCGCACTCTTGGTGGCATTTTTCACCGTACCCACGTTGCCAAACTCCCCCTCCCTGATGTCGTGCATCAGCTGTACCTTACTGTTGATGCCTGCCTTGGCATTCTTCTTATCTTTCTCGAGTTTCTCGTCTTCAATAGCACGGTAATCCGTCTTGACGGCAGCCGCCTTTGCCTGGCTACCTCTTTTCTCTCCCAGCGCCCCGGTGAACTTCTCTTCATTCGATTCTTCCAGTTGCTGCTCGTCCACATCATTCTCTGCCATCTTCGAATCGATCTTGCCCGAGTCTTCCTCCAGCGTGATCCGCTCATCGACGATCGGCTTCGCAACGGCTTTCTCCGTATTGGGGATATGCTTATCCGGCCCCGGGTTTTCCACCACTACCTCACTGCTCTCGCGCTGTTCAACGGCCTGCTCATTCGGCGGCAGTTTCTGGGCCGACTCGATAGCACCCGCCGATGCGTTCTTCTTGCTCTTGATATCTTCCTTGTTCTGTACCTTGACCCCATCGAGGTCCTCTTTGATGACGGTGGGCTTATCGCCCTCCGGCGTCTTCTCGGCCCGCTTTTTCAACATCTCTTTCACCGCCGCCAGTATATTGTCCTTCAGCTCCTGCGCTTTGAAAGGCGCAGGCCTTGGCATAGCACCGAGGTCCTCTACCTTGATGGCCTTCGCTTTACTCAACCGCTCGTTTACCGGCGATACGGCACTGCTTTGAGCTTCACCAGCCTTCTGCTCAGCCGGGTCATGCGTTTGTTCGTGCTTCGCATTGCGGTTCAGCGAACCCTGCAACTCTCCATACGCCACATCTTTGGCCATGATCTCCTTGGGGCTCAGCGGACTCTCCTCCACCTTCTCCGCATCGGGCTTCACAGGCTCTTCACCTTCCTTTTTAGGGATATTCAGCCCTACCGGCTCCAGCGATGTATTGTAGGTATTGATGGTCGTATTGGCCGGAGCGATGGTAACCGCAGGTGCAGCTGTACCGCCTCCTCCTCCCGCTTGTTCCTTCAGCCGGTCGTCCAATTGAAAGTCTTTCTCGGGCGTAAGCTCTACGCCTTTGAAGAAGGGGTTGATATAATAATCCCAATAACTATAAGGATCTGTTTTAACCTGTATCTGTCCGCCGGTATGATTGCTGCCCGCCGTATTACCATTGATGGTGATCACCTTTACCGTGGCCAGGTCCTTGCTGTCGGTTATCTTAGCCGGATCGGTACGCACTACTAATGCATGGTGGTTATAACCGTTCTTGATCACGATATCGCCGGGGCGTGGCAGGTAGTCCCCTTTCTTATAAGCATCTGCACTGGTGAAATTGGGCTTGCCCACCTGCCAGGGCGGCGGATGGATGCCACTTTTGTGCAGGGCCCAGAACGCAAAAATGCCGCACCAGCTGGGCAGCAGGTCAACATTTTGTTCAACCCGCGTTTCGTGTTTGCCGGCCTTATTCACAAACACCTTTGTGGCTGCACCCCTGCGTACGAACTTGATATAGTCTTCCAGGAACTTGCCCGGTTTATGCTCCGATTTATCCTTGACAATATTATCGTCGCCAAACGTCGTACGGAAGTATTCTACCAGGAACTGCCAGCCCACACGCGTCTGGTCTTCATTCAAGGCATTGGAGTTCACTTTACCCTGTTCTCCTACCGCTATCTTCGCGGCCCTTTCCAAAGCCATTTGCTGGTAAGGCGTGCGGTCGGTAGGTTCCGTGAGCGGCTTCAGTTGCACCTCAACGTGGTCAGGTTGCTCGCCGGGTTCGATGGTATGAAATAGCTCATGCGCCAGCAGGGATAAACCCTCCGGCGTACCAGGTTTAAAGACATCTGTGTTGAAGAAGATCTGCTCACCCACCGTAAGGGCGGCAGCGTTGTGTTCTTTGGCGATCCTGGTGCTCAGCGGATCGGCATAGAGCCTTACTTCCGCGAAGTCTTCTCCCAGGTGAAGTTTAAAGGCAGCGACCAGCGTAGCCGGTAGCGGAAACCCATCGAGCCCTCCCACCTCCGGTGGCTTAACGGCCTGTTTGGCGGTCGGGGCCTGGGATGTCTTAAGAGCCGGCCGCTTCAGTGACCCGCTTGCCTGTTGAAAGGCCTGCACGATAGCAGCATTCCCCGTTGCCTGCCGGGCAAAATCACCGGCCTTGTCTTCCTCTTTATTGACGCGCTTTGTGCCGTTGCCAGTAGCCGACGCGCCATTCCTTTTGATGAAAGGTTCACGTTGGGCCTTTTGCATAAAAGGCCGCTTAGCCTTCGCCTTGGCCGATATGGTGGCAGACGTTTTCATGTATTAAGACCATTCCGTAACCAGGGTGCCGGGCATCCATGGCAAACGGTAATTCCTGAATCCCCAGGGTATACTATTGAGTAAAATATCTACGCCCGATTCTTCTACTTGCAAAGTGTAGTTGTCTCCTTGCCGCACCAGCTGACCTGTTCGCCGCAGGAAGGTTTCCCGGAACCCGTCAACAGAGGTATGCTGCAACACCTTCCAATGGTCGATCACCGCCTCCAGCAAGGCATTCGCTTCCCGCTGCACAAAAGCTGGCAAGGCGCCCTTCCATTCCACATAGTCCGACAACTCAACGCCACACAATAATTTCGGTAATACCAATTCTTCCTCTGGCACACCGTCGGCCGCATCACTCGCTTCCTCACCACCGCTCACACTGCCGACCACATCACTCGTAGCCTCAGCCGCTTCTTCGCCGCCCACCCCCCGTGCGCCCTCAGCCTTCCCCGTCGCCAAAAAGTACAAAGCCTGCACCGCCATCCACTGCGCCGCTTCACTCACAAAAGCATCCTCCTTCACAAAACCACAGTGTTCAAAAAAGCTTTTTATATAAGGGAACAATAGTACCAATCCTGCATGGGCGCATGATAGATAAGTATCCGGAAAGGACGGCTTCTTCGCATCTTCAATCAACTCCTCGCTCACCCCATCCGTATCCGGTTCAACCAGCCGCGCCTCATCTCCCCCTCCCCGCAACAACTGCTCCAGCAACTGTTCCTTCCTGCTCGCCGTCACAGCCCGGTTCGTCACCACCAGCTTCAACAGCACCCGCGCTGCGGCCACCGCATCTGCTTCGATCATCCGCCGCAACACCGCATATACCCGCACCGCCCGCGCACGATCGATCGCCAGCAAGGCCTCCAGCACCAACACTACCAACGCCTCTCCATGCTGGCCAAACAATCGCTGCCACATGGAAAAAGTACCCCCACTACGTAAGGTCTGCAGCAGCAAAGGCCCCAACTCCTCAAAATGCGCTGCCACGTATACCTCCATGGCCTGCCGGCTGGCCAGCAATGCATGCTTCTCCATACAGCCATGCTCCAGGTAAAATACCCATTGCTGTACGATCAAGGCCTTACTATCCGGCGAAGCCGCACTTACCTGTATCGCCTCCGCCAGCAGCCGCTGCCAGTCTCCCTCACTCAGGTTCCAGGGCAAGTCAGGTAATTCGATCGTCACCTTTTCGATGTACACGACTTCCTCACCCTTGGCCAGGCTCTCCAGATGCCGGTTCAGCAACCCCGGCAAACTATGCCGGGCCCAGTGTTTGGCAGCGCTCTGGTGCCTGCCCGCCTCCTGGTAGTCCGTCGCCGGCAACACCACACTCACCTTATGTATCACAGGATCACTCAAAGCCCTAATATTTTAGCTACTACATCAAAATCCTTTTTGTTGATCACCATGCAATAGAAGGTCGTCACGCCTTCCTGTAGCACGGCCGCAATGGGCCGCAGCCGCGGGAAGTTGCCGATCAAGCTGGTCTTCTGCGCCGGCGTGATCGTTTTCGTAAAGGAGAAGACCATATCGTCTGTCACCTTTTCACGAGAGGTGGTAAACACAAAGTCGATCAGCAGCGAAGCCGCATTCACTTCCTTGAAACTGTCGATGGCGATTGGCTTCACCTGCGGGAACTCCTTGGAGATGTCAAACTCACCCTTCGTCTTGATATCGTTCTTGCCGATATCACTCTGCAGCTGCATCGGCACCGACGTACCATTCACGGTTACATTCTTCAGCCTGACGAAATTCCCGTCCTGCGGATAAAGGATACCCACTACCAGGCTCAACCGCTTCTCGGTTTCGGGGGTTGTGGTGTCTACAATGACCTTGTTCTCATCCGGACCGGCCGATATCTCCTGTGTCGCCGTTTTCTGGTTATAGACCACCGTTACCTTCGCCTGCAGGGTGATGTCTTCCCGTTTCTTGGTAATGAAGAAACCTTCTGCCAGTTTACTTTTATCGAGCTCCATGTCCGGAGCGATCACATTTATACTGTTCAATAACGAAGGAACATATTTGCCGGGCTGACCCACCAGTTGGATCCGGAAGAAGTCCAGCTCGATCAGTGGCACGGGGATCGTTTGATCCTTGTCGATCGTGGTGATCTCGAACTCGGTATCGTCAAAGCTGGCATCCTGCACCACATACTTGAACGTCTTCTTGGGCTCCTCGGTCAATACCATAACCCCCTTCTCCACCGTAACCGGCTTATTGGTTTGCTTATCGAGCAGTGTAAAGGTCTTCGTTACCCCCTGCTGCTTTTGATTGCGGAACTGAACGGTCGTCTTGAACTTCGCAACCGGTACAGGTTTCAACACGATGTTCTCTTCGATCGGTTGATCCGTGACCTTCACGTCCTTCGAAAAGTCTTCGTACCCGGCCTTCTTACAAATGATCTTCACCGTACTGTTCTCCGAAACCAGCGCCGTATAAAAACCATCCTTGTCGGTGATGACCGTGGCATTGCCCACCAGTACGGTCACACCCGGTAGTATCGTGCCGGCTGCATCCTTCACCGTACCGCTCAGGGTAATGGTCTTGTTCTCCAACAGCGTAAACTGTATCGGTCTCAAATGCGAAGCAATGATATAAGGCAAATAGAAGTCGGCCACCACCTGGTTGGCAGCGTCGTAGATCATCAGGTAAGTCCCTCCTTTCGGAACACCACAGCCATGAGCGATGCCCGGATGCAGCTTCACGAACTTCTCCAACAAGTTCTCTACGCCCAGTCCGCCATTGCGTTTCTTATTCTCGGCATCCAGTTGAATGATCTTGATCCAGTCATCGTCATACTTAACCCGGCCCGCATGCTCCATTATCTCATCCCGGTTCACCTGGTACAGCAGCTCGTCGTTGGTGATATTTGTAAAGTAGAACGAGAAGGGCCGCAGGTAATCCATGACCTGGTCGGCGGCAGGTAACAACTCGTCTTCCAGGTTGTCGCGGTACTTCACAATGTCCAGCTCCAGGAAATTCTCGGCCAGATAGGCCTCCTGCAACTTAAGGGCACAATACAATTGCAATGCATACAGGAACAACAGCTTTTCCTTTTCATTCTTTTGCATGCCCTTCACGATCTTCAACAGGTGACTGTAAAAGCTGATGTCCGACGTATTCTTGAACTTATCGCTGCGCTTGATCGTATCCACCAGGTTGCCCAGGGTATTGAAGAACAAAACCCCGATCGTAAAGGTCGGTTGCAGTATACTTACATAAGCCGGGCTGTATTTAAGGTAAGAAATGCCCACACTCTCCTGCTTGGCCAGCGTTTGGGTAACCGGTTTGGCCTCCGCCGACAACGTTTCCAGCTCCATGTACTTCGCTTCGGTGGTATAGGCCTTGGCTTTATAGTTAGTGGTGATATTGCTCGCCATGATGGCCTCGTTGAGCACCATCTCCAGCGGCTTGGCCTTGAGCAGGATATTGATATTGTTTAAAAAGAACAGGTAACTCTTCTCCAGCTCGTCTTCCAGGATGTTGCGGATGCCCGTAAACTTGCCAGCCTTCAGTTGCAGGCCCCACAGGTAGTTGATGTTAAGGCTGATCTGCTTCAGCACTTCCGCACGCACCACCTGGTACATACTTTCCACGTCTTCGTTGATGGTGAAGTTGAAAGAATGACTGAAGGGCGCTTTCTCATTCAGTCGCAACATCAATACTTCGAAAGCCATACCATGCTTCTTGCGCAACTGGAATACCGAGTTCAACGCATTCACCGCCGGCTGACCATACACCCCCTCGATGCGGAAGAAACCATGGTTGCCTTGCATGGCATAGGGCAATGTATTATACGCCAGGTTGGTCGACGGCGTCTGGTTGTCATCGGTACTGCCGTAGAAAGTATTGTACTTGTTCAGGTTGAAATGGGCCGACTGCACATTCCAAAAGGGCGCCGTCGCCTGCTTCAGGTAATAGGGCATCGCCTGCTCCGATAGCGGATCGTATAGGTTGCCACCCGTTGTAATGCGGATATCCTTCTTATTGGGCAGGGCGGCATCGTCGAAGGCCGTTACCAGCGTCACGAGCCGCTTGATGCAAACGATCACCTTCTTCGCCAGCTCCGCCTGCTGCGTTTGCATCAGCCTCGATTGGAAGTAATGCCGGTACACCGAATAACCGGTGTACACCGGGGCATCGAAATCGCTATTGGTAGCGGAGATCAACCCCAGCAGGATGTGGTTGGGAAAAGCACCCTCATTGGTAAAGCATTTCGCTTTCAGTTGCTGCGCTTCGGTCTGTAGTTCCTGATAAGCCTTTACAAAGCACCACAGGTAATCATACACCACGCCCGATAGTGCCGGCGACTGGTTATTAGCGCTCAACACATTCGAGCTATTGATTTTCGCCACCAGCGTGTCGACCAGCGTTATGTTGGCTGGCGTCACCGTGCAGTAGTTCCGCAGATTGGTGAGCGATTGCTCAATGGCCGCTTTGTTATTGCTCAGCACATCACGGAAATCTTTGATGCAGCGGCCATACTCGTCAACCAGCACTTTCTCGCTGAAAGCGGCGTTCACCGATTTGTTCGAGAATACCGGCTTCAGGATATTGATATTGGGCAGGTGCAGCCAGGGATAGGCCAGCTTGCTCAGCGCATCCTCCGATTGTACCACATTGTTGTACTCCTTGCTCAACAGCAGCAGCGCATCTTCCTTGCTGATCACCAAAACCTTTGTTTTGAACAGGTATTTCTTGCCGCGCTCCTGGCAATTGTCTCCCTCACAGTCCTTCAGCTCTTTTTGTATGATCTCGGCAAACAACAACGCCACCTTGCCATTGATACTGGCGCCATCGATAGGCGTAGCATCATTCACGGTGTCTTCAAACAACTCCAGGATGGGTCCTGCAAAGCCGGGGAAATACAACGAAGGCTGATCCACCGATCCGGTATAATTCTCCGCCAAAGGATCCAGATCCGGCAGATAATGATAGGCCAGCTTTTCATTGGCCTGTTGCGTATAAGCCTTTTGTTTGGTGTAGGTGGTAATGCCACTGCTGCCACCCGTTTGAGAAACGATATGGCCGGCACTCGTTACGCCAATACCGTGCGTCACCTGTACCGAGTTATTCACCAGTTTCACCTGCAGTCCGCCAATCAGTCCGCACCCGATCAAAAACCGGCGCGACTGGCGCTCCTGTGCATCCAGATAGCAGGCCATCCAGTTCAGCTCGTCGGCGGTAAGCACCTGCCTCGATTCGAATTCCGGAAATATATTGATCATAGATTATTATTTTTTGGAGTTCCTAAATAAGTCTTGTCGAGGAATACCCGGGTATTGTTCTCTTCACCCTCGTCTTCGCAGCCATGCAGCGTTGCCGGGAAGTAATCGCTGCGGTGCGATTTCATCGCCTGCACCAGGGTGGTATGTTTGTCGAGATACGTCACCAGGCGCGCGAAATAATTATCGGCATCGGCGAAGAACAGCTCATATTTCGCCGTCCACCATTCGCCCAGTACCTGCTCATAATAGAGCATCGAGCCTTTATCGATCCAGCATACGCGCAGCAGCACACCTACCGGCGTTTCTTTTCTGATCAGCTTTTCAATGAAATCGCGGTAGTGTACGTCCTGGTACACCGGTACCCACGAAGGCAATACGATCGAAGCCGTAAAGGAATAAGGATCGTGACCGTCACAGGCCGTACAATCATCATCTGTACAAATGCCCAGTAACTCTGTATTGAGCGTAATCCCATTGGCCTGTACATAGGTCAGGAACTCGGGGCTCAGCGTCGGTATCCTCAGCAGGATATGCTCCAGCACATGAAAGTGGCCGCGTTCCTTTTTGTCGTTGTCGACGACGTCCGTAGCGATCCGGCGGCTGCCATCGTTTTTAAGCAGCTGGCATCCCAGCAAACGGCTCAGGCGGTGCTCATAGCCCGATAGCGGCGTCTTTAAATAGTCTGCCCCTGCCAGCAGGTTGATCGCCGCCCCCCGGTTTGCACTAATGGCGATATAGTTGGCGAGGAACTGCTGCTTCAGGTCGATCAGGTATTGATAGTAATCGGCTTCTGTGATCGCCAGGTTGTCGGTAGAGAGATAGAAGAAACTATCGATCTCCTGCAGGTTCTCTGCAAAGCGCGACAGCAGGTAGTCCAGGCTGGCATTGCGTTTCTTCAGGAAGGTGCTATTGGGCTCAATGATGTCCTGCCAGCGGCTGTCGCCACTGCCGCCCAGTAAATAACTCCGCCGCCAGTTGTTGCCGGCGCTTTTGAATTGGAGGTGCTGCACCGTCTCCCACGACAGACTTTCTTTCAATTGGTGCAGATCCTTCAGGAAATTGGCGATCAGTTGCTCAAACAACAACAGGTAGCCTTCCAGTTGTTTCGATTTGTACAGTTCCGGTTTGTTCAGGTAATTGTCGGGTAGGTTCTTGCCGACTTTGTACGTGGCCGGGAATTCATCTGCCAGGGCATAATGCAGGGCCAGGTCGCGGTACACCGGATTGAAGACCGGCATGGGTACGTCGCTGTTCCGGAACTTGACGCTGTTGGTTTGCAGCAGGTTCAGCTTGATGATGCTTTCCTTGAAGTGGGCTAGCAGCGGCAGATCGTTCTTATAGAAGGTAAGTTTGCTTTTACGCTTGTTCAACACCGGCTTAAAGCCCGCCGGCACCTTGATCTCCCATTTGTTGGTATTGGTGATCGTATTGCCATTGTCGTCCCGCAGCAGCAGGGTCACATTCCGCACATTGATCAACCCTTCCGTTTCGTAAATGGTATTGATGATGTCCGACAGGTTGATGGTGAAATCCTGGAAAGAATTTTCCCCCATCTCGCTTTCCAATATAAAGCCATGCGATAGCTTGGGTCCCTCCAGTATCTCTTCGATGGGAAGGCCCCTGGCCGTCAACTCCTGGAATGTATAGAAAGGAATGGTGGGTGATATGTATTCAATGAGCTTGTGAAAGATAGTGGCCTGAACCTGCTCGATGTCAACTTTGCTGTCTACATCGATATCTGCACAGATCTGGAAGTCGATGGTAGGTATAGCCGATAACTGCGGCAGGTAATCCTCGGCCAGGTTGCGGTTTTGGTGCAATACCGTTTGAATATCGGTGTAGGCCTTGGCCAGTGCCAGTATTTTTTTGAAACAGTTGCCCCAGAAGGCGAAATTGTTCTTCTTGAGCAGGTCCTTCAGGTCCTTTCCCGAAATGCCCTTCCCGCCCTCGAAATAGGGCACAAACGATACGTCTTTGAAGGTGAACGTGGGCACACCGCTGCACAATACCACTACATTGAAATACCATTCCGTCAATACCCGCTCATCCAGCTTGCCGTCGTTGTTGTTGTATTTGTTCTTGGGCGAAGGTTCAAAGTCCAGCGTTACATTGGCGGGGTTCACTGTATAGGCCTTGGCGATCTTCTGCAGCATCCGCTTATCGTTGATCAGCACATTCCAGTTGCTGATATCGTAGAAGATATCGCCGAAGTACTTGGGTTCATACACCCCTTCAAAGGCTTCGCCGCTATCGATATTGCCGAGTAAAGGTTGTACTTCAAATTCAATATGCACTGCATAGAGCCCGATGATGAATACCGGGTCGCTGTTCAATATGGCCGCATGATCCGCTACCGGGATGGGCGGAGACGTGACATCTTTCTTCAGCACAAGCCTCCCTCCTTTTTCATACACATACATCGGTTCATAATCGAGCACAATGCTGGTGTTGGGGTCGGTAACAGGTGTGATCCAGGCGTTCTTGATCAGGGGCAGGTCGATCAGTATCTTCCGGAAATCATTGATCGTAACCGGGTGGCAGGGCAATATCTCTTGTGGATAATAGAATGCTTTCTTTGGTAGATTGCCGAGGTCATCCGTCAGGAGGTCCTGCACCGGGAAATTCATCCGGAAGCCCACATCGGCTAGCGCATAACAAAGCGCCTCCAGGATGGTAATGCCCGGATCATGGATATTGTGGTCTGTCCATTTACCCGTGGTGGTTTGTTGTATATAAGCCATCGCCCGGTCGCGCAGCAGCGAAAAGTTCTCTACCAGCGCAGGCAATGCCTTTTCGTCGATATGTTCGTTGTTAACTTCCATAAGGGTGAACCGTTATAGTGTGTTCAGGCGCAGAGGTGATAAAATGAATAGCGGTAGAAGCATCGATGGCATCATGCACCTCCAGGTTATTCTTCAGCAGCTTCAGACTTTTGATATGGTGCACGTAGGGCAGTTCATCGATAAAGTCCACCAGCGTGGCCGCATAGATCTTCTGAGACAACGCCGGTGCGCCGCTCGCTTCGAAAGCCCAGGGCGAAAAGAAACGCATGATATCACGGTTCAGCTGGTCGCGGTAATACAAGAGGTCAAGGATATCCTCGTTCGCCTCCACTTCCAGTTCCACAGACACCACATCCCACCGGGCATTCAACACTTGAAACGAGAGAAAAGCGGAGCATTTGCTTTCCAGCCAGCTTTTCACCGCCAGGAGTTTCGATAGCGTGATCGCCGGTTGAAAATTGGGCTGCTGGGCATTCACCAGGTAATAAGGGATGAGCGTGATGAGACAGTGCCAGGGCCGGGCAATAATGCTGATGCTCGCATCATCATACAAAGCATGGTTCAGGCATTTTACTTTATAGATATTGGGAAACTGCTCCAGTATCAATTGCTCGATATCCCATTGGGTTATGCCACGGTGTTTATGCCGCAGCCGCATACTGCTGCGCCAGAAAAAATGCAGGTCGGTTTCCGTTTCGCGGCCATTGAGCGAAGGCGTATCCTGCGTCACCACTTTCACATTCGCCGTCTTGGGAAACAGGTTTTCGATCGTAGCCGGCGCCACCGATTTCCGGGCTTCCTGGTTATTGGCATCCAAAACCCGTTCTACAGCCACCCCATTCGTTTTAATGCTCCTGATGTTGGCCACCACTTCCGGATGATGATCGCAGCGGGCCACCAGCCAGTAGGTATTGGCGCCATATAGAAGCTGGTTGTCGGGCGTCGCAGTCACCGGCAAGGTCAGCTGCACAATGCCCGGCTGCAGGAAATGATTGGTCGTATCGGTCACGCGAGAGGGATCAAGTGCTTCGATCTTCTCTTCGGTCACGAAATGCCAACTGATCTTAGCTTCCTGTTCCGATTGCTCGGCCGTTTCTTCGGCTATGTCAAACAGCAGACTGATACTCTGCCCCGGCGTAATATTGGTGAGTCCTATGTATAGGTCGCCCTCATAATTATTGAAACCCAATACCGAATAGTCGGGCAGCAACGTGAGGCCGCTCGGCTTGTTCACCTTGCGCTCTCCGAATGGATACAGGTGAACGGTGAGGTTGTTCCGGTATTCATCCCAAAACCTGAACCTTAACTGTAAGTACCTTTCCCGCAACGCTACCTTCTGCCGGCGCTTGTTCGCATACGGCACATACAGCGAGGTAATGAATCGCCTACGGTTCAGTAATTCATCGATAAAGATGACGGCCCGCTGCGTTTCCTTTTCATACACCAGCTCTTCCAGGTCGCCCTTCATATCGATGGACTTTACCAGCAGTATACGTGGCAAAGGAGTCAGTACGGTCGTCGTGGTATTGCCGCGCTTCAGCGTAGAGGTAGCATTGTAGAGATGGTCATTCTCAAGCCTTACGATCAGGGTAGATGCCCCGTCATTGTCGAAGGCGGATATCAGACTGCTATCCTGACCGGCAACGGTCGTCACATCGGTACCGTTGATGCTCATCGGTACGGCCTCCTTCAGCCCCTCGGCCCAATGGAAGGTAATATCCAGCTTGTCCGTGTATTGAAGATAGGGATGGTAAACCCTGAACGAGGCGCCCGATTGAGAGTTCGCCCCAAACGCTACAAAGCTGGCGGCCCCATCTATCATACCAAAGGTGGTACGCACCTGGGTGGGCGTAAACGTTTGCTGGTAGGCCTTCACTTTGATCTTTAGCAATTGCTGCTTTAGTAGAAAACGATACAGTTGCAGGTAATCGTCCGTATCCTCGCTTTCCCGGACCGGCGATGCCAGTTTGATCCTGGCATTCACCCCCGTCTTAACGGCCACCTTCAGGTCCTTTTCGATCTTTGTACTGATCTTCAGCCAGTGAAGCTCGGTCACCGCATTTGTCACTACCAGGCTGGCTTCCGTACCGTCTGTAAGCAATAAGGCAACCTTGGTATTTTCCAGGATCTTCGAGCTGGCCGGCACATCCACGCCAAACTCAAACTCAAAATCGATCACCGTATCTTTTTTCTGCATACTCACCAGCATCTTAGCCTCGATGCCCATGCCGGTATACGAGTCGCTGATATCGTTGAAGGCCAGCCACGCATTGTTGGCCTGCCATTCGGCATTGGCCGCATCGTCTGCCCCGGTTACGGTAAACAACTCATTTTGCTTCCACACCCGCACGCTCGATTTGATGGCGGCGATCTTCGCGCTGTTAAGCACCATATCCCTGGTCGACTGATAATACACCGGTTTACCCGCGCTGTTCTTGCCCGCTTTGAAAAGGGAGTTCCTGCCCAGGAAATACTGGTTTACGTTCTTGGCCAGTTCCAGGCTCACATAGGCCGTATCCGGCAACACGCGTTGCTTCTGCAGGCGCAGAATATCGCTGAACACAAAGGCGGTATGCTGATGGATCAGCTGATTGTACCGCGCATCATACAGCATCACCAGTTTGCAAAAGGCGATTAGTAAACCAATATGCGGTTCGTGGTCATTGTTCGTAGTAGTCAGTTCCTGCAGCTTACCGGAAGCCCAGGTGTTGAATAACTGCTGCACCTGCATCAACGCCCGGAAGAAAGTATAGGCATATTCATTGGCAGCTTTGATCTTGTCTTCGTCGGTAAGATAGATATTGAGCACCGGGTCTACCGGCAGGTTGGCCGGATTGTAATAGGCATGCAACGAAGCCGTGAGATCGGCCTCCACCGGCGGAAATACCAGGCCGTTAAAGGCTGGCGTAGCTACCTTTTCACCGGCGCCGATCAGGATCGGCGGGCCCACCAGACACTCCTGCAACAGCGACTCGTAACGCATGAACAGGTTGCTCACCGTATCTCCTTTCAGGATAGATAATACCTGCGGCTGGTTTTCGCCGCTCATCGAATCGCTGATGGTCTTGTAATACCAGAACAGGTATTGCAGTACCGAAAAGCGTTGCCAGGCCAGCTTCTTATATTCAGTAACAGAGATCGTGTTGTCGTTGTTGAAACCGTTGATCTGCGGCAGGTTTCGGAAGTATTCATGCAGCTCGGCCACCGAAAGCGTTACAAACCTCGATAACTGGAAGATGGCATCTTTCTTCAGCAGGTCGTTCCAGGTATGCGACGCACCACCCGTATCATTAAAGAACAGTACATCTTTCGATAACTCGAAGATGATCTTGAAGTAATCCTTCAGTGAATCGGTGCGGATGGAATAACCATCCTCCAGCACCAACTTATTGCTATAGGCCACCGCTCCTTCCGAAAGCGGGTAATTGGAGATATTTGAGATTAATTTGCCCACAGCCTTACGCGTTTAGGTAAAATGGAAATAAGAAATTGTTGCGCTGCCTGGTCGATACGATAATGTAGTCGAGCTGCATCAGGTACCTGCCTTCGAGCGTTTCGTCGGCAATGAAATCGATGTTCAGGGGCCTTATCCTGGCTTCATACAAAGCGATACTTCTTACCAGCACCATCCGCATGTACGACTTGAAATGTTCATTGATGCTTTCGAAGATCATCGACTTCATGGCACTCCCGTAATTGGGTTGCATCACCCGCTCACCCAGCTCGGTCGTAAATAGTATGTACAAACTTTGGTTGATGTCTTCCACGCCCGATGTCATGGCCGTCGTATTTTGCTCCGGGTCAAAATGCGGGGGAAAAGCCCAGCCTGTGCCGATAATTTCGTTTTCAGTACTCATAGTTATCCGATTTGAACGGTGGGTAAGCCCACGGTGATAGCCGAACCATTACCCGGCACATCCCCTACCCGGATGGCCGGTTTGCCGCCAATCATGACGGTCATGCTGCCAACTGTAAAGGGGGCCGGCACATTGCCCGAGGAAGGGGTGCTGATATCACCCGCCACAGCGGCGGGTAAACTACCAATCAGTACCGTGGGCACACCTGCGCCCGTTACGATACCATCTGCGGTTACATCTGTTATTCTTCCTGCTGCCGGCATATCAATTGATCATTACCATGGAACCTTTTAGTTTTATATTACCCGAGGCATTGATCTCTACCGCAGCCCCATCGATCTTCACGTTGGCAGTGGCCTTGATCACAATGTCTTTGGTGCCCGTGAGGTTGATCTCGCTATCGTTCATCACGATCTTGTTCGAGTTCTGGTCCTGGATCGTGATCGACTTCTCGTCTTCCGATATCACGATCTTGTTGCCCCCGGGCGTCGATATCTCGTGAATAGCCTTCTCGTCATTCCAGGCCCACTTCATGCCTTTCTTCGTTATAAATACTTTGTCGTAGTTGTCGTCTTTGAATTCGGTATGGGGTGGTAACTTCGGACTGAATGCCGATCCCAGTACCACTGGTACATCGAAGTCGTTGCCGATAAAGGCCACGATCACCTCATCGCCGATCTCCGGCAGCAGCACCATGCCATATTGGTCACCCGCATAAGAGGTCGACAAGCGGGCCCACACTTCTTCCTGCGCATCCTTCCAGCCTGCTATCTTCACCTTAATGCGATTGAGGTTATCCGGGTCTTCCTGCAACTGTGTCACCAGCCCGGTTACAATCACCGGCCGGCTATGCGCCGGATGCAGGTTGTACTTGCACACATACGATTCATGGTTGAGTCCAAACTGTATATACGTACTGAAGCCTCCATCGCTATAATCCTGCATCACCGAGGTAATGATGAACTTGCCATTCACCACGTCGTTGAAGCCCGCGATCTCGATGGTGCCGCCCGGTTTGGCCGTCAGGTTGGCCTTGAGGCGCACCACACCATTGTGCTTCGAAAGTGTCTTTAACTGCGTAGCCGCATTTACCAGGTCGGTGCATTCCATATCATTGAAAGTACGGTAGTTGATGCCCGCATGCTTGCCTTTTACCGTCGGAGGTGTGCCCGCGGGCATCCCCTCTTCTTCGGTAGTAGTCTCCGCTTCCAGCGAACTCAGGTTGAAGCTGATCAGCTCCTGCTCTACCTGGTATTTTCTTTCGTCCTGTTCAACGTCCAGCTCAAATACATTTTGACCATATGCCGCCGTGATCACCTTGGTAGGGTCAAACTCCTGCGTGGGCTTGTCGATCGTTACAGTATCTTTCTCGGTGTAAATAAAACAGCCATTGGCCTCGGCACGTACATTGATGTAATCCCAGTCGTTCATGCCATTCTTCACCAGCTGCGTATGCTTCACGAGGAACTGGCTGGTAAGGTGGCTCGTCGCCAGCGTGCCACCATGTTTGGATACAATAGCCTCGATCACTTCCTTGTCCGACTGCTTCGCAAACACCTCCGTTTGGGTGCTCAGCGCCATGTTCACCAGCTTGTTCTTGGCCGTGATCTGCAGGCGCGTGCCCTGTGTCGAGTTCTTGTACTTGTGGCGAACAATATGACCTTCAAACAAAACGATCTCGTCGAAATCGAGCTTGGCCTTGATGGAGATCGGTGCCCCCGCTACCGGCAAGCTGCCGCTAAGCGGATTGGGAATAGGCGAATCGCCCATGCCTACTCCCTGTTTGAATAAGATATGGGCTGATGTGATGTATTGATAGGCCTGTTTTACCTGGATAGAGATCACCTGGAAGTCGGCCGCCAATGGTTGATTGTTGATGAACACATTGCAGGCATACTTACTGTAATCGATCGCTGGTAAAAGGTCTGTTAATGGCATTACTTGATGGTTATGTGTTGTCGTAAGCTGTTCAGGTCTTCCGAGCGCGCCATGTTCACCGCCTGCACCACGCTGTTGGTGGCCGTAAAGGCCGTGCTCAGGAAGCTCGCCACGTTCGAGATGGTATCCACCGCTTCCGGTACTTCGAAAGAGTCGAGGATGTCGATCTTCGGATTGGGAATGATCTCATTGAAAGTGGCCGAGATGGTGGCGCGTAAGGGAATACCCAGCTGACTGAACAGCGTATAGTTCACCGAATAGGACTCTACCTCGCACGAGAACATGAACGTGCCCCATACCAGCAGCAGTTTGGGCAAGGCCAGGTGAGCTTCCTTCGCCGCATTGAAGCTGAGCAGGTCTTTCTTCTCCGGCATCACCACCGAGCCAAACTTGCGCGCTTCCAGCAACACGATGCGCTGGTCGCCGTTGGCGCCCGTACCATCGATGAGGAAGTCGAACGTCATTTTACGCAGGCTGATGGCGTGTACCGGGGCGCTCTGCGAATCGTTGCCGGTAGCTTCTTTTTTGTCCTTCGTGAAATTGTATTCCACCTTATAACTCGCCGGGTTGAACATCGCCAGGAAGATCCTGGGCTTCAGCAGGTCGGCCGGGTTATCGAAGCTCTTGAACGACAGTATGGTCATTTTTAATAAAGACATACCGGATCAGCGTTGTTTTTTCTCCTCCAGGATCTCCATTACTTTCTCCACCGTTTGTTTCACCACTTCTTCTACCGAAATAGCACCCGCATCCGAAGCCAGCGCGGCCGCAGCAGGGCCGTTCTTGTCGATATTCGTGGTGATCACGATCTCATGAATGATAATGGGCATCTTACGAGTTGATGATTTTGAAATACTGGTAGTAGAGTTCGAGTGATTCGATCACCAGCGAACTGCTTTCGGCATTGAAGTTCGAAATGCTCCACTTGAGCGGGTAGGCATTCAGGAAACGGTAAGCCATCAGCGGTTCCTTCTTCTCATTCAGCAGCGCCACGATGATCGTGGTAGGCTGAATAGAAAGATTCTCGACCGCATCCCGCACCCAGTTGGTGAGGGTCGATTGCACCGCCAGCCCCCGCTTCAATACCAGCGGTGTATAGTTCGCACGCGTAGGCAGTTTCTGGGTAAAACGGTTCTCCCCGCCTTCTGCCACATCCTCCGTTTGCAGCTCCATGCCAATGCCCGCCACGTCCTGGAAGGCAATGTCGACCGGTTCATTGCTGATCTCGAAACTTACCCAAAATGAAAATCCTACTGGCGGATAACGGCTCATAATAAAAGTTTAAACGGCTTCGATCACCAGCCCCTCATGGGCCATTTCGATGGTTTCAACAGCCACTTCATTGGCGTCGCTCTTGAGGTCGGGCGCAGTTACCTTGGTAGGCCACGCATTCTTCAGCCGCCAGATGTACACCGGCTCATGGTTCTCGTTCAGCAGCGATATAGTAATATCCCTCCGCACTATCTTGCTCAGCGAAACCGTATTCAGCCACTGGAAGAACTCATTGTCGCCATTGAACATGCCGCGCTTCAGCGTCACGTTGCCATACTTCTGCAACCCCGGCATCTTTATCTTATGGTATTCCGGGCTGGAGCCGTCCCGGTACTCGATCATTTCATTTTCAATATTGAGACCCGTTACTTCTGTGAAACCAATCTTGGAACCGCCCCATTCCACCCGGAAGTGGAACTTGGGGAGTGGATAATTTGCCATGGTAAATGTTTTATGAGTTTAACTGCCAGCCCCGGAATGGTCGTAGGAGGTCACCGATCACCGGGCCAGACAAACGTTTTTACAATAGTCAATTAAGAAACCGCCAGTTTGTGCGAGAACCGGAGGATGATGAACTCTGCGGGGCGCACCACGGCCAGCCCGATCTCTACGATCAGCAAACCATTCAGGATATCGTCCTGCGTCATGGTTTGGTTGAGGCCCACCGCCGTATAAAAAGCATGCTCGGGTTTAGCGCCCTGCAGCGCCCCTGCACGCCACAGGTTGGTGAGGTAATTATCGATCATGCCCTTTACCCTGATCCAGGTGTTGGCATCATTAGGTTCAAATACAAACTGGCGCGAAGCATTCTGGCAGCTCTCCTCTACCATGTTGAAGAAGCGGCGCACGTTCACATAACGCCATTCGTTGTTGTTGCCGGCCAGGGTGCGCGCGCCCCATACGAGGTTGCCCCTGCCCACGAACTGGCGTATGCAATTGATGGATTTGCCATTCTCGGCATCCACGTTGAAGTCTTCCTGGTCCAGGTCGCTCAATGGTACCTCAGGTTTTACAACAGCATTCAGCGACACATTGGCCGGTGCTTTCCACACGCCCCGGCTCCTGTCAACCGCTGCATAAACACCGGCAATCGCAGGTGATGGCGGCAGCAACAGTGGAATACCAAGAAACGCTTCTTTCAGCTTGGCTTCAAATACCGAGTTGAAGAAGGACACGATCTTGGAGAGGAACGTGTTGTTCAGTTTCGTATAATCGCCGTCATCAACGCCTTTGTTGGTCTTGAGGTCGGTCTTGATAGCAGCATCGAGGGCGCCGAAGGCGCCAGTTACCTTGGCCTGCAGTTGCAACAGCAGCGTCTCCTTTTCCTTGGCCGCCGTATCGGCATAATTGAACTTGGGTTGATTGGCTACTACCGCCGCATCCGACTGCACCTTGATCTGGTCGTTAAGCGTTTTGGTATTGGTGAGCAGCGTTTGCGCAGCAGAAGAGGAGAAATAAGGCACAATGGCATTGATCCGGCTGCTGATATCGCTGATCTTGGAAGTATAGGCTTCGGTACTGATGTTCTTGAAATACTCGGCATTGAGCGCCGCAATAACACCATTTACGTTGAATAATTCCCTGGCCGCTTTGTAGTTGATGTTGTTAAGCAGGTTGGCAGATGTATTCGCAGCGATCACATCGGCGGCAAAGGTCATCTTGATATCGGCGGTGGCATAATCGTAGCTATACGTGGTCTCCACATGGGGGAAATAGGCCGCGCCGTATTTGATCGCATCGCCGTTGTTGGAGATGGTATTCCTGAACTCCGTCTTCGACTTCGTGGCCGATACCTTATTGGCTGTGAGCTCGCGGTTTACGTCGATGATCACGAACTTGTCCTGCAGGGCTGATACTTTCTGCAATGCTGCATTGTATACGTCGTAATACTGATCCTTGTTGGTAAGCCCCGAAAGGTCGGGCACCACGATGAGCGTTACCTCGTCTACCAGGTCCAGTTTCAGCAACTCATTCTTATACGTATTCACGTCAACATTGGTACGATCAAAATCACCGATGCTATGAATATAGCAGGGGCCGCCGCCATTGTCGAAATAGTGCTTTACAGCATAATACATGTTGTTGTGGTAGGCCGATGCTAACTTGGCCTCCGCCGGCAAATTCAGTTTTACGAGCACTTCTGCTTTTACCACATCGGCAAAGCCATAATAGAACTCGTAATCGGCCAGTGAGTTGATCTTTTTGGCTACGCCAATAAGATCCCCAGCCTTTATCTCCACAGCCTTTTGCGTAACCCCGAAGAAGCAGGGAATGGCGGTTTCAACAGAAGCCACGGAAGGTGGCAGCTTAACGATTTCTTCCAGGTATACACCGGGAGTTTTATAACTAAATGCCATGTTTGGTTTTTTTAGCTTAAGAAATTATTTGGTGATCGTAATGTTTGCAGTATTCGTAGCCGGGTTATACGTATTCAACGGGTTCACCGGCATATGGTTCTTTTTAGCACCGGTCACAATCGTAACCTGGTCCAGTTTGTTGAGATAGATCTTGTAATTGTTGACGGTGCCGGTCACTTTCTTGTAGTTCGGCATCTGCGGATGGTCGATGGCCACTACGCCGGGCACATCTACCCCATCCAATTGTAACTTGGCCGCTCCATCGAACTGCCGTGTATTCACTGTCAGCGATATCGTGGCCTGGAATGAAGGGAAATGGATGATGTAATTGTTCAGGTCGGCATACTTGAGCGGGTTGGTATCATTGACCGTAAGGCCCGCTGTGGGGATACTTACCAGGCCGATGGTGCCTGCCGGTAGCAGGCCGGGTGTTACCAGCATCTTCGCAAAGCTCTTCAAGGCACTATTGTCCGAAGCCCTGTTAAAGGAAATGGCGGCTGTTTTGAAGCGTACTTCGTGCAACGCTTTGTGCACTGCCTTCAGATCCTCATCTTTAACAACCGGTATCACCGTTGCATCGATGGTTACTTTCAGGTCCAGTGGCTGTGTGGCCGTGCCCAGGGGCTTTTGAATCAGCGAATGAATGCCGGAGAGCGATACATCAGCCGGTATATAAGGCACCAGGTCGCCCGCAGCCAGTACCGCCGCAGCCCCACAAGGCTTGCAGGATATTGTTCGTTTGTTATAGGTATAATCTGCCGCAGGCGCAGTGGGTTTTACAAATAAAAGCTGATTATTCAGATTGAGTCCACTGGCTTTCACGGGCGCTGCATCGGGAGCAGTGATATAGAACAGCAGTTGAGCCGGCAGCTTGTCCACGGCTTGCGCAGGTGGTGTAATACCAAAATCGAAAGGGAGCAACAAACGGGTAAAATGCCCGGTTTGCACCACATAGCCTCCCAGGCTTTCCATCCTTTGTGCCAGCGATGGTTCCGGCAGCAGTTGGAAAAGACTGCCTTCTTTGATGAAGTCGATCTCTTTGCCCGTGCTGTTCGCATCTGCCCAGAAATTGGCGGTGTGAAACAAGGTGAGTATGGGTGTTAGCTTTTTCAAGTGGCTTATATCTTTTTGTGTAAGGCATTGACCATGGTTTCCTCGATCGGCGGACCACCAGGCGTTACATCTGCATTATCTACAGGGATCGTCTTGAATTTATAGACCACCGATGGATGATACTTCCCGCCGAAAAGACCCCACAGGTCATTGGTTTGCTCATAGTTCAGCGACACAAACTCTGCCCGCACCTCTTCCAGTCCGGCCGGATAATTGGCGGGCACCACCGCATTCGTTTTGTCGATGCGCGGCTTGCTTTGGAAGTACTGGATCACATTCTCCAGCATATCGATACCATTATAGTTCTCGTGGTTCTTGGTATAAAAAGTAAACAGACAAATGATGTTGAGCCAGATGGGGGGCTTGCGGTAATTGATCTCGTTGTTGAACTTCACGTAATTGTCCGGACTCTTCAGCATCTTTTCCTCTTCTATGCTTACGATGCTGATGACAATGATATCGGTGGGGCCGTCACTTTTGTCTATGACATTGTTGAGGTTGGAGCATAGCACAAAATCACTGCTGGCGCCAATCTTATTGGAGATAAATGTATTGAGGTCTTTTTTAAGGAAGGACAGAAAAGGTCCCATGGCAATATTTCGTTTCTAAATAAAATGGAGCATCCGTTCACCCCTCTTGTAAAGGCGTTGAAAGGCCGGCTAATGAAATGCCCGTTCTTTCAGGGTGAACATGTACGCCGCCGGCATGGTCAATGCCTGCAACGGTTCAATCCGGTTGAATGCTGATGGCTACCTGGTCGAATAATCAGAATGTGCCAGTTTCAAAGGGGGATGGATCGGTGTAAAAGATTCTACAATATCAGAGTTTGGAAAGGACAGGGGGAACTGTGGCGTGAAATATTTAATCAAATGTCAACGAAAGTATTTAGAACACCAATACCCAATTCGTGGTATTTTGATCGCATCACGCTGCACAACTTACCGGTTAGTGGTATTAATCGGGTTGATGCGATCCTCCACTTCGTAGTTTTACGTAAGACGAATGCCTTAATGTGTTCAAAGGACAGATTGCGCAAAAGGAAAGGCCCTGCTTTTATACAGGGCCTTCTTGCAATCAGACAAGAGAAAAAAAGTTATTATTCGCTGCGCAAACTTTTAACCGGATTCATAAGAGCCGCCTTCACCGATTGGAAGCTGATGGTGACCAGTGCAATGAGCACGGCCAATACACCTGCCACCGGGAATACCCACCACTGTATGGCGATGCGGTACGAATAGCTTTGCAGCCATTGATGCATCGACCACCAGGCCAGCGGAAAGGAGATAATAGCCGACACCAGCACCAGTTGCAGAAACTCTTTCGAGAGCAGGTGGGTAATGCCGGTTATGCTGGCGCCCAATACCTTGCGGATGCCGATCTCACGCGTACGGCGCTCGGCTGTATAAGCTGCCAATCCAAATAAACCAAGGCAGGAGATCACGATGGCCAGTGCTGCAAACACGCGAGACAATTTGCCGATCAGGATCTCACTATTCAGACGGTCATTGAATTGGTCGTCCACAAATTTGTAATCAAACGGATAGCCGGGATTGCCGCGCTGCATCACGTCGCCGATCTTTACCAGGGCCTCGTTTACGGGCATGCGGTTGGCAAGTCGTATATACAGCGTACGGGCAATTTCTTTATTTAGGAAGAACAACACCGGGTCGCTCTTGGTGTACATATCGCCATAGATGAAGTTCTTCGCCACGCCTACCACCTGGTATACCGGGCTGCCGGGCTCAGTACCATAGGTGATGGTTTTACCCACCGCACTCCCTGCTCCCATCATGCCCGCCAGCGTTTCGGAGATCACCACGTTGTTGCTGTCGGCTACGGCATTCTCCTGGAAGTCGCGGCCTTCGATCACCTTCATCCCGGCCGTGGCGATGAAATCGCGGGTAATGCCCCGCGCAGAGACCAGGATATCTCTCGAAGGATCTTTCCCCTGCCAGGTGAATTGAGAAGTATTGTTACCAATATCGATGAGGTTATAGCTGTTAAGGGCTGCATTGTCGGCTGCGCCCGATTTGATGAGCTGCTCCCGGATGGTCTCGAAGTTCTTGATGGTATTACCGCGCACTTCTATCGCCAGCAGGTTGTTGCGGTCGTAACCCAAATCGCGTTTCTTGACGTGCTGTATCTGCTGGTAGATGATGATGGTACAAATAATGAGTACGATAGATACGGTGAACTGCGTTACCACGAGTCCCTTACGGATAAAGGCTGCACTGCCGCCCTTGATCCGCATGCCTTTAAATACATATACCGGGTTGAAGGACGACAGGTAAAGTGCGGGATAACTGCCTGCCACCAGTCCGCAGATCAGGGCGATGCTCAGTAGTGCCAGCACATGCAGCGGTTGATCCAATCCCAGGCTCAATTCTTTTTCTACCAGTAAATTGAAAGCCGGCAGTACCATCACGATCAATACGATCGCTGTCATAACAGCCAGTAAGGCCATCAGGATCGATTCACCGATAAAGCGAACGATCAGTCGTTGCTTGCCTGCGCCCAATACCTTACGTACACCCACTTCGCGCGCACGCTTCTCACTGCGGGCTGTGGCAAGGTTCATGAAATTGATACAGGCTATGAGCAATATGATCCAGGCGATCACGGTAAACATGCGTACATATTCTATCCGTCCACCAGCTTGCCGTCCATCTTCAAACTGATCGCGCAGCCGCCAGTCGTTCATGGCGAAAAGAAAAGGTACGGTGGAGGACTCGGTCAGGTTCTTTTTAATAGTGCCTGCCAGTAAATGATCCACCCGGGCTTTATCGGCAGAGGGCGATAGTTCTACATAAGTAGCGATGCTATTGGCGCCCCAGCGGGTGAGCCGATCCTTATTATCCTGGAAGTAAACGGCAAAGGGCGCTACCCATTCCAGCTTCAGCGTAGAGTTGTTGGGCAGGTCCTTCACAACCCCACTGATCACATATTCCTGTTTATTGTCGAGCTTAATGGTTTGTCCTACCACACCGGTCGACCGGCCGAAGAATTGATGGGCCATTTTTTCGGAGATCACGATGGCATAGAGTTCCTTAAAGGCATTGGCCGCATGGCCATCCAGCCATTGCCAGCTGAACATCGAAAAGATGGAGGGATCGGCAAAGCCGCCGCGTTCATAGATCGCCTTGTCGCCGATCGAGAACAAGGTAGGCCGGCTGCCGCTCAACCGGCAGGCTTCCGCAATACCCGGTATCTCCTGTTTAATGGCTTCGGCCAGGGGCCCCGGGGTCGACATAAAGGTGCGCACCTTGCCTTCATAAGTTTGGTTCTCTACAATGCGGTAAAGCCGGTCCTTCTTGGCGTGTACGGCATCGTAATTCACCTCATCCTCCATCCACAAAAAGATGAGGCCCGCACAGGCAATGCCGATCGCCAGGCCGAATATATTCAGCGCGCTATACGATTTGTTGCGCCACAGGGAGCGCAGGGAGGTCTTTAGAAATTGAATCATATTGTTCCAGGTTACTGTTGGTTTCCCAAAAAGATGCCACCTTGTAGCTGCTTTGTAAATCAATTAGTTAAGTATGGCATTGCGGAGGTTACTGTTCGGTTTTGTTACAGCATTGTTCGGTTTTAGGGAACAGGAACGGTAGTTGCCAGACATGTCCGGGCAAGTTGTTATCTATCCGGCATTTGGCTTGCCACCAAAACTGGTGTAATATCGCAGCTTCAAATAACCCATGGCTTTTTACGATCTCTCCAGGCAGGAAAGGGCCGGCGTCGTAGCCGCCATCAAGGCCGACATTACGGCCGAACTTACCCGCGGTACACCCGCAAAAACCGGGGCATACTTCGCCCATGAGGATACCTATATCCGCAAGGCCGCCTATCTGTCGGTGGGCCGTATCTACTTTGAGCAGGAAGCCCTTCAACCGAATGTCATTGAAAGGTTGAACGCCTTGCTGCAGCATTCGGATTTTAAAGTCCGGCAAACGGTCATCAATGCGGCAGGTGAAATTGGCAAGCAGGATTTTGCCGTGGTGCAGCATTTCTTCGACCAGGGCCTACTCGATGCGCATCATTCGCCCCGGAATGCGGTTATAGGTTCCGTGAAGAAGATGGGAGAAGTGAATCCCGTACCCGTGCTGCAATGGGCCCGGCAATACCTGCACCACGAGGACAAAGAGATCCGCCGCGAAATATGTCATGGTATTGAGCTGCGCGGAAGAAAACATCCACTCGATATAATGCCCCTGCTAAAGGAATTGCAGCACGATAAAACAGCCCGTGTGCGCAATACGCTCGTGCATGTGATCGGCCAGATCGCCTACAAAACAGGTTGCCTCGAACAGGTGGTGCAGGAATTGAACCACTGGGAGAACAAACAACTGGTCGCCGACGCCCTCGAAGAGATCATCGACGTGCATCACCGCTACTGCGATTTCGCGGCCCTTACCCAGGACCAGGCCCGCGAATACATTGCAAAGCATAGCTGCAGACAATAAAAATAGCCCGCCGGAGCGGGCTGTATCTTTTTTAGCAGGCAAATTATTTGCTTGAAGCAGCTAACTGTTGCCTTTGCTGCGAATGAACGTGTTTTACTTAAAGTCTCCAGGCCGTACGGTGTACGATTTACCCGGCTGTGTAGTGAGGGTAAGTGCTTTTCCCTGGTAATGCAGTAAGCAAGCGCCGCCTGCTTTCGACCGCACGGTCAATTGTGCCAAAGCACCGGCTTTCCATTGCAGGTCCAACTCAAACCCGCCCCGTGCACGAAGCCCTTTAATAGAACCAGTAGGCAATGCAGTTGGTAAAGCGGGCAGCAATTCGATATAGCCCATATGGCTTTGCACCAGCATCTCGGCCATGCCGGCAGCACCGCCGAAATTGCCATCTATCTGGAAGGGCGGATGTGCATCGAACAGGTTGAGGTATACACCACCACCTTCATTGCCGCCGCCATCGGCCGCGGCCAATAATCTTTCTGCCATCTTCAGGGTATGATCGCCGTCCTTGAAACGTGCCCATAAATTTACCTTCCAGGCAAGGCTCCAGCCGGTACCGCCATCACCACGGTATAACAAGGATTGGCGCGCCGCTTGCATCATATCGGCCGACTCATCCCAATTGATATCCGTACCGGGATAAACGCCCCATAAGTGCGATACGTGCCGGTGTTTGTTGCTCGTATCATCCTTGTCCTGCAGCCATTCTTTCAACTGTCCATATTTACCAATTTCATTGGGCGCCAGCTGTGCGGCCTTTTCCTTCCAGGTTGTCTGCAACGCCGCATCTTTTTTCAGGATCGCAGCAGCCTTCGCCGTATTCCGGAACAGTTCGCGGATGATCTGGTGATCCATCGTAGGCCCGGCCACCAGCCCACCCTGCTCGGGCGAGTTGGAGGGCGTGCTGATCAGCTTACCCGATACCGGATCTTTTACCAGGAAGGCCACGAAGAAGTCAGATGCCGACTTCATCAAGGGATAGGCTTCCTGCAGGAATTGTTTGTCCTGCGTAAACAGGTAATGCTCCCACAGGTGCTGGCATAACCACGCGGCGCCCGTAACCCATATGCCGTGGTTGGCAGCGTTGATGGGCGCCGTGCCGCGCCAGAGGTCAGTGTTGTGGTGCAATACCCAGCCCGGGGCATTGTAGTGCTCTTTGGCAGTACGCTGTCCCGTTATGGATGCCTCCTTGATCAGTTTGATCAATGGCTCCGTACAGGCTGACAGGTTCAGCAATTCTGCCGGCCAATAATTCATTTGCAGGTTGATGTTCGAAGTGTACTTGCTGCCCCAGGGGGGCGTGAGCAGATCATTCCAAATGCCCTGCAGGTTCGCAGGTTGTGTGCCTGGTCGCGAGGAAGAGATCAACAGGTAGCGGCCATATTGCATGTACAACGATAACAAGGCAGGATCTTTCACGGCGCTAAATTGCAAAATACGTTGGTCAGTCGGCAGGGCTGCATGCGCAGTGTTGCCAAAGTCGACGGAGAAGGTATTGAAGTATTTGTGGTACTCGTTAATATGCGCAGTCCGGATGTTACTATATGTTTTGCCCCTCAATTGTTGAACCGCCTGCTTGCACAGCGCATCGGGATCGCCACCGGCATCGGCATAATTCTTAAAGCTGGTACCGGCCACCAGGTAGAGGGTCGCTTCATCTGTATTGCGGAGAATGATGGAGCTATCGGTTACGGTCACCGTACCCTGCCTCGCGTCAACCTGGAGATAGCTGGTAGCTTTTAATACGCCATTGCGTACTTTCAGTGAAAGCGCCAGTGTGCGGTCATCGATCTTTTTGGTGAAATGAAAGAGGTGTGGCGATTTCAGCAGCGCTTCCAGGCTAATGCTGCCTGCCTTGCTGGCTTTGAGGTGAATAGCCATCGTCGGTTGTGGTGCGCTCGACAAGTATTCCCTGGTATACGTGACGCCATTTTGCTGATACGATACCGTAGCAATGGCATTGGAGATATCGAGATCGCGTCGATATCCGCTAACTGCTTCCTGGGCCGATGCGCCGGTCATACGCAGCCATAGATCGCCGAAAGGCTGGTAATCGGCCTGGTAGCGTGGCAGTATAGGCGGATTGTCGTGCTGAATATGGTATTTCCAGGTGGCGCTCAATGGCTGGCTGTTGGCGGGTGATCCATCTTCGGGGTAAAATACCAACCCTTTTTCGTTACCCCTGGCTGGTATGATGCCGCCTTTATCGAAATAATTCAGCACCTGTATCGCGATGGTATTTTGTCCTTTTCGCAAAGAAGCTGCCGGTACCAGGTAATGCCGGTTGATGGTCATGGTATCGGTACTGCCGACACGCACACCGTTCACATAGGTAATGTCTGCATCGCGTATCCGGCCAAGGTCCAGCCATATATTCTTACCGGCCCAGGCGTCGGGCAATTCGAAACTGCTGCGCAGCCACACGGCGCCATCCAGTCCTTCGAGGCCAGCACTCTCCCATCCGTTGTTGTTGGGCGCCTGCAACACAGGCCAGGCCGCATCCTTGAAGTCCTGCGCTGTATACTTCGTTTCCTGCAGCATTTTATTGCGCCAAACGGCCCGGTCCAGGTCGTAGGTTTCCTGCAAGGGATATTTTACCCCCATGAACTCCTTTTCTGCGAGGGCTTCCGCTTCGCGTTGTTTACCTTCCTGTAACAACTGGCGAATGGGTTGCAGGTACCGGTAAGCGCCATTACGCTGGTATTCATGCGGCCCGCCGGACCATAGCGTTTCTTCATTGAATTGAATATGGTCATTCATGGCATCACCATAGATCATGGCGCCTAAGCGGCCATTGCCGATGGGCAGGGCCTCCGTCCATTTTTTAGCAGGCTGTTGATACCAGAGTTGAAGGGTTGCCGAAGAAGATTGCGCACATACAGGCGTGCCATAGCCAAGGACCAAGGCGCATAAAGCAACACAAAAAGCAAATTTTATCATCGCTATAAAAATCTAATAATTATTGAATATAGACTTTATAGCAAAAAGCAAAGCAAGTATATAATACCAAATATAAACACAACCGGTTGCGTTGGCCACCGGAAGTAAAATTGTTTCTATTGAACAACGAACGCGTATTGCCCAGAACCGATTTCCACCTTTGCGGCTCCTTTGTCGTAAGTCAGCACTTTTACGGCCCTACCACTTTCAGTAAGTTTTTTTCCTTCGGCACCCGGCACCCAAACGGTGGCTTTCGTATTGGCAGGGATGGTCACTTGTAGCGTAAGGCGACTGCCTTGTTGGCTCCACTCACTGCGTATCGATCCATACAACGATTCATAACTGCCTTTCACCGCTGTGATATCGCCCACCACTTCAGGTTGTATCAGGATATGCTGAAAAGCTGTAGATTGATCCACTTGCCTGATGCCGGCGAGCCCGCCATAAAACCACTCCATGATATGGCCCAGCATCAGGTGGTTGTTGGAGACCACCTCCAGGGCCGGCCAGGATTCCGTGAGCGCCGTAGCGCCTTTCTTCAACTGGTAGCCATAACCCGGCACATCATCGCGCGAGTTCATTTCATACAACAGTTGCGAAGCGCCGCCTTCGTGCAGGGCCTGCACCAGGAAGTGAAAACCCACATCGCCGGCAGTTAGCTTTTGGCCACCCGCCTTAATAGAATCGACCAGGTTCTGCAATACGGCCGCCTTGTGCTGGTCTTCTACCAGTCCCAATGCCAGGGGCATCGCCATGGCGGTCTGACTGCCGGTTGAATACACCATCGTCTTCTTGTTGAAGAACGTATCGTTAAACTGTTGTTTGATCTCGCGGGCCAGTTTGCTGTACTGATCTGCCGCTTCGGATTTGCCCAACAGGCCGGCCATATCACGCATCAACGTGGCATCGTAATAGTAGATGGCTGTAGCCGTGAGCCCCATCGGCGTTAGCTGTGCAAAGCCGGGCCGTTCCGGCCCCATATCATACCAGTCGCCCAGACCATGATTGAGTATATGGTTTTTGGCTTTCGATTCAAGATAGCCAATGTATTTTTCCATCATGGGCCAGGCTTTGCGCATAGCCACCGTATCGCCATACCACTTGTGTTGCAACCAGGGAAGAATAATGGCCGCACTACCCCACTCTGGTGAATCGCGGAAACCGCCATCGAACAACACAAACTCCGGCGCAATATCGGGCACCAGGCCGTTAGGCTGTTGCGCATCGATCATATCCTGCACCAGCTTGTTGTATAAGTTGTACGTCTCGAAATTGTATTTCACCGAAGCGCCCATCAGGTAATCCTGCTCCAGCCAGCCCAGTTTTTCGCGGTGCGGACAATCGGTGAGCACACTTTGGAAATTGCCCTTGATGGCCCATTGTATCAGGGTGTCGATGCGGTTGAACAGTTGGTTGGAACTGGTGAAAGAGCCCGTTGCCGGAGCACTGTTGCGGGTGTGTAACAGCTTGAGCGATTTGATGGCTGGCAGTGCCGGGTTACGGGCCTTGTCGGGTGCAGCACCCTCTACCTGCACATACCGGAAGCCATAATAGGAAAACGAAGGCCGCCAGGTCTCTTCACCATCCCCCTTCAGCGTATAGCTGAAATAATAAGGGCCGCCGGTAGCCTTTTGATTGGCCAGCTGTTGTTCATTGATCAGTTCGCCCGGTATCAATTTAACCGTTTGTCCTTTGCGGCCCCGCACCTTGATTTCAACGATGCCCGAGGTGTTCTGGCCAAAATCATACATATAGCTGCCGCTTACGGGTTGCCATACTTTGCTCGGTGCAAAGGTTTGCATCACCTGCAGAGGATAATCGCTTTCCGCTGCGAGCTGGCCCTGTGGAGCAGCGACGGGTATCGCCTGCTTCCAACCGGCATCCTTGAAGGTGGCTTTATTCCAGCCAGCCTGCTCCAGCTGGGCGTCATAATCTTCTCCACCAAAAATACTGTTGTAGGTGATGGCCGACGGAGCTGTCTTCCAGCTTTGGTCCGATACGATGTTTTGGGTGCTGCCATCTGTATACCTGATCTGCAGCAGGCAGATCAGCTTCGGCATACCGAATACACTGACGAGCTTGCGGTAGCGCTCGCGGTTGATATGGTGAAACCCATTGCCCACCACCACACCGATGGCATTGCTGCCGGGCAATAACTGCTTCGTTATATCATAGGTGTTGTACAACACGGTTTTGTCGTAGTAGGTCCAGCCCGGCGCCAGGAATCGGCTGCCGGTCTTTTCCCCGTTCACGCTTAATTCATATTGCCCCAGACCGCTTACAAACAGTAAGGCGCTACTTACTTTTTTATGGAGCGAAAATCCTTTTCTGAACAAAGGAGTTACGGGACGTTGTTTGGCCTTATCGCCCAGTTTGCCGCCGCTGCCATGAACGCCGGGCAATACGCGCATGGTATCGTGCAGATCCTCATAACCGATCCATTGGGCCTGCTGCCAGTCGGCCGTTGTAAACAGGCCGGTGGTAAAGGTTGCCGCTTTGCTCCAGGCCATCGCTTGTTGCTTGCTATCCCATACCCGCACGCGCCAGTAATAAGTAGTGCCCGACTTTAATGCTTTACCGTTATAAGTTACATGGATGGAGTTGGACGATGCCTGCCTGCCGCTGTTCCATACGTTGCCTGTCCCTTTACCGGCATCGACGGCATTGTCGGCAACAATGAGTTGATAGGCCGATTGGGTTACATTCCGTTGAGTGCTGTTGATCTTCCAGCTGAACACCAACTGTTGCGCATCGATACCAACGGGATCAACGCGGTGGCCGGTACGCAGGTCATACAACTGTGCAACGGATAGTTGTGATAGGAACAGCAGGGCAATAAATACAATCTTGCGGTGCATAGGGAGTCTTTTCGTAAATCCTGGCTATTGCTTTATCGTTGAGGGAAACATGGCCTGCAGCCCTTCAAATCCTTTGATGGCATTGGGCGGCAGCTTTTCACCATTGGCGCCAAATACCTTCATCGCGGTTTCGGGTTCGATGGTCACCTTGCTTTCATCGAGCTTTCCGTCGGCGGAGAGCAGCGCTTTGGTATCGAGCCTGAAATGTTTCGCAATGAACTGGTATAGCGGTTGCCGTTTATTGGGACCAAAATCATGACCCTCTTCCGGCAGGTGCACATTCTCTACCTGGCTGGTCTGCCCATAATAGCCATATATCTTTTGCAAATAAGGAAATTCTGTGTTGGGTACCTGGTCGGTCCAGTCTTTACCATCGGAGATCACCAGCTGCGGACGTGGTGCTGCCATCGCAGCGATTTCTGGATTGGCCGTGCCGCCTCCGCAAAGGTGCACCGGCATGCCGCTTTCGCAAGGGCAGCCGCCACTGTGGTACGAGGAAAGCATCACCACCGGTACGCTCAGCTTAATGCGTTTGTCGAGTGCCGTGATCAGCATGGTATGGCTTCCGCCGCCCGATCCACCGGAAATAGCGACCCGGCTGGTGTCAGCTTCCTTGAGCGTGAGCAGGTAATCGAGTATGCGGATGGTACCCAGCGCCTGCACGGTCATCGCCAGTGCGCGGCGGTGGTCTTCTGTCTTGAATTGTAACAGCGATTCGCCCCAGGCAAAGAGGTCGTAGCTGATGGCCATACAACCCATACGAGCCATGGTGGCGCAGCGGTATTGACAATCGGCCCGGTAACGGTGCTGTTGCCAGTGACCGTCGGGACACAATACCACCGGTATTTTGCCTTTTGCTTTGGCGGGGCGGTATAGCGAGCCAGCAATGTAAACCCCTGGCAATACTTCGAAAGCCAGGTTCTCGATGGTGTAGCCATCCATCGTTCTTTTATTGGCCGAAATGGGTTTGACCACCGGCGTGGGAGGCAAAGGCGTTAGTTGCAGCGCTTGCCACATGCAGGGGATCATGGAATCGCGGCGTTGTTCCCACTGCTGCGCATTGCTGTATCTGGAAGCTAGATAGTCGAGCCGCGCCCTACCGTCTTCGGGGCTCAGGCGGTGGTACTCGAAGTATTTTAGTTTGTATTTCTTATCGCCCGTTTTATTGACCGATAGATCGAGCGGGGCCAGCACGTTGTTGATCGTGGCTTCGGCGTCGGGCCGGTAGCGCCAGCGCGCGTAGTTGACCCATTTGTCTTTCACCATCTCATCATTGTATTGCAACTTCACGCCGTATCGCAGCTCGATATCGGCGAGTACATCTTTCAGCGGCATCCTGAACTGCTCGTCGGAGGTCTGGGCCCGGAGCGCCGGCAGGCAGGATAAAAAAACATTAATGAGCAATAACTTCTTCTTCAAACAGGCAATCATTGTTAGTATTTAGGATGCTGGTAATTTACCGCGCATTTATTGTACGATCGACAATTATGTCGTTAAAGTATCATTAGAAAGACCTGGCCCCAAGCGCTGAGTTCCGGCGCCACTGCTCCCTGCCTCTTTTTTACAATCGCTACAGTCCGACTCATTCCCCCTGGAGCGAAACCAGCAGCGCAACGCTTGCTGGCCGGCTTCCTCATTCCCCCTTGCCGCGAAACCGGCAGCGTAGCTATTGCCGCCCCCTCAATCGCCAGTTCCGGTGGTTGGTTTGTATCCTCCCTTAGTCGGGCGCTGACGGTCGTACGTATATCTCCCCCGCAGACTGTGGCAAATGGGAGTAAATTTATTATGGAAGGATCATTAACCCATCCTTTACCATCATGACCAAAACAACCGTTTCCACACTGAGTGCAGCCGGCATCGGCGCAGCCGCTCCGCGGCCTACACTGCCTATCATACTCAAGGCGGGACTGCTGGCAGGTTTGCTCGACATCATCGCTGCTTTTGTAAGTTATAGTATCAAGACGGGGAAGAACCCGCTGCCGATCCTGAATTATATCGCCAGTGGTGTCGTAGGGAAGGAAACCGCCTATGGCGACAGGGTCCTGATGGCCATCGTAGGGCTGCTGCTGCATTTTTTGATCGCTACCATCTTTGCCGCTATTTTTTACTATGCCTGGCCGCTTATTCGTAAAGTGAGCACCCATTGGGTGGTTACGGGTCTGGGGTATGGCGTTTTGGTGTGGCTGGCCATGAACCTGGTCGTAGTGCCGATGAGCAATACGCCCGGGGCAGCGAAGCACACAACATCCGGCGTAATTATTGGGATGTTGATACTGATGTTTTTTGTGGGATTGCCTATTGCTTATGTAATAGCGAGGAGGAGGGTTTAAAGCGGCTGGAATCGCCGTAAGGGGAGCCTGTACGGGACCCCGCGGTAGGTCAGCTTATAGTCCTCACAGCACCGGATCATTTTTATCGCCTGCAAGCCTCTGGCCGGCAGTGCGTTACCTCAATCAATAGCCATGAGACGTGATGTATTCCAAGCCATTGCCGATCCTACCCGGCGTCAGATCATCGGGTTGTTATCCCGGCAAACGCTTACACTGAACGGCGTAGCCGAGCATTTTGCCGTAAGCCGGCCCGCCATTTCCAAACACATGAAAATATTAAGTCAATGCGGGCTCGTGACCATCAAACAGCGGGGCCGCGAGCGCTATTGCGAAGCCATCCTCTTCAAGTTACAGGAGGTGACCGACTGGGCCGAGCAATACAATGCTTCCTGGACCACGCGGCTGGATGCCCTGCAGGGTGTGTTGGAAACGGAAGAGGAAGCTGTAACCTGACCGGTCACGCCGCACCCACCAGCTTGCAGGGCCCCGGTTGCCGCCTCAAGAACAGCTGTCTCCATTGTACGCAGTTCAATAACCAGTAGTCTTACCCTTTTTTGAAAGTGAGCTGCCGGCTGCTGGTATTGCCTGCCACATCCGTTGCCGACACCGTCACCTGGTGATTGCCCGGTTTGCAGGAGGGGGGTATGTTCACCACGAAGTCGCGCCCCTTTTGCTCATACAGTAACCATTGTCCGTTCAAAGTGGCCTTGAAACTGGCAACGCCAGCCGTTTCATCGCGACAGTTGAGCGGCAGGCGGATCGTATTGCCCGAAAAGGTCTGTCCTTCATTCCATCCCGATAATTGTATGGTGGGAGCTTCCGTGTCGATCAGCAATTGTACGCTGCCCAGCGTATTGAACGATGCTGTGAGCCAATCGTCGCGCCATTTGCCTTTGTCGATCACCTTTTGCTGCCCGTTGTTCAATTGCATCACTATTTGCTTCCTGAGGTGGGCTGGTACTGAACCCATTACTTTCAACGAAACCGAATACGCTTCATGCACCGGCACCAAGGGTTGGTGCAAGGCCACCAGGGCCGATGCCTTGTTGCGTGCTGCTGAGGCTTGTT
The DNA here is from genome assembly GCF_029223285.1 of Paraflavitalea sp. CAU 1676. Taxonomy (GTDB): domain Bacteria; phylum Bacteroidota; class Bacteroidia; order Chitinophagales; family Chitinophagaceae; genus Paraflavitalea. Next base: position 68,787 of record NZ_JARHUJ010000003.1, on the reverse strand, counting down.
CCTTCAATACAAAAGCTACCGTATCATAGAATGTTCTCGCTGTAAAGGAGACCTTGCAGTTGGGTGTGCTCAGCACGGCTGCTTTTCCGGGCGCCAATATACGGGCGCCTTTTTCAATAGGCGGCGCCAGCTCTTTGGCGCCCGAATACTGGATCGTGCTATTGAACTCCGTTACATTATTGTTCACGTCGTACAGGCGTAAATTGAGCTGGTGCACATCACTATCTGCCAGATCGATCAACCCACTACCCTTCCAGGCAGGCAGGTGATTGCCCGGTAAGGTAGACAGGTGCTGCACGAATGACCCCGAGCGGATCCATTTGCTGTAATCGATGCAGGCATTGATATAGCGCGTATCGGTCTCGTCGATATCATCCATGACCGCTTCATGCACCAGTTTGTTGTCGAGCCGGACCTCTACGCGGTAAATGCCAAAACGAAACCGATTGTCATTGTCTTTGTCGGTGGCGCGCATGGCGAGACTGATGCGGGGCGAGCGCACCTTGATCACGGGCCGCACCGCCCGGTAATTGCCTTCCGATCCGGTGATGGAGATCGTATTGGCGCCACTGCTATAGGTGCTGTACTGGCGGTTGTACCAATACAGGTTGTGCAAAACCGGCGGCGTATCATCGTCGGCCGCATACCCATGCAGTAAGGGATTGAGGTTACGACCTGTTTTAGTATCGCGCACTTCAAAGTGCAAATGGGGCGCTTCCGATCCGCCCGTATTGCCGCTGCGGGCGATCAACCCGCCTTTTTCAACCGGGTATTGAAAGGGTTTGAAGCTGATATCCTGTTCGCGCTGCTGCGTTTTCAACTGCTGTTGCTCTACTGCGGTTTGCAATTCATCGTAAAAGCGGTTGAGGTGCGCATACACCGTCGTATAGCCATTGGGATGGGTAACGAATATAGCTTTGCCCAAACTGTATTCCTGAATAATGATGCGGCTTACATAACCATCAGCCACCGCGTATACCGGCAGGTTCTCTTCGCCGTCCGTGCGCACATCGAGCCCCATGTGAAAATGCTGCGGCCGCAACTCGCCAAAATTGCCCGAGAGCCGGAAAGCTGTACCTACCGGCCGGGTAAAACGGGAAGATGCCGGAGATAGCAACAGGTAAAGGATGACACCTCCCACGCCAACGGCCGCCAACGGCCACCACCGCAGCCAGTGTTTACCACCACGCGCACGACGTGTAGAGGCAGTGGCTGGTTGCTGAACCCCGGCCTTTCCTGGTTGAGCGAAGGTTTCCGAAGCCAGGGTAGCGTTCGTTGCTGCTGCTTTTGCGGAGGCGCCGGCATGGGCAGGCCACGACAAGGAGGCTGGCATCGGTTGCCCGCCCCTGTTGACAGAGTTATCCATAAAGTTAATTTGAAGGTTAACCAGCCAGCCGGGTATGTTCCCACTTCTACCATACATATTGGAACATCCTGTACCGGCATGCGACGTGATGCCGGTACAGCGACGTAGGACCGGGTCGACACCCGATCCGCCATACACCCGGTGGCTGGTTGTTGTGTAATTTTTCAATCGCCGCTCCGTGCAGACCGGCTGGTTGAGGATGGAAAATTACCTGCGCGCCGGGCGCCTGCCAACCCAAATCGACAAACAGGCTGCCCACCTCTACCAACCCGGGCTGGGTTATTAAGGGCGTTTGGCAATTAATAATACCTTTGGCCGATGCGAAAAAGATTGATCCTGCTGCTGGTAATGTATGTGGCGCTTTATTTCCTGTTGCATATCGCTTACGACCTGCCCAACCTCGTGAATGGCCGCTCCCATTTTCTCGGATTCACCCACGGTCTTGGCAGCCTCATCAATGGCATCATGAATATCGCCGTATATTTCCTGTTTGCCCTGGTGCCCTACCTGCTGCTGTTTCGTTTTTATCCGCGGCGCGTATTTGTGTTTGTACTGCTTACGCTACTATCCCTGGTGGTCCTGTTCTACTTTTGTTATGTGCTGGAAGAATGGAAATGGAACCGCGACCTGCGCCTGAAAAACTATTTCCTGGAGAATATCTTTTACGCATTTATGTTTGTGGTGTATGGAATCGTGTTCTTTTTTATCCGCTATGCGCAGCACAAGGAACTGGAACAAAAAGATATGGTGATCCAGAACCGCCAGTCGGAACTGTCATTCCTGCGTTCGCAGATCAATCCACATTTTCTATTCAACAGTCTGCACAATATCTATTCGCTGATGTACCAGAACTCAGCAGGGGCGCAGGAAGCCATCCTCGGCCTGTCGGACCTGCTGCGGTATATGTTGTACGATGCCAGTGAAAAAGTTCCCCTGCAAAAAGAGATCGAATATATCGACCGGTATATAGCTTTGCAACGGATACGGTTCGATCATCCGGTACATGCCCCCATGCACATCACCGGCGATACGTCTGGGATGCAGATACCCCCGCTCCTGCTGATTCCCTTTGTGGAAAATGCCTTCAAGCATGGAGATCTTACGGAAGCGGGCGACGGAGTATCTATCACCATCCATGCCGGCAACCGGAATATCTACTTCCATTGTGTCAATAAGAAAGGCCATGGATTGAAGGATGCGGTGGGGGGGATCGGACTGCAGAATGTAAAGCGGCGGCTCGAGTTGCTGTATCCCGACAGGCATGTGCTGAAAGTAAAAGTGACCGAAACCCATTTTACCATCAACCTCGAAGTGACCAATGAGCAATAATCCGCCCCTCCGCTGTGTGGTAGTAGACGACGAGCCGTTGGCCGTGGGCCTGCTCGCGCAATACATCGGTAAAACCCCGGGCCTCACCCTCGTTTTCAAAACGACCCATGTGCTCGAGGCGCTGTCGGTAATAGAACAGGGCGATGCCGACCTGCTTTTCCTTGATATCCATATGCCCGAACTGAGCGGTATGCAGTTTATGAAGATCATCGGCAACCGTTGCAAAGTGATCCTTACCACGGCTTATCCCCAGTATGCCCTGGAGGGCTATGAACACGATGTGGTGGATTACCTGCTCAAACCCTTCTCCTTCGACCGGTATATGATGGCGGTCGTGAAGGCCAAAGAACGGCTGGAGCAAAAAACAGCAGCGCCGGCCAGCGAACCACCCGATCATATCTTTATCCGCGCCGAATACCGCATCCAGAAGCTCAACTTCGACGCTATCCTGTATATCGAAGGACTGCGCGACTATGTCGCCTTCCACACCCCCGCCGGTAAGGTGCTTTCCTTGGAGAGCATGAAGAAGATGGAGACCCTGCTGCCTGCCGGTACCTTTATCCGCATACATAAATCCTACATCATCAACCGCAATAAGATCGAATTCCTCGATCGTGGTAAGGTTATCATCAACGGGCAGTACCTGCCGGTGGGCGATACCTATCGCGAGCGCTTTATGGCCCAATTGGGTATCGATTAGCAAAAAAAGCATATGATGCTTTCGGTAAGATACGGGTGTAAGCAGCTGTGCATGCCCGTGGAAACCCGTAGAAGAAGTATAAGGGTTTACCATTATGGTGAGATAAAAGTATGAGGTCCTGCTCATATCTGAGCCTCTGATTTTCAACTTTTCAGCAAAGCGGTTATATTTGCGGTACCCCAAACAGTTACAACGAGTATTCAATATCGTTAAGTGTAACCGCTTTGTAGGTCGGCTACCGCCCCTATAAAGACAACTTTTCGCCGGAACTGCCTTGACCTTACAGGCTTCGCCGGAAAGGGCTGCATTGCTGCTATGGCTTTGACTCCTCGGCACTTTGGACTTAACCGTTATTGGGTCTGTATTCTACAGCAAAATGAGTACCTGCGCAAACCTCAATTCTATTGCGTAGTGGTGCAATGTTTACATGCCTTTTAAAAAAGTATTTCTGTCCTGTGAAATGCATCGTAACTACGGATTTTTCCGGCGATACGCAGGGGGAAGTCTATGCCTAAATTATTGGACATGAGCGGAAAAAAAATCAAGTTGAAGCAGGCCGATATTCAACGTATCAGAGCGGTAAAGGACATACTTCATCAAAAGCACCTGCCTCACGCAACGATTCAGCAGTTAGCCTATGAAGCGGGTATGAACCGCACTAAACTTCAGTATGGTTTCAAGAAACTATATGGAATGAGCATCTATTCCTACCAGATCCAGATGCGGATGGAGAAAGCCAGGAAGTTGCTGGTAGAGAGCGATAGCCCCATCAAGCAGATCGCCGCCCTGTCGGGCTATAATACGATCAGCAGCTTCAGCGCGGCTTTTAAGAAAGCATATAATGTATCCCCTTCACAATGGCGTAATAAGCATCAGTAAAAAGAAACGTCTTTTCTGATGCATTCGTTGGCACGGGCAGTGCGTCTTATGAGGTATTTTGGTTATACAAGCTGCGGGTGCCGGTATAGTGTTGTGACTGTAAGCAGGTTATAACAGTAACGGCTGTATGTACCTGCGTAACTATTTTGTGCAGATAGGAAAACAATTTGTGCAGATACGACAAATAGGCCGAAGTATCTTGCAGGCAGGTTTAAATGTAAACTGTAGTTCATGTACGATGCTGATCCCCGGCCCTGCTGCTTAGTGCAGTCACAAAAGTCTGGGAACTCAACCTCGTTGTAACACAACTGGAACCGGTTTGGGGGATTTCAATAACCGGTTTCTTTTTCCGGCGCCACCTGGTGCAGGCTACTACAACAAGCGGCATGCTCATGAATGCCGTGAAGCCTGTATCCTTATGAATACTATCCATCAGTTACCCGGTCTGGCAGAAAGGTTTCCCGATCAGTATATATCCGCTTTATCAAAAACGGGCGGATACAACTTTTTTACAGGTAAAAGAATAGGATCTCTGGTTAAGTCTGATTGGTTTGTGTTCCAAACAATCAATGATTCCATCGACTATCGTTGCCGGTCCCGTATTCATCAGCTCCCTGGAATGCCTTACCAGGCGGGGCCGGCCGTAGCGGTGGAAATGTTTCCTGCCGCCCGTCTTCCCTCCCATTGCAGAGGCATTCTCTTTCCCGATTTGGTTATGGATTGCTTAATACTTCTTCCACCTGTCTTGCTTTCAGCACCTGCCTTGCATCCAGCAGGCGAATCAGGTCGATGCAGCAAAGGGCTGCTTCCGGTTGACGTTGTTCGAACAGCGCTATACGCAGCAGTTTGATGGCACTGCGCCGGTATCCGCGCACGGCCGATTCCGTGAGTGACAGTTCGCGGGCAATGGATATATTCTTGAGCCCCTGCTGATAGGCCAGCTTTAGCACACTGCCATATTCTCCAGGTAGTTGGTCGATCGACTCCTGTACGATCCGGAGCACGGCGGGCAATTCATTGTCACCGCGCAGCAGATGCAGCCGGCGATTATCACCAGCGCCTTCAGGTAGTGCAGGAAGGCGATGCGAATAAGCGAGGTGATCGTAGCAGGCATTGCGGGCAGTTACATACAGAAAGGCTTTGATATTGGCTACGCTGTCGAAATTGCCGCATAGACGATACAGTTTGGCGAAGGTTTCTACGGTGATGTCCTCCGCATGTTGCTTCTGACAGGTGAGCCTTCCCGAAAAATGTCGCAGGGAAGTGAAAAAGCGATTGTAGATGCTGTTGAAAGCCAGGGCTTCTCCCTGCTGGAAACGGCGCATTAAGTCCTTTTCAATCAATAGTTTGCTCATGTGAACACAAGGGTTTTGTAAGCAGGGGTAATCCCTGCCGGGCAGTAATGGAACAATTAAATAAGGATACCTGGTAAGTGTTAACTGGTTGCGTGCGTTTCGTTTAGCCTGGCTGATTTCAATTTAGCAGTAATTGCGTCTCATAGGGTGAAGCAGGAAGCCGGACTATTGCCCGATCGGATTGGAGGTACAGATATTACTTCCTGGAGAACTGTGTAAGCAAAAGGGGCCGATGTAATCAATGATAAGGGAAAGTAGGTATTTTTTATCATAATGTACCAGGGAGTCCATTAAAGCCAGGCATTTTTTTTCCAGACAAAACTCACATTCGCCGGCCGCACCCTCTTCCACTTATAGGAAATATTGGTTAGCTTTGCCGCACAGTTTAGTCTAATACCTTCAGTCCCATATTCCTATTTACAATATCCTGCATTTCCCGCGGGCATCCGCAACCCTAAAGCAATCTGAATTATGAATCCCAGTTACAACAGTTTCCGGTTTTTTGCATTTCTGGCGGTATTCCTGTTTCATATTAACCTGGTATATGCAGGTTATCTTGGCGTGCAGGCCTTCTTCGTGCTGTCTGGTTTCCTCATTACGCCCATCCTGGTCGATACCAAGGCCGAAACAAATGGATTCGGTTCGTATATCAGGAACTTCCTCGTACGGCGAACCCTGCGCATCTTTCCGCTCTATTATTTCTACCTGCTCATATTACTCATCACCATTACGGTATTCGGGCTTACCCGATTCGAATACTTCAGCTCCCTCAAGAGCCAGCTCATATACGGGTTCACGTACACGTATAACATTTTCCACGCTACCACCAGCTACAAGCACAACGAGTTCATTACTCACTTCTGGAGCCTGGCCGTGGAAGAACAGTTCTACCTGTTGTGGCCCCTGCTGATCTTCCTCACACCGGTTAAAAAGCTGAAGTACGTATTGCAGTTTATCATTCTGCTGGGACCAGTGATCCGGTTCGTATCCGGATACCTCGTCGATCATTCCACCTCTACTGCCATTACGCACGATAAAGACCTCTTCGTATACCTCTCTACCTTATCGCACCTGGACGCCTTCGCGATCGGCGGCTATTTTGCCCTCTACCAAACCCGGGTGGTCAGGAACCTCGAGGTATTCTTCACCTTTGGGATGGTGCTGGCTTTGGGCTATGTCACGAACCTCCTTGCAGCGGGCAGTCTCCAGTTCCTTACGTTTGGCTTTCCGGCCTACATGCAGAATTCGTACAAATACATCTGGGGATACACGGCGCTCAATTATTGCTTTGCCCTGATGTTGTTCAAGCTCAAATCGCGGAACTTCCATACCTGGCTATTTGAGAACAGGGTGCTCACTTCGCTGGGTAAGGTCAGCTACGGGTTATATGTATACCATTTCGGTATTATCCACCTGGCCCACATGGCCGGCGAATATTGGGGTATTATGGACCGTCCCGTCCTCAAGCTAATGGTCGATGGTATGGCCCTGCTCGCCACCATCGGTATCAGTTATCTCTCCTATAATCTCTTTGAGAACCGTTTTATCGGACTGAAAGATAAACTCGCCCCCAAGCATGTTCCACCTGGCCAAAGCAAGCACAAAGGCAGCGAAGTGCCGGTAGTAGTGCCTGCCACGCAACAATCCTGATTGACCGCTGTCGGGCTATCCCTGGCAGCTTCATAGATGAATATCACCCCAACGGCGGCCATTGGCCGCCGTTGGGGTTTCAGTCACTACCACTGCATTTTGTTGTTTGCGCAATCGTATGAAGGCAGGAAGCGTCAATCATCACCCTGCCGCGGTACCCATTCCAAAGCAAAAGCCCTGCTCATGCTTGAGCAGGGCCTTGCCTGATTAATATCCGTCCTGTATGTTCCCTTGTTATAACTTGATGAACTCAACGCGCCTGTTGAGCGCCTTGCCGTCTTTCGTTTTGTTGTCTCCAACCGGTACACTCTCGCCCTTGCCATCAGTTTGCAGGCGGGCCGCATCGATGCCGAAAGTTTCCTGTAACGCTTTGGCTACCGAAGCTGCCCTGCTCTTGGAGAGGTCGAGGTTCTTCTTGTCCTCGCCATCGCTGTCGGTATGCCCGATGATCTTCACCTTGATATCGCCGTTCTCTTTCAACACATCGGCAATATTCTTCAATACGCCATAAGACTCCTGCCTGATAACATCGGAGTTTACGTCGAAGAGGATACCGGTAGTGCTGAATTTACCTTCTTCCACCAGTTTGTGACGGGTATCGGGGATGCCTTTGGCCACCTTCAGGTTCGAGATGAACATGCCATACTGGTCTTCCTTGTAGCTCGAGCTGTGGATCTCAAAAAAGAGCTGGTTCATCATGGTACCCAGTGCAACGGCTTTGGGTGCGTCGAGTATCTTGTCCTTATCGGCCCAGATACGTAAACGCTCCTTTTGTACCTGCATGGCAACGTGAATGGGCTTGCCAAAGAAATCGCTCAGTACAGGTACGTTCTGCTGGTCGCCGGTATAATAACCTCTGGCTGCATTGTAGGTGTGGATGCCCAGTTGCGACCTGCCGCCTTCTGCCGGGTAAAAGATGGTCTCGATGCTGCCGTATTTACGGTAATTGCGGAGAAAATCATTGCCGGTGGAAGGCTCTCCGTTGGTGCTGATGATACCCCAGGAGAAATAAGGCAGGAAGTGCCCATTGTACTTTACCTGCATGATCACATCAAACTCCACCGTGTAGTTTTCACCAAACTCCTTTTGGTTGCTCGTGAGGTAAAAACTGCGCTGGTGCACCTGGAACCACTTGCCCGGAAAATTATTAAGGGTTACTACCTCGCCGGTACCAGTGGTATTCCAACCGGTAGCCAGTTCACCGATCGCATCCTGCTCGAAATTTTCCGTGTACACGATCTGTTCACCGGGTACGAAATCAAACTTCGAATGGCTCTTTAGAGCAGGCGCGGCAGGAGCATCAGGGGCCGCTTGCGGTGCCGGCGCAGCAGCGGGGCTGGTTGTTGCAGCTGGTGTCTTAGATGGAGCAGTATTATCAGCCGGCTTACTGCCGGGTTTGGCGGCCTGTTCAGCCTTATCAAAACCCTTATCAATTGTTTTATCAACTTTTTGATCTGCTTTTTGTTCGGCCTTATTGATTACTTTTTTCTTGAGGCGGTCCATAAATCCTCCCTGTGCGATTGCCAATGTGGGGATCAGGAAGATGCCAATAGCAAGGATCCTTTTCATGTTCAGCGTATTTTGATTTTGCGTGTGTAGTGTTGATCGTGTGTGTTGATCAGGGTAACTCCTGCAGCCATTGGCGGGCAAATGCCTGTACCGTCGTCGTTACTTCTTTACCGGCGCGGAAAGCTTTCTTCCAATCAGCAGGTTTGGCTTCGTATTCCTTCTTCACAAAGTATTTCTTGCCATCGCGCTCGGTGAGCTGGGCACCGAAGTCAACATCCTTCGTAATGTCCAGCAGTTTCTGCAGCCTGGCTTTGATCATCGGTTTTACACCGGCGGGATATTCTTCCTGCCATGTTTTCAGGCTGGCTTCGTATTGGTCGTTGCGGTACTTGAAGTTGTTTTGTTCGCCCGCAACCGCCATCTTGATCATTTCACTGTTGGGGTCCTGCACGTCTTTCAGCATGTCCTTCGTCTGTGCGAGGCCATCCTTCAGACTTTTCTGACTGGCCGGGTCGGTCATGGTCTTCAGCAGTTTTTCGAGGTTGTCGACACCCTTTTGGGCATCGTCTATAAATTTCTGGCGGATCACTGCCTCGGTTTTAGCGGGCTCGGGTGGTGTGGGTTTGGCTGAGGTGCGGAACTTCTCGTATTCCTGCGCAAATGCTTCGCTGTTTACGACCTCTTTGGTGTATTTGAGCAGGTCCTGCGCAACAGCCGCTTTGTCGCCACTGAGGATATTCTTCAGTTTGGCGCTGCTGTGGTGATAAAAGCTGCCATACAGGAAGCTTTGTTTGATGCTGCTGGTACCACGGTTCTGGTTGGTGCCCAGTTGTTCCCAGAAATCGGCATACACGGTTCTCACTCCAAACGACATGAGGCCAAGAACGGCCATGCCGGTAATACCTGCCAGTACGAGGGCCTGGAACAGGAGTTTCAATTTGTTTGTTTTTTTCATGACTAATGGCTGTTTGATAATTAAACCTGAATTGCCCGGCAAAGATGGCTGGTAGATGGCCCGTGCAGAAGCTGTTCCTGCATGACCTGACAAATTTGAAGGATCAAGTGTAGCTAGGCCGGAAGACGTTGTTTGACAGTTGAGCAGTCCTTATCGACAATTGATACCTGCCCGGGCAGCCCCGGAGCTGTCCTCCCCGTTTTGGTCCCGGGCCCGCCTCCGCAGGGGGCAATCAGGCCGTTCTCCCCTTCCCGGGCTGTACACGGACCTGCAGGGGGTGGCCAGGCTGCTCCCATGCCTCCTTCCCTGGGCATTACACGGAACTGCATGGAAAGGGCCTGTCAATAGGCCTCCCCGTTCCCTTGGGGCAAGCCACGCCGCTGAGATAAAAACATTCCTGAGCTGTCGATTCCGGGGCCCAAAACACCATTTTACGCCCACAATTCACGCACAGGAATACTCAATTCATCCGCATTCTTCCCCAATCTGACGAAACCCCTTAACTTGCCTTTTCCAAAAGATGGTAATTTGTTATAATAATGACAGTAAACACCCATTCCACCCTCCCAAGGTTTTCACTGCCACAGTACACCCGTAAAGACCTATGGATCTTTGCGGCGGTAGTGCCTGTCATTGTATTGGTGTACAATTCACTCATTTTCGGCAACCGGTATTTTACGGAAGGACGTGTATTCGGATGGGCCAGTTTGTGTACCCTCGTCATTATCGGTTGCTTCTGGTTCGTCTTTACGCGCATCGCTGTTATGCTGCGCAACCGCTTTCCCAACGATGGTGACCTGATGAAAAGGATGGCGATCTCGATCTTTCTTTTCATCCTCATCAATGCCCTCATCGTTACGATCCTGTTCTGGGGCTACGATTATTTTCACTTCCTCAATTACGAGCTCAACCAGGTACGCTACCAGTGGACATTACTATCGGCAGCGATCTTCAACGTGTTCATTACCATTCTGCACGAAGGCGTAGACAGCTTCGATAAATGGAAGAAGACCATGCTCGAAACCCAGCAGCTGAAGAAGGAGTATATGCAAAGCCGCCTGCTGGGCCTCAAGAGCCAGATGAATCCGCATTTCCTGTTCAACAGCCTGAACTCGCTCTCGAGCCTCATCGGCGAGGATACGGTGGCTGCTGAAAAGTTCCTCGATGAAATGAGCAAAGTGTACCGCTACCTGTTGCGGAGCGACGATAAACTGGTAACCCTCGGAACCGAACTGCAGTTCCTCGATAGCTACAGTTACCTGCTCAAAGTGCGGTACGGCGATGGTATCCACATCAACCGGCACATCACCACCTCACAATTGAGCCTGCTGATGCCGCCGCTCACGTTGCAGTTGCTGGTCGAGAACACTTTTACGACCAATGTGATCAGTAAAGACAGGCCGTTGGTCATCACCATCAGTTCGCTGGGCGAGCAATGGCTGCAGATCCAGCACAACGTGCAGCAAAAGGTCCGGATCGGTATTCCCGACGTGGAAATGGCCGGCCTGGACAATATCATTAATAAATACCGTTTGCTTTGCGGACAAGCCGTATCCATCCGGCAAACCGAAAAACAACGGATCATTCACATTCCATTGATCGAAGCGGAAGAAACCAAGGCGCATGATTAAACCATGGATGAAACCAACGCGGGTAGAATGGATATCCTTTTTTACCCTCATGCCGGTACTCACGGCCTTGCTGAACCATTTGCTGTTCGGCGAGCGCATGTGGCATGACCGTACCATCTGGTTGTACTCCTTTCCGCTCATCTATGTACAGGGCTTTTTCTCCTGGTATTTTCACATTGTGAGCATGCACTGGCTCCGCATCCGCCTGCCCGATCTGCATCATACACTGCTGCGCCTGACCGTGCTGGCTGCCACCCATATCGGGTTAACGAGCCTCACTTTTGCCGGACTGTTCTATGGCTTCGATTATTTTCATTTCCTGGGCTACGTGCTCGATGTTCACCAGTTCAAGACCTCTATCCTGCTGGCGGTTGCGCTGACCCTCATCGCTACCACCTCCTGGGAGGCAGAATACGTGATCATCAAATGGAAAGAAAGTCTGGCCGAAAAAGAAGAAGTACAGCAACTGGCCATCCAGTACGAATTTGAAACCCTGAAAAGCCAGGTCAACCCGCACTTCCTGTTCAATTGCTTCAATACCCTGTCGTCACTCATTTCCGAAGATGCACGCCAGGCCGAAAGCTTCCTCGATGAGCTGAGCAAAGTGTACCGTTACCTGCTGCGCAACAATGAAGATGGCTTATCGACACTGCAAAACGAACTGAAGTTCATCGAATCCTATTACCGCCTGCTGAAAACGCGCCATGGTGAGGCCATTCAGATACAGATGGAAGTCGACAAACGGTATGATAATTACCTGCTGCCTTCGCTGAGCCTGCAGTTGCTGGTAGAAAATGCGGTTAAGCACAACGTGGTATCGAAGTATCAGCCCCTCGTTATCGATATATTTACGATGGCGGGCAATCAATTGGCGGTGAATAATAACTTGCAGTGTAAAACTATCAAAGACCCCTCCAACAAGATCGGGTTGGCCAATATCCGTCTTAAATATGAATTGCTTGACCAGCCGGGGTTCCAGGTATTGTCCGATACCCGCAATTTTACGGTCATACTACCGCTTATCTGGGATAGCGGCTATGAAAAGAAGATCAGTGCAGTACAAAAACAAATACATCCTCATTAATTTAACTTTTAAAAGGTTACTATATGAAAATTCTAATCGTAGAAGACGAAGAACTGGCAGTCAAGAAACTGCAGAAAACATTGGCTGGTGTTGATGCACAGGCCGAAGTGGTGGGTGTCACCGACAGTATCAAGAGTACCGTCGACTGGCTGGAGGACAACCCCTCCCCCGATCTCATCCTCATGGACATCGAGCTGAGCGATGGCCAAAGCTTTGAAATATTCAGTCGTACCGCCGTAAAGAGTGCCGTGGTGTTCACCACTTCCTACGACGAGTATGCCCTCAAAGCTTTTAAGGTAAACAGCATCGATTACCTGTTGAAGCCTATTCAAAAGGAAGACCTGGAAACAGCCCTCAATAAATACCGGCAAATGAAAGACCTGTATGCGGCCGGCAGCACGCATACCGATCTCAACGTAGAGAGCCTGGTAAAAGAACTCCGGCAGAAATTGCAGCCCAAGGAATTCCGCAAGCGCTTCCTCGTAAAACACGCGCAAAAGCTGGTCTCCATCGAAGTGGAAGAGATCGCCTACTTCTTCAGCGATGGCAGGCTCAACTTCTTCAAGACCTACGATAACCGCAAGTTCGTAGTTGATTATACCATGGATGAGCTGGAAGATATGCTCGACCCCGACCGCTACTTCCGCATCAGCCGTGCGTTCTACATCGCTGTAGACAGCGTTGATCAGATACATGATTATTTCGGCAACAGGCTGTTGCTGCACCTGAAACCTGCCGTTGATAAAGAAGCTATCGTAAGCCGCGAGAAAGTGAGCGACTTCAAAAAATGGATGGGTAAATAATTTAGACCACCGGTACCAATAAGATCACCGAAGCGCCATTCCTGTCGGCCTGGATATCCAGTTCGGCACGAATGGCGCTCGTGCGTTGTGCCAGCAGGTCGAGCGTTTGCGCCGGGAAGAGATCGCTTTCGCCCGCATAAGTGCCATCGTCCTGCACTTTGATAGACAGTTTGGATTTCACCAGGTCGATATTGATGAGAATATGTTTTTGTGGATTCTCCAGCACCATATTGCGCAAAACTTCCTTAAAGATCAGCAGCATCTCGTGGCGCGATTTCATGTCGAGCTTGAGTGTGCGTACGTGCTCGTCGACCAGGATGTCGATATTGGCCCCATGGCGGTTGATCAGCGCGTCGACGTACTCCAGCATGCGCAACAGCGATTTTTCCATACTGTCGTTCTGCGGATCGATGCTCCACAACATGTCATCCATAGCGATGATCATATTGTGGCTCTTGTCGCTGATCTGGTCAATATATTCCTTGGAGCGGGTAAGGTCCTTGTCGGCCTTGATCTTGGCCATTTCACTCAGCAGGTTGATGTTATTGAGTGTGGTGTTGATATCGTTGTGCAGGTTGCCGGCAATCTGCGTGCGCATGGCCTGCAGTTCGCGGATGCGGCGCATCCTTTCCCGGTCGATCCAATACAGGATACCGATCGCCAGCAATACCAGGAAGCCATAGAACCAACCCGTGCGCCAGAAGGGCGGCTTCACCGAAACCCGTAAGCTGGTGATATTCTTACTGGCTACGCCGTCGGCGTTTTCACTACGTACTTTGAAAATATAATTGCCGGGGCTCAGGTGGTTGTAGATGGCCTGCCGGCGATCGTCGGCATGTACCCAGTCTTTGTCAACACCTACCAGTTGGTAGTAATAGTCTGTTTTATCCTGCCTGATGAAATTAAAGCTGCCAAACTCGATGGAGATGGAGCTTTTATCGTGCTGCAGGTTGATGGCGAATTCCTTGCTGAGCGAGTCTACCGGCAATGATTTACTGGCGATCCGTACGTCGGTGATCACAGCATCATGCGGTGGCTCGTTCCGAACCATTTTATCCGGATCGATCACTACGAAGTTGTGCGCACTGGTAAACAGCAATCGGCCATCGCTCAGGTGGTGCGCGTCCTCGCCTTCAAAATAGTCGGCGGGCATACCGTCGCGACGGTCATAAAAAGTAAATACCATTTTGTCGAGGTTCATACGGCAAATGCCGCTCATCATACCCAGCCACACGATACCGTGCCGGTCTTTGGCTGCACACATGACATTATTGGAAGGCAGTCCCTGATCGGTACTGATAAAGGATACCAGACCCGTTTTCATATTGATCAGCGAAATGCCGTAACATGCTACCAGCAGGGTGCTATCGTTGAGCTGCACCATGTCGGTAGGGTTATCGTTCCACAAGCGCTTTCCTTTGGGCCCCTTAGCGCGGTATTCCTCCAAAACTTTGTTGGTTGACGGATCTACCTTCAAAAGGCCCTTGCCTTGCGTAGCAACCCAGAGGTATCCCTGTTTGTCGAGCAATAGTTTCTGGATAATAGCCTTTGTACGTAGTATCTCTGTAAAACCGTCCTGGTAATGGCGCCCGGTCTGATAAGTCCATTTAACCAGTTTGCCTTGCTGCGTGCCAAACCAAAGGTTCCCGTTTTTGTCCTCTACCGCCTGCCGGATGGTGCGCCTTTCAAAGATGGGAAACAGGTGTATCTGTTGCTGCTGTTTTTGCCGGTTAATGACCGCCATCGCCCCATCCTGCATGCCTATAAAGATCAGCCCCGCAGCTTTGTGCTGTACCATACACCAGGCAACAGCGCCCGTTTCATACCCCTTCATAAAGGCTGGCAGATCTTGTGGGTTGAAATTTCTGTCGTACGCATATATACCTGCGCCCCAGGTGCCTACCCAAAGCTGATTGCTGTCTACTTCCAGTACGCATTTAGTGGGCCCGTCGATCACCCCGGTGCCATTGGGTCGCAACAAACGAAAGGCATTGAACTTTTGGGCGTCGGGGTTGAACAGGTAAACGCCATTGGTGGTGGTTACCCAGATATTGCCCGAGCGGTCTTCATACATGTAAAAAGCCACATCAAACTTCAGGCTCTGTTCGTCCTTGTACTCATTCTGGATGCCCTGCAGGGGGCTTGGCCCGTCTACATATTCAAGGATGAAGGGAAGCCCGTACACCCATAAGCGTCCATTACGTTGTTGCAGGATGCCATTGAATTCGTGGTAGCCGCCTCCAAACAACTCCATCGAAACATTGTGTTTCTTTATTTCCCCTGACTTTTCATTGAAAAAAAGGAGTCTGGGACCGCCTTCTTCCATACGCCAGGTGGCCACCATATGCCGTCCATAGTTGTCGGCGTAAACACGCAATGAGTTGCCTACATTGCCAAATGCATCGATGGCCTTGTTCTTGTCGGGATTATTGCGGTAGTAATTTATATGCCGCGTAGCGGGGTCATACATCACAATGCCCGAATCGCAGGCCGTCCATTGGCGGCCGCTGGTAGTATCCATAAATACCCATTGCCGCCGCCAGTTGGCCGGCCGCTTGAAATATTCGTTCGTCACCACCAGTTTATTCGAATCGGGCTGAAATTCGTAGGTATCTGCACCGGAGGCAAACAGCAGCACCTTGCCCTGCTTCGTTTCGAGCATGAACTTCGGCTGGTAGATGGTAGGCCGGTCTCCGGGATATACCATTTTTACTTCCCGGTAACTGAATCTGTCAGTATCGAAAATCCCTACTTTGTTATCAGCAGTGAGTACCCACAGCCTGTTTTGCTTGTCCATGTACACCGAGGCCACGTTATCATCGGGCATCGTGCCGGGATTGCTGTGCTGGTGCTTGAAAGTGGTGAATTTATTGCCATCGTAGCGCTGCAGGCCATTGGGCGTTGCCAGCCAGATATAGCCTTTATGATCCTGCACCAGGTTGTTGACCAGGTTGGCAGAAAGGCCATTGAACATGCTGAAACGTGTAAAGATATATTGGCGGGCATTGGGTGTAACAGAAGACGGAGCCACCAGGAACATGGGGTCCTTACCCTTTTTGGCAATAGTTTGCCGCGCAGTGGCAAGCTGGCTGCACAAGATCAGTACCGCAAGAAATGAAAAATACCTTGACAACGATTGAGGGTTAAATACGCGTCAAATATAAACAGGATCGGCCATATGAAACTACAGGCCCTGTAAAATAATCATCAACTCATGTAAGGCGCATCACATTTCATCCAGTGCTGTCTTTGAAGACGGTCGCCAGTACAGCAGTTTTGTGGAAATTATTCAATAGCAATTTAACCGCTTCAAATTATTATCAAATGAAATGAGCCATGATAATGCTTATCACCAGCTGGGATGGGTATTGGCGAATTCCATTTGGCCGAAAAACAATAAATATAAACAAATGAAAAAAGTGTTTTTGAGCTGCCTGGCTGTGGCAGCATTGGCCACGGCATGCAAAAAAGATAAGGAAGATGATGGCATCAAGAAAGGCAGTGTGGCGCAGCTGTACAATGGCAAAGCGTGGACCTGGGCGCAGGTAAAGGCAGATGGTACGCCGGAGAAACTGTCCATTACCATCAATGACGAGGCATTGAAAAGCGTTCCGATCAATTCGAACCATACCGGCCATGAAAATCACCTGGTGTTGTCATTGCATGAAAAACATGGCACGCCTTTCAACCACGTATTGCTCGACTGGAACCCCAGCGGTCACGAAGGTCCCATGTACATGTTCCCTCACTTCGACTTCCATTATTACTTCGTAACACCTGCCGAGGTGGATGCCACGACCGACGAAACCAAGATGAACAAGTTTCCCGATGCGGCGTACATGCCGGCCGGGCACATTGCGCCGGTGCCGGGTGTACCCAAAATGGGTATGCACTGGCTCGATCCTACTTCCCCCGAACTGGGCGGAGGAAAACCTTTTACCCAAACCTTCATCTATGGCAGCTACGATGGAAAGGTGACCTTTATGGAGCCGATGATCACCAAAGCCTTCATCGACACCACCACCAATTTTAGTCGTGCCATCCCCCAGCCTGCCAAATACCAGCGTTCGGGATATTATCCTACCAAAATGAGCATCAAACGCCATGATGGTGTTACCGATATCATTCTCGAAGAATTTGTTCAGCGTTCGGCATCGTAAATGCCTTTGAATTTTGATAGTGTGTATGGGGCCCCTGCGGGCCCCTTTTTTGTATGCGTGGCGGTTGCTGGTGCCAATATGGCTTATTCGCCGGGCGGTATTTTGCATCAGATCATGCCCGGTCATTCACAATTCATACCGTTTGGGGTAGTTATAGTGGTTATAATGACAGATATTTGAATAAGTAGCAAAAATCGTATACTATGGAACGCTATAATGTGTTCACTCGCGTGCATAAGGGGTTAAGGGCTTTTTTATTCGAAACGGCGATGACTGTTCAGCAAACCGACTTTTCCGTCACGGAAGAAGCGGAAGCGGTAATGGGGCGTATCGGAGAGGCGTTGTATTATTTCAATCAGCATTCACTGTATATTGAACGATTACTCTTTCCTTACATAATCGATCACAATCCGGGACTGATCGCCATTTTCAGGCAACAGTATCAGTCGAACGTGGTGCAGGCGCAGCGGCTGCGCGGTGTTATGAATGCCTTTGGGCATGCCGCCAACCAGCAGGAGCAGGTAGCGGCAGGCCATCCGATCCTGAAGGCGTATACCGGCTTCCTCATTACCCAACTCGACAGCATGGCGCGGGAAGACAACCTGCTCAATGCCGTATTGTGGCGCTATTATACCGATGAGGAACTCATGGCGCTCGAAAAAGAGATCGTGACCAAGATGTCGCCGCGCGACCTGGCGACCTTGAGCAAGTGGGTGATCCGTGGTATGAACAATGCCGAGATCATCGAGTGGCTGCGTACCATCGAAAGATGTTCGGTGGCTTCGGTATTCATCAGCTTTTTCAGCAGCGCCGAACAGGAATTGCCCGAAGAGCGCTGGCAAAAGATACAGGAAGCCCTCGCAGAAGGCAGCTCCATCACCGAACAAGGTGTTTCATTGGGCGAATAGTTTTTATCTTCGCCCCATGTTAGGTCTACAGCAAGTTCACCACATCGCCATTATCTGTTCAGACTATGCCCGGTCGAAGCAGTTTTATACGGAAATACTGGGTTTTACCGTGTTGCAGGAAGTGTACCGGGAAGCCCGCCGGTCGTATAAACTCGACCTCTGCCTCAATGGTCATTATATAATAGAACTTTTTTCCTTTCCCGATCCTCCCCCACGGCCCAGTCGGCCCGAATCGTGCGGATTGCGGCACCTTGCATTTGCCGTGAACGATATCGAGTCGTCTGTTGCCTGGCTCAACAGCCAGCACGTTGCTGTAGAACCTATCCGGATAGACGAACATACCGGCAGGCGTTTTACCTTCTTTGCCGATCCCGATGGGTTGCCACTCGAGCTCTATGAGCGATAGATGAATGCAAGGCGGGTGTGTACGCTGCAGCATCCATGATCACTCGGGTATATCGTTTCCGCATAAGGGAAAATGTACAAAAACGGGAATGGTTATGGGCCCGTTTGTCGTGGATCAAAAAAGCAACTGATGCATGAGGTGTGGATTTGTTGACACAATAAATTAAATGAAGGACTTCGCTTGCATATCAAAGCGGCACCCTCTATTTTGTTGTTAAATAAATCCGTACTCTATGTTACTTACTTTAACCCTCCAGGTATTCGTAGTTGTATTTATCATCTCTTTGTTGTGGCATATATTTGAGAAGGCAGGCCAGCCCGGCTGGGCCTCTCTCGTTCCCGGATACAATGTTTACATTCTTCTAAAGATCGCCGGTATCTTCAAAAAATAGCCTGCTTCCGTCTGTCGCTTTCGTTTAATGTATGGGTGGATTTTTTAATAGGGGTTCTTTCCCAAAAAGAACCCTGGGGTCTCCTGTTAAAGACTGCTTAGAGAAATTAAGATCACTTTGATTGCGAACCTTACTGCCTGCTTCCTCACAAAATAAGGCCCGTTGCGGGTTTGATGACCGGGCAGCACATATAGCGTATCTTTTTTTAGGGATGCTGAACTGCCTGTCTAACCGCTTCAACTGCTTTAAGTAACACATAAATCAATCATACTTAATGGTTTTTTGTTATGCACAAACAATCTGCATGACGGAATTGCGTTTTAGGAAATGAAGTAAAGTGTTTGACCGTCACTTTACAGGAAACCCCTAAATCCCAATCCATGCGAAAATCTCTACACGGGTGGAGACTTGTGTTGTTGCTATGTATAACTAGCTGCTTGAAGTCTGAAAACACCTTCTGCCAGATCAGTTTTGATTTCCTTTCTACCTCCGGTACGTACAATTCCATTGGCGGTACCGCGATCTGGAACTCGAATCAGGATGACAATATCTCCAGTAACCTGTTCATGGGTTTTACCTTTTATTATGCAGGGCGAGCCTATACCGACTTTCGGGTAAGTACCAACGGATTCATCAGCCTTGGTAACGTAACCACGGCCACCAGTATGAACACCAATGCGCTTGCCACCACCGGCAGCGGACCCATCATTGCCCCCTTATGGGATGATTTAATGGTGCCAGGCAGTAACCTTACTTACGAAGTGTCTGGTACCACAGGTAGCCGTGTCATGACGGTGCAGTGGGCCAACGTTCGGTGGAATTACAATGCCAGCAATGCCATCCTGTCTTTTCAGGTTAAGTTTTACGAGGGAACGAACGTGATCGAGTTTGTCTATGATCAAACAAACAGAACCCCCAACAATGCGAGTGCGTCGATCGGCCTCAGCGGAGGAACCACTGCCAACGATTTCTATTCGGTAAGCGGCGTTGATGGTTCTGCGGTGGCTACGTATAGTTCGGAAACCAACTACCTCAGTGCAAAACCTTCAGACGGCCGGATCTACCGGTGGACACCCACTACCATGTCCTATGTATCGTCTACAACAGGCGGAGTTACGGGCGATGTATCGAAATGTAACAACCTGCAGCAGGCCATCATCAGTGTGCAGGTTCAAACAAGAGGTACCTTGTCGCCTATAGCCCTTACGCAAATGAAATTCGATATCGTTACTACCACCGTGTCGAACCTCACCGGCTTACATATTTATTATACCGGAAACTCAGCGGGCTTTGCTCCTGTCAACGAGTTCAACGCAGCCACCATCACACCCGCCAGCGGCACCATTACTGTTACCAGCAGTCGTGCGCTGGTTACCGGCACCAACTATTTCTGGATCGTATATGATGTAAGCGCTTCCGCCGTGGCTACCCAAACGCTCGATGCGCGCTGTACCGAGGTCACCGTGGGTGGTACTGCCTATGCCCCAACCGTCACCAATCCTTCGGGCTGGCGAACGATCGTCGATTGTGTTACATCGCCGGGTGGCATTACAGGTGCAGCCTTTTGGGTGAAAGCCAATGCTGGTACCGGTACTAGTACCGATAATACGAAAGTTTCTACCTGGGACGACCAGTCGGGGAACGCACGGCATGCCACCAATACCGACAATGACAATAGACCTACCTATTATAACAGGGCATCCAAAAACCTCAACTACAATCCCGTGGTTGATTTTGACGAGGCCGGTCAGGACGCCAGCAATGCCGATTTCATGGATATCAATACCAGTGGTATCCTGTCAACCAGCAACAATCCTTATGAAGTATATGCGGTGATCATTCCGGGCGGCAACAACGCGAGTGCTCCCGGTAAATTCCTTTTCGCCGGCGAGGCGGGCATGAACAAATTCAATTCCTTCGATATTCGTGGTAGCCGTTCGATCAATGATAGCTGGAACATGAATGACCTTATTATTGCCAATACCTGGAGTACCGATTCAGTGGCCCAGTTCACCTTCGACTATAACTACAACAAACGCGAAACCTTTAAGGCCGGTACCACCATCGGCTCCCTCAGTGGTTCGGGACGCACTACTGCCAGCGCCAGCAATGCGCTCGGTTACCAGCGTACAGCCGGCATCGAGTTTTATGATGGTGCAATCGCCGAGATCATAACCTATGCCAATGCATCGCATGGTACCACTACCCGCGAAAAGGTTGAAAGTTACCTCGCGATCAAATATGGTGTTACCCTGTCGCATGATTACCGGGCTTCCAACAATACGGTGGTATGGAGCAGATCTACCAACGCGGCGTACAACAACAACATTATTGGTATTGCCCGCGACGATATCTCGGGTTTATCGCAGAAGCAGTCGAAAAGCACCACCGGTTTGCCCGATATCCTGCGGATGCATATCGGCTCCGCCATGCAAACAGACCAGGCCAGCAACAATGGTTCATTTGCCGGTGGCGACCGCTCGTATTTCGTGGTAGGCACCAACAACGATTATCCGCTCAACCTCGGTACCGGTGAAAGGCCAAGTGGTATCTGTTGCCGCATCTCCCGGGAGTGGCTGGTACAAAAAACTAATTTTACCAATACCGACATCAAGCTGATCTTTGATTTCAACTATTATACTAACGGCTACCTGCAGCTTAATGCTGCCGACCTGCGCCTGCTCGTAGATGCAGATGGCAATTTCAGCAATGCCACTATTCTTACTTCACCTACGACCACTATCACCGCAGCTGCGGGTGTAGTAACGGTAACGGTGCCTGCTTCGTCGTTCACCGGAACTCCGTATTTCAGCCTTGGTTCCGTATCTATCAACACCGTATTGCCGCTGGAGGTTACCACCTTCAACGGTGTGTGCCGCAATGACCAAATACAATTGAAGTGGACCACCACCCTTCCTGCCACCAACGACCTGGTGGTAGAGCGTAGCATCGACAAAACCAATTTCTCGGCCGTTGCTACCATTAAGAAAGCGATTGGTGATCAGTATGCCTGGACAGACGCTGCTCCTATGGCCGGCACCATCTATTATCGACTTAAAACGATCAATGAGCAGGGGCTTCCCCAATATTCACAGATCATTACCGTGGCCAGCTGCAGTGCCAAATCGGTGCAGTTATCGACCAATGCCGCTACGAATGTATCGACCCTCATGCTTCAGCTGCCACAAGGAGCAAGAACGGAGATCAGTCTGTTCGATGCGATGGGCCGCCGCTTCGAAGTGGCCGACCTCACCGGCAAGAAGAACCTGTCGACAGGCGTGCATTACCTGCCGGTAAATATACCCGGCCCTGTTGCCGGTATATACACCTTGCACGTACAGGTGAATGGCGAACGCCATGTGTTCCGGGTGATCAAGAAATAAAAGCAGATTATATACCCTAAGACCGATGAAAAGTACAACCGTTCCGGAAATTCCCGGGGCGGTTGTCTTTTTAAAGTAATCTCCAGTACATTCGCAACTAACTTGATAGACTATGATCGTTGACCTCAGATCGGATACGTTCACCAGGCCCACACCGGGTATGCTGGAAGCGATGATGAAAGCCCCCGTGGGCGATGATGTGTTTGGAGAAGACCCTTCGGTAAACAAGCTCGAATCGATGGCCGCCGGCCTCTTTGGTATGGAGGCCGCCCTGTATTGTCCTACGGGCACCATGTCGAACCAGATCGCTATTAAAGTACATACCCAGCCCGGCGATGAAGTGATCTGCGATAAAACGGCCCACGTGTACCAATACGAAGGCGGCGGTATCGCTTTCAATGCCGGCGCCCAGGTGCGTTTGCTCGATGGCGACCATGGCCGCGTTACAGCCGGCCAGGTATTACAGGGCATCAATCCCGATGATGTGCACAAGGCCCGCACCTCGCTGGTATGCCTCGAAAACACGGCCAACCGCGGCGGCGGCTCCTGCTATACGCCCGATGCCATCCGCGCCATCCGGCAGGTGTGCGACGAGTACCAGCTCAAACTGCACCTCGACGGAGCCCGGTTATTCAATGCCCTGGTAGCCAGAAAGGAATCACCGGCCCTCTACGGCCCTTTGTTCCATAGCATTTCTGTTTGCCTCAATAAAGGATTGGGATGCCCCATTGGCAGTATTCTTATCGGGCCAAAGGAATTTATTAAACGGGCCCGGCGCGTACGCAAGGTATTTGGCGGTGGTATGCGGCAGGCTGGTTTTATGGCTGCGGCCGGCATCTACGCCCTCGAAAACCAGGTAGAGCGCCTGGCAGAAGATCATCACCATGCCCGCCTCATTGCGGATAAACTAAAACAGACACCCTACGTAGCCAGCGTGCTGCCCGTGGAAACCAATATCGTCATCTTTGAAGTAACCGGAACCCGTACGGCGGCGGAGCTGTCGGCAGCCCTGAAAGATAAAGGGATACTGGCCATCGCCATCTCCCCTACGCAGATCAGGATGGTACTGCACCTCGACGTGTCGAAAGCCATGGTAGATCATGTGTTGCAGGTTATTGCAGAACTATAAGGGCGTGGATTTGTTACACCAATAAAAAAAGGGCGGCCGAAGCCACCCGATGCTACTAAACGTAAAGAGCTTATTATAACAATTACACCTGTAAAAAAACTTGGTATCAGTAAGGGTATCAGTCAGGAGGCAGGCGAGCCGCAAAACTGAATATATTCGAGGCGCACTATGAAGAAAATATTAATTCCTGTGTTTGCCAACAACTGCCTGCTGAATTTTGAAACAATACAGGTTAGCACTTATCAGGACCTACAGGGTACTATTGAACGTTATCGATCAAGACAAAAAAACAATTTATAACGATATGTTACCGACTATTAAACCACATCGTACGAAGGCCTGGAGCAAGCTGAAAGATCATCACAAGAAGGTTAAGGAAACACACCTGCGCGAACTGTTTGCGGAAGATCCCGAGCGTTTCAGCAAGTTCTCCCTGCAGCTGGAAGATATCCTGTTCGATTACTCCAAGAACCGGATCACGGAGAAAACCGTGCAGCACCTGCTCGACCTGGCCGAAGAATGTGAGCTGGACAAAGCGATCAAAGCGATGTTCACCGGCGACGCCATCAACCAAACCGAAGGCCGCTCGGTACTGCATACCGCCCTGCGCAATTTCTCCGGCGAGCCCGTGCTGGCCGATGGCAAGGATGTAATGCCCGATGTACAGGCCGTATGGAGCCAGATGCGCGATTTCTGCAACCGCGTTCACAGCGGCGCCTGGACCGGTTTTACAGGTAAGAAGATCCGTTATATCGTCAATATCGGTATCGGTGGCAGCGATCTTGGTCCTTATATGGTGACCGAAGCCCTGAAACCATATTGGGTCGAAGGCATACAGGTTTATTTCGTATCGAACGTAGACGCCACCCATATCGCCGAAACACTGAAGAAGGTGAATGCGGAAGAGACCCTGTTCCTCATTGCTTCCAAAACCTTCACTACCCAGGAAACGATGACCAATGCCCATACTGCCCGCAGTTGGTTCCTGAAGGCAGCTAATGATGAAGCACAGGTGGCAAAACACTTCGTGGCGCTCTCTACCAATGAAAAGGAAGTAACGAAGTTCGGCATCGACAAAGCCAATATGTTCGGTTTCTGGGATTGGGTAGGCGGCCGCTACTCCCTGTGGAGTTCCATCGGTTTATCCATCGCTCTTACGGTAGGCTACGATAATTTTGAACAGGTGTTGAAAGGCGGATATGCTACCGACATCCATTTCCGCAATACTTCATTCGATAAGAATATTCCGGTGATCATGGCGCTCGTGGGTTTGTGGTATACCAACTTCTTTGGCGCCCAAACCGAAGCCATCCTGCCCTACGATCAATACCTGCACCGCTTTGCCGCCTATTTCCAACAGGGGAATATGGAAAGCAATGGTAAGAGCGTTGACCGTAGAGGCAAGCCTGTTAGCTATTCCACAGGACCTGTTATCTGGGGCGAGCCCGGCACCAATGGTCAGCATGCCTTCTACCAACTGATCCACCAGGGCACCGTACTGATACCCTGCGATTTCATCGCACCCGCCATCAGCCACAACCCGCTGGGCGATCACCATCCCAAATTGCTGTCCAACTTCTTTGCCCAAACCGAAGCCCTCATGAACGGCAAAACGGCGAAAGAAGTGGAAGAAGAATTAGAGAAGGCCGGCAAGTCGGGTAAGGAAATCAAGGCATTGGCGCCCTTTAAGGAATTTGAAGGCAACCGTCCTACCAATTCCTTCCTCATTAAAAAGATCACACCCTATACCCTTGGTCAGCTGATCGCATTATACGAACACAAGATCTTTGTACAAGGCGTTATCTGGAACATATTCAGCTTCGATCAATGGGGTGTTGAACTGGGTAAGCAACTGGCTAATAAGATATTGCCCGAGCTGCAGAATGATGTCGAAGTGAGCGGCCACGATGCCTCTACCAACGGCCTCATCAATGCCTGGAAAAAAATGAAGCAGTAGTTTGTGTAATCGGGTACAGGGTTGCATCCAGTCAAAAAGACCAGCTATGAAACCTTGTATCATTTTATCACTGATGCTCACTGCAGCCGCAGGGCTGCAGGCCCAGGAGCGTCCACCAGCCTCATCGGAAGGGCTTCAGCAGCGGAAGCTGTTGGAGGCTTACCGGGACAAGGTCGGCAACCTGGAGCCGTTTGTAAGGGTACGGCCCTTACGGGATACGTCCCTGAATGATGCGATCAGGAAGCGCCTGAACGCCCAGGGTAACATCGGCAGACTGCAGGCTACCCTTTCGCATCAAACAGCCCGGGGAAAGGTTTATACCCTGTCGCCCGATAATATGCCTTGCCTGGCACCTGACATGAAGGCAGTGGCGCCCATGCCCAACAGGAAGGAGTTGTTTGTGGAAGATAAAGGAAGCAGGCTACGCATGAGGCCCATTATACCGCAGGATGAGGATAAGAACAAACGCTGATCTAAGTGATCATACATAGCACAAAGGGCAGACCACCTTCCGATGGCCTGCCCTTTGTGTTTTTTCCTGCTGCGCATTGGGTCATAAAAAAAGCTCCCGGAGGGAGCTTCAATATTTTTAGTCAGTTAGGGTTGGTTTTACCATTTGTCCACTTCTTCGCCGGAGTCAGCTACAGGAGCTGCTGGAGCGGGGGCGGGGGCTGCTGCACTGACTGCAACGATCTCTTCAACGCCGTCAGCTTCTACAACATCAACACCAACATCTTCTCCGCCTTCCACCTGGTCGTGGTTGTAAGCATCGAAGTCAAAGTTGGGCATCAGATCGGTCTTTACGTAGTCAACCGCTTCGGTCAACGCTTTCAGGAACTTGTTGAAGTCTTCCTTGTACAGAAAGATCTTGTGCCTGTCATAACCATTCTCGTTGAATTTCTTGCGACTCTCGGTGATGGTGATGTAGTAGTCGTTACCGCGGGTAGCTCTCACATCGAAGAAGTACGTTCTTCTTTTCCCGGCCCTGATGCGTTTGCTGTAAACGCTTTCCATTCTTTTGTCGTTGTTTTCGTACGCCACAGTCATTTTAATTTTGCAGTTTAATAATTGGCATTTCTACAAAAAAAGCAGGCACAAATATAATATTGTTTAGGAACCGACAAAATTTCCGGGCACTTATTTAACGCCTGACACAAAATAAATTGTATAGTTACTCGTCTTCGGACGTTTCTTCACGTTCCTGCTGTTGTTGCTCATACAAATATGTGTAGTGACCGTTATGTGATAGTAATTCGTTATGTGTGCCCATTTCTCTAATGGTACCGTCCTCTATCACCACGATCATATCGAAGTCAAATAAGGTAAATATGCGATGCGTAATGATGATTGCTGTCTTGTCTTTCAGGAATAAACCCAGGTTGCCCAGTATTTCCTTCTCGGTCTTGGCGTCCACGGCACTCAGGCAGTCGTCAAACACCACGATCTGTGGGTCCTTGATCAGCGCCCGGGCAATAGAGATCCTTTGCTTCTGTCCGCCACTCAAGGTTACACCCCGCTCCCCTACCATCGTGCTATAGCCTCCATGAAACCCCTGTATCTCCTTCTCCACACTGGCATAGCGCGCAGCCTGCTGCACCTGTGCTTCGGGCGTTTCGCCCAGGCCAAAGCTGATGTTGTTGGCGATGGTATCGCTGAAGAGAAATACATCCTGCGGCACATAGCTGATCTGTTTGCGCAGGCGCTGCAGGTCCATATCGCCAATGTTCACCCCATCGATGCTGATGCTGCCCGCCGTAGGATCGTACATCCGCAACAACAGCTGCGCGATGGTCGTTTTGCCCGATCCGGTATGACCAATGATGGCGATCTTCTGTCCCTTTTGTATCGTCAGGTTGAAATTGGTGAGGGCCTGTATACCGGTATTGGGATACACGAAATCTACCTGGTTGAAAACGATGCTGCCTTCGAAAGCTTTTGTTTTCGGTTGTGGTGGATTGTTAATGGCCGATGGGGTGTCGAGGAACTCATTGAGCCTTTTCTGCGAAGCGGAAGCCCGTTGTATCATGCTGGCCGTCCACCCGATAGCACTCACCGGAAAGGTGAGCATGTTGATGTACATGACAAACTCGGCAATGGTGCTGATGGTTACACCATGCGCTCCATTGATAGCATATATGCCGCCGATCATGATCGTGAACAGGGTGCTCAGGCCAATGATCAACGTCATGGAAGGAAAATAGATGGCTTCCATTTTGGCCAGTCCGATCGCGTTGCTCTTATAGGCTTCACTATTCTTATCGAAATGGCCGTACATGGCTTCTTCCTGTACAAAAGATTTGATCACCCGTATGCCCGAGTAAGATTGCTGTGCATTGGTGGTGAGGTCCGACAGCAAGGACTGAATATGTTCGCTTCGCTTATGAATGATGTTGTTGACCAGGTAGATCGTGATGGCCAGTACCGGCAATGGGGCCAGTACATAAAGGGTGAGCTCTGCATCCTTTTTGATCATGTAAAAAAGCGCGAGCCCGATGAGCGTAACCAGGTTGATGAGGTACATGATGGCCGGACCGGTAAACATCCGCACCCGGCTCACATCTTCGGATATGCGGCTCATGAGGTCGCCGGTATTGTGCGTTTTGTAGAAATTGATGTCCAGCTTCAGGTAATGTTGAAATACTTCGTTCTTCTGGTCAAATTCGATATGCCGGCTCATCACGATCACCGTTTGCCGCATCAGGAACATGAAGATACCGCGAATGAGCGCCAGTATCAGGATCGTAATGCCGCAAAGCGCCACCACCGAGATGCCCTGATATTGCTCCGCAAAACGGATGAACCAGTTCACCAGCCAGTCGTATTCCGGATGATTCTTTGGCTTCACCAGGGCGCCCAGGTTGCGTTGCACCACTTCAAATACATAACCCGTTACCTGTGGCGCGAGAATGGCGAAATAGTTGGAGATGACGATGAACAAAATGCCCAGACTCAGTCTCCACCGGTACTTCCAGAAATACTTGTTAATGGCCTTCAGATGCTTCAAAATGACGAATTTGTTAGATGGGGTGCTAAGATACGAAGGAGCGGTTGTTTGGGCGCTATCGCTTCCACCAGGTATTGATATACGGCTTGTCGCTTACGGCAACGGGTTCACCCGGCTGCGGGGCAAACAGGGAAATTCCCTTTTCCGCCGCTAATTTAATAAGTGTTTCAATGGGTTCCTGCCAGGGGTGCAGCGCCAGGTTGAAAGTGCCCCAGTGGATGGGCATCATCAGCTTCCCCTTTAGCGCCAGGTGTGCCTCGGCAGCATGTATGGGGCCCATGTGAATATCGGCCCAGTACGTATTAGAGGCGCCGATCTCGAGCATGGTGAGGTCGAAGGGACCATAGGCAGCGCCGATATCGGCAAAGCCGCTGTAAAGGCCGCTGTCGGCCCCGTAATAGATATGATGGCGTGGCGTGCGGATGGCAAACGACGACCAGAGCGTGGTAAAGCGGTTAAACAATCCCCTGCCCGAAAAATGACGCGCTGGCAGCGCAGTAATGGTACAGTCGCTCCCCAGGGTTACCTGGTTGGTCCAGTCCATTTCAGTAATGCGGTTGGGAGCAATGCCATACTGCTGCAGGTAGCGGCCTACATTCAGCGAACAGAAAAAGGGAACTGCTTTATCGGCGAAGAAGCGGATAGTGGGTGCATCGAGGTGGTCGTAATGGTCGTGCGAAATGATGATCGCGTCGAGCGGCGGCAGGTCCTGCAAAGCGATGGGCGGCGCAAAGAACCGCTTGGGGCCGATGAAGGAGCTGAAGGAAGCCCTTTTGCTCCACACCGGGTCGGTGAGCAGTCTTTTGCCGTCTATTTCTATTAATAAGGACGAATGGCCGATCCAGGTAATGCGGAGCCCGGTAGCCGGCGGTGTTTTGTATGCCGATACATCGGTATGGAACGGACCAGGCAGGTGCCGCGGCACTACTTCATTCTTATTAGTGATATAAGCGCCCAGTACGCTCACCATGCTCCCTTCGGACATTACCTTGGTAGGCACCGGATTCAAAAACTTATTGCCCTGTTTGCGGGCGGGCTGCAATACACTCATGCTGCAAAGAAACAGTTTGTGGAGAGAACAAAAGAATCTGGGGAAGGTTCGGGCCCGTCCCCCCCAGCCTGCCACCCCCTCACCGCCGATTGGCTGCCTTCCACCGTTCCAGGAAGCCTGTTCACCCGCTTAAAACCCTTCCTCACCCCCACAGCGAGCTGTTTTTTGGAATTCTAATCCTGTTTTGGGAACGATTGACCGCCGTGCCATATTTTAAGTGGCTCATTATCAGTGCGCTGCATTTTGGTACGCGCCTTGAATTATCTGGCACGTTCGCAAATTGAGCTTCATAACTATTAACCTGGACAGTTAATTAAAAAGACAAAGGACATGATGACCACAAAAATCTTTAATCAACCGGAATCGATGGAATCAGCCAACCAGATCAAAGAACAGATCATGACATTGGGATCGGCTTTATTCTTTACAGAAAACGAATCATTGCTGAAGTTGCCTGTACACGTGATCAACAACGTACAGATCGACGAGCAAAACCGGATTTGGTTTTTGATCCAAAGGCCTACACAGGCGCTTACCGAGTTCGATCAGGAATTGCCTGCCAAACTCGACTTCTTCAAGAAAGGGATCTCTTTCTATATTAAGATCAAGGGCACCGCGATGATCGTTGACAATGCCGCGAAGTTGAATGAACTGAGTGCTGAAGGTGAAGACACCACCGGTATGGTAGCGATCTGCGTTAAGATCAAGCAGGTAGAAATTACCGAAACAGGTAACAAGGGCACACAGGTGAAATCGAAACAAAGCCGCTTTCAGATCAGCAGCCTGTTCTTCTAAGTAAAGGAAATTGGATAGTTGGATTTCAATAAGGATGCATGCTACAAGGCCGCGCTTCACCAAAATAGTTTTCTTACAAGGGTGTTAGAAGCAAAGCCGTTTTCAAACTCGAGGTTTTTTCATAATTAATATTGGTTTTTAAGTTGAAGCAAAGAGGCCATCTCCGCAAAGGGATGGCCTCTCGCTTTTAGATCGATGTATGGATCGCTCCGGCTTAGGGTAAGGTGTTCAGGTTTACCGCAGGCTGCTGCCCGGTAGCCGGTCGTGTGAACGGTGTATTGTAGTTCACGAAATTGGCAAAGAAACCACAGTTGCGCAGGAAGAACTTACCGTTCTCTACCCCACCTGCATAGTCCTTACGTTGTTGGTTCTGCGCGGTGGCGTCGGCCGTGAAGTTGGTATTCACGATCTCGCTCCAGGTGCCCGATACATTCCGCGCCCACTGGTTCTGGTAAAATGCCTTCCTGCCCTGCCACCCGTATTCGGGATTGAAATTTTCGAGAAACGAATACAACCCTGCGAGATAGGTAGTGGTATTAGGCTGCTTCCACGAGGCAATGAACCGCCAGGCACTGGTTTCCGGCGTATAGATCCACGAAGAAAAAACGGTGGCCCCGGCGCCATCCGGTTTACCCTGCGTCAGGAACTTGTAGGTGGTACCCGCCTGCCAGTTGAACACGAGATAGCTTTGACCGCCCGTGCCTTCACCGCCAAACGTATTGTCCACCACATTCGGTCCTTTCCGCACCATCGTGGTCTTCCCTACACTGGGGTCCCATACGGAAAACAATACCCTGCGTTCTGTGGAAGAGTTGACCTGAATGCCGAAATAACCACCGTTAAAGCCATTGCTCATGAAATAAGAACCGATCTTGTCCTCACCGGTTGGTACGGTTACTTCATTGTAAAACCATTCGGTATTGGCCGGCGCCGAATAACCCAGGTGTACCGAAGGTCCCCGGCGCGACCAGTAATAGTTAGCAGCGTCATTCGCGTACAGCACATTGCTGTTGGTAGCACTGCCGCTGATCACCAGGTCCGATACATCGGCAAAATAACCGCCGGTTTTGCTGATGCCCTGCAAATCTACCTTCACATATCCCGCAGCCGTGATGCTTACCGTGCCCGCCGTATAAGTTTGAGCATTTTTTCCCGTGAGGCCGCTCAGGGTAAAGGGCGTGCCGTTCACGGTAACGCGTATGGAACTGGTGCCGCTGGGCACTTTCGCTTTTACGGCCACGGTTAACTGCCCCGTATTGCCCAGCCGGAAATACGTACTGGTAATGGTATTGGCGCTGGTCCAGTTGGCCAGTCCGTAACTGGCGATCACCTCGGCTGCACCTGCATCCTTTTGGGTAATATAAGCATTGCCGCCAAGCGGTACGTTGATGACTGCCGCCGCGGCCAGCGTGGTCACTTCATCGTCCTGTTTGGCTGGCGCTATAGGATCAACAGCCTGTTTGCTACAGGATGTTATAAGCATAAGGGCTCCTGCCGCCTTGGCCAGGCGGACATAGGAAAACATGTTGTTCATAACAGATAAGAGTTGGTTTTTAACAATTATTTGGTCGTGTATACATCGATCTCCGAAAGGAAGGTGTGGTTGGTGCCCGCAACCTGCGGCTCCAGGGCCGTTATTTTCAGGTAACGGTATCCTTTGGCCGACGATACAGGAAACGGCTGCGCATCGTTGGTGATGGCAAACGTAAACTCACCCAGGCTCGTAAAGCTGGTGCCATCTTCACTGCCCTCGATCTTGAATTTCTTCATGCCCACTTTGTTGGGCGTGGCAGCCTGCCGGTTGGTGATGTCGACCGATACGATGTGCTGACTGGTCTTCATGTCTATCAACACCCAGTGAGGGTATGGCACCACCACCGAATAATCGGTATGCCAGTACGTGGCGACCTTTCCGTCGAGCAAGGCCGAAGCCTTGCCGGTGTTCTCCCAGCCGTCGGGTGTTTCGCTGTCGGCCGTGGCCGTCCAGGTCGATTTGTCGCCCCTGGCGGCGGTCGATTTGTCGTTAAAGAGTATGGCTTCCGGCTTGTTGCACGCAGCCAGCACGCAAAGGCTTAGTATGATGAAGGAGATATAGTTGACTGTTCTCATGGCGCTATCAGGGATTTTGAGTGAGTTTGGGATTTTTGTTGATCTCATTTTGCGGAACGAAGAAGATGACCCGGTTGTCGCTGGGCTGCACGGTCTGGTTCACATTGCCATTCACTACCTGCGATCCCGGATAATTACGTTGCAGCGGCCTGTTGTTCCTGAACAGGTCGTAGGCGCGGTGCCCTTCGAAGGCCAGCTCAAGATTGCGTTCCTCCAATACTACATCGAGTATCGTTTTACCGCTGGCCGCCACACTCGCCGTAGTATGTAGCGCCGCACCGGTAAGTCCGGCCCGCTCCCGTATCTTGTTCACATCATCCAGCGCTGTTTGGGCATTGCCCAGTTTAGCATTGGCCTCGGCACGGTTCAGGTACATTTCGGCCAGGCGCATGTACACCGGTGAGCTCAGGTTTACGATGCCTTCCTGTAAGTTGTACTTGTTGATATAATACATCGGCGTATTGGGCGTCAGTTTGGTATTCAATTGCAACACGCCACTCACTTTGTAGGGAGAAACAAAGCTGTTGCGCAGGTCGCCCGGGTTTACATTCAGGGCATCCACGTATTTTTTCGAAGCATAGATCTCGCCCCAACCGCTAAAGGCCTGACTTAGCCCAGTACCACTGGCATCGCCACTGTAATACATAGAGCCGATGGCAGAGAAACCACGGTCTTCTGTTTTTACATGTCGTATGCAGAAGATGGTTTCCTTATTGCCTTCGGGCACACCGCGGAAGTAGTTGGTGTATTCGGAACCGGTCAGCAAACTATAGCGGCCCGCATTGATCACCTTATCGGCATATTCAATTGACCTGGCATTGTCTTCTTTGTACAAATACACCCTTGATAGCAGCGCATAAGCCACTTCTTTCGAAGCAAAGGGATTGGCCTTCCCTTTCGATCCGCCCCGCATCAGCTCAGCTGCCTTGAGCAGGTCGGCGATCACGAAATCGTACACTTCCTTTACGGTGCTGCGTGGCAGCGTTGCCTTGGCCGAGTCTGTAAGCCCGTCCTTCAAAATGGGCACGCCGGGGTTATTGCCGCTGCCCTGCGAATAGGGCCGGCCGAAGATGCGCACCAGGTTGAAATGCATCATGGCGCGTATATAGAGGTTCTCGCCTTTCAGTTGGTTGAGGTCTTCGCTGGCGTCATCATTGATCACCTCGATGATGCGGTTGGCAGCGCCGGCCGCTTTGTAAGCCTGTCCCCAAAACAATTCGGGATGGCTCGAGGTAACCAGGTGCGTATAGCGATAAGCCCTGGTAAGATCGTCGGAGGAGTTTTGGCCTTGTGCAACTTCATCGGTTGGATATTCCATTAAGAAATGCCCGCTGCGCACATAACCCTCATTCTTGAACAAAGCATAGGTGCCCACGGTGGCCGTTTCGATATCGCCAGCATTGCTGAGGGCCGATTTTTCGTCGATAGCCGTAGAAGGATTGAACGTTTTGCGACAGCTGCCCAACAGCAGCGTTGATATAGCGAGGGGGAATAAGTATCGTCTATTCATTGATTTCATGCTTTCCGTTTTTGATCATTAAAAGGAGATGTTGAGGCCCAGCAATACTTTTTTGCTGATGGGATATTTAATGCTCGATACGCCGTCGCCAAACACGACTTCGGGATCGGTGCCGGAGAAATTGGTACCCGTCCACAGGTTATCGCCGCTGAGGAAGATCCGCACAGCAGTCAGTTTGGCCTTGCTCACCAGGCTGGCAGGCAGGTCGTAACCCAGCCTTACGTTCCTCAACCGCACATAACTACCGTCTTCGAGATACCGGGTAGAAGTTGCGTTCGAGGCATCGCTGCGGCCATGTACCGGCTTGGGATGGGTTGCAATGTCGCCGGCTTTTTCCCAACGCGACCACCCCTTGGCCAGCACCATCTGGTTGTAGCTTTCATACAAGCCGTCGTTGTCGAAATAGAAGCGGCTGTCGTTGTACACGTAGTTGCCATATACGAAATTCAGGAAAGCGCTCAGCGATATTCCCTTGTACGAGAAAGTATTGGTAAGGCCGCCGGTGAATTTGGGAGCCGATGATTTGCCGATGAACTGGCGTGTAGCGGCATTGTAATTGTTCGTATAGGTCTTGTATTCCTTGCCGTCTGCATCCGTGATCACTTTTTCCCACAGCGGACTTCCATTGGCCGGGTCAACCCCTGCCCATACTGGCATAAACCATTCGTCCATATCATGGCCTACAGCGATCGGCTGCCTGGCTGAAGCATTTACCTCATTGCGTCCTTTGTTCACTGCTAATACCCTGTTCCTGTTGAATGCCATATTGAAACTGGTTTCCCAGGTAAAGGCGCCGGTCAGGTTCTTTGTTTCGAGGTTGAACTCCAGGCCACGGTTACGTACCGTACCTACGTTTTCCCACACATAGCTGTAGCCGGTAGTAGCCGCCAGCGGTGTCTGAAATAAGAGCGAAGCCGATTGTTTCTGGTACACATCTACCGTGAGGCTGATCCTTTTGAACAGGCCGAGCTCTACGCCCAGGTTGGCTGTTTTGATACGCTCCCACGACAGGTCGGGATTGCCCTTTTGGTTGGGATAGGCGCCCGGCGCATTGGCATAACTGGCATCCTGCGATATCGTATACAGGCCCAGGGCCGCATAGTCGCCAAATTCCGCATTGCCCGTAGTGCCGTAGCTGGCACGCAGTTTCAGCAGGTCAAGCGCCGGCAGGTTCAGGAACCGTTCATTGCTGATGATCCACGAAGCACCCAATTGGTAAAAGTTAGCGCTGGGGTTGTTGTTACCGAAGCGCGAGGAGTAATCGTTCACCACCGATCCTACGAAGAAATAGCGGTTGTCGTAATTGTAATCTACCTGCGCCAGCAATTTGCTGAAGATGGATTCATTCACACCGCCGGTAATGTTCTTCTTTTCGCCGGTGGCAGTAGAGGGAGCGCTTCTGCCGGGAGGGAGACCCGTAGCATAAGTAGACACCACATCGTAATACGATTTCTCGATCTCCGACACGGCCAGCACATTCAGGTTATGCAGTCCAAAACTATTGTCGTATTTCAACCGGTTGGAGGTGAGCAATACATTGGTATAGGAAAGTGTATTGTAGATAGCTCCACCGTCGGTGGCGCCTTCTTTGGAGCGTTTATCGTAATACGCATCGCTCCGGTAATTGTTGAAGCGGGCCCGGTTGTAAGAGGCAATGCTGAAGTGGTTGGTGATCCGGTAGTCGAGGTTGAGGTCGCCGTTGAGGTTCATGCTTCTCGCCTTGGAGAAATTGTATTGGAGAGAGTGCAGGAAATTATCGCGGTCGCGGCCATACCATTTCTCAAAACGCGCATCCTTGGGCGTGCCATCGAGGTTGTACGCCGAGTCGAAGGGTAAGTTGAGGTAGGCATCATACACGGTGGCATCGGGGTTGTAATTGTCTTTATTGAAGATGCCATTCAGCATAAAGCTCACCTTGAACCGGTCGGTCACTTTCTGCGTAAGGTTGGCGCGGAAATTATAACCTGTTTTGTCATTGGCGATCAGGGTGCCTTCTTCCTTATAATAGTTGCCGGAGAGATAGTATTGCGTACGCTCGCTGCCCCCCGATACCGACAGGTTTACACTATTTACCTTCGCCCTGCGGAAAGCCAGGCCCCACCAGTCGGTATTGGTGTTCAATACAGCCGGGTCCGGATTGTAGAAGGTCTTTTGATAATCATACAGCTGCTGTGTATTCATCAGCTTGAAGTTGCCGTTGGTGGCTTCACTGAAGCCGCTGGTGGCGCTCAGCTCGATGCGTGGTTTACCGGTGCGGCCCGTTTTGGTGGTGATGATGATAACGCCATTGGCAGCGCGGGAGCCGTACAGGCCGGTAGCAGCCGCATCTTTGAGGATCGTTACGGACTCCACATCGTTGGGGTTGAAAGTGCCACCGATATTGCCGTCTACTACATAGAGGGGTGCTGTCCCGGCAGTAATAGTACCCGCACCGCGGATCATCACGTTCGATCCCGAGGTAGGATCGCCGGAGGCAGTAGATACCACCACGCCCGGTGCTTTACCCTGCAGCAGGCTGCTGAGTTCGTTGGAGGTTACATCGCGCAGTTTATTGCCCGATACCACCGATACGGCGCTCGATAATTGCGAAGCCCGCTTGGAAGAATAACCCACGATCACCACTTCTTTTTCTTCGATCGCTTCTTTTTGCATCACGATCGTGAGCACCAGGTTATCGCCTACGATCACGGAGGTCTTTTTGTAACCCACGATGGAGAACTCGAGCTCATCGCCTTTTTTGGCGTCGACGGTAAAGGCGCCGCTGGCATCGGTGCTCATGCCCCTGCCGGTAGATTTTACCACTACCGAAACGCCCTGCAAGGGTGCTCCGTTGGCATCACGGATCAAACCACGTACTTCCGCCAGCGGATCTTCGGCGGTTGTATTGACGGTTGCCGGCATAGCAACAGTCCGTGGACTGATGATGATGTATTTCTCGGCCATCCTGTAATTGAGTGGCTGGCCCTCGAACACGAGTTCGAGCGCATGGGTGAGCGGCATGTCTTTTACGTGGATGTTCACCGGCATGGCTTTGCTGATGAGTTCTTTGCCGTAAATAAACCGTACACCACTCTGTTTTTTGATGTTGTGCAGTACGCGTTCGAGCGATTGGTTCTGGGCATTCAGTGTAACGAGCTGCCCGGCTGTTTCGGCCGATACCTGGAGGCAGGCGATCAGCATGAAGGTGGCAATCAGTTTCATAACCCTTAATGATTTAAGAGCTCCGCTCCTACAGCTAATGGAGCGGCCATTTGCAGTTAAATGCATAGCTTTGCATTACGTTTTGGTGATAAAAAATGATACTTCCCGTTTCGTTTTCATTACCGATCGTACACCCGGCTACAGCCCGGTGCAAGCCGCCTCGTCTGATACACGAAGCGGTTTTTTTATTATGCTGAAAACTTGTCGACTTACTTTATTTCATAACCACTACTTTTCGCCCTTCCACTGCAAACCTCACCTGCTTCGTCATTTCCAGCAGCTCCAGCAATTGCGATAAAGGCAGGTCTCTGTCCATCTCGGCTACGAAGGTTTCGCCGATCTCCTCTTTGTATACCACGTCGATGGAGTACCACCTGCTCAGTTGTTGCATGATCTGCGCTACGGTGCTGCCGTTGAACTGGAACTTTCCGTTCTTCCAGGCCATCACTTCTTCTATATCTGCTTCGTTATTCAGGGTGAATTTTCCGTTGCTTCCAGCAGCTTGTTGCCCGGGGCTCAATGTTAATGACGCGCCTGGTGCCGTCCCGCTCACTTTTACCTTTCCTTCCAGCAAAGTGGTGAGGGTATTTTGCTGGTTGTAAGCATTTACATTGAAGTGAGTGCCCAACACCTCCACCTGCTGATGATCCGTGGTCACGCTAAAAGGCAGTTTTTGTCCCTTGCTGTCTTTGGCAGCAGCCACTTCAAAATAGGCCTGCCCGCTCACTTCCACGATGCGCTCCTGCGCGTTAAAAGCGGCCGGGAATCGGATAGACGATTCGGCATCGAGCCAAACCTTTGTGCCATCCGACAGCTGCAAGCGGTAGGTTCTACCCTTTTCGGTAGTGATGGTATTGAATACTGTCGTTTCGGAAGGCGCGCCGGTGTAGGTGATGGACCCGTCTTTTTTGATCGCCTCTATGCCCTGCAGGGAGATAGCGCCGTTCGAAAGGGTGTCGAGCACCCGGGTGCTGCCATCGGCCAGGGTGAGGATCACCTGTTGGCGGGCTGGTAATATATCGTGACCCAGCCTGCTTTGCGT
Source organism: Paraflavitalea sp. CAU 1676 (assembly GCF_029223285.1). Lineage (GTDB taxonomy): Bacteria > Bacteroidota > Bacteroidia > Chitinophagales > Chitinophagaceae > Paraflavitalea. The sequence goes on along the minus strand of NZ_JARHUJ010000003.1, from coordinate 30,471 downwards.
AGCGGCTACCTGTGGAGTGCTTCGCTTGCCGGGCATCAGCAAATAAGCTGCGCCGGCCGAAAGGATGATCAGCACGGCTGCCGCCGCCCAACGCCAGCGTGCAAACAAAGACCGCACAGGCGCCTGGGTGTCGTTGATCTTTTGTAGCAGTTGCTGTTCCATTTGGTGCTGCAGTTGCACCTGCTCGCCTGCCTGCCATTGCCACTCGCCGGTTTCCACCAGGCGGGCAAACCATTGGTCCACCTGCTCCTTTTCGGCTGGTGTCGCTTCGCCGGCCAGGTATTTCTCCAACAGGGCCTTTGCCTTCCTTTCATCCATGCTTGAGCAGATTGATATAATAATATAGTCCGCCCGGCGGTGGACAGGGGGTAATGAAATGGAAAATATTTTTTAGGAAAGCAGGTAATACAGCATGGCCGATACAGCAGCCTTGTTGAAACCGAGGGAGGTTTTGATCATCTGCAGGGCATGTTGGATATGCTTTTTCACTGTTTCGGAAGATATGCCGAGCTTTTCGGCGATCTCTTTGTGGCTAAGGTGCTCCTGGCGGCTCAGCTGGTAGGCTTCGCGCATCTTGGGCGGCATGCGGGAAATGGTATCGCGGATGGCTTCCTGTACCTGTTTTACCTGCAATTGAATTTCCGGTGAGGGGGGAAACTGGTCTTCGATAACATCGCTCAGAAAGGCGAGGTAATCCCGGCGGGTGATATTCTTTTCTATATAATGGATGGCTTTGTACCGCACACTGGTTTCGAGATAGGCGGTCAGGGATGATTCGATGTGTAGTGATTGGCGGCGGCTCCAGAGCGAAAGAAATACGTCCTGCACCACATCGCGCGCATCGGAGCCGTTGCGCAGTGCTTTGGCGGCGGTTACGAACAGCTTTTCCCAATGCCTTCTGTAGATCAGCGTAAACGCCTGCTGATCGTCGTTGTGCATCAGTTTTAGCAGTTCATCGTCTGTATGGGTTGTTGTAACAGGCATACGTCGATTGAACTAAAAATACCGAAAAACGCAGCCCATAAAATGCGCAATCGGTTGTACAGAAGGAGCCGGCTGGGGCTCCTGCAGGGCTGTTCCGTTTGCGGTGCCACATGGCGCTGCCGGTCGGTTTCCTTTCGCGGCACAACATTGATCCGATGGACCGCCGCCCCCGGCACTTACTCATATTGGTGAGCATTTATCACCTATATGAGGGATAGGATGGAGTGTCGATGCCGGATAGTTTTGCGGTTTGTAGTACTGATAAACAAATACCATGAAACAAACGATCTTTATCCTGTTGGCCGGCGCCCTCCTCACCACAGCATTGTATAGTTGTAAAAAAGGCGATACCGGCCCGGCCGGCCCTCCCGGACCGCAAGGCCCTCCCGGCACACCCAATGTTATTTACGGCGAATGGTTTACCCCCAATCCTTACATAAAAGATACCATCTTCGGAATCTGGGGATTCAATTACAATAAAGCGGTAGCGTCTATCACCCAGTCTGTGCTCGATTCCGGTGCCGTGCTGGTGTATGGTAAATTGCTGGGTTACAATCCCGCCGTATGGCCTGCCAACCGGGTGAGCCAACTGCCTATATCGATTACGTACAAGCAAAGTGGTAATACCAACGAAGATACCTGGAGCGGGCTTGCAAGCCCTGGCAACCTGCGCATCCGTTTTGTCAACGACCACAATGAATACAATGTGATCGCTACCCAACACCAGTTCCGCTATATCATTATACCTGGTGGTAAAAAAGATGGCGTGCGCATGGCGCAACGCTCGTATGAAGAGATCTGCCGCACCTACGGCATCCCGGAATGATCAGCCAACCCTCAGCATATACGAGCCAGGCAGCAATGCCTGGCTTTGTTGTTTTATGGGGCAACACCGTTCCCAAACTGGGTGTTTTAACGGTAGGTACGGGTTGAGGGAAGGTGTACATTCAAGAAACTTAATACCTCGTCTATGGCACGTTCAACCACCAAAAAAGCAAAAAAGGCCAAGCCCGCTGCCGCCGCCGCCGCTACTGCCGACTACGATAAGTCGCCCTTCCTGATACGCACCAAGGATGAAAAGCCCTCCCGCGAGGCGCAGGCACAAGTGCATTTATTGGGGCCCGGCAAAGTGTGCGATACCGAGTCGCGCGGTCATGCCAACCCCGAAGGACGCTCCATCACGGAGATCGTCGTAGATGCCTCCGAAGGCTTTGTACCGCTCTGGGCAAAGGGCCAAACTTTGCGCTGGCGCTTCAACGACCGTTCCATGGCTCGCTTCGCCAATCCCACGGCGGCCCGCAATGCCATCCGCCGCCTGCTGGGTGAAGCCCTCACCGCCTGGGGCGATGCTGCACCCGTGAAGTTTACCGAGAACCGCGATGTATGGGATTTCGAGATCGTGATGAAAGCGGCCGATAACTGCAATGGCAGCGGCTGTGTATTGGCCAGCGCCTTCTTTCCCGATGGAGGCCGCCATGCGCTGACAATCTATCCAAAGATGTTCACGCAAACCAGGACCGAACAGGTAGAAACATTGATACACGAGATCGGACACGTATTCGGATTGCGTCATTTCTTCGCGCTTGTTTCCGAAACCGCCTGGCCGGCCCATGTGTTCGGCACGCATAGCAAGTTCAGCATCATGAACTACGGACAGTTGAGTGCGCTTACCGAAACCGATAAACGGGATCTCAAGCTGCTGTACCAGAAAGTATGGAGCGGCGCCATCACACAGATCAATGGCACACCCGTGCGTCTGGTGAAACCATTCCATACCCTTTCGTTTGGGGCAGATAACGCCATTGCCATCGAACCGGTGCCCGTTGGCGCGCAAGGCACGCCCGGCAACAACTACGATGGCGTGTAGCACAACCACGTTACAAACCGATAGCAACTATAGATAGAAAAGGCGATGTAATATCGGCTACAGGGGCTGGCTGTTTGGGGGAACAAGTCGTCGGCTCCTGTTTTTTATTTTATTAACGCAAATTCCCGCGTGCGCGCTCCTGGCACTCCACGCCCACTGACCCGGCATATACGCGCCAACCACCACCGCACAACGCCCACCCTCACCCCCGCACCGCCGCCTCAACTCCCTGCCCGCAATTTCCCACATGCGCGCACCCAACACTTCCTGCCCACTGACTGGCCACACACGCGCCGGCTACTTCACCCAACTACACCTACCTCCTCCCCTCCACTGCTCCCGCACGCGCAAACGCCATTACCACTTCGTGGTATTTGTTTCCCGGAGGCATGGTTTCTTCGTCCAACTGTCCCAAACCGGGACCCGAACTCGCCCAAAAATCCCCTAAAAGCAGGATATGAGCTCCCCGGTAGTCGACTTATCTTGCAGGTTGTAGTATTGGAATGGACAGGGACGTTGAAGAAAGATTAAGTATAGATCAAATAATTGTTGAAGTGTACGAATCTATGGAACATTTGTCTATGTTTGCAGTCCCAGTCGTTTGGAGTTAAACCGACACTTATGTTCCGCTCTCAAACACCCTTATCCATACTGATGTTGTAGCTCGCACCTGGTTTCCAGCCTCACCCATGAGATCCTCTCTCCTATTTAACTACCGTTTCAAGTAAGCCAATTTTCTACTAGCCACTTTATTTATTAACCATCCACTTTTTTCACTATGAGAAGAGCATCTACTCTTTTGGCCCTAACCTGCGCATTGCTGATCAGCCAAACCTCCCTCGCCAAAATATGGCGGGTGAACAACAACAGCGGCGTTAATGCCGACTTTACCACATTACAAGCCGCGCATGATGGCGCAACAGCCGGTGATACCCTCCACATCGAAGGCTCGCCCAATCCCTACGGAGGCGCTTCCTTCAATAAGAAACTCACCGTGCTAGGCACCGGTTATTTTCTCGAAGAAAACCTCAACCTGCAGGCCCTGCAGCAAAGCTCTAAAGTACAAGGCATCACCCTCAACATGGGTTCAGAAGGTACCCTTATCATGGGGCTCGATTTCCAGGGCAATGGTGTATCCGTCTTCACCGACGATATCATCATTCGCCGCAACAAGTTCTGTGGCACTTATAGTACCACGCAGGATTATTATATAGGTACCATCAATCTCCATTACCACAGCAACAACGGCGCCATCGCTGCCAATAATATCATCATCTCTCAAAACTTCGGTGTGCGGGTAGCCATCAACAACCCTTCCACCGGTGTACTCGTCACCAATAACCTGCTCCAGGTAGAAGCTTACCATGGCGATCAAACCACACAGAGTTGTCTCGGCGCTCATGCGAATGCCATCCTGCTGGTGCAAAACAACATCATCAAGCGTGGCAAGGTGTCTGCCAACAACAGCAACTTCACCAACAACATTATGGTCAATGGCTTCTTTGAAGGCGTGGGCAATCTCTACTCCAACAATATCGCCAGCGGTACCCAGTTTGGCATTGCCAACGGCAACCAGCAAAACGTTACCATGACCACTGTGTTTGTAGGCGAAGGTACCGGCATTACCTACGAAGGACAGTGGAAGCTCAAAGCAGGCTCACCCGCTATCGGCGCTGGTTATGGCAGCACCGGTGGCAATCCCATCGACTGCGGTATGTTCAGCGGACAAAATCCCTACATCCTGGCCGGTATGCCTCCTATGCCTGCGATCTACTCGTTCGAAGTGCAGCCCATCGGCAGCAATACCGATCCCATCGATGTAAAGGTGAAAGTAAAATCTGCGGGTAACTAACACCTGCGGCCTTCACTTAACCTATTATCAATACGGATGGGCAATCCGGCGGGGATAGACTATTCCTTCGGTTGCCCGTAAACGGATCCTTTCCGACCAACTTTGTCTATGCGAACCTTATTACAACAGGCGTATAAATATATTGCCGTCGCCATACTGGCACTGCTTGTGTGTACAGGCAGTACCGCCCAGTCGATCACCAAGGTCGAATACTTTATAGATAACGATCCCGGCCGTGGTGCAGGTACGGTTGTAAGCGTAACACCCGGTACGGATGTTACCGCCAGCTTCCAGGTCAGCATCAATGCCTTCCCGGCCGGCTTTCACCGGCTGTACACGCGTGGGTATATACCGCCGTACACGGTTACCGAGAACGGGCAGCCGGTTACCAAAGGCGGCTGGTCGCACACCAACGTGCGTACCTTCTATAAAGAGGATTTTACCACCATCAACAATCCGCTCAGCAACGTCGTGGCGGGTGAGTATTTCCTCGATACCGATCCCGGCTTCGGCAAGGGCTCTGGCATACCACTCACGCCAGGACTCAACGTCAGTAATGTGGCGTTTGCCTTCGATGTATCTTCACTGGGCCAGGGATTCCACCGGCTTTATGTGCGTTTTAAGAACCAGGATGGTACCTGGTCGCACACCAACACCCGCACTTTCTACAAGGAGAACCTCAACACCTCCAGCGGCAGCGTGCCCAATGTAGTAGCGGGAGAGTACTTTATTGATAATGACCCGGGCTTCGGCGCGGGCACCCCTATTTCCTTTGCGCAGGGCACTGATGTCAGCACCATCAGCTTCAATGCCGATATTAGTAGCTTGCCAGCAGGCTTCCACCGCCTCTACACACGTTTCAAAGACGCCAATGGCCGGTGGGCCCTCACCAACAACCGTACCTTTTACAAAGATGCTTTGCTTACCGGCAGCGGCACACCCGCCAATGTCGTGAAGCTCGAATACTTCGTCGATACCGATCCCGGCTTCGGGAAGGGAACCAATGTACCCGTTACGCCCGGCGCCGATCTCAACAACATCAGTTTTGCCCTCAACATGGACAATGTGTCTGTCGGCAACCATACGCTCTATGTACGCGCCATCGACGACAAAGGCGCCTGGAGCTTAACCAACCTCGGCACCTTCAAGGTCGAGCCTCCCACCGATCTCATCATTACCGTTGGCAATATCACCGGCACACTCTGTGCAGGCAGTCCGGTAGCCGTACCGTTCTCGACCAATGCGCCATTCGGTACCAATAATATATTTACGGCACAGCTGTCCGATCCCAATGGCAGTTTCGCCAACCCCACCAATATCGGAACGCTTACGGCCCGCGAAGGCGATACCATCGATGCCACCATCCCCGCTCATTTCGGGGCTGGCATCAATTACCGCATCCGCGTCATCGCCAGCTCGCCCAACGATACCAGCGGCGCCAATGCCACCGCGCTGCGCATACAGCGTGCACCGGCCAGCTTCTGGATCACCGGCGTCAACACCACCTGTATCGGCAACCAGGCCTACACGGTGGCCAACCTCAACGTATCGGAATACAAATACGAATGGTCCATCAACCATGGTGGCACCATCGATACCAGTGGGCATAATAATACCATCCATTGGACGGAAGGTGGCTCCCATACCATCAGCCTCAAAGTGACGAACGATTGTGGCAGTCAGACCGTGACGCTGAATGTATTTGTCTATACCCGCGTACCCCAAACCAAACCAGTACTCACCATCAGTGGTCGCAACCTCAGCATACCGGCTTATGTCCCGACCGATAGTGCCAATGGTTACCAATGGTACAAAGATGGCGCGGCCATTCCTGGTGCCGTCGGCAGTACCTATACCGCTGTAGGCGATGGCAGCTTCACAGCTGCTTATACCAATACCTGCGGTGCCGGTCAGCAATCGAATGCTGCTGTATTCGCAGGCGAACGTCAAAACCAGATCATTACCTTCCCGCCGGTGCCCGATCAGGTCTTCGGGGCCGATGTGATCAAGCTATTGGCTACTTCTTCTGCAGGCCTTGCGATCACCTATAACATCGTGAGCGGACCCGGACAGATCAAGAACGATACCCTCGTCATACTCGGTGCAGGCACCATCGTCATCAAGGCCTTCCAGGCAGGTAATGAGCAGTACAACGAGGCTACGGTCAACATCAATGTGATCGTAAACCCGATAGCTGCTACCATCACGCTGAGCAACCTCACGCAGGTGTTCAACGGCGGTGGTAAACAACCTACCGCTACCACTGTACCAGCGGGCCTACCAGTTAGCTTTACCTATAATGGCGTAGCAACAGCACCGGTCAATGCCGGAACCTACGAAGTGATCGCGAAAGTGAGTCACGCCAATTATAGTGGCGCAGATACTGCCACCTTCATTATCCAGAAGGCATCACAGAGTATCAACCTCGGTACAACGCCCGATAAAGCAGTAGGTGCAGAGCCCTTCAAGCTCCTGGTGAATGCCACCTCCGGCTTACCGGTAGCGTTGAGCATCAGCTCTACCCCTGTTGGCATAGCTACCCTCTCCACCGATACCGTCACCATCATCGGTGCAGGTACCGTAGTGATCAAAGCCAACCAGGCGGGTAATGCCAACTACAATACGGCGGCCGAAGTAACCGATACCTTCCTCGTGGTGCAATCGCCCGACCTGGCCGTGCAGAACGTAACATCACCAGTTAGCTCTGTAGCACCCAATGATGTGGTAACTCTTAACTGGAGTGTACATAACGTGGGTACCGGCAATGCCGCCGGCGACTGGAGCGAGCGGATTTATATGCAGTCTCCTGCCGGTCAGCACCGCACACTGATCACGACAGTAAATTATAGCAATGGAGCTGCGCTGATACCCGGCTCGGCCACCAACAGATCTGCCACCGTCACCATCCCCGCCATCTTCGATATCGGTGATCAAGGCGTATTTGTGGTAGAACTGTTACCCGGCACTTCCGTTAAAGAAGCGCCCGGCACTACGGCCAACAATACCGGCGTGCAGGCAACAGCCTGGTCAACCAGCAAACTGCTTACGGTAGAACTCTCCTCCCCACAAATCACCGAAGGTGGTGCAGTAGTGAACGGTGCCGTTAAACGCACTGGTTCCCTGGCAGCAGCCCTTACGGTGAACCTGAGCGTATCGAACCCGGGGCGCATTACGATACCGGCTTCGGTAACCATACCAGCCAATCAGTCAGGCGCTACCTTTACGGTCACCGTGCCCGATAATGCCACCATCGACGGCGTACTCAGCGATAGCGTCATCGCTGCTGCAACAGGTTACGGACAAGGCAAGGTAAAGTTCCAGGTGCTGGACAACGATCAGCCCACACTCACCATCACCAACCTACCGGTTGATGTAATGGAAGGCGGTGCAGCTACATTCCGCATCAATACCAACCTTACACCAGCCACAGCGCTTACGGTATTCCTTACCTCCAGCAGCAACGCACGATTCCCGGTACCGGCTTCGGTAACCATACCGGCTGGTGCACTCTTTGTAGATGTGCCGGTAACGCTGGCATCGGATGCTATACCGGAAATTGCCATCGATGTAACCATCAATGCCGGTGCGGCCAACCACAACCCGGCCATCGGTACCATCACCGTGAAGGATGATGATGTGCCCGGTCTGGAACTGGTATTCGAAACCAACCTCGTATCCGAAGGTGCGGGTGCATTCGCCACCAAGGCCACGCTCAGGCGTGCAGCCAACAGTCCCAATGCAGCCTTCTCCGTGAATCTCGGTGCTAACCTTCCCAATACATTGATAATGCCGGCTACCTTGTCACTCGCTGCCGGCGAAAATGAAAAGACCTTCACCGTAGGGGTGATCGACAACTCACTGGCCGATGGTCAGCGTACGGTTACCATCACCGCTTCCGTATTTGTAAACTCCTGTGGTTGCAGTGCACCGCCCGCTACGGCCGGCTATGTAAGTGCCAACCTCAGCATCAGCGATAACGACGGACAGGCCATTACCATCACAGCTCCTGTATTGACGCTGCCCGAAGGCCTCTCCAATGCAGGCACCGTCCGCATCACCCGCAACTCGGCCACTACCGGCGGCCTCATCGTGAACCTCACTTCCAGTAATGTGAATGAGGCCACCGTGCCACCGTCCGTGGTAATCCCGGCCGGCGCAGCGTATGTAGATGTGCCCATCACCACCATCAACGACAACCTCGCCGATGGCAACCAGCAAGTGTACATCCAGGCTACGGCCAATGGATTTGCTACCGGTACCATCTGGGTTATTGTGAGCGATCGCAACAAGCCCGATCTGCAGGTGCCGCTGGTTAAACTCAACAATACCACTATCCAGGCCATGAGCGTATTCAATTACCAGCTCACGGTCACTAATACAGGCTTCTCTACCGCCCCTGCGGGCGCCAAAGTGCGCGGCTACCTGTCGAAAGATGGTGTGTATGACCTGGCCGATTCGCTGATCTCCGAAGATGTGCTCAATACATCGATACCGGCTGGTCAGAGCGCGCAGATCACCAATGCTGTGCAGATGCCGAACCTGCCTGGTAACTACAACCTCATCTATGAAGTGAATCCCGACCTGGATATGGAAGAATTGCTCACCACGAACAATACCTCCAACCCGCTCGCGGTATTCATCAATCCCGATTATACAGTAACCGCCAATGTGGCTGCGGCCTGGTTCCTCAAAGGCGCCGGCATCACGATAACTGGTGTAGCGACGAAGACCAACGGATCACCCGCTGCCAATTCTAAAGTGGAAGTATATGTGATCACGAATGGCCTGCGCCGCGAACTCACCGCTACTACCGATGCCAGTGGCAACTACAGCGTACAGTTTGTGCCGCTGGCTGCCGAAGCTGGTCATTATATCGTAGGCGCCAGCTATCCCGGCCTCAAACTCACGGCCGAGCAGGATAATTTCGATATCATCGGCGTGCTGGTCAACAATGGCGTACCGCCACAGTTTAAAGTAACGCTCAACGAACAGATCACCGGTACCTTCCCGGTACAGAACCTCAGCGCCAAATCGCTGGCACAGTTTACCCTCAAACCGGTAACCCTGCCCAGTGGCGCTACCATGACCTTCGATACCGTAGCGGTACTGGCCGGCAATGCCACCATACAGCTGGGTTATAAGATCAAAGGCACCGTGCTCACCAACGGCAATTATTATGAGCTGGCCAACCTGAATGCGGTAGCCACCGAAGGCACCATACAGCCCGTGAACCTGGTATACTTCTGCCAGGCACAGCAGGCCTATATTGTGGGCGATGTCAATAAGCTCGATGTTACGGTAGCACAGGCCACCGGCGAGCGCGTAGCCACGCTGATGGTCATCAACCGCGGTGCAGGCAATACCGGCAATATCACGGTGGCCCTGCCGCAGGTAAACTGGCTCAGCAGTGTAACACCGCTTACGCTGCCCGGCATTACTACCGGCGATACTACCCTGGTGGTGCTCAAGTTCAGGGCGCTCGATGAAGTGCCTTTCAACTACCCCATCAATGGCAGCATCGTGGTGAAGGCCACCAATGGCAATACGCTCAACGTACCATTCACGTTCGAGAAGAAATCTACTTCTACCGGTGCTGTGAAAGTAGGTGTCACCAACCAGTTCACGTACTACAGCGAAGGCGCGCCAAAGGTGGCCGACGCTCAGGTGGTGATCAAGAACTACTTCACCGGCGAAATATATGCCCAGGGCAATACGGATGCTACCGGCTTCTTCAATGCCAGCAACCTGCCACAGGGTAAACACCGCATCACCGTCAACAAGGAGAAACACCTGCCTTATGAGGGTACCATTACGGTGAACGCCGGGGAAACCACCAGTGCCAGTGTGTTCATCAACTACCAGGCTATTACCTTTAGCTGGACGGTTGTGCCCACCGGTATACAGGATCAGTACGATGTAACGCTCACCACCAAGTTCGAAACGCATGTGCCCATGCCGGTGGTGACCATCGATATGCCGAAGGATATGCCGCAACTGAGTGGCACCGAAACTTATGCCTTCAACGTAACATTGACCAACCATGGCCTCATTGCGGCAGAGAATGTAGAACTGCACCTGCCCGAGGGGGATGTGGAATATGAATTCATCACCAATTACCAAACGGCCAACCTGGCGGCGCAAAGCAGCATACAAGTACCGGTGATCATGAAGCGCCGCGGTACACCGCTCGCTGGTGGTCGCATGGGCATGTCGCTCAAGTCGCTGGCCAACCAGCTGGGTATGGATGCCCGCACCGCCAATGGCGGCACCTGCCAGGACTTCACCTTTGTACTCTATATGTACAAGTGTGAGATATCTACCGGCCTGTGGCAAAAGATCGGTACGCTCATCAACTATACCGGCCGCACCTGTAGCAGTGGTCCCCAGGGTGGCGGTGAGTTGGGTGTGGGTGGTGGCTCCCTGCCCTATGGTGGCAATGGCCTCTACTTCAACATACCCTGCTCCTTCTGCGAATTACCTGGTGCAGGCCCCGGCGGCAACACACCGGCGTATACCGAAGAGAAGAAGAGCTGCGTACAGTGTATCAATGATATGATCGCTGCAGCCTTCAGCTGTGGTGTGCCGGGTGGTTCCATCGGTGGACCTTTAACCTGTATCATCGATACCAAATATGAGAACGGAAACTGGCTCGATTACCTGAAATGCTTCCTGCCCGATCCTACACCGCCTCCGATAGCGTGTGCGCAGGCGATCGCCAAGGCCATCAGTACCTGTCTCAGTACGGGTGTTGGTAGCCGGAAAGCGAACAATGCCCGTGGCGAAGCGGCAGAGATACCGGCGGTATTTGTGCAGATCAGGGATGATATCGACCTGGTAACAAAGGCCTATGCGCTCCGCGATAAATGGTCGGTAGAATACATGGGCGATATATTGAAGACGGACGCCTGGCGCGATATCAAGCCGATGATCGGCACGTATATCTCGAATGTAGATTCTATCCGCGCCGACAAGCAGGCCGCCGTACTGGCCGCTATGCAGGGCTACGATATACAACCGGCGGTATTGCAGGCCTTCTTCACCAGGTGGAACACCTCGGTGTATGCAAGAAGTCAGGGAGTGTATTTGCCCAATGCTACTTACCCTAATATCATTAACTGGACCAACGTGAAGACCTGGAGCGATTCGATCGGGTACTATCACAATATCGCCATCGACCGCGGCTACCACAGCATCGATGATATGTATATCAACGTGCGTAAAGACCTCGATGTAGCCCTCGATGTAAATGGCAAGCAGGCTGTGTGTGCTTCTGTAACGGTACAGTTCAGCCAAAAGCTCACCATGACCCGTGAAGCCTTCGAAGGAACGCTGGATATCTTCAACGGTCACCCAACTGATAAAATGGATTCACTCTCTGTAGTGCTCCAGGTGACAGACGAGAACGGCGTGCCGAGCAATGGCCTCTTCGAAATTCAAACCAAGAGCCTCAGCAACCTGGCCAATGTAACCGGTACAGGCGCTATCAATGCTCAGCAGCGTGGCATGGTGAAGTTCCTCTTCATACCAGAAATTGGTGCAGCACCAACAGCACCGAAAGTGTACAACTTCGCGGGTTATGTAAGGTATTGGGATCCGTACGCGAAAGCGATGGTGAACATGCCGCTCTCGAAAGTGCCGCTTACGGTGAACCCGAGCCCGAATCTGATGCTGCATTACTTTATGCAACGCAATATCATGGGCGATGATCCGCTGACCTCACCGGCCATCGAACCTACCGAACCGGCCGAACTGGCGGTGATGGTCGAGAACCATGGGTACGGACCGGCCGTGAACATGATGATCTCATCGGCACAACCCAAGATCATCGAGAACGAAAAAGGACTGGCTGTTAATTTCAACCTCATCGGTTCCAATCTGCAAGGGCAGCCGAAGAACCTGGGGGTTACAGATATCAACTTCGGTACCGTACCAGCCCTTACATCAAGGATCGGTCAGTGGTATTTCACCAGCTCACTGCTCGGTAAGTTTGTGAGCTATGAAGCGAGTGTGGTACATGCCAACAGCTTTGGCAATCCCGATCTCAGTCTGGTGAAGGGCATCAAGTTGCACGAGCTCACGAAGAGCATCAAGGCCTACGGAACGCTGGATGACGGCATCACCGACTTCCTGGTCAATGACCTGTTCGACGTGAACGATGAGCCCGATATCATTTACTTCTCGCAAGGGCAAAAAACGGCGAAGGTGAGTCCGGCCACATCGGGCGCCTTCACAGGCACGCTCACAGCGCCCAACTTCACCAATACGCTGACGGTAACACCGAGTGTAATTGGCTGGAACTATATCAAGCTCAACGATCCGGGCAACAGGCTGTGGGAACTGGAAAGTGTAACGCGCAGCGACGGTCAGGTAATACCGCTCAACAATGCCTGGCTCACGTTTGTGACCCTGCCGGTGAGCAACCCGCCGGTGTACGAGAACAAGTTCCATTTTGTAGATACGTTTGCCGCGCCTGGTGCAGTAACCTATACCGTGAAGTGGAAAGCGAAGAGTACGGTAATACCGGAAATTGTAAGCATCAACGGAGCGCCCACACAGGTATCGCCTTTACAGGTGAAAGAGTTGGTGGTGGTGTTCAATAAGGCCATCGATGCGGCAACCTTCACCAAAGAGGATATGACGCTCACCTTCCAGGGCGGCGCCAACCTCATCAACAGCTCGGTAGTCATCACGCAGCTCGATACGGCCAGCTTCAAGGTCGATCTCAGTGCCCTCACCACCGGCAATGGCTTCTACAACTTTACGGTGCAGAGCGCCGAAGTGGCCGACCTGTATGGTACAAAGGGCCAAACCGGTAAGAACGTTACCTGGTCGCAGTTCCTCAACGTGCCGATGGTAGAAGCCTTTAAGGCGATACCGGATAGCCGGATGGCGGCCTCGTTCGATACGATACATGTTCAGTTCAATCTGCCGATCGATGAAACCACGGCCACACCGGCTAAGTTCATCATCACTAAAGATGGCGTACAGCAACCGGGCAGTGTAGTGATCGATAGTATCCGGGCTGATAAGAAGGTGTTCTACCTCTCGGGCCTTGGCCATATCATGACCACACCGGGTGCTTATGTGTTCACGGTAGATCTGCCGAATATCAAATCCACTACGCAGGTAGCGGGTGTAGCCACACAGTCGGTAACCTTAACGGTAGACAATGCTGGTCCAACGCTGGTGAAACTCGAGAAATCGACCGCTGGTGGCCTGGATGCACAGCATGTGCCGAATGTGACGATAGCCTTTAATGAAAATGTAATAGGCTTCAATATCGGCGCGCTCACGCTCAAGTACAACGGAGCCCTGCAGCCGCTCAATATTGCACAGCTTTCGAATACCGATCTGCAACACTGGACAGCCGGCAGCTTCGGCACGGTCACTTATCCGGATGGCGATTATGAGTTCACCATCGATATGACGCAGGTACGGGATGCGCTGGGCAATGCGGGTACGGGAACACAAACCATTACCTGGACGGTGAACCGCGCTGCGCTCATCACCATCGCCAACCTGGCAGTAACGCCCGATGCGGGATACAGCAATACGGATTTGATCACCTCCGGCCAGTCGATGCAGGTGAAGTTCAACCTCAGTGCCGATGCGGCGGAAGTGAAAGTGTCGCAAACCGACCTGGGTGGCGAAAGCGTACTCACTACGCTCACCAACCTTACGGCGGGCAACCAATCCGTACCGGTAACGCTGATCACGGGTGGTAACACGGGAATCCGTGTACTGGCCACCGGGGCGAATGGCGGGGTGGATACGGCCGATCTGCAATTGTTTGTAGACCAGGTGCCGCTCACGGCGGCCTGGCAGCTGAAGAACGATACCAGCATGGCAAGGCAGGCAGATACCATCAGCATCAAGTTTGCCACGAAGCTGCTGAGCAGTACGGGGCTCGATACGGCGGTATACCTCACGCGCAATGGCGTAGCCTTACCGACCACCGGTGTCTTTATACATCCGCAAAATGATACGATGTATTATGTAGGCGGATTGCGTACGGCAGGCATAGCACCGGGAGCATACAGGCTCACGTTCAACGCCACGCCGTTCAGCAAGTACAGCAGCGGTAAGTCGGGCGATGGACTGGTAACGGTAAACTGGACGGTACTCTCTACCAACCGTGCACCGGTAGCCAATGCGGGCACCGATGTATCGGTAACGGCGCCCACCACGGTAGTGCTCGATGGTTCGGCCTCCAGCGATCCTGATGCGGACGCGATCACGTATAGCTGGGTAGCGCCTGAGGGCATCACGCTCAATGACAGCACACTGGCCAAGCCAAGCTTTGTGGTAACGGCGGCCAATCAGAATAAGAGTTACGACCTGTTGCTGGTAGTAAGTGACGGCAACCTCATCCATACCGATGTGGTGCGGATCTCGGTAAGTGCTGTAACCACGGGCTTGATCGTACAGGCCAAGGCATTGTTGCAGGGACCCTTTGTGGCGGCGAGCGGACTGATGCAGGACAGCCTGCGCAGCAAATCGCTGGTACCGGCTACGGATCCCTACCCTGCCCTCGGATTTGGCACGCCTGGCGCCCCGGCAGCGAGCATCAGCCCGATTCACTTAACTACGACCGGTGACACGGCGATCGTGGACTGGATATGGCTCGAATTGCGTAATAGCGGCAACCCGGCACAGGTGGTGGCAGCGCGCTCGGCCCTGCTGCGTAGAAACGGCAGCATTGTGGACCTCAACAACTGGTCGCCCGTAACCTTTGCTAATGTGGCCGATGGCAGCTACTACCTGGTAGTGCGCCACAGGAACCACCTGGGTGTGATGACGGCGGCGCCGGTAACGCTCAACAGTACAACGCCTACAGCGATCGACTTCACGGCGCCGGCTACGGCGGTATGGGGTACGGATGCCCGGAACAACCAAGGCGGAGTAATGACCCTCTGGTCGGGCGATGCGAACGGCGATGGCACGGTGAGCTACAATGGCGGCAGCAATGACAAGAATGCGGTGCTGAGCCAGGTGGGATTAACGACGAGCAATAACGTACTCATCATATACCACCGTACGGATGTGAACATGGATGGATCGGTGAAGTACAACGGGGCTGGCAATGATAAGAACGTGGTGCTGGGCGTAGTTGGATTACCAACACCCAACCGGATCGTAACACAACAATTACCTTAACCTGAACAATAGTGCATCATGAGCAATAAAGTAATCATCCTTCTTTTCGCTGTGCTGCTCGCTAAGGGCGGTCAGGCTCAGACCTACGAGATCAGGGCCGTGAACAAGGGCGGCGGCTTTGTGGGGGTCGAAATGCGGATCACGGCGGGTACGGCACCTACGACAGCCGATTTTGTGACCGACCTGGTATTTGGCCTCAAGTGGCAGTCGACCTACAATGTAGACCTGCTGAATACGCTCACCACGAATTTCCATGTGGTGAAGAGCGATATCCGCAAAACCAAGGGGGCCTTTCATTACCAGGCGTTTTCGGCCAGTATCACGCCCTTTCTGTTTCCGGCCGATTGGGCACTGAATGGCTGGGTAGAGCTGCTATCGGTACGCAACACCCTTACGGGTATTGGCACAGGCACCTTCGAGGTAGCGGAGACCGGGTTTGATATCACGACGGAGCCCAACCTGGGCGTGAGCTTAACGGATGTAACGCCTACGGTGGTGGCCAGTGCTACGCTGGTGGCGTTGCCGGTGAATTTAGTGAAGTTCGAGGCGCAGGCGCAGCAGAGTTCTATCCTGGTGAGCTGGGTAACGGACCATGAGGAGAATGCGAAGAGCTTTGACATAGAGCGGGCGGATGAGCGCAACAGCGCCGACTTCAAGCGGGTGGCTACCCTGCCGGCCAAGGGCGCGAATGGCGGCACGTATGAGTGGACAGATAAGAATGTAATGGGCGGATTGAAATATTACTATCGACTGAAACAGATCGACCTGGATGAGCGCTATAGGTATTCGGAGATCCGCACTGCCTCCCTGGACGACGTGACGAATACCTCAGTGAAGCTGATGCCGAACCCGGTGGATAAGGAGTTGCGGGTGGTGCTGGGGGGTACGATACGGGAGGAGCAGTTGCTGATCAAGATCACGGATGCGCGGGGGCGTGTGGTGATGGTGAAGGATTACAAGCTGAGTACGGGCCGCAAGCTAACGATGTCGGCGGTGGCGCTGATGCAGGGGCAGTACTTCCTGACGGTGGAGAGTGGTAAGAGCGTGCTGGCGGTGAAGCCATTCTTTAAGCAATAGCATTTTAGTAGGGGTTTCGGATACCATAGAAAGCAGGTCGGCACAGGACTGGGCTTTCGGCAGGCCCACCATGATCTAGGATTGTGGTGGGCCTGTTTTGTTGGTGGCGAGGAAAATTGTTCTTGGAAGAGAGCCTATCCTATGGTAGATTTCCGTACAGAAAAGCCAATATTGCAAATGCCATCATGTTGGTAGAATATTGTGAGTGACATTATCTTTGAAGTAAAATTCTTGATGGTATTCTTTGTCCGCTATTGGATCTTTAAGTAAGATGATATAAAGAATAGAAAAAGTTAAATAAGTTGAAACATGCAAAATGAAGTTGAACTTTTGAAAGTCGCTAAGAATGTGGAAAAACACATTCTACATGAAATAATCTTAGTGTGCCTTGGTGAAAGCCGCATATTACGTGGTTCTGATAGTGTTTTATATAGCTTTGATGTAAACTCATCATTGACTATTTATTATGATGGAAAAGATACGTTGGTGAATATAGTATCTGTAAATATGATTGAGGAAATAAGAACCCGAATTAGCGAGCGAATTGAATTGGTAAAAGTAAAAAAGAAGTTGATTGGGCATGTAGTTCTATTTTGTAGCTCTCCTGTATTAGGATTTTTTAAGTTTGAAGATAGATTCCAAATTCGACCAGTTCCCGACGATGCGCCAAAGGCTGGCAGCGTTCTCATGAACTTGCATCCTTTCATTTTAGAGTATAAATATGACGGCTTTGAGGATGTTTTTGCCAATCAGGCTCTTGTATCTAAACTGAGAGAGAATTATTGTTGCTTATTTAGTACGCTTCTAAGCAACTCTTTTAGCCTTGAAAATTACTCAAATTGGAGTTGGGTTGTTGAACAAGACGGTCCTGCCGAATCAAAGCTTCTGCAGAACGGGTACTTTTTTAGGACGGATCAATTGACCAGTGATAAGTTTTCAAATACGTCACAATTTGAGCCAATTAAAATAGAAGGAGTCGGTGAGTATTCATTTGGTATTAAATCAATAGGCGATTATCGATTTAGAATTCCTGATTATTTTATTTGCGCGATCGATAAATATTATAGCGTAGCATTCGATGATAAAAGAGAAATATTTAATGAGTCGATGTATTGGTATTGTAAGGCAAGTAGAGAACTAAGGCAATCAGTGTCGGCAACATGTGTTTTTATTGGAATGTCGTTGGAGAAATTAACCAAGTATGAAAAGCCCCAAAAGTGCGGCGTTTGTGAAGAAAGCAATATTCATTTTGTTAAACTAAAAGATGCTATTCTGAATAAGTTTATGGAGAGGAGTTTTGAGAATGAAAAAATTTCCAAGGAGATGATGATGTCAATTGTTGAATCTAAAGAGGGGTATTATTGTAAATCTTGCGGGTCTTTCGTTGCAGAAGGTAAAAGTAGCAGCAAGCTTATTGTCGAATTGTTTGATAAATACTATCCGGTACGAAATGAGTTTTTGACAAAGATTAAAAGCGATTTTTATCCTAAGTTCCGATCCTTTGTTGCTCACGGAAGTTTATTTCAGTCTGATAAAAAGAGAATTCCTTTTCCTCTGGACGTTACTGCTGATGTTGTTGAATTGTACCTTTCAATGAATAAAGAAATACTTATAAGTTGGTTGATTAATTCTTGATCTTGTTCATAGAGCTAAACTGGATGTTGGCATAAATAAAGTTTCGGAGGGGATAATTGTTTACACTACTTGGAACAAGACACTGGCACGATTATGAATTATGAAATACTACCCACTGCGTTAGCGATAGTTGCATCTTCAAGGATTTTTAATCGATTACAAAGTAATTCTCTCATTAGTAAATCATAACGATTTACTTTCTCAAACTGTTTTTCTGCTATTTTTTTATGCCTTGTAATAATTGATATCAACTCTTCATTGAGGGTGTATCTAATTTTGGCTTGCTCAGAAGGCTGATCTTTTTCCAGATTTAGATTCAATTCTGCTCTTGAAAATGATAAGAAGAGATCGTAAATGGTGTTGAAAAGTATTTTGTCTAATTCGAGAACTTCATCAATTAGCTTTGATTTTAAACCAATGAATTCGTTGTCATGTGTAAATAGAGTTAGATGTGCGGCTGCTAGGTCATATTCGTATTGCCTTTTTTGATTGTCTAAAACTGCAAGGTTGATATCTCTGTAGTTTTCAAGATGATATTTATAGAATGAGAATCTGAGTAGCGAATATATCCAAGCAGACTTTTGTTTATTGAATTCAAGCATTGCTTCTCTTTCAGCAGACTTTAAGTTAAGCTTATGCTGGTTAGCTAATGATAGTTTGGCTTTTAAGAACTCATTTTGCTTAGCTAAATCGGACTTGATATGTTCTATGATTTCAGTTATCTCTCCTATATCTTCTTTTGTTGCTTGATTTTCAGCTTTTCTCTCGAAATATTTTGGCCAATAATTCTTAAGTAAATAGAACGCAAATAATGAAACAATGATTGTTGCGAATTCTAAGATATAGTGTCGTAGTTCGGTCATTTAAGTAAATTTAATGTGCTGTAAAAGCAATCGCTGCTAACGTTGATGAAACGGCGATGTGGCGACATACTTTGCTCTAACTGTTCGGTGCTGCTGGTGATTAATGGTACTAAAGCCTCTTGTTTATTCTGCTGCTTTGTGTTACTCGTCTGCAGAAACCGAAACTGATTAGTGGATAAAAAAAATGGTCTTCGTCCACGATGTTGCCAACGCACAGCTATCAGCTGGGTTATTTTGCCTCAATTGCCTTCCTTATGTTGTCCATAAATTCTCTAATGTCTTTGTCTATCTCGATTGCTGTCAATGGATTATATTCAGTTTCCAAAATTTGTTTTACATTCTTGACAGACGGAATATTTAATAATTGGGTAAACGTATCCTTGTCAATCTTTCCATTAAACTCCCTATACATTTCGGGATTCAGTCCTGCAATAATCCATGATTCTATAGAAGGTGTAGCTAAAACAAATTTCACTTTTGATGAATATTTTGATGGAATGAGCGCCGCTAAACGTTTCTTTAAACTTGAAATTCTAGATGGCGATTTTGTGTCAGAATCTAAAAGAATAAATGCTTTGTCGAAAATGTTTAGGTAAGGAATTACAATTGTCTTGAACTCATTTAGGATTCTGTATTTGCCATACGTTGGAATTATAGCAAAATCAGCGTCAAATTCCTGTGATGAGATAAGCTTATTAATAACATATCTGTCAACTTCGCCTTCTACAATTATTCCAATTTTTCTTTTTTCAGTTGGCAGCAAATTGGGTTTTGGGTCAGGAATAATTGTTTTCTCAAGTTCATTTATCCATTTCTCCAGCTTTATTTTAAAGTCAACGATTGTATTAAATGAAGCAATCCAATTGCTTGATGGTTGTTTTGTTATCCAATCAATTAAATCAAATAATTCATTTCTTTCTGCAAACGCCGGTCTGAATGTTTTTAGGTGTTGATTTGCTCTTCTAGTTTCTTTTTCATCCAAAATTCGTTGTCTTGAAAATGTGATAACATACTTTTTTGTATCGTAGGCTGTAATTAATTCGCACCAAGTAATACTTAAGTCTTTTGCTGGAATAGTTATTTCAAATGATTTTTTCTTTTCATTTTTATCAAGACCCCTTACTTTAAAAGTCTGGTCCTTAAATCTATCTACAAATGCACCTGCATAACGTCCGCCATATCTCTTGTCTATTAAGCATAAAACAAGGTCGCATTGTTCAACTGCTAGAATACATTGGTCGTGAGAATGAAGTCCCAATTTTCTGGCAGGAAAAGTTGGGCTTTCATGATACAGAACTTCGTGACCTTTTGATTCCAAGAGGTCGACAATCATAGCCCTGAAATCGACCAAGTCATAGGCTGTTGAACTCAAAAAGATTTTCATATTAGTCAGGGACTATGTTAGCATTGCCGCTAACGGACAGTTAATTCCGATTGGGGAAAATTCCATGTTAGCGGCTGTTTTTGAGAATGATATATGTTTTTAATTCAGATTTCTCCTGGCTAAATACCATTTGATTTCTATTCAGCAAAAAAAACTTCGAGTCATTTTCGTAAATCACATAAAATGTATCCAATTTCCTAATAGTTGAATCAAAAAGTAAATTTGGTTTGTCTGTCAAGGCAATTTTGTAGGGAGCTCCTCCGCCATATTTAGTCGGAATTTTCGGATAGAAATATTTTCCAAATAGAAAAGCGAAAACGATCAGAAATATTACATCTTGAGTCATACCTAACCTATAATTATTGTCACCAATGTCACCAATGGTTAACGCTGTCTTTGCTCCAATAATCAAAATGCCGATCCATAAATAGTAAATTGCTGAATTATATTGAGAATAGATGTAAATAATAACACCCATTAATATTAATGGTGGAACTAAAATGATAAGAATTGACCATGTATTACGAGGCTTCTTATATGATGCCCAGAACATATAAAGCACAAGAAAAAGCTTCAGTAGAATAATTGCCAAAGACCATGTCGGATTTTTTTCGAACATTGTATTTTTTTCGAGAAAGACTGGAGTCATCAAGAAAACCAGAATATGTAAAATGTAAGTCGCTAATAAAATCGAAGGCCAAGACTTTCTAAGATCGTCAGACATGGTTTCTGGCCTATAGCAAAAGTAAATGGAAAGGATAACGAGGGTCAAAAGAGTAATTAGTAGAATGCCAGTTTTTAAAAAAGTTAAGTTCAAAATATTATACTCGGAGAAGTTATAATTTGTGAGATAGCCATTAATAACAAAAAAGCCGAGGATATAGGCGAACGGTGTCACCTTCAAGACAATGTCAAATATTTTTTTGAACTCCGTCATAGAATAGTCGCTAACTCATTAATGTACGCACATTTCTCTAGCTCCAGCAATGAATGGACAGTTGCTAGAGGTGTGGTTTTCAAGGGGTATCGTCTAATATCTTTGCGCTGAAATTATATAAAATAAGCATTGCGCATAATTTACGGCTACATACGAGGTCCCTCGATTTATTATACAAAATACACACCGTGAAATTGATCGTCTTGACCAACTCGTATTCTGTACTATCATTGCCGAAATAAGGAACTCACATAACATTAGCTTCGCCACTTCAGTCACAGGCTAAAATCAATCTAATTCGATCCCTAGGTATCCTTCCCTCCTGAATTTACCTCGGTATAATCGGGGCCGATTTTACAGAAAATAAATGAAAAAATGGAGCAGATGCTAGGATTCTTTTACGGATGCTCTCAGGAATTGATTTAGCCCTTTCCATTAGCTTCTATCCTCGGGCTGTTTATTACCTTAAATCAAATCGTCTTAGAGTTGTTATAGTGGGTTGTTGAGGATTCAAACTATAGTTTTTCCGCAACCGCCCTCTCCGGCAAAAATTCCCTCGGCGACATCCCAAAATGTTCAGCCAGGGCGTTGATGTGCCTCAAATTATACTTACCTGCTTCACTCTTATTTTCTGCTTGGGTAACGAAGGTTCTACTTACGCCGATTATATCGGCAATGTCTGTTTGCGTTAGCTGTCTTTCTGTTCGCAGCTTCTTAACGAAATCTATTACATGCTGTTCAATGGGTGAAATCTTCACTTGTCGCTCCATATTCGCCAGGTAATAAAGAGTTTTTAAAAAACAATGCCATACATGTCTTTCATTGTTATTTTTCTACATATATTGCATCAAACAACGGTTATGCCATAAAGTAATATACCATAACTTGCGATAACTTCAAACAACTTATTGAAGCTATTCGCTTGGATTCTCTGTCTGAAACGTTGGAAATTTTGTACACGAGATGAAAAGTGAAGAGCCCGCTCACCCACAGTGCGGGTTCTCTCTTATCTGTGTACAGGCTTCCAACGGCCTCAGACAGGGTAAGCAGAGGCCCGCACTGTGGTTTTTCGCCCGCGCACCGATCTTCCACATCTGGCCGTTTACAGGCATCTCCAATACGTTTCTATCTACCAGTCCTCCGGTGAAATACCCGGCACCATCACTCCCAACCATCGATCCATATTTCACTTTCATGCCCGCATGAGAACAGGCTGCCTATTCCTCACCTTAAAAAACAAAACGCCATGGATTCACCATTTCAGGGGCTCAGCATTACGGAAGGTAATACCCGCCCCCACAATGCCGCCGATGCTATCCAATCCTTTTTCAGCAGCTTCTCCTTCGATGAAGTACACCTCCATTTATCCCGACTGGCGGCTTGCGCCCTCACAGAGAGTCAGGGGTTCTTCGAAGCCCAATCAGAGCGCAACAGCACCCTCTTCTTTTGCGAACAAGCCTGGTATGCCTTCCAGGGTATATACCGCCTGAAAGACGATCTGCAGCAACTCCATGATGGCGACGCAACCGGTATTCAGGCCCAGTCCGCTACCCGACTTGACCGTCAATAATCAATTCTGTTCTTTAACTACACATCTTCCTACAGTTATGAGAGACCTCAAAGACGTACGTTTTTACAACCTGGCACGAAGCGACTACTTTCATTTCTCCGTTTCCCTACATGGCGTGCACCTGTTTAGCACTATTCCGGTTACCAGGCGCTACGCCACATGGTTCATAGACCTGAACAAGATCCTTGGCGAAAAGTTCCCCGCCAGCGAAGGATACAAGGTCAAAATAAAGATCAGGACCGAAACACTTGCCGAAGTAGACTACGAAGAACTGTTTCCCGAAGATTACCCGTGGCACTTCCATGCCGGGAATAAGTAGCAAATGTGCAGGCCCCTACCCTTCTTCCGCAATTCTATCATTACCTCAACATTCAAACAACATGCACGACAACAAAGTACACCTCACCGGGCACCTCTTTGGCACGCCCACCATCCACAAGGATAAAAAAGTCGGTACCTGGGTTCAATGCACCGTTATGGTCGAGTGCGCTCACCGCAACCACAAAGGCCACCAGTTTTCAGGAACCCTGGCCATCAATGTGGTCATTTATGATGATATCGCCGAAAGATGCTTCAAGCACCTCGCCCGCCGCCAGGCTGTGGTGGTTGAAGGCAGACTTTCCCTGTTCAACAACATCGAAAACAGCGGCCAAAACAAGGGGGGCATTGAAATTACGGCTTCCCGTATCTCCGTTATCCAGGACAAAACCCGCAGGTTTGCCCCCTGACATCGAAAAAGCCCCGCGTTGACACGCAGGGCGTACACTAATCAAATTCGTTAACCATTAAACCTTATCCTTTATTATAGAAACAACAAAACCGGGTTGGTGTACTAAAGGAAAGCAATATTTATTTTTCGGGCGGAGTTAAGAGTGACTGCTGGCCCTGGGTGGGTCTTAATGGGTGGTGAGATCCTCCCCCTATTGGGTGCTAGGAAATTATAGAGAAACTTGCGTAAATGAGGATTTATTCGTCAGCCAGCATTGCAGCACCCCCATGGTGGGCGTTCGGCTTAGTTGTAGAGGTTACGGTAAAGTCCTTTCTTGTCTAGTTCTTATTCCAAATTATATTCGCACTTTGTCTTTGCTCATATCCCGTGTTAGGCGATGGTTTGCTGATCTTGGTATTTCGAAATGAGCTGTATTATGCGATTTGTAAAAATATATCCTTGCGAAATGAAAATATCTTTAAAAACGGGGTTGTCGTATTCATTGTTAATACTATTGACGATCCAGGAGGACGGGTGTATATACTTTGAATACAATTTGAAGAAAGCTTCATACTCGACTTTGTTATTTGTTTGCTGTGCCAAGTAACTAACAGTCCAATGTTTTGAAGGAGTAAAATCATTTTCCTTCATTAACTCTTTAATGTAATGAATCCTATCTCGAATAGCTTTTATGCTTGCTTTAGATGTGGTTTCAATTTTTAGCGCTAAGAAACCTTCATTGATTTCTATTTCATCAAAAGCTTTCTGACTAAGAAACTCTTTGCCTTTAGAAGGTGTACCGGTTATGTAAGCTACTAGCAAATAACTTTCGAAAAGATTTCTAGCTGAGATCGCATTATATTCAATTGGGAAATCTTCATGCGAAATTAAGCGTTCGAAAAGTGTTCCCGTGTAACTAGCTAAGGCTCGCAAGGCAAATAGAGTATAGTCATGTGTCTCCTTTTGAACAAGCGCCGAAGCTTTTTCATTCAATGTCGAAATCAGTTTGCGCAAACTTTCATTTACGTCATCGGTAAACTTTCCAGAAACTTTATTTTCAAATTTCATAAAGTGAATTATTTATCGCATAACGGGTTGCGGCGTTGCGTTGTGGGGGAGTAATACTGTTCATGCGAAGCACAACGGCTGAACATTGCACAAATGCTTCTACGGAGCACGTCAGCCCCCATAACACAAAACCGTTGTTATGCGGTCGTTCTTCTCTACTCTGCTTGAAGTCTGTATTCAAATTGTTCCTGTCCAATCGTTATTGTGTTTTTAAGTTTTTCATATTGTTGTTCGCCACCTTCCATTGTCGGCAGCATATCAATGTATTGTTCTATTGCTGCGTTAATGTCGTTGAGACTTTGCTTTGACTTAATCCAATTCTGTGGACTAAAAATGGTGTTGTTTGGTAAACTTCTATTTGATGCTACTCTCAAAGCTGTATTTAAACAACGTCCTGTCGTTTTTACAATTTGGTCAACCATGCCGTTTGCTTTTGCATTTTCCCAGGTGATGCTTGGTGTTGGAACTCTGTCGGACTTGTTGTTGCCAATGGCGAATATCATTGATGCCGCATACAGATGATGAAATGGTGCGTATGCTTTCATTGTTAGCAATGTTTCATTTATTCCAAGTGGATTTTTGTCTGTCCAGTTTTTCATAATTTCCTTCATCCAATTGTTCAGGCTCTGAATGTTCTCAGGCTTGTAATCACGCTTGAAAAGAATTTCAAAATACTTGTCAAAGATTTTTGTTTCTCCGTAAGAGATGTTTGGTCGCTGAGAATGCCAAGCAATTAAGTACTTTCCTAAGTCCGATAGGTCAATAATGAAATTTTTGTCTTTCTCTGGAGGTGCAATTTCTCCACGCTTTGTAATGAAATAACCTTGATTGTATTTTTGCTCAAAAAGTCGTTTAAGATTTAGCACTCTTTTGTCGTTGCTTCTTAAATCTCTTGGTTTGACAGCACTTTGTGAGTTGGTGTTAATACTTATCAAATCTGCTCTGTCTCTTTGGGGAATTTCGTAGAAGCGAAACAAAACGAAAGTATCGTCTAACTTTTTGGCTGTTTCACTGCAACTTTGAATAGTGTTTAGAGATTGGCAACCATTCACAACACTTAGCCCAAATAGCTTTAGTTTGTTGTCATTAAGTTCAAGTCTGTTGCAAATAGCTGTAATGCCATTATGAAAAAAGAAAAAGTCTTTGTGTTTGTCCCCTAATATTGTTTGCCTAATTTTTTTATTTACAGCATTACTACTACCTAAACTTTGTCGAACGTTTTTTTGAAACAATGAACCGTCCTTTATACCTTGAATTAAAACCGCCTCCTTCAATGGAACGGCTGCGACAACAACTTTTGTGTCTGCAATGTCAACCGCCATAAACTTATTGTCAGCAAGATTTAGCGTATAGTTTATTTGAGGATTGTCTGTTTCTAAAGCAAGGTCGTGTCGTCTGCCTAATTCTTCTTCGTCAACTAACGAAATAATCGCATCAAAGTCCTCGTTTTCTGAAATTTCAGCCAGTTGCTTTTGGAATGTTTCAAGGTCTTTCTTTGCAGAACTGGTCAATGATGCAGTTGTAATCAACTCAAAGCAAACTTCATATTCGTCTTCAAATGCTTTTGCTACTTCAGAAAGTTTTCTTTGAAGTTTGGCGTTTGCGACAGTTTGTAGTCTCACCAAATCTCTAAGTTGCATCCAAGAAGATAAAACTTCTCTTAATGGCTCTGCATCTACTTGTCCTTTTGAAATGTATTTGCCTTGAATGATTAAAATTGTCTGCTTGTAATCGTCAATTACAATGGCATCAATTTGCTTATCGTCAGCACCGTCCGTAATAGCGTCTTTGGTTTGATTTCTGTCCTGTTTTAGAATGTTGAATAAATACCAAGCAACAAACCGTTGTCCATCGTTAGAATAGTTTTGGATGTAGTAGTCCGCTTTGATTTCTTCTTGAATTTTTTCGTAGATGGTCATTTTTATATTATCTGTTTGTTGGTTGCACTGTCGTCATAGAATGCCGCATAACGGTTTCGGGCTTTGCGTTCGGGCGGGTTTCGGAGCACAAAGTTTCAATTTATTACTAAGGTTCATTAGAAGCACAAAGCTTCAAGTTTACAAGTCAGCCCGCCTGACGCAAAACCCGTGTTATGTGCCGTATTTTTCCTTCAATCGCTTTACTCGTCCAAATTCATCACCTTGAGGAATGAGTTTTACAATCCTGTCTGCGGGAACTGAGTTTGTCAAAACAATCTGATAGTCTTCCAAGGCAAAAGTCATAAAGTCAAGGTCATTAAGTTTGTCTGCAAGAGATTTTGGCGATTTGGCAATTTCTTGTTCTGCCAACTTCAAATGCAATTCACTTCGCTGGTCAAAGTCATATATATCATTTCCCAAGTTAGCCTGTCGTGCAAGCATTTCACCAAGTCGCCAAGTAATGTTGTTCTTAAATTCTACTCCAAGCTGTTTGACGGTCTTAATTTCCTTTTTAAAAATGTCTCGGTTGGTCGCACCAATCCAATGTCCGAAGTAGGCTGGTAAATCCTGTTGCTTAATCCTAAACACAATACCGTTATACTTCATTCTTTGTCTAACCCCGCAGTGATTGAAGAAATAAAGCCACCATCTGTCTATTGCTTTATGTCCTGTCAAAGGAAAACAGTAAAGACCTTTCTTAGACTTTGTAATTCCATTTTTCAATATGTTCTTTGTCTTACTGACGGGTGTCCAATGTACTGTTAGCATAGTTGTTTGCTGTGTCTACAATATGGCCCATAACGTCCACGCATTGCCGATGTGGTGGTATTCCGTGATTCATCAGCCGGGACGTCAGCCGGGTAAAGATATAGAGCTGAAGTTAGATCCAAAGTTGATCCGTGATTCGGAAAGCTGGAACTGCAGTTCATCCGTGTTGATGTCGACCAGGATTTATTCGTCAGCCACCATATTGGCAATGCAATGTTGGCTGTAGCTGTTTTACTTGTCAAGAACCCAGTTATAAAATCCTTTTATCGGCCGTCCAACAAAAGTTATGATGGTGCAAACTATAAATGGAAGGCAAGTTATTGTCGAAAAGCCTATAGAGTAACCTTCGTCAATATAGTGAGTGAAATATACTATGCTCATCCAAAATAAAACAAGTCCTGTAATTTGAAAAATCAGTTTGATTTCCGACTTATTTTTCAAGATTGAAATAATAAAAGCGATTTGTCCCAATAAAGTTGTCAAGCCAACCACGGGTAGATGACTTTCAAATGGAGCATTTAAACTTAAACTAAAAGGTTCTCTCGTAAAATATGGGAACCATAGAGCTTCAATAATCAGGAAGCATGCGCCGCCATGTCCAAAACCAACGAGAATAAAAGCATGAGTTATAATTGTCCAAGTTTTTAGTTTCTTGCTGGTTATCATTTTGAAAGTGTCAAACTATTGAGTCGGTTGAACTTAGGGTTGGCACAGTTACAGCCAACGTTCCGCCGGCTTTACGCAGGTGTGGTATTAGAATTCCGTCTGCCAGGAACGTCTGTAGATTGAAATTGATTGCTGAAGTTAAAATTCAAAGTTGAAGCTTGCTTGTCCCGCCCGAACCACTGCTGAGCTGCTCATAACTGCTCATTGTACTTCTGTCCAGCCACACTTGCGGAAAACCGCGTGTTAGCTGTAGTGTTGGTTTAAAACTCCGAATAAATATAATTTCCAATAAAGGTCAAGAAGTCTTGTTGAATATTGATATACTTTCCAATGGTCTTGCTATTTACAAACTTAAACTCGTCTTGTTCTTGAGAAAGTTTAGCTGTGACTTTGATAAATTCATTGTGCTTTGTTCTAAAATCTTCGTTTTGAAAAAGTTCTGAAAACAGATACTTATACTGGGTAAAGTTTTCAAGTTCATTTAAAATGATTAACCAAACTGTCACTCTGCCTTTCCCGTTTTCTTCATTTTTAATCATACTCGTTAGAACAGATTGCATGAATTTGTTTTTTACTTCATGAACTGAAAGCTTGTCAAGCTCGTAAACATATAGATTAGTTTTTTGGACTAGGTTTTCAAAAGCAGATTGTCTCATTTGATTGAGTGTAATTCTTTTCTGCGTTTCAATAGCTTTAGTAGCTTTGTTGTCTTCTCCTTTTGCCACTATATAAGTCAGAAAAATAATAGAAATTGTCGATAGTAATGTAAAGAGTGGATTTAGTATTCCTCCAATAAAATCTCCAAATTCATTATTCTTAAATGAATTATTATTAGCTATCCCTTTTAAATAATAGTCTTTCAAATAATAAGTCAGAGTTAAATAGAGTAATACCATAACAATTAATACTCCGGAAATTATAAGTAAGTTTTTTATAACAGGTTTCATGTATGTGAATGGTCTTTTAAACATTACAGCTAACTCATAAATATACGCACATTCCCCAGCTGCCACAATAAAGGGACTGTCGTCAGGTTTATGTATGTAATGGGTTGCTCACAAATAACTTAGTGCAAAAGTTATACAAAACGCGCATTGCGCAAAATGTATAACTATATCTAAGGCCTGACGATTTATTATACAAATGCGCATCGAGAGATTGACGGACTTAGTCAATTCAAGTTCCTCTCTATTACGGCCCCAAAGTGAAATTCTCACAAACACAGCTTCGCCACCTCAGTCACAGACCAAGTCCAACCCAAAGTGCCCACCCGCCTATCCTGCAACCTGAATTTCAACACTGTAGCACCCGCCCCGATTTTACAGAAAATAAATGAAATAACAGAGTGAATACCTGGAAATATTTGCCAATACCGTTAGATAGATGGATATGTCCCTTTCCGTTGTTTGTCCGCCGCTAGCCGGGAGGCTGAAACCCGTTAATGACGGACCACCTACACCTTCTCCATATTAAAGCCATTCGCACGTTTTCCCTGTACCTGGTACACCGCCTGCACAGCCGCGCGTTCAATCTCCTCCGAAATCAAGCATAGCAATATATCACAACACCCACTACTATATACAACACCAAAACTCTTCAAACCTAACCGCCCAATCGCAACTTTATTTTTTAAAGACCTGCTAAACTCCTCCAGCCCCCCCGGAAATCGAACTCTCAAAACCTGGTTTCCGTGATCATTCTCTGATCATTGCCTGATCGTTCCTTGATAGTCTCCTGATAAAGGCCTGATCAGGGCCTGATCACCACCTGATGATTCTCTGATCAACCCGCGAGTACCTCCTGAGTACTTCCCGAGTAACTCCTGGTTAACTCCCGGTAAACACCTGATCAACCACTGATGAACACCTGATCCATCACCCCACACAAACTGAATGTCTTGTACTGAAAAAACTTTACAGGTGGGTAGCTTATTACTGGGAGAGCTTTACAGTCGTTCACAATGATACGGATATAGCTTTACAGTTTGTCAGATTGTACGGATATAGCTTTACAGG
>NZ_JARHUJ010000023.1 GCF_029223285.1 Paraflavitalea sp. CAU 1676 | reverse complement strand
TTTTTGCAGGCCTCGCTTTGTTTTTAGCCGCTTTTCTGCAGCCTTTTTCAAGCGAATATTATTCAGGGATATTTCTATAATTCGATCTCCATTTTGCGTGTTGCAGACTCCGTTCAAAAAGCAGCTTTTACAGTCTTTAGCCTGGTATTTATCCAAAATTTGAGGATAGCCTGCTTTAGTTTCTACCACTGTCCAACCTTTGTGCTGCATAGGCTCACCTATCGGACATAAGAATTGGTTGTTTTCTGCATCATATACTAATTGGTCGGTAGCAAAGGATTGTTTACTGCGGATGGTTGTATTTTGCGTTCGATCAAACTGATTGTACTTGATGTAAGCCGTTATCCGCTTTTTCTCCAGCCACTGATAATTTTGTTCGCTGCCATAGCCAGCATCGGCCGTAATGTTTGCAGGCTTCTGTCCAAACTGTTCGATATGTTGTTTTACGTGACCAATGAGGGTGTTGGTATCGTTAGCATTCTGGTGTACGCTATAAGATGCGATGTATTGGTTATTGGTGCTGATCTGTACATTGTAGCCAGGCTTTAATTGGCCATTTTTCATATGATCCTCCTTCATTCTCATGAAGGTTGCATCGTGGTCGGTCTTGCTATAACTACTCCTGTTTTCTCCCAATATCTTTTCCTGCTGTTCGTATCTGTCCAACGCTGAAGGCCAGTTCTTTTTGGCATAATTCAGCTTTTGACGGATCTCTTTACTTACGTCTTTATCCTTCAGGGCTGCATTGATACTGTCGATCGTTTGATTAACTTTTTCACTATCTATCTTGTCGAAGCCAGAAGGGTCAGTGTCATCCAGTTCGTTAGCAGCTACCGACTGAGCATACTGCCACAGCTCGTTTAATTGCTGCTTCATCTTTTCCCGGTTGGCTTTGATAGAATTGCCCCACACAAACGTGTACCGGTTGGCATTGGCTTCTATTTTGGTTCCGTCGGTATAAAGCTCCTTAATACTTAACAGGCCCTCCTCGCAAAGCAACAGCACCACCTGGGTAAAG
>NZ_JARHUJ010000022.1 GCF_029223285.1 Paraflavitalea sp. CAU 1676 | reverse complement strand
CTTTACCCAGGTGGTGCTGTTGCTTTGCGAGGAGGGCCTGTTAAGTATTAAGGAGCTTTATACCGACGGAACCAAAATAGAAGCCAATGCCAACCGGTACACGTTTGTGTGGGGCAATTCTATGAAAGCCAACCGGGAAAAGATGAAGCAGCAATTAAACGAGCTGTGGCAGTATGCACAGTCGGTAGCGGCTTTCGAACTGAATGACACTGACCCTTCTGGCTTCGATAAGATAGATAGTGAAAAAGTTAATCAGACCAT
This sequence comes from Paraflavitalea sp. CAU 1676, assembly GCF_029223285.1. Lineage (GTDB taxonomy): Bacteria > Bacteroidota > Bacteroidia > Chitinophagales > Chitinophagaceae > Paraflavitalea. The sequence continues at coordinate 1,059 of NZ_JARHUJ010000022.1, read as the reverse complement.
CGACAGTATCAATGCAGCTCTGAAGGATAAAGACGTAAGCAAAGAGGTCCGTCAAAAGTTGAATTATGCCAAAAAGAACTGGCCGGCAACCTTGGACAGATACGAACAGCAGGAGAGGATACTAGGGGAAAACAGGAGTAGTTATAGCAAGACCGACAACGATGCAACCTTCATGAGAATGAAGGAGGATCATATGAAAAATGGCCAATTAAAGCCTGGCTACAATGTACAGATCAGTACCAATAACCAATACATCGCATCCTATAGCGTACACCAGAATGCAAACGATACGAACACCCTCATTGGTCACGTCCAACAACATATAGAACAGTTTGGACAAAAGCCTGCAAACATTACGGCCGACGCCGGCTATGGCAGCGAACAAAATTATCAGTGGCTGGAGAAAAAGAGGATAACAGCTTACATTAAGTACAATCAGTTTGACCGGATGCAAAATGAGACTTTGCGACGCAAACAATCATTTTCAGTTGACCAATTGCAATATGATGCTGAAAACAACCAGTTCTTATGTCCGATAGGTGAGCCTATGCAGCACAAAAGTTGGACAATAGTAGAAACCAAAGCAGGCTATCCTCAGATTATGGATAAATACCAGGCTAAAGACTGTAAAGGCTGCATTTTGAATGGTGTCTGCAATACTCAGGAAGAAAATCGGATCATAGAAGTGTCCCTGAACAATGTCCGATTGAAAAAGGCAGCAGAAAAGCGGCTAAAGACAAAGCGAGGCCTGCAAAAACGTAAACAACGCTGCTTCGATACGGAACCTGCGTTTGCCAACATCAAACACAACCATCACTTCAAAAGATTTATGCTCCGAGGTATTGAAAAAGTATCGATAGAGACCGGCCTGCTGGCCCTGGCGCACAACCTCAGAAAGAAAGTTGCCTGAAAAAAGGCCATAGTCGAAGAAATTACTCCCTCAAAGACTTGAGTTAACCGGTCCTCACATTAAACTACTGCCCAATCCCGAGACCATCACAGTAAAACTCCACACAGCGCCATAAAAGAAAAAAGGGCGCCTCAAATTTTGAGACACCC
>NZ_JARHUJ010000021.1 GCF_029223285.1 Paraflavitalea sp. CAU 1676 | reverse complement strand
GCGGGGCTTTTACTTTTGTACTGTACTAAGCAAGGTTAATTTAACTTAGTTAAGCTAAAGAAAATTGACCTATAGGGAAATGAGACGGGCGGGGCCAGGTAGGCATTATTGCCATACCGGAAAAAAGGATGCTCCATTTCCCTTTTATTTTCTTCAGAGTCTGAACAGTACTTAATGCTATCCATAGCGATAAGCAAGTGTAATATTTAAAAGGCAAGACGAAGGAGAAAACAAGGTCATTAACCTTCAAATCTCGTTTGTCATGAATGCAATTATTCGTCAATGCGTGGGCATAGACATTGCCAAGCTAAGTTTTACAGCTTGCCTATGCCGGGTCCAAACCGATGGCCGGTTTGAATTAAGTGAAGTTGTGAAGTTCGACAATTCAAAACAAGGCTTCAATCAACTAATTAAATGGGTTCGTAAACAAGTAGACAAACTGCCACAGATTTGCTTTGTAATGGAAGCTACTGGTATTTATTACGAGCCATTAGCGTATCATCTAACCAAACTTAATCAGCCGGTTTCAGTTGTATTGCCAAACAAAGTAAAGCATTACGCAAAGAGTCTTAACATTAAGTCAAAAACAGATACACTGGACGCTCGTACGATTGCCAGAATGGGAGCAGAAAGACCTTTGGAATTGTGGCAACCACCCGCCCCAATCTTCAAAGAACTCAGGGATCTTTGCCGGCTGTATACCGACCTTAAAATACAACGTACCGCCTTCATTAACAGGCTAAAAAGTACTCAGTCAGGAAATGAACCACTCGCATTCATTCTGGATTCTACCCGCTCAATAATCAGGAAGCTGGATAATGAGATCGTAAAATGTGCAGCACAGATACAACAACTCCTCATAAAGGAAGAATGGTTAGAGGAAAAAGTGAATAAAATACAAACCATTAAAGGGGTTGGCTTCATAACCATAGCTATAATACTGGCCGAAACACAAGGGTTCAGATTAATCAAAAATGGTAAGCAGCTGACAAGTTATGCAGGGTACGATATAGTCGAGAAACAATCAGGTTCCAGTATTAAAGGCAAGACAAGAATTTCAAAAAAAGGGAATGGGAGAATACGGGCAGCATTGCATTTTCCAGCTTTGGTTGCTTCCAGGTATAACCAACAGCTAAAGGCTGTTTATACCCGGATAAATGAAAAAAAAGAGTGTAAAATGGTGGGCGCCACAGCTCTGCAAAGAAAAATACTCCTCCTTATCTATACCCTCTGGAAAAATGACTCTACTTATCAGGAAAACTACAGTTCCGGGAATCAGGAAACTAAGCCTCTCCTTCGTCACAAGGACGAAGTCCTTGATTCAAACACAGGCAGGCCAATAAGCCTGCCTGCACAAGATGAACTTCCGTCGAATCTCTCAACTGAAGCTCTCCTTCGTCAAATATAAAGTTCAGATTTTTTTGGAATTTAAAACAGTACCTTTTT
>NZ_JARHUJ010000020.1 GCF_029223285.1 Paraflavitalea sp. CAU 1676 | reverse complement strand
TGTCACGTCCTGAAATCGCTTTACAGTTTTGGGTAGTAAGTCTGTAACTTAAATTTACCCAAGTATGAATCTAAAGAAAGAAGGCCGGGATTCGATTTATGACAGCAGTTTGAAGATCACGGTAGCCCGTGAATACCTGACTGGCAACCTTGGCTATGGCAAACTAGCTGCTAAGTATGATCTTAGAAATGGTGATACTGTTCGCGGTTTTGTAAAATGGTATAAGAAGCATTATCCAAACCCGGAAGTAGCACCGGCAGTATCTGAAAAAGCTGACACTGAAGAAGTTGCCTTATTAAGAAAGCAGCTGCAGGAGGCTAACCTAAAAGTGGCTGGTTTTGAGATCATGATGGAAATCGCCCAGAAGGAGCTGGGAGTCGATATCGCAAAAAAGTATGGTACCAAACAGTCCTCGAAATGAAGCGCTACTATCCCCAAATTGGGCTTCAAAGGCTTTGCCGACTGTTTGGTAAAACAAGACAGGCATTCTACGATAATCAATGGAGGGATGCTGATGAAAAGTTTCAGGAAGTCCTGATCATTGACCTGGTAAAGAGTATTAGGGCGGTATTGCCGCGTGTCGGCGGTTTAAAGCTCCTGTTTATGCTCCAGGAGGATTTTAACGCTCATGGCATATCTATTGGCAGGGATAGTTTCTTTGCCCTGCTGGGTAAGCATGATCTATTGATCAAACGAAAAAGAAAGTATGCGCGTACCACCTGGTCCAATCATCATTATTACAAATGGCCGGATCTCATCCAGGGACTTGAAGTACAGGCAGCCCAACAGCTTTGGGTCAGCGACATCACTTACCTGCGTACCAGGCAAGGTTTTGTTTACCTGTCGCTCATTACAGATGCCTGGTCCCATAAAATTGTAGGTTATCACCTCAGTCTGCATTTAAAGGCGCAGGGATGCCTCATTGCATTGGATAAAGCCATCGCCACTTTAAAGAAAAACCCTGGCTTAATCCCTATACATCACTCTGACCGGGGCGTCCAATACTGCTGTGATCTATATGTAGCCAGGTTGCAAGACATGAAAATCCAAATCAGTATGACTCAATCCGGCAGCCCTTATGACAACTCGGTGGCCGAAAGACTCAATGGAATACTAAAACATGAACTTGGACTGGAAGGCACTTTTGAAGACTATAACCATGCTGTGGCTGCAACCCACTCGGCTATTGATCGGTACAACAAGATCAGGCCCCATTTTAGTTGCAGCAAACTGACGCCCGAAAAGGCCCATGTGAGCACAGGACCACTGGAAAAGCACTGGAAATCCAAACGAAAAAAGCAGCCATCAGGTCCAAAACAAGAGAAAGCCCTGTAAAGCTATATCCGTACAATCTGACAAACTGTAAAGCTATATCCGTATCATTGTGAACGACTGTAAAGCTCTCCCAGTAATAAGCTACCCACCTGTAAAGTTTTTTCAGTACAAGACA
>NZ_JARHUJ010000002.1 GCF_029223285.1 Paraflavitalea sp. CAU 1676 | reverse complement strand
ACCGTGATCTTCAAACTGCTGTCATAAATCGAATCCCGGCCTTCTTTCTTTAGATTCATACTTGGGTAAATTTAAGTTACAGACTTACTACCCAAAACTGTAAAGCGATTTCAGGACGTGACAGGTTACTATGCTTCAAATGCGCTGGTAATCAGGAGTATACATGGAAGATGCCTTATTGAGCCGCGAACAAGGAGGTCAAGTTCAGGATTTTCGTACAAATTTGGTCAGGATCACGATGGTTTGGTCATTGATCTTCCCTTCGATGTGTTCGGTGTTGTCTGGTACGAGCCTTATTTTCCGGACGATGGTTCCTTTGGGGGCCATGAAGTTGGCGCCTTTTACATTGAGGCCCTGGGTCAGTACAACGGTGTCACCATTGGTGAGTTCTGTGCCGTTGCTGTCCACGTGAATGGCTTTTACTTCGTAAGCGCTCACTGCCCAATTAACAACTGCTTCATCCAGCTCGACGGAACTGATGATCTCGTTGGCCCATTCCTGGTCTTTGTATTTGTACAGTATGCGGTAGCTCAACGCCTGTACGGCGGGTTCTGCATTCCAGATGCTGCCTGCCAGGCAATTCCAATGCAAAGCGTTGTCGGTGCCTTCCAGGGCGGCGAGGCAGGTATTGCAAAGGGCTACTTCGTTTTCAATAGCGTCGTTGTTCCGTGGGCTCACTGCATAGGCGTTGGTGGCGGGTTCGTTGGTGCATAATTCGCACTGGCCATTGCTGCGATCCTTCAAAGCGGAAGTGATTACTGTACTCATGGATTATTTTTATTTGGGCGCCTTCACGGTTGCTGGATGTAAAAGGCGCGCAAAGTTACAAAAATTACAAGGGTATCCTGATTTTATATGACCCGATTCCGGTAAAATGAATTGAGTACGGTGATAGGTAGACGTATACTTTAGTTTTGAATTGTTGTTTTTCAGGCCATAGCGTATATTGCCTGACTAATCAACAAAAAGGGTGACAATGGATGCTCCTGCCAACTTTAGCGAATACTACAAGACGATCTCCGATAGTGAACTGCTCAGGATTCTCCAGAACTCCGAAGGGTACCAGGCTGCAGCCATTGCTGCTGCAAAACAGGAGTTGAGCGCCCGGCAATTGAGCGAAGCTGAGTTGGCAATAGCCAATCAGTCTATACAAGATGAAACCTACCAGCAGGATGCAGTAGAAAAAATGGAGGAGAAAATCAGGAGCGGAGGCCGAACACTGCTGGATATGATCAACCCTGCGGAAGGGTCGCAAGCGAGTCCGGAAAAAATGATCCGGTTGATTGCGATCGTGTTGGGGATCATGTGGCTTTGGAATGCTGTCACCATTGCACCGGATGCGGTAGCAGGCCTTGACTCTCCTTATGCACGATTCCGTTTCATCCACTTGCGAACCCTTGTGCTTATCGGGTTAACTCCGATTGCTATTTTTTTCTTTTGGTTAAGAACAAAGTCTGGCTGGATTTTGCTGAACTTCCTTCTAATATACCAGGTGCTGGGAAGTGTGGTAACATTGGTCTGGATATTTCAACAGGCTGCATTAAACAGTGACGGAAAAACGTTCGTCGCAGACCCTGTTACCGCGGCCTCCTTTTCCATTTTCTGGGTTGGCGTACTCTACACCCTCTGCAGACCCGGGATTCGGAAAATATGCAATATTACCCAACGAACGATGCTCCTGGTCTTGTTGACTGCTATCGTCATTAATTGGTTTCTGCTATAGGCTTAGTATGGCAGCTTGATCAATGTGCCTTTTTCTCCTCTTTCAGTTCAGCCAGGAAACTCACTACATCCCTGATCTCCTTTTTAGTGAGCAGGTAGCGCATTTCCGGCATACTGGACGGAGCATCCGTACGGGTCGATACATCCGCTTTAGCGACCAGCTCGGTTTTATCACCCACCTTCAGCGTAATTTGCTGGTCATTTTCAGCCGTAAGGATACCCGATTTCGTTTTACCGTCTTTCATCTTCAGGATCACGGTGCCGTAACCCGGCGCCAGTCGCGCACTGGGCTTCACCAGGGCTTCCAGTAATTGTTCCCGTTTTAACCGGTCGGCAACACCGTTTAAGCGCGGACCCGCATTGCCTCCATAATCGTCGTACGCATGGCAACGGATACACTGTGCCGTTTGATTCGAATAAAATATCCTTCTCCCCTTCTGCGGATCGCCTCCATACAGGCTTCCGGCATATGCAGCCCCCAATGTATCTGCCGACAATCCCTTGCTGATCGTATTATATTTGGCTGCCAGGTCCGAAGAGCGGCTGCTATCGATAGCCTCAGCCAGTTCGAGGTAGAGGACCGGTGACAGCTTGCCTGCCGACATTTTATTGATCAGGCCTTCTAATACCGGTTGCGAGTATTGCAGGGGCAGATTGCCCAGGGTCAATAGCGCTGCCTGCTGTTCTTCGGTCGTTTTCGTGTTGATAACATTGGTCAACAAGGTTACCATTAATTCTTTCGACATATTCATCCTGGCGATGAGGTCGATACCAGCTACCCGCACTGACTTATCTTTATCGGCGACGGCTATACTGATGGCCTCTCCTATCTGTGCAAATTGCAGGGATGCCAGTGCTTGTAAAGCGCCTTTTCTGACGGCGGCCTCCTTGTCATTTTTTAGCAATCCTAGTAATACAGAAGCGCTTTGCGATATCCCCAGTCTTTTTACTGCCTTGACAGCACTCAGTCGTACCAGTTGCTCTTTATTGGTCAGTAAGCTGGTAAGCGCGTCACCAGTCTTTGCTTTCGTTTCGGTGGAATCCCGGGTAACAACACCCCGGTACCTGCCATCCACCCGGTCAACCACGGAAGGTTTAACCCAGGTGCCCAGCGCGTCGATCGCTTCGGCCCTCATGGCTGCAGGAGCCCCTTCTTTACCTGCAAATGTGATCAGGCGGGTCATGGCCTCATTGGTGCCTATCCGTAGATTTGCATTGATGGTGCGCCTTAAAAGTGCTTCGTTGGTATATCGCGTAGTAGTGAGAATTTCGCCAAGGGCGGGTAATGCATCGGGAATTGAGAGATCGTCGTTGATGCCCCGGGCGGCTTCTGTTACGATAAACTCATCTTCGTCCTGCAGGAAAGCTTTTATGCCGGGATTCTCCATTCTGCGCAAGGCAACCACGGCCGCGATCCTCACAGCACGCGAAGGATCTTTAGAAAGCTGCACCAGAGGACCAGCGTTGCCGATGCGCGCCAATGCAAGACTGGCACTGTGACGGATATAGACATCCTCGTCGTTGTTTTGGCGTACGAGGTCGATCAAACCATTCACTGCTGGTGTGTATCCGATCCTTCCAAGTGCTTCGGCGGCGAAGAATCTCGCTCTGCTAGTAGGGTCTTTCAATAATGGCTCCAGCTGAGCGCCGGCATCTTTGAATTTAATGTCGCCCAACCACTTGGCTGCCTGTGCCCTGATCTCGGGGTCTTTGTCTTTCAATAACGCCAAGAGCGTCTTTGCATAGGAAGCGTCCTTCCTCGCCAGTTGGCTCAGGCCCCAAATGGCATGTATCCTTGCGAGTTGATGATCGGTTTGTGACAGCGCTTTGGTGAACGCTTCTTCGCCGGCTTTGGCGCGTTTTACCAACTCGAACTGTGCTTTCAATCTTATCTGTCTGTCGGCGTCACGCAACAGGGTGCCGAGTTCCTCCGTCTTTTTGGAAGAAAAATCGGCCGCCAGCAGCGCTTGCGTCTGTTTGCGAGCAGCTTGCCCCGCACCCCGTTTGTCATCCAGTTTCCAGATGCGTCCATAACCGAGTGTACCCCAGCCGTCGATCCAGTCGGCTATATATAGGGCACCGTCGGGACCAAAATCAAGACCGGTAGGCAGAATGCCACCCATTACCAGGGTATCGTCGCCGAGTTCGAAACCAGCGCCTTTGCTGTTCAGCTTAAAGCCATAGACGCCCGATTGGGCGGCGTTACCGACAAACTTGGCTATAAAGAACATATTCTTATAAGCGGGGCTTAAGGCTGTTCCGGGATTGTAGGCCATACCGGCCGGACCACTTACATAATTGGCAACACAAGGCACTATATAAGCGGCCTGTCCTTCCCACCGGGGCTTCCACATCTTTTCATCCATCCATACTTTATAAGAGTTGTTCAGTGGATCGCGGTATTTACCATATTGCCAGTTGCTTCTCCAGCCGGCGTCGGCCCCATTCACTACATATACCAGCCTTTCTTCTTCTCCTGCATGATCGCCATCGTTGTCTTCGCTGATCAGGTTGCCATAGTCATCAAATACAAACTCGTGTGTATTGCGAAGGCCATGAGCGAAGATCTCGAAATCACTGCCGTCGGGATTGCTTCTCGCTATAACGCCGCAGTTGGGATAAGACCATAGTTTGCCTGTTTGATCGACCCCGTTGAATCCGATATCGCCGATCTGCCAATAGATCCTTCCATCGGGCCCCATTTCAACGCCCGACATGCCATGCCCGCTGAATCCGATGTGAATGCCATACCCATGCGAGATCGACGTTTTTTCATCGGCAATACCATCTCCGTTCTTGTCTTTCATTCTCCAGAGGTCGGGGCCTACTGCCACATACAGGTTCTCCCCATCCTTTAAAACGCCGCCTGCTACATCAGTCACCTCGTCGTGAAAGTCATCCACCACCAGTTGCGACTGATCGGCTACACCGTCGCCATCTGTATCTTTCAATCTGTATACATTATCTTTTTCCACCGTCATATCGCGCCAGTCGTGTGAGCTGTCGCCATTCAGGTCGTCCAGCCAGGTGTTCTGCTTGCTGTTTTCGGGTGCGAGGTATTTGTGCAGGAAAGCGCGCTTGTCTTCAATCGACTGCAGCTGGATAGAGGGTATCTCCCAATCCTGGTGACCCCGGATATCGAATTCGGAATGCTTTTGCCGGTTGGTGGTGGTATAGTAGAGACTGCCGTCATCGTCGATATCTATTGCGATGGGAGATATTACGAGAGAATCGATGCCCCACAATTTCAGGGTCAGGTTGGTGTCCGTGATCAGGGGTTTGAAAACCGAGTCGACCGCCGCGGCCATCCTGGCTGCTTTGGCAGGCTCTATTTGTTTGATGCGCTTATCGGCATCCTCCTGACGGCAGGAGGAGAGAAATACAACGGAAAAAAATAATATGAGCAGAGAGCGGTTGGTCCGGAGCGTGTTGAGGATGGCAAGTGTAATCATGACACTAAAAATATTCCATAATTTGATACGGTCCGTCCTGGTTCCAATAAAATTACTAACCAGAGGCTGGGGAAAGGTTTACCAGGTTATTTGGATTTGACCCATCTGGAGGCTCTCGAAATGGTACGCTGACATTGTGCGGTTTCGGTGCAAGCAGGGTATCGAACCGGTGATGTGCCCCTGTTGCAATTGTTTTTCCCGCAAAAGGGGTGTAATATAGCGTTATGAGGGTAACTATATTCCTCTTTTTTGTGACGCATGCCGGAGCAATGAAAAAACTGATTACAATATTTTGGATAGTGTTTTACCTGGATGGTTTCGGGCAAACTGATTCAGTTGCCTTTAATTTTAGCCGTTTGGTAATGGAGGTTGAAGGTGACTTGAATAAGGATAGCTTATCCGATAAGGTGGTTGTTACCCAGGATACTTTGCATGAAAATGCGCCCTATCAATTGCAGGTGTTTTTTAAAGAGCCTGGTGGTCAATGGGAGCTTATAGTATCTTCCTTAAAGTTAATCGAGGCCCAATATCCAAACGGCAGGGACGCCTATATTACTGGGGACGGTTTTTCGCATGTTGCCATTACAAATGGAGTTTTGAGTGTGTATGTTGAGTTACTGCGCGGGCATTATGAACATAAATTCAGGTATCAGCATGGATGTTTTGATTTGATTGGCTTTTCAATGAGTTTTTCGGATGGGCGCGGTGTTGTGACTACTACAGATTTTAACCTTTTGACGGGAGTAAGAATTGAGAGAAGTGAACGATACGATATCACCAAAATACTGAGTAATAAAAAGCGTAAAATTCTGATTCGGCCGTTGCCCAAATTGCAGGATGTAGTGCCAATAGAAAATGATTTATACTGATATGCATAACAGAATTCGAGAGGCACTCGTTCCGTGGCAGTTCTCAAACAACCCGGACGGTAATTGGAAAATGCCGAACTATACTGAAACTAGCGGCGGTTATTAACAAATGATAATTATTGGACGATGGATCGCATAAGACTTCAAACATATTCTATACACGGTTCGGTAGCGGACATCAAAAGCAATCCACTGAAAAAAGTTGCAAGTAAAAAGAAGGTGACTTCAGGTCATGGTGCGGTAACAGGCAGCCGGCCTGCAAAAGAAGACTTGCGATTCCTGGAGTACTTTATTAATGATTTTTCATTGTCGGAACTTCTTGATAGGTTCTATAACGACAAAACGAGCATATTGGATAGTTCGATTGGTGCGTTAGGTTCAAATCCTAAGACCGATATTATTAAAGTAAAGCAATTGCTTGGAAAGAAAGTTGCAGATGCGGAGATCAGGCAAATATATCCTGGATCTTGGACTGAAGAGGAATTCGAATGGTATCTGGAGAAGCATAGAGAGGAATTAGCAAATCCGGAGGTGTTGATTTATTGCTGCGCGGAATGTGGTGATTACGACTGTGGCGGTATTGCGGTATTGATAGAGAGAACTGATGAGTGCGTTCGCTGGGTTATTAATGACAGTGGCAAATCTCTCAGGTTTGAGTTTGACAAGTATCAGTATTACGAGGTGTTCAATAAATACCTGCAACAAATTTCAAGATGATAATTTGCATTGATAAAATGTTTTAGGTTCGATACTTGGGGATTTAGCTTATTCAATCAACAAATTCAATGGGGCCACTATAATAGTGGCGGCAGTCTTATGAAGGAATTGATTTCTATAGTTACATTTCTGTTGCTTGTCTTTTCTTGCAGGCAAGAAGCCAAAGAAATAATTCATTTACCGGGCAATATAAATTGGTCGCAAGACAGCATAAGGAAATACTTTAAGGATAGTATTGCGCATAGAATGTACAATGGACGGATGGGGCAAGGTGATAGTCTTAATGATTTTGATAAGTTTTCCAAATACATAATGTCTGGAACAAAAGCGAAAAATATCTCCGATCCATTCATGCTGGGTTTTGATGAGGAGTATATTGATACAACTAAAATTGATAGTGTTAAAAGGTGGTTTAGAATTTCCATCAATCCTGTCTTTAGAACCCCCTACTGCCTAATTCTTGAACAGATGGCAGGAAAAAGCACACTGACTTTAAAAATGGCAAATGGGCACGGTGGTTATTATTCTGGTTATTTAGACTTTGTTGCTACTAAACAATTTGAGGATAGCTTATATTATTCGATTTCTCAAAAGCTTCATCAAATAGGCTTTTGGAGAATAACTGAGGATACAACCTGCAGTGGCGGGTTAGATGGTGAGATATGGACATTTGAAGCAATTGAAAATGGTAAATACAATATACTTACAAGGTGGGCTCCTTTGCATTGCGGAAATGCTGCGACAAAACAGCTTGCTTTAGTAGGCGTACAACTTCGGGACAGTTCGCGTTTTAAGGAGTATTTGCACGTTAAAACTGGAATGGGAAGAACGGAAATCGACAATTGGTATCCTGATAGATGACTTGAGAAGAATTAAGCCTTAGCAATACTTCAGATTAAGACTAGCCCTCAATTCGATTGTGAATGAAAATACTATGCCTATATGGGTTCTTGGTTTTTCTTTTTTCTTGTAGTGCAAAAGTAAAAAGGGATGAGATTCCGTATAAAGTTATTTACAAACAACTGGACGCAGATACTGCTATCACCAGTGCAGTTTTTTCAAACGGTTATTTTCTATGTGTGCAAGCTAATCATAAACTTGCAGTATTTGATTCAGGCTATAAGCGGGTCAGGAGATTGGAAGATTCGTTAAATGTTTTTCCCATTTCTTTTATATACAAGAACGGGGATACTGCTTTTTTGACGCAGGATGAACCTGATCGATTGGGATACCCCGAAGCGGAGTTTTATTTCACCAATAAGTTTAAAGTAGAGAAACGGAAGTATTTATTGGAGCCTTCAAATTGGCCAGTCAATAGTCGGGCAATGTATCAGGATACTGTTTATGATGTGTATGCAAATAATATTGGTCAATATGGATGTCTGGTCTTTTTTCGAAATAAGTCGACTTTAAGAACCTATGCTACCTGGTCCTGGTCTCCGAGACAAATAGTGAAAGTGGAAAAAGGGTATTTGATAGTGGAAGAAGGCAATTATCAAGTTTCACCTGGATTTAGGAAAGTTGCAGATCCTACGAAACTGATAGCGGTAAGCCAGCTTGAAGCAGAGAAGTTATGCATACTTTACCAGCATCTCTCGGTTTCATCTGGTAAGGATTATGAAATATTGGGAGACAGTATACGTAAATCGGGGTTGGCAGTGTACGGTGGTTTTGCCAGTCAATACAACGTGCCTGTTTATACGTTTCTGCGTAATAACAGTCTTTTTACAATTGTTAATAATGATTCTTCAATAAACCTTGTTACACACAAGGATGATAGTTTATTGCTGGTTCAGCCAATTTTAGACAGATCTATAGAAATGCGTCGTTGGTATTATGATACGGCAAACAAAAAACACATCATAACCTTTGAAGCATCGGGCGGAAAAATGATCGATTCTGCTATGCAGCAATATTCAAATTTCGGATTCATTATAGTAAAGGACTCGACAATCGATATTTTACAATACTACACACATAGAGTTTCAACCGATTAAGGTCACCAATTAGGCTACCATCTACCGCCAACCTAACCCGGGTGCCACATGTTTCAGGATTGACGACAGCACGTGTACATTGTAGTCTACTCCTAACGTGTTGGGTATAGTTAATAGCAGCGTATCTGCTTCCTGAATGGCTTCGTCCTGGGCCAGCTCCCTGATGAGTTGATCCGGTTCGGCTGCGTAGCTTCTTCCGAAAATGGCGCGTTTGTCGGCTTCGATCATGCCAATTTTATCGACTCTGTTGGTTTCCTGCCCAAAATAAAGTCTGTCCTGGTCATTCATCAATGCAAAAATAGAACGGCTTACTGACACCCTTGGCTCGCGGGTATGCCCTGCTTTTTTCCATGCTTCTTTGTATAGCCTGATCTGTTCTGCTTGCTGTATATGGAATGGCTTACCGCTTTCATCGAACTTTAAGGTAGAGCTTTGCAGGTACATGCCGTTTTCGGCTGCCCAAATGGCTGTTGCATTGGATGCAGCTCCCCACCAGATACGTTCGCGCAATCCCGCGGAGTGCGGTTCCAGCCGTAACAGGCCCGGTGGATTGGGAAACATGGGGTTTGGGTTGGGTTGCGCAAATCCAACGCCTTTGAGTCTATCGAGAAATTGCATGGCCTTCCTGCGTCCCATATCGGCATCCGTTTCTCCTTCGGCCGGTTCGTATCCAAAATAACGCCAACCGTCAATTACCTGCTCGGGCGACCCTCTGCTGATGCCCAATTGCAATCGACCGCGTGAGATCAGGTCGGCCGCTCCGGCGTCTTCCACCATGTAGAGGGGATTTTCGTAACGCATGTCGATAACACCTGTTCCAATCTCTATGGTGCTTGTTTTGGCACCGATGGCAGACAGCAAAGGAAATGGGGATGCCAGCTGGGCGGCGAAATGGTGTACCCGGAAATAGGCACCGTCTAAACCGATCTCTTCGGCGGCGACAGCCAGGTCGATCGATTGAAGTAAGGTGTCGCCCGCGGTACGGGTTTTATAGGCCGGATGGTTAGACCAATGTCCGAATGATAAGAATCCTATTTTCTTCATACGTCTCTTTTCAGTGGTACAATAACACTTACAAAGATAGGCATAGGATTGTTCGGCGCCCGCTACCGCTTGGTCTCATTCTCCATATCGAGGTTTTCATCAAAAGGACTTTTGGTGAATGGGTACACCAGTTGGTTCACATACCCTTTCGGGAAATGTGCCTCCCGCAGCCCTGTACCTTCGGGCCAGGTATTGCCGGGCAGATAGTAGGTGCCGAATATCTTATCTATGAAGGGGAATATGGTGGCGAAGTTTTTTCCATAATACCTGGGGTCTTCGCAATGGTGCCAGTGATGGTACTGGGGCGTAGCAAAAATATATTTCAGGAAGCCAAAGTTGATGCGGGTGTTGGCATGAATAAGCACCGCGTGGATGGCCATGAAAATAATGTAGGTATTAAAAGTGATCTCCGAAAAGCCAAATATGTACAGGGGTATAAAGGTCATGGACCGGGTGACGAAGATGTCTACAAAATGGGTCCTGGATCCGGCAAGCCAGTCCATGTTTTGGGTGGAATGGTGCACAGAATGGAAGCGCCACAGGTAGGTATGGGAGTGGAAAAAGCGATGGGCGGCATATTGAAACAGGTCGGTGATCAGGAAGGCGAAGAATAGCTCAATAACATAGGGCAGCTGTTGCACCCAATGCTGGAGGTCCGACAGTCCGATCCATCCAAAGAATAACTTTGCTGGCTTCTGGGTAATTACCCCAAAGAACTGAATGAACAAATGGCTGATCACAAAATAGAGCAGGTCGGTTCTCCATTCTTCGTGAAATTTGCTTTGTTGCTTATTTTTGGGGAACACCATTTCGATAGGGACAAAGATCACGGCCATCAGCAACAGGTCGAGCAATAACCAGTCAACACCCAGGGACCAACTGTTCTTCTCTACCGGCCGCCCCTGTACCTGTAAGCCCCCAAAAACAATGGCCAGGGTACAGATCAGCAGTCCTGTGAGGGCCCATTTCTTTTGTTTGCTAAGCATAAAGCTGACGAGCGCAAAGAGAAAAGACGCGATGATGGTAGACGTCAGCACTATCTTCATAGACTCCCCCGTATATACTTCCCTGAATTGGGGTGTGGTGAGCCACTCCGGATATTTAAAACAAATAACGCCCGTGAGGGAAAGTAAACCAAGGAATATCGACGAATAGCCGCTTATTTTACCTTCGCCAATTTTAAGACGCTGAGCAGGTGTACGCATACGATATATTCAATATATTAATGAAGGAAATCATGTAAATAAACTCCCGGTGGCTGCTTTTATTGTTTTTAGCCTGTTGCTGAGTCTTCAAAGGGCAGGAGACCGCAATGTATCGATGGTCTGTGGGAGCATGAAATTGCAATGAGTGGGTGGTAGTATTTTGCTAATGAATGGTGCGGTTTGGCGTTTGAAGCGCGTTGCTTATCGCCTTTCGAAAGAATGGTTTAGTTTAGTAACTTATTTATCCATTAACAGAAAATGGGACAAATATCTACTTGTAGTCATCCAGATTTTTTACAGATCCTCACAGACATTGAAGATTTTTGGGGCAGCAACAGAACGCTGTGCTACCACCACCCCATGTTTATTAACGAATTCGGTAATACTGCATTTATTATAAAGGATAACGACCTTGTCATTGCCTATCTTTTTGGTTTTGTGTCGCAGACCGCGCACACAGGCTACGTGCACCTGATAGGTGTACGGTCCAATTATCAGAAAAAAGGATTGGGTAGAATCCTATATGGCCATTTTATGGAATACCTCAGGAGCATCGGTATTCAACATTTAAAAGCTATCACAACGCCCACCAACCAACAATCGATAAACTTTCACTTGAGTCTCGGCATGGAAATGACAGGTGTTGAAAATGGCAATGGAATAAAAGTAGTCAAGGATTATTCTGGTGCAGGCGAGCATAGAGTGGTGTTTACGATGAGATTTGCGTAAATGAATCAGTTCACCAACCTCGTATTGGCAACAGTGGGTTGACACTTGTAAACTCAATACTTTTTACGAAGCAAAAATTATGGGACAGTTAGTACAAGCTTTAATAGAACATAGATTGACGCCTGAAGGGGTTTTAGAGATTCCAAGGATCCTGAACACTTCACTTAATGAAAATGTTGCAGGAGAATGGATTTGGACTGTGCCAACAATCAACAAACAAGTTTTAATTGAACTTTGGCTCAGAAAGGCTGAATACTTTCTTAAAAATGCATGGAGTGTTGAAGATTTAGCTTTGCTGGAAAAAGGTGAATTGACCTTGCATTTTTTTGCCCCTAGTCTCATTGCATTCGATGCCTCTCTAAAATGGTTTTCCTACACGAGCAATGGGGACCAGCGCTATAGCTTTAATAATCTAGCAAAAGAAATATCTAATCTTTGTAAAGCTGTTGATGTAATTATTGCTTCTGAGGTATCTGATGCCTGGATCGACGAACACGAAATACTGACTGTTGACATGGTCAGACAAAAAGCAATTGGAAATAAGAATCTTGCAATTGAATTAGAATAAGCAAGGTAGTAATATATCTGAGGAACGGTATTGAACAAAAACGCCTTCAAGTCCAAGGACTTGAAGGCGTTTCCTTCGTTTTGCGAAACTTGTTTAGTTCCGGTTTTAGTTCCGGGTTCAGCCTTGTATTGGCTGAAACCCGCACCGGTATTGAGGTTCTAAAAAAAGAGCGGAGAGAGAGGGATTCGAACCCCCGGTGCAGTTACCCACACTTCGCATTTCGAGTGCGACCCATTCAACCAGCTCTGGCATCTCTCCGTTTGGTTCCCGGTAAACCCGGTACTTCGGTGGTAAAAAGGGCGACAAATGTACGGAAACGGCCGCGAAAAAGCATAAGCCAGCGGAATATTTTAGCGACTTGGTGTCAAGCGGCAGCTGGAGACCTGTGGGTTGCTTCCCCGAACGCGCTGGAACCAGCGACAGTAGTGGGTTTCGCGGCCCAGATTTGCCCGACAGGCAGGGGGCCATTTTGAGGCGTCACCTACTGGGAGCCCGATAGCTTTTATTTTTCCTTCAAGAGCTTAGCGATCTTCTTGGCTGGTGGTCTACGGCCTGGATTCGGGAAACCTGCTTATTGCTTCAAGAGCTTGCTGATCTCCTTTGCCAGGTAGTCTACGCCGGATTCGGTATAGCCGGTTGACACATAGCGGATCACACCTTCTTTGTCAATCAGGTAGTTTTTGGGAATGCCCACCGTGCCGTAAAGTCCCCAGATGCTTTTATCGGTATCGATGCCCGGGTTGAAGTCGATGCCCTTGTTCCGGAGCTCTACCATGGTTTTTGACACCACCGCCCTCGCCTCACCCCTCGACACTGCCAGGAACACAAAGTCTTTGTCTTTGAAGGGTTGCAATATTTTTGATGGGAGCTCATTAAATTCCATCATGCAGGGGCTGCACCAGGTTGCCCAAAAGTTGAGCAATACCACTTTGCCTTTCAGCGCAGATAGTTTTACCTTTTCGCCGTCCAGCAATTGTACCGTGAAGTCGGCCGCTTTGTCGTCTACTTTTAGGATATAGCCTTCGTCAGTTGCGTTCCCGGGCGCCTTGACCCTGGGTTGAAGGGCCTGTTGTTTCTTTTCCTCTTCTGTGAGTAAGGTGATTGTCATGATCAGGTTCCTGTCGTCCCCTATCTTGTCGCCATTAATTTCTTTCAGCACTTTCATTTTCTCTTCCGATACCCCACGCTCCAAAGATTTGACCGCCGCTGCATTAACAATTTGCTTCAATTGATCACTGGTCGCAATGGTATCGTTGATGACAAAAATATAGGGTGTCTTTTTGGGGGGAGGCACTTGCGCATTAACATAGAATGAAGCGGCCATGAGGAGGGCAATCATTAATGGTCTCATATGCTGTTTTTTAGTGATGGACGTGCAGGAAGTTCAACGGTTGCCCCTTAAAGATAGGATACTTCCTGTTTTCACGGAAGCCGATTTATCGGTTAGGCTGTCCGGCAGGGTTAAAACTTTGTGAACATTTAGCTATGGCTGCAGTGTGGTGCCGTATTGTCAATGATGGGCTTTACCCAGTTATATCCCGATACCTCCTCCAATTGTTGGACCAACTTCCGGGGATAGTTGTCGAGTCCGATCAATGCGCCCGCAATCTGTCCAGCCATCGATGCATTGGTATCAGTATCTCCACCAACCTCCATGAGCGATTGAAACATTTGAAGAATGCCCAATTTGGGCGCCTGCTTGGCCGCGAAGATTGCCAACGGCACAGAATTTACCACATAGCCATCACAACCCAATCGGGCAACAGCAGCAATCTCTGTATTCCCGATCGCATTGATCTCGATCAGCCGGTCTCGTACCCGTGTGTCGGGTAATTCAGGAATGATCAGGTCAAACAGGTTGTTGTCTCCATTCCAGGCGCCGGAGATTATAGACTTAAGACAAAGCACTATTGCCAAGGCGCCAACATATGCTTCGTCGTTTCTATGGGTTATGCGGCAGGCATTTCGGATATCTTCTCTTGTTATGTTGCTGAAAAAAGCAAATGGTGCGATGCGCATGGCAGCACCATTGCCGGCGGCAAACTCCCCTCCCCGACCTACCTGGCTCCAGTGCCCTCCTTCCCGTAGCTCGTTGATCGCTTTCAGCGTGCTGGCGCCGATGCCGGTCAACTTGCCTGCCAGGTAGTACTGCAACATCCTATCTGCCAATTGGCCTGCCTCAAATGCTCCCGGCATACACAACGTTTCGCAGGTAGCCATCGTTAGCTGTGTGTCGTCGGTGAAGGTCCAGGTTGGCGGGATCTCCTTGGGTGGAACCAGGTAAAACGTGTTGGAGTAGGCAGGCGGTGCTTCGTTCTCATAACTGCTGCCCCAGGCATCGCCGATGGCGCCGCCAAGTAGGCAGGACCTGCATTGGTATTGTATGTTCACTATTGTGTCCAACTCGCGGCTGTAATTAGTTATCTATCGATCAAACGGCTTTTGTTTTTCCAGTTCCTTTTTAAACACGATTCCTTTTTCAATTTGAGCCAGCAAAGCCCTTGCTTTTGAAAGGTGGTGATTGGGAAATTCAAGATCATAAGCCGAACCTTCCGAAACGTTCATCACCCACTCCTGGCTGTATGAATGATCATTCGGAGCGGCCGACCAGATACTTTCAATGTCTGTTCCCTGGTTTTCGGAAAGGAGCTTGTTGGCAACGATCGCCTCCCGCATGCCCGTATGACCAACCTCCATGGCTTGTATCTTAACCACGAAACTGCAGGTTTTGAATGGAATGGTTATTGAAGCCAGGTACATAATACCCGAAGGTTCCTGACGAAATTTGAATATTGTCCTGATGGCCTCCCAATGCTGTATCTGTAGTTTACTAATCTCGACAACCCCGCCCCCGGCATTCATGATTCGCTGCCGGTAAAATTGGCGCAAGGCGTGGATATCCTTTATAGCGGGAATGTCGGGGCGTAGATTAAAGTAATTGACCGACAATCCCATCGTTTCTTCGGGATTGTACCACTGTATAATGTCCGGCTGATCCTGCGCCTTTCGCCAACCAATGTCGGGAATGGATAATGAATGGATAGTAACTTTTTTACTATTGAATAACGAAAACATGCATCAGATGATTTGGGGTTACGTGAATCCTTATCCGGTGCTTACCAATGTCCGGATAGTTACGCTAATATAAGGCAATGCTCCCCCAAATACCAAAAGCCTCCCGAAGGAAGTCTGCTCTGGTACGAGATCAAAGTCTGGAAACTCCTGGAAGGAATACCCAGTGCTATCCCTTCTATTCCGCCTGGCGAAGGTTCTCTCTTTCGGAAAACTGAAATCACGCCTCTTCAAATTCGAACGATTCGGCGAAAAGCATTTGCTGGTGTAAGCAGCCTTATCTCGCCGGGAAATGTTTTTTTCTCAACGCCTTGATGAACTCCTCCGATATTCCCAGGTTGGCCAGCTGCTTTTCGCACTGTGCTGCTCTTTCCTTGTCTTCATAAAAGACGGCCAGCTCGATGCGTATGATCAAGGCTTCGGCCAGGTCTTGCGGTTGTTCCTGCTGGCTTTTTTTCAGCGCAGCGTCTAGGGTTTTGGCCGCTGCCGGGTCATCATTCTTGTAGTCCCTGAACCGGATGGCCATGGCGATCGCTTTTTGCAGCATGGTTTGCTCTTTGTTTTCCGCTTTCTCCCAGGTCGCTGCGTCCTTCACACCCAGCGTAATAAAGATCACGGAATTGCCTGCTATGTCCGTCAGCGTGAACCGTGTAGTGCCGGGTTTCATCCTCGATATTCTCGGCAGGCCCGTATGGGGCACTTTGCCCAGCGCTTTCTTTAACCGCCGGGTGAAATCCTCGTAAACCTGCTGCGCATCGGGGACGATCACCAGGCAGGTGCCCTGCTGGTTATTGTCCGCCTTTATGTCCTTAAAGCGATAAAAATGCAGTTGGTGGCCTTGCCGCTCAATCGCCCCATACTGGTAAGGACGGCTTTGCTGGTGGGTAATGGAATAGCCAAGCGAATTCCAGAATTTCAATGTTTCATTTACGGCGAGGCAGTGAAGCAGGGGAATGGAAGTCCAGACAGGCTGATTACCGGGTTGGTGCATAGTAGGTTCGTTTTTTGGGCAACAAAACTAAGTTCGCGGGCCTTGCCGGCCATGGTTACCTACATTTTGGTATGTAAAGCAAAGGCTTTGGAAGGGCTGCCCTACATTTGTGCATGAGCGAGTTCTTCCACCAGCAAAAGAAATACTACAGCACTATTGAGTTTGCCATCGCCCATATTGGCGGTGTGTGGAAAATGCCCATCTTGCTGGCATTGCGCAATGGGCCCGTTCGCTACGGCAACCTGAAAGAAAGTATACCGCATATCTCCGATAAAATGCTGTTCACCCAACTGAAGGAACTGGAAGAAAGAAAGATGGTGACCCGCCATGCGTATGTGGAGAAGCCACCGAGGGTAGAATACCAACTTACCGACCGTGCATTAAAAGCATTGCCCATTCTCGACCTGTTGCAGGAATACGGACATTACCTCGCTACCGAAGAGGGATGTTTGTGAACGGGTGAATGGTTTGTTGTCAACCACAGGCTGATCTGTGAAGTATTGGTGTGTCGTTGTAACTACTCTCCTATCTCCATGTTGAATCCGGCGTCAAACTTCAGTTTGCCTTCCGTTTCGTCGGTGGCGCCTGGTAGCTTCCATCCTTTCGCTTTGCCGGTTTTGCCCTTGCTGAGCAGGTCGGTAACCTGTTTATCGGTGAGTTTTTTGCCAAATACTTCGAATGGTAGTTTAAAACCACACACTTTAAAGTTGGCACATCCGTAGGCTGTATTGCCCTTGATCAGCTTATGCGTTTTGCACTTGGGACATTGTTGTTCTTCGACCGTCACTACCTTCTTGGGCTCCTTCGGTTTGGGCTCCTTTTTAGGCTTTTCTGCGCCTTCTTTTTCTTTGGCGGCCGGTTGGTCGGCAGCAACGGAGATCACCTTATAAGTGGCCGTTTTTACTTCCTTAGTGAGGTCGATCACCATCTGGATCAACTCCTGCTTAAAGGTTTCCATCGCATACTCGCCTTTTTCAATGAGGCGCAGTTTGCGTTCCCAGATACCCGTCAGCTCCGGGCTTTTCAATAACTCCGTTTGGATGGTGTCGATGAGGTCGATACCGGTTTGCGTAGCGTATATATTCTTCTTCTTTTTTTCGATGTACTTGCGGCGAAACAGGGTCTCGATGATATTCGCGCGGGTCGACGGGCGGCCAATACCATTGTCTTTCAGTAACTCGCGCATCTCTTCATCGTCAACCTGCTTGCCGGCTGTTTCCATGGCGCGCAGCAATGTCGCTTCGGTAAAAGCCTTAGGTGGCGTGGTTTTGCCCTGGTGAATGCGTGGTTCGTGTGGTCCGCTCTCTCCTGCTACAAACACCGGTAATATCTTTTCTTCTTCTTCCCCTTCTTTTTTGGCCGTTACGTCATTGGCGTACACTTCCTTCCAGCCGGGCTCGAGGATTTGCTTGCCCGTTACCTTAAACGGTACCTGGCCTACCTTACCCAGCACGGTGGTGTTGGATATCTTACATTCTGGATAAAAAGCGGCAATGAAGCGCCTGGCCACCAGGTCGTAAATGCGTTTTTCCTCGGGCGACAGGTTGCCGGGGTACACGCCTGTCGGAATGATGGCGTGGTGGTCCGATACCTTTTTGTCGTCGAACACCGTCTTCAGCTTTGGGATCGGGTTAGCGAGTATGGGCGCTATCAAGGCTGCATATGGTGTCATGTCTTTCATGATGCCCTCGATCTTGGGATGCAGGTCTTCGGAGAGGTAGGTTGTATCTACCCTGGGGTAAGTCACCAGCTTTTTCTCGTACAGGTTCTGGATGTACTTGAGCGTATCATCGGCCGAGTAGGCATATTTCTTATTGGCTTCCACCTGCAGAGCGGTAAGGTCAAACAAACGCGGGTTGCCCTCCTTCCCTTCTTTCTTTTCGAAGGAGGTGATCTCGAACGGAAGCTCCTTGAGATAGGCCAGTCCCTTATCGGCCCGGTCCTTCACTTTGATGCGGTCGATGGTGGCCGTGAATTCCGTATCGCGGTAGATCGTTTTCAGTTCAAAGTATTCTTCCGACTGGAAGGCGTTGATCTCTTTTTGCCGGGCCACGATCATGGCCAGTGTAGGTGTTTGTACCCGGCCAATAGACAGGATGGTTTTTCCCTGGGCAAATTTCTTGGTAAATAGCCGGGTGGCATTCATGCCCAGCAGCCAGTCGCCAATGGCGCGGGCGCTGCCGGCCGCATACAGGTTATCGTATTGGGAAGCTTCTTTGAGTTTTTGAAATCCATCGCGGATGGCTTCTTCGGTGAGGGAAGATATCCAAAGTCTTTTAACGGGGGCTTTGCATTGGGCTTTGAGCAGTACCCATCGTTGGATCAGCTCCCCTTCCTGGCCGGCATCTCCACAGTTGATCACTTCTTCGCATTGGGTCACCAGCCGCTCGATCACCTTGAACTGCTTTTCTACGCCGTCGTTGTTGATAAGTTTGATGCCGAAGCTGGGTGGTATCATGGGCAGGTCTTCCAGCCGCCAGTATTTCCATTGGTCGGTATAGTCGTGCGGTTCCTTTAGCGTGCAGAAGTGCCCGAAGGTCCAGGTTACCTGGTAACCATTACCCTCGAGGTATCCGTCCTTACGATCTTTGGCGCCGATGATGGCGGCAATATCCCTGGCCACGCTGGGCTTTTCCGCAATGCAAACCTTCATAATTGAAAAGTCTGCAAATGTCGTGAATTTTTTGGGAGTGTTGGGGGCGCATTACCCACATGGGGGGCGGGGGCAGCTGCTTTTCTGTCCCTGGCTATTTCTTCTCTTGCCTGGAGGCTGGGTTGCCGAGCAGGTAACCTACCAGCAACTGCACCCTGGGCGCGATCGTCAGCATGGCTGTTACGGCCAGTACATACGAGATGGACCAGGAGCGCAACCAGGTCGTAAGGAATTTCTCGCTGAACCCCAGGTTCAGGGCAATCAATGTAAAAGAGATAATGGCTGTGGTGATCATGCCCATGATCAGGGCGAATGTTAGTTTGTGTTTCATGGTATTGCAAATATATACCGATCGGTATACGGTTTCCAAATTCTATCCTTTATGTTTTGTTAAGATGCCGGCGGCCTCACTTAATATCCGGCCACTTCAATGATCGCATCGGCAAATGCCTTGGGTGCTTCCTGCGGCGGATTGTGTCCAACTCCTCCCGTCAATAATTTGTGAGTATACTTGCCGGAGAATTTCTTTGCATATACTTTGGCATCCGGGTGTGGGGCGCCATTCGCATCTCCCTCTATGGTAATGGTAGGCACTGTGATCAACGGACCGGTTGCCAGTTTCTTCTCGTATTCATCATACATTTTCTCTCCATCTGCCAGTCCGAGCCGCCACCGGTAATTGTGCACCACGATCGCTACCTGGTCGGGGTTATTGAGCGAGGCGGCGCTGCGGTCGAAGGTTGCGTCATCAAACTTCCATTGGGGCGAAGCAAGCTGCCAGATCAGTTTGGCAAAATCATGCGTGTATTGTTTGTAGCCGGCTGCACCGCGCTCGGTAGAAAAGTAATATTGGTACCACCATTGCAATTCAGCCGCGGGTGGCAGGGGCGCTTTACCGGCTGCCTGGTTGCCGATCAGGTAACCGCTTACGGATACCATGGCTTTTACCCGCTCGGGCCAAAGGGCTGCCACGATATTGGCGGTACGTGCACCCCAATCGAAGCCACCGATCACCGCCTGTTTGATCTTCAACGCATCCATCAGATGTATAACATCGAAGGCCAGGGCCGATTGTTGGCCGTTGCGCAGGGTTTTGTCGGAGAGGAAACGTGTGGTGCCATATCCACGCAGGAATGGAATGATCACCCGGAAACCTTTATCTGCCAGTATGGGGGCAACATCGGCAAAGCTGTAAATATCGTAAGGCCAGCCATGCAGCAATATAACCACCGGACCGTCCGCCGGGCCTGCTTCCGCATAGCCTACATTCAAAACGCCGGCGTCTATTTGTTTGATTGACGCTGCCAATGTACGGGCATTGTCGGATGTATTGCCGGAATAGGATGGAATGATGTTGTCCAGGCTTTTATTGCCGAGTCCCATTAAGGCGAGCTCAAATCCTCCGAGCGACATGGCGGCTGACTGTAAAAATTTGCGGCGGCTATAATTGTTGAGCTTTATCATGGTATGAATGTTTGAATGATGATTGGTAATGATTGATTCGCTTATTCCGGGAGTCGTTTTTAGACCGTGTCCCTTTCTGAGATCAAATGTAGACTCCCAGGCAGCTACAACCTACGAAGAACACGGGCAGGCGGACAATCGGAGGGGTGAAACAGACACAACGCGTCACGAAAAATACCGGGGTTCGTGCAGGCAGGTTAATCAGCCGGTCACTTTCCGACCATAAATACCTATCTTTTGCGGATCATTAAGTCTACCACTATGAACAGTGCGAAAAAGCAAACCGATATTCTATTGATAGGCGCCGGTATCATGAGCACAACCCTCGCGATGCTGTTGCGCGAGCTCGATCCTTCTTTAAGAATTGCTATTTATGAAGTGTTGGGCACGGCGGCCCAGGAAAGTTCCAATGCCTGGAACAACGCCGGTACCGGACATGCAGCGCTGTGCGAGCTTAACTATACGCCCGAAGAAGAAGATGGCAGCATCGGTATCGACAAAGCCCTGGAGGTGAATACTGCCTTCGATCTCTCGCGCCAGTACTGGGCCTGCCTTGTGCGCAAAGGCATCATTCAGGATCCTCAAACCTTTATCCATGGCATTCCTCATTACAGTTTTGTGCGCGGTTCAGAAGATATCGCCTATTTGAAAAAGCGGTACGATGCACTTACTGCACATCCCTTGTATAAAGGCATGGAATATACGGAGGATAGGGCCCTACTGGCGCATTGGTTGCCCTTGGTAATGGAAGGGCGCGATCCGCAGGAGCCCGTTGCGGCTACGCGTATGGATACCGGTACGGATGTTGACTATGGCAGGCTCACCAATCATTATATTGCCCACCTGCAACAAACTGCGGGATTCTCTATTTCGTTCTTTAGCCGCGTAACCGATTTGAAACGGGCCGGTAAAGGCTGGCTGGTGGAGATCCGTGATGAACAATCGGACGAAGAATACCAGGTACAAGCCGGCTTCGTATTCATCGGCGCCGGTGGTGGCGCGTTGCCCTTGTTGCAGAAGTCGGATATTCCGGAAGCGGAAGGCTATGCCGGGTTTCCGGTAAGCGGTTTGTGGTTGCGTACAGATAATGCTGGCCTTACGGCTCGTCATGAAGCCAAAGTGTACGGGAAAGCCGGTGTTGGCGCGCCGCCGATGTCGGTACCCCACCTCGATACGCGGTATGTGGATGGAAAAGAATCTTTGTTGTTTGGGCCCTATGCGGGCTTCTCCACCAAATTCCTCAAACACGGTTCCTTTTTTGATTTCTTTGGCTCGATCGACCTGCACAATATTCTTCCCATGCTGGCGGTTGGACTTGATAACTGGTCGCTGGAGAAATACCTCATCGGCCAGTTGCTCGAATCGGATGAGAAGCGGTTCGATGCGTTGCAGGCTTTCTTTCCCCTGGCACAGGAGGCAGATTGGCGCATGGAGCAGGCGGGTCAACGGGTGCAGATCATCAAAAAGGACAATGATCATGGTGGCGTATTGAAGTTTGGCACGGAGCTGATCAGTTCGGCCGATAAAACCCTCGCGGCTTTGCTGGGCGCCTCGCCCGGTGCTTCGACGGCAGTAGCCATCATGCTTGAGCTGCTTGAGACTTGTTTTGCCGGTCGCTTCAAAAACGATAGCTGGCGTACCCAACTTCAAGCGATCATTCCATCGTACGGCATTTCCCTGCAGCAAGAGACCGGACTTTGCCTTCGCCTGCGGGACGAAACGGCTGCCACCTTGCGGATCGGGTGAAGAATAGTGGTGCCAGCCAGCGCCTTCGGGCTGCGGTGAGCCTATTTCTTGAACTCGATCAGCGGCTTGCCTTTTTCTACCACATAAGTGGCCAGCTCGGCTCCACTTACCTGACCGTTATTACGTGCCGAGTGGTAAGTGCCTGCGGGAACAAACAATACATCTCCTGCCTTGAGTTTAACGACACCTTTGCCTTCCACGTCATATTCCAGCGCACCTTCCGTTACATAGATGATCTCTTCTCCGGGATGTTTGTGCATGCCAAAGGCAGCGCCCGGCGCCAGCTCTACCAGTGCCTGGATCATTTCGCGTCCCGGCGCACTAAGGTCGTGCCTTTGCAGGTCGGTGCGTTTGATGCCCGATTGTTTGGGTGAGGCAATACCGGTAATACTGAAGATCGTAATGACTATGATGGCGATAGCGCCTGCGATGATTTTTACTGAAAGTTTCATTGTGTTGAATTTAATGGGTGTAAAAAATACTGGTTAACGATATGATTTGAAGGCGGCGCGCATTTCCTCGCTGAAGAGTTGGGGTTGTTCCCACGACGCGAAGTGACCGCCTTTAGCTACTTCTTTGAAGTAAACAAGATTGGGATAAGCCCGTCTGGCCCATGACTCCGGGGCCCGGTATATATCTTCCGCAAAAACGGTAATGGCAACCGGGATCTTAATATCTTGCGTTTTTTGAGCGGCAGCACTAATCACCGGTTTGCCTTTGTTTTCCCAATATATGCGGGCCGATGATGCAGCTGTATTGGTGAGCCAGTATAAAGTAATATTATCCAACACCTCGTCCTTCGAGGGTGTTTGTGCTGCATCATTACCGAATCGCCAGGTCGCAAAGCCAGGATGCAGCAACAGCCAAGCGGCCAGTCCGGCAGGCGAATCAGCAAGTCCATAGCCAATGGCCTGCGGCCGGGCCGTCATAGCCGTATTGTAAGCAGTGCTGCCGTCTTTATAAAACTTGCTGAGGACATCGAATACGGCACGCTCCTGTGCTGATAGATCGGCCGGGGCCTGACCGCCCGTGCTTATGATCTTACCGACCTCTGCAGGTACCGTAGCTGGCAGGTTGTTGTGGATGGCTACCAGTTCTGCCGGAGCCTGCCTGCCCATCGCATTCACGATCGCTGCGCCCCAATCGCCACCCTGCGCTACATAACGGTGATAGCCCAGTCGTTTCATCAATACCGCCCAGGCCTTTGCGATGCGGTCCGGATCCCAGCCGGTATCGGTGGGTTTGCCTGAAAACCCGAAGCCTGGTAAGGAAGGGATCACTACATCAAAAGCCTCTGCCGCCGTGCCGCCGTGTGCGGTAGGGTTGGCGAGCGGATCGATGACGCCGAGCAATTCAAATACAGATCCCGGCCATCCGTGGCTGATGATGATGGGCAGCGCATTGGCTTCCTTCGACCTCACATGTATGAAGTGAATGTCTACCCCATCGATGGTCGTGGTAAACTGAGGCAGTGCATTGAGCCTTGCTTCTGCCTTTCGCCAGTCATAGTCTCTACCCCAATAGGCTACCAGGGGTTTCAATTGAGCCAACCGGGCGCCCTGCGATGGGTCGCTGACCGTTTCCTGATCGGGCCAGCGCGTGTCCCGGATGCGTTGACGCAATGCTTTGATTTCCGCTGCAGGTATCTTTACTTTGAAGGGGCGGATCGATTCCGTCGCCGCGATTGAAGCCGGCTGTGCGCCTTGCGCGTGGACTGGTTTGCCCTGCAATAGCAATGTTCCGAAGAACAGTGCTATTACGAGGAGCTTTATTGATTGAATCACGATTGTTGTTTTTAGATGATTTGTAGTTGGCACTTAGCGGTTACCTTGATTACCCATTATTGACCGGCTGTTCAGGCTGGATTGGTGCATTGCGTTCATGTACATGCTGTGCTGGTGTGCGGTCAATCAGTAAGCTCAGCAACTCGGGCCGGCTGTAGTGACCACGTGCATCCATCAGTCGTTTCCGCGCATCGATCAAACTGAAATCGAGGTCCGCAATCACTTCTCCTTCTCCCGATAACAATGGCTCGCCGATGAGTTGTCCGTCGGGCGCTACAATGGCTGTAAAACAACCGCCCGATATAGGTCCGATGGGACTGCCGGTATCTTTCATGATCTGCGCCTGCTGATCGGCATCGAGCCAGGCGGTAGAGACTACTACGAAAGCGGCTGATTCGAGGGCGTGCTGGCGTACGTTGGCTTCTGTTTGCTGGCTGAATACGGGGCCAAAGATGGAGCCCGGATACATTGCTGCATGGATCTGTTCACCATCGGCGATCAGCGCATAACGTGCCAATGGATTGTAATGCTCCCAGCAGGCCAGCTGACCAATGCGTCCATAAGTACTGTCTACTGCACGAAGGGTTGAAGCATCGCCCTGGCCCCACAACATACGTTCGTGGTAGGTGGGCGTTAACTTGCGCCGGTGTTGGATCAGGGTGCCGTCTGCATCAAAAAGTAGTTGCGAGTTATAGATAGTTCCCCCATCGCGTTCATTGACGCCGATCGATACCACCATATTCGCTTCACGGGCTGCTTCGCCAATAGCCTGTGTTTCTGCCGAAGGAACGGTTACCGATTCTTCCAATAACAACTGATGTTGTTTGCCCTGTAAATAGGGCGGCTGAACAAATGAAAAATATGGATAGTATGGGATCACTGTTTCCGGGAACACGGCAAATTGAACTCCCTTGCTGCCCAGTTCACGGATCTTGTTTACCACTTTTTCTACCGTGCCTGCACGGCTATACAGGACCGGACTGATCTGCACCGCTGCTGCTTTCACTTTGGTGCCTGTGTTGCTGATCTTTTGTTGTTTCATGACTTTTGTTTTTATAGCTACACTTATTATGAATTAACGAAGCGATTTAAAGGCTGTGCGTATTTCCTGGCTAAAGGATGCAGGTTGTTCCCAGGCTGCGAAGTGACCGCCTTTGGGAAGCCTGTTGTAGTGGATAAGGTTGGGGAAGGCTTTTTCAACCCAGCTCTTCGGCGCCTGGTACAGTTCGTCGGGGTAAGCGCTCACGGCTACAGGGATCTTCACATTCATGGGTTGAAAGAATATCAGCTTGTTTTCCCAGTATAACCTGGCCGAAGAAACGGCTGTATTGGTGAGCCAGTAGAGCGTGATATTATCGAGCACATCATCTTTGGTGATGCCTTCGGGCACACCATCGAAAGTGCGGGTAATGAGTTCATAGCTGCGGATATCATGATCGAGGATCCAGGAGGCCAGGCCAACCGGTGAATCTTCTATGCCATACAGGGTTTGTGGTTTATTGCCCATTTCCTGTGCATAGGCCAGTCCGTGTTTAAAGAAGAAATCCAGTTGTTCGTACGCGCGTTTTTCATCGGCATTCAGAGAGTCGGGGGCAGCTTGGCGTGACCACAAAGCTCCGGAAATTTCAGCAGGCACAGCGCTGGGCATATTGGTATGAATGCCTGCCAGTGCAGCCGGTGCTATCACGGCCATCTGTTCTGTAACGGCATCTCCCCAATCACCACCCTGGGCCACATAGCGTTTATAACCAAGCCTTTTCATCAAAGTGATCCAGGCATGCGCGATACGCGTAGGGTCCCAGCCGGTTGTTTTGGGTTGTTCTGAAAAACCATAACCCGGTAAGGAGGGTATGATCACATCAAATGCATCTTCTGCTTTGCCACCATAGGCCGTAGGATTGGTGAGCGGATCGATGATCTTGAGTTCTTCAATGATAGAACCGGGCCAGCCATGGGTAAGGATAATGGGCAGGGCATTGGGATGTTTGGAACGAACATGGATGAAATGAATGTCCAGACCATCGATATTGGTGATGAAGTTGGGGTAGCTGTTCAATTTGGCTTCCGCTTTACGCCAATCATATTGAGTGGTCCAATACTTTGCCAGCTTTTGTATGGTAGACAGTTGTACCCCTTGCGTGGCATCAGTAACGGTCTCTTTTTGTGGCCACTTGGTAGCTTGTACCCGTTTCTTAAGGTCTTTTAAAGCGGCATCCGAAAAATGGATCTTGAACGGACGGATGGAATCGGCGGGTTTAGAGATGGAATAGGAATTTCCTTGTGCGAAAGTGAGTGTTCCTGGCAGCAGTAATCCTATGCTGAGGGCTGCTGTTGCGAGAATGTTTTTTGTCTTTTTCATTGCTATTTATGTTGTTCTGTTTTTGAAAGTGTAAAAGTACCGGTGGAAGGGGCCCCGGGTCAAGGGGTAATCCGGCTATGTAGGCGAAGGGGGTGCCGAATCAGACATTTCGGGGGGCGAATCAAAATCTGTGCAGGTGGTGTAGCAAAGTGGGGAGTTGGTCAAAAACGGCCTAAAGTAACGGCAGG
Source organism: Paraflavitalea sp. CAU 1676 (assembly GCF_029223285.1). GTDB lineage: Bacteria > Bacteroidota > Bacteroidia > Chitinophagales > Chitinophagaceae > Paraflavitalea. The sequence continues at coordinate 1,030,610 of NZ_JARHUJ010000002.1, read as the reverse complement.
CTGTTTAACTTCGGGATTGAGTTCTTAACAACAAACTGGTAATCATGAAACTATTGATCCTGGTGTTTTGTCTGGGTAGCATTTGCTCTACGGCCTCCGCCCAAACGCGCACTTTTGTAGGCAGCACACCAGCCCATGCGGTGGTGCGCACGTTCCTGGGCATTTCAGCTACGGACTCGATCGATTTTATCCGGTGGAAGTTGATCATGCATAAAGCCGAGTATGAGATAAGTTGCCAATACGGATTGTCAAAGCCCAATACGCCAGGCTTCTCCAATGAGCAGCGTGTACAGTGGAAAGGAAAAGTGACGGAGAAGGATCATGTGTATTCACTCACCAGGGCCAATACGGTACTACACCTGATGGCGGTCAATGATAACCTGTTGCACTTGCTCGATCAATCCCGGCAGATGCTGGTAGGCAACGGAGGATACAGTTTTGTATTGAACAATACCAGTCCTTCCTCCAGCAAGGTATTTGCCCTCACTGCACGGCCCAACCGTCAACCATACCCGTTGGTCTTTGAAGGCAGAACGCCCTGCCAGGAATTGTCGGCCTTTCTCGGATTAAATAAAAGCGATGCCTGTTTCAAATTGAAATGGTATATCCTCCTATTTGTCGATAGTCTCACTGGCAAACCTTCTTATTACCTCAAAGGCGGTATTGCCTACCGGCAGGAAACGATGGATAAAGGCAGCTGGCAGGTGAAAACCGAGCCTAATGGCCGCATCATTTATGAGCTTACGCCCAATAAGGGAAGCTACACACTCAGGCTATTGAAAGGCGATGATAATATCCTGTTCTTTATCCGCCCCGATGGGAGTTTGCTCGTGGGCAACGAAGACTTCAGCTATACCCTGAACCGGCGCGAAAAGCAATATCCGCGGCAGGCTCCCTGAGTCTTTAACATTTGCGATTGCCGTTCATGCTTTAATTTGGTGGAAAACCAACACGATCATGCGCCCTACCCGCAACCGGTTCCTGATCCTGAATTATTTGTTTATTGGCTGCCTGTTATTGCTGGTCCTGAACGACCACCTGTTGAAAAGCACCTATAGCAATTTCCTCACCGGCAAATTATCTGACGCCGCGGGCATTATCCTCCTGCCATTGTTGATGCTGTACATATTTCCACGACTGGGGCTTCACGTGTTGTGGTTGAGTGCCGTCTTTTTCATTTGGTGGAAATCGCCTTTGTCGGGCGCGTTGATCGAAGCGTACAATAGCATCGCTCCGATTCAGATCACGCGGGTAGTAGATTATTCCGATGGGTGGGTGCTGCTCCTGTTGCCGCTGCCGGCGTATATCATCAGTAAGCCGGATCGGTTGCGGGCGATGGCTATCACCCGGCTTCACCCTGCGCTGGTGCTGCTGCCTTGCATGGTTGCGTTCATGGCCACTTCTCCACCCCTCTATTACCGGTACAATCGAAGTGAAGGCAACCTGAGATGTTACAATTGTTATGTTACTATCAAACTCAGTCAGGATGAGATCGTTCAAAAATTGAAAGCGGAGCATTTCGAGTTCGATTCTATTAAGCCGTTCCTGACTACGGATTATCAGGATTCAGTGATCAACCACCCCGAGCTGAGGTTGTACAAGATCAATCAGCTCATCATCGATAGCGATACGCTGAATAATGTGGATATAACGATGCGCACCATGAAGCCCGGCAAAACACGCGTGTATTTTTCGGGTATGAATGTGGCAGAAGATGTAAGCGACTGGAGGCTGGCAAAGAAATTGCGGAAGCTGTACCGGAAAAAGTTATTTAAAGACCTTCAGGAGAAAGTGGAGTGACCCTGGTAGCGATTACCTCTTAATCATTGAACTCGGCTGGCAATTGCTTTTTGGCGGCCTGGTCGATGGCTTCCAGGAGGGGCTCGAAGAACATGGCTTCCTTTTTCGAACTGAAAACCGGCAACATAAATTGATCGAGCCAGAATTTGACATGCAACTGGTGAACGGTTGGGTGGCCAACGATGGTGGCGTGCGCATCCCAGGAATCGGCAATGCCTTCCAGTTCTACATCGGCTGAACAGGCCTGATCATCACTTCCAAAATCAAGGTGCAAAATTACCATATGGAATCGGACGCTATTTGCGGCAAAAATAAGCAAGAAGGAATATTCTGCCGCTTATTAATCCAGTTGAACAGGCAGTGCAATATTCAATACGGGCATCCCTTTTTCAAGTTTCACGGCCATGAGAAAAAGGAGAGGCTTCCCATCGCGCTCCGTTTTACCTATCGTCAGTGAGTATTGCAAAATATTGATGCTACTCAAGGCGGTCGTGTTAACAGGTGTCCCCTCTTCAAATTTGTAGAGTTGGCCGCTTACTGGGCCCATGTTGGTATTATTGCCAGTATCTCCACTTTTGGATTCTTCATACAGTAATTCCTTTCCGCGGAAATAGACCACATTCTTTTTCAGGTCAATTTGTAGGGAATCGAAGGCCGCCAGTCGCCGGCTGCCGCGAAACATCAGTCGGTCATCTTTGGATATACTTCGAGCGTGTCTCTTTTCGTGGTAGCCGCTTTCGCAACAGGTTTAGGCTGTTCCATTGCAAAATATTCGGTTGCTTCGTCTTTCGTTAGACCAAATTTGTCATGGTGGGCTGAAATATCTTTTACCTGCGAAATAGAGTCGGTAAACCATTTCAGGTTTCGCAGTGTTGCTGCCTGCACTTTTCTTTCCAATTCTACTTGTCGAGGCGGTTTTGCCGGTTGATCAAACGATAAGAAGCCAGCCAAATAAACGCCAGGCTTTAACAGTTCGGCAATGTACTTTTCAGGAGTTTGAGCAGCGGCGGTATGGTATATTAAAAAAACAATAAGTGACCAGGTTAACTTGTGCATGAGGGGTAGTGAAAGTGGTCTGCAATGTATCGTATTTTTCTATAAGTTTGGAACCGTTAGTTACACGTAACCTTCTAAGCGCGATAACCATGCCCCAAAAGATCGAAATATGTCATCTGTTGCCCGATAGTTCCTTTACCTGTTTTGTAATACCTGCCCTCTTCTCCAAAGCCGAATGTGAAGCGTTATTGAATGAGAACATCCGGCATTCCTTTCAACAGGCCATCGCTAATTACCCGGTTTATTACCGTAACAATGAGCGGCAGGTAGTCGACGACAAAGCGCTTTCCGCCTGGCTGTTTGAGAAAGTGAAGCCCTATTTGCCGGAAACGATCAGGACGAACGCGGCTATCGAATCCGAAAATGGCGTCTGGGCCCTGGCAGGCTTGAACGACCGGCTGCGGTTTTGTAAGTATTCGGCCAATCAATACTTTCATCGTCACCTCGATGGCATCCATTATCAGTCGGCCGCCAGCCAGTCAAAGCTCACTTTCATGATCTATCTCAACAGCGCTACCGAGTTCGAAGGGGGCAGAACGCTTTTTTACCAAACCAAAGAAGCCACAAAGCCCTGGGCGGAGTACATTCCGGTACAAGGCGATCTCATTGTATTCGACCATAATGTATGGCACGAAGGTGAAGAGCTGCGCAGCGGAGAAAAATTTGTATTGAGGAGTGATATCATTTACAGCCGCGAGGAGGCGGGCAATAGCCGTCAGCCATTTGAAGCCCACCTGGGTTACAACTGGAAAGTGAAGATGCAGGATAAGGATACCATTTTAAGCGGCGGAAGGGATAAAGTGATCAATGTATGGAATAAACAGGGCGAGTTGTTACACAGTCTGGCCGGCCATGCCAATTCTGTACTCTGTATCGAAAAGATCAATGACCGGATCTTTGTGTCGGGATCCAGAGATCAACAGATCATCGTTTGGGAACGAGCGTGTCTAAACGGACCATTCAACCTCGTGCGCCGGATAAGCGCGCACTCCGCTGTAGTGCTCACGCTGTGCCGGTTGAGTGACGAGCATTTTGCCTCCGGCGGCGGCGACAATCTCATCAATATCTGTGATGTTTCGGGAGCTGTGGTGCAAACATTAAGCGGGCATGCCGGCTGGGTATGGCAGGTAATTCACCTGCAAGACGATTGGATAGCATCCTGCTCAGAAGATAGTACCGTAAAGATCTGGAACTACCGTACGGGTGTTGTTGGGCATACTTTCACCCTGGAAAGCCCTGTGATATGTTTGAGTTATGACCCGGCAACGAACCGGCTCGCTGGCGGCACCCTGGCTGGCGAGCTGTTGATCATGGAACTCCATCCTGGTTTTTTGGAAAAAAGCCGGGTAATTGTCAAGGCGCACAAAGGCATTATTCGTACACTGCTGCATATTGATAGTACTCACATCGCCAGTGGCGGAGAAGATAACCTCGTGAAGATATGGAACATCGAAACCGGAGCATGTATCAGGGAATTACAACATCATAATTTTGTACAATCGCTCGAATTGATCGGTCAGGAAACGCTGCTAAGCTCTTCGTACGACGGGAGGATCGCCGTGTGGCCGCTGTAGCATTTGATTGCCAGATACCTTGAAGGTGCAAGTTGATCATCAAGCTCAAAGCTTTCTCCAACTCACTTCCGCTACAACCGACTGGCCGCCCTGCGTCGTTTGTGTTACCACGTACTGTAATGAGCCGTCTTCGTAGGTATAGCGCCGTTCCTGGCGGGTACCCTCCCAGTTGGGAAAACTGGCGCCCTGGATAGAGAAGGTGATCAGGCGGGCAGCCACGTTCACGCTGTAAGAGCCATAGTGAGCATTGCTGCCCTGTACCATGGCTGCATATTCTTCCGGTGTAGCCTTGTTTTTATCACCCGAAGCAATGCGGGACCTTGTTGATGTCAATATTTGTATAGCGTAGTTCCCTTTTGAGTCAAAGATCAGCAAACCCTTCGGGTCTTTGCCATAGGGATAAACCCGGCTGCTGTCGGGATAAATATTCACGACCGATACGAGCTGCCAGGTGCCCGCCAATGCGGAGGCGGTGTCCCGCTGTTTTGCCGGTTGCTGTGCATTCAGCAACGAGGTGTTCAAGACCAGAATAAGTGCCAATACGTGTAATCGCATAAGAATGTTTGAGGCCCGAAATTATCTGCTTGCACGATGCTCTTCCTGTACAATTTTGCATTATTTCAGTAGTTTTAGGGAACATGCAGGATCTATTATATGAGCCATTTTCCATTGAATACCGGCGGCTGGATCAGTTCCCTCGTCCGTCGCACCGCCAGCATTATTTTACCCTGATCTATGTTTTGGAAGGAACGGGACGACAATTCACCAACGATCATTTCTTTCAATACAAAAAGGGTAACCTTTTTCTGATCACGCCGGCAGACCGGTACAACTTCTCGATTGAAGCCACCACGCAATTCTTCTTTCTATATTTCAATCCGCTGTACGTGCAAACAGCCGGGCAAAAGGACCATGATTGGGTGCAAAGGATGGAGTTTATCTTGCAGAACGCCAGTCACCGGCCAGGTTGCATCTTAAAGAATAAAACCGACAAGCCCATGGTTGCTTCACTGGTTGATCTGATCAGCAAGGAATTTGAACAACAACAGCTATACCATTCGCGCGTGGTGCAGCAGATCGTCAATACGCTGATATTAGTGGTGGCCCGCAACATTGCCCTCAAATTACCCAAACAACTAAAGGAAACTACCGGTGAGGTGGTGCTCGATATATTACAGTATATCCAGGATCATATCTTTCAGCCTAATGAGCTCAAGGCTTCCCGCATCAGCAGGCAATTGAACATATCGCCCCATTACCTGGGCCGCTACTTTAAAAACCAAACAGGCGAAACATTACAGCAGTACATTAATCAGTATAAAGTGCGACTGGTAGAAACAAGGCTCCTGCATACCGGAAAAAGGATTGGCGAGATCGCTTCAGAACTTTGTTATACCGATGAAAGTCACCTCAACCGCGCCTTCAAAAAGTCAAAAGGCATGAGTCCTTCCGCCTATCGCAAGAAGTTTAGTCCTGTCAATAAGGACTGATACGATAAGCATGTCTAGGATAACTAAAGCTCGATAGAAATTTATCCGGAGGCTCCTGCTACCACGCCATGTGGGTGGAAGACACGGGTTGGTGAAGCGTTTGACGCTGGCGCTCTCCAAGGCCTGTAGGTCACATCCCCGATCGGCATCTGCCCGATTCTTCTTATATTCAGGATGCGTTTGATCATTTTGCCAATCCTGTAATTATTGCATTCATGAAACGGATCCTGCTTGTCGCATTGCCGGTACTATTGATAGTCACTGCTTTCCGAATCTCCATTCCCCACAAACCTGCCTTCGCACGCGCCGCCATCGTTAATGCAGCTGTTAAAGCGCGCATTGACGCTACCCTGAAGGGCTATGTCGATGAGGGTAAAACAGTAGGCGTATCCGCGCTCATATTCGAAAAAGGGAAGGAAGTTTATTATAATGCTTTTGGTTATGCTGACCGCGAAGCCGGCCGGCCTATGGACCGCAATACCATCGTACGCATTTTTTCTATGACCAAGCCGGTGACGGGCGTAGCATTGATGACGCTGTATGAAAAAGGGCTTTTTCAGTTGGATGACCCTCTCTCCAAATATTGCCCGGAGTTTGCCGATATGAAGGTGTACAAAGGGGTGGATGCGAATGGTGGCATACTTACCGAGCCTGCCAAAAGGCCCATCACCATTCGTGATATCACCCGCCATACCGCCGGGTTCCCGGGCATGGATGTGCCTGCGCTGGCTACGTTGGTTCGTAAATCGGAATACATGAGCCAAACGAATACCCTGAGCGAAATGGCCAAAAGGCTCGCCACGCTCCCACTGCTCTTTCATCCCGGCGATCAATGGAACTATGGCTCCTCCGTCGATGTTCAGGCTTACCTGGTAGAAAAGTTGTCGGGCAGGCCATTCGATCAATACCTTCGGGAAGCGATCTTCACGCCGCTACAAATGAACAATACGCACTATCTTATTCCTGACAGTGACAGGTCGCGTTTTGCAGCCTTATACAACCGCAGCGAAGACGGCACACTTAGCCGCGTGCCCGATGCACAAGCCAATAATTTCAATACGAAAGCATGGGCGCTTAAACCCGGTGGCTGGGGCCTCACGTCGACGCTGGATGATTACATGAAGTTTGCCCGTATGCTGGTCAATAAGGGCTCGCTCGACAAGGCCGTGATCCTTAAACCGGCCACCGTGCAGCTGATGGCCACCAGCCATTTGTCCGACACAGTCTCCCAACGCATGTGGCTGCCCAGCAAAGGCAATGTTGGTTTTGGGATCGACTTTGCTGTGCGCACCCGTCCGCCCGCCAATAAAGAAGAAAACAATGGAATGGTAGGCGAATTCTTTTGGGATGGCGCCGCCAGCACTTTATTCTGGGTTGACCCCGTGAACGAACTCACCGCAGTATTTTTTACGCAGGAAGTGCCTTTCGATAAAGTAAAAATGCACAAGAATTTCCGGGATGCTATCTATGGCGTCTATAAGGGTAGCTCATCGAATTGAAAGCATTGCTCAACAGGTTGAATTCATCATGACTGAAAATCATTATTTTTGACTGCAATCCGCACCATGGACTGTCCCGTCAGTTGAAAATAAGATGAGCAATTATAACGACGATAAACTTTTGCTGGATGACTTGCGGGAAGGGGAAGAACAGGCGGTTCGCCACCTTTTTCACCTGTATTATCCTTCTCTGAGGTATTTTGCCATCGATATTGTCAAGGATACCCAGGAAGCAGAAGATATTGCTATCCGTGCATTTCATAAATACCTCGAAAGCAGGTCGCAATTCGAATCCCTGCCAGCTATCAGGTCCTTCTTCTATACGACTGTAAAAAATGCCGGCATCGATTACCTCCGGAAACAGCACACGCACCAACGGTACCTCCAGGATGTAAAAGAGCAGGCGTACGAGACTGCCGATGAGCAGGCAGAACAAAGTATGTTGGAAGCCAAAGTGCTGCAGCTCATCTATGAAGAAGTTGAACGGTTACCCATTCAATGTTCAACCGTATTCAAGGCCTATTTCTTTGAAGGAAAGGATACCGCATCGATTGCCGCTGCACTCAACCTGAGCTCGCAAACCGTTCTCAATCACAAGGCAAGAGCCGTACAGCACCTCCGTGCTTTCGTTAAAAAGAACGGCATATTCCCCGTTGCATTATTCGCATTCCCCGGCCTCTTTAAATAATTCTTATTTTTTTTCTGCATTCTGTTGGTTAAACAGGCACACCTCCCGTTTACCCATAGAAACCTCTCCTATAATAAATTAATCTATGGCGGAACAGATGCAGTTGGATCAATTGATCATCAAATACCTGACAGGCGAATTGTCGGAAACGGAACGCGTGTTCCTGTTCAGCTGGCGCGATTCATCGGCCGGCAATCAATCGACATTCGACAGGCTCACAAATACGGAATGGTTGGGACAACAATTGGAATTGATGGTAGCCGCCGACAAGGAAGCGGCCTGGTCCAGGTTTCAATCGGAACAAGCCGCCAACCAGGCTACGGTGATCCCGCTGCGGCCCCGCAGGCGATATTATTGGGCAGCGGCGATTGCAGCAGCCCTGGTGATCGGGATTGGCTATTGGTATGTGTCGCGGCCCGATATCCCGCAACCCCTGTCGCAAGTAGAGCGGTTCAGGAACGACGTTCCCCCGGGTCAGGAGGGCGCCGTACTGACGACGGCCGATGGAGCTAAAGTTTTGTTGGACAGCGTAACCGATGGCCGCATCCCGGTTAAGGAAAAGGCCGTAATGATAAAAGAAGGCGGACAACTGAGCTACCAGGCGCCTGCGAATGCCGCCACGGTCTACCACACGCTGACGACCCCTAAAGGCCGCAAATTCCGACTCCGGCTGGCCGATGGTACCGTAGCGCTCCTGAATGCTGAATCGTCTATCACGTTCCCTACTGCCTTTCCAGGTGCAGCCCGCGAAGTGACGACAACCGGCGAGGTTTATTTCGAAGTGGCGAAGAACAATAAGCCCTTCCTGGCTAAGACGCAACTATTGGAAGTGAAGGTCATGGGCACTCATTTCAATGTGAATAGTTATACCAACAACGGTCAAACCAGGATCACCCTGGCAGAAGGCGCCGTACAGGTAGCGGGAATCGCTGCAACGATTGAAAATAAAGTAAGACTTTCTCCCGGAGAAGCGGCGATCCTCAACAGCAACAGCGGGCGAATCGTAACCCAGAAAGCCGATCTGGAAGAAGCCCTGGCCTGGACCAACAACCTCTTCTCTTTCAATAATGCAGGTATAGAAGAAGTGATGCGTCAATTGGAAAGGTGGTACGACATCGAGGTCGTGTACCAGCAAACGCCCAACCTGCATTTCTCCGGATCGATTCCTATGAACGTAAATATTTCAACGGCCCTTAAAGTGCTGGAGCTAACGAAAGGAGTAACATTTATCGTGGATGGAAGAAAAGTGATTGTTATGGGCAGCTAATCAGGCTACATAGAGCAAACGACCAGGCAAAAAATTGCCGGAAGTGCGGGAACACTTCCGGCTGCGTTTGAGCCGGTTTTATGCGTTCGAGACATATCAACTATAACCCAAACACTGCAAAAGTATGAAATTGACTTTGCACGGAGGCTTATTGCGTTGCAAAAAAGGCCTCCTTCATCAAACACTGCTGGTTATGAAACTGACCACTGCACTCCTGTTCACCGCCTGCCTTCAGGTTTATGCCTCCGGCAAGGCCCAGACCATCACCATGAACAGGCAAAACTCACCGCTCGAAAAAGTGATCCGGGAAGCGTGTAAACAAACCGGTTACAACTTTGTCTACACCAACGAATTGCTGCGGAAAACGAAACCCGTATCGATCCAGGTCAGCAACATGCCTTTTGAGGAATTTCTCACTACGGTATTGAAAGATCAACCCGTTACTTATTATCTCATTGAAAACAAGATCATCATCCTGCAACCAAGGCCGGTCATTCAGGCACCGCAGGATGAGGCGCCTGCGCTGCCGGTACAGTTTGGCGGGCATGTTGCCAGTGATGATGGCAAACCCCTCAGCGGTGTTACCGTGCGCAACCGGCGTACGCGCGAAACCAAAATGACAGATGCTCACGGCGACTTTACAATCGATGCCGTGCTGAACGATATACTGGAATTCACCTTTGTCGGCTACAAAAAGCTTGAACAAAAGATCACCAACACAGACAAGATCGTTCTGAAGATGGAAGTAGCCCCCACCGAGCTATCCAGTTCGGTCGTGGTAGGGTATGGATCGGTTAAAAGAAAGGACCTCACAGGTTCCGTTTCGTCGGTCAATCCCAACGAGATCCGTGACGTACCATTCTTGACGCTGGATGCCGCGCTCGTTGGTAAGGCGCCTGGCCTGCAGGTCACCAAGGCCGATGGATCACCCGGCGGTGCCGTGCGTATGCGTATCCGCGGAGGTTCCTCATTGATCGGCGCCAATGATCCCTTGTACATCATCGACGGTGTACCGGTACTGGTAGAAAATAAATACGTCGGCGTTACCGATATGACCAATCCCATCGAGATGTTTGGCGGACAAGCCGATTTCAACTCTGCTATCTCTGGGTCTTTTTCCCGTGGGCTCAATAATCTCGCCGGCTTGAACCTGGAAGACATCGAATCCATCGATATCCTCAAAGACGCGTCTGCTACTGCCATCTATGGCTCCAAAGCCGCCAATGGCGTCGTGATCATCACCACGAAAAGAGGAAAGGTGAACCAGAAGCCCTTGCTGGAAGTCAATTACTATAGCGGATTCAGTAAAGCCCGCCGGGAAAAAGTGCTGAATGCAGCACAATACAAGATGATCATGACCGAGGCGGCTACCAACCGTGTCAATGAAGACAAACGCATTGGCTACCCTACTGACGGCGTTGCAAAAGCCATTGTCGACAACCCGGCTTTGCTGGGAGATGGCAGCGTCGATACGGATTGGCTGGACCAGGTACTGCGCACCGGCTTTACGCAGAATGCCAATATCTCGGTGAGAGGTGGTGGCGGCAGCTCCCGTTATTATACGTCGCTGGCGTACACCAACCAAAAAGGTACCCTGTTGGGTAGCGATTTCAGCAGAGTGGCTGGCAAGGTGAGCCTCGACAACGAGATCAACAGCCGCCTGCGGGTGATCACTAATGTGGACTATGGGTTCTCCCGCACCAATATTACCAATGGCGTTTATAGCAGCGCACTAATGGCACCTCCCATTATTAAGCCCTACAATGCAGATGGTTCCTATACCGATTTTGATGCACAATTGGCCGCGCTTACATCTGCCGGCGGTGGGTTCGATCTTGGCCTGCAGAACCCACTCGCGATGGCTTCTGCCATCAATGAGGGACGCAATATCACTGCCCTGGGTTCACTCTCGCTGGAGTACGACATCCTGAAAGACCTGCGTCTCAAATCAACCGCTTCACTCAACTACAGCAATTACCGCCAGCGTAATTACATTCCCAGCTACCTGGAAATGGCCGATAATTCCAGCCAGGGTGGTCAATCATCGCAGGGCGGTGTGGGTTCTCAATCGAATAGCACCACGGTCAACTCCTTCTTTGAGAATACCTTGACCTGGGATAAACAGTTCAATGCAAACAACCGGTTAACCCTGTTGGGTGGAACTTCCTGGGAAAAATATACAACCGAATTCTTTTCCGCGGAAGGAAGAGGTTATCCCAATGACAATTTCCTCAACAACCTCAACTCGGCTGCTGTTCCGCTCTCGGTAAAAGGCAGTGATCCCGCCGGCGAGTACTCCCTGCTCTCCTTTTACATGCGTGCGAACTATGCGTTGCACGAAAAATACCTGTTTACGTTTACCGGTCGCAATGACATTTCTTCCAAGTTCGCACAGGGGAACCGCTCCGCTTATTTCCCTTCCGGTGCCATCGCCTGGCGTATCTCGCAGGAAGGCTTTATGCAAAACGTTTCATGGGTAAATGAATTGAAGATCAGGGCCAGTGCCGGTTATACAGGATCGCAAAGTATCGGTGATTACCTGTATCGATCCCTGTATATACCTTCCGCCTATGCGGGCACGAATGCCTATGTTCCCTCGCAACTCGGCAATGAAGACATCAAATGGGAAAGAACGCTGCAGAAGGACCTCGGTCTTGATTTCGCGCTCTTCAACAACAGACTGCGTGGCTCCTTCGGTTATTATGAAAAAAGTACCGATGATTTGTTGTTGAATACGAGTCTGCCGCCCAGCTATGCCTTCCCTAGTGTGATCATGAACATTGCCCGTATCCGGAACACTGGTCTTGAGTTGGAACTGCGCGGCGGCATTGTCAAAACAAAAGACTTTTCCTGGGATCTGGCTTTCAACATATCCCGTAACCGCTCTAAAGTGACTGATGTGAATGGCGGACCGTTCTCCGATCCCAATGACCGCAATGCCTTAAACCTCGGCACCAGCATCGTGCGCGAAGGCGATCCGCTCGGACTGATCTATGGACGGCCGGTGCTGGGTATGGTAAACAGCCAGAAGGAAGCAGACGAATACCTCAATGCAGTTATCTATGCAGCGATATTCAACCCCTGGTTTGGCCCTGGCGATGTAAAGCTCGATACTGCGCTCCTGATGGAGATCGGCAGTTTCCGGGTGGTGGATTATAAGCAGGATGTGATCGGTAATATGAACCCTAAATTCTATGGTGGCTTTACGAACACGTTTGCCTATAAGAACTTTAACCTTACTGCCCATTTCAACTTTTCGTATGGCAATGATATCCTCTACCAGGGCGATGTCCGTGACCGGAATGTGTCCAATACCTACAACAAGGGCATACGCGTGCTGGAACGTTATACACCCGATCGCCCCAGTACCACCCGTTCGCGCCTTATCTATGACCGGCCAGAGTTTTTCACATCGGGAAGTGTATATGATGGATCCTTCCTGAAGCTGAAGTCATTGACCCTTGGCTATGATCTTCCACAGAAGGCAGCCAAAGTAATTGGCCTACGTTCGGCGAATTTCTATCTCACCGCCACTAATGTGTTCGTGATCACCTCCTACCCCGGCCTCGATCCCGAAGTAAGTGATGATCCCCGCAGCGTCATCGGCGGCGGCCGCGACCTCAGCATGTACCCCTCAACCCGTGAACTCACAATTGGATTGCGCATTGGACTTTAACCCAAAAATCAACTGCAATGAAACTAAGAAAACTCCCGATATTACTGACCATCGCAGTCGCCCTGCTGGTACAGACATCCTGTAAAAAACAGCTGAATGCGTTGCCTTCACAGGCCATCGTCGACGGCAACGTCGTGGTTGATCAGAAAAGTGCGGAAATTGCTTTGAACGGGGCTTATTACCGTTTTGCAAAAGCTACAACAGTACTCTCTGTACTCTCAACCGGTTGGTCGTTCCCGCATGAGATCATACCCGCCATGATGGCTGGTTCGATGCAATATGGATTTGGGGCCGTTTACTACCAAACACATAGATTCACACCAACCCAAACGGGCGATTGGGGATACGCCTACGCTGTACTCAATGCGGCCAATGGCACCATCGCGGGTGTAGAAGCATTGCCCGATGGCAGCTTTATCGGCGCCCGTAAAAAGGAGATACTTGCGGAAGCCCGTTTTCTGCGGGCCTATGCTCACTTCTTTCTCTTATCGTATTTTGGCGAATGGCACACCCCTGATAGTAAGTTTGGCGTATTGCTGCGCAAAGAACCGCTCACCTTCAAAAATGGATCGGCCGGTGCAAGAAGCACGGTAAAGGAAAGCTATGACTTCATTATGGAAGATATCGACTATGCCATTGCCAACGGTCCCGAAAACAGGCCTGTGCATTATGCCAATAAGGCCGCAGCACAAGCGCTGAAGTTAAGGGTGCTCATGAGCCGGGGGCAGACTGCCGATTACAAAGAACTCATAAACGTCGCCAATGCATTGATCGGAAATAATAACTATGCACTGGAGGCTAACCTCAAGGATCTTTTCCTTACCAAGGGCCTTACCAGCAAAGAGGTGATCCTGGGTATTGCGCCCTACCCCAACCAGAGAACCAGGAAAATGAACTACGAGTTTATACAGTCGAGTGTATTCCTCGCCACTTCGTATTTTAAAAACCTGTTGGCGAATGATCCGCGTGCCACCTGGATGTTGCGTGTACCGCCGCCTGGCACCATGTCTTTCCTGAAAGATTCGTTGTACATCGGCAAGTATACCGGCCCCAAATATGAAGATGCTTATGTATTTCGTCTCACGGAAGTCTACCTGCAGAAGGCTGAAGCCATCGTTCGTTCGGGTGGTTCACTGGTCGATGCCCGTAATATCCTGAAAGAGGTGATGGGACATGCAGGGGTCACCAATTTTACAGCTGTTGACAATGCCAACACTGCGCCTGATCTGTTGTACCAGCTCTATCTCGAATACGTTCGAAACCTGGCAGCAGAAGATGGAATAGAATGGTTTGCCTTGTTAAGGCTGCCTTTCGAAACGGTAAAAGCCCTGCGGCCAACTATTACCAGCAAGGAGCAATACATACTTCCCGTTCCGGCCACCGAGTTCCAGCTCAACCCTGGTTTTGGTGATCAGAACCCCGGATATCCCAAGCAATAATCAATCGTTAATCAGAATGGCCGGGCCCTGAAACACCGTACCGGGCCCGGCTTTCTCTAAAAGAGTTTTCATGAAACAATTACTCATGCTGCTGGCGGGGTGCTGGATAACTGTTGCTACGATGGCGCAACAACCCGATACGTTTCGTCTCCAGTCAACAGATAGCGAGGCATTTCTGATCAGGGGAAATATCTCCGGCGCCGTAGACGGTACTTTTGCGCATTTCCTCTACTACGACGAAGAGCATCAACAAAAGCACGATAGTATACTATTGGTTTCGGGTGCTTTTGAATACCGGGGAGTAGCCAGGTATCCCAAAAGGCTGTTTTTGACCTTCACGGAAGCAGTTATGCAAGGGCCAAGGCTCACGCAACTCCGTAGTATGTTCATTGAACCCGGCTTAACCGACATCAGCGGTGATATATCCAATATCCAATCGCTGGTGATCAAGGGAGGACAGGTGCAGGCGGAACTGGAAGCCTTTGACAGGCTGACAATCGCGCCCAGGGAAGCGATCCGACCCCTATCGGACCGGTACGAAGCGAAAAACCTTGAATATATGGAAGCGAAGAAAGCGAACAAACCGGAGGGAGAACTGGAGCAGATGAAAGCCTATCTGCAACTGGTTCATGATAGCATGGAGCCTTTCTATGAGCAGATACGGGTGATCCAACTGGATTACATTGGACGAAATCCGAATTCCTTCATTTCAGCATCGCAGTTGAGGTATTTTGTTGGTCAAATGAATTACGACCAGGTGGCGCGCATCTACCAACGAATGAGCGAAGCCGTACAGCAATCACCCGACGGCAAGCAGATTGCCCGGGACATGAACAGGTTGCTGCTGGGTTCGCCAGGTAGTAAGGCAACTTCCTTTTCAGGCGCAGACATCAACGGTCAACCGTTGCGGTTGGAGGATTTCAGGGGGAAATATGTGCTGGTCGACTTCTGGGCAAGCTGGTGTGTGCCCTGCCGCAGGGGCAATCCACACCTGCGCCGCATATACAGCGCCTACAAACACAAGGGCTTTGAGATCATCGGCATTGCCGATGACGATTCGAACCCAAAGGCCTGGCGGCAGGCCGTGCAGAAGGACAGTATTGGCGTGTGGAAACATGTTTTGCGCGGCCTGAAAAAAACGGAAGGCGGATATGACCGTGCGGAAGATAAATCTGAAGCCTATGGTATCTACAGCCTTCCTACCAAGATACTGATCGATCCGCAGGGTATTATCATTGGCCGGTATGGTGGCGAAGGGGAAGACGACGAAGCGCTCGATAAAAAACTAGCTGCAATTTTTAAATAGTGATGCTCCAATATCCTTTCAACTACTCCTCTGCCAGGGGGTGGGAAAAACTGTGGTATGCCGAAAGGAGCCTCTATTGCAAACGACAAGGGCCTGTTTGGGGGCCCTTGTTACTTTATTAGGATGGTTGCGTGAGCGTACTTTCGCCTGGCCTTTCTGGCACAGTAGCTGGTCGTGGCTCATAGATCGATCCGGCGATCCTCCGAACAAATGATACCGGGAAGAATTTGGGCAACACGGCATTCAGCTTATTCAGGAATCCTGGCACTATGTGCTCTTTGCCCCTGAACAAGCCACGCACGCCGATTCTGGCCACTTCAGCCGGTGACATATTGAAATGGGTAGCGGTTTTCAAGGTATGCGGTTTCATCCGTGCTCTTTCTACAAAGGCCGTGTCGGTAGAGCCTGGACTCAGGTAGCTCAGCGAAACACTTGAATGCCGCAGCTCGTGGTGCAGGCTCCGGTTGAACGATAACACGAAGGCCTTGCTGGCGGCGTATACCGCCAGGTAGGGCACCGGTTGAAAGGCCGTGGTGCTGCAAACATTCAGCAGGTAAGATCTGGGAAAAGATTTCAGTACCGGCAAAAAGGCATGCGTAATAGCCAGCTGCGCTTTGATGTTTACATCGATGATGCCAAACTGCTCCTCCAGCGATAACTCCTCGAACGGATCATTGAGTCCGAAACCTGCATTGTTCACCACTACCGTCAGTCGGTCATGGTAATAAGCCGACCAGGCCTTTAGTTTTGCGGCTGCGTCAGATCTGCTCAGGTCCTGTACCAGTTCCTGTACATCCACACCGTAATCGCGTCTTATCTCTATAGCAGTATCACGTAGTGCGGGAGCATCGATATCCGTAAGTAGTATCGAATAGTTCCGCCTGGCCAGCTCAATGGCAATATGTTTTCCGATCCCTTTGGCAGAGCCGGTAACGAGCGCATAACTCATGGGTTGATATGATTGTTGGATTAGGCAATATTATTCTGCGCAATGGCTGCTTTCCCCTCGGCAGGCGACCAGTTGATCTTTGTCTTCCGGTTCTTCTGCAAGGCAGCCAGTTTATGATAAAAAGGAGTGGCGCTATCGGCGTGTTTGGGTTGGTAGGCCCCCGTGACGATGGGTATATACATCACCCGCCGGCGGCTTGCCTCCCCTTCAAAAGGCGATTGCTGCACCCGGTGCCACAAGCGGCCATCATGGATGGTGAGGTCCCCCGCCTGAACATTGAACCCCGTCTCTTCTTTGTCCGGATTGTTATCGATGAAATACTTCTTACGAAACAAGAGGCGGAATAAGCCCTGTTTGTGGGTGCCTGCCAATACGCGCAAGCCGCCATTTTCAAAAGGGCAATCGTCCAGGTGCAGGCCTACATTCAGCATGGGAAGAATGCGGCTTCCCAGGAACAGGTCCCGTGGGCTATCGGTATGCCAACCCATGCGGTTGAAAGCGCTGTTCTCGTGGTTGACATAATGATTAACGACCAGCCCATCTTTCTCAAATTCACCGATCCTTCCCTGGTAAGGTTGCAGTAATTGAGTGATCGAGGTGAATCTTGGATCCTTCAGCAAATTGCTCAACACCTGGCTGTACTGCGAAGCGAAAGCTATTCGTTGGATCATCAGACTGCCATCGGTATCCCGGCCAAACTTAAGCGGAATACCATTTACCTTATCGATATTGTTGGAGATGAGATAGCGCTGCACAGACCTGATCTCGTGAAGTATCTCGGCCAATTGGTCTGCGTTGAGAAACTGCTTAAACTGGATGTATCCGTTGCGTTGGAAAAAGGTTTCCTGTTCCCGGGTCACCCTTTGACCCAGGAGAAATCCTGCACTATGTGAAGTACTCATAGATGAAATGATTGAATAGATAAAGAATAGAAGTTGTCGACAGAAATATGGTTAGCGACAACAACTCCAGGAAGCAGGCCGGTGGCTGACCAACTGATGTAAGCTGGTTGAAGCGTTATGCGTAGTGTGTGCGGTTAGATAAGTGCGGTACATTAACCTACTATATTAGTAGACTAAAGATAGGGCAAAGAACATCTTCTGCCAAATATTATAAATTCTTTTTTCTGTCTGCTGCAAAAGTGGATGGATTATCAGTCTGTTGTGCAGTGAAATAGATGGAGCTGGTAGGAGGACAAAACAGCCGCACGGATTAGCGGTTGAATAACCGGTCTCCCGTGCGGCTGTATAGCAAAGTGTATCCCGGTGGTATTGCTTTGGTAATTTAAAAGTACCCCGCCGTATGGATATCTTTCAGCAATCCCGGCCCCACCGGTTTCCAGCCTAAACTGGTCCTGGTTTGTTCGCTGCTGGCGGGACAATCAATACTGGCAAAATACCTGAACCATCCAAAGTGCGCATCAGCGGCCGCGTTGTCTTTGCCCTCGACAGGAACACTCAATTCCAGACCGATTGCATTGGCGATATCTTTGAAAGGGATGCCTTCTTCACCCACGGCATGGAATACCTGTTGTGCAGGTTGCTTTTCAATGATAAGCCGGTACAGCTCCGCAGCATCCAGACGATGCACCGCAGGCCAACGATTGGCGCCTTCACCGATATAGGCCGATACGCCTTTGTCTTTGGCCAGACCTATCACGATGGGGATAAAGCCATGGTCACCCTTGTCATGAACCGTTGGCGGAAGCCTTACGATATAGCTGTTTGTTCCTTGTGCAGCGGCTGTATGAGCAGCTTCTTCAGATGCTGCGCGGGGTACCTTCTCAGCACCTGGCGGAACATCAGCTTCCGTGACCACCCGTCCATAGTTGAGCAAACCAATACCAGAAGTGATCACCAGCGGGCGACGGGAAGCTGCCAATGCCGTCCCCAATGCTTGGATCACCCGGCTGTCGGCTTCGCAATTGGCTTTGAATTGGGTGAAGTCATGATTAAAGGCAGTGTGGATCACCGCGTCGGCCTGCGCTACTCCTGCTATAAGGCCTGGCAGGTCATTGAGGTTGCCGCGATAAACGCTTGCGCCTGCTTTTTTTAGGATTCCGGTATTTTCTTCGCTACGTGCCAGTCCGGTTACCTGGTGGCCGTGTTGTAGTAATTCCTGCACAATGGCGGAGCCTACAAAGCCGGTAGCTCCAGTTACAAATACATGCATAAAGATTCACTGAGTTTTAGGGTACAAAAATCAGCGGCTCCTGTTTTATGAAAATGGTCATTTGACCACAATATTGCGGTGTAGGATATTATCTTTTCAGCTGTGCGTGGCGAATGCGGGTAAGTGTTTTGAGAGATATACCCAGGTAGGCCGCGATCATGTGGAGGGGCAGGCGGGCAAGCAGATCGGGAAAGAGACGAACAAAGTCTTCATATTTTTCTTCGGGGGTCGCACTCAGGGAGGTGAAGAGTCGTTGACGGCTGCGGTGATTGCTATTGGCGATCAATTGCTCCGAGAAGGCTTTAAGTGCTGGAATTTCCAGTAGCAAGCGGTCAAATGCGGGCTTCGTCCACTGTAAGAGCTCGCTGCGTTCTACGGCCGCAATGTTGAAAAGTGTCGGTTTCTGATGATCATAGCTTTCGGCATCGAGGGTCCAGGTATTTTCGCTGGCAAACTGCAATATGTGTTCGCTGCCATCGGCTACAATGCCATACGTACGTAGCAGGCCGCTCACTAAAAAGGTCTTATGCCGGCATACCTGGCCTTCCTGCAGTATCAATTCATTGCGTCGGATCGACCTGGCAGTGGCAGCAGAAGATATCCGGTTAATTTCTTCCCCGGTAAGACCCGCATGTGTGTGCAGGTATGTTTCGAAGGCGGAGATCATACTTCAAAATTAGGGGTTCCTGCCTGTAAAATCAGTAAATTGTAGTATGAAGAAAACTGTAACCTTTCTGCTCCTTATCGTACTTTCTGTCGCCTCCTTCGCCTGCTCTACGTTTTTGCTGAGCAAGGATGGCCGGCATGTATTTGGCCGTAATTATGATTGGGTAAGCGGTAATGGGATGATGATGGTCAATGCCCGGGGCGTTCTTAAAACCTCCTTCCGGCAGGATGAAGGTAAAACGATCTCCTGGACCGCTGCTTATGGCAGCGTAACCTTCAACCAGTTTGGCAAGGAGTTTCCGCATGGCGGCATGAACGAAAAAGGGTTGGTGGTGGAGTTGATGTGGTTGAACGAAACTGTCTATCCCCAGGCCGACGGCCGTGCCTGTCTGAATGAATTGCAGTGGATACAGTACCAGCTCGATAATTACACCACGATCGAGGAGGTGGTAGCCAGCGATCACCAGATCCGCATAGACCGGACAGGCGCTGCACCGCTGCACTACCTGGTGGCCGACGCACGTGGCAATGCCGCGACCATAGAATTCATCAAAGGTAAGATGATCGTTCACCGGGGTAGCAGCCTCGCCTACCCTGTGCTTACGAATACCGTGTATGAAGATGCGGTGAAACAGGTTGATAAGAACAAGCCGGCGGGGTACGATAACTCCGTTGAGCGTTTCGCTACTGCCTGCAGTATGATCAAGCAATACCAGGGTGGCAGCAACAATACCAACTCCGTTGACTATGCATTTACTATCCTCGACAAAGTATCACAAAAGGGTTATACGCGCTGGAGCATCGTGTACGATATCACCAATCTGCAAGTGTATTGTATCACCGATCAGCAACCACAACGCAAGCAGGTAGATTTTTATAAAATAGATTTCACTTGTAATACGTCGGCCCCCCCAGCCCTGAACCTCTCCTCCGGCCGCAAAGGCGACGTAACGCAATTGTTTACCCCATTGAGCTTCGAGCAAAACAAAGCAGTCATCGAACGATCGGCCCGCGAATGCAGTACCCATATTCAGGTAACCCAGGCTTCGATCGATAAAGTGGCTGCCTATTTCCGCGAGCCGCATTGTAAGTAGCAATTTGATTTACATTTGCCACAAAGAAAAAATGTATGAGCACCAGGTCTATTCAGTTTGCCGTGTCGCCCGCCATTGGTAAAGTATCCGGTATAGTGATGGCTCCTGCCAAACCAGTCGCGATCTTAACCCTGGCCCACGGAGCCGGTGCGGGTATGGATCATATTTTTATGGAAAAACTCGCTACCTCCCTGGCTGAAGCCGGTATCGCTACGCTCCGCTTTAATTTTCCTTTTGCAGAACATAAGAAAGGAAGGCCCGATACTCCGGCGGTAGCCCATCAAACGATCGAAGCGGCGATTGGTAAAGCGCAGGAGTTGTATCCCACGCTGCCATTGTTCGCGGCCGGTAAGTCCTTCGGCGGTCGAATGTCTTCTCAATACCTCGCAGCAAATCATCCGAAAGCTATGAAAGGGATCGTCTTCTACGGGTTTCCACTCCACCCGGCCGGTAAACCATCGATCGATAGAGCCGAACACCTGAAAGAGGTAAAGGTACCCATGCTCTTGCTGCAAGGCACCAAAGACACGCTAGCCACCTGGGATCTTATAGAGTCTGTTTGCAAATCACTGAAGAAAGCTTCACTCGTAAAGTTCGAGGGAGCCGACCATTCCTTCAAGGCCGGCAAAACGGACACCATTGCCCTGCTGACAGCCGCCACGAAAGAATGGGTGAATAAGAAAATTGAAAAGCTGTAATGCCTGGCAGTTCAGGTCTATCTATTGGCTGTTGCACTCTTTTGTGTCCATTTGTTAAGCATACTGCAGTTGCTGTATTCCGGGTCAATCATCAGATAGTAAGAAGGTATTTTGGCAGATAGCCAGGCATCCATCGCCTGTTCCTTTTTGATGGTGAGGGCTTCCTCCGCAATCCGGTCGTAGTCGTCTTTCAGGTTCTGACGGTGGGGTATAGTACGGCTTTTGAAAAAGATCAGGCGTACACCCTGTTTGCCGGTTGCATCGGTAAAAGCAGCGGGTTTTGAATACTGTCCTGGTTGTAGTTTGGATTGGTCAAGCAACACCACCAGGTCTTTGTCCAGTTCAGCGATCGGTAAATAGGTGGAGCCATCATAATAAAGTCGCATACCAGCAGTCGATTTGGTTTCAGCTTCGGTATACCTTGCTACCGCTTCATTGAAGGTAAGCACACCCGCGATGATCCTGGACCGCACCGAATCGAGTTTGTTGATGCCCCTGGTAATTTCTTCATTCGTGATCTTCGGCATACGTAGAATATGTCGTATGGTAGCATCATTCCCATTCTTCTCCACGAGTTGAACGATATGGTAGCCCGCTTTTGACTTGAATACAGAAGATATTTGTCCTGGCTTCAGGCGAAACACCTGTCCGATAAACGAGGGGTCGACATAACCCGGCAATCCCCCTTTCTCCGTGCGGTTTATTTTGAGCTCACCGCCGAGGTCTTTGGTATCCTTGTCCTCCGAATACAGTCTGGCCAGGATATCGAATTTCTGCCGCCCGCCGGTTATTTGCTGCTTAAAATCATTCAGTTCAAATTTGACCAGGTCTTCCAGTTCACTGTTGGGTGTAGGATATAGTACGATCTCGCCCATTTCAACCGTCGATTCGTAGTACGGTAAACTATCGGCGTTCTTAGAAGAGAAATACTTCATTACTTCCTGCGGAGTTATGCTTACGTTGGCCACCACGTTTAAGCTTAGCCGGTTCACCAGGAGCCTTTCCCGGATGCGCGGCCGGAAATCTTCTTTGAGTTGATAAATGGAACGGCCTGCTATCTCGACCAATGCCGCTTCCGATCCGAACGACCTGATATTGGCACGAATGCGGTTGTTCAGTTCGGCTTCCACTTCATCATTGCTTATTTCAATGGAGTCCCTTTCGGCTTGTAATACCAATGCTTTGAGGGTAAGCGCTTGTTCCATGATCGCGCAGTTGAAGTTATCCGGAACAGTTTCACCGTGCCTGCGCCGGTCAAATATTTCATTCTGGATATCCGATTGCAGGATGATCTTATCGCCAACGATGGCCACAATCTTGTCGGCGGCCACTTTTCGGGGCGCCTGGGCCATCGCAATAGAGACAGATAAAATGCCGGTAAAAAGCGTAAAGGTATATTTCATAACAGGAAGGGATGGGCACTAAAAGTAGTAGTTGCCGGAAAATTTAGAGAGCACCTGCCGTCCATTTAACAAAACTTTGGTGTTCATCGGGAGGGCGCTTTGCCAGCCGCGTAAAAATCGCCACCTTTGTGCCTCCTCCCCTTCCCGCCCATCAAACCTCAAATTCATCATACGAAGTCCATATGGTTGCTAACAGGTCTATGGTATTGGTTACATTGATGATCGGCACGTCGATGGCGGCCATCGACAGCAGTATCGTTAACGTATCGCTTCCGGTGATACAGCGCGAATTTGGCGTGCAACTCGATGCGGTAGCCCTGGTGGTCACTACTTACATGATTACGTATAGCCTGTTCATACCGCTTACGAGCTGGCTGAAGAACCGCATCGGATATTACAAACTGTATATGTTCAGCATCGCTTTGTTCACCATCGGATCGCTGTTGTGTAGTTTGGCGGATAGCCTGACATTTCTCATCCTCGCCCGGGTAGTCCAGGCTATAGGTGGCGGATCAATTGCGCCCACCTCGCTGGCCATCCTCAGCGAAACCTTTCCCAAAGAAAAACGGGGTAGCGCCATTGGCTGGTGGGGCATCGGCAATGTAATGGGGCCGGCCCTTGGACCCACGCTCGGGGGGATACTTACTGAATACCTCGGCTGGGAGTCGATCTTTTACGTGAACATCCCTATCGGAATTATTACCATCGGTATGGGCATGCGGCACCTGCGTTTCCTGAAAGAACTGCCGCTGAGCCGCCCGCCATTTGACAGTAAGGGATACCTGCTGCTGGCTGCTTTCATACTGCTGTTGCAGGCAACGATCATACCTTTTGCCTCGCGCTATGGCGTATTATCCTGGCAATTTCTCAGCGGGTTATCTGTTACGATATTGGTGTTTTGGGGATATCTGCGGTCTGCCCGCCGGCCAGATGCACTGCTGGATCTGTCTATATTCCGTCTGCCGGCGTTTACCCGTCCTTTTATTATCGTTGGCATTCGTTCTGTCGCCTTGTTTGGCGGCATGTTCTTCCTGCCTTTCCTGTTGCAGGGTTATCTCGGATATTCCGAGATGGAAAGCGCTTTGCTGCTGTTGCCGAATGCCCTCATTATGCTGGTAACGCGGCCGATATCGGGCAAGCTGGCCGACCAGGGTTTAATTCGTAATATATCCCTGCTGGGTATACTATTGTTGTCGGTTTCCTTTGCTTTGTTCTCCCGCATCGATACAGGCACGTCGGCGGGGTTGATCGTGGGTTGTATGATCCTGCGTGGTCTTGGCATCAGCTTTCTGATTGCTCCCGTATCTACTGCGCTGCTTAATTCGGTCAGCGCCTTGCAAACGGCTGCAGCCACTTCTATGAATACGCTGATGCTGCAACTGGGTGGTTCCATTGGTATTGCCGCCAGCAGCGCTCTGCATACTCATTTGTTTTCATACTACCAGGGGAAGACCGGCACGGAAAGGCTGGCGGAGCATTTTGCGTTGCAGGATGGGTTTCTCGCAACAGCGGGCCTGATCCTGCTGGCGCTGATCCCTGCACGAAAGCTGCCGCAACGGACCCGCAAACGGCTTAAGGAGAAAGAGGTGTTGGGATAGATGGGGCTATATCAGGCTTCGTTGACGACTGCTTTCTTTTGAAGCACAAAGCTATAATAGATCAGGGCATTCGATTGCAGGTCGAGGTGTATGCGGGAACCCTTGGTGCCGGCAAACTGGCTGAACGTAGGTCGCATCCACCGCGCGATATGCTGATTGATGCGTTGCTGCTTGATGGTGTCTTCTTTTTCAATGGCATCTACTACATTGGGGGTAATGTTCTCTTCCGATACCATGTGCAGACCGCTGGCTTCAAAATGACTTTTGAGGAGCGTCATGCCTTCAGGCGCACGCAGGTCGGTGCATAAAAAGATGCCGCCGGGCCTTAGCAATCGCTTCACTTCGGACAAAAAGCGCGGAACGGAACCATAGGCATGAGAGCTTTCAACGTTCATGATCACGTCAAAACTTTCATTCACAAACGGGAGTTTCTCGGCATTGCCCTGTAAAAAGTGAAGGTTGTTTTCCTGGTGGTTTTTCCTGGCCAGCCGGATAGCATTGCGGGCAATGTCGACGCCCGTCATCGTTGCCGGACTCAAATACCGGCTGATATAACTGGCGCCCCCTCCCCGGCCGCTGCCCACTTCCAGCACTTGCTTGTCTTTGATATCGGTTTTTTGTGCCAGGAAATGATACAGTTGTATCGGGTAACGATTGATCTCGTCTTTCGGATGAAGTGGTACGGTAGATACAGAAGACTCTGGCGCGTATCCGTAGTTCATGAAGTGCCAGTCGTTGATCTTGAAGTGTTTGGCTAGATTTTCGTAGATTGGTTTCCAGATTATTCGGCGGAAGGCGGGATATTCGGTCAGAGACAAAAACGCTTTGGCGATCATAGGCTCTTTTAGGGAAGTTAATCAATATAATGCTTAGTTACACACTTAATGTGCCGGTACCTTTAAAATAAACATGGTATTAACAAATATTAGTTGTACCTTTGGTTTTATTCATTTGAGCTTCGCATCAGTAATTGTTATTAATCTGCTTCAACAGTGCATTTATTTCCTTACTTCTTGCCTTTCTCAGATATCATTTTTTTAATTGATTATATATGAACATTTATGTGTCAAACCTGGCGTTCAGTGTCCAGGAAGAAGCGTTGAGAAACTTATTTTCTACTTACGGTGTTGTTACCTCTGCTAAAGTGGTAATGGACAGGGAAACCGGCCGTTCCAGAGGTTTTGCCTTTGTGGAAATGGAAGATGACAATGCCGCCCGCGAGGCGATCCAGCAATTGGATCAGACCAGCATGGATGGCAGATCCATCAAAGTAGCGGAAGCAAGGCCTAAAACCGAAAAATCCTTCAACTCCAGCCCCTTTAAAAGCGATAACGGCTTTTCCAGGCGCAAATGGTAATAGCTTAAAAGAAAAGGTCCGCGGGTAACCGCGGACCTTTTTTTATGGATATAACCAGCAAGGCCTATCTCCAGGCCGACTCATTATCTCTGCTTAAAACCTGATCGTCCATCCCTTCCCCGTAACGATGGAGGAATTGCAGGTGCTGGTGCCTGGGTTGCCAAAATAATCGATGTATTTAGTGCCCGTATTACTGTGCAGCGTGCCAAATAGATTGTTCAGGGATGCCGCTGTGAATTGCGTGTTGCGCAAACGCAGATCATTCAGCGCCGTGTTTTTAGGGAGGTCTATCGAGGTGATCGTGTTACCTCCAAAGTTCAGATAGGTCAGGGCCGTATTTTTGGATACATCGAGCGCGCCAAGCTTATTCTCCCGGCAGTCTGCCCGGATTAGCTTCGTGTTCGTGGAAAGGTCCAGGTTGCTGATTTGGTTGACGGCACAATTCATATCTTCGAGTACGGGCTGATGTGAAAGATCGAGTGTCTTGATCTGGTTGTTGCCCAAAGTGAGGTAACTGATCTTCGGATTGGCTGAAATGTTCAACTCCGAAAGCTGATTGCCGGAACACTCCAGTGCGTTGAGCTCCTTGTTGTTGGTGAGTTCGAGTTTGCTCAGCTGGCAATCGTTCACCATCAGACCCTGTAGCATCGTGTTGGCGGTCAACTGCAGCGATCCAATAGCATTGTTGCCGCATTCCAATAAAATAAGCGCCGTATTCTTCGATACATCGAGCGCAGTCAGTTTATTGTCTCCGCAAGACAGGCGTTGCAGTTTAGCGCAGGCCGTTATATCAAGCGCAGTGAGGTTGTTGTGGTCGCAGTCTACATGTTCGAGGGCATTTCCTGTTGGCAGCTCCAGTTTTTTGAGTTTGTTGTAGTCGCAGCGAACTTCGTGTAAATAGGTGTTCTTCGACACATCCAGTGTATCAATTTCGTTGGAGCTGCAATCCAATATCTGCAATGCCGGGTTCTCCCGCACATCTACTTTCGTCACCTCCTGCACCATGCAGATAAAGGTTGTTACGTCCACTCCTGTTATGGTTACCTTATGCGTTGTTTGCTGGGTATAGGTATGACTCAGCTGTCCAAAATCCTGTTCGGTGTATTGCTGTTCCTGGCCATCACCCCAGTTGATGACAATATTTTTCCCGGATAAGATGAGATTGACGGTTGGGTAAACATTCAGTAAGATGGACATCTTCCCTTTGGTGTTGGCGGGCGGATCATTGGGGCCGTCATTTTGCTTCGAGCAACCGGTCAATAATGTAGCAAAGAGAGTGATGAAGAAAAGATGCTTCATGGCTGTTCCTGTTAGGCGATTAATAGCTGTTCTGCCGGACTTGTTTACCCGAACAGGCCTGTAAGATAATAGAGATTTTTGGACTTCCACTTACTGCTTCACGATCACCCGGTTCACAAACTCGCCGGTGCCGATATTCCCTATCCTCACAATGTACATTCCCGCACTTAAAGAGCGCAGATCAAATACACAACTGGTGCGGAAAAGCGGCTGAATTTTGAGCTGACGGCCATGCAGGTCGGTGATCGAAGCAGTAAAGCGGCTACTGTTGCCGGTATAGCGGATGGCGACGTCGCTGTGTACGGGATTGGGTGCAACCACGAGGCTATTGCCCCAGGTGGGTTCATTGATCGCCGTTATGGTATAGTTGAACGTGGCAGCCGTCTGGCTATTACAGCCAGCCTGCGTTACGATAACGGTATATAGACCGGCCGTTACCGGCCGATAGCTATTGTTCACAGCCCCCGGTATCGCCACGCCATTCAGGTACCATTGATTGCCCGCAGCTGCGGAAGAGATCAGGCTATTGCCTGTCTGCGTTATGACCGGTGCCGCCGGCACCGCGTTAACAACAACCGGGACACCTGCCGACATAACCGGGGAGCAGCTGCTTCCCGCTAATGTATTTTGCACGGTGTACGTACCTGCTTCGGCTGCCGTATAGTTTGTAGCGGTGGCTGCGTTGATGGCCACTCCGTTCTTGTACCACTGGTTGCCCTGTGTAGTGGAGGCCGTCAGCACCACCGAACTACCCTGACAAAATGTAGTAGCTCCCCCGGCAGTAACTGTAGGTACAGGCAGTGATTGGTCTACCCGCGTTTGTACGGTATCATAGGTCTTGCAACCCGCCTGGCTGGTTACTTCCAGGTAATAGGTGGTGGACAATGTTGGGTACACGATCGGGAAAGCCTGGATCGAACTGTAGCCCACCGGGCTGGAGGTCCAGCTGTAGGTATTGGAGCCAGTGGCCGCAGTGCCAATATTGGTGCCGCCGGGTAGGCAAACATTCCTGTCGGGCCCCGCATCAGCCACTGGCAACGCGGTCGTATACAGCGTTACAGTATCCCGGGCGATGCAGTTTCCGGTATTTACCGCAAGTATATAGCTGGTCTGGTAGCCGGAAGGTGTTACGACAGGATTGGCTAGCGCTGATGTGAAACCAGCCGGTACCGATGTCCAGGAGTAGGAATTGGGCGCCACGGCTGTCATACCCAATTGCTTTGAGCTACCCATACAAACTGT
Source organism: Paraflavitalea sp. CAU 1676 (assembly GCF_029223285.1). GTDB lineage: Bacteria > Bacteroidota > Bacteroidia > Chitinophagales > Chitinophagaceae > Paraflavitalea. The sequence continues at coordinate 1,002,337 of NZ_JARHUJ010000002.1, read as the reverse complement.
TGCATCTGCACCGGCCTGGGCAAGCGGGCCCGTCCCTCCCACGGTGATGCGGATGGTGTCTTTAGAAATACAGCCCGACGGATTGGTGACCGAAACATAATAATCTGTACTAACGGCCGGACTCACCACTGGCCTGGCCGCCGTGGAAGTAAACCCTGTTGGTGACGATGTCCAGGCATATTGGTGGTCTACAGCATCCAGTTGCCCCAGCGTCACTGATTGTCCCTGGCAGATGGTTGTATCTTTACCAGCCAATGCTCCTGGCTCAAGTATGTTCCTGAACACCCGGAAATCATTCGAGCCTGCAAACAAGAGGTCGGGCCGGCTATCATTGTCGAGATCGGCAATGGCCGTGGTGCCACCACCGCCGCGCATACTGATATACGGGCTGTTCACCGCAACCAGCGACAAATTACCCGGCGTGCTGGTGTTCTTCAGGAGTGTTACGTTGGTGTTGAAGCTACAGGTGCTGAACAGGTCCAGCATGCCATCCCCATCGAGATCGCCCAGCGATACATTCGTATGATCGATACAACCCGTAAATGAAACAGGCATCGCAAATGACAGGTTGCCCGGCGTACTCAGGTTCCGGTGGATGGCTATGCCCTTTTGCGTGCCGGTATAGTATCGGGTATCGTAGGTGACGACGATGTCCAACTTGCCATCCCCGTCCATATCACCCAGCTGCCCATCCATGTAGGTAAAGGCATGATGAGGTATCAACGTACGGGCGAAGGAAATACTACCCATGATGCTGGTGTTACGGAGTATCGTGAAGGAGTATTGATTACCGTTCAGGATGCCTCCGTCTCCTACAAAAAGGTCGGCCTTGCCATCGCCATCGAGATCGCCGATGCTCACTTTGTTATCGCTCAGGCCCACCGGTATCTCCTGCTTCGGTTCGAAAGCGATCTGGCCCGGCAAACTGATATTGCGGTAAACCGAGAGGTAATTGAAATTGGCAGCCTCGTTGATGATGATCATATCCTGCTTGCCATCACCATCGAGGTCGTGAAAAACGACGCCGGTGGGGCCGCCCGTTACGGTTTGTACGTCAGGCATGGCAAACGATATGGCGCCGATGCTGCTGGTATTGCGGTAAACGGCCAGGGTATTCCAATGATAGTTCAGGGCCACCAGGTCGGGTTTGCCATCGCCATCCAGGTCGGCCAGGCCTGCGCCTGCTACTGCCGCCTGATCCGTTTCGTAGGCCAGTACTTTTTGAAAGTCGATCTTCCCTGCGGTGCTTTTGTTGTGCAGCACAAATGTGCCGTAGAAAGAAGGTGTCGCGATATCGTTTTTACCATCCCCATCGATGTCTCCGATACTCATGGTAGCACCCAGGGAGAGGTTACTGCCGGGAAATGCCTGTGAAGGAGCGAACGTATATTCGGTGAATCCACAGGTAGCCGGGAATGTTATGCTGAAGAATTGCGGAGAATGGGCCGTATGGCCCTTGACGGTTACTGATACAGGGCCGTACGCTGCGCCAGCAGGCACCTGTACGGTAAGCTGGCCGGGCCCGGCTGTCAATACTTTAGCTTTCACCCCACCGAAGAATACGGTGTTCTCTACCGGCGTGGCGCCGAAGTGATTGCCATTTACAGTCACGGTTGCGCCCACTGGCGCCAATACGGGCGATAGCCCTGTGATCACGGGCGGCTGGTTGGTAATAAAACCAGGTTTGGAACCGCTTCCCGTAGCCGATGTAACGGTGACCAATCCATTGCCTCCTGCACCTACAACGGCAACAATTTTACCAATTGATTGCACTGTATACGAGCTGGCTGGTATGCCTCCAAAGTAAACACCACTTACTTTGGCGAAGAAGTTACCGGTAATGGTTACTTCGGTGCCGGCGTTACCCGAGCTGGGGGTGAAACCGGTTACCAGGGGTGCGGGATAAGGTACGGCATCAAAATAATGCAGTTTCTCCGTGGTGTCGGAATGGGCGCCATTGCTCACGATCAGTTGCACCGTGTCGGCGCCGAGATAAATATCATGCACATAGCTGGCGTGGAACGATGTGCTGACCGCTACCCCGTTTACGATCCACTGGTATTGATATCCTGTTTTAGAGTAATTTTTGAGTTGCACTACGTTGGCCACCGACATGCCTGCCGTATCGATCTGGAAATAAGCGCCGGGTAATGGCGCGGCACTGCTGTTGGTATTTAGCTGCAGAAACCCGTGGCCGCCACCGGTCCATAGCTGGTCATCGTTCCATACCTGCAGGTCATTAAGACTATATCCCAGATAGGTAAAGTCATTATCGCGCGGCACTTTTTCCCAAATCCTGCCAGAGTCTGTGGTCTTATACAGCTCGAATAATTCGCCCAGCGCATAGCCGGTATGGTCATTCATGAACTTCATCTTGTGCGAGCTCATGGGCGTGATCGTTGCATGATTCTTCTGCGTCCACTGCGATCCGTTGTTGGAGGTGTAAAAGATCTTATCATCCGCGTTGGCCCAGCCCTTGGTGGCGGTAAGAAAGGTGATACTGGTCAGGTGTCCGCCGGGCGCCATGTAGGGAGTCCAGGAAGCGCCTGCATCCATCGACCGGTAATAAACACTGGTGGTGTATCTGGTGCTGAAGGCGAAGAAGGTATTGTTGTCGATCGCGTCCACATGACTGAAATAGCGATTGGCATTGGTATAGACAACATTCCAGGTAAGGCCCTTGTCGGTAGTGCGCAATATCCTGTCGGCGTCTACAGCGATCCCAGTATTACCATTATTGGCGAATACCATATCCATGATGCCGGTGCTGAGCTTGAGGTTGTCGAACTGGGAATGGTACACCAGCAGGAAGGTATTGCCGCCGTCGGTGGAACGCAGGATCGCGGGCACCAGTCCATAATCGCCATAGGCGATGAGGGTATTTTGGTCGAAGGCTTTAACGCCGTTGATACCAAATCCAAAGGTCAGGTTAACTCCATATCCATTATAGTTCACATTGGTGAGGGTGACAGGCTTTTTGATGAACGTGCGCCCACTATCGGTCGTAAACCCGATCCAGTCACGGAAAGCTACATAGCCGGCGGCGGGTGAATAAAAGCTGATCTTTTCGATCTCATTATCGGGCTCCGTTTCGTCCTTATATACTTTACGCAACTGAGCGTGTGCGGAAGAGAGTGGCAGTAAGGTCGCCATCAGGAGTACAACCAGTACGCCGATAAACAAGTGAGGGTATTGACGAGGCATGGGTGCAGAAAGTTTCTGAATACCGAATATAAGCCAATCGTGGGCAAATGCAGTGGGATTGTTACGCTACATACTATGGCGAGGGGCTGATGCAGATCCAGCCTCCATCCACAACGATCGTTTGGCCTGTGATGTGTTTGGCCTGGTCCGACACCAGGAATAAGGCTGTGCTGGCGATATCGGCTACTGTTGCCGGGCGACCCATTGGTGTGATATTCGACCAGGTCTGGGCGTACTCCACGTCTTCCAGGGTACGTTCGGTTAATGTGGCGCCGGGCGCCACCGTGTTGACGTTTATTTTGAAAGGTGATAGTTCGATGACCAGGTTCCGGGCCAGCATTTCCAGCGCGGCCTTGCTCATGCCGTAAGCGGCGAGGTCTTTGTGGGCCTGGTGGCCGGTGACGGAAGAGGTAAACAACATCGAACCGCCTGCTGACTGCAGCTTCATCTGCCTGGCCGCCGCCTGGGCCAGGAAAAAACTGCCGCCCAGGTTCACCTGCATTACGCGGAAAAAGGCATCCGGGCTATAGGTGAAGAAATCTCCAAACAGCGTGATGCCGGCATTGGCCACCACGATGTCCAGCCGCCCGGCCACGGAGACCGCTTTGTCGACCATTTGTTGAATAAATGTAAGGTCGCTTGAATCGCCGCCCATGGCAATGCACTGCCCGCCGGATTCCTGCATGATCCTCGCCGCAGCTTCGCCGGCCAGCGTTGCATCGATGTCGTTTAGCACCACAATGACTCCCTCTTTGGCCAGTTGCCGGCAGATCTCGTAACCGATCCCTTTACCGGCGCCGGTGACGATGGCGGATTTCTTGTTGAAGCTCATAGTATAAATATACAAAATCCTGCAGGCGATAGCAGCCTGCTCATTTCGGTGGAATCCCTTAATTTTATCGGCATCATGCAGGCAGCTCTACACATCATTCCGCTCACGAACAATCCTTATACCGTCTCTGCGCTCGCTACGATCATCATCGAAACGGTGGCCAACGGCGGTTCTGTAAGTTTTATGCATCCGATGTCTTTGCAGGAAGCCACCGGCTTTTGGGAAAGCTCCCTGGCGGCTGCTGAACGGGGCGAAAGGATCGTACTCGGCGCTTTTGAGGACGATACGCTGGTGGGTACGTTGACGCTGCTGCTGCAATGTCCGCCCAATCAACCCCATCGTGCTGAACTGGCCAAGATGATGACCAGCGTGCGTTACCGCGGCCGTGGTATTGCCCGTGCACTGGTGGTAGAAGCAGAACGGCTGGCCATTGCCCACGGCAAAACGATCCTCAATCTCGATACTGCGGAAGAGGAAGGCGCCGGTGGGTTTTATGAGAAACTGGGCTACCAGCGGGTGGGCATCATCCCCGACTTTGCCCTCAAGCCCCACGGCGGGCTCACGGGAACCATTATCTACTACAAGCGGCTCAGGCAGTGAGCGCATAGCGCTCATTACCATTTTAACGTTACCCTGCTTTTTTCTGCCTGCCCGTACTGCTTCAATAATAATTCCACGCCGCCAGTCAGTAATTCAGCAGCAGCTTCTAGCGCTACGATTTTTTCTTCGCCGGGCATCAGCGTAAGGTAGTTGTCTGACATGATCACAGGCAATACTCTTTCGCCAGTAGCTTTGTTGACCAACCGCAACCGGTTTCCGAAGGCTACTGTACCCGAATGATTCTTCAACATTACCGCTAGCCTGCCCTTCCCGTCAACCACCTCTTTGCCGGTCACTTCCACGGTGACATTTGCCGCCGGCAAGCTATTGAGCGGCGTATAATCCAGGTCCTTCACGCCGTTTCTCCAATAGAAGTTGTCGCCCAATAACCGGCCGTCTGCGTCTTTGAGCTCCAGCTTAATGAAATGCAGGGGGGTAAGGTCACTATCCGTTTTTTTGTCGCCATATACTTCCATCTCATAAAGCGAGTAGCCGAACCGGGTAGCCCGCCGCAGGCCATTCATCCGCACATAACGCGCTGTTTGTGGCTTCAGGTCAACTGTTTCGGTATTGCCTTTACCTGTTGCTGTGCTGTACACGGTTCTCCATTTTTGGGCGTCGTCCGATACCTGTAACGCATAGGCCTGCGCATAGGCATTCTCCCATTTTATGACCACCGATTGTATCTTCTCTGGCTTGCCCAGGTCTACATAGATCCATTGTGCATCACTATAGTCACTTTCCCAACGGCTGCCACCCGCTCCGTCAACCGACCAGGCGGCCTGTCCGGTTGTTGTCGATGAGGAAGCGAATACTTTTTTACCGGTTGCCAGGTTATGTGGATTGAAATTAAGGGTAAATGCTTCTGATTGATTGCTGGCCGGAACCTTCACTGTCGCCTTACGGCCATAACCCGAAAGCGCTTTACCGTGCAGGTCATAGACAGTAGCAATGGCGGTCGCGCCTTTCAGCGCTTGGGAAGTAGCGTTGATGACTTTGATACTATTGTTGGAAGCATTCCATTGAATGTGCACGGGCTCACAGGCTTTTTTGGCACCCCAGTAGGCACCGGTGGCGTCGTAATAATAATCATAGGTTTGCCATACGAAGGATGGATAGGCCGACTGGCTCATCCAGATCAGCATTCCCGAGGCATCGTTCCACATCTTGTCGTTCCAGGCTTCATACATGCCTTTCATCACTTCTATATTCAGGAATTGTGCTTTTTCACAGAAATCTTCCAACCCCTTCGATTCGCCGAATTGTGTGTTCACTGCGGACTTATAATTGACCGGACTGGCATTGGAGGCTTCTTTACCAAAGTAGTGCTTGTTCCATACATTGTCGTCCTCATTCTTTAGTTGATCATCGGTGGGCAGCGGCCATTGCTGAGCTTCCGGTATGAATAGCTTTACACTCTCAAACGTAGGAAAGGTGGCGGTGCCTATTTCGGAGCGCATGCCGTAACCCCGGTCTGCCCCATAAGGATAAGGCGGTTTGTTCCAGGCGAGGTTGCTGCCCGATGTTTCGAAATGGTGTTTGGGTGGTTGATTGCCCCACCAGCCACTACCCGAGAGGCCATCCTGGTTCGAGGAAGATTTATACATCCGGTCATTGTGGTCTTCTTCGGCAACGATAGCCCGCAGGTAATTGTCGAGGGCAGGTTTCGGATGTGTTTCGTTGGCGCCGCACCAGAGGGCAATGCTCGGGTGGTTCCTCAGACGTTTTACTTTATCGAGGGCGTTTCTCTTGAAATCATCATCATTGGCCACATCGTTGTAGGCTACATATAACCAGAAATCATCCCACACCATGATACCGTATTGGTCGCAATAGTCGTAGAACTCATCGTCGGTTACGCAGCCGGTCCAGGTACGGATCATGTTATAGTTCATGTCCTTGTGTAGCCTGATCTTCGTTTCATATTCCGCACCATGGCAACGCAGCAGGTATTCACTCATGCCCCAGTTGCCGCCCTTAAGAAAGATCCTTTGCCCGTTGATGAAGAAGTTCATCACCGGCCAGCCGGCAGCATTCTTCACAAACTGGTATTCGTATTGCCTGATGCCGAAGCTGATCTCTCTTTCGTCTGTCACAAAGTTGCCGACACTGCAGGTTAGCTTGCAGGTATACAGGTTCGGTTGGCCATACCCATTGGGCCACCAGAGCGCGGGGTTATGGAGCACGAACTGAGCAAAATCCTTTCGTTCAAGTTCCACCTTCATGGAAGCGCCGGCGCCCAGTGTAACCTTCTTCGAAAAACGGATATTGCCTGGCTGAATCACCCCCGAGAGTATCGCTTCCCTGGTAGTGGCAGCCGCATTCTTTAGGGTAGAAGATATAGACAGGTAAGCTACTTCGTTCGATTCCAGTTGAGATCTCACCCAGGGATCTTCCATCGTTACAGCTCCCTTGATCTCGACATAGGCGTTGCCGGTAATGCCCGCGAGCCGTCCCGGCACATAAGGCATCCAGTCCCAGCTGGCTGCAGCCAGGTAAGTGGGGCTTGCCGTAACGCCAAAACCTTCTTTGGAGTTGCGCGTTTTTTTCTGGTCGGCGTCGGTGATCAACACCGCTACCGCATTTTTACTGGTTGTCCTGACCAGACTGGTGATGTCGTATTTCGTGCGCAGCATATGGCCACTAACGTCTTTTGTAGAGGTAGGTGTACCGGATAGTTTGTTGCCGTTGAAGTAGAAGTCGGCATACCGGTTGGTATTGTCAAAATGCAGCCAAACGTGTTGCCCTTCCCGGTACGAAGCCGGTAATTCAAATTCGGTACGGTACCAGAAAGGGCGGTTATAGAACGATTCGTCGACCTTCCAGATATTATCAGCATAATTGGGATCAGGTACTTTTTTAGCTTCTACATAAGCAGTGAAGACAGCGCCGGGTACAATGCCCTTTACATAGCCGGGCATCGGATAGCCCGGTGTCGAAAGCGCTTGTCCCGATTGTGGCACGTCGGCCTGCGGTTTTACCTGCCAAACGATCTGCGGGTTGTTACTATTCAAGGATAGCCTGGTGGTTTGCGTGTGGCCCGTAAAAACAGCGAGTATCATGCACCATAGTGGTAAAGAAAACTTTGATCCGTTCATACACTACCAGTCACCCCACGATCATATTACCGCTATTTAGTCTATCATATTTAGAGAGCTTTATTACCGGCATTATTCTTAGATTGCGAAAAGTGATCTGTCAGTGTCAACGTAAAAAATAGCATGAAGTCGATTGCATTCCTCCTGATTGGGCTCCTGACCTTTTCCTTTGATTCCTTCTCGCAACAGGACCGGGCACTCATTGAAAAGCTGGCCAGTCAGCTGCAGGCCGAAAGTTCCCATCATCCGGCAACAACCGTTTACCTCCGTTCCAATAAGGATATCTATGTGGCGGGGGAAGATTGTTGGTTTCATGCGTTTGTATTGGATGCCGGCATGCCGGCACTTTCCGTTCAGGATAAGATACTTTATCTCCAGCTGGTGCGGCAGGCAGATGATAGTGTCATGTGGAAAGAGCTTTACGCAATAGCCGATGGTATAGCTGCCGGCCATGTCTATTTGCCGCATACACTCAACGAAGGAAAATACTTTCTCAAAGTATATACGGCGCATTCCTTTTTTGCGGGACTGCCTTATTTTTTGGCCGCCACTCCGGTAGAGGTGGTAAAAGCTCCCAGGTCCATTAAACGATACGGCCAATTGGTAGCTTCCCTGCCTTTTCACGCGTCTGCAGGTATACGATGGAGTATGAAACCAGAAGCCGGTGAACTGGTAGAAGGGATCAACAATTCTATAGCTTTTATTGCGACAGATGCAAATGGACAACCACTGGATGTACAGGGCACTTTATTGAAAGATGGAACCCCCTTATTGCGTTTCGGCACTTTGCATGCGGGCATGGGTCAGTTCACTTTTAAACCGGAAGCAAAGGTTCGCTACTCCGTGGCGATCGATGGGGCGCCGGACAGTGTTTTCCGGTTGCCGGTAGTTGTACCAAAGGGCTTGCTGATGCGGATCGAAAAGAATAGCCGCGACAGCATTTGGCTGAAGGTGTTGGCCAATGGCCTTCCTGCGCAAACGGTACTGCTGAGCATTCAAAGCCGTGGCATGTTGCAGGCCATAGCGACAGGTGTTTTGAAAGATAGTATCGTGATCAGGGTGCCCGTGGCTGAAATACCTGCAGGAGTGGCGGTAGTATCGCTGTACAATGAGCAACTGCAGGTATTGGCGAAACGTCTGGCTTTTATTCAGCCGGCAAAGCGGCTGAATTTCCGGTTTAGTGAGGTAAAGGACGTGTATGCCCAGAAAGAGGAGGTGACAATCAGGATCAAAACAACGGATAGCGACGGAAGGCCGGTGCGGGGTATGGTAAGTTTGCGCGTGTTTGATCAATTATTTGCAGACAGAAAGAACGGGAAGGATATCCTGAATCATTATCAATTGTCCACCCAGCTTGCCGGCAACCTCGCTGATCCTGCCTGGTATTTCGATAGCAGCAACGCCGATCGGGCTGTTGGCCTTGACCTGTTGTTGCAAACGGCCGGCTTTCAACGGTATTACGGTGCACGGGGGCATGGCAAGCCGGTATTGTCGGATAGCCTGGAGGCGATGGTGGCGCCGGTATACAAAAATGATAAACAACGGGTGGCCCAGTCGCTCATGGTATTCAATCACAATAAAACAAATACGCAGGTAGTGCTGGCCGATAGCAATGGCAGGTTCTGCCTCACGCCCGATCACCTGTGGACAGGCCGGCGATTTTACCTCAGGCATTTTGCGGAGAAGGAGCATGTTATCAAGGTATCCGATCCGTTTGAAGCGATAGCTGCCATAGAGCAATCGGATAAGCCGGTCATCTATACCGCCGAAAAGAGTACGATGGTAAGCGACCGGCCGGGTGTTGACAGCAGCAACGGGCTTCAGTATGGTAATTTGCTGCAGGAGGTGGTGGTGAAAGCAGCGGGCAGGGCCTTTGGAGATCGGTACCTTGGGTACCTCGACAGCATTGCAAAGTTTGAAGGTAATACTGATTTTGTGGGGCAATGCGGTATGTTGAATTGTCCGGCCTGCGGCAGTGGCAAAAAGCCTGTGGAAGGGGTAACCTATTCCGAACTCGTGGAGCCCCGGCGAAGCCAGGTAAGCACGCATCCTTTTCGTATCACAACGCAGGATGTACGCAGGCAGGCCTATCATTATCCTGTCTATACGGAAGAAGACCTGCTCAAGAAATTTAAGATGATCATGACGAGGGGCTTTTATCAAACCCGGTCCTATATTTCGCCCGATTACCGGAAGGAAGACAAGAATATTCCGGACATGCGAAATTCGTTGTATTGGTCACCGCTGGTCGTTACCGACGAAAAGGGCGAAGCGACCATCCGTTTTTATTGTTCCGATATCCGGGCTGGCTTTATAGGCATCGCTGAGGGGATGGGCGACGATGGTTCGCTGGGAGCCGGTGAGTTCAGGTTCCAGGTGCGCTGACGGGAGGGGGTAAAGCCCTGCCGGCGCCGGTTATTTAGGTGCATGAAACGGCCGTTTTCCCGGCCAATTGGTCAACAAATTGTTAAGACGATGGCCCGGCTGGTGGCACAACCCCGAAATATTGGATCCAGCGCCTGATAATTGAAAAAGTAGGTTATCTTCATGGTGATGAAACGGATAATCCTTTTTGCCGCGATGGTTGTGTTGTCTGTGGCTGCCATGAGCCAGGCACCCCTATCCTTTGGGGGTATGTATGGCGGGCAGTCTGCTTTCCCGCATTTTAGCCGGGAGACCGACTCGAACAGCCTTCAAAAGAAATGGTCGCTAACCAAATTCGGTGGATTGTCTACGGGATTCATTGCCTTTAGGGGCGGCAGTGCCAGTTATTTGTCTGCGCCCGTGGGGCTGCAACTAAATCGTCAGTTGACGAATAACCTGTATGCCTTTGCAGGTCTTGAAGTGGCTCCCACCTTTCTGCATTACAACAGCGCTTTCTACCAGCCCGGCGGTACCAAGAATAACGGTTTCATGAATGCCAATAACTTCGGCGTTTATACGGCCGCCCGCATGGGTCTCCTATACGTCAATGATGACCGCACATTCTCCATCTCCGGAAGCATCGGTGTTGGCCGGAATAACCGCTTTAATAATGGTTATTCGCCTTCTTATAATCCGGGATTTGTGCCGGGCTACGCTCCTGCTTACAATCCTGCCGTGAAGAATTATCGGTAGTAAATATTTAAGTTATCCTTCTATCGAAATGTAATAAATAAGTTGCAGTGAGCCTTCTGTCCTACCGGAATATTTAATTTCGTAGTGCATTGACTTCTTTTCTGGTTACCGGTTGTTCTATTAAGTTATGTACTGGTAGAATGATCGGGGATTTTGTATATTGACCTCCAATTACTCTCCTATCTGAAGTCTTTAACGATTTTACAAACCAGGGTAATTGATTAAAGTATTAAATCAATTCCAACTCTGCCGACCATGGGCCTCTTCAACTTCTTTAAAAAGTCAGCTGATCCCCAGCCAGGAGCATCACTAACCGTGCACCATCCTTACCGGGATCAGGCCCCCAATCTTATCTACAACCTGTTGTTCTGTGACAGCCTGGAACTGTTCAAGGCCAATACGCAGCCGCCCTGGAACTATCCATTCGATGTGCTGTTTACTGAAACGACCGCTCCGAACGATCTGCAAAAGATACTCGACGATACCCAGGCCGACCCAAGGTTAAAAGTTCTGGCCGCCAACAAACTGCTGGCCGCCGGCCACCAGCCGGGAAAGAAGGAACTCTTTGCCGTGATCGTTGAAGTTGGTCTTGACAACGGCCTGGATGTACTGGCCTCCTTCGTCGATGGTACTGCCCGGTACATCAACCATACCGGAAAGATCCTCATTTGGGAAACAAGAGATGACGCCACCGCCAATGAGATCACGAGCGCCCTGTTTGCAAAAAGCGGGCAAATCGTACAGCAGATCGGGCCATGGGATAAACCCCGGCGCCCTCAGCCCTCCAGGGGTAATTGCCGCATCAGTTTCCTGGTATCGGATGGATTGTATTTCGGCGAAGGCCCGCTGGACGTACTGTTTAGTGAGCCCATGGCCAGCCCGGCACTCAACAGCGCCACACAACTCATGCAATACATTACCCAACGATCATTGCAGCAGCAGGCTGGCCAATAGTCACTGCGTCCGGAGTGCCGCTGCTTTCCCCCTATTGCAACCTATTCCCGCGTTCAGGGGTTGCTGTAACGACCCGCTTGTCAACCCCACCCCAAGTCCCAAATAAGGTGTTTTAACGGGTATCCGGCTGGTGAATTGAATTTACATTCATATTGCTTCTATTCACCACTTAATGATACCGCATGCCGCAGACTACCCATAACGGAGCTACCTTTCATATTGGCCTCACCATGGCCGGCGCAGCTTCTGCCGGCTGCTATACCGCAGGCGCCATGGATTACCTTTTCGAGATCCTTTATCTCTGGGAAGAGGCAAAAAATGGAAAGTTGCCCGCCGGCTGGGATGCCGCTATGCTGGCCATGGTGCCGCAGCACCAGGTGATCATCGATGCCATGGGCGGAACCTCTGCCGGCGGCATGACGACCATGATGTCTGCCATCTATGCCCTGCAGGGCAAGTTGAATCCCGTCAGCGATCCCGGACAAAAAGACCAGCCAAAGAACAATGTCATGTACGATAGCTGGGTGCTCATGGGCGATCAGCCGGGGCAGCCAGGCGTGTTGGAGAAAACATTGAGCACCTCCGATCTCGAGGGCAAAGAAAAGATCCAGTCATTGCTCAATTCCGATTTTATAGACGCTATCTGCGATAACGCATTTAAACCCGGCCAGGCGCAAGGACCATCCAGGTTTCCGTTTATTGCCAACAACCTCGAGCTGGTGCTGTCGCACACCATGATCCGGAGCATTCCGCTGGCGGTCGATTTTACGACGCCGGGCGGTCAGCACCGCCGTAACCGGAAAAGCCCGGAGCACAGCACCTTTGAGCATTTTACCGTGTCGCATTTCAAGCTCGACTACGACGACGCAAGGGATAAGGGCAAATACCTCCCGCTGGATCCCTTCGGTAAAGGCGCCGCTGCTATGAAGCTGGCCACCATGGCCACCGGTGCATTCCCTGTGGGACTCAAATACCGGGAGTTCTTTAAAGATGAACTGTCTGCTGACTACCTGAAACATATCACTACGAAGATCGCTTTCAACAGGCTGAGCGATATACCTGCGGCAGAAGTGCCGGTGATCGATTGGCCCGATGATTTTCCCGCCTCCTACCCGTTTGTCAGTGTTGATGGCGGGGCCATCAACAACGAACCCTTTGGCGAAGTGCTGGCCATCTTAAAAAGCCGCTATGGTAAAAAGGAAGCCGATAAAGATTATGACTATGCGTTGATCATGATCGATCCTTTTCCCGATGTTCCCTCGGGTGAACCTTATAAACACCCCGACGACCTGTTCTCCGTGGTGCCGGCTATTATAGGAACCCTGTATGATCAGTCAAAGGTGAAAAGAGCCGAAATGCTGGACGCCTATTCGTCAGAGTATTACCGCGGGGAAATATTCCCGGTGAGATGGAAAAAACGGAACGACGACGAGCACCACCCCATCGCCTGCGGCGCCGCGATGGCTTTTAGTGGCTTTCTCGATATTGCTTTCCGACACCACGATTTCTTCCTCGGGCGCGATAATGCCCGCAACTTCTACCGCACCTATTTCACCCTAGAATACAACAAAGCAAAAGGGATTGTACACCCTATCCATGCCAGCTGGACCGATGACATGGTCAACCTGTTCAAGCGGCCGGGTAAAGATGGCAGCATTTACCTGCCCATCGTCCCCGATCTGTATATGCTGAAGGAAAAGTGGGCAGGCGGTAAGGAGCGCAACCCGTTCGACCGCAGCGTACCGCAATGGCCGCAATACGATGCGGCAAAACTCTTTGCCCTGAAGGATAAGATGGAGGCAAGGGTGAAGCTGATGCTCGACCTTACGTATAAAAAGATGAACAACAATGTAGCGGGTCCCGAACATCCGCTTACGGCAGCCTGGATGAGCAAATACTATCGCAGCAACTGGTTCAAGAAGCTAACTGGCCGCATCGGCAGTGGTGTACTGGAATGGCTGTTCAAAATGAATAAAGGCAAAATAGCCGGCCGCGTTACGCAGTCTGCCATTGAATGGATATTAAAAGACCTGGAGGCGGCGAAGCTGTTGGGTGAACCCAAATAACCACCGACGGTGTGCTTAAAATGTACCACCGGCGATCGCATGGTCAATGCGTTGCAGACGTCCCTGTATGTTTTGCAGGATCAATTCTACCGGCAGATCCGCATCCGGATCGATCTCCATCGACTCGTACTGGTCTTTTGCTTTTACCCCATCCGGCCAGGTCAGTAGCCTTTTGTCCAGGCAAAAGCCCACCATCAGTTTCTTCCGGTTGAGCCACAAATAGCCCAGCTTGTAGTTCTTATAGGTAAAGAAAGGGATCTGAAATTTCCGCTCATGAACGATGGCAGGATGTACCTGTTCGATCAACTGGCGTAAAGCCAGCAGGCAACCCTGGTAAGGTTCGGGCTTGCTTGCATAATAGTTTTCCAGCTTGCTGTTCATAATACCAACTGATGTAGCACCGCAAATATAAAAATTCAGCAGCGTACGGTTGGCATGCAGCAAAGCCAGACTTACAAGACCACGCTTATTGAGCCAAACCAGTTGAGGCGCTGATCTTCACATCTGCCCACTTCCACGATTCATCAAAAGCTGCTTTTGCTTTTGCCGCTTCCCTGTTGTTTTGCTGTGCTGCCAACGCATTGTACAAACCGATCAAAGCCCAGCCATTTTTCTTCCAGGTCAGCAGGTCCTGGCGGTATACCTGCTCGGCCTCTTTGGCTTTACCGGCTTTTAGTAAAATGGCGCCCAGGTGATGACGCACAGAGAAGAACCAGTCGGGCGGCTCATTGTAGTTGAGGTGGTCTTCTATCTTAACGGCCTCGTTTAGTAAAGCGATGGCAGCATCCAGTTGATTTTGCCGGGCGGCTATTTCTGCCGAAAGAACTTTTTGCGCGATCTGCACCAGGTCGGCGGTGGTATTGATACCCCAGATGGTCAGTTGCTGCAGGGTGGTATCGGCAGCCAGCGTCTTTAGTTTGTTGGCCTCCTGTTGGGCATTGGCCAGATCCTGCTTGCCGAGATAAGCCATGCCCCTTGCGTAATGTTCGATGGCCTGCGGGTATACCAGGTTTTTCCCGGGCACTACCTTGAGCGCTAAGATCGTATCCCAAAGCGCAAACTTGACGGCTACATAATACGGAATCGTGTAATAGTGTTGCAGGGTACCCCAGCCCGGTTCTTCCATAATGGCGGTAGCTGTATGCTGCTGCAGTTTCCTGGCTGCCATCCAGGCCAGTTTGGAATTGCCTTCCAGCGCGGCCGTGGCAGCGAGGAAATGGTAGTTGTGCGGGTAATAGGCCAGCGGGTAGGCGCCCTGGGCATGGCAGGCTGTAGTATATATACTGTCTGCTTCCACGGCCCGCAGGTTCGAGATAGAACCCAGATGATAATCACCGGTATTGATATAAATATGAGAAGGCATATGTACCAGGTGGCCCGATCCGCGCACCATCGTATCCAGCAGGGCCGCACTGGGCAATGCCTTTTCGGGCGTGGCCGAGGTCTCCAATGCATGGATGTAAAAGTGATGAGCGCCCGGATGTTTGGGGTTTGACTTCATCAGGTGCTCCAGCACGGCCACGAGCTCCGGTGTCCAGGCTCTCGGTTTTTTGGTTTGCTTGTCGTAGAGGTCCCAGGGATGCAGGTCCATCAGCGACTCACCATACAAAGCGCCGACATCGGGGTCCGAAGAGAATTGATCATACACTTTTTTCATGGCAGCTGAATAGGCAATATCCAGCGGCTTGCGGTCGGCCGGTGGTTCTTGTGTGTACCGGGTACTCAAAGCATCGATGAGTGCTTTCTCTTTCGGTGTACAAGTTTGTGAGAGGGATTTCGCTTTTACGGCTGCTGCATAGGCCCGTTGATAATTGTCTGCTTCCATACCTCCATTATAGTTCGGCCCCAGTACATAGGCGTATCCCCAAAAGGCCATGGCGCAGGTACTGTCGAGCCGGGTGGCTTCATAGAACGACCGGGCGGCTTCCGCATGGTTGAAGCCATAGGCCAGCATCATGCCCTGATTGAAATATTGTTGTGCTTCCTTACTTGCCGTGGTGATATTAAAATGTATCCCCCCGAGGTCTTTGAAAAGTGGCGCTTTCTTGCCGGATGTGTACCATGCCTGATCGGTCGTGGCGGGTGTCGCGCAGCCTATGGCCGCCGCTGACTTATCCGCCTGAGTGGTTTTGTCTGCCTGTTGTACATCATTACAGGCAATGAAAGATATTGCAGCGCATAGCGTAAAAAAGTACCGGTTCATACAATGTGATTATTGTGTTGGAAGTGTTAAAACTACACAAATCTTTTACCACCGTCGAATGCTCTTCACCGGATGCAGTGTGGCCTTTTCGAGCGTTAAAAATTCGGTGCTTATACCGAGATAAAAAAGAGTGATTATACCCATTTTAGAAACAGATGATTTACAGGGTAATACAAGTCGTACCTCAAATGAGCTATTGGGTGATACACTGTATCCGGCAGCGTGTCGGATACAGCTAGCGTTGAAAAGGCGTTCGCCCGAAAATGTCTGATACAGCTAATTCTCCCTATAATCTTCACCATGCATGTCGTGCCGGGTTAAAAAAATGTCCGCTGCAACTAATAACAATGGATAGTACCTGTACGTTTCTCAAACGACTTCATGATGCAACCTATGATGAATGAAACTCATGGAAACCATGCCCGACAGGTATCTCGCAGGCCTGATATTCTACTCGACCGGTAGAGTACTTTTAATTGTATACTGAGTTTTGTATATCGTGATCCTGCAGCATATCTGTAGCTGCCTGTAGGTGGAGGCTAGCCATTCAATACAGAGATATACCTTGGTTTATAGGTATTTACTTAGCCTGTCTAATAATCTGCTTGTATTTAAGAGATGAGCCAGAAGCCAGTACTATAGCGGTTTTGCTGGCTATCTGAAAGGAATATACGCTTATTGTATTCGGGCAAAAGAAAAACTTACACGGTTATTGTTTCTTCCGCCGAAATCCAGTGTTGGCACAGCATTGGTTACTGTGTGCGTCGCCAGATATATGTTTACGGACATGTATTAAAAAAAAGTAATCCAATAATGAAAACTAAAAGTCTCTTGTACCTTGCAGGACTTACTGCAGCTATCCAATTCGTGTCTTGTGCCAAAAACGATCTTGATTCGACAGCAGATCTTTCACAAGCTAATGAGGTTACAACAGCTACCGAAGCTGTTACCACTTCCGCCAGGGTCGCAGCCATGCGCATTGAAGCTGAGAGCTACAGTGGCATGAGCGGTGTACAAACGGAAGACTGCCGGGAAGGCGGTAAAAACGTGGGCTACATCCACGTCAATGACTGGATGGATTATTCCATCACGCCCGCCGCGGCCGGAAGCCAGACGATCAGTTTCAGGGTTGCTGGCCCCGGCGGAAAGCTCCGGGTTCAAAAAGCGGACGGAACCGTTCTGGCAACAGTAACATTGCCAGTAACAGCAGGCGGTCAGATCTACGCTACAGGTAGCGCAACGATCAGCTTGCCAGCTGGTAAACAAACCCTGCGCATTGTTGCGCTGACCGCAGGTTGGAATTTCAATTGGTTTGAATTGTCGGGCGGGGTGGCCACAACGGTGCCTCCCACTACCACCAATCCAACCACACCAACCACTCCAACCACACCCACAGCACCATCTACTGGTGCCAACGTGGCCCTTTATTCCTCTTTTGAAGACGCGTCCGACTTCAACAAATGGATTAAGGAGATCTGCCGCTCTTCAGCGCTGCAGATCAGCAGCGAAGTACCGGCCAGAAAAGGCAAGTACGCTGCCAGGTTCGAATTCACCAAGGACGATGTGATCAATTACAACAAGTATGTGCGTGCGGAGATCCGCCAAAGCAGCGATGCTGAACAGGAAAAGTGGTTTGGCTTCAGCAACTACCTGCCCGGCGATTTCGTAACTGACCCGCTCGCAGAAAAGATCGCCCAATGGCATGAAGTTCCCGATTGGGACCTGGGCGAAAACTGGCGCTCACCGCCCATTTCATTCGGTATCGAGAACGGCCGCTACTATGTACAGATCCTGTGGGCTGCCGCTGCTGTCAACACCAACGATTCAAAAGATGGTGAAAAGAAAGTAGACCTCGGTCCGGTTGACAAAATGAAATGGAACGACTGGGTATTTCACATCAAGTTCTCCTACAAGAGCGATGGTATCCTGGAGATCTTCAAGAACAAAGTGAAAGTATACAGCCAGTATGGTCCCAACTCTTTCAATGACAAGTTCTATCCTTACTTCAAGATCGGTATCTACAAGTGGGGCTGGAATGGCTGGGCATCTTACTCGCCCGAGAACAAGCGTGTATTATATTATGATGAAGTTAGAATTGGTAACAAAAATTCCAATCTCAATGAAGTTTCTCCTCAGTAATTTAAAATTGTAAGGTATATCTGGCAAGATCAAAAGGCCGGGACGTTAAGTTCCGGTTTTTTTGTGCCCACTTGTGGGCAAAATTGGGCAATCTGTACACCCTGTATTTTGTATACTTTTATTTGTACGCTTATCGAACTCATCCCATCGATACTTCCCGGCACTAGATCCGATGTCCATCCTCATCTTTCACTATTCCTGTAGGCTGTTAATGACACAAGCTTGTTGTTAACGTTTTTACCTTTTACCTCCACAAAAAAAGGACCTCATGAAACATGTCTACCATTCAGGAATGGGATTGTCGCTCGTATTATCCGTATTACTGGCGATCATTTGTTCTCCGCTGAAAACTACTGCCCAATTCAATTTTTCCCCCAGCGGCCTTGCTGGCGCGGCACTCACCAATCCTACTTCTCTGCAATTTGGGCCCGATGGGCGCCTGTACGTATCCCAGCAAAACGGCATCATCAAGATCTTTACCGTCGTTCGGCAATCAGCCAACCACTATGCCGTTACTGCCACGGAGACGATCACCCACATTAACCAGATACCCAATCACAACGACGATGGAACCCTGGCGCCATCGGTCAATACCCGGCAGGTAACCAGTATCCTCGTAAAAGGTACAGCTGCTCAACCTATTATCTATGTTACCTCCAGCGATAGCCGCATCGGCGGGCCCGAAGGCGACCTTAACCTCGATACCAATTCGGGGATCCTTTCCATGCTCGTATGGAACGGTGCCGCCTGGGTCAAGACCGACCTGGTACGGGGCCTGCCCCGGTCGGAAGAGAACCACTCCACCAACGGTATGCAGATCGATGATGCCACCAATACACTCTACCTGGCGGTAGGTGGTATCACCAATGCCGGCTCGCCTTCCATCAATTTCGCCTATACCAATGAATATGCGCTTTCCGCCGCTATTCTTTCCATAAACCTCAACGCCATCAACGCACTGCCTACACAAGGAAGCGGTAACACTGCTTTTAAATATGACCTGCCTACTGTGGATGACCCCACCCGTACCAACACAGCTGGTAAAGATGTGAATGACCCATTTGGGGGTAATGACGGTTTGAACCAGGCGAAGATCGTAACTGGTGGACCTGTGAAGATCTTCTCACCGGGCTTTCGCAATGCGTATGACCTGGTCATCACCAAAACACCCGGCAAAGCCGGCAGGATCTATACCATCGACAACGGTTCCAACCAGGGCTGGGGCGGTTACCCGGCCAATGAAGGTCCCGCCGGTAATGCTACCAATAACTATGTACCGGGCGAGCCCGGTTCTACCGGCCCCGGCGTCAATGAAGGACAGGTCAACAACCTCGATAACTTACATTATATCGGTAACCTGGCCACCTACACGCCAGGCTCTTATTACGGAGGGCACCCCACCCCTATCCGCGCCAACCCATCCGGTGCGGGGCTCTTTACCCACAATGGCACCACCGGTGTATGGCGCACCAGTACTTCCGGTGGCAATCCCCTGCCAGCCGACTGGCCGCCGGTGCCCGTTGCCAATCCCGTAGAAGGCGATTACTTATCACCGGGCAGCAGCGCTTCCGGTGCTATACTCACCTTTGCCAACTCCACCAATGGCTTGGCAGAATATACCGCCTCCAATTTCAACAATGTGCTCAAGGGAAGTATCCTGGCCTGCGGATATGAAGGAAGTATCTGGAAGATATCCTTCAATACGGCGGGTACGGATGTCACTAATGCTAAATCAGCCAGCAATAAGCTCAACCAGGAAACAGCTTTCGCGTCCGGTTTTGGATCGATTCCCCTCGACATTACAGCGCAGGGCGACAACGATATTTTTCCCGGCACTGTTTGGGCCGCCACTTACGGGTCCAATGCCATCACCATCTTCGAACCGCAGGACATGGTGACCTGCAGCGGCCTGTACAATAACCAGGATGATGATGCCGATGGCTATACCAACGCTGATGAAGTAGACAATGGTACCAGCCCGTGCTCGGCTTCCAGCCGCCCCAACGACAATGACCATGATCTGGTGTCGGACCTCAACGATACTGACGATGACAATGATGGCATCGCCGACAATACCGACTATTTCCCCATCGACGCCAATAATGGATTGTCCACCAACCTGCCGGTCAACTATCCTTTGCTGAACAACAATCCGGGAACAGGATTCTTCGGTCTCGGTTTCACCGGCCTCATGAGCAATAAGCAACCCAACAACAATTACCTCAATACCTTCAATCCCAACAACCTCATCGCAGGAGGCGCTGTAGGCGTACTGTCTGTTGTTTCGGTACCGCCCACCGATGCATTGGGCACCACGAACAACCAGCAATATGCCTTCCAGTTTGGAGTAAAGGTCAATACCAATACCGGTCCCTTTACCGTCAATGCACGGCTCACTGGTCCTTTCTTCAACAACCAAAACCCCGTCAATAAACAATCACAGGGCATCTTTATCGGCACCGGCGATCAAAGCAATTACCTCAAGGTCGTGCTCAATGCCAATGGCAGTTCGCCGGGCATACAAGTGGTGACCGAGAACAGCGATGTGCCGGTAACCAGCCAGTATAGTATCGTTGGCGGTATGACAGGCGTTTCTACCCTCGATCTCTATCTCTCCGTAAATCCGCTCACCGGCACCGTACAGGCTAAATATGCCAAGGACGGCGGCACACCCGTTAACGTGGGCACGCCGGTTACCGTAAGCGGTCAGTTGCTGAGTGTATTGCAGGGCGCTGCTGCATTAGCGGTAGGTATCATCGCTACTTCAACAGACGGCCCGGCCTTCACGGCCAGTTGGGATTTTGTCAACGTAACGGCTGATCCGCCGAGTACCACCTGGATCACGGTAGCCCCTTCCAATACGCCCAAATGGGTTGGGTATAGTATCATGTACAACAATAAAATGTACGTGTTCTCCGGCTTCGATAATCCACAGGTACACACCACTCCTAAAGTAGAAGTATACGATCCGGTTGCCAACAACTGGACTTACCTCGCAGATATGCCATTCCCGGTAACGCACGCAGGTATTACACAGGATGGAGACAAAGTGTATGTATCCGGTGGCTTCCTGGGTGGCCTCGTGGGCGACCCCAACAGTAACCTGCTGCAGATCTACAATATCACCACCAATACCTGGAGTACCGGGCCCAACCTGCCGGCTAAGAGCGGAGGAAATGCACTGGTGCGTGTTGGTAAGAAGCTGCATTCCTTTGGCGGTTTACTCGAAGACCGTCAAACCGGCGCCACTGCCCATTATGTATTGGACCTTAACAATACCGCTGCAGGCTGGATCAACGCGGCAGCGGCCCCCCTCCCCCGTTGTCATTTCGCTTCCGCCTGCGTAGCCGGGAAGATCTATACCTTCGGTGGGCAAACTGGCCACGATGGTCCCTACCAGGATGTTAAGTATGTTCATGTATACGATCCTTCTACCGATACCTGGACCCGGTTGAACGACATGCCATATGTACGTTCACACAGCGAGCCTGCCACCTTCGTGCTGGAAGGCAAAGTGTACCTGATCGGCGGCCGCAGCGGAGCCGATAATAATATCCTCGCCAATGTAACCGTGTACGATCCTGCCACCGATACCTGGACCGAAGATGTACCCCTGCCAACAGGTGTTACCCTCTTCGGACCGGCCGCAGAAGTGATCGGTACCGAGCTGATCGTATCGAACGGTGGTTTGAATGATTGCTGCACTCCGCAAACAACGACCCGTAAGAGAGGCATTACCAGGATACCCAATCTAAAGATCGGGTTCCTGCCCACGTCCCTCAACCTCTCTGTAGCCACTGGCAGCACCACTAATAAAGATGTGCTGCTCTGGACGCTCAGCGGCTCACCCGCCTTTACGATCAACACCAGTGGGTTACCAGCCTGGCTCACCGTAACACCAACTTCCGGCAACATCGATCTGCTGGGTGGTACCGAGATCAGGATCACGGTAAATGCGACCAGCCTGGCCGCCGGCACTTATACGGCAGTTGTAACGGCCACGGCACCCGGTTATCCGAATGCTACGCTGAATATTTCAGTAACCGTAGCGCTCTCCAATCCGAAAGTGCTGTACCTCTATGGTAGTATGCCGCCCGGAGTAGTTGATATGAAACTTACCGACGTTACCAGCACCGGCATGTCGCAGTTCAATACGGCCCTGCAGGAAGTTGGGTTTGTACCGTCTCAGGCGCTGGATGCCAGCGTTACCCTCAATGCTACCCTGCTAAACCAATACAAGGTACTGATACTCGCTTCCAACAACCGTAGGTTCACCGCTGCAGAACAGGCAGCCGTTGCTACCTGGGTCAATGCAGGAGGCGGCCTCGTGGCCTGGTCCGATGGAGACTTTGGCGCGCAGAACGGAGGTTTCAGTAGTACCGCTGGTTTATTGAGCGATAATGACCTTACGCAACAGTTCGGCATGCAGTTCATGCGGGATAACGGAACAGTCACGCTTACCCTTAACCAATGGAATGTGGATCATTATATCAACAAGTTCAATAAGAATGGCGGCGTCACCATCAAAGCTGAAGGGGTAAGTGCCGTTCGCACCAGCCTGCCAGCCACCATCCTGGCCTTCATTCCGTCGTGTTGTGCAGTCCTGAACCCACTCGATGGGGCAATCACGCCGGCCGATGCGGCGATGTCTGTGGCCAAGATCGGGCAGGGACGGGTATTCGGTTACTTCGACCGCAACACATTCTGGAATGGCGGATCAGGCACTAACCTGAGTGAGGTCGAAAATAAAATATTTGCACAACGGATTATACTGTGGGCTTCTGGTGTCAACGATGCATCGCCATCCAATTCGCCGCCGGTCGCCAACGCAGGACCTGACCAAACGATCGTTGCGCCTGCCAACAACGTAACCCTCACCGGTAGTGGCACAGATGCCGATGGTACAGTGGTTAGCTATGCCTGGACTAAACTGTCGGGCAGTGGCTCCATCACCACTCCTTCCAGTGCCACTACCACTATTACCGGGCTGGCGCAGGGTTCCTCCGTATTCCAGCTGGTGGTTACTGACAACCTCGGCGCAACAAGCACAGCCGACCAGGTAACCATTACAGTGAACCCGCCGGGTACCACTACGCCTGTATACCGCATCAATGCCGGCGGTCCGCAGCTTAGTACTACTATTGGCACTTTTGCCGCCGATAACTACTTCTCTCCATCGCCCGGCTATACTTATTCAGTTACCAATGCCATTGGCGGCACCACCAACGATGCGTTGTACCAAACCGAGCGCAGCTCGGCTACCGATAATGGCACCTTCAGTTATGCCTTCCCGGTAAGCAATGGTGCGTACACCGTGGTATTGCATTTTGCCGAGATCTACTGGTCGGCGCCAGGCAACCGCCTGTTCGATGTGAGCATCGAAGGCACCAAGGTGCTGGATAACTATGATATCTTCCAAAAAGCAGGCGCTTTCAATGCCACTACCGAAACGTTTAATTTGAATGTTACCGATGGTACCCTCAATATCCTCTTCAGTGCACTGTTGAGTGATGGTGGAGCCGACCGGCCAAAGATCTCGGCCATCGAGATACTCAGCACCGGATCCGCCAATCAGCCACCGGTCGCCAACGCAGGCGCCGATAAGGTGGTTACCCTGCCCGCCACCAGCACTACCTTAACCGGTAGTGGCACGGATGGGGACGGAACCGTGACTGGTTATACCTGGACGAAGGTATCCGGCAGCGGCAATATCGAGTCACCCACGAGCGCTACTACCAATATCACCGGGCTCACGCAAGGGGTATCGGTATTCCAATTGATCGTTACCGACAACCTGGGCGCCAATAGTGTGGCCGACCAGGTTACGGTTACCGTCAACCCGGCTACCGGCCCTGGTGTT
The DNA here is from genome assembly GCF_029223285.1 of Paraflavitalea sp. CAU 1676. Classification (GTDB taxonomy): domain Bacteria; phylum Bacteroidota; class Bacteroidia; order Chitinophagales; family Chitinophagaceae; genus Paraflavitalea. The sequence goes on along the minus strand of NZ_JARHUJ010000002.1, from coordinate 978,264 downwards.
GTGTACCGCATCAATGCGGGTGGCCCGCAGGTTACCAATTCCATTGGCACCTTTGCAGCCGATAATTACTTCGCGCCGTCACCCGGCTTTACTTATTCCGTCACCAATGCCATTGCCGGTACTACCGACGATGCCATCTACCAGACAGAACGGAGCAGCTCCACCGATAACGGTACGTTTAGTTATGCCTTCCCGGTCGCCAACGGCACGTATACGGTCAAGCTGCATTTTGCAGAGCTATACTGGACAGCCGTCGGCAACCGCCTGTTCGATGTAAGCCTGGAAGGAGTCAAGGTGCTCGATAACTATGATATCTTCAAAAAGGTAGGTGCTTTCACCGCTACCACGGAAACCTTCAACGCGATCGTATCGGACGGTACGCTGAACATTCTCTTCAGTGCCCAACTGAGTGATGGCGGTGTAGACAGGCCCAAGATCTCCGCGATCGAGATACTTACTTCCGGCACGGGCAATCAACCGCCGGTAGCCAATGCAGGGGCCGATAAGGAAGTTACTGCGCCAGCTACTACAACTACCCTGATTGGTTCGGGCACCGATGCGGACGGAACCGTGGCTGGCTATGCATGGACCAAGATCTCCGGCAGCGGCACCATCGCGACGCCTTCCAGTGCCACTACCAATATTACAGGTCTCACCCAGGGTGTATCGGTGTTCCAGCTGATCGTTACCGACAACCTGGGGGCAGCCAGTGTGGGCGATCAGGTTACGGTGAACGTGGTGGCTTCTACCAGTCCTGGTTTTGTGTACCGCATCAATTCGGGTGGTCCACAGGTTACTAATGCTATCGGCACTTTTTCAGCCGACAACCTGTTTTCTCCGGTGCCGGGCTTTACAGTCACCAGCACCAACCCCATCGGTGGAACCAGCGCCGATGCCATGTTCCAGGACCAACGCAGTACCACTGCGGTGAATAGTAGTTTCAGCTACGCATTCCCGGTTTCCAGCGGCAGTTATACCGTCAACCTGTATTTCGCCGAGGTCAATTTCAACACGGTTGGCAGCCGGGTATTTGATATATTCATAGAAGGCGTGCTGGTCAAGGACAATTTCGATATTTTCAAAAAGGCCGGCGCCAACAACGCAACCGCAGAGGTCTTCTCGAAGACCATTACGGATGGCACCCTCAATATCACATTCAGTTCACTGCTCAGTGATGGTGGTGTCAACAAACCGACGTTGTCTGCGATCGAAGTGTACCGGAATCCGGCGCTCACCGTAGTACCAGGACTATCAACACCAGGCATCATCAATACGCTGGATAGCGTCGACAACGCGCTCAATCAAGGGTTCCCGCGGGCTTATCCGAACCCCTCTGTGAATGGTATGTTCAATGTAACCCTGCCATCCACCATGAGCGATCAGGTGTCTTATGATCTGCTATCACCATCCGGCGTGTTGTTGAAGAAAGGCATCTTGCCGGCAGCAGGTCGAAGGGGCCGGAGAACCCTGCCGCTGGACTTTTCGCGGGAAGCGATGAAGTCGGGTGTGTATATGTTACAACTCACCAGCAGCGACCGAAAGGCTGCATTAAAACTTATAAGGAGATGACATGATCATTGTCGTATTACGCAGTTTCGTCATGATCGCGATATGGTTGCTTGCATCAATGCCCTCCGGTAAAAAGGAGACAATAGCTGCCGGCGCCGGTCATCGACCGGCGGCCGGTAGTTTATTGCTGGTATCTACTTTCGAAACTACCGCCGACTTCGACAAATGGACCAAAGAGATATGCCGGCCCGATGCCCTTGTCATTTCGCGTGAAGTGGCGCGTAAAGGCAGAGGGTCTGCGCGATTTGAATTTGCTAAAACTGATGTGCTGAATTATGATGGCTATGTGCGGGCAGAGATACACCAGGGCAGTGAAACCGACAACGAGCGCTGGTATGGCTTCAGCAATTACCTGCCGGCCGATTTTGGGCCCGATGAGCTGGCGGAGAATATTGCCCAATGGCATGAAATACCCGATTGGGACCTGGGCGAAAACTGGCGATCCCCGCCCATCGCGATGGGTATTCAAAAGGATCGATATTATGTGAAGGTGTTGTGGGCGGCTGCGCCCGTGAATAGCAATAGCACTAAAGATGGGGAAAAGGTCATCGACCTGGGACCTGTCGATAAACAGCAATGGAACGATTGGGTGTTCCATATCCGCTTCTCCTGGAAGGAGGACGGCATATTGGAGGTTTGGAAAAACAAGGAAAAAGTACTCAGCATGCAGGGACCCAATTCTTTCAACGATAAGTATTATCCCTATTTCAAAATAGGGATCTACAAATGGGGTTGGAAAGGATGGGCTTCTTATTCGCAGGAAGACAAGCGGGTATTATTCTATGATGAAGTGCGAATCGGAAATCAATTTTCCTCGCTGGAGGAAGTATCACCACGATAATGTTTCACCAGGTTAAATAGAAAAAGGCCGGCATCCCTACCGGCCTTTTGGTTACTCATCATCCTTCACGCCGGCATCCAGCCGGTAATTAATCATCCCGTTTAAACTATGAAACACAAGCGAGTTATCGGGCATCACCTCCGGGCGTTGCTTTTTTCAACGCCCATTGGGTATGCCTGTCGAGGTAGAATATTTTCCATTGAAACTGGTCACAGAACTCCCGCACCGCTTTGTATACGCCATGGTGAATATGGGCGGGGTCAGGCTGCCAGTCGTGACCGGTGATCATACCGGTCGGTTTTATTTTTCGGTCAATGACCGATAGTTCTTTACAGGTATGCTCATAGGCGTGGGAAGAATCTACATATACCCAATCGAAGTACTGATCGGGAAAACCCTGTAGAATGTCGAGGTCCTCGCCCACGTGTATCTCGGTCTGCGTTTTGAACCTTGCCGCTGTTTTGCTAGCCTGTTCATAGGCGTCCCGGGTCCGGAGTTTTCCAAAGTCGGTATACGCTCCCCAGTCGGGAAATACATCACCATAAGTATGCCACCACACATCGATCATATGAAATTCCCGGGGCTTTACTTTCTTCAGGATCTGCTCGGAGAACTCTCCTTTGAAAACGCCGAGTTCGGCCCCTACCGAATGCCTGGGAAGTATCTTCAGAAAATCTTCCCGTCGTTGAGTGGGGATCAACAGGTTCATAAGAGTATTCATGGGAGATAGGTTATTTTGAATGTGTTTACAGGCTTTCCCGGTCAATCAGGTCCAGGATCCTGGAATCAAGGTCGATATCGAATTTCCGGGCAAACAGTTTATTGTTGCCGCCCTGACAAATGATCTCTTCAAAATGCTCCTCCTGCAGTAACAAGGGGCCGTTGGTATTTTGCGACCAGTTTACATAAGTGATCTCTTCCCGGATCAGGTCGCTGTTGACCAGCGAATAGATAATACTCTGGAAAAAGATCTCGTCCGGCGCAAAGGTATATTGGTGATAACTGAGGTAGTCAGGATGTTCATGGATAAAATTCTCGATCAGGTAAATGGTCTCCATGGGCAGCGCCCACCATTGACTTCCTGAAAAGGGCTGCAGGTAAGCGGGGAATTTCCTTTTCTGCAGTGTTTTGGGGATCAGTTCCAGGCAGGCTTTGATATCCCTTCTTTTGGCCAGGGTGAGGAATGATTTGAAGGTGAATTTCCGGTAAAACTCCCTGTCATAGATAGACGGAAACACCAGCAGGTCGTTCCGGGATTTTGATAAGTTGACCTTATACCGGTTGATACGCCGGGAACCCAGTTCCGGGCAGCCATCGGGCAGTATCGGATGTCCCTGTACAAAATTGATACCATACTGCGCCGTCAGAAATTCACTGCGGTATTGGGTGCTCCGGATGGGGTAATCCTGTCCGCTGATCAGCACGCAATAGCCGGTGCGCTGGTGCGCTATTACCTGCCGCATGCAATTGATGGTGGCCTGCACCATGCCTATATCGGCCCAGATGGCCGAGACACGCTGCTCCTCCTGCAAAAAATAGACATTGGCATAGTGGTTCAGCTCCTTTTTGAACGGCGCTATGTCTACATCCTTGTCGATATGAATGTAAAAGTTCGAGCAGCCCGTTTCGAGTTTTTCGAACATCCGGGCCATTTGCCGCGGACCTTTGTGGGCCAGGATAAGGTAGTTTATTTCCAATGGCATAAGCTATACTTTCATGATGGTTTGCTGCACCTTCATCAATCCCTTTCGGAAAAAATGAAGTACCGGACGACTGTATTCCTCCCGCGCACGGTTGAAAAGGCGTTGCACATTTTTGTGGGTGATATGATGGCTTAACATATATTGCTGCAACCACTGCAGAAAATATTTTCTCACTACATGGTAGCTTCCTTCTTTACGCACCCATTGAACACAGGAACCGATGCGCTGCCGGTAACGGTTGTTGCACTGAGAAGAAATATAAACCGGCTCGTTGAGGTAGAATTTGATGAGGAATGCCTGGTCTTCATAAAGCTGATATTTACCGGTAAAGCCTGCCTCGAAACCGCCATGTTTTAACAGGGCCTCCCTGCGTACCATGATCGCCGATGGGCAAGGCGCCGCCACGGGAACCAACGGATACAATGTTTCGGCCAGCGCCGGCGCCTGGAATAGCCGGTCCCTGATTTTTCCCACCTGTACTACGATGTCCTGTTTGCCGGTGTTCTGCCAGCTGTTCCAGTATTCCGAGGCCTCCAGCAGCATCGCCGCTCCGGGATGGTCGCGCATGATGTTCACCTGGATCCTTAATTTAGCCGGATTCCACACATCGTCCGCATCGAGAAAAGCCACCAGTTCGCCCCGCGCCTTCGCAATGCCGAGATTACGGCTGGCGGCAGTGGATTTATTGGCATGCCCTTCATGCTCTGTGTAAATGATCTTTCCCGGATAAAGGGCGGCATAACGCCGCGCAATGGCCGTGCTGTTATCCGTAGAGCCGTCATCGATCAGGATCATTTCCCAATTGTCGAACTGCTGGCCGAGCACGCTTTCAATGGCCTCTTCCAGGAATCGCTCTTCATTGAGAAAAGCGGTGATTACGGTTACTACGGGAGTTGCCTCCATGTTTGTAAGTTTAAAAGGATTTAGCCCACTGCGAAAGCCGGGCTTCAAATTCGCGCCTGCCCCAGTTCTTCACCTGAAACCTGCCCAGGCAATAAGGATCCGATCGCCTGGTGACAACCTGTTCTGTGGTGGTGAAGGCCGCAGACAGGTGTTCTTTTTTTACGACGCTGATCGTAGCATCGTTGTAATCTCCATAAGGATACGTAAGCATGTTCAATGGGTGGTGACAGATCTTGTTCAACGAATCGCGGTTGTCCAGTATCTCCCGGCTTTGGGTATCTTCCGGATGAAAGCTCAGCGCCGGGTGGGTGACTGTATGCAGCCCAATGTCGAACAATGGATGTTTCGCTATACCCTGCAACTGGGCACGCGTCATAGGCCAGTTTATTTTTTCAGGCTTCATGTGGTAATGCGCCCAGGTACGGATCATCGCGAGCATGTCCTGCAACTCCGCATCCGGCAAGGGCCTCAGACGCTCCCACAGGTGCAGGTACAATTCACAACGGCGGGTGGGCGGATGCTCCGGCGCCACCCAGGCCTTTTGCTGCATCGACCGTCGCTTGGTCAGCACGGTCTCCGCTTCGAGGTGATAGCTGTAGGTAGTACCATCAATACTGAGCTGGATGTTCTCCGGCAGCTCCGGAGAGTCCAGCAGGATATGCTGCAGCTCATCCCACCAGAACAATTGCTTACGATCTATGTACTGCGAGGCAATAAAGAAGGTGGCCGGACAGGCGTATTTCTCCAGTAAAGGTTTTGCATACACGAAATTGTCGCTGTACCCGTCATCAAAAGTGATGCAGACCGTACTGGACTGCACCGTTCGGCTATTGAGCTGCGTCACCAGCTCCTGCACCGGTATTACCTTGAACTTCTTGTGCAGTACCTTCAGTTGCTGCTCAAAGTGATTGGGCTGCACAGCGAGTTGCCAGGGGTCTGCGGGCAGGTCGGCCACCCGGTGGTACATCAATACGATTGCCTTCGGCTCGAAGAAGCGTTTGATTTGACGTACCCATTTGCTCGGCACCATCTTAAACGGGTTTAGTGGCTGTTGCGGTAATGATCACCTGGTATTGGGGATCGGTATAGGACAGTTGCTCCTTCGTCAGTTCAGGCAACCCCATCGCATACAAAAAGGCCGTAGCGACCAGTACATTACCATGGGTTTGTACCTCGTAGGCTCCTTTTCCGAATACTTCTCCCAGCATCCTGTCGATAGAAGCACTCGTAAAAGACCACATCCAGTACTGGCCCCATTCGCCATGATGAATATGGCTGATGCCCGGTACGGTCAGCAATAAAGTGCCGCCCGGCTTCAGGATACGATAGCAGGTTTCGAGGGCATCCTTTGCGTGATAGATCAGGTGCAGGGTTTGCGTAAGGATGATACAGTCGAAGCTGTTATCGGGCAATTGGGGTGCCTGGCTCAGGTCGCCGACAAACGTTGCCTTGGGATTGGTATCGTCGATATGGAGGATATCGCTCTTCTGTACCCGTTTGCTGCCAAAGCGTAGTGTGTATTCATTGTCGCCGATCTCAAGCACCCTGCCCTTTACTTTATCTGCTTGGTTTTCCAGGAATGTTTCGATGTAATAACGGTCTACCGGCCCCCCACGGTCGTACCCGAAATCGGTACCAAAAGGGGTTGTTCGATTGAAGTCGCCCATCTGTACTTTTCCAGGTGGAGGTGCGTCGCTTTGAGGCACGCCATTCTTATGGAACCACTGCCGCACAAAAGCCGGTGAATTGATTTTCACGATCGACCGGAACCGCTTGCTCGTTTTTTCTAAGCCCATAAAAAGTTTCTGTTTAATGTATTCATAATAGGGTTTTGTCTGGTAGCGGAATGCTATGGAATGCTCTTTGATCATGGTTTTGGTGAGGGGCCAGGTAGGTTTGTGCGGTAGTGTCTTCAGCAACTCCATGCTGTAATAACTTTTCCAGGTATGGATACCCCGGTTCAGGCATTTCTTTTCTTCCGCATTGCGGAGTGCCTGCTTTTGCCGCCGCAATACCAGTAAGGTATACTTCAGCATCTTATACACGTTGCCCGACATGTTCGAGTCGTGAAAACGATACACGGCAATGGTTTGGGGATGATGAATGACCGGGTGTTTGCGGGCCACCTGCAGGTACATGTCGTAATCTTCCGATGCCCGCAGCGAGGTGTCGAAGTGAAACTCATCAAATACCCATCGCTGGTACATCACGGTGGCATGCATGCCGATGTAATTGCGCTGCAGGAACTCCTGGTAATTATTGCCTTCAATGGCTTCATTCCTTTGCTCGCGGTAGCCCTGCAGCTCGTTGAGGATCACGTGCCCGCCGGATACAAATCCTGCCGCGCTGTTTTGCCGGATATAAGAAAGGTTGGTAGATAATGCATGGTCATCGACCAGCCAGTCGTCCGCATCGAGAAACACAAAATAATGGCCGGTGCTGTGGGCAATGCCGGTATTGCGGGCTGCCGATAAGCCCTGGTTGGATTGATAGATGTATTTCACGGCGTCTACATGCCCGTATCGCTCCGCTACCACTGCTTTGGTGCTATCCGTTGAGCCATCATCCACCACAATCACTTCCACCTGCTTGTGCCGTTGCGACAACACACTGTCGATGGCATCTGCCAGGTATTTGCCATGGTTATAACAAGGGATGATAACCGATACGAGGTCTGAATGGGTAGTCGTTGCAGGGGTTTCCATATCAGGTAAGATTTGTTTGCGGTGGTTTGTTCCTGTTTCGCATATAGAAAAGCACGCCGGAGAAGATGCCCCGCACCTGTATCTGCAGCATTTTGTAACGGAAGGGATGGCGGAAGACATTTTTGACCAACAGCGGCAGGTAGCTCTTCGTGAGCTTGTGGTACAGGTAACGGCGATAGCCGGCTTCCTGTATCTGTTGCTGCTGAATGAGGGCCGCAGCGGTATGGCCGCGCATATAACTGAAGAGCTGGCGGAAGAGCGCCGTCAATTCTTTCCGGTGTTCGTGGTATACCACAGCCCGCGGATTGTATCGGATCTCCAGGCCAGCGGCCAGTATCCGGTACCACATTTCCGAATCTTCGCTGCAGCCGGCTGCGCCCGCGCCCAGCCGTTCGTCGAAAAAGCCGGCTGTATCAAATACCCCTCTTCTGAAGGCCATGTTGGCGCCTGCCCCGATCTCCCATACCTTGGGCCCTTTGGCCAGGCTGCCTCTGAAATAGGCGCTGTCATAACTCCGGTCGCAATATCCATTGTTGAAGCTCCACTCCTTTTCAAACAATTGCTGGCTTTCCGTATCGAGAGCGGCCGGCAGCACCAACCCTGTCATGGCATAGACGCCGGGTTTTCTGAACGTTTCCGCTACATGGTATAGCCACAACGGGTGTAAGGATACATCGTCATCGGTGAAGGCTACGAGCTGGCTGGTGGCGATCCGGAGGCCGGCATTGCGGGCAATGCTCAGACCGCCTCTTGGCTCTTTGTAATAGCGGATAGCCGGGTATTGCTCCACCAACAGCCGGGTACTATCGTCCGAAGGTGCATTGTCTACTACAATGATCTCCCGTGGTTGACAGGTTTGTGTGGCCAGCGATTGCAAACAACGTTGCAGGTCATCGGGCCTGTTCCGGGTACAGATAATGACCGACACATCCACCGTGTCTGCCGCAACAGCAGCATAGGCGGCGAGCGTGGTATCCAAAAGCATGGCAAAATCAGTGTATCGTTTTTGAAGAAGCAGAGAGCGATAGTCAGTTGGTGCAAGGCCTGCTGCAGCACAATACCAGCGGAGGGCCGGCTCAATGGCATCGAAGATCTTTTTCTCCAGCACCTGCGCGTCAAACACCTCTTCCTGTTCTATGAAGAATTGTCCCAGGGGCACCTGCCGCCACCAGCAGGAGAAAAAGTAGGCCTGTCCCGGCGCTATGGCAAATGCCTCACCGCCAGGTAATTCTTCCAGTTGAATATGGCCGATGATATAGGGAATTACTTTCTTCATACCACTTTATTGTAAACACCATTCCTGTATTCTTTCAGCGCAAAGGGGAAATGCGGCCGCACAGAGCCTACCCACTTATCGTACCAGTTGATGTTTTCCCGGTAATCTTCCACATCGAAGTGAAGGCATTCCTCGTATTCGAAGATGGCCCTCGACGAATCCTTCAAAAAGAAGAGCGAAAAATAATAGGCCCCATCGTTGAGGAACTTACCGGGAATGATGCATTCGCCTTCAATGATGCCCTTGTCGAAGTCGGCCGAGGCAGAAGGCACATCGAAAATGCATTCGCCGGTTAAAGAAAACAATACGAGGTTGGTAGAGAGATTGATCTGGTCGTTGAAATTCTGAAAACGGAAGCGAACGGTTAATGGCGTGCGGATATCGATGGGTGCCGTGGGGTCGGGCAATTGCGGGATCAGCTCTACCGACAACATCTTGATCCACTCATTACCGGGCGCCTGCTCGTTGGGCTTCCATTCTTCCTTCCACAATTTCTTTTGAAAGGCGCCCAGGTATTTGTTCACCACGGTTTGCGTGTCGCCGCTGCAACCTATCGTTCCTTTTTGCAGCCAGATGGCGCGCGTACAAAGGTTGTTGATGGCCTGCATGTTGTGGCTCACGAAAATGATGGTGCGTCCTTTCTGGCTCGAAACATCTTTCATCTTCCCCATGCATTTCTTTTGAAATTCTGCATCCCCCACCGCCAGTACTTCATCGATGATGAGGATATCGGGATCGAGGTGTGCCGCCACGCCGAAAGCCAGGCGCACATACATACCCGAGGAGTATCGTTTAACCGGTGTGTCCAGGAATTGAGAGATGCCCGAGAACTCAACGATCTCATCGAAGTTTTTCCGGATCTCGGCTTTCTTCATGCCCAGCATCGAACCGCTGATAAAAATATTCTCACGGCCGGTAAGTTCGGAATGGAAGCCGGTGCCGATCTCCAGCAGGCTGCTGATCTTGCCACGGCCCCGCACCCGGCCTTCGGTAGGGCGTGTAATGCGCGATAATACTTTCAGGAGGGTCGATTTGCCGGCGCCGTTCTTGCCCACAATACCGCATACCTCCCCTTCTTTGATCTCGAAACTTATGTTGCGCAAGGCCCACAGGTAATTGCCCTCTGCACTGATATTATCCGCTGATTGACCGGGCTTAAAAAATGGATCATCTTTCTTAATGACCCGGCTTTTCCACCACTGGTGCAGGTCGCGCCGCAGCGAACCAGAGCCGATGGTACCGAGCCGGTATAATTTAGAGATGTTGTCGATTTGGATCATGGTGTCTGACATATAGAAAAGTGTTGGGTTAAACGACGTCGATCAGTTTGTCGCCGATCTTATTGAATAATAAAAGACCGCCTGCCACCAGTATTACCATAAACGACATACTGTACAGCACCTCTCCGGTGGTGAAGAGTCCCTTGCCCAGCACGGCGTACCGGAACAACTCGAACTGGGTGGAAAGCGGGTTGAGGCTCATGATCCATTTTAGTTTTTGCGGAACAATGGACATGGGATAGAAGATGGGGCACACGAACATCAGCAAACGCAGGATGATCTGCAGCAGGCCCAGGAAATCGCGGTACTTGGCCGTGAAGATGGAAAAGATCAGTCCGGCGCCCAGGCCGATGCCGGCCGTAGCGATCACCACCGGAATGGCCAGCAATATGATACTGCCCGGCAACGAAATGTCGCCCGTGAAATAATAATACATCAGCGCGATGAAGAGCAACAACAACTGGATCAGGAACCGCAAACCGCTCAGCATCACTACCGATAACGGAACTATGATGCGGGGGAAATACACCTTGCTGAAGACCTGCGCGTTTTGCGTAAACGTCACCGCCGTGGCTAAGAATATCTCAGAGAACAAATTCCATAAAGTAATGCCTGCCAGGTAATACAATAGTGGAGGCACCCCATCGGTAGATACACCGATGATCTTTGAAAAGATCAGTACGGAGGTCAGTACCGTCAGTATGGGCTGCAACAGCACCCAGAAAGGGCCCAGCAGGGTTTGCTGGTAAGAAGAGAGAAAGTCTTTGCGCACGAGGCGGAACAGCAGGTCCTTGAATTGGTATAATTCGCGCAGGCTGGCACCCAGCCAGGTGGTTCGTTTGTTGATCTCCCATTCCCATTTTATTTCGTCTGCCATAGTGAGTAATTGAAAGTTGATATGAGTTTGCGGCAATGAAGCAGGTATAGTTTCACCACCCAGTAAACAGTTTTGATGTTCTGATTCATCTTCAGTGCTCCGTTGGCCTGCACGAAGGCAGCCTTCGGGTTGTAGTGATAGATGTTGTGCGAGGCCTTGGCATAATGCCGGGAGAAGTTCATCCTGGCCAGTTTCTTCAATACCCTTCTTTTTTCACGGGGCAGGTAGCTTTGTACGATGTCGATCACTTTGGTGATGTCGCGGATATTCTGGCCCGTACTCAGGAAACTGCTGGTGATGCTGGCTGCATGCCCCTGGCCGCCCCTGTACACCGCCAGGCAGGCCGGCGAATAGGCTACTTCGTAATGGGCCGCGATGCGGATCCACATTTCCCAGTCTTCGCCATAATGAACCGCAAAAAAACTTCCCAGCTGTTCATATACTTCCCTTTTTACAACCATCGCTACTGCCTGTACCATTTGCTTTTGGGCAATCTGTGACAGGAAATCTTTAATGATGCCTGGCTGTTCCAGTAGCACGGGTCCGGGAAGTGTCATCGTACCCGCGTGGTCGATATACCGGTACCTGGTGAACCCAGCGCCGATCTGCGGAAACTGGTGAAACATCTTTTCCATTTCCGTGTAAAAACCGTCCAGCACCAGGTCGTCTCCATGTAAAAGATGCACCAGGTAACCTTTCGATCGGTTGAGGCAGGTCTCGAAATTGCGCAGGCTGCCCCGGTTCTTTTCCTGCCTGAAGAATCCGATACGGCCCTTTCCTACTTCCTGCACCAGGGCCTCCACGTCGCCATCGGTGCTACCGTCATCAACCACTTCAATCTGCATTTTCTCCCGTCCCGGATCCTGCCGCAGCACGCTTTCCATGGTTTGGCGCAGGTAAGTGATGCAATTGTAGGCGGGTATCATCACCGACCACAACGGCCTGGACGCGGCAGCCTGCAGGGGCTCGATGACGGGAGGTGATAGTGGAATACGATCGCTCATAAACAGCCGTGCATTTGATAGTTGATAAAATCAGAAAGCATTCTTGTCGCCGGTGAACATATGGAGAACAGTCATGAACATGATCCGCACATCGAGCCACAATCCCCAGTTCTCCATATACCAGATATCATAGTCTACCCGTTCCCGGATCTGTTCCACGGTCCTGATCTCGCCGCGGTAGCCATGTACTTGCGCCCAGCCCGTAATACCGGGTTTCAGGAATTGGCGCACCATGTATTTGTCGATCAGCCTCGAGAAATCATCGGTATGTTTCAGCATATGCGGGCGTGGACCCACCACACTCATATCCCCTTTCAATACATTGATGAATTGAGGAAATTCGTCGAGGTTGTGCCGGCGCATGAACCGGCCAATGCGGGTGAAACGGTTGTCATCGACCGTGGCCGATTTCAGGTGCGCATCTTTGTTTTCCCTCATGCTGCGGAACTTGAGGCAGTTGAAGGATTTTTTGTTCCTGCCGGTACGCGGTTGTTTGAAGAATATGGGCCCGCCCGATTCGAGGCAGATGAGCATGCCCAGCAGGGGCACCATCCAGGAAAGCAAAAAGATGGTAACCAGTAAGCTGATGACAATATCGAAACATCTTTTCCGGAGCCGGTTCCCTTCATCGCTCAGCGGTTCCTGCCGCAACGAAAGCACCGGTATATCCTTGAGGTAATTGATGTGCACGGTACGTTTTACGAAATAGCTCAGGTCGGGAATGATGCGGAAATGGATACAGGCCTGGTCCGCATCCTGCATCAGCCGGTAGATGCCTGCATTGTGTTCGGGGGCAATGGTGGAATAGATCTCCGTAACCTGGTGCTGCCGCGAAGCCACGATTGAATTGCTGACCGAGTCCAGGATCGGATAGTTGGACAGCTCATTTACATTTTCAGCTTCTTCACAAAAACCTACGATCTCGGTATTCATGCCCTCCTCGAGGTAGGAGGCCAGTTTCTTGGCCATGTTGTTGTACCCGATGATCATCACTTTGCGTTCCATAAAAGGATGGTGCTTGAAATAAGACCATAGGATCAGCAGCAGGAAACGGTTCAGCAGCAACAGTACCCCGAAGATGATCAGGGCGCCGGCAATATACAGTCGGGAAAGCTCAAACTGCCGGGCGAAGAACAGGTATACCAGCACCAGCACCAGCCAGTAGAAGTACGCCCGCATCGTGAGCCGCGACAGTGATTCGAAAGAGAAAATATGTTTTTCATGGTATACACTGCATATCCAGGTTACCAGTAGCCAGCTGATGTTCATCCATACCCAGAAATACACGTATGCCGTTGTTGCTGTGGCCGAAATGGTTCTGAACAGCAATTCGCTCAAGACCAGCGATGCGTTCAGCGAAAGCAGGTCCAGGAACACTACGCAGGCCCTGATCAATTTTCTGAAATATGTGTTCATACAGGATTGCTATGTATGCCCCCTTCTTTCAGGAACATCTTTTTGCTGGACAGTATCCGGCCGTAAAAGCTCACCAGTTTACGGCTTTCAAAATCCCAGGATAATTCATGGATCACTTTGTCATAACCAAACGCTCCCCTCCTTGCCCGCTCCTCCGGATGGTCGAGCAGCCAGGTGATCTTATCGGCAAAGTCGCTGGTATCAGTAGCATATAAGGATGCCTCACCGGCCGAGAACCGGCCCTCCTTGAGGTCATATTGTACAATGGGTTTTTGCAGGGCCATATACTCCATGATCTTGTTCATGGTAGACAGGTTGTTCATCTCCGTAGGCCTGTCGGGATTCACGCATACGTCGGCTGTATTGAGAATGTCGACCATGGTGTCGTCGTTTACCCGCCCATAAAAATCAATGAACCCGTCAAGTTGCTGCGCCGTTGACAGTTGTTTGATCTTTTCCAGCTCGGTACCATCGCCGATGATGGCAAACTGGATATCCTGGCGTTGGGCAACGATCTTAGCCACGGAGTCGAGCAGGAGATCCAACCCCTCCTGGGCGCCTATAACGCCGATATATCCTACGAGGAAAGAACGCCCGCGCTTGTATTGAGGATGGCCGGCAGTGAGTTTCAGGCGGTCGAGCCGTGGACCGCTCCTCACGATGGCCACTTTGTGCGCCGGCATTTTTCCGCGGCGGATGGCGATCTCTTTGTACGATTCATTGGTGGCGATGCTGTAATCGGCCGCCGCAAAGGTCCACCGCTCCATCAGCAGCAGTGCCTTGTACAACAAACCCTTCCTTCCGTATTTCGCCATGAAGAGCTCCGGGTTTACATCATGGTGGTCGAAAATATACTTTACGCCCAGCGGTTTAAAGAACAGCGCCACCAGGAAGATCAGGTCGGGCGGGTTACAGCCCTGTATTACGTGAAAACGTTTCTTGAAATAGATCTTCCAGCATAGGAGGAACTCCCAGAACAAGGCCGTAGAATACTCCAGCAGGTAACCCAATGCACCCGAAGCTTCCCAGGGCAGCGGATGCCGGTAGATATCGATGCCGTCGATACATTCGAAGGAACGGGTGTATCCTTTCATCTTGGGGCAGATCACCGACACCCGGGCGCCCTGTTCGGTCAGGGTGCTCGCCTCCTGCCATACCCTTCTGTCGAAAGGAACCGGCAGATTTTCCACTATAATGAGTATATGTTTACCATTGAGCATGTTGGGGGATTTACCAGTTGATGCCTACATAATTCCTTCTGAGCCGGATAGGATCCGGCAACCGGACCATATCGATGATGATGGCCGAGGATTCTGTTTCCAGCAGCACATCCACGTATTCTGCTTCCCGGTTCGAGACGATGATCACATCTACATCATCGATCAGTTCACCGAGCTGGTTCACCATCAGTTTGGATAAATGGGGAATATGGATATCGATGTACTCGCGGTTGGCCCCGTTCAGTTTGGATAGATTCACATTTTTATCGTAGATCTTTACATCGTATCCCTTGCCGATCAGCGCTTCGGCAATGGTAACGGCGGGCGAGCTGCGCAGGTCGTCGGTGCCCGGCTTAAAACTGATACCCAGAAAAGCGATCCGCCGTTTTCCGGTGTTCTGGATCAGCTCGATCGCGCGGGCGATCTGCAGTTCATTCGTTTTGTCGATGCTCTCTATCACGGGCACGCGCACATACAGGTCATGGGCCAGGGTCTGCAGTCCTTTCAGGTCCTTGGGCAGGCAGGAGCCGCCGTAGGCAAACCCGGGTTTCAGGTAACAGCTGGAAATGTTTAGTTCGTGGTCGGTGCAAAAGATCTCCATCACCTTATGCGAATCGATCTTCATGGCGCTGCAGATATTACCCACTTCATTGGCAAAGGCGATCTTAAGTGCGTGGAAAGAGTTGTTCACATATTTCATGATCTCGGCCACCTGGATATCCGTTACGATCACCTCGCCCGGCAACTGACTGTACAAGGACACGATGATATCGGCCGCCTTGCTGTTCGATGCCCCGATGAGGGTAATGGGGGGATGGTAATAGTCATACACGGCCGTTCCCTCGCGCAGGAATTCAGGATTCGATACCACGGCGAAGTCGGTATTGTTCTTTTTGCCGGAGCTGTGTTCGATGATCCTGGCAAACTTTTCCGCAGTGCCCGGCAACACCGTAGAGCGGATGGCGATGACATGGAAGGTCTTTTTCTTTTTGATCACTTTGCCAAAGTGATCGGCTACATCAAAAATGTAAGAAAGGTTCAGGTGTCCGTTCAGCCCGGTGGGCGTGCCAACCGCTACGATCGAAACATCCGTTTTCAGGATGGCCGATGCATAGTCGGTGGTGGCGACGATCTTTTTGCGGGAATGTTCTTCCTGGATGATGATATCGATGTCTTTCTCGATGATCGTGGCCAGACCACTGTTGATCTGTTTCACCTTGATCTCGCTTACATCGACCCCGATCACGTTGTGACCATTTTTAGCCAGGCAGCCTACGCTCACGCAACCTACATAGCCCAATCCGAATACGCTGATGTTCATACAGTATGATTTATGAGTTAGCTGATCAATAATTCTGTTTTCAATACCAGCGATTGGTTCATGTGCAGGGTGCCCATGAACACGGGAGCCGGTGTTTTGCGGTAAAATGATTCCGAATACCATCCCAGGAAGGGGTCGGATTGAGCTTCCACTACGGTCCATTGCAACTGGTCATCGAGTTTCACCACGATGTTCCGGCCGCCGGTTGTCAGCGTAGCCTGGCAACCTTCTATCGAATAGCGGGTGCCGGGATGCAGGTGGAAAGGCATTTCCAGGGTGCCGTTCCTGCCGGTGGTATTGGTGATATGGTCTGTGATGAGGATCCGGTTGGCTGGTTTATCGAATTCCAGCTTGCGGGTATGTAATACATGGGCCTTCTTATACCCGTTGTGGCGGGCCACCACAAAATCGTAGTCGTCAGATAGCTGGTAGTCCTGCACGGTAGTTCGGTAATGGTTGAGCCAGAGCGTGGGGCCAACGAAATGTGCCTGATCCAGGCCATTGATGCAGATCGTGTTGTGGGCCCTGGTGCTTACAAAATAGCGACGCCATTCGGCATTGGTATGGTAGCAATAAGTGCCGGGGTCCACGAACACAGGCTGGCCATCCACGTACAATACGAAGGAGAGCGCATCGGCGTGCCCGTGAGCGGCTATCGACAGGTAGCCCAGAGGCGCTGCATCGAAGTGGCAGTAGATCTCCCGGCCATCCTCGTCCTGTTTTCTGAAGATGAAATGACCTTCCTCCGGGTAGAATTTGCTGCCGCGACGGTTTCCGGCTGGTTCCAGGGCTACCAGCGTATGCACGGCGGCTTCGCCAAAGAGCAGCCGGTTCTTTTGATCCGGTTCCGTAGCGCCTGTGGCCAGCATGGGGTCGGTGAAATAGATGGCGCCCGATTCGAGCAGAGATTGGAAGTTGTTATCGTGCAGTGCCGTATTGAGGGCAAACACACGTCCGTCGTCTTCATCGCCGTATTTGGGAAATTGCCCGTTGATGGTGAGCAGCTCCCGGATATAATGCAGGATATTGCTGAAGGTGTTCTTGTATTGGGCAGAGAAAGGTTTTAAGATGCGGTCACCCACCACCATCGATAACAACAGGAAGTCGGTGATGAACTGGATGTATTCTGCCGCTTCTTCTTTATTGACGCCATTGGCCGAATGCTGGCGCTGTATCTCCTGCTCGAGTCCCAGCCGGGCCTGCAAATGCCACGCTTCGCTGCTGCCGGGAAAATACCACTTGGCCGAAGCAATGAACAGGCCTGCATATTCTGCAATAAGGTGATTGTTGGCCGATGAATGCAGGGAGGGGTGACTATGAGAAAATTTACAATGCTGGTAGATGGACGGTATCCAGATGTCCTGCACAAATTCGTGCACGAAAGGTTCTCTTTCCTGTAAGGCCTCCAGTTGCAGTATCTCCCAGGTAAGGAACCAGTTGATGAGGCGGATATTGACCTCGATATTGCTGTACCAGTTGATGCCGGTGAGGTACGGGTTCTGGACTGTCCAGCTGCTGATCAGGCGCATGATCACCGTGATGTACTGAACATCGCCGGTTTGCCGGTATTGCAACGCCAGGCGCGGCAAAAACAGCATGCGGTTCATTTCCCATACATGTTTGGCGCTGCCATGCTCATCGGTCCTGATGTTGATCTCTTTGGCATACAGGGACGGGAATGTTTTCTTCGTGAGCACATCATACGACCAGTTATCGATCGCGGCAGGGTCGATGGGAACGCCCAGCACATCGAAAGCAGGATCGATAACAGGACGGTACCGCAAAGAGGGCAGTATACTCGGGATGCTGATACAGGTTAATGCCGGATGCCGGGTACCCATTTCCTTTTTGAGCGATTGGGACTGTACCCACTGTTCTGCCCTGTACACCAGCTCGCGCCAGTTCATGGACCGTAGCCTTTGTAAATACCAGGTGTTCATAATAAAGTGGTGTATATAGCTGCCAGTTGAGGCATGATCTTTTCAGGGCCATAATTTTTAGCCATACCGGCCGAGCAGGCGCCGTGTCGGCCAATGGTCGACCGATCATTTACATAGCACATCAGCGCTTCCAGCAAGGCCGGATGATCGCCGGGCGTGATGAGATAACCGTTGATGTCCTGCTGCACCAGTTCGGGAATGCCCCCTACCCGCGTGGCGATCACCGGTTTTGCATAGCTCATGGCTTCCAGGATAGCCATGGGGATGCCTTCATAATAAGACGGCAATACAAACACGTCGGCAGTTTCCAGCAATTGATGTTTCCGCGCGCCCGTTACCCAGCCTGCATATTCTGCAAGCCCTTCCAGGTGGTAGGTTGCGATGATCTCCTGCAGCCGGGCTACCTGGCCATTACCGCCCACAAACAATTTCACCTTTCCTGCCAGGAGGGTTTTGTTTTCCGCGAGCACAGTGAGCAGGTCGAAGATCCCTTTATGTTTGTCTATCAACCCCAGGTAAAGAAGGTTTACCCGGTCTTTCTTATCGATGGTTACGCCGGTTGGATAGTTGGCAAAGAAGCTTACCATATTATTGATCTTATACACGGATCGCAGCTGGAAAACCCTTTCGCAATAATCCTTCAATGAATCCGAAACTGTAATGGTGGCGTCGTTCAGGCGGAGAAAATATCGAATGAGCTTTTTGCCCAGCGGCCGGCTGCCATCATAAAACCGCTCCAGGTTGCCGGTGTGGATATGGTTGATGGTCTTTTTGCGGAAGATGAATTTGGCCAGGCAGGCCACCAGCAGTTTCCGGTACAGGCTGCCCCCTTTCGAAGAATGGATGTGTACAATACGGATATCGCGGTTCATGGTTAGTTGAATGCTGATCCTGATAAACTGACGGATGAAATACAGCGATTTGCTCAAGTTGTTTTTGTACGGTTTGAAGCTGGGAATGAAATTGAACACTTCATACTGATCCTTGTGGTTACCGATCACGGCCCCTATCCCACCCCGGTGGTCTTTATGATCGGGTCCTATCAGCAATACGTGTTTGGCTACGGAACGGGGTATCATGGTGAAGGGGTTTACTCAGTTAAAGATCCATGGCATAATGTCTTAGGTACTCTTTGGCGGTGTTGCGGATCGAATATTGCCGGCCAGCCAGTGTGCGGGAAGTTTCGCATTTAGATTGCACATCGTTTTCGCGTATATGGTCGATCAGGTTACGGATCGAGGCCGACAGTGCAGCCACATCGCCGGGTTCGAACAAATAACAGCCAGGCATATCCTGCAGTATCTCCCGCGGGCCGGCGTGGTTGGAAGCGATGACGGGAAGCCCGGCTGCGATGCCCTCGAGAATGGTGAGTCCGAATCCTTCCGAGCGCGAAGGCTGCACCAGCAGGTCGTAAGACCCAAGGTGCTGGTAGATCCAGTGGCGCGATCGCTCGCCGGGAAAATGGACATGCCCTTCCAGAGATAATGTATGAACCATTGCTTCGAGATAGTCTTGCGAGGGGCCCGTGCCGATAAATTCCACCGTCGTATGCTGGTAGCGTTTGTCTGCTACAACCTGTTGAAGCGCCTGCAACAACAGGTCCTGCCCTTTTATTAAATGCACCAGTCTTCCCACCTGTACGATCCTTACCGTTCTGTTCCGGTCTATCGTGTAATCCTGTTTTTGGGTCACCTGAATAAAATGGATACCGTTGGGTACCACCGGGGCTACGATGCCACACCGCTGCCGGATATCCTGGGCAACGGCGCCCGAAATGGAATATACCTGCTTGTACTTTTTCAAATGCGCGGTGGCTATGCCGAGGCAGTGGGCCGTCAGTACGGCCTTTTGCCGGAAGCCCGGTAATAACCGGATGAGCGCGTGGTGATGGCAGTGGATCACTGTGGGCTGTATCCGTAACAGCAGCGCCCATAGCCTGATCAGGAAAAGGATCGACCGCTTGTTGCCTTCCTGCCTGTTGAGGGTATGAACGCGCACTTCCCGGTCGATCCTGTTCAACAGGTTTTCCTGGTACCTGTTGTTTATGATGATGATGGTTACGCTGGCGAATTGAGCCTGTTCATTGGCGATGTCTATCAGCAGGTTTTCCGATCCCCCGGACGTCAGCGAAAAATTCAGGTGTACGATCTTTTTCAAGGCTGCAGGGTTATTTGAAGGCCGCATAACGGAGTATCGATTTTCGCACCCAGGTGGCGGGTAGCAGTGTGAGCAACCTGCCCGCCAGGCGTACAGGCAGCTTCCCGGCATTGCTGATGAGCCTTCTGCATTCGGCTTTCCGGTTGCAGGCTACCCCCAGTAAAACAGTTTTCAGCAAAGGGTAGCGCAGCGAGCGCTGGTAGTAACGTTGCAGATCATCATGGTACAGGGTATAATACAGTTGCCTCGATTCAAACTGGGCCTGGATGGCGCGGGGGTTGTTGAGCCGCGCGCTCACCGTTAAACTATCGGGGCGGGCGGTTTCCCGTTCGGCCACCACCACCGGCTTCAGCAATTGCGGCGCTGTTTCTTTTTTGATGCGGAGCCAATTAAGGTATTCAAACATCCTGAACTGTTCGAAGAAGCGGTATTTCTTCATGACGGCAGTGTCTACAACGTGGATGAAATCGCCGCTGATGGTTTCGCAGATCCAGTCCTGGTAGCTAACGGACCTCATGGCGTTGCTGTTGCTGAAGGCCTTCCAGCGGTCGGCCTGCAGAAAGAGAAAAAAACGGCAGTGCGGGTTGGCCTGAAGGGTTACCATGATCTCGAGCAAACCGCCCGGCAACAATTGTTCATCGCTGTCGAGGAACAGGATATACGGGGTGGAAGCCTGTTCAATGCCCCGGTTCCTGGAATAATTGACGCCTGCATTCTTTTCGTTGCGGATCACCTGGAGGATTGCATGGTCCCGTTGCATCGTAGCCAGCAGCTGGGGAGTAGCGTCGGTAGAAGCATCATCTACAACGATCACCTTCAACCCTGCATAACTTTGCGGAAGGATGCTTTCCAGGCACCGTTTCAATTCCAGGGCCCTGTTGTAGGTGGGGATTACGATGGTGATCATGTCCATGAACAGTTTAACCCGGCCAGGGGCGCCTTACTGCGTGAGGCGGTGATGTACGGCATTTGCACTCCTTTTTACAAACCACCAGGTATAGGCAAAAGGCATACGCAGCAGGGAAAGCATCTCCGGCAATTTCAGTCTGCGCAACCCCGGTATGATGGCAGTGATATCGATCCATTGGCCGAAATTCCGGATGCTGTTGATCCGGTAGGTGGAAATGAATGGCAGCACATGGATCAGCAACCGGTCGTATTGGCGGTAACGCAGTTCCACAGCTGTCCGTTCCTTTTGCTGCAATTTCCGGTTGCTGCTGAGCTTGTGGCCAACATACTCGAGGTAATATCCCAGCAGCGCATCCGCTTTGACCAGTGGATAGCCCGACGCCACCCGCAACTGGAATTCGTAGTCGCTTACCAACCGGAACTGTTCATCGAAATAACCTACGGTATCATGCAGGTCTTTTCGCCACATGGGAAAACAACCGATTATATGCCTTTTTAGTGCTTCTTTGCGGCTTTGTGCATAAGGTTGGTATTGGTACAGTTTGTCGGGAAAAATGCCATACCGCCGCGTACCAAAGAAGTCACCATAACACATCACACCATCGCTGTTGTCCAATGCATCCCGTTGAGCGGCCAGCGAGTCGGGAGTCCTGATATCATCTACATTCCAGATGGCGAGATATTTTCCCCTGGCCACCTGGATAGCCCTGTTCCAGGAGGTATACAATCCTTCGCGGGGCACCCGGAGGTGTACCAGGTGAATAGGCTTATCGACGCAGTTGTCAAGGATGGCCAGTTCTTCGGTGGTGGGGTCGTTGTGTACCAGGATCACTTCACATTCTGCCAGGTTGGTGATCCTGGATACATGAAAAAGGTATTGTTCCAGGAATTCGCTGCAGCGGTATAAAGAAGTGATGATCGAGATTTTAATGGAGTTCATATACTTTTCTTAGCGGTAGGTTCCTGGGTAAGCTGGTAATAGTAAGCGGCAAACAACATCAGCAGGCAGGTCGTATAAGGCATCGAGATCGTACTTCCGTACAGCGAGGTGATCAACAGACTCACGATGTACAGGATGCCCACCTGTAGCACGGCATCACCTCTCCAGGGCCAGAACCTGTACAGCAGAAAAAGATGCAGGCAGCAAAAGAGCAGCGTACCGGGTAGCCCCAATTGTAATAGCAGAGAGGCCCAGGCAATGTCGATATTGGCGATCTGTGAAATATTACCGTCGTCGTCCGGGATGCCGATATAGAACTGTAGTGGTTTTGCTTTTTTGGAATCGTCTGTCATCAGCCCGATGCCAAATGTAGCCCTGGTTTCACTGGCCATGATATATTGGAAGCGTTCAGCGAGTATCAGGTGCCTGAACCGGGTGGTGCTCAGGTCGCTGAGCGCTACCTGGTTGAACCTTACGTCTTCTGTATTGAGCGAGAGCGTGGAGATATTTTCAACGCCTTTCGAAAGCCGCTTGTCCATGATTGCATCGGCGCCCAGGAAGATTCCGATGCCCAGCAGCCCGTAGATCAGCGAATGTTGAAGCTTCATTCTGTTTTGTAGAAAGAGGTGTAGAAAATAACAGAGGGCAATCGCCAGGAGCAGGTTGCGGTGCTGGGTGAGCACGATGGCCAGCAGGTTGATGCACAATAACAATCTGCTAAAGGGTATAGAGAAAACATGTCTGGAATAGAACAGGAAAAAGACCACCGGGTAAACGAACACAGGTACGTTGTAGAACCTCGTGGCGCCAAGTGCCGCTGTTTCCGGCAGGTCGGAAGTGATCCTGTTCAACAAACCGGTGTGCAATAAAGGCTGCAGGCAATAGACCAGCGATGCCAGCGATGTTGCGTACACGATCCCCCGGAAGATCTTCCGGAACTCAGGCAATTCCAGCAACACGAACAGGAAGAGCACGATAAAGATGATGAAGTTCCTGAACACCCGCACCGTTACCCCGATCTCTATATCCCGGATAAAAATACTGTAACAAAATAATACGACCAGCAATAGACCAAAGACCAAATAAGGCCTGAAATGCCGCCACACGGGCGACTGCAGGAAGTATCGTGGCTGAAAGAAAAAGGCGATGGCCGTAAACACCAGCACCCAGTCGTAGGCTTTTGAAACGCCCGCTTTGGGCAGTACGATCCAGTTTACCGGGATCATTTGAAACCCGGCGGTTGCCAGGAAGAAGAGCAACCATATCGAAAGATACCGCCTGGGACCGGCAAAAAAGTAAAGGGCGAGCACCAGGCAAAGTAGTCCGATCATTAGTGTTGTTTATGGATATCAGGCAACAGAAAGTGGAGACGAAGGGTGTTTGCTGACCAGTTGGCGCAAAGCTGTCGCTACCTTCCTCCCCGTTACCTCCCAATTCAGGGTGCGTTTATGATGATAGAAGGCGTCCAGGCAAAAATATTCGTAGATGGCCTGGTTTCGGCAAAGCCAATGGATCTTCTCTACCGCTGCTTCCACAAAATTCTCCCTGGCCACACAAAAACCGGTCACACCATCCAATACCACCGAAGCACAACCGCCCACATTGGTCGTTATGACGGGCAGTCCATAAGAGGCGGCCTCAGAAAAAACAACCGGCGTATAATCTGCCTGGGTCGGCAGGATGAAGAAGTCGGCCCGGGTAAACAGCTCCTGTAGTAAGGCGATCCCCTGCTCGTTGTTTTTCGACACGAAGGGATAGTGGGTAACGAAGTCTGGCAGCACCACCCCGGCCGGTACCGCACAACCCACGATGGTGAGCCGGGCAGCGATGCCCTGGTTGTTGAGCCTGCGTACCACTTCGATCGCGATCCCTGCTCCTTTCCGGTGCCAGTCTATCCCCATCAGCAGGAAAGACTTTGTCTTTCTTTCGCGCCTGGCCGTGAGTGTCCTTTCGATACTTCCTTCGGAGATATACACCGGGAGGTTGGGCCCAAAATAGAGGGGCATAATCTTGCCCGGATCGGCGGCATACACGGAGATCGCATTCTGGGTGGCCCATTCGGAGGTGTAAAAGATCAGGGAGGCTTTTTGGATGGCCATCCGTTCTGCCTGGTGACCCTGTACCATGCTGTAGCGGGCAAGTGCTGTAGGTCCGCCCAATTGCCGGACCATGCAATCGTAGGTGGCATCCGTGAAGAATGCAATGGGTTTGGTGGTCTGCAGATAGCTCACGGGCAGCGAGCCGGGCGAAAAGATCAGGTCATAGTCCAGCCCGCGCAACTGATCGCTGATCCGCGCAGCCACCCGTTTCAGGTGGCGGGGTTCCCGTTCGAGCTGCCGGATGCGGCGACGGAAAGTTTTCGTCCATCGCCGTTTGATCCGCTGCAGCAACGGAAATTTTACCGAACAGTCGATCCTGATCAGCTCGATACCCTGCTGTTCAAGACTATGCGCTATGTAATACCCCAGGCCCGACCAGTTCCTCACATCCCCCGAGTCGTAGTGGGTAATATAGGCCACCTTCATTCACCCGCGAATTGAAATAAGGGAGCGTAGCGCCTGTCTTCGTATTGTTCGCGCAGGGGTACTTTCTCGATATGCGACTTATGCACCTGGGCGCTCAGCGAATAGCCCAGGGAAGGGAGCATCACTTTTACATAATTGTACTGAACCTCTACCACCTTTCCCTCCTGCGCCAGCAGCGGTCCCTGGATGATCTTCACCTCATCGTTCACATTCACCTCGATCTTCTCGAGGCTAACGGTGGTGTGATCGAGCAGGAACTTTTGCAAGGTTTCAATTTCCGAGTTCTTGATGATAGCGGGTTTACCAAGCCAGTGTACGAAATTGAGGATCCCATCCGTTTCCTTGATGCCGACATACTCCGGTTCACTGGCATGCACAAAGACGTAAGAAGTGATCAAAGGCTCCAGGACGACCTTTTTCCGGTCGGCCCATTTCCGCACCACCCGGTTCAGCGGACAATAATTCTCGACGTGTTTGTTGCTGAGCAATTTGATCACTTTCTTCTCCCAACGCGGCCGGGTGTACACCGCCAGCCAATGCTTCTCATAATTCATGATGGATAGTATTTAAAGGGTCACTTAGATGCGGTACGGTAACTGTATCCATAACCATAGCCATAACCAAAATGGTGCTTCCCGAAACCACGGGAATGGATATCATTGAACACGATGGCCACGTCTTTCAGGTGGCTATTTTGATCCAATCTGGCGAGGAATAATTTCTGGGTATACTTGTGGCGCACGACATACAAGGTCAGGTCACAGCCCGGCGACAAAATATAGGCATCGGTAATCGAATTGACCGGGGCGGCATCGATGATAACACAGTCGAACAGATCGCCCAGGTAATCAAGCAGTCGCTGGATGCGGCCATTCTCCAGCAATTCCGAAAAGCTGTTCTCCGAGAGTTCGCCGGCAGGGATCACGAAGAGGTTGTCGAACAGAGCCGACTGGCGGATGATCTTCTCCGGCCCTACCGTACCCTGCAGGTAATCGGCCAGTCCCGGACTATGGGGTATATCGAGCTTGTTGCTGATATTGGGATGGTTGATGTCCAGTTCCATCAATACGATCTTTTTGTCGGTAAGCGCAAAGCTGAGGGCGAGGTTCAATGCCACGAAGCTTTTGCCTTCTGAAGGGATCGAGGAGGTGACCAGTATCTTTTTGCGGGGATTGTATTTATTGTTCACCGAAATGGCCACCCGCAGCTGCCGGAACTGTTCGGCAATGAAAGTACGTTCGTTCTTACCTACCACGATCGGCTTTTTGGACCGGTTGTGCACGATCTCACCGATGACAGGATATACGGTAGCCGTTTCAATCTCCTGCCTGAAGAGGACCTTACCGGTGAAGGTTTCCTTCATGGTCACAGCGCCAATGCCGAGTATGAAGGGGATCACGAAGGCAAACAGGTAAACCTTTTTACGTTTGGGAGCCACCGGGTAGTCGGAGGCTTCTGCCTTATCTACCACCGTAATATTCGGAATGGAGGCGGCGTACGAGAGGGCAAGGTCTTCTCTTTTCTGCAGCAGAAAAGTATAGATACCGCTTACGATATTCCGTTTCCGGTTGATGTCGATCAGTTTCTTTTCTTTTTCGGGGATCGTGCGTATGGCAGAGGAATACGTTTGGTTGGTGGATTGCACGTTAGTTCTGGTGGCGGCCAGCGTTTTCCGGTGACTTTCTATATTCTCCAGGATGCCCGGCCTTATCTTGGCGATCTGGTTGGTGAGAGAGGTTAGGGAGGGTGAATTGGCCCCTTCCGTATTCTTCAGTTTTTCATACTCCAGCTCTGCGTTATATAAGAGGTTCAACAGGTTCGAGAGGATGGGATCGTTGATGCCCACCGTGGAGGGCACAATGCTGGCCCGGTTGTTTTTAGCCAGTACATAGGCTTCTATCTGGTCCAGCACAGCCAGCTGCATGTTGATCTCGCCGATCTTCTGGTCATTATCGCTTACATTCTTTAAAAACAAACCTCCCTGTGTGCCAATATCGATAGACCCGGTATTCGTTTTGTAGTTTTCGATCTGCGATTCAACGCTGCTGAGGTCCTGCTCCACATGCTTCAGCCGGTCTTCCACGAAGGCCAGGGTGTTGCGGGCCATCACGTTCTTATCCTGCAGGGCTGCTTCGTTGTAAGCCGTCATCAATCCGTTCAATACATCTTCGGCCCTTTGGGCCACTTCATCTTCGAGGGTCAATTGTAAAATGGTGGATACTTTGCTGGTGGGTAACACCTCCAGGTTTTCTTTGAAGAACCAGCCAATATTCGTGGGATGTACCAGGGTGAAATAATAATCAGTACCGGGCGTGCCGTCGTATTTTTCGTTGGTGAGGAAGCGGACGGTGTCGTTTTGCAGCGCCACCCATTGCCCAAGCGGATACCGGGTTTCCCCGATATTGACCGTCTTCCTGCCTTTGTCGTAGGTAAAGGCGATCTTATCCGTTTCGGTCAATGCTTCGGGCTCTTTCACCTCTATGCGGATGGGGGAAGTGGTATAAGCGGAAGCATCCCTGAATTGCCCCTCCGTATAAACAGGGGCATAGAGGCCCAGCTGCAATACTACGTTTTGCAGCAGCGATTTGGAACCCAGGACCTCGCTTTCATTCTCGATCAGCTTTTTCGAGTTGGCGATCTTCAGGAACTCGATCTCTTTAGAATCTTCGGCCCCCTTCGATTCGTCTTTGATCAGCACCCTGGCGGTGGCGGCATAGATAGGTGTAGCATAGTGCAGGTAGAGCCAGGCGCCGCCAACGGCCAGCAGAAAAAGTACCAGGAACCAGGGCCAGTACACAACGTACCTGAGCCACAGTTGGTAGAAGTCCAACCCGTTCTTATTACTAAGACCATTGTCAGAGTTTACTTGCATTCCCATATTAGTTTCTTGTAAGGATGTCTAATGCGATAATGGTAAAAGACAGGGCACTGAAAATAACGGGTAGCAGCAAATTGCTCTTACTGGCGCTCGTTACCCGTGCATTGTTGGGCTCTATATACAAAACGTCGCCGGCTTTAAGGTAATAATAGGGTGAGCTGAACAACTCCGTGGAGTTCAAATTGATCCGTACCGTTAACTTCTTTCCTTTTTCCTCCCGGATGAGTAGTACGTTGTCCCGCCGGCCGTATATCGTAAGGTCGCCGGCCATACCAATCGCTTCGAGTAAGGAAATTTTGGCATTGGGAACGGAGATCACATTGGGGCGGGCCACTTCACCGAGTACGGTCACTTTGAAGTTCAGGTTGCGTACGGTAACGCTTGGTTCCAGCAGCAGTTGTTTTTCCAGCAACAACCGGGTGAGTACATCTTCCAGTTCGCCGGTGGTAAGGTCCAAAACTTTCACTTTTCCCAATACCGGGAACTTGATATGGCCATCCGGCCCCACCATGTAACCGCCGGCCTGCTGCGCCCCGCCGCCATAGGTAGGTGCAATAAAGGAAGCAGTGCCCGATGTATTGGGCATATTGAACGCATTGGCCGCCTGGCTACTTAAACTGGTGACGGTGATACTGAGCACATCGTTGATCTCAATCAACTGCCTGGGTGCCTGTATTGTAGATATCATTTCGGCGTTACCCTGATTCAGGAAGTAAGCAGTCTTTTTCGTGTTGGAACAGGAGATGGCAAGCAGAACGACAGGCAACAAAATTAGTAGCGTTATCTTCATGATAGTTGTTTAAGTGGCTTATTGACAGCAACGAAATATGCACGAGGGTTCCGTTCCTGCGAATAAGGATCGCCAGGTAAAGGCTGCGCCGATCTCAGTTACAGGCTGTACAGAGTCAAGAAAAAAACAGCAAATTGAATTAAATCATAAGGCCCCCAATCGGACTTCGCCTTAACATGCAGGCATCGAAGAATTATTCTGTCAATGGATATTGAATACCGCAGTGGAAATTAGATTTTTCCGGCGCGGGTAAGGGGGTGTAATTACGAAAGAATAGAATTACGTTCAGCAGGGAAAGATCAATTGACTATATAAAAGCCAATTACAATATCTAAAGTATACATTCTAACCTAAGAAAAGAATGCCCAATTTTGCCCACTGGGCTTGTTTGAGCAGGTAATCATGCAATGATTGATCTCCGTCAAGCAGTTTTGTTTACCTGTACAAGTGAAACCTGGACAAGTTGTAATCAATACAATTTAATTCACGTTTGTTGAACGCTATTCAGGAATAGCATCCTATTTGAATAAATACTATTTTCAATGTATAGCTTTTAATTATATATTCGCATAGACAAATCACCGGTTCGGCCCCAATTCTTCCTCTACTATGTCCTTTTGAAATTCCAGCTTGCACTAATATCCTGTGGGGAACATGAATCGTTTCCCCTTTGAAATCAATTCCTCAAATCTTACATACTGGGAAATGTTCGAAATTAATTAATGAACAAAGCCGGGGGCAATTAGCTTTTTCGTTTATGGATTCAGAACATATCAGTCAGCTGAAACTGCAAGTTGAGAAAACTTTGGGGCGGAGGATTTTGTCCTCGTCAGACTGTCACTATCTGCACAATGACATCGCCAGCCAGATGCAGTTAACGATCAGCTTCAATACACTAAGACGCTTCTTTAACCTCATGGACGCGAAACATGAGCAATCCATCTATACGTTGAACACACTGTCGATGTATTGCGGTTTTGCTTCGTATGATGATTTTGTCACTTCGCTGAAGCATCAGCCGGCGGAAGGGAATGAGCTTAACCATAACAATAGCGACCTGTTGAACTACCTCGTTATGCTGTTCCGGAAAACGGAAGTGTCGGGGCCCAATGATTATACGTACAACCACCTGGTGCGGGAAACCATACTCTTTCTCGAACATCATCCACAGT
Organism: Paraflavitalea sp. CAU 1676; assembly: GCF_029223285.1. Lineage (GTDB taxonomy): Bacteria > Bacteroidota > Bacteroidia > Chitinophagales > Chitinophagaceae > Paraflavitalea. Next base: position 948,838 of record NZ_JARHUJ010000002.1, on the reverse strand, counting down.
TGATCGATCAGTTCCAGCGTGAGATAGCCCGTACCAAGAATGGACAGGAGTTTTATTTCGAACAATTCATCAATGTCGATAACCTGAACTCCTTTTACGGCGACGGGCTGCGTTATTACCTGCATGTAAAACGAACCATCCATTCGCAATTGTTTGGCAACTACCTGCTTTGCTTCCGGTATTGGCTTACGATGGACAATAAGAACCTCGACAGGCATTACCGGATCGTGATGCAGCAGGTGGTCGATAAAAAAGCGCAGCCATCCTGGGCGGGCTTTTATTATGCTTCCCAACTGTATCATGCCAGCGTGTCGGGAGAAGAAACGGAAAGTATATTGATCAAAGCCCGGCAATTCTATACCACCATACCTACCGCAAAAGAGCATCTGCTTTCGGTGGTCGTATTTCAATTTGTGATGTCGCAGGCGCTGGTGCTGATCGGTCAGTATGAGGAGTCATTGTTCTATGTGGGTGAATTGCTGAAGTATAAGAAGAAATACGTGACCTCCTGGCCCGATACCTCTTTTCTGGAGGCTATCTACCTGTTCAAGGCAATATCCATGGCCCACCTGGGCGAAAAAACAGTAGCCCGGGAACTGCTGGAGATCATCAATCCCACCAATTTCCATTTTTTATCGAAGCAGTATATGACCATCCTGCACCTCACCCTCAAATTGTTGCTGAAGAAAAACGCTTCCGATCAAAAGCAACTGCAGCACCTGGTACAAACGACTGGATTCGTGCGTTTGTTGGGCGAGTAGCTGGTTGTCCTGTAAAAATGCCAATGCCCCTTACGGGGCAATGGGAGATGTATGCGGTTGTGTAATGTATGTTATGCTGAAGGCTGACTGAACGACCACCCTCCTATCACCAGTTCCTGTACGGCATCGTTTCGTTTGGCGCCATCCAGTTTGGTGAAGATGCCTTTATCGCGCGCCAGGCGATTTTCGATCAGATGCGTACCTAAAAAGCCCATGAGCAGGCCTGCGAAGATGCTGATGAAGCCCAGTGGCCCCCAGATCATGAAAGATAAGATGACGATAACCGCCCCGGCGCCCCAGCCCCACATGGCCGATTTTGCACGGGCTTGTTCGTGAAGGGTACGACGCCCCCGTTGTAGGATATTTTTCTATATTTATCAGCTATGACCTACTTGAAAACGGTAATCCGGGCGATCCTGGTAATCACCGGCCTACATTCGTGTCAGCCCGGAATGGCACAGCAACCATCCATATTCCTGGCCGACCCAACGATCTTTAAAGACAAGGACAACTTTTATTTATATGGCACGGGCAGCAACCGGGGATTCCTGGTGTATGAATCGGCCAACGGGAAGACATGGAAGCAACCGGCAGACAGCGCCCGGCACCTGGCTTTGAAACGCGGCGATGCATTTGGCACCGGCGGTTTCTGGGCGCCCCAGGTTTTTCACTATCGGGGCAGTTATTATATGGCCTATACGGCGAATGAACAGATTGCAATCGCCAAAGGAGCAAGTCCGGCCGGCCCCTTCACGCAGGATTCGCTGAAGGCGCTCAGCGGTACCGGCAAGCAGATCGATCCGTTTGTCTTCTTCGACAACAACGGCAAAGTGTATCTCTATCATGTTAAGCTGCAGAGCGGTAACCGGATCTTTGTGACGGAAATGAAACCCGATCTGTCAGACGTGATCCCCGGCACGGAGCAGGAATGCATAGCCAGTACCGAAGCATGGGAGAACACCGCGAAGTCCGAATGGCCGGTGGCAGAAGGCCCAACCGTGCTGAAGTATAAGAATACCTATTACCTCATTTATTCCGCCAATGATTTCCGGAACAAGGATTATGCGGTAGGATATGCCACGTCCAACTCCCCTACCGGTCCCTGGAAAAAGTATGCCGGCAACCCGATCATCAGCCGTCAAACCGTGGGGCACAACGGATCGGGCCATGGAGATGTATTTGCCGGTCAAAAAGGACAGCTGTATTACGTCGTGCACACCCATCATTCCGATGAGCGCGTGTCGCCACGGGCCACGGCTGTTGTACCATTGAAGTTCAAAGCCGTAAAAGGTGGCGAAGCGGTGCTGGAAGCAGATGGGGCTGCCTTCGAATGGTTGCAGGCCGAACGATAAGCGCCATCGGCCAGGCATCAGTGGGTACAGGCATCGCCTGAGCCCTTCAGTTGCCACAATACGCCATTTTTCGTCGTCAGCTTATGCAGGATGCCAGCTTCATGCAACGTGTTCAAATGCTTGTCCCAATCGCTTCTTGGGATGCCCGAAAGTTCGGTGAATTCGCGGGTGGTGAGGCTTGGGTATTGGGCAAACAGGTGCTGCCAATCGTTTTGGTAGGGGTATGGCTGGGCCAATGGTTGCAATTTCCGGATGGCGCTCACATAATCTGCGAATGTTCTGCTGCCATATACTTTCTCCTGCCGGCCCACACTATCCACAAAGAACATGGTCGGGAAACCTCTTACCCCCAATTGCCTGGCCAGTTCCAGGTCGCCGGCAAACAATGTCCTGGCATAACCTGCATAATCAGTTTTCAGTTGGCTGGAATCCAGTCCCGCCTGCGCTGCCGCCTGTGCGATGTATTCCCATTTGTTGATGTTCTTCTTTTGCAGAAAAACCATTTCACGCAGTGCGCGGAGAAATAGAATGGCCTTGTCGCGGTGCTGCCATTGCGCAGCCTTGAAGGCAATGGAGGGCGGGTAAGACGAAGACAGTGGATCCTCGAGCCATACATCGCCGTCAATAGGCATGTCGTAATGCACGCTCACTTCATCCCAGTGATGCGCTACGTCGGATGGTTTGTTGATGCCGCTGCTATTGTAGCTCCAATCGGGCAGCAGACCACCCATCCGGTAGTCGAATTCCAGGAGGTGACCGTAGGCCAGTTTCAGCTTTCGTAGTGGCGGCTCGATGCCCCAGCAGGAAGAACAGATGGGGTCGGTAAAATAAATGACCCTGATGGGTTTCGGGCCGGCTGCTATAGACTGGCCTTGTGTGTTGTCGTGTGTGGAAGGCAGTTCGCAGAGACCGCTTTCTACGTCGCACAAAAGAGGATTGCCTGATTCGTTTTTCATGTGGTTTAAAGGTTAATTTTGCTGCACAAAATTGCCAAAGCGGCTGCTGCCAAACAATTAGTCAGAAAAACATGACTACCTTAAAATCATGATGGAGAGTGCGAACAGTTGTCCCGCAGAGGGATTGTTGAAGATGCTTTCGGGTAAATGGAAGCCACAAATATTCCGGATAGCCGTGGAGGGGCCGGTTCGTTTCAATGGCCTGTTGCGGCAGTTGGAAGGCGCCAGCAAACAATCTGTAGCTGTGGCTTTGAAGGAGCTGGAAGAAAACGGATTGCTGGAGAAAGTAGTGATTAAATTGAAACCGCTTCATATTGAATACAACCTTTCTCAAAAAGGTCAATCGCTGATCCCGGTATTCCGTCAACTGGAAAGCCTTCAGTGAGTAACCCCGTTACTTCTTTTTATTCATGAGCTGCAGTTGCCCATAGGTGGGTATCTGTTGCATGATCTGGGCTCGCAGCATAGTGAGCAGGTACACTTCGGCCTGGTAAAATTCAAAGGCAATGGTGGGGTTGATGGCCGATTTGAATTTCTTGTAATAAGCTTGCAGCCGGTTTTCCTGTTGTATCCGGTTCGAAAAATAGAGGTTGGCCAGGGAATCTGCTATTTGCGGCGTCATATTGCGGTAAGCCATGGCGGTGCCTTCATACAGCCTCACCCGATCGGCAGCCGTTTTCTTGTTTTCCTGTTGGTATTCTTCGTAGATCTTCCAGAATAATACCGAGTCGTTTCCGGATACATTTACCAATTGGGCCACCGCTTCTTTCTTTTGTACCCCCAGCAGGTTGATCATGGCGTCTAGTTCTGCATCAGAGGCCTGGCCAAAGGCCTGAGCCGTACCGGTAATCAATATGATGTAGAGGATTGCTTTGGATAACATGGGCGTAGTTTGTTGGTCCTGTAAACGACACGGCCGCCATAGTTTTTCCGCCATGTTGCCCGCGAAGCTGTTCCGTTACACCGTTAAATGAATGGACCATTCCCATTTGGCACAACGCCTGCCTCCGCTCACCCGCCCGGTGAGAATGTATGCAAGGGATTGGAAATAAGTGATCACTGGTATTTGCGGCATCCGCTCCCTGGTGCATCTTTGCAGCCATATGAAAATCGCTGTAACAGGCGCCCATCGGGTTGGCAAAACAACCCTGGCCGAAAAACTGTCGGGCGTTCTTGAACATTATGTCTATTACCAGGAACCTTATTACGATTTGGAAGAGCGAGGGTATGTATTTGCGGAAACGCCTACTATCGACGACTTTCTGACCCAGCTGGAGCGGTCGCAGAAACTGTTGGCAACAAAAGATAAGGATGTTGTCTTCGACAGATGTCCCCTCGACCTGCTTGCTTATATCGGGGCATTGAACGGCGGTGATCAGGTGCGTAATCTGTACGACCGGGTTCAGCATTCGCTGGCTGTGATCGATCTGCTGGTTTGGGTACCTATCGAAACGCCCGACCTTATTGGTTGTCCCAACAATGAGTTTCCCGCCCTTCGGCAGGACGTTAACGCCATCCTGGAAGAATGGCTGGACGATATTGACGTACCGAAGATTACCGTGAAAGGCTCCTTGCCGGAACGGGAGAAGCAAGTCCTCAGCAAAATGAAGCTGCTGTAAAATTATCACGGTTACCGGTAGAGCCAGCCTTTGGCGTTGGGGATAGACGGGTCGCAGGTGCCGGAGCCTGGATTGCCGCCGTACTCCAGGTATTTTTTGCTGCCGGTGTTTTTGTTTAAGGAAGTGAACAGCGCGTTGAGCGATTCGGTATTGAATTGATTGTTGCTGCAATTGAGTTCTCTAAGTACTGTATTTTTCGAGAGGTCGAGCGTAGTCAGTTTGTTCTTATTGAAGTTGAGCGTATACAGGTTGCGGCAAACGGAAACGTCCAGCGCGGTAAGCGCATTTTCATCACAAGAGAGTTCATGAAGGGAAGCATTCTGCGAAACATCCAATTGGCTCAGCTGATTCTTTGAGCAAAAAAGTCGCTGTAAGTTTGATAGACCCGTAAGATCGATGTTTTTGATTTGGTTGTCGTGGAATGCAAGCGTAGCGATCCCTTTGTTGGCCAAGAGGTCTAAGAAAGTTAATTGATTGTTGCCGCAACTCAACCCGCCAAGTTCTTTGTTGCTGGATACGTCCAGTTTGGTGAGCCGGCAAGAGTCGACATACAATTCGTACAATTTTGGATTGGCTGCCAGGTTCAAAGAAGTGATGGGATTGCTGTAGCATTTAAGAGACTTGAGGGCTGGATTTTGTGATACGTCGATCGAGGTAAGTTTGTTGCCCCAGCAATAGAGTTCCATCAGCCTTTTATTTTGGGAAACGTCTATGTTTGAAATATTGCACCTGGCTACAAGGAGTCTTTCCAATTGTGGGTTATGCGAAACATCCAGCTGATTGATCGCGTTTTCACTACAGTTTAACCAATACAGATAGCTGTTTTTGGAAATATCAAAGTGGGTGATCTCATTCATGTTGCAATGAAGCTCCTGCAAGGCAGGATTTTCGCTAACGTCCAGTGCGGTCAGTAAACGGGCCCAGCACATAAAGAAAGTCAAATCCACGCCGGTAATGGTAACCTGGTGAGACTTATTGTCATTGTAAAGATGTCTTACATCGCCGTTTTCGGGCACCCCCACGTTCTCCACCTGCCCATCTCCCCAGTCAACAACGATGTTTTTCCCTTTGATGGTGAAATCGACCCCGGGGGCAGCCCGCTGTGTAAAGGTTATTTTGCCTGTTGTATTTGGCGGCGGCCCTACGCGCTCGTCCTTTTCTTTATTACAACCCGACAAAAAGATGGTCAGGAATAGAAATGCTAAAAGCATTCGGTTTGTTGGTCCTTGCATGGAGATGGCTTAAGGGGTAAGTATGCACCTGTTAACGCAGTAAGCGCTTAGGCATTGTGGAGATCAGCGTGTGACCAGCAATTTTTTATTAGTACTCATATAACGAGGCGCTAAATAGGTAACTGTTTGACTAACTGTGGTCTGAATAGGAGGCATAAAATCGATCAACGACGGCAGGCCTCCTTTTGTAGGGTGTTTTAACGGTATCAACACTTGTCCAAATTGTTTAAATTGTAAGCAGTTTCAGCGTTTCTGACAGGAAAGGCTGCTATTTATTACCCTTAACGTAATACTATGAGCCTGCTGACCATCAACGAGCGGGATTTACTCCGGCAAGAAGTTGCCCTTTTCATGATCGGCAACCCGGCCAAACTAACCACAGTAATACCCAGCCAGCATTTTATCCGCATCAAATCGGATGCAGTTCCCGAAGAATATGCCCAGAACGTACTTACCTACTGCGAAATGTCTGCCTGGGTAGAAGAGCCCGCACTCATCATCCAGCTGTTGAAGAAATTTGCCCTCTTCCCGCCCATCCAGGCGGCCATACTTCGACTGCAGAGCGGTCAGCCACCCCGGTTCCATATTCCACCAAAGATCTGGGACACCATCCTGCTGGCCCTGGACCTACCCTTTATGAACCGCGAAAAGACACGCGAGGCCATGGAATACTTCACCTATCCCCTGCTGGCCGGCGCCAAGCCTGCCGGCGTACGCGCTTTGGTCGTAAAAGGTCCCGAAAAGTCAGGCAAAACATTCACCTACGATTATATCCGGTACGTTACCTCCTTTCTCGGCAATGCCAATTTCAAGACCATCTGGGTCGACCTGAAAAAGCAGGCGATCAGCCGTTTTGGTCCCAAACACCTGGCCATTTCGCTGTTGGAACAGATCAATCCAAACTGGCAGGCCGACCAGGTGCATATTCCCGAGCTGGATGCCCAACAACCCGCGCGCTGGATCATCGAGCTTTGCTCGATGCTCGCAGAACAGATCGTCAATACCGGCGTAAAACACATCATCGTGCTGGATGGCCTGGATGATCGTAAAAAGACCACCCAGCCGGAAGAGTTTCAACCACTGCCGCGCGAAACCATCGATATGATCCTCCAACTGGTGGCGATAGCAACGGGGGCCGAAAAACCGGAGATCAGTGAAGATCAGCTGCGCGTGGTGTTGCTGGGATTTGAACAGCCCGTCGTGAATCACAAAAACCGCGTACGCTTCGACAATATAGAGTCACTTACCCAAAATGATATCAGGAAGTATTTTGTCAACTATGCCGGTTTTCATCAAAAGGAAATAGATGAAGAAGGGCTCACCGATATGGTGGACACCGTATTTGAGGAGGATGATCCCAACGATCCCGATCGCACCAGAAAGCTGGCACAAAAAGCATTGGAGGTGGCCAAGGCTATTATTCAAATTTAACGGCAAAAAAAGATCCCATGGAAGGGGCCAATGAACGTATATCGAAGGAACTGGTAAAGCAAAAGCTGCAGGCGTTGAAAGATACGCCCAAGCCAGCTCCGCCCGTAAAAGTGATGGAGGAACGGCCACAGCGCAACGCTTTTGTCGATGCAGCGGCCGTACTCGCTTATTTCGACCTGGATAAATTCAATCCCCTGCCGCAGGAACAGGTTATGGATGACAAGGAAAAAATGGGCATGGTGAACTGCCTGATAGGCTGCAGTCTGTACCTGACCGACATCGTTGTTGCCGCGGTGGCCGCTAATAAAGAAACCAAACCCGGCGATACCGTTTTCCTCAGTCTGCGCGACGATGCGCGCATAGCCACCCTGCAGGCGCTGGTACAGGAAGGAAAGATCGATGCAGCACTGCAGGCCAACCCCACCATTGCTTTCGATGAGCAGAATGTACTGCAAAAGATGCTCACCCGCTGCCTGCAGAAAAAAACGCCCGACATCCACCTCCTCAACCTCGAAGAATTGAATGCGTTGATCCAGGTAACCGCCTGGCTTAAAAATATTCCGGGATACGAATTCCTGCCTCCGGCCGAGACGCTGCATGCGCGCATAGAAATACGGGAAATGCTTACACCCCTCAGGCACCTGACAGGTGTGTACGAAGAAGGTATCTTCCGGTCAACATTCAGGGGCAGGCATGCCGAGACGACCGCATTGCGCACCTATGTAGGCGTGGCGCCTCCCAAAAGCCTGTTGGAATCCGTTTCAAGGGGTATCGGCAACCTGGCCGATTCCATTTTTTCCAACAGCAAAGACCCTATGTTGATCTTTGGAGTAGGTGGAATTGGTAAGTCGACCTTGCTCGCGCATTTCATCCTGGAGCATTATGAGGCGCACACCCAGGACAAGTTTCCCTTTGTATACCTGGATTTCGACCGCCCCCAGCTCAATGCATTGGAACCCGATACGCTATTAATAGAAGCCGGGCGGCAACTCGGCATTCAATATCGTGACCAGCCCGAGCTCTCCGCCGCCTTCCAGTCTTTTTTTGAATACTGGAACCAGGTGTATGGCTCCCTCATCGACAACAGCAGTTCTACCAGCTTTATCCTTCGCTCGCTGGAATCCGGACAACAAAAAGAGGCCGACCGGGCAGGGATACAGGAAGAATTTCTTGGCCTGGTGAGCCGCCTGGCCACCGATGGCAACAAGCCCTTCCTGGTGGTGTTGGATACCTTCGAAGAAGTGCAGTACAAGGGCGAAGATTATGTCGCCAGTTTGTATGATTTTATGACCCTGCTGCGGCGGCAATATGCGCGCTTACGGGTAGTGATCGCAGGCCGGGCTCCCATCACGCACCTCAAAACAACACCGCTGGAGCTGGGTGACCTCGATCGGGAGGCTGCAGCTGGCTACCTCGAGCGCTGCGGTATTACGGATGCCGCCATTGCCAAAAACATTGCTGCTATGATCGGGGGCAATCCCCTAACACTTAAACTGGCGGCAGAGCTGGTAAAGGGCTTTGGAGAAAAGGAACTGAAAACGCTTCGGATCACTAAAAAGAAATACGGGATACTTAATGAACGCCTGCCCGAACAGGAAATACAAGGCATGCTTTATCAACGCATATTGCGGCATTTGGGAAACGCAGAACTCAAAAAACTGGCCAACCCGGGTATGGTGCTGAGAAGGATCACGCCGGAGATCATACTGGAAGTATTGGCAGGGCCCTGCCAGCTCGCCATCGGGGGTATAGAAGATGCCCGCAAGCTTTTTGATCAAATGAAAAAGGAGTTGTCCCTGATCATACCGGTGAACGCCAACGAACTCAGGCATCGACCAGATGTGCGCCGGGTAATGCTGAAGCTGGTGCGGAAATCGGAAGAGGGGAAGATTGCGGAGGAGATCGACCACCGCGCTGTTGAATTTTATAAGGACAAGGAAGGGGTCGTGAACCGGGCAGAGGAGATCTATCACCGGTTGGTATTGGGTGAGTCGCCCCGCTCGGTAGAGGCACGCTGGTTAGATGGGGTACAAAAATATCTATTGACCGGTCTGGAAGAATTGCCAGACAAAGCGCAGGCTTTTATTCTTGGGAAAGCAGGTATTGAATCTGCGAAGAAAGACGTATGGGAATCGGCCGATGCCGAAGACCAGATCAGGCATATTGCCAGGCAGGCGGCCAACCTGTTGAACTCCGGGCGGGCAGAGCAGGCATTGAACCTGGTAGAACCGTCGATGCCGGGTAAAGGCAACGCAATATTGGGGATGTTGAAAGTGCGTGCCCTTTCTCAACTGGAGCGCTATGAAGAAGCCAAAGAGTACGCAAAGGAAATGCTGACATCCTACTATGCCGCCGAATTTTCGACGGAGGTGATTAATGAACTGCAGCAGGTGTTGCAACACGAGGCGAAGCCTAAACAAGCTTCCCCAAAACGAGGCACTGGTGGAGGCGGCGATCTTAAAAAACCATTGAATGTAGATGACCTGAAGTACCGGTATAAGGATGATAACGACATGCAATCATTTACTGTTTAATTCAACCTCCACGGCCTATGGCATTTCTGACGAGTGCGGAACGCGATATATTAGCGGACGCTATCTTAACAACCATCGGCTACCCCCAGTCGATCCGCAAGATCTTTCTTTCGGATGTCAATAAACTGTTTAAGGGATTGTTATGGGCCGATCCTTCCGAACAAGTACAACTTGATCTCGACCTCGACCGGTTGAACAATACGGTGGCTTTGTCGGATGGTTCTGTACCGTTCTATAGCTGGTTGTATTATGCATCGAGGTACACCCGGTCATTTCCGGCGGAGTTTGAGATCGTCCAGAAAGCGATGGCAAAAGTGGAGGCACAATCCGGTAAAACAGCGCCAATCGTTCATCCACAGGCTCCGGCCCAACCGATGATCGATAAGATCGTGAAAGAAAGGATCGTGCACCAGGATGATATGGTATCCTACGCCTGGCTGCAGGCGGGCGTCAAAGCCGGCGAAGGGGTTGCCCGGATGCAGGTGCCGCGGTACGACAATGGCGTGCCGGCCAAGCGGGGCGACGGCTCTCCCATCGTGTATGCTGGTACCGGTTGGTTGCTGACAAAAGAACTCATCATTACCAATTACCACGTAATAGAAGCCAGGAATGAAAATGAACCGGATGCATTGCCAGCCGATTTTATGTTACAGGGCAAGGCGACCATTGTGGAGTTCGACTACAATGCAGACAATGTGATGGGCGTTGCCGTAGCCGCACTGGAGGTAGTAGCTTCAGATGCCGCGCTCGATTATGCCATACTTCGGTTGAAGAATCCGGTGAACCGTTTTGCCCCGGCGCGTTTTCCGCACGCTATCCTGGTGAATGTTACCAATCCCCAATCGGTCAATATCATCCAGCATCCGTTTGGGCACGCCAAGAAGGTGGCCATCCGCAACAATCATATTTATGAAAGTACAGCGCCTGTTGTGCGTTATTTCACCGATACGGAGAAAGGTTCATCGGGCTCACCGGTGTTCAACGACAACTGGCAGGTAATCGCCCTCCATCGCGCCAGTCAACTGGTAGAGGGTGTTCAATACCAGGGAAAGTCAGTTGGCTGGATAAATGAAGGAACCACCCTCATCGACCTATTCAATCACCTGCAGCAACATTTCGCGGCCATCAGTAATGAGATCGACAACAATTGATGGTTCACGGCATGTCATCAACGTTTGAACCGTATTTGCGAAAAGTTTTCAAGCGATGAGAGCGCCAGTTCCTCACCCCGGTAGGGGTCCAGCGCTGCCAGGTTCCCGAAACTGATACCGGCCCGCTGCTCGATGCTCCTGATCGTTGTCTGATACGTTTTGTATCCGCCAAAAACAAATTCCTCTGGTTGCAGGAAACTCTTTTGCGACATGAAATAGCCGGTAGCGCACAGTTCATTGGTTTCGTCGTGGATAAAGGCGATGACTTTCCAGAACTCTACGGGGATAGCAACGTCATACCGGGTGGGATCATGATCGGTAAAGAACGGGCCGGTAAATACGCTGATCTTCATGGCATCGCCGCGGGCATTTTGCAGGGCATAATCTTCCAGGCCCAGCCATATCCCTCCATTGAAGGGCTGCATTTGCGGCACCGTATTCGTAACGTGCATGGAATCTGCATTACCCAGGGTTGCCAGGGCAACGGTGGTGCCCCAGGCCGGATCTTCGCGACGCGTCATATGTCCCCGCGCGAATTTGGGCGGATTGCCGTAACACTCTTTCATGATCTGCATCGCTTTGGGTATGCGCGGGTCGAGTTTCCAGCCGGGACGTTTGGTTTTGCGCGACTCTTCGCCATTGATGTTCACTGCACTGTAGAAACACATCCTTCTTGCCTGGTTCATCGTCACGGAAAAGTGATGATAGTGAAGCACTGATTCATCATCGCCAAACTTCAGGATGTTGTCGCTATCCTTTATTACCGGCAGCGGAACGACGGCATCGTCGCCGAGAAATGTTTCATCATATCCTTCACGGTCGCTATAGTCTGTGGCCGTTAGTTCATTGGTAGATAGTTCAATCGCATCTTCTTCATCCACCGGATCGGGAATGGTTACCACGGGGGTAACGACGGAGGGTACCTGTACGTGCACGGATGTGAGGGCTTCCAGGATGGCCGTGGCGGTCACGGCGTAGTTGGCTTCGTGAAAAACGCCGCTAAAGTGGAGGCCGGCGATCTGTCCGGTCCGCAGGTCCAGTACGGCCGATCCGGAATTGCCGCCCAGGGTGGTAGCATCGTGACTGAATACCTTGGGGTGTACTTCTTCATTCAATACCAGGCCCGGCGACAGGCGTTTGAACGTGAAGATATCGTTGAAGATGCGTTTAACGTCTTCAGGCTTCAGGGGGTTGCGTACCGGATCATACGCGGGGTACCCTATGACCACCAATTCATTGTTGGCTTTAACGGGCGTAGTCAGCAGCGGTATGGGTTCCAGCGCGAACGTATTGGAGGCTAGTTTCAGGATGGCAATATCCGGTTGTGCTTCATCGGCGAGATAGATCACTTTCTCTACGGCAATTTCTATGGGGCTGCCGTTGTTGTTATCGTATTCTTCCCGGAAATCGATGGAGGCTTCGAGAGTAACGCCGAGGGAGTTGCGCAGGAACACAGGACCATTGTTGCCATTGCGGGCGAATTCGGCGGCCACATGGCGGTTGGTGACGATCATGTTGGGAGAGATGAGCCATGCCGTACCAGCCCATTTCATTTTTGGGTGGAATTTTAGTTCCACCCGGCCGATGCTGGGTATACGTTGTTCAATCACCCGGCGATAGGGTTCAAGCCGGCTTTTCCAGGTATCCGATTCGGGAACCTGGAAATTATTGTTCTTGATGAGCAGGCAGGGCCGTAAGAAGTCGAGTATCACGGCTTCGAGACTGCCTTGCGTAATGCCACCCGATTCGATGAAGGTTCCTTCTACAAAGCGTTTGAACTGGCCGTCGCGGGCGCCGATGTTTTGCCCCCGGGCAAAGGTTCTGCCATCGTTGATGCGTTGCGTCAGTTCGGCCATTAAAACGGGATCGTTCTGGAGCGATTCAAGTCTGTTCATACAATAAGTTTTTTTGTGAGGAACACGTTTTGCCGCACCGGTAAGCTACGATCCTATAATTGCATCTCCGACCGTCAAAACACCTGAATTGAATGCGTAGTCTTCACCCCTTCTATCCATTAAGTCAAACAGCCCATCCGTTAAACTGCCCCTGGCAGCCCGCTGCCGCTTGTTAGTTTTGAACCCACAAATCAAAGCCACTAACAATGAAAACAACATCGCTTTGCCTCGCTGTTTCCGCACTGTCGCTCACCCTGGCCTTTACAGCCTGCCAGAAAAAAACGATCGATGACATCCAATCGAACGACAAGGTATTCAGTCCCAAAAAGTTCAAGGAAAACATCATTACGGCCCTGGGTAGCAAAGCCGTCGGGTATACCTTCATGATCAACCACAAAGGCCAATGGGCTGATAGCGCTGCCCGCGGATTCGCCCGTATGAGCCAGGATGGCCCCGTGCCCCACAGTGTATACAAAGAAATGAATATCGCCAGCGTCACCAAGTGGCTCACCGCCGTAGGCGCAGTGAAACTGCTGGATTACAAACAGATCAAACTGGAAGACTCTATTTACAAATGGCTGCCCAAATCCTGGACCTTGGGCAACAAAGTGAAATCGATCACCTTTCACCAGTTGCTCACCCACAAGGCAGGGCTCACTACCGACGATATCCGATACGGTACAGACTATAATTCACTCAAAACCTGCATCGCTGCCGGTGTTGTGAATGAAGCCAAAGGATACAACTACAGCAACGTGAACTTTGCCTTGTTCCGCATCATGTTCACCTACATCAATGATAAAGCAGGTGCTACCAATACGGAGTCTTATAACCTCAGCAATAAGGATACCGCCAGTTTTGCCGAATACCTCGCTGTACGCTATACGCAGCTGATGCAAAACCTGGTCTTCACGCCGTCAGAAACCGGCATGGTCTTTTGTTCACCGGAAGACCGGTCTACTGTAACGCTCATGTACAATGAAACGACGCCTGCGACGGCTGGCCGTACCCTGGGCGACTGGAAACTGATCGCCGGCGGCGGTGGTTACTACATGTCTGCTTTTCAGGTGGCCAAAGTGATGGCCTATGTATTCCACTCCGAAAAAGTGCTTACCAAGTCCCAGCAGGAAGTATTGCTCACCAATCGCTATGGACTGGATGCAGAAGACGGCCCCAATACCAGTAAGGGGCAATCGTATGGTAAGGACGGCGCGTTGATGAACGATGTCAATGCCAACGAAAAGGCCGATAATCCCGATCCCGGCTTGCAGACCCTGATCATGAAATTTCCCGGCGATGTTGAGCTGGTCTTCTTCACCAATGCATTGAACAACGGCTTTACTTTCTATACGACCATCATGAAAAATGCGTACGAAGATTCCTGGATAAAACCATAGGGAGGTTCTTTAACAGGTCGGACAAACAAAACAGGCAGCTCCTTATGCGGGGCTGCCTGTTTGTAAGTTGCTCATGCTTACTTGTGTGATTCAGGTATTACTCGTTGCATCATTAAGTTCAAGGATTTTTCTTATCGATTCAAAGGCGATATCTGCCAAAAGGGGGATTTGCTCCTGCCTGGCTTCCAAAGCTATTTGGTCAAACAATTTTGTGACAACAAAAAACAGTTTCCGGCGCTGATCATGCTTTAAGTTGATCGATTGGAGCTGAAGAATAAATTGGTTGTATTCGTAAGTTACTTCATCGTAATACAGGTCTTCTGAAGAAAGATGGTCTCTGTTTTCAAAATGAACATCAATCACCTTAATCGCCTCCCGAGAAAGATTGTGCAGACTGTGTTCAATTTCACTATCGGCAATATTGAGTTCCCGCAAGCGGTTTTGCAGGAAGCCGATGATGACCGTCGGTGTTACTGATTTGGATACGATGATGCTTGTCATGGGAAAAAGTGTTACTGTGGAGTCTTGATCAGGATGCAGGCGCGCCGGTCCTGGCAATATATTGTTCCAGTGTTTGGTATTCCGCCCAATCTATGTCGGACGGTAAATTGTCGAGGATTGCCTTATACGCCGTTTTTGCGTCACCTTTTCCAAGACATTGATAGCCGCCATTGCTATAATCTTTACGAGCCATTTCCTCGGTTCGTACCTCAATGGTACCGTTTTGCACTTTGGCTCTCAAAAGGTCGTTTTTTAATTGATCGCCATAATGCCCGATATACCTGCTTAGCCCCAAATCCCACAACTGATGAAAAGTCATCAGCCTATTGATCCGGTCGTCTCTCTTCAACAAACAGATTAATTCATTTTCAAGATCGTTTTCTGAATAAACAAGATTTTCCCAACGCCACTTAATGTATTCCTGGCTACTAATTTCAATCTGCTTTCTTCCTTCTATGAAACAAATGGTTGAAATTTCTTTTTCAATAAAGGTACTGTTTGCCCTAACGTCGTTCCATAAATAAGCAGCCAGCGCGGCGTCTGTAACTTTGGTTAATAATTGGGAATGCCAGCATATCCCGTTTTCCCAAAAGTCAATACTTGTTGAACCATCTTCAAGACCAGTGAATATTTGAGATTGCCTGTTTTTGTCAATAATTGAAGTTCCCTGTAATATAAGTTTTGAATTAAGTTTCAGGAGTTCGTTTTGGATCAGCGTTCTCTTATCCGGAGGGTTAAAGATTCTTTTTAACCTGTCCAGACGCACTCTCCACTTCCCGGATACTTTATTTGATTCCTCCATATTTATTTCAGTTTTATGACCTCCGATCCTGCCAGCAGAAAAGCGCCGGCACCATACACTTCATAGCTCTCGGCATTGAAGTTTCTCCTGGGGTCGGCGCCGATGGGTTGCACCCAGCCTACCCTGCCTTCGGCCGATACCAGGGTATTGAGTCCCTGCCAGGCTTTACGTACAGCAGGACTGTAGGTAGCTGCATCCAGCAAGCCATGATTGATGCCCCAGGCCAGAGCGTAACAATAAAACCCGCTGCCACTGCCTTCACCGCCGGGGTAAGAAGCGGGATCGAGCAAGGAGGCGCGCCACAATCCATCTTCCTGCTGCAGCGTAAGGATCTTGGCCGCCATATCCTTGTACAACTGCTCATAGAATGAACGGGTGGCGTAATTGGCTGGTAACTCCTCGAGAATGCGTACCAGACCGCCCATCACCCATCCATTGCCGCGTGACCAAAACACCGTTTGACCATTGGCTTCTCTCTTGCCTTCACCATTCGCATTGATGAGGTAGCTGGCATCCCGGGCAAACAGGTGTTGCTCTTTGTTATACAGCAGATCGTAGGTTTGTTTGAACAGCGAATCGCTCAGGGCGAAATAAGAAGGGTCTTGTAAACTAACGCCCAGTTTTACAATCGTAGGCGGGCCCATAAAGAGTGCATCACACCACCACCACATCAATCCTTTCTTGGTTTCGGGTCCGGGTACGGTACGCAGTTTTTGGACTGTATCGATCGTGGCGGTGATCATAGACCGGTCGCCTTTTATGCGGTACATATCAATATAGGTTTGCGAAATAGCGATGTCATCTGCATGGTCATAGCGCCGGCCCGGTTGCCAGGACGTGCGTTGGCCCAGGGCCATCAGCGAGTCCAGGATCACGCGGGAACCGGTGGTTTGATAGGCCGCCACTACGCCGGCATAGAAGGCGCCATTGGTCCAATCGGTGGGCGCGTGTTTGGGGTGACTTAATTGCCAGGCGGTCACCTGCTCCATGGCCCTTTTGATATAGCGGGAGCTGAATACGTCTATCTTGTTTTCTTTGGGCGTGCCACTATTGCCGGCCGATGTGCCGACGGGCTTATGCGAACAATGAATGAACAAAAGCAAGGCTGGAATGGCGAGGACCATTTTCCAGCGGGAGGGAGTGATGTTAACGAATCGATTCCTTTTCATATGCGTTGGTTGTTTGGCGTGCAGCAAGAAGCGTTTGAGGCTGGCTCCTTCAGCTGCGGTATCTATCAGGTAATTTGTAATTCCGAGATCTTACCGGGCTGTTCCTGATGGCATTGGCTGTGCCTTGGTCGTTGGACCGTCTACCACCAGTTGCCCGTTCTTTGAAACCTTCATGCGGTCGATAAAGACCACGCGTTGATCGCCGGTGGCCGACGTGCGGCCATGGTACACACAAAACATCTCTTTACCATCTGGCGAATAGGTGATGCTATTATGGCCGGTACCGGTTACTACCCCACCCTTTTCTACATTCTTCTCCAGCACCGGATTGTTGGCGGCCTTGGTATAAGGTCCCAGCGGACTACTGCTGGTCGCATAACCCACGGCATAATTCTTGCCGCCGAAGTAGTTGGCCGAATACATCATGAAGTAGGTATTCCCTTTTTTGAAGGCGACAGAGCCTTCCGTCCAGCGACGATTCACTTCCTGGGAAGTTACCGAGCGGCTTTCCCATTCGGCCTGTTTATCGTTCATGCTTACGGGTGGGCGCAACAAGAGCACCGGCTCACCGATCACACCGCTGAAATCGGGTTTCAGTTCTACCCCATATACCCAGCTTTCTTCGATCTCCTTGAACCATCCTTTGTTGTTGGCCCAGGTGGCTACATCGCTTTCTACTGCATGTTTGTAACAGCAGCGGGAATAATAGAGATAGACCCTGCCGTCTGCATCGAACAGTACATTGGCATCGATGATGGGATAACCCGGGTCGAAGATGGGTTGTTGGGCTAAGTCGATGAAGGGGCCGGTTGGTTTATCGGCTACTGCTACTCCGATACGGAAGTTCTCCAATTCTTTGGTTGGGTTTTCCTTCCATTGGGCGCTGTAGAACAGGTAGAACTTACCCTTTACTGCGTATACTTCGGGCGCCCAGTAAGCGCCGCCCCAGGCGGCAGCCGGGTCGCTCCAGCCATTCTTATTGTCGTGAAAATAGACCTGTCCTTCGTTTTTCCAGTTTACGAGGTCGGTGGATGAGTAGGCAGCAAAACCTTTGTTGGCCCCGGCGCCGGTGCCGTACATGTAGTATTTGTCGCCTTTAACGTACAAAACATAGGGATCGCCAAAGTCGACGGACAGCGGATTGGTAAACGTGCGTTGGGTGGTGGTTTTGCCGGATTGAGCCTCGCTGGCGTCCGGACTGAGCAGTGCCATCAGCAGGCAACAGGCAATCAGTTGTTTCATACAGGTGTCGAAATTGATTAAGCAGGATAAGTCTCCAAATATAACTGATTCTGGCATTGGATTTTGTGGAACAGCCGGCAAATTAGCGGTCGGGGTATAATGTACAACAAGTACGATAAAGTCTACAACAAATGGGGCGGTGGGCAGGCCGCAATTTTGCTAATTTTGACTCGAGAAAGCCTGATTATTCATTAACCAGTAAATGGAGCCTTATGAGCAAGAAAGTAAAGAAGCTGGAAGCCAATCCGGAAGAAGATAAGCAATTCCCTTTGCCGATTTACGACAAGAAGGAAGATATCTATAACCATGGAGAGGAAGTGCCGCTGGACGAGCAGGGTGAAGTGGTGAAAGGAAGGCCGCTGGAAGCAGACAATGACCTCGATGTGCCCGGGTCGGAGCTGGACGACGAAGACGAAGCCATTGGCGAAGAAGATGAAGAAAACAACTACTATAGCCTGGGCGGCGATAACCATGACGACCTGGAGGAAGACCGGGAGTGAGGGGGCGGCGGCTGCGGCGCCTGATCAATTGCTGTCCAGCCTGTTTTTGAACAGGATGCGACACAAATAACTAATTGAAATCCCCGATACTCCGATTAAAATTACCAGACCACCCCGATAAGGATAGCTGGATAGTACGGGGAAAACCAAAAATGGTAAATAGTATTGCTGCGGCTGCCGATAGCAAAAGATGGATCCTGTTTATGGCCAAATTAGCGATCGTCAATCCGATGATGATCAGCGCATATTTTATGAGATAATCAGCAGCAGATATCCCCCAGGCGACTCCTCTCGAGTATACCAAGTCCATTTTATGCGCCATGTAGTTGGTCAATTCATAGGCTGCAATAAAAAAGACAATTTGTATTATGGGGATAAAAACATAATGTGTCCGAAGTCGATAATTCATTGCTTGATGCCTTTGTTTTCTTAACGAAAGCTCGGATATGTCTATTGTTTTATACAGCATGAGTTGGTTAAAGAAAATAGCCATTCATTGTGTATTGCCCTTCCTCAACTTTTATGATTGCAAAACGAAGTTTATCGTGTAAACGATTAGCGAACAAATTGAAGGACTTGCCATATAATGGGGTTCGATTATACTCTTGTTTAGTAATAAATTGTACTACGATATACTTGCCACCACGCTCATCCATACATCCACCATAAAGTCTAATGTAATTCGCAAAAGAGTATCCCCGCACATTCATAAACTTTACAGACTTTTCTTTTTGAATATTAAGCCATTCACCCAAAAAGGCCTCAGTTTTAACTACGTTACTCGTGTCTGCCGATAAAGCTGCATAATAGGATTCTACCGGGCAATTGTTTAGTCTTTTTATATAGCAATTGGTAAACCTGTTCATTGGCGTACAGGTGTCACGTAGTAAAACGGCAAATCCTGGATAAAGTCTATCATTTGAATACTTCACTCCTGCTTTTATGTTGGCAGGCAAAGATTGGGCACACAAGTCGGTTGCGTTTGCCTGCAATTGTTCTTGCGCATAGAGCCAGCCAGACTGCAAAGTCAATAATAAGGCAGTCATAAATAGTATTCTATTGGTTATCATCTTTTTCGATTATGTATAAGAGATTCTCCTGCGCACGAGCTTCGAAATGCAATTAGTATCGAAAGATAGGCGACTGTGAAGGTTGCTCAGGAGCTGCTGATTGGTGATCGACTCCCTTACACCTCTTAATTTATCGCAGGTGGCGATTGAAACATTGCCGGCTATCGGGAGGTTAATTTCCATTCACTTCCCCAATATACTCTTTCCCCATTTTTGTCGTAAAAAACAAACTGATGGGGAGTTTTTGCTTTTTTTTCGAAAATGATGGTTACCAAACAGTTTTTATTGATTTCTTCCATGTCCTGTGAAGTCTCGTTGGGTATGAATTTTTCATCCGAATTGAAAAACATGATCACATTCACAGGATTTCCTATGCAAACAGTGTCTTTATATTTCAAAGCCATTTTCACCATTCCCGCGCTATCCATACATTCCCTTCCATATTCTTTAACTAATACATAGTGAGCATATCCAGTATCATACCCGGGATGTATGCCAACCGTTGTAAAAAGTGTTTTTATCTCCTTTAATTTACAAGGCGACTTGGGTTGTTTACAGGATAAAGTGCTTATAATAGCCATTAGTAAAGCGTAAATGATTGAATTTGTGTATACCATTGTTGAGTTCCTCCAAGGACAATATGCATAAACAACTTATTTTTTATATAGGGCTTTCCCAAGGTAAGTAAAACATTAGTTCCGTCAAACCCTTCAAGGCTGCGAGTGTGACTATTGCAGTATGCCGTGGCCTGGTGTTAAAAGCCAAGCAACATTGGTCCTGCGGGGTTTAAATACACTCACCGGCAACTGTAAATCTTCTGCATAGGGATTCCTGACTGCTACAGATTGTAATACGCGCTGTACATCCTGTAAAAACTGCTTCACCTGGTTCTCCACGGCTGTATTGATCTTCCCTGCACTCATTTTACGCTGATAATCCATGATCCGGCTATCCTGTTGCTGGCTTTCATCCAAATAGATCAGGAAACTCCTGTTGGCATTATCCTCATATACCGATTCTTTGGTGGTACAGCCTCCTACACAGACTGGTCCTTCCACTCTTAATGTGGTGGTTTGGGTTTCCCCATTGGCAGCTTTAAACACTACTGTTTTATTAATCACCTTCTTGCTTTGCAGTTCACGGAGGGGATATAATACCTCCTGTGCTCCATCCAAATCCTCTATAAGTATCAGCTTGTGTTTAAGCTCCTGCTTGCCGAAGTAGTAAAAAGCATTTTCACTCAAAGCTGTGATCTCGATTTTATCTTCCGGGGGCATCAGTTCTCCTATCTTCTCCTGAAGGTGGCTTTTGCCTGTACCACTGCTGCCCAGACTGATGATGTGTAATGGCTGTTCCCTTTTCCGGCTGGTGAATACGAGGAACATCAGGAGCCTGTTATTTTCCTACCCTATTACTCCACTCTGCCCTATCAGGTCATTGGTCTTTTGTAATAATCCCGGCTGCTGCAAGAATAACTCCACCTCCCTCCTTCTCTCCAGCCTCATTGGGTCTCTGGTCTCCGTTTTAACCTGCTTTTTAAGCTCATGGAGCCGGTAATTTTCCAAAGTAGTGATGAGGATTGCAAATACGTCAGCCATATAAGCAGAGCCTAAAGAAAACCTTTCCGCGCATTTCCTCACCAGCTTATCCAAAGCCGT
Source organism: Paraflavitalea sp. CAU 1676 (assembly GCF_029223285.1). GTDB lineage: Bacteria > Bacteroidota > Bacteroidia > Chitinophagales > Chitinophagaceae > Paraflavitalea. The sequence continues at coordinate 927,568 of NZ_JARHUJ010000002.1, read as the reverse complement.
GTCATTGTACAAATCCAGGTTATGCCTTACAGCCAGTTGTTTCCATTCTATTTTCAGGGTTACCCGCATCCTGTCCATTTCTTCAATTTTAAGCCCTCCCAGTATGCCTATTTGCAATTGTTCATATTGCCAGATGAAATATTCAGGGTTATCTGTATTGAGTTCAGTTTTGTTTGACATGGTTACAGTTTTAAATAAAAAAAGGAAGCATTACTGCTTCCCTTAAATTGGTAATAACAAAAATGACCGACAGAAAGAGTTCCTGCAACTCCTTTTGCCGGTCATTGTCTTTATAAGGGTCCAATAGTTTATTCGCCCTTATTGATCAAATCGTATTGTTCTGCAATCCGGATATCCGGAAGCCTCATTATCAAAAGTCTGTGAAGGTTGCATAAGGTTATTCAACACATCCCCAAGTATCCTTTACATATCTTTCAAAAAGGACCGACGAAAAAGATACATACGCATCTTCTTCGCCGCCCATTGTATTGTCAACCTATGTTATTCTGAATGAGATTGCCAGCCCGATGTTATTTTTTCGCTTTCCGGATATCCGGATCGCCTATTGTAATCAGGCCGTGAACGTTGCATCGTAGAAGATTACAACAATCGGCCACAATCAGTCCTTAACGGCCTTACTCCGATGGAGGTGCTACACGGTGAGAGCTATGATCTTATAGGGTATCACCAACAGATCGCTATTGCCAGGGCCAACCGGATGGAGGCCAACAAAAAAATGGTCTGCTGCCATAGTTTCTGACAAAGGTGCCCCTAATATCCCGAGATATAAACAAAAATGACCGACAGAAAGAGATGTAGCTACTCTTTTTGCCGGTCATTATTTTCTTGTAGAGGCGCATTAGCTTAATGCCCCTGAAGGATCAAAACCTATTTTTTAGCCATCCGGATATCCGGATGGCTCATTATCAAAAGGCTGTGAAGGTTGCAGTGCACTCTAAACCCGTAGTCAATTTGATTTCCAAACCCCTTCACCTCATTATCATTTTCCTTACCATTAAACCCAAAACGGCAAATACCATTCTCTCCTATCGAAGTGGCATTGCCATTTTTTTCTTATTCATTCTAAGTCTTTGCGGGGCAGCGAAAAACTAATTACATTTTCATCTGAAAAAGCTAGTTTCAATTTTCCATTTGAAATAGAGCTCCTCGGCATATCAGTTATATATTTTGAGGGTATTTTAAACGTCTTTCTACGCCCATTCCGAATATTTTCTACTATTATCTTTTCTCGCTCACTATAATCCTGATAAACTACTGTGGTATTATCCATATCTGTAGCTAAAGCCGTTTCAAATTGCTTTATAATAATCTTGTTATCCTCAGCATAGCTTATTATAAATTCCCGATAATGCTGACCGGAACCTCTTATTAAGCAAATCATGTTTTTTGAGTATGAATGAAAAGCCGGCACCAACCCTCTTGGTACGGAGCAGTCAAATCTATAACTGAGAAGTGTGTCAATACCCCCCACCTTTAGCTTTACAGTATAAAAAGAATCAACAATAATATACTGCATTGAATTATTTTTATCGACAACTGTATCTCTCTGAGGGATGCATCCTCTTAACAACGATGTATCATACTTACTTTCCACTTTATCTACAGAAAAGTTTTCTTTTGGTATACTACTGTCATGCGTGCTATTAATACAGGAAAATGACATTAATACGAAAAACCACAATGACATCGTTTTTGAAATAAATGCATACATAGTATATTTTTTTTTATAAACCTTTCCAATCCTTAAATCCTGCATTAATATGTTTTTCTCCCACCACTTTAGGAGTATAATTTAGCATAAACTCATAGGGCGGAATGCCCGGTGGCGATTCATGAATTAATTGCACAGGATCTCGATTAGTTCCCCAAAATATTGTTTTGCCATGAACTGCAGTAGACATCAATAAACAGCGACCTTTATTATCGCCGGAAGACGCAAGATGTATACCAGAAGAAAAGTTAGAGGCAAATGATGTATACTTTCCACCACTAAATGCTTTGATAACTGCATTCGGCCAAGCATTTTTAAATGCTGAATAATGGGCATGAGAAATTTCAACTCCGTAAGTAGTGGGCTTTATATGATTATAACCTTTTGCAGCTAGATCAAAACCATCCCATCTAATTGCGCCATATGAATAGTCAAAACCTCCAGTAAGAGCATTTATAGCAGCTTCCATACCATATTCAACATTATTTTTATACGCCGGACTATTACCACCATCTCTATAACCATAAATACCTTCGGTTTGCAGCGTTCGCAATATTGTTTTATTTCGATGCTTTGATATATTTACGACTGCGCTTGCTAATGCATATGATTCCAGTTTATCTCCTGATGATTCACCAGCAACAGTATTAGCAAACATGTTCAGAGTAGAATTACTCACACTTAATTCAGACGTTCCTGAATTTGCAAGCACCTGATCCCAATCAGTCACTCCATCTTTTGTAAATTGATTTATGATTGATTGTGAGGTTGTATATGCTTTATCATCGCTAACCTGTTTTGCACTTTTACCTTTTCCAACAGTAATCATCTTACCATCACTTCCCAGTTTCTTTCCATCTCTCCCGTAGTAATCACCCATTCCAGTGGGATCAATTCGATTAATGGGATCGTTTGACATGAAAGTATAAGGGCTGATATGGGAGTACTCTCTAAATAGAGGATCAACACTAAGCCATTTACCTATCCTTGAATCATACATTCTAGCTCCATAATCCTGTTGATTCCCATTCCCCTTCACCTCATTGTCGTTCTCTTTCCCATTAAACCCATACTTATACCCCTTCCCGGTCGTTGGCGGTGCATACCGGCTGATCATCCCAAAGGGAAAGTAATCCTGCCCGCCCACCATATCGGGCTCATAATAGTCTATCAAAGAACCGATGCCTCCCGAAGATACACCGATTTTCTTATCGCTGATCGTGGTGAGCACATTGGCCAGGTGATTGGTCAGTTCGTAGGCTCGCACCCCACGGCTGTAACCGCTAGGCATGGTCGTCTGGCGGCTTACGGGGCCATTTTTCACATCTCCATAATCACCCATGCCTCCTAACCGGCTGCTGCCATATATCTGGTGGTCCCTGTATTCCATATACAGGTCCTGCATGTCATCGCCCAATGTATCCAATCCCGTGGCATTATAAGTACACATCAGGTTTCCTTGCGCATCGCGTACATACCAGGTGTAATCCAGCTCAAAGCGGCTCGCCCCCTTATTGTACACTTTAGCCGTTTTCCCGATCCGGTTGCCCTGCGCGTCGTAGGTGTATTTCATCCAGTACATCGGCCGTGCCATCTTCTCGGTTGTCTGGCCATCACGCTTGATCTCCGCGATCTTGCCATATACATTCCACTTGATATCGAGAATTCGCTCTTTCTTATCCAGGATCAGGTTTCCGATCGCATCGTAGGCATAGTTACTATCAGGTTGGTTGTCGATATCCTCTATCACCTCATAGCTTTGACTGCCGTATTTGCTGTCTGCAATGGCATCCCGCACATATTTCAACTGGTTGGTGTTTGGATAATAATTATACGTCAAACTATCCATATCATTATCCCAGTCGCCCAGGTTGGCCCGCAGGTATTTCAGGATATTGCCATTGGCGTCATAGCTTACCCGCTCTTTGTACGAAAGCGTAGCCACAAGACTATTCAGGTTGTTGGCCGTAGTATTCTGCTCCCTCCACGCGTCCTGCCCCGTGAGTCGGTTCAACTGATCATACCGGTAATTGTACAGATAAGTATAGTTGCCCAGCGAACGCAGCGTATTGAGGCTGCTGCTGATATTGCCGTTATACAATGGCCGGTACTCCGTCGCTGGCAGGCCTCCGCTGGTTAGTCCCACATATTGCGGGAAGGGAGTCACCTGCTTGCTGATCGTCGAATAATCGCCGTTGTAATAATTGAGACTGATACCAAGAGCATCTCGTGCTACATACTTGTTAATGCCTGTCAGATTCCCATCTTCCCCCATATCATTGGCTGCGATGGTCTTCGTACTGTTAATGCCTTTCAGCCAGCCTTGCAGCGTATAGGCATAGTCAATGCCCTGCACCAGTTGATCACCAATGATGGTCCGCGCCAGGCCCCCATGGCGGTAATACTCATAGCGCGCGTCCCGCTCCCATACCAGGCTGTCGATGCTGGTTTCTACCAACGTCAGCCGGTTCTCGGCATCATAGGTATAGCGGTGCAACAACATGTCATTCCAACCCGGCTGGTACATGGCCATATTTACCTTCCCGCTGATAAGATCATATTGGTACACAAACTTCTTCGAGCTGTTGAGGTTCTTGTTCATAATATTGGGCTTCATACTACTGTGGCCATAGTTCTGCAGCAAAGTGTCTACATTGCCCAGTATGTCATACGAGTAGAAGGTAGCCTGATTGAAAGCAGCGGGATTACTGTTGTCGGTGAAGCTCACGTAGCTCACCCGGTTGCGGAGATTACGTTGGTTGATCGTATTTGGATCTGGTGAGCCTACAAAACCCGACCATGGTAAATCATACACCGTTTGGGTGATCTGCTCCCGGCGATTGATCAACGCCAGCATCCAATCATTCAATTGCTCCTGGCTTCGGCTTTTTACATTCGTCATCGCACCATTGGCACTCGTATTGCTCACCTGCCCCACTTCCGCAATACGCCCGATATTGTCGTATTGGGTATAACTATACTGCCTGTCCTGGTCATTACTGCTGCCTACAGCTTTCTGCTTCGCATTCTGCGATACAGCCAGGCGCCCAAGCCTGTCGTACCAGAAATTGGTTGTGCCGCCGTCGGGCGATGTTTGCTGAACCACCTGATTTAGCGTATTGTACCGGTAATCTGTATAGAGCTTGTGATTGGGCGTTTTCGATTGCCTGTTGCGGCGGGCCAACCTCACCGTATCGCTGTAAGCAGCTGCCCAGGCAAACTTGCTTACATCAACACCAGCAGGTGAAACCGTCTTCACCAGGTTGCCGGCCTGATCATAGTAATACAGCGTGTAGTGGTATTCGCTTACCGGCTGGTCCACCGTAAAGGTCTCGTTATACCGCGCATTAAGACACTTCGCGAGATACTTGTCATTGAAACTACCGATCAAAGAATCGCGGTAAGCTTCATACAGCAAAGTGCCCTTCGATACCGCAAACAAAGTAGAATCATCACAGGCGGTATGCTGCACCACCTTCACCGGCGGGAAGGAAGGTTCTGCACGTCCGCACAGGGTGAGTTCCTCCGGCGTACAAGCCGCTAGGCGAATGCCAGCCTGCTGATACAGCGTTGCAATCTGACTGTACGTTAAGCTGGTACTACGTTTTTGATTGTAGTAAGCCGCAAAATTGGGCTCGCAACCTTCACATTCCACCGAGCGGGTAGGGATCGCCAGGTGCCATGGGTCATTGAACTCTTCATTGTAGATCAGCCTACCCTGCACATCCCTGATCTTTATAAAGTCTATCTGGGTACGCTGCGAATAACACACGGTGGAAAGACCTTCGAAAACAGTCATCGGCGCGTCCAGTGTTTTTTCGCCGAGTAACGTATTGTCGATATAGAACCGGAAACGGGTTCCCCGGAATTCGAATTTGAGCAGTCGCCAGTCTTCCAACGATTGTATGGGCACCATCTCGGGCGTACAGACCATGCTCGGTAAACCGTGGTGTGTACAAATGGCAGCCCCATTGTCCGCGTATTTAATGGAACCCAACACTGTGCCACTAGGCTGATTTTTGGAAATCGCAAAAAGCCAGAACTTGTCATGATAGCTGTTGGTTATATCTACGCTATCTGGCTGTTTGATGCGCCATTCAATGTCGAACCCGGCAGGATCGAAACACAGCGTGTCATAAAAGTCCAAATCAACATTTTTATATGGGAATGCATCGGGCAAAGTATCGGAATAGTTCCGGGGTAAGGATAATACGCCATTGCTGACTACGTCGGCAAACGGAACGCCCAGTTTGTACCTGATCCCTCCAAAGTTTGGCCTCCAGCGCGTGGTATCTGCACCACTGGCATCAAGATGCGGTATACCACCGTACTTCTTGTACTCATCCAGCAGGTAGCGCAACGTTTCCTTTTCAGGATCAGGCGTCGGCCCGCTGCAGTTACAGGTGTTTGTAACTCCTACAGGATCAGCAGCTACATACGACACCTGCGTTTTAGATTGCCAAATGGCATCATAGTTGTCTTTCGCCGATGACTTGCCCAGATAACCATTGTTTTTGAGTACAGTGTCGATAATAGAATAGTCGGTAAGCACTTGTGTACAGGTATCCTTGCTGCGCAGCAAATAGTAACCCACTAGGTTCGCTTGCGGCGACAGCTTCACATTCCTGGTTGCATTGATCTGCTCTTGGGTACGGGCCACATTCCACATCCTCACCTCATCGATCCAGCCATTGAAGCCATAAGTGGTCGAACTATTGTGGGCAGAATCGAATCCGATATACCACGGGCCATCCGTACTGATATCCCGTTGAGATGGCGGTGTGGTCAGCGCCCCATCCGTACAGTCGTAGGAATAGGGCAGTTTAATGCCATCCATATAAAATCCTAAAGAATCTCCTTTCCTGCTCACTGCCACATGGTGCGGCTTGCCATCATACATGTCAATGCCGGCAGTAGTCGTAACCTGGTAATTGAAGCAGCCCTGCAGCTGGAACAACAGCCGGCTATTGCTTAATACCAGGAAGCTGAACCCGTTTGCATTGGAACCGCTCACATAGGTCCGGTTCGACATGATCTGGTTAATGGAACCATTAGCTTTGGGCTTTATGCGCGCCTCGATGGTAAAGTCGCCTTTACCCAGTTTTAATCTCCTATTGCGAACTGGGATGGTCACCCGGCGCTTGGCAGCATTGCCACCATAAGCAAGGGCCACATTACAGTATTCGTCATTGGCAATAGGTCCGCAAGAGGCTATAAAATCAAGATACTCCGCGCTGTTTTTGGCAAATCCCAAGGCGGAATTCATAAACCGCTCGAACAAGAGGTTATTAGCACGTTGCGCGTCATCAGCCGGTGCGTACACCGGCAAAGCAGTCGGGAACTCCTGTTTGTATTTTGTATACAGGGTGTCGATGCCTACGCAGGTTACGCAAACTTCCTCACCACCGCCACACTGCAATACAGGCGGCAGGCTCAGCGGCTCCTTCAGCATGTTGCAATTGATCTGGTTATTGCAAGCCATTCGAAGGGTATCCAACACACCCTGGTAGATCCTCGTACTGGTTGTGCGATACAGGAAGTCGGAGAAATTGGCGTCTGCCGCCGCCGCCAGGTATTTATCGTACAGCTTGCCGATAGTAGCGCATTCGCAGCTGTCGGGTTTCTGCATCAGCGGCTTTTCATATAAGATAGGTTGTCGCTCATAAGGCAAGGGAGCAGTGATCAGGTACACGTTACAGGCTTTGCCGTAGTTACTGCCGGCATAAGCTTTCATGACCTGTTCGAAACTCCTGTCGAGGTTCGTGCTGGAAGGTTTAACCGTACTGGCGCCAAACATATGGTTCTCATCACCCCCCTCTTTACATACCTGGATGAGCCGCGTGATGATGCTCACCGAATCGGTCACACTGAAATTACAAGGCTTCATCTCATTCCACCACTGCAATGCATAAGCAGTGCAATTATCAAGCACGAAAGCTTCGATGCCTGCCTGGCCCTGCTGGGGCGTTTCGGGCATAGGTTCTTCACCCGGAGTTTTCAGCATCTCTTTGCTGGGGAATACAAGGGCGTGACCAGCTTCCACCAGCTTGCTGTAATAGTTGTCCTGGCCACGTAGTTGATCCAGTGCATAGGCTGTCATGATATTGTCCATGATCTCCCGCTTCTTCTGGAGGTACATTTCACGGAAATACCGCCAGGCAACATCCAGTTCTCCACTGCAGGCAGCATCCATCGTGAACGCCTGGCTCAACGACGAATATGTTTGCCGGCAACTTTCATCTCCATCTTTACAATGTGCCATGATGGTCGCCAGCGCCCAGGCGCTGATGGCCGGTTCACCTTCTACTTTCGCAGCATTGAACAGCGAGTCGCTCATTACGGACTTAGCACTTGTCCGCAAGCTTGTAAAGAAGGGATCAGCCCTTTGTGAAACATAGGCGTAGCGGGCATGTGCAGGTAAGCCGGAGAAATTGGCCGGGTTCAGGTAGCCACTATCGACAGCTGCCTGGTAGGTTTCCGTATTTTCAAATCGAAGATCCCATTCATGGCTGGCTTTCCAGCTTTCAAACAATGTCAACTTATGGTATTCCGGGTGTATGGTCAACAGCGATTCCGCCCAGGAAGCCTTAAACTTTGCGACAAAGTCGGCTACCGGGAGTCTATGTGGGTTGAGGGCATCCGGATTACCATTTTCATCCTTGAATTGGATGTTTCTGTAACTCATTTTACCATGAGCAAATAATACAGAGTATGGATCATCATCATTTGCCGGATCCATATACTGCCCACTGGACGGAGTCATGTCTGCCAGCATTTGCGCCCGGTACGTTTTGTCGATCGTGCGACCAAGGCAAAGGTCCTCACAAGCCAGCGATAAATTTGTCCAGGCGTTCAGGGCGGCCGTACGATAGTTGGCAGTATCGGCAGTAGGAATACCCATACGCTGCATATAATCCGGCCTGAAGGTATCCCAGGTGCCCAGCGCCGTTTTACACGACTCGCAGCTAGGCTGGCATTGCAGAATAAGAGAGGCCTTTTGTTCGGCAATGAACTGATCGAGGGTTTTGACGGTATTGCGGCGAATGAATATTTCCCGGTAACGGTCCATCGATTGCTGACTGATGGTCAACGTCTTTGTGATCGTATAGTTACCAGGATCCAGGACCAGCGAATCCTTAAGTCCCTGTGCACCCGGGAAAAGTGTATTGGGATTGCAAAGCGTATCGAGGGTCAGGTTGTTTGCCCTGATAATATATGGCTGATCATTCGGAAGCGTCGAATTGTTGCAGTCGTCTGTGATGGTGATCTCCAGATCATAGCTGCAATCGTAGCAAACATTTACATTGTTCTTATCCTTGATATTGATACTGTCGGGTAATAAGGAATAATAAAACACATGTTTACCTCTTTTGGCTACGATCAACCCTTTAGTCGACACGATACTGGTACCCTTGATTACATTCGTTGAACTATCGATCAACTTCTTTTTAATGGACAAGGGTTGGTTTGATGCCAGCAGATCCAACTTAGCGTCTGGCATACCTGCCAACGCCGTGGCAATGGTACGGCCATGCATGTCAACATAACTGATGCTGTACTGACCATTTGCATCCCTAACCATGTTCTTGAAGTAATGAGCAGCATTACCCACTTCCGTCCCGAACAAAGCATCCAGCTCTTCCTGTTCGGCCGAACTGTAGTAATAACGGGTAGCCCTGCCGGAATCGATCCGGAAAGCCGGCCCTACTCCACTCTGCATACTCAACCGCCCCGTATTATCGGGCGTATAACGGGTTTCCGCAAAAGGAAAACCCTTCGCCTCCGGAATATTCTTATGTATACCCGTATTCACCAGCGGGTTGTTCTGTGAATAGTACCGGGAGGCACCTTTCAACGTATCCATTTGCGGCGCCCCCTCCTTACAATAACAGGAGTCTTCCAGATCGCCATCATACATATCTTTACTGTACTCCGCTACGTTAAGGGGTGAATTGAAATTGGGCGTAAAGCCAATGATGCCGCTCAAGGTCGGCGTAGGCAGTACCTGGATGGCCGGCCTGCCCTGAAAATCATAAAAGGTCTCGGCCACCAGCGTGGTATCGGTCGTATTGTCCTTGGTCACCGTTTGCCGGTTACGCAGAGAGCCGTCGAAATACTGCACCACGGTTTTCCTTTTACCTTCCTCTGCAAAACTGGTAGTAGCCTGCCAGTTGTATTTATTTTCATGCCCGCCGAATGGGAACATGCCAAAGCCCGACGTATAATCCGTGCTCCAGGCAGATTCGATCCGCTGTCCGTTGGCCTTGGTTTGAACAGCACGTACCCGGTAACACAACCTGCCGGCACCGTCATAGACCATGGGAACCAGGTACTTTGTCTGGGTAATACTTACCCGGGTAGCATTCCTCTTGAATATCTGGTCGCGATAATACTGCGTGGTATCCGAAGGATTCCGGTAATTGGCGAGCGCCAGTTCGTCGATGTACGTCCACTCCAGGTCATACTCATCTGCCCTGCGATCACCCATCCAGCTCACTTCCAGCTCCCCCTTATCATTTTTAAAGCTAGGGCTATTCAGGGTCTTGATGGCATTGTCGGTGCAGCTGAAATTATATTCGCGCGTAACGAATAGTTCATTCTCCAGCATCAGGGAGTTTTCAATTTGCGCCAACGTAGCAAAGTTCGCGCTGATATTGGTGATCTTCACTTTCACCTCATGGCCGCCCAAAAAGGTATAAATGGCCTTCTGCTGGTATACGCCGTTCTTGTCGTACCCGATTGTCAAGGGAACATTGACAAAGGAGTCGGACGCAGGCTGGTTATTGGATCCGTTTTTGGTATAGTTGATCTTCAGATTGATCGTACAGCTAAAACTATTAGGCAACAACAGGTTGGCAAACTCATTGATCTTAAAAGTGATCAGGTTGCGCACCTTGAAGGTTGTTTGCGTTGGCCTTAGTTCGGGCCTGATGTAAGTCGTATCTGAAACAATACTGAAAGAATCAACCCGTAGCTGATTCCCTTTGAGCGGTTTGGCAGCATAGGGTTCATTGGTGGCATAGAGGTTGGTTTGCAGCAAAAGGCAAAGACCCAACAACAAACCGGTATATAGAGATAGACGCTTCATGACTTAGGTTTAATTAGTATATACTGGTGTTCAGGAAATCGTAATTCGCGTAAAAAGGTTTTAGAACATATTGTCCATTGATGCGGGTGTAAAAAACTTCGGTGGTGTAAGCGGAAGAGTAATCGCCATCCACATCGAACTCGAACCAAGAAGTATAGGTAATTTTGATTTGGTCGTAACCTTCCGTACCGTTTTCATTTGCCTTTTTCGTGACGACAGTCAGCTCCAAGGGCTGTTTAGCTACGGCGCTGAAACAGAGTTCAAATTTCGAATAAGGTGATTCCGGTTTGAAGTCTAGCTTGATCACCCTGGCATAACCATCCAGCGTATCCACCATATACATCCGCTGCACGTGTTCTTCCTGGAACCAAGGATCCAACAGGTTCAACTGAAACAGCGCCTCCATGATCGATATCCGTTTATTGATCGTAATGAATTGATTAGCCCGGTCTATGACGGCATTTTCAAGATCAGTCTGGATAGTATAAATGTCATAATTGGGGCCTGGCGTCAGGATATTGAAAAGATTCACAGCGAACAGGCTACGCCAGTTTGAAAAACCATAACTCATAGAATCAGTGGTCACTCCAATACTATCTGTCGTTTTCCGAACGTAATAACCCGCGATAGCGAACGCACCGTTTTCATATATGGCCTCCAATTCCCTCAGTGCAGGATAAGCGCTGGTGGTATCGGTAAGCGGCCGTTCCCGGTCGGCTCCACAGGCACTGGTAGCGCCTGTGGAGATCAGTAGGATGGTAACTATGGTATATAATAGTGTTTTCATGACATCAATTGTTTATAGGTTTAAGAGTGGCGCTTCTGGTTTCCCGTATCGTCTTGATACCCCGTTCGGTTTCCTTCTTGACACGGATCAGCGTTCCTTCGTCGTCGTATTCATAAAAGGTAGCATGGTTATTCTCATCCAGTTCAGCCATCAGGCGCAGGTTTACGGGATCATACACGAACGACTTCATATTGCTGCTGAAAGGATGCATGCGCAAGTCATCAAAATAGGCTGCTATACCGCCAGTTTCCAGGAACACATTCATCTCCGTTACATTGGCTGGTATATCAACGACCTCCTCTATCCGCTGCCATCCTTCGATGATATTACCTTTAGGCTTCAGCACATAACTTACACCACTGCCGTTGTTGAAGGTGAGCCGTACCTGGCCGCTGTTGTAGCTGCTGCCGGCCGCGCAAGGCACTTCCTCTTTTACCCAGGCGCTGAACACCATTTTACTGCCCTGCACAGGAGTAAATTTCTGGTGGATAGCGTTCACCGGTACCGGGTTCCTGAATTTCACACACCAGGTCGTATCATTAACCACCGAACCGTTGGCCTGCGTCGCATTCTGGTACCAGGAAGTAACAGGCACCGGATGGTCTATTTCAACCCAGGATTTTGCCCAGTACAGATTAATACCACCCGGACCACGATTGTTTCTCACGATCAGTTCCACATCATATAACTGACCGGCATTGAGCATGACCCGTGTAGTGGTTTCAATAGTTTTGGGTCCAGTTCCTTCATACGCCAGGATGATGGCGCCGTTTATTTTAAAGACCACTTCGTCATCCACATCGATTTTGAACCGGTATGCGCCGCTTAATTCCGGTTGCAGTTTGCCCGTCCACTTTACCGTATAGTACCAGCCCGCACAAAGGGGCCCGGGCCCTTTTTTCTCCGGCCATTGCTGGTTGGGGGTTGATATGGCCGTTTGGGAAGACCATTCAGTCTGGTTCCAGGGTATATCATGGCCCACACACCTGTTTATATTGCGCCCCCAGGAAGCATAAAATGTTCCGTATTGTGTAAGAAGACCATTGCCTTTAGGCGTCACAGTTTGTTTCACGATTGGTATCGAATCAACCTGCAGAGAGACTTTGGTAGACACGGTGTCCGATGCTGCTGTACCGATGGCAACCTTTGTAGTATCCCGGCCGTTGGTATTCACCCGGAAGCTGGCGCTGCCGCTATGACTGATATTTGGCGAAATGCTTCCCTGCTTTGCCTTGATCCAGCCGTTGTCGCTGCAGTTAACACACGGATTACTCTTGTAATCCCTGTCTTCAAAACCCTCAAAGGTTATTTCCCGCAAACGGCTGTTTTGTGCCACCGCGATCGGTAAGGTATTGTTGTAACCATAGAGTCCCGCATTGTAGCGGCCGAGTGGATCTTTGCTTTCAATTTCCGCGCCTTTACCATTCACCAGCGTTGTTTTGCTGTTCCATACCCAGCGGGTAGAGTCTGGTGCGGCTTGTAAACTACTGGAGTTGAACTTCCAATAGGGCAGGAAATCCTTAATAGCGCCATCTGTCCGGATATTGGTAGCGGTTGCCGTAACAGATTGCTTTCTTGCGCCGTAATACGTGAAAGCGGTATCTACCCGCCAGTTGCCGAGTATGCCATACCGGTAAGGGTTCAGGGTATCTTTATTGATCACTTCCGAGCGGCATACCTGGTAACATCTCTGGACAGGATAAGTGTAGCTCAGTATGACCGACGCTCCGCAGGCGTCGACGCAAGGGACTTGACTACATTTATAGGGGTTCCACACAGCCGTTTTGCCTTTATAACTCATATAACGAACGGGATACTTGCCATCTCCCATAGGGGCTTCAGTATCCAGCTTTACAATAAGGCTTTGATATTCAGGAGAAAGCGTGAGCATGTTCTGAATAATGGAAGTAATGTTCACGGTATCATTATAGCAGTTGTTGAAAAAGCCACGCCAAGGAAGGCGTGCCGTGGTGCCGGCGGCATCATGGATGCTTTTCTCTGTGACCCAAGGAAAATTCAATTCATTCCCATAGAACGCGAATGGATACCGCGACACTCTTCCTTCAACGCGCTCACCTATGCCCTCATAGGAAACAGTTGGATTAACCCAGGGATTGTGCTGCCACATATTTTTCGGAGGGTCTCCAAAAAGATCCAGTCGGGCATGGGTAATAATAGCCCCTGTGGGTACATCAGAAAGGTCCAGCTGGATCAGGCTCCTGGTCCTGAACTCATCTTTATTAAAGCGTTGCCAGCTGACGACAATCTTATTGTAGCTATTGTCGATCGTGTTAGTAATCGTCCTGTCCTTTATATGCTGACGAAGCAGGGCGACGGTCTTAATGTGGCGGTTCGACCATTCTCCGTCGCTGAAGCTCTTATATTCCGTTACACAGCTATCATACATCTTCCACACATTGTCAACTTTCCACAGGTCTTTGAATCGAACCGCGTTGGAAGCTATTACTTCAGCCGTTGAGTCAATGACGATACGGTCCTTGCCTCCCACGTTTTTGATGGGGCTTATAAGCGATGTCACTGACCCCAGCGCTGTTGCCTGCATATTCCGTTTGCCCGACCGGATGATCTTCAGGGTCGCGATCTCGCCGTTATAGGGCCTGCCGGCCGTGTCGATAAAATAAACCCCCTTCTTGTTCTGGTAGCCTTTAGATGCGTCAATAGCCCATAGTCGCTTATAACTGGTTTTGTTGTTGTAGATATAATACAGTGGTGAGCAGTCATCGGTCGTTGAGCTATTACGCTCATCCCGGGCAGCCACCAACATTTCATCACCGCTCTCGAAATAGCCGGCAGCATCAAACAGGCTACCGTCCAGGTTATACATGATACCCTGCTTAACGGTCTTTGGGGTGAGGGTCGCCCCGATATTTTTATAGGCCGAGCCCATACCGCTATAAGCCCAATGTGCCGGATAGTTAAAACTGTATATCGGATCGTCAAACTCGTTATTGGTCTGGTTTACCAAAGTAGCGCCCGTCTCAGCGTCGTATACCAGGTCGCGGGTAGTGACCCTGCTCCCCTTTTCGAGGTGTATCACACTATCCAGTATACCATATCGGTTCACCACTTTGGTAACAGCTACCGACCGGTACATATTGGTTTCCTTGGTAGGCAAAGGCACCATCGGGAACCAGAAGATCGGTGGCCAGGCATGCACCCAGTCCACATTGGCTTCCACATTACCGCCCTCGGCCACAGAGATCTGTTCGCGCAGGTCGATCATGATGTCCACTTCCTTGCCTATTTCTGCATTTGAACGAAGCACGCCATTCGCACTATCGACCACCGTCACCCTGTTCGACAATTTCGGTTGAAAAGCATTGTCGTTCTCGAGCCGGTAGTAATTATAAGTATAGTTAATAGGGCGAACTGAATCGGTTTGCGAAAAGGATGATTGCGATTTTGACTTCCCGTTCATGTCATTCAGTTCCACTTTGAAGCCCTGCGACAGGGTTACATCATTGTGGGCATTGAACTTGAATACATTGTTGATCGGCGGGTTAAAGGTCTTCTTGGTTTCGTTATCGATCGGCGTGTATTCGACGATCGTAGGGAAGTCTTTCGACGTATAGAATTCCGACACATCAAATCCGTTGGCCGACTTCTTCTTCCTGTGGATCGTTTGGACCTTTACTTTGCTGTATCCCACCATCGGGGCCGGGAAAAAGGTTTCGCCAAACGGCTCTTCGGAATACAGGTAATCCGTAGGCGCCAATTTGCCTGTTTTCTCCTTCCACACTTTCAGGGGAACATGGAATGGGTTTTCATCACCGCCAAGGGTTGGCTCGTAACTGGCCACCCCGCTGCTGATCGTCACCGGCGTTCCGTCCACCTTAACTTCGGTAGTATACGTGTAGTCCTGACCATAGGTCGATTCTACCTGCGCAGAGTCCGTCATCTTTTTCCAGTTGTCTTTCACCTCTACCCTTTTCACACGCAGCCCACCACCAAACTTCCTGTACACCGGGTTATTGAGCCGCACAAAGGATTTATCTGTTTCAACCACATTCATGCGGTTACCACGGCGCGCGGCCGCCGGGAAGCCGGCAACCGTGTTCCTGATATTTGCTGCCACCGAAGCCAGCATACCCAATACATTCTTGAGGTTGAAATTGTCACCTGGTTCGGAGAAGGGATAAGCCTTACTCGGAAGATTGAGTCGCAGGAACTGCACTGCCGCTGTTGCCATTGGGCTGTATCCTTCCGGCGTCTTTTTCACCTGGATCCAGACAGTTTTATTCTCAGTACCAGGCTTGATATCAAAATTCTCTATTTCAGCATAACAGGGAATAAACTCATAACCGCTGCCCCAGGTATCCCCCGGTACATTTACGGCTATTTTAAAGTAGAGCTGATTTACTCCCTCCAGGTATTTTCTTTCAAAATCAGCCCTGGAGCTTACGGCGTCCTTGAGATTAATGAAAACATGGAAGTAGTCCTCTGTCTCGCCCCATTTAGTAAGATTAGGCGTAATAACACCCGTTGGTGTAGCTCCGAAACCGGCAATATTGAAAAACTGCATCGCCCGCTTGTTCTGCACATAAGCATAGTCATCGCTCTCATAGCTCACTTTGATATTGCCACCCGTAGGAAGCGTCACATCCGTCAGCGTCCACGGAGCCGCATAGGCGGCCGCACTGTCTGCAGTCCAGGTAGTGCTTTCCTGCAGGGTATACGAATAATCCGCATTGGTAAGCGCGGTGCCATTGCCGGGGTTTTTAGCGGGGTTTTTATAGCTGCCCCACCGGTCGGCCTGCCCGGGCGCAAATCCTGGATTTTTACCGCTGTACTTGAATACATAGGGGTTCAACGCACCTTTGTTGTTCTTATTATAGGTAAACCAAACTTTCGTCAACGTCAGTTTGCCGGTATTGGCAGATCCCGGGTTACCCTTGCAAAGATCATAACTATAGCCAAAATGAACCGTCTTGATGGGCTTGGCGTTGGTGCCGTTCTTTAAGTAATCTGATTTGGTATACAGGTTGATCTGTTTAAGCCTGTACAATTTTTGAGTAAGATCTTGCTCCCCATTCAGTCCCTTAACACCAAACCCATCCTGGCGCAACGAGTCCGTCTCCACCACAAAGGTGGCCACCATTGTTTTGGACTCGATGGAGTTCAGGTACCATACATCACGCTCGCCGTAGGAAAAGCTGGCGCGCTCATCCCGGGAATCCGTCTTCAGCCCTTCATTGTAAGCCGCCTGCATAGCTACGGAGCCATAAGGAGCCCGCCACCGGTATGGATTATCGGTCGTATAGATCTGTGTATAGTTGAACTTAATGGCTTCGCCGTTATCGTCTTCAGTAATACCGTCATTGGTCAGGTCGGCATAGTCGGGCGATAAAATACCCGACAACAGGAACGAATGCGCATAAGCCGGCATTAACTCCTTGTTGTAGTATCCCTCTTTGCCGGATTTATTGTCGACTGAATTTTCTTCTTCATTGTATTCAACCTGCCCTGTACTGGCATTTCCCTTTCTGTCCACAGACATCGTTACTTCCGTCTGTGACTTATTATACACAGGAATACCATATACATAACGCCTGCCGTCTCCATTCAAAACGGTGATCTCCGAAAGGTGATGGGCCTTGCGTATCGATCCCACCCGGTGGGTCAGGCTATAACTGGGGCTGCAGGTGTTTCCGGGAAATTGATTTAACCCAAATGATTTGATCATCGTATCCAACCCCACTTTCGAAGCTTCGAAAGCAGTCAGGTAAGAGATCACCTGCGTACGCTTGTCACGCTCCCGGCGATAGGTTGTATCGGTAATGGGCACTTTGCGCGCCAGCTTGCTGTTGCTGAACACCGACAGGTTACGCGTCGCCTGGAAGGTCGGTAGCTGCTGTGCATTCAGGGGCGACAGGTCAACGCGAACCAGGCTATCACCACCAATGCTGTTGAGAAATGTACTATTGACGACAGTTTTCTCTCCGGGGTTCTTAAAGTATACGTTCTCAAATTTGGCATCCTGCGCCCTGAAACGGACCACATCTTTCAAATGATTATCATTCAACCATGGTCCGCTGGTGGTTTTACTGTCATTATGCGTAAAATCTACTCCGCCATGCACCACCGTACCCAGGCCAATATCCACTGAAAGGCGGTCGCTTTTGCTTTTTGTCGACATGATATGGTCGTGCACAAAACCAATATCCCCCCGGTAAGGCCTGAACATGCCTCCCGTACCTTCACCACTGATCGAATAGGTGTCATATGTATAAATAGGCATCGCTATATGCGGCGTCTCCTGGTTAAAGGAAATATCCTTCTCCCGGTTAAAGTCCAGCAGCACATTGGCGTCATCTCCTTTTTTGTCGTAGTATAGATACCCATATGAAGGAACAGCCAGCTCTCTGTCCTTCGGATCAATTTCCTGCTTGGACAGATATCCCCGCATATAACCGTTCGGGTGCAGGGCCCAATGTTCCGTACCCACTTTAGCAGTATAAGACTGCTGGTTTGAAGTATATGGAACAGTGATTGTTGGTGTATATGAAGGCTTTGCAAATGAAATATAGGACGGAAGCGCAACGCCTGTACTTTTACTCTGCGATTGGTAACTGAAAATATGCTGCCTCACCTGCCCGGTGATCTGTAACTCCTGTATGCCAAGCCGCGAATTATAATTGGTGCCTATGGAAATCTCCCCCCTCGTTTTGCTTTCATTTTTTCCCATATGGTAACTGAAAGAAGGGCTTATATCAAGGCCGCTTTGCGAATTATTGGTCAGAGACAAAGAACTGGTAAGCCCGCCCGCAGCACCCAAACCGGAGTTGATGCTCACGTTGAGGCCGGTTTCCGTGCCCCATCCCTTGTAAGTGTTGTGGAACAATCCGAATGATGCCCCCAGCGAACCCAGTCTGCCTTTCGAGCTGTCAACAACCTTGCTTGCCCCGGCAAACTGACTTTTACCCAGCAGCTCAATGTTGCCACCGATGGTAACGCCAAAAGTCTTGTTCGGCTTCATGCTCACTGTTTTTGTCACGGCATCTTCCTTACCCTGGAAGTCGTCCGGCAATCCCCGCATGTTCCGGGTGATCGTGCCGGGGTTGATATTCCACCCGAGCCCCACCCAGCTGGCCTCCTGGTCCATGGTTATACCACTGCTATAGTGCAGGTTCACCGGGTAACCACCTACATCCAAAAGAGGAATATTATACGAGAAATCTCCGGTGAACAGGTCCACCATATTACTGGCGTTCACGGATTGAAAGCTCTGCATCTCCGGTTGCGTGGGGCCGGTTGTAAATGGCTGGCGAACAGCAGCAGGAGCTTGCTGCCCCGTTGAAACGGATCCGGTCAGCGGCGTCAACGCCACAGCAGAAGCTGGTGTAGTTACCCCGGTAGCGGAAGCCGACTTCGGCTCGATGGCTGCAGAAGGATCAGAAAGGCTTAAAGCAGACAGGCCATTGGCCGGACTGTTCGCTTTTGCCATGCGCAGATTGTCTGCAGCCGGAGCACTATAACGGTGCGGCAGCGGTATCGACTTCCGCATAGCCGCGTTGGCCGCCACTGGGGTAAGTACCAGCTCCAGGTAAAAGAGGCCCGTAAATAACCAGGCAATCGGTTTGTGGTATCGGACAAGGGAAACTATCATGAAATGCTGTTTATACTGTAGTTAATACTAAATCGTTCATTAAATTATACTGACTGCCACAGGGGAAGCACATCCTGCCCGATCGCCCTGCGCTCATCTTCTTCATCCATATATCAGAAAACCATTACTCCCGGTACTCAAACTTCAGGTACCATTTCTCTCTTTTGGCGTTCATGACTTCCAGCAGGTACATATGTTTATCCTTCATGCCCGAAAGCTGGCGCAGATCGAGCAGGTTGAAGTTTTGACCAAACTGCACCGGCCTGCTCGCAGAGTCGAGTCCAATTTCTCTACGTTGCGCATCGCTGATATCAAATAACTTGATAGAGACCTGCGTGTCATTCAACTCGTTCAGGTACTCATAGTGCAAAACGCCGGAGCAAATGATATAGGCCGCATCTTCTTCTCTCCTGAGTTTGGTAAAATATTCTCCACCGGTTTTGATAAGGGTGCTGTCGAAGCCAAACAGCCTCACTCTAAAACTCCATACCTCACTATTCCCGACAGGCGTCAGGTTGTTCTTGGCGGTAATCCGCCAGGCATACAGCTTCGATGTGTCAAGCTCTGGCGAGGATAAGGGATACTGAAAATTGGTGAACGAAAGATTTGACCGGCTCAACAGCGGCACATTCTGCTGCACCGCATCCGCCGCACTTTGCGTAGGCTGCACTTCCACCAACACCCAATCGTACAACATCGAGTTTAAAGTAGCGATTGGCGATGGCGGTATCCATGCAAAGAAAGGGCGGGTGATCTCTACCTTTTCTTCATCCATAGGGATCATCAGCTGGGGCGGACTGATCGGTTCTATCTCGATCGTTTCACACTCCTCGGCGATCTTTTCGACCCCTTCATTTTGCACGGCCAGCACCGAATAACAGATCGTGTACACACCCGTTGGCAAAAAGCCTTCCGGAGATGGATCCATTCCATATCCGCCACTTCCCACATTGTAGGTGATGGGCATCAGGTCCTGCAGCTGAAATTGCTTGATGCCCTTCATCAACAGCACCGATTTGGAGGTACCCGTGAGCACCCGCTGGTTGGTCGTAACATTGGTCATCACCATTTCGATCCGCACTTCCATGTTCACCTTCGAAGTATTCACCAGCGAAAGGTTCCATAATTGCGGTTTGATCGTTAATCCCATTGGCGGCAGCTGCAGATTCAACACTACCTGGCTGTAACCCAACTGAAAGGCCAGCAGCCATAAGCTCATCAGATATATTTTCTTCATAGTACTTAGTTACTGTGTTATTGAAAGCCGAAACTCTTGACAAACTGAACCGTTGCCATCTCGTTGCGGACTAGATTTTTATGAAAGCCCGGCAAATAACCCCGGTCATAACTCAAGGTGATAAAATCCTGTTTATAGACCCGGATATTGGCATTGACATAGGCGCCCGATTTAAAGACCTCATCATTGAGGTTATTGATCTTGACACCCAGGCCTACCGAACCCAGCTTTTTAAGATTCAATTGAATTCCCTCCTCCAGCACCACCAGTCGGTAACCCGAGTTCTGCGTAAACGACACCGACGTCTGCGCGGCAAAAGCAGTGAAGAAGAACTGTTGCGCCCAGAACACATTGGTGGCATTGTAATACACGAAACCCGTATCGCGGCTGGTATTGTAAAAGCGACCGATCACCAGCGTGGAAGCCGTGCGGAACGAACCCAGCTTGTAAGTATGAAATCCGGTAGCATTCAAAACTTGAAATCTATTTTCCACCACCTGACTATCGATAGCCGTCAGCTGACTCATCGGCTGATAACCGATCGTGATCACCGGCCATTTCCGCATGCGGAACGAAGCGGTAAGGCTTTTGAACACCGTATTGCTATTGTAATCCTGTTGCAGGAAAGGGTTAGTGAATTCGTTCCTTCGCAGCGAAGCCGTAAGACGCAACCTGCGTTTGAAGAAACCTTGTTCTGCCTTTACACTCCAGCTTTCCAGCGCCGCATTGGTCTGGAAGCTGCTGAAGGATTGATAATTGGCGCCGGTATGTTTATAATAGCCTTCCAACCGGGTGCCCGTAGCGGGCAAAGTCGATTGTGCTTTGAAAGCATAAGCGAGATTACTGTTGTCGCCGAGCGACAATTTGGTACTTCCTTGTGAAGGCGTGTGACGAAAATCCGGGGATAAAGACTTAGCCACTTCAGCCGTTACAAAAGTGGTGGGGTTGAGCCGCATACGTCCCTCCAGGCTGATGCCCGTAACCGTGATGCTGGAGATCTTAGAGCCGTTGGAAGGGAACAACTGTTTTTGCCCTTGGAAAACCGAAGCAATAAGATAATTGTTTTCCAGCCGGCCAACACCTGCCCGTAGCATCGCAAAGTATTGGGGCTTTTTATTAAACCCATTGATGGCAAAATCGCGGTAGCGATAGTCGACCAGGCCGGCTGTCACCGCGAGGTAATACCAGGAATTGTACTCGAAATTGATACCATTGATACTGGTGTTCTTGATAGTAAGTTCGCTGTAGTTGGAAACATTCCGTCCCAGGCTGAACTGCCGCAGCCCCATCAGCCACTGGTATTTAGCGGGTACCTGCACGTTGCTCATGCCATAGTCTTTCAAACGGTCCGTCCATTGACGGGTGTTGATGAGCTCGTCCCACTTACCGTTGAGCATGTTTTTGAAGCGCTGTACTTTGGCCAGGCTCTCATCATACACCGTCTTCAGCGAGTCCACCTTCTTCGACAAACTATCATAGGCGCCCTTGGTGTTACCATACAGATCGAGCAGTAGTTTGGCGGCTACTTTCAGCGAGTCTTCCCGCGCCCGGTTCAGGCTGTCGGGCAACTGAGGGTTCCAGGTAATACGTGGTACATTTATTATCTCATGCGCTTCGGCGAGGTCTTGTGGCTTAAATTGCTGCAGATCAGACTTGAGGCCGTTAAGATCCATCTTCTTCAACGCATAAAGTCTGCCAGCCAGCGAGTCGCGCAGGCTGGGCGCCAGCACCATCAGGCGGTTCTTCAGGCTGCTCTGTAACTGCTGCTGAAAGGCCGCACCATCGAAAGAGGCCTGCACATCAGTAATATCCCGAAATACACTCGAATTGCTTTGGCGCGACCAAAAGGTAACCCGCACGGGCAGGTGACCCGCCACCGATACATTTAAGTGGCCTGTTAAATTGTGCTGTGTAATATCTTTCTCTACAAAGGGGGTATCGATGGCCGACCGGTAGTTGAACTGGTAGCTAACATATCCACTGTTCAGTTTAACCAAGGGTTTGGCCTTCAGCAGATCATTGAAGGGATTTTTGAGGCTGATACGCAGCGAGTCGTCACGTAATAAAGAAGGCTTGCCCTTCAAAATACCTTTAAAGGTTTTCTTAAAGTTCAGTCCGCTGGAATCTGTAAAACCAGCAGTTGCCTTACCCGGAAGAGAAGTGAGTTCTTGTTTTTTAGGGGTGAGCGTTGATTGCAATTGGCTGCGTTGGTAACCTGCAAGCGTCTTGACAGCCTTAACCGTGGAGTCTTTTACAGAACGTAGCGTATCGCTTACCGTATGCGAGGACCTGGGAGCCTTCTTCAAGGTATCAACCGTGCCACCCTGTTGAGCCATCACGCCGACAGAAGTCAGCACACTGATCAACAGAACGATTAAACAATATGATATCCTATACGGATATGGCAGTCCCATACACGCAGCCGGTTTAGGTTGAGTTAACAATAATGATTAGGGGTTATGACAACAATGTCATAACGGTAAGTGAATCGCTAAGTGGGGAGTTGCTATTCGTAAGTTGCGGGCACAAATAACGGGCAATCCTTTTATTTCAACAAGCACAAACCCGTAAGTGTGCAGTTTTGACCGATAAGTGCGTCGAAATCGGCAATAACTGTGCAACATAAAAAACGACAGCACTATTGGTAGCGCAGGTTCAGCACTACCCTTCTGTTGGCTGTTCGACCATTGGGCGTATTATTATCCGCCACTGGTTTATCCTCCCCAAAACCGCTGGCGCTAAGGCGCTCTACGGCTATTCCTTTATTAATAAAATAAGTCCTCACTGCCATAGCTCGCCGTTGGCTTAGCAACAGGTTGCTGACCGCTGTACCAATATTATCGGTATGGCCTTCGATATCTATTTTGATGAGTGGGTCATCTGTCATGACCTTGATCACCTCATCGAGCGATTTAAAAGATTTTTGAAGCAAAGTGGCGCTCCCCGTACCGAAGAAAATATGCTGCGCCGCAACATTGATCTTCCTTCGAATGTCGTCCCGCACTTCAGGGCACCCCTGATTGCCGGTTGTTCCCGCAAGTTCGGGACACTTATCCTGGTCATTGGGAACGCCGTCATTGTCAGCATCCGGGGGCGGACAACCCTGGTATGCTGCCAGGCCCCGCAGCTGCGGACATTTGTCGGCTTCATCATGAATGCCGTCGCCATCTGTATCGGGTATAGGGCAGCCCTGGTATTTAAGCAATCCTTTTTCGTGCGGACAATGGTCATCTTTATCGGGAATACTATCGCCATCCAGGTCTGGACAGCCATGAAAAACCACCAGCCCTTTTTGAAACGGACAATGATCTGCACTATCAACGATGCCGTCGCCATCAGCATCCAATGGTGGGATAGGCATAGGCGTAGGCGGCAGAGGAACAGCCCTGGCTGGGCTTTTCTTTTTGCCTATGGTGCCGGCCAGACCAATGCTGTAGAAGAAATGATGACTTCCTTTATCGCCAATACCCATTCGGTATTGGGCATTGGCTATCAGGAAAGTTTCGGGTATTATTTCTGCCTGTAATCCTATACCAAGGGGAATAAAGCCTCCCCAGTATCCTTTATAATATGACCCGCCGACACCAGCCTGAAAAATGGGAGTCACGTAATACCGGCAACTAAATAGCCTGGCCCTGATGGAGGCGTCCAATTCAATGAGCAGGCTGCCTTTCCCGGCTTGCGAATTGTTTTTAACCGCATAGTCGGGAAAAGAGCCGGTTAACGTGGAACTGAGATCGAAGTGCCGGCCCACTCCGGTAAAATAATTCAAGGCGAGTCCCTGCGACATATGCCGCAACTGACCGAATTGCTTATTGCGCAAGGCTGTTCGCAAAGAAGTAGCCTGAATTGCCTGGGCCGATTTGAAATCATTTAATATATAATGAACCCCGAAAACCGGATTTTGTAATTGGTTATCGGATTGACTATAACAAGTTGAACAAAGGAAAATAAAGATTGAAACCAGGCCGGCGCGGAGTTGCGGGCACATCAAACATTCAAAAACAGGTAAATCCATGAATTTGAATTTTAAAGCAGCACAAAATTTTCTATACGCATATGGTAATCCCATAAACGCAACCGGGTTTAGGTGAGGTAATTATTAGTATATCATGTAAATGAATCCCAGGGTAGCGGTAGTGCTGGAAATAGTGAACACAAAGAACAGTAATTCCAATCAATGCACCTAGCACAACCTCGTAACTGTGCAGGAATAACCGATAAGTGTGTCGAAATCGCCGATAAATGTGCAGCCATTCATCCAGGCAACTCATCACCAGCCACTGTATCAATCCTGCAATGGGGGCGCAAAGTAAAGGGATAAATTGATCATATACCTTAAGACTGTATAATGAGTTATTAACATTTATCGGATGCGTTTGTAGATAACGGTGCAAGCCACTTTTTTCATGCTTGAACCGTATTAAACCGTTCAATCGCAGTACAGCCTTCCATACTGCACTCGCCAAAAGAGCGCCCCCATACGGAGGCGCTCTGAAAAATGCAAACCCTACTCTTCCTCGTTCAATACCGCAGTTTGACTTACACCGCCCATCACGCTGCCGGCTACCGCCACGTAGCCTGCGATCTCGTTGACAATGGCGGGAAGTTCTATCGGCGACGCGAACACCGCGGCGCTGGCTGCTGCCAGAGAGATCCCGATGGTGCGCAGCAGTTTGAAGAACTTCGGCGTTTTGTTCTGCACGCGGTTGATGATATTACTCATAAAGAACGATTGACTGGTTAAGAATAACGATACCAAACTACTAATCAGGCCTCTCTCCCATCCTTCCGGTCCGCGGCTTACCGGTCAGCACCCCTGCGCACAGGGCGCCAACCGGAAAGGGTGAGCTCGAACACTGCATGGAAGCTTCGGGCATGCAGGGGCACGAACCCACCAGGGCGAACCGTTGGGTAATGGTCAGGTGGTAGACGCTCAAGGACGACGGGCTTCTGTTTGATGGTCGTTGTAATGACAGCGACCTTTACTTCAGGAGAAGTGGTAAGCCGGTCCCTGGCGCCTCTCCCAGCCTGTTGCGGGCTGGCCGCTCCACGATGGTTGAGTGTGTTGCTTTAGCCGGGGAGTACCAGTTTGTCCACTGCCACGATAGTGGTTGCATTTGCGCTGGTGGTTTTCAAAGGATAGCTGTGTCCATTTACCTGCTGACCGAATTCAATACTGAGTGCCACGATCACCGTGTCTGGCGAGTTGGCCGGGAAGTTCAGCAACAGGTTGCTGGCGGTCGTAGGCAACTGACCCCAGGGAAGTTCCCCAGTATCTGTACGCATATAGCTGTAGAGTTCTGTGTCGAAGTTGACCGCTGTTGCTCCTGCTACAATGCGATAATGAGTGGTACCTCTCGGTGCTTTCACCATTATGTTGGGAACGAAAGAAGGGATCGTCACCTGTGCTACGCCTGTCGTACGATTGATGGAAACCGGACACTTTGCGTACAGGCTGTCGCGTATACCTGTTCGCTGATTGAAGTTGAATCCTTTTAGCAGCGATGGGTCCCCATTGGCAATGGTGCGTTCGCCACGCTTGTTGATACCATCAGTTGAAATGATCTGCGAAAAGAATTTGAGCAGCCTCGATTGAAGCACCTGGTCCTTTGCGTAGACTGTCATGTCGCGAAAGATCTCGCGCAGCAGGCTGGCTGCTTTGCCCGACCTGCCAAATTCCGACATGTTCTCCCGGGTGCGTTCGAAGGCTGGATCGGTCAGTATCCTGTCGGAGGCAACCCCTTTTTGTTGTTCGTTAGCCATTTTGATTTGTTTTTTAAGTGATTGTAATAGTTGGCCGGCCCAACTGTGAACATCGGTATGTATAGCGGGAGTATGCAGGGTACGTTCGTACGGACTGCTTTCCCGGTGCATGTCGCTAAACTTGTTTATTGCCTGCATATTGCCTGCACATTGCCTGAACAAGGCCTCTATGAGAGGGAAACTGCTGTGCATATCCAGGCTATGCGCAGGCAACAGGCAGGCTAGCAGGGTACCCTGTTCGGTAAATACGGGTACCACCAGGTTGCCATCAAGTTCGGGTATGTTTGCTGCGTGTGTCATACTATTCGTTTTTTTACAATCACAAAGCTGGGGTATATGCGCAACTATATTTATAGATGAAATATGGATGGAGTACTACTTTTTCTTTGCAACAGGTGATCAGATTTCCGGGTGGTATGGGCATAAAAAAAGCTGCACCGGTTGCCCGGTACAGCCTGAGGAAAGTTGTCATACGAAATTGCGCTGAAAGTATCTATAGATAGGCTACGGATTGCCTGTGTGGAATTATCAATGACTTAGCCAATGGCCGTTTCTACATGTCGCTCGAGGGTATTTGCGAGACTCCGGAGAAACCGGGCGACTTCCTTTACGCGGCCTTTAACCTGGTCAAAGGATTTGTAAAAATTGCCAGGGTCGACGCCGAATGCGTCGGACAAAACTTCCATGGCTTCTTTGATGCTGGTGTGGGAGAAACAGTCTGCTATGCAAAGCGCGTACACCAATTCGACAAAATCGACGCGTGAGCAGGCCCACTTTAATTTTCGTTTTTTTTTAGCAGCTTCGGTTTGAGCCAATAAGGGAGGCTCATGGAGTAGATTACCCAAGTAATGAATGAAATCGCTTGAAGCCATTACTGCTGCCAGCGTACTATCGGCACTCGTAGAGAAGCCGCTGTCGTATTGAAAGGGATCCAGGCAGGTCTTCCAGTCGAATGCGCCGCGTGTAAAATAGAGCCGGTCAAAATGCCGCATGCCGGTATGGTGGTAGGCTTGCAGGTCGTAATGTTCTTCCAGAAAAGTGATCTCTTTGCCCACAGCGTCCATCAGTTGCTCTTTCTCTTTGGAGGCGCAACCGGTAAGAAGGCGTGCGTGCATTTTGTACATTTTCATGTAGAAGATCTGCCGGCCCCACGCGAAGGATTTTAGCTCTTTAAAGAAAAAGACTTCGGAAGTTTCATCGTCGAATTCCCCGGTCTGGATCAACTCCTTTAGTTGCTCCATAAAATCCTGGCAATAGTTGATCCTTCTGTCAGCATAATCCAGCTCGTCGCCAGCCTGCTGCTCCGTTTCATCGAGTTGTTCAATGAAACTTTCTTTGAGTTGCTGAAGGAAAGGCACACTTAAAATCATAGCTGTTTCTTTAAGTTAATAATTAAAATAACCCTGGAGAAGTTGCTACTATCATTAACTCTGTGACGGCGACGGCGGTTCCCACGCGCGTATCAATTTTCCGTCTACCACCCGGTATACCGAACATTCCTTTTCAAGGGCAGCATTGCAGGATTCGATAAAGGCCAGTACATCTATTTCGTATTGGGAAGCCAGGATGATCATGAATTCGATGAAATCGAACACCTTGTTCCATTCATCATCATAATACACCTCCTGAACGCCTCCGATTAATTCGTCATACTCTTCATCTTTGTATTCGTCTTCTACACAATGTGCTCCGTGCCAATGAAAGTCGAGTAAGATAGCACGATAGATGGCAGTACGGTGTTTGTATTCTTCCTTGACATCGGGCTCGAACAGGAAAAAAATGTGTTTGAATGCAGCATTCCATAAGGCGTGCCGCAGCTCATCGTCCAGCGAATCTTCCTGGTAGGGTGCTTTTTCGGGGGCCAGACCATGTCTTTCAGAAAACAAGCGAACGCGTGGTTGAAGTTGGTTCATACATTACAGTTTTTAATGAATAAAAGTGTTTTAAAAAGGCACAACAGTGCGACCCCGCTGTTTATGCAACGGTTTACTCAGATGGTATTACATCGGTCAGATGCGGTGCTGCATGCCCTATGGGCAGCGGGCCGCCTGTTGTGCTGAAATGCTACTAATAGAGAGTCTTAGCCATGAGCCTGAAACCTGGCTAACTGCCGGCTTCGGGCGAGAGAAGAGAAGAAGAGACGCGTAAAACTTTAGTCAAAAGGATTGGTGCAAGTAGAGAATACCGGTGTCCTATTTATAAGATGCTGCCCTTGAAAGAATCCATAAGAAATAGTAAACTATTTTTTAATTGATCTTATTCGGGTATTTTTTGCGTCCGGCGGTTGTATATGTTTGGCCTGATGCCGGATTTCGTTGGTTCATGAACGTTTTCGATACCGTCATAAAGTTGATCAGAAAAAATAATATATTCAAAAAATAACCACACAATTTTTGTTAAAACAAAGAAAAATGTAGCATATAACTACGTGTACCTGTGCGAGGAAGGGAGGTTTGTAGAAGAAGGACATGAGATGCAGCAGCCATAAAATTCCATAAGCAACCTCCTATGTTTATTTTTGCACTATTGAGGCAATGGTGGGAAATTTGGAAAATGTCAGGAAAGCTGGCGGAGGAGTTCAAAAGAAAAGAGCAGACTAAAAACCAATTGAATGAAAGCATTGATCATCGGTGCCACCGGCGCCACCGGAAAAGACCTGGTTAAGGTGTTATTGGAAGATAAGGATTACACGGCCGTGGTGTTGTTTGTGCGCCGCGCCAGCGGATTGAAGCACCCTAAACTGAGCGAGATCATTACCAACTTTGACCAGCTTGAAGCAGTGTCGGACCACATCAAGGGCGATGTTTGGTTTTCCTGCCTGGGTACCACCCTCAAAACAGCAGGCACCAAAGAAAAACAGTGGCAGATCGATTACGAGATACCCGCCCGGTTTGCCGCGATCGCCAAACAGAACGGCGTGCGCAGCACCGTGTTATTGTCGGCCTATGGTGCCGCCGCCAGCAGCAAGGTCTTTTACTCCCGCATGAAGGGCCAGTTGGAAGATCTGATGACCGGCCTGGCCTTTGATCAGCTCATTATTTTCAAGCCAGGCTTGTTACTGCGGAAAGATTCCGACCGGGTGGCCGAGCGGATGATGGCCGGTATGTTGAAGTTCCTGAATGCCGTGGGGATCATCCGGAAGTTCAAACCTATGCCTACCGATGTGCTTGCCGGCAAAATGGCCAAAGCGCCGAAAGTACTGGGCGACGGTAAACATGTCATTGAACTGGAGAAGATCTTTAGTATGTAAGACAGAAACCCAGTGATGCGCACTACGTAGCCGGTTTGCGTATTGGAAATGGATACCCGTGCAACATTTGTTACTTTAGCCTGTCATTAGGCAAACAATCCCTCATCAGCAAAGGCAAGGCATTTCTTACAGAAGCTCGATTCGTAACCCATGAACATCATCATCAAGTACCCGGCTGTGAAAGCGCTACAGGATTTGGGCCTGTACTATATCTTTACTACCCAACGGGCTGCTCAACACTACCACTACCAGTCTTTGCCCGCTGCCAACCTTTGCTTATCCATCTACAAGGCCAATACGATCACCCGGCAGCTCTCCCCCACCGAAAACCATTGCCAAATACAACCAGGCAGGCAGGTGCATAGCCGCCTCTGGGGTTTTCATAAAAGACCCTTTGATGTGCTCGTAGAAGGCGAAATGGACCAGGTATCGGTGATCTTCCCGGCGGGTGGTCTGCGACGATTTACAAAGATCCCCTATGCGGAGCTGTTGCCAGAGACCGACGTGTTGGGGATGATCTTCGGGCGGCTGGCCAACGACCTCATAGAGCAAGTCTTCGCTACCGATCAGCCCGATGATCGTGTAGGGATACTGGATGGCTTTCTAGGCAAGGCGCTGCAGTGTGGCAACCGGCAGCCTTATGTAGACCGCTTTTTGTTGCACCTCGAATGCCAGGAACCCAACGCACGCGTGGTGTCGCTGGCGGCCACAGAATACAAAGACACTTCCACCTTATACCGGCAGTTTAAACAGTATGTTGGTCAGGCGCCCAAAGAATACCTCAAAGTGATCCGGTTCCGCCGGGCGCTTCGGGCCCTGCAGCAGCGTAGCTATCGCAGCCTTACCGACCTGGCGCATGAGCTCGGCTATTACGATCAATCGCATTTTATCAAAGACTTCACCTTGTTCGCCGATTACAATCCGGGCCTCATTCCCCAAATCACCACCCTGGTGCAAAACGAACTGATCCTGATACCACGCGGGTAAAAATGCATGATTTTTACAATTTCAGCCCTGGTGTATCGGCTACATTTGCGACCGGTCTTACTGGCATTACTGCAACCAATGCCGGCATCTTTTCATTTTCAAAAAAAAGTATAGCATGAACAATTTCAGGAACTGGCTGGCCATGGCCCTTTGTTTGGCATTATCAGGGCCGGTGTTTTCGGATCCCGGTCAAAGGGAGCGTTTCAAGAGTTTTAGTTTCGACTATGGCGGGGTGAAGTTCAGTGTCGATCCGCGTATCGAATTGTACCAGGCCGTTGTACTGGCCTCTGGTATGCCGCTCACCAATTATGTCGACATCGACTATAAGTTGAAGGTAGACCAGGAGCTATCGAAATACAAAACACATCCCTTAATGGTGTATGCGGAGCAAAACCTGAAGAGCGGTAAACTGTTCAATACCATCGACGCGCCCATCTGGTTCTTATTGCACCTCACGAATACTTTCGAATGGCGCAGCGACCTGGTGTACGAACGGCGCAATGATAGCAAGCTCGATTCTTTCCGCTTGTTGATGAAGCAATTTGTGGAAGAGACCAGCTATGTACAATTCTTCAATAGCAATGAAGCGTTTTACAATATCAGTCTCCGCAACCTGCAATTCAACCTCGACAATTTCAAAGAAAAGGAACGGGTGCTCAACTACTATGGCGTAAACTCAAAGGAGCAGGTGCAGTTCAACCTCATCCTCAATTTCTTTGGCTGGGGCAATTTCGGTCCCCGTATGCGCACGGCCAAAGGCCGGGAATTGTATGCGGTGATCGCGCCACAGAAGAGTTATATGCGCATACCTACTTTCGATCAGTCGAGGTTGTACAACCTCATCTGGCACGAGTTTGGTCATTCCTTTGCCAACCCGGCTTGCGAAAAGCAGCCTTATGCCGATCAATTGGCGGCGCTCTCTCACTTACATGAACCCATCAAAGAATCTATGAAAGCGCAGGCTTATGCCGATTGGGGCGCTGTGGTTAAAGAACATCTAACCGAAGCCATCGCCTGCCGGCTGGCGGCGCAGAAGTTTGGGGAAGCTTTTGCGGAGCAGAACTATGTGCGACCTCAAAAGGGCCGCCGCTGGATCTACCTGTACCCCATCCTCGACGCGTTGAAGGAATACGAGGCCAACAGGGCCACCTACCCAACCCTCGAAGACTTTATGCCGCGCATTGTGGAAGCGCTAACGAAAGTAACCCCTGCCGATATCGACCAGTGGATGGCTGCTACAGAAGCTATCCGGAAACCGGATGTCGACAAGATACCTACGATCTCCGAGGTATTCAGGAAAGACAGCGTATTGATCATCCTCTCATCGCACGAAAGCGATACAGCGGCCGATGCGCGGCTGAAGACCTTTATCAAAGGTTTTGTAAAGATCATCCCCAATATGGCCAAAGGAACCCTGATCACCGATGCCGAGGTTCAGCACTATGACCTGAGCCAGTACAACCTGTTTGTAGTGGGCACCCCTTCGGGCAATTCGATCGTGGAAAAGGTGATGCAGCAGCTGCCGGTCAAGATCACCGAACAAGGTGTCATCGGGACAAAAATGTACGAGGGTAAAGGTTATGCATTGCTCTCCAGTTGGGTAAACCCCTGGAATACCCAAAAAGTGATGACGGTGATGACGGCCATGCATCCCGACGATCTGCTCAACTTCAACCGTGCTCCTTTTGGCGGGTCGAACTATCATATCCTCAAAAACCTCATCACCTACAAAATGGGCGATTATAAGCGGAGCGGATTGCTCTGGGGTTGTGAGTAACTGACGGCGACCAATTTGTTATTCAGGATCACCTCCCGTTGATATAGCCATGCAGGGTTGTATGGTAGGTGATCACTTTTATGGCTGCCGGGGGCGAGGCTATAATTGTTCATTGTCGCTCTGGTAGACTCCCAACAAATTATTGCCCAGTTCGTAAAAGGCGAACTAAGTTGCGTCACCAGCTTTTCTAAAACTTTTGAAAATGTCCCGATGATGATCGTCTTCTGGCAAAAACGATGTAAACCGGTTTTTGTCCTGCACCTGAATTTTTATACGCCCGCAATGCTCGCATTGATAAATGTCGCTCTCGAAAGGCCTGGCGCATTTTGAAATAATATCAACAATAATAGATGAATTAAGTAGGTCCACTGGATAACGATCAGAAAAATATGCTCTAATCCAGTCCTCCCTTCTGTTATTTTTTATTGCTTCGATGAACGAATCTATGTCGGAGGCGTATTCGTCCGATAGCGTATTGAGGTCCTGATCTCTATAAAATACAGCTTTGTAAGAGATATTGTCTGATGTATCAGCAATTGTGTGTCCGCAAACACAACCAAGTTTTGACATTGATGTCTAAATTAAGATGTGGTCTTTAAAAAATCAAGAGGGATTTGGGAAGCAGCCCAGTCCAGTTGTTCGGGTTGCCCACTTATTCTTCGACTTCCTCTTCTTCATCCTCCTCAGTTTTTGAACGAGTCCATTCTCCGCCGATGTACTCTCTCTCTGCTGATTCTCCATAGTCAAGATTGAAAACCTCATTGAGCGTTTTGTCGCGAATGGTCATTTGCTCCAATGCAACTAGTCTTGCATCCTCGGGCATTTGGTCGTCTGTCAGGAATTGCCAGTCGCCGTCGTGATCGTGCACCACCCGAAGAATTGGGCGCTTAAGATCCAACCACTGACGGGTCGTAAAAATGCCCAGGTTTTTTGCCTCACGGAACTTGAAGTCAGCATTTCTATCAAGCAGTGGTTGTCTGAACTCAAATTCCTCTTCATAGTCTTTTTCCCAGGGATATTTGCCGTTTCTGTCGGTCCAAACAAGTTGTAAGGCCGGGAAGTCTTCAGTATTGTAAAGGTTTATTGCCTGACCAAAATAGTCGGCAATATTTCTGTTGTCAACTTGTAAGAATTGAGTTTCGCCGCATTTAAAAAAGTCGCTATAGGATTTGCCGGTCTCTATTGCCTGTCCTGCTTTTGCTATGGCTCCTGCATCATTGAGAATTAGGTGTAAGGTCCGGATCGTTAGTCCGAACGAAATAATTTCCGGGTGACGGTAGTTCTTCCAAAGTCCGATCGTGTAAGCGAAGGAAGGCAGATAGTCTGTTGCCTCAATCATTATAACTACCCAGCCGAATTTTTCAATGTCGGAGCCGAAATCTTTATTGTCATTGCAGTTGTGTTCGTGGTTGGTCGACATATGTTAATGATTAAATAGGCTCTAAGGCGTATATCTTTTAAATTTCATATTTGGTCGATCAGGGTGACTTAATGTAAGAAACTCCTGGTCTATGGTCACGATATCGCCTTCCAATCCATCGATCTTCAGATGTCGTCCCTTGTTGGTCAACTTCAATATACCTTTTGCGAAAGGACGGTCTTTTCCTTTAGTTTTATTCCATACTACATACTTGCCGTCGTTGGAGAAAGTCAAAATCAAATTTCGATTATCCATGTCAGCTTTTTCAAGTTTGACTTTATCAGTTAGGTCAAGAGATTCCGGATATTCGAGTCCATTATAAATCCAACTTCCTATTAACTTTTTTTGTATTCCCGAATCCTGGGCAAATGACAATGTTGCCGATAGCAAAAGAAGAAAAGTAAATATTTGTTTTTGAATCACTTTTATGGTTTAATTGAAATTAAGTAGTTATGCGACACAATTTCACTATTCGAATTTGATTTTAACGCGAGCTCCGTCCGGCAGATCATTGATCTGCTCATATATTTGTCCGGTTACAGCAAAATGGACACTCATGTCGGTCACTTCAATATTGTCGATTGAATATTCACCGCCTAAAACGGGAGGTTTTATATAACTGTAAACTTCGTTTTCCTGTAAGGTCTTCCCGGCGGATTGCAGTTCTCCAATAAACAAGGGAAGAAACCAATTGTCAATCTTCTCTTCGTCGCCCAGGAACTGTTGGTACTGTTCGATCGAGTTGGCAATTTTCGTGAGGTCGCCCGTGTCCGTTTGAAGCCAGTATAGATTGTCATCATTCCCCAAAAAGAAAATGTCGCCCAGGCACGAAATGGAAACTACAGCTTTCATGTCTGCCACCTTCCAACGCCAGCAAGTGAGTATTTCACTGATGTCGACGTTGGTTATGTTCTTTGTTAATTGGTCAACCGTAAATTGCATGGTGTGGCGGTGTTTACACAT
The DNA here is from genome assembly GCF_029223285.1 of Paraflavitalea sp. CAU 1676. GTDB lineage: Bacteria > Bacteroidota > Bacteroidia > Chitinophagales > Chitinophagaceae > Paraflavitalea. The sequence goes on along the minus strand of NZ_JARHUJ010000002.1, from coordinate 892,934 downwards.
TAGCGTGTTTGATTCTCATAATACCTTGCAAATATCCTTCCGTTGCTTTTTTCGGCAAGCATGATTACTCGTTGAGTGCTATCAGGTGTTGTTTCTATTAGCAAGCATTCGTTATTGACAACAGTAGCTCTTACAGTCGAAGTTTTTTGAAGCACGACTATGTCACTATAATGATGCGATCGCAAAGTTAAATATTGGTTCTTATAGGAAAGAACGTAAACATCAACCTGTTTCGACACACTTGCCTGTTCGCCATTGCTTACCATTTCTTTTGCCTGCTCCTTTGTCGGGTAAGCCCCTGTGTAAGCTCCTTTCTGTATCCCTAGCAATGATGTCCAAAACCTTACGGCTAAATTATTCGGTATTTGTGTAAACGGTTCAAACCCCATAACAATACAACCGGAAGTAGAATTCCATACTCTTAAGTCTGGGTCAAGGTTATAAAATTCTCTACCTGGCAGTCCGAAAGTTTCAATAGCTGCATTACCTTGAAAGTAGTCTCTAGTCCCAGATACAAAACTCCAAACGGGTATAAGTGTCCATGAAGATATCAGCAGTAAATACCATTTGAGCTTGCTTTTTTTGATGAACAAACAAATCAATGCACCAATCCAGATCAAAAGGCCGAACGGAATGGAAAAGAAAAACAGGAACATCACCCAGGAGGATATGACTGCTGTCCAGAAAACTGTCTGTATTGTCTTATTATGTTTCTTCGAATGTTCCATCTGCATAGCCACCAACTCCTAAATATACACAAGTTCTCCAATGCTCCGAAAGAGGACAATTATTTTTTCTGACTGCCCAGGGCCAGGCCCAGTTGTTCGGGCAACAGGGGCAGACTCACGGTGAAGGCACCTTCGGTTTCCGTGAGTGTAAAGCTGGGGTATTGGAGCAACGCGTACTTGAGTTGAATGTTTCGCAGGCCGATCTTGCTGCTCGGCATCTTGGCCATACGGCGCTGGAGGTTGTTGGTTACTATGAGGCGGCTGTCGCGGAAATATAGTCGGATGAGCAAGGGTTGTGTTTTGGAAACGATGTTGTGCTTGACGGCATTTTCGATCAGCAATTGCAGACTCAGCGAAGGCAGCAGCCAGTTGGTATAGCGGGCATCGGGCTCCACCTGTAGTTGTATACCTTCTCCATAACGGGTTTGCAGCAGTTGGAAGTACGAGTCCACAAAACGCAGTTCACTGGCTACGGTACTGAGCCCTACCTCGTTATTCTTCAGCAAATACCTATATACTTTACTGAGTTCATTCAGGAAGCGGTCGGCCCGTGGCTTGTCTTCGTGGATCAGTGACGAAAGCGTATTGAAGCAATTGAACAGAAAGTGGGGGTTCACCTGGTTCTTCAGGGCGTCCAGCTCTTCCCGGAAATTGGCTTGCCGCAGCATTTCTTTTTCTTCTTCCGCCGCTTTGTAGCGGGCAATCGCATGGTCGGCATCATAGAGGGTCTCAAACAGAATATTTACGGAAAGGGCCAGGATCGCTCCCTTCCATACATCGGCCGGACGGAAATGATAACCATGAATGTGCAAGAGGCTGTAGAGCGTAAGCACCACCGTTACGGAGGTCATCATCGACAGTACGCTCAGCAACATTTTATAGCGCAGGCGTTTCCAGGTTTGGTCAAGTTCCGGAAATCGTTTGTCGATCCTACCTGAAGCCGTGATGCGGGAATACCAGGAGAGGCCACCCAAAACAAAGACCAGCGGAAACGAAAGCGCCCATATGCGCCACTCGCTCCAGAGCCGGGCGCCGTACAGTATCTGGTTGATCGCCAGGTCTATCACCGGCATAGAGAGCAGGAAGGTGTATAGCTTCAGCCGAGGTAAGGGTTTCAGGCTCATAGGGGCACCTCCTGTTGATGATCGAACAGGGGCAGGCGGATGATCCGCTCCTGGTCGTTGTCGGTAATGTCGATCTGGGCCTGGTGCAGCAATTGATACCTGGTTACGAGGTTGTCGATGCCGGTTTCGGTATCGTGTTCATTGGTCCTGAGTTTGGGCTGCACGTTGTTGCGCACGATCACGGTATTATTGGTCGTCGTGATGTCGATGCGCAGCGGATGCTGGCGGGTCATCACGTTTTGGGTGAAGGCATTTTCGACAATGGTTTGCAGCGTCAACGGCGGCAGCCATTGGTGAAGTTGTTCGTTACCTGCATCAACGACGATCTGCAGGCCATCGCCATACCTTGTTTTCAGCAGGTAGTAATAAGAGTTGATAAAGCGAAGTTCCGCGCTGAGGGTCACCATCTCCCCTTCTTCATTGCGCAGCATGTAGCGATATACTTTGCTCATTTCATCGAGAAACTTCTCGGCTTTGTCTTCGTCTTCATCGATGAGGCTCGAGAGGGAGTTGAGGCTGTTGAACAGGAAGTGGGGGTTCACCTGGCTTTTGAGGCTTTGGAGCCTGTTTTGCGTGCTGGCCCTGCTGAGTTGTTCGTTCTCCTCCATCTTGAGTTTCCAGATCTCGTAGCGGGCAATACCTTCCAGCACGAAGGTGATGAAGATGACGAAGATGCCGGTACCGATGCAGGCCCAAACAAAGTCGGTGAGGTCGAAATGGTATTGATAAAGGGCAATCTGCTCATAGACCTTGAACAGCATGAAGAGGAAGATGACGGTCATGACCATGAAAAGGGCGATCATGACGAGCATCCGGTGGCTGATGCCTTCTTCCTGCTTGTACTGGCGGCGCAGCCACACGCCGATGATGCAGCACAGTACGAAGCCGATCGAAAAATCGGCGGCGGCGAGCGGAGTGGCCGTCAGCAGGATCCTGTAGTCGGTAAAATAGCGGGTGCCCAGCATGAGGGCGTTGATGATCACGGCAAAGGGTGCCACGCACAAAGCCAGTACGAAGTAATCTTTGCCACTATATTGAGGAAGTTTCCATGCCATGTCTCGCGCGCGGGGGGCAAGATAATTCCTATTACCCCCATTTGGGCGCAAGATGCACTAATTGATGATAAGTTGGGATGGATTGGGGAGAAAGTTTGAAGAGTTGAGGATACGGTAATGATCACAACAGCATGATATCATAGAACACAAATGTTCCAGCATCCGTCCGGGCGATGTTGGACCAGAGATCGCCCGTGGCATAGCCGGCCTCTTTTACCTGCCAGAATGCGTTCACAAACCAGCGAAAACAGGCCTGCTCATTTTCACTTGGGTAAAGAGATGCCAGAAAATCTATTTTTTCGGCTTCCAGCCGCTGAATAGAGAAAACACGGTTCCCCAGATGCCGTCTGGGCTCTCCATTGTACTCCGCCGGGCAACTCGCCAGGTTTTCAAATTCACCGGCATGCCAGGGCATACCATGAAAACAACCTTCGTCTGATGGATAGCTGGTTCCAAATTTAACCGGAGTTACCTTTTCCTTTAAGACTCCATACATGTCAGTTTGATAGCGCCAGGTATCGAAGATGCGACATGACCATGACGGAGTTTCTTCCATGAGCCGACACGCTGCTGCATATTCTTTCTCACTGTTGGTGAGTTTAAGCACGGCCGCTCCTGCATCCAAGGCTACTCCATGGGCGCCACGCCCTATGACCGGAAGCCGTTGTACGGGAAGTGATTTAGTTATGAAGTGCATGCTCGATAATTTGAAATTGCAAATCCTCATTTTGTCTCATCACATTCCACCAGGCATCCGCCATCCGTAAAGACTCCAGGGTTGGTCGATAATGTCCGCTGTGATTCAGCACCCTTAATACATTGCCCACCCGCTGTACCATCCCGGCTGTATACACTGGCCCGCCATTGCCTTCCAGCGCCGCGTGAGTCATAAAATCATTGCTAATCTTGATCCTGAAATCCTCTGTCGAAAGCGTAAACTTGAACTGGTTGCCGGTGTTGATCGCCTGTCCTACCTCCTCTATATTGTGCAGCCAAATGTTACCGGGATTATGTAACCCTATGTTCCTGGTCAATATTTCGGCCTCCAAATTATTTGGCGCGGTATTAAAAAACACCCTGGTTCCAAAGGCATCTCTCCCATATCTGGCTACATTCAGGTAACCGTGATCCATTGGCGCAACGGGGAGATTGGCTATATCGTGCAAGATCGCCCGCTGCGCCATGTATGCCTCTCTGTACGTTCCACGCATTTCCTGCGGTGCGTGGAGCGAAGTAGCTCTAAGTTCATTGTAAAAATCGTGGCCGATTTCGTGACGACCCATATTCTCCAATTCATGCCAGGTCAGGTCTTGTTCGATGGCGGTAAGGGCCAGGGCTCCCTCCGGATCTGCGAGATCCACAATCCCCATTAGCACGTTAATAGCTACAGTACTTAAAAAGTGACCGGTAGGATCCATGTTCTGGACCGGATTATTGGAAACATACGCATAGCGATTATAGATGCCCGGCATTCCAAGAGATCCACCCGTACGGTCGTCGGCCGATATAAACCTACCGGTCAGTGTATCGTAATAGCGCGCCTCAAAATAATTAAGACCGCTTTCATCCAGTTCCTTTCCGCCAAAATGGTAACGTACCAGGTTTTTACCGCTTTCCCCGTACTGTGTTCCATAGGGCTTATAAGAAACTTTGTACCGCGTTTTCCCGGTGGCATCCGTTACCTGTTTCGTGTTATTAAGAAAATCCTGGTGGTAATAAAACAGGCCATCGGAGATCCTATATTGTTTCCCTTTTGCTGCCGGTAAGGCAGGATAACTGCTGGATATCTCTGCCACTCTCCCTCCTCCCGTCGATATATAGGCGGTCTGGGAGCTGCGTTGGCTTCCTGCATTCCATTCAAATTGGGGCGATATATAGTAGGTGGTGGTCCCGGAACGGACATCCGTTTTGCTTAATCGTCGACCCTGCATATCGTACGTAAACCTAAAGATCGTATCGGCATTGGACACAAGCGCCTTCAGCCGGTTCCAATTGTCAAAGACATAGCGGGTCGTAGCCGGACTACTGCTGTCGGTCCTGGTTAATTGATAACGGTTACCATTGCCGTCATAGGTCAGGTTAAAGAACGTTTTGCCTCCCCGCATGCCCGATTGAACCTGGTAATTGTTGTAGATAAACTGGTCGGCCCCTTTTTGCACCAAACTGCCGGAGGAGTCATAGCTATATGTCTCCAGCCCATAAGGTCCCCGGGCACTGTCGAGCTGACCATTGGGCTGAAAGTGATAGTGTTCGGATTTGCTATGATCCAATTGATCTTCAATGCCGCTCAATTGATGAAGAAAGTTCCACCGGTATTTCATGCTGGTGACCGGCATACCGAAAGGCGACAGCACCTGGTACGCCTTGAGTATCCCAAATGGATAAAATCCGGCAATCTTTCTAACACCATTGCCATACACCATGTTGGTGATGTTTCCTGCTGCATCGAATTTATTCAACCGGAATATCTCCTTTTCGCTTTGCGCATGGGGAAGTTTTTGCTTCCATTTCACCTTCTCCAGAAAACCATAGGGATAATAGTGATACGTCAACTGCGAACTGTCGGGATAGATCAAATGATCGGGACTCAAATCCGGCAGGTAGCGCATCTTTTGATCAAATACCTTACCGGCAATATGCATTCGGGTGTTGGTAAGCTGACCAAATGCATTGTACCCAAAAGAATAATAACAACTGCTATCAGGCATGTATACCCTGCACAGGTTGGCGTTTCCGTTTTGGGACCCGGCAAGATCATACTGATAATAATAGGCCCCTGACCGGCTATACCAGGCTGTTTTTCGATTCAGTGCATCGTACTCCAGCCAAATGCTATCACCGGCGTTCATAACAACGGTTCGCTGCCGCCCTGCATAATTATAGAGTACGGCTGTATTGCCGGAAGCAGGATTTGATAAACTGACCATGTCACCAATAGAATTATAGCCATAACCGGTGACAAGTTTCCCGGGGTCGGTCACCATGGAAAGGCGGCCCAGCAGATCATAGTTCAGCACCGTCAACAAACCGTTGGCATCCTTCACCTGAACGATGGCCTGGTTGCCATTGAAGTAATCAAAAACCCGGCTGCTCTGTGCTGCCTCTTTTGTTCCGGCCGCTTCGGTCATGCTGATCTGCTTCCCACTATAGGCATATTGGGTTGTTACATCGGCACTATCCGTGAAGGGGATCCTGGTGGTAAGTATTCGTTGGTTCGGGTCGTAGGTATTGGTAACCCATTTCGGTTTTGCGCCGGCAAAATAAGGTAAGCTATGGCGGGTAACCAGGTTATTGCTATTGTACTCTTTTTTCTCAAAAACTGCCTGCTGTTGGCTTCCCCTCCAGCCATAGCCAATTTCCCGCGACAAACCGTCATAGATTTTATAGGTAGAATCCCAGCTATTCCCCTCCCAATGTCTCCTGGACAACGACCGCACTATAAATCCTGCGGTATCCCGCAATTGATAGATCACCCGGGTGATCACTTTTTGCGTTCCCGATGGCGCAGGCCCGGTGCGCAAACTATCCTGGCCAAATTGATCGAGCCCAATGGTAAAGAGGTTGCCATTTGCATCCACAGATTGCGTCATAACGCCAAAAGCCGGATCAAATCTTGCATACATCACCAGCCGCTTGCCCGATGCATCGGGCGGAGAAACGACCTTATCGGTAAAACTGTGATAGATAGAATCCGTATACATCCAGGTGGTGTCGCCCGATTCATTCACCTGCCAGCTCCGGTTGCCATAGGCATCGTACTGGTATTGATGCGATAGCCAGGAATTATTGGTATTGAGCCACTGGTTTTCTGCCAGCAGGTTATACCTTACCGTATCATACTGAAATGCCGATTGCTGCAGCGGCGTTGCGCCAAGGCTATCGGGCGATTTAACAGACGACTTTGTAAACCCGATATGCCAACCCAGGGTATCGTTCACATACATGGAGTTGGTATAGATCGTATTGAGGGGTTCGGAGGTATCATTCAACAGGGCCTCCCGGACGACATTGCCAAAACGATCATAGCCGTAATTGGTACCGAGCGTAAAGGCAAACGCGCCGTTTTCATAAAAATCCTGCCTTGCCTGGCTTTGCGTAACCTGGTAAACGGGAGAACCACTATAAACCGGGTTATTCGAACTGCTGTACTGGTTACGCACCACGCGAAGCAGTTGGCCGCTGAGATCCGTTTTGACCTTCGAAGCTTTTTTTCCGGTAAATGGGTAAGGTTGCAGGTAGTTGTTTTGGAAAATATTGTTGGCGGCGCTGTCAACTTCGGTGACTGATGAAAACCCCAGCCACCCGTACCCGTCAAGATCCTGCAGCGACCCCTGGTAATTGAATTTATAGTGATAACTGTCATGGTAACCATCGGAAAGACGATAGGCGGCCAGCAAATACAGCGAATTCTGTGTTTGAACATATGGATACTGGCTTACCTGCACCGGAGACAGCGGCACGGCATTAAAATTATTCTGTGTACTAAGTCCTTCCAATCCGCTCGCTTGTTGTATGCCGGTCGGGCGGTAGATCAGGGAATCGGACATGGGCCGGAATTCAAATTTAATGGAGCCATGTATACCATTGTCAATCCGGGTAAGTAAACCAGGCACCTGGTTAACCAGTGCGGGCTCTGCCGATTGGGTACCCGCACCAAAGTACATGGTATTGGTGTTGGCTGCAAATAAGTCGGCAATGCCATCACCATTAAAATCGCCCGACCAGGTACCAGTAGCGATCAAGGCTGGAGACGACGCATTACGGCGGGTAAAACCGGTTCCGTAGTAATAATAAATAGCGGCGGAATCGCCCATCAACGCGTAAAAATCCATGCAGCCATCGCCATTAAAATCGCTCAGCCAGTTTTGACTGATATTGAGGTTAACGTTGGTGATAGAACGCGCTGAATCAAAACCATACCCGTTCGATAAATAGAGACTGTACAGGTTATTTACATGGGTGAGTATATCTGCCAGGCCGTCGGCGTTAAAGTCGGCCACGAGGTTATTGGCAGGCTGTGGGCTCACATTCATGGACACGGTAGCAATGACAGGCCTGAAACTCCCCGAATGTGAAAAATCCGACAGATACAGGTTACCGGCATTCACGCCGGTAGACAAAACGTCTGCCTGCCCGTCTGCGTTGAAATCGGCCACCCATATCTGCGATGGGGTCAATGACAGGCCGCTGATATTGATGGGAGGAAGAAAGTTTACGGTATCTGCCAGGTGTAGCGTGGTCAGGTTACCGGAAACTGTCAGCACGTCGGCCCTGCCATCTCCATTGAAATCGGCCGTCCAGGTACAATTGGTGCAAGCAGGGTCTATTTGCAGTCCGTTCACTGCAACGCCAGGAGCAAAACCCGCACCGTTGCCATAATAAATATTGCCGGCTCCGCCGGTGGCCACCAATAAGTCGGGATAGCCATCAGCATTATAGTCGGCGAGGTAACTGGTCTTATTAACCAGCAACGGCTGACTTAATGAAACTTGGGAGAATCCCCGGCTTGTCGATAAATAGATGGCATTGATCATGTTTTGCTGAGCAGGTATCAGATCTGTTTTACCATCACGGTTTAAGTCGGCAACGTATCCTCCGGTAGCTGCGCCAGGCCCTGTCCATTGACCGGGCGCCTGCACCAAACCATCGGGTCCATCCGACCACTTAAACGATAACGGCACGGTGGAATCGCCCCTCTGCCCTACCCGGTAGATGGATGTGACACGGCTTACTTTGTCGGAATTCGTATTATCGTAGCCTAACAGATAAGTCGATACCGGTACGGTATCATTGGCGATCACAACAAAGGTCCTGATGGCCTTTAAGCGCAAATACACCGACGTTTCGGCTCCGCCGCTACCATACAACAAAGTGTCCTGCCTCGGTTCATAATAAAACTGGATCTTTCTTTGCTCACTGGATGAGGTATACAGGTTTCCACTGTAGTATATGGCATTGGGGTAGGCAGTACTGTTGTTTGAACTACCCGTCAACAAATTACCTGTTAAATTGGTGGGCGAATAGCTATAGGTGTATCGAATGGTATTCCCGTTGCGATCTGTCAGTTGATCGATGAGCCAATTCTTAATAGATCCCGTAAGCGGGCCGTTAACAAAACGAGGCCCCTGGGCCTCAACACTGGCATCTGCCGTAGCGCCATAACTGGCAGTCGCACCGTTTTTAAGCCATGCCTTGAAATAAGCCGGTCCACTGCCCAAGCTATCGAATGCCTGTAGTTTTGTCCAGGTTTGCAGTTCGGTCATAAATACCGAACCTGGCGAAGCATAAGTCGCGGCACCCGGATCGGTATTCATCATACGATTTCCATCCAGCGAAAACCGGTCGCAGGAATCGTAATTGATGCCCCCTGCAAAACCATCTTCTGCTATGGAAGCCCGGGTACGGCTTACAGCCGACAAGCCGGTTAAAGAAAAACCCATACCGAGCAGGCCATTACTGTTTTGGCTACTGTACGTGATGGTAAGGTCTGGCTGAGCCCCTGCCGTACCAGGGGGTATTTGAAGCGGAATGGTGTATTGGGCAGCGCCGTTGGCATTGTAAGAGAAATCACCATTTACCCGGCCTCTGTAAATGGTTGAGGTGTGCGGGACGGTTTTCTTTGGCTGAGCATTGGCAATAGTAACGAGTCCGCACGCCCCTAAGAAAAGCAGCATGCGGCAGCAGTTCGATGTATTGATTGACATGGTTCCTGATTAGCTCTGCACTGAGATGCTCACATTGAAAATGAAGGTACTTCCTTCATTAACCGGATCCGTAAGGCCGGTGAACGCATAATCGGTTGTGGTAGAAGAAATAGTTGGCGTTGGACTCTCGGGCTGAGACGCGTCCAGGTCCCAATCGATCGTCAGTGGGTAACCGTTCGGCAGGTTGAAAGTAGCCGTACCTTTTGTAATAGGATTAGCATTTTGTTCCTGCGTGCCCTGTCCGACGAAAATTAAGGTTGACAGGGAATTTGCGTAGAAGATCGTGGCGCTGCCTCCTGCCTGGAGCGTATTGAGTACGATGGGGGGATAGCCCGAGGGGCTAAACTCATTGTTGCCGGATAGAAAAGACAACGTGTTAAAAGTGATACAGCCGCCCGTGTTGTTGGTAACATTTACGGTAATACTCGCTGGGCCCGATATAGGTTCTGCCATGTCAGGAAAGTTAATTGGTATTAATAGTTATATTGGCAACAACGGACGAGGCATCGATAGGCAATCCGTCACTCATAGGTTGGCCATCGATCAACACGCTGCAGGTGAGAAAGTAAGATGTCCAGGAATTACCGTTCAATAGCAATCCCGCATAAAACCAGCAATTGGAATTGCCGTTAGGGCCCTGCGACGCAAATGGGCAATTGAAAGTAAGCTGCATCTGCGTCTGATCTGGCAAAGAATAAGTAACCGACCCGGTTACACCATACACCGATCCTGTAGTTTTATGCGCGTAAAAAACTTCCTGATCAGCAGCATTTAGGCTAATCGTTTGCGGGCTGATCCCTCCATTGTTGAATTCACCATGCTGAAGGTTGGTGTTCAAGAGATTGATTTGCTGAGACGTGTTATTGGTAATATAACAAGTGACTTCCCTGGTCATAGCAGTCCATTTTAATACGATCTATTATTGCATGAAAAGAATAAGCGATTGGGCAGGAACTGGATTTCTGCAAACACAGTTTCAAAGGGGGGTAGTTGATTATTTCGATAAACAAGGTACGAGGTTAGTAAAGCTTCTTAATATTTTCAGTATCACCTACCGTGGAACTACCTATGTTGTTAAGTAGAGATACGCTAAGGTTCTGTCCTGCGTCGTTTGGGTTCAGGGTCACCAAATGACTTTTTCACCTTCACCACCAGGTTCCTGCCGGCGCCGCTGATACCGGAAGCGAATACGCGGTAATGCTGGTCGAACAGGTTTTCAACAGCGCACTGCAAGGTCCATTGTCCGGGCAGGTGCAGACTGGCAGCTATATTCAGTATCTGCCAGGCAGGCATTCCTTCGGGGGTGGCGTATTGCAGGTTATCTTCTCCATAAGGATTGTAATCTTTTAGTTCCTTCTTTCCGTTGTAGAGCATATAGACTTCGGCCTCCAGGATCTTGTAACCGGCCTTAATGCCCGTTTTCCCGAATACCGGCGGTATATGATCGAGGGGCACTTCCGCTTTACCGGCCTGCTCATAGCGCCCATGGGTAAAAGTGAGGTGAGAATACAGGTTGAGCCAGGGCGCGGGCCGCAGACTTACTGCTCCCTGAACGCCGTACAACGATGCCTTGGCTTTATTCTGGTTGGCTACAACAGGCGTCATTTTCCCATCATACAGGATACTGGACGCTCCATTCAGCGTGAACCTGTCCATCACTACGGCATCCCGGAAGATCGTATAAAAAGCATTTGCTTCCAGCTCCAGCCATTTCCCCCATCGTTTGCTCAGGTCAAGATCAAACTGCCAGGTATGCTCCGGCTTGAGGTCGGGGTTGGGCACCACCAATTGCACGCCGCCGGCAGATTCAAACACTTTGGCGAGGTCGTCGATATTGGGCGAGCGGAAACCGGTGGAGACATTCAACGAGATCCTGCTGCCTGCGTCGGGCAACCAGATCAATCCTGCATTGACGCTATACGTTAAATGACGTTGCGTTGCTTTCGTATACGGCAGGTGCAGCAACGAGGTATCTTTAAAATTAGCATCGAGGCTGCTGTAGTTGAAACGTATGCCATCGTTAAGGATCAGTTTGCCTGGTACAATCCTGTACGCATGTTGTGCGTAGATGCCGGCATAGTTCATATTGTTCTTTCCGTCGGGGTACCGGGTGGTGATACCGGTCGTTTTGGCCCCCGAAGCTACATTGTAGTTAAAGGCGGTTGAACGAAGGAAATTGAACTGACCGTCGGCGCCCACGCTCAGGTCATGATTTCCGGCGGTCTTGTGCAGGTCGAGGTTCAATGCCCATACGTCTATTTTCTCTATCCTGTTCTCGCGTAATGGGTTTCTGTAGGCTCGCTGCATCCGGCTTTCTTCTATGTGCTGGTAACTGGCGCCCGTTCTCAGCTGATCAAAGAAGCCCTGCAGGTGTTGGGTATTAAATTGATACGATGCCATCAATCGTTCCTGCGGCCCATAGTACCACTCCGCCCACCGTAGTTTACCGTTCCTCACGTCCGTTAAACGGTCGTACCGTGGTATATCATTGCTATTGCTATATTGCCAGTTCAATTCGTGTGATTGCCCGGTCTGCGGCTGCCACAGGAATTTTTGCAGCAGATCGTACTGGCGGTAGTTGCTGAACTTTTGAAGATTGACATTGTCGTTTTGTATAATGGAATCGATGCCGTTGATCGGTGTAATATATTGCCTGCGCAACCCCAGTTCGCCGTATTCTTTTCTTCGGTGACTCCCCTGCCGCAGGTCTCCATAGTTGCTGTAACTGAACGATGTGAGCGAGGCAAACCGGCGCGTCCCCACATTTACATCCACATGGCCTGTAAACTCTTTCATGGCGCTGCTGTAACGGGAAGATACCTGGGTGCGCAGTTGGCCCAATTCCGGTTGCTTCGTTTGAAAATAGATCACGCCTCCCAATGCGTCGGAACCGTAGATGGTAGAGGCCGGGCCGGAATAGATCTCTACTTTTTCGAGTATATCATCATCGATGGTGATCACGTTCTGCAAATGCCCTGTACGATAAATCGCATTGTTCATCCGCACGCCATCCACCACGAGCACAATCCGGCTCGCCTCAAATCCTTTGATGACGGGGCTTCCCCCTCCCAATTGACTTCGTTGCACAAATACCTTTCCGGATTGCTCCAGCAGTCCGGCCGTATTGTTCGAGAGCGACCCGGCAATCTCTTTATTGCCGATCACGATCGTTTGCTGCGCCACGTACTTTTTATTTTCAGGGAATTTATTGGCTGTCACGATCACTTCTTCCAATAATCCGGTGGTGTCGGCAGATGTTTGCTGGCCATAGACGGGCGCCCACAATCCTGCTGCCAGGATGAGCAGATAATATTTCATGTCGTTGATTGAGTGGTTTGTTTGTTATTGCTTTACAATCCTGATACTGGTTTGCTGCTGGTCATGGCCTGTAATGATCAACTGGTAAGTGCCTGTCGCAAATCTGCGCATATCCAGTTCTTTAGTAGTTCCTGCTACCCGCTCCGTCCTCAGGCGCTTACCATGTATGTCGTACAAAGCGATCATGCGGGCATCTTTCAATCCGGTGATCGTTAATCTGCCCGATACCGGATTGGGGAATGCTTTGATGCCGGATGCTGCCAATGCCTCGTTTTGCGCTACGACGATCTCGCTGGGCTGTGTGGATCCCCTGGCCAGCAGAGATGGCTGTTGCACGCCATAGATCTTCAGCTCTGCTACTTGGAGGGTGCTGCCTGTTTTGCAGGTGAAAGTAATATGGTAATATTTGTAGGTATTGGTATTGTTGAAGGTGTACACCTTTTCCTGCCCGCGACCAGGGAAGAACTCATTGGTAACGGTATGCAGTGTTACCCAGGTGCTGCCATTGGTAGATGCCTGCAAGGTCCAGTTCTTCGGGTCCCTATCGGGGAAGTCGTTGCCCGATACAATGCTATAGCCTTTGGGTATATAATTGTTCGTGGCCGTGTAGCGTATCCAGGCCGAGCAATTGGGTGTGAGGTACTTGGTGGCATTGTTGTTATCGATCACTTTGGTAAACTCTTCGCCTGCCGGTGAGCCGCTGGTATATTGCGCATCCAGTATGCCACCATCGTCGGTGATATCGACAGTGCCTGCCAGGATGGGCGTCCACAGGTTGGTTTCCCAAACGCCTCTGCCATAGGTAGCCACCCGTAATTTGCCGGATGATTTTTGTATCTCCACTTCATTCACGGCTACCAGGGGCAATCCGCTGGCATGTTCTACCCAATTGGTATCGACATTGTCGCGGTAATAGACGCCCACATTCATGCCCACATAAATGCCTTCCAGCACATTGTCATCTACCACCACCGATCGCGCACTAAGCGCTGGTAAGCCGGCAGATATATTCTGAAAGGTTCTTCCCGTATCGGACGATACATACACCCGGTTGGTCGTGCTGTTGCAGGCCAGGTAAATTTTCCGGGGATTTACCGGGCTTACATAAATGGCGTTGATCGTGGCAGGAGCAGTAACGGTAACCCAGGTAGCGCCGTTGTTGTGCGTACGGTATAGCGTGGCTCCAATGGAACCATACACATATTGCGTATCGCTGGGTGCCACCGCCAGGGTGGTTAACATGCCGGTGATAACCCCACCGGAAATGTTTGTCCAGCTACTGCCGCCGTTAGCAGACCTGTAAATGCCCGTCCAGCCGCCGTACACCGTATTGTGGTTGGTGGGGTGCATTACCAGCGGGGTAACCCAGTTGCCGTTGGAAGGCTTGGTGAGGTTGGAATAGGTTTGGCCTGCATTGGTCGTTTTGTAAATGGAACCATTTTGCGATGTGCCGATGGATATATTGGCATTGGTGGGACTAATGATATTATCCATGCCATCGGCGCCCAGCCAGTCTTTCCAGGAGCTGTCTGTTCTTCGATACGAAGAGCCATTATCCTGCGCCCCGCCCGTAATAACATCAGCATCGGTTTTGGCGCAGGCGATGCGGTAGAATTGCCGGATGCCCAGGCCTGCCGAAAGATCGGTCCAGTCGCCGCCGCTATTGGTGCTTTTATAAACGCCGCCGTCGCTGCCGGAGAAAATGGTGGTACCAATCCATTCCAGCGCGTGCACATCGGCGTGGTTATAGCCCGTGCTGTTGGGATAACTCCAGGCGGTTTGTGCTACGAAGGAAGTGCCGCCATTGGTGCTCTTCCAGCAAATGATACCGCCGATCATCACTTCATTGATATTGGAAGGGTTTACGCAGATGGCCATATCGTAAGTAGCCTGGCCCGATGTGCCGGTGCCATTGGTCTCGTAGCCAAAATAATTGGTGCCGCTGCCCGGGCTGCCTACTACAGTGGTAATATAAGTTTTACCGGTGTCGGTAGATTTATACATCCTGCCAAACAGGCTGCCATTTGCCTGCACCGCATATACGACGGCAGTATTGGCAACCGATACGCCAATCAATGTGCGGCCGGTGTTGGTGATACCGTTGGCTACGGTGATGGCCGTCCAGGTTACGCCATTGTTCGTCGACCGCCATACACAGCTTGTTCCTCCCGAGCCGGATGCATACATGATATTGGGATTGGTGGGATGAAACTCGATGTCTTCTTTTGCCTCGGTATGAACAGTGGTCCAGTTGGTGCCGCCATCAGTGGAGCGGAATATACCGTTGCTGCCGGTAGCAAAAACGATAGATGAATTCGTAGGATGCACCAATACTTTCTTCGCGGAGGTAGGGCCGGTTCCTGTTGCCAACCAGCTAACGCCGGCGTTGGTTGATTTAATGACGGCTCCACCCTGCAGGGCTGCGTACACATTGCTTTGGTTGGAGGGATCGATATGAAGATGAAAGATGTTCATCCAGGCCGATGAGGTAAAATCGACCAGCGATGTCCAGGTCGAGCCTGCGTTGGTGCTTTTCCAGATACCCCCACCCGGTGAGCTTACATAAATAACGTTCTGGTTGGAAGGATGAACGGCTACGGAGGTGATACGTCCTACGCCGGGGTTCCAGCCGCTGGTGTATGTCCAGCCTTTGGGGCCCAGTTCGAGCCAGGTGCCATACGTACCCCTCGCAGCTTGCTGCGTGCGGGTCTTCATTATGGCCTTTGCTGCTTTGTAGCGCTCGGCTTCCGTTTCCGCATCGATGAGAAATCCTTTATCGTCGGTATGGAATTTCTTTTCATACAGCCAGCGTTGGAACTGTTTATACCCGGTACCTCTGCCGGTGCCTACGCTGTCGAAATAACGATTCGCCAGCCGCTCAATGACATGCAGCGGCAAACCGGTTCTTTCCATCAAGGTGAAAATGTCTGTTTGGGAATAGGCAGTACCGCATAGCACCACCATCAGGAGGAGTAAGGTTAATTTTCTCATGTGACTTGGTTTTGGAAACATAATATACTAACAAATACTCATAAACGATACGGGCCGGTGTTATCAATTCCGAAAATCGTGATCAGTAATGCGAATGGAAATTGAACGTTTGTGCAATGAATCAAAGCACAAACGTTCAATAACGTTATGCTGCGATCGGTAGCTGCTTATTCTTTGAGCAGTCTCGTAGTATAAGTAGTACCGCTTTCATCTTTTACCACCAGTATATATTGCCCGCTGGCCATATTGCTCAGGTTTACCTGCACAGTAGGGCTGGTTGCCCCCAGCGACTCTTTTTTCATCAGTTTGCCCTGCATGTCAAATACTTCCAGGTCGATGCGCCGTCCGGGTAAAGAAGGTAGCTTAACAGTAACCATACCTTTCGTGGGAACGGGATAAGAAACGAGGTCGTCCCCCTTCACGGTCCTGAACACAATAGGCGCCGACGGTGCAGCTGCGCCGCATCCTGCAAAGGACAACTCTGCTACGGAGGTCCAGGGGTTGTTATTTACTTCGGAAGTGGCCGTTAATCGTACATACCTGGCCTGTATAGCGCCAAAGCTTACCGTTTGGGTAGTGGCGTTGTTGGGCCAGGTGCCCTGTGCTACGGTAAACCATGCCTGCCCCAATACGCTCACTTCTATCTTGTAATTTTTGATCCTTCCGTTGGCACTGCTTTGCCGGGGCACATAAGTTACGGTGGTGAGCTGGTTGGCGGCACCCAGGTCGATGGTAATGTAATGCGGCATGGGCGCTGTTGATCCATACCACTGCGAGTGCCAGATGGTGGCGTTATTGCCATCGATGACGTTGGTAGCTGGCGCCGACTCGCCGGTGGTTTCCTGGCTGTCGAACCCGTTCACGCTGTAATTGCTGCGCGGTATGCTGGTGGTGGTGCAGGTGGCAGGTACCAGACAACCGAAGAAGGTGAGTTCTGCAACGGTAGTAAAGGCATTGCCGCTTACTTCGGAGGTGGCAGTCAGTCGTACATAGCGAGACTGTACCGGTGCGCTCAATACAACATCCTGCGCTGCGGATGTGTTGGTGAAATTGCCGGTCGCCACGAGGGTCCACGAGCTGCCATTGATACTGGTATGTACCTGGTAAGCATTGATGCGCCCGTTGGAGCTGCTTTGGCGTGGCAGGTACCTCAATTTGGTGAGGTTATAGGTGCCCCCCAGGTCGATAGAGATATGGTGTGGCATAGCAGCCGTGGCGTTGTACCACTGGGTATGCCAGACCGTGTTGTTGTCGCCATCGATCGCATTGGTGGCGGGTGCTGTTTCGCCGACGGTTTCCTGGCTGTCGAACTGGTATACGCTATATTGTGTGCGGGGAATGGCGGCGTGGCACGGCTCCTGCGATTCGCTCACCGAAATATTGACCGGTACCGAGTTGGTGCCTGCATTCCCGTTGTCGATGGCGAAGGCTGTTACACTGTAAGAGCCGATGCCTACGTTGTTCCAGGTAAATGAAAAAGGCGCGGTGCTGCTCTCGCCGATCTTTACACCCCCGTTGTAGTATTCTACTTTGGCAATGGTGCCATTGGCATCGGTGGCATTCACGGTGAAATTAATGTTGGCGGGCGCTGCAAAATTACTGTTGTTGACCGGCGCTGTAATGCTTACTGCTGGTGGCTGATTGCCCGAACCATCGTTGTTGACCGGCAGTTCCCATACGCCCCGCCCGTAGAAGGATACACGCAATACGCTGTTGTTGGCGGTGGTATTGAATAGCCGGAGATTGGTGATATTGGCAATAGAGGGAAGTCCGGCGGAGATGTTTTGCCAGGTTCCCGTGGTGCTGTTGCGGTATTGCACGCTTTTGGCGGTGGCTATGTAGATGCTTTCATTGGTGCTGAATTTGTCGTGCTGCAGGTCAATGATATTCACACTGGGCAAGGCGGCGCTCACATCTGTCCAACTTACGCCTTTATTGGTTGACCGGTAAATTTTGGCCCCTGCAGTTGCGTACACGATACTGGTATTGCTGTTGATCACCTGCAGGTTGCCAAAGGTAGCGGCACTATTGGGTACGGTAGACACCTGTGCAAAGCTCGGACTGCCTGCTGTTGCATTGCTGGAGTAATACAGTTTGGCATCGCTGGTCAGCACGTATACTTCGTTGTTGTTGTCGGGTGCAATAGCAATGGCCTTGATATTGGCGGTAAAGGTGGCAAGGTTGCTCCAGGTGGGGGAAGCGGTCAGCAGGTTGGTGCTGCGCCTGAGCGCGGTAGCCTGTCCCACAAATGCGAGGCTCGTATTGAGGGCCGTTACGGCATATACATCATTATTCGACGGTACGCTTAGACCAATGCCGGTAGAACCACCATTGAGCACGAGATCGCGGCGTGTGGCATTCTCTATATAATAAGCGACATTGGTATTGGCGTAGTCGAATTCGTATTTCGAACCCCAGTCGCCCCCGCGGTTGCAATACCAGGTGGTGCCGTTGTAATACAGTTCGCCATTGTCCTGTGTGCCAATGCCGATGATGTTGCGCGACAGCTTGCTGCTGCCCATGTGATAGATCTCTGTAGCGCTTAACCCATTGGCCGAGGGAGACCAGCTTACACCGCCATCGGTGCTTAAAAAGACACCGCCGTCGTTGGCATTGAATAAGCGGCTGTTGTTGTAGGGCGAGGTAACGATGTGGTGCATGTCGGTATGGCATTTCTCCCACCAGCTGGTGAGTTTGGTCCAGGTAGCACCGCCATCGGTGCTTTTCCAGTTGCAGTGGGCGCCCAGGTAAAGAATATCGGCATTGGCGCGGTCGGCAAAGATGGTAAAATTGTAGTTGCCCTGTCCGCCCGAGCCGGCATCATAACCTACCAGGTTGGGCGACACATCTCCCTTACGCAGGGTAAAGTTCAGGCCGCCGTCGGTAGACCGGTAAATGATACCTCCCACACTGTTGTTAGACCCGATAAAGCCAACGTAGACCACATTGGTGTTGGCCGCCGATACGGCGATGCGGCCTCCATTTCCTGCGGCAGGCGCCACGCTGGTGATCTGGCTCCAGGTTTCGCCGTTATCGGCCGATCGCCAGAAGCTGGCATTGTCTGCTGCATACAGGATGGTGGAGGAACCGGATTTATAGATCATGTCTTTAAAAGCACCTCCGCTTTTTTTGACGGTCCAGGTAACGCCGGCGTCGGTCGATTTCCAGATGCCATCGGTGGTAGCAGCGATGAGGGTATTGTGATCGGTGGGGCTCATGAGTATTTCCAGGGCCATCCTGTTGCCGATGCCGGCGTTGGAAGCAGCCCAGGTGGTACCGCCATCGGTGCTTTTCCAGATGCCGAAGCCATTACCGTAGTAATTGGGATCGCCGCTGGAGAGATAGAGGATATTATCATTCGTATAATCGATGCACACCGAAGCGGAGCTGCCTTGTGGTATTTGCGTATCGCTGCCGGTGCGCACCCAGTTGGCGCCGGCGTCATTGCTGATCCATAGGCCACCGGAGGCACTTACGGCGTATAACCGGTTGGCATTGGTGGCGTGAAATTTAAGCTGGCATACGCGGCCGATGCCATGTATTTGTCCGGAGATATTGGTGGGGAACGCTTTAGGGCCTACTTCCGACCAGGTTTGGGCCAGGGTGGAATGGTGGAACGACAGCAGGCATAACAAGAGTATCGAAGCAATAAGTTTCATCGTTGAATTGTTTTGAACCGTTAAGGAATGGAGATACCGATTCCCGGCAGGTAGCCGGCAATGCGTACAGGGCAGGTGAACAGACTTAGCGCCTGGCCTGATGATGTAAGGAATGGGTATGTTGGTGATTAACTAGGAACCGCCGCTGCGACGTTGGCGGTCTTTCTTTTCCTGTTCAAAGATGCGGAGTCTTTCTTCTGTAGAGAGGATGCTGCCATCGGGCTGCACATAAGGCAGGGTTTGCTGTTGCCAGAACAGGAATTTTTTGTACTCGAAGGCATACTCTTTGGCTTCCCGCTCGGTTTTACGGATGGTTACTACCTTCTTTTGCGTGTAATTGCTGAAGACCTCTTTTTCTTCTACGGGTTTGGTTTTATCCTTCCAGTACGTTTCAAAAGCTTTTACGGCTTCGAAGTAATTGACCTTGGGATCGTCCATCATTTTGACCCAGTTGGGAAGTTTGGTGCTGTCGGGTTGTTGTGCGTGAAGGCGTTGTGAAAATGCCGTACAAAGCAGCAGGAGGCACGCTGCTATGCAGGGTTGAAGATTTTTCATGAGCAGATAGGTTTTGGTTATTAATGTACCATAAGATAAATAAAGAAAACCGATCATGGATAGCGAACGCTGGTAGCCATGCGCGTTGTAACAGCACGCAATCGATTGAAAGCGGCGTTCAACCGGTTGCGCAGAATTTGATAACTATAAACGAAGGGCGCTTGAGCCGATCTGTTTATCATTCCAGGAGGGTATAGTATTTGAATGCCATTACAGATCCTGCCATTAGAACAATTATCATATTAAGTATCAATAATTTTGCCTCCGTCTTAATAGGCTGAAAGGAATCGTTTTTATTAAGTTTATTGTGAAAGTAGAGGGCAATTAATACAAAAATAGCCGGAAAAGTTCCGTAGCACAATGAATAGAAGCCAGCAAATACTGTGATGATTGCTATGCCGTCCAGGTAGGTAAACGTGTCGGAACCCCCATCGAATTGTGCCCCTGTGATAATGATGGTAACCAAACTTGCCATTGACAAGGAAATGCAGATTATCAAAATGATTCTCAGGAGGGCCGTTAATCGTTTGATAATCAGGTTCAGCTTATCTGGTGCAAGTATATGTTTGTTGAGCATGAATTCTTTTATTACCCTTATGTAAGGTCAGCTGCGACGTTTGGGTGATTTGCAAATGCAATTATTGTTACTTTATTTCAGCTACACCACATGACCTTAAAAATTTGAATATACTGTCGTAGAGTTCGATTGGCCTTGTATGGTCTGTTTTGTTACCGTGCGGAATAAAGATAACCAATCCCTGTCTTGCTCTTGTCATTAAAACCCTATAAGCGTTCCTTAAATATGATTTGTCGATTTCGCTATTAATCCTCTTCCATTTTGTGCCTTCGAAAGTTTGACAATTCCATTTCCCATCTTCGAAATGGAAGTTTATGTCCCATGCTAAACAAGCATAGTCAATCTCCAGTCCTTGTATATCAAATTCTGTCGCCACTAATTCCAAATAATAGGAAGAACGGACATCGGTAGATCCATTCAAAAACCAATCTTCTGCTGTAATCTCATTTTTTACATCTATGCCTAAAGGCTTTAGTCTTCTGCCGCCAGAGCTACCAATCAGTCCAATTCTTTCAGTGCCCTTTGCCATTTTACGTAGCCAATCTTTTGCAATATTAAAATCTCTTGTTACATGTATTGGGAATAGGTTGTCAATTTCAGATAAAATTGATTTTGCCCGCAACGCATCGCCATCGATAACTGCATGGACAAAATGTGATATTTGTTCCGAACGAAATGAACGAACTGATACTGATAAATGAAGATCATTCTCTGGGGACCCTTTATCCTTTATCCACTTTTTTAGTGATTCATCATTTAAATAATTGGAGTCTTCAGTAATTAGGTCTGAATAAAATATATTCCAATCAGGATATTTGCTTTTCAATGCAATTACCCATTCTGATAGGCCTGCTTCCCCTGTGTTGATTTCTTGTCCGCCTCCCACCAAGCAGATTATAGTACAATAGGTTTCATGCCTATTCATTACCTCTATTAAGTACTCGGGTTCAGAGATGGTGAAGTCTTTTCCTTTCGATTTCATGAATGATGTTGCTTTGTCTTTTGACCAAGCTCTTTGAGCTTCATCGAAAACTACAACCTTTTCATCTGGAGCTTTGGTGGAAATTAAATTATCGTCCCTGAAGTGGTGAATGTTCTGGATAAAGGCCTTGGCTTTTATTGCGGATTCCCGCTTCGTTAATCTCTCTCCTTTTTCTTTTGCTTGTTGAACTTCGTCTCTAACTAATGCTTCTCTCAAAACGTAAACTAACGGACCATTGCCAGATAGAAATACTGCATTTTCATCTTTGTGAGCTTTCCTTCTTTCGTTTGCTATGTTTAGTCCTGCTAAAGTCTTGCCAGCTCCCGGAACCCCTGTAACAAAGCAAATAGACTTTGCGCCAGTTACTTTTGAGTGCTCGATTATGCGATTTAAACATTCAGTCGTCTTTGAAAGATTTATCGCCCCCGCATCACTTCTTGATATCTCAGAAACAGCATGTCCTCTATAAAGTGCCTGAGATGCTTCAATAATTGTCGGGGTTGGCTTATAAATTGAGTTTTCCCAAAGCGTAGGGTTAATTGCTTTTGTTCTTTTTAACGAAAGTGTTTGAGTGATTATGTGAGCAATATTGCTTTGGTTTCCTTTTAGGGGATCGAATAAGTTGTCTTTTAATTCAATTGTATTATTTACCTCTGGAGCCTTAGTGGAAATAAGTAATGGTGCTATCTTTTCATGATGACTCCCTTCGTGAAAATTTTGTAGGTCCAAACAGTAGTCAATGGTTTGTTCTAGGGCATATTTGGGGTATTCACTTTCTCCAATCTTAAACTCAATCACGAATATAGTATCTTCAATGATGAGGATATTGTCAGCGCGTTTGCCCATTCTCGGAATGGAGAATTCGAAGTAGATTTTCCCCCGTTCAAAGGGTGTTAGCGCAGTCTTAAGGATTTCAATTTGCTTTATCCAAGCATTCCTTTGCAAGTTTTCTGCTGCGAAATGGTGGTTTCTGATTAGTTGTCCCAGTATTCTGTCACTGTCATCTGTCAAGAAGTTGAAAATTGAATTTGAATAATAGCTTCTTGTCATTTTATTCCTCGTGTTTGTTTTGTGTTTGTTTTCTCCGCAGCATTACTGCTATGGCTCCAAGTATTTGTTGGTGGCGGGTATCCAGGCGTGATATGTAGAATGTTCGCCTATTTATGCTTGTCCCTGCCCCTTAAGCTTGAAGTCCCGAACAGCTCTGATCCTCATTTCCTCCACATCATATTCGAGCAATCCAATTTCAACCATTTTCATAAGTATGTCGTGTAGTGCGTTGCCATACCTGTTGTTGGTCCAGTAGATCCATTTGAAATCTACTTGAAACGAACCGACTTCTTCTTTAATTAATCCCATTGTCAATGCCAATTGATGTTCCGCGCCATCGATATCAGTCCATTCAGCCAGTTTTTCAGTAAGTACTTTCATAAGCGCTTCTTGTTTGAAATGAAGGGTAATATTATAACCCTGGTTTGTCAATGTTCTGCATAAGGTTGGGGTTGCTCAATTCTTAAATATACACAAGTTACCCTTATCTCAAAACGAGGGCCTGAAGATAAGGGTGAACGCGGCCCGCCCGCGGAGTAGTTGCCAGGCAGCCTACTGATTGTGAAAGTTCACGGGTGGTGATTTCTGCGTTAAATTATTGTCAGCTCGATTGGCTGACTTATATTTGAATGCTCCACAGATAATTGAACAGCATGGCATGTAGTCGCCACAGTGGGCGATTCGTTTTTTTAACATTAAAGGGATGCTGTCATGCAAACAACGAAAACTGAAAGCCGACTCATTATTCAACGTATCAAAGAACAACGACTGTTACAAAATTTCACCCAGGAATATATGGCTTTTGAGCTGGGTATCACACAAGGCGGCTACTGTGCTATAGAAAGTGGCCGCACAAGCCTTTCCATTAACCAGTTACTCGACATCGCAAAGGTTTTACAAGCACCCCTAATCCGACTATTGGAGGGTAAAGACTGTATTGATGGGGCGAAGGTAGACTTTAACAAAACTGTTGAGCGCCTTAATCAACAGGTTGAGAAGATGATCCAGCAAAATCAGGAAATTCTTAATCTGCTGAAGGAAAAATAAAGTGGTTGCTTCCGTCAATATACCTTGATTCCATACTTTAATAATTTTCTCGGTAAATGGTCGTCAAGGTTGGCGATGTCGCTGTCGTCGAGCTCAATTAGTTTCAAATCGTATTTCTTATAAATCTCTAATTTTATTTTCTTCCTTTCTACATATTGTGGATCACTTTCCATGCCCCAAAATTCGATGTAGACTTTACCATTTGGTAAATAGAAGTCGGTATACAATTCCTCTTCAATCGGAACTTTCTTTTCATAGGCATGCACCAAGCCATAGTCATACAGTGTGTCATCAATGATTACTTCGGCTCTTGAACGCACAAAATGGCCATCCTTGGTTCTGTGTTTAGCTTCAAACTTGTCCCTGAAATTATTTGAGGTTGAAACAGGCACCTGTGTCTGTTGCTGCTGGACTGATATAACAGGCTTGGTTGTTTCTTTTTCTAGCGGAGTTTCATTGAAAACACCGGCTAAACTTTTGTTTTGCAAAATATTCGCAGGCCATAAAACATAGGAGCCGCCCGAAGTTTCATGTTCAAGTTGCCTGCCTCCAACATTTTTGCCGAGTTTAGTAATTATCCAGCCTGCAATATCTTTTTCTATCCACCCAAATTCCGATAGAATCAAATTCATTCGTTGGGAAGAAACGTTGAAGTACTTGCCAAGTGCTGTGGCATTAAGCAGTTTTGGTTTTTCTTGTTGTTGCCCATTGTCTAGGACAATGTTTTCGGGCCAAACGATGTAGTCTCCGAACTTTGGACTGCTTCGTACCTGTCCGCCTTTATGTTTTCCAAGCTCGGTAAGCGTCCATTTATCATTCTTCCTTTCTATCCAACCAAACGCTTTCAGTTTGTCAAACAAGTCACTTGATCTTATGTCTAGTTCATTTGCGAGCGCTGATGTCGAAATGTATTCCATATAAGATTCTTGTCGGTGTAGTTACCACTATTATACGTAAACTTTCGGTTAAAAGCAATTCTAGTACTAAATTATTTCGAAGGGCGACTGCCTGATAAAGAGCCGCCACATATGCGCGTTAATCGCTTGCAAGCACCTAAAAAATAAAGAAGCCCCGCATGAATTTGCAGGGCTGATACTAATGTATTTCTTTATCTATAAAGCCTCAACCTTTTCAATAGAAACAACAAAACGGCATCGGCGTAATAAATCGATGTGCACTTATTTTGAAGAAAAGATAATCTCTTTATATATATCAGTATCCAGGGGCACTACCGCTAAAAGCTGGCATGTTGACAAATTTCATAGACCACTACCCTGCTCTTGACTTTACTGATTCAGCAACCCTTTCGCTTTCGCCACCATCTCCGCCGCAGGCGTCTTTGCCAGGCTGCTGATCTTGAATTGCTGCAAGGCAGTTTCCAGCTCGTTCAGTCTGGCAGTTTGATTCCTGGTGCGGTATTCCTTCCTGAGGATCTGGATCTTTTCATAATCCTGGATGCCTTCAATCAACTTCTCGAAACGGATAGAACTCAGCGGACCGGGATATACCTGGTAGGTATCGCCCGCCGGCCAGGCCGTGAAGCGGCTATCGGTAAGCGGTTGTTTGGTCCAGCTGTTGTAAGCCCAACGCAGGTAACCGTCCATACCGGTAGCAGCCGTATACCAGCCCATCCACACGTGTTCGTCGGGCGGTGAGAATGTAAAGCCATTGGGATATTTCTCCGAACAGCAGGTGTACCAGGTGCTCAGCTTACCGGCCGATTTACGCTTTGCCAATACCGCGGCCGGGAATTGTTGTTCTGAAGCGATGCAGTAATCCTCGATGTCCGATTCGATCTCGCCGTGGTAATTGCCGGCCAGGGCCACCTTCCAGTCCTTATCGACCGATTTCAGCAGCGCAATCACTGATTGCATGGCTGCCAGCGGCCTTTCGTCCATGGCAATGGCGGTTATGTTGAACCAGCCCTTTGCTTTGAGGTGCTGGGTAAAGTCGGTGAGCATCGGCCGCCAAAACGCATTGTACTCCGGCGATCCGATAGAGCCCGTAAATATCGAATCTCTGCCGAGGGCTTCATCATAATACGTGAAGGCTATCTTCCAGGGCACCATGCTGTAGCAATTGATGCGCCCCTTGATGCCACAGCTCATCACAAACGACACGTATTTATCGAACAGGGTGTAATCGAATTGCCATTTGCCTTCCCGGGTTTTCGTCCATTTGATGAGACTTGGATAGTCATCATACGTTTGATGGCCCCAGGGTTCGTGTACGATGCTGGCCGTTATGTTCTTTTGGCCTGCAGCCGCCAGCATGGTATAATACTTTCTCATCAGGTCGAAATGGGCATCGCTCCACAGGGCTACCTGGTGCACGCGGGCTACCGCAGCCGGGTGTTGCCAAAGGTCCAGCTGGTAGGTCCATTGGTCAGGCGCCGGAAGGGTCCGGTCAACGACGGTGAGAGAAACGGGCAGCTTATAGGTTTTGTCGGCCACTACGGTAACTGTGCCGGTATAAATGCCTGCTTTAGCGGATGCCGGAATGGATATGCTTATCCAAACAGGTTGTACGGTTTGGGCCTCCAGGCTCGTGCTGGGTTTACCGGTTTGAATGATGTCGGCCACGAGCGAAGAGTCGAAATCGGCCGGTTTGCGGTATCCGCATCCATTCCTGAACTCATCCGTCATCACGTACTGCACAAAGCCGGTGCTCAGGTTATTTTTGGAGATAGTATTACCGCGCTTATCTTTCAGGTCGCTGGTGGCTACCCGAATATCGGCTACGGCGCCCGCGCTCCAGATGAGCAGCTGGGTTTGTACTTTTTCGCCTTTCCAGCCGGCTGCCGTCCATTTTTGGCTGATTTTGACAGCCGGAAGGGTATTCCTGTCGAACCGCTGACTGCTGCCGGCAAAACTGACCTGTACAGCAGTTCGCTGGCTGCCCCACGAAGCGGTATGGGCAGCTTTTGAAGTGCCTGATCGTGATGTGGTTGGCTGGCTGGCATTCTGCGCACCTGCGGCGATATAGAGGAGCGAGGCGATTGGCAAAAGGAGGTATCGTTTCATGGTTCTCAAATGTACCGGCTTTTGGGGGCCGGCGGTGCCGGAAACTTGCGCAATCGGTTGAAGTAATGCGAAAATGGGTTGGTGGTCATGGTGTTCGGCGCAGGAAACGCAGTCTGGGCAAGCATTTAGGGTTGGCGGAGTACTGTTTGCGCTCATGAAATGACCCACAATTTGGTATTGTGGGGGTGTTTTCCTGTTCTATCTTTGTTTCATCGGAGGAAATGATAGAGAGAA
Organism: Paraflavitalea sp. CAU 1676; assembly: GCF_029223285.1. Taxonomy (GTDB): domain Bacteria; phylum Bacteroidota; class Bacteroidia; order Chitinophagales; family Chitinophagaceae; genus Paraflavitalea. The sequence goes on along the minus strand of NZ_JARHUJ010000002.1, from coordinate 865,887 downwards.
CAAGTGAAAGATAGACAAGTGCAACCCTCCCTTCCTTAGATTTTTACCTTTTTTCATATGGCAAGCAATCGTTAGAGGTCAGCTGTTTCCACAGTGGACCTTTTTTCTTTTAGTGCCCTCCTGGATGCCCTTTCCGCCGTTCATTCCTGCATACCCAATGCTTTCATCACCTCCGGTTTATACTGACGCCCGATGGGCAACTCCTGGCCACCCACTTCGATCACCGAACTGTTGAACGACCGGATCTTGTCTGTCGCAATAATGTAGGCACGGTGGATGCGAAGGAAGCGGCGATCGGGCAATTTCTCTTCCAGGTAGCTGATCCGTTGGTAGCTCACCACTTCTCCCGATACGGTCTTTACTTTAACGTAGTCTTTAAGGCTTTCGATGTAGAGAATTTCCCACAGGAACACCTTCACCATTTTCTTATCCGATTTCAGGTAAATAAAGGGCTCGCCCGTACTGCCCTGATCGGCTGGTATTAGCATTGTTGGAAGCGAATGGGCGGCATTACCAGCCGGATAATACTTATTGATAGCAATGAGGAATCGGTCGAATGGGATCGGTTTCAGCAGGTAATCCAGTACATTCAATTCGAAGCCTTCCAATGCATATTCACGGAAGGCCGTGGTGAAGATCACCTTTGGCCTGTTGGACAAGGTTTTCAGGAAGTCGATACCGGTGAGCTTAGGCATTTGAATGTCGAGGAAAAGCAGGTCTACTTTGTTTTTTTGTAAAAAAAGCAATGCTTCCACCCCACTCCTACAGGTGCCCACCAACGTCAGCGTTTCCAGTTGGCTGATGTAATCCTGCAATACCGATATCGCCAATGGTTCGTCATCTACGACCAGGCACCTGATTTTACTTGCCGTCATTCGTTGTTACATTCTTATTTTAAGGTCCACGGTATAATGTGCTGCTTCCTTTGTATGGCTAAGCTGGTGAGCATCCGGATACAGTAAAGCCAGCCTGCGTTTTACATTTTGCAGGCCAATTCCTCCCGTAGTGTTATTCTTGCTGTCACGGTTTTCTCCTCCCGCATGGCTGTTTTCCACTTTCACGCTGAGCCAGCCATCCTTCACTTTGAGGTCGATGGTTACCCAAACATCATCCATCTCGTCACTTACCCCATGTTTGAAGGCGTTCTCGACGAAAGGGATCAGCAGCAAGGGCGCGATCATTTTGGCTTCCGTTTCCCCCGAAGCGGTCAGCGAAACGTCCAGCCGATCGCCGTACCGCAGTTTTTCGAGCGCCATATAATTGCTGATATGCGCGATTTCCTTTTCCAGCAAAATAAGCTCCGACTGCGACTCATACAGCATATAGCTCATCAGTTCGGAGAGTTTCAGCACGACCTGTGGCGCAGCCGGGGCCGATTGCAGCGTAAGCGCGTACAGGTTGTTGAGGGTATTGAAAAGGAAATGCGGATGTACCTGCGCTTTGAGCAGGTTCAGTTCGGCGGCTAGTTTTTCCCGCCTGGTGTCCTGATGAATCCTTTCCTGATCAACCCAATGCTCCACGGCCTTGATCAGCAACGTGAACAAGAGGACCGGCGCCAGAAACCATACCATTCCTTTAAAAAGCAGGTACCAGACAAAAATGGGTTCATAATAAGTCGTATCCGGGAAAAACTGTGGCTCGATAAAGCGCTCGATCAGGATCCGGTTCAGCAGCGCGGCCGTGAACAGCAGCACCACCGCACTGGCCGCATACGCTATATACCTTTTCGGTTTGAAAAAGCGTGGGAACAGGCAGTAAATATTGACATAGGTAACCAGCATCGCGGCAGGTAATCCTTGTAGTTCTATCCGGAAATAAACCCAAAGACCGTCTTCCCCTTCCGCGTGCACGCCCGTGTATACGAACACGTATCCGATCCAGAAGAGGATATGCGTTAGTAAACGATTGCCTGCCATGTAAAAACGTTGGGTCATGCTTCGGCTGGTGAAGTATGTGATGCTGAGTTGGGTATCAAAGTTAACCTTTGAAACCTTCGGTTTTTTAACATTCGACCAACATCCGTTTTCAAGCAGCTTTCGACAATTTCTTCCTCCTTTTCGGTGAACCCGGTCGATTCCGGTTTTAAACAGGGCATGATCCGCACTTTGGCTAAAAGCCGGGGAGCAACAGTTGCGATGGCGTTCATTTGCATCGAACCAAACAGAACCGCCGTGTCATTATCTTGCATGCTCAAACTCCATATTGGCCCCCATTGGAAAATGGCGCCCGTCCGATCCGGATTTGCCCAGACCTGCCTCTTCGCTGTTGCCAGCCTGATGGCCATTGAAGTTCACGGTCAGGCGTTGCCGGTAATGCGCCCGCGCGATTCCACGGGCGCGATCCGGACGCCGCCGATGAAAAACGATACCATTTCCCTTCCTGCAGTGAGGATTACAGCCAAACGGTCGGCAGTCGACGTACAGTTGGACAAGAAGGTTTACCGCATAGGTACAGACATCCTTTCGGAAAGTGGCGCAGCAGCCGATGTACTCAACGGCATCCCCTCCGTTACGGCCGACGCCACCGGAACCATCAGGCTCCGGGGAAACAGTAATGTGACCATATTGGTCAACGGACGTCGATCCGGCCTCACACCGGCCAACATCCTCACCCAAATCGCGGCCGGCAGTATCGAAAGGATTGAAGTGATGACGAGCCCGTCTGCACGGTATGATGCGGCCGGTTCGGCCGGGACTATCAATATTATCCTCAAAAAGAATAGTAAGGATAAATTCGGCGGCCAGGCACGCGTATCCTTCGGGCATCCGAATGACTACAACCTGAATGCCAACATGAACTATAAAGCCGGACATTGGAATCTTTTTGCCACGCTGGGGGGGCGCTATTCGGATTATGTTGGATTTTATTCCACCAGGCAAATCGCGACCCGAAATGGCGCCGCTTCGCTGGAAAAAGTACAGCACGAAAACCGCCACGACGACGGCAGGCTGATCTACCTCGGGGGAGATTACCAGGCCAATTCCAAAAATACTTTTACCCTGGCCTATTTCAAAAATGCGACCAGAGACATCGACCAAACAGCGCTGGATTATGCCTTCGGGCCGGCGGGTGCAGACAGCCTCCTCACACGCCAGGGTAATTCGCGGGAAAACCGTAGCTATAATCAGTTCGAGTCGAATTACACCCGGACCTTTGACCGGGAAGGCCAAAAACTGACTATCGACGTGCAATATGATTTCTGGGACAGTGATAAGACCTGGGACCTGTTCACCCGCAAAACATTCCCTTTGCCAGCTTCCTTACCTGCTATCCGCACGCTTTCGCGGGGCGATAGTCGGGACCTGGTGATGCAATCCGACTTCGTATATCCTTTTTCCAAACAATCGGCTTTCGAAGCAGGTCTCAAAATGGAAACCCGGTCGGTGCTAAGTGATTACAAAGCCGGGCAATACGGGAACAACGGATGGGCAGTGCTGGACGGCATTGATAACAAACTCAACTACAAGGAAAATATCGGCGCGGTTTATGCGCAATACAAAAGCCAATGGGGGAAGCTGAGTTACCAGGCAGGCTTGCGCTATGAGTACACGCAGGTAGACATTCACGACAGAAAAGGTGATTTCGGCAGCGAAAAGCAATACGGACGCCTGTTCCCGACTGTTAACATGAGCTATGGTTTGCAGGAGGGGATGACGATCCAGGCTAACTATTCCCGGCGAATAGGCCGGCCGTCGTTATGGAGTCTCTATCCGTTCAACGAGGTGACCGACCTCAATGCGCAATTTGTCGGAAACCCGGGACTGAACCCATCCTTCACGCACGTAGCGGAGCTGGTGCTATCCCGGCAATGGAACAAATTCACCTTGAACCCGACCGTGTACGCTCATTTTACCACCGCACCCATCCTGCAATATACCTTTCAAAGTGACAAGGGGGTGATGATCACCATGCCGTTTAACCTCGCCAGCGAAAAGCGGTACGGCGCGGAGCTTTCCGCGACCTATAACCCGCTGCCGTGGCTCTCGTTAAACGGCCAGCTAACCGGCTACCTGTTTCGTCAATACGGCTTCTACCGGGATACCGATTTTAGTTTTTCGAATCGGTCGTGGAACGGCCGGCTGAATGTGCGGCTGAAACTGCCCTGGAAACTTACTTTTCAATGTAGATTGGACGCGCAAGGGCCAGATAACGATGCCCAAAGCCGGACCAGGCCCTATTACTACCTCGCATCGGGACTGAGCAGGACAATGTTTAAAGGAAAAGCCACGGTAGTTGTCGACGGTACCAATGTGTTGAATTCTAATAAACGAAAGACCACGATAGCTGCGGCCAATTATCAAATCGATCGCGTCAGCAACTTCAATGCCGCCAGGTTCAGGCTCGGGTTTACCTACCGTTTCAGCAAATCGGAGACGCAGACTTTCAGAAACCGTAAGGAGGCAAACCGCGATTGACCCCCTTTTCTTACATTCGCAGGGTATTGCATGGCTTCCAAGTGCACAAAAAAAGAACCGCAACAGTTATGAAAAAGAACCTCCTCTTCGTATTAATGCTCGTTTCCATCGCGGCAGGCGCTCAAACCACCCTCAACAACTACAAGGTGGTGCTGCTGCCTGAGAAGTTCGACTTCCAAAAGTCGCCCAACCAGTATGGGTTAAACCTAATAGCCAAATCATTCCTCGAAAGCAAAGGGTTTACCGTGTATTACGATAACCAGGAACTTCCGAAAGAACTGGCTGGAGACAGGTGCAATGCACTGAAAGTTGAGGTTACAGACCGGAAAGCGATCTTCACCACCAACCTTACCCTGTTTCTGAAGGATTGCCAGGGCAATATCGTGTTTAAAGGCAAAGAAGGTAAAAGCCGGGAAAAGGAATACAATACGGCGTACGTAGAGGCGATGAATGCGACGCTCAATTCTCTGAATGATGTGGCTTATGCTTACAATGGAACGCCCCCGGTAAGTGCCCGCCAAACCGCAGCGACCACCACTGCCCTGCCTGCAGCAACTGTTGCTGCAACACCGCCCGCTAATCCTCCCACTCCTGCAGTAAGTACCGCTGCCACATCGGCTTCCGGCACTTTGTATGCGCAGGCCACCGCCAATGGATATCAGTTGATCGATACCAAACCGCAAATAGTATTTACCATACTTAAAACCTCTGCTCCCGAAATCTTCCTGGCCGAGAAAGGGTCTATTCACGGCATCGTCTTTAAGAAAGAAGGCGACTGGGTCTTTGAATACTACCAGGAGGGCAAGCTGCTGGCAGAGAAACTGTCGATCAAGTTTTAGACTAACTACAGGTATGCAATCACTGAAAGCGCCCGAAGTCGTTGCAGGCAAATTGCTCTGGCAAAAAGGGTAGCACCTTTGTCAGGTGTTTACCTTCTTGTTATTAAAACAAGATTATTCCATGACTATTTACAATAATGCCTGTTTTTGTAAAAGGTGAAAACACCCATTTTTAGAGTCTATAGTTTAACTCGTCGTCCGCACAAGCCTCTCCCTCCCCACTCTACTCAAATGAGTGATCCCCATCTCTTTCTTCTCCTGTAACAAGCCTGATCGGTGTTACAACACATTTCCTATCACCAAATCCGGGGATGCCTTACTACCACAATGCGGTATTGCCCACAGCTGCCAATAGCGTTACATTTACTGTCCACATCAATCCCGCCTTGTGGAGCAACTAACCTGGTTTCGGCTCAGTCATTTTTGTCTGACCTAATCATTTATGCCAGGTAGTCTGTCTATACAAATATCTTCCCCCCATACTTCTACAAAACAGGAGATTCCTTTTTTTGAGTCGGAGGACTGGACGCCTGAGGCTGAAAAGCAACTACTATCAAGGGTCCAGGAATTATTATTCCTGATAAGAAGGTTTGCCGAGCAGATCGATATCATCGTAAACGTGAATGTAAACGATGTATCTGCCGCCGCTTTCGCCATTCAAAAGAAACAACACACCGAGATACAGATCAACAATCAAAAGCTCAGTATCCGGGAAATCGAGATACTGGGTTTCATCATGCAGGGCTATACCAACCAGCAAATAGCCGAAAAACTGTTCATCAGTTTTGAAACGGTTCGCTCACACCGCAAGAACATCCTGGAAAAGACCGGAGCAAAGAACACGGCTGCTCTCATCAATTATTACCATCAAACCTTCTTTGAAAAATAATGGTTTCCATAGATAGCCAAATCCCCCTAAAGGGGGATTGGTAACGGTTTCGTGCAAAGGTTACATTTACAGTATAGTATAACCTCAATTTTCCACGTATGAATAATTACAGTACCAATGGTATGGAAGCCGGGCTGGCTCAATTTGAAACGCCCTTTGCAGATATGCCATTGAGGAAAGAGCAGCCGGAGGAAAAAATGACCGCCGAAGGTTTCTTTGCCGATCTCTTTCAACAGGCCGAGAGCCCTTTCTCCAGAACGTATGAAACGGCCTCGAATGGCCAGGCGTTGTCACCCGCCGGCGAAGAGTATGTTGATCTGCTTGCCGAGCTGAATGATCCGGAGTTCAACGAGGTATTGTATGAAATGGCCGATGAGGTGGAAGATACCTGGCGCAATAAGGTCTCCAATGAACTGGCCATGGGCAATAACTATATTCCCTTTGCCACCAAACAGGCCAGGGATTATTTCGCGCCGATGCTCCGCGAATCGGAAAGCATCATCGATCGGGTTACGCAACATTTTTCAGGCAACAACCTGGGCGACCACTCCGAAACACAGATAGACCAGTTTTTCGACAACCTCGAATTCAACCATGGTCAGTATTCACCCGTGCAGGAACAGTTCTTTGGAAAGATCATCAACTCGGTCAAAAAGGTGGTCAAGAAAGGGACCGACCTGGTGAAAAAGGGCATTAGCGTCGTAGGTAAGATACTACCCATCGACCTCGTATTGGGTAAGATCAAAGGGCTCATCAAACCCCTGCTCGATAAAGTGCTGAAGTTTGCGATTGCCAAACTTCCCAAAAACCTGCAGCCACATGCGCAGGGCCTCGCCAAAAAGTACCTGAATCTCGAAACCACAGAAGCGGTAAGCGACGAGGCCTCCCCCACCGAAAATGAGTTGGACGGCATACAAACGGAATTCAATAATTATGTGGCGCAGCTGTTGTTTGCACCCACAGAACCCGATGCACAGCACCTTACCGTAGACTATGAAAGTTCGGATGAAACACTGGAACGTACGGCTAACTATGAAGCCGGTTATGTCCAGGCTCCTTCGCTGGATGCCGCCCGGGAAGTATTCATTAATGACCTTAAGAACCTCCAGGCAGGAGAAAGTCCTGCCCCGGCCATCGAAAAATTCCTGCCTGCTGCCATCCTCGCCCTGCAGCCAGCCATCAAGATCGCCATCTCGATCGTGGGCCGGCAAAAAGTGATCAACTTCCTGGCAGGTATCCTCGCCAACCTCATCAGCAAATATGTTCCTGCTGCCGTAGTGAAACCACTGGCGGCCAATATCATCGACGTGGGCATGAGCGCTATTGGATTTGAAGTACATGAAACCAATAATGCCGATCTGGGCTATGAAGCCATAGCCAACACCATCCAGGAAACGATGCAAAATATGCAGCCACTGAATGAAACCACCGTGAATGACAGCCAGGAGCTAACGATGCACCTGCTGCAGGCTTTCGAACAGGCTGCCGCGAATAACTTTCCTCCACAATACATCAGGGAAGAGTTGCGCCCCACCAAACAAAGAGCTACCTGGGTGGCGATGCCGAGAAACCAGCCCGTGAAAGTGTACAAGAAGTTCACCCATGTGTACGATATCACCATCGAGCCGCAAACGGCCTCTACCGTTACCACTTTCAGGAATCTGCCGCTGGCCAATTTCCTGCGCGATAAATACGGTCTCGATCCCTCGAAGCCATTGAAGGCAAAAGTACATGTGTACGAGATCGGCCGCAGCGGCCGACTGAGCATGATCGGCAAGTGGGAAAAGCTGCCCGGACTCAATGCCCAACAGCCAAAGTCGTGGGTGCAGTTGTTGCCGCTTACTACGCAGGCAGCTACGCTGTTGCTCAAGGAGCCTGGTATGGGTAAAGAGGCAGATCCTAAAAAAATAGCTACGCGCTTCAAAGCCTTGCCAGGCCAACGTTACTATTACCTGGAAATAGAAGGTGCCAGGTTGCGTATACCACCGGTAAACAGAAGCAAACACAAACATGCCGACAATAAGCAGCCTGCACCGGGCATAGAAAGCCGGTCGGCCGATATCCAGGCAGTGATCAACTTCATCAAATCGGAAATAAAGCTCAACTACTACTTCAGCGAAGAAGATGCCAAGGCGGTTGTCGAGAAACTGAACAGCAACGATTTTCTGGGTGCCGCCATGAGTATCCGCCAATCGGTAAAGACGGTGTTGAACGATATGTTGCTGAAGAATGTTCATACCAAAGTAAAAATTGTACACGAAGCCATTCCCGAACTGTACCTGGAGCATATCGGCGATCAGCAGCAGCAATTTTCTCCCAGGGATATCATCGGTTCGGTAACCGGCAAAGAGATCATCGCGAAGCTGATCGAAAAACTGGTAGAGAAGATCTCCGGCAATGCCTACGAAGCCGTTGTCAATTTCTTCAAAGCAAGATCCACCGAATTCAAACAGGCACAGGCGCAACCGCAGGATGGAGTAACTATAAAATTAGCCTGGACTAAGATAACAGGTATGGCAACGATAAGGACGGTCATCAACGCGATCCGTGGCAATTTATCGCTTGGCAACCTCTCCGATCTCACCATTCCTTCCTTCTCCGCACCTGAACTGACCATTGAAGCCGATAAAAGATTCGATTAATAAATGGCCACTACGATCTCCATATACAATTCGCTGATGCGCCAGGTCAATCACTGGCTGATGGCAGCCTCCAAATTGTCGGTTGTCGAGCATCTTGCCTCGCCCCAGGCCTGGCAGGGCATCGACCACCAGATAGGGGTAATGCTGCGGGAGTCGTTCAAAAAAAGTATCGATGATGTGCTGGCACAGGCTACCTCCCTGCAGCGCCAGTTGGAAAATGCCGGCGAACAGGCATCGCTGAGTGCTGCGAAAAGAGGTGTGCAGGACCTGCGCAACAGGTATCTCAAGGCCGAGGAATCGATCCACTTTTATACCGTGGCCATCAATTCGCGCACCACACCGGGCATCTCGGCCCTGTTGCGTGGCTGTGATATTCTTTGTGTAAGAAGCATGCAGGAATTGTTGAAACCATTGGCGAAAGCCACGCCACCCGTACTCACCTATATCGATAAGGGCGTGGGTGCTTCTATCCTGAAAGCCGGGTTGAGGTTATGGGATGGCAATGTGAGCAACGTGGCGGCCATTAAAGTAACCCAGCACAATCTCTACCGGCCAACGGCCATCATACACGAAACAGGGCACCAGATGGCGCATATCCTCAACTGGAATGAGGAGCTGTCTGCCGCCCTCAACAATGAGTTGACCAATCATGCCCCGATGGTAGGGGAAGCTTTTTCGAGGTGGTCGAGTGAAATGGCGGCGGATGCATTTGCCTTTGTGCATACCGGCTTTGCAGCCGTGGCAGCCCTGCACGATGTGGTGAGCGGTATGCCCCACGCGGTATTTGCCTATCACCAGCACGATCCGCACCCCATCTCCTACCTGCGGGTGCTCATGAATATTGAAATGTGCCGGCAATTTTATGGGGCTGGTCCCTGGGATGATCTCGAGGAAGCATTCAAGGATACATACGACATCAACATGATAGCTGTTCCTTCGGTGGGGTTGATCAACCTATGTGTGAGCGCCCTGCCCGATGTGGTGAACATACTACTGAAAAGGAAGTTCCGGGCATTTGGCGAGCGATCGCTGTCGGCCGTGATACTGCCGGAGCGGGTTAGTCCGCGGGAGCTGGAGAAACTGGAACAACAGGCAGGCCCTGCCTTGTACACCTCTCATGCCTGGATATGGAAAGAATGTCTGCGGCTATTGGCCCTGGGAGGCTATAAGATAGGACTGGGCAAAGGCGACCTGCCGGCGCTATACAAACAACAGGAAGAATGGATGACGAAACTGGGGTTTGCGGTAGAACTCAACTAAACAACCGAAAATCATTCATCAAAAAATCATGCATTATGGGCAACCAGGAAAAAGAAGCCAAAGCGGCGCCACAGAGCCAGCAAGAGCAACAGGAACGGGATCGCAAACGCAGGTTCGACGATTGCAACAAGGAGATCGAAGCGCTGAAGATAGAAATCAAGAACATCCTGGACGACATTGCCATTGCCAGGAAAAAGGAAGAGCCTACGGGGGCTTTGTTTACCGAAAAGCAGCGACTGGAGGATAAGTTGAAGTTGCTGGAAAAAGAACGCGACCGGAATAAGGGATCCGACAAGGAATTTGGGCCCGATCTCAAAAAGAATCAGTTTATCATCGGCTCCTCGTCGGTGAAGAGAAAGGTTGCTGCTCAACTCGTCAGGAAAGTACCACGGAATGATCAACCATCATAACAAACAACTATTTTATGGACCTGATAAATAACCTGGTTTTTACGGCACTGAACAGTGTGGGCGGGTTTGGCCCCCTTCAACAGAATTTCTTCCCTACCCCACCGGCGCTTACCGGGCCTCCACAACCCACCAACCTAGGCGGGGTCATTGCGTACAATATTACGGCGATTGAAGAGTTTTGCGCGTTGGATGATCCCGGTGTCATCGAAGATTCCATTGAAAAACACTGGGCCGATATGGTGATCAGGCAAAATTATACCGTTCCCGGAGGGGATATTGTGACCACCTTCGTTGGCGCCGCCGGGCAGCGCATACCGCCCTATCACCTCATATATGCCTACCTGGTAGAAAATACGCGTGCCGCGCAGATCTTCGAAAAGCTGGTGTTCCTCTATCTCCACGACGAAAAACTGAGAAAGGCCACCACGCCCAACCGGCTGGCCTTTCAGTGGATCATGAATACGGAAAACCTGTTCTTCAAACACCTGGCCAATAACTCGTACCGGAATATTGCCAGTAATATCCGGTCTTCGATCGACGCTACGAGAAGGAATGCCTACTATAGGCTACTGGGGATGGACCTTGCTTTTGGCGATGCCAATGCCAATGCGCCGGTGCCATTCATAAAAGCCGAATTCAACAACCAGCCATTCATTATTCTCTTTGAGAAATTCCTGACCGAGATCTGGATGGCCTACACCAATGCCCGGAACCAGGTGGGGTCCAATACCACGGATATGTTCAGCATCGTGGATACGGCCCAGAAGATACAGGAAATGCTGATGTCGAGGCGTACCACCGATGCCGACTTCACGAACTACCGGTACTTCAACCTGTCGAAGGAAGAATATGCGTCGGTAGTGATGATGTCCTGGTTCTATGAAGCCGTTTCGTACGACTCGCCTGTGGTGGAATTTTTGCGGTGCAACGGCAATACACCGGGTGAGCGATTGATCAATATCGGTAACAAAGTGGGCCTGCCCGCGCACAGTAAATCGGAAGGCCTGCTCGATATAGCACCTGTCATGAACACCTTGCTCCGCCGCATCGAACTCGGCGATTACAACCTGCCCAACGAAGCCAATGTAAGAAGGATCATTGAAGCGCAATCGCCGGCACTTACGCCGGCCGCCGACCCCGACGAATTGCAGGCCTTATCGGATATCCTCTCCATCATCAACAACTGGGAGAAGGCCACCGGCCACCGCATCAAAAATCCGGAAGCCAATATCACCGGCACCGTCAAGGTGCAACAGAATGGCGTTGGCGCCAAACTGCCCCCCGTTATGAATTAATACAGTAAGGCGTGTTGCAAACTGGCAATGTCAGGCAACATGCCTTTTCTTCTATAAACATTCCTGGATGACCAGGAACAATACCTGTTTACTATGAACAGTCCATTCAACGATTTCGTAGCAGTAAGCCCGGAAGCGGACAACTTTACTCCGGTTGAAAACTTCCATAGCCCGCTGCAGGATCCGGAGACGGTAGAAGATTATGTGCCATCAATCGCCCCCCAGGTACAAAAGCTGGCGCAGGGATCAAAATGGCATAAGTATATCAAGAACACGGTGCTTTGTGGCGCCGAGCCATTTGTATACGGTAAGGATACCTACGATGCCATGGTCAAAGCGATAAGAGCCACCAAGGGCAAAGAACATTTTATTTATATACTGGGGTGGATGTTCGATATCAACTTTCCCCTGATCCCCAATGACACCCGGGCTACGATGAAAGCCCTGTTGCAGGAGGCGGCCGACCGGGGTGTAGAGATCAGGCTCATGATTTGGAACAATCCCTATTACAGTGCAGAACTCACGCAGGCGGAAAAAGCGCTCACAGGGAGGGGTAATACACTGGTGGTACGGGACAATGTGACCTACGGATCGCCTTCTGTGGCAAGTGCCCTGCAAACGCTCAGGGAAACCATTGCTGGTGTACCTACGGCGGTGAGGCTGGTGCTTGACCGGATGGATATAGGCGTTTGGAACGACATCAAGAAGTACTCCATTGCTACCAATGAGGGCAGCCACCATGAGAAGTTGATCATCGTCAAAAACGGTGACGGGGTCACTGGTTTTTGCGGTGGCATCGACATCAATCCCGATCGCATTGGCGCCTATACCACCTCCAATATGGCCCTACCCATTACAGGGTTTAATGAGCAGGCATTGCCGGTGCGGTGGCCTACGGTCGATTTCAAACCCCCGCTCGAAATACTGCACGATGTGCATTGCCGCCTTACCGGTCATGGGGCTTATGCCCTGTTGCAACGGTTTCTATGGCGCTGGAACCAATTCAAAACTTACCGCGGCACTTCCTATCCCACCATGTACACAAAACTGAAAGGAGAAGCCGAGAAGCCGCCCCCACCCGCCCGTGCGGGCCAGGGCGTTTCCAATGTGAAGATCGTACACACCTATAATGCAAAGAACGGCGTTGATTACAGTCATGGCATTTATAGCAACGTGGAAAGAGCCATTCGCAATGCCGAATCGAGTGTTCATTTCGAATGCCAGTACATGATCTCGGTAGAAATAGCCAAGCTGCTGCATGATAAAGTAGCGGGCAATAAAAACTTCAAGGTCACTATCCTTACCCAGGAAGATAAATACGCCCGGGCCGACATCCATATCATCAAAAGAATGCGCAAGGCATTCATGGACACGTTGTATGGAACGATACCCCGTAGCGACACCAGGATCAGGGTCTATGTACTGGATACCGCTGTTCCATTTCCCGGTCACCATAAAGTGCACTCGAAACTGTATATCGTCGACAATGAACTGGCGATCATTGGTTCTGCCAATTGCTCCAGGCGCTCCATGACCCACGATAGTGAAACGGCTGCGGTGATCTTTAATGAGCCGCCGTACACCAATGATTTTGTAAAGACGCTCAGCAGCCGGTACGACAAGATCAGCCATTGGAAAGTGTACAAACCGGATCCTGACGTGCTGGATATCGACGAGGCCTTGCCCGGTGAAGTGGCAAAATTTTTCAGCAGTGGCCCTATGGCCGCCTCGCTGCTGGCTGCGATCAATTTGGTGGGCGGCCAGGTAGCGATCCTGGCAGCGATCAGGTATTTGGTAGCGGTGTTGCCAGGACTACTCCGGAAAATAGAAGATCCCTACGATGCCAGGACCAAAGAGGAACTGGAAATGGCAGAACTAAGCGAGGAGGCTTTTGAAGAGGGGCTCGTGATGGAGCAGCCCCATGAACCGGGTGAAACCTTCGCTCCTTCCTTTGCTGCGCATGAGTTTGACGAAGAGGAACCCGTCAATGAACAGGATCAATTTACAGGATATGGTAATGAAGAAAGTGATGATAGGGAAGAAAATTATCAGTGGGAGCAGGATGCATCGACCCAGGAAACAGCCTATGGCAACGAGGCCGCTGACCAGGATGAAATAATGTACGAAGCGCCCAAGCCAGTGAAAGCCTGTGAGGGCCGTACCTGCTGGGCAAAAGGCATATTGAATAAACAGTTGGGGCTGAACCTTGCCTTGAACAATACGCCCGACGAAGCCACCAAAAAAGCCATTGGCGATTTTCAGCAGCAAAAAGGACTTTCTCTCACCAGGTCCATCGATTTTGCAACCGAGCGGGCGCTGCTGGAAGCAGACGCTGTTCAACGATTGGGGGCTGCGGCAGCTACCATGATGGCCGAAGCAAAAACGCGTGTAGAAGACTGGACGGCACAAGGGCAGGCCAATGGAGTAAAGAATAAGCCGCAACATATACTCAATAGTTTTCGCGATCCAAGAACGGTATGGGCCTTCGTATTACACCATATGGCATTCAAGCGCCGGGGCGGACCTAAAAACGTGTACAGTGCACCGGAGGGTTATGTCAATACCGGCGCTCACTTCTGTATCATGCTCGACGGACGCATCATTCAACTGCATCCCCTGTCTAGGATGATCTGGCATGGCAACTGTTTGAGCCCGCGTAGCGTGGCGGTCGAGTTTGAAGGAAATTTCCCCAATATAAAAGGCAAATGGTGGATCGACAAAGACTCGAAAGTACAGAACAGGGATGTACCCACGCAGGCGCAGTATGACGCCGGGCAATTCCTGACCCGTTATTTAAAAGCGGTTTTGAATACCACCCATATCCTGGCCCATCGCCAGGGTTCGGCTTCCCGGGAAAATGATCCCGGTCCGGATATCTGGTTCAACGTAGGGCAATGGGCCATCGATAAACTGGGGCTCACCGATGGCGGAGCATCCTTCAAATGCGGTGATGGCAACACGATCCTGGCCGACTGGCGCACCTGGGGCAATAAATCTGCTTCCCTTATCAAGAAAGAAGAACCTGAAATGGCTGCAGAATCGGAGGAGGAAGACGTGCAATACGAAGATTGGTTAAATGGCAACCTGGAAGAAACGGTCCCCGATCTGGAAGCGGACCACGAAGCGTTCCTGGACGAGCAAACGGATACAGAGCAGGATGCGGAAACGATGAACTGGGAAAATATACAGCCAGCCGACCTGCCCGTGGTATTGGCCCGTACGGAAAAACAGCTACCCCATTCCGGTAGAAGGGTAACATTTTACAAGCGCTATGATAAAGCCACGAAGAAATTCCTGGGCGAAACTTATGATGAGCAGGGCAATGAGCTGTCGGAGGCCGAAGTAACAACCCTTGAACATGAAACTACCAGCAATGTCAACAACAAGATACACCCCGGGCTGGCATCGCGGCTGCCCGCATTACCCGATACAGCGGGCATCGATATAGCCGTGTGGCTGGCCCTGGATATCAACGAACCAGCCAAGACCAATTATACGGCGGCGCAATTGGCCACCATGCCGGCCGAAATAGCGGGTTACCGCCAGCGCATGGCCGCCATGATCAAAGAGACGGTAAGAAAAGTGACCATCGAACGGTCAGGCATAGAGGTATTGCGGGTATCGGAATTGCTGCCGTTGTTTTTTGCGAAGGCATCCAGGAGAACCATTGACCTGATCAAGAATGATCCGCTGGTGCTGGGTATCTTCTACAATGACAAGAAATATTTTCTGTCGCTGGATACGTCCCTGAGCAGATCGGGAGCGGCGGAGGCGCAAACTGAAGGGCTTAGCAACCTGGGAAAAGACATCAAGGTAGCGGTATGGGAAGATGCGCCGGATGTGCTGACCAACCTGACCATCGAAGGATATTTTGACAGTACTACGCCCACCACTTCCTCGCATGCCCGGTTGGTGAGTGCGATCATCAAGAATAAAGAGACCGGAAAACCCAAGGGCTATGCCCCTAATTGCAAGCTGTATTCTGCCAACTTTGGCACGGGCGATCTGCATGCGCCTTTGGAGTGGGCGGTAAAACAAGGCTGTTCGGTCATCAACAGAAGTTTTCATGTAGCCGACGACCAGGTAAATGGAGGGATGCAATTGAGCGATTTTATTACCGATTCGCTGGCGGTACTGTGGCCCTATCCCATGATCGTACAGGCGTCTGGCAACACGGGTCAGGGCGACGACACTGCCATCGTTCCATCCACCAATGAATACGTTAATCACAAGGGGTACAATTCAATAGCGGTGGGCAGTCATGATGAACAAACGGAGCGAAAGATATCTACCTTTTCAACATTCAGAAATCCTACATCACCCCGTAGCGACCGGGAATTGCCGGAGATATGTGCCTTGGGTGAAAACATTACGGCTGTTGGATTGGTGAACTGGGGCGGCACCAGTTTTGCATCGCCTGCGGTGGCTGGTTCTGCAGCGATACTGCAATCGCTATCGCCACAATTGAAAGTGTATCCGGAAGCGATAAGAGCGGTGCTGATGGCCGGGGCCAAAAGAAATGTAGATGGCGGGCTGTGGTATGCGGACCTCAAGGAAACACCCAAGGTGGATCAAAAGGACGGCACCGGGGCCTTGAATATCTATGAATCGATCAAGATTGCGAAGAAGCCTTACCAGCCGAAAAAAGTGGCGCTGGACAAAGGTTGGGATTGTGGCAGGTTCGATGCGGCAGGGTTTGGTCCGGACAAGTTCTCCACCCGGGTTTGGAAAATAACCGTTCCAAAAGATAAAAAGCACGTGAAGGTAACCTTGGCCTGGAATAGCACTACGAACTATTTCAAGATATGGGGATTCGAATTTTTGAAGAATACAACGCTGGATATGGATTTCGACCTCCTGGTATACGACGAAAAAGGTACGCTGGTGGCTGCGAGCAGTAGCTACGACAACAGTTATGAAATTGTAGATTACATCGCAAAGGGGGGAGAAACCCTGACGGTGAAAGTGAAGAGCTATGCCATAAAACCAGGTGCCTGGTCCTACTTTGGCATAGGGTGGACAACCTTTTAAAGAGCCTGGTAAGAGCCCGGATTAGTATCCGGGTTCTTTATTTCTGGCATTGCCGGAAAATTGTTAAATTTATTGATCGATCTACTGGCTATTACGCCAGCCCCTCTACCAGGCCTCCCCTCCCATGCCGGATTATCAAACTCAAAAAAACAGGTTATGAAAGCATGTGCATGGTTGATTGTTGTCCTATTCGGTTCCCTGCAGCTGAGTGCCCAGGTGGTGAACATTCCCGACAAGTCCAAAAAACATTTTGCCGAAAAATATGCCAAGGCAGCACAGGTGGAATGGAAGAATAATGCAGTAAGCTATAACGCCAGCTTTGTCCTTAATAACAGCAAACACACCGCCCATTACCACCTCGATGGCACCTGGGATTATACGGAGGAACTGATGGCCATGGAAAAATTTCCGTCTGAAGTCAAAACATCGGTGCAGAACAGCCGGTTTGCCAAGTGGAAAATACTGTCAACGGCCTATCTCGAAAACAGCCACAACGAAAAACTCTACCGGGTCGAATTCAAAAAAGGCATCGAGCGTAAATATGTATTCTACGATGCAACCGGTAAGGAGGTGAAGAGTTCTACTACGATTTGAGGGGCGTTAGCTCATTATTTCCAAAATAAATCAATACTGTCCTTGCGGATAGTAGTTACCAGTGTGTCACTATTGCTATAGGTGTAGCGGTATTCAAGTAACCTTATGGGGGCATACCACCAGTTTTCGGTACTTATTCGCCCTAAACTATCGTAGGTGAATCTCCTTTTTTCAGCCATCCATGCGTCAATAAAGATGTAGTCATCTTCTATTTTTTCACCCGGACGTCTGTAATTCCATTTCCATCCTTCCCGATAGTATAGCTGACCTGTTAGTGAATAAACCTCTATAGATTGCCACGACCTGAAGCCTGACTTATTGTACTTGTCTATTGTTTTGAACAAAAGTCTACCCATGGTATCTGAAAAGAGATAGACAGAAGAGTCTTTTGCATATTTTCTTACTACCGTCCTATATGTTTTCGACAAAGGTGTAACGTCTGTATGATATTGTCGCACTTCAGCAACGGCAGATTTCAATCTGTTGAAAATGGAATCAATGCCGGCGGAGCTTGTGTCGGTCACGAAGATAGGCTGACATAAGGCGGAAGTGCTTGCTATGAACAGTGTTATAAGGATCAGTATTCGCATTAGAGCGTGGGTATGGATTAGAGATGTTCGTGTTCTTTTAAAGAGATCGGCCGTGACGGCATCACTCATCGTTTCCTGCGTCTTTCAAATGCTTTATGTAATTATCAAGCAGGCTTTGGATCTGTACGCTGGCGACCGGGTTGGCGGAGTGAACATGGAATTTCAGATTTGATAAGTCTAGGCCGGACTCATAGACCAACCATTTTGCGGCGGCATATCCGTCGGGTGCAACCTCGCCGTTGTCGTCGAGACCCAGGTCGTTGTCGAAGCTGATAAACGCCGGCAGTCCCTGGCTGGTGATCACCGACTTGAAATCATTGAAATTTCTTATCACAGCAAAATCCTGCTCTGTTAGTTTGGGATATACCATCTCAACAGTCCTGATGTCGTCGAGGAATAATTGGTAGCTCATCGTTCAGCATTGCGTTTGATGTGCTTCAATACCCGTTCATGGATCTTGTGTACGATCGCATTGCTCCACAAGCGCCAGTAAAAAGCCGGATTGATGTTGTGGTAGTACCAGGTAGTGCCTTCCAGCAGCGTATGGCCATTGGGTAGTTTCGTTAACTTGAACTGCCCCTTCTTCGATACGAAATAATCGTGCAGGTGCGGCGCGTCCACATCCCAGAAACTGATCTCCTTCATCGGCGCCGGTTGTTCCTGAACATCGAAGCTGAGGAGCCTTGGCTGATCCCACACCGTGATGGGCTCCACAAAACTTCCGGTGGTGAAATTGCAGTTCCGGATGGCGCCCACTCCTTTACCCTCGATCTTAGCATTGATCGGGTAAGCAATGCCCGCTTTGAACAGTAGTTCGTTCGGCTCATCGAGCTCGGGAAATTCCACTACATTTTTCCAAACGGTCTCCGGATCGGCCTCGATCTCGATGGAGGTAACCACAGCCGTGAGTTCCGGCTCGCTGCCTCTTTCGATAAATGAAACGACAGGAATCGCCAGGGCCAGCAACAGCATAGTGGGAGGCCCACCATTGGGCACCTTACTGATCAGACCGTGACCCAATAAACAACCAAGCCAGGTGAGTATGATCCCAAACGGTGCAGCCATTGCAATGCATATTAGCCCTTCGATGGCGAAGAGGATCAATCCCGCCAGGTAAAAAGCAAGGGCCAGAAAACCTAATAGGAAAGCCTCCTTTCGCTTGAGATCCTTATCATAACCGTATAAAACAGTGGCGTTGGCACCAATGAAAAGTGGCACCAGCACAAACAAGGCGACTCCATAGTCTCCCGCCCCATAGATCGCCCAAATAGTCAACACGCCGGCAATGATCACCGTAAGCCCGATAGCCACCCATTTGCGGGGAACATCATTTTCGGGCATTATGTTATCTAAGAATGACTTCATGATGAAAGGTTATTGAGCTAATTAAGGAGCACTTACTCCTCCAGGAAGTCGAGGTCTCGGTTAT
Organism: Paraflavitalea sp. CAU 1676; assembly: GCF_029223285.1. Taxonomy (GTDB): domain Bacteria; phylum Bacteroidota; class Bacteroidia; order Chitinophagales; family Chitinophagaceae; genus Paraflavitalea. The sequence continues at coordinate 846,493 of NZ_JARHUJ010000002.1, read as the reverse complement.
GCGTTTCAGGAATGGTGAGTGTTGAATAAAAACCGGCGGCAAAGCAAAGCAATCCGACCACTGCGCCTGCCAGCAATACACCCAGAGAAGGTTTGGCCAATCCAAAGAGCGTGGTCATCAGTACCACCATGCCGCGTACCATGTTGGGAATGGTGGTGGCGGCCGTTGCCCGCAGGTTGGTGCCAAACTGCTCCGCCCCGATGGTTACGAACATCGCCCAATAGCCTATGCCAAGGCCCATCCAAAAACAAAGGGCGTACATACCCGTAGCGGTCGAAATACCGGCAAACAGGTAGAGGGCGCAACCAACCAAGGTGAACAACATCATATAGGCCACCGCCTTTTTGCGGCTATGCAAGGCGTGACTAATGAAACCGCTGGAGAGGTCGCCAATGGCAAGGCCCACATAACACCACATGATGGCCAGGCCGGGTTTCAAGGCTTCCTGGATGCCCAACGCCTTACCAAACTCATTGGAGAAAGTAGCCAGGATGCCGATCACGAACCAGGTAGGCAAGCCCAGCGCGATACATCTCAGGTACAGGAAGAAACGGCGTTTGCTGGTAAAGAAGGCGAAGAAATTGCCCTTCTCTACATGCTTCTCCGTTTGAATATTCTTAAACATGCCCGATTCAAAAACGCCGAGGCGCAGCAGCAGCAGTAAGAAACCCATACCGCCGCCGATAAAATAGGCATGGCGCCACGCAAACAGCTTTACGGTGAAATAGCCCACCACTGCCCCAAACAGCCCAATGCCGGCCACCAATGAGGTGCCGATGGCCCTTAAACGCTTGGGGAGAATTTCTGATACGAGGGTGATGCCTGCACCGAGTTCTCCAGCCAGGCCAATGCCGGCTACAAAGCGAAGGATCTTATAGGTGGTAGGGTCCTGCACAAAACCGCAGGCGATATTGGCGAGTGAGTAGGTCAGGATGGAACCGAACAATACCGACAACCGGCCTTTCTTATCGCCCACAATGCCCCAGAGGATACCGCCGAGCAGCAAGCCGGTCATTTGCCAGTTGAGGATAGAGGCGCCGGTGGCGGAGAGCTCTTCTTCGCTCAGGCCAAGATCGGTAAGGCTTTCCAGCCTTACAATGCCAAATAACAGGAGGTCATATATGTCTACAAAATAGCCAAGGGCGGCAACGATCACAGGGATACTGAACAGGTGCTGGAGGTCGGTACGTTCTTTTTTCATTTGGTATGCAAGGGAGTTAAGGGCCGGTAAGATACTATTATCTTGAGTTTTTTGTTCCAGAAAGGGTTTCAAAATTATCCTCTACCTCGCAATACCCCGGCAATGCCGTACGTTGTTTAAATAGCCTTGCGTTTTATTCTTTTCAAATCTTCCAGTATTTCGACCTGCTTAGCCTGATATTGGCTGGCATTCACAATTACCTTCTCCGTTAACCAGCGGATCAATTGTTGATTATTGAAGTAATAGCGGCTCTCTTCAGTTTTGGCAATATTGATTTTCCCGGCACTTATTGGTTTGTCGTAATTCTCGCGCCTTTCGTATACGAAAAATAGTTCTGCGTCCCGGACAAAATAGTATTCAAGGATAGCTTTTCCAAGTTCGCCATAGTATATTACTATTGCCTTCCGCAATGAATCGCCGTCATAAAACTTTTCGATAGATCCACCCTCGGTGGATTCCCCTTCTATTTCATCCTTTACAATTTTTAACCCGGTTAACTTCGAGTTGATATTGGTATAGTTCTTTCGGATGTTCGTAAGGATTTTATTGATACTGTCTGTGGTAATCCCATTGGCTACAGGTTGTAAGCTGCGTTGTCCGAATGTGTCCGATACTGAATACGCCAGGCAGATCAGCATAGGGACTAATATCTTACAAAGTTTCATATCGCGGTTTAAAGTATAAGCTAAAATAGAAATTTGTAGCAATATTTCTCTCCATCCAGGTACATCTGGTAAGTGCCAGAAAACAAATTCCCCGCCTGTCGCAGATGCAGATATCATGCAACAGGCGGGGAAACACTCCTCACCTCCCCTACTTAGGCAAAAGATCCAGTTTCTTCAGCTCGGCCATCGCTTCGAGCAGCATGGCGCCGCTCAATTGCGTGGTAAGGTCCGTGGTGTTGCCCGGCGCCTTATCCCAGGCATTGCCAAATAGTGTTAAGCTCTTATTGGTACCCTTGCTCCACAGTGATTCGGCATTCTTCTTCAGGAACTGCAGGTAATTGTTCTTTTTGTCTGTCGGCAAATTGCCGTCTATGATCAGCCGGGTAAAATAGCGGATAAAGACACCTTTGAACAGTCCGCCGTCGCCACCGCCTTCATCTTTCAAAATGCCATTGGCTGTAAGCTGGCCCGAACTAACGGCGAATTCCGTGGCCTTGATCGCATCGCTCTGGTAGCTGAGGTTATTGGTGATCTTGTATAGCTCCAGCGCCGCCCCTATAAATGTGCCCTGGTTGTACGTGAATTTCCAGGTAGTGTTCTTATTGCCGTTCTTATCAATATTGTCATAGACCCATCCGGTGGCCGCCTCATACAATGTCGCCTTCTGCCAGTCATAGATCTTATTGGCCCAGGCCAGGTCATCAGCATTGTTGAATGCCTTGTACAAGCGCGCTGCTAATATTGCGGCCGGCATATTCGAAGGCGTATTCTTGGAAGAGTAATCTTTTCTCCACCAGAGGCCGCCGTTCAGGTCATTGCTCCAGCCCGCTTTGATATCCGCCCACAACAGGTCGGTGATCGTCTTATACTGCGCATCGTTGGTCGCCTGGTAGGCACGCAGACAGGCCAATGCCATCCACTCCATATCATCGTAATAATAATTGATCCAGGTATTCCCGTTCTTCGCTTTCACGCCGTTCACCAGCTCATCCATCCTCGCTTTTACCGCCGGCGAAGGATTGCGCACATAAGCATCGATCAGCACATCCAACGCATGCGCATTGGGCCAGTACTGGCCCCAATCGGTCGAACTGTTGCTGGTTAAATAGACCTTGCCCGAGGCCGACCAGAAATAGGTTAAGGACGACTGGGCAGAATCTGCAATTTTAGTCCAGTCATACACTGGCCCGTTGATGCCAGCAGGAGGTGCCGGTGTACCCACATCCTCTTTTTCCTTGAGGCAGGCCGTAAAAAAACATACGGCGATCAAAAGAGCGGCACGCAGGCTAATTGTTTGAAGCATATTATTCGCTTAATGAACTGTTATGGTTTTTGATAATTCATGGTGTATGCCGCCTCGCTGCCACGCAGGGAGATCCAGAAATCGGCTACAGCGCCCTGCGGGAGGTAGGTGCGGTCAAACTTCCAGCCCCAATCCCACTGACTGCCATTATTGGTGGTCAGGTTCACGGTGCGGTAAGTAACCGAACTGGGGTATTGACCATCCTGACCGGCAGGATCACCGAAATTCGAATTCAGCCAAAGGTTCTTATCACCGGCACCTTCGTTGACCACCATCATATATTTATGACGCTCTTCAAAGCCCCAGGGCATTTGTGTGTAGTTAACCGTATGAGCGTTCTTGCGCCACACCCCATTCGACGTATAAGGCAGCGTAGCCCAGAATTCATTGCCGGCACAATACCACAACTTCACTTCCTTCACTTCCAGATAAGAGGCATTGATGTTATTGAAATCCAGCCGCACACGCATGATCTTATCGGCGCCGGTAAACGTCGTTTCGCCGTTTACGCCAATCGCCTTGATGCCGTCCTTGTCAAATACATGGTATTGTTTGGGCGTACCGGTATTCGCATCCAGGAATTTATAGGTACCGGCTTTCAGTTTGCTGTAGATCTCAAACACACCGGGCGAAACCTGGCGCATCTTCAACGCATTGGCCAGGTCGGCGCCGCCTTCGGTGGCCGAACCGCTGATGTACAAGTTACCCGGCAATACTTCAAAACCGCCCGGTCTTTCCAGTTCGATCACGCGGGATGAGGCGGCTTGCTTCACATTCGTTCCCTTGGAGGAAAGTACCGTCCATTTGAATTTCTTCTTCTCAAAAAAGGCCGAGCCACCCATCTTGGCAATATTGTTCAGGTCGCCATGCGATAACGACAGCTTATTCATTACGCCTTTATTGTCCGATACAACTGTATAAAAAGGTTTCGAAAAATCGCCATTCGCCTGGTCAAAGGCCACTTCATACAACACCAGAGAACCATCGGCTGCTTTGGCTTGTTCCCATTCAAATACCACTACCTCACCACCGGCCGGGTTCAGTTTAATAGAACTGTTGTCTGCCGGACCAAAGAATGATTTTACTTCCGTTACATCCATATTGATAGCGCGCTCATCTTTATCACAGCCTGTCAGCAAAAAGCCAGTCAGGGCGAGTAGCACAATACATCCAAACAAAGTATATTTCATATGCAAGCGTTTTAAGAGTTAATAGTTGTCGTTTTGAGAAAGATTGGTGTTTAATGCCCGCTCCGATGGAGGCACAGGCCACAGATAATGTTTGCTCTTGTCAAAGGCCCGCAGTTGTACCCGCAGGTAGCCATTGTCGACCGAAGCCTCGCCGAATTTGGCGCCATGCGCCCAGCCGTTCAATACGGTCTCCGCTATCTTCCAGCGGCGAATGTCGTCGATACGGATGCCTTCCATCGCCAGTTCGCTTCTCCGCTCCGATCGTATGGTCTCCGTCAAATTCGCGGCGCCGGGGTAATTCAACGCGCCGGCATCGGTAAAGCCAGCCCGTGTCCGTATGGCTTTGATGGTTTTGTTCCATACCTCTTCCGTCATTTGTCCCAATGACTGTTTCGCTTCCGCATACATCAGCAATACCTCTGCATAGCGGATCAAATGGATATTGAGGCCCGAGCTGATGCCGGGAGCCGACATGGCAGGATCCCAGTATTTTCTCCAGTAATAGCCGGTGGCAGTACCCTGGCCGGCGGCACTGTATTCATTGGCCGTTTGGCCTGCCGGGCCGGTACCGGGTTTGATGTAAATGATCTGCGCCGATCCATTCGGATTTACCCAATTGTAGCGGTCATAGACAATCGTGGCCGTAAGCCTTGGGTCGCGGTTGGCGTAAGGATTGCTCTCATCATACCCCGAACCAGCTTCCCCGATCCGCTTGCCGTTCAGCATCAGGTAATTGTTCACCAACTCCTGCGTAGGTGAAAGGTTATTGCTGCGGGCGCCGGCCGATATCGGCGCGAAGTCGATATACTCACCCCACATTTTGAGGGCGGGCACATATTGCAGCGACAGGATGGATTCATCGTTCTTCTTATTGATAGCGCTGTTGCTGAACAGATCGGTATAGGAGTTTACCAACGCGTAGTTGCCATTTTGTGCGCCGTTATTGATCAGTTGCTCACAAATGGTCACCACCTCTGCCATGCGGTTGCCTTCGTACAATAAGGCTCTTGCTTTCAATGCCAGCGCAGCGCCCCTGGTGATGCGCCCATTATCGCCGGCCGCATATTGTTCTTTGGAAGGTAAAGCGGCCGCAGCGGCATCTAATTCGTCCAGTATAAACTTGAGTACATCGGCTTTGGGTGAGCGGGCGATGGTCTTTGCTTCATCGGGTGTAACATCCTTGCTCAGGATTGGCACATCACCCCACCATTTGCTGAGGTTGAAATGATGTAATGCACGGATAAACCTCACCTCTCCTTTCATCCGGTTCCGGACGGCGTCACTCACCGTTTTGTTTTGATCAACATTCTCCAGGAAAATATTGCACGATTTGATGCCGCCATAGTAGTAGGCCCAATCATTTTGAAACCGCGGCAATGAGGTGGTGAAGTTGCCGCTGGCAATGGCATCCGGCTGCCCGCTGTTGATGCCCAGTTTGGTGAAGGCATTGTCCGACAAAGCTTCATTGTAAAAGAAAGGTCCGCTGGTGTACATGCCCGCATATACATTGTTCAGGGCATTGTTGACATTTTCGGTCGACTCCCAGAAATTCAGTTCGGTAAACCGGTCCGAGGGGGCCAGGTCCAGCTTCTTGCAGCCTGCAACGGCAGCAAGAAGTGCAAACAGGGAAATAAATATTGTTGATTTAGTACGCATATCGTTAGCAATTAGCATCGTTAAAAAGTAATGTCAATACCACCGCCATAAAATACCGGTAAGGGATACGCTCGCGCGCTGTTGGCGCCCGTGTTGAAACGGGTACTGTTGTCAAACTCGGTGATCTCCGGGTCGAAGAAATTAAGTTTGCTGATGGTGAAAAGATTCTGCCCGGTAAAATAGATCCGCGCTTTTTGAATATGCGCCCTTTTGGTCACCGAGGCGGGGATAGTATAGCCCACCTGCACATTCTTTAAGCGTGCGTAAGCTGCATCGAATAAATAAATATCGCTGCCGGTTCTGTAATTGTTGGTATTCGAAGGAGAGCCCGCTTCTGCCAGGCGTGGATACTTGGCATTGGGGTTCGTAGGTGTCCAGTAATCGGTTTGGTGCCTGTACATCGTACCGCCATACCCAAAGTGGAAAGGTTCCACCAGTTCACCCCGCAGCATCGCCGATCTTTTACCTACACCCTGGATGAACAGGGAAACATCAAAGCCCTTGATCGCAGCGGTATACGTAAATCCGAACGTATACCGGGGGAAAGGATTGCCCATGATATACTTGTCCTTGTCATCGATTACGCCGTCCTGGTTTTTATCGACAAACTTAATGTCGCCGGCAGTAACAGTGGAACCGGCAAAACGGGGCGCTTTGTTGATATCGTCGAGGGTTTGGAAATATCCATCCCGGCGATAAGCCTGGTACATCGTAATGGGATAACCTACGCGGCGTACCAGTTCGAATTCTTCTTTACGCTCTACCTGTTCGGTAGCGCCCGAAGTAAGCGACAACAGCTCATTGAGGTTGTCGGCCAGGTTGGCGCTGAAGGTTTGATGGAGAAGCTTGCTCCGCCAGTTATAGGTAACCTTTATTTCCCAGCCGCGGTTCTTAACCTCCGCTACGTTGTAGTCCGGAAAACCTGCCCCGAACAATTGGGGCACATCGCGGCGGGCGTACAGGATATCTTTGGTGGTTTTATTGAAGTAGTCGAAAGAGAAGTCCAGGTTCCCGTTCAGCACCGTGGCATCAAAACCGATATTGAAGGTGGTCGCTTTCTCCCACGTAAGGTCGGGGTTACCCAGCGAATAGCCCGAGCCGCCCACAATATTGTTGTTGTACGCGTAGGCATTGGCATAATTGAAGAACACGGTTTGGTATTGATACGCATCCACGTTCTGGTTGCCCAGTATACCATACGAACCACGGATCTTGAGGTCGTTGACGATATCCCGGTAACCTTCCAGGAATTCTTCCTGCATTACACGCCAGGCAACGGCTGCCGAAGGGAAAAAGCCCCAGCGGTTATCTTTTGTGAATTTCGAAGAGCCATCATAGCGAAAGTTGAACTCGGCATAGTACCGGTCGTTGTAAGAATAACCAGCGCGGCCGAAAACGGAATTGATGCTCGTTTCAATGGTGGCCGGGCGATTGTCGGGCCGGGTGCCATTGCTGTTGAAGCTTCTTTTGGGATCGATCACGGTACCCGTAGTCGGAATACCCAACACAGGATCGGTGAGCGTTTTGTATAAGGCATTCGCTTCTTCTTTGTACGATTCATTCGCCGCCCCTACCAACAGTTTCAGGCTATGTTTTTGGATATCCTTGTCGTACTCTACCAGTAATTGCAGGTTGGTAAAAAGCGATTTGAAGTTGTCGTCATATACCTCCCGGTCGTTGCCGTAAGAGCCGCCGGGTGAAAAGGTCAGGGGCAATCTGCGTCCATAACCATGGTTGGCACGCAGCGCACCGCCAAATACGCCACGCACTTTCAGGTCCTTCACAATGGTGTATTCGGCGTTTACATTACCAAACACCTCATCGTTGTCCGATTGGCGATAACCACCTTTCTCCAGGATCGCTTTGGGATTCAGTTCGGCAGAGACCGCATTGGTCAGGTAATTACCTGCGGTGTCCTGCAGGGAATAATACAAAGGAACACGGCCGGCATCCACGATGAGGGTCGAGGCCGATGAAGAATGGTCTTTCCCCTGCACCTTGGCGTAGCTAAGGATGGTATTCAATTTCAGGCGGCCCAGTTCGGTAGTTTGGTTGAAGCGGATATTGTAGCGCTTATAGCCATAGTTGGGGCCGATAAAGCTGTTTTGCTGGTCGAGGTAACCAAGGCTCAGCAGGTAGGTGGCATTGGCCGATCCGCCGCTGATACTCAGGTTATGCGATTGCTGGGCTGCATTTTGCAGTATCGAACTCACCCGCCAGTCACCATCGCCCTTCTCCTGGAATTCCCGTATTTGTGTAGGGGAGAAAATGGGTTGCAGGCCCGAATTGCTGAGCGATTCATTTTTATAATATGCGTTCTCCCACGCGTGTACCGGCTCATAGGTAATGCGGGGTGTTTGCACGCCATAAATGCCATGGTAGCTGATGGTTGGCCGTTCGTTCTTCTTGCCTTTGCGGGTAGTGATGAGGATCACCCCATTGGCCGAGCGTGATCCATAGATAGCGGCCGAACCGGCATCTTTCAAAATGGAAATATTCTCGATATCCGTAGGGTTGAGCAGGTTGATATCACCGCCGGGAATACCGTCGATCACTACCAGCGGTGTATTGTCGCCCAGGGTACCCAGACCGCGGATATTGATATTGACACCCTGACCGGGTTCAAAATTCCTTTGTTGAATAATAAGGTTAGGAGAAACGCCCTGCAAAGCCTGCGATACATTGGTCACGGGCCTTCCTTCGATGGCTTTTTTATTGATGCCATCCACCGAACCGGTTACGGAAGTTCTTCGTTGCGTGCCATAGCCCACCACCACTACATCGGCCAATATTTTATCGGCCTTCTGTAATACTACGTTAATGGTCCTTCTGCCACTCACGGCAACTTCCTGGTTGATATAACCGATATAGGAAAACACCAAAACGGCATCGTTGGTATTGTCTGGCACTGTGAGGGAAAAATTCCCGTTGGGATTGGTGGTGCCGCCGAGCGGTGTACCTTTCACCGTAACGTTCACGCCCGCAATCGGGGCGCCCTCTTCATCGGTCACGCGACCGGTGATGATCACTTCTACCCGGGCAAGGATGGCTTCCGGGGCAACGGTGATGGCGCTGGCCAGAGGGTTATCTCCGGCGGTGCTCTTTTCTGCAGTCACCTTTCCGCGCAGGATGATCTTGTCATTGATGATCTCATAGCTGATATTGGTGAGCCTGGCCAGGGTTTCCAGCACATTGCTCAGCTCTCCTTTGATGTCGATGCTGATGCGCTGACCGGCATTGATGTCGTCGTCGCTGTACACGAACACATAGCGTACCTGCTTTTCTATCTGCAGCAGCACGGAAGAGAGTTTCTCATTCTTTACTTTAACAGCTACTTTTTGCTCCTTTTTTTGCTGGTAAAAATGGTTGACGCTTTTCTGGTTAAAAGCAAAACCGCTTTGGGCGTTCAGCGAAAAATAGAGAATGGTCAGCAGGAAGGTCGAGAAGATGCTTCTCACCGTTTTGGGACATAATAGTCTCCTGTAATGGCAATCGTTTATCATTTGTTTCATTGGCGGCAGGTGTTTTGGAATATGAAAGAAATTACCTGGAAATAACAATGGCTTCGTCTGATATGGTGTAGGAAAATGTTTTGGTCTTTGACAGGTAGTCCAGGATCTCGGCCAGCGTATTGTTCTGGAACGATCCGGTAAGGCGATAGCTCTTCACTTCTTCATTATTGAACACGATCTTCTTGCCGAAATTCCTTTCCAGCTCGATGGCGATGTCCTCAAAGGTGTTGCCGCGGAAGATCATCTTGCCTTCGGTCCAGGCTTTGTCATCGGCACTGACGGTGGCGGCTGTAATTATTTTCTCTTCTTCCGGGCGGTATACTACTTTATTATTGGGGCTCAGGAACACCGTATCGGCCGGCTGGTTGTTCTTCAATCGCGGAATGAACGCCACCCTGCCCGTTGCCACCGAGGTTTCCACCACAGGCTGGTTGTCGTAGGCTTTTATATTAAAGGACGTACCCAGTACGCGCACTGTTCCTTTCGATAAATGAATAATAAAAGGCTTTTCGGGATTCTTAGCGATGTCGAAAAAAGCCTCTCCATTAAGGTATACTTCTCTCGTATGGCCGGTAAACAGAGCAGGATATTGCACCTTACTATCGGCGTTCAACCAGATCTTACTGCCGTCGGCGAGCACGATGGTACTCTTAACGCCTTTGCTGTTTTGCTTTTGAACCAGGTTCGCGGCATCGGGTTTTGTCGCGGATTGATCATTCAATAACAAATAAGCCCCCATCCCCACCCCTGCCGCAACGACAAGTACCGCGGCGATGCGGCTGATCCTTTTCCAAACCGGCATCCTTTTAACGGGAGCTGCCAAAGGCGATTCTTCGATGGCCATATCCTGGTTGATCAGGCTCAATACCTTTTGTAAGGCAGGTTCGGTATGGGCATTTTGCGCGGGTAATGGTTGTTCCCAATAACGGGCGTATAGATCGGCTTCTGATTGTAAGGCTGTATCGGTCGTCAGTAACGCGGCCAGCTCGGTCAATTCCTCGGGTGTAGCCTCGCCGGACAATTTTCGGGTCATGAGCAGCAAAAAGCGATTCTCGTTCATCTGGTAGATTTTTGGCGGTGTTACAATACTAAGGACAGTGAATACCGGGGAAATACGTACAGCGGTTTAAAAGAAAAGTGAAAGGAGTGGAAGAAATGCCAGGCTGCTGATGGGAGGCGGATTTTTCCGCGGCTTGCGGCCGGCGTTTTCGAGATAGACGTTGGCAACGGCCTGCAGTTTTTTCAAGGCCCTGAAAAGTTGGGTCTCTACCGTGCGGGGCGATAGGCCCAATATTTCGGCCACTTCTTTGTATTTGAACCCTTCCTCCTTCACCAGTTTAAAAACGGTGCGGCATTGATCGGGCAGCTGCTCGATGGCCTGGTTCAGTTCAAAGCAGATCTCTTTCCATTCCAGTTCCTGCGCTGGATTGTTGCGGTTGATCAACCCGGCAGCCCCTTCCTGGTCTTCGATCACCACATGGATATGGGAATACTGCTTCAGGTAATTGAGCGAGTAATTTTTGACGGCAACAAAGAGGTAGGTTGATAAGTTCTGGATCTGCAGCAGGTCGGCCCGCCGGTTCCAGAGTTTCACAAAAACATCGTTGGTGATCTCTTCCGCAACTTCATGCACATGCACGTATTGCAGGGAAAAGCTGTGCAGCCGGGGATAGAAGAGCCGGAACAAACTGGCAAAAGCAGCCTGGTTGCTGCTGGCAATCTGGGTCTGCAGGGTTCTGATATGTAAGTCGTCTGGTCGCATCAGCAATCGTTGTAAGATAATCAGTCTGCAGGATTTGCTACCAGATTTTACACAGGTACCTGGCCCGGGGAGGGCTTAAGGCCCCTTCCATTCATAAGCAATCAGCAGTCAGCTACCCATAGGGACAACAAAAACTGGCCAATTACTTACAAGGGCCTGAAAAAAATATTGGGGATGGTTGGCGGGGAGGATCCGTACCGGAGGTAGGGGCATAAAAAAAGTCCCGCGGTGAGCAGGACTTTTCAAGAAAGTACATCCAGCGTTACATGTCTCCCTGGTTGCCAAGCGCATTCCGGAGAATGGCATTTCTTACTACGGCGCGCTTAACGGCTCTTTTAACCAGCGCTTTTTTCGCCACTTTGCGTTTGATGGCCTTTTTGACAATAGCCTTTTTCACCGCTTTCTTGGCCACTGCTCTTTTCACCGCTTTTTTAGCTACAGCGCGTTTAACTGCCTTTTTAACGACAGCTTTCTTCACTGCTTTTTTTACGACCCTTTTTTTGACGGCCTTTTTTACAGCCGCTCTTTTCACTGCTTTCTTAACAGCTTTTCTTTTAACTGTTGGCATTGAATTGAATTTAAATGGTTAATAAAAAGTCGTTCGTTGTTAAAGCTACAATCATTTTTTGCCGTTACCCATAATAAATTGTCGTTTCGGATGATTTTTGGCAAAGTTTATTTTACAGATTCACTGATCCGATTACACCACCGAACATACATCTGCAATTTTCACCAGCCTCGATGTACGTAAAATCCTTGCCTGATCGAGCGCAAGACCTGGATTATGCGTGGCCAGTAATCCGGCTTCAATATGGCGGGCAGTGATAAAATCGGGATGGTTGTTCGGTGGCATCAACTCCACCACCAACACACTCAGCGGAGCATTGACATCGATACCCATATGCAACAAGATGCGGCGGATATCTTTCATGCGCCAAAAAGTATTGCCCTTCGGTACATCGCCCGGCGCCAATGCATAGGGCTCTACGGGGCCGGCAATAACGCGGTGTGCGTGTTGCTGTACTTTCTGTAAGGCTTCACGCCGCGCTGTTTCCCGCACATACTGCGGTTTAAGCAAAACTTGTTTGCTGATCAGTATATTCCTGTATTGGCTTCCATCTGCCTGTAATACCTGGGCATACAACAAACCAAATATATCGGTGCGGGGCTGCAGGGGCGTACAGTCTTTTCCATCCTGGTACGATTGTGCAAAGCTGGTGCTTATCAGCACAGCATCATTGTCGCGCAGGGTATGCACATGCATAGGCGGGGCCGGGTGTTGAATGCCCGTCATCCGCAATGGCCTGCCAAAGCGGGCTTGTGCCGTGCTCCACTTCTTCAGGTGCCCCAATCTTATTTCGTAGGTAAAAAAGCCAAACAACTCCATCGATTCCGGAGTAAGCCCTTCGGGTAATGGCAGCAGGAAATGCACGGTTGGTTTTCCTGCCGCCGCCAGTGCCGGCGTCATTGGTTGCATGGCTTCGAGGCCCGATTGATCTTCCGTTTGTCCCTCTCTGATAGCACGCACAATTTCCGCATCGAGATTTATTTCGGGTTCGGGCATTTCGCGTGCCGGCTGTGGATTGGTGGCCAGATCGGCCAGCATAGGATCGGCTGCATAGGCCAATACGCGCGCAAAATAGGTATCATTCGGATCTTCAATGGGCCTGGCAAACTCGATCCACAAATAGGACCTGCGTGCGGCAGTTTCCGAATACTGATTGTTGAACAGCGTTTGCTCATCTTCCTCCGGCGTCATGGCCAGGCCCACGGCCACTATTTCAGGTACCTGCCGGGGCGGTATGGTTATGGGCAATGTGTTGGATGCATCGCGCGCTTCATGTTCTGCTTCCGGCGGCAGTGACCCGATCCATTGTGGTTCCATAAAATATTCCACCACCACTTTATCGGGCAATGTATTGGCCCCTTGTTTTGGGTCGAGTGCATCGATAAATACCAGCCGGGTAAAGGAGCGGTCCGGTCCCTGCATCTTTTGCCAGTTCAATCCTTTGCTAAGGGTGATCGTGCCGGCCAGTTCTTTGTCACCCAGGGCCCCCGCTTCAAATCCCCAACGCCGGAAGACTTTGAAGGCAACAGGTTGCAGCAGGTCCCAGGTCCAGTCGCGCTGCAGGTCAAATTGCAGTACGTTGATCCATTTAAATAGCAAATCCTGTTTCCCGGCAAAAGTGATGGAAGAAGCATCGGGTGAAAGCGTGTGGCCCAGCAAACGGCTGCAGCCAAACTGGGTGCGCATATTCTCTTTGCCGGATACAGACAGGTCACGGCAGGCCAGCCCGCTTTCTGCAGCCAGCCTTTCCATGATATCGATATCGAGCTGGGCGCCCTTACCGGCCGCAGCGGCGGCGGCATATTCCTGGGCAGCCGGTTTGTTGACCGGCCTGAAATAAAAGCTCACCAATCGATCGCTACCGGCAGGCGTTCGCAATACAGGCAAAGGTTCCGGTATGGCCGGGTCTTTCCGCACCGTTGCTTTCAACGCGGTACTGTACCGGTAATGCTCGTGGGCAAAATAATCATCGGCCTGTTCGCTGCAATAGCTTCGTATACTTAGGCGCACTTCGCGGCCGGTTGGCAGGATAAGCGGACCATTGCCGGCCAATACGTCTTCGGCAAAGCCCAGCAAACTGGCATCTTCATTGAAGTTGATGACTGGTATATCCCGGAAAGCGAGGTCAAGCTCAATGAGGTCGTCGATGGGTGCATGCGAAAGCTGATAGGCAGGATAATCGCGGGTGGTGGTATACAAATGAACATACGATTCCTTTGGCGATATCCCATTCCTGGCATGGTAAGAACCTTCCACATCCATGTCGAGTGATTTCACTTCCACCACGATCTGTATTTTGCTGATATCAGGATCGGGTAATCCCGGCGCCCGCAGGGTGGTCAGTAGCCTATGCACTTCGGCCGTGTTGCCGGGGTCGATCGCCTGCACCTCTTTTATCTGAACATAAATGTCGTCCAACGCATTGATATCATCCAGTAAGGCGGCTACTACGGCATTTCTATTCAGGCGCGTAAAGGTGATGGCAGGATAACTGAGCCGGGCGCGGCCAATGCTTAGTTTTTCAGCAGCACTTGTCAGCATAACCGGGGGCTGCGGCGCTACATGCCGTTGAAAATCACAATAGGCTATTTTATGAGCACCGGTATTTAAGCTGTTATTGGTTTTCGCCGGTCCACCGCCGGTAAGGTCACTCAGCCTTACCCGGAATGCATAGCGGTTGCCATACTGTAATGATAACGCGTCGTCAGCAGCCGGAGCGTAGATGTTTTCAGGCTGCCGGGCTGGTGGCGGTAAAGCAAGGGACGCCTTCAACCCTTCTGCATGCTGTTCAGACTGCCGTATGGTTTCATCCAACGCATCTTTTACGCAAAGCGGATGGCCGTTCCAGTTGGCAAAATAAACGGGCAGCCAGTAGTCTTTGCTGCCACCATGTTTCACCGGTGCTACTTCCACCCCCAGGTCACCGGTAAACCCATCCAACGTAATGGTATCGATGTTCACCGCGGCGGCCTCCACCGCTACCAGCGACTTCCAATCAAGATCGTCTTCGTCCGTGGGGGCCGGTTCGCCTTCTTTCACCGCTGCGTCCACGCGGTAACGGCCTATGCCCGAAACCGGTGCCGGTACCGGGTTGCCGCCGGCTTTGGCTTTCATACTATTGTTGAGCCAGATGAGTAGTTGCTCTTCATCCCATCCCAGCCGGATGCCTGTATCCATCACCGGTGGGTTGCCATCGTAATGTTCGGCGAGCTCGTTGGCGCTGATGGCCTGACTGGCATGTACGATCTTCGCAAAGCCATCGTCATACCGCACCAGGTCTCTGAAAGCGCCATCGAAGGGTTGGGTGGCGCCTGCCACTACGGGGAAAAGTACCGGCGCAAAGAGATGGCGCGTATTGGTGGTGGCGGGTATATAGGCAGCATAGCACAGCACTTCATCGACAGGTAGTTTATCGTAGGTAGTATCTCCATTCGCCGCTTCAAAATCAAAGTACAGCCAGCCGCCTGCTGCGAAGAAGGCAGGGTCATCGTGGGTTATTTGAATACCGCGGTACAGGATACCTAATTGTTCGGCCAGTTGAGGATGCTGCAGGCAGAAAGCCAGGGCCTGCGCCCAATTGATCTCGTTGTTGGGTACAAAGGCGCCTGCGCCCGCCGTCGATTGTTGCAGCATACAGAAATAGCTGTCATCGGTTTTGGCAAAGGGCGTAGCCGGTTGCGTGAAGTTGAAAGCATCGCGGTATTGGGTGCTGAGGTATTTGTAAATACTCCCTTCGCTGAAAGTACGGTTGGCGCCATCCTTGATCTCGAAAAGAGAGTTGATGGTGTTGAAAGCATCTGTGCGGTCGTCTATGCGGCCAATGGTATCCGGTAGCATTGTTACGGCCGCCGGGATATCACCTGGTTTTGGCGCGCCTTGCGTATCACCGGCAAAAAGCGCGGGTTTCAACCGCAGGGCGCCGGTGGCAAAGGCAGGGAAATCGCCTGCCACAGGGTCGGTATGCAACGTATCCAGTGGGCTGAACCTGGGCATCACCAGCAGGTTGGAGGTCAATACCGCCTGATCGCCTACTGCAAGCGATTGCGGAAAAGGCAGGATGAATAATTTGGGACTTACTGGTGTCATGATATAGCATTGGTAATGGAAGAAAAAGGAATTTCATGCGTAAAGGGCTTGGAGAAATCATAGCTGATCACGAAGGCCAGACTAACATTGAGGGTAAAGATGAGGTCGAGGCGGGCTCTCACCTCCTCCCCTCCTGCTTTCCTAACGCCTGCGCTGCCTTCTATTTGAATCGATGTCATCAGCAATCCACCCGCCAGCGACAATACGCCGCGTATCATGGTGCCGGCCATCAATAGAAATTCTTTGTCGGTAACAGAACCCGTAAGGGTTACCGTACGGGTAATGGAAACCACGCCGATCACCGGCAACTGAATGGCCACCGTGGCGCCAAAGCCGGCCGTTAACAGAATATTCGGTTGGGGATCGAGGATATCGATGTCTACCTGCACGCGCGCGCTGCCCACGGCATAGGCGGTTGCGATCTCCAGGGTAACGATCATGATCTGTAACGAACCTTCAAAAATGAAACTTACGCCGGCCGATGGTTTGATCAGAGATGGGTCGCCCGGCTTCAACGAAAGGCTGAAGAACACAGCCAGCCCAAGGGAGGCCGTGATCATGGTGGGTGGCGGCCCGGTAAGGGTCACCATTTGCGTATCGGGAAACTGCAGCACGGGTATCTTCTGCTCTATGCTGCATTTATATTGCCAGCTATCGGGTGCATTGGCGGGCGCAAACCTAATACCATCGGGAAAAGTAGTGGCATCCGGGCGGCCATACAATTTGCTGAGGCTGCTCAACAGTTCGAGGATGCGTATCATGCATTGCAGGCCGGGATCGCCTCCCCAGATCAGTTCGGGCGTTTCCAGTTTCGGCACGGCACCGGGATCGGCATGGAAATTACCGGTTACGGTTAACAGTGGTTTCAGCGGACCCACATCTACTTTTATACTAACCTTCCGGTTGGTCATTTCCCAGGGCTTGCGGCCCCCGGCATCATGACTCAGGTCGAGCTGGAAGGGACCGGCGCCACTATCGTCATACTCTATGTAAATTTTGAAGCCGGCTTCGTTAACGATATCCATTTTCTTCAGCGCATCGAAATTCTCCGGCCGCAGGTTTTCAAAGATACCGGGGTTGGGAAAGGTGAAACCGTCTCCCAGGTTTGATAAGGTCAGTTGGTCAAGCAGGTCCTTACCCACCTTAAAGGCTTTATCGAGCGATGGGAAGATGCTATTGCTTTGCAGGAGGCAGAAAGGATCGGCCAGAAAAGGTTCCAGGGTATACAAAGCCTTGTCGCCATTCGAAATGCCTTGCGGCGTAAAGCCCGCTTGTGATTGATACATGGGTCGCCTGAACAATAATTTCTGTGTCGGCGTATTCTGCAAAAAAGCATAGTGCAGGGAGAAGTCGCCCGGCAGCCTGGTCACTTTATCATAGAGCAGGATGTCGGCAGGCATCCCCAGCGCGTGCGGCGATCCATTGTAGGCGACCTGGGGCACTGGAACGGGGCCCGCATCAAACGACAGCAGTCCTTTCCTGATCAATGGGGTCGATTCGCCCGGCGCCAGTTGCACCACATCTTTGTTGTTGATGCATTTCACCAACGACCAGGAGCCTTGTTGGGAGAATTCCGGCGTACCATTCGCCGAAGCAATGAATACAGGAGCGGTGCCTGTTTTGGTCGCGGACACCTCTACCCGTGAGATATGCATGAGCTGACCTGAGCCGCCGACATTCACCACACAATCCACCGGTCCGCCCAAGGGGCCTGTTTTGAGCAACAGATCCTGGAAGTCTTTGGGGGCCAGCAGGCCGGTAATGCTCGCAGGAAGCGGTTTGGAAGCATCCGCCAGCAGCACATAACCAAACTGTCCTTTGGAGCTAACCAGTTTATCGGTACCCATCGATCGCAGGCCGCCTCTTTGTACATTCTCCAGGCGCACATTGCCATTGAAGTAAACACCTGCCAGGGTAAGTGTTTTAATTTTTTCAGAAAGGCCTGTGTCGGTGATATTGGTTACGGCATAGATGCCTTTTACAACACCGGGGTGAAAAGCATACGGGTTAACGCTGGCATCTCCCCTGAAATCAAAAAGGCCATCGCCGGTTGCCTGCCAGCCTGTATCGTAGCGGGTAACCAGCGCATGGTTTTGCCGGTGCATGATCACAGAGCGTACCACGGGAATGCCCCAGGGTATAATGATGCTCCTGATCTGCACCACTTCATGGGCCGTGCGGCCCAGCAGTACGTTGAACTGCACCTGGCTTACCAGGCCGAAGTTGGCCAGGTTATCCTGCCAGTTGCTGAAGATGCTGGCGCCATAACCGGAAAAGTCGATCCGCTTCAGCGGCACTTTGGCGTTGACGGAATAAGCTTCAATGGTGGTATGGCCTGCATTGTATGCGCCGAAGAATTGTTCATTGAATTGTTTGGTAATGGGGCGTCCCAGTACGGATTGTTCCGGAAGGCTGAGGTTCATGCCCGGATAGGTTTTGCGGCTTACCACCACCTGCAGCGTCGACCCATGAAAATAAGGATCGGGTACCCTTACTTCGTCGCCTTTGTAACGGGCACGGGCAGCTACCTGCATAGCGCCACCCAGGCTGCCTTGTTTGGCAGTATGAAAAGCTGGTTGGTTCAGGAGTAATTCTGCAAAAGGCAGCGGCGCACCGGGGTCGGCCTCCGGCCTGAAATAAGCCACCGCACACATTCCAAAGGGCAGGCTGAAATGAGCAGCAGCGGCATGGGGGTTATCTTCCTGGTGGTACGACTGGTGAATGAAATGCACCACTTTTTTAGGGGTAAGGGCTACATCCCGTTTGTTGCTGCTGGCAATGCGGGTAGGCGCACCGTTCGATTTGAAAATGCTCAGTTCGTTAAGGATGGCCGCATCGGCATCATCAGGTTCAGCAGTTGGATTGCGTATATAGGTAAGCGGTTCCCATTGAATATGTGGCAACGTGAAAGCCCTTACCAACCGGCCCGAGCTGACGAGTTCCATGCCTTTGGCACGGAAGGGAAATTTTTCATCGTAACCCGTATTGGGCAGGTGTTGTTCCAGGTCGAGACCACTGAAAGAAGCATTGGTTGATGAAAAAGCGACTCCCATTTGCGAGGACCTGCCCGATACATCTACCAGGCAGGTATCGCCCGGCAGCCATTGCAAAAAGGCAAAGGAGCCAATCAGGTTGTCGGGATCGGCCTGGGTAGCCAACCCGGCAGGATAGCCGGGCGATAAACCATTGGGCACATCCGGGTCGCGCAACGGGGCATTCACCCGGTCGTTATACGCCAGCTGGCAGGGGTGCATGATATTACCCCTGAAATGACGGCGCAGCTGGATGTCGGCAATCCGTGGCACGGGAATGATCAGGTGGTTGAAAGAGTTGGCCAATTGCATATCCAGCTGCACCGGCATATCCGGGCTCCAGGTAGTAACAGCGGCCAGCAAGGCAATGCGTGGAGGCAGGCCCTGTAGGTTTTCATTGATCTCGAAAGGCTGGCTGGTAATATAGGGATCGGGTAACGTATGTATAATGCGATGAATGGGGAGGTATTGCACGCAACAGACTGTTTGCAGCTGGTTCAGGTTGGCGCCCCTGGCGCTCACTATTTGAATGCGTGGGGACTTGACAGTAAGCAGGGCATTTTCCAGTGCAATGCTGTGTAATAATTTGAGTTGTTTGTCCAGGGGCAGCGCATTTTCTTCGGCGGGGTCATTGACGGCAAACAAATGCAGGGAAACCTGCTCCTGGAAGTATAAGGTATCCAGCCAGCCAAACATAGCCGTTTCAAACCGCTTGCCCTGGCCGGATAAAGGTCGGTCGAGATCACCTTTCGTATGCACAAACAGTCGGTGCCATTCATAACCGGCCGCATCAGCCGTAAATACGTGCGGTACTTTTTCGGCTGGCGTGCAGGTGATAGCTGACCGGTAAGGTTTACCCGGCTGTTCCGGCCACAAGTGCACCATCTGTTCCGTTAGCTCGTTAGCATGATCGGTATGCCAGCAACTAATACGTCCAGGGCATCCGCCAAAAAGCGTGGTGACTGTTTTGATGGATCCGTTCTCCAAACCGTTCCAACGTAAAGACTGCCCTGCCCCGGTCTCCACGCCCAGGAAGCCAGCTGTGGCAGCATCGCCGAGGATAGCCACCCCGGCTTCGGTAACAATGGGCATACTTTGAAAATACCAGCCGGCATTGGTGATAAAGGCGCTGCCGCTGATGCGCAAGGTAGCTGATTGAAGGGGGCCTGCTTGCCAATTGGTTTGTAAACAGGTCAGTGGCAGGTGCAGCAATTGGTGCGTAGCCAGGTAGCGTGCTTTTACTTCCATGGCTTCCTGCAATGCAATATCAACCCCCAACAGGGTGGCAGCAGCAGCAGCCACCTGTTCGAAGATCCCTTTGCCGCCCTGGAAGCGGATGCGCACAGTGGCCGGTAGATCGGCCTTCGTATCATTCCCATCGCCGGGTTGCGGATCGTTTATTGGTAAAGCCTCCGGCGCAAAGCTGACGGTAAAGGCGGGCGGCACCACGATACGGCGCACATCGGTAATGACTACGGGAGCCTGGAACCGGATAGCGCATTGCGTGGCACGAATAGCCGAATAGGATTGTTCCGGGGCCGGACCATCACATACAGCACTGTTTTGTAACCAAAGGGTACAGTTGCCGGGCTGCAGGTTGGTTTCCGGCAGGCGGAAATTGAAGGGATGGTCGAAATGTACAACAAGGTAGGGCCAGGCCGCTGCAGCGGTAGTATAAAAAGCCAATTGATTGGCGGTGTGGTATACATCGATCCAGGTAGTGGTATGTGCATTTTTCTGTAAGGGCCCAAAGGAAAACACCGGCACCATTTGGCTGGCAGCGGTACCATCTGGCGCTTGCGCCCGGGGGAAGCTCCTCTCGCGCATCCAGTATACCGGTTCGTTGGGGTTTCGTAAGGGAGTGGCTGCCAAAATAGATTGGGCAAGTGCCTGCAGGTGTTGCAGGGTATCGGGCGATGGACCTTCCAGGAGCGGCGGTTGCAGGCTATCCCAGAGGACAAATAAATTGTTTTGGGTAAGTGCCGTTTTCAGAAAATCTTCCAGCTTGTTGGCAGGGGCAGGATCCTGCTGCGGAAAGTCTTTCAGCGGCGCCAGCATACGCAAAAGCGCTTCCGTGATTTTGTCGAGAGTCATGTCAATCCATTTGGTGTGAGAAGAACTGTGCAAAACAGGCTGGCCAACCGGGTATGGATGCAGCGAGCAAGGCTAACGGCCAGTATCAGCCTGCTGTATAGTTGTAAGTTTACTTACAGATGCCATAAGCAATCGGTTCGGGAAGTTTAACGTGCGGCGGGAAGATGCAATACAGCTAAGGTAGACCAATAGCGCGTTGACTGGGCTC
Source organism: Paraflavitalea sp. CAU 1676 (assembly GCF_029223285.1). Classification (GTDB taxonomy): domain Bacteria; phylum Bacteroidota; class Bacteroidia; order Chitinophagales; family Chitinophagaceae; genus Paraflavitalea. The sequence goes on along the minus strand of NZ_JARHUJ010000002.1, from coordinate 825,216 downwards.
ACCCTTTTGAGTGAAATTACGGTAAAACTATCGTGAAGGGACATGAAATATAAAATACGGTGAAAACACCGTACACAGGTAGGTTGAAAGAACGGGACTGAGTTTTCAATAAAATCGGTACTAAAAATGCAAACAACGCCTGCCTTTCACTGCAGGGCCTGCTTTTTCACCAGTTCGTCTTTGTATTGGGTCATCAGTTCTCCAATATCTTTAAACCGGGCATCCATCAACGTTTGTTGCGCGTTGGCCAGGTCAAACTTCCGGATGGCGTGGTCGATCTTGATGAGGGCATTGCGGGTATCCTGCGCGTTTCCGAAAATGCGGCTTTCATAATACTCCAGTTCCGATTCAGTGAAGGCAGGGATGGATAGTACCACATTGGGCGGACAAACCTTGGCGATCTGTTGCTTCATCTTGTTCAAATGAAATCGGCCGCTTACAATGTAACCTGGGTTACCCTCGATCACATAAAGCCGGATATAGCAATCGCAAATAGAATTATATACGCCGATGATACTCTTTAAGAGCAATTTGCGGAGGTCTGGATTGTAAATAGACCAAACCATGCCGGAGTAGCCATCCAGTGCACTGAGGAAATTGGAAACAGCCTTGTGCAGGGAAAGCGTGTCTCTTTTACCCTCATGGTAAAAGCGCGATACATAGGCCAGTCCGAATCCATGCGACAACCGGGCGTCCTGTTTGAATCGCCTGAGGTCGCGCTCGAGGTCGAATATTTTGATAAATCGCAGGTTGCGCCGGTATAACCAGAGGAGTACATAATGGATCTCGGTCGTTAAAGGGTTCTTATAGTCCTTTCGCACGTTCTTCCTTCTCGAATCGATCTGCTCGATGCGCTTTAACCATTTTTCAAAGATCTTGATGAGCGACATCTCAAAATGACGGATCTGTGGCTGATCGGGAAATACCTCGATCGACAAGAAATCAATAAAGATCAGGCTCAGGAACTCCAGGGTTTTCCGGTTGATCAGGCGCTTCTCTTTGTGTGCAAGGATCTCTGCCAGGAACATTTCAATCGGGAAATTATTTTCCGCCGTTTCCTGGGCAGCCTCACTGATGACACCCATGGCGGTAAAGAAGGAAGGTATTTCCCGATGGGTTTTGTTATCATAGAGATACAGTAAGTAAGGAAGGTGATGGTAATTGAATTTTACAATATCGAGACCGTACCGCACTTTAATGACATTTCCCTTTTCCGCATGGATCAGGATCGCTTCCTTCAACTTGTTCAATTGACCAAACTTGGCCAATGCATAGGCGATATCAAGACTCTCCAGTTCATTTTCCTCGTAGTCTACAAAACCTTTGAAAGAATTGGTAACTACCTTTTGCAGGTTCTTAGGGCCGTCCGCGGCGGGCGATATTAATTCTTCCAGGGTTTCTCTGTAACCCTGGTTAAGCAGTTTCATGAAAAAATGGTTCTCTATGGAGTTGGAATACTTGTCCAGCAGTTTATCCAACTCTCCCTGGATGGCAGGCCCCGCACCGTCGTCTCCCGTGTAAGCATCCCCGGCCTGCTTGATGATCTTTATCAGCTCCATGATCTTTCTGGGCATTTCGGGGTCCTTGTATTCCTCGATCAGCATCCTCAACAGGTAAACCTGGAAGATATTGCGGTGTATGCCTCTTTGTTTGTCGGCAAACCGCTCCATGAACGTGTATTTTCCACCATAATGTTTTTCTACCAGTTCAAACAATACGGGCGATTTGCTGGGGGTGGAGGATAAATAAAAGAAAACGGTTTTTCGAAACCGCTCATCATTGAACATCGTTTCGTTGGTTTCGAGCAGTCGTTGTATTACCTCAATATCTGTATAGGTATTGTGCATATACCGGAACAGTTCCTCTTCGGTAAGTGTGCGGAGAAATTCTGCCGAATGTTGCACGAACTGATCCTGTAAATGAAGGCAAAAGGCACGCGGCAGGTCCATCTCGATCGCATCATTGGCCACTATATCGAATTCCTCGTTGCCGGTTTCCAGGTAATACACATGGGCCTTCTGTTTCAGGAAGTTTAAGAAAGTCACTTCCTTGAGCTCTTTTTTGCGTTGCGATAGGATGACCAGCAGAAAGAACAGGTCGTAGTTGGTGCGGTACACTTCCGAAGAAGCTTTGCCGGTATTGATGATCTGCTCGATCTCCTCCCGCAGGTTGTCGATGTTCTTGGCCAGCTCAAAGGCCGATTTGATCTTATGTAAAAAGAGCCGCTTCACGCCCTCGATCTCCTCATCGTAGGCTTCCATCAGTACGATAGAGCTCAGGTTGGTGTCCGAAAAGAAATGTTCATAGGCTATGGCCTGATGGGCCAGGGCTGTAAGGTGTTCTTCGGTAAACTCAAGTTTGTCGAGGTAAGGAAGAAAGAAATGTACGAGGTCGAAAGTATCGATGGCGTAGTAAAAGGTAAATCCTTCGAAATAGAGTTCCAGGTCTTCTGAAACCATTTCTATTTCCGGTAGCGATAAGTTGAGGAAAACCTTGTATTGCTGTTTATTCGGCATTGCAAAAGGCTAGGATTGAATTGAATTGATTGGTAAGATGTTTTAGTGCTACCTCCGAGAGACGCTGGCCGTATTCCGATACGCGCTCGGGGGAATGTTTCTCGATGTAGTAGTCCTTCAACACCTCATGGTGATGGGTATCGGCTAAAGCTGTTTTGGCAGCGGGTATCCATTCCATAAAAGTTTCCTTGTTGGCTTTGATGGTCTTGAGCTGCTCCGTGAGCGATTGCGGCGTGCAGTAGTCGAGCAGGATGGATTTGGCCTCGGGAAAATCGCGTTTGAACTGCTTGCTGTCTATTTTAAATGCACCTACGTATACATGGTCTTTCCAGATATAAATAAGGTCATTCCAGGTAAGCTGGAGGTGGTATTGGTGGGCAAGCTGGTTCAGCATATAAATGGTTTCCGCTACCGCCTGCTTTTTATCGTCGGTATAGGGTTCAAACGGGGCTTCGTCCACGAAAGGATAGGTGTAGTCGTATTCCTGGATACTGAAGCCCCCATTGATCTTTTCGATCAGTTTGTATTTAAGGCCCACCAGGTCCAGCAGGTTTGCGATAGAAAGTTTGGTGTACACATTGTGGGTTGCCCTGCGTAAAGATTTTATGTAGAAGTCGAACAGGGTATTGGGCCAATCTGCCCGCAGCACGTTCATGTCGTTCAGAAAGCCAAACAGCGCAGGGGAGTTTATGTCCACTTTATTTTCTATCCAGGTAATGGGTTCGATCACAAAACCCGTTTCATCGATAGTGATAAAGTCAGCAATTTTGAAATCCTTGATCTCGGCAACAAAGTAGTCGTCGTTTTCCCGGTACACGATCGGTACAAAATCGTTCACCGTAAAAGGGGGGTTGATATATCCGTAAACAGATTTCATATGGCCTTTAAGTGTTTGTCGAAATATTTGGCGAGGGCTTTGTTAATGTTGTTGATATTTTGAATAGGGTCATTGTGGTTGATGTAAGGCCGGGTAGGAATACCCGGGTACTGCATCTTCAATTGCGTTTTGCCGCTGGGTGCGGTTGTATAGCTGTTGGGATAAAAGATACAAAGCGGGTCGAGCGGAATGTGCTTGTTGAAATGGATCTCGAAGATCTTGCACCGCGTATCGACCTCTGAATTTCTCTTAACGGCGTCGGTATAGAGGATATGCAGTTCCTTGAGCTCTGGAATTAAGAGGTGTTCTTCCACCAGTTTCTCAAATTCGAAAGTGTTCTCGAAATAGTTGGCATTTGATTGGAAGAGAATGATCATGAGTTTCTTGATGTCCTCATCCGAAGGGTTGGGTATCTCAAAATGGTGTGGGGTAAAGCCATCCTCCATTTCGTACATGCTGAAGCCGCCGGAATCAAAAGGCAGCAGCCGTACCGGGTTGATCGGTTGATTGTCCGGATCGCAGATCTTCATCAGGTCAAACACGAACACCAGTGGGGGATAAATATCATTCCGCCGGTTCGCTTTCGATTTGGGGATAAAGCCTGCTTTCCCATACGAGAAGAACACCAGTTTTTCATCTTCATAATGTAAACTGCCCTCTTTGGGTTCCAGCACCCTCGTATAGTTGATCTGCGATAGGGACGATTGCCGGGGAAGATGCGTTAAAGGCAGCAACTTGTGCAGTAGGCAGTCCTGACCATTGACGATCTGTATGAGCTCGCTGAACGTAGATATGCGCTTCATAGTGGGGGTGACTTACGTAACTCGGTTAGGTTTTGGTCGGCGGCATTCAGATCGCCTATGGCCCATCGGTGGTACACCGACGCCCTGTTTAACAGAAAGAGGAATAACAGGAAGCCGGTAGCGAAATGCAGCCAGGTAAAAGAATCAAATTTTAGCAGAAAGTAAATGCTCAGTAGTATGACCGAAGCCGCCAGGGTGGCCGACAGGTTCTTGAGCATATTCCACATTTCGATATAGTTCAGGTTCGCTTTGGAGAAATGACGCACCATAACGTACTTTTTCGCCTTATCCTCCCCTTTCCCCGTTTTTTGCCGGGTGATCAACGCATAGCCTTTCAGCCCGAAGTTGCCGAGGGCAGACAGGATAAAGCCGGCAACATAGGCGATAGCCACCAGGATCAAACCCTGAAAAAGGGGAATCGGTTCGGAGAAAAAAGACCGGCGGAGCATCGAGGCAGGATGCCAAAGGTCGAAGGACTCAATATAATAGCCTGAGAAGAGAAAGAAGGCGCCTGGTATTACAAATACAAACAGGTCGAAAATACCATACTTTACATGCTCCATAAGACGGGTTTAGGTCGCGGGGTTTACGCGAAGGAATAGAGCTAATGTAAAGAGTTGACCCGATTCAAAAAACGTGAAAAACACCTGAATTGAATAGAAAGCGTATAACCCTGCACAGCAAATGGAGCACAGCCGGCTTTCACCGGCTGCTATAGGAACTCATTCATTCTTCGGCGGCTCCCTTAGCCCCTTCCCTTCCAGCAATATACCGGTCGGTGTACCCTGCCAATGAATGAACTGCCACCGGTCGTCACGGAAAACCCAGCCCGCCGTGTAAAGGGCCTCCGCTACCAGTTGTCCATTAATAAAAGCCTTCAATAAACCTGTCCGTAAGGCCAGGTTGCCATAGATCCTTTGTTGCTGCTGGCTAAGCTGGACGGTTGAACCTTTAAACCGGGGTACATAGGGAAGCGCCTCTTCAAGTGTCTGGGACACACCGTTTGCATTAATGGTAAAGTAATCCCGGCCGGATAACTTCCGGAAAGCGGAAGAGTCGCCATTAGAAGTGGCGGCAAACATGGCCTTTTCCGCGGCATCCAGTTGCTCCTGCACCTTGGGCGAAAGCGACTGACTGGCAGCTGGCAATACTGATAGCAATAGTGCCACACAAACTAGATTGGTAAACGATTTCATGATGGATGGTTTTAAGGAGTAGAAAATAAACCGGGTACGAGTCTACAGAAAATAGCAGGTATACCGGAGCCGAATGCGCAGATGGTTAAAACGAATGAGCCGGTGGCAGCTGCAGGGGCTGCTGCATGCCTGCCGGCCGTGCAAGGAATAAGTTGCAGGTACGGGAAAAGATACCTATCATGCAACACAATTACCCTACTACTTTATGAAACGCCCTGCTTTATTAATAATCACTACCCTACTGGCCATAACAGCCAGTGCTCAAACGGTATTCTTTACATCTTCCCAACAATATACTGCTGCACAACTGCAGGCATTTTATGCCTCGGTGAACATCGGCGACAGCCTGGTGATCTTTAATGCGCCCGATTATCAACTATATGCCTACGACAAAACGAAAGGCCATATGGTATGGACGCGCCCGCTCGACAGGAAGTCCAATACAGCCCCATTTTTTGCGGGCGGCTATATCTGGGCCTGGGCCCGGGAGCAGGTCGTTAAGCTGGATCCTGCGACCGGCAATGAGCTCAGGAAATTGGACGCCAAAACGATCGAAACACAGCCTGTAGTAAGGAACGGCATCCTGTATTTTACCGGTATACAGGATGGAGGAAGTATCATCGCTTATGACCTGAAAGCAGATACCGTCGTATGGAAACGTTTCATTGCGCATGGCTCTTCCAAAGCGCCTTATTATTGGCCGCAGAAAATGGTGGTGAATGCCGAAGCCGACCAGTGGATCGAGTTCAGGTACGACGGAGCTTTTGTGAGCGCCGGTTGTGGGGCCAATGCCGACGCCTTCCCGTCCGAATTACCCTGCGTAAAACGGTTCATCGCGCTTACGCACGACCGGGAAGAGATCAAAGGGAAGCGGGCGGAGAAAATGAGGTTGACCGAAGCCGGACCCACAGCGATAAGCACCACCGCGCATCAAACATTCATCCTGCAGGAAGGTTTTCTGTATGCGTTAGGTAATAAGCTCCGGGAGAAAATGTCGGTAGAGCTCGCGACCTTGTCGGATGATTTGGAGTACGACCGCGACCTGCCGCTTCAGCTTTTATCAGTTACCGACGACCAGGTATCGATCCTCTATAACCACCAACTGCTCGTTTACCACCTAAAGGATAAGAAGCTGGTAAAGCGCATTGACCTGTCTGCCTGGCAACCGCACCAGGCCATCCTGGAGGGCAGCCGCCTTTGGGTTATCTCCGGGAAAGATGGTCTATTGTATGGTTTGCAAATGGACTAATGTCAATGCGACGATTTAGAAAACAGTAATGGCACAGTCTGGAAAATGATGCTGCAGTTTTCCGACCATCGCATCCAACTCCTCCCCTTTCAGTGATGATGAAATGAAAAGCTGTTGGAGCTTTTTGAGTTGGGTTACCGTGAGGTCGGTACACCTAAGGTGGATGCTGCCAACCTGCTGAACGCGGGAGCTCAGGTAATAAAAGAATTCATCATCGTGTGATGAATCGATCCCCGTGATCCCACTGATGGCAGAAGGAATGGCCGACAGGCTCTTGATGTTGAAGTTCCTTTCCCAAAAGAACTTTTCTCTGCCTTTTAATTTCATCTTGTTCGAACTGTTTTATTTCACGATCAGCAGCGGGAAATCATTACCATAACCAAAGCTGGCCGGGTATTGAGCGGCTCCTTTGTATTGCTGGGTAATTTCCGGTACGCGCGTCTGCAGATAAGCATCCAACTCCTTCACGGTAATCTTTTTGTCGCCATTGTCTGCTTTACCTGTCAGGGCTTCCAGCAAACAATAGGTAAAGGAGCCATGACCCAGTTGGGCAAACTCCGCCGCAAATTGGGTACTGCCCGAGGCAGTGAGCCAGTGCGTGCCGGTAGACCGCGCCAGCTGAGCGATCGCTTTTTCTTCCGCCGCTCCCCTCGCCGCCACAATATTATCCAGCGCACCGGCCGATTGGCAGGCATCGAGGATGAACAGTTGTTTCTGTGCCTTGATCTCTTTGGAGAATTTCTGCAAGACGGCGGCGCTCAAACCGTTTTGGGCAAGCGCGTTATCATTACCATACAATTGTGTTACATCACTAGGCACCAGGTAGAATTCTTTTTGATCGTTCACCACGCCATGACCGGCATAGTAAAACACAAAGAGGTCCTGCGGTTGGGCAGCCTGCTTTACCTTTTCCAGTGCACTGGCAATGCCGGCTTTACTGGCGTCGGCATCTTTGATATAGTGTGTGTTGACCTTCGCAAAAATACCGGCGCTACCGGCTTCGAGCGCTGTTTTAAAGGCGGCCGCATCGGCCTGAGCGTAGTTGAGGTTATACCGGGAGTTCTTATAAATGTTGATGCCTACTACTACGATATGCAATTGGGCAGCCGTTGTTGGGGAGGCTGGGCCCGTTTTCTCCTGGGCATACTGCACCATGAGTTCAAGTGGCTTACTTTCCGTACGCTGACTGTTGAAAGCAATGGCGCGGAACCGGTTGCTGCCAGGCAGCAGGTTTATCTGGAAACTGCGGGTAAGTTTTTTGTTGGCGATATTGTCGTCATCTACTTCCAGGTTACGGGTAGTTTCGATCAGTTTACCATTTTGATAAAGCCTTATTTCAGTCACGGCATCCTGCGGGCAGGAGGCGTTAACGGTAATGGTGGCACTGGCCGATTTGGAGCTGATCGTTTTGATATCATCTTCTACCACCAGGTTCCGGCTGTTCTCTTTGAACTCCATCGTAAGCTGGGGTGTTTTTTTGAGGTCGTTCACATCCACATTCACCGGTTCGAAGGTTTCACCGGCCAGCAGCCTCGCCAACAGCCGTGGCGTGTAGAATTTTTCGTACATGGCCGATAGCGGCACAATCGCATTGCCCTTTGCATGATACATGCCTTCGAGCGCTCCGGTATTGCCGTCGAAGCGCCCATCGGGGGTTACCACGGCCCAGTCTTTTCGGTAGATGTCGGGATACATTCTTGCCACGATCTTTGGTGTTTCCAGGTCTACAACGGTAATGGTAGCATGTCTCCCCCCCAGGAAAGCCAGTTTGCCGTCATTGGAAAAGGATATATCAAAGAAACTGGCACCCGGGATCTTGGAGAGCGCGACCGTTTTTGCAAACTTTTTTTGTTGCAGGTCCAAATAGACCAGATCACCGTCTTCCTTAAAGATGAGGTAGCGTGCATCGGGGCTGAAATCTACGCGACTAAGCGCCCATTCATTGTTCGGGGCCTTGGGGTGATCGTAGTGGGTGACAGTATTCTTTTTTACATCGATGACGGTAGCTTTGTCATCATTGGGGCTCAGGGAAGAGGCTCCCGATGTGAAAAGCGTCAGGTAAACATCGTTGGGAGCATATAGCAGGTTGTGGGCCTCAGCCTGCACTTTCGTTTGTTGCAGTAATTTACCGGATGGCAGTTCATAAAGCCTGACGAACTCCTGGTTAGCGCCTTCCAGTAAGGCGATGACGTTTTGCGTATGGGCGAATACGGCCGATCCAACCCTACCAGTTCTGGTCATGACCTTTTTATGCGTGGAGCAATCAAACACTTCCAGAGAGGGCCCGCCTTCACTATAGTTCTTACGCAACACGAATTGACCGTTGTAAGAAACATCAATACCAGTGATGCTTTTTAAACCTGGGGAGGCCGGATAGGTAAAAAGCAGCTTGCCGGCAGTATCCACTTCCACCAGTTTGTCACCCGTTACCGCCAGTATCTTCCGTCTGTCAGGTAAGGGCTCCACCAATCCTTTATGAAAAAATGATTTACCATAAGCAATACCGGTCATATTTTCCAATTGTCCGGTTACCAGGTTCCAGCGAAAAACCCAGGCTGAATCGCTGTGCATGAGGCCGGTCATGATGGAGCTGTTCTTTGACGGATAGTTTCCATAAAAGCTGTTGGCCCTGTAAGAAACAAATTGGGAGATCTCGCTGCCATTTGTTGTATTGAGGGCATACATCGTTTCATAGGTTCCCAGCAGGAGCTTTTGGCCATCATCGGAAAATCGTGTAAAGCATTTATCGGCCTTATATTGCTGCCCTGCATATTCTTTTGTCCAGATCGTATTCCCCGTTCTTATATTGATCAATGACACTTTTTCGCGATAATTATCTTTCGAACGCGTCCAGGACACCACCGTTCCACCATCCGGAGATATCGCTGATGACCGCACAAAAGAAGTATTCGTGGGGCATTGAAAAGAACGGATGAATTTTTTGCTGTTCATATCCAATACCTTCACTTCATCGCTGGAAGTGACCACCAACAGCTTTCCGTCTGCAGAGAAACTCAGCTGGGTTGTTCCAAACTTTTTGGATTCCGGCTTAATGGTATAAACCTTGTTACGGCTCTTGAGGTCAAATAGTACGATCGAGTCGCCAAAATAACTGCTAAGGGCTATTTGTTTGGTAGCAGGCGAATACACCGGTTCCTGCTCAAACTGTACGTCCAGGGTTAGCAAACGCCCTTTGTTGATATCGAAGACGTCGGCGCCTTCAATATGGATCCCGTCTTCCGGGTAAAGATTGCAATAGCGACGGTATTTGAAGCTGATCTTCTTTTGCGAAACCTGTTTGATCACTTTGCCGGTGAGGCTGATGATGTTTACATCACCGTCTTTCGTCACCACACACATTGATTCATTACTCCCGGCAAAGGATGCGGCTCTTATATTGGTAATGGTTTGAAATTGCTTGCCGGTAGTAATATCCCACAGCACGCAGTAGTTCGCCATGTCCACCGTGGCCAGTATCTTTCCATCAGGCGAAATAGACATGGTATAGACATTAAATAAATGCCCATCCTTGGTAAAAAGACTGGCATCCTGGGCCTGCACCTTATTGACCGGGTAGAGGGCTATCAGTGTCAGGTATACGGCGAGGTATCTGTAAGCTTTCAACATAGCGTGATGTATAGGGGTAGCTAAAGTGTACGTGATAAATAATTACTGGTGTTTGATTTCGACCATGAGCGGCACTACGGTACCCTGGTGGCCCTTTTTCAAATCAAAGCCAATATCGTTGGGGTGATAGTTGATGCTGGCCGGCGATATGAGTTGATCGCCCAGGGCCTTTTTGATCTTTTGGGTAAGCCCACCGGAAAGGCTGTTCAGGGTACTCAGCAACTCATCAGCATTCAGCCTTTGCTGCGCGTACAGGATCAGTAAATAATCGGTGCCCGGGTTTTCATCCATCTTTACCACTTTGGTTTCAGAGGGGAAGGCAACCGTGCTGTTGCTGCCGATATGGGGCGACATATTATCGGCAAACGGCAGGATTTTATTCACTTTCCCGCTGAGGTCGGTCGCAAATGCATATAGAAAGCACTCGGTGCTGGTCGTGATCATAAACCGGAAGCGGGTGCCGCTGGCATAGGCCTTGTCCATCTTATAGGCAACCAGTTCCTCCCCGGTCGTGCTTTTATTGCCGGCATCAAGGCTGCTGCCGGCGACTTTCACAGCGCTCATGGTTTCTCCGGTATTCATTTGGAAAGCCACCCTGCCTTTCAGCAAAACATCGAGCACAGGCACGTCGGGTTTAGCAGGGCCTGGTTGGGGCTTGGGGGCCGCAGGGCCATAAGCCTGGATCACCATCATCGAGTAGCGGGCAAATGCTGCATAGGGAATCCATACAAAGCCTTTATCGGCCCAGTTGGTGCCCCAGGAATTGAGCACCCGGAAGGCGCCACCATATTTGTTGTCATCATACCCCACCACGCACATGGCATGGCGGCCGTGTTGACCGGTAGGTCCGTTATCGGTACTGGCTTCGCGCCATACAGGCCCGCGGGGGTTATAGAAACTTTCAGGCACGATGAAACCCAATGCGCAGGGATAGCCTTCTGAGATTGCTTTTTTAGTCGCTTTTATTTTGAGGTCGGCGTCCGTTTCATCCACGGAATAAAGGATCTGGTAATCGGTGATCCGAAAGTTAAGGCCTTCCTGTTTGGCATTGGGGCGAATGGAAGCACCGCAACTGTAAGGCACAGTGGATATTTTGGCCGCACCGAATTTCTTCATGAGGATAAACGCATCGACGGGATTGGCGCCCTCCTGGCAATTGTTATCGCTTTGGTTCTTGATCTGTTCATACACGAACGTCGGCGAAAAGATGGCGGCATTGGTATTGATATTGGCCATGCTGCCATGGGCCATTTCGCTTTGCAGTTTATTATACAGAATAGTCCGGAGGTGGTAGGCCGTGGCGAAGGCTACACAGGTACCATATTGACCCTGGTCGCCCGGTGTGGGGCAATATTTTTCGAGCGAAGCCGAGGCCGGCATCGCCTGGTAACTGTCGGTAGTGAGTTTGGCTTTATAGGGAATGGTACGCAGGCTCGGCGGATCGAAGATCATGCCGGTGGGTCTTTGCTGCGCAGACGCATAAGCGCCAAGGAGGAGGCTCAACGAGAGTACGAAGATCTTCATGTAGGGGCGGCGTTTCGGGTTTAGATTGCCGGACAATATATACTAAATAGGTTTAATGGGGAAGTGACGCGCGATTAATAAGTCCCGGATAGGTCGATTTATTGACTATCATCATGATAGGTAACCCTATAGGGGGACAGCCTTTGGCAGACCCGGCAGAAGTCCTGGGTTTCCCGTAAGCCTACTGAGAGCGTTTGGGACTATACTAATGCGATCGGGTATGATAAAGATCAAATACCCCCGAAATAATCCGAATGTGTACCCCCTGCTTCTATAGATATTAAAGGAGATTTGAAATGCCTGTTCAACATGAACCAGGGAGCTGCCATTTAAACATTATCAACAAGCCATTATGAAAAGATCAAACCTCCTCCTGATTGCATCACTGTGCCTTATAGTGAGCACATCCTGTCAAAAGCAAACTGCCAACGAACCTGCACCGCAAGCAACACCAGAAGAAGTAGAAACAAACGCCGTAAGCTGGGTAACGGTACTGCCTACGTCTTCTTTTAATGCCTACAGTACCTATTGGAACAATTTCTATCCCTGGGGCATCGATCACAATGGATCCGCCCGTATGAGAACACAGAATATAGCTACCTCGGGGGGCGTGCTCACGATGACGGCCTATCCCGGCACCGTGGCCGATAAGCCCAGCATCCATTACTTCTCAGGTACCTGCTATGCGAAACAACAGGTTACCGTTAGCGCCTCCTGGCCCAAGTGGCGGGTGTCTGGCGAGTTCCAATGCCCTTCCGTAAAAGGCACCTGGCCGGCCTTCTGGTTAAACGGCGCCAATCAGTGGCCGCCCGAAAGCGATATCATGGAGTTTAAGGGAAGTACTACCAACTGGACCAACACCTACAAGAATCAAAACGGACAGTGGTCGAGCGTGGGCACCGTCATCTCCAACCCGGCCAACTGGCATACCTATACCGCCTATTTAACCAGGATCGGTACTACCAACAACGTCAATATCGAATACTGGACCGATGGCGTCAATGTATCCAACCAAACGGGTCAAAACTTCGTGAACGAACCGCTCAACCTCATCATCGACCTGCAGATGGAAGGATCCTCCGGCACACCGGGCCCATCGGGCAACACGGTTATGCGCGCGAGGAACGTAACCATACAACGAAGCGCTACCCTATAAAAATCATATTCGAAATCCAGCTTCCTGCTTGGTAAGATTGAACCAGGTTGGCCGGGCTCTATTGGGGCCCGGCTTTTTTATGGGGTGAAAGGTTGTTTGCGTGCCTGGGGCACAATGATCAAGGCTCAATGTTCATGGCTTTGGGCCGGGGGCTATGGCGGCAGCTTTCCTGGCTGCAGAACTTATTGGCGAAACCCCGTATTTTGTTGTACAATCCCGCGTTTTACGGCCTGCTGCCTCCAACGCGCTAAGTAAACTACCCCAACATCAGTACCTTTAGTAAACACTCCATTCAACAACTATACAAGTGATCCTGTATGAGCAAATCAAAAACAATTGTACTGATCCATGGCAATTTTGTAAACGAACTAACCTGGGCCGACTGGAAAAGGCGCTATGAAGAAAAAGGATATACCGTGTATACGCCTACAAATCCCGGGCACGCTGGCAAGCCGGCCGACCTGCGCAAAAAAGTACATCCCGACCTCGTTCAAACAGGGTTCATAGATGTGGTGGAGAACATCAGCAAATTGATCGATACGCTGCCCCAGAAGCCATTAATTATAGGCCATTCCATGGCAGGCATGGCGGTGATGAAGTTGGTAGAGTTGGGCAAAGCAGCGGCGGGCGTCAGCATCGATGGCGCGCCCCCCAAGAATGTATTCCCGCCCTTTCAAACACTCAAGACGGTATTGCCGGCCTTTGGCTTTTTGTCGGGCACCAAATATTACATGGGCAGCCGCAAGTGGTACGATAACGCCTTCTTCAACACCCTGCCCGAGTCGCAAAGGGCAGCAGCCTTTGATCAGTTTGCGGTACCGGAAAGTTATAAGGTAAGCCGTCAGTTGGTATTGAACGCCTATTCCAACATAGATTTTAAAAGGCCTCATGCGCCCCTGCTGTTCATTGGTGGTGGCAGCGATCATATATTCCCGCCATCGCTCACCACTACCCTGGCCAAAAAGTACAGCGATGCCAACAGCAAAACAGACCTGAAGATATTTGAAGGCAAAAGCCATTTCATCTGCGGCGAACCCGGCTGGGAAGCCGTAGCGGATTATGTGCTGAACTGGTATGAGCAATTGTAAGGTCCGTCGCCGTGAGCGATGGGATTATGTTCCCTTCAGTTAACACTTTACGCATACAGCCATGCCGAAGCCGGCTCGCCTGAAAAGGTGAGGCCGGCTTTGGTCATTTAACAAAACAACAAGCGAAACATTGCCGGGAATATTGTTTGCTTTTGGAGGAATTGCTTACATTGCTTTCAATTCTATACTATCCTATACTACTAGTTGGGTGGTGTGTCTACCGCACCCCATAACTCATTAAAAGATTGTTTCATGCTTATTCGCCTTGCCTGCCTGTTGGTGACGATCGTCGCTTTTTCATTTACCGAAAACCCTGCATCCGAAGCCCCTGCACAGACTTCCGATAGTTGTTGGAATAAAATTAAAGTCAGCTGCGGGGGTAGTAGAAACAGGGCGTTTTTTCGCAAAGTGCAGGCGCCCGTGATAACGCCGGCCGATTACGCTAAGATGGACACCCTGGGGGTGATCACGGAAGAGCAGCTGCTGGCCGATACGTTGTCACTGACCATCATAAAATACACCGCCTGGGAAACCAATGCCGCTACCAATAGCCTGGAAAGAAAGATACTGTTCATTGATAGTGTGAAGGAAAAGATCAGGTGGGAATGCGAATATGCAGGACCGGGAAAAGGCAACTGTACCACCTGCCAGGTAACCGATTGTAATGGACAGCCCATGGGCCCGCTTAAAACAGGTCAACGCAACCCCAATAAGTAAGCCGTATGAAGAAGTCCTTATTGCTGTATACCCTGGCAGGGTTGATCGTTGGTAAGGTGACCATGGCTCAACCCTGCAGACCCGCTGCTGTAGAAAAGCACCTGGCCACATTCTGGGATCGGTTTAAACAGCTGGATACCTTTCCAGTCTCCTTTGTTGCCAATACGAATAGGTTGTACAGGACGAAAGAGAAGCAGCTGTATTTCATGGGCACCGTTCATTCGGCCGATATCGGATGGCCCTTATACCGGAAAATAGACTCGGTGATGGCCGGCCTTAAACCGGAGCTTATCCTGGTGGAGAACTATTATGCAGCGGAAGACCAGGATCTCAATACAGCCGTTACAACAGGGGCCGATGTTGGCTATGTAAGCCATATTGCCCGGACCAATAAAGTCAGGATCAAAAGCTGGGACAAGATGGCGGAAGTATATAACCAGCTCATCCCGCAATATGGGCACGATAGTGCGTTGGTGATGTTCTTAAACTCCATCGGAGATTATGGACTCCATTCGCAACGCGGGGAACAGGAATATGGAGAGTTCCGGTATAGTTTTCAACTGAATGGCGGCCTATTGACACCTGCCCAGCAATCCTACGTCTATTACCGGCAGATCTTTCAACGATACTACAAACAGCCCTTGCTCCTGCCGGCTGATAGCTGTTATGCTGCACAACAGGTCGCTGTACAACATGATCAGGCCCGCCGGCAAGGCGATAGCCGGTTTACGCAGTTGCGCGATCAGCGGCTGCTGCAGGTGCTGCAAAGAGAGCTGCCGGGGTATGTTAGGATATACCTCCAGGCCGGTGCCGCTCATTTCCACTCCTTACAGGAAATGATACCGTGTTATCTGGAACCGGCCAGGCCAACGGTAAAATCTATTCGCTCAAAAGAGAACCAGGGTGCACAAGGGCTATTGTTGACCACCCGTGCTCCGCGTAACCAAACGCAGCAAATCATGATCGGCTTTGTCAACTACCAGGATAGTAGTGCCGGACAGCAGGCCAGGATCGAAAAGCAGATCAAGGAATTTGCGCCAGACATCATATTGACCTGCAGCCCGGCATTGTTATACAGTACCAGGGCAGAGACCATGGCAGCATCAGGCATCACCGGATTTACACGCTTCCTCGCTATTGATAAAAAGATCTCCCTGAACCAGTGGACGCCCTATTGGGGCGATGTGTATTATCACTTCATCAATAACTATAGTAATGAGGAGCTGTACATGACCTGTTTGGCCATGAATATCTTGCAGGATGGAGCCATTCGTACCATTGAAGCCTTCCGCACCAAATTCTACCAGGCAGCACACCTGATGCGTTTCTCCGAATATCCATTCCGCGACAAAGAGTTTGACTTCAACGCCTATATCGGCAAGCTGGTGAAGGGCGAGCCCCCAAAGAACGCCTACACGTTGCAGGAAATGCTGTCTTTTGTCAGGAAGAAAAGCAATCCGCCTTTGGAGGCAGCCATAAAACAATACCAGGTAGCCTGGTTTTTCACCACGCCCCTAAGCGGATTGCAGAACCTGCCGCAAAAGAAGATCTATATACAGATGGAGGAAGGGTATCGCGCCTGTTTGAAATAGTCCGGCGGCTGCTGGTCCATTAAATAGCCAGCTGGTTGAGCGACACCGGTTGATTTTTATGTTTCAACAGTTGGTGATAATAGCGGTAAGAAAATACGCACAGTAAAATGGGAACAGCCATAAAAGCCCACTTGTCTGCCGAACCGCCAACGGCGATCATGGCATAGGTGGCGCCAGCATTGTCGAAGATCATGCCTGCATAGGCCCACTCTTTGGTGCGCGGAAAACCGGGCACCAGGATGGCGACTACAGCCATCACTTTAGCCAGTCCAAGAAATGGTAAAAGATAAAGGGGCACCCGGAGGATGTTCATGACCTCAAGGGAACTTTGTGTCTTTGCGATTTGCGTAACAGCAGTGAGCAGGGTAAATGTTGCAAACAGGCTGGTGAAGATCCAATAAAGTGTTGTTGTTTTTTTCATGGCGATGAATTTTAAAGAAGCTTTGATAAGTAATGGTCCAGTTGAGCGAAGGTTCCGGCAAAACCTTGTTGCATACCGTTCTTCATAGCGGTATAGAATTGGGTCTCCGCTTCGCTGGCATTCACGGGATAGCCTTTCATGGTAATGGTCGTCTTACCGTTTAGTTCTGAAAATTCCAGGCGGTTAAAGATCTCCAGGGGGAATTGCTGGCTGAAGGGCGCCCGGATGGTACGGCCGGCCTCGTCGGAGAAGGAGCTGGTAAATTCCAACAGGTCGTATTTCGAGATCTGTCCGTACACAAATTTGCCATGGGCGGTTTGTCCCTGCATGGTCGCTTTGTAGAGAAAAGAACCCTTTGGTCTGAAATCCAATTGCACCACGGTAATGGGCACTCCGGGAGGTCCCCACCATTGTGACAAAGCTTCAGCTTCGGCAAAGGCATTAAATACTAATTGTTTCGGCGCATCGAACACCCGCGTGATCAAGAGTTCCGGCGCCTCGCTGGTTGGATGTTTACTTTCCATTTTTATTCCTTTTTGATTTGTTGGGTGACTGAGTGGTTGACTTTTTGGTTGGCTTACCCGTTGATTTATTGGTTGACTGAATCTTCTGCAGGTACTTGTCGAGCGAATCGAAGTTTTGTTGCCAGAACTGTCGGTATTGGTCTACCCAGTCAGATATCTCCTTTAACTGGGTTAGTTTGGCCTCGCAAAATCGTTCCCTGCCCTGTTGATTGATCATGATAAGGCCGCATTCCTGCAGGATCTTGATGTGCAGCGAAACAGCCTGCCGGGTCATGTCAAACCTGTCTGCAATGGCATTGAGGTTCATTGATTCCTGAGATACCAAATTGATTATTTCGCGTCTTGTAGGGTCGGCAATAGCCTGAAATACATCCCGCCTGGCTTCCATCATATGCAAGTATTTGCTTGCGAATATAGGCAAGTATTTGCTTGCGCAAAAATATTTCTGAATTTATACCTTTGGGCATGACATCAAGGAAAGACATCAGGCATATTCTGTTATATGGCGTATGCCTGGCCGTGTTGATCTTCACCCTCAAATGGCTGCAGTGGAAGGTATTGATACTTGACAACGCAGTCGACGTGTACGTAGGCCTCATCGCCGTGTTCTTTACCGTGTTGGGCGTATGGATGGCGCGGCAACTTGTCAGGACGCGGGTTAAAACGATCGTCATTGAAAAGGAGATCATCATTAACAACACGGAGCAAGCTACCGTTAATGAAACCGAATTAAAGAAACTGAACCTCTCGGCAAGAGAATACGAGGTGCTGCAGTTGCTCACCAAAGGGCATAGTAATGCGGAAATAGCCAGCCATTTATACCTCTCGGTCAGTACGATCAAGACCCATGTATCCAACCTCTTTGTAAAAATGGACGTGAAAAGTCGTACACAGGCCATCGAAAAATCTAAACGCCTGAAAATCATCCATTGATAATACTCATACTTTGGTAGGAAATTACAGATTGGTACTAAAGTATGAATACGGGCATTCGATCAGCCCATAGCTTTGTACTAATCCCGGCTACACAAAAATGAAAAGAAATGTTTTGATATATGGGTTCGTAACAGGCCTCATCTTTTCAGCGCATATGGTTGTCAAGGTGGGCAAATTGTATTCGAATCCGGGATACCAGGCCAAAGTGGTCATTGGTTATACCGCTATGGTGGTCATGTTTTCACTGGTCTACTTTGGGATCAGGAATTACCGGGACAAGCACCTTCAGGGAACCATCTCCTTTGGCAGGGCCTTCAAAATGGGCTGCCTGATTGCCTTGGTAGGCTCCAGCCTATATGTATTGGTATGGGTAGGATATTATTACTTGTTTGTGCCCGACTACCTTGATGTGTATACGGAGCATGTCCTAAAAAACAGTTCCCCTTCGAGGCTGGCTGCCCGGACGCAGGAAATGGCTCTTTTCAGGGAAAGGTACAAGCACCCCTTATTCGTGGTGTTGATCACCTATTATGAAGTACTGCCGGTTGGGTTGGTGGTGGCATTCATCAGTTCGCTGATCTTAAAAACCAGGCCCGCTAACAATCAAAAACAATCAGTATGAAAAGACTTCGTACAGTAAGTGTATGCTTATTCGTAATATCGTTGCCTGTATGGGTATGGGCACAGAATAACACACCTGTAACCGGCCTCACCAGCGCGCGGGTTAAGTCGCTCGTGGGGGTGGCGGTGGCGATTACCAGTTTGATCCTCTCGATCAGGGCCCGGCCAGGGGCAGGCGATCCTGCCAGTCAGAAGCCCCGGCAAAACAAACTGCGCCTTGCGTTGTTGCTCGGGATGGCAGGCATTTTACTCAGTCTGCTGCACCTGTTCTACAACAGGGGCGATTTTGGTACGGGGGGCGGACGGGCAGGCGCCATCGTTGCGTTGGTAATAGCGCTCGTGGCCACCTTGCTGAGTGCTATTTCACTGGCGCGCTTGAAGAGGAAAGCAGCATAGGTGCTGCTCGCAGCGAAATGAATCACCGGGATTTGAAGGTTCAGGCAACATACGCCTTTTTGAGAAACTTATATTTCCTTTCCAGGATAAGCAACAACGTTAACAGTAATAATAGTAGTAGCTGCATGAAGGCGTCGTAGGAGTCTGTAATAGGGTCACCGTTCCTGACGTGCGTAAACACGGCAGCCAGCATCATCAGCAAAAGAACAATGGCGCATACCATACCCCATCTCCAGCTACGATGGAGCAGTAAGCCTGCAGAAGCCAGGCATTCGACCCCCATATTAAGATAAAGGAAATAGACCGGGTACCCTGATTGAAGGAAGAAAGTTTTCATCTCGTCAAGGTGGCGCCATTTGCCGATGGTGACCATAAAAAAGAAACCCGCGCACAGGATAGCCGCGGCAAGCATAGGGCGTCTCAGCACAGAAAGGTTGTCCGCTCCCCTGCCCCGGGCCAGTAAGGAAGCGAGCAAAACAGCAGGAAGGAACCAAATAGCTTTCCCCCCATTGTAAATGATCAGCAAGCCGTTTTTCAAAATGCCGGCAGGCAAACCGGCAAAGAATACGAGGGCATTGGCGGCGGTTACGATCAGTGCCAGCCAAAGCACCACAAGCGATAAGGTTTGCATCGCAACGGGATGCCTTCCCGTTCGGAGGAAAGAAAGCAAAAAGCCAACCAGTGAAAAAGCGATAGCCAGTAAAACGTACATAAGAGTGGTTTAGAAGTCCAGGCACCTATCTTGTTTAATGACCATGCTCCATTGTTTTGTTGGTGGCTAAAGCCAGGATGGGCTTATAGTCAGCCAATCTTTTCAATAACGCTTGATGGTCTGCGATGATCTGTGCTTTTTCAGATTCACCCGCAGCAAGAATGATGAAATTGAAAATGGAATGCGCTTTGTCCAGCACCTCACCGCTGTTGATAACAAACGGTTGATGTCCGCCACTTACCCATTTGCCACCTACATCTACATTCTCCAGGTTGGGCGCATAAAACATATAGTGAGGCATGATGTGGTTTACAATGCCTTCATCCAACCGGGTACGCAATAGCGGAGAGAGCATATAAGAAATGCCGGTCCTTGCAGGAGCTTTATAGATACCTGCTTTTACACGCTGCACAATAGTATCTCTTATTTGTTGGGGAGAATATTTTCCGGAAGCTCTCATCGCTGCTACAGCGAATGCCACCGGCAAATAAATGGTGGAACCTACGGAATCATAACTGATGGCCGCATAGGTATCCTGTACAAATTCTGCCCTTTCCCATTCAGTACGGTTTACGTAGGTGCAGAAGCCGTTGGTTCCCTTACGCGCCAGGTAATATCCTTTTTTCGGGTCAAGTAAATACACCGTGGCTGCACTCCGTAAATGGGGAGGCAACGCGCTCAGGGCATAGTCTGTTTCAAGGCTGGCCGGCATGCTGTCTAATAACCAGCCAGCTGTTTTTTGTTGTGCAAGGCTTACCGATGCTATGGCAAGGCAAGTGATGAGGAGTAATGAAAATTGTTTAGTCATGGCTTTGGCTATTTTGATGAAGAAACGCAAACAGGTGATGACAAATATATCTGCAATCACCTGTTTGCGCAAATTTATAACCGTTACGGGTTGGTTACGGGTTAAGCATCGGTTACCTGTGGGGTGGATGTTTATTCGCTAACAATGTCTCCATTGGCCGGCCATGACCCCGGCCCTGTGAACAAAGCATATTCGGACTTTTGAACAAAGCCGCTGGTTGGCAGGCTTTCTACTTTTGTTCCAACAAAAACAAAACGAAATGGAACAGAACAATTACCAGGGAGTGTTACAAAAACCAATTGCTTCCGGATTCAACGCGAACTCAACTATTCATGAAGTCATCAAAGGCATTGACCTTACGGGAAGATTTGCGATCGTAACCGGTGGCAACACAGGTATCGGACTGGAAACTACCCGGGCGCTGGCAACTGCCAGAGCAACGGTGATCGTTCCTGCACGGGATATGGATAAGGCAAAGAAGAACCTGCAGGATATTCCTAATATCGAGATAGCGCAACTGGATTTAATGTCCCCGGAATCGATAGACGCGTTTGCTGACAGTTACCTGGCTTCCGGCAGGCCGCTGCACCTGCTGACCAACAATTCGGGCATCATGTGGGTACCGCTACGCAGGGATAGCAGGGGGATCGAGTCGCAATTGGCCACCAATTACCTGGCACCCTTCCAACTCACTGCTAAATTGTGGCCGGCCCTTACAAAAGCCAACGGCGCCAGGGTGGTCAATGTATCCTCACACGGACATCATTTTGCCGCTTTCAATTTCGATGATCCAAATTTCCGGCACCGGCCATACGAAACCTTACAGGCATACGGGCAATCAAAAACGGCCCTCAACCTCTTTTCGATGGAACTGGATCATCGTGGCCAGTCATCGGGCATAAGGGTATATGCCCTACATCCCGGCTCTATCGGTGGCACAGAATTGGGGAGGGAAGCCCCGCTGGAATTGTTTCAACAAATGGGTTTTGTGGATGCTGCCGGCAATTTGCTGCCCGAAGTGGCGGCATCCTTAAAGACAGTACCGCAAGGTGCTGCTACGACAGTTTGGTGTGCAACCAGCCCCCTGTTGAACGAAATTGGCGGCGTGTATTGTGAAGATGGAGACATTGCCCCGGTGTGCGCAGATATTGCCTGCCAAATGGGTGTTAACCCCTGGTCTTTGGAGGAGGCCAGTGCAAAAAGACTATGGACATGGACGGAGGAAATGACAGGTTTGAGATTCAATCCTTAATCAGCTATTGTCTATTTTTGTGTTGCTGGAATTCTTCGTAAAAAGAAAAATATGGAATACAAAGCCCGGTACATAACCGACGACATAAAGCTCTCCAGCTATGAGGACAGGTTTTTCAAGTCCGACATGATGTTCGACCACCACATGCTGGTATGGTTCCTTTCGGGCGAAACAAGGATCGTACAGGCGGATGCGACCTATTATTTTGGAAAGGGCGATATCTTCCTGATCCCCAGAAATCAATTGGCTACCATCATCAACTATCCAAAGGATGGACAGCCGCATAAAACGGTTGTCATGCATTTATCGTTGGATAGGCTCAGGGAGTTTTATGCCAATAAGAATATAAGAACAAAGCCGCTGACCACTCCGAAGATCTACCGGTTCAACAATCACCCCTTGCTGGAAAGTTGCCTGGCTTCACTCCTGCCCTACTTCGATATGAAGGAACTGCCGGAGGATATAGCTTCCATAAAGATCACGGAAGCCATCAGTATACTCAGAACGCTGAACAAAGAGATTGATCAGGTGCTGGCCAATTTCGAAGAGCCGGGCAAGATCAACCTGGTCGATTATATGGAAAGGCATTTTATGTACAACCTGCCCATCGAAAAATTCGGTTACCTCACGGGCAGAAGCCTTACGACCTTTAAAAGGGATTTTAAGAAGGCATTCAACACAACACCACAACGCTGGCTTACGCAAAAGCGGCTGGAGCTGGCGCATTATCAACTAACGGAAAAGAAGAGAAAACCTTTGGACGTCTGTTACGAAGTGGGCTTTGAAAATCTGTCGCATTTTTCGTTTGCCTTCAAGAAACAATTCGGCTATGCACCCAGCCAGCTTGTTGGCAGATCGCTGTAGGCGTGAAACGGAAGGAAAGCCCCGGCAGCATGACCCCCTATTCCTGGGCAACGATCTTTATTTCAACCAATTGTCCAGGCAGGGCCAGTTTCCTCACCTCAACGAGCGTGCTGGGAACTACCATGGCATCTGGAAAAACCAGACGGCCCAGGTTTTTCCGGGCGATAAAGGCAGCATCAAGATCGGTCACATACACCACTTCCTCCATTACATGCTCCATGGTCATGTTGAAGCCTTTCAATAGGGTTTCTATGTTGACATAAGCCTGCTTCATTTGGGCCTCCATGCCTTCCTGTAATTGGCCACGCTCATCATGCCCTACCTGCCCGGCCACCCAAACCGTATTACCATATTTTAAGGCCTGGGCATATCCATATTCTTTTTCCCAGGGCATGCCTAAACCCTGGGTTTGCTTTTTACCTTGTATCATACAGTTGATTTTAGTAGTGAAGGACACGATCCTGTTCGCCAAAGGTTGTTGTTGTACAAATCTCCGTCAGGAACCCGCTTGGGTCAATAGCCAAACCGTGAACAGTCAGGTAAGAATTACAGCAGCTGTGCCCCCAGCTTATCATGGTCACTCTCCCACTCCGCGCCCACCAACGTTTCTCCCCCCCTTGTAATTCCTTCACAAAAGACCCAATGGCATTCCTGCGAATGTTTCCATATGCCGGGAAAGCAAGTAACGGTCTATGCCGGGTGGATGTTCGCCCAAAACAAAAGCCCCACCTGTTAAGGTAGGGCTGGGTAGAAAAGGTCAAATTATTTGATTATGGGTATAGCAGATATTTCGCCCGGATGGCTTTAAACTTCTGCAAACCGGGTTCCCAGCTTTTTCTGATGTCTGCTTCCGAAACGCCCGCTATGATCTGTTTCCTCAATTGATCGGTACCAATGCGCAGGTCAAACGCTGAAATATCCTGGTTCGCTCTTCCGGGCGTAAAGAAATTAGCTTTGTCGGGATAGGCATTGTACAATTCAATTAACCATTTTAAATCGATCTGGCGGCTGTTCCGAAGCTTGGCAATATCATAATTGCGCAGGTCAAGGCCATAGCAAACAGAATCCTTGTGGCGTGGCCGCTCACTCATGCCGGGAATGCTCACTGGTTTGTAAGAGAAAGTATACTTGTCCTTCAACGCAGGTGCCCCCAATATCGTAAATGGCATATAAGTTCCCCGGCCCTCATTGATAGCTGTTCCTTCAAACATGCATAAGCTCGGGAACAGCATCACGGCTTGTTGTGTATTTAAATTCGGGGAGGGATTGATCGGTAAAACATAAGGCATGTCATGATCGTAGTTGGCAACTTTTATGATCTGTATTTTGCACGGTTTCTCAAGATACCCTTCGCCATTCAGGTATTGTGCAAATTCGCCTATGGTCATGCCATGGGTCATAGGCGTATTGTGTATCCCGATGGCCGATTTAAATCTATCCTCCGTCATGACCGGTCCGTCGACAACATAGGCGTTGGGATTGGGCCTGTCAAGGATCAGCAGTTCTTTGTTGTTTTCTGCACACCCTTCCATCACATGCTCAAGGGTGTTGATGTTGGTATAGTAGCGGCAGCCTACATCCTGAATATCGAAGACCATCAGGTCGATATCCGCCAGCTGTGCTGCGGTGGGCTTTTCGTTTTTGCCATATAGAGAGATGATGGGGATGCCGGTTTTGGCATCTTTCTCATCGTTCACCACGGCGCCATTACTGGCATTACCCCGAAAGCCATGCTCGGGTCCAAATACTTTTACAATGTTGATGCCAAGGCTCAGTAGGCTGTCTACGCTGCTTTTGTTGCCGATCTGAGAGCTCTGGTTGGCCACCAGGCCAACGCGCTTTCCTTTTAGGTAGCGCAAGTATTTTTCAGTCTGGTCGGCACCGGTAATAATGCCCCGCTTTGTAGAAGCGCCTTGCTTTGTCGAAGTTCCTTGTGCTGTACAGGTAGTAGTGCTGATCGCGAGAAGGGCTAGAAAAAGTATGGAAATAGATCTCATCTTCTTGAATGTTTGGAGTTTCATTGTTACCAAAAGTGCCAGGCAGAAATGGTTCCAGGCAACCAGTGCAAATTAGGAAATTAACACATAGCATTTTGTGCGTATTTGTGCTGCGGGCCTGTTCGAAAGAAGCATGTATGTTTGTGCTGAGTGCAAAAGATCGCAGATGGTGAAGCTTCTCCGATCTTCGAAGAAATAGCCGTATATTTCGAACGCTTGCATTTACTAATGGGCGACATTCTATGAGGTGCTTAATCCTGGCAGCGACCTGTTTATTATCTTTTTTTAGTATAGAAGCGCAACATAATGACAAGAAGGAAGTGTTTCAGTTTATAACACTGCAACAGGATACTTTATCAATTTATTTGGACGATATAGCAGTTCTTGATGATTGTAACATCCAACTGTTAGATTCGGCGAAGGTGGGAAGATTAATAAAAGCAGATATAGATAAAGCGTATTTCATGTGTGATAAGTGCGGGAAGATCAGGGTCTGGTTTCAAGGGGTGTTTTCCTCTGCTGTACCTGAAGGAGATTTGTACATACTGACCATGGGCGACAAGGTTCACATTTTTAATGATGGAGTTATCGGATGTAGTAAGGAGTTGTCGAAAAAGATAAGAAGCATCGTGCCTCCGAAAGATGGTCACGCGCATATTAAAGAGACCAGGCATCCCAATCAAGTGTTTTAGAGCTCCCATAATAATGGCATCAACCTGGGCCAGACCAGCAAAAGCCGCCAGGCCGAGCTTCGGCTCTATCAGATAAGGCCTCCATCCCTTTTTCCGGCCCTACCCCCTATTTCCCCGCTATCTACCCAACCGATCCCCCTCTCCTCCCCAAATACCGTGTTTTTCACGTGGTTAGGTTCAGGGATTTGACTCAACTTTCAACAAGCTAACTAAACCTCTATCATGAAAGTAGGTCTCTACATTCCCGGGCTCGGGGAATCATTTCGCCAGGAGTCGGTGGTTAAATATGCTACCCGGCTAAAGAACGAAATGGACCAAAACGCCGGCGATGCTTCCCTCACCTTTTTCACCAAAGTAGAAACCGATCGCTACCAGAGTGATGAAGTTTGTCAAACGACCAAAGTATCCATCTATTCGCGTACCGGCGACAAGGATAAGCTGGAATACATATTATACGACTTCCAATATTCCGGTATCCTCACCGAGACCTTTAAGAACAGCACCATCGTCAACAAATCCTGGTTAATATTGATGACCGTGCTGAGAATGTTCCCGTTGATGGTGTGGCGACTCATTAAGCCCGCCGAACACAAGAATTATTCCTTCCGCTTAAGGCTTCAATCGTTGTATGCCTTCTCCATATTCCTGCTGATTGCCATATTGGGCGTTTTGCTGATACCCTCCGCCATTGGCGTGCTCGTCAAAATAACGCAGTTGAAAGAGGTCGCAGCCTTCGGCGACTTGAAAATCCCTGCCTGGATAACCAGCCTCTCGGCCCTCATCCTGTCAGCTTCTGCCTGTTTGTTTGCGCTGATACCGCAATCGAAATCATTGATCACCTCGCTCGCTACGGAATTTGTTTGTGTCGATTATTATCTCCGCTTTGGCGAAAGGCGGCAGATACTGGTGGGAAGGCTCGAACAATTAATTGAGCACATTGCAGAGCGCGAAAAGGGATGCAAGATCCATTTTCATTCGTATAGCTTTGGTACCATTCTCAGCATCGATGCGTTATTTCCCTATGGTAATGATCCTGCCGGCCGGCTGAAGGATGTAGAAGCCCTGATTACCATCGGTTGTCCGTATGAATTCCTGTCCAACTATTACCCGGTCTATTTTACCGGTAGAACGGAGTTGCTCGCCAATTCCCTGGTTCACTGGTACAACATATACTCCAACTCCGATGCGCTGGCGTCCAATTTCAGGCATGGCAATACCGAAGGTGATGCGGAATACAGTTTTCTTAAACACCACGTACTTCCATCCAACATTTACTATGAACTAACCAATATGAGCCAATTCAACTGGCTCGATTACATGACCATGTATTCCATAAAAGCGCATCAGCATTATTGGGATCATTACCCCGATGGATCCAGTTGCCTGCGCAGACTGTATGAACGCATGAACAAGGACAATATGATTTACACGAAACCGGCTAGTAAACAACTAGATCAGGCCGGTAACCACCAGGAGCAACCTCAAATAACTTTCAATAATGAATGACAACGAAATGCTGAAAATCGATGGCCTGTCGGCTTTGCAACTCGAAGAGCTGAAAGCCGAGCTTACAGGAAAAGGTGCAGGGGACGGGATAATGGACTCGTCGTCGTCTGCCCTCGCAGGTGCAAAACTGGGAGAACCAAGTTTGCTCCAGGTAGTACTCCAGGTAACACCGGCGGTACTTTCGCTGGTGGCACTTTGGCTGGCCAAACAAAAGAGTAAGCGCACGGAGACCTTCTCCTACAAGAAAGTATCGAAAGATGGTACTTCGGAATCCATTGATTTTAGTCGATCATCCTACGACGAAGGGGCTGCGAGTGCTTCTCAAATTGAATCGATTCTAAAAAGCAAACTCGATGGATCATCAAAAGGAACGGCTTCGTAGTTATGTAGATCCTTCTACCAACGAAATGCTGATCGCTGATTTTGATTTACCCGATTACCTGAATTGGGTAAAAGCACGGCCGGTCGTTGGCAGTGAGCTGCTGGCAAATTTTCTGCACGAGTGGACGCATCGCTGGTGTTTCGACTCGCGTGTGGGAGCTGCCCTTGCGTTTCTTAGGTTAAGAGCCGGTAACCGGGTCCTTTCCGGTGATTCCGCTTTTGACGATTATGTTCGATGCATGACAGCCATGTTGTTGCTGGAACCGATCACCGAGGGACTTTCCCTGTTCGCGGAGTTTGATGCCTATCCGGGAGCGTCTGCTTTTATGTCGCAGACACTCACTGCATCGTGCTTGTTTTTTGCACCTGCTGTAGATACAGACGGCCGCCCGGAGATCCTTCTCCAGGGCATGTTGCAAAAGTTGCGGCGAAGTCCTCACTTGGTGGAACGGAAAGCAGGCATTTATGCCAAAACAGGTTTTGATCCATATGCGATCGGATACCTTTCGATTAAATCATTGTGGAAACAGATGGCCGGGGCGTATAATGGCTTTGTTGACCGTGATCTGTTTCTTTCCTACCTCCGGAGCTATATTTACGACGATCCCGGATTGGTGCTGGCGTTGTTGAAGCCGGCTCACAGCGAAGTGCATGCGGCGGAGAACATCTCCAATTATTTATTGAATCGGGTCGCCAGCCTATTGTCGTTTCAAGATCTTGAAAGTAAGGTAGCCTTATGGATTGACTCCGCAGAACAGGGAAAAGTGGATGTCGCCAGCATCAATTCGAACAGTGAAATAGAGGAAGAAGCTAATTTTATTTTTGAACAAGCAACAGTGGAAGATTTTACAAAAGGCGCCAATTACGAAAATCTGGCGACCTGGACCTATATGCTGCTGGAAGAACGTGCGCAATGTGTATTAGGGGTCATGGAGGTGCGCCTGGAAGCCGATGCTGATCATACCGTCCAGGTAATCAATAAGGACACAGGCGAAAATATTTATACTACAGTTTCACCGGAACTTGCGAATCAACGGGAAGGAAAATTGTACATCATGGCCGGTCGCAAGGCACATGGCCTCCTGTCCATACTTGGCATCGGTCAGCGCACCTATTTACTGTCGTCGTTTGGTGCGTTTGAAGACCGGGATCTGGAACTCGCCAAAAGACATGTCGCCAACAAGGATATCTCTGACGGCCTTTTTGAGACCATCTCCCGGAAGCTCGATAGTGATGGCCTGGTAAATACCATCTGGAATATCGTATCCCCACAGGTAAAGACGGTGCAGGAACATCTGTACGGTCCATTATGCACCCTTAATGCCCGCGAAGCAGATTGGCCGCAGGCGTTTAAGCAGGTCCGGGAGCTGGGAATTCATGGGTTGCTTGGATACGATGGTGAACTCACGAGAGCGGTGGCAGGCATCGGCCTGTTGAACTCTTTTACGTTGGAGGTAGAATTCATTAAAGCTTTTGCACCGGTGTTGGATATTGATGAAGAAGCGTTGGAACGCGCATTACAAAAGAACGAAATAGCAGGCTTACCGATCATGGCCAGATCACAGCATTCGGTATTGGCGTTGGTGTGACCTGCGCCCCCCACCTATTAATGCGGCTTGCTATCCTACCCCACGCACATCTCCCACGCGCCATACAATGGGCGGCAGGATCGTTGGCTGCGGAATAACCCGGGTCAAAAGCCAGTCAACGATCTTGCCGCCTTAAGGCGCTCTGTGTAGGCCCCTAGCTCCGTATTTCACGTCTCATAAACCAGTAATAGGTTAGGGTAAAGCACACGGCGATGGCTGCAACAAGTCCGCAAACCTGTGGCCACACGATCAGCACACTTTCTCTGAAAGGCAGCGGTTTGGGTATAGCGCCAGCCATTTGTTCAACGGTCAGCGGCCCCAGACTGCGTACAGAAGGCATCAGCAAGGTGGTCGTTGCATCGGTATACAACTGGCTTGGAGCAAGACGCAGCAGGTCCAGCAGGAGATTATTGTACCAGAGCACATCTGCTTCCGAAAGATATACTGGATCTGGGAAAAATCCTTTCACTACCATGCTGATGACGATTCGGTAAAAAATGGTAAAGAACAACCAAACGCCTATGGCAGTAAGCGCGGAAGTCGTCGCCTGGCGAAACTTCACCGAAAACAGGATCGAAAGCGCAAGCCAGAAACCGACATACAGTACGGTCAGCACAACGAAACTCATGATCCGGAAAAACTCCTCCGCCTCAAGGCTTACGCCGGTGATAAGAAGACCAGCCCCGATCATCAGCAGCGCCAAAGAAAGAAACAAAGCAGATACGATCGTGAGTGCCCCCAGGAACTTACTCAACAGCAACTGGTCCCGGTAAACGGGTTGCGCCATCAGCCGCGTCATCGTGCCGTTGTTCTGTTCTGCATTGACGGCATCAAAGCCCAGGCTGATGCCAAGCAACGCACCCAGAAAGCTGACAAAAATGTGGAAGGTGGGCAGCGAACCATCCGAAGTAGTAAGCAGTTTGAGGTAAAGGAATAAACGGTCGGGATCGTTTTCATTCGCCACAGCAGCCTTTAGATTGGTCAGCGACACATACATCGTTGCGATAAAAGTAAGTAAAAGCAAGGCCAGGAGTACGATGAAGCGCCAGCTACGGATATGATCCGCAACTTCCTTTCGCACCATAATGCTAAGTGGCCCTGGCTGTTGATTGACAAGGCTGCCGGTACTTTTTAACCAGCCGCTATTTTTTAACTTTCCGGAAAAAAGATCGTTGAAATAAACCGCTGGATTTACCATCCTTTTCATGATCGGTTAAATTATTTTCAAAATAACGTTGATAGATATCCTCGAGGCCGTACTCCTTTTTGTGCACGCCCATGATATCCAATTCTTTTGCAACAAAGAAGCGTACGATGTCTGGCGTAATATTCCGCGCGGAAGTTATCTCGATGGTTCGGCCTTCGGCACTCACATCTTTTATACCCTCCATAGCTTTCAAAGCAGTCAATACCTGCAAAGTATCGGGCAGTGCGTTGGCCAGTGTAATACTGATTACAAATTGGTCACCCGAAAAGAGGTGCCGGGAAAGCGTTTCTACATTGCCGTCTGCCAGCAACTTGCCTCCAACAAAGATGCCCACCCGGTCGCAAACCTGTTGTACCTGGTGTAGATGGTGGGAGGACAATAGAACGGTAATTCCCTGCTGGCGACTGAGTTGCCTGATGAGCCCGAGGAAGTCTTTAACCCCACTGGGGTCGATGCCCAGGGTTGGCTCGTCCAGGATGATAACTTCGGGTTGGCGGATCAGCACATCAGCCAGGCCAAGCCTTTGCTTCATGCCACGCGAATAAGCCCCGGCTTTTTTGTGCAGGGCATCGCCAAGCCCTACCAGTTCCATCATGTCGCGGGTGCGGTTCTTCACTTCGCGTTCCGGCAAGCCGCTGAGGCGTGCGATATACTGCAGGTTGTCAAAAGCCGTCATGCTATCGTAAAAGCCGACGTTATCGGGCATGTACCCAACTTTTCGCTTAACAGCTATCGGATGATGCGTAGCATTGATGCCGCATACCTTTGCAACGCCTGCACTAGGTTCTGTAAGACCCAGCATCATCAGGATCGTCGTGGTTTTACCGGCCCCGTTAGGTCCAAGCAGGCCATAGATCTCACCAGGCCTGATCTGCAGGTCAAGCTGATCTACAGCCTTCAAAGAACCGTAGCATTTCGTCAATCCTGCCAGTTCAATGATCGGTTGTTCCATAAAATGAGGTAGGTTATCTTCTTCCGTATTTTTTGATCAACGTATAGATAATGCCAACGGCTGCGAGGATCACAACTACGCCCATCCAGCCGGCCAGCCAGGAGGTGGTTACGGTCATGCGGAATAAAGCCGAAGCGTTGGAATTGTTATTACGAGCCGTAAAAGTGGTGACATAATCTCCCGCGATGGTTTTGTCAGGAACCTTCAGGTTGGCAACCACGTCGATACTTTTGCCTGGCTCCAGCCTTTCCACCTTCGCCGGTTCAAAAATGGCATCCCACTTGGTAGGTGCCTGCGCAGAAAGCTCCAGCCCTTCAAGAGGCAGCGTACCCGTGTTCTTAAGCGTAAGGTGAATCGGTTCCCGGTTACCCTCGGTGATCTCTCCACTCAGTAAGCCGGTTGGAGTCGTTAGCTCCAGGGCATAAGATCCTTTTACCACCGCTTCCAGGTTTAGTAAAAGAGTGTCAGCCCCCCCAATAGCCGTTACAGGAATGCTGTACGTGCCTGGCTTTGCATCCGGCATAGCCGTCAATTCAATACCAATGTCCTGCGTACGGCCAGAGTCCGCTTTGAATGAAGTGACCAGCATGCCATCCACCCTGAAAGCCAGGTTCCACCCGCTGGGTATAGCTGCATGGAATGTGTAGATGGTCGCTTGCGACCGGGCATTGTGCAGGGAAGCATTGAACCGGAATGTCTCCTTGGCCGTCCCCTCAAGATTGATAAGTCTTGCCGTTAATGTCGATGGATTACTCGGCGATGTCTTGCCACGTGATGGCGGAATAAACGAGAAGAGAGAAAAAATAATGGCCGAAACAAGCAATGGGCGTAAAAGCCGTCGGCCCTGCATTCGCTTTGGATTAGAATGAAGCGCTAACATACAATTAATAAATAGAGGTTAAGTATTCATTAATAAATGGTAAAAGCAACTTTCTCGAAAAAGGCGCGACTAAATTAATGAGGAGATTTTTTTTTACCAAATGTTGTCTTTATTTTTTTTCTATTTACCGGCAAATCACATTGAGTGCTGACACTGCCAAGCGACATTTTTTCAGAACTTCCGTCTGGCATTGAAGTTGAAACGGTACAATCCTGGACCTAAAATCATTACCATTATGGAAAGTATTTTTTTCATCCAGTTCAACGTAAAGACACCGGAAGGGCCACAGAGCTACGGCCACTTCTGTATGGGCAATGACCGCGAGGCGGCGGCAAAAGTATTCCGTCAGTTGAAAGGATCCCCGGATGTTAAAGAGCAGGATTTTCTATCGATGGAGCTGATGGAGACGGTCAAAGGGCTTCCTGTCAATCTGCAGATAATCAGTTGCACCCTCGATGAATTGGCTCATAACTGCCGCGTCATCAGTAAAGAGATCTTCAATCAGGCCAATATGAAAATAAAATGAACCCGGAGTCAGGTCGTTATAGGCTGAATGTACCGTCGTACGAACTCCATCCAAATCGTCGAAAGAAGCAAGCTAAGGCCGGTGATCGCAATGCTGGCCTTCAGTACATCGGCGCTGATGATCCCCATCTGGCCCGCCAGCGAGCAGGCAAGCAGGCCAAACTCACCGGTCTGGGAAAGTAAGGCACCGGTGTACAGGCTCTTGCTCCACGAAAGCCTGAAGAGTCTCAGGACTAACGCAGACAGCAGACTGTTGATCAGCATCACCAATAAGGTGACGCATACGATCAGCCATATATTTTGCCGCAAGTAATTCAGGTCGAGCAGGATGCCCACCGAAACGAAAAATAAAGCGGTAAAGAATACCCTGAAGGGGTGCAGCACTACGCCCAACCAGTGAAACGCTTTTGTTCTACCAATGAACAGGCCTGCGGCAAAACAGCCGATCGCGCTGGTGAGGCCCATAAGGGAAGCCAGGCCGCCAAACCCCAGGCAAATACAGGCCGCGGCAAAAACCTGCCAATCGTGGTCTTGCTCAAGCTCGCGTACTATTGGCAACTGAAAAAGATTGCGGTTTCTGATAGCCCTCAGCAACAGGAAGATGAGCACCGAAGCGCCAGCTGCACTCACCAGTTTTAGCACATCGATAGACTGACCGCCTAAAACCTGAAAAATGGTCAGCACGGGGGCCAGCATAATGTCTTGCAAAAGCAAAATATTGAGAACCATTTTACCATGTTCCGTCTGCAGCTCTCCATGATTTTTTAAAAACTCGCTTACCACAGCGGTGCTGTTAAAGGATAATAGAACAATCAGGAGGATAACAGAGGGGGCAGACCATCCTAATATATAACCAGCCACCAAGGCAGCGGCTCCACTGAGCAGGGTACGCACCAATTGTGCTGCCACGGGAGTCAACAAGGCGCTTCTCTTATCCGGAATATCGATCTCCATCCCCAAAAAGAACATCAGCAACATAACACCCAGCTCGCCCACTTGCTCAATCGGTCCCGGCTCATCGAAGACCGCCAATACATGCGGACCGATGATAATGCCTGCCAGTATATAAGCTATCAGGTAAGGCAGGTGGAACCTTTTCAGCAGGGGCACCAGCAGCAGGATAATAAAGCATAAAACGATCAGGGAAAATAACCAAGAGTGCATAAGGCAATCATGTTTACTGCGTGCGATCAAGCCCAATGCCAGACGGCAACACCGTGAAAAAATGGCAAATGCTATTCATCCTGTGCTGTCAAAACTACGCGCTTGCTGCCTAAAAATCAAAACCCCACGTAAAAACGCGGGGCGAACGCTGAGGCGTCATGAATTCCACATCGGAGCCTTTCTGGCGTGGGGCGGATCCGCCCAACGAACCAGCAGCCCCACCATCCCAGCTACTTCCACGAACGCCCCCCTGCTCACCTACCAACCCTTCCTCCTCGCCACTTCTCCACAAAACATCAAAAGGCGCTCCCGCAAATTAATGCGGCATGCTATCGCACCCTAGGCACATACCCCACGCCCACCGGCCGCCAATTGGTTCGGCATAAAGCGATAGTACGCATGCTCAGCGGTATTACCCGCACCAGCCATAAACACGCAGGCGTCGACAGCAATCCGCGCATTTATTCCGCTGCCACTTGGCCTATCGCCCATGCCGCATTGAATGCTGCGGGCAGCTTTTGCTGTTATTTTTTAATTTTAAATGTTTGTTTATGAAGTATTATCTCGTGGCTTCCTCGTCTTGTTGTTTGGTAGGTATTGAGCAGTGCGTGGTGTACATCGTTGTTAAGTCCCGCCGGGCGGCCTTCGAAAAGGAGTTCGCAGGCCGCATCCTCCAGGCCAGCAAAAATCGTCAGGCGCTGCCTCCAGTGCAGCTCCGGTTGTATCATTAAGGGCTCCGGCCCTTTTTTGAGGGCCTAAACCCTCATTTTTTAGGATGTTTTCCCTGGTGTTTGCCTGATAGTTGTCTGGTATTTGCCTGGTGATTCCCTGGTAAAGTCCTGGTCCCCCTCTGGTCGGGGTCTGGTACCCGTCTGGTCCACCTCTCGTGAGGGTCTGAGTAACTCCTGGTCAACTCCTGGTCAGGGTCTGGTTAGGGTCTGGTCGACACTTTCTGGTGGGTAAAAAACTTTACAGGTCGGCGCCTTGTCCTGAATAGGCTTTACAGGCATTCTCGGCACTACGGAAATAGCTTTACAGGTCCCTGCCTGTTGCTATCCCAAAACAGGGGTAAGTGTGCCTAAATCGCCTTAAAATCTGGCAAGGATTTCACCACGGCATTTCACCCGCCTTATACGGCTACGGTGAACCGCGTTACTGGGTTGACCACCATCAGCATTCCGGCCTTTCAGATCAATGATGGCATCGACCTGCCCGAAGGCGCCACCTATGCCCGCATATTCGCCGGCGCTGCCCTGCTCGACTTCAATGCCCTCACCTATGTCAGTGAGATCAAGTATGCCACCGAGCTCGATCTGTCGGATGAAAGCGTTTCAGCCATCACGCTTTCGCCCCAGGTGACAGCCGCTTCTACCCTGCCCTTGTTCGTGGTGGTGGGTATTCAGTACTATATCAGTACCAACAGCAAGCTCTATCCTTTGAACAAGTCGTTCAATGCCATGGGGCTGGTGAAGGTAGATCTCAATGAAGTGGCCACCGGCGGCTAAGGAAGCCGGCCGGCAATAGCGCGGGCAAATTGTAGGGCGCTACACCAGTATATAACCAGAGCCCGGTACAGCCACACCGGCACTATGCCGGCAAGTCCGCCCGCCAGGCCGCTCTTTGGTCCCCTTCCCTTCCGCCGTCCCTTTTCCTGCCCCGTTAAGCCGTCCGGCGTGCAGACGTCTTATACCGGTAGCGTTGCTGCAGCAGCATTGCCGGGGCAGGAAGGGCCCGCGGAGATCCTATGAGAAACCAGGAAATCATCATCGTTCACCGTAAAAAGCAAATCGTATGAGTATAAAAGAGAGGATGAAGGCGCCCACGCCGCCCTTTTTCCAGAAGCTGAGCAATTTCTCGGTCACGCTGGCCGCCATCAGCGGGGTGATCTTGTCTACTCCGGTGGAGTTGCCGGATATCTTCGCGGAGATCGCCGGCTACCTGGCCGTGGCTGGTGCCGTTAGCCAGGCCGTCACGACGTCTGAGGATAGTAAGTAGAGATTTCTGGGTCGGTTGATGTTAATGCCCAATCAAAAGCCCCGCCTGTTCAGGTGGGGCTTTGGGTGTGATTTAGATGGACAGCTTAGTGTTGTTAGTGGTCGATAGCTAGATTTCTTGGCGAAGTGGGAGTGTGCGCTCCCCTTCCGCTCGGCCGAGCGAGCTCGCCTCGCGTCCGGGCATAAAAAATGCCCCGGTAAAACCGGGGCACAATTTGCTTTGAGCTGGCGGAGAGAGGGTCTCCTACTTTTATTGCGAATAATTATTATTCAATCAATTACGTAGACACTTTCAAATCACTCACAAAATCACTCACTGACAACATTTCTATACTTCAATGCAAATCTTACCTAAATATAATGAATAATTGAATTGCAAGTAATTTTGCTGCATTATCACTTTACATCTGTCACAGAGCCTGGCAACTCAATAAAAATGACATAGCATGGACATAATTCAACTTACCGAATTCCGCTCCAAGTGCGCTGATATAGGTATAAAGATGTCGGGGAATGAAATATTTTTTTCAGACTGGATAAACCGAGCTTCCTTTTCCACTTTTCAATGGTATCATAATACAAATTACAAGATATCGTGAGCAAAATGATGTTATTAAATTTGGTTAATTCTTAATACAGTTGGTTTTGATCATAAGTTTCTCTCCAATTCCACATAAAACTTATTACAACTTTTATGGGTGATTGCCTAAATTCCTTTCATTGCTTATAATCATTCCCAATTCTTCGAATATTTGTTTGTCAACAAAATTATGCGTAAGAAGCTTATTTTTCAGTTTTAAAAATCAATCTCTAGAGATCAGCAACAAAAGATTGTCAACCCAATCCACTATAAACTACTGAATATCAATACGGTTTACTTTATTGTAACCTCTTAGCATATTAATATATAGACGAACAAATATTGAAAGTGAAATACCAAGAAATCATATCACAATTTCAGCAGGATTTACGAACAGGGGTGGCTCTACTCTATAGGTGTTATGGGCCACAATTGTACAGCTATGGTATTGATCAGTGGCGCCTGGATGAGGACGCCAGCTATGATGTGCTTTATAAAACCCTGGAGACCGTAGGACGAGTCATTACTCGGTATGAATTTACCTCAGAAAGTCATTTTCGAAACTGGTTGTTCAAAATTCATAAGAATAATATTTTACAGATACTTCGATCGCAGAAAAGCAAAGAACTGCCGACTGTAAGTATGCAAGATTGGATCGCAGAGGCGAAAGAGGATGAGGACGACTTTTCACTGGAAGAATTTGCGGATGTTATAGAGAGCATTTCGACCAGTGGTCCTCATAATAACGCATCAGCTCAAAGCCAACTAATGTTTGCCATGCAAAAGGCATTGTTGCTACTATCCGATACAGAACGGGAACTTCTTCTGTTAAGAATGAATAATTACAGTTACAATGAAATTGCAGAAATGATAGGCATCCCCAACAATCAATTAAAAGTAAAATTCAATAGGGCTAAAGCCAGAGTAAAAAAGAAAACATTAGAAATCCTTAAAGACTGTTTATCATGAAAGGGAACCAACATACACAACCGTTTAATGACCTGTTGATGACACTTGTTATCAATGAAAACGAGCTCGGCACAACTGGGGGTAACCTGGAAAAAGAAGCGGAAATCGTATTCTCAAGAGCTGCTATCGCTTCCCTTTCTAGCGAAAAGACCGAACTGTTGATCGCTAAGCTCACCAACTCCTTAACTAAAGAAACGCTTGGTGCGTTGGTTAAGGATGCAATGAATACCAGTGTTACGCCACTGCCAGATCTACACCAGGCCACTGGTTTAACTCCGTCTCTATTGGAAAATATAAAAAACGATATGGTTTTTACCAATAGCGTACCAGTAAAATCCCTTCTCAAGTTGATTAAAATCTTAAACATTTCATTGGCAAAGGCCACTGCTGGCATTGCCGCGACATTCGAAAAACTGCAAACTGAAAGCCGGATATTTTCAAGTATGCCAACAAAAATTCAACCAGCCTTTAAAAAAGGCATATCACAGCACGCTCAGCAAAGTGATTTTAGACACCTAAAACAAGATGAAAGCTATTTATACCAAAACAAAGAGGCACTGGATAAATACACTCAACGACTGTCAGAACTTTATCAACAAGCATAAATAAGGTGTAAAATGGATTGGAGTATTTCAAAATTGTTAAATCTCAGACAATGCCATCGCAAATTTTATTTTGCGCATGAACTAGCTTCCCACCATTTTACACACCCTGTACGAAGAAAAGCTTTTGAACTGACTCAATCAAAAAGCCTGAAAATGTGGCAAGGTTCATTGGTTGACTTTGCATTTAGTGAGATACTTATTGCAATGTACCAAAATAAGGAGGTACCTGACTTTTCAGCTCTTGCCAACGAGATCACCGATATTGCCTCACTCCAGTATGAGTTTTCACGAAAACAACTTTACAGACAAAAAGGCATGTCTAAAACCAAAGCTGGCGAAGAATTTCTGGTGTTGGATATTCACGAACGCGGATTACCATATTGCGAAGACGATATTTCGGAGATTTATGCTACTGTCAGTGATATAATCATGCAAATTCCTGAATATGGCAGCCCTGAAGCAGGAAAATCGCTTCATGAATATCTAATGACTTCTAATTTTCTGCGACCTAATATTAATTATTGGCATTACCAATTTGAGGACATGCGAATTAAACCGCAGATTGACCTGGTACGTTACCGTGGGAAAGCTATCCATGTAATCGACTGGAAGGTTTCTGACAGTGACAGTAGCGATTACTCTATGCAGCTATACCTGGCGGGTATCGTAGCTTACCATAATATTAAAAAGGACTTCCAGGCCAAAGGGTGGGATCTACCGAAGATGGAAGATGTTTCTCTTTTTGAAATTAATCTCATGAATGGCAACATTAAAGAGCATGCTTTCAGCAGGGAAAGCACAGCGGCTGCCCTTGATTATGTTTACAGATTTCGCAATGAACAGGAACAATTGTCCTCAGTTCAAAAATGGGACGAACTCAATATAGAAGATTACCAAACCACGGATAAGAAGGAAACTTGTGCTTTGTGTAAGTTTAAACCACTCTGTATTCATTTAATTCTCAATAATTTCAGGTATGATGAGCGCGAATATTATCAATTGGTTCAGAATCAGCAACTGGCATGACCTTAAACTCAGTTACCAACTGGTAAATGTTAGTGTACAAGGAGCAGGTCATGATGAACGCCAAGCACACAAGGCATTTCACCATGCTGTGAGCCATCTGTCAGATATCACTAAAGGCCCTGCTGCAATCGCCATGCACAATGGCAGAAGATATGTGGCGGTTAAAGCTGATGCAGTTCTGAAACGGGAGGTGATTGCCGGAAGCCCCCTTAATATCGAGCTCAGCCCCCTGGATGGTGTTTTTCAACTGAATTGTAAAAACATCGATAATTCAAACCTGGAACTTGTACAACGATTCCTGGAAAGCGCAGTTAACTGGCAACTGGGCAATAGACGTGACTTATGGGATGGTGGAATAAACACGTTCCTGAAAAAAAGCCCATTACCTTTAAGCGGCGATATCGAAACAGATATATTCCCTGGATTCAAATTTAAGGTAGTACTACTGGATAAAGACAATGCATTTTTCTGCATTGATCTCGCCTACCGGTATGCTGACAAAAGAACTTTGGACGAAGCAATTGCCGGAATGAGCGAGCAACTGCAGATCGAATACATACGCGACCGTAACTTTTTGTATTTAAACGGTGATAACTGGTATACCGTGAAAGGGAAATCGCCAGGTAATCCAATTGATCAGCATGTGATCAACATACAGGGCAAGAACATTACCGTTCTTCAGTACATACAACACAAAGGTAAGTACAGTACAGCTACTCATAAAGCACCACTTCGTCCGAAGTCTCCGACTTTCTTTCACACGAATGGCTATAATTCAGAGCGCATTTTAGCCGGTGCTGCATGCCTTGCCAAACGCATCAGATACCCAGAAGACAACCTTCACAAATTCTCAATTAATGAACCCAATCAGCGCTTTACCCGAATCGAAAGCTTCGTAAAATACTATTTCCAGTCGCTACAATTTAACGGTGTTTCATTACAGGTTGCAAAAAAAGCGCTGTCTAAACAGTGCGGTACGTTTCCGCTACCTGCGCTTATGTATGGTAAAGGCCAAATCCTGGATGTACAGCAAGATGCCAGCCAATACGGAAAAGCCCTTAAGGACTTTGCAAAGCGACGTCGCGAATTTGTTTACAAGTATGGCATTATCAACCAAAGTGCATTTAACGCCCAGCATATCCTGTTTCCAGACAACCTTCCGTTAAACTTTGGACAAGGGTTAAAGTATCACTTTGAAAAGGGGATGAAACAGATTGCACCCCAATTTCCAAAGTGTTCCCTGCATCAATATTCAATGCGCTCGGCGCCCTATGCTCATAAGGTATTCCAGGACCTTAAAGAGTATATTGATAAACATAACCTGGCGGGCACCAGTATTTTGCTGGTCCTTCCCGAAGACAATGGTGATGGAGGTCGCTTTAATAGGGTATTTCATCAAATGCTCAAGAAAGAATTATTTAACACCGTAAAAGTTAAGTGCGTAAGTGCTGATAAACTTAAAAGTTTTCTCAAATTAGGCACGGACGGACGGGAACCCTTATCATATACAGTTCCTGACGATTTGATGCGCAGCTTCCGCTCCTATTTGTCTTACACCCTTTTTGAATGTCTGATTATTAATCGTAAATGGCCATTTGCACTGGCTCAGCCACTCCATCATGATATCTACATTGGAATTGATGCGCATGACTTTTATGCCGGGTTCTGCTTTTTCTTTGGCAATGGAGAAAAAATTGTCTTTGATATAGATCCTGTCGCTAAAGCCGTTGGCTCTTCCCGAAACGAAAAGATTAATCACCGGGTGATATCAGATAAGATTGTAAGTGTGCTTTCCCGCCACCTGAAGGTTAGTAAAGACAAGCCAGGCAGCATCGTTATTCTTCGGGATGGTGTTAGTTTTGGCGAAGAAGAAAAAGCGCTACAAAATGCACTGCATCAGCTCGCAGAAATGAAATTGCTTGATGCTGGTGCTGTAAAAACCGGGGTAATCAACGTCGCAAAGACATCTGCAATTCCTATTCGCGTGACTACATACGATGATTCAAGACGTATCTTGCATAACCCCGACTGTGGCACCTACCTTTATCCGAATGAACAAAATAAAAAGGATGCGTTTATATTTAATACAGGGTATCCTTATCAGGTTCCGGGAACATCGCAGCCTATTCATATTAGCTATTGTTGCGGAAATATTAATTTTGGGCAGGCGCTACAGGACATTTTCAATCTGACACAAATAACGTTCTCATCACCCGACCGTCCCACATCCCTGCCGTTACCATTGAAACTGATTGATACGCTGATCCGGGATGTCGCCCATGAGAATGATCTGGCTACGATTCGTCAGAAAGAAAGCAATATTGTTCACGCCCATGTGGCTTAAAAGCAACATTATGAGCGACTTTAGTCATTTATATAAAAAATATAATTCTGTTTCAAATCTTACAAATGATTTGAACAACGCAATTATTACACTTAAAAAAAGAAATTTAATAAACCAGAATAACCAGGCAGCTGCGCAGTTAAAGGTAAGCGAAGAAGATACAGAAAAGGCAAAAAAAACGCTTCACAGCATCCTGTCCTTACTGGAACAGTTTTACAACAAACAGGATATCCACAATGAGCTGTATGAGTTAATGACCAATCAGTTATTTAAGAACCAGGTATTGCAAAATATCGAGTTTAAAGAGCAGATAAATACTGCACTTAATAAGCTTAATACCCAAACAGAACTCACCATTGAGGATCTTCTCAACGTAGATAGATTCATATCAGTTCTGGATAACGAAGCATCCGTATTGTTTAAAAAATTACGAACCAGCAGAGGATGAAAGATTTTATTAAGGCCTTGTACGTGGATTTGTTACACCGGATTGATATTGTAGTGGCTGACATTAATGGTCGTAGCATCCATCCAGATATAAGAAATCGCTTTATTGCTGAAACGAATAAACAATTTTCCGATATTCGGGATGAAATAATAAGCACTATCAATGGAGGGGACCTGGATTTACCACAAATGGAAGGCAACAATTTGTATAAATTCAATGGTCTTTACAGGACTTTCATGGCTATTCACTCTTATCGTTATCTGGCTATCAGGAATTATGACGACCCCGAAATTTTCTTTTTTAAACTTATTTCTAAGATTTATTCAGAACATCGCATTTCTGCCATCCCGCCTATTGTATCAACTATTAGCAATCATGATTCCTATTACTGGGCAGTACCCTATTTCGAAATCATCGCATTGCCATGTGGGGAAGAATACAGCTTATTGAATCTGCCAGACATGTATCATGAAATTGGGCATTTGCTTCACTCCATGTTCCAGGGGAAAAGTTGTGAAATATCCAGCGGTGTAATTGAACAACATTTTGATCGAGAGCTAGTCCGCATCCAGGATGAAGGGTTGGGAGCTCACTATGCAGATGCAATAGATGAGGCAAAGTATTTATGGAAGGAATCTTGGCTGGAAGAATTTAGTTGTGATCTGGTAGGTGCCTATATGACCGGGGCAGCCTATGGCTGGACCAACCTTAAGTTGCTCTCTACCGGACGTGGGTTCGGCAAAATATATGAGCGAAACGAATCTCACCCGGCAGATGAGGCTCGTATGCGCTTGATCATTTGTATGCTTGATAAGCTGGGACTTCATCAGGAAAAAGCGGAGATTGAGTTAGCCTGGCAGATCTTTTTGCAAGAAACACATCCACAGGTGCCTAAAGAACACGCGTTACTATACCCGGACTATTTATTGCAACATGTGATTGATGAGTTCTTTGCATTCTACCAAAATGCGGACCTCGTTTCCTATCCTGAGTTAGCACAAGCCGGTCACCTCTCTGTTGCCCAAGTATTAAATAAAGGTTGGCGCCAAGCACAAACGAACTCGGCAAACTACTATAAATATGAGACTGACGCTATCAATGAACTTCGTATTGATTTTGGTCTCAAAGAAATTTAAAGCCTCAGATAGCGCTCAAAATTTCCACTTCGCTTATTAATAATAGCAAATTCATTCGGAATAGGTAACTTTTACCCAGAGCTCGTTAGCATGGAGTTACAACTATGGTCACCCAATACTTACCTGAAAGTCGCCGTAACCGCACTTGCATTTCCAATGCTGTATCATTACTAAATATACTTTACTCTCAATTTAAGGATTAGGATTTTCTTGGGATAAAATCATCCATTAAACCGCAGTGATGCATTTGGTTATAAAGAATCAAGGTATTATAAAATATGATATTGTACACTACTAGGTGAAGGTACGTGTAGTTGCGAAAGTAGTGCAGGTAGGTGTTTCCGCGTTTACCTAACAAGCTTCCTTTTTGAGAACAGCGGTTTTAATACATGTAACGATGAATGACTAACCTTTATCGGCGCTCCGCCACGCTTCGACGTACAAGTGAACCTACACTAAGTCGTATCGAATACATAATTGATAGGCAAGGTGAAGGATAGTTAAAAAATTGCCCATTGGGCTAACAAATGTTCTGATTATAGATCTTTTTAGTAATTTGAATAATAATGTACATGATTTAAAAAGTCCCAAATGTCATTAGTTTTCAACGAAATAAATGATAATCCCCAAACCCATGTTTTCATAATCGGTGTAGGTAGTTATCCATGGCTTAAAGATGGCGCGCATTACAGACAGGGTCAGAACAAGTTATTAGGTTCGATGGGACAGCTTACTTCGGCCCCTGTTTCAGCTTTGGCGTTCTATAAAACCGTAATTGGAATTCATAACGGAGATCAGACCGGTAGATGGCTCAAACCTTTGGGCTCGATAGAACTACTGATTTCAGAGTATTCAGACTCAGCCACTCCCAAACAACCTACCTGCGACAAGGCAACCTGGCAAAACATTTATCAGGGATATGTTGACTGGAAGGCTAGGTGTGATACTAATGAAGACAATGTTGCCATCTTTTATTTCTGTGGCCACGGTCTTGAAAAAGCAGATCAATACCTGCTAACGGAAGGGTTTGGCAGTATGCCTGAAATGCCATGGCGGGAAGCTTTTAATTTTGATCATACGAGACGAGCATTTCATAGCTGCAAAGCTCAAACGCAGCTTTTTTTTATAGACTCATGCCGGATGGTTCCCTATGAGTTATTGGACAAGGATATTAGCGTTATGGGACTGGACAATGCTGCCTACCTGGATTCAGAATGCAAATACAACCTGACACTGAAAGCGTCTGCTCACAACGAAAAAGCATTCGGCGATCCTAACCAGGTGTCCGTTTATAGCAGTGCGCTGATACTGGCGTTGACCGGCCAAGGGGCCACAGGCGTTGAAGATGAATGGAGAGTTGATACCAGCCTTATTGCCAGCAGAATCTATGAACTGATGGAACTAATTAAACCGGGGCAGGGTGACAGGCAACGTTGTTCACAGTATTCTAATAGGTCAACTGAGATTATTGGATTCGCAGAACCTCCGCAAGTCGTTATGAATTTGACCTGTCTTCCTGAATCGGCGCTCGGTGTGGCTGAGCTTTCTTATAGACATTCAAAATCATCCTTTACTGAAAGACGAACACCAACGCCCGCCCCTTGGAAAATAAATGTAAAGGCTGGCATTTATGAGGTCAGTGCTGACTTCAACGCTAATGAATTTAAGCCGCAAAAAGACTTTGTCACCGCCAATCCTCCATCAGTTAAAAAATCCCTGAATGTCATCTAGTAACAATTTATCTGAAATATCAGGATTTGTAGATGTTGAGGGCTACCGCTTTAGGGATGACCTCGCTTCTCCAATTCAGATACAACTCCTGAATCAAAATCTTAGCCTTTTATCTTCTATCTGGAGCAAAGACGGATATTTTAACCTGCCAGCTCAGGAAAAGGGAACATATGTAATCAGGGCTATCCTGTTAGACGGGCAGCAAATTGATAGAGTAATCACAGTTGATGGAGAAACTCCAATCGACGAACTTTTGACCGTTAACAATAAGAATACGCGCACCATCGTGCTTTCTGATACTCATGTTGGATGGCAGC
Source organism: Paraflavitalea sp. CAU 1676 (assembly GCF_029223285.1). Classification (GTDB taxonomy): domain Bacteria; phylum Bacteroidota; class Bacteroidia; order Chitinophagales; family Chitinophagaceae; genus Paraflavitalea. Next base: position 780,294 of record NZ_JARHUJ010000002.1, on the reverse strand, counting down.
CCAAACATAGATCCTTGATAAAAGGGCCTTATGACGCAATTTATAAAGGATTTCCAACAAATATTTTCCGGCTCCTCGATAGAATAATTCTTTGGGAAAGACTTCCGCGAGGTAAGTGGTTACGCAGAGTTTGGAGCGACGAAAGGATTTTTCCTGATGTAACAGGTACTGGTTTTACCTGGGAAAATTATGAAAAGAAAAGTTTTGCCATTGAGGTTGCCATTCCCAATGCGCCCTCGAATTTTGTCTGCATTCCTCCTACGAATAAATTATTTGTAACCGTGTCGCGAGTGCGAACTGAAGGATCAGATCAAACGCCCTATGAGTTCAACTTCCAAACCCGCCAATGGGCGAATGATGCACTCCTTACAATGTTGACCCGTGGCCCCGTAGTGGAAGAAGAAACGCTGTTTAATGCAATCAGTGCAGAGTTTTTACTGCAAAATAAAAAGGAAGATCCTGCAGGAGCGGCGATAGGTGGATATTACCTCCTTAAAATGCAGGCATGGGACAGAATGCACGACTGGACTAATAACTTGGCAAACTGGTTTCTTTGGATGCCAGATGGCGCAATCATAGACGCATGGTTTCTGATGTCCAAAACCCCAAAAACTGACGAAGACATCATAATAATTAAAAAGCGGTTATTGCAGGGGTTTAGACGAGGTATCCCGATCTACACAGAAGGCTTGCGCTTGCTCCATGATGGTCTTGAAAAAATAGCTGTTTTCCTTGAAGGCCGGGACAAATTTGTCAATTCGGCGCTCAGCACTGTAAGGGCTTATGTTGCCAAGGCAAATATGAGTCGGCCCACCTGCACTCTCATTGATTTCCATCCAAAAAACTAACAGTTGAATTTACATTAATAACCTAACATATGGCCTTTAATATTCATTTCTTACCCGCCCGTTATGGAGATTGCATATGGATAGAATATGGGAACGAACGAGAGCTCAAAAATATCCTCATAGATGGTGGCACTTCGGGAACAAAAGTAGATATCAGCGGCTTCATCGAAACATTACCTTTGGGTAAACGGCACTTTGAGCTGATTGTTGTTACTCATGTCGATAGAGATCATATCGAGGGAATCCTTGCCCTGCTTGAAAACGATACCCTGGGTTTTACAATATCAGACTTTTGGTTTAATGGATGGGCACAGCTTCAAGAAAAAGATGAGTCGGAGCAATTTGGCCCGGATCAGGGCGAAAGACTATCCGCTGCGCTGATAAAACATAAAATTCCCTGGAACGAAGCATTTAGCAATGCTGCTGCTTTTGCAGATGAAGCAGATGCGCTACTAACTGTAAAGTTGGAGCTGGGCCTGGAGATAACAATATTATCGCCGTATTGGAAACATTTACAAAAACTAAGACCTGTTTGGGAAAGAGAGGTGAGAAAGAATGGACTGCAACCAGGCTATGGACTGATCGACCCAGAGATAGATAATGAAGAAATGGAAAGCTTTGGTCCTCCTGCCAGCCCCGATGTTGAAAAGTTAAACAGTACAAAGTTTGAGGAAGACCGTGGCGAGGCGAATGGGAGTAGTATTGCCTTCATTGCAACGTATAATAAAAAATCTGTTTTGCTTTGTGGAGATGCATTTCCATCAACAGTAAAACAATCGCTCGATAGAATCTATAAGAATCAAGCGCCATTCGAGCTTGTAAAGCTATCTCATCATGGCAGTAAAAAAAACACTAGTCCCGACCTTATTGAAAAATTGCTTTGTAATAAGTTTGTGATTTCTACTAACGGAAGTAATTATGGCCATCCAAACCCGGAAGCGGTCGCCTGGGTTATTAAAAGGTCCACCGTTCCCCCTATGCTTGTTTTTAACTATCGTTCTGATTATAACGAAATTTGGGACAACACGAACTTAAAGAAAAGGTATGGATACACCACAACCTATCCTAAAGAAGGAGAAGTACTTGTGGTTGAACTATAGTACTGTAGAATAAAACCTCAGCAAACTATGGTTGGATATTCACCGTATCTTAGGTTACTATGAGTAATAAACATCTTCCTCAGCCTTAGGTATCTGATTAAACAATGTAAATTCCAATTGCAAAAATTGAATTCCTTGCTTGGGAATAATCATTCGTACCTTTTTGGAATTGAGCGAAATATCACCTTTCGTTCGCTGTCGTGTTTTCTTACAAGCTAAATTTCAGAGTATTATAGTATACTCAATGAGTTATTTTCTTACCATTTCCCAAGTCACGAAAAAGGATTTGGCTATTAAGGGTACACGAACTAATCATCATAAAAGCTGAAGCATGAGAAACGCTAATTTATTTATTACTGATACCGACAGGATTTAATGAATACAATCAAGACTCATCCATTAGCAAAATACAAAGTGGTTAGCATGTCGACTCCCTCGAAATTCGCCCAGTTGGGGTTATAGAAAAATCTCTAACTGAGGTCCTCCCTTATTTAGTACCAGGCAATAGTAGAGAAACGGGCGAGAGCTACTTTAAGCGCCATGAAATATTGAAGGTTCCTGCTATCAGCGAGGAACTTGTTAACGACGTTATGAGGGAGTATGAAGAAGCGAAAGGTAACTACCAAAATGATTTCTTTGACAATGATTATCCCTGGGCTAAACCATTCTTGAATAGAAAGGGGAATTTTCTCGCGATTGAAGAGGCCGCAGAAATGGGTCGTTATCGGCCCTTTTGTATCTGGGCATCTACAAAAGTGCACCCGACATATAAAAGGTGTTATGGACTTTAGGGACGATAACAATAGTATTGTTTTGAATTTCGTAACCGTTCAGGGCACTAGGCGCCGATCTTTGGTTGACCCGGCCCAACTAACACTTGCTACTTTCCATTAAGTTAACAGTCATTTTTTGCACCTTTATCCAGGCCATGAATATATTGTTAATTATGATGCAGTTTCGTAAGATTAATGAATGTTTTCAAGGCACGATAACTGATGAAGAAGTAAATTCAACTCGCAACTTATTAAAACATTTGGATTAATCTTTGACAATGCAGACTTTCCTGGCGAACAAGATGTCAAGTAGTTACGCAAAATCAGTTCACTACAATTAAGCAAACAAAGTCTTTCAAGACTTTTATTTGGTCCTTCAGTTCCTTGTTAGCAACCTGGGAGGATGTATTGATTTTTGACCGGCTTGGCAGCATGTTGTACAAATTAAGCAAGTAAGCTGATTTTATCGCATAGTTGACATTTTCGACTTCAGTTCCGACTGCCTTGCTGTTTAGTCGCGCAGATGTAATACCAATGATGTTGCCTTGCTTATTAAAAAGGGGGCCTCCACTATTTCCGGGCTGAAGCGGTACAGAAATTTGATAATACCTAATATCGTCAGCGATGCCGGATTTGGAGCTGACTATGCCATCATTTACTTTGTAGTTAGAACCCATTATATCATTTAAAGGATAGCCAATAGTAAACACCTTTTCTCCGATCTCTGCGTCTTCGATTATTCCAAATGGTAATTTGGCAAGACTAGTAAAATTCTCATCTTCAATCTTCAAAATGGCGACATCATTCTTATTATCAATAAGCAGAATCTTTGCTTTGTATTTAGAATTTCCGGTTTCGTGTGAAATTGAAAGAGTTATATTTTGACTTCCTTCGACTACATGAGCATTTGTCGCTACTAATCCGTCAGTCGAGATAAAAAAGCCACTTCCTGACGCCTTAATTTTAGTTCCGGTATTTACATTCCTGCCGTTTGAAGTTAATGGGAACATTTTAATAAATTTGTCTTGCCTTTTTTGCCCAGTTTGGTTGTCTTTTAATTCTATAGTTAAAATAGCATCATCCCCAAAGGATCCAAAGGTTTCATATGGTCTTTTGTCTCCCATGTACCATTTTACTGAGAATAATCCAGTCATTGAGCTTTGCTCAAAATAGGCTTTGACTTCCCCTGGCCGCCATGCTCTATATTCGGCATCTATAATAATCATCTTGTATGTCGTTCCAAATTTTTTGATTGCCACCTTGTAATATGTCATTCCTTGGGCTTGGTATGATTTATATATCCCTTCTATTGGGTCAATTGCTGTTTCGGAAAAATACTTTTTAAGCGTCTCTTCATTTTCATCTATTTTTTCAACTGGAGGCAAGCTTCCAAAGAGCTTCGATTCAAAAGTTGACTTTTCGTCAAATTTGTACTTATATGAGCTGAAATCTCTGAGTGCTTCTTTGGTTGCTTTTCTCCAACCTTGCTGAAAAGATAATACTACCGCTCCCGTTGCTCCTTGCGAAGCATATATTGTCTGGCCTTGGCAGTTAAATATTTTCAAGTATATATAATCAGACGCCGCTTGGTATGCGTTATTTGTATGATCGATAGTGCAAACGGCTGTAAGACAATTAGCAGGTGTGCCTTGTGGAGTAAGGGTTACTGCTTCTAATACGGTAAGCCCCGAGGCCATTAGTTTTTCTCTTACAGCATTTCTAATCCCCCATTTATCACTTGTGCCGTCTTGATACGTTAATGGCCGAAGGTAGATGTACTTGTAGCCATTCAGAACACTAACGTCGCTCTGTGCAAATGCTGAAAATGATACTACAAATAGTATACAAGTTACGAGTGGTGTTATTAAATGTTTCATGTGAACGTTGTTTAGGTCGGTTTAATTGGCTGAGCTAGCAAATGATAGAACTGAAAAATGTGTTTAGAAAACGGTGAGCATATACTAAATATTCTAAAAATGTCATAAACCTTGTGGAAGTCGCAACAGCTCGATGATAGAGTAACGCAGAGGTGGCAATCTGTTCAAATTTGATCAGGCGCATAGGATCAGAAGTCTGAAGTTGACTTCTCCATGAAGTCATTCAATCCGACAACAATTTGCGACATTGTTGTATTTAGTTCTTCGCGTTGGCTGATCCAAATTTTATCCATAATATCCTTACTGCGATAGCCCTTAGTGGGGTATTCATTGGTGACCAATAGTGGTCCGGAGTATTTAAAAGAAGCGGGATCTTCTTTCTCTATGAAATTTGTGAATTCATATTTGTATTTTCCTTCCTTCAGGTAAATTGAGATATCAAAGTTGTAACTGATTGGGATTTTTGACTCTTTTCCAAAAGCCTTATACCAGTGGTACGATTGAACAACGCCTTTCGCCAATATTTCACCGGTTTCCTTATCCGAAACACGAATAATAGATCTTGAGTCTTTAAAACTCCTGTTAAACCATTGTCTGGCTCTAATGTATAATTCTTCCTTTTTTACAGATTCAATATTGACCACGCCGGTGTATGTGACAACTGAATCTTTGTTTTGGGCAGCAGTAATAAAAGGGAATAGCAAGCAAAAGAGTAGGCATTTCATTGAACGCTCATTTAGTTGGCAAATCTGGTGATTTATTGACTAACGATAAATACCTGGATAAAGGTATAGATGGGCAACAATATTGAGCGAAGTCAAATAAGACTGTTATGTCTGGTCCGTTTCAGGTATACCGAATTATGTTCTTAAAGATACCTGACACCTTTGAGGTATATCTCTATGTAACTCGTTTGAAAGCAACCAGACACCCGATTTCCCAATAAATGTACTCACCAATAACCTGCTCATCATGTGTCCAATCTCCTAGTTTCAGTGTCATTAGCCCAAAATCAGCCATAACCGGATTGACGCCTGTTATCTTCCCGTAACAATGGTAGGCTGCCCGCTCCGAAGCCTTATGCATGCCTGTTTGATGGTCCTTGTTTCTGGAAAAAGTATTCTCCCAGCTGAAGTTGGTTTCCCCACCATCAAATACAACATCCACATCATCGCCGATATCGAATGTGGCACCCCAAAAGCAGGCATCAATGGTATCGCCGGAAGGAAATAATAGGGTGACAATGCCGTCGTATTCGTCGGTATATTTGACGTTTTCGACTTTTACTGGATAGAACGTACTCATTGGGCTCAGGGTTTGACCATTGTAAAAACTCCGTAATTACCTCGCTCCGCTCGGCAGTCCGACGAAACCGGGATTGCCTCCGCTGCGCTCCGGCCATCCCTGGATGGGGGCTAAAATTAAAACCAGGTTGCCGCCACGCTCCTCATGGCCCCGCAATTTTCCTTTCTCCACTTTCCCGAAAGCAAGCTTTCGGAACGTTCCGAAATGAAAATTGCCCCCTGTCGGGGGCAACCTGCTTTTAATTTTCAGCGGAGAGAGAGGGAGGCGAACTCCTTTCCTACTCTATGATAATCAATTTCGGTTAGCCTGCTGATTTAGGGTGCTCCATGGATGACGCGAGGTGTCCATTTGTAAGAACAAATAAAGGTAGAGTAAATACACCAAAATAGAAATTTAATCCTGAACACGACATGCTTCGATGAACTTTAACCCTAACCCAGTTGGTATAACAGGCGACTCATTGGAATGACTGACTCGCAATTCTCTAATTAGACGAAGCCTTTTTAAATTATCGAATGTTAGATCAATTTCTGGAATATTAGTAAATGCCATGGGTATTGTTGTACGACCGTTTAATTCAATTCTAGTGCTGCCCTGAAAAGGGATCCGGGTAGTACAAGCCTCAAGGATGACCTCGAATACTTGAGCATCTTGTTTTGACATTTCTTTTAGAATACCCGAAAAAAGTGTTGATTGGATTTTGCTATCACTTGCAATGGTATTTACGAGTAAGGAAGCCCATTTCTGTTGCAGCTCCTCATCATCCTCAAGTGAGCATCCCTCAAGAAGTGGGGCCATTACTTTTAGCGAAACTTGCATTGTACTTATGCCTTTTTCCTTTAAAATATTCTCGGCGTTTTGTATTATTCTAATTTGGTTTTTTAACCGCCAAGATCTAACGGTGTCTACTAGCAAGCCACCAACTTCTTCTAGTGGTGGAGAAACTACTTTTTGTATGAATGCTTTAGCGACTTCGATTGCCGTATCAATTGGTTTAACGCTAATTTCCATTGTTTCGGTTTTTAAATTAGTACTCAAAAAGCTCTAGCTCCTCCGAGGGGCGGAATTGTAAAGGTGGTTCCATTAAGTGTAATTTCTAACGTGTTATTCTTTCTATCTATAGTTGTGCTTCCAAGATCAAACTCTTTATGATGGTTTGGGCAAAGTAAGATTATATTCTCCAATGTCTCGTGACCATGATTGTGTTTTGCTTGTATATGGGCCGCTTCAATGTAGCTAGATCCGTCCCTTTTAAGGATTTTATGGTTACAGATTTGGCATTGATAATTTCCCAACTTCTTGATTAGAGTTATTATGTAGTTGTTACGCTTATATTTTACACCATTGACTTCAACTAATTCAATATTTTCACTCTCAAGTTGCCTTATTTTCTTCAGAAGTTCTCCTTGATCTAGACCGTCAATATTCTTGTCAATCTGGCGTTGTAATAGCTCTTGCTCAAGTCCGCCGTCATTCCCGTCGTTTGAAATTTGATAGAACATTTGCAGTACTTCTCTTAACTTTAGAAGCCTTTTTCTGTAATGTCCTTCATAGTATGCGATATGTTTTGTTAAAGAAATTACGGCTTTCTGTAGGTGAGGTTTTCCGTAAAGTTCGTGGATGTGCTCTAGGAAACAGTTCGCATAGAATGCATTCAGCGTGCGCTCGAACGATTCACCTTCCATTAAATACCGAAAGTCGTTTATTAGATCGCCTGCAGTGTTGCTGTTGAAGCCGTAGTTAGACACAAGAATTGCCTTTCCCTCACTGTGTCGTAACTTCTTGACATATACGTCGTTCGCAATTTTAAAAGCGTACAGCGCGTAGTGGTCTTTAAGTTTTTGCCTTGTTGTCATTTGTTTCGCACGCTTTTTTCTTTGAGATTATTGTAAGGATTTGATGACATTTGGGGGAGTATAATGGACGTAAATAGGGCGGTTAAGTGTCCGCTAGTTTAAAATCTGAATTTTCCTGTTAGCGATTAAAGTCATCATTAAAATCGTCATTGAAGGTATTGCTGTTGGAATGGCAATTGATTTTCTCAAACCAAGGGTACTCTTTTTTCGAGTCCAATTTTGTCAAATAACCTATTGAGAGCAAGATATCGCTTTCTTTAAAAAAGTTTGGGATCCCTATATAATTAATCCCAATTTTTGGCTTATAACTTTGTGTGAATATATTTACGTATTCTCGCTCCGATTTTACTTTTACTATCTGCAAATATAGACATGAAATTTCTTTAATTAATTTAGGGTTTGTGATATTTATCTTTAGTTCTATCTCTGAAGATGTTGTATCTGTTGGACAACTAAATTGGAAACTTGAGCTATTATGTGCCGACGAGGTTGTTCCTTTGAGGTTGGGGAATAGGTCATTAATATTTACAACTTCATTGTATCGGCTTACATTTATAATCTCTGCATTTGTTGCCTTTAGAAGCTCATTTGCTTTGCCAAGGACTTCTGATTTTTTGCCAGAAACATATTCCTGCTTTTCAATTTGTTTTATCAAGAAAGCGACTTGTGATTTGTAATATTTTAGGCTGTCTAGCGTCGGGTTTCGCTTGTCGTTTATGAGAATATCATAAGCTCGAAGTCTTGATTCCAGTTCTGCATATTTTTCATTTTCGGTATCCAGTTGGCTAGAATATGTATAAGTGAGAACGATAACAGAAAATAGGATGGTTCCAACAGCGAATAGTGGCGCTAGTTTTTTGAGATTTGATCCAGATTGGGTTTGGAATTTTTTGCCCAAGAACACAATCATTGTAACACTTGTGATAAGGAGCAATATCGAAGCGATAAATAAAAGGTCGGGAATAGGAATCATAACTAAGATTTAGAGGTTTTGCCTTTGTTCTTTCCAAGCATGGCTGTAAGGCTTCCGCTCCAACTTAATCCAGCAAATATTGAAGTGCGGAGGTTAGTAGGTTCGAGCAACACGTAGGCCAGTAATGCACCAATAACTGGTAATAGGAAGAAATCAATTCGAAAATAAAGTGTATCCGATTTATTGGGAAGGATGCGTTCCAAAAAAGGTTTTGAACCAAGGAAATCTTTCGAATATATTGATAAGACGTGGCCACATAAGGCGCCTATCCAAGTGAGGAAAATTGAATTGGTAATAAGGGTTGGTATCCAATTTAACATATTGAATCTGTACTTATAAGAAGAATTGGTATGTAGTTTTTATACAAATTGTATCAATTTGTGCTATCTAATCACCATTCATTATTTGTGTAAATAATTCGTCTGTAGAAATTTGATTTACATCTTTTAAGTGCCGGGCTACTTTGTTACTTATTTCTAGCGCGCCACCTCGACCCGACATTCCAGGGAAGCTACCTTTATTTGACCAGTCCCATTTTTTTCCTGACTCAAGTGTTGTTAACATGGTTTTAGTGTCAAATTTGTTGTTTAGCAAGACTCGGTCAATAACTTGAGCCCCCAAAAAACATATCGCCCAAAAACCAGCTCCCCTGAGAATGATATATTCTTTTGGTTTTGACCATGCTTGAGGTTGCCATTTTTTAACAGCAAGGAAATAGTTTTTAATTACTTTGTATTGTGCTTCAGCATCACTTAGTCTGGGTAACTGTGTCGATCTTGATAACATGTACTCGAGTCCTGTTTTAAGTGCTCTCAGCGGTATGTCGGCTCCAATAGTTTTTTTACCTCCTTCAAAAATTCTCCCGGCCAGAGGGCTTTTTGAGTCTTGGCTTAACTTTTGCGCAATAAATAAAGCGGGGTTTCTTTGTTTTAGTTCTTGCTCGGGAGTTAGCCTGACATCAATGCCGTCAAGGTGGCTGGTGTTCATCGGCTTTTGATTCTTATTAATATCTTTGAATAGTTGAATTTCCTCATTTCTTGTTAGGTTAAATGCAATACAAAACGAAACAAGCTTTTCGATTTTAGTATATCCCTTCTCTTTCCCATCTGCAAAATGCAGCCTATGGTTGCCATCTATTCTTGAAATTACAATACCCTTTTGAGCCGAGAGTTTAGCTTTGTCAATCTCCAGAATTCCGATATCATCGTATTCGTCTGACAGCGTCTTAAAGGTTAGAGCATCTTTCGCTCTCGCACATAAGAATACCTCTGGCCAAAAACCAAGGTCGCTGTTTTTTACATACTCAAATGCCTCCTTTGCATGCTTGGGGCTTAAGTCGCGCTGCGTCCCTTTTGGGTTTTTTTGTTGATCATAGATGTCAGCTTTGGATATTTCTGACAAATCTGATAATTTTGCATATCCTCTGTAGACATTCACGCCCAGCACCCTTCCTCTAATAACTGGGAAGACCAATAAATCTTGTATAGTTTTTTTGATTTTTGGCATCTTATTTAGTTGAAATTTTTAACGTTTTAATTATTCCGGATGTTCGTGAAACAGATTCATTTATTGACTCCAAAATTACACACATTGTAATAAAATAGCATTGTAGTTCCTGGATAAATGATAAAGGGTCTTTAAAGTACCTAGACTTGGTTAGTCGATATGATTTTCTACTAATCAACATGTTTTTTAAGTCGTTGCAATGTTCTCTAACAGGCGATTTGCTAACATCGAACTCTATACTATGAGCGCAAAGATTCCGTAGCGCCCTTATCTTTTCTAAAGTCTTGTAGGTGGACAAATCTGTAATACCAAGCCTATATGTAATTTTAATCCTTGCCGAGAAAGTTGTTAGCGGATTGTCACCCTTAAGTAAATCGTCATTCTTTTTATCTAAAGGATCCAAAAGGTATTTCGACAAAATATTGTAAAGTAAATCGTCGATTTTGGAAGCGCCAACGATTATGATCGGTCTTGGTAATCTTTCGCTAAGCAAGTCCTCAACGAAAGAGTCAAATTGTTCGGTATTCATTATTTGTTTTAATCTGTCAAATACTGTCGGCGCTCTTACGAAGCTCGTTGTTGTTAGAGAATTATGTGGGGAAATCAGACACGTTTACTGTGACTTGTTTAAGAATCCCATTTACCCATTTTCCAATTCCTTTTGTTTCTATATAGAGATTGTTATCCAAGCTTTTTGTAAAAATCGTACCATGATAATCTCCTTTCCCTCTAAGATGAAGAGAAATCTTAATTGTTCGATTGTCAAACTCAAAGTAGGCGCTTCCGTTTCCCGATTCCCTATTCAACGAATATACCCGGATCCTATAAGGTTTATCTGTTTCATCAAATTTTATAATATCAACAATGTTGCTATCTTCCGGTCTGAACACTTTATCGGACACTGAGTTGTAAAAGTCGGTATTTATTAGAGCTACAGGGATCGCTTCTCCGTTTCCAAGATTGTTGCTAATTTCAATTCTATTAAATCCTTTGTAATCTAAACGTTTTACAGAATCTACCGAGTAAGTGATAAGGTCAATTACTTTTTGTTCAGAAATCGCCTCCGTAGTTGTGAAATTTCTACTTGTATACAGATACTGGAATTCGCTAAAAAGCTTCCTAAAATTATCAGTAGCGCTGTTCACGTCTTTTAACGCATCTTTGGGTTCATTAGGCAATCTTTCGAACAGATATGTCAGAAATCGGTAAAGAAACTGACGTATATCCTCGGATGACTTCGTAAATAGGCCGAATGTTTCTTTAAGTTCAATTCTAAAATTCAATTTAAAACTTCCGGCTAACGCAACTTCTGAATATATTAATGGAGTAATTTGTAGGTCGGGAAGGAATTTTGTAGCGGAATCGAGCAATGAATAAACTATGCTATTAGTATTGCTCATTACTAAAGGTTCTGCCTTATTTGAATCAGCGAGCGCCCCTTTAAGGCTAAACGTATACTCTAAGGAATTTTGTTTTATAAATGGGGGACAATATGATTCGGGTAATGGAAGAAAGGTACTTGGTATTTCAGAGAGTGGAACCAGAGCTTTGTTGAGTATTTCATTATTGTAGCTTCTGTCTACAATAAATACAAGTTGGCTACTTAAAATGATATCTCTTAAAGTTATTCTTTGATTAATAAAATCAAATAGGGTTACATCTGTCACAAGCGTGTGAGTGTACCTTAGATACAACTCTTCATCGTCCTCAAAAAGAATTGATCCTAATAGTTTAGTGCCGTACTTATTTGTGCCTGTATAAAGGAGATTGTTACTTCCATCGTTTAATAAACCAATAAAGTCGTCAACGATGTCGTATAACCCTTCTGGGTACGGGTATTTATTTAGTAAGCTAAACATTATGCAACTCGTTAACAGTTATAAGGTTTACCATTGATAGGTCAAATGTATCGCATTTATAGAAGTCATGATGATAATTATTTGTATTGCTCGGCGTGTGTTTCACAACGCCTGCGTTTTCATTAAACTTTATTATGCTGATAAAAGGTTTGTACATTGGTGCCAAAGGGAATAGCGATTTGTAAATTTTAACAACTGTTTCCTCCGTATTGGAATTGTAAATGGAAATTGATACACCCTTGTACGAGCACACCGTAGCACAGTCAGTTGCAGGAAGGTTACGGCCCTTTTCCCAATAAGATTTAAAATCTTGTATCCGAAGGTCTTTTTTCATTGTCTTAATTGCAAAAAAGTTTTGATCGTCTGCTAGTGCATCTAGTATGCAGTCACACCCTTGGTCTAGGTTTAGATTGTTAAATTTCATCGATTAAGTTTAAACATAAAGTATTGCTATAAAATAGAGAATCTTATTTTGGCTGCCAACTATTTTATCCTATTATTTGTATCTTCAGGTAAAACTACGTTTATGCGTCGTCTTCATCCTAAACGATTGATCTCGGTCATGATGTTCGACCTCCCTCTGTCGCCAAATTACATCTCCACGGAGTTTTCGCGGCTACACGAATATCATCAGGTACAGGATCAGGACTGGCCGTTTCAGGCCACGCGCGGTAAAATGGCGGCGGAATACTGGTTTCGCCATGTTTTAGCGAGTTTTGCGGCTATACTAACGGGCGGGGCTTTGGTGTCGACATTGTTTGTTTCTGAATGGTCCCAGGCTTTGCCCGCCCTTGTCTTAGTAGGGGCGATTACTTTCCTAACGCTAACAGGCATTATATATTATCCTGCTTATAAGTTTACCTTCCTGCCATACCTGGAAACGGTCATTTCAAAAAAGGAGGCTCAATTGATCAAAATCAAAGAAGAGCCGATAAAGCGATGCAAAACAACCCAGTTCTCAATCCCGACCCTAACGGTCATCTTCTACGTTTTCTGTAAAATCAGCAAATCCTCTTTTCTGCCTACAAATGACGAGTCCGCAGCGCTCCTCAACCAACTTTTCGGCGTCACCAACAAAAGCCTAAAAGACAACCTTAGCCGCCTCGAACGGCCGGCCAGGATTTCTGACCGGGAACGGGCAGAAATGAGAAAAGCCATCGAGGAGGCCGCAACCTTCTTCCAACAGTTAAATAACCCAGCCGCTTTAAAGGAGCTCCACCTACTAGAAATCCAGTTTAGCAGTCAAGCGCCTTCCAAACTCACCGACTCCAGCAAATAGCCAACTTTTCCGCATACTATCTTCCGGCTTCCCGGAAGTCTAAGTATACTTAGCTTGTTTTTGCCTGGCTCGCAGGGGTATGTTGCATGCCTAAATCATTTGCCATGCAAGAATCTCTGAAACCAAGTAACCAGGCTACCCCGATGTTATTCCCCATCGAGCCTGCCCAATTCTGGGCACAAGTCCGTCTCATTATCCGCGAAGAGGTCAAAAAGCTGGAAGCCCAAATTCCCGCTCCTGCCCCGCCCCTTTTAGAAACTCCGGGGCTCACTCACAAACCGCTTCTAAAGATTGCTGAGGTGTGCCAACTCTTCCAGGTCACCAAACCCACCATCTACGACTGGATCAAGCACGGAAAGCTAAAACCCTTCAAAGTCCGCTCAAGGGTCTTCTTTCTCTCACAGGATGTGCAACAGCTCATCCAGACGGGCTGACCCCTATTCAAACGAATTTGGTGGATTATTCAACCATTAAACCATTCCGTATGGAAAAGAAGCTTTCGTGTACCGATGCCAAAAAGATCGACTTGGTTGAATTTTTGGCAAAACTGGGCTACCGGCCCGAAAAATTAAGAAACGACGATTCCTGGTATAAATCGCCGCTCCGGGGGGAAAACACCGCTTCCTTCAAAGTGAGCAAAAAGCTGAATTGTTGGTTTGATTTCGGGACAGGCCAAGGCGGTAACCTGATTGACTTCGGCGTCCTTTATTTCAGGTGTACCGTTAGCGAGCTTTTGCAAAAGTTACAGGGTATGGGCTTCGGCCCTACCCTTTCCTTTCACCAGCCCATTTCCGCGTTTTCAGCCCTGGCCGCGCTCGCCGGCCAGGAGGCTGGTGAAAAGAAAACAGAGCGTCCCGGTAAATTAATCGTTCTGGAGGTCGGCCCGCTCACTTCTGGCCAGCTCGTGGAGTATTGTGAAAAGCGGTGTATTCCGCTTAAAATCGCACATGCCTACTGCAAGGAGGTTTCTTTCGAATTGTACGGGAAAAGGCATTCGGCCATCGGGTTTAAAAATAATGCAGGAGGCTATGAGTTACGCTGTGATAATTTCAAGGGAAGCAGTTCTCCCAAAGCTCCTACATTTATTAATAATGGCAGCCAGGTTGTTGCCGTATTCGAAGGCGTTTTCAGCTTTCTTTCCTTCCAAATAATGATACAGGATCAAAAGCCTGCCCTGACAAATTTTCTGGTACTCAATAGCCTTTCTTTCTTCCAATCGGCCAGGCTAACAATGGACGCTCACCAGCAGGTACACCTATACCTTGACAGAGATCCGCCGGGCCAGAAACACGCGCTCCAGGCTATTCAACGGGCCCAAGAAAGGTATATAGACAAGAGCCAAATCTACGTCGGGTTTAAAGACTTTAACGAATACCTGGTCAATAGAAACACCAAGCACCAACAGGTCGCTCGTAGGGGGCTGCGCGCTTAGTCGTTCGGGAGCCAGCTATGTTTCGGTATAACCGAAACACTGGCTTCCTCATCCTGGCGGATTCGGAAGGTCGTTTTTCTCATCCCGCTCAGCGCGGGATTCGAAAAACGAAAACCAGAAATCATGAAAAATGAGGTAAACAAACATACAGGTAATCGTAAGGGAGGCAGGCCAAAATCGGCCAACAAAAAAGGCTGCCTATTGGGTGTAAAATGCACCCAGGAAGAAAGACAACTGATTGAAGAAAAGTCTAAGCTGGCTAATCTTTCTATTTCAGAATACCTCCGCCACATGGGCCTTACCGGTAAAATTGACAGGCGTGAAAAGAGCTTGCCGCCCGAGGTTTTGCAGCTTATGGGTACCCTCAATCACAGCGCGGCAAACCTCAATCAGATTGCTAAAAAGAGAAATGGGATCGAACCGCTTAACGCCATTGATAGAGCCATACTACAAACACTCGCTGGACAATTCAAACAGATTGTCTGGGATATCAAAAATTACCTCCAATGATAGCAAAAGTTGTAACCGGAAAATCCTTTCGTGGGTGCCTAAGTTACTGCCTGCATGATAAAGTTGAAGAACTCAAGAATGAGCAGGTCATGAAAGACCGTGCTGAGGTGATCATGTTCAATCAATGCGGCGGAACAGAAAAGGAGTTGATCAGGCAATTTAATGAGGTCCGCCAATTAAACCCGAAACTATCGAATCCGGTGCTTCATATTACCCTTAGCCTGGCGCCCGGTGAAAAACTGGAAAAGGACAAACTGATGGACTTGTGCGAAGAATGCGCGCGGGAAATGGGATTTGCCAATAATCAGTATGTGGGCATTCTGCACAAAGACACCAACCACCAGCACCTACACATTGTAGTCAACCGAATTGGGTTCGACAGGAAAACTGTAAGCGATAGCAACAGTTATAGAAAAGTTGCCCAATACTGCCGGAAAATGGAACTGAAGCACGAATTGCAACAAGTGCTTAGTCCGAGGCAGTTTTTGTCAAAAGAGCAAAGGTTGATTCCACGGCAGGATCTGCGCAAAGAACAGCTGAAAACTCAAATTAAAGGGATGTTACAGAAAGCTACCAGTTACAGCGAATTCGAGCAAGGCATGAAAGCTGCCGGGTACCAGGTAATTAGGGCGCGGGGCATCTCCTTTATTGATAACAAGAAGGTGAAGATAAAAGGCAGCGAAGTCGGCTTTTCACTGGCTAAGATCGAGCGGATACTTTCTATAAAATCTCCGACAATAAAGCGGCAATTGCTCTATACTGCGCAAAACTCAGAAGAAGCAAAAATTAGCGGCTTTTTGAAGAACAATGGTGGTTTTGCGCAAAAACAACAAAGTGCCCCAACTCACTCACCTGTCGATCAAAAGGAGGCTTCCGAAACTGAGGCTCCGATAGTGGCTAACGACATGCTTTTAGCATTACTGCAAAAGCAGTACGAAGGACAAATACCATCTTATGCTGAAGATCGGAAAAAGAGGCAGCACAAGCCTAAAATTAAGTAAACGATAAAAATGCTGAAACCATGACAAAAACTGAAAACATGGAAGATATGGACGAGTCATCCATAAAGCTCGTTTTGGCCGAATTTGGCGAAAACCAGGAAAATCTGATAAACGAGGTCCGGGAGCAAAAAATCATAATAGATCGGATTTCCCGGCAGCTTGCAGCGATGGAAGAAAAAATGGAAATTATGGAAAGAAGCCGGCTGAATGACCGGAAAGGCGATCAGGTCACCCTGCAGGCAGGTTTGAGGGGAATCCATGCCCTCGTCCAGGAGCAGCGCAAATCGGTTGTCCATGAAAAGCGGTACCTGTTTTTCCCGGAACATAACATGAAGCAGTTTGTGAATTTCATCTACGGCAGACTGGCTTTATGGCTGTTGGCCGTATTATTTGGGGCGTTCCTGCTAAAATGGCTTTGGCATTGGAGCGACGAGCGCGAATGGACGAGACGGGAAGAATTAAAAACATTCCGCTACCAACAAGCATGGCGAGACTTGTATCAAAAGGAAAGCAAGGCTAACAGACGAAAGATGGATTCTGTATGGCAGCGGAGTTGGCACGATTGATATTCTGTTCAGCATGCAATACCGAGTTTGGTCACAATAAGGCATTAGGAATTGCAGTATTCCGAATTAATTAAGCGTACTTGAACCCTCTAGGCCTCTACGCCGGAGTAACCAATTTTAGGCTAACGGTAAATCAGAAGCTGGAAAATGCCTCGATAGTTTGGTGTGAATCTAAAGGAAATGCTAAATTGGCGTCCTGAATTCGATATCGATGAATAAAAAGATTAAGACGAAGAAAAGCAATGGCACTCCGTTAGTTGTACAAGAAAGCAGCATTGCTGATTTAAGAACTAAGAGAATAGGTGGCTCGATCAATTTTAGAGGAATAGAATTTCAGTTGTTGTATGCTGTGCATACCCTTCTTTTTAAACTCACGCCTGACAGTGATAGATATATTCATTTAGAAGGAATTGAAGATATAGATATTCTAGAGGACGTTTACAAAGAATATGTCCAAGTGAAATCATCCGTTAATCAGATTGATGCAGGTAAACTGTGGGGCTTAAATGTATTTCAGAATTTCTTGGAGGTATATAGTAAGGAACCAACCTCCCTATTCCGACTAGTACACAATACAAAATTTGCTAAAGGCAACCTGGATATAATTACTGCTTCCCATGCGTCTGAAACCACTGTGCAATTTTGGAGGGAGAAGTTTGAGGAAGCTGGGTATTCGATTTCTTCCGAAAATGTAAAGACCTTTTTTAAACAAGTTACCATAGAAGCCTCCAGCGAAAACAAATTATATGGAGAAATTGTAACCCTTTTATACAAGAGATATTCGATCAACAAAGATACCGACTCAAATTTTATCAAGGCCCTTTTCTATAATGTCTTTCAATGGTCAAAAAGCAGAAAATTAGTATCTGTCAATGATCTTGACCAGTTAATCCAGTCTGTAAGAGACGGATATGCCAAATTTCCTTCTAATCCTGCGTTACAACACAACTGGATTACTGAAGTTTCTTATTCTTCCGGCAGTTCTATATCGGCAGAAGATTATTTTGAAGGCAAAGCTGCAAGACCCGTGCATATAGCCCTTGGCTTGCCAGTAAAAAGACCAATATGGGAATCAGAAATCAAAAGAAGCCTGGAGGATTTCAATATTACTGTAATTAAAAGTTCAAGTGGCCAAGGTAAGTCAACACTTGCCTGGCAGGTTGGGCAAACGCTTAGTTTACAAGATCATAAAGTATACCAGATTAATTACTGCCCCGATTGGGAACAGGCAACCGCTGTATTCGATTTTGTAGAGACGAGATTGAAAATCGGGGAAACACCTTTGGTTATTGTTGACGGGCTGAATCGCTCTGTTGCCGGGTGGGAAGTATTGGCAAAACTTTGTTTAGATAAGCCGGTAAAAGTATTAATAACAGCACGAGAAGAAGATTGGGTTCGTTACGGAGCTGATGTATCAAAGGCAAGCTTGAATACGGTCAATATTAAATTGACGATGACTGAAGCTGAAAATATTTTCCAAGAGCTGCATAAGAATAATAAGACTCACAAGGATATACGTTTATGGCAGCCTGCTTGGGAAAAAATTGGACAGAAAGGTTTATTACTAGAATATGTTTACCTACTTACCAGTGGTGAGATGCTCAGTGATCGGCTTGGGTACCAAATGGCGCAGTTACAAAAAGAACTAAGTGCTCCTGCAAAAACTGAAATCCTTCGATTGGTATCATTGGCTGATGTTATGAATATCAAGATTCGAACAAGCAAACTGACCAACTATATCAATAATTCAGTCCGCTTTGAGACAGATCGCAACGAAGTGTACAGGCAACTGGAAAAAGAATACTATCTAAAATTTGGATTGGAATATATTGAGGGATTGCATCCTGTCAGGTCAAAACACCTTACTGATATACTTCATACAAATATTGAAGTATACGAATCGCTCCTAATTCTATTAGAGCTTATTGACGATGAAAGCATTTACGATTATTTCATAGAGGCTCCCACCTTTCTGAGTCAAACAACTAAAGAGCGCTACTACAGAGAGGTTGCTGTTATATTGGCTAAAAGAGACTTTTCAGCAATGGTGTACTCAATCGACGGGTTGATGCATTATGAACCTGCCCGTTATTGGAGGGAGAACAAAGATATTTATGACGAAGTCTTTGCAACAGGTGGGATTCAGTTATTTGTTTATGATTCGGTTCCTTTCAAAAAGTTGAATACTTTAGAAAAATTATCCGGATCAATTGGGGACATCCTAGGCAACAATATTCATTTTCTTGTAACAAAACTTAAGGAGCTCAGTAGTTATAACTTTTCCCAGTCAGATGTTTTAATCCTGATACGGCATCTCCATGCCTCATTAAATGAAAAGAAAAATATACAAAATTTAGAGGGAATTGTTTTTTTATCCAAATGGTTTAAAAAAGCAGGATTCGAATTTCCGGATATCCTTGATTTAAACGAACAAAAGCTATTGGGGGTATTGCCAACGAAAGAAATAGGCCAGTCCGCGGATCTTTTTCAGTTTTTCAGTATTACACAACCTATAGCATACAAAAAGATGATCGGTTCACACCGTGAAACAATCATTGGTTGGATAAAAAGAAAAACAAACACCCTTGCAATTAGTGAAGTAGGCAATGACATTCATATTACTTACCTGCTGGATGAAAACGCAGACAAAGCTAATGAGTACAGCGTCTATCGGATAAATATTGTCCATTCCTTCTTTCCGGACTATGCGCATTACTGCACAGAAGTAAAAGTTCTGCCTTTCCCATACGAGGAAATCTTTAATGTAGTTATACAAAATGGAAGAAAAGCGATACCTAAAGAAAACCTCTTTGACGACTTCGACATACATATCAATCAGATATGGTCAAA
The DNA here is from genome assembly GCF_029223285.1 of Paraflavitalea sp. CAU 1676. Taxonomy (GTDB): domain Bacteria; phylum Bacteroidota; class Bacteroidia; order Chitinophagales; family Chitinophagaceae; genus Paraflavitalea. Next base: position 760,559 of record NZ_JARHUJ010000002.1, on the reverse strand, counting down.
GACTGTCCTGATGAATTACACATCGACTTCAGTCTATGAGTGGCAGCGGCAATATTTTGATTTCAGAAAAAATTCTATTGAGGTCGTCAGGCTATGCGTTAGGATATTTGAATGCATCCTAACAAAGAATTCATCAAGGCTTAAAACCGTAATCAATGACTGGGAGCATAGTGCAAATAGGCATCTTTCTATTCACCAAATTTTAAAGAAATATCCATCCTATAACCCCAAATATTTTGAAAAGGAAAAGTTTACGAAGGAAGAAGGAAAGATAGAAGGCTTCTTTAATTCTTTCAGGAATTTTCTCAACCAAATGACAGGCATTTTTTCGCCCCGGCAGGAACAAGACAGAAATTTGCCCATTGTCAACCTTAAGGATGCTGTGTATAAACTTCCAGAAATGCAGTCAGCTTTCAATAATATAACTGATAATAGTTATGGTTATTTCCCGTTCGAGTCGATTGTTGGACAGGAAAAAGAATGGTATACTCGGCTCTCTCATACAGCACAGTTTTATGTTAACTATGTCAAAACAGGAAGCACAGAAAAGATAATAGATACAATGCGTTCCGTAAAGCAATGGTGGGAGGCAGAACTGAAGGAAAACTTGGCAGAATTACATGCGATCATAAAAGGCTATGAAGAATTATCGCCGTTTACCTTCTTTTTACCCACCGAGATAATCGAAGAGAATAATTTGAGAAGCGTTGGCATTGCTGTTCAGGGTTGCGATCTTACGAACAAGCGACAAAATGACCTTTTTGATCTGTCGATGGGACTGCATAAACTTACTGAGACAGGTATTCATTTTTTTACATTTGTTTTTGTAGATAGAAATGAGGGAGTTGTCGGATCATTGCGATTTGCTAGTGAATATTTTGAGAGATTTAATACATTAGTTGAAACCGGCGAGTTTAACCAGGAGGAGAGTTTCTCTCTGGCCCTCCCGATAATTCCTGAAAAAACATTACTTGAAAAAATAGAGGGGGACATTCATTTAAAAACTGTTGTTGCAGACAAAAACGATGAAGACTACTATAAGACGATGACGACCATGTGGAAATTATCTGAATATAGAAAAAATCTCTTGTCATCGCTGCCAGAAAAAGAGTGGTTGGAGGAGTACGAAAGTATCTTCTCTGGCCTTATTCGAAACTATGTTGACTCTTCGGAAAATTCAAACAGCGAGCCTTGTTCTCCGACCAAAGAAGACATTACTAGATTCCTTGATAGAGAAATAGATTATTCGAAGGAAAAAATAGTTTCCTTTATGCTCGATAGATTTGTATCCAAAAAGTAGATGGCTACTTGTGGTTATTTGTGTTAGGTTTTCTGCTCAAATGGCTTTGGCATTGGTCGACAGCGGGAATGGACAAGGCGCGAGGAATTGAAATCTTTCCGCTACCAGCAAGCCTGGAAAGACTTATATCAAAAGGAAAGTAAGGCCAACTGGCGAAAGATGGATTCTGTGTGGCAAAGGAACTGGAAATACTAATATCCTATTCCGAATGCAATACCGAGTTCGGTAACATCAAAGCAAAGGGAAACGATTTAGTATAATCCAGGGAAGGGTATTCCAATCCTAACGCCCTAATATTGGTGTAGTAAGTGTCGTGGTGTAAGTAGTAGAACTTTTCGGACTGCAAAAACCAGGCTTGTGGGCCTAACTTCTCCGCAAGGAACCATTTTTCAAGCAAACGGGCACTTCGCCCATTACCATCGTTCCATGGGTGGATCTTTACAAATACCAGGTGTACCATGCTGGCAAAGTAAAAGGCTTCGGATATGGACATTTTTGCATCCAATAGCCTTTCCAAATCAGCATAGAATTTATCCATCTCTGCAGATATTTCAAACGGTGAGGCAGCGACATATTCAATACGACCGTCTTTGGTAGTCACGTACATGTTTTGGTTTCTGAGTTTTCCCAAACAATGGGCAGGCATTATATGCTGGGCTAATTGTGCATGCATCTCTGCGATCGAGGTTTTGTCAGGCCTGCTAGCCGATGCAAACTGATAAGCTAGGTATAAATCATCTATTTTACGGGTAAAATCGGGTTGAAACTCAATATGAAACCGCTTATACTTAATATAAGAATCAAGCTCTATTGGCTCTCCCTCTATTTTGTCGAATAAACAGCCGCAACAGCGGAATAGAAGCTAAAACCTTCTGTAGACAATCGGGCATCGTGTAGAAGTTCAAATGCGGTTGCCAACTCATCCTCAGAAAGCTCAAATTGGTAGGCGCTCAGTAAACCTGTAGGAATTATCTGTAGTTCAAATTGCTGCATGCCGAATGATAGGGTTATACTGCGCTAAACTAAAGAAAAGATTCTAAGTCAATTCGTTATTTAAGCATTTCAGTAAAACCAGAAGATTTGAAGAAACTGGAGCGGAACTCGCACCATGCTGAAAGAAAAAGGGGATGGCCATTTTGACCACTCCCCTTCTAGCCCACCCTCCTCCCAAGAATGGGCTTCAGTGATACCCAGGGAACGGATTCTAATTACCTTCGCATTGTAGATTGCCTACTCATTGACTTCGTCAGATTTTTTCTCGTGGTAGTACATATAATACGCCGCACTCACGAGGTCGGTTATATTTTCAAAAAGGGCGATCATGCGCCTTCTTCCTTTTTTGGTTTGTCTGGCAGATTCTTCAGATAACCCCCATTGAAACATATCCCACAGATCTTCCCTTATTTCGTAGGGTTCATAGGCAGAACATAAGCAGAAAACACTCTCTTGAGCCGACTGACGCCTGTCAACCCACTGGCGGGGAAAAAGCGGAGACTCAATTGCTATTTCGGTAATCACACCTTTTTCCTTTGCCGCAAAAAAAAATCCTTCAATGAGGTCATTAAGGTGCTCATAAGTGTAGCTCAAGTCCAGGACGTCATTTTCCGTAATGTATCGCCGGAGATTCAATGCCGCTACTTTAAACATTTTGTAAAAGTCAACTTTCATTTGATTAACGTCATATCTGGAGAAGACAGCTCCAATTGCTTTCCAGGGATCATATTGGTCAACAATGCGGCATTGGTATATGCATCCGGCCCGAAGGTTAATTTCGTGATTGTACATGAGGTTATTTGTTATTTCATAGATGGCTGAGTAAATCCCCCAATGGCTATTTGCACATTCAGGGCTGGTTCGTAGCCGATTTAGTGCAGTTAGAAAGCAGTGCTTTTTTATTCAATTTCTTTGCACGGCGGTCTGCCCTACGTTTCTGCAGGTAGGCGGCCTCGATCAGTTTTTCAATGTTTTCGTATAAGAATAGCAGATTACTACGTTCTCTGCCGGTGTTGAAATATTCATTTGAACTTGTCAGGCCAGCCGACAACCATTCCCACATGGCTTCCTTAACATTCTTCAGATGGTAATTCATAAAGAAATCGACAACGACGAGGTTGGGGTCGGTGATTTCTTGCGGATTTAGCCGAAGTATTCTGTTACTTTCTTTAGTATGACGATGTTTTGTTTTCATGACTATTTTGTTTTAAGCAAGTATTGCATGCCTTGAATCCTCTCATGTATTCGCCTTTTGTTGAAGTTGCCCTATATGTCGGGCTCTTTCAGTCCACAGGTAGAGTTACTGTTCAGGATAGCCTCAATCAGCTTCATTCCCGTATAAAATTGACTTTCGACATTCGCAACCGGAATGTCAAGGATTTGGCTGATTTGCCCCTTGGTCAATCCATGGTAGTAGATCAACTCAATGATCTTCTTTGATGCTACAGGTATCATGGTGAGGATGGCGCGAAATGCTCCTTGGTAATTGGTTTGTGTGTTATCGGAAGGCCAGGCGTCGTTCTTACGCAGGTGTTGAAGGGAAATGCTATGTGCAAGGTGAAACAGCCAGATAAAGAGACTCTGCTGGGTCCGATCGTAGCTGTCGATTTTGTGATAGGCACTTTCAAATGCCTCCAGTAAAACTTGGGCGGCTAATTCCTCTTGGGCCACTAAATCTATAATGAAGCCATACAGCCTTGCAGAATACTTGTCATAAAGCTGTAGAAAGGCATCCTTATCGCGTCTATACAAAAGGTCGATCAATTCCTGATCGTTCGGGCAATGGCGTTCCTTCTTCATAGTCAAATGAAAATTGGTGACAAAAAGATATTTGCCGCTAACCAGCGCGGTAATCAGATGACGAAAGGAATTCCTGTAACAGAGCCGTCTACGAGAATGGAAATAGTGGAGACTGCCTAAAAAGAAGAGGCGCAGGTCTCGACCTTGCTGCCTGGGACCCGTCGGAGGGTTAGGGACAGACAAAGAAGAGCCCACGCCGTAACGTGAGCTTTCTTCTTTCATCTCATCCCTGTTGAAGTTCCGACGTTCCCAGGCGAGAATCCAGAAGCAGCTTAATGTTTTAAGGCTGCAAATGTAAATCGAAGATAGATAACTTTTCAACAGGTACCAAGTTTGGTACCGTTATTTTTTTGAATCTTCAGCACCTTTCGTCTATGAAGAGCGAAAAGGATATAGAATTGTTGAAGCAGTTAGGCTTACATGTTAAAAAAATACGGCAGGAAAAAGGGCTATCTCACCGGCAGGTTGCCGCCGCCTGTAACTTGGAACACCACCGAATAATCGAGATAGAGCAGGGAAAGGTGAATATCACTTACACTACACTTGTTGAATTGGCGCAGGGCTTGGGAGTAACGCCAGTGGAGATGGTGCAAATTTAGCAATATTATTCCCGCACAACATAAGCAATCAAAAATAACCCTCAATGAGTAATAACCCTAAAGATATAGCTCTTGAATACTTAGAGAGGAATGGATACCCTTTTGAAATGAAGGTTGCTCATAAGTTCCAAGCTGCCGGATTTGGTATTCATCAGTCGATATATTTTGCGGACCCTTACACCGACAATGTTAGGGAAATCGATTTGCTTGCAATGTCCAATTTCAACAAAGGTGGGGTTAACTTCAACATCTTTTTTATACTTGAATGCAAATATGCTGCTACCCCTTGGATAATATTCTCCTCCATAACAAAAGGTTTTCCGCAATGCTACGTACATAACCAGAATGGTAAGATGTGGCTAGATCACTTAGTCACGCAGCCTTTTTTTGAGGAGTTTTTTGAATGTGAAAGAAATCTCGGGTACGGGATGGTGACAAGTGAAGGCAAGCCTAAGCCTCAGCAAGGGAATCAAGAAAATGGTAAAAACGAACATAAGGTTGAAAAAGTAAAGAACAATGCATTTGCTGCAATTCAAGGAGTTCTCAATTTTTTAAAATCTAGTGACGGAGCAGCAAGATTTGGTGCTGGTTCAGACCATAATATTTTTGTGCCGATAATCGCAATTAAGGGAAAACTTATTGAAGCTAAACTTGACAGAAATGAAGAAGTCATTTGTCGAGAAATAAACGAGGCACAGATTCATATAAAGGAGAATATTATGGGCGTAATTCCTAAAATTCATGTGATTACAGAGGAGAAATTAGATACATTTATCGCCAAGCTCAAGAATGATTGCCGACGAATCTTTGAGCCCCCCTATTACCTAGATAGGTGATGCAAGGGTTAATACTCGCATGTTTTAGGGAGGTTTAAAGGCTGAACTAAGCGGGAATTGATGTCAGTTTGCTATGAATAGCTTAATATTCAACACTAATCGAGACAGGGGAATGGCTTCCAATTCCAATTTCTTTTTCTCTGTTTTTAGCTTTACACACATTATCGTTGTTCCATTATGGTGTTGATGAGGGATTGTTGGAGATGCCTTCCTAGTATTGTTCATAATTATTTCACTAATTCCTTCAATGGTATGCATTTATTGAAAGCAGACATTTATGGCACATACAAACCAACGATGTTTTCTATATTGATCAATGATGAGCAGATTTTAAATGAAAAGAACCAGATTAAGGAGGAGTTTTCGAGTATCTTTTTTCATGAATATATTCATTACCTCCAGGACTTCCTGACATCCTTTGGATTGCGGAATATTGCCAGCCTTCTTAGCGAATATTCTCAAATTAATCATGAAATCATCCACTCACCTCAACCATCTTTTAGTGTTCCATTCACGTCGAAGCTGCCCCATGTTCAAGTTGAGACCGAATTGTTTCGATTGCTGTGGGGGACATCGGAATTAGGAAATGATGACAGGGATTTTGTAGTTGTTGGGATGGATTTAGAAGCATTTACATTGAATCCCAAACTTAATCATGAATTAGTGTCTATTAGAATCCTCTACACAGACAATTTTGAGGAAGACGCGTTCTATTTGGGAGCCGTGCACTTTCTAGAGAATATGACTGATCTTTTAGTTAGAAGAAATTATTTAGCGGACGAGACTGTAATCTTTCCCTATAAGGTTATTGAGAAGTTAACACGGTCAATATTTATTTCAGGAAATTTCTCCGACAGAAATCTAATCCTCATTATGGAGGCTGCTCTTGAGTCTCATGACCCAGCCAGGTATTATTTTGAGTTTCATTTATTCTGTATCAATAATAATTTTTCATTCGACGAGCTGTCAATTAATAAGTTCAAAGCAACATATTCAATTTCGTGGAAAGGCCACAAATTCAAGTTCGACAATTTCTATTTTGCCAATGCCATCACGACTAGGAAAGGATTCGAAGCAATATTTATCCACGACAAGCTAGTCAAGCTTAAAGAATGGGCCCAATCTATAATTGGCAATTCGATTAAAGTTAAAAGAAGTAAATTTTCTTTTGTCGAATTATTGGATTATGGCACAGAACCCAAGATATTGGCAAGGCGAGTTAATAGATTTGTAAGAGCGCTGGGAACTCCAATTATTACGGACAAAAATGGTAACACATATGTCATTCCGCCCAAAAACAGCCCAGTTCATGACCATATGATTTACCTCCTTGGGATAGAAGCTGTTATCATAGCCTTACGGGAAAGCCATTGCACCATTTATCCCTACTGCAGTAGTAAAGCTGCCGGCCAGCCTGATATCACTGACGAATCATGTAAAAAATCTCCTTGGGACAGAGCAAAAAAAGAGCCTTTATGCATTTTCGGGCAACTATGGATTATGTGGGGTTTTGTTAAAAAGAAGGTTAGTTAATGATCTTATTTTGATAAATGTTGAGTTTAAAATAATGAACATGGAATTTCAAGGTTTAATTTCAGACGATATTATTCCCCTGCTAGATAAAGTTCTTGAGAAAGTTCGAACAGAATCTAAAGTTTCACATGAGGAAATGGACAAACTCATGCGAGAAGGTGGCGATCAATTTTTTGACATCTTGGAAGATAAGTGCGCCGAGTTCTTTGTCAATAAATACACAATTGAAGAATTTCGTCAACAATATGGAATCGTTGAAAGAAACTCAAAGAAAATTGTCGAATTGCACGAGGAGCTTTTTCACCATTTTTTTTCTTACATACATACTTCAAACCTTGTATACTCGCGATTTATCGACAAACTGCAGAAGTCAAGGATAGAACCATCGAAATTAGAATTTAAAGACTCCTTAAATTTAACCTTTTACGGTAATCTCTGTAGAATGGCTGATCAAATAGGTTTAGAGCTAGTTCATGGATATCCGGATGCGGCCCTTCGCCTCTGGCGGATCTTCTACGAGCATTGTGTAGTAGCAGTCTTTTTAATGAAACAGAACTCGAATGAGCTCGCCGAAAGATTTCGGGATGTGACATATAAAGAAAATAAGCGCTCAGTCGAGAGCTACATTAAGCGCCATGAAATATTGAAGTTTCCTGCTATCAGCGAGGAACTTGTTAACGACGTTATGAGGGAATATGAAGAAGCCAAAGGTAACTACCAAAAGGACTTCTTTGACAATGATTATTCCTGGGCTAAACCATTCTTGAATGGAAAGGGGAATTTTCTCGCGATTGAAGAGGCCGCAGAAATGGGTCGTTATAGGCCCTTTTATATCTGGGCATCTACAAAAGTGCACCCGACATATAAAGGTGTTATGGACTTTAGGGACGATAACAATAGTATTGTTTTGAATTTCGTAACCGTTCAGGACACTAGGCGCCGATCTTTGGTTGACCCGGCCCAATTAACACTTGCTACTTTCCATGAAGTTAACAGTCATTTTTTGCACCTTTATTCAGGTCATGAATATACAGTAAATCTGATGATGTTTCGAAAGATCCATGAACGTTTTCAGGGTACTATTACTGATGAAAAAGTAAACTCAACTCACAACTCTTAAAAAATTGGGATTAGTCTTTGATAATGCAGGTTTCCCCCAGAGACCAAAGTTTCAAGAAGTCACAAATATCAGTTCACAACAATTAAACAGACAAAGTCTTTTAAGACTTTAATTTGATCCTTCAGTTCCCTGCCAGCAACTTGGGAGGAGCTGTTGATTTTTGACCGGCTTGGCAACATGTTGTATAAATTAAGCAAGTATGCTGATTTTATTGCGTAATTGACATTTTCGACTTCAGTTCCAACTGCCTTGCTATTTAGCCGCGCAGATGTGATGCCAATGATGTTGCCTTGTTTATTAAAAAGGGGGCCTCCACTATTTCCGGGCTGAAGCGGTACAGAAATTTGATAATACCTGATATCATCAGCGATGCCGGATTTGGAGCTAACTATGCCATCATTTACTTTGTAGTTGGAACCCATTATATCATTTAAAGGATAGCCAATAGTAAACACCTTTTCTCCGATCTCTGCGTCTTCGATTATTCCAAACGGTAAATTGGCAAGACTAGTAAAATTCTCATCCTCAATCTTCAGAATGGCGACATCATTTTTATTGTCAATAAGCAAAATCTTTGCTTTGTATTTAGAATTTCCGGTTTCATGTGAAATTGAAACAGTTATATTTTGACTTCGTTCGACTACATGAGCATTTGTCGCTACCAATCCGTCAGTCGAGATGAAAAAGCCACTTCCTGATGCCTTAATTTTAGTTCCAGCATTAACATTTCCGCCGTTTGAACTTAATGGAAACATTTTAACAAATTTGTCTTGCCTTTTTTGACCAGTTTGGTTGTCTTTTAATTCTATAGTCAAAATAGCGTCATCGTCAAAGGATCCAAAGGTTTCGTATGGTCTTTTGTCTCCCATGTACCATTTTACTGAGAATAATCCAGTCATTGAGCTTTGCTCAAAATAAGCTTTTACTTCACCTGGCTGCCATGCTCTGTATTCGGCATCTATAATAATCATCTTGTAGGTCGTTCCAAATTTTTTGATCGCCACCTTGTAGTATGTCATTCCTTGGGCTTGGTAAGATTTGTATATCCCTTCTAGTGGGTCAATTGTTGTTTCGGAAAAATACTTCTTAAGCGTCTCTTCATTTTCATTTAGTTTTTCAACTGGAGGTAAGCTCCCAAAGAGCTTCGATTCAAAAGTTGACTTTTCGTCAAATTTGTACTTATATGAGCTGAAATCTCTTAGAGATTCTTTGGTTGCTTTTCTCCAACCTTGCTGAAAGGTTAACACTAACGCTCCCGTTGCTCCTTGCGAAGTATATATTGTCTGACCTTGACAGTTAAGTATTTTCAAGTATAAGTAATCGGATGCCGCTTGGTATGCGTTATTTGTATGATCGATGGTGCAAACGGCTGTAAGACAGTTAGCAGGAGTACCCTGTGGAGTAAGGGTAACTGCGTCTAAGACGGCAAGGCCTGAGGCCATTAATTTTTCTTTTACAGAATTCCTGATCCCCCATCGATCACTTGTGCCGTCTTGATAAGTTAGCGGCGGAAGGTAGATGTACTTGTAGCCGTTCAGAACAGTAACGTCCCTCTGTGCAAATGATGAAAATGCTAATGCAAGCAGTAAGCAAGCAACGAGAGGTTTTATTAGGTGCTTCATATTGCACATTGTTTAGGTTGGTTATGGTAACTGAAGTAGCAAATGGCAAAATTGAATAGCTCTCCAATGATCGTAAAATGTATTAAAATGGATCAAAAGTTCATCATATGACTGTCGTGTCTTGTGGTGGCCGCAAACGTTCAGCTTTAAAGGTTAGCGAAAGGGCGACATGCCGTTTGCGTTCGGCCGGTTGCAAAGCGTCAAAAATCAAGGGTCGACTTCGTCATGAACTCTTTTAACCCGGCAACAATTTGCGACATTGTGGTATTTAGTTCTTCGCGTTGGCTGATCCAAATTTTATCCATAATATCTTTGCTTCGATATCCCTTTGTGGGATATTCATTGGTGGCCAATAATGGTCCGGAATATGAAGCGAGATCGCCACTCTCCATGAAATTTGTGAATTCGTATTTGTACTTCCCATCCTTCAGGTAAATAGAGATGTCAAAATTGTAACTGATTGGGATTTTTGACTCTTTTCCTAATGCCTGATACCAGTGATTTGATTGCACAATAGCTTTTGCTAATATTTCACCAGTTTCTTTATCTGACACCCTAATTATTGACCTTTAGTCTTTGAAGCTTTTGTTAAACCATTGTCTGGCCCTGGTATACAACTCTTCTTTTTTAACTGAATCAATGTTAACTACGCCTGTATATGTGACGACTGAATCCTTGTTTTGGGCAATGGTGATAAAAGGGAAAAGCGAGCAAAATATTAGAAGCTTCATTGGACAAACATTTAGTCAGCAAATCTGGCGATTAATTGACTAACGGTAAATACCCTGATAACGGTATATAGAAGCAATAATATTGAGCGAAGTCAAATAAGACTGCTGTATCCGACCTGTTTCGGGTATGCCTTTGGATGTTTGCTAGTATTAGGCAATCTTATTTTCTACTTGAATTTTCCCTTCAACTTCATCATATCCTCACTCACCTTCCTATCCAAAATCTTCGCATACTGCTGAGTCGTCCGCAGGTTCCGGTGGCCGAGCATCTTTGAAACTGTTTCGATGGGTACCCCATTGCTAAGGGTAACGGTGGTGGCGAATGTATGCCGGGCTATATGGAAGGTCAGGTTCTTAGTGATGCCGGCCTGGTCGGCGATCTCTTTCAGGTAGGCGTTTGTCTTCTGGTTACTGAGTACCGGCAATAATCGATCCTGGTGCTGACATTGGGGATGGCCGTTGTATTGCTCCAGTATCTTCAGTGCAGGTGGCAGCAGGGGGATACGGGCGGAGATATCCGTTTTCTGCCGCTTGCTCAATAACCATTGCTCGCCGTCAACACCTATAAAGACCTCCGACCGCTTACTCTTGGCCACATCGACATAAGCAAGACCGGTATAACAGCTAAACAGGAAGATATCCCGTACAAGCCTTAGCCGTTCAGCCTTGAAGGTCAGGGCTGAGATAGCTTCCAGTTCAAACTCGGTGAGTGCGGTCCTTTCTACCTCTTTCTTTGTCATCTTAAACCCAACAAACGGGTCTTTCTGCAACCAGCCGTTCCGAAGACAGCGGTTGACGATCTTCCGAAAATTGGCGATATACTTAATAGCCGGGTTGTGACTGCACTTACGCACGCTCTTTAACCAGAACTCGTATTCCGTCACAAACTCGTAGTTGAGCTCGGTAATATCTATATCATCAATCTTGTATTTCCATTGTAGGAAAGCCCGGATATGCCGGAAGGCAGTTTGATACCGTTCCAGCGTTTTTCGGGAGAACTCCTGACCAACCAGTGCCGTCATCTGGTCATTGTGTTGCTGAAAGATTTCCAGCAGCATATACTTCTTCCTTTTGATCTCATCGCCCTGTAACAGTGCTTTGATGTTTTCTGCCGTGACCGGATCGTCCCGGTCAGCCAGTCGTTTGCGTATATCGTACACTTTCCGTTGGAGCACGTCCAGGTACGAATTGAGGGTTTTAGCGGCTTCCGTTCGGCCCTCCGCCCTACCCGCCTGGGCATTCCATTTGGTCGGGTCCCATTTCATTTTAGTACTTACGTCGCAGTAGGAGGCGTTGGTGGTGATCCGCATGTAAACAAAATACTGGCTGACGGTGGCCGTCTTGGGCTTCTTGATAAAGAAGATCAAACCGAAACTCTTTTCCATGATTTCACGTTTTTGTGTTTTGAAATTACACCAGAATGGTGCTGGTAAAATCGAGTTCAGTTCTTACAAAGTGTTAATAAACAGCCGTCTGCGTCAAGTTTAGCGCGTCTTTGTAAAGAGAGGTCAACGTACACGAATGACGCGCTGGAGTCTTGTCATAAAATGGAGTAAAATGCAGGAAGGGTTAAAAAGCAAAAAGCCTGCAAATCATTGATTTTGCAGGCTTTATTGCTTTAAGCTTATTTAACCTAATTGTTATCAGCGGAGAGAGAGGGATTCGAACCCCCGGACCTGTGACAGTCAACGGTTTTCAAGACCGCCGCATTCGACCGCTCTGCCATCTCTCCGCGGCAAAAGTAGTATTTGAATCATATCTACCAAAAATAATTACAGAAATAATTTTCTTTTCTATGATTTAGAAGGGATTAGCACGCAAAATTAACCTTTCACGACCCCTCGTTTTGGTCCACGAAATGCAGCCCCTATTTGGTTTATTCGTCGGTAAAGCATTATCTTAGTGGGTAAGATAATTAGCTGATAAGTTTAATCCCGAAAATAATGCAACCAGATAGTCAGGATACCATACAATCGCTCCGGGCAGCCAGTCGCACCTATTCCGACGCCTCCCTGCTCATGCACGAAGCCATCGCCCGCAAGGCCGGCCTCTCGGGCACCGACCACAAATACCTTGGCCTCATCATGCAGCAAGGGCAGGTAACGGCCGGGGAACTGGCCACACTAACCGGTCTCACTACCGGGGCCATTACCGGACTGGTAGATCGCCTCGTCAAGCTAAAGCTCGTCAAGCGACAGTACGATAAGCACGATCGCCGCAAGGTCTACATCGTGCCCCACAAAGAGAATATCCAAACCCTCCTGGAGCCGCTCTTTGTCCCCCTCCAGCAGCAAACCCTGGCTTTTTATGATACCTTCTCCGCCGATGAGCTGCAGGTCATCCTGCGCTACTTCAGCGGCGCCATCGACATCATGACCAATATCACCCAACAACTCAACGACACCACCCAATCTACACAGCCATGAATACATTAACCGCCTCCTACATCGCCCGCGGCGAAACCTGGTTACTCATCACTACCCTCGCCTACTTCCTCATGAACGGCGCCCAGCTCTTCGAAACGGCCGTCATCGTGCCCAAATGGTCACAGCATCCACCTGCCTCCCTGCACTATTTTAAAGCGCCCTACGACCTCGATCTAAAGACTTTCTGGATCATCATCCATTCCCTGCACGAAATCACCTTTATTCTCGCCATCGTCTTCTGCTGGCATATCGATCCCATCCGCAATTGGCTGCTCGTACTTTTCGCCATCCATTTCGCCGTGCGCGTATGGACCCTCACCTACTTCGCGCCCAACATCATCGCCTTCCAGGCCATCGCAAACGGAGCCCCGGAGCCCGCCGGCCTCGTCGCCAGGGCCCATCAATGGCGTTTCCTCAACTGTATCCGGGTAGGCATTTTCATAGCAGTCTCCTTCGGCTTACTGCCACTCTGCAGTACCATCATGCGTCTAAAAGCCGCCTGAGGCAACAGGTCATACAAACTCCCAAGCCGTCACAAAACCAGCCCTCCCTTACCCAGCCGCTTCCTGCTTCACGAAGTCTGCATACTCTGCCGGACTCATCAGGTCCTTGAGCTGACCGGGATGGGTGATCTGTATCCTTATGATCCAGCCGTCCCCGTATGGATCCGTGTTCACCATATCGGGCTCTTCCTTTCCTTGCCCTCCACCCGCATCCAGCCATGATCTTTGGTGTAAAGCAGATCGTCCGGGAAATGGTTCATCGTAAAGTTTTATGGCGTTCTACATAAAATGCTGGGCATCTTCCGGCCGCTCACCGCCGTCACCGCGCCTTCTCCAAATCCCTGCGCATTCACCATACAGGGCTCCTTCCGGTTCTGCAACAGGCGTTGCCGGCCAAGGTAACAGGAGCGGTGCAGTAACAATTGGTCCATCAGGCTGCCCGGCCCCAGCCGGTAATACAAGCGGCCGCCAGGGCTGCTAAATTGCTGGGCGATCCGGTATTCCAGGTCTTCAGGCTGCGGCCGGTTGTCGTCGCGCAGCGTTAGGCCCTTTTCATGAAGTAGGTAACGGCCGGTGTCAACGTGGTGCAGCCGCAAATTCGTGAGGATAGCCGGCGAACAATAAAGCGTTCCTGCATCTTCTATCCGGATCTGCGGTGCATGCAGCCGGTAATGTTCATAAGTATTGTCGGTGCGGAGGTAATACAGCTCCCATTCATGACGACCGATAGACGTGAGTAATAAATTGGCCAGCAACTTCCGGCTGATGCCGCCCGCCATGCGCAATTGATCCGTATGCGGAATGGCCTGCAGGAATTTGGTATTGCGGATCACCGCTTTGCGCAGGCCCGCGTGCATCATACGTTGCTTCAGGTCCTGGTCTTCGTAACCATAGTCTATAAAACCTTCATCATAGCCACGAAACCGGTAGTAGTCCTCCCGCCATAAACACAAACGGCCCTGCACATCCCACCACTTCTTGCCCGGTGCAATCCAGGGCGGCGCCAGGAAGATGGCCGGGTCTTTCCGGAACAGTTGATTCACGTACAACGCAAAACCATCGCCGGTATAATTGTCTGCATCGATGCTGCACAATATATCGCCGGTAGCCAGGCGGAAGGCCATGTTCTTCGCATGGCTCATTTTAAATACATCCGGAAAATCCGTGCGGTAATATTTAAGGAGGCCGGATTGCAGGTAGGCATCGAAATGCGTTTGCACCCAGTCGTGCATGTCGTCTTTCGATCCATAATTCAGCAAAACATATTCAAGGTGAGGATAGTGAAGATTGTCTTCGATATTACGCAGCAGCGTTGACTTCAGGTGCATAGTACGGTTCATGCATACCGTACAAAAAGAGATCTTGTGGTATTTCATAGTATGTTTATTGGATAACAGCGCAGCAGCTGTTTTGGGTAACATACGAAACACCCCATGAGCTTAGATGCGATTGTGGAAGAAAAATCGGGAGAGCAGAAATTTATTTAGAAAAAAAGCGGCAAGTGAATTTTGTATTAAGTTTTCTTCCTAAATTAGTATTGTCATTACCGACGCAACGTTCCCCACTGATTCGCGTTAATCTTATCTCTCCAACCAAATAGTGATATCGTACAGCAAGCGCCTTAACAGGTTGTTATTCCCATAGGGTCATGGTTATTCCATTAATCCATTAAACCATTGTATGAAATACGCGCTGGTACTGTTAATACTATTTGGATGCACCAAAGAATATGGCCACTATAGTGGTGGCTCAGTTGGTTCAGGCTCTGCTTCTTCTCCTTTGCCGGCACAATACCTGATCAATGTCCGGTTCTATTCTTCAGATTCGTTAATGGCAAAAAACTGTATGCTGCTCGTCAACGACGGCGCGGATATCCCTATCAGGTATGCCGAAAAAGCACCCCTGTGTACAGACAGTTTGTTTGAATACGTGCGCGTGTCCGCCGAAGCGGAATACGTATTCAAAGTAATGAACTACGACAGCAGCCAGGTCATCGACACCTTTCATTTTTCCAGGCCAAAGAACTCACCCAATTGTGTGGTCTGGAACTTAAAACGAAAATGGTAAAATGTTTATAGCCCTAAGGGGTTTAATGGGAGAAAGGGCGGACGTATCAACGTTGCGCCCTATTTTTTTGCCCGTTACTACAGCTTCCTTCCCCGCCTAACGCTCAAACTTCCACGTGAACGACCATCGATCCATCAGTCGGAAGCTCACCTTCTTTTGTTCCATATTTTCTACAACAAGGGGCTTTGACAAGAAGGGTATTTTTTTGACGGATCGCAAAATAAGCAAAAGCGGTAAGCATCAGCGGGCGCAATCGATTCACTAAAATGCCACAGCGCCTTCTTTAAGGAGATTTTAATAACACGGGGCTAATGAATTAGCAATCAGTAGGCTCTGTCCGCTATTCGCGATATACGGGCATCGTTACGGTGCCGCAGTCGCGGCCGCCAACCCTGCCAAATGTTCCTAAAAGCATACAAATTGGCCAGCCGCTCTTTAACACTCGGCCGGCTGCTGGCACAAAAAAAGTATCTTCTCTGTCATCAATCGACTACACCCCTTGCTCCAGCCGCAGAATGGTCCTAAGCTTTTGTTACTTAAACCATTTTAATATGAGAATAATTCGTTTGTCAGTAGGCCTGCTCATGCTGGCCATGGTAGGCACGGGATGTATCAGCAAAAAGAAATATGATGCGTTGAGCAAAGATCACGAAACCCTGCGGGCTTCCAGTGCATCGGCCAATAGCAACCTGCAAACCTGCCAGCAGAACCTCGCAGCCGCCACCACCCGCGTATCCAGCCTCGAAGAGCAGATCGCCCAGGGTAAAGCGGCCATCACTGCCCTCCAGGCCTCGCTGGAGAAATGTCTCTCCGGCGCCAACCAGGGCAATGTCAATATCTCCAAACTGGTCGATGAGATCACCGCCTCCAACAAGTATATCCAGCACCTCGTGAATACCAAGAACAAGAGCGACTCGCTCAACATGGTGCTCACCAACAACCTCACCCGCTCCTTGAGCCGCGAAGAGCTGAGCGGTGTAGATGTGCAGGTATTGAAAGGAGTGGTCTATGTATCGCTGGCCGATAACATGCTCTACAAATCGGGCAGTTATGAAATATCCGATAAAGCCGGCGCTACGCTGGCCAAGATTGCCAAGATCATCATGGATTACAAAGACTATGATGTGCTCATTGAAGGTAATACCGACAATGTGCCCATATCCAAGCCCAATATCCGCAACAACTGGGATCTCAGTACCCTGCGCGCCTCTTCGGTGGTGCAGGCCCTGCAAAACCAGTATGGGGTAGATCCCAAGCGCCTCACCGCCGGTGGCCGGGGCGAATACAACCCCGTAGCGGATAACAATACGGAAGACGGCAAGAACAAGAACCGCCGTACGCAGATCATCATTACGCCCAAGCTCGATCAGTTCATGGAGCTGATAGGCCAGGCGCCCAAGACCGACGGCACCACGCCGCAACAGTGATTTTGATTGGTAGCAAATAGCTTTCCGGTCACTCGGTGCGAAAACCCGGTAGTGCATCAGAAAGCAGTGAACAGGCGCAGGAGGATGAGACCTGCGCCTTTCTTTTTGGCCGGGTGCTGGCTGTATATAGCGGGCCATTTTCTGAAGAGGAGTATTAATCACGGCCGGCATAGTCTGGACCGTAAAATTGTGCATCCAGCAAGTTGACAATATCACGATCTTGTGCCTTCTTAAACCAGTCGAAGAGAGCAGGCAGGCTTGTGTAGATATCCACTTTATTGCCTTTTGTGATTAGATCCAGCCAACCATGGCATATAGTCAGGGCGACGGATCTATCCAGCTGTTCTATCCGTTCCAATAGAAGCCGGTAAAAGTGCAAACGATTGTTGGCGAACAGGGTATTTTCAGCTTTTTTTACAATACTTAGTACATCTTCTTTTCTGCATAGCAAGGACATTCGTCCCAGGGTCTTGGCAAGTAATCTATCCGCGCCGGATACACTGGCAAGAGATTGAATAGCCATTTCAATATCTCCCAATTCTGTAAAACGAACGGCAATGGCTGACGTCAGTATGTAACGATCGGTAGCGGAAGACAACTTTCGAGCAATGCTATGATTCAAGAAAACGAGATCATCGTGGTCAAGCATTTTGCATAGATAGGCAATAGAATCCGCTCGTAACAGCCCTTTTCTCCAATATTCCGTATTGACAATCTGTTCCTTATACTTCGCACGCGAAGTCGCGTCTAAAAAACGCAAGGTGTCTGACAGGTTAGAAGCATAGTACTCAATAGTACTGCTTGTTGGATCCAGGCCGATCAGGTCCACATACAAAGTTTCAAACTCATTCAACTGTTCTGGGTAATGAGTCGCGGCAAGCGCCTGGAGTCTTGTATCAGGCTCAACCACATAAGACATCAAGCGCTCGATCCGTACCTTGTTATCCTGCTCCTTAGATTGCGAAAAACATTGTATGGCCCAAAGTGCTGGTAGATCAAACGAGGGAGAGGTGGTCGCTATAGCAATTTTTTCTACCATGGCGTCATTCCCCCGGCTGATCAAACTATTAAAGAACTTGCGTACAATCAGGTGCTTTTCTTCGTGCCCGCTACGAGCGATCACGTAAGCCAGCTCAGCCAGGGTGTCTGCGTCATTGCAATCCTCCGTTGGTAAATAAGCCGAAATCCCGTCCAGCACCTCCATAGCCGGCCACCATTTGTCGGGAATACTTTCCATGGTCGAGATTAAGATATGAGTGATTAATTCCCAGGTCTTATCTGGTGTGCCACCTACTAGCAAGCAGGCAACGTCAATCCTGGCACTCAATTCGCCGATCTCGTTAAGCCGGTCTATATTGTCGGCAAATGTCCACTTCCCGGCACTGTAGGCATCGAGAACGAGGCGCCCGCGCAACCACTCCTCCCGGGAAAAGGAAACATTCAGCAACTGCAGAGACAAACTCGCTAGTCTCGGACTGAAGGAGGCGTACCGCTCCAGAACCGGACCGATGATTCGATCCCTGAGCTCATTTCTCCAGGTGGATTGAGACTTAAGCAAAACTTCACATTCCTCAATGGATAGGTAAGGCGCAATGCCCGCAATAGGTCTGTCAATATACCAGTCATCCTTATCGGTTTGAAGGATCTTTCTTACGCCAGCCGCAGTAAATCCACTGCGGCCCAGAAGATCAAAAAAAGTTTTCCTATCATTAATAGAGGGCATTTTTTCAAACGCTCCAATATTTTCAATTATCTGGTCTTTGTACCTTTTCTTCAATGCCTGGTCTTCAATAAAAGGGTAGCAGGCGAGGATACCCAGAATCTGTTCGTCAGATTTCAGTTTTTCGATAGCCGGCTCAATCAAAGGCAGCATCGGTGGTGTCAGGAAACCCCGTGAGAATATTAAATAATCATCAGCGTACATTTTTACCTTTCCCCTCGACATTTCTCGTAGCACCCGGGTCATGTACTCAAACAATTCAGCTTCTGGGATAAATGGAAATAGATATCCAAGGTATTGAGTGTCGTAGGCCGTATCGAAGCTTTTCGAATCGAAAGGAGTGCCTGTTTTCTCAGATATCCATGCGATTATGTTCTCTCTAATGGATTGGTACTCCTCCTCTGTTAGTTTTTGGCGTTGATCGATACCTGTTTTCTGAGCGTAAGGAATAAATTCCTTTGTAAATAAATCAACAAGGCTTGACAGAAAGTGTCCACCTAGTTCTTCAGTGTTTGAGAAGGCAGTCGTTATGGCGTCACCTCTTTGATCGGCCGGTAAAGCTGCCGCTAATCCCAAATAGCCAAATGACTTTCTCTCAGGCTCCGCTAGTTTTGATAATACAGTTATCGCTTCGTTCAAACGCTCTTCTTTTCCAAGCCGTTTCATCCAGGCGTAAGTAGCCATCGCAGCCCCATAATCTCCGTTTGGGTCTAATACTACCTGCTCTGCTAACACGGCAGCTTTTTCGAGCTTACTGGTTTCAATAAGTTCAAAAAGCACTTCCAAAAACAGCCCCCTGTTGTAAGGATGTTCAACACGCGCGATAAAATTCAACACTTTATCTGTTGACCATAGCTGGTATTTTAAAAGTGATCCTAAAAGGCCTGGCTTTATGTTATCTTCTTCAAATAGGGCATTGGATAGCAGCGAAGCACATTGAATTGTTTTATCCAGTTTGTCGGCGACATTACTTTTGTTGACCAGTTGAAGATCATGAGCCTTTAGCCTTTCATATACGATTGTAATATCGCGAGAATAGCCTCCGTAACTATCATCGATAGTTTTCCAACCGCTTTCCCATCCAGTGTGCAACAATTCCTCAAACCGTTCGATGGGCGCGTCGGCGCGTAACAAATGAAGCGCAAGATTACGGATCATATACGCAGGAGGTGGCGAACTGCCGGGACTGGAAAGTGATGTAATTACTTCGGAACCCCAGTCGAGGAATCTGTCTTCGTATCTCTTGAGATCATCGTAACGGCGCAGTTTATTGACGAGGAATTCGCTGAATTTTGGATGGCTTATCGTTAAAGCCTTCCCGTTTTGAGTTCGCAGCACGAAACGCCCAAGAACAGCGATCATTTCATCCAAACCGTATCCGTCAATGTTCGCATCGTAGCGGCGCACCAGCGCACTGAATTCTTTAATCGAAATCGGAGAAAACAAAAGGGCCAGGCTATGTAGAATAAAATTTGCTGTAGGAGCCATCTGGTTGATCTTCTTCCCCCAAAGTTGTTCCTGTTCACGCCACCACCGGTTAAAAAAACCTTCAAGCCCGGGCTCCAGCGCATCGAGTTTAAGGGAATCAATCGTCGTTTTTTTAGCTATTAGTTCTTCCAGTATCAGCCCCAGGGTCAATGGATCACCCCCAGTCAGTTGAAACAAGTCATGATAAAGTTTTTGCCCCCCCTTCTTACTGACTGAAATGGCGCCGGTTTCCTCCAACGCATCCTTCAATTTTTGAATAGTCAAAGGAGCAAGCTGAAAATGCTTCGCGTTGTCTGTCTTCTCCCAGCCAAGGCATTCAAGCCATTGGCGACCGGCTCTGCCGGCCATATCCCTGGCAGAAAGAAGGACCTTAATGTCGGGCGAGCAATTAAGCGGGAACATGCTTGCGTTCACATCCCAACCGGCAGCTTCATCAAGGCCGTCCATAATGAGCAGTACTTTTGTTTGATACCGCTGGTTGGACCAGATCAGGCGGGAGAATTGCCTTATGTATTCTCTCGTGGTATTGGTTGCCGTATTAGCCTGGGTATTTAATGCATGCAACCTGTCCAGGATATAAGCGAAAACCCTTTCTTCCGTGTTAAAATCAAAACGGATTGAAATTGGTACAAAAATGATGGTTAGCGCAGTGCGTTCGCCGGTTTCGATGCTTTTTTGCAAGTTCATCAGCCAATGCACAAGTAAGGCTGATTTTCCATGACCTGCGGGACCTGTATACAATGAATACGGCGATTCGGCAACATCGTCCAGCCAGGTATCCAACCCGAGTAATTCTTCCTTTCTTCCACCGAATGGCGTTGGTTTACATGGATCGCCTGTATAAGAATAAATGAAATTTTCAATGATGAGTTGGGCGTTCGAATAAAGGATATCATCCCTGGGAACCGTTGGCGAAGGGACTATTTCGCGTAGCGATTTGTAGGTAGTCAACGCCGTATTCCAAAGACTTACCAGTTCTGCCGGCGCTTTTCCAAAGCCTTCAATTTGCGATAGGCGTTCCAGTAATAGACTGGTTGGAATAGCCCAGCCGCCCAATGCATCGTTTCGATTCCGGGATTCCGTCATAATGCCGATGCATTGCCCCGTTCTGAGCGAGATAACAGGTGACCCGCTGAATCCCGGCATGATCTGGGTATTTTTTATTTTATGGAACCCGTGGGGATATCTGACAGGATCGGGTGCCCCGGTCAGCGCTTCATATTCGCCATAAAAACCATCTGATCGTTGCTGATTGTCATACACTGGATACCCATATCCAAATACCTTGTCGCCGGCCAGTACATCGGTACCAATTATCAATGAAATCTTTGATCGATATTCTTTTACTGAAAGCAAGCAATAGTCCTCATCATCGTCGCGGGAAAGTTCGATGACGGTTGCTTCGAATTCTCTGTCAGCGTCTTTAGGTTGAATGAATACTACATCTCCCTTTACTTTGTTATCGGGAATTACATGCGCGCAGGTCAACACCAAAGCAGGTGCAACAAAACAGCCTGTGCCTCTTTTCCCGTTAACCAACTTGACACAGCAGAATGCCAGTAGTTCGGTGATGGGGCCAGATAGGTTACCTACTCCTTGGTTTTCTTTGTCCACTCTAAGGTGATTTTCAGATTGGCTTTCCCATCCGCATTGCATAACAAAGCCAGTAGCTTTCCAGACTTAATGGATGCCTCAACGCCAAACTCAACTGCGAATTTATCGGGACTTATTTCCTTAAGCGTATCAACGATCGTAGTACTGATCGAACGGATGGACCTGGTAAGGTCCGACATCGATATCACTCCTAAATCAGCTACCTTTTCCCGGCCATCTGTTGCAGTAACTTCCATCAGGAATTCTTCACCGTTGTCAAGTACTACGGTGACAACTTCTGTGTTTCGGTCGTTCATTTGATTGTTTTTAGTGCGGGAGGGAGAACGGTTAATTCAATCTAAATGTAAGATCTTTTCAGGTTATTATTATTGGAATGACGGACTGAAAAACCGAAAAGCTAAGGGTTGAAAGTCCGCTCCCTCCATACACGGAGCTTAAAGGTCCTGGAAGAACTACTCAGCACTTGATTTTTGTCAATACATATTTTGTCTTCGCCAGCATGGTGGCAACCCTAAGCGCAATGGAACCCGGCACCCTGTGTCGCTTATTGACACATAATCAGTGCCCGCGAACGTGAGAGAACGGTAGTTTCTATTTATGCAGCTGCGCCAGCGAAAACCAGTTGCCGCTATCGTCTTTGAACAACGCCTCGGTGCCATAGAACTCCTTCTTCGGCGGTTTCATAAAGTGAACGCCCTTGGCTTTTAACTCTTCATAAGTAGCATAAATATCATCGCAGGTAAGCACGCCGCAACCAAATGTACCTTTCTTCACCAGGTCGCGCAGGGTGTCGGCCGTTTCTTTGGTATACCACATGCCTTCGGTGATGGGGGTAAGGTTGATCTCCAGCTCCGGCTGTTGCGGCGGCGCCACCGTGAGCCAGCGAAAGCCATTGCCCACCGGCACCAGCGGCACATCGGTAACGACCTTAAAGCCCAGTTTGTTGATGTAGAAATCGTACGCACTGTTTTGATCCAATACGTATACACTGAAATGGGTAACCCGGGTGATCATGTTGAAGGTATTTATCGTTAAGCATTGAATTGCCGCAGGTGATGATCGCAATGTTTATAGGCGAGATAGCCAACCTGTTCACGCGTCATCTTGCCAAAGAACGGATGCGCAAAACCGTTGATGTCCCAATGGGCATACACGCGGAGGCGCTCGATCCAGGCCGCTTTCTGGGTTTCCACATCGCCGTTGCCGGTGATCTTCAGTTCGGCGATGGTGGGGGTATTGTGCCGCAGCGGGCTCTCATCTTTCAGCATACTGCGCAGGGCCACCCGGCCAAAGAGCCTACCCAGCAATACTTGCTTATAAGGCCGGTTGCTTTGCACCATTTCTTCCCATAAGGTACAATGTTTCAGCATCTGGTACACGTTCATTTTACCCCATTGGCGGGTATTGTGTGCCTTCAATTGCGAGATGCGGTGGATGAGTGCCTGCCGCGTAGCTTCATCAAAAATGGTTTGCATGGCGTTTTAACACAAAGAAAGCCGCTTGGCCCACGCCTCGTTTCTCAAAAATTGCTGTTTTCAGGAACCGCCACAAGTGGCCACTCCTCACAGCCACCCACGCTGCCGCGGGCAATGCTCCCTCGCGGGCGACTAACCACCCACAAGTGACCACCCTTCAGAGCCATCCGCTCTGGCGCGCAAAACAAGCCGGTATAAAACTAAACGGAGAAGCCTCCACCTGTAACCGCAGGGTTTCGTGTTGCAGGCGGTACGCCTGTGGGGTGATGCCGGTCAGGCGCTTGAACAAAGTGCTGAAGCTACCCAGGCTCTCAAAGCCGCAAAGGTAACAGGCTGCCGTAACGGTTGCGCCCGTCTTCAACAGGTCCTGCGCCTTGTCGATGCGCACGTGCATCAGGTATTGATGGGGTGTTTTGAAGTAGATGCTTTTAAACTGGCGGATGAAATGGAACTTGGAGCTGTACACTTCGCCGGCAATCTGGTCCAGGTCGATGGCATCGGCATAATGCGTATCGATATACAGTTTGGCCTGCACCAACCGGCGGTAAAGAAATATACGCGGATATTGCTCTTCGGGCATCGGCGGGTGTTTCCGTAAAGGTACGAATAGCGCGCCAACATGGCACGAAAAGGAGTTGTCCGCCGCGGTACTCCTGCAGGGCAGCCTCAAAAGACCTTTCGGGCCCCATTTGTCAATCTAACGGGCAAACACTATATTGGGAAACCATCCCGGATAGGTGCAACCGCCGGGAGGCAGAAACCCTTCGTTACATGAGAAAATTAACCCTCACACCCCTGGTGCTATTCCTCATTGTTGGCCAATGGTGCATGAGCTCGGCCTGTTCCCTCACGGTGAAACGGGATGAACCAGCCGCAGCGAAAGCGCCACCCGAAAAGCCACTGCCCCCTTACCAGCAAGCCGCACTCGATAAACTACAATACATCAACGGCGATTTTGGGTACACCCTGCTCGATACGGCGCGCTACCACGAAAGCGATAGTTTTAAGATATTCAGGCCCTACGCCATGGATCCCCGGTCCTGCATCACCCGTACCATACACGATGGGTATATGACCTACCTCTTCTGGACCTGGGCACGGCACATAGAGCCGGGCACAGACCCACTTAAAAAATACACCCTGTACCTGGAATACCAAACGCCCGTCGTTGGTTATGAAAGCGACAGCCTCTTCGACGTAAATGGCGATCACGAGCTTGATCTGCTGGTGAGGACCTACTCAGTGAATGGCAATTGCCAGGCAGGATTTGCCAGCCTGTTTTTATATTTAGGCGACGTCACCGGAGAGTTCACCGAAATGGAGGAAATAAAGGACCTGTACAATCCGGTCTTCGATACGCGGGCAGGCACCATCACCGGTAGATGGAATTGTAAAATGTATACCGATTCCTATAAGGTAAAATGGGTGGATACATACCGCCTCGATACAGTGTATACTAAGTCAACGCCCATCAAAAACGAGTAAAATTAAGCGCCCCCCCGCCCCCAAAAGAAAAAGTCCCCCACGTAGGGAGGACTTTGTTGTGATCATGGCTATTGAAACACAAAATGCTATTGCTTGTCGAAGATCTCGTCGAGGTTGCTGAGTGCCATAGCAAATCCTTGCTCGAAACCCATCTCGAGTATCTTTTGCATACCGGCTTCATCGGGGAAGGTAATATCGATCGTCACGGTGGTGCCTTCGGATGTCTCGGCAAAACTTACCACCCAGTCCATGCGGGGAAACTCGGTATTGATAACACCGTTTTCGTCACAGAACGCATCAATGGCCGTAAAGCGTTTGTGCTTGTCGATCTTTTTATAGCTCACGAAAGCCCAGTGTCTTTCACCGGCTGGTCCCACCATCGCATACACCCATTTACCGCCTTCCTTAAAATCCATGCTCTTGGTTTCAGCCTTCCAGGGCTTGGGCGCCCACCAAAGGTCCAGGATACTACTTTCGGTAAAAGCACTCCACACCTGTTCCAATGGCGCATCATATTCCTTGATGGCAACGATCTTGTTGGCATTCACGTCTTTGGTGTACTGCACCTCTTTGTTGATAATCATGACTTTTTAGGTTTTATGTTTTTCAATACAGTTTCTAACTGGTTCAAACGGGATTCCCACAGTTGACGGAAAGGTTCTAACCAATCGGCTATTTGTTTCATTTTCTTAGGATTGAAGTGATAATATATTTCGCGTCCGGATAACTCTTGTTTTATAAGCCCCACTTCTGCCAGCACCTTGATATGCTTCGATACAGCCTGCCTGCTGGTATCAAAATGTTGTGCCAGCGCATTCGGCGTCATGGCCTGGGTCATCATAAGGGTCAGAATGGCGCGGCGGGTGGGGTCGGCAATGGCCTGGAATACATCTTTTTTCATCGTGTTCTGCTTTAATATGCAACTCGCTGGTTGCAAATATACATGCAACCTGCGGGTTGCGCAAATGTTTTGTGGGGGTTGATTGCGACCTTATAGCGGGGTGTTTGCGAAGCGGAGTGATGCACAATATTTTACAGTCAGAATTCCCTTTTTCCTATTTTCGCGGCACTCAATTCATTAAATCGATCCCATGTTCAAATCAGGCTATTCCTTGCTCTGTATCTTACTGCTCTCCTTGTATTCACTGGCACAGTCGCCCACCGGTGATACCTACCTGCTCAAGGCAGGCAAAATATTCGACGCCGAAAAAGGAGTATTCCTCACCAACCAGGCCATCTATGTGCAGGGCGGCACCATCAAAGGCGTAGGCGCCAACCTGTCCGTGCCCAAAGGCACCCCCGAGTTTAATGTACCACAAGCCACCATCACACCCGGCCTCATCGATGCCCATACCCACCTGCTCACGGTACAACGCCTCGATGACAACCTCGCCACCGATGCCTTGCTCCACAGCAGCGAATACCGCGTATTGCGCGCCGCGGGCTTGGCACGTAGCTACCTCGAGGCAGGTTTCACCACCGTTCGCGATCTCGGCAACTCCGGCCAGTACCTCGATGTAGAAGTCGCCAAAGCGATCAACCGTGGGTTTATCCCGGGGCCACGCATGTTGACTTCCGGACCTATCATCAGCGCCATGGACGGACAGTTTTACCAATTGCCTTTTAAAGACCAGGAGCGCATTACGAAGCTGGAATACCGCGTCGTGAATGGCGCACAGGATGCCGCCCTCGCCGTGAAAGAACATGCCAACAACGGGGTAAGCGTCATTAAGGTCGTAGTATTTGGCGAACGCATGGGGGTAAGCGCCGAAGAAATGAAAGCCATCGTGCAAACCGCCCACAGCCACCGGCTCAAAGTAACCGCACATGCTACATCCGATAACGATATCAACCTTGCCCTCGAAGCCGGTGCAGACGGCATCGAACATGGCTATTATATGGCCGATAGTATCCTGGAGAAAATGGCAAAGAAAGGGGTATACCTGGTGCCCACCGATCCCTCTACGCACAGCATCATCGAGGTAGAAGAAGCACGCCATATACAAAAACACGATACGGCGCAGATCAAGAGCATGTTGGCTCCCCTCTCCGACCGCTTAAAGCGGGCACAGCAAAAAGGCGTCCTGATCGTAGCAGGCTCCGATGCGTACTTTGAGGTAAGATCCACCAGGGGCAATGCAGCCAAACAAACATTGATAGCCTATCTCGAAGAAGGGTTGTCTCCAGCAACGATCCTGCAAACTGCCACCTGGAATGCCGCCAAAGCGCTCGACCTCGGCAACCAAATAGGGGCACTCCGCACCGGCGCCAAAGCCGACCTGGTCATCTTCAACGGCGACCTGGAAAAGGATTTCCAGAAAGCACTCTTCGATGTGAAATGGGTCATCAAAGACGGTAAACTGGTAAAGCAATAATAGATCGCTTGTAAATAAAAGTGCCAGCCGCCGCATAAGATCAGGTGGTTTCCAACAAAAAAGCCGGCTCCCCCAGGAACCGGCTTTGCCTTTCGTAAATTACATACTTTAGTCTACTGCTTTGATTTCTATCACCACACTGTTGCGACCTTGCTTCACATCGGGGTTAAAACCCACCGTCATTAAAAACTCACCACTATAGCTTTTGCTGCTATCGATGCCGGAACTGGTGCCGGGAAACACATTCACTTCTTTCAGGGTATAACGTTTTTTTGCATCCAGTCCTTTTAAACGGATGGGCAGCACGCTACCTGCTTCGTACCGGTTATTTACCAGGTAATTGAAAACAACGCCACGGCTGCGCGCCTCATTCAAATACAACAGGGAGGCCACATCATGGTCGGCCGGGCTCTGCAGCCTGTATTGATCACCCTGCCAGATCACCGGCTTCAGCGACTCATAGGTCTTCAACGCCTCCTGGCAAAACTGCAGGTCTTTCTCCTTCAAATGACTCACTACGATATCAAAACCCAGCTTCCCCATCATCGCCACATCCGTACGGAATTTGATCGGCTGCTTGCCCCAGTCAGTCACATGGGCCGACATGCTCACAGAAGGATAGAAGTAAGAATACTCCCACTGCATAAAGATGCGCTCCAGCGGGTCGGTATTGTCACTGGGCCAAAACTCCGTAAAGTATTGCAAGGCGGCATAATCCACCCGGCCGCCCCCACCCGAGCACAACATCATCGGCACCGTGGGATATTTAGCACGCAGGCGTTTCAGTACATTGTACAAGCCCTGCACGTATTGTACATAGAAATGCGATTGATTGCCCAGCTTCGCAGCATGTGCATTATAGATAACTGCATTACAATCCCACTTGATATACGCCAGCGCAGGGTTCTTCGTAAACAGGTTATCAACCACGCCAAACACAAAGTCCTGCACCGCCGGGTTGCTCAGGTCGAGCACCAACTGGTTGCGGAAATAATGCTCCGGCCGGCTCACCTGCTTCACCACCCAATCGGGGTGTTGCTCGTAGAGTTCACTTTTGGGGTTCACCATTTCAGGTTCTACCCAAATGCCGAACTTCACCTGGTTCTGCTGTGCCTCCTGCACCAGTGTGGCGATACCGTTGGGCAGTTTCTTTTTGTTCTCGCCCCAGTCGCCCAGGCCCGCATTGTCGTTGTTGCGCGGATACTTGTTGGCAAACCAGCCGTCGTCGAGCAGGAAGAGGTCAACGCCCAGCTTACGGGTATCTTTCAGTAGCTCCTTAAGCTTGTTTTCATTAAAGTCGAAATAAGTAGCCTCCCAATTATTGAGCAGCGTAAGACGCGTACCCTTACCATCTAATATTTTATAGTTGCGGGCCCAGTTGTGCAGCTGACGGCTGGCGGCGCCTTTGCCTTTAGTAGATAATACAGAAAGGAAGGCAGGTGTGGTGAACACTTCGCCAGGTTGCAAGGTATAGGGCGATGCATAATTGTTGATGCCCGCCATAATGCGCAGGTTATCGCGGTTGTCGAGCTCCAGGTCTACCCGGAAATTACCGCTCCATTCCAGCGCGCCATACAATACCGTGCCTTCATCTTCGGTGGCCGGTTTATCGAGCGACACCATGAAAACAGAGGGCTGAAACAGGTTGGCCCTTGTACCCAGTTTACTATCGACGGTTTTGATGCCATGTGTCAGTTTCGCCTCTTCGGGTTGCATTTCACGGGCCCAGTCGCCATGGTACTGGCGCAGCCAATAACTGCTGGCCTTGAGGTACAAACCGGCAGAAGCATATTTGTGCAAAGTCACTTTGCCCTTTTCGTTGTGTTTGATCTCGCTCCACTGTTCGGTCACATCTTCATTGAACCAGCTCTTGCAAAACAAGGTTACTTCGAAATTATAGACAGGATCTTTGAGGTAGATGCTCAGCAGGCTGGTATTGTTGTCGAGTTGCTTGGATTCATGCCGCACATATTGCAGGTCGAGCGAGTTGTTGCCATCCACATGCGTCACCGACAAAGCCGGTTCAAACAGGTTGCGGGTGCCCGACGTGGCATAGGCCGCATTGGCCACACCGCTGTAATCGCTGGTCTGCTTGTACATGCCAGTCGCAAGGGCATATTCGTTTTTGTCCTGCAGACGGGCGCCCATATACACGATGCCTACATTCCGGTTGGCGTCTGCCTGGAATACGAGGGCATTGTTGCGGGTCTCCACGGGTATCGTTACGGTCTGTGCCCTCGCCCCCTGGGCAAGGAAAAATAAAGCGGTACTAAAGATCCATCCGGTTGCGCGCGTTCGTTTCATGGTACGAGGAGTTCTGATATAAGTTCTAAAGATTGGTTGATTGTTTGGTCTTAACGGTGAGCAGCTGGCCGTTCACTTTCACTGGCACAATTTGCGCTACAGGCGATGTAAGGGAATAGCTGGTTACCTTACCTGCTTTCCAGGCAAAGCTCACCGTGATATTGCCCCGGGCCTTCATGCCCTTCACAAAACCTTCGGGCTTCCAGGCATCAGGAATAGCGGGTATCAGGTTGATAAATCCTTCATGGCTTTGCAGCAGCATCTCGGCAATACCGGCGCCGGCGCCAAAATTGCCATCTATCTGGAAAGGCGGACCCGCACTCAGCAAATTCGGATATACGCCACCGCCGGCGCCGTAGTTGATATCCGTTTTGCGCGTAGGTTTCATGATTTCGCGAAACAGTTTGTACGCACGGTTGCCATCGTGCAGGCGGGCCCAAAAGAGTTGTTTGTAGGCGATCGCCCAGCTCGGACCATCATCTCCCCGCACATTGAGCGATTTACGGCAGGCATCTGCCAGCGCAGGGGTTTGGGAAGGGGTGATCAGGTTAGCCGGGTAAAGGCCGTATAAATGCGAAATATGACGGTGTTCTTTGTCGGTCTCCTGGTAGTTCTCCAGCCACTCCATCAGGCGGCCATCGGGCGCAATACGGCCAGCGGGAGGTATCTGCACCAGTTTCGCCACCAGTTGATCGCGGAAGTCCGCGTCGATGCCCAACGTGTTGGCCGCTTCGATCACATTGGTGAACAGCTCGCGGATGATCTGGTTGTCGATGGTAGCGCCCATGCAAATGCTCACATGTTTGCCGCTGCCATCAGGCATAAAGAAAGAGTTTTCGGGCGATGAAGAGGGCGAGGTCACCATATATCCCGTCTTCGGATCCTTAATCAGGATGGCCGCATAGAATTGCGCCGATCCTTTCAGCACCGGGTAAATTTTCTTCAAATAGTTTTTATCGTGGGTAAACGCATAATGGTCCCAGAGGTTATTGCACAGCCAGCCCGAGCCCGATTTCGAAACACCCCAGGAAGCGCTTTCGCCCGGCTCCGTAAACATCCACGGGTTGGTGATCACGTGTGCGATCCAGCCATCGGCATTGTAATAGGCTTTGGCCGTTTTTTCACCATGCGGCACCAGGCTGCTCACGAGTTCGGCCAGTGGCAGGTTGAGTTCGGAGAGATTACCCGGCTCAACGCCCCAATGGTTCATCTGCACGTTCACATCGAGGTGATAATCGCCATTCCACGGCGTGCGGATCTGGTGCGCCCACAACCCTTGTAAATTGGGCGGCAACAAACCTACCCGCGTACTGCTGATGGTGAGGTAACGGCTGAACTGGTAGAACAGCACAGTTAAATCATTATCGGGTGTAGTGGCGTTGTAGAATTTTTCGAGTCTTTTGTTGGTGGGCATCTCGTAGCGGGGACCGGGACCCAGGTAAATAGAAGTGCGGGCAAAGAGTTGCCGGTACTGGCGCCAGTGTTTGTCAAACTGTACTTTATAGTTTCCGGCCAGGGCCCTGGTCAGCAACCGGCGGGCTTGTTGACGAAAGTCATGGTCTTTGAAACTGGTTTTGTTCGAAATATAAATAAGAACTTCATCGGCACTGTCAACCAACAGCTTATTGTCGAGGCTACGCAGCCGGCCACCGCTTTGGCGAATACCAATGGCAGCCAGGTATTCCATCCCCTTACCATCCGTACCATTGTCCAGTTGGCCATACATCTCCAGGGTGTTATTTATGGTCGTGACCGTGCCTTTCTCTTCGCGGCTCAACCCCACGGCGAGGCTGATGGCGCGCCGCTTATCAGCCTTGATGCGAATAATACCTACATCATCACTAAAGCTGGTAAAATAGTCACGTTCATATTTTACGCCGTCCAATTTGAATTCGGTACGGGCTATCGCATGGTTCAGGAACAAAGTCCGGATATAAAGCCCGCGCTCCTGGGCGGCATTGCTATTGCCATAGCGGTATTGAATACTGAGCTTACCCAACGTTTGAAAACAACCAAAAGGCTCGGCGCCCGAACCCTTACCCGTACAAATGAAATCCTTATCGATCAGCGCCTGCGCCTGGTCGTTCTTCCCATCCAGCAACAACTGCTGAATTTCGGGCAGTTTCTTATAGGCGGCGTAATTATTGGCATCCTGCGGCGCCCCACTCCACAGCGTAATATCATTCAGTACGATATTTTCTTCCACCACCCCGCCATCGGGCATCATACCCAACCGGCCATTGCCCAATGGCAAAGTCTCTTCCCATTGCTTAGCCGGTTTATCATACCAAAGCCGCAGGCGCGAGGCAACCGGGTCAACCGGCTGCCCCGGCTTTTGCTGCGCCTGGTTGTTAAAGGGCAGGAATACAAAAAAGGCTAAAACAAAAACACCAAACTTTTTAAAACCATTACAACGCATCATCCTATATTAATTCACAATATACAATCTCAAACTATTCAAACGGGTCGCTTCACCCTGGTCGCTCATATACAAAAGCATACCGATCGAAAGCGTCGTCTTCTGTGTCAGTTCAAACTGGGTATCCCACCACCAGCCGCCTTCCAGCTTGCCGTAGGAGATCGCTGCACCCAGGTTGTCGATATTGGGCAATCCACCGGCACCAGGCACTGCCATCAGGTACACATCATTGCGGTTGCTGCGGTGCCACCAGTCTACCGAACCCTCAAACTTATATTTGCCCGGAGGCAGCGTAACCACCTGGTGTATCTTACCGTTCTGGATAGCACCTGCCCCCCAGCCTGCTTCGAAATAGATCTTCGGGTCGCCACCGATATCCGTACCGCCATAACCGTTGTGGTTCTTCGCGGCACTATTAGTGATCCAATCACGCATATTGGCCCAGCGGCTGCCATCATTGCCTGCATTGGCAATCGGCTTGATGCTGTTGAGCAGCGATACTTCCGTAAAGGCACCCAGGGTTTTGGCCGCTACGCGGAACGTATCGATCCCTACCGCTTCGGGCAGGTACAGGGTTTTATAACTAAGGGCTTGCTTGATACCAACATTGGGCACCGTCGTTTCCTGGTCCTGCAGTTTTACCGGCACGATGGTATCGCGTTGTTTGTTATCGCCATCCTGGTAAATGATCTGCATGCCAAACACGCCAACATACGCATCCACATTGGCCCATTTGATCACGGCCGATCCATCCTGCAGGTACTTCGTGCTCAGCACCACGCGGTTACCCCGCTGGTCGACCGAGCTTTGAAAGCTGGCGCCATACACATTGCCCGTTACGATCATCGGGATCGATTTATTACCCTTGGCATCATACGTGCGGAGGGTAAAGGTAATGGGCCCTTCGGGCAGATTCGGCACCACTTGTTTGATGGTATCCACCTCGCCCGAGCGGGTCATAGTCGTTTCGAGCGAGTCGCGCCCGCTGTTCCAGAACACGCGGTACCTGGTTACTTTTGGATCGCCTTTCAATATACCCGTGATCATGGCGCGGTTATTACCCGCAATCACTTTCAGCGAGTCGAAGGTCGAGGGATAAGTGATCTCTCCGCCTTCGGCGAATTTCTTGTATTCGTCCATTTTCTGGCAGGCGCCAATGCCCAGAATAGCCAGGGCGGCGGCGCTGCAGATCGTTATATTGGCAATAGTTCGTTTCATGAACCTGTTTTTAAATTGTTAATGAATTACTCCGTCGCCCACACATTCATATTCTGTATCACGATGAAATAAGAGCCGATCCAGTTTTGCAGGCACTTGATGCGCAGGTACCGGTACTTCGGCGTATCCTCGCTGAAGTCGAAGGTAAAACCGGAAGCCCCGGCTGCAGCGTCCGCACTGGTTTCCTGGCCAAGCGGCAATCCCGAAGGTTTGATCACCTCGAAGGTTTGGATCTTGGTCCATTTGCTCCAGTCTCCATCACGCGTAGGCTCATTGGCGCCATACACTTCAAAGCGGCGCGGACTACCCTTTGCATAATACAGACTGCCTTCACGGCGGGTCAGCAGGTTAAAGCGTGTCAGCTTCACCGGCTGAGGGCCAACGCTCCAGGTAATGGTCGTAGGTACACCCGAACTCTCATCCGTATAAGTACAGGGCCATTCGTTGTTCAGCAAACCCTGCCACATCATTTCTACCGTGGTATTGAACGACATCTTGGTATCGTTGTCGCACACGAACGACGAGTAGCCGCTGCGAGGCAACAATACTTCCTTGGCTGGTGTAAGGTTCAGGTACAAAGTATCGGTGGTGTTGAGCCAGCGGTCGCGCACAAAGAAGGCAAACTTCTTTTGCACCGGCGTCAAACCACGGATACTCGTAGCGATGATCGAATCGCTGGTATAGATATTGTCGAGCGAGATGAAATCGCCCTTGCTCAGCGAATCCATCAGCGGCACGATCACCACATTGCCGCGGAACTTGTTGAGCGATTTGATGCGGATACCACCAGCCGTAGCCGTCACCTGCAGGTTGCGGTACACCAGTTGGATGGGCGACACCAGCGGCTCAACGGTAACATCAACAGGAGCCGATGCTACTTCGCTTTTATTCACCGCTATCAGTTGTACCGTGTGCTTTAAGGTATCAGAGAAACCATCTACCCGCAACGCATTCGTATAGGTAGAGGCTTTCACTTCGCGTTTGGTGCCATTGGCCAGGGTGTACATCGCTTTAACGTACAGCAGGTCCTGGTCGGCCGGCATGGTGTACGTGATGGTCGCAGCCCCGTTTTCGTTCGTCACTTTCACATTACTCACCAGGCCAGGAGGATTGGAATTGTTTTCCTTGATGCCATTTTCTTCTTCCTTGGTGCAGCTCCACAGGCCGGTCACCGCGCAGAAGGTGGAGAGGATCAGTAATTGCTTTTTCATATCTGTCTGTTTGCAATCAGTTAAATAGTTGAATTACCAGCCCGGGTTTTGTACCAGGTTTTCGTTAACGGTCAGGTTCGATTCCCGTATCGGCCACAGGTAATCGCGCGGCACCACAAACTTCATGTTGAAATAAGTAGTGGGCGTATAGAACAGATCCGGACGATCAGCCGTTCCTGAGCGGTCCCAGCCCGTAATATTGCCATTGAGCAATTGACCCGAGAGTTTCCAGCGGCGCAGGTCCCAGAAACGATGCCCTTCAAACGACAGTTCGATATTGCGCTCGTTGCGGATGATGCTGCGCAGGCCTTCCTTGCTGAGGTAATTGCCCGGCTGGTTCGAGAAATTCGTCCAGCTGTTTTGTACCGTCGGCAGCCCGGCTCTTTCGCGGATCAGGTTAAGGTATTTGTACACTTCTTCCGAGGGACCGCTGGCTTCATTGAGCGCTTCCGCATACAACAGGTACAGGTCGGCCAGGCGCATCGTGGGCAGCGGGTAATCTTCGATATGGCTGCTGTTATTGCTTTGGTAGGCAAACTTCCAGTTCACCAGTTTCTTGGGATAGTAAGTGGTGATCGTCACCGCTACACCCGCACCAAACTGGCCAAGACGCAATTGAGCGCTCCAGGTGTTCTCGTCTGTCTTACTCGGACTGTTCTGCATATACCACCTGCCACCATCAAAGCCGAGGTCGGCATAGAAACGGGGCTCGCGGTCGTAGTTGATGCGCGCGGTTTGGTAGCCTTCTACGAAATCGATACGCTCGTCGTGGTTGGCGGTACGCAAACTATTGGCATTGGAGAAGTCGATGGTTTTGTCTTCGCTGATGGGCACCCCGTTCTTGCTGTAGAACTGCCGCACCACCTGCATCGTTGGCCCCAGGGTACCGTAGATGCTCGAGTTACCGCTGTTGTTGGGGTCAATATGCGCCATCGACGAGTATTGCAACTGCCACGTGGATGATTCTGCACTGGCCCATATCCACTCCTGGTTCCATTTTTCACACACCGCATTGCGGATGCTCATTTGCGTAATGGTTTGCGGGGTAAGGTTGAAACCCGTGGTATTGATGAACTTGTACAGGTAGATGCCGGCTTCTTCGCAAGCCTTGATGGCGGCGGCACCCGCAGCAGCGGCACGTTGCCATTTCTCAGCGCTGAAAGTAGTATTCACCAACTGTGTACCCTGCTTGTCTTTGAATGTAGCGTAGTCGTTGTTGCCATTGAACAGCGGACTGGCACCCAGCACCAGCACCTTTGCTTTCATGCTTAAGGCAACGGCCTTGGTAATGCGCCCCAGTTCGGTAGAAGGCGTGAGCAGGCTCACCGGCAGGTCGGCCACTGCATTGTCATACAGGCCAGCGATATAGTTCACCACAGAATCCACCGGTTGGCGGCGAACCTTGGTTTCTTCCAGCGGCGCGTTGATGGGGATGCTCTTATCCATGATGGGGATAGGTCCGTATTGACGCAGCAACAGGAAATGGTAATAAGCTTTCAGGAACTTCACCTCACCCAGCCAGCGCGTGCGTTCGTCGCTTGGCAGGTCGGGTATCTTCTTCACGTCGCCCACATTCTCCAGGAAAGTATTGCAGGTACGGATGGCAGTGAACAGGTTATCGTAACCCACATTCTGTACGCCATCACCATCCCAGATATTGCCATAAGGGCGCACCACGTTCTGGCTGCCGCGGGCAATATTCCAGTTGGTAGCCGTCAAGCTCGCGGGCGGATAAGCCAGCCAGAACTCATCACCAGCCTGGTAGGCCACATTCGCCACCGGGTCGCCATCATTGGGCAGGTACGAGTAGCAGGTAGCCAGGTATTTTTCGGCTTCCGACCGCATGGTGAAAGCATTGTCGAGTGTAGGCACGTTATCGGGCACTACATCGAGAAAGTTCTTTTTGCAGGCTGCTGTCGTTAGCATCATCAGCAGCGCCGGTATATAAAATCGTTTTTTCATTGTTTCTTGTTTAGATGAATCGCAAATCGTTAGAATCCGAAATTGAGACCGAAGTTGTACACGGCTTGTACAGGATAACCCAACCCATTGCCGCCCATTTCAGGATCCCACAGTGTAAACTTGCTGAAGGCAAACAGGTTTTGACCGTTGGCATAAGCCCTGAAGTTCGAGAAGCCAAAACGTTTCAGGAATTTGCTGGGCAGGTTATAACCCAGTTCCACCGTCTTCAGGCGCAGGAAGGCCCCGTTGCGCAGCCACCAGTTGGAGGTTTGCGAGTTGTTGTCGTTGAACCGGGGATCCAGGCGCGGCCAGAAGGCATGGAGGTCCTGGTTCTCTTCGCTCCAATGACTGTTTGCGATCTCCTGCAACAAACCGTTCTGCGATCCGCCATTCTGTACGAAAGGAGAGATATTGTAAGGGTTGATGAAGAACGATACCCTGGCATTACCCTGGAAGAAAGCACTCAGGTCAAAACCCTTATAGCCCATCGAGAATCCAAAACCATACGTGATCTCGGGATTGGTAGGATGACCGATGGGAACATAATCCAGACCCGTGATCACCCCATCGCCATTGATATCCCGGTATTTGATATCGCCGCCTTGCACAGGTTGCGTACCGCCAAAGCTTTGGAAAGGCGATTTGCTGGCCTCCATATCATCTACAAACAAACGCTCGGCGAGCAGACCATAAGGCTGGTTGATCGATTTGCCGATGCGCGACAGGTATTCCAGACCGGCGGGATAATCGGGCTCCTCGTTCAGGATCACCTTGCTGGTAGCATAGGTCATATTACCACGCACCTGCACCCAGAGGTTCTTATTGAAAGTCTTTGAGTAGTCGAGGGCTACATCGATACCGGTACGGGAAGCCTTACCCATATTGGCGCGGATACCGGCTTCCAATCCCATCGTAGTAGGAATAGTGGTACGGTCCATCAGGATATTGTGGCGGGTCGATTTAAAACCGTCAATGGTCAGGTTGATGCCGTTGGCAAAAGACAGGTCAAGTCCATAGTTGGCCATCACGTCTTCTTCCCAGGTAATATCGCTGTTGGCGTAACGGCTGATGGAATAGCCCGGCACATAATAGTTCTGACTGGTACCCCAATGGAAACCACGTCCGTCGTTGTTGGGGTTTACATTCGAGAGGTAGAAGAAGCGGTCGTTCACATTACCGATCTGGTCATTACCCACCAGGCCATACGTGAAGCGGAATTTCATGTTCGACACCACATCTTTCGCAAACTCGAAGAAAGGTTCGTTCGATACCACCCAGCCCAAACCCGCAGAAGGGAAGAAACCGAAGCGGTGGTTGGCGGCAAAACGCTCCGAACCATTGTAGCCGAAGTTGGCTTCGAGTAAGTAACGGCTGTCGTAGCCATAGGTAAAGCGGCCCGATACGCCGAGGTTACGTTGTGGCAGGGAAGACTGCAGGTCGCCCGCATTGGCGCTGAGGAAATTGCGGATCAACCCGATCAGCATACCCGATACCGCGTGCTTATCTTTGAAGGTACGGCTATAGTTGAGCGACATCTGTGCATGCGTAACGGTGTTCACGATCTTGCTGCCGGGCATATAGTTCAGGTACTCGGTGCCCTGCCCTTTGTTGAGCGGGGTGAGTACGGTGAGCTTGCCATTGGGGTCGGGCAACAAGGTATAGTAGAACGGATTGTACCTGCGCGCCACATCGAAGAACGAGTAACGCTGGGTAAAGGCCATCAGGTTGGCAGAGAGACCCGGTGTTACAAAGTTGAAGTTCTGGTTCAGTTCGATCTGTGCGTTCAGGGTAGAAGTATTGTATTGCTGAAAACCGCTCACCATGGTGGCGAAGGGGTTATTGTACAGCGAATTGGTATTACCGATGAAGGCGTTGCCAAACAACGGGTGGTTGCTGAACGGCGCATAGCTCGAAGGGAAATAAGCGGGGAACATCACCGGGTTGCTCCAGATGGCGCTGTTGAAAACCACCTTACCACCGTTCACCCAGTTGCCATCGCCATCGCGGTACCCGATAGGCCCGTTGTAATCATCGAACTGGCCGGAGGTCCTTACGATCGCCTTGGTGCTGGGTGTAATGTTGATAGAGATGTTGGAGCGTACGCTGTAGTTATTAAGCTTGATATTGCTGTTGAAGCTGCTGCCGGGCACGGTGCGCAGAATACCGCGGTCGATATTCCAGGTACCGGCAATATAGTATTGAGCTGTTTTACCACCGCCGGCCACGTTGATGTTTGCCTTCTGGTTCACGGTATAATCCTTGATCAGCTGGTCGATCCAGTTGTTGTTGGGATACTGCAGCGGATCGTCACCGGCTGCCGTATGGTCGATCTTGTTTTGTGAATAGGGCAACACACCCAGCGGATCGCGCGTGAGCACGGACTCGTTGGCAAGTTTCATGTAGGTCACGTTGTCCGCAAACTTGAAGTTGCGCGTGTTGGTCGATACGGGTGCTTCCAGGCGGATATTGAACTTCGCCTTGCCTTCGTGACCGAGCTTGGTGGTAACGAGGATCACGCCATTGGCGCCGCGGGCGCCGTACAGCGAAGCAGCTGCCGCATCTTTCAACACCGAGAAACCCGTAATGTCATCGGGCTGCAGGCGGGCCAGGTCGGTGTTCGACGACTCCATACCATCGATGAGGATGAGCGGGTCGCGTTTACCGGCGCCAAAACTGCCTACACCACGAATGAAGAAGGCGGCATTGTCGGCCCCCGGTTCACCACTCTGCTGGTAAGCGATAACGCCCGAAATGCGGCCGGCCAGCATCGAAGTAAGGTTGCTGGTGGGGCCACGCAGTTCTTTGGGGTTGATGGAGGTGATGGACGACACCAGACTTTGTCTTTTCTGTCGGCCATAAGCCACCACGATCACATCGCCGGTAGTGTCGACTGCCAGGGCAAGTTGTACCCGCACCGGCACGCCTTTGCGGGCCAACACCTCCTTGGTGCGATAGCCAACATAGGAGATCTCGAGGACCGCCTGGGCACCGGAAATGTCGAGGGAGAAACGGCCTTTGTCGTCGGTGCTGGTACCTTGTTTGGTGCCTTTGATCACCACCGAAACGCCTGAAATGGGTTGAAGAGAAGTACTGTCGCTGACGGTACCTGAAATGTCCTGCGCCTGCGAACGGACTGCCGAAAGCAGGAAGAGCAGTAGAAAGACCGGAAGAGCAAATAGGGAATTGCGCGGATGGACACGGGGATGTCCCATACGGCAAGCAGATCTTGTAGTCATAAATTAAGCAATGTTAGTTTTTCCAAATACGTACAGGAGAGCCTTAACGGGTGATCTGTACTATCCTATACTATACTACCACAAATATAGGGTTATTTTTTACCGGCCAAAATATTTCGGGGATTAATATTCCCGGTTTAGTGTCCGTTAACAATTGGGGAGAATAAGCCATGTGAATGATACATAATAGATACAAAGCAGACAGTTTCAACATGGTATTGCTGCCATGCAATCTTAGATTAAGGTGCTGCCGTATTTCGAAACCGGTTTCGCGGATAGGCGTCATCAATGAAGATCGGGATGGATCTAATTCGGCTTTCGATGCTGGACTTCCAAACACTACTACTTTAGCATCGTGACTTTAAAAAGCATCACGTCTGAACCAGGCACTACAATGGATGATTGCGTTTGCAGGTCAAGCTGCTTGCCAGAAAAAAGTTCAGTGAATATAAAAAGTTTGGCGTGCTCGGCCTTTGTGCCGAATAATGTTTCCGCCGGATAAGTTTTAGCTTGCTGGTCGTAGTTGAAAACCGCCATATAATAACGATCGCCTTCCATACTGAGTTTTACAAAAACCTCCGGGGCTTTCTTGCCATCAGCAACCTCTTGTGGCCAAAATGGCCGGCCCTGTTTTATTACCTGCAAAAGGTCTTTGTTTTGAAGCAGTGTTTTGGCCGCCTCCCCCCACTCGCCCGCCACCGAGAAATCGTCGCCGGTGATCAGCGTGCCGGTCACCAAAGCCGAAGCCAGCCTGGCCCGGTTCACACCTGGCCTTTCTTTATTGAATACCACATGATCTGCATCTATATAATCGTATAGCTTTTGTTGCCACCACCCGTAACCTGTACTGTTCATGGTATATTCGGTATTGTCTATAGCACTGAAAGCATCACAGGCAATGCGGCGCATGTTCACATAGCGACCGGTAGCCATGGTAGGCGATATAGCCGCATAGGTGAGCATTTTATTGTCGATGAGTTTGCTGAGGTATTCCATGCCCACTTTATAGGCCTGCATGCCCGTGGTCACTTTGGGGTCATAGAAGCGATCGCTTTCCAGCGCTGCATGGCCCAGAAAATCGATCTTGATCATTTCAAAGCCCAGCTCCTTGAACTTATTGATGTGCAGTGCCATGCGCGCCTGTGTGCCGGGATGCGTTGGGTCAAGGGCCAGCGCACCATCGAGGTCAACCGGTTTTCCCTTTTGTTTTATCCAGGCATCGCCGTAACGA
Source organism: Paraflavitalea sp. CAU 1676 (assembly GCF_029223285.1). Classification (GTDB taxonomy): domain Bacteria; phylum Bacteroidota; class Bacteroidia; order Chitinophagales; family Chitinophagaceae; genus Paraflavitalea. Next base: position 719,864 of record NZ_JARHUJ010000002.1, on the reverse strand, counting down.
TGATTGCTGTTCTCGAACGGTCGATCATATTTACCCCAATCCGCAAAGGGCGCCCAATAGATGCCGGGGATCATGCCCTTGCTCTTACAATAAACGGCAAACTCCTTCAACTGACTCACATCGCCATTTAATCCTCCTTTCACGAGATTATCCCAATACGAATCAAGGTCGATGTATAGGGTATTGTTTTCATTGCGGAAGCCCTTCAGCGAATCATGGAAGTAATCAACAACCTGTTTGGCTTTTTCAAGCGTAAGTTTGGTTTGCATCATACCCCAGCTGTTCCAGCCCATAGGCGTGGCTTTCTTCCTGGGTTCAATAGCAGACGGTTCCATAAGTTTGTTTTCTACAGCATATTCCTCCATGCCTATGCGCCAGTTGGTGTACATGCCTACAAATATTTGTGGCGAGGCACACAGGGTATCGTTAACAGACACTTTTCCATGTGGGATTTTATCATGGGTGGTCACACTATCAACAAATCCGCCGTAAACTTTTATTCCATTTTCGGCCGACACCTGAATGCCTGTTTTCCATAGGGTATGCTCAAGCGAACCAAGTATGCATCCCGTGCCCGTCATCTTATCAAAGACAGCAGTTACTTCACTACTGGTAAAGTTTGCAGCACGAAGTGACTGAACGTCATAGCGAACCCACATATCATTGTCGAACGGAACAGCCAGGGCATAGGGAACCACTTGTATACCAGGAGCGGTTACCTTCCTGGAAGTCAAAGGTGAAATGTAAGCCGATGCCACACCTTTTCCACTCACCTTCAGTTGCGTAAAGAAAAAAGGTTTGAAACGAGAGGTGTTGAATACTTGCTGAAATCGCAGTCCATTTGCTTCCCATTCAATAGTATGCAAACTGTTTACGCCGGGTCTATCAGCTGGAACAACGGAGGAATAATGACGAATGAAATTTCCCGTAGAAAACAAAGAGTCCTTGCCTGCATAAGCAGCATAGGCGTCATAAATAATGGTATCATTACGCCAGGTGACCAAATAACTTCCTTTTTGCAGATCGTACAGGATTTGCCCATCGTTGCCACCAAATGGAATGGTTACCATTTTTTCATTAACTGAATTGATTCCCTTTTTTATTACCGGTGACTGTTCACCTCGTTTAGTCTTTCGTCCGGCTGAACAGGCGAACAATACGAGTGTAAGTAGAACAATTACAATTCGGAAAGCAATACGAAAACGTAACATAGTTAACGGTTTTATTCCTACAGGGTAATTAGCTTCTATTAATCGGCGATCCCCGCTTTCGAGAACAGCAGGAAGGCCCCTGCCATCAACACGATCAGCAGGAAAAAGAAATAATGCCGGTGCCGCCAGGGCTTCAGGTCCACCACAGCCAGGTGCGGCGTGGAATAAGGTTCGTGCCGCGGCATCCAACGGCTGATGCCCAGGATCAGCACAATAGTTACAACGAACAGGATGGCCACCACATGCAGGTAATGCATCGGCACCTCGATGGCAAACTGGCTCAGCGTATAGGTCACGATAAAGAAAACCAAGCCGATCAGCGCCGCTTTCTCCGACACACGCTTCGTCAGGAAACCCACGATCATCACCGTAAACACCGGCACACTGAAGAAGCTCGATATCTTTTGTATATAGTGATAGAATCCTCCGTCGAAATAGAAGATAAAGGGCGAAAAGCACATGGCCACCGCACAAATGCTGATCTGGAAAATACGCGCCGCCTTCACCAGCTCACGATCCTTCGCTTCCTTGCGCCAGGGTTTGTACAGGTTCATGATGAACAACGTACCCGAACTATTGAGGCCCGCATTGAAAGTGCTGATGGCCGCGCCGAAAATAATGGCGGCAATAAAGCCTGTCATCACCGGCGGCAACACATCGCCCACCAGCCGCGGAAACACCGTTGCCGTATTCGTAATATTGGGATAGAGATGAACCGCGATCAGTCCCGGCACATTCAGCAACAAAGGCGAGATCAGTTTGCCAACAGCTGCCAGCGACATACCTTTCTGTCCCTGCGACAAACTCTTAGCCGCCAGCGCCTGTTGCATAATGTATTGTTCCATGCCCCAGTAGTACAGGTTGATGAGGAACATACCGGTAAACAACGTGCTGAAGGGTATCGGGTCTTGTGCACTGCCAATCGCATTTAAGTGTTCTTTCTTAGAACCCAGTATGGTTTGAATGCCATGCACCGCATCACCCCCGCCCAGGTAGCGCAGGCTGTACCAGATCAACGCAATGCCGCCTGCCAGGAGTCCGGCACCCTGTACCAGGTCCGACACGGTAATGGCCTTAAACCCGCCGATCACTGTATAACAACAACCTATTACGCCCACCATTACCACCAGCAGCCAGATGGCCGGGAAATAAGGAATGCCCAATGCTTCATCGATGTGGAAGATGCCGTTAAGCGCCACCGCGCTGCCGTATAAGATCGTGGGTATAAGTGTAACCAGGTAGCTAATGAGAAAGATGAGCGAAACCAGCTTCTTCAACCGCGGACCAAATCGATGCCCCAGATAATCGGGCGTTGTCACCGCGCCCATCTTCAGGTAGATGGGTAAAAAGAATTCCGCCACTACCAGCATGGCGAGTATGGAGCTCATGCCCCAGGCCATGACGGTCATATCGTTCACATACACAAACTCATTTTCGCCCACAAACTGGTTGCAGCTCAGGTTGGTGAGGAAGAGCGAGAACCCCACCATCCAAAAGCCCAGCGTCCGGTTGCCCATGAAATAGGCAGCCGTCGTGTTCAATCGTATCTTCCTCGCCTTGAGGAAGGAGATCGAAGCCACCAGGGCCAGGAACAGCCAAAAGCAGATAAATCCTGTCAGGTTCATGGAGTATCGGGTAGATGGGAAACGGGTTACAAAGACTTACGCCGGATGAGCACCATCGGCAATATCTCCTGTATCTGTTCACGCTTCAGCACAAAAGCGGCGGCCCGCTCTGCCATGCGTTTAAAGTCGGCCGTGTAGGTAGTGATGCCATCGAAAATGAGTTCTTTCACCACCTCATCGTTGTGCGACAGGATGCCTACATCTTTACCGGGTTTCAGCTTCATCACTTTACAATCCTTCAGCATACTCCACAGCTCGGTATTGTTGATGGTAAAATGCACCATGCCTCTCTTGAGCGTACCGGGCAGGTATTCGTCGAGGATCTCGTGTTTGATCTTATAATCCTTCACAAAGGACTTGAACGCCTGCAATATTTCGATGGGCGTATCGGCATTCGGCCGGTGGTAATAGATCATGCCGTCGTACTGCTTGATGGTATCACTCAGTTCGCAGAAAACGCGGTACGAAGTGTCTTTAAACTCCTGCGCGATATAAGAGAACTCGCCCGACAGCTTTTCGTAGCGGTCGATCATCAGGAACGAATCCATCGGCAGGGTATCGAGAATAGAAGCGGTCTTTTTATGAGGAATGGGCGCCACCACATACATGCCATAGCGGCCCCGGATCGTTTGCACAATGCTCTCCAGCACGTTGATATTGTTGTGGTGGAAGAAAACATCGATGTGCACCCCCGCGCCAAGGCGCGAGCGGAAGGTCTTGTAAAAGGTTTCCTGGAAGGCGTCGAAGGCAAAAAGTACCAGCGCCACCCGCAGGTGCTGGTTCACATTGTTATTGGAAACAAAGAACCCTACCCGGTTCTTCGACTCCACAATGCCCCTTTTTACGAGGTCCTTGTAAGCCTTGGCGATGGTTTCGCGGGCAAAGCCAAATTCATTGATGAGGTTATTGACCGAAGGCAGGGGATCGCCTTGCGACAGGGATTTGTTCTGAATGGCGCCAAGAATGCCATTAACGAGCTGTTCGTGTTTGGAGAGGCTGCTTACCCCTTCCATCTCATAGATCTGCTTATATACATCATCCATATGGCATCGTTTGTAGTGAGCTCGCGGTGGCTATACCACCGTCGATGAAGGCAAATCTATCCTATTCTATACTACTCTGCAAATTTTTGTGCAAAAAAGAAAGGCCCCCGTTGCCGGAGGCCTTTCCTCTATAGATTGGTTGGGTTAGAACTTATACGCCATGCTCACCACAAAATTGCGGGGCCTTTGCGGATTCACCGACCAGTAACCAATGTAATAGGTTTCATTGCCCACATTGTTTACGTTCAGCGAAACACGCACATGGTTGGAGTTGTAAAACACACTCGCATTGATCAATGTATAGCTGGGCAGGTCGAAGATACCGGTCTCGGCATTGTCGATCACCCGGTACTCGCTCGCATAGTTCCCACCTACGCCCACGCCAAAATTCTTGAGCAGCCGCTCGGGAAACTTATAGGTAGCCCACAGGTTGGCAAGGTTCTGCGGACCCTGACCACCAGGCGCACGACCTGGCTGACCATAAAAATCCAACGGCGCACCCTCGATGATCTTCGTATGGTTATAGCTATAGCCGGCAATGAGGCTGAGGCCGGGGGCCGGGTTAGCCTTCAGGTCAAATTCAAAACCCTTGCTGCCTACTTTGCCACCCTGCGTTACGCTGTTGGGGTTGCTGGCGTCGGGCATCACGCGGTTAGAAACCTTCACATCGTAATAAGAAACGGTAGCGCTCAGTTTACCGGCCAGCAGGTTGGTCTTCACACCAAACTCTTTTTGGTCGGCATGCTCAGGCTTAAAGGATTTTACATGCGTATTGGAACCGTCCGGGTCCGACACCTGCTGCGGCGCCACATTGATGAACGCATTCATATAGTTCGCGAAGATCGACACCTTATCCTGGATGGGCTGGTAGATCAATCCGAACTTGGGCGAAACGGTAAACTGATCATAGTCGTCGTCTTTCGTACCACGCTGTCCTTTGCTGTCGAAATAATCGGCACGCAGGCTCACCATGGCCATCACACCCGGAATAATGTTTACTACATCCGACACATAAGCACTGTAAGAATAGTTGCTGATATTGCTGCTCGCGGGTTGGGTAGAAGCCAGCAGGTTACCGATGGCTTCTTTGGTAAGATAAACAGGGGCTTGCTCATCGCCGGTGAACGGATCCTTGTAGTTCACATCGCCCTGTGGTGTTACATTACGCGCCCAGGCCCAGCCCGACCCGTTGTCAACGATATTCCGGTTGTAATAATCGAAACCGATCAGCAAACGGTTCCGCATCTTGCCGATATGGAAATCACCATTGAAGTTTTGCTGGATATCGGTGGTGTTAAGCGTTTGCTGCTCCTTGTGGAAATACTGGCTGAACCAGTTGTCGCCCGCCACATCGTCCCAGATATAGGTATAAATGCCGTTCGATTTTACGGTACCGCGGGAGAACACCGTCTGCGATGTCCATTTGTCCGACAGCTTATAGGTCATCTGGCTCTGCAGGTTGAACCGGGGATTCTTGATCGTAAGATCATTGCTGGTAAAGGACAGCTCGTTGTTGAGGTTCAGCTCTCCAATATTCTTGAAGTCGAGGGGTGATGAGCGGTCCGAGTGGAAGAACACCGGCGCAACGGCCCTTTCCTCATCGAGGAACTCGGTCACCAGCAGAAAGCTCAGGCGGTCGTTCACTTCATAGGCAACAGAAGGTGCAAGGAAGAAAGACTTCTTGAAACCGGCGTCCTGGAAACTGTTCTCGCTATGGTAAGCCGTGTTCACGCGCAGCGCGATCTTTTCCTGTTGGCTCAACGGCGTGTTGAAATCGGCGGTTACGCGGTTCAGTCCGAAGCTGCCAAAATTATAAGCCACTTCTCCGCCAGTAGTGAAGTAGGGTTTCTTGGTGATGGTGTTGATCATACCACCATAAGCGTAAAAGCTGCCGCCGAACAAAGTGCCCGAAGGTCCCTTCAGTACTTGTATCTCTTCGATATTGGCGGGATCGAGGTTGCCGCTCACGAGACCGGGCAATCCGTTTACGAGCGTTGGTTGTGCTTCAAAACCACGCAAGGCGAAATAAGCAGCGCCGTCCCCTGCCCTGCCGGTCGACTCCCAGGTGCGGGAAATACCAGGCACGTTGCGCAGTGCCTCATCATAATTGGTGATGGCCTGTTGTTTCAAAATTTCGGACGAAACGGTGCTGTACACCTGCGGGTTCTCGAGGTTCTTCAGCGGCATTTTGGCTACCGTCCTGGTTTCCTTGTTGAGGTTGCGGGTGGTAACAACTACTTCTGCCAGCTGACTGGCGTTTTCTTTGAGGGTGAAATGAATGGTCACCGACTCACCGGCAGCCACTGTAATGGACTTTTCCTGGGTGATGGTGCCAATGGCCGTAGCCTTGAGGGTATAAGTGCCGGGTTTAACGTTCTTCAAAAGGTATTCGCCTTGCTCATTGGCGGTAGTGGCCCATTTGGTACGTTCGATACGCAGGGTAACGAGTGCGGCTGGTTTACCATCGCTGGTGGTAACGGTGCCCTGAACCGTGGCGTTTTTAGATTGATTATCCTGTGCCTGCAGAAAACTTACCAGGCAGCTAAGAATTGCGATCAGTGAAAGGTGTTTTGTCATGACCATCATTACAGTTAGTAAATAGAATTGTGGTGCAAAATTCCTGTAATGAGATCGGGATGAAGGACTCGATCGGAAAATTCGTTTACTAAATGAGGAAAAACAGGTCGTTAGGTGCCGTGCAGCCCCCGGGCACGTGAATTGCGATGGATATGACAAAAGTTGATATGGAAAAACGGATCTTGGGCATCCTGTTCACCCTGCTGGGCGCCGTGGGACTTATCATGGCGGCTGTAAACTTCATCAACGGCGGTGAAGGCACCCGCAACGTGAAGAGCATCGTCATTTATGCGGTACTGGGCGCCATCTTTTTCTTTACGGGCATGGGATTGATCAGGAACACAAAGGATAAACCATCCTGAGGCGCTCCTCCTTATAATTTTGCCACGAGCTTCAAAGCCTTTAGGTCGTACAGGAAGATCTCATTCTTATCTGTACGATCCCACTTCTTATTGTTATTGGAGTCTACATGTCCCGTCACGACGATCACCCCCGTTTGACGGTTGATGGCGTAACTGCTTACAAAGTAATTGTCGGGCGTTATCTTGATCTGCTCCTTCCCGTCGGTAGAAAGCACCATGATCTGCTCGGGATCGTAGTAGTCGATCGATTTATCATTGTTGAGGTTCACCATCCTGCCCGAAACAACCACGCGGTTGATCTGCAGGGTGTCGAGTTTGATCTGCTCTATCTTTTCTATATAGGAATCCGGCGGAATATTGACCTGTAGGTTTTCGCCCGTTTTGGTGTTGATGAACAACAAATATTCTCCTTCACTACGCACCTTCGTGCGCTGCTGCACCGCAGCAAGTACATACTCGGTGCCGGTCATCTCGATCAATCTTCTGTAGGCAACATATTCGGTCAGTTTATCCTGGCCAATCACGCTGTAGCTAATGAGGGCAAAGCAAAGCGATAGTATCGTTCTCATGACAGGAGGTTTGGTGAATACTTAAATGTACCGAATCCTCCTGCGGTAGCCCACACTGTTAAACGCTTTTAACTTTCTTTTACGTCCGCTCCCTCATCAAACTATCGGATAGGCCCCATGCTGCACCGCCGCCGTCTTATTATACCGCGCCCGGTACTCGAGCGGCGACAGTCCGGTGATCTTCCGGAATACTTCACGGAAGGATTTAATATCGCTATAGCCTACCTCGTACAACACGTCGTTGACCGAATGCTGCGAGGTCTCCAGGCTCTTCTTCGCAGCTTCTATACGTACCCGCTGCAGGTATTCGAGCGGGGTATTGCCGGTGGCTTTGATAAAGCGCCGGTCGAAGCTGCGGCGGTTGATATGGTAACTGGTCGCCAACTGATCCACGGAGATCTTATCGCCGATATGCGTTTCCATATACAACTGCGCTTGCAGCACCAGCTCGTCTTCGTGATCCTTTTGGGGGGAGAAGATCGCAAACGGACTTTGGCTATAACGGTCCAGGTCGATCTGGAAGATCTTCGAACACCAGATGGCTGTAGGCCGGTCGAAGTATTTCTCCACCAGGTGCATCATCAGGTGCAGGAAAGAATAGGCGCCGCCATTGGTATAAATCCCGTTTTCATCGGTCACGATCTTTTCGGGTATCACGGCCACCTCAGGAAACAACTGCCGGAAGGTATTGGCCGCCACCCAGTGCGTAGAACAACTCTTGCCATTGAGCAGACCGGTAGAAGCCAGGATAAAAGCCCCGGTACAGATGCTGGCCACTTCAGCGCCTTTGGTATAATGATCCTTGATCCATTCGGCATACGGCAGGTTGAGCTGCACCTTGGTAGGATAATCGCGGTGCAGGGAGGGAATAATAATGAGGTCGGTTTGTTTGATCTCGTGGAGGGTGGCATGGGGCCTGATGGTGAACAGCCCGTCGTACAGCTCCAGCTCTTTTGATAACCCTACCATCTCTACACGAAATACCGATTCACGGCCCAGACTCTTCCAATATTCATTGGCGCGTAGCAGGATTTTATACGGACCGATCATGCTGCTGATATTGTTCTGACCCTCCAGCACGAGGATGGATACATGTTTCATGGCTAGGTACTTTTGCTAAAGATACACCCTTATATTGTCCGGAACGGCCCTTTATATACGCGATCTGGCGTCATTCGGTCGTCGAAAATGCCCCTTCAAGGTAACTAACTACCACTTTGTGGTAGTGGTAGATAGAGAAATAATACGGATATTTAACCAGGCATCCCAACCAGACCTCCCGCGCGATCAAACTTACTCCGCACCTGCTACCATTACTAAAACTGTTCATCATGCATAGACCATTTGCCAAAAGCCCGGTTTCCATCCAGTTCTTATTGCTCGTTATCACCTGCGGCTTGCTGCTGACCTCCTGCTACTCCGTCCGCTTCGTCGATAAGCGCGGCACCGGCGAACCCGATCCGTTCAGTACATCGGATGATCCCTTTTTCAGGGGACTAAAAGTGACCACACTCGACACCACGATAACGCTCAAACCCCACCTCGGCGACCCCATGTTCCTGGAGTCCTGTAATGCACGTGGCTTTTATGCCTTTCAATACCGCGTTACCTTCGGTGGAGTGCTGCTGAGCGCCATCACCTTCGGGCGTAAGCGGCAGGTGCGCATCAAGTACGTGTGCATGAAAGAGCAATAAAGCGCCCGCAAGCACCAATCAGCAAATAATTTACCTACCACTCAATAACCCGATAGTATGGCTACCACCACCAAACACGAGGTTGGCACCTGGGATACATTCCACCACAATGGGCCCTTCCCCACTAAAGTACAGTACAATACCTCTCTCGAAGGCAAGGGTAACATGCCTTCCCTCATAGACCGTTACAACGATGCGGCAGCCGAAATGCAGCGCCTCCTCAAAACCGCACTCGATGCCGGCGAAGGCTTCCGTGCCTTCGGATCGCGTTGGTCGATGAATAATATCGCCCACCAGAAAGACAATATGCATTTCAATGCCCTGATGAACCTGAAGAAACCGGTGCTGGAAGATGAAATGCAAGCAGGCTCAGTCTATCAGTTCGCCAACCTGTTCTTTGTGCAATGTGGCAACGTGATTAAAGACCTGCATCAGTTCGCATTCGACCATGGTAAATCACTCCGGTGTACCGGAGCCAGTAACGGCCAAACCATCGGCGGCTGCCTCTCCACCGGCGTGCATGGATCGGCCCTCGATGTGGGCGCCGTACAGGATTGGGTCGTGGGGTTGAACCTCATTATTGGTCCCAATCCGGACGATATCGTGTACCTCGAACGTCATACCGATCCCGCGCTCAATGCCGTATTTGCCGGGCGCATCAAAGCCCGCGTGATCCGCAACGATGAACTCTTCAACGCCGCCCTCGTAGGATTGGGCTCCTTCGGATTCATACACGGCGTAGTGATCCATACCGAAGATCGTTACCTGCTCAAGCGCTATGTAAAACGGATCAACAAAGACGTAGCGCTGCAACTGGCTGCCACCATGGATTTTGCCAATTCCACCTTTACCATACCGGGCGAAACCGATGCCAACGGCAAGGGCAATCGCCCCTTCCATTACAAGATATTCATCAACCCGTATGTAGATGATCCGGAGTATGTGGTAGAGGCGATCTACAAAAAGCCCTTCGTGCTGGCTTATCCCGATCCGCTGCCACGCATAAAGACCGCTGTCTATCGCGACCTCATCATACTCTTCATGAAGATCGCCGAGAAGTTCAAGAACAGCATACCCAAGCTGATCAAGGTATTGCAGGCATCGGTATTGCCACCGGTAGATCTGGAAGTGACCGGCACCTTGGGCGAAATATTCTGGGATGCACCCTTCCAGGGCCCTGCCTATGCGATCGCAGTGGGTATCGATAACGCCAATGCGCCCAGGGCCCTCGACCTGCTCTGCAAACTGGCGCGGGAAGAAGGTCCCATACCCGGCATCTATGCCATGCGTTTTGTGAAGCAATCCAAAGCCACGATGGCCTTTACACGGTTTCCCGTTACGTGTATGCTGGAGATCGATGGATTGATCTGGAAGGGGAAGAAGAACAAACTCATCAGCCTGGAAGAGTTTTGCACCCGCACCATAGAAGTATTGAAGAACGCTAACATACCTTTTACGATCCATTGGGGTAAAAATGCCGACTGGTCTTTTCCCGGCCTGGTACAACATATGTATGGCAACAAGGCCATCACCTGGATGGAACACCGGAGCGCATTACTGAACGAGAAGACGGCCAAACTCTTCAGCAATAAGTTCCTGGAAGATACCGGCCTGGATGTCTTCATCTCCAACGTTTCGCCCAATCTGGCTAAATCGGTGGTCTAAACGACATTATTCACGGCCCAACTGTCAGCACGCTCCTCCACTCAGGCGGCATCGCTACCTATTGCAGCATACCAACGGATTCCCTCCTGGGGATCTCTGATATTACAGCGTCTACTCATGCGTGTATTTGCAGGATATTTTAATATCCACATGCCCCTATTCTCGCAATTCTTTGCACGCGCTTTCGCTAATTTTAGCATAAACCTGCAAAACTAAACGTTTATGAAAAGATCTTTACTTGCTGTATGGCTGGTTTGCATGAGTATGCTGGTATTTGGCCAGCAGCCTCCCAAGCGCGAAATGCGCGGAGCATGGATAGCCACTTACTCCAACATCGACTGGCCCAACCGCACGCAGACACCCGCTCAACAGCGTGCCGCCTTCCTCTCCATCATCGATCACCACAAAGCGACCGGGTTGAACACCCTCTACATCCAGGTACGCAGTCAGTGCGATGCCATGTACCCCAGCGCCATTGAGCCCTGGTCGGCCGACCTTACCGGCACACAGGGCAAAGAACCCAGCACCTTCTGGGATCCCATGCAATTCATGATCGATGAGTGCCACAAACGCGGCATCGAGTTCCATGCCTGGATCAATCCTTACCGCGCAGCCGGCAACTCCAACAACATTCCCGGCTTTGCGGCCAACCACGTAACCAAGGCGCATCCCGATTGGTTATTGACGCAAGGCACACTTCGGGTGCTCGATCCCGGACTGGCCGTAGTACGCGATTACATTACCAGTGTCATCGTCGATATCGTGAACCGCTACGAAGTAGATGGCATTCACTTCGATGATTATTTCTATCCACCCGCAGCGCCCGCAGGTACTACACCTTACAATGATGATTCGTCCTACACGCTCGATCCGCGTGGCTTTACCGTACGGGGCGACTGGCGCCGCGACAACGTGAGCATGCTCATCAAGCGCCTCAACGATACCATCCAGACATTGAAGCCCGCCGTGAAGTTTGGCGTATCACCTTCCGGCATTTATCGCAACAGCACCAATCCTGAGATCGGTACGCCTACAAGTGGTCTCGAACACTATACTACCTTATATGCCGATACGAAGAAATGGCTGCAGGCAGGTTGGGTGGATTATATCGCCCCACAGGTGTATTGGTACATCGGACAACCGGGCGCCAACTATGCCGCCATCGTACCCTGGTGGAACAACCAGGCCAACAATGGCCGTCATATTTATATCGGCATGGCCGGTTACAAAGTAAACGATGCAGCACAGGGCGCCAACTGGGCCAACCCTTCGCAGATACCCAATGAAATGCGCCTCAACAGAACTTTCCCCAATGTATACGGACAGGCCATTTACAATACCAGCAGCATGCGCGCCACCACCCGGTTGGGTTTCCGCGATTCGCTGCGTTTGTTCTTCTACCAGAAGCCGGCCTTGTTGCCGCGTATGCCCTGGAGGGATAGCATAGCGCCCGAAGCACCTGCAGCGCTCACCGTGGTGAAATATCCCGGCGATTCAGCAGTATTGAATTGGGTGAAGCCTGCCGCCACCGGAGTACTCGATAAAGTACGCCAGTTCGTGGTATACCGTTCGGAAGAACCAACCATCGACTTTACCAACGCGAACAATATCCTGGCCATTACCAACAACGATACCACCAATTTCTCCGATAAAAGCGGCGTAGCCGGCACCACCTATTATTATGCCGTAACATCGCTCGATCGTTATCATAATGAGAGCGGAGCCTCCAATACCACATCTAACCTGCCACCGGCCATCACTTGTCCGGAGGCGCAAACGCTTAACCTCGATGCCACTTGCGCTGCTATACTACCAGATTATACGTCGCAGGCACTCGTGAACGGACAAGCTGCTGTACCGGGTGTAGTCGTAACGCAGAGTCCTGCAGCAGGCACCGTGCTGAACAACAGTGGTGAAGTAACGATCACACTGACGGCAACCGATGCAGCCGGCAATACGGGTACCTGTTCATTCATCGTATCGGTGAAGGATGTAACAGCGCCGTTGATCACCGCATTGGACAACAGCATCGTAAACGGTGGAGCGAAATTGTTTGCCACCGATTCTGCAGCCTGCACCTTCACCGCCGGCACGCAGCTCGACATCACGGCGCTCGATGGTTGTGATGCGTCCTTAGCGTTTACGTATACCCTTACCTACAAAGGCACTACCTCGGCGCCGGTAACAGCCACCAGCCTGCAGGGCGTGGTATTCCAGCCCGGCGCAACGCTCGTAAGCTGGACGGTAACCGACGATGCCGGCAATGCCAGCACCTTTACTTATACAGTAACTGTAGCGGATGAAGAAGCACCGCTGATCACCAGCGCAGCTGCCAACCCGGCCGAACTGTGGCCGCCAAACTTCCAGCTGAAGGATGTAACGGTCGATTACGAAGCAACCGACAACTGCGGACCTGTTACCACCTCACTGACTGTAACCAGCAATGAGCCCGTAACCGGTACCGGTTATTACAACAACGCGCCCGACTGGGTAGTGGTCGATAATCATCACGTGAAGCTGCGTGCGGAGCGAGGCGTATTCGGAGATGGCCGCATCTATACCATTACCATCACTGCTACCGATACGGCTGGCAACAGCAGTACGCAAAATGTGCAGGTAACGGTACCGCGCCTGCCCAACAATCCGTTCCCCGATGGTATACTCACCATCAAGGCCTTCCCCAACCCATCGCCCGGCCAGTTCTATGTGCTCACAGTAAGTACCTCGCTGAAGCCGCTGAACATCCAGGTAACGAATAGTGCGGGAAGCGTAGTAGAAGCAAGGACCGGCGTAGCGCCAAGCGGAATACTCACGCTGGGTAACAGCTATGCACCAGGTACTTATTTCCTGCAGGTTAAACAAGGTAACAATACACAAACCATCAAGCTCATCAAGCTATAGCATAACAACTGTTTTTTTTGGTGTTGCACTTGCTCAAGGGGCTGTCTGCGAAAGCAGATGGCCTCTTGTATTTTTGGGTAGGCAGAAGGTATTACAACTTAAAGGGAAATATCTTCAGTTTGTTTTTGTGCAACGCGATCACGTAGTAAGTGCCATTGCTGAATCCGACTTTAAAATTGGGTATCCCTTCTTCTTTTTCCATCTCTGCCATGGTGGGAGCATATTGCAGGGGTTTTAGAGAGACTGTTTTGGTGAGTTTGTTGACCTTACTCTCCTTTCGCAACACGTAGATAGCCTTTCTTTTCCAGTAGTCGAACGCAAACAAATAATCTTCCGAAGCATAAGCCATAAATGGTTCTGCCATTTCCTTGTTGAGACTTAAGGATGGATATATGGCAGGCTTCAGCTCGATGCCTGGCTTCTCGGTAAAGACATAAACATCGTCCTGATAGACGGAATTATAGCAGATGCCACGCGAAGTCCTGGCGAATCCTGTATTCGTAAAACTAAAAGCAGCTGAAGACAACAGCTTCCCCTTCGGGGAGATAACTTTAACGGAATCCAGCGAAGCCGTCAGGATTCCCGAAGTGGTTAGATGCAGATCGGCAATGAGGCTTTTATTGTCGTAGATCATGCGGGCATCTCCTCCCCCGGATACTTCATACAGTTCATTAAAAAATGCTATATAAAAGCCGTTGCCAGAACGAACCAGCTGGCTGGCCCAATGGTTTTTACGTAATTGTTTTGCGAGGAAAGCCGAGACTTTGACATGGGTGCTCGTTACGCCCGTACGAAGGTTTACCTGTACCAGATTGTTTTTGTTGACGATAAAGAGCGTGTCACCGTCTATATCAAATAATTCCAGGTTTGATAGGCCGCTTAACTGACGGTTGGCGGCATCGTTCACGTCTAGCTCTAAACCAGCCGCAGCTTGGATGCTTTGTGCCATAGAATTCGGTTGCTGGGCTGTGCCATGGAGGCTGCTTAACAAAGCGATGGCGAATAGAGAATTGAATAATTGCTTTTTCATGGGTATATAGATCTAATATTGGCGATATGTTCTTTGTTATTAATTATCTTCCGCAAATAAATAAAGGAATCATGACAGATCCAATCGTAAAGTCCAGGTTTTTAAGTCAGCCCTACCACGCGGCCTATACCGGTGCCCTGAAAATAGTAACGTTTACCGTATTGTCGCTCCTTGCCCTGACAACTTCAGCCCAAAAGGAGAAGAACGGTAAATGGATCCAACTCTTCAATGGAAAAGACCTCAACGATTGGACCGTCAAGATCCAGGATCATCCCGTAGGCGACAATTGGGGCAATACATTCCGGGTGGAAAATGGAGTGCTTAAAGTAAGCTACGATCAGTACGGCGGACAGTTCAAAAGCCAGTTTGGGCATATATTCTATAAAAAGCAATACAGCGCCTACCTCCTCGTGGTGGAATACCGGTTTACCGGCGAGCAGATAAAAGATGGCCCCGGCTGGGCCATTCGCAACAGCGGCATGATGCTGCACGGGCAAACACCCGAAAGCATGGCGCTCGACCAGGATTTCCCCATTTCCATGGAAGCACAATTGTTGGGAGGCAATGGGAAGGATGAGCGCACAACGAATAATCTGTGCACACCAGGTACCAATGTGATCATGAACGGAAACCTGTTTACGCCACACTGCGTGAATTCTACCTCTAAAACCTATCATGGCGACCAATGGGTGCGCGCCGCGGTATTGGTCATCAAAGATTCTATCATCAAGCACATCGTGGAAGGCGATACGGTGCTGGTGTATTCTAAACCACAATACGATCCCAACGACAAATGGGTAAAAAAAGCCAACCTGAAAGGTGGTGAAACCATAAAACAGGGCACCATCTCATTGCAAAGTGAAAGCCATCCGGTTGAATTCAGGAAAGTGGAGTTGTTTGACCTGGCTCCCTATCTTTCTTCGCCCGCAAAGCTTCAGGCGATCTTACAACAGTTAAGCAAGCAGAAAAGAAGCTAACCAACAGCATACCCCCGTGTTAACAAACCAGCAGCATTCCCGGCCCCTATAGATTGACGAAGCGGGGGACTGGAACTTTTATTTTATTTACCTTACGTGATCAATTGTTGCCCGCATGACAGACCCTATCGTTAAGTTCCGTTTTTTGAGTCAGCCTTCGGATGTAAATTTTGGTGGTAAAGTGCACGGAGGCGCCGTGATGAAATGGATCGACCAAACGGCGTATACCTGTGCCGTAAACTGGAGCAGCCAGTACTGTGTAACCGTGTATGTGGGCGGCATCCGTTTCCTGAACCCCATACGCATTGGTGATATTGTGGAAGTGCAAGCCCGGATCATTTATACCGGCCGCACAAGCATGCACATAGCGGTCGACATCAAAGCGATCGATCCGCGCACGAAAGAAGAAACCAAAACAACGCATTGCGTGATCGTCTTTGCTGCCGTAGATGATGATGGCAAAACGGTACCCGTTCCAGCCTGGGTACCGCAAACCGATGAAGAAAAGAAGCTGCAGGCCTACGCCATCAAACTGTCTGAAATGCGTAAGGAAATCAATGAAGCTACCTTGACGCAGTTTTAGCCTGCTTGTCGGCCCGTTGCTGTGCACGTTTATTGTAGATACTGATCAATTCAAGCAGGTAGGCATAGTTCAACTCGCCATTGGCGGTGAATTCCTGTAATACCTCCTTATCATCGGCAATCAGCATCCGGATGCGGTCCTTACGGGCCCTGTTGCCGCCAAGCGCCCCACTCGTGATGTCGACCACTTCATCTGTCAGGTATTTACGGGCATATAATTGCTCCGGGGCCTCATTGGGAATATGGTACAGGGTGATGCTGCCACGGCTTACTACTTTCATCCAGGCAGGGGCTCCAGATAAAGCTGACAGAATGGTTTCAAAGTAACTACTGTCGACCGCTGTATAGAATGCCCTGTATTCCGGCGGGCGACACGTGATGGTGTCGGTGCCGGTAAATAACCTGGTACGGCCAAATGCAAGATCGGTTTTAATGACTCCGTACAGGGTGTCGCCTTTTGAGTTGATAACAAAGTCTCTTTTCCCATACCGGGTGTGCATGGGGGGCAAATTGATCGGCAAAGTCGCAGTCTTGTCCTCCTTGTTGCCGCGTCGGTTGTAGGTCCTGATGAGCGACCAGATATTTTCCATATTGAACGACCGCATATCCTCAAAAGCATGGAGCACTAACGTGTCATCCCCGAAGAAAGTAGCAAGATAGGTTTGTTGTTTGCTTCGATTACCTCCTATCCCAAGTGTTTTCACCTTCACCACCGGACTGTCGCCTTTCGATATGTACCAGACATCCCCGGCCCCACTGGCGCCGGACCGGATAGAGGTCACTTGATTGTACAGTTTAATAGTACCGTCCTCGACAACACGCAGCCAGACCCGCGAAAGTGCCGCGTCCGGCAGTGCCGACCGGTATACTGCATGAGCCGTTGAATCATAGAGTGCGCGGCATTTGTCTGGATCGCAAACAAACTTTTCGCTGGGCGTGATCAGTCGAACCCGGTCAAACAAATCACTTTTAAGGGTACCATAAACGGTATCACCCTGAAAAGTGACCAGGTAGTCGGGTTTTTCTTGCTGACTTTGTGCGCAATTTGCAAGGAACATCAAGAGGATCAGGAGTCGGTTGCAGCGATTCATGCCGCGAAATAACAGCATTTCGCCTTTCCTGTCAATAGCAAACCCATAACTATGTGTTATTCCGGCCATTTGATAGGCCAGTTGTACCGGATGTTTTTTTTGTAGTACTTACCATCCAGTTTACTCCTCCCGCCATTGAACACCCTTAATTTGTCTTTGTAAAATTGTATTTTATCGGGATAGACCTTTCCATACCAAAGATGAAACTTCCTATCCAAAACATCGTAGAACTCTAAAGTCAGGTTGTCTCCGGCAATTTTGTAAAAACAATATTGCACCGCAATGCCCACAACATTTATTGAACTTATTGAATCCCGGCTATCGGCGCTGAATAAAGCGATCCCGCGAGGAGAAAACTTCAAATACTTATAGGTATGGACAAATTCAAAGTTGCCATTCGGGTAATTCCAAATAACATCATTTTCAAATACATATACATGTGCGGTATCAAGGCTGCCTACCGGTCCGGAGCCTACCTCACGACTTAGATGGTAGGAATCGGGTACCGGTTGTTTGGGCACCATTTGGGTAAATTTGGCTGGATTACATCCATAACAACATAAAAGAACAAGTAAATACTTGGTTGCTGCTTGCAAGACCTGTTTATTGTTTTATTCGGAAAATGAAATACTATCCCGCCTTCGCCAACTCAATAATATCGCGGCCGGTAATGATCTTGCGGTTGTCGGGCGAATTGACCACATGGATCATGGCCAACCCCACTTCGCGTAGCGTGCAGTAATTGTTGGGAGAAATGGCTCGCCCGAGCGGGTATAACCATCCAATGTATTTGTAAAAGGAAAGCGTATTCTTGAGTCCTTTGGTAGGCTTCATAAACCCGGGCCTGAAGGGGAACACCTTTTTGAAGGGCAGCTTCATCAGGTCGTTCTCCGTTTTGCCCTTCACACGGGCCCAGTTCACCCGGCCTCTTTCGCTGCTGTCGGTGCCAGCGCCAGATACGTACACGAAGGTCATATCGGGATTATACCGCGCCAGCGTGCCGGCCACGTGCATGGTAAGCACGTAAGTGATCTTATAATATTCGTCTTTCTTAACGCCTACAGAAGAAATGCCCAGACAAAAATAACAGGCGTTATAACCTTTCAACTGGTCTTCGATCGCCGTCAGGTTGAAGAAGTCCTTGTGGACGATCTCTTTCAGTTTCGGGTGACTAACAACACCCGGTTTGCGGTTGATGACCAGTACTGCCTCTACCAACGGGTGCTGCAGGCATTCGTGCAACACGCCCTCGCCAACCATCCCGGTAGCCCCGGTAATGATGGCCCTGATTTTTCCAGCTGACATAATTGAGTTCTTGCGCGGTTTGGTATAGAGATCGATAACCGGCATAAGACGACAATATGGGCCGACTTCTTTCGCACAATACCTCCCCGTCTATTGCAAACCTCCATGCCCTTTGTACAATTGCACCGGTCCATCGAGCTTCACCGCCAGCACCGTCATGTATTGATCCTGCACGGCCGGCGGCACTGTAATATAAACCAAACCCGGCACCGGGCTCCAGGAAATCTTGCCCACAATTTTATGGGTCAGCTTTTGACCACCGCCCACTACTTTGATGTCCTGTATCTTGTTTTTCAATCCCTTGATCACCACCTGGCCGGTCACTTTGCCAGGCAGGAAGAGATAGAGGGTCGAGGAATCTTTGGAAAGGGTCGTGGGTCCATAGAAATGCCCCTGCGGCAAACCGCCCAGGGTACTGAAGATCGCTTCGGAATGCTTCTTATTCCATTTGCCCAGCTCTTTTAAAATATGCACCTGCTGTGTCGGTATGGTGCCATCAGCCTTCGGACCCATGTCCAGCAACATATTGCCCCCGTTACAGATCACGTCCGCGAAAATGGTGATCACTTCATAAGGCGTTTTCCAGGCCGTATCCTGTGGCTGGTAGCCCCAGTTGTTGTTGCTGGTCATGCACAGCTCCCACCAATTGTACTTCGGCCGGGTAACCGGGAAGTTCTGCTCGGGCGTTTCATAATCTCCATAGCCCTGCAGCCGACTGTTTAAGATAGCTCCGGGAGTACCTTGCAGAATGCTGCTGCGTACACCCGCTGCCCCCCACTCTGCTGCACTGTGTTCCCAGTCGCCATCAAACCACCAAAGCGCCGGATGGTAACCCTTGTTGAGCTCATTGATCTGTGCCTGCATGAAGGTTTGGAAACGCTGCCAGCGTTGGGGATCGTCGGCCACCTTGTAGCGCGAG
This sequence comes from Paraflavitalea sp. CAU 1676, assembly GCF_029223285.1. Taxonomy (GTDB): domain Bacteria; phylum Bacteroidota; class Bacteroidia; order Chitinophagales; family Chitinophagaceae; genus Paraflavitalea. The sequence goes on along the minus strand of NZ_JARHUJ010000002.1, from coordinate 700,313 downwards.
CTGTCTTTCAAAAAGCCGGGATAGTCCGGATGGCTCCAGTCGATGAGGGAGAAATAAGCGCCCCGTTTGATGCCCTGTTTGTCGAGCGCCTGGTAAAAAGGCGTCAGCACATCACGGCGGGCCGGCGTGTTTTTGGGAACGCTATAATGGTTTTCGGCAGTAGGCCACAGCGCCACGCCATCGTGGTGCTTGGTGGTCATCACCGCATAGCGCGCGCCGCTTTCTTTGATGAGGGCGGCCCAGGCATTGGGGTCGTATTTGGTAGCCGTGAAGCCATCGAGTTGCTTCATGTAGTCGGCATGACTGATCTTCTTATTGTGAAAACTCCAGCTTTCGTCAATGCCCTTCACGGCATAAATGCCCCAATGAATGAAGATGCCCAGCTTGGCATCCGCAAACCACTGCATTTTCGTACGTATCGAATCGGGATGAATATTCACCTGCGCCCGGGCAGGTTGTAGGACTGTAGAGGCAAGCAATAACGATAGGCCGGAGGCGCGCAGCAGGGTCTTTTTCATACTTGAGCTCAATAGTTTCGTTCGAATCGGAAGATTGGCGACAAATGTACAATTTTGACCAACGTCAGCCCCCTATGTGAATTAGTTGCGCAATGGTTTGCGCACCTCTACCGTATCAATTGCGTAGCCCCCTTCTGAAAGATCTGCTGCTTGGTATCTACATGAATAAATCGGAGCGTCCACACATAGGTACCGCTGGCCTGCTTCTGTCCGTTCACCGTCCCATCCCACCGTTTCTTCCAGTCGGTCGTTTCAAACACGATCTGGCCATAACGATTATAGACCTTGAACTCGAGGTTGGTAGCTTTAAATGCATTGAGGGGATACAGCAAATCGTTGTTGTTATCGCCATTGGGCGTAAAGGCGCTTGGCACGGTAATATAACAAGAGGTTACCACTTCCATTTTGCGGTAAGCGGTATCGAAGCAGTTCTTATCATTCTCTATGATGAGCTGAATGGTGACTATCTGCGATCTCGGCCTCGGTCGCACATACCGTTGCGGTTCCGGCACTGGCTGCGAACTGCCGCTGCCATTACCGAAAGACCAGTTCCAGTTCATGATCTTGCCCGTACTGCTGTCGGTGAAAACCGCCATGTCCTCCGGACAATGATATTCCGGCGCACCAAACTTTGCCTCCATCGCATTGTCGAGGTTCACCACCGTATTGGCTGTATCGGAACATACGCCGTTGGTAACGATTAAGCGGATCATCTTTTCACCGAAGGTGGGAAATACATACGAAGGATTCTGGTCCTTGCTGAAACCATTGCTGTGAAAACTCCAGGTCCAGTCGTTGACGCCGTTGGCGCCCGGATGATAGAACTGCACCGTATCTTTTACACAGCCCCAAAGTACGTTGTACATGAAGTCGGCATTGACCGTGTCGGCGGTGGTAAAGCTAATGGTGGCACCAGCCGGTGTTTCCATACCGCACTCGTCGATGATGGTATTGCCATCGCTGCCGCGTACGAGTTGAATGGTCCAGGTACCTGCCCGTTGAAGCGGGGCCGATAGTTGTAATTTGATGATGGAAGAAAGCCCGTTGTTACAAACACCCGAAGCCCCGGTAATCGTGACCGGTGCGCCCGCAAGCATGAAATCGCTGCCGTTGGCGGCAATGGAATTGCAACGGATATTGTTCTTGAAAACCAATTGCAGTTCGATGGGTGCGCAGCCAACCGGCTTGATGCTGTCCATCGGTGTAGGGAAGATCGGGAAAACGGTCACTGCTACTTTGTCGCCGTTGGGTATTTCACGATCGCAATTGTCTTTGAGGCTATTGCCATCGCTGCCCTTCTTCATCACGATATCGTAGTTGCCGGGTGGCAGGATGCGGTCAACCCGCAGCTCCACGCTGTCCATATCGAAGCTGTTGTTGCAACCAATGGCCATGGCGCTCACGATGGTGCCTACAGCAGGCGAAAGGATAAAGTCGCTGCCGTTGGTGGCCAGCGTTGGGCACTTCATCTTCTTGTTGAGCTTCACCCGCAGAATGCTGCCGCCACAGGCCGCAGAAGCGCTCTGCAGGGCGGGATCTTTGGGGTCGGTGATCACTGCTGTACCACCGCCAAAATCGAGCTTATAGCCGCTCTGGGAGTCGGTAAAATGGCTTACCAGCAACAGGTAGGTATGCCCTTCAATAAGATTCGGCGATTTGGCAAACCTTGGTTTGTCCTCACCGGGATTGGAGCCGCATTGAATGAAATTCACGCCACTCGCAGAAGCCCCGGTAAGCCCCGATGAACCCGACCAGTTGCCGGTTACGATGAGGTTGACATTCGTGAAAACATCGTTGGCATCTTTACCGGTAATATCATACAGCATCCAATCGTAATCGTCGCTGAGATCGTTGGGGGTGATGAGGAACGAAAGTGTGCCGGAACTGTAGCAGGTAAACCGGTACCAGAACGGGTTTTTATCGGTGTAGCCCAAATTGCCGTTGCAACCAGGTACCGCAACGGGACTATTTTCGCAGATGGGCACGTTGGCCTGGGAAAAAGCGCTGGTGCCGCAAACAGGAAAGGCGGTAGACGGGGTTTGTCCCAGGGTGGTGCAGGTTTGGGCCTGTAAGCGGTTGGATAGCAATAAGATCAATACGAAAACGGCTACACTTGAACGCATAGTTGTATTGACCCCCAAAAGCCACCTTTCGTTGCAGATAGTATTACTTTTCAACATAAAGAGCCTCATTGCAGCAACCGGTAAGGCCATGGGCATACCGGCTGAATTTCCCGGTTGGCAATATAGTTGATAATACTTTAATCAGTGGTTAAAGCAGGGGTAGAATAGACAGAATGCAGGTAATCGCCGACGAGTTGTGGGAGTTAGGATATTTCCGACACGGTAATTTTACCGGGCAGCTTCATAACTCTACTATTGCAATCAGGGGATGGGGGAATTACTTTTGAGCGCCCCTTTCACCGGCATGGGCCGGACAGTGGAGCCCCTACCCATCCGTACAAACCAATACAAGTGTTACCCTATGAAAGAAGCTTTACTTCCGGCGGCTCGTTTTTTAGTAGGATCCCAGCGTATTACCCTGTACCCTACCCTGGTTACCGAAAGGCGGTTCTGGCTCCAGTTGTACAATATGGACCGCAGCGTGATGGCCATTTACTTTTATACCCTGAGTGGTTACATGCTGTTTAAGGCATTCGTGGCGCATAAGGATCATTTCTCCACCCACACCATCAACTTACCGCATTACATACGCAGTGGCGTATACAAGGTCGCCATCCTATGCGGTGATCATCATTACCTGCAGTCGATCGTGATCAGGTGAACACTTTCACTACCGCCATTGCATTGAGGGCTTTGTCGATGATGGCCATTTTATTGTCGCATACTGCGGTGAGGTAATTAATGCCCAGCAAAACAATGATTGGGTCTGTTGTCTCTTTACCAACGTCTATCGCAAGCCGGACAGATCTTATGGCTGTATCGTTGACGGCGAACTGCTGCCTGGCGGTTTCGAGGTAATGGATTTCCTGACGATCGAAATCAACACTGGCCGCGCAGGCCATCACTTCGACCTGGTGTGTAGACGATGGTGCATTGAACATGGTGGACGCCATCAGGTAAGGGACATACAATTCAATTTTTCCGTTATCTAGGTCAGCTGTTACTTCGTAACAGGCATAGAAAGCGTCCTGCAGATACTTTGCTTTGTTTAAATTGAAGCCAGTTAGTATGGGCAGCGCTTCACGGGTTATCTTTTGGGCTCCCCTTGATCCCGCTGGATCGCTGTATACGATCGCAGCCATCCTTTTGGTTAAGCGGCCCGATAGATACCTGTCGGCGCATAATGGGATAATTGGTCTAAGGGCTCTCCTCAATAATTTATTGGCACTGCCCGCCCGGGCAAAGTCGGCCATGTTTTCACGGCTACGTTCAAAGGCCGGATCTTTCAACAGCCTTTTTCTGGTCAGGGGATTTGATTTTCTCCGCGGCATAGAAATCTCTGTTTTGAAGAGGATGTACGGAATTGGCCGTTAAACCGACTTAGTTACTGAATTTTTAATTTTGAATCTTACTCATAAGTAGCAGGCTCTTAATTAGTTGTAAGGCGTAATAAGTGCAGAACGGCACTGGGGTTCTTGCGTTATCCATATGTTATTCACGCCAACTGCCTGACTATATGCACGTTATCCCTACAACACCAGCACCGGTAAATAGCAGTAACTGCACTGTTTAGTGGATGCCAGTGCGGTTTGTAGTGGATATCAGTGCCGTTATGAGAGGAGGACACCCGAATAACACACGGAGTATACTAGCAAACAGAGTGGCTGCGCTTCGACCTTCCCAATATCGGAATCCGGGAAATCTAGTTGTGGAATATGAACCTGGCTGCATCCTTATAGTATGAATAAACTGCTTCGTTATTACTATCCGGGCATGGTGAGCCTGTTGGGGTTCCCGCTGCTGGTATTTTGGCTGATCTCAGATGCCCCTTCTGTGTCACCGCCTAAAATGATCAGGTTGTTTATGCCAATGGATGATTGCATAGTACGACCTCACGTTAGATATTTCGACAAATGTGCTATAAAGGATGACTTCAAAGGGAAATTAATAACGACAGTTTCATTCCATGAGTTCCTTCCTGGCCACCACCACCAAATGATAAAACAAGGCAAGTTAAACCTGATCCGCCGAGAAGTGGAACGTGTCACATTTACTAACAATAGCCGATCTGTGATAAAGGTGGAATTTGGAGAAGAGATCACCTTTGGCGATGTATACTATCTATTAAATACTATCCAGGAGCTCGGAGTAAAAAGATATGCATGGTTCTCCAATGAGTTGTACATCTTCGGCAACGAACCTCCCACTTATGAGCAGTAACAGGTAGTGGTCCTGCTTCGTTACCTGCAGTCGAACGTGATCGGGTAAACCCGGCCCGCTGCAGATTTCCAACCTCAAAAAGCTTTGTGGTATCTACCACCAGTCAGCTCTGTTGATGATAAAACTGCTTTCCTGCTTAACAAATCCCACTTTGGGATAATAGTCCATGGCCGTTGGAACCGATAAAAGCAACACCATGGATTGTTCACCAACTTTTTCTTTGGTCAGATTGATCAGTTGCTTGCCGATACCTTCTTTTTTGTACTCATGCCGCACTGCAAGGTCCGATAGGTAACAAGCCCAAACCCAGTCGGTAATAGAGCGTGAAACACCAACCAATAAGTCATTGTCCCAGGCAGTTACAATTAAGTTGGAGTTGTCAAACATCTTTTGGATCCTGTCCTTGTCTTTGGTAGGCCTCGGCAAACCCGCATTGTCGTATAACTCAATGATCTGGTCTGCCGTTGGTCGTTTGTCAAAACTATATTGAATATCCATACGCTTGAATAATAGGCTGTCGCCTGATGCTTTGCCGCTCCCTCTACTTCCTCACCTGCCCCGGTGGCAGGCCAAACTTCTTGCGGAAGGCATTGCTGAAATGCTGCACCGACGAATAGCCAAGGTGATCGGCCACTTCCTTGATGGCGATATGTCCGCCGAGCAGTTGCTCACGCGCCTGCTCCAGTTTGTAATCACTCAGGTAGCCATATACGGTATTGTTGAACACCTGCTTAAAGCCCTGCTTCAGCTTGAACTCATTGATGCCGGCAATCTTCGCCAGCTCGGTTAAGGACGGCGGCTGCAAAACATGATCCACCAAATAGTCACGCGCAAAACAGATGCGGTCCTTATCAACGATCGATGGTGATACAACGATCTTCCTTTCCGTATTCTCATACATCTGCGCCTGCAGGGTGAGCAGCTCTATACATTTTGATTGGAGAAACAATAACTTGAGACCGCCTTCGCAGCTACAGTTCATTACATCCCGGATGCATTGGTGCATCGCAAAAGAAATGGGCATATTGCTTCGGCTGAACTGCGAGACTTTTCCCGCAGCAATCATTTCGGCAAAGCGGCGCAGGCCCGGACTTCCCGATTGCGCTAGCTCCAGAAAGAACTGCTTGGTGAAATGTACCTCGAAGAATTTATAGCGGGCATTTTCTTCATATTCACCAGAGCCTTTGAAGTCCGGCGTATAATGCATATTGTGCTCATTGGGCCTGAAATCGTATGTTCCACCATTGAGATCGTTCACCACCACGCCCGATCCCAATAGGCTGAAGTGCATTTCTACCAGTTCCGTATGGTCTTCCATACTAAAGTGCAGTTGGCGTGCTTCTTTCATCACCATGTCGCCATAAACAATATAGATGCCGGGAAACGTAAGGCGTACCAACTCGGCATCGCCAAAGGGGAAACTGTAGACCTCGCGCAATTCTGCTACGAGTAGATTTCCAATGTTGTCACGGTAAAAAGTGTCATGCAGGATAAAGTCGGTGCCTTTACCATCACTAACGCTGATTTGCATAAAATCCGTTTAGTGTAAATCATTATCCGTTTCGTATAAAAATGGCTATACACGGCAACGATAATTTTGTAAAGTTAATCAACCATTGATAAATACCATAACAACATGTGTCAAATACCCAAATGGTTGGCCGATACTATGACTTCAGTAGCCAACCCCTGGTTGCGTAATGCAGTGGTGACGCATACCTCCATGGTCTCCGACGAACTCAAGCTGATCACCTTCAAGGGCGACTTCGATCATGAAAACTTCTTACCAGGCAAAACCGTTCAGTTCAGAGTCGATGAGTCCAACTTCCGCCAGTACACGCTGTCGGCTTTCAACAAAAAGGACAGCACCTGCTCCGTATTGTTCTACTTACACGGCAAAGGACCCGGCAGCGAGTGGGCAGCCAACCTGCGTACCGGCCAGCCTGTAAAGTTCCGCGCCGGTGAAGCAACACTTCGTTACAATGACGAAGCCAAACATCATTTCTTCTTTGGAGATGAAACCAGTCTCGGCTTATTCAACTGGTATAAAACGACGGCATTGGCCTGCAGTCATGAGTACTTCGGGGTGTTGGAATTGCATCCGCAGCACGAAGGAGCCCTGAGCTCCTTGAAGATCATGGTCGACAATGTACATTCCCTGGCAGATGCGCCCGCTGTGAATGCCATCGACTGGATGGAAGACATGCACCCCGATTGCTGGGCCGCCTGGAAGGGTGCTACGTTTTACCTCACTGGTAGAGGCTTGTCAATAAACCGTTTCAGGAAATACCTGCTGGGAAAAGGCGTGGATGCGGTACAGATACGTACCGATGCCTACTGGGCCGATGGAAAAACGGGGTTGTGAGGTGTTATTTCAATCATCGTTCCTGGCACTTCAGGCAGGTTAAGCAGTATACCTCATAATGCGGGGCTCGTATAAACGTTCATACATCGGTTAAAGAAGGCCATCCGGTACCCCGGGTTCTCCCCTGCTTTACCGATTATTATGAAAGAAACTTTTTTCAAGCTCCCTGATACACAGAAATTTCAACTAATGTACCGGCTTGTATCGATTCACGAAGCAAGCCTGCTGCAATGGATAACACAATTTGAAGAAGAATTTGAGGCCGAAATGGCCGATCGGGATATTCGCATCAATGCGAAAAAGGCCATTCAGAAATCCTTTACTTTATTGCGCACCATCGCCGATGAACAGTTTTCATCGCTGGCCTCCGGCAAACTGGTCGATAAACTGGAAGCAGTTCATGAACAGCTTGCTGAGCTTACTATGTGGCTGGAAGATATTGATGAAACATTTCCCGCTTCCTGCGAACGTGAATATGCACCACTGGTAGCCTTAGCCGACCTGGTAGAACTGGTATCCGAATACGACGTGGAAGAAGGCTCAATGGACGATTCCATGGCCGACCGCGTCTATAAGATCATATATTTGGGAGCGATTGGCTCGGGCAACAAAGATATTCCCGATGCAGCGGTGCCCGGTATTAAAGGAGAAGGCGGCTATCACTACTACTTCCATGAATGGGCCGATTTCAACGAGTACGTCCCCGAAAATGAAAAGCTGCATAACAAATATATAGCCCCCCTGCTCACCAGGTTGATAGCAAAACTAAATGCTGCTGGCTGATTCACTCCTAAACGCACCCCATGTTACCAGAAAACCGTATACAAAGCCGCGAGAATACCGCAAATGATCACCGAGCCGATCATAAAACCCGGTGTTACCTTGTACATCGATCTATCGATTACCACGCCCTCTTCGTGATGGGCTTGCCTGGGCGTAGCGAGGCTCATGGTTACCATTACCAGTATGATGAGCCCAAAGGTGATCGTCATACGGTCCAGGAAAGGATAGTCCGGGAAGGCGCCGCCGGTCCAGGAAGGCAGGAACTTTAGAACGGTGGAAATAGGGATCGTGAGCAGTGTACCCGCCAGCGCAGCAGCGGCCGTAGTGCGCTTCCAGAACAACCCCAATAAGAAGATCGCCAGTACACCCGGCGATATAAAGCCTACATACTCCTGTATAAACTGGTAGGCCTGGTCGAGCGTACGCAATGCTGGCGCCACAATCGCTGCAATCAGCATAGAAATGATTACCGCCCAGCGGCCGGTACGCACTACCTGTTTCTCCGATGCCTCTTTGTTGAAAAATTTCTTATAGATATCGAGCGAGTAGATCGTGGCAATGCTATTGGTTTTACCAGCCAGCGATGCTACCACCGCCGCCGTAAGCGCCGCAAATGCCATGCCCTTCAGGCCGGCAGGCAACAGGTTCATCAACGTAGGATACGCATGGTCGGGCTTGATATTGCCGGCCGCATCCACCATCTCCTGCTGGAACATCCCTTTCTGGTGCATCACGTACATGGCAATGCCCGGCAGTACAGCAATCACCGGTATCAATAGTTTAAGGAATGCTGCGAAGAGGATACCGCTGCGCGCAGTTTTCAGATCGGCGCCCAATGCGCGCTGCGTAATGTACTGGTTACATCCCCAGTAAGCCAGGTTGTTGATCCACATACCGCCTATCAGTACCGATAAGCCAGGGAGATCTTTGTAGTAAGGATGGTCATCCTTAAAGATCATATGGAAATGGCTGTCGGCCTCCTGTCTTAGCAACGAAAGTCCTTTCAGCACATCGGTACCATAGCCAAACTTTTCCGACAATAAAGTAAGCGCGAGATACGTCGTGATCAGGCCACCCGCAATCAGCACCAGCACCTGTATCACATCGGTATACCCGATCACCTTCATACCGCCCAGCGTAACGATCACCGAGCAAATACTTAGCCCTGCGATACACCAGCCAAAACCGATGCCGGTAATGGAATTGATGGCAATGGCGCCGAGGTAAATGATGGAGGTAAGGTTCACGAATACATACACCAGCAACCAGAACACCGCCATGATGGTACTCACCTTATCGTTGTACCGTTGCGCCAGGAACTGGGGCATGGTAATGATCCTGTTCTTGAGGTACAGGGGTATAAAAAAAACAGCTACAATGATCAGTGTAGCTGCAGCCATCCATTCGTAGGTGGAGATCGCCAGGCCGAGGGCAAAGCCCGAGCCCGACATGCCGATGAAGTGCTCGGCCGAGATGTTCGAGGCAATTAAACTGGCCCCGATGGCCCACCAGGTGAGCGACCCTTCGGCGAGGAAAAAATCTTTGGAATCGGTAGTGGCTTTTTTCTTTTTGGTATAGATGTAAAGTCCGTAGAGGGTAACGAGGACAAAATACACCAGGAAGACGATGTAGTCAGCAGTTTGTAGTTTATTCATACAGCAGTATTACTGAGGTCCGATGCAGCTACAAGTTAATAAACTTATAGCTGCAACCGGTCCTTCAGTGTCGTTCTGATCTTATGTGACCTTTGAAAACAGATTGAAGACGGGAGAGCGGGCGGCCCCGGCAATGGCAAGCTATATCCCCCTTGGGCCTTTGCCATTGCGAGGCAGCTTAGAACTTTAGTCTATCGGGCAGGTACTTGTTCGCCAGTTCCTGGTAATAGGGACGCAGCTCGTTCCAGTTGGGCGGCGTCGGGTTCTTGGAATAGAGGTCGTATGGATTAAAGAGTTTCACCCATTTCAGCATTTCGCGGTCGTGGTCATCGAGCAGGTGGTCGTACTCCCCTTCTCTATGCCAGGCATAAAATGAGTGATAACGCAACATGTACAAACCTGGTTCGGGCAGGTAGTCTTTCATCATCTGGTACACATACTCGTCGTGACCCCATGACATGTCTACATTCCTTAGACCACAGCCTTCACTGTAAACACCATATTTTGTATTGAAACGTTCGTCGGCATAATCAGGATTGTTGCTGAAGAACTCGGGATACACGATCTTATCCGAGTAGGCGCAACCTACCGGGAAGGTATCGCCCACAACCGCCCATTGCGGCTCGCCAAAGAGGCAAAGCACTTTACCCATGTCGTGCATGAGACCCACCATCACCATCCAATCGGGATGCCCGTCGGCACGGATGGCTTCAGATGTTTGCAGCAGGTGCTGAAACTGATCGAGGTCCGTATCGGGATCGGAATCATCTACCAGTTGGTTGAGGAACTGGAAGGCGTCCCACACGGGCATTTCCTTTTTATCGAATTTGAGATAGTTCGCTTTTTTATCCTGTACGAAATCGTAAGTCTGGTAAGTGTGGTTGAGCCGGTAGAATTCACGCACGGTGTCGCGTACCGGCGCTTCATAATTACGGTATTCTTCGGTCTTCTTGCTGGTGGCAATTGAATCCGGATCGGGATAGCGCTCGAGTACGGCGTCTTCCCATTCGTCCAGACTTTTCAAAGGATTGATTTCGGCTTCCGTTAATTTGTTGACTGGTGTCATACGGCAAATGATGGTTTATTCAATATAATAAGGCGGGATCGCTACCTCTAATTTGCACCGATTTCGGAGTATATGATCAATTTTTTACCTATTTATTTACGAAACCGGTTGCGGGGAAATGGTTACATTTGAATCATACTCAGCGCCCTATGCCTAATATCAGCATGAAGCTATTAGCGAAGGAACTGCAACTCTCCGTATCGACCGTGTCGAAGGTGTTCACTGACAGTCATGAGATCAGTGAGCAAACCAAACAGAAGGTGCTGGCCCTTGCGAAAAAGCTCAATTACGTTCCCAACCCTTATGCCAGCAGTCTGCGCAAAAGGAAAAGCAAAACCATTGCCGTGGTATTGCCCGAAGTGGCCGACAGCTTCTTTTCCATGGCCATCAATGGTATAGAATCCATCGCCCGCGAAAAAGGCTACCATGTATTGATCTATCTCACCCATGAACAGATGGAACGCGAACAGGCCATCCTGTCCGACTTCCAGAGCGGCCGGGTAGATGGTGTATTGATCTCCATTTCGAACGAAACGACCAACGACGAGCACATCATCGATATGATGCAACGGGGAATACCCGTGGTATTCTTCGACCGCGTTTGTGAAGAAACGGCCACCACCCGCATTACTACCAACGACCGCGAAAGCGGACAGCTCGCCGCCCAGCACCTCATAGACCAGGGCTGCCGCAACATTGCCTACCTCACCATCTCCGGCAGCCTGTCCATCAGCCGCAACCGGCTGGCGGGCGTAAAGCAGGCGCTCACAGCGCATCGTACCCCTTTTAATGAGCGCAACCTGGTGATGTGTACAGATAATGAGGAAGAGAACCTGCGGATCATCAAGGAGCTCTTGCAACGCAAGGATCGCCCCGATGGCATCATTGCTTCGGTAGAGAAATTAACGGCGGCGGTATACCTGGCCTGTAAAGAATTGAAAATCGCTATACCGGGTAAGCTGAAAGTGATCAGCTTCTCGAACCAGACGACGGCGCCCATACTCAATCCTTCACTGACTACCATTACCCAGCCGGCATTCGCGATGGGCAAACTGGCTGCGGAAGTATTGTTCAATAGTCTGAAGAAAACGAATGTAACACTCAAGGCCGAGACGGTCGTAGTGCCATCGGCACTGGTGGTGCGGGAATCTACTACCGGGCGCGATCTGGGTTAGCTATACGTGGTTGCTCCCCGTAAAGGTGCGCGCCTGCGGTTTGCAACGTATTGTTGCCATCCTTTTTTATCGACCTTTACGGTGGCCAATTGCAGTAGCCATAAAATCAAAGCCGCAGCAGTGAATATGACAAAATACCCCATCGACGTCGAATAACGGTTATGATACGGTTCGAATACAGGCATCACCACGAAAGGTGTTTGCTCGTAGTCACGAAAGGCTTCCCGTACTGTTACCTCCAGTTGTAAGCGATCGTCATTGTTAGCAGGACGCACCAGGTAGGAGAAGTTATCCGGATCGTGTCGCTGGAAGTCTTCGATCGAATGTTGAATGAATCGCTCCATAGCCGCTTTCCGCCTGAACTCACTTATATCCCGGCTGATAGAAGTATCGTACATAAAGCAAAGCCATATCGCTGAAACTGTGCCGGGTTGAGGCTTTTTAACATTTCCGGCACTTTCATTTTTAGCATACAAATTGCCTGTTTGAAACTCCCTGGAGGCAGTATCGATCTGCCAGGCATCTTTTTGAAGCGACTGTAGGGGGAAATCCTTGGTTGCATATACGGGCAATACGATCACCAGCGTATTTTTCGTGCTGGTTCTTCTTCCGCCTGAATAAGTGATGAATTCCCTTCTATAGGTATTGTAACGATCGGCTTTATGATCCTTGATCGTATAATACCTGGCGCCTTGCTGACTCAGCACCTCCGATGGATCATTCAGCTGCTTGCGTTGCCCTGCTATATCCATCAGTAGATACTGGCTGGACACCATCGGGCCCACAACCAGGATGCCGATCACCGCCAAATAGCCCGAACGGTCATTGCGGTACTTTTTAGGGCCCTCCAGCAGGTTAACCCGTTTGATGAAATAAAGGCTTGAAACAGTCCACACCAATATGATAGGCAACACCCAATGAGAGAGTTGAATGTGCGGATCGCTCCAGGCAAATACCGAAACCCATAGCCAGTGCAACAATGAATAACCGCCAATGCAGGTGAACAGGATGATCACAAATGGCCAGTACAGATATTTATATTTTTCGGATCGTGGGGTCATAGGTACTTCAGTAATCCTTTAGTCGCAGGTTACTCGTCGAAGTTACAGCAGACCGTGCATTTCGCAAGCCCACCAACTGATCATGAGCTGGCATGACTTCCATTAGAATGTTAAATATGTCTGAGGCGGTGCAACAGATATGGGTACAGGCATTATCTTGTAAGCATAACCGCTTGTAACACCAAGCCTCACTGTTTCCAATGAAAACAACCCTTCTATTCTTGACTTGCCTCGCCGGATGGCAGGCCCTCCACGCGCAGGTTACTCCCAGCGACAGTTTGTACAGCGTAGCGCATTTACAGGAAGACCTCGCCTATCTTAAAAAACAGGTATATGATGTGCACGCGTTTCCGCATACTGAATACAACCGGGCACAATACGATCAGCTATTCAATAGCCTCCAATCGCAGATTACCCATCCGTTGAACGCCACCGCCTTCCTGCGCCTTTTAAAACCTGCCATCGCTCACCTGGCCGATGAACATGCCAATATCGGCATGCCGCAAAGCCGGCTTACGGCGGCGCTCAATGTGCAGCCGGTATTCCTGCCTTTTACCCTGGAGAAAAAGGGAGCTTTTTACTACGTGGCAGATCTCCTGGCAGGCAATCACCTGGTGAAATCAGGACAGGCCATCGCAGAGATAAACGGGGTAGACATCAACACCTGGATAGATCGCTGCGCCAATTTTGCCAGCGGATATGCCGATCAAAGAGCAGCAACAGTCGTGCGTCGTTTTGGCTACTATTTCGGCTGGGCCAACACCCGCAACGATACCAGTTTCAGCATCCGCCTGCTGGAAGGTAAAACCTACCGCGTAGCCGGCGTTGACCTCGAAGCCTGGAATGTTTATTACGATCAGCAGGCCGGCAAAACCAATTGCACAGAAAGGATACGCTATCACCAAACCGGCAACACCGGCTTTATCGATGCCTGCTCTTTCGATGCCAAGAAAACCGGGCCCTACACGCTCAATACCATCCGCGCCAGGATCGACAGCATTTTCAATGTCATCAAAGAGACAGGCATAAAGAACCTGGTGATCGATGTGAGCAATAACGAAGGCGGTAATTCAGCAGTGGGTGATTACCTCATCGCATACATCAACAGAAAGCCCTATCAGGATTATCGATCTACCTGGAAACGCAGTGCCGAATACCAGCGCCTGTACGAGTCATGGGGCTTTAAGAATGAACAATACAACAATACACCCATCGGTGAGACCATACAATTTCAACCCGGCACCGTTACACCACCAGTAGTGCCCTACCCTTTTACCGGCAAAGTGATGGTATTGGTAGGCAAGCATACCTTCTCCAGCGCTATCCTGTTCGCTACGCTGATCAAAGACAATGCGATCGCCCCCATTGCCGGTCAGGAGCCCGCAGATGGTCACCCTAATCATTTTGGTGAAATGTACAATACCAAACTCCCGCATACGAAGATCGACCTGCGCTTTGGCGTCAAAGAATGGATCAGGCCGGCCGGCAAGGAGACCAAAGATGGTAACCGACTGGTGCCTGACATTATACTAACCGATAAAGAAATGCTGGACGAAAAAGCAGTGATCAAAAAAGCCCTGATGACGAGAAAGTAGACCGGGCGGCGCAGCTGAAGCCGACAGCACTCCATCACCGCACAATGGTAACCGTACCCCGGCGTTGAACCGGGCGGTTCATCAGGTCAAAGCCGGCAGCCACCCACACAAACGTGCCCGTTTGCAATGCCCCCCGGTACAGGCCATCCCATCCCCTTTCGGCGCGGCTCGTAAAGAACACCTGTTCGCCAAAGCGGTTAAAGACCATGAGGTATTTGAAACTTTTCATGCCGATCGGTATGGCCTTGAAGGTATCATGGTTGCGGTCGCCATTGGGCGAAAATGCATTGGGCACAAAGATGTCTGCTACCTGGTACACTTTAATAGCGATCGTACCCTCACCCTGACAGCCTTCGGGCGTAGTGCCCTTTACTTTGTACGTGATATCGTTGTTGAGCGTCGCCACGGGCGCTTGTATCGATGCGTTGTCAAGTCCCGTGCCTGGCGACCAGCTGTAACTGGTAAAGCCGCTACGGTTCACGTCCTGCGCATACAGGGGCAGCGGTTGCCGCGCCATGATGGCGGTATCTTTTCCGGCAAATATTACCCCGGGTGGTGTAACCGTCACCGTAACCGCGTCTTCCGCCAGCGATGTGCAATGATTGCCATCGGTGACGGAAAGGTAGTAAGTAATAGATTTCGCGGGCGCTTGCACCGTAGGCCCGGCGGTCGCTGCATTGTCGAGGTAAGTAGTCGGCTGCCATTGATAAGTCAACCCGCCGCTGCCGTTCAATTGAACCGACTTGCCCGAGCAGATGGTAATTTTGTCTCCTGCATCCGCTACCGGTGCCCGGTTTACGCGTACCACCACAGAGTCCTTCACCTGACAAATACCGATGCCCAGCGTAACGTAGTATTTGGTCGTCGTAATGGGAGACGCTTTGGGTTGCCAGGCCTGTGTATTATCGAGCCCTGCGGCCGGCGACCAGCTGAACGAACCTGCCGAAGCATTGGTTTGCACCGGCAAGGTCACCGATTTGCCTTCGCAGATGGTAAGGTCATTACCGGCTTCCAAAGTAACCGTATTCACAAAAGGAACCGATACCGGCTGATTGTTGAGGCAGCCACGCGCATCACGCACCCTGATCATATAATTGCCCGATGGCAGGTTGCTGAAGGAAGGATCCTGTTGCCACAAGGTGCCGTATAGCGAAAATTCAAAAGGCGCCGTTCCTCCGGCGGGCTGCAACTGAATAGCTCCCTCATTGTTGCCACATCCCGCAGCGATGGTAGTGGCTGTCAACGTTGGTGTGTTCGACATATCCGGCACGATCTTGACCTGACCTACTGCCGTACATTGATTAGCGTCTTTCACCAATACTGTATAGTCGCCCGCCTTCAGGTTGTTGAATTGATTGCTTGCCTGGTATTGAAATCCACCATCGATCGCATAGGTATAAGGCCCTGTGCCTCCAGTGCCCGTGATCGTCAGCGAACCGCCCTGGCCATTTCAACCGGCTGGCTGTGGAGTAACCTGGATACCCGGACCTGCAATATTGGCCACCGTAACGGATTTAGTAATAGTGAGTGACGTATTATCTTTTACGGTGACCATATAGTTGCCCGAAGCAAGGCCGTTAAATATAGGAGTGCCCTGCCAGGTACTGCCATCGAGCGAGTACTGAAAAGGTGCGGTGCCGTTAGTTACGTTTACTACAATGCTGCCATTGTGGTTGCCACAGATAGAACTGGAAGGTGTAAGGGTAAATTGCATACAGCGATCCTTCACGGTAGCTTGCGTGCTACCGGCGAGTCCGCGCGAATCCTTGATCATGATTGTATAGTTGCCGGGAGCCAGTCCGCTGAATACCGTACTTGCCTGATAATTGCTACCGCCATCGATGCTGTAAGTATAAGGACCCACACCACCTACCGGCGAAGCGGTGATCACCCCATCCGACGCGCCACAAAGCGCATCGTTAACGACGGTGGTCACCTGCGGACAATCATCCTGTACTTCAGCGAATTGGGTTTGCACGGAGCCGTTAGCATCCCTAACCGTGACGATATAATACCCGGTAGCCAAACCGGTAAATGCATTCGACGATTGAAAATTGAGGCCATCGATGGAATACTGATACGGTGCAGTACCACGACTTACGGTGACTGTAATGCTGCCATCGGTCAGGCCACAGCTTGCTTTGGTAACCGTAGCGTTTAAGACCATGTCGCAATTGGGCCAGATAGCGATGGTCCAAAGACTCACCTGGCCCGAATTGCCTTTGATATAGAACGTGTGCATACCAGGTGGCAGGTTACTCAAGGTGTTGGATGACTGATAGCTGATACCATCCAGCGAGAGCATAAATGGGGCATCTGCCCAAAATGGAGTGATGGTAATATTGCCCTCGTTCGTGCAACTGTATTGGCTATAGCCCATACCAAGGGGTCTCGAACAACCAGGGGCACTTAAAGAAGAAATGAAAGGATAGACGCCTGTGCATCCATTGGCATCTTTTACGATCGGGTAATAGGTGCCTGGCGCAAGGCCGGTGAATACATTGGATGTTTGAAAACTGATACCATCCAGTGAATAGGTATACGGCGCAGCACCGCCAGAAGCAGCCACCGTAACGGAGCCATCTCTGGTAGCACAACCCGTTGGGTTTACGGCACTCTGTATGTTGACGGTGGGCGCCAGGAAATTATTACTCACAGAAACAGTCGTGGTAGCCGTGGCGCCGAGGGCATCCTTAACACCCATAACATGCGTGGAAGGGCCTGATACAAAATATACCGCACTGCTCTGGTAAAAAGCCCCATCCATATTGTAAGTATAAGGCGGCGTACCCCCCGAGGCGGTGATGGTGACCTGTCCCGTATAGCGTTGGCAGGTACCCGGTGTACTGCTGGCTGAAATGAGTAGTGGTGCTGCTGACCGCGCAGTAGCAGAGGGCGCAATATTCCTGCCGGCCGGTAAAGAACGCGCTTGCTGTTGAGCTGGTAATTGGCCTGTAGATGAAATACGTTCATGGTACACCACTTTACCGCCTTCTATATAAATCGTATCCCGTACGGTGGCAGAGGTAAATACTCTTTGTGGTTTTGTTTGTGCAATGGCAGTATATTCTGCAGATAGCAGTAACAGTAAGAGCAGTAAGTAATTGGTTCGGGTGGTGTTGAACATCGGGACGAACAATGTGCTCAGGCAAGATACTTCTTTTTTAAGAACAGGCCGGTCGCCGTTAGTAACACAATCCCTCCCACCCAATAAAGCCAGGAAATCGGTCGCGCAGGAGGTTGCAACGGCACCCGCTGCAGGTGTCCGCTGTATTGCATAGCCGCCCAGTAATAGGGCAACAATAAGGCAGGTTGCTCCGGGTGCGCATGCAACCAATGCAGTTTGGCCTGCTGCATGGCAAGCCCAGCGTCCTGCTGCCGGCCCAATTGGCCGTAAAACTCCTGCAGTATCACGCGGGCCGCATCGTCGTGCACATTCCAAAGGCCCGCCACTACTCCACCCGCACCGGCAGCCGTAAAGCCCCGGGCCAGACTGTTAACCCCTTCCCCATCGAGCCAGGCGCCATCGGCCGTTTTACAGGCACCCAGCACCACCAGCGAGGGGGCAAAATGCCGGTTGCGCAGATCGAATAAGTAAAAGGGCTGGTCGTACAACTGCAGGTAAGCATAGGCCCCCTGCGGCGCTCCGGCAGCATGGCTGCTGATGTGCACCACACCGAGCGTGCCGGCCTGCCGGGTAAACTGTCGCCAGGTAGCCGCCGTGTCGAGGTAATAGTCTCCCTGCACCAAAGCCTGTATGGCCTTGTATTCCTCCTCCACCGCCAACGCCGGCTGGGGCTGGTCTTTTCCCTTCGCCACAAAAAAGCCCGTAAACCGGTGTATGGGATAAGTGGCGCTCTGCTGCTGATACCAGGTCTGCAATGACCAGGCCTGCGATAGGGTAACTTGTTTCATCAGGAAGGGCCAGTCGCCAAACTGATGACTGTATCGATCGTTTGTCGGTAACGCATCGAAGGGCAGGTAACTGAATTGTCCGTCCGGTATCAGGAGATAACGTTTACCTGCCTGCCAGGCATAGTCGCCAAACAGCGCCCGGTACAGCGCAGCACTTTCCTCAAAATACTTCCTGGGCGCATTGAGCATGGCCCCCGCGCCTTGTAAATACCACCGCCGCACAAATTGTGCAATGGTATCCTGCAGCGGCGCGCTGTGCGCAATTACACGAATGTCTTTGATGGATTGGTTATTGGCCTCGATAATAAAACTCGTATCGCGCCCTGCAAAGAATTCCAGCAAGGTTACTCCCGCGGGCAGTGCCTGTAAATATTGGTGCAAACTTTCTGCAGTAAGCACCGTATGATCAACGGAAGGTCCTGCGGGCTGTTGCGATCCTTTGCGCAGCAGGGATAGTTCATATTCGGTAGACTGCAGGTTGCCGGCAATAGTATTGTTGCGGGGATTGGTGGCCAGTTCGCGCTGGTAATAGGCAGTTGCTTCTTCCAGTTGTTGAATCCGCCGGGCCACACTATCATCGATCGCATGCGTGGGCGCGCGCAGCGAGCGTTCCTGCGCCAGCAGCTGCGCTTTCGACCATTCTGCAATCAGCAGCAGTTGTTCTTTATAGCCGGGTGCACCGGTCTTCTTCCAAAGCCTGTAAGCCAGTTGCATCGCAGCCCCTGCCCTCGCTTTGGCCAGTTCCTGCTCTTTCAGTTTGGCCGCATTGGTGTAAAAAACGCCCTGCAACCTATGCACCGCATTAAATACGATCAGGTAATGTGCTAGTGCTGTTTGAGGTTGCTGCATCCGCTCCAGTACGGCCGCTTTGCCGGCAAGCGCATCCGTTAGCAGGCTCTCGCTGTAGAGTAATCGCATATCAGGCACAGCATCGGGGTTTGGCGGATTCCATTGCGGCAGCAAACCTTGCAAAGCGGCCTGGTAAGCCAGCAAAGCAGGCTTCAGATCGCCCGCCTGCAGGTAAACAGCCCCCAGCAACACAGCCGTTTTGGCTTTCTCGCGCTGGCGGGTGTTGGGATATTGTTGCTGCAGCCATCGCTGGGCATCGAGCGCAAACCTTACAGCATTCTTTACTTGCTGTTGCTTCAGTGCGATCTGAGCAGCCAGCTGCAGGGCACTGCCATACCAATAAGCAGCCTCCGGCTCACGGCGATGCTTTGCCAGCCATTGCAAAGCCTGTGCACTCACCAGGGCGGCCGTATCATACCGCCCTTCTTCGGCCAGCACTTCTGCACGGGTACTTAACAGTAAACCATACAGGGCCGATTGCCGCGATACCGCCCGCAAACCGGCCTGCGCGTACTGGCTGGCAGCCGCCAGGTCGCCCTTCCAGCGGGCACAGGTGGCCATATTGCTGTAAGCTGCCGCTACCTCCTGTTGATGGCCCTTTTTCCGGGCAAGCTGCAACACTTTATCATGAATGTATAACGCCGTATTGTAATCGCCGAGTCTTGTATAATTGTTGCCCAACGGCTTTAACAGGTAATCCGTCACATTATCGGCATCGGGCAAAGGATAGGCATCGTAGAACTGCAGTGCCGCCTCGTAACCGTTGATAGACGACAGGATATTGCCCGTTTGCAATTGATAATAGCCTTGTAGTATCAGCAGGTTGAACCAGGCCAGCCGTTCATCGTAGCTCTTGTACGATCGCCAGGCAGCCTGTTGCGTATTCATCAGGAAACCGATGCGCGCCACCGGCGCCGCATCCACATAATCGATGCGGGCATACAACCATTTCTCCAGGTTGTCTTGCTGCTGCAGCATCGTTAACTGCTGCTGCAACGAAGCCGGCAGCTGGAGGCTATCTGCCCCCTGCACTGTCGGTGCACCATAGCATAGTATATAAAAAAGCAAAGCTGCCCGGTACAGGCAGCGTAAAAATAAGCGGGTATGTTGCGCTCTATAGCTTCCAGCTGGCATAGAGGAATAAGCGTTGGTGTGATGGGTTGCTGTATTGCAGGAAGCGGATACCGGCGGCAGGTCCGGCCCGCACCAGTCCTATCTGCAGGTCGGCGAAGAGTGCCCCGCGCCAGTTGGTAAACGATTCTGTTTGCGGACCGCGGGTGCCTGTTAGTTGTTGCAACCCCTGACCATTGGGCCTTTGCACATAGGTCTCTACCCTCGCTTCTGTCGAACGCTCCACTTCCACACCCACCAATGCTCCGGCGCCCGCTACGAGAAAGCTATTGATATTATAACGCAGAAAAACTGGGATGGCTTCCAGCGCCAATACTTTTTGTTTGAGGTAAGCATCGCGGTACTCGACCTTGTACCCCGCTCCATTGATCACCGTATCACCGCCCGTGCGCCGCCCTTCAAATGATTCATAGCTGCGCGACTTTTGCAGGTACAACTCCCATTGAAAATATTTACGGTAGGCCTTGTATTCCGATAACGTAAAACCCAGCACATAGTTCTGCGGCAGTATATCCGACGGCTTACTGCCCGGCAGGAAATTATACCCCAGCACAACACCCGGCGAAAGTCCGCGCTTGAAGCGCCCTACCGATCGGTTGGTATAGATGGGTTCATTTTTATCAAATACGATGGAGGCGCTGCTGGTAAAGGGCAGCTTCTTCATGCCTTTATTGAAACGTAGTTTATAGCGTATATAACCCATCGTCGAATCGGGATCATTGATGCCCTCCTGCTGCGTACCCGGCAGGTAGATATTCCGGAACACAAATTGAATACTGTCTTTCGTCAGGATGGTATCGATACAGCTTTGGTTGGCATAGGCCGAATCGCACCACACGCAGGCCGGCTTCATATCAACCAGCTCCACCGTACCGGTATTGAGCATACCCGGAATGGTCACCGTGACCGCCACTTTTTTAGCGGGCCCCTTGCCGGTATTCTGGAACTGCACTTTGTAAATATTAGCCCGGTTCCTGCCGGTGAACCGATAATTAAGCCGGCGGTTCTTCAGCATCAGCCGGTTGGGGTCGTGCGAGGCCACGATCTGTAATTCGAGGTTGTATTGCTCTACATCCTGCGATGGATCGTCGGGAATGAACAGCCCGGTGATCGTTACCACCGCATTGGTGTCTTTGATCATCTCGGGCAGGGTATTCAATTGCAGGAACATGAACTGCTGCTGCCCCTGCTCCACCTGGTCGATGCGCCAGATATGGTGTTTGCGAAAACCCTCCATCTGCTGTTTCAGTAATTGACGCAACTGCGGCCTGGCATCGGCAATAGCCGCTTGCTGGCCACCCGCCACGAACAAACCCTTTGCGCGGCTGCCTTCTTCAGGAGTACGCCATGCTTCTGCCGGCGCATAGGCCAGCAGGGAGTCGAGCCCGATGCTCCTCTCTTCGTGGTACATACGGGCCTCGGCCAGGTCGAAACTGTTCTGGGCAAATTGCTTTTCATTGTACAACAGCATCACCGAGCCGCTTACGGGGCGTGCATGGGCTTCCTTGTTGCGATAGCCCAGCAGCAACACCATGTCTTCGCCCGGTTTGGCCAGCTGGTTGGTGATCATTTCCAGCGAACCGGCCCCCTTGAAGAAAGGAGGCGCCGTATTGGCCGCCAGCATGCTCTTCTTCCCTACTTTGATCTTCTTAAGGCGCGTAGGTGGTTTCTTGCCGTCATCGTAATTATTGGTGGCATATAGCCGTATAGGATAGTCGCCGGTATCGCGGTACACATGTACCGGCTCTTTCTCAAAACTGTAGGTACCATCGCCAAACTCCCAGAAATAGGTATAAAAAGGCGCCGGGGCGCCCGCCACACCGCGCAGGGCACGCAGCTGGGAAGTAAACTTCACGCGGTTGTCTTCTATCTGTGGTTCCACCACTGCGGGCAGCGTATCGTTGATCTGGGCTACTACCGGCAGGGCATACAGGAGTATGCTCATCACCGGCATCAGCAGTCGGGTTCGTCTCATCATGTTCAGCCGTTTAAGGTATCTGTGCGTATATCAACGGTACGGATCATTTGTTACCTCCTGTAAGATATAAAAAAAACGTATCTTACAATATGGCCGTTAAACCATTGGTAAGGAAGCTGTTGAAGATAGCTGGAATAGGCATGGGGATCCTGCTGGTGTTGCTGGTGGTGGCCTATTTCTGGTTTGTGCGCCATGCCGAGAGCATCATCCGTGAGATCGTTTCGTCCAAATCCAATGGCACCGTCGATCTTACGCTTAAAAGCATCACCTACAACTTCGGCGAACGCCGGCTCAACCTCAAAGAGGCCATCATCTTCAATACCGATTCCGTCAGCACGAAAACCGCCTACCGGATCAAGGTCAAAAACCTCAGTCTGCAGTTGCACAAACTCAGGCCCCTGCTGCTGCACCGCGAACTGGTCATCGACAGCATCCTCATCAACGATCCCGACATCTCCGTCATGAAGTTCGATACCGCCGAAAAAAGACACGGTTCCCTCGCCCGCGAGATCGGCGATGTATACCACTCCATCCAACAGGCGCTGAACCTTTTCCAGATCGATCATTTCCGCATCGCCAATGGCCGCTTCTCGCTCGATAACCGCGCCCGGGTCGACTGGCAGCCAGTCAGCATTTCCAATATATTCTTTGCCATCAACCATATACAGGTAGGTGGCGGCAAAAAAGATGACAACGTTTTCCATTTCACCGACGACATAGAATTCCGCACCGATCACCAGGTCATCACCTTCCCCGACCAGCGCTACCGCATGTCCTTTGGTAAATTCAGGATACACGTCAGGAATGGTGAAATAGCTCTCGACAGTTGTACCATCAAAACAACCGGCTTGCGCCAACAGGCCGTAGACGTTCACCTGTTCTTCGATAAACTCCGTTTCATCAATATCGATTTCCCCGCACTGTATGGCAATGGGATGATCCAGGCCGATTCGATGTATGCTACCAACCCCGTGCTCAACCTGCACGTGAAGATCGATAGCACCCGGCAACGGAACGCACCACCCGTGCGCATGGACACACTGCTTCGTCACCTCGGAGTCAATACGCGCCTGAAGTATATGGGGGTCAAAAACGTGAGCACCTCCGTGGTCACTGATCACGGCGTACAATCGGCCACCTTCAAAACCAATGGCGATGATTTCGAGATGCGCGACCTCGTCATCGAACGCCATGCAAAAGAACCGGTATCGGTGGGCCGCTTCGATATGGCCATCAGGGGCTATACCAGTTTGAACAAAGACAGTACCTATCGCTTCAAGTTCGACAGCATCCGCATTGTCAACTCCAACATCCTGCTGAACAATTTCTCTATCAACAGCCTCGAAAAAGCGCCTGTGGTAAGGCACCACCAGTTGCCCCTGCTCGAGCTGGATAGCCTTTCGTGGGAAGAGCTGATCTTCCACCGCCACGTACAGGCAAAGCAGGCCATCCTGTACCGCCCCGAGATCCACTATACAAAAATGATCAGGTCAAAGAGCGGCCGCAAATTGTCGCTGTACTCCATGCTCAATTCGATCGACAAGATAATGTCGCTCGAACGCATACGGATCATAGATGGCAACGTCTTCTTCGAACCCAATCCAACGACCAAATTGCAATTGCACCAGGTCGACCTCACGGTGCAAACCAACCGCTTCCTCGCTGCACGCAGTACCGGCATGTTGGGTGATGCCGTAGATTCCCTGCATTTCAAAACCGGCAGCATCCATACGGGCAAACTACAGGCCTCCATTACCAATGGAAGTTTTACCGGCAATGGCACGCGCTTGCAGGCTGAGGACGCTACCATTCGCAACCTGGCCGGCAACCTCACCATCCGGGCCAAAGGCCTGCACATGGCCGATATTGCCATCAACGACAGCAGCGAGCATATTTCGATCGGGTCACTCGGTTGGAAAGAAGCCAACGTAGCGATCCGAACCGGGGCCCCTACAGAAAAAACAGCAGCGCCACCCGCACTCAGTGTATTGGCCAGCCGCATAGAGGGGGCCAATACCCAATTATCGCTCACTACACCTGGCAGTACCCTCCACACATTGATAACGAAGCTATCATTGCGTGATGTAGCGCGCAACGCGGGCACACCGATAAAGACCGGTGCCGTGATCATAGAAGGAAAGCATTTACAGTTTACCGGCAAAGACCTGCTATGCAATACCGGCGATTATGCCCTGCGCGACCGGGCGCCATCGTATATCAATAACCTGCGCATCACGCACCAGAACGATCGCGATTCTTTTATAGCAGCCGTGCCGCGGGTAGACCTGGTACCCGATATAGCGGCGCTGCTGGAGGGGCATATCGTGGCTGGCAGCGTATCGCTGCAAACTCCCTCGGTATGGGCCAAACTGAGTGCGCCGGTAGCCAAGGCCGCATCAGCGCCTCCTACCGCAAAACCATTGCCCGTACTGCATATCGGGAAAATAACATTGGCGCAGCCCGTCATCCATATCGAACAGGAAAAGGATTCGCATGCCTTGCGGTTACAGTGGAACCAGGGGAAGGACCCGGCCCACAACCAGTGGGTCGTCGAAGAAATTAAACATAATGGTAAGGAGCCCCTTACCATCGGCAAACTGGCCCTTTCTGGTACGGATGTATCCTTCACCCGTCATTCGGCCAAATCCTTGTTGTTAAAACCCCAGCGTATTCAGCTGGTGCTCACGAATACCAAACTGGCAGCAGGCACGCACCACGACATTCCCTGGTCAACCATCGTTAGCCATTTCGACCTCCGGGATCTGCGCCTCGATGGCATTGGCAAAGACAGCGGCCGGCTCAACCTCGCGTCCCTGACGCTGGAGCAGCTGCACCTGCAGGCCGGCCAGAAGCCGCAGGAATGGCTCGATAACAGTCCGCATTTCTACCTCCGCGACCTCTCGGGCGACCTGCATTCCACCAAAAATGACTTCCGCTGGCAGGGACTGCGGTATCACCAGCAGCAACGCTTGCTGCAGGTCGATTCATTCGCCTACCGGCCTGTATTGGAACGGGATGACTGGGTAGCGGCCCAGCCCTGGCAAACCGATTACATACAACTCAACACTGGCCGTATCGACCTGCACCGGCTTGACCTGCATCGGTTGCTGAACGATTCAATGGTGCATATCTCGATGGTTAAAGTGCAGTCGCCGTTTATATCGGTGTACCGCGACAAGCGTCCGCCCCGGCAACCCAACGTGATCCGCGACCTCCCTGTAAACCAGCTCAAAGGACTGCCGTTCAAATTGAAGATGGACAGCGTGATCGTAGCGGAGGGTAAAGTGCAGTATGAAGAACATAGTGAGAAGACTAATAAATCGGGCATCATACCCATCGGGCGCCTGAATGCCACCTTATTGAATGTGAAAAGCTATGCACACGAGCAGCACGATAGCCTCAAACTACAGGCCCGCGCCGCCCTCTTCGATTCCATCGAAGTGTCGCTCCGCCTGCATGAATCCTATTCCGACAGCCTGGCGGCCTTCCTGATGACCACCCGCATCGGGCGTGCCAACCTATTGTTGCTCAATAGTGCCGTAGAGCCATTGGCCTCCGTGCGCATCCGTTCGGGTTATCTCGATACGCTCACCATGCGCGCCATTGGCCGGGAATATCTGTCATATGGGGAAATGCACATGATGTATCGACAGCTAAACGTCGAATTCCTGCAAGGTGGTGATGGGGAGAAGAAGAACTTCATGACCAAGGCCATCACTTTCGTAGCCAACGCCTTCGTGATCAAAAGCCGCAACCGGGGTAAAACGGGTATCATCTATTTCGAGCGCCTGCGCGACCGCTCCATATTCAACTATATGATCAAGATGTTGTTGAGCGGCGCCGGCACCAGCATTGGCGCCAAGAGCAACAAGAAATACATAAAGCACTATAAACGCGAGTTGCGCAAGCAACAACTGCCCCCCATCAACTACCACTAAGTGGTAATTCCTGGATCAGATAAATGGCTTGCCCGGTGTGCCTGAACGGCCCATCGTGGCCCCTCTGCTCAATAAAAGTTTTCCTGCACTCAAGGAGCACCTTCTTCAACTCAATAGGGTAACGTAACGGAATGCATCGCCTGTACCTTTAACAGGATGATGATAAAATAATTTTGGAGGTATCTACTAACCCACTTATCTTGTGGACTAATAAGAACTCCTCCTGCTATTAATTAAGTCATATCATACTTCGTGCTGTTGTAGCAGTCAGCCAATGATGGGTTGCTGCTGCGAATAAGCACACCCGTCCAATACCCATACATCATCGACTTCTTTTAACGTATTCCATTACTTATTAAAATAGTATTCTTATGAGTCAGCAGTGGCACTTCGACACCTTACAATTGCATGCCGGTCAACAGGTTGACCCTCACACCAAAGCAAGAGCCGTACCTATTTACCAAACCACCTCCTACGCATTCGACAATGCAGCGCATGCGGCCGACCTGTTTGGCCTGCGCAAGTTTGGTAATATCTATACCCGCATCATGAACCCCACCACCGATGTATTTGAGCAAAGGATCGCAGCGCTGGAAGGTGGTGTAGCGGCAGTGGCCACCAGTTCGGGACAGGCAGCACAATTCCTGGCGCTCACCAATATCCTGCAGGCAGGGGATAATTTTATTTCTACCTCCTATTTATATGGTGGCACCTACAACCAGTTCAAAGTAGCGTTTAAGCGTCTCGGTATTGAAGCCCGTTTTGTAGATGGCGACGATCCCAATGAGTTTGCCCGCCGCATCGATAAGAATACCAAGGCAATCTATCTGGAGACCATCGGCAACCCAAGACTGAATATTCCTGATTTCGAAAAGTTTGCCCAGCTGGCGCGCGAGTACGACCTGCCATTGGTGGTAGACAATACATTCGGAGCCGGTGGCTTTTTATTCCGTCCTATCGAACATGGCGCCAACATAGTGGTTGAATCGGCCACCAAATGGATCGGCGGTCATGGCACCTCGATCGGTGGCGTAGTCGTTGATGGCGGCAATTATAACTGGGGCAATGGTAAGTTCCCGCAGTTCACCGAACCCTCCGAAGGTTATCATGGCCTTAAGTTCTGGGAAGTGTTTGGAGAAGGCAATCCCCTCGGCCTGCCCAATGTAGCGTTCGCCATCCGTGCACGGGTAGAAGGTCTGCGCGACTTCGGTCCGTCATTGGCGCCGTTCAACTCCTTCCTGCTGTTGCAGGGACTTGAAACACTGTCGCTGCGTGTACAACGTACTGTAGACAATGCGCTGGCGCTCGCCACCTGGCTCGAGAAACATCCGCAGGTGGAGTTCGTAGAATATCCCGGCCTCAAGAACGATCCCTATCATACACTGGCAGCGAAATACCTGCAGCATGGATTTGGTGGCATCCTCAACTTCGGCATCAAGGGCGGTAAAGAGAAAGCAAGCCAGTTGATCGATGCGCTTAAACTGGCCAGTCACCTCGCCAATGTAGGCGATGCAAAAACACTCGTCATTCATCCGGCATCTACCACGCACGAACAGTTAAGCGCGGAAGAACAGTTGGTATCGGGTGTACGCCCCAACCAGGTCCGCGTAAGTGCAGGCATCGAGCACATCAGCGATATCATCGCCGATTTCGAACAAGCCATTGAAAAAGTATTTGCTAAAGAACTTGTATCGTAGATATAAGGTGTCGCTAACCACCTGGCGCTGGTAACGGCGCCGGGTGATTGCTATACCTATAATGAAGAGATCCATCATGAGTGAGCAACAATTATTTGTATACAATACACCCTTTCAGCTCGAAAGCGGCCAAAAGCTGGCGGGCTTTCACCTCGCTTATCACACCTATGGCCGGTTGAATGAGCAGCGCAATAACGTGGTATGGGTATTTCATGCCCTTACCGCCAACAGCGATGCAGCCAGTTGGTGGCCGGGACTGGTAGGCACGGGTAAGTTATTCGATCCATCCACGCATTATATCGTGTGCGTCAATATGCCTGGCAGTTGCTACGGCAGTGTGGGGCCGCTGGAGAAAAAGCCGGCCAGTGAAGAATTGTACCTGCACGATTTTCCGGAACTCACCATCCGCGATATGGTGCACATGTACCAGGTATTGCGTCAGTACCTCGGCATCGGGAAGATCTATATGGGCATTGGCGGATCGATGGGCGGTCAGCAGCTGCTGGAATGGGCCA
Source organism: Paraflavitalea sp. CAU 1676 (assembly GCF_029223285.1). Taxonomy (GTDB): domain Bacteria; phylum Bacteroidota; class Bacteroidia; order Chitinophagales; family Chitinophagaceae; genus Paraflavitalea. Next base: position 671,729 of record NZ_JARHUJ010000002.1, on the reverse strand, counting down.
TCGAAGAGCCCGGCACCTTTGAGCATATTGTCCCTATTGCCACCAATGCCTGGCACAGTGCCTGGGGAAAGGCCTTCAATGCCTCGCAGCGCTGGGCCATCGAGAGCGATACCACCTGGCGCAACGAACATCCCGAGGCGGGCATGCAGGGCATGAAGGTGGCACGCAGTATGGCCCTGCTCTCCTATCGCCATTACCAAACCTACGACCTGTTCCAAAACGATGAAGCACCATTTGGTACAGCGGAGTACAAAGCGGGATCTTACCAGCGTTACCAGGGCGAAAAGCTGGCGAAGCGCTTCAATGCCTTCAGTTATCACCGGCTTAGCAGCAGCATGGACAGTCACCATGTGGGGCGCGGCCGTTTCGATGCCGCCATAGCCTTGCAGCGCATCACCGCGCGTACGCTCGTGATCGGTATAGAAACGGATATCTTATTCCCGTTGTCCGAACAGGAGTACCTGGCCAAACACATACCGGGCGCACGCTTTTCGGTGATCCATTCGCTGTATGGCCACGATGGATTCCTGCTGGAGTTTGAAGTGATCGAGAAAGAAATAGTACATTTCTTAAATAACAAGTCGTTCAGGTCTGATTTACCGGTGCAAAGGGATTATCTCCCGCATTCTTAACGTAAAAAATCAGTCCATGAAGTACTTTACCGCACAGGTAGAACTGCACCAGGCCGGGGCAGACGACTACCGGCAATTGATCCGCGCCATGAAACGGGAATTGTTCATTACCGGCCACGAGGAAGGTTACACGGGTAACCTCACTTTTAAACGAAAAGCAACAGTGGAGATCAAAGAGGTGATAGATGCCGTATTGAGGGCGGCCGCATCGACGGGACGACGCTTTTCTTTTACAGTCATGAAAGATAAACAGGCTACTCCAAAAGAAGAACGCAATCGCTGGCAGCTCCGTTAAGGAGCTGTTTGCTTTTTACCATTTAGCCAGCCATTCGCGGGCAATCTCTCTGCCTTCGAGGTCTTCATGCACGACTTGCTCGAGCAGGATCTTAGCCTGTGGAAGATCGCCGGGTTTGTCTCTTTTGATGAGGGTGAGCGCCTGGTAGAAAGTGCCTTTATTGCTGTATCCTTTATGTGCCGCCATTTGTTTGAACCAGGCGAGCGCCCGGTCGTATTGCTGGAGGCGGAGGTTCGATACGCCGGCATATTCAAGGGCTTTCAGGTTGGCCGGACTGCGGTTGATGATGGCCTCCGAAATACCGAGGGCTTCAGAGAATTTTCCTTTGTTGTATAAAGTGCGTACGAGTTCGATGCTGTCTACGGTGCCGCTCATGCTGATGCCAAGGTCACTCAGCTCCTGGCGAATGTAGCGGTCGGCCAGTTGCTGCTTGGAAGGCGGCGACAAAAGGGTAACCGTGAAGATGATCCCGATCACAACGGCCGCGGCTGCCACATAATACCAGGCACGACGGGGCTGTTTCATGGCCACTACGGGCGTGGCAGGCCTCTCTACATAGAGCTTCCGGAAGCGGGCGACCTTTTCGTCCCGGGCCTGCTGTTGAAATACGCGCTGTGCAGTGAGGTAAAAAGCTACCTCTTCAGCAAAGGCGGGATCGTCCAGCAATCTTTGTTCGAATTGCCGGTTGAGGGTGCCGGTTTGAGCCCCCTTGAAATAATCGTCAATGTATTCCAGGTGTTTCATGTGACCTTTATGTCGGATTGTATAATCGGCGCAGCTTTTCCAGGCAACGGAGCCTGCTGGTTTTTACCACATCGGCTGTCTTATATTCCATCAGGGCAGCTATTTCCTTGTCTGTATGGCCTTCGGCTGAGAGCTGTAATAACTGCTGGCAGGTATCTCCTACTTCAGCCAGTCTTCGCTTCAGCAACTGTTCATCTGCTTGATCTGCGAGCTTTTGCACGACGGATTTGGCGGCATCCGAAACATGCATCAGCATGTCCGTGATAGAAACCGTTTGATGCACCTTATTCTTATTAGTCGTCTTTTTGCGCAGCAGGTCAACGCATTTGTTCTGAAATATTTTATAAAGCCAGGTTTTGAGGGAGGAAGCCCGCTCAAAGCTGCCATCGGTTATCTTGTCGATGGCCGACAGGATGGTGTCGGAAAAGGCATCGAACGACTCATCCTCGCTAAGCGGATATTTGCGCATGCCTTCCTGTATGAAATACATATATGTGGTGAATAACTCCTCTTCGCCCTTCCTTCGATCAATACCGCCGCGGGTGAGATTTTCCAGTATCCGGAGATCTGCGGCAGGTAAATGTTTAGATTCATTCATTATAGAAATGTGGCAGTTACATGTAAGATAGCAAAAATACTCCCAAAATTAATTCAGCTCTACTGTTTCCCCACTTAATCCATTCTACGACCAATATTACAGGATCGCACTAACCCTCTGCCATTAACGCTTATCTAAGCAGGAGCTGAAGCAGTCATTCATTTGTAACAGTTTTGTCACATTCCTGATAAAAGTGTTACCCCATTGCGTTTCAGCTGATCTCAACCCACAAGCCATGCCGGTGTTCCGGACTAAACCAGTAGAGCAAGAAATGAAGCGCCATTGCCATTAAACCTGAACAAAGCCTATTGTAAAATTACTGCGCGGCAGGGATTTGCAGTGCTATATCATAAAGCCCCCGCTTCTGCGAGGGCTTTATAGCCATACTGCCAGACAGTAATATTGACCACGGTCAAGCAGCCGACAACATTTAACCAGACAGTACAAGACTACCTTCTATGAAAGTGGACAACATGCAGATGATCGAGGACAGCCTGCCGTACGACTCACACGAAGCGAGGCGCGACCATCACCTTGCAAAACTCAAGGCACTGGAAGCCGAACTACAGGAGCTCAATTTGCTCGAGCATCCCCGTGAAATATTAGCCATTTGTAAACAGATTATAGCCATGAAGGAAGCGTTGGGCATACAGGCCCGGTGATAGAATGAACGTTATTCTACGAGCGGTTGCTGCAAGCGGCGGGCCGCTCGACTTCCCTTCCACCAGCGAAAGCCCACCATCAGCAAGATGATCCCCAATGCAATAGCAGGCACGATCAGCCACAAAGACATACCCTCCGGAGGCGGAATCTCCATGATCTTTCCCGTCAAAACAGGAACTGCCCAATAGTACGGCAGCATATTTTCTTTCGATCCCTTCATGAATTCGAGCTTGGCGTGTTGCAGCGCCACATCGGCGGGCTCACCGGCCGACAGGAATTTATAGAACAAAGAAGTGAGTGCATAGGTCTTCTTATTATCTGCCTTCCACAGGCTCGTGATGGCAGCTGGAATGCCCAGGGCCGCAAATCCCCGGTTAAAACTGAACACCCCTTCGCCCTGGTAAAATCTACCCGCCCCCGTTTCACAGGCCGACAACACCACCAGGCTCGTAGCCGGCCGCTTATTGCTCACCAGGTCCGACAGGTACAGCAGCGAATCCGCAAAATAGATCACCGGCTCCCCCAGCTCCTTGTTGTCCATCGCATGGGTATAGAGCTGAATAATGCGGTAGTCGGTAAAATGCTGTAGAAAATTCCTGCGCGAAGCCTCTTTACCTATATAATTATCGGCTCCGCTGAAGTAACTGGTAAGCGACTGCAGCGATCGGTCGCTTTCCAGCAATTCCGGCAATTGAGTACCGGCATATTGAACAGGCGCAAAGCCCATAAAGGGGCGTGCTTTTCGGCTGGCATTGGCCGAAAAATCGTTGAGCAGGTAGCGGGCCGAATAAGTATAGCTGATCGCATGATTACTGAGCAGAAAAGCCCCCGGGCGATCGCTGGTCAGCAAAGCTTCGAAGGGGAAATAAGCACCGTCCGGCGAAATGATCAGGCGGCCTTTCGGCAGCGGCAGTTGATCGAAGATCAATTGGTATAGTTGCCGGGAGATTGACGCAAAATCCTCGTACCGGTTGTTCTGCAGATCGTAATTGGTGAGGTACCGGATGAACTCGTTGGCCAGCCCTTCATAGATTTGTTTGTCGATCCTGCGCAAACGGGTATTGCCGGCATCCACCACCATCACATAAACGGCACTATCGCCCGCAAACACTTCGATCAAAGCGCCATAGTCTTTAAACATCGACAACTTTACCTGTTGCAAACTCACGAAATTGCTATCGAGGAAGTTTTGATAATAAAACGGGTTGCGCTCTTTGATATTGGCCGTGAGCCGGTCGAGCAATTGCTGGTTCTCCGCACGCTCCGCTTCATAGCTGTTGCGGGTGGCCGGCGGCAGGATCGGACTCTCCAGGGCGCGGTTGAGCGTACTGATCCGCTTCAGGGCCTGCGTTTGTTGTTGGATGTCCTGCTCTCCCATCCAGCGTTGATCGGCCAGCTGATCATTGAGCAACACAGCCCGGCTTTTCTCGAAGAAGTAAAAAGCATCTTCCATATTGCCCGAGGCATAACAGGCCTGTAAGGCCTGCTCGTATAGACCATGACTGTTGCTGCGCCAGAATAATTTAGAGTTGAGGTTGGCCTGCTCGCCCTTGATGCGGTTTACCAGCCTGTCAGCTTCTTTGTAAGCGGCAATGGCCTTATAGAGATCGTCGGGATTACGCGTATGGCCGTACTTCCTTTGCCAGGTATTGGCCTGCTCAATAAAAAGTCCGGTGAGGTAATGTGTTTTCTTTTTGTCTACAAAAGCAGCCGGCGGGCTCGATACGATCTCTGCGGTGGTAATGCCCGGTTGGATATGATCGAGGGCTTTGCGATAGCAAACAAAGGCCTGGTCAAAGTTGCCCTGCCGCGCGTAAAGCTCTCCCATGTTCGACAGGATATTGAGCGATTCGAAAGCATCTACTTTCTGCTTGGCCTTGTCGGTATTCTTTAGGGCAAGCGCCTCCCGGAACATCGCCATTGCCTTATCGTACTGTTGATAATGCCGGAAATACACTTCGTTGGCCATCGTATTGAGCAGTTGCTTGCGGCTGAAATTGCTTTTCTCTACCGACAGCGCCTTCCTGAAACTGCTGATCGCCTGTTCATAGTTGCCTTTGTGCAATTCCATTTCTGCCCGCACGCCATAGAAAGTACCCTTGTAGGCGGCCAGCTGCGGCATCCCGTGCTGCCCCACCTGGCTGTTCAGCAAGGTTTCAGCGGTTTCATATTCGCGCAGCCGTATATGGGCATTCACCTGCCACACGAAACTGCTGAGACTATAGGAAACGAGATCGGCACTGTCTTCCCGATCGATCGCGGCAGGAAGATGCTGAATGGAGCGTGCATTGCACTCTTTGAAGTATTCGATACAGTGGTGATAATCGCCCAGATCGAAAAAGTATTCGCCACGGTTGTACAGCGCGAGTAAAATGGTGCGGTCCACGAAATTCAAACGCCGGCTCACGGCAATGCAATTTTCCAGCGCCTTCATCCGCTCCGGCACATTATTGATCAGTTGATAGCAGAATGAAATATAATAGTAGAGCGTAGCCAGATCAGCTTCCTTCACGGCCGTTTTAAGGGGAGTGGTTTTGATGAAGTCGGCTGCCTGACCCAGATAGCGGATCACTTCCAGGTAATTGCCCTGGGCCATATAGGTGCTGGCAATGGCGCGGTACAGGAATACCCGGGTAGAATCCTGCCAGACATCGCAGGGAATCATTTTTTGCTCCAGTTCGAATAACCGGCTGCGGATCGTTTGTGGTGGCATCACCTCATCATTCCGCAACTCGCCGATCCGCTGCCAAAGGGAGTCCCGGTTGGGGCACTGGCCCTGGAGCATAAGGATCATTAAAAGGCTGCAAAACAGGAGGCTGACTTTCTTTACCATGGCGGTTAAAGTTAGTCATAATAAACATATTGTCCCGGAAGCCAACCCTGGGGAGGGCAGCATTCCGGGACATATTCCTGTTTAGTATTATCCGATTACGTTGATCAGAGACGTGGAGGCGGCGGAGGCGGCGGCGTGGGCGGATCGATACCGTCACCATCACCACTTGACATACCGGTGATCGGGGCCGAAGCAAGTGCGCTGAGGGTTCCCGATTTGATAATGGTGGGAGGCGGCGTTACGAACACGTGCAGCGTGTAAGTCCTGCAATCTGCCAGCAGACTTACCTCATCTGTCCACTCGAAATAGGGAGTATATTCCCGGCCCTTGATCTCATTGTAACAAGCCGTATAGCCAGCGAAATAAGCTTCGATCGCTTCTTTGCGTTGACTAATGGTGGGTTCGGTGGGAATGTCTTTGTACTCGGCAGTGAACCATTTGCCGTAGCCTTTGGGAGCAGTAGGCGCAATGTTGTTTGCCTGCGCTTCTGCAGCTGTTGATTCATTAATACTCATAAACCTGAATTTAAAGTGAACAATTGGAGATTTGCTATATCCGGTACGCCTATACATTCCGGCAGGTCAGGTTATGGAGTCACCTGCTGGAGAAAATACGGGAATACCATTTGATCCGGAGAAGTGTCGTTTCAGTAGGGAGCGTAAAACTTTCATATAAGGATAAGTACAGTACTGTTTTTGAACGGGCGCCTGGAAGGTGTACAGGATTGGTCGTTAATCGTGCGAAAAAAGGAAACAAATTGGCAGAGCTTTCTGCATAATTTAGATTACCGACCGGAAAATGAAACCGGGTATGTTCCATTTGCGGAGGTGAAAGTAATAAAAATGGTCAGCCGCCAAAACATTTCACTGTTAAAAAAAGGTATAAAAAACCTTTTTCATCCAGCCGCGAAAACAATACATTAGCCAAATAATCAATGCTATGAAAAATAAGGGCTACCGCACAGCGTGCTGGCTATCGATTGTCCTGTTCTCCTTGCAGCCAATGGGTTCCCTGGCCCAGGGCCCCACGCAGCCGCACAGCTTCACCATTTTGCAGATCAATGACGTGTACGAGATCATACCGCTGGCCCAGGGCAAAGAGGGCGGACTGGCCCGCGTAGCCACGGTGCGTAAACAGTTGCAGGAAAAAGATCCTAATACGATGATGGTGCTGGCGGGCGACTTTCTCAGCCCCTCGTTCATCGCCACGCTCAAATACAAGGATCCTGCCGGTGGCCCTGAAGTGCCCATCGCCGGCAAACACATGGTGGAAGTGCTCAACCAAACCGGCGTCGACCTGGTTACCTTCGGCAACCATGAATTTGATGTATCCTTCAACGACCTGCAACAGCGCATCAACGAGTCGGCATTCGATTGGATCAACAGCAATGTTTACCATGTGGTAAACGGCAACCGGGAGCCGTTCACCAAAACGCAGAACGGCATCACCAACCGGATACCATCCTATATGATACGCGCTGTTCCATTTCCCGATGGCCAGGTAGTGCGCGTCGGGTTCATCGGCAGTACCATCGATTTCACGAAAAAGGATTACATCGCCTACGATGAAGAGCTGAGCACCTTCAAACGCGTGTACGAGAATATCCGTGAGCAATGTGATGTAGTGATCGGTTTAACGCACCTCGCGCGGCGTTCCGACTCAACCCTCGCCACCATGGTGCCCGGCCTGCACCTCATCATGGGCGGGCACGAACACGAGAATATGAAAGTGCCAGTGGGCAACCTCACTATTTGCAAGGCCGATGCAAACGTAAAGTCCGTGTACATACACACCATCAGCTTTACGCCGGCCACTAAACAGGTAACCGTGCAGTCGACCCTCAAGATGATCGATGACGCCATCCCTTCCGATGAAGCCACTAAAGCGATCGTCGACAAATGGATGAAGCGGGCAGATACCATCACCCGCAGGAACGGCTTTATACCCGAACAAGTATTGATGACTACTGCCGTGCCCCTGGATGGACGCGAGAGTAAAGTCCGCAACGATACCACCAACTATACCAACCTCATCAGCCGCTCGCTCCTGTTTGCAGCCCCCGGCGTCGATGCAGCTATGTACAACAGCGGATCGATCCGGCTCGATGATGAACTCAGGGGCAACGTCACGCAGTACTCGGTGTTGCGCACCCTCCCCTATGGCGGCCCGCTCGTATTGATGCAGCTCACCGGCGCACAGCTCGATAGCATCTTAACGATCAGCGACGGCATCAACCGGGGTTCCGGCGGATTTATCCAACGCATCAACATCACCCAAAAGAAAGGGACCTGGTATGTAGGCAGGAAGAAAATGAAACCGCAGCGAACCTATTGCATCCTGCTGCCCGAGTTCCTGGCTGCGGGCAATGAAGACAACCTGAAGTTCCTGAAGAATTATAGCTACTGTAAACCCAATGCCTTCCGGCAAAACAAATTACCCAATGATATCAGGAATATCGTGATGGCGTATATGTTGTCGGGCGGACGATAGCCGTTTCGGGGGAGTTGGCGCTTAACATTATGCGGCGCTTCTCAAGCCGGCACACATCATTCTACGCAAAACGGGAGACCAACAGGCCTCCCGTTTTTTGTTGAACGAACAGTGTAGGTGCAGCTGCCTGGCTAAAAGCAGCAATACTGATGCGTTCCGTTGTTTTTCATCGCTATACTAAAACTATGTTAGAGGCTAGTCGGCACAGGCTACTTTACCGGCCGGCCCGGCCATCTTGAATTGGTTAGCGGGCGCAGTGGCCTTGCTATTGCCCGACTTCCGGTATTTGGATAAATTGATCAGCAATACACTGGTCAGGATGATCGCCAAACCAACGATCTGCACCCAGCTCATGTGCTCACCGGCAAACAGCACACCGAGCAGCACGGCTACTACGGGGTTTACATACACGTGGGTACTAACCTGGGTAACCGATCGCACACTCAGCAACCAAACATAGGCACTATACGCAGCGAGAGAACCAAACACGACCAGGTAAGCAGCAGCAAACCACGATTCGGCAGGCACAGCGCTCACGTCGAAGGAAGCCCATTCGTTGTTGATAAAGGTGGCGGGTATAAAGACCAATCCGGCAATGAGCATCTGCCAGGCCGAGTTGACCGTGGTAGAACCGCTGGAGTGTTTCTTGGAATAAACAGAACCGCCCGACCAGCTCAACATACCCACGAGCAGGATAATAAAGCTGATCACCGAACCGGCGCCACCGGCATGAGACACCACATCAGCGGCACTCTCAAAGAATAGCAGCACCACACCGGCAAAGCCGATCAGCAGGCCAATAACCGTATTGCGGTTGGATAGGTTCACTTTCCAGTTGTCCTTATCGATCAGCACCAACCAGATGGCCTGTGAGGCGATCAGTACGCCCACCAGCGAGCTGGGAAGCGTTTTCTCTACCCAGATCACAGCGCCATTACCGATGAACAGCAACATAATGCCGGTCACGGAAGCGTGCTTGAGCTGTTTAAGATCGAACAGTTTTTCTCTCTTGATGGCGCACCAAAGGAGCAATAAAATACCTGCTGCCATATAGCGCATCATACCAAGAATGAAAGGAGGGATATGCGCAACGGCTTTGGCGATAAAAAAATACGTAGAACCCCATACAATGTACACCGTGGCAAAGGCGACAAGGATGAGTAAGGAAGATTGTTTTTGTTTTTCGGCTAATGACATAAAGTTAAGTTTTGCGGATGACCACTTGTTGTTGCTCTTTCACGGTTTCGAGAACAATGGTTGTTTTAGTGGAGATCACATTAGGTACCTTTTTGATGTCCTTCCGCATCAGGGCCATGAGGGAAGCGGAATCTTCGGTGCGCACCTTCACGAGAAAGCAATCCTCACCGGCAATGATGTGCACTTCCTGCACTTCGGGGATCCTTGCCAGCGAAGTGGCAATCTTCGCGTCCGACTCGAGCTCCTTGGTCTTGATGAAAATGAAGGCCAGCAATTTTTGGTTGATCGCTTGTGGATTAATCGCTGTGTTGTATTGAAGGATCACCTTTTTCTGTTCCAGCTTTTTGACCCTTTCCAGCACGGCCGACGGCGCCATCGACAATTGCTTGGCCAGGTCTACGTTGGAAATGCGGGCATTGGCCTGCATCAGGTCCAGTATCTGCAGGTCAATGTCATCCAGTTCAACAGTCATACAGAATTAATTTTCGTAAAGATAGAATTATTCCGAATAATATTCTGCCTGCTATCGATTATTTCGCAATTTATTTACACATACCGGTGTTCCGCCGTCAGTTTATTCGGCAACAGGTGTCTAACGCTATCGATAAGCAACCATTATTTATCGATAATCGATAAATAATGATATCTTGGGGCCTAAACCTCCTTTTCAATGATCCGTGAATTCATTGACCGCATCAACAAGCCGGTTATTTCTGTGGTTGTTATTATAGTTGCACTAGCCAACCTCTACCTTTGGCTAACGGTAGACCATTATAATGATGGGATGGCGGTACCAGTCCAGGGCGATATCATGGCTTATCAGCCCAATCCCGAATACGGCTCTCAAAAACCGATCACCTATTCGGAATGGAAAACACTTTTAAACGAACGTTCCGAGGCAGAAGATCTTCAGAAAAGGATCAATGAAGGCAGGTCGGGCAGCTCTATCGAAAGCCCTATAGTTGGATTTACAAAGCTGGAGGAATGTAATGATTGCACATCGGTCGACTCCTTTTATCAAAGAGAGCATAGTAGCCCAGACATTTCCTACTACTTATTGCTGCCCGGGTTCACATTAAGCAATGGAGAAAACAATGTGTTTGTGAGCAAAGGAGAGCCCTGGATTGCTTACAGAAAATGGCAAGGCTGGCAAGGAAAGTCAGACAGTGTTGACCCCTGGAATGAATTTGCCTACAAGAAACTACCAGCCCGATTGCGCATGAAAAGCGAAGAAATTGGTGAAAGACGCGAGATAAGTATCATGGTTCCCATCAGCGCTTCCTTTTACAAATACGCAGCCATCCCCTGGGGTATTATAATAACACTTGCCGCGCTCCTGTTGGTTTACTTTGGACTGTTCGTACCAATAAGGATTCTTATCTATATTTCAAAAGGCGAGATATTTACTGCCTATAACGAAAGCCGTTTATTGCTGGCAGCCCGCTGTTGGCTGTTGCCGCCATTGATCATTATAGCTATACAATATATAAATAGTTGGCTGTTTCATGGATACATTACGGACGATGTTGAGCTGATGCCCATTCAGACATTGAGAAACTACCAACCATTCATCGTAGGAGGTTTAGTATTCTGGGCCGTGGCCCGCGCCTTCAAACGCGGTCGCATGCTGCAAGAAGAACAAAGCTTAACCATTTAATCAACCAGCACCCATGCCCATCGTAGTCAACCTCGACGTAATGCTGGCCAAACGCAAAATGACGCTCACCGAACTGAGTGAAAAAGTAGATATCACCATGGCCAACCTCAGCATCCTCAAAAGCGGTAAAGCCAAGGCCATCCGCTTTTCTACGCTCGAAGAGATCTGTAAAGCACTCGAATGCCAGCCCGGTGATATCCTGGAATACCTCAGTCCGGCCGACTATAAAAAGTTGATGGGCTAACGATTGCACAATGTTACTTTCCTTTTAAATCTTAAATTGCTCAGATGTATTCGGTAACGATCGAATACTTTTATCGCTTCAACCATTTCATTCACCAATTGCTATTCCACTATGGAAACAAGGAGATCGTTCTTAAAGAAGGCATCGTTATTATCAGGCGGCGCAGGCATGTTACAGGTATTACCGGCCTCCATCGCCCGTGCCATGGCCATCAACCCCGCACCGGGCAGCACCTGGCGCGATGCTGAACACGTCGTTTTCCTCATGCAGGAAAACCGCTCCTTCGACCATACTTATGGAAGCCTGCAAGGTGTACGGGGTTTCAACGATCCCCGCGCCATCACCTTACCCAACAAGAATAAGGTATGGCTGCAAACCAATGCCGCCGGCGAAACCTACGCCCCCTTTCACCTCGATATCCGCAATACCAAAGCAACCTGGATGAACTCGCTCCCCCACTCCTGGAGCAACCAGGTCGATGCACGCAACGACGGTAAATACGATGGCTGGCTGCAGGCAAAGCGATCCGGCAACCAGGACTATAAAAAAATGCCCCTCACCATGGGCTACCACAACCGCCACGATATTCCGTTCTATTATGCCCTGGCCGATGCCTTCACGGTATGCGATCAGAACTTCTGCTCTTCCCTCACCGGCACCACGCCCAACAGGCTTTACTTCTGGTCGGGCACCATCCGCGAAAAGCCCGATCAAAATGTACTGGCCCGCGTATGGAATGGCGATGCCGATTATGGCAACTGGGCCAACTGGACCACCTTCCCCGAGCGCCTGGAAGACCAGAACGTGTCGTGGAAAGTGTACCAGAACGAGATCAGCGTTGGTGTAGGTTTTGAAGGCGAAGAAGATGCCTGGCTCGCCAACTTTACCGACAACCCCCTCGAGTTCTTTTCTCAATACCATGTAAAACTGGCTGCAGGCTACATCAATAACCTCCCAAAAGATGCGGAGAAATTGAAGGCGGCCATCAGCAAACAGGAAGAAGAATTGAGCAAACTGGTGGCTGGTTCAGAGCAGGCCGCTAAAGCACAAAAGCGACTCGACGGATTGAGACGCCGCCTCACCGAGAACCTCGAAGACCAAAAGAACTTTACCCTCGAAAAATACGGGCAGCTATCGGCACGCGAAAAGGCCCTGCACGAAAAAGCCTTTACCACCAACCGGCACGATCCCGATTACCACAAGCTCGCCACCCTGAAGTATAAGGATGGCGATACGGATCGCGAGGTACAATTGCCCAAAGGCGATATCCTGCACCAGTTCCGCAGCGACGTCAATGAAGGCAAACTGCCCACCGTATCCTGGATCGTGGCCCCGGAAAATTTCTCCGACCACCCCGGCGCGGCCTGGTACGGCGCCTGGTACCTGAGCGAAGTAATGGACATCCTCACTAAGAATCCCGAAGTATGGAAAAAGACCATCCTGGTGCTCACCTACGACGAGAACGATGGTTACTTCGATCACGTACCGCCATTCGTAGCACCCAATCCCAAAGATAAACAGAGCGGCCTCACCACTCCCGGTATCGATACAGGCGTGGAATACGTGACCAAAGCCCAGCAGTCATCTGGCGCTAATGAAATGCGCGAAAGCCCCATCGGACTCGGCTACCGGGTGCCCTTGGTCATCGCCTCCCCCTGGTCGCGTGGTGGCTGGGTGAACTCGCAGGTGTTTGACCACACCTCTGCCCTGCAGTTCCTGGAGCAATTCCTGTCGCACAAACTGGGCAAGCCTGTTACCGAACCTAATATCAGCAGCTGGCGGCGCACCGTGTGCGGCGACCTTACCTCGATATTCCGTCCTTATGATGGCGAAAACTTTAGCACACCGGCTCCCATCGAGCGCGATCCTTTTATAGAAAGCATACATAAAGCAAAATTCAAACCGCTGCCCTCCAACTTCTACAAACTCAGCGCAGAAGAAGTGGCACAGGCAAACACGAATCCGCTGAAGGCCGCCTATATGCCCCACCAGGAAAAAGGCATCCGCAATGCCAATGCCCTGCCCTATGAACTGTATGCGGAATGCCGGCTGAGTACCGATCGGCAAACGCTCGAACTGGAGTTTACAGCCGGCAACGGGCTCCTAAAAAATGCAGTGGGTTCACCCTTCCTGGTCTATACACCCGAAAGCTACCAGGGAAAGACCATGCTGTCGCGCAACTATGCCGTGGCCGCCGGCAAATCATTGGCCGATCGTTGGCGCATCGCCGAATTCGACCAGGACCATTATTTCCTGCAGGTCTATGGACCCAATGGATTCTTCCGGCAATTCAAAGGCAACGGCAAGGAAGGCGCGCCAGCCATCAAAGCAACCTATCAGGCTTCTCCCGCAGCAAAAGGTCAGCTCGCCAATAAACTGATACTCGAACTGCACAACGACACCAAAGCGGCGCAAACCATCGAGATAAAGGACAATGCCTATAAACAAGCGGCCAAAACCGTGGTATTGAAAGGCGGACAAAGGAATGTCGTTTCACTCGACCTGGCCACCAGCCATGGCTGGTACGATATCACCATCACCGTAAAAGGGTTGGCCGACTTCGAAAGCCGCTATGCCGGACGCGTGGAAACAGGCCGCAACTCCAAAACCGATCCATTAATGGGTGGTATTTTGCAGAAAGGCACCGAGCGACCCATCCCACCAGATTTAAAGTAGAGGCTGATGTCCTTGCAGCCATAAGCCTGTACCTTTAAGCCTCCATGGAAGAAAGGAAGACCATCAGCAACGAATACGGCAGCATGACCAGCGTAACCTGGGAGTGCGATGGCATCGTATTGGGGCATGGCGTGCAAACTTTTAAGGAACTCACCAGTTTTAGCGGCAGCAGCCAAAAGGATGTGGTACGTATGCATTTTGGCATGAAGGGTAACTATGCGTTTACCTATAAGCAACTGGGGCAAACCTACGACCTCATCGGCGGCCACCACAATATCATGTACTCGAAAGACTTCGATATCACGGTGTTTAATAAGACGCTGAAGCTGGAAACCTTCGGCATACAGTTCCCCACGCAGTTATTCATCCAGTTCACCCAAAACGCGAGCGATAGCCTCAAACGTTTTGCTGCCGATATACTGGCTGGTAAAGATGTAATGTTGTCCAGCCGCTGGGGCGCTATCGACTCCCCCATACAGCAAGTACTGCAGCAGATCATCCATTGCAAGTACAACGACGATCTTAAGAAGCTCTTTCTGCTGTCCAAGAGCATTGAACTGCTGGTGCTTTGCGCCGAAGCCTATGAGCATACGCAGCAGGAGCAGTTTGTAAAGAATAAGGCCGATAAGGAAAAACTGATCGCCGTGCGCGACCTCATCAACGAACGGGTACAGGATCCGCCCAACCTTACCCAGATAGCCCGTATCGTTGGCCTTAATGAATACAAACTGAAGCGCGGGTTCAAGGAAGTGTTCAACAATACCGTATTTGGTTACCTGTCCGAGCAGCGCCTGCACCTGGCGCACCGTTACCTGCGCGACACCCGCAAAACAGCTGCCGAGATATCGTACGAGCTGGGTTATGCCACCCCCCAGCATTTCAGCAATGCCTTCCGCAAGAAATTTGGCATTACTCCGGCTACCGCAAGAAATAATCCGTAAAATGCAATCCGCCCCCCTATATTCTTTCTAGGTTTGTGTAGTCAATAAAAACAAAACAGTTATGAGCCAGCCACTAATTATTACCAACACCATTACCATCGATGCCCCTGCCAACATCGTTTGGGATGCCCTCGTCAACCCGGTGCAAACGAAGAAATATATGTTTGGATGCGAAACCGTGTCCGACTGGAAGCCCGGCAGTTCTCTCGATTGGGTGGGCGAATACGAAGGCAAATCCATGGTCTTTGTAAAAGGGAGTATCGTAGAGATCGAACCCGACCGTTTCCTGTCTTATACCACCATCGATCCCAACTCGAATATCGATGACACCTCCGAGAATTACCTCACCGTAACCTATACGCTCGAGCCACAGAACGGGCAAACACTGTTCACCGTAACGCAGGGCGATTATGCAAAAGTAGCGGAGGGACAAAGGCGCTACGAAGAATCATACAACAATGGATTGGGTTGGCAGCCGATCCTCGACCAGATCAAGCAACTCGTAGAAGCGAAGTAAATCACTTGTAATCCTGCACCTGGTGCAGCAGGTCATTGGCTTTGAGCATGGGGTCCCACTCCTTGCCGCGGAAGATCAGGCGGAACCATTTTTTATCCTTATTCTCGAAGCGAATGTTGATGAACAGCCATACCGCCGCCCAGGTAAACAATGCTGCGATCACCACCGGGATAGCGATTTGCAAAGCATTCGCATCTGCAAACAGGCGCTTGCTCCAGAAGAAAGTGGTCCACACCGGCAGTTGTAGGAACAATAAGCGGGTAACCCAAATGGTGGAAGATTGCAGACGGGCGATCTTTTCCTGGGTCTCGAGCACCGGCTCGCCGATATCTGCGCGATTCAATAAATAGAGCTGATAGATGTAAACACCAATAGCCAGTTTGGTCAGCAACACCTGGATGCCCATCGACACATAAAAGAACGGGCTGGCCGACCGGAAACTGGCCACCAGGATAAAGTCAACGAGCAGCACCCACAGGATACCTGCAATGAGCGTAAAGATCTTCATCGGCTTCATGGAGGCCAGGAATGATTGCACTTTCATACG
This sequence comes from Paraflavitalea sp. CAU 1676, assembly GCF_029223285.1. Classification (GTDB taxonomy): domain Bacteria; phylum Bacteroidota; class Bacteroidia; order Chitinophagales; family Chitinophagaceae; genus Paraflavitalea. Next base: position 655,695 of record NZ_JARHUJ010000002.1, on the reverse strand, counting down.
CGTGATCTCCTCGGCGTTCTTCCTGTTCAGGGTAAGGCTCTCTTGCAGCCTTTCGTCGTACGAACGCCACATTGTGAGAATGTCTTTATCTTCCATCTTGATCGATTTTGTGTTGAGTAAATGATTTCCGCAGTTGCTGTTTGATCCTGCCTACCTTGGTCGAAACATTCGATACGGAAAGGCCCAGGATGTCTGCAATAGTTTGCTGATCGTTCTCTTCAAGGTACAGGAGCATCACGGCGCGGTCGATCTCTTTTAGATCACGGATAAAGCGGTACAACTGATCGATAGCAGCCTGCCCATCGAAAGGTTGCTCTTCTTCTTTCAAACTTAATAGCTGATTTGGTAAGGGATGATTGATGTCGCCGCGACGGCTTTCCTTACGGTAAAAGGAAATAGACACATTCAGGGCAATGCGGTACATCCAGGTGGTGATGGCATATCGATCATCATATTTGGAAAAGGATAGCCACAGCTGCACCATGATCTCCTGGATCAGGTCTTTCCTGTTTTCGGCGTCGCGGCAATAGGCGTTGGCAACCTTAAAGATGATGCCCTTGTGCGCCTCCACCAGGTCGAGAAAAGATGGGGGATTGCTGGCTACAGGCATCGTAATAGATTGATGGTAAGGAATCCTGACAGGCTCGTTGGCGCTGCCAAAATAAGGAAAAACAGGGGTATCTCGCTCACAGCATCCCTAACAGCGGAAACCGGAGGTGCCAGGGGGCCGTTTAACAAAACGGTTAAAAGCCAAATGGAGATCGGTAGAAGATATTTTCCCATAAATAATGATTGCGCTGATCATTATTCGCACGGCCAGGGAAAATATCACAGGTGAACAGCCCCTTATTTTTTAGCTAATTTCGGATTAGCCGAAATTGTAACAGTATCAACCTTATAGCTAAAGATGTTGTCTTCCAATCGAACTTCATTACTCCAAAATGCTGGAATTTCTTTCTTGGGCTTTCTTTCTTTATAAAACACCAACAGGTCATCGAAATTGTCATAATACAAGAATGCGAACCTGAATTTTTTGCCCGCTAATTTTTGATGGGTATCCATGATGAACCCATTGAAACTGATCGATTGCTGAGGCTCCAGCGTGATTCTTTCCGGGGAGTTGCTATCACACCCACGCCCCGACATTAAAATAGCTAGATTATTGGTTGCCCAATTATCACTTGGCCACGAACAAGTCATAACTACAAAGCTAATGGCCGTGTCCTGTGTATTTGATACAGATGCTCTGATAAAATAGCCTTCTGCTTTCTCCTTATAATAATCAGAACTGCCTTTGGATATCACCTCAACCGTCACGGAGACTTTGTCCGTAGTATCTTTTGATTGGGCAACGCAGAAATTGTTCGTCAACAGTACCGCAATTAATACGGACAGGGCGTTTTTAAGACTTTTTAGTGTTGGCATATTTAATGAATACAGTCATTGAATGTACATTCAATCATGAGTATTATCAACTGAGGGTTCAATTTTTCACAAAAATCAGTATTAGCCCCAGATACTTAGAAATTCCCCCGGTGCTTTCTTTTTAACCAAAAATCTTTAATTTAGTCCCGGTCTACCCGGAAACGAACTAAACTAACTGCTTGTCTACTCATTCCATCAATGATGTAAAAAGCCTGCTCGTGCAGGTAGCCGAAGGCGATGAACAAGCCTTCGCGCAGCTGTTTAAATTGCACTACAACCAGTTGGGCGATTTCATCTACCGCATTACAGAGTCAAAGCCACTTACCCAGGAAATTGTCCAGGATGTCTTCCTGAAAATATGGATCAACCGCAGCACCCTGCCTGCCATAAGCTGCTTTAAAGCTTATCTTATGGTAGTGGCCAGGAACCATGCCTACAACTGCCTCAAACAGATAGCCCGCGAAAAAAGCCGCCAGAAACAATGGACCGACACCGTCTTACACCAGGCAGTCAGCGGCCAACACGAAACAATGTCTGGTAATACAGCACCCGATGCCGGAAAGCTCCTCGAAGAAGCCGTTGAATTACTGCCACCACAGCAAAAAAATGTATACCTCCTCAGCCGGCAGGAAGGCATCAGCCATGAAGGAATAGCCAAAAGGCTGAACATTTCCCATGGCACCGTCAAAAAGCATATGGTATTGGCCCTTAGGTTTTTGAAGACCCATCTCCGCACCAATATCAATATCCTCATCCTGATTATCACCACTTCTTTTCGCCATTAAAAAAAATATGGCCATCCATTACCTCTTTGGGATATTTCCGTTGTCTTATCATGTTATTATACTATGAATCATTCAAGGCTGGCTTATCTATTTCAGGCTTTTATCCATAAAACTGCAACAGCAGCAGAGCAGGATGAATTAATGGTATGGCTGGAACAACCAGAAAATGAGGAGCGCGCAAAAGAGATGTTGTCCCATACCTGGGAGCAGTACAGCAGCCAAAGCCAGCCATTTACCGAAAGCCAGGGTGAGGAAATGCTATCTGCCATCCTGCAGCAAAGCAGGTCAGGCAAGGTCGCCCCGGTTATTGCCACAAAGTCCGCTTCGATCGGGTGGCGCAGGGTTGCAGCCGCAGCAGCTATTCTACTGGTTATCGGCACAGGTGGTTATTTCTGGCTAACGGGCAGGCAAGCAGGACAATCATCAACCAGCAACCAGCCTGTAGCACAAACTGCCATTGCTCCAGGTAGCGACAAAGCCGTACTCACCCTGGCCAATGGCTCCAGGATTATTTTGGATACTACCCGGCAGGGAACACTCACCCAACAGGGAAACGCTAAGGTCATTAATGTGAATGCGGCTGTATTGGCCTACAATGAAGGAAGCGATAGTAACGAAGAAATTGTATACAACACATTGTCTACCCCTCGCGGAGGACAATACCAGTTGCAGTTGGCAGACGGAACGAATGTCTGGCTCAATGCCTCATCATCCATACGGTTTCCGGTAACCTTCACCGGTAAAGAAAGGAATGTATCCATTACAGGCGAAGCCTATTTCGAAGTGGCAAAAAATGCAGCGATGCCATTTACAGTTACCGTAAAGGATGCCACGGTGAAGGTATTGGGAACGCATTTTAACGTCATGGCCTACGAGGATGAACATACACTCAATACCACCCTGCTTGAAGGATCGGTAAAAATATACCAGGGTGGTCAGAAAAAGTTGCTCCTGCCCGGACAACAATCTCAGATAACAAGATCAGGACAGATAAATATAAAAGAAGCCGATACAGAAGAAGTGATGGCCTGGAAGAACGGCTGGTTTTTGTTTAACTCAGCAGACATTGAAACGATCATGCGGCAGGTAGCGAGATGGTATGATGTAGACGTAGTCTACAAAGGACCAATCCCCGCCGGGCATTTTTCCGGCATAGTAAGCCGCAAAAATAACATCGCCCAGGTATTGAAGATCATGCAGGGAAGCAGCGTGCACTTCAGTATTGATGGCAGAAAGGTAATAGTTACCAGCAATCCACAGTAACACCAAACAGTAAATAAGAATATAGCCAGGTTCAGCACCAGGTTGCGCATGCATGTGCCACATGCACAGGAAATCTTTTGTATAAACCGGCAAACATCGACTGCTCATTGCACATCAACTGCTAAACAATATGAAAAAACGACCACTTGCATTAACCCAGACACCTGCACGGGTTTTCACCAAAACATGGCTGATGATGAGATTAACAGCAATCATGCTCATTGCCTTTTTACAGGTAAGTGCTAAAACGATTGGGCAAACTGTTACCATATCTCAGCGCAACACTACATTGGAAAAAGTATTCAAAGAGATTCATCGCAAAACCGGCTACCAGTTTTTCTACCAGGATGAACTGTTGAGTCAGGCCAAAAAAGTCACCGTCGAGGTCAAAAATGCCACAATACCTCAGGTACTGGAGATCTGTTTCCGCGATCAGCCGCTGATGTTTACGATCACCGAGAACTCTATCACCATCAAGAAAAAGGAAGAAATAAAAACGCCCAACGCTCCGCCACCTGCTCCTCCTGTTGAGATCAAAGGGAAGGTAAAGGACCAGGCTGGCAAACCGCTGCATGGTGTATCCGTGTCGGTATTAGGCTCTAAAACCGGCGTCACTACCGATGAGAATGGGAACTTCACCATCAATGTTCCCGACAATGGAGTATTAACCTTCTCCTTCGTAGGATTCAAGCCGGAAATGGTCCGGATCGGAAAGAACACAACCCTGCTGGATATCGCTATGAAACCCGATGCAGAGGCATTGGCCGATGTTGTGGTCGTAGGTTTTGGAACACAGAAAAAGATATCCGTGGTTGGCGCCATTACTTCCATTGGCACTACCGAGCTGAGGCAAAGCCCCACCACCAATTTATCCAACGCGTTGGCCGGTCGTATGGCAGGCCTCATGGTAAACCAGTTCATAGGTGGCGAACCAGGTGTCGACCAGAGTGAGATCTTCATCCGTGGCATGTCTACCTACAATACCGGCAACAATGCCCAAAAGCCCATTGTAATGGTCGATGGCATTGAAAGGGATTTCCAGTACCTCAACCCTGAAGAAGTGGAAACCTTTACAATTCTCAAAGACGCATCAGCCACAGCGGTATATGGAGTAAGAGGAGCCAATGGCGTTATCCTGGTCACCACCCGCAGGGGTAAGGTCATGGACAAAGCCAACGTTACTTTCAAAGCCGCTACCGGCCTCTCCTCTCCTATCAAGTTTCCGGAATACCTCGGTTCGGCCGACTATGCCATGCTGTATAATGAAGCAATGTTGAATGATAAAAAGTCGGTCACTCTTTTTACACCTGAACAAATAGAAAATTACCGGAAAGCCAAAGGCGATAACTCTGATGGGCTCGGATACGATATCGACCTGTTCGACTATGCCTTTAAGCCAAGTATGCAGCAAGACTACAACCTAAGCATCCAGGGAGGCAACAAGGTCGTCAAGTACTTCGTAATGGCAGGTTATATGAACCAGAATGGTAACTATAAGCACACCAAAGAGGGAAACTATAATACCAACGCCGTGTTCAAGCGCTACAATTTCAGGTCCAATATCGACATCAACATCACCGATAATTTATATGCAAAGCTCAACCTTGGAGGTCGTATCCAGAACAGGATCGCACCCGGCACCACAGCCGCCAGGGTGGTGAACATAGCCAATACACAACCCTCGATTTATCCGGTTATACTCGAGAACAACGATAACCCTCTCAATAAATCGTACATCACCAAACATCCCGAAGGCTTGCTCTTCGGTACACAGTTCTATCGTTACAATATTCTCGGTGAGTTAGCCTACTCTGGTTTCATCAACGAGTACAAAACATTCATGGATGGAAGTTTTGCACTGGGCCACAAGCTCGACTTCATCACCAAGGGGCTCACTTTTGAAGTACAATATTCATACGATATACAGTCCGGCAATACCGTCGACAGAACCATCCCACACGAAACGGAAGGCTACCGGGAATATGGAGGTTATGCTACATTCTTTCCCAAAGACGGAGTCGATGTGTTCATGAATGGCGGGCACTACCAGGGCGCTTATGGCTCACCCCGTCGCGTTGAGAACAATACCATGAACAATGGCTACAATGCCTCGACGCCTCCACCGCAACGCAAGAATAATGTACAGGTTACCTTAAACTATGCCCGTTCATTCGGCCGTCATAATGTATCCGGACTATTGCTGGGAACCCAGCAAAAACGCACCTATCAGAACGACGTACCATTCACCAACCAGGGGCTGGCATTCCGTTCCACGTACAACTTCGATGAACGCTACCTTTTTGAAGTGAATGCAGCCTACAATGGCTCCGAAAACTTTGCCAAAGGTCGCCGCTATGGCTTATTCCCTGCAGTTGCCGCTGGCTGGGTCATCAGCAACGAAGCATTCATGAAAAAATCCTGGGCTATCGACTACCTCAAACTCCGTGGTTCGTTTGGACTCGTAGGTAGTGATCAGCTGCCGGGAGAAAGGTTTGGCTACCTGCAATTCTTCAATGTGGATGGCAACACCTATAACCTGGGCATGGACCTCATCTCCGGAGTACCAGCCAATGTATTTGAGGGTCCGCTCGCCAATCCCGATCTCACCTGGGAAAAAGCCAAAAAGGCCAATATCGGCTTGGAGTTAAGGACCTTGAAGAACAGACTTAGTTTTACTTTAGATGTGTTCAAGGAGCACCGGTACGATATCCTTACACAGCCCGGCACTAATGGCAGTAGGAACCTGTCGGCAGTGGTCGGTCAAAGCTCTCCCCAACTCAACCTCGGCATCGTAGACAACAAAGGCTTCGACCTCGAGGTAGGCTGGAACGATAAAATTGGAAAGAATTTCAGCTATTACATCAAACCCAATGTGTCCTTCGCCAGGAACAAGATCATCTTCATCAATGAAATAGATCGTATTGCACCAAATGGGAAGAATGTGGATTATGCACGTCGCACCGGAAAACGCATCGGGCAGCAATTCGTCTATGTATTTGATCACTTCATAAAGGATCAGGCAGAAGCTGATCAGCTCAATGCCAGCGGTTACCAGAAATGGTATGATAAGTTGATACCCGGAGATGTGGTGTACAAAGACCAGAACGGGGACGGTCAGATCACCGACCAGGAAGACCGCGTAGCGATGGGCAACCCACGCAACCCCGAAATACAGTTTGGCATTCCAGTAGGCGCCTCCTACAAGGGATTTGACGTTAGCTTGCTCTTCCAGGGCTCAACCAGAACTAGCGTACAGTTGACAGAGGCCGCTGCTTACGACTTTCCTACTTATGGCCAGGACATCATTGGTAGGGTAAAAAAGATCCACCTCGATCGTTGGACGCCGTCTACAGCCGCTACAGCTACTTATCCAGCCCTGCATTACGGCACCTATCTGAACAACAAAAATCCCAATAGCTCACTATTCCTGATGGATGCCTCCTACATCCGGCTAAAAAGTGTAGAGATAGGGTATTCTATCCCAAATACGTTCCTCAAAAAGTTTGGTTTTACCAAAACCCGCTTTTACCTCCAGGGATTGAACCTCCTCACCTTTGATAAATTATCAAAATTCGATGTAGATCCCGAAACCAATTCGGGCGGCGACTGGTATCCCATTCAGAAAGTATTTAACATGGGTGTTTACGTAACTTTTTAATCTGCGTATTATGAAAAATAGAAAATACATCTCCTATATAGGGCTCAGTCTTATTGTAATGGCGACCTCCTGCGATAAATTTCTCGACAGGCAGCCCGACAATAAAATAAATGAAGAAACCGTCTTTAGCAATTGGGACAAAGTAAACGGCGAAGCCAACAAACTCTACCGCGAGATGCGCGACCGCGACCGCGGCATCGTAGGCCTGCAAGACTTTTCCATTTCCGGTATCACGGATGAATGTAAGGGAACACAGGTTGAACAAGCCATACCCGATCAATTCAACTTCGGTGGCTTCGGTCCTTCCATTGGCATGCCCAGCAAGGCAAATGGTATGTACTGGAACGATTTCTACAACTCTATCCGCAAAGCCAACGTGTTCATCACCGGCGTGGAAAAATACAAATCACCCGATAATCCGCTCGACACGGGCGACCTCAGGAACAGGGTAGCCGAAGCACACTTCTTCCGTGCCTACTTTCACTGGCTCGCAGCACGCTGGTATGGAGACATTGTGTACATGGACCATGTGGCCGACCTCACAGCTAATGAACAATTCGTTCGGCAGCCCTGGACCGAGTTCGTGAAGAAAATCCTTGCCGACCTCAACTTCGCTATAGAACAATTGCCCGCTCGTCACCGTGACATTGAATATGGAAGAATTGACAAAGGCGCAGCTATGGCCCTGAAAGCAATCGTGCTGTATATGAATGCGAGCCCGCTCTACAATGGTGGCAAATTGCCGGGAAATGATACCCGGGCAGGTAAGGATCAGTATGCGTCCTACGATAAGGGAAAATGGAAACTGGCAGCCGATGCCGCCAAAGCCTTGATGGACCTCAAGCACAACGGCAACTCCAGGTATAGCTTGTATATGGGCAAAGGCAGCGATTTTCAGGCCGAAAGTAACAACAAGGTATATGCCCGCATCAAGCAGATCTATATCGATGGGGCGTCGATCCAAAACGAATGGATATTGATCATCTCCAACAACAAGGCAGAGTCCTGGCAGGGTGATCACATACCTCCCTCCTATGGCGGCGGCTCACGACTCCAACCCCTGCAGGAACAGGTGGATGAATACGAATTTGTCGGCAATGACGGATTTGGTTATGCTACCTACGACCCGCAGGCGGTCGCCAAAGGATGGGACCCCAACCTGCCTTATGACAAACGCGACCCCCGTTTTTATTCCGATATCATGTACCACGGATGTACGTATCAAAACAAGATTATCAATACAGCCACCGGCGCCGATAAGATCGGGGCTAGCAATGCTACTTCTACCGGTTACTACTTACGCAAGTTTTATCATGAAGACTGGAAAAGAAGTGGCAGCTGGCCCCTCCATTTTCCTTCCATCCGCCTGCCCGAGATCCAGTTGATCTATTGCGAGGCTATGAATAAGTACAGTGGCCCCAGCGCAGAGATCTATACGATCCTCAATGCCTTGCGCGCACGTTCATTCATGGCCCCTGTACCACCCGGACTTAATGAGGAAGAATTACACAAATACATACAGCGCGAACGCCGCGTAGAACATTTCTACGAGAACAAACGCTACTTCTATGCCCGTTGGAACCTCGAGTCTGATTCACCTTCGGAGCTCGCCCAGGAAGCAGCCTACAAAGCGTCGCCTACACCTGCCGATGTGTGGCCTTATGCCAGAACGCAAAGAGCTGCGCATGGAATGCGGCCTGTAGCCGATCCTACCGGCACAATGGTAGTAGGGGGAGTGAATTATAAAATGCAGCGCTTCAAACTGGAGAGCAGGGTGTTCACATCTAAGAATTATTATTGGCCGCTGGTAGTCAGTGAGCTTTCCAATGCACCCACATTAAAACAAAGTCCGAACTGGTAACAGTATATACATATTGAAAACTACTCGCAGATCCCTTCAGCCATGAAGGGATCTGCTTTTAATATATGGCACACTAAAGACCAGGGGCATTTTCAATGTGGAGCAGTTGCAGTAATTCGGTAAGTCTAAAGAATCAGCGTTCGCATCAGGAGCTATTTCTTGATCTAAGTATTTCGGATATACATGGTCACCACACCTGTAACGTCTTGAATTTTCGAAAAATCAATCAGCGCGTTTCTTAGGTCATCAGGCGAGGTAGCAGCAACGTGCAAAATTATGCCCAGAGACGGAACGCTTCCTTTAACCAGTTGCTTGGCGTTGCCCAGAGAAATTCTCAATACTAGTTCCTGGCAGTGAAAACACCTTTTTTTTACCCGTACAAAGACGCTTATCGGTGGAAATATTGACACCTACCTTTACTGGGAGTTCTGGATTATTCAATCATCTAATAAAATGTCAATCATGCAAAAGTTTATTATGACAAATTATTTCAAAATCATCATGAGCATTTCTGCTTTTATCCTTTCCGTATCGATATTAATATTCGCAGTTAAAGGGAATGCCGCATATGCGAAAGGCGGCGAACCGAAGTTGCCAGCCCCGTCTAATTTTTATGTTGTATCCGATGGATCACACGCATATAGTATTCAATACAATACGGGATTAGGTAAATGGGAAAGCAAGAGTTTGACCAAACTGCGCTGAGAACATGTTAGGATAACACTAATACTGGTATAACCTCTCCGAATCCTCCAGGTACAACTGTAAAAACTCTTCAAGAGAGTTAGTGATAGGCGTAAATGTATCATGGTATGGAATGATCCCAATTACATACTCGCGCTCGTTGATGTACCGGTAACCATACCACCAGGATCGGGTCATATAGTCGGCAAACACATAGACATTGTCTTTTTCCGGGAGACAGGAAATCCTATTCAAGTCCTTTTCAAGGGTTGTTATTTGCTTTAATTCATAAAATAAAAAGCAATTTTCATCCGTCTCGCTGTAGCCGGGCCAAAAAGGCATCCCATTTACGACCGAATAAAAATGCTTGAAGTCATCCGGTACAGACAACCCATTTTCCTGAATAGTGTTCACAATTGCTTGCGGAGGCACGACCTCGAGCTTGATGCCCTGGCTTTCCCAATAACTGCTGACTTTTTGAATGGTTGTGCCCAGATTTTCAGATATCATATTGCAATGCTTACATTCAGATGTAGATGAACTCCTATTCAAGTCTGCCTCATTGATTTGACTATTCATGGAAGCTGCCAACGCTTCACTATCAACCACATCCTCATCCCTCCTTTCAACCACTCGCTCACCACGCACCTCTCCTACACTTTCCACATCCTCCCCCAGCCGCTCATAATCCACCAATCCTCCCAGCCCACATCCCATCACGCGCATCGCTCCACCTTTCAACACCTCCATTCTCTTCTTGCCCATGCCCAGGTATTCAATACCCACCAGCCACAAAACAAGCTGGCCCTCACCAGCGGCGATCTCATGCTCCGCTTCAAAGGCTGGCCCCGCTTTATTGCCGATCTCACATAGCGTCCCCTCCTTCAAATCACGCTTATAGGTCTTCTTTCCCGCATCCAGGTACAATACTGCACTCACCATCCTGAAATGAGAGGCATTGTCAGGAAGGTTTTTCTTGCGGCGCAACCGAAAACCCGGCAGCTTCACCGTAGCCTTTCCATCCACCAACCGGCAGTTATCCCACAAGGGCACCGGTAGCGCATCGTCCAGCTTATTGTTTTTATTGAACTCATATCCTTGCAACAGCGAGAGATCACCCAACCATACCTTCCGCTCGCCCCAGTCGCTCACAGGGTCCGTATGCGCCACAGATAACAGCCAGGTCGTCATGTTCGACGACGCACGCATCGATCGCACACCGATGGTCAGATTGCCCATGGCATCCCGCAATTGCCGGGCAACCGCCGTCGCACCCTGGAATTCGGCTGCATACCGGCGCGAGCGCATAAACTCTTCACCATATTGCATCCTGCACTCCCGCGGACTGCCCTTCTCTTTAACGAATTGCCCTTCCTCGTTTTCATAATAAGTGAGGCCGCCAACGGAGCCCCTGATCTTGACCGGACCGTAATATCTTGCCATAAATATTAGATTTCTATAAATTTCCGAACTTCCCATGTCGTTTCAAAATGTTCATGTTCATAATGGCGCATTTGTCATATTTTGTCATGACATGACAGGTCTTGTTTGACGTTAACGTGTATTCCCAACGAAAAAAGCAACCCATACAGGTAGCTTTCTGGCACAAATGTTCATCGAAACCGATTACTCCAACACATACACTAGTCCCTGCACCAACACCCGAAAAAGCCGTCGAGGTCTCGTACAGAATTTCCCTGTCGGCCCCGGAGTCTTCAGGAAAAGTGCCCAAACAGGCCGTCAGGAGCACTCGTATAGTAGCTCCATAGTTACTCCATAGTACCTTATGAGATGTTCGTGATCAATTCCCCAGGAAGGCCGGCTCAATGCCGGGAGAAGTCCGGGCCAACACCGGGCCGATCGGCCTCAAATCCAGTACAGACGCTGATTTATTGCGCCGTAAAATGGCGAAAGCAAGCCCACAAAGGGTTTGCTCGAAATGGAGATAATATAGTTTGGAGTCGCAGACATAAAAGAAAGCCTAAAACAAAGCTGGCCACGTATAACTGGCCAGCTCCTCCTAAGATACGAAAAACTATTGGCATAAATCGGTTACATAACCGGTAATACAAACACGAAATCTAACTATTTTGTCATCACGCCGCGATTGCCTTCCTGCTCCAGCCTCGCTGCCTTTCTTCTTCAGTTGCCTCGATGTCTCGACGCATGTCGGGAATGCCTTAACACCTCGATGTCCCGACGCATGTCGGGATTGCCTTGCTGCCTCACTGCCTTCCCTCAATGATCATCCTCCGTAAACCTTGTACGCCGGTACCCATGCAGCTGATAAGTAGTACCCGGGTCGTCCGAGAACTCGGCCTCGAAATAGATACTGTCGGTAACCGCCTGCGACACTGGTCCCTTACTCACGCCCGACAATACCTTACCATTCTTCACCGTCACCTTGATATTGGTGTACTCGCTCTGCGCATCGGTCGCCGAGAAGGTCTGTGCAGTTGGATCCACATCCACCTTGAACTTATAAGGCCACAGGTCCTCATTATCATCCAGCCACATCTTGTTGCCTACGTTGTCCGCCGTATTGTAAGTCCGCAATTCAAAGAAATTGGGTACCACCAGGGCATTGTCTACTGAAAGCTGCACCCACCACTCCCCCGATAACTTTTCAACGGCAGTACCACCAATTTCATCATCCTTTTCGCAGCTGGATAACGTAAAGCCAGCCATCATTGCCAAAAGCAAAACCGTAAAAGATTGCCTGAGCATATAATAAAGTTTTAGAGTTTTTTGAAAGTACGCAGACCATTACCATAACCACCCGCCAGCAAGATCCAGTCTACTGTAACCGGCACCGCTGTAGCGCGGTACACCTCACTTGTCGACTTGATCGTGTTCAAACCTCCAATAGAAGGATCAAAGGCCTGTTGTTTGGGAATGGACACTTTTGTTCCTGTATAGTTCACCAGCTTCACCACGAAGCCCACGCCAGCCGCCGCACCGCCAGGATTCTCTACATCATAGATGCCGCGACCCGTTTTCGTCCAGGTAGAATTCAAACCCGTCAGCTCCCGGTTGTAGGTGCCTGCAAAATTGTTATTGGTAACATCAGCAGCCGTAGACATGATCACCACCGTTCTGAAATCGGTAGCCGTAAACCCATCGGGCGAACTGGCAGAATACTCCAGCTCATACACACCCGGCGTACTGGTATTGACCGTACCATTGGTAGCATAGGTCACCGACTGCCCTTTCAAAAATGCCTCGGCGCCTGGCTCCGTATAAGGCACTCCCTGGTCCTGGATAATGAGCCGCTCTCCTTTGATCGCGATAGAAGGAAAGTCCACCACCTTCGAAATACCCACATAGCCTTCGGGATAATTGAAGTCGGGCTCTTTGGCGCAGGCCTGTAACAACACCAGCACCAGCATGAACATAGACAGCTTTATGATAGATTGTTTCATACAGTTTGATTGAGTTGATTATTTCGCCCACCATACTTTCTTAGTGATCGGCTCTTCCCCAGGCGTATTGATATTGCGGCTTCTTTCTATTTCGGGAAACAACAGTCGTTTGGGAAACAACCCACCGGTAACACCGTTGGCCGAATAAGCAAACTGACCAGCCACATACGTGGGAGCAGTGGAATAAACCGGACTGTTCTTTGGATAACCCGTACGGTTCTGTTCAAAGAACCCTTCCAGGTCGTGCGTACCGGGAAACGAAGCCCACTTTTGCGTACTGATGGCTTCGATCTTTTGTTCCAGCGTACCGCCGTCCGGGAAAGCATAAGCGCCCGTTAGCAAAGTACCCGGTGTCAGGTTCAACTGGGCAAAAGCAGCTGTCACACCTTCATCATACAAAGCCTTCGCGCCGGCGCCGGCAAAATACCTCGCCCGCGCTTCTGCTTGCATCAAATAGGACTCAGCCTTAGAGATAAACCAAACCGGGTCGGTAGCATGTTGCACAAACACCGCCGCCGAAGCATAAGCTGGGTTATTGCTCGTGTAGTCGCCCTGGTGAATAGTACCGGGGTTGGCCGAACCAAAATAACTCACCACCCGCGGATCATTGTTCTTCCGCAGCCAGCTCACGAACGTATAACTGGCGCGCAGGTTGTCATTGGTGTTCAGGCGCCGTATATTCTGTTCATAGAAAGGATTGCTGTAATTGGGCCTGTCCTCGAAAATGGTAATCCCTGCACCATCTTCTAAAAACGGAGCATTGGCCGTGTACAGGGCCGTAATACCCGTTTGCGCTTCACTCGCTTTGGCATTCACCATACGGAGGTACAATTTCAGCTTCAGCGTATTGGCAAAACGTTCCCATTGTGCCATATCCCCGCCAAAGATGATGTCGCTCACTGCATCACTCGCAGAAACACCCACTTTGTAATTCTTCGACATAGCGTTATTGATCTCTCCCAGCAAACCTGTGTAGATGGAATAGCCATCATCAAACTTTGGCTGCAGGTTGGTAGAGCCTCCAAGCGCTTCCGAATAAGGCACCTGGTCATACAGGTCAACGACCACATGGTACGTGTATGCTTTCATCACCGTAGCCATCATGTAAAAAGGCCAGTTGCTTGCTTCCTCCGACAGGTCCTGGACCTTCTTATAATCGATCAGGGCATTGCGGAAAACCTCCCGGTAAGCAATATTGTTATCAGAAGAAACCATATTGTAGGCATCGATAGTACGGTACTGGCTCGCAAAAGCACTCTGCGTATAGTACTGCGACCAAAGTCCGCCCGTGATAGCATACTCTCCGCCTATTTGTCCCGCCGTGCACATAAAGGCCGAAGGCAGCAGCAACTGCGGAGTGGCTTTATCGACCGAAGGATTGTTGGGGTCGATATTGTCTTCCGTGATCTTGCTGCAGCCAGCCATCAGCCCGCAGGCCAGCAACAAGATGTACAGGTTATATTGATTGATCAGTTTCATAAAGACCATTTTAGATTAGAAGGAAATGCGTACAGAGGCACCGTAAGACCGTGGAGTAGGACCAACCCTAAACTCACCAAACTCACTGGCAATATCACGACCGAAGTTCGACGACTCCGGATCGACGATCTTATTGCTCTTGGGCAAACTAACCCACAGGTTTCTTCCTATAGCAGTCACCACGATACGGTCTGCAGAGATCTTCTTGGCCCAGGTACTCGGCAAGGTGTAGCTCAACGTTACATCCCGCAGCTTCAGGAAAGTTTTGTCGAGTATCGTGCGGTCGTAAAACATACCTCTGTTCGAATTCTGATAGTAGTAATCATCCTGGTGCACTTCGTCCAATACGGTCTTATTCTCGGTATACACAGGCTTACCCTGCGCGTCGAACGATTCGTTGACCGAGTTCGGAATAATGAAAGGTTTCCTGCCATTGTACACTGTGCTGTAATGGTTGCCGGTAAACAGCAACAGCTCCGAAGTGCTGGAATAGAACACACCACCCTTACGGTAATCTAAGGAGAAGCCGAGCCGCAGGTTCTTATACGTCAAAGTATTGGAGAGGCCCATGGTATAGTCTCTTTGCGCGGTACCGAAATACACATCTTCCGTAGTTACTGCCGGAAAACCTGTATTGGCATCCACGATCACACGCCCTTCCGGATCTCTGCGTACCGATGGCGCATAGAAAACACCAAGGGGCTGATTGAGTCTCGCTTCCAGGTTCGCGTCATACGCATTGTTGAGCGTAACGCGATCGAGGCCGGTGGGCAGTTCCAACACCTCGTTACGGTTTTGGGTAAACACATAATTGATATCCCAGGTAAATTGTTTCAGCCTTACCGGGGTGATCTGTGCACTCAGTTCAATACCCTGGTTGCGCACCTGACCAAAGTTGAGGGTTACAGAAGTATAGCCCGTGGTAGGCGCGATCGGTACATTGATGATCTGCCCATCAGATACTTTATGATAGTAAGCGATATCGATACCGATGCGGCTGTCCCACAGCTTGAATTCACCGCCCAGTTCCCATTCCCGGCTGATCTCCGGTTTCAGCGTCTGATTACCCAACCTGTCGTTCAATGTATAACCAGGTACGCCACTGAACGGGAAACTGATCTGTCCAAAAGGAAGCAACACGACTTGCGAAGAGATCACGTCATACACACGATAGATGGGAGCATCTTTACCTGTGCGGCCCAGACTGGCGCGTATCTTGGCATAGTTCACGATCTCCTTCACACTGGGGTCAAGCAGGTTCGTGAGCAATACAGAGACGTTGGCACTGGGATAGAAATAACTGTTCTTGCCCTTCGGCAGCGTGGAGCTCCAGTCGTTACGACCGGTGAGCGTTAAATAGAGGAAATCCTTGTAGTTCAGGGTGGCCGAACCAAACACCCCAAATATCGATTGCTTGCTCTTGTAATGCGAACTTTGTGGCGGGTTTACACCATTCGAAATATCGAAGAAACCAGGCAGGGCCAGGTCTTCAATATAGGTATACAACACATCGCTGCCCCGTTCATTGTAATTAGCCCCTGCAATGGCGTCGATATCGAAATCGTCATTGATGCGTTTCTTGACGAGCACATCCAGCTTGGTATCGTATTCATAATATTTCTGCGAGCCTTCCTGTACGCTGCCGATATCGGCCGAACGTGCCGCACTCTCCGGGTTATTGCCGGCATTCCAGCTACCCGGTGTGGGGGCATTCTTATTGCGCCAGGTTTTGGTAGTACTGTTCGAATTGTCGATACCTTGTTGTGCCTGGATCGTAATACCATCCATGATCTTATACTGCAGGTTGATATTGCCGAAGAACCGGTCGTTGCGGCTGCGGCCGCCATTCTCGAACAATGTATAGTAAGGGTTCTCTGCAAAAGGTGTAAAGAAGTTGTCTACATTGAAGAACTTGTTCTTGTAGTCGCGGTGATCCTTTATTGGAATGTCAACCGGTATCTGCAGCAACTGCTCGAAGAAGGAACCGCCTACCCCGCTGGCCGACTGTCCCACTTCCACAAATCGCTGTGCTTTGTTGACGTAGTTGAAAGAACCCTCACCGGTAAACCGGTCGATGCGGGTAGTGGTACGCAACGAAAGCGAGTTACGCCGGTACGAGTCATTGTCGCTCGGCACAATACCATCGCTGAAAGCGTTGCCATACGAGAAGAAGAACGTTGTATTGTTATTACCGCCCTGGAACGAGACCGTGTTGTTGAACTCGCGGCCGGTTTCATACGCATCACGGAAATTATCCTTCACAAAGGAGAAGGGTTTCAGCAATTGCGAATTATCGACCGGGGCACCCCACAAGCGATTAACGCCATCGAGCCGTGGACCCCAGCTGCCATTTTCAGAAGGGATAAAAGAGGCTTCCCATCCCTGACCAAATTGATCCTGCATCTTAGGCAATATCAACGGATCGGAGAAGATGGCCGAAGAGCTAAAGTCGACCTTGAGGCGGCCGCTCTTCCCTTTCTTGGTGGTAATGATGATGACCCCATTGCTGGCCCGCGATCCGTACAAAGAGGTAGCAGCAGCGCCTTTCAGCACCGTCATGCTTTCAATATCATTGGGGTTGATATCGTTGGCCGTATTACCGAAATCGTAACCCGGAACGCCGATGATATCCTGCCCGGTACCCTTATTGTTGGTACCATCGGGATCGATGCCTTCCGAACCCGGCCGCACATCACTCACCGGCACCCCATCCACCACATAGAGTGGTTGGTTGTTGCCACCCAGCGAACTGTAGCCACGCAGGATTACTTTGGTCGAGCCACCCGGGTTACCGCTCACGTTGGAGATATCCACGCCGGCCACCTTGCCCTGCAAGCCATCAAACATACTCACGGGCGAGGTCCGGTTGATATCGTCGGTCTTGAACGTGGTCGTAGAATAACCAAGCGATTTCTTTTCGCGCGATTGTCCCAGCGCAGTAACAACCACCTCGGTGAGCTGTGTAGCGCTTTCTTCGAGCGCAACATCGAAGGTGGCCGAAGCGCCCGGCTTCAATGCTTTTTGCCCATAACCAACAATGCTGAACAACAGCGTGGCATTGGAAGGAAAATTATTGAGGGTGTAACGTCCGTTGGCATCGGTTTGCACAGCAGTTGCACTGCCCTGCACGGTAACGGTGGCGCCCTGGATAGGATTGCCGGTCTTCGAATCGGTGACCTTACCGCTTACCGATCTTGTTTGCGCCTGTAGGGAGGTACAGAAAAACAAGATCGCCACGAGAGAGAATAGAACTCTTCTCATAATGATTAGTTTTTGTCTACCCTGAAATTATCCAGACAAATCCGCTGGCAGAAGCAGTATTACATCGTCCCAAATGGATCAGGAAAGGTTTGCTGATGAGCCATTCAGGGCCATAGCTGCCGCAATAGCTGCGGTAAACAGGCGGTTACAAATTCAGTGTGTACATTGGGGAAATGGTCCGATCCATGAACGAAGGTTTTCGTTGTACGAATGTCGGTCTACATGAATAGTTGTTGTATTATCCTTTTCTTGATCCGTAAACAACAGATTGATTGCAAGTTATAGGCAGAAAATGGTCTATTGATTATCATGAAGCCAGCCAGCCAATTGTACGAAAGGCTGTAATGGCAGATAAAAGGACAGGGCGGCTATCCAGCCGCCCTGTTTATTACTGTCTATGTCAACCTTGACTTAGAATGTCTTCTTTCCACTCGTGCTGGTAAACACATCCGTCTCAAGGAAGGGTTGCGAATACATGCGCTTGCCGGTAGCCTTGAAGATGGCATTAGCAACCGCGCCACCAGTAGGCGGCAAGGCAGGTTCTCCCAATCCCGTAGGGTCGAAACCGCTGTCTACAAAGAACAGGTCGATCTCAGGGATCTCCTTCATACGGATCAGCCGGTAATTATGGAAGTTGTTTTGTTCGGCAGCACCTTCCTTGAAGGTGAACTTGCCATACAACGCGTGGCCCATGCCATCCACGATACCACCCATCACCTGCTGCTGGGCGCCGCCCAGGTTCACCACCTGACCGCAATCGGCTACCGCATAGATCTTCTTCACCACAGGCTTACCTTTTTCAAGCACAACTTCCGCCACCTGTGCTACATAAGAGCGGTGCGAATAGTAAACACTGAAACCCTGGAACACACCTTTCTTTTTACCCCAGCCCGAACGTTCAGCTACGCGCTTTGTAACATCGATCATCCGGTTTACATTATAGTCCGTACGGCCAACAGGTTTGGCCTTAACTTTCTCTAATAACTCCAGGCGGAACTCAACCGGGTCCTTACCCGCCGCCTGCGCCACCTCATCGATGAAAGCTTGTTCAGCATACGCGAGGAAGTTGGTCACTGGTGCACGCCACGCACCAGTGGTGATAGGCGTAGGGTTGTTGATCGTTTCAATCAGCAGATTGTCGATAGCGCCCGAAGGGAAATTATGTTCACGGGTAGTGTTGTTGTCGTTCATACCAACACCCCGCAACTTATAACCGATCATATTGCCTTTATCATCCAGCGCCGCCTCAAAGCGATACCGCATGGCCGAGCGGTACGTGCCACCCATCATATCATCTTCTCTCGACCAGATCAGTTTTACCGGAGCCTTCACCAGCGAAGAAACCTCAGCAGCTTCTACCACATAGTCATTGTACAACCGGCGACCAAAACCACCACCCAACCGGGTAAGCTCCAGCGTGATCTTGTCTTCCGGAATATTCAGCAGTTTGGAAACAGCTGTACGTGCACTGCCCGGGATCTGGCAAGGGCCTACCAGCTCTACCCCATCCTCTTTCACATGCGCAAAGAAATTCATCGGCTCCAGCGGGTTGTGTGGCAGGAACGGACATTGATAATCCTTCTTCACCACCTTAGCCGCATTCTTGAAAGCAGCCTCTACATCGCCATCCTGTCTTTTAACAACAGCTTTGCCATGATCGAGTTGCTCCAGGAAAATTCTATCATGATCGGCAGACGATTCAATATTGCCACTTTTCTCGTAGGTGATCTTCAGTGCTTTCTTAGCCTTCATCACCTGCCAGGTCGATTTGCCCACCACAGCAACGCCATTCTGAGTCTGCACCACATCGATAATGCCTGGCATAGCCTTCACCGCCGTCGCATCGAACGATTTTACCTTGGTACCGAAAGACGGTGGCCGCTGGATCATCGCATACAACATCCCCTCGCGGTAAAAGTCAAGACCATATAATGGCTTACCGGTTAGAATATCTTTATTCGCGACATTCTTCACGGCAGTACCGATCAGTTTGAAATCCTTCTTATCCTTCAGCTTCACCGTAGTGGGCACCGGAATAGCGGCAGCCTCTGTTGCCAGCTCACCATATCCCAGCTTCTTGCCACTGGGTGTGTGGATCACAAAGCTGTCGCTGGCTGTACATTCCGATTCAGGAACACCCCAGCGTTTAGCGGCAGCAGCAATAAGCATGGCGCGTGCGGTGGCGCCGGCCTTGCGCAGCAAGGGCCAGGAATGCGGCACCGCACCACTGCCACCGGTCAACTGGCGGTCAAAGCGTTTATCGAAAGGAGCTTGCAACACTTTCACCTGCTTCCAGTCCGCATCGAGCTCATCGGCTACGATCATCGGAAAAGAGGTCAGGATGTTTTGCCCCAGCTCCGGATTGGGCGAAAAGATCGTAACGATACCATCGGTACCGATCGACAGATAGTGGTTCATCGCCACCGGCGCGGCGCTGGGGGCGGCAGCAAACACCTCGGCAGTTTGTGCCTCAGCGCCGCTCCATTTGAAGCCCAGTACGAGGCCCCCGGCAGTGAACGTGGACCATTTAAGAAAGTCCCTTCTGCTAGTATGTTGTTGAGTGCTTTCCATGTGTTACTTTTTTTTGCTGGCTACTAAAACGGCTTCGCGGATTCTATGATAGGCGCCACAACGGCAAAGATTACCGTGCATCGCACTGGCTACCTCTTCCAGGGTAGGCTTCGGATTAGTTTTGAGGAAGGCGGCAGCAGTCATCATCTGTCCTGCCTGGCAATAACCGCATTGCGGCACGTCTACCTCATCCCAGGCCTGCTGCACAGGATGGTCGCCGTTCTCCGACAAACCTTCGATCGTAGTGATAGGCGATTTAACGGCCGATACCGGAAGGATACACGAACGCACGGCCGCACCATTCATATGCACGGTACAGGCGCCGCACTGTGCAACCCCACAACCGTATTTGGTACCCACCAGGTGCAGGCTGTCGCGCAATACCCACAACAACGGGGTATCGGCTTCTACGTCCACCTGCCGTTCTTTACCGTTTACAGTAAGCTTAAAAAGAGCCATAAGGATTTCATTTTGAGTGCAATAAAGTTAGGCAATTTAAAGGCGTCACAAAGCCCCCATCTTTACCGTTTGTCGAAATAAAGGGCAATTTGGTCTAAATATAAACACGAACCAGCGATTGGCACACCAGCCGCCCACCAGCTACAGGCCCAGACCATCCAAAAACAGTTGGTTAACCCGCACAACAATTCAAACGCCATACAGGGCAATTCAATAATAAATACTACCAATAAACGTTATTCAATCCAGATTGGCGAAACCAGCTATTTTTTAACGTTATTTGCAGCAATAGCAACCAACCCCTCGTTATGAAACCCTGCCAACCGGCCAGCCAAACCTGGTATCCGTTAAGGATACGTCTGCTTTCACTTGTTTGTACGATAACCCTGTACATGACGGTACAGGCGCAAAACCTGCCCTATCAGCCGGCGCAGGAAGATGAAAGCCTCCTGAAGCAACTCTTCACCCAATACGAAGCCCAACACAAGGCCCGCCTGGCCAGCCTGCCCACGCAATACCGCGATGATTATAAAAAGATCTACCAGAGCCGCTGGGAAAATATCAAGGCCCGCTTCGATGATAAGGAGATCCATACCGATAAAGCAGCCCAGCAATACCTCGATGAGCTCGTCAATGAGATCCGCCAGAGCAATCCCGTGCTCATGCACAAGGATTTCCGCTGCTATTTCTCCCGCTCCTCAGTACCCAATGCCAGCTATATCGGGCAAGGCATCATACTGATCAATATGGGCCTGTTTCACCGGCTCGATAATGAAAGTCAGGCAGCCTTCGTCATCGCCCACGAAATAGCGCACTACCTCATGAACCACAGCGAGAACGCCATCAATAATTATGTTACCAGGGTCAACTCGAAAGAGATACAGGAAGAACTGCGCAAAATAAAAGGCAGCGAGTACGGCAAGCGTGAGCAGTTTGAGAAGCTCGTAAAAGGGCTCACGTTCAGCAACCGCCGCCATAGCCGCGACCACGAATCCGAAGCCGATTCCGTAGCGGTAGCGCTCATGAGCAATACCCGCTTTGATCCGCAGGGAGCCGTCGGTACCCTCGCCCTGCTCGATACCATCGACGTCGACCGGTTCAATACCGCCGAAGCGCTGCAGTCCGCGTTCCATAGCCCCGGCTATCCTTTTCAAAAGAAATGGATCGCAAAGCAGCAGGGATTGCTGGGAGGCCATGCCGAGCTCAAAGAAGAGGAGCCCCTGGCCGATTCACTCAAGACTCACCCCGATTGCCAGCTGCGCATTCAACAAGTACAAACCATACTGGCCGGGCAGGCTGCCAGGGCCCGCCAAACCGATGTCATTAGCAAAAGCACGTTCAATAAACTGCGGCAGGAGTTCCGGTATGAGATGGTAGCGCATACCTACAAAGCAAACAATTACACCCGTAGTCTTTACCTCACCATCCTGGTGCTCAAAGAAAACCCGGCCGATCCCTGGCTCATAACCCACGCCGGCAACCTGTTCAACGCCATGTACGATGCACAAAAAGCACATACACTCGGCAGAAGCATCGACCTGCCCGCACCTGGTTATGCATCCAGCTATAATCTGGTATTGCAGTTCGTACAAAACCTGCACCGGGAAGATATGGCCGCCATCGGCTATCATTTCCTGGGCCGTCATCAGGCCACACTAACTGCCTACGCTCCCTTCAAAGAAGCCTATAGTAAAAGCGCCCAGATAGTAAAAGAGTAATTAAACACCCAAAACGAACCACCTAAACAACAGAAAATGATTAAAAAGCTTTTGATCGCCGCCCTCTGTTTCGGTTCTGCCGGCCATACCTTGTATGCGCAGCAGAAACTGAGCATCGACAAAGTGTATTCCACCTATTTGCGCAACAGCGGTACCATTATGGAGAATAACCAGATCCGTGGTTATTTCTTCCTGTACCAGAGCGATAAAATAGACAGACGCACCAACGAATACACCCTCCAGATCCTGGATGAGAACCTCAACAAGGTGAAGGACATCAAATTCCAGGACTCGAAGAACATCCTCCTGCTCGAAGCTGCCTACAATGGCGCTACCCTGGCCTTCCTGTTCAAGAACACAGATTCCAAGGTGCTGGAGATGAAATTGTATACCCTCGATGGCAAGTTGAAATATTCCTATACCCGTGAATACGACAGCAGGACCGACGATCTGATGAAACAATATGAAACCCTCCGTACCGATGAGGGCACCAATCAGAACGTATTCGACCTGGGCGAACAGGGATATGCATCCGTACTGCCGCTGCGCGATGGTAAACAAAGAACCTACGAAGTGGATTTTTATTCAGCCACCAACAAAAAGCAGTGGACCTATGTTCCCACGGATGATGAAGAAAGATATGCGCAGGCGGAGTTCCTCGGCAGCACCGACAGCCTGATCGTATTGGAAGTAATGAAGAAAAGAAGAATGTTGAGCGGTAAAGTAGGCGCCAGCCTCATCGGCATCAATTTCGTCACTAAAAAGAAAGAGTTTGAAATTGAAGAAACCGAAGACAACGAATACAAATTCCTGCCTACCAGCGTGATCAAACTGCCAGGCACCGGTAAAATGGTGGTAATGGGCAGTTACTTTCCCGGCAATGCCAATATTGCCAAAGATGCCAGCCTCGGCCTCGCTATTTATGAAGTCGATGGCAAAGGCAAGATCATTAACAAAACCTACAACTCCTGGGGTGGCGATTTTGCCAAATACCTCCCTACGAATTCCAAAGGAAAGATCGATGATGTTGGTTTCCTCTTTATCCATAAACTGATCAAAGCGCCCAATGGCAAACTCTATGTGGTGGGCGAAGGCTATAAGAGAAAAGCCAGTGCACTGGGAATCGGTCTTACCGTATTGGCCGGCGGCAGAAGCACCGCAGGCGTTACCAAGATCGTGATCACCGACATGGTATTGATGGAGTTCAATGAGAAGTATAAAGTGTCCAACGCTAAGATCTATGAGAAGCAACAAAATGATGCCATGTTGAGTAATATCAGCGACTACAATAGCCAGCATGCCATCGCCATGTACCTCAAGATGTGGGGTTCGTTCGATTATGAGTTCACGACAGCCGAACAGGACAACAGCGCCTTCACCATTTGTTACAGCGACTGGGTAAGAAGCTCAGAATACAAAGGCCAAACCTTCAACGCCATTCGCTTCAACGGCACCAAGTTCAGTACCGACAAGATCGAACTGAAGTCCAAGGCCAGCAACATGAAAGTATTCCCGGCCAAGGCAGGTTCTGTCATGATCCTTGAATACTTTAAGAAAGATAAGCGCATGGACCTGCGCCTCGAAAAGCTCGGATAGAAATTATACCGGCAATAAATAAAAACGTCTGCAGCACGCAAGTCCTGCAGACGTTTTTTTTAAGAGACGACCTTATAGTTTCATGAACCGGAAGTATACCGGCGCGCCACGCTTGCGCCGCAGGATCGCCACATAGTAACCTTTGGCAAGCGACGCGGTGGGCACCACTACCCTGCTTTGTCCGTTAACAGCCTTCGTTAAAATGACCTGCTTGCCATTCACCCCCGTCACAGCAACAGATTCCCACTGATCCTGCCGGCGCAGGCTATCGATGATCAATTCTGTCGTAACCGGATTGGGATAATACCGGATACCCCAATTGGCTGCAGGCTCCGGCCCGATCGCCGTCACCGCCGTTACGGTAAATTGGAGCACATTGCTCAACCACGGATTCGTCGATACGCAATTGGAATTACTGATAAGCTGGGCGCGCAACCGCACGCCCGTTACGGCTGGCTTGTAGGTAATAACATTATTGGTGGCGCCGGCTATATTGACCCAGCCACGTGTATCGGTGCTGTCCTGCCATTGAACTGCCGGTGAGCTGCCCCCATTAACGATCGTGGCAGTCAGATCGGCGCTCTTGCCCTGCTCTACCACGGTATTACCGGCAATAGACACAGAGGCTGCAGCCGCATTGACTCTGATCTTGATCGTATTACTGGTAACCTGGCTACTGGTCGCACACAAGGCATTACTATATAGCTTAGCCGTAATGGCATCACCGTCCACCAGTTTATCGACAGTGACCGTATGCCAGTTGTTGCCGAATGTTGACCCGTTCTTCGCCCACTCAAACGTGGGTTGATTCCCCCCGTTCGCAATGGTGGAAGTAAAAGTCACCGGCACCCCGGTGCAAATAGTCGTAGCTGTTGCAGCGATCGTCACCGCAGGCGTTACTGCTGGGCTTGCTACCAGTTTGTACACAACCCCTTCATGTTTCCCGTCGATGATACAACGCAATTGTTTGCTGTCCCAGTCGGCCGGAATACTTTTAACCTGCAGCTGCTCTTTATTGGCGCCCTCAAAATTGCTGTTATCAGCAATGTTGACATACCCGCTGCCTGTTTTTTGCTGCCATTGATAGCCGCTGCCGGTGATGCCGGCCTTGATGGAAGTATTGCCATTGACACAATACCGCACCAGGGCCGATTTGCCAATGATATTGCGGTAAATAATGGTCGCACTGCCCCAGGGAAGAATGAGGTCGGGCAGGCTGTCGCCATCCGCATCCACCACAATGGGTTGACCGTACTCGTCGCTGGGGGTAAATACAGTAGGCTTGAGCAAAGAAGGGTTACCCGGCGTGCTGTTATTCTTGAGAACGGTAAACCACTTATTCGAGCCCAACCAGGCATTCGCCGTCACCACTTCGGGCCGGCCGTCTCCATCGAGATCACCGATGCCCTTAGCATTCCCGTAATTCTCTGCCGGGAAATTCAAGCGTGTAAACGAGAGATTACCTGCCGTGCTTTGATTGGCCAGCACGGACATCGCCAGACTCCCCTCCACCAGGATATCGTTTTTCTGGTCGTTATCCATATCAGCTACTGAAACGTCTATACCGGCAGAACCGATCGGAATGGCCTTATACGGCGCAAAAGCGATCGTACCCGGCTTTCCGGTATTCAGGAAAACATATATTTCATACCTATAGCTGGGCGAGGCTACGACCATTTCGGGCTTACCATCGCCGTCCAGGTCACCGAACTCAACATCATCGGGATAGGCAGGCGTAACGAACTCTACCGGCTCCGCAAGTGCAATGGCATTTTCTGTACTGATATTCTTCAGGATCGCAACGGTTCGGCTGATGTCATTGGCCACGATCACATCCGGTTTTCCATCGCCATCTACATCCTCCACCCGTACATTCCACGGCCGGGTAGCAAAATGTCCGGTCTTATAATAGGTAGGGGCACTCAATACAAAATTGCCGGGTGTACTGGTATTGCGCAGCACCGAAATATTGGAAGAACCTGTGGTAATCGCATCCTGAAGCCCATCTCCATCCAGGTCGGCCGTTATCACCCGGTTCAGCGCCGCAGTGGGAAATATATGGGCGTTGCCAAACGCAAAATTGCCAGGCACACTCATATTCCTCAAAATACTTACGCCCTGCCCTGCATAAAAAGACAAGGTGCCCACCATATCGGGTAAACCATCGCCATCCATATCGGTCATTTCATAGGTGCTGGCGACATTTTTTTCCCAGGGCCCCGCGAGCGATGCACGCGAAAAAGTGTCGGTGGCGCCGGGAAAGGTCACCGTAAAGACCTGGGTCGAACTGGCTGTTCTGCCATTGGTAGTAACAGAAAGCGGACGATAGCCTGCCCCTACCGGTACAGTTACTTGTATAGCATTGGCGGTCGCGCTATTCACCTTCGCTTTCACGCCTCCGAAATAAACAATATTGCTTGCAGCCACCGGACTGAAATGATCGCCCGTAATGGTAACCGTAGCGCCAATGGGGCCTTGCAAGGGAGCGATGGAGCTTATCCGGGGAGGCAGTCCAAATACAAAGCCGCCCAGTTCACCAGCGCCCTGCGCGTTGGTCACGACCACGGCACCGGTAGCACCTGTTCCTATAGTGGCTTTTATCGTCGAAGAAGAAACAACCTGGTAAGAAGCCGCAGCCACCCCGCCAAAGCTCACGCCCGTACTGCCATCGAAATTGGCGCCGCTGATCGTCACTTCAGTACCGGCTTCACCAATCGTCGGGGTAAAACCATAGATAACAGGAGCAGCCTTTACCTCATTGATAAATACGTTTACAGACCTGCCTTCAGCAGAGCCCGTCACTACATCTGCTTTCCCGTCTCCATTGATATCTGAAGCTACCACCAGCCGCCGCCCACGATAGTTGCCAGCCTTAAAGGCCTGCATGGGTAAGAATGCCGGCGAACCAGCCGTACTGATATTCTTAAATACGCCATAGTTATAGTTGCTCAACGCCAGGATGATCTCGGCTTTGCCATCGCCATCGAGATCATTGATGGCCACCCCATCGGGCGACGCTGTAGCGATGAGCTCTACAGGTGCGGCAAAGCTGATAGTGCCGCCCGAAGACACATTGCGTGCAACACTCACTTTGTGCGCAATGCTGTCGATGTACACCAGGTCGATCAATCCATCCTGATCGATATCACCGGTGGCAGCAGCAGCATGCCAGGGCAGACTCAACCCTACCGGGTCGTACAGCGATATATTTCCTTTCGTGCTTTTATTGCGGATGATCGCATTTGCCAGCATATCAGGCTTGCCATCATTATTAAGTTCTGCCACCTGTAAAAAGCGGCTCTGCCCCGATAGGGAACTGGAATTGGTAAAATTGCTAAAACTGATCGTACCGGCAGTGCTGGTATTAGGATAAGCAAAGACAAAAGAGTAGTCAAATTCCTCCGCCCCTATTTTATGAACGATCACATCGGTTTTACCATCCCCATCCATATCGCGCAACGCCACATCCAGCAGGGCGGCATAACTCACCTTGCGGTGTTGTAGGCTAATCGAAATATTGCCGGCTGTTGAATTGTTCTTGTATAGATAGATCGAATCGCCGCCCACCGCCACTACATCGGGCACCCCATCACCATCCACATCCTCCATGGCAGTAGCGCGGCATTGGCGCATGGAATAGGCAACAGGGTTCGCGAATGAAACCGTGGTGGTGGTGCTGGTATTCCTGAATACCAGGAAACCGCTATCGGCTGCCGATCCCAGCACCGCCTTCGTTACCACCAGGTCGGTTTTACCATCGCCATCGATATCGCCTTGTGTAATATGGAGCGGAATAGCCGGTGCAAGGTTCAGCGCAATCTTCTCTGTAAAGGAAGCTGCATGGATGCTGCCGCCGCCGGCAAACGTAACCACAAAGGGTTGGGCCGACCAGGCATTCAATTGAAAGCTCGTAACTCTTATCGGTGCATAGCTGGCGCCCGCCGGCACGGTTACCACCAGAGAGCTGGTAGAGGCAGACTGAACAACGGCACGCACCGCACCAAAATACACCACATTGCTTTCCGGCACCGCGTCAAACCCGCTGCCTGCAATGGTCACAGTGCTTCCAACATGAGCCGACAAGGGCGAAAAAGAGGTAATAACAGGAGCTGTACCCGGCGGCAAAATCTCCGCATCAATAGCGGGATCTATCTGTGGCAACACAGTCGCCGTCATATCGGGATCTGTCAGTGATGGCGCAGTGGTTGCTGTCAGGGATGCCTGCGGAAAGTATCGTTGACCCTTCAGGCCAAACCACGTAAATAGAATAATAATAAGGGCGCCGGATAAAGCGGCAGTTGCCTGGTTAATGCGGAGCTGTTTCACGTTGAGGGTGTGGGTTATGGAACAGTTAGCTATATACGAAACCGGATCAAGATAATCATTTTTTGGTGCTTTTGCCTACCCTGCCCTATTGCACGGATAAAAACCCTGCTTTTATGTATCTTTACCGTTTAGCCTAAACCTGTCCTGGAACATATATTCATCAAGCCTTAATTTTCAATTGCAGGACAGTAACCCGTGCCTATCAACCCATTACATAATGAAAAAGAATTGTTATCGCGCATTGCAGGCGGCGATGGGGCGGCCTTTGAACAACTCTTCGACTATTACTGGCAGGGCATCTATGAAGTAGCCTTTACCCTCACCAAATCGCGCGAAATCGCCCGGGATATGGTGCAGGAGATCTTCCTCAAGCTCTGGCTCGTGCGCGAAGAACTGCCCCACAAAGACAATTTTACCGGCTTTCTGTTTATCGTTGCCCGCAACCATATCTACGACGAGCTCCGCAAGAAACTGAACGAACAACCGTTCGCCACACACCTTCAAACCTGGTTCACAGAAAGTCCCCTCGGGGCCGATCAACGCCTGCTCTACCAGGAATCGCAGACGCTCGTGCACAAAGCCATCGCTCAACTGCCCGAACAACAACGCCAGGTATACCTGCTGACCCGCGAAAGTGGCTGGACGCAGGATGAGATCGCCCAACACCTGCAGGTGTCTAAGAACACCGTGAAAACCCATATGTCGCGCGCCCTGACTGCCATTCGCGAATACCTGCTCACCCATGCGCAGGGCATTTTGCTCATCATGACCCTGCTGGAAATATGGCAGTAAAAAAATATTTTTCCAGCTTGTCATACCAGCCCTCATAAACCCCGTCTTTACCAACAGCACATCGTATGAATAGATTTGAAACATTATGGAAGGGCTACCGGGAAGGACTGCTTACAGAAGCAGAACTCGCCGAATTCCTGCATTTGATCAGGGAAAACGATAGCCCCCTGCCGCATAAGATCGATGAGCTATTGCAAGAAACAACCGGCAACGCAGCACCCGGCGAAAAGGAGATCATCCTGCAGCAATTGCGGCAGCGTATCTCGCAGCCTCAACAGCGGGTAGTACGCCTGAACTGGCTTCGACGTAACCGCTGGGCCGCAGCCGCCGTATTCCTGCTGCTCACCGGCGCCATTACCTGGTTTTCCCTCCAACAGCATAATAATGCGATTACCGTCAAGGGGCGGCCATCATTTCCCGTTTATGATGCCGCCCCTGGTAAATCTGGCGCCATCCTCACCCTTGCCGACGGATCCCAACTCGTGTTGGACAGTGCCGGTCAGGGAACCGTAGCCACCCAGGGCAACACACAGGTGTTGCTGCACGATGGACAACTTAATTACCAGCAGGCTTCCAAAGAAACACCGTCCCTCACGGCCACCAATACCATCAGTACCCCCAGGGGCCGCCAGTTCCAGGTAGTATTACCCGATGGTACCAGGGTATGGCTCAACGCCGGTAGCTCCCTTACCTACCCCGTTGCCTTTACCGGTAACGAAAGAAAGGTTACTATGAAAGGAGAAGCCTATTTCGAAGTCGCCACCCTGTTAACCGCAACGCATAAAATGCCTTTTATCGTGGAAACCGGCAGCATGGCAGTAGAAGTGCTGGGAACACATTTTAATATTAACGCCTATGCCGATGAGCCTTCCATCAAAACAACCTTGCTCGAAGGGAAAGTGAGGGTAAGGGCTCAGGCAACAGCAGGAAAAACGCTCGCGCAGGAAAAGATACTGCAACCCGGCGAGCAGGCCATGATAGCATCAGCAGGTCAACAGGCATCCGGTGCTATCCGCATTCAACAGGTAGACGTAGACCAGGTAGTTGCCTGGAAGAATGGTCTGTTTAACTTTCAAAAAGCCGACCTGCCCACCGTCATGCGGCAACTGGCGCGCTGGTACGATGTGGAAGTGCAGTACCGCGGACCGGTACCCGACCGCTTATTCGGGGGCGAAATAGAACGCAACCTGCAATTGTCGCAGGTCATTAAGATATTGAAACGAATGGGCATTGAATGCTCGATAGAAGATAAAAAGTTGATCGTACACTAAGCCATTGAACCTCGTCCGCACCTCACAATAGAACAAAGGATCTATCCTAAGAAAGCACATCAACATTGCTGTTCCGGTAATCTCCGGAACATACAGCCTCATACCATCGGTATGGAAACGAATTACCGGATAAAAAAAACCGGAAAGTGTTCGCGGCACTTTCCGGGGATCGTTCCGGTTAACAGCCCGCTGTAACACCAAAGAAAGGCGGGTTAAACAATGTCCCGAAGAATCGGGATGTAAGGATGTTTATTGTTAAACCAAAACACTACGAAAGTATGCAATTAAAGGCTCTTTTCGATCAGGGGCCCGGCAGGAGATTTTTGCCCGGGTCTGTGGTCAACCAACAAATGCTGTTAGTGATGAAGCTGACTGTTCTCTTATTAACTGTTACCATGTTGCAGGTGAGTGCCAAAACCACCGCCCAAACCATTACCTATACCGCCCGCGAGGCTTCGCTGGAAAAGGTCTTTACTGCCATCAAGAAGCAAACCGGCTTCGTTGTATTCTATGACTATAAGCAGGTGCAGGGAATGGCGCCCATCAGCGTTCAGGCGGTCAATCAGCCCCTCGAGAGTTTTCTCAGGAACATATTGAACGGCAAACCCCTGGACTATGCTATTGAAGGAAAAACAATCATCATCAGCCGGGCACAGCCAGCATCAATAATACCCATTCCCCTTAGTGCTGCCGCACCCGTTCGCCAGGAGATTACCGGTACCGTCACCGATCCTTCCGGCGTTCCATTACCCGGCGTAAGCATCAATATCAAAGGATCAACTAATGGTACTGCAACCAATGCAGCAGGTGTGTATAAACTACACGCTGATCCAGGTCAAATACTTGTATTCTCCTACGTCGGTTTCCAGTTACAGGAAGTGAAAGTAGCCAACTCCGCCACCATCAACGTCCAACTCACCCCCGCCAACAGCGAGCTCGATGAGTCGGTAGTGATTGGTTACGGAACTGCCATCCGCCGTAGCAATACCGGAAGCGTGTCAACCGTAAAAAGCAGGGACCTGGTATCACAGCCCGTGAGCGATCCACTGGCAGCCCTGCAGGGCCGCGTATCCGGTTTCTTTGTAGCCTCCTCCAACGGTCTCCCTGGCTCCAGCTTTAAAGTAATGTTGCGCGGTCAAAACTCCATCGGCGGTGGCAATGAACCACTCTATATCATCGATGGTGTCCCCTTCTTCTCCGAGCCACTCAACCAGTTCACCACAGCCAATGGCAACCAAAGCCCCCTGTCGTCCATCAACACGGCCGATATTGAACGGATTGACGTCCTGAAGGATGCAGACGCTACTGCTATCTATGGATCTAGAGGCGCCAACGGGGTCATCCTCATTACCACCAAAAAGGGAAAAGCAGGCACCACCCGCTTCAATTTTAACGCCTACGCTGGTGGTAGCAAAGTGGTCAACAAGCTCAATATGCTGTCCACGCCCGAATACATCGCTATGCGCAAGCAAGCCTTTGCCAACGATGGTAAAACCTACGACGCTACCACGGCCCCCGATCTCGTAACCTGGGATCAAAACAAAACAACCGATTGGCAGGACTATATGATGGGCCACACTGCCGGCATTACCGATGTGCAGGGCTCCGTATCGGGTGGCAACGACAAAACCCGTTTCCTCCTCAGTGGATCCTATCGCCGCGAAACCACCGTACTCCCCAACGACCTGGCCTGGAAACGTGGTGGTGTACACTTCAATGTGGATCATACTGCGTTCGATGGAAAATTCAATGTAAGCGCCTCGGTCAACTATACCAACACCCGCGATAATTCACTGGCCAGCGATCTTACCTCCTTCTACAACCTGGCGCCCAACTATCCTTTGTACGATGCCAATGGAAAGTATTACTGGTTCCTGAACGAACAGAACCCAGCTGCATACTTATTGAGAAGGTCAAATAACCGTACCAATAACCTGGTGAGCAATGCTAACATCCGGTATACCATTATACCCGGTCTGGATGCTAAAGTAAACCTGGGCTACACCCGCACTACCCTCGATCAATTACAGGTATATCCCAACGCCACCTTTAACCCCACCACGTCAACCGGTAGCATGACCTATTTTGGCGATGCCAGCACCAACTCCTATATCGTGGAGCCGCAGGTAGACTACCGCCGTGCCATTGGCCAAGGCAACCTGTCGGTCATGGCAGGCGCCACCTGGCAGGAGAGTATCCGCGAAGGCACTGGGGTAACGGGCGAAAACTTCTCAAGCGATGCCCTGCTGGAAGACATCAAAGCAGCCGGCAAACTCACCGCCCGGCCTTCAACCTATCGCTTCTACCGGTACAACGCCTTTTTCGGAAGGGTTACTTATAACTATGACGAGCGTTATATCCTCAACGCCACTGCCCGCCGCGATGGGTCTACCCGCTTCGGCCCCGGTAAGCGCTTTGGTAATTTCGGCGCCATTGGTGCAGCCTGGGTATTCACCAACGAATCCTTCTTCCCATCTACCGACATCCTTACGTTTGGTAAGCTGCGCAGCAGCTATGGCACTACCGGCAACGACCTGGTGGGTGACTACCAATACCTCGATAGCTGGACCTCTACTGCCTATCCCTACGATGGTATAGCCGGATTGTCGGTGTCGCGCTTGTTCAACGACAACTATCATTGGGAAGAGAACCGCAAACTGGAAGCTGCCCTGGAACTCGGTTTTTGGAAGAACCGCGTATTGTTGAACACCAACTATTACCGCAATATATCGACGAACCAATTGGTCGAATATGCAGTAAGTCCGCAAACAGGTTGGGAATCGCTGGTAGCCAACTTCCCCGCCACCGTATTGAACTCCGGTTGGGAATTTGACCTCACCACCACCAATATCGACAACAGGAGTTTCCGTTGGAAGACCTCCTTCAACATCACCGTCAACAAGAACGAGCTCAAGGAATTCGACAACTTCGAATCTTCTGCGTATACCAATAACTACGTGATCGGGAAATCATTGACGATCATGAAAGGATACAAGTCTACCGGAGTAGATCCGCAAACCGGTAAAGCCACCTTCCAGGATATCGACGGCAACCCCGCCAGTTTGACGGAGAATTCTGATTATGTGGTGTTGGGTAAAACCATGCCCGACTACTATGGCGGTCTCCAGAATAGTTTCAGCTATAAAGGTTTCGAACTCGACTTCCTTGTTCAGTTCGTGAAGCAGGAAGGGCCCGGTGTTAATTACGGGTACCTCTCGTATGTATACGGCATCATGAAGAACAAAGACGAAAGCGCGCTCAACCGTTGGCAGAAGGCCGGCGATTATGCGCCGGTACCCAAAGCCACCACCCTCGCCTCCAACGTGCTGTACGATCAGTACAGGCTGTCATCAGCTGTGTGGGGCGACGCGTCGTATATCAGGCTGAAGAATGTTTCCCTGCGCTACGACCTGTCCAAATTCGTGAAGCGGTACAAGATCAGCAACCTGAGCGTGTATGTGCTGGGACAGAACCTGGTAACGATCACCAATTATGACGGCTTTGATCCCGAAACACAGGGACTCGTGATGCCGCCCATGAAGACCATTACCGCAGGCCTGCAATTCTCCTTTTAATTAACCCAAAGAAAAAACAATGAAACGCATCCATCTATATATAACAGTGTTGGCCCTTGCTGGCTCGCTGTCGTGCACAAAGTATGTAGACACGCCCCTGCCTAAGAACGAACTGGTGTCGGGCCTCGTGTTTACAGATGATAAAACGGCCACCGCTGCCATGGTGGGCCTATACAGTGACATGAACTCATTCAATTACTTTTATGCGAATGTGCTCATGAACTACCTTACTGCCATGCAGGCAGATGATCTCTATTACCTCGCCGCATTTGCCAACTATGATGTGTTTCGCAACAACACCCTGTTGCCCAATAGCCAGTACGTGCAAAGCATGTGGCGCGATCAGTATGCCTATATCTTCCATGCCAACGCATGTATAGAAGGTTTGACGCAAGCGCAGGCCCTTTCCCAATCTGTAAAAGACCAGTTACTCGGCGAAGCCTATTTCATGCGCGCCTTCCTGCACTTTTACCTGGTAAACATGTATGGCGATGTACCGTTGATCACTACCACCAATACAACCGTTAACAATGTAATGCCCCGTACCAAGGCAACGCTGGTATATGATCAGATCATCAAAGACCTCCTGGAAGCTAAAAAACTGATGGCCGATAATTATCCGAGCGCCAACAGGGTACGTCCCAACAAGGCAGCAGCCACTGGCCTGCTCGCACGCGTCTACCTGTACAACAAGCAATGGGCAGCGGCTGAGGCAGAAGCAGGTCTTGTACTCAACAATAGCCAGTATGCCTTGCTGAAAGACCTCAATACCGTGTTCCTGGCCAATAGCAAAGAAGCGATCTGGCAATTGCAGCCGGTAAACGTAGCCGGCGGCAGAAATACCTGGGAAGGATTCACCTCTACGCCGGCCACAGCTGTTGCGCAACCCGCCTTCAGACTGGATACCATCAACCTCATTAAGAAGTTCGAAGCAGGCGACCTCCGCCTGGCCAACTGGACCGGCTGGCGCAAAACAACTACAGGAGCTACTGTGTATTTCCCCTGGAAATACAAGATACGTACCAATGCAACAGGCGTAACGACTGTTACCGAATACTCCATGGTGATGCGCCTGGCAGAGCAATACCTCATCCGTGCCGAAGCCCGGATACAACAGGATAAACTGGCCGATGGCCGGGCCGACCTCGATTCCATCCGGGTACGTGCGGGCCTGACAAAACTGGATGCGTCGCTTGATAAAGCAGCATTGTTGTTGGCTGTGGAGCAGGAACGCAAAGTAGAATTGTTCGTTGAATGGGGCCATCGCTGGTTCGATCTTAAACGTACCAACCGGGCGAATGCAGTATTGGGTCCGCTTAAAGCACCCAACTGGCAAACTACCGATACCCTCTACCCGATCCCCAGCGACGCCAGAAGGACGAATATTTACCTCGACCAAAACGATGGATACAAATAACTAAAGTCATAGCCCTGGCACACAGCAAGGCTGCGGAAGCCGGTCGGGCCGGGGCAACTTTAATCGCATATAGAAATGAACAAGCAGACAGTTAGACATATAACAATGGCAATCGTGGTAGCCCTTTCCTGCATAAGCATGCAGGCGCAGGATCGGGTTACCATAGCGCCGTTGCAGCCGGAACGCGGTACGACAGTTACCATCACTTACGATCCTGCGAAGGCAGGCGCCACCATCCCCGCCGGCGCGAAAGCGGTAACCCTGGTGTTCTCCTATTCCAACTTATACGATGTAGCCTACCGGGTACCGATGCAGCAACAGGGCGCCGTGTGGACCACCAGTTTTAAACTGGCGCGCTATGCCACCTTTGCCACCTTCTACCTGCAAAGCGGTGAAGCCATCGATAAGCCGGCCGCCGACCGGCATTATGAACTGGCTGTGTACGACGGTCAACGCACCGTACGCGACGGCCATTTGTACAAAGGGTACAGCCTCAGCGCGCAAATGGGTAAAGCACCCAACCTGAGCGAAAGGCAGGCAGCACAATACAAAGAAGAGCTGGCCCTGTATCCTGATAATTATGAAGCCAAACTACGCTTGCTTACTTATGAAATGAACAAGGCCAACGGCGCCGACAAAGAAAAGGTAAGGCAGCAGGCATTGAAGGTCATCGCCGATAAATTCAACAGTGCCCCTACTGTAGCAGGCAACATGAATAAGGTGACCATGGGCTACCTGATCATCGGCGAGAACAGCCGCCTGGATTCCATTCGCAAAGTAGTACGGGAGAAGTATCCCGATACTGAACTGGGCCGTGAACTCTACACCAGCTATATCGCCAAAGAAAAAGATACGGCAGAACAGATACAGTTGTTCGAAAAGGAACTGAAGAAAGAAAAGGCAGCCAATGCAAAATCATTCATTGAAATGCATGAGCGCTTGTTCAATATCTATGCAGCGCGAAAAGACGGCCCCAAGGCTTTGTTACATGCCCGCAAGATTGCGGTAGATGATGAAAACCCGTACCGTCCTTTAACGCTGAAGGAGATCGCTCAAACACTGTTGGATAATGAACTGGCGCTTGATACAGCCCGCGCCTATGCAGAACGTACGCTTGCGCTCAGCAATCAATTCCCCGTCGGCGTCATTCGTTACTTCCCGGAAACAGGCTACATCTATCCCTACGTAGACGATAGCACCAGGCAGGCAGCTTACAATAAAGCAGCCGGTAATGTGCAATCTATGTTGGGCTTGATCGCCCTGAAGCAGAACCGCCTTACGGATGCCAATGGGCATATGGAAGCGGCCATGCAAAAGTCAACGGACAAAGAAACGCTGGACAATGTCGGGACTCTCTATAGGCAAACCGGCAACACAGCCAAACTACAGCAGCTGGAATCCCTGCGCGAACAACAAATGCTCACCAAGGTAAAAACGCAGCGCATCAGCCGCCCTGCTCCTTCCCTCGCCGCTTTCGTTGACCTGAAAGGACAACCAGTGCCGGAAAGCACCTGGAAGAACAAAGTAGTGATCATCGACTTCTGGGCCACCTGGTGTGTGCCCTGTATGCAGGAAATGCCCTATATCCAGAAGTTGTACGATAAGTACAAGGACAATCCCAATGTGCAGTTCATGATCGTGAACAGCGGCGCACGCAATACGCTGGCCGATGCGCAGGGTTGGTTTGGCAATAAGAAATACAGCTTCCCGGTGTATTACACCAATGATCCAGCGGTGGGCGACAAATTCAAGTTTACCGTCATCCCCGCCACCTACGTGATCGACCCTTCCGGCAATATCCAGTTTGCGAATATCGGCTTTGAAGGTCCTGATGTAGAAATGAAGCTGCGGCTTCAGATAGACATGTTATTGAAACCCTAAGGATAACTAAGTACTGTACCCGCGATCTCGTACCCGTCGGGAAACATCCGGTTACCCAGAATCGCGGTCCCGTGAAGACAAAAAAGGCAGCCCGTTTGGGTTGCCTTTTTACTTATAGCAGATTATTTAGAATTAGTTTGTTCATTTACTTCCTGACCGGCAGCCGCTCATTAACCGCAAACTCGCTATCCGAAACAGGTTTCCATTCAATCTTCGTGGCTTCATAAATGATGGTGAAAGGAACTGTTTTCATATCAAGCTCCATCCTTAATGGCAACGCCTTGGTGTATCGCGCAATAAAACCCTGCCCCATGGCAACATGCTGGTCGTAATAAGGTCGTGCATACTGCAGGGAGTCTGAAGGGTAATAGATAGTTCTGCGTATTTCATCTTTACTCACTGTATTGTATACGGTAAACACGCTCGAATGACAGGGAATATTCAGGATCGTTTTGGAGGCTCCCTCATAAACGTTCTGCACCGTGTCAGGATCTTTTTTCGCATCCCGGTAGTAAAGCGTATCGGTGGAATGATATTTGTCAATGATCAGGGAGGGCGAAAGGACAGGATTGAAGATCTCGTATTCCAGCTTTACGGCTTTCGGCACCCACTTGTATTTACCGGCTTTGAAGAAATACTGCCTTTCTTTTCCAAACATCTCGTACAACTTATCCAAATTGAGACTTTTATCTTTGAGAACGATGGTCGTTTTGTAGGTGATGACACCCTCAAATTCCCGGGGAAGGGATTGTGCATGAGCAGCATTAGCTATTAGAAATAGTGCCGATATGACAATTTTTCTCATGTTTGGTTGGGTTTATTGATAGGAATTGTGCATATTACTAACGTTTGGAAAGGCCCATAAATTGTCAGGATCCGCGCCCGGCGGGCCATTGGCACGCCCCGATACACTCAACTAAAAGCCAATACCAAAACACATGAAACAGCTAATCACGCACTTGACCGCCTTACTTGTTGCCGGCAGCGTATATGCCCAACACGACTCCACTGATTACTTTACCTCTTTTGATGGTACAAAGATCTACTACGAAGTAAAAGGCACCGGTAAACCTATCCTCTTGGTACATGGGTTCATCGTCAACAGCAGCACGTGGAAAAAAGCGGCCCTATACACAAGTCTGCAGGAAGCCGGTTATCAGGTCATCACCGCCGATCTGCGCGGCAATGGCAAGTCCGACAAGCCGCATGAAGCTGCGGCTTATGCGAACGATGCGGAAGCCAAAGACCTCATCGGTCTCCTCTTCCACCTCGGTATTAAAAAATATGATGTGCTGGGCTATTCACGCGGATCCATCATCACAGCGCGCTTGCTTACCCTCGATAAACGGATCAACAAAGCGATACTCGGTGGTATGGGCACCGATTTCACCAACCCCGATTGGCCACGCCGCATTATGTTTTACCGCGCCCTCTCCGGCGACTCCATTCCCGAATTAAAAGGACTGGTGGAATATGTACAGAAGTCGGGCCTCGATCAAACAGCGCTCGCGTTACTACAGAAAGAACAACCCTCCACCAGTAAGGAAACACTCGCTACGATCAAGAAACCCATACTCGTGATATGCGGCACAGAAGACGCCGACAGTGGCTCTGCAGCCGATCTCGCGAAGCTGTTTCCCCGTGCAACACTGGCATCCGTACCAGGCAACCACAACAATGCAGCTTCCAGTCAACAATTCGCCAATGTAGTGATCGAATTCTTAAAGCGTTAATGATACACTATTTCTTTTCCACATAGCTTCTGATAGGACAGTTACGTATTCAAAAGATGCTTAGCTTACAGCGCAATCGTTTGAGTAAAACATATGGAGCCAGTCAACATCAAGAAACTCGCGCAGCTGCTCAACCTGTCCATAGCAACCGTATCCAAGGCATTGCGCGACAGCTATGACATCAGCAAGGAAACCAAGGAAAAGGTGGTGGCGCTCGCCAATGAGCTCAATTACCAGCCCAATCCCCATGCCAGCAGTTTGCGCAAGCATAAAAGCAAAACCATAGCGGTGATCATACCGGAGATCGCCAACAACTATTTCACCCTGGCCATCAATGGCATCGAAAGCGTTGCCCAGGAAAAAGGCTACCATGTACTCATTTACCTTACGCACGAAGATTATAAACGGGAAGTGGCCTTTGCCCGTGAACTGTTCAATGGCCGTGTCGATGGAGCATTGATCTCGGTAGCCGGCACCACCACCGACTATACCCATTTCAAGAACCTGCGCGATAAAGGCCTGCCCATTGTATTCTTCGACCGTGTATGTGACGAGATCGATACGCTGAAAGTAACGACAGACGATTTCGAGAGTAGCTACCTGGCTACCAAACACCTCATCGGCCAGGGATGCAAAAAGATCACCCATTTCGCCATTTCCAGTAAACTCTCCATCGGCAACAAAAGAAAGCGCGGATACCTGCAGGCAATGGCAGATCATCACTTACCCGTCAGCGATTCGCTGATCGTGGAATGCATCAATGACGACGACAGGGATATTGAAATGATCGAAGAGCTATTCAGGCGGGAGAAACCAGACGGCATATTTGCCGCCGTAGAACGTTATGCCATGGATGGGTACGAAGTATGCAGCCGCCTTAACCTGCGCATACCACAGGATGTAAAAGTGCTCAGCTTCTCTAACCTCCGCATTGCCTCCTTTCTCAACCCATCACTCACAACCATCACGCAACCAGCCTTCGATATTGGCAAGGAAGCGGCTGCCCGTTTGCTCAACAACCTGGAGAAGAAACACGCGCCGCTCGCCAATGAAAGCATCGTCTTCAAGTCATCCCTCATACAAAGGGCCTCCACCAGCAGTATCTGACTGCCAGCGGAGGCCCCGCTATAACATCTTAAGGACCGCTTATATTACAAGTACCATTGTTTGTACCGGCTCAATGCTTCGATGAAATAATAATCGGCATACGTAAGCGGAACATCCACTTCCGATTTATGCGGCAAAGAACCTACGCTGTGCAACAGGATGAAACCACCGTTGGCACCCAGCGGCGCGCGGTAGGCAGGTGATCCCAGCGCCTTCAGCACCACTTCAGCAGCACCAATGTACTCATTGCGTTGCTGCCCTTTGGTATACTGGGCGAGTTCCAATAAGGCCGATGCCATGATAGAACCCGCAGAAGCGTCGCGTTTTGCACCCGGAACATCCGGGGCGTTGTAATCCCAGTAAGGAACTTTGTCGGCCGGTAAATTCGGATGCTTCAGCATATACGCTGCGATCTTCTGTGCCTGAGCCAGGTACGCTTGATCTTTGGTAAAACGATACATCACGGTGTAGCCATACAAACCCCAGGCTTGTCCCCGCGCCCAGGCCGATTCATCGGCAAAACCCTGGTGGGTTACTTTGCGCGATACGCCGCCGGTAGAGAGATTGTAGTCGATAACATGGTACGAACTATTATCAGCCCGGAAATGATTCTTTAAAGTAGTATTTGAATGCGTCACGGCAATCTCGTGGAGACGTTTTTCACCACCATTCTTTGTTACCCATTCCAGCAACTCGAGGTTCATCATATTATCGATGATCACCGGACACTTGAAATTCCTGCTCGAATCCCACGACTGGATAGCCTGGATAGAAGGGCGATACCTTGTCGACAGGGAATTGGCAGCGGTAAACACAACGTCCTTGTAAGCAGGATTCCTGGTAATGGAATAAGCAGTACCAAAGCTGCAGAACATCATGAAGCCAAGATCATGGTTGCCGGTATAGGTCTTTTCCTTTTCGAGGATGCCCAGTCTTTTCTCGGCTTCTTCTTTAATGGCAGCGTCTTTCGTACCATCGTAGATCATCCACAAAGTGCCGGGATAAAAACCGCTGCACCACCATTTGGTGTTGCTCGTCACCAGTGAATCTTTCTCTGCATTGTAACTGCGGGGCATCAGGGTAGCCGGTACTTTAGAAGCCAGCACCTTGTACTGTTTCGCAGCAAATTGCATATTTTCGTCGATCAGCAGCTTCATGGCTTTCTTATCGCTCTGCGCCGATACCAGGTGTGCAGCCAGCAGACCCACCAGGGCCAGGTTAAACCTTTTCATATAAATTATTAAGTAGTGTAGTGTAAATAAGTGATTACGTCGACATTCTCCTGATCAACTCCACCGGCGTAACGATCGGCGTGGTATCCAACGCGGCCATGTCGTACCCGTTCTTCAGCAACTTCAGCACTTCACTCACGATCACATTGCCGATACGCCCCGGAAACTGCTCTACGGTAGTGATGGAAGGCGTAACGATCGACGACCGGGGATCATTCGAGTAACCCACGATCCGCAGGTCCTGCGGCACAGACATACCTTTCTCTTTGGCAAAGCTCAAAACCGTCAATGCGGTAAGGTCATTGGCACACAATACGGCATCCGGATAGGGCTCGCGGGCAAACAACTTATGCAGCGTCTTCCGCGCATTGTCGACCGTCAGCTCGTGATAGAATACCAACTCCTGCTGGATACTTATACCATGCTGCCGCATCGCTTGCTGAAAACCGGCATACCTGTCAATGTAGATATTGCAGCTCATCGGGCCCGATATATAAGCGATGCGCCGGCTTCCCAGCTCGATCAGGTGAGAAGTGGCCAGATAGGCGCCACGCGAATCATCGCCTTTGATAATACAGGCAGGATAAGGCTTCACCGGCACCCGGTCATAGAACAGAACGGGAATATCGTTTTGTGTAAGTATATCAAAATGACTGAAATCGGACGTGAACAGGGTGCACGCAACGATCACGGCATCCACCCGCGACGCATACAAGGTATGCGCCAGGTCTTTCTCGATCTCGAGTGAATCGTTCGATTGACAAATGATCAGGTTATACCCCTGCGTATGCAAACCATTCTGGATGGCCGTAATGATCTCCGTATGTACAAACATGGAAATACGCGGAACGATCAAGCCAATGGTATTCGTCTTGTTGGTACGCAAGCCCGAAGCCATAATATTGCGCTTATACCCAACCTGTTCCACCATGGTCATCACCTTGGAACGGGTTGACTCGTGCACATGCGGGTGATTGTTCAACACCCTCGATATGGTGGCGGGCGATAATTGCAGGGCCTCTGCAATATCCTGAATAGAGTTTTTCTTGTTGTTCTTTTTCTTCATAGTCGGCAGGCATTCACGGTAAGGATACCATATAAACCCGCAGGTTTAATAGTTGCTGAAATCGTTTCCAGTTTATCCGGGCAATTTGCGTTCCGTGAAGTGCTTAGGCTGCCACTTGAGTTGCAGGACCAGTGTTTACACGTGGAGAAGTCAATAGCATAAGCAATCGTTTTTTAGGGTTAACAAATAGCCGGGTAAACTTGGGGAAAAAAGCTGGAATCGTTTTCAGTTTGACACTTTTTATTTACTGAAACGTTTTCGTAAATATATACCCCCGCAGCGAAGGTTTCCAATCCCACAGAATGTCTAATTTACCGAAAGTATTCACCACCTGCGAAACACGATTGCCGTATGCGAATAAGAACATTACTGCCTGGCCTGCTGGCCCTGGCGTTCATGGCCACCGTACCAGCGAACGCACAAACAGACCATCTTGGTAGCTTTAAAACCGCTCCCGCACATCCACGTATACTATTGATAAAGGGCGAAGAAAGCAAGATCAAGGCCACCATCAGTGGTGATCAAACCTGGAGCCGTCTGCACCAGGCCATCCTGAATGAATCAGACATCATCGTAAAAGCCGCGCCCATAGAACGTATCCAGATCGGCCGCCGCCTACTCGATAAATCAAGGGAAGCCATCCGCCGGCTCTTCTTCCTCTCCTACTCCTATCGCCTCACGCAGCAAGCTGTGTATCAACAAAGAGCCGAAAAGGAAATGCTCGCCATCGCGGCCTTCTCCGATTGGAACCCCACCCACTTCCTCGACGTGGCTGAAATGACGATGGCCATGGCCATTGGGTACGACTGGCTATATGATCAGCTATCGCCCACCTCCCGCACAGCCATCAAAGAAGCCATACTCAAGAAAGGTATAGAACCATCCCTGGAGGCCAAATACAATAGCTGGTTAAAGGCGGAGCACAACTGGAACCAGGTCTGCAATGCAGGCATGACATACGGCGCCATGGCCATCTACGAAGATGAACCAGCACTGGCCCGGCAGATCATCAACCGCGCCATCGAA
Organism: Paraflavitalea sp. CAU 1676; assembly: GCF_029223285.1. Taxonomy (GTDB): domain Bacteria; phylum Bacteroidota; class Bacteroidia; order Chitinophagales; family Chitinophagaceae; genus Paraflavitalea. The sequence goes on along the minus strand of NZ_JARHUJ010000002.1, from coordinate 612,087 downwards.
ACCATCACCCGCCCCATGGCCGATTACGCCCCCGATGGCGCCTATCCCGAAGGTTATGGCTACTGGGGTTATGGCACCAGCTTCAATGTAATGTTCAATAGTGCCATTGAAAAGTTGTTTGGCAAAGACTTTGGCCTCAACAGTCAGCCTGGTTTCCTGAAGACTGCCGGCTACCTCGAAAATATGACCGGCCCCTCGGGTAAACCATTTAACTACTCCGATGCAGGCGGAAATGGCGGCCTGCAACCTGCGATGTTCTGGTTTGCCAACAAACAAAAAGATCCATCCCTGTTGTGGGTGGAGAAAAGCCGTTTACAGAACACCGATCCACAATCACATGTAAGTAATCGCCTGCTGCCCGCCATCATGCTCTGGGGCGCCGGTATCAGTATCGATAAAGCGAAAGCACCCGCCACTACCATGTGGGTAGGCAAAGGCAAGAACCCCGTAGCCCTGATGCGCAGCTCCTGGACCGATCCCAATGCCCTCTTTGTAGGCATGAAAGGCGGTTCGGTATCCGTGAACCACGCGCATATGGACATCGGCTCCTTTGTGATGGAAGCAGACGGGGTACGCTGGGCCATGGACTTTGGTATGCAAGACTACGAATCGCTTGAGTCGAAAGGCATCAAACTGTTTGGACGCACCCAGGATGCCGAGCGGTGGACGGTATTCCGCCTCACCAACCTCGTACACAACACCCTTACCGTAAACAACCAGCACCAGCGCGTAGTGGGTTATGCGCCCATCACCAGCACATCTACCCTGCCAGCCTTCATGCAGGCCACAACCGATATGACGCCTGTGTACAAGGGAGCACTCGCCAAAGCCAATCGCGGTATCGCTATCGTCGATAAAGCATATGTCGTGGTGCAGGATGAAGTAGTAACGCTCGATACGCCCACCACCATCCGGTTCACCTTACTCACCCCTGCAGAGGTGAAGATCACAGGCAACAATACCGCCTTGCTTTCGAAAGACGGCAAACAACTGCAACTCGAAGTGAACGCGCCCGGCAAGCTCACCATGAAAACGTGGTCAACCGATCCGCCCAATAGCTACGATGCACCCAATCCCGGCACCATACTCACCGGTTTCGAACTCACCCTGCCGGCAAACACCAAGGCTACCATCGTTACTACGATGAAGCCTATAAAAGCTGCAAAGGCAAAGACAAAAACATTAGGCCCATTGGACAACTGGAAAAAGGATTGAGGCGATGAAATACCTGAAATTATCTGTCACCCTGCTGCTCCTTAACTGTCAGGCCACTTTACTGGCACAACTGCCCCGCGCCGATGGCTATAAAGGCATTTGGTTTACCCTTGGTCAGGTAACACAGTATGGCGATAAATACTCCGGCGGATTGGGTACCTACACCTCCAGCCACGTGCCGGTAGCCATTTATGCCAAATCGGTTGACAAAACATTCTTTGTGTACGGCGGCACCACCGGAGAGAAAGATCGCCACCTATTGATCATGTTATCCTATTATGATCATGCAAAAAACGAAGTCCCTAAACCCGTGATCGTGTATGACAAGAAGGGAGTCGATGATCCGCACGACAATGCCTCACTCTCGATCGATGAGCAGGGGTACATCTGGGTCTATGTGAGCGGCCGCAATACTTCCCGACTCGGACTTATATTCAAAAGCAAACAGCCCTATAGCATTGACGATTTTGAGCAGATACGGGAAGCTGAGATCACCTACCCCCAGCCCTGGTGGGTAACCGGAAAAGGCTTCATCCACCTGTTCACCAAATACACCAAAGGCCGGGAACTCTACTGGTCAACGAGCGCTGATGGACGCACCTGGACGCCCGACCAAAAACTCGCCGGCATGGGCGGACACTACCAGGTTTCCAACATGCACAACGGAACACTATATACCGTCTTCAATTACCATCCTGGTGGAAATGTCGACAAGCGTACCAATTGTTACCTGTTGAAAAGCGCCGATATGGGCAACACCTGGACCACCATCGATGGCAAGCCCGTTCAAACACCGCTCACCAACAAACAGCACCCGGCGTTGGTAAAGGACTATGAAGCGGAAGGCAAAATGGTATACCTCAACGACCTCAACTTCGATGCCGAAGGCAACCCCGTAATACTGGCTGTCATTAGCCGGCATCACGCACCCGGCCCACAAGGCGATCCGCGCGAATGGGTTACCATGCACTGGAAAAAGGGGAAGTGGCATTTCAACACCATTACCACTTCCACCCATAATTACGATATGGGGTCCTTGTACTTCGACAAGAACCGGTGGACGATCATTGGTCCCACCGAAACCGGTCCGCAACGCTGGGGTACCGGCGGCGAAATGGTGAAGTGGGAAAGTGCCGACAATGGACAAACCTGGAGAAGACCGCAAGTGCTTACGCATCATAGTCAACGAAATCATTCCTATGCCCGGCGGCCATTAAATGCTCATCCAGGCTTCTATGCATTTTGGGCCGATGGAAACGCAGACAGTCTCTCGAAATCGGTCTTATACTTTACCAACGACAAAGGGCAGGTATATCAGCTGCCTTACGATATGACACCATCAACCCAACATCCTGTACCAGTTCGATAACCAACGACTACAAACTATGCTCAACAAACGAATAGCCCGCTATGCTGCAGCCTTTACCTTGCTGGCCGCCGCGCATAGCACCTACGCACAAAATACCTCCCTGATCAAACAACGGGTGGTCGATGACCTGCTCGCACCACCGGTCAACCAAACCGCCATACAGTCGATCGTTCAAACCATCCGGCCCGATGGCACCTGGCCGGGCATCGATTACAAGGACGTGTCCCGCACCGGTTTTCAGCACAAACAACACCTCGACAACATGCTCGAGCTGGCCCGCGCCTACAAAAAGCCGGGCAGCCCGCTATACCACGATGCTAATGTAATGAGGGCCTTCGGACCCGCACTCGATCACTGGATCGAAAAGGATTACCGTTGCGAGAACTGGTGGTGGAATGAAATGGGAACGCCCAACCTCATGGTCAATATTCTCCTGGTGATGGACAGCGACCTCACGGCACAACAACGGACAGGTGGCACTGCCATCGCGCACCGCGCCAATATGGAAACCTTTGGTGCGCGCCCGGGAGGCGATCTGATGCCCATTGCCGGTATGTTTGCCAAGCAGGGATTATTCCTCAACAATGCCGATACCCTCAACAAGGCATTGACAGCGATGGCATCGGATATGCATACCAGCACAGGCCGCGGCATGAAGCCCGACAAGAGCTTTCACCACCGTACCGACAACGTGATCTCTACCCTCACCTATGGCACCAATTATGCCAGTTCCTTTGCATACTGGGCAGCCAGGATCAAAGGCGCCGGCTTTTCCTTTCCTGATAGTTCCTTACGCCTCGTAACAGACTATTTCCTCGACGGTATCTGCCAATCGCTCGTATATTCCACCTGGCCCGATCCCGGCGCCATGAACCGCGATATCAGCCGTCGCAATGCCCTTGCGCCTGAAGACGTAGACCTGGCCGAAAACCTGTTGGCAGCCTCCGGCTACCGGGCAGCCGAACTGAAAAAGGTGATCGCAATAAGAGAAGGGAAAATGAAACCCGACATCACCAGCGACCGCTATTTCTATTACTCGCATTACTATACCCACCAGCGTCCAAACTATTTTGCGTCGGTAAGGATGCACTCCTCCAGGGCCAACAATATGGAAGAGCCGCACAATGAAGAAGGAGTTAAGAATCATTTTTACGGCGACGGGGCGCTCTTCATCACAAGAAGCACCAACGAGTACAACAATATCTTTCCCGTGTGGGACTGGCGCAAGGTGCCCGGCACCACCACCATTCAACGCAGTAGCTTTCCGCACTTCAAACAACTGGCAAAGAAAGGACTTACGGAGTTTGCCGGCGGAGCTACAGACGGCCGTAACGGTGTAGCGGCGTTTGATTTCGCCAGCGTGCATGAGCCATTGAAAGCCCATAAAGCCTGGTTTCTCTTCGATAAAGAAGTCGTTTGCCTCGGTGCGGGTATCCATACCGACTCCGCGCTAGACGTTGCCACCACCCTCAACCAAAGCTACCTGAACGGATCGGTGACAGTAGCTGCCGGCAGCAAGATCACTACGCTCACCAACGGCGCGCACAACTTGCCAACCGTAAACTGGGTATGGCACGATAGCATTGCCTATATCTTCCCGCAGCCGGCCGCCGTGCAGCTCAGGAACGCAGAAGCTACCGGATCCTGGCGCCAGATCAACCACCAGGCCTGGGCAACCGACGAACCGGTAACAAAGAAGACATTCACGCTTTGGCTCGATCATGGCACGCAACCACAGCAAGCCAGCTACGCCTGGATAGCCGTGCCGGCCATCGCCGCTAAAGATGTCGAGGCCTATAGAAAACAACAAGCAATAGAGATCATCAGCAATACACCGTCATTGCAGGCTGTACGCCACAAAACGCTTCAGCAAACAGGTATTGTGTTCTACACCCCCGGTCAGATCAAGCTCACTGAACAGATCACCTTGACAGCCGATCAGCCCTGTATCCTGCTGGTGAGTATGCGAGCGGGCCAGGTAATGCAGATAGCAGCCAGTGATCCTACGCAAAAACTCGGAACACTCCGGCTAAGCTTACAACAACAACGTAAAGCTTCACCAGGTGGAGGAGCAGAAAACCACGATAAGACAATACAAGAAAAGACCATCGATATCGCGTTGCCCACTCCCCCTTATGCCGGAGCCACGGCCACCTGGAAGCCCTGACTTATTCCATTTGGATAGATCTTGCAGCACTGATCTTTTGTTGGTCAGTGCTGTTTCCATTTGATAACAGGGTATTCTTTTCGAAACGCGTATTACCGGCGCCATAAGCAGCAATACCATAACCGGCATTGAACTGTATCTTATTGCCGGTGGCAGTAATGTTCGTGGATCCGCGATAAAGAAATTCCACCATTACCCCACTGCGGTCATTGGCTTCAATAAGACTATTCAAGACAGAGACATGCTTACTTTCGGCGATCAATACGCCGTAATAACCATTACGTGCAATTTCACAGGAGTCTATGATGACTTTGGTGCTTTGATCGATCGCAATGCCGCTGCCTAAAGGAGAAGTTACCAACCGGCACTTAGTTACCCTGGCGTCCTGGCAATGAAGCAGCTGAAGGTTGTGCAAAAGTTTTTGACCCGGCGGTACACTCACACCATTCTCGCTCAGGTCGCAACCCGATACCTCAACGCCCGTTGCGCCACTGATCAATACCCCATTGAAAGTACAGTTGCGGACAGTAAGATTGACCAGCGCAACGTCCTGCATCATCCCTTCCTTGGGTGCCCTGAACAGGATGCCACCGCGGTTATAACCACCCCGGTACGAACGCGAACTGTTGGGATCGCTGGGTATGGAGGTAGTATTGGAACCCTCTATGACGAGGTCGCGGATCACCACATTACTCATATTGTCGGAACCGTTCACGATGGTTTCCCGGGCGCCCGAGGCCGGATCGAGAAACAGCACCGTCGCCAGTCCCACGCCCGATAGACGCACACCGCCTGGTATTCTAAGTGGTGCCGGCAGGGTATGCACACCAGCTTGCGCCACCACCCAACGCCTGGTACCAGCAGCACCATCGAGAGCCTGCTGCAGAGATTGCCCCGGCGCAACGAAAACAGCATCTTCGGGAAACACATCAGCTATAGTGGCGCCCCTTACGGAAGCCCATACACCTGCTACAGGGGTTTTGCCTTTTGTAACGGGAATACCCAATGGCGCCCGCACAGCGGTGAGCACACTGCGCGACGCGCGTGGCCTTACACTGTCGGCCGCCCTTTCGGTGAAAGGCAGATTAATATTGCGAGCCTTGTAGTGCCAATAGACATACTCGTAATCGTCCCGCAGTTCTTTGGCTCTTTCGGAGATCGGTCCATAGCTGTGCGGTTTCTCTCCCAGCAGGAATTTGGCCGTATACTCGTAACCCAACGCCAGCCGCAGGTTAGAAAACAGGTCTACCCCCTGCGTAAAAGCCACTTGTGCGGCGCCGGCAAACTCCCCCAGCCCCAGCTGCACATGTCCCTGGTCGCGCATGGTTTCCTGGCACTGACCACTGGCATAAATGTATTTGAATAAACTGCCGTTCACCGGTGCATGCAGAAAATGATCAATGGCATTGTTGAACATAGCCCTGTTATCGAGAAAGATGCCCATTGCCACCAGGGAATGGATAATGGCGCCATCCCAGTTGCCGTTCGCCTGCGGATAATAATAACGCAGCAAAGGATAGTAAACGGTGGTCAGCATTTCTTTAAATTGGTCGATACTTTCAGTCTTCCAGCCGGCACCGGTATAACGTAACAATTCGGCGGCATTGCACAGTTGATGACCCGTCCAGGCCGCCAGCAGTTTGGCGTCGTTATAATCAAACTGCCATAATGCGGGCGACCAGCTATCGAGTATGGCGATAGCTTTATGCGCATAGTTCTTCTCACCCGTGATATACCATATCAACGCATAGTTATACGCCATGGAGGCGCTGCGCGAGAGTTCATTGCCGCCGATATTGGGCTTACCATAGGGCCCGCGCAACACATAGGCATGGGCAGCCGGCGTAAAAGCAGTATCGGTAGCAGCCTTCAACCGGTCGAAAGCATCTTTCCAACGTCCGGAGCTTTTCAATGCCTGCTGCTTCATGTGGAGCAGGTCCTTAGCCGTTTGATCGATCCCTGGATGGATGAATGCCTGCCCCCGCATCGATACCGGACATAAAAGAGTCAGGGTACATACGATAGCCAGGATACTTACGCGTAAAATGAATTGCATGGATAAAAGCTTTAATAGATCGTTTATGCTGTAAAAAGGAATAGCCCCCTTGAGGGCTATCCTTCGTTCTTGCTATAAAATAACTAACTGCTGCCAGCGGGAAGGGCTTGAACGCAACATCTGCCTCGAAAGGCATCGTTGCGGCCCTGCTCATTACAACGCATAACGCTTGATGCTGATCACCGCGTTCTTGTTGTTGTCGTTTGCTGAATTGAAATACACATAAGCGAGGTATTTCTTATCTGCCGTCTGGATCCAGATACCGGCTTCCGCCTTCATGTTGACGGCATAGTTTACGCCATTGGAAATATCGAGCGTTTCGAAATCCTTGTCGTCGATGTAGATACCAAACTGAAGACGGGCCAGGTTATAATCCTGTAACCCAAACACCCGTTGGATCTTTGCATCCCTGTTCACCCCCGTAGGCAGGGTAACACCCGGCAGGTAGATAGGATCTGCCGCAGGTGCCACCAGTGCGTGCTTGAATGTACTGGTAAACGTGCGGTACAGGTATACCAGATCGATCTTGCCGGGGTTCGCGGTTGCTCCGGCAGTATTGTAGACAGCCATGTCTTCAATGGAGATGTACATATTGTTGCCATCGCTCACGGGAATCAGGCGCTTCATATCCATCTTGGAAACCTTATAGGGTCCCAGCTTGTAAGTGGCAGTTTCTCCATTGCTGCTTTTTGCCCGGAAGGTGAAAGAAACCTCTTTACCACGGGCAGCTTCCGGAACGATGTAATAATACCTTAATGCTGCTGCGGAAGTATCCTTATTGAAATTAACGGTAGTGATACCCTTCGAGCTAACACTGGGCGCACCTACTTCTACGGGAATATCCGTACCGGTGTTATTGGTATAGAAGGAGCGGTGTTCCAGGAACGTGCCGGTAGCACCTTCAATGGTAGCTTCTACTTCGGCCGACACCAATTTGCCCTTCGAAGGCAGGATACCCATGGCGTATACAAACTCAACGGTATCTGCTACTATGCTCGGACCCAACGTGCGTTTCATGGCATCATTCTGCAACACATCTTTGGCTGCTGGTAACGCATAGTCCTTTTTATCGCAACTCGTCAATCCGGTAAGCGCTACACCCAGAAGTACCAGGGGAAGAATATATTTATGACTACGTTTCATGATTGCTGATTTAATAATGTAAGAATGAATTAGCGGGGCTGTACGGTGATCAATACTTTATAATCCTTCCTGATCTTCCGGTTGCCCGATACCACCGTGTATACCTTTGGATTGGCCAGGTCCGAAAAGTCGGTCCTGCCGGTGATCTTGGGCTCCAGCTTACAATCCTGCGCCAGTGTGAACTGGGGATACAGGTTTTTCAGGTCGGTGCCGAACATCACGGTTACATTGACGGTCTGAGCCGTAGTATCGATGGTGGCAGCTTTGGTGCGCACAGTCACGAAGTCGGTGCCCAGTAATTCAAAGTTGCTCACGAAACATTCTTGTCTCGAGGTGATCAGCAAACCATCCTCGTCGATCGGGTTATCTTTTTTGCAGGCCGTGATCACGAAGGTCATCAGTAAAACGGCGCATGCTATATTGATATACTTTTTCATTGTTGCAAACATTTAAAGTTCTCTTTAATGGTTCAGCCACTTAACGCCAGGGCGTGTTTTGGGTAAGATTCGGATTCAGGTCACGCTCAGACGGTGGAATACGGAAAATGTAGTTCTGCTCGTAGGTCCTGTCAGAAGCATTCTGGTAGTAACGCTCGCGATCTGCACCCCAGGTATCTCTCCTCCACACACCGGCGGTACCAGGAGCACCCCAGATCCTTTCAATGGCCCTCCAACGGCGGATATCGAAAGAACGCTGACCTTCTCCGATCAACTCTACGATGCGTTCCTGCTCGATAGCATTGAAGAAAGCGGTTTTGTCTGCGATCATCGCAGGCGTCAGATCCGGCAGTTTACCCCGGCGGCGTACTTTATTGACAGCTTCGATCGCATCTGCTTGCGGGCCATTCACTTCGTTGGTCGCTTCTGCATACATCAGGAACACGTCTGCCAGGCGGATAACCGGCCAGGCAAAGTCACCATCGCTGCGGCCCTGACCCGAGTAGTTGCGAACGAACTTGCGGAACACGTAACCCGAGTTCACACCATCGGTATTATAGGTGATGTAAGGCGTGCCGTTGATGGTAACATTGGCGCCCCATGTTTGATAAATAAAGGGACACATACCCGTAGATTGGAGGGATACCATTCCTACACTCACTTCATAATCCCATTGAAGGGTAGCCTTCAAACGATAGTCGCGGTTCAGATAGGATTGTGGATTTACAGCGGAGTTGGGAGCCGTACGCGCACTTCCATTGGTCGTCGGATTCATGCCCACGAGTTTGGTAGCAAATTCACCCGTAGTGAGTGTTTGGTATCTATCGGCGATCTCGTAGCGGGGAGATACCCAGCACTGAGAGCCTTCGTGCGAACGGCCGGCGAAATCACGCATCAGCTCTTCCCCCTGGCTGGTGGCATTGCCTCCGTGGGTAAATACGAAGATCATTTCAGGATTGCCATTGGCCTTGGGAGTAAACAGGTGATAATAGTTGGGCAAAGAATCGGCAGTACCCAATTGACCCAGGTAACCAGGATCTCCGCCCATGTACAAGGTGAGGCCAAAATCATTGATCACAGATTTGAAGTCAGCCGCTGCTGCAGTGAAAGCTGCATTGGCAGCCGAGATATCCTGGGTAAATCCTTCCAGTTCGGGCCAGCCGTTTTTCTTCCAGCTACCCCAGTACAGGTTCACTTTACCACGAAGCGATAAAGCCGCAGGCTTGCTCAAGCGGCCCAGGGCAGCACCCTTCACCGGCAGTTTGCTTACGGCATAATCGATATCCAGCAAAATAGAGTCCTTCACCTGACCAATCGGAAGCCTTGTCTGGCTCAACATATCTTTATTCGCCTCCGAAGCAACATTACTCACTGTCTTGGTAAAGTAAGGAACGTCACCATACATGGAGATCAACTTGAAATAAGTCAGCGCACGCAAAAGCTTTGCCTCTCCGATCAACACTTCCAGTGTAGCGCGGTTACCGACATTCGATTCAATCATGCGGTTGATATTGTTCACCACATAGTTGGTCCTGTTTACGGAACCATACAGGTAGCGGTACATTTTGTCGAAGCTGGAGGCATAACCCGATGGGCCAAAGTTGCCGCCGTTATAAGCATCACCCAGGCGGAGGTTGCCGCTGGTGGTGCTGGTGCCGCGGGCACGCACAAACTCGCCTTGCCCATCAAAGTAATAGTCCCGGTCGAAACACGGACGTGTAGCGGCATATGCACCCATCAATGCTACTGTGGCATCGCTTTCTGTTAGCCAGAATTCATTTTGCAATACTTCAGTCGTCGGCGACTGATCCAGCAGACCTTTCCGGCAGGCGGGCATGAACAGCATCGCACCGGAAAGGATCAATATCGTAGTTAGTATAGTATGATTTGTTATCTTTTTCATGTTGCAGCAATTTAGAAGCCCAGTTGAACAGACAGGGCATAGGATTTAACAAGCGGGTACATGTTGTTGGCGCTACCACCTTTTTCAGGATCAAGACCTCTGAAGCTGGTTACCGTAGCGAGGTTCTCAGCAGAACCTGCAATGCGCAGACTGTTGAGGTGTACCCTGCGCAACAGGTTGCCTGGTACAGAGTAACCTACCTGCACATTCTTCAGGCGCATATAGTTCAGGTTGTCGAGCCAGAAAGTGGTTTCCGCCCTGTTGTTGCCGCTGCCACCCAGGCGGGGCCACGCACCGTTGCGATTGTCAAGAGACCAAGGATTGTTCCAGTGATCCCAGGTTGCTGCATAACGCGATGCTGCGAAATTGGTATTGTTGAAAGCATTGAGCCAGTAATCCTTTCTTCCCGCAGCTGCCTGCAACAGGAAGCTTACATCAAATCCTTTCCAGGATACATAACCATTCAGGGCTGCGAAAGTAGTAGGCCTGTCACGCTGACTGTTGACGTCGGCTGTCATATCATTACCATCGATACGGCCGTCGCCATTGATGTCCTTACGGATGATATCGCCTGGTTGTGCGCCCTGCGGGGTGTTGTTGTAAATATCCTGCCAGGTTTGTGCAATCCCTTTGTCTTCATAGGTGTACACAAAATGGTAAGGCATATCGAGGAATACCCAACCGCGCGTCAGGAATTCATTCCATTTCTCCAGGTTGGTCCTGTTGTAAGATGCATTCAGGCTCAAACCATAGTTGATGTTACCCACTTTGTCTTTCCAGCCGATGGTGGTCTCGATACCGCGGTTGCGCAGGTTGCCGATATTCGTACGGGGTGCGTTGAAAGCTCCATCGAGCATGATCGATAACTCTGAAGGCCTGTTCATACCCGTCGTCAAACGATCGTAGTAATCAAACTCAGCGGTCAGCCTGTTGTCCAGGAAACCAAGTTCAAGGCCAACGTTCAACACCGCCGTTTCTTCCCAGGTCAGGCTCTGGTTGAGGAGCTTGTTGTTGATTAAACCACGTTGCACATCACTGTTCAGCACATAATGATAGGCTCCCAGTGTGGCTTGTTGCTCATAGCGCCCTACTCCACTGTTGTTACCCAGTGTACCATAAGAAACCCGGAGCTTACCGTTGGTAAGCCAGTTACCGGTAAACTTGTTGATAAAATTTTCTTCGATAAAGCGCCAGCCCAGGGCTACAGAAGGAAAGAAACCATATTGGCTGCCGGGCAGAAATTTCGAAGAACCATCCACGCGGAAGTTGGCTTCCAGGAGATACTTATTGTAAGCAGTATAGTTCAAACGTCCGATGTACGAACGCAGACCCTCACGGCTCGAGTTACCGCCGGTCCCTACCAGACTGGTCAATGCTGCATCTACTTCATGCAATCCGGGATTCAACCGGTCGTTGCGGGAGCTGTTCTGGAAACGGTCGTACCAGAACTCTTCGCTGTATACAAACAATGCGCTGATGTCGTGGTCGGCAGCGATGGTGGTATGATAGTTCAGGCGACCATTCAGCATTGTCTTATAACCGGTAAAGGTATTGTTGACGATGGGAGCATTGGGGCCTACATACACACGGCTACCGAAAGTATTTGTCTGGAAGTTAAAGGCCTGGTTGGGGGTATTGGCCTGCCAGTTAAACTGGTTGTAATAGTTAAGTGAGTAATCAATAGTACCGGTCAGCCCTTTAAACGGTGTCCAGTCCCAGTACATCATTGCATTCATCTCTTGCCTGGTTTGGCGGTTCAGCATATTCTGATACACGGTATACGGATTGTATGCCTGGGGATCTTCGCCATAAGCCATAACGCCACCAAACTTATTGGAAGCGGGATCATAAGGCGTAATACCGGCAATGGCATATTGCATATCGGTACCTGCTGTATTGGCCGGATCTGAATCGGTAAACCCTTCTTCGAGGGCATACAGGAACTCGGACCAGTTGCCATTGAATTTAACGCCCGTGTTCATGTTGTTCTTCACTTTGTAATCGAAGTTGAAGCGGGCATTGTATTGCTTATAGTTGTTGTTGATCTGAAGGCCCTTTTCATCACGCATGCCCACAGAAGCAAAGAAGTTCGATTTATCGCTGCCACCGGAAGCCGACAGGTTGTAGTTCTGGAAAGCACCGTCCTGGGTGATCACATCCCACCAATCGGTGTTGGGAAATTTCAGCGGATCGATCATACCCATGGCCATCCACTGGTCGATGGTACCCAACCTGAACAACTGGTTGCTGGGCAGTGTGTTGACAGCCGTTCTTTGCCTTTGCAATTGCAGCGCCCGGGGATAATCGGCCATGAACGAATAAGCCTTCACTGGCTTATTCAACGCCATATTGCTGTTGAAATTGATGGCGGTTTTCTTGGCGCCCTTGCCCGACTTGGTCGTGATGAGGATAACACCATTCGCCGCACGGGATCCATACACCGAAGCAGAGGTCGCATCCTTCAGGATCGAAACCGATTCGATATCGTTCACGTTCACGCGGTTGATATCGATATCAGGCATACCGTCCACCACGATCAGCGGACTGGCATTGTTGACCGTACCCAAACCGCGGATCACCAGGGAAGCGCCGTTACGGCCGGCCATACCCGTCGATTGGGTAGCCTGTAAACCCGGCACCAGACCACTCAGGCCCGAGGAAACGTTGGGTACCGAACGGCTGGTCAGTTTTTCATCGACTGTTACGGTGGAAACGGCTCCCACCAGGTTCACCTTCTTCTGGCGGCCATAACCTACCACTACCACATCGGTCATGGAGGTCACCTTTAATTTCAGCGCAACATTGTACTCGGCGCGCTCGTCTACCTTCAACGTAACCGTTTCGTGGGTGGTAGAGGAGAAAATAAGCTCGGCGCCATTGGCCGCGCTGATCGTAAAAGCACCCTTTTCGTCGGTTTTGGTGCCTGCAGCGGCACCACGCACCATGACGGTGATATCAGGCAAAGGAGCGCCGGTTTCGTCCTTTACGGTACCTGAAATCGTTTTCAGTTGTGCTAATGAAAAAAGGGGGAGTAGAAAAAACAAACAAAACAGCTGGATCACGGACAAAGGAACCTTCGTCCGCAGATGGAGAGTCTGTGGCATAAGCAATCAGTTTATATGTTAGAATATAGCTAACTCAAACTTGATAAAAAAAGCTGGAATCGTTTTCAGAAATTAGCAATTTATTTACTGAAACGTTTTCGGATACGTTTTCGGTCCCCTCCTGCCCGGACTTTTAAATCTCCTGTTTTATGTACTTAATGTAGGTTAAGTCCATTTCTTAAACCAGATTAATGGATGCTCGCCCTGCCTGGCTGCACCTTTGTGTAAGAAATAAAGCACAAAACCATAAAACATAGAGCATGGCAACCTATATAGAACATAAAGCCAATACGAGAGGCCACGCCGATCATGGCTGGCTCAACAGCTATCAGAGTTTCAGTTTTGCGGGATACTACAATCCTGAGCGTATCAATTTTGGCGCGCTCCGCGTGCTCAACGATGATGTCGTGGCAGGCGGTAAAGGTTTTGGCCTGCACCCGCACGACAATATGGAGATCATCAGTATCCCCCTCAAGGGAGCCCTGGAGCACAAAGACAACATGGGCAATACCAGGGTGATCAGCCAGGGTGAGGTACAGGTGATGAGCACCGGCACCGGCGTATTCCACAGCGAGTACAATCACAACGCCGACCAGGAAGCACAGTTCCTGCAGATATGGGTATTCCCTAAACAATTGAATATAGCGCCACGCTACGATCAGATAATACTCGATCGCACCAGGATGCAGAATACCCTCCTGCCCTTTATCAGTCCGGAATCGGCTGACGGAGGCACTTATATTCAACAGGATGCCTGGTTCAGTTCCGGCATCTTCGACAACGGTAAAACGACCAGTTATGACGTGCACAGTACCGGCAACGGTGTGTATGCATTCGTCATCAGCGGCAGCTTCACCGTAGATGGCCATTTACTGGACGCGCGTGATGCGCTCGCCATAGAGAACCCTGCAACGGTGAACATAGTAGCTACAAGCGACAAAGCCGAACTCCTGATCATTGAAGTACCTATGAAGCCATCGTCAAATTGACGCCGGCGACTGCCGTATCCCGGTTAAGAAAGCCCAAACTGGCAGCCGATTTCTTAATCTACTTCAATGGAACGGGCTTTGCACCGGTAGTAACTTTGAATAACAATAAAACAACAAGCTATGAGCACGATAAAAACAGCCAATACACAATACCCCGTAATTGACCTTATCAAAAAACGTTGGAGTCCTCGCTCTTTCTCGAACAAACCCATCGCTGAAGCGGATATGTTGACCATCCTCGAAGCAGGCTCCTGGGCGCCCAGTGCCAACAACTCACAACCCTGGCGTCATGTATATGCCTTCAAGGGTACAGAAGGGTTTGAAAAGATATGGAATACACTGTTACCTGGTAACCAACCGTGGACGAAAGACGCGGCTGCACTGGTGGTAAGCATCGGCATAAAAGAACTGCCCGATACACAACAAAAGAATGCCTATTACCTGCACGATGTAGGCATGTTCAATTCATTCCTGCTGTTGCAGGCGCAATCGATGAATATTTATGGCCACCTGATGGCTGGATTCGATAAACGTAAGCTGGCAGAGTTGCTGAACCTGCCAGAGAATGAAGAAGCCGTGAGCATTATGGCGCTGGGTTATACAGATGCCGCTGAAAAGTTGCAGGAGCCCTACAAGAGCCGGGAGATCAGCCCGCGTACACGCAAGGCCCTCGAAGAATTTACATCCTTAATGAATTAATATTCCGTACTCATGAGCAGGCAGCCTATAAAGATCCTGGCCATTGGCCGTAATGCAGAGATCATGGAGGTAATGCAAAGGTTGATCAACGTACCCGACAAAAGATCAGGCGTAGCAGTTACAACAGATGAAGAAGCAGAGGCAGCATGGCAAAAAGAAACGTTCGACCTGGTGATGCTTTGTGCTGGCATCGATGAAGAAGCGGAAAAGAACCTGAGGAACAAGATAGCACAGATCAACCCCATGACGAAAGTGATCAGGCATTATGGAGGAGGAAGTGGACTATTGGAGAATGAAATAGAAGCGGCATTGGCAGTTCCGGGAGCTTAGGAGGTCAGGATTTTTTATAGAGACTGCTTTTTACCTTACTTAAAAATTCAGGGGAAACACCAAGATACCTTGCAATCTGGTGCTGCGGAACACGCTGCACCAATTGCGGGTATTTTTCTATGAAGGCTTTGAACCGCTCTTCTGCCGTTTGTGATACGGAAGCATAAAAGCGTTGTTGCAATACGCCGAGATTGCGCTGTAATAAGTTACGGTAGAACTTTTCAAGCTTGGGAATCTTTTCAAGCAATTCAGCTTTCGAGCGGTAGTCCAATACCAGCAATTCGCAATCTTCCAGGGTCTCTATGAATTGGTTCGATGGTTGCTGATCCATAAAACTAATGAGATCGCTCACCCACCAGTTCTCCACGGCAAAATGCAGGATGGTTTCTACACCCTCCTTATCGATAAAATACACCCGTACGCACCCCTTCAAAATATAAGCTTCGAAAGCACACACCTCTCCTTCCTGCAGCAGGAATTGTTTTTTCTTCACCTGCTTGTGCCTGAACATCGAGTGGAACAAAGCCCGCTCCTCATCATTTAACTGCACATATTTAGCTACCGAAGCATCGAGTTGGTCGTACATGTGATACTGGCTATTGTGGTGGGTTCAAAAATAACCCGGACAGTTAAGGCTGTCCGGGTCAACATATGGCAAAACTACGGTTCGTCTTTCAGAAAATGGCCTAATCAGGAATATTCAACGCAGCCTTCACTTTGTTGTAATCACTCCAGTCAATAGCCATACGGGCTTGCGTACCTCCCGGTACCAGCACATAACGATATTGCTGTCGTTTTACGCCACCTTCAGTATAGGAATCTGCTTCAATATTCGAATACAGTGTAATCTTCTGCGTATGGTAGGCAGCATCAATGATGATCCCAAACCAGGGGTCCCAATATGGCAAAGCATAGATCTGGGGCTGTGTTGGTGTACCTACGTTGACGAATACCTTCATATCACCCTTTGTCAGAATATCGGCGGTAAGCTTCGAAGCAGTAATGTCGACAAAATATCCCAGGGTATCCCCGGTAGCCGGATCCTTATCAGGAAGAAAGTCAAGATCGAGCCAGTTAGAGTAAATCACATTAGCTGTGCCAGCCGCTCCCGCTGGGCCTGCTGGGCCGGCTGGTCCGGCGGGACCCGCTGGTCCGGCTGGACCTTCATCTCCCTTTTTGCAATAGGCAAATAGCAACGATGCAGCTAGCAGTATAGCAACCACTCGCGGAGTAGAATTGTGTAGCATAGCATTTGATTTTAATGTTTGCAAATCATTTTCAGACTTCCAACTTAAATATAACCAAATACTTGCCACCAATATCTAAAAAAAACGAATCGCACAGGATTTTGTGCGATTCGTGGCAAAGTTCCTGCAATCGGAACCTGCATATGATAAAATTATTTAAGAAATACCAAGCAACTCTACTTCAAAAATGAGCGTACTATTCGGTCCAATCTGTGCACTAACCTGGCGATCGCCATAACCAAGATCGGCAGGAATAAAGAAACGCCACTTGCTACCCTGAGGCATCAGCTGTAAGCCCTCAGTCCAGCCCTTGATCACCATGTTGAGCGGGAAAGTAGCCGGCTGTCCGCGTTTTACGGAACTGTCGAATACCGTACCATCGATGAGCGTTCCATGGTAATGACAAGTAACTTTATTGGTAGCCAAAGGCTTTGGCCCGGTGCCTTCCGTCATGATCTCGTATTGCAAACCACTGGGCAAACTCACCACTCCTGGCTTTTGCTTGTTGGCTTCTAAAAAATCCTGACCAGCCTTCAGGTTGGCAGCTGCTTTTTCATTCTTCATTTGGAACAATTTATCTGCGATTCCCATACTATTGATTTTTCGCAAAGATAGGCAAGCCGGGCGAGTTGACGTCATCTTGTGCATGCCCGAACGGGGAATTTCAGGGTATCCGGGCAACCAAAGTCAGCCGCCAATGTCGCCCGGTACAACAAGGCCATGCCGATCAAAAAAGAAGGCCAGGTACAGACGTACCCGGCCGTTAATTGCTATATGTGAAATAAGAACGCCTACTCCCTCACCAGCTTCCGGGTAACCACCTTCCTGTCGTGCACCAGCCGGATCGTATAAACGGCCGGCCCCATACCCACTGGTTTGAAGATCGCCCGGTGCTGGCCCGCCGGTAAATTGCCATTCACCAACACCGCTACCCGCCTGCCCAGCAGGTCGAATACGGTCAGGTTGGCAAATCCACCCTTCTCCAAGTAAAAACTGATCGTATTGCTTTCCCGGAAAGGATTGGGAAAGCTCTTGAGCATGACGGCAGAAGCCGCGACATCCTCTCCCGCCAGGCCATTTTGCACCAGCGTGCCGGCGTTGAGCGATGAAGCCGTTGTAATCACCAATTGAGGCGGATTACTGCCCGTTTCTTTCGAGTTCCAGGTGATCCGCGGACTGGTAACTACCGTGCTCAGCAATGCCAGAGAGATGCCATTGCGGCCTGCTGCCTTCTCGGCCGCTACGTACGCCGTAATATCCCAGGTATAATACCTGCCGATGGAATCCGTTACCGTAGCGCTCACCAGCGAGCTGCCTGTGGCGGGTTTATTATTCCAGGTAATGGCCGACTCGGTCCAGGTAGTGTTAGAAACCGAATGACAATTCACGGGGATATTGCTGTTCCGGTTGTCGTCCAGCTTTCCGTATACCCGTAATACGGCCGATGAAATAGCGCCGCTCACACCCGCCGCATCAAAGCGCAGGTAGGTATGCCGGTCGTTGCCGGTGGCCGGATTGCTGTTCAGCTTACTGATCAAAATGGCAGGATCAGTTGTACCGTGTGTAATGGCAGCGTAGGTACCATTCCGCACGTACGCATCGTGCAGCGGGGCCAGCGTGTATTGCTGACCACCAGTACTACCGGTCAGTATCTTCACTTCCGTATAACTGTTCCATAAGTTCACGCTGTTGCCATGTCCCACGATCCGCACATATTTGGCATCGCGGGGGGTAAAGCTGAAGGTTTCCAGGTTGGTGGAAGTACCATTGCTCACCCTGCCGGCAGATGCGGTGGTCCAGGTGGCTCCGTCGTTGCCAACCAACACATCAAAGGACGATGTCCGGGTATTACCGTTGTAAAATGCGATCTGCACACCGGTTACATTCATGGTATCGGATAAGCAGAACTGGATCCATTGGCCATCGCCACTGGCACTCCACCGCGTAGCCAGGTTATTATCCAGTACGTTGGCGGCCACATTACCATCGTCGGCACTGGCGGTAACAGGCTCACAGGTGGGCGTACCCCCGCCTGGAAAATCATCGGCCGGTGTACGCATACGGTCCCTGATCCAGGCGCCTGCCGGCTTGAGGTTGGCCACCGTCCACGGACCACCCGAACAGGTTCCCGTGTTCCAAACCGCCCCGCTGCGGAAGTCATCCGAGTAGTTCCAGTTGGTCCACCCGATCTTCTTGGTGCGCATCAGGTCGATATACTGCTGGCTCCTGGTAAAATTGTTGGTCCCGTCGCCAGAGGCAGTCTGTGTTCCAAACTCGGTCACGAACACTGGCAATCGGTCAGAAGCCCAGTTGAGCTCGTCGAGGTATTCCTGTCCATGAGAGGCTGCATAAAAGTGGAACGTGTACATGATATTGGAAAAACTAAGCGGGTTGCTCACAATGTCCTGTGCCGAACGACCGTCCGACACGCCGAAGGAGGCCCAACCATGCGTACCGATAAAGATCGGGGCATCGGCATCGATGGCGCGGATCACCGGAATGATCTGGTCGGCATAGGTCTTGATCCTGGCCCAGGTAACGCCGTTAGGTTCGTTGCAAACATCATAGATGATGTTGTTCTTGTTCTTATGCGCGTTGGCAATGGCCGTGAAAAAGGTTTTGGCCTTGGCCAGGTTGTCGTTGGGATCTCCGGGATCAAGCTGGTGCCAGTCAACCAGCGCATACATCCCCCGTTCTGTTGATTCATCGATCAACCGGCTAACCTGGTTGGTAAACCCAGTGGGATCGGTATCATATCCTCCCTCCTGCACATACAGGGAGATGCGCAGGATATCGGCGCCCCAGTCATTCGCCAGGGCATCGAGCGATGCCTCGGTAAGGCAGCTGTTCCAGCCATACCACTGGATACCATGCGTACTCATACCCCGCAACTGGATGGGGTTGCCGTACTGGTTGCATAATTTCAAACCGATAACCCGCAGTTGCCCATTCTTGGCTACCGGAGTTTGCGCTTTAACAGGTGCCGCAGCAAGTAGTAGAAGCCATAGTAGGCTCATCACGTGCAGGAACCCTTGGATTCTTTTTTTCATGAGGATTTCATTTTTAATGATGAGGAAAAGGTTGGTTAATGGTAATTATTAAATCAGTGGGTGTTATTTCACCAGTAGCCGCGCAGTGCTGCGCTGGTCTGCCCCGGTCAATTGCACAATGTACAGGCCGGCTGCTTTACCCGCCGTATTCCATGTTGCCACATAAGTGCCGGGTGTTTTATGTTCATCCTGCAACAGGGTTGGTTGACCGCTTGCATTATAAACAGCCAGGCGTATCCGGCCTGTTTTATTCACCACGTACCTGATCGTCGCTAGCCCTCCGCTTACCGGGTTGGGACTCACGACTAATTCCGTTGCTGCATCTTTCGCCGCTTCATCGGTAGTAGCGGCAGCCAACAACGTTGTGCTACCAGATGCATTCAAAGCGGTGTTAGACCCAAATACCCTGAACTCCGATAAACTGGCCCAGGGACCCGTGTACCCCGAAGCACCGGTTACATTGATCTTAACATACCTGGCGCTCACCCCGCCTAGTTGATCGGTGATCGGCGCCGCAACACTGCCCGGCGTAGTATTGCTGCTGCGGTTTACGACCTGCGAATAAGTACCGCCCGACGTTGTTTTGGTTTGTATCGTATATTGATAAGCGCGGTCGAGGTAACAAACCAATTCCGAATGATCCAGCACATATACAGCACCGAGATCTACCTCGAGCGATTGAGGATATCCAGTGGCCGACCACCTGGTGCCTGTGTTGCCATCCACCGCCGAACTGGCCGGATTCTCGGGCTGCGGCTGTGAGGTAGCAGTAACAGGCCTGTTCAAGGCCAGGTTCGTCACCGTACCAGTCGAAGGCGCATCGCCATCGCGGAAGAACCGGGCCTTACGCCATTTCACCACGGCTTCGTCGGTGGTAAGCGTGCCATAATTACCATATTTGTGGTAATTGGTGACAGCTTCATTGTCGGCGATCTCGGCCTTCTTGATGCCATTTACATAAATAATGATCTTGTTACCCACGTCCTCCTGCAGATGTATAACATTGATGCGTAGCTCTACCCCGTATATGCCGGTAGCCAGCGTTTGCCCGGCACCGCGTAGTGATCCCCCATCGGCTGCATAGCCGCGGATCATCATCTGTGTGGCACCGGATGAGCTGCCGAATATCTGCATCAGGCTCTCGTCCTCAAGGGGCGCATAGATCGTCACATAGCCCTCAAACTGGCGGCTTCCGGTGGAATACTCATTTTGCAGCCTGATCTCCGCACGGTTGGTGCGGTTGTCAAATAGCCTGAACTGCTCCGTGTCATCGCTGCTCGTATAGGTATAGTCGGCACAAGCCGGACTGCATACCGATTGGTAAGCACTCCAGTTGAAGGTCTGCAAACCCGACTCATTATCGAGGTGGATCTTCTTCGTAGGCGAATAGGAAACCCAGCCGCTGCCCAATTGAGCCTGTGAGGGCAATGCCCCGCAAAGTGCTGTCGCAACTAGTAATGTGGAAACTGGAAACTTGATCTTCATGTCTGTTGATTTTGATTGTTTGACTATTGTTCTTTTACGATCTTCTGTGTAGTTACTTTTCCATGCTGAACCAGCTTCACGATATATATACCTGCTGCCTGACCCGCCGTATTGAAAGCCCGGCGGTATTGACCGGCTTCGAGATAATTATTGACCAGTGATTGCACCAAACGCCCTTGCAGATCATACACGCCCACTTGTGTGTGGCCCGCCTTTTCCACTATAAAACTGATCGTATTGTATTGTTTCAATGGATTGGGATAAACGATCAAACCTTTCTGTTGCACAGGAGCCGATTTAACGGCCGGAAGATTAGTGACCGCTTTCCGGGCGCCAGAACCTGTAGTGATCACCAGTTGAG
Organism: Paraflavitalea sp. CAU 1676; assembly: GCF_029223285.1. Taxonomy (GTDB): domain Bacteria; phylum Bacteroidota; class Bacteroidia; order Chitinophagales; family Chitinophagaceae; genus Paraflavitalea. The sequence continues at coordinate 590,532 of NZ_JARHUJ010000002.1, read as the reverse complement.
GCGGATTGCTGCCCGTTTCTTTCGAATTCCAGGCTATGCGTGGGTCGGTAGCGAGCCGCGCCAGCAGGGCCAGCGAGATCGTATGGCGGCCTGCGGCTTTCTCTGCCTGCACATACGCCGTAATATCCCAGGTATAATACCGTTCTATGGAATCGGTAACCACTACCCGTTGCAGGGAATCGCCGGTAGCCGGCTTATTGTTCCAGGTAATGGTCGATTCGGTCCAGGTGGTATTGCTCACGCCATACACATTCACCGGTATATTGTTATCACGGTTATCATCCAATGCACCATATAACCTTAACACCGCTGAGGTCACCGTACCAGTTGCTGCGCTGGTGTTGAACTGCAGGTAAGTATGCCGGTCATTGCCTGCAGAGGCAGTGGCATTCAGCTTGGTAAGCAAGATCGCGGGATCCGTAGTACCATGCGTAACACCGGCATTGGTGCCATTGCGCACATAGGCATCATGCGTGGGGTTGAGCGTGGTGGTGCCTCCGGGCACTTGCGTCTGCACCTTCACCTCGGAATAACTGTTCCACAGGTTCACGCTGTTGCCATGCCCTACGATCCGTACATATTTAGCATTCCTTGCAGTAAAAGAGAAAGTTTCCAGGTTCAGTGACGTACCACTGCTCACCCGGCCGGCGGCTGCCGTAGTCCAGTTAACACCATCCAAGCCCGTGAGGATATCGAAAGTGGAAGTACGTGTATTACCGCTATAGAACGCGATCTGCACGCCATTGACGAGTTGCGTATCACTTAAGCAGAACTGTATCCACTGACCGTCGCCATTCGCGCTCCACCGGGTATTGAGATCATTGTCCAGCACATTGGCAGGTACATTGCCATCATCGGCACTGGCGCTCACCGGCACACAGGCTGGTGTTGGCGGGGTGTAGTTTCCGTTATGGCCCACCATGGCAGGGGTCAGGATACGCGCCTCCGGCGCTACCGCCGATACTTCATCGGCCCCTTTATCCAGCGGCGATGTGCGCGGCTGCCCGTCCATATCGAAGGTGACGGAGGGGTATGAGCCCGTTCCTGTATTGATGGCCGGGCTTCCTGCCTGTAAATGATAGGTACCTGTGGCATCCCTCGCCAGCAGTGGATTGGCGGTTGTATAACCCGCCGCAGGCATCGAGCCGGCGCCATTCGTATTGTACAGCATATTACCGTTCCACACAGCACCGGTATACGGCCCCGCAATAGAAGCCGCTGCTCCCCCACCCTGTATAATGTTATTTGCAACCGTAGTGGCTGTAGCCCCCAGGCCATTGGTACGTCCGCTTTGTGTAATGTTCGACGGATTATCGACCAGGGTATTGTAAGCAATCAGGCAACGGTCGGGCCGGTCATGCACCGTCAACGCATCACCATCGGCTACTTCTCCATCACCGTTACCGATATTGATGGCCGGCGTGCAATTCTCGAAATGATTACTGAACACTTTGTGGTCATCACCAAAAATGCGGATACCCTGCGTATTCAGGAAGTAGTTGCCATACACCTGGCAGAAATTTCCATGACGCAAAGTAAACTGAGAATTGCAGTCCCGGATGGTATTATACCGTAATGTAACGGCCGACGCTTTCACCGAGATCATCTCATTTTCACCCTGACAGTCCTCGAACAGGTTATATTCCACAATGCTGTTGCTGGAAGAGAGGCTGTAGCCACTTAATCCAAACTGGAGGGTTTCCGCGCCATTGGCGGTTTGTGGTTGCTGATCGAAGAAATAGTTGTGGTGAATGTATAACCGCTGCGCGATCTGGCTACCGCTTCCGCGTACGGCGATAAAGCGTCCCAGCGCATTTTTATGTTGAAAGGTGTTGTAGTCTACTTCATGATCATTGCCATTCAACAACAGATGCTCGCCCGTACCCGGCGTATCAAATATATTCCTCGTCCACCGGCAAAAACTGGTGCCGCTGGCCATGGTGGCCTGCGAGGCATTGTGGGTGAATTTGAATCCTTGTATAATGATGTATTTGGCCGGACTAACAATGTTAAACCCTGCCGTGCCGCCGATCACCGCACCGCCGATCGATTGGGCTTTGATCGTAATGGGTTGTGTAGCTGTACCCTGCTTGCTGATGGTAATGTCTGTTGATGCCGTGTAGTTACCGTTGGCCAGTATGATGACATCACCGGCAACGGCATTATTGATGGCTGTTTGCAAAGCCGATAAAGAAGATACGTTGATCGTTGCCGCCCACGATATACCCACCCAGGTAACGGAAAGAAAAATGGAACATGCAATCGTTTTAAGCCAAGCCGATCTCATAAAAGCCGAACAAGAGTTAGAATTTCTGGTCATTGTGATTGTTTTAGTGAATAAAAGGTTACTGGTGCAAATAGGAAGGACCGGCAGTGTTACCACCGGTCCATAGCCCTGCACTATTCTTTCAATAGTTTTTTCGTTACTGATTTTCCGGATTGCATCAGTCGCAATACATATACCCCCGAAGCCAGTTGGCCGGGTTCAAAGCGCACGGTATGGTCACCGGCTGCGAGGTTATGCTGCAGCAACAGGCTCACTTCCCTGCCCTGCAGATCATATACTGCCAGTCGCGTAGTACCACCGCGCTCCAGGGAGAAACGAATGGTGCTGCTGGCGCCAAATGGATTGGGATAGCTGTTCAGCTTCATGCCGCCAGCCGTTGCGGAAACATCCCCGATGGACAGCCCGGTCGTGGTACCGCCGGCCAGCAATTGGGTGCCCGCAGTGATCACCAGTTGCGGTGCATTGCTGCCTGTTTCTTTTGAGTTCCAGGTTATCCGCGGACTGGTAGCGATCGTGCTCAGCAAAGCCAGCGAAATCTGAGTGCGGCCTGCCGCCAGTTCCGCCTGTACGTACGACGTAATATCCCAGGTATAATAACGGGCAATCGAATCAGTTACCGTGGCACTACTCAAAATGGCCCCCGTGGCCGGCTTGTTGTTCCAGGTGATCGCCGACTCGGTCCACGTAGTATTGGATACAGCAACAGCATTGACAGGCACATTGGTATTGCGGTTATCATCGAGCTTGCCATATATCCGTACTACCGCACTACTTACAGCGCCGCTTACGCCACTGGCGTCGAAACGCAGGTAGGTTTGGCGGTCATTGCCTGCAGCAGGATTTGAATTGAGCTTACTGATCAGTATGGTTGCGTCGGTAGTGCCATGCGTAATGTCTGCAGAAGTGCCGTTGCGCACATAGGCATCATGCGCTGGTGCCAGGGTAAACTGCTGACTTCCCTGACTGGTTTGCACTTTTATCTCCGTGTAGCTGTTCCATAAGTTCACACTGTTGCCGTGTCCAACGATGCGAACGTATTTACCGCTTTGCGTCGCGAAGGTGAATGTCTCCAGGTTGAGCGAAGTGCCACTGCTTACGCGTCCTGCAGCCGCGGTGGTCCAGGTGGTACCGTTATTCCCCACCAGTACGTCGAACGTAGAGGTGCGGGTATTGCCATTGTGGAAGGCGATCTGTACGCCCGTCACATTGACCGTATCATCCAGGCACAATTGGATCCACTGCCCGTCGCCGTTGGCGCTCCAGCGGGTGGACAGGTTATTGTCGAGCACATTGGCCGGTACATTACCATCGTCGCCGCTGGCGGTAACCGGTGTACAGCTGGGAGCCGCCTGTACGATAACGGCTACTGGTGCAGATGTCGTTACAGCACTGCTGTCGTCTGTTGCCCTGGCCGTGATGGTATAAGTACCCACTGGCACATTGTTCCAGGTTAAGGAATAAGGAGCAGTATTATCGACACCGAGGCTGGTGGTGCCATTGAAGAATTCAACCCCTGTCACCGTGCCATCACTGTCGGCTGCCGTTGCATTGATAGTGATGGAAGCCGGCGCAGTAAAGCTGGCATTGTTTGCCGGAGCCGTAATGCTCACAGTCGGCGGCACGTTACCACCGTCGGCAATGACCGACAGGAGCGGCGGATTGGAACCGAACTCTGATGAATTCCAGAATACACGTGGATCATGAGCAACAAGGCTCTTCATCAAAAAGGAGACCTTGGTGCGTCCGGCCAGCAGTTCACTTTTTACATAATTGGTTACATCCCAGTTGATATACTGGTAGGCCGTATTGGTGACCGTATTATTGGCCAACTCGGTGGTGCCTGCTGCCGGTTTGTTGTTCCAGGTAAGGGTGTTTTCATTCCAGGTCGTGTTGGCCACCGGATAAACACCCACCAGCACAGAAGGCACCGTGGTAAGATCTACCTTACCGTACACCTTCAGCGAAACGGATGATATATTGCCGGCAATGGACGCCAGGTCAAACAAGAGGTACGATTCGCGGGCATTGTTGAGCTGGCCAGCGGGCGACACCTTGGTGATGAGTAATGTGGAGTCGGTGGTTCCATGTGTAATGGATGCATTGGTGCCGTCACGTACATACGCATCGTGGGTAGGCATAAGGTTGATGGGTGGTGGTGCTACCCGGTAGTGAGCGGTATAGGTAACATCGTTGTCGGTAATAACAATGTTCTGCGCCGCAGCGCCGCCCTGGCTCCAGTGATCGAATATATAGGTAACTCCATTCAGGGTTTGCGGGGATATGGCAACAATGGGCCTCGAAGCACCGGATATAGCTTCTGTGGTATAGGGGGCCGTGAAGGGAACAGCATCGAGCCTCACCTGTAAGCCGGCAGGTTGTGTTTGCAGCGTAAGATTGGACGTAACGGGGAATATCTCCACATAAGTCGTATCCCGTCCACCCTGACTATCCTGCACCGCGAGGTAGATCCTGTACCAGATATTCGTTTCATTGTGACCCGAAAGGTCGGCCGTAAAAGAGCCGCTGCTGGTGCCATCCGTAAGTTGTGGCCCCGGATGCACGTGGGTAGCATGGTGAAAATCGACCCACCACTCAAAAGTGGCGGCCGGTACTGTACCATCTTCTGCATCCGTAGCGCTACCGCTAAAGCTGATCACATTACCCGAGCGAAATAGCGCTCCATTGGCGGGCGTATTGATCGTAGCTACCGGTAAGGTATTGGGCTGCGTAACGGCAAGGGTTGCATTGCTGCTGGTAACAGATCCGGCACTGTTCGAGACCACCACATTGTATTGACCCGCTTGGGATGCCTGTACATTGGTGATCGTATAACTGTTGGCCGTAGCACCTGCAATATTGGTCGTTCCTTTTCGCCACTGGTAAGTGGGGGCCGGACTACCTGTAGCACTAACCGTAAACGTGGCCGTGCCACCTACAGGTACCGATACATTTTGCGGCTGCGCGGTAATAGTAGGCGCCTGGTTGCCCGTATACACGATCCTGTACAGCGAACTGTTGTCGCGGTTGAGGAAATAGAGATTGCCATCAGTACCCTGCTTCAGGTACACCATGCCTCCGCCCAGGCTGGTGCCAAACGACACCCTGGATGGAGAAGAAGGATTGATATAATCGACCCAGGAGCCACAGTAATCGAGAAAGAAATACTTTCCTCCATACACGGCAGGCCAATTGCTGATGGCGCCATTAAAGAAGGTGCCGCCATTGACGGCACAGCCCTGGCCCGCCGGCGGCGGATCGGTACGGTTGGTGGCGTAAACATAGATAGGATTGGTATAGCCTGTACATCCGCTGGTGCACATGCCTTCCTTATCGGGCCAGCCAAAATTCTTACCACTTGTTGTGGCATCGTTGATCTCCTCCCAGGTGGCGTTGCCCACGTCGTTCACGTAAATCTTACCACTCACCGGATCGGATGCGATGGTAAAAGGGTTTCTCAAGCCATAGGCCCAAATGCGGCTGCGCACGGCATTACCACTAAAGGGGTTGCCTGCAGCCGCGGTACCATCGCTGTTGATGCGCAGGAGTTTACCCAAATAGGTATCCAGGTTCTGCGAATTGGAGCCCACCTGGTTTTCCCCGATGGCTACATAAAGCTTACCATCATTGCCAAAAGCCAGGCCGCCACCATTGTGATAGATGCCTACGAGCGTGGGAAAATCGAGCAGCGCCAGTTCCGATCCCGCCACATCGCCGCTCATAGTAAACCGGCTCAGGCGATTGTGTGGTCCGCTGGTATGTGTATAGTAGAGATAGATATACTGGTTGGTGGCAAAGTTGGGATCTACAGCCACACCGATGAGCCCGCGCTCACCACTGGTATTGACCGAAAGGGTTACCGCCGGCGTTGACAGCAGGCTACCGTTCTTCACGACGCGTAGTTGCCCATTCTGCTGGCATACCAGTGCGCGGCCATCGGGCGTAAAGGCCATCGCCGTTGAGTTGGTCAAACTGCCCGTCACCAGTACGCGTTGAAAATTGGTGGGTAATGTTTGAGCAATGCTCTTTTGATGAAACAGGATTAGGCAACAGCATAGCAGGAGTTGCCACATTTTGTTCAGGTGAAAGATCTTTTTCATACAGATTGGTTTTGATAAATGTTTAATGGTTAACCAGGACGAACGGGTACGGCTTTCTGTTCGTCCTGGTGTTGACGTGTTATTCTTTGATCAGTTTTTGGGTAATGGTTTTGCCATTGGCGGTAAGTCGAAGGATATACAGGCCGGCTGGTATTCCGCTGGCATCGAAATGGAGGCGATGCAACCCAGCCGATAAGCGGCCATTTACCAGCGTTGCCACCAGTCGGCCGGTTAGGTCATAGGCAGCTACCTGGGTATGACCTTCCTTTTCCAGGTTGATCGATACTGTATTGACACTGCGGAATGGATTGGGATAAACCTGCAGCATCTTTGTGTTTGTCACTTCGTTACCGGCAGTGAGCGAACGGGTTTGTTCAGCCAATAGCGAGCTGGCCGTTGTGATCACCAGTTCGGGCGCATTGCTCCCTGTTTCTTTCGAGTTCCAGGTAATCCGCGGATCGGTCGCAAGGCCGCTTAACAGTGCCAACGAGATCTGCGTACGCCCTGCCGCCAGTTCCGATTGTACATAAGCGGTAATATTCCAGGTATAGTACCGGGCAGTGGCGTCGGTTACGGTAGCTGTTTGCAGGGACGCTCCCGTTGCCGGCTTATTGTTCCAGGTGATGGCAGATTCTGTCCAGCTTGTATTGGAGACAGCCTGCACACTCACCGGTATATTGGAGGCACGGTCATCGTCGATCTTTCCATAGAGCCGCAATACTGCCGAGCTGATGGAAGCACCAGCGGTAGATGCATCAAAACGCAGATAGGTATGCCGGTCATTGCCCGCAGATGCCGTGGCATTCAATTTGGTGATGAGGATAGCAGCATCGGTAGTACCATGGGTAACATCGGCATTGGTGCCATTGCGTACATAGGCATCATGTGTTGGAGCAAGGGTAAGCGTTTGTCCGCCTCCCGAACCGGTTTGTATTTTTACTTCAGTATAACTGTTCCATAAGTTCACACTGTTGCCATGGCCAACAATGCGCACGTATTTGGCCGATTGCGCCGGGAACGTAAAGGTTTCCAGGTTGAGCGAGGTGCCGCTGCTTACACGTCCTGCTGCAGCCGTGGTCCAGGTATTGCCGTCGTTGCCCGTAAGTACATCGAAAGTAGAACTGCGGGCATTGCCATTGTAGAAAGCGATCTGTACGCCAGTCACGGTTGCCGGAGAACTCAGGCAAAATTGGATCCACTGTCCATCACCGCTTGCGCTCCAGCGGGTGGCCAGGTTATTGTCGAGCACATTGGCGGGCACATTGCCATCGTCGGCACTGGCTATCACCGCCGGGCAGGTTGGCGGCACCGTTACTGTAATACCTACGGTTGCCGATGTGGTAGCAGCATTATTGTTATCGGTAGCTTTGGCCGTTAGCACATAGCTGCCGGCCGCTACACCTGTCCAGGTAAAACTGTAGGGCGACGTGGCATCCTCCCCTATCTTGGTGCTGCCATTGTAGAACTCGACCAGGCTCACTATACCATCCGCATCAGCCGCTGTCGCGTTGATCGTTACATTGGCCGGTGCTGTGAAGCTGGCATTGTTGGCTGGTGCAGTAACGCTTACGGTTGGCGACTGGTTGCTCCCGACATCACTGGGGCAAAGGCTGGCACCGGTTTCCGTAACGCAGAAGTCGGCAAACCGTACCTGCTCATCACGCAGTACCGCGTCCTTACCACGGTAAACACCCCATTTGCCCCGGTTGTAACTGGCGCCCGTACGCCACATATCGAGTGAGGAATTGGTGTAGGACAATAAAGTAGCACCATCGCTTAACCTTTTCAGAACAACTTCTACTGTACCGGCGCTTCCTTCACTGCTCTTGTATTTTACATAGGCCTCTACCCAGGTGCCTTTAAAAGGAGCCAGGTCAACTTCTTCCACGGTTCCGAGGCTACCGCTTCCTTCTCCCGCACTATGGATGATCTGCATCTTTTGCGGCGTACCTGCTCGTGGTGTGATGGTGATCAACGGAGCACCGTCATCCCCATCGATCGCTTTGATCTGGAAGATGTGGGTGAAACGACTCGATGGAATAAAGCCGGCATCCAGCTTAAACTTCCAGCGGTAATAAGCAGTTTGCCCCGACGTATGCTGCATATCGGCAGGCGATCCGCTGCCGCCTTTGATCTCCATACGTACCCGGTCGAAATTGGTGCAGCGGTCGTTATCGGCTTCTGCATGGCTATGAAATACGAATACATATTTATTCAGCGTGTTGTCGAACACTTCTGTAACGTGTGGACCAAACGTACCATGTACGCAATCGGGATTCTCTACTCCAAATCCCTTCGATTCGATCAGTTCATAAGTGTTGCCGGGACCATCGGCACTAAGCGTAGTTTGTGCGTTAATGGCAATGTGCAGTAACAGCAAAAGGGAAAGTGCATAGAATTGTCTCATAATTAGGTTTTATAAGTGAATAGAACCCTGATCTGCCCCCGTACCGGTGGCAGCGCATGGATATGGCAATCCATGTCTGTACCGGCCAGGCGTTCAGGCATAGTCAAAAAAGTTTCCCGCAGGGAATAGCGGTCCCTGCAGCAAAGGCAGCAGTAATGTAAAGGGCTATAGCACAGCCCGGCGCGTCTTATTCACTTATAGCATGGTAATCCCGGATTCCTGTTTGCAGCCGTTTGAAGAATACATGAGGGATTTGATTGCGGAGAGTTGATCGAAGGTACAACAGGAATTCAGTGGCGTTTTGGGGCAATCATGGCCCGGTCAGGAACAATCGAAGTTGCATTTTTTCATAATAGTGGCAGTTTTTGGTTTTAACAATCGTTCACTTTATGAAATAACACCATAAATGTCAAATACAGGTTAATCCGATTAACAGTTTACTAAGCTCTATTGGCAATTGAAAAATATAACATACAGCCATATCCCTTTCGCATACGTGCAATCGGATCGCAGCCACTGTTTCCCCTGCCGTCGGGAAGCGCGGCTTTGGCCAGACCAGGATGGCGCCACTTTAAAATGATCGCGGTGTTGCCAGTTTCGGGGCATCAATAACGCACCATCGAACCGAAAGCCAACTGAAATAGTAGCCCCGGCGCAGCACCCCACCACACGAAACAATTAAATAATATCATATCTAACTAATTCTTTTTCAAGCCAATTTTGGCTACTGATTAAATTCTTCCTCAAAACAAATTAGGTTTGTGCATACTATTTAATTAACTTCAATAGTCACCCCCTATAGCACCTTCTCCGTATCATTAACCACTTTCAAAAGCCACTTCTATGAACATTTTTGTTACTAATCTTAACAAAAAGACGACTGCACGCCAGCTATTCCAACTGTTCCTGCAATTTGGTAAAGTCAATTCAGTTCGCCTCATTATGGACGATGATACGCGTCAATCCCTCGGTTGTGGTTATATAGAAATGGACAATAAAGCAGGCGCCATGGCCATCCAAAATCTCCACGAAAGATGCTTCATGAACTGTTACATGGAAGTAAACGAAGTAAGCATCGCATTCTGAAAATTCGTACGCTCTCCTTTCCATCCGCTGTAATACGCGTCATTACTGGTGGCATCAAATTTTAGTGGGTGCCAGGCAGTTTCATGTAGATATATTTCTACATGCTTTTTTTCATAGCAGCTATTATTATCTGGGCGATTTGCTCTTATTTAGCTGATTATGATACTCATTGTCGATGACCGGCCTGAAAACCTTTTTTCATTACAAAAGCTACTGGAGCTGCATCATTTCCAGGTAGACACTGCTGCTTCCGGAGAGGAAGCATTACGCAAGGTACTCAAGCAGTCATATTTTCTCATCATCCTCGACGTGCAGATGCCGGGCATGGATGGCTTCGAAGTAGCAGAAGCCATTAGTGGTTACAGCAAATCGAAAGACATCCCTATCATATTCCTGTCAGCAGTCAACACCGACAAGAAATTCATCACCAAAGGTTATTCCTCGGGCGCCATCGATTATGTTACCAAACCCTTCGATCCCGATATCCTGCTGTTGAAAGTAAAAACCTTTTATCGCCTTCATCTGCAGACACGGGAACTCAACGACATTCAAAAAACATTACGCGAGGAAATAGAAGTGCGTAAACAAGCGCAAACAGCCTTGCACCAGAGTGTAGAAGAATTAAGATCGGTGCTGGAATCTGTTCCGCAAATAGCTTTCACCTGCGATACATCAGGACATATAGAGTTCGTAAACCGGTACTGGTACCAATATTCCTTTGGCAAGGACATGTTTCCGCAAACACCACCCGATTCAACGTCCGTGGCATCCTGTATAGCCAGGGCCATCGTTACCGGGTTGCAGCAGGAAACCGAACTCCGCATCAGGCCCCTGAAATCGGAAGAATACCGCATCCACCTCCTAACCCTTACGCCGGTGAAAAAGGATGACCAGATACTCAAATGGGTAGGCATATTTTCCGATATCCATGAACAACGCCTGGCGAATCAATTGCTCGAGCAACGCGTACAGGAACGCACGCAGGAGCTCATGCTGGCCAACCAGGAACTCGAAAGCAGCAACCACGAGTTGCAGCAGTTTGCTTACGTAGCTTCGCACGACCTGAAAGAACCTCTCCGCAAGATCCAGGTGTTCAGCCACCTCATCAAAGACAAATTCCTTACCGGCAACGACGATGCCGTCAACTATATCAACCGGCTTATTCATTCGTCCGAACGGATGAACAAGCTCATCACCGATGTACTCAACTACTCCCGTCTTTCCATCACCGGTGTATTTGAAGCTACCAATATCAACCAGGTGATCCAGGAGATACTGGACGATATGGAATTGCTGATATTGGAAAAGCAGGCCATCATCCACACCGGTACTATCCCCACGCTGGAAGTGATACCCGCCCAGATACGGCAGGTATTCCAGAACATCCTCAGTAACGCCCTCAAGTTCTCCAGCAAACAAGGCAAGCCGGAGATCCACATCGGCTCCGAATGGGTTACCGACAAGGAACCACACAGCGATGCGGCTGGCAGCGGCCCCTGGTGCCGCATTACCGTGAGCGATAATGGCATAGGATTTAATGAGGTTTACCTCAATAAGATATTCTCCATCTTCCAGCGCCTGCACTCGAAAGAGGAGTACGAAGGAACCGGTATCGGACTGGCGATCGTAAAAAAGATCATGGATACGCATGGAGGGGTGATCACCGCGCGCAGCGAAGAAGGAAAGGGCAGCACCTTTATTATGCTGTTGCCCGGCAAACAACTCAACAATCATTGACCATTATAAAGGCATCTATTCATAACTCATGAAATCAAGCTTTAAACGTAACCTGCTCATCGGCTTTGGCGTCTCCCTTTTCCTGGTGATCGTGAGCTCTGTGGCCTCCTACGTAAGCATCAGCAACCTGCTCAGCAGCGCCAGCGACGTACGGCACACCAATGAGGTAAAGCAACTGGTGGAAAAGATCATGTCGACACTGAAAGATGCAGAGACCGGCCAGCGTGGTTACCTGCTCACCGACGACGACCGGTTCCTGGGTCCGTACACCGGCTCCATCGATAGTGCCGGAGCTTATGTCAGAAGTCTTAAGAAAATGGTCAGCGACAACAACGATCAGCTTACACGGGCCAATCGCCTGCAGGAGATCGTGTCGCTACGCATGACCAGCCTTGGCAGCCGTATCCTGGAAAAGAAGAACGGCATCGCCCCAAGCACCGAGAAATTACTGGAAGGCAAGAAGCATATGGACGAAGCCCGCGGCGTGGTCAATGCCATGATCGACGAAGAAGAAAGGTTGCTGGCAGAACGAACGGCAGAAATGAACCGGTTCGCTACCTACACGCCCATACTGGTACTGGTGGCGGCATTGCTTTCGCTAATAATTACTGTTGTGTTTTTTGCGCGCGTAAACAGCGATTATGAACGCACATCACGCCTGCAGCAGGAGCTGGCCGATAAGGATGTCGATATTACCCGGCGCATCGGTATCATACAGGAAGTAGCCAACAAGATCTCGGCCGGCGATTATACCATCCGGGTGCAGGACGAAGGAGCCGACGGACTGGGTAATCTATCCGTTTCGCTGAATAAAATGGCTTCCAGTCTCGATTACTCCTTCAATACGCTGGCCGATAAGGAATGGTTGCAAACCGGCATCGCCAGCCTCAGCGAAAAGATGCTGGGCGAAAACGAATTGCCGGTCATGTCGGCCCAGGTACTTGCTTATATTGCCAACTACACCCATAGCCAGGTAGGCGCCCTGTACGTAGCAGAAGACAATTCCAGTCTGCGATTCGTAAAGGGGTTTGCGCTGGGCCAGCACCAAACCAAAAGCCGCTTTGCTTTTGGCGAAGGGCTGCCTGGACGTGCTGCCGAAAGCGCCGCCATTATCCACCTCACCGAAGTGCCGCCCAACCTGCTCACAATAACGCATGCTACTGGCGCCATCAGTCCGCTACAGATCATTGCCTTCCCGCTGTTTCACGAAAGGAGAATCATGGGTGTGATAGAGCTGGCGTCGATCAAACCCTATACCGCCAATGAAATTGCTTTTCTCGAAGCAGCCGGCCACAACATCGGTACAGCGGTGAACGGCATCGAAAACCGCCGCCGCTTACAAGAGCTGCTCGAAGAGACCCAATCGCAGTCGGAAGAATTGCAGGCACAGCACAATGAGATGGAGAACGTCAACAGCGAACTGGAAGCGCAGACCGAAAGATTGCAGGCCTCCGAAGAAGAGCTGAAGGTACAGCAGGAAGAACTCATGGAAGCCAATGGCGAACTCGAAGAGCGGGCCCGCCAGCTTGAAGAAAAGAACCAACTGGTATTCGAACGCAACCTCGAGATACAGCGGAAAGCGGAAGAACTGGAGCAAAGCACCCGTTACAAATCGGAGTTCCTCGCCAATATGTCGCACGAACTGCGCACGCCGCTCAACTCCATCCTGTTGCTGTCGAGGCTCATGTCGGAGAACAATGAAACCAACCGCTCCAACGAACAAATAGAATATGCTAAGGTGATACAAAGCTCCGGGCAGGGACTGCTCTCGCTGATCGATGAGATACTCGACCTGTCCCGCATTGAGGCCGGTAAAATGGAACTGCATTATGGCGATGTGGCCGTCCAGGATATGGTGCAGGGTATGATTGCCCTCTTCGACCCTATCGCCAAAGAGAAGGGCATCACATTCAAGGCACAAATTGGCAGCGAAGTACCGGGCATCATAGAGACCGATCGACTGCGGCTCGAGCAGATACTGAAGAACCTGATTGCCAATGCACTCAAGTTCACGTCTAAAGGATATGTACAATTAAGCATCACCATGCCGGCCAGCAACGATCACCGGGTCATGTTTACGGTGAAAGATACCGGCATTGGTATCTCGCGCGATAAACAACAGGTGATCTTCGAAGCCTTTCAGCAGGCCGATGGCTCTACCCGTCGTAAATATGGCGGCACGGGCCTGGGACTCTCCATCAGCCGCGAACTGGCCCGCCTGTTGGGCGGTGAAATACTGCTGGAGAGCGAGCCCGGACAGGGCAGCTCATTCTCGCTATGCATTCCCGCGTCCAAAGCCATCGCAACTTACGTTCGCACCAGCGAAGCTGTCGAAGCAGTAGAGGTTACCCCGGTGCCGTTAGCCGCTGCAGCCCCCGCCCCTGAATTGCGCCAACGATACCTCAGTGAAGTGATCCCCGATAATGTGCCCGACGATCGCCTCACCATCGGCCATCGCGATAAGGTGATCCTGATCGTGGAAGACGATACCAATTTTGCCAAATCGTTGCTGGAATATACCCGCGCCAAAGGATACAAAGGGGTGGTATGTGTGCGGGGCGATGAAGCCCTGCCCCTCACGCTGGAATACATGCCTGTGGGCATCCTGCTCGATATCCAGTTGCCGGTGAAAGACGGCTGGGAGATCATGGAAGAACTCAAGAACAATATTGCGACCCGGCATATCCCGGTGCATATGATGAGTGCCTATGATGGTAAATACAAGAGCCTCTCGAAAGGAGCCGTAGACTTCATCAACAAGCCGGTAGCCTTTGAGCAGATGCAGGACATCTTCTCGCGCATCGAGTACATGCTCGCCAACAACCCGCGTAAGGTGCTCATCGTAGAGGAGAACCTGAAACATGCCAAGGCCCTCGCCTACTACCTGGAGAATTTCCAGGTCAATACCGAGATCAAGAACACGGTCAACAGCAGTGTGCAGGCCCTGCTCCGGAAAGAAGTGAACTGCGTGATCCTCGATATGGGCATCCCCAACCAGAAATCGTACGACACACTCGATGAAGTGAAGAAGACACCCGGACTGGAAAATATTCCCATCATCATCTTTACAGGCAAGAATCTGTCGCGCCCCGAAGAAGCGAAGATCAGGCAGTATGCCGATTCGATCGTGATTAAAACGGCCCACTCCTACCAACGCATTCTGGATGAAGTATCGCTTTTCCTGCACCTCGTGGAAGAAAAAGGAGCTCCGTCCAAACCATCGAACAACCTGGGTGTACTGCAGGAGGTATTGAAAGGAAAAACAGTGCTCATTGCCGACGATGATGTACGCAATATCTATTCCCTTACCAAGGCCCTCGAAACGTTCCAGATGAAAGTGGTGTCGGCAGTAGACGGTAAGGAGGCCCTCAGGCAATTGCAGGAACATCCGGAAGTCGACATCGTGCTGATGGATATGATGATGCCCGAAATGGACGGTTACGAATCCACCAAACGGATCAAAGCCAATCCTGCCTTCCGTAAATTGCCGGTGATCGCCGTAACAGCCAAAGCGATGACCGGCGACCGCGAAAAATGTATCGAGGCCGGGGCATCCGACTATATCAGTAAACCCGTAGATATAGATCAGTTGCTGTCGTTACTACGGGTTTGGCTGTACGATGCAGGAAAATGATCAATCAAAAACAATAGCTGTGGAGTTTGAGATTCAAGATGATGAAATAGAATTACTCCTGCAGGACCTGCAGGAAAGATACGGGTATGATTTTACGGATTATTCAAAAGCCTCGCTCAAGCGCAGGATCAACCGCTTGTATTCGCTCGACAAATTCCCTTCGTTTGCCCTGTTCCGGAAACAGATACAAACAGACAGCATCTACTTCCGCCGTTTCGTAGAAGAGATAACGGTCAACGTTACAGAAATGTTCCGGGATCCTTCCTTCTACCGTATCCTTCGGGAGGAAGTGCTGCCGGTGCTGGCTACGCATCCTTTCATCCGCATCTGGCATGCAGGATGTTCAACGGGCGAAGAAGTGTATTCGATGGCCATTCTGCTGCGGGAAGCAGGCTTACTGAAGAAATCGCTGCTGTACGCAACCGATATCAACCCGGGAGTTTTGGAGCGATTGAAGAAAGGCATCTTCCCGTTGCGTTTCATCAAGCAGTATTCGGAGAATTACATACAATCGGGCGGCAAGGACGACTTTTCGCGGTACTATACCGCCAAATACGACTGGGCCAAGTTTGATGAGCAGCTGACCGCCAAAATGGTGGTGGCCACGCACAACCTCGTGAGCGACCGGTCGTTCAATGAGTTTCAGCTCATCTTTTGCCGCAATGTGCTCATCTACTTCGACCGCAACCTGCAAAACCGGGCACTGCAGTTGTTTGATGACAGCCTCGATACCCTGGGTTTCCTGGCACTTGGCGCCAAGGAGAACCTGAAGTACTCCACCATTTTCCGTAAGTATAAGCAACTGGAGAATAAAGAAAGGATATGGCGCAAAATAGCATAGTGAAACCCATTCAATTGATCGTTATTGGCGGCTCCGCGGGCAGCCTGGACGTGATATTGAAGCTGATGCCGGCTCTTGCGCCTTCCCTGCCTGTTGCCATTTTGATCGTTACGCACCGCAAGGCTTCCAGCGAGGACCTGCTCGTGGATCTGCTGAACAGCCGTGGCAGCTGGCCCGTGCGGGAGGCTGAAGAGAAAGAGCCGGTAGCCCCGCATGCTATTTACGTAGCGCCCAGCGATTACCACTTGCTCATTGAAAAGGACTTTACATTCTCGCTCGATGTATCGGAAAAGGTGAACTATAGCCGGCCCAGTATCGATATCACTTTCGAGTCGGCGGCTGAAGTATATGGAGAAGGCCTGGTGGCCATCCTGCTCTCGGGGGCTAACGCGGATGGAGTGGCGGGCATGAAACGGGTGCGGTCGAATGGCGGCACCTGTGTGGTACAGGATCCTTCAACAGCTGAAGTAAGTTATATGCCGGCCCAGGCTATTGAACAGGGCCTCGCGCATCATATCCTGCCGGCAGAGGAGATGGCTGCGTTCATCAATGGGTTGTTTACGAACGACAAAAACCAGTGAGGGAGCGCCATGCGCTTCCCTGCCTCCTGTGGCTACCGCCTTTTCCTGGCACGCAGGCCGCCTAAACCTTCTTCCAGTTAAATGGTAAACACGCCCCTCATGGCTCAGCACCTGATGGTCTTACGCTTTTTACCGATATACCCTTTGTCTTTCATTTTCTGGATATACTCGGGCGAAGAGGGTACTTTACAGGCCGTGTCGCCCATATTGACCTGCACCGCCCCGATCTTTTTGCCGATGGCTATGGCCTCGTTCGTGAGTGCAGGAATATAGGCTCCGGCTGCTATTACAAAGCCATTCATGGCATATTTTGTGCGGTTCGATGACTGGTGAATGGTTTGTGCGATCCGTGTCAGCAGGGTTCTTATTTCGTATGTATTGATCTCTTCGTCGGACTTCAGCGCAAGCAATCCGGCCAGCGTACACCAGCCCGAAGCGGCAATATGATCTTCCTTCGATTCAATCCATTCCAGGCCGAGTTCGTAGCCGTGTTCATTTTCTGCCGCAACCCAGGGTACGGTGTATTCGCTGATCATGTACCAGGGCGCCGTCTCGACCCAGGTTTGCAGTTCCTTCCGGCTCATTTTGGCGCCATTGGCCACCAGGCCGGCCAGGTACATCGCATCAGCATTACCGGTGGCGTACAGGTCCATGGCCAGCTGCTGATCGTTTTTGATCTGCTTGCCTATTTTCTTCAGGTCTTCCACCTTTACTCCAAAGAAGGGTTCCCGGGCCCCGTGTTTACTCCACCGGGTTTTGGCGTCTTTGCTGCCCTTGGCTTCCAGTTCCTTCATTACTGTTGAGAGGGTCATGTTGGTAGGTTTTATCGCTACAAAAATAGCAATCTGAATGACCGGCTGCCTCCTCCGAAAGGATGATTTATTGCCGGTTTTGCGTGAAACGTATCGGCTCCTGCCGTATTGTATCGTGCAGGTTCCACTACTTGTCGCTGAAATTGTAGATGTCTCGTATATGTCCCGTTTATGTTCCGTAGATGTCTCGTATATGTCTCGTCTCTTATAGATACGGGATATCTACGGGACAACAACCTGACATGATCGGCTTAAATACGGCACATCTTTTAATTCATCCCAAAGTCACAACGAAGTACATCAAAATGTACCTCACAGGCCACAACGGATACCGGCAGCAACCTACACCAGCCCATCCGCCAAAACAAAAGCCTCCGCGTATTGCGGAGGCTTTACTATTGATTTAGTGGTGTTTACTTGCCTTGTTTCGATTTACTAATTAAGCCGGCACCTGTACGGCGGCATTGAACCGGAAACCTATGCCATGAATGGTTTCCAGCACCACATCGGGGTCGGCTTTGAAATATTTGCGGAGCTTGGTCATGAATACGTCCATGCTCCGGCCGAGGAAATAGTCGTCCTTACCCCACACATTGAGCAACACTTCCTCCCGCTTGAGGATATGGTTGGCGTGCTCGCACAGGAACTTGAGCAGGTCGGCCTCTTTTTGGGTGAGGGTGAAGCTTTCGCCCGGGGCATCCAGTCGGAGGTCGGAGTACGAGAAGCTGAGCTTGCCGATGAGGTACTGCAGTACATTATCGGCCGAGAGTTTGCGGGTGCGGCGCATGAACACATCCATCCGCAGCAGGAGTTCCTGCATGCTGAATGGTTTGGTGATATAATCGTCTGCACCGGAGAGAAACCCTTTGATGCGGTCTTCTTCCATCGAGCGGGCGGTGAGGAAGAGTATGGGGATCACATCGCTGTGCTGGCGGATCTTCTTGGCCACGGTGAATCCGTCCTTAAAGGGCATCATCACATCGAGCAAACAGATATCGTACCGGCCTCTTTCAAACTGGTCGATGGCCGACTGGCCGTCGGGACATACGGTTACGTCGTAGCCGGCATCTACGAGGTTATCTTTGATCACGTAGCTTAAGGCAAGATCGTCTTCAGCCAATAAAACCTTCCCTTTTCTTGTTGCCATGACATGTATAGTTTTTGTTAGAGCGGGAATAGCATTTTGAATTCGGTTCCGATGCCCGGGAGGCTGTTAACCCGGATGGTGCCGTGGTGGGCATCGATGATCCGTTTTACAAAATTCAGTCCAAGACCGAATCCCTTTACATTATGTACGTCGCCGGTGGGCACACGGTAGAACTTTTTGAACAAATTTTTCTGGTATTTCTTTTCGATCCCTATTCCATTGTCTTTGACAGAAATGAACAGGTGTCCGTCTTCTTCACCGGTACTGATGATCACGTGGGGTTTGGTGGAGTATTTAAGGGCATTTTCGAGCAGGTTTACCACGGCCAGCTCGAGGTGTACGCGGTCGGCCAGGATGGCAAATCCCGGTTCTTCGGGGGCCTGTATCTCTACCTGGGCGCCTTTGTCGTCTACCAGGGGTTGGACCTTCGCTACGGCCTGTTCGATGATCTCTTTTACCGGCACTTTCACCTTTTCGATCGGTATATCGCGCCGGTCGGTGGAGGCGATGTGCAGCAACCGTTCTACCTGGCTTTGCAGGTGCTCGGTTTGGTGCTGGATGATGTTGGCGTATTTAAAGAGCCTGTCGGGTTGGTGCACGATCTTTTCCTGCAGTAATACCTCGGCCGATATCTTCATCACCGCCAGCGGGGTCTTGAATTCATGGGTAAAGTTATTGACAAAATCCTTTTGTACCTCGGCCAGGAATTTCTGGCGATAAAAGTAAAACAGTATGATGGCCAGTCCGATCAGTACCAGGAACAGGATGCCCGCACTGATGAACCAGAAATTCATCTGGGCCAGTACGTATTTATTGCGGTGCGGAAAATACAATACTACATAATCGTTATTGCGGTGGTAATTGGGCAATACGGTATGCGATGGATCGTAGCGTGCTGCCGCAGCCGGTATGTACTGTTCGGAAACATACTTGCCGGCCTTACTGTCGTACAATCCTATATGCGCATCCGTTAGTACATCGAAATCATTCAGCTCATGCTTCAGGTAATACACCAATGAATCGTAATGCAGGTGATCGGTATCGACGCGGAAGAGGAAATAATCGGGCGCAGGATGTTCTATGAGGTCCTGCAGATGGTTGGCAGGCGTATCGGCAATGGGGAGGTCTTCATAGAGACCGCGGATGCTTTTCACCACATTGGTGTTGAAAGTCTTGTGTTCGAACGAATAGATCTTGTTCAGCCAGAACAACTGTACCCCTGTCATCAGGGCAATGAGGAAAGACGCCAGCAATATAATCCACCTGAGGGTTGATGACCGCATACCTTTTACATAAATACCTCCGGCAAATTTGCTATGCATTATCTATCTATTATTTTTTATCTGGTTAACCGATCGTTAAGGGAAGTTACAAAATAGTTGGCCCCTCATGAACAATTCATTAACAGAAGTTAAACGGCGGTTAAGCATGCCTAAAAATGTACTGCGGTGGCTTTTAATAGATAGCTTTATTCAACAATTATTCATCACCACATAAATGTCAATGCAATGAAAAAGGTTTTCCTGTTAGCTGCTCTGGCGTTTGCCATTACAGGGCTCACAATGGCTCAAACAACCCCCAAACCAGCCGCGAAGGCACCTCAGAAGAAGGAAGCTACTGCTCCTGCGAAGGGCGAAGTAGCCAAGGATGATAAAACGAAGGATGCCAAGAAGTCCGGCTCCCATCACCATAAAAAACATACGAAAGCTCCCAAGCAATCGTGACGATTTAGATAAAGCAAGGTCGGTTTTGTTAGGGTTTATGAACGTCGTCCGTGGGTGGACGACGTTTCTTTTTTTGGGAATGGCTGCGGGTTCGACGTGGTGAGATTGAGCCCTGGGTTTCGGAGTGGCCTGCGTTTCTTTTTTTAGGTGCGGGTGCCGGAACCGGGTGATAAGGTTAGGACGTTGTTTTTCGAGGAAGGCGACGTTTCTTTTTGCGCGTGAACGGACGTTGTTTCTTTTTGGGAAAAACGGGTAGTTATTAATGTGGTTTGGAACGTTTGATTTTTTTGGGTGGATGTGGTTTCATTTTTGGGCAACCGCCCGGGTTTGCGAGGCAGCTACGGGTGTTGGATTTCCGTGATCAGGTGCCCTTCCCTTTTTGGAGGTACTGCAGAAGGGGGTGAAACGGTTTCAGGTGTAGTAAGGTGGAGACTGACGTGAATGGAAACGTTTTGTCCAGGCGAAAATCCACCGGCGTTTTGATATTTCTTGTCGCTGTTCGCGGGCGACCTGTAGACCCATAAAAAAAGCCTGTGGCAGTCGCCACAGGCTTTCGAGTATTTAAGCAATTGGTTTATGCTTTTTTAGCGGCAGCAGCAGGTGCTTTTGCTTTGGCAGCAGGCACAGCAGCGCCAGACTTGGTATCCGCTTCTCCGAGGGGCTTGCTCTTAGCCAGGTCAACCAGCATGGGGGCAGCTACGAAGATAGAAGAGTAAGTACCGGTTACCACACCGATCAGCATCGCAAAGGCAAATCCCTTGGTTACTTCACCACCTACCAGGAACAGGATCAGGATGGTCAGGAACACCGTCAGCGAGGTCATGATGGTACGGCTCAGCGTATCATTGATGGCCTTGTTGATGAGGGTTTCTTTGGTCATGTTATGCTGACTGTGGCTGTACTCCCGTACACGGTCGTACACGATTACCGTATCGTTCATCGAGAAACCGATCACCGTCAGGATCGCAGCGATAAAGTGCTGGTCGATCTCGAGCGGGAAGGGCACCACGCCTTTCAGGAACGAGAATACGGCGAGGGTTACCAATACGTCGTGCAAGAGCGCCACGATGGTACCCAGTGAATAACGCCAGTCGCGGAAACGGATAAAGATATAGATCGCGATGATCAGCAGTGACCAGAAGGTAGCCCATTGTGCACCTGATTTCAAGTCATCGGAGATCGTGGGATCTACTTTCTTGGTTCCTTCTACATATTTGTTGGTGGCAAATTCTGCCGCTGTAATGTTTGTGGGGAGGAAAGGTTTCAGTCCGGCAAACAGGGTATTGCGTACCGCTGAGTCGATGGCCAGTCCCTCTTCATTGATACGGTAGTCGGTGATGATCTCCAGTTTGTTGGGGCTACCGTAAGTTTTAAGCTGAGGTGTTTTCTCGAAAACCTTGTCGAGTGATTCACGCACCTTTTCTTCGTCAACCGGTTTACCAAAGTTCACTACATAGCTTCTACCGCCTTTGAACTCAACGCCTTCGTCGAAGCCATTGAAGATAGCAGCCACACCGAGGATCAATACCACCACAGAGATACCATAAGCGATCTTACGGAACTCGATGAACTTGTAAGCAGCATGAGCGAAGATCTTCTTGGAAAGGCCAGTGAAATATTTGAAGTGACGGTTCTTGTTGGTGTAGAAGTCAGTGATCAGGCGGGATACAAGGATACCGCAGAACAGTGACAGCAGGATACCGATGATCTGCGTAGTTGCAAAACCCAGTACCGGACCGAGTCCGTATACAGCAAGGATGATCGCAGTCAGCAAGGTGGTGATGTGCGCATCGAGTACGGGCGGCAATGAACGGCGGTAACCGTCTTTAACTGCCTGTTCGTGCGATTTACCATGCGCCAGCTCGTCCTTGATACGCTCAAAGATGATTACGTTGGTATCCACCGCCATACCGATGGTCAGTACCAGACCGGCAATACCGGGAGCGGTAAGGGTAGCGCCCAGGGCACTTAACACACCGATCGTAAAGAGCAGGTTGAGGATAAGGGCGATATTGGCTACGATACCAGCGG
This sequence comes from Paraflavitalea sp. CAU 1676, assembly GCF_029223285.1. Taxonomy (GTDB): domain Bacteria; phylum Bacteroidota; class Bacteroidia; order Chitinophagales; family Chitinophagaceae; genus Paraflavitalea. The sequence continues at coordinate 568,148 of NZ_JARHUJ010000002.1, read as the reverse complement.
TATTATAATATACGATCATCAGCAGGAAGATCACCACAAAGGAGATGCCGAACGACATCATACCACCCTTTACGGCTTCTTCACCGAGTGTAGGACCTACCACTTGCTCCTGAACGATCTTAGCAGCAGCTTCTACTTTACCAGATTTCAGGATGTTGGCGATATCCTGTGCTTCTTCCACAACGAGTGCCCTGTTCTTGGCATTGCCACCACCCATAGTGATGCGTGAGCGGCCGCCGTCGATCTTTTGGTTTACGTTGGGAGCTGTATAAACAATATCATCGAGTACGATGGCGATGGGCTTACCGATGTTGCGCTCGGTCATCAAAGACCATACGCGGCCGCCGGCATCGTTCATATCCATGGTAACGAGTACTTCGTTGGTCGTTTGGTCAAACTCCTGGCGGGCGTCTTCAATCGCGCTGCCTTCGAGTTGTGCACCTTCTTTACCGGGGATGGTCTTCACGGCATAGAGTGTGAGCACCTGGCTCAACACACCTTTGTCGTCGCGCTCCTGTTTTCCCCAGACGAATTTTACATTGCCGGGGAAGTTGTTCTTAACAGCAGGCAGGGCCAGGTATTGGTTGACTTTGCCAGTGTCTTTCAACATTGCCAGACCGATATAACCGGGCAGGCCGCCATTCTGGTAAGGACGGGCAGGGTTCAACACGCGGAACAGGGGGTTCTGGCGGCTGGCAGCTGTGATGCTGTCCAGTGCTTTGCGGGCTGAATCTTTGGCAGTACCCTGCAGAGAGTCGATCGCCTTGAGGGCGGCAGAATCTACAACAGGTACACCATATAAAGCGGCTTCCAATGCCTTGTCGGCATTTACGAGGCCGGTTTGCATTACATTATCGTTGAGGGTGTACACTTCCCAGAACTGCAGGTTGGCAGTAGACTGGAGGTATTTACGTACACGCTCGGGGTCGCTGGCGCCGGCCAGTTCTACGGTGATGATACCTTTATTCTCATCAAGGCTGATGGTAGGCTGGGCAACACCGAATTTATCGATACGCTTTCTCAGAACCTGGTAGGTTTGAGACATCGCCGCTTTGGCTTTATCATTGATGTAGGCTACAACCTGGTTGTCGCTGGAAGCGGCAGTAAGGGCAGAACCTGGTTTTGCAAAGTGAGGAGCGAGTTTAGCACCTGGATTTACATTCTTAAAGGCAGTCACAAACAAGTTGATGAAGTTCTGGTCACTGGTCAGCTTCAAACGTTGTGCTTCTGCAATGGCGTTTTTGATCTGGGGATCGTTGGGATTGTTGCTCAGGCCTTTGATCAAACCGTCCAACGCGATATCCATGGTTACGTTGATACCTCCCTGCAAGTCGAGACCGAGGAGCAGTTCGCTCTCTTTGGCTTTCTGGTAGCTTTGTCCCCACCAGGTGATCTTGGTGTCTTTGGTAGCAAGGCGCAGGCTGTCGTAATAGTCGGTCTTGTAAGTATCGAGAGAATCCTGGTAAGCGGCTTGTGCCTCTTTGTCGCCAGGATATTTTGTAGCGGCAGCAGTGTAGTTCTTCTTGATGTACGCAGCAGCTTTGGCCTCCAAACTACTCTCATGTTTGTTCACGAACCAGGTAAAGGATAGCTGGTAAAGGGATATCAGGATCAATAATCCAGCAAAAATGCTAACCAGTGCTCTCATTGCAATGTTGTTTATTTTTTAGGAGTTGGCAAAGATAGGGTTTTCAAACAGAATCCGAAACTGCAAAATAAGCCTGAAAATGAGGCTTATAGGAGGTTTCCACGGGCGTTTACGGATACCCGGGCCTTATGCATTCAGGAGTGGATGGGTATAAGGTACCTGGAGGAAGTGGGTTCGTTCAGGATCATCCTTCTGCGCAGCGGGCAAGCATCGATTTTCTCACAATCAAACATAAAAATCTCTTAATTAAATACTTATGGTATCAGGTCGTAAAGGCCTCAATTTAACAATTTTTAGGAAATAGCAATATGTATTTTTCGTTTTTCTGCATCTAACAGCTATAAAACCATCGCTATGAGATATTCCCTCACTGTAATTTGCCTGCTGGCAATTATTGCCGGCAGCCAGGCACAGCCTGCAAAAACCTCCACTGAATTTGGCAGTACGGAAAACGGACTTATCTATGGTGACAATACCATCCGGCAGCTGAAGCATATTGTCGACTCGTTGAACCTGAAGTTTAAAGTATGCGAACTGAACCGGCGTTATACGGCTTTACCGCAGGCCACCGGGCATTACGTGACGCTAGAAGGGCCCCTGGCGACAAAAGCGAGGCAGGATCTGGACGCACAATTGCCTTTTGCTGAATTTCAGGCCAAATATCCTACCGCCAAAACCATAAAAGACCTCCTGGTGACCCGGTCGGTTTATAGAAGAGAGCGTGATACGGAAACGGTATTTTCCTGTCAGCGATTCGATATTAATAGCGACCCCAGGGTAGACCTTACGGGAGATTCTGCCAAATACCTGTCGAACCTGAAAGGGAAATGGATTTATAAGTATTATGGCAAGAAGACCTATGGCGAAGCTTCCCTGTATGCGATCTATTGCCTGACAGAATTCGAAACCCCTCTCCTGCCCGATCGATACGCCCGACTGGTTCAATATGTTGACTGCCTCGTCGATACGACTACCGGTATTTATTTGGAGGGTGCCAAATACACCGGCGGCATTTATAGATACCTGTATGAAGACAGTGGTAGCGCCAAACTAATGAATGTGCCCCGCTTCATGCAATTCCTTCATAAGGAAGTGCCTCCCGGTCCACAGTATCCCATTAAGGGGTCCAGGGCGCAAACAGAAGCCTATTTTGATGCTCATAAAAAGTGGGAACTGCGTAAAGCGATCTATATACGGGACACACTCGCCCATCAACCGGCTTTCCGGGAATTGCTGACCGCTGCTTTCGAGGAGGCAAAGGTAATAGGCAACTCGCTCGACGAACTTGAAGAATATGTGGAAACCTATATTTCTCCCCAAGCGAGCCTTGCGTTGAAGCGCAACCGCATCGTGGTGGGTGGATGCAGCCAGGATCAAAGTCCACGGTATCACGCACAGGCTATTGCGCGACTTTCGGCCGAAACTGTGAATTGGGAGACGTTCCTTCGTGCACACCTCGACATCATGAACGATCGTTTCGAGCGGGTGTCCGACGGCAGTTATGCCTGGGCGAAACGGGAGACCTATATAAAAGAACTGGAAGTGCTTGATATCAACGTACCCGATCTGATGCTCGGCATCAGTTTGCGGGTCGACAATCCTGCCCAGCATCACTACTTCGGTTCCATCAACAGGCTGGGCCGGGCCCTTGCTGAAAGTCAGGATACGACCAGGATGGAGGAGTTGATGCTGAACATGATCAGGGACTCCGAACTCGACAGCTACAACCGCATTCTTATATATTACCTATTCATCAATTATGCCTATCATCGTAATGATAAAAAAGTGTTTCCAGGTCTTATTGCCCGGCTCAACGAGGCGGTGAAAACCTTGCCAGGAGCGCTGGCCAAACAAGCGCATTATGTACCTGCCAAGCGCTAATCATTTGGTCAGTAGCCGATCTGCATGAAAAGTTTCCACCAGAGAGCCAGAACAAAACGAACAGTCTTTGTATCGAAACAGTACAGTTGTCAGTTCGACATCATATCCATTCTATTAATACTTAAGGTATTATATTTTTGGCATCGGGCTTGAATCCGTAATGAAACCCGATCCATCCATATATGCTAAAAAATTACATTAAGATCGCCTGGCGCAGCCTCACCAAGAATAAGGTTTCCTCCTTTATTAATATCAGCGGATTGGCTGTGGGACTTGCCATCAGCATCCTGATCATGACGGCCATCCTGGACATGATCAGTTACGACAAATTCCATAAAAACCTGCCCAACCTGTATTCCCTCATGAAGAGCATCAAGGTGGGTGGTGATATAGGCGTAGGTACTTCGGTGCCGGTACCCCTGGCGCCGGACATGCGCGCCAATATTCCCGAAATAAAACATATTTCGCGTTTGGCCACCGGAGGAAATGCCTTGCTCAATACCAGTGAGAAAGGCATTTATGAAAACGCGGTCTTTGTAGAGCCGGATTATTTCAGGATGATGACCTTCCCTGCCCTGGTGGGCGATCCTGTTAAAGCTATGGAACAACCTGGTTCGGTGGTCATCACCGAACGCACGGCTATCAAGCTTTTCGGCAAGGCGAATGCCATCGGTCAATTGATCAATTATAATAACCAGATCCCGCTGCAGGTAGCGGCTGTTATCAAAGACATTCCGGAAAACAGCAGCCAGGAATTTGATGTGGCGATCCCCTTTAGTGTCTTCGAACAGCAAAACCTGGGATGGATCCACAAATGGGATAATAACCAGATCGCGACCTGGCTTGAATTACAGCCAACGGCCAATCTTACCGCCGTCAATGAAAAGCTGGCCAAACTGATCCAGGCACGATTAGATGATAAAGAGGCAGGTCTGTTTGCTTATCCATTTGCCGATGTCTGGTTGTATGGCGATTTCCAGAACGGCAAACCCAGTGGAGGCAGAATTTACGCCGTATACCTGTTTGGTATCATTGGCATTTTCGTACTGCTGGTAGCTTGTGTCAACTTCATGAACCTTTCCACCGCCCGCTCGGAGCGTCGCGCACGGGAAGTGGGCGTACGAAAAGTGATGGGCGCCATGCGCAAGCAGGTGATCATTCAGTTCCTCTGCGAAGCGATGCTGCTGGCGGTTATCTCTCTTGTGTTGGGCTTATTGCTGGCGAGGATAGCCTTGCCAATGCTGAACTATTTTACCGAAAAGGAAATGCAGTTCGACTTCACCAAGTGGCAACTGTGGGTATCCCTGCTGGCCATGGTACTGTTTACCGGCCTGGTAGCCGGCAGTTACCCTGCCTTCTTCCTCAGCAGCTTTAAGCCGGTGCTGGTATTGAAGGGAATTATCGGGAACAGGCAAGGTGGCTCGGCATTGCGGAAGGGGCTCGTGACATTCCAATTCATGATTTCCATTTTCCTCATCATAGCGACCATCGTTATCTATAAACAATTGCGCCATGCAGAGAACAGGCCGATCGGGTACGAAGCCTCCAATTTGCTGGAGATCCCGCTGCGGGGTGAGATTGGGAATAAATACGCCCTGCTCAGCAGTGAGTTGAAGCAGGTGCCCGGTGTGGTCAGTGTGTCGGGGGGCGGCAACAACCTCATCAACTTTGGCGGAGCCACCGATGGCATCAGCTGGCCGGGGCGCGGCACCAATGAAAGGATGTGGGTTACCCTTACGGATGTGCAATATGGCTGGGTGAAAACTGCCGGGCTTACCATGGCTGAAGGCAGGGAGTTTGATCCGGCCTATGGAACCGATTCGAATGCTGTTTTGCTCAACGAAGTAGCTGTAAAGAAAATGAGGCTGAAATCACCTGTCGTAGGAACCCGGGTGGGTGGTTCTACGGTGATCGGCGTGGTGAAGGACTTTGTGTACAACAGTCCGCTGGCGACTCCCAAACCGATGTATATAAAATTAACAAGAGCTCATGTAAACCACCTGTTTGTGCGCATCACAAACGATGATCAGTGGCAGGGTACCGTTGACCGGATAGAGCAGGCCATCAAGAAAGTGGATAGTCAGACCCCGTTCAGGTATCATTTTGTGGGCGAGCAGTTTCAAAAGCGGCTCAAAGGCATCCGGTATACCAGTCAGTTCACCAATTTAGTGGGCATACTGGCCATTTTTATTTCCTGCCTGGGGTTATTTGGCCTGTCGGCCTTCCTGGCCGAACGCCGCCAAAAGGAAATTGGCGTGCGCAAGGTATTGGGGGCCAATGTTGCCCAGGTTTGGCTGATCTTGTCGAAGGATTTTCTGAAGCCGGTGATGGCGGCATTTCTGCTGGCCGCTCCGCTGGCGGGCTGGGCCCTGCACACGATGCTGCAAAATTGGGATTACCGCATCAGTCTGGCCTGGTGGATGTTTGCCGTGGCGGGATTGACGGTAACGTTCATCGCGGTGGCTACGGTGAGCTTTCACGGCATCCGGGCGGCGCTCGTAAAGCCCTCGGCCAGCCTGCGTTCTGAATAAGCCTTTCTATTTTCCTATAGTGGCCCTGTTTACCAGTTGGAAGCAGGGCTTTTTTGTGTCGCTGCCCTCCCCTTTTCGGGGGGCAGAGAATACGCTAAAAACTATCGACAATAACCTCAAACTGTATTACTTTTGCGCCATTCGTTTAAAAAAAGCAAGCAACGACACTTTTAATTATGCAACTATCAACCAGATTACAACTTTTCAACGAACCTGAAACGTTGAAGATGGCAAAACTCGGACGTGAGTTAAGGGCCAAAGGTATCGATGTGATCGACCTTAGTTTGGGTGAACCCGATTTCGACACGCCGCAACACATTAAGGACGCTGCCAAGAAAGCTATCGACGACAACTACAGCCACTATACGCCTGTAGCCGGTTACCTCGACCTCCGCGAGGCTGTTTGCGTGAAACTGAAGCGCGACAATAACCTCGACTATAAGCCAGAAAACATCATCGTTTCTACCGGTGCCAAGCAAAGTCTGGCCAACGCGGTATGGGCAGTGATCAGCAAGGGCGACGAAGTAGTAATCCCTACTCCTTACTGGGTTACTTACTCCGAGATCGTTAAGCTGGGCGAAGGTGTGGTGAAACTGGTTACTACCTCAATCGACAACAAATACAAGATCACGCCTGCAGAACTGGAAGCAGCACTGTCTGAGAAGACACGTTTGGTGATGTTCTCTTCACCCTGCAACCCTAGTGGTTCTGTGTACAGCAAGGCTGAACTGGAAGGATTGGCTGCAGTACTGCGCAAGTTCCCTAACGTGTTCATCCTCTCCGACGAGATCTATGAGTATATCAACTTCGTAGGCAAGCACGAGAGTATTGCCCAGTTCGAAGACCTGAAAGACCGTGTGATCATCGTGAACGGTTTGAGTAAAGGTTTCGCCATGACTGGTTACCGCCTGGGTATCGTAGCTGCTCACCCCGATGTGGTGAAGGCTTGCGAAAAACTGCAGGGTCAGATGACCAGCGGTACCAACAGTATCACCCAGCGCGCTGCGATCGTTGCCTTCACCGGCGACCTCCGTCCTTCTCAGGAAATGAACAAGGAGTTCGAGCGTCGTAAGAAGCGTGTACTGGAACTGATGGACAGCATTGCTGGTTTCAAGTATGCTGAACCCGATGGTGCTTTCTATGTATTCCCCACCGTGAGCCAGTACTTTGGCAAGAGCGATGGCGAAGAGACGATCAAGGATGCGGATGATCTTTGCATGTACCTCCTCAACAAGGCGCATGTGAGCACTGTAACCGGTCGTGCATTTGGTGAGCCTACGGCGATCCGTATCTCATTTGCCAACAGCATGGAGAAGATCGAAGAAGCCTGGAAGCGCATCATCGCTGCCCTCGCGAAGCTGAAATAATAATCAGTAAGATATATTGGTGGAAGCCGGGCCTGGTGCCCGGCTTTTGCTTTGGCACCTGCCCACATCCGGCCATAGGGAATTTTCGTATCTTCGGCAAAGATTAACCAATGTCGATTTTGAAACATCCACTACTATATGTAGGATCGAAAGGAGAGAGAACTTTGTATACGCTGTTTGACAGCGGTGCTAATTTGTCGTGCATTAGTCCAGATTTTGTGGAAGATTTAACCGAGGCGCAACCTTTGGGCCGAATAAGGCAAATCGCCAATGCCAGTGAAGGGCATTACATCGAGGTTAAGGAAGTTGTAAGATTAGACTTCTATGTAGATGACATATTGCTTAGCGATGAATTCCTGGTGGTCCCAGGTTTAAGTGAAGAAATCATCCTCGGTGCGGCCACGATGCAAAAGTGGCGCATCAAACTCAACTTCGAAGACGACCGCGTAGAGGTCGATCCCAAAGTAGCCAAAATGCAATTGATATAATGTGAAAGCCGGGTGAGTGCCCGGCTTTCTCTTTTATAGAGGTGGTTCTTCATTGATCGAACTATTAATTGTGCCCGGTGTTTAACTCGTAGACCCAGGATTGCACCTCAACCACGTGGCGCCCGCTATCCTCCCTACCCTTTCTTCAATCCCATGTAATGGGCTTTCTCCTTGCTATCGAAATGTTCGAGCGCATTGCGCAAAGCCGAGCGCGGCATGGTGGCCGCATATTGATCGAGGAACTTCTTCAGCTGCTGACGATCCTTGCCGGCATAACGCAACATCCAGCCGGAAGCTTTATTCACGGTTTCATCTTCGTCTTTCATGAGCAGCGCGGCGATCTTAAACGTTTCCCCTACCTCGCCCTGCCTGATGAAATGCGCCGTGGCCAGTATCGCTGTACGTCTTTCATACGGGCTTTTTGATTTCGCCAGCTTATACAACACCTCTCGCGGCTTATCGTTGAGATAATGACCTACTACCTGGTGCGCTGCAAGGTCTACGAGGTCCCAACTGTTTACCCGGTCGTGCCGGCGCAGGTAGAGGTCGTATAATTCTTTCAATCTTTCGGGTGACACTTTTTTGGCCGAGGCCGCCTTACCCATGATGCTCATCGCACCGGCTCTGACTTCATGGATCGGACTTTCCATCAGTTTCTCGATCTCCTTCACCGGCATATCGACAAAGAGTTTCGCTACTTCAAACACATGCCCCATACGCACGCCAACAAACTGATCTCCCACCAATGGCTTGTCATCGCTGAAGCTAAAGTAACGCTCATATTTCTTCAGCTCGGCATTAGACTGGTAGGTCATCAATACCTCTACGAAGGCCTTGGCCGTAAGTTCGGCGCGGCCAGCGGGCGCTACGCGGATTGAGGGGCGGGGTGAACGACCAGCTGAAGCTTTTGCAGGAGAACCGTTCAATGTTGAGCGGACTACCGCAACCTTGACCGGCGAGACTTTCTTCGCAGGAGAACCATGCGAAGCAGCCCGCACAACTGAAGTTTTCTTTGCAACCGCCGGCTTCCCTGATGAGCTAGTAGCTGACGAACGTGCCGCCACTGCCTTTACCGGCGGCGCCTTCTTTTTAGCCGGAGCCCCTTTAGCTGGTGAAGCTTTTGAAAGCGCTGCCCGCTTGGTTGGTTTCTTAGCAGCTTCCTTTTTTACCGCTTTGTTCTTCGTAGTACCAGCAGTTTTTGCCATATCGTGCGAGGGTTTATTGTACGATTGCAGCCATCTTATTGATACATTGGATCAATCCGGCCTTCGACATCTCTACCACTTCGGGTGAGGTATAACCATACTCTGTAACCGTTATTTCACTCTTGTTGGCGCCCAGCGACTTGAACGTGATCACATGTCGTACATCTTTCGGTATTCCCGCCAGGCCAACCTGCGCAGGATCAAACGCCTTACCATCCTTGTCGGAAAAGTTTAGCACAAACTCGATGCGCTCATTGGGTACGATCTTCGAATAGGTCCAGGTATTGTACATATCCTGTCCATCGGGCGAACGCATACAAAGTAAGGATTTTCCGCCTTCTTTGAAATTCATATTGGCGACGGGTGTCGTAAAACCATCAGGTTGCCACCAGCGCTTTACATCGACTGAATCATGCCAGGCCTTGAACACCCGCGCCACCGGCGCATCAAACTGACGGGTAAGTTCTACCTGTAAGGTGGGGCCCTGCGCCATAGCATTATTGACGTTACTCATAAAGAAGATAATTAAGGTGATTGGAATCAGCAAGTGTAATCCAGTAGCAATAGATTTCATAAGCATAGTATGATGTGGTGTTTGGTGGAAAGTTGGGCGGGTACGGAAGGCACCACAAACTTAATGCTATTGCTGCATTCAGGTGCGGTGCAGGTGCGACAAAACGAGGGGGTAAACAAGTCTTTCGGGCAACCTATCAGTTACGCGTAAATACAGCAACGCAACAATTTCCAAGTGGTCTTCGAGGCAGTGATACTTCTTGCAGCAAAAACATCTTGTATTTTTTTACCAGCCGCCAATGCCTCGGTAAACAGGAATAATCTCCCGACTAAGATGCAGATTAACTGATTGTTGGAAAGAAATCTTAATTAAATTTTGTATCCTTACTGCCTAATTCAGATTGCATGACCAACCGTAGAGATTTTATCCGCCAATCCGGTGTATTCGCTGCCGGTATGATGATCGACCCTTCCAGCATTCTTAAATCAAGATATAAACTGGGCCTTCAACTCTATACCATCCGTGAAGCGCTGGCCAATGATACCAGAGGCACGCTGACTAAGATCGCTTCTTATGGATATGAGGAAGTAGAGACCTATGGCTACAATCGCCAGTATTACAAATTCACACCAGCTGAATTCAAGTCACTACTCAACAATAATAACCTCACCAGTCCCAGTGGACATTATGAGCTCAATAAATACATTGGTCCGGGCACCAAGCCCGACGAGCTGATGCGCTATGTGGATGATTGCATTCAAGGAGCGCTCATACTGAAACAAACCTATATCGTGTGGCCCTGGGTGGATGAACCAATGCGCCCCATCGAGCAATTCAAAGAAGTGGTTGCTGCGTTGAACAAAGTTGGTGAACGAGTGACCAAAGCAGGGTTGCAGTTCGCCTATCACAACCACAACTTCGAGTTCATTGAGCAGAACGGCGAAACCGGCTACGGCATCCTGTTGCGCGACAGTGATCCCAACTATGTAAAACTGGAACTCGATCTATACTGGTCTACCTTTATGAAGCAGGATCTTCCTGCCCTCTTCAAAAAGCAACCTGGCCGCTTTCCGCTGTGGCACCTTAAAGACAAAGACAGGAAGAACCCGGATTTGCATACCACCATGGGCGACGGCGATATCGACTTCACCAAACTGATCCCCTATGCCGGTGATGCTGGCGTAAAACATATGTATGTGGAGCAAGGCAACAATTATGTGCCCAATGACCTTGCCTGCGTGGAGCGCAGCGCCGCGTTTACGAAGAAGCTGTTGAAGTAGATGGCATGGCGCGAAGCTGTTGCAGCATCTCCCTTTTCAGCCCAAATATGGTGAGCGACGAAGAATATGAAAAGCTGAAAAAGGAAGGCGTGGACCAGGTGAGTAAGACCTACCAGCAAACACTGAAATAAGCCTAATTCGTTTAGCCGATACTATACCGAAAACGAAGTTCCGCAACCGCAGGTCTTGCTGGCATTGGGATTGGTGAAGGAGAACCCTCTGGCGCTGAGGCCATCGAGCCAATCAACCTGCATGCCCATCAGGTAGAGTCCGTGGGATTTGTTCATGATAAACCGAAGTCCGTCCACCTCATATTCTTCATCTTCGCTCTGCTTGTCGTCGAAGCCCAACACATAGCTAAGACCCGAGCAGCCGCCCCCTTTTACGCCGATCCGCAGGTGTTTGCTGGTATCGAAACCGGGATCGTTCATCAGCCGGAGCAACTCGGTACGGGCACCGGGCGTAAATTGTACGGGGGGTGTAGCTATTTCCATGTTCACCAATTTTGAGCAAACTTACAAATAATGCCCCTTTTCGTCAATGGCTCGACAAACAATTGACAATCATGCGACCTGGCAGACTATAATACCTATAAAATCCGTTAAAGAGAACTCAATTATCTATTCACTACATTTGTTGACTCAAAAAACTAACCCGAATGGCTTTTTTGTTTGTTTTACTCCGGAATACCCTGAACCCTAATGAACTTATCTGGCAACTGATCATCGCCTTTGCCCTGGGGGGTACCCTTGCCTATCTGTTCTGGAAACAACGGAAGGAAATCAAGATGGCGCAGGATGTAAAGAAACTGGCCGAAGCCCAGGAAACAGCCGCTGCCACCTCCACCAAGCAGATGCAGCTGCAATCTTATGAAAGATTGATCCTGCTGGCCGACCGCCTGGCCCTGCCCAACCTGGTAGCCCGCCTCAATGAGCCCGGCCTTAGCGCCCGCGAAATGCAGGCCGTATTGATCCATAATATCAAGACCGAATTCGAATACAACGTTACTCAGCAAATGTATGTAACCCAGGAAGCCTGGGAAGCAATACGTAACCTGAAAGACCAGAATATGCTGATCGTAAACCAGATCACCTCATTCCTGCCTGCCGAGGCAACTGCACAGGACCTTAACCGGAGCATCCTTGAGATGCTGATGCAAAATCCCAAAGCCTCCCTGCACACCATCGTATCCGATGCGCTGAGCTATGAGGCCCGCAAACTGATGGTCTGACAAAGACCCTCCCTATTTAGAAATTAATGCTTGCTTATGCCAGAAAAAAAGGTCTTTACCGACAGCGGAATTGAGATCAATGAACTGTATGATGCCCGGAACCTGCAGGGGCTACCTCCCCTGCCGCCTCCCGGGGATTTTCCTTTTACAAGGGGGGTACAACCCGATATGTACCGCGGCAAACTGTGGACCATGCGTCAATACGCAGGTTTCAGTACGGCCGAAGAAAGCAACAAACGTTATCATTACCTATTGTCGCAGGGCGTAATGGGGCTTAGCGTGGCCTTTGACCTGCCCACCCAGATCGGGTACGACAGCGACCACGCCCTCGCCGAAGGCGAAGTAGGTAAAGTAGGCGTAGCCATCGACAGCATCGAAGACATGCAAACGCTCTTCCAGGGCATCAAGCTGGAAGATGTTTCTACCTCCATGACGATCAATGCCACTGGCTTCATCCTCCTTAGTTTCTATGTGGCGCTGGCCAAACAACAAGGCGCCGATCTCAAAAAGATCTCCGGTACTATTCAAAACGACATCCTGAAAGAATACGCGGCCAGGGGCACGTATATCTATCCGCCCAAGCCATCCATGCGCATCATTACCGATATTTTCGAGTGGTGCAGTACCGACCTTCCCAAGTGGAATACCATCTCAATTTCGGGCTACCATATCCGCGAAGCGGGCAGCACGGCCGTGCAGGAGATTGCCTTTACGCTTAGCAATGGAAAAGCCTACGTTAAAGCCGCATTGGAAAAAGGTCTCGACATCAATGTATTCGGCAAACGTCTCTCCTTTTTCTTCAATTCGCACAACAATCTCTTTGAAGAAGTGGCCAAGTTCCGCGCCGCCCGCACCATGTGGGCTACGATGATGAAAGAACTGGGCGCCACCGATCCCAAAGCGATGATGTTGCGCTTCCATACGCAAACAGGCGGCAGCACGCTCACGGCGCAGCAGCCGCTCAACAATATTTCGCGGGTTACCGTACAAACCCTGGCCGCGGTGCTGGGTGGCACGCAATCGCTCCATACCAATGGGTACGATGAAGCGCTGAGTCTGCCTACCGAAGAAGCAGCACGAATTGCCCTTCGCACACAACAGATCGTTGCCTTCGAAAGCGGTGCAGCCGATACGGTGGACCCGCTGGCGGGTTCTTATTATGTAGAATCGCTTACCAAACAGGTAGAGGAAGAAGCCTGGAAGCTCATCGGCAAGATCGATGCTATGGGTGGCAGCGTGAGTGCCATCGAACAAGGATTTATCCAGGATGAAATTGCCCGCAGCGCGTACGACTACCAGCGCCAGGTAGAACGCAATGAGAAGATCATTGTAGGTGTCAACAAATTCCAGGCGGCAGACAACAACCCTCCTCCCCCGTTCAAGATCGATGATTCCATTCGGCAGGTACAAAGCGAGAAGCTGGATCGCCTTCGTCACCAGCGCGATCATGCCAAATGCGATCAGCTGTTGCAGTTACTGGCCGACAAAGCCGGCAGCGATGAGAACATTATGCCTACCGTTGTTGAAGCGGTGGAGCAAAAATGTACACTGGGCGAGATCGCCGACACGTTGCGCGAGGTTTATGGGGAATACAAATAGGCTGATAGCCCGGCGCCGGACAAAGGCTACGGGCAGCAGCCATGAAGCAACGAACAGCCTTAATTTGTTCTATCAATAAGAGAGGTCACTGGCTCAGGCGGTGGCCTCTTTTCTTTGCTTCTTCGTAATATTGTGGTATGTATACCGCCACCACCGTCTCGACCGACCAGGAGTTGGAGCAGATACTGCAATTGCAACGCAAGAACCTCAAGCAATTCATTTCGCAGGAAGAAAAGGATGCGCAGGGCTTCCTCACCATTCCCTTCGACCTGCCCATGCTGCAAAAGCTACATGCCATTGCACCCAGCATCATCATCAAACACGGCGGTGAAGTGGTGGCTTATGCCATGACGGTGCTGCTGGAAAGCCGGGCCGAATACGCATTGTTGGAGGCCATGTTTGCCAGCTTCGAGCGGTTGCAATGGAAAGGCAAGCCGCTGCACGATTATCGGTTCTATGTTATGGGACAGGTGTGTGTAAGCAAGGAGCATCGCGGCAAGGGCCTCTTTGATATGCTGTACCAACACCATAAAGAGGTGTACAGTCCCCGGTTTGATTTTATCATCACCGAAATTTCCACCTCCAACTATCGCTCTATACAGGCGCATAACCGGGTGGGCTTTGAAACCGTACATACCTATACAGATAGCACAGATACCTGGAATATGGTGATCTGGGATTGGCGGTAAGGATTTATTGGTTAAATTGAATGCTTAAACATTCCTGCATGCGTTCAGTACCAAAACTATTAATTCCGTTACTGCTATTGATCTCCGCTTCGGGCATTGCCCAGCAAAACCTGGCCCCGCTTATTGAACAAAAAGCAACTGCCTTACTTCCTAAGATCATAGAATGGCGTCGTTACCTGCACCAGCACCCCGAATTATCGAACCGTGAATATAAAACTGCCGAGTTTGTAGCCGCCCATTTGAAAGCACTGGGATTGGAAGTGCAAACCGGCGTGGCCAAAACAGGTGTTGTCGCAATTCTGAAAGGCGGCAAACCAGGCCCCGTGGTGGCCCTGCGTGCTGACATGGACGCTTTACCGGTACAGGAGCGCGTGGATATTCCCTTCAAATCGACCGTTACGGCTGATTACCTCGGACAAAAGGTGCCGGTGATGCATGCCTGTGGTCACGATAGCCATGTGGCCATGCTGATGGGAACGGCAGAAGTGCTGGCAGCGATGAAGAAAGACGTACCGGGTACGGTGAAGTTCTTCTTTCAGCCTGCTGAAGAAGGTCCGCCCGGAACGGAAGAAGGTGGTGCGTCCCTGATGGTGAAGGAAGGCGTGATGGACAATCCAAAAGTAGATGCCGTTTTCGGATTTCATATCGAGGCCGATATTGAGATCGGCAAATTCGAATATAAGCCCGGCGCCTTCATGGCTTCCTCCGATTGGTTTACCATCAAAGTGAAGGGAAAACAATCGCATGGCTCGCAGCCCTGGAAAGGCATCGACCCTATCGTAGTTTCTACAGAGATCATCAATACGTTGCAAACGATCGTGAGCCGCCAGTCGGAGCTTACCAAAGCGCCCGTAGTGATCACTGTGGGTAAATTCCATAGTGGCGTGCGGCCCAATATCATTCCGGAAGAAGCGATACTGGAAGGCACCATCCGTACGCTCGACAGCAAGATGCAACAGGAAACCCACGAGCGCATCAAAAAGGTAGCCACGACCGTTGCAGAAGCGATGGGCGCGGTGGCTGAAGTGAGCATCGATACAAAAACCCTGGTTACCTACAATGATCCTGAGCTAACGAAATTGATGCTGCCTTCGCTCGAAACGGCAGCAGGCAAAGGCAATGTAACCGAGCGTGAATGGGTTACCGGCTCCGAAGACTTCTCCTACTTCGGCACCAAGGCCCCGGCTTTATTTGTATATTTTGGCGGCATGCCCAAGGGAACGAAAAAGGAAAATGCTCCACCCCATCATACTCCCGATTTTTATATCGATGATAGTCGCCTCGATGTGGGCGTCAAAGCATTTTGCCAGCTGGTATTCGATTATGCCCGCCTGAAAGGTGGCGCCGCCGGTAAGACTACTTCCAATAGAGGGTTCTGATACCTGGAATATTTTTCTACGCCCTTCTGCTTCAGCCAGAAGGGCGTATGTATTTAAGCCGATGCTATGTGTGGGAGATTTTCGCAGACGGCATAACACTTAACATTGGGGTAATATTGGCGAGCTATTTTTGAAAAAGAGTTCTTTATGTTAATGAATGAAACCCAACTGTGGAGTAAGCTGGAGGCTTACTCACCAGACAACCCAACTGATGCATTCAGTTTTTCTCAGAGGTTGGCCCGCGAAAATGGATGGCCAATCTTCTTTACGGAGCGAGTGATCGCAGAGTACAAAAAGTTCCTCTTCTTATGCATGATCAGCCCTCACCCCGTAACGCCCTCCGATGAAGTAGACCAGGCCTGGCACCTGCACCTTGTGTACACCAAATCCTACTGGAACGACCTCTGCAAAGACATCCTCGGAAAAGACATCCACCACACGCCCACCGAAGGCGGCTCCGCCGAAAGAGACAAGTTCACGAATTACTACGAAGCGACCTTACAACTTTACCGCGACAAATTTGGCCACGAACCTCCCGACGACATCTGGCCACCCACGCACAAGCGATTTGGCGATGATGATTATGTAAGGGCCAACAAGATCACCCACTGGATCATCCTTAAGCAACCCTGGCACCGGCATATCGCCGGGATCGCCCTGGTGGTGCTGGGAATACTGGTGAGCCTGGCTAGTTGGAACTTTGCGTTCCTCATCATACTTGGGGGCGCTGGGATCATCCTGCTACTTCAATATGTGCTCAGGAACATGTCATTCGACACTTACGGTGAAGGTACCTGGGATGCTTACCGGAGGGATCGTAATCATAAAGCCGGAGGATGTGGCGGTGGATGCGCAGGTTGCGGCGGTAATACCGGCTGTAACGGCGGAGGCGGAAGCGGTTGCAGCGGTGATGGCGGATGCAGCAGCGGATGTGGTGGTGGATGCGGAGGTGGTGGTGATTGATAACTCTGATGTTACGAGTGTAGTAGTAGCGTCTTGAAATCAGCTACAGCGCCTTAACCGGCCAAGTATTTAACAATGTATGATGACCATTACAGGTCATAAAAAAAGTCAAGCTGACGATGCAGCCTGACTTTGTTCGTTTATAGAGGATATCTCTTTAATGCTTCTTCTGTTCCTTCGCCCACGCGTCTTTCAACGTAACGGTACGGTTGAACACCATACGCTCTTCGGACGTGTCGCGATCCAGGCAGAAATAACCTTTGCGCAGGAACTGATAGCGCTCCTCGAACTTCGCCGTTTTCAATGCAGGCTCGGCATAAGCCGTACCCACCACTTTCAACGAATCGGCATTGATATAGTCTTTGAAGTCGCCCTCTTCGCTGGCAGGATCTTCTACCTTGAACAGGCGGTCGTACTCTCTCACTTCTACGCTGATGGCTTGTGCCACACTTACCCAATGCAGGGTGCCTTGCACTTTGAGCCCTGTAGTATCCGATCCGCTCTTGCTTTCGGGGAAATAAGAACATTTCAGTTCGATCACTTTACCCTCGGCATCTTTGATCACCTCTTCGCACTTGATGATATAAGCGCTCTTGAGGCGCACCATCGAACCGGGCGCCAGGCGGAAGAACTTCTTGGGAGGATTCTCCATAAAGTCTTCCCGCTCGATATAGATCTCCCCGCTGAAGGGCACATCGCGGTGGGCCGCATTGGCATCTTCGGGATTGTCTTCACTCTTCAGCATTTCGACTTCTCCGGCGGGATAGTTGGTGATGGTTACCTTCAAGGGATCGAACACCACCATGCGGCGTTGTGCAATCTTATTAAGGTGCTCACGGATACAGAATTCCAGCAGCGAGTATTCAATGATATTATCACGCTTGGCCACCCCCACGCGGTCGCAGAAATCGCGGATCGACTCCGGCGTATAGCCCCTTCTGCGAAATCCGCTGATGGTAGGCATACGGGGATCATCCCAACCGGTTACAAATTTCTCTTCCACCAATTGCTTCAGTTTGCGCTTGCTCATTACGGTGTAATTGAGGTTGAGGCGCGCAAACTCATATTGATGCGAAGGGAATATTTCCAGTTGCTCGATCATCCAGTTGTACAAGGGGCGATGCGGTATGAACTCCAGCGTACAGATTGAGTGCGTGATGTGTTCGATGGAATCGCTTTGACCATGTGCAAAATCGTACATGGGATAAATGCACCAGGCATCACCGGTACGGTGGTGGTGAGCATGTTTGATGCGGTACAGGATGGGATCGCGGAAGTGCATGTTGGGCGAAGTGATATCGATCTTCGCGCGCAGCACTTTTTCGCCATCCTTGTATTTCCCATTACGCATGTCTTCAAACAGGCGCAGGTTTTCCTCAACGCTTCTATCGGCAAATTGATTCCTGGTACCAGGCATGGTTGGCGTTCCCTTTTGCAAAGCGATCTGCTCGGCAGTAGAGTCGTCTACATAAGCCAGTCCTTTTTTGATCAGCGCAACGGCAAAGCCATAGAGTTGCTCAAAATAATCGGAGGCGTATAATTCGTTGGCCCATTGAAATCCGAGCCATTGCACGTCGGCCTTTATGCTTTCTACATACTCTGTGTCTTCTGTGATCGGGTTGGTGTCGTCGAAACGCAGGTTGGTAGTGCCGCCATATTTGAGGGCCAAACCAAAGTTGAGGCAAATGCTCTTCGCGTGACCAATGTGCAGGTAACCATTGGGCTCCGGCGGAAAACGGGTAGCGATGGTTTTGTACTTCCCCGCCTTCAGGTCCTCTTCGACGATCTCCTCGATGAAATTGAGGCTTTTTTCTTCTGTCTTTTTAATCTCAGTCATTGTACCGGTATTTACAAATATGCCACGGTCTATCGACGCCCGTGGCATATGGTAAACGCGAATGTACGAAAAATTCCGTGACGGGGAAGGATGGCCGGAGATTTGACGGGTCATAAATGACTGAAAATGTGACCTTTTACCGCTTGAGCAGGCGGTTTTGCAGAAGCTGTTGCAGTACGGCTTCCCGCTCGGTGCGGCTGATGGGGATATGGTGCTGGCCAATGCGGATATCGTTGCCTTCGATGCTTTCTACTTTGGCGGCGGCCACGATAAACGATTTATGGGTGCGTACGAAGCGACTGGCGGGCAGGTATTCCTCGATGCTGCGAAACGTGAGGTAAGTGATGTATTTTTTGTCGGTCGTGTAGACGGCCACATAATTCTGCAAGGCTTCCACGAACAGTATCTCGTCGTATTTGATCTTGATGAGCTTGCTGTCGCTTTTGATGAAGAAGTAATCGGGCTCTGCGCCGGCGGGTGTTGCCGGTTGTGCTGCCGCTTCACATTGCGCCTTCGCTTTGGTTGCCGCTTTCCAAAAGCGCTCGAAAGAGAAAGGTTTGAGGAGATAGTCGACGGCATTGAGTTCAAATCCCTCTACTGCATAGTTCGGATAAGCCGTTGTGAATATGACCAGGGGCGGGTGGCTGAGCGTTTTCAGGAATTCCAGTCCCGTCATCCGGGGCATTTGTATATCGAGGAAGATGAGGTCGATCTTTTGTTGCTGTAACGTATCGATGGCCTTCATGGGATTGTCGAATTCGCCGGCCAGTTGCAGAAAAGCAGTGTCCTGGATATACTCCTTCAGGCCCGTGCGGGCTATTGGTTCATCGTCGATGATGATGCACTGTAGTGTCATGACAAATGAAGGTTTAGCGCTACTTTAAAGGTAGTATCATTATTATCGATCTGCAATTCATATTTGCCGGGGTACAGCAACTCGAGCCTCCGCTTTACATTATTAAGTCCGATGCCGCCGGGTGGCTCGGTGGTACGCTGATGTGTTTCTTTGGAGTTCTCCACCTGGAAAAGGAACGAACCGTTTTCGCGCCCCATGCTTACATGTACAAAATTGGGCTGATCGGGGTGGTGCGAGACGTGTTTGAAAGCATTCTCTACAAAGGGGATCAGCAGCAAGGGGGTAATGCTAAAGCCACGTACACCGGCATCCACAGCTACATTTACATCGTAGTGATGGTCTTTGCGCAGCTGTTGCAACCGGATATAATCCTGCAGATAGGCCACTTCTTTCTCAATTTCGATCACGGGTGCATTGCAGTCGTAGAGTTGGTACCGGAGCAGGTCGGAGAACTGTAGCAGTGTTTGCCGCGCCGTCGTATTCTGCTTATCGATCAGGAAATAGATCGCATTGAGTGAGTTGAAGAGAAAATGCGGATTGATCTGTGACTTGAGGAAATTGAGTTCGGCTTCTGCTTTTTCCTTCGACAGCTCCCCCAGCCTGCGTTGCGAACGGGCGTGATCTATCAACAGTTTGATGGCAGCGCCTGTACTCACCAGCAGGATGTGCGGGATCACGTTATCGTAGAAGCGGCCTTTGTCGAGTACATTGAAGAGGGACGGCCTGTTGATCAGCTGCCCCTGCACGTACATTTTCAGCCAACTGAATCCGGTGATCATGACCAGGTAAACAATGGCAAACAATACATACTTTCTTTTATACAGCAATTGCGGTATGAGCAGGTAATTGGTGATGTACACCATAATGGCGAGGTCGACCACTTTGAGGGCGGAGATAAGCCAGCTGACGTTGCGCGGATAATCCTGGTAACGGAAAAAATGCCAGGCGCCAAACAGGAGGAGCCAGCCCAGCAGGTGGTCCAGTTTGTAGCGCCTGAATATAGATGTCTGATTCATACTTCAAAATAAATATACAAAAACCAGCCGGCGCTTTTTCTTACACATGCCGGGGGTATGGCTACATGAAATGCAGGGAAAGACGCTTGCGGCCCGATCAATGCTATGGTAGTGGTTACAGTCTTATTGAACAGAACTTTACAGGCGGGAGCAATTCCGGCTGTTTTCTGGATACATTGCAGGTATCTATTCAAGCCTTTCATCAAGGGATTAATACCTGAGGTGTAAGTTTTTTCAGCGCTCCGTGCCGATGTGGTCATTTTGAGTAAACAATCAGTTCACCCAAAATAAGGTTTTATGAAACGGCTATTCTATCTCCTCCCGCTGATGCTGGCAGTCTTTACCAGTTGCGCACAAACGAATGCACGCAGTAGTTTCAAGCTGAACTGCGAGGGCTGTGAGGCGATCTTCGAAAGTACCGTGCCTTGGGAACAGCTCAATGCGGTGGATACCCTACCCGATTTCAACGATGCCGGCGCCAAAATGCTGGTAACAGGCATCATTTATGAAGCGGATGGCAAAACACCGGCGAATAATGTGGTGCTGTATATCTATCATACCGATCAGTATGGCATCTATGCCAAAAAGGGCGATGAAAAAGGCTGGGCGAAGCGCCACGGGTATATACGCGGATGGATCAGGACCGGAGCCGATGGCCGGTATTCTTTCTATACCCTTCGCCCGGCAGCTTATCCGCGCGAAAAGATCCCTGCCCATATACACCCGGTGCTCAAGGAGAGCGATATGCAGCCCTATTATGTCGATGAATTCCTGTTTGACGACGATCCGCTGCTTTCGGCCGAAGAGCGCCGTAAACAGCCCCTGTATGGCGGCAGCGGTATCCTGAAGCCGGTGAAGGAAAATGGTATGCTGGTGGCAAGGCGCGATATCGTGCTGGGATTAAATATCCCGGGTTATCCCACGAAAAAAGGGCTGTAGAAACAGCCCCTGTATTCATTAATCAATAACCTATGAAAAACACTATCTTTTTGCCTTTAATACGCTGTAAAACTACCCGCGAAAGGGGCGCTTTCATAATCTATTCGACGGCTGAAACGGTTTGCCGGATGAATGAACCGGTTGAGCTGTTTTTGGGATTTTAGGGAGGGATTTGTTATTGTTTTATTCGTCCCTCGTTCGGTATTTGTTCGGTGTTTGCTTAGGAAAGTGCGCTTTAACACCGAATGAAACACGAAGAAGTCCCGAGCGAAACTCAAAGAAGAACATAGGGAGAACCGGCTTTGGGGCGGAGGAGGTATGGCTGGCGGGAAATAAAAAAAGGCTGTAGACACAGCCCTTAACCATTAATCAATAACCTATGAAAAACACTATCTTATATCCTGATTTGCATAGTAAAACTACCGCCCGGGGGGCGGTATTCGCAATTTATTCGGTGTTTGACGGTAAAGAGGAGTTGAATGGGGTGATTTACCCGTTGTCGTGTTTTTTTCAAGGTTTGGAGCGGGCGCCGAAAAGCAGGCTGCCGATGCGCACCATATTGCTGCCATTGTTGACGGCCAGTGCGTAGTCGCTGCTCATGCCCATGGAAAGTACCGCATCGGGTGCTGAGCTAGCCGGAAAATATTCGTCAAACAGGCCTTTGAGGTATATGAATTCCTTTTGAATATGTTGCTGGTCTTCCGTGAAGGAGGCCATGCCCATGAGACCAGCCACCCGGATGTTTTGTAATAAGCCCGATTGTTGGCTGGCATTGATGCTCTTCATGGCTTCGGCCAGTTCCTCCTGGCTAAAACCGAATTTGGTTTCCTCCTGTGCTATGTGCACCTGTAACAGGCAATTGATGATGCGTTTGTGTTTGCCCGCCTGCTTGTCTATCTCCAGCAATAATTTATAGCTATCGACTCCGTGAATGAGGTGCACGAAGGGAGCGATGTATTTTACTTTATTCGATTGCAGGTGGCCGATAAAATGCCAGCGGATATCGTTGGGCAGCACCAGTTGCTTTTCTGCCAGTTCCTGTACGTAATTCTCTCCAAAATCCCGTTGCCCGAGTTTATAGAGTTCGAGGATATCGTCGGCGGGTTTGGTCTTGGATACGGCTACGAGTACTGCTTTGTCTCCTAATGCTTCTTTGATCTGGTTGTATTGCTCTACGTTGATCGCCATGGTTTGTATGCTTATTCCGGGTGTTGTGTTGAAACAGGTGTCAAAACTAATGTATTCCACAAAAAAATATGCCGGTAGCATATCGCCACCGGCAGGAACTAACAGATAGTGTTGGCTAAAACCTATTTGAGGATGGATCGGCTGATCACGATGCGCTGCACTTCGGAAGTGCCTTCATAGATCTGTGTGATCTTGGCATCGCGCATGAGTCTTTCCACGTGATATTCTTTTACATAACCGTAACCGCCATGGATCTGTACGGCTTCTACGGTGGTCCACATGGCTGTTTCGCTGGAGTACACCTTTGCCATGGAAGAACTGAGTGCATAGTCGTTGCCCTGGTCTTTATCCCACGCTGCGCGGAGGCAAAGCAGGCGGGCTGCTTCTATGCGGGTAGCCATATCGGCCAGTTTGAACTGGATGGCCTGGTGCTGACTGATCTCTTTTCCAAATGCCTTGCGTTCTTTCGAGTAGTTCAATGCAAGCTCGTAGGCGCCGCTGGCGATGCCGAGGGCTTGCGAGGCAATGCCGATACGTCCGCCGGCCAATGTTTTCATGGCGAAGGTGAAGCCAAAGCCATCGGCGCCGATGCGGTTTTCCTTGGGCACTTTCACGTCGTTGAACATAATGGTGTGGGTATCGCTGCCGCGGATGCCGAGTTTGTTTTCTTTAGCACCCACTACTACACCGGGCCAGCTCTTTTCAACAATAAAAGTATTGATTCCCTTGCTGCCTTTCGATACATCGGTTTGGGCCATTACGAGATAAACCGAGGCGGAGGAGCCGTTGGTGATCCAGTTCTTGGTACCGTTCAGTAAATAGTGATCGCCTTTGTCTTCGGCGGTCGTGCGCTGGGAAGTGGCGTCGCTGCCAGCTTCGGGTTCACTAAGCAGGAAGGCGCCGATATAGAGTTCGCCGTCTTTGCGGCCCTGGGCCAGCGGGGTCAGGTATTTTTGTTTTTGTTCTTCGGAACCGTAGGCTTCCAGGCCCCAGCTCACGAGGCTGTTGTTGACACTCATGCATACGCTTACGCTGGCGTCGATCTTACTGATCTCTTCCATGGCCAGCACGTAGCTGAGGGTATCGAGGCCGCTGCCACCGTATTTGGGGTCGACCATCATGCCCATGAATCCCAGTTCGGCGAGTTTGAGGACCTGTTCTTTGGGAAATTTCTGGTGTTCGTCCCTTTCAATAACGCCCGGCAGGCACTCCTGGCGTGCAAAATCGCGGGCGGCATTGCGGATCATGAGGTGTTCTTCGGAAAGCTGGAATTGCATATGGCCTGTCTGTTTTTAATGTGATAAGGGACAAAAATAATAGAATTTACCACATAAACTAACAAATGTTCGTGTCAATACTTTGGCGGGGGAATTTCTGCCTTGTCGAGGAAGATGATCTTGCCCCTGGCTTTGCCGGTGTTGACCATTTCATCGGCCCCGCCAGAAGGCCCTCCGATGCGCAATACGGCGTCGCAGTGGTCGATGAGCCGGATGGCCGAAGGATGGAATATCTCATTGAAAACAGCATCCCCGATGGCTTTGCTGCCGGCTGCTTCCAGGAGCGGCAGGGCAAACCACTCGCCGAGTACGGGCAGGTGCCCCATGCGGTATATTTCGAGAGCGGTATCGGTCATATGTTTTACGTTGGCGGCAATGAGCGCGGGGTCGTCATTGGTTCCGGAGCGATAAGGTCCGGCAACGAGGATCATGAGAGAGTTCTTCGACATGGCAATAAAGATTAGTACCGGTAAATTTACTGGTTGTCGGGGAGAAACAATGACTTCTAGTCATCTATCGGGGAAACAGCATCCCATGTTGTCCAAAACCGAACCTTCGCAGGAAGAAACGACTTGTATGGTCCGATGAATACTGGATCCAGTATCCGCCGGACATTTCCTGGATAAGAAAGTTTGCCCAGTTCGCCGGCTTGTTTTTCCAGTAATGCAAAAAGAGCGTATCACCCGAAAACTCAACTTTCCCTTCGTATTGCGTTCGGATTGACCGACCAGTCACCTCATCTGCCTGGTGAATCGTATAGAGAAAAGTCAGGTCCCGAAAATAACTGAATTGAACTGGTTGCAGGGTATCCTCATTCCAGGCAAGATCCACCAGGTTCGACTGAAAAGAATACCAGTCTTTGGCAGCATTTTGGGTTTTGCCCGGCGTTTTGCAGGAATAACCTGCCAGTAATAGCAAACAGATAAAGGAGAGTAGGCGCATCATTGAGGGGTAGCAGCTTATAAGCCTGGCTTCGGGATCAATTTAGAAAAAGATACCTTTAAGCGATGTTAAAGTGGATTGGTGCGGGGAAGGACTTCGTGGAAGGTTAATGGAGACGGGACATGAGGCGAATTGTTTTCTAAAGTTTGCCTTCTTTCTCGAGGCGTTTCACGTATTCGTCGAGACTGTTGGCAAGGGCGTCTTTGGCGCTCATGCTGCGAAGGGTGCCTTCGATGAGCTTCCATTCAATGCGTTTCATACGCAGGCCATTGCTGCGGAGCAAAGGGCGGTTGCTCTGGAATACGATAGAACCGTTGCGGCCGATGACCCGGAACTGCTCAAAGCGCGGCGTGGCGTTGATCCGCTCCACCGGGTAACGCCGCATATAACCCTCGATACGTACTGTTATTTCCCCTTTCACGACGCTAAATTACTTAGCATTTTGGAGATAACCAAGACCTCCCGCCAGAACTGTAAAATGATTAAAGTTGTGGATGATGATCGCTGGCAACTGCTTCTATATCTGTAATAATCGAATCGAACACCAGGTAAAGCTTTTCAATAGTTCGCCTGATCTACCAATTGTACGCACGCCATCCTACATAGGAAAGCGACAAAAAAAGCGCAATTAACAGGCTGATGTTTAGAAACGGAGGTAAATCCCTATTATCCAAAGAAGTTGAGCTAAGATCCCACAACAAAACGGTGCCAATAAGCGAAAATAGAAATATTGCTCCCGCCAGGCCAACGTATCCCTGTTTTACGATACTCAACGTCAATAAACCGCCCTGATTGGAAAACTCGCCCCGGAGAGAAAATACAGGCTTTCGATCGGATAAGCCCGGTACCCTTTTTATGAAGACCTGGCCATCTCTTATTTCCCCTTCAAAATCCCGTTGCTTATCCATTCCAAAACCAGAACGCGTTACTAAGCGCCAATCCCTGGATAGTGGCGTTATTACCTGATGAAAGGATGCCAAAAAGATCTCCTTGGGTACACTGATTTGACGATGCCATTGACGCACATACTTGTTCCTTGCCATATGAGGCGGTAAAAGTAATAAACAGGAGCAAGAATTTCAATGCCGGTGAACGGATAAAGTTAGGGTAGTTGATACTGTTTGAAGAATTCCCACAGCAGATCATTTGCATTGATCACTTTCGAAGGCTTATCGCCGGTAATGGTGCCGGGTAGTCCGCCGGGCCAAGCATGGCCGCCATCCTGTGTAAGGTAATACTGAATGGTTACACTGTTGCTGCAGTTGGTCCACTGAGTTAGTTTGTAACTAGCATTGTTCGTTACCACCTGCGCCTTCGTAGAGCAGCTGTTTTTTGTTGACCATACATTGAGCACGGAATCGACTGGTGGAAAATGGACCTTCGTAAATCCATCCCCTACCCCACCCTGGTAAGGTACATTGTTGTCGAGCACCGAATGCATGTGCAGGATGGGCACGGCTCTCGCAGGCGCTATGGGCTGCTTCATCACCATCGTGGTGGCATTGGGGGCTATAGCTGCAATCTTATTGGATAATTCTGCCGCGAGCCGGTATGACATCATTCCACCATTGGAGTGGCCCGTGGCATACACACGTTTCGCATTCACTTTGTATTTGGCAACGAGTTCATCGATGAGTGTCGAGATAAACTTTACATCGTTGATATTGTGCTCTACCGCATATTCGCAGCAGTTGCCGGCATTCCAGGTGCGGGCCTGCAGCAAGCCATCGCCTTTTACCCCATCGGGATACACAACGATGAATTTTTCTGCATCCGCCTTTTCGGTGAGCCTTGAAGAAGTTTCAAACTGCTGTCCCGATCCGCCTCCTCCGTGCAGGGCAATCACCAGGGGATAGTCTTTTCCTTTGTCGAACCCCGGTGGCAGGTTGAGCCAATAAGTGCGGCTGAGACCATCGATCTGCAAGGTTCCACCCACCTGGTATTTCTTACCGTCGTCATCCTTTTGCTTGTCGCAGGCGCTTGAAAGGCCCATTACCATGACAGCCATCAGAACATAACAGGTATTCTTCTTCCTTTGCAGTGGGTTCATGTTTTGCACTTTATATATTACAGTTGCTCCTATAAACGGAAAAGCAGCTTCTATAGTATTCCTGAGACTGGCCGCAACATTCAAAGGTTTAACGATGCGCCCGGATATTTTGGCCCGCCGACTTGCTAACTACTTTAGTATGGCGTATTTTTATGGTTCAGTAAGTGCGCCTACAATCATTTAGCATGAATGCTGTAAACAGTTTTGAGATCATCTACCAGGACAGGCCGCTGGTGATACAGGAGTTATCACTTTCGGGCAGGCCGATGTTTGTGGTGCCGGTAGCGGGTAAAAAGCCGCTGGTGATCACGACAGCTACCGGTTCAGAGGGCCAGGTGTTCTGGACCTCTATCCCCGAAGGCCAGCAGGCACTGGCAGCATCCATCGGCCAACTGATCGAAGCGCACTTCCAAAAAAACAAATAGTATGTGTTATTACAACGGCGTGAAGGTGACACGCATCGAATATATCAGGCTGAAGCAATTGGAGAAACTGATCGCCAACTATGACTTCCTTAGCAATCCCCTCCATGTAGGCTTTGAGTATGCCCCCCACCCCGTATTGAAAAAACAGGCGGAAGGGAAAGATTTCGACCTGGTGCAAATGGAATGGGGCTTCATCCCTTCTTATATCAAAGACCGCGATGCTGCCAACAAGATGCGCTTTGGCTACAAAGACGAGCAGGGCGTGTTTCACCCCATGATCACCACGCTGAATGCTGTTTCGGAAGAATTGCTGCAACCGCGCAAGATCTACCGGCAGGCAGCCTTACAGCGTCGTTGCCTGGTACTGTCAACCGGCTTCTACGAATGGCGTCACCTGTTTCCGCTCAGTAAGAAGACAGGTAAGCCGGTAAAAACGGCAGTGAAATATCCTTACCATATCTCCGTGAAGGACCAGCCCTATTTCTTCATGGCTGGTGTGTGGCAACCGTGGACCGATCAATCGACCGGTGAATACGTGGAGACCTTTGCAATTATCACTACTGCTGCCAATACCCTGATGGACCAGGTGCACAACAGTAAGCGCCGTATGCCCACCATACTACCCGAAGACCTGGCTTTTGAATGGCTACTCGGTGATCTTTCAGAAGAGCGTATCCTTGAAATAGCGCGTTATCAATACCCTCCGGCACAAATGGCCGCCTATAGCATTGCCAAGGACTTCCGGGAGGCCATCGATCCGGCTGCTCCCTTTGTATATGAAGACCTTCCTGTACTGCAGGAAGCCCTTTAATCGTTGATGGTGTCGTTGCATAAGACTATCTGTATTCCATACAGTACACTTTGTATTGAATAAGGTACGTGTCGTACCAAAGAAAATACTAAAATGTACCATAGAAAGCCATCGACTTATTTTACTTTCGATAATGCATAAGGATGTACGTTACAAAGCCATCAGAGACCTTATCCGAACTGGCAGCATAACAGAGTTTGCACAGATCTTC
This sequence comes from Paraflavitalea sp. CAU 1676, assembly GCF_029223285.1. Taxonomy (GTDB): domain Bacteria; phylum Bacteroidota; class Bacteroidia; order Chitinophagales; family Chitinophagaceae; genus Paraflavitalea. Next base: position 539,821 of record NZ_JARHUJ010000002.1, on the reverse strand, counting down.
GATACACTTCCCAAATCAACCCTGGCAAGGGCATTAAGAAAAAATACCAGCCGGATCGACGATATTATTGCCAATCCCATCGATCTCCGCTATAAGGATATTAAACAAATGAGCCAGCTGCTGGACGTTCCCTGCAGTTTGATCATAAAACTATTCGACAAGGATTTTTCCTGACTCCTTGCTGTAAGACTTTTACCGGTTTGTACCATTGACCAATCCTTATCACTGAGCGGTGTACCGTGAACGGGCAGATTACACAATGGCGAATAGAGGGTAGCGCTCTTTCAACGGGGCGCTTTTCCTATTGATGTTGGGTGGCAATAAAAAACCCGTTAAGCGTTTGCCTAACGGGCTGTTGACAAGGGAACGGTCTCATAAGGATCCCTTATCCATTCACCCACAATGTCCAATTGCTATCGAACTTGTACCATTTACCATCCGATCCCAGCCATTTCCATTCCGGCACTTCTGCCCAGGTGTTGCCATCTGTGCTCCACACGAGTTTCTTGTCGTGAATCTTGAGCCATTTACCATCCTTATCGGCCCAGGCTCCTTCTTTCACGGCAGCCCATTTCTTACCGTCGGTGCTCCACCACAGTCCGCCCTTTTTATCGAGCTTATACCAATAGGTAGCCCCGTCTTTCATGCCGGGCCAGGTTCCGGTAGTCGATTTCATCCAATCACCCACCGTAATGGTGTATGTAATTGCGGGCGTTGTTGTAGCGGCAGCCTGCAAACCAGTGTACGATGCTAAAAGTAGAGGCATGCCAATAGCCATCAGGCGAATTGTCCTTTTCATTGTTTGATGATTTAATATGAAAAATGATGATGTAGCGGTGTATCGAATTGCAAGAAGCCTTGCAATGATCATAACCTGCTTTATGTACGAATTGTAGTTGTGTGGTGTATTATATATACGATGTGTGTAGCCGCGAAAGTTTTAAACCGGGAAGTTTTTAGAGCCAGACTTTTAGGATTGTACTTTGCCCATCACAAAGAGTTGTGAAAGATCGGGTATGGGGCTGCCGCCTTCTTTTTCGAGGGTGATGGCGAATGCCTCAGCCCTTTCAATGGTTTTTAAAGGGCAGAGGTTTTTGCAATCTTCGAGCATACCGGCATCGATGGGTTTGCCATCTACGAGTGCCCATAATTGATACTGCTTACCCGCAGGCGCGGCAGGCAGGTTATTGACCATGAGGTATACCTTTTTGTTGCTGGTATTCCAGTAAACGGTAGCAAGGCTTTGCTCCTTACCGGCTATGCCCGGCATGGTTACCTTCAGCATTTCGGGGGCGGTCATGAGCTGCATATTCTCCTGCAGCGTGCTCAGCTTCGTTTGATAGATCTTATTATCCGATAAGAGGTTGGTGCGTTCGTTTAGCAGGCCCAGGTATTCCTGGTTGGCCTTCGTGTATTTTCCATACAAGTAGATATTGAAGGCTGCACTGGCGAGTAAAAGCACCACGGAGGCTGCGGCTACATAACGTGCTGGCATTGCTACCCTTTTTGCGCCAGCGGGCTGCATAGGTATCTCGCGGGCGCCTTTGTTTATGACTGCCGCAGGTTCCTGGAGGGCCGCCCATATTTTTTCTTTGTCGGGAGGCGCTACCGGTTCTGCAAAGGAGGGCAGCGTTTGCGAAAGCCAGGCTTCACATTTGGCCACAGCGGCGGCGATATCGGGGTACTCGTGCTGCAACCTTTGCAGCTCGGCCACCTCCTGTTCATTGGCTATGCCCAACACATAGCTTTCAATGACTCCGCTTTGTATGTATGCCTGAATATCCACTTTACAATTTAACCTGTTGTCTTAATAGAACAATGGCTGCGCGTATCCTCGTCTTCACTGTGCCCAACGGTATGTTCAACATGCCCGCAATCTCCTCCTGGGTATACCCCTGAAAATAGGAAAGCTCCACCAATATTTTATGATCGTCTTTTAATGTTTGAATGATTCTCCGAAGGCCCAGTTCTTCCCCGTAGTTCGTTCGCCGATCGGGCAATTCCGCATGATCTTCTGTGAGCGAATGATTGCGGTGGCTATTCTTCCAGTCGCGGCTGCGCAGCATATCGATCGAGGTAGTGCGGGCTATATTGTACATCCAGGTGAACAGCCGCCCCTTGGCTGCATCATACTGCTCGATCTGCCGCCATATTTTCACAAACACTTCCTGTAATACATCACCGGCCACTTCATGATCCTGGATAATACCCAGGATGATGCCGTTTAACGTAGGTGCATAATGATCGTACAGATAGCTGAAAGCCTTTTGTGTACGTTGCTTTAGCAAACCAACCAGTTCCTGTTCCGTATATGTGGGTGCGCCTTTCAAAAGTGATAAAGTAATCAGATGCTGTATATGTACGGAACCCGGCCTCAAAAAGTTTCACCCACGCCCATTTTCTTTGCAAAGAGAGGGAAACTGCTGTTCGGATGCAGGCCGCTGCAGTCGTCATGAGGCGCCTCTGGTTGCTTTTTACAAAAGCGATCACCACCCACAATTACCTTTACATTTTGTTTATGTATATTTGTTTAGCGCCACATAATTAGCGAGTTAACCGGCAGCGACGCCCGGCTATTACCTCCCCTTTCTTCTTACACCGTAGGTTTCCGGCAGCGGAAACGATCAGCTGTATTCTTCATCAAACCAGGCTATATGCTTATGAAACGATCTCTACCTGCGGTCCTTCTCACCGCTTTCTTCGTTGTTGTATTGTCCTGCGGCTCCAACACGCGTATTACAGGTTCCTGGATCGACCCGGATATCAAGGGACATGTCGAAGAAAACGCCAGCGTTTTCATTGCTTCCCTGAGCCGAAATATGGAAGTGCGCACCAAACTGGAAAATGCCCTGGCCGCGCAGGCTGCCATGCGCAATATCAAGGTGGTTAAAAGCACGGAGTTCTTTGCGCCCACTTTTTATGAAAAGCTGCCTCCCCGCGAAGAAGTGCTCGACAAGATCAAACAAACCGGAGTGGATGCGGTGCTCACCGTTTCACTGATCAACAAGGAAAGTGAAACACGGTATGTGCCGGGTAATAACCGCTATTACGCCCCCTACCCCAATTACCGCTGGTATGGCGGTCTGTACACTTACTACAACTATTGGTATCCCAACCTGTGGGACCCGGGTTATTATACCACCGATAAAACCTATTTCATGGAAACCAACCTGTATGATGCCAGCAATGAGAAGCTGTTGTGGAGTGCCCAGTCAGAGACGGTGAATCCGGGCAGCATCGACAACTTCGTGCGGGATTATCCCAAAAAACTCGTGGAGCAATTGGTGAAGGATGGGTTGCTGAAGAAATAAGCCACTGTACTTTACTTGTGGTTTTGCAAGCAGGTGTTTGGATGGGTGCAATGATTGCATGTGTTGTGCAATTGGTAATTTTTCCTATTTTAGTCGCCCACCGGCGCATCGCCGGTAACAATAGTTTATGCAGGAAGAATTAACTAAACACGGCCGCAAGATCTTTCACACCATGAAATCATCCAGTCACACCTTCACCGAGAAGGCAAAAGAGATCCTCATTGAAATTTGTATTATCGTATTTGCCGTTTCGCTTTCTATCTGGTTCCATGGCTGGTCCGAACACCGCCATGAGCAGCAGGAGGTAAAAGCCTTTTTGACAGGACTCAAGGAAGACCTTGCCAAAGACATCGCCTTATTGGAAAAGCAGAAAGGCATCATTGGCGGGCTGGACAACAACTTTCAATCCATCCTCCGCATCGAAGGCCCGTCGCATGCTGGCCCTTTCAACGACAGCATCATATCGCGCAACCTCGTGTTTGAAATACCGGTTACCCGTCCGGCCGTCGGCCGCTATGAAGGTTTCAAATCGAGCGGCAAGATCGGCAGCATCGAAGACGAGCACCTGAAGCAAACTATCCTGGAGTATTATCAGCAAAACATTCCCGATATCAACTATGGCGAAAACTATGTGAACTCGGTGCAGGTCAAGATCATCGACCTGGCCATCGATCGCAACGACGCCACTTCACTCACCGCCTTTGCGTCGACCCGCAGGATGCGCTCCCTGCTGATGCTGGCCTCTCAAAATTTCCAGGTCAACATCAGGGCCTATGAGGCGGCTGTCAAAAAAGCAAAGGACATTATTACTTTCATCGACCAGGAATAAAACAGGGCGTTCGGATATTGACGTTCTTTGGAAGCGATCAACGCCGGGCCTTCGTAAGGGTAGCACAGCCGTCGCAAGTAAAAGACGGCAAGAAGCCTCCGGAAAAAAATTGTGAAAGCTTTAAGTGAGTACACTTAAAGCTTTTTTCACGGGTGGTAACTCTGTCACCTGCGTGTAAAGCGTTTGGCAATCAGCGAACTAACTGCTCCGGGAGATGTTATTATGGAGGTTTGCGACGCAGCGGTTCAGGTGTTTTTTCTGATTGCGTAAACAGGATTTCCAAATTGGGTTGATAATGAAGTATCTGCGTCGTAATTTTGCACCCGGTTAAAAAGGTTTAACCAGGATTTTTACAACGAGTGCTTGCGGTGAGCTTTGGTGATCAAGGTTCGCATTTCGTTAAATTTTAGAAGCATTATACATAATGATTACTACTGATATCTGTATTATTGGCGCCGGCCCTGTAGGTTTGTTCTCTGTTTTTGAAGCAGGTTTATTGAAGATGAGATGCCATCTCGTGGACGCTTTGCCCCAGGTGGGCGGTCAGCTTTCCGAGATCTACCCTCTAAAACCGATCTATGATATTCCGGGTGCCCCGGAGATCAAAGCCCAGGAGCTCGTCGATAATCTGATGAAGCAGATAGAGCCTTTTGCGCCCACTTTCAGCCTCGGCGAGCGCGTGGAGACCATCGAGCGCCAGGAAGACAAATCGTTTATCGTTTCTACTTCCGACGGTACTAAGATCCACTGTAAAGTGATCTCGATTGCCGGTGGCTTAGGTTGCTTTGAGCCCCGCAAACCTGCAATCGAGCAACTCGAGCAGTTTGAAGGCAAGGGCGTAACCTATATGGTTAAAGACCCCGAACTCTTCCGCGATAAGGATATCGTATTAGCCGGTGGCGGCGACTCTGCCCTCGACTGGACGATCTACCTTTCTAACGTTGCTAAATCGGTAACACTTGTTCACCGTGGTGAAACATTCCGTGGTGCACCCGATTCTGCGGAGAAAGTATTTCACCTGGCAGAAGCCGGCAAGATCAACCTGGTGCTGAAATCGAACATCGTGAAGATCGGCGGCAATGGTAAACTCAATGAAGTGCATATCGAGGGCGCTGATAAGGCGATCACTACGATGAGTACAGACTACCTTATTCCCTTATTCGGCCTGAGCCCCAAACTGGGACCTATTGCCGACTGGGGACTCAACATCGACAAATCGGCCATCAGTGTAAATACATTCGACTACTCTACCAATGTAGAAGGTATTTATGCCATTGGCGACATCAATACTTATCCCGGTAAGCTGAAGCTTATCCTGTGTGGTTTTCATGAATCGGCCCTGATGGCGCAAAGCGCTTTCAAGCACGTTTATCCCAACCAGCGTTTGAGCTTTAAGTATACGACTGTAAACGGGGTGAACGCATTTTAATCAGAAAGGAAAATTATGATCAACATTACCGTACTCAACAAGGTTGGTGAAGAAAAGGTACTGGAAGTACCGGAAGACATGGGGTTGAACCTGATGGAGATCCTCAAAGCCAATGAATACAATGTGCTGGCTACCTGTGGTGGCATGGCCATGTGCGGCACCTGCCATGTACAGGTTTTGGAAGGTATGGACAATATGGCTTCGCACAGCGATGCCGAACTGGACATGCTCGATACCCTGCCCGATGCTACCCCAACCAGCAGGCTTGCGTGCCAGCTGCGGGTGGATGAGCACATGAGCGGCGCCGTCTTTAAACTGATGGCGGAAGAAGATATGGAGATCGCCTAACCGGCGCCTTATTGCTAAGGCACCAGCAGGGTCTTCGACAATTCTTTCTTACCGTTGCTCCAAACAATACTGTATACTCCCCGGGCCAGTTGGCCGATTGATATGATCGTTTGCGTTGCCTGCCTTGTGCAGGCAATTGTTTTTAAGGTCTTGCCGGTAAAATCTACCACGCGAATGATGGCGGGCGATGCCGATGCCGGATGGTTGACAGCCACCGATGGGGTGGTTGCCGGATTGGGGAACAGCGTAATACCCTCCTCTCCTGTCGTAGGATCGCCAATACCTGTGACTACCGTCAACGCATAACCTGGTATTGAAACGGTCCCGAATGTGGTGGTGATACTGATCGCTCCGTCTCCCCCTAGTGGCACCGTTGCCTTGATCGTTTTATCGTCTACAATTGTAAATGTCGCCGCTACACCGCCAAACTTTACCACTGTTACATTTTGCAGGTTGAATCCACTGATCGTGACAACTGTTCCTACGGGTCCGCTGGTAGGTGTAAATGATTTGAGGGCTGGTGTATTGAGGTAAGTGAAAAACTGCAGGGTATCGATACCGTGATCGCCGCTCACCTTTACGGTTCCACTGCCGCCAGCCCCCACTACTGCCGCAATTTCTTCCGGGTTCCTGATCAAAAATGATTCGGCGGGAACACCTCCGAAAGTGACCGACTTAACGCCTGTCAGGAAGCCGCCTTTCAATATTACCGTATCGAGCGAAGCTGCCCTGTTGGGCTTCATTTCATAAATATTGGGCGGATTGATGTATGTGAATGTTCCGGGTGCAGTAGCTGTGCCGCCTGCTGTGGTAACGGTAACATTGCCGCTTGCGCCTCCGTAAACGGTGGCCGTAATGCTGGTGGGGGAATTTACTTTAAAGGTATAGGCAAGGGCTGTACCGAACTTAACGCTTTTGACATCTATGAAGTTGGTTCCTGTAATGGTCACCGTTGCCCAGTCGATCGCCGTCGTGGGTGTAAAGGAAGTGATCGTGGGCGCTGGTGGCACAAATTCAAACCAGCCGAGCGCGAGATCCTGTGTACCGGTCACTACACGCACATTGCCGGTGGCGCCTGCTCCTGCAGTTGCTTTTATTTGTGTTGATGACACTACTGTAAAAGATGTTGCCGGTTTATCGCCGAAGTACACTTGGGTAACGCCGGTAAATCCGTTACCGGTGATCACCACTTCGGTGTTTTGCGGGCCAGTTGCCGGTGCAAATGATGTGATGGCCGCTTCGGGTGTTGCGCCGTTTTGGTTAAGCAGTATGGAAACGGTATTGTCGTCGAAATTGGTGACGGCCATATCCGGTTTTCCATCCTGGTTGAAATCGGCCACGCAAACAGCGCCGGGCTTTTTGCCGGTGCCATAGCTTACACCATCGAGCAGGTATAGGGCTCCTCCGGATCCGCTGGCATTTTTGTGCACCATCACCGTATTGTTTTCTTCAATCGGTTTTATGTATTCTACATTCCCATCGCCATCAAGGTCTCCGGCGGCCGCATTGGCACGGCCAAAATAGATATGATCTGCCAAATCCCAACCTGTAGCCTTATTCGTGCCCCATTTGTGGGTTGTAACGATGTCGGTGCGGCCATCGTTGTTGAAATCTGCCGCCAGCAGGTCGCGGTATCCATCGCCAAATGAATGCCAGTCGAGCGCTTTGGCTTCCAGGCGTGCCCAAGGCCAGGTGCCATAGAATATCATGAGATCGGTACCGCCGTTACCCGCTGCTATATCGGGTATATTGTCATTGTTCATATCCCAGATACCGAATTCGGTAAACGATCCGATATAGGTCATTTCGGGGTGCCCGGGCGGAAGATAGACATCGAAACGCTGGCGAAAACTGATCGCACCCGGCGTGCTCAGGTTATCATACGTGCTGAAGGTACGGCTTACGTGGTTCGATATCACCAGGTCGGGCTTACCATCGAGGCTCATATCGCGGATAGCAATATTATACGGTCCGGTAAGCGTGGGCAACACGATCGGCTGATCGAATGCGATAGTTCCGGAGGTGCTGGTATTCCTGAATATATGAAGCACTCTTCCGTTTTGATCGCCACCCAGGTCAGCTACTGCGATATCGGGTTTACCATCTCCGTCGAGATCGCCCAGGTCGAGCCCCCAGGGTTGGTCGCCTGCCATCACATCCACCCTTTCAGCAAAGGATAATTTTCCACCTGTGCTGGTGTTTCTATAGATAGACAAGTTATGCGAGCCGCGGTTAGCCACGACGAGGTCGGCGCGGCCATCGCCATCGATATCACCGGCCACCATCTTGTATGGTTTGATGCCTGTGGGAAAATCGACCCTGCCGGCAAAGGCTTCGGGCGTAAAGGCTCCGCCTCCGGCAAAGGTGACACGGAAGGCCTGCTCTGTCGTAAAGCTGTTATTATTGGCGCTGACGGTGATGGGCTGCGTAATAGCGCCTGGCGGTACTTTCACCACCAGCTGATTGGCCGTGGCTGAGGAGATCGTTGCCTTCAGCGTACCGAAGTAAACGGTATTGTTCGCAGCGCTGGTGCTGAAATTTGCGCCATTGATGGTAACAGTAGCGCCTACGTTACCGGCAGCCGGCGTGAAATAATTGATCAGCGGATAGGTAGTGAAGTTGAGTGTTCTTGCCGAAGTGGCCGTGCCCCCCAACGTTTTGACAGTAATATATCCAACACTGCCGGTTCCTACGATGGCTTCGATGGTGCTGGCATTGATCGTTGTAAAGGACGCTGCGGGCGTTTCGCCAAACAACACGCCGGTGGTATTGTCGAGGTTGGTACCGGTGATTGTTACTTTAACGCCGGGGCCTATAATATTGGGTGAATAGGCGGTAATCGTTGGCAGCTGCACGAACGTAAAGCCTGCTTTTTCTGCGACGCCGCCGGGCGTTACTACCTTGATATTGCCTGATGTTGCGGGCCCGATCCTGGCCGTGATAGTAGTGGCAGATTGTACGGTGAAGGAAGCAGCCTGGTAGTTACCAAACCACACCTGCGACGCATCAGTAAAATAATTACCGGTAATGGTAACCGTAGCACTATTCCCTGCTTTATCGGGCGTAAAGGAAGTTATAACCGGTGGATCGATATAAGTAAAGCCGGGTTTAGCAACAGTTCCGTGTGCGTTAACGAGCTCTGCGTTGCCTGACGCCCCATTGGCGATTACGGCAGTGATCGTATTGTCGGATACTTTGACGAAGGATGCGGCTGGGGTTCCACCGAAGTTGACGCCTGTTACTGAATTAAGGTAATTACCGGTGATGGTGATGGTTGCGCCAGAGGGCGCCGTCTCCGGCTTAAACGAATACAGCGATGGCAACATGCCAAAGCCTGCCAGGCTATGCTCTCCCCAGGGGTTAACGACCTTTATACTACCCGAAGCGCCCGCATCAACGGTTGCTTTGATGGTAGTGGCAGATACGATGGTGAAATACTTAGCCGGTACTCCGCCAAAAGATACCGCCGTTGTACCGTAGAAATTGAGCCCTGTTATCGTGACTTCCGTATTGAGTTCTGCATTGACCGGTGTGAAAGATTGAATAACGGGCGGACCGGTGAAGGTAAATCCTGTACGCAAGTGCGATCCCTGCGGATTGGCGACCTCCACATCGCCTGAGGTGGCTTTGCCCACGATGGCTTTTATGGTCGTTGCATTGGTAATCGTAAAAGAAGCGGCTTCAACACCGCCAAACTTAACGGAGGTAGTGCCCAGCAGGTTTTTACCACTAATGGTCACTTCGGCTCCTTCGCCCGCTATAGCGGGTGTAAAGCTATCGATATAAGGTTCGTTGTTCCTGTTTCGGCGTATCAGGAGTTTGCTGCCTGAAAGCATGGTTCCTACAAAATCATTCTTCCCATCGCCGTTGAGGTCAACGATGGTGGCACCGAACAGGTCCGGTTCATAAAACGGTTTCACCGCTGCGCCAAATGAGATGCTGCCGGGGCTACTGTTGTTTTGGTGTAGGGCGGCATTTAAACCAGCCAGGACGACATCGGGTTTGCCATCGCCATTCAAATCACCCAATGCGATGGCCCTGCCGGATTCGGAGAGGAAATCATTTCTTGTAGCAAATGAAACTGCCCCTGAGGTGCTGGTATTCCTGAATACGGAAAATGCAGTGGTTAATTTGTCGGATACCAGCACATCGCTTTTGCCGTCACCATCGACATCGCCTATCGCGATAGCATTGGGCGAAAATCCGGCCCCAAATTCAACATGCGCTGCAAACGAGAGAGCGCCTGTTGTGCTGGTGTTGCGAAACACGGCTATCTTTTTACCTACATCACTCACTACGGCTATATCGGCTTTTCCATCGCCATCGATATCGCCGCTGGCCACGCTGATGGGCACCAGTCCGGTGACTAAATCTGCTTTGGCGGTGAAGGAGCAATTGCCGGTTGTGCTGGTATTTCTGAGAAGTGTAACCGCATTAGAGAATGTGTGTACGATGGCGAGATCTGGTTTGCCATCGCGGTCGAAGTCGGCTACGGCTATTTGCTGTGGAGCGTCACCTGCTGCAAAATTCACCTTCGAGGCAAATGAGAGGTTACCCGTAGTGCTGGTATTGCGGAATACGGATATGTTCTGATCGACTACCGAGCCGGCTATGATATCGGGCTTTCCATCACCATCGAGGTCGGCAACGGCCACTGCGCCGGAAAGGGCGCCTGTGGTTAGATCCAGCTTTGGCGCAAATGAAATGGTATTGCCCGTGCTGGTATTCCTGAGCACAGATACGGAAGCAGCCCCGGCCGTATTGAAACTATTGCCGGTAAGGAGGTCGGGCGAGCCATCGCCATCGAAATCTGCCGCTGCGATCGTTGAACAATATAGGCCGGTTGGAGTACCGGAATGGTACTCGAGGCTACTGGGGCCGAAATCGGCGGTGGGTGAATAGGTGGTACTAAATGATTGTGCCGACCAGCCTGTAAGTCCGTTCACCGTTACAGATACCGGCTTGTACGAGGCGCCTGCAGGAACCTTAACTGTCAGGGAGCTGGCACCGGCGGATTCCACAGAAGCCCGCACGGTGCCAAAATAAACGATGTTGTTCGCAGCCACGGTATTGAACTGACTACCCGTGATCGTGATGGTTGCGCCGACAGGTGCAGCCAACGGACTGAGACTATTGATAAGGGGTTGTGCGATCAATTGGCAGGAAAAGAGCATAAGCGCCAACAACAACAATATGCTGTGGTATTTCCGACCGGGTGTAGGGCAGTTTGGCATGGGTAGTGTTGTACTTGCTACAAGATACTACCCATGCCTGATATTTGAAAGTTACCTTTTTTGCCAGGGCGGCCGAGGGCATGCCGCTTATTCGACCTTCACCCATCTGTATTCGCCGCCGGCCTGGATGGCGGTTAGGCCCGTTACCTTTCCTGCCCCATCTTTTGTAAACTCGATGGTCGTTTCCATGGGCACATCGTACACGCTGAACCTGGAGGTTGTAAGGGGATGCAATTTGAAATCCAGGCCATCGACAAGGTACAGCTGATCCCCCACTCGCTTAACCGCAATCACCTTCTGGCCATTCTGTACTTTGTATTTCCCGATGTAGGATAATTGGATGGCTTCAGGTACTGGCAAGGCAGGGGGCATGGTGCTGCTCAGCACGAGGCGGGGTATCTGACCAAATAACATGAAGCGCTCATCGCTGAAGCTGGTCCTGTCTTCGCCAGACTTCACATTCGTTAGGGTCGCAATAAAAACATCATGGTCAGGAAAATAGGTTTCGCTCGAGATAAATCCGCTCACCGACCCTTCGTGTTTTATGCAACGGGTACCAAACCGGTCGTTAACGTACCAGCCATATCCATAACCAGTGGATTGACCGTTTGGCAGGCGGTGAGCGGTAAAAGCTTTAACGAGCGTTTCTTTCTTCACCAGTTTATACGCCCACAAGGCAGCGGTCCATTTGTAAAGATCCTGCGCAGTGCTCAACAGGTCGCCCGCTCCGTAACCAATGGAGAGGGTTTGGTAATAGGTATTTTGATAATAACCTGCATCGCGGGTGTAGCCATTTACGCGGCCGGGCACGATGGTTTCTTCTTTTGCATAGTACGTATGCTCAAGGCCTGCCTTTTTCAGCACCTCCTTTTGCAGGTAATCATGATAGGGCTTACCGCTCACTTTTTCGACGATATTCGCCAGCAGCACATACCCCGAATTGCTGTAGGCGAAACGGGTGCCGGGTGTAAACTGCAGGGGGGCCTGCTTGAAGTGGTCGATGATGAATTGAGGTGTTACATCATGCCGCATGATAAAGTGATCGGGATGGTCGATCTGCATGTAGTCGGGCAGTCCGGCTGTATGCGTGAGCAGCTGCTCGATGGTGATGGTATGGCCTTTGGAGGGGAAATCTTTAATGTATTGCTGCACGCTGTCTGACAATTGGAGCCGCCCCTGCTCTACCAGTTGCAGGATGGCGATGGCGGTAAACTGTTTGGAGATGGAGCCGATGCGGAATACCATATCGGGCTTCAGGGGCACCTGCTGTTCGAGGTTGGCGCTTCCGTAGGCCTTCTCATAAATGACCTGGCCTTTGCGGGCTACAAAAACGACGATGCCCGGCTCATCGTCTTTAAAGGCGGGGCGCAGGAGGGAGTCGAGGGATTTGGTGACGGCGGGTTCGGCAGGACTTGCATAGGAGGTGGTGGACGAACTGATGACGTGTTGACCGGTTGTATTGACGGTGTTTGGAAGCGAAGTGACTGATGATTGGCTGACGATATTGCCCGCTGGATTTGCAGCGCGTTGAAGTGTTCTGGTGGCGGGTTTGTCTGCAGCATGGTCCCCTGACGGGCCTTTCGCCACGAGGTGGACTTCTTTTGACTGGGCAACGGCAGCGGAGAACGCGGACAGGGACAAGTAGATGGCTATCGCGATCATTTTCATATAGAGGAATATTTTACGGGCAAAACACCTGAAAAAGAGGCTTTTAACCTATTCAAATCGCGATTTGGATGGTGTTCTGCCTCAAAATGATTGCCTACTGCGGCTGACTGTTGGCCGATTTGCGATATTCAGTCGGTGACATGCCGGTCATTTGCTTGAAGGTTCGCTGAAAGGTAGCCTGCGAGTTGAAGCCGCAGTCGAAGGCGATACTGGTGATGTTGAAGTGCTGGAAGTCGGGCAACAGCACCCGCCGCTGAAATTCCCGGACACGATAAGTATTTACAAATTCGTTGAAATTGGTTTGCAGGTGTTGATTGAGGATGGCGGAAATGTTTTTGGGGGCGATGCCCATATGCTGTGAGAGGGAACTTAAACTAAGTGCCGGATCGAGGTAGAGCTTCTCCTGCTCCATGGCTTTTTTGAGTATCTCCAGCGACTGCGCGACTGTATCGGCAGGGAGCGGTTGGGTGCGAGCGGTGTTCTTTGCCTGCAATAAGGGAACATTGTAGGTGACCACCAGGGCCTTGATGCCTACCCAATAGATGAGGATGGCGAGGGGTATATAAACGGGGTACCAGCTCACCGCATTCAATAGTTTGTCGCTCCAGGCAGGGATCACGTATGGTATGAGGTAAAGGAACCATATTACCTGCATCACCAGGAACAGGCGCACGAATTGTTGCAGCCAGCGGAAGGAGATACTGTTGGAATTGGCTGTATTGGATGGAGATGCCTGTGAGGGTTTGTTTGCCGCCAGGTATTTGGCCGACCACCATACATACAGTGTCAACGATAGCCAGCGGGGTATGTCGACATAAATGTTATATACATCGGTATAGTAGCCGAGGGGGATCGCCTTCTTTACAAACCCGATCACGATGCCACAGACATAAATGATCGCTACCATATGAGGCATCAGGTCGAGTACTACACTGTAGAAATGCTTCCGGTATTTCTTTTCCCACCTGAAACCCGGTTCCACACTGGCCCTGATATAAAAATACAGGAGCGGGCCGATGGGCATGATGATCATGCGTGGTATGAATGCGTCGATAAAGCCGCCGATGGTTGTCGTATACAGGAAAGACTCCTGGTACATGCGGAGTTCAAGACTGGCCAGAGAAAACAGCCATAGCATGATGGCCAGGAAGCGATTGGCTTTCCGGTTGCGCGCGCCCCAAAACAATAATCCCCCGGCGATAAAGCCCTGGATCGCACCCAGCATTATAATTGTATTCAATACACCTGAAAACGTCATGCGGCACCAAGTTAGCATTTTCCGGCAGGTTAATAAACACCTTTCATTGGTTAAAATCGGCGTATAGCAATCGTTTGCACTAACCTACATTTGAACAGGTTTCTCAATGATTCACCACAACGACTTGTACCATGCTAATAACACGTACTGTTAAGCGGGGCTCACTGGCAGCCCTGATTGCTATAGGCGCTGCTTCATCCGATGGCTTTAGTCAGCCCACACCGGCTGCAGCTCCATCACCCAAGCCCAACCTGGCTATTGTGGCCACACCCGCTGCTTCCGGTAGATTTGGTGCTTCACTCGACGCCTTGAATGATGGACTTACACCTACCCCTTCCGGTAATAACCGCGGCGGCGGCAGGAGATTCCCCCGCTCGCAATTTTGGGTAGAGTACCAATGGGCGCAGCCTGTTACTACCAGCGAGATCGCTGTGTATTGGTGGGATTACAGCAGCAACCTCCGGTTACCTGAAGGCTACCGCATTCAATACTGGGATGGTAATGCCTATGTACCGGTTAAGAACGCATCGGGTCTTGGCCTCGCCAACAATCAATACAACAAGACCAGCTTCGATGAAATAAAGACGACGAAGATCAGGCTCGAGCTGGACTCGGCCGACCGGGCTACGGCTACCCTACTCGAATGGGCCGTATATCAATCGCCCAATTCACCCACACCTGCCCCGGTGGTACTCGCCAATGGCGATCGTGACGTAATGGTGGGTGGACGCACCTGGCTGTCTTCTACCATCAAATCGGTTACCCCCGTTGGTAAAACTTCCTGGATTAAGGTTTCCGGTCCGGGTGCCGTCAACTTCAGCAATTCCGCCGGGAAAGACGGTACAGCTACTTTCACCTCACCGGGTAATTATGTATTGCAACTGACGGCCGGAGAAGGAAAGCTGGCTGCCTCCTCCACCATCAAGGTGAAGGTGCATATGCCACCGAAAGACAAGCGCCTTGATGTGGTGTATACCAAACGATACAAGATCGACAGCAAGCTGTGGAGCGACCGCGCGAAAGCGATGATCGTAAACTGGATACCCTGGTGTATCGATCAGTGCGAGCGTACAGACCTCACCACCGGTGAAGGCGGTTTGGACAACTTTATTGAAGCAGCGAAAGCATTGCGCGGCGAACCACACGCGAAGCACAAGGGCTATGTATTCTCCAATGCCTGGGTGCACCAAACGATCGAATCCATCTGTATCGCTTTGATGGTTGATCCGCAAGGCGATGCTGCTGTGATCGCTTCGCAGGAGCGCATGAAAGCCTCCCTCGAGAAATGGATCCCTATTATACTCGCGGCACAGGAGCCTGATGGCTATCTGCACACTGCTTATACCTTGCGAGACACTGCCCGCTGGAAAGAAAGGTGGGCGGTGCGCAACCGTGGCGACCATGAAGGATATGTAGCGGGTTATTTCATCGAGAGTGCTATCAACCATTATACACTCACCGAAGGAAGGGATAAACGCTTGTATGATGCGGCAAAGAAACTGGCTGACTGCTGGGTGGCGAATATTGGTCCGGGTAAAAAGGCCTGGTACGATGGACACCAGGAAATGGAGCAGGCGCTGGTACGTTTTGGCCGTTTCGTGAATGACATGGAAGGTAAGGGCAGCCATGGTGACAGCTATATCAACCTGGCAAAGTTCCTGCTGGATAACCGTAAAGATGGCAGTGAATACGATCAAAGCCATGTGCCGGTGCAGCAACAATATGAAGCAGTAGGTCATGCCGTGCGTGCGACGTATAATTATTCCGCCATGGCTGATGTAGCGGCAGAGACTGGAGATGTAGATTATCAGAGCGCGGTGATGTCGCTGTGGGACAATATGATCAACAAGAAGTATTACCTCACGGGTGGCATTGGCAGCGGTGAAACATCTGAAGGTTTTGGCGGAAACTATTCGCTGCGCAACAGTGCTTATTGCGAATCCTGCTCGAGTGCGGGCCTCATCTTCTTCCAATACAAGATGAACCTCGCTTACCACGATGCCAAATATGCCGACCTGTACGAGGAAAGCATGTACAATGCTTTATTGGGTTCCATTGACCTCGAGGGTAAGAACTTCCTGTATACCAACCCGCTCTCCTCGGCGCAGGCGCGCTACCAGTGGCATGTGTGTCCATGCTGCGTGGGAAATATTCCCCGTACGCTGTTGATGATCCCTACCTGGACCTATGTAACCGGCGATAAAGGCATCTATGTAAATATGTACGTAGGCAGCACCATCAAAGTTGAAAGGGTGGTGGGTACAGATGTAGAGATGGTGCAGAAAACCGATTATCCCTGGAGTGGACATGTAGCGATCACTGTAAATCCCAAAGTATCCAAAAGCTTCACGGTATATGTGCGCGTACCCAACCGCACTACGAGCGAACTGTATACACCTGTGCCGGCGGTGAGCGGTTTAAAATCGCTCAAGGTAAATGGCAAAGCAGTGCCGGTGAAGATTGAAAATGGTTACGTTGCCATTACCCGGACCTGGAAGGCGGGTGATAAGATTGAAGTGGTACTGCCGATGGATATCCAGAAGATCAGGGCCGATGATAAGATCGAGGCCGACAGGGGCCGCGTGGCACTGCGTGTGGGACCACTCATTTACAATGTAGAAACACAGGATAACAATGGCGACATCAACCGGGCGATCGGAAAAGGTCCGCTCACGATGGAGTGGAAACCCACTTTCCTCAATGGTGTGATGACGATCAAAGGCACCTGGAGTGATGGCACGCCGCTGATCGCCATACCCAACTATGCACGGCTGAACAGACTGGCGACTACACCTGTACCATCCAACGAAAACCAGACGGCCCCTACACGGCCGAACGAGCCTCCACAGGCGCGTATGGACCGCACGGCACAGTCGGCCGTGTGGATCAAGGAGGAGGGGAATAAGTAAAGACATATTCACCATAAATTGAACAGGCGGCACCTTACGATGTCGCCTGTTTGCATTTTGCCCCCTTTTCCCTACATTCGCGCCCCACCTATCCTTTTATCATGAACATCTTCCCTACGCAATACTCTACGTTGAGCGCCCAAGCCCTGGGTAATTTTGTTGCCAATCAGTATAACCTGAAAGGTGCTACCTGCCAATACCTTTTGCGTGGTGTAAGCGATACTTATAAGATCGAAGGACAGGGTGGCAAGTTCATATTGAAGATTTACCGGGACATGCACCGCAGCCTAGAGCAGATAAAAGGCGAGGTGGAGCTGCTAAATATTTTGAAGGAAGGAAGTGCGCGTGTCTCCTATCCCATTGCTGATCGGGAAGGCCATCAAATCCAAACTTTTCAAGCGGCAGAGGGTACTCGCTATGGCGTATTGTTTAGCTATGCTGAAGGCAAGCCTTCCCTTAAGCCCACCACTGAGCAGATCATCCTTACAGCCCGGGAAATGGCCAGGGTGCACAACATCAGCTCAAGTATAAAGCTATCCCATACACGCCCCATATATAATTACGAGTCCATACTTATTAATCCCATCCAACTATTGGCGCCCGCCTTTCATGAACTCCCGGATGAATACCAATATATCCAGGATACGGCACAGCTCGTGATGAACAAACTGAATAGCCTGCACGCCGACACTTTTGCGGCTGGCTATTGCCATTACGACTTTATGCCCAAAAACTTTCACTTCGGTGAAGAGAACGAACTTACCTTTTTCGACTTCGACTTTGCCGGCCATGGCTGGCTCGTCAACGACCTCATGACCTATTGGGTTCATTTTGCTTTGTACACGGTAATGGGTCGCATGACACGCGACGAAGCAGATGTGGCTTTCGATTTGTTTGTGAATACATACAGAGAGTATCGTCCATTAAGCAATGAAGAGGTACAGGCGATCCCCTACCTTAATTTTTGTTTCTGGATCTTTTACCTGGGTTTTCACTATGAAAACTTCGATGATTTCTCCACTCACTTCTTCAATACCGGATTTTTGAGAGAACGCATTGCCCTGGTAAAAAAGATCATGATCGGGTATGGCGTTCACTAGTACCCAAATCCGATCACGCATACGACCAGCCACGCAACTTTCATATACCTGAATCAGATCACTCCTACAACTGACCATTCATCGTACCAGTACCCGAATCCGTTCAATATATTGTTGCAATAAAAAAATAATGGTTGGTGTTGAATAACGAATGCCTGATTTATTTACATTTATACAACAAAGCGCCTCTTCCCAATCATAACCGTTGTTGGTTTATTGCAGCCCCATTCAATTAGTAGCAAGTTCGTCAACTTTTATTTACACCGACATATAACTGGTGAGTGATCGGCACGTCATGTGCATGCACTTTCCTACCATACTCCGACCCTTTCTCCGTAGGTATCTGCACAATAAAAAACACTGATCCATGGTGAACATTTACACGCTGCTAAGGGTGCTAAGCATGCTATTGCTTTGCCCTACTCTATTATTTGCACAATCTACCAGTTGGAAAGGAACCTACAGCAGCTCCTGGCGAAGCACTTCCAACTGGACCAACGGCATCCCGTCCTCTACCAAAGATGCCATCATTGGCGACGCGAATTTTACGGGCTCCTTTCAGCCACTCATTTCCCGATCGGCAACAGCCAGGTCGCTTACACTTGGCGGCACTAAAGCATCTACTTTGACCATCAGCCGCAACCTCACAGTTTCGGGGGCCATCCTCATCAACAGCAACGGTACGATGTCGCACGGCAAAGGAACGGTTACCTTTACCGGCAACTGGACCAACAATGGCGTGTATGCAGCTACCACCACCAGTTCGCTCACTGTAATGGCAGGCATTGCGCAAATAATTGGCGGCAGCGTTACCACTACGTACAGGCGACTGACGGTTAATGCGGGCAGCGTAGTTACCTTAGGTCGCGCAGTTAATGTGACCGGCTCCAGTAGTCTGCTCACTGTAAAAGGAACCTTTGATCCGGGTACCGGTGCCGGCTTCCTGGCTACTGCCGGTGCTTTAACGACGGATATCAATTCGCTGTTGAAGGTCAATGCCGCCACCTTCGCCGCCAATTATACCATAACAGGTACTACCACCCTGCATGCCGGCAGCACCGTTGAATATGCGGCCGCCGGCAATCAAACTGTCAGCAATTCCTATACTTATGGTACTTTACGCATCAGCGGATCCGGCACGAAAACACTTGCCGGCAACCTGACCTCGCTCGCCTCCAGTGCCGCCGCGTATGGAAATATCTATGTGGCAGCTGGCACGCTGGACCTGAGCAGTTTTACCGCCAACAGAGGGGCCACCACAACTGGCGGCACTTTTACCGTACTGAACGGCGCAGCCTTAAAAATAGGTGGCACCAATTCTTTCCCCGCCAACTATGCCACGAAGAACCTGGGCCTCACCAGCACCGTTGAATACAGTGGTACCGCACAAACGGTGGCCGCACTGACTTATGGGAACCTCTTGCTGACCAGCTCGGGTGGCTCAGTCACCAAAACATTTCCGGCAACGCCGTTCACCATTGCCGGCAACCTTACCAGTGCCATTGGCACAGGAACCGCGGTTTCTTTTACAGCCGGCGCCGCACTGACCATCAACGGACAGGTCAGCATTGGCGCTTCTACCACTTTTAACGGCGGTAGTGCCACGCATATCGTCTCCGGCAACTGGACCAACAACGGCACGTTTACCGGCAATACCAGTACCATTACGCTCAATGGTGCGGGTACGGTGGTGAGCGGCAGCGGCGCACAGAACTTTTACAATCTCAACCTGGCCGCTTCGAACATTACAGCAGCGGCCGCGACCAGTCTCAATTTGTCGGGCGATCTCAGCACTACAGGGGCCGGCGTGTTCACCCATCTGCCGGGAGGCACTACTACCCTATCCGGCACCTCCAAAACCGTCAGCGGCACCGGCATTACGCTCGACAACCTCACCGTATCCGGCAGCATCACCACAGCAAGCACGCTCACTGTAACCGGCAATCTCGCTGTAGCCGGTACACTGAACCAAACGGCCGGTACGTTCACCATGAATGGCGCCAGCAAAACGATCAGTGGCGCCGGCACCAAAACATTTGCTACCCTGTCGATCCCGGGATCGGTTACTACCGCCGTGAACTTTACCATCAATAGCGGCCTCGATGTAGGTGGCAGCGTCACTGCCACCGCTGGTACCGTTACTTTCGCCGGCACCTCTACGGTAAATGGCACCGCCAACCTATTTAATGTTACACTGAATGGAACTTCCCTGCAACTGGCAGCCAATGCTACGCTGGGTATTGCAGGTGCTTACACGGTTACTGCCGGCACCTTGAATGTTACGGCCACTATACCCAACACGGTCAACTTCAATGGCACCATTCCACAATCCGTGAACGGAGGCACTTATCACCACCTCCAACTAACGAACACTGGCGCAAAAACAGCCGGCGGCGCTATTACCACCAATGGCAACTTTTCCATCGGACTTGGCGCCTCCTTCGCTGCCGGCGGAAGCATTCATACCGTGCAGGGCAACTGGAGCAACCAGGGTAGTTTTGTTGCGGGCCTCGGCACGATCGCACTAACCGGCACATCCCCCGCCTCCATATCAGGCACCAATACGTTCAACACCCTTACGATCAATAAGACATCTCCGACCACTGTTGTTGAGTTACTGAACGGTACCACCGCCGCCATCATCAATATGACTTCGGGCATTGTGCGTACAGGTGCCAATACCCTTACCATCACCAATACCAGGAACGGTAACGGCATTATCACCGGTATTATTCAACGACTGCATGCTTTTGTGGCCGGCACAACCTATGCCTTTGAAAGCCCCAACAATACGATCACGTTCAACTCCATCACGGTGCCGGTGACCAATGTTACGGTAGCGGTAACCCCGGGTGCTCTGGGAGATTTCCCTTTTGGCAGTTCCATCAACCGGGTTTATAATATTTCCATCCCTTCGGGTACCTATACGGCCACGCTCAGGCTTCACTATGAAGATGATGAACTGAATGGCAATGCGGAATCAAGTATGCCATTGTGGAATTATGCAGGAAGCGCCTGGGCCAATGTGGGTAAGACTACCAACAACACGACCAATAATTATGTAGAGTTGGGTGGCCTCTCCAATATTGACACCCGGTGGACGCTTTCTGATGCGCCCAATGTAACCCGATGGACGGGTGCTGCCAGCAGCGACTGGAATACCCCCGGGAACTGGACAGCTATTCAGGGAAGCCCGGGCGCCGTACCCACCGCCAACGATATTGTTGAAATCGGTGTTGTTGCTTTCACCAATCAACCCGCTATCGGCACGGCTGCCAATGCCAAAGGCATTTTGTTTGGCAGTGCCCAGGCTGCTACCCTTACCCTTAATGCCGGCGGCTCTCTCACCACTGCTGGTAATATCGGCGGCATGTGGGCTGCCAACAATACGCACACCATCAACGCAGGCGGCCAGGCCATCAACGTAAATGGCGATCTTACGCTGAGTGATGGCACCGCAGGG
The DNA here is from genome assembly GCF_029223285.1 of Paraflavitalea sp. CAU 1676. Lineage (GTDB taxonomy): Bacteria > Bacteroidota > Bacteroidia > Chitinophagales > Chitinophagaceae > Paraflavitalea. The sequence goes on along the minus strand of NZ_JARHUJ010000002.1, from coordinate 518,272 downwards.
CATGCCATCAATTTATCCATCGGCACCGGCTATGTAAGTGTAACTGGTAATCTCACTCAATCGGGCGGCGCCAATGTTACTTTCGCCGGCAGTGGAACGTTGGCCATCGGCAACAATTACACTTATAGCAGTGGCACCTTTACGCCGGGAACAGGGACTGTTGTTTACAATGGCGCCAATGCGCAAACTGTTGCCGGTCTGGGTTACAATAACCTAACCATCAACAAAAGCGGGGGCATTGCTGCAGCAGCTACGGCCACCACTATTGCAGGCAACTTTCTGTTGCAGGGCGGCGCGCTGAATCTAAATGCCAACACCTCCGTAACCGGCAACGCTACCATCAATGCCGGCAGCATACTGAGTGCGGGTAATATTACCCTCACCACGGGAGGCAATTGGAGCAACGGCGGTACTTTCATGCCTGCCAACAGCACGGTATTGCTCAATGGCAGCGGAGCGCAGTCAGTTTCCGCGTCACCTTTCTATAACCTCACGATCACCAAGAGCGGAGGTACGGCTACCCTTACCGGTATCAGCACGATCAACAATGATCTGGCTGTCACAACAGGCAGTTTCGATATAGGCAGCTTCAGTGCGTCGCGAAGTGCGCCCGGCGGCACGTTCACCCTCGGCGCGGGCGCCACCCTCACCGTAGGCGGCGCGGCCAACTTCCCAGGCAATTATACTACCTACAATATCAACGCAGGCAGCACCGTCAATTACAATGCAGCTTCCGCCCAATCGGTTACAGGTGTTAATTATGGCAACCTGCAGCTATCCAACGGTGGCACCAAAACTTTGGCGGGCAATACTACCGTGAATGGCAACTTAACGATTGGCAGCGGGGCTACTTTTAATGGCGCCACTTATAATATCGGCCTTAACGGTAACTGGGTCAACAATGGCACTTTCGCGCCCGCTACCAGTACTGTGTTGCTGCTTGGTTCGTCCAAAACCATCAGCGGCAATACCACCTTTAACCGGGTTACGGTATATGGAAGTTATGCCGTGAGCGGAAGTGATATCACTTACAATGGCTTACTGAATGTTACCAGTACCGGTAGTTATGACGGAGGGGCAGGCAATGCAACGGTAAGCGGCGATCTTATCAATAGTGGCAGTTTGATCAGCAATGGGGTCACTACCTTTAGCGGCACTACACAACAAACGATCCGCTTTCTCAATGCGCTCGTCTCCAACTCATCGGGTGTCATCAACTTCAACGGCACGGTTTCTCCTATTTTAAACTCGACCAGTACGCCCACTTACGCTAATCTTAATATCAACAATACCGGCGGGGTTAACCCCAGTGTGAATTGGCTGGTACTGGGCAATTTCTCCATCGGTAGCGGTGCCTCGTTCAATGGCGGCTCACTTACCCACACCATTAAAGGTAATTTCACCAACAATGGCTCGGTAACCAGTTCGGGGGTATTGTTATTCGATCCAGCCACTGCAGTCACCGTCAATGTGGGTAGTTCCTTTTCAAGTACCGGAACCTTGATCCTCGATGGTTCTGGCGTCATTACCCTGCAAGGCACGCCCACTTCGCTGCAGCATGTGGATATTGAAAGTACGGCCGGGATTACGCCACCCACGGGCTGGACGATGAATGGCAACTTCACCGTCAACAGTGATGCAATCTTCAATGCGGGTGCCAACACCTATACGGTTGGCGGCAATATTGAGAGCAATGGCATTTTGAACGGTGGCACATCTACTTTCATCATGACCTCCGCAACGGGCCTCCTCACGGGCAGTCCCGGTACCAACTTCTACAACTTCACCATTACCGGTAATGCTACCGCAAACAATAACTTTCAGGTTTCGCACGATTTCACCAATAATGGAACGATCGACGCTACGGAAGGAGAATTGGTGATGACGGGCAATACACCGGGCAGTATTGGCGGCACTACCAACCCTTCGAACATTGCCCAGGTGATCATCAACAAAGGATACAATATCCCTGTAACGCTGGCGCGCAACCTGGCCGACATCAGCAGCGTTCGCATCAGCCGCGGCACTTTTGATATCGGCACCTTTACACTTACCCAGGATGCGGTTGACCTCGGAGAGTTGCTGATCGAAGACAGTGCCACGCTAAAGATTGGCGGCACGAATACCTTACCTGTTTTTGATTCATACGTACTCGACACCCTCAGCACGGTCGACTATGCCGGCTCTACGCAAAGCATTGCCACCAATGTTATCTATGGCAACTTAACCGTATCGGCTGCAGGCATCAAGACACCTGGAGCTGCCCTTACCTTGCTGCATGACTTCAACCTAAGCAATGGTACTTTTACAGGCGGCAATTTTACCCACCTGCTGGGGGGCGACTGGAACATGACCAGTGGCACCTACACCAATACAGGCACTACCATTCAGCTGAATGGCGTCGACACGCAGTATATCGCTTCGAGTGGCGCCTTCAGCAACCTCACCATCAACAAAGGCAGCGGCCCTTCGGTGCTGGCCAGCCCCGTTACGATCAATGGCACACTTACGTTTACCAGCGGCCGTCTGTGGTTGAAGAATAACAACCTTACGTTGGGCACGGCTGCCAGTGTTACGGGCGCCAACGCTACCAATTACCTGGTAGCTGACAATTCCGGCGCGCTGGTGCAAACGATCAACGGAGGCAGTACGAAAACCTATCCGGTGGGTACAGCCAATCATTTTATACCGGCTACTGTGGCACAGGCTGGTGGAGCCACTACCGACAATATTTCGGTGCGTGTGCTTGACCATGCTTATACGCAGGGCGAAACGGGCGGTGTGATTACCAATGGTGCTGTGGATGCTACCTGGCTGGTCAGTGAAGCGGTACCGGGCGGCTCCAACGCTACCATCACATTGCAGTGGCCAGGTGTACTTGAACTGCCGGCCTTCCTGCGGTCTGTAAGCCGGCTGGCACACTTCTGGACAGGCGGTTGGGAATATGGTTCCAGTAGCTTGTCGGCCAGTGGCAGCGATCCTTATACGCTCAGCAGATCGGGCTTTACCAGTTTCTCACCTTTTGCGGTTAGTTCGAACCTGGCCTTGCCGGTCACCTGGCTTTCCGTAAGCGCAGAGAACAAGGGGCGCGATAACCTGATCTCGTGGTCAACGACCAATGAAACGGACAATGAGTATTTCGCTGTTGAAGTATCTCCCAATGGGGCCGACTTTACAGAACTTGGCCGTGTACCCGGCGCCCGCACTACTGACCTGGAGCAGCACTATTCCTTCCTCCACCGTAGCGTGCCCTATACCACGGCATGGTACCGCATAAAGCAAGTGGATCTTGATGGCCGTTACTCGTATTCAAAAATGGTAAGGGTCGTTATAGGCGACGCCACCCGCAGTGGATTGCAGTATGTAACCAGCCCGGCACGCGACCAGGTTACGTTGTTCCTGCGCGCAGAAAGAGCCTTTGCCAGTCAGCTAGTGGTCGTTGACGCGGCGGGCAGGATCGTGCACCGCCAGTCCGCACGATTCAACACCGGCAATAACCTGCTCGAGATCAATGTGGCCAAACAGCCTGCGGGCATCTACTTCCTGCAGTATATCGACGAGCACCAGGAGAAACAGGTGGCAAGGTTTCTGAAAGACTAAGAAAAACCACCCTAACAGCAAAAAGCCGCGACCCATCTGGCGCGGCTTTTTCTATTGTATCATCATCTGTAACTAATGCTAGGCAGTTCTTTTTTTGCCCTTGTATCTTTCACGGGCGTCGGACCGCATCTCTTTCTTGTTTTCTTTGTACGCCTGAAACTGCTCGCTGGTCAATACTTCTTTGAGTGCTTTTTCACGTTCCTGGTTGGCTTCCTTCAGTTTCTTCATCTTGGTGGCTCTATCGCCTCCTTCGGTTTTGACAACAGCAGCCTTTGCGGTAAAGCTTTCATTGATGGCCTGCACTTTCGGCACCTGTTCGGTGGTGAGGTGTAGTTTTACCGTCATGGAATCCGTAATACGTTTGGCAGCGGCCGTTTTATCGGCCGGCTGATCCTGTGCCTGGACCATGGACAATCCTGTAAGCAGGACAACGCACAATGCAATAACATACTTCTTCATGGTAATACGTTTGCTTTTAAGTTAAGGGAATCATTTACGTCTGTAAACGCTTGTTACAGTCCGGGTGACCTTTTTACCCCGTGGTTCCTGAACAATTCAGACCGTGCCGGGGACAAAAAGTTTAAAGAGGGGTTAAAATTGTAGGACCGTCGGGCAGCCAACGAGCTTAACTTGTTGAAATTGTGCAGATGGCCACTGATCACCCTTATAAAAACATAAGAGGGCCATGAATGGCCCTCCGCAGCAAAAAACTTTGCACATGAGAAAAATTTGAAACCCTTGTTTTGTGATCAAAGTGCCTTACCAGGGGCACTTTTTATTAGACTGCTTATAAAAAACACTTACTCACCCAGCCACTGTCTGAACTGGGGTGCACGCAACTTGCTGATGATAATATTCGCGTGGTCGCCGGGAGCCAGGTCGATCCTCAACGTTCCATTGAACCAGATCACGATCTTTTTGATCGATGACCTGCTCACTATGATCTGCCGGCTGATCCGGAAGAAGTCGCGCGGAGATACGGTATGTTCGATCTCTTCGATGCTCGCCTTCAATATATGATTTCTGTCATCCTTGGTTTTAAGGTACACCGTCTTGTTCTCGCAATAGAAAAACGCCACCTGGTTAATGTGAATGGAAGTGAGGTGCCTGCCTGTTTTCACCAGGAACCGTTCTTTTTCTGCCTGGTACCCACTACCCTGCTGATGCTCCTGCAACAACATGGCGGCACATGATTTCAGGAGCCGTCGTATCAATTCCGGCTCCATTGATTTCAGTTTATGGAACAGCTGGTTTATTTCCTGATCGGAGGAAGTCTCATCGGCGGGCGGATCGCTTTTTCCCTTCAAATGCGTGATTGGCAGAGCGGTCCTGGTGTTGGTTTCTTGTTGCATGGCTAAAGTGCTTCTGTTACTTGGATAGATGACAATGCAAATTACCCTGCAGCAACCTCTTACACCGCCCAAGACCTACCAACGCCAAAATAGCACGATGAATGCGGCCGCCGCATTTCATCGTGCTATTCGGGATTCTATCGCCATTATCAACGGCTGGCAGTTATCCCGCCAGCCGTTCGGCCATTACACCTTGTAGGTGGTTTTGAAGGTTTTCGCCCTTCCATTGATCGTGTAGCCAGCTGTAGGCTCTTCGAACTCGAACACGAGGCCATAGGTTTTGCCGGGTGTGAGCTTCGATTTCTTCAACACGATCCTGATCTCTGCCATGCGACCGCCAGCAGGCACCGTTATTTGATCCAACGGTTTAACCAGGGTATAAGCGTCTGCCGGCAATGCTGTAGCGGTAGCCGGAAGCAGCGCATTGTTCAATTTGAGCTTTACCGTAACAGGGGCAGTTGGCAAATCAACCGATGCATAACGTACAAAACCTACCAGTACGTCCTCTTCCGGCAAGCTGGCTGTGAGGGCAATGCTATAAGTGGTCGCATTCAAGGCTTGTTGCTGGCCTTTGCGCAGCATTTCCACCATATTGGGCATTGGCGTATCGATCAGGTCGTTTGCAAAATTGTCGACTTTTTTTAAGCAACCTGTGAGCAGGGAGGCTGCCAGCCCCATATACATCGTGAATATTATGTGTTTGATCTTCATGATTGTCCTTATTAACTTTTTGGTAATTTCTATCGTACATCCCAGAATAAGCGAGACGTATATACATCTATGGTTCCCTGTGCCTTTACAACATCGCCGTTGGTCGCCACTTCGTCCTGCGGATAATACAAACGCACAGGTTTCTTGCCAATCTGACCGCTATTGACCGAGAATGGTACAGCCGGATAGTCATTTCTACGGTATTCGGCCCAGGCTTCCAGTCCATTGAAGTTTGCGAGGGCTACCCATTTCTGATAGAGGATGGCTTCTATCTTGTTTGCTGCCGCATCGAAATCTGCACTTCCTCCTATGAGTTCTGTGGCAGCCGAAGCAGGAGCTCCTAATAAGCGGAAGGACTCCCTGATCCCTTTTTCGTACAAAGCCTTGCTGCTACCCAATGCCGCTATACCCAAACGCTCGGCAGCCTCGGCTTGCAGGAAATAACTCTCGGCAGCCGTGAACACGACCTGTGCTTTTGTTCCCTCTCCTCTAACCACCAGACCAGGACCGATGGGCGAAGTTTTGGGAGCCAGGTATTCATCACCTTCTCCACCAAATTCTACACCAACGTAATCTTCTTTAAGTCCCTGGTAGAAGGCAGGTGCATTGGCGGGCCTTTTTCCGGGTGCCACATCTGCAATGTACTTTAAGCGGACAGTATCGTCTGAAGCGATCAGCGTATCGATCAGGTGTTTACTGATCCTATACAAGTCCCGGCCCTGAACAGATGCATCATTCTGGTCGAAACCAGTATACGCGTAAACAGGATTCAGCTTTCCGGATGTTTTTGCATAGCCGGGCTGACAAGCTACATCCATCCCCTCCGTGAGGAATCCGCTTCCTTCTGTCAGGATCTTCTGGATCTCATCCTTTATGAAATTCTGGCGGGCAGTCACCAGGCTTTGGCGCATGAGGATACGCAGCTTGAGTGTGTTGGCAAACTTTATCCAATCGGCAGAAGTTTTACCACCGCCAATATAAAAGATGTTAGCGCCCAGGGAAGCGGGCAGTGCGTTCGCCTTAAGATCAGCGATCGCTCCGGTCAGCAAGACGATCAGCGAATCGTAGACATCCTGCGCTTTGTCGTATTTAGGTTGAAACAGTTCGATACCCTTGAAAGCTTCTGAATAAGGAACGTTTCCATACAGGTCAACCAATTCCTGATAGCGTAATGCCTTCATGATCTTGGCCGGCCCCTTCAGAAATGATACTTTTTTCGCATCGGCCGAATTGATCACCAATTGGTAATCATTCAGGTTGTCGAATATATCTCCCCAATAGGTAAAATCACCATTCGAAAAACTGTACGTCTTTTCCGGCGTACCGGTTGTATAGCTGGTAGAATGGCCCCAATAGCCGCTCCAATAACTTCCGAGCAAATTACCGCCGCGGGGAGCAAAATAGGCTGTTTGATTCAGCGCATTGGTGAACACCAATGCCGGATCTGCTGTTGTTGCCAGGTTCGGGTTCTTATTCACATCGATGAATTTCTGGCACCCGGTACCGGCCATCCCGGCTAAGGCTGCCACAACCCAAATACTTTTATATAGTTTCATATACTCTTAGTTTCTTTATTATCTATACAAGGTTGATTAATCAAGTGCATTTTAGAAAGTGAGCGCCAATGTAGCGCCATAGGAACGCACAGGAGGTGTATTGAGTGTATTGTTGATACCAACGCCATTACCTGTTGTGCTGGCAAACTCAGGATCGGTATAGACATTGTCTTTGGGCAACAGGGTCAGCAGGTTGCGACCGATCAGGCTGAAGGACGCGCTTTTCAGGTAACGAACTTTGTTCACAATGGCAGCGGGAAGTGAATATGTAAGGTTTACTTCACGCAACTTCCAGAAATCACCTTTGGTCACGAAGTTTTCGCCCGCATATTTGAAATGGCTATCCCAAAATGCCCAGTGACCATCGGCTACGGCAATTGACGTATTGGGTACAAACTTACCGGTACCATCATCATAAGAAGAATTGGGAACCACGAAGTTCTCACGACCATATTTTGTAGTTACCGCCGCAACACCTGTAAAGGTCATAGTAGAGCCAAGACCATGGAAAACATAATGACCACCACGATACTCTGCGGTCGCTGAAAGGGCAAAATTCTTATAAGTAACCCGTGATGTAATGCCCAGGTTGTGCTTGGGAATGGTGCGACCGATAGACATCATTTCCGTAGACCTGACCGGATATCCCGTAGTTGCATTCACAACAATACGGCCCAGGCTATCTCTTTTGAAAGCCGTAACCTTCAGGTATGGATAAGAGTTTCCTTTTTCCGCATACGTATTGGCTGTGACAACTCCGGACTCTGTATAACTGGTGCCGAGTGAAAGCGCAGACATATTACCATACAGTTCTTTCACCACATTGTCATTGTAGCTGTAGTTGATGTTCACGTCCCAGCTTACATTCTTCGTCTTCACTGCCTGTACCTTCAGTTCTGCTTCAAAACCCTTATTGTCCATACGACCTGCATTGAGACGGGCACGACGATAACCGGTACCAGCGCTCATATCGACATCGATGATCTGTCCGTCGGATACCTGGTAGTAGTAAGTAAAGTCAAGACCGATCCTGTTTTTCAACAACTGCAATTCAAAGCCACCCTCGAATGATTTTACAAACTCAGGTTTCAAGGAAGCAGATGGAAATGTATTGTCAACGGTAGTTCCCGGTAACGATCCATAGGGGAAGCCGGCACCCAGGTTATATACCAGGTCGAGTGAATACGTTCCAATATTATCGTTGGCATTCTTATTGTATCCCGCTCTTACTTTTAAATAGTCAAGTATGCCTGTTTTCAGTGAGGGGATCGCGTCCGTAACGACAAACGAAAGATCTGCTCCATAATACCAATACTGGTAAGATGATTTGTCGGCACCTTCCTTAAAGAACAAAGAAGTTCCATCTCTCCTGGCAGCGGTATGTAAAAAGAGGTAATCATTTAAACCAACCGTCAGGTCGCCATAGAAGCCATACTTTCTCTGCATGGTGTAAGTTTGGTCACCGACTAACTCACCAGTCCTGTTGGATATATTGTACAGTTCTGGAATTACAATTGAACCTGACTGAACGTTGAGGTAATTGGTAGTACGCTGTTGGATGTTGTTACCCAGGATCAAACTGGTAGTAATATTTTCAAAATCCTTTTTGAATGTGACCAACAGATCGGAGTTAACCCTGTTGGCAGAATTGATCCTGTCTCTCACGCCGCCAAGAATATCGGCACCAGCCCTATCGATCCCGTCATAATCGTTGGACCAAGGTTTAGGCACATAAGCGTCGTTCTTTGCCCAGTTGGAGTACAGGAACTGTCCGGTTGTGATCTTCTCTTCGAGGTTTGTATTCGTAAGGCCCAACCTGTAAGTGGCGCCAAACCAGCTAACTGGACTGTATTGCAGGTCAAAGCTTCCATTGAAGCTCTTGGTATTACCTCTCCATCTCTGGTTATCGAGGTTGAACCAGGGGTTGTTTACATAGTCATTGTAATAACCATTGGGATTTGCAAACTTATTGGTTTGCCAGTCGCGCAGCTCCGTTAAAGGAACGTGGGCTGCGGCATTCAGTACAGCACTATAAAAATCTGCGTTGGTACGATCAAAACGATCCTGTGCATAGGTTGCCTGGAAGCCAGCCTTCAATTTGCCAACAGTTCTGCTTCCGTTGAACCGGAATGCATCCCTGCGACGGTTATCTCCAGGCGTTACACCTGAAATCAACGCATCCTGAAAGGACATATAGAAAGAGCTTTTTTCGTCTCCGCCGGAAACAGATATATCGTTCTGAACCACATTGCCCAGGTCCCAGATCTTTCTTTTTTCATTGGGGCGGGCGGTGTAGGGCACCATCAGGGTGTCATTATCTTCAGTAACCCTTCCAAGAGGTCTCCGGGAACCGTCATATCTGGCTCCATAAGACTGGTTTTCGAATGATCTGAAATTCTGTTCAGGAGTATAAGCATATCCGGAACCGTTACCAAATTCGTTCTGGAACTCGGGCATAAAACTCACCTGTTCCAGGTTCGCGGAGCTTGTAAGGGTTACCACATTACGGCCGCTGCGACCCTTCTTGGTATTGATCACAATGGCACCATTAACACCATCCGAACCATACAAAGTGGCCGCCTGACCACCTTTCAAGGTAGTTACGCTTTCAATATCATTCGGATTGAGGTAATCGAGCGTGCTATTGGGTACCGGTACACCGTCTACCACAATCAGCGCCTGGTTATTACCCGTGATTGAACGATTGCCGCGTAAAACCACCCGCGTATTGCCCTGCACACTGGAGTTAACGTTTGTAATCATCAGTCCCGAAACCTTGCCGGTCAATGCACTGGCGAGGTTGGGGTTATTGGCGGCAGTGATCTGTTCACTTTTGATCGTGGAAGCCGAATAACCCAATTCTTTGGGTTTACGACGAATACCAAGTGCCGTAACAACTACTTCATCCAGCGTTCCGCTCTTCTTAAGACTAACGGAATAGGTATTGGCTGCCTTTACCGTGATCCTTTCGGACTCCATGCCGGCGGCAGAAATAACCAGTACAGCGCCCTGCTGTGCTTCGACTGAAAAAGAGCCTTGTTCGTTGGTAGATGTACCTTTCGAGGTACCTTCAATGAGGATCGAGGCAAAAGGGATGGGAGCTCCTTTCTCATCGATGACCTTCCCCGTAACGGTTCTGGTCTGAGCCACGGCCATCACCCCATACATAAGCAGCAGGGTAAATAGCGATAGGATTCTTGACATGTGAACTTGTGCTTTGGTTAATAAAAGATTAAACCAAATAGACAACTTTCCACGTCAATTTGAATCGCAAGCCGACCGAACCAGCAGATTAATGTAATCAGGCACAATTTCAGTGTACCGAATTGCAATCGCAAACCCATAACCGAAGCCTAACCGGGCATCACAGGTCTATTTCCTGCGATCCCGCATGCAATGTTTTCTTAATGCCATTCCAAATAAATGTGCCTGTCAATGTGCCGGGCAGTATAACGGTGGCATGTACACCCTTATTTCCTTTTCGCTGCACCATCACGACAATTTCACCATCAGGGTGTGGCATGCGACCGCTTACCTGTTGCAGTTCGCCCAGTTGTGGCATCACCTGAACCTTTTTAAAACCCGGTTCGCCCGGAGTAATACCGCAAATGGTGGCCAGGAAATCATAATTGGGGCTTGCACTCCAGGCATGGCAATCGCTGCGCGTGGGATCGGGATTTTCAGCAAAGGTGGTGAGCCCGTTCGTCAGCATATCGCGCCAGGGCTTCAACTGGGAGTAATACAACTGTCCCATGCCTGCCTTTTTTAATGCGAGGGTGAGGTAGAACCTATAGTAAAAGGTAGCCTGACTTAGCGACTTATCATATAGCACCTTGTTCATCACCGCCTGCTGCTGTTGTGCCGGCACGGCTCCGGTTAGCACACCCATAATACCGGCATGCTGACTGAAGGTATTGCGTGCAGGTGTATTGGCCATCAGCTGACGGCTGGTATCGAAGCATGCCTGGAAGGTGCCCCGCGCAAGATCAGCCGCAGTTTTCGTGTAGCGAGCCGCCTGGACCGGTTTCTTAAAATAGGTAAACAGCTCAGCAGCCTGCCTGAGGGTGTACACATATTGCAGCGTAAGGATGGAGGAGTTGCCATCAGTGGCGCCATCGGGCACTCCCATGGGGAAGGCATGATTCCAGTCGGTGAAGTTCCACCACTTCATAGGGCCAAGCATCTGCCGGCTGTTGTCGATATGTTTCTCGTACCAATTCAGTACTCCTTCAACCCCTGTCAGGAACTGACCAAGGAAGGCTTCGTCACGGCGATGCATGAAATAGTCGTACACCATAGACACCCAATAGAGTGAGAACGGTGGTATCACCTGCAACCTGTTGCTGGGATAACGCCCCTGTGTCAATCCTTCGGGCACCCGCGAATAATAAAAGTCGAGCAGGGCCTTTCGCATGAGCCGGTCGTCGCCCGCCACATAAAGTGATATAAGCGACTGTATTCGCGTATCACCTTCATATTGCAATTGCTCATAGTAAGGGCAATCGTAATAGGTTTCTCCTGCGCAGAGTCGCGCGGTACGCCAACCCACCTTCCAGATCTCCTGCAAGGACGCATCATTGCTGCTGAAGGAGGCTTTTGCTTCGAACGGATAACCGGTATACATGCCATACAGATCGTCCAGCACCAGGGGTTCCTCTTTCGTGGTGATATCCAGCTGCAGGTAACGATAGGTGCGCAGCCAAAGTGGTCTGAACAGGCGCTTCTCTCCCCCATCGGTTTCAAACACATCAAAATTCCCCTGGATCTGTTTGCCTTCTATTTCATTCCTGTTGGCTTTGCCACCGGGACCAAAGAGGGCTTCCGCATACGTGAGTTTTACCCGGGCGCCTTTGCCGCGGCTGAGTACGAGTTCGGGATAGGCTACTGTATTGTACGTTTGATCGAGGAGTATGCTCACTGTTTGATGGGCAGGTATCATCAACGGCTGATTGCCCCCGAGGAATGCCCCGGAAGCCTCTATACCTGCCGATCTCCGCACCGATGGTATACGCTGTTGCTTTTCTTCCATCAAGGGTATGTTGCGCGGGGCCAGTGTCCACAAATTATCGGTACCATATCCCACAGGTACCGGTGATGTGATCGTAGTTGCCGTTGTCCATGCACCATCATTGTAACCGGCTCCTTCCCATTGCCAGGGGTATTGCGCAGCCACCACACTATCGCCCGGCCCTATTACCATATACGTGTGCAGGCGCGGACCATTATCCAGGGAACAGGGATAATAGGCTTTGTTCTGCGATACCTTCCAGGAGCGGTTGGTGTTGATCACCTGCTCCTGTTCGGCGTCGCCCTGGAGCAGGAAAGCGGTTTGATTGGATATCTGTGCTACAGCGGCGTGCTCGCCCATATTCCATACCTGCGCTGCGATGGTGTTGGCGCCCGCCTGCAGGAAGGGTGCGATATCGATGGTTTCATAGTACCAGTTGTACAGGTCGCCCCTGGCCGGGCCATTACAAACGGCTTTGCCATTTACGAACAGGCGATACCGGTTATCGGCAGATACATGCACTACGAACCGGGCTGGCCTGGCGGTTACCTGAAAGGTCTTCCGGAAATGATAGACACCATAGGCGCGACCGGCGATATCCGGACAGGTTATCCAGCTGGCTTTCCACTGATCTTTGAGCAGTGCAGGATTGATGGCTGTTTGCCGGGCGTTGGCGAAGGAACAAATGAACAACAAAAGGATAGCAGGTATTTTCATTACATATAGCATTGAGTGGTGAACAACCGTTGCTTAAATGTATCGAAAATACCCTACACTAAAATGGCTTGCAGCACGCAAAATGCCGCAAGCCATTCTATGTTTTTTCTGTTCGTGCGATCAGTTTGCCAATGGATTGTTCTGCAACTCTACATCGGGCAATGCAAATATGGTTTTATTGGGTGTTGGTTTGCGAACCGGCTGTTTGATCACGCTACGCACTTCGGTAATCAGTGTGGCAGCGCGACCGGTACGCACCATATCGAACCAGCGCTTCGATTCGCCAATGAATTCATAGCCTCTTTCGCGGAAGACCATATCGTCAAAGGCCGTTTGTGACAAAGCGGCGGGCAGATCGGCCAGCAGGCTTGGGTCATCAAATGGCACTCCATAGGCCCTTCTGCGTACCTTGTTGATCGCTTCGTAAGCGGCGGCTGTAGGTCCATTCACCTTGTTTTCTGCTTCTGCATAGATCAGCAGTATATCGGCAAAGCGGTACAGGTAAAAGTCATTGCCATTGCCGGTATCGATAGGTGCATTGGGATCTTTGTATTTACCCATGCGCAGTTCGTACATATCCAACTCTGTTTCGGCTTTGGTCACTACCCCGTTGATGATGTATGAATCATACAGGCTGAACTGGCGGCGCAGGTCTTTGGTATCCCAGTTCTTGATCAAAGGCGCCTGTGATATGATACCGCCGAATTTATTGCCACTCACGGAATAGCCGGCGGCTTTTGCTTTAGAATCAGCCCAATAAGATGCCATGAATGCGCCCCTGTCCAATACCTGCGAAAACTTCAATGAAAATACATCTTCGAGGTTGGTGGGCAGTGTTGGTGAATAGACCGTTGCCAGCGATGCTTCGAGGTTATAACCATAGACGGCTTTGTTATCGATGACCTCTTTGCTTTTCTCCCTGGCTTTTGGGTAATCTCCCTGCGTGAGGTAAACATCGGCCAGGGCTACTTTGGCAGCCCCTTTGGTGGCACGTCCCGGCGCGCTGGTTTTGTTGGGCAGTACGCCTTCTGCAAACTGCAGGTCGTCCACGATCTGTTTATAGATCACCGGCACTTCCGATTTGGCGAGCGCCACATCGCTTGAGTTGACGATCGGCGTTAACCGCAATGGCACTTTACCCCAAACCCGTACGGCAAAATAATAACAGATAGCCCGTACAAACCGTGCTTCTCCATATGCCTTGTCTTTGATATCCTTGCTCAGGGTGGTATTGGCATCCAGCGCCACCAGCAGGTAATTAGCACGCCCTATTGCTTCGTACAGGGTTGTCCACGGCTGTCCCAGACTGTTTGGATTGTTCATGATATTGTTATAGTTGCTCCAGGCTACCTGCGTAGGGCCTCCATCGGCATACTCACTCATCAGCTCTATTCCCAGGCCAACCGTTGATTCCCAAAGCCGGCCACGGCTCCTGGTGAGGGGTTCATACACACCGGTGAGTGTTTGGTCAAGGATATCAGGCGTGAGCTGTCCGAGGGTCAAGGTGGCTTTGGGTTTTTCTTCCAGCATTTTATCGCAGCCGGTCTGGCTGATGCCAACCAACAGCAGCGTTATGAGTAGCACATATAAATTAGTCGGTCTCATATCTTAAAAATTTATGGTATTGGAGGGTGTTAAAAACTGATACTGAATCCGAGGGTATAGGTTTTGGCAGAAGGGTATGCGCCGAGATCTACCCCCTGACGCCGGTCGTTGCCATTGAAGGTGTTTACTTCCGGATCGAATCCTGAATAATCGGTGATGGTGATGAGGTTTTGTCCACTCACATACACATTGAGACTCTTAATAGCCCTGCTGTTCAGGTTGAAGGTGTAATCCAGCCGGATATTGCGCATGCGGAAGAAATCGGCTTTCTCCATAAACCGTGAGGAGCGTAAATGTGCGTTACCCGCCAACAGACTTGGCTTGGGATAAAACTCATTGGCAGCTTTCAGTTTATTGAACTGGTTGGAGATAACCGGCGTAGTGAGTTCGAAGAGCGCAACATTATTGATCAGCGAACCACTTACGCCAGCCCAGATCATGCTAAAGGATAGCTTTTTGTACCGAAGCGTTGGCGATATACCGTAATAGAGATCGGGGTACGGACTTCCCAGTATCTGGTTGTCGAGCGCATTGATGATGTCGCGGCCATTGTTGTCTTTATCACCGTTTAGGTTTTCATGCAGGGGTATGCCGTCCTTGTCGAGGCCCAGGAACCTGGGTCCAAGGAACGCGGATAGTGGCTGACCGGCGCGGATGATACTGTTGGAACCCGAGGCATCGTTACCGCCGGCGATGGTGGGGATGTCTTTGTTGTCCTTTGTTTTAGTGACCTTATTCTTGTTCTGTGAGAAATTGAGATCAACGGATAAGGTCCAGTCTTCCGAATTGATAATATTGGCGCCCAGCGACAGCTCCCAGCCTTTGTTCTCCACTTCTCCTACGTTGTCGATGATCTGTCCGGGGCCGGTACCAATGCCCGAGCCAACCCCTGCCGACGGCGGTAATTGTACCAGGGCCAGCAGGTCGGTCGTCTTTTTGATATAGTAATCAAAGGTGAACCGGAACCGATCGCTCAATAAACCAAGATCCACCCCAATATTGGTTTGGGCGGTCGTTTCCCACTTCAGGTTGGGATTGGGAAAAGTGGGCGCCACGCCCACGGCCAGTCCGGAACCGGCTCCCTGACCGGTATTGACCGTTTTGCCGAGCAACAGCGACTGATAGGGCTTGATGGCGGGATTGCCTGCCTGTCCCCAGCTGGCGCGCAGCTTCAGGTTCGACAGCCAACCGAAGCGTTCCATAAACTCTTCGCCCGAAACGCGCCAGGCGGCCGATACGGAAGGGAATACGCCGTACTTATTGTTCTCGGCAAATACCGAGGCACCGTCGCGGCGTATGCTGGCGGCCAGCAGGTATTTATCCTTCAGGTTGAACCTCACCCTACCGAAGGCGGAGATGATGGTGTTTTCTGTAACATCGGTAAGGGGTTTACTAACGGTATTGGCCGAACTGAAGTTATAGTTCTTGAGGTCGTCGCTGCCAAAACCCGAGGCGGCCAGGTCTGTCTGGTTGTAGCGGTCGCGTTGAAAAGACACCCCTCCAATCGCTTCCATAGTAAGGTCTTTACCGAAGCTGTGTTTGTATTCCAGGAAATCCTCTGCCAGTGCTGAGGTCTTATCATACTGGCCCAACTCAGCTGAACCAATATTATTACCCAGGCGGGGAAGTATGCGCGGGAAATAAAGATCGCGCCGAATATGGTAGAAGTCGCCGGATATCCTGGCGGTGTTGGTAAGTCCTTTCGCGATCGTCCAGCGGATATCGATGCCCCCCTGTATACGGGTGGTGGTATTGCGGTCGAGCACTTCTTTTGCCACGGCCACCGGGTTTTCGACATCGATACCGTTAAAGCCGAAAGGCGATGTGTCGGTATAGGTTCCATCGGCATTCTGAATACCCACGGTAGAGATGGAACGAAGTACGGAACCAATACCCGATTTGCCGAAGTTGCGGGTATTGTCTCCTACGGCAGGAGAAAAACCGTTCTGTATGGCGCGGGATACGGTGAAGCGTGTTTGTATGCTGAAATGATCGCTGAGCTTATTATCCAGATTAACCCGTATGGAGCCGCGTTTGTAGCCACTATTCAGCACGATGCCCTGCTGATCGGTATATCCACCGGATATATAATACCGGCCCTTGTCGGTGCCGCCCGATACGCTGAGGCTGGTATTGAGCAAGGGGGCGGTCCGGAATACCTCATCCTGCCAATCGGTACTGATCGTTGGCGTGAAGTTGGCGAGCTCTGCCGGTGCCGCCTGACCGGAATTGACGTAATACCTTTTGGCAAAGTCAACATACTCCGTACTGTTCATCATTTCCAACTTCTTGCGTACCTGCTGCAATCCGAAGGAACTCTCCAATACGATCCGTGGCTGACCGGCCTTACCGGATTTAGTGGTAACCATTACCACACCGTTGGCGCCCCTGGAGCCGTAGATAGCTGTTGCCGATGCATCTTTCAATACTTCGATGGATTCTATATCGGAGGGATTGATGGTGGCGAGGCCGTTGGCGCCGCGCACATCGTCGTTGAACTGCGGCAATCCATCAATAACGTATAACGGTTCGTTGCCGCCTGCTATGGATGATACTCCGCGAACGCGGATACTGATCCCTGCGCCGGGCTGTCCGGATGTTTGCTGTACCTGCACGCCGGGCATGCGTCCCTGCATGGCCTGCTCAACACTCACCACGGGCATTTCACGGAGTTTATCGCCCCGCATGGAGCTTACAGCGCCCGTTAGATCCGTCTTGCGTTGCGTTCCATAGCCCACCACAACCACATCGGCGAGGTCCTTTACTTCCTCTTTCAGGGACACGGTAACTGGCGAACCGGCATTGACGGTCAACTCCTGCTGCAGGAAGCCGACCATGGAGAAGCGAAGCACAACCCTATCGTTGGTTGTCTGCAAGGTGAAGCTGCCATCGTCGGCAGTAGTCGTAAAGAGGTTGGCGTTTTTGATCTGCACGGTTACACCGGCGAGGGGTTTGTTGTCGGGCGAAAGCACTTTCCCGGATACCTGTTTGTTTTGGGCAATAACGTTCATGGCCCCCAACAATACAAGGATCACCAATAGTAATCTTGTCTTGGGCATAGCAATAGTTTTAGTTAGTATGGTCGTTAGAAGACCTATACCAAGTTCAATCTTTTTTTACACAACTGCCTGTTTATTAACGGAAACGTTTGCAAATACCCATCAAGAACACACTATCACGTTTTAGCATAACGGTATAACCAGGGTAGTACCCCACAGGCAGCTCATTAATTGTCTTGTTTACAATTAAAGTTAATTTCCGACAATAGCCGGTTAAATGCCATAAACGATAATTTGTTGCTAAGGAATACTTTCGTTATATCCTTTATAAATGCATTGAATCAAAGGCCGTGAAACCCGGCGGGGACTCATTTTGCCATACGCCTTATCGCCCCGATCACTTAGTGTACCCTAATCATTTAGTAAATAAACTATAACACCCTTTCCTAGCAGAAAGTGACGATTGTACATAAACACTAAACAAACAAATCAAATTGCTTATGATCAAGCTAATTGCTGGCGTAGGCATAGCGTCCTGGCTATGCTTATCACCGGCCACTGTCAGCGCATTTGCCTCCGACCGGCCCCTCCACAAGAAGGGCAAGGTTGCCATTACGGTTACCGGTACTGTAAAAGACGCAAAGGGCACTCCACTTCCCAGTGTTTCGGTACAGGTGAAGGATTCTCCGCGCGGCACCTATACCGACGCCAGAGGTGCTTTTTCTATCGAGGTAACAGACGGCGAAAGTATCCTGGTATTCTCGGCAACTGGCCTTGCCACTCAAGAGCTGAAGGTGGGCACCCAAACCACGCTCTCGATAACCATGCAAAACCGTACCGGCAATCTCGATGAGGTGGTGGTGGTAGGTTATGGCAAGCAAAGGAAAGGAGATGTAACCAGTTCGATCGGCAGCGTTAAGGCCGAAGACTTCACGAAGGGGTTTGCCCGCGATGCGGGCCAGTTGATACAAGGCAAGGTTGCCGGTGTAGCGGTAGTTACTGCCAGCGGTGATCCCAACTCTACCACCCAGATCTCTCTTCGCGGCAACAGCACGATCTTTGCATCCACCCAACCACTGGTTTTGATCGATGGTATCCCTGGAGCATTGAATACCGTAGCGCCGGAAGATATTGAAGCCATCGACGTTTTGAAAGACGGATCGGCTGCGGCGATCTATGGCACACGGGGTACCAATGGTGTAGTATTGATCACCACCCGCAAGAAAGGAAGCCGCCCGGCTACCGTTAATTACGAAGGCCAGGTGAATATTCAAACCATTGCCCGTAAGATGGAATTCCTGGATGCCGATGGATATCGCCAGGGTATTAAAGACGGCATTTTCCCCGCCAGCTTCGACAAAGGTACTTCCACAGACTGGCTCGATGTTATCAGCCGGAATCCTGTAAGTCATACCCATAACTTGTCGCTGCAGGGCGGCAACGCACAAACCAATTATATCGCCTCGGTGAATGTGCGTCAATGGCAGGGTTTCTTCAAGCGCTCCGAAAACGAACAGCTGCTCGGCCGTGTGGATGTAAACCATTCCATGCTCGACAATAAGCTGAAGTTCAACCTGAACATCATTGGCCGCAACCGTACTTACTTTGCTGCGCCCAACTATGCGTATATATACCGGCAGGCTATAATCCGCAACCCGACAGATAGTGTATACAATGCTGCCGGGTTTTACCGCGAAGATCCAAATGCCTATAACTACGACAACCCGCTTCGCCCCATTATGGAAGTGGACGGCGAAACGGTCCAGAATGAAACCCGTTATAGCGCCAATGTCATCTACTCGCCCATCAAAGGTTTGAATGCCAAACTGCTTCTTTCAACCGTTAAGCAGACGGGGCTGAGCGGCTATGCTGAAAACAACAAACACCGGGCTTCTGAAACCTTGAGAAGGACCGGCTATGCATCCCGTGGCACGGATTACATGCGCGACAACCTGATGGAGATCACGGCCGACTATACCCGTAGCTTCAACCAGCACCGGGTGACCCTGCTGGGTGGCTATAGCTGGCAAAGTGTGACCAATGAAGGTTTCGGTGCCAACAACTCCAATTTCCCTACTGACCTGTACTCTTACAACGTATTACAATCGGGTGATGCCCTGCTGTTGCAGAATGGCGCTGTGGGCATGAGCAGTTATAAGAATAATTACCGCCTGATCGGTTTCTTTGCGCGGGCGAATTATGTATTTGACGATAAGTATATGGTGATGCTGAGCTTACGGAATGAAGGCTCTACCAAGTTCGGAGAGAATTACAAACGGGGTAGTTTCCCCGGCGCTTCTATCGGCTGGCGCATCAACCGGGAGGACTTCATGGCCAATGCCACTTTCATCAACGATCTTAAGTTGAGGGCTGGTGTCGGTGTAACCGGTACCACGCCTACTGCTTCGTACCTGTCGCTGATCAGCATGGTTTACAGCAATAACCGTTTCCTGTACAACGGTCAGTGGATACAGCCCATTGAACCAGCCCGTAATCCCAACCCGGACCTTCGCTGGGAGAAGAAAACAGAATACAACGTTGGTCTGGACTTTGCGATCTGGAAGAACCGTATCAGCGGTAGCCTCGACTGGTATCAACGTAACACGGTCGACATGCTCTATGACTTCCCCGTGCCTGTGCCACCCAACCTGAACGGCTTCACCACCGCCAATGCCGGCGAAATGAAGAATACCGGTTTCGAAGTGTTATTGAATGCTGAGGTTTACCGTACCCGCGATTTTGAAGTGAATGCCAATCTCACCTGGTCATACAACAAGAACACGTTGGTTTCTATCTCATCTGATCCCAAATTCCAACTGGCCAGTCAGTTTCTTGAGGCGGGATATACCGGTGAGCCCATCCAAACAGCTACACACCGTACTTTAGTAGGCGGTCCGGTTGGTATGTTCTACGGATACCGTTCGATCGATGTTGATGAGAACGGCGGATGGATCATTGAAGGAGAGGATGGAAAACCCAAGCCGATCAAGGATGCGAAAGTAAATGACAAAAAATACCTGGGCAATGGTATCCCTAAGCACACTGCCGGCTTAAACCTGAATTTCCGCTACAAGAAACTTGACCTGGCTATCGGTATGCGTGGTGCATTCGATTACCAGATCCTCAATTTCCAGCGCATGTATTATGAAAACCCAAGTGTGAAAGAATATAATATGCTGAAGAGTGCGATGGATCTCGTGTATGGCAAGAAGAGACTTAACTCTCCCCTCGCCTATGTATCGCACTACATCGAGGATGGTGACCACTGGAAGATCGACAACGTAACCCTTGGCTACAATGTCATCAACGGCGGCGCTAAATACCTGAAGAATCTTCGCGTATATGTATCGACCCTTAACCTGGTCAGCATTACCGGCTATAAGGGCCTCGATCCGGAAGTTACGCGACTGGGGCTCGATCCGGGTAATGACTCCAGGGATAAGTATCCTACGATGCGCACATTTACCCTGGGTTTAAATATGACATTCTAATCCAAGCTTACAACTCACTATATGAAAAAGCAACAATTCTTTACAGCGATATATATGGCGATGGGCGTTTCGCTCATGCTGGGCTCGTGTACCAAACTGGACGAACATGTGTACGACCAGGTACTGGAAACTTCTTTTAAACCTACAGAAGCAGATCTTCCTTCTATTCTAGGCGCCGCTTATGTTCCCCTTCGCACTGTGATGGTAGGCTGGCAGGGAGATTTCGACCTGCAGGAAGAGCCGGCTGATATTATTGTAACACCGGTACGCCCCAATGGATGGTACGACGGTGGTACTTACCAACGGATGCACAAGCACGAATGGAGGGCCGACGAATGGCAACCCATCAATTCCTGGAACCAGAATTTCAGGGGCATCAACACGGTAAACAGGATCATTGCCCAGATTGAAGGTGGTTCTATCCCCGTCACCAACGGTAAGGATGAAGTGATCGCCGAGTTAAAGGCGGCCCGGGCCTTCTATTATTCCATGCTGGTCGACAACCATGGAAATGTGCCTATCGTAACCAGCTTTACCGACACCGTACGTCCTAAACAAAGTACCAGGCTGGAAGTGTACACCTTCATTGAGAAGGAATTGACGGAAGCGCTTCCAAAGCTTAGTACCAAGTCTGATAACAGCAACTATGGCCGGATGAACAAGTGGGCTGCCCATGCCACCCTGGCCCGGCTTTATCTCAATGCTGAAGTATACACCGGTACCGCACAGTGGCAGAAATGTATCGACCAATGTAACGAGATCATCACCAAAGGTCCCTTTGTGCTGGAACCTGCCTTTAAGAACAATTTCACGACTACCAATAACACGTCCAAGGAGCTGATCTTCGCGGTTCCTTTTGATGAGATCTTCGCTACGCAGAACAGCATCCACATGAAAACGCTCGCCACGGCTCACCGTAACGTGCTCGACCTGGCTGCGCAACCATGGGGCGGCAACTGCGCTGTACCACAGTTCATCGACACCTACGATCCGGACGATACCCGTATGAAGGATACCTGGATACAGGGACCTCAGCGTAACGTAAGGACTGGTGAATTGATCCTTACCTATACCAAGGCTGTACCCAGCATCGACAATACCCAGTTCTTCGACGGCTTCCGCATTGGAAAGTATGAGATCAAGGCAGGCGCCCGCGGTGGCCTGAGTGTGGACTACCCTGTATTCCGCCTGGCCGGTATCATGTTGATGAAAGCGGAAGCGCTATTGCGTACCGGGAAGCCCGATGAAGCAGCCGTGCTGGTTACAGATGTACGCAAAAGGGCTTTCCTTGCCACTCCTGCAAAAGCAACTGTAACCGGTGCTCAATTACAATTGGGCAGCTCTTACAAATACGGCTGGCAGAATGTGGATGGCTCCATTGCCGACCTGCAAGGAGGCGCCGATATTCCTTTTGGCCGCATGCTCGATGAGCTGGGCTGGGAATTCGCTGCGGAAGGCCAGCGTCGTCAGCAACTGATCCGCTTTGGTGTTTATAGTCGCAAGATCTGGTTTAACCACCGTCCTAAACTCGACGGCAAGCCACGTACCCTGTTCCCCATTCCGCAGGTGGAGATCGACAAGAACCCCAACCTGCAGCAGAACTCCGATTACAGATAATGGCTTACTCAATCACTCATATAGCAGTTAGTTTTGGTAAACCCCTTGTTTTTACAAGGGGTTTTCTTCCTTTATTAAACCCATGAAACGAACCCAACTTCTTATTGCCACCTGCTTTGTGTTGCTAATCCTGGGCCTTTCTCAGTGCATGGATGCGCCGCCAGAATCGGCTTTATCTGACCTGCGCGGCGCAGCTTATGCGGGCGCCGATGCCTGTAATAAATGTCACCAGGACATTCACCAAAGCTGGTTAGCCACCGCCCACCGGAATACATCCGCCTCTCCTTCGCCCGCCACGATCAAAGGCTCTTTCGAGCCGGGAAAGAATGCTTTTCATTACAGGCAGAACGTGAAGGTGCAGATGGAACAGCGGGCCACTGGCTTGTACCAGGTAGCTTATATGAACGATGTAGAAAAGCAGGCTTTCCCTTTTGGTGTGGTAGTCGGTTCGGGCCGCAAGGCGCAAACCTACCTGTACTGGCTCGATGATAATGCCTTTCAGTTACCAGTCTCCTATTCGGTCAATGCAGCGGCCTGGGTGAACAGTCCGAGCTATCCGGCCGACAAGGTTCGCTTCGACCGCCTCATCAATATCGGCTGTTTTGAATGTCATGGTTCTTATATCGAACGCAAGGGCACACAACAGGAAGGCAACCGGCAGGTAGACTATTTCGACAAATCCAAAGTAATCTATGGTATGGACTGCGAACGCTGCCATGGACCTGCGGCCGCCCATGTAAACTTTCATACTGCCCACCCGGAAGAGAAACAGCCGCAGCATATTGCGCTGTACAAGAAACTGCCCCGGCAGCAACAGCTTGATCTTTGTGCCCAATGCCATTCCGGCGGCCATACTTCGCATAATTCCATCTTCTATTTCAAACCAGGCGATTCTCTGTCGCAGTACTTTTCCTCTGCCGTGCAAACGGGCGCCAAGGCCGGTAACCTCGACGTACATGGCAACCAGTACCAACTGATGACCGCCAGCGCCTGTTATATCAAGAGCGATGTGCTGACCTGCACCTCCTGCCACGACCCGCACGTGCAGGAAAGAGAGAACCTGGCTGCCTTGTCGCAACGCTGCACCACCTGCCACACTTCCGTAACGCATAGCTTTACCCAACAGCTACCTGCCAATGCGATCAACAGCAATTGTATCGATTGTCATATGCCTGCGCTGCCTTCGAGCGCCATCTCTTTAAAAGAAGAAGACAAAACGGAAGCCAATGCCAACCTGGTGCGGACGCATAAGACCGGTATCTACGCCGATCAGACCAAGGCTTTTATAGAAGCTTACAGGAAGCGGTAGTTCAACCTTCCGATCCACGCCGGGCGGCGATCTTTGCTTTCATGATCTTTGCGATGGATTGTGCGCGATCGATGGCCTCGTTGGCCTTATCGCCGGCAAAGTTTTGCCGTACAGTTTCCTGCCACAGGTAGAGCCACCGATCAAAGTGCAGCGGATCGAGGGGATACAAGGCATCGAGGTCGAGGTGCTTGATCATCGGATTGCCTTTGTAGGAAGGTTCCGCAAACAATACCGACTCCCAAAAGTTGATCATGATGGGTATGTGCGATTCCCAGGAGAAATGGACCACCCGGGTAAAGAAATGCCCGATCATGCGATCGGGTATCACTTTTTTATAGAACTCATTTACGAGCAAGGTTATGTCTTCCCGGTTCTGTATGTCTTGCATAGGACCACAAAGCTACTCATTTGGGGTTAACCGGGCTTGCTGGAATAACGGTTTTTATTGGTGAATTCCATCCTTCTACGCTTAGGATGGGTTTGATGGCATGCTCATCATACTCAACCTGGATCGTTCTCGTTGCACCTGGCAATACGGTGATATAGTTATCGGTATAGAAGGCCGGCAATATTCTTTCTTTCGTTGCCGGATGCAGTAAAGATATCCTGTTGAAGAAGGACACCGGGTTGCCTGCTTTATTGGAGAGCATCACTTCTACCTTACCGGCTTTTATATGCCGGGCTGTTACGGCCAGGGCGGCAGGTTGAATGCGTTGCAGGCCGCTGTACTCACCGCTGGCATCGGGCAACCAATAAATGTTTTCGCTCAACCCTTTCTTCGCGTCATTCTCCAACTGAAGGCGCAGAAAGATGCCCTGTTGTGCGCGGAGTTCAT
Source organism: Paraflavitalea sp. CAU 1676 (assembly GCF_029223285.1). Taxonomy (GTDB): domain Bacteria; phylum Bacteroidota; class Bacteroidia; order Chitinophagales; family Chitinophagaceae; genus Paraflavitalea. Next base: position 493,472 of record NZ_JARHUJ010000002.1, on the reverse strand, counting down.
CGACCTTAGCCTTAATGTTTAACGAGGTGATGACCGAGGTGGCCGGCAATTGTGCCAGGCTATGGCCTATCGGTATTTTCTCTCCATTCATGGTCCAGGCTTCGAAACGTACAGTCGCATTGTTAAGATCGGTAAACCCATTGTTGACGACCATTACATTTCCCTCCACCGGATTGTACATTACGTGTACTGGCTCTCCGCCAGCGCGCAAGCCATATAGGCAGGCATTGGGGTCGAGGTAATAATCATACATCTGTCCGCGCAAGGCTGTCCAGGGGTTCTGTGTTTTCCAGATGATGGTGCCGGTGTACCAGCTCCACATGTGTGCACTGAAGCCTTCCATGAGGGCGCGGTACTGATCGTAGTTGACGATTTGCGCTTTGTTGGCAAAGTCGGGTACATCTCTTACAGGACCATAGGGGCTGATGTATTTGCTGTAGCCAATGTACTTATGGTATTCCCATACAGAATCGGCTTTCTCGCGGGCACGCTGATCGCCGGCCGCCGGTGTATAGACTGGCGGTGTCATATTCTCAGCCGGGATGAATCTTTTCAACGATTCATAGTCACCGGTGCCCACGGAACCTACTTCAGAATTAAATGGATAGGTGCGGAACTTCCAGAAGGTGTCGGTGGGTTGAATATTGTACGGACCATCGCCATTGCCGCCGAGTATCTTCATCGACATGCTATCGGAGTTGGAATAGTCGAAGAACACCCGCGTGCCGTCGAGCTGTGGCAATAACGAATCGCGCATAGCAGCGAGGATATCATCGGGCGGGGTGATCTCGTTGCCGCCGCACCAAATGGCGAGCGAGGGATGATTGCGAATGAGTTTTATACCATCGACTACTGAACGCAGGAAGAGGCCATGATCATCGGGGTATTTGCGCCGGGTATCCTGGTCTTCCGCTTTCTTGGGATCCACCCAGCGGCCATTGCAATCGCCCGACATCCAGAAGTCCTGGAACACGAGCAAGCCGTATTTATCGCAGGCTTTGTAAAACTCCGGCCTTTCGAGCAGGGCGCCACCCCAGATACGGATGAGGTTCAGGTTCATGTCGCGGTGATAGCGTATCTCTGCATCGTAGCGTTCATCGCTGAGGCGCAGCATGGCATCGGAGATGATCCAGTTGCCGCCCTTGATGAATATCTTTTGTCCGTTTACGCGAAACTCACTGCTGAGGGTGGTAGCATTCCAAACCCGTTGTATTTCGCGCACGCCTACATTCACGACTTCTTTATCAGTGACCTTACCTTGCTCTATGAACTGCAGGTCGAGTTTGTAGAGGTCCTGTTTACCATAACCGGCGGGCCACCAAAGTTTGGGGTTCTCCATCTTCAGGTCGGGCAATTGGATCTCTTTCAATTCATGTGGAGACAGCGACACGGGTTTTGAGACCTTTTTGCCTGCAATGGTGTATTGCAGACTGCCCTTTACCTCGCGGCCGGCATTGTTCAACAATTCGGCAGACACTTTGAGGGTGGCCGGTTGCTGTGGGCCGTTGGGCTTGCGCACGCCGGGCACCAGCGTTATCACATGCGGATTGCGCACATCTACTATCCCCGTTCTTTCGATGTACACTTTGTCCCAGATGCCGGTATTGCGGTCGCGGATGGGTTGTATCCAATCCCACCCTGCCACATATTGGTGCGATACACTTTTGGCGATCCTGCCATCACCTCCCTGTCCGCCATTGGGATTGCCGGGCGGATCGGGCGGATATACGATGATGGCGAGCCGGTTATTGCCATTGGCATTGAGCAGGCTGCTGATATTATAGGTTTGCCGCAGGTACATGCCTTTGTGTGTAGCGTCGTTCAACTTCTTATTGTTGACGAATACATCACAGGCATAGTTTACGCCCCGCAGGTGCAGGAAGACATCTTTGCCCTGCACCGCTTTCTCTTTAAAATCGTTGACGAACCAATAGGTATAATGAGCAGGACCCGTATGGTAGATATCCGGGATGCGTTCGTTGTTCATGCCATAAAAGGGATCGGGCACTTCTTTGTCGCGCAGCATATTGGTGAGCACGGTACCGGGCACCTGTGCAGGCCGGAAGCCAGCCAACGCGTGGATTGGTTGAGAGAGGGCAGCTCCCCCTTCCTTCACCTTGTCGGCACGCGCGTACTGCCAACCCTTGTTCAGTTCAGTACGATACTGTGCCATCAGCCAATAAGGCACTCCGATCAATATACCTATCAGTAACTTCTTCATGGTTATTGTGCAGGATTAAATGCAAAAGCCAGTGCGGGTGTTTGCACTTCTTTCTTCAACAAGGCTGCGGGGAGTTCAACCTTTACTACCCCATCGGTGATCTTCCATTTAACAGACTGGCCGGTTTGCAATAATGTTACTTTGCTGCCTTTCTTCGGCAGGTTGCCTTTCCATTCTACCGATGCCGGTATGGCTTCTCCTTCCTTCACACACACCAGTGCATACAGGTTAGTATTGTCCTTGCTACGGGTAAAGTAAATATTGCCTTGCTGGTAGTCGGGTACGGTGCGTGTGCCATAGATGGCTGCTCCATTTACTTTTGTCCACTCACCAATGGCCGCGAGCCGGTCGATGGCTTCTTGTGGCAAGGTGCCATCGGCCTTGGGGCCTACACCCAGTAAGAGGCTTCCGCCTTTTGCCACGATCTCTATCAGGGAATGGATCACCTTGGTAGGCGACTTGAACTGATCGTTGGGCACCCAACCCCAGTTATTGGCCAGGGTCATACAGCTTTCCCAGGGATGGTCGAGTTGTTTGTCGGGAATGCGTTGTTCGGGCGTCTGGTAATTTTCATACGGTCCATGCACGGTACGGTCGACCATGAGGATGCCCGGCTGCTTGCTGCGGGCCATAGCTGCGATCTTCGGCATATCGATGTCCTGGCTCCAATCGGGGATTGGCGCTCCCCAGGACAGCACTTCTGCGGTTACGGATTCGCGGGGGCGCACCCAGCCTCCATCGAGCCACAGTATATCTACCGCTCCATAATTGCTCATCAACTCCTGGATCTGGTTGTAGGTAAATTCCTTGTATTTGTTCCAGCGCCAGGGAAAGCGACGGATATCATAGTTGTTATTGCGGTTGGCGGTTGCGTATTTAGGCCACCAGTAGTACTCCGTATGCCAATCGGGCTTGGAGAAATAGGCCCCGATCATAAAACCTTCGTTGCGGAACGACTCGAATACATATTTGGCCACGTCGGCTTTGGGGTTATTCGCAAAAGGTCCTTTCGCTATACTGAAATCGGTTTGTTTGGTATCGAACATATTGAACCCGTCGTGGTGTTTGGTGGTAAACACCAGGTAGCGCATGCCTGCCTGTTTTCCGGCAGCGGCCCAGGAAGCGGGATCGAACTTTGTTGGGTTGAATGTTTTGCTGAGTCCCCAGTACCATTTCTTGAAATCGTCGTAGGCGGTATTGCTGTCGCGGTCGATCCAGTCTTCGGAACAGAGGGCCCAGGACTCGATCATGCCGGGCACGGCATACAGACCCCAGTGTATGATCATCCCGAACTTCTGGTCCTGCCATTTATCGAGCTTGGCCTTCACTTGTGGATCGGTGGGTGCTTCGTAGGCTATGGAAACCGGATGGATGGTATTCTGGCCAAATACTGCGCTGTTACCAAGTAACAGCAGCAGGAACAGGTAATAGTTGATTCGCATTTCGTGCAATTGATCAGGTTATGGTTTGTAAGCAGTATTGACAGTATCGATCTGCCAGTTGTGATCATAGAATCCGGCTATTTCGAGCGAACCGGCGCCGCTGTGCAGCATTTCGAGGTTAAAGACCATGAAGTCGGGGAATCCGCTGGCGCCGGCGAAATACTGATTGGCCGATGCGGCTTGCATGCCTTTAAGTCCAGTGCCACCAATTACCGCTACGGATGCGATGTTGGAGTTCTTAATGGGCCATACAATATAGGCTGCATGGTCGTCGCCGGGCAAACGTTTGGCACCTGCGGTCACCAGGTTGCGGTCTACCTGCACGGGACAATCTTCCAGTAATACTTTCCAGGCACTGTTGGTCGACTTATTGCCATAGAGGATCACCCCACGGTCTTTGTATTTCCCGGGGGAATAGTCTTTATCGGCAATGATATCTACAGCGCCATTACCGCGGTAGTACCAGGTTTCCGCATCGAAAAGGGCTTTCTCCAGGCTCCAGGCATTTTCGGCTGCATTGCCGGCCGTGCCATATACCAGTATCATGCGATTGTTGAATGCATCCTTCAGGGTGCCATAGCGGTGCGGTCCTTTTTGCTGCAAGCCAGGCTGTGCTGCCAGGGTCCAGCTATTGCCTTCCTTTTGTAACACGATGCTGTCCTGTGCACCCTGTACTGTATAGCTCACAGCGGCGGCGCCATCGAGGGTGATCTTTACGGCTTTGCCTGTGGCAAAATCTTTCAGGTGCAGTTTCAGCAAACGTGTATTCTCTACAGTGCCGGTGATGGTACCGGCTGCCTTATCCCTGCGCAACTGGATGCGGCTGTAAGCGAGTGCATTGCTTTGCTGCAGGATGGTAGCCCAACGGAAAGTGGCTGATATGCCGGGGCTCGCAGTACTGAAATCAATGGTATTGACGCTACTATCGGGCAGGCGGTGGTGCCATTGAAAGAAATCGAACAATGGCTTCCAGTCTACGCTATGGTCGCCAAACCAATGGCTGCCGCCGGGATATTCATAGTAGCTGAGGTCGGGATGAAACTCGCCCAGCTGCTTGCGCATCTGGCGGGCATAGGTAACGGGTACGGTGCGGTCGTCATCGCCATGAAACACATACACTCCGTGTGCTTTGTAGTTGGTGGCGAGCTTGGGCACATCGCTTTGGTTGCCGGAGCGCAGGAGCAGTTGCTCGAGCGGATTGCCGCTGCTGTCTGGTATAAGGCCATCTGCCGAGCCATATCCTTTCATGGTGGGGTAACCGGCGCAGGGGGCTATGGCTGCCCACTGGTCGGGATAGGTTACGCCGAGGAACCAGGTACCATGACCGCCCATGGAGTGGCCGGTGAGGTAGATATTTTGTGGATTGGGTTGATACCGTTGTTTGGCGATGCCCAGCACTTCGAGGGCATCCAGGCGGCCCCAGTCTTCCCAATTGAAACCCCTTGGCCGGCGGTTGGTGGCTGCTACCAGTGTGCCCCAGTCTTTCGGTTTGTAGGCACGTGCCTGGTTGATGGCTTCTACGCCGGCGCCATGCACACTGAGGAAGAGTGCGCTGTTGGCGTTGGGGGTGGCGGACTGCGGTGTTACGGAATAATACTGCAGGCTGCCATCGATGGCGCTCGTGAAGGTGCTGTTGTATTGCTCACCGGGGTTCACGGCTTCTATGTTGACGGTATTTACATCCTTTATTACGCCTTTGTTGGTGAGGATAATTTTACAAGGGTATTTGCCTTTTGTGGTGATGTTGCTGCCATCGAAGCTGAAGGGCACTTTGCGGGAGGCCAATGCGGGTATCTCGGGCACGCCGATCGATACCTCTTTGCCTTCCAGGTTGCTGATGATCAGGAATCCTTTGAGGGGCTTGTTGGTGGTATTGATCACCACTACGGCTCCCTGCTGTACGCCGGCCTGCTGGCCGGGCACCACGAAGGGCAAGGTAGGGTCGTCGGTGTTGACCAATACGGGTTTAGCGGGAAAGAGGAGGCTTGCTACCGCGCTTGCGCCGCGTACATAGAACTCGTTAAGTCCCTTTTTCAGTTGCACGGGTATATTCAGGTACCCCATGCTATAGGGGTCGCCGGTATGCTGGGCGCCATTCACAAATACGCCGCTATTGCCTTTGATGTTGAGCAGGGCGGTTTGTGCTTTGGGTGAGGTGTACGTGAGGTAGATATAGCTGCCGCCAGCGCCGAGTCCGCCCCGGATGGCGCCTGGTGTTACGCCGGGACCGGCTGGTGCCCCGCCCCGGAAATTGCCGCCGCGTACGCGCAGGCGGTTGGTGCTATCGGCTTCGATGGGCATCCATACGATGGGTTGGTTTCTTTCAGTGGTGCCGATGGTGTCGCCGGCCACGGGTGTTTTCAGGGTTCCGGTATAGAGGCGGTAAGCCAGCTCATCGCTGTACACGGCTTCGCGGCCATAGCGGCTGGGCAGGTTGGCGATCAATCCATTCTTAAAAAAAACTTCCTGGGCCGTTGAGAATTCGGCCAGGGCGATGCAACAAATAGCCAATGCCAGGGTTCTTTTCTTCATGCAGGGACAGTCATTGATTTGGGTCAGTAAATTACTTGTTCGGACAGCGGGTTGGACTCTCTAATAGACTCACCACCAGCGACGAAGGGCTAAATTATCGAATTATATGTTTGGACGCGTACACACGGTGTATCGAAACCGAACAGTGGAAAAAGTTGGTTGTTTGCAACCTACTGAAAACCATACCCCTAAAATGTGCCACAATTTTTGTGTTATTAAGACAACCATAACTTCATTACATGTTCAGGAACTACTTTAAAACTGCTTTCCGCAATTTCCGGCGCAACAAGGCCTATTCGATCATCAATATTCTTGGTTTGAGTATTGGCCTGGCCTGCGGCATGCTGATCATTTTGTATGTGAAGGACGAACTGAGTTTCGATCGTTTCCATGTTCAGAAAGATAATATCTACCGGATCGGCATGAAACGGATAAAACCCGATGGTTCTGTTGACGGCATGGGTGGTTATACCGGTTATTTTCCCGGTCCGCGTTTCAAAGCCAATATTCCTGAGATCCGGGCTTTTGTGCGGGTACAAGCCAACGAGCGCGACGTGCAAACCGGTCAGGATATGAAATCGCAAGGGGTACACCTGGTCGACTCCAATTTCTTCTCGGTATTTTCCTTCCCGCTTTTGAGCGGCAATCCCCGTACAGCATTACGGGATCCTCAATCGGTGGTGATCACGGAGGAGATTGCCGAGCGGCAGTTTGGCACCACTGAGGCGATGGGCAAAACCATCATGATCAGAGACGAGGAAGACAAACTGATTCCCTATACCGTAACGGGGGTGGCAAAGGAATGCCCGCAAAACTCCTCTCTCAAGTTCAAGGTGCTGCTGCCGCTCGTGGTATCGGCCAAAGAGGAAGCGCAGGGCATGAACTGGCTGAACTTCTTCCTGAACACGTTTGTGGTGATGCAGCCCGGCGCTGATACGAAAGCCGTGGAAGCAAAGATGAAGCGGGTGTACGAGGCCGACGCAAAAGACGCGATCCTACAGGCCGCCAAAGATTACGGGGACAACTCGGCGACCTTTTACAATCTGCAGCCGCTCACCGATATTCACCTCAGCAAAGACTATAAGGCAGAGAACGGGCTCACCGACGCCAGCAATCCTACCTACTCTTATATACTATCCGGCATCGCGTTGTTCATTCTGCTGATCGCCTGCATCAATTTTGTGAACCTGACGGTGGCCCGCTCGATCAAGCGGGCAAAAGAAATTGGCATCCGGAAGGTGATCGGCGGCGAGCGGCGGCAGCTTATTTTCCAGTTCCTGGGAGAATCGTTTTTCCTGAGCCTGCTAGCTTTTCTGTTGGCCATTGCGCTGGTGCAACTGTCTTTGCCTATGTTCAATAAGATGGCCAACAAGGCGCTGTCGCTTTCGTATCTGCTCGACTTCAAGCTGGTGGCTGGCTTTATCGGTTTGTTTTTGGTGACGACGCTGCTCGCCGGTTTCTATCCTTCGCTGGTGTTGTCGGCCTACAATCCCGTCAAAACCCTATACAGCCGGTTTACGCTGGCGGGTAAGAACTATTTGCAGAAGAGCCTGGTTGTATTGCAGTTCGGCCTGGCTTCTTTTCTGATCGTGGGCACTATCGTGATCTATACACAGTTCAATTACCTTACCAGGGAGCCGTTGGGCTATGACGACAGTAACTTGGTATGGGTGGGCCTGCCCAATATCCATGGCGCACAAGCACAGGTGTACCGCAACGAGTTGTTGAAGAACAATGCCATTACGCAGGTATCGTTCAAAAACGGCGGTGGCTGGTTTACGGTTGCCAAAGTAAATGGAGACAAAGAGACCAGTTTTGCCTATGAAACGATCGATGACACGTATATTCCTTCGCTAAAGATACCGGTGATACAGGGCAGGAATTTCTCGGGCGCTCATGTTTCGGACTCGACAAAAGCGGTGGTAGTCAATGAAGAATTTGTAAAGCGTGCCGGCTGGAAATCGCCGATCGGACAAGAAGTGAATTTCTGGTACAACAACAATGAGAAATACACCGTGGTGGGCGTGGTCAAGAATTATCATTTCGAATCGCTGTCGATGGAGATCAAACCGCAGTTGTTCACGATGAAACCTTCGCACTCCTATGGACGCGCCTATATCAAGATAAAACCTGGCACCGCCACCGCTGCGTTGCGGCATATTGAAAAGGTATCGAGAAGCCTCTACCCGCTCAACCCTTATGCTTATGTATTCAAGGATGATGAGAACCTCAAGTATTACGAATGGGAAGCACGCTGGAAGAACATTATTCTCTTTGGTGCTGTGCTCACCATTTTCGTATCCTGTATTGGCTTGTTCGGATTGTCGGTACTATCGGCCGAGAAACGCGTGAAGGAGATTGGTGTGCGCAAAGTACTGGGCGCTTCTGTAAGTAATGTAGTAGCGATCCTCTCCAAAGATTTCATGAAGCTGGTATCGCTGGCGCTGGTATTTTCCCTGCCGCTGGCCTGGTTCGCTGCGAATAAATGGCTGGAGAATTATCCATACCGCATTCATATGAGCTGGTGGATGTTGGCACTGGGCGCGTTGCTGGTGATCCTTATTGCATTGATCACGGTAAGCTTCAACGCTATTAAAGCGGCGGTTGCGAACCCGGTAAAGAGTTTGAGATCGGAATAAACCGATCACTGGTGTACGCTGCTAAACCGCATATCATCCGATTGGGTGGAACTGATATCGATGGTCCGCCTGATCTGGCTACCGTTTTCGCTGAAGGTGATGGATATTTCTGATTGTGGAGGAAGGGTCTTTATACACTGAACGCAGAGGATGGCGGCCTGCAACCCACACTGCCCATTGATCGCCGTTACCAGCGCCTCCAGGTTGGCCTGGTTGTGGTGCTTGTCGCTTAACTGACCGATCAACCGGTCTATCTGCGCTCTCAAAACCTCCTTACTTTCATTCTTCAGGGCTTCCTTAACGTCCTGGCAGGATTGCGTATATCCTTCTTTGTCCTTTTTGCAGGCAGTGAGGGCCAGGGAGACTGCCAGTATGCAGGAGAAAATATGGCGGGCGCGCATGGTTTTATTTACCCTGACAAAAGGATATACCAAACCGCTGCTTCGCCCAGCCCGGCCGGATTAGCCTTCTTCGTCCAGTTCATCTTCTTCGAGCCAGTCCATATAGTCGCTGTACCACTCTCCGAGCTCATCGAGCAATACCTGCAGCTGTACCGGATCGTTGTTGAAGAAACCGGCCACATCATCGATCTCTTCCACGATGTCGATATGCGCATTCTCGTCATCATCCTCCACCCTTTTCGCAATAAAGCGAGGCTCCTGTGTGTGGAAGATATACTCGTTGTCGGGATCGGTCACCGGGTCGTCGGCGATCATGAATTTAGGTAATGCCATAGTTGAAATAATTGAGAGCAAAGGTAGTATGTAAAACGATTTATTCGCTGGTAATTCTGCTCAGGTGGTTTCGGCCTCCGAAAGCGGGTCGGCTGCCTGTTTAAGTGACGCTTTCAGCAGCAGCAAACCCAGCAGGCCAGCTGTCACCGAACCCAGCATAATGGCGATCTTAGAGCTTACCACCAGGGTTTCATCGGCAAAGGCCAGGTGGGTGATGAAGATGGACATGGTAAAGCCGATGCCAGCCAGCAAGCCCGTCCACAGGAGGTGCACCCGTTTAATACCCGCCGGTAAACTGGCCAGGCCCAGCCAAAAAGGGATCATACTGAACAGGAAGATACCTGCCGGCTTGCCGGCGAGCAGGCCCAGCATGATACCGAGGCTGTTGGGCGAGCCGAGGTCATCCATCCAGGTAGCGGGAATGGCGATGGCGGTATTGGCGAGGGCAAAAATGGGCAATATCACAAAAGCGACCGGCTTGTGCAAACGATGCTGCAGTTGATAGGATGGTGAATGCTCATCGCCATTGCCAAACGGTATGGCGGCGGCTACCAATACGCCGGTGATGGTAGCGTGTACACCAGAACGGTACATAAAGACCCACATCACTACTCCCAGCAGCAGATATATCCAGGTACGGTATACTTTGAATTTATTGAGCACCAGCATTACGGCATAGATCCCTCCGGCGATGAGCAGGTTGGTTGTAGATATGCCGTGTGCATAAAACAGGGCAATTACGAGTATGGAACCCAGGTCGTCGATAATGGCCAGGGCGGTGAGAAATACTTTGAGTGCCGCGGGCACGCGATTACCCAGCAGCGACAAGATACCCAGTGAGAAGGCGATATCGGTGGCCATGGGGATGGCTACCCCACCCTGAGACGCTGTACCGTGGTTAAACAGATAATGAATGAGCGCTGGCACGGCCATACCTCCAATGGCAGCAAACACCGGCAACATGGCCCGGCGGAGGTCGGACATTTCACCGATGTAGAGTTCTCTCTCGATCTCCAGGCCAACGAGCAGAAAGAAGATGCTCATCAACACATCGTTCACCCAAAACTCGACAGGCTTTGGCCCCAGGTTGGTATGCCAGAAATGGATGTAACTATCGCCAATAGCGGTGTTGGCTATCAACAACGAGATGAGTGTGCAGCCAACCAATAAAAGACCACCGGCCTTTTCGCTGTGAAAAAACTCATTGAACAATCTGGTCAATCGCATAACGGGTTAGTATCTGCGGCCATGAGCCGACCCGTTAAAGGTACCACTTATGTATTAATACCTCGCCATTATGCCGTTAACGCACATATAGCACCGGCACCCGGGCATGGTGAATAATGCGCTGACAGAAGGGGCCTACAAAGAATTGTTTATTCACTACATCTACTGCCGGCGATAATACGATGAGGTTGGCGAGCGTACGATCGGCCCGGTCCAGCACTTCCTTGGATATATTCTTATGCTCACTGTGGTGAAGGGAAAGGGTAATGTCGTTTTTGGGGTTGCCGGCATTGAGCCGCTGACGCATGAGCTCTAGTGCCTGGCCTTCTACAGGATCACGGTCGAGCGAGAGGGCGAATATTTCCAGGTGTGCGCCACGGTCACCGCTCAGGGCTTTGATGAACTCGTAGCGTTTATAGGATCCGAAGCTGGTACGCAGGGGAAACAGCACTTTACTGAACCCCGGCCACTTGCTGCCCTCGGGTATGATGAGTACGGGGCAATTGGCATACTTCACAACATAATAAGCCGTAGTGCCAATGAATTGCTCACGCATACCAGAAGCGCCATGCGCGCCCAATACGATGAGGTCGGCCTTGAGGTCGTGTGCAGCCTTGACAATGGTAGGCCCGGCAAATCCGGTCCTGAAAACAATGCTTGGGTTAATGCCCTGCTTTTGATGAAAGCCTGCCGCGATGGCATCGGCCACACTGCGGGCATGTGAGGGCATGGTAAGGGCCGCCTGATCGAGGTAGGCCTCATCCGTTTCCTGCACATGCAGCAATTGCACCCGGCTACGTTGCTGTGTTGCTACGTAGCCGGCAGTTTCCAATGCGTTGAGCGATGCTTCACTATAATCGATGGGCACCACGATGTTCTTTATCATACGCTCAGTCTATGGGACCATGAAACAATGTTATTTTGAACTTGCTGTTGATCTTTTGCGTTGCGGTGCTCCACCGTGCTGCACCTTCTCCAATTCTTTCCTGAGCTCGATGGTCACGGAGATCAGCGAATCGTTTTCCAGTATCAGTTCCCGGTTGTGTAACCGGTAGGTGGTGCTTTGTTTAAAAAGGCATCCGCTAAGGGCCAGCAGCCCCATGATGACGAATATCAGGAACAAAGAATAATTGATTTTCATACCCGGCCTTCTTTCGGAAGCAAATTGTAACCGGGTGATTAGCCGGCCCTTAGTATGACATTAGAATCTGATTAGAATTGCGCAGCCGGTAGCCGGAGGGTGAACAGGGAGCCTTCTCCGGGGGTGGATTGCACTTCTATGGTGCCTTTGTGCAGTTTGACGATGCGGTGGGCCAGCGAGAGGCCCAGGCCAAAACCCAATTCGGGTCCGGTGTGGTTAACCCGGTAAAAGGGTTGAAAGATGTATTTAAGGTCTGCCTCGGGTATCCCGACGCCTTTGTCGGATATGGAGATCACCAGCTGGCGATCGGCCACTTCGAGGTGCACATTGGCTTTATGATCGGGAGAATATTTGCAGGCGTTGATGACGATATTGCGCACGGCGAGCGAGAGGAGTTCGTTATTACCTACCACGATGAGCGCTTCTTCTTCGGGCGGCATGTCGCCAAAGGCGAGCGACACGGTGTATTCGGGATTCAGCTTGTTGACATCGGCCGGCATTTCGAGTAATATTTCGTCGATGCGCACGGGTTGTATGGTGAGTCCACCGGGATCGCCGGAGGCCTGGGCAAATTCGAGCAGGGTTTGGGTGAGCTTGCCGAGGTGGCGTACATCCTGGTACACACTCTGCATCACGGTACGGTATTTATCGGCCTCGCGGTCGCGCGAGAGCGATACCTCCAACTGGCTGGAGATGGAGGTAAGCGGCGTTGAGAGTTCGTGTGATGCGTTGGCAATAAAGCGACGTTGCATGTCGAAGCTTTCCTGCAGGCGGTTGAGCAATTGATTGATCGTTTCGGAGAGGTAGCGCCATTCGTCGTTGGCATCGCCTCCGTCTATCCGGCGGTTCAACTCCTGGGCAGATATGACCTGTATATCGTCTGCGATCTTCTTAATGGGGCGCAGGAGGCGGCCCGAGAATATATACCCTGCGGCAAATGCCACGATGCTGCCGGTGATAAAGCTGATGAGCAGGATGTTCTCGAGCTCGTGCAGCTTCTTCAGACCCATTTCATCGTAGGCGGCCGCAACTACCACTACCCGCATATTACTATCGACGTGGTGATAAGCCACGGCTTCTTTTTTACCGATCCGGAAATAGACCGTTCCTTTTATGCGGGCTTCGTCTAATAATTTATTGTCGACCGCGAGGGTATCTTCCGGCTCTTCGCTGTAGCTGTATACTTTTTCGCCTTTGTAGTTGTAGGCCTGGAGTGATTTGTCCTGCAGGGCCATCATGGTAGAGGAATCGAGGATGCGCAGTTGTTCTGCATCGAAATACGTGGGGTGTGCCAGCAGGCGGGCGCGGGTGATGGCGCGGTTCACGAGGCGCAGGCGGGTATCGCGGGTGCGCTCTGTACGGGAGAAATAATATACCGAGCCGCATACCAGCAGCAGTATGAACAATACGATGCATCCGAACAGCAGGGTGATCCTCAGTCTAACCGGCATTGGCTTCAGCTTTCTTTTAGAACATATCCCATTCCTACCTGCGTCTGGATCAGCTTTTGCTCGTATTTGCGATCGATCTTATTGCGCAGGTAATTGATGTATACGTCGATCACATTGGTATTGGTATCGAAATCGATCTCCCATACGTTTACGGCTATATCGGCCCTCGACACCACCCTGTTCTTGTTGCGCAACAAGTATTCGAGCAACTGGAACTCTTTCATGGTGAGGGTGATGGCATTACCGGCGCGCATGACTTCCTTGCGGTCGAGGTCCATCGTGAGGTCGGCGGCGCTGAGCACATTGCCAACGGGCAGCTGCTGGTTCATGGTACGCCGCAGCAGCACCCTGATCTTGAGCAGGAGTTCTTTGAACTCGAAGGGTTTTACGAGGTAATCATCGGCGCCTGCATCGTAGCCCTCCGTTTTGTCGTTGAGCCTGCCCAGCGAGGTGAGCATGATGACGGGCACGTGGGCATTGCGGCTGCGGATGATCTTACAGAGCTCGTAGCCATTGATGCCGGGCAGGTTGATATCGAGTATCACGAGGTTGAAATCGTGCGCCATGAAAAGGCGCTCCCCTATCTTCCCGTCGTACGCTACTTCTACATGATATCCATTCTCTGCGAGGCCGGTCTTCAACGTATCGGCAATCTTATGTTCGTCTTCTACAATAAGTATCTTCCTTTCCTCCATAGGCTGCTACTGATATGTTTACGGGCCCGAAGGTACGAGCAAATGCCGGAACTGCGGTGTGGCGGAGGCCGGGCCGGCCGCGCTGACGGGCCTTGGCGCAGCGCTGGCGGCATACAGGGCGCGCATTTCTAATATTATTCTAATACGGCCCTAATGAATGCCTAATGAGGACATTTTAAGTTGTGGGCAACTCTAACAGACAATGAAAAAGACGTACTTACTGATGAGCGGGCTCTGTATATCGGCTGCGCTGGCAGCTCAAACCCTGCCCGACGCCACGCAACTCCTTTACCACGAACGGTATCACAGTGCGCAGGCGGCGCTGCACACGATCCTGCAAGCAGACGCCAACAATGCCGAGGCCTGGTACCGGTTGTCGCAGGCCTACCTGCCCTTGAAGCAAACACGTGCTTTGTTGGACACTTTACAATGCGCGCCTGCTGCGGTGAAGGAACAGCCTTATTATAAAGTAGCGTACGGACAATTATTGCTGGCCAGTCAAAAACCCGACAGTGCCAAACTGTACTTTGACCAGGCCATTGGCGATGGGCGGAAAAAGGATGCCGCTATCCTGCTGGCTGTTGCGAATGCCTATGTGAGTGAAAAGAATGCCGATCCCCATAGGGCGTTGCAGGTTTTGACTCAGGCGGGCAAGAAAGATATCGACGCGCCTGCTATGAATGTGGTGCGCGGTAATGCTTATCGCAAGCTGGCCAATGGTACTGAAGCGTATCGAGCTTACCAGGCAGCGTTGAATGAGGATGGCAAAAATGCCGAAGCGTTGTTCCAGATGGGCAAGATCTTCCTGGCCCAGCAAAATGCAGAAAGCTATCTCGGGTATTTCAATAAAACGATCGCCGCGGATCCTTTGTATGCTCCGGCCTGGTATGAGTTGTATTACGACACTTATTTCAAGGATGCGGCCAAGGCATTGGATTACTTTCGTCAATACCTCGCCGTAAGTGACTACAGTACGGAAAATCATTATCAGCTTATTGACCTGTTGTACCTGAACAAGCGATACGACTCGGCCATCGCTATGGCGAAGTCCACGCTGGCGGGTTTACCGGCAGATTCGATGCCCCGCCTGCACAAGCTGATGGCTTATAGTTATTCCGGCCTCAAGGATACGGCGAGCGCGCTGACTTCGATGATCGCTTATTTTGCGCAGGAGGATGATAGCCATTTCGTGGTAAAGGATTATGAGCTTATGGCCGACCTGTACAATGCTACGCCGGGCAAAGAAGATTCGGCCCTGGTATTTTACCAAACGGCGGTAACGAAGATCACCGATTCTGCTGCTTTGTTTACTTATTACAAAAAGTTAAGCGATCTGTATAAGGAGAAAAAGGACAATGCCAACCAGGCTATCTGGCTGGGCAGGTATTACACCAACAATGCGAAGGCTACCAATATCGATCTTTTCAATTGGGGGATTGCCCATTTTAAAGCTGAGCAATATGATATGGCCGATACGGTGTTTGGTCAATATATCGGCAAGTATCCGGAGCAAAGCTTTGGTTACTACTGGCGGGCCAGGGCCAATTCGCTGAAGGATTCGGCCATGGAAAAAGGGCTGGCCATTCAACACTACAACAACCTCATAGAGAAATTGGAGAAAGACAGTGCGAATGCTACCGCTACCACGAAAAAGTGGCTGGTAGAAGCGTATGGATATATCGCGGCCTATGAAACCAACCAGGAAAAAGATTATGCTGATGCTATCGGGCACCTGCAAAAGATCCTGGAGATCGATCCCGCCAATAAGGATGCACAGAACTATATCTCGATCCTCGAAAAGAAAGTAAACGCCGATAGTAATAACAACTGATAAAGATGCTTCTTTTCACTGGTCTATCTGCCAGTCTTCTTGACTTTTGATTTCTTGCACAAGCCGGGTGTATTCTTACTCCCGGCTATTTTTTTGTATATTAGTGTATTCCTCTCCCCCGCTCGTTCCGGCCTTGTTCACTTCACCGTTAAACGGGTCTATCATGTTCAACAAACACAGGAAATTCGTCATACTGTTGTTATTGATCGCAATAGCCGGTGGGTTTGTCGCCCTGTCGTGGGTCTTGATCAATCACAAAAAGAGCACCGACTGGCATAAGGAAGTGGGTGAAGGCGTACTGACGCTGGGCATGTCGGTCATCATTGGCGGACTGGTCAAGTTCTTCGTTGACTCGTACCAGGAAGAAGGCAGGAAGTACACGCGCAGGAAGGAGTTCAGGCGGGACCTGCTGACGCGGTTGCGCGGCACTTTCGATGCGGTGGACGCGAGCCGGTTGCTGATCAAAGCACACCGGTCGGCCAAGACTTATGGTGAACGGGTGCGTGAAAACATCCTGCCCTCCATCACTACCCTGTATGATATTAAACGTAGCCTGGTCGATTCCCAAAATTCGGTTGACCATCACATGCTGGCGAAGCTACGGGTGAGCCTGCACTATATGATCGCTTACCTCACGGCATTGGGAAACGAATATGAGGAGCAGTATCGTGATATCAGCAATAGCCAGTTTTTCCAGGAGGCGGTGCAGCAAAAACAAAAGGAATTGTTTATCGGACGATTGTCGACATCGGAACAGGGACTTCAACTGAGGCCCGACACTCCTATTCCGCCCGCGCCGGACTTTGCGTGGAAGAAACTGGTGCAATTGCCTTACCTGCACGATTTTTTGAGTGAGGACCGGGATTCGCGCTACTACCTGATCTTCGTGGATCATTATGAGCATTGTAAACGGTTGTTGAAGCAGGAGGCTGCGGATGCGGTGTTGAAATTGCCGGAGCAATTCGATCCTGCCTACCTGAGCATGTTAGCGGAAATGGACGCTTCGCGCGATGCCGGTGTTAAACCAGGCGGGGCCAATCTCGTAAACCGCATCATCGGGGACCAGCTAAATATTTCCTCCTTAAAGTGATGAGATGCCCTCTTTTTTTCGTACATTATGGTAGAAGCATTAGCTGTGTTTCCGGCTTTCTGTCGGGCGCTTTTTTCTTCGCTTTGAGATGAAACTGACCTATCACCATAGTGGTTTGATACTGCATCAACCCGGCCATTCGGCCGGGTTGATGCTTAGCGGCACCAGGCCTCCAGCTACTAGGAGGCTACTACTATGCTACTATATGGCTACTACAAGGCTGCTCATGCCCGGGATTTACCCACGACTTACTGAGGAGATGACCGGGAGTAGCTTAGAGGGCGATGAGCGGCTGATGAGGCGGCCATCAGACGGATATGAGCGGATGATCAGGGACGACGCAAAAACCGCGGTGCCGGAGCTGGGAGACGACGCTCTAAGCCGTTCGGACCAGCCACAAAACAGCTCAAAACGCTCCCCGGACCACATAACGGTCGTCATTAGCTTTAATCGGTCGATACTCTCCAAAACTTCGCACCATCACCACTCCGACGCGTTGAAAAAACCGCGTCCCGCCTACATTTTACCTGCTTTTCGGTATGGAAAAAGCGGGGTTTCTGCATCTTATAAGTAAGGGGTATTCATCTATTCTTCGGGTTCTACTCACTGGACATTCTACCCGAATGCACCAGACACCCTACGTATATGCACTAACGGCCTGTTAGTATGCGTAGGAGTCGTGGTGTAGTTCCGGGCGTGATCCAGGCTTTGGACCAAGAAGACAGGCTGCATTGACCCGATCGACATCATATTTAAAACCAATAAATTAAAAAGCTATGGCACGGCAAGCCGGTAAACACCCTTACGTGGGTTCTCTCGACGGAACTGTTGGGTACAAAAAGAAAGACAAGTATTATGTACGGGCCAAAGGCGGTCCGACCCGCGAGCAGGTTTTGAAGGGTAAGAACTTTGTGCGTACGCGTGAAAACTCCTCCGATTTTGGCCGTGCCATCAAGGGCAGCACGCTGCTGCGACGGTGTTTGTATACCCTGATCAAAGGTTACAAGCTGGCAGATGGTGAATTATCGGGTAGGGTGAATGGCATTATGCACCGCGTGGTGAAATCGGACCCGGTGAGTTGGCGTGGCGAGCGGCTTTTTTCGAACGGGCAAATAGCATTGGTGAAGGAGTTTGAGTTCTTCGAGGAGACTGCGTTTGCATCGGTGGCGATGATGGATCTTCAAAGCAGGATCGATGCCGATACGGGAGCCATGTCGTTACTCATTGAGCCGTTTAATCCGCAGCAACGGCTGATTGCTCCGAAAGGCGCCACGCATTTCAAAGTGGTGATGAATACGGCGGTGATCCAATTTGATAAAAAGTCGTTCAAGTGGGATAGTAAAGAATCGGGATTGCTGCCACTCGATGCGGTGGAAACCGAACGCCTGTTGCTCGAGGATACGATGGCCCCCCTGGCAGATGGATGCTTGTTCCTGACTACCGGAATTGTGTTTTACCAACAGGCAGCCATTGGATCGGCCAAAGTGATTCCGGGTGGCGTCATGAAAATACTGGAGGTTGCTAAGGTGATACCTGGCGGCGCCATGAAGATCCACGAGGATGCTAAGGTGATACCCGGCGACGCCAGGGAACCCCTGGATGTGGCGAAAGTGGACCTATTGCAAAGGTCTACGGTCGCTGAACACCAGGCCTATCGTGAGGAAGCCGATAATGAAATAACTCAGCACCAGGGGCCATACGCCGTGGGTGAGCCGCACACTGATGATGGACCCGAGGGAGCCGCCGATGAAAAAGAATATGGTTCCATAGACAGAGGCAGCGAGGCCGGCCAAATTGCCCAGGGGTTCGAGGGCGAGGGCACTGCTGTTTGGTTCGATGGCGAGGTTAATGCCCATGAGCAAGGCTATAGCGGCAAAGAAAATGCCCATCGGCGGCGGATCGCCCGTCGCCAGCGTAAACGCAAACAACAGCGTAGCGATAGCCGCATACACCAGCAGCAAGGTTTTGAGGCTGCGGCGGGCGCCAAAGCGGGCCGAAAAGCGGGCATTCATGAGCGTGAAGCAGGCCATCAACAGCCCGATGCCTCCAAAGATCCAGGGAAACAATTGCGGCCTGCCGTAGATCTCTCCCACCATGTGCTCGGAACTGGAAACAAAGGAGCTAAGGGTGCTGAACAGGATGGTGGTGGTAATTGTGTAGCGGAGGAAAGTTTTGTTACTTAGAACCTGTCGTATCGATTGGAGGATGACCGTTCCTTTCAGGGTGGTACGCTGGTGGCGGGGCAGGGACTCTTCCAACCTCAGGGACCAGGCGAAGATGAGGACGGCAAACAGCGGCGGCGTGAGGAATACCACTTTCCAGGATGCTACGGACAGTATTGCCATCCCCAGGAATGGGGCGAGGATGGGAACAAAAAGGAATATGGTAAAGACGAGCGACATTACCCGCGCCATCTGATCGCCGACAAAGCGATCGCGTACGCCGGCGATGGTGGTCATCAGTACTGCGGAGGCGCCCATGCCAGCGATGAACCTGGCTACATACATCACGGTGAGGCTGGGCGCATAGGTGGCTGCGATGCCTCCCACGATGTACAGCGGAAACCCGAGACGCAGGATCGGCAGGCGTCCATAGCGGTCTGACAGGATACCGAATATGATCTGGGCTACCTGTCCGGTGAAAAAGAAGGTGATGATCTGCGAAGCATCGGTTGATTCGGGTGTCAACCCAAAGTGGTGGCGAACCTGCGCGAGGGCAGGCAGCATGATGTCTATGCCCAATGCTGTGAGCATCATGGTACTGGCACTTAAGGCAATGAATTCCGCAGGCTTCATCCGGCCTTTAAGGACTATCGTGTTTGTCATGGCTATTATTCTGGTAGCCAAAACTAGTGTCTACCGTGGTAGCTGACCGGGTGGTATTGAGACAATTCAACGGGGGTATTGAGACAAAAAGCTGGTAAAAGCATTTGGCCAATGCGTTGCTTTTTAGTACATTTTGTTTCGATGCGACCTACTGAATTATTAAATAACGTTATAAAAATTGGTGCTTTCACATGAGATCGATTGCTCCCCTGTTGGTTCTTTTCTTGTTACACCTATGCTACCGGCCTGTTTACTCCCAAAAGATCTTTGATGTTCACCTTCATGGGAGTAAGGATCCTGCAGGTCAATTGCAGCAATTGGGCCGCGCTCATGTTTACAAAGCAGCGCTCAGTACTTCCTGGGATCAGCAAGTAACTTATAATGATCCAAAGGTAAAGTTGCTCTATGGGCTTATGCTTCCTTGTCCGAATGGCAAGGTGCCTTACAGCCTTCAACCCTGTTATTCAAACGGTGCAGCGTGGCCTGGCCTTGCGTGGACAGAAGCTCAGATAAAAGCCGGCAAAATAGATTTTATCGGAGAGGTATTGACGCAGTATTTTGGAATATACCCGGGAGATTCTTCCATGTTACCTTATTACGCTTTGGCGGTGAAGTATCGTTTACCCGTAGGCATTCACACCGGGGGAGCTGGCCCCAATCATGGTGCGCCGAATTTCAACCTGAAGCTGGGCAACCCGCTATTTGTTGAACCTTTAATATACAGGTTTCCGGGTTTGAAATATGGATCATGCATGCGGGAGACCAATATTACAAAGAGACTATTACGCTCATGAAGCGATATGCTACATTATACGCCGATATTTCAGTGATCTCCAATCCGGATATTGTACCAGCCGCCCGCCTCGCCGAAATTATGCAGGCTTTTATCAAAGAGGGATTGGAGGACCGACTGATGTTCGGCACAGACAATGGCGAAATAGACAAGGTGACCCGTGCTGTTGAAGGCCTTGCATTTCTGACGAAGGAACAAAAAAACAAGGTATATTACCTGAATGCAGAACGCTTTTTTGCGCGATAAAGAGTGATGTACATTTGTGAAAGACCAGGACACAGGTTCCCTGTCGGCACTTAAGTTACGATCTGTGACTAAGGTGGCGAAGCTGTGGGGGAAGAGAATGGCAAGGCGAAAAAGTAAACTGTTACTATGAAGACTCTTATTATCATCATTTCAACATTTACAATAAGCATTTCTAGTTTTGCTCAACAGGACAGTGCGGCTTCTATGATTGAAGATGCAGTGCTCAGTTTACAAGAACAAAACACCATTCTTTATATTGACCGGGGGACGACTATTTACCACCAGATTGGCAGAAGACCGTCAAAAGGGTTTATTACCGGCTACCTGGACAATACCAAAGTTGTGCTTCGTTTGAAAAAAGACGAGATCAAATGGCTAAACAGAGAGTTCAAGAAGGAAACCGATCTTGTATGGCCAGCGCATATGTTTGCCAATTCTGTCAGGACTTCTTCGGATTCCATTGAATACTACCAACAGAAACTATTGCCATCGGAAAACGGGAAGAAATACAAAAGATATTTTCGCTTTAGCCGTGTCGTCTATTTCAGGGATAGCTCCATGGCAGTTTTCAGGCTGTCTGAAATGCTCGACGCATCCGGAGGATTCGACTACCTGTTCTTTTATCAACGGAACGACGATGGCTGGAAGCGCTATATGAAAGCGCCTATGGGGGCGTGGTAAATCAAGCATTTTAATACCCAAAGTGCTGTCAGTAAGTTTTAACCAATTCCAATAAGACATGAAAGTTACCTGCAAACATTGTTTGCCAGAAGAGGGAATCGACATTCCAGCATTTAGTCAAACTGACAAAATGCGACTTCATGAATTGGCGTGCAACTCCCCTATTCATTCTATAAAGTACCTGACCAGCCAATTTAACCTAAGCCAAAGAGATGCAAAATACACCGCTTTACATATCAATAAACAATACGGCCGATGCAACCGGTGCCGCTATGACAAACTCGATGACGAATACATGCATTGTCCAAAATGCGGGGCATTGAATTTCAATTGGAAAATTGAAACCAGGTATGACGTTGAAGGTCCACAACAGACTTAAACTATGACGACCATTTTAATCCGCAAGATTCTTGCCCGGCGTTATTCAATCAGAATAGTCAGTCTTATGCTGGTAGCGTTATTACTATCGGTTGAAGGACTGTATGGGCAGACGAGCGACCGCCCTGTAATCGTTGAAACTGTAGACCGGGGAAGTTACTTCTATATTCCGCCATCTGCCCTGGCAGACTCAGTTCATGGAGTTAGTCACCCAACAATGATAGACAACAAGACAGGCAGGAAGACAAGGCCGATCGAATTCAACTGGAACTCAGACTGCACTGACGGCTATTATATTCTTTCCATAACCCCGGCGCAGGTATATTTCTCTTCCGCGCACGACAATCCTAATCCAAATTTCCTCTTTTGGGTAATCGATATTGACAGCACACAGTTCGACCAAATCAGTCGTGGGCTTCGGAAGAATCCGCCGAAGGGCTTTAAGAATGTATCAAAATACTACAGCGGTTCCAAAACAGTATTTAATGATATTCAGTTCCGGGCCACCTTCCAGTTACCGAATGAATGGACCGATAGTACGAAAGAGCAGTTCGACCAAAATTGTAAAGCACAAATAAAAAGCCAATTGGACAGATACCTTTCCATTCTCAATTCTTATATTTCCGATTCAGCCAGGAAAATATCACTTCCTGTGGTGATCATGCAACGAAAATACTTTGGCTATTCGGCATCGGAACTCCCGCGTATGAGACCTGTGAAGTTCGTTTACCCACGAATCATTGAACAGTAAGCAAAGCAGCGTTCTATTCAAACTATTTACTTATGCGATTGATCTTCCTATTTACCCTGTTGCTGACCGGTATCTATTCCCGCGGGTAGCCCATACCCAGCCATGCCCCGGCTATAAACTACGATAACCAAGGCCTCGACAAGTATAGAGTCGACACTCTCCGACTGAATTCAGCAACAGATTCAAAAGTTGTGTCTTATACGCTATTGGGCCTCACCATTTACATCAACTACAAGGACTACATCAAAGACCTGCAACCCTTGTGGAAACACTATAAAAACGGAATGAAATATGTAACAAGCGCCAAGCCCGGAGAATACATCAATCCGGATTATGAGCCACGCTGGCGTGTTTTAGATTCCATGTATCGCTCTGCCAGGGGATTGATCTCGAAGCAGGATACTCTATATGTGTCGCAACATACGTTTAACAAAGTTGGATTAGGTTCATCCATTTCGCTAGACCAACTGATTGAAAAAGGACGTTGCAAAATATTCGACAGGGACGGAATTCAGCAACATATCGTTATCCGGGTAGCCGGTATGTACCAAAAAGGACCACTGAATGGCTGGGGCGGCAGGCGATACCTTCTAACCGGAGCCAAGGGCTTTTTCTTTGAAGCCTCAGACTGGCATTCTTAGCCATGCAGTTGGGTGTGGACGCATACCCAATGAACAATTCAAAAACATCTTTCAAATGATCAGAAGGATACTAGAAAAATTAGGAATCACCAGGAAGACCGATGATAAAGAGCCATCAGAGAAGGGCGGGCATCCATCCTTCGACGCGTCTAATAAACGGCTAGATCCAGGGGAATTACTGATAGAGGTAGCCCAGGAGTTCGAGGACGAGGATCGGTTCAGAACAAAAGCGCAAGAGGTAGCCTCCCGTCTGAGTTTCAATGAGGCCAAAGGCCTTACCAGGTTCTTTCATAAAAATCCGCCCGAACCTGAACACCTGAAAAGCAAAACGGTCAAGTATGGACTGTTTGGCGTATGGATGAATATTTGCCAGAACGCAGTATTTGAGATCTTATTCAACTATAAAGAACAATCGATCCCTACCTTATATTCAATTGGATTTGGGGAATACGACTGGACACAATATAAGGCAATTCATGTATTGTGCCGGCTAGCAAAAGAAGGAATACAAACCGACAATATAATTAATGATATTGGCGAAAAAATACAGTCTTTCAGGTATGAAGCGGTATTTCCATCAATAGCATCGCTGTCTTCCATTCCAGGCAATAAACAAGTACCCAGCATCATGCTTGCTGTTTTTGAAGAGTATTCAGCAGACGATCCCATCGATGGGCTCGCTATACTCAGGCTATTATCCATCAACTATCCGCAGGAGGCAATCGAAAAACTATCATTCATCAAAGCCCTGGCAAAAGGCGAAGACATTGAGGACAGGTCTCCCCTACTTGATGGTGCCATACTATCATATGACGAGGCCGGAAATGAAACCTTCAGCATTGACGGTGAAGAATTAACAGGATCACTTGAAGAAACGCACAGGATCAATGCTGCGCTTCTTTACTACTCCCTCGACCCGAAGGACCAGGAGATCAATGACCTTATCGATCATTGGGAGAAAACCGCGCAATCGGAAGCTCACCGAAGCCAGATTTCCGAATTTAAGAGGCAGAAAGGAGGAACCTGAATCGTTTTATTACTCTTAAGGCCTCCTACGCTCAACAATGTAGTGACGCCAGCAATCCAGCGACCAACGGACCAATTTAATCCGGCATCCGGCAAATACAGTTGGCAAGCAGCTGGTTTTTTTGTAATTTTTGTCCGATCAGATCACTAGCAAGTGGATTGTTGACGAAATAGTGAAATGATATATCCGATTCTCTGATTACTGCCCGTAGATTTGAAACATATCGACAGCTGCCAATTTTTCAAGTAGAATTAACGTCATGCGAGACATCAAATCAACACTCCTGAATCGCTGGTTTGAAGAGGTGTGGAATCAAAACCGCGAAGAGTCGATAGACGAACTTATGACACCAGACTCCTATGCGCATGGCATATTATCTCCAGAACAACCTAGAGGACCTGAAGGCTTCAAGTTTTTTTACAGAGGTTTCAGGCAGCAGTTCGAGAATATTCATGTCACCACTAAAGATGTAATATCCCAGGATGATATGGAATGCGCTCTGACGGAGGTAACTGCGTTGCATAGAAAAACCGGTAAGACCGTTAACTTTTCGGGCCTTTGTATGGTGAGGATCAAAGACGGGAGGGTTGCCGAAGCCTGGAATCAATATGATTTTCTCGGAATGCTCCATCAATTGGGTCAGGATTTGACGCCTTTTACTGAATAATTAATTACAAACCCCGTTTATAAATTACCTTTAGTTATTATATCATATACCTATATGTCTCAATACTCCAGCGTACCAACCTGGGCAATAAAACTCTCAAACTCATGTTATGGTAGTTCTTCATATCGAACATCCGGTTCCCAGCTATGACGGCTGGAAAAAGACATTCGACGCTGACCCGATTGACAGAAAGGCCTCGGGCGTAAGAAGGTACACGGTATACCGATCAGTGACCGACCCCAACCATGTTGTGGTGGACCTTGAATTTGACAATCCCGCTGAGGCGGAGCTAACATTACAGAAGTTACAGACTTTGTGGAATAAGGTTCAAGGCACCGTTATAACAAGTCCCAAGGCACAGCTTTTTGAAGTTATTGAATCGGCTGAGGTGTAGATCAATTGTTTACAGCTTGCATAGACTTACACATCTATTTCGAATCAGTAAAGGTAAATATGAAAGATCCTCATCAGGACCTGTTTCCCGTTACTAAAGATGGTAAGTCGGGTTTTATCGACTGCAAAGGTAAGGTTGTCATAGATTTTGAATTTGACGCGGTCACTTCATTTTCCGACGAGTTCGATAAAACCGGGAACTATGTTTGGGAGCCTACGCGGTGAAATGTACTAAACCTCAATTCAGCATGAGCATTTACAAGTTTATTAAACGGGGAGACGAGTGGTATATTGACCTTCCAGCCTACCTCGAACAAGGAGGCAGCATGGGCGCCCTGCAAATGGTGGATGGCGCAGACACCATGCTTGATCTGATGGCAGAAAACTCGACGTCTGTCAGCCTCCAAATCTCCACACAGTTTTTTGAAGGTTCAGACTTGCTTGACCTTATCGAAATATGTGACCCTATGATCGGTGGCGGATACTATAAAATGTGGACCTACGAAGGCCAGGAGATAAACATAACAATGTGGCTATGCGAGGTAACTGAGTTTGTATTTGGTCATTTACCAGATAAAATCTACGTAAAGAGGGAACGTGAAATAACTAACTAAACTTTCAGCAAGATGACGCTTAAGGATTCTATCAACAACCTCATCATACAGAATAAAGCCGTTTTAGAATTTGTTAAAGCAACCTATTCCCTCAGTGCTGACGAAGCCATTTTGAAGTACGCAAATCAGCTAAAGGATTCTAAAAACAATTCGATTCTAACTTTAACGTTCGCACACACCCTGCAATTTGCCAGCGACCCTACTGTTGCAGAGCAATTTGAACCCGAGGACATCGAAGCTCTTTATGATAGCTTTCTGACATTAAGCAATTTATACCTGAACGCCTACATCGATGCTGCCAATTATATCGACCATAACTCTTCCAACAAGAAAAAGGCTAAAGAGATCCTCAAGGCCGGTATCAATCAGCTTAGCATTCAGCTTAGTGAACTAGAACAAATGCAGGAGGAACTCAGCCAATAAGGCAACTATGCTGTCGCCTGCACAACAGTGGTTTATGAAACTATTGAGACGCCCCTACCCTATCAATCAACCTGTTTGTATTTTTCAAAATAAGAGTTTACTAAGTTCAGTAACTCTTTATGGCTTGTCTTTAGCCCATTTGTTGAAATGTGAATGGGCGAACCATAGTTTTTGGCGTTTGCTTGTAATAGTTTCCTCTTTAGAACATTTGTTTCTCTGGAAATGTATTTATCAGGATTTTCCAGGCCTATTGTCACGAAACGTTGCTTCGAAGTTATGGATGCCTGAACCGTTCTGTCATATATCTGAGAAATATCTGACCAGGGGATCAACCCGAATTTGTAAGTACTTGCATTATCAATGATCCCCTGCTCGCTAAGCACGAGACCCGGTTCGTTATCGAATAACTTCCTGCCTATGAAAATGATCCCCAATATCCCCATTAATACGCCACCATAGGCGGATACTGCCTTGACAAAAGGATTGTTAAAAACAGGATTACTTGTTTGCGGGTTGGATATAATCATCCAAAGTCCACCGGCCAGGAACAAAACGCAGTAAAACACAAGTTTAGTCAGTTTTACTTTGCTAAGCGGGATTTCGATGGTGGTCTTTGCTGTCATAAAAAGGGGTTGCAGTTAATTGGTTTGCGATCCATAAATATACACAAACCCGATGGGGAATTGAGGGTGGTCGCTCCTTATTTGCTGCCCCCAGGCGATGACCGTCCGGCGCAGCCTTCCCAGTAGACAAATTTCATATCCTGATCAATGGCATAAGCATAGGTAGTCTCCTGGCCATCTACCTTATTATTGATCCTTACCAGGTAGCAGGTTTTGCCGTTTTCCTGCCACTGACTTTCCAACTCAATTTCATCTCTTTCGAAATTCAATTTCTTTGGCAGCTTTACCTTTTTGCCTTTTTGAAACATCTTTTTCGCAAATATCAATTTCGGCGTGTAGACTGCCTGACTTTCTTCGATCTTGTTAAGGCTATCCAACCGGGTTTCATAAGTATCCTTGTCTATTTTCTTGTTAAAGTAGTCGTCAAAAAGTTTGATCAGGGTCCCTGGTCGTGCCGGATTTGAATTCCGAATCTCAAACAAGGAATCATTCCTGTATATAAAGTCAGTCTGATAATAGGATGATACAATGATGCGACCATCATTGTCTATGTTTTTTGCAAACTGCGTCACCCCAAAACTTTCATTCTCAATAATGCCATGAAAATCTTCGAGTTCCTGATGCGAATCCACTGCTGGTGTCCAGATCTTAATGGTATCGCCGAATATACCCTTCATAAATAATAAAGAGTCACAATCGTAATAGACAGTAAACCCAGGTGGCGGTGTTACTGTATTCAACCTGATTCCTTTTGATTTTATGAATGCCATTGTCGCATCCAACTTCGGAGAAGTTTGGGCAAACGAAAAGTTTGCTGTTAAAAAGAATAACAAGAAAAGCACTATCACAGCTTTTGCCATACAAAAGAAAGGCTTGTTATGGTTGTCACGAATTAGTTATATCGCATTTATTCATTGAATCTGGCCGTATCGCAATTTCAATGACCTGCTTGTAAAACGAATTAAAATCTTCAGGAGTCAGTTTCGGCCTCATTGCTGTCAACACATCCAATGCGCCAAACGTTACCCACTCCCAAATCATTGTGTCAAAATTGTACTTCATCATCTGATCTTTCACTGTCTTCCTTAGTAGATCAACCTCCTGCCTACTCAGGGCATACCTTTCTAACAACCAGTATGTCCTATCCTCTTGTTCTTTTGGAAATTCCGTGTCAAGAAATGGTTCCAGTATCCAATCCCACAGCTCGACTCTGTCTACTACCGGAATTTTATGGCGAACCGCAAAATCATTAAGTTCCTGCCGGTGTTCGGCTGAAACAAATATCAACTCGTCGCCCACCCTAATCGTCGGCGGAGCAGTTTTCGTGCAAATATTTATTATGTCTTTCGAAGTAATTTCAATTTTGACTGAAGCAGACGATTTATCAAACGGATAATTTTTGAAAGTCACAGCGTCTTCGCCGAATGAGACTTCTCCAAGTCCCACAAAGAATTGTTCCAGCTCCCTTTCCGTAGAGCCGAAAAACGCCCCTTTAGCTTTATCCGATTTTGATGACATCTATGGTTTATTTTCAAGTGCAACCTGTGGATTTGCCTCAAACATCTAACAATTCAGCTTCATTAAACTCTACAAAGCGATCGCCTGCATTAGTTTCAATTTTGATTTTGTATTTTGAACTTACGGTAATGCCATCTGCAAATGTATAAGTATGCTTGTGTGAATGCTGCTCCTTCACCTCCATGATTGTGGGACAACCAGCAAACAGGATTTCTTTTTTGACATACACAATGGCATCTTTAAACCGAAGCACTTTCTTTTCGAACTTGTTATTCTCCCAGTCAACTGGAAAATAAAGCACGAAATCCAAAGTCTGTGTAGCAGTATCCTCCTTTACTTCAAGGATCCGCGCATCATGGAATGACAACTCATCGAAAATCATATTACATAAATTTGCTGAGACATGATAATTCCTGTCAGCTATTTTGTGTTAAAGTTCTGTCACCTACACCTACTCGCACAATATTATCCATTTTTCGGATGCGTCACCCCCGCAGCAACTTGATGATCTCCCTGTTTCCACGATGCTCTGCCAGCGAAAGGGCGGTGTAGCCGCCTGCGGCTATCGCTTTATCGGCGCCTGCAGCGAGTAGCAACTTCACCATGTCAACATGCCCCATTTCGGCCGCCCTGTGCAAGGACGTGAATCCGCGGATGTCTTTAGCGTTCACATCTGCTCCGGCTTTTAATAGCACGCCGGCATGTGCTGCCTTGTTCGACTGCACCGCATTCATCAATGGCGTTGCGCCTTCGGCTGACCGAACATTGGGGTCGGCTCCGAGCTCCAACAGCGTGCTCATCGCTTCCGTGCCCTGGGGGGCATTTGACCAATGCAAGGCTGACATACCATCCGCCGCCAGCGTATTGATATCAATTCCCTGTTGTATGAACTTATGAACCTCGTGAAGATCGCCTCTTGCTACTGCGATATGCATTAAAGAACTGGAACGTAACGGTCTGGTCAGTTCATAATCGAAATCGTCCTCAAACACTCCGCAATCGGCCAGATTGCCCAATACCGAAAAAGCCCATTGCGCTGCCTCTATGGGCTCTTCAACCAGTTCCGAAGGTAATGGTACCGGTACCGTTTCCCGCATCGCATGCGTTGCCAGAATTGCTTTCAACAGCCGCCGGGTAAATTCCGGTGGTTCACTTTCCAGAAACTTCCCTGTAATGGAGGTCACTCTTAACTGACCGTTTTCCTGCACTGTCTCCGCAGTAACCCACACCTCCCGCAGCCAACTCCGCACAAAGATTATTTTCTCCCCATGATAGTAGATTGCCCACTTGTGCTCCATCATTGCCGGAATAAATAAGACTCCCGGCAGTAGCGACTTTTCGAGTTTAAAGCAAATGTCTGCCGCAATCGTCTCTTGTTCCGGAGGCTGGATGCCTACAAATGACAAGCCATCATCCGACATGTAAGAGGCCGCATTTTCGGCCAGCCGCTTCTCCGTTGTGGTGGATATCATTTGATGCGTATAGGGCCGCAGGTCAAGCAGCCTGACACCCCAGGGACTTTTCGCGGCCTCCAGCCATGGAAGCACGACTTCCTCTTGTTGAGGCTTTTCTTTTTTGCCGAATAGTTTCTTGAAGAATGACATAAGGCTTATGGGGTTTCCGGTTGTTTAACTGGTGTCGAACTTACTAAAAAAAGGTTATACCTCCATGTGGGGCGGAGGCAGGGTGTTGTATGGCGATATAGCGGTGGTGGAGGGTCTGTGGGGCACGAACAGGGAGGCCAGCATGCACGTGGGTAAAGATGCAAAACCGGGGAAACAGGCGACTTAGGCGGCCCAACAGTGTGGGCCGGAGGGACCACCGGACCGGCCAACAACAAAAAGGCCCGTATCTATGATACAGGCCCTTACTAACAGCACAACACAATCTTATAGCTTGATGAACTCTCTTTCGAAGGACTTGATCCAGGATCCGCCATCGAGGCTCCAGTCGGACTTGATGGTAATACGCATCCAGTAGAAGATCTGCGCTACCACATCTACGTTGGCGGGCTGTACTGCCACCTGGGTAGTCGTGAGCGGATCGAGGGTACAGGGCACATCGCTGAGACCATCCCATTTATAGGATCCTTTCAGGACAAAGTTGTTGGTTTGGTTGGGCGCCTTGTTGATAAACTGTCCGCCGTAACCATCCGAACCGGGCCAGTAACCCACCAGGCTTGCATACTGCGGATGCTTCGTAAGATCGCGCAGGCAAATATTATCCTTGATCTCCGCATCCGTGAGCGCGGTATTGAATACCATCGCGTCGGCGGAATAGAACACGGAACTGGTATAGGTAGGATCGGATCCGAATCCTATTGTGAGCGGTGAGGAATTCGTGTACGTGCCACCATTCGCATATTGGGACGTGAGCTCCGTTTGGTCGTGGCGCACGCCATCGGTATACCTTCTCAGCCAACGCTTGGAAGCGCTATCAGCAAACACGATCGTAATGGTATGCCACTGGTTATTGAACACCGTAGGTGATCCCGGCTGTATACGAAGCTCTCCACTGGTGGTAGATCGTACAGATATCGACCAGTTGGACCCGGAGGAGAACATCGACCACCCTGGTGTAGATGGCCAGCGCTGCATCTTGGAGAAGAAGTGCGGATAAGCGCCCGATGTTCCTTTTACCCTGATCTGTACCGTTTGCTGGTTACGCTCGGGGTTGTATTGGGTTCCATCGGCGAGGCTAGCAGCAATAGCTGTGGCATCTTTTCCCTTCATCTGCACCCCTACATATCCGCCGCGGATCAGTTCCTGCTTCTTGATGTTCTCGTTGTAGTAAAGCGTGAACACATTGGTCTCAGCGGCTGAACTACCCCCAAACGACTTACCGAGGCCACCATGCGAGGTGGTAACGATCACCAGCCATTCTTCCTTTTTATTGTACTCCTTACGCGCCTTGAGGGCGGTCATGATCTCATTGATGTATCCATCTACTTTCAGCACCGCTGCTTTGTATTCGGCTACGTTTGCATCGAATCCGAATTCCTTTCCGGCTGCGCTGATGCCATTGAAATGGGTGATCATCAGATCGGGATTGCCATTCTTCAACTGGGCCACTGCGCTGTCCTTTACGGCTGCGTCGCTTGTTACTGCGATCGGCTTCTCCGCTTCGGGGAACAGTTTATTGATCATATAACCCCAGGGGCTGATCACCGTCGTCTGGATATCGGAGCGGCTGGAGGTTAATATGAACTGCATAAAGGATGGAAAGTTGGCAGGAGCATCGTGGAGGTCGCCGCCGGAGGGCGCCGAAAATACCAGCGAGCTATCGGATATCTTGTGGCGGGTATAGGATACGCCCGATGCCAGGGATTTCCAGGAGGCCCCGTCGGTCGATACATCTTCCGTGCGGCCTGTATAGGTATACTTGCCATGTGTGAGCATGGTGGTGATGCTTGGCGGTGCGATGGTCCGGAAAGCTTCGGCCACTCCCCCATCGATCACGACCAGCAATGTTTTCCGCGAGGACAACACTACTGTGGTATCATCTTCTTCGAAGAAGGGAGGCGGATCGTCGTACTTTTTACATGCGGGGATCGAGATGCTGCCGATAACGGCCGCCGCCAGCAATGCTATCCCTGTAATTTGTTTCCTGTTGTTCATGTTCGTATATGATTCAGTAAAGGAAAGTTGTTTTGTTGTTTATGGCTTGATCACATCGACCTCGGCCAAACTGGTATTGAGCGATCCGTCTGTATTATAGGTATCTGCTGCAGCACTGATGGTGAGTCTGAAATACCGTACACTGATGCTGGATGGCAATAAAAAGCTTTGCTGTGCGTCCATCTTCTGCAACAGGAGCGGGCTACCGGCGATGGGCGTCCAGTTGGTATTGTCATTGCTCACTTCCACTTTCAGGTTCTTGATGTTACGGGCGCCTCCCTGCCTTTGGGTGAATTTGAATCCTTTGATCTCCAGCTTCCGCCCCATATCGATCGTTCCGACTACTGGTGCCGTGGGGCCATAAGCGCTGTGCCAGTAGGTGGCTACGTCGCCATCTTTGATCACATCCTTACCACCACCTTCGGGGTTTACCGAGTTCACGGTAACGGTCCAGTTGGCGCGGGCATAGAGATCGAGGAAGGTATCACCACCGGTGCGTGTGATGGGATTGTATTTCCATATCTCCTGTGTCAGCATCCTGTAGGCCTTTGCTTCGATGGCATTGAGCGATACGGAACTGATGTTGATGCCCCATGCACTAAAGAACAAGCGCCAATCGGTTTTGGTGAAATCGCAGAGTGTTTCGTATACGAAGTCACGTTTATCCTGATCGTTGTTTGACTGAAACTTAGCACGACGTGCCCTCTTGTAGAGTTCACCCATGAATGACCAGCCATCGGGCTGTCCGGGATAACCCCAGTCGGCAGGGATCTTATCGAATATCTGTACAAATGGCGTGATGCGGGCAAAGGGATCGTTGA
Organism: Paraflavitalea sp. CAU 1676; assembly: GCF_029223285.1. Classification (GTDB taxonomy): domain Bacteria; phylum Bacteroidota; class Bacteroidia; order Chitinophagales; family Chitinophagaceae; genus Paraflavitalea. The sequence continues at coordinate 460,451 of NZ_JARHUJ010000002.1, read as the reverse complement.
TGCGGGCATCGGTTCCGTCGAAATCCTTTGTACCAGTTGCTGCTGCGAATGCCAGTGCCTGTGGGAACATGCTGTTCACTGCAGGATGGTATGGAGGCCATGCAGCCGGATTGCCGTGTTCGATGCTTTGGCGGTGGGCTGCTTTAAAATTAAAGAGATTGTTGGAGGTCTCGCCCAATGAGCCCCAGCTCCAGTAACGGGGTTGCTGGTTGTTGTGGCCTATCTCGTGGTAGGTGCCCCATGCCCAGCCCTTACGGATATTGGTAAGGTTGGTGAACTCGTTGAACCAGCCAAAGTCGTTGTAGGTAACTACAGGATAGCCGCTGTGTCCATATCCTACAGATGGCTTGATATCCTGTACCACGCGCCATGGCAAGATGGGCGCCAGGTCGTAGGCTTCGGCAGGATTCTCCTGCAGGCCTTCCCACTGGTAATAATCGAGATCGATGGAACGATCCCATTCCTGCATGATGGCTTCGGGATCGGTTACATTATAGGTTACACAATAGTCGCGGGGTACTACGAAGATGATGTTCTTGCTCCTCAACTCGAGGTAAGGCACGCAGGATGTTTTGATGGCTGCGGTCCACTCGGCGTTGGTGCTTTTACCCAATACGAAGTCGGGTGATTTGACCACTCCCGAGAAGGTGAGCGTAACCGGTGTTGCTACGGGTCTTGCGGCAAAGATGTAGATATGGCCTCCGTATAGGTTGCGCACATAGTTGCGGCCGGGCGCCAACTGCATGCGGGTAAAGATCAACGGATCACGTGGTGCGTTGAGGACCGATTGCAGGTTATCGTCCCAGGCGCCTACCTGTACCGACAAGGAATAGTCGGCGGGCACATCGATGGTGACCAGTTCGCCGGGCGCTGCATAGAACCCGGTGCTGAACATTGGCTCCGGTGCCACCTGTATGCGCAGGTTTTCCTTTACGTAGTTGTAGTTCAGGTTCATGGTGAGGGCCTGGTTCTTCAGGCGCGGCTCCGAGCTACAGATGAGGCCAGGGAATACCCTTGCCTGGGCATACTTGCTCACGTCTACCACGGCGCTGCTGGTATCTACCGTTACCTTGGGCTCAGGGTGTCCACCTTCGTCCCTGCCGTCCTGAAATACTTCCTTGTTCTTTGCGCAATGCGCAAGGACAATTGTTGTGCAGGCTATCAGCATTATATTCTTTCTCATATAGATAGTCGTAGTGTTTCGTTGTTATAAATTCATGAAAGAGGTCAGCCAGGTGCTGCCGTCGAGGTTCCAGCCCGCTTCCTGGTTGATGCCGAGCCAGGCTAGTGTCTGTGCTACCAGATCTACTGAATTGGGCACCACTTTATACGAGTTGGCATCGGGTGTGGGGCAGATATTGTTCACTACTTCCACAAAACTGCTGGTGCCATAGTTTCCACTGAGCGTGAGCGCCAATTTATCGTTGGTAAAGCCATTCTCTCCATTCTTGTATTTGCCTGATGTGCCAGCCAATACCTTTTTACCACCGAGGGTTGCTATTTCGCGGCCCGACCAATAGCTGATGAGGTTCTTGTAATACGGATCGTCGGCTGGTATGGATGTGCGGCAATTGTTGGCCTGGATGTAATCGCGGCCAAAGGCGGTGTCGTACATCTTTACATCGGTTACGTTGTAGTTGGTGAGGCTGGTCGTATTGTCGGTGCCAAATTGACCGATCTGGAAAGGCGCAGGACTGTTGAGGTTGCCATAGGAGTTGATGTTCCGGTTTGCATCGGAGATCCCTCCATCATAATACACACCATCTGTAAATGTTTCAACCCGGCGGGTAGTTGCATCCACCTGACGGATGGTTACGGTCAGGGTATGCCATTTACCATCAGAGATTGTAGCTCCCCTGATCTGCCTGTTGCCAAGACTGGTTTGTCCGAAGTTGATCTGCCAGTAATTGCCTTCGAGGAAGAGTACCCAGCCAACTACTCCGCTGGTAAACGAAGCTCTTTTACCGAGGAATGCCGGATAGTTAAAGTTGCCGGTGGGCATTTTCACCTTGCATTCGATGGTGTAGCTGCCAGATGCGCCAATATCGAGCAGGTTGCCGATGTTGGAGCCCTGTGCTTTGGTAGCCGCAGCCGATGATCCCTGATAGGCCGGTGTTGTGCCGGAGAAGGGCAATGAACCAGGCTTGTAGGAGACCTTAAGATTAGGTGCATAGCAAATAAAGAATGTATTGCGACGGGAATCATCATAGGCGAGTTTATCGGCCGCTGCGGGGTTGGATGCCAATATGGAACCTTTGTTAGAGGTAACGATGATCATCCAGTTTTCCAGCGTATAGGTTGCACGGCGCGCCAGTGTTTCCACGATCGTTTTAACGTGCTCATCCGTTTGAAGGATAGCCGCTTTGTAGCCGGCATCTTCAGCGACGTAAGCGCCAGCTACACCCGCGGCATCCACTTCATGAAACTGGGCTACTACCAGGTCGGCATTGCCAGTAGTAAGTTCGGTTACTGCTGCATCCTTTACTGCGGCATCAGTAGCCAATGTCTTTTTCTCGGTTGCATCGGCCGCCAGGTTTTGTATGAAGGCTGCAGATGCTCCGATGGCCACGGTTCTTGCAGTGGGCTTTTGCTGTTTGATACGGGCAAACAACGTGGGGTATTGCTGCAGATCGTTGCCGGCAAAATCTTCACCGGTCACCTTATGTTTGTTGGATGTTACGCCTGTGAGGAGGGTTGTCCAGCCCAGTGCGTTGGTTACGGCATCCTTCCGGGTATCGGTGAGTCCGTTCCAGGAATAAATGGCATTATCGGCCAATACGGTGAGGTAAGGCGCGCGTGTTTTCTGCACTTCGAGACCGACCGCCCCATCGACGATGATCACGAGGGTCTTTTGTTTTTTTCCTGCACCACCATCTGCGCCATAATCCTGCTCAAGGGTGTTTTCGAATGTTTTGTTGCAGGCGATCAGGGTGGAGGTTGCCCCCAGGATTGCCAGGAGTCCTACAGACCACCATCTTCTTGCAGCGCGGCCTTTGTATGTTTTGTTCTTTGCTTGCATGTTTATGTTGTTGTATGTCTGTAATGAGGCTATTTCCTGATCTCGAGGTAAACAATATTGCGTACGTCGGTATTGTCGAATTTCGAGAAGCTACCTACCAGGATCACACCGGGATAGCCGAGGTCGGTTGTGCGTTCGAGCATCTTGTATATATTGCCGGTAAAGGTTCCGGTGGTGTTATAAGCCGGGGTTGCAACGCCGGTTGCATCGAGGAATGCGAAACCTGGACGGACCTTATCGTTATAGCGCTGGAAGCTGCCGGCGATCATGATATTGCCGGAATTCAATTGCGCTGCGTAATTGATCGAACCGCCGCTAACCGGCTTTATCGAGAATGATTCGTCTACACTGCCGTCGGCATTTAACATGACCACTCCACCGGCGGGTATTCCATTGAATGAACGGAAGCCTCCGGTGACCAGGATCTTGTTGGTCTTTTCATTGAAGGTTACCGTACCGATGGGCGCATCGGGTCCTGAACCAGTAGAGAAAGTGGGGCTCACTTTACCGTCGGACTCATCAATACAAACGATGCCGCGGGCCGGTACACCGTTGTAGTTGGTGAAGGCGCCTACCAATACGATCCTGTTGTTGGATATTTTCATGGCCGCCAGGATGGGTCCGTTGGGCCCGGGCTTTCCTTTGTGCAGGGTGAGGTCGTAGTTGAAGGAAGAATCGAGCGATCCATCGGCGTTCATTTTGAGCACCTGGTTCATCAATACGCGATTCGGTATCTTACTGGCTTTGGTTGACCTGGTGTAGTAGATACTTCTATATTCCGTGAAGGATCCTACTGCAACGATTTGCCCGCCTGCCGTTTCATAGGCGTACTGAATGATGCCATTTACGCCGCCGTTGAAGGTAGCCACCGTATCCTTATTGTCGTTGGGGTTGTTGATGGGATCGGGATTTACGAGATCAACCGTCATGGTATCGAGCTGGCCGCGCTGGTATACCCTGGTAATGGAGTTGGGCCCGGTGCGGTCATTGTATTTGGTGAAGAATCCAGCGGGCAGGTAGTTGCCCGACGCAAGGCGCGTGAGTGAATAAATGGTGCCCCCTCCTGTGCCTGCACGGGTGATGAACCGGTTGCTGGATGCAATATTGCCCGTTTTATCGATCTTGGCTATATCGAAGATGGGGTTTGTGAGGGTGAACTGGTTATTATAGTTGCTAAAGCTACCGGCGATCACATAGGAGCCCAGTTCACTGGTGGCATTCACGATATCATTTATTGGTCCATTGGTTCCATTGAACCCTACAAATGTGGGATCTATTATCAGATCGCCCCGAACGCGAAATTCGGGTCCGAAATAATACTGATTGTCAAATATTACGGCAGCACCACCGGTGATGGCATCGGCCGGTACACGCACCGACACGGTACTGTCGGCCACACTCAACACTTCCGACTCCAGTTGACCGATGAGGAACTTGAATTTATTTTCTTTCCCTTTCAACCCCTTTATTTTGAATGTAACCACTGCTCCCGCCCTGCCTTGAGAAGGGGAAGGTATTCCATCGAGGAACTGTACTTCGGCTTTGGGGCCATCGGGATAGATCTGTACCCTTGCCGGGTCGTCTTTCTTACAGGCTACAAAGAGGCAGATTGCCAGGGCCGGCATCAGCCAGTTTATTTTGTTATAAGGATTTCGTACAAATTTCATAAGCTTCCTTTAAATGTGTTAGTTGTTTTCTGCTGGCTATCTGTCTATCCCCGCATTCAAGGCTTCGAGTTCAAACTGGAACGGGTTGAAGCCGAAATGGTGCTCGGTGAGGTTGATGATATCGACCCCGGTGATGGTAATGGGTGATGCATACCTCAACACATGTACATAGCCATTCGTAGTGAGAATATTGGATGTAGCCACCGGCGTACTGAGCCAGGAAGTGGTTGGTGAGGACAATGATTGAATGTAAGAGAGGTACAGGAACCTTGGCCCGGCATACTGTATTCCACTTGCATCGTTGTAAGATACTCCGATGTTCATGACATCATTGCCGTAGGATACGTAGGGCTGTCCGGGATATACCGGGATATTTTCAAAATCGACCTGCGGATAATCGGTGAGCGATTTCTTGTGTTTGAAGAGGTATCGGTTCAGGAACTTCTTCCACACGGCGGGTTTGATCTGCCGGAGGTTATAAACGGTATCTGCGCCTACCCTTTTGAGGTCGTCGTTGAGCACCGTCACACTTTTCATGATGGATTGAGAAGGCGGCGCAAAGAAGGTCACTTCTTCCTGGCGAAGGATCTGTTCCATTCCAGCGAGCCGTATCACTTTGGTGAGGGAATCAAACAACTCGGGCCTCGATACGAGGTAGTCGAATGAGGAGCCCTTAAAAGCGGGGTCGAGTGTTCCACCATCCTGGTAGTTACTTTTGGAGCAACTGCTCATCAGGATCAGCCCGAAGGCGGCGAGTGGTAGTATCTTTTTGATCGAGATCATAGTTTATCTGTTAAGCCGGATCAGTTCCAGTAGTTATTTAAAGTAATGGTAGGATTGTTGGCCCGTACGGCATTGCTGAGGGGCCAGGTCCAGGCTCCGTTCTTGTAGTCTTCTACAGAAATGGAATTCCCGAAGGACAATTTCGGATCGAGCACATTCTTTGTACGGATCATATCGTACGAGAAATGTCCCTCGCCGATGAGTTCCTTGCAGCGTTCGTACCAGATAGCTTTCTTCAATTCATCACCAGACTGTCCGCTATACGGCGTAGCGCCTGCCCTATCGCGAATGGCGTTGAGCGCAGCTACAGCTTCCGTGTTACGGTCAACATTGGCGTAAGCTTCGGCCAGCAGCAGGTATGATTCGCCGAGGCGGAATACGATCTGGCTATCGTCGACATAGCTGGAGTTGTTCTCCGTTTGGAAGATATTGCTGTACTTGGTGAGCCAGAAACGGCCGGTAGTGGAATAAATATCTACATACCATTCGCTGCGGCGAATGTCGGGCTGTCCGGGTGGATAGATCTCATCGAGATAAGTTTGCGCGTAGTACAGATAGGTATTTCGCGTTTCGGTGGCGTTAACGCGGTAGCGGGTAATGTGGTCGCTGTAGAATGACCAGCCAAAACTCTCGCCGTAGTTGGAGTTCTGCGGCATTTCGAACAGCCCTTCTTTGGAACGGCCGCGGAATACGGTGCGGAACCCGCGGTTAACATATGGGATCAGTTCATAAGCGCCTTTGTTCTCTTTGAGGAGTTCTTCGCCGTAAGCGATGGCATCGTTGTAATGGTTGAATGCATTGGCGCCATCGAAGGAGGCGAGCCACATTTTCATGTGCATGAGGAGGGCCAGGGCGCCACCACGCATGCCACGAACGGCGCGACGGGCTGCATCATCATAGGTCCAGGGCAGGTCTTTTTCATAAGCGGCCATATCTTCCACACATTTCTTCAACACTTCCACCATCGGCGTTCTGGGTAATGCTGTAGCGTTGTATGCGTTGGTATAATAAGGAACGTCACCAAAGATCCTGACCATGGTGAAGTAAGCCATATTACGCATGAACACACCTTCTGCTTTATACTTTGCCTTCTTTTCGGGGGTAAGGCCAGGCACATCGTCTACCTCAGCTACCAGGATATTGGCGCCGGCTACCACTTTGAACAGTCGGTCCCAGTTCATGAAACGGGAAGTGGTGAATATGCTTGACCAGTTGTTGCCACCCCAGTTGTAGTTACCCCGTACGATGGGATTGAGGTTGTTGGTGCGCAGGAACTGTACGTAGGTTCGGTTCCAACCACTATTGGAGGGTTCATAGATCGGCGCAAAGCGCATGTCGCCACTAAAGGCGAAGAAGGGAAATTCGTCGGTACCGCCGCCTGCTTTCATATTGCTGCGGAAGGTGGCTGCCCGGTACAATTCGAATAATCCGTTGGTGTAATTGTCCACATCAGCTTCTGTTTGCCAGAAGTTATTGCCCGACAGGTTGCTGAGCGGATCGAGGTTGAGGAATTTCTTACAACCCGTTCCAGTGAACAGCAGGGCTATTATTGCGATGGTATGGATGAGCGTCTTTTTCATGTTCTTCTTTTTCTTGTTTTCGTTGATGCCGGTTATGGCAGATCAGAATTGGATGTTTGCACCGAGGGCCATGCTGCGGCGGTTGGGATAACCACCGGAGATGTCGCGGCCCAGTTGGGTCACCAACTCGGGATCGGGTCCGGAATAGTTTGAAAAAGTATAGACGTTGTTGAGTGTTACATATACTGCGGCTGAGGTTACTCCTATGCGCTTGGTCCAGGTCCTGTTGAAATTGTATTTGAACGTCATCTGGTTGATCTTCCAGTAAGAGCCGTCTTCCTGGAAGAGGGTTTGATCGGCGCGGTACGGGTTGATCTGCCCTGCCCTTCTGAAATCGAAAGGATTGGGGTATTTGGCGTTCAGGCTGCCTGATGTTTTGGAGCCACCTGGTTTCCAGATATCATACTCATTGATGGGCACCAGGGCCTGGGGCACGGTTGGGTTATAAAAATTCTGGAAGGTTTGCGCCAATGGTATGTTCAAAACATCTCTTACGAGGGTATAAGAAACGTTCATATTGAAGGTCCAGTTCTTATAGGTCAACATGGAGTTCATACCACCGGTGAATTTTGGCCAGGGGTTACCCGCCGTTACGAGGTCTTGCTCGTCGATGATGTAGTCACCGTTGATGTCGGTCCAGATGGGATCGCCGCCCTGGAAGAAGATCCCTGTGTTACGGCCATTCTGCAGGCGCAGGCCTGTTTGGGGATTCACCGGTACATCGGCCGTGCTGGCATATACGCCTTCATTATTGTACAACTGGTTGGCGAAAGGTGCTTTACCCAGGCGATAGACGAGGGGCAACTTAGCGTTGTCTGCATCGGTGAATGAGAGGATCGTTTGGCGTTCACCATTGGGCAACTTGCTCAGGATGGGATTCACCCATGCTATATTTCCAGACACTGTCCACTGGACTGCACGGTTCTGCGGCAACACGCGCCAGGTGAGCGACGCATCGATTCCATAGTTGGCGACGCTGCGTGCGTTGGATTTGATCTTGGTAAAGCCGTTGACGTTGGCCAGGCTTACATCCATCACCTCATTATCCGTAGTCTCATAGTAGGGTTCGATGACCGTGCTTATTGCATTGTTGAACAAGCCGAGGTCTAACCCCAGGTTGAATTTGGTTTTTGTGACCGGCTTGAAGGCATCGTTGGGAATATTACCCCAGTCGATGTATACCGTTGGGTCGTCGTTGTAGTTGTTACCGATGCGATAGGTACCGAACACATCGAAGATGCTGCCTGTTGGTACAATATTGCGACCCCAGCTACCGCGGATCGATCCATAGCTAAGCCAGGGCAGGTCTGACAGGAAATTCTCGCGGTTGAAGTTCCAGCGTGCGCTGATGGACGGGTTGACGGTGTAACCGGTAGAGGGTCCGTTGGTGGAGGTTCCATCGAGGCGATAGCTAATATCGACCACGTATTTTGTATCGTAGTTGTAGGAGATGCTTCCACCAAAACCATGGATACGTGTATCCTTGGCATTGTCGAGGGTACCTCCTTTGGAGCGGTACCAGCTGTACCCAACAGGACCTTCGATCTGGTCATTGGCCGTTTGTGTGAGCAGTGACGCGTTGGCCCGGAATCCATAGGACGATACTTCGTTGAATACAAAGAAATTCAGGTTGTGATTGCCAATAGAACGGATATAGTTGATGGCTGCCCGGTCGTAGAGGTTGTAGGTTTTATCGTTGTAGGCGTAGTATTCCGGTATATTATCATTGATAAAGGATGGGCTGAACTTGCTGGAGCTGCCTGTGATAATGTTGTAGGTAAACAGGTTCGAGAAGCGCAATCCTTTGATGGGTTCGTATTGAAGGTCGAGTGATGTGGACACGTTGATGTTCTTATTATCATCACGTACCTCTTTGCCGTCGGCTGCCTGGTTGAAATCGGCATAATAGGCCGGGGACACGAGAGAAGACAGGTTGGAGGCATTCTTGATATTGACCTGCTGCAATCCCATTCCGCTACCGTTGTTGCGCTGCCCCATGGCCCCTTTCAGGTTGGCCACCATCCTGAAGCGATCGGACGGCTGGTACAGTGCGTCCATGCCCAGGGTATAGCGCTTGAAGCCAGTATTCCGCAAGATACCTTCCTCTGAATAATAGTTGAGGTTGGTCTTGTAATTGAAGGTCTGGTCGCCACCAGATATGTTGACGTTGTGCGTTTGGTTGTTGGTGGTGCGGAAGAACAGCTTCTGCCAGTCGGTTGAATTGTTGAAGTAAGGATTGAGCGAGTCGGCCAGGAACGGCGTAATATTGATCAGGCTCATTCCCTGGGCGTACGACGTATCGTAATTGAGGATCTGGTTGATCCTGAACCGACGTTCTTCATTACCGCCCATTACCTTGCGCTGGGCGGGAGCATAACTCACGAAATAAGAACCTGAATAAGATACGATGGGCACTTTGGAACGGCCACGCTTGGTGGTGATGATGATCACCCCGTAGGCGCCTCTTGAACCGTATTGAGAAGTGGCGGCGGCGTCTTTCAGGAACTCTACCGACTCGATGTCTTCGGGCGGTATCAGTGAGAGGGGGCTGATGCCGGGACCACCGCCCTGAAATCCGTATTCATAGTTGGTGTTCATGTCAACGGGTACACCGTCGATCACGAAGAGTGGTGATGTTGGCGTGAGGAAGCCGCTGGAGTTTACCTGTGCGCTGGATACACCGCGAATGTTGATGGTACCCATGGCGCCGGGTGAACCGGTATTGTTCTGGATGTTAACGCCCGCTACTTTTCCCTGCAACAGTTCGAGTACGTTGGATACGGGTACGTCCTGCAATTGCTTTCCGCTGATCACTACGGTAGAACCGGTGGTGGTTTCGCGGGTGGCTCTCTTAAAGCCCTGTACCACGATCTCGCGCATGGCTTCGTCTTTGGGCGCCATGACGATCTCGAGGTTGGCGGTTGCGCGTTGCACTACTTTCTTCTCAGCGCCGAAACCGCTGAACGTGAACGTGAGTGTAGCGCCGGGATCTACCATTACGGTAAATCGGCCGTCTTTATCTGTAGCTGCGATCGATTTTTTTCCAACAGAGATGGTTACGCCGGATTTGGGGGCATTGTCGCCTTTGCCGAGCACGATGCCCTGCACCTTGATCTTTTCCTGTGCGAAGGCTCCCAACGGGCTAATGCCAACCAGCAGTAACAACAGGATGCAGGCCAGGTATGATGTCCTTATGTTGGTATTACTTTTCATTGTTATAGCGTTTGGATTAGTCATTGGAGAATTTGGGGCTGTCATTTTTAAAGGCGAATACGATCTCCCAATCGCCGGGTTCATAAATGGCAAAGTCAAGTCCGATCACCGCATCCTGGCGGAAGCCACCAAAGCCGATGCGTGAGTAACCAAACTTTACGCTTGTTCTCCTTCCATCAGCCGTTGTGAAACGGGTAGGTAACTGTGCCAGGGGAACGGGGAATGCTACATCGTAGGTTACGCGGGTAGCAGTCTTCTTCACGTTGAAACCGTGCAGGAGATTATTCCAGTCGGTGAGGGCGAACTTTGCCGGATCGATGGGCTTGAAGTATTTGTCCAGGAACATGAAGGATATGGTATTGCCCGGCGTTTTACCAGTTTCCGATGATTTACGGATATACACATCCACATCGGCGGCGGTGAGGTAGTTGTTGGAGGAATCGCCTCTTACATTCAACATATAAGAAGGATAGATACCATTGGATACCGACTGGCCGGTGACCGGGTTGAGGTTGGATGGTTCATAAGGGCGTTCGCGGAATGGCATGAGGCGCATGTTGCGGAAGTAGCGACGGCCGCCGCTATTGCTCATTTCTACATCGAATACATATCCGGAGTCGGCCTGACAACGCAGGATGCGCGAGGTTGATGAGGACCACAATACAAAGTCGCCGGAATGCTTGCGCACTTCAAATACATTGTGGTATTCGGTTGCACGTTTGCCTTCGATCTCCGCAATACTGGTTTCGGTGCCGGTGTAGGCCTGCTTCCAGACCTTTACGGGAAATATATCTGACAGTTCGGGCGCTGCTTCGCCGCTGAAGCGACGGGCATTCACGATGGTAAAGTCGATGGGATAGGTAGACCCGTTGTTGGGGTTCACAAATACGTTGGAGTACTGGGTGGTACGTCCTACCACCGGCTCGAAGGTGGTTTGGGAGAAGCCGGCCTCTGCGCTGAGTGCATCGCGGTAGGTGGGTACCAATTTGTTACAGGCAGTGAGGGCCAGCAGGAAGGCGCCAGCCAACAGGGTGCCAGTGAAGAGCCGCCATTGTTTATTATTCATAAGTCGTTTGTTTTGGGATGAGTGTTTGTGGGGTTAGCGGTTCATTCTTTCTACGAATTCATTCCCGAAACCGAAGTCGTGCCCCGATGACAGCACGTGTACGATGCCATTGCTGGTCTTTACGTTCACGATCTGTGTTTTGGTGGTTACCCAGAACACTTCGAAGGGAGTTTGTTTGGGGTCGCTGAAGAACAGCTGCTGCGGGCCACCGCCCTGGTAACCGGCGGCATTGATCCTTTCGTACAGCAGGTTCATATTGTAACTGTATTTGATAGCGGGTGCCAGGACACCATCGGCATTGTCGACCACGCGATCGGTATTGTACATGCCAGCCAAAATGTATCGGCAGGCGAGCGTATCGAGTTGGGTGGAATCGAGGGTGGCCAGGGTGAGTGGCGGCCTTGCCGGCACCATGGTGGCCCTGCGCAGGTTGAGGTTCTTCATGGCCAGGTTGAAGCTGTTGTTGTTGACCGCGAAGAGGGTCACATTGCCTTTCGTGAGGGAATCTTTCAATCCCGACAGGCGGTTGATGACCAGGAGCATGGAATCGAACAGTCCGTTGCCATTCTGCAGGTACTGGTAGCTGTTTCCATTGAATACACTGGTCTCTTTGTCGTAGTTGTACCAGGTTTCATCCTTTTTACAACCTACGATGGCGATGCAGGCGATGGCTGCGGCCAGTGCGAGTTTTTTATAGTTGATGTTCATGATCGTTCTCTTTTTCAGGTGAAGTCGTTGCGGCAATTATTTCCAGTAATTGTTCTGGGTGATGAGTGCGTTGTTGTTGAGGACGTCTCTCGATACGGGCCAATAGATGCCGCCATTGCTGATGAGGGCGTTGAAGGCGGGGTTGTTCTTTTTGATCTTATTGTACCGTACAAGGTCATACCAACGCCAGCCCTCTCCTACCAGTTCCCGGCGACGTTCTTCGAATATTTCTTTGATGAGATCGGCTCCGGCCTCTTCACCGTCGAAGGCTTTTACGTTGCGGCGGGAACGGATATTATTGAGCAGGGTGGCTGCATCTGATTCGTGGCCCAGCACCGCGAGTGCTTCTGCGCGCAACAGGACTATTTCTTCAAGGCGGGTAAACAGGATGGCGCTGGTGAACACGTTGAACTGTTGTTCGCCGGCTACCCCTGCGTTGATGGATTTAACCTTGCTGAAGATGGGAATTTCTTCACCGTAGTTGGTGATGTAGGCATTCCGGTATAAGGTAGGCGTTCCCTGATCGACGCTGGAGGTATCGGTACCAAAGCGGAGATCCTGTCCGTTGCTGGTGGGGAACATGGATGCCAGTGTATCTTTTGTAATGTAAATATCGGGCGATTGTTTTGATACCAGCGGGTATGCCAGGGTGAGTTGCTCGATGTGGCCTGATACGGACAACTCTCCCATTCCCCGGAGGAAATTGAAGGAGATGAACTGATTTTGATCGGTCCCCAGGTCATCGGCCAGCTCGTTGAATATACCGGTTCTGCCGGTGAGGTCACCTACCGACAGGTAGTTGATGGCGATGCGGTTGTAGTTCTGCATCACGTAGTCGGTATAGCCGGCTGTTGCATAGTAGTTTCCCTGCAGTGCGGTGATGTGTGCGAGAATGGCGTAAGCCGACACTTTATTGATCAGCATGTTCTTCCATTCTGTATAAGTTTTGGTGTGGTACACCTCCCCGGGCATTTTGGGATCGGCAGCGCCATAGGCAAACGGCAGCATGGGTGCTGCTTCTTCTATCTCCCGCACGGCAAATCCCAGCACATCTTCCTTACTGCTGCGGGGAAATTGTTTGAAGGATCCGTTATCGTAGGATTTGGTGAGCAAGGGCACATCGCCCCAGATGCGTACGATATAGTAGTACATGAATGCGCGCAGTACCCTGGCCTGGGCTACATCGACCTTGTGGTTGATCTCGGTGTAGCGGGTATCGGCCAACGCTTCGCCCGAACGCTCGATGAAGAGGTTGCAGGCATTGATGGCGGCATAGAAACGGCGCCAGTTGGCAATACTTTCGATTACGGGATATGATGCATTGAGTTTCCCTTCTATAATGGCTTTGAGATCGGGACGCTTAAGTGCGGTGAAGTCGCCATTGCGCAGTTCACCGAAAAGCCAATGCGCGTTGTTGTCGGCTACGGCTGCGCGGAACAGTCCGTAGATGCCCATGAGACTTGAGCGGGCATCGTCGATGGTTTTCCAGCTTTTGGCTTCATCCGACTGGCGGGTGGAATTTACGTCGAGCTGTTTGTTGCAGGCTGTGAACGGCAGCGTTCCGGCGAACAGCAGGGCGGTGAGTGAAACAGTTGCTATTTTTTTCCCTATCATACTATGGGGATATTAATATGTTGAATGATTATAACTCTAATTTGAAACCGAGGATAAAGGAGCGTTGGATGGGCAATCCTGCGCCGGTGTACAAGCCATTGTACTGTACCAGCTCGGGATCGTCGCCCTTGAACGAGGTGATGGTAAACAGGTTGGCGCCGGTGAGGTATACCGTTGCTTCTTTGAACACATTGCTCTTGCCTTTTCCTTTCCAGCCGCTAACGAGGTTGTAGGACAGTGTCACGGAGCGCAGCTTCACGAAGGATGCTTTGTCGAGGAACAGGTCCTGATCGAGGCGGTAAGGAATGGTGTTGCTCCAGGGGTTGTACATGGGATAGGCGCCGAGGTCCATCTTCTTTTCCCAGAAGGTGATCTCCTTTACGCCGTCGATCGAGCTGCTGGCATCGGTATTGATGAAGTCGAGCCTTTGTGCCGCATATTTATTGAGCAGTTTGTGGCCGAGTGCGAAATAGAAGTTGAAATCGAGGTTGAAGGAGCGGTATGCCAGGTTGCCGCCAAATCCGCCGGTGATCTTAGGCAGGGAGTTGCCCACCATTACCTTGTCATCTTCATTGATGGTATAGTCGCCGTTCACATCCTGCCAGCGTGCATCGCCTGCTTTGAGCGCTACGCCCTGGTATGTGAGGGGCTGCGATGTGCCGGGTTTAACGGGCACTTCTGCATTCGTGTTGTAGATCCCTTCATTCTTATATACCCAAAAGGCATCGATGGGTTGACCCACCTGCAGCAGGTGATCGTTGATCACGAGGCGCTGCAGTCCGTTGGGCAGTGCCTTCAGTTCATTCTTATTGTAGTTCAGGTTGGCATGGAGGCTGAGGCCTGGTTTATTGGCAGCTTCTGTCAACACGCCTGCATGCAGGGTAAGGTCTACGCCGCTGTTGTTTACATCGAGGCCGCTTGCATAGGCTGTTTTGTAACCATATTCAGCCGGTACCGGTACGGGCAGCATCATGTCCTTATCGGTTTTGCTGTATACGTCGATACCTACCTGGAGTTTGTTTTGCAGAAAGCCTGCTTTGATGCCAGCGCTCAGCTGTTCTACATAGGCCCAAGGTATGCCATACCCTACCCAACCGGAGTTGTAGGGGCGGGAAAGGCCAGGCAGACCCGCGAAGCTACCGATGGTGGGGGCGCCTGTCCAGGAAAGATCGGAGCGGTAGTTGGGACCACCTGCAAAGCGATCATCTGACAGGAGTTTGCCGTTTCTGCCATAGGATGCTGTAAGGTCTAGGTTGCTGAGGAAATCGGCATTCTTTACTACGGTCTTGTACAGATCGAGTGTGGCTGTAAGGCCATAGCCGGTGTACCAGCGATTGTCGGGCTGCATGACGGATGCTCCATCGCGGCGTACAACAGCGGTAACGTCGAGGATATCATTGTATGCCCAGTTGGCCTTTCCGAAGAATGCGGCTATTGCTACTTTCTGGTTGGAAGGATGGTAAAATACATCAAAGCCATTGGACTGGAGGTAGTCGGTGGCATTGGGATCACCGTTTACAATATTGAGCTTAATGAAGTTGTTGGGGCCATTGTATCCATAGGCATACTCGAACTTATTACGGGTTGACTGGTAGGTTTGTCCGGCTTCGAAATCGAGCTTGTTCTGCGTATCGATGTTCCAGGTATATCCCACTGCATTGCTGAATATGAAGCGCTGGTTGAAGCCGAAATAGTTCGATACAAAGTTGTTGCCTTCGAGCAGTTGCGTGGGATAGAACACATCGCGTGTGCCTTCGTTATAATCGAAAGAGAGGCCACCGGTGTAGCGGAATCCTTTCATTTGGGCAAGGATATTGAAGTAACCCTGTACGGCGGTGGTCTTGTTATCGTCCTTTACATTCTCATCGAACTGGCCGAGGTATTGTTCGTACACCGATTTATTGGGCGGTAACGGATTGGATACGTCGGGCAGGTAGCGTGCTTCGGCGAGGCGATCGACGAAATTGCGGTTGCGGTTGCGGATCATGTGCGTGGCGTTGATCATGGCTGAAGCGGTGACCCACTTTAGCGGCAGCACGTTGATCGAGAACGAAGCATTGTAACGCTGGAGGGCTGTTTCATCGGCCGTGTTGGCGTTGCGGGTGGCGCCGCCAAAGAAGCGGAAGTTGGCCCTTTCGGAACCACCTGTGAGACTCAGGTCGAGGTTGTACAGCGCCTGGTTCTTGTAATAGCTATCGGTCCAGTTGGAGCGACCGTAATAATCAGCATTGGATGAATCTTTCAGGTAGGCTGGATAATTAAAGCGGTCGTTGAGGGTGCCGTATTTATTATAGAAAGGCAGGCGGAAATTGTTTTCGTATACGCCATTAACAGGTGTTACCTGTTGCTGTGGTGCAAAACCCACGTAGCCGTTGATATTGATCTGGCGACGGCCAGACTTCGCGGCTTTGGTGGTGATCCAGATGGCGCCATTGGCTGCTACAGGACCCAGGATGGCGAGTCGTGCGGGATCTTTGATGACCTCGATGGACTCCACATTATCGATGTTCAATGCCGCGAGCAGGTTGGTGGCGGGGCCAATGCGGTTAAAATCGTATTGCTGTATCTCGTAAGCAAAAGGATTGTCGGCGGCCAGGGGTACTCCATTGAGGTATACGGCTGCCTGGTTGTCGAAGAGTTCCCTTTTGCTGAGGAGTGGCATCGAGATGCCACGGATAAATAGGTTCTGTTCGGTACCGGGTTCGCCGGAGGGCTCTTGTACATATACGCCGGCCAAATTGCCTTTTACGTACTGCTGAACCGAAATAAAGGGTGTGAAACTGAGGGTGCGAACGTTGACCTTTCCATCTTTGGAGAAGGTAGCCTGGGTCGCGATCTGTTGGGGTGCTGCTTTTGCTGCCAGCGTGGTGTCGGTAACCGGGATGGTGTCCTTACCGTTGCTTGCGGGTGGGGCTGCCTGGTAACCAGTGTAGGCTTTTGCGGCGGGCCGGGCGTTCACAATGAGCAAGGCGCAAAAAGCGATGCTTTTCGCTGGCAATAGCGACTTTAATCTCATAAGCTTGTTTATTTGGCGTAATAGCAGGTGTTGATGTTTCCGTTTTTTTGCTGCTATCCTTTTAAATACGCCTTGAATTTAGAAGATAAACCGGCTCGCCATGCATGGTGAAAAATGCACATCTTAATTGCAAACGATTGTGTTGGCTGTACAACCGTGTGCGCAATCTTTGATTTTGCGTTTTGCCGGGATCTGCTCAAACGATTGCACGTGAGCAAGATAATTCGACAGGTGGGGCTAATGTCTCCCTCCTGCTGGCTGGTTTTGATTATCTTAGCACCTTCACATTAAGCATAATTGTAATGATGACTGGTGACCCGGATTTAGCTTCTCCCCGACAGGCCCGTATCGCAATTGCCGTGTTTTTTTTCGTATCAGGCTTTGGCTTTGCCTCCTGGGCTTCGCGTATTCCGTCTATCCAGCACCATCTGAATCTTAATGAGGCCGAACTGGGCGCTGTGCTGTTTGCCATGCCGGCGGGGTTGATGCTGACGCTGCCGCTGACAGGTTTCCTGTTGCGCCGCATCAGCAGCCGCTATGTGATGATGGGTGGGGCGATCCTTTTTAACCTGATGATGTGCCTGGTGGGTTTTGTAAATGAGACCTGGCAACTGGTGCTGGTGTTGTTCTTCTTTGGTTCTTCGCGCAACCTCTTCAATATTTCGGCCAATGCCCAATCATTGGGTGTGCAAGCCATGTTCTCCAAATCAATCATCGCCTCGTTGCACGGCATCTGGAGTACCGCGGGTTTTGCAGCCGCCGCGATGGGTACGCTGGCGGTATCGGCTGGTATTGCCACTTCCTGGCATCTGCTTACCGTAAGCGTGGTGCTGACGAGCTTATGTTGTTATTTCTTCAAGGACAGTGTGCACCAATTGCCCTCGCCCCATGAAAGGAAGGGCAGTTTTGTGATGCCCGACCGTACGATGCTGAAATTTGGCCTGGTGTGTTTTGCCTCGATGGCCTGCGAAGGCACGATGTACGATTGGGCGGCCATTTACCTGCGCAAAGCGACGGGCGCGGCGCCTGGTCTGGCTACTGCCGGTTATGCTATTTATATGGTCGCGATGACGACGGGCCGGTTTGCCGGTGACCGGGTAGCGAACAAGATCGGTATCCGGAAACTGCTCACCTACAGTGGTTCGCTGATGTTTGCCGGCTTGTTGCTGGCGGCGCTGTTGCCCTATACCTATATTGCCGCCTTTGGCTTCCTGCTGGTAGGCTTTGGCGTTTCGTGTGTGGTGCCTATGGCGTTCAGCATGGCGGGCAAGGTGCCCAATATGAGTGGAGGTCCGGCGATTGCTGCAGTATCGACAGTGGGCTATTTTGGTTTCCTGATCGTGCCGCCGGTGGTGGGTTTTATTGCTCAGGCTTCGAACCTGCGGTGGTCGTTTGCGTTGATGTCGTTGCTGGGCGTGATCATTTTGTGGATGATGGGGAAGATCCACCTGCAAACACAGCCAGCGCAACCAGCCCAGGACCCAATTGTTTAGCTTTGTTTACGGCATTAAAGGAGCGAATATGAGTCACCCGTTACGCATACACCTGGAGAAAATCAGTCCGTTCAGCGATGCGGAGTTCGATTATATCCTGTCTCACTTCACGACGAAGAAGTTGAAGAAACACCAGTTCCTGGTGCAGGAAGGCAACGCGGTGCCCAACGATCACTTTGTGCTGAAGGGATTGCTCAAGGCTACGCATACTTCGCAAGACGGCAAGGAGCACATTCTGCAATTTGCGATGGAGGACTGGTGGATCTCCGATTACCAGGCGCATTTCAACCAGGCTGCCGCCACCATCAATATCGACTGCCTTGAAGAAACGGAAGTGCTGTGTTTGTCGCTGCACAATCGCGAAAAGCTGTGTTCGGAGCTGCATAAGATCGAGCATTGTTTCCGCGTAAAGACCAGCAACGGTTATGTAGCTTTACAGCGACGCATCATCAGCCTGCTCGACAGCAGCGCCAAAGAACGTTACGAACAGTTCCTGCTACAGTACCCTACCCTTACCCAACGCCTGCCCAAAACGATGATCGCCGCTTACCTGGGCGTGTCGCGTGAAACCCTCAGCCGTTTACATGGCGCCTAGTGTGATATAGATCACACCAAATTTGTGCGCTGGCTCCTGTGCCGGGCCCTTCCCCTTCCCGAGCTTTGTGTGGTCAATTCATTACCACATTATGCAACTATCAACTAAGCAATTATTTCATTCTGTAATGGTCCTGGCCCTGCTGACCACTGGCGTGGGACAGACTGTTGCTCAAACGCGTCAATCAGTAAATATGAAAAAGAAGATCCTCTTTGTGGTTACCAGCCACGACAAAAAAGGCAGCACCGGCGAGCCGACCGGTTATTACCTGGGCGAAGTTTCACATCCCTGGGAAGTATTAAAGGAAGCGGGTTATGAAATAGATTTTGTGAGCCCGCAGGGCGGTAAACCGCCGGTCGACGGGTTCAACCTGGACGATGCCGCCAACAAGGCTTTCTGGGAAGACAAGAAATACCGCGATAAGATCGAACATTCTATGAAGCCGGACGAGGTAGATGCCAGCCAGTACGCTGCGATCTTCTATGCGGGCGGGCATGGCGCTATGTGGGACCTGGCCGACAATACAGTCCTCGCAAAGATCGCTACCGCTATCTATGAACAAGGAGGTATTGTGAGTGCGGTATGTCATGGCCCTGCCGGGCTGGTCAATATCAAATTAAGCAATGGCGATTACCTGGTAAAGGGTAAAAAGATCAATGCCTTCACCAATGAAGAAGAAACTGCGGTAAAGCTGGAGAAAGTTGTTCCTTTCCTGCTGGAGAACAAACTGATCGAGCGTGGCGGTCAATTTGAGAAATCGGGTTTGTGGCAGCCTCATGTTACGGTAGACGGGCGGTTGATCACTGGCCAAAACCCGCAATCGGCCAAGGGCGTTGGGGAAGCGATCGTCAAGGCGCTTGGAAAATAAGAACGAGTCTGCCGACCAACGGGTAAAAAAGTGCTTACCGATTTTGTACCAGATCAATAGCGAAATGCCTTACAGATAAGGTAACAGCGCAGCAGGGCGACCTACTGCGCTGTTAGACATAAGACCTTTGACAGAAGGTTGTAATCGAACTATTGAATAAGGCATTTCAGCGCCCCTATCAGGTCGTTCAGACCGCCAAAATGCCGAAAGCGGATGAACGGCAAGCGGTGGAGCTCGCCGGGCGAAGCGGCTTTTTTAATTTGCACGCTATGCGCCCATTCCATTTGCTGATAGCCGTGCGACCCGGTTGCTGCAGTTTAGTGCTGCTGTTGGCCTGTATTATTACTTTACCTCCAGCTAATGCCCAAACTCCGCAAGCTGTGCACGACAAATACCGGGCGCAGACAGCCGATATCAGGAATGATACAGCCTCCATCAATCACCTGCTCGCTTACTGCTACGATCTGATGGATGTGGAGGGAGACAGTTCATTGCGGTTGCTTGAACGAACTTACGAGATGAGCACGGGACTCGACTATCCGTATGGCATCGCAAGGTCGCACTTACTCAAAGGCATGATCTTATCGGACCGCGGGCTGTACGACAGCGCCAAGATACTCTTCACCCGGGCAATCCCATATTTCGAAAAATTGCACAACGATATTGAATTGGGGAAGGTTTATAACAATATGGCCAACCTGTACAATTTCCAGGGCTTGCTGCAGGAAGCCATGGACGGCTATCTGAAGGCAGCCTCGCTGTTGGAAAAAACGTCAACACGCCACCTACTGGCTCCGGTATACTGTAATATCGGCACGATCTTTCAAAAGCTGGATCAGCCGGCGAAATCTTTACAATACATCGATAAAGCGGAAGCTATTGCCCGGCAGAACAAGGATACTGTTCGTGTGGTGATTGCGCTCATCGCCAAAGCGGTCAGTTATAAGACGCTCGGCCGCAGGCCTGCATTTCTTGAAACCACGCAGGCTGCCATGCACCTGAGCGACCGGAAGGAATATCTGGTGGGCAGGTACCTGACGAGGTTGAACCTATCGGACGACCTGTGTAATTTCAACCAGTACGACCCGGCCCTGAATTACCTGCGTGTAGCGGAGTCCCTGGCCATTCGATCGGGCGATCCCTATTACCTTAGCGGCATCTACCTGGGTTTTGCCAAAGCGTATAAGGGGCTGAAGCAATATGCACGCGCCAAGGAATATCTACTGAAATCGGTCGCCATTGCCACTCCCATTCATCAAAAACAAAACCTGCAGCGCGCTTATGACTACCTCACCATCGTGTATACTTCTTTGGGCATGAAGGCTGCCAGTCTCGATGCCTTCCAAAAATACCAGTTGTACAGCGACAGCCTGCGCAATGAAGAAGTGACCAACCAGGTCAACACGCTTGAAACGAGATTCCGGACCCTGCAAAAAGACAAAGCCATCGGAGAGCAACAGCTGGCTATTGCGCAGCGTGACCTGGCCCTGAAACAAAAGGATACCTGGACCCTCATCTGGGCGTGTATCACTTTGGTAGTACTCATCACCGGCGCAGTCGGCTGGTTCTACTACCGCCAGCAAAGACTGCTGCAACAGCAAAAATTATTGACCTTACAACGGGAATATGATCTGCGGGTTATGCAGGCGATGATGGAAGGTGAAGAAAGAGAAAGAGGCCGCATAGCGCGCTACCTGCATGATGGCGTTGCCAGTGCCGTATCGGCTGCGCGACTCAAGATGGATGCGCTTGGTATACAACAAGGTCATCTATCTGCACTGGCACCTTACCGGGAATCCCTGGGCCTGCTGAAGGATGCCACCGCTTCCATCCGCGAAGCGGCCCATAATCTACAGCCAGTCATTTTACAGGATAAGGGCCTCCGAGATGCGGTGCAGGCTTATTGCGACAAGATCGGGCGCAATCATCAGCTTTCTGTTTCGTTTCAATCGCATGGACAGCCAGAACGTTTCAAGTATCATTTTGAATTGCTCACCTTTCATACGATCCAGGAGCTGCTAAACAATGTAATCAAACATGCCAATGCTTCTGCAGTGATCGTGCAGCTCTCCTTCTTCCGGGATATGTTCTCCATTACTGTTGAAGACAATGGCAAGGGGTTTGACCCGGCCTCGTTGCAGGCAGGCGGCAGCTTAGGCTTACGGGGGCTTTCCCAGCGCATGGAACCTTTCGGAGGAACAGTGCATATAGACTCTTCCTCCGAAGGCAGTTCCATCAGGATCGAGTTCCTGTTATCGGAGTTTGTCCTGGCCGCCTGATCAATGGTGCGGCGCATTGACCGAATCGCGCTGGTACCAGCCGCAATCCGCCTGCTGTCCATAGCGCTGGTGCCGGAATCCGGCCCGCATCGACAGGAAGTTCGTGGTAATAAACAGGAGGATGGCCATAATGACGGCTACTTTGGTGATGGTTACCAACGCGGGCTTTTTTGAGAATCCTCCGAATACATAACCGATGATGAATACCATGCACGCTACAAACAGTATGCGTAGCAGGATGATGAATACGAATGGCATAACGCATGATTTAAAGATGATTGAATAGGTGTGGGGCTTCCGCCCCACCCTTTTACTTAAGTTTCGACAACAGCTCTTCTACTTCCCGCTTTCCCCAGTGTGGTGCATTGCCGGTAGCCGACCGGGCCGTTAACTCTTGCTGTGCGTGCTCCAGCAACTCCTTTGCTTTCTTTTTATCGCCACCCCACATTTTGGGCGTTGCATATTTCTCCCAGCCTTCGAGGTAAAGCGCCCGGGGATTGGCGGGGTTCGCTGCTTTCGCTTTCTGTACATACTGTCCTGCGATGGGTCCGTATTTGCGCCCATAACTCATGGGATTGATGAATACCCAGGCACGGTTGGCCATGCTGAGCACACAATACAATTCGGAGGTCTCCTCTTTTTGCCGGGCGGTATCGAGCAGCGCGAGCGCTTTTTTGCCCTGCTCTTCGGCCAGCCTGGCAAAGGGTTCTATTTTATCGCCGTCATTTTCATACAGCCAACCAGTTTTCGCATTACTGTACGCGGCATAATACCAGGCCAGCCAGGATGTGGGCGACTGGCGGGCAATGGCGGCAAACTCGGTGGCCAGTTGCTGATACTCTTTGGCCGTGGTGGCGTTATCGAGTTTTCCCACTGCCGCCTGCAGGGATGCTTCTGTTTTGTCCTGCGCTATTGCGCCTATTGTCATCAGACTAGCTATGAGCCATACAGGGAGTGATCTTTTCATACTTTTCTGTTTTTATGGTTTGTTATAGATTTTCATTGATAAGGTCATCGCGGCGATCGATGCCAAAACTCATGAAGAGTCCGGCATACCAGGTGCGCAGCGCGGGTTGGGTGACGGGCAGTTTGGTCAATCCATCGAAACTGTAGTTGTACCCAAACACCTGTTGCCTGCCGAATACATTGTTCATACCAAAGCCAATTCCAGAGAAGTCTTTGTTCTTCCATCCTTTGAACATCGTGAAGAGGTAGGCAAAGCTCAGGTTGAGTGCCGCATACTGATTGGTTGTTCCCTGATCAAATACATAAGCAGTACCGGTAGCATCCTTTTGCAGGTTATAATAAGGCCGGCCGGTGGCCCAGGTGAAGCTGCCATTGGCGCTCAGGTTGAGTTGCCGAAAGAAGCGCTTCACCGCCAACGATACAGTATGTGGTGTGGCGAATGCCGGCTGCAACCGTGCGGGATAATCCAGGTATTGCCTTTTGGTATCGAGGTAGGTGTAGGAGACCCAGTAATCGACATTTTTGAAAGTGCGCTTATCGCGAAAGAACAGTTCTACCCCTTTTGCGTATCCGTCGCCTTCATTCTTCGCCCCGGGCGTGGTGGTGATGAGGTCGTAATATTTTTTATAGTAGGCTTCCAGACGCAGGAGGCGGTTGCTGAATTTGTATTGGTAATTAAGGATAAAATGATCGGACCGGGTATATGTCAGTGCCTCCTGTTGCAGGAGGTACCTGTTTTCGGGCTTCTGGTAAAAGATGCCATAAGCTGCATTGAGCTGTCCGCCTTCTTTGAAGCGATAGGCAAGGCCGATGCGCGGCGCCCAATTGAGCTGCTGCAGCAAGGTGGAGGATTCGGTACGCAATCCGACCTTAAACGCCAGGTTGCGGATGATGTAGAGATCGGTTTCTGCGAATAAGGCGACGAGGTGATCCTGCAGGCTTTGTGCCGTATCATCGACGCGGTATCCATCTTTGGCGTAGAAGTATTCGGCACCGACCCGGAGGGCCTGCCGACGGCGGTAAGTTCTGCTCAGGACCGTGCGCGCCTGCGCGAGATCGCTCCGGGTATGATGGACAGCATTCTTTTTAGCCGCCCAATCACCAGGTAAAACGACAGGGGATTTCTTTGCATCCAGTAGTTGATGGTACACATCTTCCTTGTAATAATTATAAGCGAGAACGGCCTCTATTTTCCAGCCCGTGCCCACGGGGCTGCGCCAGGACAGATTACTGTAACTGTTGATGCCTTTCAGGACGTAGCTGTTCCACCAGCCGGCACTGTCGGCATCGGGATTGTTGATGCCGGTATGATTGTATCCGTAGTTGGTATAGAACTTCAGCATGCCTGCCTTGCCTGTCTTTATGCGAAAGTTGGCATCACCGCTGGCATATTCCGGACCGTGCGTAAAATCGGGCCTTGCATCGATGAGTTTGTTGTAGCCTGTTGAATTGCCATAGCGGGCATTGACGCCGTAGCTGCTTTTATGATCACGGGACAGTTGCTGAATGCCAGCGCCCACCATCATAGGAAACAACTGCACACTGGCGGATGACTGATCGGGCAGGTCGACCGTTTCCAGTACGAGGGCGCTGCTCATGGCCTGGCCGTACAAGGCAGAGTAGCCACCTGTACTGAAGAGGATTCCCTTAAACAAAAATGGATTGAGGCGGGCGGGCTGTGGGATGCCGGGTATGGCAGAGAAGTTGGGGTGCGGCAGTAGTGCTCCATCGACAAATTGCTTTGCTTCATTGCCGGCGCCGCCCCTTACCAATAAGCCTTCGGTCTCCCCTATCTGTTGGGCCCCGGGCAGCGATCGTAATGCATTGGCGATGTCGCCTCCATTGCCCGCCACGGTTACAGCATCGATGGGTGTGAGCGAGGCGCCTTTCGCCTTATCGCTCGCTTCAAATGTGCCGGCGCCTACTACCACGACTTCACCCAGGTTGACGCCTGCTTCTTCCAGCACGATCTCCAGCAAGGCTGTATCGAGTGTATTGACCAGCGTATCTTTTGATCTATAACCCACCGACGATATTTTCAGTATCACGTTACCGCTGGTGCTCAATGGCAGCCTGAAGCATCCGGCCGAGTCGGTGGTGGCGCCGGAGCGGCCCTGCTTTACCTGGATGCTGGCGGCGACCACTGGCTGTCCTTGTGCATTTGACAGGCGGCCGCGCAGGCTTGTCTGGCCCTGTAGTTGTACGCCAACGAACAGGAACAGTATAAGCGGGATGATGCTGCAGGTGGATGGCATGGCTGATTCCTTTTGCGTGATAAATAGGACCCAAAAGTATCAGCACGGACCGGAGCGGCCACCGTAGAATAGATATGTTGCAGGAAAGGTGTAGACCAAACAGGGAGATGAGGAGACCGCGCTTAGAGTGTCAGCATGTCGCCGACTGCTGCTTTGTAGCTTTCACTGAGGGGAAGCTCTAGCCCACCCAGGCAAACGAGATCGCGTTTAACAGCTGTTACTTTATCGGCTGCAACGATGTAGGACTTATGCGTGCGTGCAAAACGGAAACCAGCGAGCTTTTCCTGTATGGCTTTGAGGCTTATTTTGGTGATGACAGGCTTCGTGGTATTATCGAGGTATATCTTCACATAGTCTTTCATCCCTTCGATATAGACGATAGCCGGGATGGACACTTTTACCTGTATGTACTCCACGTACACGAAAAAATAATCGGGCAGGTCTTCTTTCGCTACAGGCTTTTGCTGCAGCCGGTGAAGCTCCAATGCCTTGTTGCAGGCTTTCAGGAAACGTTCGAACGACACTGGCTTCAACAGGTAATCGACCACATCGAGGTTGAATCCTTCGATGGCATATTCGGGGTATGCCGTAATCAGGATCACCTTGGGCGGATGCTTCAATGATTGCAGGAACTGCAATCCATTTAATCCCGGCATTTGAATATCGAGAAAGATCAGATCAACATCATGGGCATGCAGGGCTTCAGCTGCTTCCATCGCATTGCGGCAACGCTTTACCAGTTGCAGGTAAGGCATCTGCTGTATATTATCGACCAGGAGGTCGAGTACCAGTTTTTCGTCATCTACCGCAATACACTTCATCATGAGAGTACCAGCTTTAGGGTTATATCGTATATGGATCCATGATCCTGTATTGTCAAGTTATGCTTTTCTCCATATAATAACTGCAGCCGGTTGCGAACGTTGGCCAGCCCGATGCCGGACACGGCATCTTTGGACCGGTTGCCGCCATTGTAGTTATTGAGAACGCGGAACTCCAGTTTACCTTCCTTCACCACCAGACTGATGTGTATATAAGCGTGATCTACCAACCCTATGCCATGCTTGAAGGCGTTCTCCACAAAGGGAATGAGTAACATGGGTTCGATGGTATAGGGTTGTGCATCCACGTCGATGGTGGTGAGCAGTTCCACATCTTCTCCAAAACGCATCTGCTGCAGTTCTATGTAGTTGCGCAGGTACTCCACTTCCTTATCGAGTGGAAAGCGTTCGCCATTGGTTTCATAAAGCATATACCGCATCATATCCGACAGGCGGATGAGTGCAGGCTCGAGCAAGGGAGATCGTTGCCGGGCCAGGGAAACCATATTGGTCAATACATTGAATAGAAAATGCGGGCTCACCTGCGAGCGCAGAAGCTTTAGTTCGGTGGACAACCTTTCTGCCTCCGCTTCTCTCTTGGCCTTATCGGCCCTGATGCGATCGTAAATGAGGCGGTAAATGACCGAGGCCACCAGGAACGGAATGGGTGGAAAAAACAGCACATAGGGATTTAAGCCATGCACCAGGATATTGCGGGCAAACCAGTATATGAGCAAAGTCTTGATCAAATAAGAGGCTATGACCACAATGGCCAGCGCCACTATATAGAGTGGCCAATAGCGGCGGGTGAGCAGCCTGGGATACAGGTAATATGCGTTGAAATAGAACAGCCCGATATGGTAGAGATTGCCCAGGATAAAGAACGATGGAGGCAAACCGGTGTCGACAGCGATGCTGTGGAACACGATGGCGGGCACCGTGAACACGACTGCCCATATAGCGATGTGCAATCCGGGGCCCATGTAGCTGGAGCGGGTGTTCATGGCTGCAATGTAGCGCTAAGTTCCCGTTCGTTGTTTATGTGTAGACGAGCGGGGCAAATGAGATGATGAAGGCAAGGTAACTAGGCGCCGTTCTCTGCTTCCTGCATGATGCGGCGCAGGGCCTCTTCATCGAGGATGGTGATGTCCTTATTATCGATGGTGATGATGTTGGACTGCGTGAGTTCGGTGACGATCCGAAATACTGTTTCGTAGGTAGTACCGGCATAGGAGGCTATATCCTGCCTGGTGAGGGATATATTGATGAACCCTTCGGGGGTGAGGCCAAACTTCTCCTTTAATATTAAAAAGGCGTAGGCGATGCGGCCTTTTACCGGCATGTGGGCCAGGTTGCGCATGCGCTTCTCCGATTCCTGCAGCTCTTCGGCATAAAACATCAGCAGGTCGTAGGTGAAATCGGTATTGACTTTGAGGGTGGTCTTAAAGAATGCCAGATCGATGAAGCAGACGGTACAGGTTTCGAGTGCTGTGGCAGATACGGGGTAAGTGGTTTCCTTGCCCAGTCCACGGTGACCGATGATGTCGCCTTTGCGGGCAAAACGTATGTTGAGTTCTTTTTCTTCCCCCCATTTCTTGTGCACTTTGGCTTTTCCGTCGTACAGGAAATAGATGCCGGTTACGGGCTCACCTTCGTGGAAGATGATTTCCCCTTTCTTAAACTGATAGCTTTTCTTATTGGCCTCGATGGCCGGGATCCATTCTTTTAAACAACGCTTGCACAGGAAACAGCTCTGTTGATCACAAGTAGTCTTAACCAGCTTCATAGGCCGTGAAGATAAATCATCTTGCGGATACCCGCAGCAGCTCGTGCTGTACCTGCGCTTTTATGTTGGATGCCTGCAGGCTCACCACCTCTCCTACTACAATAATGGACGGATTGCCCAGGCCCGCATATTGGGCTTTGAAGGCAATGTCCCTTACTGTACCTGTTACCATTTTTTGGCGGGTGGTGGTTCCCTCCTGGATGATGGCGACGGGCGTTTCGGCCTTTCCGTTGGCGGCAAAGATGTCCATGATCGTTTCGAGCTTGCTCATGGCCATTAATATTATAACTGTGGCGGATGACTGGGCGGCCAGTTTGATATCGGCAGATATCTCACCTGATTGGGTAGTGCCGGTAGTTACCCAAAAGCTTTCGTTGATACCGCGACAGGTTAACGGGACCATCTGACTGGCGGGTACGGCCAGGGCACTGGAAATGCCGGGCACTACGGCTACCGGGATGCCGACGGCGCGGGCAGCTTCGATCTCTTCCTGGGCCCGGCCAAACACGAAGGGATCACCGCCCTTCAGGCGCACTACATGCCCGTGCCTTTGTGCCATTTCTATGATGAGGTGGTTGATCTCCTGTTGAGAAAGGGCGTGGCAGCCATATCTTTTGCCTACAAATCGGGTAATGGCGCCGGGGCGGGCATATTGAAGCAGGGCGTCGTTGGCGAGGGCATCATATAATATTACATCAGCCTGCTGAAGGGTTTTTACGGCCTTCAGGGTTATCAATTCCGGATCTCCGGGTCCAGCTCCAACAAGGGTTAATTGAGGGATTGACATATATCGTTTAATTATTTATATGTTCCGTGAAATATTTTTCTTTGTATCAATCATTAATTATTCCTAAATTTATGACATAAGTAACACATTTCACATAGTTCTTTGACGATTTCTTGCCATAGTCTTATATGTATCTTTTTCTAATGCTTGTTTGTTAGTTGCCATTTAACACTTAAAATCAGGGCACTGCAATGAAAATCGTCATTATTGGTAATGGAATGGTGGGCTACAAGTTTTGCGAAAAACTGCTCGCCAAGAAAGGGACCCAGTCTTTTGAACTGGTAGTATTCGGGGAAGAAATGAGGCCTGCTTACGACAGGGTGCACCTCAGCGAATACTTTGCCGGCAAATCAGCAGACGAACTGACACTCGCTCCTGCCAAATGGTATGTCGACAATGGTATTGCGCTCCACCTGGGCGATCCAGTTCAAAGTATCGACCGTGTTCACAAGACAGTACATTCATTTAAGGGTATCACCGAAAGCTACGATTACCTGGTGCTTGCTACCGGATCGGCTGCTTTTGTGCCACCTATCCCCGGCGTCGAAAAAGAGGGCGTATTCATTTACCGCACTATCGAGGACCTGGAGATGATGACCGATTATGCCCGCCATGCCAGGAAAGGCGCGGTGATCGGCGGTGGCCTGCTTGGTCTGGAAGCTGCCAAGGCGATGCTCGACCTGGGTATTACCGACACGCAGGTGATCGAATTTGCCCCCCGTCTCATGCCCCGGCAGATTGACGATGCCGGTTCCAACACGCTTCGCACCAAACTTGAATCGCTTGGTCTGCACATTCGCACCAACACCAATACCACCGCCATTTTGGGTGATGACCGCATCACCGCCATGGAGTTTGCCGACAACACGAAGATCGACGTGGATATGCTCGTGATCTCTGCGGGTATCAAACCCCGGGATGAGCTGGCTAAGCTCAGCGGTCTGGAAACAGGACATCGCGGCGGTATCGTCGTGAACGACCATCTCGAAACAAACGATCCCTATATATTCGCTATCGGAGAATGTGCCTTGCACAAAGGCATGATCTATGGCCTCGTGGCTCCCGGCTACGATATGGCCGATGTGGTAGCTGCCAATCTCTGCGGCGGCGCCAAGTCCTTTACCGGTTTTGACATGAGCACCAAGCTCAAGCTGATCGGTGTGGATGTTGCCAGCTTTGGTGATCCCTTTGTATCTAACAAAGACGGTCGCACCATTGTATGGGAAGACACCCTCAAAGGCGTTTACAAAAGAATCAACATCAGTCAGGACGGCAAGCATTTGCTGGGCGGTATCCTCGTAGGAGATGCCGACCAATACAATATGTTGTTGCAGACCTGTAAGAATAAAGTCGTTTTACCTCCCAATCCGGAAGATGTGATCCTGGGCGCCCGCGGCGGTGCTGTGGAAGGTGGCGCCGGTGTTACCAGCCTGCCTGATGATGCACTTATTTGCAGCTGCGAAAGCATCAGCAAACTCGACATTTGCCAGGCGGTGAGCGAGAAAGGATGCGAAACCCTCGATGCCGTGAAGAAATGCACCAAGGCCGGTACGGGTTGCGGTGGTTGTGTACCCATGGTGAAAGACCTGGTGAACCATACATTGAAAGCCACCGGTAAATATGTACGCAATGTTTTGTGCGAACATTTTTCCTATAGCCGCCAGGAGCTGTTTGACCTTGTAAAAGTGCACGAACTGAAGAGCTTCGACGCTGTGCTGGACAAATTGGGCAAGGGCGATGGCTGCGAGACCTGTAAGCCTGCGGTTGCTTCTATCATTGCCAGCTTGTGGAATGAGATGATCCTGCAAAAGGGCAATGCCACTGCACAAGACTCCAACGACCGTTACCTCGCCAATATTCAAAAAGGCGGCACGTACTCGGTAGTGCCCCGTATTCCGGGCGGTGAGATCACGCCTGAAAAGCTCATCGTGATCGGCCAGGTAGCCGTGAAATACAATCTCTACACCAAGATCACCGGTGGTCAACGTATCGATCTTTTCGGTGCACACGTGAGTGACCTGCCGGCTATCTGGGAAGAACTGATCGCGGCTGGTTTTGAGAGCGGCCATGCTTATGGCAAGGCCCTGCGTACGGTGAAGAGTTGCGTTGGCAGCACCTGGTGCCGATTCGGTTTGCACGACAGCGTCAGCTTCGCCATCGAGATCGAAGAAAGGTACCGTGGCCTGCGCGCTCCCCATAAATTGAAGTCGGCCGTGTCGGGTTGTATCCGCGAATGTGCCGAAGCACAGTCGAAGGACTTTGGCATCATTGCTACCGAGAAGGGCTGGAACCTTTATGTATGCGGTAACGGCGGTTCAAAACCACAACATGCGTTGTTGCTGGCTACCGATGTGGACAGCGCTACCTGCCTCAAATACATCGATCGTTTTCTCATGTTCTATATAAAGACTGCCGATCCATTGACAAGAACAGCCACCTGGCTCAACAAAATGGAAGGCGGCATTTCCTACCTGAAGAATGTGGTTATAAATGACAGTCTGGGCATTGCCGATCAACTGGAAGCAGAAATGCAGTTACTGGTAGACAACTACAAGTGCGAATGGAAAGAGGTGGTGGATGATCCTGCGCTGCGCAAACGCTTCAACCATTTCGTCAACGCACCGGAAGAAAAAGATCCTACCATTCAATTTCAACCCATGAGAAGTCAGAAACGAGCCACTGAATGGAAATAATGTGATTGCCATCGCCTGCGGCTTCCTTTGATGTCCCTCCTGCCGCAGTGCTTTTACATATTATTCCTCTAATGATTGCCAGCTAGCCTACTTAGTACCGTCCCGCAACCTGTGCGGGACCGGGTACAAGGCCCTTATTGACCAAACTTTACAATTATGCTCACACTCGATCAAACAATGACCTGGTTTACCGCCTGCCGCGTGGAAGACGTTCCGGAGAACGGCGGTGTATGCGTGAAGTACAAAGACGAACAGATCGCTTTGTTCCACTTTACCCGCAGAGAAGAATGGTATGCCACTCAAAACCTTTGTCCGCACCGTCAGCAAATGGCTTTGAGCCGCGGCATGATCGGTTCGCACGAAGAGGAGCCTAAAGTAGCCTGTCCTTTTCACAAGAAAACCTTCTCGCTGCGTTCGGGTGAATGTTTAAGTGGCGATGACTATGTGATCAAGACCTATCCTGTGAAAGTGGAGAACGGACTGGTATACATTGGCGTGGAAGAATGATTGTTATTGGGTCATGACCTAACTGCTTACATGACCCGCTACCAATAAAAAAGCCCGTGCAGATTGGCGTCGCACACGGGCAATGATCTTAAATCGCAAACAATCTAAAACCAAAACAAAGCTATGAAGAATTTCATTGCAAAATGCACCCTTTTTGTTTGTCTGGGCCTATGCAGCCTCGTTACACGGGGCCAGTTTACCCTGAATGGGCAATTGCGTACCCGCACCGAGGTACGTAATGGACTGGGCAACCTGGTTCCGGTAGGGTCAAAAACAGCTGTTTTCACTTCTCAACGCACCCGCCTCAATTTCGGTTACAAATGGGATCGCGTAACCTTTGGCGTTTCGATCCAGGATGTACGTGTATGGGGTCAGGATGCTTCGTCCATTTCCAATGCCGATGGCAACCGGCTGATGCTGCATGAAGGCTGGGCCGACATTGTGCTCGCCAACAAGGCGGACACGACTATCAAATTCAAATTAGTAGATCAGCTATCGGTGAAGATCGGCCGCCAGGAACTGGTATATGATGATGTGCGCCTGATCGGCAACCTCGATTGGCTGCAACAGGGCCGTCGTCATGACATGGTGCTGGTAAAATTACTACACAAAGGATGGCAGGTAGATGCCGGCTATGCCTTTAATCAAAACACCGATGCCTTTGGCACCACGGGCACGTCCTATGTTCCCGGCAATGTGCCTGCATATATCAAGAATTCTGCCGGCACCCTCGTGCCTACCCCGGCCGGCCTTATACCACTTACTGCTGGCGGCAGCCTTGCCAACAACAGCGTGAAGAGTGGCGCCCCTGTTTTCGCCAATCCGCCCAGCACCAATGCTGCGACCCAGGATTACAAATCATTTACGAGCCTGTATATCAGCCGTAAGTTCAACCAGACCAAATTCTCTGCTCTTTTCTTCAACGACAATTTTGGCAAATACAAAACTGATTCTGTAACCTCCAATGGTGGTTACGTTTACGGACGGCGTTTCGCCGCTTCCGGAAAAGAAGATGCGTTCGACTATAGCGGCACCAGCAGCCGATTTACTTATGGACTGATGATCAACCATACCCTCGGCAATGCTTCGGGCTTTGGTAAGATCGCCCTGCAGGCTGCGTATTATGCGCAATCGGGCAAGGACCGCGATGGAGTTTCGCTCGATGCCTATCACTATACGATCTCCGGTCTGTATCAAAAAGGCAAATGGAGCATCGGACCCGGTTATGATGTTCTCTCTGGCAATGATGCGGTGAACCCTTCCGGCAAAAACAACCGATTTGATCCTTTATATGGTACACCTCACCGCCACTGGGGTTATATGGATTATTTCTACGTAGGTACCGGTTCGCCCGCAGGTGGTTTGCAGAACCTGTATGGCAAGCTGAAATATACTGCCAATGCCTGGAGTGCCGGTGTAGATGTTCATGGCTTTTGGCTTAACAAGGATATGAAGAAAGCCGATGGCAGCGTGATCGACAAAAACCTCGGCACAGAAGTGGATTTTCTACTGAATTACAACCTGAACAAGTTTACCAATATCGAACTGGGTTATTCTGTGATGAAAGCTACCAGCAGCATGGCCTTTGCAAAAGGACAAGCTACTACCGATGCAGTGGCTGATACGTATCGCCGCACAGGCACCTGGTTTTACGCGATGCTGAACATCAGGCCCGACTTTTTCTTTACCAAGCCGGTAGCCATTAAGCAGTAATCAACCACTGCTGCGAAGAAAACAAGATTCAGGATGAAAAAATGCAACAACATGAACCGTATTATAAAACATACTATTCTATTCATCGGCCTGGTGGTCTTATTCTCGGGCGTAAGTTCTTTTAAACTACCTACTCCTGCCCGTAAGATCCGCCTGGGGTTTATTCCCCTCACCGACTGCGCCCCTTTGGTGGCAGCAAAGGAACTGGGTTTGTTTGCCAAGTATGGCGTAGACGTTGAGTTATCGAAAGAGGCCTCCTGGGCCAATGTGCGCGATAAAATACTGAATGGCGAACTCGATGGCGCCCATTGCCTTTTTTCCATGCCCTTCTCGGTATACACCGGCATCGGCGGTAAAGCCGGGGCGGAAATGAAGATCGCGATGGTGCTTAACAATAATGGTCAGGCTATCACCCTCTCCAAAGATTTCTGCGGACTTACCGGTTTCCGCGAAGTGAACAAGGCGGCGGCGGCCGTGAAGAACGTACAAGGCAGGAAGGAAGTGACCTTCGCTATGACCTTCCCTGGCGGTACGCACGATATATGGCTGCGCTACTGGATGGCAGCGGCCGGCATCAATCAAAAATCCGTAGGCATCATCACCATCCCTCCTCCGCAGATGGTAGCGAATATGCGGGTTGACAATATGGAAGGCTATTGCGTAGGCGAACCCTGGAACGGGCTGGCGGCCGCGCAGAACATCGGCTTCACCCACCTGGCTACGCAAGACCTGTGGAAACACCACCCGGAAAAAGCGCTGGTCGTAAATGCCAACTTTGCCGCTACCGATAGAGAAGACCTCAAGAAAGTGATGAAGGCTGTTATTGAAGCCTGCAAGTGGCTCGACAATATGAGCAACCGCAAGAAAGCGGCTGGCTGGCTTACCAAACCCAACTACGTGAATGCTCCCCTGCAGGTGATAGAAGCTAGACTGGCTGGTTCTTATGACATCGGCTGCGAACTGGGCGTTCAAAAATACCGCGACGATTACATGACCTTTTACAACAATGGTGTGGTGAACACGCCGCACAAGTCGCATGGCATCTGGTTCCTGGCGCAGTATGTACGGTTTGGCATGCTGAAGACCGACCCAGACTACAAAGGGATTGCCGAGAAGCTGATCCTGGATGACGTGTTCAGTGAAGTAGCCAAAGAAATGAGTGTTCCGGTACAGCCCGACATGCAGGCCTTTAAAACGAACTACGACATTTCATTCGATCCTAATAACGTGGGCGCCTATTTAAAAGCCACCAAAAGATGATCACCGTAAAACAACAGGTATGAAAAGCATATTCTCCTATAAAACGCTGGTCTCTATTCTCTACTTCGCTGCAGGCATAGCGTTGATGGGCGGCATCTGGGAACTGATCGCCAGCCTCACCAAAAATGAGATCCCTTCTCCTAAAATGACCTGGGCCGTGTTTAAGGAAGTGATGAACAATCCCTTCCAGGACGACCCTGACTATAAAGGTATCGGCACCAAATTACTGAGCTCACTGGGCCGGGTAGCTACGGGCTTCGGCCTGGGCAGCCTGGTGGCCATTCCACTCGGACTCCTCATGGGCTCGAGCAAAGCGGTCATGAACATCATAAATCCTATGGTGCAATTGCTGCGTCCTGTGTCTCCCCTGGCCTGGTTTCCGCTGGGACTAGCGATCTTCCAGGATTCGCCCAAAGCCAGCATCTTCATGATCTTCATTTGCTCTTTGTGGCCCACGCTGATCAATGCCGCTTTTGGCGTTTCGCATATCCCACAGGATCATAAGAACGTGAGCAAAGCATTCGGTTTCTCCGCCTGGAAATATTTAACCCGCATCGTATTACCCTTCAGCCTGCCGCATATCCTTACGGGATTGCGGCTCTCGATCGGCGTGGCCTGGATGGTGATCGTTGCCGGCGAAATGCTTTCGGGCGGTATCGGTCTGGGGTATTTTGTTTGGGAAGAAGGGTTTAATGGTGGCAGCGTGGCGAAGATCCTCGTTGCGATCATCATCATCGGTATCGTGGGGTTGTTGCTGGATAAATTCTTTATGAGCCTGCAAAAGCGGTTCTCCTATGCTCAATAAATAAACCAGCCAACACCAATTATCAACCTACAAAAATGATCAGTATGCGTCAATTTCCCGTTTCTGCTGCCGACAATAAGCTGGCGGCGATCGACCAGGAGATCATCAATCCGGCCCTGCACCAGGACTGCATCGAAGTGAAGGATGTTACGGTAAGTTTCAAATCAGCCAAAGGCCTGTATACGGCCGTTCAGGATATTTCACTCACCATCAAAAAAGGTGAGATCGTGAGCCTCATCGGCCACTCGGGTTGCGGCAAGTCGACGCTGATGGGCACCATCAGCGGCATGGTGAAGCCCAGCAAGGGCACCGTCATCGCCAATGGACAGGTAGTTACACAACCGGGGCCCGACAGGGGCATCGTTTTCCAGAACTATTCGCTGCTGCCCTGGCTGAGCGTGTACCGCAACATCTATGAGGCGGTTGATGCTGCTTTGCCGCGCAAGTCGGCCAGCGAAAAGAAAGCACTGGTAGAGCACAACCTTAAAATGGTGAACCTGTTGCCACACAAAGACAAGCTGCCCGCGCATTTATCGGGCGGCATGAAACAACGGGTGGCGATTGCACGGGCTTTTGCCATCAACCCCTCTATCCTATTGCTCGATGAACCATTCGGTGCGCTGGATGCGCTCACCAAGAGCAATATGCACCTGGAGCTGCTGAAGCTCTGGAACCTCGATAACCGGGAGAAGACGATCGTGATGGTTACCCATGACATTGAAGAAGCGATCTTTTTATCGGACCGTGTGGTGGTGATGAATAACGGCCCGGCCGCCACCATCCGCGAGATCGTAGACGTGCCTTTGCCCAGGCCGCGCAACAAAAAGGAGATCGTACATGACCCGGAGTATATCCGTATTCACGACCGGCTGCTGAACCTGCTGATCGAGAAGTTTTCCATTGATGACATTCACGCTTAATGAACTTATTTAAATACTGACTATGGCCAACAATCAACCGCTTTCGACATTAAACATCTTTTCGCTGAAAGGGGTACAGATGAAAACCTTTCACATTACCTGGCTCACGTTCTTCTTCTGTTTTTTTGCCTGGTTTGGCATTGCTCCGCTGATGCCACTGGTAAGCGAACAATTGCATCTTACCAAGGCACAAAAGGGGAATATCGGGATCGCTTCGGTGTCGGCCACCATTATTGCGCGGTTGATCGTTGGCCGTTTGTGCGACGCCTGGGGTCCACGCAGAACCTATACGGTGCTGCTGGTTCTATGTTCTATTCCGGTGATGCTGATCGGCCTGGCCAACAGCTATACGAGCTTCCTGATCTTCCGCCTGGCCATTGGCGTGATCGGTGCTTCGTTCGTATTGACACAGTTCCATACCTCCGTGATGTTTGCCCCCAATATCAAGGGTACGGCCAATGCGGTAGCCGGTGGCTGGGGCAATACGGGTGGCGGCGCCACGCAGATCATCATGCCGCTGATCGCTGCGGGCTTAGTAGGCTTTGGCTGGGTAAGTAAAGAAGACAGCTGGCGTTATGCGATGGTTATTCCCGGATTCTTCCTGCTGGTGATGGCTTTTCTCTATTATCGTTATACCAAGGATACGCCACAAGGCAATTTTGATGAGATCGACCGCAACACCGGCAAGAAGGAAAATACTTTTCTGCTCGCGGCGAAAGATTACCGTACCTGGGTCCTTACGATCGCTTACGCGGCCTGCTTTGGTGTAGAGATCACGATCGACAATTTTGCAGCTACTTATTTCCATGACGAATACAGCGCAAGCCTCATCATGGCCGGACTGATGGCCAGCATCTTTGGCTGGCTCAACATCTTTGCCCGCGCCGTGGGCGGCATCGTGAGCGATAAGGTGGGCAACCGTTTTGGTTTTGCCGGCAAGGTAAACCTGCTTACGATCCTGCTTCTGCTGGAAGGCGTCGGCATCATTTTATTTGCTAAAGCTGGCAACCTCACGCTGGCGATCACCCTCATGTTCTTTTTTGGCCTTTGCCTCAAGATGGCGAATGGCGCCACCTATAGCATTGTACCCTTCATCAATCCCAAAGCAATTGGCAGTGTAGCTGGTATAGTAGGCGCTGGCGGTAATGTGGGCGCGATGCTGATCGGCTTTTTGTTTAAATCGATGAATTATGCGGATGCCTTCTTTTACCTCGGTACCGGTGTACTGGCGGTAGGCGTCATCATTTTGATCTATAGACTGGTGAGCAAGGAAGAGCCGAAAGCCGAAGTGGCGCCGGCCCTGCAACCTTTGAAGTAGTATTTGAGCAAGGACTAGTTGTGCAACGAATTGGAACCGATATATAATTTATGACTGAATCTTTCAAATCAACCTGTTGTTATTGCGGTGTAGGCTGTGGCATTGTCGTACACAAGGAGAAGAATGGCAGCATCCGGGTAGAGGGCGATCCTTCGCACCCGGTGAACAAGGGCATGTTGTGCAGCAAGGGCATGAACCTGCATTACACCGTAATGGACACCAGCGATCGCTTGCTTTATCCTGAAATGCGCTATAGCCGGCACCAACCCAGGCAACGGGTGTCGTGGGACGATGCGCTTGACCGTACCGCCGCCGTTTTCAAAACCTTTATCGAGAAGTATGGTCCTGACTCAGTGGCTTTTTATGCCTCGGGTCAGTGCCTTACCGAAGAGTATTATGTGCTCAACAAGCTCATTAAAGGGTTTATCGGCAGTAACAATATCGACACCAATTCCCGCCTGTGTATGAGCAGTGCTGTGGTGGGTTATAAGATGTCCCTTGGTGAAGACAGTGTACCTATTTGTTACGATGATATTGAACTGGCCGATGTGATCCTGGTGGCAGGCGCCAACCCTGCGTGGTGCCACCCCATCCTGTGGCGCCGGGTTGAAGCCGCGCGGGCTGCCAACCCCAACCTGAAGATCATCGTGAGCGACCCGCGGAAAACACAAACCTGTTCACTGGCCAATGTACACCTGCAGTTGAATCCCGGTACCGATGTGGTGCTGCACCATGCTATTGGCCGCTGCCTGATTGAAGAAGACCAGATCGACCATAGTTTCGTTAGTCAGCATACCGAGGGGTACGAGAAGTACCGCCACAGCGTATTCGAGCGCAGTGTGGCGGAAGCGGCCGTGATCTGCGGCGTAGAAGAATCGGATATCCGTCTGGCAGCGTCTTATATCGGCAAGGCCAAAGGTTTCCTCACGATGTGGACAATGGGCCTTAACCAAAGTGTGATCGGTGTCAACAAGAACCTCAGTCTGATCAACCTCAACCTGATCACCGGGCATATCGGCAAGCCCGGCTCGGGGCCATTCTCCCTGACGGGACAGCCCAATGCCATGGGCGGCCGTGAAGTGGGTGGCTTATCGAACTTATTGCCGGCGCACCGCGACCTGCAGAATGCGCAACACCGGGAAGAGGTAGAGCGCTTTTGGGGTGGCGGTAAGATTGCGCCGAAACCGGGCCTCACCGCTACAGAAATGTTTGAAGCGCTGAACGACGGGCGGCTCAAGGCGATCTGGATCGTTTGTACGAATCCGCTCATCAGCTTGCCCGATGTAAGGCTGGCCGAGGAGGGATTGAAGAAAGCGAAGTTTGTAGTGGTGCAGGACATCAGCAATAAACCTGAAACGCTCGCTTATGCCGATGTGGTTTTGCCGGCGGCAGCGTGGACAGAGAAGGAAGGAACGATGACCAATTCCGAGCGCCGCATCAGTTACCTGCAAAAAGTGGTAGACGCGCCGGGTGAGGCTTTGCCCGATGTGGAGATCATTTGCCGCTTTGCCCGTAAGATGGGTTATAAAGGTTTCGATTATCCGGGATTTGCAGACATCTATCGCGAGCATGCGGCCCTCACCGCCGGCACACGTATCGATATCAGCGACCTTAACTACGATATTTTAAAGGACAAGAGAAGTGTACAATGGCCTTATACCAAGGCGATCAATGGGTATGGCACACCCCGTCTATTTGCGGACAAACAATTTTACACGCCCTCCCGCAAGGCCATCATTCATACGGTAGCTGATGGCAATGAATCGGAACTGCCCGACGACGATTTCCCGTTGATCCTTACGACCGGGCGTATCCGCGACCAGTGGCATACGATGAGCAAGACCGGCAAGGTCAATAAGCTGAAACAGCATATGGGTGAATCTTTCCTCGAGATACATCCCGATGATGCAGACGCCCGTAATATCCGGGAGAATGAAGTGGTAGTGATCCATAGCCGCCGGGGAGAAGTAAGGGTAAAGGCAAAACTCACGACCGATATCAAACCCGGCGTGGTCTTCCTCCCCATGCACTGGGGCAAGGTTTTGAACAGCGATCTCAACCGCGCCAATAACCTCACCAATAACCTGATCGACCCCAAGAGCAAGGAGCCCGATTTCAAATTCAGCGCTGTGCAGGTTCAACGCTATCGCAAGCCCAAACAAAAGATCATCGTGATCGGTGCGGGCGCCGGCGCCTGTGGTTTTGTAAGGAGCTACAGGGCCCTGAATGCGGAGGACGAGATCGTGATCTTCAGCAAAGAGAATTTCCCGTTCTATAACCGGGTGATGCTGCCCGATTATATCAGCGGCACACAAGAATGGCATCAGCTGGTGAAGATGACCGACCAGGAAGAATATGATTATAATATCACCCTGCACCGTGGTGTAAGTGTGGAGCAGGTAGACAGGGGCGCCAAAACCGTTACCGACAGCCATGGCCGGGTGCATCACTACGACCTGCTGCTGATGGCTACGGGCAGCCGGGCTGCCATGCTGCGCGACATTCCTGAGATACAAGGCATCTTCACGATGCGCAGCCGCGTGGATGCCGACAATTTCAAACACCACGTGAAGG
Organism: Paraflavitalea sp. CAU 1676; assembly: GCF_029223285.1. Lineage (GTDB taxonomy): Bacteria > Bacteroidota > Bacteroidia > Chitinophagales > Chitinophagaceae > Paraflavitalea. Next base: position 420,145 of record NZ_JARHUJ010000002.1, on the reverse strand, counting down.
CTGAGAATGGCAAGGTGGTGATCGTTGGCGGTGGTCTGCTCGGCATAGAACTGGCAGCTTCTTTGCGCGAAGTGAATGTAGAGGTGGTCGTTATTCAACGTATCTCCCGTCTTATGGACCGCCAACTGGATCCGCTGGGCAGTCAGTTGTTGCATGAAGAGCTCACCGACAAAGGCATCGACATTTACTACAATGATGAAATAGAACGTTTCCTGGGTACACACCAGATTGAAGGCATTCGCCTGAAGAGTGGTTTGATGATCAATTGTCAGGCCATCGTTATGGCGATCGGTACGGTGCCCAATATTGAACTGGCGCGTGCCAGCGGTCTGGATTGCAAACGCGGTGTAGTGGTGGATGAATACCTGCGCACCAGTGATCCGCATGTGTTTGCTGTGGGTGAGATTGCCGAATTCAAAGGATTTCTCTATGGAATTACTGCTGCGGCAGAACAACAGGCCGATATCGTGGCCCGTTACCTGGCCGGTGACATCTCTAAGTTCTACGATGGCTCGCTGCTGATGAATATTCTCAAGATGCATGGCACCGACCTGGTGTCGCTCGGACTGGCCGAATGCCCTGCCGATCCCGCTTATGAAGAAGTGGTATTCATCGACAAGGCGAAACGATACTACAAGAAATGTATCATTCACAATGACCGCCTGGTAGGCGCTATCCTGATCGGCGATAAATCGGAGTTCCTCGAATTCCGCGACCTCATCCAGAACAAGATGGAGCTGAGTGATAAACGCCTGCAGCTGCTGCGCTCGGGCAAGAAGGCCGAAGCAGTGATCGGCAAACTGGTGTGCAGTTGCGGCAATGTCGGCGAAGGCAATATCGTGAACAAGATCAGGGAAGGCTGTACCGAACTGAAGGCCTTGTGCCAGGGCAGCGGCGCCGGACTCGGTTGCGGCAGCTGCCGCCCTGAAGTGCAGGCTATTCTTGACAAACAATTGGAGCTGATCGCTCAACCAACTGAACTTACCTCATGAAGTACACCCATACCATCAAGATCAATTTCCGGGGAGGCATCATTTCTCCCGGCGACCTGCTGAACATTCTGATCGCTGCCGGCAAAGCCGGTATTACCGACGTACGTTTTGGCTTGCGGCAGCAGTTGTTGTTTGACGTGGTCGACGAAGACTATGCCCTATTGCAGGCTGAATTGCTGCAGCTGGGCGTGGACTATGAAGTGGACGGCGACCGCTTTCCCAATATGGTGAGCTCCTACCCTGCCGAAGAGGTGTTCATCAACCAAACCTGGTTGAGTGAGGGTGTGTACAAAGATATCTTCGACCTGGTCGATTATCAGCCGCGCCTGAAGATCAATATCTCCGACAGCAACCAGAGCTTTACGCCGTTGCTAACCGGTAATATAAACTGGGTAGCCTCTGCCGATGCCCAGCATTTCTGGCACCTGTTCATCCGCTTTCCACGCACCAACGTGATCTATGAATGGAGCGAAATGGTGTATACCAACGATGTGGCGCGCATGTCGAAGCATATAGAAGCATTGATCTTTGAGCATGCCGGTCAATTCTACGACAACGCGCAGGCCAATGGCGATGAGCTGTTCAAACTGGTTACCCGGGAAAGTTATATCACCAAAACCGCCGGGGCGCCGGCCAGGCTACCTTCGTTCAACCTGCCTTATTATGAAGGGCTGAACCGCTACCACGACAAATACTGGCTCGGCATTTACCGCAGGGATGAACTGTTCAGCATTTCGTTCCTGAAAGATATTTGCCGCTTATGTCTCCAGACCAAGATCGGTTTGCTGTGCTCGACCCCCTGGAAATCGCTGATCATAAAAAACATTACGGAAAAGGATCGTCACCTGTGGAACAACCTGCTGGCCAAGCACCAGATCAATGTGCGCCATGCTGCCAATGAGCTCAACTTCCAGGTGGAGGACAACTGCCAGGAAGGGTTGCAATTGAAGCATTACCTGTTGCGTCAACTGAACAATGATGACACCCGCACTTTCGGTATTTGTATCGGCATCAAGACCCGCCGCAAAAGCGAGGTGTTCAGTAGCATTCTCGTGAGGCGCCGGCCATTGGTGCGCATTGCGGGCATAGAATTGTTTTTCGTATACGATATTTTGTGTGCGCAAGACTTCAACCCCAACGAACGTACCGGCACGGTGTTCAGCCAGAATAACCCGAAGTTCCTGCTCACCGAACAGATACGCCGGGCCATCTTACAGTACTATCGCCAGCAACTCAACTCCATTTCTGCCAGTGAAAAAGCCGCTGCGCCCAAGAAGGAAGCTCCTGCCGTGAGCGAGCGCAAGGCACAGGTGTACCAATGCAAGCACTGTTTCTCGGTATACGACGAGACTTTTGGAGAACCAGCCAACGATATTCCGAAGGGAACAGCTTTTGCGCAGCTGCCGGCCGGTTATTGCTGCCCTGTATGTGAATCGGGCAAGGAAGATTTCAAGCTGGTAACGAAGCCGGGTGTGCAACTGGCCTGACCGGGAATTGCCGGTGCGCCGGTTACAGCCCATTCAACTCAGCATGCGCGTTGAAATTGCGGAACGACCGTTCCTGCGCGGGTGGTATTGGCAGGTAATGCCCATCGAGTTGTTGCAGCATATATTTCATACTGAACTTTTCTAATTGCCGGGCCTGACAAAGCTGTAAGATAATTGCCAATGCCCGGGCGCTGTAGATAGCGCAAAGCGGCTCGGCCTGGTCGTGGTTGGTGTACAGGCAGGCATCTTTCGAGGGCGCATCTGAACCTTCTTCACATAAGGCCTGCCAGGCTACCAGTAATTGTTCCAGCACGGGCTGCTCCATCAGTGGCATATCGCAGGCGAGTACGAACAGGTCATCCTGCGGATACAGCTCATGCGCACTCAGCACACCCAGTAAAGGCCCTTTCAGCGCAAGCTGTTCATCATCTTTCACCAACTGTTCTTCAACAAATATGGATGCATAGGTTTCGTACTGGGCAGCATTCACCGATACTACCACAGGCAGGGAAAGGGCTGTCAGCTTTTCGCAGGCCGTTTGCGCCCAGTTGCGCGCCTCGAGCCTGATGAGGCCTTTATCGGTTCCCATACGGGAGCTTTGTCCGCCAGATAATACTACACCCACCATGATCGGTCGTTTTGTATTTGGTTCGTGTATAAAGCTATTAAAATCCGCCCGGTTAATCGTGCCGCATTCCTTCTGCTACACGGAATATGTGAATGATATAGGGAAACAGGGCGTCCATCGTTTCGATGGCGCCACGGGTAGAGCCCGGCAAGGTAATTACCAGCGAATTGCCGATAAAACCTGCTACGCCCCTGCTGAGCATGGCGTAGGGTGTGCGCTCCTGGCCATAGCTACGGGCGGCTTCCATGATGCCGGGTATATTGCGATCGATGAGTGGTGTGATGGCTTCGGGTGTTACGTCGCGCGGTGAAAGCCCGGTACCACCGGTAAACAATATGAGGTTATACCCTTCATTGCTGAGGGCGCCGGCTTTTTCCTGTATCAGGGCAAACTCATCGGGGATGATCTCGTAGGTGGCTGTAGCGAGGCCGTGTTGCTGCAGTTTATCGATGATCGCTTTACCGGCAGCATCCTGTTTGGAACCCGCCGCCACACTATCGGAACATACGATCACGGCGCAGCGGAGGCTGCCGGTGAGGCTTTGTTTGAAATCGGTTTTGCCGCCTTTCTTCTCCTGCAGGGCTATAGAAGTAATCTCGATGCCTTTGTCGATGGGCTTGAGCATATCGTACATGGTAAGCGCCGTTACGGACGCTCCGTGCATGGCTTCCACTTCTACCCCGGTCTTATAGATGGTGTGTACTTCTACCGAAATAACTACCGTCAGGTCCTCGATAGCATAGGTAATAGCCGTGTACTCGACCGGCAGGGGGTGACAATCGGGTATCACATCGCTGGTTTTCTTAACGGCCAGCAGTCCGGCTGCCCGGCCAAATTCAAATACATCCCCTTTCGGCACCAGCCTGTTCTGTATGGCGTGGATCGTTTCGGGCTTCGATACTTTGAGGCGCGCTACTGCTATTGCGATGCGCAAACTGCTAACCTTGTGTGTGATGTTGACCATGCTTTAGCTATTTTCCTTCCACTGGTGGGTGGCGTTGTCAAACAATTCCTTTCCCCAGATGGGCAATTCTTTCTTGATGCGTTCTACGACCTCTTCACAGGCATCGATGGCCGCCTTGCGGTGGCCAGAAGAGGTAAATACAAAGAGGCAAAGCGCTCCCGCTTCGATCCTGCCGAGGCTGTGGTGTATATGCATGCAGGTAAGCGGATATTTCTGAAAGATCTCTTCCCGGATCACGTGCATTTTCTCCAGCGCCATTTCTTCGTAGGCGGTATAGTCGATGGCTACAACTGTTTTGCCATCCACCACATCATTCCTCACCTGCCCCAGGAAGATGCTGTGCGCGCCAATATTTGTTTTCGTGTTGTGCTTTTGGATGCTGTCGGCCACAAAGGATGCCGCAATGGGTCCCTGCACAAATATATTCTTCACCTTTTTTTCCATAATGATTGCGATGAAAGGGTTAGCCACCCGAATAGGGAGGTAATAAGGCAACGACGGCATGAGGATGAAGGACCATATTGTCGGATGCAATATCCTTATCGACCGCTACCAGGTAAGGCAGTTGCTGCAAGGTAGGGAACCGGGCTTCCAGCACGCGGCGTAAGGAATCGGTATCAGCCACCCAGTCTACGTCGATGGACTGACTGCCGGCCATTTCCGCAAACTGGCCAAACAGCCGGATGTTGATGGTATTGGTATGTACGCTTGCTTGCTGTTCCATTGCCCCACAAAACTACTACTTTATAGCGGTCGGACGGAGACCTGTTTCTCCCCACTATGCCTGGGTAAACAGGAGTTTGAATACAGCCAGCAGCAATACTGCTGCCAGTATGTATTTCAATACACTGTTTTTGAATCGCGCAGCACCCAGCCAGGCCCCTGCGAGGCCGCCAATAAAGGCGATGCCAATATAGGCATACATGGACGGAGTGAAGGACACCGATTTAGTGAGCTGACCAGCGAGACCAGACAGGGAGTTGACGAATATAAAGATGGCGCTGATGGCCGCCGATTGCTTAACGTCGGTCCACCGCAGTAGCAGTAAAACAGGCGATAGAATAATGCCTCCGCCAATACCGATAAGGCCTGAGAGCAATCCGATAGCACCGCCAATGATGAAGAGCCAGGTACGGTCGGCTTCCTTTAATTTGCCACCGTACTTCGAATCGGGCATCAGGAACCGGATTACAGAGATCAGCAATACTGCGCCCAATATTCGTTTATAGATGTGTGCGTCGATGGTGATCATGCCCCCAATAAATGCCATTGGTATGGATGCCAGTACCAGCGGCCAGCAGATCTCTTTTCGAAAATGCTTTGCGCGGTAAAACTGGAAAAAGGATACGCCGGCTACAAAGAGGTTCAATACCAGCGCTGTTGGTTTCATCACTGCCGGCGCTACGCCAAACAGGGCCATCAGGGCGAGGTAGCCACTGGCGCCACCATGACCTACCGAAGCGTATAAAAAAGCGACCAGTAATAACAGGCAGTAAAAGAGGATTTCCGTTGCTCCCATAAGTGTAGATAGATCTTCAGTTATTGCGGCAATAAATGTACTTCAACCAGGTCGCCTTCACTCACCGTTTCTATCGATTCGGGCAACACGATCAATCCATTGCAAACGGCAAACGAATGCATGCGGTACGATTCCTGCGCCTGCAGCACTTTAACCCCCTCGTCATTTACGTATCCTTTGAGGTAGTGTGTAAGTCCCGCTTTCTTGCTGTAATCGTTCAGCAGGGGCAACTTCACCGTGGTGAGGTTGGTTTGCCCATACCCCATCTGCTCGCGGATGCAGGGATATACATACTCATAAAAGCAGGTGAGCACCGAGGAGGGATTACCGGGCAAGCCAAACACCTGTTGCTGATCACGTACGCCAAAGAAGAGCGGCTTACCGGGCTTTTGTTTTAGTTTATGGAACACGGGCGTTACGCCACAGGTTTCGAGGGCTTTTGCCACATAATCGTAATTGCCTACACTTACGCCGCCTGTCAGCAATACCATATCGGAATTACCGAGCGCCTGCGCTATGATGTGCAGTAGCTGGTCGAAATCATCGGCTACCGACAGGAAGTTAATGTGGTGGATCTGCATTTGCAGCAGCGCCATGCGCAGGGTATAGGAATTGGATTCGTATACCTGCCCAAACTGAAGGGGTTTGCCGGGCGCCTGCAATTCATCGCCCGTTACAATGACGGTAATGCGTGGTGCAGGATATACCGGCAGTTCGCGAATGCCCATGCCGGCGAGGTACCCAATGGCTGCCGGCGTCAGCAAGGCGCCTTGTGGCAAAGCCAGCGCCCCTTCGATGATCTCGGAGCCCACCGCCCGTACATTCGATCCCTTGGCGAGTTCGGCATCTTCGATGAGAAGGCGATCACCATGCACCCTTACCTTCTCCTGCATCACGACGGTATCGGCTCCATCGGGCAGCGGTGCACCAGTAAAGATGCGCGCAGCCTGGTGCGGGGCGATGGACAGTCTGCTGGTGGCTCCTGCCGCCATTTCGCCTGCTATTTCCAGGTGCTCCTGTTGTTGCCATCCATCAAACTGCAGTGCATAACCATCCATGGCCGATTGCTCATAAATGGGTATGGAAACCGGGGCGTACAAGGTGGTGGCTAATACGCGGCCCAGGGTTTGCTCGAGCGGTGTATTGACCGCTGTTCGCAGTGATGTATGCGACGATATCAGCTGCCGCGCTTCCTGCACGGGCAGCATTCCGGGTGTTTCTTGCTTTGGGTTCATCATTTCTTATCGGAATGGCCAAGGCTTTTGGCGGGGTTCACTACATCACGTACCAGTTGTTTCAATTCTTTGATCTCGGGAAAGTGGCCGGTTTCCTTGCGGTCGAACACGACCTCGTCGTTGATGTATACAGTATAGCGGCCGCCTGTTTCGGAAGGCAATAAGGTTACGCTTTTAAGTTCTTCGCTGAAGGTGGTGAGCAGTTCCTGTGCCATGTAAGCGGCTCTCAGCATCCAGCCGCACTTGGGGCAGTACTCAATGGTAATGGTAGGTTTGGTCATGCAGTACAGGTTATTTATGGTTTGGATACAGGCTTATCCTCCAATAGCGATCATGGAGCGATTCTGTATACGATCCGGATCGAGATGATCAAGGTCTTCCCCCATCTGACCGCCTCTTTCGGCAGCCTTGTTGGCGATACATTCTTTGATGAGGGGTACCAGGTCTTCTCCTCTGCGCAGGGCGCCCAGCAGGTCGGTCTCGGTTTTGGAGAACAGACAGTTCTTCATTTTGCCATCTGCCGTCAGCCTCATCCGGTTGCAATCATCACAGAAGGGTTTGGTCATGGTGCTGATCACCGCAAAGGTGCCTGTATGACCAGCTACCTGGAAGTTCTTGGCTGTATCGTGCTTTTTATGCTTGATCGGTTCAAAGGCGTATTGCCTGCCGACAATTTCGAGTATCTCATCCAGACCGATCACTTTGGCATGATCCCAATGGTTGCCGGTAAAGGGCATGAATTCGATAAAGCGGATGTGCAGCGGCAGGTCTTTGGTGAGTGCCACAAAATCGTTGATCTCGCCATCGTTGATGCCTTTCATGGCCACTACATTCACCTTTACGCGCATTCCCTGCTGTGCGGCCTCCAGGATATTCTTGTATACCTGATGGAAATGGTCGCGGCGTGTAAGGAATTTGAACGTTTCTTCCTGCAGTGTATCGAGGCTGATGTTGATAGAGCGTAACCCGGCGTCCCGGAGGTCATCGGCAAACTCGTGCAGGCGCACTCCGTTGGTGGTCATGGTAAGCTCCACCGGATATTTACCAAGGTGGCGGATAATGGTGCCGGCTTCTTTGCGCACCAGCGGTTCGCCACCGGTGAGCCTGATCTTCTTTACGCCCAGTTGCACGAACAAGGCCGCAATATGATCGATCTCATCGGGCTGCATCAGGTGCTTGTGCGGCATGCAGGATATCTTTTCATCGGGCATACAATAGAAACACCGCAGGTTGCAACTGTCGGTAAGTGAGATCCTCAGATAATCATGAACCCTCTTATAAGCATCTATCAACATGCACTACTGGTTGAATATAAGACTTTTGAAATCTATTGTCGACCCTTCACCGCTGCATCTGGAAGATTGCTGCAGCGACCCCCTAAAGATACCTCATTATTACTTGGCAACCATGGTTTGATATTCTCATTTGCGGCCCCTGGTTAACAGGCGGTTAATAAGGCCAGCCCAATAATTAAATTTAAAATCACGTTAAACTTCTCCCAGCGGGCAGGGTCTGAAGTGAGTGGCAAGCGTTAAAGACAGTCCGGGTAAGACCGGAAGTGTGTTTTATTCATTTGTGGCTTCTTTTTTGTCGCCTATACAATGACCCCGATCAGCAACCGACAGTATTGAGTTCAACCAGCAATAAATCCTCATATGAAAAAAGCGATCAGCATTTTCAGCAACAGCTTCCTGGTATTGGTAATGGGCGCCATCGCCTGTTCCTTTGCGCTGCGACCTGCTGCGGAGAATGTTCACTTCAGTTTACCGTATAAGAAAGCCGGCCTTACCGAAAGACAGGCTGCCGCACACCTGCTCAACCGGTTTACCTTCGGGCCAAGGCCTGGCGATGTGGACCGCGTGGTAGATATGGGCCTCGAAAAATGGCTGAAACTACAACTGGAAGCCGGCCTCACCAGCGATACGCTGCGCCAGCTGCTTGTTCCTTTCGACGCTCTCCAGCTTACCAACGAAGAGATCTCCGACATCTATCCCAAGGGAGGCCAGCTCGTGCGCATGGCGGTGCGTGATGGATACATCAACAAAGACTCCGTCAACGATACGGACCAGAAGGCTTATCGCGAGAAATTGCAGGCGTATATGAAGGAGAAGAACATGAAACCCCTGCAAACCCTGTATACGCAACTCTTCAACCAGAAAATACTGAGGGCCACTTATTCTGAGAACCAATTGCAGGAAGTGCTCACCGATTTCTGGTTCAACCATTTCAATGTTTCGCTCACGAAAAATGATTGCGGTCCGTACGTATTGCCCTATGAGCGGGATGTGATACGCCCCAATGTGCTGGGTGATTTTGAAAAGATGCTGGTAGCTACCGCCAAATCGCCGGCGATGTTGTATTACCTCGACAACTTCACCAGTATGGGTGAAGAGGTGGCGGCGGCCAATCCGCGTGCCGCAAAACTGCAACAGGCTATGGAAGCCCGTGCTAAAGAAATGGAATCGGATACTTCAGCCAAAGCAATGGCTTTTAAAAAGCAACAACAACTGCGCAAGACCCGTGGCCTCAATGAGAATTATGCGCGTGAGGTCATGGAGCTGCATACGCTGGGTGTTGATGGCGGATATTCGCAACAGGATGTTACCCAGGCTGCGAAAGTACTGACCGGCTGGACGGTTTATCCCTTCAACGACTACGGCGCCAATGCTGCCCGCAAACAACTGGAAAGATTGGGTGAAGAAAAAATGGCCCGCCAGGGATATGTGCGCGACGGTGATTTCCTTTTTGCCGCCAACCGGCACGACATCAGCAACAAAGTAGTGTTGGGTAAAAAATTCAATGGCGGTGGTTATGAAGAAGGGGTTGAATTGCTCGATATGCTGGCGCATCATCCTTCTACTGCAAAGTTTATCTCTAAAAAGATCGCGGTACGTTTTGTCAACGACAATCCACCCAAAAGTCTCATCGATAAAATGGCGAAGACCTTCCTCGCCAAGGATGGCAATATCCGGGAAGTGTTGATCACGATGGTTACGGCGCCCGAATTCTGGAGCAAAGAAGCGTTGCGCGAGAAAACGAAGTCGCCCTTTGAACTGGCCATCAGTTCGGTGCGCAACCTCAACGCCACCATCAGGCAGCCATACCAATTGTACAACTGGATCAACAAGATGGGACAGCGCCTTTATTATTACCAGGCGCCTACGGGCTTCCCCGACAATGGTAAATACTGGATCAATACCGGTTCTCTGCTGAACCGCATGAACTTCGGCCTGGCGCTTGCCTCTAACCGCATACCCGGCATTACAGTCGACCTGTATGCCTTGAACGATCACCACGAACCTGAAAGTGCTGAAGCAGCCCTGAGCACGTATGGCAAAATGATCATGCCCGAGCGCAACCTCGCGCCCTCGATCAAATTACTGACGCCATTGCTCAATGCGCCCGACCTCGATAAAAAAGTAGACGAAGCCGCCGGCAGAACGACCAGCTCGCAACAGGCCAACATGATGCAGGCTAATGAAGAAGCAGTCGTGATGGAAGAGGCATCGGAGGCCGGTGCACCTGGCAAAATTGGTGAACTTGCCAAAAAAGGCAACGGCAACAAGGTTCGTAAGAATCCCGACAAAATTCCGAAGAACCCCAATAAGAGCAGTTATGCTGTCCTGCCCATGGCGAAAGGCAACAATACGATGTTGTCGCAGGTAGTAGGTATCATTATTGGCTCACCGGAATTTCAACGCAAATAATAAACCATCATCTTATGTCTAACAGAAGAGCATTTTTGAAATCAGGTGGCCTGGCCTTGTTTGGGATCGGCGTAGGTGGCGTACCTACGTTCATTGCCCGGGCAGCCGAAAGCCAGAAGATCATTGGTCCTTATAAGAAGAACAAGATACTTGTCTGCATATTTCAACGGGGCGCGATGGATGGCCTCATGGCCGTTACGCCTTTTACGGATGACTACCTGAAGGCTGCGCGCCCTACCCTGTTCATGACAGCCGCCAAGGCCAGCATGAACGGGCAATTGATCGACCTCGACGGGCGCTTTGGCCTGCACCCATCCATGTCGGTATTTGAGCCTTTGTTCCGCGAAAAAAGACTGGCCATTGTGCATGGCATCGGCTCGCCCAACAATACGCGTTCGCATTTCGATGCACAGGATTACATGGAATCGGGTACCCCTTTCAACAAGGGCACTTCGAGCGGATGGCTCAACCGCGCGGTAGGCTTGCTGGGGCACGATGCCACGCCCTTCCGCGCCGTGAGCCTTACCTCTTCCATGCCACGTTCTTTTTACGGCGATAACCCTTCAGTGGCCATCAGCAACCTGCAGGATTTTGCCATCCAGATGCGTGGTAACCCGGCAGGTACCAACCTGGCTGCTAAAAGTTTTGAAGACCTGTATGATCAAACTTCCTCTGCCCTGCTCAACAAAACCGGCAAAGAGAGTTTTGACGCCATCAAGCTGTTGCAGAAAACAGATGTCAAGAATTACAAGCCGGCTAACGGCATAGTATATCCAGCCAGTGCGCTGGGCAATTCGCTCAAGCAGATCGCCCAGCTCATCAAGATGGAAGTGGGCATGGAAGTAGCTTTTGCCGAATCCGGCGGATGGGACACCCATTTCAACCAGGGCGCCATGACGGGTATCTTCTCCCGCAACGTGATGGACCTCAGCAATTGCATCCAGGCGTTCTGGAGCGATCTTGCAGCCTACCAGGATGAGGTTACCGTTATGACCATGACCGAGTTTGGCCGCACCGTAAAACAGAACGGCACCGGCGGCACCGACCATGGCCGTGGCTCCTGCAATTTCATCCTGGGCAATGATGTAAATGGGGGCAAAGTGCATGGTTTGGTGAATCCACTGGCCGTAGAGAATCTCGAAGACGGTCGCGACCTGGCCGTTACCACCGACTTCAGGGCCGTATTTAGCGAAGTGGCCGACAAGCACCTGCGCATCAACAACGATACGGTGCTGTTTCCCGAATGGAAGGGACAGAAGATCGGCGTGATGAGTTAATCATTAACCAGCCACATAACCTTTCACTATGCAGGGGTCGTAATCCGGATAAACCCGGGGAGCGGCCCCTGAGTTTTTGGCGTAGCCTCCCGGACTCACGCGTGGTGACGACTGCAGATGATGTACATGAGCCAGAAGATGGAATGGAACAGGTTGTTCTTTTGAAAGAGCGTTCGCAATCCGTTTGCTTTTGATGCTATCATTGGGTTTCTCCCGCTTTAAGCTGCCTGTCTTTGATCAGTGCCATGATGGCGAAACGTCCAAAGTACTGGGCCCAGCCCATACCGGTAGAGTCATGGTGTATGTCTTTTATTGACAGGTCGACGCCTGCCTGCAGCGCCAGTTTGGCGAGTTCCGTATCGTTCCTTTCTGCAGCTATATGCAACAGGGTGCCTTTAAAATCATAATAGGTTCTATTAACGACAGCGGGGTCGTTATTCAATAAGGCGGCAGCGCGATCTTTCCAACCAAGGTCCCAGGCATTCAGCGGCGTGCAGGCTGCGCCTTGTTGCAATAACCATTCGGCGGCAGCCGGTTGTTTGAAATGGGCAGCCAGTTGGATCAAGGTCATGCCATTGGCCAGTGGCTCATCCAGATCCTGTGTTGTAAGTTCCTTGCCTGCCGTCTCCATGGCAGCAATATTTCCCTTGCCCGTGGCTTCAGCCAGCAGTACTATTGCGGGCGATGGTGGTCTTGTAATATAGCTCCTGTCGAGCAGCCACCACGTGCATCCAAAACTGATGAATCGGAAGCCTACCTGCTCGTAGGTGCGCCGGCCGATATGGTTGGCATTGAGCATTACATAGTGATAGCCCTTTGCAAAAGCAAACTGACAGGCAGCCGCTACGATCGCTTTGCCGATACCCCGGCGCTGGAAGATGGGCAATACTCCCACATTGTACATGCCCGCAATGCCCAGTGCGCCCGTGGTGAAGAAAAGGCAGGTTTGTCCCACGATCACGCCATCGAGCCAGGCAACAAATCTTTGCGCCCGGCCGGGATAAGCCTTGAACAGGGCATCCGAAAAAGCGCCATGATTGTCTCCGTAAGGAAGTCCGGCCACGTCATGAATGTTGGTGTCATTATCGGCACGTATCTCCAGTCCGGCCGGCATGGCAAAACCAGTTTGGAGGGCAGGTCGCTCGACCGCCATCCAGCAGGGCTGCCAGCCCGGCTGGAAGCCCCGTGCCAACAAATAGATGCCGATATTGGAAGGCTTCGGCGGCTGGAGCGACCAGTAGCCGATATTTGTCGCATCGTGCGCCCGGTAATCTTCCATCATAGCATCAAGGTGGCTGCCCACATTGCCCGTAGAGAGTTCAGGGAATGCTACCGCCGATCCGTTGGCCGTCGTCCAGGAATAGGAAAGCCCATCGATGGTATTAACAAAACCACCGACCGCTTTCGCGTTGCAGGAAAACAATTGACGGTGATTGTCGGCCACGGCCTGTTCCAGTTGTTCTTTGTCTGCATTGCGCAATACCATGGTTTGATTCGCCTGTGTGGTACCCATCGTTGATTGATTAGGTGAGGGGAACGGCGTTAGCCGGTTGCATTGTAAATCTAATTGAAAAAGACCTACACCCGGTGCCCATCTTTGGCGCCTGTTCCGCATTTCCCGGTAATCGGGCTGTTCACGTAATAAACCGGTCCGGGCATCAAAAATGTTTTTTTGAGCAGCCGCTAAGCACCAACTTCAGGATACAGGCTGCTGCCATCGGTTGGCCAGACTGTAAAGGGAAAGTATAGCCAATCAACAGTGCTCAACAGCCCGGCCGGGCAGCCCTGTTTTATTGCCTTTTACCCATTCGAAAAGCGTACCGGTGCCGGCAATTGGTTAACTTTAAAGTAACCGCTATTGCATTTAAAAGCTGTTACGTTATAGTCATGAACCGCATACAAATGAGCATCGGCCGATTCATCATGGGCCTTAAGCGCCCTACTAAAGCAAGCAGTCTGCGTAGGCTGCGCGAATGGGGCAATACCCTTGAATCGTTCACGATCCGCGAAACAGAAGCTAAAGACATCCCGGCCCTGGTGGCGCTGCATGTTCAAACCTGGGCCGATACCTATTGGACCGTCCGCAACCCACCTACTTATGAAACGAGGGAAAGCCAGTGGCGGGAAATTTTCGCCAACAAGGATGGCAGTTGGTTTTGCTTTGTAATCCAAAACCGGGAAGGAAATCTCATCGGCTTTGCACACGGTGTGAAGTACGCGCATGAAGACCTGCCCGATTTCAGCGGTCAGCTAAGCCAGATCTACCTGTTGCTCGAATACCAGCGCCTGGGTCTTGGCCGTCTGCTGATGGGTCATGTTGCCCGCAAATTCCTCGGCATGGGCATCGGCTCCATGGTCCTTTTTGGCGTTCCGCAGAACCCCTCCAACCGTTTCTATGAAACATTGCGCGGTGAGCGCCTGTACGATAAGAAAGGCGAATTTCACGGAGGCTATGGCTGGCCCGACCTGGAGAAACTTGCCGCCATTTGCCCCATCGATTAACCGGTACATATGATCAAGCCCATCGAATTGAGTGTTGAATTGCCCATGAGCATTCCGGGCGGCCTGTCTACTACCACCAAGGTATGGGAGGTGTTGGAGGCAAGTCATGCCGGTAACCTCGACAAGGTAAAAGCTCTGGCGGCTACAGAACCCGGACTGCTGTACGCCCAATACAATTATACCCCGCCCATTCATTTTGCCGTACGGGAAGGGCACCTGCCCCTCACGGAGTATCTATTGAACCAGGGAGCGCTTGACCTCACCTACCGAATTTATCCTTTTCTCGATACCCTGCTCACCATCGCCCTCGACAGGAACCACCATCATATTGCAGCGCTCTTACAGGAATACCTGCACGATGACGCGCATGTAAAGTACCGCGGTGATCATGGTGAGATACACTATAACCGCAGCGAAGAGGCCAACGCTTTTGAACAAGCCGTGGACGAAGGAAGGATCGACGAAGTGGCTGACCTATTGAAAGGCAATCCCGCCCTGGCGCAGGACCTTACCTTTTTCTGGAGTGAAGGTATTTTGACCATGCCGGCCAAAGATGGCAATTATCCGATGATTGAATTGCTGATGCAGTACGGCGCGGTGGTGCCCAAAGTGCTGAAGTGGGCGCAGTTCTATTACCTGGAGCGTTACGAGCAGGCAGCCTTTTTGCTGGAAAGGGGCATGGACCCCAACACCATGAGCTGGCATCATGTAACGGTATTGCACGATATGGCGCAGAAGGGAGAGCTGGAAAAAGCACAACTGCTGCTGAAGCATGGCGCGAGGCTCGATGACATAGACGATGAATACCAGTCGACCCCACTGGGCTTGGCTGCGCGCTGGGGACAGGCCGAAATGGTAGAGTTGTTGCTCGATAGCGGCGCCGACCCTAACAAAAGCGGGGCACCCTGGTCTACCCCACTTGCCTGGGCCAACCATAAAGGACATGTACATATTGGCAACCTGTTGCGTGCAGCAGGCGCCCAATCATAAACGCATCAATAACCATGAGGCTCGAAGCGTTACCTATTACGGCCCGTATCGGCGAGTACGAAGCACAGGGTGTGGCCTTGCTGGCTGCCTATGGCGCCGGCGATAAAAAGGCTATGCGCCAGGTTAAGGAAGGCCACCCGGCATGGTGGCGTTTGACGGACAATGAATTTCTGCGTTTGTCGGTAACACCCGCCGATATTCAGTTGGTGGTGGCCTGGTTGTATTCGTTTGAAAGCTGGGATGAACTGGTGAGCTGGAATACAGCCGTCACGACCAGGGGTTCGGATGTTCAGGTATTTGAGCAGGCCGTAGACGCCATCGTGGAGGGCAACATTTCCTTACTGAAGGCCTTGTTGCAGGCAAATCCCACGTTGATCAGTGATAGGTCGGTGCGTTCTCATCACTCCACCTTATTGCATTATTGTGGCACCAACGGTGTGGAGGGATACCGGCAAAAGTATCCGGCCAATGGCATTGAAGTATTACAACTTTTATTGGCAGCAGGTGCGGAAGTAGACGCCGTGGCCGATATGTATGGCGGCAGCACCACTTTTGGTTTGGTAGCTACGAGTATTCATCCTGCCAAGGCAGGTATACTGATACCCATGCTCGATTTGCTGATAGCAGCCGGTGCGAGCTTCTCGCACCCACGCATAGCCGGTAATGGCGATTCGCTGATCAACGGATGCCTGCACAACGGCCGCCCCGAAGCGGCCGATTACCTGCTCCGCAAAGGAGCGCCTACCGATCTGGAAGGGGCGGCCGGTACGGGACAACTGGACCGGGTAAAGGAGTATTTCAATGCCGATGGTACGCTGAAGCCCGATGCTACCCGCCATCAGTTGGAAAATGGCTTTGTCTGGGCCTGTGAATATGGCCATCCGCAAGTGGTGGCCTTCCTGCTCGACCGTGGCCTCGATCCCAATATGGCGGTAGATGGTATGTATGGGCTGCATTGGGGACTGGTAGGCGGCCATGCGGCCATTATTGAATTGCTGATGGACCGTGGGGCTTCGCTGTCCGTTCGCAACAGCTATGGCGGCAATGCGATCGGCTGTGCCATTTGGGCGCTTGCGAATAGTGATGAAGTATACCGCTGGCCCGAAGGACCGGTGGATTATTACGCGATGATGGAGTCGATGCTGCAGCGAGGTGCTCCCATCGATGAGGGCATGCTCGGCTGGCTGCAGCACAACAGCGATTTTACCCCCGAGCGGATCGGCCGGCTCGATGCACTGTTTCGCCGGTATGGGGCCACTACCTAAACAGATGAGTTATGGCAGCATCCAAACATAGTACACCGCCGGCAATAACGGCTCCGGTAAGCCGCACACTGCTGGTGCGCGATACAGAGAGCAGCATTGCATTTTATAAAGAGGTGCTGGGCTTTCAGGCTGATGCAACAGCTGCTGGTGGCCAGGAGGTCATCCTGGTTAATGGTCCGGCGCAGATCGTGCTAGAACAGGTGGCCAACGACTCCACTCCCCCTCCCTCCCTCGTTTATTTCGAAGTGAACGATGTATGGACGACGCATGCCGCCATTACCACCCGCGGCGGCAAGGCAACTGCCCCGGAAAAGGTGAACTGGATCAAGGTGGAGTTCTTTTCCGTGCAGGACCCCGATGGTCATATACTTTGGTTTGGCAAATCGTACCATGAGTTCTATGAGCAGGTGCATAGCGAAGCGGGTGTGGGCCAGCTTAGAAAGATCATGCCCGAAATGCCGTTGACCAACGTGCCCGCCGGCATCGCCTATTACCGCGATGTGCTGGGCTTTAGCATCAATTACGCACAGCATGACCTGGGCGTTATGGACCGCGACAGTGTACGTCTCTTACTCATTCAAAGAACGCCTGTGCATACCGGCATCGGCAGCTGCTGCTGCTACATCCGCGATGCGGATGCCCTGCACCGCGAACTCATGGCCAAGGGTGCGTCCATACCTGCTCCGCCCGTAAGCCATCCCTGGGGTTTGCGCGATTTTACCGTGATCGACCCGGAAGGCAACCGGCTTAGTTTTGCGCAGACGTTTGAATAATTCCCGCCGACTATAAAAAATGAACCCTTCAGATCCTTGGATTTGAAGGGTTTGTAGTTTCAAAGAAACTATTTTGCATTTCCTATTGGTCTTCAATTGATTGCTGCATAATAACTTGTGTCGGTTCGAAAAGAGAGGTGCACAAATTCAAATAGGTTCAGGTATCGAGGGTTTGGGGCTTTGCATTCGGTCGGGCTCCCTATAATACAAAAGGCATGTAAGCGGCTATATCGGTCACTATTCAATCCATCTCATTTTTGAAAAAATTAAGGAGCCATTAGGCAAAAGTATGTGGGCAGCACCATAACTACTTGTGTTTATTTCGTCAAGAAAAATATACTCCACGAACTTGCTTTCTTTTTTGTCATAAACCTTTATTTCTCCATTTTGAATTAAGTCAAGAAGTGTCCAATCTAATGCGTCCGTAACATAAGCGTATTCACTTTTTTGATTTCTAATTCTAATTATTGTACTATCCTTACTTCGGAAATTAATGGTACTATCAGGAACTAATTCTGTCCCTAAGGTGTCAGGAATTATAATTGAATTGCTTTGATACTTATTTAGATAGTCAACAACTTGTCTGTAAATAAAATTATTGTGTTCAGCAGTATCTTTTTTGTTGCAATAGTCTATAAGAGAGCTTTTACTAAATATGAAATTGGCAACTTGCGTCTCATAAATTACTTCATTTTTATCATTAAAGCCTGAAAGTCGAATCCTTTGTTTGTCATGTCCGCTACATCCTATAAAAAGTAAGGTCAGTACTGTTAAATATGTTTGAAGTGTTTGTTTCATGCTGCCGCTTACTCGTAAATATACGCAACTTACTGAGCTCTAAACCAGCTTTCATTAAAGTCGCCTGCAAAATGCTCTTGCTTAATCGTTCTCGATGTATAGCAGGATATTTCCACCTATTTCGTTAAACTAAAGCAAAACAGGTTTTATAACGGGTATTCGCGTACATGCAATTAAATTGGCAAATAAGGCCGGTGCAAAAAAGTAACATTGGTAGTTTGTTTAGGCTATTAGCGGGTAAAGGCTAAACAAAATCAGAAGGAGCTCGCTTTAATCCTTAAGAAAATATATACAGATGATGTTGTGTTTTATAGAATGGTAGATCAAATGACCATTGCAGTTACTGCCACTTTCAAAGCTGTTCAGGATGCGGTTGGTCAACAAGGATCAATGAACCCTTCAAATATTAAGAAGGCAGCAAAACTCCTGAGTATCACGCAAAGAAATTTATTGAACTTGAAAGCCGTTGTGTTTACCTGGCCGGTCAATTGCAAATTGTAATTGATGAGATTAGCCCGACAAGCGTTAGGTAAGAGATGTAAATATTTAACAAGGCTTTCTGCCTATTAGGTCACGTATAGTCCGCTTGTTATTGCCTGCTATAAGCCTCAGGGTTGCACTGATACCCACTGCACAGTGCAACCCCCAGCATGTGAACCACTCCTATTCCACCCACACTCAATGAGTTACACGAATTCGGGGATCATCTCCACGTTATTTTCTGGCTATATTTGCACATGCCCTACCTCGTCCAGATCAAAAAAGCCACAAAAACCGACCATCCTATATTGATCGATATCTGGGAAGCCTCGGTACGGGCTACCCATCACTTCCTCACCAACGAAGACATTCTTTATTTCCGGGAACGCATCCTCGAACTATACTTCGACCTGGTCGATCTGTATTACCTGCACCTGCAGGAATACGATTCCGTGGCCGGGCTGCTCGGTATTCACGAAGGCAAAGTAGAAATGCTGTTCATTGACCCGAAGTATTTTGGCCGGGGCTATGGTCGTTTACTGATGGAGTTTGCCATAGACGAACACCAGGTTACCAAAGTGGATGTGAACGAGCACAATCCCGATGCGCTGCAATTTTATGAGAAGCTGGGCTTTTCCGTGGTCAACCGTCTGGAGAAGGACAGCGAAGGCAAAGACTTCCCCATCCTGCAGCTGGAGCTGCGCGAGAAGTAGTCACCTCGGGCAAACCATCATTAGGAGGCTCCAACAGGCAGGCAGCAACGGAACGACCATCGCGTGGACCTACACCATGGACGGCACCTGCCATCCCTGCCACTTTGGAGCACCTTCCAAATAAAAAGCGCCTGACCCATACAGATGGATCAGGCGCTTTTCTATTGCCTTATAAAATTACTTAGGGCTTCTTAGCGGGCTCTTGCGGTGGCGGAGGAGGAGGCGTGGCCTGAGGCGCGTTGGCATCAGTAACGTCTACCACTTCTACGTCGAAGATCAGGCTCTCATGAGGCTTTTGGCCAGGACCGGGACGGTCGCCATAAGCCTGGAAGAAAGGAATATACAGGGTACCCTTTCCGCCTTTCTTGAAATAGGTAAGACCTTCATCCCAACCAGCGATCACAGAGCCAGTGCCGAGGACCACATCGTAAGGAGGACGGCTGCCATCCATGTTCGATTCGAATTCTTTGCCAGAAGGGAACAGTTTGCCGGTGTATTTAATGGCTACTTTCTTGCCTGAATCGGCCTTCATACCGGTTCCGGGTTCCTTGATCACTACAAATGTTCCGCCTGCAGTTTTTACAGCAGAAAGTTTGTTCTTAGCCAGGTATTCTTCGATCTCTTTGGTAGCAGGCGCTTTCAGCTTTTCGCCTTCGGCGGCCAGCTTTTGTTGCTCAACCTGTGCGCGGGCCTGCTCTTTCTCCATTTCCTTCATGTTATCGGCCTGTGCGAGGCTATCGGCAGTAAATACGTCCAGTACTTTGATGGTAAGAACGATCTGGTCCTTTTTGCCGAGGAACGGAGGCAATTGACCGGGGTTCCTTTTCAGCAGGGTATCAACAGCCACTACTACGGTAGCGCTATCGCCCTTGCGGAGCAAACGGAAGATCTCGGAAGGATCATATACGGGTCCTACGCTGTCAACCTTAGCATAAGATGGCATTTTACCAAATGATTCACGCAACAATGAATCCTTGCCCTTGCCTTTGAGGCGTTGTGCAAAGTGCAGTTTCAGGATGTCGCCGCGATTGGCAGCTTTTCCTTTTCCGTCGGATTCAATTTTGTACAGCAGTCCGCTCTTTGTTTTTTTGAATCCACCGCCGGAACAAGCTGCCATCAACAGCATGATTGCCAGGCTACCAAGAAGAATCGATGTTCTTTTCATTTTGAATTAATTGTTTTTATAGGTCTCCTGCCACTTCCTGAGCGGCAATAAAATAATGACTGGTTATGGTTATTTGTAACTACGCTTAATCTTGCAGGGCCGGGGCGCTCTCTTTCATGGCCTCGAGGAAATCCTGCACGGTTTGGTCGAGGGGCGCACTGCTGCGTCCGCCGGCTGCATTGAAATGCCCGCCACCCTCGAAAAATTTACGCGCGAAGGTATTGACGTCAAAATCGCCCTTGCTGCGGAAACTCCATTTACGTTCTTCGTCGCGGTCTATCACCAGTGCAGCCAGCTTAATGCCCTGGATGCTGAGGGGATAGTTGACCAGTCCGTCGGAGTCGCCGGTCTTGATCTCGTAACGCAGCAGGTCCTTTTTGCTGATGGCGATGAGGGCGGTATTGTACTCATAATACACTTCCATGCGATGCAGGAGTACATGACCTATGAAACGCAACCTGTTTTCGAGGAAGTTGTCATAGATGTTCTCATGCACCTGGGTATGGTTGAGGCCGCGGGCCTTGAGGTCGGATACCATCGCGTGCACGGCTGCACTGGCTGCAGGGAACCTGAACGAACCGGTATCGGCCATCACCCCTGCGTACAGGCATTCGGCAATGTCGATATTGATCTTGTCGCCATGGCCCGAGCCGGTAATGAAATCGTACACCATTTCGCAGGTTGAGCTCTTGGCGGTGTCGCTGATGCCGTAGGCAAAGCTGGCCACCTCGGGCTGCTGGTGGTGATCGATGAGGATGCGGGTGCAGGACAGCGACCGGATCTTGGGCGCCATATTCTTAGTACGGATCAACACATTGAAATCCAGACAGAAAAGCCATTCTGCTTCGTCTAAAATTCGCTCTGCCTTCTCCCGGTACATTTCAAAATCGACTACGGTATTGCAACCCGGCATCCAGTTGAGCCAGCGGGCCCAGTTGGTGGGAGAAACAACAGTTACCTGGTGGCCAAACTGACAGAGAAAATGATACAACCCCAGCGCTGATCCCATTGCATCGGCATCTGGTTTCTGGTGCATTGTGATCACCACGCGGCGGGGGGTTGATAGTAATGGATATAATTCCTGAATGGGTAGCATAAAATGTGGGCAAAGTTGCGTAAATAAAGTCCAATAGCCAAATCCGAAATCTCCCCATATCTTTGCGCCCAAAATCGAGTTTAATTATATGAGCAATCGCACGTTTACGATGATCAAGCCGGATGCAATGAAAAATGGTCATGCCGGAGCTATCCTGGACAGGATCGTTAAAGAAGGTTTCCGCGTCGTAGCCTTAAAACAAACAAAATTAAGCGCTGAAAAAGCCGGTGAATTCTATGCTGTGCATAAAGAACGCCCTTTCTACGGAGAGCTGGTGTCTTTCATGAGCAGTGGTGTGATCATTGCAGCTATCCTGGAAAAGGATAATGCCGTGGCCGCTTTCCGCAAGCTGATCGGCGCTACCAACCCTGCCCAGGCGGAGGAAGGTACCATCCGTAAATTATTCGCCACTTCTTTAGGTGAGAATGCCGTTCATGGCAGCGACAGCGATGAGAATGCAGCCATCGAAGGCAGCTTCTTCTTCAGCGGCCTGGAGCAATTCTAAGCCTATATCGTCAAGTAATTAAAAGGGGAAGCGGACTCCATGTCCACCTCCCCTTTTATATTTCAAGAAACCGGCAAAACCGGTTAACAATCAGCCATTAATTCTTCAGCGGCGTTACGGTATAACCCTTTTTACGCAACAGGGCTATCACCCCTTCTTCTCCGCTCAGGTGGCCCGCCCCAACGGCAAAGAGCACAGTCCGGGGTCCCATGATATTGGGCATGTTGGCTACCCAGCGGCGGTTCCGATTATATAACAACAGATCCATATATTGCTCCATGCCGGGATCGGTTTTATTGACCAGCGAATCCATTCCTTTAAGATCCTGCTTCCTGTACACTTCTACCATTTCGAGGGTAGCTTTCTTGTAGTTGTCGATGCTGTCGATATAGGCCACCAGGTCCTGCGCCTGTTTCTTGTAGGGGATGCTGTCGAACAGGCCGGCCTGGTATTCGGCCGTCTCCAGTCCTTTAATCTCCCGCTCGTATTGCTGGCTTTCCTTCATGATCTTTTGTTCCATGCCGTTCTTCTGCTCGCTGCCGCAGGTCATTACCTGCTCACCGATGAGGGCCGAAATGAAATAGGGTTTAAAGCGGCTCATAAACGACAGCGGTAAGGGAGATTTGTTGTCTTTGAAGTACTGCTCAACCCGGGCGTATTCGGCGGGTGTGAGCAGATCCTGTAATTTTTGACCTTCGTTCATGCGCAGGTATTTCATAGCGCCCATCGTTTCGCCCATATCGTCGAGGTCCAGCTCAAAATAGATCACCTGAACATCCTTGATAGCCTTTTTCAGGTTAGGGCTCAACGTGGCATCCTTATCGCAAAGAATGTGCATGGTACCAAAAAGGTACGAGGGAGCTTTGAGGCCCTTGCCGGTTATTTCGAACAGCAGCGTATTGCCCACCGGGCCAGTATTCGCAACAGGTTTGGACTTAGCTGCTGCCGGTTTTGCCGCCATCGTTTTCACGGGACCGTTTTTCTTCGTCTGAGAGTACCCGAAACCGGCCAGCGCCACCCAACAGATCGCCATAAATGATGTTTTCACGAACATGATCAAGTGCTTTATTTTTTAATATTTATGCGTTTATTTTTTTTCTTATTATTGCTGCCAAATAACCCCTGATATGCAACCCTACCACAACCGCCGGCCCCGCGTGCCCGGATACCTGCATGCGCCTGTCTCCAACCATCCGCCTCCATGTACAAAACTAACCTCCGGCATCCACATATGCCAGTAAAAAAATCTTAATTTCTTCGGGAGGCTTTGTATAATAGGCTGTTAAATCCAGCGTTATATGGCTAGACTATAGCAGCCGGTGAACCTCCCAGGTTCAAAAACTAAACCCAAAATATGAGAAAATCAATGGCCCTCATTGCATTGTTGGGGCTTGCGCTGCCTGTATTAGCACAAAAAGACAAAGACATTCCTGCCTTCGGTACCGTAGAAAAGGCCGATCTGCAGATGAAAGAATGTGATTTTGACAAGGATGCCGAAGCCGTGGTACTATTTGATGTGGGTGAAGCCTACCTCGATAATATGTATTCGCTGGAGCTGGTACGTCATATACGCATTAAGATTTTAAAGGATAAGGGCCTTAAATCGGCCGATATCCACATCCCTTATGTAAGTTTTCGTGGCCAGCAGAACATCAAAGGACTTACGGCAGCCACTTATAACCTCGATGCCGCCGGCAATATCGTAACCACCAAAGTAGAAAAAAAGCTGGTCTACGAAAAGCAGATTGATAAACGTGTTTCCGAACAGGTATTTACGTTTCCCGAAGTAAAGGCCGGCAGCATTATCGAATACAAATACACCCGCACCAATATCGCGCTGATCGACTGGTACTTTCAACGCTCCATCCCCGTTAAATACAGCCGATACCGCATCGACTTTCCGGAGGAACTGGAGTTTACTGCCAACCCTCTATGCGTATTGCCGGTTGAACAAAAAGATGAAAGCAAGGGAAGGCGTAATGTAAGGGCCATTTCTATGAAAAACATCCCTGCGCTACGCGATGAAGCCTATATTACGTGCGATGATGACTACCTGCAAAGGGTTGAGACACGACTCATTGCACTGAACTTTCCGGGCGTTCCCCGCCGCAGCCTTATTTCGAACTGGCCGCAGGTGATCAAGGCCCTGGTGGAAGACGAAGATTTTGGCATTCAAATGAAAAGGGATATTCCCCGTACAGCCGATCTCGACGCCAGCTTGCAAAAGCTCACAGATCCGTATCAGAAAATGGTAGCCATACACCAATATGTTCGCAAGAACATGGAATGGAATAACCTCGGCAATATTTGGGCACTTAATGGTGTACGTGCTGCCTGGAAAGACAAGAAAGGCACATCGGGCGAGATCAACCTTATATTGGTGAACCTGCTTAAGGATGCCGGACTAAAAGCCTCTCCCCTGCTGGTGAGCACGCGCGGCAACGGTCGCGTGAACACGTCTTTTGCCGATATCGGCAACTTCGACAAGGTGCTGGCCTACGTTACGATTGGAGAACGTGTATATGTATTGGATGCCACGGAACATTATACCCCCTCTTCGCTGATACCTTATGAAGTAATGTATTCGGAAGGCTTGCTGATCGAAAAATTTGATACCGGCCAATGGGGCTGGCGCGTACTCTGGGATGAAAAACCCCATTTGCGTGAAACAGTGATCATGATGTCGGAGATCAACGAAGCGGGTATTATGAAAGGCAATGCCAGCGTAACCAGCTTCGATTACTCCCGTGTGCGCCGTTTGCCTACCCTGAAACAGGGCAAGGACAAATTCATTGAAAGGTATTTTACCGAGAATATACCGGGCATGAAGATCGACAGCCTTGTACTGCAGAATGAAGAAGTAGATTCTCTGCCGCTTACCCAGAATGTTGGCTTCAACCTGCCGGTGAACAGCTCGGGCGATTACAAGTATTTTTCCGTTAACCTCTTTACCGGACTGGAGAAAAATCCCTTCCTGGCCGATACCCGGTTTTCTGATGTATTCTTTGGCACCAACCAGAATTACCAGATCGTAGCGAATGTAACTATTCCGGAATCGTATGAGTTTGAGGCCCTGCCCAAAAGCATCCGGATGATCATGCCCGATACCAGTATTTCCATTACCCGCCGGGTGAACGCCGAAAAGAATACACTGGCCGTTCGTATATCACTGGAATTTTCGAAACCTTATTATAGCCCGGAAGAATACCCGGATTTTAAGGAATTTTACAAGCAATTGTTTGCCCTGCTCAATGAGCAGTACGCCATCAGAAAAAAAGCTAAATCCTGATCTGCATGAACCTGGAGTTGATCGTAACCCGTTGTCGTTTGAGAACCCTATTGCCACTGCTGGCGCTGCTATCTGCATTACCAGCCTGGGCGCAGCCCGAATTTGAGACCTGGGGTAAGCTGACCAAAGAAGAAAAGGAACTGAAAGTGTGTTCCTTCGATAGTGAGGCCGTGGCGATCGTGCTGCTGGATGAAGCCGTCGTTGACCACAACGAAGAACATCACCTGGTCACCTACCGGCACCTCCGCATCAAGATCCTGAAGGAAAAAGGGATGGAATTTGCCAATGTGCAGATCCCGTACGTAATGCGCAATGATTTCCAGTATATCGACGACATTGAGGCGCTGGCCTACAATTTCACCGAAGATGGCACGCTAACGATGCATACGGTAGACCGCAAGTCGATCTATAACCAGCCGCTCAATCAATACTGGCACGCCAAGCGGTTTGCGTTTCCCGGTGTAAAACCGGGCAGCATTGTCGAATACAAATACCGCAGCATTGAAAAGAGCATTCAGGCCCTGGAAGAATGGCGGTTCCAGCAGGAACTGCCCACCGTGCAAAGCAAGTTCGACCTTTCCATCCCCCCCAACACCGAATTTGCCTACATGGTGTACAAAAGCGACCAGCTGCCTATTACGGTAAAAAAAGAGCCTGGAAAATTGTTCCTCGAAATGAAGAACATTCCCGGCCTGCGCGACGAACCTTATATGGACGCCCGTAAAGATTACCTGCAGCGCGCCACTTTTCAACTGGCGGGCTATAACAACGGCGGATTTGGCAAGCAGAAGTATATGACCTCCTGGGAAGAGGTGATCAAAGAACTGAACAGTGATCCCTACTTCGGTACGCAGATTGGCAAAAGCATCAGCGGTACGGAAGATCTGATGCTATTGTTGAAACTGGTACCCGCTCCGGAGGATAAGATGAAAAAGATCTACTATTACACCCGTAATAATATGACCTGGAACGGCTTCAATAGCCGCAACAGCGGCGACGGCGTGAAATCGGCCTGGAGCAAGAAAAAAGGAAATATTACGGAGGTAAACTTTGTACTGCTCAACCTGCTGCTCGAAGCCGGGCTGGAAGCTTATCCGGTACTGATCAGCGAGCGCCAGCATGGCAAGGTGCAAACGCAGTACCCTTTTATTGACCAGTTCAGCGCCACCTACGTGGTAGTGGTGATTGGTGATAAGAAATACTATCTCGACGCCACAGAGTCGGGCGGACAGCCCGGCATGGTTCCTTTTGACGTTTTGAACACGACCGGCCTCATCGTAAACCGCAAGAAGGGCGGCCTGGTGAATATTACCGACGAGTCGCTACAGTTCAGGGAGAATATCACGCTGTCGTTGAAACTGGGCGCCAACCAGCTGCTGGAAGGCACAGCGTATGTGAACAGCCTGCAGTATGCCCGCCTCGAACGACTTCGCGATTGGTACAAGGGCCGGCAGCGGTATGTCGATGGCTTCACGAGCGTAGGAACCAATATGAAAGTTGATAGTATCGCGCTCAAAAACGAGAAAGAAGACAGCCTGCCGCTGAGCCAGCAGATCCATTTCTACGCGCCCGTTACCAATACGGGTGATTATGTGTTTGTACCGATCAACCTGTTCTCCGGTTACGAAAGCAATCCTTTTGTTGCGGGCACCCGTTTCAGTGATGTGAACTTTGGTTACCGCCAGAACATCAGCTTCAGCACCTACGTGGACATTCCCGAGGGCTACAACGTAGATGCACTGCCCAAATCGCTGCAACTGGTCAACTCCGACAAGACGGTTGTCTTCGTGCGGGAGCTTTTCAATGATGCCAATACTGGCAAAATACTTGCCCGCGTGCGGATTGAACTGAAGAAGAGTCTGTACAGGGTTGACGAATATGGCGAATTACAGGAATTTTACAAGAAGATGTTTGAACTGCTCAATGAGCAAATTGTATTCAAGAAAAAGTAACACGATGAGAAAACGACTGTTGTTGACCCTACCCGTCCTGGCCCTGGCCTTGTTGACAAAAGCTCAGCCAGTCTCGCTGGATGCAGCAACCATACCCGAGGCATTGAAGAAGAATGCCCACGTAGTAAAGCGGTACGAGCACAGCTTTTACGAGATCACTGATATTGATAAGGCTTATTATAAAGTACAGGAAATTTTCACCGTTTTAGATGCCGATGGAGCCGACAAGCTCGAATGGGGCATTCACTTCGATAATAAGTTCTTCTTTTTCGAAGATGTAGAGATAAAAGTGTATGACAAGCTTGGTAAACAGATCAACAAGTATAAGAAAAAAGACCTGATCACCTATGGCGGCGGCAGTGGCGAATCGCTGATCGACGACAACAAATCCGCCTATATCAGGATTCCGGCCCCCTCCTACCCTGTCACCGTAGATATCACCTATGAGAAGAAATTCAAGGGATCGCTCTTCATGCCATCATACGACATCATCGGTACTGATGAAGCGATACAACAATCCATTTTTACCGTGAAAGTACCCAAGGGACTTGACTTGCGGTACAAGGAACAGAATATCAAGTTATCGCCCAAAATTACGGAAGACGAGAAATACAAGACCTATGAATGGTCGGTCAGTAACCTGCCAGCTATCGAATCGGAAGAAGGCACTGCTGGCTATGAGTATCTATATCCCCGTATTATTTTAGCTGCCACCAAATTCAAAATGGGCGCTTATGAAGGTGATATGACGAGCTGGAAAAACCTCGGCATCTGGTACAATGAAATGCACAAAGGGCTGGATGTATTACCGGAAGATCGAAAGGTATTTTTGAACAACCTCGTAAAAGATGCTAAAGATGACGCCGAAAAAGTGCGCATCATCTATAATTACCTGCAAAACAATTTCAGGTACGTAGCCATTTCATTGGGTATTGGCGGCTGGAGATCGTTGCCGGCAGACTTTACAGACCAAAAGAAATATGGCGATTGCAAGGGGCTTACCAACTATATGCAAGCGGCATTGAAAGCTGTTGGCGTAAGAAGCCATGCCGTACTTATTAAATCACAAGTCAATACCATACCACTCGATCCAGGCTTCCCGATGAACGATTTCAATCACGTGATCTTGTGTGTGCCACAAGCCAAAGACACGATCTGGTTGGAATGCACCAGCAAAGTGATCGATTTTAATTTCCTTAGTTCCAGTACCGAAAACAGGAACGCCCTCGTGATCACGGAAAATGGTGGCGCACTGGTAGCCACACCTACCAGCCGGGCGTCGGCCAACAAATTTGATGTGCACACCACAGTAGCCCTGGAAGCAGATGGATCAGGAAAGGTAGTGAGTTCCCTCACCGGTACGGGCCGTTTCAAGATGCTCATCGATGCAATTATTGCTGAAAAGAAGGACGACCAGAAAACTTTTATCATAAATGGCCTGGGCTATAAACAACCTGATGAGTTCAGTCTCCTTAAAAAGGAAAACTCCGCTATCATAGGGGCCGACCTCGAGATGGCTGTAGAGAAAATACCCGAGTTCATAGCCGGCAACAAGATGTTCCTTAGCCCACGCCAACATAAGATAGGCGGATACAAGCTGCCGAAGGCAGAGAACCGTAAGCGGGATTATTACTTCACGTCGCCTTATACCAATACGGATACCACGTTGATCCAATTGCCCGAAGGATTCGTGGTAGACGCTTTACCGCAAACCAAAGACTTTAGATGCGACTATGCCAGCTACCATACCAAATGCTGGTACGATGAAAGCAAAAAGGCGATCCTTTCCACCACATCCCTTACGTTGCACCAACAAAAGATACCTGCTGCCGACTACGCTGCAGTCAAGAAATTTTTCGAAGACGTAAACCTCGACGATGCACAACGCATCGTCATCAAGAAACAATAAAACGAACAGGCAAATCCCTGCCGGTAACGAAAAGGCCGTTTCAGCATCACAGCGAAACGGCCTTTAGTATTTAGTTTGGTATTATTCTATTCAGCATTCTCCACGACCGCCTCTTCGCCGTAGATCTGCCCTTTGAATTTCAGGGATGGCGAGGGCAGGAATTCACCCAGTCCCAGCGTATTCCATTTCCTGTCAACCGACTCGATGGTTTCATCGGCCGCCACAATGATATTGGGCCAGTCGCGCT
This sequence comes from Paraflavitalea sp. CAU 1676, assembly GCF_029223285.1. Classification (GTDB taxonomy): domain Bacteria; phylum Bacteroidota; class Bacteroidia; order Chitinophagales; family Chitinophagaceae; genus Paraflavitalea. The sequence goes on along the minus strand of NZ_JARHUJ010000002.1, from coordinate 390,652 downwards.
GAAAATCATCGATCGCCTTTGTCTTGATGGTACCATCGAAGCCCATGCAGGCCCATTTCTTACCGGGCTGCTGCAACGACAGCTGTTCAAAAGGCAGGCTGTCGCGGCGCGGATCGAGGTTATTGCAAAAACGCCACAAGGCTACAGGCAGGTCATTGGCATCTACCGTGTGCTCAACATACAAGACCACTTTTACACCCTCTATCACGTGCGACTGGCACAACTGCTGGTGCAGTTCTTTTACATGCCCCTTACGTTCTTTCTTCACCGAGACCACCACGCAGGGTATATCCAGGGCGAGCAATTGGGTATTGACGCTGCTGATCTCCGCAAACTGTTCGTGGATCAGTTTATCATCAACCGTAAGGTGTACAGCAGTCAGCGCATACGTATCATCGATCTCTTCTTCGGTCTTCTTCGTGCCGTCGATACACATTTTACCGCCAAAGCCCAGCTTGCTGCAGCTATGGTCGAGCACATCCATCGGACCCTGCGAGAAATAGATATCCGTTGCCGGATTGAGGTGTTTAAAAACGTATTGAGCGAGTGCCTTGTAATCAGTAATAGGTGTTTGCCCATCTGTGAGGGCGAGGATCTTATTGAACATCATCTGACCGGCGCCCCACATGGCATTCATCACTTTTTGTCCCTGGCCGGGATATTCTTTATTGATCTTCGTGATCACCAGGTTGTGGAACACGCCTTCCACGGGCATGTCCATATCGACGATCTCAGGCACCATCGTCATTTTGATGGGGGCCAGGAAGATGCGTTCGGTAGCCTTACCCAGCCAGGCGTCTTCCTGTGGCGGAATGCCTACGATGGTAGCAGGATACACTGGCTTCTTGCGGTGGGTGATAGCCGTGATGTGGAATTTGGGATACCAGTCGGGCAGGGAATAATAACCGGTATGATCGCCAAACGGCCCTTCCCAGATCAACTCATCGTTGGGGTCTACGTACCCTTCGATCACGAAATCGGCATCGGCCGGCACTTCGATAGCTGGCTGTGTAATGCATTTTACCAGCTCTACTTTCTTCTTGCGCAGAAAACCTGCCAGCATGTATTCATCAACATTCTCTGGCAAAGGAGCCGTTGCAGAATAAGCATATACCGGGTCGCCACCCAGCGCCACCGCTACCGGCATTTTAACGCCCATCTTCTTGTACTCGCTAAAATGTTTGGCGCTTACTTTATGGCGGTGCCAGTGCATGCCGGTAAGCTGCGGACCAAACACCTGCATGCGGTACATGCCCACATTGCGCGTATTGGTGTGCGGATCTTTGGTGTGGATGATGGGCAGGGTCACAAAAGGACCGCCGTCTTTGGGCCAGCAGGTAATTACGGGCAGTTTGTTGATATCTGCCTCCGCTCCCTGCCAGATCACTTCCTGGCAAGCGCCACGGCCGCTCTTTACTTTCGGCATCCAGGAGGCAAACTCGCCCAGTTTGGGCAGCAGTTTCAGTTTGTCGAGAATGCTTTCTTTAGGCGCCGCCAGCAGTTTGAAAAGGTCTTCAATATTGCGGGCCACATCATCAAGGTGGTTAACGCTCAGCGCCAGGCACATGCGGCGGTCGCTGCCGTAGGCATTCATCAATACCGGAAAATCGTAACCGGTATTCTCAAACAACAATGCTTTGCCGCCACCGGGAGTTTTGCTGATGCGATCGGTGATCTCGGCGATCTCCAGTTTCGGATCTACATACTCCTTAATCCGGATCAGTTCCCCGGCCTGCTCCAACGTATCGATAAAATGCTGCTGATGCCTGTATGCCATGCTTTTGGATTTGCGGGGGCAAAGTTACGCCAGAATTGAACGCGGCGCCACAGCATTTAAAACCACCCGACAGCAGGCTGTTTCACGGCTTCACCACCGTAAATTGGCCCCTGGCGAATGCCGGGGCATTCGCCGGGACAGGTGCAAACAGCAACGGCCCGCCAGGCGGGCCGCTACATTCATATTTGCAGGTAGTGAGTGACCTAAAACACATTGCGGGGACATCCCAGCCGGTTGCCGCGGGCCCTGCCGCCACCACCACCGAATCCTTCACCGCCACTGCCTCCCAAACCAATGGAAAGCGTAAGACCCTGGAAATAATACCAGTCCTTGGCCTTTGCGCTACCCCTCAATTCGCCATCGCCCGGGTAGAAGGTAGGATCGGCTCCTTTTAGCTGGTTGCCCCTGTAGGCCATTTCAACGGCCTTGGCGCCCCTTTCTGTTCCCAGGGTGACCTGATCCACATAGCGGCCGCTCACATCGTCCAGATGATCGGTAAACAGCTTACGCAAGCCGATCTCATACGCCAGCACCACATTGCTGCTTACGCGGAACTTGATACCGCCGCCAAACGGAATGGCAAACTGGGTGAGCTTGTATTCCTTCGTGTAACCAGGTATCCCCTGCCCTTCGGTACTCAATGGCTTCAGGTAAACTTTATTACCGAGCGTATCCGATGCATAAGGATTGAAATGATAGGCTGCAATACCGCCAAACACATAAGGCGATATCTTTTTATCCTGGAGATTGAAAAAAGTATATTCCAGTAAGAGGTTGCCTTCAAAAATTTTACTGACAAAGCTGAGGTTGCGTGCGCGCAGTGCACTATCTGTACTCAACCGGTCGGAAGCTTCCACCGATCCATACATGATACCACCACGAACCGCAAGATGCGGTGTGAGATCATACTTAAGACCGATCCCCACACCAAGATTCGATTGATTCAATGTAAAGGCTTTTCCCTGCAGGTCGCCCTGGTAATTGGTTAAACCGCCAAACAAAGTAAGGTGTAATCGACGGTCATCCTGGGCATAGCTTAATACGGGCAATAGAAGACACAACAGCGTGGCTTTTCGCATACGTCTTTTGATTTTTTTGGGTTTCAGCAGCAAAGTTTCGAGGTATCGTTTTTCAACGAGGATACGGATATACGGATGCGATCAACACAAAAGGCTGCACTTATTGGATGTTACATTGAACGCAAGTTTCGCGCCAATTATTTACAGCAGCTGCCGACCGCTTATTAAGGTTGGGGATAAATTATTAATGCCCTGTGCTTTGCATCCGCACTATAGTAAGTACGGCGTCGGCACGAAATGGGTTGGGAAACAAAAGTTAATGGCTTTGGTGGTTGGTCGATTTGATGTTCAACAGGAACTGAAAAAGATTCGTTTCCGTAGCGATCTGCAATTTCTTGCGCAGCCTGTATCGACTGATCTCAACACCGCGTACGGATATGTTCATCAACTGTGCGATCTCTTTGGTGGAAAGGTTCATGCGCAGGTAAGCGCACAACTTGATCTCATTGGCCGTTAATAAAGGATAACGTTCTTTCAAAGCTACTAAAAAATCGCTGTGTACCCGATCGAAATGAAAAGCAAACTGCTCCCACCCCTGATCTACTTTATCTTCTTCATGAAGAATGCGCAACAGCTTCTTCAATTCGTCGGCCTCTTCACCCTGCGTCGGCAATTTCTTCAGCTTCGTAAGTTCTTCTTTGATGCGGCCGATCAACTCGCCCTTCTGTACGAGGTGCATGGCAGAGGAGGCCAGTTCCTTGTTCTTATGATCGATCTCCGACTCCAGTTTTTCATTGCGCAGCTTCACGATCTCTTTCTCCGACTTCTCCAGCTCAAGCTGGTGCAGGTATAATAACCTGCGCTGTTCTTCTTCGTGGCGTTGCTGCTGTCGCTGAAATTTCTTTTGTTGTCTTTTGTATAAGACCAGCGCCAATCCAAATAAAGCCAGTGTATACACTCCATAGGCCCACCAGCTTTGGTACCAGGGTGGCATTACCCGGAAATGATAACTGGTGATGACCGATTCATTGCCGAGGTTATTTCGTGCTTTCACTTCAAAGACATAGTTGCCCGGCGACAGGTTCGTGTAATCCTTTTCTGTTTTACGCGACCACTCCGACCAGCCTGCATCAAATCCCTTGAGTTGATAACTATACGTGATATTGGCCTGCTGACCATAGAGCGTGGAAGAATATTCGAAATGAAGTGAGTTCCATTTCCACGGAATATCGGGGTATACCTCCTTATCCTGCTCGCTTGCATCATTCACCTCCCCGAAATAACCGCCAAAGATCTGCCGGTCGACGGAACCACTGGTGCTTACACTGTTGATGTGCGCCTGCAATACATATTTGTTGCGCCGGTACTGATCATAGTTGATATGGTAAAAGCCCGTTTCACCACCCATAAATATATTGCGCGCGTTAACGGTGTAGATGTGTTCAAAGCCACTCACCATTTTACCATTCAGTTCGGGCAGGTATACGATCTGCGGGGAGGTACCAGCATAATCCACTACCCCGAGTTGCTTATCGTGGATGAACCAGATATTCCCTTCACTGTCTTCCTTCAGGTAACGCAGGCTGGTATTACCAAACACCTGCAGATAGGCCTCCGCCGCCACAAAGCGATCGGACTTATCATTATAGACATACACCCCTCTTTCCGTAGCCACTACCACCTGGTTCCTGATATTGTACACGTGGTTGTTCATGAAGGAAGGCAGGCCTTCTTTATCGGTATATAACTTGATGCGGGCCGGCTGCACGCTGAGGTCTACCCGGTAAACACCCCGGTAGGGATGCGAAGCCCAGGCCACATTGTTGTTATCGAAGGTGATGAAGCGTGCCGGCTCCTCCAGGCCCGCAATGGTTTGTACCGGCTTGAAACTGCCGTTGCTGAAGGCCAGGATATCGAGTCCGTGGTAGGTGCCGGCCAGTACCTGCGCCGATGGCAATACCTTACTCACCGGCAGGTAGGTCCAATAACCCCAGCCGGGCCGCGCATTGACCGGGATGGCGCCTGAAGGAAGTACCTGATAGCAGCCATCGTGATGGCCCATGAGTACCTGCCCGTTGATGCCCGAGAGCCCCCACACCTGCCCTTTCGTATTGGGCACGGCGGTAAACTGGCCTTTCACAAAACTCAGGTCGTCCATGGCTGTGAGTGGCACCGTATACAAACCATTCGTGGTGCCCAAATAAAGATGATCCTGGTGTATAAGCGCCGCATAGCCCGACCCCTCGTTGAGGTTTTCGGGATAGATGTGCTTGATTGCATTGTCGTAAGCCACGAAGTCGATACCGTTATCGAGCCCCAGCCAGAGATTGTTATTACGGTCCCGGAATATGGAAGTGATATTGTTGTTCTGCAGGCCTTCCTTCCGGGAAAAGCTTTGGATAAGCTCCCCTTCGCGGTTAAAGATATGGCAGCCGCCGAGGCTGGTAGACAGGGCAAACCAGTTGCGCCCCAGGGCGAGCCCGCCATAAATGGTTTCCCGGGCAATGCGGTCAATATCCGGCGAGGTAAAGCGCGACAACCTGCCATTGGCCAGCAGGAACACGCCGTCCTTGAGGGTGGCCATGAGCGAACTATCTTTCCCGATAGATATCAAAGCACTGGTATACAATCCTTTTTGCAGCTCATCGGTGGGCAGCAGAGGCTGCCAGGTACCCTGGTGAAAATACAGCAGTCCGTGGCTCATATCCTGTGCCACCAATTGTTGCTGGTGCAATCCCATGAATGCCCATTCCGACACAGCCGGATAAGCGATGATGGTTTTGTTGGTATACTGTAATATCTTATGAATGGAGCGGAAGAACACATCACTACCATAAGGGATGATGTCCCAGATATCAGCAAAGGAGCGCTCTTTGTCGGGGATGAGGTGTTTGAGGGAAGTGTATCGCAGGGTGCCGGTAGAATCGGGTGAAAAGTAACCGATCTCATCCTGGCCGCCGGCATAGATACGGCGGTCGCGCCCGATGGCAATGGAGCGCACGATGGTTTTATTGGGAAGTGGATAGATGCGCCAATGGGTGCCATCGAAACTGAGCATGCCCTCATTGTTGGCAAAATACATGATCCCATTCACATCCTGCTGGATGTCCCAGTTCTGGGTTCCCCCTCCATATATATGTTTGGAATAGTTGATGATCTCGGGCAGGCCGATGGTATTTTGACCCTGGCAGGTATAGGCGACCACCAGCAGGATCAGCAGCAATCGTTTTGATCTATTCATATGCAGGCAGGCAATTGGTGCGTAGCTGTAAGGTACTGATGACAGCCGATCGGCCCTTCTGTGAAAGTACAAATTTTTGGATGATGTAGTATTGTTGTAGCCAGAATGCTTGTTTTTATTGACTTACGAAGAGGTGATGTAGCGGTGATGTAGTCGAAAAACGCGCCTTTGCAGTAGCGAACAATAATTTTAGGATGCGGCAAAAGGGCCACTAAATGTGTCCTGTAAACCCTTAGTGGTAAACCCTTATTGCCTCATCCTTCAATCAAAATTGTTTGCTTATGAAAATGAAAGCTGTACTGCTATCAGTATCGGTACTACTCCAAACGCTGCTTATTACCCGGGCCTATGCCCAGTCTCTCCCGGTGACCGGTACGGTCACCAGCCGGGTTACCGGCGCCCCGGTTGCCGGCGCCACCGTTTTAGTGAAAGGCACTTCTACCGCCACCACCACCGACACACAGGGCAAATTCACGATCACCCTGCCGCAAGCCGGCTCCGTATTGGTTATTTCGCATATCGGGATGCCTTCCCGCGAAATAACGGTGCGCGATGGCAATGCGCTCTCTGTACAATTGGAAGAAAGGACCAACAGTATGGACGAAGTGGTGGTAGTAGGTTATAGCCAAACGCAACGTCGCGGCGCTGTCACCAACGCCATATCAACCGTACGCGCCGGCGACCTCGACAATATGCCGGTACAGCGCCTCGAGCAATCGCTCCAGGGCCGCGTATCGGGTGTCACCATCACCAGCAGTTCGGGACAGCCCGGCGCCCCCTCTACCGTTCGCATCCGCGGTGCCTCCAGCACCGGATTTTCCGACCCCTTATATATAGTGGATGGTATACCCATCGGCGGCGGCCTGGAATACCTGAACCAGAACGACATCGAATCGATCGATGTATTGAAGGATGCCGCCTCTGCCGCCATTTACGGAACCAGGGCCGCCAGCGGCGTTATCCTGGTCACTACCAAGAAAGGCAAGACCGGTAAGATCGCTGCTCATTATAATGGCTACTACGGCACCCAAAAGGCCTGGCGCAAGCTCGACCTCCTCGATGCCACACAGTATGCCAAATTGCTGAATGAGGCCTATGCAGCCGCCGGTCAGTCGCCCCGCTTCCCCAATCCAGATCAATATGGTAAGGGTACCGATTGGCAAAACACCGTATTCGACGATGCCGCGCCCATCATGAGCCACGACCTCAGCCTTTCCGGCGGCTCCGAAAAGTCGACCTATTATGCCTCCTTTGGTTTCCTCGATCAAAAAGGTATCGTAGCGCCCGACAATTCAACCTTCAAGCGTTTCACCGTTCGCTTCAACTCGACCCACAAGATCACCAACGGCATTACCTTCGGCACCAATATCGGCTACACCCGCATCAGTTCCGTAGGTGTAGGCACCAACGGCGAATGGGGCACACCGCTCAACCGCGCCATCAACATCGACCCCATTACACCGCTTATCGTGACCGATCCTGCACTGGCCAATGCACCTCCTTACAGCAATTTGCCGGTAGTGCGTGATGCCAACGGTAATCCTTATGGCATTTCCAACATCGTCACTTCCGAAATACTGAATCCTGTTGCTGCCCTTAAAGTACAACAGGCTAAAGGCGGGTCGGACAAGATCGTGGCCAACGCCTTTGCAGAAATAGAGTTCATCAAGGGACTTAAATTCCGCAGCACCATTGCTACCGACCTCGCGTTCTGGTACGACGAAAGCTTTTCGCCCGTTCATTACCTCAATACCACCAACCAGGTAACGCTGAATGGCTACACGCGTAACTCCAACAGGGGCATCGTGTGGTTGTGGGAAAACCAACTCTCCTACCAGCGCACCATCGGCAAGCACAGTGTGACCGGACTGGTAGGTACCACTGGCCAAAAGAATGATGGTAAAACACAAGGCGGCACGCTGCGTGGCCTCCCCGTAAACGATATCAAAGACGCCTCCCTCCAGTTCCCCGTACCGCAAACCAACCAGTACTTTTGGGGCGGAGAATATGAAGAGGCCCTGTCGTCTATCTTCGGCCGGGTGATCTACAGCTACGACGACAAATACCTGCTCACAGGCATTGTACGCCGTGATGGATCTTCCACTTTTGGTCCCAATAACAAATACGGTGTATTTCCCTCCATCTCCGCAGGCTGGGTAGCTTCGAAAGAAGAGTTCTTCCCCGTAACGGAAGCCGTCAGCTTCCTGAAGTTACGCGGCTCTTATGGCGTAGTGGGTAACGACCGCATCGGCCGTTTCAATTACCTCTCTACGGTAGGCGGCGGCAGGAACTATACTACAGGTCTTACACCCGTACTCGTAAATGGCGTGAGCCCCAACAGGCTTTCGAACCCTGACCTTAAATGGGAACAAACATCGCAGTTGAATATCGGTTTGGATGCGGTATTGTTCACCAACTTCAACCTTACCCTCGAGGTATTCAACAAAAAGACCAGCGGCATGCTGCTCGATATCGCTGTGCCTTCTTATATCGGCAACGTAGGTCCCATTGGCAATATCGCCGATATGGAGAACCGCGGCGTTGAACTGGAATTGGGCTATAGAAAACGTATTGGCGAAGTTGATTTTAAGATAAGCGGCAATGTTTCTTACCTCAAGAATGAAGTTACTTACCTCGGTTCGGAAAAGCTCTTCCTGCCCGGACAGCGATTTGGTCCGCAGGGTGTAGAGATCACCCGCTCGGTAGTGGGCGAGGCCGTTTGGTCGTTCTATGGCTTCAAGACCAACGGACTCTTCCAAACTCCGGAAGATGTATTGAACCACAAAGGCAAAGATGGTGGCATCCTGCAACCCGATGCCAAACCCGGCGATATCCGTTTTGTGGATTACAACAACGATGGCAAGCTCACCAACGACGACCGCACCATCATCGGCGACCCCACGCCCAATGTAAGCTTTGGCTTCAATGCCGAAGCATCGTGGAAGGGATTTGATATCCTGGTGTTCGGACAAGGCGTAGCCGGCAACGAAGTATTCCAGGCATTGCGCCGCTTCGACCTGCCTACTGCCAACTATACCACAGAGGCATTGAGCCGGTGGACGGGCCCCAACACCTCGAATAAATTCCCCCGCATGGTGCTCAACGATCCCAACCAGAACTTCAGCCGCAGCTCCGATTTCTACCTGCAGAAGGGTGATTACTTCCGCATCAAGGTATTGCAGATCGGTTACTCCCTGCCTTCGCAGCTGATCAAAAAGGCGGGACTCACCAAGCTGCGTTTGTACCTCACCGGCAACAACCTGCTCACCTTTACCAAATACAATGGATACGATCCTGAAATTGGTGGCGACAGCTTTGGTACAGACCGCGGTATTTATCCACAGGCCCGTGCGCTGATGGCCGGCATCAACATTGGTTTTTAATCCTCAAATCACCGAACAATGACTCAAAAACGAACCTATATAAAATGGCTGCCCGTACTGTTTGGCGGTCTGTTGACCACCGCCTCCTGCAGCAAGAGTTTTCTTGAACTGCAACCAAGGGGTACGGAACTCGAAGACAATTTTTACCAAAACCAGGAGCAGGTATTTCAAGGCCTGGTTTCTGTTTACGACGTGATGCAATGGGGCAATAGCGGTGGCTATACCATGAAGATGCCCCTGCTCTCCGCCGCATCGGATGATGCCTATGCGGGCGGCAGTGATGCATCGGATCAGCCTAGCTGGGTAGCTTACGATAACTTCACACTCGATGCCTTCCGCGGTCCGCAACTGGGCCTGTGGCAAAAGAACTTTACCGGCGTATACAGGGCCAACCTGTTGCTGTCGAAGATCGAAAAAGCCACCAACCTTACCGCGGCTTTCAAAACGCGGGTGATCGCAGAAACCAAAACCCTGCGCGCTTATTTCTACTTCGACCTTGTTCGTTTCTTCGGTCGCGTGCCCCTGATATTGGGCGCTGTGCCCACCAGCGAACTGTACAGTCAAAAGCAGGCAGAAGCAACGGCCATCTATGCGCAGATCGAGAAAGACCTGAAGGAAGCCCGTGCCGACCTGCCCACTACCCTGCCCGTTAGCGAATACGCCAGACTTACCAAAGGTGCCGCTACGGCGATACTGGGTAAGGTGATCCTTTACCAGAACAACAATGGCCGCATGGCCGAAGCAGCCGCCTTATTGAAAGAGGTAAATACATCGGCCGCTTATCGCCTGCTGCCCAACTTTGGAGACATTTTCCGAGCCGATAATAAATTCAATGCCGAGTCGATCCTGGAGATACCGCACAGCAACCTGGCGGCCTGGGGCGACTGGGGCTGGATCAATGGCGGCGAGGGCAATGTGGCCGCCCAATTCGTAGGTGCTGCCGATTATAGTGGCCCGCTTTATTCCGGTGGCTGGGGTTTTTGTCCCATCACGGAAGACCTGGCGAATGTGATGAAGAACGACCCCCGCTTTCAGCATACCATCATCGACGGCAATGCCATGAAAGCGCAGGGCGCCAAGTACAATGCCCGGTACCAGAACACCGATTATTTCGTGCGTAAGTATGCGCCGGTAACGGCTTTCCGCTCCAGCGTGGGTACAGCTGAGATCAACTGGCCCATCAATGAGATCGAGATCCGGCTGGCCGACACTTACCTGCTCGAAGCCGAAGCACTCGTAAGAGGCGGCGGCGATGCAGCACGCTCCCAGTATTTGCTCGATACCGTTCGCCGCCGGGTTAACCTGCCCAGCATACCGGCCAACCTCGACAATATTTACCAGGAGCGCCGCCTCGAGCTGGCTACCGAAGGGCACCGGTTCTTCGACCTCGTCCGGTCGGGTAAGGCAGCGGCCGTACTGGGGCCACGTGGTTATAAGGCCAACAAAAATGAAGTGCTGCCCATACCGCAGCAGGAGATCGACATCACCAACAAAGTGTTGGAGCAAAACAAAGGTTACTAAACTAAAACATCCATCATGTTACGCATCAAACATACTATCCCCGCACAAAGCTGGCTGTTGATACTGCTGGTGCCCCTGGTAATGCCCGGTTGCAGCCCTAAATCAAGCTATGGCGAATTCGGAGCGCAACCCAAAGCGGCCTTTACCGTAACACCTATTAACGGTAAGGTGAACAGCTACCTGCTCACCAGCACTACGGCCGATGCCTTTTACTTTCGCTGGAATATTGGCGATGGCGGCGGTTCCCGCGCCGGCAAACAGATCGATACGGCCTATTATCCCGATAAAGGCAACTATACCGTTAAGCTCATCCTCATGACCAGCGGCGGCATCGACTCTACCACCGTAGCTGTCAATGTAGCCAACGATGATCCCAATGGCTGCTCGGGCAAAAAGGCCCTGCTCACCGGCTGTACACAAAAAACATGGGTACTGGAACAGCCCGGCGGCGGTGCGCTGTGGGTAGGCGATCCCGGTGGCAACCAGTGGTGGTCGAGCGGTGAAGGCGATGTAACCGGCAGGCCCTGCTCCTTCAACGACGAATATACCTTCAAGAAAGACGGCAGCTTCGTGCTGAACGTAAAAGGCGATATTCGTGTGGATGATGAAGGCGGCAATCCCTGGCCTACCGATATCGGCCTGCCCGTAGGTTGTGCTACCCTGGCGCAATTACCAGCTAAGTACCAGGCCTGGGGCGGCGGCAATTTCAACTTCAAGGTCATCGGTAACAGCAAGCTGCAGGTCATCGGCAACGGTGCTTATATGGCCTTGTACAAAGTAGGCGAAGCAGGCACCACCGGCGCCCCCGAAGCTTCCATCACCTACGATATCCTCGAAATGACCGAAACCAAAATGGTGATCAACAAGAAATACGACTGGGGTCAGTGGAAGTTCACCTTCCGTGCCAAATAACGAAAACTAGTATATGCAACCAAACAAGGCCAATATGTATCAGCTGATCACTTTACTGCTCTGCACCCTGTCCATCAACCATGCATCGAGCGGCTGCAGTAAAGGCAAAGGAAGTGAACCGGAGCCCGTGGTAGTACCCGCGATCTCCATCGAAGACGTTACGCTGTTTGAAGGCAATGCGGCCACCACGGCCTTTGAATTCAATGTATCGATCGACAAGAAAACAACGAAAGACGTAACGGTCAATTACACCATTAGCGGGGGCACCGCCAAGGCGGGGGAAGATTATGTAGCACCCACCACACAATCGATCACCATACCCGCCGGATCGACACAGCAAAAACTGGTGATCCAGATCGTGGGGGACGACATCAAGGAAGGCGACGACTCCTTCACCCTGCAATTGCAAAGCCCCGTGGGCGGCACCCTGCAGAAGCAGAGCGCCAGCGGCACCATTCGCAATGACGATACCCGCGTAGCGTACACCAATGCAGGTTATGAAGCGCCCACCGCCTACCCCAATTACACGTTGGCATGGAAAGACGACTTCGATGGTCCCGCGCTCAACACCACCATCTGGAGCCACCAGAATGGCGATGGCTGCCCCAACGTATGCGGCTGGGGCAATAATGAGCTCGAGTATTATACCGACCGCGCCGAGAACCTGTACTTCCAGAACGGAAAGCTGATCATTGAAGCGCGGCCCGAGAGCTTCCAGGGCAAGGGATACACTTCCTCCAAGATCATTACACAAGGCAAAAAGCCTATCAAATTCGGACGTATCGATATCAGAGCCATCTTACCAAAAGGCAAGGGCATATGGCCCGCCTTTTGGCTGATGCCCGACAAGAGTGTATTTGGCGGATGGCCCAAAAGCGGAGAGATCGACCTTATGGAAGTAGTAGGTCATGAACCGGCCAAAACCCATGGCACTTTACATTTTGGCCCCGGTCCGGGCAGCACGCAGATCTCCCGCAACTGGTCGCTGCCGGCCAAAACCTTCAACGACGAGTTCCATGTGTTCTCGCTCGAGTGGAAGCAGGACCAGATCCAGTGGCTCGTAGACGGACAGGTGTTTTCGACCGTCACCAAGGCCGACCTGGGCGCCAACAATTACCCCTTCAATGAAGAGTTCTTCGTGATCTTCAACCTCGCAGTAGGTGGTAACTGGCCGGGCAGTCCGGATGCCAACACCTATTTTCCCCAATGGCTGATCGTGGATTATATCCGTGTGTATCAGTAACAGCCATCAATTGAAAGACAGGATTTGATGTTTTCATAGGCAGTAAGTTTGCAGGAATAGGTTGAAAATCAACCACTGGTGCCGGCCGGGCTGTAAAGCCTGGGCCGGCACCCTGCTTTTTAGTACCTTTGCGCACTTTTAGACCAACAAATTGGTAAAGATCAGTCATATCGAATTACCGGATTTTCCGCTGCTGCTGGCGCCCATGGAAGACGTGAGCGATCCGCCTTTCCGTGTTGTATGCAAAGACAACGGAGCCGACCTGCTGTATACCGAGTTCATCTCGAGCGAAGGGCTGATCAAGGATGCCATTAAAGCCAAACGCAAGCTCGACATCTTCGACGAAGAGCGCCCGGTAGGCATTCAGATATTCGGAGGCGACGAAGAACGCATGGCCATGGCCGCCCGCATTGTAGACGTTACCAATCCCGACCTGCTCGATATCAACTTCGGCTGCCCTATCAAAGGCATCGTAAGCCGTGGCGCCGGAGCAGGGGTATTGAAAGACATCGACCTCATGGTGCGCCTTACCGAAGCCTGCGTAAAAAGCACCAGGCTGCCGGTTACAGTCAAAACGCGTCTTGGCTGGGATGATAATAGTAAGAACATTGAAGAAGTGGCCGAACGCCTGCAGGATACCGGCATCAAAGCACTCGCCATCCATGGCCGCACCCGCTGCCAGTTGTACAAAGGCGAAGCCGACTGGTCGCTCATCGCCAAAGTGAAGAACAATCCGCGTATCCACATCCCCATCTTCGGCAATGGCGACATCAACACGCCCCAAAAAGCGCTCGAATACAAAAACCGCTATGGGGTCGATGGCATCATGGTAGGCCGTGCCGCCATTGGTTATCCCTGGATATTCCGTGAGATCAGGCATTACCTCAACACCGGAGAGATGTTGCACGCGCCCACCCTTATCGAAAGAGTGGAAGTAAGCCGCAAGCAACTGCGTAAGTCGGTAGCCTGGAAAGGACCCAAAGCGGGCATTTATTCCATGCGTCGCCAATACCTGTATTATTTCAAAGGATTACCGGGCTTCAGCGAACTGCGTCAAAAGCTGGTAACTGCCCTCACCATCGAAGAAGCCGAAGCCGCCTTCGATGAAGTGCTGGTCCGCTACGAAGGTTATGAGTTTGAACAAGCACCTATAGTATTGAAAGACTACCACGAAAACTGCGCCTTATAGCAGCTAATTTGCGTTTGCGGCCTCCAACTATTTAATTATTACCTTTACAGTCTGCTGAGAACTTATTGATCACTTAAATACTGGGTTATGCTGGAAGATATCATTCCTGCTATCCGGTACCCTAACAGTGTAAAAGTACTTGCTGCTGCACCTGGCAACACAGATCATAGTCATTTGATCGACAGCAAGATCTCCTTCCTGCCTTTTATCAATTACTTAAAAGACAAGCTAACCGACTGTTCCGATACCAGGTCAGGGTTCTATCATTACCTGATTGAAAAGCTGGAAGCGGAACCTGCGTTGCTGGAGCCGATAGACGACCATACCTTGCTGAGCCAACACCAGGGCCTGCTGGAATTGCTGGGCACCGTTCTATTTCCGATCGTTGGCAACGAGGAAAAGAACATGTTTACCATGGCTACCCCCTATCAATTTGCGGTCTTTAATTATTCACCGGCGTTCCGGAAACTCTTTATTGACCCCGAAGAAGCACATGTGTTGTTGCCGGCAGATACTACACCACAATACCTTAAACACGCGCTGTGCTCCCTGATCTATGAGCACGTGCTGGACAAGTTCTATGGCGTGCGGCTCAACAATGACCATATGGACCTGGTGTATCCGGTAACCAATTCCACTACAGGCGTAAAAAGATATTATAAGCTCCGGTACGATAGAAGGTTCATCGACCTTCACCTGAAAGGCGAGCTACCGCAATTGCAGGACTGTGCCGTTTGCCTCAATACATTCAGGATACTGGACCTCGACATGCAATTGCAAAAGATGCCGCTTGACCTCTTCGAAGCAGAGGGCTTTGCCTTATGGGTAGCAGAAGATGTAACTACGCAGGAATCGATGGAAGCCATCAAAAAAGTATTGCTGCGGCAGGAAGCCTGTGACACCGGTATCATCCATGATCTGAAAGCCAATATCCACGCGCTCGTAGGGTTGAATGAGGTGGAAGTTGGGCTGATGCCTTTTGTAAAACTAAACGACCAGTTTGTGATGGATGAACCTTGTTTGCAGCACAGCCTGATAGGCAGGAACTGGCGTCCGGGCGATGAAAAAAGCGTGGCCGAATACCAAACCGTCCTGGGTTTTCTCACCGAACATCCCGAACCCGTACCTATTGCCATACTGGATGAACAAATGGCCACCATGGCCCCCTTTTTGCGAAGCTTGTGGGAAGCCGGTGCCAGAAGTTATATATCCTATCCCATTCAGAACAATGACGGCTTGTTGGGGATACTGGAACTCAGTTCACCCATCCCCAACCAGTTTAACCAGGATGTACTGGCAAGATTAGAACCCGCCATGCCCTTGTTATCACTGGCCCTGTTGAAGAACCGCGACACCTTCAATCACCGCATCGAAAAACTGATCAAGGAAAAGTTCACCGCCCTGCAGCCTGCCGTAGAATGGAAGTTTGCAGAGGTAGCCTGGAAATACATGCACACGCATCACAACGGAGGACCGGCCACTTTACCGGGGAATGTGGTATTTGAACAGGTGTATCCATTATATGGCGCTATCGATATCCGCAACTCCTCCAGCGAAAGAAGTCATGCTATTCAAAAGGACCTGAAAGAACACCTGAACCTCATAGAGGAAACGCTCGATACGTTACAAACTCAATTATCATTGCCCTTACTGGAAGGGCTTACCTTCAAGAACCAGAACTTCCGGCAATCTATCGATAAAAGCCTCGTCGCAGAGAATGAGGTACGGATCAATGATTTTCTCGAACAGGAGCTCCACCCTGTGCTTCAGCATCTGCAAAAAAGCAATTTACAGGCACAGGAAATAGCAGGCCGTTACTTTGACAAAGTCAATGATACCCGCGGCTACCTGTACCGCTATCGCAATGAATACGAAGAGACCCTGACTGCGATCAATGAGTCGGTGCTGCAGTACCTGGAGCAGGCAGAAACAGCCATGCAGCAATCGTACCCGCACTATTTTGAGAAGTACAAAACGGACGGCGTGGAATACACGATCTATATCGGACAATCGATTTCACCCAACAACCAGTTCGACCTGCTATATCTCAAGAACATCAGGTTATGGCAATTAAGATCGATGGCCGAAATTGCGGGCATTACGCATAAATTGCTCCCATCATTGAACGTACCGTTGCAAACCACCCAGCTGATCCTGATCCACAGTCAGCCCATTTCTATCAGCTTCCGGAAAGATGAGCGAAGGTTTGATGTGGAAGGCTCCTACAATATTCGCTATGAGGTCATGAAAAAACGGTTAGACAAAGTGTGTATACAGGGCACCAACGAAAGGCTTACTCAGCCAGGAAAAATAGCCATGGTCTATTCCAATCCCAAAGAAGCACAGGAATACCAGGAGTATATCCAGTTTCTCCAAAGCAAGCAATTGCTGAAGCCCGGTATAGAGCAGCTGGAGCTGGAAGAATTGCAGGGTGTAAGCGGACTGAAAGCTATACGGGTGGCCATTAACCTGGATCAGTAAATTAAATCGGGTAAAGCACCCCCGAAAGCGCCAGCATGATCAGCAGGGTGATCACTGAGCCTGCAATGCCGATCGCCAGCGTTTCGCGTTTGTACCGGCGGTCAGCAGCAGCATGTGCTACCTCATCCGTAATTTGGGCCAAATGCCCCCGGCGTTTATAATAATGCACCGCAGCAAAGTGCGTAAAGGCAGCGAGCAGCGAAAGGGTATAATAGGGAATGAAGAATAATTTACCCGGATAGGAGTTCGCCACCCCGGCAGCAAAATAGAAATCGGTCTCCACCTTCCAGCTATAGCGCCCCATCAGCACCGCCCGCACATGAAAACACAAAAAGAACGACAGGTACAGGCCGCTGATCACTTGCGCCATAACAAAGGCGGGCTGCTTTCGGAAACCTTTCTTAAATACCAGGATGAGGCCGCTCACTACCTGGAAAGCCACACAGGCCAGCAACAGGATCTCAACCGGCGGAAAACGATACACGCGCCGGAACACCTTCATCACTGCGATATGGGTGGCGGGTCCAGCCAGGGCAAAGAGATGGTTGGTAACATGCAGAAGCAAGAATGAAGCAATGACAATACCGGTGATACGGTGCAACCGTTGTAAGGTAGGGCTCATGGTTAAAATTTGCACCGCTAATATAATTCATAAACGACTGAAATCGATTGGACTGTGGATTCAGCGCAATCGATTTCAGTATAATAATTAACACACTTTGTCAATCTCAGACAACCGCCATACGGGAACGAGGCGGGTTGGTAACCTCAGGACAGTTTCGCCCTCCTCATCTTTTCTTATCGGGCTCATTGTCGCCCGTACCTCCATCGGTAGTTTTGGAGAAGAGTGCAACCCCGATAGCAAGTCCAATCCATGGCCGGCCCTGGTTCTTCCAGGTACGCCCCACTTTACCGGGTACAAAGTCTACGCCCAGGAAAGCACCAACCTGAAACGCATCAAACTGGTACAGGTAGCCACCATGTAAACTCAGCGCCAATGCCGTCTTTCCTTCATAGTATTGTACCTCCTTCAGGCTGAGGCTATCAGTTTTAACACTGGTGATCCCAAATCCCAGAAGCCAGTTGTTGGCGCGGGACGCGTAGCCTTCCAGCTGTTTTTTTCTTCCAAACACAAACCCAAGGTTTAACCTTTCTTCAAAATCGAAGAAGTTATCACCTCCATTGCCCAATCTGGCTTTGATCGGCAAGGTCATAACCCCCCACGTAAATTCTTTTTTACCGCCGAAGTATTCTTTACAAGCGGAGTTAAGCACCCTGGGGCTGATAGCGAATCTTTTGAAGTTTGCCCAAACGCCTATAAATGCGGAATCTGGCGGATAGTACGCCAGCGATTGTTTGGTAAACGTATCTGCCTTCGTGTAAAGTTTTGTTTTCCCTTTCGTATCCGTCGCATCGTACCTGTAATAGCGCCAGAAAGTGATCAGCACATTGTTCTGAGAGTCGAAGCCGACCACCGAGAACTTGGTCCCTTTCTTGACTGCATAATCTTTACCCTGATCGAGATTGCCTTCTCCATTAAGACCAAATACGGTGATCTGATCCGAAAAGGTAACATAGATCTTTCCAACGATCGTTTGAGACCGGCCGTTCAGTGCAAGGAATAAGAGTAAGAGCAATAGCATGCCCCCACCCACTGTAGTGAAGCGTTTCATGATTGATGTATTTAAGGTTTAGGTGTAAACTAGGCGAACAGTTCCCGGTCACGGATCTTGCGGGCATTGGTATAATCCTCCAGCCACCAGGGTTTTTCAGTTTTCTTACGGGGAGGCTTTTGGAGAACGAGCTTTTTCTTCGCCTTCTTTGCTTCCAGTTGGGCAACACGGAAATGATAATGATCAAACAACCGGAGCGCCTCGATCATATATGAAACGGCCACCCGGCGATCTTTGATCAGCACCAGGTTTTCACCGTTCTTTCTGTCGGCCGTACTGGAGAAGTTATAAGAACCCATGTAAACGCGGGCAGTGGGCTTATCGAAATCTATAACGGCGAATTTATGGTGCATGCGATTGCCTCCCCCACCCGAAGGCTCGGATTTGAAAGGCTCCGGCGTTTTCCTGGGTGCGAGGGTTGAAGGGAATACCGGCACAACATTGCCATCCGGTTTCTGCAGCTTGATACCCCCGGCCTTCTTATCGGAAATACCATACACAAACAGTCCATTCTTCTTCGACACCTGTTGTATCACTTTCTCCAAAGCAGGCGTCTGGAATAAGAAGGCAAAAGAATAGAAAAGTGAGGAAGTGGTTTTTGTACTAATATCGTCCATGATCACATCCAGTAAAGCATTGTTGGCCGCATGCGGGGAAAACGACACTTTGGCGTCGATATCTTTCAAGTCCAATTTGATCCATTCTGCAGAACCTGTACCGCCAAAACCCGGCGCATTATCGGTATTGGTTGTGTAGGCTTCAAACACTTCCCAAAAGGGCGCAATGGCTTTTTTGCCCCGCACAATGATGGCATTGTTGGCCTGCACGAAGAAACCACGCCAGCTGAAATTGGTAGAGCCCATCACCGCCGCATTCACTTTAGTGCCTTTCGCTACAATGACCTTGTTGTGCTGCAGCTGACCCATCTTTTGACGCAATACGCTTTGAGCAGTCTTCTCAAGGCGTTTCGCGGCCTTAGTTTCGCTCGAATCTTTATGCCCGTGCTCGCCCGAATTATCGATAATGATCTCCAGTCGCCTGCCCAGCTTTTCAAGTTTCGATACCAACACGGGCTCATTCAGGTCATAGGCCAGCACGCGCACTTTGGCCGATTTATCGGCTATGGCCTGCTCCACCACTTCCAGGATGGCATGGCGAGCCTCAAAACCCATCCACGCCAGGGCATTCTCCGCCTCGGGGTGCGCCGTCTTAAATCCCAACCCAAGATTCGATTTTCCCGGCAACAACTTCGGAATAGAATCGGCACCAAAACGGTCAACGAACGCCTGCGAAGAAACATATCCCCGGGTGAAGGTCACATTCAGTTTGCCCGGATAGGTTTCCCGGGCCAGTTCAATGTCAACTATCTGCGGCTCTCCGTAACTAAGCCGGTCTTCCTTATTCATGAACACCGGTTTAACCCGGTAGGTGAACTTACCTTTCTTTTCGGCACTGCGCGGAAAATGCACCCACCGGAACTTCTGGATGGGAGCAACCAGGGTGGATTTCTTAAGCGGGTCCACCTCTCCGTTACTGGCAGTAAAGGATACGCGGTTATTGATCGGAAAGAAACTCTTTTCACCCGGCTCTTTGAACTCGATAGCCCAGCCAACAAAATCGACCGGCGGCTTTCCTTTCTTCCAGTTCATGGCAAGCAATGCCATCCCATCTCCACGGTGAACCTTTAAAGAGAACAATGCTTCTTTGTTATTCCCGCTAACCTGAAATGAGTCTTGCATGGTGTTGGTATTTAACCTAAAAATAAGCAGGAGAAAACCCATGGTCTACCGTGTTTTAACCCTTTTCTACCAGGACTTTACAGAAAAAGGCCCCGCTCCTTGACGGGGCGGGGCCAGGTATAAAAGCAAACCATGTAGTATTATCGTTTACCCGTTTGCTCCAGGTAGGTACTCTCGAAGATCTTGTCGGCATTACCGGCCTCAAAGCCTTCGCGCCGGTGCGCAGCTGTGATCTCCGAAGCCGGCAGATGCCTGAAAGGCTCCAGCACCCGGCGCTCGGCAAACTCGACATAAGACCCGGGAATGGTCTTACGGCCGCCACCGGCAAAATCCGCGTCCACCAGCCCGGCCACCGTACTGCTCTGCAGCAGGTTGCCGTCCGGACTTTGTTTGATCTTACCGCCCGAATCGTTCAGGATGATACCCTGTTGTTCAAGGAAGGCATTGAAAGCCTCCAGTGTATCGTAAGGCTTTTTCAGGTTGTGGATCGAAAGCGTATAGTGATTGAGGTAGTACCGGTTATAGATCGCCCAGGCGGCGTACTCCGACTCACCCGCCAATGCTTCATAATCTGCCAGCGTAGGCAGCTCCCATGAACTGGAATGCAGGTAATGATCCACCGCTTCCACATCATCGAGGTTCAACGCATCCACCGGATCGGCAGTCACCTTATCGGTATAATGGTGAATGATCCGCTGCGCTTCCGCCGAAAGGTCGGCCACGCGCAATTCAGAAACAAAGATGCGGGGCAACCCGGCTACCGGTGGCGCATACCAGAAGGCATTGAGTTTTTTCTCTTTGAAGAAATAGTAGTCACGCTTCTGGTAACCGTAGTGGAGAAAGATCTTTTCGAGCGAAGCGATGCCCAGGTGCGGAACGCCCAGCGTGCGAAAAGCAATATGGTCATTTTCTATCTCCTGCTCTTGGGCAATGATACCAGCGCCGATCATTGCACGAACGATGGCTGCCACATCGGGCACCCGTTCCTTATAGCGCAGCATGAGGCCATCGAGCACGGCCTGCAAAGTATTGAGCTTCGTTGTCATCTTAATGAGTTGTATGGTTTGATTGATCGTCTGCATACAGCCTGCCCCAACGGGTGGCATAAAAATCTTCCAGGCTGATATCCTCCTGCTTCACAAATCCTTTGGCAGGGAGTTTTCCATTGGCCACCATTTCCACCACCGCCGCCACCGAGGCTGCTGTGGTCCAGGAGATAGCACGCCAATTGCGGCCATGAATGTCTATCGGATGATAAGCCCGGTAGAACTCTTCGCGCTTCAGGTCCTTGCCGGCCCAGCCTTCCACTACCGCATACACATACACAACATCTTCTTTAACGGGCGGTTTGGCTTCCGTCAGTATCTGCTCGCAAAGTTCCCTTTTTTCCTTCAGGATCAGCTCATACAACAGGAAACGCATCAGCCGGGCATGGCCAGGATAACGGATCGTTTTGTAATTCAGCGTATCCACCTTTCCCTCCAGGGTTTCGCAGAGTGTGCCCAGGCCACCGGAAGTAGAGAAAGCCTCAAACTCCTGTCCTTCAATATTGATCGTCTCGAGCCCTTCCAGCGAAGGCACCATTTTGCGTACCCCGTTATGGATCACTTCGGCGTCATTGATGTATTCATTGATAACACCCGCGGGCGACCAGGTAAAAGAGTAACCCATCAAGCCATTGGGATAGCGAGGCAACGCACCTACACGCAATTCAATATCGCGCAGTTTAGTAAATGATTTCGTGAGCTGCGAACCAACGATGCCGATAAAGCCCGGCGCCAATCCGCACTGCGGCACCATCACTCCCTTGGAAGTTTGCGCCATGTCGCGGATAGCAGCCGTAGTGGCCACATCCTCCGTAAGATCGAAATAATGAATACCCAGTTCATAAGCCACTTTAGCTACCCCCAGGTTGAGGTTGTAAGGCAGGCACGAAACAACAGCATCGTGACCAGCCAGCAACTGACGCAGGGCGGCAGGATCGGTCACATTGCCTGTAACAGTGGTAAAATCAACAGGCATGGCAGGCTCCTGTTTGTCAATACCGGTAACGGTAAACAGATCGGCCAGCAAGGTGCCCACTAAAGAGCCTACCTTACCCATGCCGGTAACAGCAATTCGTTTCACAATAAATTGTTTAAAATGAATAATTAGGATGTACAACACACCCGGATTACAGGAACAACGATAAGAGAGGGGAATTGGGTAGCTGAATTATGGCACGTTCGCACAGGCGCTCCGCAGGAAAGCCATGTACGAATAGAATATTTTGAAGTAGTGATTCATAGATGCGGTGCAATATTAGTAAATATCCTTCACCCGCACAAGCCATGTAAATTAATCTCAGCAGGCAAGCCATTTAACTGTTACACAACCATCCACGTAAAAACTGAACAAGTGTTAGCCATGTATGCAAACGATTGATTACTTTAGCAGCAATATTTGACTGATTATTTTGCTCCCAACTACTGCATACGACGACACTGCGCTATTAGAGAAACTGCAAACCGGCGATGAAAATGCACTTGCTCAGTTATACGGGCAATATGCTGAACCACTCACCGCCTTTGCAGCGGCCCGGCTTTCATCGCTCGAAGAGGCCCGCGACATCATCCAGGATATCTTTGTACATGTGTGGCAGGAACGCGCCACCATAACCATCAAGCAATCAATGCGTGCCTTTCTGTACGCAGCGGTGCGCTATCGCATCATAGACCATATCCGCAAGAATAGTACCCGCCGGAAATACCAGGAGCAGATCGCTCACCTGCCATCCATTACCCTAAGTACAGAAGAATTGCTGTATGCCCGGCAACTCGAGTCGGAGTTGCACCAGGCCATAGAAGAATTATCGCCCCGTATCCGGGAGATATTTAAGCTAAGCCGCTTCGAGCACCTCAACTTTGCACAGATCGCCCAAAAGCTGGGACTATCGGAGCAAACGGTACGTAATCAACTCACTACAGCCCTCAGCCAGTTGCGCATCAAGCTCGACAAATTATCCTTTCTCCTATGGTGGTTTTAGCATCCTGACCAACCCGTTGTTACCGTTTAAATATTTTTTAACAACGGATAGTACCTGCCCGATTTTCGCACGACTTCATTATATAACCTATGATGAATGAACTCATGGAATCCATGCTCGATCGGTACCTCGCAGGCCAAAGTACTGCAGAGGAGGACGCACAGGTCCATAAGTGGCTTGAGCAAACGGCTGACACCAACAACGCCTGGTCGCAATTAAAGCCCGATGAGCAAAAGGAATGGCTGGCCGCCACTTACGCCGGCATTCAGCAGCACATCACCGGCAACGGAAAAGTGTTGCGCTTTAACTGGCGCAAATGGGCCGCCGCAGCTGCCGTATTGGTCGCCCTATCTGCAGCCATCTGGTACCTGTTACTGGATAGAAAAGAGAAACCCGAACAGGGTACTGTAACGAATACCGTCCATGATAAACCACCGGGAAGTGATAAAGCCACGCTGGTACTCGCCAATGGAAAAGAGATCCAGTTAGATACTGCCAGCGGTAAAGTAGCCAGCGAAGGTAATGTTGCAGTGTTCAATGGCGCAGGGGCCGTTAGTTATCAGGGAGCAGGGGAAGCAATGGCTTATAATGTGGTACGCACGCCAAGAGGCGGACAATATGCCGTAATACTGGCAGATGGATCGAAAGTATGGTTGAATGCGGCTTCCTCACTCCGGTTCCCGGTCAGTTTTCCCGGTTCAGAAAGAAAGGTTGAGCTCAGCGGCGAAGCCTATTTCGATGTAGCCCATGACCCTAAAAAGCCGTTCCATGTACTGGTCAACAATGCAGAAGTGACGGTACTCGGCACCGAGTTCAATATCAATGCTTATGCCGAAGAACCAGCAGCACGCACTACCCTCCTCCAGGGACGCGTGGCTGTACGCTACCAACAACAGAACGCACAATTACAACCCGGCCAGCAGGCCGTACTGCAATCCGATCAATTGAAAGTTGTTGAAACCGACACCACAGCCGCAGTGGCCTGGCGAAAAGGATTTTTCGAGTTCGACAAACTGGACCTGCCCTCAGTAATGCGTCAATTAAACCGATGGTACGACATAGATGTTAGTTATGAAGGAAGCACGCCCAATGTATCACTGGGCGGCCGCATAGGGCGCAACCTGCCATTATCAGCCATACTCACCATGCTGAAAGCGCAGGGACCACAGTTCCGGGTAGAAGAAAATAGAATTGTTGTATTGCCATCACCATAAACTTCACACAACCTCCATCCTGTTGAATTCCGTATCAAAGAACACCACTTCTTAGTTTGGCATCAAACAAATCGTCCCAATAAAAAACCGGGTTGTGCTGGATACACTTCCCGGTTCGCAGGTCCATGTTCGAAGCATGGCCCCGTAGTGTCTGGGCTCACGTCATAAACATTCTGGCAGACTGCTTATTCATTAACCCAAACATCACAAAAGTATGCAATTGAGGCTTTATTTCAGCCTCCATTCCTTGCTGCACGCAAGATGGAGACTGGTACCAAAACAAATGCTGATCGTTATGAAATGTACAGCATTCCTATTATTAGTCGGAAGCCTGCAGGTGGCAGCCAAGGGCATTTCGCAGGAACGGGTAACCATTTCGCTCAAAAATGTACCTGTACAAAGGGTATTCAAGGAAATGTCCCGGCAAACCAATCTATCGATCCTTTACAACGAAACACTGCTTAAAGAGATCAAACCGGTTACGGTAAAGGTCAGGAACGCAACCGTCGAAGAAGTACTGAACGTTTGCCTCCAGGGATCCGGCTTTACGTACCGGGTCGAAAATGCCACCATACTCATTGAACAAAAAAAAGAAGCGCCCGCTCCCATTGCTCCCCCACCCCCGCAGGAAGTGACGGGCAAAGTAACCGACAAAGCAGGCGCCGGCCTCAGCGGCGCCAGCGTAAAGGTGAAAGGCACCAGCCAGGGCACCCTCACCGATGCCAAAGGCGAATTCACGTTACTGAACGTGCCGGGCACCGCCATCCTGGAAGTTTCTTATGTGGGCTTCGAAACCAAACTCGTGTCGCTCAATGGCCGCACCAACGTAACCATCGACATGGAAGTGTCCATGTCCAGCCTGGGCGAGATCGTCGTGAACAAAGGTTACTACTCCACCTCCCGGCGTAACAATACCGGCAGTGTAGGTAAAGTGGATGCAGCCACGATTGAAAAGCAACCGGTGAGCAACCCATTGGCAGCCTTGCAGGGCCGCGTAGCAGGCCTCGACATTGTACAGCAGAGCGGCCTGCCGGGTACTGGTTTCAGCATTCGCATCCGCGGCCTCAACAGCGTACGGCCGGGCGCCAATGAACCCCTTATTATCGTTGATGGTGTACCCTATCCTTCCAGCTCCTTTAGCAGGGTCGGTAACCAGTCTAGTTTTCCGTTGTTGGACATCAGTCCGCTCAACAGTCTTAACCCGAATGAGATCGAGAGCATGGAAGTATTGAAAGACGCCGACGCTACGGCCATTTATGGCAGCCGTGGTGGCAACGGGGTCGTGCTGATCACCACCAAAAAAGGAAAACCTGGCCGCACCAGCGTCGACATCAACGTTTCTACAGGCTGGGGCGAAATAAGTAAGAAGGTAAAAATGATGAGCCGTCGCCAGTTCCTCGACATGCGTTACGAGGGCATTAAAAATGATGGGTATACCCTGGCTACCGCACCGTCACTTTATACCAACGATCTTACCAAATGGGACACTACCCGTTACACCGACTGGCAGGATTTTATCGTGGGCAATACAGCCCATTACAACAGAGCGCAGATGACGGTACAGGGGGGCAACGACAATACTTCGTTTACTTTCAGCGGCAGCTTTTTGCGCGAAACAACCGTGTTCCCCAGTGATTTGGCCGATCGCAAATACAATGGGCGCCTCACCGTGAACCACCGGTCTTCCAACCGCAAGTTCACAGCGCAGTTTTCTGCGGGTTATGGCCTGGACGACAACAGGGTGACGGGCACTGATATGGCTACTTTGGCAATGTACCTATCACCTATTGCGCCACCAGCACGTGATTCCTTGGGCAAAATAAACTGGGGGCCTCTCACTCCAACCTTCAATAATCCCCTGGCTGCCATGGAGCGGATATACAGGGGCAACCTCTCCAACCTGGTTACGAACGGCATTCTGAGCTATGAATTGTTGCCCGGCCTGAAGCTGAAGGCCGGCCTGGGTTTCAGCCAGGTACAAAACAATTCGTTCACCAGGAAGCCAGCTACAACCAGCGCCCCCTCTACCTGGGTCAGTTACGGTGAATATCTAAGAACCACCAATCAAATGAGCATTTCGCACACCACCTGGAATGTAGAGCCCCAGCTGGAGTATGAAAAAAGAATAGGTGGCAGCAAGTTCAATGTATTGGTGGGCACCACCTTCCAGCGAAAGAGGACGGATGGAACGAGCCTCGATGTTTATGGTTATCCCAATGATGCCTTGATGGGCAACCCAAATCTGGGCGGCCGTCGTGAACCAGTTGCCGAAAAGACAGAATATGCTTACAATGCCTTGTTTGGCCGCCTGGGCTACACCCTGGACGACAAATACATTGTGAACCTAACGGCCCGCCGGGATGGGTCAAGCCGCTTTGCCCCGGGTAAACGCTTCGGCAACTTTGGCGCCATCGGTGCAGCCTGGCTGTTCTCCGAAGAAAATTGGGTAAAAGAGAACCTGAACATCCTGAGCTTTGGAAAAATACGGGGCAGTTATGGTAGCACGGGCAACGATGTGATACCGGATTATGGATATATGACGCTGTATTCGGCAGGCCGTTTTACCTACGTCAACGATGCGGGCCTTACGCCCAACGGTCTCGCCAATGACAGCTATAGCTGGGAGGTGAATAAGAAAGCCGAAGTTGCCCTGGAACTGGGTTTCCTGAACGACAGGCTCCTGCTCACCACCAGCTATTACCGCAACCGCTCATCCAACCAGCTCGTAACCTATAGTTTGCCGTTATTCGTGGGCTTTAGCGGCGTGCAGGCCAACCTGCCGGCGATCGTACAGAACACAGGCCTGGAGTTTGAACTCAACACCGTGAATGTGCGCAGCAAAAACTTTACCTGGAGTATGGCCCTCAACCTTTCTCTCCCCCGCAACAAACTGGTGCGGTACGATAACCTGGCAGGCTCATCTTATGCCAGTAAATACAGGGTGGGCTATCCGTTGTCGCTGGCGCTTACGTACGATTTTGTGGGCGTAAATCCGCAAACCGGGCTCAACGTTTGGAAATCGGGCGCCAAGGACACTTCTAACGTCAATGTATTGACCGATGCAGACAGAACGGTCATTTTTGATCTGTCTAAAAAGTATTTTGGAGGGTTAAACAACACCTTTCAATACAAAGGGGTCCAGCTCGACGTGTTCCTGCAATTCTCCAAACAAACAGGACCAATTACCCATTCAAATTTATTTAATAGCGCAGGTCATGACCCCATGGACGTGGAGCGGTTTGAGCATCGCTGGCAAAAGCCGGGTGATATTGCAACAGTGCCCCGGATAACGAATAATTACTCACTACCTTCAACGGTTCCCTACGAGTACGATGAAAACTATTATGGCACCATCGCTTTTATACGGGTAAAAAATGTGGCCCTTTCGTATACCCTCCCGGCTGCCCTGGTAAAGAAAGCAAAGATCCAGAACTGCCGTTTTTATATCCAGGCGCAAAACCTGCTTACGTTCACCAACTATAAAGGATGGGATCCTGAAAACCAGTCGTTCAACATTCCAACACTCCGTGTCGTCAATGCCGGTATTCAACTCACCTTTTAAAACCGAATCATGAACACCAAATTCATTCCCTTACTCATATTGATATTTTCTGCGGGCTCCTGTAAAAAATTTGTAGACCTGCAAGCGCCCGATACCTCGTTGGATGCCACCCAGGTTTTCCAAAACGATGTGTCGGCCACTGCCACCATCAACGTCATATTGGCCGAGATGGCCAGCGAACCCATATTGGTGCAGGGCTACCAGGGCGTAAGCGTGGTAACCGGCCTTACCGGCGACGAATTACTCACGCTATCGACTATGCAGGATTATTTAACCCTGGTCACCAACAATGTGTTGCCCAATAATGGTATCCTAAAAACTATCTGGGGAAAAGCCTATCTGCATATTTACCGGGTCAACGCTACGATCGCTGGGGTGCAGGCTTCAACGGGTATTACAGAACCAGTACGTAAGCAGCTACTCGGTGAAGCCAGGTTTTTGCGGGCCTTCTGTTATTTCTACCTCGTCAACCTCTTTGGCCCGGTGCCGGTGGTTACGAGCACCAATTATGAAACCAACCGGTTGGCGCCGAGACAGGCAGTCAACCTGGTATACGATCAAATTATAGCCGATCTGAAGGAGGCGCAATCCCTGTTGCCTGCTTCTTACCTGTCGGGCAGCAATTCGACCACCACGGCAAGGATCCGGCCCAACAAATGGGCGGCAACAGCCCTGTTGTCGCGGGTATACTTGTACACACAAGATTGGGCCAAAGCAGAGGCACAAGCATCATCCGTGATTGGGCAACCCACCTATTCGTTGGATGCCAACCTCAACACGGTGTTCAAATCCTCGGCCAAAGAAGCCATCTGGCAGCTGCCACCAGTAAAGAATGCATCGGGCAATACTTTATTTGTTTTCGATGGAAGTCATTTCAGCACCGAATACTTAAGAT
Organism: Paraflavitalea sp. CAU 1676; assembly: GCF_029223285.1. GTDB lineage: Bacteria > Bacteroidota > Bacteroidia > Chitinophagales > Chitinophagaceae > Paraflavitalea. Next base: position 361,778 of record NZ_JARHUJ010000002.1, on the reverse strand, counting down.
CGAACGGGTTGGCACCGTTTAGTTTCTCTTACGATATTAGCGATTACCTGAATCCAGCCTTAGCCGCTTCGTTTGAACCTGGTGACAAACGAAAACAAAACTGGTTGGATTCCAGTACAGACGGCAATAAGTATTACCACCTGCCCTTTAAATACAAAAATTATTTATACACTACCAGTTGTCAAGCCGATCACCTGGCTGTGTTGCGCCTGGCCGAACAGTACCTGCTGCGCGCCGAAGCCCGTGCAAGGCAAAGCAATTTTGCCGGCGCCGCTACAGACATTAACCTGGTGCGTGCCCGGGCCGGCCTGGGTGCCATCGCACTATCATCCATGACCGAAGCATTGGCTGCCTTGGAGCAGGAGCGCCGCGTAGAGCTATTTATGGAAGGAGGGCATCGCTGGCTCGACCTCAAGCGCTGGCCCGGTCGCAACAACCCGGCCATTAGCCGGGCCGAAGAAATAATGGCGGTGTATGCGCCTACTAAGGGAGCTGTGTGGAGTAAGGACTGGTTGTTGTATCCCATACCCCAAATAGAAGTTAAAAACGGACCTAACATAACCCAGAATCCAGGGTATCCTCAATAATTCTCACCTATCACCGGCACGCTGCTATTCGTGCCGGTGATCTCCTCACATCTAATGTGATGAACGGTGTGGTACCAAGTCCAAATGACTACGACTTAAGTAGTACCAACATTATTCATCTAAAAGAAACTTTCATGTTACAAAGACACATTATGGCAGGGCTCATCGGATTATTGCCCTGCTGTGCCCTGGCGCAAACCGATACCGTCGCCAAGGGAAACTTCAAACCCTATAAAGAGATCATTACAGAAAAGGCCGTTAGCCGCCATGGTCTCCTCTCCGTACACCAGGTAGGTGACAAGTATTATTTTGAATTGCCCGCCTCCTTGCTCAACAGAGACCTGCTCGTGGTAACCCGCCTGTCGAGATCAAGTTCAGAGATCCGGATAGCAGGCTTTTATGGATTCTCCGGCGATCAGATCAATGAAGGGGTAATAAAGTTCGAACAAGGCCCGGGAAACAAGATATTCCTCCGTAAAATATCTTATGGTGAATATGTTGGTGACAGTACAAGACCCATGTACCGGAATGTGATCAATTCCAACCTCCAGCCCATCGTGGCCAGCTTCTCTACCATTACAACGAACCCGCAGTCTAAGGCATACGTCATAGAAGTAACTGATTTTTTAAGCAACGACAACAATGAATTGTTTTTCGATGCCGAGATGAAATCCATGTATGGCCTGGCCAATCTGAACAGCGACAAATCTTACATCGCATCGGTCAATAGCTATCCGCAGAATACGGAGATCAAAACGGTAAAGACCTATACCCGTTTGCCAGCAAGACCAGGACAAATGTCCGAGGGCACCGCAACCTTCGAGATCAATTCTTCGCTGGTATTGTTGCCAGCCGAACCGATGAAACCACGTTTGGCAGATGAAAGAGTTGGCTATTTCAGTTCCAAACGGACCGACTTCGATGCCGACCCTCAGGGCGTCAAAAAAATAGAAATGTCTACCAGGTGGCGCCTCGAACCCAAAGAAGAAGATCTGCAACGTTATTTCCGGGGCGAACTTGTAGAACCCAAAAAACCTATCATTTATTATATCGATCCTGCAACGCCTAAGAAATGGGTTCCTTATTTAATGCAGGGGGTCAATGATTGGCAGGTAGCTTTCGAAAAGGCAGGATTCAAAAATGCCATCATTGCAAAAGAAGCACCATCGCGCCAGGAAGATTCCACCTGGAGCCTTGAAGATGCCCGCTATTCGGCCATTGTGTACAAACCGTCCTCTACGCCCAATGCAAGTGGTCCGCACGTACATGATCCACGCACCGGCGAGATCCTCGAAACGCACATCAACTGGTACCACAACGTAATGAAGTTATTGCGCGATTGGTACCTGGTTCAAACTGCCGCCGTTGATCCCGACGCGAGAGGTGCACAACTGCCTGATAGCCTGATGGGACAATTGATCCGTTTTGTATCGTCGCACGAAGTGGGCCACACCCTGGGTCTGAAACACAACTTTGGCTCATCGTCAACCGTTCCTGTAGAGAAACTGCGCGACAAGGCCTGGGTGGAAGCAAACGGCCACACCCCCTCCATCATGGACTATGCCCGTTTTAATTACGTGGCACAGCCCGAAGACAATATCGGCCGGGCAGGCCTGTTTCCCCGCATCGGCGACTACGACAAGTGGGCTATTGAGTGGGCTTATAAAATACTACCCGGCAACCAAACACCCGAATCGGAAGCTGCAGTATTGAGCAAACTGACGTCCGAAAAGCTGAAGAACAACCGCCTTTGGTTTGGCAACGAATCGGAATCATCCGATCCCCGCAGCCAGAACGAAGACCTGGGAGACGACGCAGTAAAAGCCGGCACGTATGGCATTAAGAACCTACAGCGGATCGTGCCCAACCTGGCCGCCTGGACCCGTACCGACAATGAAGGTTATGAATTACTCAAATATCTCAATGGTGAGGTAGGTGACCAATTCATGCAATACATGTTCCACGCTACTAAAAATATTGGCGGCATTTATCATACGCCCAAAACAGCAGAGCAACCCGGCAAATTGTATGAACCGGTATTCAAAGCAAAGCAGGTAGCTGCCCTCGAGTTTTTGAGTAAACAGTTATTCACTACTCCTCTGTGGCTGGTTGATAACAATATCATCGACAAAACAGGCATCAACCCAATTGCCCTGATTGGCTCAAAACAGGAATCCATTATAACCATTCTGTTGAGTGAAATACGCTTCGACAACCTCATCGCAGCAGAAGCACGTCTTGGAAAGGAAGCCTACACGTTGCAAAACTTCATGAACGATCTGCAAAAGGAAATCTGGTCGGAATTGTACACGCACAAACCGATCGATGTGTACCGGAGAAACCTGCAAAAGATCTATGTCAATAAAATGGTCGAGATCCTGAAGCCGGCAAAAAAAGAACTACCTGTACTCAATGCAGACCCGAAACTGAGCCTGCAGGCTTCAGATATATTGTCTATAGTAAAATCGACACTCCGCACAGTACGCCAGGATATGATCAGAGCAATACCGGCTACGAACGACCCTATGACGAAGTATCACTTGCAGGACGAAGCAGAACGCATTGCGACAGCGCTGGAGAACAAAAAGTAACTCAATAAACACCCGCTAATATGAAAACGATAATGATCTCCTTTTACCTGTTCTTGCTGTCATGCAGCATGCCCAACATTTCAACAGGCTTCAGGGAGCACTTTTACCTGGTGCTGGAAGTACACGAAGAAGGAGGCGTGGAAAGCCAGGTATTGGATTGCATACACAATGTTGCCATCGTCAAGGAGTTCATAGTGGATCCGCTACCTATTGAAAACACCGTACGAATGCGATTTTGCCTGGAAGGTGATATGGCCCAAACAACACGACGCCTCGAGCGTGAATTAAACGGTCAGCTGAATATCATATCCTATCAAATCCGCCGATCTTATTAACCCCCGGCCGCCCCGTACTATGCCGTAGAGGGAAAGCAATATTTATTGCTTTCCCTATTTTTTTTATGATGTCCCCTGGATCAATGACTACCACCCTCCGGCAAAGCACCGTATAGAGCGATCAATCTGTTGTCCATCCACGGCCCACGCATATTCTTGGTAACGAGCTTACCTTGGGGATCAAACAGAAAGCAGGTAGGAATGCCCCTTATTTTGTAAGTAGCTACAATCCCCCCTTCAAAACCTTTATTCTCGGAAACCTGCAGCCACGGCATTTTTTCTTCCCGGAGCGCCTTCTTCCACTGATCGGCATTTTCGTCGAGCGAAACGCTGATGATCTCAAAGCCCTTCTCATGGTAATCACGATATACTTCCTTCAAATGCGGAATATCTTTCCGGCAGGGTCCACACCACGAAGCCCAGCAATCCACCAGCACGTATTTGCCTTTGCCTATATATTGGCCCAACTGATGTAACACACCACTCGAATCTTTGAAAGAAAAGTCATGGAAGTTTGAGCCCACCGCAGTTTTGCCTGCCTGTTCAGCTGCAGTGTTCAGAGCACTGACTATCGGACCCTTTGGGGTCATAGCCGCAAATTTACTTTGAAGCAGCCCTACTTCTTTGGTGTCGAGCGATTCAATGGACAAAGTCTTGTAAGCGACAAGGCCGGTCACTTCTCCTGGCTCCTGCGCTGCAATAAAAGACAGCGAAAGCGATTTCAGCTCTTCGTACACCTGATCGATCTGTTGAGCCAGGGCCATCCGCGCCTGGAAAGCTGCAGGCTCCTTCGGAGATGCTGAATATACTTTTCCAAGACTGTCATCCAACCATTCAAGCCGGTCGTTTAAGGGACGCAATCCGTTCACGAAATCCATCAACTGGTCATGGGCAGGCGAACCCGACACCTTAATGGATGGCTTCATACAAAAGGACCCTATCATAGCATCAAATTCACTGGGCAGGCTATCATAGATTGCTTTCACCGTCATTTTACCGTCACCGACAAACAGGTTCAAAGCTTTGCCTGTATATTGTCCTTTCCCCTTAGGATCTTTAAAAATGACAGAGCAGAACCGCGGCGAAGGGAAATTCCCCTTAAACTCGAATTGCCCGTTGGTCAGGATCGTACTGTCAAAGAACTTATCCTTTCCTTTAATGTCTGCAAAGCCCAAATACACTTTCAAACCGTTTTTGGCGCCATCGATACGCCCTTTAATCACATAACCTCCGGGAGGTTTAAAGAACATCGAAGTGGCAATTGCAATCGCTGCAAGGAATGCCTGTTTCATTGCTGTTGAATTTTTAAATGAGTAATGATTTTCAATGGCCCACACTATCGACATGATAAGCAAGGCCATGGACGAAGTCGGCCGGATGAACAAGAAGTACCCATGAAATCATATACAAGGAAATGAGCGCGGATAAACGGCAGCAGAAACGTGTCTTACCGGCGCGATGCCAATTATTGCGCAAATGATTTATTTTTTTTGGCAACACATAGTACCAGCTCCCTCATCATACGACTTCTTATCACCAACAGTTAAAAACATGGACAGTAACATAACATTCATGTGGACATTGTACCTGCTGGCCGAAGGATTTATACCTGTTAATGTACTGTGTGGATATTACGCACCTGATGAAGGTGAACAATTGGAGTTACAGCTGATCGATGTTGAGATAAGATGAGAAGTGTTTGTGCCAGCGATGCAGATTCCTTGCCTCCATAGGCAAGCATTGGGAATTGGGTCTTTCTACGCCGCAGGAGGCGAGGCTGCCGCTGATGTTCACGCCATTGCTTCGGTTGGCTTTATAGTCCGGAATTTATTCCGGTAGGTCGCGTAAAGCTGACCGCAGCATAAAGATGGTTGTGGTGCATGAAGGGAATTTAAGGGCCGGTGTTTTGGTTTTTAGGGTATCCTTTACCACCGGTCCTCCCCTTTGCCCTCAACCCGATGAAACAGTCATTTGGTTAATCAGGATACAAGTTTCTCATGTGCAGATGTATCGCGCATCTACAAGGGTTTGTTTCCACTTACCCTTCTATTTTGGATTCTATCGTGGTAATTTAAAGGTGGTTTTGGTTCTAAAGTCAGCCGGTTATCGTGAAGCAGAACAACCCCGTAAGGGCCCTGGCGGAAAAGATTGCTCCCGCCAGGAACCAGCAAGGGGAAGTTGGGGATCACAGCCGGCTGCTTTTTTATTGGCCGGCTCCGGCGCCCTGTACCCGCACACACTTCCAGACAGATCCGGAGTGTCTCCCCAACCCGTAAGTGCGACGTAAAGGGTTACAATACATTTCAAATTCACCTCGCCCCGACATGCATACTCAATCCATACTAAGCAATTGACGGTTGAAGACACCAGCATAAATTTGTCCTTATCAGCGATCTAGTTTTGCGCTAAAAGGAAAATGAACCTAATAAAAGAACAAAAAGCAATAGGCGCAATAACTATATTATCAGGACTACTCGCGTTTGCTTGTATGGTCGCTAGTCTTATTGCTGTCAATTTCAACTTCGACGCACTTTCAGACCCGATGCTCATCTTATCAACAGCCGGCACAAATACCGCTGTGGCTAAATGGTCTATGATTTTTGATATGTTCGGGTATTACCTGTTACTGCTTCCCATCATTTACCTGTTGCACGATTGGATGAAGGACAGGTCAGCCTGGGCCAATTTGGTGACTTTTTGCGGCATTGCCTATGTTTTGATTGGAAGTATAGGAGCATCTATACTGGCAGTCGTATGGCCCAAATTAATCAATGCATATCACCTGGCCAATGAGACGGAACAGCAAATATTGAAGGCTAATTTCAGTTTAATAAATGACGTAGTTTATGGTGGTCTCTGGAATCTGCTGGAGATGACTTTTGCCGCAACCTGGTGGATCTTCACTGGCTATCAGCTCCGCAAGAATAATTTCTATTATATTGGTTGGCTCACCATGCTTACTGGCATATCCTGTTTAGGAGATGCGCTGGCAGGAATACTTCAGGCTGGGTGGCTGCACGAAGCTTCTCTAAATATATACCTGGCGCTGGCTATAATTTGGGCGATATCAATTGGAATATTCATGATGAGTAAAAAATTAAACAAGGCCTAGCCTTGTTTTCGCGCGTGTCCTGGTGCAATCCTCGATTGGAAAACTTTAAACCTATTTACAAAACCGGGCATCCCCGCCTCCACAAAGCCCGCTTATTAAATTCATTTTCAGTAAATTGGTATAGGAACGGTTTTCAATCAACGATTAAACCTCCATTCAAATGAAGGAAGGCTTCACCCTCATCACTGGCGCAGGAGCAGGAATTGGTAAGGAGCTGGCCATCGTGTGCGCAAAAAAAAGGTTCAACCTGTTGTTGGTATCCCTGCCAGGCAGCGACCTATCCCAACTGGCCAGCGAGATCAGCAACACGTACCAGGTAAAGGCCCACTACTTCGAGATCGACCTTATAGCACCCGCAGCCCCGGAAGCCATCCTCAACTGGTGCTCGGCCAACCACTTCATCGTAGACAAACTCATAAACAATGCAGGGGCCGGCGGCAGCCGCCCCTTCGGAGAGCTGCAGCTGCCCGAAATACAATCGATGATCCTCCTCAACAATTATGTATCCACCTCGATGATCAGCCTCTTCCTGCCCATGTTGAAGCAATGGCCCAAAGCCTACATACTCAACGTAAGCAGCACCGCCTCCTTCTTCAATATCCCCAACAAAGCCCTGTATGCAGCCACAAAAGCATTTGTCAATACCCTCACCACCAGCCTGCGCAACGAATTGACCGGCACCGGCGTGGTGGTATCTGTACTATGCCCCGGCGGGTCCATGCATAAGCGCGACGCCAACGTGGAAATGAAGGTCAATAAACGGATATCCGAAATGATCCATGAAAATCCCCACTCGATAGCCTGCGCAGGCATCAAAGGCATGTTGGCCGAAAAAAGAATGATCCTGCCCGGCATGGTCACCAAATGTTATGTATTTGCCGCAAGGCTCGTTCCAGCCGGTATTGCCGATCCCATTATCCGCCGGCTCTTCAATCCATCCAAACACCGCACAGCGGCCCGCAGACGCCGCCGCAAATGGGCACTATGGTCGATGGCAGTGATCACTGGCATAGTAGCCCTGTTATTCGCCTTATACTATAACCAATAGATCGCATATGCGTACTGTATTCCTAACCGGAGCGTCCGGCTTTATTGGCCGCCACCTGGCACAACAGCTGGCCAAAGGGGGCACCAGGGTACACGTACTCGCCCGCACTACCAGCCAAACCAGCCACCTGCAACATGCCAATATCCGCTTGTTTCAGGGCGACCTGCTCAACAGAGACAGTATCCGCATCGCCATGAAAGGATGCAGCCAGGTTTACCACCTCGGTGGCCTGGCCAAAATGTGGATGAAAGACAAAGCAGCTTACCACCGCGTCAATGTAACGGGAACAGACAATGTATTAACCGCAGCAGCATCCAGTGGAGCAGAAAAGATCATTGTTACCTCCACGGCAGGCGTGCTGCCGCCCAGCAATGGTACCCTCACCAACGAAGACAGCCCTAAACAACCATCCCTGTACACGGAGTATGAACGAACCAAGAACGAAGGCGAAGAACTGGCAAAAGCCTATGCTAGTCAGGGACTGCCGGTCGTGATCATCAACCCCACCAAAGTTTATGGGCCAGGCCCCATCGACGACAGCAATAGCGCCACCATGATGGCACGGAATTATATGCTGGGCACATGGAAGATCATTCCCGGCAATGGAAAAGGGGCCATGAATTACGTGTACATCGATGATGAGGTCAACGGCATCATCACTGCCATGGAAAAGGCGCAGCCAGGATCGCAATATATCATTGGGGGAGAGAACGCCAGCTACGATCGCTTCTTCGAACTCGTCAGATCGATAGCAGGAATGCAGCGGAAACTGGTCCACATCCCCTACCCGCTAATCAGGACTATCGCCTGGTTCGAAGACACCAAAACCAAACTCTTTGGCGCCCGGCCCATGATCACCTCCGAATGGGTGAAGAAACTCCCTTATGATTGGTCGAAAGACATCAGTAAAGCGGAACGCGAATTGGGATATCGCGCCCGCTCACTGGAAGAAGGTTTAAACAGTACCATCAGCTGGCTGCGCCTAACCAACCAGGTATAAATATCAAGGGGCCCGCAAAAACCCGCAGGCCGCTCCGCAATTAAAAATTAGTTCGCCACAACAAGCGGTATACGAAACTTACCCGTTACCGGAGCCGACTCCACCTTTCCATTCACCTCGCGCAACAGGGTCATATCATAGGTTCCGGCAATAATATTCTTGTTTCTGTCGTAGGTAGTGATCTTGATATTACCCGACGCATATTGTGGAACTGTATTGGTTCCTGCTTCTTTGGCCGATATGCCATAGAGGGCATCTCCATTACTGGCAGAAGCAGATACAATATTCTGGAAATTGGAAAACTGATAAGTTCCCGCTCCGTCAAAGATATCCCTGATGTAGAGCGAAACCTCGGCCCTGGTCCCCAGGTTATCCTGGTTGCTCAACATAATACCAAGGTATTTGCGGGCCGATTCTTCTGTGGCCGAATGCCGTACATTCCTCACCACCCTTCCCTTCACACCAATGGTCGATTCATTGAACAGTTTAACATGCGAAACCAGGTAGTACTTCGAAACATCGTTCTTCACCGCCAGAATATCGAGAGAAATGGTAAAGTATTTTTCTGTTTTCTCCGGACCGCCGGGCACCACATAAGGCGCTTCATAATTGAAATGGTTGCCGGTTCTGCCGGGAAGTATCCTGCCAATCGTCGTAGCCGTCCCTTCCCGCACGCCGTTAATGTAGATGTTAGTAATATAACTATTGTCCTTACCATCTACCGGTTTTTCTTCGGGAAGCGGCACAAAAAGATCTGAAACGATTGAGTCGATGCCCAGTTTCGTAACGTTAAAATATAGCTTATCGCTACAAACGACCGGAGCACTGGAAACCTTGTCGTTGTCCTTAAAATCGACCCAAAGCTTGTACTTCAAAAAGGCAGCAATATCAAATTTCCCGTTGGTGATCTTCATCGGATACTCCATAGTAGCAGTACCTGCTGCTTCATCGATCACCGGCTTGCCAGGTTGTTTAACGTATTCTCCTGCTGTTTTGCCGGCTTCCAACTTATGCACAGCAACACCACCCAGGACCTTTGGTTCGCCGCCCGGTACAAAAGGTTTCCCATCAGGGTCTCGCGGAAATGTATAGATCATTTTAATAGGCTTCGACGATTCCACACCCTCCGCCGTTTCAAAACGGAAAGCCATACTGTCGATACCATTGGGTGCCGTATTAAGCAACCGTTGGATCTTGAAAGCAACAGGTTTGCTGAAAGCACCAGCAGGCACAATGAATTTTACATTCCCCATAACGAACTCACCACCGGCCGCACCGATCTCCTTTTGCAATAGCGTACCGGGAACAGGCGTTCCGGCCTTACACAGTGCACCGGGCGGCAGCTCCTGTCCGGGATTGCCAGATCCGTTACCAGCCCCATTCGGCTCCTCGGCCGCATCTTTTTTACAAGACGTGGCAGCGCATAGCAATAGCATGCAGACTGCCCATAAGCATTTCTTCATACAACAGATTGATAAGGTAATTGATTGTTATTTACGTTGCAGTTTAGTTCAGCCCCAACCGCAATCGTGCAGCAAATTAGCGTCAACCACCTGCGGCTACCAGTACACCCTGTATGTATTGGGTCAACGATTGAATGAAATGAGTATTGTTTACTAGCGCATTATCGTCCGCATCAGATATTGGCGCTGAATTTGCATACAGAACCGCGTGCAAGACCCCAGGCAAAAAAAACGCCGGCATATCCCCAATACCGTAGGACTTACTGAAATCCATCTCAAAACGTAAAACGATCTTTATGAAGTCCTTTCGCATGTATAGACAGTCCATGAGCATAATCGCAGCAGCCACGCTTACATTAACAGCCTGCAGTAAAAGCGACGACGACAAGCCAGCTGAAAAGAACATCAACGAGACAGTAGCGGCCGATGCGCAGCTCACCCTATTCGAAGCTGCCGTAGTAAAAGCAGGTATGTCCAACACCCTGGCCAGCACCTCCAACCTCACCCTCTTTGCACCTGATGACAATGCACTCAAACAGATTGACCTTAACGGCGATGGCACAGCCGATCTCGACACCGAAGCAAAGATCAAAGCGCTCGATGCCAACGGTGTGGCTGTACTCACCACCGTATTGCAATACCATCTGCTCACTACAAAAGTGATGGCAGCCGATGTGCCCGCCGGTCCCAATGCCGAGATCAGCACCTACGGCGGTAAAAAAGCATTTGCCACCCGCAACAATGCAGGCGTATTTATCAATGGCGTGAAAGTGAAGAAGGCCGACATCGCCGCCACCAACGGAGTAATCCATATTGTAGAAAGAGTATTGATGCCCCCGATGGGCAATATCGTGGAAACCATCGCCATCAATCCCAATTTTACCTTCCTGGTAGCCGCATCTCAACGCGTAGGGCTCGATATCCTGAACACCCTGTCGGCGCCAGGCCCGCTCACCGCCTTCGCCCCCACCAATCAGGCATTCATCGATGCAGGCTACCCCTCCATAGCGTCTATCCAGGCAACGCCGGCAGCCACGCTGAAACCGATACTATTAAACCATGTGATCGCCGCCCGCCTATTCACCTCCGACCTCACAGAAGGAGCACAACCTGCCTCCCTGGGTGGCGGCAAACTCACTATCACGCTGGCAGGTGGAGCTAAAGTGAAAGGCAATGGCAACACCACGGCCGCCAGCCTTAGCATCACCGATGTAATGGCCACCAATGGCGTTATACACGTAGTAGACAAAATCCTATTGCCATAATAAAAACAGAAAGGCCGCGGGCAATGCTGCCCGCGGCCTTCATCACCTGTTATAAGCGGGATGTTATTACTGCGTCTTCAATCGGATCACCGTAAAAGAATAAGGTGCCAGCACAAGCTTCGATAACTCACTCACCGGCATCACCGACTCTGTTGGTGTAGCCTGCTTATCACCGGGCTGTCCCTGCAAAACGATCTTCACAGCCTCCGTACCAGCCACATTCACACCTGCAGCATCAAAACCTGTGTTGATGGTCACCGGCAACAGGTTAACCAGTTTAACGATTAGGTCGCCCGATTTACTATCCTTCACTACCGACCACGCGAAACGCTTTCTCACATTATCCTGGTTGTTGGACAAAGTAGCCACCGCCGGCAAGTATTGGTCGCCGGCATGCACGCCATACAGCTTTTGAACATGATAGCCCACAGTGGGCCGCACTTCGGTATTACTGAAATAGATGAGGTCTGGATTCCATTGGGTATGATTATCCTTGGCCAACAGCGGCGCATACGAAGCCATGCTCACTACATCGCCATTGCGCTCCAACGAAGTGAGGTAAAGCGCTTCCGCCAGCGCCGTCTCGAGGTTATTGGGCCTGCCCGGCAAATGAGCGGCATATTCGCCCAGGTACACCTTAGAACCATTGCGATCGTATTTATCATAGAAGTCCTGGTTGTTGATCAACCAGCCCGGGGGCACATAATAATGCTCATCCACCATCGGCACCTGCAGCTTATTGGCCAAGTGCCAGCCTTCCACGTAGTCCGTCCCTTCCCAGAAGGGCCCTACCGTGCCGATCACGGTGATATCCGGATACCTGGCTTTAACCGCCTTAAAGATCATCGCAAAACGCTCTTCAAACAGGTCGGTGATCAGATCCTCATTACCGATGCCAATGTATTTTAAATTGAATGGCTGGGGGTGACCGGCTTCTGCACGCTTCTTTCCCCAAACAGATTTAGCGTCACCGTTGGCATATTCGATCAGGTCCAGCACATCCTGGATATACGCGTCCATCTGATCGAGCGGAATGCCCCCCTGCTGTCCGCCACCAGTAGTACTGGGGCCGGAGTTCTGACAGGGAACGCCTGCCGCCAAAACAGGCAACGGCTCGGCGCCGATATCCTCGCAATAACGGAAGTATTCAAAATAACCCAAACCAGCCGTTTGATGGTAACCCCAAAGATTACGCAGCGGCTTGCGCGCCTCCAGCGGCCCAATGGTATTTTTCCATTGGTAAATATTGTGCAACCCATCGCCATGCGCCACACACCCGCCGGGAAAGCGGATAAAGCGTGGACGGATATCCGCGATCGTTTGTGCCAGATCGGCCCGCAGCCCGTTCGCTCTTCCCTTAAACGTCTTTTGGGGAAATAAAGAAACCATATCTACCTGCAGTTTACCCGCCGCCAGCGGCTGCAAAGCCAGGTAGGCATCGGCCGCATCGGCATTGGCCGTAAGAATGGCTTTTACTTTCTTCCAGCCGCTGGTAGACGGAGAAAGTGTCGCAGTGGCCAAAACCGTTCCGTCTTTACTGAGCAGACTCACTTTCAGTTTTCCCTTACCAGCGGTTTGCTTCGTAAACAAAGAAAAGTTGTACGACTCTCCCTTTTTGACAGGAATACCATCGAAACCGGCATTGCTTAAAACAGCATCGCCTCCGGCTGATTCAATAACAGCGTAATGGGTATTATTGGCGTGAATAGGACCATCTGTAGCGATGGTAAAAGAACCATTCGTACCGTTGAGCTTCCAGGCATAACGGCTGTTCCAGGCCGTGTCACGACCTTCCCTGTCGGAAGGCGCGTATTCGAAATCGCGGTTCTGTACCAGTTCGGCATACAAGCCACCGTCGGCAGCATAGTTGATGTCTTCAAAGAAAACACCGGTCAGTAAGTTGCTAATAGGCCTGGCCTGCGAAGGTTGCAAAACCAGTTTCGCGTCAACCGGCTTTAGGCCGGCAAAACGCTGACCGTCCTGGCTGGTGTTTTCACCATGCAAACTGTTCCGGTATTGCCGTCCCTCGTACGATTGAATAAGTTTTTCCACAACGCTCCATTGAACGCGGAATAGCTGGCCGGTAGCCGATCCATTGGGTAAGGTCACCGTAACGCTCGCATCGCCGTACGCACCGGCATTCACCGCATTAGCAGCAGTATATTGTTTGAAGTCTTTTGTGAGCAATTGATAATACTTGCCGGTAGCGTCCGTATAAGTAATAGAATATTGCTTTTGTGCAGGATAGAATTGCAGTACTGGCTTCAGTACGTTGGCGCCCTGCTGTACCAGGGGGTACGACTGGCGCCCCCAATACACGAGATCGGGTGAGGAAACATGCGCAAAGAGCTTCTCTTTGTCGTTGAGGCCCCATACACATTGCCAGCTGCCATCAGGAGCCTGCAATAAATAAGGGTTCATCATCTTCTTCTCCGATCCCCAGCGGGCATAGTCGCTGTGAACGAAGCCATGCTCATTCCCGATCAGGAACCAGTTGACCTTGTCCTTGCTCCAGGCAAAATGAAGGCCGTTATGGTAATTGTTCTTAGCCGTACCATAAGCAAAGAGGTAAACAGAATCACCGCCTGGGCGGGCACCCTGGGCAAGGGCGGCATGATTGAATAGCCAAAGGAACAGCAGGATAAACCCGCAGCAGTTAATAGCAGACCTCATAGGCAAACAAGTTGGGTTGGTTCACTTAAATGTCAATATTACAATTAATCCAGCAAATGACAAAAGGGACCTGCCGCGTGGCAGCAGCACTAACATAGTCCTGTCCTGGCGCACAGAAACCATTCCCATTAGAACTTAACCTTGCAAGTTTGTTTGGGTTGCTGTATATTCGATCAACTCAACCCCTATAGAGCACTCCCATGGAAACATTCAGCGTTACCAGTAAATTGTCTGACAAGGGATGGCATAGTTGTCCAAACCGACACGTTTAAGTCAGAGATCCTTTGGTCCCATTTTCTGAAACACAATGAATTCAGCAAATTTCTCATACTTTATCACACGAAAGGATTGGGCAGTTTCATAGATAAAACAAAACTATCTGTAGAGCAGATCCGGTTTATAAAGGGTAAAGTGCCTAAAAAATAACAGCGCAGGCCCTTGCCCAGCCTCCAAAGTCCTGATCACACCTGCGCCGTTAACCTTAATTACTCATTCGCTACAAATGGCGCTTTACTGACAAACTCACGAGAAGCCAGTTGCCCGATTAAAAAATCGGCCAAACTGGTAGCGCTGATCTCCTTACCCGGACAATCTTCCAAGCTCACCCGAACGGGAGGTGCTTCATCGGTTTGCACGATTAGAGGAAGGCGTACCATCGTCCAATCGACAGTGCTCGCTCGCAGCAGATCATATTCCTGCTGTTTATTGATGGTAGATGCCGGATAGGTTTGTTTCATCCAGGCAGTAGCGGCGGCGGCCGTTGCCCCTTTGCGGTCGAAGGGAGTGTCTACATTTAGACCGGTAGTCACAATATACCGCCTGATGCCATGAGCATGCATCGCTTCCAATACGTGAGCCGTACTTTGGGTAAAGATCGTAGGCTCGCTGGGCGGGACGCCCAAACCAAGCGTACTGACCACAGCGCTGCATCCTGAAACAAGCCGATACACGGCATCATAATCGACGACGTCGCCGACGACGGCTTCCACTAAAGGGTTCACCAGGGTGAAGTGGTCAAGGTTTCTGACAAGAACTTTAATGGAGAGTTGCTGAGCTAATAAACGTAGAACGAGGTATTTACCCGATTTACCCGTGCCGCCTATGACGGCAATGGGAGAAGAAATTGACATATGATTACTTTATAAAATAGGAATGAATAATACGATCCTTTTGGAGGGATCGGTCAGCTACAACGGCACCAGGCCATTGCTAGTCGGGAGGTCACTATTTTATAAAGCGCGTTTAATACCTGCAAAATAAGGAGGATTGGCCGCACTGCAAATAGTCAGCCCCTGCTATTTAGCAAAACATAAACAAGCAGAAACTTGCGCCGCTCACACCACCCTATTATATTCACCATCATTTAACCTAACCGTGGTCGTGGCAATCCTTAAGTATATCATAAGATCGATAGTCTTCCTGCTCCTCACCATCCTCACACAGATCGGCGGGGTAGTTTACCTGCTTTCCCTCCTCACCCATCGCCTTACCGACAAGCAAACCACGAAAACCTGGCAGAAGCACCTCTATCGGACAGCATCTTTCGTGGCCTTATACAACATAGCCACCTTCCTCCTTGTACCGCTTCTCGCCCGCCCTTTCGGCCGGGTACCACTACCGCTCACCCAAAAAGATCACCTGCGTCCGCTTACGCTGCTCACTTGCCTGCTTAACCGGCATTACGTCGTCCCTGCGATGAAAAAGGTAGCCATCGAAACGGCGAGAGAGATGAACCAGCGCTATCCCGGCACTGAAACCAATTATCTCGACGCCAACTTCCCATTCTTGAAAGGCTTTCCACTGATACCCCACCTCAGCCACAACGATGGCAAAAAACTGGATCTCGCATTCTATTATTTGGAAGCAGCCACCGACAGGGTTACCAACGAAGCTCCGTCACCAATCGGCTACGGCGTTTGTGAGGAGCCATTACCAGATGAAGTCTGTACATACTGCGCCTGTAGCAGTAAAGGCAACTGGCAATACAGTTTCCTCACCCATATCATACCACAAGGAAAAAAAGACAAACTACTGTTCGACGCCAGCAGAACAAAAACATTGGCCGAACTCTTCGCACAGCGCGAAGAGGTTGAAAAAATTTTCATTGAACCTCACCTGAAAACCCGCCTCCACCTGCAATCAGGCAAGATCCGGTTTCACGGCTGCCAGGCAGTAAGGCACGACGACCACCTGCATATACAGTTGAAATGATATTTTACCAGGCACCTCCCGAAGAATACAGAAAATCAATATTGGCATTTGAGGCATCGCAGAGCCAATGATAACCCGATCCGGAACTTTTCATTCGTTGCAAAAGGACCTTGTAACCATCACGACTTAGCCTGCAAACAAGAATATCCGGCCACTCCAACCATACAATACCTTCGTCCTCTTCTACCAACTCCAGCTGCAACTGTACATGTCGAATCAACAAAATCAACGTCTGACAATTGAAGCGTTTTTCCTTTCTCTAAAACCTACAGTTGAATTAAAGAGCAAAGCCTTGAAGTTTCTTCCTCATCGAAATCAAACAACCGCACAAGGTTCTCTGAAACAACCTGATTAAATAAACCTCCTTCAGTTAAATCGTGTAAATACTCAAGCTTCATATCATTTGTATGAGACCACAATGCAACTTGACAATATACTAACTCCTATCTATATTGCCAACATGTTGAAATTTTTCATAGCCTGTCTACTTTCAGGCAGCTCACTAGCTATACAGGCCCAAAGCACATCGTTACCATCCTGGTTTACCGATGCGTTAAATAATAAGAGACTTGACACTCTCTATACATTTACTTCCTCTTCTAAACTTACTCCCCTCCAAGCCGATTTCAATGGAGACGACACCCGCGATATAGCAGTCTTTGTAAAAGAAACTAAAACAGGCAAATCCGGCATTCTTTTGATGGAGGGAAAGACACTGGCCTACCGCGTCTTTGGTGCAGGTCGGGCTGTTGCACCCGGTGACGATGATTTTGTTTGGGCCGACAGGTGGCGTGTCTATCGCAGCAAAACAGCCCGCGAAACACGATTCGATCCCAAATCAGGAGATATCCTGGGCAGCAATATCGTCAATCTGAATAAGCCCGGCATACTGATAGAAGACATGGAAGATGGTGCAGCCATCGCCGGCGGCATCATTTACTGGGACGGGAAAAAATACAAATGGATACACCAGGGAGAATAAAAGCCATCGCGCTGTCACAGCCACCACCAACAAAAACCCCATACCGTTTTACCAGTATGGGGCTCAATGAACATTTCAACACTATAAACAAAGATTAATTACTGTAGGTCTTTCTGCGCCTTGATCGGCTGAATAGTACCATCTTCATTGTACTTCAACTCCGTCACCTTCACGTTGCGCAGGTGCGTTTTGCCGGAGAGCTGTACATCATGATAGAACAGGAACCACTTGCCATCCTTCTCAATGATCGAATGATGGTTGGTCCAGCCCTCCACAGGCAACAGGAACACGCCACGATAGGTGAAAGGCCCGTACGGACTATCTCCCGTCGCATATACCAGGTTATGGGTATCGCCGGTTGAGTAAGAGAAGTAATACTTACCCTTGTACTTATGCATCCAGGCAGCCTCAAAGAAACGTTTGTCATTATCCTTTTCCTTGAAGAGATTGCCGGCACTGTCGAGGATCCTGATCTCCTTTACCGGTTCTGCAAAAGACTTCATATCGGCCGACAGCTTGGCTATTCTGGGAAGTATGGCCGTTTCATCGCCTTTGCGCAGCTTACCGGCCGAATCATACTTGTTGTTATCCCAGCGTTGCAGCTGACCACCCCAGATACCACCAAAATACATATAGTACGAACCATTGTCATCTTTGAAAACCGTTGGATCGATGCTATAGCTTCCTTTGATGGGCTCTTTTTCGGCCACAAACGGACCTTCAGGCTTGGCACTGGTTGCCACGCCGATCCGGAATACGTCCTGCTTATCCTTTACCGGGAAATACAGGAAGTAAGTACCATTGGCAAACGCAGCATCCGGCGCCCATAGCTGGCGGCCCGCCCAGGGAATATCCTTGATGCTCAACGCCACGCCATGGTCGGTAACCTGACCGCCAACCGCATCCATTGAGAGGATATGATAATCCATCATATTGAAATGATCGCCATTATCATTCTCCGGCGTACCCGTAGCGGTATCGTGCGAAGGATAAATATAGATGCGGTTGTTAAACACATGCGCCGAAGGATCGGCCGTGTAGATATGACTCACCAGGGGTTGCGAAATATACCTGTCCATACCGGTCGAATCGGTGGGGATGGGCTTCTCGTCGGCAGTCCCGGGTTCGGTCTGACCGCTGTCGTTGCAGGCGGTCAGGGCAAGTGCTGCAGCAAGGGCAGCAGGCAGAATCGTTAGCTTATTCATCTTACAGATAGTTGTTGATGATATTTTCAATGAGCTCCTGCTTGCCGCTGCGGGTAGCAGGTTCACCATTCTTGATAGCATAATCGCGCAGATCTTCGAGCGTCGATTTTCCGCTCTCAAAAGCCTTGGCTTCGGCACTCTCGTAAGAGTTGTAGCGATCTTCACGCAGTTTCCGGTAGCTGCTCTTTTGCAGAATAGCATCGGCCGTGATCAGCGCACGGGCAAAAGCGTCTACGCCGCCAATATGCGCATGGAACAGATCTTCAGGATCGGTAGAGTTACGACGGATCTTGGCGTCGAAATTGATACCACCACCCTTAAAGCCACCACCTTCCAGGATGATGAGCATGGTTTCGGTCAGCTCGTTGATATTGGTGGGGAACTGGTCGGTATCCCAGCCATTCTGGTAATCACCGCGGTTGGCATCCATACTGCCCAGTAAGCCGGCATCCACAGCAATTTGTATTTCATGCTGAAAGGTGTGGCCAGCTAAAGTAGCATGGTTCACCTCCAGGTTGAGCTTGAAATCATTGAGCAGGTCGTACTGACGTAGAAAACCGATCACCGTTTCGGCATCGTAGTCATATTGGTGCTTAGTAGGCTCGCAGGGCTTTGGTTCGATGAAGAACGTACCCTTGAAACCATTCTTACGGGCATAGTCTTTCGCCACATGCAGGAAACGGGCCAGGTGCTCCTTCTCCTTCTTCATATTGGTATTCAGCAGGCTCATGTAGCCTTCACGGCCACCCCAGAACACATAGTTCTCACCACCCAGGGCGATGGTAGCATCCAGCGCGGCCTTCACCTGCGCTGCCGCATGCGTCAACACGTGGAAGTCGGGGTTGGTGGCAGCACCGTTCATATAGCGGCGGTTGCTGAAGAGATTAGCTGTGCCCCACAGGAGCTTAACCCCGCTGGCGTCCTGCTTGCCTTTCAGGTATTGAGTAATAGCAGCCAAACGTTTGTCATTGTCTGCCACGTCGTTGGAATAGTCCACCACATCTACATCATGGAAGCAATAATAAGGCAGGCCCAGCTTGGTAATGAATTCGAAAGCAGCATCGGCTTTGTCTTTAGCCCGCTCGATGGGGTCTTTCTTCACATCCCAGGGAAACAGGTGGGTAGCTTCACCAAAGGGATCGGCGCCCGAACCGCAGAAAGAATGCCAGTAAGCCACAGCAAAGCGAAGCCAGTCTTTCATGGGTTTGCCGGCGATTGTCTTGTTCTCATCATACCAGCGATAGGCGAAAGGATTGTCAGATTGCAAGCCTTCATACTTGATGGCGGGAATTCCTTTGAAGAATTCAGTAGCACCAGTAACAATTTTCATATAATCGTTTTTATAGATTTACGCGTCTGCAAATATTATTGGAATTACCCCCGTTCACAACCGCTATCCGGAAAAGAAAATATGCTATCTTATCAAATGATGCTACATTTAGGGCAAAAGACTGATAAAATCCTTTCTATTTCATTGTGAAGACGCTGATCCAAAAGGTAGAGCCAGATGTCAACCAATCCTTCGCCTGCCGGGTGTATGAGACTCCCAATTTCGAGACCAATTGGCACAAACATCCCGAGTACGAGCTCATCACCATCCTCAAAGGGCACGGCACGGCCCTTATAGGCGATCACGTGTGCGACTACAAAGTGCACGATGTATTTTTTATTGCCGGAAACCTCCCCCACTGGTTCCGCAAGAACCATCCACAAATGAGTTGTTCCGTGCTCGTGGTGCATTTTACCGAAGATTGCTGGGGGCCCGCCTTTCTGCAAATGCCCGAAATGAAGACCATTCAAACATTGCTGCAGAAGAACAATGGCATATTGCTGCAAAAGCGGCTGAAGAAAGAGATATTGCCCCTCATGCAGGAGCTGCATGTCGCCAGGGGATTGGAGAAATTACTATTACTCATCAAAGGCCTGCAAACCATCGGCACCTCGAATCAGTATAAGCTGCTCACCGAAGACTTTCACGATCCGGCAGTCGCCGTAAACCCCGCCATCGAAAAGATCATCGACTACTCGTTCAAGCATTTCCTGGAGCCCGTCACCCTGGAGGAGATAGCCGAAGTAGCCAATATGACGATTCCCACCTTCAGTCGCTTCTTCAAGAAGAACATCAAGAAAACCTATTTCGACTTCATCCGCGACCTGCGCATCAGTCACGCCTGCAAGTTGCTTACCAGTACCAGCAAACCGATATTGGAAATCTGTTATGAAAGCGGCTATAAAAGCTGGGCGCACTTCAGCAAGCAATTCAAGGAAGTGAAAGAACAAACGCCCAGCCAGTTCAGAAAGCAGTTCATGTAACAGATCAGTATTCGTACGACACCAGGTAAGTATCGTATTCATCAGGCTTCGGGTTCACATTGATGCTAAACTGACCTGTTTGCTTTTCCCTGTCAAGGGTGGCCGATAAATGCAAAACAGGAATTCCTTTTATCTCTTTGAACTGAAATCCTGCAAACGTGCAGCCTGTTACCTTACCTAAAGTAGAATCAGCACCCCGCAGGTCTTTTAGGTAGCTAACTTTGTCCTCCGGCTTTTTGAACATGCCAACCCATATCTTATCGGCAACAGCATCAATTCCGCCTTGCTTCAATTTATTGGCAACACGCTGCAGATAATCCAACTTGGCATCCACGATCTTCAACGAATCCGTGTCATAACTAAACGCATATCGGCCATGCTTTTCGAAAACGATGGAACACTGGATCCTCCCATATTGTTTGGGTTCATTTTTAATATAAGAATAGAAAGTATACGCCATATGCGAAGCAAACATTTCACCCAGTGGAGCATTTGCTTCCAGGAATGGACTGCCGGCAACCTGCAATTCAAAAGTGCTGGAATTCCCGTCTGTTGAGGTCTTGAAACTTTTCGAGTACGTTAATTCTCCGCCGTACAGGTTGGAGATCTTCTCTACGGCAGCAGCCTCCTGCTTGGAGAAGCCCACGGATTTGCAGGAAAGCTGCATAAAGATGGCCAGGGCAGCGAGGCAGGTCAAAGGAACTCTCATATTATTAAAGGGTTTAGTATGAACAGGCTTGGTCGCTTTCCGGTTCAGTGCCAAAATACAGGGAAAGATTTGAATTTAAAAGCCTGCCGACATCACTTTCATCACTGGCATGTGCAACGAAATATTGCCAGGTGCTGTCAAACCATAAAACCGACGACCATGAAATCGATCCTACTGGTTACAGCCATCAGTGCGGTGCTTTCGCTGAACGCGTGCGACAAAGACCATGACAAGGGAACCCGTGAGGAAAATGTAGGCCTGGGAAAATGCCATACCGAAGACCTGGGTGATGATAAAGTATCCCTGTGTTACGACAAACTGGTGGAGGACTCCCGCTGTCCCAAAGACGTCGTATGCGTTCGGGGAGGCCCAGCCGTAGGACAATTCACGTTCACCGTCAATGCCGACAAACATATCCTTACCCTCGCCACCGGCAAAGCAGGCACCTATAGTACGGATACCACGATCGGCCGCTACCACATCGAGCTGCAAGACATCGCCCCTTTTCCCCGCGATCGCCAACCGCAGTCGGCAGGCGCCACCTTATTGATCACGCGGCAATAGCCAACCCCAACAATTACAGCCATCTATATTGGTCCGAAAGAGAAAGAGCTTCGCTCCTTCTCTTTTTTTGTGCCCTTTTGGCTGAAGCTCCCCCGACAAACCGCCCGCCCGCACACGCTCCCCGCCCCGCCTCCCGGCTCCTCCCCAAACACGCGCCCACAGCCAACCACGGCCCATTTATGCAAAACCCTTTGACGGTCAGCATTTTTGACTATCTTTGACCCGGAAATCAGCCGTACCCGATCGGCATACTCCTGTTGTGACTCGCCTACCCTTTTAAATGAGACCTGTTTGTTGCCTGCCTGTATCGTTTGATTCAATGTGCATGTTGAAATAAGTTGTACGTACCCGACGAACTTTAATCGTACAGCCTATGTTCCGGAAGTTTACCCGACTCTCGCAAGTATTATTTATATGCTGGCCGTTATCAGTAGCGGCACAGGACTCTACAACTATATCCCCAACGATAGCCCAATCCGACTCCACCACCATCATCTTTAAGCAACCTTCCGCCCTTTGTTGCGATTCCATTATTGCCTTTATCAACCAACTGTCGCTCCAGGTAAACGAACAGGCACTCACCGGGCGCACCCATACACAGGTACACCAACTCCCCTGCTTCGATATATTCGCCCAGGCCCACCACCTCGCCGCCGGCGAACTGCGTAACCAGATCAGTAGCTGGGCACAGTCCGACACCGTCAAGGCAGATGGTAACGCGCTGCTGCAGGGAGCCCGCTTGTATTACCTGCGCCAGTTGCGATCGTCCTCTCTCCACTACGAACGGGCCGCTGAACAGCAGGAAGGCATGCTGCCCGGCAAACTAAATAGCGCCGACTATCACGATGCCACCATCTCAGAAGCCATTGAATCAGCCAGCACAACTTACCTGCTGGCCGCCAACAGCGCCAATGAGAACGGCGACCGTACGCACGCTATCCGCCTCTACAAAAAAGCCGATAGCCTGCTATCCTTTGGCCCTGCCGATAACCTGCCCCCGGCAATGGCCCACAAAAAATACTTTATCAGCGAACTCCTGGCAACAGCACTATACGCAGAGGGTCGCCATATGGAAGGAGCCGATGGTTATGTCATGCTGGCACAGGCGCTGCAGCTGGAGCAGCAATTGCTCGTACGTTACAACCGCCAGCTGCATCCCAAGGAATGGGCACGCACCAAAGCCAACCTCGGTACCATTCTCGAAGCGCAGGGCGAACTGGTAGAAGCCGCCGACAGCCTGTACCAATCAGCCCACGCAGCCTTTATCGAAGCAACCATCATAT
This sequence comes from Paraflavitalea sp. CAU 1676, assembly GCF_029223285.1. Taxonomy (GTDB): domain Bacteria; phylum Bacteroidota; class Bacteroidia; order Chitinophagales; family Chitinophagaceae; genus Paraflavitalea. The sequence goes on along the minus strand of NZ_JARHUJ010000002.1, from coordinate 338,437 downwards.
ACACGCGCGCCGAACATCCGCAGGATTGGGCTCGTATGCAGAACAATACCGGTGTAGTGTTGAGCAAACTGGGTCGCATCGAAGAAGCCATCACAGCCTTCCGAGAAGCACTCGACATCTACAACCCCAAAGAATATGCGATCGACTGGGCACTCACCCAATACAACCTGGGCAATATGCTGCAGTTCCAGGCCGCCGAAAAACAAGGCACCGATGGATTGCAGCTCTTCCGTCAATCGATCGCTGCCTATCAGCTTTCCCTAACCGTATTTAACGCCAAAGACAACCCCGACGAATGGGGATGGGTGCAGCACAAAATGGGCGTTTCACTATTCCAGCAGGGTCGCCGCCTCGATGGCAGGGCCATGCTCAGCGATGCCGTGAGCGCCTTCCGCTCCGCACTTACGGTACGTACCAAAGAAGGCTCCCCCACCGCCTGGGCCAATACCCAGTACAATCTCGGCACCGCCCTTTGGGAAGAGAATGGCCGCGCAGCCGGCGGCAACATGCAGTTGTTGGAAGAAGCGTTAAAAGCATACGAATTGGCCCTCACCGTGTACACGAAAAAAGATTATCCCGAGCAATGGTTCAATACGCAGAACAGCCTGGGCCTGCTGTACGAACAACAACAGCAATGGTCCACGGCCATCAAACACTTTGAGAACATCCGTGATGTAGAACCCATGTACGCCGCACAAAAAGTGAACGAACTGCGCAAAAAGGCTGGGCTATAAAAGAATATAGGGACAGGAGCCAAAACCCTGCTAAAAATAAAGAGGCCGGATCGTGTGATCCGGCCTCTTCGTTAAATATTGTTCACCTCATTGACCCGCCCGTTTGGGCAACACAAAATTATCTTTGGCCCACGCAAACCACTTCGCTTTCAACTCCTCCAGCAGAACCGGTTGCTCGGGCGACCAATCCCTGTCTTCAGTCCTCGAATCCGAAAGATCATACAACGCCCAGGTATTTTTAGTAAGCGAGTAGATAGCCTTCCAATTCCCCTTGCGGATCGCAGCATTGTCCTCATGCTCCCAATACATATACTCGTGTTGTTGCAAACTTTTACCCCGGAAAGCCGGTTGCAGCGAAAACCCGGTTAAAGGATAAATAACCTCACCACCATGAAACGTGGTGGGATAAGTGGCCCCGGTAACAGCCAGCACGGTAGGCATAATATCGATCAGGTAAGCAGGCGTCGTAACGATCCGGTTACCTTTCGAAATGCCTTTGGGCCAATGTACGATAAAGGGCGCCGCCATGCCACCTTCCTCCATCCGGTTCTTCCATTTACGGAAAGGCGTATTCGACACATTCGCCCAGCCCATCCCATAAGAAACCATACCCGCAAAATCAGGATCATTGATACGCGCATCCGGCATTGACCCCAGCTCCTGGTAAGCCTCTGCGCAGGCCCCATTATCGCTGAGGAAAATGATCAGGGTATTGTCAAACTGATTACGGGCTTTCAACGCGGCGATCAGTCGCCCCACATTATCATCCACGCATTTAACCTGCGCGGCATACACCGCCATACGATAAGCCACCTTCTCCTGTTCGGTAGCGGTAAGTTGATCCCAGGCCCGCACACCGGTATCGCGTCCGCTCAACACTGGCTGCTGCCGGATGACGCCCCGGGCAAGCTGTCGCTGATGTCTTTGCGCGCGTACTCTATCCCACCCAGCCTTATATTTATCCCGAAACAGATCTATATCTTCTTTCTTCGCCTGCAGCGGCCAGTGCGGCGCGTTGAACGCGAGGTACAAAAAGAAGGGTTTATCATCTTGCTGCTGTTGCACAAAGTCGATAGCGTTACTCGTAAAAGCATCTGTGGTATAGTAGCTACTGTCCGCAGGCGTGGGCAAATGCTCATTGTTGCGCCAAAGGCCACGGCCGCCTTGCGGCTTCAGGTAACTGGCCGCGCCAGACAGGATACCATAAAACTGATCGAAGCCCCGTTGCAAAGGCCACTTTTCTTTTTCATGCATCCCTAAATGCCACTTGCCCGCCATATACGTATGATAACCTGCTGTGCGCAACACCTCCGCAATCGTAACATTGTGACGGTTAAGGTAACCCCGGTAACCGGGCGTGCCCCAGTCATGCGAATCCTTACCCTGCTGGCGGCTTTCCGGATCTTCGCTCATGTGCCCCACACCGGTTTGGTGGGGAAACAAACCCGTCATCAGGCTCGCCCGCGTTGGACAACACTTTGCAGTATTGTAAAACTGGCTGAACCGGATGCCTTTCGACGCCAGTTGATCGATGTTGGGTGTAGGAATTTCACTGCCATAGCAACCGATATCACTGAAACCCATATCATCCGTCATGATGAGCACGATATTGGGCTTTTGTTGTGCTGTAGACAAAAAGGGAAGCCATAACCAGCAGCAGGAGATCAGGATCTTTTTCATGGACAACAGTTTTGGTGGGCGAAAGACACTAAAGATAACACAAACCACCACCTGTATCCAAAATCAAACCGATTGCCTTAACTTTATCCGGTAAGCCGTACCTGCTCAAACAACAATCCGTTCCCGCATCCCCCATCCAACCGTCAACGGTAACGCCACATTTCCAGAACAACCTCACGAGCATCCTCATCCTTTTTGATTCTCCGTCAACGACGGCGACATCCATTGTCATGCCCTGGCCGCACCAGATCAACCCGTTACATCATCCAACAAATACTATACTTATGATCGCTACATCAACACCTGCATCTGCAATCGCTTGCAACGGCAACAAATCAGCGGCCTTCACCAAATTGCGCAACTATCGATGGGCTGTACTGGTCCTGTTCACACTACTTAACTGCGCCACACCCGCAACAGCCCAGGTGCCCGACACACTCGTCGCCATGCGCGATGCCACACTTACCACCCGGTTAAGCCTGCATGTGAATGGCGGGCTCTATGTAGGCGGCGCCTATAACGCCAGCCCCACCACCAATATCGTGGCGGAAGGCGCCGGCACCCGGATGCTGTGGTATCCGGAAAAAGCAGCCTTCCGGGCCGGCGATGTAACCGGCACCCAATGGGACGATGCCAATATAGGCTGGTGGTCAGTAGCCATGGGTCAAGACACCCGGGCATCGGGCGACAATAGCTTTGCCGCCGGAAAACTATGCCAGGCGGTGCAGGCATCCTCCTTCGCTATGGGCGAACAAAATACCGCCTCCGGCGCAGCCTCCGTAGCCCTGGGCTACCACTCGCATACCAATGCACGGCAGGGCAGCTTTGTATTTGGCGACCGCTCTACCGTCGACACCATCAGGGCGGGCGTCAACCATTCAGCCAACTGGCGCGTATCGGGCGGCTTCCGCATCTTCACCTCCTCCAACCTCAGCACCGGCGTAACCCTTCAATCGGGCGCCAGCGTCAGTAACTGGGGGCAAGCCAGCGCCGTCATCTCCACCTCTACCGGCGCCCTGCTCACCACCGGCGGCGTATGGCAAAATGCCTCCGATGTAAGCCGCAAGCATTTGTTTGAAGAAATAACTGGCGAAGAGATACTAGGTAAGCTGCGCCAGTTACCCATCCGGCGCTGGAGCTACCGGGCCGAAGCAAACGACATCCGTCACATCGGTCCTACCTCGCAGGATTTTTATGCAGCCTTTCAATTGGGCAGTGACGAAAAAAGCATTGGCACCGTCGATGCCGATGGCGTGTCACTCGTAAGCATCCAGGCACTCGAAGCACGCACCCGCAGCCAGGCAATCGACCTGCAACAAATGAAGGCCGACAATGAAGCGCTCCGCGGCAGACTGGAAGTGCTCGAAATACAGGTAGGCCGCAGCAGGGCCGGCATACCCATCACCATTGCGCTCATCGCATGTGCCATATTTCTATTGATCGTACTCCTCCGTCGCCGCATCGCATAAACCATCACCAAACCAATGACCATGAAACAAACACTGGCCATAATAGCAGGATTGCTGATGGGGTACGCAAGTATAGCGCAGCAGATTACGGTGGGCCCCAATGGTTCGCTGGTACTGTATTCCGGCGGAAGTTCTCTCTCGGGCAATGGACTGATACTGACGCCTTCTGCGCCAACTACGCTCACCGGCACATCGATCGTACGCAACAACGCAGTCACCCACCCATTCCCAAACCCATACGTGACGCGCGTCTACCTCATCGACCCCACCCCGCTACTGTTTAGCGGCGACATTCAATTCGAATACGACGACAGTGAACTTAACGGATTGACCGAAACTACCCTGCAGCTCATCACCTACAATGGCACCGCCTGGCAAAATGCGGGCGCCAGTACCGTCGACGCCACCAACAACATCGTCAATACGACGGGCATCAGTAATCTTTCGTTGGGTGAGCTGGCACTGGCAGCCAGTCTGGCCCTGCCACTACGCTGGGGTGCGGTAACAGCTTCCCGCCAGCAAGGAGAAGTCATAATACGCTGGACAACAGAGCAAGAAGACCAGGTGAGCCATTTCGATGTAGAGCGCAGCACCAATGGGCAACAATGGGTGGTTGCGCTGTCGCGGATACCGGCCACCAACCAGCAGGCACAACGCGAATACCGGCAAGCAGATCGGCCTAACCATAGCGGCGGACTGTACTACCGCATCCGCCAAACCGACCTCGATGGCCGGCATACCTTATCGAAGGTGGTACGGGTTGGCCCGGAAAACACCATAGGAAGCCTCACAATACACCCAAATCCGGTCAATGGACACTTTGTGCTGTCCGGAGCAGAACCCGCCCAAATCGGCCGTATTGAGCTGTGTAACGCCGGAGGTATGTTGTTAAAGTCCTGGAAAGGATACCAGGATAGGTATACTATGCCGGCATTATCGGCGGGAAACTATTACCTGCGGGTGCAATTGGCGGATGGCACAATACAGAACAAACAGGTACTGGTAAGGTAATAGGTGGCCCAAAGGCACTTTGTATCAGATTAATAGCAGTACCACAGGGAGGGGGTTGCCTGAGGGTGGTCAGGGAATGGTCTGCGGCTGCTCTACGGGACTACCATATCCGTACAACTCCTGTAGCCCTCCCTGGCCACCCTTAGACGAGTCGGCCCGCACCCCGGTAGCCTAGGAGTGCAAGCAAACCACATTTCTAGCGAAACCGGTCAGAACCGATGACCCAATCCAAGCATGACTTACGTCAAACTTGATCAGCATCATCGAAATCAAATTATTTTAAAAATAGTTGTGGTTCCCTTTGGTACAGATGTGCGGAAAAGTTGTTTCTATAATAAAGGATAAGGTTTAATGGTTAACGAATTTGATTAGTGTACGCCCTGCATTTCCATGCGGGGCTTCTTTTTGGGAAAAGTGCCCGATCGGCACAGCAGCTTCCCGGCCAGGCAATACAAGGCTCGCTACCAGCAGATCAAAACCCACAATTCCATAAATCTCATATATAAACTCCTAAAAAACTCACCATGGACTTCAGAGACGAAATCAAACTCTTTGCCGATCGTGTCGAAAAACTAAAGGACCAGATCCAGACAGAAGAGGCAACCAAGAACGCCCTGATCATGCCTTTTATCAAAGCGCTTGGATACGATGTGTTCAATCCGTTTGAAGTGATGCCGGAATTTATTGCAGATATCGGAATCAAAAAAGGCGAAAAAGTAGACTACGCCATCATGAAAGACGGCCAACCCTGTATACTCATAGAATGCAAGCATTGGGGTGAAAGCCTTGATCCGCACAACTCGCAACTATTCCGCTATTTCCATACCACCTCAGCAAAGTTCGGATTACTCTCCAATGGCATCATCTACCGGTTCTATACCGACCTGGTTGAGCCGAACAAAATGGATGAAAAACCCTTCTTCGAATTCAATGTCACCGATATCAGGGATAATCAGATTGAAGAGCTGAAGAAATTCCACAAGTCTTACTTCGATGTTGGCAATATCCAGAACACCGCCAGCGAGTTGAAATACATGAACGAACTGAAGACACTAATCAATGCAGAATTCCAGAACCCTTCGGAAGGCTTTGTGCGCCATTTCGCTCGTCAGATATACCAGGGAATGCTGACCGCAAAGATTGTTGAGCAGTTTACCGGACTAACGAAAAAGTCGATCCAGCAATACATCAATGACCTGATCACTGAAAGACTAAAATCGGCCCTCAAGAAAGAAAATGAGGCCGAACAGGCAGCAGCGGAACCAGAAACCGTTAACCTCACAGAAGAAGACAAAGGATCGAAGATTGAAACGACCGAGGAAGAGCGGGAAGGATTCCTGATCGTCAAGACCATCCTACGGCAAAAGGTCAATGCCTCCCGCATCGCCTTTCGGGACGCCCAATCCTATTTCGCCATACTACTGGACGACAACAACCGGAAAACGATCTGCAGACTCTACCTGAACGGCTCAAAGCGTTATATCGGCACCTTCGACGAACAGAAAAAAGAAACGAGGATCGAGATCATAACCGTCGATGACATATTCAAACACGCCGACCAGTTGCACAAAACGGTTGAGAAATATGATGCCGAGAAGGCGGCAGCCAATTAAGTAACAATTTATTACTACACAACGGCCCGGCAGGAACCAGCCGGGCCGCTGCAATATTATCCATGCCTGTTCCACCACCAAAATAAACAGTCGAAACGGGATCATTGGGAGTAAAAGCCAAATCAGGCTATCTTACCCATCATGAAAGATTACGAAAACCAGTTAAGGGCACTGATCGACCCAAACGACTTTTCACAGGAAACCAAAAGCATCCTGGAGACGATAAAATCAGACCCCGATTTCCCAAGAGAAGATACAATCGTCCCCCACTCCGGAAATTTAGACGAACGCGAAGGCCATGTTTTTGCAGGCAACCTGATCGTTGAGGGAGATTTATACGTAAACGCACATACATATATCATCGGCGACTTAAAAGTAAGCGGCGTACTTTATGGAGGCATCCATTGCATACTCATGGTAGCGGGGAACATAGAATGTAGTGGAATGTGCCTTACCAGAACCTATGGTTATGTTACGGGGAATATTAAAGTGCATCAATTCGCGTTCTTCCACACGCATGGTTCGATGGTGCTGTTTGGCCAGCTATCCACAAAACTCTACATCAATGACGACACCTGGTACAATGAAGACATCCGCTTGGAAGGATGCCCATCCTTCTCCCACACACTCGACAATATACAAGCTACCTGGACACTGGAAGACGGGGCCACTGAAGGGGAACAAAGCTTTGAAGTATCAATAAGGGCGATATTGAACGAAGAAGCGTTTCAAATAAAAGACGGCCGCATCAATTTATTTCACGCTATGGATCTGCTGTCATCGGGAAAGGAGATATTCCGCTAATCTTTCTTAAACCCACCCGGATAATATCCAACACCAAACAGGCCTTTCGTCAATTCTAGCGGAACTGTATCCTTCACTTTCAGATCGGGCCTGTAGACAACCTCGGTAACCCGATCATCGCGTAAACTCGTACCGGTCGAAGCCTCATGGAGTAGAAAATTCTTCCTATTAAACTCCAGTCCCGCAAGCGAACCCACTACGAACTTCTTTTCAATGGCACCTCTATCAAACAACCGGTTCACAAAAAGTCCTGCCGCCAGCCACTGATCATTAAAAACCAACAGGAACCAACAAAGGACCACACTAAGTCCTACCCATCCCAAAAACGCGCCAACAATTTCCCTAAACCAAACCCATGTCAAGACAAAAAAGGCCACCGATCCGATCGCACCAAACCAGATCAAAAAGGGCGTCACCTGCTCCTGCTCAAATCGCTCCACGTCGTCTTCCAGGTAAAAGTCATGCTGCCGCGGCGCCAGGTATAAAACTACCAGGAGCAATACGCAATAAAACAGTATCCTTCTCCAGTGTTTTTTAAAAAAACCGGTAATGCGGAACGTATTGACTGCTAACGATGCCATGAATTATGAAATTATCTAAATACCTAAATCAACCTAATCCCAACTATTCATCCACATGCTCTTTCCACAGTTTCATCGCAAAATCCCTGATGACTTTCGGCGCTTTCACAAAAGCAGGATCAAATTTATAATCGCCGCCATAAGTCTCCGTCTCGGAGGCCTTCACCCTTGTTTCTCCCCGCATCGCATATTTCTGAGCGCCCTGGTACATGATCACCTTCATTTCCATCGGACTCACATCTCCGTGACAAACCGTCGTGTACATCACCCACACTTCCGCAATTCCGTTTTTGTCCAGATCGGTGACCTGTAAAGTATTTTTCACAAACGAAGCCGCAAGATCGACTTCGCAGTCATGGATAAAGTCGTATATCCTCCAGGATTGTTTAACCGTACCTCCAGTCAACTGAAACAGGTATGCATACACTTCAGCGTCACGACCATCATTTTCGTGCTTCAGCTTTTTATCTACGTACTCACCCGTTTCAGTAATAATCACGAGCTGCTCCCCCGCCTTATCGGAAAACTTAATAGCTTCCTTTACCTTACCACTGTATTTAATATCCTTAGGAAGTTGATTGATTGGTACTTTTGTGGTGGTCAATTGCGCAAAACCGCTGGATGCAACCAGAAAAACCATGCTGGCTAAGAGGTAAAAACATTTCTTCATGCACGTAAGATAATCACCCTCCCGCAAATTCACAACCCTTACGGACACGCATCGGCAACGACAGCCTTCCGAAACACACAGCCTTCCTTTTTCAAAAACCGCTTCACACCACCATTCGCTCCAATTCATTCGTCGCAGCCCCCGCTTCATCCGCTGCAAAGCTAATTTGCAAGCAGAATCCCGAACGATTCATGTAGGTTAACTGCCCGCCCAGTTGCCGCGCCAGGATGTTGATCAGGTTCATGCCCATCGACTGCGCTTTCAACACGTCAAACCCTTCAGGCAAGCCTACGCCGTCGTCTTCCACTTTCAAAAGCAAAAGTCCCTCCGGCTGTCTGCTCAAGAAAACCATCAAAGAACCCCTTGCATTGTCTGGAAAAGCGTATTTGATCGAATTGGTGATGGCTTCATTCAGAATGAGGCCAATGGGCACCGCCTGCACTGTATCGAGCCGTATATCATCCACTTCATATAGGAAGCGGACCTTCCCCGCCATGTCCAGACTATCCCGCAGGTATCCTATCAGCTCATGAATGTATGTGCGCATATCGATCACGGCCAGACTGTCGGATTGATACAACCTTTGGTGAATGAGCGACATGGCGTGCATCCGGTGCTGGCTTTGCATAATAGCCTCTTTGGCGCGCTCGTTATCGAGGTAAACCGATTGGGTATTGAGCAAACTGATCACCACCTGCAAATTGTTCTTTACCCGGTGGTGGATCTCTTTCATCAGCCACTCCTTCTCCTCCAGCAGCTTTTCCTGCTCTTTGTTCATCACTTCCAGCCGTTCATTTTTACTGTCGATCAATTCCTTCTGTTCAAGGAGCTGCCGGTTGCTCTTTATCTTGAGCTGATAGCGGCTGTACACCAGCACAAGCAGGATAAGTAGCATCACGATGCCCGCAATGATCACCTTAAATCGCAGACTGGCAGCTTGCAGTTGCGAATCCTTTTCCTCTTGTTGCAACTGCAAGCTCTTAATATCCGAATCTTTCTTATCGGTCTCAAATTCGATCTTCAACCGGTTCACCTGCTTCTGACTGGCCTCGCTCTGGATAGAATCCTTAAAAGCAATATGCTGTTGATAGTGTTTAATGGCCGCCGGAAAATTGCCCAACGCAGAATCTGCCTGGAACAGGAAGTAATAAGAACGCTCTATTTCCTTGGCGAGTTTGCTTTTTTGCGCGAAGGCCCTCATACTGTCGGCCGCCATCAGCATACGGTCAAATTGCTTATTGGCCAAATGGTATCGGATGGCAACGTAGTAGTAATAAGTATTTCTCGGGTTATCATAAGGTAGCCTGTCGTGAATACGAGACGATTTATGATAATAGACACGTATGCTGTCCATCATTTTGAGTTCGAGGTAAACGCCAAACAGGGAATGAAAATAGCCAATGGAAAAAGGATCGTCGTCCTTAGGCGTGAAGATCTGTCCCACTTTTCGCAGCATCCGCAAAGCATCGGCTTCCTTGCCCATCGAATGATAACAATTGCCAATATTGTTCCAGAGAATCCGGAGTGCAGAGCTATCCTTAAAGCGCTCGGCAACAGCCGCAGCTTTCTCAAAATAATCTTTGGAGGCTTGCCAGTCGCGCAGGCGGTTATAGATCAAACCAACCGTATTATAAATAGCGAGCCAATGGCCGGAAGTATCCTTTTGGACTTCCATCGATTTTACCGCCAGCAAACCATAGCGCAGTCCCTCAGGATAATCACCACTGGAAGCATAGAAACCACCCAGCAGATCATATACACCATGAAGATCATCGACACCCGCAGCTTTGTACAGGTCAACAGCCCTGTGCAACACAGTCAGCGCTTCTTCATCAACACCCCGTATCAACAGGCAGTCGCCCAGGTGCTCGAGAGTCCGCGCCTGCATTTCTAAACGACCTGTTTTACGAAACAGCTCCGCTGCCTTACGTACATGATCGATCTTAACATCAAGATCGCTGGGCTTTTCCCAATTAAAATAAGCGGCCATTTCTGCATGTCCATACGCCAGTTGAACCGGCAACTCATGCTGCCCCGCCCAGTCGAGCGCCTTTTGAGCAAAACCTTTCCCCTGCGCTTGTTCACCCCGCTCACGGTACCACTTCGACCAGATGATATAAGCAGTACCGGTAACTTCCGCATTGTTAAGCGTACGGTTGAGGTCAACAGCCTGATCGATGAACCGCTTCGCCGAATCCATATCCAGCTTGTCTTCGCCTTGTTTCAGAATATAGGAATCGGCAATGGTCAGCAACAGCTTCGCTTGCGCTACCCCCTTGGTAGCAGACAGCTTTTTCAATAAAACAGCAATAGGCTCGGTAGATTTATCCTGCGCCTGCAGAAAGGGCGCCAGTAAACAGCAGCATAAAACAACGAGGATCGGTATTCTCATGTGAGGGGTTTAACCGCCAACCGGCAGTAACACAGCCCGGCAGCGAACCCTGCAAAACTAGGGAAAGAAACACTTTAACGTGCCGCACAACAAGACCAAAACCTGCAACAGCGACCAGTTGTACATTTTACGGTTAATGGCAAGAACTACTTTCTCCAGCCACGTTTTTCAATGGAACGTACATTCGGAGCATCCTTCAGTGTCACCAAATAATCGAACAATAGACGTAGATCCTGGTCACCAGCATCTCCAGTAAACGGATTAATGTAAATAGCATTTCCGTAGTTCGACCTCGATTTTGAAGGCGAGTCATCAACGATCAGGATTTTATCAAGAGTATATCCTTTGCTCTTTAGCTTGTCGAGTCGCTTCTCAAAACTAAACGTGTCATATACCAGATCGCGTCTGGAAGTACATTTTGACCGGCCCCATACAGCCACCATCTCCACACCAGGAGGAGTAATTTGTTGTACGATCTTGTCAACATACGCATCGCTGGCCGTGCTCCACACGGCGATCGAAAAATGCCGGGAAATATTTACCAGGAATTCCTTTACGCCTGGCCTTTCGTATACAAAATACTGATCGACCCTAAAGGCAAACGGAACATCCAACTCAGTGGTAGTTGCATGGATCAAGGTTTCGTCCAGATCGAGCACCAATAGCTTATCGCATTTTTCTTCCATATATTCGACGGGGGCATCAAATCTACGACAAAGCAGGGCACATCCCAACCAACCTTTCCGCGTGGTAACGGTCATCCAGATATTTCAGTCTTGAATTCCCTAAACTCCCAAAGGAAACCGCACGCGCATGCTCCACTTGCAAAAACCCCAACACTTTTCTATCTTTGCGTCCCCGGAATACTCCGGCTGCTGACATCTCTGTAAGGGGCAGATGTTCCCGCCAAGCCCCGCGAACTAATCTTTTTTTTATCCCAAATTAAGGAACATGCGAACTATTGCATTCTATTGCGATGCCCATAGCGTCGAACAAAACGCTATGGAACAGCTTCAGCAATACGCACAGCGGCCGGACATCAAGGCCATCTGTGCATTTACCGACATACACTACTGCGCAGAAAAAGCCCTGCCCGTAGGCGTAGCATTTGAAACGACCGATCATTGCTATCCGCTCATCACTGGAAAAGACATCGGCTGCGGGGTTATGTACCTCAAGATCGAAAAGGCCTATTGGCAAAAGCCCTTCGATAAAGTGGAGCATTACCGCGCCTTCCATTGGGCACACGCCCAAATGACCGACGACGGACTCGGTGGCGGCAATCACTTCCTCTCCATCGAGGAAGATGATGAGGCCATTTACATCATCTGTCATACCGGAACACGCGACCGCGGTATTGCTCTGTACCAGCATTGCCTCCAGCTCACCCGCGACTATTCAAAGGAACTGGGGCAAGATGTTGACTACATCCACCGCGATTTTCTCGAGGAAGCGTTTATCAGGTATTATGGGTCGACACTTGAATATGGCTACCAGCGCCGCAAGAATTTCTGTATCAAAACGATGCTGTTTTTGCAAAACGCCAACTACCTGCGTTGCAACAAATCGTCGTTAAACAAGGAATTCCTGCGCAGCAATTTCAAAGACGCCCCGCACCAGGATACCCTGAACGGTACCCCGTATACACTGGAAGACTCAATCCACAACCACATACGTTGGAACAAAGGATCGATCATTCACCGTAAAGGAAGCACCGAACTGGAGCCTGGCAAAACAGTAGTAATTCCATTGTCGATGTCAAGGGGCAGCCTGCTGGTAAAGGCCGGCAACCAAACCGGAACAGCGGCAGCAATAAACTCCTGCGCCCATGGCGCCGGCAGAAAGCTGTCGCGCTTCGATGCCATGAAGCATTGGAAAACGGTGTTGAAGGAGAAACAACGGAAAGCCTACAAAGTGCAGTTTCGCGAACTGCTCGACCGCTCAGGCAATTTCCCGTCCGGTTACATACAGGAGTTTGATTTTGCCTACAAGGAGGCCGGCGACCTGCTCGTCCAAATGCCCTATCTGCAGATGGTAACGCAAACCACACCAATAGTAACGGTAAAGTATTCTGAGATCTGATCACAAACGAAATGGGGCCAACATGGCTCCATTTCGCCTTTTGATATCACCCGATACGCTGTAAAGCTCATTCGCTTATCAGCACTCACCAGGCTCACAGTATATTGGCATATTGTTCATCGGTCACCTGCTCCATCCACTCTACAACTTTTCCGTTCAGGTTTTCCTGAATGGCGATATGCGTCATACCATTCGTAGCGGTAGCGCCATGCCAATGTTTCTCATTGGGGGCAAACCACACCACATCACCCGGGAACACATTGTGTATGGGGCCGCCTTCTCTTTGAACCCAGCCGCAGCCGGCAGTAATGATCAGGGTCTGTCCAAGCGGATGCGTGTGCCACGCCGTTCTCGCCCCCGGCTCGAAGGTCACGCTGGCAGCCACCGCCCGCCTGGCTTCGTTAGCGTCAAAAAGCGGATCAATCCTTACCGCACCGGTGAACCAATCCGCAGGTCCTTTACCCGATTGCTTTGAACCTACTCTTGTTATTTCCATTATTTTTATTTTTCATACTTCGACTCAAGCGCGATCGGAACAACATCGGTAAGCACCAACGAAGTCACCATATGCTGCACCGTAGATTTATACTTCAGAAAATGCTCCGTCTTGATATGCGATTGGTAAGCAGCAACACTGGCATAGATCTCAAACACCGTAACATGAGTCGGCTTTTCTTTATCATAGACACCATACAAGGTCAGCACACCAGGCTCTTTCTTAATAGCCGCCTCAGCATGTTCTTTTAGGGCAGCATTATACTCCTTCAACTGAGCACTATCAACAACGATCTTCGCGATGCGCACATAAGGCTTGCCGTCCTGGGCAAAGAGACTACAGGAGGAGCAAATTAGCAGAGCCCCCAGCAGGCTCGAAAAGCAACATACAAAACGCATTCTCATTTCGACCATTTTATAAGATTACTCAATTCTGCGACCTGAACTCATTGGGCGTAATACCCACCCGCTGCTTGAATAGACGGGTAAAATGAGCAGGATACTTAAAGCCCAACTCCGTAGCAACCTGACTCACCGACTTATCCAAATCAAACATTTTCCCCTTGGCAATATCAATGATCTTTGACTGAATATAGTCTTGCGCCGTTCGCCCCGTTTCTTTCTTGATCAGGTCTCCGAAATAATTGGCCGACAAATTAAGCTCGTTCGCGCACCACGCCACCGAAGGCAATCCTATCGTTTGCGGATGCTCAGATTCGAAGTAACCATTCAATAAACCTTCAAACCTTTCCAGAATTCCCTTGTGTACATTTTCCCTGGTAATAAACTGACGATCATAAAACCGCTGACAATAATCAAGGAAGAGCTCGATATTGGACGCAATCAGCTTTTTACTGTGCTTGTCAATAGCATGTTCAAGCTCATACTGGATCTTCGCAAAACAGTCCAAAACGATCTGCCTTTCCTTTTCCGAAACGTGAAGCGCTTCTCGTGTATCGTATGAAAAAAAGCTGTATTGGTTAATATGACGGCCGAGCTCTGTACCATGGATAAGGTCGGCATGAAATACCAAGGCATATCCTTTAGGCTGATACAGCTGACCATTACTGTTCATACCCGCCACCTGACCCGGAGCCAGAAAAACCAACGTCCCTTCCTGGTAGTCGTAGGTAGCCCGGCCATAGGTGAGGTCGCCACACACAACATCCTTCAGAAAAATAGTGTAAAACCCGAAGTACATACGGGAACCCGATCTGGGGTTGGCTTTAGAAAGGTCAACCACACTGACCAATGGGTGCAGCGTTGTATTATTATTAAAGACATTGTAGTCGTTAATTGAATTGAACTTCAGCATATTATCCATAGTTTCACTGTTTAGCACTATTAAAATTACGCCATATTTAGCCCGTTTTGGCCCGCCTGCTCCTACTTCAGTAATAATGGTAATAATCCCAGTAAATGGTATAAGGATTGCCAAATCAATAGAACCCATCTTTGTAAAGAGCTGCCCTATCCCCGCCCACACCACAAAAAGCATTCATCGTAGACCAGTAGCATTGGTAAGGAAACCCGTAATCCATATATCAGGACCTACAGGAAACAGTTGGACCTTTGCATTACAAAAAAGAAGCGAATGAAAACGGTAAAACTAAATAACGGAGTCGGGATGCCTATGCTTGGCTTTGGTGTTTTCCAGGTAAATGACCTGGCTGAGTGCGAGCGAAGCGTAATGGACGCCATCGAAACAGGATACCGGCTAATAGATACAGCAGCGTCTTATCAAAACGAAGAAGCAGTTGGAAATGCCATTAAACGAAGCGGTGTTAAGCGCGAAGAGTTATTCATCACAACCAAGCTGTGGATAGAAACCGATGGCTATGACAGCACCCGGAAGGCCTTCGAAGAATCACTGAATAAGCTGCAAACAAACTACATCGACCTGTACCTAATCCATCAACCTTATGGAGACGTATATGGTGAATGGAGAATTATGGAAGATCTGTACCGGGAAGGAAAAGTAAAAGCAATAGGCGTCAGCAACTTTCACCCCGACAGGCTAATTGACCTGATCATCCACAACGACATTATTCCAGCAGTAAACCAAATCGAAACGCACCCATTTCACCAACAAATAGAAGCACAGCAGTTTCTGAAAGAAAACAATGTGCAGATCGAATCCTGGGGACCATTTGCAGAAGGCAAAAACAATCTTTTTCAAAACGAGCTGTTGCTTTCGATCGCAAAGAAGCACAACAAGACGATCGCACAGATAGTGCTGCGGTGGCTAAACCAACGCGGCGTGGTTGCCATCCCAAAATCCGTTCGTAAAGAAAGGATGATAGAGAACTTCAACATATTCGACTTTGAGTTGAGTGCAGAAGACATGCAGATGATCAAAACATTGGATACAAACGCAAGCAGCTTCTTTGATCACCGCGACCCCGCCATGGTAAAGTGGCTGGGTGAGAGAAAATAATTTATTAATCATATGACCTATAAAAGGAAACCAATCATGAAACAATTCCTGCTTTTATTGACATTGTTATCCACTACGCTGTTTAACAAAGTTGCCGCACAAGACACAGCTGTCTATACGAAAGATGGCATCGCATTGCCAGTTCGAAATACGGGAAACAATACGCTTATTGAATTAAATGCCGCTGACAGCATTTTCAATTTCAGTATAGCGGTGGCGAGCTTCCCCCCAGGCAAAAAATTAGATTGGCATTATCATCCTGGCGGCCAGATCTTACTCATAACAGAGGGCATAGGTTATTACCAGGAAAAAGGCAAGCCAAACAAATTGTCCGTAAAGGAGAAGTTATCAAATGCCTTCCTGGCGTAGAACATTGGCATGGCGCATCCATTGAAACCGGGGTTACTTACCTGGCTACCAGCCCTTCCCAAAAAGGCCCCACAGTGTGGCTGCAAAAAGTAACGGACGAAGAATACAAAAGTGGGAAATAAACAATTCTACCTGCAAAAAATCAACTTACCCAATCGGGAAAAATTCAAAACAAACCATTTTATGAAAGCATCAATTATCGGACTGTTTCTTATCCTTATGAGCGTGCAATATGCTCATTCGCAACAATCAAACTCGAGTCCCTCCCCTGCAGATCAGGAAATCATCAATCTTTCCAAACAAAAATGGAGTTGGATGGCAGACAAGAAAGCAGACACACTTGCAGGGCTTTTCCATGAAAAGTCCATGTTCGTCCATATGGGAGGCAGTTGGGGAAAAGAACAGGAAATCAATATAATCAGAAGTGGTGGGATACATTATAAGAAAGCAGACATCCATTCGGTCTCTGTGAATATTATTGACAACACGGCCATACTATTAAACAGAATAACGCTGTTAGCAGTGGTAGGGGGAAACGAAGTAACCAATCCATTTATGGTCACTGAGGTGTATGTCCGGCAAAATGGAGCCTGGAAATTGGTATCTCTTTCCTTCACGAAACTTGTTGGCCAGTAGCGTCAGCAAAACACGTATGAAAAAGTTCAGTACCAGTCTTTGGTTGTTGACGGTGGCAGCAATACTGCTCGCAGAATGCTCAAAAGCGCAGCAAGTGAGTTCAGACGGCAAGATATTGATCGTGTACTTATCGCGCACCAACAATACCAAAGCAATAGCCGAAATAATACATAAAAATATGGGAGGTGATCTGGTGGCGCTTGAGTTGCAAAACCCTTATCCCGCCAATTACCAGCAAACGGTACAGCAGGTCGTACGGGAGAATGAAAGTGGCTATCTGCCACCGCTGAAAACAAAAATAGATAGCATTGAAAAGTACAATATTGTATTTGTCGGCTTTCCAACCTGGGGTATGAAACTGCCGCCTCCCATGAAAACGTTTTTGCATCAATATGATCTGAGCGGCAAAACGATAGCCCCGTTCAACACAAACGGAGGTTACGGAATTGGAAGCAGTTTCGACACAGTAAAAGAATTATGTCCCAACAGTAAAGTAGTGGAAGGATTTTCAATGGAAGGCGGTTCGGAAAGAGATGGTAAACTGCTCACAATACAGGGAGAAAAAGCGACCCAAGCAGAAAGCCTGGTAAAAGCCTGGCTGAAAAGGATCAATTTATTACCAACAGCAGCACTTACGCCCAGGCAGGTAAGCATTGTTCCCATTGCAGCGGCAACAGCAACCGGCAACCAAACATTATTAAGAAGCGCCTTAAATGACGGACTGGAGGCAGGCCTGAGTATGAATGAAACAAAGGAAATTCTGGTACAGCTATACGCCTATGCCGGATTTCCCCGTAGCCTTAACGCCATCAACACACTGCAGGCCGTGGCCAATGAACGTAAACAGGCAGGCAAAAAGGATGTTGCAGGAAAAATGCCATCGGCAGTAGCGTACAATCAGGGAAGGTTTGCGTTTGGGAAAGAAGTTCAAACAACCTTAACCGGAACAACCGCCATCGGTGAGCCACAACGCTATGTTCCTGTAATTGATACCTTCCTGAAGGAACACCTGTTTGCAGATATATTCAGCCGGGATAACCTCGACTATCAAAGCCGGGAAATTGCAACAATTTCAGCACTCGCAAGCATGAGCGGAACAGAAGGACAATTGCGGGGACACTTAAATGTAGGCAGAAACGTCGGACTCACCGAACAGCAGCTTAGAGCCATTGCATTCACCATATCCACCAGGGTCGGCTGGCAAGAGGGAAACACCATGACTAAAAACATCAACGAAATGTATAGAACACAGGATGCCGCAGTTGCTTCTACCGCCAATGGAGTAACTGTAAAAAAGGTCACCTTCCCCAACGAGAACATCAGTGTAGTGGGAAATCTCTACATGCCGCAAGGATTTGATAAAAACAGGAAGTATCCGGCCATCCTGGTGGGCCATCCTGCAGGCGGCGTAAAAGAACAAACCGCGGGCATTTATGCGCAAAAACTGGCAGAGCAGGGATTCATTACACTGGCGTTCGATGCCTCCTACCAGGGAGAGAGCGGCGGTTATCCAAGGTTTTTAGAAGACCCCGCCATGCGGGTCGAAGATTTCAGGGCAGCAACCGACTATTTAAGTACCCATCCATCAATTGATCCCAATCGAATCGGCGTACTGGGAATCTGCGCGGGTGGCGGCTTTGCCATAAAAGCAGCCGAAACCGAGCGCAGGTTAAAAGCAGTAGCAACTGTAAGCATGGTGGATCTTGGGCAGCTTCGCCGCGAGGGACTGGCGGGCGTACTGAAGCCGCAAATGCAACAGCGACTGGAAGAAGTAGGCAGGCAACGCACACGGGAAGCCAATGGAGAACCCATTAAATACGTGAACTACGTATTCAATACCCGCGAGGAAATTCCAGCTTCAGCAACCGGCATGTACAAAGAAGGATACGATTACTATAGAACCTCAAGAGGACAGCACCCCAACTCGCAGAACAAGTATGCATTCACCAGCCTGGATAAATTGATGAACTTTACAGCCCTCGACCATGTAGAAATGATCGCTCCTCGTCCGCTGTTGCTGATAGTGGGTAACCAGGCCGACTCCAAATATTTCAGTGATGACGCATTCAACAGGGCCGCACAGCCAAAAGAGCTGTTTGAAGTGTCCGGCGCGTCGCACATCGACATGTACGACAAGCCCGAATATGTACCCCAGGCCGTCAAAAAACTGACTGACTTTTTCACCCAACACCTCAAATAGCCATCATGAAAATTGCATTTGTTCAGATCGCGCTTGCGATGGTAGTAATAGCAATCTCCTGTAAACAACATGCCATACAAGAGAACACTGCCGTCGCACAACTATCTACTCCCCTTTTCCCCAAAGGCGAAAAGATCACCAATAGCAATTTCACAGGGGACGTTTGGTTAAACTCGCTGGTTAATGCAGACAGCCTGAACTCAATAGCTGTTGGCAGTGTAACCTTCGCGCCTGGCGCAAGAACCAAATGGCACAGTCATCCTGCAGGCCAGATCATACTCGCGTTGGAGGGCGCCGGCTATTACCAGGAAAAAGGAACCGCAAAGCGCATCCTGCGAAAAGGAGATATTGTAAAATGTCCTCCCAATGTATCCCATTGGCACGGAGCAAGTATCGACAGCAATTTCGTGCAGGTGGCCATAACCGGACGGGAAAAAGGGGAAACGGTTTGGCTGGAAGCCGTCACAGATTCAGTATACCGAAAACCCTGACAATAACCTCGCCGTAACACCAATCAGTAATATTGGTAAAAAAATCAGTAACTTATATAAGCCCGCCCCGGGGAAACCTGGGTAAATTACCCCCGTGCAAGCCGACCGTCCGATCAAATACTAATTAACCTTTTACCATGGAACAAACCAAGTCAACCTACAACAGACGTTCCTTCTTAAGATCATCCTTATTGGCAGGTGGTGGTCTTATGATCAGCTTCACCTGGCTGCCCGAAGCAGCACAGGCAGCCTCCCCCAAAGAACTTCCCGACCAATGGAATGAACTAACGGGCTATATAAAGATATCTTCGGATAATAGCATAAAGATCTACAACCCCAATCCGGAGTTCGGACAAAACGTGATGACGTCACTCCCCATGATAGTAGCCGAAGAGCTGGAGGCCGACTGGCAAAAAATAGTAGTAGAAATGGGCCCGCACGATAGTGTCAAACTAGGCGCCCAGTTTACCGGCGGAAGCAATTCAGTGCGAATGTATTGGAAGCCACTGCGCGAAGCAGGAGCCGCAGCACGGCAAATGCTGCTCGAAGCCGCCGCCCAAACCTGGGGCGTGCCCGTGGAGGAACTCACAGCAAAGGCCGGAACCATCTACCATGAAAAAAGCGGCCGGTCAGCCGTCTATGGCGACCTCGCCTCCAAAGCCGCCACCATACCCATCCCCAAAGGGATGAAACTAAAGCAGGCAAAGGATTTCAAGGTAGTCCGCAACTCACAGAAGAATGTTGAAGGCCTGAAGATCGTTACCGGCAAACCACTCTTCGGGTTGGATTATAAACACGAAGGCATGTTGATCGCCATGATCCACCATCCCCCGGCCTTCGGCATGAAACTGAAATCATTCGATGCAGCACAAGCCCTGAAGATGCCAGGCATCAAAGACGTCTTTACCCTTAAATTATACGAAGAGGGATTCGAACAGGCAGGCTTCGACACCCGCAGCTTCAACGATCTGTTGGTCGTTGTAGGCAAAACCACCTGGGAAGTGATGAATGCCCGCAAAAAACTCATCGTGCAGTGGGAACCCACCGGGGATACAAAAAATACCATGGCAGGCCGCGGCGGAGAAAAAAGAGAAGTAGTGGTACCCGGTGATTTGGAAACTACCAGCAAACAACTCGCAAAAATGCAGGAGTATGCCAAAAGGCCTGCGCAGCAATTACGAAAAGATGGGGACCCCGAAACGGCCTTTAAAAATGCCGCCCAGGTGATCGAGCGCACCTACAATGCACCGTTCCTGGCCCACAACTGCATGGAGCCGATGAACTTCTTCGCCCATGTCACGGAAGAAAAAGCCCTTTTAGTAGGGCCGCTGCAGGCGCCCGGTTGGACGGAACCCACCCTGGCAAAGCTCCTGAAACTGCCGCCCGACAAGATCGAGATCCAGATGACACGTATGGGCGGGGGCTTCGGTCGCAGGGCATACGGACACTATCTCTCAGAAGCAGCGCTGATCTCCAGAAAGGTCAACGCGCCCATCAAACTGATATACACCCGCGAAGATGATATGACCTACGGCATCTATCGCCCCATGTACACCGCAACCTATCGGGCAGCACTGGACGCCAACAAAAACCTGATCGCATTTCATGTAAAAGGTGGTGGCATCCCCGAGCATGCCATTCACGCAAACAGATTTCCCGCTGGCGCCGTAGACAATTACCTGGCCGAAGGATGGCAAATACCCTCCAATATCACGATCGGCGCATTCCGGGCACCACGCTCAAACTTTAACGCGGCAGCAGAACAATCTTTTTTAGATGAACTGGCAGAAGCCATGGGCAAAGATCCGATCGACCTCAGGTTGGAGCTTTTGAAAAGAGCTAAAGAAAACCCGGTGGGCAAAAACAATGAGTATGATGCCGACCGGTACGCAGGCATATTAAACCTGGTCAAAGAAAAATCCGGCTGGGGCAACCCGGAAAATAAAAAATACAACCGCGGAGTGGCGGCCTATTTCTGCCACAACTCCTATGCAGCCCATGTGGTCGATATCGTGATGAAAAATGGACGACCATTTGTTGAAAGGGTTTACAGCGCCATTGATTGCGGCATCGTCATCAACCCGGATGCCGCAGCCAACATGGTCGAAGGCGCCGTCATCGATGGCATCGGCAATGCATTCTATGGCAGGCTCAGCCATAAAGAGGGCGCCGCAGAGCAAAACAATTTCCACCGATACAGGATGATACGCCATAGCGAGGCGCCAGATCAAATAGAAGTGCATTTTGTGCAGAATGATATCGACCCTACCGGATTGGGCGAACCACCCTTTCCGCCGGTGTTCGGCGCCGTAGCCAACGCGCTGTATAAAGCCACCAACAAGAGGTTGTATGATCAGCCCTACCTCGACCAGCTCCTAAATTCAACCAACAAGTCGGAGAACAGGAAATCATTTTAACAAAGCTTCCACCATCAACTATCAACCATGCTCAAACTAACCATCAATAAGAAAACCTACGAACTCGACATCGATCCGGAAACGCCCCTGCTATGGGCACTCAGGGATGTAATTGGCCTGGTGGGCACCAAGTACGGATGTGGCATGGCACAATGCGGTGCCTGCGTAGTGCACCTCAATGGCGAAGCCGTGCGCTCCTGTGTAACCAGGGTAAGCAGGGCCGTTGGGAAACAGGTAGTGACGATCGAGGGCCTGGCGGAAAACAACGACCATCCCTTGCAAAAAGCATGGCTCGAGTTGGATGTAAGTCAATGCGGCTATTGTCAGGCCGGGCAGATCATGTCGGCAGCAGTATTGCTGAGGGAGAATAAGAACCCGACAGATAAAGATATCGATCAGGCCATGGAAGGCAATATTTGTCGCTGCGGCACCTACCTGCGTATCCACAAGGCTATTCACCTGGCAGCTGAGATGCAACGCGAAGGATCGAAGTGAGAAACCACCACAACAACATTAAATCTAACTCTTCCAATAATCATTTGCCAATACCACTGAAGTCTCAACTTGTCGGGAAGGGATGGTCCAGTACTTTTTTAGTAAACTATTTTTCTGATCGGCTGGCAATAACCGAAAGCCATGTTTTTGATAAAATTTGATGGCCCAACTTGCCTCAGCCCAGGTGCCGATCAAAATAGGTGTGGAGGCCATTTGACGAAGATATTCGAGCAACTTGCCACCCACTCCCTTTTTCCTTGCAATCGTTCTAACATACGCGTGGCGAATTAAGGTAACATCTTCCTTTGGTTGAATTCCCATCACTCCAATAATAGAATTATCCTCCGTGTATTTCCAAAATTGAACGCCATCCTCGATTTGTTTCTGCAGCTCTTCTTTCGACATATACGGCTCATGCCACCGGTCATCGGGAATAACCCCGCGATAGGCAGAGGCTGCATCATTTATTATCTCATAGATCGTATCGAAATCTTCCTGAACACTTTTTTCAATCATAATTTTTACATATTGAATATCACAGTATCATAGGCTGGCGAAGGGATCGGCAAGCCATCTTTTCCCTACTAAGTTATTTCTTATTCTGCTTAAGGACTGGGTTTACGTACAACAGGATTTATTCAGCTGTATAGGAGGACATTTCACGGTTCCATAGCTGCAAAACACGCAACAATCCCCCTGCCTGGGCTTAAGGAGGGTTTGGCAGTTGGTGCAGGTATAAAAATACTGACAGGCATCTACCGGCATCGTTTCCGCTTTCTGAAAGCCGCAACGCGGACAGGTGATTATCGATTCAAGTATTAGAGTAGCTTGCATTAGCTAGTAAAGTTACCCGACTTTTACTGGAGGGGCAGTGCATATTTTGCATTCACTCGTTTTTTCATAGTATGCATTTTCATTATGCAAAAGTGCCTTTTCCGGCAACCATTCCCACCATACACCCAAATCCTTCTTAATAACGTTATAGTAAAATGGCGGTAACTGTTTTGATTCGCCTTCAAAATAGGCGCGAAAGCTTTTATCACTGATCAGGTTCTTCCTAACCTGCCTGAAAAACCGCAACCGGCCATACCCTTCTGATGACACAGCCCTCATCAGATTCATCCACCGGGTCGAAAAATTAGAGGCGCTTTTGAAACGCTTATAAAGGGCCTTAGGCGAAAACGAATAGGCCGTTAGGTCAATCACTTTGTCGTAGAAGTCAACCCAGTCATAGTTTTTCGGCTTAATGTTCATGGCGAGATGGTTGTTGAGAAAATGAAAAGGAAACGGAAGCACACGGCCTGCCTGTTGGTATTCGAGGTTCAGCGGCGCAGCCTCGCCGAAAGCCGTCAAAAGCGAATAACCTGGAAATACCTGGGGGGTACGATCTATAAACCGCTTCGTAAGCTCAAAAGGCTCCGTTCCCGAGTCACTGTCAAGCCCAAGCACAAAGTTCGTTTGCACATAGGGAATATGGCCGAAGATCATATTGACATGATCAGACACCTGCCTTACTTTTTCATCGCCGGTGATGCGGCCTGTTTTAGACTTGTTGCCCAGGTCAAACCAGGACTCTATACCTGGCAGCAGGGCCATAAATCCATTGTCCTGTAACACTTTAACCCGTTGCTCGGTAACCACCGACAAGCTGCTTTCCGCGATAAAACGGAAACTCTTAGGAGGCGCTGCTGATGCGATGGCCTCCATATTCTCCTCAAACCGTATCCCGAAATTTGGATCGTGCCAGGCAACCCAGGGTCTCTTGAATTTCTCAAGCAGGAACCGGAGATCTTCTTTTATTACTTGGAAATCCAACGACTGGTAGGGCACCGATGCATCAATGCAGAAAGGGCAGGTATAGGGGCATCCCACACTTCCCAGCATCGGTACAATTTTCAGGAATGGAGCTTTTTGGAGGGTGGGTTCAATGAATTTCCAGCGTTCTCTTACGCCACATAGATCAGCCGGCTGTTTGCCGGCTGATAAATATTTCCCTACAGGACGTTGTGCTGTACACGAACTAAGCACTTCCATAATAGTCAATCGGTTAGTGAACCCCAGCACATAGTCGAAATATTGAATAGCATCATCAGGATAACACCTCGCATGTGGCCCGCCAAGCACCGTCACCGCCCCCTTGCTCCTGGCATAGTTGCTGATCGCGTAGGCCAGTAAGGCTGCCTGTGTAAAGGAACTGATAAATAGCAAGTCCACATTGCTGGGGATTTCTTTACTCAGATCTTCACTGCCAGTGTAACAGATCATGGTTACCTGATGTCCTTCCTGTTCACACCAGGTAGCGATCACCTGGGGCATGATGCTGGCAAGATTGGCATGCATTATCCTGGCCCATAATGTATTAGTTGGCCCTTTGCATACCAGGTCCAACACGCAAATTTGTAGCTTTTGCATACTAACATTTTAGCGTCAACGGGGGGCATAGGATGGGCCCGTTGAAGTATACCGAATAGGAAATTCCTCCCGACTATTGGCAAAGCAGGTTGTTCCTTACATGATAGGCTATTTACCAAATGT
This sequence comes from Paraflavitalea sp. CAU 1676, assembly GCF_029223285.1. Lineage (GTDB taxonomy): Bacteria > Bacteroidota > Bacteroidia > Chitinophagales > Chitinophagaceae > Paraflavitalea. Next base: position 313,326 of record NZ_JARHUJ010000002.1, on the reverse strand, counting down.
TTCTAACACATCCTTGGGGGTAGTGAAGTAATTCCAGTGGATATAGAGAGTTCATCAAAGGAAACGATGGCCCTATAGCAAAACACCCTGCAAATACAAATATACTATTTTCCTTACACACTGCATATCACCTCAAATGATAGCACATTAACATCACTGTTCTTCCGTCAAAGCAAGAAAATCCTTCCTAAAGGAATCCAGTTCTGTCCACTGCGCATCCGAAGCCGGCAGGCAACCCTCCTTGTCAGCGCCGCGGGCCTGGGTGAGCCGTCACCGGGAGGCCCGTCTGCGCCACGTAAAGGTTTACCTATAGCATAACCTAAACGTTTACACTAAATCCCCTACCAGCATTTTTAAATATACCTGAAGAGCACCACAACTAAAACGCCCATGAAGCCAGCCAGCCAAACCGGGAGGCAATCGCTCGCCAAAAACATCCTTCAACGAGCTGCTTGAATATACATAGACAGGAGTCCTGCGCGGATAAAATGTATTTACAACGTTCACGAGGAATAGGATCGCCCCTGGATCTTCTCTTCGAAAACAGACAATAACCATTGCTATTTTCTCATCAAATGTTGACTGCCAACGCTCAAAGGCTTCGCTTCGTATGAGATCAAGGTCTACTGTCACGTCTATGTCAAAATCATGGAGAGCACGTTGAAAAATCTCCAGATCTTCCTTACCACTATCTATGATCGCAATGCTGACCTTTCTAATTAACAAAGTTGACTATTTAAGTAGACTCATATGACTGAGAGGCTTGATCGAACTATCATACAAAATAGTTAATAGATCGCATAAATTGCCACTTTAACAGCAACGATTGGACCGAATTATAAACCTTTGCAACTATCAAATCAGGCAAACCAGCCAAAGTTTATAATTCCGTGACAAATTGCGAACTCCCGCACCACTGTTCCCCAACAACAAACCGCTCAACCTCTACCATCCGCGCATATACTCCGCGCGCTCTCGCTCCTTATGTTCAACTAAGGTTTCCGGCCCTTTTCGACCATCATGTCTTTCACCTGTTATCCGGAAGGACCACGATTTCCTTCCTCAACGAATCCAGCTGTCTCCACTGCACATCCGAAAGCCCGCAGCCAACCTGTTCCTTTTGCACAAAATCGACCCGGCTCAGGAACTCTTTACCTACCGTAGTCTTGACGCCCAAACAACCGCCAATCTGGAGAAAACCGGCCGTATCGGTTAAATGCTTCAACAGTACACCATATACGCGGTCACTGCATTTCTCCTGCAAAGCCTCAAAAGAGTATAACCGCACAACCGGGTTCCGGTGCTCACACAACTGCACCAATTTATCATCAGTAAACTCATCCACCAATACCTTGCAATACTCCCATTGCTCAGACGGACTACAGGCTATCCCCACACAGTTGCCCCTCCCCCCACCTGACATCATGAAAAATTGGCCGTTGGTCAAAATTACCATCTTGCTAACGGAACCTCTGTGTAACATTGACACATGATCAAGACCACCCTGCTTGCTCTCTTTAGTATAGCCTGTACAATTGCAAACGCCCAGACCGTTAAGGGCGACACGGCAATCGTCAGAAAGCACTATTATACCCAACACATAGCCGGCACAGTCACCCTCGATGGCATACCCGACGAAGAAGCCTGGAATACCGTACAATGGGGCGGCGACTTTACCCAGTGGATGCCCAACGAAGGCCACGCCCCCTCCCATCCTACCAGCTTCAAGATCATGTACGACGAAAAATTCCTGTACGTAGCCTATCGGTGTCACGATTCGGCACCCGACTCCATCGTACGTCGCATGGACCGGCGCGATCAGTTCCCCGGCGACTGGGTCGAGATCAACATAGATAGTTATCATGATCTTCGTACCTGCTTCTCCTTTACCCTTTCCGCCTCCGGAGTACGCAGCGACGAATTTGCCTCCAACGATGGCAACAACTGGGATGCCAACTGGAACCCCATCTGGTTCGCCAAAACACATACGGCCACAGACGGCTGGACCGCCGAGGTAAAGATCCCCCTTAGCCAGCTGCGCTATGGAAATGAAGCCAATAAAGTCTGGGGATTGCAGGTAAACCGCCGCCTCTTCCGCAAGGAAGAAAGGTCTTACTGGCAATATATACCCCAAAACTCTGGCGTGTGGGTCAGCCGCTTCGGAGAGCTTCACGGCTTAAATAATATCCCCATGCATCGCCAGGTCGAGATCGCCCCCTACGTCATCGCCCAGGCCGATAAATACAAAAAAGAACCCGGCAATCCCTTCGCAAAGGGCTCCGAAAAAAAGATCACCGTGGGTCTCGATGGTAAACTGGCCGTCACCAACGACCTTATCCTCGACTTCACCATCAACCCCGACTTCGGTCAGGTAGAAGCCGACCCCTCCCAGGTGCGTATCGATGGCTTCCAGAACTTCTTTGGCGAACGCAGGCCCTTCTTCATCGAAAGCCGCAACATCTTCGAATACCAGCTGACGGGATCTGAAGCCGGAGGCGATTACGACTCCGACCTCCTCTTCTACTCCCGCCGCATCGGCGGCTCCCCCCACGGCTACCCCAACATCAACAACGGAGAATACCTCAAATACCCGCAGAACACCTCCATTCTTGGCGCCGCCAAATTCAGCGGCAAAACAAAGAAAGGCTGGAGCATCGGCGTACTGGAAAGCGTAACCGAACGCGAAATGGCCACCATCGACCAATCAGGCAACCGCCGCAAAGAACTGGTAGAGCCATTCAGCAACTACTTTGTAGGCCGCGTACAAAAAGACATCAAGTCCGGCAACACCATCATTGGTGGCATCTTCACCGCCGTGAACCGTGAAAAAGGATTGAACGATATCCTGCACCGCAGTGCCTACTCCGGCGGCATCGATTTCCTCCAGTATTGGAAGAACCGCGCCTGGTACCTCCGCGGCAACATCGTGTTCAGCCAGGTACAAGGTAGCAAAGAAGCCATCCTCAATACACAAACCGCCTTCGAACACCTGTTCCAAAGGGGCGACGCACCCGAAGTATCGGTCGACAGCAATCGCACCTCACTCACGGGTCTCGGTGGCACTGTACGCTTTGGGAAGATCGGGGGCAGGCGTGGCAAACATGGCGAGATATTGCGCTTCGAAACAGGCCTCACCTTCCGCTCGCCCCAATTGGAGCTGAACGATATCGGCTTCATGCTCACCTCCAACGAGATCAACTATTTCGCCTGGGCAGGCATGCAATGGCAAACCCCTTTCTCTGTATTCCGCCAGGCACGCATCAACTACAACCACTGGTCACGGTGGGATTATGGCGGCCAGTTCCTCTATCAGGCCTTCAACACCAATACACACGCTACCTTCAAAAACAATTATCAGGCAGGCACAGGCCTCACCTGGAATGTCTATGAGGTCAGCAACACCGCGTTGCGGGGAACCTCCTCAATGCGCCAGCCTGGTTCGCTCAACCATAACATTTACTTAAACACTGACTCCCGCAAAAAAGTATTTCTTGCCTTCAGCATGTTCAATAGCTGGGGCTTCGACAACACTGTCCGCAACCACGATTATGGCGCCGGCATCAACTATCAACCCATCAATGCATTGCGCATCAGCTTCGATGCCGGCTATAGCGAATACTGGCGCCGCCAGGATCAATACGTGAGTACCGCAGATTATAACGGAACCACCCGCACCATCGTGGGAGAAGTAAAACAGAATACCCTGCGCTTTACCGGCCGCCTTAGCTACAACATCACACCCGATCTTACGCTCCAGTATTACGGACAACCCTATACTACCCGGCCGCTCTATGACCATTTCGCCTATGTATCAGATCCGTTGGCGAATAAATACAATGATCGCTTTCACCAATACAGCCCCAATGAGATTAAATACACCAATGGCAAATTCGAAGTAGACGAAAATGGAGACGGCAACACCGATTACTCATTCAATAAGCCCGATTTCAATTTCGTACAGTTCCGCTCCAACTTCGTAGTACGGTGGGAATACAAGCCAGGGTCTGAGCTATACCTCGTATGGTCGCAGGGCAATACACCAGATGCATCTGCAGACATTGACCGCCCCCTGGGAGAAAGCCTCACCAAAAATGCCTTCAGCAATGAACAGGCAAGAAATATCTTCCTGATAAAATGCACCTATCGGTTTGTGAGGTAAAACACAACCATCAAATTCACCACGACCACTATTGGCGATCATCACATCGATTGCCAATAGCGGGGCGCCGGTACACTGGCAATAACATAGAATGGCTGCGGAGGCACACCACCCGAAGATGGCCACTCCGGTGATAAAGTCGCCACGCCAACCGAAGGAACCACGCCTGCCTCACCCAAAGCCACTACACTCCCCTGCCCCGAAGACGCCTCTTTCGGGCCCACTTCATCAACCGAAGACGTTCCCGCCGAACTCACCACACTACCTCCACCCGCAGCACCCGCACCAGCCTCACCTGATACCGCACCATCCGCCACCTCCCCCTTTTTCTCCACCAGCACCGGCCGCCCCTCTACCACGTACCATTCCTGAAACAGCGCCAGCACCTCCTCCATCGTTTTTCCCGCCCGCATCAGCTTCGTAGCCCTGCCCGTTAACGCCCCGAAAACGCCATGCTGCCGCTGTGTTGCAGGCAGCAGCCGGTAAAAAGGCTTCATCGCCTTCGACACACCACCAAAAGCATAGGCACACTGCATCGTACGCGCCCGCTTCGGATCACGGCGAAAAGACTTGCCTTCCTTGTTACCATTCTCCCGCTCCAGGTATTCGTCTTTGACCTTATACCCGATCGTACCGCCCATTTTCCCGGTGAACGGATGTTGACCCTTTTGCTTACCCATAACATAGTTTTTAGGTTAATAATCCGGTGAAACACCCGTCCCCGGTACCCCACCGTGTATAGTTAAACATACCCCTACAGGGGCCATTTTTCCAAACGCAGGTGTCGCTAAGCGGCACTCATGTCATGTTTTGACAGGTTTTGACCGGTCTAAAACGCCCCAACCACCCACCGACGCAGTCTCCGTTCAAATCTAAAAATGTCCAAATGCCAGTCGCAACACCTCTTCATGCTCCCTATCTTCAACTCCCAAAACGCCCCCAACTACCCCCACCCCTTGCGCAAAAACATCCCTGATCAAACTTACAACAGCACCGATATGACCATGTCGCAATTCGGAACATCTTTCCATCTTTGGTACATTTTTCAACCATACGCCCCACACCCTGCCCCTTCACTCCCGATGGCGCCGTGGACATTCCGTAATCACCCGCTGATGAAGTCCTGATCAACCAGGTAGCAAGCCGTGATCAGGCCCTGATCAAGTCTTGGGTAAGCAGTGGTAACGACCGTACCACGACCGTATCACAACCGTACGATGACCGTAGGGGGAGCGTATCTCAATGACAGGCAAAAGAGGATAAACGGGTCCGTAGATGCCCGTCGAAGGAGTATATAGACAATATGAAAGAAGGTTTGCGCATAACGAAACGCATACCATTAATATACGAAATTCCGGCCGCATATCCATAAAAAAAATATCACTAACTTTAGTAGCCTCCTGCCCGCCAAAACCGTTCACACATCACCATCAACTCAATTGCACAGCTATGAAAAAGATGCTATTCATTGCCATCGCACTGGCAACATTGTCATTCATTCCCGCAACAAACGAACTCAGTAAAAAAGAAAGAAAAGGCGCCCTTCAATTATTGAAGTCCACCGAAAAAGACCTCACCAGCGTACTCAAAGGACTCGATGAAGCACAATTGAAATACAAACCAGCCCCCGATCGCTGGAGTATTGAAGAATGCGTCATCCACATCGCCACCACCGAAGACATGCTCTGGCAAATGACCGACGCCGCCATCAAACAACCCGCCAATCCCGACAAGCGCGCCGAGATCAAGGTCACCGACGAACAGATCGTAAAAATGGTAGAAGACCGCAGCGAAAAACGCAAGACCTTCACCAACCTCCAACCGGAAAACTCTAAGTACAAGACAGCGGCGGAAGCACTCGAAGCCTTCAAAACAAGCAGGGCTAATTTGGAAAACTATATCAAATCCACCAGCGACGACCTGCGCAACCATGTAGTCGCCCTCCAGTTCGGACAAGTCGACAGCTACCAGATGATCCTCTTCATGGCAGGTCACACCAACCGCCACACGAACCAGATCAAAGAAGTAATGGCAGATGCAGGATATCCAAAAGCCAAAGCCAACTAAACAATGCCCACCGTCAAATTTACCTATGCACTGAAACGGTTCTTCCCCGGACTGCAGCAAACACCAGCCCGGGGAACTACCCTCAGCGCCGTACTCGAAGAAATGGAAACCGCCTATCCCGGCCTGCGCAGTTATGTGCTCGACGAACAGGGCCAGTTGCGCAAGCACGTCAACATCTTCATCGACGGCACCCTTATCAAAGACAAAACAAAACTCAGCGATGCCTTTCACGACAACAGCGAGATCTACATCATGCAAGCCTTGTCGGGAGGATAACACACAAACCATCATCACATGAAATCAACGATATTGCTCGGAACCCGCAAAGGGTTCATCGCCTATGAACACAAGAACGGACAATGGAACACCACCAACCTCTCCTTCGAAGGAGTACCCGTATCCATCGCCTACGCCGATCCGCGCAACGGCACCTGGTGGGCCTGCCTCGATCACGGCCATTGGGGCGTAAAGCTCCATCGCTCCAAAGACCGTGGTAAAACCTGGGAAGAAGTAGCCGCCCCCGCCTATCCCGAAGGCGCCGAAGTAAAGGACGGCACACCTGCCACCACGCGCTACATCTGGTCCATGGCCCACGGAGGCACGCAACATCCCTCCCGCATCTGGGCTGGCACCGATCCCGGTGGTCTCTTCGTAAGTGAAGACGAAGGCAACAGCTTTCAACTGGTTGAATCATTATGGAACCATCCCACCCGCAAAGAAGGCTGGTTCGGCGGTGGACGCGATCTCCCCGGAATACATTCTATCGTCGTTGACCCACGCAATGAAGATCATATCCATATCGGCATCAGCTGTGCCGGAGTCTTCGAAACCACCGACGCCGGCAAAACCTGGTCCATCCGCAACAATGGCCTCACCGCCGAGTTCCTGCCCGATCCGCCACCCGAAACAGGACACGATCCTCATATCGTAGTCGCCGCACCCACCAATCCCGATTACCTCTGGCAACAAAACCACTGCGGCATATTCCGTACCACCAACGGAGCACAGGAATGGGTCCAAATTGGCAAGAAAGGAACTACCGCTTACTTTGGATTCGCCATCGCCGTAGCCGAAGACAATCCCGATCAGGCATGGGTAGCCCCCGCCACTGCCGATGAAACGCGCACCGCCATTAAAGGCGCCTTGGTCATCTGCCGCACCGACGACGGCGGTAAAACCTGGAAGGAACAACGGAACGGACTACCCCAGGAAAACTGTTTCGATATCGTATACCGCCACGCCCTGGCCACCTCCGGCAACGCGGTAGCATTCGGTACCACCACGGGTAACCTCTTCATCTCTAACGACAAAGGAGATCACTGGCAGGTCATCAACAACTACCTGCCCATGATCTACTCCTTGCAGTTTGCAGATTGATCGCCTGGTTGTCGCCTGAATTTGGTAAATTAGCATAGCTCTTTACGCCAGGTTCAGGCATCTTCAACCAATGGATGGTCACGTGAAGTACCTTCTATCATATTGCCTCTTCTTACTGCCGATCATATCGACTGCTCAAACAGTTGCATCCTTACACATTGATGGCGCCATCAATCCCGTCGTGGCAGACTATATCCGCAAAGGCATCAGCTTTGCCCAAAAGGAAAAGGCAAGTTGCTTGCTGATACACCTCAACACACCCGGAGGATTGCTGCATTCTACCCGCGTCATCGTCAGCAATATGCTGGAATCGCCCGTACCAGTAGTCGTATATGTAGCGCCGGGCGGATCGCATGCGGGTTCCGCAGGAGTCTTCATCACCCTCGCAGCCCATATCTCCGCCATGGCGCCGGGCACCAATATCGGTGCCGCACACCCGGTAAGCTTTCAACAACCCACCGACTCTATCATGAATGAAAAAGGCACCAACGATGCCGCCGCCTTTATCCGCGCCATCGCCGAAAAAAGGAACCGCAATATCCAATGGGCCGAAGACGCAGTACGCAAAAGCGTATCCATCACCGAAAAAGAAGCTTTCCGGCAACAGGTCATCGATATCATAGCATTCAATGATGCCGACCTCCTTGATCAGTTAGAAGGCAAACAGGTACAAATGAATACCGCCACCATCACCCTGCACACCAAAGGCGCCCGCATAGTACCCTACGAAATGAACTTTGCCGAAAGGGTACTCAATGTCATCAGCGATCCCACCATCGCCTACATCATACTCATGCTCGGCATCTACGGCATCATGTTCGAACTGTTCAACCCCGGCTCCATACTCCCCGGCGTTATAGGCGGCATATCCCTCATCCTGGCATTTTACTCGATGCATACCCTGCCCGTCAATTATGCCGGCCTGGCGCTGATCCTGTTTGCCATCATACTTTTTTTACTGGAGATCAAAATAGCCAGCCACGGCATACTGGCCATCGGAGGAATAGTATCCTTATTCCTCGGATCCATCATGCTCATCAGAAGCCAATCCTCCTTGGAGTTGATTAATATATCGAGGGCAGCCATCATTGGCATCACCATTGCCAGCGCCCTATTTTTCCTGTTTGTCGTTGGCATGGGATTGAGAGCACAAAAAACCAAAGTAGCCACCGGCAGGGAAGCAATGATAGGGGCTATAGCGCATGCGCTCGACCTCCTGGCCCCCACCGGACGAGTCTCGTACCAGGGAGAAGTATGGAATGCAGTGTCCACCACGGGAGTGATCAACATAGGCGAAAAAGTACAGGTAAAGGAGATCAAAAACCTCACCCTGTACGTGGAACCAGTGGATCGATAATTCAAAAACAAAAAGATATGCCACAATTCCCCATCGTAACCGCCGTACTCTTGTTGTTCCTGGTAATACTATTGGCCAACGCCATCCGAATACTCAGAGAATATGAACGCGCAGTCGTATTCAGACTGGGGCGCCTCATCGGCAACAATGGCGTAAAAGGACCAGGACTTATACTGCTGATACCCATCGTCGATAAAATGGTACGCGTAAGCCTGCGCACCGTCGTGATGGATGTACCCACACAAGACGTCATCACGCAGGACAACGTATCCATCAAAGTAAATGCAGTCGTATACTTTCGCGTCATCGAACCACAAAAAGCCATCGTTGGCGTAGAGAATTACCTGGTGGCCACCTCCCAGCTATCGCAAACTACCCTGCGCAGCGTACTAGGTCAGTCCGAACTCGACGACCTGCTGTCACAACGCGAAAAGATCAACCACAAACTGCAGCAGATCATCGACTCCAATACCGAACCATGGGGCATAAAAGTATCCAACGTGGAAGTAAAACAGATCGACCTGCCACAGGAAATGCAGCGGGCCATGGCCAAACAGGCAGAAGCAGAACGCGAACGTCGAAGCAAGGTCATAGCAGCCGAAGGCGAATACCAGGCATCACAACGCCTGGCCGACGCTGCGAAGATATTGGCCGGAGAACCCAGCGCGCTTACGCTGCGCTATTTACAAACCTTACGCGAAATAGCCACCGAAAAGAACTCCACCACCATCTTCCCCGTGCCCATCGACTTACTGAAACCATTTCTTGAGCAAAACAAGCAAAGAGACTAGCACCCGCCATCACAACGAACGGATACTAACTGCTTTCTTACCCACTGCCGCATCCAGCACCAGCGGTTTAACGGCCCTGCCGAGATCGCCATCCGCCTTAATGTGTTCCGAAGCCGCACCTTCCACCTTCATAAAAACAGCCGCAGGCGTTAACACCCGTACCGCCGTAAAAATGATATCACTCGAATTCACCAGGCGGATCAATTCCGACGACGGCGAACCCTGTGCACTCAAACCATGCACCGTCGCATCCGTCACATGATCAAAAACAATAGCAGGCCGTTCATCGGCCTTATCAAAAGAAAAGCGCACATTGTGTAAACTCAACCCTTTCACATTGCGGGCATACAAACCATACGCCGGCGGGCCAAAAGGCTTCGTGCCCCACACCCCGAAGTATTCCGCACTCAGCTCCGGCACCTGCCGCTTCGCAGCCTGTTCCTGGGTACCACCGCCCGCATATACCACATGCACATCCGAGAAGCTGATATTCTCCAGGAAAGCCTTCCCCACCCCATTCAGCGTGATACAGGAATTCAGCTCGCCGTCAAAAACATTCACCCCAAAATGAATATCCGGGTGGTTCACCGGTTTCTCCACCACCGTAGCCCGGATATTACTGAAAGAAATATTCCGGACAAACGAGGCAGCCCCACCACCATCAACAGCGCCGGCGTCGCCGCCACCGGTAAAGCCAATACCGATCGGCCCCGTTACATTCCGCATCGTAATATGAGAAAAATGAAGATTCTCGATCCGCGCCTTGCCCGAGCTGATCTTGATCGGGCAACCATAGGTTTCATAGATCAAACAATTGGTCACCGTAATATTTTGCGCCTCACCGCCGCCAAACCGGAAAACCGACCAGCGCGTACTGAAACTGCAATCGCTCACCGTCACAAACTGGTTGCTGCCAAACAACGCACACGCATCATCCTGGCATTGCACATCGCAGCCCGTAATATGTACATACTGCGTATCGTTGAAATGGAAACCATCATTGTTCTTGTTCACCCGGTTGTAGATACGGATATTCTGCAGCTGTACGTGCTTGCACTTCAGAATACGGAAACAGTGATAGGCGCTGTTGGTCAGAAAAATATCCCGCACAGTAAACCGCGTACATTGATAAAACACGATCAGGTGCGGCCGGTCGAAATTACCGCCCACACCCTTCTGCCCCGGACCCGTATTATCACCCTTGCCAGTATAGAAAGCCAACCCGTTCCCATCGATGGTACCATAACCCTCGATCGCTATATTGTCGGCATTCGCTGCATAGATGAAAACGATATTACCATTGCCCGAAGGCACGCCCTTCCCCGCCGAATAATCTTCCCGGCGCTTACTGCCCAGCAGCCGCCCATTAGCCGCCACATGAAGCGTAACACCCGATTTGAGCTCAATGGTACCACAAATAAAATCACCCGCCGGCAACAGCACCACACCACCACGCGCCGTATGGCAGGCATCGATCGCCGCTTGTATCGCAAGGGTATCAGCCGTATCTCCATCCCCTTTGGCGCCATAGTCCTTTACATTGAAGACACCGGCGCTGGGAGGCGGCGCGGCGGCAATAGGCAAGGCACTATGCACAGGGGCAGCAGCAGCTGGCAAACCAACCAGACCTGCACCGGCTGCCGCTACAGCCGGCAGGGCCAGGCGCTCCAGCCATTGGCGGCGCGAAAAAGAAGGCGTGTTATTCATACCAACGAATATTCGTCAAAAGAACACACGTTCACACAACAATAATAGCCATTGACTAAGCAATCTTAACGCCACCACCACATACACTCGCCCACACCCCAAAAGGAACGGCCCGCGCATACGCCCGGGCCGCCTTCATTGAAAACATAAACACGCGGAAAAGAACTTATTCTTCGTGCTCCTCACCAAAGTTCAAACCACTTCCCAGTTGGATATTGGAACCGAAGAATAAAGCATTTAACAACAGCCGGTCCGTACCATGCCAGTAGCTGCGGTAAGTAGGATCATCGGCAAACGAGATCACCTTGCCGCCGCCAGCCTGGCTCACCAGGATCGCAGCCGTATTATTGATACGCGCAATATTCTTCTTCGAAACATAACCACCCACATACGACTCCGGCGTATACTTCGCGATCGTCGCATATTTGTTGCGGCTGGGTTGCAAAATCGTCTGACTGTTCTTCGTAAAGAAGATCTTCCGGCTCGTCAACCCAAAAGCGATCGGGTTGCTGATATCGATATCGCCGGTAAAAATGCCGCCATTGATGCGGCGCGCAGCCTCCGTCACCTCCTGCTGCACATAGTCGATCCGCTCATTGCTGCCCTTCAGCGCCGAAGAATCGATAAAGAGTTTTTCTTTGATCAACTCCTGTTGAATCGCCCAGTCGGCCGCATTCTTGAAAGCGATCAACGTACCGCCTTCTTCTACCCAGTTCTTTAAACGGGCCACTACAGCCTTATCCACGCCATTATAGTTACCACTCACCAAAACGATATTGTTGTACCGGTTCAGGTTGGCGCGGCCAATAGAAGCCACATCCAGTTTCGTCACCGCCAAACCAAGGTGCTGGTTCAGCAAAAACCAAACCTGACCCACCTCCTCAAAATTGGTACCCGTACCGGCAATCACCGCCACCGAAGGTTTCTGCACCACCTTGATATTGTTACTGCCAAGATCGATGCCTTCCGTGCTAAAACCGCCAGCCGCGCCATACACATCCACACCCGCTTTTTCAGCCGCTTGTTTTACATAAGCATACAAGCTGTCAGGCAACACTCGTTGTGCAGCCACGGGGATAATGAGGCTGCCATAGCTGAACTCGCGCACACCCGTAGTGGTCGTAATGGTCACCGGCTTAAACGCCGCCTTCACCACCACACCTTTATTTTGCAGGTAAAACAACACCCGCGAAGCATTGTACTCGCTCCAGTTCACCAAATAGGCATAACCCGCAGCGCCGCCTTTCACTTCACCCTTCACAACAGGAACCGCCGTAACGGCAGCGCCACGCGTAGCGGGAGCAGCCGTCAGCCGCGCATACTGCAAACCATAAGCATGGATCAGGCTCCACGATGTATTGTCATAATACAAACTGTCATTCAGCTTGGCCGTTTCCTCAAACAAAGAATGCACAATGCGGAAATTAGGCTGATCGGCCGGCACCACATAAGCCTTGCCCTTCTCAAACTTCTTTCCCTCCTGCGCCACATCACCACTCAACTCATACACATGAACATGATGCTTCAATAAAAGATCGAGGAACGAACGTGTCAGCGACTGATCGCGGCTATCACCAAACACAAAAGCTTTATAAGGATAGGCCCTACCCTGCTCCTGGGCGGTCTTGAAGAACTCCTTTTGCAGGTTGAACAAACCCTTCTTTTCTTCCACCGCAGCCTTCACGGTGGCAAGGCCAGTCGTAACATGGTTGCGGATGGTGAAGGGAAAAGTAAGCACACCCGTCTCAGTTTCCTGCTCCAGCCCGCGCGAACTGCCCTGCTCGAACGTGATACCTACAGCGCCATAGAAATCGGGATACGTAGAGCCATAGATCGGCGAAAGATTATCAAACTGCTCCTTGGTGAAGTACAGTGAACCGATCTGGTCCAGCGCAGCCGCATGGTATTTCGCCAGCGTGGTGTTGAAGTCGTACGAAGCCTGCGGCACAATAGGGCTCTGCGTCCGCTTGGGCGAAGGCTCGAAATAATAAGTACTGTTGCCACCCATCTCGTGAAAATCGATGTGCACGTTCGGGTACCACTGGTGAAAGAACACCAGCCGGTTCTGACTCTCCACCTGCGTGGCGCTCAGCCAGTCGCGGTTGAGGTTGGAGAGATAGTGGTTGCTCCGCCCATTGGGCCAGCCTTCAATATGTTCCTTATCAGCCGGGTCGGCGGTATTGGGAAAAGATTTATAAGAATTATGCCAGTTGGCAGCGCGGTCACGCCCATCCGGGTTCAGTGAAGGATCGATGAACACCACCGACTCCTTCAGCCATTTTTGCGTCGTCGCACTTTGACCCGCAGCCAGATAATAAGCCGTCAGCAAAGCAGCCTCTCCGCTCGACGTTTCATTGCCATGCACGCTGTACCCCAGCAACACGATCGCAGGCGCATCAGCCGGCAAAGCAGGTTTAGAAGGATCTACCTGGTTCGCATGCTCCTGCCGGATGGCTTCCAGCTTAGCATAGTTTTCCGGCGCCGTGATCGTTACGATCACCTGGTCGCGCAGCTCATAGGTTTTGCCGATCACCTGGTAATGCACCTTATCACTCACCCGCGCAAGTTCACGCAGGTAAGCGATCAATTGATCGTGCCTGGTATAATGTGACCCGATCGGGTAACCCAAAAACTGCTCAGGTGTAGGGACCTTGGGATCAAAGGATTCAGATTTCGAAAAGAAATAATCATTCTGCGCAACACCGGCAACCCAGGTAGCCAGCAACAGCAACAGGAAAAGTGAGCGTTGAACAAGTCGACGAAGCATAAATTATTTTTTGAGAATAGAAGAAACAGAGCAAAACGAAAACAAGCGACACATAAACCTTATTAATAACCAGGATTGTTCTTACCCTCCAGGTCCGGGTCAGATAATACGTCAGCGAAAGGCAAAGGAAACAACCAGAAATTACGGTTCGTAAGGCCCAGCACCGCACCAGCTCTTTCCGTACGCACCAGGTCAAACCAGCGGTGCGCCTCAAACGCAAACTCGATACCGTTCTCCTCCTCGATCGCCAGCAATACCTCGTCTTTGGTCGTAGCCGCCGTGCCAGCCACGCCGGCGCGTGCGCGTACGGCATTCAGGTCGGCAATGGCGCCATCGGTCCCCGTCAGCTTACCCTGCTGCGCACGGGCTTCCGCGCGGATCAGGTACAACTCCGCTATACGGATCACATACGACGGATCGGTACTCGTGGCACTGGCATTGTACAAAACACCATACACATCAGTACCACTTCCGGCGATGAGACTCGTTCTTGAACCACCGATCGCCGCATTTTTAACCTTCGTCACAAAACCAGCGGCAGGTTTCAGCGTATACTGACCGCCACCAGAACTGGGATACCACAGGTTCCAGTAGCTGTTACGGTCATTGGCCGAGAACGTAAGTTCAAAGACCGATTCCTTCGTCAAAAAGGGGGCCGTAAAGAAATTCTTATACGGGATCAGTTCATACTTGGCCGTATTGGCGATCACCTGCGAAGCATATTGTTCCGCATCCGCCCATTGCTTGCGATACAAATGCAGCCGCGCACGCAACGCACGTGCCGTGCTCTTCTGTGCCCGGTTACGCGTAGTAGCATCTTCGGGCAGCAGCTTTTCGGCTTCAATAAGATCGGCCAGCACCTGGTCATAGGTTTGGTCGAGGGTACTGCGCTTGATGCCCTTGGCATCACTCACCACCGTAGTAGGCTTCAGTTGCAACTGCACCCCGCCCCAGCCACGGCCCAGGTCAAAATACCCCAGGGCCCGGGCAAAATAAGCCTCACCCAGTATCTTATTTTTTTCAGCGGTCGTCAGCAGCGGGTCAGTCACAGCCGGCACATAAGTGATCACACTATTCGCAGCATTGATCACTTTATAAATCCCCTGGTAGGCCGCAACGGTAGTCACGTTATCGGTAGGGATCGCATTCTGATCCAGTTGCAAATACTGGGTCAGCGTGCCATTGGCGATCACATTATCGGCAGTGATCGTACCCAGGGTAACATAATTGGAGGCAAAATATCCCTGTATAGCGTCATATACGCCGGTAATGGCCGCACGGGCCGTACCCACATCAGTCACCGCCGTCTCCGACGGTATCGCATTGTTAGGGTTCTCTTCGAGGAATTTGGAGCAGGACGACAAGGAGACCAAACCTGCAGCCACAAGAATTATAGTTATACGATTCATGGTAAATCCTTTAAACAGTTAAGATCAAAAAAACATCGGCCCATCGGCAAGCCCAACAACCACAAGGCATCGGCGCCCCACAGTCAGGAGGCACTAGAAGCTTACAGTAAGCCCCACCTGCACCGTTTTCGGTTGAGGCACGGTAGCCCAATCATAACCCGCCGTATTCTGATTGCCGCTCTGCGAGCTCACCTCAGGATCAGCACCGGTATAGTTCGTTACTGTAAACAGGTTGGTGGCCTGCACATACAACCTGGCCGAACTGAACTTCACCGCACTCAGCCAGCTGCCGGGCAAAGTATAGCCCAGCGAAAGCGTTTTCAACCTGGCAAAAGAACCGTCCTTCAGGTAGCGGCTGCTCAGGTTGGCCACAAAACCGCCGTAGTTATTGGCAGCGCCGCCGTTATCATTGGGATTGGCTTTCGCCGTAGTTAAGCGCGGGATGTCAGTAACATCACCCGGCTTTTGCCAGCGCTCCAGTTGCCTCGGCGCAAAGCCGATATTGGCCTGCAGGCCACCATGCACCATGAAGAATTCATTCATGTCCATGATCTTGTTTCCCTGCTGGAAATAAATGAACACGTTCAGATCGAAGTTTTTGTATTGCAGGTTATTCGTCAGCCCACCGGAATACTTCGGCAGCGCATTGCCCACGATCTGCCGGTCGGCATTGGTAATGGAACCATCTTTATTGACATCATCATACACGGCATTACCGCTGTTCCGGTCCACATACAATTGTTTGTACAATTGGAAAGAATTGACGGCATAACCCTGGCGCAGGATCGAGATATTACGGCCAGAAGCTCCCAGACTGATATCAGCCGCCAGCTTCTCGATCTTATTCGTGTTGAAAGAAATGTTGAAGTCTGTCGTCCACACAAAGTCGCGGCTGCTCAGGTTATTGCTGTGCACACTTACCTCAAAACCCTTGTTGCTCACGGTCCCATAGTTCTGGAGCACAGAAGCAAAACCAAGGCGGTTAGGCACCGGTACATTCAGCAACAGGTCATATGTATACTTGTGATAATAGTCCAGGCTAACGCTTAAGCGTTTGTTCAGGATGGTCACATCCACACCGGCATCGAACTGTCTGGTCGTTTCCCAGGTAAGGTCTGGGTTGGCCAGCTGCGATGGCGCCGTACCCGCAATCTCCAGGTAGTTGGCGCCCGCACCCCACAGGCCCTTGGCAGCATAAGCGCCAACGCCATTTTGGTTGCCCGTCAATCCAAAGCTGGCGCGCAGCTTCAGGTCATCAAAGAAGTGGAGGCTTTCAATGAACGACTCCTGTCCCGCTCTCCAGGTCACACCACCCGAAGGGAAATAACCCCACTGGTTATTGGCCCCGAAGCGCGAAGAACCATCAGCGCGCAAACTCGCATCGATGGTATACTTATCGTTATACGTATAGCTCGCCTTGCCGAAGAAGGAAGCCAGTTTGGCCACCGAACGCGAAGAAGAACCCGAGCGGATAGACGCACCCGAAATGGCCGTAATATTATTGCTGGGGAAACCGGTACCGGATGCAGACGTCAGTTCACTGATCGTGTTACTGATCGTATTACCCACCAGCGCATTGATGGCATGTTGCCGGTCGGTGCCAAAAGACTTGATCCAGGTAAGCACCTGCTCATTCAGCAATACCAGGTTGTGCGTTTCAAAAGCAGCCCCCGAACCGTTCGAGGAAACACCCGCACTGATCAACGTACTCGCATAGTTATTTTCCTGCTCATCGGCCTTGTCTATACTCCAGCTGCTGCGCAGCTTCAGCTCCGGCAAAAAGGAATATTCGAGGAAGGCATTGCCGATGATACGCCAGCCCACTGCTTTATTATCGAGGTGGTCGATCAGCGCCTGATGGTTATCGAAGCTGCCATACCGCGCATAAGTGCCATTGGCATTGTACACAGGCAGGTAACTACGCACGAAATAAGCAGAGTTGATCACCCCCTGCGGATTATTATCACTGCTGCTCACATTGCGGAACGTGCGCGTAATACCGATACTTGTACCCAGCTTCAGCTTCTTCGCCAGCTGGTTATCATAGTTCAACCGCGCGGTAAAGCGCTCAAAATCCGTAGGCCGCGTCACCGATTCCTGCTTCAGGTAACCGATACTGGCATAATACGTATTCCTGTCCGCCCCACCCTGGGCCGAGAGTTCATAGCTCGAGGTACGCCCCGTGCGGTATACATCACCCAGGCGGTCATAGGTCTTCAACGTATCGGGATTGGGAAACGGCAACACCACCGTACTCGGGTCTATCCCATTGTCCTTCGCCGTATTCACGACGGCCTCATTCGCCAGCTTCGCCGTCTCCACACCATTGGCAACGGTCAATTCACCTACCGGCTTCGACCAGCCCTGGTAAGTATTGAGCGATATCTTAGCCCGCGTATTTTGTTTACCGCGTCGCGTCGTAACGATCACCACACCATTCGCCCCCTGCGACCCATAGATCGCCGTAGCGTTGGCATCTTTAAGAATGGTGATGCTCTCGATATCGGAAGGATTGATCGTCGCCAACGGGTTCGTAGGTTGCTGTTGACCCAATCCTGTTTGGATCGTCTCAGCATTGCTCACAAAAACGCCATCGATAATATATAAAGGATCACTGCTTGCATTGATCGAATTATTACCCCGTATGCGGAAGGTAATACTGCCACCGGCAACACCCGAGTTCGACAACACCTGCACACCGCTGGCCTTGCCCTGCAGCAGCTGGTTAAAGCCAGCCGCCGGACTATTCTTGATCTCATCACCACCCACGGTGGTAATGGCGCCGGCAATAAATCGTTTCCGCTGCGTACTATAGCCGGTCACCACAATATCTTCCAGCTGGGTGCTCGACTTTTTTAAAACAACACGGTAAACGTCTTTTTGAGAAAGGGGAATTTCCTGGAATTCAAAACCGGCAAAAGAAACCAGGAGCGTTTTTGCTTGCGGCGTAACGGGAAGTTCAAAGCTCCCGTCTTTACGGCTAGCCGTACCCTGTCCGCTTCCTTTGATGGTAATACTGGCGCCTTCCAAAGGCAGTTGATCTTCTGATAAAACAGTTCCGCGAATGGTGCGGGGTGTCGGTTGGGCAATGCTACTAATTGAATGGAGCACAATAGACAGCATTGTCAAAAACACAAGTCTTGGGTTCATGACAAAATTTTAATGAATGAGAATTGCTGATCTATTTCGTAAGCAAGAAAAGCGTACCCTGTTGATGAAGTGAGCAAATATAAAAGCATATTTCGTACTCTACCAAATAATGACCTATATTTGTCTATATTTTTAGTAGACTAATAAAAATAACCGCATATGATACGCAAACACGCCCTATTGCTGTTGATGACGGTTGGCATATTGCAGCTATCCTGGAAAGCAGTAACACGGGAAGAAAGGAACAGCACCACACAACAGCGAAGATCACAACGCACTATCACTGGCACCATACTGGCCGCTGGAGAAAGCACGCCGATAGAAGGAGTATCGGTAGCAGTAAAAGGAACCAAAACTGTATCCGGCACGCAGGCAGATGGTATATACTATATCCCGGTCACCGAAAAAGATTCCATACTGGTATTCAGCCATTGCGACTTCGACACGCTGGAAGTTAAACTCACCGCAGCGAGCGAATACAATATCTCCCTCAGCAGAAAGAAAAACCAGTAAGCACAAAAAAGACCCGTTGCTATAGAGCAACAGGGCACCTGAAAATAGGCATAAAAAAAGCCCCGCTGTCTTTTGAACAGCAGGGCCCATTATACAAAGGCAATTATTTTTTCTTGTTGATGGTATACGTCACCATATTGTTGATCTTACCATTCTTCAAACCGTATACGTCACAATAGTACATATCGTACTCGTCGCCGCTGTCCATATTTTTACAGATCGCCTCTCCACCTACAGAAGCGCGGTCACCATCCACGATAAAATGCTCCCGCGTGGCACTTACCACTTTCATGTTTTGATTGTCGTAGAAGAATTTGCGCAACGCTTCTTTTCCCACGATCTTCTGATCGTTCAAAATATCCCAGCTCGCGTCCTCAGCTATATGACTAAGAATACCCTCGAGATCATTTTTATCGAAAGCGTCCAGGAACTCCGTGATAATTTTTCTGTTGTCCATAGCATTAAGTTTTATAGATGAATACACTACAAAACTAGGGCCAGCACCCCTAATAAATGGGGTACGGGCCTGACAAAAAGCAGGGGCTATGGCGACAACCCTTCACCCACGGTTACCCTTCATTCATCCTGGCCGCACACTACCGGCTTCACCTTAGGTTACCCTTCAAACCAACACCTATCCTACCCGCCACACCCACGGTTACTCTTCATTCATCCTGGCCGCCACACAGCCCGCTTCACGGCCTCCCCGCCCCAAGCCCCTCGCCCGGTTTTAAGCGAAACCCCCATTTATGAATACTAATCGTTAAATTGACAGTCAATACCCTGAACTTCAATCCCCCCATTATAGACAAAAGACATTTCTCATGGACCAGTTCTTCCATATAAGGATGCTCATGAGCATCATAGTCAGCCTTAGTGTAGCTACATTATTGAAGGGAGTGGCCAAACTGATCGAGCACCCCACCAAAGTGCGCATATACTGGGTCCACCTGCTTTGGGTGGCATTTGTGTTTCTCTCGCTCATCGATTTCTGGTGGTGGGAGATCAGGCTCAAAGGGGTAAAAGAATGGAGTTTCGAGGTCTACCTGTTCATCATCAGTTATGTGGTGGTATACTATATAACCTGCTCCCTGCTCTTCCCCGACGACATGAAGGAATATGCAGGGTATAAAGAGTATTACTATTCGAGGAAGAACTGGATATTCTCTTTCCTCGGCTTATCCTTCCTGTTTGATGTAGGCGACACTTTCCTCAAGGGAGTGGAGTATTATCAATCGCTGGGCACCGAATACCTCATACGCATCGCCATTCATGTCATACTGTGTCTGGTCGCCATCCGCACCCGCAACGAACGCTTCCACGCCGCCCTCGTCATCTTCTTTATACTGTACAACTTCTTCTGGATCATTCGGAAGTACCAGGTTCTGTAAGAATGCCCTTCGTGCCACAGCAGCCCGCGGTCTACCTGGTCCTTGCAATCCCCTGTGCAACCAGCGCCCCGGCCACCTCTTACCCTCGAGCTCAACCCGGCCCCACCAACGCAACCTGCACCCACGCGCCCAACCCTACAGCACCGCTGCCGTATTAGCCCGCGCCGCTGCCACTGTTTCGCCCGCCGTGTCGAGCGGCTGGTGCAACAGCTTACGCTCCAGCTGCAGCTTATCGTTGAGGAACTTGTGCTTCATCTCAAACTCGTTGATCAGTTCGCTCCATTTCTTCACATAGATCTTGTACTGGCCGGTTTTAAAGGCCAGCGAAGGCTCCCCATGCGGCTTCGCATTGTCCAACGCCGCTTCGATCTCTCCCTTGCTGTTGAAATCCGTCCCCACCAGGTAAAAGGTCCAACTCATATTGGCGCCGTTAAACTGCGGCTCGTCCATGATCACGTTCATATATTTCTTCACCTGCGTCAGTTCTTGTTCACCCAGTTTCAGGTTCGGGTGCTTCAGTTCTACCACGATATTCCTGATCTCATTCGTCAGCACATCCTGCCGGCAAAGGAAAATATCCATCTCGCGATACTTGTCCTCATGATCAACCGGCCGCACGGGCGCCTCGCCCCGCAACAAATGAATATGCCTTCTCAACGCTTCATCAAACTTCGGCTCTGCCGCCGTTACTAAGTGATATTGTTCGCCAAAGATCCAGTAATGCGCTTCGATCAGCTGTTGCAGGTGATCGCGCTCATTCGCCTTCAGCTCCTTTCGAACGATCAGGTCGCGCAGGTGATCGATCGTCTTGTACCGGTCTTCGATCAGCCGGATGGTATGGTTAACGCGCGCCAGCTGCGTCACCTGCAGCACATCCGCCATCTGTTGTCGCTCCTCGGCCGACAACTCTACCACCCCATCCAGGATGGCGAAGAGCTTATCGCGTTCCAGGCTATCGAGCAGCAGATTCAGCAGGCGCACAAAGGTTTTCTTCTGCTCGATGTTCAGGTTCAGGAATAACTTGGGTTGGATCTCGTACAGGTTGCGCACCAGGTTCTCCAGTTCAGCCTTGCGTAGGCCATCCCAGGGATTGGCCGGGAATACAGGAAAAACTTTATCCTGCTCATACTGCTCGATCAGCACATCAGTATATTGTTTCAGGTAAGGTTTCCGTTTGTCCTGCAGGTAGAGATGCAGTCGCTTGTGCAGGTACCGGAATACAGCATCCATGCGGTTACCACCAATAAGGGCCAACTGCTGGTCGGTGCCCGTACCCCTGAAACGGAACTGGTTGAAATAATCGCTCT
The DNA here is from genome assembly GCF_029223285.1 of Paraflavitalea sp. CAU 1676. Lineage (GTDB taxonomy): Bacteria > Bacteroidota > Bacteroidia > Chitinophagales > Chitinophagaceae > Paraflavitalea. Next base: position 291,331 of record NZ_JARHUJ010000002.1, on the reverse strand, counting down.
TGATGAACACACTGTGAAAGAAATGATCCCCTTTGTTGTTGAGGGAGGTAAACTCTTTATACCGCTCCGTATCATCCGACCCGATATAATAGTATTTGGAGAACTCTTTATTGATCTTCTCATTCCACCGCACATACCGCACTTCAAACTGGGTGCTGGTATCTTCATGGTTCAGCATGAAATGCTGGGTATCCCCTACCAGGGCCGAGTAGTCGAGGGGTTGACCATTGATGAGCAAAGCATAACTGTTCTCTTTGTGCAACTCCAGGTACCAGCCAAACTCCAGGCACAGGAAACTCATTAACTCCTCTTGCAACTTCGCCTCATTGAGATCGGGAAGAATATTATAAAAGGTAACGGAAGTACCTGTCTTTGACTTCACTTCCCGCACAGCCGACTCCGGACTATCATACTTATTGATCGACTCGAACTTGATATTGATAAAGTATTCATACTTCTTTTTCTTCTCGGCATACACCGTGCGCCAGATGGCTTCTGTGGCGAACTTGAAAAAGGTCAGCCGCCCTACTCCGTTTTTGCCATGCACGGCAGAAGTGTTTTTGGGAGATTCGATCTCGATGGCTTTCTGCGAATCGAAGAAAGGAGAGAACTTTTCCGCGAGCTTGGTGCGATGGATACCGTACCCGTTATCGCTGATCTCGATCTTGGAAAGGAACCCCAGCGCATTGGCTTCATAATCCAGGCTCACCGCCGTGGCCTGCGCATCAAACCCGTTCCAGATATATTCGGCAATTGCCTGCCGGTAGTCAAATTTGCTCAGCACACGCTGAATCCCCTTCCCCGTGATCTTAATATCCGCCATAGCTATTGGTAATGTAGTTAGCTAAATTACGGATAAATACTAAATTAATTAGCATTACGCAGCAGCCAATTTATCCACCTGCCAGGGTATCAAAACATAATCTGTAAAGTCTTAGGTAAGAAACATTTAATCCGGCCCTCCCTGGATGAGTTACCCCGGCGCTTGTCGGGAATCTACGTTGCCTAACTGTTTAGCAGCCTCGGGGCCTTTCCCCCTCGATTCCTAGGCGCCTGGTTGCCTAGGTGCCTTCCCTACGTCTGCATCGCATACAAAATAATATTCAGCCCAAACTTCGTATTGTCCTCAGCCATAAAACGCTTATTCCGGAAATCATAATCCCATTCGCAGCCATAGTCCTTATTGCTGTACAGCACGCCAATACGGCCGTTTATTTCAATCGCTTTGAGGTAATCATGCACCAGGTCGTCGCCCCAGCCATTGAGCTCGAATGACGTAGGAGGAGGTCCCTTTTCAAAAGTGAAGAAAGAACGATAGAGTTCGTGGTTATTGGGGATCTTTTTCAAAGCGGGCGGACCAAACGTATTCGCCATCTGGCTCTCGAACGATTTGGCAAACAACCCGTCGATATCATGGTTGCAGTCGTCTACGAAAACAAAGCCGCCGTTCTGCACATACTTTCTGAAGTTGGCCTGCTCCCGCGCATCGAACTGCACCAGCTTGTGCCCGCTCAGGTAGCAGAAGGGCGCCGTAAACATATCCTCACTGCCCAGCTCCACGATCCGCTCTTTCGGATTTACAGGAATGGTAGTGTACTCGACCAGTGAGTTCAATAAATTTGACGGCATGCGCTGGTCGGTATCCCAGTCGCCGGAACGATAACTGATGCGGGTAAAAGTAAAAGTATTGCCTTGCCTCATAAAACTGCTTGCGCCTTGTCACATTACAGATCGATGCAATCTAAGCATCACACCTGGAGGTCGACAAATTAGCGGAATAAAATGTAGATTAAAATTCTATTTTTTTAATGGCAGGCAAAAGAAAACAGGTGTTATGACGTCAAAAATTACGAACTTCCGTCGCTACCGGGTAAATTACCCACCACGCCATGTAAAACAGGATCACGGTCTTTGCTTCCATAGAGAGAGATAATCATCATCACCAAAACTATTATCGACGTTGGTAATAACAGAGCACAAAGTAGGCGACCTGCTTAAAAAGGTATCCTTACTGAAACAAGAGATCCAGAAAGTGATCGTTGGACAGGATGAAGTACTCGAAGAAATACTCGTTGCCCTGCTCGCTGGCGGCCACTGCCTGCTGGAAGGTGTACCAGGACTCGCGAAAACACTCATGGTACGCACCATGTCGCAGGCCCTGCACCTCAGCTTCCGCCGCATACAGTTCACGCCCGATCTGATGCCGTCCGATATCATCGGCACCGAAATACTCGAAGAAGACCTCGTAACCGGCAAGCGGATGTTCACCTTTACCAAAGGCCCTCTCTTTGCCAATATACTTTTGGCCGATGAGATCAACCGCACCCCGCCGAAAACACAATCGGCCCTGCTCGAAGCCATGCAGGAGTTTGAAGTGACCTACGCAGGCAAAACCTATCACCTCGACAGGCCCTTCTTTATCCTGGCTACGCAGAACCCCATCGAACAGGCAGGCACCTACCCCCTGCCCGAAGCACAGCTCGATCGATTCCTGCTCTATGTAAAGATTGGCTACCCGTCCGAACAGGAAGAGATACAAATACTCAGCAATACCACCGGTACAAAGAAAAATAAAGTAGAAGCCATTGTCAGCGGCGAAGAGATCATCCAGTTGCAGACCCTCGTACGGGAAGTAACCGTCAGCGACGACCTCACCGCCTGGGCAGGCAAACTGGTCCGCGCCACCAGGCCCGATACTACAACGGCCGACTATGTAAAAGAATGGGTACGATGGGGCGCCGGTCCCCGTGCCGGACAAGCGCTGATATTGACCGCCAAGGCACGCGCGCTCCTGCACGGACGTTATGCCGTAACCCCGGCCGATATACAGGCCATGGCCTATCCCGTACTGCGCCACCGTATCCTCATGAACTTCAAAGCAGATGCGGAGAAGGTCACCTCCGATATGGTCACCGAAAAACTCTTACAGGTAATAGAAAGGCCCAAAGCATGGTAGAATGCCCATAGCTGATCCCAACATATTGATATCCCTGCGCAATCTGTCGCTGGCGGCAAAGACCACCATCGATGGGTTCATGACGGGCGCCAACAAAAGCGCTATCAAGGGCAGTGGTATGGAGTTCAGCCAGTACAGAAGTTATATGCCCGGCGATGACCTGCGGTGGATGGATTGGAAGATGTATGCACGCAGCGACCGCTATTATATCAGGGAGTCTGAATCCGAAACCAATATCAGCGTACGCCTGCTCGTAGATGCGAGCGCCTCGATGGACCACCGCGATGGGCAATACACCAAGATGGAATATGCCCGCTACCTTGCCGCCTGCCTCGCCTACCTGGCCAATATGCAGGGCGATGCCGTAGGATTATATGTGATGCGGGAAGATGGTATCTTTTCGCTGGCGGCACGGCAGGGATTCCAGAACCTCAACCGCCTGTACTACCAGCTCGAACAGGCAGGCCCGGCTGGCAAATTCACCCAGCCCGTCCATTACAAAGACATCTATGCAGGAGGCCGCACACGCGAACTCCTGGTATTCATAACAGACCTATACCAGGAGAACAACGAGATATACACGTTGCTCGATCTGCTGGGCGCATTGCGGCACGAGATCATCGTACTGCACCTGATGGGCCGCAATGAAATGGACCTTACCTATAGCGGCTACACCACGCTGGAAGACCTCGAAACAGGCAACACCGTTCAGGTCGATACAGCCGCCATCAAAAAAGAATACCAGGAAAAGCTGAACACGCACCTGGAGAACATCAAAAAAGAATTACTCGGTCGTAATATAGATTACCGGCTCCTCATCACCGATGAACCGGTAGACCAGGCATTACGAAACTATTTGAAAGCAAGGAACCGGTAAAGGCCTCGATGTCCCGACGAATGTCGGGATTGCCTCGATGCCTTTTAAACATGAGAAAACATTGCTACAGTTGTTGAATCCCATAGGATTGTTGGCCGCCACCGCGGTAATGATACCAATATTGGTACACCTATGGCGCGTACGCAAGGGAAAAACACTGCGCATCGGCAGCATCGCCCTCATCGAAGGCAGCGCACGCACACGATCCACCAGCCTGCGCATCCACAACTGGCCGCTCTTCTTACTGCGCTGCTTGCTCATATTCACCCTGGCCTTTCTATTGGCATCACCTGTTTGGCAAAAAGACGTTAAAGCAAACGCCAAAGGCTGGATACTGATACCGGCCGCCGAACAGCACATCGCCTATGCAGCCTACAAACAAAAGATAGATTCATTGCTGGCCGCCCAATGGGAGCTGCATGAGTTTGGCAATGGCTTTATAGACCTTTCACCCAAAGAGCTGGGAGCCTCCCCTGCTCCGGTAGAATGGCAACAAGGCGGACAAGCCGGCAGACCACGCATATACTACGACCCCGGAGAACCAGTAGAAGTACGCCCCTGGGCACTCGTCAAAGAACTCGATACCCGTCTGCCCGCCGGCTATCCGGTACAGGTATTCGCCAGCAACAGCCTCTCGCAATATGCAGGCGCCAGGCCCAACACCCACCTGTCACTCCAATGGCACAGTTATGCGCCGATTGAAAATACAGCCTATAACCCCAACACGGCCGGGGCCGATAGCGCCACCACCAACATCACCATTTATCCGGGCAACAACCTGGCCGATGCCCGCTACGTAAAAGCAGCACTGGAAGCCATTGCCGAAGCAACCGGCAAAAGATTTCAGATCACCAGTCTCACGGGCAACCAAACACCGCAGGTGCCGCAACAGCTTATTATCCGGCTGGATGAACAACCAGCCACTCAATTATTGCAAAACCTCACCACCAACGGTATACTTTTTCAATACGATACCGGTAAGGTCATAGACCAACCCAGCTACCTGCAACATCCATCATCCGCAGCGCCGGGCAACAATCAATACAAGATCCACCGGTATGTGACCGGACCCGCCGAAGGCCATCCGGTTTGGACACTCGCCAACGGCCTCCCCTTGCTCACCGTAGAGGACACAGCCGGCAAACAAGCGTATCACTATAAAAGCCGGTTCAATCCCGGTTGGGGCGACCTGGTTTGGGAAGATGGGTTTGCAGCACTGCTCCTTCCCTTTGCCATACCAGTCACCAACATCGACATCGCATACGATCAGCGCGCCCTCGACGACCGGCAGGCAATACCGCAACCGGCCACGGGGAAAAAGAACAACGCCATCAACAACACCAATGGCCACAATGCCAGCCAATATTCATTAACAACCTTACTGGGGATCATCGCAGGGCTGCTATTTACAGCCGAGCGCATCCTCGCCTGGTGGCAACAACGACCGCAACATGCCTGATCAAAGCACCCATATCATACAGGCACTTACCCATAAGTGGAGCAGGAACAACCTGGTGGCCGCTGTATGCAACAGCATCGCCATCAGCGCGCCCCTGGCCACGCTGGCGCACTACGGCTTGCATTTGTTGGAGGGATTGACCACAACGATCTTCCTGCTCATTGCCACCGTAGTCTTCCTGATGAAGAAACCCCGCAAGCTCACGCCCGATCACCTGGCGAGCTTCCTCAACCGCAGCTACCCCCAGCTCGAAGAAAGCACGCAACTGTTATTGCAACCCACCCAATCGCTCAGCCTCCTGCAACAAATGCAGGTAAATAAGATCGGTCCCGTGTTGCAAACCATACCACCGCCCGCTGCCATGCATCAGGGGCTCATTAAAAGCAGCATCATGCTGGTGGGCAGTCTCAGCATCACGGCCATCTTGGCAGCGCTCGCCAGTTTGCTGCCGGCCAACGCCCATCCTTTTACCGACGATGCCGGCCTCTCTGTTCCCAAAGTTCAGGAAACGGTCTTACCAGGCATTACGCAATACAGCATACAGGTAACACCACCGGCCTATACTGGCCGACAGCCTCGGCAACAACAACAGTTCACCCTCAAGGTAGAAGCAGGCAGTCACCTGCAATGGAATATCCAAACCAATCAACCCGTCGAACAATTACAACTCGTATTCAATGCCCGCGACACCGTTAAGTTGCATCCAAACAATAGCGACAGCACCAGCTGGATCTTGCAAAAGGATATCATCGAAACAGGTTTCTACCAGGTAGTGTTGGGCGGACAGGCATCGCAATTATATACACTCGAAGCCATATCCGATCAGCCGGTCGATATACACATCGTTACACCCGCACAATACAGCGCCATCGAACCCGGCCGTGCACCCATAGCCAAACTATCCGTACAACTCACCGACGACTACGGCATCCGCCAGGCCGTCATCATCGCCACCAAAGCCAGCGGCAAAGGCGAAAGCGTCAGCTTCCAGGAGCAGCAACTAACCTTCCCCACCACCTTCGACAACCGCCGGGAAATGTTGTTGAACAAACAACTCGACCTGCACGCCCTCGGACTCAAAGCCGGCGACGAGCTCTATTTCTACATCAAGGCTATCGACAACCACAACCAGGAAAGCCGCTCCGACATGTACTTCATCAGCCTGCCCGATACGGCCAAGCTGCTCAGCATGTCCGGCCTCGAATCAGGCATCAGCCAGGTGCCCGAATACTTCCGCAGCCAGCGGCAGATCATCATCGACATTGAAAAACTCTTGCAACAACAAGCCACCATACCCAAAGACTCCTTCAATGCCCGGAGCAATGTATTGGGCGACGATCAGAAACTGCTTCGTTTACGCTATGGCAAATTCGTTGGCGAAGAATGGGAAAGCGGTGGCCACCATCCCGGCGATGGACACGACCATGCCAACGAAAGGGAAGGGCACGACGAAAAGAAAGAAGGCGATAAAGAAGACGATCACCACGAAGAACAAACCGTACCCATCGGCGATATCAAAGCCATCGAAGACCAGTATGCCCACAAGCACGACAACGCAGAAGACGCCACCTACCTCGAGCCCGCACAAAAAGCACAGCTCAAGACCATACTCACCGAAATGTGGAGCAGCGAACTGAAGTTGCGCACCTACTATCCGCGCGAAGCACTGCCCTACGCCTACAAAGCCCTGCGCCTGTTGAAAGACATGCAACAGAAGTCGCGCGCTTATGTAAGTAAAACATCGGTCAAAATGCCACCGCTCAAACCCGAGAAGCGCCTTACCGGAGAGCTCGACAAAATAAGCGATCCGGCAACAACCAAACAAAGTCCGGCACCCGATAACACGACAGCCACACTCGAAACAGCCATCGGCCTGCTCGAGCAACTGAAACAGGGACAACCAATAAGCGCCGCATCCATGCCGGCATTAACCGTGGCAACCCAACGAATAGCAGAACAGGCCATCAGGGCCCCGGCCGATTACCTGCCGGCCCTCAATGCCATTCGCAGCATAACAGCGCAGACGAGCAAACCGTCAATAGGCAACATAAACCAAGTACAGGCGGCACTGGTTAAACTGGCGAAGCCCGTCAACAGCCTGCCGCAAAAGCAAGCCAGCGCACCTGCCGGCAGTTTGTCCGAAGCTTATTACAAACACCTTCAAAGCAGCCGCCCATGATCACCATAGCAATCTGCATAGCGGCTGCATTACTGCTTTTCTTCCTACTCTGGAAAGAAACGAAAAGAGCTGCCCGGCAGCACCTGGCCTGGCGCATCATCGCCAGCGTAATAGCTGTAGCATCCATCACGGCGCTGCTGTTAAAACCAGAATATACCGTCAGCACAGCTGGACAAGACCAACAGGCGATCCTGGTAGTTACAGCGGGCTACCGGCAAGAGGATCTCTCCCGCTTCCGCAACATGCCCGCCATCACCACCGACGCTGCCATCGCCACCAATCGCCTTCACTATACGGCCGATCTGCTTTATTACCTTCAGCAACACCCACCCCTTAACGAGCTACACATCGTGGGCGATGGGTTGGAGGAAGCCACCTGGAAACAACTGGCTGCAAAAAGTATCAGAACATATTACCATCCTGCACCACCGCCAGCAGGATTCACCACCGTCAGTTGGCCCCGCCGGCTGAACAAGGGCCAGCCATTCGACGTGCAGGGCCAATACAACAATCCGGGAAAAGATACCGTTCGCATCATCCTTACCGGACTCGGCACCCGTTTCGATTCCGCCACCATAGCCCCCGGCTCCACCCAACCGTTTTACCTGCGCAATAAACCAGCCCATATCGGCCAGGTCCTGTACGAACTGGAAACATCCGCCACCACCACTACCGAAAAACTGCCCGTGCAGGTACAGCCAGCACAAACAGTACAGGTATTGCTCCTGAGCTCATCACCCGGGTTCGACAATAAATTCCTGCTATCCTTCCTGCACAACAATCACTATAAAGCGATTGTGCGCAGCACCGTCAGCAGGAACAAATACAGCAGTCAATTCCTGGACAACAACAAGCAAACCATTCAAAACATAACGCCAGGCTTGCTGGAGAAAATCGATCTGGTGATATGCGATAATACGCAGCTCGCAGCACTCACACCCGCCGAAAGGAACGCTTTAAAACAACAGGTCGAAAAAGGACTGGGGCTGATATTGCAAACCGATAGCACACAACTAAGCGCGCCTTTCACAACAGGGTGGCAGCTTGCCAAACAGAATCGCACGCCGGTCAATGCGCGTCCGCTCATCATTCCTGCAACATCCGGCAACACGGCGCCCGTTCAGCCCGACCAATGGATATCCATCAGTGCCAATCCGCAGTTGCAGCCACTGGTAACCGACAACGAAGGAACCGTGGTAGCGGCAGCCGGCTTGTACGGTCATGGAAAACTCGTTGTTAATACCGTAAATAATACGTATAGTTGGGTATTGGGAGGTCATGAACCGGATTACGCCCGGTTTTGGTCACTCCTGATCCAGAAAGCCGCCCGGCGCAGCCAGCTGGTCATCAACTGGCAAACCATCAGCGCCTATCCGGCGGTAGGTAATCCTGTAACAATAGTCATGGAAAGCACCCGTGCAGGGCTGCCCGGCATTGAAACGCCCAATGGTCGCTTAGAGGCTGAACAATACCGGCACATACCGCATACCTATACCGCCACCTGGTGGCCGGTAAAGGCAGGCTGGCAGCCTATATACGAAGGGGTCGATAGTTTGTCCGTCTATGTATTCGGCAACAACGATTGGAGCACGGTGCAGGCGGCACAACGAATCACGCTAAATAAACAGTATAGCGCAGTAAGCACAGGAATGCCGGCGTCTAAACAAGACGCGCCCGGCCAGGAGCAGCGACCGGTACCACCGGTCATGTTTTGGTCGCTCTTCCTGCTGGCTGCCGGTTATTTGTGGTGGGAAGAAAAGAAGGCACAGGCATGAGGTACAACAACGCCGGAAACAGCACATTAAAGAGTTTTAGGATCACGATAGATAGTATTCATTTATCAACCATTAAAAACTGCGGAGGAATCTACTTTGAAACGTAAAGATTTTATCAGGTACACGGGACTGGGTCTTGGCTCACTCATGCTTCCCGGAATGTCGGCCTTTGCGCGCGACATTGACCCTGCCGAAGCACTACAAGGTGTTGATGCAGCTGTAAAACGCGAGCTGGCAGATATTGGCCTCAATGCCGCCAAATCAAAAGGCGCAACCTATGCCGATGTACGCATTGGCCGCTACCTGCGACAGTTCGTGGCCACCCGCGATAAGCGCGTACAGGGCGTAGCCAACACCGAAAACTATGGTGTGGGCATTCGCGTACTGGTTAACGGCGCCTGGGGCTTTGCCGCCACGCATACCGTTACCAAAGACGCCATCGCCAAATGCGCCGAGCAGGCCGTAGCCGTGGCCAAAGCCAATGCAAAGATCCAGGGCGATCCCGTACAGCTGGCCCCCCAAAAGGGATTCGGCGAAGTGAACTGGAAATGTCCCATCGAGATCAATGCCTTCGAAGTGCCCATCAAGGAAAAGGTCGATCTGTTGTTGCAGGTGAACGACATCGCCCTCACCAATGGCGCCAGCTTCGTAACGGCGATGATATCGGCGGTGAACGAGCAGAAGTATTTCGCGTCCACCGACGGGTCCTACATCGACCAGGACATCCATCGCATCTACCCCACCTTCAACGTAACCAAGATAGACCGCGCCGCCGGTAAGTTCATGCAGCGTAACGCCTTCAGCGCCCCCATGGGCATGGGCTACGAATACATGCACGCCCGCCCGCAGGATAAGATACAGGGCATCGTAACACGTTACAAAGACCGTTATGATATCCTCGAAGACGTAAAGAACGCCACGAAAGACGTAGATGATAAACTGAAAGCAAAATCAGTAGAGCCCGGTAAATACGATGTGGTACTCGACCCATCACACCTTTGGCTCACCATCCACGAATCGGTTGGCCACCCCACCGAGCTCGACCGCGTACTCGGCTATGAAGCCAACTACGCCGGCACGAGCTTCCTCACCCTCGACAAATGGCAGTCGAAGAAATTCAACTTCGGCAATAAACACGTCAACATCGTAGCCGACAAAACACAAAAAGGCTCACTCGGCGCAGTAGGTTGGGATGATGAAGGCGTGAAATGTAAAGAGTGGGACCTCATCAAAGACGGTGTCCTCGTCAACTACCAGGCCATCCGCGATCAGGCACACATCATCGGTCTCAAGGAGTCGCAAGGCTGCTGCTATTCGCAGGGCTGGGATGATATCCAGTTCCAACGTATGCCCAACGTATCACTGCGCCCCGGCCAGCAAAAGCTGAGCGTAGACGATATGATCAAGAACGTAGAGAAAGGCATCTACATCATCGGCGACGGCTCCTACTCCATCGATCAGCAGCGCTACAACTTCCAGTTTGGCGGTCAAACTTTCTATGAGATCACCAACGGAAAGATCACCGGCATGCTCAACGACGTGGCGTATCAGTCCAATACCCAGGAGTTCTGGAACTCCTGCGCCGCTATCTGCGACGAAAGCGATTATCGCCTCGGCGGATCCTTCAACGATGGAAAAGGACAACCCGGACAAAGCAGCGCCGTATCGCATGGCAGTTCTACGGCCCGCTTCAACGGAGTAAACGTCATCAACACCGGTCGCAAGATCGGGTAACCGGAGGCAGCGGAAACAACCGCAAGCATCCAAACATTAATAACTACCATAAACGCACAATAAAAAACTATGGCTATCTTAAGTAAAGACGAAGCACAAGTGATCATGAAGAAAGTGCTGAGTTACGCCAAAGCCGATGAAACAGAAGTAGGCCTGGGCGGCCAGCAAAGCGGCAACATACGGTATGCCCGCAATGCCGTATCTACCGCCGGCGAAGTAAGCAACCTCAACCTCAGCGTAAGCTCTTCCTTTGGTAAAAGGACCGGCAACGCCACCATCAATGAGTTTGATGATGCATCGCTCGAAAAAGTAGTGCGCCGCGCAGAAGAGCTCGCGCGCCTCGCTCCTGAAAATCCGGAGTATATGCCGCTCCTCGGCCCCTCCAATTTCGCAGAATCGATCGGCTACAACAAGAACACCGCCGCCATGACACCCGATACCCGGGCCGAGATGGTGGCCAAGAGTCTTAAAGTAGCGAAAGACAATAAACTGGAATCAGCCGGTTTCCTGCAAAACAGTGCAGGCTTCCGCGCCATCGCCAACTCCAAAGGCCTCTATGCCTATACCCAGGCCACCGATGTATCGTTCTCCGTTACCGTGCGTAACCAGGAAGGCACCGGCTCGGGATATGTAGACCACAGCTACAACGATGTAAGCAAGCTCGATACCTTGTCCCTGACAAAGATCGCGGCCAACAAAGCCACCAGCTCCGCAGGCGCCAAAGCCATTGAGCCGGGCCGTTATACCGTGATCCTCGAGCCACTCGCAGCCAGCGATATGCTTGGCGGCATCGTACGGGGCTTCGAACAGCGCACCGCCGATGAAGGCCGTAGCTTCATGAGCAAGAAAGGCGGCGGCACCCGCCTTGGCGAACAACTCTTCGACGAAAAAGTAAATATCTGGAGCGATCCCCTCAACCCCGACCTGCCCGGCGCCACCTGGAGCGGCGATGGCAGCCCCATCGAAAAAACAGTGTGGGTAGAGAACGGCATCGTGAAGAACCTCGCCTGCAGCCGCTTTTGGGCACAGAAGAAAGGCCTCAAAGCACTCAATGGTCCCGGCGGTGGACGCTTTGGTGGTGGCGGTATGATCATGGCCGGTGGCACAGCCTCTATCGAGGACATGATCAAGAATACCGAAAAAGGTATCCTCGTAACCCGCTTCTGGTACATACGTATGGTCGACCAGCAAACACTGGTGCAAACAGGCCTCACACGCGACGGAACTTTCTACATCGAGAACGGACAGATCAAGTTCCCGGTAAAGAACTTCCGTTTCAACGAAAGCCCCATCATCATGCTCAACAACGTGGAAGAACTCGGCAAGCCCGTGCGCACCGGCTCTTCTATATTGCCACCCATGAAGATCAGGGATTTCACCTTCACCTCCCTGTCCGACGCTATCTAACGACAAGATACACCTGCGCTGTGGCCATCGATCGGTAACGATGCAGATGGCCGCAGCATTTTCTGCCACCAGGCGCCAGGGAAATTATTAACCACGAAATCATTGAGTGTTGAAAAGAAGAAATTTTATCGGACTGGCAGGCATGGGAGCAGCCGGCGCCCTGTTGCAGGGCTTCCCGGTAATGGGTAGAAGCATTGAAGAAGCAGAAGCACTGGTGATGCGCGCCGATGCGGCCACTAAGAAACGCATGGCCGACATCGCCTTGCAAGCCGCCCGCAGCAAAGGTGCTACCTATACCGATGTGCGTATCGGCCGCTACCTCAACCAGGCCGTGGTAACGCGCGACAACCGCGTGCAGAACGTAGCCAACACCGAAAGCTACGGTATCGGCATCCGCGTCATCGCCAACGGCAGCTGGGGCTTCGCCGCCTCCGAAAAACTCGATAACGACAGCATCGCCAAGACCGCTGCACTCGCAGTAGCCATTGCCAAAGGCAACGCCAAACTGCTCACCGAACCTGTACAGTTGGCTCCGCAAAAGGGCCTCGGCGAGATCACCTGGAAAACACCCATCGAAAAGAACGGCTTCGAAATACCTGTCAAAGAAAAAGTAGACCTGCTGCTCAGCGTCAACGACGCAGCCCTCAAAGGCGGCGCCAACTTCATCAATGCAGCCCTGTTCATGGTCAACGAACAGAAATACTTCGCCAGCTCCGATGGCTCCTATATCGACCAGGATGTGCATCGCATCTGGCCCACCTTCACGGTAACGAAGACCGACAAAGCATCGGGTAAGTTCCAGACACGCGACGCCCTCAGCGCCCCCATGGGTATGGGCTATGAGTATATGTATGCATCACCCGAACACAAGATCATCGGTGGCCCCACTACATTGTATCGTGGTCGCTATGATATGCTCGAAGATGTAAAGGCTGCTACCCAACACGTGGGAGAAAAGATCACTGCCAAAAGCGTAGAGCCCGGCAAATACGATCTCGTACTCGATCCCACGCACCTTGGTCTCACCATCCACGAATCTACCGGCCACCCTACCGAGCTCGACCGCGTACTCGGCTACGAAGCCAATTACGCCGGCACCAGTTTCCTTACGCTCGACAAGTGGAAGACCGGCAAGTTCAATTATGGAAGCAAGATCGTCAACGTGCAAGCCGATAAACTGCAGCCCGGTTCACTCGGCGCAGTAGGCTTCGACGACGAAGGCGTACCCGGCGGACAATGGGATATCATCAAAGATGGCGTACTGGTCAACTACCAAACCATCCGCGACCAGGCGCATATCCTTGGCCTCAAAGCATCGCAGGGATGCTGTTATGCCGACAGCTGGGATAGCGTGCAGTTTCAGCGTATGCCCAACGTATCGCTCATGCCCAACAAGCAAAAGCGCAGCGTGGCCGATATCATCAAAAGCGTAAAGAAGGGAATTTATATCATCGGCCGTGGCTCCTACTCCATCGATCAGCAGCGCTACAACTTCCAGTTTGGCGGCCAGCTGTTCTATGAGATCAAAGACGGCCAGATCGCCGGCATGCTCAACGATGTCGCCTACCAGTCCAATACACAGGAGTTCTGGAATTCGATGACGGATATTGCCGATCAAAGCGACTACCGTCTCTTCGGCACCTTCAACGATGGCAAAGGGCAACCCTCTCAGGTAAGCGCCGTATCTCACGGTTCTTCCACCGCCAAATTCGAAGGCGTCAATGTCATCAACACCGCCCGTAAGATCGGATAAACGAAAACACCATAGTGTACCACTGCAAAACAGGATGGCCCAGGCTATCCTGTTTGTTTTTGTCTCATCCTCCACTCTTTAAAGCCGATCCACTCATCCATCCCTCAAGACAGTTCCGGCGAGGGTTTTGCCAGTTGAGCGTATATCACTTTCAAAAAGCTGAAAATATCTCTATACTACACGCCGTATCATCTAAAATCTCAATATCGATATGGCAACAACAGCAGAAGCATTGAAAGACAAAGGCAATCAGTTAATGCAAAAAGGAAAGCTCGACGAAGCGATCGGCCTCTACCGCCAGGCCATTTCCACCGATGCCGGATACGCACCTGCATACGGCAACCTGGGTATGGCATTGGCCATGAGTGGCGACGTTGATTCAGCAGAAAATACATACCTGGAAGGGTTGAAGAATTGCAAAGAGAAATACCCCATTCTCTTAAACCTGGGCATGTTCTATGCAAGAACAGAACAGTTCAAAAAAGCGGCCGACCACCTGGAGCAGTTCTTACAGCAGGTACCCGAAGACCTCAAACCCCGCAATGGCGCCATGGGAGCAGCTTACCTCTCCAGCGTTTACCTCAGCCTGAAACAATACCCCAAGGCCCTCGATAGCCTGCTGCTGTCGCTGGATTTAAATCCAGGGATGGATGGGAATGCATTTGAGATGCTCACCCAAACAACCGAAGAACAATTGAACGACTCCAATGACGCTTATCTATATACTACAGCCGGGATAACGGATTTGGTAAACGGCGATATGGATGTGGCACATCATCAATTCAGAAATGCCATTAACCTCGATCCCCAAATAGCGGCGGCTCATTTTGGCCTGGGCATGGTCCTCGGTCAGCCACAGGAAGACGACAGCCCCTTTGATGGTGAAACCAGCCAGCGGCTCAACCAGGCCGTAGAAGCCTTTATGAAAGCCACCGAGCTCAAGCCCGACTGGATCGAAGCGCATTATCGGCTGGGGCAGATGTCTCTTCAACTACTCGATCTGGAAGCGCCCTTCCGCGCAGCTGCCTCCTTTAAGAAAGTGGTAGAACTGGGTCAACAACAAAAAGTAACCAACGAGTTTACTACCAGCGCTGCCGACTTGTTGAAGAATGATGAAGTATTGAAAACCGTCAATAAATAGAAGACCCACGACCGGTGCCCGCCACACCCTGGTTCATGCAAATAAAATGACCCCGTGCAGACGCACGGGGCCTTGCTTACTATAACTGCTATTATTGGATCCTTACAGAAGTGACAACATCGTTCGCATTGGGCGATAAGCCGGGGAAATTGGCATTACTGCTCGTCAAAGTCCACGAAGTGCCGGAGAAATTATTATTCGAATACATGATCACCGTCCAGCCTGCCGGGATAGTGACCGACGAAGCCCAGTCATTCACGAAACCATAAGCCTGAAGCTGAGACAAGGTATAATTGCCTTTCGGGATACTACTGGTGGCCGTACCGCCATAATTGGTGTGCTGGTGAAACTTCACACCTGTAGCGCCGCCGCCGCCATTATACACCGTCGGCTGACCATATAATACATTCGAGAAACTACTGAGGTAGCTGCTCACGTCGTTGTTGGGCAGGTTATAGGTCAGGTAGATGCCATAGTTATTGTTGACCGTTTGCGTCGCCAGCGAAGCGGCAGTCGACGAACTGGTCGAAGTGATGTTAACAGCAGCCGGCCCCAGGTTGGCAGCCGTTAAACCCGGCACATTGGGCACCGACCACGTACCATAAATCGCATTCCAGCTATAGTTAACTTTCGAACCAACGGTAACCCCATTATACGACAGGCGTGAGGTTGCTGGTCCATAGTAATAGAAAGAAATGATCTTCGTAGGCAACAGGCTGCGCAAAGCCGTTACGAGATATACGAAAGAGCTGGCGTTGGGCTGTCCGGTGCCATTCACGCCGTAGTCGGAATACTCATCGTCGAAGTCAATACCATCGAGGCCATAGGTGTTCACCGCATTGGCCAGCTCCTGCGCAAAAGCCTGTGCAGCGGCCTGGCTGGGGAAGTTGCAGATACCCGCCCCCTGGTGGTTGCCCAGAATGGAGAGCAACACCTTGACCCCCTTGGCTTGCAGTGGTTGAATAGTGGTAGCGCGGTTGTTCAGCACATTGGTGACCTGCGTATTGAAAGAGAGATAGGCCGACTGGGTAGAAGTATTATAATTGATATTGGCGGCGAAGATGATGCCGATATCGAATAAAGGTTGACCGGTAGCGAGAGAATATTTTCCTACATTGGCAAAATCGTTACTGTTTACTTCTACATAAACAACTGTTTTAGGTCCGCTTACACCCACGGCATTCAAACCAACTTCATCATCACTGGCAATCGGGGCAGCGTCTTCACCGGGCAGGTTCTTTTTACAGGAATACGTTGAGACAGCAATCGTAGCGAGGAGTAGAATAAGGCTGTTTTTTCTGATCAGATAGAATAGGTTTACCATAAAATTGGTTTAAGATGAATTAGATAAGGTACCAGGGCACGATCAAGGGTAGATCCATAGGCCATATATTTTTAATATGAAGAGATCGGTTAAAAGTTCAGCCAATAGCAAAGCGAAGCCCGGGCCCGGGAAAGGCCCGGGCTTCGCCGTTACTTGATCAATAGAGTTGAGTGATTATGGTTTCTTATCCCACCAAACTTTGGTACCGGCATTGTCCGGGCCACCGAGCGTAGCAACGGCCTTATCATAGCCAGTCTTATTGCTATTCTTGAATTTGGAAGGAATGGGGAGGCGTTTAATGAACCCAGTTACAGTACCACCACTGTTATTCGTCACCACCGGGAACAGCTTAGGATAACCTGTGCGGCGGAACTCGCTCCAGGCTTCCTGACCATCGGGATACAGAGCCAGCCATTTCTGGGTAATGATGCGCTCGAGCTTCAGTTCATTCGAGGCACCTCCGTCCCATTTAATAGTAATAGTGCTTAAGTTGGCATTACCAGCAGGCACGTTATTGGCACCAGCTACCTGTGATTTAGGGTCTACATATGGAGCTGCTTTCTTCGTATCGTCTGCTTTGTATGCAGCCGCAGAACCTGCCCCCCACTCTTCGAAAGAGCGGTCGATACCGGTTTCATAGGCAGTTTGTGCATCACCGGCATTGGTCCAACCACGCAACGCAGCTTCAGCCCGCAGAAACCAGGCCTCAGCCGAAGTAGCGATCTTGGCACGGCCACCCGCTTTATCGAAGTAGTCGGCACTGGCCCCTTTGGCAATAGGCTTGGAATAACCAGAGTAACGCGCTTTGGCATCGATGGCCACGCCATTGCGGATACCAATGTACTGGCCGCTAACAGCCGCGTCAGAAGCCGTAGAAAGGTAGTGAGAAGCACGTGGGTCACTATAACCGTTCAATAAAGAACTCAAAGGCGCACCCGCGCGGATATCGTCCCAGTCATTGATGATCACACCAATGGGGCTTTCAGTACCGTATACTACCAGCGCATTGTCCGCAACAGCAGATAGCAATCCACCATTGGCAGGGTCCAAAGCTTTTTCACCCTGTGTTTTGGCCGTAGCAGCATCAACATAGGCCAGGCGCAGCGCAAGACGCAACCGCATGGTATTCGCCAGCTTTAACCATTTGGCAGGATCGCCGCCCAGCATCATATCAGCCTTCTTAAAAGCGGTACCCACCTTCTTGGTGCCGGCCACAAAAGGCTTCAGGTTGGCAACAGCCACATCGAGGTCCGCAAAGAAAGCCTGGTAGGCGCCTTGCTGCGAATCATAGTCGATAGAAAGGTCTGCGTTTGGTTTACCGAATTTGGTATAAATGATCGGTCCGAATATATCAGCCGCTTTGTGCATGCCGATCACATTGATGATCTTGGCCATGGCCGCAGCGTCCGACAGATCGGCCGTCTTATAACCCAGGCTGTATTTATTGAAGTCGGAAGTTGCCTGCATCACACCATCATAAGCGATGTTGAGCACCCATTCGTTCCAGCCATCCATCATGAAATAGTTGCTATTGTTGTTGCCACCGTTGAAGGGCGTTGGCGTCATCATATAGCCGCTATAGATATCGGCATTCAGGTTTTGCTGTAACTGGTACTGCCAGTTCACATAATGCACCAGGTTGCGCTGACCATTTTGCAGGGGCAGAATAACAGCCTGGAAATCGGCCAGGAAAACATCGTCGGTTACCCCCGCCGGGTTGGTATTGATATCCTGGAAGTCTTTGGTACAGCCCGTTCCCAGCAATGCCGCAATAGAGCAGGCCGCAGTAAATTTATATAGGGATGTTTTTAACATAGTTGTTTCATTTAATCGGTTCAGAAATACCTTGGTTTAGAAAGAGCATTTTAAGCTAAGACCATAACTGCGGTAAGCAGGGAAACCGAAAGCATCGATACCCACACCACCGGCATTTACACCAGCCACCTGCTCAGGATCAAAAGGAGCATCCTTCTTGAAGAAGAACAGGTTGTTGCCGATGGCAGCCACCCGCAGGCTCTTGATCACTTTACCTTCAACAGGTATTTGGTAAGAAATAGATATTTCACGCATTCTTACAACCGTAGCGCTGTAACTATAAGCCGCACCGGCAGGTGTTTTACCACCAATGTGGCGATAATAGGTAGCAGCATCGATCTCCCCGCTCCAGGCATGGCCTGCATTATCAACTGCATTCTCGATCTTTACTTTACCGCCATTGTTTCTTGCATCAGCCGTTCTTTGGCTAACACCAAACTGATCCAGGTAGCCCTGTGTGATGCTCAATACATCGCCACCGAACTTGCCATCGATCAGGAAACTGGCGCCAAAACGTCCAAACGAGAAGCTGTTGTTCCAACCAAGTATAAACTTCGGATTGGGATTGGCAAAGAAACTATCTACGAATACAGGCAGATACTTGTTACTGGGATCCACAATCATCCTACCCTGCTGATCCAGTTGGAAGGTACGTCCAAACAAGGAACCGAATGGCACGTCCTGACGCAGTGCCGTATAGTTACCACTGCTTCCCAGGTAGTAGGTTGAGTTCTTGTCGGCGCCGGGCACCACGGCCGGGTCAAACAACTGAACGATCGTATTCTTATTTCTTGAGAAATTAACAGTGGTAGTCCAACTCAGCTTCTTAGACTGCAACACCTTGTAGGATACCGAAGCTTCTAACCCCGAGTTCTGGATATTACCGGTATTGATATCGGTTTTAGTGGTAGCCGCCTGCAATCCAAGTCCGCTATAGTATTGGTTAAACGTATTCGACTTATACCAGGCGAGGTCGACAGTCAACCTGTTTTGCATAAAGCCCAGTTGCAAACCTATTTCACCCGATTTGCTCCGTTCAGGTTTCAGGTCGATATCGACACCCTGCGCATTACTGATGGGCTGGCTGGCGGGAGGGTTCGAGATACCACCCTGGTTAAAAGTGTACAGGGGATTTGAACTGAAGGCATTAATATCGTTACCCACCACAGCGTAAGAAGCCCGCAGCTTCGCAAAATTGATAACAGCCGGTAAAGTGAACAGATCGCTCAACACCGCACTCACACCAACAGAATAATAGTTATAACCCTTCGTTTCGGATGGAGTCCAGGCCAGCGTCGAAGACCAGTCGTTACGGTCGCTGAAGTCCAGGAACAGTTTATTACGCCAGTTCAATTGAAGTGATCCAAATACCGAATTTACCCTTCTTTGAGCCGGATTGCCATTGTCGAAGTTACGGACATCGATAGTTGCCTTATCCAGCGCCGATTCCAGGAACACATTGGGCACCGTTGGCGAGCCATTTACGATCAGCATCTTACCCTTTTGATCCTGAATAGAACCACCCAATGTAAAGTTTAAGCCCCAGTCCTGGCTCAGTTGCTTATCACCGAGCAGCAAGATGTCACCATACAGGTTGGTAGTATTAGTGCGGGTTGAGTTGTAGTTACCATTGAAACGCGCAAGGGTACCCTGGGTAGAAGCATACACATCGCGCTGGTATTCGGCAATGAAATTGGTGATATTACCGCGTACCTGAACCGACAGCCAGGAACTCAGCAGGTATTTGGCACTCAGGGCGGCAAATACATTCTGGTTACGGGTATCAACAGTATTCCTGTTCATGACCCAGTAGGGGTTTTGCTGGTAGTCTTGTCCACCCCAGCCGCCACCGTTGGCAAGGTCTTTATCATAGTTGATATTCCACCAGTTCTGTGCATTCAGGTAACGGGAAGGAGAAAAATATTCGTAGTTGTCCCTGAAATTACTGAACTCCTGTCCGCGGGGAATTAAGTACAAACCGGTAAGCGGGTTGAAATAAATACCCGGCGTCATACGGTTATGCGCCTTCTGGATACTGCCGGTAAATGTACCGTCGAGGATCAGCTTATCCTGCAGCAAACGGGTCGTTTGGCGGAAGGTCAGCGTATGTTGCTTCAACGTGCTCCCAGGCAAAATACCCTTGTTGTCTGTATTGGAATAAGACAGATAGTTGGTAGAACGGTCATTGCCTGTTGTGAGGGCCAGGCTGTTGATGAAAGTAATACCGGTCTGGAAGAAATCCTTTACATAATCGCCGGAGTTGTTAACAGCGCCTTTCGCCCCCCAGGAATCTTCACTACCGGGAGAAGTAGCCGTACCGGGCGTCGTTTGAGCGTACTCATATTGCAATTCTGGCAACACAGAAACTTTATCCATGGTCACACTGCTCGAAAAATCGAGCCGGGCAGTACCATTTTTACCTTTCTTGGTAGTGATCAGGATTACACCGTTACTGCCCTGGCTGCCGTACAGCGCCGAGGCAGAAGCGCCTTTCAGCACGTTCATCGATTCAATATCATCTGGGTTCAGCGTACTTAAGATATCACCACCGTCGGGCGCACCATTATATAGGCCCGCATCGGGACCACCGATCTGGTTTACGATAGGCATACCGTCAATTACGTATAGCGGCTGGCTGTTACGGGTAGATTTGTCACCCCGCAACGTGACGCGCACCGAACCACCGGGACCACCCGAGGTACGGTTCACCTGCACACCGGCCACCTTACCGTTAAGACTGTTCAATACGTTGGTATTTTTCACCGTACTGAGTTCTTCATTACCCACGCTTTGCGTGGAATAGGTGAGTGAACGGGACTTCCGGGTAATACCCAAAGCCGTTACTACCACCGTTTCGAGGTTCTTGGCGTCCGTCAACAAAGAAACGTTGAGCGAACTGCCGGAGCCCACCGGCACCACCATCTTCGCATAGCCTGCAGAGGTAATATCGAGCGAATCACCTTCCAATACAGCCAGCGAAAAGCGGCCATTGTCGTTAGATACCGTGCCGGCGCCACTGAGTCTTGCTTTAATGCTTACTGCAGCTACGGCCTTCCCCTGCGCGTCGGATACCGTACCCGAAACGATACGGCTCTGGGAGAAAACCGAAAGGGTTAATAATAGCAGCAGGAAACCAAGGAGAGATTGTTTCATAAGCAATCATTTTAGAGGTTTGATGTTTTGTCCTCCCAAATGACTCACCAGCAAAAAAAGAGTACCTACCGGTACACAAAAAAAATTAACCTTTTTTTAAAGCGTGTATTGAAGGCTCATACCGAAGCTCCGGTAAGCAGGCAACCCAAAAACATCGACCCCCACCCCGCCGGGGTTTACGCCCGCCACCTGCTCGGGGTCGAATGGCGCATTCCGCTTCAGGAAAAAGAGGTTACAGCCAATAAGGCCCAGGCGGATATCGCCAATTTTCTTGTTACGCAGCGGCAGCCGGTAAGCTACCGACAGCTCCCGCAAACGGATGGCCGTGGCATCGTACATATAAGCTTCGGCCAGCGGCGTTTTTCCGCCTATATATTTATAATAAGTCTCCGCGTCGATTCCCCCCTTGTAAGGTTGTCCGCTCTCGCTCACCGCATCCTTCAGGTACACCTGGCCACCGTTATCCCGTACCTCGCCCGTACGCTTGCTGATACCCAATTGATCCATATAGGCTTCTGCAATGCTGAGCACCCTCCCGCCAAACTTCCCATCGATCAGGAAGCTGAACGTGCAGTTTTTGATCGTAAAGCTGTTCTGCCAGCCCACGATCACCTTCGGGTTCGGATTACCCAGGTACAGGTCATCCGCCACCAGGGGCAGCCCCGAAACCGTGTTCATGATAATGCGGCCCTGCGCGTCGCGCTGATAACCACTGCCATAAAAATCGCCGTACGATCCACCCTGCTTCAGAATGCCGTCATAGCCTCCCGTGCCTCCCTGTAGCCGGTACAATTGGTTGGGCGAATTGCTGGGCACAATGGCCGGGTCAAACAATTCGATCACCTTATTGCTGTTGTGCGAAACATTAATGATCGTATTCCATTCAAAACCCTTCCGTTGCACAATATTGATGCGCAGGCTGCCCTCGATGCCCATATTCCGGATATTGCCGCTGTTGATATCGGCATACCCACCAGAGCCAATGCCCGGCGGCAGCGCCACCCCTTTAAAGTACTGGTGCTCGATATTCGATTTATACCAGGAGGCATCCAGCTGAACTTTGTTCTCACGGGTTTTCCATTGCAAACCGATCTCCAGCGACCGGTTCGTCTCTGGCTTCAGCGCATGGCCCGGCAACAACTGGACCGGCGCACTGCCCGGAGGCGTCGCATTGCCCTGGGTAAACGTATACAGGGGGTAACTGCTGAACGCCGCGATATCATTACCCACTACGGCGTACGAAGCGCGCACCCGCAAATAATCCAGCACAGCCGGCAGCGTAAACATTTCATGTAAGGCAACGGCCGCACCGGCGGAGAAATAATTGTACCCGCTCTTTTCCGACGGCGTGTTCGCCAGCGTCGATGACCAGTCGTTCCGGTTCGAGAGGTCTAAGAATAGCTTGTTCCGGTAACTCACCTGCACAGTACCAAAAATTGATTGCACTTCCTTACGGGCCGGACTATTCGTTTTTTCATTGAAGTTGCGGATATCGATGGTCGCCTTGTCTAGCGCCGACTCCAGGAAAACATTGGGCACGGTGGGCGAACCGGCAATCGACAACATAGTCCCCTGGTGATGCTGGAGCGAAGCGCCACCTGTAAAGTTCAGGTCCCAGTCTGCACTCAGGTTCTTGCTGCCGCTCAATAAAAGATCGCCATAGGCCGTGGTGTTCGCCGTCTCGATCGTGTGCAGCACCCCGTTCACACGCGACAAAGTAGCCTGCGTGGTAGCGTAGATATTGCGCTCATACTCGTTCACGAAATGATTCACATAACCACGAACCTGGAGTGTAAGGGCACTGTTGAAGTAATATTTTAAGGAGGCCGAAAGCCAGGCATGCTGGTTACGGGTCTTCACCACATTGCGGTTCATCACCCAGTACGGATTCTGCTGGTAATCCTGGCCGCCCCAACCGCCGCCATTCGCCTGGTCCTTCTCATAATTGATATTCCACCAGTTTTGCGCGTAGAGGTAACGGGAAGGTGACAGGTATTCGAACTGCTTGAAATCGTTGAAATCAAAACCACGGGGCATCAGGTACAGCCCCGTTAAAGGGTTATAGTAAATGCCGGGTGTAAGCCTGTTGTGGGCATTTTGAATGCTGCCCAGGAAACTGCCGTCAAAGACCAGCTTGTCATTAAGGAACTTTCCGGTTTGCCGGAAGCACAAAGTATGTTGCTTGAAATCGCTGGTAGGCAGAATGCCTTTGTTGCGGGTGTTGGAATAGGATACGTATTGCGAAGACTTGGCCGTACCGCCGGTGATGTTGATGCCGTTGATAAAAGTAATGCCTGTCTGGAAAAAGTCTTTGACATAATCCCGGTTGGGCGTCGTAGCGCCCGCATCGCCCCAACTGTCTTCACTACCCGGGCTCGAAGCATCGCCTACGGCCGACTGCTTATAGTTGAACTGGGTTTGCGGGAAAACGATGGGCTGTTCTGCGGTAACACTGCTGGAGAAATTGATGCGGGCCGCACCCGGGTTGCCCCCGCGCGTTGAAATGAGTACCACCCCATTGCTCCCCTGACTGCCATACAGGGCCGAAGCAGCAGCCCCTTTCAATATACTCACGCTTTCAATATCATCGGGATTGATGGCGCTGATAATATCGCCGGCATCGGGCGCATCATTATAAAGACCAGCCACCGGTCCGCCGGTGGGGTTCACGATGGGCAAACCATCCAGCACATACAGCGGCTGACTGTTGCGGGTCGATTTATCACCGCGCAATACGATCCGCACGGAACCACCCGGGCCACCCGTAGTGCGATTCACCTGTACCCCACTCACTTTACCATTGAGGCTATTGAGGATATTCGTGTTCTTGACGGTACTGAACTCTTCGCCCGATACTTTTTGGGTGGCATACGTGAGCGAACGTGTTTTACGCGTAAGCCCCAGCGCAGTGACGGTGATCTCATCCAGACGATCTTCCGTTTTGGGTAAGGTAACGACAATGGCGGGCGTACGTTCTGAAACGGAGATCGGGCGCTGAATAGATTCGTAACCCACAAAGGAGATCAATACAGTATAAGAACCAGGCGGCACATGTTCGATCGTAAACTGGCCGTCACCATCGGTTTGCGCAGCTCGTTTGATCTCTTTAAGCATTACCGTAGCACCGGGCAGGGCCACACTGTCTTTACCCCGGATCGTTCCTGAAATGGTCAGTAGGTATTTAGTTTCTGCAGGAGGCGCCACCACCTTTTCCTTGATGACAATGATATTGTCGGTAATGACGTAAGTAAATGGGAGGTCTTTGAGACAATGATCCATCACCGTTTCTACGGAAGCATCCTTCACATCGATGTCGATCTTTTTATCGTCTTTGAAGAGGCGGCTGTCATAGAAGAGCGAGAGGCCGCTTTGTTGTTGAATGAGCGAGAACACCTTACCGAGTGCAACTCCCTTCTGCACAATAGTTATCTTCTGGGCATAATTGTCCAGGGAGAGCAGCAGTAGTAAGGTAGTAAGCAAGGCAATATTGACCCGCATTCCAGCAGTTTACAATACAAATTTCGTACAGCGGTAGCAATTTATATGTTTTGGACATGTTACCATAAAAAATCATCCATTTTATGGTCCATTGGCCCTGTGCCAGACAAGCAGTTAATGCAGTAAGTTAATTATCAAGGATATACCACGAGCCTATTTTGATCGATCTTGCATTTGATGCCCCCTTCCTTGAGGGCGTTGACCACCCCCAACAACTTGATGTTCCGGTTGATGCGTCCTTTACCGGTGAAGAGAGATGATTTAACCGACCCATTATAGATGATATCCACATCATACCACCTCGAAAGCTGGTTCATGATAGAGACCACATCTGCATCGTTGAAATGAAAGTAGCCTTCTTTCCAGGCGATGGCTTCCTCCGTATTCGCATCCCTCACGGTAGTAATATCATTGCCCCCGGCTTTAACGATCGCCTGGTTACCCGGCTTTAGAATGGCTTGGGAACTGAGGAGCTTTACGGCTACACTACCTTCAAAAAGCGTCGTCTTCCAGGCTTCATCGGCATAAGCGAATACATTGAAGTGGGTGCCCAGCACCTGCACATCGGCCGTTTTGGTTTGCACGATAAAGGGCCGGTTGGCTTCTTTGGCCACTTCAAAATACCCCTCCCCATCCAGTTGCACCCGGCGCTCGCCGGCAGCAAAAGCCACCGGAAAACGAAGCGAAGAAGCGGCATTGAGCCAAACCTTCGTACCGTCGGCCAATATGAGTTGATATTGACCACCACGGGGAATAGCGATCGTATTATAGAGCAGCTCCCCCGAAGTAACCGGAGTTGCCGCATTACCGGCGGTCGAATACAGGAGCTGACCATCTTTTTGCTTGGCGATCTCCACCTGTCCCTGACGCGAAACTTTACCAGTGCCGATCGAGTCCAAAAGGATAGAAGAGCTGTCGGCCAGGATGAGACGCGCCTTATTATTCCCTGTCTGGATACCGGGTGCCACGATCGGTTCGGCTGTAGCCACAGGATCTGCAGCCGGTTTCGCCGAAGGCCACATGAAATAAGTTGTGATGGCAACGGCTGCCAGCACTGCTGCAGCGACTGTCCATTTCCACCAGCCGATCACGCGGCCCTTGGAGCCTGTCTCCTGTTCGGGCAGTTTATCCGCGCAGAGGATCGCATCAGCCATCATGGTCATGCGCTCCTGGCTGGGCAGGGCAATTGTGGTAGTCGCGCTATTTAACCGTGCAGCCAGCTGATCGGTGAGCACAAAGGAATCATCCTGTTTCAAAGCTTCGGCCAGGGAAGACAATTCTTCCCCACTGGCATTGCCGGCCAATGCTTTATCCAGTAATTCCTTCAATTGAGGGTCGCTTAACATGTTGCTGCACGATTTTACAGTTATAAAAGACGCGTTTGTTTCTTATTAGTACCTATTGTTCATTAAAAAAAGCACCAGCAGCGCATAGCCAGCCTTTTCCAGGTAGTCCCGGATGAATTTCAGGGCCCGCACGAGTGTATTCTTCACCGATTGTTCCGACAGGTTCATGGCCCGGGCGATCTCAGCTGTTTTGTAGCCGCTTTCCCGGCTGAGCCGATAGGCCTGCTTTTGCTGCTTGGGCAGTTCGTCGACTGCTCTGCGTACCAGGGCTTCCGTATGCCTGAACATCATTTGCAGGTCGGTATCCGCCTGGTTCACTTCATCAACGGTGGCCAGCTTATCGATGGCTTTAGAATGAATGGATTGGTCTCTCAGGTAGGTAAAAGCCTGAAAATAGGCGATGCGAAGGATCCAGGCCCTCGGTTGTTGGATTTCTTTAAGTTTGTCGCGGTGAACCCAAAGACGCAAAAAAGTTTCCTGGATGATGTCTTCGGCTGCCGGTCCCGATTTGGTGACCTGCGCGATCATCGGGAACACCATGGGCATATAGGCCTGGAACAGCTTGCGGAAAGCAGCTTCATCACCGTCGGCAATTTGACCGAACAGCAATTTCTCGTCTGGCAGTAGATGGGGGATATTCACAGGCGGCGATCCATTTGCAATAAAAATAAATAAATAATGCTTCCGTTTTAACCGTACACCATGTTTGAAGGCATAGAAATCAAAATAAAAAGGGGCAATAGGGCATCAGGACCCGATGCGACTTGGACAGTGAAGGATAAATTGTACTGTACCGGCACCATGCAGGTGGGTTTTGGCGAATCCATCAGCTGGAAAGGCACCGACCTCCTACCCCTCAAAAAGCTTATTGCATTTTATAACCAGTTAAGTGATCCCTACAACAGAATAACCGACGAACAGCGTGAGCAGGTCTTTCCCTGCCGGGGAGGAGCCGTAACCATAACATTAGGAGAGTCAGGCCAGGATGGCATACCCTTTCAGGTAGTCTACAGGAAGCGCGGAGGCGCCGGTAACCTGCAGAAGGCTGTCCCATTATGGAAAATCAAGCTATGGCGAGATGACTTGTTTGCCGACGTGATGCGCCAGCTCACCGCGGCGGCGCCGGCAGCGGTTTGTTTACAGATCGGGCAATTGTTCGAACCGCCCCATACAGAAACGCGCTTTGCATTCGCGATCGGACAAAAAGTACGCACGATCCTCAATACCCGCGTGCGTACCTTGCGGATCGGCTATATCATGGATCGTTTTTACCATATGAATGAGCAAACCTGTATGTACAATTTGATGGTAGACGGGAAACTGATGGAGAAGAGATATTGGGAAGAAGACCTGGAACCGATGGCATAATGATAAACCCTAACACTAAACCACTATGAAATCAATGATGGAGCACAGCGGCTTGCAGGTGCTGCTTTTTATTTTTCCTTTGCTTGGCCTCTTACTGCACAACCTCGTGCAACGAAAGAATTTGAAAATAGTGCTGTGGTGCTCCCTGGCTCCACTACTACCGGCCCTTTTCGGTCTCAAATACGCAGTGGCGCATATTTACGACATCTTTATCATCGTAGGCATGAGTTGTGCGTTTGCCATCTGGATAGCAGATATAGGACGAAAGACGCTCGCCTCCATAATGATATCGATAACGCTCCTGGTAGTAGGAGGAATCGTTTCTGTGGGTGCTGCTTTCGCTGGCAGTATTACGACAAAAGAACGCTGGGCCACGGGCCGCTATCGTGTTAACCAGGTCCTGCACCAGGACTTAATAGGCGGCGAGCTGGTAACGTACGAGCTCTACAGGTTTACAACAGTGCCCATCCTGGTAAGGCATATCGACACGGAAGTTCAAGACAGCACCAATGATGGATGCTGGGTAAAGTTTGAGGAGGCAAAGTTCAGCTTGAATAAGTGTGCGCCGGATTCGTCGATATCACCCAATTAACAAAAAGAACAAGGTGACAACAGTTAGTCATCACCTTGCGGGCTCTCCTTGTTCTCTACAATGGATCCGATATTTCCAGCACTACACGCCCTGTGATCTTGCCCTGATGCAGTCTGGGCAGGATATCGTTGATGTCTTCCAGCTTGGCTCCGGTCGCTCTTGTTCTAACTTTCCCTTGTAAAGCCAGTTCAATGGCTTCCTGCATTTCTGTCCTAGTACCGATAAGTGTTCCCCTCACGATGATCTCCCCCATGCAGGCATCGAAAACAGAGACCGGCAATGCGCCGTCGGGAATGCCGGCCATGGTCATTGTACCGCCCGGTCGAATCGCGCGGAGGGTCTGGCTAAAGGCTTCGTTCACTACTGCCGTTACCAGCATACCATGTACACCGCCAATCTCCTTTTTAAGGAAGTCGTCTGGCGACTGCTTACTGGCGTTGACCGTAATGTCGGCACCAACTTCTTTGGCAAGCGCCAGTTTACTATCATCCACGTCGATGGCTGCTACCCTGTATCCTAATGCTTTTGCATATTGCACGGCCAGATGGCCCAGGCCGCCAATACCAGAAATCCCCACCCATTCACCAGGATTCAAGCCCGATACTTTAAGACCTTTGTACACGGTGATGCCGGCGCAAAGCACCGGTGCCATCTCTGTGAAGTTGAAACCACCCTGGGGAAAGCGGGCCACATAAGCTGCATTGGCTGTAACATATTCTGCATAGCCGCCGTCCACCGTATAGCCGCTGTTTTGCTGATCTACGCACAGCGCCGACCTGCCCTGGCCACAATAGTGACAGCAATTGCAGGCCCCGTTCAACCAGGGGATACCCACAACATCCCCTTCTTTCAGGTTCTTCACATCGGCGCCAATAGCAGCCACATACCCGATCGATTCATGCCCCATGATCAGTGGCATTTTGGGTTTTATAGGCCATTCGCCATTGGCTGCATGCACATCACTGTGGCAAACACCACAAGCAACTACTTTTACGACCACCTCATTGTCCTTGGGCGGCTTTACGGGCACTTCTTCAATACTTAACGGCTTCCCAAATTCATGCAGCACCGCTGCTTTCATCTTTTTTGGTAACATCTTTTTCCTGTTTTGATGATATAATCCAGTTTAAGAAACGCATGCGCAATCCATTGCCCTCCGGCATCGGAAATGCCGGAGTTTCGCTAACGGTAGTCGTTGAAAAGGAAGGGAATGAAAGCGGGGTTTTAAAACTCCTGAACGGTTGGCCGCAGGATGATCTCGTTAATATCTACGTCGGCTGGCTGCTCGATCGCATAAGCGATGGCACGTGCAATGGTATCTGCGGGAATTGCCATTTTATAAAACTCAGCAACCTGTTTGGCACTTTGCTGATGGGCGGTACTGAATTTCAGTTCGGAGTCTACTGCTCCCGGTTGAATTACAGTAGTCCGGATACCTTTTGAATGCACCTCGTGTCTCAATCCTTCGCTGATGGCCCGGACGGCGAATTTGGTACCACTGTATACTGTTCCACCGGGACTAAATACCCTGACCCCTGCAACGGAACCGATGTTAATAAAATGTCCTTCCGCTTGTTTTTCAAAAAAAGGCAAGGCAGCGGCTATGCCATACAACACCCCCTTAACATTTATATCGATCATGGAGTCCCATTCGCTGGTTCTTAACTCTACCATTGGCGCGATAGGCATTATCCCGGCGTTATTGATCATCACATCGATCCTGCCATAAGTTGCAATCGCTTTCAATACGAGATTCTGCACTTCATTCACCCTGGTAACATCTGTAACAAGCGCCGTCGCTTTTCCTCCCGCTCCAGTAATGTCAGCAACGATCGCCTCCAGTCTGTCGGCCCGCCTCGCCCCCAATACCACGCTGGCTCCTTTTGCCGCCAGATATATTGCGGTTGCCTCCCCTAGTCCGCTGCTCGCACCTGTAATAACGATCACCTTGTTTTGTAGTGGATTTTCCATGTACGTTATGATTTAGTAGTTGTTTTCCGATGAATCGCTTTCCCAGTCAAAGATCAAATCCAGAGACAGCATATTAAAATCACATCGCTGATAGCAGGTATCCAAAAAATAATAAGCCCCTGCATTGACGATATCTAAAGCGATGACATTCACGGTTCACGCTCTACAGAGCAATCCTATATTTTCCCGCAATCGAAAGCCATAAGAAAAGTAAGGGCACCTATAACTCTGGTTATTTGTTTGGCACTGCTGTTATTTTCAATTTTGAGTAGTCAAATCAGTCAACATGCACAGCAATTATTTTCCACTTAAAAGTTCTACAGGACGTTGGATCGCGGCATTGTCTTTCCTGGTGGAGTTGATCAAAGCGCCTCTCTGCTCACTCGCCACATCTGATTTCGGTTCTCCATCAAGCGAACAATACAAGACCGACCTGGTACAAGAAGATACGGGAAATCATGGGCTCCGTGATTATCAGGCATCCGTGCGACTTATCCAATACAACGTAAAACAAGCTTACCAGGAAGTGTTCTGGGAAGCATTGACCAGGTATGTATTCAGCTCTTTGAAAACTCCAGGCAATATTATGTCGGAAGCCTATTACGAGGAAGGAGACTCAACCACCCTGTGGATCATCGAACGATGGGACAACAATCAAACCCTTCAAAAAAACGAAGAAAGCCCGGTAGCGAGACATATAAAGGCATTAGCTAAAGAAGGGCTGGAGTCACCAGCGCAAACCTACCTCGTAGCAGACCTGGAACCGCTGCCCGATGAAGCCTACCGCAGGACGCCAGCCGCCCATGATCATCCATTGACAATTATGTTATTCGTGGATACTAAAAAGGGTACGGAAGATACTTTCAAAAAGCTCTATCACGCTGCCATGCCGGCATTTCGTGATGAACCAGGCGTGATCACCTATCAACTTTGCCAGTCGATAGCTGACAAAACAAAGTTTATCACTTATGAAAAATTCCGCAGTGAGGAAGCATTCCGGGAACACCTGAAGGAATCCGCTGTTGAACCCGTATTGCAATTCCTGCAAACATCTATTACAGCACCGCCTTTTGAGAAGGGGCTACACAGGCTGATTGAACTGGCTCCGCTACATAGGAGTTATTGAAACACAGCATGCTATTATAAACGATAAAACCACTAAAGGAGTTAGCCATGAAAAAAGGAACACTATTTTTCACCGTTTCAATCATTGTTATGTCAGGCAACGCCCAAAATACGGCAACGAAAGAATTCGACATGCTTACGAAACTATCGACCCAGCCCGTTGTGGCGGGATTGTCGATGCCGGCCATGCTGAATGCACCGGGCAACGAAAAGCTGAAAAGCTTTTTCCTCACACCCGTCGGGAACAAAACGAAGCTGCAGGGAAAAAGAATGGCTGTGATCGCAGCAGACGGCTTCGAAGAAATTGAACTACTGGGGCCCTTGTGGTATTTCAGGGAACTGGGCGCCAAAGTCGACGTGGTGGCTCCCAAATACAACCCAGCTCCTGAGAGGTACGGACTCACGATGCCCGAAATGGCAAAAGATCATATCATGGCTATTCAATACCTCAACCCCGTGGGGTGGATAAAGGTTGATCGAACCGCCGATCAGATAAAAGTAGAGGACTACGATGCCATATTCATTCCCGGCGGCGCCTGGAATCCGGATAACCTTCGCTTTGACAAAGACGTGATCCGCTTCATACAACAATTCAACCAGGCAGGAAAATTAGTGGCAGCCATTTGTCATGCCCCTGTCGTGTTGGCAACAGCCAATATTTTGAAAGGCAGGAAGCTCACAGGGTATTGGAATGTACATTCCGACCTGATCAATGCGGGAGGCCAGTTATCGGACGAGCCGGTGGTGGTAGATGGTAATCTCATCACCAGCAGGCACCCCATCGACGTAGCTGATTTCTCCCGGGCGGTGGCCGACTGGCTGGTAAAAAAGCAATAACCGCAAGTCTTCTTCACTGTTTACCCCATCGCTATGATAGTAAAGAAAACGCTTACGCTGAGGTTCATCTATGAATTTGCCGGATACCATTTATGGTGGTTAACCGCCTGGATGTCGCTGGTAGCAGGTATATGTTATTTCACCCATTGTAAATTATCATTTCCCTGGCTACCCCTGGCATTGATAGGCACGGCCGTAGCATTTTACGTGGGTTTTAAGAACAGCCATGCTTACGACAGGTTATGGGGAGGGATAAAAATATGGAGTGCCCTGGTAAATGAAAGCAGAAAACTCACAACGATGATCAAGCACTATCGAACGGAAGAAATGCCTGCTGACGATGGTGCAGCCATCAGAAAACAGATCATATTCCGGCACATTGCCTATCTCTACCTGCTCAGGGAACAGCTGCTGCAACCAACGCCCTGGGAACATGTGAGCCCCGAAAGCCGCACCAGCGGCCCTTGTAACCGCCGAAGGCGCGCAAAACTGAACGAGCAATACGCGGCAGAGCTCTCGGAGGTCGCCCATCAACAGTATTTAACGAATGAAGAACAGGTGAGCCTGCTCGGCTACAACAACAAAGCAGCACAATTACTGGACAAACAAACCGAAATGATCCAGCTGCTCTACGAACGCAAGGCCATCAATATGATCCAGCAAATAGATCTGGAAGCGACCATTAAGTCGACCTACGAGCTACAGGGCAATGCAGAAAGGATCAAGCAGGCGCCTTTTCCCCGCAAATACGCCAGCTTCAGCTTCCTGTTCGTCTGCATTTTCATATTCTTCCTCCCCTTTGGGATCATCGGCGAATTCAGCAAGTTGGGCAATGCGGGCATTTGGCTCAGCATTCCGGCTGGGGCGATTGTTGGATGGGTCTATGTCGTCATGGAAATGATCGGCGACTATTCCGAAAACCCATTCGAAGGATTACATAATGACACACCCATGCTTGCCATTTGCCGCGCCATTGAGATCGATATGCTGCAGATGCTGGGCATGCCGGATATCCCCCAGCCTATCCAGCCGAAAGGAGCTGTTTTGCTATGATTGCTGGCTTCGCCGCATACCGCCGTATCTATTGACTATAAATAAATCAGCTAAAATGAAAAAGAAAATTCTGATCGTCGTTTCCAATGCCAACACGATAGGTCCTCATAACAGAAGAACCGGCAACTTCCTCTCAGAAGTAGCACATCCTTATGCGGAATTCGACAAAGCCGGCTACCAGATCGACTTCGCCAGTTTGTCGGGCGACACTCCTTATTTGGATGCACTGAACCTCGCCGACGACCCCGACAACCTGAAGTTCTTGGTTGGAAAGGGTTGGGTCACGATGCAAAAGGCTAAAAAACTTTCCGATGTGGATGTCAGTACCTATGATGCCATCTTTATGCCGGGCGGACTGGCACCCATGGTGGATATGCCGGAAGCGCCGCTTCTTAAGCAGGTGATCAGAGAAACCTGGGACCGGGGTGCAGTCGTTGCGGCAGTTTGTCACGGCCCTGTATCATTGCTGAATGTTACGCTTAGCGACGGTACATATCTCGTAAAAGGTAAGAACATTGCCTCTTTTACGACAGCGGAAGAGGACAATTATGCGAGAGCCGATGTTCCCTTCGATTTGCAGACAGCGCTTACCAAACAAGGAGCTGTATACCACACTACCCCACCCTGGACGGCCAACAGTGTTGCCGACGGAAAACTGGTAACGGGTCAAAACCCAGCCTCTGCCAAGGGTGTCGGCGAAAAGGTGGTGGCTATACTGGAAGGCATGAGCTAACCGCCATTCATGAACCTTAATACAGATTATTAATCCAAAAAACAGGGAATATGAAATCAAGGAAGATCTTCCTGGTGTTAACAGCCGCCACCGTACTGCTGGCAACCAGTTCGTCATTTATTACCTTCAAAAACAACAATCGTATGACGCTCCATTCAGCTACAGCAAACAAACCAACCATAGTACTGGTGCATGGCGCATTTGCCGATGGGTCGTCATGGAACAAAGTGATCCCCATTTTGCAGAAAAATGGCTACCAGGCGATCGCCGTGCAAAACCCACTCACTTCCCTGTCAGATGATGTAGCCTTCGTTGAGCGGGCTCTCGGAGAAGTGCAGGGCAAAGTAGTGCTCGTAGGCCATTCCTGGGGAGGCGTTGTCATCACACAGGCTGGCAACAACGAAAAAGTCAGTTCACTCGTCTATGTGGCTGCCTTTGCGCCGGATGAAGGGCAAAGTATTGAGAGCATCAATAAAGATGCATTTGAAGTGAGGAAGTTACAGAATGTTCCGGGGCTGGCCGATCCAATAGTAACGGATGGATTTATACGACTAAAAGAGAAAGACGTCATCAATCATTTTGCACAGGACCTTCCCGAGCAGGAAGCGAAGCTCATAGCCGCTGGCCAGGGCCGGTTTCACGTGAGCACCATCTCCGCTAAAGTGTCCAATCCTGCCTGGAAAAACAAACCCAGCTACTTTATCGTGTCCGACAATGACCATATCATTGCTCCCCAGCTTGAAAGAGAGATGGCAAAAAATATCGGAGCCAAAACATATCATCTTCCTACGAGTCATGTTGCCATGCTATCAAAACCCGAAATAGTTGCAGAAGTCATCTTACGGGCGGCCAGCGAACAATAGTGATCATGGGCCTTTGCAGTGAACAGTTCTGTAAAATCTAAAACCATTTGGTATGCCTATCGTTTCCATCAATCCGGCCAATGGCCAGGAGATCAAGACTTACCCTACCTTAACGATCGAGGATACGTTCAAAAAGATTGACCAGACCCAAAATGCATGGGCGAGTTGGAGAAGGTCGAGCCACGAAACGCGCAGCACTTACCTTAATAATATGGCCGGCGTACTAAGAAAGCGTAGCCAGGAATTGGCCATTTTGATGGCCACCGAAATGGGCAAACCTGTTTCGCAAGGGCTTGCAGAAGTGGAGAAATGTGCGGAGTGCTGCGCGTATTATGCGGCGGAAGGACCTGTTCACCTGGCGGACCGCATCATTGAAACAGAAGCTTCCAAAAGCTACGCCAGCTTTCAACCACTAGGGATAGTGCTGGCTGTGATGCCCTGGAACTTCCCCTTGTGGCAGGTATTCCGGTTCCTGGCGCCAGCATTGGCAGCTGGCAATTGCGGTGTGTTGAAACATGCGTCTAATGTACCTGGCTGTGCTTTGATCATCGAAGACATTGTGCAAGAAGCAGGATTTCCGCCCCATGTGTTTCAAACATTGCTCATCAGCAGTAACCTCGTAAATCAGGTGATCGAACATCCTGCCATCAGGGCCGTTACATTAACGGGCAGCAACAACGCCGGCATCCAGGTGGCCGGCAAGGCAGGCTCGGTACTTAAAAAGGTCGTATTGGAATTAGGTGGTAGCGATGCTTACGTGGTGCTGGCCGATGCAGACTTGGAACTGGCCGCAGCCACCTGTGTCGACAGCCGGCTCATCAACAGCGGGCAAAGTTGTATTGCAGCCAAGCGATTCATTGTAGTTGAACCGGTAGCGGAAGCTTTTATTAAATTGTTCCTTGATGCAATGCAACGTAAAGTACTCGGCGATCCCCTCGACAGGTCAACAGATGTTGGTCCGCAGGCACGTGCCGATCTGCGGGATGAGTTACATGCACAGGTACTCAAATCCATTGAAAAAGGAGCTACCTGTATCCTGGGCGGAACTATAGCAGCGGGCAATCATGCTTATTACCCGCCTACTATCCTGACCAATGTAAAACCCGGCATGCCGGCATACGACGAAGAACTCTTCGGACCGGTAGCATCCATCATCCTTGCGAAGGATGAGGCCGACGCGCTGCGCATCGCTAACGATAGTGAATTTGGCCTGGGTTCAGCCGTATTTACCCGGAACACCATCCGGGGCGAACAAATAGCCCGCTTTGAACTCGACGCAGGTTCCAGCTATGTCAATGAACGGGTGAAGTCGGACCCACGCCTACCCTTCGGCGGCATCAAGCATTCAGGTTATGGCAGAGAACTGAGCTCCTTCGGCATCCTTGAATTTGTCAACATTAAAACGGTATACATCAAATAGCTCTAAAATTAACAGCATGGCAACAATACCCATACATGTCTTTGCCCAATGGAAAGTAAAGGAGGGAAACCTCGAAATTGTGTTGGATCTGCTAAAGGTGGTACGTTCACAGACCATTCAGGAACCAGGAAACCTGTTTTATATGGTGCATCAAAGCAAGGCGGACGAAAACACCCTGCTTCTTTTTGAGGGATATACGGATGAAGTGGCACAAAAAGCGCATACCAGTTCCGAACACTTCAAGTTGCTGGTGATAGAACAGATAGTTCCCTTACTTGACCAGCGGGAAGTTACGCTCGCCATTCCGATAACAGAATAAGGTACCGCTCATTAAGTAAGTTAACCTGGTGATCAGCCATGGGCTATTCGATTAAATCTCCGCTCCTGGCCATTTTATTGTCCATACTCCTGGTCTTGGTAAAGCAGCAAGGCGCTACCGGTCAGAAACGCACGCCTTCTGCGGCCTGGCTGATGCCGGCCGCCAGTTGGCGGCCGGCCAACAATGTTCGGCTGGTTGCCCAATTGGGGTACAATAACTATTACAGGATGGGTATCTTTTTTCCGCAAGGCTTTATCACGCTGAATAAGCATGTCATACTAAACCCGGCCTATATCTATGCCTTGCAAAAAAGGCCAACAGTGCCGCGCGTTTGGGAACACTACCTCATGAACGCCGTGATCTTCCAGGTGAAAAGTAGCAACCTCCTGATCGAGGACAGGAATATGATCTGGAACAGGTGGACAACTGGCATTCAGTCTAGACATTATTATCGAAACAGGTTGCGGATCAACCGGGCATTCAAAACCTGGTCAGCCACCACAAAGCTGTATGCCTATGATGAGGTGTTTTACCTGTTTAACGTAAAAAGTGTTGTGCGAAACCGCGCTGCTTTCGGAATCAGCAGCGATCTCAATGCAAAGTGGCTGGCTGATGTAACCTTCGTAAGGCAACAGGACCGGTACGCAGGCCCGCTCAATCTGTTTTTCATTGCCTGTACCTGGCAATTTTAAAGATCAGGCGCCCATAGGTTCATTCAGTTGTTTTTGTGGCACTAACGATTAACGCGGAGGTCCGGGGGTGCCAACTCAATGAGATGATGGTATTTCTTCTCGAAGGGAGGTTTCCTGACAGAGTGCTGCAGGAACCTGATTACCGGTGCAATACCAGGGTTTTTCAAATGGCTTTGAAATGCCTGTCTGTCGTGAAATTCCTTGTGAATGACGAACCTTCCCTTACGGTTACAATCCTGGCTAAACCGAAAAGAGAGTAAGCCAGGTTCTGCGCCTAATGTAGCTATCGCTGCGTGATTGATGAGCCTGAACTGATCTTCCTCTTTCCTTTTTACGTCTACGATCAACATAATGATCAATGGATTTTCTACTCCCGCGGCAACCCGGTGGACATCACTTCCCGAAAACAGGCCCAGGTCTTTTAAATACATCTTCTCCACACGTGCAGACAATCCGGTCCTGGCTAATAAAGTAACTGCCTGTGCTGCCGGGCTTTTTCCATTTTTTGCATAATATTCTTTATTGGTCCATCGCTCCACTACCCAAATAACAGAGGGGTCTCCATGCTCGGAATAAGCGGCCGCCATCACGTTTCCCGCCTCCAGCAATGAGCTGGAAACATACCCCCTCAACACCTGCATAAACTCGTCCTGGCGAGCCGCCTTTACCTGGTATCGTGTCAAGACCACGGCCATTGGATCATCCGAAGCCCGGCATTCTGTTCCTATTAGGTTAGCTGTTATGGATAAAACAGTCCTTCTCCATCGTTGAAACATAATAAAATCGATAGATGGTGAAATACGCAATCGTAGCCTGACGACAAAAATGGCAAGAACTTGTTCCCGGAACAAATAAGTCGCGTAATAGGTGCTCTTATTATTCTGATAATAGATGTAGAAAAGTCAATGAGAATAACAATTTTCCATTCAACAGCGCGAATTATTGTCGAAAGCACAAGAAAAAAGTAAAATATTAAACATTTTTCGTTAGCTTTCCCTAATTGTACCCATGGAGCTATCCTGCCAATTGATCATTGTACTTTAAATCGATCATCCTTTGAAAGTCCTTCCTTGTATGATGACCATTAAAAGGATATTATGTTCCGGGTGATTCTCCTTTCCATGTTTCTCTTCCAGATCCTGTCCCTCATGGGACAAGCTCCAATTCCAGCACCATCTACTATTCCGGGCTACACCTTCCATCCACGAAGTGAAGACAAACCCTCCTGGCAAAGATTGAACCTGCTATTGGGGGCCACCTACCTGGTTGTGGCGAAAGAAGGGCAGGCAGACATAGACAGTTGTATACAGGTCGCCAGTCGCACCATGGGCATAAGCCGCTATTCCCTGCTGGCCGAAGGGATCGACGATCCGGACCTGGCCGCGCAATCTAACTGGCTCGACCGGCAGGATCCAGGTACAGGCAAACGGTTACTGGCTAATACTACCGGCAAAAAACATTTGCTCCAGCTTTTATTATTGGGCGCCTATTATGCTTTTCAACCCTATAATTATTATAGGCACAAAGACAGTGTAGAGTATTTCCTTACACGGGCTATCAACGAAAGTAAATCTCTCCGGGAAGATAAATTGACCAGGGTGGCCCTGGGCTTGCTGGTTAAAGTGTATTCGCTAGGAAATGAACAACTGGCTGATTCGACTTGCCAGGAATTGATCAAACAATGCAGGATAGCCGGCGACCGGGATACGGAAGCCAGGGCATTGGCCTACAGAAGTAAGTTCACGCCACCCAGGGCCAACACGATACAGAAAAAGATGAACGATGCGGAGCAGGCAGCCGCCTTATACGATAGCCTTGGCAACTTCGAAGGCGAGATCAATGCACTCACTGATCTCGGCTATTTATCGGTTATTGCCGGCAATTTGCCGGCTGCCTATGATATTCTGTCAAGAGCCCTCGAACTGGCGGAAAAGATCGGGTACCCCTATACACATTATAATTCGCAGGCACTTACCACGATTACATTCTTCCAGGGAAAGTTCGGAGAGCCTCTGAGATATACTTACCAAACGATCAGGACCGCAGAAGCCACCCGCGACAGCCTGGCCTGGTGCTATTTTTATACCCGGATGGCTGCCATGATGGAGTTGGAAGGCAGGGAGGAGGAATGCTTCTATTGGTCGCAAAGATCCCTGCACCGATTTGTCGCCGACCGCAATCCTTCGGGCTATCGAATTCTAAATGATGTAGTCGAATACATGGGTAAAAGAGGGCGTAGTCAGGAAGCGTTGGACCTTGCTCGCGATATTGCAGATAAGATAGGCTATCCAACCACATTTTCGGATCGGTTTGCCTACCACCTGTTACTTTCCAGTTGCTATTTGAATCTGAAATTGCTCGATGAGGCAGAAATGGAGATCAGGAAAATGGATGAATTAGAAAAAGGCATAGCCATGTATATCGGTCCGATGCGAAGGTTTGAGATCGATGTGCAATGGGGCCAATTATTCCTGGCAAAAGGAGAGTACCTGAAAGCCCGCCAATATTTCGAAAAACAATTTAACTCCCCCCGTCCTATCAGTACTGCCCTGGTCTCCAGTATTAGTTTGTACCGCTCGTTGATATACATTGACTCGGCACTTGGAGACCATGCGGCGGCCGTGGGCCATTATAAGAAATACGCTCAATTGCTTGACTCCAGTTTTAGAATATCCAAGACAAGGCAGGCGGAAGAACTGCAGGTGGTTTACCAGATGAATGAAAAAGAAAACCAGATCACCTCCCTGATGCAGCAATCAAAACTGGAAAAAGCCAATTCTGAGAAAGCAGCTATTATGAAAGATCTGACGATCGCCGGCATTATAGGAACATTGATCATAGCGGGCCTGTTATATCGCCAAAATCGCCTGAGAAAGAAAAGCAACGAAGTGATCACTGAGAAAAACAGCCAACTACAGCAATTGTTAAGTGACAAGGAATGGCTATTGAAAGAAATCCATCATCGCGTCAAAAACAATCTCCAGATCGTTATCAGCTTGCTCGACTCCCAGTCTGAATATATCGACAACGATGCGGCGCTGGCCGCGATTGAAGAAAATATGCAGCGTGTTCACGCCATGGCGCTTATCCACCAGAAGTTGTATCAATCAGAAGATGTATCTACCATTGCCATGCCCGAGTACATTAATGAGCTCGTTCATTATGCCCAGGACAGCTTCGATACAGGCAACCAGATCCATTTTGAGCGCTCAGTTGAACCAATTGATCTCGATGTTTCCCAGGCCATTCCGCTTGGCCTCATCATTAACGAATGTATTGTCAACGCCATCAAATACGCATTTCCGATGGGCAGGAAAGGAGTTGTCAGGATCCATTTGCACCGGTCGGAAGACCACTCCCTGTCGTTGGAGATAGCTGACAATGGCATAGGGCTTCCTGAAGGATTTGATCCCAAATCACATGCATCACTGGGGCTTGATCTCATGCAGGGACTTACAAGGCAATTGAACGGCAGCTTTACTATGGAAAGTAACCAGGGCTTACGTATTGCAATCAAATTTGCCGCGCTCAGGAATCAATTATTACATGGTTCTTTGGCCATAGCTTAACCCAATGCCTATGAAGAAGAAAATGCTAATAGTGGAGGACGAATACATCGTAGCCAACAACCTGCGGCAGGTGTTAACACGATTTGGCTATGAAGTGGTGGGCATAGCGGCCACAGCCGCAGAAGCAGCAGAGATCGTCCGGAATGACAGACCTGATTTAGCTTTACTTGATATCAGGCTGCAGGGAGAACTAACCGGGATCGATATAGCCAGGATGCTAAGAACGGAGAATATTGGTTTTATCTATTTGTCGGCCAATTAAAACCGGCAAGTGCTCGAAGAGGCAAAGAAAACAGAACCTTATGGATTCCTCGTGAAGCCATTCAGGAAAAAGGACCTGCAGGTGATGTTGGATATTGCCTGGTACCGGCATTATCAAAGCCTCGAAGCAAAGTCACAACAAGAAAACCTGTTGCAACAACAGCTCCTGGCGACGAGCCAGGCGGGCCAGAACAGCCAGCAGAAAATGTTGGAGATTGCAAGGATCTTTCAGGCTTATATCCCATTCGACCTCATCGCCAGCGGCCTTAGGCCGCTTAGTATGGGGCCATTCAATGACAAAGCCTGGCTGCGTATTGGATTAAATGAATATCAATTTATCGGAGAAGACGAACTGTTAACCATTGCTAATCTAAAAAGGACGGCCCTTTCTGTCATACTTGCCAACAGCCATACAGACCCCAGGCCGGTTATCTACCAGGAGCAAACAGACAGTGGGAAGCTACCTGTACCTTCGCTGCAGAAAACCCTGATCGATACCTTTCAGATAAAGTCCTTTCTGGTATTCCCGGTAAGTATGGGTAATGGGTTATCGTTCCATTACTTTTTCTACAGCCGCCAGCAAGGTATATATACTGATAATCATATTGCCTTGCTGAACCGTTTAGGAACGTGTATTACAAAAACCGCTGAAGCGCTTACGGAAGGAAGTAACCAGGCTTCCAATATCTCATCGGGCGCTACAGCAGGGTCACTCACGCAGGCTGCCGAGCGACCGGAGTTTCACCATATCATCGGGAAACACCATCTCTTGCTGGCCGCATTGGATCTTGCCATCCAGGTGGCCCCCTACAACACATCGGTTTTACTACTTGGAGAAAGCGGTACGGGCAAGGAAAAGGTAGCACAATCCATACACCTGCTTTCTTCCCGGAAGGCTGGCCCCTTTATAAAATTAAATTGCGGGGCAATCCCCCCTACCCTCATCGAATCGGAATTGTTTGGTCATGAAAAAGGCGCATTCACCGGCGCTACAGAAAAACGCAAGGGCCGGTTCGAGCTGGCTGCAGGAGGTACTCTTTTCCTGGATGAGATTGGAGAACTTCCCCTCGACATGCAGGTAAAGTTGTTGCGTGTTCTGCAGGAAAAGGAAATTGAATACGTGGGCGGCATGGCCCCTGTCAAGGTCGATGTTCGTATCATAGCAGCCACCAATCGAAACCTCGAGCAGGAAGTAGCGGCAGGCAATTTCCGGCTCGACCTATATTACAGATTGAATGTCTTCCCTATAACATTACCATCGCTGCGCGACCGGAAAAGTGATATAAAAGCCCTGGCAATCTACTTTGCCCAAAAGAATTGCTCTGCGTTCAATAAAAGATTCAACGGTTTCGCCGCAACTATGATGGAAGAAATGATTGCTTACGACTGGCCGGGCAACATCCGTGAACTGGAGAACGTCATAGAACAGGCGATCATACTTTCTGACGGCAACGCTGCATTGGAACTGAAGCGAAGTCTTACGGGATCTGCCAGGGAATCAACCCCGAAAGCGGATGTTCAATCACTTGACGATATAAAACGTATTCAAATCGAATCGGAAAGAGAATATATTATTTCCATTCTCAAAAGGACAGCCGGGCGTATCCGCGGTGCAAACGGGGCAGCAGCCTTGTTAAACCTTAAACCTACTACACTGGAAGCCAGGATACATAAGCTTAACATACAAAGAAACGAATTTACCAATCAGTAATTGGCATCAAGCTCCAACAAGATTGGACGCTACTACACTTCGTGCTCCAATCCTTTTGGAGTTTCAATTCCTGCCTCATCCCTCCTTGTCTACTAGCGGGTCGCAGAATTATTTATATATCAAGCAATTGCAAATTTCTTCGCGAATACACTCCAGAAATATCTTCCCTGGCATAGCAATAGCAGACGCTGTTAACCGCCTGACATCAGAGCTGGTATCGATCATTAAAACGCTTATTTATGTTGAACCTCGAATGGTTTAGAACTTTTAAAGCTATTTACGAAACCGGTAACTTGTCTGCAGCAGCGCAGGAACTTTTCATTTCCCAACCTGGCGTAAGCCTGCACTTAAGATCGCTTGAAACTTATACCGGCCATCGACTGTTTGAGCGCGACACCAGGAAGATGATACCAACCGAACGTGCGACCATCCTGTACAATTACATCATCGAATCGCTAAACAACCTCGTGCAGGCAGAACAGGTATTCTGCAGAAACTCTAAAGAAGACAAACCGACTATCGGCATCGGTATGGGATTTGATGCATTTGGCCACACACTGGAAGAACATATCGCTAAATTACCCTTCAACCTCATCTTGAAATTTGGTGAATATGAACAGCTGCTGCACGCGCTGGAAACCGGTGCACTCGATCTTGTATTGACACCTCAAAAGGGGCACCAATCCACTCTTGAATACACTCCTTTTGCAAAAGAGCGTGTCGTCCTCGTTTGTAATACCGACACTGACATCGAAGGATTGCAGGTACTGATATCTACCGGTAAGAGGGCGGATGTAAGGCAATGGCTCAGAGAACAGGTTTGGTTTACGGCCGGTGCGGATATGGGTTATTTGCGGGATTTTTGGCTGGCCAATTTCGAATGCCAGCCCGATTTCAGGCCCAATTATATCGTACCTAATTTTGGATCAATTCTCCGTTGCCTTCGCAATGGCCATGGATTTGCCGTCATGCCCGACTTCATTTGCCGGCACGCGATCGAAACCAAGCACATCAAACTCGCTTGGGAAGGAAGCCCTTATGTTGAAAATACGCTGTATTGCAGCAAACGGAACAGGTCGGTTCACGCCAGAGAGATCAAGCAGCTTGAACAAATCCTGATACAGAACTGGTTTTCCAAAACAGATGGAGTAAATCTTGTGCCATGTCAGTATTGATTATAAACCAACGCGCCTTTTTCAGGATTGATACCCTCACGGAAACCGCCCTTTTGTATACTAATGACTCAAAAGATGAGGTATTTGGATTGTACCTGCTATTGAATGGTGAAGTCGAAATCCAGGCCGGGGGAAGTCGGGTATTGGTTGGTCCCAACAGTCTCTACTGTAACGATCTGAATGAAAACCGTCGGGTAAGCATCAAAGCAGGCGCTAAGGGATATGCGATCCATTTCAACCGGGCCTTGTTGTGTGGAACCAATGCAGATTTCAATTTCGCCTGGTTTTCAGTGTTCCATTCCCGCAGCCTTGCCGAAAAGGCCGTTCAGATCGGCGACACATTCTTACAGGAAGGCAACAGACTTTGCGAGATGATGTTGCAGGAGTTCAGACGCGAGCATCATTTAAGAATGGAAATATTAGGAGCCTTCCTGAACGTATTCCTGCTTTACTTGCTACGATGCCTTGGCGACAGCTTTTTCAACATCTTCCAATCACCTCGTTTTTCACTCCTCCATAAATTCAATCTCTTGCTGGAGCAACACTACAAGACTAACAAAAAAGTAGCGGATTATGCAGCCCTGCTCTGTATATCGCCTAATTACCTGAACAATACGATCAAGCAGGAAACCGGCAAATCGGTCAGCACGCTCATCAGGCAAAGAATTGTAATGGAAGCTGTAAAAAAAGCGAAGCT
This sequence comes from Paraflavitalea sp. CAU 1676, assembly GCF_029223285.1. Lineage (GTDB taxonomy): Bacteria > Bacteroidota > Bacteroidia > Chitinophagales > Chitinophagaceae > Paraflavitalea. The sequence continues at coordinate 246,528 of NZ_JARHUJ010000002.1, read as the reverse complement.
GTCAGGCGCAAGCCTGAAAGAAGTTGCCGACGACCTGGGGTTTCAAGACAAATCGCATTTCAGCAAGTACTTTAAGAAAGTAGCCGGCAAAAACTTCAGAGAGGTCACCCGGGAAACAACATGAATGCAGGTCCCTTTTTTATTTCAGGAGCAGCGCTTCAATCTTCTCAAGTCGCTTTTTCAGCGCTTCATTTTCCTTTTGCAATAGATCGATCACCTGCTGCTGCTCCTGCACGGCTTTAACCAAAGGAGCTATCAATTGTCCATAGGCAATGCTGTAACTATCATTCTCGCTGGCAGGTTTGTGCACCATGCCCGAATTGATATGCTTATCGTTGATGAGCTTTTCTACCTCCTGGGCTATAAAGCCGGTATGTACCACCCTTTCTGCATCGGTGTAATCGGATGATACCAGGTTTGCCTGGCGGGCGGGGCTCTTTTGTAAGGCAAATCTGTCCAATTCAAAAGCTTTATATTGATACGCAACAGGCCGCAGTCCCATGATGAAATCCAGACCAGGCACATCTTCGGTAACATTCTTCTTGAACCGTCCATCGCTGGTTTGGAACAGGCTGGTACAATACACAGCAATATTAGCTTTGCCAAGGCGCATGGAATTACTCGCCGTTATCGTAGCCTGTGCACCAATGGCAGTAGCGTTGGTATAACTGCCATCACTTACATTAGCGCCCTGCCCGATGAACGTGTTGAAACTACCGGTGGTATTAGCATTGCCGGCACCGTCTCCAATGATCGTGTTAGAATTGCCACTTGAAACATTTTGTCCGGCACCATTACCCACCACGGTATTGTAATATCCGCCCGTATTGTTTTGCAACGACTGGTGTCCAATAGCTACATTGTAGGCTGCACTGGAACCGGCCTTCTGTCCTGAATAACTGCCAACAAAAATATTACCAATGCCACCGGTGCTTTCATAGCCAGAGCGGAAGCCCAGGAAAATATTTCCTGATCCGTTGATATTATACGGCGCAGTTTGGGCGCCGATGGCAACATTGGCACCCGCAGTATTGCTGTACAACGACGAATCGCCGATGGCCACGCGTAGGTCGCCATTGCCATTAGTGGCCGCATAGCTGCCAATGACCACATTTCTATTGCCGGTCGTATTGTTCATTAAAGCCGATATGCCAACCGCTATATTCCCCTCGCCTGTTGTGTTGGACATCAATGAAAAGTTCCCGAAAGAAGAGTTTGAACTTCCGGTCGTATTGACAAAAAGAGCCCTGCTGCCCGCAGCCAGATTATTGATGCCCGTTTGGTTGTAAAAAAGCGCATACGATCCTATGCCTGTGTTGTTGGCGCCGCTGGTATTGGCACTCAATGCACCATACCCCAGGGCCGTGTTACCGTAGCCGGTTGTATTTTGGGTAAGCGCAAAAGCGCCGGTTCCCGTATTCTCCCTGCCGGTGCTGTTATTCCGCAGCGCCGAAAAGCCACTGGCGCTATTGTATTCTCCCGTTGTAACGGCATAAAGTGCCAAAGCACCCATCGCAGTATTGTAACTACCCGTCGTATTGGAACGCAAAGCCACATAACCATTGGCGGTATTATAGGCGCCGGTGGTATTGAACCGCAATGAAAAGCTACCAAGTCCGGTATTGTAGCTGCCGACAGCATTGCTGATCAGGCTGCTGATACCGATAGCGGTATTGTGAACGCCTGTGCTAATGGAATCCAGCGAGCGGAAACCAATGGCTGTATTATTGGAAGCGCTGTCGATAATGCCGGCATTCACATTTTGTATGCGGAAACGAAGTGGCTGCAGATCAGTCGTACCGATAAAGTTCATCGTGGGGTTGGTGCCGCTGTTACCGGTCATCTGCCACCCGCTGCCGGTAGCTCCGAACCCTGTCCAGCTGGGCGTAGCCGTAGAACCGCTGTTATAATAGAAACCCGCGGTGCCATCCGTTTGAAAAATAAGCAGGCCGGTGGCTGGTAAAGGAATGGCGTTGCGCTGCGTTTCGGTCATAGTGGGTATCAACAATCCTTTTACGGTACTTTTGATATCCAGGGCAGCGCTGGCATGTGGGGTGGTTGTACCAATGCCAACGTTTTGGGCAATGCCTGCTGTCGAAACGATAGTCAGCATCATCACTAGCAGTATTCTGTTCATATCTCCGGGTTTTGGTCTTGGTTGTTTTATTACTGTTTTACAAGGCGAATGGTTTTTAACTGCCGGTCGTTTACCCATTCTATCGTAAGCAGGTAGGCTCCGGAAGCAGCTTGATGCAGGTCCACGTCAAATTGATTGACGCCCCTTAGCAAATTGACCGACCTCTTCACTACCACCACTCCCCTGGCGTCCATCACCTTTATATAGGCCTGGTCGTTGCGACTACTTTGGATGCGCAGGGTAAATGTCTGTAGGAAGGGATTAGGTCCAACCTGGCAAACTTCCGCCAAGGCACAATTGAAAATAACGGCCGAAGTGTAGGTCACCCGGCCGTCCAGGTCGTACTGCGCGATACGGTATTGTGCTTTTTCCACCGGGTTAAGATCGGCAAAGGCATAGCTTTTTTCTACACTGCTATTACCCGCTGCTACAAGCTGACCGAGCCCCATCCACCCCGCACCGCTGTTTCTTTCAATAATAAAGTGACTGCTATTGCTTTCCTGCGCCGTCTTCCAGTGCAGGAGGGCCCGGCCATCGTCGCACTGAACATGAAAGCCCGTAAAAACCACCGGCAGCGAAACCGAAGCAACGGCCAGCGTCCATATGGAAAAGGCATCGATGCCGGTCTTTTCTACATAGTTCTGCGCAACGTTGAAACCAGTACGCCGCTGATCAAGCCAACTGAGGCCATCCACGCTGCGCCACAGAACCAGGTCGTTTTCGGGAAGATTGTTGAGCTCGCCATCAAAATAAGAGAACCTGAGCGTGGCGCCCAGGTTGCTGTTATTGGTCGGGGTTATATGATAATAACGTAGTAAACTACTTCCGGTGAGGTTTTGAGCTTTGTGGCCTCTTTTAACCAGTACACTGCCCAGGTTCCTGGAGCTGCTGATGAGGGCACCCAGATTGCCGGGGTTGCTATTGGCCGGGGCATTGAGCGTGGTAGTGAACAACACTTCACCTCCGGCGGCACCAATAAGGCGACTGTTCTCCGATTCACCCACAAGCTGTCCCGTACTGCCCAGGTCAAGGTCGTACCCATTGAGGTCAACCAGCCCTTGGGAAAACAATACCTGGCTGGAAATGCCAATGGGCCGCTGAAGTAGGACGCGGGCACCTGGGTCTTTATTGATCTGGATCGAATAAAATTGTACAGGTTGCGTACCCCGAACTGAAAAGTTCCCTGCTCCTGAAAAATAGAAGGTGCCGTTCCCGGCCAAAAACTGGCCGTTATTAACTAAGTCCATATCCTTCAGCGTAAGGCTCGCATTACCGGTAACCTGCAACTGCGCGCCGGGGCCTATATATAATTGGCCCGCACACAACAGGGAAATTGCCAGGAGAACTCCGGTTAGGGCAAGCCGCCAGGCGATTGACCTTTTGTCGGTAACAAAAACAACACGCATCGTGAAGCAGGGTTTACAGTTAGCTGATAATGGCAGGGACGGGACTATACCAATAAAACTATGGTATAACCAGCCGGGCAAAACGCGCCATCTTACCATCGGCGGCTTTCATTTTTTCTTCGGCAAACGGCCTTTTAATGTTTTAGGATTGCCGGTAACGGGCTACATTTAAGGACACAATTGGTGACACCCCACTAAACTAACTTGCGCAGTCTTATCATCATATTATTCATCCTGTTGTATGGAGGCAATTCATTGCAGGCGCAGTCTTTTGAAGAAGAAGACTTTACCCGCTATACAGTCAAAGACGGACTCAGCGACAACCGCATACTGGGCATTACGCAGGATGCGTACGGATACATCTGGATAGCAACCCTGAAAGGATTGAACCGTTTTGATGGCAACCACTTCTTAAAATTCTATTCCGATAGCGGCCGGCATAGCCTGCCTGCCGATGAGGTAAAGCAACTGAAATGGACAGGCCCCCATCAACTGGCAGCGGCCACCCGCAATGGCCTGCACATCATTAATACCACGACCCTGCAGCAACGAAACCTCATCGTGCCCCCGGGTCCTTTGAACCGGCCTTATATTGAAAACCACGTTTACGGCACCGCGGGTGATGAGGCCGGCAACACCTTCGTGCTCACATCCTCAGGCTTCTACCATTTTGATAAGAACGGGCTACTGGTATTTCGGTATGATCATTTCAAACCGGAAGACGCAGAAAAACTGGATGCCCCATTTGGCCGCAGCGACGGTATCATTACGCCACAGTCCGGAGTGTTATTAATAGCCACCATAGCCGGGCCCTATATTTACTATGTTTCAAAAAAAGACTGGCACCCAATCGGAGAAAAAGACAGCCCCTTATACCAGCAGATCGGTTCGGCAAAACAATTGGTGCATTTTATGCACAGCGATAACAACGCATTTAGCGTTATCGCAGAGCAGGCAACCGAATTAGCCTGGTTCGATCATCGGGATAAGAAAAAACACCCTATACAAACTGCCTTATCAGGGTTAAACAAACTTTTTGGCTGGCGCAGCAAGATCACCCGCCTTACAGATTCAACACAGATCATTACAGGTTTACAAAAAGGTTTTTACGGCTTGCACTACGATAAAAAGACAAGCGCCTACACCATCCTTCCTGCATTGTATTTACCCGGATATCGCTGCACAGCCATGTTGACCGACAGGCAGGGCCGCTTATGGATTGGAACCGATAATGGCTTGCTTCAGCAGAAAAAGAATACCGGCAGTATTGAAAAGATAGCCATCCAACGCGATCAACGAACGGCCGGCAGCAATACGGCGATACGCATGCTGACCATCGCCAATGATAAAATATTCGCCACCTCTTCCGGCGAAGGTGTATATGTGTTCGACCGGCGTAGCGGGCAATCGGTGCAAAGAATAGACCTGTCACAATATGGCAATGATGCCAATATCGTTTTTAATCTGCTGTCGTTGCGGGGCGATAGTGTATATGCAGGCACGTACGGTCCGCTGATCGGCATCAATACCCATAACTATCAACACAAAAAGGTCAACCTGCCGGATTGGGATATGGCCCACAACTGGGTGAGCTGGCAACTATATGGTTCAAACGGCACCTGGTATGTAACAGCCAACAAGAATAACCGATTTTATGTCCGCAAGGCCGGTGAGCAAACCTTTACCGAAGCCGATTACAGTGGCAATAGGTTGTTCAATATCCTTGCGCCAATGTATATAACCGAAGATCCCGGGGGTAATATCTGGTTCGCAGGCCATGGAGCCAGCCGGTATAATGCAGGGACAGCCCAATTTGATGCATTGATCGATACACTACCGAAGATAAGGACGGCCAGAAAAGAAGTGAATGCGATGGCTTTTGACGGGCGTGGCAACATATATATCGCTACTGCCGGGAACGGCCTGGCCATATACGATCCTTCGCAAAAGATCATTGAGCACATTACCCGCAGCAAGGGACTGCCCGATAATACCATAAGAGCTGTACACCTGCACGGCAACAAGCTATGGCTGGGCACGGAAAGCGGGCTCGCCAGTTATGACATCCGCTCTAAACACATAGAAGTATTTGGCATAGCCGATGATATGCCCGAAGGCGCCTTTACCGCTTATTCCTTTTATTACGATACACTCCATCGGCAACTGTATGGCGGATTCAATAATACGATTGTCCGGTTCAATCCCGACAGCCTCGTCAAAAATAATGCGCCGCCGGCTTTCTTTATTGAAAGCATAGACACGCATGGAGGAGATATAATACACCACCCTGGCAATAAAATAGAACTATCCCACAACCAAAACAGTATAGTCGTAAACCTGGCAGCCATCAATTTTACCGATGCCTATCAGCAACAGTTCGCCTATCGCTTTGCCGACAATGACGCCGATCGGGACAGGTTCGGAGAGTGGCATGAAACAGGCTCACAGCAAAGCATCATCATCAGCAACCTTACACCGGGCTTACACCGCTTGCAGGTAAAAGTTGCTATCAATAACAACAGTTGGCCCTCACAGGTACGGGAAATAGACTTGTACATCCGTCCGCCTTTCTGGCAAAATGCGTGGTTTTTAGCTGTTGTTGCATCGCTGGCCGGGTTGGCCCTATGGCTCGCTTACAAAAAAAGGATCAACGATATCCGGCAAAAAGCGCGGATCAATACGCAGATGGCCGAACTGGAGATAAAGGCGCTTCATGCCCAAATGAACCCGCATTTCATCTTTAATTCGCTCAACAGTATCAAGGAAATGATACTGGACGACGAAAAGCAAAACGCCAGCCGCTACCTCAGCAAATTTGCACAATTGATCAGGACCAATCTCGAACAATCACAGCAAACATTCATCTCGGTAAACCAATGTATCAACCACCTGCAGCAATACCTGGAGATGGAGCAACTGCGGTTTGCTGATTTTTCCTACACCATCGATGCCAGTAACAACATACCCGACCATGTTCAAATGCCTCCGATGCTGGTGCAGCCATTGGTGGAAAATGCCATCTGGCATGGAGTGCGTCCAATACAAGGCGACAAAAAACTAGCAATTCGTTTCTATAGATCGGGCGGTATGCTGATTTGCGAAATTGAGGACAATGGCGTGGGTTACCTGCAATCACTGAAAAAAAAGACAGTCAACCTTTCTGCCCATCGTTCACTGGGCATCGCCAATATACAGGAGAGGCTGGCGGTGCTCAACGAAAAGTATAAAATGAATGCATCACTTTCAATGATAGATAGATCCGATAGCCCGGGAAGCAACGAAAGCGGCACCATTGCCATTTTGAAATTCAACCTTTAACCTGTTCACGATGATACGAACAATTTTGGTAGACGACGAACCAAGAGGATTAAATACATTGCGCAAATTGCTGCACGAATATTGCCCGGAGTTAAAAGTAGTGGCGGAATGTACCGATGCAGAGGGGGCCAAAGAGAAAATAGAGCTGCTGGAACCTCAATTGGTATTTTTGGATATCTCCCTGGCTGGCAAAACGGGGTTTGACTTACTGGCCGAATTGGAAGCCATCCAATTTGAGATCATCTTCGTTACCGCGCACAACCAATACACTTTGCAGGCATTCCGCTACAGTGCGGTAGATTATTTAATGAAACCAATAGATGAAGATCTATTAATAGGTGCGGTAAAGAGGGCGATAAAAAGGATCTCTGTCAATGCGATCAATGATAATATCCATACGCTGTTGCACAACCTGCACAAACCGCCTGCTCAGCAGGAAATGAAATTATGCATACCCTCTTTGCAGGGATTTCAGGTGGTGGAGTTGAAGGATATATTGTTTTGCGAAGCATCGGGCAGTTATACCGGGTTCTATTTCACGGATGAGCATCACCTGGTATCTGCAAAACCAATCCATGAATACGAGGAGCTGCTGTCGGATGCTGGGTTTGTGCGCATTCACAAATCGTATCTCATCAACCTGCTGCATGTAAAGGAGTACCTGCGCGGTGAGGGAGGATCGGTGATACTGTCCAATGATAAAGAAGTGGAAGTGAGCCGGCGTAAAAAGGACATCTTTCTCGGTAAGATCAAAGCGTTTTATAAGTATTGAACAACAATGTGAAAAAAGAACAATAGTATAATAAAGTAGGCATTATATTGGGAACGAATGAGAGTGGCATTACAACACAAGGATCTAACAATTGAAGTATTTGACGATTCTTCGTTCACAGAAACTTCAGACAGCCCAACGTCATACGAAAAAGTTTATCGGGCTGGCAACGGCTATACGTCAGTTTCGCAACATGCAATCATTATTTATCGTGACAGTGTAAAAACTACGAGTGCCATTCTGCTCGCTGATGCTGGTGCCACTTCAGTAACGTCCGACGCAGTCCTGATTGACGGAGACAATTTAATTACCAGATGTTGTAATACTGTGTTTTGCCTATCAATTCCTGAACTTAATCTTATTTGGATGGCAGAAGCGGACTGGGCCACCTGTTTTTCAATTCACAAGTATCAGGATTCATACATTACGCATGGAGAAATATCAGTTGCAAGAATCGACAGAAAAGGCAATTTGCTTTGGAGTTATAGCGGAACAGATATTTTTGTTTGCCTTGATAGAGGAACTCCCTTTAAAATGCACAATTCCCACATTGAATTAACTGACTTCAGCGGCGGCAAGTATGAGATTGACTACAATGGCGAGACAATAAGCTATAAGCAGTAGTATTTATTTGCCTGTTGAAAAATCGCTTCCAGCCTGAAGTAGAGAGAATTAGGGATTTTTTCTGGCAAAAATTCCTCCCTTTTTCGGGAAATATCAAAAATTGGATTACATTTGCACCCCCAATCGTAACTACTTGCTGATGAAGCCCGTAGTTCGTAACTTTGTAAAAGGTTTCGGGACGTAGCGCAGCCCGGTAGCGCACTTGCATGGGGTGCAAGGGGTCGCTAGTTCGAATCTAGTCGTCCCGACGAAACAAGAAACCCGCAGCGAAAGCTGCGGGTTTTGCTTTTTCGGCAACGAAGCGAGCTTGCTCGGGTGAGTGGACGAAAAAGCAAAACAGTTTCGACGAAGTCGAAACAGGGTTTCTTGGGTAATACCTAAGGGCGACTAGATCACCGCCGGTAATCTAGCAGTCCACACGAAAAAACAAAACTGCCCGATGAAATCGGGCGGGTTTTCTTGGGTAATACTGGAGGGCAACTTTGCAATGAAATCAACCAAGCTGTCATTTGTACAAATGCTGGTCCTTAACGTAGTCTATTCCGTGCCTTTTCAGGAAATCTATACCCCATTGACTGATGAATTCATATAACGGAGATAGTGATTTCCCGTCTGCACTTAAATAGTACTCTACCCGAAGCGGCTTTTTTGAAAGCACTTCTTTCTCTATCAGTTTGTCCCTCTCAAGCTCCTTCAATTGCTGGCTCAGCATCTTTTCTGAAATGCCAGGCAGGTTTTCCCGGATAGCGCTGTAGCCTTTGCGCTCAAACTGATGAAGATGAGAAAGGATCAACAACTTCCACTTACCACTAATGAATTCAAGCGTAACATCAACAGGACAGGTATAGGTCTTATTATTTAATTGTATCATAATTCATGGACTAGTAGGAAGCGAAGCCTACTTTTTGGTAAGGTATTGTTACGGCAGCCGTTTCCCCTCAAATTTGCCAGTAAAAATAAATATATGTTTTTGAAATCTTTACTCAGCGTGCTGCTAATAGTTGGCACCAATATGAATATGCCCGCATCGCATCATAAAACACAAAGTATGAACAACAAGACTTTTTCAGTAGAGGTGATCAGGTACAACATTCCAGCCGATAAAGGCCCTGCTTTTGAGCAAGCCTACGCCGAAGCAGCGAAACACCTGCAGGCTTCTCCTTATTGCCTCGAATACCGCCTATTGCACGGGAATGATCAGCCAAATAACTACATTGTTATCATTCACTGGACCAGTAAGGACGAACACCTCCAGGGATTTAGGAAAAGCAAAGAATTTGGGCCTTTCTATAACCTGGTGAAACCTTTTTATAATAATATTGAGGAAATGAAACATTACGACCAGACGGATATCGTTTGGAAAAAGTAAACACCATGAAGAAACCTATCCCAACACTTTATGAATGGGCCGGAGGCCGCGAAAAACTTGAACAACTCACCGAACGTTTCTACGCCAAGGTCCAGGCAGACGAAAAACTGTCGGAAGTATTCCGGCACATGTCGCCGGCCCATGCGCAACATGTGGCGCATTTTATATCCGAAGTATTTGGTGGAGGTGCGCTCTATACCGAAGGGGATGGAGGCAGTCACGCAAAGATGGTTCACCATCATGTGGGTAAGATGCTTACAGAAGAATTGCGTAAACGCTGGTTAAACCTCTTGCTCGAAACAGCTGATGAAATAGGACTGGCCAATGATCCGGAGTTCAGATCGGCCTTTGTTGGTTACCTGGAATGGGGAAGCAGACTGGCCATTATCAACTCCCGGTTGCCCGAAAATCCCATACAACAGCATGAGCCTATGCCTAAGTGGGGATGGGGCGAAACTGGCGGGCCGTATATCGTCGAATAGTGGCGATTTGAAAGGTAAACCCAATCCGACGGCCCGACGATTGCCTTAAAACGTTGGATTTAGTTGCCGGCAAATGTCCCGATCAATGCATAGTAAGCACCCACTATCTACAGGTTCGAAGTCTTTCCAGCATCCCCGACGAAACAAGCAGCCCGCAGTAAAAGCTGCGGTTTTTTGTTATTTTAACTCACTTATAATAAGTTCCATGAAAAAGCAATTTGACGCCTTCTAGCTACGCTGAAATGCGCAGTTACTGCCCGAACTGACACAAAAAGGGACAAAACTTACACACTTACTCATTCGTCCAAAAAGAAAATACGCCCTTACTTAACTTGCACTCAAATTCATTCATCCGCCTATCCGGAAACCAACCCCGACTGGATGGGTAAAACAACAAACATGAAAAAAATAGTATTGGGCTCCTTTTCCGCACTGCTGTTGACCCTTATACTCTTTACAACGCAAACAAGTTGTAAGAAGGACACCGATCCAATTACAAAAACGGACACACTTTTCAAGTGCACACCAACCATACAAGGTTTATGGCTTGGCGCGCAACAGAATGCATCTTCCGGGCAAGATTGGAGCTGGTCTATCAGACCAGATGGCACAGCCTCCTACGAAAATGTGATTGCTGGCACACGCCAACTATGCGTGGGCACCTGGAAACTCGCAAACGGAACGTGGACGTGCACTACCACCTGTGTCTACGGACTTGCGGCTAATATTGGAGCAGTACAAACTTTTACGGCTACCTATAATGCAACAACCGGAGTTCTTACAAACGGAACTTATGTAACAACTTCACCAAAAGCTGACTCTGGCACGTTTACATTAACTGAAGTTAACTAAAAACATACACCGCCATTCCTAATGGGTAATGAATAGGTCCGGTAGTAATTTCAACTGCCTGCACACCAACGAAACAAGAAGGCAACAAAGGGAACTTGCCCGGCTGAGTGTTCAACAATTCGTACCGGCAGCTTTCTACTCCTTGAAATAATTGCTGGCGGATCGCATCTTGTTGACCCAACAACCGGTCTTCGCGCGCAATACATACTCGCTGAGCCCAACTTCATGGCCATTAGGCGCCCAATCGAAGGTATAGCCTAACCTGGTCCATGGATAGTGAAAATCGGTAGCACCAGTAAGCGTATGGTAATACGCATAAATTATGTAATTATTAAACCAATTGGTGTACGATGGAGTGGCATTGCTGATCAATACCTCATTCGCAGCCGTAGTGCGAATATCCGGATTGCCGGCCGGACGCTGTAAACTATCCACCGGCACCCACAATTCAGCAATATGCGTATTCGTACGGCTGTTTACGGGCGGCAAACCCAATAGCTTATTCTTACCGTTTTTGCCCCGGCCGAAAAACAATCGTAACATTGGCGATGAATCGCAGCTACTTTATCCTGTTATCCTTTTTTATACTGAGCCTCGCCAAGTATAGCTTTGGTCAACAAACCATTACACCCGGCAGCCTTCAAATACAGCTACTACAAAAGCCCATACCCGTTACAATCGATCATAAACCCACACTCGTTTATGAAATGCATTTCACCAACACCTCTTCCCTCAACCTGGAGATAACAGGATTTTCCATACTGAACCTGGCCAATAAGGATACCCTTCTAAACTATGATCAAACCGCATTGAACAGTCGCCTACAGCCCATCGCCACCCGCAATAACCCAGGCAAGGGCGCCATCATACAACCCGCAGCTACCCATATCTTGTATATCGAGGCGAATACAAGCCGCCGTAAATTCCCGGCTATTTTTCACCACGTTCGCTTCAAAGCAGCAGGCGACTCTATCCATCACCTGGAAAGGAACCACGATACCCTTACCCTCTCCAGCACCCAGCCAACGATCTTCGCCAATCCACTAAAGGGAGGCAACTGGACGGCCGTTTATGACCCCTCCTGGCAACGCGGCCACCGCCGTGTGGTGTATGAAGTAAAAGGTAGACAGCGCATTCCCGGCCGCTTCGCGATCGATTTCATTAAAATAGACTCAGCCCATTATGCAGAAGGTAACGAAGACAGCATACAAAACTGGCTTGGCTACGCCGAAGAAGTGTTGGCGGTTGCCGATGGTGAAGTAGCTTCCGTTCGGGACGATTTTCCCGAAAGTGCCACCCTGGCTGCCCATCCGGTCTACAGATCGGAACAGGCTACCGGTAATTATATCTCCTTAAAACTTACAACTAACAGATATGTATTCTACGAACACCTGAAGCCAGGCTCAATAAAGGTAAAACCCGGACAGAAGATCAAAAAAGGCGAGGTGATTGCCCTGCTCGGGTTCACCGGACAAACGACTGGTCCGCACCTGCACCTGCATCTGGCCGACAGCAATTCACCACTGGGTGCAGAAGGACTACCCTTTATCTTTGAAACGTTCACCTTGATTGGACGCTATCCCGACTTCAGCAAGTTCGGAAAAGCAACCTTCAACAAGGTCCGGCCCGAAAAGATCAGGCACGAAATGCCGCCGTCCAATACCGTAGTGATATTTGAATAGAACGATCGAGAGGAAGCAAGTTTATGCGAACCTTTTAAAACTCATGGTTTTTCTCCAACAGCCACCACCATTTCGCAGGGACCCGTAAAACCATCTGCTGTCTCAAACTGTTTAAGTTCGCTTTCAATCTCCTGCCATACAGCAGCTTTCTCCGGATCGGATAAACTGCTCATCATCTGATGTAAAGCACCGAAAGATTCTTTTTCAAACAAAACACACTCTTTGGCGGATGGAAGCTGTAAAGGAGAGTTGATTCGCTCGGACTGCACGTTGACGAAGCCGGCCTGTGTAAACGCTTTTTCAATAACACCTTCCGCACCCAAACTGAATGGGCCAGGCTGCCCCGGCAATGGAGGTGGAAGTTTTGCCCGGTTGCGGATAATAGAAACAGGTAGAGAGAAGAATTTATTATGCTCGGGCATAGAGTAAACAATAGCCGCCACTTTGCCACCCGGCTTGAGCACACGCAGCATTTCTTTTAACGCTTTCTGCTGATCAGGAAAATAGATCAGCCCAACCCTTGATATAACAGCATCGAATGTTTCATTCTCCAATGTAAGATCTTCGCCGTCCATTACCTTCGTTTCTATATTCTTTACACCGGCCTCTTGCGCCATTTGCTTTGCAAATTCCAGGATATTGGAAGAAATATCTGTAGCAAGCACATACCCCGAAGTTCCCACTTTATGCGCAGCAGTGATCGACTGCTCACCTGCTCCGGCAGCAATATCGAGTACCTGGTCTCCGGGTTTAACCGTTGCCATGTCAAGCATTTTATCCGTTGCTTTACCCAGCCATTGCTTGAGCGTTGGGCTCCAGCGATACCACGCTTCTGCTGCCGCCTGCCATTGGTCGTGTGTGGTATTTTTATACTTAACAGGATCAAATTGAGGAATAGCTTCAGACATAATATTGATTTTTATAAATACAACAATTACACATCACATATCCATTGACCATAATTGTCCACTCCCAGGTAATCACTCCCCTACTTCACCACCTTCCTCACTTCATTGATCGTTTCCCCTTTCAGCTCCAGGAAATAAACCCCTTTGGGCAGCTTACTCATATCCAGCGAGCGCAAAGTAGCCCCGGCATCAGAATTCCATTGTTGCAGCATCAACGTCTTTCCAACATTGTCTACAACCCGCGCCTGTATCTTTTCAGGTCTGTTCACCGAAATGGTGACACGGAGTTCATTAACAACAGGATTCGGATACAGCAATACAGTAGGCTGAGTATTGGTCAAGGAAAGCATCACTATGCCCGAATAGGTAAAACGGCCATCAATATCTATTTGCTTCAGGCGATAATAAAGCTTGGTTACCCCAGGCAGGTTAATGTGGCGGTCGTCATACGCATAGGTATGAATACCGGGACTGTTGGCGGCCGCTACACTCCCCACTGTCGAATAGCTCCTGCCATCGGTGCTTCGTTCGATCTCGAAAGAATGCGTACCTACTTCGCCAGTGGTCTTCCAGTGCAACAAAGCATCATCCTGCACAAGCCGGCCATTAAATTCCAGCAACGATACAGGAAGCGCAGCCATCAAATCGGCGACCCACAATTCGGTACCATGGGCTTCATCCGTCATGATCGAAAATAACTTCCCATTGGCCTCAGCAAAGGACACCGGGTCGCTTCCTCCATTCGCAGTCACATCCTGTAGCATAATTGTTCCAGCCTCTGTGCCGTCGCTGCGCCAGGGCTCCGGACCTGCAGCTCCGCCACTACCGGCAAAGAAGACGCGCCCCTGGATATCAAATAAAGCACTGGGCCCGCCAGTAAGATTCGGTGCAATGTTTTTCACCAGCGAAATGCCCGTAACGGCATCATGCTTCCACAATCCCCGGCCATTGGCTCCATCTTCTGCCGTAAAATAGATGGTATTGCCAATCTTGATGAAGTCTTCAGGATCGCTGCCGGCGGCACCAGGATTAATATCCCGAAGGATACCATTTTCAAAGGAAGTGATCGTACGGAATTCATAGCCCTGAGAAGGGTGGTATCCTACATAGAAGGGAAAACTAAACAGCTCAATTATATAACGAGGATCGCCCGAACAGGTACCCGGACAAAGATCCACCTGCATATTGGTACCCGCTGCAGTGCCGTCGCTCGACCAAAGCTCACTGCCCGCAGCAGCGGTGGTGGCATTAAAATAAAGGCGGTTATTGACATTGGCCAGGTATTTGGGCGAACTGCTTCCGCCGGGATAGATATCCTTTACCATCACCGTTCCTGCAGCGGTGCCGTTGCTTTTCCAAAGTTCCTTGCCATTGGCGTCTGTAGCGGCAAAATATAAGGTATTGTTTATCACAGTCAGGTAACCCGGCGATCCCGAATTGGTACCGGGATAGATATCTTTCACCATCACCGTGCCGGTAGCGGTGCCATCACTCTTCCACAACTCTGTACCATTGGCTGTATTACCGTTGGTGGCGTTAAAATAGATCGCATTGCCCATAACTGTTATAGACCCTGGAAAGGAGCCTGACAAACCTGGATATATATCCTTTACCAATACTGTTCCGGCTTCCGTACCATCACTCTTCCATAGTTCCTGTCCGTTCACCACATCGTATGCAGCAAAATACAGAAAGCCATTCCAAATGACAATGGAAGAAGGACCGCTCCCATTTGCTCCCGAATTGATATCTTTCACCATCTTAGTCCCGGCTGCAGTACCATCAGACTTCCACAATTCAGTGCCATGAATACCGTCGTCGCCAACAAAATACATAACACCGTTTAAAGGATACAACCCCGTATAAGATTCGAACCCACTCACGCTGGCAAGCGGATTAAGGTTTTTTACCATTGCGGTACCAGCCTCCGTTCCGTTACTCATCCAGAGTTCGGCGCCATCAATGCCATTATCGGCGGTAAACAATAACTGGTTCTTTAGCGTACCGACATACTCATTGCCCACCGTCATACCATGGCCGCTGCCCGGATTACAATCTTTCACCATCACCGTGCCGGCAGCTGTACCATCGCTTTTCCAAAGCTCCCTGCCCGCTGAAGTAGTGGCACAAAATAGCAGGGTACCATTGGTGTTGACAAGGTTGGACGGAGCGCTTCCTGCAGCACCGGCAACAATATCCTTTACCATTTGTGTGCCGCCGCCGGTTCCATCACTTTTCCAGAGTTCAGGACCATTCGTGCCATCGTCTGCATAAAAATACAACGTATTATTCACGGCAGTTAGCGAAGTCAATGCGCCATCACCTATACCGGGGCGAATATCCTTCACCAACACAGTACCCGCCATCGTGCCATCGCTTTTCCAAAGTTCAGTTCCATTTACCGCATCGGTACCGGCAAAGAACAACACACCATTTACATTGACGATATTAATGGTTTCAGGAAAAAAGAAATACTTTACCAGCATTGCTCCGGCAGCTGTACCATCCGTTTTATAAATACCCTGACCGCTGGTAGTGGCTGAAACGCAATACAAAGTACCGCTCACATTGATCAGACTACGCGGATTTAGTATGCGATACAACGAATTCTCCTTCATCATGACGGTGCCGGGGGCAGTGCCGTCACTTTTCCAAAGCTCAGTGTCATAACCTGTCGTGCTGGCGCCGAAATACAGCGTTCCTTTAACATTGATCAAAAACTGAGGTGCACTGCTGGCTCCTTCCGGAAGGATATCTTTCACCATCACGGTCCCGGCAGCAGTTCCATCGCTTTTCCACAATTCAGCACCATTAGTTCCATTCGATGCGGCGAAATATAAAGTCCCGTTTACATTCGTTATATAGGCGGCTTTGCCGTCACCAGGTCCGGGAAAGATATCCTTTACCATGACAGTGCCGGCTGCCGTACCATCGCTCTTCCACAATTCTGCGCCGTGTACACCATCGTTCGCCTGAAAGTACAATACACCGTCCTTATTGACGAAATGACTCGGTACGCTAGTAGGAATTCCAGGAAAAATATCCCTCACCAGCATGGTACCGGCTGCAGTGCCATCCGTTTTCCAAAGTTCAGTCCCTGTTGTTTTCATCGTGGCCGTAAAATAAGTGACCCCATTTATTTCGAGCATACCTTTGGGATTCGATCCCAACGCGCTACTGGCAGGTTTAACCTCGTTGATATCTTTTAATAATGAAAATACCTGCGCAAAACTCTCCTGCGCAGTTACAATAAGGAAAACAAGCAATAACAACAAGGTAGAATTTCTCATGAGAGACAGCTTTTGGTTAATAAAAAGGGGCAGGCTTTTAAGGACAGGATTGATTCAGTAAGGACAATAGGATGTTGGGACGGACTGTCTATTTAAACAGACACCCGGTAGGCATTTCCAAGCCAAAGACCGTTTTTAAGGAAATAATGTGTAAGCGTTGCGGTAACGTTCAACCGATAGGACGGACCTTAGGCGCAGCCCTACAAACACGTGGGGCTTTTTTTGCCCGGATAATAGCGCAAAACTAGAACAGCTAGAGTCACACAACAATCACCATAATGGAGGTGTAATAATCGATGCCGGCGCCGTTAATTGCGCCAAATCCGCCGTTAGTTTGAGATTTGATACCGTACACCCCATCACATCCCCCCCTTTTGAGTTGATGGAGGTCGGCTAACGTGACAATGATTCAGCAAACAATGCCTAAATTCTGTTCGCTCCCTTAATAAAACTAAACGGCTTGACCAGGTGCAACACCCAACTCAAGCCGTTAAAAAAAGTATTACTTTTTGAGGGCACATCAAATGGCCCTTCCGTCTAATAGACTACATGTACTTTAGCGGTTCTGCTCAAAATCGAACTGGGGTTTTTGTGCAAGTTCAAACGCCTTTGGGTCACCAAAGGGACCCTTGTAGACAGCAGACCCAAAACCAAGCATGGGATAAAAAACAATTCCAAGCAATATTAAGCCTGCCGTGAACCCTTCATCTTTCCCGAAGCTCTTGGAGAGCATGTTGGTGGCCCAAATGAGGAAAATGATATTAATGATCGGGATAAAAAACATGATCATCCACCAGGTTGGCTTCCCCACGATCTTCAATAAAATATAAAGGTTGTAGAACGGCACCAGGCAAGCCCAGCCAGGTTGCCCCGCTTTTTCAAAAATCTTCCATTGAGAAGCAATCAACAATACAAGGATAGCCAGGTAAATTACAATAATGAATGTCATGACGTTTGTTGTTTGGTGTAGGTTGATGAGGTTTAAGTGTTTTCCAAAATAACATGGAGCGTTTAACATTCAAACACAATCTGCATGAACCAGAAAAAACGAACATCCAACAACCCAAAATGACGTCCCAACGGCCGGCTGCGCTGCCCAGTTTTTACTTCAGGAAGCAACCCCAACTATCGTAGGAGCGGAACGCCGACCCGTTTTTACTTTATTGATCACCCCAAACACGACCAAACTCGCAAAGGCCGCTACGGATAGCCAGGCGCCTATCAAAAAGATTGCCCTGATCGTCAATAACTGGCTTTGTATACCGGATGCCTTCGCGATCAGCGCAGTGCCGATGCCGGTAGCTTCGCTCAACGTAAACCCTTTCGACGTCAGCAAGCCCGCATAGGCTTCTTGCTGTTGCACCAATACTTCGGCTCCTGGCGTGAGCTTGCCCAGAAAGCCTTGCTTGTAGTGCTGGTTAAAATATAGTTGCAGAGAGTAAAAGCCGGCAATGGAATTTAGCACGGCAATAAACCGGGCATAGGTACAGATCACAATACCCGTGGTATTGCTGCTTTGCGGTATAGATGCCAGGCAAAGGATGGTAACAGGTACAAATAGCAGTCCGCAGGCCAGCCCTTGCAGGAAAATGGGTATACACATTTGAGCAAATGACAGATCGGGTGTCAAATGCTGATATACCCACCAATGATACCCGAACAATACCGCAAAACCGGCCAGCAACAGTTTGGGCAGGTGCAGCTTGTTGGCAGCCACTGCTTTCACCACGACAAAAGTGGCGATGATAACTCCCAATACATTATACAGGCCCGCATTCACCACGTCGGCCGCACTCCAGTTGAGCACGACTACGGCATAGCCATATAAAAGGTTGATCGTATCACGTATTCCATAAAACAACAACATCAATACCAATCCATACAGGAACTTGCCCGAACGGAAAACGTTCAGTTCGATCAGCGGCCTTTTCAGGGTGGACTGGCGATAGAGGAATAGTCCGATCATGATCAATCCAAACAAAGCTGTATAAGTGATGGCCCGGCTTTCGAACCAATACACTTTGGGACCATAGATCATCACATAAGCGGCTGCCGTTGCACCAAATACAAAAAACAAAAAACCAATCCAGTCGATCTGGTACAAGGGATAGGATCGCCTGGCGGGCCTCGCTTTAAAGATCAGCAAGCAAAGCACCAGGGCCATCACCTGCAATCCGATCAAGGCATTGTACAAGACCGTCCAATCGCTGGTAAGGATGACCCGCGATCCCGCAATCCCGATGATCAACCCAGCCGTAAGTATCAGCGAGAAGAAGAGCGATACGCCCACGAGTATACTTTTAGCCGGGGGTAGTGTAGAGAACGTAACCACCAGTATACATCCTGCAATCAGACCGGTACAAATGCCGATAAAAAAACGGAGTATCGCAAAGACAAGCAGATCTTGTACATAAAAGCAACCTATATTGAGTGCGATGCCAGCGAGAAAAACGGTGAGCAAATAGGTTCGGGTATTGAAGAACCTGATTAGCCGGAACATGACCGGCAATATCGAAATGATGCCTACATAGGCTGCCTGGAAAGCAAAGGAAATATCCTCGGGCTGTGCGCCGTAAAAGGAAACCACATGTGCCTGGATAATGCCAAAGGAGGCAAACTGGGCGATGGCGGCAAACAGGATCAGTAACAGTATCCCCCGCACAAGCCCCATGTGCCTACCCCACCGGTCGTAAAAATAGATCGATTGCATCTTGTTTTAGTTAGCGGCTTTTTTAACACTGATCTTTACGTTCATCCCTGCTTTCAACACATAGCCTGCAGTATCGGCAAACACGATCTTAACCGGAACCCGTTGAACGATCTTCACAAAATTGCCCGTTGAATTGTCGGCCGGCAACAACGAGAATTTCGAACCCGTAGACGCGGCAATGGCATCGATCTTACCGGCAAACGATTTGCCGGGGATGGCATCGGCCGTTATTTCCACCACCTGACCAATGTACATGTCATGCACCTGCGTTTCCTTGAAATTGGCGATCACCCATTTGTTACGGGTGTTCACGATCGATACCAGGGGCTGACCAGCCTGTACCTGCTGCCCCTCCAGGATGTTCTTCCTTCCGGTAAACCCGGTATAAGGCGACACGATCACCGTGTAACTCAGGTTAAGCCTTGCCAGGTCGAGCAAGGCTTCTGCCCGCTTTTGGGCCGCAAACAAAGAGTTGTACCTGGATTGTAACTCCCGCACTTTGCTATCGCCGGTCTTTAAACTGTTTTGTGCTGCACTGTAGTCGCTTTGGGAAATGTCGTATTTCGTTTGCACCTGTTCAAAATCCGACAGGGTGACGGCTTCTTCTTTCAACAGGTTTTGGAAACGCTTTACATCCTGCTCCTGCTGCCATAAACGGGCTTTGGCCGAATTGATCTGATCTTTGTTGACCAGCGTAGCGGTTTGCGCCGCATTGATAGCAGCGCCATGTATCTCTTGTTGAGCCCTCGTATCTTCCAGCAACGACTCAGCTTCCTTCACCTTCTGCAAATACTCCCGGTTGTCCAGTATAACCAGCGTGTCACCCTGCTGTACGGCCTGGTGTTCGTTGAATAATACTTCTTTAATGAAGCCGCCGGCCCGTGCCGATACCGGGTTGATATAAGCATCAACCTGGGCATCGTTAGTAGATTCGTATTGGCTGGCATAACTGAGATACTTTACCAGGTAGATCAATGCCACCACCACGACCGTTACAGCGATCAGTTTGATGAGCACATTGACAAAACTTTTTCTTGTAGGTTCCATGTGGTGGTGATTTAAAGATTTCCGGTAATGAATAGTAAACGATAGTAAATGGAATAGGCGGCAATATTTGCCTGTAGATAATTGAACCTCGTTTCCTGGTAAAGATTATCGGCCTCCAACAGGTCGGTCAGCAACGACAGCTGGTTGGCATATTTCGTGGTTTGGATATGCAGGTTCGTTTCTGCCTGTTCGATGGACCTTCTTATTACCTGCAGTCGGTGCACAGCCTCGTGGTACTTGATAACCAGCGCCTGCGCCTCCTGCCGCACATTGTCGGCCAGCCACCGTTTTTGCCCCATCAGTGCAGTTTCGCGCAGGTGCGCTGCCTTCACCCTGTCTTTGTTCTGGTACAGGGAGGAGATGTCGTAAGAAACCTTAACGCCGAGAGTCCCAACGCCAATCGTTTGAGCGACCGGGGGAAACATGAAATTGTTGGGATAATTGAAGCCATATCCGCCAAATAAGCTGATCGTGGGATGATTGAAGGACCTGGCCAATCTTGTTCGATTCTCCTGCAACTCGAGCTGCTTTTGTACTTTTTGCAACGCATAGTTACCCGATTGATCATGGAGCAATGCGTCCAGGGTCAAACTGTCCTTCAAGGGCAGAGAGGCCGTATCGACCGGCACGATCCGCGTATTTTCATCGATGTTCAGCAAGGTGTTCAGCCGCTGGTTGCTGATGAGGTTGTCATTTCTGTTGGCTGTGGCACTCAATTGTGCATTGGCCAGTTGCACTTCAGCACGCAGCAGATCGCTTTTTGTAACCTTGCCATTAGCGTAGAAGGTACTGATGTTCTTGTACCGGGTCTGCGCCCGGTTCACCTGATCCCTGATCAGCCGCTCCTGATAATGGTACCGCACCATCTCGAGGTATTGCAGCACTACCTGCAGGCCGATCGCTGCTTCCTGCTCCTTTGTATTGATGCCAGCCAGTTCATGCCTGCGCCTGCTATCGGTGACCAGGGCTTTTTGCCGCCCGCCGGCATAGAGGTTGAACGATGACCCCAGCGCCAGGGCGCCTGCATTGGCGCTGGGCGGTTTGGGTATCTCATGCGGGTTGCCGACCACGCCATCATACAGGGTCACTTTGGTATACCGTTGATAAATGGCATTGGCATGTACTCTTGGCAATACGCCCATCTTCGCGTCTTCCAACTCTAGCCGGGAGGCATCTTCCTCGGTCTTGAATGCCCGCACCGAGGTGTTGGCACTCCTGGCACGCCGCATCGCTTCCTCCAACGACAGTTTCACAATGGTGCTATCGGTGGGCTGCGCGATAGCGCTGCCCGCCGATGCTCCCAGCAGCACCGCATAAAAGCCGGTCTTCAGGAATAATACTGGTCTGCATGCTTTCATCTTCTACAATTCAATAGATTAACAAATTGGTACTGCCGGGCATCTGCGTTTGGCAGTTGCGGCCGCTTTCGTTCGGGCATGACAAGCCGTGTGGGCCCCGGCATGCGCCGGTCCATAGCATCAAAGACTTATTGGCTCGGATTAAGTGAGTGCGGGCGTAATACCCGATTTGAAATGCTCCCTGAACTGGCCGGGCGATTCATGGGCCAGTTTACTGAAGAGACGGTTGAAATATCGCGCGTCGTCGTAACCTACATGAGAAGCAATTTCCTTTATACTGAGGTTGGTGTAACATAGCAACCGTTGCGCTTCCCGCAGCATATCCTGTTGGATAAAATACGAAGCGGTAAAGCCCGTAACCGCTTTGATCGTATCACTCAGGTAGCTCATCGAGAAGCGCATCAATTGTGCATAGTCGCTTGGTTTCTTCAATTCTTTATAATGCTTTCGCACCAGTTGCTTGAAACGCCGCGTAACTTCGATACTTCTGGGAGAATGCTGCCGCGCTGCATGTTTTGCATTGGCCTGGAAGCCGGCGGCCATTTTATAGATACCGGGGGTAGCAAAGGCATTCACAGCACCCCGGTGCAGACTGCCTAATGAATAGTCGTGGTAGGTACGGAGCAATAACTCAAAATACTGCGTAAACCATTCGAGATCGGGACCCGATAAAGGAACCAAGGGACCATTGAACAACGAACTTTCGATCATAAACCCCGCCGGTTCATCGATCAGTTTGGCATCTAAGAACAGGATGTAACCGCTGCTGTTGTCGTTGAAGCGAACCGCCCGTTGGATATTCCCGGGCAACAATAATAGCAGGGAATTGCGCACCACCTCCACCTTCCTGAAATCAACCTGTAGTTCTGCATTACCGGCAGTCAGGAGTATCACCACATAATGGTCGTTGCGATGGGGCTGACCAATATCCTCAAACCGGGCAGCGATAAAGCTATCACTGATGCGGTCGATGCGCACACCTGCTATATTTTCTTTTAATGGTAAAATGGGAATCTGGTCCTTCATCTTGTACTGCTTTGATCACAATACAAAATTACACCGGCCCGGCCCCGGTTTTGTACCCCGTTTCCACGGTTTTGATGGACAAATCAACTATTTCGGCCCTTTTAGCGCCCTCCCTGCCCTGGCGAGCACGTAGGCAAAGGCCCCAATAAAGTCAGGCCCCTTGAATTATGGGATCAGTACTGCCCGCCCCTTGATCTGACCGTTGCGAAGTTTATCATATACTTCAACGGCCTGATCGAGTTTGAACCGTTCAATCTCGATGTGTATCTTTTTTTGACGGGCCAGTCCTACAACTTCCATGAGCTCGGTACGCGATCCCCAATAGGGATTGGTGAGCCGCACGCCAAATGGCAATCCCATCATATTGTATTGAAAGCGTCCACCACCAAGGCCGACAATAGTGAGATCACCATCAAGCGCAACCGTTTTTGCGCCCAGCTCTATTGTGGAAGATGCTCCCACAAAATCCAGCACCACCTTGGCTTTTTTAATGCCGGTTATACGGCGGATCTGGTCTGCGGCATCGGCGTCTTTGGAGTTCACCGTATGGGAGGCCCCCAGCTCTTTGGCGAAAGCCAGTCGCTCCGGAGTAATATCACACGCAATGATCGCCGAACCAGTCATTTCGTTCAGTATCTGAATAGCCACGTGACCAAGCCCGCCAATTCCGATCACCACCACGTATTCGTCGGGCATTAATTTTTCGAGCGAGCGCTTGATGGCCGCATAAGGCGTCAGCGCAGCATCCGTAAGCGGCGCAGCTATTACCGGATCAAGGTCGAATATCGGTACCAAAAGCCGCGAAGACGGCACCAGCATGTAGTCGGCCATCCCGCCATTCAAACCTAATCCTCCGCCATAAGCCTGTTCCGATTGATGATCACAGTAGTTTTCACTCGATTGCTGGCAGGGTTTACAATGGCCGCAACCCCAGGGGCCATAGACCAACACCGCATCCCCCATCTTATAACCTTTTACGCTGGTTCCCACTTCTTCCACCCATCCTGCGTTCTCATGGCCGAGGGTGAATTGGGCGCCGGGCACCGTACCTTCATCGATGATATGAAGGTCCGAATGACAAACACCGGCTCCTCCCACTTTGATCAACACTTCATCACCGGAAGGCACTGGCTTTTCCAGATCATTGACGACGCGAACATCCTTTAGCCCGAAATAACGAACTGCTTTCATATAATTGACTTTTTGTAATAGATCAGCCTATAGTCATAAGCACCGGCTTTGCCGCGGCAGCGGCTTCAATCTTCAGTTCAGGAAAAGGGGAAATTAAAATATGCCTGAATAGCGGTAGTAGTCGACGTGTGGGGTATGCCCGCAAAGGTAGGTAAGACGATCAAGTTGAGCAAACAGGCCACCATCTGATATGGTAAATATTCTCAAATCTGCATCTGTTTTCGCATGGTTAAATGCCGTTGCTTTGCATATGTACACCAACAAGCTCGTCTATGCAAGTACAACCTTTTAGCAATACTGAGATACAAGCATTCAGGGCAGCAACAGCCGGCACTGCCGAACGCATTCACCTCAACAACGCAGGCGCATCCCTGCCGCCGGACATCGTGGTAGATACCATTGTCAACTACCTGCATGAGGAAGCATTGCGCGGTGGTTATGAAACAGAAGCCAAATACCGCGCACAGCTGGATCACACGCATACCCTGATCGCACAACTTATTCATGCAGACCCCGATGAGATAGCACTGGTAGAAAATGCCAGCGGCGCCTGGGAGATTGGCTTTAACGGAATAGCGTTTCAGGAAGGCGACGAAGTGATCACTTCCGAGATGGAATATGTATCGAATGTGCTGGGCCTGCTGAATGCGCAAAAGCAATATGGGATTATCATTAAGATGATCCCCAACGATGCAGCAGGCAATTTTCCCCTGCAGGCCTTGGAAGCAGCCATTACCCCTCGCACCAGGTTGATCGCCGTAACGCATATCCCCTCAACCGCGGGCAATATATTGCCCGCCGCTGCTATAGGCGAAATAGCGCGTAAACACGGTATATTGTATTTGTTGGATGCCTGTCAGTCGGCAGGACAAATTCCCCTCGATGTGCAAGCCATCGGTTGCGACATGCTGGCGGCCACCGGGCGCAAATACCTCCGCGGCCCGCGTGGATCGGGCTTTTTGTATGTGCGCAGGAATATCCTGGATAAGTTGAAATTATCTTTCTTTGATGGGCGAACAGTGACCAGTGTAGATCAGCAGGATTTTACCGTCCGTAAAGATGCCCGCCGATTTGAGTGGTACGAAAAGAATCCCGCCATCATATTAGGACTTCAAAAAGCAGTTGAGTATGCATTGAACATTGGCATAGAACGTATCTGGCAACGGATACAGCATCTATCGACGTTACTGCGGCAACGCCTTCGGGAGTTGGAGGGCGTTGTGGTGCATGACCAGGGCGATGAGCTTTGCGGTATTGTGACCTTCTCCATGTCGGGTATATCTGCAGCAGAGATCAGAACTGCACTGGCGGCCAAGAACATCAATGTAAATATCGGCTTCGCCAAATCTACGCTGTACTATATGAACCGCAAGGGACTCGACGGCATCGTACGCGCGTCTGTTCATTATTACAACACGGAGGAAGAAATAGAACTGGTGTGCCGGGAATTAAGCACACTTTGCTTAGTAAAAACTCAATTATGAACGCCTCAAAATGGTTCGACAGGAAGTTTAATTTCAGCTTCGGTACCGATGAATATACCGCACTGTACCAAAGACTGCAACATGGGCCAGACATCCTGGCGTCGGTACTCATCGACATGTCCGATCATGTACTCGCCTATCAACCGGCCGGTAAATGGTCTATCAAGGAGCACATAGGGCACCTTTCCATACTGGAGCCTCTGTGGCGCACCCGTATGCACGACATCGTGGAGAAGAAGCCCATACTCACCCCTACCGACCTGGACAATAAAGCAACGACAGAAGCCGGCTTTAATAACTATGCCATCACCGACCTGTTTCAGCAATTTGTGGAAGAAAGGCGAAAGACATTATCACTGCTTGGCAGCATCGATATCCAGGAGCATCAACATACCAGTCTGCATCCCCGCCTGCAGCAGCCGATGCGCCTGATCGACATCATCTATTTCACCGTGGAGCACGATGATCATCATACAAATGTTATTCAGGAGCTCATCAAAACGCTTAAATAACCTGATTCCTCATACCTACTAAAAAAAGTATAAAAGGTCACATTTGCAAACCTTCAGGAGCAATGAGAGCTATAACGCTTCGGGACTAGCCTTTAACTTTTTTCCCAGCTCGTCCAACTCATTCCTGTCAAGAATGAACGTGAGTGCTTTTATTTTCGGATCGCTTCGTTGGCGGTCAACCTTTGCATCGGTGCCATCAAATTCCACCTTAACAGCCGCATATACTATATATTTCCCCTTGCTATCTTTCTGCATAAACAATTCGATAAACCAGATCGCTTTTTCATCCGGCACATTATTATGCCAGAAGAAAGACACTTTTGTTGGATCCTTGAAAAAGTTGACAGGCAACGCTTTTCTTATTTTTAAGATCTGATTGTCAAAATAAGCGCTATCAAGTTTATACTCCGGAGAAAAATTTAGAATTCTTTGTTCGCGAAGGGTTGTCCACTTGGCTACACATTTCCAAATTATTTTTACCTGACTTTGAAAAGTAAAGGTTCGCATTTCACCCTGGCAATTTCTCAGGGTATTCACTTCAAATGACTGACAGTACGAACCGGAAACAAATGCCAAGAATACTAACAACAGAATCGATTGCTTTTTCATTAACTGCATTATAACTCAAAATTCCGAATCAGAACAGATTTAAGGTAATCAACAATTAAGATTTCTATGCCAGGCGGCCAATAATGCGACACAGGGAGGTAATGCCACTACAACGCACAGCCTCTCGGCTTGTCCCGCATATACAGCTTGCTTTTTTCGCCCAAAGCTCGTCCGGGCTCATTTCTATGGCGGTCGTCGAGTGCACGGAGTTCTTCCTCCAGCCGCATCAGCTGCCCCAACTGCGTATTCAAACACCCTAAGTTCCGCCGCGCTTTTTCACTCCCGTTCTGGGCTTTACAGATCTCCAGCTTGGTCTCCAGAATATTCTGCTGTGTCACTACAACGGGGTCCATCAGGGCGGCCATATTGCGTTGCGCATTGCTGTTCGACTGATTCGTATTACCCTCATTAATCTGTCGTAAGGCCAGCTCCCGTTTGTTCGCCTGCTCCTTCTTGAAATTAATAAGCAAGAGGCGCTCGCCGGCACAAGCCCCGCTCACATTCCGGGCAGCCTTGTCCAGGCTCACCTTTTCCTTTACGATATTGGCATTTTGCTGCCTTTGAAACTCAGCTTCCTGCATCATAAACTGACTTGTTTCGAGACAGGCATTCGAAACCTCGATATTCGTAACCCGGACACTATAACCTGTAGTACGAAACTCAGTGATCACATATAACCCCTCATTGGCTTGCAGATACCCTACGCCCTGGTTGCCCAAAAACTTCTGTGGATGTATCTTTTCCGGAAACCGGTCTCCATATAAATACCAGGTCATATCCGGACTCGTCGAAAATCGATAAGCCATCGCCCGCATCCTTCCGTTACAATATACCTCAGTGGTATTCTTGCGTTGCAGATCAACCGCCCCCGTGAACATCCCCGCCATTTGACTGTAAGGGTTCTGCTCAGAATTGCCGGTCGTCACCCACTTCTCGATCGTATTGTTCTTCCCTTTGTTATTGTGATAGTGATACGTATTGCCGGTCATACTCATTACCTGGAACGAGAAATCGACCAGCTCGGGAAACAGCATGTTCACCAACCCGTCTTCATGCGGTGGCAACATACCGACCACTCCCGTTGTATGATTTACGAACATACATTGCTCCACCATCTTCGACGGCATAGTGATCTTCAGGTCAAATTCCATATTGAAGCAGAGCCGTTCGCGCGGCATTATATGTACAGGGCTTGCTCCCCCGGTCAATACAGGGGCCCGTCGCACGGCCGATCGCCACCGGAATATGGCAGTACTATCCCTCGTTGCGCCCGGTTGGGCAAGGGAGAGTTCCGTCATCGATACAAGGATCAGAGCGCTCAATAATATCTTTTTCATGGATAAGGGTTTACAGTTTTACAAATTCTACCCGGCGATTCTTAGCCTTTCCTTCTGCACTTGTGTTGCTTGATACCGGTTGCGATTCGCCTTTGCCATCCGTTTGAATCCTGTTACCGGCCACCGCATAATTTTCGGTGATATAGGTCTTCACGGCGGCGGCCCGCTTTTGCGACAAACTAAGGTTCTTTGCGTCTTCGCCATCACTATCCGTATGACCAACGATCCTGATCTTTAACGAGGCGTTTTGCTGCAAAGCATCACCGATCTGGTTGATGATGGAGAAAGACTCCTTCTTGATCAGATCACTGTTTACATCAAACAAAATATCGTTGGTCACTGCCCTGCCCTCTTCCAGCAGTTGCTTCACCAGCAGGCTACGTGCGTCGGTTTCGGCAGAAGCTATGCGAATATTACTAACGAACATCCCGGTCTCGGAGGCAGGAATAATAGCATTGTTATTCAGGAAAAAGGTATTGCGCATTCCATCACTGAGCGCCTTAGGCAGGTCGATGATCTTATTGTTGTCCAGATATAGCCGTATGCGCGATTTGTTCACCGCGATGGCTACATGCAATACTTTATTGACGTAGGAAGTGAGCGGGAAATTGCTCTTATTGCCAATGATATCATTGCCCAATCCATACTCCAGCGTTTTACCGTCATCTTCTGTATAACGATGTAAATTGATAAAGAAGCGATCCTTATAGAACAGGTCTTCCTTCAGGATATTTTTTACCTGGCTGAGGCCAAATTGAATGAACGGTGTACTTCTGCCACCTTCCGAGCGCAGCAGCAAATCGAACTCGATCGTACAGTTCTCCGGCAGCGGGCTTTTCATATCCGGAACGATGATGCAGTTATGGACTACATCGAGCCACCTGCCCGCCTCTCCACCAACTGTGACCACTTTGCCGCTTCCATTGGTATTCCAATGCGCTGGAAAATCTCCGAGGCCATCTTTTTCAAAACGATCTTCGAAGATCACCTTGGTTCCCGGCACAAAATCACTGTCTCCACCTAAGGCACCGGCAGTTTTTGTACCTGTATTACCCCCCGGAACAGATCCCGTTGTTTTATTGCCTGCGCCGTTGCCACTGGCTCCGGCACTGGTGACGCCACTATTTCCGCTACCGCCGGTATTGTCATTGCCGTTGGTACCCGATCTCTCCTGGCTGCCGGCATTCTTGTTCTTTTTATTGAAAATGCTGCCGATAGCCCGCCCTGTTTTATCAAAGGCAGAATCAAGGCCCCTATCGATCGAGTGATCTACGCGGTTATTGGCCTTATCCTTGGCTCTTTGTTCTACTCTTTTGGGAACCGGCGTCTGGGCATGCAGCGCCAGGAACGGAATTAACAATAAAAAGAGGGTGGTGATGCGTTTCATGGTGTTGGGTATTTGGCCCAAACCTACTCTACCCGCGCAAAAAATCCACTACATCATCATGTAGTGGACCGATGTTCAACGGGCACCGGGTTACCCGGCAGTATGCCTCTTTTTGAGGTAATTAGATCCCGGACTGCAACGAAAATGTTATCTTTCCGTAAGATATAGCCCATCCCCCCTTTCAACCGTGGAGATCTCATAGCAGCACCTAACCGCTGTTTCATACACCAAAACCATCCGTTATGAAGTCCATGGCAAAACAAAGGTTACTACAGGCAGGAATCTTCTTTTCAATTATCTTAGTCATTATGGCTGCGCAGGGCTGCGCTAAAAAGGTCAATTTCCAAACCTCACAGATAGCGCCAGCTGCAACGGGAGAGGTGAAGATCAAAAAAGAGCAAAATGCCAATTATAAGGTGGAAGTCAGCATCAGACACCTGGCCCCTCCTGATAAATTGGCCACCTCGAGAAAATTCTATATCGTATGGGCTGAGCTGAGCGATGCCAACACCCGGAACCTCGGCATCATCAAGAGCTCCAGCCGCTTTTTATCGAGCACCCTTAAAGGTTCATTGACAGCCGTGGTACCGTCAAAACCCAAAAAGGTATTCATCACTGCTGAAACGGAATCCACCGTCACGCAACCCGGCTTCCCGATCGTGCTTACCACAAACAATTTCTGATTGCGATCAGGTCCGCCATCCATAAATCCCAGACAGCGTTCAAGTCTGTTCTGTACGCAAATCTGTCACTCCAGGCACATTCATAGCGAAACAAGGAATAGTTTATATTTCTTGTAGTATGAAAAACGCCACCAGCAACAAAATCCAGTCTATCCACATCACGCAAAAGATTCAGCAAATTTGCACGCTGATCATCCCGAAGGTTGTTGCGCAGCAAAAAAAGTTATCGCATCCCGTCGCCCAACTACAATTTACATTTGAGGAAACCGAGCTCGAACCAATATTACCCTTCAGCTTTTCTCTGTTGGCTGATGACGGAACAACCCTGTTCGAGGCTGAAATTTCTTTGTTGCGTGTTTCCACCAAGGGGTTATACACCGTATCAGACCTGCAAATGAATAGCCTGTTCGAACGCTTTACAGCACGTTTCGAAGACGATCACCCGGACATCGAAGAAACGGCCCAAATCGTAAGATACCTGGCTCGTTATGAATGCATGCTGGCGCTAAAGGAACTGGCACAAACGCTCTCCGCTAAAGGGATTGTCTTGAAGAAGAAATACGTTACGGGAATAAATGACCTTGACCATGAGATCAAGGGAGGAAAAACCGACCCCGATACCAGCCTGTCGAAAATTAAACGGGAGTTCACCCATGAACTGAAGGCAATTACCAGCAGGAAAGTGAAAACAACTTTCCTCGAATTCTGTTATGGAGAAGGCACCAAATAATGCAGGCAAACAACGCCCGACTTATATTGCGTCGCCGATAAAAGTACCAATGGTCGTAGTTGTTCATCCACATCAAACAGCTTTCGGCCACCACCGGTGAGGACCGGACAAATAAATAGCTGGTATTCATCAACGAGCCCTTCACGCATCAGTGTTTGAGCCAACGATATACTCGCCCATACGACCATAGCCCCTCCGGGTATTGATTGGAGCTGTCGGATATGAGTGATCGCATCGCCTGCTGCAATTTCAGCTTTTGGCCAATTGCCCCAGGGAGCATGCTGCAAAGTATGGGAGAAAACAACCTTCCTGGCTTTGTTCATCGTCTCTGTGAGCGCCTCCTGCCCCATCCTTTCGGGCCAATGACTTGCGAACAGCTCATACGATGTACGACCCAGCAAGATCGTGTCAATGTCGCGAAGAAAAGTCACCTGGTCGGGCTCTTCATAGGTAGACTGCACCAACCGGGCAAAAAAATCCAGGCTCCCGGCTTTGTCCGACACATGCCCATCAACGGAAATCCATTCCGATACAATGATCTTTCGCATATCAAATGATTTGACCGAAAATTACTGCATCTACATGGTGACAACGAGGGCTATCTGGACTTTAGAAAGTGGCATTTCGGACTTTATCAAACAACGGCAGGCGCTTATGGTAATCTGGTGCGGAGATAGTCTGCATACATTCTATCAGCCTGAATGAAGATACGACGCTACTGGCCCGTCCAGGCCTTTACAGCCCGCAATTCATTAGACAATGACGTGTCAACAACCACCTGCGCAAACACAGGCGTCATAGTAAGAAGTAACCAAACCAGCAGGATTGATCTCATAAAAGGGGTTAGGCTTTTTGAAACCTCGGTTTTACGAGGGTAGGATCATCAGTCGTTATTCAATGCCTGCATACTCGAAGCTATCATCTTTTTGCTGATACACCAGGTTGGTAGCGGTTAACCACCCGCCTTTCTTCACAAACGGAATATACAGTTTACCGGCATCATAACGGATCAGCTTTAGCGGCCGCTCGGGCCGGTCCATCACACTCGCCATATCGAAGTCGATATCGATGCGGCTATAGGCTCCTCCCGGTGTCTTAAACAACTTAACGGTATCCAACAGCCGGTCGTTATCGATCGCATAGGCCTGTATGTATTGCGCCTTGTCTTTAGTAGAATAAACGGCATTGAACACAGCCAGGTAGTAGATCTTATCCTTCATATTTACAGTGAAAATTTCGGTACACCAGCCACCCGGGTCGCCTTCTTCCAGTACTGGTTTGCTCACAAAGGCGCCCTTCACGCCTTTCCATTGCATCAGCGCATTGAAGAAATGCATGGTACCGCCCGTCCACGTATCCCAGCTATAGATCCTGAACAGCTTATCTGATGAGGTCGCTATGGTGCAATCGGTGCTGTCTTGTAACTGCTGAAATGGATAATTGAGCGAGGCAGGCTTCGTGGTGATCACCGCTTCCATCACCGAGTCGAATTGGCTGGAATAGCGGCCCACGGTATCATAATGTTCACCCAACGCATTCGTCAATCGATTACGTGCATTCACCAGTTCCAGTTCCATTTCCTGGGCCCTTAGTTCAGGGGGCGCCGAAGTCTGGGGGTCCTTTGCTTCCGAAGTGCTGCTACTGGAGGCACAGGAGGCCAAGAATAAACACGCAGTGTACATGAACCAGGTAGTTCTTTTCATATCGGGTGTAGAGGTTTTCAAGGATAATCGGTTCTCTATGGCAGGAGCATTCACGCATGCGTTTGCTTCCATTCCGCATACCGCCGGTCGACGACCTGCTTTATCTTTTCATAATTCTCCCAGGTATCGGCAACATGATAAATGCTGGCCAGGTCAGCCCCCAGCACCTCCCCATAATCGGGCAGGTATTGTCCGTGTTCAAATTCGAAATAATCCATCGCAAACCGGTTGCCAGCATCGCTCAGGTCTTCCGGAAGTAAGGTGCCGTCGCAACAACGCTGAAACAATTGCGCTCCGGTAAGCTCCTTTTTCTTGAACTCATGGATCTCCGCATGCAGGTCTTTTTTGAAGTCGTCGCTCACCAACCCATTGTCTATCAGCCATCCCAGGAACATGCCCGTATGAATATATCCCTGAAAGGGATCCAGTCCCTCCGGAAAATCGCCCTCAAAGTGCCATTTGGCCTTATCGTATACTTCTACCATCTGACTATCAGCTTTTAAGCGTTAAAAACGTTGCTTCAATGTATTCAAATAAAAGCAGGAATTGACAGTCGCGCACCCGCCTAACCCTAATTTGTGATAATTTTCAATGATTTACGGGAACCAATATACGGTTCGCCAAAGTTCTCGGCAATAGCCAGTGCGGGATTTCCGGTTCAATGGCCGTTTTTGGCACCTGTAATACTATATGCTGACTAGCGATATGGGTGCCGGGTTGGTGCGGACCTGTCGGGGTATTGCCTGGGACTGGCCTAAGGGTGGTCTGAGACTGGTCTAAGGCACTAAGGGTTCCGTAGGGGTCCTGTACAGGTCGCGTACCATTCTTTGAGAGGTCCACTGCCATTCTACTAACTATTAGCTACCACCCTGCCGCTTGGGGCCGCCCATCCGACTTGTCCGGACCTGGGTTTACTTGTTCCACTTGACCCCAAACAGGCATGAAGTCCGTCTTACATGTACCGCCACTTGTCTGGAACTTCACTGGAACTTGCCCGCCACTTGCCTAAATACGGTACCTCTACATAGAGAGCGCAGGCAATATGCAGGCAGTGTGCAGGCAATAAGCAGGCTTTATTTTGCGGGAAATTGGCTATTGGGGCCGGTAATGCATCGCCACAATGCCGCATTCGAATGGAACGGCCTCCACCAGGCGGAGTACCTGGCGGCCGCCAACGCTGGCGAATATGGTTAATCCCTGGCCGATGACGGCCGGGTTCACGAGCAGGAAGTACTCGTCGATCAGGTTGTGTGCAACCAGTCCCGATACGAACTGCGCGCCGCCACAGGTATATATATCCTTTCCTGGCTGTTTTTTAAGCTGATTGACCTCTTCCACCAAATCCCCGGAAGCGATCACTGTATTGGCCCAGGGCGACTCCTGGATCGTTGTAGAGAACACCACTTTCGGCGTATCCGTAAAGATCCGGCCGCCGTCGTATTCCGGATGCTCCGGCTCCTTCGCCACGTCGGCCCAGTAAGGAATAAATCCCTCGGCCAGCTTTCTTCCCAACAGAATGGTATCAACGTCCTTCACTATGCCGCCCACGTATTGGTTGATGTCGTCCGTCCAGGGACAGGTCATCCAATCCAATTCGCCGTTGGGGCCGCCTACAAATCCGTCGAGCGTCATCGTCACCTGGAGTTTCAGCTTTCTCATAGTCGTTGGTTTGAAGTTTTAGCAAACCTACGTGAGTTCCCGGGCATTTCAGGTACCCGGACGGGACAATCTGCGGGGGCGATTGCGGCGGAGACCTCAAAGCGGCGAAAAATGCCCGGCTTCTGTCGAAAGGATATAACCGATGCCAAAAAATCAGGGAATCTTGTGTTACCTGATCGGGTAGCCGGCTGGCATACAGCCCTCAATATAAAGCCATGAAACATATCCTGTTCTTCGTTTTACCGATCCTGACGCTGCAGGCGCTTGCGCAAGACGGTATCGCCCACTTCTCCGTTTGGCAACCAAAGCCAGGGATGGAAAATCAATTTGAAACCGGTTACAAACAGCACCTGCAATGGCATGCCACCCATAAGGACAGCTGGAGCTGGTATGGCTGGTATGTGATCTCCGGAGCAAGAGCTGGTTATTTCATCGATGCCACCTTCAACCACCAATGGGCCGATTTCGACAAGCCGGTTAACCCTGCGGGTGATGCGGCCGACAATGGGCTTCATACCGAGCCCTTTGGTGATTTCCGACAGGCCTTTAAGGTCAAATTCTTACCATTATTCAGTCAATACGCTGTAAATAGCTTGCAATCCAAATTCCTCCGCTTTATTACCATTCATGTTACCAATAAGGAACAAGCCCTGGCCGCGATTGGAAAAGTCGTAGCGCAGTACCGGTCTAAAGGCGCCACCAACCTGATGGTATACGATATGGTCGACGGCGGCACTATTCCCGAGCTCCTACTGTTGATCGGCAGCGAAAGCTTTGCCGCGATGGGCATTACCGAAAACATTACCGACGATCTGCTAAAGGCAGCCAGTTCTCTGAAAGCTACTCTCTTCGGCCCCATCAGCAGTGAACTCTGGAGATACCGGCCCGACATGAGTATGATTCAGCCATAAACACCCTCGTCAAAGATCCTGGTCACCCGCAGCAGGCCGTCGTTAGAAACCATAGTCGTTTGAACTAGTGCCCGTTCATCATCTCCAGCAGGTATTCCAGCGCCCCCTCCCGGTGCAGGGCGTCCGTTTGGTCGAGCGTGACCTGCGCCACCACCGATGCCCTCGACCGCATGTTCGTTTCATAATGAGCGATTGCGGCCTGCAGCGTATCAAACGCGCTACTCGTTAGGCATTCACTCAGCTCCAGCGCATCGAGCATGGCCATGTTCACCCCTTCGCCTGCATAGGGAGGCATCACATGCGCCGCATCGCCCAGCAGGGTAATATTCGGCTTAGCCTCCCAATGCTGATCCACCGGCATACAATATTGCGGACGCGGCACCAGAGATACCTTGTCATTGTCGAGCAAGGTTTGCCATACCGGGTCCCAGCCGGCAAAGGCCTCTTTGAACCAGGCCAGCACCTGCGCTGGCTGCTTAAAATCGATACCGCTGCTGTGCACCCAATCTTCCGCCAGGCGGCAACCGGTATAGAACGATAAACTCCCATCCCCTTTCGCACTCAGGATAAGCGATTGCCCATTGCCCAGGGCAAATACTTTTCCGCCATTCACCAGCAAATGCAAAAAGGGCGTCGTTTGTGCAGCATCGTATACCGTACCCTCCACAACAGTAATACCAGCATAAACAGGGCCTATTGGAGTAACATGCGGACGGATCTTGCTATTGGCCCCATCGGCGCCGATCACCAGGTCTGCATACACTGGCGACCCGTCCCTAAACTGCAGCAGCCAGCCATTGTCGAGCGCTTCCAGGCCGGTGATTTGACTATCCCACACCACCGTACCCGGCGCCAGGGAATCCAATAGCAGGTTTCTCAGCGGACCACGATCTATTTCCGGACGAAAATGCTCATCGCCGAACGTAGAATCAATTGAATCGTTATGATCATCGAGTAATATAGTACCGTGCAGATCGGTTATGCGCATATGGTCCGCACCTGGCCGGTAGTGGGTTTTAAAAGCCTCGAGCAAACCGGCCGCTTCCAACGCACGCAGGCCCGATTCATGGTGCAGATCAAGTGTAGCGCCCTGTACGCGCACCTGCGGACCCGCATCGCGCTCATACACTTTCACAGAAACGCCTTTCATTTGCAGCAGGCGGGCAAGGGTCAATCCACCCGGACCGCCACCAATAATAGCTACCTGTGCAGCCGCCGAAACGCCCGCCCCTGTCAGTATGTTCGTCATCATCTTATGTACGATTTATGATGCAAAGCTATTCCGGCGGCAGCGTGGTAAATTGTATAAATCGGCCGTCTTGATTCTTGTGTAAAGCACGGGGCGTAACGCCGGCAAACTTCTTTACTTCCCGGATAAAATGGGCCTGATCGGTGAAGTTGAGTTCCGGGAACAATTTGCCTTCTTTGATCTGCGGAAAGGCTGCCCGGAAACGGAGGATACTGCAGTATGATTTGAGGGATAGTCCAAACTGCTGGGTAAAGTAACGGTTGATCTGCCGTCTGCTCCAATATACTTTATCAGCCAGCTCTTTCACCGGCATCTCTCCCTGCGAAGCATAGATCAGTTCGAACAACTGCACCTTGCGGCCATCGGGCTCGCCGGTAATCCGCTCGCGTATTATAGCATTCATGGTAGCGCAGAACCCGTCAAAATCCCGCAGGTCATTTTCTGATAACCCCCAGTGATCAGCCGGCAGCATGAGCCCTTCATTGAGCAATCCGGCCACACTGGTCTTAAGCAGGTATTCTACAGCCAATAACCGGAAGCTTGTGGCAAACATGATGGTTTGCGGCGCCAGCATCGTTGGTGCGGGCCCTATTTCCAACCCCAGCAATGCAATATGAAAAGGATCAGTAGCCGAACGGGAAATGATGAGGTCAATACGCCCGTCGGGCAATACAGTGATGGCGCGAGGCTCATCGGCCTGGTTGATCAGCATCCAATAGCTTTCCACAAACGGAGCCAGGTCCGGAGGCGGCGGCATTACTTTATAATCGAATTGATGGCTGGTCATGGCTGTAAGAAAGCAGGCAAATTAAACAAAACAGGCTGTATCCTGACACGGCGTCTCTCAACAACAAAGCATCACCCTCAATGCCCGCACACAAAAACAAACACGCGCCGCATCAACCCTCGGCGATGCGGCGCGTGCCTTTCTTATATCCTTTGGTTATTGCTTACTCACCGCCTTAGCAGCTTCCACGATCACGGCGGCTACTTTTTCGGGTTGAGAGATGAACACCACATGGCTTCCTTTGATCTCGGTCACCTTACTGTTCGATCTTTTGTACATATTCCTTTGTATTTCGGGAACGATGGCTTTGTCATCGGTGGCTACGATCGCAAAGGAGGGTTTGTTTTTCCAGGCGGCTTCGGTTACAGGGGTACCAAATGCTTTGGCAAAGAAGGGTCCTTGCGAAGCATACATGAAGTCGGCTTCAGCTTTGGGAATGTCGGCTGCAAAACCTGCATGAAATTTCTCTTTGGAAAAGTACACTACGCCATTTTCATCGGGCGCCTGGATGCCATTTTCCGGAGCAGCGGGCGCACTTTGTATCCATTGCAAACCAGATTCGCCTTTGTCGGGCTGGAAGGCGGCTATATACACGAGGCCCGCTACTTTGGGGTGATTGCCGGCTTCGGTGATCACCACACCGCCCCAGCTATGACCTACGAGAATTACAGGGCCATCCTGCCGGTCGAGCGCTCTTTTGGTAGCTGCTACATCATCCTCGAGTGAGCTAAGGGGATTTTGCACCACGGTCACATTGTATCCTTTTTTAGTAAGGGCATTGTACACGCCCTTGTAACCCGAACCATCGGCAAATGCGCCATGTACCAATACTACATTCTTTATTTCCTGGGCGGAGGCCTGCTGTACGCTGGTAGCTGTTGCTGTCAATGCGATGGTAGCGGCCAAAACGATGTTCTTAAAGCTTTTCTTTTCCATGATATTTGTTGTTGAAGTTTTTTTGTGTTTGTTATCAACGACACAAAGATGGCATGGAAAGGGGCGGGCGAACTTGCAATGATTTCCCGTCGGGTTGTAATTATTTCCCGACTTTGGCAATGGGGGCCGGATTGCGGAAATCCAGGGGGGATGACTGGGTATGTTTCTTGAAGAAATTGGAGAAATAGGCGGCATCTTCGAATCCCAGTTCGTAGGCAATCTCTTTGATTGACCGGGGCGTATAAGCCAGCAACCGTTTTGCCTCCACCAACACCCGCTCCTGGATCACCTGCGAAGGCGATTTCTGGTTATAGGTAGCAAAGAGGTTTGAAAGTGTTTTGGGCGATTTATGCAGCTTATCAGCATAAAAGCTCACCGAATGCTCCTGGCGGAAATGGGTTTCTACCAGCAGGTTGAACTGGCGCAGCAGGTGGTATTTGTCTTCTTTGATCTTTTTCTCCGGCACAAACTCCGACCGGGCCAGCCTCGTCGCATAACTGATCATCCGTTTCAACAGTACCTGCAGCATTTCGTGTTGAATATTGTCGGTGGTCTTCAATTCCGCCTTGAACATATCCCGTAGCAATTTCAGTTTATGCACCGCCTCGTCGTCGAGGTTGATGAACAAATGCTCCGTCGATCCAAACAGGAATCCCACACAGCTCACTTCATGGTCATGATCGATGATGCAATAGAACTCCCGGTTGAACTGCCAGGCCAGGATATCTTCCGCTTTCTCGAAGGTAAAGCTCTGGTCAAACAAGAGCGTTACCAGGCTATTGGACTGAAACGCATGCTCCGCGCCATCGATCGTGATCGACTGCGCAGGTCCCGTGTTCCAGGCGATCGTAAAATACTTATTGCCACGGTCGCGGCTGAAATAATGCCGGTCAAATCCTTCCTCCCCTTCAAACAACAGCAGGTGCCCGGCCGTAGCCTCATCACTGTACTTGTACTTCATCCCACAAATATGGGGTGAAAGGCGATACGGGGCAACTAATTCGCCGGACTCCATAAAGAAGGCTGCCTCCATATTACTCGAGGCAGCCTTGGAAGAGGGCCGGAAAATGTAAACCTATGAACAGCCGGGTGCCCTTATTCACCCGGCTGAGACCCATTGAAAAAAGTGAAGTTCTATTTCACCAATAATTTCTGCGTCGTGCTGCCCGTCGAATTCTTCACCTGCACGATATAAGTGCCACTCAACAAGCGCTTCGGGTCTACCACGTAGTTGTTGCCGGTCGTTTGCGTTTCAAACACCTTTACGCCTTGCAGGTTCACAATGGTGATGACCGTTTTCTCGCTGGCCGGGTTAATGAACTCCAGCCACAACTTATTGTTCGCCGCTATGGGGTTGGGATACATCTGGAACCTGTTCGGACTGATGATCTTCTTTACCCCCACCACTTCGCGGGTGTTGTGGTAAGCATGGCTACAGTACTTCGACATATCGATGCCCACTTCGCCCGCTTGTGCGCTACCGGCAATGCGCGAAGAAGCCAGCGTGGCCGAGTTGTACCACTTGGTGTTGATACTCGCAGTACCTGTAACGCCTGTTACCAGGCGCAGGCGGTAATCGAACTTAGCCGTACGAGTGCTCTCGCCATTGTAGATATGATCCGTATTGGTGATCACCGCGATCACCACCCCATTGGCAGGCGCCTGGTCGAGCCGCAGGCTTACCTGGCCCGAGGATACCCACTGACTGTATACCGGAACACCCGTGGTGGTGCGGTATACGAGCTGACAGGTCATGTTAGCACCAATCGGTTCAAAGTTCACCGTTACCATATTGCCCGTTACGTTGAGTGGTATCTGGTTGGCGCCCGACCAGCCCGGTAAGGTACGCGCCTCCGGTGTCAACAGGCCGCTGCTATTAGTAGTAGCCACATACGGTGTGGCTGTCCAAACAGCCGGGTTCATCCACGAGGGTTGCCATTCGGCGCCGATCGACTGGCCGAAATGTGCATTCAACAAAGCCAGGATCGCATTCTTCCACGGACCAAAATCAACCAAAGCCTGCTTGGCCCGGTACTCCGTGATCAGTCGCCGCGTTTGCGCCGTACCAATACCAGATGCTATGCCCGCGAGCACACGGGTGGGCGAATTACGCCATATCCAGGGTACTGCCCCATCGCCCAGGGCGTTACCAA
Organism: Paraflavitalea sp. CAU 1676; assembly: GCF_029223285.1. Classification (GTDB taxonomy): domain Bacteria; phylum Bacteroidota; class Bacteroidia; order Chitinophagales; family Chitinophagaceae; genus Paraflavitalea. Next base: position 206,216 of record NZ_JARHUJ010000002.1, on the reverse strand, counting down.
GGAAGGTGGGGAACGAACTGCTGTACTGGTGACCACCCAAATAGGTGCGCCAGGTACATAGTTGCTGTCCGCTCGAATTGTAACGGTTCACGCCTTCGGCAGAAGGCCCGCCGAAACTGCCGTCCTGCAACCAGCCCGAATAACATTCGATCGGCATAAAGGGTGCAATGAAGTCGGTACCGCTCAGGTCGCCCATCGAACTGAAGTTGTTCGTGCGCCGCGCATCGGCTGTTTGCTGCAGCCATACATTGCCGCCTTCGTGAAACCAGGCCGATTGTTTAACACCCGGCAGATCGGCCAGTAGCGAGTGAATGCCCTCGTGCACCATGGCGCCCTGTTGAGACAACCGGTCGGAATAAGTACAGGCCGGATCAAAACTGTAAATGGGATAATAAGAGGCCAGCACCATGGGCCAGCTGGTGCCATTGTAGGTAATGGCGCTCTGCCAGCCACCTAAAGCTGTATTGGGGGCATTGTCGGTACACAATCCGGAGCCATAGAGATACACCGCGCTGCGGTAACCATTCTTCGCACGCAAGTCGGGCGGCCAGCCCATCTGGTCGCGGAAGTACGCGAAATCGGTATTCATGCGCGCCAGCATGGGCGTAATGGCCGCTGTGGTCACCAATGAATTTTTATTGGGTCCCCAACGGAAACACCACCATTGTGAGGATTGGGTGCCTACTACCTGCGGACAATCATTGAGCACATTGGCAGGCGTGGGCAGTGAAGGAAACTCATCGCGGAAATTGTAGCTGATATTGGGCGAGTACGAAGGCCAGGAATACGGATTGCCGGTACCGCCTCCACCGGTGGCTGTGCCCATCACCCGCCATTCGAGCAATCCCGTCGATTGCGTCGTGTTGCGCATCGTAACGCGTATGCGCGACAGGTTGACCGATGCAAAGCTGAGCGTATTGAAGGCATTTTTAACGAGCGGCACATTGCCCAGGTTTACCCAGGCCGATCCATTCCAGTATTCGGCATAAGCGGTCGTGGGCGTCAGCACCCCACCGGCGTCATCAAACCAATATACCTGGATAGCCGTAACGGCATAGGTTTGCGACCAATCGTACTGCACCCATTGCAGGGAGTTGGGATTGTTCCAGTTGCCATAAGCGCCATGCGATTTGTCGTTCGAATTGGCGGGTGTGAAGTTATCATTCAAAGCGGCAATCGTTTCCCAGGAGGATACATACGAAGTGGTAGCAGTGGCGAGCGGCGCTACATTGGTTTGCGCCTGCGTTAAGGAGATACATAAAAAAATACAGCAAGTAGATAGATACAGTTTTACCAAATTCATAAAACGAGGTTTAATATGAGCAATAAAAATGCATAGCGGAGTCCGTTGCCCGGTTGACTATGATAGCCACGGGGCATGGATCGCCTGTTTACTGCGCAGTAAAATGGGTAGGGATGCCCTTTGCAAAAGGAAGGAGTAAGTGGAGAGAAGTTACCAGTACTAAATGTACAAAGGCATCCCAAATATGACCTACCAGATATTAACCTGTTATAGGAGTATCTTTACTTGTTATATTGACAATTATAAAAAGAGGTACCGCCTTTATTCGTCCCGCAGGGATTTCGTCGGGTTCGCCAGGGCCGCTTTAACCGTCAGCGAAGCGGTAGTAACCAGCGCAATGACTACGAGTACCAGCACCGGCAATACAAATTGCCACCAGGTAAGCGAAGCCCTGAAAGCATATCCCTCTATCCACTTGCCAATGAGGAGCCACGCGGCCGGTAATGCGATCAGGCTGCACACCAATATCAGGCGTATTACATCGGCGCTGAGCAGCAGAACGATATTTTGCACAGAAGCACCCAATACTTTCCGGATACCGATCTCCTTGATACGCCGTGCCGTAGCATAAGCAGTAAGCCCCAACAACCCCAGGCAGGTAATGAAGATCGCCAGCGAAGAGAATACCAGGAAATTACGGCTGAAGTGCAATTCCTGCTGGTACTGGCGGCCATAGAAGTCATCGAGGAAGAAATAGTCGAAGGAAGACTCGGGGAAGAACTGATTCCAGGTTTTTTCCAGGGAAGCCACTTTGTCGCGCATGTTCGTGGCATTGACCTTTACCGAGAAGTGTTCGAATGGTATCCAGTCCAGCTTCCTGTCCATGAACAGGATGAAAGGGGTGAAGCTTTGCTGCAGTGATTGCTGGTGATAATCTTTAATAACGCCGATGACCTCATTGGGTTTTTCGGTAAGGGTTTCTAGCCATACCTTTTGGCCGATCGCCGCCTCCGGCGAAGCAAAGCCGAATTGCTTCACGGCCGATTCGTTCATCACCAGTCCGGTGGAATCTGCCGGCCGTGCTTTGTCGAAAGCGCGCCCTGCCACCAGTTGCAGGCCATACAGGCTGATAAATTCATGATCCACCTTCAACATCTCATAGGTACGTTCTTCGGCTGCCGAAGCGCCAAAGCGGCGGTTGGCCAATGACATCCCTACGGCCTTACCGGGCACTGCGCCCGACGCAGTAACAGCCTGCACACCGGCAGTACTGCGCAACGCTTCGCGCAGGCTGCCGAACTTTTCTTTATAGTTAGCCGTTTTAACCGGCGTTTTTATCACTATGGTTTGATCAATGTTGACACCCGTTTGCTGACTGGTCATATAATCGACCTGTCGGTAAACGGCAATCGTACCGGCAATGAGTAATATGGAAGCCACAAATTGGAAAGCCACCATGCCCTTGCGCAGCAATATCCCTTTTTTAGAGAACGAGAACTTACCTTTCAATACCGATATAGGCTTCAATTTCACCAATACCATCGCCGGATAAATGCCCGATAACAAGGTACACACTACAAATACAAGAGCAGTGCGGCCTATGATCGCCGTGTTGAACAGGAGTCCGCCTAGTTCATTGGCATTGAGGAAGCCCGGCAGCCAGGAAAGCGAAGCCAGTACCAGCCCAATGGCCATGACCAGGGCCAGCCCGTTCAACAATATCGACTCCAGCAGGAATTGGAATACCAGCTGCGCCACCGGCGCCCCACTCACTTTACGGATACCGACTTCTTTAGCCCGATCGAGCGACTTGGTGGTAGCCAGGTTGATATAGTTGATGTAAGCGATGAGCAGGATCACATAAGCAATCACACTCAGGAAGCCCACAAAGAAGCGATTGCCCTTGGGCTCTATTTCATATAATTTGGCCGCATTGAGGTGAATGTCCTGCAGCGGCACCAGGTGCACGCCCCACTTGAGGTCTTTGAGGGCAGGGCCGGTCTTATAACGCTCTGCCAGTGCCGGGAAACCGCTTTCCACAACGGCAGCATTCGTACCAGGTTGCAATTTCAGGTAGGTATAGCTGCCATGCTGGTACCAAAACTCACGGGTCCATTTGCTGGAGGTTGCCCAGGAGATCAGGAAATTGACCTGCAGGGTGGAGTTTTTGGGAAGATCCTTGAACACGCCTTTTACTATACAGGGATAGATATGCGATTGCGTAGACACTTCCAGTATCTTACCCATGGGATCGGCAGCGCCAAAGTACTTGCGGGCCGCCGATTCGGAGATCACCAGGCTGTTTACCCCCTGGAGGGCTGTAGCCGCATCGCCCTGCAGCATCGGATAACCGAAGAAGGTGAGAAAATTGCTGTCGGCCATCGCGACCCGCTCTTCCCGGAATTTGATGTCCTGGTAACGCACTACCCTTTCGGAGCTATGCCAGTCGATACGCGTATAGGAGGCAATGCCCGGCAGGTTCTCATACATGGCGCGGGCATAGCCATTGGTACTGGTAGCCCAGTCGTCGGTAAGTTCGTTGCCTTTGTAAAATTGGCTTTCCACCCGGTAGATATGCTGCGCATCGGCCGGCTCCTGGTCATAACTATTTTCAAAGGCTACATAAGCCCCCAAAAGCAGGAAGGCGGCAATGCCCAAAGCCAGACCAAGGATGTTGATGGAAGAATAGACTTTATGACGCACCAGGTTGCGCCAGGTAACAAGCAGGATGTTGCGGATCATGGGTTAGTATTGATTTGGGAATTTACTACATAATCGATTAACGCACAGCAATATTTACCGGCAGAAACCGGCATCAGCGGCAGTCCGTTCTATCCTATTTATTGTTCATTAACAAGTGCGGGGAGAGGAACCATAGCAAATGGCTCAAGCAAAGGCCTTACCTTATTCCAATTGTGCCTTATTAGCTTGTTTAAATCGTTAGGATCAGGTTGCAAGGCAAATCTAATTGACCACCAATTGATTCCATCTTGTGATATTTCACCAAAAGCCTTTTCTACCTCAACAGCAGAATCCCAACAAACTTTTGCAATTTCTTTGGAAAACTCCTCCCCATAAAACAACTTAGCAATTACAACAACATTGTTCATAATGAGCATATTTCGAACACTGTGTGGAGGATGTTCTTGAAAAAGGGACTTTTGATTATTCCTCAAAATAAACATCCGATTAAATGTATAGACAGCGAAAATCCAGATTCTAATTGCAGATTTGAGATCGCCATAAAACCGATTAAATTCTTGAGCGGCCAACCCTGGCATTTTTGTTACAGCCCTCAAAAAATACACCCCAGCATTTGTTGCAAAACTGTCCGCATCCATCTCCGTTGTTTGCCAATCCAGATAGTCAATTTGGCCACTTTCGAACATATCATATATCACCCCCTCTCCCTGATTCAATGCATTTATAAAATCACTATGACCGTGACAAATATGACCATATTCATGAAACACAATAAAATTAAAAAGTTGACGACATAGTTCGTCGGCAAACTTCTTCCTTAACCCGTCTTTCGGAACAACAAATTCTTTTTTATCAAGCTCTTTTGAGTCTGTAATAGTCGAAACCGTTTTAACTGTTTCGCTTTCCAAAGTGGGGTCCCCTATGTCAATAAATAGCTTATTACTCGCAAGCATCCGGTTAAAAATGTTGCTTGCGATTTCTAGTACCCCCTTATTAATTCCAATAAAATACCGACCATCTCGTGATGCAGCAGCAGCCTCAAACTTCGAATTATTGACAATATCCAATTCAACGGTGGGGCAACCTGGCTTTACATTTTGATAAACATTCAAATATTTTCGAGCAAATTCCAGTAACCAAGTTAACTGGAGACTTCTCGGCTCCGGCTCTCTACCCCCATACCAAAACACCTCAGAAAAATCTCTCACTTGCATTTTTCCCTAATTTAAAACAATTCCGACCTTTGTTCACAACTTTGTAATACTCAGCGCCATTACTAATCTCGAATAGAAAAGACTACTGAAACTGCACTGCACCAGATCCGTTCTGACGAACCCTCCCCTGCCCAGCCATCAATGTCTGCGCTCCGCCCGTCCCGTACCCTCAATCAGTAAATAGTACCATCAATCCTTTGAATGATGCCATAATTATTGCACTTTTCAAGTGTAGCTTTGCGCTACAATTCATCAGCATGCCCAGGGAACCGATACCCGTGTACGATATCTGCAGCATCAGCCAGGAAAAAGACGCCAATGAGGAGTTCCTGGCCGACAGGCTGTCGCTGTACCTGGATAAGTACTATGCCAAACTGCATTTCCCCCACCGGCATTCCTTCTATCACCTGGTCATGTTCACAAAGGGTAAGGGCAGTCACTCCATCGACTTCACCAATTTTGACGTACAGCCTTACCAGGTGTATTTCATGACGCCCGGCCAGGTGCACAGCTGGCATTTTGAAGGAAAAGCCGACGGGTATATCATCAACTTTTCGGAGAGCTTCTTCAAGCCCTTCCTGTTGAATCCGCAATACATTGAAAGGTTTCCCTTCTTCAGTGGTATCAGCGAAGAGGGCGTATGCCCCTTGCCGGCCACTGTTCATAAAGAGGCTGCTACCCTGTTCGAATCGCTGCTGCACAACGCTTCGCTCGAATGGAGACAAGCGGCCGACCTGGTGCGCGTATTGCTGCTGCAACTGTTCATGCTGGTCGATGAGGCTGCCGCTGCGCAAAGCAACAAAGGCATTCCGCAGCAAAAGCTGGTGCTGTTAAGAGGTTTCAGGCGACTCATCGATACACATTACCGCACCATGCGTTTGCCCAAAGAATACGCCGACCTGCTGTATGTAACGCCCAATCACCTCAATGCCCTGTGCCAGGACCTGCTGGGTAAAACAGCCGGCGAGATCATCCGTGACCGGGTATTGCTCGAAGCGAAAAGATTGCTGACAAATGCCAGCCTCACGGTTACCGAAGTGGCGTACAACCTGAACTTCCAGGACAACTCTTATTTCAACCGGTTCTTTAAAAAATATACGGGCACAACGCCCGATGAGTTCCGAAAACAATTTTCTCATTGAAAATGATCCGATCATGGACAACTTAAATATGCCCGTTATGGCCAATACTTCCGGCGAATCACATCCCAGCGTGTTGAATGTATTCAAATGCAAATGTCCACGCTGCCGCACCGGCAACATGTTTGTAGAAGCCAATCCCTACAAACTGAAAAAGACGATGAAGATGCACCAAACCTGCCCGGTGTGTGCCCAGCCCTTCGACCTGGAGGTTGGATTCTATTACGGCTCCAGTTATGTAAGCTATGGTTTATCGATCGCCATCAGCGTAACTACCCTGGTAGCCTGGTGGGTACTGATCGGTTTCAGCACCCAGGACAACCGTTTCTTTTACTGGATGGCCGTCAATGGTATCATCCTCATTGGTCTGCAACCCATACTCATGCGCCTCGCACGCTCAATATGGATCGCCTTCTTCGTACGGTTTGATCCCAACTGGAAGAATATTGCGCCCGAGCAACCCGAACGCATCAATAAAGATCACATGAATGCCTGGTAAAACCGGTAAGAGGCCCTCTCCTGAATGTTTCATTCAGCAGACGACCTCTCGTGGGTGCACCTTTATACCTACCGGGAAAAGAGTAATTAGTTATTAGTGATTATTGCTTCATGGCATAACAAAACTACGATCACAAACGCCGCGATGCAAGCGGGTTTAGGCAGACGCCGGTAAATACCGGTTAAAGCACCGATTGTAGCGGTAAACACCTGTTGCCTCCCGGTTGCAGCATACCCAGCAGCCGGTAAAATGCAAAGAGCCGGGGATCAGCTTCCCGGCTCTTTGATTATGTTGTATGCGTTCTTTCGCTTAGCTATTCGCGAGCTTGAGGAAATCGTACATGACGTACACCGCCTCCGACAGGAACAGGTCACGTTTCAATGAATTGATCCAGGCCTTATTGCTCTCGTTCTTGAACTGCTCCTTGCTCTTCAGCGACTCTTCCATATCGGTCGTATTCTTTACGCCCATTGGTTTGGCCGATACCAGTTGTTTCCTGATTTCGCCTACCTTGGTTTGCACTTCCTTCTCCTGGGTGCGGTATTTATCGAGCTGGAGGGCATAAATGCCGTTCCTGCTCTGCATCCAGTGCAGGTTTTTACTTAACGAAAGCAAGGTAGTATCCTGCTGCATACGCGGACCGGCCATCGCTACCGTTTTACTGATCACGCCCTGGCCATCCAGGGTTTCGAAGGGCACGGCCTGAATGGTATCCCAGGCCAGCGCGGTAGGATTGTTCTTTTCCTGCATCTTGTATGGCTCGTAGATACCAGGCAGTTTGATATCGGGTTCAATACCCTTCAACTGCGTTGCTGCGCCGGTGATCCGGTAATATTTTTGCAAAGTAACATGCAAGGTACCCAGGTCGGTATTGGGGTTGCCACCGCCTACGCGGTTGTCACCGATGCCGAAGGGACGTTGTACGGACCCCTTGCCATAGGTAGAACTGCTGCCGATGATGATGCCCCGGTGATAATCCTGGATAGCAGCTGCAAATATCTCTGCCGCAGAAGCACTCATTTCATTCACCAGTACTACCAGCGGACCGTCGTACAAAGCTGTTTTGCCTTTTACGCGGCTAACATAGGGTTCGCCTACGGGGCCCTTCACCTGCACCACCGGACCTTCCTTGATGAAGAGACCGATCATATTGATCACTTCTCCCAGGCTGCCGCCGATATTGTCGCGGATATCGATGATAATACCTTTAACGTTCTCTTGTTGCAGACGTGCCAGTTCGCGGGCCATATCGGCCGCACAACTGCGGCCATTGGCATCGCCGAAGTCGGTATAGAATTTCGGGAATGATATATACCCCAGCTTCACGGAGTCTTCGATGATGGCACTCTTCACAAAGGTATCTTCCAGTTGCAGGGCTTCGCGTTTCAGCGTAACGTCTTTCAGTGATCCATCCTGTTTGCGGAAGGTAATGGTAACCGTTGTACCCTGCTGGCCACGGGTGAGCTTGATCACCTCACTCATGGCTAACCCTGCCACATCGGCCGGCTTACCGCCGCCCTGCGCTACTTTCACAATAACATCACCTTTCTCGACCTGGCCCGATTTCCAGGCTGGGCCACCTATCATCAGTTCGGCAATGCCGATCTTACCCTGCATATCCTGCAACAAAGCGCCAATGCCATAGTACACGCCACTGAGGCTTTCCTGGAATTCGCGGCGATCTACCGGCAGGAAATAGTTTGAATGGGGATCGTACAGGTTGGTAATGCTGTTGACGTAGGTATTGAAAGCTTCTTCGTCGGTAGTAAGTTTCTGCAGGTTGGCGAAATTCCTTTTCTCGATGCGCAGAATGGTTTCGCGCGCCTTCTCTTCCATCTGCGCATCGCTTAGCTTATTGGCCGTATCACGCGCATGGATATCGAGCATGTCCTCATACTGACCCAACACCTGGAATTTGAGGTAATTCTGCCAGCGCTTATTCAGGTCGTCAACCGATTTACAATAATCGAGCTTCTCTGTATTGGAATTATAGACTTCGTTCGTATTGAATTTGAATGGCTGTTTCAACAACTCTTCCATCGTCGTTTCTGCATCCTTCAACCGTTGACGGAAGGTGGTATTGACGACCTTATAGAACTGAACCACTTTGCCCTTCATCTCATCATCAAGCTGCGATTGATATTTCTTGAACTCCTGCAGGTCTTCCCGGAGAAACAGCCGTTTGCCGGGATCGAGCTGTTCGAGATAAGCAGTAAACACCTGCGCGGAGAATTTATCATCGAGCTTTTTAGGCGCATAGTGAATATGCTGCAACATATCGGTTGTATTGTGGAAAACGAGATCGACGTTTTCGGTCACTTTACTTTTCTGAGCGAAGGAGGAAGGAGACTGAGCCACCAAAAGCAAACAGGTACAGATCGCCAACTGAAAACCACTACGCATAATCATACTTGAATTGTTTCGAATTTAGAATCCCGGATAGTTGCGGCTTTGGGCTGGCGCCCCAAGCGCAGGCAACCCCAACCACCTTGACAAATGTAACGTAACATTAGCGGTAATTGTTTTCCATTCATCAACAAGTTGCGTGCCCAGGCTGGTTGCCGAAACGCAACGAACAGTCCCTGAACAGGCCTCAGGAGCTACCGAGGCGCCCGTTTATGAACAGCCCCGCTATTACCATTCGCCGAAGGCGCCAAACCAGGCGGCCCCCAACAGGCCTGTCTTGTCGTTTTTGATGATCCGGATCGGCACGCCCTCGAGGAGGTGCTGCATACGATCGCAATCCATATAGTGCCGGTAAAAGGACGCTTGTAGCAGCAAAGGAGCAATTTTAGGAGGAATACCGCCGCCCAGGAACACCCCGCCGGTTGCCTTCATCTTGAGCACCAGGTTAGACGTTTCGCGGGCGATATAGCGAACGAAGAGGTCCATGGTTTCCACACAAATAGCCGCCTTGTTGTGCAGGGCGGCCTGACTGATCACGGCAGAATCGTCTTTTTCCGTAGCCAGCTGTTCGGTAAGCCAGGCCGGCTCTTCTTTTTTCTTAACGTCGCGCAGGAAGGTATAAATGCTCGTGACAGCCGGACCGGCAGCCACTTTCTCCCAGCTCACCACGGAACCATCCTGTTGCAGGTATTTGGCGAGCTCCATATCGAGGTCGGTACGGGGCGAGAAATCGCAGTGCCCCCCTTCTGTGGGGAAAGGGAAATAAGCTTTGCCATTCCAGTACAGGCCGGCTTCGCCCAATCCGGTACCCGGGGCGATGATGGCCATATTACCCACCGCGGGCAATTTGCCGGGGTGAATGGTGATAAAATCTTCTGGCTGCAGCGCCGCCAGCCCATAAGCCATGGCTTCCAGGTCGTTGATAAGCACCACTTCCTTCACGCCGGTTTCCCGGCCAATTTCGGTCTGGTCGAGCACCCAGCTCAGGTTGGTAAGGTCTGCCTTACCATTTAGCACGGGGCCGGCTACCCCCAGGCTGATCCGGTCGGGCCGGGGCAGGTCGTAATCCGACAAAAAATGCTGTATGATGGAAGTGAGCGACTTGTATTCGCCGGAGGCATAACGGGCGGTTTGTTGCATGCGGATGCCTTCGGGGGTAACCCGGAAGCTGGCAAGGTTGGTTTTTGTACCGCCAATATCCCCGGCCAGCACGGTCATACCGTTGGCGGGCACCTGATTTCGGCGGGGTAAGGATAGTGGGATCGAAAGCTGGCTAACTCCTGGTGTTTCCATAAAAAAATGCTATAAATGAAGTAGTTGTAAATATATGATAAAATCCGGCCTGGTTATTGAAATAAATGGGCGCAAGTTGTTAACTTGCAATTACTCTTGAAATAATCCTCAGCATCCAATTTCCATTCCCAACTCCAATCCCCTGAATAACTACCCAGTGTCGTACCTGAACAATTGCTATTGAGCATTTGTGTATGCTTATCGATGAAATATGAACCAGTATTTATTACTCCGCGACAACAAGCAAACGGGGCCTTACTCGGTGGAGGAGTTGAAAAGCAAAGGCCTTAAAGCCTACGATTTAGTGTGGCTCGACGGGAAAAGTGCAGCCTGGCGTTACCCCAGTGAGATCGAAGAACTGAAGGCGTTTGCACCAGTTGTAGAAGAGCAGCCGTACGACCGTTTCTATAAAAAGAAACCTGCGCACCAGGCAACCGCAACCTCCGTTATCGCAACTGTCAATCAACCCATCGCTCAACCCATCGTTGCCGAAGAAGCGCCGGTAGAAGCCATTGTGGTCAACAAACCAGTTGTGGTTACTACCACGCAACCCGTCGCAGCCAAAAAGATCTATGTAACGCTGCCGGCCGGTGTATCCAACAGAGCTATCATTACAACGTCCACAGTCAATACCAAACAAACAGACCTTCCCAAAGAAGTTATAGACGAAACCGCGGCACAACAACAGGCATCCGCCGAATTGCTGAATGAAAAGTTTGCCCGCCTGCGTGAGGAAAAGATTCGCCAGGCAGCCAGCAAGGCCGATAAGCCGGTCATCAATCAGGCGATTGAGCAAGCTACCCCCACAGCAGCGGTTTTCTCCGAGATCGTTGAACAAAATCATCCGCAGCCTTCCGAAAGGCTGGCCCACCTGCCTCAACGCCGTCCGGGCAACAACAAACTGGTGATGCGCAGCATTGCGGCAGCCTGTTTACTGCTGGCCGGTGTTATCATCGGTCTGGTCATCAGCAACAGTCGCCAGCAACAGGACAACGCAGCGCTCGACCAGCTCGTTAGACAAATCCAGGAACGTGACCGGCAAAAACGCGAACTGGCGCAAAACATCGCAACTACCGGCACGCAAACCGTGCAGACCGTTCAGGAAGCGCCAGCCGTTATTACCGAACGGCAAGTCCCTTCCCAGGAGCCTGCCGCTAAGAAACAGGTCGCTGCCAAAGAAACGAAAGCCCAAACGGCTTCTGAATCATCTCTGAAAGAGTCGATACCGGTAAAAGATGTGTCGCAACGCCAAACCGTAAAAGTTACGCCCGCTCTGGTGGCCAATAAGGCAGATGGATCTGGCGCTAACAGTCCGGACATGGAAAAAACACGCAAGAACATCCATCAATTAGTGGCTGTAGATGCCAATAAATACAAGATCGGCGTATTGGGTGGTATTTCAGAACTGCAACTCACCATCTCCAACAACAGCCTGTATGCCCTGGATCAGGTGGAAGTGGAACTTCGCTACCTGGGTCCCGAAAAACGGATCGTGAAAACCCAAATGTTGTTGTTTAATGATGTAGCTCCCGGTGAACAGAAAACAATTGAGGCGCCCCGCACCAATCGTGGCGTAGCAGTTGATTATGTTATTACCCGTATTAATTCCAAAGCCCTTGGACTTGCCCATGTGGGGCATTAAATTCCTGTTAACTTGGTTAACGTTTCATGGTATCCCAAAATCGGCTGAAAGGCTTATCGATTTTGACTTTGCTCTCGTCGCAGCCTGCTCTCCTTTGCAATGCGTTTGAACAGCGGTGTGTGCATGGCATAATAATTGAATAAGGTTCAACCTGCGATTGCTATCCGCTCCCTTTTCCCACACATAACCGTCGCTTGTGCATGCATCCTATCCTATTCGGATGGAGCATGATTGTACCATCGCTAAAACCATGAATTATGAAGAAGACCATTGCCACGTTTATCGTTATTGTGATCGCGGTAGCCAGTCTCCATGCAGTGCGCGTTATGCAACAGTCTTACATTACCGGTAAAGTTTCACCAGTAGATGCCGCAGGCGTTGTAGTAGCCATTAACGGAACAGATTCTATCAAGATCAAACCTTCAGACGGAGGTTTCAGCTTTATCGTGGCGCCAGGCACCTGGACAATCTGGATCGACGCCAAACGTCCTTACAAAAGCTCCGTTATTGATGCCAACGTAACGGAAGGACAAACAACCAGGCTCGGAGAGATCAAACTTATTCAATAATCTAATTTTAAGGACGGCTCAGAAACAAGAAAACCGGATTGCTTACCGCAGTCCGGTTCTTCTTTTTGTAGGGTGTACGTATATTGCAAACCTTATCCGGATTGGTATGAAACATATTCTCGTGTTGGGTGCCGGCAAATCGGCCACCTGCCTCATCGATCACCTCATTCGCACCGTACAGGCACACCAATGGGAACTTACGGTAGCCGACAGCAACCTGGCACTCGCGCGTGCCAAAACCACCAATGCCCCCCGCACCGAGGCGATCGCCCTGGCAGTGGAAGACCCGGATGCCCGGCGTTACTGGATCGCCAAATCCGATATGGTGATCTCCCTCCTGCCCCCCGCTTTACACATACTCGTTGCGCAGGATTGTGTGCATTTGGGCCGCAACCTGCTCACCGCCTCCTATGTCGATGAGAACATGGCAGCCCTGGGCCCGGCCATCCGTGAAAAAGGACTGCTGTTCCTTTGCGAAATGGGCCTCGATCCCGGCATCGACCATATGAGCGCTATGCAACTCATCGATCGTATACGTCAATCGGGCGGCCGCATTACCTCTTTTAAATCGCATTGCGGTGGCCTGGAAGATCCCGGATCCGACAACAACCCCTGGCGCTACAAGATCAGCTGGAACCCACGCAATGTGATCATGGCCGGTAAATCAGGCGCTGTATTCAAAGAGGACGGCCAGGTCATTGACATGCCCTATGCTTCCTTGTTCAACCCCAACCGGGTGGTACAGGTACCAGGCCTCGAACAGCTTGCCTGGTATCCCAACCGCGACTCGCTAAGCTATATGCCCATCTATGGATTGGAAGATACCCCCACCTTTATCCGCACCACGTTAAGATACCCGGAGTTCTGTTTTGGCTGGAAAAATCTCATCGATCTAAAGCTAACCGATGAAACGAGTTTCTATGAAACCGACGGCATGACCTTGCAACAGTTCTTCCGGGAACATTTCGAAACCCATGGATTTTCGGAGTGGATCGAGAGACAGTTGACCGCACGCGTAGCACAAACAAAACAATTGCTGGAGAAACTGCAAGCCCTGTTGCATGCAGAGCAGGAAGTGAGTGAAGCAGACCGGAAGGCCTTGCAGGAATTTATGATGATCAATGACGACGGGCAACTACTGGATGTTAACCTTAACCAGATTAAAACCCAGGCTGCCGCCGCGGTGGCCGGCCAGATGCACGAGGCCAACCTCTCGATGAAACAATTGATCTACCTCGGCATGGACGACAACCGTACGCTGATCAACAAAGGCCGGTGCAGCGCCGCCGATGTATTGCAGTTTGCCGCAGAAATGAAACTGGCACTCGGCAGGAACGATAAAGACATGGTAGTGATGATGCACGAGATCGGTTTTGAGACTGAAGCCGGACTCTCCAACCATATTACCAGCACACTGGTGTTAAGTGGAGAAGACACTTTGCGCACGGCCATGGCGAAAACGGTAGGCTTACCGCTGGCCATTGCCGCTGAGCTTATTTTGCTCGACAAGATTCAGCTGCGTGGACTGCACATCCCCATACTGCCCGAACTCTACGACCCGGTATTGGAAGCTTTGAGAAAACAGGGCATCGTATTTATCGAGCATATCAGCAGGTAATAGCCCCCCCTACCCCTTCGCCCGCAGCATCCTGATCAGTTCCTGCACGCCTTCGGTAGCCGGCCTGGGTATAGCTGTAAGGTTGGTGATCGACGATGTATAAGGGATCGATTTATCGATGATGTATTTGGGGATGGGCCAGGGAGCATAGTTGATGAGTCCGGCAGCCGGATATACGACCAGCGAAGTACCGATCACTGCAAAGATATCAGCCTTCCGCACCAGGCGGGCAGCTTCTTCAATAAGCGGAACAGGCTCTTCAAACCAAACGATATGGGGCCGCAGCTGCGCACCATCTTCTGCTGTATCGCCCCATTTGATATCGCCCTTGATATCATAAACGAGCGACTCATCTTCCTCACTGCGCATCTTGAATATCTCGCCGTGGAGATGTAATGTTTTAGTAGAGCCTGCTCTTTCGTGCAGGTCGTCGATATTTTGCGTAATGATCTGGACGTCGTAATCCGCTTCCAGTTCGGCAAGTCCCACATGCGCCGCATTGGGTTGTGCTTCGAGTACATTGACGCGACGTTGATTATAGAACTCCAGCACCAATTGCGGATTCTTCTTCCAACCACGCGGTGTAGCCACTTCCGTTACATCATATCCTTCCCATAGGCCATCGCTGTCGCGAAAGGTCTTTAAACCACTTTCTGCGCTGATGCCGGCGCCTGTTAGTACCACAAGATTCTTCTTATTCATACCCTTACTTTTTATACTTGAACGAAAATACAGAAGGCGCCCTGCAACTCCAAGTTACAGGACGCCATTCTGAACTATAGGAAAGACCCAGCAATGAAAACCGTAGTAATTGTCAACTTTCCTGTCCCGCGCCAGGCGCAGGCTGATTGCCAGCTGAGGCCGGAGGGTTGGCTACCGCTACCGGTTGTCCCTTTGCAGGCAGGATGGCTGCTGTGATGCGCTTAGACAAACGGTATTTGCGAAACACCCACCACAGTACCGCTATAGCAGCCCACAAAGGCCAAAGCGTAAGCAGCACGATCAGCAATTCGCCCACCCAGGCCAAGCCCGCTGTCAAGGCCAGCAATACCTTTTCACCAAAACCAGGAGGCGTTTCCTTGTCCTTCGCTTTGGGATCGATCACTTGAAAATAACTCAGCTCGATCGTACTGTAGGCAGCTGAGTGCGTGAGGTAATGTACCCGGCCTGCCGCTGCTTCTATATTCTCTTGTATCTCGTTGATCTCTTCCTGCACCTGCAGAATGTCTTCCATTTTTTTTGCCTGGCGCAGCAGCTCCAGGTAACGGAGACGGACCTCCCGTTTAGCCTCGAGCCTTGATTTGGTATCTACCACTTCGCCGGTAACATCCTGCGCGGTGATCTTCTTGACGAGTATCTTTTCTTTACCCGGCGCCAGTGATTGAATGGCATTATCGAACTGCGCTACCGGTACTTTGATCGTAAGGGCGTTCTCGATCTTATAATCCGATTCATTTTGTTCTTCGTTGGCCACATAGCCGCCCAGTTGTTTAACGGCGTTATGCACCAGGTCATTGAACTTTGCATAGTCGCCCACTTCAACAGAAAGGGTGCCATGTTTGATGATCTTTTTATCCCAATCTACATTGGGTGCCGGAGCCTGTTGGTTGGTTGGAGAAGGAGGCGGTTGTTGGCCCTGCCCCGGTTGTTGCTGGGGGATTTTTTTCGGGGAAGGCTCTTGTTGCTCTTCCGTCTTGTATTCATCGCCGGCAAAACCGGGCATCGCTGCCGCCATCGCGGTGTCGGCCGTTGTCAGATTCGCTTCACTTTTACGGTCTGCACTTATCTGCTCCATCGCCACGACTGGCGCCTCAGTGGAATCGGCCTTCGTTTCCATAGAACGGTCTTCACAGGCATTAATAGTCAGCAGCAGTACCGCGCACAGCGGCAACTGCCAGGGAAGATGAACCTTCATAGCTTTCGTTTTAAACGTGATTGATGTATAGATGCAGGATTTGTGATTTTACACAAAGCCCGGTTGAGAAAAGACAAACTTTTTTTAGGACTGGCAAAACATCCCCTACCGTACCTGTACGATCAACGTTACTTACCAATAAATTCAATGGATCAAAAAGAAAATGGGCCTTGCAGGAGGCCCATTCGTCGCAACACCTGCGACTATTGATATCTGAAGCCCGGAAAAGGTAACCCGGGCAATTTGTTAAAAAGCAGGGAGATTATTTTTCGCCCGCCAGTTCCATCACCACCTTGAACTCGTCGGGGGTAACAGGCCCTACGGAAAGACGGCTCAGGCGTACCAGGGCCATATTGGCCAGACGTTTTTCTCCTTTGATCTGCGCCAGGCTAACGGGGTTCTTTAATTTCTTTTGAGGAGCAATGTTCACCACCACCCAGGCATCTTCATCGGTGGTTGGGTCCTGGTAAAACTCTTTGGTTACTTTGGCGATGCCCACGATCTCCAGGCCTTCATTGCTGTGGTAAAACAACACCTGATCGCCTTTTTTCATTTCCTTCATAAAATTGCGGGCGGCATAATTGCGCACCCCATCCCAGAAAGTTTCTTTGTCTTTCACAAACTGATCCCAGGAATATTTGAAGGGTTCGGATTTTACAAGCCAATAAGCCATGATAGTAAATTAATGACGGGTTGTAATTAAAAAAGTAAAAATACATTCCCGGATGGATAATTGAGCGAAGCGGGACGGATATTCCAATAAAAATGGCAGGAGCCACCTGCTCAGAAATAAATTATAAAAAGCGGCAATCCAGCCACCCAGTACTTTACGTATCTATATCAACATCTGCCAAACCGACTCCCGCGAAAAGAAAATTCATACTACCTGTAGCTTAATAATAACTACGACAAGAAAAATATTGTCACCTGTGATCGATCATGTGGTGTTACCCAGGAGCTAAAAGGCTCACACGAGGGCTGGCTTTTGCCGGCCTTCCCTTATTTAAAAAACCTCCGCATCTTGCCACTCACCGCAGAGCTTCGTGTATTGTGAAACCGGCACAGCAACTGCATCGGCATACATGGTAAGCATCCCGAACAATCCGCAGCTTCATAAAATTATTTCCGCCACCAAACTTTTAAGATCCCACACATCGTATATAATTGTACAACTACTTTTTGTTATAACAATTCAGTCCTGTTGTACTGATATTGATCCTGTAAAGTCCGGCTTAAGCATCGTGTCAGCCTTCTTATGCACAGTGACCATCACTGACTACCAATTGTATCATCCTGTAAAATCAAAGTATGAAACCTACAAGTACGCATGGTTCAGCAGATCAGCCTACCCTGGATGCAAAGGGACTGGCCAGGAGAAAATTCCTGACCCAAACAGCTGGTCTTGTTACAGTGGCCTCCCTGGCAGGCGCCTGTAAAAAAGACAAGAACGAGAATAACGATGGCATCGACCTTGGCAGCGGAGATATCGGCATTCTCAATTATGCTTATGCATTGGAACAGCTGGAAGCAGCTTTCTATACGCAGGTAATGATGTCGCCTTTCAGCGGCATATCGGCCACTGAAACAGCCCTGCTCACAGACATCCGCGATCATGAGATCGCCCACCGCGAGTTCTTCAAGAATGCACTGGGCGCTAAAGCCATTATGGCCCTCGAAGTCAACTTTTCATCGATCAACTTCAGCAGCCGCGATAGCGTGCTGGCCACTGCCAAAGCGTTTGAAGACCTGGGTGTGTCGGCCTACAATGGAGCGGGCAAACTGATCACCAATCCCGACTATCTTTTATTGGCCGGCAAGATCGTTTCGGTGGAAGCGAGGCATGCAGGCTTCATCCGCGACCTGATCTCCAATGGCAGCTTTGCGGACAACACCGTGATCGATGCCAATGGGCTCGATCTGGCCAAGGCTCCCAAAGATGTACTGGCGACTGCCGGTATGTTCCTGAAGTCGAAGTTGAATGCAAACAATTTACCAACTTCATAAAACCTGCGTCATGAATATTCAACATCTCATTACAACAATAGAAAAGACCGATCCGGAGGTATATGAACGGCTGAATCCACGCCGCAAGGTCATACAACAATTTGCAAAGCTGGGTGGCAAACTGGCGTTAAGCGCAGTGCCCATCGCGCTGGGCAGTATGTTCAGCAAAGCCTATGGCCGTGGCACTACAGGCTCTGTTCTCGACGTACTTCAGTATGCCCTCACGCTGGAATACCTCGAAGCTGAATTCTATACCAAGGCGGTTGCCAGCGGTATCGTACCCGCAGGCCCTCCTACCGGCGCCTTTACCACCATCCGCGATCATGAAAATGCACACGTGGCATTCCTGAAGACAGCCATCACGGCCAGCGGCGCCACGCCCATCAGCAAGCCCACTTTCGATTTCAGTGCCGGTAACGGCTCCAACAATGGACCTTTCAAGGATGTGTTCACCAATTATCAATTGTTGCTGGCAGTAGCACAAACCTTTGAAGATACCGGCGTACGCGCCTATAAAGGCCGTGCGGCCGAGCTGATCTCCAACAACGATGTATTGACGGCTGCGCTAAAGATCCACTCCGTAGAGGCCCGGCATGCCGCGCATATCCGTTATATGCGCAGGAACCTGCTGAGCAATACAACGATTAAACCATGGATCACCGGCAAGGATACCGGCGGCATCGGTGCCGCAGTGCAAGCCAGTTACAATGGCGAAGAGCTGGCCGTTCAGGCAGGCATTACCATCACCAACATCAACAGTATGGCGATCTCGGTGAATGCGGCTACTGAGGCCTTCGATGAACCATTGACGGATACGCAGGTGCTCGCCATCGTAGATCCGTTTATCGCTTAATGCATCGGGGGAAGTACTACCAGCGCTTTCTTTCGCGCAGACTGGTGATATGGGCTACGTGGTGTTTGCCATGCCAGGCATAACTGCCCAGCAGGTACCACAAGGTCATTTGTTTATTGGCGGCGGGATGCACCACCGTACGCTTCCATTGTTCATCGGTGAGGTCGCGAATGGCGGCATGCCAGCGCGTATGCAGGGCATACAGCAATGTAATAGAGATATTGATGGGCACTACTTCTACATCGCGTTGCTTCGCCCACAACACCTCGTCGTACGGCCGAATGGTGGGATTGTCTTCTGTAAGACCCAGCTTGAACCGTGTATAGGCGTTCATATGACTGTCGGGCACGTGGTGCACCACCTGCTTCACCGTCCAGCCCCCGTCGCGGTAAGGAGTATCCAGTTGCTTTTCATCGAGGTTCTCGATGGCTTGTTCAATCAGACCGGGCAGAAATTGGATATCCTGCAGCCAGATCCTTTTTTGCCTGTCGGAATAAGGTTGCGGTTCGTACTGACCGATGGGATAGCGTAGATCCATGGGGATGATTTTATTTGTTTTTGAATGGCTATAAGACGATCTGGTACACGGGGCACTCCACCGCATTTCCGCTCTTACTCTTCCCGCAGGTTGTGGCCCGTTAAACGAATGAACACATCTTCCAGGTTGGCCTTCTTCACTTCTTTGGGCCGTTCAAAACCCGTGGCCACGAGGTCATCGATCAGCTTATCGGGCGTTGCCAGGGCGATGATCTTGCCCGAATCGATGATGGCGATGCGGTCGCACAACACTTCGGCCTCATCCATATAATGGGTGGTAATGATAACAGTAGTACCCTGGGCGCGGATCTTTTGAACCAGGTCCCACAGATTGCGCCGAGCCTGGGGATCCAGCCCGGTAGTAGGCTCGTCGAGGAAAATGATCTTGGGCTGATTGATGAGCGTGGTCGCGATCGAGAAACGCTGCTTCTGGCCGCCACTCAGCTCTTTATACTTGTTCTTTGCCTTGTCTTCGAGGTTCACGCTCCGCAACAGTTCGCGGGGATCGATGTCGCGGTTGTACAGGCCGGCAAACAGGTCGATGAGCTCCAGCAGGTTAAGGCCGGGATAAAAACCTGAGGTCTGCAGTTGAACGCCAATGATCTTTTTGATCTCATTGGGGTCCTTATCGAGGTCAAATCCATCGACGGTGATCTCACCGGCTGTTTTCTCCCGGAGGGTCTCTATGATCTCGAGGGTGGTGGATTTGCCGGCTCCATTGGGCCCCAGCAAGCCGAATATCTCCCCTTCCATCACATCGAAACTAATCCCTTTTACTGCCTCAAACTGTCCGTATTTCTTAACGAGGTTCTTTACTGAAATGATCACCTTACTCATGATGGGCGCTACGATTTGGGCCACAAGGTAAGAAAAAAGCCCCTTCCCGGAGGAAGAGGCCCGTTGGTGTATGTGAGGCAGGGGTTAACAGCTATTTATTGAGCAACCACCAGCTTTTGCACCATTTTCTCCATCGTAGCCCGGTCGCTGACCTGTACGAGGTACAAACCATTGCGAAGCCCTGTTACGGACAGGCTGCTTTGCGCGTAACCTACCCAGCGCTGAATGACCTTGCCGCCCAGGTCGGAGATCAGGATATCCCTGGATCCCGCCTGCTGAAAATAGAGGGAGAAGGTGCCGGCTGGTGCGGGATTGGGTTGCAGGACCATTTTGGTCGTCATTGCCATCCCTTTTACCGATTTGGCGCCATATATGGTACGGCGGCCGTCCAGGTCGACCTGTATGAGGCGATAAGCCGCTGTTTGCACGGAGCTATTCATGTCGGCATATTCATAACTCAACGCGGTGGAGCTGTTGCCATCCACAGCCTTCGAGCCCACAGTACCCACCACCTGGTAGGGCTCGCCCCCCATACTGCGCTCGATCTCGAAACGCAGGTTGTTGACTTCGCCCGCCGTAACCCAGCTCACCCTGACGGAGCTGCCCTGCCGCGCCACGGCAAAATCCGTCAGCACCACCGGCAGGGCACTGATATTCGTATAGGCAACGGTCACCGTAGCATCGTCAAACAGGTTATCGCCCGCAGTAGCAAAATTATTGTCGGCCCCGTCGTCGGTAAGCCGGTAAGTGAACGTGAGGGAGTTAACCGCCGGCGAATTCCTGGTAATGGTGCAGGTCCCGTTGGCATTAATAACTACAATGCCATTTACCGGAGCCGTTACGAGGCTCCATTGCAGGTGGGCGTAGGTATCATTGGGATCGTTGTCGGTACCACCCGCATCGAGTGAGTTGGCACCGGCAGCCGGATAGTTGAGGTTGGAACCATAAAGTACGGCATTAAAAGTAAGTTCCGACATACTAATGCGGGTAAACTGGTCGTCGAGGGCTGCCGGCGGACAGGTAGCGCCTGCACAAACTTCGTCTACCCCACTAAGCGCAAAATTATCCAGCACCAGCTTCACGCCATTTTGCTGACAGGCCGCATGAAAAGAGAGGAACACTTTAAAGTCACCCGCCGTTACACCCGGCGGAAATGTAAAGCTGAAGCAATGGGCGCCGCCATTCGTGTTGAGCAGGAAGTTATCGACGCGGGCATAAATATTGGCAGGCACTTCTGCGTCGTTGGAAGTGGCAACGGAGGATTTCACGAACAGCACATCCATGTAAGTAGCGCAGGGAAATGATACGGTAGCATTGAGGTTGGAGGTGTAGGGAGTAACGCTGAAGCATACTTTAAACAGGTTGGAGGTTTTAGTAACGGCCGGTGTACCGATGCGGGCGTGGTTGTTGCCACCACCGGAAGGTGTCACCACTACATCGTTGCCACTGACCTGGGTAAATTGAGCGCCCTGATCGAGTGTCCAGCCAATAGGGTTAGGGGTAAAATCTTCTTCCAGTTGTGCAAACAGGGATAACGCCATGAGCAGAAGAAATCCGAGGAGTAGAGCAGTTTTCATAACACTTCTTTTTGAGGTTAGGGAATAGGTATCCTGTACGCTGCAAAATGGCAGCGGATAAAAAGCTTGTTTGAATGCGATAATGGACTGAAGTGTTTTTTCAGGACAGTGGATGGCCTGTGTTATAACCCGCGGCTATAACAGGCATGGAGAAACATGCGACTAAGTGGTATTACTGATAAATAGGAGAAAATTGGATGCCGTCTCGGCAGCAGTAGGATGAAGACAGATAATGGTTAAAACAACAGTGGATTTTGAGAGAGGAGGTTACGTGGTTATGTATAACTGGAAGAATTATCTACTACTAATTTACATTAATCAATACATTAATCCAACTTTTATTTTTTTCCTTGATCGCGCGCAATTATCGATTATAGGGTAGATTTATACAAACATTCAAGTTATGACGGGATGCCTGGTTCAGCCAACTCCTTTGCTCTATGTTCGTTCACTTTCCACCCTCTTATCTTTCTTATTGGTTTGCGTGTTGCCGCCATCGTTGCAGGCGCAAACCTATCTTAAGCCCGGCTTCGACAAAGGCGAATACCTCGAAGTGTTGCGCATTGCCGGGCATATCGCCGACTCGTCTATCATGGGCGATCAACCGCCGCCGCCTATGCAATACCAGTTCGAATATCGCTCCGCAGAAATAGGATTAAAGAACCAATGGCAGATCTGGATACGCAAAGATCAGCGTGTAGGTGTCATCAGCCTGCGGGGTACGGTGGCAGCTGCCGAAAGCTGGCTGGAGAATTTCTATGCAGCCATGGTACCGGCAACGGGTAGTCTGCAATTGAACGACAGCACCCCCTTTAATTATCAGCTTGCCGAAAGCGCAGCCGCTACCGTGCATGTAGGCTGGTTGCTGGGTATCGCCTATATGGCGCCGGGCATTGCAGAACGTATCAAAAGCTGGCACCAGAAAGGCGTCAAAGAATTTATCATTACAGGCCATAGCCAGGGAGGCGCCCTCGCGTTCCTGTTGCGCTCCTGGCTGCATTACCAAACAAAAGCAGGTGCGCTTCCCGCGGATATTACGTATAAATCGTATTGCAGTGCAGCTCCTAAGCCGGGCAATATGCAGTATGTGTACGATTATGATTTCATTACAAGGGTGGGCTGGAGCTATACGGTGGTCAATGCAAAGGACTGGGTACCCGAAACGCCCTTCAGCCTGCAATCATTGCAAGATTTCAATACGCCTAATCCCTTCGGCAATGTTGACGGGGCACTCAAAAAGCAACCCTTGCTGGTACGCTGGTACCTCAACCACTCCTTCAACTCGATGAACCGTGTAACACGCAAGTCGCAAAAACGTTTTCAGAAATACCTGGGCAGGGGCGTATACAAACAGGTTAAAAAGTTCCTGCCACAATTCAAACAGCCCGATTATGCGCCCGGCAGCAATTATATGCGCGCGGGAGCACCGGTCATCCTGATGCCGGATGAACAATATGCAAAAGAGTTTGTGTCAGACGGTAAGAATGTATTCCTGCACCATATGCCGGTGGCATACTACAAGTTGATGTTGAGACAGAATCTATAAGTGCGTAGACAAAGGGTAATGAACCTGTTACAGATCGAGCGCCGTTCTGCCTCGAGGCGCCTTGCAATTGGCCCGCAAATAGGTTACCTTTAGGAAGCAGTAATATGAGCACCCGCTATTATACCATTGCTCCACCTCCACCGCTGGCACCCTATGTGCGGGCCTTCTGGGTCTTTGAGCATGATGTGGAGCCCGGCACTTCGTATGTATACCGGGCTATGGCCGACGGTTGTGCAGAGTTAGTCTTCCACTACAAGGGTATGTTTCATAATCCCGGTGAGGAAGAACAAACCGGTCCGTTGTATAACTTCTCTTTACTCCACGCGCAGTCGCGCCACTTCAAGCGGTTTGTAACGCAGGAGAGCTTTGGCATATTTGGCGCCTACCTCTACCCTTTCGCCATACCGCAGTTATTTGGTCATGCATCGCCCAATGTAACGAACCACATGATCAATCTCGATCAATTCCTGGGCGTACCCGGCAAACTGTTGGAAGAACAGATCATGATGGCCGGCGACAACCTTCAGCGAGCACGAATACTAGGCCAGTTTCTGCTGGAGCAACTCAACAAACAAAAGCCAAAAGAGCAGGTGATCCAAACAGCTGTAAAACAGGTGGTGCATGCAAGATCCTTAAAGACCGTTGAACAGCTTTCTGCTCAATTCAATTTATCGCAAAGGCAGTTTGAGCGGAAGTTCACCGAATATGCCGGCTTTACGCCCAAGGTGTATTCTCGGATCATCCGCTTTCAATCGGCGCTCAGTCAGTACGGCAGCGATTACAAGTCGCTTACAGATATAGCTTACGAGTGCGGCTATTACGATCAGTCGCACTTCATCCATGAGTTCAAAGAATTCTCCGGCTACCATCCCGGCCAGTACTTCAAAGGCCGGCCCGAAGGGATCGAGTACCGGGAAGTGTGACCAGTAATGTAACTGCCGCAATTACCGTGGATACTTAAACCTCAGCATCATTTTATAGCGAACCCATCAGGCACTTCGTCAAGCTGCTTCCACACGTCTCCACCTGTCTGCTGCGGCGACACTTCAATAATGACGGCTGTTTTACCCAATTTACCGGCATCTTTTACGTGTATCACGGCATGCAATACCATGGGCCGCTGCGTCATATAATCAAGCATACTGACAGTGCCTGTAAAGGTGGCCTTGTCATTGCCCTTTGATTGCGCTTTTTTGATCGAGACTACCGTAGGCACTACCTTCTCAGCAGGTATCTTGCGGCTGGTGATATTGCGACCAACCAGTCCCTCGTAGTAGGCCTTAAGGTTCGACGTTAAAGCTGCCTCGTTAATGACAGGTGTTCCCTCCAGCCACCAGAGATAGGTGTAGCTCCAATAGCCCTTACTGGTTGAATCGCCCCAGCCAGGGTGAAACCTGATCTCTTCTACGCCCTTGAAGGTAAAAGTGGGGGCAAAATCGGGAGGCAGGGGAAATTCTTCGGTCGTAAAGCCCGCAGGAATGGGTAGTTTAAAAGAGGCAGACGGAGCTTGTGCCTGTACGCCGGGCGATATGCATTGAAACGAAGCAAGCAGGATCAGTGCAACAACGTAGGCCGGTAAGGATGAATTAAGGTACTTCATATGAGGAAAGCTGGTTTTTGCCTGTTACCAGCACAAACACGGTGCCCATTTCCACCTGCATCATTTTCAACCGGGTAGATATTATCGATCTTATAGCCTGTGCGGTTTCGATACAGCCCATCGTACGGCAACGGTCAGTTGACCGGAATCACGAAAGGTTCACCAGACTGCAGGAAAATGGTTTTATCGCTGATGTAAGCACTCCCGTGTATGGTCTGCCGCAAGGTGGCTTCCTTCTCTTTGAAGTGCGACCAGCCCCGGTAGTGAATGGGAATGATCTTATTTGGATTGAGCGCCTTGATCGTTTGCAGCAGGTGTTTGCTGTTCATAGTATAGATGCCGAAGCCGGTCAGGTAACGGAACTGCACCCCGCCGGCATGGAGAATAGCCACATCGATGTTATAGCGTCGCGCCACCTCATCTATTCCATTGAAGTAAACGGTATCGCCGGAAATATAAATGACGCCGTTGCGCTGCTCGTCGTATTCAATTACAAAGCCGATGACCGGACCGGATATAAACTCCGGGATCCACCACGGGTGGTGTTGAGCCGGTGTGGCGGTAATACGCAGGCCTTTTACGCGGGGTGTGTCGATTTCAATTGATTGCCAGTTGGCGAGCCCTGTAACACGTGGCAACTCCCGGGCAGCTTTCTGAGTAGAAAGTATGGGTGCCTTGCTGCGGTCGAGCAATTCCTTGCCCCTGGTGTCGAGGTTATCTTTGTGTTGGTGATGACTAAGCAAAATTAGATCAACCTGCTGCAGGTCGACCGGCGGCAGCGCCGGGTCGTCGGTTTTACGGGATACAGCGCCAAAGCCATGGTGGTAACGATGGCCGGCTTTATCGAGCGTAGGGTCGGTCAGTATCCTGAATCCATTGATGTCAAGAAGTATGCAAGCCGTGTCTATATGGGTAATGGTAAGGTTCATGGCGTTATGATTCCGGGTAAAGGTAACCGATCAATAACCACGATTCAATTGATAAATCATGGGGTTTATTGTATATTCTTCCTTCAATCGTGCGGCATTGTCTAACTTTAGAAAAACAGGTTCTATGCCCCCCAAGATCGAATGCGAACGCGTGCATCCTATGCTGCTGGTGAAAGACATTCATACAGCCGTGGACTATTATTGCAATAAGCTGGGTTTTACCCATGGCTTTACGATGGGCGAGCCACCGGAGATCGCGGGCGTCAACCTGGGCGATGTTTCGGTGCACCTGTACTTTGGCGAGCCCAACTACAACTCGGTTTATTTTGTCGTCAGCAATGCCGATGAATTGTATGAGTACCACCGCAGCAATAATGTAGATGTATTTATCGAGCCGGAAGACCGTGTATATGCGATGCGCGACTACAGCGTGCGCGACCCCTGGGGTAATCAGCTTTCCTTTGGTCATTACCTGCCCGCCTTTGGCGACCCTGTCAAGATCGAACGGGTTGAGGTGCCGCTGCGCCTGGAGAAACGGCTGGTCGCACTACTGCATGATCTCGCAGCCCACAAGAATATGACCATCGACAGCCTTATGGAAGAAACCTTGCTGCATACGTTTGAAGTGGTGGGCAACAATGAAGCAGTGGCCAGTCCGCACACTAAACAACAACATGCTTACATCCAGGAATTGAAAAAGAAACACGGCATCAACTATGACACACATGCCAGCTACCGGTTTGTGGAAGGCTAAACTTTGGTATGTAGGGATGATAGCGGTTTTAAACATTTATTTTGAGGTCTGGCATTATAACCTCGTAGGGTGTTTCTTCGATGGTCACGCCTTTTATATTCGATAGCTCAATGGCCTTTTTAAGGCGTTCCGAGACAATAACATCCGGGGAAAATCCAAATAGCGGTATAAGATCATAATATTGGTTGAACCTAATAGCGCTAAAGGACATTCTTAGCCGATCCTGCAACACAGAATTGATAATGAAGGCGGACAAATACATGGCCTCTGTGACCGACTGTAACACTCCTACTCCACCCCCTCCAGCCATTTTTTGATGACCTGCTGAAGCACTTTCTCCTTTGTTTTAAGATCATCAACGCTCTGGATCTTTACCATTCGACGACCATCAGGATAGTTGCCTTCCAGCAGTCCCGAAGTATCATTAATTCGTGCACCGGTAGGGAACACAAGTAGTACATATTCTTTGCGGTAAATATTCACCACAGCGATATCACGTTTATACTCTTTGGGATCGAAAGGCTTCATAGCGCCGGTGTAGTAAAAGGCGGGGGAATTCCACTTGATCTGTTCTCCGATCAGTTTATCCGTAGAGAGGATCACTTCTCGAAGCACTTGTAATGTTTCTAACAGCGAACCTTCCAACTGTTGCAAATATTCATCGACTGTGACATAGGCAGCTGGCTTCTTCGTAGTCTTGCCCGGTGTGGTGGATGCCTTCTTTAATTGCTTCGCCATAGTTTCCCAAGTTAAAGCCCGCTCAATCAATCTTCAAATGTATTTTTGGTAGTATGAACGCATCCGGTAAACAGCACCGCAGTGAGTTGGCTGAAGTAGCCAGGCTATTTCTTAAACTCGGCCTTATTGGCTTTGGCGGCCCAGCTGCCCACATCGCCATGATGGAGCGGGAAGTAGTTCAAAAGAGAAAATGGTTTACCCAAGCGTATTTTCTTGACCTTGTGGGCGCTACTAACCTCATACCCGGTCCGAACTCAACCGAAATGGCCATGCACTGTGGCATGGAGCGCGCCGGCTGGAAAGGTCTGCTCGTTGCCGGATGTTGCTTTATTTTCCCTGCCGTCATTCTCACAGGTATTATTGCCTGGGCCTACCATCAATATGGTCAGCTGCCGGAAGTTGCTCCGTTTATTTATGGCATCAAACCTGCTATCATTGCCGTGATCGTTTCCCTCATGATCTCTTTGGGTAAAAAAGCATTCTCGTCCGTTCAGTTGATCATTACCGGCATTATCGTCGCTGCCCTGGCACTCTGGGGCATCAATGAGATCATCCTATTGTTTGCCGCGGGAGCTGCGGGCATCATTGTACACCTCGCAAAAAAACGCAGCCATTCAGCTACTGCATTTTTCCCGCTCGTGCTGTTACAGATCGGTGCGAACCTGCCTGTTGGTTTCGATTGGAAGCTGTTCTGGATATTCCTGAAAACAGGGGCCATTCTCTACGGAAGCGGATATGTTTTATTCGCCCTCCTCGATGCTGACCTGGTGAGCACCCACCTGTTGACGCGCCAACAATTAACGGATGCCATCGCTGTAGGTCAGTTTACCCCTGGTCCGGTATTCTCCTCCGCAACTTTTATAGGCTGGCAATTGAGTGGCCTATCCGGCGCCATCGCCGCTACCATCGGCATTTTCCTGCCCTCTTTCCTCTTTGTAGGATTATTGAATCCGCTCATCCCCTATCTGCGGAAGTCGCCTGCCATGGCCGCTTTTCTCAATACGGTCAATGCCGCATCTGTTGCGCTCATCCTCGCCATCTGCCTTGAAATGGGTAAATTGTCCATTTCAGACTGGCGTACCCTGTTGATTGCCATACTGGGATTTGCCGTGCTGCTTAGCTGGCCCGCCATCAATACTGCTTTCATCGTTTTGGGCGGGGCACTGGCCGGATATCTTCTGGCCCTTATATAACTAGGTTTACGTATTTTGCCGCTTTATTCCTTGCTGTATGATTAAACTGGAACAGTTTGCCCCAACTGATTTCGACCGGCTCATTGCCTGGATCGATAGTCCCGATGCATTAATGCAATTTGGAGGCCCAACCCTTTCCTTTCCACTCACGGCCGACCAATTGCACCAAAGCCTGCACGATCCCAACCGCCACGTCTTTAAAGTTGTAGAAACGACCACCGAAGATGTTGTTGGCCATGGGGAGATCTACCACAAAGAAGATGGCGCTACTTATCTCGTCCGGCTACTGATCGGTGACCTCCGGGCAAGAGGCAAAGGTCTCGGCACTTTGCTCACCCATCACCTCCTCGCCTATGCTTTCGATATATTAAAGCGGACCGTCGTGCACCTCCTCGTTTTCGACTGGAATACCACCGCTATCCATGTATACCAAAAAGTAGGCTTTCGGGTGGTGCCCAATAAGCAACTATTGCGAAAAGTAAATGGTAAACAATGGACCGCCATCACCATGGTGATCCGCCGGGAAGACTGGAGAAGGCCGGAAGTTCTGTAATACCTACTTCTTTTTCTTACGGGAGAATATATACTTCGTTCGCCGGATCTGGCGGGAGGCGTGGTAGTACAATTGCTCGTGGTACAAGATCCATCCACCGAGGGCGCCGATCAAACTGCCCAGCGTGATATCCCAAAAACGCAGCACGATCAACTCATTGGGATGGCGCACCAGCGCACCCGAGGCCTCCGCGAGGAAGATCGTCATGGGGGTAATGAACACCACCGCCAGCGCATAATGCCTCACCACCAGCACTTCGATAATGAATTGCAACGCCAGTATAGCTATGCAGATATGGAGGGGCGTTAAATGAAATTGCAGGAATAACCACGCCAACCCGAGCCCAATGAATGTGCCCAGGATACGCTGAAAGCTTCTCTGCCACACATGCTGTAAGGTAATGCCCTGCATCACGGCGGCACAGGAAATAGGCAGCCAGTAAGGAAAATCGAGTTTGAAGAGATGACCCACCAGCAGTGATAGCGCCATAAAACCTCCCACGATCACCGACTCCACCACATCCATGTATTTCTTAGGGGTTACCGACGCCTCCTCTTTTGGAGGATATATGCGGGTAATGTAAAGACTGTAAAAGAAAGCCAGGATACACGCAAACATAGTACCCATACCTATTAATCCAACGCGGGTAGGAATGGCCTCCAGATCAAACTTCATGCAACTGCCAATAGAGGCGATCATGATGAAGAAGAAACTGCCGGGCGGCTTCATGTGAAAGTAATGCTTGATCCAGTGAACGCCAAAAGCAAAGAGCCCAAGAACAATCGATGAAACGATGGGATTGAAACTGAAACACAGGCTAATGGCCAGTGACACCATGAAGCCGAATGAACAGGAGATTAGCGTGATCATCCGGGAGGCAACGGTACCCGAAGGCAGATACAGAATAACCAGCCCGCCGGTACAGGCCAATATGCCGTAGTTGAGTTTATTGAAATACAGTCCGGCCAGTAGTGGTATGCCCACACAAAGTGAAGCCAGGACAGGTATATGCCAAAGCCTCTCTGTTTTCTTCAGCTCAAACAGCGCCTTAATTTCCCTCCCGATGGCCTTTTGAATAGTTCCATTCATGCAGAGAATAAAGGTAGGAAAAAGGCAGCGATACAGTTGGCTTTGATCATGGAGCAGGTCGAGGCTGCAAAGTATCCCACACAGAAATTCCGTAGGGAGCTTGTATTCCCGTGTCCTTCCTGCTCATAAGAAGCAGTATTGGCTTGTCCAGTTTATTATGAAATAGAGAATCCCGAAGTATCAGCGCATAATCGTAATTCTGCCGATGCGCATGATCATAGGTTAGAAAAAGTGTATCGCCCTTTACTGTATAGTTACCGGCATTCCGGGAAATATCAAAACATACACCCAGTTCGGTAAACCGTCCGTTTGTCCTGAACCTATATTTACTCGTACAATTGGCTGCTCCCTCGTGCCCTGCCACCAGCCAATCTTCACCAACCCGGTCGTCGAGGAATTGATCAGTGCGGATAAACAACACCGACGCCAGCACCGCCATTAATACAGCCACAACAACCACTCTCGACTTATTGGCCATTCGTTCTTTAAAAAGAAGAAACACCAGTCGTAACCATACTATACCCAATACTAAAAATGAAATACCTAATACAATGCTGAACAATAAATTCCAGCCTTCGAAGTACCGCTCCCAATAGTAAGCCGAATGAACGATCAAAAAATAGCAGGCACAAATCCCAATTAACATCTTCAATTTCCGGGTCATGAATTTCTATTTTAAGGGTAAGCAGGAGTAAGCATAAAACGATCGAACATCTACCTGCGCCTGGGTGCCAGGTAACTGGAATCGTATTTCACGATCCTGTAAAACCGGCGATTGGGATTTCTACCCTCGCCTTTTGCAGAGAGAACAGGGGTGTATTTCTTCAATCCTCCAGCCTTAGCCGAATCGGGCAAGGCAGGATAAGGAGGAATAGCGATTACAGAGGCATAACGGTAGCCGAGTTTCATTTCTTTATCATACTCCAGCACCAATTCATTGTCCTTTATTTCATACGATCCATGGATGCGTGTAGTTTGATCAACCTGACCTTCATCCGTAAACCGGTTGTTTGATTTAAACCTGAGTAGCAAATGAGCTCCGGAATATACTTCATTATCCCCTACCAGCCATTCCCGGCCATGCACATTCTGCACGTATTTCGCAGTAGGGAGTAACCAGGCGGCAATCAATGTCACCAGCAACAGGAGCACCACCTTGCGCCTCGACGGGTTATTCCACTTTTCACGTTTCAGGTAGTAAAGCTGCACCCCGCCAATGACTAGCATTGCCAGGAATACGACCAGCAGGAACCAATCAATGTATATATCCCATTGTTTAAAAAGTGGATGCCATAACTTACTGGAATGCACGATCACGGAGAAGACGATGCTGATCCCGATCAGCCATTTAAATGGTTTGCTCAAGCGTGTAAGGGTTTAGGTGGTTAAGCCTAAAATAACCAATATCCTCCACACCGCCAACACATGCGCATTACCGATAATATCATTCACCCGAATCCAAATAAAACAATAGCCGGCGTGGCCGGCTATTGTTAACTTTCTACAGAAATTTCAGGCTTATTACTTCTTGTCGGGAGCAATATCAGTTCCGTAGATCTTGCCCGCCTGGGTATTGCTTTCGCTGTACCCGGAGATGTAAGCGTTATTCGTGAGCTCTGTTGAGATGTTGGCTGCATGTAGCTTTGTATACACGTTGTTGCCCGTAGCCTCCCCCGTCATTTTTTGTGCAAAATAAGAAGAGTATACATGCACTTTTCCGCCTCTGTTGTCTATACCAGGTGCGCCGGATCGCTGAAAGTTTGCCTGTTGAAAACGCACTGTGCCATTATTTATGATAGCCCCTATGGTAGGACTGCCCCAAAATGCAGTATTGTATAGGATAAGCTGAGCATCCCGATGAACTTTGCCGGTATTCGCTTCGCCCCCCATAAGAATATAGGATCTCACAGGCTCTGCTGTTCGTGTACAAACCAATTCGGAATTAATGGCGATCAATTTGGTATTTTGGTCTGCATCTTCAACAAATAAAGAATACGAGCAGCCGTCTGAACCGTGACCGATCACCGTCATCTCTCCGGGATACTTACCCGTTATTGCATCCTTCAGGAAATGCAGCCCGTAAAATGACCCATACACGAAATTATTGAATATCGTCTGGTTCTTAATATCGGCGAATTTAAGGGCACTGCAATTTGATTGCAGGAAGCGTGACAAAGATACTCTCGGATAACCCTGCCCTCCTTGTGGAAGCCGTGATCCGTAATGCGGATTGAGCTGCATGTTCCGTATAAATCCAAATTTAGCTCCGCCACCTACCCAAATGCCTGCTCTTGCCAGTACGCCAGCAAAATAGTCAACATAGTGGCCGCTGCTATTAAAGGAAGCGAGGTCCAGTCCTTTATCACCGATCGATGTTATATTAACGATGTACACATTTTGACCTTGTCCCTGAATCAGGAACGGCGTCTTCCGGGGATTCTCTGCGGTAGCACCGTCTGTTGCTATATTAAGTTGCGCTATGGTCAATCCCCGGATACCTGCCCCTGCCGCAAGTTGTATCAGCGAAGGACCTTTTTCCCCGGCTGCTCCGCCGGCATAGGTGGTAAACAGGCCAACCCCACCATTCTGCGTATGGTGCTGCACGTCCCATGTGCCCCTCAGTTCAACGCCCGAAGGAATTTTGATGGGATTGTTCACCAGATATCTACCACCGGGCAGGTACACGGTACCGCCGCCTGCCGCCTTCATGTTGTTAAGCGCCGCTTGCAACAGTGCCGATACATCTTCTGTCGGTTGTTCATTGTTAAAACCTGTTACCCTTGGCAGATCAACCCTCAACACTTTATCAGACGCCGGCCTGGGATGTACTTTAATGTCTGTCACCACATTTTTCGGGATCGGGGCAAATACATATTCTTTGCCGCTTTTGATCTCGACTTTGGCGGATCTGCTGTCATTTTTGATGTCCAGCTTGCCATTATAGCCGGAATTCACCGATTTGAGCGTAGAGACGTCCTGACCCAGCCATACGTGGCCCGCAGGCCCTTTAAACGCACTCTGCGTTAGCAGTACATTACCTTTGTTTATTTTGAGGGCATATTCGTTGGGAGAGTTGAACGTACAGTTTTCAAATGATATTACCCCGTCACTTCCATCGCTCACGATAGGTCCGGTAAAATCTACTCCATTGAATTGAACGGAAGTTTTGAAATCGTCGTAAAAATATACGGCCTTCCCATTTTTTTCAGTTTCGAAGGTGGAGTTGGAAATGAGCAACCCGTATGGATTAACAGCCTGGACAAATATTCCCGTATCGCAATTCTTGATGTGAATTTCGTAGAACTGTGCGTTGGGAGTATCGAAATAGCCGGGCTCTCTGCCAACCCACATGCCGGTCTTATAGTCGTTTACATAAAGTTTAGACACATATTCCCAATCCGAGCGGTGCATATTGAATCCTGTGCCGTTCGCTTTCGTATAGCCGGCAACCTTTGCCAGGGAGGGCGAACCAGGCAACCCCGAATGGGCCCAGTACCTGGGGGATATTTTGACATTCTCTATCCGTCCAATATCGGTGCATATGTGTACTTCAACTCCAGTATTAAGGGCAGTGATATAGCTGTTTAAAACATAATGAAGTTCGCTGGGAGCCGAATAAAACCCGTTGTAGGAATTTACCAGCGTTACGCGTTCCATCGTCACGCAATCGCCGTCTGGCTGATACAAGGTCCAGGGATATGGCTTAACGTTGTCGATGTCCTGTTCAGGATACCAAATGGACAGGTTCGTTACGCCGGTTCCCGGATTCATATTAATGAACCTGTCTGCTATGCTGGTATGGGTAGTGCGGAGTGCGTTGCCCGCCTGTGCATCGTTCCACCAACTTTCAACAGTTCCATTATAATTGGGCGCATCTTTACCGACCCGCACCTCAAGAATGGTTCCGAGAACCTTTCCTTGGTGCAATTCAGGGTCCGCCCAATCACCACGAAGCTGCACACTCGTGGGGAGATTCAGCACATACTGATATTCAAAGTCCTTCCTAACTTCCTCTGTACCTTTTCGAACCCGCACATTCCTGGTTCCGGCTTGTGTACTACGGAACTCGTAATTACCTGCGGGAATGTACACTACACCACCTCCGTTGTTATAGGCAGCGTCAATAGCCGCCTGGAAAGCTGCCCTGTTGTCGAATCCAGCCCTGGCCTTCGCCCCAAACTTCGGATCAGTCACTACATAATCAGCAACGACCCAATCTTTGGTCGGGTACATGGTTTTAACGCTACGGTGGATCGTTGGCTGCTTGTTCGTTACAGCCTGGGCATTCGCGCTGGCAGTAATAAACATTGCCACAATAGCCATCATGGCCACTATGCCCAACTTTGACTTTGTATTTGTTGTGCGAAGAGGTATGCAGTTCACAGTCACAATCTTTTATTGGTTTGTTACAAAATTGAAAAGGGTGCCCATTAGCAGTAGACACCCTTTTCATGTGGTCATATTGCCAATCTTTTGAATTTACGGCACAATAACCTGCTTGATCTCTGAATAGTTATACTTTTTATACGTATCATTAACGTTGGCGCCCACGCGTACGTTATAAGTATAACCAGATTTAACCGGCAATGGTCCGATCGTATACAGCTTGCTCGTTTCAACATCGCCGTTCTCATCGACCCATGATTTATTGATCTGGATCCTTTTGTCGTTATACTCGGCGATATTGATGTAATTGGATTCACCAACAAATGAAGTTAAGCTAATGAAAGGTTTAACTTCTACCAGATTGGGGAGCCCCGTGCGTTTCGGCGCTTTGATGCGGCATGTCAACGTGAGGTTCGTTCCCGTTACTGTTGCCGTGAGATCAACTACCTGCAAATAGGGAGTCACGGTGAAATCCTGCTGAGCGCCTCCCTTGGTGTATGTTACACCCTTCGCCGTATCCACGAATGGCCAGAAAGCTCCGCCCACGGGAAGCATATCATAAGAGCCCGCAAACAACTTGTTGTTGTTATAGGAACCATCCTGTTTAACCGGGATGTTTTGATTAATGGGGGTCGACTCCTTCCAGGACCTTTCCCAGATACGGATAGACCAATCATTCTGAGAAGTCAGCAGCGGCTTCTTGGTGTAGGAATCAATGATATTTCCATACACCCGTGCGTCAGGCTCTGACCAGTTGTCTTTCTTATAGCAGGATGAAAACATCAGCATCGTCATCCCTAAGATTATATAAGTTGTCTTCTTCATGATTGTAATGATAATTGGTTAATACAAGGGATTGTTTGGCAACAGCTTGCTGTTCTTTTGAATTTCACCCCCAGGGATTGGTTCGTAAAAACAAGCCTTATTGGCGGACCATGTCCTGTTGATCCTGTTCGTTTCATCCAGGTAGATATACTTTCCTTCACTGGCCACATAATAGCAGCTAAGTACCCTGGGACGGAACTGGTTCAACACCTGGTCTGCGACCCTCCACCTGCGAAGATCCCACCACCAATGATTTTCTCCGTACAGTTCACGCTCACGTTCATCGCGGATAAACTGCAAAGACTTTTCGATCTGATACGGATAGTTCGCTTTGTTGATCGTGCCTATATTGGTTGTTGCCGCATCGATAGCTGGCCGGGGCACCTTACATCCTGCACGAACGCGCAATTTTTCGATATAGTCGAACGCCTCATTTCTTTGGCCCAGTTCATACAGGGCTTCTGCAGTATTCAGGTAAACCTCACCCAAACGGAATACGATCCAGGCTGTGCCGCTGGTATAAACAGATACTTCAGCAGGCGTCGGAGCCGGGTTCACGTACTTACGCACGAATGCCGCACCCCAGCCGTTGTTCTCTCCACCCTGATCATCGAAATGGCCATGCGCTCCCGTGATATTCAAGGTCACCCCGTTGATGACGGTAGTCCAACCTCTTCCACCCAGTATCCGGTTACCGCCGCTGTTGATAGGCGCTCCATTGCTACCGCGTTGTGCATCGGCTGCCGTTCCGGTATAATTACGATAGATTCCCTTTTGAATACTGAATGCTTTACCTCTCAGCAAGTCGCCATCAAAATACATGGTACCCTTCATGCGCGGCTCCATATCGATCTTGATATCGCTCCTGTTGGTAAACCGAACCGGTGTGCCATCAGGATTCGTGTAGGCCGGCATTTCATACAACTCCATAAAGTCGAAAGGAGGATAACTCTCAGCACCTACAAAGGAGGACATATCAGGCTGAGGGGCCATCAGGGCATCATACGTGTGACGCAGACGCGTATTGTGTGGAGCCGTCTGATCAAAATCCTTCACAAATATGTTTTCGGTAGAGCTTGCATCTAAGAAAAGGTTGGCAAAGTTCAATGCCTTATCAGGATAGTTCTTCGTGTACAGGGAATAAGAGCCGGTTTCTATCAGTTTACCGGCATTCACAGCGTATTGGAAAAACTCATTGGCTTTGCCCGGATCGATACCCGCCAATCCGGCCGTGTACGCCTTCTCCGAACCATAGTTCATGTACGTGGTGTATTTTGCAATGGAACCCGCATACACCATGGCCCTTGACATGAGCGCAGCCGCTACAAATTTATTGGCACGTCCATACTCGCTGGTTGCCGGCATATTGTCTATCGCAAATTTCAGGTCGGTATAGATAAATTTCCAGGTATCGTACTCCGTATTGCGGGGAACTTCCAGTGAATCCTTTGGAGACAGGGGGTTCTGTACGGTTTTAACGATGGGAACGCCACCATACCGCTTGGCCATTCCAAAATAAAAGAAGGCGCGCAGGAAATACGCTTCACCCATCAAAGCATTGTATGCGGCATCCGAAAACTTGCTTTTATAGGTAGGAAAATCCTGAATAAAGATGTTCACGTCGCGGATGCGGTCGTAGGGCCAGTAGCCAAAACCGCCATTGTTAACGCCCTGCCAGGTATTAAAGAACTCACCACTGCAGTTTCCCTGGCTATTCTTGCCCGCTTCCCAATAGTTATCCGGCCGGAATGCGTTGCCCCCGCTCGGGTTGTTATTCCCGTAATAGTTGAAGTCTTCAATGGGCAGGTTGTTGTAAATACCGGTAAAATATTTCTTTACGCCAAACTCATTACCAAAGAGTTCTGGTTGACCCAGTATGCCTTTAGGCTCAAGGTCCAACTTTTGACAGGCAGAAAAGACCATTGCCAAAAGCACCGTATATAATAAAATATATCTTTTCATGATGTACTAGTTCAAACTGTTTTTAGAATTTAAGTTTCAGTCCGCCTGTAAAGGTTCTGGTAATGGGGTCATTATAAAAGTCGATGTAATTGGTGGAAGCACCGCCGGCAGCACCAGGACGCTCAGGATCTACATTTCTAAGCGGTGTAAAGGTCAACAGGTTATACCCGCTCACGAAGAACCTGAGTTCTTTTACGCCGGTTGTCGCAAGCATTCTGCTACTGAACGTATAGCCAATTTCCGCCGTTTTCAAACGTATATAGGATGCGTTCATAACACCGTTGGTGCCAGCTCTACGCCCGTCGTGGCCTGTTGCCGGATAGTAGCCGGAAATCCATTTGGTGTTCGGACTGAAATAATCGGCTTTCGGATCTTCCGGACGCCAGCGGTCCATAAACCATGACAAGGTATTTTGTCCGCCAAAAGGCAATGCCTCAACAAGTACTTCACCATATTGCACATAAACACCATGCGCACCCTGCCAATCCATCGCAAAATCAAAATTCTTCCAGGAGCCGCCAATTGAAATTCCGTAGTTAAATACAGGAAGACCATTGGTAGCGATCGGATGGTCGTCATTTCCATCCACCACACCATCACCATTCCAGTCGGTCAGGTACCAGTCACCAGGCAATGCACCCTGCCCCATGGGGAGACTGAAGTTCCGGATCTCATTCAAAGAGGAGAACATGCCACCCGACTCATTGCCCCACCAGATATTCTGGTAGCGGTTGGCTGTGCGGTTCCTCCATTTGTCGTAAGAATTGCTGGCTGTTGATTCAAGCCAATCGGTCCGCATGTACTTGGTAGCAGAGATCTGACCAGATACATAATAAGACAGGCCCCTGTATTTGTTTTTATAAGCTGCAGATATTTCATAACCAAAGTTCCGGTCGCTGTTGAGGTTTTCCTGGGGTAAGTTGGCACCAACTGTTCCCGGAACAACGGCAGCACTTGTTGCCAGTAATCCGGAACGGTCTCTTCTGTACACTTCAATGGTGCCGGTAATCTTATTATCCAGGACACCAAAATCAATACCGGCATTGTAACTCTTTATTTTATACCAGGTCAGGTTGGGATTCGGAATGGCAGAAGGAGTAACACCACCATTCAACACGGGTGGATTGCCAAAATACCAACCCCTTTCATTGGGAGTAAGGTTATATCCTGGTGTTGGCGGATAGTTGCCCGCAGAACCGTCATCACCCATTTCTCCATAAGAACCTCGCAACTTCAATTCTGACAGGAATTCAACATTATTCTTGATAAATCGTTCTTCGCTCAAGCGCCAGCCAGCCGATACTGCCGGGAAGAATCCAAAACGCTTGCCATCGGGGAAACGGGAAGATCCATCATAGCGGAACTTAAAATCTACCAGGTATTTTCGGCCAAAGTCATACGTTACTGATCCTATCAAAGACTTGCTGGCACGGTCCGAAGGAGTTTGCCCGTTGGCACGCTGACGATTGTCCTCCCCTGCAAACAGGTATTGAGATTCAACCATGATCTCGCGGAAAGCGCTAAAGCCATCGAATTGATTATAGGTTTGCTCATACGTAAGGAAGCTGGTGACATTATGCCTGCTGAAAGAATTAACATAGTATAAACCAGCCTGCATGGTTCTTTCATAGATCGTACTGGTGCCCTTTTCTATCGTGGAAGGTACAGACCTTGGTACCGTGGAATAGGTGCTATCGTTTGGATTAAAGCGGAATAAATTAAAAGCCCGGTGGTAATTATTGTAATCGGGAAGGCGCATGGAGTAATCGAACAACCCTTTTGCCGACAAGCCTTTGATGCCGGGTATCTCATATTCCAGTCGCAGGGTTCCATTGTATCTCTTGTCCCTGTCGGTGTTTAACCCAACGTAATCGGCATTGGTTTGTACGATCATGTTGTTGCCATCATACAGTAAATTATTGTCGCCATTGGGGTAGGCCGGATTATCGTTGGCATAAAAAGGTGCATCCGGACGCATCAGCCAGGCAGCCTTATAAGTTGACCAACCCGAACCATTGGGTTGTTGCGTGGTCGTCAATATCGTTCCAATTTGAACCCTTGCTTTCAGTCCTTTTGTGATCTGGGCATCGAGGTTGCTGCGCAGGGCCCATCGCTCCGATTTCAGATCACCGCTTTTATAAGAACCTTCCTGTTTTGTATAATCCAGGTTAAAGTAGTAGCGTATCTTTTCATTACCACCACTTACGCTCAGACTGGTGTTATATTGAGGCGTATTTTTCCTGAACACTTCGTCCATCCAGTAGTACGACTGTTTGGTTCCGTTCTTATAAGGAGACATTTGCTCATCAGTAAAAATTGGATTCCGACGCACCAGGTAATTTCCTCCGAAATCCTGCCAGTTCTGTTCATTCCTCAGGGTCATATAGTCTTGTGTATTCACCCCTTCCGGAACATACAGGTATTGCTGGTTTGAAAAGCTGGAGTTGAAAATAATATCCACTTTGCCAGCTTGCGATTTACCGGTTTTAGTGGTAACCAGGATAACGCCATTGCCGGCACGCAGGCCATACACGGCAGCTGATCCATCTTTCAGTACAGAAACGCTCTCAATTTCTTCGGGGCTCATACGGGCGAAGTAATCTTTATCGCGAACGATCCCATCAATGACAAATAGTGGTGGCACCGGCGGATTGCCCGCCCCCATGCCACGAATATCGATCGTTGCGTCGTAGGAACCGGGCCGGGAGCTCTTCTGAACAACACGCACCCCAGGTACTTTACCTGTCAGGGTATTCAGCGTGTTCTCCGTTCTGGTGCGAACCATTTCAGATCCCTTAATGGCCGATACCGCACCGGTGAGCGTTTCTTTTTTCTGGGAGGTATAACCTACCACCACCACGTCTCCAAGATTCAGTGGAGTGGGCGCCAGAATAACACTGATTTCGGTTCTGCCATCGATTTTTTCATCAATAGTAGCCATACCCATGTGGGTAAAAATGATCCTGGTAGCAGTTGTTGTTGACTGGAGTTGGTATTCTCCATTGATATTGGTGATCGTCTCAGCAAGCTTCCCCTTGGCGCTCCTCAGCTGAACAGAAACGCCGTTCAGCGGGCTTCCGGAAGCGGAGTCCTTTACCACACCACGAACCTGGGTCGATTGTGCGAATAGACTCACGGGGATTAAGAAAATCATCAAAAGCAGGTAGTTTATTTTATTCATATGTGTATTTTTTGCAAGATCATCGTTGAAAATTGCAAGTTTAAACAAGGAGATTATTGACAAG
This sequence comes from Paraflavitalea sp. CAU 1676, assembly GCF_029223285.1. GTDB lineage: Bacteria > Bacteroidota > Bacteroidia > Chitinophagales > Chitinophagaceae > Paraflavitalea. The sequence continues at coordinate 165,347 of NZ_JARHUJ010000002.1, read as the reverse complement.
GTGGAATGATGGCGCTCAAGGAGGATGAAAGCAGCGCGCAAATTTCTTTTCCGGCAGCATGTTCGTTAGTTTTAGAATTGTTCAAAAACTATTGCGGGAATTACCCGGCAATGGTTCAAATCAAAGCAAAAGGGTTAAAAGAATCGAATGTTGAAAATACCCGCAGGGGATTAATCAGGGCATTAAGATTCTTCTAATTGGGGCATTAATTTTCTCATATTTAAAGTATTTTTTGAAAAAGGCCATTCACACAACAGCGTGAGATGTAAGACTTCAACATCTATTTCCGCTCCGGCATTTTCAAGCTGAGCGGCTTTTCATTGCGCAGCATCTTTGCTGCTTCCCCGGTAAGCCATAAATAATGATCCGATGGCTTTCCGTCATTGCCAACAAAGGAGGTTACTGTACTAACCGGCGGTGCGTCCGTTACCTTAAAGATCGCCGTCGCTTCGTTTACCTCGTCGAACATGGCCACATAGAGCATTGATGCGCCAGCGTTGATGGCGGTAGTGATCTGCTGCCAGTAAAACCGGCCACCCTGCCGGGGAATCGAAGCCACCGGCTTCACGTCGTCGGGGAATTCATACTTGCTCAGGTTATGCCAGCTGAATCCTGGATATACACAGGGTACATATTCCACTTTGTTTTCGTGGCACCATTCCAGGTCGGCGATCGTATTGTCGCGGAAACGGTCCATATCATTATGCAGCAACGGACTGTATCGCTGTACATTCCACGGCAATACCAGTTCGCATTGTTTGATCAGTGTGTGCAAGTAAGGATCGGGTAAACAATCGGCATTCAACGTGCGAAAGAATGCCGGCACGCCGAGCATAATGGCACAACCACCATACTCCGGATCGTTCTTCAAAAAGTCGATCAGTTTCTCCAGCCCGATATTCCGGATATTATAGGGCCGGTCGGGAAATCCCACGCCCCAAATGGCCACTACCGGCTTGCCATTGTGCTGCAAATAGGTTTTCGCACCCGGCTGGTTGGTTACTTTTAACTGGTTGACCAGGAACTTCCAGTCTTCAATCAAAGCGCTGCAGTCTTCATTGGAACCACGCAGCCCGGAAAGGTCATACATCACCGCAATGGCCCGGCCGTACCTGGATGCCGCTTCGAAGGCATTTTTCAGAATAGTGGAGGAGGCACTATCCCGCCCTTTCGCATTGCCGAAAAAGCGTTGCATGAATACGCCGTCTACTCCATATTGTTGCATCCATTTGAAATGCAGATCGACCGCACTTTTATCGTGACTGCTAAAAAAACGGGCGGGCTTACCGTCGGCCAGTTTCCAGGGTGTTTCATAGGTCTTTGCGTATTCAGCTACATCGGGCCACATATCGATGCCTGTACGTTCTTCGCTGCCATAGGCAAAACGCCGGGCGTTGGTGCCGTCGCCCTGCGCCCGGAACCATCCCTGGTAACCGGCCATCACCAATCCTTTGTAACTGGGGTACTTCGTTTCCTTACTGTGCTTTGACTGCGCCTGCAATCCAACGCACATGAACAGGCACACGGTTAGCGAGATCAATACGTTTGTTTTCATTTTTGGTGTTGAGTTGTTGTGAGTTCCCGGCAATCGATGCCTGTAGGGTAACATTCAAGCCCGGCATGTAGAAACATACCGGGGTTGGAATGTTCACTTGCATTATGGAAAATGTTTATCGTATAGGTTTGGTAGCAGTATAACCTGCTGCGCCATGAAACCATTTACCGGCTTCTCCGGTAAGCCATAGGTAATAATCGGAGGCGACTTCGTTCTCGATGCCAACGAATTTGCGACTGCCATGCAACGGTAGTTCAGATTCCCTGGCGCATTTATAGATGGCCGTCCCTTCGTCGATCTCGTCGAACATGGCCACGTACAAACTTTGAGCCCCCTGGTTCTTCGCCCCTGCCACCTGCTTCCACAGGAAGTCTCCTTTGTACCGCGGTATCGAATTGTATTGAGTGGCATCCATTTTCAGGTTGCCCCAGCTGAATCCCGGAAACACCAGCGGCACATACGTGATATTATTGGTTGCGCACCATTGCATATCGCCAATCAGTTCGAGGCCCGCCACATTATTGTAATTGTCATTACCATAGCGGCCCACCGCCCACGGCAATACGATATCGCATTTTTTGATGAGCGTATGCAAAGCGGCGGAAGGATCCGTGTCATTCTTCAGCGAGCGCCAGTAATAAGGCACTCCGAGCATAACCGACACTTTCTTCGTTGGCCCCTTGATCTTGTCAACCAGTTTGTCGACATCACTTGTCGTGTATTTCCGGTTATCATTAAACCCTACACCCCAGATCACCACCAGTGGCTTTTTATTGTGCCGCAGGTAGGTAGGGTTCTGCTTGTTATCGAACAGCGCGAAGAGCGATTGTAATTCGTTCCAGTCCTGTTCGAGATAGGCCACATCTTCGGGCGAGCAACCGCTGAGGTCATACATCACGCAAATGGCGCGACTATATTTCTTCGCCGCTTTCAGGGCATTCTCCAATACCTTGTTGAAATGCCGCTTGCCCTTCACATTGTCAGGCTTTATCTCTCCAACGAAACGCTGCATAAATACGCCGTCAATACCGTAGTCCTTCATCCACTTGAAATGCAGATCGACACTTTCTTCATCGTACGGACTATACAGATATGCATCGGTACCATTCGCAAACTGGAAAGGCGATTTGTATTTCTTCGTGTACTCGGAGATATCGGGCCAGAAATCGACGGACGAGCAACCTGGCAGGAAACCACCACAATTGCCATTCTGGTAATGGTACCAGCCCCTTTCCGATGCATCGCCCTGGGCGGCAAACCATCCCTGATAGCCTGCCATGACGAGCTTATCATAAGAAGTGTACAGGCAACCGGTTTCATCGTACACCACTTCCTTTACCGGCGGTGGTTCAGGAGGATCGGGCGGTGCCGGGTTGTTGCCTCCCTTCTTTGAACAGCAAAGGACGACGCATAAAGCAGGCATCATAATAAGCCCTGGTAATATTCTCATATGGTCAAGTTTTGGTGTACAAGCCGAAAACCAGGGTACAGCCCTACTGCCTAAAGCTGCACCCCTCGTTTCAGCAATGATCCCTGTTCCCGATAACTATCAGGCGCAGAAATTATTTAGTCGGCTTTACAGCCTTCCGTTGTTGTCCTTACGGTGCTCCGCCTTGTTAAGGCAGGCAATTCGTGGTACTGCAACAGAAAATTTCCTTCCTAAAACCCCGCGCTTCCGGTGCCCCAGCTCTTGTTGGGCTTGGGGCCCATCTCCAGTTCCAGGTGTCCGCCACTCATCAATTGATCATGGGTAAACCAGGGCGTATTGAGCACCACGCCATTCATCTTCGCGCTTTGGATGTATTTGTTGACTACGGAACAATTGTTGGCCGTGAGGCGGAATTGCTTACCGTTTTGCAGATCGATCGTGACTTTACTGAAGAGCGGACTGCCGATAGTATACACCGGTAAACCAGGTGTTACAGGATAAAAGCCCATCGAGGAGAATACCACAAACGCTGTCATGCCACCACCATCTTCATCGCCCGGAATGCCGAACACGTTATCGCGAAACCATACATCCAGGAGGAAGCGCGTGGTCTTTTGTGTTTTCCACGGTGAGCCCGTGAAGTTGTACAGGTAGGGAATATGGAAGCTGGGTTCGTTGCCCATGGAGAACTGTCCTACCAGGCCGGTAGCATCGGGAAACTTATTCCAGAACTCATGTTTGCCACGGCCAAGGCCTTCGCGGTACAATTGATCGAGCCTGTTCTCAAATACCTGCTTACCGCCCATGAGGTCGATCAGGCCGGGTATATCCTGCTGCACCTGCCACAGGTAGGTCCAGCCATTGTTCTCATCGTAATAATCCCGGCCGCCGGGACCGCCATCGAACTTGAGGTCGATGTTGATCCAGTTGCCCTTATCATCTTTGGGCAGGAAGAACTTCTTTTCGGGATGCCACAGGTTTTTATAATTGAGGCCGCGGGCAGAGAAGCGTTGGTAGTCGTCCTGCTTATTGAGGTCTTTCGCCAGCTGTGCAAGCGCCCAGTCGTCGTAGCTGGTACCGAGGGTAACCGCTACCGCCTGCCGTTTTTCAAACTTATCGACGAGAGCTTCCGTTTCTTTATCGCCAGGAGCCAGGGCCGGGAAGTATCCTTTACTGTGGTAGAAATCGTCGAGTGCTGTTTTAGGACCATTGCGCCAGGGAATGATGGTTGCATCGGTCGCATTCTTACGCATTCCCTCATAGGCTTTTTGTATATCGAAGTTGCGCAGTCCCTTGCGCCAGGCATCGAGCACCACTACCGATGAATGAAATCCGTTCATGCAGGCATGGTCGCCGAAGAGCACCGGGAAGGTGGGCATCCAGCCGCTTTGCTCGTACATACGCACGTACGATTGCAGCATGTCTTCCTCCTGCTTCGGATGGAGGATCATGCGCAGGGGATGATGCGCCAGGTAAGTATCCCAGGCCCAGTCATCCACATAAAAAGGACGTTTGTCTTTATTGATCTGTTTATTGTAGCCGCTGTAGTATTGATCATTCTCCGATACATCGACCATTCTTTCGTAACAACGGTACAAGGCCGTGTAGAAAGAACGCTTCTGGGCTTCGGTACCGCCCTCCACTTTTATCTGTGTCAGCGTTTCTTCCCATATCCTTTTTCCGTTATCGGCTATGGCGGCAAACGACTTTCCTTTCAACTCCTGCTCATAATTCTTTTTCGCCTGATCGGCACTCACATAACTGATCGCATAGCGCAGTTCCACTTCACCGGTTGTGGTTGGAAAACTCAGGAATGCCTTCACCCCGCGGCCGGTAATGGTGTTGGTGTTTTGCACCTGACCATCAACCAGCACACCCGGCTTGCCCGCCACGGAGAAAACGCCATACAGGTAAACCTTTACGTCGCCATGCCAGGTCTCGTATCCGGTGATCTCGGTAGCTGAGGGGAAATTGTATTGTGCTTCGTCGCCATTGTACACATCGAAGAGCAGCGCTTTATGGGCCGATGCCGGAAAACGGAAGCGATAAACGCCGGCTTTGCGGCCTGGGGTAAACTCTACTCCCACCTCATCATCGATGAGCCAGGTAGCATAATGCCAGGGGTTATTGACTTCGAGGTCGTGGTCGTAGGTCATGCGGGCCTGCCAGCTTTCGCGGGCTACCGGCTTTACCGATGGTTTGATGGAAAATACCTGTCCCAGGCGGTGCGATACGATATTGAGGGGGAAGCTGGATATCTGGTTATCGAGATAATCCTTTCTTTGAGGCGCTACCCGGATCATTTGATTGGGCAGCTGGATGGTGGGCCGGGTAGGTTCGAGCAATTGACCCACGTTACCGATGGTGGGGTCGAGAAATCCGAGTACGGACCTGTCGGGATTGATGAAAGCAGCTTTGGCCGGCTGACGGGCCATCAGAACAGTTACGTTGCATATAAGCACTACAATGAGCAGGGTCTTTTTCATATCGCAGGCAATCAGTTTCGTTGAAATTTCTTCCTGCAATAAAGCCGTGGGATGCTAATAAGGGCATTAACAAAAGCATTAATTGGGAAATTAATGTCCTGTTTTTTAGTTTTTTATGAAAAATTAGTGAGGAACCGGGGCAAAGACAGGGGGCTCCATGGGTCATTGGCCTGTAACGTCGGCGAATGATTGATCGAACTCCTGCCCATAGTTCTCCCGGTACTCCTTGGCAAACTTGAGGTAAGCATCTTTGGCCATACCGTGCCGCCCCAGGAGTATGAGGCCTTTACATTTCCAGGCCAGGGCATCTTCGTTCAGCTGATCGAAGATGAAAATGCAGTTGGCCGCCCGGATGATGAATTCCGCCTCGGTGTTCAGATCGGCGCGGGAGATATAGTTTAAGAGTATATCGGTGGTTTTGCCGGATACTTCCGATTTGATGTCATCGAGCCAGCTGTAATGCATGGTACCCAGGAAGGCGCCCCGACCGGCCACCTGTACCAATTCCTGCGCGAGGGCTTTGCTGGTGCTGCTGCCGGCATTCGAAACAAGGTCGCTGTAATGCTGGTAATCGACCCGGATGGAATTGTGCAGCACGTCGAATTTCCATTTGCCCGACTCTTTACCGATATGGCACTCCCCTACTTTTTCGAGGATGCCCTTCAGCTTTACCACGTTCACTGAAAAATTGTTCCGCGCATCTTTCAGGGGTTTATCGCCCCACAGCGTTTCGTACAGTTTTTCGGAGGCAATGCCTTTGCCATCCTTGACGGTATAGGTCAGTATCAACAGGAACAGTTCGCGCAACAGCGGGGTGAACAGTTTCGTGATATCATTGCCTTCCTTGTCGAATACTTCGAAGGGGCCAAAGAGGTAAATGGCAGCGGCCTCTTTCTGCATGGCCGGCTCCTGTGCAATACCAGCCACGGCATCTGACTGCCCAACAGCCACCGCCGATGCAACAGCTGGTGGTGGTGTATACATTTTGGCTTGTTGTGCCTGACGCAGTTGTCTTCTCCGCCACATCATCAACAGCACACCACCGGCTACCAGGCCGCCAGCTACCAGGAACCAGATCCAGTCATTGGAAGCGGCAGCTTTTGGTGGTTCAACTACCGCCAGTTTATTGGGAGGGAAATCGAGCGTATATATTTTTACGCTGCTCACATTATTCTTATCGGTGAACAGGGTAACGGCCACCAGTTTTTTGCTGGCTGCACAATAGTACAGGTCGGCAAATGATTCTATGTCATGAAAGGCATAGGGAATGCTATCAGCCATCAGTTCATACTCCGGCGACTGCAATGAACCTTTCATGAGCTGCAGGGCCGAGTTGAAACGATCGATCGGGTGTATGAGCGCGTAATATTGCCGCGCCGCGCCATCGATAACGAGGCTGTTGGCAAAACAAAAGGGCCGCGCTGGTTCTTTCAGGGAAAAAAGACTTTTGAAGGAGCGGGTCTTTACATCAAAAGAAAGCAGGTCGTAAGTATGCCGCGGGTTGATGGTTTGATCGCCGGTCTTGCTGCCAAACCCGCCGATCAACCAGGCCGTATCACAGGCCTCGCTGGTACCCAGGGCGGCCAGGTAACGGGGCATCAGAAAATCGCCCTTTACATCGATGGTTTCCCATTCCCTGGTGGCAAAGCTGTACCGCTGCACGTCATTGCGGTATTGCAATTGGCCATACCCTCCTATTATATATAGCGCACTATCGGCGGGTGATATGAATTTGTTCGCCTGCCAGTAAATGGTGAGGGGACCAGCCGTAAACTCCTGGCTCCAGCGATTGGCCTGGGGCTGATAGGCGCTTACCAGCTTCTCGTCGATATTAATGTTGTACAGCACGCCATTCTTATCGTCGTACACCGACTGACTACCCGGTGACAACGTATCGCGCCGTGTTGCCAGCAATACACCCGATAACTGACCGTTGCGGAAGGAATACTGGTACAGGGAATCTTTGGCAACGATGAACAGTCGCTCGTTCTTTTTATCAAACGCCACGCTGGCCGATCCTTTGGTGGTAATGGCAGCAGCCTGCACCCAGTTCTGGTGGCGGGGTTTGATCCAGCCGGCATTGCTCACCGTCGCTTTTCTTTGCTTCACGGAATCGAGGGCAACGGGTCCGCTACTTTCCGATAATGGGAAATAAGCAATGCCCTTATTGCCTTCGCTGATTCGGATATCCCGGATGTTCATCGGCGGAATGTCGGTGATCTTGAACCCGGGATAATCGTTGGTGCCGAATATGATCTGGTAACAGGTAGAAGATGAAATATTGGCCTTGCCTTTACCGATGGGCCGTTGATTGAGGAAGAAACTCACTTCCTGGCTGGCAGGGTTGAGTGTGAGCTTCAACTTGCTCCACTGACTGTACAGTTGTACGGAGTCGATCTCAAATTCGCCGGAGACCGTTTCACCGATCACGGCATTGAAGCGCCGCAGCTTTTGGTTGTAGACGATGTCGATGTTCTGGTTATTGTTGGTAACCAGCCGCAGGATATAGCCGAAATAGGTTTCCAGGTGGGGCGTGAAGGAAAGCTCGAAGCTGATGTCGGTCGTTTGGCCCAGGCACAGCGGTTCATCGGGGGTCAGGTTGAGCGAAGTCCTTTTTTCAGGCACTACCTCATGGCTCGAAAACCGTAAGCCGTGCGATTGGGCGCATACGATGTTAGCCAGCAACAATGAACATACCAATAAAAGGAGTCTCCCCATAAGCAAGCGAAACTAATTATAAAGTACAAATTAATTATTCTACCGTATTAATCAGGATTGTTAACGGCAATTTTTAGGAACCGGTCAACGGGCAACGAAAAGAATATAAACCTGTTGTTGTTAACTGCTCCTTAAGGCAGCTCATTGGCGGTAAAAGCCAGTGGCATCAACAGATTAGCATCGGGTATGATGTATATTTTGCCGGTACTGCCACCCAGTATAAGGCGTATCGGATGTTGTGTGCGTGTTTCAAATTCCTGGAGTCTTTGCCGGCAGATACCACAGGGGCTGATGGGATGATCATTGGGTATATTGTCGCCTTCATAACTAACCGCCAGGGTATCGATGGGCAATCCGGGCCAGGTGGCGCCGGCAGTAGACAACAGTACACTTTCGGCGCAGAGGCCTGCCGGATAAGCCGCATTCTCCTGGTTGGCGCCGGTTACGATCTCTCCGTTCTGCATACGGGCGGCTGCCCCCACCCGAAAGCGCGAATAGGGCGCCCAGGCGTTTTGGGTCATCTGCAGCGCCCGGCGCAACAGCAGCGCATCCTCCGGGGCCAACTCATCGATTGCGTCGTATACTTCGTAAGAGAAACGGTATTCTGTTGTTTTCATGTATGCTGATTGAAGGGGCCCGCGAAGGCTGCCTGGCGCCGGCAGGCTTGTTCTAAAAACCGAAAGGCAGCCAGCGAATTTGCGTTACGCAATTTACTGGCTGCCTTTCGGACTTCAAATTTTATTAATGCGGAGCACCGGCTGTTATCCGGTTCACCGGCGTTGATGCGTTTAGTGAATGCTGCTGAACATACGGTTCCAGCGCACGCCTTTATCCCAGCTCATCCAAATGAGCCAGGCTTCACCTACCACATGATCTTCGGGCACAAAACCCCAGAAGCGGCTGTCCTGCGAATAATGGCGGTTGTCGCCCATCATCCAGAAGTAATCCATCTTGAAGGTGTATTTGTTGGTCTCCTGACCGTTGATATAGTATTTACCATTGCGCAGCTCCAGCTCATTGTGCTCGTACACACGAATGGCGCGCTCATACATGGCGAAGTTGTCGTCGGTGATGGTGAGGGTAGCTCCTTTTTTAGGCACCCACAGCGGACCAAAATCATCAACCTGCCAATGGTGTTTGCCATCGCGGGGGAATATCTTGGAATCGGGATTCTGTTTGGACACTTTCACGCTGTCGATCAGTCCATTCTTGATCATCTTATCCTTGGCTTCGTTCGTCAGCAACATCGCATAGCGGTTGCCGCCCATAGGCATGATCTCGCTGTCGTCGGCTTTGGCGAAGTCGTATTCTTCTTTCAATACATCATAGTCGAGTTGGGGTACTTTCACCGTCACTTCATACAGCAGTTGCATCTTGGGAGGCAGGAAGGCTTTTTCGCCGTTCACGTACAACACGCCATCGATGATCTGCAAGGTATCACCTGCAATTGCCACACAACGTTTGATGTAATTCTCTTTCTTATCAACGGGGCGAACGATCAGGGGGAAGTCTTCGGGATTCGAGAGGATGATCTGGCGGCCTGCATCCATGTTCTGGCCACCTTTATCCCAGGCAACGTCGTAGTAAGGATACCTGGACTGGTACTCTTCGAGATTGATGACGGTATCGCCTGCGGGGAAGTTGAATACCACCACATCATTGCGCTTTACCGGGCTGGCAAACCAGCGGGTGTATGGTATGTGTATGAGTTCGGAATATGATTTGGAATTGGTGATCGGCAAGGTATGGTGTACAAAAGGCACGGCCAGCGGCGTATTGGGTATACGGGGACCATAGCTGAGCTTGCTCACGAACAGGAAGTCGTTCACCAGGAGTGTTTTTTCCATCGACCCCGTGGGGATGGTATAAGCTTCAAACACAAAAGTGCGGATGAGCGTGGCAGCCACTACGGCAAACACACCAGCGTCGATCCATTCGCGGGCGGCAGACTTCTTATGCTTCTTCACGATCTCCGGACCGTAGTATTTCTCTTTTTCGTCGAAACCGATCATGGGCAGGTAGGCAAAACCAACCAATACAGTGGCGGCATGCTGCAGGAACCGGAACTTGTTGAAGAGTTTTACGAACTCCACCAGTATCCAGAGGCTGATGAACCAACCTACTACGGGAATGAACTGCCAGAAGAACCAGTGTTTTCTGATACCCGTAACCCTTACCATTTCCCAGGTATTGAGGAAGGGTACAAAAGCTTTCCAGGCCGGTATACCAGCTTTCTGGAACATTTTGTACAATCCTACGGCAGGCAATAGTACAATCAGCAGCGAAATGATAATAATGACGGTCAGGTCGTGTGAACTCATGCTGTCTATTTTAAAAAATTCCGGGCAAAAATACCGTTTTAATTGTCATGGCAACGGGGTATTAACCAGGATTTTACCAATATATTGTGCACGGGCATGGGGAATGCGCTTCCCCTCCCTTAAACAGGATTTGAACAGTAGTATTAGTTGGCATATCTTTCGTTTTGTTACAGTAATATGAACTTTTTTTCCATACGCGATGTCCAAAATCTGACTGGTATTAAAGCACATACGCTCCGGATCTGGGAACAGCGGCACAGTATTCTACGGCCCAGGCGTAAGCACAGCAACCACCGGCTTTACGACAGTGAAGACCTGAAACAGATACTAAGGGTAGCTTTTTTGTACCATCACGGCTACAAAATATCCCGGATAGCCAGTTTATCGGAGGACGATATTTCCCGCCTGGCCCTCGACCTGCGGCCCGACAAGGAGAACTACGAAATTTTCATCAATCAGTTAACAGAAGCCACGATCGACCTTGCCACGGACCGGTTCGAGGCGTCGCTGGATAACCTCGTATTGCAAACGGGCTTTGAAAAGGCAGTTATGGAGGTGGTGTTTCCCCTGTTGCGCCGTATCGGGCATTTGTGGCTGGCCGGCAACGTGATGCCCGCCCAGGAACATTTTTCCAGCGCCATCATCATCCGCAAGATGCTGACGGCCATCGACCGCCTTGACCGTCCCACTCCTTCCAGTAAAAGACGTGTGGTATTGTATACACCCTACGGGGAGCTGCATGAGATTCCCCTGCTGTTCATGCAATACATGCTTCGCAAGAACGGCATCCCCTATTTATACCTTGGGAGTAATGTAAAAACGGAGGAGCTCCACACCATCTGCGCACACTACGAAACGGAACATCCCGACCGCCCCATCACCCAGGTCTATTTCCACCTCATCACCAATCTCATCCGATGCGACCTCAGCGATTACCTGCATCACCTCTCGAAGCTGTTTCCCCAAAAGGAGATCATCTTCTCCGGTTCGCGTAATGGCACCTACTTTTCGCGCGGCATTCCCGGCAATGTACAGTTGCTGAAGGGCGCGGAAGCATTGGTCGCTTTTTCGAAAGCTCGATAACAATCGGGCGTTATACGTATGCTAAACTGGGGGGATCCTTGTTACCTCACGCATAACTCATTCGGTATTTGTTCGGTACCCGCTTAGGCAAGTGCGCTTTAACAGCGAATGAAACACGAAGGAGGACCGGCCGAAACGCATAGAAGGCCATAGCTAGGACCGGCTTTGGTACGAAGCAGATACGGCTGTAAGTGGCCGAACAACCAGCCTATTGAACCTGCAACGAATTGTTAAAATGCCACGGAAAGCCACTAAATGCCACGGATTGCCACGGTTTGTAACACCGTCCAATCTATAACCTGCGCTGTCCCGTAACTTTAGGTAAAACATTTTTATGGCACGGCTTACCTCCCCTCCTCCATTTATCGGCACCGTGGGCGCGGTGACGATCTATATGCGGAACGATGAGTATTTTATGCGGGGCCGCAGTTCGCTCACTGCCGAGCGGGTAAAGACTGACCCTGCCTTCCGAAAAACGATGAAGTATGCCGGGCTGTTGGGCATGGCCTCGACCATTGCATCAACCATTTATGCACTGTTGCCGCCCCATCGCAGAAAACATAAACTCTTTCGCAAACTCGTGGGTGAAGCAAACACCTGGCTCAAATACCAGTGGAGCAAAGACGACATCATAGAATATCTCACGGATCATTATGCAGGCAGCCATCCCCCGCCGCCAGTTGGTTACCACACCAGGTTGAGACCACCTTGCCGGTCGCGCGTTGCTCAACTACGTATAGTAAACGACGACGCGTGCATCAACCTGTTCAAAACCCATCCCGCTGAAGTGCAAGCGTGGCGCAGGCGCGACCGATTGTTCCGCCAACAATACCTGCAAACGTTTACAGACTACGCATGGAGTGAAGCGTTGGGCGCAGGACCGTAAAAAAAGCCAGCGATGGTGGCCGGCTCTATTAAAATATGATTGAATGTAGTTTCAATTTACGTCTACCGGCCGAATATACTCGCCCAGGTGTACAGGACGAAGCCAACGAGGTAGATCATCAGGATGGTAGAACCGATGGCGGTGCCCGTCAGTGCAAAGCCGATGGTCACCAGGCCAAAGACAACGAGGGCCATGGCAAACCATTGCACGGGTGAATTGCCTTTTACCCTCAGCGGGAAATTCATATGTCCCAGCGGCAATCCCAGCGACATGGCCACAAAACCGGCCAGTATTACGTGTTCGGGGCTGCCGGGCATAAAGAAACCGACAATGACCAGCGACAATCCGGTCAGGAGTGCACCAATGAGCGCGAGTGCATTCGCCTTCTCCCGGCTGCTCAGCGCATACTTGCCGTCTTTATGGAACAAGAGGAAAAAATTAGCGAGCGGGTTGATCACCCAGCTGGTGATCACAAACAATATATACAATCCGCCAACGGCCAGGCCTACCGCAGCGAGGTTGTCGCCTCCTTTTTCGGATAAGCGGCCAATGACCTGCACGCCCAGGTAGATGCCGAGCGGAATGGCCCAACGCGCATTCTTGCCTTTGTTATTGATCCAGAAACTGTATTGCAATAGCCATTTGTAAGGCGGGATCTTTGATTTGAGGGCCTGCTTCAATCCTTCGCGGGCGCCATCGAGGTTGGGTTGCAGGCGCAGGGCTTCGCGAAAATGCTTTGCGGCATCTTTGTGCCTTCCTTTCTCCAGCAGGTTCCACCCTACTGTGGTGTGCGTATAGGCGTTTTCGGGATCCTTTTCGAGTGCATCCTGCATGGTCTCGATGGCATCGTCTACGCGCTTGAGTTTGTTCAAGGCGGTAGCGCGCACATTGAGGCAGGTGATATTTTCCGCATCTACAGCGAGGCCTTCATTAGCCCGCTCCAATGCCTGTTCAAAATCCTTTTCATCGAGCAGCACGAGGGCCCACAGGCCGAAGAACTCCGCTGTCCAGGGACTCAATTCTACAGCACGCTGCAGGTACTTGAGCGCCGGCGGGTTTTGATCGAGCTGGTAATGACCAAAAGCCATCAGGTAGAAGTAATACCCTTCATCGGGCATTACAGTGATGGCGCGTTTTATGACCTCAATGCCTTCCCTGAATTGCCGTTGATCGAATTTGCACCTTGCCAGCAGGCCGAGGGCATAATCGTTCTCCGGCTCTATGCGCAGGGCTTCGGCCAGCTGCCTTTCGGCATCTTTGGGACGGCCCTGGGCCAGCAGGAGATTTGCCCGCTCGAGGAATGGTGCTGCTTCGGTCATGGTTACTTTTTGATCTTCAGGAATTTCAGGATATCGTCGTACAGACCCGATTCATTGGCATACAGGGCATAGTTGCGTGCCGAGGAAAACCATTCGAGGGTGGTGGGCCGGTGTATTTTCGCTGCTTTCAATAGGTCTTTGGTACCCAATGGCTGCAGGTTGCCGCTGGCCATCGATTCGCGCAGCTTGTCTTCTACGGCGATATCGATCATGGCTTTGATGTCGGCGCCGGAATAATCGGGCGTTTCTTTCGCCAGTTTGCGGCTATCGATATCCTTGACCGGTTTGTCTTTGAGCATGGCGTTGATGATCTCTTCGCGTGCCTGCTCATCGGGCGGCTCTACGAAGATGACGCGGTCGAAGCGGCCGGGCCGGCGAAAGGCCGCATCCACACTCCAGGGTGCATTGGTGGCGGCGAGGATCAATACGCCTTCGTTGTCGGAGTTAACGCCATCCATCTCGGCCAGGAACTGGTTGATGACATGGCGCATGGCCGACTGGCGCAGATCGGCACGACTGGCGCCCATGGCGTCTACTTCATCGAAGAAGAGTACACAGGGGGCGTTTTTGCGGGCCAGCTCGAAGATCCCGTGCAGGTTCTTTTCGCTGTTGCCGATCCACATATCGAGTATGTCGTGTAAACCGATGCTGATGAATTTTGCATGGATCTCTCCGGCAGTCGCTTTGGCGATATAGGTCTTGCCACAGCCGGGAGGGCCGTACAGCAAGATGCCTCCGCCTACTTTTTTGCCAAATGCTTTGTAGAGATCGGGATTCTTGAGCGGCTGAATGATCTTCATGGATATCTCATCCTTGATACGCTTCATGCCGCCCACATGTGAGAAGTCGATGGTGGGCTTTTCGAGGAAATAGCCGCCTGAATTGCCTTGCAGTTCGCCGTCGTCGAGGAGGTCGTCGTGCTCGAGGCTTTGGGCGTTGTTGTTGCCCATGCGCAGTTTGCTATCGATCTCTTCGTCGCGGAATTCAGGACTCAGGGCCACCACTTTTTGGTAAACTTCCACTGCCTGGTGCAGGGAGTTTTCACGAATGAGGCATTTTACGAAGAACACCATCGCATCGGATGGCAGGCTGGGATACAGCTCTTCATAGATGATAATGGCGGCAGAATATTTCTGCTGGTAGAACCAGGCTTCGGCCAATCCCAGTTTTGCTTTGGTGTTGCCATAGCTACGGCCCAACACTTCGCTGTACTGCTCGGCCGAAGCGGTATACATTTTCTCGCGCAACAATACTTCTGCCAGGTGAAGCCTCAACGGTACATTATCGGGCGACACCTGCAGCGCTTCCTGCAAGCTCTTGATGTGATCATTCATGCTGGCTAAATTAATACAACAACCTCACCTTGATCGTCTCCTTCACCTTTTTTAACAATTGGAAAGCGGTGTCGGAGATCTTGCGATCCACATCCAATACGACATAGCCGATCTCATCGTTGGTTTTAAGGTATTGCGCGAGGATATTGATATTCGCTTTGGACAATTGGGTATTGATCTCCGACAATACACCCGGTACGTTGCGGTGAATGTGGAGGATACGGTGCGTTCCTTCCTGCGGTGGCAGGTTGAGGCCGGGCACTGTATGTGACCCATTGGTGATGCCCATTTCCAGGAACTGGAATAATTTATTACTTACATCTTCCCCGATATTCATTTGCGCTTCTTCAGTAGAACCACCGATATGGGGTGTCAGGATCACGTTGGGCAACTCCTGCAAGGGGGACGTGAACTTGTCGCCGTTCTTTTCAGGCTCCCAGGGAAATACGTCGATGGCGGCACCGGCAATTTGTCCGTCCTGCAGGCATTTGGCCAGTGCATCGAGATCGACCACTTCGCCACGGGCGTAGTTGATGAGGATAGATCCTTTTTTGAAGTTCTTCAACACGCTCTTGTTGATCATATTCTTCGTAGCCGCTGTATCGGGTACGTGGAGTGATATGATATCAGCGGTGCTGACCACCTCTTTCAATGTTTTCCTACCGGTGGCATTGCCGAGTGGCAGTTTGGTTACTGCGTCGTAGAAGATCACTTTCATACCCAGCGCTTCGGCCAGTACGCTTACCTGCGATCCGATATTACCGTAGCCGATGATACCGAGTGTTTTACCGCGGAGTTCATAGCTTCCCTTGGCTTCTTTCATCCAGATGCCTTTGTGGGCAGCAATGTTTTTATCGGGAATGCGGCGGATGAGCATGATCGACAAGCCGATCACGAGCTCTGCCACAGAACGTGTGTTGGAATAAGGGGCATTGAATACCACGACGCCCTGTTCGGTGGCGCTCTTGAGATCGACCTGGTTTACACCGATACAAAAACAGCCGATGGCCTGGAGCTTTTTGGCTGCTTCGAGCACGCGTGGGGTGATCATTGTCTTGGACCGGATACCGAGCAGGTGCACGTCTTTTACTTCACGCACGAGATCGTCTTCGGTAAGGGCGCCGCCCAGCTTGCGCACGGAGGCGTAACCGGCATCTTTAAAATTTTTAACGGCTGCGTCGCTGATGTTCTCGAGGAAGAGAATGTTAATTTTCTCCTTCGGATAACTTGTATTTTTTTTCTCGCTCATAATGATGGCTCATCTTTTGCGTTAAGTAATCTCGGGTCAACAGTTCCGGTATGGTCAGAACAGCATGCCAGGCAAGCCAGAGGGATTTACAGTTAGTTACAGAAATGGGGAGAGTGTTGGAAAAAATCTACCAGAATCACCAATTCTATAAAAATCCTTCAACACAGATCAATAATTGATGCTATCCATGTTCCGGGGTGCAAATATGTCGCAAAAAATGGACATGGAAAAAAGAGAAGCCCGGCAACGTTTGCGGAAGGGGCTGTCCGGAACAGATAGAATGAAGTATTTATCAGTGCTTTATGTTACAAATATTATGTGAAATTGTTCATGAACGGGCCTAAATCCGTGATTAATTCGGTATTTTCGCGGATCACTAACCCAACATAAAATAGTCCTTTTGAAAACCATGCTAAGGTTCATACCACTAAGCCTTTTTGCGATTGGTTGTGCGCAACTCAGTGATAAACAACCAGCAATGCTGACGGCATCCACCGGACAGGTGACCGTGTCTGCTGCCGCCTCCAACTCAAATCTCTCAGATTCAAATAGTTACTATTTTAACCTCGTAAAGGGATTCATCGATACCACCTTTGGCGAAAAGCTCAATGGCAGTATCCTGGTGGCACGCAACGGGCAGGTCCTGTACGAGAAATACTCGGGATTTGAGAACCCCCGGGGTTATGGCGATTCCATTACGGCTACCACACCTTTCCACCTCGCTTCGGTTTCCAAGACCTTTACGGCCATGGCGACCCTGAAGTTGTGGAATGACGGCAAGCTGCAGATCGATAGCCTGGTGAGCGCTTACCTGCCCGGTTTTCCCTGTACCGGCGTTACGGTGCGTATGTTGCTGAATCACCGCAGTGGCCTCCCCAAGTACGATCACTATATGTCGTCGCTGGGCTGGAACCGCAAGAAGATCATGACCAACCAGGATGTGCTCGATTTCCTGATCGCCAACCGCAAGAAGATCATGGTGGGCCGCCCCGACCGTGGCTTCAGCTACTCCAATACGAACTACGCTTTGCTGGCGCTGATCGTGGAGAAAGTAAGTGGCCAGTTTTACGGCGACTACCTGAAGAATACCTTCTTCGATTCGCTCGGCATGCGCGACACCTATGTGTTCACCCGTGCGGACTCGGCCCGCAGTCTCCCCTCCTATTATTACAACGGACGCCAATACGCCTTCGACTTCCTCGACATGGTGTATGGCGACAAGAATATTTACAGCACGCCCCGCGATCTGTTGAAGTGGGACCAGGCACTGAGCAGCGGCCGTTTCTTTACACCCGAAACGCTCAACGCCGCCTACACCCCGTACAGCAACGAGAAACCCGGCACACACAATTATGGTCTGGGCTGGCGCATGTATGTATTGAAGAATGGCAAGAAGCTCATTTACCACACAGGCTGGTGGCATGGAAACCGCACGATCTTCGTGCGCCTGCTGGATGAAGATGTAACCATCGTGGCCCTTTGCAACAACGACGCCCGCAATATCTACACCGCGAAAGAAATGGCCGATTACTTCGGCGATTATATGCAGCATGTAGACCGCGGCAGCGACGACGACCGGGTTGCCCGCAATACACCGGTGCGTAAGAGCAGCAGGGGTAAACGCTACACCAGCTCCAAAAAGCAATTGCTGGCCAAGAACACCAAATCGAAGAAGACCACCAAAAAGAGAAGCACGACGACCTCCTATGCCGGCAAAGCCGCCAGGAAGTAAGGAAGCTGTCGACGTGGTTTAAAAATAATAAGGCCGATGCAGGTAGCTCCCGCATCGGCCTTTGTCTTTTCGTGGAGGATCGTTATCAGCTGGTTAACGGTAACGGGCGATCCTGTTCATCTACCCTGTCATTTCTGCCGACTACTCAACAGCCCGACAAACTATCGTATAAATACGTATTTTACAGTTACATTCAAAATCAGCCATGTATATCTTTACAGCCCCTGACATCCGCTCCTGGGATGAGTATACCATTTCACAAGAACCTATTGCCTCGATCGACCTGATGGAACGTGCTTCTCAAGCCTGTTATGAGTGGCTGCAGCATTACCGGCCGGCCGATGCGGGCTATGTGGTGTTTTGCGGCAAGGGGAATAATGGTGGGGATGGACTGGCGATCGCGCGGATGCTGTCGGAAGACGAACACGCGGTGACGGTGTACATACTCGAGTTTGGCCATATGGGTACGGATGATTTTCAAACCAACCTCGCGCGGCTGCATGGCGGCAAGGCGGTGGTCAAGTTCATCTCTTCGGCGGAGACGATCCCGGCATTGACAGCTGGCGACATTGTACTCGACGCCTTATTGGGGTCGGGCCTCAACAGGCCACTCGACGGGCTGACAGCCCAAGTGGTAGAACATATCAACCAAAGCGGCAATGAAGTGATCGCTATCGATATCCCCTCGGGCCTGATGGCCGATAGCAGCTCGGTTGGTAACACCGTGGTGCGGGCCGACCATACTTTATCGTTTCAATGTTATAAGCTGGCTTTCCTGGTGGCCGAGAATGAACCCTATGTAGGCTCGCTGCATATTCTCGATATTGGATTGCATCCTGATTTCCCTGGTACGCGGGAAGCGGCTTATGAATGGATCGACCAGGCGTTGGTGCAGCAGATCATCAGACCGCGCAGTAAGTTTTCGCACAAGGGCACTTACGGTCATGCAGCTATTATTGCGGGGAGTCAGGGCATGATGGGTGCGGCGACGCTGGCTTCGAAGGCTTGTATGCGCAGCGGTGTGGGCAAACTCACAACGCATATCCCGGCTATTGGCTACAATATTATGCAGATTGCTGTGCCGGAGGCGATGACGTATACGGCCGGCAAAGATTATATTGAAATGGCGGTGAACCTGAACCAGTATGATGTGGTGGGTGCGGGTCCGGGTATGGGCCAGTATACCACGCACCGCGAATTGTTCGAGACTATCTTTCAGCAAAGCCGTAAGGCGCTGGTACTGGATGCGGACGCCTTGAATGTATTGTCGCGCCACCAGGAACTGCTGGGCAAGCTACCTCCGAATACGATCCTTACCCCCCACCCTAAAGAGTTTGAGCGCTTGTTTGGTAAATCGGCGAATGACTTTGAGCGGATACAACTGGCGTTGAAGCGGGCTGCGGCGTTGAAGATCGTGATCGTGCTGAAGGGCCGTTATTCACTGGTGGCAACGCCCGAGGGCATTGCTTACTTCAACAGTACGGGCAATCCCGGTATGGCAACGGGCGGCAGCGGCGATGTACTCACGGGCATCATTACCGGTCTGCTGGCGCAGGGCTACCCTGCCGCACAGGCAGCGATTGCCGGTGTATTTCTGCATGGCCTTGCCGGCGACCTGGCCGTTTCCTATACCTCACAGGAATCGTTGATCGCTTCGGATATCGTGGAGTATTTGGGAGATGCGTTTCATCAACTTGTTTTATAACTAATCAACAAGGGCAAACGGTGAGTGGGCAAAAAAATAGGCCACTTGCGTGGCCTTAATAATTTCAGGGTTTTCCCTATGATATCACACTTTCGTTTATCGTAGTCTTATATGATCGAGATTAAGCGAAAATATTGTTCCTGCCAAAATCCTGCTACAAGTTGATTATCCTACTACACTCTGCATCCGCTTTGCCTAACGTGCCACCGTTCTGTGTAAAGAAACGAATGACAGCATCATTTAACGACCTACAAATAGTATTTGTCTACAATGAATGCGACAGATTCAATGACCCAATCCACCAAACAGCTCATCGCGAACAGTTAGTCCGCGAGCACGAAGGTCTTCAATAAACTCCGGCCAATCTTTGGCACGAATTGAATCGGCTGTGTAGATCCTTGTTTTAAAATCATTGGTAATGATCCGCAGAGAATTGGAACGCTTGCCGGGCGCCTCTACTACAAGCTCCATAATATCTCCAATGGCGTAGTTTTTTTTATGCCACCAGAATAAATGATGGCGAACGACGAGGTAATGATTCGTTATTTCAAAATAATATAGCTGTATGGTCATTGGCCAGCAGACAACTACTAATATGGTCCAATTGAGCAGTGATACCCATATTTGTTTCTTAAATTCACTAAATAACATTCTATCCAGAATGAATATCAATACTATGAATGCGTAAATAGCAATCATGGCGCCAGAAAGCAAATAATTCCCTTTGTACAATTTGCCTGTCCCAACTTCCATATCAGACACACCTGCTTCCTTTTCAACCTTACTAAAATCAAGGTTCTTCATGGAATTGTCAGGCAATTTTAGCAATGCCGCAGCTCTTTGAAGTACCAGGCGTAGTGCTGGCATATTCCTGTAGTTACTTTCCCAAATGGGTATTTCTCGCCCATCATGTAACCTGATTGTAACGGCCTCTGCCGGAACGACGATATGCAAGAACTTATACTTGCGTTTACCTGTGAGCTGAATTTTGGAGATTTCATTCCAGCTATAAGACCGGGTGCGAAAAAACAAGCGAAATCTGATTCCCGCAGTATCAATGGTAATGGCAGGCCATTTGACTAATGTGGCATACCACATCGCTATAAACAAGCCCAACAGTAATATTACAAGGAAATAGACTTTTGCCTCTTCGGGTCTCCCTACCAAATGGCCTTTTATGATAGCCCCAAGCATTATAAAGCCTCCACCACCGAATAGCAAACCCGGAAACATTAACATAAAGATGAGAGAGACCAGATTCCTTTTGCTTTTTATGTACTTCCTCACGTTTGGGCTTTAGGTTTAAGTTACCATTTATTGTGGCTACTAACGCACCGGCTCGGGCGATTGTTGCGGTTGCCCGTAATCGTAGTACTGGATGCCCTGTTGCTTTAACAACGGCAATTGCTTTTGGAGCCGTTGATTGAAGTTAGGGAAATCCTTTTGGGCTGCGGGAGTCCATGCAGCTTCTGCCACCGCACACAGGCGCGGAAAGGTCATGAAATCGAGGCGCTGCTCTGTACGGATCGTTTCGGTCCACAAGTTGGCCTGAATGCCCAGTATGCTGCGCGATGTATCGCTACAGCCTTCAACGCCGGCCACGGAGAAATTATACACCTCCTCGAGCGAGTTGTATTGTTTTTTATTGCCCCATTTGCGGCCCGACTTATGCGTACTGTCCTGCACAAAATCGAAGTAGAAGGGTAAGCGCGGGCATAATACCACCGGGTATCCTTTGGCCAGCGAAGTAGACAACTGCCTTGGATGTTCCTGCCGCCACCAGAATACGATGGTTTGTTTCGGATTCAGGTCGGCCTGCGCAACTTCATCCCAGGCCAGGCATTTATTATTCATTTTCGCCAATGAGTCGGCCATGCGTTTGATAAAATAAAACTCTACTGCCTTTACATCCATAAGGCCTTCCCGGGCCATCAATGCTTTTACGTCGGCATTGCTTAACCATTTATCATTCCCAAAGCTCACCTCATCGCCGCCGATATGGATCATTTGCGAAGGGAATAATGCATTTACTTCCTTGAGTATATTGGTGAGGTATTGGTAGGTTGCTTCCTTGCCAGGATTGAAAGTAAACTCAGGATGCTTATCGGATCCGCCGCCGCTGTGCTCCGGGTAGGCCTTATTGGCCGCGGTGGCATGACCCGGCATGTCTATTTCCGGGATCACCACGATCTGCCTTTTGGCCGCATAGGCTACGATCTCTTTGATCTCTTCCTGGGTGTAATATTTAACCGGCGCGGTCGTATCGGTATAACTGCCCTTGCCACCCACCTGTGCCAGGCGGGGGTATTGTTTGATCTCGATCCGCCAGCCGGGTTCGTCGGTGAGGTGCCAGTGAAAGCGATTGAGTTTATAGAATGCCATCTGATCGAGTAGCCGCTTCACTTTTTCTTTGCCAAAGAAATGCCTCGATTCGTCGAGCATGAAGCCGCGCCAGGCATAACGAGGCCAGTCTACGACCTGCCAACAGGGAACCGAATTATCGGGGCTGGATGTGGCAAGCTGGAGAAAGGACACAACACCGTTGAATACGCCCGCTACCGTTTGGCTGGTGATCAACACCTGCCGGGGGCTCATCTTCAGGCTATAGTCTTCTCCCGGCCGGGGCTTGGCGATCACCGTCTGTAGTTTGATCAGTTGCCCCTTTGTCGCTGTCCCCAACTTCAATGTTGCGCCTTTCCTTTTCGCCAATTCTTCCTGCAGGTACTTAGCCACCCCCTGCAGAGACTTTTCGTTGACAACAATGGTCGTTTGACCATCGAATGTAAAGGCACCAGACACCTGTTTGCTTTCGACAGGCAGGGGTATGATGGGGCAGGTATTTTGGGCAGTGGCAGGTTGTAACAGTGTGATCAGAACAACCAGGCTTGCAATTCTTGACAAGTTATAGTTAAGTTTCATAAGTTGATTAGTTGCGCTCAAGATACATGATTCACCTTTCTCTTTGTAACACAAACGATTGCGGATTTCGCGGGGTAAATGCGGATCATCTGACCACGCATCAGCAGCGTCAAAGGCGGCTGCTTTCAGCCTCCGTTGTTCGATCTTCGTCTGGCAACATTGGATTACCTGCGGATACCTATTATATTTAGGCCCCCAACAATCCCTTAATTAAGATGGACCAGGTATTCGCACTTGAAAACGACAACAGGATGAGAGGCCTTTGTGTTACGGATGAGAAGCTGTTGCTGATGAGCAAAAAATGCTACAGTTATGATGAGTTCATGGCAAAATTTCATGTGCAGGGCATGCGCCGCTGGCTCCATGAAAGAAGGGAGTATAATGTGGCCGACATAACTGCTCTGCGGCATTTGGAACAAAAGCCCAAAGAACTAGTGGTACAACTCGGTAAGAAAAAGCGGGTGCTTAAGTTTCAGGAGTTGTATGAAGCTGATTTGGTGGCCGATTATTTGCGGCAGTTGAAGGGATTCAAACGTGACGTAAAGCAGCAGAATAAGTGGAAATCTGTAGAAGTACCCTTGTTTATATTCTGCCTATCTCTTACTCTTACCTACGTTTTATGGGATGAAGCCCGTACGCTGGAAGCAGGAGGTTCGGTAACTGTAACTACACGCAACCAGGGCACTCAATATATGTTTATTTGGATAGCCCGGCAACTGGGCACTCATGGCGTGCTGATCGTGGGCGCACTCACGCTCCTGGTTGCTGGTTTCTTCAGCGTCAGAAAATGGCGTAATCCACCAAGCCAGGTGGTGTATAATTAACACAAACGGCTCGCCCGACAACATATGGGGTGGTGGCATAAGCTTTGCAAGCTTCACTGCCACTAAACCATTTCTTCCCCATGAATCAAAAGACTTTTGATATCGCCCTGGAACATGACGGCATCGCTTACCAGGGATGGGTTACACCTTCTGAGGAGGCGCGAATAAACGGTACGCCCCGCTCATACCATGTTGTGCTCAATGAGACCCTATTTGGCAACCTCTCAAAATCGGGCGATCAATGGACAGTCGATGAGCAGCGCCCGGCAGGGCTGGTGAACAAGGTTGGGCTCCTCATTCAATCCCGGATTAAATAATTATAAAAGTGAAGAACTGATTCGATTCAACCGTATCTTTATAGTAAGGACGAAACACCCAAAAACTCGTCAGGAAATTTCTCAGCTAAGCCAAGCCAATCCAACTAACATCAAAGTGAATTGTACCCGGTGAAGACCGGTTGCCAAACCTACCCCCATACTCAACCGAAATGAGCGGCCACCTCTACGCGACCGCCCGTATCCTGCTATATCATTTACTTAAAACGATTACTTTATGAACAGCTTCACAAAGAACCCTGCTAAGAAAGAATCGACGCTGCAAATTGTAAAAGTAGCTAAGGAAAAAACGGTTACACCCGCATTGAAAGTAGCTGCTAAATCGCCTGTTGAACTGAAGATGCCGCCGCCTATTGACAGCTGCTTTAAAGGAAGAGATAATGATTGTTTATGAACCTGTCGCTGATAGTGCAGTTCGAAAAAAGGTTATGCCGGTTTTCTTTCAACTACCGGAACGTTATCTGCCTGCCGGAACGCAAACAGGTAGGCAACACACCTGCGCTTAGAGGCAGGCACATGCAATAGGCAGGTTCGATAGCGGCGAGCCCGCGAATACGAACTTTATAAAATAATTATTAAAGCCTGGCCACCGAGCCGGGCTTTTTTTATTGGAGGGATCGATATTGCCGATGGGTGGACGTCCACTACCCTTCCGCTTTTGGAGAAAGAGGCTCGATTTAAAAGTTGTGCTATTTATACGGGACCGGTACGGGAGCGGTACGGAACGGGTACGGGAGCGGTACGGAACCGGTACCTTCGGAAAATTTCTGCGCTGATGCACATCTGGCCATTCGACCCTTTTTAAGATCTTCGTATACACTCCAACGGTCCTGTGTGGCAAACGTACTACAAACCTGATGGGGGTTCCAAATTTCAGCCAGTCTTTTTGATCGAATGCCACATATTGACATGACATAACATGACATTGATGCCATGGACTGCTGCGTCTTACATTGCCACAATCTCCTCCCCTATAACTTCCGCATCAACTCCTGTGCTTTCTTATAATTGGGTGCATCGGCCGGGATCTTTTCGAGCCAGTCTTTGGCGGTATCCTTGTCTTTGTCTTTCAGGAAACTGAGGGCTTCGTAAAAGCAGGCTTCGTATTTGAAGGCTGACTCGCCTTTGAACAGTTTTTCGAAGATGGCCCTGGCATATGTTACCTGATCGGTTTGCAGCAAGGATACCCCGAGGTAAAACAGTGCATAACTGTTATCGGGTTGGTTTTGCACCACCTCGGCCAGGTTAACCGCTGCCACCGTAAAGTCTTTGCTGTTGAAAGCCGTGGTAGCTTCCTGCAATACTGAATCGACATGACTACCCCGCTCTACCTGCGAGATCATTTGCGTATCCGCATACTTATCATACAAATTGCCTGCAAATGGATTCCAAACAAATATTGCGATGATCAACACCGCAGCGGCAGCTATTGCTACGCCTACATACCGTTTAAAGGAAACCAGCTTGCCGGGTTTGGGGCCTGCGATTCCTTGCTGGGCTGAAGCTCCGGATTGTACAGCGTGCAGTCCTTTACCCTCACCTTGCGCGCCGGCCTGCTGTTCGCCACCAAAATACTCCTGGCGCAACGTCTGCATGGTCGCTTTTAACTGGTCACGTTGCTCATCCTGTCCCCACTCCTGCTGCAAGGAACGTTCCACCTCCCGGTGCAGGTTCAACAGCTCCTGTAGTTCGGTATCGGTTTGCAGCGCCTTCTCAAACGCCGCTTCCTCATCGGGCGACATATCGCCGCTGAGGTACCGGGGTATATCGTTTTTCGTGAAGTTCATAATCCTGATTATTATTGGTTAGGTACGGCTTACTGCGTCCGCAGCTGTTGTTGCACCAGCTGCGTAAGAGACGCCATGCATTCACTCTTCTTTTTACGGAGGTAACCGTAGGTCACTTTTAATTGTTCGGCTATCCGCTCCTGGTCTTCTCCACTCATACATTTCCGGATGATCTCCCGGCAGCTCTCGCCCAGCTTTTCGAAGCACTGCAGGAATACCTGCATCTTTTCATTGTTCAGCTTCAGCTGCTCGGCCATGGCAAATGCGTCTTCGCCTATAGATACATCATCCACCTCTTTTGTTACCGGCTGCCGGCCTCTTTTTTTCAACTCATTGAGCCATTTCCGTTTACAAACAATGATCAAAAATGGTTCGAACGGACAGGTAAGCTGTAAGTCCTTGTGTTTTGCCTGATTATAGATGTCTACAAGCGACTCCTGGAATATATCGGCTGCATCGTCTTCGCTGCCGCTGTTGGCCAATATATATTGCTTCACTTTCGAAGCATACTTATTATATATCTCACGCACCACAGGAATGTCATTATCCAGCAGGGCCTGGATGTAGCGCTGGTCGGAATGAAGGAGGGTAGAAATAATCGTAAGGTTTATAAGTGAATGAAATCCATTGCACAAGGCCCGTATTTCTTCAAGCGGTAAAAATAATTAAAAAAAGTTCCCGGCAAGGGGGTAACAAAAATACCGGCCTGCTGATATACCTGTGAACACGCAAGGGGCGGATGCCGAAAAGCCCCCAAAAAAGAGTAGGCACTACCAAAAAATCGACAGTTATGAAACGTTCATTATTTGCAGCCTCCGTGATAGCTGCCTCTATCGTAGCACTTACTTCCTGCAAGAAAAATCAAGATGCTCCCCAATATGCCCGCGCTGAAGCTTTCTGGGCTGCTAACAAGATCCCTACGCAAACCTTCAGTGGTAATGCCGCCAGTGGCTTCGCCATCATCGGTGAAAAAGGTACCAAAGTAAATTTCCCTGCCAACGCTTTCGTTGATGGCGACGGCGCGATCGTAAGTGGTACTGTAACTGTTACGTTGAAAGAAGTACTGAGCAAGAAAGATGTATTGCTCTCCGGTGTAATGACCGAATCGAATGGCAAGCTCCTGGAATCGGGTGGCGAGCTCGAGATCAAGGCCAACAAGGATGGCAAGAACCTGCGCATCAATCCCCAACTGGGCGATAAGGGCATCCAGGTAGAAGTGCCCAAGGTGATGAATCAACGCGATATGGGATTGTTCGTACAGGAGAAACGTGATCCAGGCCCCAACGGTGGTGGCACCGGTACCGGCGGCGGTCAAACCCAACAAACGCCTACGACCTGGGTTCCCGCTCCTTACTATCCTTTTGGAAACGGACCTAACAGCTACACATTCACCCTGCCTGGTTTTACCTGGGTAAACTGCGACCGCTTCTACAGCGATCCCAACCCCAAGACCACAGTAACGGTGTCACCGGTTTTCCAGGACAACAACCTCGTATCTGACCTGCAAGTGATCCTGGTTTTCAAGAACATCAGCACCGTGATCACTTTCCCTTACAACAACAGCATTCAGAAATTTGAATCTTATCAGAACTCGCTGCCCATTGGTTCACAGGCTCACCTGGTGTTGATCGGTAAAGACAGCGATGGTTTCATCCAGTTCGGTACACAAAGCATCACCATCAGCGCCAACCAACACATTGATGCGCCGATCCACAAGTCAACGCAAGCTGAAGTAGATGCTTTCCTTGCTTCGATACAGTAATGATCTGCATAAAGCGGTAGCCCGGGACGATGAAATGCTGAGTGAATATGGCTACCGCTCCTTTCAAAAAGTTCAATCAGTCATCAGGCTTATCTCCGGGACTAATCAGTCGGTTCACCGTACCTCCAAAGGCTGCCTCGCAAGAGGCAGCCTTTTTTATGGCTATATTTTTGAACCGTTCTTTTAACTGTTGATAGTGAACGACCGCTCAATACGTAAAAGTGGTGGTAGATTGGTATTGACCCGTAGTGCCGTCTGCTGCCCTCCAGCTAACAGGGCCTATCCGCGACAGTGGTCTGTTTTGTGCATCATAGGTAAAGGAATAACGAGCATCGAAGGTGAGGGAGTTGGTACTCGTGCGATATACTCGTGCGGCATTATTACGCTGCAACCGGATGGCAGGCAGTAGTACGGGATGATGCAAGGTTGTATGCAACAACGCAAAGCCATCGGGGTTCTCTTTGTTATCGTACTCCTCAAAATGCTCGACATATTCATATTCGACAGAGGGCGGCACGGCGAATTGGCGATAAACGATCTCTTTCAAATTACCATCTTCATAATAGCTCGGGGTGAGCGTTTGCTCGGTCGCCATGCCTGTACCGGGGTCAACTTCCCAGGTTAGTTTTTGCAGCCGGTTTTCGCTGCCATATTGCAACCGGCATATGCGGTACAGTTTGTTTTGCTTATCGAGGACCCTGATGGTAACGGGCAGCCCCTGGCTGTATTCGTATTCCAGCACATCTTTGTTGATATCGGCCTGAACGTCTTTATTGGCGAATATTTTATGGATCTTCCTGTTCGCATAGGTAATATCGTAAAAGGCAAGTCCGGAGGCATGGTTGAGCTGCGTGATATAGCCGGAATCGTTGTAACTGAACTGATAGTAAGGCGAAGGCAGGCTGCTGATGTTCATGGCCCGGAGCTTTACGGCCGGGATATCGCTGGCAGGCGGCGGTGTGGGGGAAGTTTCGGGCGGGCAGTCGTTTTTGCGGCAGGCGATCGCGCAGGGGATCAATAGAAAGATGAGCGGTTTGATGGTCATGGCTATGTTGATTTATGGAAAGTATTACGCCCTGTCCGGGCGGCTGGTTGTGTAGCCCGAAAGATTGCACAGATTTGGGGATATGGGCATCCCCGAAAACAGTGATTTTTCGCAGCCGGTATCATCAAATAGTCGTATATTAGAAGTCACCGATTGCTTCACCAAAACAATAAGCTGTATGAACAAAAAAGTAGCAGACATCTTACTCAGAAAAGGCAGTAGCATCACTACCGTACAACCTAACATTTCCGTACTGGAGG
This sequence comes from Paraflavitalea sp. CAU 1676, assembly GCF_029223285.1. GTDB lineage: Bacteria > Bacteroidota > Bacteroidia > Chitinophagales > Chitinophagaceae > Paraflavitalea. Next base: position 136,598 of record NZ_JARHUJ010000002.1, on the reverse strand, counting down.
CGTTGAAAATCATGGCCGATCAAAACATCGGATCGGTAATGGTCATGGAAGACGGGCGCTACCTGGGCATCATGACCGAGCGCGACTATTCCCGCAAGATCGTTCTGAAAGGAAAGAACTCTACCGATACCCCGATTTCGGAGATCATGTCGAATGATTTTCCGCGTGTTACGTCGGCCGACTCTATCGATTACTGTATGCAGCTGATGAGCGACAAGAACATCCGCTACCTGCCAGTTTTTGATGGCGAACAGGTGATCGGCATCATTTCGATCAACGACGTGGTTAAGGAAACCATCCTTTCGCACGAGGAAACGATCACGCAACTGAAAGATTACCTGCATTCTGCACGATAAATCATTCTTGCTCCAATTACCCCCTGGAGCAATAAGTCCTGCCGGCTGGCAGGGCTTTTTTTATGCAGGTAACCGAGCCAGCGCGTTGGGGGTGAGGGGAATTCAAACTCTTTTCTATATTTTAGTCGACCAATACCCCCTTCACCAAAACACGCTGATCATCACATGAGACCCCTCCTCCTGTTGCTGGCACTGCTCTGCAATGCCGTCCTTTTATTCGGTCAGGCTCCCGTCATTACCTCCTTTACACCTGCTTCCGGCCAGGCGGGTACCGAGGTTACCATAACCGGCCATCATTTCAGCACAACACCTGCCGACAACATCGTTCATTTCGGTACCCTGAAAGCCACCGTACTGACGGCCTCAACGACTTCTTTAACCGTTGCCGTGCCCCCGGGTGCTACCTATAAGCCTATTTCGGTGAGTGTGAACGGGCTGACTGCTCAAAGTACCCTTTCTTTTGCGCCTACTTTCCTGCCCATCAGCCAGACCTTTACTGCCGGCAGCTTTAAACCAGCCGTCAATGATTATGGCGGCGGCGATGTCGCCGAAGCCGATATGGATGGCGATGGCTATACCGACCTGATGCATACGCGTTTCTATTTCGATGAAGTAAGGATACTCCGCAGTACCCGCAATGGCTTTGGCTTTTCGCATGAGAACATGGTTTGGGGCGCCACTACCAACCCGCTCACGGTGAAGGCCGCCGACCTCAACGGCGATGGGTTGCCCGAACTGGTGGTATTGAGTTACCTGAATGCCGTGAATGTTTTCAAGAATAAAAGCTTCCCGGGTTTCGTGTCACTGCAATGGCCTCAGTGGACGCTGGCAGCCGGCAGTGGTACCCGGGACTTTGCCGTTGGCGACCTCGACAACGACGGCAAACCCGATGTAGTAGTGACCAACCAAGACGCCAATACGATCTCGATCTTCCGCAATACCTCCACCGCCGGCGACCTGTCCTTTACCACCAGGACCGACCTGGCTACTGTTGCTGCACCGGAAGGCGTGGCCATTGGCGATATTGACGGCGATGGTAAAGCCGAGATCGTGGTGGCGGGCTACAGTGCCGCAGGTGGCATCGGCCTGTTCAGGAACCAGTCGACCCCGGGCACCCTTACTTTCGACGCGCCGCAGACCCTGGTAGCAGGCACCTTCCTCTGGGATGTGGAACTCACCGATATCGATGGCGATGGTAAGAAAGACCTGCTGGCCACCAACTCCGGCCCCAATGTGGTTTCTGTATTCAGAAATACCAGCGCCGGGAGTGTTTCCTTTGCACAGCGTATCGACCTCCCCACAGATAATAGTCCGCGTGGCATGGCCGTGGCCGACCTGAATGCCGACGGCAAACCGGAGATCATCACTGCCAACTGGTTCATGCAATCAACCGCTGCCGTGCTGCGTAACAAATCTACCGCAGGTACTATCTCCTTCGATCCGTTCATTACCTACCCAGCCGGCGAAGGCACGGGCCGGGTGGTGGTCGCCGACCTCAACCGCGACAGCCTGCCGGATATCATTACCGCCAATTCGCAAAGCAATACAATCTCTTACCTGTTCAACCAAAATGGGGTGAACCGCGGCAATCCTTCCTGTGCAACGATGATCGCTCCGGCACAGGGTACCAACATACCGCATTTTGAACCCACCAGGTTTGTATGGAGAAAGGATACATACTCGACTGGCTATCAGCTGAAGATAAGACAAGGCAACACTACTGTCCTTGATATTACGACTACCGATACTGCGTATGAATGGACGCCACCCGCCTACGGACAGATCTATTACTGGTCTGTGCGACCGGCCAATTCACCGGGGCCGGAGTGGGCCTGCGGCGAATACATGATCGTTTCCTGCCCGCTATTTAATACATTGGTCAACATTACTGCCCAGGGAGGCACCACTTTCTGCAGCACCGATTCGGTAAAATTGCAAGGTGAGTTCTCCGGCGCTTACCGATGGTACCGCGACGGGCAACCGATCGCCGGCGCTACGGATAATTTCCTATGGGTAAAAACTTCCGGCTCTTATACTGCGCGCATGGGTACCGATTGCCTCACCGAACCTTCGCAACCCATTGTGGTGACCGTAAAGCCTGCGCCGGCCAAGCCTGTACTGGCGACGAACGGGCCCACTGGTTTCTGCGCCGGCGGCAGTGTGCAATTGACCAGCAGCCTCGACCTCAACAACCAATGGTTCAAAGATGAAATTGCCATCAGCAGTGCCAATGGCATTTCGTATACAGCCAATGCGAGTGGCCGGTACTATGTTCGTGTAGCCAATACTACCAGCGGCTGTTACAACTATTCCGATACGATCCGGGTTACTGCCAACCCTTTGCCTGCCACGCCAACGATCACGGCCATGGGGCCAGCCACGGTATGCGCAGGCACGCAGGTTCAACTGCAATCTTCGGCCGCCTCGGGCAATGTTTGGTTCAAGGACAATGCGCCACTAGGTTTTGGCGCCCAATCGGCCTTTGTGGACAATAGCGGCTCTTATACCGTACAGGTTGTTTTGAGCGGCTGTAGCTCGCCGGTGAGCAGCGCGTTTGCCGTAACCGTGAACCCGATACCTGCCACCCCTACGCTCAATGTTACCGGCATTAACAATATCTGTCAGGGTGATAGTTTGAAACTGGAGTCATCTGCCGTCAGCGGCAATCAATGGTACAAAGATCAGCAGCCAGTTGCCAACGCCACCAACACCATATTCCGGGCCAAGGTGGCCGGTACGTACTCAGTGAAGGCCACGCAGAACGGATGCACCTCCGGCTTTAGCGCCAATGCTATCCTGCAGCTCGACCCATTACCGGCGAAACCTGTTATTACCGCCAATGCCAGCGTGCTCAGCACAAACCCGGGCTACACGGGTTACAAATGGTTCCTGAACAATGCGCAAATACCGGGCGCTACCACGTACCAATACACGGCTACTCAAAGCGGGCTGTACCGGGTAGTGGTCAATCAAACCAACCCCTGCCCCATCAGCTCGGACGAACTCAACTTTGTGTACACGGCGGTGAATGATATTGAATGGCAAGGATACACGATCACGTGGTTCCCCAATCCGGTGCAGGATCAGCTCACGTTGCGCGTATCGCAGCAAACGAGCCTGGCCGGTAAGGTAACCGTACGCGTGGTAGACGCTCAGGGTCGTTTGAGGAGCGGCGAACAGGTATTGAGGCCCGGCACCAACCAGGTATCGCTGGCGGCTTTGCGCCCCGGCATTTATTCGGTGATCGTGCGGAACGGGCAATCGGAAAAGGCCTTCAAGATCATGAAGGCGAAATAAAGCGGCAGGGTTGCAAGCGGCTTTGCTTCATCGGCTGCCACTTATTGACTGGCGACCAATATCCGAAGACCGTATCTTAATCAAACTCAAAAATCATGGAAAAGCAGTATTGTCGGTCAACCGCCTGCTGCCTACCTTGTACCTATATATGAGAAAACTGTTTTTATTCGCGGGCTTCCTGTTGTGCCAGGCCCTTTTGCCCCTGCACGCGCAACAGCACCTGGCCGACAGTATTAAACGTGTGCTCGACTCCACCCTGCCCGATACTGCCCGCGCCCTTAACATGGTATTCTATGCGATGTATATGGAAACAGTGGATGCGGCAAAGAGTCACGAGCTGTATGCCGATGCCGTGAAATTCAGCGAGGCGAAGAACCTGCCTCGTTATGCAGGTATGGCCTTACGGTATGAGGCCACTCCTTATCACCTGGCCTACGACAAGCCGAAGGAGCGCAGCAACCTCTTTCGTGCAATTGGATACCTTGAGAAGGCCACCACACCGGCCGGCAAAAAAGAACTGGGCAATGTGTATGGAGACCTGGGATCTTATTACAGGAATGCCGACCAATACGATAGTGCTGCCTATTGGTTTCTGCGGGCGTTGCCGCTGCTGGAAGCTAGCGGCACGGAACTGACGAACACCTATTGCAACCTGGCCGGACTCTATCAACAACTCAAACTGCCGGAAAAGCAACGCGAGTACAGCAGTAAGGCGCTGGAAGCCGCGAAGAAGAGCAACAAAAAGAAAAGCCTGTATGTTGGCTACCTATACAATGTGCACTACTTCGTGGAAGTAAAGGAGTTTAATAAAGCCAAACTGTACCTCGACTCGGCCCGCCCTTACTTTGCGCCTAACTATGATTTCTCTACTACAAGCCTGATCTATTTGCTCTCGGGCATTACCTACCAGCAGCTGAAGTTGCCGGATAGCGCCATTTTCTATTATAACAAAGCCTACGAGCATGCCAAACAAAGAGGTGTGCCCTGGAGCATGGTAGAGCCCAAGTTACAGATAGGACATATCTATTACGAGCAAAAGAAGTACCCGGCAGCAGAAGCGGTGACACGCGAAGCGATAGCGCTGGCGGAGAAAGACAGTATTCAGCTTTTTATGGAAGAAGGGTACGGACTGTTGACCAAGATCTTTGAAGAAACAGGCAGGCACAAAGAAGCCAATGAATACATCTGGAAATATGTAGACATCAAAGATTCCATCGAAGCGGCAGAAAGAAAAACCTTTGCGCTCGACCTCGAGAAGAAATACGAAACGGAGAAAAAAGACCATGAATTGTTGCAACAGCAAACGACCATACGGCAACAACATAACCTCAATTATATATTGATCGGCGGCGCTGCTGCCCTATTGGTGATCACACTACTTACTTACCGCAACTACCGCAACAAGCAAAAACTGCAGCAGCAACGCATCAATGAGCTGGAAACCGAAAAACAACTAACGGCCACCGAAGCGGTTTTGAAGGGCGAAGAACAGGAGCGCACCCGGCTGGCCAAAGACCTGCACGACGGATTGGGCGGCATGCTCAGCGGCATCAAGCATTCTTTCTCCAATATGAAAGGCAACCTCGTGATGACGCCCGATAACCAGCAGGCTTTTGAGCGCAGTATGGACATGCTCGACAGTTCGATCCGTGAAATGCGCCGCGTGGCCCACAACATGATGCCCGAAGTGCTGGTAAAATACGGGCTCGATACCGCGCTCAAAGATTATTGCATCGAGATCAACAAGAGCGGCGCCCTGCCCGTCAACTATCAATCGATCGGCATGGAAGGCAGCTCCATCGATCAAACCAAGTCTATAACTTTATATCGTATTGCCCAGGAGTTGCTGAACAATGCCATCAAACATGCCGGCGCCACACAGGTAATCGTTCAGGTTACGCGCTCCAATGGCTTATTGTCGCTTACTGTTGAAGACGACGGCAAGGGGTTCAACGAATCGGTGTTGCAGCATACGGGCGGTATCGGCTGGCACAATATCCGCAACCGGGTAGAGTTTCTGAAAGGCCGCCTGGATGTGAATTCGGCGCCGGGCAAAGGTTCCTCTGTTTTGGTGGAAGTAGAGGTTTAGGCCGCCGCCTTACAGATGATCCAACGTGTACCCTTCCTTAATTGTTTAAATTAGTAGCCATGCCTACACAACTATTTATCGTCGACGATCACTATATGGTTATTGAAGGCATCCACTCCTTGCTGAAAGATGAAAAAGGTATGGAATGGCTGGGCCATGCCACCAATGCCGCTTCGTGCATGGCCTTTCTGCAAAAGCAACAACCGGATGTGATCCTGATGGATATCAACCTGCCCGATGTGAGCGGCATTGAACTTTGCCGCCTGGTAAAGGAAAAGTATCCGGCCATTTTCGTGATCGGCCTCAGTACCTTCAACCAATATAGCCTTATTGAAAAAATGATCGCCAGCGGCGCCTCTGGTTACTTACTAAAGAATGCCACCCGCGAAGAACTGGTAGAAGCGATCCAGACTGTATCTAACCGTAAAACCTATTTCAGCAAGGAAGCGGCGCAAACGATGCGCAAAGATGATTCGTTGAAGATCGTGCTTACACGCCGGGAGAAGGAAGTGCTGGAGTTGATCGCCGATGGCATGACGAACAATGAGATCGCGCAAAAACTATTCATCAGCGTTACCACTGTGGAAACACATCGCCGGAATCTGCTGACCAAGTTCGACGCCAAGAACATCGTATCGCTGGTTAAAACGGCCATTCAATTACAGATCATTCAATAGACCATAAAAAAAGGCGGCACCGAAATGCCGCCTTCTTATCAATCAACCTTCTATCAATTCACTTTCACCAGTTTCAATTGTATCGTTTCGTCGCCCTGCGTGATCTTCACAAAGTAAACGCCGGCTTCCAATCCATCGCCGATGCGTACTACCTGGCTACCGCGCAGGTTATTGAGGGTAGCCACTACCCTGCCCTGCATGTTGCTGATCCTCACATCGATCCTGTCTGCATTGTTATCGGTTTGAATGTTCAGCGTGAATTGCCCCCTGCCCGGATTGGGCGCAATGGTGCCCGCTAATCCGGTTTCACGGCGATCCTGCGGACAATCACCGGCATCACCCCGTCTGCGATCGTGGGGCACTCTTACTTCGGTGGTCTTTACGGTCTTGCGCCCCTGATCATCTTTGCAGGTTAGAGTGATCGTGTAAACACGCCCATTGCCGTTACCTGCGCGTTCGGCCCGCAACAACACGTGATGATCGTCGATCACCTTCCAGTCGGGCGATGTATTGCCATCTCCTGTTCCATTCACCGGCTCATTGCTGGTAACAGACAGTTCACAGCCTTTAAAGCTGGGACAATCCCTGCCTGCCAGGTAATCTACCTTCACTTCTTTCATTTTATGATTGGGCGGCCACAGCAAGCACGGACTTGCGGTAAGGTCTGAGATGGTGACGCAATTATCTCCTGATGGCGGCTGCCTTTTGGCCAGCAATTGCGCCCTTATTTCCCCGCCCGGGAATCCGGTGGTATGGATATTGGAATACCAGAGACCATCAAGTAGCTGGGTTTCCTGAACGTCGGTGAGTACATGTGTATTCACATACCAGCCGGAGGTGACCCCTAATGGGAAACCGGCATGCGCAATAGATACGGGGGCGTTAACGCCTGGCGTGCCCGGTGCATGGAAATGGGCGGCGGTGGTATTGGAGCCGAGGCCTCCGAATACGATGCCGTAGTAAATACGATTGGCAATATCATCATATACGCCGAGGATTGTTCCCGTGCCCTTAGAGTTATTGGGAGGTACTTCCTGACCTCCGCTGTAACTGCTTCTGAAGAAATGCAGGTTGGCGGGGAATCCGAGTACGATCTGCGCCCTGATCTCTCCGCCGGGAAAGGTGGAAGTATGAATGTTGGAGTACCAGAGGCCCGCTTTGAGCAGGGCTTCCTGCCCGGGCGTGAGATGATCCATAGCGGTATAGGTACCAGCTGTTTGCCCCAGTGGAAAACCTGCATGTGCGATGAGCACGGGGGCATTGGTACCTGGAGCACCGGGAGCATGAAAGTGAGCTGCCGTTGTGCCGGATGTAAGGCCGCCAAACAGGATGATGTAATACAGCATATTGGCATCATCATCATAGATGCCGGCAATAGTGGCGATGGCGGGCGATGGATTGGCGGGGTTTTCCTGGTTACCGGAATAAGTAGCGAGGAAGGGAATATTGCCGGCCTGAACAGCTGAGAGAGAACATAGAAAGAAGATAGCAGCAAGCAATGAATGCCTGGTTTTCATGTAATAGTGTTTCATACTGTAAATTTTGGATGATGATTTACAGTTCCTCACAAGTATTGAATCGTAATGGGCTTATGGGGGAGGATACGAAGACGGGAGATAAATTATCTTACGCAAAAAAAGCGCCAGGGGTTGGCGCTTTTTGAAATGCTCTATTAATGGTAATAAATGGTCAGGTAATGCCTCGCGCCGGCAATGGGGCGCTTTTATAACCTATTGCTGCGACTGCTCAGGTGCTTTTTCGGTTACCACGGTTAGATCGGCCAGATCAACGGTGATGGGCATGAGGCCTAACTGTACCACGGCTTTGCGGCCACGGATCTCCTTCACTTCACCAACCTGGTGGTTCTTCTTCATCAACACTTTGTTGCCGACCACAATCTCACCACCTACTTCCTTGTATTTGGAACCGATCTTCTTTTTGACCTTCTCGGTCGTTTGTTTTTGATTTTGTCCGAACAGCAAGGCATGCAACTGGCGCATCAGCTCTTTCTTATCTTCCTCGATATTGGACTTACGCCAGTCGAGCACGATCTGCTTGAGCTTGCGTTCCATATCCTTGAGGTAAGCGATCCGTTCTTCCGTTACCTTGTTCTGGTGTTTCAGCAACTCTACCTGCTGGTAATGACGCTCTTTGTCGATGAGCGTTTCCATATCTTTCTTGATGCGCTCATTATCCTTCAACTGCTTACTCAGGTCTTTGTCTTTCTTTTCAATTTCGCGCAGGTCCTGCTCGGTCCGGTTGAGCAGTTTATCCAACCGAAAATGTTCTTCGTCTACCAACTGCCGGGCGCGGGTGATGAGCGACGGAGGCAAACCGATGCGTTCGGCGATGGAAAAGGTATAAGAGCTACCGGGCTTACCGATGATGAGTTTGTACATCGGCAGCAGGTTCTTCTCATCGAAGGCCATGGCGCCGTTGATAATGCCGGGCGTTTTGTTGGCCATCACCTTCAGGTTGAGGTAGTGCGTGGTTACAATTCCCATGGAATGCTTGCGCACCATTTCTTCCAGGATCACTTCCGCAAAAGCACCACCGAGATTGGGATCACTACCGCTACCGAGCTCATCGATGAAGAACAGGGTTTTTCCGTTGGCCACTTCCATGAAATGTTTCATGTTCTTGAGGTGCGAGCTGTAGGTACTGAGCTCGAACTCGAGGCTTTGGGTATCGCCGATGTGGATCATGATCTGCTTGAAGATGCCAAACTGCGAGGTGGGATGCACGGGCACCAGCAGGCCGCTTTGGATCATCAACTGCAGGAGGCCTACTGTTTTCAGCGTTACCGTTTTACCACCGGCATTGGGGCCAGAGATCACCAGTATGCGGTTCTTTTCATCGAGCGTAACCTGTACCGGCATGGTTGGTTTTTGCGACCGCTTGTTGTACAGGTACAGCAGCGGGTGGTATGCCTGTACGAGGTGTACATGGGCTTTATCGCTGAGTACCGGCAGGTTACCGTTCACATCAACCGCCAATTTCGATTTGGCGCGGATGAAGTCGTACTCTCCCAGTATATCGTAGTAGGTTTTCAGAAGCGGCGCATACACGGATAGTTTGGCCGTCAGCTCGCGCAGGATGCGGTACACTTCCCGGTTCTCTTCATTTTCGAGGGAGAATATCTCGTTGTTGAGTTCGATCGTCTCTTCGGGCTCGATGAAGGCCGTTTTACGGGTATCGCTCTCGCCATGGAGGATACCCTTCACCTGGCGTTTCTGCTCAGCATATACGGCTACCACGCGGCGGCCATTGAGGAAGGCTTCTTCGATATCGGCGGCATGGCCGGCTTTGACCAGCTTTTGTACAATGCGGTCGAACAGGCGGCGCAGTTCGGTGCGGCGCTTGTAGAGGTTGAGGCGGATGCGCGCCAGGTCTTCGGAGGCGTTGTCCTTCACATGCCCGCTTTCATCGATCACATCATCGATCAGTTCGAGGATCACTTTTTCGTAATACGTATCGGCGATCACCTTCGACAGGGCCGGATAGGCGGTACGCCGGTCGGAGTCGAACCAGCGAAATATGCTTTGCAGGCTTTCGGCCAGTTTACGCACCAGCATGAACTGGTCTTCCGACAATACAGCCCCCGGAATTCCGATGAGTTTCAGCTCTTTGGAAATATTGAGGGTATGGTCATTGGGAAAATACTGGGCATACTGCACCAGCATTTTGTATTCGTGGGTTTGTTGCAGTTCCAGGTCGATGTACTCCTTCCGGGTATGGATCCGCAGCTCTTTGGCCTTTTCTTTGGCATACAGTGTTTTACAGTGCTCCTCTAACAAAGCTTTCACTTTTTCGAACTCCAGTTGCACCAAGGCCGACTCAGGAAAAAATTTCATAATCGATTATCGCAGATATCCTCTTATTTTTATGAGGTGCAAAGGTACGAAATTCGTTTCCGCGTTGCAATTCGGGGTTTAAATCCTCCACAACTGTTAACTGAATGATAAAAGCAGCGCTCTGTTGGCCAGCCTGCAAACCCTACAGCGCCGAACTGCGTTTATTAGGTAGTAAAAAAATTGAAAGCAAATGGCCGACCTGACTAAACGAAGCAGCATGAAATTGATGTTTACAACGACCTTGTTTTCGGTAGTGACGTTTTTATCCTGTGCAGTAAGAGAAAATCCACAAAAATATATGACGAGTAGTTTAACAGCTTCCTCCCCGGAGGAAAACACCTTCCGTACGGATACCGCCACCTTTGGAACCGGTTGTTTCTGGTGTACGGAAGCCATTTTTCAGCAGCTGGATGGGGTACTCAAGGTAACCTCCGGCTACAGCGGCGGACAAGTAAAAAATCCAACCTATAAAGAAGTATGCGAGGGCACCACCGGCCATGCCGAGTGTGTGGAAGTCGTGTACGACCCAACAAAGCTCACCTTCGATGAACTGCTGGAAGTTTTCTGGCAAACGCATGACCCTACAACCCTCAACAGGCAGGGTAATGATGTAGGTACGCAATATCGCAGCGCGATCTTTTACCACAATGCCGAGCAAAAGGCCAAGGCCGAAAAATACAAGGCCGACCTGGATAAAAGCGGCGCCTGGGATAAACCGCTGGTAACGGAGATCACCGCAGCATCGGAATTTTACCCGGCCGAGAACTACCACCAGGATTACTACAACAATAATGGTTCAGCGCCTTATTGTTACTATGTGATCCGCCCTAAGCTGGAAAAGTTCGAGAAAGTGTTCAAGAGTAAGATGAAAAAGACGCATTAGTAAATTTCTCCTATTCGATGGAGCGCGCCCTTTGCGGGGCGCGCTTTTTTTATGCCGTTGAGGCTCGTCCATGCGCCCCGTTATCAATGCATTTGCTGACCACCCATGCATGCCAGGATCTTTTTTAATTCCCGTCGCTACAGGGCTTTTTGCATGCAATGACTATAGCTGCTTTTGAATGATGCCATCAAGATACTTTGTAATGTCCTCCCGCGCTCCGGTAGAACGGTCGACCACCTGTCCCTCTTTACCAATGACAATGTGAACCGGCAAGCTTTCCACCTCGTAATCATGCTGCATTCGCCCTGCTCCCTGCACCACCTGGTACAGAAAGCGGCGCTTACGAAAGAACTGTTGCAGCTTATCTTTTTCATCGCCCGTAACCGCCAGGAATACCACTTCGCTGTTGCCGCGGTATTTTTCGACCAGCTTGTTCAGCGCCGGCATTTCACCGATGCAGGGACCGCAACCGATGCTCCAGAAATTGATGAGTACCACCTTGCCCCTGAGCGTAGCCAGGGTAACTTTATTTCCTTGCAGATCATAGCCGGTGAAATCGGGCGCCGGCTTTTTCTTTCCGGTCGCCGCTTTGACATCCGTCGTACGCAATGATGCCAGGAAGGCATCCACCTCTTTTTCGTTTACAGTACAGTCAGGATAAATAGTCCGGATAGAATCAACCACCTCTTCACGACCCAGGCGCATAAGTTTCTTATAGTCCTCCATCGCCATGTTCAGGTTGCCCAGCTTACGATATGCTCTTGCACGGATACTCAACAGGTCGGGCAGAAAATTGCCCTCATAGTTACTACCGGCCAGCAAGCTGATGGCCGCAGATGACTGGCCGATTGCCTGGGTGTACTCACCTGTGAGCAGTTGCACTTTTGCCAGCAATTGCATCAAATAAGGCACATACATGTAATAGTGGCTGGCCGACAGGCGGTACTGATGCTGGATGCTACCCGTTTGCCAATAACCGATCGCCCGTTGCAGCATGCTCCTGGCACTGTCGAGCTTCTCCCCTCTTTCCAGGTAAATGCCGGGTAGTTTGTCCAACCCATAGTAAGGCATCATTCCTTTTGCATACTGGGGTATCAACACCCGTTCAAAATCTGCTACCGTTAAGGATTGCAGCGTACTTACGTAGTGGATCACATTGCTACTGGCGGCCAGTGCCGCATCGGGGTAACGCTGGCAAATAACACCCAGTGTTTGCCGGATATCTTCTTCTATTTGTTGACCGCCCGACTTATAATATTCGTAATTGTATAAGCTGAATGCCAACTCGGTGGCAGCCTCCTGCGGAAAGGATTCGAGCAATTCCCGGAGGCATGTTTTTGCAGCGGCCAGTTGGCCGCTCTTGGCATAGCCTACGCAACAGGCTGTCAGCAACGCTGCATCCGGTTGGCGTGTGGTACGGCGGGCAGTTTCGAGGGCGGGCAGCAATGAATCGATGATCGCTTTTGCCTCTTCCACGCCAGTGCGTAAAGAAACCACATTAAAGTATTTCGCATACGTGAGGTAGTGCCGTGGATAACGGGTTATTTCCAGCCCAAAGAGTTTTCGAAGGTCGCCGGAAAAGAACTCTTCCCAATAGGCACCGGCTACGGGTTGTCCACTTTGCTTATCGTACACCAACAATTTACAGGCTGCGGCTTCATCATCCTTATTGAGCGTATAGAAACGGATGGAGATCGAAGCGGTGCCCGGCGGCACCACCATCCTTTGGCACAACGTATCGGTACCCGCCAGCAGTAACACCTGCCACCGATAACTCCCGTCCTGCAACCAAATGACCGCCTTCGCGTAAACAGGTTCCTTTCCGTTAATCACCGCCGCAGCATTCCGCACGTAGTAACAGACCTGCAGGGTATCCCCCCAGGCCGGTCTTTCCGGAACAACCTGTCCGGCCTTTTCGTTTGCCTGCACAATCATTGCGTAACCAATGAACCATAACGATATTATGCTTACCTTTTGAAGCGTCTGCGTTTTCAATATCCCGAATAAGACTTTCATACCAGCGTTTTCTCAAAAAAAAGCAGGAAGCCTTACCCATGAAAATATGTTTGACTGGTTGATGACAACAGTTGACCAATACAAGCCTGCGCAGGACCGGTGCAGGCTGCGGCTTCGAATCAACAATTCGTCTACCGTATGGCCATATTGATCCATGACTGTATCGCATTCGTCAACCATTGATTGGTAATCGATCAAAATCATGCACATTTATTGGCAGAAGCAATTATTATGAATGCAGGATCTGTAATGACGGCTACCCGGCAACCCATCACCAACGTAAAGTGGCAACTTATGCATGCCTGGCAGCGATCTTTCACGGATTGGCGTTATCGCCTGCCGTTGCATACCGGTTTCTGGACTTTCCTGCTTTTCTTTTGGTTAAGGGAAAGTCTTGTTGTTAAGGTCGATATAGCTCAGTACTACAGTACCACGCTAACCGGGATAGCCCTGGCCCTTTTCCTGTTTTACCCGCTGGTATATGGTATCCTTCCATTATTGCAGCAACGGAAATGGTGGACAGCGTTGGCCGCTTTCGCCGTTTATTACCTCATCGGCATTTTGTTGCGTACCTATCACATCAGCCTACTGATCGAAAACTATAAGGCAGAAGGAGGGTGGTTTGCCGGCCAGGACTTCTGGCAAAGCTTTTACCAACACCAGCTACAACCAGTAGGTTTGCTGGCCGATTTCTTCAGCAGCATCACCGGTTTGATCACGATCATCTATATACCACTCACCCTCAAGTTTATCCGTTACGCCTGGCAGCGACAAGCACTACATGCCCGGCTGGAAAAAGAGCATGTGCAATTGGAGCTTAATTTTCTAAAAGCGCAGTTAAATCCTCACCTGCTGTTCAACTCGCTGAACAATCTGCAATCCTATATTGTACATGATGAGAAAGAAAGGTCCGTAGAGCTATTGACCAGGCTGGCCAGCCTGTTGCGGTTTTCGCTGTACGAATGCCGTGGCGAATTTGTAACGGGTCAGCAGGAAGCTGCCTTACTGCAGAATTATATTGCCGTAGAAAGTATCCGGTATGATGCGCCTTCGAAGATCGATGCCGACATACAGGTTCCATTGGTGAGTTATCCTTTGCCGGCTTTGTTGCTGATGCCCCTGGTAGAGAATGCCTTTAAGTTTAGTGGCTCCATGCCGGAAGCAGACATTCAAATACATCTTTCGACCCTATACGATGTACTCCACTTTTCGTCTTCCAATACCTATGATAAAGATTGTTTGCCACCCCGGGGAGGCATCGGGTTGCAGAATGTGCGGAAGCGACTGCAACACTATTTTCCCAACAGGCACCTGCTAACTATTGAAGATTCCGGCAACTCGTTTATCGTAACGCTAAAAATCTACCCCTCAGCCCATGAACTGTTTGATCGTTGATGATGAACCCCAGGCAAGGAAACTCCTTACCACTTTTATTTCCGGCATTGCCGGCTGCAAGGTTGTTTGCGCCTGCCGCAACGCCATGGAAGCCTATGAAATGCTGCAGACCGGCAAGATCGACCTGCTTTTTCTCGACATCAAAATGCCTGTTATTTCGGGCACCGATTTTCTGCGGTCGCTGAAAAATCCTCCGCTGGTGATCTTTACTACGGCCTACGACAAGTATGCCATGGAAGGGTACGAATTGAATGTCGTTGACTATTTACTGAAGCCCATAGCCATGCCGAGGTTACTGCAAGCCATCGAAAAGGCCTGGGCTCGTTATAAGGAGAACTTGTTCGTTGCTGCGCCCCCGCCGCCCGAATTCACTTTCGTGAAGCAGGATAACAAGCTGGTGAAAGTGGTGTTTAAAGACATTAAGTTCGTGGAGGGTATGCAAAATTACATCAAGGTACACCTTACCGATAGTGTGCTGATCGTGGCTTCGACCATGAAGGCTTTCGAGAAAATATTACCAGCCAACCAGTTTATCCGTGTACACCGATCCTACATCGCTTCTGTGAGCTATATAACCGCCATCCGCGCCAACCAGGTTGAAATGCCGGGGGTAGACCTGCCGGTAGGCATCAGCTACAAGGACGATCTGTTCAAGACGCTGGGCAATGACCCTGGGCAATAAACGACCGATCACTTCTTTTCAAGGCGTGTTCTGCGCAGCTCCAGCAGGTTGAGGCCATTGGCTGGAAATCCTTTTACCCAGTTTTGCTCCAGGTGGATCACCTCATCGTACCAGAGCGGTACAACCGGGGCATCCTGGATCACCAGTTGATCCATTTGCTGATACAGTTTGTACCGCAGGGTGTCGTTTTCCGTAATGATCGCTTGCTCGTACAGTTTATCAAATGCAGCATTGTGATAGCGGGTATAATTGGGCGGTGCAGGATTCTTACCATAAAACACGCTGAGGTAATTTTCTGCTTCGGGGTAATCGGCCATCCAACTGCCGCGGAAGAACAGGGCCTGCGATTTGGCGGTTTGCTCCAGCAACAAACTCTTCTGCACCACCTCTACCTGGATCCTGATACCTACCTCTTCGAGTTCCCGTGCTATAAAGCTGGCCAGGTCGGAATAGATAGCGATGGTCAGCAATTTGACAGCTGGCAGGTTGCGGCCTTCGGGAAATCCGGCGTCTGCCAGCAATTTCCTGGCCTTCACAGGATCATAGGAATATCCTTTCACAATAGAATCGTTGAACGAAGGCAGGCCCGATGGAATGAACCCGCTTTCGGCTGGTGTGCCGATCGAGTTGCGCAGGTACATCATCATTTTGCGGCGATCGAAACCATAATTAACGGCCTGGCGTATCGCTTTCAGCTTCAGCGGCGAGTTTTTCACCAAGGCATTATTACTGTCTACCAGGATGCCGAGGTACTCGGTATTGAGGTAGGGATGTTTGGTAAGCCTGATCTTGCCTTCCCAATCCTTCCGCAATTCGCCTTTCTTCGTAAGCACTTCGTCTTTGAACGATGCTTCGATATCGTTGGTAAAGTCCAGCTGCCCCTGGCGAAACATCAGGAATTCGGTTGCTTTACTGTCGTAAAAGCTGGTCTTGATCGCTTCGAGGTAAGGCAGGCGGTTGCCGGCACTGTCTTTCTCGAAGTAAAGCGGATGTTTTACCATGATCATCGCCTGCCCTTCTTCCCAACTCTTCAGCGCGAAAGGACCCGTGCCTATAGGATGGCTCCTGAAATCGGGACCATAATGCTCCACCGCTTCTTTGGCCACTACCGAACAATATTGCATGCTTAGTAAGCCTAATACGGGCGTAAAGGGCCGGGATAAGGTGAGCCTGAAGGTTGAATCGTCGAGCGCCTTGAATCCATCCTGCGCCGCGATGCGATTATTGAAGATCCAGGCGCCACTGCTGGCGGTTGCTGGATTAACAATTCGTTTAAAGCTATACTCTACGTCGTAAGCGGTCATTTTACGGCCTTTACCGTCCGTAAAAGATTCATTATCGTGAAAGAAAACGTCGTTGCGCAAATGAAAGATATAGGTGAGCCTGTCGGCCGATACGTCCCACCGATAAGCCAGGGAAGGCACTATATGCAGCTCATTGTCGGTCTCCACCAGTGTATTATACAGCTGGTGCACTGCCCAGATCACCGATTGGTTTTTGGCGAAAGCGGGATCGAGGGAGGCGATGCCGCTGAACTCGTTGTACCGGAATACCTGACCGTATCCGGCAGAACGGCCGCCGCAGGCGGTGAATAGGACAATGACGGAAAAACAGCTGATAAAAATTAGTGGGTTGACTTTCATAATCTGCGCTAAATTTAGCACTTCAAAAACATATCGCTTTGAACCGTATCAAAAATTATGCAGTGCGTTTTTTTGCCGGCGTTTGTAACCCGGCCGTCCTACTCCCTTCATTGGCCCTGGTGGCCATAGCCGGCAGTTGCCAGGCTCAACCACTCAGTCAGAAGAAGGGCTTCTCCCGGCAGGATACCCTGCGCGGCAGTTTGCGCCCCGAAAGAACCTGGTGGGATGTGCAACGTTACGATATACACGTTACGCCCGACTATGCCACCAAAACGATCAGCGGTAAAGTCTATATGCATATCAAGAAGACCGGCAAAGCGGCGACTACCTTGATGCAACTCGACCTGCAGGAGCCAATGATCCTCGACAGTGTGGTGTATGAGACCATGAAAGGAAAATCGCCCGTTCGTTATGCCGCGCCCATTCGCCGGGAAGGCAATGCCTGGTGGGCCGAAACAAAAGCATTCAATCAGCAGCTGAATACGGAAGATCCTACACTCACCCTTTACTTCCATGGCAAACCGCGTGAGGCTGTGCGCCCACCGTGGGATGGGGGCTGGATCTGGAGCAAGGACAAACAGGGCCGTCCGTGGATGAGCGTGGCCTGCCAGGGCCTCGGCGCCAGCGTATGGTATCCCTGTAAAGATCATCAAAGCGACGAACCGGATAAAGGAGCTTCGCTGACCATGACTGTGCCAGACACCCTCGTGGCAGTAGGGAACGGTCGCCTGGTCGACAAAAGACCTGCCGGCAATGGGCTCGTGAGTTATGCGTGGAATGTTACCAACCCCATCAACAACTACAACATCATTCCATACATTGGTAAATATGTAACCTGGCACGAAGACTATGCCGGCGAAAAGGGAAAACTCGATTGCGATTATTGGGTACTCGACTACAACCTCGATAAAGCTACAGCGCAATTCAAACAGGCGCCCAAGATGCTCAAATGCTTTGAGCATTGGTTTGGCCCCTACCCTTTTTACGAGGACGGATACAAGCTGGTGGAGTCGCCCCACCTGGGTATGGAACACCAGAGTGCCGTGGCATATGGCAACGGATTTCAGAACGGTTACCGCGGGCGCGACCTTTCGGGCAGCGGCTGGGGCACCAAATGGGATTTCATCCTGGTGCATGAGAGCGGACACGAATGGTTTGCCAACAACATCACCAGCAATGATATTGCCGATATGTGGATACACGAAGGTTTTACAAACTACTCTGAAACCATTTACACTACCTGTGAGTTTGGTGTAGAGGCCGGCAACGATTACTGCATTGGTACACGCAAGGCCATCGAGAACGATATTCCCATCATTGGCCATTATGGTGTGAACCAGGAAGGCAGTGGTGACATGTATTACAAGGGCGGCAACCTGCTGCACACGATCCGTAATGTGATCGGTGACGATGAAAAGTTCCGCCAGATCTTGCGCGGTCTCAATAAAACTTATTATCACAAGACTGTCGACACGAAAGAGATTGAAAGCTATATCAGCCAACAGGGTGGTTTCGACTTCTCGAAAGTGTTTGATCAGTATTTGCGCACCATTCAGATACCGGTGCTGGAATATAAAACGAGTGGATCTATGATCAGTTACCGCTGGACCAACTGTGTACAAGGATTCAATTTACCTGTAAAGGTCAAGCTCGCCGGAGACAAAATAAGGGTGATCAAACCTACCACCGAATGGGAATCGAATCCACTCGCCGACTGGTACGACGGAAAGACATTCGAAGTAGACAGGAATTTCTACATTACAACGAAGAAAGTTCAATAATACACTGAAAGCATTTTATTGCGTAGAGGCATTCTATTTCAAATAGGATGCCTTTATAATATTCATGGCTTCCCGATCATCCGCAGCACAGACCCTGCAAAAGGTTCCGATGCCGTTGACGGGTCCCTCATATTCCCAGGAAAAGGTTTTGTTGTATTTACCGGCGGCGTCAGTAACCTGCAAAGTTAGTCCCACCGGTTTCACCAATAAAGTGTACCCGTTGGGAAACTGAACGACGAAACAGGCCTCACCGTTGAGCGTATCCCGGCGAAGGTAATGGAGGGTTAACTCCCGGTTTTCCTTGCCATAACTGTAGTTGATAACACCCCGTTTACCGTCTTTAGCCCAAAAACTCAACTCTTCATACCCTTCTTTTCCGTAGTTGCCTACAGCGTATTGGGCCACTTTTTCCTGGCCGCGGGCGCCCCAACCTGAAAAACACAGTATGACGAGCGCGCAGAGGAATTTAAGGTTACGCATGTTTTTGAAGTAATGGCCTTTATCGTATCCGCTTGGAGTAATCTTCCAGCTTATCTTTTTCAGCTTTGGTGAGGCTGCGCATGCCCGACTTGTTGATCTTGTCCAGTATGCGATCAATCTCCTGCTGGCGATTGTGCTGGTCTTCATTGTATCGCTGATCGATCGTGTAATGCTTGCGATGTTTCTTGAAGAAGAAATTATCGACCATCAACACGTGTGGCCGGGATATGATAAGATACATAAAAACTAACGCCGGTACGCTGATAATGAGAATGGTCTTGTAATTCTGGATCAGGGCGCTTGGCTGAAGGGCAATAGCCACGAGCACGCCGATCAACGCACCTCCCAGGTGCGAATCGTGGCCTATATTGCCGGTGCGCGAACGAATGCCATAGATAGAAATAAGTATATAGAGCAACCCAAACAGCCAGCCCGGCATGGGGATGAAGAATAAGCCCACCGGGATGTCTGGCACCAGCGTAATAGCTGCGAAGATGACGCCCGATACAGCACCCGAGGCCCCTACCGAACTATAATCGCCACTGTGGCGGTGTATAAAAAGCGACAGCAGATCGCCCCCCACCAGGCTCATGAAATAGACGAGTAGAAATCCCCACCATTGCAAAACCTCGCTCACGGTTCCGGCGAAGATGAACAGCGCAAACATGTTGAAGATCAGGTGCAGCCAGTTTGAATGCAGAAACCCGGACGTGAACAGCCGGTCGTTCTGCTTGTACAGCAGCACTCCCTCCAGACTGAATTTATACCGGTCGAAAAACACCTGGTCGCCAAATCCTTTCCAGGATACCAACACGTTGGCGACGATCAGCAGAAATATTATAATTCCAGTCACCATGATTCACAGGGGTATTTTTGAGCACATCCTTGCCCGCGTTCCCACCGAAATATATTGATCCTTTGGGATTTTGACAAATCTCTGTGCCGGTCGGCTGTCAACACCAGCCGAAAGTGCCGGAGCTTGCGGAAAAATTCCCGGGGAAGATGGAAAATGAAAAGTTTATTAGCGGATACGCCCGGCGCCGGCGTAGTGGGATGCATAATAAGCATCGTCCATATCATTGATAATGACCCCGCTTGAAGTGGAAGCGTGTACGAACTTATTATTCCGCAGGTAAACGCCTACATGAGACACACCGGCTTTACGTCCGCGGGTTTTGAAGAAAACCAGGTCACCCTCCTGCAATTCGTCTTTGCGCAGGCGTTTGCTGTTTTGGTATTGCTGGGCCGAGGTACGGGGAAGAGAGAGACCGTACACGGCACTGATGAAAGTTTGGGCAAAGGAGGAACAGTCGATCCCGTTCTTATCGGTACCGCCGTATCTGTAACGGGTGCCGTACCAATCTTCAATGACACTGATCATCCGGCCATCGGTCAGCTCTTCTACCGGCAGTCCCAGCAAAATGGAATACTTGAACTGCAGGGCGTCGCTGTTCTCGATGGTGCCGGCCGTATGCACAGAAGACCCCGACGAATACCGGTCGCCATTGGCATGACTATAGCCGTACCGGCGGGTACTATCGGACGATTTGATGGATATATTCTCGATAAACCGGGGTGATCCGGGCTTTTGCTTGTTATTGGCAGAGGAGGGCGCCGCAGCCGTGCTTTTACGCTGGGTGCTGCAACTGGTGGCGGCCAGGGCCACCGGCAGTATCAACCATCCTAATTTTAACATATTCTCCATGGATCACCGGTTAAACAATAAAACCGCGCAAAGATAACAAATACATTGCCAAAAATCCCACCCCGAAGCCGTATAACTTCATGCTTATCAATATTCATCAACTTACCCCCACAACTCACAATGTGGGGAAAATATTGTGCGCCGATTACCAATTGTTCAGGAACTTTGCTGTTTGCCTTTTGTTATCTCTAATCAGGAAATTGAAAACGCTGACCCGCAATGTGTAAATTCTCGCATCTACATGTCCATACCCAGTTTTCCCTGCTCGACGGAGCAGCTTCTATTCAATCACTGTACAAAAAAGCCATAAAAGATGGTCAGCCGGCCATCGCCATTACTGATCACGGTAATATGTTTGGCGCTTTCGAGTTCGTTGCGGAGGCCCACAAGAACAAAAACGAGGACGGCACCCTGAAGTGTAAACCCATCGTAGGCTGCGAATTTTATGTGGTGGAAGACCGCACCCGCAAAACCTTTTCGAAAGATGTTAAAGACGAACGCTATCACCAGGTACTGCTGGCCAAGAACAAGGTAGGTTACCAAAACCTCATCAAACTTACTTCCCTCGGCTACATCGAGGGCATGTACAGTAAGTATCCCCGCGTAGATAAAAAGCTCATCGAACAATACCACGAAGGTCTCATCGCTACCACCTGCTGCATTGGCGCCTATGTGCCCCAAACCATCCTGCACGATGGTGAAGAGGCGGCAGAAAAAGAATTCAAATGGTGGCTCGACCTTTTCGGTGAAGACTATTTCATCGAAGTACAGCGCCACGACATCAAAGAACAGATCCTGATCAATGAAGTGTTGTTGAAGTTTGCGAAGAAATTCAACGTACCGATCATTGCCACCAACGATAGTCACTATACTGATCAAGACGATTACAACGCCCATGACATCTTGCTTTGTATCAATACCGGCGAAAAGAAAAGCACGCCGGGATACGACGATATCATCAATGACGATCTCAACGTAAAGGAGCGCCGTTTTAAGTTCCCCAACGACCAGTTCTATTTCAAGACGCAGGACGAGATGAAGAAACTCTTCGCCGACATTCCTGAGTCGATCGACAATACCAACATGATCGTTGACCGGGTAGAGGTGCTTAACCTGAAGAAGGACATCCTGTTGCCAGCATTCCCCTTACCAAAGGAATTCCAGACAACCAGCGACAGCAACCTCAACCAGTGGAACTTCCTGCACCACCTCACCTACGAAGGAGCACGCCAGCGGTACCGCGACCTCACCCCCGAGATCCAGGAGCGCCTCGATTTCGAATTGTTTACTATCAAAACCATGGGTTTTGCCGGTTACTTCCTCATTGTGGGCGATTTTATCAAGGCAGGGCGCGACTTAGGCGTATTCATCGGCCCGGGCCGGGGATCGGCTGCCGGTAGTGCTGTGGCCTATTGCATCGGCATCACCAATATCGACCCCATCAAATACAACCTCCTGTTCGAGCGATTCCTGAACCCCGATCGTAAATCGATGCCTGATATCGATACGGACTTCGACGATGAAGGCCGTCAGCGGGTAATCGATTACGTGGTAGACAAATACGGCAAATCGCAGGTAGCGCAGATCATTACCTATGGCACCATGGCCGCCAAAATGAGTATCAAGGACGTGGCGCGTGCGCTTGACCTGCCGCTTGCCGAATCGAATGCACTGGCCAAGCTGGTGCCGGATAAACCCGGTATCGAACTGGGTCGCGTATTGAAAGCGCCGATCACCACCAAAGAAGGCGAAAAATCACTGGAAGAAAAAGAAGGCCTGGGTCCCGATGAGCTGGAAAGTGTACGAAGGATCCGGGAGATCTATAAAAGTGATACACTCAACGGCAGTGTATTGCATGAAGCAGAACGTTTGGAAGGCTCTGTACGGAATACAGGTATCCACGCTGCCGGTATCATCATTGCCCCGAAAGACCTGACGGAACTGATCCCTGTATCGGTAGCCAAGGACTCTTCTCTGTGGGTTACACAGTTTGAGGGTAGTATCATTGAAGATGCCGGTGTAATCAAGATGGACTTCCTGGGTCTCAAGACCCTCACCATCATCAAGAACGCCCTGGAGATGATCAAACAGAACCATGGCGTGGAGATCGAGATCGACAATGTGCCGCTCGACGATCCCAAGACTTACGAGATCTACCAAAGGGCCGATACCATCGGTACATTCCAGTTCGAAAGTCCCGGTATGCAAAAATACCTGCGCGACCTGAAGCCCGACCAGTTTGCCGACCTTATTGCGATGAACGCCTTGTACCGTCCCGGTCCGCTGGCGTACATCCCCAACTTCATCGATCGTAAGCATGGACGCGAGCCCATCACCTACGATTTACCCGAAATGGAAGAGTACCTGGCAGATACCTACGGTATCACCGTATACCAGGAACAGGTGATGTTGCTGGCGCAAAAACTGGCCGGCTTCAGTAAGGGAGACGCCGACGTACTACGTAAGGCGATGGGTAAAAAACAAAAGGCGGTGCTGGATAAGATGAAGGCCCAGTTTGTAAAAGGTGGTTCGGCCAAAGGACATCCGGAAGACAAACTGGAAAAGATATGGACCGACTGGGAAGCGTTTGCGCAATACGCGTTCAACAAATCGCACTCGACCTGCTATGCGTTCGTTGCCTATCAAACAGCTTACCTCAAGGCCCACTACCCATCCGAATACATGGCCGCCGTATTGAACAACGCAGGCGCCATTGAAAAGATCACCTTCTTCATGGAAGAAGCCAAACGAATGGGTAAGCGGGTATTGGGACCGGATATCAATGAATCGCGTAAAAGCTTTTCCGTAAACAAACTGGGCGATATCCGCGTAGGATTGGGCGGATTGAAAGGCGTGGGCGAAGCAGCTGTGGAGTCTATCATTGCCGAGCGCGAATCGGGTGGCCCCTACCCCAATATTTATGACATGATCCGCCGCGTTAACCAGCGGGCGGTGAACAAGAAAACGCTGGAATGCCTGGTCTACGCCGGCGCTTTCGATTGCTTTACGGAGTTTCACCGGGCGCAATATTTTACCATACCGCAGGGGGAAACTGCCTCGGGGCTGGAAAAGATCATTAAATATGGCAATATATACCAGGCGCAGACCAATATAGCCGCCAATACCCTTTTTGGCAACCAGGCGCAGGAGATGGACATCGCATTGCCGAAAATTCCGCCTTGTGAGCACTGGACATTAACAGAAAAGCTCGACCGCGAAAAAGAGGTGACCGGTATGTTCATGAGTGGTCACCCGCTCGACCATTTCCGTTTCGAGATACAGCACTATGGATTCACCACCATCGTCGACTTTAATGAATTCAAGGACTCTATATCGATGCAGGCCAGCCCGGGCCGCACGTTCCGCCTGGCAGGTCTGGTAACCGATGCCCAGCACCGGGTAACCAAGACTGGCCGCCAGTTTGCATCCTTCATTGTGGAAGATTATACCGGCAAAAGCGAGTTCATGCTTTGGAGTGATGACTATATGCGCTTTTCGAACTACATGGAAAAAGGTAAAAACCTATTCATAACCGGTTTTTTCAAGCCGCGCTTTAATAAGGTGGAGTTTGAGTTCAAGGTGGACAAGATCGTGCTGCTGGAGAGTATCAAACAAAACCTCACAAAACAGGTTATATTAGATATCGAAGCACGGTATATCAACGAAGAAATGGTTGGTTTCTTAGAAAAGAATGTTAAAACGCATCCCGGCAAGGCCAGTTTGAAGTTCAATATCAAGGAATCCAAGAAGCAATATAAGATCAGCCTGTACAGTTTGGAGACTGGTTTTGAGATGAATGACGAAATGTCGGCCTGGCTGCAGAGTAAACCGGAGGTAGATGTACAGGTTGTCACTGTGTAAATGTGGATAACGCCACACCGTCAGGAATACCGAATTGGTTATAAATTTGTCGGTTCTTAGTAGTAAGTTTCGGAAAGAGTCCCAGATCGGGAAACCCGCTCCAGGCTTACAACAAACAATAAAACAATTAACTTTACATTTAAATTTTGATTTATGGCATTAGAATTCACCGACGCGAACTTCCAGGAGAAGGTGATCGCTTCCGATAAATTGACTGTAGTAGACTTTTGGGCTGAATGGTGTGGACCTTGTCGCGCGATCGGGCCGGTTATCGAAGATCTGTCAAAAGAGTATACCGGAAAGGTAAACGTAGGAAAGGTGAACGTTGACCACAATCCTCAGATATCCGTTAACTACGGGATCACTTCTATCCCTGCTATCCTCTTCATCAAGGGTGGTAAAGTGGTAGACAAGCTGGTAGGTGCTCAACCGAAAGCAAACTTTGTAAAAAAGATCGAGCAGCACATCTAAGTGTAGTCGTCACCTATATAACGAAAAAGCGCCCCTGTACTTGCAGGGGCGCTTTTTTTGTTGTTCATTTGACCTATAATTTTTCGGCCTTTTAGCCGTTATAACAGCACCCAATATCCTAACCGCATGAAAAAACGGCATTTACCCCTGTTTTTTACAGCCCTGCTGGGCTCCTTTATCTATTTAGCCTGCCAGAAGACTGAAACGCCCGATATTGAAAAGCCGGGCAAAGGTCATATCGTAGAAACGGTAGACGCCCAGATCTCCGGCCGGGTTATCGACGACCAAAAGCTGCCGGTTAGCGGTGCCACCGTTAAAGTTGGTACCAGTATCTTAACTACCGATATCAACGGCGAATTCAAATTCAGCAAAGTGCAGGTTGATAAAACAGCGGCATTGGTGCTGATTGAGAAGGCCGGCTTTTTCCAGGGCATCAAAACGTTGATCGTTGAAACCGGGAAGGAGCACCAGGTAGTGATACAACTGATCAGGAAAACGACTACAGGAACTATTACAGGTTCTGCCGGTGGCACCATTACCCTGCCCGATGGCGGAGGTTCCATCGTCTTTGAACCCAACAGTATGATGAACCCGGCCAACAAAGCCGGTTATTCGGGCGCTGTTTCCGTAAGTGCTTTTTTCATCAATCCAACAGCAGAGAATTTCCAGGAGATCATGCCCGGCACCTTAAGGGGTGTCGATGCCAATAATAATGTAACGGGCCTCCAATCATACGGCATGATGGCCGTGGAACTGAGCGGCGCCAATGGAGAAAAACTGCAACTGGCTGGTGGCCGCAAAGCCACTTTGCGTTTTCCCATACCAACCTCATTACAGGGCGAAGCACCCACAACCATACCACTGTGGAGCCTCAACGATACAACCGGCCTTTGGCGGGAAGAAGGCATTGCCACCAAACAAGGCAATGAGTACGTTGGAACTGTGGGGCATTTTTCGTTCTGGAACTGCGACGTTCCCTACCAATTTGTGGAGTTCAGCGCAACCATCAGGGATCAGCAAAATGCACCGGTTGCTTATACCAAAGTGATCATCACCACCAACAATGGAACTGCCAATGTTTCCGGCAGCGGAAATACCAATGCGGAGGGCGTAGTTGGCGGTTTTATTCCTGCCAGGCAGCCCTTGAAAATAAAAATAGTAGACAAGTGCGGCCGCGAATTGCACAATCAGGATATTGGACCTTTTACTGCAAAAGCAAACCTCGGCAATATCAGCATAACGACGAGCTATACAGCCGTTACATTCTCGGGAACGGCAGCTACCTGCAATGGCACCCCCGTCATTGATGGAGTGGCCGATATCATACTGGATGAGCAGAACTATCGCGCAAAGATCACCAATGGCAACTTTTCAATAACAATCCTACGGTGTAATGCCACTGCAGCCGAAGCCCGCATCACCGTGTTCGATGTTACGAACAACAAGGGATCGGCCGTTAAAACGGTCACGGTGACCAATACTGCGGTTGCATTGGGTCAGCTGATGGCATGCGGCGATATGCCCAACGAATACATCCTGTATATCTTTAATGGGGCTTCGCATTTATTCAAAGCACCGGAAAATATACTGGCTGTCGGATTTTATCCAACTCCGTCAGAAACACCCACGCACACACGCATCACCACCAAACCAAAAGAAGGCACCTCAGGACCGTCCACTTTATTATGGATAGCTGGTGCCAGTGCAGGCGTACACAGATCAGCTGGGTGGAATTTTACAGAAGAGGCAACAAACACGCATTACTGGCTGAACGAACAAGTAGATATTACGGTGTCCAGATACGAAAAGAATGCGGGCGGGTATATAGAAGGTCAATTTGAAGGGAATGCGATCGACACGTCAAAAGGTCCCGGTCTTAAGCCGCTTACTGGTACATTCCGGATCAAATATCCTCAATAAGTACCGACCATGAATACCGGCACCCGCCTTACGCTGATCGCCTTATTGGGCGCATCCTCAATCACGCTGCAGTGCAAAAGAGATGCATCGATCGATGATCTGACGACCACCCTGATGACGGGATCATCAGCCAGCACTATCATTGGCAAGGTTACCGACGAGTATGGCATGCCTGTACAGGATGCTATCGTATCCAACGCCGGCGTCAAAGTGCTCACTGATGCCAACGGACGATTCACCTTATCAATGACCGCTGTTGAAGAAGACAGGCGGTTCATACGTGCCGATCATTCCGGATACTTTCCCGGCCTGCGCACCTGCCAGGCTAGTCGTCAGGATACACAATACGTTAGGCTCTCCCTGCTGTCTAAAAAGATCGCAGGCAGTTTCCATGCGCTGAATGGGGGACTGGTATCGATCGGCAAGAAAGGGCAAGTCGATTTCTCCCCCAATTCTATCGTTAATGCTTCCGACAACAGCTCCTATACTGGCCAGGTACAGGTGGCCATAGCGTACATAGATCCGGCAGCGAAGAACTTCCAGGAAACAATGCCCGGAGAATTGGGCGGACTTACTACCGGAAGCCGTGCAGTAGGATTGCAGTCGTTTGGCATGCTGGCGGTAGAGCTGACCGGCCACGAAGGACAACAATTACAGATCGCACCGGGCAAACAAGCCACTGTAAAGATCGGTATACCCACGCAGCTGCAAAAGCAGTCGCCTGCCACCATTCCATTATGGCATTTCGACGAAGCTGCGGGTATTTGGAAAGAAGAAGGCTTTGCCATTCGCACCGGCGCACAGTATACCGGTAAAGTTTCGCATTTCTCTTTTTGGAATGCCGACTACCCCTACCCCGCTGTACGCCTCCAGGCAAGTCTGCTCGTCAAAGGCGCCAAGTTCCCTATTCCAATAGCCAATTATAAAGTAGTCATCAAGGCCGCCAATGATCCGGTCTCTACGTATGGATACGGCTATACGGATGCATGGGGTGTAGTAGCCGGTATGGTGCCGGCTAACCGCGACCTGGAGATCTACCTGCATGATTATTGTGGCAATGCTTACCTCGTTGCAAAAGTGAAAGGCGGCGATTCAGACATCCAACTCGGAGACATATATGTGAAAAATTGGTTGGGTATGCGCGAAGACCCTAGCGGCCAGCCTGTAGACTGCATCGATTAATTGATGTTTTATACTTATATTGCCCGATCTTTTTTAACCAAAATTGCGGCATGAATCCCGTCCTGGTCAACATTTCCCGTGGTGCTCTCGGAATGTTCTTTCTCATTTTAGTTTGTTACCTGCTCAGCAACAACCGCAGGGCCATCAACTGGAAGCTCGTGGGTATGGGCCTTTTTGCACAGGTAATGTTCGCCATGGGTGTGTTGCATACTACGGTATTCGGCCAGCCCGTCTTTTGGTTATTGTTTGGGGTGATCCTCGCCTATACCATCTTCCATAAATACAACCGGGTAAAGAACAAGGTAGAAGGAAATATCATCACCTACGATACCCCACATTTGCTGCTAGCCGTTATCTGGCAGGTGATCCTCGTAGTGGGACTCATCCTCGCTCCTACCCTCTATGGAAAATGGTCGGGCCTTTCCATCTTCATCAGCTGCATCGTATTGCTGGCATTGATCTTTCGCATTGGTAAAAAGTATGGAGAATTGATGAAATGGTCCATCCTGCTGTCGTGCGTGCTACTTACCGGCGCCGTGTATAGCGGGGTATGTAACCCGCAGATATTTAAGATCATATTGCAGTCGGTTTCCGATGTGTTTGTGTCGCTGATCAATATCAGTCATAAAGGCACGGAATTCATGTTTGGCAACCTCGCCGATGCGAACCATCCCTGGGCCTACGTATTTGCCATCCAGGTATTGCCCAATATCATCTTCTTCGCGGCCCTGTCTTCTATTCTCTATTACCTGGGCGTATTGCAGGTGATCGTGTATGTGTTCGCGTACCTGCTCAACAAACTGAAAATATCGGGTGCTGAAAGTCTTTCCACCGCCGCCAATATCTTTCTTGGCCAAACGGAAGCTCCGCTAATGATCCGCCCCTACCTCGACAAAATGACCAGGTCGGAAATACTATGTATCATGATAGGTGGAATGGCCAACACAGCGGGTAGCGTACTCGCAGCCTATGTTGGTTTTCTCGGCGGTACCGATATCGATCAACAACACTATTTTGCCCTGCACATGCTTAGCCAGTCGATCATGAGCGCGCCTGCCGCTATTGTGTGTTCCAAGATACTGTTTCCGCAAACCGACGAACATATGGTCTCGAAAGACCTTACCGTGCCCAAAGAAAAACTGGGCGACAATTTCCTCGATGCCCTGTCACTCGGCACCACGGATGGATTGAAACTGGCTGTAAACGTGGGCGCCATGCTGATCGTTTTTACTGCCATGATGTGGGTGGTAAACGGCATTATGGGTTGGGTTGGCGGAATTACTCACCTCAATGAGGAGATTGCAGCTTCTACCGGAGGAAGATACCAGGAACTCTCCCTTCAAATGGTATTGGGTTACCTATTCTCACCCGTTGCCTGGCTCATCGGCGTATCCCGGGCCGACATGGTAGCCATTGGGCAGTTGCTGGGAGAAAAGACGATCCTCAACGAATTTGTAGCCTATATATCCCTGGGCCAAATGAAGGCCAACAACGTGATCCAGGATCCCAAATCGCTGCTGATCGCCACCTATGCGCTTTGCGGATTTGCCAATTTCGCCTCCATAGGCATCCAGATCGGCGGTATTAGCCAATTGGCGCCCAGCCAGCGGAAAAACCTCACGGAATTGGGCGTAAAAGCGCTCATAGGCGGCACCATTGCCTGCCTGATGTGCGGTTGTGTTGCCGGCGCCCTGTCCTGACCGCCCCCTGGATTTATCCATAATTAATAACCTGCGAACAAGATAATCCCCTTGATTGTTAGAGGCGTAGTGTAATTTTGCAAACCATGAGCATTTCTATTCACCAGATCATTGCCGCAGAACCCGATGCGGACCTCCGTGCCATCGCCGACAAGGTGATCAACAAAGTGCGGCTCACGCCCGAAGACGGTGTTACCCTGTTCGAAAAAGCCAATGCCCCTTTCGTTGGTGCACTGGCCAATTTCGTAAGAGAACGCCTGCATGGAGACAAAACCTATTTCAACCGCAATTTCCATATTGAGCCTACCAACGTATGCGTATTCGCCTGTAAATTCTGTTCTTACTCACGACTCTACGCCCATCGTGAAGAAGGTTGGGAACTTACCAACGATCAAATGCTCGACATCGTAAAGAGCTACGATGGCAAGCCCGTTACCGAAGTACACATCGTAGGTGGTGTACATCCCAAGCTCACGCTCGAGTTTTTTGCCGATCTGCTGCGCAAGATCAAGGCACACCGTGCCGAACTGCACATCAAAGGCTTTACCCCCGTAGAGCTCGATTACATGTTCCGCAAAGCGAAAAAGACGGTAGAAGAAGGCATGGCCTACCTGCACGAAGCCGGGCTCGACTCTCTACCCGGCGGCGGCGCCGAAATATTCCATCCCGAGATCCGTCAGCAGATCTGCGACGACAAGGTAGATGGTGATGGCTGGCTCAATATCCACGAAGTGGCGCATAACCTGGGTATGCATACCAACGCTACGATGCTCTACGGACACATCGAAAAATACTGGCACCGCGTAGACCATATGGAACGCCTGCGCCAGCTGCAGGATAAAACCGGAGGCTTCAACACCTTCATACCGCTCAAGTTCCGCAACAAGCAAAATGAAATGAGCAATGTGGACGAGTCGGGCATCGTGGAAGACATGCGCATGTACGCCATCGCAAGACTGTACATGGACAACTTCCCGCATATCAAAGCGTACTGGCCCATGCTTGGCCGCCAAAGCGCCCAGCTGGCCCTTTCGTTTGGCGTAAATGATATCGACGGCACCATCGACGATACCACCAAGATCTACTCGATGGCCGGCTCCGAAGAACAAACGCCTACCATGAGCACCGCTCAGTTGGTAACCTTAATTAAACAGGTAAAACGTAAACCCGTAGAACGCGATACCCTGTACCAGGAGTTGAGAGACTATACAGATATCGACATCAAGGAAATTGAAGTAAATCCGCTGTTGAATTAATCATACGCAAAGCCTGGGCGCTGTAGTCATTACACCGGCTCCAGTACCCAGGTTTCTCTTCCCTGCATCCACTCCCGCACTTTCTCCTCCTCTATTTCACGATTGATCAGTTTGAGCGAGCTAAGCGACGCATAGTCGATATCGATCCTGCGCAGGACTTTAAAGTGGCAGCTTTCGAAAAACGAATTCGCTTCCTCATAACTATCGAATTTGTTATCATCGATCCGGTGCTCTTCCAGAAACTTCGTGAGTTGTTCATCAAACGCTTCCTGGGGTTGATCCAATAGCCGCGACATATCGCGCCTGATATAGGCATCCCCCGTTACCCAATAGCCGCCATGCTGCTTCAGCAAACGATGAATGGTGGCACATAGCTGGCGTTTCTCCTCCGTATTCAGGTACACCAGCAGTCCTTCATTAACCACGGTAACCGGCCTGCCATCAAACAGCCGCGTCACTTCCTCAAATTGCGGCACATCCATCGCATTCAACGGTTCCACATACAATCTACCATGCAGTTGAAGTTGCTGATCCGCCACCAGCGAATCAACCAGTTTCTTTTTATTGGCAATAAATTCGGGAAGGTCTGTGTCTACGTAGGTAACATCTTTATGAAGTACCATGTCAAGCCCGCGGCACGAGAAGCCGGAAGACAATTCAAGTACCTGTACGGGATCGATAGCCGATAATGCTTTATCGATCGTCTTATACCTGTTCTCGAAGTGAATGGTGCGGCCCAGCATTACCCGCGATTTCTTTTCCCGGGCCGATCTGGCAAAGGATTCGAGATCGCCCACCATGGCAGCCGTCTCTTTCGCAAAGGGAATATCTGTCAGCGCTTTCATCATGAGCAAAGCGCCTGCAGAAGGGCTGATCGTATTGAAGTCACGTGCGGTTGCCATAGGGCAAAAGTTGTACTTCTAATGTACGAAAAAGCAAGGGGAAAACAGTGGCTGTTACACTATACTGCCACTCGCATCAACACTCCGGCAAACTAATGGGAATGTGTACCGCCAAACCACCTTCGGCCGTTTCCTTGTATTTAAAACTCATGTCCTTCGCAGTATCCCACATCGTTTTGATGACGTTGTCAAGCGACACCTTCGCAAAATCGGGCGTGCTCTGCAGCGCCAGCTGGGAAGCCGTGATCGCCTTGATGGCACCCATCGTATTGCGTTCGATACAGGGTATCTGAACAAGACCGCCGATGGGATCGCAGGTAAGTCCGAGGTGATGCTCCATCGCAATCTCAGCCGCCATCAAAGCCTGGCGTTGGGTACCTCCCATCGCTTCGGTAAGTCCGGCAGCCGCCATGGCCGATGAAACGCCGATCTCTGCCTGGCATCCTCCCATCGCAGCAGAAATCGTAGCTCCTTTTTTGAAGATGCTGCCGATCTCAGCAGCCGTTAGCATAAACTGAAGGATCTTCTCCTCCTTGTAACCATCGCAGAAAGTAACGTAGTATTGAAGTACCGCAGGGATCACACCGGCCGCCCCATTGGTGGGCGCCGTGACCACACGGCCAAAAGAAGCGTTCTCTTCATTCACCGCCAGGGCAAAACAACTCACCCAGTCGAGCGTGTATTTGAAATGATGACCTCCATCGCGGACAGCCTGTAACCAGGAGTCGTAATCCGAATAGGTGCGGCCTTCCAGTAATTTACTGTTGAGGTCGAAAGCGCGGCGCTTAACATTCAATCCGCCGGGCAACACACCACTGGCATTGCAGCCACGGTATATACATTCTTTCATGACCCGCCAGATGTTGAGCATACCAGCCTTTGTATCGGCTTCGGGCCGCCAACTGCCTTCATTCTCCATCACCACCTCACTGATGCTGAGACCGGTTTTGCGACACCAATGCAACAGGTCGTCGGCTTTGTCTACCGGGAAAGGCAATTGAACGGACGTACTGCTATTGCCTGCCTCATCCGCTTCTTCCTTGCACACAAATCCGCCGCCGATAGAATACCAGGTCTCGGCAACGGAATCGCCGTCATGAAAAGCCGCGAGAAAAGTAAGTGCGTTTGGATGGTAAGGGAGAGATTCCGTCATCAGGAATTCGATATCTTCAGCCGGATCGAAATCTATTTCATGTTTGCCATGCAGCAACAACTTCTTCATGGCGCGGATATCGTTCATCTTCGCATCGATCAGGTGCACATCGAACGTAACCGGATCATCGCCGCTCAATCCCAATTGAACCGCCACATCGGTACCATGCCCCTTGCCTGTTTTGGCAAGAGAGCCATATAACAATACACGAATGGCGGTAACCTCAAACAATCGGCCCTTCTTTTCTACACCTTCTAAAAAGCGTTGTGCTGCTCTCCAGGGACCCAGGGTATGTGAACTGGATGGTCCTACCCCAATCTTGAACATGTCGAATACAGAAATAGCTTCGTGCGGCAATGGATTATAATTTCGGCAAAGGTAGTGAATTGACTACATGCTGTCAATGTGTAAGGATGAACAATCAGTTACATCACTTCATACAGGAATATTTCGTAGTAGAGCATGGAATTGGGAGGAACGACTTGCGTATTACCTACACTTTTGCCGTCGCGGCCATATGCCAGCGTAGGTGGCAGCCAGATGCGGATCTTACCACCGGCTTTGATCATGGGCAATGCGATACGCCAGCCTTCCAGCATCAGCTTGAGATTAAGGACCATATTATCATCACGCTCCACCACCGTACCATCGGCCAATTTGCCGGTATAACCTACTTTAATGGAAGAACAAATGGCCGGACTAATGCCACTGCCCGGTTGAACAACCTGGTAATACAGACCGCTGCTATGGTGCGTAGCGGTGATGCTATTGGCCACCAGGTAATCAGCCACTGCTTTTTGCTCGGTGGCGGGAGCCACTAAGTCACGCGAAACGCAATCATCTTTGTCTTTAAAACAATTCGACAGCAACAACGCTGTACAGAGGAGGCACAAGACAATTTTCGGCATGAATGGCTGTTTGCAGTGATGGTTTGGTTAAATAGACAATCGGTTAAGGGTGATAGCTGCACTCAGACACCTTCCTCTTTCGCCTCCGCATCTTCCCGCGCCTTGAGCTGCCGGTATTGTTGCTCCTTCATATCCCATTGGTGACGCTTGTAAAAGATAGACACAAAAACGGTAATTACAAACACAGCCACCACCAAAACTACCGGATTCAGCGTTGCATTGACGGCCATATCTGCCCGCTTGTACCAGTACTTGCTGGTAAAAATGATGGCTATGACGGGCAGCGCAAACAACAGGCCCATCGGGATACCCGCCATCAGCTGATAACGCCAATTACCATCACGCAGCCGGTTGGCCTCCCAATACTGCATAAACTGCTTTTCCCGTTCATTCAACATAACATCGATTTAAAGGTCTTTCAACATGCCCGTTTGGCACAAAGGTCCTGCAAAAATAGCAACTGCAACAGCAAATTACTTGCATACCAACAATTTATGATTAACTTGTGTAGTAAATCTGCAATACCTTGAAATTATCTATCCTTTTAGCGCAGTATTTTTACCAGCATAAACTGCTCAACCTGCCATCCATCGGCGTCTTTTCCCTCGACGCTGCCGTATCAGTCCCCGACCAGAACGATAAGAACTTCCGTGAGTTCCTTAAGTACGTGCAATTCAAGCAACAAGCTGTTGCAAAACCCGACGAGGCGCTGATCGATTATATCCGTACCCATACCGGCAAGATCAAACCTTTGGCCGAGTCGGACCTTGAATCTTACCTGGCAGATGGTAAGCTCCTCCTGAATATTGGAAAGCCTTTTCATATAGAGGGTATTGGCACCCTGTCGAAGAACAAACTGGGCATTTATGAATTTGAACCCGGCGAGCCTACCCTGGAGCGCATGGAATCAAACCCCGAGCACAGAACGACAGAGCGCGCGCCTCAGCCGGCCAAAAAATCGGCCTTCGACGAAAGTTATAGCCGCATCCAGACGCATCATAACCGCCGGAAAGGCGTATTGATTGCCACCCTGGCCATTATTGGGATAGCCGTGGTTGCCGGAGGCGTATACTTCCTCAACAACAGGAATACAGAAAAAGAGGCCCCCACGCCGGCCCAGCAGGTAGCCGCCGATACCCAGGCCACAGCGCCCGACACTGTTGGCGCCAGCCCCTATGCTACGAAGCCAGCCGATAGCCTGGCCGCCGGACTTGTCGCCACCACCATACCAGCAGGCAGTTATAAGTTTGTATTTGAAACCACCGATAAAAAGGCCCGGGCGCTCAAGCGGCACGCCTTTCTGCTGCCGCTGAATAAGGACATAAAGCTTGAAACAAAGGATTCCATCACCTACAATATATCCGTCACCATGGTGGCTACGCCAGCCGATACGCTGCGTTTGAAAGACTCACTCAACGCCTGGTATTGGGGTACCAAACCCGTTAAGGTACGCATCGAACAATAAGCACCATGGAGCGAACAGCCGATTACTGGATCCATCAATTGAAGCTGGTAGAACACGTGGAAGGCGGCGCATTCCGCGAAGTGTACCGGTCTAACCTGCAACTCGCGGCGACTTCCTTACCCGGCACATTCGGCGCTGCGCGCAGTGCCAGCACCAGCATTTACTTTTTATTGAAGCAGGATCAATTCTCAGCCTTTCACCGCATCAAAAGCGATGAATGCTGGCATTTTTACCAGGGCGACCCTTTGGTAGTGTATGAACTGGAAAAGGATGGAAGCTGTACGCAACACCTGCTGGGCAATGATCCCTCGCAGGGACAGCAATTTCAATGCGTGGTAAAAGCCGGAAGCTGGTTTGCCTCCCGGGTAAAAGCAGGTGGCCAATATGCCCTGGTAGGCTGCACAGTAGCGCCGGGGTTCGACTTTGCCGATTTCGAACTCGCCAACCGCTCAGCGTTGGCTAAAGACTATCCTGCGCATCAATCATTGATCCACGAACTCACGCGCTAATACCTTGTGAGCGCCGCCGGAAGAACAGGTAAATGGGAATACCTGGAATCACGATCGCCAGTCCCAGCAGCGAGTTGATGACCGCCACCTCACCTGCCAGGTACCGGGCAATATCATTCCAAACTGTACTGATCACGTAAAAAGCAGCAAAGGCAATAAAGAGTGCAGGCACCCACGGATACCCCCACACTTTGTAGGGCCTCGGATGCAGGGGCAACTTGCGCCGCAATACAAAAATGCCGGCTGCGCCAAACAGATAAGCTACCCAGGCGGTGAACGTGAACATATCCGCCAGCATATCAAAAGAACCAGTTAGAATAAGCACCGACGACCAGGCTCCATGCAGCAGCAAAGCATTGCCCGGTGTTTGGAACTTTGGATGCTCACGTCCCGTCCAGCGAAAGAACAAACCGTCGCGGCCCATAGCGAACGTTACTCTCGATACAGACATCGCATTCCCATTAACTGCCCCGAAAGTGCAGATCACGATCAGGGCCGCAACAATGGCGCTGCTGGTTTTACCAAGCCCCACAGCAATAGCGTCGGCCGCCACCAGCGAAGAACCAGCCATCGCATCAACAGGCAATACATAGAGGTACGCCTGGTTCACGAGCAGATAAGCCCCTATACAAATAAACAAACCGACCAATAGACTGCGGGGGATGTTGTGGCCAGGCTTTTTGATCTCACCACCGACAAAGGTGATATTGATCCAGCCATCATAGGCCATGAATGCACCAGTCAAAGCAGCTACCACACCGCCGATCAGGTCCCAATTGGTTTTAGGATGCAAAGAAGGCTGCACAAAATGATGAACAGAACCCTTGCCCCAGCAAAAGATCCCCAACACGAGGATAGCCAGCACTGCTACCTTGATGATGGAAGATATGACCTGCAATCGGCCACTGGCCTTTACGCTGCGGTAATTGAGCAGCGTAAGTCCGGCCACCAGCCCAATAGCCAGCCCCTTCACACCCAGATTTTGCAGGGGATACAAAGTACCGAGCCCGGGAATATGCCATAACCACGATTGTTCGATGGCAACCGGCAGCCTGGGCAGCAACAGGAAATAATCAGCATACTGGGCACAAACAAAAGCAATAGCCGAAACCGAGGCGGAATTGATCACCGCAAAGGCAGCCCAGCCGTATAGGAAAGCCACAAAGTCGCCATACATGTGACGAAAGAAAACATACAGGCCGCCGGTTTGCGGGAACATCGTGCCGAGTTCTCCGTAGATCAATGCCCCGAACAAAGAGATGACGCCTGCACCGATCCAGGTGAGGGCCAGCCATACGGGAGAAGCCACCTGCGCCGCCATGGAGGCGGGCTTCATGAAGATACCCGAACCAATGATGCTCCCCACGATGATCGCCGTGGCGGTCCAAAATCCGATCGAGCGGGTATAGCTACCCGTTTCAGAACCCGGTTGTCCGGGAGAGGAATTGGCAGTAGGCATGTTGTTGTTAGCTGGTTTACAGGTCGGGACCCAGTATAGAGGAAATGATCCGGTGAAAATGGTGCGTACCCTGCTCGCGGGTTACTGAATAACGGCCATGCGTATAAAAACGCGATCGCACGCCACGCTGCACAGCTTCCACCACTTCTTCATCTTCCATTTCCACGGTGTCGAGATCTGCCCCGGCCCCTTTATTAAATAGCTCTTCTTTCCATACATAGGTAAGAAAGGAAATTTTGCAACGGGCTGGCGACAATGGCTGAACGATATTGATGCTGAGCCCCCAGGGATAAAAATTGAACATCATATTGGGGAAGACGAAAAAATAGTAGGCCGCCACTTTTTTTCCATAGTCGACGGATGATGCCGGCAGATCGAAGCAGTCTTCATCGTCTTTCGCAATACCCAATTGAAGGTTCGACCGGGTGAAAAGCTCGGTCGTATAGTTCCCGAAATCGATCACAGCATTGAGGCCCGCATGCACAAATGGGATATGGAATCCTTCGAGGTAGTTTTCGCAATAGAGCGCCCAATGAGCATCTACAACATAGTCTTTCGACAGCGAAGGCTCGAACACGAAATCCGCCACGGGCAACCACCCTACCCGCTCCATCATATCGTTCAAATAGGGTGCTTTGGACGAGCCTCGCTGAAGCGATCCGAAAAGCCAATGCCCCCATGGATACAGAGGGATCGATCTCAGGTCATCGTCGGGCGAAGGAAAGTTTTCGACTTCCCTGAACTCGGGCATGGAATGAAACTTCCCGTCGAGCCCAAAGAGGCGGCCATGGTACCGGCATCGCAGGTTCGACACTTTGCAGTCTTCCCGAACCACGATCGTGCCGCGGTGTGTGCATACATTGCTGAGGCAATGAACGGTGCCTGATCTATCACGCGTTAAAACCAGTGGTTCATCCAGGAAATGTTCCAGCAGGTAAAAGGGACTACATTGTCCCGTATCGGCAACAGAACGGGCATCCCCCAGCCACTGCCAGGACGGCGAAAATATCTTTTCTTTGGAAAGTTCAAATATGGCCGGGTCAGTATAAAAATCGGTGTGGAGCGTTTGGGCTTTGGCAATATCAGGGTCAACAAAAAATCGCGCCATGATAAAAGGTTGTACCAGTAAGATAAGAAACTGTTGAATGAAATACTGTAACTTCCGGCAATAAATCTCTTCAACGTGAAACGACTCTTGTACCTGTTCCTCCTGCTTGCGCCCGTAATGGCATTCGCTCAAAAGTCACAAAACCTCTTCAATGGAAAAGACCTTACCGGCTGGACCATCCACGGCACCGAAAAATGGTATGTCGACAAAGGAGAGCTGGTATGCGAAAGCGGTCCGGACAAGAAATACGGATACCTGTCTACCACCCAGCAGTACAAGAATTTCGACCTCACCCTCCAGTTCAAACAAGAAGCCAACGGTAACAGCGGCGTATTCTTCCGATCTTCTATTGAAGGCGTTAAGATCAGCGGCTGGCAGGTGGAAGTAGCGCCCCTCAACAGCCACACCGGCGGCGTATATGAATCTTACGGTCGTGGATGGTTGATACAACCCCAGGCCGAAGATGAAAAATGGCTGAAGCCGGGAGAATGGAATCAGCTACGTATTAAAGTACTGGATGGCACTGTCACTACCTGGCTCAACGGTCACCAGATGATTACCTATACCGACGATAAGATCGCCGCTGCAAACGGTTTTATCGCCCTGCAGATACATGATGGCGGCGG
Source organism: Paraflavitalea sp. CAU 1676 (assembly GCF_029223285.1). Classification (GTDB taxonomy): domain Bacteria; phylum Bacteroidota; class Bacteroidia; order Chitinophagales; family Chitinophagaceae; genus Paraflavitalea. The sequence continues at coordinate 97,220 of NZ_JARHUJ010000002.1, read as the reverse complement.
GATTAAAGTGCGCTGGAAGAAAATCCGCCTGAAGCAATTATAGCGGAATTGGTTTAATTTTTGCTAATATTGTAACACGAGGCCAGGAAATCTACCCTTCACCAGCCTGAATCCTGTGCTCCGCAGCTATTGCATTGGCCTCAACCTTCCCTATGCAACCCGTCATACCACTACGCCGTCTTAAAAGCAGTTTTTATCCATACCCTCTCCTTTTTATCTCTGCAACCCGTTTTTATCCGTAAAAAGGCCTTTGGCAGCTTGTCAAAGGAACGATCATGTATCGGGGGCATCTGGTATGCCCAAGTTTTTGGAAGATGCTGCCGCCGGAGCAGAACCGTTTGGCAGTATCTTCTTTTTTATGGCACCAGCTCATTGTATTTTGTAATAATCTTAACATAGTCGGCTGCTTTGTCCATACGCAGGGATTCTTTCGCAACAAACTCCTGTAAGGCTGCGGGTTGAGTGGGCAGCTTCTTCAACACTTCCTGCTTATCATTCGGAAGCAGCGTAATATTGCCATCGATCAGCACATAAAAAAGATCTTCCTCTTCCAGCCGGGTATGATTGCCTGAATTCACCAGTTGTTTTTCTTCCACCAATACCCTGCCATGCAATTGCAGCAGCGTCACCTTACCACTCACTAACACCTGGTAGTAGGTATCCTCCGTGTTCTTTTCGATCGGTGGAAATCCTTTTGTGAAGGATACAGAATCCTTGTTCTTTTTGGCGGTATAGATTACGAACCCCTTTACCTGGCTTTCGGCTGCAAAGGCCGCGCCTTCGAACTGGAGCATCAGGCGGTTGCGCGCACAATCGAACTTGAGCTTGAATTGCTTCACCACCCTGCCACTTTTGAAGTAAACGACACCATCCATCCAGTCCTTGAAAAGATAGGGATTACCAGAGGCATTGGCGATCTGTGCATCGCTGATTGATTCGGAGTTTTGGGCCCATCCCTGTTGTGCCATCAGCAACAGGCACCAGAGAAAATATTTCATGGCGGTTCGATTAGATTAAAAGGTACGAATTCTTTTGCGAATACACGATTGCCGAATCCGCAACGACCACCCTGGCACACGAAAAAGCCCCGGGGCAGACGCTCCCAGGGCGGATTCTAAATTAGTAAACAAAACAAATAATTATTCGCTGCGCAGGCTCTTGATCGGACTCGCAATGGCCGCGCGGATCGATTGATAACAGATCGTCGCCAGCGCAATCATCAGGATGGCTACACCAGCCAGCAGGAACACATCCCAGGTAATGCTGATACGATAAGTGTAATCCTGCAGCCACCGGTTCATCAACCACCATCCCACCGGAACAGCAATCAGGAGCGAAATAAAGATCAGTTTCAGGAAATTATTAACCAGCAACATAAACAGGCCTGGTACAGTAGCGCCCAATACCTTGCGAATGCTGATCTCTTTATTACGTTGCTCGGCCATGAACGCCGCCAGGGCAAACAATCCCAGGCAGGCAACAATGATGGCCAGTACGGCAAAACTGGTGAACACAAATCCTGTACGCTCCACATCAGCATACATCTTCGCAAAACTCTCGTCCAGGAAAACATAACGGATTGGTTGATTCGGTGCAAACTTTTTCCAAAGCGCCGAGATATCGGCAATAGCGGCTTTCGCATCGCCCTGCTTCAACTTCACCGACACCACATCCCCGCCACGGCCGAGCGTAAGGCACAGAGGCTCGATCTTTTGCTTCATAGACTCGAAATGAAAATCCTCCATTACGCCGATCACCGTTAAATGCTCCCAGCCATTCGTGATCTTTTCCCCAACGGGATCTGTAAGTCCGAGCTCTTTGACCATCGCCTGGTTGATCACACAGGATTGTGTATCCGTAGGCATGCTGGGCGAAAAGTTACGGCCCGCCACCAGCTTGATGCCAAAAGTAGGGATATAACTATCATCTACATACCATTTTTGCCCGCCAACCGACGCATCTACTTTTTCCTTTCCCTCTTTATAGAAAGGATTGCCATCGCGCTTAGAATGTATAGGCAGGTAGCCGCTCACCGAAGCCTCCTTTACCGAACGCAATCGCAACAGCTCCTGCTTCAAAGTGAACACCCGCTTATCAAGCGTACCTGCTCCCTGCAGCATCACCACCTGCTCTTTGTCGAATCCGATCTTTGTATGAAGAATGAATTGCATTTGCCGGTAGATCACCACAGTACCGATCAGCAACACGATGGAAGTCGTAAACTGGAAAACGACCAGACTGCTTCTCAAACCGGAGTTTCGGCTTCCCCGCGCCAAATTCCCTTTCAATACCTGAATAGGTTTGAAGGAAGACAAATAAATGGAGGGATACAACCCAGCCAGCAAACCAATAAAGAGTGCACTTACCACAAATAAAGGCAGTAACCACCAGGCCGTGAAAGGGATGGTAAGCTCTTTGCCAGTCATTTGATTAAACAAAGGAAGCGCCGCCCAGGCCAGCACGAATCCCAATACAAAAGCACAAACACTATACAGGATCGACTCCGTCAAAAACTGGCTCACCAGCGACCGGCGCTGTGAACCAATCACCTTGCGCAACCCTACTTCCTTGGCACGGTTGGCACTTTTGGCAGTCGACAGGTTCAGGAAATTGATACAGGCAATTACCAGGATAAAACAGGCGATGGCCACAAACAACCACACGAACCGGCTGTCGCCCCGCGGCTCCCAATCAAACATGTCGTACGACTGCAGGTGAACATCCTGCAAAGGCTGGGTATACATCCGGAATTTGTCGACCTCCTCCTCTGCCTTTGCCTGATTACCGCCTTTCATGGCGGGCAGGTAATACTTATCAATGATTACCTTGGTGGCTTTTTTCACGAATTGAGCGGCGTCCGTACCAGGCTTCAGTTGCACGTAGGTGCCGTAGTTGCTCGAAAGCCAATTGGTTTGTTCGCCATCCCACAACGATTTGCCTGTCATGGTCAGCATGAAGTCATATTGCAAATGGGAAGTCGTTGGCCAGTTCTCGATCACACCACCAATCTTATACGGCTGCTTAACATTATCATTCAGGAACATGATCTTTCCTACCGGGTTTTCTCCGGGAAAGTATTTGTCGGCTTTCTTCCGGGTGATCACCATGGTATAGGGTTCCGCAAGTGCTTTCGCACGGTCCCCATAAACCATCGGCAGTTCAAACATGTTCAGCAACTCCTGGTCGGCATAGGTAAACCCCTCTTCATAAGTATTCATGGGATTGTCTTCCCGCCGAACCTGGTTACTACCGGCACCATAGAACAGCGCAGCGGGCATTATACGCGCCACCTTCTCTACCTCGGGGAAATCCGCTTTCAACGCCCCGGCAAACGGCGCCGGCCAACTAACGCCTCTCTCCTCTTTCCCATTGTCGAAGTACCCGCCGATCATGCGGTAAATATGATTGCCATTCTTATAATTGGCATCGTAACTCAATTCATGCCGCACCAATAACCCGATCAGCAAACAGGCAGCAATGCCGATGGCAAAACCGCCTACCTTGATAGCTGAATACATCTTTTGCCGCGACATGTTACGGAAGGCTATTCGTAAGTAATGTGAGAGCATAAAAGTTTCGGTTTATGAGACTAAGACGATAATTTTTACTGCATGTTACACGCAGGCCGCCTGGCAAGGTGTACCATTATTGATCGCCTTAACCGTACCAAAGACAATGCCTCTATCCATTAAACTAATAGTCAATTATTTACAAAAAACAAAAAACACAGCCACTGTACGGTTTCGATACAGTGGCTGTGTCAATTCAAACATTTGGCGAACAACGGGCAATTACAGGTAGCTCAGCCACCATTGATCCTTATGCGTACGCTTGTACTGATCGTACCATTTACACAAGGGGAACAGCAGCACGACCACCAATACCCAAACCAGGTAAGTTATCCCCAGCGAAAAACCATACCCCTCCAGTTGGGCCGAAGACCTGCCCGTCCACAAAGAATAATCAAGGAGCATATCGCCCCAACGGTGCCCGCTGAACGAGGTGGCAAACATAGCCAGCAAGTGAATAAGATATAAATGAAGCAAATAATAGAACATAGGCACCCTGCCGATCACCGACACCTGCCGGCCCAGCCAACCCGGCTCACGCTCCGTCCAGGCCAGGAACAATAAAGCCGGTCCGATCGTCATCAGCAGGTACAATAATGAAGGTGGATATTTCACCGTATTCAGAAATGACAGCACTGTGTACATAAAAGTCGGCTGCCGGCTCCAGGGCTGGCCATCTCCGTACACATTAATAGCACGGATGATAATAAATAAGGCGATCGTCGCAAAGCCGAGGAGCGTCAATAAACGCCGACGTTGTTCTGCCGGGAAATCCCTGGCAAAAACCTGGCCCAGACAATAACCGAGTCCCATCACTCCTACCCAGGGAACGATCGGATACCCCACCAATACCATGAACCCATCCACAAAGAACGGACGCTGCTCGTGCAACAGGGCCCATCCAAAACCCTGCAGGGTGTTACCTGGCACATGAATTCCATCCAGCAGGTTGTGCCCAAAGATCATGGCTAAGCTGATCGTCGCAATTCCCCATCGCGGAAGATGGATCAACGCAGCCAGCAAGATCATGCTCAAACCGAGCGCCCAGATTACCGTGAGGTCAACCCCCCTCCCTAGAAAATTGAAATACCAGGCCCAGTGCACCACGGTAAGCTCAAGCACAATGAGCCAAAGTCCTCTCGTCAACAAAAAAACGGACAGTTCTTTTTTGGACTTCCGCCCGCCGGATATATAAGCCGAAATTCCGGAAAGGAACATGAACAATGGCGCACAGAAATGGGTGATCCAGCGTGTGAAGAAAAGAATGGGGGTGGTTTTGGTAAGATCCGTGGGATCATTGATGAACGCATCAGCATGGAAATAATCACGAACATGGTCAAGGGCCATGATGATCATGATGAGGCCTCGCAACAAGTCGATCGAGGCAATACGTGAGGCGGCGACTACCCTCGGTGGAGTAGCTGCAGGAATGGCTATACTTTGCATGGCTATACTTTTAACAACCTAAATATACAGACTTTTAATCTACAATCAACATGTACAACAGAATTTTATTCTGAATAATACGCAACGTACAGACATTTATTCCTTTCAACAACCCGAAACTTGCTAAAAACGAATCCACCTCACAATCCCGGTTAGTATCCGGGATTGTCTGTGAGAGCAGGATTGGCAGTCATGTCAAGCATCGGCAAAGGATACAATTGTTGATGAGGTTTCCATTTGGGCTTCACCAGTTTCAATACAGCATCAGCTATACCCAGCCGCTTGAGGTTGAACCAGCGGTCGCCTTCACTGAATAACTCCACCCACCTTTCATGTTCAAGGGCTGCGATCATACCCGTTTTATCAACAGCCGTGGTGTTGCCGAGCCCTGCGCGCTTGCGCACAATGTTCAGGTCATCCTGGGCGCCCGTAATATTATCCTGATTAGCCCTGGCCTCTGCACGGGTAAGATATACTTCGGCCAGGCGAAGAACGACCGGGTACTCGTTGCCTGTGGTAGTAGCGCGCACTTTATACTTAAAAGGATAGGAGTAAGTTTTGCCGGAAAACACGATCTGCTTGGTCCAGTTCACTTTTCGCTGATCATCCGGTTCAAAAGTCCTTGCCAAAGTATCCAGCAGTACAACGTTGGGCGTAGCCGTAGCAGGAATAAATTCAATTCCCAGGGCCGTTGCCGGCGTAGTGGGCGCCGCCAGCGACAATTGCAGGATCGTTTCCGAACTGGTGTTCAGGAACACATTGTTCAGGTTCGTCACAATGCTATAGGTTCCACTTTGAATCACGGTATTCGCTTCCGCTTCGGCGGCAGCCCAGTTCTTCTCATACAGGTAAACCCTCGCCAAAAAAGCCGAAGCTGCATGCCGGTTGATCCGCGCCCTCTCCGGGGAAGGATAATTAACAGACAGGCGGCTCTTCGCCTCTGTAAGATCTGCAACGATCTGCTTGAACACCTCACTAACTGGCGAACGTGAATAGCGACTGGTGGTCAGCGCATCGGTGCTTGTTACCAGTGGAACAGCTCCCCAGTTATTGACGAGGTGAAAATAGAGCCAGGCTCGCCAGAACCGCGCCTCTCCGAGCAATTGATTCTTCAGGGTGCCCGATAAGGACGAAGCCGTCACGCCTTCAATCGCATAATTGGCAACACCGATCCTTGCATACAGGTCCTGCCAAAAGTTTGTTACGTTATTACCGGCAGTCAGCGTGTTATTCTTTATATCATCATAATTAGGATTGGTGAAATAATAAAACTCATCGGAACTCATGCCCGAATAAAAGATCGTTCTGTTGTACGTGGACGGCGCCTCCGAGGCCATGCGGCTATAAATACCCAACACAACACTGGTGGCAGTGGCAGAATCGGCAAAGGCCTCTTCCCTGCCAATAGCCGTAGGAGGAACATCCAAGGCCAGGTACTTTTTACAGGAAAGCAGGTTCAGGGCGAAAAGCAAAACGCAGGCAGTGGCCGGTATAGTTGTATTAAAGATCTTCGGTTTCATGTAGATGGTTTTAGAATGAGAAATTGATGCCCGCAGTGATGACACGCAGCGGAGGGAGGGACATATAGGTTTCCGGGTCAAACACGTACTTCCTGTTCGACGTCCACCACACATTCTGGGCTTGCAGGTACACACGCGCCCTGTCCATCTTGATTTTCTTCACAACAGAGGCAGGCAAAGTGTACGATAGGTTCACATTACGCAACCGGATGAATGACGCATCTCCCCAGATCGCATCTGCCTGGATAAAGTTCACGTAACTACCCGGACTGGTAGAATAGCGGGGAAATGCACTGTTGTCACCCGGCTTACGCCAGGCATTCAGGAAGATAGGTGTTTGATTGCCCCTTGTCAAAACGCCCGGACTGGGTATCGGGTACTTGAACCCCTGTTGTTTGGTAAACTGGAAAAAGAAGCTCAATTCAAAATTCTTATAGTTCAGTTGGTTGTTGAAACCACCATAAGCCTGGGGAGCACTGTAACCGGTTACGGCCTTATCGAAAGTAACATTCGGCGTCAACGTAACGGAATCTTTCCTAAAGTCCTTATACAAACCCCTGCCCTGTTCGTCGAGCCCTTTGAATACATACCGCAGTTCAGCGGTCAGGGGTTGTCCCGGCCTCAGCACATTAGCGGTAAAGAACAGCGGGTTGGCGCGTGCCACGATCGTTCGGGGAATGGTCACATTGAAAGAACTGGTCCACTTGAAGTCTTTGGTTTGAACATTGATGGTGTTCAGTTCAAACTCATATCCCGTATTCCTGATCAGTGCATCAAAATTGGCGAAGTAATTATTAAACCCCGACTGCGACCCAAGCACCACCGAACCCAATTGATCAGGATTCCTGGCCCGATAGTAGTTGGCCGCTAATAAAATGCGGTCTTTCAGGAAACCCAGATCCAATCCAAACTCCAGCTTATAGGTGGATTGCCAATGCAGCAAGGGATTGTCGATACCACTGGGTGCAATGGCCGGACTGTTCTGATAAGGCGTTCTTGAAACAAACAGCGAGCGATATTGGTAATCGAGAATAATGTCATTACCTGTTTTACCGTAACTGCCGCGTAACTTACCAAACGAGAGGAAGGAAAGATTTTTGGCAAATAGCTCATTGGAAAAGATCCAGGCACCACCTACTGACCAGAAGTTGCCAAAACGCATGCCTGGTCCAAAGCGCGATGAGCCATCCCTTCTCAAAACCCCGTTAAACAGATATTTAGAGGCCCAATCGTAACTCAACCTCCCGAAAACAGAATTATACCGGTACAGCAAATTGCTCACGGTCGGCGGGTTATAAGTGCCCGCACCGGCCGGGCTTCCCAGCAAAGCGGCCGTACCATAGTTATCGGCAAGAAAATAAGTGGAAGAGAACTGGCTTTGCTGGAACGTAGTGCCCAACAGTGCAGAAAGCTTACCGCCAAACAGCTCCCGGTTATAGGTAAGCTGCGGCTCCGCGATATAACTACACTGACTGATATTGGCGAACTCCGCAGAATTTGTTGGCACTGTGGTCAGCGGATTTCTCGAAACGGCTGGATACTGGTTGTTCTGTTCCAGCGAAAGATGGTTATATCCAAAGCTAGCCTTGATATCCAGGCCCGGCAGAATCGTATAACGCAAAGCAGTGCTGGTGATCAGGTTGAAGGTCTTTCCGAAGTAACGTAACAACTGATACGATTCAGGATTGACGAAATTGGCATTCCACCACAAAGAACCATCGGGCTTGTGCAGCGGCATATTGGGAGGCAGGTTGTAAATTGCCGACAGGTCGTTGCGCAACAGCTTCGATTTATCCATCGCATAGCTTACAGACACAGTAGCATTGAACTTTTTATCGAGCGAATTGTGATCCACATTCACACGCCCCGAAATCCTTACATCGGAGTTATTCCCGGGAAAAACGAGCGTCTCCCGGTGATAACCGGTATTGAGTATAAAGCGCGTACGCTGGTCGCCACCGGCAATGGCCACCTGTGCATCGGTTGTGGAGGCAGTGCCCCCCAGGTATTTTTCCTGCCAGTTGGTATCGGCAGTAGAATCCCACAACATAAGGTCCGGGGCACTCCCGGCAGTAGGGGTTAAACCATCGTTTGCAAAAGCTTCCCGTCTCATTTGCAGGTATTGCTGTGTATTCATCAAAGGCACAAATTTGGCCACCTTCCCCCACCCCTGGTACACGTTTACATCCAGCTTCGTTTTGCCGGCTTTGCCCTTTTTAGTCGTGATCAGTACAACGCCATTCGTACCCTTGGTACCATAGATAGCCGTAGCATCAGCATCCTTCAAAATATCGATCCGTTCAATGTCGCCGGGGTTGATGACGTTGAATGGGCTAATGCCGCCAGCCGCCGAAAAAGTTCCTTTTTCATTCAGGTCATTGGAGGAAGAACCCGTCATCATCATAAAGGGCACACCATCTACAATGTACAGAGGCTGGGCACCCACCCGGGCATCGAGCGAACCCGTACCGCGAATATTGATGGAGACCCTCGACCCCGGCACACCGTTCGACTGTGTCACGTAAGCACCCGCCATTCGCCCCTGCAAAGCATTCAGCACATTACCTACCGGCTGTTTGGAAATCTCCTCCGTTGAAATTGAACTCACGGAACCAATATTCTTTTTCCGGGTAGTGGTACCATAACCGATGATGATCGTTTCATCAAGTTTGCTATCCGACTGCTTCAGCCGTATTGACAGCTCGACACTGCGGTTAACAGGTTGCTCCTGGCTTTGGTAACCTACAAAAGAGATTTGCAGAACGGCCTTTTCATCAACCTGTCGCAGGGAAAACCGTCCCTGCTGATCGGTGGTAGTCCCGTTCGAAGTACCCTTTACCGCAACAGAAGCGCCTGCAAGCGGTAGTCGTTGCTCGTTCATGACCACACCGGCAATATCGATCTGCTTCGGAACATCCGGCAGCGTAGCATCGTTGGCGGGTGTAGGATCCTTCGCAATGACCACCATATTACCCACGATGGAATAACTCAACGGCTGTCCTTTAAAACAGATATCGAGCACCTGCTTCAACGAGGCATTGACCACTTCGACATCTACTTTTTTGGCGCCCGCCATCCATTCATTGCGGTAAATGAAATAGTAGCCACACTGTTTGGTGACCTTCCTGATCACGGATTCCAGTTTGGCATCTTTTTCAGAAAGCGTAATACTCTGGGAGAAGCCGCCGGCGGCGGCCGAGAAACAGAAACCCACAGTTAAGATAATGGTCAGTTTCATAACCAGCATCATTTTGGTAAAACTGGTCCCGCTGGAACCAATAATTTTCTTACAAGCAGTCAATAGCATAGCTTTGCCTTAGTTAAGGTTAATGAATAACTTTTCCGGTTTGCAATTAATCTAAGCGCCGGAGACGCTTCCAACATCTCCGGCTTTTTTATGGAGAGAATAGTTAAGGTTTTGAGGATAAGGTCATCGTGTTTTCGCTGAAAACAATATCGATACCACTCTTCTGTAGGATAGTAGTTAAAGTAGAAAGTGTCAAGGTTCTAGGGATCTGTCCGGAGAGATGCACGTTGTCAAAATTCCCCTCATAGCGCACGTCGATGGCATACCACCGGGCAACACCTCTCATCACCGTTTTAATATCAGTACCATCTAATTGAATGAAACCGTTTTTCCAGGCCATTACCCCATCGAGGTCAACACTGGGTAGTACCTGAATATTGCCATCAGAAGCTACCACAGCCTGCTGGCCCGGATACAACCGCTTGAAGGCATTCCCTTTCGACACCCTTACAGCACCCTCCAGGAGGGTGGTACGAATGGCGTTTTCGTCTTCAAAAGCCATTATATTGAAATGGGTACCTATCACCTGCACAGCTATATTATTCACCAAGACATGAAAAGGCTTTGCAGCATCATGTGCCACTTCGAAGTAGGCCTCGCCGGTTACCTGAACATCACGCCGGTTACCTATAAATTGTGTGGGAAAGCGAATGGAGCTGGCGGCATTTAGCCACACGCGCGTACCGTCGGCCAACGCAAGGGTCACGACCTTGCTTCCCCTGGGGTTCGACAGGGTATTGAACATCACCGCGCTTCCCTCGCCGCTATAAGCGACCTGACCATCGGCCAGTTTGACAATCTGGATATTGCCCACTTTAGCCAACATTCCATTGGAAGCGCTGTCGATGCCAATGACCCTGCCATCGCCCAGCGTAATAACGGCCCTGGCAGAGGCCGGAGGCTTGAACATTTCAGCACTGGATACACTCGACTGAACATTATTCGAAGAACGATTAAGCGTAAAATAAAGAATGCCTGCACCAACGAGGAGCACCAGGGCAGCCGCAGCAGCCAACCAGGCCCGGTTGAACTTTTTAACAACCGCTCGTTTCGCCATGATCTGGCTAAACATATGATCCCAGTCAACCTGATCGGCTTTTGCACTGGCGGGCAGTTGATCATAGAAAGCATCCATAAAAGCATACAGGGACTCATTATCGGTATGCTCCAGTTTTTGAAACAGCTCATTCAACTCATCCCTGGAGCATCGGTTGCCAGCGAATTGTTGAAGCAGGAAAACCAGTCTATCGTCATTTGCAGCCATGAGACAAAGCCGGGGTTTAAATAAGTATTTGTTAACCCATATATAATATGACGCAGGAAAAAGACAGGATAACCGGACTAACTGAAAATAATTTATAAAAGCTGTTCCCAGGCCCAAAGCCAAAAGACCATACCGATATGGTAAGAATGTTTATCCAGATGATTTTTGATATGGCGGATGGACTCAACGAGGATATTGTTGACCCGGCTTTTGGACAGCCCCATGATGGAAGCGATCGCTTCATGCGAAAGGCCCGACTCCCTGCTGAGGCGGAAAACCTGTTGCTTTTGTTCCGAAAGCTGCGCAAGCGCCTGTGCGATCAGTTGTTGAGAATCATTCTTTAAGATCTCTTCTTCGAGGGAGTTGTCGGAGTGAGAGATGTTCGCCCACACCTGGTTGATCAGGTTTTGTTCGCGGGCGGTTTTACGCAAATGATCGATGGTACTGTTGCGGACGATCTTGTACAAGTAACTGCCGGGATTTTCAACGACTTGCAGGCTTTCCCGGTTTAGCCACACTTTGGTGAAGCAATCCTGTACGATCTCTTCCGCATCGGCGGCAGACTTCAACATCCCTTCGGCAAAAGTAAACAGGCGTTTATTATAAAGGTCGAAGATCCTCCGGAAGGCAAGTTCATTCCCCTTAGCTACCAGGTTTAGCAGCTCTTTTTCGGTATGATATAGAGTCTCGGGCAAGTCGCAGTTAATTCATTACAAAGATACTATAAATGGTTCCCTACACAACTTCAACGAACAGCATTTTAGTCAACGGTGCAAACCGCGAGTACGTTAATTAACAACTACATCCACCTTCGCTTACCGTTAATAAACTGATTACTGAAACCGCAGCACAAAAAAAGCCCTCCGCATGCGCGGAGGGCTCTATACAATGTCGGACTAATCCGATGTTATTTCACTTCTTCGTATTCAGCGTCGGTTACATTCTCGCCACCAGCGTTGGCTTGACCACCACCGTTAGCGCCTGGCTGACCTTCGCCGCCTGGTGCACCACCTGCCTGAGCTTTATAGATCTCCTCAGAAGCAGCCGTCCAGGCATTGTTCATTTCAGCCACCGCAGTATCGATCGCTGCAACATCCTGCGACTTGTGCGCTTCCTTCAACTTATTGAGCGCCGTTTCGATAGGCTCCTTCTTATCGGCAGGTATCTTCTCACCAAACTCTTTCAATTGCTTCTCGGTTTGGAAGATCAGACTGTCGGCCTGGTTCACCTTATCAACCTTTTCACGGGCAGCCTTATCGGTAGCCTCATTCGCACGGGCTTCGGCCTTCATCTTTTCAACTTCATCCTTGCTCAAACCACTACCTGCTTCAATACGGATCTTTTGTTCTTTACCGGTGCCCTTATCCTTCGCAGTTACATGCAGGATACCATTGGCGTCGATATCGAAGATCACTTCGATCTGGGGCACACCACGCGGAGCCGGTGGAATACCATCCAGGTTGAACATACCCAGGCTCTTGTTCTGATTGGCCATTGGGCGCTCACCCTGAATTACATGGATCTGAACACCAGGCTGGTTATCGCTGGCAGTAGAGAAGGTTTCAGACTTCTTGGTAGGGATCGTAGTGTTCGAATCGATGAGGCGTGTCATTACACCACCCATTGTTTCGATACCCAGCGAAAGCGGTGTTACGTCGAGCAACAGCACGTCCTTCACTTCACCGGTCAGTACCGCACCCTGGATAGCAGCACCAACTGCCACTACTTCGTCAGGGTTAACACCCTTGTTGGGCTTCTTACCGAAGAACTTCTCAACGATCTCCTGCACCTTGGGGATACGGGTAGAACCACCCACCAGGATCACTTCGTCGATCTGTGAAGTGCTCAGTCCGGCATCCTTCAGCGCCTGCTCGCAAGGCTTCAGGCAACGCTCGAATAATTTGTCGGCCAGTTGCTCGAACCTGGCGCGCGCCAGTTTCTTCACGAGGTGCTTGGGCACGCCGTCAACAGCCGTGATATAAGGCAGGTTGATCTCAGTTTCGCTCGAAGAAGACAATTCAACCTTCGCTTTTTCAGCAGCTTCTTTCAAACGCTGTAAAGCCATTGGATCCTTACGCAGGTCGATGTTCTCTTCTTTCTTGAACTCCTCTGCCAGCCAGTCCATGATCACTTTATCGAAGTCGTCACCACCCAGGTGCGTATCACCATTGGTAGATTTTACTTCAAAAACGCCATCACCCAGCTCCAGTACAGAGATATCGAAAGTACCACCACCCAGGTCAAACACAGCGATCTTCTGATCGTGTTTGCCTTTGTCCAGGCCATAAGCCAGGGCGGCAGCAGTAGGCTCGTTTACGATACGGCGTACGTTCAGACCGGCAATTTCACCGGCTTCTTTGGTAGCCTGACGCTGAGCGTCGTTAAAATAAGCCGGTACGGTGATCACCGCATCGGTTACATCCTGACCGAGGTAATCTTCGGCAGTTTTCTTCATCTTCTGCAGCACCATCGCCGAAATTTCCTGCGGTGTATACAAACGACCGTCTATGTCAATTCGTACGGTATTATTGTCACCCTTTACCACCTTATAGCTCCAGTGGCTGATCTCTTCGGTCACTTCGTCGTGCCGGCGACCCATAAAACGCTTTACGCTCGTAATGGTATTATGGGGATTGGTAATGGCCTGACGTTTCGCCGGATCTCCCACCTTACGCTCTCCGTTTTTCAGAAATGCCACTACAGACGGGGTTGTACGGCGCCCTTCGTCGTTGGCAATTACCACGGGTTCATTACCCTCCATCACCGCTACGCAGCTATTGGTGGTACCCAGGTCAATTCCTATTATCTTTCCCATAGTTGTGTTGAATTTAATGTTCCCTTATGGTTATCAATGATTATGCCGCTGCTGCCAGGAATGAAAAAATGGCAGTCTGCCGGAAAATGACGCATACCTGCAGTACGCCGCTACTGCCATCCCCTGACCGGAGGCTATTAGCACGGCTCGCACAATCTAAAGGGAGTCAACACATTGTAAAGAATACAGATTCCTCGTGGAAGTCACGGGTAATTTGCCTCGGGCAGGTTTCCAAATCCGCATGTAGGCACAACTGGGCACTGGCAGCAGATGACATAACTTAGCAAGATCCAAGAAAAACAACCTGACACCCTTTCCGTAAATTGCTGCAAAATAACCCATATGGCTGCCAGCATTGCCGGAAAACTCAAGATCAAAGAAGGCCACACCCTGCTAACCATCAACGCACCCCGCGACTTTGAAGCAACCTTGTCACCCCTGCCCGATGGCGTAAACATCGTGACCAGCGGGAAAGATATTCAGCAGATCCATTGGTTTGTCCAGAACCAGGCTCAAATGGAAAAAGACCTGAACAAGGTATTACGATTGATGAAAGGCGAGGTGGTATGCTGGGCTTATTATCCCAAAGGCAGCTCCGGCATTCAAACCGACCTCACCCGCGATAAGGGCTGGGAGAAACTTCTCACAATCGATTTCCAGTGGCTTAGCCTCATCTCCTTCAACGATACATGGTCTACCTTCGCCTTCCGCCTCAAAACCGAGGCCGATGCTAAAAAGGAGGCCAAACCAAAAGAAGAACGCCTGATTTTTCAATACGCGGACCCCGTCACCAAAACGGTGATCGTTCCTGAAGACCTCGCAAAAGCACTTAATAAGAACAAACAGGCTGGCAAGCTGTTCAACGCACTGGCCTATAGTCACCGCCGCGAATACGTGGAGTGGATCATTACCGCCAAAAAAGAAGAGACCCGTGCCAACAGGATCGAGGGCACCATTGATCGCCTGATGAAAGGTTGGAAGAATCCCGCCAATAATAAATAACCTGGTATACTGCGAAGTAAGCGCTGACTGAAACTTACTTGTCCAGCTTATATCCTTCAATAAAACAATGCGGAATAAAAGTGCGGGGCTGTACCTGCGCTTTTTGCTTTTTCATGATCATCATGTTCCGGTAGTGTTGCGGACCAATACCCACTTCTTTTTTAAAGAGGGTGCTGAAAGAGCCCACACTCTCGAAACCAACTTCGTTGCAAACATCCGTAACAGGAATATTCTGAGAAAGGAGTTCCTGCGCTTTATCCAGCCGCTTGCGGGTGAGGTATTGATGCGGTGTTTTGCGATAGATACGGCTGAACAAACGATGAAAGTGAAACCTTGAAAAACAGGCCTGGCCCGAAATCCCATCCAGGCTAATGGGTTCATGGAAGTTCTGGTCCATGAACAGCTTGGCAGCCACGATCCGCTCGTAAATATCGGGTGATAGTTCCATACCGTTTTTCCTCTATCAAATATAAACAAATCGCCCCAGCCGGGCCAATGATCCGCATCAAAAAGCAAGATTCAAGAAGCCTGGGTCTCTCCTATTCGATAGCTTTGGTAACATAAACATCAACGATTATGATAACCAAAATGTCGCATACGACTTTGTTTGTGCTCGACCAGGACAAAGCCTACGATTTCTACGTCAACAAACTCGGTTTTAAGGTCAATACTGATGTGGTGATGGACGGTGGCGATATGAATTGCGAAGACGGGGAAACACCTAAAAAGGAAAACGGCGAAGCGCCCAAATTCCGCTGGCTCACCCTCAACCCACCCGATCAGCCCGATCTGGAGATCGTGATCATGCCCATCGCAGGCCTCGATGAAGAAGCCACCAAAGCCATCAACTTATTACTGGAGCGCGGCCTCATGGGCGCAGGCGTATTCCATACACCCGATTGCCGGGCCACCTACGAAGAATTAAAGGCCAAAGGCGTCGTATTCAAGTCCGAACCCAAGGAACAGTTCTACGGCATCGAATGTATCATCACCGATGGCGTGGGCAACTGGTTCAGCATGACGCAGCCCCTGCAGCACTAGAGCATAGCCATGATGATTACTTGCCTTCAGTGGCAGATGCCGGAGACTCGTCTCCGGCATTTTCTATTTTAAAGGTGAATTTCTTTTGGGTAAGGTAGCTGAAAGAAACCACGACGATCGTCGTGAGCGCTTTTGCTACGGTGGGATAAATGCCAAACCGGTCCACAAACAGGGTGATGAACACATAATTCAACACGATGCAGATCACCACCAGTAAAAAATAGCGGAACAGCTGCACGCGCCCCTGGAGGGAAGAACCCGGGAAAACGATATTCTTGTTGAGGAAGTAACCTGTGGGAAAGCTAATAGCAAAAGACATCAGGAAGGCCGCAATTTTGGCACTAATGGTAACGAAAGGCAGATGAAGGTCCTGCCCGTTCAGCACAAAATGAAAAGCAACCCAGTACAGGAAAATGTCCAGCAGGGTGTTTCCACCACCGCAGGCAGCATACCTGAACGTTTGCAGGTTCATGATCTTACGGAAGGGCGGGTAGAAAAAGTCGATTAAGCCAATTATAGAGTCCTTGAACATCAGTATTTTCTTGCGACGCAAAAGTAATTCAAAACACACAAAGGTCCATACGAAACTATAATGATAATCGGAGTATCTGCACTGTGCCCGACCGTCATATGATAAAATCCGCTAAAGCATAGTACTAAATCGATTTACGTAGTTTTACTTTGACCGCGATCAATAAAAAGTAGCCTTGACAATTAATAAGTTAAAAAGCCACATATTTGATCCTGAACTTGTTGTTTAACCCCTAAATCAAGCAAAGAGCTGTTCTGAAATATGAGCAGCTTTTTGATTTTATTACCGTCCGCATCCCTGAAATCGACACCTCATCGCTCCAAAATCGCTTTTTTCGGGCCTGCTGTTATTTTCCTGTTAACGCCGCCCCCGCCCCATCATACCCTTCCGCACTAGCCTCCATCACTAACTTTACTTCCCCCATTACCAGTTTCGCCTCAATTCCGCTAAAATGCGGACCTAAGATTTCATTGTCCTATTTTTGCAGCCTCAAAAATCATTCATGGCAGTTGTTCAGGCAATACAATCGGCAGTCAGTAAGGAAATCGCATCATTATTTCAGGTAACCCTGGAGCCATCGGCTATCCAGATCAACGAAACCAAGCCCGAATTCGAAGGCGACTATACCGTAGTGCTATTCGCACTCGTAAAAAGCCTCCGGAAAAGCCCCGAAGCCCTCGGAAAAGAACTGGGCGAACAATTGGTGGCAGCACAACCCGGACTGTTCACCAAATTCAACGTCATCAAAGGATTTTTGAACCTAACCCTCTCCGAAAACTACTGGCTCGAATTCCTGCATGGCAATTACAACAATCCCCAATACGGCAGGCATCCACATAGAGGCGAAAAGGTAATGGTGGAATACTCCTCCCCCAATACCAACAAACCCCTGCACTTGGGTCACCTGCGCAACAATTTCCTCGGCTGGAGCATTGCCGAGATCTATAAGGCCAATGGCTATGACGTAGTGAAGACTTGTATCGTCAACGACCGTGGCGTACATATCTGTAAATCGATGCTCGCCTGGCAGAAGTTCGGCAACGGAGCCACCCCGCAAACAACCGGCACCAAGGGCGACCACCTGGTAGGAGACTACTATGTGAAGTTTGAGAATGAACTGAAAGCGCAAACCGCCCCCATCCTCGAAAAGGTAATGGCCGGCACCATCGAAGGCTTCTCTACAGAAGATGCGGATAAACTGCAACTGTTCCTGGGCAAATTGCCCCAGTTGGAGGGTAACAAGGAAAAGACTGCCGAGATCCACGAAGAGATCAGGGATATCGTGCGTAACAATACGCCCATCATGAAAGAAGTGCGCGAGATGTTGCTGAAATGGGAACAGGGCGACGCCGCTACGATGGCATTATGGAAAGAAATGAACAGCTGGGTATATGCCGGCTTCGATGAAACCTATAAACGCATCGGCAGCGATTTCGATAAGATCTACTACGAAAGCGATACCTACCTGCTGGGTAAAGACCTGGTGGAAGAAGGACTGAAGAAAGACGTATTCTTCCAAAAAGAAGACGGCAGTGTATGGATCGACCTTACCGCCGATGGTCTCGATCAGAAGATCGTTCGCCGTCGCGATGGCACATCCGTATATATTACACAGGATATCGGCCTGGCCGTATTCAAGTATAATGAATACAAATGCGATGAAAGCATTTATGTCGTGGGCGACGAACAGAACTATCACTTCAAGGTATTGAAGTTGATTGCGCAGAAGCTTGGTCTTCCCGCAGCCGACGGCATCTTTCACCTCAGCTACGGCATGGTGGAACTGCCCACCGGCAAAATGAAAAGCCGGGAAGGCACCGTAGTGGATGCAGATGACCTGGTAGATGGCATGGTCGACATTGCCCGTCAGAAAACAGAAGAGCTTGGCAAAGTGAAAGACTTCAATGAGTCGGAACTGGCAGGCTTATACGATACCATCGGACTCGGCGCCCTTAAGTTCTTCCTCCTGCGTGTAGACCCCAAAAAGAGAATGGTCTTCAACCCCGAAGAATCGATCGACTTCCACGGATTTACAGGACCGTTTATTCAATTCACTTATGCACGGACTAGTGCGATATTGAGGAAAGAGCAGCCTAAAAATACGCCCTCCACTTCAGCACTGCTCCCGCTCGAGAAAAATGTAATCATTGAGCTGGAGAAGTACCCTGCTGTACTGGAACAGGCCAGGATTGAAATGAACCCGTCGGCAATTGCTGTTTATACCTATAAGCTCGCACAAACCTTCAGTACATTTGTTACCGCACTTCGGGTATTGACAGCCGAAACGGAAGAAAAGAAAGAACTGAGGCTACAGCTTTGCCAGATGGCTGTAAACGTCATAGGGTCCTCTATGCACATCCTCGGCATCCGCGTTCCTGAAAGAATGTAAACGCATCTCAATAATTATGTTCAGTCCTGCCGATCCTGAAATCGGGGGACTTTTTTATTGCCCGGAAAACATCCTTTTCCTAACCAAGCTTACACCAGGGCATATGCTCCCGCACAGCAGCCTTCACAGCCTCCGTAGGGTTGGCGATAGATAAAGATTGTAAATTCTTTAGGGCATACAAAGGCTCCAGGTTATCAAAAGGAACACCATGCAGCGAAAGGGATTGTAAATTCTTTAGTCCGGCAAGTGGCGCCAATGAAAATGGCCGCCCATCTACAGAGATCATGTCATCAAGATAAAGCGTCTTTACAGCCATCAGCCCACTTACCCCCTCAAGTGACGCCGCTTTGAACTTCCCTTTGAAAGTACTCAACGAACAATAACCAAGCTTTTGGAGTTTAGCCAGAAACGATAGATCCACCACCACGTCCTCCTTAATGGTAATCAACAATGATTCAAGATTTATCAATCCTGCCAGGGGTGCCGGATCCGTCACCGGACTTCCCCACAAGTCAAGATATTTTAATTGCAACAAACCTTTCAATGAGCTGATCTCTTCTACCAGGTTTCGCCTCAGTTTTAGTACTTCCAGGTTTTTTAAACCCGCCAGCGAACTGATGTCTTTATATTGTACCCCCGCCACACCCTGCAAATATTCATATTCCAGCTCCTTCAAATTCTCTAACGGCGCCAGCTGCTCCAATGATTCTGCTTTACACATATTTAACGTCAGCCTGCTAAGCCCTTTGATATATTTGAGCGGAGCCAGGCTCCTCGCACCACGATAATAAATGTTTACCTCCGGTTGCTGCAGGAAAGCAAGAATACTGTCGGCGCTCTCCGGATCCAATTGATAATCGATGGCATCTTTCAACTCAGAAGGTAAACATTCCCACCACCCGATAGGATCATCCGAAGGCTCCGGCAATGGTGGATTGGCCAGCAAAGCAAGAAAATCCCCGTCTTCCTGGAAAGCCGTAAAGTCTTTTTCTGTACGGAACCGGGCAGGGTCATATCCTTTTTGAAGGGTCAATGTCATAAACCGTATCAGTTGATCCTTTTCGCCACGCATGGCATGATAACAAGCCAGGTTAAATGCTAGCCTTGGTAAACCGATGGATTCGCCTATCATTTGATCAAACAACTGTCTTCCAGTTCCTTCATCCAACGCTTGCCGCATGAGAGCCACCAATGCGTTGGCCGCCAGTTCTTCCCGGAACTTGACATCTCCACCACCAGGAACCACTTTGAAATAGGCTCTCATCAGCCGGTTACAAAGCGGCTTGTCCTCCTCGTTCTTCAGAGCGGCAAGGAGAAAATTGTTGACCAGTGTTGTTATTGTATCGATCAGCTCATCAACCGTTCCGGTTAAACTTTCCATCCCCTCCAAAAAGGCCTGAGCCGATTGGTTATGATCACTATACATTGTAATACTAAAGTCTTCGTCATCCGGCAACCCCAAACTGCTAAACCGCAGATACTCCCGAAACGAAACCCGCGTCTTCCTGCAGGTCACAATATGGATCTTCCCTCGTTGAACAGGCAATACTGCCATCGATGTTTCATCGGCCCTCAATATCTTCAACGAAAACAGCTCGTTAAGAACACCAAAGTCCGTGACAGCAGTGGCGGCAATATTCAGGTCTTCCAGTTGAGAAAGACACCTAACCGGCGAAAGGTCTTTCACCTTAGTACGAACAATGCTTAACCGCGTCAGTTTAGGAAAATTGGATAACCAGGATATATCATTGATCATTGTCCCTTGTACATCGAGGTATCTCAACTGGGTCAGCTTGTTCAGCGAAGTCAGGCTACCGATGGAAGTCCCTGAAAGATTCAGCGCAGTTAAACCAGTCATTTCATTGATAGGAGAAAAATCAGTGATCCCCTTACCTGAAAATCTCAACTCCTTCAGGAAACGCAAACCGGCAAGCGGCGACAGGTTTGTAACACCTTCCGCATCGCAGTTGATCTCTTCGAGGCGATTCATCATCCGGATCGGCTCAAGAGAGCTGATCCTGCTTTTATTATTAATGAAGAGAGAATTTGCGGTCAGCGCCTTCGAGGCCGAGGCGGCATTATCCACGCAAAGTTGTTCAGCCAGCAGCGACTTCCAGGTATCGTCCAGACCATTATACCACACTTCTGCATCGCCACCACCCAACACCGCTGGTACCGCAACATCCAGCTCCAGTACCTCCACACATCGCTTCAGGAACAGAGATCCGGCATTAAAAGGTTGCGGCCTGCTGATCTCGATACTTTCATGAGAAAGGAAATAGATAACCGGCTCAGCAAAGTCATTCTTCTCCGATGGATGGTAGGCCCAACAATCGGAATAGTCCCAAATCGGGCAAACAATCATCTCCCGGGTAATGCCCGCTGGCAATTCCGCTTCCTCAAAAGCATCATACCAACCATCCAGTTCATCAATGTAGCCATGCTCACCTAATAAAATGCGCTGCTGTTCTAATTCAATGAGCCGGTGTTGCTCAAGAAGCTTCCGGTAACTATCGTGATAATGGTCTGGAATCTCCTCCAGGGGCGCATACGCAAGCAGGGTCTCATTGCCACGAAACTTCACCGCAAGGTATTCCTCCGTATATTTCACATCCACCACTTCCCGCATCAAAGCGTGCAATACAGGCTCAAATCCACCCACATCTACCAAATAACTGAAATGATCTGTCAGTGCCGCAACAACGTCATTCGCTTCCCCTATAGCTTTCCATTTTTGCAGGTAGGATGCCATCTTTTGTTTAACATCAAAAACGGTAACCAATACCCTTTATTGGCACCTGATCCTTTCCGGGTCACCCAACCGTTCAATATCGGGCGTCATCCGTTTAAATTGATGCGCCAGCAGTAAGAAAGGCAGCAGCAACAGCCTGCTGACCGGCTCATGCACACCCTTCTCCCACTGCCTCCGGATGCCCCTCCCAAAAACATACGATTGCGCAAGATTTCGCCCTAGCAGCCTGCCTTTCAGCAATTTTATCTACTTTGCTCCCCGCTAACGCACATCAAATTATTTCCCGTATGAATCGCAGATCATTTGTCAGAAACGCCGGACTTGCAACAGCCGGATTTGCCATCCTCTCGCCCAGCCAGGTATTTGCCCAACAACAAAAAGTACGGCTGGCTTTTATTGGAGTTGGCTTACGCGGACAAAATCACCTCGATAACGCCCTGCGCCGCAGCGACGTAGAAGTGGTGGCCATCTGCGATATCGACGACCGCATGCTGCAGATGTCGCTCGACCTTATCAAAAAATCGGGTAAACCTACCCCCCAGATATTCAAAGGCGATCCCAGTGCCTGGAAGAAAATGGTAGCACTCAAAGGGCTCGACGGTGTCATCATCGCCACTCCCTGGGAGATGCATACGCCCATGATCATCGGCACCCTCGAAGCCGGCATCAAATACATCGGCACCGAAGTGATCCTCGGCATCACCATGCAAGACCACTGGGATGTTGTAAAGGCAGCCGAACACCACCACGCACAGGTGATGATGATGGAGAACGTTTGCTATCGCCGCGATGTGATGGCCGTGCTCAACATGGTACGCCAGGGCCTCTTTGGGGAGATCCTGCACCTGCAAGGCGGCTACCAGCACGACCTGCGCGAAGTAAAATTCAACGATGGCAAAGAACCATACGGACACGGTGTTGAGTTTGGCGAAAAGGGCTTCTCCGAAGCCCGCTGGCGCACCAACCACTCCGTACACCGCAACGGCGACCTCTATCCCACACATGGAATTGGCCCGGTAGCCACCATGATCGATATCAACCGCGGCAACCGCTTCGTATCGTTGTCTAGCTTCTCCACCAAGGCAAGAGGTTTGCATGACTATATTGTAAAGAAGGGCGGCGAACAGCACCCCAATGCAAAGGTTGAGTTCAAACTGGGCGATGTGGTCACCACGCAGATACGTTGCGCCAACGGCGAAACCATCCTGCTGCAGCACGATACCAACCTGCCCCGCCCCTACTCGTTGGGCTTCCGGGTACAGGGAACCAAAGGGCTGTGGATGGATGTCAACCGTTCAATCTATATCGAAGGCGTGAGCCCCAAACCACACCAGTGGGAAGAAGCCAAAAGCTACCTGGATAAATACGACCACCCGCTGTGGAAACGCTGGAGCAAGGAAACCGAAGGCGCCGGACATGGAGGCATGGACTTCTTCGTACTGCATGCGTTCGTAGAATCCATCAAACGCAAAACGCCAACGCCCATGGACGTGTACGATGCAGCCGCCTGGAGCGCCATCACCCCGCTCAGCGAAATGAGCATCGAAAAGGGCAACCAGACGGTCGAATTCCCCGATTTCACCGGCGGACAATGGATGTACCGTAAGAACGATTTCGCCTTGAACGACCAGTATTAAGACCCAGCGACAAACAATAGAATAAGAACAGGATTTCGTGAAGAACAGGTAAAACATTTATGAACCTTAGCATAATAGAATCGGCGGCCCGGCATTTTGGGCAGGGAACACCCAAAGTTACCAGTCTTGGTAACGGACTCATTCACCATACCTATAAAGTGGAATATAGCGGCGAGGGCGCCAGCCAGGCCATCGTGCTGCAAAGCATCAACAGGCAGCTATTCCGTCATCCCGAAAACCTCATACACAATTACAAGCTCGTGTATGACGGCATCGTCAACGGCGACGGACTCAAACTTGCCCCGCTCATCGCTACCCACGAAGGCAACTGGTACTGGATCGATGAACCCAACCAACTATTTTGGCGGGCCACCGGATTCATCAATGGCTCTTACACACAAACCATTCCCAATACCGCAGAAGAAGTTTTCAAGACTGCGGAATGCTTTGGTCATTTTACCCGTTCGCTCAATAAGATAGATACCTCGCAACTAGAGGCCATCATCCCCCACTTCCACGATCTAGCTTTGCGGTACAGCCAGTTTGAAAAAGCCGTAGCGCAGGCCTCTATGCAGCGCCTGCTCCGCTCCACCCACATCATTGCCGAACTGAGACAACGTATACACCTCGTACAGTTCTATGAAAAAGTGCAGCAGCAGCCGGCCGACTTCCTCACGCGCGTGATGCACCACGACTGCAAACTCAGCAATATCCTGCTCGATGTCAATACCGATCAGGCCCTTTGCCCGGTGGACCTCGACACTGTAATGCCCGGCCTCTTTTTCTCTGATGTGGGCGATATGATCCGCAGCATGAGCCCCACCCGCGATGAGAACAGTACCGAATGGGAAGCCATCGCTATCAATGGCGACTTTTACAAAGCCATCATAGCCGGTTACCTGCAGGGTATTGGCGATAACCTTACACCTGCCGAAAAAGAGAACATTCACCAGGCCGGCCTCATCATGGTGTACATGCAGTCGCTCCGCTTTGTAGCCGACTACCTCAACGAAGACATTTACTACAAAACCACTTACCCCGAACAGAACCTGAACCGGGCATTGAACCAATTGATCTTACTGGAAAGATTGGAAGAATATTTACGCGAAGAAGGGATCGTCCAGGTTCAAAGACAGCGCGTTTATTGATCACAGCATACTATTGAAGTACCTGATCTCTTCTTCGAGGTTAAGGAATGGATAACGCTCCTGCAACTCTTTTGCTTTTACGGCGTGGCTCGCCAGAAATTTCTTATGCGCTTCCGTAGCGGGGTGAAAGGGTTTGTGCTTTCGGGCAATCACGATCTTCTGCACTTCCGCCGCCGCCTGTTGCGACTCCGCATCGGTATAATTTTTCATGAAATGCTCCAGCACAAAACTCGTAGCCGGGTAATTGGGATGCACCATATCGATATCGTAGAAGCGGTAATCCCGCAATACGTCGATCACCAGCTCATAGGCCGGGAAATAATACATGCGGTCAAACTTATTGACCAAATGGTGAACCACTTCCAGCAGGCGGGCCTTGCTACGGTTATTATCCACTACCCCATCACGGATATGCCGCACCGGGCTCACGGTAAAAATTACGCGTAGCGAAGGATTGAACTTCAGCACCTGGTAAAGACTATTATCAAGCACCGTATTGATCTCCTCGATCGTCATCAGGTGTTTGCGGAACCACTGGCCCGGCGCCCGGTGACAATTGGCCACCGCATGATCCCGGCCCGGGGCCACACTGCCCGTAGTATCAAAACCAATCTGCGCATCGGCAGGAGCATTATCTGTTAAGCGGTAAGAAAAGGCACTACCCAGCGTTATGATGAGCCATTTAGCTCTTTTTAGAAAGTCATGGGCGCGTTGCTGCGAAGCATTGATCATTTGCAGGCTTTCCTCCCAATCAACATGCGAAAACCGGCTATGGTGATGCCAGCTTTGCCACACTTCGTGCAGGTGAAACAGGTCACTCGCTGAATATTGTTTATTCTGTACGTACGACACCAGGCTGGCAGCCACACTGGCGGGATCAAACAAGATACCATTGGGATTCTGCAGCACATCAAACTTCAAATCCTGCAAGCTGTTGCCGATATGTTCGGTAAAGCAGGAGCCGGTCAATAAAATGGGTTCCCGGTAATTGACCAGGTCTTTGGGAGCGGGAATATTGATATCTAACATGAAGTCCATAGTCACCACGTTGAAATGATCAGCAAAACGTTAATGTGCAGCAAAGATAACATCTGCCTGGCGGCTGGCCTTCAGCAAGGCCTCTGTATTCAATACAGGCAGCAGTCCGGATAGTTCAAGGTAACCGATCATCCATTCCGTGTTCATATTGCCCACCAGGTCGTCATTGGCCATGGGGCAGCCGCCAATGCCTTTCAGGGCACCGTCTATCCGGCGGCAGCCGGCTTGTACAGCAGCTTCCAGTTTGGCCTGCTGGTTCAGCGGCGCAGCGTGTAAATGCACCCCGATCTCGGTATTGGGTAAAGCTTTTACCAGGTATTCCGTGATCGAACGCACCTGCTGCGGCGTGGCAACACCCACCGTATCCGCCAGTGAAATGATGCCGATATCCATCGCCACCAGTTTATCGACCCACTCGAATACCAGTTCTGCCGAATAAGGATCGCCATAAGGATTACCAAAACCCATGGATATATATACTACCAATTGCTTGCCCGATTTAATGCACAGGTTCTGGATCTCCTGCACCCGCCCGAGCGAAGCGGCGATGGTGCTATTCGTATTACGCAATTGAAAAGTCTCGGAGATGGAGAAGGGGAAGCCGAGGAAACTCACCTGCTCAAAAGCTACTGCATCCTGCGCCCCACGCTCATTGGCAACGATCGTCAGCAACCTCGTGTTGGAGCCGCTGAGGTCCAGCCGGGCCAGCACCTCCTTCGTATCGACCATTTGCGGGATTGCCTTGGCCGACACAAAACTGCCGCAATCGAGCGTATCGAAACCTACCTGCAGTAAAGTATTGAGGTAGTCAACCTTCTCTTCCGTAGGGATAAATGACTTCCAGCCCTGCATGGCATCCCTTGGACATTCAACAAGCTTAACCAATTCCTGCATAATTGCCTTTTTGGGAAGCAAAGGTAGCATTCCCCGCGAATTGCCCCCAGAAAGCAACATTTTTGCTGTAAAAGCGATATTATAGTATACCGATCCCTGTAATACGCATGAAACACCTATTGACCCTCTTTACCCTACTGATTGCCTGCTATTGTTCCCTGGCGCAAAGCATCGTAGATACTACTTATGACTACACTGGCACAAGGATCATACGATATGGCAAGTTTGATTCGGCCCAGCGTTGCTGGCGGCTGTACGAACTCCAACGAAATGGCAGCACAGCGGCCGTCACCAAACTCGATCCGGTAAACTTTCAACCCCTCGATTCCATGACCACCTACTACCCCAATGGACAGATCGCATTTGTACTGCCCCATCAATTGGGGTACATATGGGGTAATTTCGTGGCCTACTACCCATCGGGCAGGGTAAAACAAACCGGAACTTACTATAGAGGTTTTAAAAGCGGACGTTGGGTGGAATACTATCCCGAAGGCCAACTACAATCTGAGCGCTTTTATGCCCTTAGCCAGGAAGACTCGACGTTTCAACGACCTTTATCAGCAGAAGATTTTGCCCGCTCCTTTGCAGTCGTAGAAAAGCTTGTTTACGGAGAGCCTGACTCCCTGAAAGCCTTAACTCCAAGCCATGGGTATTACAGGGCTACTTACGAGTTCAAGGTGCTCGTACCTGCCAAAACCGGCATCTGGAAACAATACAATGAAAAAGGGAGAGTAATAAGTAAATTCAAATACGGAAGGAGCAATAAGACCAACAGCAAATAACTGCTTCAAAAATCCACCCAACATTGTCCAGGAACACGTACAGCCGCAAACGCAGGCACGAGCGACAACAGGTACCGGCCGACGACCGGCGGGTAACCTTCGTTGCCATAGTGGTTATCGTGGCTGGCAGTGCGTCATCCCTTCATCCGGTGCTTCATCGACTCATACAGGATCATACCAGCTGCCACCGATACGTTGAGCGATTCGAAATCGCCAGCCATCGGGATCTTGAACACCTCGTCGCAGATCTTCAGCAAACCAGGAAACACGCCCTTATCCTCACTGCCCATGATCACACAGGCAGGTTCGGTCAGCGGCAGGTCGAACACCATTTTGGTCGCCGTCATTTCAGCCGCAAACACCTTGATGCCGTTCAGGTGCAGACTGTCTACCGCCTTCATCAAACTATTCACCCGGCAAACATGGATCTTCTCCAACGCACCTGCCGATGATTTCATGGCTTCTTCATTCAGTGCCCCCACTCCTTTATCGGGAATGATCAGCGCCTGCGCCCCGCAACATACTGCCGTGCGGGCAATGGCGCCAATATTGCGCACGTCCGTTACGCCATCGAGCATTACGAACAAAGGCGTTTCGCCGGCGCCCACCACATGGTCGATCACCTGCTGCAGATCGAGGTATTGAACCAGCCCGGCAATAGCGATACACCCCTGGTGATTGGCCTTCGTAAGGCCATTCAGCTTTTCAGGAGGCACTTGTTGAATGGGAATATTTTGTTCACGCGCCAGCTGGCGGATGGTGCCGATGGCATCGCCCGTTACATTTCGCTGAAACAATATCTTATCGATCGGGCGGCCCGATTGAATGGCCTCGATGATCGGCTGTCGTCCGATGATCATTGCCGATTTCTTAATGCCAGGTTTCTTATGATATCCTTCCATCTGCCAACATCAGTTTAACTTTTAAGATCGCAGCCACCGACACCGAATCGGTGATCCTGCCTTCCTCCACCATTTGGTAAGCTTCTTCAAAAGGCAGCTTACGTACCTGTAATTGCTCCGTTTCTTCGGGGCAAGCCGTTTCCTGCCGCAGGTCCCTGGCCACATAGATCAGGGAATGTTCATCGCTAACAGAGTTCGACAAGTGCATTTCCATGATCTTGGTCCACTGCCCGGCCACCAAACCAGTCTCTTCCAGCAACTCACGCTTTGCTGAGTCCAATGGGTCGAAATGAAAAGGGCCGCCACCTTCGGGTATTTCCCAACTGTACTGGTTCAGCGGAAAACGATACTGGCCCACCAACCAGGTATTCAGTTCTTCGTCGAGCGGCAACACACCAATGGCATAACCCTTAAAATGCACTTTCCCATAAATACCCTTGCCACCGGATGGGTTGATCACATCGAATTCCGTAACGCTTATCCAGGGGTTGTCGTAGATCGTCTTTTCGCCATTGATCTGCCAGGGATTGTGCTGCTCATTCATGCCGCGAAAATAGGAAAAGAATGCCGGGCACAAAAAAAGCCCCACTCTCGCGGGGCTCTTCTGTTTTTTTCAGCAACTATTTGGAACTAAATGCCTTTTTGATCTTGCTCACATAGTCCAGCTTCTCCCAGGTAAACAGCTCCACTTTCTTCTTAACAGTCTTACCATCTGGTGATGTGAAAGTCTTTTCCACAACCTCAGGCTTGCGGCCCATGTGGCCGTAAGCTGCCGTTTCACTATAAATAGGGTTGCGCAATTTCAAACGTTGCTCGATGAAGTAAGGACGCATGTCGAATACTTCAGATACTTTCTTCGCGATCTGACCATCGGTCAGTTTCACTTTTGCAGTACCATAAGTATTTACATAAATACCCATGGGTTGTGCCACACCGATCGCGTAAGATACCTGCACGAGTACTTCGTCGCAGATACCGGCAGCCACCAGGTTCTTCGCAATATGACGGGTAGCATAAGCAGCAGAACGGTCAACCTTGGAAGGATCTTTTCCGCTGAAGGCGCCACCACCGTGCGCACCCTTACCACCGTACGTGTCTACGATGATCTTACGACCGGTTAAGCCGGTATCACCGTGAGGTCCGCCGATCACGAACTTACCGGTTGGGTTGATATGATACTTGATCTTATTGTTGAACAGGTGCGCGATCTTCTTATTCTTGGCAATGATGCGGGGGATCAGGATATTCACCATATCCTTCTTGATCTGATCCTGCATTTTGGTTTCAGAAGCGAAATCATCGTGCTGGGTAGAGATCACGATCGCATCGATACGTACAGGCTTGTTGTTGTCATCGTACTCGAGCGTTACCTGGCTTTTCGCATCAGGACGCAGGTACTTGATCTGCTTGCCTTCGCGGCGAAGGATAGCCAGCTCCAGCAATAATTTGTGGGCCAGGTCCAATGCCAGGGGCATATAGTCTTCCGTTTCGTTGGTAGCGTATCCAAACATCATACCCTGGTCGCCGGCGCCTTGCTCTTCTTTCTTCTTGCGGTCAACACCCTGGTTGATATCGGCCGACTGCTCGTGAATAGCAGACAGTACACCACAGGAACTGGCCTCGAACATGTACTCGCTCTTGGTGTAACCAATTTTACGGATCACGTTACGGGCAATTTCCTGAACATCGAGGTAAGCAGAAGACTTTACCTCACCTGCCAATACCACCTGGCCGGTAGTTACCAGTGTTTCGCAGGCAACCTTCGACTGGGGATCAAACGCAAGAAAATTATCGATCAACGCATCAGAGATCTGATCGGCTACCTTGTCGGGATGCCCTTCAGATACGCTCTCCGAAGTAAATAAATAAGGCATGACTATTAGATTTTGAAAAGGTTAGACAGAATAATTAATGGGTTTTAAGACAGGCGCAAAGATAAGCGCCCAACTTAAATTTTAGAATAAATAATTCGTACACGCATCTTCTGTGTCGGGTGACTACCTCCACCTGCTACCAGCCTGCCATTGGCAACCGGGCTGTTTACGTACACAAAAGTCGGCCAGGCTTTCGACACCGCATTGGCGTCCTGGTAATAGGGATCCGTGTAGAGCGGCGCATAGATACGCAACAGGTAATAAGGCTGCTTCTTCGTCACAACGCTTTGCAGGTACCTGGACAAAGTAAACACATACTTTTTGTTCAGGTAATTACCTCCCAGGGTTGCAATATCATAAGAACCCGTCTGGGAATTAGGAATATAATCGTTCCGTATGGTCAGCGTAGAATCACCGGTCGCCGTTTTGGCATCGATAAACATCAATGGCGGCGTGGTGTAAATATTGTCAAGTTGAGAAGGGATCTGCTCGATGATCAGCTCCGCACGGTGAATAACCCGGTTTACCTGGGCAAAGGTGTCCAGACCCAGTACTTTCACGGTAGCATAAGAACCCGGAGATGATTGGATATACACCTTGTCGTCTACAGGGTTGCCATTCTCGAGGTATTGCTTGTAACCATGTGCCGCCTGGCGGGTGATCAGGTTAGCCTGCGTACCACTATTGTAAGCGAACGCCTGGGTGGTCGTGTCGATCACACCATTGTTCGTAACCCGTGTATAAAAAGTAAGCTTGGTATTCGTTGTGTTCGTGAGCGAGAAGTAAGCCAATCCGGTCTTGTTGGCAGAAGCCCCACTGTTGGTCTTGATCGCAAGCCCCTTGAAATAGGTCTTGAACGCGGAGTCGTTCTTGTATTGAACAGCCGTATCGAAATTCACGAACTGGCGGCCAAAAGCAGTATCCAGCTTGATCCGCAATTCATTGATGGTTCTTACGGTATCCTTGCCATTCCTGTAAAGTACTGAATCGTTCAGTATTTTGAAGTCGACATCCCTGCTGCCCAGTACACCTGGTAACACGGCGAAATCGGGTTCGTCGACCCGGTAAAGGGAGTCTTTGAAATTATTGGTTGCCGGATCGATCTGGTAAACCTCATAACGCTGAATGGCGTTCGAGTCGCCGTAAAAGCCACCGAAAGACAGAGACAGTACAATGGAATCGATCACCACGGAATCCTTTACCGCAAATGGGCTGGTGCCATAAGTAGCCGGGCTGAAGTTGGAATAGATCCTGGCATCGGTGCTGCCAAATTCAGGATCATCGGAGATGATGCCCAAAGCATGGAGCGAAGAACCATCGACCCGGGTAGAGTCGGGATATAGGAAATTATCGGTCTGCACATCGAGAACTGTTTCAAACGTCTTCACGTTATCTACAGCGGGGATCAGTTCATTGCCAAGGTCGGTAGTATCTACTTTTGTACAGGAGCTATAAATGGTCAATCCGGTCAAAGCAGCTAAGACAGATAGAAAAATTTTCCTATTCACTTGTGATTGTTAACAGTTTACGGAATTAAAGCCTATTTGGCAAGGTCGGTATACAATTGCAAATAGTCTGTTAAATCGGACTCAGCATTATAGGTAAGCACTTTCTTACCTTTCACCTTACCAAACTCCTCAACCAGTTTCTTATCAACTTTTTCTGCTCCGAATGTAACTGCATCGGCATAAGTAGCGCCGCCACGCATCATGGCCAGGTTGTTCAGCTCCTTGAAAGGTTCGAGGTCCTTGTCTTTGATATTGGGGCTGATGTTGGCCAGCTTCAGGAAGTCGGGACTTAATTTTTCTTTAAAGCTGGTATTACCCATCGTATAGATCACCTTACTATGGGCAAATACAGGTTCTTTTTTATACGCAGTCTTTTGATACAGGGGAATAAGGCCGGTCATCCAGCCACTGCAATGAATGATGTCCGGAGGCCAACCGAATTTCTTCACGGTCTCCAGGGCACCCTTACAGAAGAAAACAGTGCGCAGACCATTGTCGTCGAACCATTTTTCTTCGTCGTCATGGAAGATCGACTTGCGTTTGAACAGGTCTTCGTTATCGAGAAAATAAACCTGCAGGCGGGCATTGGGGAGAGAAGCAACTTTGATCTGGAGAGGGAAATCATCATTGTCGACCGAAACATTGATACCCGACAATCTAACTACCTCGTGGAGCCTGTGTCTCCTCTCATTGATCACCCCGAAACGAGGCATAATGCAACGAACTTCGAAACCACCTTCATTTGCCTTTATCGCCAGCCGGTTAACAGTTTCCGAAAATTCTGTCAGCTCCAGATAAGGAGACATTTCGTTGGCAATAAATAAAATTCTTTTCTTTGTCAGCATTATGAAATTAATTGGTTGCGATAAACCATTTTTAAAAACAGGGTGCAAAGTTAAGGTATTTTATTAGAAAAATGGGCGGCATAGCCCGTTCCATGCTTTTAAACGTCTCAAAATGATCATTTTTAAGCAGGCGACTGACCTCCACAGGTACCTCGCCAGGCAGCGATCGATGCAACAGCAAACAGGCTTCGTTCCCACCATGGGAGCCTTGCACGAAGGGCATATTACACTTATCAGGGAGGCCCGCCGGCATACGGACTTTGTCGTTTGCAGCATCTTCGTGAACCCCACTCAGTTCAACGATCCCAACGACTATAAAAAATATCCCAATACCCTGGATAAGGATATTTATTTGTTGGAACAGGCAGGGACACATGCGCTTTTTCTTCCATCTGTGAACGAAATGTATCCCGATGGATTGCAGCAACTCGAGCACTACAACCTCGGCTATCTCGAAACCTTACTCGAAGGCGCCTTTCGCCCCGGTCATTTCCAGGGCGTATGCCAGGTCATGGCCCGGTTGCTGAACATGGTACAGCCCGACCAACTCTTCATGGGCCAGAAAGACTACCAGCAATGCATGGTAGTAAAGTGGCTGCTCCGCCACCTGCACATGAACGGCACCCAATTCATACCCGTGCCTACCGTTCGGGAAACCGACGGCCTCGCCATGAGCAGCCGCAATCTCCGCCTGCCCCTGGCCGACCGCCAGAAGGCCACCGCCATCTACCTGGCACTCGACCATCTCCGCAGCCACCTCTCCCCCGGCCCGCTGGCCCCCCTGGTGGAGGAAGCCTCCGGTATCCTCGAAAAAGAAGGATTCAGGATTGATTATGTGGCAGTTGGAGATGCAGACAACCTTTCGCCGGTCGATTCATGGGACGGAAAACAGGCCCTGGTAGCCCTGGTAGCTGCATTTTTAGGCGAGGTAAGGCTGATAGACAATATGGTCATCGCGCGATAATCCATATTAACATTTTGATTGATCTGTCAACAACTAACTAACGTTAGAAAATCAGTAAACTTTTATAGCTTTGCAGCCGTTTTTATAAACGCAACAAAATTGCACCCTGCAAATCCTCCGGCTAAAATCCGTTGCAGGCAACAAAGTAGTTGCGCCGAAATCATCCCCAAAAACACAAACAAAAAGGCATCATGGATATAGAAGTGCTCAAGTCCAAAGTTCACAGAGCAGTGATCACAGAAGCTAACCTCAACTACGTGGGTAGTCTCACCCTCGACGAAGACCTGATGGATGCAGCCAATATGATCGAACATGAAAAGATCCAGGTGGTGAATGTCAACAACGGATCCCGTATCGAAACCTACCTCATCAAAGGAAAACGCGGATCTGGCGTGTGCTGCCTCAATGGCCCCGCCGCCCGTCAGGGCGCCGCCGGCGATATCGTGATCATCATCTCCTACGCACGCATGGATTTCGAAAAAGCCAAAACTTTTAAACCCTGGTTGGTATTTCCCAAAGAAGGCAATAAATTATAACAATACCGTTATAATAACATTCCCGTGATATATTGTCCCTATTTTTGCCTGGAACACTAACCCGCCACTTACTTATGAATAAGAAGAAGATTGTCAGTTACCTGCAGTATGCATTATTCCTGGGCCTGGCAATATTTCTTGTGTGGTGGTCGGTTAAAAAGATTCCCGACACAGAGTGGACCAATATCAAAACAGCCATCCAAAAAGCAAGGTACTGGCTCATTATCCCCATCATGGGCGCCCTATTGCTCAGTCATTACAGCAGGGCCCTGCGCTGGAAGATACTGATGGAGCCGCTGGGCTACAAACCCCGCACCTCCAATACCTACCTCGCCGTGCTGATCGGCTATATGGCCAACCTCGCCTTTCCCCGCCTCGGAGAAGTACTTAAATGCACCGTGCTCGCCCGTTACGAAAAAGTACCGGCCGATAAACTGGTTGGTACCATCGTGGCCGAAAGAGCGTTCGATGTGATCTGCCTGGTGGTGGTCATTACCCTCGCTACCCTCTCCCAGCTCGATGTGATTGGCGGGTTCGTAGGCAGCCAGGTCAACACCATCATCGATTCCAAAGCCAGTCAGCTCACGCCCACTAAGATCACCATCATGGTGACGGCCCTGCTCATGGTGGTAGGCGGAACTATCTTCGTATTCAAAAAATTCTCCCATATCGGCCTCATCCAAAAGATCAAAACGATCCTGGCGGGTGTATGGGGCGGCATCACCAGCATTCGTTACCTGAAAAAGAAAGGCTGGTTCATCTTTCACTCCATCTTCATCTGGACCATGTACCTGCTGAGCGTATGGATCGGCTTCTACGCCCTCGAAGAAACCTCCATTTACGGTATCAAGGAAGCCTTGTCGGTATTGTCTACCGGTAGCCTTGCTATGATCGTGCCCACACCGGGTGGCCTCGGCGTGTACCACATATTCGTACAACAAACACTCGCCCTCTATGGCCTTAATGAAGGCATCGGGCTAGCCTTTGGACTGCTCATGTGGACGGTTCAATTCTTCCAGATGCTCATCAGTGGATTTGTTGCCTTAGCTTTGCTGCCATATTTCAACAAGACGCAAAAAGCTTCCTATGCGCAGAGCGGACATCATCGAGAAAAAGATCTTCAGTCTTCCTGATTTGGTAAGAAGGATCGCCCAGTGGCGCCTCACCGGTAAAACCGTTGCCTTCACCAACGGCGTATTTGATATCATGCATCGTGGCCACATCGCCTCTCTCTCGCAGGCAGCCGGCGAAGCAGATTACCTCGTAGTAGGCCTCAATTCCGACGCATCCACCAAACGCCTCAAAGGCGATAGCCGACCCATCAACGACGAGCAGGCACGCGCTACCGTGATGGCAGCCCTCCTGATGGTAGATGCTGTTGTGCTGTTTGATGAAGACACGCCCCTGGAACTCATCAAAGCCGTGCTGCCGGATGTACTGGTAAAAGGCGGCGACTATACCGAA
Organism: Paraflavitalea sp. CAU 1676; assembly: GCF_029223285.1. Classification (GTDB taxonomy): domain Bacteria; phylum Bacteroidota; class Bacteroidia; order Chitinophagales; family Chitinophagaceae; genus Paraflavitalea. The sequence goes on along the minus strand of NZ_JARHUJ010000002.1, from coordinate 61,988 downwards.
GAGCAGATCGTAGGCGCCAAAGAAGTAAAAGCCAACGGTGGTAAAGTGGTCATCAATCCCATCGTGGAAGGATACTCCACCACAGGCATCATCGGGAAGATCAATAAGCTGTAGGATTTACAATCTGTACATTCGCTCCACCTCTTGCACGATCTGTTCCATCTCGCGCTCATTGCCCTGGGGATCATAGGGCTGCTTGAGGTTACTATTGAAGAAGAAAGCCACGGTTTGGTACATACGGGCTGTAAATCCCCCTTTATATTCCTTGATGATCTCGTAACAATTGTTGCCTGTTTGCCGGTTGATGAGCTTCATCAATACTTTACCCTGGTATACTGACAGGTTGCTGAGCGGATCGGCAAACTCCTTTTTCAACTCCTTCTCCCGCGTCTTCAGGTATTTCTTGCGCTCCTCTTTATCGGTTACCCCCGCCAGCTTCGCATTGATCTCGTTGATGATATACCCCGATTTCCGGGCATAGGGATAGGTAACGTAAATTGCATTGCGCAGGCGTGTCCATTCCTGTCTTTTCTTCAATAAATGTTTGGGATACGGGGCCGTCACCCAATACCACTCAAGTGTGCCGGAAGGGATCAGTTGATTGTTGGCGATGATGGCAGGAACAGGAATAGTGTCATTGGGCCCCAGCGCCGGTTGCTCCACACCGGGAGGTAATACCGGAATCGTATCCTTAGCTTGCCCGGAGGCGATCGTGCTGATCGCCAGGAAGCCAAGGACCATCATAAAACAATTGCATATGTTGCGCAGGGAGACCATTGTTCTCACACAAAATAGTAATTATTCCTAAGGAATAATACCCGTAGGACAAACTAAGTAACCCGGTTTGCTGCAAATTATTTCGTTAAATATTGCCAGTTGCGAAAAATCAGGCATGAAACCACTGAAGGTCAGGCTTAAGACGTCAGTTCCTGCGCCGGTTCCACCGGTTCCTTCTTACGCGGAGCCCGCTCGGCGCCGGCTGGTTTCAGCAGCCGTACGCGGTATGCTACGCTCATGAAGAACCCGATCACCATCAGCACCGTACCCAGCCACACCAGGCGGATAAAGGGGAACTGAAGCACCTTCAGCGCGATGAACGGCACCATCTGCGACGATTCCCTCACCCTGATCTCTATATGCTTGTCATCGACCACCTTGGCCAGGGCCACTGACAATCCCTGCGAATACACCGAATCCATGATGTGTTCGGGCTTGTTGTCGCGGATGAAGAGGATAGGTTGCGCTTTCAGCTTTGTCTGCTCGCGGGTCACCAGGCTCAGGTTGGCCATGATGCCCACATCGCCGGCTTGGGCCTTATAGCGTGCATCTACCGGGTTGGCAGTTACACTATCCAGGCGCATGAAACCATTGGCGTAGAAGATCGTATCCCCCACCTGCATGGTATGCGAACGATACTGTGAGGTATCTTTCTCATCCTGCATTTTGGTGGAGTAATTGATGTATACAAAAATGTCTTTGTTCCAGTAATGGCGGGCATCGGGGTTATTGGAATAACCTTCCTGGCCCTTGGTATTCTTGATGAGGTCGGGATAAAGCGGGAAGTTTTCCTTGCCATCCTTGCGCTCCATATCGATCCTGAAATAGGTCATCTTACCTTTCTGCGTAACAGAATCGCTCGCGTAGGTAGCCCAGTATTTGCCCATATCGGTGCGCACACCCTGGTACAGCGTGAGGTTCTCTACCCCCTTCTCCTTTTGATCGGGACCAAAATTGAGCGGGTTCAGGAAGTTCATCGACAATACTTCTTTCTTGGAAGAGGAGATCAGGATACCCACCATCATCAAACCAAAACCCACGTGTGCTACAGAAGCACCCGCCGCTTTCAGCTTACCGTTGAGTCCGCTCCAGATATAACCGGTATTGGCCACTACAGCATACACACTGGCGAACATCGCCAGGTGAATAGCCGCCAGGAAGCCCAGACCAAATTTGTCGTAGTTGATATCACCCCAGATACTGATCGAAAGAGAGATCGCCAGCGCAATGACAGTGGGGATCAACAACTTCTTATAGAAAGTAGCTTTCGCCGTATTCTTAAACTTCAGGTACTGCGTTACCGCCGTGAGTACACCCAACACCACCGCCACAAAGATCTGGATACGGTTGTACGGGAACTCGCGGTCTTCGCCGATGGTGAAAGCTGTACCGAATATCTTATTGATCACAGGCAGGGAGGTCGCGATCGTAATGAACACCGACGACAGGAACAATACCAGCGCACCGATGAACATCCAGAACTCCCGGCTATAAGAATTTTCTTCTTTGGCAATGTGCGGTATCTTCTTATACCGCGCAATGAACAACCACAGCGAAGGCACCAGGAACACGAACACCAGTGCACGCAGCTGCCAGTTCATGCCGCTGCCGGTAAATGCGTGTACCGAAGTATCCTGCAGGTCGCCACTGCGCGTGAGGTAAGTAGAATACAAAACCAGCAAAAAGGCAGCTATGAAAAAGAAATACGTGGCACGTAAAGAGTGCCCGGTAGAATTGTAAACGATTTGCGTGTGGATGCCTGCCACCAGGATCAGCCAGGGTACCAGCGAAGCATTCTCCACCGGATCCCAGGCCCAATAGCCGCCAAAGCTCAGCGACTCATAAGCCCAGTAAGCGCCCATCATGATACCGAGACCCAGGATGCCGCCCGAGAACAGTGACCAGGGCAGCGCCTGCTTCGTCCAGCCGCCATATTCTTTTTTCCAGAGGCCGGCGATGGCAAAAGCAAAAGGCACAATAGTAGAAGCAAAACCCAGGAACAAAACCGGCGGATGGATCACCATCCAGTAGTTCTGCAGCAATTGGTTGAGGCCTACCCCATCGGTAATATTGCTCAGGTAATCGGCCCTGCTGAAAATGGGTGCATTCGAGAATTGATTACGGGTGAGCATGAAGGGCGTGCTGCCGATCTTCAGGTCAAAAATATAAATACCCAACACCATTGTGGCCAGACAGATCTGCGCGAAGCTGATCACCGCCATCACGGGCGCTTCCCATTTTTTCGACGTGCGGATCAGGATCATACCCAGCACCCCATGCCACAGGGTCCATAGCAGGAAGCTACCCTCCTGCCCTTCCCAGATGCTGCTCAGCAGGTATTTGGCAGAAAGTGTTTTATCGGAGTGATTATAGGCGTAATAATATTCGAAGTAGTGCTGAACGATGATGTACAGGATGATCAGGAAAACCGAGATCACCGACAGGGCTTCGGTAATGAACGCGATACGGCCCAGTTTGCGCCAGCTCACCGCTTCATCGGGATTCTTAGCGTTGGTCGATTTGAAATAGGCGACGAAGGCTATTATCGAAGCCACCAGCGACAATACTACCAGGAAATGGCCCAGCTGACCGGGCAACAGGTGTTCACCAATATAATCCATCAGGGTGCTTAGTTTTGAGAGAGGTTATTGTAGGCTGCCTTAGGGTCGTCTTTATACTTCGACGGACATTTGATCAAAATGCCGTCTTTCCGGTTGATCTCGAAGAGATCGCCTTTCATTTTTCCCTTCAGCACGATCCGATCGCTCTTTTCCATATCGAAAGGTTTCTCGAAATAGTACACGACCCGCGCCTTGTTGCCCAGGGAGTCAACCACATGAAAGCTGGTGAGGTTGGGGTTAACGGCGGGATTGTATTCAATAGGTAAGGTCCTGTCCAGTTGCGTGATCACTGTCACTGTTTTACCCTCCTTCTGCCGGGCAGAGGCAAGGGTTTCGTAGGTGGAAAGATCGCCCATGAAACTGAGCAATACCATGATGCCGGCAGCAATAGCAACGAGAATGACAATGTGGATCTTCTTCATAACCTGGTTCAGTTCCCCGCAAAGTTAGGCCAAAATGCGGTTCGGGTTTATGTGATTTTTATGTGTGTACGGCCTGTATAACCAAGCTGTTTGCATTTTGTTCAGAATTTTATAATTTATTGGAAATCTTCGTAATACCCGCCTCCGGGACACGCTCCGGGCCTCACGCTCCGTAAAGGGCGCCACCGCCCCTCCGGAAGGTGCCCGGCACCTCGTAAAATCTCCCCGGCCAACGCGCAACACGAGAAAGCAATCCCTCACGCGCTATGCCGCGCCATCGGTCCACGCCCGCCCGCCTCATCCAACACTCAACAGGACTCAACCCGCCACGCGCCGCGACTCACCTGCTTCCGACACCCACCCCCTTTTGTAAGGCAACCAACTTTACGCCTGGAGTTCCAGCACAACCACGCTCCACCTCCCTCGCACACACCACGCCGGCATGGACAGCTACGTTAACTAACGGCCGTTCATGCAACTCCCAGAGATAATTTTGCTTCTATTCAATACTGTGCTACCTTGCACGGCGTTTTTAAAGAAGAGACCTCTTCAACAATGACAGACTTATCGCATTTTGATCCCAACGGAGTAAGTAACCCCAATAATAATATATTCGGATTACCCTTCACAGAAGAAGATGCCCGCTTAGTAATTCTTCCTGTGCCCTGGGAAGTTACAGTTAGCTGTAACGCAGGCACAGCCCGGGCTGCCGACCATATCTTTAAAGCAAGTATGCATGTCGACCTGTACGATGCCGACGTAAAAGACGCCTGGAAACAGGGCTTCTACATGCGCGTGCCCGACAAGAAGATACTGTTGAAAAGCGACTACCTCCGCAAGGAAGCAGAGCTATACATCGATTATATATCCAAAGGCGAAGCCGTGGAGAAGAACAACTTCATGTGCAAATCGCTCAAGGAGATCAACGAAGGTGCCGTATACCTCAACAACTGGGTATACGATCAAACCAAGGAACTGCTCGACCAGGGCAAACTGGTAGCCCTCCTCGGTGGCGATCACAGCACAGCCCTTGGCTATTACAAATCCATCGCAGAGAAATACGAATCGTTCGGCATATTGCAGATCGACGCGCATTGCGACTTGCGCCAGGGGTACGAAAGCTTCCGCTACAGCCACGCCAGCATTATGTACAATGCGCTGAAAGAAGTGCCGCAACTCACCAAACTGGTACAGGCCGGCATCCGTGATTACTGCGAAGAAGAGTGGAACTATATCTGCAACAACAAAGACCGTGTTGTTACTTACCTCGATAAAACGATCAAGGAAAGGATCTATGAAGGCGAATCCTGGAAACAGATCGTCGACGAGATCGTAGAGCAATTACCGCAAAACGTATTCCTGAGTTTCGATATCGATGGCCTAGATCCCAAATTGTGCCCCAATACCGGTACGCCCGTACCGGGCGGTTTCGAAGCACAACAAGTATATTATTTATTGAAAAGGATCATCAAGAGCGGCCGTAAGTTCATTGGCTTCGACCTCACCGAAGTGGGTGTGGGAGAAAATGAATGGGACGCCAATGTTGGCGCCCGCGTTTTATGGAAGTTAAGCAATTTACTGGTAGCTTGCAATTAATAAGCGCCCCGCATGGTCTATCAATACGTCGTTAGCCTTAAGAATAAACAAACCAAATACATCGATATCATCGGTCTGTTGCTGGGAGTGATCTCCGTGTTGTTCTTCGCACGGGAAATGATCGTAGTAGTGGGCGAAGTGCCGGTAGCCTACCTGATAGGCTCAATCGCCGTAACCGTAGTGCTGATCTGGAATGTGGTATACTCCTCCAAAGGAAAGAAAGTTTATTACAGCCGCGCCTTGCTCATAGCAGCCCTTGTATGGATGAAGATGCCCTTCTTCCAATGGCTCACTTTCGTATTCATCATCCTGGCACTCCTCGAATACCAGGTAAAATACTCCATAGAAATTGGCTTCTCCGACCAGGAGATCGTCTTCAACTCCCTGTTCAAGAAAAGGTATCAATGGAGCCAGTTCGACAACATCGTCTTGAAGGATGGTTTGCTCACCATGGACTTCCTCAACAACCGCGTCCTCCAGCGCGAAGTGGAAGACGATGAAGAAGATGATGCCGATGAAGATGAGTTCAATGAATACTGCCGCAAGCAGTTGAGCAGGCAGGCCGCCTCCACCTCCTCTTATTAAGCCACCAACCTTAGTTGTGCCAGCTCGGGCGCCGGTATCGTTTCTTCGATATGATGGAAAACTACTTTATCCTCGAATAGCAGGTGTTGGTGCACCAGCTTGATAAATACCTCAAAAAGATAGTCGGACTCTTTATCCTTCAACAGGCGATCGGCGAGTATGCGGATGGTATCGTGCTCTCTGTGTATAAGAGCTGTAAGCTGTTGATTAAAGTGATGTCGCTGGAGAAAAGGTATAAGGGCTGCTTCTTCTGCATCAACATGCCTGCGCAGGTCCTGCTGCCAGAAGTTCAGGACATCCAGTTTCACGGCATCCCTGTTCTTACCCGACATAAAAAGCCCCAGCAGCCGGGTACAGGTATCGCGTTCGTGGGCCAGGTGGCTCAAAAATGGCTGTAGTACGGTATTCCGTTCCATAGTGGTCCCTCCTTTAAAGTACGTACGACAATTATTACTCCACAACCATACGATGTGGAAAACTTTAACAAATCTTGTCCAATTGGCGGAAGCAGTTGTGTGAAAGCCGGATTCAGTGCAACCAGGTTTTTCCAGGCTGGAACGTCAAATAAAAGAAGTCAATTTTCGCATTGCAGTGGAGATCTAAGGCAAGGGGGCATCAATATGAACAGGGTAGAAATGCCCGCAACTGGCGGGTCTATTAAAGTTACGAAGAAGGAAATAGAATACGTAAAGTTATTGGCAGGAAAATAGAAGAGGCTGAGGATCAAACTGCCTGGCTGCCGGCAACTTTTCCTGTTGCCGGCAACACTAGCAGAGAAGAGATTATTTCAACGCCTTGATGATGGCGATAAACTCACTGGCATTGAGGGAGGCGCCGCCTACGAGGCCACCATCCACATCCGGACGACCGAAAATATCAGCCGCATTATTGGCTTTCACGCTGCCGCCATACAGGATGGGCACGGTGTTGGCCAGCACAGGACCATATTGCTTCGCCAATACACCGCGCAGGTGTGCATGCATTTCCTGCGCCTGATCGGAAGTGGCGGTTTTACCGGTACCGATGGCCCAGATGGGTTCGTAAGCGATCACGATCTTCGAGATCACCGCTTCGGATAAATGGAACAGGGATTCTCTCAGTTGCACTTCTACAAAGCTGTTCTGTGTACCCGCTTCGCGGATGCTGAGCGGCTCACCGCAGCAGAAGATGGGCGTGATACCATATTCGAGGCAGAGGTCGAGTTTTTCGGCCAGGGTGCTGTTGCTTTCCTGGAAATATTCGCGACGCTCGCTATGACCCAGTACACAATATTTGATACCTATGGAGTGAAGCATTTCGGCAGAAACTTCGCCGGTATACGCCCCTGATTTCTTATTGTAACAATTTTGTGCTGCTATGAAGTAGTTCTTTTCATCGGCCACTTCGCTGTTCGCCATAATGAGGTAAGGGAACGGAACGGCAAATACCACCTGCTGGTGGTCGGCCAGGGCAATTTGGGCGCCGAGAATATTGTCAAGTAACTCTTCCCCCTGCTGATAAGTGCAGTTCATCTTCCAGTTAGCAGCGGCAATTTGTTTACGCATGAGTTGGTTGGTTTTTTTATGATTGCTCAAAAATATGTTTCAATTGCTTTGTTTCCTCGTCTGTGAGTTGTCGATTTTTTAATTTCTTCCAGTTCCTGATGTCGGACAGGGCTTTGTCGAATTCATACCGCGACAAAGCTTTGCTGCCCCAGGTAAAACTGGGAATGAATTTAGGCGTAAGTCCTTCCCCGAAAATATTGGCGCAAACACCGGTTACCGTACCGGTGTTGAAGGAGGTATTGATGGCCGCGCGGGAATAGTCGCCCATGAGCAAACCGCATTTCATACCGGCCCGTATATAATCTTTGGAGGGATTGTGCCACACTTTTACATCGGTGGCGTTGTTCTTCAGGTTGGAGTTGGACGTACCGGCCCCCAGGTTGCACCACTCTCCGATCACGGCATCGCCGAGATAACCATCGTGGGCCTTGTTGGAATAACCAAAGAATACGCTGTTCTTGATCTCGCCGCCCACCGTACAATAAGGGCCGATGGTAGTGGCGCCATAGATCTTACTGCCCATTTTCACCACCGCACCTTCGCCCAGCGAAAACGGTCCGCGGATAAAACTGCCTTCCATGATCTCCGCCTGTTTGCCGATATAGATGGGCCCGGTGGACGCATTCAGCATGCAGTGGCTGATGCGCGCTCCTTCTTCAATAAATATGTCCTGGGCATTGATCACCTGCACGCTCTCCGGAATTACCTGCGACACACGGTCTTTGGTAACGAGTTTGAAGTCTTCGCGCAAAGCCCAATCGTTCCATTGAAATATATGCCAGGGATACTGGAGTATTTTGATAGCGTCCCAGTCGGGATCTTTCTTGAGGGTATGACCTTCCTGTTGCAGAGAATGGATAAATGCAGCCGAGGGGATGATGTTGGACGCAAACAGGGCTGCATCGGGCGATACTACCTGGCTGCCATCTTCTACCACCTGAACCTGCTGACCCAGCAGCGCCTCCCATTTTTCGCGAATGGTGAGGATACCGATCCGGATATCGGCGGCCGAACGTATCTCCGTGAAGGGGAACAAATGCTCGCGTACTTCTTTATCGTTGAGGAATACCATGGCTTGAGTTTACCTTGTTTACAGACTAAGTTTCAAATGTAATACATCCTGTTATGCAATCCTGATTCCAGGCTGGTGAATCAGGAACACCTATACAAGCGATCAATCAACACGGTATGCAAGCAACGTTATTCCGGAGGAGCAGATTATTGGATATTCATGAAAAATGAGGCAGGCCTATAAAAAAGAATCCCTCTCCTAAGAATAGGAAAGGGAAAGTATAGCCATGAAAAACAAAAAATGTTATGCTGAAGTTAAGCTTATTTCTTCTTTTCGTAACGTTTTTTGAACTTATCAATTCTACCGGCTGTATCTACCAACACATTCTGACCTGTGTAAAAGGGGTGAGATGTGCTGGAAATTTCTAATTTGATCAGCGGATACTCATTGCCATCTTCAAACTTAATAGTTTCTTTAGTTGGCGAAGTAGAACGGCTCAAAAAACTAGTACCATTACTCATGTCCTTGAAAACAACGAACCGATAACCCTCGGGATGGATGCCTTTTTTCATAACTCTCTGATTTAAAGGTTGTACGGATTTTGCCGTACAATGTTTAATTATTTACAAAGCCGCAAAATTACTTCCCGACTGTCTTACCGCCAAATTAAATTTATTTCAATTGCCAGCCAATTTAAGTTCAACAAAATTGTCGTTGCAACACTGTTTATTGACTAAAGTCAAGCAACTGGAAAAATTCAATCGTTTGCGTTGTCTCAACTACTATATAGATGGAAGATAATTCATTACGGTTGCAGGCCAAATAGTTAAAGAATATAAAATAGAAAAAATGACGAAAGGCGCAAAAACGCACCCTAAGCGGCCAGATTAATGATGGCCAAACACTGTTTAAGGTTGGGCAGTAACCGGGAAGGGTACGCCCCCTGCCCCGCCGCCATCAAATTTTCTGCTTGCCGGCTCTCCTATACCCCGTTCTTTCAAATTGGAGTCTGCTTGCCGGCTCTCTTGCACCCCAATCTTTCAAATTGGAGACTGCTTGCCGGCGTTCCGCATCATTTTCACCATTCCTATGACCAGGCCTGCCAAAAGCCGTGTTTTACTCTAGTGATATTGCCTGCGAATGGCACTGAGCTATACTGGAAACCGCACTGGAGTCCCCTGAACAGTGCAACCCCCACTATTTACGAGTGGAAAAATGGTAGGATACTTGGTACAGTATCAGGGAGTTACACGCCTATTTAGCTAAAGGTCGAAAAAAGCCAGTGCCATTCTTACCGGCTGAACCCTCTTCAATAGACTCACAATCAGCCTGTTAAGGACCGGACAAGTACCAAAAAAAATAGCCCGGCATTAGCCAGGCATCCAAAAGAAAAAAGCACCGGGTTAATATTCTATACTTGCTTTCGCTTGTATAACTTACTAATCCAATGCTTTCTAAAACTCGCTCTTAAGACTGTTTATGGTATTTCGAGCGACTTTCTACATCTAAGATACTTTAGATACTATACTGATTCCAAATATTAAGGGCTTTGGATATGCACCAGTTGTGCACCAGGTTATGCACATTTGCGCGGCACACGGATCGCCCAAATCAAGGCCCGGCGGCTGTTTAAGGGTTCAACAGCAAGTTTACCTTTTGTCGCCCCGCGGCCTTTTTTAAGCCCCGGCAGCGCATTTGGCTATAGTTGCCCCAACGCTCCCTTAGAACGCCCCAAAGGGCACTCCCCTGCCCGCTGGGAAGATGTTTTGACCATACCCGCCAGAGAAACATTCCGGCAAGCGCCCGCCACTTAGCTACGCATGTTCTCATACTGTAGCGCCAGGCCCAGCTCCGCCCCCCGGCACAATGCGATCACTTCCTGCAGGTCGTCGATCTTTTTGCCGGTTACGCGAACGGTATCGTCCATGATCTGCACCTGCACCTTGAGGCCCGAATCTTTGATCAGCTTTACGACCTTTTTGGCATCTTCCTGCTTCAACCCGTTGCGCACACTCACTTCCTGCTTGATCAGTTTGCCGCTGGGATAAGACTCCTTCGACGTATCGAAGGCCTGCGGGGCAATACCCTGCTTGTGAGCCCGGTTGATCAACACATCCACGAGCTGGCGCATTTTCATGTCGTCTTCCGTTTCGAGGTTGATCTTGAACTCCTTCTTGTCCAGATTGATCACCACATGCGTGCCTTTGAAGTCATAGCGGTTGGTGATCTCCTTGTTGGTTACGTTTACGGCATTGTCCAATGCCTGAGCGTCTACTTTACTAACGATATCGAATGAGGGCATAGCAACATTTTGCGCAAAGCTATAAAATGTATGCAAATCATAATATCCTATTTTGCGGACACAAATCCCTTCCTTCCGATGAGCACTTTTGTAATGGGCGATCTTCATGGAGCTTACAAGGCGATGGTACAATGCCTGCACCGGTCCGGCTTCGACCGGCAGCACGACACCCTGATCCAACTGGGCGACGTTACCGATGGCTTCGATGAAGTGTATGCCTGCGTGGATGAACTGCTCAGTATCCCAAACCTGATTGCCCTGCGGGGCAACCACGACGACTGGTTCCTTGAATTCATCCAAACCGGTCGCCACCCCTATCATTTTGCACAAGGCGGTGAAGGCACGTTGCGCTCCTATCTCCACGCAGCCGGCCGCGCCGATGGTCTGCCACTATATGGCCAGCCCAGTCCTTTGTTGTTGCAACCAGCCGAAATACCGCTGGCGCACCGCGACTTCTTCCAGTCACAAAGGCTGTTCTACATCGACGACCTCAACAACTGCTTTGTGCATGCAGGGTTCAACCGGCGCAAACCCATCGAACAGCAGATCAATAAAGACCTCTTCTGGGATCGCAAGCTATGGCTCGAAGCCTTATCGTGGGAGGCGGGCAACAAAGGCAAAGAGAAGAAAACGAAATTTCGCATGGCCACGCCGTTCAACGAAGTGTTTATTGGCCACACCAGGACAATTGTATGGGATACCGATCAACCCATGAAAGCAGCCAATGTAAACAACATCGATACAGGTGGCGGAGGTGGAGGAAGAGTAACCATCATGAACGTCGCTACTAAAGAATACTGGCAATCGGATCCGGTGAGTGAACTGTATGAATTTTCTTACCGATAAATTGTACAGCGACTGCCTGCGTATTCAACACACACTACTTCAACACTCCAACCAATTCCCTTAATGGTAGCCTATTCCCTTTACGGTCATTCATTCTCTTAGCGGTAATCAATTCCCTTTGCGGTAGCAGTTTCCATTGGCGGGAATACTGAAGACTTCTTTGAAGGTATACAATGAAAAAGGCCCCATAGACATGGGGCCCGTTAACCAAAACTAACTGCTTATGAGAAAAAATTTATAATGAGTTTATCTAAGATCTGCTTTACTGTTATACTCTCTGTCGCTGCATCAATCCAACAATCTATAAACGGCCACCTTGGTCATTTTATTTTACATGTACGAAATTCCACAGCCTACCAGGTACATGATCGCTATTGCTATGAGTATAATTTTTTTCATCGTTGGCTACCTTATATAAGACCATTTTAAAAAGAAAAGGTTGTGCCGCGTCCTGTTAAAATTTTCCAAAAGCCCCGCCAGATCATTAAAACACGATTAAACGGCTTCTCCTCCACGTAACATTTCATTAACTGTTTTAATCGCATTTTCATCTGCCTGCTCACTGTATCCGATGGCCATTTTGGTATCAATATTTTTTTTCAGCAACGATCAAAATTTCTACCTCATGGCCACCGGTTACCCTACATCCGCTTAATCATTTTGTTTTTCTGGCTACTTACTTTTGTCAGACTGAACACTGTTTCCCATTTGACGAAAACTTATTCATTTTGGGAAACACATTTTTTATAGTACAAACCGCATACCAGCCAAAACTACCAGAAAGTGGTATGCCTGATTATTGCATCAAAGGCTGGTATTTTTACATCAGATTTTTCAACCGGTTGCAGCACCCCACCCGCAAAAAACTGCATGCTCATCTCCGGGGGCCGCAGAGAGGCACTATTCGCCTCCACCCTTCACGCGGTTCTGCTCATCACCAGCACCACCTTTCTTACGCTGACCATTGCCATTCTTCAAAGGCTTACCGAAACGATACGTAAAGGTTACATTCACTACCCTCGAATCGCGCCAGTTCTTGAAGCGGGCTTCGGTGCTTTGGAAATTGATATCGCCACGGGGCTGCTGGGTATAGAAGATATCACGCACATTCAACTTCACGGTACCCTTGGTCTTTAACACTTGTTTGGCAACACCGGCCGACATCTGACCAAAAGCTTCCAGGATGATCTGTCCTTCGGGACCTTTCGAACGGTACCAGCCACTCAACTCTGCACTCCAGCCCTTGTTGAACTTGAACTGGTTGTTCATGTTCAACATCAGGTTGCCGGCTTCGATGCTCAGCTTCTCACCATTCAACACACCGCTGTACTTGGTATAGTTGTAGTTGCTGTAGAGGCTGGTGGTAAACCATTTGGTGATAGGCATATTGAAACTCACCGCAATGCCTGCATTCTCCCGGCGGCCAATATTACCCTGGCGCACGATAGTAGCATATCCCTTATCGCCATTGGCCAGTTCTTCCTGACTGAACACTTCGTTGAACAGGTCTTTGGTAATGCTATAGTTCAGCGTAGTGGTCAGGAAGCCTTTGAATATATGCGACAACTCGAAGTTGTTGGAGTACTGAGGCCTCAGGAAGGGGTTACCCGATCCATAAGTAAACTTGTCGATGAAGAACATAAAAGGGTTAAGGTCTTCATACGAAGGGCGATCGATGCGACGGCCATATGACAAGCCAAACTGATTGGTCTTGCTGGCATTGTAGCTGATGTAGACCGTAGGGAACAAACTGTTGTAAGAACGATCAAAGGCCGAATCCTTGCGGGTAGGATTACCGTACTGGATACCATCCAGGTTGGTGTTCTCAAACCGCAGACCAGCCTGCACACCCCATTTTTTATCGAGTTGCTTGTTGAGGCTTACATAAGCCGCATTGATGTTCTCTTTATAATCGAAGAAGTTGGTCTTCGTGTAATCTGCCTGCCATTGACCACCGCGGAAATCGAAGTAGTTGGCTTTGTTTTCGGTATTCACGTAGCTCGACTTGATACCCATTTCGAGTTTGGCATTGCCTTTCAAAGGATGCGTATAATCGACCTTGGCCGAGTAGATATTGATCGACAGGGGTAGGTCGCCTTTCAGCAATTCATCATAACGCTTTACCCATTTAGGATCAAAAGTGGTATTGATAAAGTTCTGTTCGTTGGTAGCGTCGTAGCGGATATAGTCCACATCGGCAGTGAGCTCACGACCGGTTGAATCGAACTGATGGCGCAGGTTCAGGTTCACACTCGCATTCTTCCATACTTCTTTGATGTAGGAATCGGCTGTGATGATCGAGTCTACCGCCATTTGAGGATTCTTGAGGTAGCTGGTATTGTCACCGTCGTTGGTTTGTGGATTGTAAGAACCACTGAGCACAAAGCCGATGGTGGTCTTATTGGTGAGGTAATAATCCATACCCAGTTTCAGGTTGTTGTTGCGGTTAAGGCGCTTCATGAAAGCAACCTGCTCGAAGATGGCGTTGGTGGTCTTGTCTTCGTTCTTGTACCGGCGGTAAATATCCAGCTGCTGGAAGTTCTCGTTGTAGCCAAAGCTATAGCTGCTGAAAAGGTTCATCTTACCATCTCGGTAGTTAAGGCTGATGCTTTCGTTGGTCTTGAAATAAACACCCTGACCAATGCCCACCGTAGCATTACCATTGAACCCTTTGATCTTATTCTTCTTGGTTTTGATGTTGATGATGCCCGAGTTACCGGCGGCATCGTATTTGGCAGGAGGGTTGGTCATGATCTCGATCTGGTCGAGCTGAGAAGCCTGCATACCTTTCAACAGGTTGGCGAGCTCGGGACCGGTAAGGTAAGAGGGGCGGCCATCCATCATCACGATCACGCCCTGTTTTCCTTTGAGGCTGATGTTACCATCTTTATCGACCTGAACGCCGGGGGCTTTTTCCAGCACTTCGAGGGCATTGGCGCCCACATTGGTTACGGAAGCTTCAACATTCACCACCGTACGGTCGATCTTTTGCTCGATCATCGGCCTGCTGGCGGTAACGGTAACCGTCTTCATTTCTTTAGAGGTGCCGGTAAGAGCGATCTGGCCGGCATCCACTGCCAGGCCGTTCATTTCAAAAGCGGGGGTATATTTCTTCTCGTGGCCTACGGCAGATACGAGAAGGAGGTATTTACCATTAGGTACATTCTCAAACTCGAATTTGCCTTCCTTGTCGGAAACGGACATTTTCACAACGGCAGAATCTTTGGCTTTCAGCAGGGTTACGGTAGCGGCCTGGAGAGAGGCTTTATCGGCCCCTCCTACTTTACCACCCACTTTGCCGGCCTGTTGCTGGGCAAATGCGGATAGATTTAAAGCAGTCAGGATAATGGACACTACGACTAGTTTTGTTCTCATGGCTATACTCTTTATTTAGTTGAATACTTTGTCTTGATTATTACAGTCCAAAAGTAGGTACTATGTGTTACATAGTACATTACCAAGTGGTAGATGGCTGATAATACTGATGTCCGGTAAATAACGGGGAACGATAATAGGACGCACAACTTTGGAGAAGGTTACAGGGAGACTGTCGCTTGGGATGAATGGCTAAAAACTACGGCCGAACGGCCAAAATACCTATAAACGGTCAAAACAAGCTGCCAGGAGCTTCAGAAACGCCTGGTGCTGAACCTGGTAGGATTGGTTGAAACTATACTCGCCCGGCGGCCGCCAAACAAAAAGGACCGGTAACCGGTCCTTTTTATAAATATCAATCAGATAATATTAAATCTTGAAAATCAAACTAAGGCAATTCGCAAGCACTTAAATAGCCTGGGGCGCCGCAGTTGGTTTTCTGCGCGAGAGGTAAAAATAGAGTGCCACACCAATGATCACCAGTCCGGAAGAGATCAACTCGGCCTGGGTGGGATGGAAACCACTGATGCTATAAGTGGTGTTGACCCGTATCTTTTCTATAAAGAACCTTTCCAATCCGTTCACAATCAGGTAAACAGCAAACATGGTTCCGGGTATTTTGAGCTTTGATCTCAATGACCACAGTAATATAAATAACAGGAAACCCATGACCGACTCATAGAACGGTGTCGGGAAAACCGGTATCGGCAATTGGTTGCAGTATTGCTGGTCAACGCAGCCCGGAATGGGTACGCCTTCATTGATCACGTTGTGCGGGTATTGGTAAGCCACCATCCAATCGGGTAGCCAGGAGGGCGCTTTTACCGATTTGTGGTGCACCTGGTCAAGCGACTCCACCTGGAAGGTCTTTAAATAGAAACGGCTGTTGGCCTGCAGGGCTCCCTTGAACACGGTTGAGTCCACCTGCTGCACTTTCGAATCAACCGTAGTTACATAGGCACTGTTGAGGATACCCCAGTCGCCATCGCCGGCCACCTGGCAGCCAATGCGGCCAATGGCATAAGCGATCATGAGGCCGGGGGCCACCGCATCGCAAAGGTGCTTGAAACCAATATTGTGCTTACGGGCATAGAAGAAGATCGCCACCGCAGCGCAGATCAACCCGCCATAGAAAGTTAAACCACTAAATGAAAGAAGGGCTTCTATCGGACTGGCCCAGAACTCGTTCCAGTTTTCGAGGTTATGGAAAACTTTGGCGCCCAGAAAGCCAAACAGGGCTGCATAGATCACCAGGTCGCCTACCCTGTCGTGCGGCCAGATGCGCACGCTACGCTCTTCGGGCTTGTCGAGCTTTAACTTATTCTTCTCCCACCATTTAATAAAAGCAAATAGCAACCCGAGCACAAATCCCACTGGCAGGTTACCGGCCGTGCTGAATATGAAAGCCTGGGGATCGGCGGCAGCAGGATCCTTCGACAGGAACAGGCCAACAATCTTATATCCCAGGATAAAGCCCAGTATGAAGTTGAGCAAGATCTCGCCTATAGTAGCCGGTTTACCCACTACGATCTTTACATCGGTGCCGGTGAGCAGGCCTGCCCGCTCTTTCCTTTTCAGCTCACGGGTAAGCACCCAGGCCGCTGCGAGGAACGAGAGCGCCACAAAAAAGCCGAATGAATTTACAAAGCGCAATCCCGAAGCCTCAACACCAAACAGATCACGGAAAGCATAATATAAATTGGGATACATGTATAAGCGTAGTTGAATTTAATGAGAACGGTTATAGGTTTTGAATGTGCAATGATAAGTAAAAGCTGGCAGCAATAAAAAACCCTCCCAGGAATGGGAAGGTTTATCACTATGAACAAAGCTGAATTTAATCAGCATAATTCCTTAACAGTACTGATCGAAAGCGCCGATCAGGTTGTGCGCGATCATTTGCGCAGGACGTCCTTCGATCTGGTGGCGCTCGATGAAGTGCACCAGTTGGCCATCTTTGAAAAGCGCGATGGCAGGTGATGATGGAGGGTAAGGCAACAGGTGCTCGCGCAATTTCCTGATCGCATCCAGATCAAAACCAGCAAAGCTGGTAGTCAGGTGATCGGGCTTTTTGCTTGCATTGGCTACCGCCATCAATACACCAGGACGGGCCGATCCGGCCGAACATCCACATACCGAATTGATCATTACAAGGGTAGTTCCCGTTTGACCGATCTGACTGTCAACGTCTGAAGGCGTCAGTAATTCCGTAAAACCATAGTCTGTCAGCTCCTCTTTCATGGGCTGCACTATTTCAGCTGGATACATAATTATTTAATGTTTTTAAGTTCAATTGTTAGAACGCAAATCTACGCAAAAAGTTGAAGTCAGCTTTTCGAAATAGACCAACCAGCCACTCTGTCATATCAATAGCACCAAAACAGGTCATTTTGTCCTATCACCTCTCCGGTTTCTTCCATTTTGGCGGTAAAAAAGCTGTTTTCTGGCACTGGTATACCGTTTGACTATACAGCTGTACAAATCATTCAAAACAATAAAAAGTTATAAGCTATGACACTCGTAAAATTCAACAACCGTCCCGCTAACCGCGTATTCAATTCAGTATTTGACGATCTGTTCAATCAGATCCCTGCTACCTGGAAAGACAGTGCCCTGCACAATCCTCCGGTAAATATCCATGAAACGCCCGACGCGTACCATGTAGAACTGAGTGCTGCCGGTTTAAGTAAAGAAGATTTCCAGGTAAAAGTGGAAGAAGGTTTACTCACCATCAGCTTCGAAAAGAAAGAAGAAACGAAGAATGAAGAGTACAAAACAGTTCGCAGGGAATTTGTACAACGCAGCTTTAAAAGAAGCTTCAGCGTTGATGAGAACATCGATGTAGAAAATATCCAGGCTAAGTACGATCAGGGTGTGTTGAAACTGCACCTGCCCAAGAAAGAACAGCCTAAGGCAAGTGTTAAACAAATTAACATTCAGTAAGTAAATACTTTAAATATTTCTTAAAACTCTTTTCATAAGCAGTTGGTTTTGGTTATAGTCCCATCCAGATTTCCATTTGGATGGGTTTTTTATTGTTTTGTTGTTTAACTTCGGCCACGATTCTAAAACATGATAAGTCCAAATCCCTTCGTAAAAAAAACGATGGTGCTGATCGTTTGGCTGATTGCACCAATCGCCTGGTTAGCAGCACAAGATCGACAGACCGACACTATTCCAACAAAAACGATGGATACAGTGGGGACCTCCCCTGTCCATATCGATTCGATGGAAACGATACTGCGTATCAAGAACCTCAATCCTTATTTCACGCTGCACGTAGACTCCACGCTCATTTACCGCCTGGAGATCAACAAAGATGAATCCAAGTATTACTGGTACCTGCGCAATTCGCCCGTCGGCCTCCGCATCAACAAAGACAATGGTACGCTGACCTTCAAAGCAGAAAAATCCTATTTCTTAAGTGGTAAACTGCGGTACGATAATGAGTACCGGGTCAATATCGGCGTACAAAGCCTCGATAACCCGGCCGAAAGGATCGACACCTCCTTTGCCATCGTATTTTACAATACGGAGATCGTACCGGCCAAAATGAAACCTTCGGTCAACTCGACGGTGACCATCGAGGAAGGAGACACCCTGGCCTTTAAAGTACAATGCGAATTCGGTAGCTTTCCCATCGACAATATTACCTTCCTGGCCAACCTGCCCATGAAGAATTATACCCCGGTTAAAAAGTGCGATGATGAATTCATCTGGTCGCCTCCCTTCGACTTTGTCAAGGAAACCGACCCGGGCAAGGAAAAAGTATTGCTGCTAAGTTTTATCGGCTCCAACCGTTTCATGGTGCGGGATACCGCCGTTGTAAAGGTGATCGTAAAAGACGCCCTCAACTACCCGTTTGCCCTGCAGGAGTTTGCCCAGATCTCCCGCAACATCCGGACCTATGTATTGCAGCTCAAGTACACCTTTGTGCAGTTGGACAAAGGCGTAAAGAAGACGAAGAATGCCCGTACAGGTTTCGATATTACCAGTTCCACCACCGCATTGACAGGAACGATCCTCACATCTTCCACGAGTGTAGGCTCCCAAAAAACCGGTAAGATATTACCGAGTGTGGGCGTATCGCTGGTCCCCATCAAGGAAGCGGTAGCACCCCAAAAAGTATTTGATCAAAACCAGGCCAGCTCGATCCGATCGGCTATCAAGCGTATGGAATATATGTTGCAGGATAACTCCATCGTAGGAGAACGGGATCCCGACATTGCCAAGAAGACCAATAAGCTCAAAGACGAGTTGAAGCAAATACAGGTACAGCTGATCGATATTCCGCTCGAGTTCGACAACACGATGACCGAAAAAGAACTGAACGATTACTTCAATAGCCGGAAAGTGAATAAGAAATACCGGTTGAAGAAATAAAACATACAGCCAGGTGCCTGGCAGGGATCAGGCCCGGTAGTAAGAATTAAGAGGCCGAACAGTCAGCAGTCGATGCTGTTTGTTCGGCCTCTCGCTATTGATGGTCTTTCGTGATGGTCCTTTACTTACACTCGTCTTTGCCTTCGGAGCGCTACCAGGTCCCCGCCCTTCGGCCACGACCTTTTCATGTCGCTTACTTACACTCGTCCTTGCGGCGGGTATCGATGAGGTACTGGATCTTCCATTGCCCGTTTAGCCGCACCAACTGGAAGGAATTCACTCCGCAATGGCTGAATGCCCCATTGAGGTAGAACTTATAAGGAGTCCATACGATCGCCAGCGGACCGTCCACCTTTACCGTTTCGAAAGTGATGCGTTCGTCCGCTGCACCCGGCTGTTGTTTACCCACAAAATCCGCGAAGGCGCTTACCTGCTGGTTGCGCACCACCGTTTTACCTTCTTTATTGCGGGTAATGATGGTTTGCAGGATGGCGCTATCGCTGAAGGCGCCGCTCACCATGGCCGCATTGGCCGACTTCATGCCTTCGAACAACTGATTTACTGTTGCCTTTACTGAATCTTCGGCGCTTTGGGCCTGAGCCAGCTGTGCCATACCGAGGGCAGCAACCAGCCATAACATGCTTCTCTTCATTTTGACTGTATTAAGGACCCTAAATATAAAGGAGATGCGCGGGCCGCACGGGCGGGTATTATACAGGCGGTGCGGAATCCTGTCTGATTCGTACAATTGGAACGACGAAGCGGTGCGGCGATGAGCGCGATGTGCCAGCCCGTGGTGTGGCCCGACTGCCCCCAAAAGGAAGATCCCGCGGCCTCGCCCAATGGGCAAGACCTGCGGGATCTCGTATTATTCGTTACTATAATGATATTAGTAACCCATGCCGCCCATGTCAGGAGCGCCACCACCATGTGCATGGGGCTCTTCTTTCTTAGGCTTGTCGGCAATTACACACTCAGTAGTGAGCAACATACCGGCAATAGAAGCGGCGTTTTCCAGTGCGATGCGGGTAACCTTGGTAGGATCAATTACACCAGCGCGGAAAAGGTTTTCGTACTTCTCAGTGCGGGCATTGAATCCGTAATCGGCTTGTCCTTCTTTCACTTTCTGAACTACGATGCTACCTTCGATACCGCTGTTGAACACGATCTGGCGCAGAGGCTCTTCGATCGCGCGCTTAACAATAGCGATACCTGTTTGCTCGTCTTCATTAACAGCTCCTTTCAGCTTTTCCAGGCTGGCGATAGCGCGGATGTAAGCGATACCACCACCGGGAACGATACCTTCTTCAACGGCAGCGCGGGTAGCGTGCAGGGCGTCGTCAACACGGTCTTTCTTCTCTTTCATTTCCACTTCGGTTGCAGCACCTACGTACAGTACAGCAACACCACCGCTCAACTTAGCGAGACGCTCTTGTAATTTTTCTTTATCGTAATCGGAAGTTGTGGATTCGATCTGAGATTTGATCTGGTTAACGCGGGCAACGATATCATCTTTTTTACCCTTTCCGCCAACAACAGTAGTGTTGTCTTTGTCGATGGTAACTGAAGCTGCTGTACCGAGGTAGCTGAGGTCAGCCTTTTCCAGAGTGTAACCTTGCTCTTCGCTGATCACGATACCTTTGGTAAGAACCGCGATATCCTGGAGCATTTCTTTACGACGATCGCCGAAACCAGGAGCCTTAACAGCTGCTACTTTCAGGGTACCGCGGAGCTTGTTCACTACGAGGGTAGCGAGTGCTTCGCCTTCCAGGTCTTCGGCGATGATCAGCAACGGACGACCGCTTTGAGCAACTTTCTCGAGGATGTGGAGGATATCCTTCATAGCGCTGATCTTCTTGTCGTAGATCAGGATATAAGGAGTTTGCAGTTCAGCTTCCATTTTTTCGCTGTTGGTAACGAAATATGGAGAGATGTAACCGCGGTCGAATTGCATACCTTCTACCACGTCAACGTTGGTATCGGTACCTTTCGCTTCTTCTACAGTGATAACACCTTCTTTACCTACTTTACCGAACGCTTCAGCGATCAGCTTACCGATTGTTTCGTCGTTATTGGCAGAGATAGAAGCTACCTGCTGGATCTTCTTGCTGTCGATACCAACAGACTGGGATTGGCTCTTCAGGTTTTCAACTACAGCTGCAACAGCTTTGTCGATACCGCGCTTCAGGTCCATTGGGTTGGCACCTGCTGCTACGTTTTTCAAACCTTCGGCGATGATTGCCTGTGCGAGTACGGTAGCGGTTGTAGTTCCATCACCTGCAATGTCAGCAGTTTTGGAAGCTACTTCTTTCACCATCTGAGCACCCATGTTCTCGATGGGGTCTTCCAGTTCAATTTCTTTTGCTACAGTAACACCGTCTTTAGTGATAGCAGGTGCACCGAATTTCTTTTCGAGAACCACATTACGGCCTTTGGGACCTAAGGTCACTTTTACCGCATTTGCCAGGGTATCAACCCCTCTCTTCATTTTATTACGCGCTTCGATATCGAAGAACAGTTGTTTTGCCATATTATATTCAATTTGAGAATTAATGAATGGTGGAAATTAATCGGGAATGAATTAAACGATTGCTAAGATGTCGCTCTCTCTCATGATCAGGAGGTCATCGCCTTCGATCTGGATCTCAGTTCCGGAATATTTACCATAGAGAACGGTATCACCTACTTTTACTGTTACAGGCTCATCTTTCTTACCAGGACCAGCTGCAACCACGGTACCACGCTGGGGCTTTTCTTTGGCAGTGTCAGGAATGATGATACCACCGGCAGTTTTCTCTTCCGCTTTAGCGGGTTTCACAATTACCCGGTCGTGCAAGGGGGTAACATTAAGCTTCTTAGCCATAGTTTATCAGTTTTTTGATTTTGGTGAAAAAGTTTATAATTGAGATTTAGGCTCCCTCATGGCCGGAGCGTGCCCCCGTCCAAAGGTCCGCAAAGGTAAACATAATCTATACCAAACCGGATTTACAGGTCATTTTTTCAGCTTGTGGAGGAAAGGCTGACAGGGCTTTGCGTACCCGGTGACATATTTCACACACCACTAATGCCAATTTAGCAGCCCGCCGGCCAAACGATGTTCCACCAGCTTTTTAACCGGTTGATGCTGAACCGTCCATTAAACCGGTTTTACCCCGCCTGGGCGGCGGTTTGCCCGTAAACCGACTGCTGATTTAACAGGCTGCCAGTCCGAAATCGGCAATCCAAATTCCTTATTCCGCCGGAAAGCGTTAGTTTTGCCGGTTCAAAATAAGCTCTTAGCATGATCAGCAGAAGAAACATCCGTGTGAAGGTAATGCAGGCCCTCTATTCCGTAGAAAGTCAGGAAACCAACGAAAAACCGAACGATCCGTTCAAGCTCCTCCAGAAACATTTTGACCAAACCCACCAGCTGTTTGTTTATCTGATCCACTATCTCACCGAAGTGGCCCGTTATGCCGAAATTGACGCCCGTAACCGTGCCGGCAAGCACCTGCCCTCTTACGAAGACCTCAACGTCAACATCAAACTGGCTGGCAACGAACTGCTGTGGAAGATCCTCGAATACCCCTCCTATCAGAAAGCAGTGAAAGAAACTCGTCCCGAACTGCTGGAGAATACCGACCTCTTGCGCAAACTCTATCACCAACTGGTAGAAACCGACAAATACCAGCAATACATTGCCGTAGCCGGCCGCGATAAGAAAGAGGAAAAGGCCATGCTGGAGTTCATCTTTAATGAACTGCTGCTGCCCAACGAAAGCTTTACCAGCTTCGTGGAAGAAAACTTCACCAATTGGGACGATGATGCCGACATGCTCCGTTTGCTGGTGCAAAACTTCCTGAACAAGCCTTCCTCCTTCAACTTCCAGGAGTTGATCAGCAAAGAAAAATGGTTGTTTGGCAAGGGACTACTGGAAACCGTCCTTAATAAGAAGGAAGTTACCATGGAGCACATCAAACCCAAACTCAAGAACTGGGATCCCGAGCGTATTGCCGTACTCGACATGATCCTCATGCGCATGGGCGTGTGCGAATTCCTGTACTTCGAGACCATTCCCCCCAAGGTAACCATCAACGAGTACATCGACCTCGCCAAAGAATACAGCACACCGCAGAGTGGACAGTTTGTAAACGGTATACTCGATAATATTCATAAAGACCTGGTGAAGGACGAGAAGATGCATAAAGTGGCATTCAAACCATCCTCCTCCAACTAAAAGCATACCTATAAATTTATCATTCGCATGAAATCATTCCTGTATCTGACATTGGCGATTGGCGTACTGGCAGCAGCCTGTGAAAGCGCAGCCACAGAACAAAAAGTAACTCCGGCCACTACCGTAACAGCGACCTCCACAGAAGCGGCGGCACCAGCCGACGTAACGACCCTGCAATGGATCGACTCTGTAAAGGATGTGGGCACGATCACGGAAGGCCAGGTGGTAGATATCTCTTACCGCTTTAAGAATACCGGTACCAAACCCCTCGTCATCAAGAATGTAAACGTAAGCTGTGGTTGTACCGTGGCAGAAAAACCCGAGCAACCCGTAGCGCCCGGGGCAGAAGGCATCATCAAGGCCTCTTTCAACAGTGCCGGCAAACCTGGCCCCAATTCAAAAAGCATCTTCGTGATTGCGAATACCGAAGGAAGCGGCGAACACAAGCTGCAGTTTACGGTAGAGGTGAAGGCCAAAAAAGCGGAGTAATTGCTTAATTAACAAGGCTGAAACAGATACGGTAAGTTAAATTATTATGATTCCCGTATCTTGCGGCCGCGAACCTGATACAAAACATTTTTAAAACAGACATACAAAATGACATCTTTAGTTGTTTTCTTACAGGCAGGCGCCGGCGGCGGTACAATGCAACTGGTACTGTTGGGTGGTATGATCCTCATTTTCTGGTTATTCATGATCCGCCCTCAAGCTAAAAAAGCCAAATTAGCCAAGACATTCCAGGAAAACCTGCAAAAAGGCGATAAGGTGGTTACCATCGCTGGTATCCACGGTAAAGTGAACAAGGTAAATGAAGACGGTACTATCGACCTGGAAACAAGCCCCGGCAGCTACATCAAGATCGAGAAGAGTGCTATCTCTATCGAGTGGTCCAACAACCTGAACAAGGCCAACGCAGCAGCTACAACTGCCAAATAAGCGTTAAAGGAATATTTTAGTAAGAAAGAGGCTGCATCAATGATGCAGCCTCTTTCTCATTTCGGGTAGTGGTGGCGTCTTTTAGTCGATTGAAAAATGCTCAGGACCTTTATTTAAAGGTGAGACATTCCTTTTCATTTCTTACTCCTTGTCGTATTTTGGGTTATCAAACCCCTACCATGAAGACATTAGGTTATATTTTAACGTCACTCTGTATACTATGTGCCTGTGGGAAGGACAAACAGTCCAAAACTTTTAAAGGCGTAGTGCTCCGGCAGTATGACCGAATGCCAGTTGCAGCAGCAAAAATACAGCTTCACTTCGTTAGACGTGGACAGGGACCATTGTCCGAAAGCCTCATCTATACAGCCACCACCGATCAGAACGGGGAATACTCGATCGATGTGCCGGATTGGGGAACCGACCGCTTTTACTGGCCCCTCGTATCGAAGCCCCGGATGGTGCAGACGGGTGTATACGGTAGAAACTGGTATGTTTATGAGCACCGCTACGACACATTAATGCTTGACGTCGCCAGTTACGTAAAAATCGACCTCACACTAAACACATTTCCGGAAAAAGGCAACGGGACAAAAGATACGATAGATGTTCGCCTGGACTACATAACCCGTACTGGACAAACCTTTGGGAACCTGGGCGTTGAAAAGAGCTTTAAGCCACCATTCGCCGCAGAGATCTTTATCGACAGCTTTTCGTATTCCGAAAGCAACAAAGCCTATTTAAGGCTTTATAGTCACGTATATTATCCATCGAAGGTGCTTTTAGAAAAAGAGATCATGTTAGATTCTGGCAAAACCACGACGGTGAAAATCGAATATTAGCGGCCACATCGTCAAAAGCGATATAGGGTGCCGTCTGATCATCATCCGGCTTTTTTATTATTATTCAATCTCTTCATACCGCTTGCTGATCGGATACTCTTTAAATCGCGAGCGCCATTTATCGATCGTAGCAGGTAGCTTATCGTCGGCGAGCGGTCGGTTGGTATAGTAATACACATTTCCATCCTCGATCACCGCCGCCCAGAAATGACGGGCAGAATCGACCATGATGATATTCTCCATTTGTGTGTACAACCCACGCACACCCGATGACGACACCCGGGCGCCAAGACTGTCCAGGTCCTCATCTTCCGACACCAACTGGGTCGTCCTCACGAAGAGGTCATAATCCTTCTTTACCAGTGCCCTGAATACCGAATCCTCCGCAGGATTGCGTAAGATGCCCAGTGCAATGAGGTCATCGTTTTCGAGTCCTTCTTCAGGCGCCCCTTCATGCAGGTCGGCCACATAAGCACCGGCTTTCGTATACTTTCCGCCAAAGCTCACACCGGCGCCGGCACCACACTGACCTGCCTGCTGGTCGATCGAGATCAGACTATCGCCCTGCATTTCGAAGATAAGGCGACAAGTATCGCTAGCCTCTGCTAATTCGAAGACAGCCCTATTGCCCCTGATCGCAGCCTTCCCTTCAATCTCGCCGTTATTACCGCCACTGAATGCCATTATCGAGAATTGTATGCTATCCACAGCTAACGAGTCGATTGTCAAAGTAGCACTATTCATTCGCCCGGCACGCTCCCATTCGCCTTTCCATTTTCCGGCAGAGACGGGTGTAACGGTTATTTCAGCATTGCTGCAGGCCTGCAGTAATGCGCCTGCCAGTAACAGCCCTAAGACTTGTCGTAACATAGTTGTTGGAGTTAGAGGTTGATCGGGCAACAAAATAAGCAATAATCAATAGTATCAAAACTTAACCGGATATAATACATTTGCTGCGTTATGAGTCTGCGAATTGGATTAACGGGTGGTATCGGATCCGGCAAAAGCACGGTGGCAAAAGTATTTGAAGTACTTGGTGTACCCTTATATTATGCCGATGATGCAGCGAGGAGCATCATGAACAACGATCCCGAACTGCGCGAACAGATCATAGCGCATTTCGGTGCGGATATGTACGACCATGGGATACTCAACCGGAAAAAGATGGGCGCCATCGTATTCAACGATCCGGAAAAACTGAAGCTCATCAACTCGCTCGTACATCCTGCCACCATCCGCGATGGCGAACGCTGGATGGATCGTCAAACCGCTCCCTATGCCATCAAAGAAGCAGCCATCATATTTGAGAGCGGCACCCAGTCGCAGCTCGACTACGTCATCGGCGTATCGGCCCCCGATGCATTGCGCATCCATCGTACCATGCAGCGCGATAAGATCACACGCGAAGAAGTGATCACCCGCATGAACAAGCAGATCCAGCAAAAGATAAAAATGATGTTGTGCGATTTTGTAATCGTCAATGATGAGCAAAATGCCGTGATACCCCAGGTGATGCAGCTACACGAACAATTGCTGGCATTGGCCGGAGCAGCCGTTGCAGCGGCCCGATGATCTCCCAACTGTTTTACCCACGGTGCCCCTGCCCGGTGGCAGCATCCCTTTCTTCAGCAAGCCAGTTCCTGTCCAACAAGCAGCAGACCGCATCCATGTACCGGCTAGTGAGTTCCCGCCAACACCTCCCGACTCCATCCATCGCCCCCATACGCACTCCACCATCCTGCACCATCCTGCTCCCAAACAAGTCTAAATCAACCTATTATTCAGTTAAATTATCCAATTTCGTAAAAGTATTTTCCGCTTTGCGGTGCATTCGCTATCTTAAATTCAAATAATAGATTGCTATGCACCGAAGAAACTTCCTGCAACAATCCGGCAGCCTGATCGCCGGATCGCTGATCGCCGATTCTGTACTCGCCAGTGATACCGCAACTACCCCATTTGCCAAAAAACGTATAGCCATGGTAGGTACCGGCGTACGCGGCATCGGCATGTGGGGCAAACCCGTGATCAGTGAGTTCAAAGACCAGGTAGAATTCGTAGGCCTCTGCGACATCAATCCCGGCCGGGTAGAGACCGCCCGCAAAGCGATGAACCTCTCCTGCCCTACGTTTACCGACTTCGATAAGATGATGAAGGAAACCAAACCCGATACCCTGATGGTGATGACCGTAGATGGTACCCACCACGAATTCATCATCAAAGGCATGGAGTACGGCGCCAATATCATCACCGAAAAACCCATGACCATCGACGAGCAGAAATGCCAGGCCATCCTCGACGCTGAGAAAAAGACCGGCAAAAAAGTGACCGTCACCTTTAACTACCGCTACTCACCCCACCGTCAGAAGATATACGAGTTGTTGCGCAACGACACCATTGGCAAGATCACCTCGGTCGATTTCCACTGGTACCTCAACACCTCGCATGGAGCCGATTATTTCCGTCGCTGGCACCGCCTGCGCAAGAATGGCGGCTCGCTCCTGGTGCACAAAGCCACCCACCATTTCGACCTGCTCAACTGGTGGATCAATTCGGAGCCCGAACAGGTATTTGCCTTCGGCGCCCTCGAGCATTATGGAAAGAACAACGCCTTCCGGCACACCAACTGTAGGCCCTGCCCCCATAAGAATGAGTGCAAGTTCTACTGGGATATGACCAAGAACAAAAGCCTCATGGAACTGTACGCCGACAATGAACAATACGATGGGTATTTGCGTGACGGCTGTGTATGGAAAGAAGACATCGACATCTTCGATAAGATGGCGGTGCAGATAAAGTATGCCAACAAAGTGCAGGTGAGCTATTCACTCACTGCGTATTCCCCCTACGAAGGATACCGCATCGCCTTCAATGGCACCAAAGGCCGCATCGATGCCTGGATCAAAGAGAGCCAGCCCTGGGAAGTTGAGCCGTACGATGAAATTGAAGTGACAGCCAACTTCGGCAAGCGTGAAGTGATCCGCATCCCCAACAACGAAGCGGGCCACGGTGGCGGCGATACGCGCTTACGCAAACAGGTATTCACGCCCGGCGACGATCCTTATCACCAGGCAGCCGGTAGCCGCGATGGCGCTATGTCGATCCTGATCGGCATTGCTGCCCGCAACAGTATCGACACCGGTAAACCCGTTAACATCGGAAACCTCACCACCCTGCAACCAAAAGCAGTAAGGACCTAAACAACAGGTCAAATCATATGTAATCAGGGCGTCTATCAAGGACGCCCTTTTTCATTATTCCCCCACCAGGATTTTCCTTAAACAGGTTTATACGACGGATCATCCTTTCTATCCGGCACTCCAACCGATTGCATAAATATCTGCGCCAACGCCACGTTTCTATAAGCGTACAATCGCATTGTCAGCAAGCAATGTATCTCTGATACCACACATCGCCAACTCATTATGATGAGGCTTTTTTTCATGCGTTAAGGGTTATGAATGCCCCCGCTACCAGAAGGCGGGGGCTTCTTGTTGTGCAGCGGCCCGTGGAATCTCGTCGCCGTAACTTGTGCAGCAACCCAAGGGTACATGGCGCGGCAACAACCCGCACCGCCGGCACCATTCTTCACATATTCCTCACCTTCTTACCATATCCCGCGGGCGGTAACCGCTTTTCTTTATATTTAGCGCCTAAAAAAATCTGGCTTACATGAGAAAACAGTTGACAGCGATCCTGCTGGCCCTGGTATGCGGTAATGCGCTGCAGGCACAACAGGATTACGCCCCCTACCAACAACAAACCAGCCGTATCCAGGCACTCACCAAACAGTATCCGCAACTGGCTTCTGTAAAATCCATTGCGCATACCCAAGGTAATAAAGAGGTATGGATGCTCACCATCGGCAGCGGCAACACTGGCGCCAAACCAGCCATTGCCATCGTGGGCGGAGTAGAAGGCAACCACTTGCTGGGCACCGAACTGGCGATCGGCTTTGCGGAAGACCTGCTGAAAGGCAGCACTACCGACAGCATCAAAGCACTGCTCGCCAAAACCACGTTCTATGTATTCCCCAACATGAGCCCCGACGCCACAGAGCAGTATTTTGCTGCCCTTAAATTCGAACGCCAGGGCAATGCCACCACCACCGACGATGACCGCGATGGTAAAACCGACGAAGACTCCTTCGACGATCTCGACGGCAATGGCAAGATCACCTGGGTGCGCGTTGAATCGCCGTTGGGAGAATACAAACTGCATCCCGACGATCCGCGCGTGCTGATCAAAGCCGATGTAGCGAAAGGAGAAAAAGGAAAATACCTGCTCATTGCAGAAGGCATCGATAACGATAAGGACAACCAATTCAACGAAGATGGTCCGGGTGGAGTTTGGTTCAATAAGAACTTCACGTATAAGCACCCCTCCTTTACACAAGGCGCCGGTGAATACGCCGTATCGGAAAAAGAAACCAGGGCCATCACCGATCAGCTATTCGACCTGTTCAACATTTACGCAGTGGTGAGCTTCAGCAGCAATAACAATCTCTCTACCCCCATTGCCTACAATGCTGCAGCGGCCAACCAACGCATTGTTGCGGGATACATCGAAGCCGATGCCAAAGCCAATGCACTGGTATCTGAACTATACAATAAAGTAACCGGTATGAAGGAAGCGCCTAAAGCGAATGCCGCCGGCGGAGATTTCCTTTCCTGGGGTTATTACCACTATGCCCGTTACAGCTTCAGCACACCCGGCTGGTTTGTACCAAAAGCAAAGGCCGATACGGCGAAGAAAGAAAAAGCACTGACGGTAGATGATCCCGTGGCCAATTATCTGCGCTGGGCCGCCCAGCAAGGTATCACCAATACCTTTACACCCTGGAAAGCCATTCAACATCCCGACTTCGAAGGCAGAACGGCAGAAGTAGGAGGCATCGACCCTTATGTATTGATCAACCCGCCTTATAAACTCGTACCCGAGATCGTGAAGAAGCATACCAGCTTCGTCGTGCAGCTGGCAGGTTATCAACCCGAACTCGATATCCTGAATGTAAAAACGGAAAAGCTCGGCAATGGGCTCACCCGCATCAGCCTCGATGTAGCGAACAAAGGACTCCTGGCTTCCCATACCAAACTGGGCGAAAGAAGCTACTGGATCAAACGCATACAGGTGAAAGTAAACACCGGCGGCAATCAATCGGTGATCAGCGGGCGTAAGACACAATTGCTGAATACCCTCGACGGCCTCAGCTCCCAACCACTTACCTGGCTGGTAAAAGGCAGCGGCAAGATCACGATCGAAGCTGGCAGCCCCACCACCGGCACCGTTAAAACCGATATCAACCTTTAGAGCATTCTTCGGATCGCTACACAAAACTGAACAAAATGAAACGCAATATATCCCGAGTAATATTGAGCTGCAGCCTGGCCATCGCCGGCCTTTCGCTGCAGGCCCAGCAACCCAACCAGGTATTCAAAGGCGCCGGCAGTCCGGTACGCCCCAAAGTATCCATGAGCTGGAACCGTTACA
The DNA here is from genome assembly GCF_029223285.1 of Paraflavitalea sp. CAU 1676. GTDB lineage: Bacteria > Bacteroidota > Bacteroidia > Chitinophagales > Chitinophagaceae > Paraflavitalea. The sequence goes on along the minus strand of NZ_JARHUJ010000002.1, from coordinate 31,041 downwards.
ATGATCATGCAGGCATAACCGATATTTGTAAGAAAATAGCAGCGGCCTATCCGGACCTCTGCAAGCTGGAATCCATCGGCAAATCCTTCCAGGGTCGCGACCTGTGGTGCCTCACCATCAGTGATTACAAAAAAGGGGGCGACGTAACCCGTAAGCCCGCCATGTACATCGATGGTAATATCCACTCCAACGAAGTGCAGGGCAGCGAGTTTGCCCTCTACACCGCCTGGTACCTCACGGAATCATTTGGCGACACCAAATACATCCAGGACCTGCTGGCCGACAAAACCTTTTACATCGTCCCCACCATCAATCCCGATGCCCGCGATAATTTCTTCCATGAAGCCAACAACGCCAATTCGCCCCGCTCAGGATTGATCCCTGTAGACAATGACCGCGATGGCGCCGTAGATGAAGATGGCTATGACGACCTCGACAAAGATGGCAACATTGTTATGATGCGCCGCAAGAACCCCAACGGCCGGTGGAAACAGGATACCAAAGACCCGCGCAAGATGGTGCAGGTAGGTCCCGAAGAAAAAGGCGACTATGAAATACTCGGCGTAGAAGGCATCGACAACGATGGTGATGGACTCGTCAACGAAGATGGTTACACGTTCGAGTACGACCCCAACCGCGATTGGGGATGGGGCTGGCAGCCGAACTATATACAGGGCGGTGCTTACAAATACCCCTTCTCACTGCCCGAGAACCGCGCCGTGATGGAATTTGTAATGAAGCATCCCAATATCGCTGCGGCACAATCTTACCACAACTCGGGCGGCATGATCCTGCGCGGCCCCGGTGGCCAGGAAGATGTAGGCACCTACAACGCCAACGATGTGCGCATTTATGATGTACTCGGCAAAAAAGGCGAAGAGCTGTTGCCCGGCTATCGTTACCTGGTAGTATACAAGGATCTTTACTCAGCGTACGGCGGCGAGCTCGATTGGTTTTATGGTGGCCGTGGCGTGTATACCTTCTCCAATGAACTTTGGACGCCCTACCTCATGTTCAACAAGGGCGGCGATGACGACGATGACTCCCAGGAAGACCCTTCCTACAAGTTCGACCGCAACCTGCTCTTCAGAGATGGTTTTGTGCAATGGCACGAATACGACCATCCGCAATATGGCAAAATAGAGATCGGTGGATTTAAGAAGAACTTCGGCCGTATGCACCCCGGCTTTCTGATGGAGAGCGATGCACACCGCAATATGTCGTTCAGCATATTCCATTGTTATCAAACCCCTAAACTATCGATCGATTCTATAACAGAAAAAGACCTGGGCGATGGGCTGAAAGAGATCACTGCCGTGATCGCGAACGAACGTATCATACCCACCCATGCGAGCCAGGACCTGAAGTTTAAGATCGAACGACCGGATTATATCAGCCTTACGGGTGCGAAGGTCATCGCTGGTATGGTGGTGGAGAACCGCGACCTCGGTATCACCATTGAACAGAAGACCAACCCGGCCACCATCGAGGTAGCCAATATACCCGGACAAAGCACGGTTACCGTGCGCTGGATCGTACAGGCCAACGGCAAATACACCATCTCGGTCGACAGCCGCAAGGGTGGATTGGTGAGCAAAACGAAATAATTACTTCCTTATGATAAGCGGGCTTCATCCGGGAAAAATGTCCTGCCGGGTGAAGCCCGCCTCTTTTATATTTGCTGCATGAACCCTCCTATCAAAACGATCCATTTGTTTCCAGTGCTCGATCAAAAGCTGATCGAACTGCTTCGCTCGCTCACGCCAGACGAATGGAACCTGCCTACTGTTGCGCGGTTGTGGACGGTGAAAGATGTGGCTGCCCATATACTCGACACACATCTCCGTACACTGTCATCCGCCCGGGATGGGCATGCGGGTGATCCGCCCGGCGCTATCCACAACAACCAGGATCTCATCGATTACCTCAACCGGCTCAATGCAGACTGGGTAAGCGCCAGCCGGCGACTAAGCCCGCAAATACTTACCGACCTGTTGGCAACCTATTGCCCCCAGGCTACACATTATTACACCACGCTCGATCCTGCAGCCACCGCTGTCTTTTCTGTTGGCTGGGCCGGCGAGTCTGTGTCGGCCAACTGGTTTCATATCGCCCGGGAGTACACGGAAAAATGGCACCACCAGCAACAGATACGAGATGCCGTTAACAAACCCGGCATCATGACAGCCGATTTATACCATCCGGTGCTGGATACCTTTATGCGTGCCCTGCCGGTCGTGTACAAGAACACCGAAGCTGCCGCCGGCACCGTCATTCAGGTAAGCATTAGTGGCGAAGGTGGCGGCGATTGGTTTGTGGAGAAGCAGGCAACGTCGGGATTTTCAGTTACCTTGAAGCAGGCAAAGGTGCAGGATCAACCTGTCGGGGCTGCAGCTTCGTGGAAATTGACAACGCAGCCCTCCAACCCACCGGTTGCCCACACCACGATCGAAGGCACAGTGGCCTGGAAACTGTTTTCCAAAAGCTGGCGGCGCCAGGAGGTGTTACCCTATGTGCAGATGGAAGGCGAGCAGGCATTGGGCGATGTGGTACTGGACATGATCTCGGTAATGGCCTAGCCCGCCACAGTACTTGAGGTCGTTGAGCATTTGTTTAAGCTCATGACAGCCAGCCTTCCGGCTATATGCTATTCGTCGGCAGCCTCCGTCCCAACAACCGGAAAACGGCTACCGGCAACAGCAACAAAACCGCCACCGGACTGTTTTACCATAAAACCCAGCTATGAATAAAGTCAACCTTGCAGAGAAATTCTCGACCTTCTCCGAACACTGGAGTCCGAAGATCGCGGGCGAATTGAACGGTCAGCACGTAAAACTCGTCAAGTTCCAGGGGCCATTTACCTGGCACCACCACGAACACGAAGATGAACTGTTCCTGGTCGTAAAGGGCAGTTTCATCATGGAGTTCCGCGACCGGAATGTTACGCTCAATGAAGGCGAGTTCATCATCGTACCCCGGGGCGTGGAGCACCGGCCCAATGCACCGGAAGAAGTGGAGGTACTGCTGTTTGAACCGGCTGGCACCCTCAATACCGGCAATGTGGACAATGAGTTCACTAAGAAAGAGCTGAAGAGCATTTAGGAAAACGCGACGCTTGCCTGTAAAAGCTAGCTCAAGGCCTTGACCGCCGCCCGCCAGTCTGCCAGCAGGCACGCAGGCGGGCTCGCCTCAAAAATGCTTGTTCATTTTTCGGTTGGCAGACACCTGCTTCGCTTCCTACATTTGTGGCACAAAGATTTGAAGTATGCATTTATCGCTTACACCGGACCTGATGTACGACGCCCTGGTAAGAAAGGACAGCCAGTTTGAAGGCGTATTCTTCGCCGCCGTAAAGACAACGGGTATCTTTTGCCGTCCTACCTGTACGGCACGCAAACCCAAATATGAGAACGTAGAGTTTTACGGCACCAGCAAAGAAGCCATCCAACATGGCTACCGTCCCTGCAAGGTATGCTCGCCCCTCGAGCAGCAGGATGAAGCGCCTGCCTACATCAAACAATTGCTTACCTCCTTACAGGAGCAACCCGATAAAAAGATCCGGGATTACGAGCTGCGCCAAATGGGTATTGAACCGGCACAGGTACGCCGCTGGTTCAAGAAGCACCACAACCTTACCTTCCAGGCCTTCCAGCGCATGCAACGCATCAACCACGCCTTTGGCATGATCCGTTACGGTGAAAAAGTGACCAGCGCCGCCTTCGATAACGGCTATGACTCCCTAAGTGGCTTTAATTATTCTTTCAAGAAAAGCACCGGCTTTGCGCCTGTTGACAGTAAGTCGGGACAGGTGATCACCATTACCCGCATTACCACGCCGCTGGGCCCTATGATGGCGGGCACCACCGATAAAGGCATCTGCCTGCTCGAGTTCACCGATCGCAAGATGCTGGAGACCGAATTGAAGCAATTGCAAAAGCTCTTGCGCTCTCCCCTGCTGCCGGGACAACACCGCCATTTCGATCAACTCAATCAGGAATTGCAGGAATACTTTGAAGGGCAACGTAAAGCATTCACGGTACCGCTCGATGCACCAGGCACACCCTTTCAGCAGTCAGTTTGGAAAGAACTGATCACCATAAACTTTGGCACTACCCGTTCGTACAAACAGCAGGCCGTGCACCTGCAACAACCTTCTGCCATCAGAGCAGTGGCCAATGCCAATGGCCTCAACCGCATTTCGATATTGATACCCTGTCACCGGGTGATCGGGTCAGACGGTAACCTTACCGGTTATGGCGGCGGCATCTGGCGCAAGCAATGGCTGCTGGATCATGAAAGTAAACATGCATAATACCAGAAAATAAATACGATTGTGCGAAATCATAGAGGGTCCGGTTTTGCCGGACCTTTTCATTTACTACACCAGCTCTTAACAAGCCTTTAATCTGTTCAAACTTATCTGCCCGGTTTTATACAGGATCCACCTATTTTTATTGGAAAGCATCCCCTTTTATTTATATTTGGTTCATCGGCTTCGCACACTAGTACAATAATGTGTTGCGCTTACCCGCCTTGTTACTGTCCTCGCCACTCCCCTGCAACCCACCGGCATTAAATATTTACTGCTGCATCAGTCTCAACTGGCAGCCAATACAGTATTTATCCACCTTACAAATAAATGGCTATGCCTACTTATCGCACAGAGCATGATTTCCTGGGAGAAAAGCAGTTGTCCAATGATTGTTATTACGGCGTACAAACCCTCCGGGCCAAAGAGAATTTCGACATCACCGGCATCCCCATCAGCAATGAGCCACTCTTCATCAAGGCATTCGGCTATGTAAAAAAAGCAGCCGCCATCGCCAACAAGGAACTGGGCGTGCTGGACCCTAAAAAAGCCGACGCCATCGTGTACGCCTGCGACCGGCTGATCAAGGGCGAGTTTGTTGACCAGTTCATCAGTGATCTTATACAGGGAGGCGCCGGCACCTCTACCAACATGAATGCGAATGAGGTCATCGCCAACGTCGGCCTGGAACACCTCGGACACAAAAAAGGCGAATACGACTATCTCCATCCCAACAACGATGTAAACCTCTCGCAAAGCACCAATGATGCCTACCCCAGCGCCTTCCGCATTGCCCTCTACCTGAAGATCGATGCATTTGCCGACGCGCTCGAACAATTGCAGAAAGCGTTTTACAATAAAGGAAAAGAATTATCTACCGTACTCAAGATGGGCCGCACCCAATTGCAGGATGCGGTGCCCATGACAATGGGCCAGGAGTTCAATGCCTTTGCCACCACCATCGGAGAAGATGTATTGCGCCTCCGCGAGGCCGAGAAACTGATCACCGAAGTGAATATGGGCGCCACGGCCATCGGTACCGGCGTCAATGCACCCGCAGGATATGCGGAGCTTTGCGTAAAGCACCTGGCAGCCATCAGCGGCATACCGGTTATATTGGCGGCCGACCTCATCGAAGCCACTTACGACACCGGGGCCTTTGTGCAGCTAAGCGGTACGCTTAAGCGCAGCGCCATCAAGCTCAGCAAGATCTGTAATGACCTTCGACTCTTAAGCAGCGGACCGCGTTGCGGCCTGGGCGAGATCAACCTGCCGCCCATGCAACCGGGCTCCTCCATCATGCCCGGCAAGGTGAACCCCGTGATACCGGAAGTCGTGAACCAAACCTGCTTTTACGTGATCGGAGCCGACCTCACCGTAACCATGGCCGCCGAAGCGGGACAATTACAACTGAATGTAATGGAACCCGTGATCGGCTTCTCGCTCTTCACCTCACTCGAATACATCACCAAGGCCTGCAATACCCTGCGCGAAAAATGTGTGGTGGGCATCACCGCCAATGCAGAATTCACCAAGCAACAGGTCATGCAAAGCATCGGCATAGTGACGCAACTCAATCCGATCATCGGTTATGAAGAGTCGGCCGCCATTGCCAAAGAAGCGTTGAAGACCGGCAAATCGGTACATGATATCGCCGTGAAAGAAAAGAAACTGATCACCCAGGCCAAATGGGATGAGATCTATTCCATCGACAACCTCATCAATCCCAAATTCATCACCCAATGATCACCCTTATCCAGTTGATCATCCTGCTGGCTATGATACTCATTGGCTCCAGGATGAAGGGGATCGGACTGGGCGTAATGGGAATGGTCGGACTGCTGATCTTCGTACTCGTGTTCCATTTGCCACCGGCCGAACCTCCCATTGCCGTGTTGCTGATCATCCTGGCCATCGTTACTACGGCCGCCACGCTGCAGGCAGCGGGCGGCCTCGATTACCTGGTCAGCATCGCCGAAAAGATCATCCGCAGCAATCCATCGCGCATCGTATTCATAGCGCCCTTCACCACTTATTTCCTTTGCCTGTTTGCTGGCACCTCACACCTCGTGTATTCCCTGCTGCCCATCATCGCCGAGGTATCGGCCAAAAAGCGCATACGACCCGAGCGGCCACTCACCATATCGGTCATCGCCTCGCACCTGTCGCTCACCGGTAGCCCCATGAGTGCAGCCACCGCCACCATGGCAACGGTACTGGCCACCTCCACCGCATCGGTCGATATCATGAAAGTATGTATCCCCTCCTGCCTGATGGGTATACTGGCAGGCATACTGGTGGTGCGCAGGAAAGGAAAAGAGCTGACCGAGGATCCTGAATTCCTGGAGAAGATGAAAGATCCGGCCTTCGCCGCCAGTATCGACAAAAGCAGTTCAGGCAATACCGAAATAAAACCCGGCGCCAAACTGGCCGTGGGCATATTTGCAGCAGCTATCCTGCTGATCATATTCTTTGGATCATTCCCACAACTGGTGCCCAATGTGGGCGCCGGCAAGCCCAACTTCAGCGTCAATGCCGATGGCTCGCTCAACCTCACCAGCCTCATCATCATCATTACGCTGTCTGCCGCAGCACTCATGATGTTACTCACCAGGACTGCCCCTTCGGAGGTCACCAAAGCCAGCTTATTTACTTCGATGGCTACGGCAGTAGTATCGGTATTGGGCGTGGTATGGATGAGCGCCACCTTTATGGATGCCAATGAACCACTCATCAAACGAGCCTTTGGAGAGATCACCCAGGATGCACCGTGGACCTTTGCCTTCGCATTATTCCTCATGGGGGCACTTACTTTCAGTCAGGCAGCCACCACCCGCACCATGATGCCCATGGGCGTAGCGTTGGGCATCTCCAATCCGCACCTGCTGGCGATGTTCCCGGCCGTGAATGGCGATTTCCTGTTGCCCGGCTACCCAACCCTGGTGGCGGCGATGGACTTCGACCGTACCGGCACTACCCGCATCGGCAAATTCGTCATCAACCACAGTTTCATCATACCGGGGCTCACCGCCGTACTGGTAACCGTGGCGATGGCCTTTCTGCTGAGCAGCATACTGCTTTAACCGATCCTGCATGCAAACGTATAGATGTTTAATCCTTCTGCTGATACCGCTGTTGCAATGGCTGGCAACCACCTTGCCGGCAGCCCGCCTATTTTTCTACTACGTTCGTCCTTCCCGCAAAACCAGCCGCGTCAACCTGCAGCCATCGATGGATGAGGAATAAAAACCGCCCCGTTACTGCAGATAAAACAAAGAAATGTCATGACTTTACATGACATAACCTGACATAAGGCTCACTAATGCTGGAATCGGTTTTATTCTGTTGTAATTTTGCTTCCAGTCAGGAGTAAAAATCAGGAAGGTCAGTAGTAAAATATTCCTAACTTGTTGTGCAACCAGTTTTCCGCCCGCAGGCACCCGGCCCGTAGCGCTCCCGTACCCGCTCCGTACCGCTCCCGTACCGGTCCCGTATTAATAGCACAACTTTGAAATATGGTCATTTTCTCTAAAAATGAAAGGGCGTATAATGTCCACAAACCTTACAAATATTTCAGGCATCAATCGGTCGCGCACCCTGCATCACCTTAAATATCTTCCTCATGTCCACCTCCAACATTTCCCGACTAACCGGGGCGATAGCTTGTTTACTGCTTTGCACTTGCCGAAACAATGGCAAGGCGCCTGCACCAGAGCAGATAGCCGCCCTGCAACTCAAAGAGGGGAAACTCATTGTGTGTGGCCCGCTGCAATCCAAATTTGGCACCCTCACATTCAATGCCACCGTGAGTGATGCCAATGTCGCCCCATTCGCACTTGGCCTCAAACTATTGCACTCCTTCGAATACGATGAGGCGGAAAAGGTTTTTGCAGGGATCATTCAATCAGAGCCATCCTGTTATATGGCCTATTGGGGAATAGCGATGAGCAATTTTCATCCGCTCTGGACGCCACCATTGCCCGAAGAATTGAAGAAAGGTGCCACTGCCATAGCCATCGCTAAAAAACTGCCATCGCCAACACCCCGCGAAGCAAAGTACCTCGAAGCAATAGATGCCTTTTATGCCGGTTACGAAAAAGATTCCCATCGCACGCGTTGTCTTCGCTTTGAAGCGGCGATGCGTGACCTGCAAGCAGCTTATCCTGATGACAGAGAAGCTAAGGTTTTCTATGCACTGGCGTTGGATGCAGCAGCCGATCCGGCCGACAAGACCTATCAAAAACAATTAGTGGCAGGCGAACTATTGAATACGCTTTATGCAAGTTATCCCGATCATCCCGGCGTGGTGCATTACCTCATCCATTCGTATGATGCACCTGGCCTCGCGCAAAATGCCCTGGAAGCCGCCCGCCGGTATGCTGCACTGGCCCCCTCTTCGGCTCATGCCCTTCATATGCCCTCCCATATATTTACGCGACTGGGAATGTGGAATGAATGTATACAGTCAAATCAGGAGGCCGCATCATCGGCACAATGTTATGCAGAGCAGGCGGGCATCAAGGGGCATTGGGATGAAGAGCTGCATGCCCTGGATTACATGATGTATGGATACCTGCAACAGGGCGACAATCTAAATTCCAGGAAACAACTGAACTATCTGTCGGCAATACGCGAAGTGCACCCGGCCAACTTCAAGGTAGCCTATGCCTTTGCTGCCATTCCTGCCCGGATGGCGCTCGAAAATAAGGATTGGAAGAAAGCCGCTACCCTGCAAACGCCGTCAGCCAATTTTGATTGGACGGCCTACCCCTGGCAACGATCGATCATTCATTTTGCCAGAGCGCTGGGAGCCGCGCATACGGGCAACCAGGCCAATGCAGCACTTGAAATCGGGATCATGCAACAACTGCACGATACCCTTATCGCGCAAAAAGACAGCTATAAGGCCAACCAGGTCGCTGTACAGATCAACATAGCCCGGAGCTGGTGGTATGCCGGTCAGGGGGCGATAGATACGGCCGTTTCCTATATGGAGCTGGCAGCAGCCATGGAAGACAATACCGAAAAACATCCTGTCACGCCGGCCGAAGTATTGCCCGCCCGTGAGCAACTCGGAGATCTGCTGTTAAGCATCGGGCGTCCCAAAGAAGCGCTGGTAGCCTACGATAAAAGCATGAAAAAGAATCCCAACCGGTTCAATTCCCTGTATGGCGCAGCGCAGGCTGCTTCGCAAGGGAAAGAAAAAGCCAGGGCCGCCGAGCTCTATGTACAGTTGTTAAAGATGGCCACTGCCAACAGCGACCGGCCCGAACTATCCGTTGCCCGGCATTATCATGAAATGTACAACTAATAGTCAACCCATTGTGTTTCAGGAGACAGCTATACGTCAACTAACACTGACTTTACTCCCGCTTTTCATTTTTTGTTGCCTGCTTTCAGCACAACAACAGCAGACAGTTGCTCCCGGAGCGAAATGGACCGGTGCCGCATCATTTTATTATAATATCCTGCCCAATGAGAAGAATTCATTCACGCTGATCGGCTATACGGATCACAAAAAATTACATCTTGAAACAAGGTATAATTACGAAGACCTGCACACGGTGTCTGTTTTTACAGGGTGGAATTTCGAAAAGACTGGCCAATTTGAAATTACGGCAACGCCCATGTTGGGAGGACTGTTGGGTAATATAAACGGTGTTGCTCCCGGTCTTGAATTGAGTTTAAAGTACGAGAAATTTGACTACTATGCCGAATCGGAATATGTAATAGATTTTAGCGGAAAGGAGAGCCGTTTTTTTTACACCTGGGGCGAACTGGCCTTTAGCCCTGTCAGATCTCTTCGGACGGGTATTTCTTATCAAAAAACCTTGTTGTATCAAACCGGCTTTGATGTGCAGCGTGGATTGTTTGCTGAATATTCTTTTTATAGGCTGACCTCAAGTGGATATTTCTTCAATCCTTTTACAAAGGATAATATTTTAATCATCTCAATAGGAATTGGGTTTTGACCCTTGCCGTTTTACCAGTCCCCTTTTCTTATTAGCTGTGCCACAACTAGGCACCGGGTTTAAACGGTCCGCAAAAACCGTTAAAACAGCTGTTTTGACGGTAACCGACATGGGTTAAAACACGGTAGGTGACGAATACAGCCTGCACTACTTTTAGTGAACGACTGTTCTATTCTTCATTAAAAAAACACCAGGTTATGTATCGCTTTGCCATAGTAATACTGCTTATATTGGCCACAACGGTTTCATGGGGCCAGGGTCCCAACAATATAGACACCACGGCCAACAAACCCACCAAAACCGCTGACAAGGCTGATCCCGCGAAAGAGAAAAAGGAGGCTCCCGCCGAGCCCAAAAAAGGTGCGGGGGAAGATGCTGCCAAAGCGGCCCCACCCGCTAAGGATGCGAAACCTGCAGCCCCTGCGGCCGACAGCACCGGAAACGATCAGAAAAAGAAAGACAGCATCGCCAATGCTGTGGCAGAAGCCAATAAAGCAGGATATATCAAAAGTTGGAAAGAAGACTTCGACCACCCGGAAAGGATCTATGCCGACCTCAAAAGGAAGAGCATAGCCTTTCCCCTCCTCATCAGCTTCGTATTGATAGCTGGTACAGGCCTTTGGTTACTCAGTCAAACAGCCCTTTGCAAGGACGCCAGCTACTATCCCGAAACGAGCGCACTGCGCCCCGCAAAAGACAGGCCCTACAGTTTTGCACGGGTGCAATTGTTCTGGTGGACGGTGATCATATTATCCTGCTATCTAACCTTTTACATATACACCGGTTACCTGGTGGCACTCCCTCCCAGCAGTGTGATCCTCCTGGGAGGAGGATTGGCTGTATCCATGTTTGGCAAAATGATCGATAATACCCAATTGCAAAAGGACAAAGGCCAGGCGCCTATCCGCCATCAGGACCTTACCGACACCCAGGGGCTCTTTATCGACCTCCTGTCGGATGAAGGTGGCATCAGCATCCACCGGTTTCAAACCGTCATTTTCAACCTGATATTCGGGATCGCCTATATCAGTTCCTTCCTCACGAATGTGGGTCTGCAAAAGTTTCCTTTCATAGAGTTTGAATCCTGGCAACTGGCCATGCTGGGCATCAGTGCAGGGGCCTATCTTGGCTTTAAAACGAACGAGAATTCCGAGGGTACCAAAGCCCAACGGAAAGTAGAGGCGGTAAGGAATGCCCAGGCTGCCCAGGCCGCCCAACCCGCCCCGGTAGCACCCGCCGCTCCTGGTGCGATGGTAGCACCACCCGCACCCGCCACCACCAACGCCTACCAGCGCCTGGAGGCTGAAGTAGCGGCGATGTAGGTTGCCTCGACAGCGCCTGGCTCAGGCTGCTGCTAAAGCCTAAGCGGGGCTGAAACCGGTCAGTGAGACGGACTGGCAGCACTCGTCGCCACTTACCACTGCCCATGCCTCCCGCTCCTGCAGGTCCCGATAAAAGCGCCCGCCGGCACCCGAACCCATGCGAGAAAACCTGCTCCGCCCGGAACACCGGAAACGTTTGTCCCGGGCGGAGTTTCCACCACCCCAGTGTGGATAAGATTTCCCACTTCCCAAATTCACTGTAAAAGAATAACTTAGCACCCTTCTCCAGGGCGTTAAAGCCATTTTAACAACTCTCCCGTTTGGAAATACCGTGTTGTTGAATACCTTTGTTTGACAATTTTGTCAAACTTTATTGTCAATGGCAGTAAAAGACAGTCAAACCGAACAGCAGATCAAGGACGCCGCCCGCAAGCTTTTCTTCACCGAAGGAAGGTTTAACGCGACCACGCAGGAAATAGCCGACGCCGCCGGGGTCAACAGAACCCTGGTGAATTACTATTTCCGGTCACGCGATCTCCTGTTCGACCAGATCCTTAGGGAAGCGCGCGCTACGATGGACATGCGGCTCGAAATGGCGATGAGTACCGAAACCTCTTTCAGAAAGAAGATCGAGCACTTTATCGACATATTCATGGAACAGGCCTTCACCTACCCTTACCTCGACACCTACATGGTAACGCGTATCAATGAGGATGTGGAAAAGCAGAACGAGATCATCACCGATCTCAAGAAAACGGAAAGGCTCAAGAACTTCCTGCGCGATATCGAAGCCGAGATCAAGAAGGGCACCATCGAGAAAATGGAACCCGTTCAGTTTCTCATCAGCCTCATCTCCCTGCTGTCGCACCCGGTGGTGATACAGCCCCTGTTCAAGAAACTGTTCCAGTATTCCGACAGGCAATACAAGCAAATGTTGCTGGCCAGGAAGGAGATCATTTTAAAAATGCTGTTTAAATAACGGTATTTTTTATACCCACACTTTGACAAAATTGTTAAACACGAAGATTAAATAGTTATGTTAACATGAGAGAAGAGATCGCACATAAAGCCTCCGTTTTGTTCAGCAAGTTCAGCGTGCGGAGCATTACGATGGATGAGATCGCCGGCAGCATGGGCATATCGAAAAAGACCCTCTACACCTGGTTTACCGATAAGAACGAACTGGTAGAGATGGTGTACGGAGATCCGCTTACACAACTGGAAAAAGACTGTACCGCCATCATTCAAAAAGCGTCCAATGCCATCCATGAGATTTTCCTCATCTGGCATTCCGTAAAGCAAACGGTGGGGATTATGAATGAAACACTCCTGCACGACCTGCAGAAGTACCACCATGCAGCCTTTGAGCGGTACAACAACTTCAAAAAAGGAACCTTATACCAGCTGCTGCTGAACAATATCAAACGCGGCCAGGAGGAGCAGTTGTACCGGACACAGATCATTCCCGAACTGATTGCCAGCTTCCAGGTTTCGATCACCGGCATCAACACGAAAAAGGAGATCAACCAGCAGCAATTGTGGCCGCAGGCAACCATCAATGAACAACTGATCCTTCATTACCTGTACGGGCTCTCCACCTCGAAAGGGGTAAGGCTGATCGATAAGTACCTGAAGGAATTTACCGTGCGGGAAGTACAGCCCTAAGCGCTTGCCGAATCAAAAACAGCAAACACCAAACAGCAATAAACGCATGATTTTATGAACGTGAAAAACAATCGAATGATGAAACGACTTTCCTGGAGCCTCCTGCTCATAGCAGGGCTCACCGGAGGGCGTGCCCTGGCACAAGACACCGCGCCTGCGGCAGCACCCGGCACCCTCATTCCGGCAGGCAGCGTCACAACGCTTGAGCTGAAGGACGCTCTGAACTATGTATTGAAAGCGAGTTATGCAGCCCGTCAGGCAAAGCTCGATATCGAAAACGGACAATACCAGATCGAGGAAGTAAAGTCACGCGCATTGCCACAGATCACCGGCAACGCCAACATTACTTACAACCCGATCCTGCAGCAGAGCGCCTTACCGGGCGAACTGGCTGGCCAGCCCGGCAAAACCCTGCTGGTAGCATTCGGACAAAAATGGAGCTCCGGAGCAGGCATTTCGGTCTCGCAGAGCCTGTTTGACCAGGGCGTATTCACCGGCCTCAAAGCCGCCAAATCGACCCAGGAATATTACAGGATCGCGGCACAATACACCGACGAACAATTGATAGAGCAGGTAGCCACCCTCTATTACCGCGTGCTGGTACAACGCCAGATGATCGGGGTGATAGATACTACTCTCATGAACACGATCAAAGTACAGAAGATCATAAAAGGACAGTACGAGAATGGATTGGCCAAGCAGATCGACGTAGACCGCATCACGGTAAACGTCTCCAACCTCCAATCTCAGCGGCAGCAATTGCTGAATGCAGTCAGCCAGCTGGAAAACCAGCTGAAATATGCGATGGGCATGTCGATCGAAACACACATCGCGCTGCCGGCTGTCGCCTTCGAAGCCATACATCCCCAGGCGGTCAGCATAGCCGACACCATGAACTTCAGCAACCGTACCGAATACAAATTGCTCAAACAACAGGAAACCCTGCTGAAGCTTCAGAAGGATGCCTATAAGGCCGAGTACTATCCTACCCTTTCCCTCAACGGCAACTATGCCTACCAGGGACTGGGCAACAAGCTGCCCTGGTTCCAGAAAGCAGGCGTAAACTGGTTCGATTACTCGGCAGTGAGCGTCAACCTGCGTGTGCCGATCTTTAATGGCTTCGCCACCCGCTCACGCATCCGCCAGGCCGATGTAAGCATCCGCAAATTGCAGGAAGACATACAAAATACATCGCTGGGGTTGAACATGAACTACCACAATGCGAAAACGCAGATCAACAGCAGTGTGATCGTATTGAATACACAGAAGGAGAATGTGGCCCTGGCGCAAAAAGTGTTCTTCAATGTACAGAACAACTACAACAATGGCCTTGCTTCGCTCACCGACCTGCTCGATGCAGAAACCTCGCTCACCGAAGCGCACAATAGCTATTCATCTGCCCTGCTCGATTACCGGGTAGCAGAGATACAGCTCATCAAAGCACAAGGCAACTTAAAATCTTTATTAAACTAGTAACTCAACCAGGATGAAAAAGAGATCTATTATACGCACCATTATCACGATCGTAGTGCTCGTTGGCGCTGTGGCGCTGATCGCCTCGACACTGAAGAACAATAAGAAGAAGAATGCAGAGAAAACAGCGGTAGTAGCCGAAGCCAATGGCGACATAGCTGTTCGCGTTACACCCGTACAGAAACAATCGCTCGCGCTCGACTTTGGCGTGAATGGTAATTTCATACCCGGCCAGCAACTGGATTTCATGGCCGAAAACTCTGGCCGCGTTACCCAGGTACTGGTAGACGAAGGCAGCACCGTCAGCAAAGGACAAACCCTCGCGGTGATCAAGACCGATCAGCTCAACGTAGACCTCGAAAGCGCACAGGCCAACTACAACAACGCCATCAAGGATAAAGAGCGTTTCGAGAATGCCTTCAAAACCGGCGGTGTAACACAACAACAACTCGACCAGGCACGGCTGGCCCTCAGCAATGCAGAAGCACGCGTAGCCCAGGCAAAGATCAAGATCGGTGATGCATACATCCGCTCATCAATCAATGGCGTGGTGAACAAGCGCTACATCGAGCCCGGCGCCGTGGTATCACCCGGCACCAAGCTGTTTGAACTGGTAGACATATCCCGTTTGAAACTGCAGGTAACCGTCAACGAATCGCAGGTAGCCAACCTGAAAGTAGGCGACAAGGTGAAGATCAAAGCCAGTGTATTTCCCGACAAGGATTTTGCCGGCACCGTCACCTTCATCGCTGCCAAGGCCGATGCTACCCTGAGCTTCCCCATCGAGATCGCACTGGCCGCCAATCCAGGCAACCAGATCAAGGCCGGCATGTATGCCACCGCCATCTTCGATTTCCCGGCACAGGCAGCAGCCATCCTCGTTCCCCGCTCCGCCTTTATCGGCAGCGTCAACAGCAACCAGGTATTTGTGGCAAAAAGCGACAGCACAGCCAGTTTGCGCAAAGTGATCGCCGGCCGCGTACTGGGCGACAAAGTAGAAGTATTGCAGGGATTACAGGAAGGAGAAACCGTGATCACCAGCGGACAGATCAACCTGTCCGAAGGATCACCCATAACCATCGTGAAGTAAGGCTGGCTTAAACCAAAAAAAGAATTCATGAAACTTGCAGAAATATCGATCAAACGGCCTACCCTGGTCATCGTACTGTTTACGGTACTGATCCTCGGCGGCTTGTTAAGTTATAAATCGCTCAATTATGAGCTGCTGCCCAAATTCGCTCCGTCGGTGGTATCCATCACCACGGTGTATCCCGGGGCATCGCCCAGTGAAGTAGAGAATACCGTATCCAAGAAGATCGAGGATGCCGTATCCTCCATGGAGAACATCAAGAAGCTCGAAACAAAATCATTCGAGAGCCTGTCCATCATCACCATCACGCTCAACAGCGGTACGGATGTAGATTATGCTCTCAATGATGCGCAACGTAAGGTGAACGCCATCCTGAAAGACCTTCCGGATGATGTGGACCCACCTTCCCTCAATAAGTTTTCGCTCGACGACTTGCCCATCATGACCCTGTCGGCCACGGGCAAACTCGAAGAAGCAGCTTTCTTCGACCTGATGGACAAACGCATTGCACCCGTTTTATCACGTGTGCAGGGTGTAGCCCAGGTAAACCTGATCGGCGGCCAGGAGCGTGAGATCCAGGTAAACATCGACGCAACCCGCCTCCAGGGCTTTGGCCTTTCTTTAGGGCAGGTACAGAATGCCATTCTCACCTCCAACCTCGACTTCCCAACCGGTAGTGTACAAACACGCGAGCAGGACATCCTGATCCGCCTGGCCGGTAAGTATAAGAACGTAGATGAACTGCGCAACCTCGTAGTGTATAGCAAGAACGGCGTACAAGTTCGCCTGAAAGATGTGGCCGACGTACAGGACGTGCAGAAAGACGTCGAGAAACTGGCCCGTGTAAACCAGCAGGCGTCTATCGCCCTGCAGGTCATCAAACAATCGGATGCGAATGCCGTAGCGGTGAGCAAGCAGATCACGGCTGCCATCCAGAAGTTACAGAAAGACTATTCCACCACCGGACTCAAGATCGATATCGCCAACGATAGCTCGGTATATACCCTGCAATCGGCCGATGCGGTGATCCATGACCTGATACTGGCTGTGGTACTGGTAGCATTTGTGATGCTGTTCTTCCTGCACAGTATCCGTAACGCCCTCATCGTCATGGTGGCGATCCCGGCCTCATTGATCGCGACGTTTATTGGAATGGCCCTGCTGGGTTACTCCCTCAACCTGATGTCGCTGCTGGCGCTTTCGCTGGTAGTAGGTATCCTGGTCGATGACGCCATCGTGGTATTGGAGAACATCTATCGCCACATGGAGATGGGTAAGAACCGCGTACGCGCCGCCTATGAGGCCACGAAGGAGATTGGATTTACCGTAACCTCCATCACCCTGGTAATCGTAGTGGTGTTCATACCTATTGCCCTCAGTACCGGCCTGGCCGCGGATATCCTGAAGCAATTCTGCGTAACGGTATCTATCGCTACCCTGCTGTCGCTGTTGTCCTCCTTCACCATCGTACCCTGGCTCTCTTCGCGCTTTGGTAAGCTGGAGCAGATCACGGGCAAAACCTTCTTTGGTAAGATCATCGTAGGTTTTGAGAAAGGTATGCACCGCTTTACCAACTGGATTACCGGTATCCTCAAATGGTGCCTGGGCCATAAAAAGACCACGCTGGGCGTAATGCTCGTATTGTTCTTCGGCTCATTCTACCTGGTAGGCGCTGGCTTTATCGGGGCGGAGTTCTTTGCCAAGACCGACCGCGGTGAATTTCTCGTACAGATCGAAATGCCCAAAGACGCGTCCATCGAGCAAACCAATGCCATGACGCGTAAGGCAGAAGAACACCTCAAGACCAAGAAAGAAGTAACCAAACTCATCACCACCATCGGTCAAAGCAGCGACGGTATGGGCGCCTCTCAGTCTACCGCCTACAAAGCAGAGATCGACGTGCAGCTGGTACCAAAGACCGAAAGGCAGGATGAGGCCAATATATACGCTGTTAAAACCAAACGCGAACTCGAAAAGGTACTGATTGGCGCCAAGGTGAAGACCGTGCCGGTAAGTATCCTGGGTACGGCAGAGCAGGCGCCCCTGGCGCTGGTGATCACCGGCCCCGAACTCGATAGTGTGATGACCTTTGCCAACGCCGCCATGGCACAGCTGAAGAAGATACCGGGCGCTACAGAAATGCGGCTGTCGGTAGAAGCGGGCAATCCCGAGATCAGTGTGCAGGTAGACCGCGATAAGATGGCCTCCCTGGGTCTCTCGTTGGCTACTGTTGGTGGTACCATGCAAACCGCCTTTAGCGGCAACACCGATGGCAAGTTCCGCCAGGGTGAGTATGAGTACGACATCAATATCCGGTATGAGAAGTTCAACCGCCAAAACATACAGGATGTAAGCAACCTGATCTTCATCAACGACCAGGGACAACAGGTACGGCTTTCTCAGTTTGCAACCGTAAAAGAAGGTTCGGGCCCCAGCCAGTTGGAGCGTCGTGACAAGAGCACGTCGGTAACCATCCAGGCACAGAGTGTGGGACGCCCTTCCGGAACCGTAGCCGCCGAATGGCAAAAGCAGTTTGAACAACTGCCCCGCCCTGTAGGAGTAGGTTTTGTATGGAGTGGTGATATGGAAAACCAAAGCGAAGGATTCGGATCGATGGGTATAGCCCTGCTGGCCGCGATCGTACTGGTGTACCTCATCATGGTCGCGCTGTACAACAGCTTCGTATATCCTTTTGTGGTATTGTTCTCGATACCGCTGGCGATCATCGGAGCCTTCCTGGCACTGGCGCTCACCAACAACTCCATCAACCTGTTTACCATCCTTGGTATGATCATGTTGATCGGTTTGGTGGCCAAGAACGCGATTATCCTGGTCGACTTTACCAACCAGCGGAAGGCAGAAGGCGCCAGTACTTACCAGGCGCTCATCGATGCCAACCATGCCCGTTTACGCCCCATCCTCATGACGACCATTGCGATGGTGATCGGTATGTTGCCCATCGCGATCGCCAAAGGCGCCGGTGCCGAATGGAAGAACGGCCTGGCCTGGGTGATCATTGGTGGATTGATCAGCTCCCTGTTCCTTACCCTCGTAGTGGTGCCTGTTATGTACTCGATCTTCGATAAGATCGTGAACAGGCTCAACAGGGGCAAAAAGAAACAGGATATTGGCGAACTGATGACAGAAGACTATGTGCCGCAAGACACACATGAAGAAGCGTTCAGTCCCTCCCATATATAAAAGACCGCGGCCCGGCGGGCAAGAAGCCCCGGGCCGTAAACAAAGGTGATGACTTAGAAAGGCAATGATGTAAAGGCAGGAACAAAACCACGCAGCAAATGCAGGAGATGGCCTCAGCCGCCCCAATGATGATCGGAGGGAGGGTTGGGGCTTTCTTCTTTATCCTTTCCTTCGGCCTTATCCCGGCAATTGAGGTAAAGTTTGTGTCGTCCTCCCCGCGCATGGAATGTTTTCCGCATCCGCTCCCGCTGCCCTTTGGTAAAAAAGAACATGGACTCGTCATCGACATAGTCCATAAAATTCATGAACATATTGCTGTGTCCGCAGGAGTTTTGTGGATAGGTAGGATGTCCCAGGTACCGGGTGGCCGTACTGGGCGTATCGTCGACATGATCGGTAGCGGCACAATCATCGGCATCGCCGAAAATATGCAGCAGGTTGAACCAATGGCCGATCTCGTGCGTGGCCGTGCGTCCGAGCCGGTGCCCATCAACGAGCGGCTCCAGCGTACCAAAGGCCCGCGGGTCTATGACAACACCGTCAATGCGCGCATCGGCGCCAGGGTAGCTGGAATAACCTGCCAGACCCATCTTACCCTGCCGGTCCGACATTTCCGCTATCCAGATATTCAGGTAGCGATCGGCAGGCCAGGCATCACTGCCGCCATCGGCAGTGCGAAAGAGCTTAAGCTTCTCGACCGGAATGGTACCCGTTGGGTTATTGCCCGCCCAGCCATCTACTGCCGTGTGCACGCGCACAATACCATCGGTAGCCTTCCCTTCCGGATCTTCAGTGGCCAGTACAAATTCGATCCCCGCATCGGCGGACAGGTGGGCAAACTCAGCCGGCACCTGGTCAATATCGATATTGCTCATCCTGAAATCCGCGTTCAATACCTTGAGCTGCGAAACGATCTTTTCGTCGGAGATGTTAAAGTCGGGCTGGTTATACAACACATGAACAATAACCGGAATCCGTATAATGGCATCGTCGGGGATAATGACGACGGGCGGCGTAGGTCCCGGAGGATCGTGCCTGGGTCTTCGGCATGCGTCTGCCGCCATCAGCAACAGTATAAGAGAACCATAACGTATAAACCGGCAGTAGTGTAGGTGCATTTCAAGGAAGGTATAGAGACTCTAGATGACCACCATATTACCGCAATCGTTGCTTGGCTATCTAACTTTCTACCACGAACAGGATCGTATTATATATTTCGCTAACTTTATCATCACTGCACACCGCTACATACAGCTCAATCGACTCAACATTGTTACAGGATGTTCACCGATAACATCCACTGCCCGCTCCAACAAACGAAGCCTTCATTTCCTCACATAAAACAGTTCTTATGAGTCTGCATTTTTCACAGTACTGGTGGATCTTCCTGCTTAGAGGTATATTTGCCATACTGCTTGGCACCATCGCATTATGGGCGCCGGCGGGTACCTTCACCACCCTGGTCATATTCCTGGGCGCCTACATGTTCATAGACGGTATATTCTCCGTGGTGGCCGCCATCAGTAATCGTAAAATTATGGCTTCCTGGGGCTGGATGCTGGCGATCGGCATCATCAGCATTATTGTAGGCATTATAACGTTCAGGAACCCTTTCGTAACCGGCGCAGCACTCATTTACCTCGTAGCCTTCTGGGCCATTATCATCGGCATACTGGAGATCGTAGTGGCCATCAACCTGCGCAAACTGATCCGGAACGAAGGTTGGTATATTGTGGCAGGCATATTGAGCATCCTGTTTGGTATCCTGTTGTTATCAAACCCTATAGCCGGCGCGCTCACCATTACGTTCATCTTTGGGTTCTATGCATTGATCTTCGGCATATTCCTGGTATCCTTTGCCATGCGGTTAAGACGCCGCCATAAGGAGTCTAACACAAAACATTATCCGTCTGCCCACCCGCGTTGATACACAAATTATTTTTACAAAACATGCAAGGGAGCAATAAAGCCGAGCGAAATAACACCCGTATTCGAATTCACCGCTCCAAAACGGTTTTTGGCATAATCCGTATACCGGTATACGCGGCCCACATAATTCACAAAGAATTTCAGGTTGAAATTCTTGAAAGGAAAGTATTCTACCGTTGGAATATATCCCCAGGCAGTTCGTAGCTTATTCTCTTTATTTGGATCGGGATTGCCCTTCCAGTTCGCAAAATCGACCATCCCCACAGCCGACAAATTGATCTTACCGATCCGGTAATCTGCTTTCAGCCAATGGCTGGCATACAATACATCCTGCGCAGCGGGTTGTGTATTGGTCGGATCCGTAAACGTCGAAAAGATCCCCTTGCGGTCCAGGTCTTCTTTGCTGTATTTGAAATCATACGCCAGCTGAAAGCGCCCGAGCGAAAGCTGATTGCCCAGCGCAACGTAATACATGTACGTATTGCTGGCCTCTTTGAAAATACTGTACGACCAGATGGTGCTTAGCTTGTCACCCAACAGGGTGCCCCGCCAATTCGCCACAGCAGCATACGGGAACTTCGATTCAGTAATACCCGGTACCGTACCATAGATCTCTTCGAAAGTTCGGGTGCGTGAATTCAAAGCCTGAAAACTGAAGGAATGGTTCTCACTGGCCTGCCATTGCAAGCCCATACCCAATAAGAAGTTATCGGAGTACTCCACGATATCCGAATACTGGTAAATATCGATCGGGTTCATATCGAACTCGATGCCGCCCCAATCGGCACACAACTTGCCGATCGTAAAACTGAGCTTATTGCTCGCCTGCACCTGTATATAGGCCAGGTCGGTAGAGCTCGACATATTATCCTCCGACTGCGGATCCGTATTTTTCGTATAGCGGTCCCGGAACCGGAAATACACGCGGTCATGGATCTTACCTTTTAGCTCGAGCCTGAACTGGTTCATGATGAACCGGCCTTTGGTATACTCCCCATCCACAAATTCATTACGCAGGGAGCTTTGCATGTTGGCGATCACATCGATATTGCTCAATAACTTTTGTTTGGCCTCCGGTATCAAAGGATGTTTAACAGCGAACGTATCGATCTGCATTTGCTTTTGGCCAAATGAAGCGGTACACGACAACAGCAGCGACAGGACGACGATTGTATTGCTCATAAGGAAGTCCTCCCCTCTCCCGCCTTCCAGGCAGCCGCATATTCTTTCATAATGGCAGTAATACTTTGGCCAATCGTCTTGTACATGTCGGTAGGCAAGTTGGCCAGTGACACCCGCACCGACCAATCGGGCCCTTCAAAGCCGCCGCCATTCAGCAATACCACACCAGCCTTTTCTGCCAGTCTGAACAGGATATCCACCGGTTCAAAATTATTCTTCAACCATTCGTTGAAATCGTCGCTGTATACCTTACGGCCCCATACGAGGATATCTATTTCGGTATAATAGCCCGCGTTCATCGGATCGGCCACCAATGGTATCTGTAATTCCTTCCACAGCAGCTTTAGTCGCTTCTGTACGAGGTCTTGTGTAAGTTTTTTGTACTTGTTACGTTTATCGAGCAAAACGAAGGCCGCAAACAGCATCATTTGTATTTGTTGAGGAAGCGACAGGCCGGCCGTATGGTTGAGCGCCACCTGGCGGCTGTCGGCCACCATGCGGTCGATGAACAACAACTCATCGGGATCGAGGGTGATGGTACCGTAGCGTTCACGTAAAGCCTGTTTCTGCTTGAGGGGCAGGTTGGCGATAAATGTATCGAAGATATTATCCTCGTTCACCGCAATAACGCCCAGGCGCCAGCCGGTACAACCAAAGTATTTGGAGAACGAATAAACGCCGATCGTATTTTGAGGGATCACCGACATCAGCGAACGGAAGCCGGGCACAAAAGTGCCATATACATCATCGGTCACAATCACCAGATTCGGATTATGGTCCTTCACGATCTGCACAATGCGTTTAAGACTGTTGGGATGAATGGCCGCCGACGGCGGATTGCTCGGATTCACCACGAAAAGGATCTTGATGGCCGGGTCTTTCAATTTGTCGAGCTCACTATCGGGATACTGCCAGGTATGCCGCCCTTCGCGGTTCATAGCCGAAGCGTTGATCTTGACTACATTGAACTCATAGCGTTCCAGTTCGGGAATCTCAATATAAGGCGTGAACGTGGGTACCATCAATGCTATGGAATCCATCTTCTTCACCAGGTAATTTTGCATGAGGCTGTCGAAGATGTAGCACATGGCAGCCGTACCGCCTTCAACGGCAAAGAGTTTGTATTTCTTTTTGGGCGCCTTGTTATCGCACATCTCCTGCACGAGGTAATCGTGCACGATAAACTCGGGGTAACGCAGCATCCTGTCGGGCACCGGATACTGATCACCGATAATGCCTTCTGCCAATTCGTGCACCCAGCTATCCGGATCGAACCCATGTTCTTTAATGCCATACTTATAAGTGGCCGCCAGCAATTCGATACCGGGGGCTTTCTTGTTGGTCGAAAGGAACTTCAAAAACCGCTGCGCTATCCCCTTCTTTTCCGGGATACCGGCCAGGCCACCAGGCTGGTTATCGACACGCTTGCATTCTTCCAGGCCAAACAATCCCAGAGTAAAGAAAGCCTCCCGCGGCGTAGTAGCGATCCAGTTGGGATTACCTCGACCGGCATTGAGCATCGTCGTAGCGTTCTTCTGTGTTTCTTCCTGCGCCAGGCTGATCAACGTATTTTTCAACTCAAAAGGGCTCAGTTGCAACAGTTCTTTTTCCTGAGCGCGGGTGGTGCGTATTTTAGTAAGTTTTGCCATTGATAAAGATTTAAAGTGCGTTTAAAGGGGGAATAAGCTATTTCGTGAGCAATACGATCACGACGCCCCAGATGATAAGCAGCGTATTGCCTACAGCGTAGGTAACCGTATAACCTAAAGCCGGTGTCTTGCTGCCGATGGCATCCTGGATGGCACCCAGGGCAGCCGTAGTAGTACGGGCGCCTGCCGTACAACCCAGGGTGAGTGCCGGATGGAACTTGAAAATATAACGGCCTATCAATAAACCGCCCAGTAAGGGACCCGTCGTGGCGATAGCGCCTGCCACAAATAATCCCAGGCCTACTTCTTTAAAGCCTTGCACGAAACTGGGGCCTGCAGATATACCTACGACAGCGATGAACATATTGAGACCAACATTATTCATTACCCACAAAGCCGGTTCGGGAATGCGGCCAAATGTGGGATGCTGAGAACGCAGCCAGCCGAAGAAAAGTCCGGCAATGAGAGCACCGCCACTGGTGCTCAGGCTCAGCGGCACGCCACCTACATGGAAAGTAAGGGCACCTATCAAACCACCGATCACGATGCCCAGGCCTACGAACAACATATCGGTTTTATTGGTAGCGCGGTCGGGATATCCCAGACTGGCTGCTGCCGTTTCAACGTCTTTTTTGGTACCTACCAGCTGCAGCACATCGCCCCGGTCAACGCTGGTATCCGGCAACACCGGAATGGAGATATCCGCTTTCCGGATATCGCGGATAAACACACCATGCATGTAGGACTGCTGGCGGATCGCTCTTACGGTTAGACCGCTTATCTCTTTTTTACTGATGAGCACATTCAATACTTCGGCGGGAAAATGCAGCAGCTCCATATCATTGATCTCAGGACCAATGAGGTTGCTTTCGCCCACCAGGTTTTCCCGGCGGCCACTGAGTACGATATCATTTTTCGGATACACTTTCACAGCGGAATCAGGCTCAACGATCTTGCCATTCTGGCGTATGCGCTCTACGAAAAGGCGAAGCTGCTGTTGCGATAAATAATCCTCCAGTTCCTGAACCGTTCTGCCATTGGCAAACCAGTCATTGGTGATGCGGTAGGCCCGGAACGAAATGATGGGGTTGGCAGCTACCATACCGGGGTCGTCAAACTCGCCGCCACTACCCATCTTCGCTTCCAGCTCCTTGCTTTGTTGTTTTACTTTTTCAAGTCCTCCCAGGAACCTGGGCCCTACACTGGCCAGGAACCAGGCCGACCCGGCCGTACCAAACAGGTAGGTCACTGCATAACAAACCGGAATGGCATTGATCATAGACGTTTTCGCTGCAGCATCGATGTTCAATTGGTTGATGGTATCGCTGGCCACGCCGATCACGGCAGAGATGGTCTGGGCGCCTGCCAGCAACCCGGCCGCCTGCCCGGCGTTGTAGCCGATGAATTTGGCGCATAGCCACGGAAATACGAGACACAGCACACAAACCACTGCGGCGAATATCATTTGAGGAATGCCGTCTTTTTTAAGACCGCGGAAGAATTGCGGGCCTACACTATAGCCTACCGCGAAAAGGAACATGAGGAAGAAAACAGACTTTACGTTGGGAGATATCTGGATATCCATTTGACCAATCAACACACCCATGAGTAGAACGGCGGTTACTGTGCCCAGGGAGAATTTACCAAGTTTGAGGGGACCGATGAAGAAGCCAAGTGCGATGGTTAGAAAAACAGCCAGTTCGGGATACTGCCGGAATACATGAACAAACCACATAGCGGAATATTTAGGTTAATCGTTTGGGAATAGCTGAATGAACTGGATAGATACCGGACGATGCGCAGCGGCGCAACCACCAATAGCATCCGGAAATGACAGGGCTATTAACCGTGATGGACAGCAGAAAGGGAAGCGGATCGAAGCGGAAGCTCCGGAGGGCAACCGGTGAACGAGGAGTAAGTCGAAGGAAAAACTACGGGGAAAGGGAGCATGACAGCAAACGACCGGGCCACTGCCTCCGAGGCAACAGGACCCGATCGAAAGCGACTGGTAGTGAATACTAAGCGGCTGTCAGTTCTTCAACGACAGCATCAGGCGCATTGGACCTTACGGAGTCGATACCATTATCGAGACCGGAAGCGCTCTCATACATTTGGCTGGTGCCGATCACCTGGCCGTTGGTGGCCTTCAGGTTGAAATACCATTTACCATTCGAGGAAGTATTTCTCTCATATGATTTGTCGTCCTGCGAATTCTTACGCACGGACTCAATCCCGTTGGTGCAATTGGCCTTGGAGCTGTAGCCCTGGCTGGTGAGAATGACTTCACCGTTACCGGCTTTCAGTACAAACTGAAATTCGCCATCGGACCTGGTAGAAATAACGAACTTACCCATAGTAATGGAGTTTTGGATGAATAGAAAGGGATCGTTGGCCTGCACTTCAAAGAGACAGGCCCGTTTTGTTAAATGATGTAATGGGTTATCAGGCAAGGGGATGAAACAGTGAGCAGGTCGAATAGCGATATTCTAAAGTAGGGGAAATCCTTAAGATGATCAAAAAGAAGATGCACAGATATCGGAAAGTACCACCTCCTGCTATCAGCAAATGCTACACCATTAATTCAATATCTTTATCAAAACAATCTATTATGCGGGCATTTATAGGTATGGGCCTTCTGGGGTCCAATTTCGTGAAGGCATTAATAAAGAAAGGCGAACAGGTACAGGTTTGGAACAGAACGGCATCGAAAGCGACCGCCCTCGAAGCAGACGGAGCAAAAGCATTTGCAGCAGTGGCCGACGCCGTGAAGGGAGCAGACATCGTACACATCACCTTAAAGGACGATGCCTCCATAGAAGAAGTACTGGCGCAAGCGGCAGCCGGTTTGAAACCAGGTGCCACCCTGATCGATCATACCACCACCTCCGTGGAAGGGGCGGTTCAACGCACCAAAGACTGGAAAGCGAAAGGATTCACCTACCTGCATGCACCAGTGTTCATGGGGCCCATCAATGCCCTCGAAAGCACCGGCTACATGCTGGTGTCGGGCGATCAGTCGGTGGTGGAGCAATTCACCCCCACCCTTTCAGCGCTGACCGGCAAGTTGCTCAACCTGGGCGACCGGGAAGGCAAAGCGGCAGCGGTTAAACTGATGGGCAATTGTTTCCTGGTCACGCTTACTGTGGGCCTTTCCGAAACCCTTGCCCTGGCAAAATCCATGGACCTTGCCGTGAGCGATGTAGCGGGCCTGTTCGATATGTGGAACCCCGGGGCGATGTTACCCGCACGCCTCAAGCGGATGGCATCCGGCAATCACGACCAGCCATCCTGGGAGCTCAGTATGGCGCGCAAAGACACCCAACTGTTCATCAACGAAGCCGACAAGGCAGGCGTTCATCTTGCCATATTACCAGCCATCGCGGCCGAAATGGATAGCTGGATCGCCAAGGGGCATGGCAACAACGACTGGACGGTGATCGGCAGCAATTCGGTACCGAAGCAATAGACAACTTAAGGAAATAATCGCGCGGCATTCGCGTAAATAAGAAGCCCCGTTACCTGGTGATAACGGGGCTTTTATATTTCATAAAGTCTACCTTACATTAACGGCCAAACCCTTGCAGGTATCCTGATTTTCCATATTGACAAGCCGCATTTACATCCTGTCCCAATGCTTCAATGGCAACTTATTGAGATCATCGCGCCCAATCGCGTAAACGAACAAATCTTTTCAGGTCAAAAATGGTCTTGCCTACACCAAAACAAAACACCAACACTAACCATATTTTCCATATTATAAATAAACCCCTTCGACCATCCGCTGAAAAAAGTTGGGTTATTCCAAAAAAAAGAGAGGACCTAATCCAACCACAACAAATCCGACCAGATTTATCCTTTTTATATCCTTCGGCGTATCTTCAAAATAAAACAACCGGTCACTCATCGCTATGAGTGCTGCAGGCATCACAATAAAATTGGTCAGGAAGGCAAGAAGGGAAAATATAAGGAAGGTAAGCCTTCCTCGCCTTCTATAAACTTCCAACACGATTACCTGTAATGCTGCTTCATTTTCCCTGGAATCCCACATAACAAATTCACGAATGAGCTCATAGTCAGACTTTCGTCCTGCTACCCTTGCAATTTCTTCGCTTGTACTAAGATCATATTCCTTCATACAAATAAATACACATACGTGGCGATTTCAAATAGGCTCACTAAACCAGCTTCTATTAATCCTTTACCACATGTATCCAATAGTAGCCTTTATCCGGTTCAAAAAGAACAGTACTATTAGAAGGCTTATTGTCGATCGTGATCCTGGTAAAATATTTCTTGTAATACCACACGAAGAAAATGGCCCCCAGCGTAGGCTTCTCAACGTCGCGATAATTGAGCCAGATCTCTCTGGGGTTATCGGCTTTAAAACCTTTGAATTGGCCTTGAAAGTATTCTGTCTTATCGAGCATTACTTGCCCGCTTGGATCAAACTTATAGTAAAATTCGCCTCCATAAACCGCAACGCCGCTTTGAGAGAATGCGGGCAACAGCCAAATAGACAGCGTCTGATCGTCGTTGCGCTTGATGAACTGATTGAACCTGACATTGACAGTATCTTTCAGCGGTTTGATTTGCCTGTTGGCATTCCTCAACGCCCGGGAGTAGGAATTAGCAAGAAATGTATCTATGGGATTATAGACCCTCCTGACTTTCGAAGCAGTGTCTACCGTATAATGAAACACCTGCTCAAACTGATCATTGACATACTTTCCGTAGGCAGCATGCCAGATATCCTTCTCCTGAAAGCAAAACCATTCGCCACCCAGCTTGCTTTGTTCTTCTTTTGGGGCAGCAAGAATACTATCTGAAGTCCACCAGGCAATAATATCATACTGATACAACCATTGAGCCGTCTCAAACTTTTGATTAAACGATTGTATATCGAACTGTGGCTGTCCCAATGCTGTTGCCGACCAAATGCAAATTACTGTCGAGACAATCGCACGTACAAAGAATCTTTTCATATCAGGCACCTTATTAAATATTCAAACGGACTGTTACTATATTTATCTAAAATGGTCGATTACCACTTCGCCAAATCACCGGGCAGCAAAGCGCTTATTCATTTTCATAAATGACCTTCCTGATGGGCCAGTCCTTCGCATCCATATCGCCGAGAACATAAACCCTCAGGTGTTTGGGAATCCTCTCATAGGCCACTTTCAATTTGGCTTTATTCTCCTTGGTGGGTTGCTTATTGTATTCATTAAAGGCGTTTACACAATCACCAGAAGTTGTCGGCCTGCCATTCAGTGAGCTGACGATGTCGCCTATTTCTACGAACTTGTCTTTCACATCAGCGGAGTACAAAGTTTTTGCGACCACAAATTCTCCCAGATCCTTGATAATGATGGTCGAATTATCAGGAACCTTGGTGGCAATGATGCCATGCTGGATCAAAGGCTCCAGTTCTTGTACCTTGTCAATTTTAATAGACTTATCTATGCCATCAATTAAAACACTGCCATCGGCGTAAACATTGAAATTAGCTAGCCAATATACGCCGTCCGACTTCTTGTATAGATAATGCTCCCTTTTCCCTTTGTAATCCTTGAATGAAATATTCTTTTCGCTGTCCTTTCTAATGAGCTGTTCACCGGAATACGACAAAGTAGAATAATTAACATTGCCGATCACCTTCGCTGTAATTCCATTGGAGTAGTATAAGTTGGAAAGTGTGGGGTTCATAGTCTTAACGACAGATACAATAAAGTCGTGATAGTTTTCTTTGGTATAATACCACTTCGAACGCGCAATTTCCCAACCTGCCAGGTGGATGCAGCTGATCTTTCCTTTATCCGGCGCAGTGGGCGAAAGCCAGCCTTTTGAAATCTTTGCTTTCAACTCCTCCAAATCGACTTTATCCCAACAGTTTACCACGCCGTCTTCATAAACAGGCAGATCAATCAGGGAATAGATACCACCGTTATTAATGATTGAGTTGACGTAGCGACCTTCCAGGATTCTCATCCTCGATATAACCGCCTGGGGATAAGAATTATCGTTCCGCTGGGCTTGTTGCCCGCTGGCGTCATCGGGCAGGCTACCCATCAATCCCATAAGTATAAAAAGTTTGTTCATTTTCATAAGCTAATTACATTGACAGTGAACAACCAAAGGCCCTGATGTCCACTTATTCTCTAGCGTTTTTTCTTTTTCCGCCTATACAGCTTTCCGTCCATTAGAATATCACCTGCCGATGTAAATGTAAAAGTAAGCGCCCTCACCCTGTCCAAATCAGTGGGATCGTCAACACTCACAAACGTTGGAGTCATATAAGTTGTATCTCCATTATTAATTAATGTATCTGTATCGCCAGTCACCCATTCATGAGTTTCGGCTTTTAAACTATCTTTTGATTTTAGCGTATGTTTCCAAAACGCCGGACATGTATCACAACTCATCACCATTAACCAGCCAAAATAGGATGGCCCATCTACATTCCCCTTCCGCTTCCTGCTATACATAACATCTCCCGACCAGTTGGTGAACTTTTCGCCAGGAAGAACACTGTTGCCAAACTTCTTTCGTTCAAACCAAATCGACTCTTGATAGATCTTAATAGTTTCTTCAATCCTGCTGCCAAAAGAATCGGTTTCGACCATTATAAATGTTCCATTTTCCGTTTTCTGACCTGATACAGCATACGAGATCATGGTCAAAAACACAACGAACATATACCTTGCAGTAGAACGCATATTTATAAATTAACTTTGCCGCATTCGCCAGCTTCGCCACCTCAGTCACAGGCCGTGACCAAGCCCGGCTGCACCACACCAATTTTCGCAGGAAAATCGTCCATTCAACGCAGCGTTCGAGATTACAAAAATTTGGCGAGATAACGTAGTCATTACCAGGTATATTTATGACAATGCAAGGTTTTCAGCGATTACATATAGCCATTTCTGTTAACTTTCCCCAACATATAAACGTTTAGCACCATCCGAGCAGCATTGCACTGCCTCCCAAAAAGAAGCCCCGCATCGAAATGCGGGGCAATCAATAACTTAATCCGGTAATCCTGTATAGTCGAGGGAACGAACGTGCGGGGGCCACTTTCATCAGGGATTTACGGGGGACTGACTCGCTCCTTTGCCGTACCACGATATGTCACGTCCTGAAATCGCTTTACAGTTTTGGGTAGTAAGTCTGTAACTTAAATTTACCCAAGTATGAATCTAAAGAAAGAAGGCCGGGATTCGATTTATGACAGCAGTTTGAAGATCACGGT
>NZ_JARHUJ010000019.1 GCF_029223285.1 Paraflavitalea sp. CAU 1676 | reverse complement strand
TTGAAAGCGGGGAATTGACGGCTGAGGAAGCTAAGGCTAAATACGGGATTAGTAGTCCGAAGACACTGAAGACGTGGGTGGTTCGCTTTGCGTCCAATCCTGATTTAGATATCAGGCGCAAACAGCAATACCCGCCTTCTCATCGGTGCCGAATCGCCCTGGAGCTAGCATCGGGCAGTTTAACCCCTCAGCAAGCAGCCCGGGAAAACAAGGTCGGGCTTACTACCATCCGGCTCTGGATGAAGGAGTTCAAAACAGCGACTCCCACAATCACTAAAAAATCTCCCAAAGGCTTATCCGGCAAAGACTCTACGATACAGGATGCGGCTTCTCAAATCAACCATCTACAATTGAAAGTGATTGCCCTGGAGACCATGATCGATATCGCAGAAAAGCAATTTGACATTGATATCAGAAAAAAGTCTGGCACCAAACAGTAATAGCCATGAAGACCACATTTACACAGATTGGCGTCGGGCCTCTTTGTGAGCTGTTTGGTAAAACCCGGCACGCTTATTATGATAAGCTTTGGTATCAGCAAAAGAGCTACAGTGATCATCAGGTTGTCATGGAGCTTCTTTTACAGTTGAAAAGAGAAGCACCAGGCTTAGGAACTCCGACCATTTACAAGCTGATTAAACAGTCCTTACAATCTCATAATATAAAAATGGGGAGGATTGCCTTGCATAACTTCCGGGTGAAGCATGGACTGGTCGATAAACCTAGGAAGAAGTTTGTACGAACAACCGACTCCTATCACCATTACAGAAAATACCCTAACCTTATAAAAGGGTTGACGGTGGATCGGGTTGATCTATTGTGGGTATGTGACATTACCTACATCCGCATTGCGGGCGGCTTTCTGTTCCTGTCATTGATCACCGATGCTTATTCCCACAAGATCGTAGGTTATCATCTACACCCTTCACTTGCCACCGAAGGTCCTCTACAGGCCCTCCACATGGCATTGAAGTCCCTGGATGCTTTGCCCGAAATACTGATTCACCATTCCGACAGAGGTACCCAATACTGCTGCCTTCAATACGTTCAGGTACTTCAATCCTATGGGATCCGCATATCAATGACGGAAAAAGGCGATCCGTATGAGAACGCGGTAGCCGAAAGAATAAATGGGATTTTGAAGACCATTTTTAACCTGCAGCGCACCTTCAAAGACCAGCCTCAGGCCCTGGAAGCTATACAAAGGGCGGTCACGTTTTACAATACCATCAGGCCACACACCAGTATCCAGGACCTTACCCCAGCTCAAGCCCACACATTAACCGGAGATCTTAAAAAACTTTGGAAGCCAAAAACATATAAACAAAGACAAAACAATAGGCAGATCGAAAGAAAAACAATTGACAATCAAAATCCTGTATAGTCAAATAAGCAAGAAATTATCTAACATTGTATAACTACTTTAGACAGGGTTATTTTACTGTATAACCCTTTTAGACATCACCGGAAACCTGTATAGTTATTTTAGCAAAGGACA
>NZ_JARHUJ010000018.1:1793-4815 GCF_029223285.1 Paraflavitalea sp. CAU 1676 | reverse complement strand
TTATATCCAGTCAATAAGTTACATATTGGGAAGTTGTAAATGAGAGCAACAGATATTAACAATGTTGTTCTTACAAAATTGATTAAAAAAATTAAAGCGTACGGGTAATTAGTACTACTCGACTTTACTGTTACCAGTTTTACATCTGTAGCCTATCAACGTCGTAGTCTCCGACGACCCTTAAAAGAATACTCATCTTGTGGAAGGTTTCACGCTTAGATGCTTTCAGCGTTTATCCTGGCCGGACGTAGCTACTCTGCATTGCACCTGGCGGCACAACAGATACACCAGCGGTCCGTACGACCCGGTCCTCTCGTACTAAGGTCATGTCCACGCAATATTCTAACGCCCATCACAGATAGGGACCGAACTGTCTTGCGACGTTCTGAACCCAGTTCACGTGCCACTTTAATCGGCGAACAGCCGAACCCTTGGGACCTTCTCCAGCCCCAGGATGTGACGAACCGACATCGAGGTGCCAAACCTTTCCGTCGATATGAGCTCTTGGGAAAGATCAGCCTGTTATCCCCGGAGTACCTTTTATCCTTTGAGCGATGGCCCTTCCATGCAGAACCACCGGATCACTTTAGCCGGCTTTCGCCCCTGCTCGACTTGTCTGTCTCACAGTCAAGCTCCCTTATACTAATGCGCTCTGCGTACGATTACCAACCGTACTGAGGGAACCTTTGCAAGCCTCCGTTACTTTTTAGGAGGCGACCACCCCAGTCAAACTACCCACCATGCACTGTTTCCCGGAAGGGATTAGACTCTAAGCAAACAAAGGTTGGTATTTCAACGACCGCTCCACGGCACCTGGCGGCACCGCTTCAAAGCGTCCCAACTATTCTACACATTGTTTGCTCAAAATCAATGCAAAGTTGTAGTGAAGGTTCACGGGGTCTTTCCGTCCCGTGACGGGTAACCGGCATCTTCACCGATACTACAATTTCGCCGGGCTCGCGGAGGAGACAGCGTTCAACTCATTAGACCATTCGTGCAGGTCGGAACTTACCCGACAAGGAATTTCGCTACCTTAGGACCGTTATAGTTACGGCCGCCGTTTACTGGGGCTTCAGTCAGAAGCTTTGGCTTGCGCCGAACATCCTTCCTTAACCTTCCAGCACCGGGCAGGTATCAGGCTCTATACGTCATCTTACGATTTTGCAGGGCCCTGTGTTTTTGTTAAACAGTTGGTTGAACCATTTTACTGAGACCACATCACTGTGGTATGCTTTATCCCGAAGTTACAGCATCAATTTGCCTAGTTCCTTCTCCGCGGCTCACCCGAGCACCTTAGGCTATTCGCCTCGACTACCTGTGTCGGTTTGCGGTACGGGCTGCTTTAGCCACACCTTAGAGGTTTTTCTCGGAGGTTTGATTAGGATCACTATCTCTTCAGCCGAAGCTTCTGAGTACTATCAGGTTCGCCATCTCTCCCGGATTTACCTGGGAAAAATATAACTACACCCTTTAACGGGAACATCCGTTGCCCCGCGGATCTTTCACTACCTCGTCACCCCATCGGAACTAAAGCAGGTACTGGAATATTAACCAGTTTTCCATCAGCTGCGCCTTTCGGCTTTGCCTAAGGACCCGACTAACCCTGATCCGATTAACGTTGATCAGGAACCCTTAGTCTTACGGTGAAGTAGTTTTTCACTACTTTTATCGCTACTTATGCCTACATTTTCGTTTGCCAACGCTCCAGCATTCGTCGCCGAACACCTTCGATGCAGATGGCAATGCTCCCCTACCACTCTATTGCTAGAGTTTAGAACTTCGGTGGTATGTTTGATGCCCGATTATTTTCCGTGCAGGACCTCTCGACCAGTGAGCTGTTACGCACTCTTTAAATGAATGGCTGCTTCCAAGCCAACATCCTGGCTGTTATAGAAGTCCCACCTCGTTTGATCAACTTAACATACGCTTAGGGACCTTAGTTGCTAATCTGGGTTATTTCCCTCTCGGCCACGGATCTTAGCACCCGCAGCCTCACTCCCGGACTAATTTGACAGTATTCGGAGTTTGTCAGGGTTTGGTAGGCGGTGAAGCCCCCTAGCCCAATCAGTAGCTCTACCTCTGTCAAACCTAATATCCGAGGCTGTTCCTAAAAACATTTCGGGGAGAACGAGCTATCTCTCAGTTTGATTGGCCTTTCACCCCTATCCACAAGTCATCCCAGAGCTTTTCAACGCTAACGGGTTCGGTCCTCCAGTGTGTGTTACCACACCTTCAACCTGCTCATGGATAGATCACAAAGTTTCGCGTCTACCCCCACTGACTAGTCGCCCTATTCGGACTCGCTTTCGCTACGGCTCCGTAACTTAAGTACTTAACCTCGCCAGTGAGGAGTAACTCGTAGGCTCATTATGCAAAAGGCACGCCGTCACCCGTTGCCAGGCTCCGACCGCTTGTAGGCGTACGGTTTCAGGTACTATTTCACTCCCTTGTTTAGGGTGCTTTTCACCTTTCCCTTACGGTACTGGTTCACTATCGGTCTCTGAGGAGTATTTAGCCTTACCAGATGGTGCTGGCAAATTCAGGCAGGATTCCTCCGGTCCCGCCGTACTCAGGATACCTCTCGTCCACAACAATTTCTGCCTACAGGACTATCACCTGCTATGGTCCAACTTTCCAGAAGGTTCAGCTTGATGTTGCTTTCTAAATGAGGTCCTATAACCCCGGTGCAGCACGCTACACCGGTTTGGGCTGTTCCCTTTTCGCTCGCCACTACTTAGGGAATCACGATTGTTTTCTTTTCCTCCTGGTACTTAGATGTTTCAGTTCCCAGGGTTGACTCTCCTTGCGGAGTAATACACCTTCAGTGTATTGGGTTGTCCCATTCGGAAATCTCCGGATCTAATGCTTGTGTGCAGCTCCCCGGAGCTTATCGCAGCTTACCACGTCCTTCGTCGTCTCTCAGAGCCAAGGCATCCACCATACGCCCTTAAGTGCTTTAAAAGAGTTATTACTATCACTCGTTCATTTACAACTTATTTTTATCCCAATATGTCAAAGAGCT
>NZ_JARHUJ010000017.1 GCF_029223285.1 Paraflavitalea sp. CAU 1676 | reverse complement strand
CTGTAAAGCTATATCCGTACAATCTGACAAACTGTAAAGCTATATCCGTATCATTGTGAACGACTGTAAAGCTCTCCCAGTAATAAGCTACCCACCTGTAAAGTTTTTTCAGTACAAGACATTTCGACATGGTGATAAATAGACGCGCACTTAACGCACACCAAACCCGGACCAAACCCGGACCAAGCCCGGGCATTCCCGAAATTAGCTCCCGTTTGATGCGCGTTATCTGCGCGTCAGGTACGGCAATAAATGAGCTAAAACCTAGCTCATTAAGGGAGCTGTCCTGAACCATTATTACAGTATGGAATAATAAAGAAGTGAAACCCATTGGAGACTGGGCGAGGTAAAGCTGATTACGCGTTCTTAATTGCCAGCTATCCGGACAGCATAGAGGCTGCCATCAGTGCTTCCGAAATAAATAACGCCGTTCCGGATCGCTGGCGTTGAGAGGATGCTGCCGAGGTTGAGTATTTTGGCTTCAGAAGCTTTGGTGGCTGCGTCGTCACCATAGATGGAAAAGTCTCTGCGGAAATGCCCGGTTGAATCAAATACAGTTGAATAGTTTTTCTTGCTGCCATCCGTTTGAAACAGCCAGGCGATCTTTCCGCCCTTTTCTCCAAGCCCATACAGAAAGCCATCGTAGCAGCCAGTAATAATGAGGCTATCGTAAGCCACAGGCGAGTTGTACGACCGAAGGGGCAGCGGCGATTTCCACTGCAGTTCACCGTAAAAGTTGTTGAGGCTGTAAAAGGCATGGGTGTCAGAAGTGCCAAAGAATAACTTGCTGTTTTTCTCGAGTGGAGTGGCAATGATCCAGCTACCCTGTTCTTTCATATTCCAAAGTCCTACCCCGGTTTGTTTATTTAAGGCGTAGATGTTGTAGTCTCGGCTACCGAAATAGACGGCATCCTTCGTTACCAGGGCGGCTTTCTGGATCTCTCCTTTCGGAAAAAAGCGATCGCCGATGGTTTTGAACTTCCAGATGAGTTTGCCAGTACCTGCGTGCAACGCATAGAAGTTTCCATCAAAACTACCGACGAATAAAGTGTCGTTGCTGATGACAGGATCGGCATGTACAATACCGCCGGTGGCAAATCGCCATACTTCTTTTCCGGTGCCGGCATTGATGGCATACACATGGCCATCGCCACTGCCGATATAAAGCAACCCTTTATAGAATGCCGGTGAAGAACGGTAATAATCCCATAGATCGTAGTTACGTTCGCCCTTGGTGGCAAACTTCCAGCGGAGGGTTCCTTGTTGTGCGTCGAGGGCGTAAACGAAACCATCTTCGCAGCCAAAGAATACTTTGCCATCGGCTACTATGGCCGAAGACCGGATGGGTTTTCCGGTACTGAACTTCCATAGTAAGCGGCCATCGCTGAGTGCATTACAATAGAATGATCCATCGTCGCTGCCGTAGTAAATATGATTGCTGTCTATCCGTGGGCTGGTAACGATTTTATCTTGTGTAGTATATTTCCAAAGAAGTGATCCTGTTTTTACCTGGGCTTGCAGCAAAAATGCTATCGATAGGCAAAAGGACAAAGCGAATAATTTCATAAGCAGCATCGGTTGGGCTAGCAGTAAATATAGGGCAAACTTTGGTGACGAAAAATAAGCAGACGCTTGCCGCTGGGAAAGATTTGTACATCCGGTAGAAGAAGGACAAATGTCGGATTAAAAAAATGCGGGCAAAAAAAGCCATCTTTTGCTAATTGTAGCGTATAATAGAGTTGTATAAAGTTGTTTCAATTAAAGAAGGGATTACAATGGGCCAATCGGTAACACTTTACAGAGTAGGTAAGCATGAATTCAGGCAATTGGAACAATCTGCCGGAAGGCAACAGTTTGAAGTTTCTGCTGCTAAAAATCATGTAACATTTCAAGGCTCATTTATGGGTCTTGAATATGTTTTGTCCAAAGGGCAGGACGACTCAACGGTTGAACTTGTCAGAGGGATCTTCTCTCCAAATCAATCTCTTGGCGGAAAAGACATTGAACAATTGACACTTGAGGAACAATTTGAATTTTATGAAAGCGGAGGCCTGGTCTCATACCTGGGTATCGACGTGATTTCAAAACTCGATACCTTGTTTGATACAATTTCAGCGGCAGAGATAAGCGAAAGGTATGACGCAGATGAATTCAATGCCAATGGAATTTATCCGGAAGTATGGCACAAAGACAATTCTGCCGACCTGGGATTTAATGAAATGCACCTATTGACAGATTTTGCAGATCTTAAATCAATGATCAGGCAGGCGAGAAATGAACAGGATTATATTCTGGTGTTCTGCGGCGAATAAATGCAAGCTCTCATATTCGAACGATAATAGCCTTCAAATCTTACAACTTGAAGGCTTTCCCAATTTTAAGTGGGGCGTGAGGGATTCGAACCCCCTGTGTTTCTAATGTTACAGATTTACAGTCTGTCGTAACTCCACCGTCGTTACCGACGCCCCGGTAAATATTTGCGGCCCCATCGGACCGTTTGGCGGAGAGCAAAGGAATCGAACCTTTACCACGCTGTTAGCATGGAACATCTTAGCAGGATGTCGTAGCAAACCAATGTCTACCTGCTCTCCATTTTTATTTCGCGGAAGGTGCAGGATCCGAACCTGCAAACGCTGTTCACGTACGGCAGTTTTCAAGAATGCTGCATTACCAATTATGCTAACCTTCCGTAGCACACACAAATACAAGAGAGCAAGAAGGGAATTGAACCCTTGTTCAATTGGTTTTGCAGACCAATCCCATCGCCAGCATTGGGTACTTGCTCATGATGCTGTTACGCAATAGTAACCCGGTGAGATTCGAACTCACCCTGTGCTGTTCCTAAGACAGACGCCTCCTTCCGTTGGGCTACGGGGCTATAAAGGCATGACGTTACCACTTCGGTTATACCACGCATTAAGTGCCGTTACTGGCAGCATAACTGTGAATACCAAATTCTAAAAACAAAAAACCCTTCAAGTGCTGAACCTGAAGGGCTTTGATGCATTTATAAACGTTTGCTGATTAGCTAAGTGTTTGATTTGCATACATACGTAAGCCCTTCGTTCGGCTGCAATAGCAACTGAGCGACAGACTTGATAGATATGTATTCATTTGTTTCATAGTGCAAAAATAGTGAAACAAATGAATGTGCAAAGCAAAATGGAGAATTGTTTTGAAAAAAAACATTTGTCCTGTGCAGTTAGTGGTTGATGGCTGGTAAGTTTTTTGAGCTACTTTGTCTGTAAGTTGTTCTGGCAATTAGCGCAATGGCCTTGTGCTGCTATCCAGGTCGACTCATCGTGTGTTGATGTTTTATGCTATACTGTTTCCCGTACCGTGGGCTCACCTGGTTTTTGTAATGTTGCTGCCGCAGGCGAATTATGTTAAAGATGAAAGCGGATCCTTTAAAAAGCGATGCGCTCCCATAAAATAAGCGTAATATCGTAGTACCCATTTGTAAATTACTGACCCATGACTATCGAAATATTTCTGCTGGCAGCAGTATTGCTGTTGCTGGTCGTTGTAATAGCATTGCTGATGAAGGTGGCTGGTAAAAATGGCAACAGTCAGCTCTCCGATATCAGGTATAAAGTTGATTCCCTCACCGGCGAAATAGGCCGCATCGAATCGGCTGTGAAAACGGAGATCAGCGTGAATCGTACTGAAGCCAATGCTGCACAAAAAGATGCCCGCCTCGAGCTTACCCGCTCCCTGCAGCTGTTTGGTGACCAGCTTGCTAATGCGATGAAGGAAAGTGCCGCCAGACAAAAAGAACAGCTGGAAACCTTTTCCCGTTCACTCAACGACTTCAGTGCGAACCAGAAGGAGAACTTCTTTGCGTTGCTTAATAAGCAGACCGAGCAGAATGCCACTACCTCGCATCGGCTGGATCAGTTGAGGGAAACACTCGAAAAGAAGATCACGGAACTGCAGGCGGGCAACGAGAAGAAGCTGGATGAGATGCGTTCCACTGTCGATGAGAAGTTGCAGAAGACACTGGAGAGCAGGCTTGGTGAATCTTTCAAGCTGGTGAGCGAAAGGCTGGAGGCGGTTCACAAAGGGCTTGGCGATATGCAGCAACTGGCAACTGGTGTGGGCGATCTGAAGCGGGTGCTAACGAATGTGAAGACCCGCGGCATCCTGGGAGAGTATCAGCTGGAGAGTATGCTCGAACAGCTGCTTACTCCCGAGCAATACGGAAAGAACGTAAAGACAAAAGCAGGATCAAATGCATTGGTAGAGTTTGCAGTCAAGCTGCCCGGTAAAGAGAGTAGGGATAAAGTGTTGTGGCTGCCGGTAGACTCCAAGTTCCCCAAAGAAGATTTTGAGTTGCTGGTCGAAGCGTATGATAAAGCAGTGCCGGAGCTGGTAGAGGAATCGCGCCGCAATTTCGTTCGTGGCATTAAGAAGTGTGCCTTCGATATTTCATCTAAATACATCGACCCGCCCAATACCACCGATTTCGCGATACTTTTTCTGCCATTCGAAAGTCTTTATGCAGAAGTGTTGAGAACGCCCGGACTATTCGAGACCATCCAACGCGAGTATAAAATCATCATCACCGGCCCCACGACTTTGTCAGCGTTGCTGAACAGTTTCCAGATGGGCTTCCGCACACTGGCCATCGAAAGGAGATCGAGTGAAGTGTGGCAGTTGTTGGGGGCCGTGAAGACTGAGTTTGGCAACTTCGGCGGCATATTGGAGAAGACGCAGAAGAAGCTGCAGGAGGCCAGCAATGTGATCGAGCAGGCTGGTGTGCGCTCACGTGCCATCGAGAAGAAGCTGCGCAACGTGCAGGAGTTGCCACAGGAAGAAGCAAATGGGTTGCTCGACAACATGGTTGATTCGTCCTTCACCGACGACTCACTGGCGCGGTAAGCTGTTGTCTTTGCAAGAAAAAATGCCATGAAGAAGTGACCGCAATAAACGGAAGCAAAAGAAATTGTGCGCGCGTGAAAAATACTTTCAAAAAAGGTCAGAGGAGCTGAATCCGCTACTGTACTCATTCAGGACGTTTTTGTGCACGTCTTGTTTCACTTACTCGCAGAAAAAAGTTTGAAATAATTTCAAATAGATTTGGTGGGAAACGAAAAACTTCTACCTTTGCAACCCCAACGACGAAATGCGGGAAGCGAAAAAGAGCCGAAAGGCACCAAAGTAACTGAAAGCACAACGAAAATAAGGGCAGCGAAAAGAAGCCGAGAGGCACCGAAGTAACTGAAAGATCTTTGAAAGTTTGGAAAGCAATAGCACATAAGTAAACTTATGGTAGATTCTGAAGCGTTAATATAATTAAGAACACAACGTTAATTTTCCAAGAGAAGATTAGCTAGTGGTCAAAAC
>NZ_JARHUJ010000016.1 GCF_029223285.1 Paraflavitalea sp. CAU 1676 | reverse complement strand
TCCCTCAAAGACTTGAGTTAACCGGTCCTCACATTAAACTACTGCCCAATCCCGAGACCATCACAGTAAAACTCCACACAGCGCCATAAAAGAAAAAAGGGCGCCTCAAATTTTGAGACACCCTCTTGTTTTTTTATGGCTTATTTGTTCCACTTCTTAAAGGGTGGATACCCGAGAAATTCAGCGAATATGCTTCCTGTAGCAATAGCTTCCATCATACCTTCATACCCGTCGAATGTATGCTTCTTTGCGAGTTGGATGCATTCGAGCGTCTTTTCAAAATCTTTCATCTCCACATACAGGCAGGCCGCATTGAAATAGATGGCGGGATTGGCAGGTGCAAAGGGCAGGCATTTGTTCAGGAACCGTTCATTCAGGGCTTTGTCGATGGGTAATCCCGTGTTATCGTTCTGGCACACATAGAGTGCATTGCAGTACAATTCGAGGTATTCACAGGAGGCTGGTGCTTCGTTGTCGAGCGCGAGGGTGAACAGCTGTATAGTATCGACCCATTTCTGTTCCGGGAACAGGTCACTTACGATAAAATGACCGATGTTGTTGTTCATTTCGCAAGGATGACCAATCTGCTGCAGGGTTTCTTTGATGAGCTGTTTGTCGTTGTTTAGCCAGGCTGCATAGATGAAAGGTCCGATGATGGGGTTTTCCAGCAAGGTCTTTTTCCTGTACAGGAAATGCAACTTATAGATGGTGGCATACTCCCTTTCTACACAGAGCTGGATACAGTGCTCGTCGATGGCCTCCTGAATGGCATCGTGGCTGGCAGCGTCGTGATCCATAGATTTGATCTTGCGGAGATAGTCGCCGATGGCATTGGGATCGGCAGCTTCGAGCAGTTGTTTTATTTCGCCATCGGGATGGAGGTAGCTGGCTAATGGTTCGCTGATCTCCCCTTCACTGATGCCGGCATAATGGAGGATACCACCTACTGCTTCCCGAAAGTATTCCGCTTCCTCCTTGCCCTGGTGCGCGAGTTGTGGATCGGCAGACCAGGTAGCGATCAGCTCTTTGGTTAAGGTAATACTGTGTTCATGCCAGGGTGACAATTCAGTACCGCCGGCTTCACCATCTTCGTTGCGGAAGGCGAATTCGATGGGGCAGATGGCGTGTATTTCATGAAGCCACCGTTCAATATCTTTCTCAAATGCAGCCTTGGATGCTTTGCTGGCGTAGAACTCGGGATTGTCTTCAAAAAAGTCATCCGCATCGTCTTCCATTTCCTCATCATCATTGCCATAGGATTCCTGGATCCACATGTTGACGAACTGATCACTGATCACCGAGATGATCCTGCCGTGGAAGATATCGTCATCGGTTTTCCAGACCCCAGGTCTGGATTTGGCAATCTGTTGCTGTTGTTGTTTGGTTGGCTCCTGTTTCAGGCGGATGGTAATAGATGCCCATTCGTAGTAGTCGGCATTGCCGGCCCCAATAAATGGAAAGTGGTAGGTTGAAGTTTCAGTCTTCATAGTAGGGGAAATTTTCTTTGGATAAGTTAGTATTAACGCAAAAGAGGCAGGGCTGTTTTGGTGATGCGGGCGACTAATGGCTGGGCCGCCTGATTCGGGTGGTGAATGCTTCAATACCCGGTATGAGCGGAGGAGAATTTTTGCCGCAATTGACGCGTGGTGGTACGGCGGGGTAAATGTTGATTAATACTGGTGAATAAGGGTAAACAGTTTCTGCGGTTGTGGAAGGGTATATTAAAACGTTATGGTTATTTTTAATAACGCTTACATGTAACTTCTTTTGCACGGACCGGTCCTGCGTATCTCTTAACTATTAAAAGCGGGTACTACCCCACTCACTTTTACAGTAATTTCCTGTACGCCAGGCCCGCCGGCAGCGCCCACTGTCTTTACTGTCAATATCAATTATCTCTGTAATGGGGTGTGGAAGAATTATACGGGTGGCGCCTATACG
This sequence comes from Paraflavitalea sp. CAU 1676, assembly GCF_029223285.1. GTDB lineage: Bacteria > Bacteroidota > Bacteroidia > Chitinophagales > Chitinophagaceae > Paraflavitalea. The sequence goes on along the minus strand of NZ_JARHUJ010000016.1, from coordinate 49,500 downwards.
GTGGTTTGCCCCTAGCAAGTGCTGATGGATTGTTTACTATTCTAACATTAAGGCGTCTCCTGACCGGGACGCTTTTTTGCTTAGGCGGCTGTCGGCCCCTGAAGGTATCTTTGTCGGTAAAAGTTGTCAGGGTGAACGGGAACGATTACTATGGCTTTGTTGCGTGCGCCTGCCTGAAATTTCGGATATTGCGTATATGCTCACCGCAGACAAATTATCTTTTTATTTAAAGCTATTTCCTTCCCTGACCGTCGATGATCTGTTCAAGGTATTGTCGCTGGCTAAGGAGCGGCACCTTGAAGCCGGTGAGGTCTTTATCCGGGAAGGTGAAATGGGGTCGAAGATCGCCTATGTTAAATCGGGCCTGATGCGCACCTGGCTCTGCAATGAGCAGGGAGAAGAACTGACCCTGAGCATTACCTGGGAAGACCTGTTCGTTGGTTCTCATGATAATATTATATTCAAGCAGCCCTCACGGTTTGTATGTGAAGCGATGGAACCGACTTCTCTGCTGGTGATGGAATACGATGCTATTGAGACTTTGTTCGCGAAGCATCCGGAGTTCGAGGCCATGCGCCATTATTTCCTGATGGAGTTGCTGGGTGCGGTTGTTAAGCGGGTAGAGTCGTTTGTGCTGTTGTCGCCCGAAGAGCGTTACCGGAAACTGGTGACCGACCGGCCGCATGTAGTGCAACGTATCCCGGGCAAGTACCTGGCCAGTCTATTGGGGGTAACGCCTGTATCCCTGAGTCGCATCCGCACCCGCATTGCCCGTTCCAAACGGTAATTATCTTTTGTTAATCGTTTTTGGATAATTGGCTGTTAGTTTTAGGTCCTAAACAGACCACCTATGTCATTGTCCTGGAAACTGCTTGGCGAACTCACCTGGATCACTTTTCTCCGCTACTTTGTGATGGCAGGCATTCCTTTTGTAGTGTTTTATATTATCGGGAAGGCTTATTTTAAACGACATAAGATCCAAAGTAACGCGGCCCGTGTTAAAGACTTCCTGCGCGAGATGCTGCACTCTTCCATATCGAGCTTTGTGCTGACGCTGATAGCCTGCCTGGTTTGGTTCACCCCTTTCCGCTCTTATACGATAATGTATAGGGAGAATAACGGTTATCCTGTATGGTGGATGCCGGTATCGGTAGTGTTAGCGTTGATCGTTCATGATACTTATTTTTACTGGATGCACCGCGCGCTGCATCACAAAAGTGTTTTTCGGTTCACACACCTTACACATCACCGGTCTACCAATCCATCGCCCTGGGCGGCTTATTCGTTTAATGTGCTGGAGGCGATCGCGGAGGCTTTTATCGTTGTAATCCTGGCTTTTGTGTTGCCAATGAACGGATCGGCGGTAATATGGTTTTCACTGGCTTCATTTGTGATCAACGTATATGGTCATCTGGGCTATGAGATCATGCCGCGCAGCTTCAGGCATTCTTATTGGTTCGGTGTGTTCAATACTTCCGTATACCACAATCTGCACCACAGCAAATTCAAAGGCAATTACGGGTTGTATTTCCGCTGGTGGGACCGGTGGATGAGGACCGAGCATCCTGATTATGTAAAGCAATATGATGTTGTGCAGGAGCAGCGGTTTGGCGCCCTTCCCCCAAAAATACAGCCGGCCAACGGGCCGGCTGTAAATAGATATTAATAGGCAATTGTATTATGCCGGCTTCACCCCAATTTCAATCTTTCCTCCCTTGATGAATAATTCGTGCGGTACGAAGTATCCTTTGATGGGTTTACCGTTCACTTTGATCGACTTCAGGTTTCTTCCTTTACCTGCTTTAGTGATCGTGATCGTTAGTCCGGTACTGGTTTTCCATTTCACTTCATCAAACAGTGGTACGGTGACCAGGTATTCGGGATCGGTTGCCGAAAACGTGTACAGGCCAAGTGCCGTGAAGGTATACCAGGCCGACATCTCCCCTGCATCATCCATGCCACAAAGTGCCAGTCCGTCGTCGCCGATGCCATACAAGGTATTCAGGATGGTATCGATGATCTTCTGTGATTTGGCGGGTTTGTCAATAAAGTAATAGGCAAAGGGAGCCTCGTGATCGGGCTGGTTGCCATGGCAATATTGTCCGATCATTGACTCTACGTTGCGCGCAATGTGTTTGGGATTCCAGGGTACGGTGAACAAAGAGTCCAGCTTGGATTCGAAGCCTTTGGGACCACCGTATAACTTGATCAATCCTTTCATATCGTGTGGTGCAAAGAACGACACCTGCCAGGCGTTGGCTTCGCGGTACATATATTCGTAATACGGGTATTCTGAATCGAAGGGGGTAATCCAGTTACCATTGGCGAGCCGGCCGCGCATGAAGCGGGTGGAGGGATCGAACATGTTGCGATAGTTCTTCGATCGCTCCATCAGGATGCGATAGTTGGCTGTATCCTTCAGCTTTTTGGCGATCTGGGCCAGGGAATAGTCGTCGTAGGAATATTCAAGGGTTTTAGATACACCGGCTGCTGCCTTTGTTTCCACATGAGGATTGGCGATCTCCGGATCGGGGATGTAACCGAGTTTCAGGTATTGGTTGAGGTGGGGACGTGCACGTCCTTCCACATTGGCATTGTGTAAAAGCAACTGGTAGGTAGCGTTGATGTCGAAATCGCCGATACCGCGGAGGTAGGCGCCGGCGATGGTTGACTGGCCATGGTCGCCGTGGAAGAAGGTGGGTATAAAACCTGTTTTCTCACCTACGTCTTTCATCGACTTGATGACATCGTTGGCTACTTTCGGGGAGATCAGACTTAACAACACATCTTTGTTGCGATAGGTATCCCACAAGGAGGGTTCTGTATAGTAATTGAAGTTGGCCTTGGTCACATTCCTTTTTGCATCGGTGTATTCGCCGGTAACGTCGCTGCGCAGTGCGGGCCAAAGCAAGGAGCGGTACAGGCAGGAGTAGAACATTTGTTGCTGTTTTCCGGTTCCGCCTTTTATCTGGATGGTGGACAGTGTTTTTTCCCAAACATTGGTGGCTTCAGTTCGGATGTCAGTAAATGATTTGTTGCCGATCTCCTGTTCGAGGTTGCGACGGGCATTGTCCATGCTAACAAACGACAATCCTATCTTAATTTCTACCGGACCGGTGCTGCCATCAGCGAGATAAGCGATGGCGTAGCCGTTGCGCTGGCCTTCGTCTTTCCTTTCAATCTTTTCGATGTTGGTATTGATAATGGCGTAGAAGTACACGTTTTCACCACCCTGGAACCCTTGGATCACGTTGGTGCCAGCCTGTTCTATGCGCCAGGTATTGGGACGACTGTTGGCTTTGCCGAGATCGAAAAGGAGCTTGCGGCCAGTGTTGTTCTTAAACTCATATTGGTGATAGCCGCAACGTAAGGTGGAGGTGAGCTTAACATTGACGTTGTAGTCGTCGAGATAAACCTGGTAATAGCCGGGCGCCGCACTCTCCTTTTTATGGGAGAAACGGGAGCCAAAGGTGGCGCCTTCGCCAGACAAGGGCAGGATGGGAATATTACATAGGTTCCAGTGGCCTTTGTTGGTATGGGTGAATCCGAGTATGACGGAGTCTTCGTATTCATAGCCGGCACCGGATCCGTATTCGGTCATAGGGCTCAGCTGTACCATGGCATTGGGCAGGGAGGAACCGGGAAAGGTAAGTCCGGCCCAGGAGCGCCATCCGCGGGGCAATTCGTACCCAAGGATCTTAGGATCGTTCATGGGGGCGGTGCCGATAAAGGTGTTGACGTATTGGGTGTAGCCGTTGTTGGTTTGGCTACTGGCGGCTGTTGACAGGAACAGACTGGCCACCAGAATTTTGGAGCAATGGTTAGTGAATTTTAGCATGGGTGTGTGCTTTGCAAGTGTATAAGCTATACCGATTTTGCTACGAATCTAACTGAAATTGGCCAAAGGGGGAAATGGAATTTTTTTGGGGGGGAATGGAGGCGCCCAGGCAACAAGGCATCGAAGGGCAGTAAGCTGCCAAAGCATCGGGGGGGACTTTTATTCCGTGGGGAGCAGTTAGCAAATGCTGCTAACGGGTGTGCGTTTGTTTGAAAGGAAGGCGTCCTCTCCTGTTGCCCCGTTTTCTTCCGGGGTGTCGAGGATATGCTTATTATTCAGCCCCCAGGTATTCAACTGTTCCAGGATGGGCAATATCGTTTCGCCTACGGCAGTAAGGCTGTATTCGACGAAAAGGGGGAAACCTGCATGGATCTTCCGGGTTACGATGCCGTGCGCCATCAGTTCGCTCAATTGCATATCGATGACCCTTGCACTGGTGCTGGTAATAGCGCGGTGCAGCTCGCTGGGGCGTTTAATGCCGCGACCAATGGCATCGATGATGCAGGGTTTCCATTTGGAGCCAAACACCTTCATGGCCACTACAATGCCGCAATCGAGGTCTTCCTTTATCTTTCTCTCGTACATCTTATACGCTTTAGGGATAAAATTAATCATTTCCCTGCGATGGTCCTTCAGACAGCCATACCGAATAATTTTTCGGTACCTGATTATCAAGTCGGTTATTGGATGGCCGACATACCGTTGCGAATTTGCGGGCTCATTATTCATCCCCAAAAAATGAAAGAGATGTCGCAGATGATAAAAGGTTCCGGGACCGGTAGCAGCACCAGGCAGTATCCTTTGTCCAAGCTGATCACTATTCCACAATTATTGTTTTGGATCGGTATTTTCTTAATCACCCATTTTTTTATGCGCGGCGCCGATCATTTCCTCGAAATGACGCCTGCTGCGCTTGATAAGTATTTTTCACTGCGCTGGGTGCTGATCGCGCATATCACCGGCGGCGGCGGGGCTTTGATCCTTGGTCCGCTGCAATTCTGGGGACGGTTGCGGACCCGGTATGTTAACCTGCATCGCTGGCTGGGTGTGCTGTACCTGCTGGCTATCCTGGTGAGTTCGGTAGGTGCGCTGATCCTCAGCTATACAACTGCCTACGAAGTAAACTGGGCGTATGCCTTCTCGTTGCAGGTTTGGGTGAGTGTCTGGATCATTTCTACGGTGATTGCTTATTGGGCGGCGCTGCGTAAGAAATTCGTATTGCACCAGGAATGGATGACGCGCAGTTATATCGTTACGCTGGCGTTCATCGTATCGGGCCTGGTGCTTAAATTCCTGCTGCATATCGGGTTTGGGACATTTGAAGCGATCTCCCCTTCCCTGTTTTGGATGGGCTGGTCGGTGCCTTTGTTCGTGTACCAGGTGATCTTAGGTATGCGGGCAAAGAAGTAAGATTGTGATCGGTGAAAGTATACTACTGGAAAACCAGTAGAAATAATTACTTCTTTTCGGGGAATGGTATTGGTAAGGGGACTATTTAATTTTGAGGTGTTTTTTTTTTCGGGATTTGCCGGTTATTTTACACCGATCATTTTCACCCTCATGATAAATATACATCTTACCTATCGTCTCCGGGCCCGCTTGTTGGCTTCCGGTTTTTTCCTTGCCGCTTCCCTTTGTAGCAATGCCCAATCTGTTGTGGCGCCTGGCGGTCAGGCGCTGGACAAGCAGTGGATCAAAAACGGTGTTTTTGAAATGGGTTGTTACGCGAATATAGGTGGTCAGCAAATGGAGATCAGCACATTTACCATTAAGATCAATGCCGATGACAAAGCGTTGAAAGTGATCACTGCCCTGCAGGTAAAGGGAGGTGATGAGGTGTCGATCGATACGAGTATTTCACATGGGCAGACTTTTCACCCCATCTACCGGTCATCGAACAGTAAGGCACGCCAAATGGTAGTGCATTATGGCAAGGAAGTGACGGGACATTATTACGACAAGCAAACGAAGAGACGTCACGCTATCAAGGAGGCGGTGGCCAATAATTTCTTCGACAGCTATACCTATCCGTACTTGCTGGGGTCGCTGCCACTTACATCGGGTTACAGGGCTGAGCTTCCAGTGTACGATTATAAGCCCGGCAATGCTGGCAATACGAAGAAAGCGCTGATCGAGGAAGTGAAAAGTAATATTTACACCAGTAGCCTGACCGGCGAGCACAAGGTGTGGAAGGTTAACGTGTATGAAGAAGCTACCAAAGACAGGTATGCATATTATATCGATAAAGAAACAAGGCGCCTGTGGAAGGTGGAGATCGAAACGAATGGACAACAGCTACTGCTCGTAGACCGGGAGATCGATTTCAATCCTTTTACTACCACCTTCGACAAAGTTGCCACCATGAAAATGATCACAGGTGGTAATTCGGTGATCCTGGGTGTGGCCTTTGCGCGTGACAATCAAAATGAAGGTATGTTGAAGGGGATGGCCATTCTGAACATCAATAAAAAGCAACATGCCAGGGCAGGCACTACAGTGATCCTGATCCCGCATACCGATTTCTTTAAAGAGTGGATCAAGCTGAATGATGCTGCCCGCAAGAAAGGTCGCGCCATTCCCCTTCCCGACGGCGCAGCGGGCTGTATCAAGGTGGCTACGGTGTACGACAATGAAGGGCATTTCGAGTTCACCAACCTCACAGAGGGGGAATACCTGTTGTATTCGGAGTTTGGCTATGTACACACATCTAGCCGCACAGAAACGGTGGGTTATACCGACCATTACATCAATGGTATGTTCCAGGGCTCTACTGCCAATACGACGACGTATAATGTAAGCGGCAATGCCACGGCTGTAGCTAAAAAGACGGTAACGATCAAGAATGATGGCGATAAAGTAGAAGTGAAGCTGAAGAAGACCCTGTAGCGGGCTTTAACGAACGAAGAAGCCGGTTGCTCCTGGTGGGGCGACCGGCTTTCTTTTACAATACTCTTCTGTCTTTTTCTTCGATGGGAGCATCATTGATGCTGGCATATCGTTTCTGCATGTACCCGTCTTCGTTAAATTCCCACATTTCATTGCCATAGGAACGATACCATTGTCCGGCGGCATCGTGCCACTCGTATTCGAAGCGCACGGCGATCTTGTTTTCGGTGAAGGCCCAGAGTTCCTTTTTGAGCTTATAATCCAGTTCCCGCTCCCATTTGCGGGAGAGGAATTGTTGCACCGCTTCGCGGCCATGTACGAAATCGACGCGGTTGCGCCATTCGGTATCGATGGTATAGGCGAGGCTTACTTTTTCGGGATTACGGGTGTTCCAGGCGTCTTCGGCGGCCTGTACTTTCTGACGGGCGGTCTCAGCCGTAAAGGGCGGTATGGGATATCTTTTTTCCATCTCGTATTATTTTAGATTGTTTCGAATATTCTTTTTACATGGGCTTCGAGTGAGAATCCTGGAGCTATTTCGGGTGCCGGTATAAGGTAGGTGACGGCTATGGGATCGGCGGCGATGATTTGCCGGAGCGCGGGTATCGTTGGTGCGATTTGTTCAAAGGTTTTGCCGGCTTTCTTCGCTGCGGATACCCATTCGTATACCGATCTGAAGTAGTGTTGTTGGCGTTCGGGGGTCTCAGCATTGCCCAGGGCGCCGTGGCCGGGTATGAGGATAGCAGGCTTCAGCGCGGCCATGCGATCGAGGGTGGGAATCCAGGATTTGATGTCGGCATCGCGAAATAGGTTATAGGGGCCATTGAGGCAGGAATCACCCGTGAAGAGGATGCTTTCTTTGGGTAGCCATACAACACCATCACCCATGGTGTGGCCGGTGCCGAGGTGCAAGAGTTCTACCCGCCGGTGTTTGTCTTCTATCACCATGCTTTGTTTGAAGGTGACAGGCGGGGGCAATAAGGTAAAGCCTTTCAGGTCGCTTCTTTTTTGTGCTACCTGTTCCCAGCGGCCGGGATTGGTACCATAATAGCCAGTTTCAAAACGTTGCAGTTCGCCGATCAACCCTTCGTAGGCGATGGCAGTTGCGCCTTGCTGTGCCCAGTAGCCATTGCCGTAGAGGTGATCGCCATGGTGATGCGTGTTGAAGACAAAGCGAATGGGCTTGTTGGTCGTTTTGCGAACCTCCTGCAGGATGGTGGGACCGGCTGCCGGATAATTGGCATCGATGAGCAGCACAAAGTCGTCGAAGATGATCCAGCCGTTATTGCATTCCACCTCCTGCAAATTGCCGCTGGCGAAATAGGTGGTTTTGCCTTTCAGGAAATAAACGCCGGGTGCGATTTCCTGTGGTGGATCGAATACCAGGGAGCTGGCGGGGTCGTCGGGTTGTAGTAATGTGGCTTGTGCAGCGGCTGGCCGGGGAGTCGCGATCGCTTCGGGTGCTGGTTCACCTTTATGAGCGATGGCGGCAACAGGTATCCCCGTTAGCGGCAGCGCAGCGATGGCTGCAAGTTTCTTTACGAGTGTTCGTCTTTGCATGGCTGGTTTGATGTAGACAAGTCTGTCTATTTATGGTTAAAAAAATTAGCGCTGGCTTAGCAGAAGTTTGGCCATGTCCCTGGCTTTTTGGATGGGCCAGGGCTGTTTATAGATCTTCGATTCTACGATGGCGCCTTCAAACAATAAGTAGATGGCGTCGCCGGTGAGATCGATAGTAGCCGCTGATTGGCTGGTCAGGGCATCTTGTATGAATGCTTTCAGGTAGTTTCTCAGGCGTGCTTTATGCTCGAGGATCGCTTTTGACATGACGGGGCTGGTATCTCCAATTTCGGAGAGCATATTGATGAACTTACAACCACGGAATCCGTTCTGCTGCATGGCGTATTCGAGGAAATCGAAGCAGGCCAGTAGTTTCTGCAGGGCTGATTTCTTTTTGCCGGTCCATTGGTCGAGGCCGGCGAACCACTCCTGCCGGCTTACCTGCAGGTAATGCACGCCGAGATCGTCTTTGGAGGTAAAGTGCTGGTAGAGGCTGGCCTTGGCCACTTTAGCTTCTTCCAGTATCTGGTTGATGCCGGTGCTGTTGTACCCCTGTTGGTGGAACAGTCGGGAAGCTGTTTCGAGTATTCGTTCTTTGGGACCTGGTTTATCCATACCTGGCAATTTCAGAACAAATGTAGGGGTTTTGACTGAAATAGACAAGTCTGTCTATTTATTCCTCCTTGCAAATGCTTCCGTCACCTCGCTGACAATCACAATTATATCAGCATTATAAAAACCAGCGCTGTTCAGGCAGCCGCATTCAACAATGTAATAGTTGCCACCTGTTTCGCAGATGTCCATCACAAACAGGTCGTGCGGTGTATATTCCAGGCAACGTTGTTCTGCAAAGCGGATCACTTCGGGCGGACAGCCCCGCTCCTTCTTCAGCCGGAAGTCTTCCCGGTATTTGGAGGCGGCCACTACCCTTTTATTGACAATCCAAAGCCTCCATTCGAAGTGAATATGATATGGCTCAGATACAATGATCGGGCTATCTGGCGATAGGTCTGTGTTCTCCACTGTTTTCAGGTGATCAAACCATTGCCTGAGCTCACTATACTGCTTTACCTCCCCGGAAAAGGATTTGCTGTCGTCATCGGGACGGATGAACAGGAGTTTGTCTGCCTCATAGTCTTTCGACATCAATTCGTTAAAAGAGGTAACCTGAGCACCATGATTCAACATATGCGTCCCCCATTTATCCAGGTAATTGGCTATCGAGAAGGCCGCCGGGTCGAAAAAGAATCCAGCCTGAAGGCCCGCGTTGGCCATCACCAGTTTGCCCATGGTAGTGGAGCCATAGAATATGCTCTGCTTGTCTTTTGAGAAATCGGGTAGCTGACTGGTAAATGGGATAATGTCGATCTCCAGGACGTCGACACCTATTGCTGAACAGGCTGTTTTCAGCTGTTGTAGATCGTTCGAATTGGTAAGATTGCGCTGGATAACCCACTGGATGTCGTTATAGCCTTTGTTCATAACAGGAATGCTTTGCCGGCTGTGTGTATACCGTACAATCAAAATTAACGGATCGAATCGAGGCGGGAAAGCTGTTGAACGTATTTTTCGGGACTGACTAAAGATTCACAGGCTATAAAATGGCTTCCAGCACCAATACCCCTGCCAGCCCTATGACAGATATAACGGTTTCCATGACCGTCCAGGAACGCAGGGTTTGAGGAAGGGTGAGTCCGAAGAACTCCTTGAACATCCAGAAGCCGGAGTCATTGATGTGGGAGCCGAAGACACTCCCCGCCCCTACGGCCAGCACCATCAGCTCGGGCGATACATTGCCCGCGGTCAGCAAGGGCGCAACAACACCCGCTGCCGTGATGCCGGCCACGGTAGCTGAACCGATCATCACCCGCAACAAGGCAGTAATGACCCAGGCAAACAACAAAGGCGGCATTTGCCAGTGACTGCTGAAACCTGCTATATAACTGCCCGTTCCACTATCGATGAGTACTTGCTTGAATACGCCGCCTGCCGTTATGATCAACAGGATCATGGCGATTCCTGCAATGGCATCCGACAGCAGTTTCATCATCTGCGTCATGGTTTGGCCAGCCCGTATACCCAGCCAGTAAACGGCCAATAGCACGGTTATTAATAAGGCGATCACCGGATCGCCGAGGAAATGGAAGACGCTGTGCAGCGCTGTTTCTTTTTGCAGCAACTGCGCTGCCAATACGCCCATGGCAATCAACCCTACCGGCATCAGGGCGAATAACAAGCTGGCACCTACTGAAGGCAGCGGTTGCCGGCTGGCTGCCGCTGCGGCCGTCAAAGCCTGGTCCTGCGCTGGAGTGGTTAAGTTTTTAAGTATCCTGCCCAGCAAGGGGCCGGCCACGATGACGGCCGGGATGGCCATAACGATGCCATACAGCAGCACTTTGCCCATATCGGCATTGAATGCTTTCACGAGCACGACCGGACCGGGATGTGGTGGCAGGAAACAGTGCGTGGTACTGAGGGAGGCTGCCATCGGGATCACGATGTACAACAAGGGCAGGCCAGTTTTACGGGTGAGCGCTACCACCAGCGGCACCAGGATCACAAAGCCCGCATTGTAGTAGAGCGGTATACCGATGAGAAAACCGGTGAGCATTACAGCCCATTGGATATTACTAATGCCAAATGCACGAATAAGCGTCGTGGTGATCTGTTCAGCCGCGCCGGTTACCTCCAGTATCTTACCGAGAAAAGCGCCGAGGCAAATGATGAGCGCCAATCCGCCCAGGGTACTACCCACTCCTTTCTCGATGGATTGCAACAGCTCGCCGGGTTTCATGCCGAGGCTGAGCCCGGCCAGGATGGCTACTATCAATAAGGATAGGAACGGACTCACTTTCTTGGCCGAAAGATATATCTGTAACCCGATGGCCAGTACGATGATGAGGATGGTCATGCGTTATTGTACGGTGTTTTGGAGTGTACCAATGCCGTCGATGGTGATGGCGATGCGATCACCACTTTGCAAGGTGAAGTCGTGCCCGGGCACGATGCCTGTGCCTGTCATGATGAGACTGCCATGCGGAAAGCTGCATTCCCGGTATACGAAGGACACCAGTTCCTGGGGTGTCCTTTTCATTTGACTGATCTGCACAGTACCTGTAAATACCTCCTGGCCATTACGGCTAATGGCGAGGTGGATCGTGGTGTCAGGTGGTAACGGTTCACGGGTTACAAATATACAGGGGCCAACTGCTGCACTGCCATCATAGGTCTTTGCCTGTGGCAGGTACAAAGGGTTCTCCCCTTCTATGCTGCGGCTACTCATGTCATTGCCCACCGTATAGCCGATTATTTTGCCGGTTGCGGTAACCACAAGGGTGAGTTCCGGTTCGGGTACATCCCAGGTGCTGTCTTTGCGGATGCGTACGGGTGCGCCTGAACCAACCACCCGATGGTAGGTGGATTTGAAGAATACTTCGGGGCGTTCTGCTTCATACACTTTGGCATAGAAGTCTGCACCGCCGGCGGCCTGACTCTCTTCCTGCCGGCCGATCTTACTGCGTAAATAGGTAACGCCGCAGGCCCATAATTCCTGGTGGCTGCCCATGGGTGGCAGCAACTCATCGATGATATCATCTTCAGTGGCGGGTGCTGCCTTTATGAGGTGTTCGAGTTTCTCGTATAGCTGGTCGTCATTGACTAGGGTTTCCCAGTTCTCGATGATCCGGTAATACCGGCCCTCGGTTTCTGCGACGGGGCCCGAGCTTGTTTTGTATAATTTCATATGGCGTGTTGTGATCCAGGGATGGTTTAATGCGAATCTCTGGTAACGGCCGATCCTGAATTGCCCTGCAGAAAATCAAGGTCGGCCCCTTTATCGGCTCCCAATACATGTTTGATATAAAGGCTCACGTATCCGCGGCTGGCGGCGGGTTTGGGGGGAGTCCATGCTGCCCGGCGCCGCGCCAGTTCTTCTTCAGGTACGTCGAGGTGCAGGCGGCGCTGCGCCACATCGAGTTCGATCATATCACCGTTCTCTACCAGGGCCAGGTTGCCGCCGATGGCGCTTTCGGGGGCGACGTGCAACACCACTGTGCCATAGGCGGTGCCACTCATGCGGCCATCTGAGATGCGCACCATATCGGTTACCCCCTGCTGCAGCAGCTTTTTGGGAAGGGCCATATTGCCCACTTCGGGCATGCCGGGATAACCCACTGGCCCCACGTATTTCAATACCATCACACAACTGGCATCGATATCAAGGTCGGGTGTATCGATACGGGCATGATAGTCTTCAATACTTTCAAATACCACGGCCCGGCCCTGGTGCTTCATCAGGGCCGGCGTGGCAGCCGAGGGTTTCATTACCGCGCCATGCAGGGCGAGGTTTCCTTTTATCACGATGCAGCCCGCCTCGGGCATAAACGGTTTCGACAGCGGCGCTATCACCTCTTCATTATAACATTTCACCTCTTTTTGCAGGTTATCGTGGTGGTTTTTTCCGGTAACGGTCACCACCTGCTTATGCAGGTGTTCCCGCAGTTCATGCAATATCACGGGTAGTCCGCCTGCATAGAAAAAGTCTTCCATCAGGTATTTGCCCGATGGCATCAGGTTCAGCAGCAAGGGTATTTTGCTGCCAAGCGTGTCGAAGTCTTCGAGTTGCAGGGGCACGCCGATCCTGCCGGCGATCGCGATGAGGTGGATGATGAAATTGCTCGATCCTCCTACAGCGGCATTCACCTTGATGGCATTCTCAAAGGCTTCGCGGGTGAGTATCTTATCGATCGTGAGGTTTTCCCGCACCATTTCTACGATACGGCGGCCACTGAGCTGGGCCATTTGCTTTTTGCGGCTATCGGCCGCTGGTATGGCTGCTGCACCGGGCAGCGTGAGGCCAAGCGATTCTACCATGCAGGCCATCGTGCTGGCCGTACCCATCGTCATACAATGACCAATGCTGCGGCTCATACAGCTTTCCGCAAACTCGCAATCTTCCTGCGTCATTTTGCCCGTCTTCATGTCTTCGTCGAATTTCCACACATGGGTTCCGGAGCCTATCTGTTGCCCTTTGTAATGCCCGTTCAGCATCGGGCCGCCGGGTACCACAATCGTAGGTAAGCCTACACTGGCAGCGCCCATCACCGTTGAAGGCGTGGTTTTATCGCAGCCGGTGAGCAATACCACCCCATCGATGGGATTTCCGCGGATGCTTTCTTCGGCATCCATACTGGCGAGGTTGCGGAACAACATGGCGGTGGGCTTCAATAGTGTTTCACCCAGGCTCATGATGGGAAACTCCACCGGGAAGCCACCGGCTTCCAATACACCCCGCTTCACCATTTCGGCATGATCGCGGAAATGGGCGTTGCAGGGGGTGAGTTCGCTGAAGGTATTGCAGATGCCGATCACAGGCCGCCCGTCGAACATATCATTGGGCATGCCCTGGTTCTTCATCCAACTCCTGTAAATAATGCCGTCCTTGTCTTTTCTGCCAAACCAATCGTGGCTGCGTAGTTTGTGTTCGCTCATGTTGCTATTGTTTATCCCACCAAATCCTTGTGCTCAGTTTGTCGGCCCCCTGGTTGCTGATAGCCGTGTTCACGTTGTCCGTATTCACACTCAGTTCGGAGGTGGGATACGTGAGCCGCCTGATAAAGGTGCCGTTGGGTACATCGGGATTATTGGGTTGTCCGTAGGGGTTGGGTGTAAGGGCGGGGTATCCGCTCCTTCTAAAGTTAGCGAATGCTTCGGGACCAATGAGAAAAGATGCGATCCAATATTGTGTATTGATCTGTTGCAGCTCGGTGCCGGCGTTCAGCGGGTTGGCGGCCACATAGGTATCACGGGCAGATCCAGCCACGGCGCTATTGGGATCGTATAAGGCCATTTGGTCCATATGGGCGCGTATACCGTCAGCAAAATACTGGGCGGCCGTGCCAGCGGTGATCCAGCCACGGTGGCGGGCTTCGGCGAGCAGCAGGTTAGTTTGCGCGGCGGTGACGAGAAATACCGGGGAAGATATTTTTACCATGCGGCGCCGGTCGACCTGGCTATAATCATAGAAACTCACGAGGCCGTCGGCTGTGGCCGCTGCGGCAATGGTGCCATTGTCTTTCCCCATGGGCATACCGATCTGCTTGGCGGGATCGGTGCTGCCGACGGCCACTGTTTGACCCGCACCGCTGGCGGCTCCCACATATCGGATGGCGATGGCCTGCAGGCGTGGGTCGTTGGTGTTCTTCAGTTGATCAACAAATGGTTTGGTAAGATAGAAGTTGGCAGCTTCGCTGCCATTAAGCGTACCGCCGATGGGTTGCGTAAAGTTGGCGTCGTGCCGGATATAAGCATTGTCGGCATTGGTGGTGATAACGCCACCGGCTACTGCTGCCTGTACGGTGCTTTGTGCCTTGGCCGGGTCTATCTTCACGAGGCGCATACCCGCGCGCAATAAGAGTGAATAGGCAAACTTCCTCCATTTGGCCACTTCGCCTGCATATAATACATCACCGGTTTCAATGGTGGCAGTGGCATTGAGAGCGTTTGCTGCTTCTGTGAGCTCCTGGATGAGCTTGGGATAGATGTCCTGCTGCTTGTCGTATTTCGGAAAGAGGATGCGGCTGGTGAGGCCGGCGCCCCCTTCAGTATAAGGGATATCGCCATAGGCATCGGTGAGGATCATAAACACATAAGCCTGGTAGATGCGTGCCATCTGGTACATGTTGGGACGCGCCGTGAGGTCTTTGGAGCGGGTCAGGGCATCGTAGGTATTCTTGATCACACTTTGATAATAGGCCGTCCAAAGTGGCTGGGTAGTGATGTCCCGGCTATCCTGGTTAAAATTGGCGCCTGCCAGTACACCGCCATTGGGCGTTATCATTTGTTGCACGATGCCCACATCGAATACGAGCGTTTTTACCGGCCATGAACTGTTGATCACCGCCTGGTTGAGCAACAGGGCCGGATCTAATGACGTAGGGCTTGTTTTGTTCACGTTGAGGTCCGACCATCCCTTTTCGCAGGAACTAATCGCGAAGACAAGGAATACCGGTACTATATAGCGGAATATCTTTTTCATTTGTTTTCTTTTTAGAATGATAGCATTGTGGCTATAGCGGTAGCTAATCAAAACCTGATGTTCAGGTTCAAACCAAGACTGCGTGTCGTAGGCAGGCCCGGCGATTCGAGCCCTACCTGGTTGTCGGACCCAAAACCAAAGGTTTCGGGATCGATATTATCGACCCACTTCTTGATGATGAATACGTTCATGGCTACAAAGTCAAGCTTCACACCCTTGATGGGCCATTTGGCCGGGAGGTGTTTGGTGAAGTCGTACCCCAGCGACAATTGCCGCAGCTTCCAATAGCCCCCATCATAGATCACAGGTTCAACGATCTGCTGAGAACGCAGGTGTTCCCAATAGGTTTGTACCGGCGCTACTGCATTGTTGGGATTACCGTTTGCATCTACGCCATTTCCTTTGACACCGCTAACCCTGCCTTCGAGGGTCATCTGATGCAGGCCGTGCCGCACCGCATTGAAGTTGGTGCCGGAAAGTACTTTATTGCCCAATTTA
This sequence comes from Paraflavitalea sp. CAU 1676, assembly GCF_029223285.1. Taxonomy (GTDB): domain Bacteria; phylum Bacteroidota; class Bacteroidia; order Chitinophagales; family Chitinophagaceae; genus Paraflavitalea. Next base: position 33,682 of record NZ_JARHUJ010000016.1, on the reverse strand, counting down.
TAATCCACGAAAACGATCAGGTGTACGCCCTTATAGTTGAACGTATTCATAAAGCCGCCAACCCATTTAGGAAGTGCGCTGCCAAACAATACAAAATCTCCGGTACGTAAGGGCAATCCATTCGATTGAAATATCCGTTGGCCCTTGGCGTCGCGGGCATAGGCATAGCCGGCTATCTGACCGATCTCTTCTCCTACTACCTGGCGGGTTTCGCCATTGAATACGTGGGTGCCGGTAGTGATGCGTTCGCCGGGTTTGTCGGTGATGATGCTTAATACTTTGGTGATATTATAGGAGGTATTGGCGGTAAACTCCCAGCTAAAGTGCCGGTTCCTGATGGGGACCAGGTTGACCATCGCTTCGAAACCATAGTTACGGCTCTTGCCGCTGTTGATCGGGGTATTGAAATAACCGGAGGCGTCGGATATCTGCACGGAAACGATTTGATCTTTGGTGATCTTTCTGTATGCAGCAACGTCTATATTTACCCGGTTGTTAAACATCCGCAATTCCAGGCCGACTTCTGCTTCCGACACGCGGCTTGGCTTTAGGTTAGGATTGGGCAATGTGGTACCGGTGGCTCCATTGGCGATATTGCTGGTACCAACGGGTACGGGTGTGCCACTGGGGTTATTGATGAAGTTGGCATTTGGGGTATAGAACAACTGGTCGGCATAGGGCGCTACATCGCCATCGCTGCCTACCTCTGCATAGCCGAGCCGTAGTTTGCCAAAGTTGAGCCAGCTGGAAGTTTTGAGTTGTTCGGAGAATACCCAGGCGGCCGATGCCGATGGATAGAGGATGCTCCTGTTGGCCGGTGATAAGGTCGAGAACCAATCGTTGCGGGCCGTTCCGGTGAGGTAGACGGTTTGCCGCCAGTTGATTTCGGCCGATCCGTATAAAGAATTAACGCCCTGTTCTATTAGCGTGTACACAGGGTCCTTGGCACGGCCATTCTGTACAGTGTAGAGGTCGCGAATGATGAAATCGGTGACCACCACATTGTTGATATCCGAGCGCTTGCGCATACGGTTGCCACCGGCTGTCAGGTTTACTCCGATATCGCCAAATTCTTTGTTGGCATTAATCAGGAAGTCCAGATTGGTTTCACGAAAGCGACGGCTCTCCTGGGTAAATATACCATTGACAAAACCGGGAGGCGCCGCAGCACGCGATGCCTGGCCCGTGGGGAAATTGTTCACGTCCTCATCGCGCGACCAATAGTCCTGCCCCATCCTGCCCTGCACACTAAGCCAGGGTAACAAGTTATATTTTAAGGCGACGTTGCCGAATAAGCGGTCGCGCCTGATATTGTGGAATTGACTGGCCAATACCCAGTACGGATTGGTTCGGTTGGTAAACCGTGACCAGGGATATTCGTTACCGGCTGCATTGAATTTGTTGGCATCCAGTACACTCAATGGCATGGAGGTAGACATGGCCATGAGTGTGGTTGGAATGGAGTTGTCCTGGTTGGCAATATTGGGCGGGTTTTTATTATACTCCTTCGAATAATTAACGCTACCCGACACCAGGAACTCTTCCGTGAGATTGTAGCTAAAACCGAGATTGATGCTTTTCCTGTTGAAGGAGTTATTGGGCATGATCCCCTGGTTATCGGTATTGTTCAGTGAAAGTCTTAAACCTCCTTTTTCACTGGTTGCTTCGAAAGCGATGGTATTCGCTATGTTTTGTCCGTTCCGGTAGAACTCCTTGATGCGACTACCCTGTGGCTGATAGGGAACCGTGAGGTTGTTAAAGAGTATGTGTGACTGGCCGGCAAACTTTTCGCCAAAGGACCATTGGCCCGACGTGGGATTGGGCGCTGTTGGCCTTGCACCGTTCTCTCCCTGTCCGTATTCGCTTTGGTATTCGGTGAAGTCAAGCGGTGTATCGTTGGTATAATTGAGGTTGTAAGTAACTCCAATGCCTTTTGTTTTTCCCCTTGTTTTAGTCGTGATCATTATTACCCCATCCTTTGCACGCGATCCATAGAGGGCCGATGCAGGTGCCCCCTTTAAGATGGTCATGCTCTCGATATCGTCAGGGTTGATGCTGGAAAGGCCATCACCACCATCCGCATACACGCCCCCTCCTTTTACGGAAATGGTGTTGTCGTTGAAGTTGGTATTGTCGACAGGTACACCATTAATAACAATGAGCGGATTGTTTTGTCCGGCCAGCGACGATTGTCCGCGTATCCTTATTTTGGACGTGCCGCCCGGGCCGGTACCCAGCGAGGAGATATTGACCCCGGCCACTTTTCCTTGCAGGGAGTTCATTACATTGCTGGTGCGGTTTACTGTGAGTTCTTCTGGTTTTACGCTGGTGGCTGAATAACCGAGTGCGCGGGATTGCTTTTTGATACCGAGTGCGGTAACCACCACTTCGCCGAGATCCTGTCCATCGGAAGTAAGCGTAATATTGATGACCCGGCGGCCGCCAACTGGTATTTCTGAACTCTTAAAACCTACGGAACTAAATACAAGTACAACGTCGGCTGCAGCAGCAAGGCTGTATTTGCCAACGCTATCGGTGGTGGTTCCCTGTGAGGTTCCTTTTATCAACACAGATACGTTGAAAAGTTTCGTACCTTTTTCATCCGATACGGTTCCTGTGATGGTTTGGGCGTGGGCGGCGGATTGTAGAAAAAGAAAGATGAAAAGCAGCCATGGTCCCGCGATGCGGGATGGCCTGCCGCTGGTGAGCTTTTTCATACCGGCAAGTTGTTTTGGTGAGATAATCGTTACGGTAGCAAATTATCTGCTATTCGCCTCAAAAACTACCAAAATAAAACTGCGTTGAATTTTGTACATCTGACACGAATAAATTTCCTTTCTTTATAGAGGTTCCGTTTTTAGCGATTGTTTCAGCCTAACTGCTTAAGCCATATGAATCAATTTGTGCTCCAACACGGTAAATCTCCTGAGCTGCGGTTGTTTCCGCACCTGCTGGAAGTGGGCGCAAAAAAGAATGGCTCCATTCAGTTACACGCATTCCCCTCCACTGCCACCGAAGGCATCCGCATATATTATATAATAGAAGGCAAGTTCGAGTGGCGCCTCAACCACGAAGCATATGTCTTATACCCCGGCGATGTGGTTTTGATAATGCCCGGCACATCGTTTGGCAGCGACCATGGTGTGCTGGAGATCGGTTCTTTTACCTGGGTGCATCTTAATATTCAGAAACAGGAGAATGGTCATATCCTGCCGGGTAAATGGAGCGGATTATCGGAAGCGGAAGGCGCTGCCATCGGTAAGTTGTTATCGCTCAGCAGTTCGCCGGTGCTTTCTCATTTCCAGGATGCGGGTAAGATCCTCAAGAGTATTCAGACTGAATTGTTTGGCCATGAGATCGGCTACCAGGCGCGTATCAATCACCTCATCGACGAACTACTGATTCAGATCACACGGCATATGACGCGGCAAAGTCATCCCGGGCGCGACTTTCCCAAAACCTTTATGCGGCTGGAAGAAGTATTGCGGGAAAACCTTGCCCATCAATGGACAGTAGAAGAAATGGCGGCGCTGGTAGGTATGGGTACTACCCTTTTTACGGAGCGGGTGAAAAGCTATTCCGGTTTTTCGCCCATCAATTACCTCATTAACATCCGTATTTCGGAAGCTATTAAAATGTTGAAACGGCCTGATATCAGTGTTACCGACATTGCGCTGGACACCGGCTTCTATTCGTCACAACATTTTTCGACCACCTTTAAAAAACTGACTGGTTACCGGCCGAGCGAATTCAGGAATAATCATTTGCGTAATAAATAACCTCGTTAAACATGAAATGCATTATTACGATAGAATTAGGAACCAATGGGATCAGGGTATTCGCCTTCGATCTCAACGGGCGTGTTATCGGTTCCCTGAAGGGGTATTATCCAACTTTTCATACTGAGCCAGACCATAGCGAGCAGGATCCGGAGCAGATCTTCATCACCACCCTGTATGTGTTGAAGAACCTGTTGAATGAATGCATTCATCCGAAAAAGCACAAAGTAGTATCCATTTGTTTCAGTGCGGCGATGCACAGTGTGCTGGCGGTGGATAAGAATGGTAATCCGCTGGGCAATGCGATCACCTGGAGTGATAACCGTGCTAAAAAGGAAGCTTTGGAGCTGCGCCAGTCGGCTTTGGGCCGGTCGATCTATGCGGCTACGGGTACGCCGATACATCCGATGAGCCCGCTGTTGAAGATCGCGTGGATCAGGAGCCTTGATAAAGAGCGGTTCAAACAAACCAGCAAGTTCCTTTCCATTAAGAGTTATATCATTCACCAGCTAACGGGTGAGTACCTCATCGATCACAGTATTGCTTCGGCTACTGGGTTGTTGAACATTCATACGATCAGCTGGGAACCTGACGCCTTACAGTACGCGGGCATCAATGCATCCCGGCTGCCCGAGCTGGCACCGGTATTTGCTCAGGCGGGCAAACTGAAGCGGGCTTACCAGCAATCGTTGGGTCTTGGGGCCGATACGAAGATCTTAATTGGCTCGAGCGATGGTTGCCTGGCGACCCTGGGTGACGGCGTGAAAGGAGAAGGCCATGCTACGATCACGATCGAAGACAGCGGCGCGGTGCGCGTGATGGGGGATGCGGTTCTACAGGATGAGCAGATGCGTTTCTTCAACTACCTGCTAACAGAGAATAGTTATGTATCGGGTGGCCCTACGAATAATGGCGGTAATATTTTCGAATGGTTCACCAGGCAGTTTGGCGATTTCACCAATCCCTTCGATGCAGAACAAAGCATGCAGCAATTGATCGAAGAGGCTTCGAAGGTACCAGTGGGGGCAGATGGGTTGTTGTTTCTCCCCTACCTGTTGGGTGAGCGGGCGCCGATCTGGAATGCAAACGCCCGGGGTGCCTACTTCGGATTGAACATCAAACATGAGCGCAAGCATTTTGTACGCGCTACGATCGAAGGTATTTTATATGAAATCTACAGCATCGGCCGCTCGCTGGCCGAGCAGCGGAATATCAGGAGCCTGTCGGTAAACGGCAGTTTTGGTACCATCCCCTTCTGCACACAATTGATCGCCGATATGTTCAATAAGCCGGTACGCGTAAGGCAGCAGTCGCACAGCGTGAGTTATGGCGCCTGGCTGCTGAGTGCAACAGAGATGGGCATCTTCAAAACGCTGGACGAAGCAGCCGACACGGTCGAATTACCAGATGTATACAAGCCTAATAAGAAGCATCATGCGGTGTATGCAGATTACTACAGCATTTTTGAAAAGCTCAGTACCAAACTATTCGACGAGTTTGAGGCCATCGGCAACTTGCAACAGAAACACGCGGTGCCGGAAGCGCCCCCGAAACAAAAGATCAAATTATAAAGCCAACCAACGATTGCCAACAATTTAAACCTGCTATATGAAAAGGACCTTCTTTCTCCTGTTACTAACGATAGCGTGTGCCTGTGTGCAGGCGCAACAGGTTAGCCTTACGGCTGAGCAGCTCAAAGCACTAACGCCAGAGTGGAAGGGCGAACGATCGGCCGATGGCCGGCCCCAGGTGCCTGATAAGCTACTGGAACGGTTGAAAGGCGTGCACCTCGAAGAGGCCTGGGGCATTTTGCGCAACAAAGGATACATGAACCAGTTTGAAGGCGAATGGATGGTGATCCATCCCGATTCGGTGATGACGGGCCGGGCCGTTACAGCTCAGTATATGCCCTTGCGTCCTGATGTAGACAAGATCATTAAAGACAAGGGAAAAGCCGAAGCCCGCATTGGGGCGCCCAATAGCTGGCCCATCGATGTGTTGAAGAATGGCGATATCTATGTGGCCGATAGTTATGGAAAAGTGGTGGATGGTACGCTGATCGGCGATAACCTCGGCAATGCGATCTATGCCAAATCGGCCCGCGGGGTGATCTTTTATGGATCGGTTCGTGATATAGAAGGTCTGGAAGAGATCAAAGGTTTCAATGGCTGGATCAAAGGTTATGATCCCTCTTACATACAACAGATGATGCTGGGGGGCATCAATGTGCCCATTCGTATCGGGCGTGCCACTGTTTTGCCCGGTGATGCAGTACTGGCCAAGAAGGGCGGCGTGGTCTTCATTCCTGCCCACCTGTTGGAAGAAGTAGTATTGAATGCAGAGTTTATTTCCTTGCGCGATGCCTTTGGCCATCAACGGCTGCGCGAAGGGAAGTATACACCCGGACAGATCGACACACAATGGACAGATGCTATCAAAAAGGATTTTCTGCAATGGCTGGATGCCAATCCCGATAAACTGCCGATGAGCCGCCAGGAGCTGGATGAATTCATGAAGCAACGAACCTGGTGAGGCGTTGCCTGCGGGCTACGCTGTTCTTCTCCTTACACAAACCATCTAAAATTATCTGTTATGACACCATCTCAAAAGATCCTGAACAAACTGGGGTTGCAGGACCCCGTACCTGTTGAAATAGCTCAACCTGTTGCAACGGGGAGCGTTGGCAGCCATGCATCATCGATGACGTCTGGCGTTGATGAGAATGGAGAGTTGGAAAATACTGCACAGAACAGCCGCCGTTCTTTCCTGAAGCGAACCACCCTCGGTGGTATTGCCCTTGGCGCGGCGAGCGCTATGTTGCCCATTGAAGAAGTGGTGGCGCAAAGCACTCAAAAGGTGCGCCGGTTCTCGACACCTTCTGACCTTAAGATTACCGACATGCGATATTGTGTTACCACGGTACTGGGTCGCACGGCGATGATTCGGATTGATACCAACCAGGGTATTTACGGATTGGGCGAAGTGCGCGATGGCGCCGATGAACGCTATGCCCTGATGTTGAAGAGCCGCATACTGGGTGAGAATCCCTGCAATGTGGAGATGCTATTCAAGAAGATCAGGCAATTCGGCGGACAGTCGAGGCAGGCCGGTGGCGTGTGTGGCGTGGAGATGGCTTTGTGGGACTTGTGCGGCAAGGCATACAATGTACCGGCCTGGCAGTTGCTGGGTGGTCGATACCGTGATAAAGTGCGCTTGTATGCCGATACGCCCGAGGCCAGTTCGCCGGAAGAACAAAAGCGCCTGATCCAATACCGCCTGAAAGACCAGGGATACACCTGGTTAAAGATGGATATATCGATCAATGAACTGAAAGATAAGCCGGGCACCCTGGTCAATGCGGATGCGTGGCGCAATGCGCAGGGCAACCTGGCACAGTGGGGTGACATGCGCAACTCCATGTCGTACGCCAATACGCTGCATCCGATGACGCAGATCCAGATCACGGATAAGGGATTGGAGGAACTGGCGCGCATTGTAGAAAATGTACGCAGCATGGTGGGCTATGAAACGCCGATCTCTTCCGATCACTACGGCCACTTCGATCTGAATAATGGGATCCGCTTAGGAAGAGCGATCGAAAAGTACCGGCTGGCCTGGCTGGAAGATATCGTATCGTGGGAGTTGACCGACCAATGGAAGACTTTGAGCGACGCGTTGGAAACGCCCTGTCTTACGGGTGAAGATATTTACCTGCTTAAATACTTCAAGCCGCTGATCGATAAGCGGGCGGTGGATATCGTGCATCCCGATCTGGCGTCTTCGGGCGGTTTATTGGAGACAAAGCGCATTGGCGACTATGCCGAGGAGAATGGCGTGGCGATGGCGATGCACCAGGCGGGTACTCCCATTTCGTTTATGGCAAGCGTTCATTGTGCGGCGGCTACACAAAACTTTCTTTCGCTCGAACATCACTCGATCGACCTTCCCTGGTGGGAAGACCTGGTGAAAACGACCGATGGCAGGAAGCTGATCACGAAAGGGTTTGCCAACCTGCCGTTGACGGCGCCGGGATTGGGCATAGAACTGAATGATGAAGTGGTAAAGCAGCACCTGCATGCCAACGATAAATCGTACTTCGCTCCTACCCCGCAGTGGAACGATGTGCGCTCACATGACAGGATCTGGAGTTGAGTCCCATATTTAATTCAATAACGATTTCCATATGAAACGATCGACTTTGTTTTACTTGTTATCCGCGGCCACCCTGGTCGTCTATGGGGTGCTCGCGATACAGGGGCAGCACAGCTGGGGTGGCTGGATCCTGCTGCTGTTTTTCCTTTGCCTGGCACTCGCCTTCCGGCAACACCGATTACTAAAGGGCCTCTCTTATACCCTGATGGTGATGGCTGTGGTGAGCCTGGCACTTTACTATCCCTGGCACTTCAAAACAGTTGGCGACTTTAAATTATCGGGGTTGATCATTCCACTCTTGCAGATCATCATGTTTGGTATGGGTACGGAATTAAGTTTAAAGGACTTTGCGAACGTGCTGCGCATGCCCAAGGGAATTATTGTTGGCGTTGTTTGCCATTATATCATCATGCCGCTGGTAGGCTTCGCCGTAGCGAAGGCCTTTAATTTTCCCAATGAAATTGCGGCCGGAATCATCCTGGTGGGATGCTGTCCGAGTGGTCTTGCTTCGAATGTGATGTGTTACCTCGCCAAGGGGAATCTCGCCTTATCGTTTTCAGTAACGACAATCTCCACCATGGTTGCTCCGTTCTTAACACCGCTGCTCATGCGTTTGCTGGGCGGCAGCTTTGTCGATATCAACTTCTGGGGCATGGTATGGGATATCACCAAGATCGTGATCATACCTACGGCCGCTGGTTTAGGGTTTCATTATCTCGTGCATGGCAAATTCAAGTGGCTCGATAAAGCGATGCCCCTGGTGTCGATGGCGGGTATTGCGATCATCCTTACCATCATCACGGCTGCGGGCAGAGACAACCTGCTTCAGGTGGGCGCGCTGCTGCTGATCGCTACCGTACTGCACAACGTGTTGGGTTACTTTATGGGGTACTGGAGTGCGCGCTTGCTGCGCTTTCATGAACGTGACTGCAGGACCATTGCGCTGGAGGTGGGTATGCAGAATGCCGGACTGGCTTCGGGGCTGGCGCTGGCAATGGGCAAGCTCACTACGGCCGGTTTGGCGCCCGCGATCTTTGGTCCGGTCATGAACATCACGGGCTCATCGCTGGCGAGCTGGTGGCACAACCACCCACCGGCTGAAGAGGCTTCAACTGGTAAAACAACACAACCTGCCACGAATGATCAACAACAATCTTCTTACTCTTAAACTGCTAGGTTATGCACTTACTAAAATACTGGCAGGGAATGGTGCTCGCGACGTGCCTGATGAGTTATGGCGTCACACTCTACTCCCAGCAGATATCCCGCGATCAATTGATCGCGCTTACGCCCGAGTGGAAAGGCGATCGCTTTGCCGATGGCAGGCCCAAAGTGCCGGATAGTTTGCTCGATCGTATGAAGCTGGTGACTTTGGAGGAGGCCTGGGCGGTGCTGAAGAATGAGAACTACAAACACCAATATGATGGAGGCTGGCAAACGGTAAATCCCGACAGTGTGCTGGTGGGGCGTGCCGTGACAGCCATCTTTATGCCCGGGAGACCGGATATTCATCGCGTCATCGATCAGTTTGGCGTGCGTGATAAACGTGTCAAGTCGCAGAACTCCTGGCCCATTGATCTGCTGGTGAAGCGCGATGTGTATGTGGTGGATCAGTTCGATGCGTATGAGGATGGTCCTACCATTGGCGACAACCTCGGCAATTCTATTTATGCTAAAACAGGCAATGGTATCGTATACGACGGCGCGGTGCGGGATATCAAGGGACTGAAAGAGATTGGCGGTTTCACGTCTTTCTTTCGCAGTTACCATCCTTCGCATCACCTCAACAATCCCGCCGGCGATCTCAATACCACATTGGTGGGCATTAATCAACCCACGCGCATCGGTAAGGCTACAGTAATGCCGGGCGATGTAGTACTGGGCCGTGATGGCGGCGTCATCTTCATTCCCCCACACCTCGCCGAAAAAGTGATCAAGACCTCGGAGATCGTGCGGCTGCGGGACATGTTTGGCCACCAGCGGCTGCGCGAAGGCAAATATACGCCGGGGCAGATCGATAACCGCTGGAGTGATGATATTGAAAAAGACTTTTCTAAATGGCTCAATGATCATATCGACAAACTGCCGGTGCCGAAAAGCCAGATCCAGGAACTCTTGAAAGGCAGGACCTGGTAAAAGTGGGTTTTGAATATACCTGAACATCATAAAACTATTTGCTATGACGGCTCATCACTCAAGAAGGAATTTTATCAGCAAGGCGGCGGTGGCGGCTGCGATGACGCCACTGGCCGGATTATCTGCTTTTGGAAGGGAATACGAAGCCGCGGTGGAGAGGACGCCGATGGCTTCTCCCCCTTCCGATCTGAAGATCACCGATATCAAATGCGGCTATATACGCGGTAGCCTTTTTGTGAAAATATATAGTAACCAGGATATCTGGGGTTGCGGCGAAGGCGTGGACGCCATTCCTGGTACTTATCACCTGGTAAAGAACTTTGGAGAGCGCATTAAAGGAAAGAACCCGCTGAACGTGCACCGCTTGTTTGAGGATATCCGTAAATCGGGCTTTTTCCAGGGTGCGCAATCGGGCATGTACATTGCCGTATTGTCGGCCATTGAAACAGCCTTGTGGGACTTAGCCGGCAAAGCGTTGAAGCTGCCCGTGTACCAATTGCTGGGTGGCAAGTTCCGCGACAAGGTGCGGGTGTATTGCGATACGGCTTTGTACCAGCGCAACCTGCCCCAGCCTTCCGATTTTGCCGAAGCAGCGAAGAAATCAAAGCAAATGGGCTTTAATGCCATCAAGTTCGACCTTGACCAGGCCAACGACCCCAATAAATATGATTTTTATAACTGGACGGCGAGCCCGGCCGAATTGCAACGCATGTACGACCAGCTGTCGGCAGCGCGCGAGGCCGTGGGACCCAATATCGACATCTGTGCGGATATGCACGGACGCTATGATGCGGTGACGGCGCAAACCATTGCAAAACGCCTGGAGCCGTTGAACCTGATGTGGCTGGAAGAACCTATCCCGGCAGAAAATGTGGAGGCCTACAAGCTGATCACCGAATCGACGAGTACGCCCATCTGTGCCGGAGAAAACCATTACCTGGCCTATGGATTCCGGCGCATGCTGGAGATCGGCGCGGTCGATATCGTGATGCCCGATCTGCAAAAATGTGGCGGACTGGGTGAAGGACAGCGCATTGCCAACCTGGCCAACTTATACTATGTTCCTTTTGCGCCGCATATGGTGGCCTCCTTTTTGGGAGCGATGGCTTGTGCGCATGTGTGTGCCACGGTGCCCAACTTTATGATCATGGAGTGGCAGTCGTATTTTCACACGCAACCCATGTTCAAAGAGATCATCACCTTCGAGGGTGAATGGGTGAAAGATAGCTTCATCACTGTAAGCGACAAGCCGGGCATCGGTGTAGAGATCAATGAGGCCGGTATGAAGAAATATGCGATACCGGGTGTGCCGTTCTTTGAATAGGGGCGCTGCTACCCTACCAGGAAATCCATGACCGCTTTATTGAACGGTTCAGCCGATTCCACATTCGACATATGTACAACAGGCAGCAACAATAGTTTGGCCTTCGGGATGGTGGTTGCGATATCCTCACTGTGGGTGGGCAAGGTTACGCCATCATATAATCCTCCAATGACCAGGGTTGGGTTGGTGATCAGTGCATTGGTTTTACGGAAGTCGCCATCACGAACGGCGGCAAAGGAACCGGCGAGTCCCTGCGGATCAGTGGTCAACACCATGGCCTTGAATGTAGCAATCACTGCAGGGTGTTGGTGTTGGTAGTTTTCCGGAAACCAGTTGCGGATGAACATCTCGCCAAAAGGTTGCATGTTGCCCTCGGTGCGTAGTGATTTAATCAGTTCGTTCCATGTATTGTGCGGAGCCAAATAAGGAGAGGTATTGACGAGGATGAGTTTGTCAACGTGATGCCCGGCGTGGATAGCGAGCCATTGTCCAATAAAGCCGCCGAGTGAAAGCCCCAAAAAGTGCACCTTCTCCAGCTGCAGGTGATCCAGCAGCTCGATCAAATCGTGTCCCATACGGTCTATTGAATAATCTCCGGCCGGGGCGCCGGAGGCTCCATGACCGCGTGTATCGAAACGCAGTACGCGAAAGTGCTGGGTGAATACGGGGATTTGATCGTCCCACATGTGCAGTGTGGTAGCGATGGAATTGGATAATGCGAGCACGGGTTTGCCAACGGGGCCTTCGAGGCGGTAAGCAATACGTACACCGTCGCCGGTGGTAAAATATTGCAGGAGGCTGGCCTGATGGGTGACTGTATTCATGATCTTTTACAATTGATTGTTCTGCAAAACTACTGGCAGGCTGTCGGGGCAGACTTTTAAAAACAAGGGTTTGTGCTGTAACTTTGAAGGTTTATGAAGCAAAAGAACCTGCATCAGCCGTTTGAACTGTATGTGTCGGACCTGGGCGATTTGGAAGAGCGTATCCTTGTCTATCATTTCTTCGAGATCGTACAGATCCTGGATGGTGAAGGGGTGCGGGAGGTGAATGAGAACCATTTCCCCTATCGGACCGGAGACATTTTTCTGTTTACGCCATTGGATTGCCGCGGTTTCAAGAGTAATACGCCCACCAGGTTTTGCTCGATCCGTTTTTCGGAAGTATTTCTAACCGGCTATAAGAATGTGGCAGAAAGGCACACGGTTTCGAGCTGGCTAAAGCAACTCGAGCAGCTGTTCTATCAGCACAATCGCTTTGAGCAGTTCGTGATCAGGGACGAAACGGATCGTGCCATGGTGACCGGATTGATCGCGAACCTGGTGCAGGAGTTCGACAGAAAGCAGGCGTATTTTGAAGACAATATCCAACACCTCATTACCTTGATGTTGAATACGCTGGCGCGAAATATATCGGTTAGTACAGCGAAAAGGCCTGCTTCGCAGGAGGAGGAACCGCTGATCAACAAGATGCTGCTGCACATTAAAGAGCACATCCATGCGAAAGATAAGCTGACGATCTCTTACCTCGCCGGCGCGTTCCATCTCTCTTCCAACTACGTGGGCGAGTATTTTAAGAAGATGACGGGCGAAAGTTTACAGCGCTATGTTACCGTTTACAAGATGCGGTTGGTGGAGTATAAATTACTGTACAGTCAATCCACGATCAGCCAGATAGCCGAAGAACTGGGCTTTACCGATGAGAGTCATCTAAGCACCCAATTCAAAAAATATGCAGGTGTGAGTCCGGCAGCCTTCCGGAAAGCCAAGGCAGCCTGAATCAGGATGCCTTAGACTGGCCCAACGGGTGCTAGCCAGGTTGGGTTAAACCAGCGTTTGCTGAAACAACCTCGCCTCTCCCATCGCTTTGTGGGAGATCTCTTCGATGGCCGCCAGCGCGTCGTTCAGTTTTCGTTCATCTCCTTCGTAGTATTCGATTTCATCCAGCAATGGATTCAGCAATTCATTCAATCCCATGACCGATATGGTTGTTTTCAGGTTATGGGCGACTGCTTTCATTTGTTGCTCTTCTCCTTTTGAATGGGCCTGTTTTAATTCTTCCAATGCCGCGGGTACTGCCTGCAGAAATTTGTGGGTGGCCAACTTCTCATAGGCTTTATTGCCGGCGCTTACTTCCTGCAGGTACTCGAGGTTGATGAACTGGTAGCTTAGCTGCAGTGCTTCTGCTTCCGGTGGTGTTTCCTGCACGCCCGGTTCTACAAAGGCAGTGAACTTACTGATGAGCCGGCTCAGTTGTTCCTGTTTTACGGGTTTGGCGATGTATTCATTCATGCCATAGCTGAGGCATTTTTCCCTTTCGCCAGGCATGGCATGGGCCGTCATGGCGATGATGGGTATATCGAGGCGCAATTCATTGCGGATCTTTCGGGCGGTGGTGTATCCATCCATCACGGGCATCTGTATATCCATCAGCACGAGATCGTATTTCTTATGCCGCAGCTTTTCGATGGCTTCGAGTCCGTTATTAGCGATCTCGAAACGGAGGTTCCAGTTTTTGAATAAGTGGCTTAGCAGACTTTGGTTGAACTCATTGTCTTCTGTGATCAACACTTCTACCGCTGCATTGCCCGTGCCTGGCAAGGGTGATGCGGGTATCGAGTGCGAGTCGGCAATCTGGTTGGTGGATACGGTGTACGGGATGGTAACCTGGAATACCGTGCCGGCGCCGGGATTGCTTTCTACCTCGATGGTGCCGCCTTGTAATTGTACAAGGTCGCGTACGATAGAGAGTCCGAGGCCGGTTCCTCCATATTGACGGGTAATGGTGTCGTCGGCCTGTTCGAAGCGGCCGAATATATGTTTAAGCTTTTGTGGTTCGATGCCGATGCCGGTATCACTTACGACGAGCCTGATCTTTACATTGTTGCCCAGCTGCTCGGCAACATGCACCTTCAGGGCTACGGTGCCTTCGGCGGTAAATTTCAGGGCATTGCCCAGCAGGTTGTGCAGTATTTGTGTGAGGCGTACGGGATCTCCTTCGAGGATATCGGGCGTGCCTTTGTCGATCTCTACCTGCAGGCGCAGCCCTTTACTGTGGGCGCGGGGCAGCACCATCGTTTCGATGGAGTTGACCAGGCCGCGGAGACTGAAGGGCACATGTTCGATGCGCATCATACCTGCTTCGATCTTGGAGATATCGAGGATATCATTCACGATGGCGAGCAGGTTCTCGCCCGACCGTTCGATGGTATGTACATAGTGCCGGGCGTCTTCATCGAGCTGCTTTTGGCCAAGCAGCTGGGTAAATCCAACGATGGCGTTCATGGGTGTACGGATCTCGTGGCTCATGTTGGCCAGGAAGTTCTCTTTTACCCGGGCAGTATCGCGCAACATCTTTTCGGAGCGGATAAGCTTTCGAATGATGTGTATGATGTAGAAGACTACGATGGCCGCGGCAAGCAGTACAAGGCCCATTACAATATAACTGAACTCAAGCGCTTTCTGACCGCTCTTTCGAACGCCGCCGGTAATTTGTCCCAACTGATAGCCCCGTGCGTCGGTGATCTTGCGCACGTTTCTTTCTATATCGTACGATACCCATTCGGGCAGGTTGGCATTGATGGTGTCTTCGGCAGCTTTGGTGCCGTGCCGCCGCCAGGCTTCGAGGATGTTGCGGAAGAGATCGACCTTAAGCTGTATCGAATGGTTCAGTTCGGCGATAAGGGTTACGCTGACGGAGTCGTCGGATATGGAACTAAGGAACTGCTGGGCAGACTGTATCTCATGAAATTCCGTATCGAGCCCTGAGAGGTAGGTGGTATCGCCCGATTCGATAAATCCCCTGATCTTTCTTTCTATCACCACTTTGCTTTTGGCGGCATCGAGGAGGTTTTTGGTGATCTGGAATTCGTCGAGCAGGGTCTTATTGGCCGTGACCAGCGCATTGACGTGTTTGGTGGAATTGTATTCAAGATAGCACAATAAGAAAGTGCCTATGATGAATGAGCCAACGATGTATACGATGATCCGCTTGCCTGACATGGAGTAACGTGTTTATTGCGGTAACAAAATTATCGAATGGCCCTGCGAACCAGCGGGTTAAGCTATGGTTGAGGAAAAACGGTCGACGAATGGGAAAACCGGCCCGACCGTTTACAACACGTTCATCCGTTTATTGAGGGCAGCCCGGTAGGCATCGGCGACCGGTACGGCCTTTTCCTGTATCACGATCACCCCTTCCCGGATAGTATCGATCTTATCGATAGCGACGATATAGGAACGATGCACCCGCAGGAACCTGGCCGCAGGCAATCTTTCTTCCACTGCTTTCAGGGTGTTGTGAATGGCATAGAACCGCTGGGCCGTGTGCAGCTTTACATAATCACGCATGGATTCCGCAAACAGGATATCGTCGAGCCGCAGGCGTTTGATAATGTTTGAGTCGCGGATAAATATGAACTCGTCGTCGCTGATCGTCATTTCCTCTTCTTTGCTTTCCAGCAGGTCGCGCGCTTTATCGATGGCCTGGATGAGGCGGGCGGGCGTTACGGGTTTGATGATATAATCAGCCACATTGAGTTCAAAGGCTTCCACGGCATATTCCCTCTTTGAAGTGGTAAAGATGATGACCGGACCTTTTTCGAGGTTGCGGGTGAGTTCCAGGCCCGTCATGCCCGGCATTTCGATATCGAGCAAAACCACATCAACCGGTTTTTCCTGCAGCAGGTTGTAGGCCTGCAGGGCATCGGCACACTCGCCGGTGATGGAGATGTCTTTGATTCGGCCGGCTATCTGGCTCAGGGCATCTCTTGCTATTTCATTATCGTCGACGATCAAAACGTTCATGATCCAAATATACAGCATTGAGCGGTGTTTTCATGGGCGCCGGCAGTGGCAATGACCCGGTACGTCCTTCCCGTCGACAGGTTTTGCCTGCCGGTCGTTTAGCCCATTCGATGCCCTGGTATTGAAAGTAGTTTGCACCAGGAAACAACGATCATTTACCTAAAACAAAATATATGAAACCTTCCATCGGTATTACGCAAGATCACCTGCTGAAAGTAGCACAAGCGCTCAACGGCATCCTGGCAGATGAGTTCCTCCTTTACCTGAAATCCCGCAAAGCCCACTGGAATGTGGAGGGGGCTGATTTTTATAACAAGCATAAGTTTTTCGAAGCACAGTATGAACAACTGGATGAAGTGATGGACGATGTGGCCGAGCGCATCCGTACGCTGGGGCATTATGCGCCTGCTACCCTCTCGGATTATCTACAGCTGACGCATCTCTCCGAGCAGTCGAGAGCGGCCAATGACGGTCCGGGCTTTATCAAAGAATTACTGGGCGACCATGAAAGCATCATCATTCACTTACGGGAAAACATTATTCCTATTGCCAACGAACTAAAAGATGTGGGTACCAGTGATTTCCTGACCAGCTTGCTGGAAACGCATGAAAAGATGGCCTGGATGCTCAGGGCGCATTTGAAGTAATTCCTTTTACCGGTTAACTATTAAATAGATAGTCATGAAAACAAATTACCTCACTCGCGTGAAAATGTTCTCCATTGTCGTGGTAGGCCTTCAGGTTTCCCAAATTGGCAGTGTGCAGGCGCAAGACAAGGGCGCCGTTAAAAACATCGTGCTGGTGCATGGCGCTTTTGTGGATGGATCGGGCTGGCAGCCGGTGTACGATATCCTCACGCACAAAGGATATCATGTGTGGGTTACGCAACAGCCGCTCACCTCTTTCGAGGCGGATGTGGCAGCAGTGAAAAAAGTGATTGGACAGGTAGAGGGCCCCTGTATACTGGTGGGTCATAGTTATGGCGGTGCTTTGATCACGGTGGCAGGCAATGATCCTAAAGTAGTGGGGCTGGTGTACATAGCGGCCCATGCGCCGGATGAGGGTGAGTCGGAAGCCGATAATGGTAAGCAGCATCCTTCGGCATATCGTTCCTTACTGAAAGGGGCTGATGGGTTTGACAGGATTGATCCTGAACAATTCCCTGCCGATTTTGCCGGTGATCTGCCGGTTACGAAGGCCCGGTTTATGGCAATGGCGCAAATGCCGGTAGCGGATGAGGCTTTTCATGCGGTGATCCACGATCCTGCCTGGAAGAAGAAACCTTCCTGGTATATGGTGGCGAAAGCCGACCGTATTATCAATCCCGACCTTGAGCGGTTGTATGCCAAACGTGCGGGCAGCATGGTGCAGGAAATTGAAGACGGCAGCCATGCGATCTATGTATCGCATCCCCGCGAAGTGGCCGGTTTGATCAGTGCTGCCGCTGTAGGCGCTGCTGCGCATCGCTAAGTGTATCTGTTATTCGTATCCTCCCCTGCGTTCAAACGCAACCTCATTGTTGACTTTCTTCACCTTTCAACTTCATCAATATGCAAAAGTTATTACGCAGGCATTTATTGCCAGCCTCCCTTTTATTATCCATTTTAAATACTTCAACGATCATGGCACAGTCAAACAATTCCGTTAAAGCGGAAAACGATCCGAAAATTCTAATTGAAGTCCGCCAATTCCTCAAAGCCCTCAATGCTGGCGGCGGCAAACCCATGGAACAACTGACGCCTGCCGAAGCCAGGCAGGTATTGGTGGGTGCACAAAAATCGGTTACGGTCGACTACTCGGGTATCGAAGAAACGGAAAAGAAGATCAGTCAGGACGGGATCGATGTAACGATCCATATTGTAAAACCCAAAGACGCCAAAGGAGATATACCGGTTTTCATGTTCTTCCATGGTGGCGGCTGGGTGCTGGGCGATTACCCTACCCATCGCAGGATGGTTCGAGACCTGGTAGTAGAGAGTGGCGCGGCAGCCGTGTTTCCCGACTATACACCATCGCCCGAAGCACATTATCCTGTTGCGATCAACCAGGCCTATGCCGCTACGAAGTGGGTGTCGCTGCATGGTCATGAGGTTGGTGTCAATGGCAAAGTACTGGCAGTGGCCGGTAACAGTGTGGGTGGTAATATGGCGGCCGTAGTGTCGCTGATGGCGAAAGATAAAATGGGACCGGAGATCAGGGCGCAGATCCTCCTGTGGCCGGTGACGAATGCTAATTTCGAAACGGGCTCCTACAAAACCTATGCGGACGATCGCTTCCTGACGAGGAATATGATGATCTGGTTCTGGGATAACTATACAACCAATGCCACCGAGCGTCAACAGATATATGCTTCACCCCTGCTGGCTTCGCTGGAGCAGTTGAAAGGGTTACCACCGGCTTTGGTGCAAACAGCAGAGAACGATGTTTTACGTGATGAGGGCGAAGCCTATGCACGGAAACTGAATGAGGCCGGTGTACGGGTTACCCTTACGCGGTATGAAGGCTTGATACATGACTATGGTTTACTGAACCCGCTGGCGCAGGTGCCCGCTGTACAAACGGCGCTCTTGCAGGCTGCGGCAGTGATCAGGAAGGCATTGTACTAACCGGCAGGATATTGAACCTATGGAGACCAATGAAAGCAATAGCCCCGCGAGGGGCTTTGCTGTTTATGACTTTGACAGTCGTGGAAAGGCGTTCGTTGCAGGATGTTGCAACCGTCTCTGGCTTTACAAACTTACCCGCTTGCCCGTAGCTGCCGCCTTGTAAATAGCTTCCACCACTTTGATATCCCTTAATCCTTCTTCGCCGGGCACCTGCATGGGTTTTCCCTGCAAGATCGACAAGGCATCGTCGTCCATTTGGGAGGCCTGCTGAAAGGGTACCTGGTAGGGATGGTTGATCTCTCCGAGCGGACTGGTGCCTTTTTGACCGTTGTAGGCGGAGTAGGGATTCATTTTGACAACGCCTTTTTCGCAGGTGATATCGAGAAAGTTAATGTTCTCGCCGAAGCTGGTCTTGATATCGGCGATGACGCCACCGGGGAATTCCAGTTTAGCCACCGTCGTTTCATCGAGTCCGTTCTTGTAGATCTCGGGTCTTGTAGTAGAGGTGGTAGCGGATAAGATCGCAATGGGCTCCATGCCCGTTCCCAGACGGGCTCCCTGGATGGAGTACACACCCATATCGTACAATACGCCGCCGCCCATTTCCTTTTTCTGCTTCCAGTGATCGGTGCGGTTATCGCGGTAACCTGCCGCGCAGTTCACCTGCTTTACCTTCCCCAGCAATTGTTTCTGTACAATGTTGCGCCACTCCTTGGTATTGGGTTCGTGCTGCAGGCGATAGCCGATGGCCAGCGATTGTTTGTTCTTACGGCAGGCATCGATCATAGCTTCGCATTCCTGCACGGTCATGGCCATGGGTTTTTCACACCATACGTGTTTGCCAGCATTGGCGGCACGGATCACGTATTCCTTGTGCATGGAGGGCGGCAACACCACGTATATCACATCGATATCGGGGTTGTTGGCAATGGAATCGAAGTTCTGGTAGTTGTAAATGTTCTTATCGGGAATATTGTATTTCTTTTTCCAGGCCTCCGCTTTAGCGGGTGTACCGGTAACGATACCGGCCAGGTAGCAGCGTTTGGTTTGCTGCAGGGCCGGCGCCAGCAGGTCGGTACTATAATAGCCCAGGCCCACCAGGGCAATGCCCAGCCGGTCTTTGCGTACGCGTGGCGTTGAAAATAAAGAGTTGGGTGATAACAGGATAATGCCGCTGCCGGCAGCGATCTTTTTGATCGCGTCTCTGCGAGATGTTGAATGCATAGCCAAGTGTTTTAAATATGAACAATCAACCGGGAGAGAGGATCCTGGTATCTAAATGTACACTTTTTTACCTGATTATCATCGCCTGTCCGCCTTTGGCCGCAATGCTGAAAGGCATCCGGTCGCCTCGTTTAACTGGCAGCGTACGTTTGCGAATACTGCCATTGCCATCATCTTCATAGATGGTAGCAGTGTAGGTTTTCTTCTTTGTCAGAAAGTCGAAATGCAATGAACCATTAAAGGCTTCCGGTCCGGCTACATTCCCCACAAACCAGGTGTTGCCATGGCGGCGGGCCACAGATATGTTTTTCCCGATCTCACCCGCGAGGTAGTGCGATTCATTCCAAACGGTAGGCACGAAGGCAAAGAACTCTATCTCTTCTTCATTGGTATATTCCGTAGGCTTGCCGTACCACAGCATCGACTGGAGCGGACTAAAGTTTACCACCGTCAATGCCAGTTGCTGGGCCATACTCACTTTGATATTCTTGCTGTAACTGTTGGTCGTATTGGGATAGCAGAAGGTAAAGTCTGCGGGTCCAGCGAGGAAGCGGGTAAAGGGCAATACGGTATTGTGAAATGCGTCCGGACTGTTCTCGTCGCCCCGGATGCCTTCCTGCGTGAGCAGCGAGGGCCAGGTTCTGCTCAGGCCTGTTGGTTTGTAATTGTCGTGAATGTTCAGGATAAAGCCATGGTTATATACTTTAGGTATGGCCTGGGACAGCCAGCTGAGTCCCTTTTGCGTGAGGCCATCCACGAAGCCAAATTTAAGGCCGGCTACGCCCCATTGCTTATAGAGCGGTAATATCGTATCGAGCTTAGCCTGCAGTCCTACATAGTTCACATAGAGAATTACCCCTATCCCCTTCTCTTTACCATAACTGATCACCTTGGGCATGTCGATAGCTGGTATTACCTGCGTAGGATCGGAGCTGGAACGGAATTCGGCTCCATACCAGCCTGCGTCGAACATGATGTACTGAAAATGATGCTTCGCGGCAAAGTCGATGCAGTCAAGACCCGCCTGGGTCGTGAGTTGGGCGCGGATGAGTTTGCCGGGTTTGATCCAGGCCGGCACTTCCCGCACCGGATTGGAGGCGAGTTTCAGGTACAGCTGACTGAAAGTGTGCAAGCCAATGGCTTTTTCCGAACAACTGATCGTGCGCCAGGGTGTTCGGTAAGCGCCTGCAAAGGTTACCACCTTATCGCGGGCAAAGGTGATGGCGAGACTATTGGGATTCTTTCCCTTCTTCAATTCCGCTTTGGTGTAATGGATATTGTCGGCCTCGCCGATGCTCAGGTAACCTTGTGCGTTGGTGAGGGTGGCCGGTAAATCGCAGGTATTGCTGAAGGTATCGAGCGCAGTGGGGGTAAAGACCGACTCGTGGTTGTACTGGTAGAGCGTTGACGTAGCCGGCAACTCAAAGGTCGTTAGCTCCGCCTGGATGGTTCCCTGCTCATTACGTGGCAGTTCGTAGCGGAAAGCGATGCTGCCGTTATAGGCGCGTATGATGATATTGAAGGACGTTCCCTGCGGCCGGCAGTGCAAGGTGATCTCCCAGTAATGATTGTCGATGTGATCGTCTTCGCCCAGTGGCCAGGCAAAGCTTTCCTTCACCAATTTGAGCGCGCCACTGTTCACCTGGATGTTTTCGAGCAGGTAGGTGTCATTTACCACCAATCCAAGGACCGACCAGTCGAGGATCGTCTTCTTTCCGTAGGTTATCTTATAACGTAACTCCCCCTGTGGTCCGTGGCCGATGAGGCAAGCGGTTTGTTTGTCGGGCGACGATAAGGTGACTATCGTCCTTACTTGCGCCTGGCTGTGCAGTGTATGCAACAGGCATAATACGGCAATGATGCGTTTGAAATATCTCATGTGCAGCAGGTTCGATTAATGAACTTGAGTAGTATCAGTCAGCTTCCACTCCCCTGTTTTTACATTCAGGGTGAAGGGCTGTGGTTTGGGTAGCCACAATTTTCCGTCACCTATTTCCAAAGGCATCCATAAATAACGCGAATCCCACTGTGAGCCGGGCTTCCACTGATCGGCGAGGAAAAGGACGGTAGTTTGCTTCGCCCCTTCTACCTTGATCAGCATGGTCGATTGTGAACCATAGGTATCCGTTTCGGGTGGTGCGATGTCTTTGAACTCGCTCCAGGGGCCTGCCAAGCTAGTCGCGGTGGAGTATTTGTTGGGATTGGGGCGCCAGCCGGTGAGGGCCGAGCCGATTGAGTAATACAATCCCTTATAATGCACGATAGCGCCTCCTTCAAGCGGTGCATTGATGAAGCTCACTGCTGCGGTGACATCCATATAATCGGCAGAAAGGGCTGCGATGTAAAAGCCTTTCGATGGGCGGCTTTCGAATACGAGGTAAGGTGTACCATCGTCGTCGATGAACTGGCCAATGTCGCGGCTCTCATACCCGAGCGGACGAAAACTCTTCACATACGTAAAGGGGCCTTCGGGCTTTTTACTGGTGGCCACTCCTACCCGGGCGAGTTTATACGGGCGATCGTCGAGGTGGAAATACATGACGTAGGTCTTCGATGCCTTGTTGTAAAAAACTTTGGGACGCTCCAATACCCAGCGATACCCGAGGTTTTCGGGATCGGTGATCTGGAGCACATTGCCCATGAAGGTCCAGTTGATGAGGTCGTTGGAGCGATAGCCGCTCACATACCGGTAATTGGTATCGAGTCCCTTCGATCGTTGTTCGCCATACCAATAATAGGTTTTGCCAATGCGGATGATGCCGCCGCCGTGCGCCTGTATATGGTTGCCGTCCTTATCGGGCCACACGGCGCCGGGATTGATGAAGGTTTGTTTTTGCGAAAATGAGCCGAAGGGCTGCAGGCAAAGTAAAAAAGCAAGCAATCGATAATGTTTCATGGTGTCGCGGGGATTCATGTCGGTGTTGATCGTTAAACTACTCTCTCCTGAATGGGTTTAAGCTGGTAAGCTTTGTAAAAGAAACGATCAGCTTCATGCTGGTCGGCAGCAAAATTGACTACTTCAACGATCTTGCCGTTACTGATCTTCCACAACAGGCACCAGAGCATGTCGACATTATTGCCATCTTCGCGATTGCTCCATCCACGATGACAATCGACCACATACTGGTCATTTACGCCCAGCACGATGGGGTCGGCCTTGAAGTTTGACTTTCCTAAATGTCCAAAAAAAGCCATTACCTCTTCAATACCTGTTTTAGTTCCGCTTAAAGGATGATGCCCGGGAATTGTCCATTTTACCTGCTCGTCTACCACCAGCCGCATGGCCTCGAGGTCGAATTTCGAGTAGGCTTCAAAGAATTTAGCGATGATGTCCAGATTCGGGTGTTGCTGACTCATAAAGGATGGTACTATTTGATTTGTGGTACCAAATGTATCGAATTCCCTTTACCGGTTCGTTTCGCTCACCCAATGAAATTGTTTTTCTGAAAGCGGGAATGCCTGGACTCTGCGTCGCAGCAGCAGGTACATAGAGTCTTTATTAGGATAGCTGTTCAGTTCCAGCCAAACGCTGTCTTTAGCATGCCAGGTGAATTGCGCCAGAAAAGTAGAATCGTTGAAACCGCGGCGAAAGCCCAGCACCTGCGTGGCACTGTCGTACTTGATATTGAAATAAGCCCGGCCGTAACGTTTACGAAAACGGCTGTCGGAAGTTTGGATACTGCCGTCGTATGTTTTTTCAAATACGATGTTCTGCCAATACACCGAATCCGACAGGCGGCTCGTGACCGTATCGCCATTCCTGATTTGGGTAATTACGTCGTAGATGCCGGCGGGGACCGGTCCTCCTTTGGGAGACTTGCGGCTTGTATAGGCGGGTATCGAATAATCGAGCTGTTGGTATATGGTCAATGCTACAAAGAGCCATTTGGCACTGATGGCGATGATGCGCCCCCGCTTTGTTTCGAAGGGCCATACAAAAAGCGCACTGGGAGTAGCTTGCTGCAGGAAAAAGAAACGGTACAAGCGAGGCATTTCCTGGGCCAGCAGGTAAAAACACAATATCGTGATGGAGATGGAATTGATCTTTACCGGAATATCGTAGCTGAGGTTCAGCATCATGACGTTGAAGAATACACCGGTGGCTACGAGTATACCCAGGGTGGCCGTTTGGCGAAACAACAACAGCAATGCGGCCAGCACTTCGATACCGCCGGAAAACATCTGGTAGGTAGACGAGTAGCCCACAAACATCCAGGAGAATCGCATGGGCAGGTAATCTCCTAAAGGCGTAGCCATTTGACTGATGCTGGGAAAGGGCATCTGCAGACAAAAAAGTTTGATAATGCCATAAGCGAAACCCATGGATATGATGAAGTATCGGATGCCCAGCGAGAACCAATAATTGAGTTTGGTATATTCCTTCCGTTTGCGATCGAGTATCGACCAGATAAGGGTACCTGTTAGCGCCAGGAACAAACAGGTGGCTACCTGCATCCATTGCTCGGGATAATCGCCATTGCCATTGGGCGATTTGGTGGCCGGCGGTATGTGGAACAATACTTTGTTGAAGAAGTTTACGACGGCTTCAGCGGCGATGTAATAGTATTGGGCGATGAAATTAAAGCCGGGTATAATGGACAGCAGATCCCAGGGACCAAGGAAGATCACGTAGAAAAGAAAGAAGAAACGGAACCCGGTTTTTTGCCACCAGGTCCAGGGGCTGTTTAGGGAAGCAGGAAACTGCATGCGATTGGTTTAGCCTTTAAAATACGGCTTTTTCGCTAAACAACGGACAGGGCTATACTCTACCGGTTGTGGGTCGGAAGTATGTTGCATTCACGTGCGGGGCGCTTGCCTTACGACAGGTGCCTTGCTATGACAGCAGGATCGATCGCGTGGTGCGAGGAAGTATACACTACCTGTTTGTCCTTCACCAATATGATCTGGGGCGATTGGTGTGTCACTTTCAGTTCCTGGGCAATCAGGTTCGAGATGGGACGCAGGGCCAGCAGGTCGAGGTAGTTGAAATCGGCCTTTCCTTCGATCAGTTCAAAACCCTGTTGCAGCCTGTATTTGGCATGTGCGCTAATGCCGCAGGTAGTGCTGTCCTTAAAGATGATCTGGGGTTTCTCGCTCGACTTTTCCAAAAGGGTATAGAAATCGTCTTTTTCCTGTACGGATATCCAGTTATTCATCCTGCAAATGTACGCATTTGAGGTCACACGGGCTACTTGCGACCTCCTTAAGGTATGTTAATTCAGCTCGCTCCTTATTTCGTACAATTGGGCCACCTGAAAACCATAAAGGCCTATTATTTACGTTATGGATTGGAAATCACGTATTCTATGTTAAAGACCGTTACTTTAAAACCTGGCGAGATCAGCCAGTACCTGGATTATTTCGAAGAGCTTGCCGAAACCGCCGTACCAGCCCGCGCCCGCCAGTATTTTGAATCGGGCGAATACAAACAGCTCGACCAACAGGAGATCACCAATTTGCTGGACGGCTATCCGTTCGATGAGGGCGCCCCCCTGGAGATCGACATCGCCAAACTGAGCATGTTGCTCGATTACAGCAACGATGGCTATTATGATGAGGGCGTATTTTTTCTGCCGCTGGCTACCTTGAGCGATCAAAATGCCTATATCGGCATCCAGGCTGGCGATGACAATCACACGATCTATTATTTTGAGCCACAGGATGGGTTTACCGAACAGGATTTTACCCTCGATGAACTGTTTAAAAAGTTGAAGTGAGCGGCATTGTAGATATTTAGGTAATTTCTACTATGATGCCTACTAAAAACGTTATATATCGCCGGGTTTTCGGCCGTTTGGCATACCAGCAGGTTCGTCTAAAACGTTTATAGATAGTATCAGCTATCCGTAAACCCTAAAGACCCCAACCCGTGAAACGTTTAGAGTACGCTTATTTTCAGATCTACCACTATTACCACCAACGCAATCAGGCACTTACCACTATGGCGCCGCGCATGCAAACCATGTATGTGGCTTCTGTATCCATGGGCGGCTGGGTGTTATTGGCGCAGGCCCTGGTGCTCCGGTTTGTACGCAATGCCTGGTTTTCCTCGCAGGAAGTTGCCATGGCTTTTGCCATGGGTGTATTCTTAGGCACCACCATGCTTTTTCACCGCATTTTTATCGTCAACAGCTACGACGAGAAGATCTATAACAAATTTGAAACTGCCTGGAACAATCACCCCAACAAACAAAAAGCGTTTGCCGGGGCGATCCTCGTGGCCGCCGCACCATATTTGTTGATGTTCCTGTTAAGGACCTTCTTTCCGGTGCAACATTGATGAGGTGCTGTTTATAGCATTGAATTAGTAACCTTCACCCGGAGTGGACAACTATATTCAGCATTGCTGCTGATGCGTTCTACCATTACCGGCAGATTATCTTTTGCGTACAAGGGCTGCCGGTTTTTCCGATAGTTTCTTGAATGCGACATGCCGTGCAACGGGATTGGTGTAATCGAAAGCGACCACTTTACCTGCTTTATCGCGAATGAAGCGGAAGAACATCTGGCTGGTATTGAAGGTCTCAAAGTCCACCGGCCGTAGCGGCACTCTCTTGGTGGGAGCATGTTCCATCCGCACTTCAAGTCCACGGTCTCCGGCGATGAGCTCAAATACGGTTCCTATCTCGTCGCTTTCGTAGCGGCCGGCAAATGCCTTCAGCTCTTCGGCAGTGGGCGTATAGTCTTTGGCGCGGCGATAGCGCGTTACCTTTCCTTCTTTAGTCGTCAATTCAAACTGGTCATTCGATGTGACCTGTATGTCAAAGATACTCTGCGACATGAATTGTAACACAGGCTGCGTCCAGCGGAAATGATTGGTGGAAACAGTTTCCAACAACGCTCCGCCACCAATGCGTAGTTTGTTACCATCAGCCACCAGGCGCAAGGCTTCTCCATTGCTTTCGTTGAAATAAATGCCGGCAAAGCTGGTTACAGCAACCTTTACGAGATTCGTGTCGGTGGCTGATGCGGGCGCTTTTGCTGATTGTTCTCCTGGTGTATTGGTTGCCGGAACAAACAGGTCGAAGATGCGATGCGCGAAGTTAATGCGGTTGGTGCCATCACCCGAGTTGCAGAGTATAGCGATAGAGAGCCCTTGTTCGGGATAACGGCCCAGCCATCCCTTGTAGCCTGCGGCGCTGCCGGAGTGCCATATCTCTTTGCTGCCGCGATAAGTATCCAGCATGAGTCCCCGTGCATAGTCGAGTTGCCGCCCGTTGTTGAGGCGGGCCGGTTCCTGCAATTTGTCGGTAACAAAGCGTCCTAATTTCACCTGGTTGAGCGCTTCATTCCAGATCAGCAGGTCGGTAGCGGTTGTGAGTAATGCGCCTCCGCCGCCACGGTCGTTGTCGAGCAGCATGGTCATTTTCCAGCGTCCCTGTTCCTGTTCGTAGGCAAGGGCGCGTTGTTTGATGATATCGCGCAGGTCATCCCGGTAGCTGGTCGATGCCATGCCCAATGGCTCAAATAAACGTTTGGCGGCAAATTCTCCAAAAGGTTTGCCCGTTGTGCGGGCTATGATCTCTTTCAGCAAAACGTAACCGCTGTTGGAATAAGCCCACTCCTCCCCTGGCGCGAAGTTGGTATTGCGCTGGCGTAATACCATGGTAAGTGCATCGGGTTTGTTGGCGGAAAATGGTAGCAGTCCGGTCCAGTCGCGCAGTCCCGAAGTATGCGTGAGCAAATGATCGGGGGTGATCTTTTGACCATAGTCGGGTAATTCGGGAATGTACTTGCGGATGTCTTCCGTGAGCGATAGTTTTCCTTCTTCCACCAGCATAAGGGTGGCGGCAGCTACAAACTGTTTGGTGAGCGAGCCGGCGTCGAAGATCGAGTTGCTGGAGATGGGGACGTCGCGCTCGAGGTCGGCCGATCCATAAGCCCGGTTCACAACCAGTTTCCCATTTTGTGAAATAGCGCAGGCGCATCCAGGTGTTCCGGTTTTGGCCCAGCTGAAGATCTTATCGATCTCCGTGGTTTTGTCCTGGCCGTAAGAGGCCGATCCGGTTAGCAGCACAATGGCTACCGGTGCAAAGCGGGCAATCTGTTTGTTCATGGTTTTACTGTTTAAGCGATACAGGCTGGTTTTTGTGATGGCTATACTTTCCCTTTAGGAAGTTTTCAGAAAGATCATTTGAAACCGAACAATACGGGGAACAGGAAGGTGACGATGACTGCCCAGGCAAAATACAGGGGCAGGTACCGGGAGATCGCTTTTCCTACGCCGTCGATATCTGTTTTCCTCGACAGCATTTTGAAGAGTTGTGCCGTTACGAGCAACAGGTTGCCGAGCATGAGCACGTTGCTGCCCAATACGGCCGTTCTGTTGGGCGTAAAACCCCAGGCAGAGATGCGGAACAGGATGGCCGAGAGCGCGATGCCATTCACCAGGATCGTTACGATCGACAGCAGCAACAGGATATAGGTTTCTGCGACGTTCCTTTCCTTTTTGGAGGATTCTGCCACTGAGAAGAAGATGATGGCCATTACACCTGCCAGCAACGCGTTGAATAGCAGCAGGAACTCGCGGTCGTTATAAGGATCTTTTCCGGAGTAGATGATGGCAACAAGATATATCACCAGCATGACGAGCACGATGGGGCTGAAGATACGCGCGATGACGGGCGACACTTTGCCTACCAGTTGGGGATTTGTTTGCGTGAGGTAAGTGCCCAGGATGGGGGCTGCCGGTAAACCGCCAATGATGATGTACTGGAAATAGAACTTTTCAATGTTAATGCCAATCAGCGAGAACAGTCCGTTGGTGATGGCAGAGAGGATGCCGGCGGCGATGACGATGAGGGCGGTCATCACGAGCAGGTCACCATTGTATTTGAGAAAACCCAGTCTCTTGTCGACCTGGTTGCCGGCTTCCCCTACAAAAGCAAATCCCAGTAGCGACCACAGGATGATGGGCAGATGCAGACAGGAAAGGATCAAGGTATCGCTGGAGCTTCTCTGTGGCAGGAAGTTGATATAGAATACGGCCAGAAGCATACTCCCGATAATAAAGGCTGTTTTATTGAGCGATAGCTTGTTCTTCCAGGCAAACCAGGCGATGAGTGCCGGCAGTACAATGAAGCCCGCGTTGCGCATATAGTATTGCTCCTCATCGAGCGAGAAGATGGCAGGCAGTTTTGCAATGAGGGCAGCTATCAGCGAGGCAATGACAACAAATAGCAGGTCTCTGGACTGGCCCCAGGATATTTCATCTTTGGCATAATTGAGCCGGGCATACCAAAAGGAAGCCAGGGTGTTGTCCTTTAACTCAGGGTACAGCGTATTGAACGAACGCCTGAAGCCTGATTTATCGGCCCGGTACAGCTTTTCGAGCTGATCGGGATGGTCGAGGTTGGATAATATCTGTTCTTTCATAACTGTGTTTTATTGGGTGGAAGAATTGCCGGAGCGTTTATAGTTTGTTGATTGATAGTGCTATTTAAAAGAACTTTGTATTTCAAAGTGACAGGGCAAAAAAAGGGGGCCTGCCAAAGGCCGTTGTGCGCATTGAAGAAAATGTTTGTATTCATGACTGCTTGCGTATTTTAATTAACAGCTCTAATGCCTTTAAGTGATCGTCGAAAGCTTTCTTTCCGGCCTTTGTCATAAAGTATTTGGTGTTCGGTTTCTTCCCTATAAAAGACTTCTTGACACCGATGAAGGCTTCGCTTTCGAGCGACTTGAGGTGAGTAGCCAGGTTGCCATCGGTGATGTCCAGGTACTCCTTCAGTGCATTGAAGTCGAGCATACTGTTCACCGACAGGGCCGACATGATGCCGAGCCTCGTCCGGTTCTCGAATGCCTTGTGTAAACCATCAGTTATCAGTTTCATCTTTCGTACCTGTAATGCATATAAATGCCATAAACGATATGGACCAATCCAAAGCCAACTGCCCAGCACAACAGGCCATATTGCACATAATAAGCGGCAACGAGTCCCAATATGATCTGGATGAGCCCTAAACTTCTCACTTCTTCATAAGTATACTTACTGGCGCCAAACAATGCCAGTCCATAAAAAATGAGGGTAATGGGCGCCAGCAATCCTATTAATCCCCTATCGATGAGCACCAGTATCAGCAAACCGCCGGTTACCAGGGGTACCGCCATGCTCATCAGCAGTCGGCGGGTGGTGGCATTCCAGCTTCTTTCACCTTTTTTCCAGGCCTTCTTATAAGAGAACGCGAAAGCAGTGCCCAATGACAGCACGAGGACGACAGCCCCGAGTATGACGATGTTCTTCAACTGAGGTACGGGACTGGCCGCATCATATACGGTTTGCTGCGGATTAAAGCCCCAGAGCTTGTACGCCACAAAGGAACCTACCAGAGCAAATACCCCGGCCAGTACGCCCGAGAGACCCGAAAGGAACATGAATTTCGAAGATCGCTCCATCATGGAGCGCATCTCGGCAATATCCTTTATATATTCCTGTTCATCCTTCATTATAAAAGTACTTTGTAATTCAAAGTTAATGGGTCGCTTTCATAAAAACAAGGCCCGGAGGCATTTTTCTGGATGGATGGTAAAAAAATAGCGGGTAAATACATACCCGCCTATAGGAAGAATCATTTAGCCCGTTACCCCTGCCCTCCCCCGTTCTTGCGGGCGCTTACCGATTTCTCGATGCCCAGCTTCTTCATGCGGGAAAAGAGCGTGTTGGCATTGATGTCGAGCAGTTCGGCAGCACCGCCCTTGCCGGATATTTTCCAATTGACCTTCTCCAGCACCGCCAGTATATGATCCCGTTCATTATCGGCCATCGTCTTGGTTTTGGCTTCATCGGAGATGGCGGGGTTATCGACCTGCCGCGAAATGTTCCTGAGGGGCAGGTAGCCGATCTCCTGCCCTTCTGTGAGCAATACGGTGCGTTCTATGATGTTTTGCAGTTCGCGCACGTTGCCGGGCCAGTCGTACTGCATCAGCGTTTGGATCACGTCCTTCGAGAAGCCGTTGATCAGTTTGCCTGCTTCGCGGGCATGCAGAGTGAGAAAGTGCTGGGCGAGCGGCAGAATATCGTCTTTGCGTTCACGCAAAGGCAGCAAATGCAGGGGGAATACATTGAGGCGATAATACAGATCAACCCGGAAATGGTTGGTGGCTACTTCCTGCTCAAGGTCGCGGTTGGTGGCGGCAATGATGCGTACGTTGATCTTTTTGACCGGACCGCCGATGCTTTCAATTTCGCGTTCCTGCAACACCCGGAGGAATTTCACCTGGGCATCGAGGGGCAGCTCCCCTATTTCATCGAGGAAGATGGTGCCGCCATCGGCCTGTTCGAATTTACCCACCCGCTTTTGCAGGGCACCGGTAAAGGCTCCTTTTTCATGGCCAAACAGTTCCGACTCGACGAGGTTGGCCGGCAAGGCGCCACAGTTTACCGTAATGAAGGGTTGAGCGCGCCGTGAAGAGGACTGGTGGATCGCCTGGGCCACGCGTTCTTTGCCAGTACCGTTTTCGCCGGTGATCAATACGGAAGTATTGGTGGGCGCCACGATCCGGATGTTCTTCATCAGTTCCTGGTGTGCTTCGCTTTTACCAATGATGCTGCCGATGGCAGCGTCGGTATGGCGGCTCGGCACTGGTTTGGATTCCTCCATACCGGCCAGTTTTTCCTGGTGCAGGTACCAGGCCACATCGAGCATCACCAACACATCGCTTTTGCGGAAGGGCTTCACCAGGAATCCATAAGGTTTGGTGCTTTTGGCGGCATCGAGCACGTCTTTGTTCGAATTGGCCGAAAGGTATACGAAGGGAATGTTTTGTTTTTCGAGGATCCGGGCGAGGTCGATACCGGTGAGGGGGCCCTGCAGGAAAATGTCGAGCAGTACGAGGTCGGGCTTTTCTTTTTCGATGATCGTCTGCGCAATGGGCACCGAGCGGGCAATTGAGCACACGGCATAGCCGGCGCCCAGCAAGGTATGCTTGAGGTTATTGGCCTCGATGAACTGGTCTTCTACGATGAGGATCTTTGCGCTCATACAAGTGCCTCCTTTTCATTTGCTGCTGCTAAGATAGGATAGAAAAGGGCACCGGTAGTAAATCGTACGGTGATCTTTGTGCCTGCTGCGCAGACAAAATCAATTTGCCCGTTGATGTCTTCACTTAAACCTTTCATCAGTTCCACGCCGAGTGAGTTGAGTGTTTGATTTTTAATATTTTCATTGATACCGATGCCGTCGTCGGTCACTTCCAGTACGGTGTCGCCGGCGGTGCGGTACATGGCTACCTGTATGGAACCTTTACGGTCGCCGGGAAACGCGTATTTGATCGAATTGGTAACGGCTTCATTCACGATGAGTGCAATGGGTATCGCCACGGAAACGTCGAGTGTTACGGGTTCGATGTTGGTGACGAAGTGGATCTTGTTCGTGCTGCCGAAACTTTCCTTCAGGTATTGGATAAACTCGGGCAGGTAATTGTTCATCTCGATGGTCTTCACATTGTTTACCTGGTAAAGTTTCTGGTGTATCAGCGACATGGCATAGATGCGGTGCTGACTACTTTCATTAGCCTTGAGCGCATCGTTCTCGAGGAATACCGCCTGCGATTCCAACAGGCTGATAATGGTGTGCAGGTTGTTCTTTACCCGGTGATGCACTTCTTTGAGCAGCCACTCCTTTTCATGCTTCAGGTGTTGTAACTGGTCGTTTTGTGTGGACACCAGCAGGTTGGCGCGTTGTTTCTGGCGGTATTGCCAGTACTGCAAGCCTGCGGATGCCAGCAGCAGGATGGCGCCGGCCCACGTAATGTTCCTGATGAGCTTGGCTTGTTGTGCGTTTTGACGTCGCAACTGGTTTATTTGCTCATGAACATCTGTAGAACCGGCAGTACGTGCGATCAACGCGGCCTCTGCCATGCCGGTATCTGGCTTCGTTTGTGCCAGATGGTTCAGCCGGGCCGCTTTATTCCCGGCCGGCGTTATTGAGTCGCCCGCCTGCCTGGCGCCCGTCGTGGCGCAACAGGCCATCAGAGCGATCAAAAGCGGAAGGTGTGGGTTCATCGTTGCGTGGTTAAGATCGGTAATAGAAGCATACCTACCTTAAAATTACGCAATTGTACTATGTACCGGTACCGGATGTCCTGTTTTGTTGTTGTTCACGAAATGCCGTTACGAAATATCGTGAGTTTGCGAAATGTCGTAGTCGTTGCCGTTAGTAAGTTGTTGTGCTCTTCGATTATTTTTTAGATATGTCATAATCAAAGTTTCCAGCGTTTAGCCGGCATGATTTGAACCACTTTTATGCTGATCATTTATAAGCCTGCCTGGGAAAGGGATATGGAATAATGACGGGTCGATGGAACATGGAGGTATGGCAGAGCAGCTCCTGAGTGAGAGCATAGTAGCCTGATAGTGAATTTGTTATTAAATTGGAGATGAAAAATAATAATAAAAGAGATAAAACAGAGATATACCGGGCCTTTTTGATGTGGTATATATCTGGAATATCTCTGGATTATCTGTGGTTTATCTCTGGTATATTACAAAACTCTCCCACTGGTTACTATGCTTCAAATACGCTGGTAATCAGGATGTCTTGTACTGAAAAAACTTTACAGGTGGGTAGCTTATTACTGGGAGAGCTTTACAGTCGTTCACAATGATACGGATATAGCTTTACAGTTTGTCAGATTGTACGGATATAGCTTTACAGG
>NZ_JARHUJ010000015.1 GCF_029223285.1 Paraflavitalea sp. CAU 1676 | reverse complement strand
GTTTTGACCACTAGCTAATCTTCTCTTGGAAAATTAACGTTGTGTTCTTAATTATATTAACGCTTCAGAATCTACCATAAGTTTACTTATGTGCTATTGCTTTCCAAACTTTCAAAGATCTTTATCAGTTACTTTAAGGCCTCTCAGCCCTTCTTCGCTGACCCCGTTTCGTTGGGGTTGCAAAGGTAAGTGATTTTTATTACCAACAAACTTTTTCGATGCTTTTCTTGCAAGTTTTTCTCTTCATTTTCAATCTCTCATCAACCCTTTCAACTTGCTTATCGACTTGCGTCTTTCGAAGAACTGTTTCGCTATTTTTAGGAGCGGGCTGCAAAGATAAGAGGCTTCATTTTTACCACCAAATTTTTTCTCACTTTTTTCTTTCCTTTCTATCTTGCAACTCTTTAGTAATCAAAGAACTAAGTGATACATTTCGCCTGGTGTTACACTCGCATTTTACTGCTTTTTCCGTACCTCTATTTTTCCAAAGCGGGCCGCAAAGATAGGGGAGATGTAGAGCTCATTCCAAATCTTTTTGAACGAAGTTTCTTGTGTTGTTTTGAAATCCGCTCCCATGGCCCATTTGGTGGCGGAACTTTTTTTCTCATTGCATTGACAATGAGGTCAAATTTGGCTGAAAATGCGCTTTTCCGGGTATGCTGCGAAGGGGTAAAAGTAATGCAATGGTGGGGCGGGTACCCGTTATAAGTGATGTATGCGTGCCGGGTATAGTTGAAATGGGCGTACCAGATGAGGTATAAAAAGCCGACTTAGTTCAAAAAGATTGCAAACCTACCTGATGATGGTTGAGGAACCTGCAGGTATGACAATAGGTTGTTCCGTGCCCCTCGATGGGTGGCGTGTGGAATAGGATTACTGTGGTACGGATTGGGATGGATAAAAAAGGAACCTGGATTTTGGGTGCCGCAACCGCCAGGAGGGGCACACACAATAATAACGAATGTGCTGTTCTTTAAGTGCTTAACAGTATTACTTTTTTGTAAAATACCCATCGGGATATTGCACCTTGCACAAGAAGAGTCCATGACCGGGCACAGAGAAATCGGCCTCGGTACAGTCTTTGGCCTCAATCACGGCACGAAAGCCTTCGAGAGAGAGTTTGCCACGACCTACCTGGAGCATGGTGCCCACCAACCCGCGGACCATTCCCCTCAAAAACCTGTTTCCTTTAACACGGTATACAGTAAGGCCTCCCTCCCGCTCGACCCATTCGCTGTATTGGATAGTGCAGTTCTTGGTGCGCACCTGAGAATTACGTTTGGAGAAGCTGGTAAAGTCGATATAGGTCAGGATCATTTGTGCTGCTTCCTGCATGGCTGGCAGGTTGAGTGTGTAGGGGAAATAATAGGCCCTATCGGCCAGGAAGGGTGCTTTGTGCTGGTAGATAAAGTATTCATATTCACGGGCGATGGCATCGAACCGGCTGTGGGCCTGAGGCTCTACTGCTGTCAATGCGTTGATGGCTATGTCTGCCGGCAACATCGCGTTTAGGTTGTAGACGACTTTCTGTGGCAGTTCTTTATCTATATCAAAATGAAAGTAGTTCTGGAGGGCATGCACCCCGGTATCGGTGCGTGATGAACCGGTAAGTACGATGTGTTGACGGCAATAGGTGGCCAGCACTTTTTCCACTTCCTGCTGTATGGTGAGGGCATTGTCCTGTATCTGGAATCCTGCGTAGTGTGTGCCTTTGTAACTTACCTCGAGAAAATACCGGTTCATGGGGCGAATGTAAGGCATAATGGCGTGCGCACAGCGGCTTACATCCGGACCAGTGCCTTGAATCGGGCTATATAGAGATCTTCGGTAAACAGATCGATCAGGCTGCGGAAACTCCCACTATCAGATACATAGGGATAAGCCGCATCGAAGAACTGGAATTTAGCCTCATCGCTCGGAAACAGTTCGGAAAGGCCTCTTATATAGCGGGTTACGAAGCATTTTGTTTTAAAGATCTTTTTGGCAGCCCCTATCCTTTCTTCTGTATTGGCTGCACTGAGCATTTTCACCCTCAGCTTATCGACATCGCTCTCATTGGCGAAGTTTACGCAATCGGAATTCATCAATAGCAGGGTTTTCCTTGCTTCGGCCTGGGATTTGGCGATACTGTCCTTCTTTACAGTTTCCGCGGCTGTTTTGGCGTCGGCCACTTCAGCAGTAACCGGTGGCGCCGTTTTGTTTTCGGTGGATGATCTTTCGGGCAGCGTTTCGCTGGCAGCCGTCTTAGCCGCTGCCTGCACTTTTGTTGCCGAATCTGCCGCAGTGACTGTGGAAGGCTTTGCTACAGCCTGGGGCGACTGTGTTTTGGCCGTAGGCTCCGTTCCGGTACCGGTAGGGTTTTGCTGACTGTCGACTGCAAGTTTTTCAGCTGTTTTTTCCGTTGCTTTATCGGTTGGTTTGTCGGCTGCCGCTGCCGATGTTGCAGCGGCTACTGCTTTTTGTACAGTTGTATCGGGAGCTGGTAAGCTACCGGCGGTGGTCGTTTCTTTTGCGATCTCCTTTGTCGTTTCTTTCGTGCTGTCTTTGGCTGCGACCGTTGCTGTGGCTGTTTTTGCCTGATCGGTGGCGACGGTATCGGGATCGATGGTGGCCGTTTTTAGAGAATCCACCCGAGCCGGGGCTGCAATTACTTCCTGGGGTGTGGCTTTTCCTGCATTCTTATCAAATTCAATTGTCAGGGATATGGTATCTATTCCTGCGGAAGTACTATCATAATATATAAACCCCTTTCCCTTATCGTTCCACCATTCCTGTACCTGCAGCACAACGGAACGCTGAGGCGCCGGATGATTTGCTGCAAGGCTGCTATCAATCTTCTTTTCTATCGAATCTTTGGCTGGTATTGCCGCAGCTACCGATACAGGTGCGGGCTGTACGCTATCCCTGACGGGCGATTCCGTCACTGTGGTCAATGATCCGCCGGTGACTGGTGCTGCTTCTTTTGTCTGCGTTGCTGCTGTGGGGAGTTCGGTCTTTACCGATACGGCCGCTGGTTGTACCGGAGGGTCTGTTTTGGCAAGTGTTTTATAAAGTACGGCCGAGTCGTTCACCAATCCAGACATGAGTATTGCAAAGGCGCCGGTCTTTCGCTCACCGAGGCCTGGGAGGCTCAACTTTGCCGCTTCGCCCTGCCGGGGTTTCAGCTGCTCGTGGGTTTGAGCGTTCACCAGTTGCCATCCATCCCCATCTGTGTGGCGGAGCTGATAATCGAGGTCCTTATTATTAAAGGAGATCACATACAACTGCTCGGAATACTGCTTTTTGGGAAACCCGAGATACAGTTGGTAGGTGGTATCTTTCAATTGCGGGATAACAAGGTGTCCGATGGACGATGAGCTGTATATTCTATCGTTCAAACGGGCATAAAAAGGCTGTTGATTGTCGGCCATGACAAAAATGTAATAATCCGACTGGGCCTGCGCTATCGAGCAGACCGTAGTTAACAAGCCTATAACAAAAGCAATACGCTTCATGAAGAAATGGTTACTTATTAAGACAAAACTACTTATTTGATGGTTGTCAACAGCCACTTATACCATTTTTTGCGGATATTGAGGGGGATCGACTATATCTTTACGGCACTTAAATTTCATTTCATGAAGAAGCTATTATTTGGATTGCTTAGTTTTCTAACCGTTCAAAACCTCTGGGCCCAGCCCCACGAAGCCGAGCAGGATACTACCTGGAAAAAACTGTACCGGGAAAGTGCTCCTATGATCAATGACCTGGTGCATACCAAGATAGATGCCCGTTTTGATTATGCCAATTCTTACCTGAATGGCAAGGCTTGGATAACGCTGAAACCTCACTTTTATGCGACCGATTCGCTGGCTTTAGATGCCAAAGGTATGGAGATCAAAAAGGTAACGATTGTTAAAGGCGCTACTACGAGCCCGCTGAAATATGATTACAATGGCTGGGTCTTAAACATACAACTCGACAAGAGCTATAAGGGTGGTGAGAAATACACCGTATATATTGAATACACATCCAAACCCAATGAATTGAAGGTTCAAGGTAGTGCTGCCATTACCGACGCAAAGGGCCTATATTTCGTGAACCCCAAGGGTGAAGAAAAGGACAAACCCACACAGATCTGGACGCAGGGTGAAACCGAAGCCACTTCTGTATGGGTACCTACCATCGACAAACCCAACCAGAAGACTACCCAGGAAACTATTATGACGGTGCCTGACAAATATGTTACCCTCTCGAATGGTAAACTGGTTTCTTCCAAAAAGAACGCTGATGGTACCCGTACCGATAGCTGGAATATGGATCTTCCCCATGCCCCTTACCTGTTCTTCATGGGTGTTGGTGAATATGCCGTGATCAAGGACAGCTACAAAGGCAAGGAAGTTAGTTATTATGTAGAGAAGGAATATGGTCCTGTTGCCAAGCGCATTTTTGGTCATACCCCTGAAATGATGGCTTTCTTCTCCAAAATTACCGGTGTTGATTACCCCTGGGCCAAGTATGCGCAGATCGTTGGCCGTGACTATGTGAGCGGTGCGATGGAAAACACGACAGCTACTTTGCACCAGGAAAGCGCCCAACAGGATGCCCGTGAACTGGTAGATGGTAATGGCTGGGAAAGCACCATTGCCCACGAACTGTTTCACCACTGGTTTGGTGATTATGTTACTTCTGAAAGCTGGAGCAACCTGACCCTGAACGAGTCTTTCGCCAATTACAGCGAGACTTTGTGGGACGAATACAAGTATGGTAAAGACGCCGGCGACGCGCAGAACTATACCGACATGAACGGTTACCTGCAGAGCGGCAGCGATAAGAAAGACCTGGTTCGTTTTTACTATACCGATAAGGAAGCTATGTTCGACGCGGTTAGCTACAATAAGGGTGGCCGGATCTTACACATGCTGCGCAACTTTGTTGGCGACAGTGCTTTTTTCAAGGCTATCAACCTGTACCTGACCAGCAATAAATTCAAAGCTGCTGAAGCGCATCACCTGCGCCTGGCTTTTGAAGAAGTGACCGGTAAGGACCTGAACTGGTTCTGGAACCAGTGGTATTATGGCAGCGGCCATCCCAAACTGGCGATCGACTATGTTTATGACGAAGAAGGCAAGAAAGTTTCTGTGATCGTTAAGCAAACGCAGGCTGGTGACAAGACCTTCAAGCTGCCGATCGCTATCGACATCTACAATGGCGCCAACAAAGTTCGTCACCAGGTATGGATCGATGCAAAGGTTGACACTTTCACTTTCAGCTATAGCAGCAAACCCGATCTCGTGAACGTTGATGGCGACAAGACCCTGCTGGCTGAAAAGAAAGACAATAAGAGCCTGAGCAACTATGTACATCAGTATAAATATGCCGGTTTGTATATGGACCGTCGTGAAGCGCTGGATTTTGCCGGTCAGAACCAAACCGATCCACGTGCTATTGCCTTGCTGAAAGATGGCTTGCAAGACAAATATTACGGCTTGCGTGGTTTTGCACTCAACAAAATTAACATGAAGAACCAGGGCAATAAGAAAGAATTCGAACCGCTGATCGCTGCGATGGCGAAGAATGATCCCAGGCCGGTTGTACGCGCTACGGCTCTCATGACCCTGGGCAATTATGAAGGCACTACTTATAAAGACCTGTTTGTAAAGAACGTTAGCGACTCTTCTTATACTGTTGCCGGTATGGCGCTGGAAGCGCTGGCTAAAGTGGACAGCGTTGCCGCTTTCAATGAAGCCAAACGCCTCTCGGGCCAACCTTCCAAGGGCGCCCTGGTAGCTGCAGTTATGAAGACCATGATCAAAGGTGGTGATGAAGCCAGTTTCCCCCAGATCGCCAAATCGATCGGTGATATGCCTTTATCGCAAGCGAAGTTCAACATGCTGCCTTCTTTCAGTGATTACCTGGCTAAGGTTAACAGCACCGAGAGCGTGAAGAAAGGGGTAGATATTTTGGTAGACTTCCGCGAGCAGACGAAGCAATTCGGCCTCGAGCCGGTGATCAACGGCTGGCTGAAAGGTATCGTGACGAAGAAAGAAGCTGCCAAGGCTATTGCTACTGATAAAACAGCGCTGCAAGCCCAGATCGACTATATCAAGACAAAGCTGGGTGATGAGAAAGCAGGTTTCTAATAAGACTTTTAAATAGGGCGCGGCCCTATTCTAAAAACGGCTCACCGGAAGGTGGGCCGTTTTTATTTCCAGGAGTATGTTGTGCGAAGGAGGATGGTGTACAGGCGGGGGCTGTTGGATACATGGTACCCCTGTGAGGGTCCTGCCGGGGTGGACTGAGATAGGGGCCCGGCTGGGGTCCAAGTCTCGATAAGGTCTCGGTAAGGTCTCGACAAGGTCTCGAAAAGGTCTCGATAAGGGTTGAATCTAAATGAGGAGAAAGATCGTATATAAGATCAGGAGCCAGTCTCCTGTTTTTCTTTATCCTATTCATAACCAATTCAATCTGAACGCTATGGCAAAGCCCAGATCTTCGATCTTCAGGTTCCAGGGAACTATTGAAGATGTTACCCACGTGAAGAGTAAACGTTACGGTGACCACACCCGCGCCCGGAAAAATTCCAAAACACCTTTTGTGATGACGGAAGCTTTGGCGGAGAGTAAGGCCCGACTGCAGGAATGCAATGGATATGCGCGGCCCGTTTTCCAGGCTATGCGTGCTTACGGCTACCATGGCGGCCTGTGGTCGGACCTGGTGAGCAGGTTATTCGCCGAACTGAAGGCCGGGCGACCGATGAGCTTTCGATGCTGGAAAGATCTTGACTGTAATTTACCCCATAAACTTGGCGATCTATTTAAATGGGGATACGATTTTTCTGCAACGCGAGGGCAAAACGAACTTCGTGTACAGATACTGTTGAAGAAGCACCCCTTTTATGAGGATCACCTGCTGCGCACAGGTTACCAGGTGCGGGTGGTGTGCTTATTCCTGGCGGAGGGAGATGCTACTGTTCATAAGCAGGTGGCCATGGGTCCGCTCACCACCTACGACGGTTCGCTGGAGCCAGTTGAGTTATCGATCCCCTTGTCAGCTACCTGCGCTACCTATCTGGTGATGCTTGGTATTACGCCGCATACCAGAAACCATGGCCCCACGCGGATCATGAGTGACACCGGCATAAAAGTGGTGGCTGTGGGTTGATGATTGGGTTTACTTAATCGCTGCTTGAACTTCCGCTGTCGCTGCTGCTACTGTCGGAACTGCTACTGCCGCTATCATAACTGCTGCTGTCGCTGCTACCGCTATCATAGCTGCTGTCGTAGTTGTTGCTGTTGCCGCTGTCGTAATTACTATCGGACGAGGAGGAGAAATCGGATGTTGCATGGGCTGCTGCTACCGTATTGGTGACGTCGTCGCTGGAGGAAGGCCACCAAGTGTCGCCCGTGGTAGGTTGTACTCCTGTGTTGCCAGAAGCTGACGAGTTACCCGGCTTTTTAAAAGAGTTGATTATGACAATCACCAAGGCTATCCCGATAAAAAACCAAAAGACTACTAAACCCATATGCTTTGTTGTTTAAGTCGATTACCAACTGCCTGTGGCGCCGCCGCCACTGCTGCTTCCGCCGCCAAAACTGCCCGATGAACTACTGGATGATGACGAAGAAGACCGTGAACTGAAATGGGAATGCGATCCCCAATTGCTGTTGTGTCGCCTGTAACCATTACCTGAATATTCATCGAGATCGTCACCATTGTACCGCTTGTACAAATTGTATATCACCACAGCCACAAAGAAAAAACCCACTGTTATAAACGGCGTTGCAGGGAAATTCAATCCTTCGCTGACTGTTTGTGTGCCGTACAGGTCAGGATGTGCTCCTGGTTCGGGCTCTACGGCCGGCGATCCGGTCGATGCATCGTTCACCGGCACTCCATTAACCGATGCGTCATTCTCTCCGGATAACCTTTGTTGTAATGCTTTGATGGCTGCCTTCAACCCCGCATAATACTCCTGCTTTTTGAAATGCGGGGCGATCTCATCGGTGATTACCTGCTTGCAGAAGTCGTTGGTGAGTAACTGCTCCAGCCCCCGGCCTACCTCTATGCGTACAGCACGTTCAGCCGGCACGATGAACAGTAGCACGCCATTGTTCTTTACTTTGTCGCCGATGCCCCAGGTGTTGAAATACTTCAGCGATAATTCTTCTATCGTATAACGCTTTTTCGTGCGGGAGTCTGTCAACGATTCGACAGTAATGACAACGATACAGTTGGTAGAAGACTTCCAATAACTGAACAGTTCGTTGGATAGGTTTTGCCGTTCTTCTTCGCTGAGCAGCGAGGCATAATCGTTAACGACCCGCGCCGGTTTGGGCGCGGGTCGTATAAATGGATCTGTTGATTGCGCGTAGTTCGCGTTGAAACAACCGAACAGACATGCAATAATGAGTAATGAAAAGGTTCGCATGGTTTAGGGGTTTGGTCTGATTTACCAACTTCCGCTGGCTC
This sequence comes from Paraflavitalea sp. CAU 1676, assembly GCF_029223285.1. Classification (GTDB taxonomy): domain Bacteria; phylum Bacteroidota; class Bacteroidia; order Chitinophagales; family Chitinophagaceae; genus Paraflavitalea. The sequence continues at coordinate 94,811 of NZ_JARHUJ010000015.1, read as the reverse complement.
CGCCGCCGCCGCCACTGCCGCCACCAAAGCCGCCAAAGCCACCGCCTCCGCCGCCTGACCAGCCACCACCTCCGCCACCACCGCGGCCACCGCCGCCGAGGAGACTTCCGATCAGGAATGGTGTGATGACATCTCCATATCCTCTGCGGCTCATGTATCCACCGCCTCCACCACCGCCGCCACGGCCTCTGCCTGCGAATATGGCGATGATGATGATCAATACGATGAAGCCTACGATATTACCCAGGGTGCCGCTGCCGCGGGACTTTCGTTTATTGTAACCTTCGGGGGATTTGTATTCGCCCCTGGCGGCTTGTATGATGGATTGTGTGGCTTTGTCGAGCCCTTCATAATAATCGCCCGAACGGAATGCGGGTGCTATATCATTCCGGATGATCTGGTTGGCCGTGATATCGGGTATCGCACCTTCCAATCCGTAGCCGGTTTCAATCCTTATCTGCCTGTCGGCGATTGCAGCGAGTATTACAACTCCGTTGTTCGTCTTTGCATTGCCGACTCCCCAATTGCGGAGTATTGCCAGGGCCGTTTCTTCGATGGGACGTCCGTCGAGGGTTTGTACCAATACGACGGCGATCTGCGTTGAAGTGCTGTCATCATATGCTACGAGTTTCCGCTCCAATTGCTGTTCGCTTTCGGGGCTCAACACGTTGGCATAATCATGTACCAGCTTTTTCTCAGCAGGCCTGTTCCTGATGATATCATTGATATTCTGCGCATGGGCTACCACCGATAGTAATACCAATAGTATGGCAACGACTCTTTTCATTTGATAATTCCTCTTCAGTGATTAATGTCCGAATATGATATCATCCGGCAACTCGTTCTTATCCGTATCCCGGTTGAACGGGAAATGATACTGCAGGGCTACTCCTACATCACGCACCACCTGTACTATGGCATCAGCATAATGGTTCTGTGCAAAGTGCTTTTTCATTGCCTGCACTTCTTTGTTCCAGAATTCATTGCCTACTTTTTCATGGATTGCCTGGTCTGCAAATACGGCGAACTGGTGATCACGAATTGCGACATACACCAATACAGCATTGCGGTCTTTTGTATAATCCATTTTCAGGAGCCAGAATAGTTCGGCAGCCCTATCGATCGGGTCGACGAAGCGACAGCGGCTTTCTATATAAACCCTCACTTCTCCACTGGTGGTGAGTTCTGCCGACTGTATAGCTGCTACGACCTGCTTCTTTTCTTCTTCGGAGAAGAATTCGCTTTTTCTGCTAAATGGAAAAAGTGCCATGTATTATGTTAGGCTGTTTTAGAATTTAACTTCGGGTGCTCTTTCGGAACCTGGATCGGCCTTGAAGCCATCACGTACCCTGAATCCGAACATACCTGCAAAGAGGTTGTTGGGGAATTTACGGATGGTAGAGTTGTATCCCTGCACCGCTGTGTTAAAGTCATTACGAGACACTTTGATGCGGTTCTCGGTTCCTTCCAGTTGCTTTTGGAGGTCCTGGAAGTTTTGGTTCGCCTTCAGTTCAGGATATTTTTCTACGGTTACGAGCAAACGGCTGAGTGCGCCGCTCAATTCGCCCTGTGCCTGTTGGAATTGTGCTACTTTTTCGGGTGTGAGATCGCCTGCATTGATATTTACGGCTGTTGCCTTAGCCCTTGCTTCAATCACTTTGGTGAGTGTTTCCTGTTCGAAATTGGCTGCACCTTTCACGGTGTTGACCAGGTTGGGGATCAGATCGGCCCGGCGCTGGTAATCACTTTGTACGTTGGACCATTTTGCTTTCACATCCTCATCGAGGCCTACCATGCTATTGTATCCACTGCAACCACATCCACCCAGGATGAGGATGACTGCTACAACAATAATCAGAACGAGATTACGCGACTTCATTGTGTTTAAGATTTGATTACGTATTAAAATTAGCCCTTTTTCGACAGTGGCCCTATTATTTTTGTTGTGAAATTCAACGGTTTAGGTGACCCCAACGCTCGTAGGCATAATTTTCGTACTTAGTTAGTAGAACATTGCCAAAAATTATTACATGAGATCACTCCTTTTTTCCCTTTGCATTTTGTCGGTGCTTTCCGGCTGCAAAAAAAACGATAAGAAATCCGACTCTACGCCTGTTGGTATCAGTGACAAGGTGTTGACGGAAAGCCTTTCGCAACCCTGGGAGATCGTATGGGGTCCCGACAATTTTATCTGGATGACGGAACGCGGCGGCCGGGTGAGCCGGGTGAACCCCGAATCGGGCGCCGTGAGCCCATTGCTGACCATCAGCGATGTGCGTGCCCAGGGTGAAGGCGGTTTGCTGGGGCTGGCGTTGCATCCTTCTTTCGGTTCTACTCCCCAGGTGTTTGTTGCCTATAATTACCAGGCGGGGGCTGCCTATCGCGAGAAGATCGTTCGATTTACTTATAGTGGCAATACACTTACCGACCCCGTTACCCTGTTGGACAACCTGGCAGCCTCAGGTAATCACAATGGCTGCCGGCTGTTGATCGTTGGCGATAAATTGTTCATTACTACCGGCGACGCCTCAGAGCAAGACCTCTCTCAAAATTCAGGGTCTTTGAACGGCAAGGTGCTGCGTATAAACCTGGACGGCAGTATCCCCGGCGACAACCCTATAGGTGGCAGTGCGATCTGGAGTATTGGCCACCGCAATGCGCAAGGCCTGGTGTTTGCCCATAACCGGTTGTTCAGTTCGGAGCATGGTCCGGATTCGGACGACGAGATCAATATCATCGAAAAGGGACGAAATTATGGCTGGCCTACTGTGAAAGGTGTGTGTGAGGGCGGTGAACAAAGTTTTTGCAGTGCGAATAATGTTAAAGAGCCCATCAAAATATGGACGCCTACAATCGCTCCGAGCGGTATGGAATATTACGAGCATGACCTGCTGCCTCAATGGAAGCATTCACTGCTGGTGGCTACATTAAAACATAGCCGGCTGCTGCAATTGAAACTTAATGGGTCGCACGACGGCATTGCGGAAACCAACGAATTCTTTGCCAACAAGTATGGCAGGCTGCGCGACCTATGTATTGCTCCCGATGGCCGGGTCTTCTTCTGCACCGGTAATGGCAGCAATGACAAGATCATTGTAGTTACTAAAGCTCCGTAGGCTCGAATTGCAGTTTTACAGATGTTCCCTGTTGTATGGCTGATTGTATTTGCAGGGTGGCCCCCATGGAGCGGGCCCGCTCGTGCATGCTTTTCAATCCATTGGAAGAGGTGATCAAGGTAGTGTCAAATCCCTTTCCATTGTCACTGATCATCAATTGCAGATTGTTGTTGACACTAACCAGCCTGATGGTTACGCTGGTGGCCTGTGCATACTTGGCGGCGTTGTTGACAGCTTCTTTAAATACCAGAAAGAAATCGCGCCGCTGTTCCATTGGCAGGGTTTGATGCAATATTTCTTTATCGACGTCGAAGACTACGTCGATGTTTTTGCTCTCGAGGGTATGGCTCACATATTCGCGCATGCGTACCACCATATTGCCCAGCTTATCGTTATCGGGCTTGATGGCCCAAACGATATCGCTCATGGCCTGCTGTATCTGCTCCGATTGCTCAGTTATGTTTTCCAGTATGGCGGATGTTTTATTAACATCCCGTTTGAGGTTATTTTGAGAAACCCTCGATAATATGTTGATGCTGGTGAGGGTGGAGCCGATATCATCGTGCAGGTCGCGGGCAATGTCGTTGCGCATTTTCTCCAGTTCCTTTTGTTGCTGCAGTTTTCTTTTGAGCTGGTAGCGATTGAATATAACCGCAACCAATGCCAGTAGTAGTATGGTACCGATTATCCACGCATTGCGTAACTGGGCCTGTGCGCGTTTTTCGTTTTCGGCCAATTGAAGTTTTTGCTCCTTCGCCTGGTTGAGCAGCATTTGTTTTTCGAGTGCCTCCTGCTGCTGTTTCAGCTTTAGTTCCTGCAGTTGCCTGGACTGTACAAGCAAATCTATCTCATTCTGCTTTCGCTGCGCCTCCTGCTCATTACCTGCTATGATGGCTTTCTGTTTTTCGAGCTCCAGCTGCTTAATCTTTTGCTGGGCGTTCAAGTCGGCTATGGAACGATCTTTCTTTTCTGTTTCGTATTGCGTTTGCAGTTCGGCGATATTGGTTTGGGTTGCCTCGTTGATGAGACTGTCCTTGTAGAGATAATACTTCCTAATCTCGTCATAGGCGTTCCGGTAATCGCCCTGATTCTTATGGTAAGCAGCTTTGCTGCCGTAGTAATCGCGCCAGAGTGTTTTGTTGTTGAGTTGCTGCGAGTGTTCGTACGACTCCTGCAGGTAGGCCATTGCCGCGGTGGTATCTTTGAGATCGCCGCAAAGCAGGGCGGCCCATCTTGTTTTGTGTGCGAGGCCAAGGTTATCGCCGAGTTCGCGGCAGATGGCTATTGATTTTTTTATGTATTCCAGTGCCTCGGCTTTTCTTTTCTGCATATTCATGAGCACCGACATGTTATCGTATCCATCGATCATTTTTGCTTTGATGCCTGTTTTCGTTGCATACTTAGTAGCGATCTCCTGGTACTTAATAGAAGAGTCGATCGATGCTGCCCGGTAGAACAAGGAGAGATTGCCATAGGAAGTGGCGAGGCCGGCGATATCACCAATTTTTTCGCGCATGGTGATGGCCTGTTTGGTATAACGCATGGCTTCTTCCTTGTTACCGAGGGAGTGATATACAGAGGCCATGTTGCTGGTGGCGGTGGCGAGACCGGGGAGATCGTCCAGCTGCTCGTAAACCCGCATGGATTTCAGCAGCCACTTGGCTTGCTGCTCCAGCTCGCCCTGGATGCCAAACATGTAACCCATATCGTTGTACACCAAGCCGGTATAACTAGACAAGTGTTTCTCAAAGTAGAGTGACAGTGCTTTTAGGTAGAGTTTTTCGGCCTGGGGGTGCTGGTCCTGGTACATCATGCTTTGGCCTTGCTGGTAGGTGGCCAGGGCGAGCATGAAGCTATCCTTTAGTTGTGTAGCGATCCGGGTAGCCTCTTCTATGTAGCTGTTGACTTTTGCGGTGCTTGATTGCTGTACCAGTATGTCGGCCTCTTTGAGTTTGGCAAAGCCTTCGCCCCGAAGCATTTTATGCTGCCTGCTGAGGCGCAATGCCTGTTGTGCATACCGCATGGCGGTGTCGAGGGAGCCTGTTACGGCTTCTTCGTCGGCCCGCTGGAGTAGCTGGTAGATATGTGCCGAGTCGGCCTTGGTATAGGTTTGTGCTATGGCTGCTGTGCCGGCGCTTATGAAAACGCACAGGAGCAGCATCGTTTTTCGGATGAAGGCTGTTGAAGGGTAGTTTGTCATTTGTCAAATACTCCCCAAAAATTACGAAAAAGATCGGGGTTTGGGTGGGAGGAATTTTGGGGAAGGTGGTGGGGTGGGCGACGAGGTAAGGTGTTGCGGCCATGGGTAAGGGTGCGGGCAACCGGGTGTAAGGTGGTCCGGCGGTGATAAGGAGACGTGGCGACCTTGGGGGTAATGTGTTGCAGTGGAGGGCAAAAAAAAGCCGGCACTGATGGTTCAGTGCCGGCTCAAGTATTTATAAATGACCGTCTTAGCCTTTGATGGCTGCGATTCCGGGAAGGGTTTTTCCTTCGAAGTATTCGAGCATGGCTCCTCCACCGGTAGACACATAGCTTACCTTATCGGCAAAGCCAAACTGGTTTACTGCGGCTACTGAGTCGCCCCCACCTACCAGTGAGAAGGCGCCTGATTGCGTAGCTGCTACCACGGCTTCGGCTACGGTCTTCGTACCATGCTGGAATTTCTCCATTTCAAATACACCCATGGGACCATTCCACAGGATGGTTTTAGAGTGTTTGATCACATTGGAGAACTGGTCGCAGGCCATAACGCCGATATCGAGTCCCATCCAGCCATCGGGAATGGCGTTGCTGGGAGATGCTGCAGTTTCGGCATTGGCATCGAACTTATCGGCGATGGTAGAGTCGGAAGGCAGGTGGATGCGTACACCCTTTGCTTCTGCTTTCTTAAGCAATTCGCTGGCTGTGCCGAGACGATCTTCTTCGCAAAGCGATTTACCGATCTTTCCTCCCTGCGCCTTCATGAAGGTGTAGGCCATGCCGCCGCCGATGATGATGTCGGTTGCTTTTTCGAGCAGGTTCTCGATGATGAGGATCTTGTCGGATACCTTAGCGCCGCCGATGATAGCGGTGAATGGTGTCTTGGATTCGTGCAGTACTTTTTCGGCACTGGCCACTTCATTTTCCATCAACAGCCCAAACATGCGTTTGTCTTTGGGGAAGTATTCTGCGATCACAGCGGTAGAAGCGTGTGCGCGGTGTGCGGTGCCGAAGGCATCGTTCACATATACATCGCCCAGCTTGGACAGCTTTTCTGCAAATGCCTTATCACCTTTTTCTTCTTCTTTGTAGAAGCGAAGGTTTTCGAGCAACAGCACTTCACCTGGTTTCAGCATGCCGGCTGTTACATAGGCCTGCTCGCCGATGCAATCGTTGGCAAACAGTACCGTAGTACCACCCAGCAATTCGCTGATGTGTTTGATGAGGTGCTTGAGTGAATATTTATCAGTGGGGCCATCTTTGGGGCGCCCCAGGTGGCTCATGAGGATCACGCTGCCGCCATCGTTCAATATTTTCTTAATGGTGGGGACGGCTGCTTTGATGCGCGTATCGTCGGTGATGTTGTATTTATCGTCGAGCGGCACGTTGAAATCAACGCGGATGAGGGCTTTCTCTCCTTTGAAGTTGTGTTGGCTAAATGTAGACATATGGTGATTTTAAAAAGTAACCGCAAAGTAGTAAGGCATTGTATAGTGCCGGCCGGTAGCGGCGGCGCCGTGAATGCTTAGCTTTCTTTGCGGTTATGGGTATAGAAATCTATACTAAATCTTATTTGCTGATGAGGCCGGCAAAGTATTTCACCGTGCGCACCAGTTGGCTTACGTAGCTCATTTCGTTATCGTACCAGGCTACTACACGTACCAGTTGAGAATCTCCTACTGTTTGTACGCGTGTTTGTGTAGCATCGAACAATGAACCGAATGAAGAACCGATGATGTCGGTGCTTACGATCTCGTCTTCTGTATAACCAAAGCTTTCGTTAGAAGCAGCTTTCATAGCAGCATTTAACTCAGCTACGCTGGTCTTTTTGCCAATAACGGCGGTAAGCTCGGTGAGTGAACCGGTGATGGTTGGAACGCGTTGTGCGGATCCATCGAGTTTACCTTTCAGACCGGGCAGTACCAGACCGATCGCTTTGGCAGCGCCGGTGCTGTTGGGCACGATGTTCTGAGCGGCGGCACGTGCACGGCGGAGATCACCTTTTGCGTGTGGCGCGTCTTGTGTGTTCTGGTCGTTGGTGTAAGCGTGGATGGTTGTCATAAGACCATTCACGATTCCGAATTGCTTGTCCAGTGTATCGGCCATTGGCGCGAGACAGTTGGTGGTACAGGATGCGCAGCTGATGATGGTTTCGCTGCCATCGAGGGTATTGTGGTTAACGTTGAACACGATGGTCTTGAGGTCGCCGGTAGCGGGTGCAGAGATCACTACTCTCTTAGCACCTGCTGTAAGGTGAGAAGCGGCTTTGTCTTTATCGGTAAAGAAGCCTGTGCACTCGAGTACTACGTCTACTCCGTGGTCTTTCCAGGGAATTTCGGCAGGGTTCTTCTGGGCGTAGATCTTTACTTCGTCGCCGTTTACTATAATAGAGTTGTCAGATGATTTTACATCGGCATCAAAACGACCTTGTGCGCTGTCGTATTTGAGGAGGTGCGCCAACACTTTGGGGCTCGTGAGGTCATTGATTGCTACTACATCGATACCGTCCATTTTGTAAATCTGGCGATAAACCAAACGGCCGATACGACCGAACCCGTTGATGGCCACTTTAACTGTGCTCATTGTCAATTTTTTATTTAATGGTTTACAAATGCGGCGTGAAGTTACAATATTGGATACAGAATACACTACAGAGTTTGTAGAAAATAGGCACGCCGGGAAGATTATGGTTGTGTTATCAGCTGCGGCCAGCAACCGGTTTGAGCGGTTTCTTCAAATCGACTCAATAACTACATCTTTCTACTCTAAAAGGTTCAGGGCCCTCCTGCCGGGGACGCGATTTATTCCAGCGAATTGATTCTGAATCGCTCCGAAAATCGTCAAAAAAAATAGCGAAGTTTCTGATATTTATTTGGTTGGAAATTGCAGCCCCCCTACCTTTGCACTCCCAATCGAACTTTTAGACATCAGCAGCCGCGTTCGTCTAAGGGTTAGGACACCACCCTTTCACGGTGGTGATACGGGTTCGAATCCCGTACGCGGTACAAACGTCCGAATTGGGAAAAGATTAAAGGGCTACTCACCAGAGTGGCCCTTCTTTTTGTGCCCAGGCGAGCGGGTTCTTTGAATGGCCAAAACCAACAGGAACCAAATCAAATTGCCGGGGTTCCTGCACTGGTATTTGCTAACCTGAACAGGAAGAAGTTTTTGCACAATAGCCCGGGGGTGAGTCCAGTATAAAAGCACCAAAAAGTGCCCCCTTTACAAACGAAGTGCGAATGAATTTGGAAGCTAATGTTCCCTGCCCTACATTTGCACCCCCAATCGAACTTTTAGACATCAGCAGCCGCGTTCGTCTAAGGGTTAGGACACCACCCTTTCACGGTGGTGATACGGGTTCGAATCCCGTACGCGGTACAAACGTCCGAATTGGGAAAAGATTGAAGGGCTACTCCAACCGGGTAGCCCTTTTTCTTTGAAGCTATTGTAGTTATGAATGTGCGCCGGGTGAAGTTTGTGTGTACATAAGTAGTTTATTTTTTAGCTTTTTGGGCAGCCACCAATTTGTCAATAATTTTTAAGTAAAGGTCCGTTGGTACCTGTCGCTCGTATTCATACTTTGTTTTATGAGCTATCACAAGATCAAGTTTTGGGAGAACAGTAATAAACTGTCCAAATGCTCCACTGGCAGTATAAGCGCCTTCATATACATCATTATCAAAGGGCGCATCCCAAACCCACCACAGATAACCATACCCAAAATGAAAATAAGCAGTCTTGTTTTGCTCAGCCTCTTTATAGGTAGTAACAGGTACAGTAGTAGTTGTTACCCAGTTTGCCGGCAGCACCTGCTGGTTCTTCCACTTGCCTTTCCTAAGCATGAGATAGCCTAACCTTGCCATATCACGGGTCGAGAACCACATGTGATAAGCACGATATTTCGACTTTGTGGTATCGCCAGTTTTTCGTTGTGCGTCCATTCTCCAGTCTTGCATATGCAAAGGCTTAGCCAGCATTGAATCAATAAGTTCATAAATACTTTTCCCAGTCTGCTGCTCAAGAATATAACCTGCTATATTAAAGTCCCAATTATTATACAGCCAGAAACTGCCAGGTTGCACGCTGCCTCTTTTGGGAGCCATAGCAGAAGCATCACCTTCATTGCTTGCCGGATGATAAACACCTGAACGGGCGTTGAGTAAATCTTTTATGGTAGCCTTCGTTTCAACAGGCAGTAACCCACCCACATCATTAAGCCTCAGTTGTTCAATAGTGGTATTCAGCTTTATCTTCCCATTCTCCACAAAAGGTCCATATAACATGGAAAGAACGCTTTTTCTACAGGATGCCAGATAGCTAAGTTCCTGTACATCTCCATAGTCAACCAATATTTTACCACTTTGAACTACCATAAACCCTGTTGTATGAGCACTGTCAATAATAAATTGCCGGAGCTGTTTAAGCAAAGTGTTATCCCATCCGTAATCGCCGGGATTGATAATTCGATCCCAGGTAATATCAGGATATACTTCAATTGAGTTATTGGGCGCAGGCGTTTGAGCAACAGAAAAAAATGGAAGTAGCAAAACCCATAATAGCAACTTCTGCATAATACTTATTGTAGATAAAAATTAACAATCGGTAACAGCTCAGTATATTTTCATCGTCGGCATCAATACTGTTATGTAAATAAAGATATGGGGTTACACAAAGATTTCACAACCGGCTACCAATCATATTTAACCGGTGATAATCATTATTATCTGCAAAGAAAACGATTACCCCAATTAAAGAAGCGTCACCCCTTGCGGAGGTATCACCGATAAAACGACCGAATTGGGAAAAGATTAAAGGGCTACTCCAACCGGGTAGCCCTTTTTCTTTATTGGCGTTGACGCTATTCATTTTCTATAACGCTCTCTCAACAAGTTCATCATAGATTCATTGATCCCCCACTGGTCGGCAATCGGCTCGCGGGTTCCCGGCATTTGCACCATGTAAGGGGCCGGACCGAACTCGGGTGTAATGGTGAGGGTTGGTGCCTTCAGTGCCCGTTTGCGCCTCACTACCGCATCCCACCACTGGAGGTGGTGCCAGAGTGCCTGCTCCCACTCGGGCTGGCGCGGATCGGTGACCTGCGACCCCTGCGTGTGCCCTACCCGCGCGTGGATATGTGCGGTTCGTTGTATGGCTGCATTCATGTTATCGGCCTGGTCTTCGAGAAAGCTTTCGGCCACATTGACCCAATGCGACGCATCGAGTGTGATCTTCAAGGATGGCATCGCATCGAGGTACTGCCGGGTTACGTGGCACGCAAAACTGAATTTATTCCTGTGCGTTTCATGGTATACCGGCACTCCTGTACGTTTGGTGAACTCATCGGCAATGCCAATGATCTCCGCGTTTTGCTGCTGCGTAAAAAAATCCTTTCCTGTTTGCGAATTGATAAATGCTGGCCGGATCGTTTCTACCAGCGAAAACCAATGTGCATATGTTTTGCGGTGCTGCTGGAAATTCGACTCGTAAGTATCCCAATGTTGCGGTATGAACATCAGCCCCTGGCTGGCGCATTCTTCAAATACGTCCTCTATCCAGACGCGGGAGGTGCCCGCCGGCAATCCGCATTCGATGCCATCATAACCCGCGCCTTTTACTTTTTGAATGAAACTGTTCCAACTCAAGGCTTCACTTCCCCACCTTGGACAAAGAAATCTGATCTGCATCGTGAAAGGGTTTCGGGTTTGTAGGGATCAGAGCCGGCGATTCAATTTCATTGTTTGTTTGAACCGACGCTCCGGATTTAACGACGTTCTTTGGACAATGTAATGTACCGCTTAACTGATGCTATCTCAGCTGTGTCGTAAGCAGTAAAATCGCCGCGGTAAAGATCATGCTGCCAGATGGCCGATACTGGATCGCCCGGCCGATGCCCCCAAGGGAGGTCAGTTTGGGTTTTGCCGTTTACCAGCCCCCATAACATGCACCCCACCCCCTCTTCATAAAAGACCGGCAAGTTGTTGCCCACGGTACTCGCCCAGGGGCGGTTCATCCATTCGGTACACATCACCGGCCGGTTGTGTTTTTTGAGTTCTCTGATCTGTTTGAGCAACGCATCCTTGTTCTCGTAGTTATGGAACGTAATGATATCCGATGCTGCAAAGATGATCTCATTCAACCGCGGGTTTCTGTCGAAGACGTCAATCGTTAATGGCTGTACCGGATCGATCGACCTGGCCCAAGCCACTACTTTTCTGAGCAAGGGAAATGTAGCTGATCCCAATCCACCATTGGTAGGTTCATTGTACAGATCCCAAAACAGTATACGGTTGTCGTTCTTAAATCGCCCGATCACTGCTTTTACGTATTTTTCGAGGCGCGGATAGGTGGTAGAATCCACTACCATGCTGTGGCCGGGACTTGGCGACCAGGCCCAGGCATACCAGCCTGGTAGTGGATCCGGTTGTTTCCCGGTTTTTGGGTCGTGTGTAATGCCGAATGCACAATCATCAAAAAGGGAGGGCACAAATTTGATATGGTGTTTATCACATAGCACAGTGAATGTTTCCAGGGTCTTCAAAAAGTATTTAGGATCGTCTTCATACACTGCGTACTGTAATACTGCCCGCAATACATTCATGCCAGACCGGGCAGCCAGGGCCAATTCTTTATCGATTGCAGTGGCATCAAAGCTGGTCTTATCCCACATGGCGGTATAATTGATGGCATAGGCCGGTATATAGTTGAAGCCACAATACCAGGGATTCTTTTTATACCAATCCCAGGCGCGTTGGGTGGTCCACCGCAAAGTTGAATCCTGTGCCGATAACTTACCGGAACTTATTGTGATCAGCAGCAAAAGGATGCAGAACTGTTTTTTCATACGGGTAGTTATTGAGTTTTTCATTACACCAGGGGATTTATGTTGCTGGCCGCTAATGCTCCCGGAGGAAGTCCTTCGAGCCAGCGGTTGCGGTCATTTTCCTGGTGCTGGTTAATGGGTTCGGTGATGGTGGCACCGTCGGCAAAATAGATGACGGTCATCACTTCGCGGGTGACGGCCGAGTTGTTGCCAGGCGCGGCATGGAGCGTCCACCCATAGTGCCAGGTGGCATCGCCGGCGTTCATCGTTGTTGCGCGTGTTATTTCGTAGCCCTTTTTCTGTATGTAATTGTTGAGTTCCGCTTCCGATTCGTCGGATATGGCTATATTTTTCACAGAACCTTCCTTATGCGATCCTGATGCAAAGGTGAGCATGCCCATCTCTTCTGTGATATCGATCATAGGCATCCACATGGTCACGGTATTGGTAGTGCTCAAGGGCCAGTAGTATTGATCCTGGTGCCAGGGTGTAAATCCACCTCCGGGCTCTTTGAACAATGCCTGATCGTGGTAGACGCGCACTTTCGGCACCCCGAGCAGATCGGCCGCTATCCTGGCAAACCTTTTCGCCAACGTGTATCTTCTTACTGCTTCATCAAATTCCCACAGGTTCATCACTTGCAGGAATGCTTTTCCGTAAGTGTCACGATCGGCCAGCTTCCGTGTTTCTGTATTGTATTTGTAAGCAGCCTCGTTGATCACCTGGCGGTATATAGCTACTTCTTCCGGGTTTAATACACCCTTTGTTAGTGTGTGTCCATTTTGCCTGAATGCGGTTACCTGTGCAGCGTTTATCAGCAGCTCCTCCTCCAGGGAGGGCAATATCTGTTGATCCATATGACATGTTTTAATGAATACAAACTAACCACTTTACTGCCTGTTGAAAAACGGCAATATTGCCTAAAATGTGGTAAATTTTGCCCGCATTACTTTTGTGACAATAATTTCAGCGCAAAAATCTCTATAAATGAAGCCTGCTTTTGAAGCTGTTAAGACCTCGGCCAACCATTCGTTCCTGGTGAGGAAGTTTACAGAGAAACATTTTTCTGCTCCTTACCATTATCACCCCGAGTATGAGCTGACGTTGATCGTTAAAGGGTCGGGGCGCCGTTATGTGGGTTCGCATATGCAGGATTATGATGCCGGCGACCTGGTGCTGCTGGGTGGTAACTTACCTCATTGCTGGAAAACAGGTGAGGGCGCCTCCGAAAACTCGGTTTCGATCGTCGTTCATTTTCGTGCGGCGTTTCTGGGAGAGCATTTCTTTGTGTTGCCGGAAATGAAGGATATCCAACTTTTACTCAACGCCTGCAACAATGGTCTGCATTTTAAGGGAGATACGTCGGCTGTCAGGAACAAGATGACCACTCTTTTGCAGGAAAAGAATAATTATAGCCGGCTTATTTTGCTGCTTGACCTGTTGTATCATCTTGCCACCGCCTCTAATTATACAGTCCTCCAAAAAAGAAGTGAATTCGATTCTCTCTCCCTATCCGAGCTGGAACGCATACACCAGGTAATTGCCTACATCGTCGATCATTTCCAGGACGATATCTCGTTAGACTCCGCAGCCGCTATCGCCAATATGACGGTACCTTCTTTCTGCAAATACTTCAAGCGTATTACCCGGAAGACTTTTGTAGAAGCTGTCAACGATTACCGGATCGACTTTGCCACGCGGGAACTGGTGCTTTCCGACAAATCGATCTCACAGATCTGCTTTGACAGCGGGTTTAAAGATGTTTCAAATTTTCACAGAACGTTCAAAGCCAAGATCGACTCCAGTCCGCTGCAGTATCGCCTTTCTTTCCGGAAAAAATTGTAACTACCCGCTAATGCATAATTAAGGCATGTGAATGCATGAGACCGCCATTGACAGCGGGTTTCCCGTGATCTACCTTCGATCCTACTCCTGCATGCTGCACGGCTTTTTACGTTGGGGATCGCCTTTCTTCCATAGCGTACAGCCTACCCGCCACATGCAGGTTTTCTTTTCACGATTCATTAAACCATTTAGTTATGCAAACACTCACAAAATCGCCGGCTTCTGCCGTACAGAACTGGCAAACCGATCCACACCTGGGTTCGGGCACCAAACAATTTCTCAAGGCTCTCAACAACGGAGGCGCTCCGGTAGAATCTCTTGGTCCGCTTGCTGCAAGAAAGGTTTTGGAAGATGCACAGGCCGCTGTGCCAGTCGATCTTTCGGGCATCGATGTTGCCCACAAAACCATTACTCATGATGGCTTTACCGTGGACCTCGACATTGTGAGACCCGCGGGCAATACTGACAAGCTGCCTGCATTTATGTTCATTCATGGCGGAGGATGGATCCTGGGCGATTTCCCAACACACCAGCGCCTGGTGCGTGACCTCGTTGTTGCATCGGGCTTTGCCGCTGTATTTGTTAACTATACCCGCACACCTGATGCTCAATATCCGCAGGCCGTGAACGAGATATTTGCGGCTACTCAATGGGTAGCAGCTCACGGAGAAGAGATCCAGGTAGATGGCAGCAATCTTGCTGTCGTGGGCAATAGCGTTGGGGGAAACATGACTGCCGTTACGGCCCTGAAAGCAAAAGCAGCGGGTGGTCCGCTCATTAAGTTGCAGGTGATGATGTGGCCTATTGTTGACGCTGACTTCGATACTGAATCGTACCGGTTATTTGGAGAAGATCGCTTCCTCACCACTTCCCTCATGAAATGGATGTATGATATGTACACGCTCTCTCCGGTGGAAAGGAAACATATCTATGCGTCTCCGCTGCGGGCAACCATTGAACAACTGAAGGGCTTGCCGCCTACGCTGATCCAGGTAGCTGAGAATGATATCTTGCGCGATGAGGGCGAGGCCTATGGCCGGAAACTCGATGAGGCTGGGGTTACCGTCACCACTATCCGTTACAATGGTGTAATTCACGACTTTGGAATGCTTAACGGGATGGCCCAATTGCCGGCAACCAAATCTTTGATCCGCCATGCAGCGGCTGAACTGAAACACTACCTCGGAAAGTAGCTATATGGATCAATGAGTAAGAGCAGGATCTCCTGCTCTTTTTTGTTTTATTCAGGTTGTATCAAGGATGTTGTGGCAGAGAATAAACAAAGCGGGAATTTAGCCGGGAGCTTTACTGTGGGCGCGGGATCAATTGATGAGGCATGCCTCCGGGCATGGAGTGGAGATAAGCGGGCTTTCTATCAGGCTGCACCTTTCAATTCTGTTTGCCGGTATTCTGAAAAACTGACCCCGCACATACTCTTGAAGAACTTGCTGAAATGAGAACTGTCGCTGAAGTTGAGGTAGTAGGCTATTTCTTTCACACTGTAACCGGAATACTTAGCCTTTCGTTTGGCTTCCTGGAATAACCGCTGCCTGATGTGGTAATTGGCAGGATATCCGGATGCGCGTTTTACCACGAGGTTCAGGTAGTTGGGGGTCACCTTCAGTTCGCGGGCATACTCCTCGACATTTTTCCTTGTCTTGAAATCCTTATCCAATAATCCAAAGTACCGTTTTACCAACGCATTCATCCTGGCCATGGCCGATCGGTCTTCTACTGCTGCGATCTGCCGCCGTATGTATAGCAGGAACAACTGAAGACACTTGCCCAATATCTCACTGCCGAGTTCCGCTTCTTTGGTGGATTCATTTTCCAGCAGGTTGATCAATGGCTGCAGCTGTTCTACCTGATCCCCTTTCAATGTTAATGCCGGTGATCTCGAAAAGTAGTTATGCAGGTACGATTCATCGGTGATATCATAATCAACATCGACCTGGTTTGCATAGGCCGTATTGAAACTTACGATATACCCCCGGGCTCCCGGTTCTATGTAGAGCTCGTGTTCGTCGCCGGGCAGCGCGGCATATAGTACATTGGCCGTCATCTGATACCTTTCATCATTTATGATATGCAATCCTGCACCCTGTTGAATCCAGATGAGTTCGAAGTCGACCTGGTGGTGCCGTGGCGGATATACGGCAACGCCGTCGCCCATTTCGGATCCGATCCTGTACACTTTTACAGGCAAACGTTTATTCGGAAAAGTGAAAGTAATATCCATCGTTATTAGTTTTGAGATTTCCAGGTGTTTATGTAATTAAGCAGTACCTGCCGATCGGGTGTGGCTTTGTACTCCCCTTTGGCGGCATAGAATACAATACCGAGCGCAATACACAACGCAATGTCGAAATGAAGTGATAACCCCATGGAATAGCCATTGATGTAATCATTTCTGGCATGACTTCCCTTCTCGATGTTTGCCGGAAGCACCCTGCGTGACAAGTTGAACTGTTGGTCTTTCGCATACAGTGACACGCCGTTGTTGGCGTATACCAGCAGCCTGTGAACTTTCAATGCATTGAACAGCGACCTGTATTTTTCTTCGTAGTCGAATGGCCATGAATCGCTCTTTGTTCGATGTATTCCATTGATGCCTTGCCATAACTTCATCATCTCTTCCTGTTCGAGTATAAATGTAGTGGCCCCGTATCTGCTATAGTCGCCCATGATATCGAGCATTTCATCGACCAGGAAAACCGGGGTAGCTGCTATGTTGCCGAGGTAAAACACGAACTCCAGGTCTTTCCGGTTGAGCGGCTTTATCACCTGCGTAAGCAGATCGTCCCAACTATCGGAGGCGCCCGTGAACACTGCCCAATCGGCAAAGGCGATCGTAGTGGTGTGCCCGAACAATGCCCGGAGGTGGCTGACGAGTGCCCTATCTCTAAAATATTGGCGGGGGGGACCACCTACCTGCAGAGCCGCTGCAGTTGCCTGCGCCAACAGGTTGCTTAGTTCTCCCGTATCATGGACGGTCAGGCTACGTATACCCATAAGCTGAAGAAAAGGCGGGAGCTTTCCCTCGTTGATCCTAAACTGGCCGGAAGGCTGATTGCCGGTCGCTCCACCGGTATACTCTTTTTCCTGCATGCTATCGAGGTAAACCTGTTGCATGTCACCACACTGCTCCAGGCTACCGGCCAGGCGATCGAGCACGCTTATCATATCTTTATTTTCCATCAATAGTGCATTTATTCAGTGATCAATTGGGTGTCACTCATTCGTTAGCTGAAAGGTGAAAGGCTCCCCCCGTGGGTATGGAGCAGCCTTTCATTCGATGCTTCAACCGGTTACGCGGCTACGATGGCCATGCGTACTTCCACTACTGCGCCATACTTGATGATGGGACATTCCTGTGCTATTGCTACCGCCTCGTCATAATCCTTTGCCTTGATCAGGAACAGGCCGCCGATAGAATGTTTCTTTTCGGCATAAGGGCCTTCCTTCACTACGCCTGGTGCTGTAATTACTCTTCCGTCAACATCCCATCTTTTTGGGGGAGCTACCAGTTTGTTGCTGGCTGCTATACCGGCAATCCAATCCTGGTAAGGTTTCAGCGCTTCTTTCATCTGCTCGGGTGTAGGCATCGGGTTTTTACTGGTGAGATCTCTGTGGATCGCGATCAGGAATTCTTGCATTTTTTAGGTTTTATGATTTGAAATAGATTATGTCGTTGTGCGAACCACTATTGCAATTCGGTAGCCGCGCTGATGATAAATGATGTCACTTCACCCGGCCTGGATATCATGGGTACATGGCTGGATTTCAATTCGATCGACTTTGCTTTCAGCATAGCAGCTTCGGCCCGGGCCAACGCAACGGGCACCATTCCATCATCGATGCCAATGATGCACCAGGCTGGCTTATTCTTCCAGGCGGCTTTGCTTATTTTATCGGTAGTGGCTTTAACCGCCCATGGGCCTTGCGTTACGAACAGTATCTCCCGGTTTTCTTTTGAAAGATCCTGCGCAAAATGATTGTGTATGCCTTTATTGGACATGGAAAGAAATCCCGACTCACCCAGTTTAAACTCTGCACTGCCTGGTCCGGGCGGGAAGGCACTTGTTACATCTACTGCCGATTGGCCGTCGTTAGGAATCAGTGCACATACGTATAACAAGCCTGCTACTTTGGGATCATTACCGGCCTCCGTGACCACCATGCCTCCGTACGAATGGCCCACCAACAGTACAGGACCATCCAGTAAGGCGATCGCTCTTTTAGTGGCTGCCACATCTTCTGCCAATGAGGAAAGCGGGTTTTGCACGGCGATCACATTGTATCCTTTAGATCTGAGTACGGGTATGATCTTTGACCAACTGGAACCATCGGCAAAGGCTCCGTGCACCAGCACGATATTCTTTACTCCTTTTGTTACCTGCTGTGATCGCGCGGGTTGTGCGAACAATAGAATGACCGCTGCCAGCATCACACCTGGCAGGATTTGTTTAATCTTGAACATGACCTTTGTTTTTTTGAATGTTGTTTGCAGGCACCAGGGCGACGGGGGGCCCCTATCCTCGTGCACTGCTGATGTTGATGGATTACAGAAAGTTCTCGGGACTTCCCGGTGCAATGTTCTCCTCTGTTTGGATCACAGGCACTTCATCCATATGGATCGCATCGTCCAGAAATTCGCCGCCTTCATTGGTATCGTGCGGTGGTTCGTGCAAAGGCACCACCGGGTGCTCTTCGGTTCCTGCCCGCAGATAGCGCATGGCCGGGTGTAATAAATAAAACAACATAACATAGGTTTTGGTGAATGAATAAATGGCCCGGTTAATCGACCGTTGGCCCGTTGCCCCGGGAGGGGGAAAGGCTCGTCTGCCCAAATTTGAGTTGCCGTGTGGTTGACCGGTTTTCGTAAGGATCATACGCCGGCGTAGAGAAATCCTGTTGCACGAACGGGTGGAAAGTGCATTCTCATTACAACCGCCCCGACAAGCTGACACCCGTCATCTTTGTTTCAACGAGGGCAGACGAGTTCTCCTTACGCTTTGGGAATCGTAGTTAACCATTTATCGAAAGAGAGTTCCCCCAGCTTCACTTCACCGGAAGGTACCAGGGAGGTATCGCCTATATCGCCACCGAAATAGCGTGACTCGCCATTGGGTATTACCGGGCGCGGGTCTTTTACATATCGCAGGTATTTGTCGACCACTTCAAACATGGGGGCACGATCGGGTCCTGCAATCTGCAGAACGCCATTAAGCGGTGCCGCTACTACTGCCTGTGCTACATAGAGGCCAACATCATTGGCAGCAATGGGCTGGAACTTTACGGCTGAGAGATGGACTTCGTTATCGCGGGTCGCTTCGCCGGCGATACCTGGCAGAAATTCGAAGAATTGCGTGCTGCGCAGGATCGTATAGGGTATGCCCGACTTCTTGATGAGATCTTCCTGTACCAGTTTCGCGCGCATGTACCCCAGGTTCTGCATTTGATCTACACCGACGATGGAGAGTGCGATGTGGTGTTTTACGCCAGCTTTAGCCTCGGCCGCCAGCAGGTTGCGGCCAGCAGTTTGAAAGAATTCCAGGACTGCCTTATCTTCGAAGGAAGGGGAATTAGCAAGGTCTACGACAACATCCGTGTTGTTCATCGCTTCTTCCAATCCTTCTCCGGTGATAGTATTGATACCTGTAGCCGGAGACGCGACTACTACCTCATGTCCCCATTTGCGAAGGTGCCCTACTACTTTGCTTCCGATGAGGCCGGTGCCTCCGATTACTACGATTTTCATGATTCGATATTTAAGTTTTAGTGTACCCATTAAGAGTCCAACTACGTGCCAACCAAATAGAGAAATGAAAACCAAGCAGATGTGTAATTCCGGGCAGGATTATTTTCACTGTATTTAGTGAAATCACGAATTATCACACGAAATTAAAGGAGTTCAGGAGAAACGCGGAGCCCATTTGTGCCAGAGAAGGCGAGTGGTTTATTGTAGGGCAGAAAAAAGAAGAGCCGGCCAAAAGGCCAGCTCGTTTGCCAAATGAAACTGTGACTTAAGAGAAAATTTCAGCGTACAGTTCCGCTTTTTAATACCCGTTGTTGTTGGGCTTCAGTTTGGAGTTAAGGTCAACTTCGGACTGAGGCACCGGCATCAGGTAAAGTTTATCGTCCCATTTCCTGGTTTGCACCAGTCCATTGGTGAGGTCATTGAGATTGGTCATGACAGTTGCTGCAATTTTCCAACGGCGAATGTCCATGTAGCGATGTCCTTCTAGTGCGAGTTCTATCCTTCTTTCGCGACGGATCGCTTCACGCAACTTGTCTTTTGTATTGTAGACTGTTGCATTCAGATCGGGCATGCCGGCCCTGTTGCGAATACGATTGATGGCGGCATAGACAGATGCGTCCGGACCACTAGCTTCATTTTTCGCCTCTGCATAAGTCAGCAGTATTTCTGCCAATCGAATGATGATATGGTTGGCGTTGTTGTCGAGCTGCGCGATGGTGGAGGCGGGATCTACATACTTGCGGAAATTATAACCCGTCTTTGAACAGTTGTTGCCGCCTTTTACCCAGGTAAATTCATACCCATCGCCTTCATTGATCCTGTTCCAGGGCGCTTTCTCAAACAATACGGTTGCATAAAAGCGGGGATCCCTGTTCTTGTATTCTTCGTAAAATGCGGGATCAGTGGCACGTTTTGCATAAAGATCAGCTCTTGCTGCCGGTGTGATGGGGGTAATGGGTTCGCCGGTCTGAAAACTCTGGTAGTCGTTTACCAGTGTTTGGGTGGGCGTTACAGAGCTCCATCCTCCCAGGTCATCTGCCAACAGGTACGTGTTGTCGTATTTAGCATCCTTCTCGGGTATTTGCTGACGGTCGAGGATCACTTCCTTGTTACCTTCATTCACCTGCCAGAACAGCTGCTCGTAACTGCGAACGCCCAGCCTGAATTTTTGCTCCTGGCCGGCATCGGCGAAGTTTACCCAGGCCGAGTAATCGTCACCTTTGTCTACGTCAGCTTCGGCCGTAACTTTGAAGAGATCATAATTGAGCGCCATGACAGCCTGGGCTGCATCAGCCGCTTCCTGCCATTGACCGTTGTAGAGAAGAACCCGCGCCTTCAAGGCCAGCGCAGCACCTTTGGTAACACGTCCCTTTTCGGTGTTCTTGCCTCCGCTGTACGATTCGGGCAATACAGCTGCTACGGCTGTCAATTCATCGAGTACAAACTTCAATACTTCTGCTTTGGTGTTGCGGCCTACGAATGACTCTTCGAGGGTGAGGGTCTTAGTGACCAGCGGCACATCGCCAAACTTATTAATCAGATCGGCGTAATCAAAAGCCCGGAGGAACCTTGCCTCTGCTTTGAACCTGTCTTTAAGCGTGGCGCTCATAGGCGCTTTGTCTATATTCTCCAGGAAATAGTTGGCCCTGCGAATAGTACTGAATGACCAGCCGGCATTCATGCCCGAATTCACATCGCCCAGCGAAATGGTGGTGGCATTGCTTTCCCAGGGGTATTGTGCGTGGGCATTATCGGAGGAGCCATCGTTGTAGATGGCGGTCTCTACATAGTCCAGCGCCGGTCCATAAATCCCGTTGAGTGCGGCGTAGGCATCTTTTTCACTTGTCCAGAAGGTGCTTTGAGAAAGCTGGTCCTGCGGTGCGCGCTCCAGGAAATCCTTGCTGCAGGAACCCAGCAGGGTGGCTGCTGCGATTACCGCTACTATATATTGCTGCTTTTTCATTGTTTGCTTTTTGATGTTTGGAATCGCCGGCATTTGCGGCGGTTGCTGTTAGAACTTCACATTCAAACCAACTACCCATGTTTTGATACCTGGATAACCGCCTCTGCCCGATGGTACTTCGGGATCATAGTCGGTAAGACGATTGTCGGCCATGATGGTAAAGGGGTTGTTGGCTGCCACATATATCCTGGCATTCTGCATCGCTGCTTTCTTAGCGATGGTTGCCGGAATAGTATAT
Organism: Paraflavitalea sp. CAU 1676; assembly: GCF_029223285.1. Lineage (GTDB taxonomy): Bacteria > Bacteroidota > Bacteroidia > Chitinophagales > Chitinophagaceae > Paraflavitalea. Next base: position 72,869 of record NZ_JARHUJ010000015.1, on the reverse strand, counting down.
CCCAAACTGAGGTTGCGCACCCGGAGATAAGCTCCATTGAACAACCAGAAGGAGGATATATTATTGTAGTTGTGCGTTCCATCAGCACTGATCAACACCCTGGGATAAGCTGCATTGGGATTGGGGTTTTCGGTTGTCCACCGTTGCAGGTGCAATGGCTTTACGCCGGCTCCGTTGAAGAAGGAGAAGGAGGCTTCGTTATCGAGATACACTTTCACTTTGGCAACACCGTAAAAGAGTGCAGATACATCGAATCCTTTCCAGGATGCACCCAGGTTGAAGCCATAGGTGAAAGAAGGTACATCGTTGCCGAGGATCACCCGGTCGTTGGCGTCGATCTTATTGTCTTTATTCTGATCCTTATACTTGATATCGCCGGGCTTGGTAGAAGCAGACTGAAAGGCATTGCCCGATACGTCGGCCGCATCTTTAAACAATCCCATTGCCTCGTAACCGTAGAATGAACCTACAGACTCTCCGACTTTCTCGATCCAATAACTGCTGATACGTTGTTTGTCATCGCCGAGGTTGAGGATGGTATTGGTTAATTTGGTAAAGTTGAACGATACGTTGTAGCTAAAGTCCCTTCCGATGGAGTTGTTGTGGCTCAACAGCAATTCAATGCCCTTGTTCTCCGTAGAACCCAGGTTGAAGGTGGGCGCTGTCAATCCATAAGTAGCAGGGGCCCTTCTGTTCAACAGGATGTCTTTGGTGGTCTTGATAAAATAGTCGGCCGTAACACTCAACTTGCCGTTCCACATGCTCATGTCCACGCCCACGTTGGTCATGTGCACTTTCTCCCAGCTGGCCATGATATTGGTGCCTTGCGTTTGCCAAACGCCATCGACGGATGTACCATCGAAGTTGTAGGCATATCCGGTATTCAGGAGCGCAAAGTAGTTGCCTGGCGCTACATTGTCCTGGTTACCCAGAATACCCCAGGAGCCACGCACCTTCAGGTCGTTGAGCCAGCTGATGTTCTTCATGAATCCTTCTTCCGATAATCTCCAGCCTGCGGAGAATGAGGGGAAGGTAGCGGTACGGTAATCGGGATGAAAGCGGGAAGATTTGTCAATACGCAGGTTCGCTTCCAACAGGTATTTGCCTGCATAAGCATAGTTAAAGCGACCGAAGTAGGAACGGATGGCCCACTCTGTATTGCTGGAAGAGTTGGCCCCGCTGCTGATGTCTTCGGGTGCTGATGAACCGGCTCCAACTGTACCAAGGTCGTTATTGGGAAATCTTTTACGGCCAGCATAGATGGAGCGATTGATATTACTTTCCTGCGAAGCACCCACCATCAGCTTCGCGCTATGGTCCAGTATTTTCTTCTCGTATTCAGCATATCCCTGCACGAGGAATGATTGCTGCCTGCTCCAGCGTTCCTGCATTTCATTGGGCGTAACGACTGTGGAGGGCATGGTTGCCTTGGTAATGAAGTTAACAAGGGCCGGCAGTTCGTTGATGAATATCCAACCCTGGCGGTTATCATATTTCAACGAAGCAAGTCCTGTAACGGTCAATCCTTTAAGTGGTGTGAGGGTGGCGTTGATGGCTGTTTGGATGTTGTGATCCCTGTTCCATCTTTTGCCGGCCTCAGCCATGTTCCGCAGGGGATTGTCTTTGGCCAGGGTTGCATCGGCACTTCCGCCATTGATGGTTCCCCAGGTTCCGTCGGAATGTCTGGATGCCATGGTAGGCACCATCCTGTTGAGCGATACCCAGTTTAATTCACCGCCTTTGGTATCGAAGTCGGATTTGATGAAGGCGATGTTGGAACCGATCTTCAGAATAGGCAGTACCTGGCTTTCTGTATTGAGTCGAACAGTGTACCTGCTGTAATCTTTGTTCTGCACGAGGGATCCCTGATTTAGGGCGGCCAGGCTGAGGTAGAAGCGGGTTGTTTTGCTGCTACCGCTGATACCGGCCTGCATTTCGCGGTATACCGGATTTTTTACCAGTGCCTGATCATACCAATCGGTATTGGGATAAAGGTCTCTATCGCTGCCGGAGGCAAATTTCTGCAGGGCCTCTGCACTGTACTTGGGTTGCTTACCTGCGTTTTTCATCGCTTCATTGTACAGCATGGCATAGTCGGAGGCTCCGAGGTATTCTGGTATGCGGGTTGGCGACTGGGTGCCGTAGCTGGCATTGATATCGATGGAGAGCTTGTCGGATGTTCCTTTTTTGGTCGTAACGAGGATCACCCCATTGGCTGCGCGCGATCCGTAGATCGAAGCCGATGAGGCATCTTTGAGCACGGACATGTTAGCGATCTCGTTGGGGTTGAGGGCTGCGAGCTCGCGGTTGGAGGCCGGGATACCATCGATGATGATCATGGGACCAGGCGCCGTGAGGTTGGTTCGGCCACGCACGGTGATCGTTGCTACGTCATTGCCAACATCGCCGGGGCGGTTGAGCACGGTGAGGCCTGGTGCTATACCCTGCAGCGCATTCTGCACGGAGGTAACGGGCCTGTTGGCGAGTTTAGCTGCGTCCACCGAATTGATCGCTCCGGTAAGGTTGGCTTTCTTTTGTGTTCCATATCCGATCACTACTACTTCGCCAATGCCAGTAGCATCTGGCTGCAAGGATATATTAAGGTTTTCTTCGGTTCCCACCACTATGGTTAAGCTCTTGTAACCTACCATGGAGCATTCCAGGATCTCGCCCTGGGTGGCTTCGATGGTAAAAGATCCATCTCCCGCCGTGGAGGTTCCGCGCTGGGTTCCTTTGACCGTGATGGACACACCGCCTACAGGGGCACCCTTTTCATCGATCACTTTACCCGTGATCGGTTTGGGTTGCACCGCTTCGCGGCCTGTCGTTAAAATAACTGTACCTGCTGCGGCGATGGTGGGCTTCAATATGATCTGGTTGTCGACCACTTCGTAGCGGATCGCCAGGGGATGCAATAATTTGTCGAGCACATCTTTCAGCTCTTCATTGTTGGCCGCGATGCTTACTTTTTTGTGATCGGGCACTTTGGGGGAGATATAAACAAACTTCACATCGGCTCTTTTGCTGATCTCGCGAAGGATGTTTTTCATTTGTTCCTGATCGGCAGTCAGGGTAATCCTTTTCTTCAACACATCCTGGCCCACAACCGGCGCCGCGTAGGAAATCCCTGCGAGGCAGGTGATGAGAACAACAGGCAGCAATCCTACTCTCATACAATGAAAAATTAGCCCGCTAAGGCGTTTGCAATTTTGCATAACTTACATAAGTTTTGGTTTTATAATAATCAATCAAAACGGGGCCCTCATCAACATTCCACCGTCAGTGAAGGCCTTCTACAGCCGGTATTGTTTGCAGCAATACCGGTTTTTTATTTCAGGTCGTATCTTTCATGGCAGGTGCATTTCGTTAGTTTGGGTTATAGTAATGTTGTTGGTCATTCGCATGGTTTTGCCAGCAGGCTTACCTCGCCATCGATCACATTGTACCGCGCTTCCATCGCCATACAGATGAGATCAAGTTTTTTGTAAATGGATTCGTTGCTCAGGTCGGCCGTAATGCGGCAGTGACTGATCGTTTCTTTATCGTACGCGATATCGATCCCGTAGGCCGCTTTAATTTCCTCCAGCACCTCAGCTACCGGCACATTCTCGTACTGGAAATTGTTGGCATTGCCGGCGGGATTTACCAGTACCGGATATTCCTTCAATACTTTCTGGAACTTCTCTTCTTTGCGCTGGTATACCAATTGCTGATTGGGCTTGAGCACGATGCCACTCAATATCTGTGCGTTGATGCCTGCCCGGTCCTGTTCATTCTTCCGGTTGTATACCGAAACTTTACCGGTATGGACGATTACCGAAAACTCCTTTTCCTTTTCAGGCGCCTTCACCCGGAAACTGGTGCCTAATACCTTTACCACTAGTTCGTGGCTGAATACGCGGAATGGTTTATTGGGATCTTTGGCTACGTCGAAAAAAGCTTCGCCGGACAGGTAAACATCCCGTGTACCGGCGGTAGCCCAATGCCTGCCGTAACGCACAACGGCATGGGGCGCCAGGCGGATCGTGCTTCCATCTTCCATCCGCACTTCTTTTTCCTGATCGCTGCTGTTGTTGATGGCCTCAGCAATGTTTGTAGACAGCTGTGGCAACGAACCATTCGCTTCCATCGACGATTGGGCTTCCGGCGACTGCCATTTATAATACAGGATGCCGGTGGTTAGTATCGCGCCCAACAGTATGGCTGCATATTTCCATCGGTATAAAAGACGGTATACGGGTGCGGGTTTACGACCGTGTACCATTTGTTGTATCTGTTCTATGGCCTCCTCTACTTTCTCCGGGCAAGGATCGTTTTCTTCTACTTTAATGGAACGCAACAACAAACGGGCTTCTTCCACTTCGTTCCTTTGATGCGGATGCTGCTGTAACCACTGTTGCCATAGCGCTTCGTCCTTGGGGGTGTTCTCCAACACCCAGCGGATAAAGGCAGGCTCTTTGAGGAAATCTTCTGCTTTATAGTGTTCAAAATGCTGCATCGGACAAGTGTTTATTCTTATATAGAACACTTGTTACTGCCTATCTACTGGTGAAAATTTGTGCAACCGGTTGCACTAAAAAACAGGGAAAAATGAGGTCAGATGGGCGTTGTATCGCGCCAGAATGCCTTGAGTTTGCGCATGCTTTCGGAGAGTAAATTGTACACCGATTGCCGGTTGATCTGCATGATTCCGGCTACCTGATCGGGTGTTTGTTGTTGGTAATACAGGAGGTAGATGACTTCTTTTTGCCGTTGCGGAAGCTTGTTCAACAACTCCTTTAATTTGTCGGCTTTCTCTTGCTCCAGTTGTTTTTCAACGATGAGGTCCTCAACAGAAAACTCCAGTACAAAGGCGGGATCATTGGCCTGCTCTTCGGTGAGCAAGACACTTTTACGCTCCTGTTGCATTACCCGTAAGATCCTGCGTCTCAATGCTATCAGGAGGTATTGCTGCAGATAAGTGATGGCTGCCGCGGTGTGCCTGTTTTGCCAGAGATTGATAAAGACGTCCTGGATACAGTCGGTGAGCAATGCTTCATCTTTGGTGAGACGCAATCCATAACGATACAATGCGGGATAGTACTTTTTCATGAGCGCAGAAAAAGCAGCTTCGCTGTCGTTGGTGAGTTGTAGCAGTGTTTCGGTATCCTTGCCCGCAATCATATCAAATGCTCCCCGGATAGTTGGTCGACTGAAATAATGCCGATAAAAATAGGGGAAATAGTGTATGCAAAAACCGCCCTGGCGGAGTTGGAGGCTTTTGATAGCCTGTGGCACCAGGGCTTCCGCGTAATAGCTGCATGCGGTAATTGGCTACCCAAATCGTTACCGGGTGTGCGATAGCATGGTATCCGCAAAAAAATCCCGGCATGTGTTATTGCCGGGATATATAAGATCATTATCACAGTGAAGGAAATGACAATGACCGAACCTGATTTACTATATTGATGTGCTGCCGGTACTGAGGCAGCGAATAACCTATACGCCCATTAACTGAACAGGTAAAAAGATTGATACTGAAGCTGACGGATGGAGTTGTTCAAGTACAATTTTTTCATGCAATCCTATTTCGTTGCTAAATGGCGTAACCGCTTACGATTACCAATTCTACGTTCATGATCAAGGGAAATTATGCGTTTCTGCGGAGGGGTATAGGAATGAATTCGGCTGCAATATAGTCAAAATATCCATTATGTATCTTTTTCTGTCGCAACAGGTGCATGACATTCAAATTAATATAATACGACAAAAACGACGCAGCCTCCATATAATGGAGGCTGCGTTTACTGAAATTTATGTGCAGGTTGTACTAAACCTTATAATATTGCTCCCATCCTTTGCGGGGAGGCGGGCCAACCAGCAGTTCATTGAGCTTTTTGCTATTGGTGATCACTTTTTTCTGGCGATCGAATTTGATCTTTTCGCCTGTCCATTGGGCCAACACGCCCAGGCAGAATACCTGGCTCAGAGGACCAGCTATTGCAAACGGTGAGCGGGTTTGCTCCTGCCCTTTACAAGCCAGCAGGAAGTTGGCAAAGTGGTTGGATGGACTGGCCGGCACTATCGGCAGTTTGCTTTGCATCTCCTTTGCTTTTTCCTCGGGGATGATGGAAAGCGTGCTACCGTGTGAACCACCTTTGAAGGTAAGCTCTTTACTATAGATGATCTTTCCGGGATTCAACTTGGCCGGTTGGATGGCGCCAGTGCTGGGCGGTGGTATATTGGGATCGAGGCCCGATACGCCATAACCAGCTGGTATAGGCGGCAGGTTATTGAGGCCATCATACCATTTGATCTCTACCGGCGGCATATCCCCGCGTTTGGGAAACTTGAACGACAAAGTGGTCGAGAATGGATAGAAGAAGTTGTTGTGTCCTTCGAGTTTCAAAGGTGCTACTTCATACGGCAATCCCAGATCGAGGAACTGGTGGGCTGTATCGAGTATATGTGCACCCCAATCGCCGAGTGCTCCCATGCCGAAATCGAACCAGCAACGCCATTGCCCGTTTACAAAGTCTTTGTTGTAGGTATGACCCTGTGTGGCCATTTGCCAGATATCCCAATCGAGTGTCGACGGAATTTGTTCTGCCGCAGGGAAGGATTTGATCGTAGGATCCCATCCATGCCACCTGCGGGCTGAGTTCATGTGTGCAGTGATCGCCGTTACATCTTTAATGATACCGGCCTCTTTCCACGCTTTGAACTGGAAGTAATTGCCTTCAGAGTGGCCCTGGTTGCCCATTTGGGTCACTACTTTGGGATTCTTTTCCGCGGCCTTCATCATCAGCTCTACTTCCTGGAAGGTGCGCGCCATTGGTTTTTCCACGTATACGTGTTTGCCAAGGCCAATCGCCATCATGGTGATGGGGAAATGCGAGAAGTCGGGCACACCGATGGATACTGCATCGATCTGGTTGCCCATTTTATCAAACATCTGGCGGAAGTCCTGGAAGCGGGGTACATTGGGGAACATCTTCATGACCGCTTCTGTATGCGGTGCGCCCATGTCTACATCGCATAGTGCTACGATATTGGCCAGTCCTGTTTTATTCAGGGCTTCCACGACCTCGCGGCCGCGGTTGCCGATTCCGATACAGGCGAGATTTACTTTTTCATTGGGTCCGAGCTTACGGGGATGCCGCTGCTCATTGGCGAGCAGAAAGCCTGGTATAGTAGCCGCAGCTGAGGCCATCATGGCCTGCTTCAGGAATTTTCTTCTGGAATAATCGTGATTGAACATTGTATTGGTGGGTTATTCTATTACCCACTCAAAATACATACTATTGTGGAATGGATGGCATTAAAGAATGATTAGGAGCCAATTGAGGGTAGCGTTTTGCCAATTAAGCTTACTCGACGCCGGTAATTTCCAGTTGCAGTCGGTTTAATTCTTTGTATATTCCTTCTGGCAGGTTGATGAGCTCCTGGTGTGTGCCCAATTCTTTCACTTCACCTTTGTCCAAAACTACAATTTTATCGGCACTTCGGATGGTAGATAGTCTGTGGGCTATAATAAAAGAGGTGCGCCCCTTCATCAGGTTGTCGAGCGCTTCCTGTACTAACGATTCGGAAGCAGCATCGAGCGAACTGGTTGCTTCATCGAGTATAAGGATGGCGGGATTCTTCAGAATAGCGCGTGCGATGGCGATCCGCTGACGCTGGCCTCCTGAGAGTTTAACACCCCGCTCGCCGACGACTGTCTCATATCCTTCGGGAAATCCAATGACAAATTCGTGGGCGTGCGCAAGACGGGCTGCCTGTTCTATTTCTTCGTTCGTTGTTCCCGGCTTTCCATACAATATGTTTTCCCGGATAGTTCCGCCAAAGAGCAGTATGTCCTGTGGTACGAGGGCCATTTGCTTGCGCAACTGAGTAAGTGGTATAGCGGTGGCAGGCTTGCCATCAAACTGCAGTTGGCCGCCTGTTGGTTCATAGAAACGCAACAGCAGAGATGCTATGGTTGACTTTCCCGCTCCGCTGTGACCTACTATGGCTACCCGCTCGCCGGGATTAGCCTCGAGGGTAACGCTTTTCAATACCGGTACTTCGGGCCGGGAGGGGTAATGGAAGGCAAGTTGGCGCAGGGTTACCTGACCCGTCAACGCATATGCTTCGTCGAGCGCCTCTTCTTCGGTGTTCACTGCTTCCGGCACTTCTTTCAACAATTCCCTTACCCGTTGGGTGGCTCCCAGGGTTTTCTGTAACTGACCGTAGAGGTCGGCAAAGCCAGCCATGCTGCCACCTACGAATGCTGTATAAATCACAAAGGCTGTGAGGTCGCCAAATTCGAGGTGGCCGATACCGTACCAAACGACGAGTACGATGGTACCGAACAAACTGAAGAGCAGGAAGGAAATGAACAGGCCGCGATACTGGCCACTTTTAACAGCCATCTTCACCACCTGTTGCAGGCTGCGGGAATAGCGGCCTATTTCGAACCATTCGTTGGTAAATGATTTTACATTACTGATACCTTGCAGGGTTTCCTGCACGATGGTGTTGGAGTCGGCCAGCTGGTCCTGGGTTTGCCGGGAGAAGCGGCGTATGAAACGGCCAAAGACCACGGCTATCAGAATTATGATGGGTATTACCGAAAGCATAACACCCGTGAGGCGGGGAGAGATATACAGGATGAGCCCGATGCCAATGACGAGTATCAGCAATCCGCGTAATATTTCGGCCAGTACAGAAGTTACGGCATCCTGTATTTGCGAAAGGTCGCTGCTGATACGGCTCGAGAGCTCCCCTACCCTGCGTTGCGCAAAAAAATCCATGGGCATGGTGATCATGCGACGATATATATCACGGCGCATGTCGGCTACGGCATGTTCCCCCACCGATGTAAACAGGTATACCCGCAAAAAGGAGAAGATCATTTGTATAGTGAGCACGGCAAACATCCACCCTACTATACTTCCAGCGCTGCCCAGCATAGCATCCTTGCCCTTATTGGCTGTGTTGATGAGTTGTTTCAATAAGTAGGGAAATGCCATCGTCGTGAGCGAGGAGAGGCCAATAAATACCAGGCCGGCGATGAATTTGCCAAGGTAAGGTTTCACATAAGTAAATATCATCAATCCTTCCCGCAGGTTTTGCAGGTTGATCTTTGCCTTGGGCGCCTGATCTTTTTGCGATCCACCGTTTCCTCCATTGCGACGTGCCATAACCGTAGTTTTCCTGGTTGACGATCGAGCCGGGCAAATATTGTAACCACGGCACAATTTTCCGGTGCAAGGTACGAAATCAGATCAGCTGCAGCTGGGTGGCGATCCGGATGAGGGAGGCAGTATTCCTGGCATTTAGTTTGGCCAGCAGGCTTTTGCGGTGGGTATCGACCGTGGTGGTACTGATGAATAGTTTTTCTGCCACTTCGTTGTTGGTGAGCCCTTCTGCGATGAGGCTCAGTACCTGTTGCTCACGCCGGGTGAGTACAGGTACGTCAGATTCTTCACTGGCCCGCAGCGAGCGGGCTGCCTCATGGCTCAGGTAGATCTTTCCTTTTACAATGGTCGAGATGCCTTCCACCAATTCTTCACGGGTCACATTCTTCAACACATAGCCGCTGGCGCCATTGTCCATCATCTTGCGAATAAAACTTTGCTGATTGAAGGTGCTGAGGCCCAGGATGAATATGCCTGGATATTGCTTTTTCACTTCTGCACAGAGCTCAATACCGCTTTTTTCGGCCAGGTTGATATCCATCAGGATCACATCGGGCTGCTGCTGCCGGAGAAAGGAGATACAAGAATCGGCCGACATGGCATGCCCCACCAGTTCGATGGCGGTCTCATGCTGCAGCAGCGAGCGGATGCCCTCAATGACCATATAGTGATCGTCGACGATGAAGACTTTTATTGTCATGTTCATACCGGTAATTCTATTAAGATGGATGTTCCTTTGCCGGGAGCCGATTGAATGTCCATTGTCCCGTTAATATATTCTATCCGGCTTTGTATATTGCTCCAGCCGATGCCCCTTGGTTGTTGTAAGCGGGCTTTGTCCAGGCCCTTGCCGTCATCCTCCACCGTGATCGTTATTCCCGATTCATTTTTGATCAATTGTACGAGGGCAGTATTGGCGCCGGCATGTTTCAGGGTATTGTTTATCAGTTCCTGCACGATGCGGTAAATGACGATGGCGGTATTGGACGATATCACGGCATTTTCCATGCCGCTGGACTGGTATTGTAGTTTGATGCTGACCGACTGGCGGATATCACTGCAAAAATCGCGGAGGGCTGTATCGAGCCCGAATTTCACCAGGGCCTCCGGCATCAGGTTATGGGCCACTCTTCTCATTTCACTGATAGAACTATCGAGCAGGTCAATTCCCCGCTCGAAGGAGCGCAGGTTCTCCTGGTCCATGAGGAGATTGCCTTTCAATGTACTAAACGACGATTTGATTCCGGATAACATGCCCCCCAGACCATCGTGCAGGTCTTTGGCGAGGCGGGTACGCTCCTGTTCCTCTCCCTGCAATACCGCTTCGGTGGCAGCCAGTTGTTTCTCGGTCTGCAATTCGTTGATGCGTTTTTGTTGCAGGGCTTGTTTCTGACGATAGTTGCGCCACACCAACAGGGCGATGAACAATAGCGATACTGCGCTGCCAATGAGTATGTAATTAATAATATTCTTTTGGCGAATGCGGAGTTTCTGTAATGCCTGGTCCGCTTCCAGTTGCTTTATGCGGATTTCCTTCTTCTCGGTTTCGTATTTCTTTTCCAGTTCGGACGATTGTTGGGAGGAAACTTCACGTATCATGACCTCCAGCTTGGTACTCATACTATCGTCGAACTGCAGGCCCTGTTCAAATTCTTTTTCGGCATAAGCTATACTGGAGAGGAGGCGATAGATCGTTGCTTCCTCCAGCTTATACTGCCATGTTTGACTCAGCGCAAGTGCCTGGTGGGCATAGGTTTTAGCCTGTGCTAGTTTTCCTTGCTGCAAAGAGAAGGTAGCCAGGCTGCGAAGCGCTGTGGTTTCTCCGTCGGTGGCGCCCAGGCGACGATACAGGACCAGGCTTTCCTGTGCATATTGCATCGCCAGCGGCCAATTGCGCGCCTGCAAGGCTACTGCTGCCAGGTTTTGTTGTACCACTGAAATGACCCGCACATCACCAACTGCTTTTCCAATACGCAGCGCTTCTTCGAGAGCAACCACACCCTGCCTCCATTGATTGGTAATTTGATAGCTGAGCGATAGGTTGATCAGGAATTTAGCCAGTAGTTCTTTCTGCTCCAGTTTACGCGCCAGCGCCACCGCTTTTTCTCCATAACCGATTGCCTTTTGGTATTGAGCCCGGCGGTAATATAATACCTGCAGCGCATCATTGACCTGTGCTTCAATTAGTGGATTGCCCAGCTTATCAATGATGGTAAGGCCCTTGAGGCAATACTCTATAGATTTCTCAAAGCCGGACCTTTCACGATAGTTGATGCCGATATTGAACAGCGATATGCCGATACTGAGCGAATCTTTCATCAGCTCTGCCATCGCCAGCGCTTTTTCCTGGTAATAGAGCGATGAATCGAAATTGCCCTGCAGCATACAAACATTGCCATAGAGGCTTAGGTATTTATACTCACCCCATTTGTATTTTATTTCCCGGCTTAGCTTACCAGCCAGGTTGAAATAATATTTGGCTGTTGCCGGTTCATTGTTCTCGTACGATTCACCGATATCGCAGAGTAACAGAATTTTAGCGGTGTCGGCCTTAACACCAGGCAACCGCTTCAACAGGCTGTCGCTTTTAGCAGACTGCGACCAGGCGGCAAGGCTTGCTACCGATACGATTATGATGATTAATATTCTTCTATGCATACGAACAGGTAATACAGGTTGAGGGATGGGCAAATAAACAACTTCTATGTTTCACGCCGGTCCCCGTTTTCCATGATTTTTCCGGGTCTGAAAAACTCCTGTTTTTCGGGGATAGGCGGAGACCGGCGGCGGGATACTTTTACCGCCTAAATTTAAATATATGAAGTATTTATCCTTATTTGTCCTGGCAACAGGAATGAGCTTATCGACCCAGGCCAAGATCTGGAGATTGAACAACAATGCTGGTGTAGTGGCCGACTTTACCACCTTCCAGGCAGCCGCTTTATCGTCGACGGTGTCACCCGGCGACACGCTGTACCTGGAGCCCAGCAACACTACTTACTGGACCAACAGTTTCACCCTGGCTAAGAAGCTTATCGTTGTGGGCGCCGGTTATCTGCTGGACCCTGCCAATACCTCGTTTCCCGGTAACCCAGGTCTGCAAACCTCAACCATAGAAGCGAAAATTGGCGGTTTGCAACTGGGACCAGATGCCAGCGGCAGTAAATTTATCGGTGTTCAATTTGATGGTACATTCTACCTGAGTAATACCAGCAATATTACCGCAGAGCGTGTCTATTTTCCAAATACGTATGTAGGTTTCTATGCGGGAACCAGTACCAATATCGTATTCCGCAAATGCTACTTTTACAGCACCAATATCAATCAGCAGGCCAATACGTCGGGTAGCAATGTTCTGATAGAAAACAATATCTTCAATTCCTCCAATATCAACCTTCCGGCCATCACAGGCTCCAACAATATTGTCAGGAACAATAGCTTCAGCAATACGAACAGCTTGACACTGGTAAAGTCCTTTTTCATTAACAATATCGTTGGCGCCAACGCTCAGAGCATTTTGACCGATTGTACGATCAAGAACAACATTTTCCAGATCGCTCAAACTTTGCCAGCTACAGCTACCAACAATATCCTAAGCGTGGCTATGGCCGATGTGTATGAGGCCACCGGTAGTTTTGATGGAAAGTATAAATTGAAAGCTACTTCTCCAGCCAAGGGCAAGGGTTTAACGATTGGCAGTGTTGTAAATCCAGATTGTGGAGCCTTTGGAGCTACGGATCCTTATGTACTGTCTGGCATTCCCAATATTCCAACGATCTACACTTTTACTGCACCCACGTCCATTCCGTCGGGCACGCCTACGATGAACGTGACATTCAGTACCCGCAACAACAATTAAATATATGCTGATAGCGGCAGGCGTAACATTCCACCCTGGTTACCGACTGCCACTAGCTGTCAAAAGATGGTTGTGCTGCTAAAGCACTTCCGCACTGATGTGATTGACCGAACAGCCTAAATAATCAGCAATGAAAAAATATGTAATGACGCTCATAGGGTGGGCAATGGCCATATTGGCTTTTGCGCAGGATGATCCCCCTCCCTACCCGCCGTCAAGAAACTTACCGGAAAATATCGTTGCGGCGGAATACTTCGTCGACAACGACCCTGGATTTGGACAGGGAATAGCTTTGGCCCTTACTCCCGCGGGCAATATCAGCAATACCACTGTTTCTATCAATGTGAACGGATTGAGCAACGGCATTCACCGCCTCTATATCCGCGTTCGGAATGCCGAGGGAAGCTGGAGCTTAGTGAGCCTGAAAGAGTTCCTGTACGATCAGGATCCTTTCTATACTACGACTCCCCTTGCTCCTAAACAAATTATCGCAGCCGAATACTTCATCGATACGGACCCAGGATATGGAAAGGGTACAGCTATTGCGATAAGTCCCGGCGTTGACATCAGCACCGTTCCGGTGCCCGTCAATGTCAATGGGCTTTCCAACGGCAACCACCGCCTGCATATCCGCTCCCAAAATGCGGATGGCTCCTGGAGCCAGGTTATCATTCATGAATTTTCGGTGGATTTCAATCCGCCTTATGCCAATATTCCGTTGGCTCCGGAAAATATCGTGGCTGCCGAATATTTCTTTGATATTGATCCCGGCCACGGGTTGGGAACGAGTATACCCATTACCCCGGGTACAGACCTTTCTAACCTTTCTACCAATGTGCAAACCAGTGCCCTGAGCGTTGGCTCGCACCGCGTTTACCTGCGTACTAAAAACCAGGAAGGCAAGTGGAGCATTACCCGGATGCTGGAATTTGTCGTTAACCTGGATCCGGAATATGCAACAGCACCACCCGCAGCGAAACCGGTTGTCGCTGCCGAGTATTTTATCGATACGGACCCCGGTGCCGGCAAAGGCCAAGCCATACCTATTACACCGAATGTTGAGCTTAACACTATCAATGTTCAGGCTGCCACTAATGGTTTAGCGTTGGGCATTCACCGGTTGTACCTGCGCACACGCAGTACCGAAGGGCATTGGAGTATTACGGAAGTGCGTGAGTTTAGTGTAAGCGAAGACCCGGATTACACACCTGCTCCTTTACCGGCACAGAACGTCGTTGCCGCCGAATACTTCATCGATACCGATCCCGGTATGGGTAAAGGGATCACGATCCCTGTCGCTCCTGCTACGGATATCAGCAATATCAATGTGGTGGTCAACACCGCAGGATTGAGCGATGCCTTTCACCGGCTTTACATCCGCACACGCAATCAGGAAGGTCGCTGGAGCATTACCTACGATTCAGCTTTCTATGTAGGAACGCTGGTGCCCAGCTGGACACTCGAACCGGCAGGTGGCCACGACTTTGGCAATGTTGTTGTCAATGCTACCGGCAACTTCAACTTCACCATCCGGAATACCGGCGATGCGCCCCTTACGCTGACCAATGTAACGCTGGGTGATCCCGCCTTCAAAGCAGTGTTTACGGCCAATACGGTGATTACCGCTCGCAACACGCTTACGATCCCGGTATCCTTCAAACCCACGGGAGTAGGTGCTTACACCGCCGAACTAAAGGTCACTACTTCAACTGCCGGGGTTGCCCCTGCCACAACGCAGGTAAGCGGCCATGGATACACTCCAGCTACGCCGCCCGTGTTGAAATGGGTCACTAGTGGTTCGTATGGCGGTAATACCGGTGTTGATCCCGGCATAGGGCAACCAGGATTGTTTACCTATAAGATCGTTTACCAATCGGCCGATAACAGGGCTCCGCAGGCTGGCTATCCCAAAGTTGGCATCGACCTCAATGGCGACCAGGACTTCGATGACCTTGGCGAAGGCACGTTTGCCATGACCAAAGCGGGCACCGGTACAGATTATGCAGCCGGTGTTACTTATGAATATTCCTTTAACCAGGAGGCGGTCAACAATTCGATGGGCTATCAGTTCTTTGCAGCAGATGCCAATGGCAACACAGGCAATTCTGCTTTTAAGACTGGTCCGGTAGTCACCTATAACCAACCCGACCTGCGCATCTTTGCGAATGACATCACGTTCAGCAAGAGCAATCCAAGGCCGGGAGAAGCCTTTACCGTAACAGCGCGCGTCTCGAACAGTACAGCGCATGCTGCAACTGATGTGAAAGTGAAATTCTACCGTGAGAATACGCCCATCGACAGTGTGGTCATTGCCACGATCAACGGCAACTCGAATGTTACTGTATCAAGAACGCTTCAGTTCGAGTTCGATGGGTTCTTCCCCATCAAGGTTTGGGTCGACAGCGCCAATACACTAGGCGATGTCAATATCCTGAACAACTATGCCATCCGGCCGATCACGGTAGGTGCTCCTGCTCTGCCAGGCGGCATTACCCTATCTGCCTCGCATAAACTGCAAACATGCCCGCAGGTAAGTACGGTGATCAGCGGCAAGGCCGTTTATTTTGGTACGGGCACAGCTACCGCTGTGGCCGGCGCGGAAGTAACCATCAAACTGGGCACATTGGAGATCAAGACAACAACAAACTCTAATGGCGACTTCAGCTACCTGCTGCCCAATACGGTTTGCGGCAGTAGTCTTACTTACACCGTAAGTGTAACAGACTTCACGTTCACCAGTTCGTTGCTCACCAAAGCCATTTCGATTCCCTGCTCCAGTACTACCGAGTGTCTGCCGCCCCGCAATAACGGCGGCGCCGTGATCATGTACAATACTTCCCCCTGCACGAAAGTAGTGGGCGGTAATGCGCAGTTGGGCATTAAGTTGAAATACCGCGAAAGCGATATCAATAATATGTGGCGAGCGAACGATGACATCCGGTTCGATACGCTCCGCTTGTACAAAAATGGCGTGCTGTTCTATGAATTCGGTAGTGCCGATGCCCCGTGGGCGCCGGGCAACGAGCGTATCATCAACGAGTTTGTTCCGCTTAACAGCACTGATCCGGTAACTATCCGGGCTGTATTGACTTATACTTATGTAGAGTACCGGCAGATTCCATCGCCAACCTATCATGGAAGCTGGCAGAAGATCACGGTAGAAGGTAGTTCCACCTTTACACCCGATGCTGCTGAATCGGATCTTGACCTCCGGAACTTCAAACAAACAGGTCATACCAGCTTCAGCTTCGACAACGCCAACCTGCGTTGCGTGGATGCCGGTGCACACAACGTCAATATCTACGACTCCATCCCCGGTGGTTCATTCATCCTGCTGCATAGTCATTCATTGCCTGGCGTAATGAAAGGCAACGCTGTTGCCATCGGTTACAGCAAGGCCGACCTGGCACCTGGCAGGCACTATCTGCGGATCGTTACCGACGCAGACGGCATGGTTTCCGAAGCCGATGAGGCCAACAACGTACTGGATGCGATGATCGTGGTTCCGGAAACGGACCTGCTCATTACGGCATTGAAGCCATCTAGCACCTATATGCCCAAAGGTGAAACGGTGACCTTCAGCGCTACGGTCAAAAACCAGGGACGTCAGGCTGGTCCATTTAAAGTTGGATTTAGCATTGGCGGTGTTGCGTTGGGCACTAAAAAGGCCATCCTTGGTCTCGGGGAAAATGCAACCATAACGGTTGTGTCCGATCCATATGTGATTCCCAGTGATGAAAAGGAATGTGGGTTTTCCGTCCGCGCAGTGGCCGACGTGGATAATGAGGTGAATGAATCGAGCAACAGCAATAACGCTGATGTTGTAAGCATTGGTACCGACCTCGTTCCGTTCCAGCGCGGTAATGAAACAGGTTCCGGTAATAACCCAGCCGTGATAAGGGTACATAAGGAAGGTCAGTTCTTCCCGGCTGTCCGGAATTATGGCAACCGCGATGTAAGAGATGTTACTGTTAAGTATACGCTCAATGGCGTTCGCCTTGGCGGTGAAGTACTGCCGATCGTAAAGGCAGGTGAACAGTTCAGGGCTGCCGGCAGCTTCAAATATACCTTTACTACACCAGGCGACTATGTGGTGCAGGTAGAGGCCGATACCAGCGGGCAATTCTGCGAGACTGCTGAGAACAACAATACCGGCACCTTCCATATCCGGGTGGTTGACAGCAAGCAGGATCTCGAAGTGCTTTCACAATACATTTCACCCAGCAGCCTCAACCCGGCTTCGGGCCAAAGTATTACGCTGGTAGGTACGGTTAAAAACACCGGCGGCAAGGCTTCGCAGGCCAATGTGCTTCGCTTCCTGGTGGATGATATCCAGCTCGGCGCCGATGTCGCGATCAACGGGCTACAGCCTGGCAAGGATACCACCGTTGAAGCCACTGCCAATTATTCTTCGCTCATTACCGGCGTAAAGGTGATGAAGATCGTAGTTGACCCGGCCAATACCGCCGATGAAGAACGGGAAGACAACAACGTTGCCACCCGTACACTGATCGTAGGTGCGGCGCCGGACCTGGCAGCCAATGGCCTGCATCCGATCAGCTTTAATCCGAGTGGATTCAAAGCTGGTGATAGTGTCACGATCTCCTATGCGATCCGGAACAAGGGAACGCAAAATGGATCAGCCTGGGTAAGGTTCCTGATCCTGAGCGAGAACGGTTCCGTTACAGCGATAGATAGTGTTGAGGTAAGCCTGGCCGGCGGTGCCAATACAGTGGCCAGTGTTAAGATGCTGTTCAGTAACGCGAAAGGCTCAGTGATTGCCGAGATCGTGAATGCATCGCCTGCGGAATTTGATCTCATCAACAATACCGCGACGCAAACCTATAGCGCTGTGGTAGCACTTGATAACAACATCACGGTAGCAGGCGATCTCGATATGAAGAACGGATTGCCCGGACAACTGCCGGGCTGGATTGGCGGTAAACTGGTGTTGGGTGATCATGACCTGGTGATCAACGGTACATTGAAGAACTTCGATGCCGACCATTTCGTGGTGACCAACGGTACCGGTAAACTGACCATCGCAAACAACGATGCCGACAAGGTATTCCCCGTGGGAACCACAGAAGGCAGCAGCAATTTCCTCAAGATCCAGAATGCTGGTGTGCCGGATCAATACTCAGTAGGCGTATTGCCTTACGTATTGAAGCAGGGCACCAGCGGCGATACCATCAGGCAGGGTTTTGTAAACCGTACCTGGCTGATCGAAGAAGGAACAATCGGCGGCAGCAATGCCACTGTTACCTTCTATTGGGATGCTACACACGAACAGCCCCTGTTTGACCGCGATCAGTCGCGCGCTGCCCACTACACCTCTACCTGGGACCTTGGCGATCAGGGTACGGCAGCCATCGATTCAATTGGCCGCTACCGGAAAGTGCAGACTGGCTACACCAGCTTCTCGCCTTTCGCCGTGGCAAGCGGTAGTGGTGCACTACCCATCAGACTGATCTCTTTCAACGTATCGGTCAGGCAAAAAGATGCCGAACTGGTATGGAGATCGGAAGCTGAAGTGGATACCAAACATTTTGTGGTTGAACACAGTGCAGATGGTGCTCATTTTACAGCCGTGGGTACGGTGACGGCGATGAATGCTGCCGGCGTGCACACCTATCGTTTCACGCATCATGACCTATCCGATGGTCCTCATTATTACCGACTCCGGATGGTTGACCAGGACGAAACCTTTACCCACTCGATGATCAGAAGGGTAGAGATAAGTAATCAGGCCACCATGCGGGTGTTCCCCAATCCTGCACAAGGCCGCATTACGATCAGCGGTCTGGCAACGAATGGTATAGTGCGGATCATGACCATGGATGGAAAACCGGTGAAACTATTGCGTACACAGGGAACCACGCTCGTGGCCGACGTTAGCGGCCTGGCGCAGGGTACTTATGTTGTGCAGTACAACAACCAGGGTCAACAGCAACAAGTGATACTGATAAAACAATAGCGTTTATCTTTTAACTTAAAAAGGCCATCCCTTTACCGGGATGGCCTTTTTATTTTTTTATTCACTCGTTCGTTTCTTCGTTGTAAATCACCGAATTACATCAACACTGGTATATTGCCAATGCTTCGGCGTGATGCCTTCCGACTTCTTAAATGCGCGGATAAAATAATTAACATCGGTGAAGCCGCATTGCTGGCTTACGCTGGTGACTGTATTCTTCCTGTCGGCCAGTAACTGGCGCGCCAGCCTGATGCGTTCGCGGGTAATGTATTCGAGGGGGGTGATGCCAAACTGTTCTTTAAACCATTTAAAGAACATGTTGCGGCTGAGGTAAGCTTTACGGCTCAACTCGTCGATGGCTATTTTTTCGAGCAGGTGCTCCTGGATATAATGAAGCACATATTGCATACGGTTGCTGTTAGTATTGTCCACGCAATCGGCGGCCGCCTTGGTAAGGCGCTGGCTTTGCATGAGTCGTATGAACAGTTCTTTCAGGCTGAGATCGGCAAATATGTTCTTTGTTTTATCGTCGCTGCTGCAAATGCGTATGAGCTTGTTGATGATGGCAGAAATCTCGTTATCGTTGTCGAAGTGGTATTCATTGAACTTCAGCTTCCATTCGAATTGTTCATGTTTATCGCTTTGGTAGTATTCATTGAGGTAATGAAATATCTGGTTGATGTAGGTGCCGTCGACGGTGAGCGCAATGCATTGCGTAGGATCCGAGAACTGTGCCTCGGGAAAGTCGATCGTCATGGGTTCATTGGCCGGGATGATGGTGGTTTCGCCGGGGAGGTATTCGAAACCGGGCTCGCCAAAAAGGTGCATGATCTTTTTACCGCGTACCATGCTGCTGATAGTTAGATCGTTAAACCTAAGTGGAACCCTGTAGGCTGCCTGATAGCTTTCGTACACGTTGAACTCGCAGTTATGAAGATTATAGACCCGCCGGTTTTCCACCAATGTATCCAGGCGATCGGGCGGGGTGAGGTCGATCGGGTGTAGAAAATTCTTTGCAGGCATGGCTATAGGTTTGGCTTTTTGAAGTTAGTTGTCTTCTCCCAAAAAAGGAAACAAAGGGTACAATCGTGCTATATTTAAGTACGAAAATGCACCCAATTAGGCCATAATTTTTGAAAATTAGCATAAATAATTAAGTGTAATTAGTCCTTTATCAATATTGTAGTTCAGAATAGTGTGGATCGTACTGGGTAGCAGCGCTGTATTAGACTGGAAATAACGACGTTACAGGAACGGAGGTAAAGAAAATGACCAAAAAGTTTTTAGGCAGGTTTCGAGGCGAATTTGGGGCGGCCGGATGGCCGCCCTTATTTTTTGGCCGGCGGATGCCGGGGACGGTAAACAAGCGTGGCAAACGACAATTTACCCATTATTGATGATGCCGGGATTGAATAGCCGTAGAGGTGTTTTTCCCGCTTTTTTAGTCCGGTGCTTCCGGACTTCACTTTTTCAGGGCTTCAATTTTTTCAGGAACGGAATACTCGGCGCGAAGAAATACTCTCCGCCTTTCAGTGTGACAAATTGATTGAAAGTTCCTTTGCGCACCTGACCGTTTTGCCCGTATTGAAAAGGAAACTCATATTTAAAAGCGTCAGACGCGTCGGCAGCAGGCTGACCAATTATCGCATCGATGCCCAGCTTACTGGTCCCGCTGGTCGTGTAGTCATTGGCCAGACGTTGAACTTCTTCAAATTGCTTTTCAATACTGACCTGGTAACACATAAAGAGCAGACCTACTCCTTTTTCGGGAAAAGAATCAGTATCGTGTTCCGAATCTTTCACTTTACCTTTTGTTCCGTAGGGAATTCCCCTGCGCGCTATCAGCGGGGTCTTTGGGGTATTGCGGCGGGAATTGGTTTTCCGGATGTGCGCAAAATATGGGCATCGCGTAGAAGACTCCTTTTGTTCCAGGTCGGTTTTGCCATAATTGAAATTGTTGTACATACCGCCGCCGATCATGCCTTCATCATCGGTTAGCCTGACGGGAGAGCCATCTTCAAAACGCCCTACGAGGTAGGCCCCTCCCAGTTCTCCCAGGTCCAGCGCTTCTTCGGCTTCTTTAAACCCTTTTACGTTTTGTTCGAGCTTCCTGAATACGAAGTAACTACCGTAGGCCTCCTGGTCTTCAGCATAGGGGTCTTTGTGTAGCACTTCAAATATATCTGCCGCCGGGTTGAAATGTGCATTGCCGGCATCTGTGCGATGGCTTTTCATGTATCGCTCCACTTCATCTTTCAGGAATAATGGCTGGCTGATACCATCTACATAACCAAAATGCTCGATGCCATCATCATTCTCGTTGCGCAATACATTGCCGTTTTCCATGGTAGCAATATCTGCAATGCCGGTTACCGAATCGATGATATCCCTGATACCCCGGATCAACCTGGCCGCATCATCATCGGCGAGAAGCACCATGGCATGAATTTCACCCTGGTATCCTTTTTCCCATTGTTCCTTTACCGGATCATTGATCTTTTCCCGACGCCCTTTCATGCCCTTCAGGAATCCCTGATCGGTTAACATGACATCGACATTTTCATAATCAAGAGCACGATAACCGGCTGCCGTGATAAAAAAGGCAGTAAACATCCCGCCTTTTACCGCATTGCGGTTGTATCGCTCCCTTTCGAATAACTGTTTTTTGAAACTGGTGAGTTGTGGTGCAAGTTCTGTCCGTATCCAGGCGCGGGCTGCTTTTTCTTTCGATTTATAAAAACGCAGGAAAAGATGCGCTGTCAGGTCCCTGCCATGCCCCTTGAGAATATTGCCCTGCAGTTTTGACAATAACGGATCATCGGAAAAATCCATTGGGTCTATCAGTTTCATACCGTCGGTTTTGGTGAATAGAATTAATGTTTACCCGGTACAAAAATGATGGCTGTGCACGCTTTCTTCAAGGGTGAAAGCACCGTTATGACTGGCGTTATTTCACCGATGTCCGCCGGGTGTAATAACCGGCTGACCAATAGCCAGCATCCCTACAACAGGGCGTCGTTGGGCTGTCCCTGCAAAGAAAAAGCCCGCCAGGGCGGGCCATTTCTTTTACGATTTGGGGGATTTTGACGGTTGGGGTCAGTCCCTTTTCTATACACAAGTGGGCTGCTCTATTATGGATACAACAGGTACTTTTTACGCATCTTTTTGTATTGGCTGAGGCCCGGCTCCCATGATTTGTAGATCTCCTCTACGGTAGCGCCGGCAATGATCTGTTTCCGGAGGTTTTCGGTGCCGGCCAGTTTATCAAAATTGCCGATCTCTTTGCTTTGGGATTTATCGAAGAACCTGGCTTTGTCGGGATAGGCATTGTACATCTCCATGAGCCATTGCACATGTATACGCTTTGTTTTGCGCAGGTTGTCGATGCTGTACTTGCGCAGATCGAGTCCATAGCAATCCGTATCCTGGTGGAGGGGATTCTCCTTCATACCAGGTATACTCTTGGGGCGGAAGCTGAACTCATACTTGCCTTTCAACAATGGTGCGCCCAATACAGTGAACGGGAAATAGGTTCCCCGGCCCTGGCTCACGATCGTTCCTTCGAACAGACAAAGGGTTGGATACAACATAATGGATTGCGTTGTATTCAAATTAGGAGAAGGCGCTACCGGCGGCGCATAAGGCATATCATGTGTATAGCCAGCACATTTGATGATGCGCAACTTACATTTAACCTTCTTCTCGAGCCATCCTTCACCATTGAGCATCTGGGCAAACTCGCCCAGGGTAAGGCCATGGGTAATGGGTATCTTAAACTTGCCAATACCCGAATGAAGATGATCTTCGAGGATCGGACCGTCGACGATGAAACCATTGGGATTGGGGCGGTCGAATATCAGGAGCTCCTTATTGTTCTCGGCACAGGTTTCCATGATATTGGCCAGCGTATTGATATAGGTGTAAAAACGGCATCCTACATCCTGCATATCGTAGATCATGATATCGATCTCATCCATGTGTTCTTTGGAAGGCTTCCTGTTCTTTCCATAGAGCGAGATGACAGGGATGCCGGTAGCCGAATCGATAAAATCTCCTACATGCGCACCATTGCTGGCGTTGCCGCGGAATCCATGCTCGGGCCCGAATATCTTTACGATCTTAACGCCCATCTTCAACATACTGTCGATGCTGGCTTTTTTGCCAATGATGGAAGTGTTGTTGCCAACAAAACCTACCCGCTTGCCTTTGAGATAAGGCAGGTACAATTTTGTTTGGTCGGCGCCGGTCATGAATTTGGGTGCGGCTGTTGCAGTAACAGCCGGCTTGTCGCCATGGGCAATAGAAGTGGATACAACTTCGGTCGGTACAGACTTTTTGAAGCTGCTGGCGCCAATAACACCCAGCGTCAAAAGAGCGGTTGCAGGGAAGAATAATCTATTCATATCTTTTTTGTGGTGAGGGTAAAGTAAAAAGATATTTATGACTCCCGGAAATAATAAAACATGCAAAAACCTGCACCAGCGCACAAAAAAAATAGCTCCCTAAGGGGGAGCTATTCTATAATAGGATCAATGTTCTTCTTTAATACTTCGCGGGTTCACCGGGCTTGGGCAATGATTTGCGAATGAATTCGCGGATATGCTCATTGCTGGTAGCGAGGTCTTCCTTCCGCAGGTACATCATATGCCCACTGCGGTATCCTTCCCAACTTAACCTGCCTTTCAGCCGGCCGCTCGGATCCAGTTGCCACATATCGTATTTGGCATTGAAGTAATCGCAGGCGCCATCGTAATAGCCAGACTGCACCAATACGTGGAGATAGGGATTGGCCGCCATTGCCTGGCGGAGGTTCTCTCCGGTTTGGTCGCCACTGCGATCCCAGGGATGCACGGGGCCAAACATATTGTATTTAAGATCGGTCCTATAGTTGAGGTCATTGCGCAGGTACATGTTGATGGGCGGCGTGAAGGAATGCAGCCAGGAGGTAAGTTCCGCATTGAAATCGGGTCCATCGCCTGCATCCTGACGGTCGATACCTTTGTAGCGGCTGTCCAGACGGCCTACCGTGTAGCCTTTATCGCGCAGCAGTTCTTTCCAGAAATAACCGGTAGGTACATCCAGGTTATGTTGCAGGATGATCTTTTCAGAGAGTCCTGAATAGCGGGCAAACTTTGCAGCGATCTCTTTGCGCTTTGCTTCGGGCAGGTACCCTCCGCGGGTGATGGCAGGGATCAATTCATTCACGGTAAACTCCTCCACTTCGGGCAACATGGCGGTAAGGTCTTTCTGCTGCAGATCGGTTGGCAGTGCTTTGTGGTACCAGGCCGTGGCGGCAAAATACGGCAGGCGTAATGCTGCACTGACTGGTCCGCTGCGTTCAATGCCCAGGTCGGTCGGCGACACGAGCACCACACCGTTGAAGTACATCCATTGGGAGTTTTGCAACTCCAGCGCCAATCCTGATACGCGGGTGGTGCCATAGCTTTCGCCAATAAGGTACTTGGGAGATGCCCAGCGGTTTTGCCGGGTTACAAAGGTGCCGATCCATTCTGCGAGGTATTTGATATCGGCCTTGACCCCGAAGAATTTGGATCCGGGTACATCTTTGTTGAGCGTACGGGAAAAACCGGTGTTTACAGGATCGACGTATACGATATCGGCCACATCGAGTATGGAGTGCGGATTTTCCTTGATACCATAAGGTTGCACAGGATATCCTTCATCATCGATATTCAGCAAAACAGGTCCTGTATAGGCGATGTGCATCCATACGGAGGCAGAACCGGGGCCGCCGTTGAAGGAAATGACCAGCGGGCGGGCTGCACGGTCTTTTACATCGGTGCGCTCGTAGTAGGTATAGAATACGCCGGCAATCGGTTTGCCTTCCTCATCCCATACGGGCATGGTGCCCGCTATGGCTTTGTAGGGTATACGCTGACCTTTGATCGTCACTTCGTGGGTGGTTGTCACCGAGGCATCAGGATCGAGCACATTCCTGGCCAATGTTTTCTCTTCTTTCGCGGCTGCAGCTGCAGGCGCCGGCGTTGCTGGCTTTTGCGGACCACCTTGTCTTTGCTGCGCAACGCTGGTTGCTACCAGGGCCATCATCCCTGCCGATAGCAGAATTCTTCTCATAAATGTGCTTGGTTTAGGATACATTAATGCGCAAATATTAGTGTTTGCATGCACTAAGCTGGCAAATATGTGATCATTGGTTCATTCCTGTTAAGAGTTGACCAATTTCAATACATGCTTAGTTAATTGAATACTTGACAGATTCTGTAATGCCCGTCCAGTTATCGGTACGGAATGGCACGGCTGGAAATCCATCTTTGTTGTACAGGTTCGCTTCGGGCATATCATCGGCCCAGGCATAGCGAACTGCTACGGGAGCCGCTACTTTATCGCTCCATACGATGAGCTTATCGCCGCTTACCAGCGCCTGTGCGAAATAGAACTTCTTATCAGCGCCGGCTATTTCAAATCCTTTGATGTATCCATACTTGTCTTTCACCATAAAACCCGATTGTGCATGGCTGAACGACAGTTCGATCTTATTGCCGGCGGCTTTCATCGACTGGTATAGTGGTCCGCTGTATTCGCCTTGTTTCTGGTATTGGTTGTGCAGTGCGATCGCGGCAAGGCGCTTGCCCACATCCTGTTTATTGCGGGGGTGAATGTCTTTCGATTCGCCAATATCGATGGTTACTGCCATACCGGTATTGGGGAGCGAGAGTGTATTGGTTTGCGCTTCCCTCAACTCGGCCCAGGTGCTTCCTTTCTGCGTATCGCCATTAGCTGAATTGAAGCTGGCGAGTTGTACGAAATAGAAGGGGAAATCGCCCTGGTTCCAGCGCTGACGCCAATCATTGATCATAAGGGGAAAAGATTTCCGGTATTGATAAGCCCGGCCTGCATTCGATTCGCCCTGGTACCAAATGGCGCCTTCAATGGCATAAGGAATGATCTGGTTGACCATACTATTGTACAGCAAGGTGGGGTAATTATTGGGGCCAATGGAATTGACGATGCGGATGGACTCAACACGAAAAAGCCAGTCGCCGGCCAGCGACAGCGTGCTATTGCCGACGGAGAGCTTCATATTGGCCGGATCGCCATAGATGCCTCCGCCTCCGGAATTATCGGTTACCCGGATGGCGATAACGTTTTTACCGGCTTTCAGTATTCCTGCCGGGATGGTGTATTTGCGTGCCAAATCCCACTGCGTCATGCTGCCCACTTTGGTGCCATTCACATACGTTTCGTCGATGTCATCGATGCTGGCAAGTTCGATGGTGGCCTGTTTTCCAGCCTGTGCTGCATCGAGGTTGATGGTTTTGCGGAACCACACCACGCCGTCCAGGTTTTCATACCCTTCCGCTTCCCACACATTGGGCAGTTTCATATGCGCCCAGTCTGCATCATTCAATCCTTCCGATTTCCAGGCTTCAGTATTGTTGCCCGGTTTCAAAGGTCCTTGCAGGGCTTCGATCTTCTTGGTTAGCTGCGCTCCTTTTTCCTTGATGGAGGTTTCGAGGTTGGCAAGTTTGGCATTGGCAAATAAGGTCTTAAAGTCTTCGTTCCTTTCAAATGCCTCCTTGCTGGCCCAGGTTTCTACCATCGTGCCTCCCCAGGTAGTATTGATAAGGCCAATGGGTACATTGAGCTGCTGATAAAGTTCGCGGGCAAAGAAGTAACCCACTGCCGTAAAATTGGCTACCGTTTGCGGGCTACACACTTCCCAACTGCCGCCGGGCAGGTCTTGTTGCGGTGTGGCCGCTACGGTATTGGGCACTTTGATATGCCTGATCTGCGGGAAGTTGGCATTGGCGATCTCCTGCTCTTTGTTGTTGCTGCTATTGACCGTCCATTCCATATTGGACTGGCCCGAGCATACCCATACTTCACCCACGAGTATATTGTTGAGGGCAATGTTATTCTTTCCTTTTACGGTTAGTTGCCAGGGACCACCGGCCTGTTCCGGATCGAGGGCGACCTTCCATTGGCCACTCTTATCGGCCTTCACGGTCTTTACCTGTTTATTGAACTGTACCGTGACCTTTTCATTGGGAGCCGCCCAACCCCAAACGGGTATGGGTTTGTTGCGCTGCAACACCATATTGTCACCAAATATGCGGGGCAGGCTGACGTTGGCATTCGAGATGTTGGTAATAGCCAGGATAGCAAAGCAAATGAGCGTTCTTTTCATATAGAAGTTTGGCTGATGGGAAATGTATTTTGAGTGTCTAAAATACGCCGAAACTTCCTATTCCCTATCCTACACAAAAAAAGATGCCGGCGCGCAGCTTGATCAATTGCTGTGGGCGCCGGCATCAGGTTTTTCACGAATAACCCTGAACCGTTTATTGAGTAACCACGTCGAATTTCCTGAATATAGACTTTACGCTGGCCTGTACTTCCTTCTGCGTCACGTTGCGGTTGCTTACCTCGTCGGTCGTCCAACCCTGCCAAACCGTATGGTCGGTCTTAGCGTCGACCATGGTTACGGTGAGTGTTCCTTCGCGAACAGTTACCGCATTGTCATCGTACCCCAGGAATGTTGAGGGGTAATAGATTGTACCATACCGGCGCAGGTAAGGATTGTAGAACAGGCGGCTGTAAGGCCGGGAGTAAACCGGGTTGCTTTGCTCGCGGGTCGTTTTTTCTACCAGCAGGTCGTAGCTGATGAGCACGTCGGGTTTTGTTTTGTCTTCTTTCCACCCTTGCTTTTCCAGTTCTTTGTTCACCGACAGCTGTACATGCCGGTCGAGCAGGTCGTTTTTGCGGGCTTTGTTACCAGTCGAATCATGCTTTGCATCTTTTGCTTCGCTGCTGATCCAGGCAAACGTTTTGTACCGCCCGAAATCGGCCGTATCATCTTTTTCTACATGGGCTGGTGTGGCACAACCTATCGCCAGGAGCACCGGTACAGTCAGCACCAGGGTCATATTTCTCCAGTTCTTCATATCACTTGTCTTTAACGTTTGATAAAGTTGTTTGCTCTATTATTAACGTTAAGCAGTGTAATGCAGATGGAAAAGTTTTGTGAAAGATAGGTTAGGAAAAAGTTAAGCTTCAGGCACGCTGGGCAGGTACCAGCCAGGATATCTTGGCATGGAGGTCGCCAGGGCGGAATGGCTTATGGATAAAGTCCGTAAACCCTTTCTGCATCAGGTCTTCGCGCATATTGTCATATACCGCAGCCGTAAAGGCGACGACGGGTATATCGGGATTGAGTTTCCTGATCTCGCGCAGGGCCGATGCTCCATCCATCTCGGGCATTTCGAGGTCGATGAGGAGCAGGTCGTAACTTGATTGCCGGAACTGCTCTACCGCCTCCCGTCCATTCACCGCTTCGCTTACCTGTATGCCCCATTTGGCGAGGAAGCGTTTGGCGATGGCCATATTGACCGGGTTGTCTTCCGCAATCAGCACTTTAACGCCCGGCAGCTGGCACAACTGGCCAACGTTCTCTTCATGAATATACCGTGGTCTGCTTTCGTTGACCTTCAACTCTACCGTAAAATGAAAGGCACTGCCTTTGCCTTCCTCGCTTTCCAACAGCAGGTCGCTGTTGAACATGTTCACGATCTTCTTGGTGATGGCAAGGCCCAGCCCCGTACCACCGTATTTGCGGGTGGTATTCACATCGGCCTGGGTAAAGGTGTCAAATATCTCGCGGTGTTTATTCTTCGGTATTCCAATGCCCGTATCCATCACAATGAACTGTATGGTGGCTTTGGCGCTGGAGGCAAAGAGCTTCCTCACTGCGAGGGTGATCTTGCCCGAGTGCGTGAATTTAATGGCATTCGACAACAGGTTGCTCAACACCTGGTTCAACCTTGTTTCGTCGGTAATGAACTCTGCATCGAGCCGATCGTCGATATCGGTCTTGAATTCGAGGCCCCTTGCCTTGACCTGCGAAGAGAACTGGGTGGATACCTGTTGTATGAATTTCTTGATGTTGACGGGCCCCTCGGCAAGCTCCAGCTTACCCGCTTCTATCTTGTTATAATCGAGGATGTCGTTGATGAGCATCATCATGTGCTCGGAAGAGAACTTGAGGATATCGAGGTGCGCTTTCTGGGTAGGCAGGTGTTCTTCCTGCACCAGCAGATTCGAGGCGCCGATTATGCCGTTGAGCGGCGTACGCAACTCATGGCTCATGTTGGAGAGGAACCTCGACTTCGCCTTGGCGGCCACTTCTGCTTTCTCCTTGGCCTTCATCAGTTCAAACTCGGTCATCTTTACATGCGATACGTCGAGGATACTGATCTTGGTATAACGGATGTCTTTGTAAGAAAAGGGAGCCACGCTTACATAGCCATGAAAGGTCCGCCCGGTTTGCGTAGTGAAGGCTAACTCGCCCTGCCAGCTCTGTGCGCCTTCTGCCACGGATCGTTCGATGGTACTGAACTGCCGCACATGGTCTTCATCGAACCAGCTTTTTACATCCGATCCTTCGATCTCTCTTTTCTCTTTTACGTCGAAGAGCTCCAGCGCCCGGTTGTTACAACTGGCTATGATGCCCGACTGACTGAAGAGGATAAACACACCATCGAGCGAGGTGTTGAAGATGGTATCGCCAAACTTCTTCTCCTGCAGGATGGCCACTTCATTGTCTTTGTTCACCCGTAAAATGGAATAGGAGAAAATGATCGTCATACAAAGGGAGATGACGAGATTGCTACTGTATAACCTGGTATACAGGGCATCATTGATGACCTGAACATCGTTTGTGTAAGGGGATAGTTTCAGGCAAACGAGCGAGGCGATCACCGTTATGGTATACACGATAAACAGCTCGCGCGAGTTTCGCCGGATACTTACCACAAATGTCAATACCAGAAAGTAGGGAAAATAGAACAGGTATTCGCCCGCTTTCAATCCTTCTATATAACTAATAACAATAAGGTACAGGTTGAGGTTGACGACCGCAATAATGCGTCCCGTTTCGAGTTTCTTCTTTGATCCAAAATAGAATGCGAGCAAAAAGAAATACGCCGATGTGATATTGATAAGCGCGCTGATGTACAGCTTGTGATAGAAGTAAGAGACGACGGAAAAGAAGTTTACCAGTAATGCAAGCAATATGAACTGGTTAAAACCAATGATCTTTTTCCGTTGGTCTTTGGTGATACCCTCCTGCAGACCCGAAAACACAATATCCCGGTAAATTGACCACCCCAGATATAATAATTTCTGCTTCATAGAGTTATTGGATTAGGCATTTTGGTTACACAACGGGCTAACCTGCCGGTTATGTAACGGAAAAAACGAAAATCTATTTCCCATGAGCCAATCCACCCTATCTAAGCATTTCATTTTCAATGAAAAATTAAACAGCGATTACCTGTTTAGCCTGTACGCAGATGATTATCCCTATATAGAAGAGGTGTTTTCGGTAACCCTGCAGCATTTCGATGAGGATGCTGATGCGATTCAAAACGCGTATGCAGCCGGCAGTGTGGCCGATCTCAAAAAGGGCGTTCATAAAATGAAACCGGCTTTCGGCTTCGTGGGACTTACAGATATTCAACAATGCTGCGCCGAATTTGAAGACGCCTGTGGAAGGATTGCGGAAACCGCGGAACTGAAAGCAGATTACAAACAATTGATGGCGACACTCGATGAAGGTAAACTGATACTGGAAGCAGAATACCGTAAGTTGAAGGACTTTAATGCCAATTCGCTATGAACCTCAAATGCGTCATCGTTGAAGACCTGCAGGTAGCGGCCGACTACCTGGCTAAATGCTGTGAGAAATGCGGGCAGATCGAAGTGCAGGCCCATTTCACCAATGTGCCCGATGCATTGGTGTACCTGAATCAGCATGCCGTAGACCTGCTTTTTCTCGATGTGGAAATGCCTGGGGCTACCGGCTTTGAACTGCTCGACCAACTCGCCTATTTCCCCAAAGTAGTGCTTACCACCTCCAAATCGGAATATGCTTACGACGCTTTTGAATACAAGGTGACTGACTTTCTCAAGAAGCCTTTTACCTATCAACGGTTCCTGGAGTCGTTGCAAAAGCTGACTGCCGGTGCACCGGAAGGCAATGTTGCCAACGGTACGGCCACCGACCACATCTTCATTAAAAGTGAGGGGAAGCTGGTACGGCTCAACAACGACGATATCCTGTATATCGAGAGCATGGGCGATTATGTAAAGTTCGTGACCGGCGATAAGAAGTTCATTACCCATAATACGATCAAGAACCTGGAAGAGAAGGTGAACCGTCAATGCTTCATCAAGGTACACCGGTCTTATATCATCAATATCACCAAGATCGATGATATCCGCGAGAACGATCTGTTTATCAAAGGCAACGAGATCCCCATCAGCAAAGCGCATCGTGGCGAGGTCATGAAACGGCTGAATATCATTTAAGAAATTATCTATCAACCTCTTATAGTTACCCGGCCAATACCCCCGTATTGGCCGGTTCCATTTATCGAAGAAAGGGGTCGTTTCGTCGGACTTTTGCGCCCGGAAACCTAAAAAACTTCCCCCCCTGCCTTTCCTTTTACACCTTTGTATCAGCAACAGAGCAATCGCCCGCAGGCAACAGGATCAAGGCCAGGGCACCCAAACAACCCGACCACTGCTTATAGTAAAAGATATTAATTGCGACGGTTATCTCTATACTTTTAGTTACACAAGCAAATGAAGTCCGTACAGTATGAAAACTAATGGGTAAATGCTCCAGCCTTTACTCATCTTAATCCCCCAGGATTTCATTGGAAGCAGCCGAACCTTTCCGTTCGGTTGCTTTTTTTTTGGACCTACCCAATTGGGGTGACAGGAATTAGTCTACTGAACGATAGGTTGATGCCGAAAAACGGCGTTCAGCCACTGTTTGGCGAAAAAAATAGGTGGATGTAAAAAGAATATGCATCTTTGTTTACCAAGGGCCCAGGATACATATGGGGCCTGCATTTCAAGCCTGCTTCACGGAGCAGCAACGCGATCCAACCATTTTATGAAAGGCTTGTTGAATAGAAAGTAATCTCCTCGAAGGAAAACCTGCCCCAATTTCTATGATGGCCAACTGATTCAATATTTTATGACCCTTATCTGACTCTACAGACAGATTTAAAGACGTTTGACGACCCACAGTAAAGAATTTAAAAGCTGCTCCGTGAAGCAGCTTTTTTCATTTATACACTTTGCAATATTTACTTGATTGATCTTACAGCCCCTGGCGGTCGTCTACTACGCATCGCATAGCTATCCCAGGCCAATCTCTTCATGCCTGGCAGGGATGTATACATCGCTGAATCCCTTCTTAATAAGGCGCTGCCTGAATTGTACCTGCACATCGTATTCACCATGTACCAGGAACAAGCGCTCCACCTGCCGCGGATCTTGTCCGGAAAGGAACTGGCTGAGGTCTTCATAATCACCATGAGCACTCATACTGCGAATGGAACCTATCTCTGCATGCACTTCATGACGCACGCCAAAGATGCCCACTTCCCTGGCTCCGTTCATCAGGCGGCCACCCAGTGAGGTAGGTTCGCAATAACCGGTTAGCAGTATCGTGTTACGGCTGTTCTCAATATTGTTACTGATGTGGTGCTTTACCCTACCGGCTTCGGCCATGCCGCTGGCAGATATGATGACGCAGGGCTCGTTGCGGTAGTTGAGCAGTTTCGATTGCTCAACCGTCTTCACATATTTCAAACCGGTAAAAGCAAAAGGATCACTATCGGTTTTCAATACCCGTTGTATATGCTTATTAAAGTAAGTGGGGAACTTCTTCAGTAATTCAGTCACTTCAATACTGAGGGGGCTATCGACAAAATAATCCAGCCTGGGGAGGCGGTTTTCGAGCTCCAGTTGATTTAATGCATAGAGTAACTCCTGCGTTCTTCCCACACTGAAGGCGGGCATGATGAGTTTACCTTTTTTCTGCAGGCAGGTCTTCTCGATCCAGCGCAATAGTTGGTCGGGCGTGGTTACGTGTTCATCGTGCAGGCTGTTACCATAGGTCGACTCCAGGAGTATATAATCGGCCTGTGGAAAATTGGCGGGTGATTTCAGGATCACGTCACGGAAGCGGCCTACATCGCCACTAAAGGTGAGGTGAGTGGTTTTCCCATTCTCTTTGATGCGCAGGTGTACGCAGGCGCTGCCGATGATGTGGCCTGCATCGGTATAGTACAGGTCAACATATTCATCGATCGTATGCCAATGCTCGTATTCCACCGTCACAAAAAGGCCCATGGCTTCCCAGGCATGTTCTTTGGTATACAGTGGCTCCAGGTAGGGCTGGCCTTCCAGTGCACGTTTCTTGTTGGAATATTTTACATCGCTTTCCTGGATGCCGGCCGAATCTTCCAGCAGTAAGGCAGCCAGATCTCTGGTGGCTGGTGTAGAATAGATCTTGCCGTTGAAGCCATCTTTCACCAGCTTAGGCACCAGACCGGTATGATCGATATGTGCATGCGACAGGATGAGGGTGTTCACCTCACGCGGATCGAAGCCCCATGTTTTATTGAGTTCATCGGTATCGGGGCCCATGCCCTGGAACATACCGCAATCGAGTAAGTATTTTCTTCCGTTGGAAAGCGTGAGTAAGTGTTTTGAGCCTGTAACGGTTTGTGCGGCTCCATGGAAAGCAATTTTCATTTTTTCAATTTTCGGGTTTTCAATGTTCGTCTCTTTCAGCGATTCCTCCCTTATAACAGGATGTTTCGGACAATGTTGCGTTATTGCCCCGTTAACGGTCAAATATTCATTGTTTTACTTTGAATGACCAGGTGAACAGGAACTCGGCCACCGATTCGCCCCGTTCATTGATACCCGAGCTGCGGGTGATGAGGGTTTGCCCTTCACCGGTGGCGATGGCTTTATCAATGGTTTCGCGCAAAATGTATCCATCTTCGCAGGTGAAGGTGGTGACGCCGGTTGCCTTCTTGATATAAGTAGATTCCATTTTCACGATGAGCATAGATACTGCGGGCGACCGCTTGTATACGTGCATCATGGCGAGGGCACCTGTGGAAAGTTCGGCCGCCATCGACAGACAGGCAAAATACGTGGAGCGGAAAGGGTTCTTCGTAAACCATTTATAGGGCACTGTTACCTGGCAGGTCTTTTCGTTCACCTCCATGATGCGCACACCCGAGAACCAGGCAGCCGGCAGGTTAAGTAACAGAAAGCCCCTGCTCTTCACAGGGTGCTTCATGAGTGTTATGAATGCTTGTGCGTTGGATGACATATTATTTCGTTATCTCTACAATAGCGGCCACTACCTGGTTGTCGCCACCGCCGGCGTTGAAATGCATCGTACCATTGGCCGTATTGTCGAAGCGTACATTGCGAACAAGCTTGCTCCCCAGCGCATTGTTGAGGCGTGTTGCATAATCCGACTGCGGGTTGCGGCTGATCTGCTCATTGAGTGCATACCAGTCGAGTGGTTCCTTGCTGACCACCACCGCCATTACATCGCGCTTACCGATGCTGTCGGGTGTCATGCTTTTATCTTTCGGGAACATTCGGTATCCGGTAATGCCGCAGAAAGGTGAGTATTTTGTTTTCTTAGGATCGTCCTTGCTGGGATAAGGGAACAGGGTATAACTGGTTCCGTCGGTCTCTTTACCCAATACGTAGATATAGCATTCGGTCGTATTCTTAACTTCTATTTTGAAGCGGCTGCCTGGCTGCAGCGGCGATGTAGATTCAAATACGTTGCTGCCGGTAAGCCGCAACGGCACATACCCTTTTGGCACCATCCTTTTATTTTCTTCCACCACCGTTACCAAACCGATCTCGCATTCGAATGGTTGATTGGCTGCTGCGCCCATCCTGGCCATCGGCTCCAGCCCGTATGCCTCGCGCACGTAGATCCTGAAATCGCGGTAGCGTACCCAGGCAAATCCATTGTTGCCCCATTCGGGTCCCCAGCTGTTCATAATGAGGAAAGCACCGCCGTAGCGTTTGTCATCGTAACCCACTACGCACATGGCATGGCCGCCAAAGCCCATTTGTTGCTGGTCGCCGGGTTCGGGTTCCCAGAGGTCCTGTCCCTGCATGGGCTGCATGAAACTGGGACCAACCATCATACCGATCACCACAGGCGCTCCCTGGGCCAGGTTTTCGCGGATCGCCCGCAGGTCGATGACATCGGTGCGGTCGCCCTGCGACAGCCTGTTAAAGCCCCGCATTTTGAACTGACCGGCCTCATGTATCAGCTGGGTACTGGGCGGCGTGGTACAGTCCTGGTCGGTATACGGGAATTTATCGTAGGCCACTGATCCCTGCTTGGTCATAAATTCCATGGCCCGGATGATGTAGGAGCCCTGGCAGCCTTGCAGGCCGATCTGGTTGTACAGAAAGGCCGGGCTAAAGCGCAATGCGTTGCCCGATTCGCCCGAACGGGCCGATTCAAGGATGGTGCGCGCACCATAAGCACTGCTCCAGGCCACACAACTGCCTTGCTCACCCTGGTTGCCTACTGCAGGCGCATACTTCTGCAGGTTGGCACTTTCGGGCAATGGATTTTTGGTATCGTCTTCGGCCAGCGGCTCGTAGATATTCGCTTTCTCAAACTGTCGCGGATCGAGGAAACCGCCTGTGGCCAATTGGGCTATCTGGCCCAGGTTGCAGCCACCGCCTCCCCTGCCCAGCAGGAAATAGCCGCCCACACCGATCACGAGCAGCAACAGGATGCCTTTGCCCCTGAAAAGACCCAACAACAGGGGTAGTAAACCGATGAGCCCTCCACCACCTCCCCCACCGGGAAAGTTGGAGCGACCGCCACCACCACCACTGTCATTACCATTATCTTGCTGATCCTGTGGATCATCGACCATACGAATAGGCATAGGAATCAATTTTTGGTTCTATACTAAATGTACCAAGATTTCAGAAAAGCCACATGAAGAAAATAACAAATAAGAGATGGTAACACATTGAACGTTACACAAGTGAGGCAAAACACCCTAGCCAACGCCTTTAAATCAAAAAAGGACAACACCAAAAATGATGCTGCCCTTTTGAAAACCCAGCAGTAAAGATCATTGTGCAGGTAACACGTTATGCAGGTATATACGAAGCTGCTCAGTATTCAGATTTAGGTGGTGCATTTATTAACGTCAGATACAATATGTATCGCTGATTTTTACCACATCGTGGTATTTCCCGGCTACCCCAATGAGGCTAACTTGCCGACTCATTGCACCACCATATAACCTTAAAAAACGCATCATGGCGCTAAAGAAGAAAACACCCAAAAAAGCAGTCCGGAAAGCCCCTCCTGCCAGGGCTGCTGTAGCAAAGAAAACCACAAAACCCGCCGCTAAATCCGCCAAACCAATTTCAATAGGCAGAAAGTCAGGTACTCATGTAGTGTATGTCGACTCAAGGGCTTTTTTCCCCGCCGATAGTTCTTTGGGCTATATCGATCATTTCCAGGAAGGCCGCCAAACCAATGTGGAAGGCACCGCCCTGGTAGCCGCGCTCATCTTACCGGTAAACGCTGTGCTCAAATCGGTAACGGTATATTACAAGAATACAGGCATGAGGGATATGCAATTCTTCATCCTGAAGAAAAGCATCGACCACCATTGCCCCAGTGGCGAGGTGGAAGTGACCATCGACTTTTTACCGCCCGCCACCCTGGCGCCGGACAATTTTGTAGCCAAATTCATCGACCATTTCGATGCAGGCGGTCTCATCAAAGACAATTACCTCTACTTTATGGAAGTGTATGGAACCGGTAAACCCACGGAAGAGGATGTACGCTTGTTGCGGGGTGCACGGATAGAATACACGTATCTCGGATAGGGAAAGTATGAACCATGAAAAAGCAAAACGGGTCTTGTGAAGACCCGTTTTTTATTGCAGTAGCTAAATGGCTGAATAGTTATAGTACTTCGATCTGGTTGCGCAGCAGGTCGTTGAACTCATCGCGCTTGCGGACAAGGTGTGCTTTGCCATCGATCACCATCACTTCGGCCGGCTTGAAGCGGGAATTGAAGTTGGAAGACATTTCGAAGCCATAGGCGCCCGCATTGCGGAACACGAGATAATCCCCTTCACGCACTTCACTCAATGTACGATCCCAGGCAAAGGTGTCAGTTTCGCAGATATTACCTACCACGGAGTATTTCTTCTTAGGTCCGTCGGGATTGCTGATGTTCTCGATGTGGTGATAAGCGTCGTAGAACATGGGGCGTATCAGGTGGTTAAAACCGCTGTCCACACTTACGAAGGTAGCGGCAGAAGTTTCTTTGATTACGTTTACCTGTGTTACGAAATAACCGCATTCGCTCACGAGGAACTTACCGGGCTCAAACCAAACCTGCAGGTGCCTGCCACCGGGATTGGGATGGGCCGCAAAGGCTTCATTCACTTTTTCGGCGAGCAGGTTGATATCGGTTTCCACATCGCCATCTTTGTAAGGCACTTTGAATCCACCACCGAGGTCGATGAACTCGAGTTCCTTGAAATGAGGTATGATGTTGAACAGCACTTCAATGCCTTTCACGAACACGTCTACATCCTTGATCTCGCTACCGGTATGGATATGCAGGTCGCTGATGCGAAGGTTATGCTTTTTAACGAGGGCCAGTACCTGGTCGATCTGGTCGACGGGAATACCGAACTTGCTCTTATCGTGACCGGTAGATATCTTGAGGTTACCGCCTGCCATGATATTGGGGCGAAGGCGCAGGCCTACAGGATAACTGTGACCGTATTGCTGACCAAATTTGTCGAGATTGGAAAGGCTGTCTATATTGATGATGATGCCCAGTTCCTTCGCTTCGGCGATCTCGCTGAAAGAGATACCGTTGGAGGTATACAGGATTCGCTCCGGAGGAAATCCGGCATGAAGTGCCAGCTTCGCTTCGTTGATGGAGCTGCAATCTACATTGGCGCCCAATGAGCAGATGTATTTGAGTACATTGATATTGGTGAGTGCCTTGCAGGCGTAGAAGAAAACCGTATCGCTTTTGCTGAAAGCGGTCTTCAGCTTGAGGTATTGTTCTTTGATCTTTTCGGCATGGTATACGTACAGGGGGGTGCCGAACTCGCCGGCCAGTTGGGCTACATACTCTTTGGTCAGGTGGTGTGACATAGTTCGCGAATATACTGGTAAAAAAAATGTCACAGCAGCAGCTGTGACATTTGTATCTCAAAAAACTATATCTCAAATGAATCGGTGCGGTTATTTGCGGCCGTCCTTATCATCGTCGTTATCATCATCCTCATCACCGGCATCTTCAGCATCCTCTTCCTCGTCGTCCTCATCAGTCTCTTCGTCGTCTTCGTCGTCTTCGTCGCCTTCACCATCTTCGTCGTCGCTCTCCTCTTCGTCTTCTCCTTCTTCCTCTTCATCCTGGCCTGCTTCATTATCCTCGTCTTCATCAGACTCTTCTACTTCCTCTTCATCTTCCTCCTCGGCTTCGTCTTCTCCGTCTTCGTCGCTTTCTTCTTCTTCATTATCCCCTTCTTCTATATCTTGCCCTGATTCATCTTCTTCACTTTCATCAGCAGTAGCTTCTGCTTCCTCATCAATCTCTTCGTCTTCCGCCGCGTTTTCACCCTCCTGGTTTTCACTTTCGTACGCTACCGTAGTTCCATTGATGTAGGGGGTGGTTTCAATACCCTGGATCAATTCACCATTCTCTCCCACCGCCAGGATGGCTTCTTCGCCACCTGCAACTTCAGCATCCTCACCGGCATGCTGCTGCGCAATGGCTTCGGTTACGTTAGTAGCGTTGACGATCGTTTCATCAAATACCTCCTTCAGCTTGGGCAGGTCTTCGGCAGTGTTGATGCCGAAATAGTCCATGAAGTTCTTGGAGGTACCATATACAAGCGGATGACCGGGCAATGCTTCATTGCGGCCGGTGATCACGATCAGTTCTTTTTCAAGCAGCTTTTGAATGGCGTAATCACTGCTTACACCCCGTATGGCTTCAATCTCTGCTTTGGTAACAGGTTGCTTATAAGCTATGATGGAGAGGGCCTCCAGCGCTGCTGACGAAAGTCGTTTCAGGAACTTTTCGCCGTTGAGCTGGGCAACCGTTTTATGAAAATCTCTCTTGGTAAGGAATTGCCAGCCACCGCCGCTTTCCTTTACTTCGAATGGATAGAACTCTGATCTATACTTTTCCACGATCCCTTCCAGCGCGGATTCAACCTGGTCGAGTACGATCTTATCTTCCATAAACCCAAAGGCATTGTTGATCAGATCGGTCAGTTCCAATCCGGTCAAAGGTTTATCGCTGGCAAAGATGAGGGCCTCGATATGTGGTATAAGATGTCCTATTTCCATAGTGGCAGTTTATGGACGCAATAAACAAAAACCGGTATTATCCCTGCAGGGCGGCGGCACCGCTCACGATTTCCGTAAGCTCGGTAGTGATCGCGGCCTGACGGGCACGGTTGTAAGAGATCTTCAGGTTCTTTAATAACTCATTGGCGTTCTCCGTCGCCTTATCCATGGCTGTCATACGCGCACCATGCTCGGAAGCATGAGCGTCGAGTACTGCCTTGAACAGCTGCGTGTTCAGGATCTTCGGCATCAGTTCGGCAATGAGCTCCTGTTGAGAAGGTTCGAAGATGAAATCACTCTTCTTGGCGCCTTCCTTGGCCTGCACTTTGGGGATAGGCAGAAAACGCTCGAGGGTAAACTGCTGGGTGGCAGCGTTCTTGAACTCGCTGTACACCAGTTCTACCACATCAAACTGACCGTTTTCGAATGCTTTTACAGCAGCCTGCGCACAAGCCTGTACGTTTTCGAAGGTGAGATGGAGGAAAATGTCTTTATAAGTCTCGTCGGCGTTGAACTTGTTCTTGGAGAAATGTTCAAATCCTTTTTTACCAATGTTCCAGATATGCACGTTGCCCTTGGCAGCCTGTGCAGCATATTTCTCGTTGATGGTTGCTTTCGCCAGCTTGATGACATTGGCGTTGTAAGCACCGCTCAATCCACGGTCGCTGGTGATCACGATCAGCAATACTTTTTCAACCGGTCTTTCCACAGCCAGATTGATACCCACTTCACCATCAGCACTGCTTACGATATTGCTCAATACTTCCTGCAGTTTGCGGGCATAAGGGCGCATCTGGATGATAGCGTCCTGGGCTTTACGCAATTTGGCGGCACTCACCATTTTCATTGCCTTGGTGATCTGCTGCGTATTCTGTACCGATTTGATCCTGTTACGTACTTCTTTTAATTGGCCTGCCATGTATGGAGGGTTGAAAAGTTTGCTATTAAAAATGGTTTCCCGGAGGAAACGTACCCTTTTTTAATCGGCGGCAAAGGTAGCGCATAGCGTCCGGATTTCCATCCCGCTGTGGAAAAATCCGGCCTGCCGGGCCCAAAATGCGGGGCAGGCTTGAAAACCAATCCTACCCCGCATTTCGTATACTTAATAAACCGAATTGCCGTGAAGGAGATTTTCATAACCGGTGGTACCGGATATATTGGAAAAAGGCTGATCAAAGCCTTGCTGAAAGAAGGCGACTTTCACGTTAAAGCGTTGATCCGCAAGCAATCAGCCCACAAACTGCCGCCTGGCTGCGAGGCCGTGATCGGTAATGCCCTGGACGCGGCTACCTACCAACACCTGGTGCCGGAGCACTGCATTTTCATTCACCTGGTAGGTGTTCCCCACCCCTCTCCCCGCAAAAAAGAAGCTTTCCGGGCCATCGACGGCGTCTCTATCCGCGAAGCCGCCCTCGCCGCTTCCCTGGCTCATGTGCAGCATTTTATTTATATGAGTGTGAGCCAATACCCCAGCCAGCTCATGAAAGAATATCAGCTCGTGCGCGCCATGGGCGAAAAACTAATTACCCACACCTGCATTCCCAGTACCATCATCAGGCCCTGGTATGTTCTGGGACCGGGGCATTGGTGGCCCGTTCTGTTGCTGCCCTTCTACGGCCTCGCATCGCTTTTTCCCGCCAGCCGCAACCAGGCACGCGAACAGGGCCTGGTGACCATCGGCCAAATGATCAATGCACTGATCTATGCTGTCCACAACACGGCAGAGGGTTCTGTGATCTATACTGTGCCCGACATCCGGCAGATCGCTTCGCAACCGCTGCACTGGCAGCCTGCCTGAACTGCACACAACTTGTTCCTGCCCGTAATACTGCCGAAAGTTATCCTTAACCCATCAGGCGTGCTAACGCTTTCTTTTTGTGCTGATAGAAATATTTAGCACTTTTGTTCCCTGTTCAAAATTCAATATGGCCAAAGCGAAGAAAAAAGACGAACCTGTTATCCTGGTCACCAACGACGATGGCGTTACCGCCCCTGGTATACGCAACCTGGTGGAAGCTGTTAAAGATCTCGGTAAGATTGTGGTAGTAGCCCCCGACAAACCCCAATCGGGCATGGGACATGCCATCACCATCGGCCAGCCCCTCCGCCTCACCCCAGTTCAATATTTTGAAGGCATAGAAGCTTACCAGTGTACCGGCACTCCGGTAGATTGTGTAAAGCTGGCGGTCGATAAGGTACTGCACCGCAAGCCCGATCTCTGTATCAGCGGCATCAACCATGGCGCCAACCATTCCATCAATGTCATTTACTCCGGCACCATGTCGGCCGCTGTGGAAGCTGCCATCGAAAGCATCCCTTCCATCGGCTTCTCCCTGCTCGACCATAGCATTGAAGCCAATTTCGATGCCGCGCGCAAATATGCCCGCATCATCGTGGAGCAGATGCTGAAACGCAAGGCCGACAAGCATACCGTGCTCAATGTGAACTTCCCGGCAGTAGAAGAAAAACTCATCAAGGGTATCCGTATCTGCCGCCAGGCATATGCCAAATACGAGGAAGACTTCCTGGAGCGCAAGGACCCCAATGGCAGAAAATACTACTGGCTCACCGGCGAGTTCGTCAATTTCGATAAAGGGAAGGACACCGATGTATGGGCGTTGGAAAATAATTACGTGAGTGTGGTACCCGTACAATTTGATCTGACGAATTACGTTCTTAAGGACAAACTGCAAAAAATGTGGAAATTCTAATGCTCAAAAAAGACAACCTCCGCTTTGGCATCTTACTCGGCTTTATAGCGCCCTTACTCAGCCTGGTGATCTATTACTACGCCAAGTTTTATCCGCTGTATACCGTTAACGATTTCCTAACATTCGTTGCGCAGAACAAGAACCAGGTGACCGCCATATCGGTACCCTGCCTCATTGCAAACATCGCGCTCTTCACTATTTACATCAATACCCGGCGCGATAAAACAGCTAAAGGCATCTTTGCCATTACGCTGGTTTACGCCATTGCCGCTATGCTCCTGAAGTTTTCGTTGTAAACCGCATCCGTGACTTTTAGTTACATTGCAGCCGAAACCTTAGGAATAGCATGCGTTATTACATTATAGCCGGGGAAGCTTCGGGAGATCTGCACGGAAGTAATCTCATCAAGGAATTGAAAAAGCTCGACACCACTGCCACCATCCGGTGCTGGGGCGGCGATCTTATGCAGGCCGCCGGCGGCGAGCTCGTGAAACACTACCGCGACCTCGCGTTCATGGGATTTATTGAAGTGGTCATGAACCTGGGCACCATCCTGCGCAACCTCAAATTGTGTAAAGAGGATATCCTCGCTTCCAAACCCGATACGCTTATCCTGATCGACTATCCCGGTTTCAACCTCCGCATTGCCGAATGGGCCAAAGAACAGGGTATTACCGTTATTTATTATATCTCCCCCCAGGTATGGGCCTGGAAAGAGAACCGTGTAAAGAAGATGAAACAATGCATCGACAAGATGCTGGTGATCCTCCCTTTCGAAAAAGACTACTACCACGATAAATGGAACTGGGAGGTGGAATATGTTGGCCACCCGCTGGTGGAAGTAGTGACCGAACGCCAGAACACCCCTGCCCCAGTAGACCTTACCGGTAGCGGTAAGTCCATCGTGGCCTTGTTGCCAGGCAGCAGAAAACAGGAGATCCTGAAAAAACTGCCCATCATGCTCGAAGTAAGCAAGGAATTTCCCGCCCTGCAGTTTGTGGTGGCCAAGGCGCCCGGACAGGAAGACGCCTTCTACGAAGGACTGCTGGCTGGTTACCCGAATGTATCGGCCGTGAGCGGCAAAACCTACAACCTGCTGATGCAATCGACGGCAGCCTTGGTGACCTCCGGCACCGCCACCCTCGAAACTGCCCTCTTCGGCGTTCCCGAAGTTGTATGTTACAAAGGCAGCAATATCTCCTACCAGATCGCCAAAAGGCTCATCAAAGTGAAATACATCTCGCTGGTAAACCTGATCATGGACAAACTGGTAGTAAAGGAACTGATCCAGAACGACCTTACTGCCGCCAACCTGAAACTGGAACTAAATGAACTGCTGAACAACCCCCAACGCCGCCAGCAATTACAACACGACTACACGCAACTGAAAGCATTGCTGAGCCAGGGTGGCCACGCATCGGCCAAGGCAGCCGCCAGCATTGTACAATATTTACAAGATCATAAGAACTGAAAGGGCCACGCGCCGGCATAAAAAAGAAAGCGGATCAGCCGAAGCTGATCCGCTTTTCGTTTATAGCATAGGGTCGTTTATTGCACCAGCAATTTCTTCACTACCACTTGGCCTCCCTGAATTACTTTCAGGTAATAAGTGCCTGCCGCCACTCCTTTGAGCGGCAAACTCATGGTTTGTCCGGCCGCGGTCATCCTTTGTTGCTGCAACACCTTGCCATCGGGTGTTATCAACTGCACTTCGGCCACCCCTACGGCCTGCGTGAACACCAACTGCACCTGCCTGTTCACATCTACCGGATTGGGTACGATGATATAATCAAAATCAACGCCACCACTCAACCGGCCATTCCGGATGGCCGAATACGTTGAGCGGCCATCGAGGTCATCTTCCCGGATCCGGTATTGGTAAAGCGTATTGGCCTGTACCTCCTTATCGGCATACTGATAGCGATCGGTACCGGTGGCGTCGAAGAAGGCGATGGTTTCGAAGGCGCCTGCACCCGATCTACGCCTTTCTACGGCATATCCTTTTACATGGCTTTCCTGCTCCACTTTCCAATTCAGCTGCAACTGGGCATTAACGGGGCGCACCGTAAATTCGGAGAATATCACCGGCAGGGCCGATTCGAGGGTATACATGGAAGTCACA
Organism: Paraflavitalea sp. CAU 1676; assembly: GCF_029223285.1. GTDB lineage: Bacteria > Bacteroidota > Bacteroidia > Chitinophagales > Chitinophagaceae > Paraflavitalea. The sequence continues at coordinate 28,788 of NZ_JARHUJ010000015.1, read as the reverse complement.
GGGATCACCTGCTTGAACACGCGCGGGCCACTCCACTGCAGGTTGATCGTTGAAGTGTCGTAATAGCCTGCCCAATACTGGATGCGAACCTTGTATTTGGAACCGGCGGTAAGGTTCACAACTGCCTTATCGCCGCCGATAGAACCGCCCGGATTCCTGTCGATCAGCATGGCGTCATTGAAGAACAGTTCCGCATGACTCTTATTATTATCCAGGTAGATAGTGTACGCACCGCTTGTTCTTGGCTGCACGTACCCTTCCCAAACCACGGTAAAATTATTCTGGCTCATGCCTGGTCCGGGCGATTCAGGCCAGGAGAAATTGATGGCCGGGTCGATACGCGTGAGCGTAACGGGTCCGGTAAAGCTGGTAGAGTTCGTACGATACTCGCCTTTCAATCCCTCACCGGCAAACACGAAGCTTTTGTGGTACAATGCCGTAATTGTGGTATCCGCATTGGGTGTAACGATATTGAGTGCGGGATAGGTATTGCCATTACCCCATCCTACAAAAGTAAACAGGGTATCATTCACCGTGTAGGTAGCCTGCGCATTGATGCTGCGGCTTACCCCCTTCACACTCAATTTGTCGGTTTGCGGTTCGGAAATGGTACCATCCAGGTTAATCGGAATGGCAGCCAGCCGACCATTCACCATCGAACGTATGCGCAACGTCACCTTTTCCGGATATACTTCACGATATACCGTTGCTTTCAACCCAAGACTGTTCTCGGCCGTGAGGTAAATACGGTACCATACCGTGTCCGACACTTCAATATTACCCGGCAGGAAATAAGAACCACTGGCCACATTGCCGGGCGTTGCATCCAGACCCGGGTGGTAATGGGTATCGTGGTGGAAATCGATCTTCCAGGTTAATTTATTGGCAGGAAGGAGGCCGTCTACGTCATCCGTTGCCATTCCACTATACTGCATTGTTGAATTGGCCACATAAGTAATGCCGGCAACGGGCAGGTTAATGAGCGGCACTGGTGGCAGCCTGGAGGTTACCCGTAGTACCGCCGGCTGACTGATCGCTTGTCCAAAACCATTGGTCACTTTGCAGGTGATCAGCGCACCGCTATCCGTCAACACTACATTCGGCAAAACAACCGACGATGAATCGGAGTCCGGGATCGGCGTTCCATCTTTCATCCACTCATAAGTAAGTCCAAGACCGTTGGCAAGTACGGAGAACGAAGCTGTGCCGCCAACTGATACAATGGTCGTTTGCGGTTGCGCTCCTATCACTGGGGCCAGCGAACCGGTATACGTCACTTTCCACAGGATGCCATCCACATCTTCTTCGCCCGAGTGCGGAGTGCCGCCACGATCGAGGTAGTAGAACTCACCACTGGGTTTTACGGCAAAGGCCACCGGGCGTTTAAGGCCCGAACCGAATGTACCCATTACCTGATAGCTATCGGGGTCCATTACTTTAATAGTGGCGTTGCAATAATCGCCGTAGAAGAACTTGTTTACATATTCGGCCGGGAAGGAAGGGTTGGCCGGCGCATAAAACACGCCACCTACAATAGCGCAACCTTCGTCATGATCGTAATACAGGATCGGATTCTGATAGTTATCGGGGGGTGTTGTACCCGACTGGATAGGGCCTTCTATAGTCAGCCAGCCATAATTCCCTTTTGGTTTAATATCATTGATCTCTTCGTAGGTGTTTTGTCCCACATCACAAACCAGGTAGCGGCCGGTAACCGGGTGAATGTCGGCCGCATAAGGATTGCGAAGACCCAATGCGTAGATATAACGCAGGTTGCCGGTTAGGTCATTGTAGAAGGGATTGTCGGTAGGAATGGACCCATCCTTGTTCATCCGTAATATTTTGCCGAGCTGGCTTTGGAAGTCCTGCGCGAGGATAGGATGGCTCGACTCGCCGGTGGTCACATACAGCTTACCGTCTTTCCCAAAGTTCATGGCTCCGCCCGTATGTATGGGGCCAACCATATCCTGCAGGGTCGTGAGCACAAACTCGTTACCCAAGGTGTAAGTAGCAGGATCAAACGTAAAACGGCTGATCCTGTTGGCGGCAGAGATCGTTCTGCTACCCCTCACCGTGAAATAAAGATAAACGTAATGGTTGGTCGAAAAGTCGGGATCGATGCAAACATGCGTCAATCCTTTTTCACCATCCGTAAAAATAACCGACGCCAGATCGAGTAAGGGCGATGTGCGCAGCAAATCATTTTCGACCACGAACACTTTACCGGTTTTATCCGTAATGAACAGGTACTGCCCATCGGGCGAAAATTTCATATCGGTGGGATTGAGGCCAGTGGCCAGCTGCGTTGCCTGAAAGCCGGCGGGAAACGATTGAGCCTTTAACCGGCCACCGGCAATACATAGCATACCCATTAATACAAACAGGCATTTGTAGAAAGTTTTCATGTAGAATACTATTTAAAAGTGCTTAGTGTAGTGGGTTCACCGGGAACGACCAGGTGTGTGGAGTTTCAGCAGACATAGATTGTACAGGACTTTTAATACAGAGGATATCAGAACGTATGGGTATACGACTTTAAGGGGTGAGGCAAATGTAAATGAAAATGTGAAAGAAGCGTACTTCGTTTAGATTAAAATGTTAGATAGCAAATCAGGTGCCACAGTGAGGCACACATTAAAACGAGATTAAAAACAACTGCTGAACTAATGTTTTTTCAGGATGAACAGCTTAAGTATTATGACGATCAATGCTACGATGAACATGAAGAGGGAGATGCGATTAATACCATGCATGTATTTCATCCACTGGGTATGTGGAGCTTTAGGATCTCTTTTCCTGATAAAGAAGTACTCGGCCAGTTGTCGCAGAACGCCCATGATCGATGCTGTTTTATAAGGCAAATTTACGACAATCCCGACAACTGCCCTTTCCTCTTAACTGGCCGGCAACGGTTCATGTGTAAGCTCTTTCTTGTATATATGTTTGAGGTGATCATAAAATGAATGGCGGTCGACGAGGAAGGATACGAGGCTCGATACCATACCGGCCAGCATGAGGTGGAAGATCACATTGTGGCGATCGGTCATTTCAAGTACCAGGATAAATGAAGTAAAAGGCGTGCGGGTTACCCCCGTAAGGAAGGCGACCATGCCCGCCAGTATCACTACGTTCATATTGCCGTCTGTTAAATGAAACCAGCCGCCCACGACCGATCCTACGCCGGCGCCTGCCCCCAGCGCCGGAGCGAATACCCCACCGGCGCCACCTGTCGTGAACGACAATATGGAACCCGCTATCCGGAACACGGGTACATACCAGGGCAGTTCTTTATCGCCGGTGAACAGGGTGTGAGTCATGAGCTCTTTACCCGAGCCAAACATGCGCTCGTCGAAATAAACACCTATCACGGCAATGATGAGTGCACAGATGATCGTGTACAGGATATGTCTCGACCTGCTCTTGAAACCTTTCACCCAGGCCAGCACCCAAAGGATCACCTTGGCCATGCCGGCACCTGAAAGTCCGGCCAGGATGGCCACCATGATCACGATAAAAAAGAGGGAATGCGAGAGGTTACTCACTTCCGGGTAACCAAGATAAAGATAAGGCCCCAGCAGGGCCTGAGCGGTTAAACCGGCAAGGATCACCGAGGTGAAGAGCGCTGTTTTAAAATAGCTGATATGGGTGCGCGTCAATTCTTCAACGGCGAAAACCAGTCCGCCGAGTGGTGTATTGAAGGCCGCCGCCAAACCAGCCGCTGCTCCGGCCTTGATCATATTGCGCCGTGATATTTTGGGCCACCAGGCGGGCAACCATTGATTCACTTTTCTAAACACGGAGCCTGCAATCTGAATGGTGGGCCCTTCCCGGCCTACTACTGCGCCACCCAGCACCATGATGAGGCTTGATACGATCTTGACAACTATGATACGCAAGCTGAGCAATGCCTTCACCCTATCGTTGGTGATCGGGTTCGTGAGTTCAACGGCTGCTATCACCTGCGGAATACCGCTTCCCCGGGCATAGGGTGCAAACCAGGCAACGAGCCACCAGGCCAGCAGAAAGCAGGCGGGTGTTGCGATCAGCATCAACCAGCCGTGGTGATGGATCACCCAGGCAGCGCCATTCTCGGCCCAGCCAAACAATACGGCATAACAAACGGCGATCAGACCCGTAATGAGCGAAGCGATCCAGAAGGGAATAGCCTGTAACAGGTTTCTTTTAAGGGTTTCATTGTTGATCCTGTCGAATAGCGTTTTCAGTATGCCACGTACTCTTACAAACATTTGCTTCATAGATACAAGTATAAACCAGGTGCAAACCCCGGTCATACATGCAGATGCCTGGTTTGAGATCAGCCGGATAAAAAGAATGGGACCGCAAAGTCAGGGAAGGAGATTAAAACGGGATTAGAACGGATTAAAAACCGCATTAATGAACCAGCCGTTAACAAAAAGAGGGTATTACCACCAGCAGGAAGCGGTGGCAGAATGGGGTGAGATACAGATCGTAGAGGATAGTTTCATACATTATTCCACAGCCATGGTGTGGATCTTCCATCTTTCCAGTTTGTGCAGGTTGCGCGTAAAAAAGCTGGCTACAAAACCGGGGAAGCCAACGCTCTTTAATTTGCCCCTTACCTGCACCTTCATATCCTCAACTGTAATGTTGCGGACGGTGAAACGGCCATCTTCGTAGCAATGACTGCAGTACATGACGTTTCTGCTACCATCGCGATTGGTGCCTCCACCGTGTTGGTCCCGCTTCATCGGCATTCCGCAGGACTGACAGTATTTGTACACTCGTTCCATAGCAGTTGAATTTGACGTTATATACAAGTTAACCAATTCCTCCGAAAATCACGCCGGATGCGGGTTTTGTTTTTATTCACAGGAATATTTTTTTTGAACATGTATCTCTCACACAACCTTACTTCGTTGAAACCCACTTGTTAAGAAGCCGACTCAACCGGTAGATTAAACGCTGGCTATTTTCAGAGCTGTCGCATAGACGACATTTTACGGGTACTGTGGGTATTAATTTTACCAAAAACATAGTCATGAAAAAACTCTTTTATCTATTGATGCTCATTTTTTCCGCCAGTTTATCCCTTGCACAACAACCAGCAGGCGGACTGGCCCCCGGCGATGCAGCTCCATCCTTTAGTGGCAAAGACCAACAAGGCAACACCATAACCCTGCAGCAGCAATTGGAAAAAGGGCCGGTTGTAGTGGTCTTCTACCGAGGCTACTGGTGTCCCTATTGCAACCGCTACCTGAAAAAACTGGAAGACTCGCTCTCGTTGATCACCGGCAAGCAGGCCTCGCTGGTGGCTATTACTGCCGAGAAACCGGAAAACATTTCAAAGACGGTTGACAAGACGAAGGCCAGTTACCCGGTTTTGTTTGATGAAGGACTGAAGATCATGCAGCAGTACAAGGTGCAATACGCCGTAGACCAGGCAACGATCGATCAATACAAAAAATACAAGATCGATTTCAATGAAGTGAATGGCAGTAACGGGGCCAACCTGCCGGTACCGGCCGTATATGTGATCGGCAAAAACGGGAAGGTCACTTACCGATTTTACAATACCGACTATACCAAACGACCCTCCGTGTCTGAAATAATCGCGCATTTGTAGTTCTCAGTCCGGTGGGCGCACGACAAGCCGCTCGCCCGCCGGATTACATTGAGCCCAATCATTTACCTTCGGGTTCATAATTATGTTTATATGCTCACGGCCCAGGACATCAAGAAAAAGGTAGGAGAACAGGCAGCACAATTCATCAGGCAGGGTATGACGGCTGGCATCGGTACCGGCTCTACTGCTTACTGGCTTATTATGGCGCTGGGTGAAAAAGTAAAGGCCGGTCTCGATATCCGTTGCGTACCAACCTCCACTCATACTGCTCGACTGGCCCGGGAACAAGGCATTCCGCTGGCGGAGCTTAATGATGTGGACTCGATCGATATTACCATCGATGGGGCCGACGAGATCGATCCGCAGGGCAACCTGATCAAAGGCGGCGGCGGCGCCCTGCTGCAGGAAAAAATGGTGGCTGCTGCCTCGCGCGAACTGGTCATCATAGCCGACCATACCAAGCTGGTTGACCACCTGGGTGCTTTTCCGCTTCCTGTAGAGGTGATCACCTTCGGTTGGAAGCAGGTACAGCGTTTCATAGAACAGCGCTATGGCGTAAGCAGCCAGCTGCGCCTGAAAGACGGACAACCACTCCTTACTGATCACGGACATTATATACTCGACGCACACTTCAACCAGATCATCGACCCGGCGGCCTTGAATACAGCACTCAATACCCTGCCCGGTGTGGTCGATAATGGCCTCTTTATAGGAATGGCCACCCAGTTCGTGATCGGCTATCCCGATGGTACGGTGAAAACATTGCCGGCCTCCCGCCCCTCTACCGCCGAATAGATCAAATTTCGTTACATTTGACTATATCAGATCACTCAGGTCATGGGCAAAGCGAACTTCACCTCCGACGATCATATCTACCTGCAGGTAGCCGACGGCATTGAAAAAATGATTGCCGGCGAGATACTGCGCATTGGCGATAAACTCCCTTCGGTGAGGGTGTTGAGCGAAGAATATGGTATCAGTATGGGCACGGCCTTCCAGGCTTATTATCACCTCGAAGGCAAGGGCCTGATCGAGGCCCGCCCCAAATCCGGCTACTATGTACGGTTCAACCACCGGCGGTTCCCCGCCGTGCCGCAAATGCTGCAGCCCGAACCGGTAACCACCGACGTTACGGTACAGGAAATGGTGATGCGGATCCTGAAAAGCACGGCCTCCGACAATGTGACCAACTTTGCCCTTGCCTCACCCGCCATCGAACTATTGCCTACCGCCAAGCTCAACAAATCAGTTGTACATGCCCTGCGCAATGGCAAAGATCATTGCATAGGTTATGAAAACACCGAAGGCAACCCCGAACTGCGCAAGCAGATTGCGCGACTCGCTTTCAACTGGGGTGGTAAGGTAAGTCCCGAAGAAGTGATCGTCACAACAGGCTGTATGGAAGCGATCGCCCTCAGCCTGCGTGCCGTTACCAAACCCGGCGATACCGTGGCAGTGGAGTCGCCTGCTTATTTTGGTATATACCAGGTGATAGAAAACCTGGGATTGAAGGTTGTGGAGATATCATCCGACCCGGCCACCGGGCCCGACCTCCCCTGCCTCGAACAAGCGATCCGTGACCTGCGCGTCAAGGCTGTGATCCTCGTACCCAACTTCAACAATCCGGCAGGCAGCTGCATGCCCGATGAGCACAAGAAAAAGCTGGTGGAGATCATCACACAGCACAACATTCCTTTAATAGAAGACGACATCTACGGTGAATTATATTTTGGCCGCCATCGACCCAAGACTTGCAAGTACTACGATACAAAGGGACTGGTGATCCACTGCTCCTCCCTTTCGAAGTCGCTGGCCCCAGGCTACCGCATCGGCTGGGTGCTGCCTGGTCAGTACCTTGAACAGGTAAGCTCGCTGAAACAAATGCACACCATCAGCAGCCCTACCCTTACCCAGGTAGCAGTTGCGCACTTCCTCAGCATTGGCCGGTACGAATACCATCTTAAAAACCTGCGCAAGGCGCTGCACACCCAAAGCCTGCGGTATATACAAGGTATCATGCAATATTTTCCTGAAGACACCCGGATATCCAGGCCGCAGGGTGGCTTTGTACTATGGGTAGAGTTGAATCCCAAAGTGGATACTTACGAGTTGTGCACCGAAGCGCTGAAACACCAGATATCCATTGCACCCGGCAGGATATTCAGTAACAGCTGCAATTATTCCAACTATATGCGGATAGGCTACGGAAGCCCCTGGAATGACAAGGTAGAGAAAGGACTAAAGACATTGGGCAACCTGGTAAAAAAGATGATGAATCAATAACAATACCCTACTCACGGTATGCATTAGCCCCAATTTGAGCTATATTCGGGAGATTTTAAAAATAAGTGCTATTTAACAGAAAAAAGAAGAGGTCTTTTTTGACCGTATCAATATCCTGCTGTACATTTGTTCCAGTTACTTATGCCACTGGGAATTCTCACTTCCCAGTCTACCCAACCAGTACACGATCACCCATTTTTAATGCATTTATTGTATTGCTGTAGATAAGCCGTCTCCGGCCGGGCTGGCTCTATTATCAGCAGTAATGCGATACAAGATATTAACCGAGCTGTTCTTTATCACTACCCTGGTTTTAGGCTCTGGGGGCTCACCACTTGTAAAATGGTGTGTGGGCCCTTCTTTTTGTAGCATCCTTTCCCGTACTCTATCAACAACACTTTGGTCATGCAAAAGAAGAATAAACCTATCGATAAGGCTCCTGATGGCAGGCAGCCATTCAAAGAACCGGCCAGCCATCCGATGGTCGTATTTGCCAAGTTTTGCGATAACTATCAGTTACAGGAAGCGAAAGATATTTTGTGGGAATGGCTGGTCACCGCATTGGGCAAAAGCCCCAGTCTTTACGACGAAGGCTCTGAACGAAGTCATCTCTTTTTCTTTTATGAGAATATGGAAGCATTGATAGAAGCCGTTCATACCATACAGGCAAAACAGGATCAACGGCTCCATTCTTCACCCAAACCACCAGACAAGAAGGAGTAAACCGGCCCTTCGGCAACAGCAGGAGGTGCAATCCTTTCAACAGTTCCATATTCCCTAAAACGTTACCCTTATTTCGGCATCTTGACCCGAAGCCGGTTGCATGGAACCTTTATTCACCGGCAGCCACAACTGTTGCTGCGCTTTATCATAGTAGTAACCATCTTCACCGGCGGTTTCTTTGGATGCGGCAGGCTTCCGTTCAACGCCGTTGACGAATACTTTGGCAGGTTGCTGAACAGCGCGCCAGCCAACCAGGTAACTTTTTATGGTTGATGGGTAGTTCCCAATTGCCTTGCCTATATTTAACCGAAGGTCCTTTCCTGTCATGGCTGTTTCCAGCTTCACCAGTGAATACTTCCCTTGCTGGTAAGCCAGGCTTCTTCCATCATCTTCATACACTTCGAAGGTTCCATTGCCGGGGTACACTTCAAGCGTAAGTTGGGGCACCGGCCGTTCGCCTACATAATTCATCACCGGCTGGCGCGGTATAATACTGCCCGCTTTTACAAACATCGGCATGATATCGAGCGGCGTTACCACGTGAATGTATTGTCGGCCACTATATGACTTGCCCGTCCAGTAATCGAACCAATCTCCTGCGGGCAGGTATACCGTTCTTGTTTGAGCACCCTTGGTCGTGACCGGGCACACCAGCAAGTTATCGCCCAACAAATACTGATCGCCGATCTCATGCACATTCTTATCATCCTGGTACTGCAACACCAACGCACGCATCAGCGGCAGACCTGTTTTGTATTGAACCCAGGTATTGCTGTACAGGTAAGGCAACAGGCTATACCGCAATGAATCGTATTTCTTAAAATTGCGCAAGCCATCGGCGCCATAGTTCCAGGGCTCCTTATAGCCGGGATGATCCATTCCAAACACCGTCGCTACCGGACTCAGCATTCCAAACTGGCACCAGCGCACATACAACTCCGGATCAGCATCATGCTCAAAGCCGCCCATGCAATGCGCCCAAAAGCCCACGCCCGATACGCCGATATTCAAACCCGCTTTGATCACCGCCGGGAAATACTGCCACTCGCTGGGCCAGTCGCCCGCAAAAATGTACGGATATCGTTGAATGCCGGCATAGCCCTCTCGTGTTTGGTTCAGTCCACGGATGCCATTGAATTGTTGAAACTTTTCATAAGGCGCTTTGGCATAGGCCACCGGGAATACGTTGTGCAGTTTTTCGACGGCTTTTCCGGTGGGCCCCACCTTGTCGCTCTCATTGGCCAGGTGCCCAAACGCACTGCCTTCATCTGTTTTCAGGAAACGTGCGCCAATGGAGGCCACCCGCATCACGCCGCTTTGCCACCAGAAGTTCACGGCATTCGAATCGAAGAAGTTTACGAACTCTCCGGCATAATTACCTTCCTTATAGGTGAACCCCAGTTGCTGGGCCGTATCAAGCAAACGGATCTTATTACCATTGTCGAAACGCGGACGCAAATGCAATCCCACCATATTAAAGCCCATCGCATACAGGCTGTCGAACATACCCTTGGGATTGGAAAAGGTTTCCCGCCATTCGAAGGAAGTGGCCCCCTTGCCCCCATTTTTACCGAAGATGCGCCAGGTAGAATCGAGCCACAACAGGTCGACGGGTATACCCATCTCCCGCAGCTTGCGCGCCAGGGCGATCACATAAGCATCGGATGTATTTTGCTCATGCCCCCAGGTGCCGCCCGAATAGGTACCCACCTGCAAACCCAGCGCAAAACGCGGTAATAAGGGCGAGCGTCCCGTAAGTGCCGTGTATTGCTCCAGGATAGCGGGGAACCTGGGCCCGTAGATAAAATAGTAATCCAGCTCGCCACCATTGGCGGTGAAGCGATGCGCATCTTCGTAGGTAGCCCCCATATCCCAGGAGCTGGCAAAGGAGTTATGCAAAAAGATGCCGTATCCCTGTGTACTCATGAAAAAGGGAATGGGCGAATAGTTGGCCTCGAGCACATTGTAGGCCCCTACTGCATGGGGCAACCCTTTGCCGCGACCCACATTGAGGTTCACTTGTTTACTCCGGCGGTTCAGGAAATCCATGCGCTCGCCGAAACCGAAGAACTGCTCATCGGGCTGACAAACTCTGGTACAACTCACCGTATCACCTTGCGTAACCATACCACCTGCCCTGCCAGCCGGCAATTTTTCGGACGACAGCAGCTTGCCGGCCGCGTTATAGATATCTATACGTACGGGCGACTTGTATACCCGTACCTGCAGTTGCGCCGTTGCGAAACCTGTATATTCTTTTGTATCTTTTATTTGCAACGCTACAGAAGGCCATTGGTATTGCACCACCATCAGGTTCTCGTTTGGCTCAAACGATCCGCTCCAGCTGCTGCGTATGCGCACCATGCCTGGTGTGCAGAATTCGAGCTGGAGGCGCGCAGTAGTTGTCGTAAGCTGAATGGTATTATGATTTCTGGTAAAACTCCCTTTCACAGTACCCATGCCGGTTTGGGCAGTAAGAGAGCAGCAAAAGGAGGAAAGCAGCACAGCAGCAAGCAGGATCCTGGTAAACATGCAATCGTAGAATTTATGAATAAGTCGGATTACTATGATCGCAATGTAACAGAAGCCGGGGGCTCAACCATCCTGTAGCTACAGGATGGATTCTGACCAATTAAGTGTAATTTCCACACCAGACAACTTGCCTGTATGAAACAAACCTTCCTGCTAATCACCTTGCTGTGCAGCCTGCTGGCAACCAACGCCCAAAAAGGCCCGCAGATCTCCGTGAGTGACTCCCACCGTTCGGGTTATTTCCCCCTGGTACACAAAAGCAATGCCGCCGTTATCGTCGTGGAACCGCCGGCAAGCCGGGTCGTTCAGATCGCCGCCGCAGCGCTTCAAAAAGATATACAGACCATTACCGGTCAGCTTCCAGCTATTCAGCAGGAGCTGCCTTCGAATACATCCCTTGCCGTGATCATCGGCACCATTGGCCAATCATCGCTTATTGACCAGCTCGCTCAACAAAATAAGGTCAGCACTGTTGGAATTGCCGGTCAATGGGAAACCTTCAGCGTATCAGTAGTCGATAAACCGTTACCTCCATTACAACAAGCATTGGTGATCATCGGCAGCGATGCACGGGGCACTGCTTTTGGTGTATTTGAATTTTGCCGCATGATGGGCGTATCGCCCTGGAGCTGGTGGGCCGATGTGCATCCGGAACGCCGCCAATCGCTTTATGTAACACGTGGCAGTAGTGTACAGGGGCCACCCTCCGTACAGTACCGTGGTATTTTCATCAATGATGAAGACTGGGGCCTGCAGCCCTGGGCAGCGCGGCACCTCGATAAGGATGTAAAGGATATTGGCCCCCGTACGTACGAAAAAGTGTTTGAACTACTGCTGCGCCTTAAAGCAAATTATATCTGGCCCGGCATGCATCCCTGTACCAAAGCATTTTACTATTATCCCGAAAACCCAAAGCTGGCTAAAGATTACAGCATCGTCGTAGGCTCCAGCCATTGCGAACCGATGTTGCGCAACAATGTGTTTGAATGGTCGGAGAACTTTGAACATGAATACGGCAAGAAGCCCGGTGAGTGGCGATACGACCTCAACAAGAATGAGATCTATCATTACTGGGAAGACAGGGTGAAGCAATCGGCTGGCAATCCTTCTACGTATACCGTTGGCATGCGGGGCATTCACGACGGTCACATGCCAGGGCCCAATTCCATTCCCGAAAAAGTAAAGCTGCTGGAGCAGATCATTACCGACCAGCGGCACCTGCTGAGCACCAGCCTGCAGCAATCGATCGAAAAAGTACCCCAAATATTTTGCCCCTATAAAGAAGTGCTCACCATCTACCGCAACAACATGCAGTTGCCGGAAGACATTACTATCGTGTGGGCCGATGACAACCATGGTTACCTGCGACAGCTATCCGGCGCCAGGGAGCAACAACGCAACGGCGGAAGCGGTGTCTATTATCACCTGTCGTACTGGGGCAAACCCGAAGACTACCTGTGGTTAAGTACCATCTCTCCCTCATTGATCTCCTATGAAATGAACCGGGCCTACGATCACGGCGCTAAGAAGCTATGGGTATTTAATGTAGGCGACATCAAACCTGCCGAAATGGAAATTTCCTTTGCGATGGACCTCGCCTGGAATGTCGGCAAATGGCAACCCAACGATGCTTATACTTATGATTACCACTGGGCCCGGGAGACCTTCGGCCGCAGGCAAGCCATTGAGGTTGCCACCCTTAAATCGGAATATTACCTGCTTGCCAATGCCGGCAAACCCGAACACCTTGATCGTATTGCCTTCACCGATGCTCAACTCGACAAAAGGGTCGACGACTATCGCCAGCTGCAATGGAAAGCGAAAGACCTGTACAAGCGCATACCACCCCGGTTGAAAGATGCTTATTATCAGTTGATCTTATACCCCATCGCCGCTTCGGCCCAGATGAACCGGAAAATATTACTCGCCCGAAAAAGTCTGGCACTCGCCGCCGCTGGCAAGGATAGCGCCTTATATTATGCAGCAGAAGCACAGGCGGCCTTTGAAAATATCAAGGCACTCACTGCCGTTTACAACGATAGCATTTCGGGCGGCAAGTGGAAAGATATGATGAGCTGGCATCCGCGCGACCTGCCGGTATTCAACATGCCACGCGTAGCCACACAAGCCATGATCGACAGTGCAAAACATAAAGGCCCGGCTGCTGTTGCCACCACTCCCTCTAAAGCCTATACATTCCCGGCAACCTCGTACGACTACCACAAGGTACGTGGCGTAGCTGCCGTGATCGGACTCGGCTTGAACAGAGCAGGTGTTACCCGCGTAACCCGGGCCCCGCAATTCGACACGAGCTTCACCAATCAGCCCTTCACCATATATCAGTTCAAGTTGACACCGGGCAGCCACACCATCAAAGTAAAATGTGTACCTACACAAAGCGTTAACGGCAGCGGCAAACTTCGATATGCGATCGCTATCAATGACGAAAAACCGCAGATCGTCAACCTGCATGCCGAAGCGGATGCGCAGCCCTGGGACCAGAACGTTTTGCGCGGATACTCGCTCGGTAAAACCACGCATACCGTTTCAGCAACCGGCTACTCGACTCTCAAGATCTACCTGCTCGATGAAGGCATCATACTGAGTGAAGTGGAAATAGAATGACCCAACTAAGTAGCTCACATACCACCCGCCTAATACTGATCTGCTTTCTGCTGGCTGCCAGCCGGCAAAACCTAATTGCGCAGGACACTATTCCTTATAAAAAGAAGGAGCTGCTGTTCCGTGACGACTTTAGCCAGCCACTCGATGCCAATACCTGGCGCGTTGAAATGATGCCCGCGGCGGCATCATCAGTGTATACGAAGAATGGGCAGCTGATCATCGATACTAAAAACGGTGTCACGGTATGGTTGAATAAAAAGCTGGAAGGAAATATCCTGATAGAATACCGGCGCACCGTGGTGATAGAAGGTGGAGCAAACGATCGCCTGTCGGACCTCAATCAATTCTGGATGGCCAGTGATCCACGCAACCCACAACACTTTTCGCGGAATGGCGTTTTTGAAACGTACGACTCTTTACAACTTTATTATGTGGGTATGGGAGGCAATACAAATACCACAACAAGATTTCGTAAATATGAAGGCAACGGCAACAAACCGTTGCTACAGGAATGGCTCGATAAAGACCACCTGCTGCAGGCCAACAGCTTTTATAGGGCGCAAACCATCGTGCTGAATGGACTGACGCAGTTTATTGTGAACGGTATTCCATACTTTACCTGGAAAGATCCTGCCCCATTAACGACCGGTCATTTTGGATTTCGATCTACCTGGTCGCGGCAAGCCATTGAGGAGATCAGCATTTACAGGATTGAATGAATATAATACGCTCACCTTTCCAAACCCACGCTGCTGTTCGCCTTATTCTCTCCCGCCAGTAAGGGCCATTGTGCATCGGGCACATGGGCTTCCTGCATATAAGCCGCTATCTGCTTAACGATCTCCGGGTGAGCGGCAGCTATATTATTCTTCTCCGCAGGATCGGCCGCCAGGTCGTACAGCTCCATAGGTCCGTCTGCCTCTTTCGACACATTCAGGCGCACGCCTTTCCATTTTCCCCAACGCACGGCCTGCTTGCCACCCTGCTCATGAAACTCCCAATAGAAATAATTATGCGCACGCTGCGGCTTACCGGTCAATGCCGGAATGATTGAGATGCCATCGATCTGTTTCCATACCATGATATTCGCCAGCTCCTGAAACGTAGGGAACAGGTCCCACCAGGCAGCCGGCTGTTCATTCTTAACGCCCGCTTTGATCTTCCCTTTCCAGCTGGCAATAAAGGGTACGCGGATACCGCCTTCATACATATCACGTTTGATGCCCCGCAACCCGCCGTTGCTGTTGAAGAATTCCGGGTCACCATGATCTTCCCGGTGCGGACCGTTATCACTGGTAAAGATGATGAGCGTGTTCTCAGCCAAGCCATTTTGCTGCACATACCGATAAACTTCTCCCACATAACGATCGAGCCTCGATACCATGGCGGCAAAGGCCGCATGTGGATAAACACCCTTGATCACTCCTTTGGAGGGCGCACCCGGAGGCGTTGGTATATCGTCGTAGGCTTTTACGTAATGATTGTATACGCTGTCATCATGAGGCAGCTCCAGTTTGGCATGTGGAAGCGTATAAGGCAGAAAGAGAAAGAAAGGTTTCCTGCTGTTCTCTTGTAAGAACTTCATCGCTTCTGAATGGATCTTGTCGGGCGAGTACAGGGAATCACTGGTTATATTACCGGGAAACTCTACCCGGCGGTCATTATCCCACAAGTGATCGGGAAAATAGTTGTGCGCCTGCGACTGGCAATTGTATCCATAAAAACGTTGGATGCCCTGCTTCAACGGCTCGCCGCTAGAACCGGGATACCCCATACCCCATTTGCCGAATGCTCCGGTGGCATAGCCGGCCTTCTTCAATACAGCCGCAATGGTGAGCGCCGAATCGGGCAGCGGGAATTGCCCTTCTGGCTTGAAACCCCGGTTGCCCCGGATAGCAGTATGCCCTGTATGCAGGCCGGTCATAAGACTGGCGCGCGAGGGGGCGCACACGGTAGTACCGGAATAGAACTGGGTAAACTGCATACCGGTAGCGGCCAGCTTATCGATATTGGGAGTGGTAAATTTCTTTTGACCATAGCAACCCAGGTCACCATAACCGAGATCGTCGGCCACGATCAGGATGATATTGGTAGGTTGCCTGGAGGGACCAGCCTTTTGTTGAGCCAGCGCCGCCACAACCTGTAACAAAGAAGGAAACAAGAAAAGCGTGAGGGCAATATTTTTCATGTGTGGAAATAATGATCGGTTCACAAGATAACAGAAACAATGCAGCCATTGCTCAAATAGCAGGAAACATACATCGTTTATCGAAGGCATTCACACAACGGCACAAGCTCCTCCCTTACGGTACCCGCTCCAGCAACAATTGCATCATGGCTTCTGCCGCTACCTTGCTTTTCTGTATGATAAACTCCCGCGATGTATTGTCGCCGATCTCATACACCAAAGCTTCAGTACCATAATTCTTGAACAAGTAACTGAAAGAAGTAGAAGTAGGCCCCTCGCTATAAAGCGGCTTAATGTTTGGCTCATAACCAGGTATCCGTTGTTGAAAAGCCTGCAGCCAGTCCTTTATGAACCCGGGTAGTGATCCGCGCAGCGCCGGATCAACTATGTAAAATATATCATCGTGGGTGGAATGGAAGTCAAGGCCAAACCACAACTTATTGCCGGCTCCCGTGATCTCTTTTTCCAGCAATGATCGCATGGCCCTGGTCTCGGGCTGGTGGAAAGCCTGCCAGTCCCGGTTGATATCAACCCCACCGGCATTGTGCCGCCAGAAGCCTTCATCCACACCATCCGGATTCATGAGCGGTACCACATACAACAGAAACCGTTCGCGGAATGCTGTTGCCAAAGAATCGTTCGCAGCCACCCTTTCCACGAAAGCCTGTTCCGCCAGCTGACCGGTTACCTCGGGCGGATGCTGCCTTCCAATGATCAGCACCCTGTTCCTGCTTTGGAGATTACCCGCCTTCAGCAACATGACGGGCCTTCCCCAATGCGTTTCGCCTATGGTGGACAGTGGCCAGGACATCTTCCTGCCCAACGCCGCCGCCCATTTGTAAACGTCGGCGGAGGTATATAGCTCCTGCGCTGCCACCCAGGTCGTATCACGGCTCACCTCGATGCGAAACTGGTAGGCTACCGACAGCGTATCGTCCGCACGCTTCACCCGTTCACCATTCACCGCGCTCCAGTTGCGCCCGTTCTTACTCACTTTGGGATTATACCGGTGACTGGCGCCTTGCTGGTAGGTAAGTTTTATGTTGATAGTACGGGGCCGTTTCGACCAAACTTTAAATGCATACCACGGACTTCCATTGACCGGCGTATTCTCCGAAGTGATCAAAATGCTATAGACAGAGTCGTTCTCCTGTGTAAGCCCGTTTAGCCGGGCGGCCGGAAACTGATTACAGAATTGAACATCGCCGCGGGGAAAGGTAAAGACGCCTTTCCACTGCCTTTGCACGGGCCGGCTTTCGGTAGATACAGCTTTAATGGACCCCTGCCCCTGGAATTTACTGGGCAGCTGGGCTTGCACTGCCTGTAAGAATAATAAGAAAAGAAAGAGGGTAAAGAATTGACGCATGGTATGGGTGTATCCGGTAAAGATACAACACCCTACTCATTGAGTAGACTTACTTACTAAATATCACTCCGCGATCAAAAGCGGCCACGTCCGCCACCGCCCCCGCCACCATTGCCCATCGGCCGGCGTTGCTGCATACTACCTCCATTGTTGTTACCCTGTTGTCTTCTGCCACCAAAGCGGTTGAGGTTGTACATGAAAGTAACTAGGAAGTAGCGACGCAGGGTTTCCGTATAAGAGTCTTCGATGTAATACTCATTGATGGTACGGTCGATATTCTTATTCTGATTAAGGAGATCCACTACACTGAAGCGCAGCTCACCATTGCGCTTTTTGAACAGCACCCAGGCAATGCTGGCATTCCACAAAGGAATGGGCTGGTTGAACCCATCCGCACGGCCACTGTTCACAAAATAATCAAAATCGCTGCTGATCATTACCCGTTTGAGGAAGGTATAAGTAGCATCCAGTGAATAGTTGTGGTTGAAATACCGGTTGTTGTTATTCTGCTGGAACCCGTAGCGGGCATCGTTGTAATTGAAGTTGGCACTGGCACCTACATCGAGTTTCTCGGGAATATTATAGTCGAAGCGGATACGCTCACCCAGGCTGGTAGTCGTATTATATCCCATTACGCCTTCCTGCTGACTCACATCGCGGTTGTACCGTACGCTGCTGGTGAGGTTCACGTTCATCGGGCTGCGCTTACCGGTGGTCACTTTAACCAGCGGAATACCAATGGTGCCGGAGAACGAAGCATTCCAGGCGCCATCCAGGTTCACCGGACGTATCAATTGCACGGTTGAGTTCACCTTCTCCATGCTGTTTACGATCCGGTTGCTGATCATGGTAGCATTCAGGTTCAGGTTAAAGAACAGGAAATTGGTTACGTTGAACGTATTGTAACTGAAGTTGAAGTTATTGGTAAACTCCTGTTTCAGGTTGGGGTTACCGGTACGGTACACCAACTGATTGCTTTGATCCACCACATCCTGCAACTGGCTGATGCTGGGAGCCCGGGTGCTGCCGCGGTAACCGAAGCGCAGACTCTTGCGGGTGCCAAGATTATAATTAAAGTTGGCATTGGGGAAGAAGTTGGTATAGCGCTGACTCATGGAGCTATCCTTGCCGGTCATGGCACGATGGCTCATGTTCTTCAGGGTGGCAAACTGCACTGCGCCGCCCAATTGGAAGTCATACTTCAGTTTCTTTACGCGGAAGTTGGTACCTACCCTGCTCGAGATAAAGGTATTCTCGAAGTAGTTGGTCTGGTTTTTATTCACGCTATCGTAAGCGCCGGTATTCTGAGCAAAGTCAAACACCTTGCGATCGCTGGTACTTTCATTGACCGAGTAAGCATAGTTCAGCTCCAGGATCTTTCCTTCGGCCAGCATCTCTGTCAGGGAGGAGCTTACCGTGTTGTTGAAAGAACTGGTGATCTGCTCGTTGTGTTGACGCTGATCTCTTCTGTAATTAAGGGTACTATCCGGTTTATAATAATTGTAGGGAGAAGAGTTGTAACCATCACCTTCGCTGTCATTCACGGCTGTATTCCAGCCAATGGTGAAGGTGCGGCCCGGCTTTTTGAACCGGTGACGGTACAAGAGGTTGTTATTGAAGCTCACCCCATCGCGCTGATTGCTGCGCGCACTGGTGCCCTCGATCGCCTTATAATGGTTTTTAGGAGAAGCCGCTACCGTGACGATTGAATCGAAACTTTCCGATTCAGACTGCTGTATTGAGATATTCGGTGTCAGCAGGATCGAGTTCATGCTATCGATCATATACTCCCAACGGAAACCAAAACGGTGATTGAGGTTATCATTGCGCTGGTACGATTGCTCGTCGCTGAGGGAAGTAGAGTCATTCTTGAAAAGATTCTGCCGGTAGCTCTTGCTGCGATTGATCGTGCTGGTATTCGACACAAAGTAGTTGGCGTTGAACTCCATCTTTTTTCCCCAGTTATCGCGGTAATTCACGCCCACATTCCAGTTTTTGGTATTGCCATTGCCGGCGCTGCCGCCTCCGCCACCACCGCCGCGTCCGCCACGACCACCGCCGCCGCCTCCGCTAAATCCACCCATACCGCCCATGCCACTCACGACGTCGGTAGCCGTAAAGCCAAGGCGATTAATGTTATTGGCACCGCCCACAATAGAGAGCCGCTGGTCTTCGTCGAACATATTGAGTGAAAGATTGCCCGTATAGCGTTCGCTGCTGCCCCCACCTACCGTGGTGCGGCCAAACAATCCTTTTCGCCTGTCTTTCTTTAGCTTGATATTGATGGTACGCTGGCGGCTGCCATCGTCGATCTTGGTAAACTTGGCCTGGTCGCTCATATCGTCAAACACCTGGATGCTTTCCACCATTTCGGCTGTCAGGTTCTTGGTGGCCAGTTTTGGATCGTTACCAAAGAACTCTTTACCGTCTACATATACCTTAGGGATATTTTCGCCTTGTGAGGTTACATTACCGTCCTTGTCGACTTCTACACCGGGCAATTTCTTCAGCAGGTCTTCTACCGTTGCATTGGGCTTGGTCTTGAAGGCACTGGCCCTGAACTCGACCGTATCTTTCTTAATGGTAATGGGCGGCACGGTTACGATAACGCTGGCCAGCATGGAAGTATCCGTCTTCAGTTTGATGGAGTCGAGGTCGATCACCGGCCGGGCGGCCGTAATATCGATGGAGCGGTTGATAGGCGCATAACCGGTAAAGCTGATACTGAGCAGGAAAGCACCGCCTGGCACGTTCTTGATCTCGAAGGCCCCGGCTTTATCTGCCACAGCAAAACCAACGGCTGCCGAATCCTCCTTACTCATAATGGTGATGGTAGCGTCGGGCAGGGGCAGGTTGTTCTGCACATCCACCACCTTTCCTTTAATGCTTCCCGTCACCTTCTGTTGGGCCAAAAGCGCCGGGCTCACAAGCAAAACCGTTAATACGAGTACCAGTAACTTCATGCGTTGATTTTGGGGGTATGTCCTTTATTGGACGACACCGTGTACCAAAACCAGCAAAAGCAGGCTGATCTTTTTTTCTTTGGACGCCATTAAACCCCGGGCCGGTGACGCGGTCCAATGGGGTGCCTTATGCAAAGACGTCAGTTGTTATTATCTTGTCGTCGGGGATGGCTGATTACCAACGGTTCTCGTATATGCGCTGAGTGCTACCGTTTTAATTGATACACTTCCGAACCCGCCAGTAGAAAACAACCAAGCCCATAATCTTCAAAGTCCGGGATATTGGTGTATCCTACGGGCTGACCATCTTTGGGCTCCTTACCCGTACCTTGTACATATCCCAGCATTCCGGTAGGGTGCAGACAATCCTGCACCAGCGCATTCCAGGCCTTCCCCAAAACAGGCAGATAAGTCTCTTTATCGATAACCTGGTGGTTGATGCCCCAGGCCATGCCGTACACGAATAAGGCAGTGCCGCTAAGCTCCTTACCGCCAAAATGGGTTGAATCGTGCAGGCTCACATTCCAGAAGCCATCAGCGCGCTGAATGGGTAATAGTGCTTTCAGCATGGCCTTATAATCCTGCAGGTATTCTGCAAAGTGAGGATCGGTTTTCGGCAGCCACTGCATGGTGCGCACCAATGCGGCCACTACCCAGCCATTGCCGCGGCTCCAGTAGCAATCTTCGCCATTGGGCTCCTTATAGGGAGGCACAAAGTCCTTATCGCGCCACCAGAGCTGCTCGGCAGCATTATAGAGACCATTGCCGCCGTGCTTGTATTTGGCAAAACTGTAGAGGTCGTACATCTTGCGGTAATAGGAAGTATCCTGGTAAATAGCGCCCAGGCGGGTATACACGGGCATAGCCATTTGCAGGGCATCGATCCAGTTCCAGTCATCCTGCTTCTCACTCTGTACCATCAAATCGATGGATGCCTTGATGTCGCGGATATGGGTGGAATCTTTGCTTTTGAGGAACAGCTCGATATACGTTTGCCCGCAACATTGGTTATCGGCATTGCGGGTGCGGATGCCATCGCGCAGGCCCCATTTGTGTTTATTGCCCCAATCGTAGGCATAGTCTATATAAGCCTTCTTCTTATCGATGCGGTAAAGCTCCATCAGCCCTTCGTAATAAACGGCACGGGTCCAGATATTGCTTGGCCGCTCGCGATTGGTGATGATCGACTTACCCGGGTCGGGCCATTTCGCCATAAAATACTTGTTGGCCAGGGTCATGGCCTTCAACACGTCCTTCTTCTTTGGTACGGCTTGCGCATACGTCGTAGCCGACACCATCACAGCACCCAATGCAATGGCAAGTTTCTTATACATATTACTCGGTTGTACGGTTCAAAAATTACAGATCGCCTGCACGCTCGCCGACACGGCCAACTTTCCATCGCCCCATAACCTTACCGCCCTCTCTGCGATCACGTCGTTTATTTATTCAGGAATTTCCTGAGGTCACAATCTTTCAATCCGGCGATCCCTTTTACCACGATACCGGCATTGACCTGTGCCCCTTCTTTATTGGTATGCGTATGATCGGCGGGGAAGAAGGTCTTCACCTGGTCGGGCCCCAGCTTTTCATACTCATCGGCAATGTTATTATTCAGGTCGATAAAAAAGGCGCCGGTGGCAGCAGCCGTTTCACGGGCCCATTTGCCATAATCTTCATTGGCGCGGTTTACTTTACCTTCTTTGAAATTATTGCGCGGCACGGGCGAGCAAATGATCGCTATTGCACCTTTGGCTTTTGCCTCAGCAACATACTTACGCATGTACCAGCCGTAGGTATAAACCACCTCCTGCTTTTTCGTGATGGGATTGTAGATCTCCTTGCTTTCCTCACCAATGCCACGAATGGTACCGCGGGCGCGGGCGGTATCGTCGAGCGGACCGGCATCGTTGTGACCAAACTGCATGATCACATAGTCGCCCGGCTTCAGCACATCGAGTATCCTTTGCCAACGCCCTTCATTGATGAAGGTACGGCTGCTGCGGCCACCGATGGCATGGTTGCGCACACCGATCGAAGTGGTGTCAAAGAAAGGGGCGACGAGACTGCCCCAACCCCACTGATTGTTGCTGCCACTGCCATCGCCATTGCGAACGGTAGAATCGCCAATGATATACAAAGTAGGTTTCTGTTGCTGCCAGAGCACGAATGAAAGCGAAGCGACCACAAAAAGGGAAAGTGCCGCTGCGCGAAGGAATTTATAAGGCCTGCTGTTCATAGTAGTTTGCTTGGTATTGATTGAAGACGGTTTGTTATTTGCGGGCGTTGTCACGACCGGGTGCAATTTGCTTTATCAGTTTAATTTTTGGCACCGGTGGCGGCTGCATGCCTTCACCAAGGTGAAAGCCGGTATGCGGTGGCTGGTTATACGCCACATTTTGCCAGGCGATGCTGAGCCGGTATTGCGGATCGTGCATCAGGGTATAGAACCGGTGTGTGGTAGGAATGGTGGTGGAGAAGATGCGCAACTCCTGGTTATCGGCCGTGCGATAGATTACTTCCTCGCGCCAGTCGCCCCATATATCTGCACTTAGTACAGGATTTGATTTGGTACCATTGTTATGGACACAATTGTATTGAGCAGCCTGCAGCAGGCGATCGGTCTTACTATTGAGGTAGTCCCATTTATCGATGGTGGTACCGTTGAGTATTTCACTCAGTACATCGCCATCCCAATAGATACCCATATTGCAGGCGGGTGTGCGATCTGCTATCTTATTGCCTTTGGCATCGAACATACCGGTAATTCCTGCGCCAGCCACCCAGCATTCGTAACCAGGATAGCGCGGATCGATGTCGAGCGCCAGTCCGCGGCCGGGACCTTCGCCATCATCACCCGCTTTTACCGAGGCTTTCTTCCAGATCACTTCGCCGGTCTTTGCATCGCGAAAATTAGCGCCGGCGTCATCAAACCTCTCCTGGATATCGAAAACCTCCAGGCCTGGCCTCGAGGGGTCGAGGTCGGTAACATGTAATGCATCGCCATGCCCAAGGCCGGTTGAATACAATCCTTTGCCATTGTCATCGATGGTCATGGCGCCATACACGATCTCATCTTTTCCATCGCCATCCACGTCGGAAACAGTGAGGTTATGATTGCCCTGTCCCGCATAGGCAGGGTAACCGTTTTGCGTATCGAATACCCAGCGTGATGTCAGTTTGCCGTTCTTCCAATCCCAGGCAGCCACGACTGTGCGCGTATAGTATCCGCGGCACATCACGAGGCTGGGGTGCACGCCATCGAGGTAGGCGATACAGGCCAGGAAGCGGTCCATGCGGTTGCCATAGCCATCGCCCCAAAGCGATTTAAGGTCGTTGGTAGATGGATTGAGTGAGGTAGGATATCGTGCAGGAATATAGTCGGTGGTGAAGAGGGCAGCGCCGGTGAGTCCATCGAATACAGTAAGGTATTCAGGTCCGGCCAATATATAACCTTTGTCATTTCGATAATCTTTGGAAGAGTCGCCGATCACCTTTCCTTTTGCATCGATGCTTCCGTCGGCAGTTTTCATCGCTATTTCGGCCCGGCCATCGCCATCGAGGTCATACACCATGAACTGCGTGTAGTGTGCGCCTTCGCGAATGTTGCGACCAAGATTGATGGTCCACAGCAGGGTGCCATCCATTTTGTAAGCCTGGAAGATGGGCGGATCGGTAATGCCTGCCTGCGAATTATCGCGCCCTTTGCCAGTTTGGTGAAGAATGATCTCGTACTCGCCGTCTCCATCAAGGTCACCCACCGAAGCATCGTTGGGTGCATAACCCGCCGGTGTTTTCAACGGCAGCGACACATAAGGTTGCGTGCCGGGCTTCAGGAGAAAGGGAGCACTGGCAGCACCCTCCTTTCCCTTCAGCAGGGTTTTTACAAAATAGGATCGACTGTTGGTTGTGTCAGGGTTGGTATCAATAAAAGAAGTGCTGTTGGAAACCGGTTGCTTGTTGAGCTTAATGGCTTTGCCATCGGCTTGCTGCCTGTACACGTTGAAAGCAATATCGCGGGAGTCGGTGCCGAAGAGTCGCCAGCTGACGAATACTTTACCATCGGCCTGTGCAATGGCGTGCACACCACGACCGAGCCATTCCATTTGGCGTTGAGCGGATACATACGTCAACAGATGCAAAAAAAGCAGGCTGAGCAGGAGCGTTTTCTTTTTCATATAGCGGTCGAAAAGGTAGCCCAAGCCCTGTAGTTCTCCATCCTGTACTGTTCTGTCAACTCCTTTTATACAACGAACAAAAAATACCGGTAAAGCAGGTAGCTGCACCCTGGCAACCAACCTGCAATACCGGCATCAATAGCTACGACAGCGCATTAACCGATTCTAAAAAACATGCTATTGCTTCATGACTTTGGAAGAAGTCACTACTCCATCTTTGATGATCTTCACCATATACCATCCGATACTCCAGGAAGCGCCTACAGCGATCCTGTTCTGCGCTTTGCCTCGTTCTACCAAACGGCCTGCTGCATCATACGCTTCATATCCAAAAGCGCCCGGAGCAGTGAGTTGAAAACTGCCGTAGGCAGGATTGGGATACACGGCTATTTTGGTTTGTTCAGCAGCAGATAGTATTTGATTCATGGCGATGCGTGCACTGGCGCAGGCTACAGCCACAGGATTGTTACCGGTAATGGTGATGTTGTCGATATTGGCGGGACCGGTGGCATTCACCGCTTCCAGCCGCAGGTTCACGGTACCGGCAGGCAGGGAAACATTGGAGGATACATTGGTCCAGGTAGTCCAGTTGGCGGTAGCCGGGAAACTGATATTGGCCACGGTGGTGCTGCCATTCACGAGAAAGCGTGCAGGCCTGTCGGCGCCGCCACCGTTGGAATATCTCCAGCTGAGTGTATACGTTCCGGCGGCGCCGGTGCTGATACGCCAGTTTACGCCGCTATTAGCAGCATTGTTGGCATTGGCGAAACCGGCGCCGGTAAAGCCGGCATTGTTGTTATCGACTGTGCCTTCCACACTGCAGAAGCCATTGGTATTTTCTTCGATCGTGATGCTGGTGCCACCTGTAGGCGGTGCTCCAACCATCACAATGTTGGGTGTGGGCGGCGCGCTCATGTCTGTACCGAGATAAAAGCCGGGATGTGGTGGTTGATTATAAGCAGTGTTCTGCCAGGCAATGGCCATGCGGTATTGCGGATCGTGCATCAGCGTATAGATGCGATTGCTGGCCAATATAGTCGTAGTATAAATTCTCAGCCCGCTGTTGTCGGAAGCACGGAGGATCACTTCTTCGCGCCAGTCGCCCAGGATATCGGCACTCAGGTTGGGCGTTGCTTTGGTGCTGTTGTTGGAAGAAGTGCCGCTGGCCGATAGTAAGGCCGAAGTCGTAGACGTATTATAATCCCACTTGCTGACAGTAGTACCATCGAGCAATTCGCGCGACAGATCCGCATCCCACCAAACGGCAAAGTTGATGGAAGGTTTGGAAGTGGTGATCTGCACACCTTTCACCGTATAAAGACCACCGCGTGATGCCCAGCATTCATACCCTTTATAACGGGGGTCGATGTCGGCGGCGAGGCCACGGCCCACGTCGGTGCTCGGCTCGGCCACCGTCCACAGGCGTGCGCCGGTAGCGGCGTTCACAAGCGCAGCGCCTACCTGGCCATTGCTGGCCGGACTTTCATAGGGTTGCCATATTTCAAGGCCTGCCCTATCGGGGTCCATATCACTTACGTGCAGCGCATCGCCATGGCCCATGCCGTTGGCCCAGGAGCCGGTGCCGTTGTCGTTGATGGCGCTCGACCCATTGATGGTTTCCTGTTTGCCATCGCCGTCGATATCGGCTACGCTTACCTGGTGATTACCCTGACCCGCGTAAGAACTGTTACTGTTGCTGTCGAAGTTCCAGCGCTGGGTAAGCTGACCGTTGCGCCAATCCCAGGCCACGCGTACGAGGCGGGTGTAATAGCCGCGGCCGAAGACCATGCTGGGCCGCTGTCCATCTACATATGCTACGTTGGCTACGAAGCGATCCACGCGATTGCCGTAGCTATCGCCCCAGGATGATACGGTACCCCGTGCGGGCAGGTAATTGGTGGTGGCCATGGCAGCGCCGGTTTGCCCGTTGAAGACGGTGAGATACTCTGGCCCGGTAAGAATATAACCGCTTGTATTACGGTAATCGGCCGAGGCAGTACCGATCACAGTGCCTACACCGTCTACGGTAGCGTCGGCTGTTTTACAAGCTACTTCGGCTTTGCCGTCGCCATCGAAGTCGTACACCAGGAACTGGGTGTAGTGAGCGCCGGCGCGGATGTTGCGGCCGAGATCGATGCGCCAAAGGCGGGTACCATTGAGTTTGTACCCATCGAGGTACACGTTGCCGGTGTAACCCGACTGCGAATTGTCTTTAGCATTGGAAGGTTCCCACTTCAGTACGATCTCGTATTCGCCATCACCATCGAGATCACCTACCGAAGCGTCGTTGGCGGTGTACGTGTAAGCCTCACCGCTGGGCGTGGTACCGCCGGCAGGGATTTGCAGGGGCACATTGAGATAAGCCGTCGTCGTTACATTGGCGCCCGCAGAAGCGGCCTGTTCAACACCACCGATCACGGGCCGCACGGTATAGGTGCTGTTGGTGCTGATGGCATCGACAACATTCGTAGAGCCGGTGATGGGAGAAGCGTTGATCTTGGTGGTGCCGCGGTACACATTGAAGCTGATGCCAGCGGGATCGGTGCCGAGCAGGCGCCAGCCAACATATACCTGGCTGCTGCTGGTGCGTACGGCTACGACGCCCCTGCCCAGGTATTCCATCTGGTACTGGGCGCGGGATGCGATGCCGGTTAACAGGAATAGTGCAATCAGGAAAGGCTTACACCTGGCCAGGAGACCAGTGAAGCGCATAGGAGCAGGGCACAAGGCTGTGCCCTGATAGGAACAAGGTAGAGAACTTTTCATATGGCTTTTATTTGGTTATGGAAAGCAAGTTGCGCCCGGCAGGCATTTGCTGGCAGCTTTGGTTACGACATGAAACATCCGCACGCACGAATCGGTGCATGACAACAAAGCAGCTTTCGAAACGTCATGGCAAACGTTTCACCTAACCGGGGAAAACACAAGCTGATAAATTCCTGGTGGAGAGTTGGAAGCCAGGAGTAAATACCTGCATGTAGATTGCAGTCTTAATAAAAGCGTAGATCAAGCAAGCAGATAAATTTAGATTATCCTTCACAGTTGTCTATCCTGCACTGTCATGGGAAAGTTGGTGCAGGAGAAGGGGTGGCGGGATTTGCGGAACGCCTGATTGCATTAACCAATGATTCAAGGTTTACGAAATCCGCGTGATTGTTGAAGTCACACATCCTACCTGTTTCATCGGGCCTGAATAGAGCGATGGCGCAGCGGGGATCAACGTGCAACTGAGCAACCGGCTTGTTTACAATATCGTAAAACACAAATACATCGAGGAAGGCAGGCGCGCAGGTTTTGTTGGCAGTAAAGCTGTCGACGCAGGGTGCAGCCGTAAGCAGCGAAAGCAATTGCCTTACCTGTTTTGAATCGAGATCGATCACACGTGCATTGGCTGGAAATACATTGTTGTTAGTATCTACGATGCTGTAGCCAGTCTCACCCACAAAGTTCACTTGGCTAAGGTCCATAAAAGCGCCTGAATCTGTGGTAGCAGCGATGGATTGCTGCGGGTCGATAGAAACCAGTACAACGCGATCAAATGGTTGTGCGGGGAAACCGGTGGAGTCGAACCAACGGTTGGTAGGCACAGCGGCACTGCTGTTGTCCCCACAGCCAGCCCATAAGGCGCCGGCCAGGATGAATAGCGAAAGCAAATAGATAAGTCGACGCATAAGATAAGGCTATTCAGACTTCGGAATGCCAAGCCCAGCAAATAAGACCAGACGGTTTCCACTCATTGATCAGTCTCTACAATTTTCGATTACCGGCTTTAAGACGCAAAAACTGCCACTTTCCATATAATCCGTGTAAGTTTTTTTTGGGTGCGAGCGGCATTGGGGCAGGCTGTTGTCTGCGTCCCTGGCCCTGGTTGTTCTGGTGCTGCTGACAGGTTTTTACTAGACCGATTTCTTGGCGCATGTGCTATTAAAGCGAATGAGCTTGTACTTCCCTACAAGAAGATTATGCAGGAATGCTGTGAGTTTTTTTGGACAATGGGCCCTTCGGGATTGGTCCATACCAACCCATTTTTTCGGTTGAGATTGGCGGGGACCTGGTTCGCTTCTAAACCGAAATCCGGTATCTCCTTGTTCGTATTTCGTTCGCTTCTTGTTCGGTACTCCTTCGCTATTTTGCGAAGGTTTCCTAAAGGAATAGCGAACAAATACCGAACAAGTACCGAAGAAAACAATAAAAAGGCCCAGGTGTCCTTTGCTAAAATAACTATACAGGTTTCCGGTGATGTCTAAAAGGGTTATACAGTAAAATAACCCTGTCTAAAGTAGTTATACAATGTTAGATAATTTCTTGCTTATTTGACTATACAG
>NZ_JARHUJ010000014.1 GCF_029223285.1 Paraflavitalea sp. CAU 1676 | reverse complement strand
TCCCTCAAAGACTTGAGTTAACCGGTCCTCACATTAAACTACTGCCCAATCCCGAGACCATCACAGTAAAACTCCACACAGCGCCATAAAAGAAAAAAGGGCGCCTCAAATTTTGAGACACCCCTTGTTTTTTCTTCATGCCCCTGGCAGGCATGCATTAATATCCTTTGTCGTCGATAGAGTCGAGTATCTTAAAATAACTGAAGTATCTTTCTTCGTGAATGATGCCTTCCTGTACCGCTTCCTTGATGGCACAGCCGGGCTCATTGACGTGGAGACAATTATTGAACTGACAATCGTTGATCAGCTTCGCCATTTCGGGGAAATAATGCGATAACTCCTGCTTGCTGATATCCACCAGGCCAAATTCACGCATGCCGGGTGTATCGATGATCCTGCCTCCGAATGGCAGATCATACATTTCTGCAAACGTAGTGGTATGCATGCCCTTGCCGCTCCAGCCACTCACATCCTGCGTTTTCAACTTCAGCTCGGGAAAGATGGAATTGATAAAGGTCGATTTGCCAACACCGGAGTGGCCGCTCATCAGCGTAGTCTTATCCTTCAACAAAGCACGCACTTCCTCCACGCCCTGTCCGTTGGGCACCGACATCAGTATCGTTTTATATCCGATTTCCGTGTAGGTAGCCTGTAGTTCTTCAAACAGGTCCTGCTCTTTCTTTTTATACAGATCGGCTTTATTGAAGACGAGCAGCGCAGGTATATGGTAGGCTTCGCTCGTAACCAGAAAACGGTCGATGAAGCCTGTAGACGTTTTGGGATCGCGCAGTGTAGCAAACAACAGCGACTGGTCGAGATTGGAGGCTACTATATGATGCTGTTTTTTGTGCGAAGGGGATTGCCGCGTAACATAATTGCGGCGTGGGAGTATCTCGGTGATCATCACCGTGCCCTCCAGCTCATTCTCTTTTTCCACGATCACTTCATCGCCAACCGCAATAGGGTTGGTAGAGGTGATGCCGTCGATCTTGAATATGCCTTTTATCCGCGCATTCAGCGTTTGCCCGTTCTCGGCCTTCACGACATACCAGCTGCCGGTCGATTTATATACCAATGCCTTCATGACCGGGCTTTGAATGAAGTGAGTAAATAGGACCTATCGGCGTGCAAAAAGCTCATTAAGGGAATTTTTTGAATAAAGTGTACCGCAGTGCTATTTCCAGCAAAAGTAAGGCAGCGGCGGCCAATGCAAATGGAAAGAATCTTTCGGTATAGCGTTTAAGCGTGGTGACCTCGATCTTTGACTTCTCGAGCTTATCGATTTCGCGGTAGATGCTTTGCAGGCTTTCATTGTCGCGCGCCCGGAAATAGAGGCCACCCGTTTCTTCGGCAATCAGGCGCATGAGTTTCTCATCGATGTTCACCTTCTGCTGGCGCATCACCGTACCACCCATGCCATCGGGCACCGGCACCGGGGCATAGCCATCGGTACCTACACCAATGCTGTACACACGGATCTGGTGGGCCTTGGCCATTTCTTTACCCACGAGCGGACTGATCAATCCGCCCTGGTTTTCCCCATCGGTCAGCAGGATGATGATCTTGGTTTTGGCCTTCGAACTTTTTAAGCGGTCAACGCTCAGGCCCAATCCATCTCCAATGGCGGTACCGTCTTCCAGCAACCCCCGTTGAATGTTGAATATCTGTGCTCTCAGGATCGACTTGTCGGTAGTTAGCGGCACCAGCGTAAAGCTTTCGCCCGAGAAGATCACCACGCCGATACGATCGGTAGGGCGCAGGTCAACGAACTCTGCAGCCAGGGCCTTACTCGCCTCCAGGCGATTGGGCAAGAGGTCCTGCGCCGACATACTGCCGCTTACGTCCAGGCATAGGATGATATCGAAGCCCTCTCCCATTTTCAGTTCTTCGTCGTTGCGCGTTTGCGGACGTGCCAGCGCAATGATGAGGCTGCTGATAGCCAGCAACCGCAGCACCAGCATCATATGCCGGAGGGTCTTCTTCCACGAACTGTTTCGCCTCAGGAAAGCAGTCGTAGAAACGGTGATGGAGCCCTGCTGCTTATCGTATCCTTTTAAATACCACAACACCATCAGGGGCAGCAGCAAAAAGAAGCCGAATACCCAGGGATGCGCAAATTCAATATGTTGAAACCAGTTATACAACAAAGCTTAAGCGATATTATTGAGTGTTTTAATGGTCGATTCTATAATGCCGAAATTCTTTTCATTGTCCTCGGCATTGGGCTCATAGCGAGCAAACTTCACAAAGTCGGTCATGCGCAGGGCATTGGTCAATTCCTTGAAGTATTCCGGCTGCATGGGTGCGCGGCGCAGGTCAACGATCAGCTCTTCGTTGGTCTTTTCGGCCGATGAGATGTTCATCTTCCGGTGCACGTAGGTACGCAGGATATCATTGAGCGCCGTGTAGTACTTTTT
Source organism: Paraflavitalea sp. CAU 1676 (assembly GCF_029223285.1). Lineage (GTDB taxonomy): Bacteria > Bacteroidota > Bacteroidia > Chitinophagales > Chitinophagaceae > Paraflavitalea. Next base: position 130,982 of record NZ_JARHUJ010000014.1, on the reverse strand, counting down.
CACCTCCCCTTTGCCGGGCAGGTCTTCCTTCTTCAGCTTTTCCAATGCTGCCAATGCTTCATCATAGGGTGTTAAGGCAATGGCCACCACGGGCGGCGCTTCTATCTTCTTTTTCTTCCGCAGGAACAAAGCAAGCATCACACCCAGTGCCACCAGGGTAACCGCCCCGATGATCCAGGGTATATAATTGGTTTCGGTGTTGGCCACCTCTTCAATCTCTTTGATGTCTTTGTATTCCTGCGAGAGATCGGTATTGGCATAGCCCACCTGCACGCTCAGCGAATCGGAGAAATAGTGTTTGCCTTCCACGGTAACCGGCAGCATGGGTATTTGCCAGTATCCCGAATCGTAGCTGGTGATCACCACCTGCTGAATCCATTTTTTACCGTCTACGCCATCGAGCGTATCGATCTTGCCTTTGGCGAGAAATTCAAAATGCGGAATGGTATCGAGGTTGAACCAGGTGATGGATTGCCCCAGGGGCGCCCGTACATCAAGCGTCAATACCACCGAGTCGCCCACCACGATCTTGTCGCGATCAATAAATGCTTTTACCAGCACCTGTGCATCGGCGCTCCCTGAAAAGGTGAATAAACAAATCCCAGCTATTATATATCGTACCAACCGGCTCATGTATAGTTTAGTCCATTACTTATTACGTCCAATAAAGAATTTCTGCAACACCTTCACATAGTCTTCGTCTGTGCGTATATGCAACAGGTCGCTGCCGGCACTGGTGAATATGCTTTTGCAATAGTTCGTATGCTGAAAAAAGGCAGCCTGGTATTGCTGACGTACGAGGAAATCACTGGAATCCACCAATTGCCGTCTGCCTGTTTCGGCATCCTCCACATCGAGCAAACCGGCGGCGGGCAATTCCATGTCCAGTTTGTCATACACCTTAATACCTACCAGGTCGTGTTTCTTGCCTGCCACTTTAAGGTCGTCACCAAAGTTATCATCGAGAAAATCACTCAGTAAAAAAGCAATGCAACGCTGGCGGGTAGTGTTGTTGAACCGCCGCAGTGCCTCACCGATCTTCGTACCCTTATTGGAGGGCTCCATGGTCAGCAGGGTGCGCACCATGTACAACACATGATCCCTTCCTTTCTTGGGAGGTATGTGTTTTTCCACGCCGTCGTTGAAAAAGATGAGGCCTACTTTATCATTGTTACTGATGGCGGAAAAAGCCAGTACGGCCGCCATCTCGGTGATCATATCTTTCTTCCGGGCTTTAGTGGTTCCGATCAGGGAACTGCCGCTAACATCGACCATCAGCATCACGGTGAGCTCGCGTTCTTCCTCAAATACTTTGCTGTAGGGATGGTTGAACCGGGCCGACACGTTCCAGTCTATGAACCGGATATCGTCGCCGGCATGGTAGTCGCGCACTTCCTTGAACAGCATACCCCTTCCCTTAAAAGCACTGTGGTACTCACCCGTAAAGATGTGGCGGGTGAGCTTCTTGCTTTTGATCTCCAGCTCGCGGACCTTCTTTAATATTTCGGCGGTGGTGAGTATCATGGAACAGGTATTACACGGAGAATATCGTCTATCACGGCTTCCACGTTCACGTTTTCGGCTTCTGCTTCATACGTGAGTCCGAGGCGGTGGCGCAGCACATCTTTGGAGATGCTGCGTACATCTTCGGGGATCACGAAGCCCCGTTTGCTGAGGAAGGCCTGTGCTTTGGCAGCCAGGGCCAGATTGATGCTGGCGCGGGGCGAACCTCCGTAGGCGATCAGTGGCTTCAGTTTATCGAGCTTATAGCGCTCGGGGAAGCGGGTAGCGAATACGATATCGAGTATATAGTTTTCTACTTTTTCGTCGAGGTATACCTGCCGCACCAGGTCGCGGGCCTGCATTATTTCCTGCATGGACACCACCTGCCCTACTTCGGGCGGGCGGAGGCCCATCACGTTTTGGCGGATGATGATCTGTTCTTCTTCCTTGGTGGGATAGTCGACGATCACTTTCATGATGAAGCGGTCCTGCTGTGCTTCGGGCAGGGGGTAGGTACCTTCCTGTTCGAGCGGATTCTGCGTAGCCAGTACCAGGAAGGGTTCATCGAGCTTGTGGGTGGTATCGCCGATGGTCACCTGTCTTTCCTGCATGGCTTCGAGCAGGGCGCTTTGCACTTTGGCGGGAGCGCGGTTGATCTCATCGGCCAAGATGAAGTTGGCGAAAATGGGGCCTTTACGCACCACAAATTCATTTTTGGGCTGATTGTAGATCATGGTACCGATCAGGTCGGCGGGGAGCAGATCGGGTGTAAACTGGATGCGGCTGAATTTGGCGTGGATAGCCTGTGCCAGCGATTTGATTGCCAGCGTCTTTGCCAGTCCGGGTACACCTTCCAGCAATACGTGGCCATTGCTCAGCAGCCCGATCAGGAGCCTGTCGAGCATGGTATGCTGCCCGATGATCACCCGGGCCGTTTCATCGCGCAGGCGATCGATAAACGTGCTGTGGTATTGTATCTTCTCGTTGAGTTGACGAATATCGTCGGCAGTAGCCACCATATAAAGCTTTTATTATGAACGATTGATAGTAATCAGATTATGAAAATACGAACAATGCCGATGCAAGTTACTTGCCAACTTATTAAAAGCCTTCAAAAAAACCAAATAACTATCCTGATTAACAATAAAATAGCCCCAAAACCGTTCTTTACGACGGATGATTACACTCACCTTAAAAACCCAATACATGAAAAAGACCTCTATCCGTATCGTTTTAGGATTGGCCCTTTCGGCCATGGTATTTACCGCTTGCAAGAAAGATAAGGATGAAGCAGTAACTGTAACCAAGGAAAACCTTGTGGGCACCTACAAGCTCACAGAAATGAAAATGAAAGTTACAGGCGCGCCTGAAATGGATATCTTCAATCTTTACTTCGAAAGTTGCCAGCGCGATGATACCTATACCCTTGCTGCCGATTTCAAAGTTCAGGTAAAAGATCAGGGCACGGTGTGCGCTGACCCCAATAACTACGAATCAACCTGGTCAATGGACGGCAATTATGTTGAAATTGACGGAACTGCTGGTAAAGTAAAATCTTTCGATGGCAAAACCCTGGTGTTGGAAGCCGAGGGAACTGAAGGTGGTATGACTGGTACTGTAACCGCCAAGTTCGTAAAACAATAACCTTGTTTCAACTTACGATAAAGGCCCGCGCAAATTGCGCGGGCCTTTTTTATGATAGCGTCTTTATGGTTCAACTCAGGTACTTCCCCACGATCGGCAACCGTCTGCCCACCCCAAATGCCTTGCAGCTTACGCGGATGATGGGACAAAACTGGTTGCGCTTGTATTCATTGGAATTCACCATTTTCAAAATACGGGCTACCAGCGCCTCGTCGATACCCATCGCCACGATCTCCTTCGGCCCCTGGCGCCGCTCGATATACTGGTACAATACTTTGTCAAGCCCCTCGTATTCGGGCAGGCTGTCGCTGTCCTTCTGATCGGGCCGCAGCTCGGCCGACGGTGGCTTGGTAATAATGTTCTCCGGAATGATCTCACCATTGCGGTTGATATACCGCGCCAGCGCATATACCTGCATTTTATAAACGTCGCCCAGCACACTCAACCCGCCAGCCATATCACCGTACAAGGTACCATAACCCGTAGCCAGTTCGCTCTTATTGGAAGTATTGAGCAGGATATAACCAAACTTATTGGCAATCGCCATCAGCAGGTTGCCCCGGCTGCGGCTCTGGATATTTTCTTCTGCCAGGCTGAAGGGCAAGTCTTTGAACACCGGCTTCAGCGTCGATAAAAAGGCATCATACACTTCTTTGATGGGCACAATATCGTACGGATTGCCCAGCGTTTTGCTCAATTGCTCAGCATCACTTACCGAATGACCGGTTGAATATTGAGATGGCATCAGGATGGCCCGCACATTGTCTTTACCCAGCGCCTCACAGGCAAGGGCCAGTGTAACAGCACTGTCTATCCCGCCCGACGATCCAAGGATCGCTTTGGTAAAACCCATTTTGCGGAAATAATCCCGGATACCCAGTATCAGCGCCTGGTGTATTTCCTGGATGTTCTTGTCGTCGATCAGGTATTCGATGATCTTATTGGGATCGCTGATCTTCGATACCCGCATCTCTTTATCGAAATCGGTATCATGCAGCACTGCCTGCTTTTTGCCGGTACCCGCCCTGGCTACCGTAGTCGTAGCTCCCGATTCACCCGCTTCACCGCCATTCACCGCCACTTTCTTGAAATCCTCGTCGCTCACGATGGCGAAATCCTCTTCAAAATATTTCATCTCCTTCACTAACCGGCCTTCAGCACTCATTACCAGGCTGCCACCGTCGAACACTATCTCGGTTTGTGAACCAACGGCATTGCAGAAATAAAGGGGAATATTGTACTTCAACACATTGGCGCGTATTACTTCTATACGGTCAATATCATGGTCGTAATCGAAGGGAGAAGCGGAGATATTGATGATCAGGTCGGGCTGCTGCTTGATCAGTACATCCATCGGCGCAATGCGGTACAAAGGATTATCGCCCAGGTTCCACATGTCCTCACATACGATCAACGCAATCTTTTTTCCTTTAAAAGGGATCACGGCATGCTCATAGGCCGGTTCAAAATAGCGGTATTCGTCAAACACGTCATAGTTGGGCAGCAGGGTTTTCTTAGCCACCCCGTGCACCTTCTTGCCATATAGAAACCAGGCTGCATTGAAGAGGTCCTTACCGGCCGCTTCGGGGTTCCGCATGGGGCTGCCCACGATCACCCCTATATCTTCCGTATGTTCTTTGATGATATCGAGGGCCCGGTAACATTCGTTGATGAAGTCATTGAATTCGAGGAAATCGCGGGGCGCGTAACCGCAGACACTCAATTCGGAAAACACCACCAGGTCGGCACCACGTGATTTGGCATGTTGTATTGCACCTATTATTTTCCAGGTATTGTCTTCAAAATTGCCGATATGATAATTCTGCTGTGCTAATGCAATCTTCATTTGACAAATTTACACAATGTAGCCGTAGGCACAAGCATTGGGGAATGGTAGGATTGTAAACACAAAAGACTGGAAACAAGATATGTATAACGAATTTTAAGTTTATGTTTACAACATAATTGCGTCTTAAACGTTTCCAGCACATGAAAAGAACCGGATTTCTTGCCCTGGTATTATGCGGCCTCCTGGCTTGCGGCGACAGCAAAACGCCCGATGTGTCCGATATCAAGGTTACCCTCAACGAAGAACGATTCGACAAAGACTTCTTTGCCATCGATACCAACCAGTTGATGCCCTCCCTGCAAAAACTGAGCAAGCAGTATCCGCATTTCATGACCGACTATTTTCAGAATATCTTAGGTCTTCCGCCCTTTGCCGGCGAGGGCGATCAGGCCACCCAACTCCTGAAACAGTTTTACCGCGATTATCTGCCGATCAGGGCCGCCGTAGAAAAGACTTTCCGCTCTACCACCCAATACGAAACGGAAGTAAAGAAGGGCCTGCAGTATACCAAATACTATTTTCCTGAATACAAAACCCCCGAAAAACTGATCTTCTATATTGGCCCGATGGACGCCCTTTATCAAGCTTCTTTGGGTAGTTATGGAGATGCGATCACTCCCGCCGGACTGGCCGTTGGCCTGCAGCTGCACCTGGGCAGCAACCACGAATTCTATACCAACGACCTGGGTCGTCAACTGTACCCTGCCTATATCTCACGCCGTTTTACACCCGACTATATCTCCGTTAATTGCATGAAAAATGTCATTGACGATATCTATCCGGAAAAGATCGCCGGCAAAACCCTGATCGAACAAATGGTAGAAAAAGGGAAACGTCTCTATGTGCTCGACAAACTGATGCCGAATACCGCCGATACCCTGAAGATCGGATATACCCAGAAGCAGCTTGAAGGCTGTTTCAGCAATGAAGGTCGCATCTGGAACTTTTTCCTGATCAACAGTCTGCTACTGAACAATGACCCCAGTTATACCAAGAATTTTATGGGCGAAGCGCCCCATACGCAGGAGCTGGGCCAGGGCTCACCCGGTTATATCGGCCTGTTCGTTGGCTGGCAGATCGTGAAGAAATACATGGAGAAGCACGGAGATTTAAAACTGCCCGACCTGCTGAAAACGCCGGCTATGAATATCTACCAGGAAAGTAAGTACAAGCCCAAATAAAAGAAGGAGCACTGCTTGTCGGGACAATTACCATGTCATCGGTTAGCAGTAAGACAGATAGTTGCCTTAAAGGGAACTGTGTGCAGACGCCCGAGCCGCCGGGCAAAAGCACAGAACAAACGCCGCTCAGGCCGCAACACTTTCTATTTCTTGCCCAGCTTCTTGCGGAACATCTCCCGCACTTCCTGCAATTCAATGATGTCTCTGAAAGCGTCTTTGGGAACGAGAAAGAAAGAACGGGCATCGAAGTAGAGGTGAAAAAAATAATGGCTTTCCACAAAGTGGCTGAAAGCCGCCCAGGGCCAGCCCTTCGCGCCACGTTCGGTTTCGAGAACCACTTCATTCTCCATGAAGTGCATCATAAAATGATCCTTGAAAGTGGCCGACCGGCGATAGATGCTCCCGGGCAAAAAACGCCAGATAACAAGCATGAGGACGAACCAAAGCAGCGAAAAGGCGAGGAAGGATATGGGCTGAATCTTCTTCAGACCAAACATAACGGCCGACAGGATCGCAAATACATTCACCAGCACCAGTAAGATCTTGATCTCGGGACGAGACAAAAAATGATACCTGAGCGCCTGTATCACTTCCTTTTTATCATAACCAAATTGGATCGTCATTCATACAAGGTTAAGGCGTAAAAATAAGGAATAGACGGAAACCGCCATTGCCATAATTTTGAAGCCGCATGAAAAGCAAGATTAAATGGTGGTTAATGATCCCACTGTTCCTGGCGGCCTGCCGGCAGCCGGTTCACCGCGCCTCCGTTACCCGTGGTTTTTATTACTGGAAATCAACCATGCATTTCACCAACAGCGAAACCGCCGCACTGGAAAAACTGCAGGTCAAAAAACTGTATGTCAAATTCTTCGACGTCGTTTGGGATGCCACCCGCCAGCAGCCGTTACCGGTTGCCAAACTGCAGCTTGATCCTTCCGCCACTTCCTGGCTATCGAACCATCCCGTAGCCATTGTACCCACGGTTTTCATTACCAATGAATGCATGCAGCAGGTAAAAGGCGAACAGGTACATGAACTGGCCGCCAACCTGCACGAACTGATGACTGCCACTGCCCAAGCGTTGCCTGCTGCCAACCCGGTGCCTGAAATACAACTCGATTGCGACTGGACAGCTACCAGTAAAGACAATTATTTTTCATTGCTGCAGGCACTGAAGGCCCTCCCTTTTTTCCAGCAAAAACAGGTATCCGCCACCATAAGACTTTACCAGTGCAAATACAAACAGAAAACCGGCATACCGCCGGTTGACCGCGGACTGCTCATGTGTTACAATATGGGCAACCTCAAAAGCCTGCAAACCAACAACTCGATATTGGAAGCGGCCGAATTGGAAAAGTATATTGGCAACCTGCAAGACTACCCTTTGCCGTTGGACGTGGCCCTACCCTTATTCGATTGGAAAGTATTGTATCAGCAACAAGCCTATGCCGGATTGATACAGGGACTGCCCGATTCGGCACTTCAGCGATCGGGCGCCGCACAACAATCAAAAAACCTGTTTACCATTACACGGGATACCACGTTGAATGGTTATGCGTTTAAAAAAGGAGATGTGATAAGACAGGAAGATGCTAATTTTGGGGAGATCATTAAAGCCACGAAGTTACTCAGGTCAAAACTGGTTACTCCAAAGATTACGGTAGCACTGTATCATCTCGATTCAATAAACCTTCATAAGTATTCTACGAATGAACTGGAAGAAATGTTTGATAGTATGTATTAACCTCGGCTGCCTTGCGATGCCCTACAATATCATCGGCTGTGCAGGCGGCGATGCCGATCCCTACGATTATTTTGTATCCTTCTTCAACAAGAACAACAGCGACGTGAAAGGCTACGAGCCTTTCTACTATACCAACTACCAGTTCCTGTACAGCGATCAGGAGCCGGTCACTACTTCGGATGTCACATCGGCCGAATGGGTAGGCTATGGCAACAACAGCTATACCGCCAACGATGCCAAAGCCTTTGTAACCGAGTACGCCCGCAAAGACCTCTCGAACCTGTATTTCCACCTCGAGAAGAACCAGCCACTGCAGGTTCCAGACTCTGTGAAGAACAATGGCATGACGAAGTTCTTCATGAACAGCAAGGATTTTGAAGCGCTCGGTTACATAATGTATGCCAAGCAGGTAGAGCCCAACGTTACCGGCAACTGGACCAGCTGGGAACCCATCGAGCGCGATACGGCCAAAATGGGTAAGCTTATAAAGAATGGTCAGCAATTGTATGCCGTTGCGAAGAACAACACCATCAAATTACGGTTCGCTTACCAGGTATTACGTCTCGCACACTACAGCAAGCGTTTCGCCGACTGCCTCCGCTGGTACGATGAGCTCATAAAACCCAATACCACACCCAGTATCCTGCACGATCTTTCGCTGGGCCTGAAAGCTGGATCGCTCATGCGACTCGGTAAGCAGGAAGAAGCCGCAGTGATCTTCAGTCAGCTGTTCAGTAAAAACGAAGTAAAGCGCGTATCGAACTATATGAGCTTCGATTGGAGCGTAAAACGATTTGATCAAAAGAACCGCAATGCCTGCCTCCAACTTTGCAAAACCAATGAGGACAAAGCCAACCTGCTGGGTCTGTTCGCCCTGGGCAGCAATGAGAATGAACTGGAAACCCTTAAAAAGATCTACCAGCTTTCGCCCAATGCGGCCCTGCTGAGCATACTCACCATCCGTGAAGTACACAAGGTGGAAGAGTCCTTTTATACGCCGGCCCTCGAGTTCGGGCAAGGCAAAACGAAAGCTTCTCTCAATTACTCCTCGATCACACCTACCGATTCCTCCTTCCTGGCGGCCCGTGCAGAGACACGCGAGCTCACGACATTCTGCCAACAGGTGGCCGGTAATAAAGCCATTACCGATAAAGGCCTGTACAGCATTGCAGCAGCCCATACGGCGCTCATCGCCGGCGACTATGCTGCCTCCCGCAAACTGCTGGATGGCGCGAAAAAACAAAAGCTCACAGCAGCCCAGCAAGATCAATGGGCTATGAGCAACCTGCTGCTCACGATCAACAACCAGGCAACGATCGATGCTGCTTTTGAAAAGCAATTATTGCCTTCGCTGCAATGGATGGAAAAGAAAGCGGCCACCGATGCCGAGTATGCCCGCTTCTACCGTCGTTTGTTTACAGAGATCCTCAGCCCCAAATACAAGAAAACCGACAGTTCCAAAGAGTTGCTGTGCATTGGCGTCGGCAACTGGATCAACCGGGAACTGGTGAAGGACGGATGGGGTTATGGCGGCTTGTACGCCATCAACATATTGAGAAATCAATTGACGGCACAACAGGTGGAAACGTTGATACAGTTGATGGAATCGAAGAAGCTCAGCGATTATGAGCAATACCTCCTCAAGCACAATTCATTCAGCAAAGACGACGTGAACGATATTGCCGGCACTACCTGGCTGCGTCAATTCGATTTTGCGAATGCAGAGAAATGGTTTGCCAAGGTATCGCCCGCCTATTACCAAACTGAAACGTTTGCCACCTACCTGGCAGCCAATCCTTTTGCCGACCTCATTCTCGATACCCATGCGCCAACCGACCAGGACAAGATAAAATACACCAAGCTCACCTTCAGCCGTAAAATGTGGGGACTGCAACAAGAAGTTGTCACTACGCAGGATCCGGAAAAGCAAGCCAAAGCTTATTATGAGCTGGCCAAAGGCGCCTACCATATGAGCTATTGGGGCAACAGCTGGATGTTGGTTCAATATGACTGGAGCGGCAATGATGGCCTCAGAGGTCCGGACGCTACAAAGCCCGGCGATAAAGAATACTATGGCGTATACAAAGCAGAAGAGTATTATAAGAAGGCGTTCGACCTCACGAAAGACCGCAACTTCAAAGCCCGTTGCCTGTTCATGATGGCCAAGTGCGATCAAAAGCAGATACCTGTTCCATCCTGGGACCAGGCAAAGGACTACGATGATTATGAGAAGCAGCAGAAGGCTTACGCCAAACGCATCCTGGCCAACCAGGCCATCTTCCCGGTACTGGCGAAGGAATATGGCACAACGGCCTTCTATAAGGAAGCCTACAATACCTGTAGTTACCTGAAAGATTTTGTGAACAGGAAGAAGTAAAGAGCACTACCCATCGTTTCAGATAAATCGAAAAGCCCGGGCATGGAGCCCGGGCTTTCTTATTCAACATCTTTCCGCTGTTTTTTCCCCCAACGAAAAAATGCCTTAAAGTCGATCTATGTGACTGAGAATGATCAGCAACCTCCATTAGCGTAAACCGCGTCCACACTTGGCTTTGCCGTTGGCAGCCTGGAAGGGAGTGATGAAACGGTTACATGATGTAGCAACGAGCATGGTAATGATGGCGATAGCCAGGATTGATTTCTTCATAACGTCCAGAATTATGTTGTTGAACAAGGGTGTTAACGAATCAGTGAACCAGAATTGTGTAGGGAGATTGATAAAACGATGCCAATTTTCCGCGCAGGCCGTGCCAGGCTTGTAATTGACTGAAGTTCTTTAAGTTCCCAATAGTGCTTTGATAATCGTCAAACGCCGGTTTGCCACAATTATTTCCCGCCATTGGAAAGGTCTGGGAAAAATAAAAAATCCGCCCATAGAAATGAGCGGATGAAGTTTATGTTAATAAACCGTCCAATATTTTTAGTAGACCTGACGGGCCACGGTAAGCAGCTTTCGGAACGACTCCCTCCGCGGCCTGCCAGGTCAGGTCGTTAATTCATTAGCTGCACCCCATGCTATTGCCGCAATTGAGGCATTTGTAGCAGGTACCGCTGCGGATGGTGATATGACCGCAGGTGTTACAAGCCGGTGCATCACTCTGCATGCTCTTGGCCGCTGCATTCACCGCATCCATACCAGCTTCTGCCTTCACAGGGCGGTAAGATGATTTCGCAGGCTCCGCATCGGCCGGCTTGTTGCTCTTGGGGCCAGCTACGATGCGCACATCACTCAGCTCGGGTGTCGACTTATCATATTCCAGCGAAGTCGGGATTTCGTCCCAGTCGTCGGTGCCGGTATTCATCACCTCGGGTTTGTCGAGCACGTGCACCAGGTCGGTACGGCCCAGGTATTCGTAAGCAAGTGCCCGGAATATGAAGTCTACGATCGACGTAGTACTCTTGATATTCGGGTGGTCTACCATGCCCGCTGGCTCGAAACGGGTGAACACGAATTTCTCTACAAACTCTTCCAGCGGCACACCATATTGTAATCCGATCGAGATGGAGATCGCGAAGCAGTTCAGCATGCTGCGCATGGTAGCCCCCTCTTTCGCCATATCGATAAAGATCTCTCCTACCGTTCCATCGGAGTATTCGCCGGTGCGGAGGAACATGGCCTGACCATTGATCTTGGCCTTTTGCGTAAACCCTCTCCGCTTGGCGGGTAAGGTTCTGCGTTCTACTATATGGGCCAGTTCGCGTTTTAGTTTGGTATCGGGCGAAGCCTGAACACGTTTTTGTACTTCCTCCAACAATTCGGCGATGGTGAGCTTACTCATATCCACGATATGCGATTCGGGAGTAGCAGCCGCAACAGGCGTTTCTTCGGCTTTGGCCTCTTCGGTAACGTCGGTTTTCTTCTTCTTGTCGCTCTTGTTGCTCAGCGGCTGGCTCAGCTTTGAACCGTCGCGGTAGAGGGCGCAGGCTTTGAGACCCAGCTGCCAGCTCATCATATAAGAGTCGGAGATCTCCTCTACACTTGCCTCGTTGGGCAGGTTGATGGTTTTGGAGATGGCGCCGCTCAGGAAGGGCTGTGTACCCGCCATCATACGGATATGACCATGTGCATGGATATAACGTTGCCCCTTTTGACCACATTTATTGGCGCAATCGAATACCGGCAGGTGCTCGTTCTTGAGATAAGGAGCGCCTTCGATCGTCATGGTACCGCATACGTAGTCGTTGGCGGCTTCGATCTGCTCATCGGTAAAGCCCAGTGCTTCCAGCAGGCTCCACTCGAAGTTGAAATACTGTTCGGGTTTGAAGCCAAGTCGTTGCAGGCATTCTTCACCCAGTGTGTATACGTTGAATACAAAGCCGATCTCGAAAGCAGAGCCTACAGCGGCATCCAGCTTTTTGATCTCTTCGGCGATGAATCCTTTTTCGCTTAAGGACTGGTGGTTGATATGGGGCGCTCCGGCGAAGGTGCCGGCACCTACCGCATATTTCACGATCGAGTCGATCTCATTGGTCTTGTAACCCAGGTTCTTCAACGCACTGGGTACCGATTGGTTGATGATCTTGAAGTAACCGCCGCCGCTGAGCTTCTTGAATTTCACCAGGGCGAAATCGGGCTCTACACCGGTCGTGTCGCAATCCATCACCAGTCCGATGGTGCCGGTAGGCGCGATCACCGTGGTTTGCGCATTGCGATAGCCGTATTGTTCGCCCAGCTTCACGGCATCATCCCATGCCTTGGTAGCTGCTTTCAGCAGGTAATCGGGGCAATAACGGGCTTTGATACCCACGGGCTTGATGCTGAGACCTTCATACTCATCGGCATCATAGGCCGCCAGGCGGTGGTTGCGCATGACGCGCAGCATGTCTTTCTTGTTTTCTTCGTACTTGGCGAAGGGCCCCATGATGGAAGCCAGTTCGGCCGAAGTTTTGTAAGCGATCCCCGTCATGATGGCCGTAAGGGCGCCGGCGATGCCGCGGGCTTCTTCGCTGTCGTAAGCGATGCCCATTACCATCAGCATAGAACCGAGGTTGGCATAACCCAGGCCCAGCGTGCGGTAATCGAAGCTCAGTTGTGCCACTTCTTTCGAAGGGAACTGAGCCATCAGTACGGATACTTCCAGCACCACCGTCCAGAGGCGGCAGGTATATTCAAAACCTTCCACATCGAACGTGTTGGTGGCTTCATCATAGAACTTACGGAGGTTGGCAGAGGCAAGGTTACAGGCCGTATTGTCGAGGAACATGTACTCGCTGCAGGGGTTGGAGGCGTTGATTCGTCCACCCTGCGGGCAGGTATGCCACTCATTAATAGTAGTATCGTATTGGGTGCCGGGATCGGCGCAGCGCCAGGCGGCATAAGATATCTGGTTCCATACCTCGCGGGAAGGGATGCGTTTCATGACGCGGCCGTCGGTACGGGCTTTCAGCTCCCAGTCTTCACCGGCTTCCAGCTTCTCGAAAAATTCGTTGGGGATGCGCACAGAGTTGTTGGAATTCTGTCCGCTCACAGTACGGTAAGCTTCTCCTTCATAATCGCTGGCATAGCCGGCATTGATGAGGGCGCTTACTTTCTTCTCTTCTTCCACCTTCCAGTTGATGAAGTCCAGGATCTCGGGGTGATCGAGGTCGAGACAAACCATCTTGGCAGCCCGGCGGGTGGTGCCTCCGCTCTTAATGGCGCCGGCAGCGCGGTCGCCGATCTTGAGGAAGCTCATGAGGCCGCTGGACGTGCCGCCGCCGCTGAGTTTCTCGCCTTCTCCGCGTATCTGGGAGAAATTGGTGCCTACACCGCTACCATATTTAAAGATACGGGCTTCACGTACCCAGAGGTCCATCAGCCCACCATCGTTCACCAGGTCGTCGGAAACGCTCAGGATGAAACAGGCGTGGGGTTGCGGACGCTCGTAGGCCGACGTGGAACTCTTTAATTGTCCATCTTTTTCATCAACATAATAGTGGCCCTGGGGTTTGCCGGTGATGCCGTAGCTTTCGTGCAAACCGGTATTGAACCACTGTGGACTATTGGGTGTACAGGCCTGGTTAATGATACAATATACCAGCTCCTCATAAAATACCTGTGCATCTTTGGCCGAAGCAAAGTAGCCGTATCGCTCACCCCATACCCTCCAGCAATTGGCCATACGATGCGCCACCTGCTTGATGGAAGTTTCGCGGCCTTTGGATCCGTCGGGCTGCGGTACGCCTGCTTTACGGAAATATTTTTGTGCAAGAATGTCTGTAGCGATCTGGCTCCACTGTTTGGGCACCTCAACATTAGTCATTTCAAAAACAATCTCTCCACTGGGGTTGCGGATTACCGACGAACGATAATCATACTCAAACTGGTCAAACACACTGACATCGTCGCGGGTATACCGACGGCTAAACTGCAAGCCCTTCGGAGATTGCTTTTTGCTGGACATAAGGTTAGTAATTAATGAGTTTACAATTAATAAAATTGATTGCTATCAGATTGGGTAGGAGGAGACGAAAATATCTTCCTCTACCGAAATTCCAATCTTGTAAATATGCACATCTTGTGGAAAAAGGAAGTGGAAAAATTCATAGCTCACACTGGCAGTGCATTTCTTCGCAGTCCCACATCTGGCAAGGGTTTCACAATAAAATATATTTGGTTGTGAACCATAAAAAGTCTATGTTAAAGAAGCGGTGATCATAGTAAAATCACTGTCTTCCAAACGTACTATTTCGAGTCGCAAAACAGTCTTCAAAACATATTGTTTAAAGTATAGTACTTTACTGTTTCATTATCAAAGCAAGCAGGTTCAATGAACCGGAAATACATAGGATGGAGTAGTAAAAAAGAGCATGCAATATTGGGACTAAATTTCATGAATACCATCATCACTTCACCGGGGTCGTCTGCAACTCAGTAAGTATCCAGATATCTTAACAGCTTTTTAATTCAACCGGTAATTTTCTAATCAATGCTTTAAGCATTTATCGTTTTTTTTGCAGGTATGAACTATCAGAGATTATTAGTCGTCCTGTTATTGCTTGCCGCCAATCGCCTCACTGCACAAACCCAACTCACCGGCTGGCTGGCCGATTTCAATACTGTCAAAATCAGTACCAAACTTAGTCTTCACTCTGACTTTCAATTAAGAAGCACGGATCAAATTGAACATGTACAAACTTTGTTGCTGCGGGCCGGCCTGAATTACCACGCCAGCAAAAAGATCGTGCTGACCGGTGGCTATGCTTATGTTCAAAATCGCCGGGTTATTGACGGGATAAGCGGTTATACGCCCGAGCACCGTATTTGGGAACAATTCTTGCTCACCCATCCGCTGACGATCGGCAAGGGGCTCCATGCACGGAAGGGAACCCTGGCACATCGTTTTAGGGTGGAGCAGCGGTTCATTGCCAAATCGCGTGTGTTGAACAACGAATTTGACAACTATGGCAATGTATTCGCCAACCGGCTTCGCTATTTCATCCGTAATGTAACGCCGCTGGTTCCCTGGTCGACTGCCGGTAAAGCCCCATTCCTCGCATTGCAAAATGAGGTATTTGTAAATTTTGGCGACAAATCGGGGGTCAACGGGGAATTTTTCGATCAAAACCGGGCTTATATTGCTCTCGGATATCGTTTTCATAAGAGTTTTGATGCAGAAATGGGATACATGAATCAGTATGTAAATGGCCGTGGAAATGCGTTTGTGAACAATCACATCGTACAACTAGCCACTTACGTACGTTTATAAGTGATTATCCACATACTTAATTAACTGCGTGAAAGCCAAAAACTTTTCGCATTTTTGTAATAGATCCAATAGCTAAGGCATGACGAATCGTATCTATCAATCTCTACTACAACAGAAAGCGAAAGGACATAAGTCGTTTGCCGTACTCATTGATCCAGATAAGGTAAACGCAGCGAAGATTGACGAGCTTACCACCTTGGCGGTGGAAGCGGGAGTAGATTATCTCTTTGTAGGTGGAAGCCTGGTTATATCGAACCAGCTGGATGAGGTTGTACAGCAAATAAAGCGGAATTGTGACATCCCGGTGATCCTGTTTCCCGGTAGCCCCTCTCAGGTTACCCGGTACGCCGATGCCTTATTATATCTCTCTGTCATTTCGGGCCGCAACCCAGAGTTGCTCATTGGCCAGCACGTTATATCAGCCCCCTTCGTAAAGCAAAGTGGCCTGGAGATCATCTCTACGGGTTATATGGTCATCGATGGCGGGGCGCCCACAACAGTTTCTTATATCAGCAATACGGCCCCCATTCCGGCCGATAAGAACGAAATAGCGATGTGTACCGCCATGGCCGGCGAAATGCTGGGCATGAAGCTGATCTATATGGATGCCGGCAGCGGCGCCCGCCGCCCGATCACCGAAAGTATGATCGAGAAGGTATCGCAGGTTATCGAAGCCCCCCTCGTTATTGGCGGCGGCATCACCAATCCCGAGAAGGCTTACCTCAATTGCAAGGCCGGCGCCGACGTGATCGTGATCGGCAACGCCATTGAAAAGGACGCCTCCCTTATCCGGGAAATGAGCGCCGCCATCCATTCGGTGCCCGTAAAGACCTCATAATTAATCCTTTATTGCATTTTAAGCTAGTCGCAAGCACTCGACAGCTACGCTAATGCCCTGACTAACAGGCGCATAGGTCTACTCTTATTGCCTGAATACTTAGCCCGAATGGCACTGGAGTGCACTAAAACAGGCAGTTTTCATAGAGGGCCAGTGCGGTTTGCAGTGAAGTACAGTGCCTATCGAACCGGTTATTCAGGCGGGTGCACGCGTGTTAAGTGCGAACCCGGCCTACGCGGTACCCAGCCCCTTTGGTCCCTTGACCTCCTGACTGGGGTGCCCGAAGTTCCGGCCCCGGTCCCCGGGTAATTCGCATCTGCCACCTTAAGCCTCCCAGCTCCGAATTCACCTACCCCAGGCTCCAACCACCCTGTCGCATCTGCCTCTCAATTCTGCCCCGGCCCCGGTAAGTCGCATCTTCCCCTCAATTCAAACCCGCCGATCGCACCTATCTCCTGTGCCCCTGCCCCACAAGTCGCATCTGCCCCGTACCCCCACCCTGCTCAACCAATCCCCTTTCCCAGTTGTTTGAATTTTGCAATCAACGGTTTGAAAACCGTAATTTGTTGGGTTGCCGGGGAGTGTAGCTTTGTATAGACATCAGCACCGCTCCATATTCTTCACCCGCATAATTATAGCCTTATGACTTTGGAGAAATCAGAAACACTAGAGGAGTTTTACAAAAAGAAATTCAACTACCTGCCGCAGAACCTCAAGCAGGATATCGGACACTTCAATGTTTTCAAGATTGAAGACACTACCGGCCCCCATGGAACACCCGCTAAATACAGCCGCCGTGAATTTTACAAGATAACCATGATGCGCGGCAACAATATCTGCCACTATGCCGATAAAAGTATCGAAGTGTCGGGCACTACCCTCATGTTCTTCAATCCCAATGTACCCTATGCCTGGGATTGCGGCGTGGATGGCGTAACTGGCTACTTCAGCATATTTACCGACGGTTTCTTTAATGGTAAGATGCGTGGCAGCATACAGGACTTTCCCATGTTTGCGCCCGGTGGTAAACCCGCCTACCCATTAACCCCCGAGCAGGACAAACAGGTGTCCGCCATTTACCAGAAGATGCAGGAAGAGATCAATTCAGATTATGTATACAAATACGATCTGCTACGTAACTATGTCACCGAGCTGATCCATTTTGCACTGAAGATTCAGCCCGCCGAAGCCCTGTACCAGCATCCCAATGCCAAAGCAAGGATCACGGCTGTATTTACGGAATTGCTCGAAAGGCAGTTTCCCATCGAATCGCCTTCGCAACGGTTTACCCTGCGCTCGGCCAATGATTTT
This sequence comes from Paraflavitalea sp. CAU 1676, assembly GCF_029223285.1. Lineage (GTDB taxonomy): Bacteria > Bacteroidota > Bacteroidia > Chitinophagales > Chitinophagaceae > Paraflavitalea. Next base: position 113,221 of record NZ_JARHUJ010000014.1, on the reverse strand, counting down.
GCCCAGCAGCTGGCGGTGCATGTGAACCATCTTAACAGGGCAATCAAGGAAACAACCGGCAAAACAACTTCCGAACATATATTCGATCGCGTGATCGCCGAAGCCAAGGCGTTGCTCAAGCATACCAACTGGAACGTATCGGAGATCAGTTATAGCCTCGGCTTTGAAGAGCCGGCGCATTTCAATAACTTTTTTAAGAAGCAGGTAGCCATAACACCCACCGCTTACCGCAATGCCTGAGATGCTTTGAACAGCGCTTCCTGCTCTTTCGGGTGACGGATAGCAGAAGTTGATGGCGGGCATCAGATGGCAGCGGCAGATAGCAAATGCACCGGCACTCAGTGGCGGACAACATAAATGCGATGCCAGCGAGTACCTGCACCGGCACACAACAAAAATGCACCGGCCCGTTCTTACGAACGAACCGGTGCATTTTCATTTACGGGAAAACCTATTTGACAAACCACTCGCTCCTCTCCACTCTACACCACGGTACTTGTGACTTCGTCACATGACCATCATGGCTCTACCGTAACCGCCGATCCTTCCACCCAATGCTTCTCCTCGGGTGTATAATACTGATAAGCATTGCTGGCCTTCGCTTTATAGCTACCACCTATTTCTGCTTTAAGATCCAGGTTGATCGTTTTGGTTTCGTTCCCGTCGAAAGATGTCCAGTAAAACACCAGCCAGTTGTCGAACAACTCGTAATAGGCTACCTGGTTCTTTTCCAGGATCTCTTTCAATTGCCAGGGCTGTACGGTGAGGCCAGCCGGTATGCCGATCTTGGCGATCGTCATGGGCAAAGCGTACTGCTCTTTATTCGTCACGGCGATCTCCATGCGTACTGTTTGGCCTACGCGCACAATAGTATCTGCCAGTTGAGTAGAGAGCTTCACGGCTGTCTTTTCATTGGATGGAGGAATATGTGTATGGTAATTCACTTCAAACTGGTAAGGAATATAACTGCTGTCGTCGCTATACTTTACAGAGAACTCATTCTTACCCGCACGAAGCAACAGCGGCGACATGGTACCCGGCACAACGGTTTGCTTATTAAGCGTAATATGTACTTTCGTTTCGTTGTCAGCCCTTTTTCTGAATTCATGGTAGCTCACCAGGGCCTGCAGGGCCAACACGGTGCCCTGGGTGGAGCCAAATCCATAGTAACTTTTTCTTTTTAGTATTTCCGACAGCACGCCATACAAGGTTGGCAATTCACTGAATTTATCGTGCATCAGCGCCAATGCGTACAATGAATAAGTTTCCACCTTCAGCGATTCGCCGTAGGAGCCAACCATGCTGGTATTTGCCTTCAACCTGTTTTCCTCGTAAAGCTTGTTGGCCAGCGATATCAACTGGCGATAATCATGTTGTTGTTTCATCGCGATCGCCGCATTCGCCATCATGGCTACCATGTACCCGTCCCTTAGGGTTAATGCACGCTGTACCGCTGCCTGATATTGGGGAAAGACCTCCTGGCCATAACCAGCCTTCGCCATGGCATATACGACATAACAATTACCGACATCTTTATACATTCCCGCAAAGCTGTCATAGCCTTGACTGGAATGTTTGAACCCAGCCAGCGTATCGCGGTGTTGCAGCAAAAATACTTTGGTGCGCTCCAGCATCTTTTCATCTACTTCGATAAATGCTTTCATATCGGTAAACTCCAGCAATCCATAAGCCGTTAACCCGAGGTGCCCGGGTGCGTGACCAAACCACTCAAAGCCACCCTTCGGCGTCTCAAATGAAAGCAGTCGTTTGTATCCTGATCTCAGGTATTTCATAGCCCGCGCTTCCAATTCGGCAGATGCCATTCCTTTACTCCGCAGGTATTTTATTACCAGCATATTAGGATATACTGTAGAAGACGTTTGTTCAAAACAACCATACGGTTCCCTGATCATCGACTCAATACCATCCATCAATTGCTCATCGATCTCTCTGAACAGTTTCAGGTTTGTTCGATAGCTAAATGGTACCGGAGAAGCTATGGGAAAAGTATGCTCTGTTGTTTTATCGCCCGAGAAAACCAATGATACAGGAAAGCCCTGCGGATTCACCTGCACCGGCCAGGACAGGATCTGTTTATGGCCATTGCCTTCTACTACCACCCTGATCAATCCCTGCGCCTTGTCGCTGGCGATTACGGGCACCAGGATCTGCCGGGCACTATCCTTACCTATGCTGGCAATACAGTCGAATGGCTGCAACAGCAAGCCCTTAGGCATCCCGAGATCGATGGTTACCTGCATATCCGCTCCACTGTTATTGGTGATGACAAGTGGTAGTAACGCTTTATCACCCACGGTGAAATACGGAGGTATTTTAATGTCCACACTCAGCGGCTCGCTCACTGCATAGGTATGTTCTTTTCTACCTGCCAATCCATTGTATCCAATACCTTCAGCAATAGTCCGGAACGTAGTAGTTGCATCGGAATTATAGAAAGTCACTTCAGCCTCTCCTTTCCCATTTGTCTGAACAACACCATTCCAGTAAATGGTTTCCCGGAAATCATCGCGAACATCGGTATGCGTGGTGACATATTGAGGTGCATAGAATTTCCGAACAACCGGTCTCGTTGCTTCGAGTGGTTTAATACTGACCATACCAAAAGCGTACCAGTTGGTGACATCGACAACGATCGATTCAATGCCCGATTTACGGGTTTCGATGACTATAACCCCATTGGCCCCCTGCGCTCCGTAAAGAGCGATCGCAGCTGCGTCTTTGAATACAGTTACTGAAGATATTTCGGAGGGATTGATCGATTGCAACCTGAAGTCTTCCACCGGCACACCATCCATGATCATCAGGGGGGGCTGGCTACCTGTAAGCGATCCCATGCCACGGACGGAAATCCGCAACTTATCCGCCTCATTGAATTGCGGCGTAACGATCAGGCCAGGCACCCTGCCCTGCAATGCGTTGTAGATGGGGCCATAGAGTTCCATGCTGTTTATCCGCAGCAGGGAAGTCGAAAGCATGCGTTGTGATATAGCCCCATATCCCACGACCACTACATCGTTGAGGTTGGAAGAGGTCATCAGCTTTTGGTCCAGCTCCATTACCTGAACGTTTTCCGTCGCGGATAATAATTGTTTCACTTCCCCGACAAGCGGTTCATCGGTTACCGCAGCGCCAGGCAGCAGGTTCCTGTCTTCGCGCCGAAGAAAAGTATTTTGCTGCTGTATCGGAGTATGTCCGATCCCGTTTCGATGCACGATTATAAACGGTTTACCCATCTTCTCCACCGGCTTTGCCAACAGGCTGTATTCGGTGCGGGGCAGCAGGTTGGTAAACTGGAACGAACCGTCGGGGCGGGTAGATGATTGGATCAGTTCCTGTGGTCCTCCTTGCCGCACAAGATAGACGGCCGTTTGTAATGGCTTGCCTCCCTTATCGAGCACCACGCCACTGATCACGTGCCCCTGGTCGAACAGGTATTTCACTTTCTTGGTTTCCTGCACTTCCTTAACATAGTCGAAATACCGGTAACCGTGGGTCATCATTACCAGGTCGAGCGCCATGCTTGCTTTGGGTTCGTTGATGTCGAAATAAAACAAGGGCTCCTCAATGGTGCCCGCAAGCTCGGAGCTCATGAGCAACCAGGAAAGGATATTGTGCTGCTTGTCGTTGGCCAGCGTCCACAACTTGTCATCAACAACAGCCAGCGATATATTGGAAGCAATGGGCCGATCGTTGACATCAGTTGTTTTTATCTTCAATAGCACCTTCTCGCGTGGTCCATACAGTTGCTTGTTGGGATGCAGAGAAATCTGCAGACCCTTGTTCTCATGCATGAACACGAGCCTTTCCTGCAAAGATTGATCCCGGCGGTCTTTTACCTCAAACCTTGTAATGCCAGCGGGAAAAACAGCCTGATCGATCTCCACCGTCGACCTGCCTTTTACATACAGATCCTGTGAGTAATACAAACTATCGCGTGAATACGCTGATAGAGAGACCATTTGCACTTTTGACGACTGAAGGTTCACCTGAACCGTATACTTCGTTTTCAGGATGTTCATAACCAGCCCTGATGGTAATGCCTCCGGTAAAGTATATGACTCCCTGATGCCTGCAGGTGTCGTGATCACGGCTCTATAAGAAGCGCCGGGCTGTGGCATAAAGAAACATTTGCCCATGCCCCTGTGGTAGCTTTCGAATGCCGTAACTATATTTCCCGATTGATCCACGATGTTTCCCTTCACATCGGCGCCCTTTCCATATTCATCGACTGCTTTAAAGGCAATAATGGCTGGCAGTCCCACCACCATATTGCCGCTTTCGGGCAAAAACTGCAGGTCGATCTTATTCAACACGATCGGGATACTGCGGGATACCGATTCGGTGTAAGCGTTGTATTGAACAGTTACGTTTAGCAAACCATCGTTAACGGCCAGGTCCTGCGGAAGCCTAAACCTGATCTTTGCCTGGCCCTGAGCATCCGTTTTCAAATGCGACGTGCTGACCGTCTGACCTCCGATAGCTACAGTGTAGGCAATATCGTGTGCACCTATCGGCTGGTCTTTTAAATTTCGCATGGAAAAATCAGCAACCGCTTCATCGCCCGCCCCATAACCTTTGGCCGCAAAATCGAGCTTCATCAAAATCCTTGGCGCGATCAGTTTCTGCAGGTAGATCTCTTTCGTAAATATTGTTCGCTCTTCTTCATTACGCATCCAGGTAGTATACGCCCGCAACTTATAGATACCCCCCTTGGCCGTGGAATCAAAATTCCAGGCTCCTTCGGCATAGCCATCGGTTACCGGCAGTGTCATCTTCTGGGCGATACTGCCCGCGGGGTTAATGACCTCCACATAAATCGTCTTACTCAGGAACGATGGCTTTTGCGTCCTGGCATCCACGAGATAACATTTGAAAAAAACAGTTTCACCGGGCTTGAAGTACACATGGTTGGCGTGCAGGTAAACTTTTTCCTTCATGGAAGCATAATCCCATAGCTGGGTATAGCCGGTAAGTGGCAACAGACAATACGCTATGATGAAAGAGGCAGCAACATATCGGGTTATAGTTCTCAGCATACGATTAGAATTGAAGGGAAAGATTGAATGCCAGTGAACGGGCAGAAGGGAGGTTGAAGAAGTCAAGTCCCGCCGTGTTGGGCTGATCTAGCAGCAATTGGGCTGGATCGGCTCCTTTGTAGGGAGTCCAGATGATGAAATTGCCGCCATGAAGGCCCAGGGTTAACTGCGGCTTTCCATAATTATTTGGGAACTTATACACCAGGCTGAGGTTGCCGAGGCGCAGGTAATCACCTTTTTGAATATACGTTTCTGCAACACCACTGTATCCATAACGAACCCAGCGGTTGGCTTCAAGCGGTTGCGTTGGGTCGTAAAACTTTACCGGAATGTCATTCACATGACCATTGGCCAATACGCCAGGGAATATATAATTCTCCGTGTTTCGGGCATCACCCGATGTTCCGGAACGGCCGTAGTAATCCAGCACGGCCTGTGTGCCATTCCAGATATCGCCGCCTTTCTTCCACTCGAGGTTTGCGGAAAGACTGAAGTGTTTCCAATAAACTACCGGGTTGTATTTAATCACAAAATCAGGAATGGGATTTCCGATAACAACGGACTGATTGCCTGCCAGGGGATAGCCATCATTTCCGATGAGGATATTATTATGCGCATCGCGTAGGTAGGCATTGCCGGCGATGGCCCCCAGTACTTCTCCTGCTGCCAGCACTTTGTGCACATTACTGAAGCCGGCCAGTGGCACCATTTGCCGGCCATCCTGCACCTTCAACACTTTATTGTTGTATGTAAAGAAACTCAGGTTGTGATCGATGCGCAAGGCATTCGATCCGTAGCCATGCCGCCCCTGCAGGTAATTGAGGGTAAATTCATATCCCTGATTCTTATGAGAGGCCATGTTGTGCAATTGCAGCATTCCATTATTCAGTATTGGGAAAACATCGTCATACGTATTCCTGCTGAAAACTTCTGCAGAGAATTGCAGCTGATAATCGAGGCGGAGCTCAAGTTTACCGGTCCACTCCTGGTGGCGGATCGCTTTCAGCTTATCGAAGCTTTCCACCTCCATCACCGGGAAATAACGCAGGAAGTCAGCTACCGGGTACTGCAACAACGCCAGGTGCCCCATGGAGCGGTCGATGGGCAGCTCGCTATTGAACCGGTTAAAAGATCCTGAGAATTTGATACGCAGGTTGTCAACGACATTATCATTTAGGTCTATACTGGCATTTATACCTGGAAGAAAAAAAGCATCGCGGGCGGCGGTGTTGGAAAAGTACATCTTGTTATTTACCTGCGCGCTTAACTCCACATCTCCTAAATATTTACGGAACCGATAGGCGAAGGACAGGTCGTTGACGCTGCGTTGGTACCGGTAGGCCTTACCCGGTGTGTACACTATCGTCGACCTATTGTCGCTGAACAGGTAATTAATAGTGCCCGCCATTTCACCCCGGTTAATATTCCAAAAGTATCCCAATTCGCCGGCGACGTTGTACCTGGTGTCTTTCTTTTGCCTTGCGGCGGTAGTGCCTGAGGGATACCAGGCAGTACCAGGTTTGTATTGTTCCAGCGTGCCCAGGTTAGTGTGCTCTGTGGAAGGCGCTATCTTCCACCGGAATTTTCCATTTCTCTTATCGGCCGAGAAACTGGCGCCGTTCGTGTTGCGCCCGTAAGTATTGCCATTATCTTTCAACAAAAACCAGGGGTTATCGCCCTGCGGGCTATAACTTCTCTGGCCACCGGCCAGGATATATCCTTGTGCATTGTCGAAGGTAGTGGGTGTGAGCAGCGATTGCTGGTAGGCTCTATTTAGAAAACCGATCCGGTTGCTATTGGAGAAATCATCCCTTATAGAGTAATATTGCGCAAATAACGAAGTTTGTTTAACGTAGGAATGCAGGTTGACCATCAGCTCATCGGTCTTGTTCTGGTTGCTGCTGAGTACCAGGTTGTCTATCACTTTCTTCAGCCGCACATTGGTCCATATCTTATTGGATCCTTTCTCTACAAACCTGGCTCTCAGCGTAAGCGCCTGTTCGAAAAAAGAGCCGGTTCGTAAAACACTGTTGTCATAGTCATGCGCCTTAACACCACTACCGGTACCGGCAGGCACCAGCCGGCCATAATCGTCGTAGGGATATATGCTATTGTCATATTCAAGAGCTGTCAGTGGAGGTCCGTAACTGTATAACTCTCCCGTCTCGGCCCCCCGCCATTGTAATTTGCCTCCCACCGTTCTGCCCTGAGCGTAGGCAGATTGAAGATCGGGCGTGTTATTAGCCCACTTCACACCAGCTGTACTGGTAAAAGAACCTCCCAACCGTATTTCCTGCCTGGAATAAGAGACGATGTTGGCAACACCATTCCGGATACGGATCTTTCTCACCGGAGAATAGTCATAATAATATCCTGAACTATTGGATCTTATTTTTCGGAATACCGTTTGGACACCCTGGCTGCTTTTTGATCGCAGACTATCATTCCGGATCAGGTCAAGGTATTCAGACGATATAACAGGCTGTACCTCCTGGCTATGGGCAATAAAAGGCAAGAGCAGTAAAGCAGGTAACAATCGCTTCATGCAAATCATTTTGGTAATACAATAAGTGTTATTGCTAATTATGGATGCCCGAAATGGCGGCATTACACAAGGCGCTTGAGAAAATATTCCCGGGCGGTTTGATTTTCGTAATAATTGCATTGAAAGCCGCAACAAAAGAGGCCTGGATGCGCTGTAGCTTTGTATTCATAAAACAAATAAACATATGGCACATCCTAAAGTATGGCTCGTAACAGGAGCTTCGAAAGGCTTAGGTCTCACACTCGTACAACGATTACTGGAACAGGGATATTGCGTAGCTGCTACATCGCGCAACAAGCAGGAACTGATCAAAGCTGTCGATACCACCGATCATCACTTTCTGCCCCTGCAGGTAGACCTTAACGATGAAGGCAGCATTCAAAAAGCCCTTGATGAAACGGTTAACCTTTTCGGTCAGATCGATGTACTCGTCAACAACGCCGGCTACGGACTGGTAGGCAGCCTGGAAGAATTGTCGGATGCGGAAGCAAGAAAGAATTTCGACATCAATGTATTTGGCACGCTCAATATGGTTCGTAAAGTAATGCCTTATTTAAGGGCGCAACAATCGGGTCATATCATCAACATCTCTTCCATCGCCGGCTTCATTGGCGCCTTCCCCGGTTTCGGTATCTACTGCGCTACCAAATTTGCCGTAGAAGGATTTACAGAAGCGCTGTCGGCAGAGGTCAAATCGTTTGGCATCCATGCCACGATCGTATCTCCCGGTTATTTCAGAACGCAGTTCCTGGCCGATAGCTCACTGGGCGTACCTGCCAGGCCCATCGAGGCCTATAAGTCAGTAAGAGAAACACAACAGTTTCACCAACAGATCATGAACGGTAACCAGCTCGGCGATCCGGTGAAGGCAGCACAGGCCATCATAGAAGTAGCCGCCAGCAAAAATCCTCCCCTGCACCTGTTCCTCGGCAGCGATGCTTATGAACTGGCCTATAACAAGATCAACTCTATCAAAGAAGAGATCGAAGCCTGGAAATCTGTTACCGTATCTACAGCATTCGACCACCAGCTTGAACAAGCATAGGGCCGCGCTGCACTTAAAAAGATTAAGATGTATGCCAATCCCATCTATGTATTCAGACTGGAAGATAAAGAGCTGTACCATACCTGCCGCCAGGAGATCCCTTTTTATGCGATTTGCCTGGTAGCAAATGACACCCCGGACAGCGGCGCTACGATGCGGTTTGTTCATCCGCAAGCCGATCGTTCAGCGCCGCCGCTGGCGGGTACCCTCCAGGGTTTTTCCTGCCTGTTCAATGCGGCCTGCCTGTCGGAGAAAATGCAAAACATATTGCGTGCATTACCGATGTTCAGAAAAAGTGGCAGTCCCGTGTATCTTTTAAATCCTGTACAGGTAGATCGATTCCGCCGGCTATTCGAGCAGATGCTGGAGGAGGTCAACAACAACTACGCGTTCAAGTATGAACTGCTGGGCAACTACCTGGCCGAAATGCTGCACCAGGTATTAAAGTTGCAGCCATGCAGGGCGTAATGAGGAGAGGAGCTTGCTGATCACCCGGCCAATGGTTCCATTGACCGGAGACCGGCAGTCCTTCGGGCAACGATGGCGCATGAATGCAGGCGATGAACCGCTGCGCATGCCCGCCAGGGAAGCCCGTTTTACGGGCCATCCTCATTTTTAGAAATCCTTAATGGTGGTTGTTAACAGATACAGGCTGCATTTACTAGATTTGAGCAATATGGCGCTACTTCGATACACTATCCTTTGTATGTTGATCGGCATTGGATGCACCGGTTGCTTTCGCCGCTGGGTGATGACCGATAAGGAGGTCAGGAAGTATTATGCCAACAAACCCGTAAAGCCTACCTGGTTCACCATACAAAACGACTCTGCGACCCTGTACTGCGCCACTACCGGTTCCGATACCCTGCCGCCGTTGTTGATGATACATGGCGCGCCGGGCGCCTGGTATGGCAGCCGCATCTTACTCGATGACTCAATACTGCAAAAGCATTTTCACCTCATTGCCGTTGACCGGCCGGGATATCACAAGTCGCGTTTTAAAGGCAAAAAAAAGGCCGTTACCTCCATCACCACGCAAGCGCAAATCATCCATGAGGCTCTGCGCCTCAACCGTTCGCACAAACCGGGCGTAGTCATGGGCAGTTCTTATGGTGCACCGATCGCGGGGAAGATCGCCCTGCTTTACCCGCAGGATTTCAATCACCTCGTGATGCTGGCCGCAGCCATAGATCCTGATAAAGAAAAGTTCTGGTGGTTCCACCCCTGGATACAGAGCGGCGGCTTTCCTTATGTGTTCTTTCCCCGTTTCCTGAAAAGTGCCACCGATGAAAAATTTGCCCATGCTGGTGAGCTGCAGAAACTGGCGCCTGAATGGCAAAACCTCTCGATCCCGGTAACAGTCGTACAGGGCGGCAACGACGATATCATTGAACCCGCCAACCTCGACTATGCCCGTAAAGTGCTGGCCGGCAAGCCGGCCAACTTCATTTACCTGCCCGATGCCGGGCACCTGATCCGCCTCCAGCGCCCCGATGTGGTGCGGTCGATCTTGCTCAATCCGCTTCCGGGGAGTACAGGAAGTACGATGACGCGGTGAGTGCCGGGGGGCGACCAGCGGGGAACCTTCGCCCCAACAATTTATTGATTCTCTTAATATTATCAGCCATTGGCGGCTTCATTCGGACGACTGAAAACCCCATTTCGGCCACCCCTTTAACCTTCCCTGAAGGCCTCCCAAACCAGGCTCAGAACTTTTTACACAAACGCTTGTTTGCTGGTTTTTACGGAATTAGCTAAAATTTTACATTAAAAATCCCCCTGCATGCTGAAAAAATGTTTTCTTTGCGGTGTCAAAAAAGATTGACTAAAATTTTCATCCCAGCAGAAAAGAAATGCAAAAAAATCTCACCATAAAACTCGCTGATGTAGTAGCGCAAAGCGTTATTACTATAGTGCGTGGGGTTTTTGCTGTACAACTCCGTACAGTTTTTGTTAGTCGCCCCGTCCCCGTTAGGGTGCGACGTTGATACTCAATTACCATAGCACTCCTTTTGTAATGGAACTATGCGCCCGCCCCGCGGGATTCGTGTCTTTAGCAGTGATCACTTCCACTGCATTCGTTCACATTTATAGTCTTGTCTAACATGGAAACTCAACATACGTTCCAGATAATAATAGCCAATGAAACCCATTTCGATTTCGCACAGATCATCTGCGACGAAATGGCCTCTTCCGCCAAAGCACGGGGTACCGGCATTGCCAAGCGCTCGCCCGAATACATCAAGGAAAAGATGCGTGAGGGTAAATCCGTGATCGCCTTTAACCAGGATGGCATCTGGGCCGGTTTTTGTTATATCGAAACCTGGAGCCATGGCGAGTACGTTGCCAACTCGGGCCTCATCGTATCGCCCAGCTTCCGCAAGGGCGGATTGGCCAAAGCCATCAAGAAAAAGATCTTCGAGCTCAGCCGCAAGCTGTACCCCGAAGCCAAGATATTTGGTCTCACCACCGGCCTGGCCGTTATGAAGATCAACAGTGAACTGGGTTATGAACCTGTTACCTATTCCGAGCTCACCCAGGACGATGCCTTTTGGGCTGGCTGCAAAAGCTGCGTGAACTACGAGATCCTGATGAGCAAGGAGCGCAAGAACTGTATGTGTACCGCTATGCTCTACGATCCCAAAGACCACTACGAGCCCGAAGAGACCAAGCAGTTCTTCGAAGAGAAAAAAGGAATACTCGAGCGTTTGCTCCGCATCAAGCAGTGGAAGTTCCTGCAACCCTTCCTGAAGAAAGACAAGGAAGACAATAGCCGGAAAATGGTAACAGCAGGTGGCCGGCGCAAGTCGATCCTGCAATACTTTTTCAATCTGTAGCAGGCGCATGGCGGCCAGGCCTTTCGAAGGCAGGCTGCGGCCAGGCTCAACAAAAATATTCAACACTTAATTACCATACATCAGCAATGAAAAAAATCGTTTTAGGATTCAGCGGCGGTCTCGACACCACCTTCTGCGTTAAGTACCTCAGTGAAGACAAGGGTTATGAAGTACACAGCGTCATCGTTAACACCGGTGGCTTCAGCGAAGAAGAGTTGAAACAGATCGAAGCACATGCTTACAAACTGGGTGTTAAAACACACACCACTGTCAATGCCGTTACTACCTACTACGACCGCATCATCAAGTACCTGATCTATGGCAACGTATTAAAGAACAACACCTACCCGCTCAGCGTAAGTGCCGAAAGGTTGAGCCAGGCCGTTCATATCGCCGAGCACGTGCAGAAACTGAAAGCTGATGCAGTAGCACACGGAAGCACCGGCGCCGGTAACGACCAGGTGCGCTTCGATATGATCTTCCACATCATGATACCCGGTGTAGAGATCATCACCCCCATCCGCGACCTCAAGCTGAGCCGTGAAGCGGAGATCGAATACCTGAAAGGAAAAGGTGTTGACTTGAACTTTACAAAAGCACTGTATTCTATTAATAAAGGACTCTGGGGTACCAGCGTTGGCGGAAAGGAAACCCTTTCTTCCAAAGGCATGCTGCCCGAAGAAGCCTGGCCTACACAGGTTACCGCTACCGGTAGCCAGGAAGTGAAGCTGAGCTTTGTAAAGGGCGAGCTGAAAGCGGTGGATGGCAAATCGTTTGATCATCCTTCCCAGGCCATCCAGTACCTGCAAACCATTGCGGGCCCTTATGGCGTAGGCCGCGACATCCACGTAGGCGACACCATCATCGGTATCAAAGGCCGCGTAGGATTCGAAGCAGCCGCTCCGATGGTGATCCTCAAAGCGCACCACGCCTTGGAGAAACACGTACTCACCAAATGGCAATTGAACTGGAAAGACCAGCTGGCGCAATTCTACGGCAACTGGTTGCATGAAGGACAGATCCTCGATCCCGTGATGCGCGACATCGAAGCCTACCTCGAAAACTCGCAGCAAAACGTAACCGGCGATGTATTCGTAAACCTGCAGCCTTATCGCTTCCAGGTGATCGGCATCGAATCGCCCTACGATCTGATGAGCAGCAAGTTTGGTAAGTATGGTGAAATGAACACCGGCTTTACCGGTGATGACGTTCGTGGCTTCAGCAAGATCTTCGGTAACCAGACCTCTATCTGGAATGCCGTGCAGGCCGATAACAAGAAGTAAAATATTAGCCGCGGCCCTGGAGGAAGATCTCCAGGTATTGAAGTAGTTGATCAGGGCCGCATTCGCAAGCATACAGGGCCGGCAGGCCCACCAAACAGGTTTATTATGAGTAAGAACATCAAAGTTGGTATCGTAGGAGGAGCAGGTTATACCGGTGGTGAACTGATCCGTTTGTTGGTACACCATCCGTATGTAGCTGTTTCTTTCATTCATAGCCGCAGCAATGCCGGCAAACCCGTTTACGCCGTACACGAGGACCTCGTGGGTGAAACCGACTGGCAATTCACCGGCGATCTCAACCAGGATGTGGACGTCGTATTCCTCTGCGTTGGTCATGGCGAAGCCAAAAAGTTCCTCGCAGAGAATCCTTTCAACGACAAGGTGAAGGTCATCGATCTTTCGCAGGACTTCCGCCTGACGGCCACTGCCAAACTCGGCAACCGCGAATTCGTTTACGGATTGCCCGAACTGAACCGCGAAGCCATCCGCACCGCACAGAATGTAGCCAACCCCGGTTGTTTCGCCACCGCACTTCAACTCGGACTGTTGCCGCTGGCGAAGGCTGGATTACTCAAACATGTGTACACTACCGGCATCACCGGATCTACCGGTGCCGGCCAAAGCCTCAGCACCACCTCGCATTTCAGCTGGAGGGCCAACAACATTCAGGCCTATAAAACCCTGAACCACCAGCATCTTAATGAGATCGGTCAGTCCTTGCTGCAACTGCAGCCCCACGGACAGATCGATGTGAGCTTCGTACCCTGGAGAGGCGATTTCACCCGCGGTATCTTCATCAGCTCGCAACTCGATTGCGACCTTACCGAACAAGAATTGAACGATCTATATACTGAGTTCTACGACGGTCATCCGTTTACAACCGTAAGCAAGCAGCCCATTTTCCTCAAGCAGGCAGTAAACACCAATAAGTGTGTTATCCAGCTGGAAAAAGTAGGCAGCAAACTCGTGGTGCATTCCATCATCGACAACCTGCTCAAAGGCGCTTCCGGACAAGCCGTACAGAACATGAACTTGTTATTTGGCCTGGATGAGTGCGCCGGGCTGAAACTCAAGGCTAATTATTTTTAAATACAGCTGCGCCGAAGTAACAGTGGGAGCTATCAATGCCCCGCACGTCGCCGGCAGGTCGCAGCTAAAAAAGTAGACCATGAAGTTATTTGACGTTTACCCCATCAACGACATCACCATCACGAAAGCCCAGGGCTCCAACGTATGGGATGCTAACGGTGAAAAGTACCTCGACCTCTATGGCGGTCATGCCGTGATCTCTATTGGCCATACCCACCCGCACTACGTACAACGATTAACCGATCAACTCAATAAAGTAGGTTTCTATTCCAACTCCATCCGAATACCCTTGCAGGAAGAATTAGCGACAAAGCTGGGCAAGGTATCCGGAAAGGAAGATTACCAACTGTTCCTCTGCAACTCCGGCGCCGAAGCCAACGAGAATGCCTTGAAACTTGCTTCTTTCTATAACAACCGTAAAAAGATCATCGCCTTCAAAAAAGGCTTTCATGGAAGAACCTCACTCGCAGTGGCGGCTACCGACAATCCGTCGATCGTAGCACCCGTGAACCAGACTTCCAATATCATCTTCCTTCCCTTCAACGATGAAGCATCGCTCGAAGCCTGCTTCAAAGCACAGGGCAGTGATATCTCTTCCGTGATCATCGAAGGCATACAGGGCGTTGGCGGCATTAATGTAGCTTCCATCCCCTTCCTGCAAAAGATCCGTTCACTCTGCGATGAGTACGGTGCCGTATTCATTGCCGACAGCGTACAGTGTGGATATGGCCGTACCGGCAAGTTTTTCTCGCACGACTGGGCCGGTGTTAACGCCGATATCTATTCCATGGCCAAAGGCATGGGAAATGGATTTCCGGTGGCAGGCATCATCATCGCGCCTAAGTTCCAGGCAAAGCATTCCATGCTGGGCACCACCTTCGGTGGTAATCACCTCGCTTGTGCAGCAGCCCTGGCCGTACTGGAGGTGATCGAAAAAGAGAACCTGTTGCAGAATGCGGAAGAACTGGGAGCTTACATCATGGAGCAACTGAAGGCAATACCTGAATTGCAGAACGTGAGAGGCCGTGGCCTCATGATCGGGTTCGATGTGCCGGAAGAACTGAAAGACCTGAAGAAGAACCTGCTCTGGAAGCATAAGATATTTACCGGCGAAGCAAAGCCTAATGTGATCCGCCTGTTGCCTTCACTGGCATTGTCGAAGAAAGATGCCGACCAGTTCGTAGCGGCAGTGAAAGAGGAGATCAAGGCACTGGCGCCCGTTCTTTAAACAACTCGATTTTACACTTACACTAAAACCGCTCTTCGGGGAAATGAGAAACTTTATTTCTGTACACGATGTTACCAACATCAACGACCTGGTGGCCAAAGCCCTGAGCTATAAGGCCAATCCGCTGAAAGATAAAACGCTTGGATCCAATAAACGGATAGGATTGTTATTCCTCAATCCAAGTATGCGTACCCGTCTCAGCACACAGATCGCTGCACAGAACCTCGGCATGGAAGCCATCGTATTCAACGTTGGCCAGGAAGGCTGGGCACTGGAATTTGAAGAAGAAGCCATCATGAGCGGCAGCACCGTAGAGCACGTGAAAGACGCAGCGCCGATCATGGGTAAGTACTTCGATGTGCTCGCCATCCGTACCTTCCCCTCCCTGAAGAACCGCGACGATGATTACAGCGAACTGTTCATTAAACAGTTCATCAAATACGCCGGCATTCCTGTGGTAAGCCTCGAGAGTGCAACGCTGCACCCGCTGCAGAGCCTCACCGATGTGATCACCATCAACGAAACGGCTACCGTTCCTTTTGGTACAGCCGGCGGCCCCATGTGGGGCAGCAAGAAAAAGCCGAAGATCGTGCTCACCTGGGCGCCGCATGTAAAGCCATTGCCCCAATGTGTGGCCAACAGCTTCTCCCAATGGATCAATGCCTGGGGCCAGGCCGATTTCGTGATCACCCATCCGGAAGATTACGAACTCGATACCCAGTTCACCAACGGTGCCACCATCACCCACGATCAGGATGCAGCCCTCAAAGACGCCGATTATGTGTATGTAAAGAACTGGAGCACCTTCAACAATGAGTATGGCCGCATCTACACCAACGATCCTGCCTGGATGCTCACCAACGTAAAGCTCGCGCTTACCAACAACGCCAAAGTAATGCACTGTTTGCCCGTAAGAAGGAATGTGGAACTGAGCGATGAAATACTCGACGGGCCCAACAGTATCGTTACCCAGGAAGCCTCCAACCGCGTATGGGCTGCACAGGCTGTACTGTCGGAGATCCTTAAAGCAAACTTTTAAACTGCCCGTTTGGAAAAGTTATTCGTAGTCAAAATAGGCGGCAATATCATCGACGATGAGGCCAAGCTGGCATCATTCCTCGCCTCCTTTGCTGCCCTGCCTGGTAAGAAGGTCCTGATACACGGCGGCGGCAAACTGGCCACCCGCCTGGCCGAAGAAATGAAAGTTCCCCAGCAGCTGGTCGACGGCAGAAGGATCACCGATGCCGAAACACTCAAGATCGTGACGATGGTGTATGCTGGCTATATCAATAAGAACATCGTTGCCAAACTGCAATCGCATGGCTGCAACGCGATGGGTCTATCCGGCGCCGATGGCAATGTTATTCAGGCGCACAAGCGCGTGCACCCCACGCTCGATTATGGATTTGTAGGGGATGTAGACAGCGTGAATGCCCCCCTGCTGAAAGTGTTGCTCGATCAAAACCTCGCAATCGTCCTGGCGCCCATCACGCACGATAAGCAAGGTCTGCTGCTGAATACCAATGCCGATACCATCGCGCAGGAAACCGCCAAAGGCCTCAGCGGTCATTTCGATGTGCAGCTGATCTACTCCTTCGAGAAAAGTGGCGTGCTGCTCGATGCCAGCGACGACAGCACCGTCATCAATGCCATTACACCCGCTTACTACCAGCAACTGAAAGCCGAACAAAAGATATTTGCCGGCATGATCCCCAAACTGGACAATGCCTTCGCTGCCCTGAACAGTGGTGTTAAGAAAGTGATCATCGGAAAAGCAGAGCAGTTACAACAATTAATTACCGGAACCGCCGGCACAACCATTATCAATGAGCAGTGATCGCATCAACCTATTGTACGAACAGGCGGTAGCGTTGCTGAAACAGCTAATCGCAACTCCTTCCTTCAGTAAGGAAGAAGAACATACTGCACAGATACTTGAACAGTTCTTTGCCCAACAGGGCGTCAAGGCCAACCGCTTCCTGCACAATGTATGGGCGGTGAACAAGCATTTCGATGCGGCCAAACCCACCCTGCTGCTCAACTCGCACCACGATACCGTAAAGCCCAATAAGGGTTATACACTCGATCCGTTTATCCCCGTTGAAAAAGACGGGAAATTATTCGGCCTCGGCAGCAATGATGCAGGCGGCCCCCTGGTATCCCTCATCAGCACTTTCCTGTATTATTATTATCGTGCCGATCTGAAGTTTAACCTCCTGCTGGCAGCCACGGCCGAAGAAGAAATATCCGGCCGCAACGGCATCGAAGCCCTGCTGCCCGAACTCGGAACTATTGATTGCGGCATCGTAGGAGAACCTACGCAAATGCATATGGCAGTAGCGGAAAGAGGCTTGATGGTGCTCGACGCGATCTCCCATGGCAAAGCAGGACATGCCGCCCGTGAAGAGGGTGAGAATGCGATCTATAAAGCATTGACCGATATAGAATGGTTCCGCACGCACAAGTTCCCGAAAGTATCCGACCTGCTGGGCCCCGTAAAGACCAGCGTAACCGTGATTGAAACCGATAACAAGGCACACAACGTTGTACCTGCCCAGTGCAAGTTTGTGGTAGATGTGCGGGTGAATGAACTGTATACCTTCGAAGAAGTGCTGGAAGTGATCCGCGCCAACGTACAATGCGAGGTACAACCCCGCAGCACCCGTTTACGCTCCACCTCCATAGCCCTCGATCATCCGCTTACGAAAGCAGGCATCAACCTGAAGCGCAATTATTACGGTTCCCCCACTACATCCGATAAAGCCCTCATGCCTTTCCAAACCCTCAAAATGGGCCCCGGCGATTCGGCTCGCAGCCATACCGCCGATGAGTTCATTTACATCGACGAGATCAAAGAAGGCATCGAATTGTACATCCAACTATTAAACCAGGTATTATGAAACTGTGGCAAAAAGAAAACACTTCCGTATCAGACCGCATTGAGAAATTCACCGTAGGTCGCGACAAGGAATTTGATATCCTCCTGGCAAAATATGATGTGCAGGGCTCTATCGCTCACGTAACCATGCTGGGCGAAGTAGGCCTCATGAGCAAAGAAGACGCCACCCTGGCGGTGAACGGACTCAAAGCCATCGCTGCCGAAATAGAAGCCGGCAAATTCAGCATAGAAGACGGTGTGGAAGACGTACACTCGCAGGTGGAAATGCTGCTCACCAAACGCATCGGAGAGGCCGGTAAAATGATCCACAGCGGTCGCAGCCGTAACGATCAGGTAGCGGTGGATATCAAGCTCTATCTACGTGCTGAAGTACTCTCTGTAAAGGAAGAAGTAAAAGCACTCTTCGACCTGCTCATCGCCCAAAGCGAAAAATTCAAACAACACTTACTACCGGGATATACCCATCTCCAGATTGCCATGCCCTCATCGTTTGGCCTGTGGTTAGGCGCCTACGCTGAAGGTTTGGTAGATGACCTGGAACTGCTGGCTGCCGCTTATGCAGTAGCCAATAAGAATCCGCTGGGAAGCGGCGCCGGCTATGGTTCTTCTTTCCCGCTCAACCGTACCCGCACCACCGAATTGCTGCAATTCGGTGCCCTCAACGCCAATTCGGTGTACGCGCAAATGAGCCGTGGTAAAACCGAACGCGTAGTAGCCACCGGCATCGGCGCTGTAGCTGCTACCCTCAGCCGCCTGGCGATGGATTGCTGCCTCTATATCAACCAGAATTTCGGGTTTATATCATTCCCGGCCGAATTGACGACTGGCAGCAGCATCATGCCACACAAGAAGAACCCGGATGTCTTTGAGCTCATTCGTGCTAAATGCAACCGCATTCAGGCTACCCCCAACGAACTCATCCTCCTGGTCAATAATCTGCCCTCCGGCTATCACCGCGATCTGCAGCTCACCAAGGAGATCCTGTTCCCGGCTATTGAAACGCTGAAGGATTGCCTGCAAATGACCCGCCTGATGCTGGAGAACTTGAGCGTAACTGAAAACATCCTCGACGACGAAAAATACAGGTACCTGTTCAGCGTTGAAGCGGTGAATGAATTGGTGAACAAAGGAATCCCCTTCCGGGACGCATATAAACAAGTGGGCAACGATATCGAGAAAGGAAGTTTCTCATTTGATTATAAGAAACAATTGCACCATACCCACGAGGGTAGCCTTGGCAACCTGTACAATGATTACATTGTTACAGCTATGAACAAAGTGATCGATAAGTTCTAATAGTTATCATTTCTACAAAAGCAAAATCCCTCTCTGGTCGCAGAGAGGGATTCTTATTTTAAGGCAGCGCCGGGGCGCTGCACTACATTGACTGGTTGATTATACGTCGAGCTTAGCGTATTTGGCGTGGCTCTCGATAAACTCACGGCGGGGAGCTACCTCATCGCCCATCAGCATACTGAAGATTCGATCGGCTTCAGCGGCACTCTCGATGGTTACCTGCTTCAACGTACGAGTTTCGGGGTTCATGGTGGTATCCCACAGCTGGGTAGCGTTCATTTCACCAAGACCTTTGTACCGCTGGATGGTAACGCTGTCTTCTTTACCGGCGCCAAACTTGGCTACAAGGCCCTTACGTTGCTCCTCATTCCAGGCGTAAGATTGATCCTTACCCTTCTTAACGAGGTACAATGGCGGCTGGGCGATGTAAACATACCCTTGCTCCACCATGGGGGCCATATAGCGATAAATAAAGGTCAGGATGAGGGTGGCGATGTGGCTTCCATCCACGTCGGCATCCGTCATGATGATCAGTTTGTGATAGCGGAGTTTAGCGAGGTTGAGGGCCTTGGGATCTTCGGGCGTACCCACGGTAACACCGAGGGCGGTGTACATATTGCGGATTTCCTCGTTCTCGTAGATCTTATGTTCCATTGCTTTCTCAACGTTCAGGATCTTACCACGCAGTGGCAGAATGGCCTGGAACGAACGGTCGCGGCCCTGCTTGGCAGTACCACCGGCCGAGTCACCTTCCACAAGGAACAGCTCGCAGCGTTCAGCATCGCGGTCCGAACAATCGGCCAGCTTACCGGGTAAGCCGCCGCCGCTCAATACGCTCTTACGTTGTACCAGCTCACGTGCCTTGCGGGCTGCTGCACGGGCCTGTGCCGCGAGGATCACCTTCGAAATGATATTCTTGGCTTCTTTGGGATTCTCTTCGAGGAATTTCTCCAGCGCTTTGGATACGGTACTGTCTACCACACCCATTACATCGCTGTTACCCAGCTTGGTCTTGGTTTGACCTTCAAACTGCGGCTCAGGTACTTTTACAGAGATGATGGCGCTGAGACCTTCACGGAAGTCATCCCCTTCTATCTCTACTTTCGCTTTCTCAAACAGGTTTTCCCGATCTCCGTATGATTTGAACATACGCGTAAGCGCCCGGCGAAAACCGGATACGTGTGTACCCCCTTCGATCGTGTTGATATTATTTACGTAAGAGTAGATATGCTCGTTATAACTGTCGTTATACGTGAGCGCCACTTCTACGGCCACATTCGTCTTTTCATCGCGGCCTTCAACGTAGATGATGTTGGGGATCAGGTTGGTTCTGCCGGCGTTCTTGTCGAGCATAGCGACAAACTCGGTAATGCCACCTTCGCTGTAGAAATTCTTGGTATAAGTAACATCCTGCTCATCCTTTTCACGCAGATCATTCAGCGTAATGCTGATGCCCTTGTTCAGGTAGGCCAGCTCACGCAAACGGCCTTCTAGGATGTCCTTCTTATAAACACTAACCGTGAAAATGCTGGTATCGGGCCAGAAGTGTACTGTGGTTCCGGTTTTCTCAGAAACACCGATCTCTCTTACAGGATACTGGGGAACACCAATGCGATACTCCTGCTCAAAAATCTTTCCTTCACGCTGAACTGTCACGTGCAACAGGGTGCTTAAGGCGTTCACGCAACTTACACCCACACCGTGCAGACCACCGGAAACCTTATAAGTGTCTTTGTCGAACTTACCACCGGCATGCAACACGGTCATTACTATTTCCAGAGCGCTTTTCTTCTCCTTGGTATTGATACCGGTAGGGATACCACGACCATCATCAATAACCGAGATCGAGTCATCTTCGTGTATCGTCACAACGATATTCTTACAATAGCCCGCAAGAGCTTCATCGATCGAGTTGTCAACTACCTCATATACCAGGTGGTGCAGGCCTTTTTCGCCAACATCGCCGATATACATGGCAGGACGCTTACGAACCGCTTCCAATCCTTCCAGAACCTGTATACTATCTGCTCCATATCCATTCGTAGCGGGGGTAAGAATTTCCTTGATTTCTGTATCCATAAATGGTTGAGAAAATGCTTGTGAGAGTTAAGAATGTTGTATCCCGCAAATGTACGAAAATTAAGGCTTTCAGCCGCTTTCGGAAGGCCATTTTATACACCTTTTTTCACCGTTTAACGCATTGTTTCTGAGCCCTTCAAAGCCCACTTTTAACACTCCTTTCAGATACCCTTAAAAAGCCACTTTTAAAGTTCGTAGTTTTACTGCACGATATTTGTTACAGAATACACCATTATCCCACTTACGACTATGGAATCTAAGAACCAATCTCAGATTACTTTCGATTTTTCTGAAGCTCAAACTCAGGAAAATGCTTCTGTGGGGGTAAGGATAAAATCCATCAAGCCCATAGAACTGCCCAGGGAAGAGCCCGAGGCCGAACCTGAGCTTGACCAGATCGATGAGGAGCCACAGGCAACCCCATCCCCCCTCCAGGAGGTGATGGCAGAAGCCTTAACGGCCGTAACCGAAGCTCCGGCCGCCAAACAGGCCGTTAAAAAGTCTACAAGGGGGCGTAAATCGCTGAAAGCACTCGACGCGGAGGCAGACCTTGTTCACATACCAGCAGACGAAATACTGTTCCAGCGGCAGTATTATGCGATCGGGGAAGTAGCCGAAATGTTTGGCGTAAACCAGTCCCTGTTGCGTTTCTGGGAAAATGAATTCGATATCATCCAGCCCCGCAAGAACCGCAAAGGCGACCGGCATTTCAGGCCCGTCGATATCAAGAACCTGGAATTGATCTACGACCTCCTGCGCCGCCGTAAACTCACTATAGAAGGCGCCAAAGACTTCCTCAAGAAGAATAAACAAAGCAAGGAAAACTTCGAAATGATCCAATCACTCCAAAAGGTAAAGGAGTTCCTGCTCGAGATCAAAGCAGCCCTGTAAATAGTTAGCCCTCCTTCGTAAAGATCGTAGCCGCCGCAGGTTCCGCAGCCGCCCTGGTTAATTGGATCCGCTGGCAGACTCCTTCATAACGATCACTCCCGGCTCTTTCGTAGCCAGCTTGATCTTCATGTCCTTCATCAGCGCGATGATAAAGAGGTTTACGTCCTGCCGCAGCGCGTTGAAATCGGCCACCGGAATAGTAGCAGTAAAGAACTCCACGTTCACGAGGTAGGTATCTTTAACAATATCAGAGAGGAATACAGTATAATTTTCTACCACATTGTTCCGCACCTGGAATTGCTGCTGAATGCGCAATATCAGTTGCCCGATGGCCTCATGCGGCGTATCGATGGCCAGCTCCAACTGCACAAAAGCCCTTCTCTGCGTACGCAGCGTGAGGTTATCCATGATACTGTCCACCATCTGCTTGTTGGGCATCGTAACAAAAGTCTTCTGGTCCGTACGGATACGCGTACTCCGCAAACCTATCTTCTCCACCGTACCGGTGATCGATTGCACCTTCACCAGGTCGCCCACCATGAATGGCTTATCAAAAAAGATGATGAAAGACGCGATCAGGTTCTCCAGGCTTTCCCGGGTGGCCAGCGCGATGGCCGCACCGCCGATACTCAGGGCCGTGATCAAATTTGTGATAGGATAGTGGAAAGCCAGCTTCAACACCATCAGCACACCCATGATCACAACAATGGCCTTGAAGAAATCCTTGAAGAACACCACCAGCTGATTATCTGTCTGGTCGGGCGTAAGATCGGCTTTGTGCTGTAGTATCATCGCTACAAAATCGATGATGCGCAGCAGCAGCCAGTTGAAAGTAATGATCATGACGATAATGGCAACGCCATCGATAAAACCATGCAGCTTCAGTTTGTATAAACTGATATCGAATAACCGGGGAAAGGTAAGTTTGTCGAGAGAGATGATGATCACCAGCATCAGCAGAAAAGTCTCCAGCGGTGATACTACGAGGTTTACAAACGATTTTTTGTCGACCCCACTGGCCACCCGGTGAATGACCCGGTACAACAAACCGGCAATGTACCGCGACAAATAACGCTTGAACAGTACGGCTAACAGTATAGAACCACCTACCAGCAAATAACTTCTGATCGTATTATCCAAAAAAACACCATCCAGGAATCTGTCCATGCTGCAAATTTAATTAAAACAGCCTCCGGAATCCCAAAGAGAAAGTTATAAGTGGCCTGTAATTAACGATAAGTATAAATTTCCAACTGCCCGTCGCGCAAAAGATAGAGATAGCCAGGAACAATTTTGATCTTCCGGGCCTTTTGCATGGAAGGTGGAATAGGATATTGCTGCAGGTTGAGGGTACCTGGCTCATAACGATACAATAGACCGGCATCACGTCCGAAGATCGTATTGTTGATCACCGAAAAATCGGTCCACCCGATAAACCGGATGCGGTTCTTGAAAGCGCCGTAATAGTCAAATAAATAGACACCCTTGGTGGCATCGTACAGGTACACCTGCTTGTTCTGGTCTACAATGAAATTGGGCGAGGGCATTGAATCGAACAGCAGTCTGAAATCGGCCGTCTGGTCAATAATGCGTCCATCCTCTCCTATCCGCTTCAGCTTGCTTTCCAGTTCGTCAAACACCCAGATATTGTTGTCATACGCCTGGCCGATCGCCTTTACCTGGAACAATTGCCGGCGCCGCAGATCGAGTGTAGAACGGGTATTCAGGAAACGGTCAAGCGTAACGACCGTACCAAAATCCTTAAAATACAACAGCACCTTAAGCGGGTTCGAAACATCGATGAACTGGATCTTGCCATACTGTCGCACATTATTGAAAACGGCAACAGAATCACCAGCCGGCCCCATCTTCTTCAACTGACCCGATTGATTGAGCACGTAGATATTACCCAGGTTATCGACCGTGAAGTCGGTAAAGTCTCCGGCGATGGTGCGCGACAAAATAAAAAAGCTGTCACGCTGCGCGGGCTGTCCCTGCTGCGCAAACAAGGTTCCGCCGGCGCCCGGCAGACAAAGGATCAATAGGAGGAATAATATCGTTGATCTTAATTGCATTATTGGGCTGCTTGCCCGCGGATGATCTTGTGTTCCAATTCAGGATACCTCGATTGCAAGGTAAGCTCTGCACCGTCAAACACCGCGTAGGTATAGTAACGGATCCAGTCGCCCAGGTTGATATACCGGCTGTCCTTATTCATCACAAAATCGATGGGTAAATGCCGGTGACCAAATATCAGGTATTTATAAGCCTTCTTCTGTAACACCTCCTTGCTGTAGATGATCAGCCACTCGCCCGCTTCGCCAAAGAACTTTTCGTCCGTTTGTCCGGTCATGCGGCGGCTGCGCCGGCTCATGTAATTGGCGATGCCCATGCCCATATAAGGCGGCAGCACACCAAACAGCCATTGACACACCGGGTTCCTGAATATCTTTTTGATGAATTTGTAGCCATGATCGCCGGGCCCCAGGCCATCACCATGCCCCACGAGGAACTGCTGGCCATTGAACTCAAACTCTCTCGGTTCGAAATACACGGGAATATTCAACTCCTGCTGCAGATAATCCTTCATCCACATATCGTGGTTGCCGACAAAGAAATGAATGGGAATGCCGCTATCGGTGATCTCTGCCAGTTTGCCCAACAGCCGCACATATCCCTTGGGCACTACCATGCGATACTCGTACCAGAAATCGAACATATCGCCCACGATAAAGATCACGGCTGCATCTTTCCTGATCTCTTCAAGAAATTCCACAATGAGCTTTTCCCGCTTCAGGCTCGCAGCCGCATCCGGAGCACCTAGATGAAAGTCGGAAAGAAAATATACTTTTTTACCAGCGGGTATGTTCATAGCAAAGCCTTAAAAAAATCCTGACTGACTCTTCTTCTGTTGTTCATCACGATACTGCAATACACTACCCGATACAATTGGTGGTTTACCCACCACATCCTGGTTGTACCAGTAGATCCACGCCAGTGTATCCTTTTCATTGATCACTACATTCACAGGTTCGCGGCGATATAAAGGCTGCTCGCCAGCATCGGGAAACACCCCCTCATAATCATCGAGCTGGCTCATCGCCCAATCGAATTCATCTTTATTGTTGAGCAGGTATAGTTCGCCCACGATCCACGCATCCTGATTAACAGGTACCGCAGCAGGGTATTCGCCCATATCGAACAACTTACCCTGCACCTTTGCCGGACCGATCAGCGTAAAATACCGGCTGATGTAGCCATAGGCAGGATGGTGAAAGCCGCTCAGCAGCGATCCGTACACAAATAGTTGATAGATTTCAGGAGCCATAAGAGGTGTAATGAATAGGTGAATACACGTAAATGCACAAAGCATGCCCACGTTTCACATTCCCTGTAAAGATAATGGCAATTGAAGAATAATACCGACGCAGGCTATTTGTCGACGAGGAATACATATACCTCTTTCGGCCCATGCACCCCTACCACCAGCGTTTTTTCGATGTCCGCCGTACGGCTGGGGCCGGTTGCAAAGGTGATCAGGGAAGGCAGGTTATTGCCATATTTCTCCCTGGCTTGCAACAGCCCGTCGCGGATATCGTACACCAGCTGGCTGGTATAGGCAATACAAATATGGATGGGGGCATATACGCTTACTGTTCGGCCGCTGGGCTGGCCGGCACTCAAGACGATAGTGCCCGTACGCGCTACCAGCCACTCGCAGGTAGTAATGGCCGCATCGCAACTGGCTACATCGCCATGGTTGAACGACTTAAAACCGTGGGTAGCAAGGTTACGCCTCAAATCATCTTCGCGGCAATAGATCTTTTCCCATTTATTATGGCCAATCACATGATCCAATTGGGCAGCCAGTTCCTGTTCGTTAAGGCAGAAGACAAACTTACCCTGGAGCTTGGAGAATTGTTCCGCGAACTGCACTTCCAGTTCCTGTTGAGAGGGCTGGAATACCGAACTGTTTCCTTCACTTTGCGGAAAAGGAAGAGGCGTTGACTGAGTCAACGCCTTCCGTATTTTCTTGAGAATACTTTCCCTTGCAGGAGAAATCTTCATAATATCAATTAAGAAGTAGCAGGATGGTTGGTTACATTGCTGTCGTACGGCGGCACACCTTCACTGATAGAACCTTCTTCAGCACCGTGCGTAGGATCACCATCCACATCCAGTAATTTCTTTTCACCGTAAGGACGTTTGCCGATCAATGCTTCCACATCGCTTTGGAATAATACTTCCTTGCTCAGCAAAGCTTCTGCCAGTTTTTCAACCTGTCCTTTCTTTTCAGTAAGAAGTTCTTTGGTCTTTTCGTAGGCATTATCGATCAGCTTCCTCACTTCTTCGTCGATCAACTTGGAAGTTTCTTCGGAATATGGCTTGGTGAAAGAATTTTCTGCAGCCGGATCGTAGAAACTTACATTACCTACCTTATCATTCATACCATACACCGTGATCATGGAGTAGGCAATGCGGGTGATCTGTTGCAGGTCATTCTGGGCACCGGTCGAGATCTTACCAAAGAAGATCTCTTCGCTGGCACGACCACCGAGGGTCATGCAGATCTGATCGGTGAGTTGATCGGTATTGTACAGGTATTGCTCCTTCGGTGTGTATTGGGCATAACCCAGTGCAGCCACCCCTCTCGGAACGATAGTCACCTTCAGCAGCGGATAAGCGTGCTCCAGGTACCAGCCGCAGATCGCGTGACCGGCCTCGTGGTAAGCGATGATCCGCTTTTCATCGGGCGATATGATCTTGTTCTTTTTTTCCAAACCACCGATAACACGGTCAACGGCATCCTGGAAATCTTCCATTTCTACTGATTGCTTGCCTTTACGGGCAGCGATCAGGGCCGCTTCGTTACAGATGTTGGCGATGTCCGCGCCGGCAAAACCAGGGGTCTGCTCAGCGAGTTTATGGATGTCTACTCTTTCAGATATTTTAATGGGCTTCAGGTGCACTTTGAAGATGTGCTCACGGCCTTTCAGATCGGGTTTGTCGATAGAGATCTGGCGGTCGAAACGGCCGGGTCGCAGCAGGGCAGAGTCGAGTACATCGGGACGGTTGGTAGCCGCCAGTACGATGATACCGCTTTCGCCGCTGAAACCATCCATTTCCACCAGCAACTGGTTGAGGGTGCTTTCTCTTTCGTCGTTGCTCATGATGGCGTTCTTGCCACGGGCACGGCCGATAGCGTCGATCTCATCGATGAAGATGATACAGGGCGCTTTTTCACGGGCCTGCTTGAACAGATCCCTTACACGGCTGGCACCCACCCCTACGAACAGCTCCACGAAATCGGAACCACTCATAGAGAAGAAAGGAACCTGTGCTTCACCCGCCATGGCTTTCGCCAGCAGGGTTTTACCGGTACCGGGAGGGCCTACCAGCAAAGCTCCCTTAGGGATCTTACCGCCAAGCGCTGTATATTTCTTGGGATTCTTTAAGAAGTCAACGATCTCCATTACTTCCACTTTCGCTTCGTCGAGACCAGCTACATCAGAGAAAGTAATATTGACCTTAGTGCCTTTATCGAAAAGAGTAGCCCTTGATTTACCAATATTGAAGATGCCGCCGGGGCCACTGCCGCCGCCTGCACCGCCACCCATCTTACGCATCAGCATCACCCAGATGAGGATGATCACTACCAGCGGAAGCAGGAATTGAATAATAGAGGTGAACCATTCGCCTTCCTGGGCAGGTTTGTTGGGTACTACCTTTACACCAGTATGGTCTTTGTACCAGCTTTTCAGCTCTTTATCAAACTCATCGGCCTTGATAACCTTGAATTCGAAGTGAGGGCCTTTTTCTGATACACCAGGCCATTTCTTGGAAAGCTGGTCTTTGTATTTCTGATAACCCGCAGAGGTAAGCGTGATCCTGATAAGGTTCTTATTGGTGATCGTCGTTAACTTATCGATATCCCCTTTCTCCAGCATCTGGTAAAACTCCAATTCATCAATTTCTTTGGCGTCGGGGGCAAAGGAACCGAATAACTGAAAAGCTACCAGTACAGCAAAGATGATCGCCCAAACCCAATAGATATTGAATTTCGGACCTTTACGCTGGCCATTATCATCACCTCTTGGGCGTAGGCGCGGAAAACCGCGTTCATTCTGTCTTGAATCGTCCTGTGACATATTGTACTTGCTTCAGCTTGTTTTTCTAATTAAGGATTATAGTGATGAAATTGTTCGAAAAAACCTGTTGAAATGGCAGATTCTGAACAGCTCCCGGTACACAATATCAAACATCCGGCCTTAAGAATCAAATTATTTATGCTCTTCGGCGTCGGCGTCGCTCCACATTTCTTCCAATTTGTAGAACTTACGAGTCTCTGGCAACATGACATGCACCACGATATTAACGTAGTCTACGATCACCCATTGTGCACCCTGGTGACCTTCGTGATGATAAGGCGTGTCTTTGGCTGCCTCCTGCACATGCGCTTCCACAAAATCGGCAATGGCTTTTACCTGGGTTGTACTACCAGCCTCACAAATGATGAAAAAATCAGCAATAGCTTCGGGAATTTTCCGGAGATCGATCGATATGATATGACTGCCCTTTTTCTCCTGAATAGCGTGGATGATGGCTTTAAAAATCTTCGAGTTCTTAGTTAACCTCGTTACACTGGTCCGCTTACGACGGGTAGCTAACATTGACAGTTGTTCCAATAATCATTACGTTTTAGATGGTCAAATTGTAATCCTGAATAGCTTATTGATCGCTGTCAGGATCCGCTGTATCCCGTTTATCAGCCTTGCTATTCCATTATCCCAATATAACAGCACAACAGCTTAAACGTTCAACAGTAATATCTATTTTCGTGCAATCCAAAAATAGTAATCTTTTGCCACATCCCGCTATTGGCCAACAGCTTATTATATTGCCGGTTATAGATAGCACCAACAACTATGCCATGGCCCAGGCAGCGGCTGGCAAAGCCCCGCACGGCAACGTCTATTTTACACTCGAGCAAACCGCCGGCAAGGGCCAGCGCGGTAAAACATGGCATGCCACCCCCGGCGAAAATATCATGATGAGCGTGGTAATCTACCCGGAAAGCCTGATAACCAGTCAACAATTTTTACTCTCCGCCGCCATCGCCCTTGGTTGTTATGATTTCTTTAAAATCTACGCCGGTGAGGAAACACGCATCAAATGGCCCAACGACCTGTATTGGCGTGACAGAAAGGCAGGGGGTATCCTTATTGAATCCAGAATCGGAAGGGCCGATCAGGAAGGCGGAACACCCGCCTGGTTGCTCGCCATTGCAGGTATGGGTATCAATATCAACCAAACCGGTTTCACGCCGCAAACCCTGCGCCCGGTCTCGCTAAAGCAGATCACTGGTAAAACCTACGATATCATCCCCTTGGCAAAGGAGCTTTGCCAGGCGCTAGAAAACCGCTACCAGGCATTACAGCACCCGCAACAGCTATTGGCTGATTATCACCAGGCCCTTTATAAATACAACGAGACCGTAAAACTCAAAAAGGATAATATCGTTTTCGAAACCACCATCCGGGGGGTTACCGCCGATGGCAGGCTGCATACGCAGGACACCATCGACCGGTGGTTCGGGGTTGGGGAAGTAGAATGGGTGATTCATCCCTGATATATATCAATTAAACGGAAGGGTGCAGCGTTTACTTCCATAACCG
This sequence comes from Paraflavitalea sp. CAU 1676, assembly GCF_029223285.1. GTDB lineage: Bacteria > Bacteroidota > Bacteroidia > Chitinophagales > Chitinophagaceae > Paraflavitalea. Next base: position 83,296 of record NZ_JARHUJ010000014.1, on the reverse strand, counting down.
TATCAGATAGGGTATGAAAGCAATCCCTATCATAACCCCTTTAGCCTTTCTCTTAAGCGCCTGTGTCGGCATCGTCGACCCGCCGGCGCCCGACGGAGAACAACAAGCCTGGGTACCCGTATACGCCACGCCCGCCGCGATGCAGGCGATCGACATAACCGCCGCCAGGCCTACCCTCAAACCGGGAAAGATCTACAGCTATGGCAGCTATGTATTCCAGAATGAAATCCAGGAAGGCGTTCATATCATCGACCGTTCCGGCGCACAGCCTAAAAAGATCGCCTTTCTGAAGATCCCCTTCAGCACCGAGATCGCGGTAAAAGGTCATTACCTCTACGCCAACAGCGTGAGCGATATGGTCGTCATCGACATTGCCAACCCACAGCAACCCACCATCGTTAAACGGCTCAAAGACGCCTTCCCACCGGTATCGCAGGATTACCCGCCCTACAATAATGTTTATTTCGAATGTGTAGACCACTCCAAAGGCATTGTTGTTGACTGGGAACTGAAAACCGTTAAGAAAGTAACCTGCCGTCGTTAACATTAAACTATTACAGTGAGAAACCCCATCATATATACGCTCCTCCTGGTCAGCATCGGCATCACCAATCTGCGATGCTCCAAGGATTCTGCCGCAGCCTTTGTATCAACCACCGGCCAGGGCGGTTCGCTGGCCCGGTTTGCCATTACGGGCAATTACCTGTATACCGTAGATGCGTCGAAGTTGCGCGTGTACAACATCAGCGATCCCGCCGATCCCCTACTGAAGTCAACGGTAGAAGTAGGCTTTGAAATAGAAACGATCTATCCTTTCAAAGACAAGCTCTTCATTGGCTCAACCAGTGTAGTACACATATTCTCCATCGAAAACCCCGAACAACCGCAGAAGCTAAGCACCGCCATCAGTCCACAAGTGCTGAGGAGATGCGATCCCGTGGTAGCCCGCGATAATGTAGCCTACGCCACCCTGCGCACCAATGGTGCTTGCGGAGGCAACCAAAGCATCCTCGCCGTGTATGACATTACCAATGTCACCAACCCCATTCAGAAAACAGCCATCAACGTTCCGGAGCCTTACGGTCTGGGTTATCAACAGAACGCCCTGTACGTATGCAGCCGCGACAGCCTGCTGGTATTCGATATCACAGACGCCTGGCAACCCAGAAAGACAACAGCCCTCAAGGACGGATCTTATGTGGATGTAATACCTACATCCAATACCCTCATCTGCTGGGTGCGGGATGGCCTGCTGCTCTACGATATCTCAACCCCATTGACCCCTCAACTGATCACAAAAATCAATTAATGCCTGCTATACGATTTGTACTCTTATTCAGCCTCAGCTGTTGGATAGGCACCCTTACTGCCCAACCGAAAAAAGGATATACCATACCGCCAGACACCTGGTTGCTCCGGATAAACCCTATGGGCCTCATCGATCCCATCGAAACCAATCTTTCCCTGGGCACCGAATACCGGTTTCACGAAAGCTGGGCTACCTCGGCCGATGTAGCTTATGTATTTCAATCCTACAACGTGCGCAATGCCAAACACGCCAAAGGGTTCATCGTCCGCCCCGCCATCAGGAAATACTTCGACCGCGGCCTTAACACCTACGTGGAAGCCGAATTACATTACAAGATGGTGTCCAGCACAGTGGAAGATTGGGTGGGAAGGAAGACCGTAAACGGCGTGGCAGCTTACCAGGAATACAAGCGTTTCCATGCCCGGAAAAATGTAGGTGGACTGCACCTGAAACTGGGCGTGCAGGAAAGCCTCAACAGGTCACATCGGCTATGGCTGGAAGTATATGCCGGCATTGGCGTACGCCACCGCTGGCTCACCAACGACCTGCCCTCCGACGCCACCTACCAGTTCATGCGATCGATGTTTGCCACCAACCTCAACGAAGAAAGATCCACCGTACCGGCCTTTGTTGGCGGCTTCAGGCTCATGTATAAGATTAATTGAGCGCACCAGGCGCCGCTCCCCCTCGGGTGCCAATAAAGCCATGACAGCAAATACGGCCCATGAAAAAGGACCACCCCTTACGGGATGATCCAGCCGTGTTAAAATAAACCCGGATTCCTATTTTTTCTTACTGAGGGTGAATACACGCGACAGGTTGAACCCAAAGCGGATCTCTCCTTTCCAGAAGTCATCGGTGGTAGTGGTTAAGAAAGCCCGTTCGTTCATACCGATGGCATTGGTAAAATGCAGCTGAAAAACGTGCCCTCCGGTCTCGAAATCGAAGCCCATTGCAATCGGGTCCTTGGTGCCCTCCTGCCGGCCAGCCAATATCGGTGTATAGTCTAACACAAAAGCCGTGCGTTTAGAGAGTTTGACACGCCCTCCCATGCCGAGTGCCCAGGTATTGTTATCGTCCTCTGCACCCGGCACCAGGTTGCGGTGCAAAAAGATAGGATTCAGCTGCAAGCTCAGCCCCTCACTGAACTTTCGGCCAATGATCACTTCCTGAAAAAAAGCCAGCCGGTGCTTGAACTCATACGCATCTTTGGGCTCGGGAAAATCCTGTGTTCTAACTGTCATGCCCGTTATCAATACCACCGAGAAGGGAAACCCACCCGGCCCCTTCGATTGCCATATAGGACGATATTTAATAAATCCATCCAGTTCTTTGTTCACATTGCTTCGACCTATACCGATTGTAAGGCTTTTCCCCACCCCATAGTCAAACCCAAAACGCGTATTGGCCTCATCCAAGCCGAAAAGATCTTCGAAGCCGTTTTGAATAGTGCCAAACCGGTGCAGGATACGCACATCCATCACCCCTTTGCCAATGAACTCCATCGAGTGGTTGTTGATTACCCGCGACGATTTAAAAGCATTCTTCACATACTCCTTCTTCGCCGTATCGGGCCCAAGCTGTTTCAGCAGGTCTTCGTCTTGCGCATAGGCTGTATGGGCCACGACCAGCAACAGCAATGCGGCCAGGCGGCCGCCTATTCTTTTATTCATAATTCAGTAGTTATAAAGGTTTGAGTATTACTTAAGGGGGTCCAGCGGGCAATCGATCGTGATCGTTACTGTATTGGAAATATTCTCCTTCACGATGGCCGGGATCTTGATCTGATAGTCCGACAACAGGATGTTGAAGCTGGCATTCAACTGAGGTTTGCCGCTTCCGATCGTAATATTGCCCGGCACCTCGATCTCTTTACTAATGCCATGTATGGTGAGGGTACCCTTTACCCGCGCAGCATACACACCATCCTGACCATATTTCACATCACCATTGTTGCTCACCTGCCCCTTGAAATCGCCTTTTGGATACTTGTCACTTTCTACATAATTCTCATTGAAATGCTCCTGCATCAAAGCCTTGGCGAATTCAAAGCCCTTCATCAGCACGGCAAACTGCAGAGCGCCCGACTTTGCATCCAGCACACAGGTAACACCTTTATGTTTAGCCGCAATGGTCTCGATATTGCCTTTGGATACGAACGAGATCTTACCACTCTTGGTAAAGTATCTGTCTTGTGCAGTAGCCAGTACGGATAGCAATAAAAGCACCTTGGCTATGCCAATAACACGCAAATTCATTGTTCAATAGAGTTTTAAAGTAAAACTTAAGGTTTACCGGCAACTACACACCGGTTCAGTTCAACATCCGACCCCAGCAACCCTGTTTCGTCTTTCTTGAAACCAGTGATAGCACCTTTTAATGTAATGTGATCGCCCCTTTTTAACGCGATGGCGGTGGCAGCAAAACCGCTGTCGACCAGGCAACGTACCGCCGAAGACAATGCTATGGTATCGCCCAGCACCACCGTACAATCGCCCGCCGCCGTATCGATCGATGTAACCATTCCATGTACTGCGAGTATCTTATTCCGGTATTTGTTATAAGCCACACTATCATTGGTAAGGAATTCATTCACCAACCCCACAGCCTCTACTGTTGCATCGGCCTCCACTGCCGCTAAACTTTTATTGGCACGGTGATATTCCCGGTAAGCGTACATCGCGATGATGGCCGCCACCACTCCACAACCGAGTATCACCCATGTTCTCTTACGCATGCAATTAATTATTGGGAGTTCCTGAATCAACCCAGCACTTGATCATCTTGATCTCGCTCGACGGAAGCGGTCCGCCCACTTTCGGCATATACCCGGTTACTACTGCCGTTCTTATCTTTGCAGCAGCATTTTTAATCTCGTTATAATTGGTCAGTTGCCCGGGACCGTTGGTAGATCCCGCACCATGGCACCCCTGGCACTTAGCCTGAATGATCGGCAACACATCATTCGCAAAGCTGGCATTGACGCCCGTGCAATCATTACCAGACGGATTGAGCAACTCCTCTTTGTCATTCGTACAAGCCACAAACACCGCCAGACAAACAACCAGGGTGATAAACACTTTTTTCATCATATTAAAAATCGTTTCCTGTGTCTAACCTTACGGCGTTTTATTAACGAGGGTTGCCTGTAAAAAAAATCCCTGTCCTGGAAAGGACAGGGAACCAAACCCTTAGAACTTATGATAACCCATAGAAGGAGCTCCTATCTGCATAGACAGTGCTGGCAGTGGCTTCTTCCGGGTTTATAATTTTTGATACGTTAATTCCGATTGCAGGGTTTCCTTCAATCAGTTAAAGTGTCGAAACGCCCTTTAAAAGTGCGGCAGCCGTTCAGTACTTCCTCGACGAGGTTAGAGAAATATCGGCCCACTGCCAGGCTTTCTCAAAACGCTGGCGCACCAGCTCCGCATCGGCATTTCGCTCCTGGCCTTCAAGGCTCTTTAACAAACCCATCAGGGCCCAGCCATTTTCGGGGAGTATCTTCAGATCATCCCGGTAAATAGCTTCGGCTTCTGTAAAACGTTTCGCCTGCAACAACACATGACCCAACGAATGACGCACCGAGAAAAACCAATCGGGCGGCTCCTGGTAGTTAAGCTTATCTTCTATCACCACAGCCTGTTGAAGTAGCGCAATGGCCTGATCGTATTGATGGCCGAAAGCCAGCATCTCAGCCTCCAGCGTCAGCGCAGCAATAGAGATCAGGTCCAGCGCACTATTGGTTTCCCATATGAGTAATGAACGCAGCGAGGACTCGCCGGCATATGCTTTCAATTTCTTCAGCTCGGCAGTAGCCTCCTGCCATTTACCTCGGGCCGTAAAAGCCATGCCCCGCGCATAATGCCAGATGGCGGTGGGATACTGTAATGATCCGCCCGGAGCCGGAATAGAAAGAATATCTTCCCATTTGCCCAGATGCACCAGCACATAAAAAGGAATACTATAATAATGCTGTACCGTACCATTGGTGGCCAGGTAACGCCTGTCCGCATGCCGCGATACAGACCACGCAGCTTCCATCGCTTTCTTACTATTGCCTTCCAGAAAAGCACAGGCAGCCAGGAAATGGATATTGTGCGGAAAATACAATAGTGGATAAGTACCCTGCGATTTGCACTGGGCAATATAACTGCTGTCCGAAACCTGCGCCAGTTCAGTAGCCTGCACCCCGTCGTGATAATGCCCCGTGCGGATATAGATATGCGCCGGCATATGCACCAGGTGCCCCGCAGCCGGCACCAGGTTCAATAATTTCCGCGCCGCCGGCAGGCCCCGCGATGCAGTGGACGATGCCTCCACCGCATGTATATATAAATGAAGCGCACCCGGATGGTTGGGATGCCTTTTCATCGTTGCTTCCAGCAACTGCTCGATGCCCGGCGTCCAGGGCTGCGCCTTCCCATCTTTGCTGTAGAGATTCCAGGGATGCTCGTTCATCATCGCATCGGCATACAACGTTGCCACATCCGCATCCTGGGAAAACTGCTCATAAGCCTGCTTCATCGCCGCAGCATAAGCCGCATGGAAGGGAGCCATTTCACTCACCGGCTCCGCAGGATAGCGTTTCAGCAGCGCGTTGATCAGCCACTTTTCTTTGGCACTAGCTTTCCATTCATGCTGCTTCGCATTCGTCATAGACTTATTGATCTCTTCCAGGCTCGAAGGATTGAGCGCCGCATTGTAATTGGGCCCCAACACCATGGCCATACCCCACCATCCCATCGCAGCAGAAGAATCCAACCGGGTCACTTCCAGGAACGACCGCGCCGCCTCGCCATGATTGAATGCATACATCAGCATCAATCCTTGGTCAAAATACCGCTGCGCCTGCTTCGACCGGGTAGATATTTCGAAATGAAGATTGCCCAATCCTTTGATCAAAGGAGCATTCCCCGCTTTGAGTTTCGACAGGTCGAGCGAAGGCGAACAAAATATAGTGATCGCACGCCCGGCGGTCTCTTCGCCCAGGGCCGGACTGTCATACGCTTCCAGCATGATCACTACCGAAACGATGCAAAGCGCGAAGCCCATCACATAACTACTTCTCATAAAAAATGATTTTCACATTAAAGTCGGGAGCCGGCAGATCGTCGAGCACCCTGTCATAAACATTGATCCGCTTCCATAGTCTTTTAATTAATTGCCAGGTTTTCATACAGCAACAATTGATTAGTGTTTATAGACCGCCAAAAAGCGTTCGTCATCATTAAAACCCATTGATAAAAGTGATCAGGTCGTCGGCAAACCGGCTGGGCGATTCCCAATGCACAGCATGCCCGATGCCCTCGTAGACCAATACTGTGGAACCAGAGAGCGCCACGGTCAACAACTCCTGGTCGTGCCGCGGAGAAAAAACATCCCTGTCGCCCCAAATGATTTTGACCGGCTTTGTGTATGATCTCAACGGCGCGAGGTAATTAACGTGAAACAGCGATTGCCCCACTTTCTTCCATACATGCGCCGGCACCTTGCAGCTTTCACCAATCATCGTTTTCAGGAATGCCGGTTGAATTGGATTGGCCAGTGTACCCTGTTGAAAGGAAGCAGCAAACTCGCGGTCGATAGGATCTTTCAATCCCTCCAGCGACTGCGCAAACTCCTGCACAGCGGCATTGTTAGAAAAATCAGCGAAACTGCCTACCAATACCAGGCCCTTCGTCATTTCGGGATGGTCGAGGGCAAACTGCTGGGCGATCATAGAACCCATAGAATGCCCTACCACGATAGCATTGCTGATTTTTTGTTGGTGGAGAAATGCGGCGATGTCGGCCGAAAAGTCGTGCATCGCATACCCTGTTGCAGGCTTATCGGAATTGCCATGGCCGCGCAATGTAACTGCCAGCACATGCACATTACCAGGCAAGAGCGGCAGTACCGGCTCCCAGCTATGCCAGGAATCGGTAAACCCATGCAACAGGATAACTGAAATACCTTTTGCATCGCCCTGCTCGACGTACTCGAGCTTCACGCCAGTCGACAACTGAATGTTTTTAACCAGCGGCAACGGCGCTCTAAAAGAAGAATACTGTCCCAACCCCAGGGTACTCAATAGCAATAACATCCCTAACAGGGTAAAAAGTCTTTTACTCATGGCTAACATTTTTTTTGTGATACAATAGCGTACACAAAATTGCCCGGCTTATCTCATGTATACAATCACCAAAACCCGTAACGGGGTGACCGGATATGGGGAAAGATTCAACCGGGTAACAGATAAATTTGAAGAAGAGAAAGAAGACAAATGAAGGGGGGTAGATATAGAATACAAATACTAAACGATGCGTTGATGGATGGCCTTCGCCACCGCTTCGGTCAACGAAGCCACATGCAACTTCTCATAGATCTTCTTGACATGGCTGCGTACCGTTTCATAACTGATGGTGAGCCGGTCGGCGATCATCTTATAGCTCAGGCCTTCTACAATACAGGCCAGCACCTCTTTTTCACGAACTGTGAGGCGGTAGTCGGGTGCCTCTTCGGGTTTCACATGCTGCGGGATCTGCTGCAGCTTACCCAGTACCTTACGTGCAATGGACGGCGACATCGGCGAGCCGCCATACTGCAGCTCATTGATGGCATCCACCAGCCTGGTATTGAGGTGGTTTTTGAGAATATAGCCCGAAGCACCCGAGCAGATAGAGTCGAACACCCGGTCGTCATCCTCAAAAACCGTTTGCATCAACACCTGTATGTGCGGATATTCTTTCCGGATGGCGGCCACCGCCTCGATCCCCGTCATGCCGGGCATCTCGATGTCCATTAAAACAATATCCGGCTTGCACGACCGAACATCATCCACACAATCCAGTACATGCGAAAACGAGCCCACCACTTCAAAAGTGGGCACCGTGTCCAGCAACAGCGTAATGCTTTCCCGGATATTCTTGTTGTCATCAAAAATCGCGATCCGCAAACTCATAAAATGGATTTTATCAAATGTCTGAATAATAGGTTGCCGCCACAATCCCCATATCCGGGGAGAAGACCCAGGCTTACCAAACACCCATGCCCAACAAACCTGTCATGAACGCTTCTTAACTCCTGCCTGAAGCCATCAATCACGTTTCCCCTACACGATCGGGAACCGCAGGTGCACCGTGGTCCCCTTGCCGGCCAAACTGTCGATCTTCCAGCGCCCCCGCATCTCCTCGGCCCTCATCTCCATATTGCGCAAGCCATTGCCGGAGAGTGACTGCGCCGTTTCCAGTTGCACCGTAGCGGGGTCGAACCCGATGCCGTCGTCGGTAGCCACCAAAAACAGGTGATGCTGCCGCACACCGATCTTTACCCACAGATTCTTACATTGCGCATATTTCAAGGCGTTGTTTATTGCCTCCTTATATATAAGGTAGAAGTTCTTGCGGCGCGTCATCTCCAGGTTCAGCATGTTGACGCCGGGATCCACCTCGAAATGAAAGTGGATACCCTGCGAGGCCAGCAAGGGCCGGGCAAAAGACTCCATTCTTTGCAAAATGGTATCCATGCTGTCGTGCCGGGGGTTGATCGTCCACACGATATCATTCATTTCCGAGATCATCTCCACCGACGTTTCACTGATCTTCTCCAACGCCTGCTTCAAGTCTTTACCGCGGTTCTGCTCATGGTAGATCTTGGCTACCTGGCTATACACCGAAATACTACTGAGGGTGGAGCCTACATTGTCATGCAGGTCCTGGGCGATCTTATTGCGAATGGCCTGCTGCTTCAAAAGCTGGTCAAACCGGTACTTGTAAATGAAATAGAAGATCACCCCGATCGAAAAACCACAAAGCGCATAGAACCACCAACGCTGCCAAACCGGGGGAATGATCGTGATGAGCAAAGTAGCCACCTCTTCATTGCGAAGGCCCGCAGCCGTGGCCCTCACCTTCAGCACATAATCCTTGGCTTCCAGGTTCGAGAACTCGAGGGTGTTGCGCGAACCAATATCGATCCAGTCACGGTCTCTTCCTTCCAGCATATACGAGTAATGGAGTGATCGGCTGGCTGAGTAGTCGGGCGCAGCAAACTCGACCGTAAAGTAATTCTGGCCATAACGTAAACGAATGTGCTGCTCCTGCAGCAGTTCACTGTTCGATTCATTGAAAACCTTGAAATCGGTAAAGAACACCTGCGGTGTTTGCCTGGTTTCCCGCACACCAATGGGGTCAAAAGCGATAAAGTAATTAGCGCCCGCCACATAAAACCGTCCTTTCTGATCCTTAAAAATATCACCCCGCACCCCGCCCGATTTATCGATATCGGGAAGCTCGAAAGAAACATAAGCCCTCCGTTGCGGATCATATTTATGAATGTTGCCATTGCTGATCATCCACACCTGCCCACGCGCATCCACCTGGATACCCTCGAGCAGGTTATTGGAAACGGGCACATGCGTAAAAGTCAGGCTTTGCGGGTTGAACCAATGCAATCCGCCTCCATAGGTGCTTACCCACAAACGGCCCGCGCCGTCTTCCTGCAGGTCGAATACATGATTGCTACTGATGCCCTCCGGACTACCTGAGTCGTTCGAAAAAAAGCGGAAAGCCGGAATATTGTTACGTTCGTTCATACCCAACCCATCCGAAACGGAGGTGAGCCACAAACGGCCATTGCGCCCTTTGTATATTTTACGGATGAGGTTATTGTCGCCCAGCCTGAAGCTGTCGATGATATTGCGGACAGTATCATGCCGCGAAACCCATCGTTTATCGGTGAGATCATAATAGGTAATAAAATGTCCATAAGGCGCGGTTAGTAACACCGGATGCCCGCCAATGGTATCCCGGACGATCGAAACTATCCGCGATTCGATGACCCGGTTCATCACGCGGTCCTTATCGGTATTGGGCAACAGGGTAACCTGCCAGGAGTCAATGTCCAGCAGGAACAGGGAATAGTCAGTACCCAGGTACAACGCACCATCTACATCCTCATATATTTTAGTTACGCGCAAAGGATAATTGCGGTAGCGTAATGGTTTATGGATAAACGCATCCGAGCCGGTAGGCCGGATAAAAATACCCTCGCTGGTGCCCACCCACAGATCACCCTTCCGGTCATAAAAATCGTAGATAGTGATCTCCTTCCCTTCCAGGCGTGGCAGAAAACATTGGGCAAACTGCTGCTGTGCCGGCCGGTGGATGCTGATACCCCGGTTGGTACCCACCCAAATGATCCCATGCCCGTCATTGTACAAACAATTGATGCGGTTGTCGGCAATCGTGCCCTCCCGCGCAGGGTCGTACCGGTAATTATAAAAACGCCCGCTGCGATGGTCATAAATGTGGAGACCGGCCATTCTACCGCCCATCCACAATCGTCCTTTCGCATCGGTGGCAAAACAGCTAAGCTCATCGTTGGTGAAAGTGAAAGCATTTCCCGACTGCTGGAAAACCGTTTCCCGTCCATTGGCGGCACGGCGGTAGAGGAACTTATCCCACGATCCAAACCAAACCTGTTGCCGGTCGTCCGTGTGAATGGCAGTTATAGCTACGTGAGGCAGTTTCGCATACAGGTCGTCATAGGCTGCATCTGTCTCGTGCTGAAGGGTATGCGTATTCACCTTCAGCATGCCGCCGCCCACACGCCCAACCCACAATACACCGGAACTATCCAGCTTCATATCCAGGATTGTGCGTGTGCTGCGCGGAACAGGCTCTATGAACTTTTCCTTCAACCGGTCGAAGCGCAGCAAACCAGCCCCGCCGGTACCAATCCACAAAAAACCACGATCGTCGAGCAGCAGTTTATTCAGTATGTTGATGGGGAGAGAGCCTGGGTTGCCTGGCAAATGCCGGTATTGTCTGAACTGCCGGCTGGGCGCCTGCCGGTGATCATACCTGGTGAGGCCACCATCGGCCGTAGCGATCCAGAGCACGCCCTGTTCGTCTTCCAGTATGTCATTGATAATGTTGCCCGAGATGGAGGTGCTGTCGCCGGGGCGATGTTGAAAAACAAGGAAGTTGTGGCCGTCGTAGCGGTTCAGTCCGTCGTTGGTACCAAACCACATAAAGCCCCGTTGATCGCGCAGGATACAATTGACCTTGTTATGCGAAAGTCCATCCTGGGCGGTCAGCTTATCGAAAAAAAGAAAGGGTGGCTGTGCAGGCAAACGAAACCAACACGTTAGAAAAAAGCACCACAATAACAACGTTCTACACATAGACTGTTAATTGGTACAGCAGGGACAAGACACTAAAAGTACTGTCCCGATACTACAGGCAGAACGCTACTTGAGTAAAAACCCTTTCCGATTGATTGAATGACTATTAAAAAAATACCGCCGGATGCTGTTCACATGCCGGCGGCTCGATAAAACCCCTACCTGAAAAGAAAGTTGGCCTATACACCAGCGACGCCTTCGCCCAGTAAAATGCGGAACTCATCCAGTACACCCGGCATATAGCCGGCTTCCAATAGAGGGGTGCGATGCCCCTCACCTCGATCTTTTTTGCAGGCTGCCAGCAGGCAGGCCATGATCAACACTACGGTCAGCCAGGTCTTGAGCGGCCTGGATAATATCTTATTTTCCATGACTACATGAATAATGATTGCACCTCACAAATATCTGCAGATTGCATAGCGCAATCAATCCCCGGAGAGGGGCAATGGTGTCACCTATTTCGGGCAGGGGTAAATATCAGCGCAGACTAAACGCAGTGGTAGCACTGGCTCAGTACGATCAGTTGAAAACAGCCTGGTTGGAGGTCTGTTAGATCAGTACTTCCTGTTCCTTCCACGCCGCAACGATCTCTTCAGCATGCTGTTTGCTTTTGGGGCGCAGGATCACTTTTCGGATGAACCCTTTTTCATCGATCACGAACGTAGTGCGCAACAGCCCCATGTATTTGCGTCCGTAGAGCTGCTTTTCATCCCATACGCCATATTTATCTATGATCTTATGTTCGGGGTCGGCGAGCAACGTAAAAGGTAATTGATGTTTCGCCTCGAACTTTTTATGCTTTACTGCTTCATCCGGGCTCACGCCCAGGATCTCAAAACCTTCCGCCTTGAGCAGGCTGTAATTATCGCGCAGGTTGCAGGCCTGCACCGTGCAGGTAGGCGTGCCATCCTGCGGGTAGAAGTACAAAACCACTTTTTTGCCTTTGAATTCACTCAGCGATACCACCTTGCCATCCTGATCTTTGCCTTTGAAGGCAGGCGCTTTATCGCCTGCTTGTAGTGTAACCATTATGCGTTCTGAAATTGTATAAATCGATTCTTAATTAATATAACAGCTGCCATGAGCACCCTACCACGTAGGCTCCTCCCGGGCCGCCTCTAGGGAGCTGCACCACGGCTGCGCCTTTACCTACCGCGTAAACCGGAAGCTCTTCTCCACCCGGTTGCCGGCCTCATCTTCGGCCGAAATGGTAAGTTCATGCGATCCGGGCGGGCAAAGTTCGTCAAACTTATAAATAAAAAAACGGCCTTTGTCGTTCGTAAACCGTAACCATTTGCCATCGAGCAGGGTACGTACGTTTTTACCCCGGCCAAGATTGTCGGTCACCGAAAAGACCAGGCGGGTGGCCTTGCTCAGATTGGCCCCATCGGCAAAACCCGAAGGAACGATCTCCGGCGGTGTATCATCCGTCAGCAACCGGAACGAACCAAAATCCCGGAATCGCGCCGAAGCCCAGCCATTCTTCCATTCAACCCGCTGCACGTCGCTCTTACTGCCGCTATACCACTGCATCACGGTCTTTTGCCATTCCGCAGCTGTCAGCTGCCGGGTAGGCTGTATCCTCACCAGGAAAGCTTCCTGCAGGGGGATCGTTGGAGCCCCGATAGTATGTACATCCGAAGCAGCCTGCGGATGCGTATTGGCCGACCGGCTATGCTTAATGTGCACGGAATCGTACAAACTACGCTCTCCGATATAAAATTCACATTGCTCTGCTTCGAAGCCATCCAGCATAAAAGGGTAGAACATTTTGGCATCATTGACTACTGGTACTTCAACATGCCCGTTGTATTGTATGGAGTATTCAAGCGAGGAGGCATTACCATACGCATCGCGCACTACAATGCGAACCGGATGAACCAGGCCATCGCTCACATCAATCGCCCCATTACCCTTGAAACGCTTGTAAATGGAATTGATATAACCCGGCGGTTCGGACAGATGCTGCAGCCAGGCACCACCATTGGCCTTGGTGCGGTAATCAATATGGGCATTGAGGTACCTGGTATCGCTATAACTGATATTATCCATCCTGAAACCTGTTACCGCCTCATTGTCGACATACAGCAGCCCCTCATAGATCCCGTTGAGGTTGGTCGACCCGGTATGTGTATCGAAGGCCGTCACGGCAAAGCTCACTTTGGGCGAAGAAACCGTGATAAGGCCTGGCGAAGTAGCATAGTTATTACCGGCTGCCTTCACCGCAATCATTTTTGGCGCTTGCTCGTAGATACTTTTCGTACGGTCATATACCGCGAGGCGCAGAATGCGCGGACTGGTGTTATCGGCCAGCGGAAAACCAAACAGCATCGGGTTCAGGTTCACATCGTCGGCCGTACGCCTGATCTCGAAATGTACATGCGGGGCCTGCGAACCGCCGGTGTTACCGCTATAGGCGATAAAGTCTCCTTTTTTGATCGGGAATTGCTGAGGCGATAATTCGAGAAAGATATTCCACGATTCGCGCGCATACTGTTGCTCTTTTACCCACTTCTCCAGCCGGGGGTTGAAATCGTTCAGGTGCGCGTAGAGGGTAGTGTACCCATTGGGATGATTGATGTAAATGGCGCGGCCAAAACCACCGGCCTCAATCTTTATACGCGAGATATACCCGTCGGCAGCAGCATACACCGGTTTGTTCTCTACCCGGAGGGTCTTCAGGTCGAGCCCCATATGGTAATGGTTGGGCCGCAGCTCGCCGAAGTTGCCGCTGAGGTCCATCGGAAGATCCAGCGGATTACGGAAATACCCTTTGGGGTAATTGACAGGTGGGAATTGCTGGGCCTGAATACATTGGGTACAGCATAGGAGAACAAAGACCAGTGAACGCATCAAATCAAATCATTTTTTGGGTTAGTAGAATTGCAAAACTAAGGCGAAACCAATTTCGGATACGGTATTTTCGGACTTCTCTATCATCTTGGATGTTTACGGGCATAAGCGCAATTAACTACTGTTTGTTCCACGGCCTGCGGTAAGATGTAGTAATACCAATCCTGTCGAATAACACAGATACCAGAAGCACTGTGGAGGTTTTTAATGAGAATTATCAATACTTCTTAAGCAGAATAAGTCAGGGTGTTTACAGGCCAGGATCCACTTAATGGCTGCATCCCGCTATTCACTATAAATTGACCACCATTCACTCGAATTGTTTACGTAGACATTTAAAAAATCGACTAATTGCAGAACAAATCCGGGCAACCAAAAACCCGATTGAATAGCTAATATTAAACTAATATTAAAAGTTCAAAAAGCGGGTTACCCGGCACGACAATTTGTATAAAGAGTATAGGATTTTTTAATTCGCCGGTAGACTGTTAAGTTTTTGAAAATACCCACTTAGTTGTATGAAAAAAAGTGAACCTTGGAACAGCTTTTGGCGTATATAAATTGTCTAAGAGAATATGAAATGAAAGTATAAATCTACAACCTTTGTTTTATGAGTATGATACGTAATAGGACGGTGTTACTACTGGCATTATCGGTAGGGTCCATAGTAGGGATGTTTAAGGGAACAGAAGCGAAGCAGAAATGGGTATTCCGTATCAAGAGTCGTTTTGAGGAAAAGCGTCAGGTGGCAGCAGAAAAGAAGTTCGTCCGCCAGGGTGGCGTCCCTCTCGACGATATCGAGATCGCTGCTTTTCACAATTCGTAATCAACTTTTAATTTCCGACCAGCAAAATATAGCCCCTGCCGGTTGCAGGGGCTTTTTTATGCAGCCCTTAATTCGTTCCCAATTCGGGGCCCAACTTCCCAAACTGGGTTTGCCGTCACCAACACACCACGGTCCAGTCTCGCAAAAGCTGGCCAATCAGCCTCACTCCTTACGTACAACATCACCCTTATCGAGACCTTGTAGAGACCTTTTCGAGACCTTATCGAGACCTTACCGAGACCCGGCTCCGTATCAGCCCTGTACCAGACAGGTATCTCCGCCATACCAGCCATTAGGGTTCCCACGATATTCCTCCTCATCTCCCCCTCATCGATCACGTCTAAGCATTTTCTATCCTCACCACCACTTCTATCTTCGACCACGTGTGAGCACCTCCCGTCCTCCACGGTCAATTTCTTTATCGGTCACCCTCACGCTCCCCAGGCCTCACCAGCCACACCGTACACCAATCATCCCCGTATCTCTCATCCCACCGAAGCCCGGGAACCCTTTGAAGGCAGAAACGCAGTCACGTCACCGCCTCCAGGCCGCCTATCCTTCGCCTCTCATTATGGCCTCCTCCTAAATCGCTCATAACGACCACCTTCCCGTCAACTTTGCCATGAACTAAAAAATAATCCGCAGAATTCCCCCCATCACCTTACTTTTGCGCAATTTATCCCGCCAGTAAGCCGTGGGAATTTTATTAAAAAAGGAAAAAAACAGCGTAAAAGAAGATGCCCAAAGACACCTCGATCAAGTCAGTACTTATCATCGGTTCAGGCCCAATTATCATCGGACAAGCATGCGAATTCGACTACTCCGGCTCACAGGCCGCCCGTAGTCTCCGTGAAGAAGGGATCAAAGTGATCCTCATCAACAGTAATCCGGCTACCATCATGACCGATCCCATGATGGCCGACAAAGTGTACCTGCTGCCCTTAACAGTAGAAAGTATTGAGCAGATCCTGGAAGAAAACCAGATCGATGCCGTATTGCCCACCATGGGTGGACAAACAGCCCTCAACCTGGCCAAAGAAGCAGAGGAGCTGGGTGTTTGGGAAAAATATCATGTACGGATGATCGGCGTAGACGTCGCCGCCATCGACACGGCAGAAGATCGTGAGAAATTCCGCCAGCTGATGGTGAAGATCGGCGTAGCCGTGGCACCCTCAAGAGTAGCCAACTCCCTGCTCGAAGGAAAGGAATTTGCCCAGCAGATCGGGTTCCCCCTCGTTATTCGTCCTTCCTTTACCCTCGGTGGTACCGGAGGCGGTTTCGTACACGACAAAACAGAACTGGAAGCAGCACTCGACAAAGGCCTTAAAGCCTCCCCCATCCACGAAGTACTGGTAGAAAAAGCCGTACTGGGCTGGAAGGAATACGAGCTCGAACTGCTCCGCGATAAGAACGATAACGTATCGATCATTTGTACCGTTGAGAACGTAGACCCCATGGGTGTACACACCGGCGACTCCATCACGGTAGCGCCCGCCATGACCCTTAGCGATACCGCCTTCCAGGACATGCGCGACCAGGCCATCCTGATGATGCGCAGCCTTGGCAATTTCGCCGGCGGTTGTAACGTACAGTTCGCCCTCAACCCCGATACGGAAGAGTTGATCGCTGTAGAGATCAACCCCCGCGTAAGCCGTTCTTCAGCCCTGGCCTCCAAAGCCACCGGTTACCCTATCGCCAAGATCGCCGCTAAGCTGGCCATCGGCTATAACCTCGATGAGCTGAAGAACCAGATCACCATGACCACATCGGCCTACTTCGAGCCAGCCCTCGACTATGTGATCGTAAAGATGCCCCGCTGGAACTTCGATAAGTTCAAGGGCGCCAACGATACCCTCGGCCTGCAAATGAAGAGCGTAGGAGAAGTAATGGCCATCGGCCGCAGCTTCACCGAAGCCATCCAGAAAGCCTGTCAGAGCCTCGAGAACAACGCAGTAGGCCTCGGCTACTACGGTCACAGCCGTATGCACGCCGAAGAACTGATCGAATACATCAAGATCCCGAAATGGGATCGCATATTCCGTATTAAGGACGCACTCACCCTCGGCGTATCCGTAGGCACTATTTCCAAAGCCACCGGTATCGACCGCTGGTTCGTGAACGAGATCCAGAAGATCGTGAACCTGGAAAAGGAGATCGCGAAATACAAACTCAACACCCTGCCCGAAGACCTGCTGAAACAGGCCAAATTCCTCGGCTTCAGCGATCAGCAGATCTCTATCATCATGCAGGATGGCAACGACGAGGCCGTTTACGAAAAACGCAAGGCAGCCGGCATCACCCGTGTATATAAAATGGTAGATACCTGCAGCGCCGAGTTCGAAGCCAAAACACCCTACTTCTACTCTACTTTCGAAGGTGGCAACGCAAACGAAAGCAAGCCCAGCAATAAAAAGAAAGTGATCGTATTGGGTTCGGGCCCCAACCGCATCGGCCAGGGTATCGAATTCGACTACTGCTGCGTACACGGCCTGCTCGCCCTCAAGGAGAGCGGTTACGAAGCCATCATGATCAACTGTAACCCCGAAACAGTTTCTACCGATTTCGACATGGCCGATAAGCTCTACTTCGAACCGGTATTCTGGGAGCACCTCTGGGAGATCATCGAACTCGAGAAGCCCGAAGGAGTGATCGTGCAGCTCGGTGGCCAAACAGCCCTCAAGCTCGCAGAACGTCTTCACAATAAAGGCATCAAGATCATCGGTACCTCTTACGATAGCATGGACATCGCCGAAGACCGCGGCCGTTTCAGTGACCTGCTGAAAGAACTCAAGATCCCTTACCCCGATTACGGAACAGCCTTCGATGTGGATGAAGCCGTCGAGGTGGCCAACAAAGTAGGTTATCCCGTACTTGTTCGCCCCAGCTACGTGTTGGGCGGGCAAAGGATGCGTATCGTGATCAACGACGAAGAAGTAGAAAAGGCAGTGATCAGCCTGCTCAAGCATATCCCCGGCAACAAGATCCTCATTGACCACTTCCTCGACCGCTGTCAGGAAGCTGAGATCGACGCCATCTGCGACGGAGAAACCGTTCACATCATGGGTCTCATGGAGCATATCGAGCCTGCTGGTATCCACTCTGGCGACAGCAACGCGGTACTGCCCCAGTTCAACCTCTCTCCGCTCATCGTGGAGACTATGGAAGAATATGCTAAAAAGATCGCCTTCGCCCTGAAGATCAAGGGTCTTATCAACATCCAGTTTGCCATCAAGGATGGTAAAGTGTATGTGATCGAGGCCAACCCAAGGGCATCCCGTACCACGCCGTTCATCGCCAAAGCTTACCAGATACCGTACCTCAACATTGCCACCAAAGTAATGCTCGGTACCCAAAAGCTCCGCGACCTGAAGGTGGTAAAACGCCTCAAGGGATACGCGATCAAGGAGCCTGTGTTCAGCTTTGAGAAGTTCCCCGGCGTAAACAAGGAACTCGGACCCGAAATGAAGTCGACCGGCGAAGCCATCCGCTTCATCAAGGACCTGCGCGATCCTTACTTCCGCCAGCTCTACAAAGACAGAAGTATGTACCTGAGCAAATAAGCCAGGCAGTTATAGCATTACGTAAGGGGATATCTGAGAAGATGTCCCCTTTTTTATGAAATCTCATCAATTCCGGGATCCAATCAAAAGCGTCATCAACTACACAACCTGGCACGAGACACCCAGGGTATCATCGCCACCATAAATCCTTTCGTAACCGGTACCTGAATGTATCCCGGCCCCTGGCCGGGTTTTTTATTGGCAAATGTGTTTACCTTTCCTGTACGATTCAAACTTTTGCCATGAACACCCAAATACTAAAGATCACCCAAAGCCTGCAGGAAACGCTCACCGGCGATCCCTGGTATGGGCGGTCCCTGTACAGCCTGCTGGACCAGGTAGACCCCTCCACGGTCTTTGTAAATCCCGATGAAAAAGGTCATGCCCTGATAGAGCTGCTTTACCACATCATCAACTGGGCACAGTTCGTGCAAAGCCGGCTCGAAAACGACGACACCAAAGACGTGAGGTACTACGAACAGTACGACTGGCGCGTGATAGACCCCACCATCCACACCTGGAAGAACGGTGTAAAGGAGCTTAAGGCCACCAACCAGCACATCCTCGACCTGCTCAACAATTGCGAAGACTCTGTGCTGGAAGACCCGGTCCCCCATCGTGCCTATAATGTGGGTTACATGCTGGATGGATACATACAGCACAACATCTACCACCTCGGGCAGATGTTTTACGTAAAGAAGTTATTGGATTAATTTCCCCTAAGCCTCCACCATGCCGTTCCGGATGGCATACAGCACCAGGCCTACCCTGGTCTTGACCTTTAATTTATCGAAGAGGGAATTGCGGTAGTCATCTACGGTGCGCGGACTTACAAACATTTTGGCCGCTATGTCTTTGTAGGTGAGTTCGGAACACACCCATTGCAGAAACTCTTTTTCCTTTTCTGTCAAAGACACCGGTTCTTCGGGCTGGTCGATGTCTTTATGCAGCCCGCTGATGATCTTACCTGAAATATACTCTGAAAGATAGAAGTTCTTTTCCATGACAGAATCGAGGGCCATCTTCAGCTCCTCGGGCTCCGTGTTCTTCATGATATACCCCTTGGCGCCCAAACGCAGCATGCGGATGATCGTGCTTTCATCGCTCGACATAGACAGGGCCAGCACTTTAATATGCGGGTGGTTCTTGAACAACCACTTTACCGTTTCATAGCCGTCCATACCGGGCATATTCACATCAAGCAACAGGATGTCGGGAATAACGTGCCGTCCGATCTTCTCTTTTACATCCGAGCCATTGTCTGCCTCAAAGAGGATGGTATAATTATCAAAGGTACTGATCAACCTGGCCAGCGCCTTACGCATCAGCGTATGGTCATCAGCAACCGCTACTTGTATTTTTTTTCCAACTGTCATTCGGAGCTTAACTTTCTTGTGGCAAAGATAATTGAATGGTTACTGTGGTCCCCTTCCCAGGCATACTTTTCATATCCAGGTTGGCCCCTATCAATTTTGCCCTGTTGAAGATACTCTTTAATCCAACACCGGAAGAGGAAGACACGGAATTTCTCTTCGCCTCTACATCGAAACCAACACCATTATCGGCCAAAACAAGTGTGAACTTATTGTCTTGTGAAAATGACAAGTTAAGGTTGACTTGGGTGCCCTGTGAATGTTTTAAAATATTGTTAAGCATCTCCTGGAACATGCGGAACAGAAAGATGGCCTTCTCTCCGGCAAAAAAGTGATCTTCAACCCCTTCAGCCTCGAAACGTACATTCATCAGTCCGCTTTTGCGAATACTCTCCATCTCAAACCCGATCGCCTCTACCAGCCCCACTTTAGCGATCCGGTCGGTATGCATGCTCTTGGTGAGGTTCGACAGATCGATGGCCGCCTGGTTCAGGATCTGCCTTGAATTCAGGATGGACTCAAACGCCGGATGGTCCTTTTCGATCGGCAAAATGGCCAGCGACAATTTCACGACCGACAATACCTGCCCAATATTATCATGAAGCTCTTCACCGATCATTTTGAACGTCTCTTCCTGCATCTCCAACTGAGAACGTAACACTTCCTGCTCGTACTGGTCTTTCATACGCGTCAATTCTTTTTCATGCCGATGCTGCCTGCGCTGATATTGCAAAACGACAATGACGATAAACGTCACCACAGCAATGGCCAACACACTGCTGATAAGTAGCATTACATATAACTCCTGGCCCTGATTATTCATGCTGATATTACTGTTAACTGTACAAGTGTAAGGATGGCAAACGGCAATTTACAAAAAATTAAGTGCAGCCGGCTCCCCATCGCCCTTTCAGGACTTCAGTATCGGTTTACGAAAACGAACAACACACAGAAAAGCGACTGTAAATAAAGTATACAACAACACGTTCATGACGGTCAATATAACCGATATATTTTCCATGATGATGGTCGTTGCCCGGTAAATCAAACTGTACATGCCAAACAGCGGTAAGCTGCAAATATAAAAGAACAACAGCCCCGTGCAGATCCAGAAAGCCGGTTCACGCAACAGGTTCACCGAACTTGGCAGGTGAAAAAGCTCATAGAAATAGTAGATGCAGATGGTAACAATCAACAGGCAACCCAATGAATAGGTAAATGAGGGGAAAACGCCTGCCTGGAGATAGTAAATATTGAACACCGCAAGCAACGGATAGATCACGAGCGCATAAAGCACCGCTTTCTTAATGCCGGGCGTTTGAATGATATGATATAGTATGAAGAGATAAAACTCAAATTCGAAGGCAGAGAAAGGAAAGATCAGATCCGACGAATTAACCTGGTTGTTGATCATCTGCCAGGACGTGATCTCCACGATCAGCGTTAACAACAGGTACGGCGAAAACAACTTCAGGTAGAAGGGCGTATTCTTCCTGAAGAGCAGGTGAAGCGAAGCCAGCAAACTGATGAATTCTACATACAAGTAACCCGGAATATTCATGGCGCTCAATATAACATATATTTCGATCGACGATCTACTTAAATGGAAAACCCCTGCTGGGGGTCAACAGGGGTTTTCCAATATAGTAAGGCCGATTAAACGATAGTGAGACCTTTAGCACCACGATCAACGATCGTTACGCCAATGCCGCCCCAATCATCTGCATCACCGGTTTCACCAGGTTTGCTGGGTGGTTTGGTTTGACCGCCTGTACCGCAGTTCGGAGGACAAATGCTACCGAGGTTGTAGGCTAGTATCTGACCAGGATTGGTGTAGAGATCTTTATTAGCTACACCAGCCTCTGTTTGACGGCTACGGGTAGCTACCATCACGATTGTCTGACGTCCACTGTATTCGGGTCTTTTCTCAAAATTTTCGGGGTATGCGGCAAAATACATTTTGATGCCATCGCCGCCGTTGGCTTTTATCCGCTCAATGAACCCTTCCAGTTCTTCTACGCTGTACCATACGCTCAATGAATCTTCCTTACCGATGTGCTCTGAATTGTGCACCCACCTTTCTCTCTTGTAATTGCGAATTACAGTGTCAACATGGTTAGTGTCTACATAGCTACCTACCTTTAAGGATTTTTTCTGAATAGTTGTCATTGCTTGGGGGATTTAAACATGAATGATTTGGATACCGATGTAAAAGTAGTCACCCAAGGCGCAGAACTTCGGCTACAATTGAATGTTAGCCATATAATTACGAATTAGCATTATTCATAAAGTGAAGTATTTCAAGGAGTCACGTTGAAAACATCCAAAAAAAACCGTTAAAGCGGCGGGGATAATACCGCAAAAAACCGGGCTTTCAACCCCGTAAAAAAACGGGGGTCATACACCCGTAAATAAACTGACGAAAAATCCGTATTTAATAAATAGCCCATTGTATGGGCAGGTTAGAATTTTGTCTGAAATTAGATATCGGAGAGTTGCTATCATCCCGTTTTTCAAAATCCAATACTCCTGTGGAAGCCAGCCGACAGATTTCCTCAAGGCCTTTGTTTCTGACAAAAACTTTGAGGAAATTTTATTCTGATCTTTCCCAACCTGATTTAAGCACCGCAGCTACCTTATTTCCCATTACCATTATTACCTTATCCTAATTTCTACCGAGTCGGTAGATGTGGTGCTTTTTTCTTCTTCTCAGGGTCAAAACTTCCTCAACGCTGGTTCCATATTCATAACAGAGAATCCTATCTTTTAGTATGCGTTTTCCCAGAATATTAGACTGGAAAGAAGCACCTTTTTTACGTATCCTGATACCCTTTACAGCTGGCATATTTTTCCAAACACTCAGCCCTATCGCCCCCCTCCCCGCCTGGCTATTGGCCGTGGGCTGTATCACAGTCCTGGCACTACTTTCACGAACATCCACTACCCTGCTTTACAGGTACCAATCCGTTCAGGGCGCCCTGATCAATCTGCTCCTTTTTTCAACAGGTATACTGCTCTGTCATTACAAGGATCCGCAACACCGCAACGACTGGTTTGCGCATCATATTAAAACCAGCGATACACTCCTGGTCGACATCGAAGAACCACTCACGGAGAAAGCAAGATCATACAGTACAACCGCCACCATCATAGCCCTGGTCAGCAACAAAGGCCTGCAACCGGTTAACGGGCGTTTGTTGCTTTACTTTAGTAAAGAAGGCCCGCTACCCCAAATTGATAATGGCAGCCGCTTATTAATTGTCAAATCGCCCGAAAGCATCCAGCCATCCGGCAATCCGTTCGCATTCGATTATCAGCAATATTGCAGCCACCAAAAGATATGGCACCAGGTCTACCTCCGTGAAGACAACTACAAATTGGCCGCTAAAAGACCGGGTAACACCGTTAAAAAGGTACTGTTGGATACCCGTAAAAAAATGCTCGGTATACTTCGGGAAAACATCCCTGACAAAAAGCACGCCGGTTTAGCAGAAGCCCTGCTAATAGGTTATAAAGAAGACCTGGACAGACCACTATTGCAATCGTATATCAATACCGGCATCGTGCACATCATCGCTGTATCAGGCATGCACCTTGCCCTCATCTACGGTATCCTTCTTATGATAGGCAGGCAACTCCCCACCCGCTGGAGAAGATGGCCCACATTACTTATCATATTAACAACGCTATGGGCTTTCGCTTTTCTAACGGGAGCCTCCCCATCGGTGCTGCGTGCCGCCATCATGTTCACCTGTCTTCTCATCGGCAGGGAACTTCCGGTTCGCCATTCACTGTACAACGCACTGGCCATATCTGCATTCCTGCTGCTCTGGTACGATCCCTGGCTCTGTTTCGACGTAGGCTTTCAACTTTCTTATGCAGCAGTATTCGGTATCCTGCTCTTCAACGAACCGGTTTATCGCTTGTTCGTCATCAAAAACCGCCTTTTGAACCAGGTGTGGAAACTGATTAGCCTTACGCTCGCAGCCCAAATACTTACTCTCCCCCTCTGCCTGTATCATTTTCACCAGTTCCCCAATCTTTTTCTCCTGACCAACCTGGTGGCCGTACCGCTGTCAAGCCTTATCCTGCTGGCCGAGCTCGCCCTCACTGCTGTATTTTTCTGGCCTCCCGTAGCTCATGCCATCGGGTGGGTAATTACGCAGCTCATCGGGCTGCTCAACCAATTTGTAGAATACGTTGATCGCATTCCCTTCAACACCACCCAAAACATTCCTTGTTCGCTTTCGCAGGCCCTGCTCCTTTATATACTCATCGCCATGATCACCTGGTGGTGGCTGGGGAATCGGAAACATGCCGTCTATCCTGCATTGGCCGCCACCTGGCTGCTGGCACTTACAGCTGGTATGCTAAACTGGATAGCCAGCCGCCAGCAGGCATTCGTTGTATATAATATCCCCGGGCGCCAGGCCGTCGATTTTCTGGCAGGGCAACAATACCAGTTCGTGGGTGATACCGCCCTGACCGCCGACGCCAGGTTCACCAGCCTGTTCCTGCAGCCCAACCGAACAGCCCGGCGCGTAAAGCCAGCCGGTCAATTATCCTGTCTACTCAACCAGGGCAACCTGAGCTTATTCGGCCCACGATCGCTACTCCGGCTCGATGGGAAATTGCACGGGCGCCTCTACCATCGAAACAAGCCCCTATCTCCGTCGCGGCGGCTCCCGATCGATTTTATACTGCTTTCCAATAACCCCGACATATCTATAAAAGAACTCATTGCACTTTTTGATTGTTCATATATCATCATTGATGCAACCAATTCTTACTGGAAAACAAAGAGTTGGACCGAAGATTCGCGCCTGCTGGGCGTTATTTGCCATGCCGTTGCCACCCAGGGCGCCTTTGTTTTCACCCTCCATTAAGTTACCTTTGCGCCTCTCAAAGCATTTACCACAACGTTCTGCGGCAGGAAACCATTCCTGTTACGGGATCCTCTTAGTAAACAATACGATTTATGACAAAAAAGATTCAGTCAGCCCTCA
Source organism: Paraflavitalea sp. CAU 1676 (assembly GCF_029223285.1). GTDB lineage: Bacteria > Bacteroidota > Bacteroidia > Chitinophagales > Chitinophagaceae > Paraflavitalea. The sequence continues at coordinate 58,204 of NZ_JARHUJ010000014.1, read as the reverse complement.
TTTCCGTCTTTTATAAAGATGGGCTGGAACCAGTGGTGCAACAATTGCACAAGTTGGGTATTACCATTTATTCTACCGGCGGCACACAAGCTTTCATAGAAAAGCTCGGCATCCCGGTAACGCCGGTTGAAAACCTGACCACCTATCCTTCCATCCTGGGCGGACGAGTCAAAACCCTTCACCCTTCGGTATTCGGTGGCATCCTGGGTCGTCGTGACAACGAGACCGACCTGCAGGAGATGAAACAATACAATATCCCCGAGATCGACCTGGTGATCGTAGATCTTTACCCCTTCGAGGAAACCGTAGCTTTTACATCAGAAGAAAAGCTCATCATTGAGAAGATCGATATTGGAGGTCCCTCCATGATCCGCGGTGCCGCCAAGAACTTCCGCGACCTCGTAGTGATCGCTGCCAAATCCGAATACGCAGCCCTCGAGCAGATGCTCCGCGAACAGGAAGGCACTACCAACATCGAACAGCGCCGGGCATTCGCCGCCAAAGCATTTGAGATCGTTGCTCACTACGATGTGGCCATCGCTAAATACTTCAACACCGAAAACGCTCTGTATTTCGTGGAGTCGATCCCGCATCCCAAAACCATGCGCTATGGCGAAAACCCCCACCAAACCGGCGTATTCTACGGCAACCTGGATGAACTCTTCAACCAGCTCAACGGAAAAGAACTCTCTTATAATAACCTGGTAGATGTGGACGCCGCCGTGCAACTCATCAATGAATTTGCAGGCGATGCCACCAACCCCGTATTCGCGATCATCAAGCACACCAACGTGTGTGGTATCGCTTCCCGCGACTCTGCAAAAGGAGCCTGGGATGCAGCCCTCGCCGGCGACCCCGAAAGCGCCTTCGGCGGTGTACTCGTTTGCAACGGCACAATCGACAAAGCAACTGCTGAAGCGATCAACGAGATCTTCTTCGAAGTATTGATAGCTCCTTCCTTCAATGAAGATGCACTCACCATCCTCAAGTCGAAGAAGAACCGCATTCTGCTGCAACAAAAAGCTCCTTTCAGGAAAGCCAAAGAATACAAATCCGTATTGAACGGTGTATTGATGCAGGGCGCCGATGAAGGCAACTATATCGACTGGAAAGAAGTAGGCGGCCGTGATACCAGCGCTGCCGAAAAAGCCGATCTCGAATTCGCCAACCTGGTGTGCAAACACCTCAAGTCGAACGCGATTGCCCTGGTGAAGAACAAACAGCTCATCGGTAAGGGTTGCGGACAAACCAGCCGTATCGACTCACTGCGCCAGGCCATCGAAAAGGCAGGACAGTTCAAGTTCGATCTCACTGGTGCCGTATTGGCCAGCGATGCTTTTTTCCCTTTCAACGATTGTGTTCAAATGAGTCACGCTGCCGGCATTACAGCGTTCATTCAACCCGGCGGCTCGGTTCGCGACAAAGATTCTATCGAATACTGTCAACAAAATAAACTGGCCATGGTTATGACAGGCATGCGCCACTTTAAGCACTAAAAAAAACAATGACCCCACTCACCAGCAAAGCTCCTTTCCTGCAAAAAAAGGGCGTCCGCCTAAAAGCCCTGATAGCGCTCGGAATGGTATGTTTTTTCTGGGGAACTACCTGGATAGCCTCCAGACAAGGGGTAAAACATATGCCCGCATTACAATTGGCCGGCATTCGTCAATCGATTGGCGGCCTATTGTATGTGGTATATTTCATCAGTAAGGGACGGGCATGGCCCAGGGGCAAAGAATGGGGCCCTATCATCATCCTTAGTCTGCTCAACTTCTTCTTAAGTAACGGCCTCTCCACCTGGGGCGTCAAATACATCTCTGCTGGCCTCGGTTCCATTATCGCTGCAACCTTCCCCTTGTGGATCGTGATCATCAATTTATTTACTGCACGTGCAAAAATTCCTGTGCTCGCCCTGATGGGGCTGCTGCTGGGCTTTGGAGGCGTATGTGTGATCTTTTATGAACACCTGGCCGATTTCATCGATCCCGAATTCCAATTCGGAATCCTGTTATCGCTCACCGCCTCCTGGACCTGGGCTTTCGGTACCCTATATACCAAGAAGCAGGCGGCCAACTTCAATCCCTACTTTAGCCTGGGCCTTCAGATGCTTATCTCCGGATTGTTGACCAGCCTCATCGCCCTACTCAGCCACCAAACAGTACCCATCCAGGATATACCCTGGCAGTCATGGACCGCCATCGCCTACCTGGCAACATTTGGCTCCGTCATTTCGTTTATTGCCTACCTCTATGCCTTGCAAAACCTGCCCACCGAGCAGGTATCCGTATACGCTTACATCAACCCCGTAGTAGCCGTGTTATTGGGTTCAATATTGTTCGATGAAAAGCTCACCATCTTCATTATCGTGGGAGGAGGGATCACCCTGCTTGGCGTAAACCTGATCAACCGGGCTTACCGGCAAAAGAAGTCGTGACCCCAAGGGGCTAGCCGGTAGCACAGAAAAGCCATTCAGCCGAAGCCAAACCAATAAGCGGGAAAGGAAAGCTAATGCAGATCATTAATCGGAATAGGCATCCCAATATACCGTCTCCTTCATAAACAACTCAAACATCTCGCGCCAGCCGGCAAACTTTTTATCGGTGCCCAGGATAGAGTTGTGCCAGATAGAGATCATCATACCATTCAGTTTACGCACCTGTTCGTGATAGAGGATCAATTCAGCATAAGCCTGCTGGGGAGTATCCTTCTGCTCGTAGAAGGAATTGGCATCCATGAAACAAAACGGATAGAGCATTAAAGGAGTGCTTTGCTCATGCAGCAGGTCATACCAGGCAAAAGAAGAACAAACAGAAGCCCTGAAGCCATTGATGCTGCCATACCCCATGGAAAATTCCTTTTCTATACCTGCCTTGATAAGGTGACGGAAAGTATCGGGCAGCTCAAACCGAATGTAGTGCTGCCTGCTTCGGGTGATCTCTACATCGGTCACCACTTCCAGCCATTCCTTTTCCTCCAGTAGCAGGTCCGTATCATCACCACTTTGCCAGGAAGGATGGATACCAGTTTTATAGGTGTTGGCATAGTATTCTATCAGATCGCGGAATGGCTTAACCTCTGTAGGTGTATTCTTATCAACCCCTGCCTGTTTACGGGCTACAAGAAAGAAATAATAGGGCCGCAGGCGGCAGTACAGGTGCAAAGCATCCAGCCATTCAAAACAATCGTAAGGATCCTTCCGGGCGCCCCGCAACACATCCCAACGCTCTTTTACATCAACCCATTGCCCTTTCAGTATCGAGCGCGCAAAGCCACCCGCCGTACGCACAAATCCTTTGTGCAGGTACGACCAGGCAATATCTATATCATACGATAAAATGCACTTGAAGTTATGCTTCCGGAACAGGAGGTCGGGAAAATGCTGCGCCAGCACCTGTTTAAAATGCTGCAGCCAGTAATTCACCAGGGGCTGGTCCAGAAATCCTTCCCGGAATGCCAGTGAGTTCGTATGCGCATAGCGGCCATATTCATCCTTTTCGTGAGGCAGGTATTCCTCGTATCGGCTCAGCAGATAAAAGGTGGCAGCAAATACATCAAAGGGGAAACTGCCGGGGCATGGAAAGAAAGCAGGTCGCCCGTTCGACACAAAACAATGGATGGGCTGGGGTGTGATGCCCTTCTCAAAGAGCAGATCAACCGGTCTTATGTTGAACACCGTTTCCGTAAAGACCTCGGCAGAGTAATTGATCCTCGGTCCTACGGCTTGTTCAAATACAGATCTGTCGGCAGTAATATGAATGGGCGCTTCGAACAATTCCTTGTTGAAAAAGTCAACAGCATATTGCAGTCGGGGAGTAATGGTATTAGCAAAAAGCAGCATCCGTTACACAAAATAAAAAAGTCAACTGATAAAGTTGACTTTCTATCTAAAATGTTATCATTTTTTGACGGGAGGGGCATGTTTCTCCTGCCATTGCTGGTTAAAGGTCTTCGGCGCAAAGTCGAGATCGCCCCGGTGAGCCGTCCATCCCTTGAATACTTTATTCACCATCCAGTTCTTCATCTTCTGGTTGCCCTTGTTCATCCATTTACGGTTGAGGCTGGCAACTTTCCAGGCCTTCCAGGCCATCTTCTCCGTCCAGGCAGCCGCGCCTTCTTCAACCGCTTCATGACGGTTCTCGAGCAGCAATTCGTGCAGGTTGATCTTTACGGCGCAAACTTCGGTACAATTGCCGCACAACGACGAAGCATAGCTGAGGTGCTTCCAGTCGCCCATATCTTTCAGGTGCGGGGTGATCACCGAACCAATGGGTCCGCTATAGGTAGTGCCGTACGCATGACCACCGATGTTCTTATAAACAGGACAGGCATTCAAACAAGCCCCACAGCGAATGCAGTAAAGGCTTTCCCGCGTTTTTTCGTTGGCTAGTATATTGGTACGCCCGTTGTCGAGCAGTATCACATACATCTCTTCGGGCCCGTCGGTTTCGCCAGGCTGGCGGGGGCCGCTCACGATCGTATTGTACACCGTAATCTGCTGTCCGGTACCATAGGTAGCCAACAGCGGCCAAAACAAGGCAAGGTCATTCATGGAGGGAATGATCTTCTCGATGCCCACGATCGCAATATGTGTTTTGGGAAACGCACAGCTCAGGCGCGCATTGCCTTCATTCTCCGTCACGGCAATACCACCAATGTCGGCAATGATGAAATTGGCACCGGTAATACCTACTTCCGCTTCCACATACTTGGTGCGCAATTTCTCGCGGGCCACCAGGGTGAGCTCACTGGGAGTAAGATTAGGAGCCGTATGGAGTTTATTGTAGAATAACTTGGCAACGTCTTCCTTGCTTTTATGCATCGCAGGTGTTACGATGTGATAAGGAGGCTCGCCATCCAGTTGCTGAATATATTCACCCAGGTCGGTTTCAATGCTTTCAATACCCTGCTTCTCGAGGTAATCGTTGAGGTGGATCTCTTCGGTCACCATGCTCTTGCTCTTCACCACCGTTTTGCAGTTCTTCTCCGCACAGATCTTGCCGATCTCCTCCAGCGCCTGTTCAGTAGTTTCGGCCCAGATCACCTTACCACCTCTCTTGATCAGGTTGGCCTCAAACTCTTCGAGGTATACATCGAGCATTTCGATCGCACGCCACTTAACGTTCTTAGCCCTTTCGCGCGCCAGATGCACATTGGAAAACTGTTGTTTGCCCAATGGAACAGTAGCGTCGTACTTGCTGATGTTGAAATGCACCTTCCGGCGATGCTCCAGATCGGCCGCTTTCACGGTGCTTTTCGCCATAAAGGTTGAAACGATATCGCTCATGCTTGCGGTTGTAAAATGAAAAACAAGGTTAACCTTCCTTATTGTCCTTCAGGTACAGTTTGGCGGCATTGTCCAGCGCTTCATAAAAAGCCTCGCCGTACTTCCTGATGATGGGCTCTTTCAAAAACTGGTAAGCAGGCACTTTCAGTTTTTTACCCAGGCCACAGGCAGGTTTACACAATACCTCCCGCGGCTCGTAGTTCATGTGGTCAAACTCGCCGTCGCGGCCGTTCTTTTGTATAATGGGGAAGAAATGACAACTGATGGGTTTCTTCCAGCCGATAACACCGTCGTTGTAGGCCTGTTCAAACGCACATTTGATGATACCCTTCGAGTCCCTGATACCATACACACAGATCTCGTTGTCGTTACCCAGCGTAGGGGTCACCCAGCCGAACTCGCGGTGATAAACATACTTTCCCTTCCGCTCGATCTCCGCGATCGACTCGGGAGTGAGGTAAGGAACTACTTTTTCGTACAGGTCTACGATGAGGTCCAGTTCAGCATCCTCCAGTGGAGCGCCGGCATCTCCTTCTTCGCAACAACCACCTTTACACTTCACGAGGTCGCATACAAACTGCTCCTCTACAACATCATTACTGATTAAGACATTATCAACTGCTATCAAGAGAATTAATTTTTGACTGGGCAAATTTACGACCTTACCGTCAACCCGTTCTCATATATTTTGCCTCAAAAACAAGGGGGTTGGGGCCAATAATCATGCCGCTATGGCAAACGGGGAGTAACCGGGATAACCCGGCAAACCACTGGAGTCGGGATCCTTAACGGGATGCAGAAATAGGGAAGTGGCGTGTAAAGTAGTTACAATCAATTACCTCCATTTCATCGAGTTGATGAGGTGCTTCATGTCGGCCTGCAAAAATTCATTCACCACAACCAGCGAATCCTCATTGGGTGTAGCATCGAAATACAGCGCGCCGCGCAGGAAGTGTTTTACCGAATCGGTGATGAAGAATTGCTTGGCGGTGGCAGCGTTGCCCCCCACATTGAAGAAAATACCGCTGATGCCCTGGGGCGTGCGAAAGGCAGAATCGGTGATCTCTGTAGCTTTCTGGGCGTGTTTATAGGTCATCTGAAAAGCATCGTCGATCAGCTTGGTCAGGTTATTGGCGCCCACCTCTTTATAGCTTATATAGATCTTTCCGGCGAATTGCGGGAAATCGACGTTGATCCAATAGTCGTTTTCGGTCTTATCGCCAAAGAAGATGCTGTCTTTCACCACCTTCCCATAAACGGGATATTCGAAAGTATATGGATAGCCGGGCTGGTCAAACAACTGATACTTATGTGCCGGAAAATCGATCTTATAGTAACCCCTTTTCTTGATAGTATAATCACTATTGCAGGCCGCGAGGACGAAGAGGAACAGCAGGGGAAGTACAATACGTTTAAACATATACTAGTTGGGATCAACGGTAATTGAAAAGCTGGACAATTGATAGGAGCGGCCTTCCACGCTCGATCAGGTTGCTGCGACAGCCTGCACGAAGGCCATTAAACGGTACCGGGCTTAATATCAACCTTCACTTTTTTGATCCGGTTGCGCTCCACCTCCAGGATGGTAAACTCGAAATCGCCGATGGGTACTACATCACCGGCCTTGGGAATCTCACCTGCCAGCTCCAGGATAAGGCCCGCCAGCGAGTCGCTTTCTCCTTTCACCTGGTCGAAAGTATCGGCAGGCAGGTTCATAGTGCTGCAGGCATCGTAGATCATCGTACGGCCTTCAAAAATATAAGTGGCATCGTCAATCTTCTTATTGCCCGATTCTTCATCGTCAAATTCATCCTTGATCTCTCCAATGATCTCTTCCAGGATATCCTCCAGGGTAATGATACCGCTGGTGCCACCAAATTCATCGACTACCACGGCAAAATGGATGCGCTTGGTCTGGAATTCAGTGAGCAGGTCTTCAATAAATTTTTGTTCATGCACAAAGAAAGGTGGCCGCAACAGGCTCTGCCAGTCGAAGTTATCAGGCTCATTGAGGTGAGGCACGAGATCCTTGGAATGTATGATGCCCTGGATATCGTCCAGGCTCCGCTTGTAGACTGGCAAGCGGGAGTAATGCTCGTCCTGCACGATCTTTTTCAGTTCTTTGAACGAAATGCCATACTCAACGCCATGTACATCCAACCGGGTACACATGACCTGCTTAACAGTAATATTGGCAAACTTGTAAATGCCCGCCAGGATGCGCTGCTCGCCTTCCTCACGGATCGTGGAGCGGATCTCTTCTTCGAGGTGTTTCTGCGTCAGGGCTCTGGAGGCCTTACCGCCGAAGATCCTTTCTACCCTGTCGGAGAGGTTGACGAGTCCGCCAGCCAGTCGTTTGAACAGGTAATAGATCACCTCCACCAGGAATGATGACTCGTAGGCAGACCGAAGGTTGTTTTGATTGGCCCTTACCTTGGGCAGTATCTCGCCGAACAATACGATCACCGCAGAGATAACAATAGCTTTGAGGAAGTACACCAAAAACTGGACAAACACTCCATCCTGTTTGAATGTAAAGATGTTGTCGATGAGAAAGTTCGCCAGTATGATGATCGCAATGTTAATAAGGGTATTGGCGATCATGAGCGCCGCCTGGAGCTTACCGGGCTCCTCCAGCAGGTTGGCAATACGCTTCCAGCCCGAGTCCTGTTTGGTTTTCAGCATATTCACATCCCGGTAAGTGAGCGAAAAGAAAGCCACTTTGGCTCCAGCTATGAAGAAAGAAAGCAGCAAGAGAATTAAAACTACTGCAGATAAAATGGTCGTGGTTTGTACGTTTACCGCTAAAAATACGGGCTGCCATACTTCGCCTGATAACAAACACCGGAAAGGATTATCCAAAGCAATTGGTTTTTGTTAAAAATGATCGATCAACAATGACCGGGTGTTATTTACTGTGCCGCATCAGAAAGGCAGGTTTTAACCTGCCTCAAATAAACAAAATTTGTGCAAAAGTATTATCGCGGGCCGGAAAGATCAAAAATGGATTTAGGGGGACTTTATTGCGCTGCGGCCCGATTAAATCTTGTGAATGCCGGATAAGCTGTCATTAAAAGGGTAGGTCTTGCGAAGGTTCGCCCATGGGGGGAATATCGGCACTGTTGAACCCTTCAATGTTTTCTCCATGAGAATTGGATTGCGGGCCATGGTGGGCGCCATCAGTGCGTTTATCGAGCATAATGAGGTTATCACCTACAACTTCGGTAGCGAACTTCTTGTTACCCTCCTTGTCTTCCCAGCTACGGGTACGCAGGCGGCCCTCGATATAAACCAGGCTCCCTTTATGCAGGTATTTCTGGGCAAGCTCGGCCAAACCCCTCCAAAGTACTACCGTATGCCACTCTGTTTGTGAAATCAGTTTACCGGCTCTGTCCTTAAAGGTCTCGGTAGTGGCCAACGGAAACTTTGCTACTGCGATATTGCCTTCCAGGTACTGTACATCCGGATCTCTTCCCAAATTGCCAATGAGCATAACCCTGTTAACGCCTCTCATAAATGGTGAGTTTATTGTTAGAAATCGTCTACCGGTTTTATTTACTCTTAAAGTTAATTTTTTTTGTAGACATTTTCCACTTTTTTGCCCCGTCTAAGTGTTAATATAGGGAGCATCCCAGTCATATTCAAAGCATTAAAATAACTGTGCCAGAGACGCTTTTTCTTCCAGGAAGGATTTAATGATACGCGGAAATGCGACCTTTTTCAATTGCTTTTTATCAACGAGGTCGTAGCCCTTCAAAGCAGTAACCGGTTTCAATGTGGTTACTGTAATGAACTGGCCATGGATGTGCTGATGGGTGAGCTGCTGATGAAAAACTTTACTAATATGAGTGACCGAATATGATTGTTTGCCGAAAAGTTCTTTCAGGAAGGGGAGGTCCTGGAACAGGGTTTGAACCGGTGTTTCCGCTTCGTACAGTGCAAACTCATGGAGGTCCTGCCAAATGTCTTTTCCGGTACGTTGGTGAATATAGATCTTGTCCTGGAATTGAATGATGAAATAATAGAACCATCGATCTTTTTTGGCCAGGGTCTTCTCCTTGACTGGCAATTGCTTCACCAGGTTGTGCTTAAACGCTTCACAATCGGCTTGTTGAGGACATTCACCGCACAATGGGTTTTGCGGCTTGCAGATCACAGCGCCAAAATCCATAATCGCCTGGTTGTAAACACCAGGCTGTTCAGTATCCAGCAATGCGGTAGCCAGTTCCTGATACATCTTCTTGCCGGCGGTAGTGTCGATCGGCGTTGAGATACCGAAGTAACGGGCAATCACACGTTGCACATTACCATCAACAACAGCTTGTGCTTCATTAAAAGCGAAAGAGGAGATCGCCGCTGCTGTATAGGGACCGATACCCTTGAGTTTTTTGATCTCCTCATAAGTAGCTGGAAATTTTCCCTTGTAATCATTGACAACGATCTGCGCAGTGGCCATCAGGTTTCTGCACCTGGTATAATAGCCCAACCCTTCCCATAATTTGAATATTTTCTTTTCGGGTGCTTTTGCAAGTTGTTGAATAGTAGGAAATGCTTTGATAAATTTCTCATAATAAGCCAGTCCCTGTTCAACCCTTGTTTGTTGTAAAATGATTTCGCTGAGCCATATTTTATAGGGGTCTTTTTCTCCTTTCCAGGGCATCGACCTCGAATTTTTGGACTTATTCCACGCTAAAAGCTGTTCTGTGAAGATTGGTTTCATGGTAAATATTGAATATATAACCTTTTGATAATGAGACTGGTTAATACTAACCGGCACGGAAATTGATACCCCTCACTATCAATTATTTAGACCTTTTCTTGCAAATGTGCGAATTAACCTTTAATTTGAGTAATGAATTGATTTTGTGCCAATTGCCGTTTATAGTAAACAATTTTTAAAACCCGTTAAAAATTCAACGACATGAGAAAGGCAGACCTCGTTAACCAAATATCTGAAAAAACAGGTATTCCAAAGGTTGATGTTTTGGTTACGCTGGAGACCATGTTCAAGGAAGTGAAAGATACCTTATCCCAAGGAGAAAACATCTACATTCGTGGGTTTGGCAGCTTCATTACAAAGAAGCGGGCTGCTAAAATCGGCCGCAACATTAAGAAAAACATTGCGGTACACATCCCTGAACATTACATTCCTGCATTCAAACCTGCCAAAGAATTTGTGGCAGAAGTTAAAAAGTTACAATCCGTCAAAGAAGATCAACCAAACCCCGATGATGAAATGTAAATTTGCTGCTCACTAAATTGTTCTGATTCGTGAAAAAGCAGCAGATGGTCCTCATTGGCAGTGGAGTAGTCCTCCTTTGCCTGGTTTACTTCTTTGGCCGAACAATCCCCCCGAAAGATAAGACGATGCCTGCAGCAACAGCCAATGCTGCGGGCCAGTTAGACATTGAAACTATTCTGGCGGCCTCCCGCCAGAAGTTAACGCCATCCCAGCAGGCTCACGTTAGCAAGCTGGAATCTGCTGTTGTGCGTGGTGATGTAAAAGAGCAGCAAATCAAGGTATTCCGGCAACTGGCCGAGTTCTGGAAAGACTCGGCTCATATGCTGCTGCCCTTTGCCTGGTACAGCGGAGAAGCTGCTAAATTGGAAAATTCTCAAAAAAACCTCACCTTTGCTGCCCAATTCTATTTAGACGGTATTCGCCGACAGGATGAACCCGCACTGAAAAGATGGATGGCCATAGAGGCTAAAGAGTTGTTTGAGAAGGCTTTACAATTGGATCCCAACGACGATTCCCTGAAGATCGGACTCGGTAGTTGCTACCTCCTCGGAGGCATTAGCGACAATCCGATGCAGGGAATTCAGATGATCCGGGAAGTTTCTGAACGCGATCCGCATAATATGTATGCACAATTTATGCTCGGCATCGGCGGTTTGGTTTCCGGCCAGTTGGACAAAGCCATAGAGCGCTTGACCAAAGTGGCAGAGCACGAACCCAACAATCTGGAAGCAATCCTGATGTTGGCCGATGCCTGTGAACGTAAAGGTGACAAAGCCAATGCCATCAAATGGTACACCGCCAGTAGAAAGCTTTTGAAAGAGCCTGGTTTTGTAAAAGACATTGATGATCGCATTGAGTCGCTGAAAAAGTAAACCTGTCCATAGAACACTGAGAAAGAGAAATTCGAAATCCCAGTAGTATCCGTTCGGTAAAACGCGGATTTCGGGTTTTCACTTTTAGACCGATATAGCTAGCCTTTCATCAGAAAGCACACAGCCAAGATGAAAGCAAAGCTCAAAATTATTAGTTAATTAAAAATCATTGGTGTATTATGCCTTGTGGTAAAAAAAGAAAACGTCATAAGATTGCGACGCATAAGCGTAAAAAGAGACTGAGAAAGAACCGTCATAAGAAGAAAAATCGTTAAGTTTTATCTTCTTGCAACGGGTCCCGCTCAAAACGGGGCCCCTTTCCTTCTTTAGCTGAATTTATTATTTGTCATTTATTTACAGTCGTGTTGCTTGCAAATCTGACCGGCTGGATATTTGACAACTAATTCCACTTCAGCGCCTTCCTTGTAGTGATGATTGGTAAGACGGTAAAAGATGTAACGCTTGAATAAGGAGCTAATTATAAATGCTGCACCTCAGGGCGTGGAAATTGCCCTATTAGAGGATAAGAAGCTGGTAGAACTGCATCACGAAAAAGCTGATGCCAGTTTTGCCGTGGGAGACCTCTATCTTGGCAAAGTCAAAAAACTGATCCCTGGCCTTAATGCGGCTTTTGTAGACGTGGGGTTCGAAAAAGATGCATTTCTGCATTATACCGACCTCAGCCCTTATGCCCGCTCTCTATTGAAATTTACCCAACAGGCCATCAATGACAACGGCAAAGATTTCGAATTCGGCACCTTCCAGGTAGAACCCGAGATCATCAAAACCGGTAAGATCAACGAAGTATTGAGCGGCAAGCCCAATATACTCGTACAGATCCTCAAAGAACCCATCGCCGCCAAAGGCCCGCGCCTCAGTTGCGAGATCTCTTTACCCGGTCGCTTCGTTGTTATTACACCCTTTAACGATATCGTTGCAGTATCCCGTAAGATCCACTCTGCGGATGAACGTAAGCGCCTGCAAAAGATCGTTGAAGCCATCAAGCCAAAGAACTTTGGCGTAATCGTGCGCACAGCCGCCGAAGGAAAGAACACGGCCGAACTGCACGAAGATCTCTCCATGCTGGTTGAAACCTGGAAAGCTATCCAAAGCAATCTTAAAGGTTCCGTAGCGCCCGCTAAAATATTAAGCGAGCAAACCAAAACCACCAGCATCCTCCGCGATCTGTTGAATGAAGACTTTAACAAGATCGTCATCAACGACCGCAATATCTACAACGATACACGTAGCTATATCCAGCGCATCGCTCCGGAAAAAGCCGACATCGTTGCGTTCTACCAGAACGGACTCCCCATCTTTGATCAGTTTGGCATCACCAAGCAGGTAAAAGCCGCCTTCGGCAAAACCGTTAACCTGCCCAGCGGAGCCTATCTCATCATCGAGCATACCGAAGCGTTACATGTGATCGACGTAAACAGCGGTTACAAAAGCGTAGGTAACAACCAGGAGTTGAACGCACTTGAAACCAACCTCGAAGCAGCAGCCGAAATCTCCCGCCAGCTTCGCCTTCGCGATCTCGGTGGTATCATCGTGGTAGACTTCATCGATATGAAGCTGCCCGATAACAAGCGCAAGCTCCTCGAGGCCATGGAAGAATTCATGAAGCCCGACAGGGCCAAGCATGCAGTACTCCCCATCTCCAAGTTTGGTATCATGCAGATCACCCGGCAACGGATGAAACCTGAAATGAATATCAATACACAGGAAGTATGTCCTACCTGTGCGGGCACAGGAAAGATCTCCTCTACCCTGCTCCTCGAAGATGAGATCGAAAAGAACCTCAGTTACCTCCTCACACACCAGCACAAAGACCTCAACCTGGTGGTACACCCTATCATGTACGCCTACCTCACCAAAGGAGGTTGGCTCTTCAAATCCAAAAAATGGAAGTGGAGAATGAAATACGGGCAGAAGATCAGGATGTCTGAGAACACCAACTATCACCTCACCGAATTTCATTTCTTCGATAAACACGAGGAAGAGATCAAGCTTTGACAATTCTCCTGAACTGAATTTACTCTCCCATTAGGACTTTGCGTTCCCTGTACACGCTGTAAGGGTTACGTGATTGAATATATTATTCAACCGGTAACCAATGATCGGCGGCCTTCCCGCTCCTTGCCTGGAAGAAATCTATATGCAGTAATAAAAAAAATCGGGCACCGTAGGGAAGGTACCCGATAGACTATAGAAAGGCGAACCAGAAACTCTCGTGATATCAGAAATAACAGGACGTGAAATTATGGAGCTGCGCGCATTACTCCTACAACAAACCAATAAGTGCGTAGGTTTCGCCTGTAAGTGTGCAGATTTGGCCCATAAGTGTGCAGGCAAATTCCGAAAAAAGGGAGATTCTCTATTGCCCGATACCGAAAAACACAAAATTTCCATCTCGCTTATCTCCCCCATTTAGACCCGGCATCTATTCAAATCCTTCAGAATTTTCCCCTGCTCCATCAATAAATCGCCTGAACCCAGGCATACGATAGCACTCCGGTACAGGCAGGAAAAAAAAACTCCGGCCGTCGGCCGGAGTTCGCGTCACAGTTAGCATTGGTTATTGATAGCCGGGTAATTGTAGCAGGTTCAGTCCCGGCGCAGTTAGATATGGTGCCAGACTGGGTTTCGCCCAGTTCGGTAAAAATTCTTTAGTGATTTTGGAGGATTACGCCCATGGCTGACAGGCGTAGCACGACAAGAAGACAAATAAGCTGTGCAGGATGCTGCACAGCTTTTATTCATTTTGCTAAATGTTTCTGAAAAAAATTCGATTAATTCCGCTCACGGTTACCGCCCAAAAAGATGAGGATATATTGCACCAGGGTCGCGATAGACGCCACAGCCGCAACGACATAGGTAAGAGCTGCCCATTTAAGGGCGTCTTTGGCTTTGGGAAATTCCTGCCTGTTGGTGACATTCGTTCGCTCCAGCCAGGCGAGGGCCCGGTTGCTGGCGTCGAACTCTACGGGAAGGGTGATCAGAGAAAAAATGGTCGTCAGCCCAAAAAGGATAATACCGACCAGCAAAAGGCCCGGAAAGGCATTAATCATAACAACCCCGGCCAGTAAGATCCACTGCACAAAATTCGAACTGAACTGCACGACCGGAACCAGCTTGCTCCGCATCGTAAGCCATTGATAAGCAGTAGCATGTTGCACCGCGTGGCCACATTCGTGAGCCGCCACGGCCGCCGCCGCTATGGAGCTGCCATTATACACATCGGGACTCAGGTTCACCGTTTTAGTGGCGGGATTGTAGTGATCGCTCAAAAAACCGTCGACCGACACTACTTTCACGTCAAAAATGCCATTATCCCTCAACATTTTCTCAGCAACCTCCCGGCCGGTCAAACCGGAATAAAGCCCGATCCGGCTGTAGGCCGTAAACTTGCTTTTCAGTACCCCCGAAACGAGCATACTGATGCCTAAAAAAATCAAAGAAATAACCAAAATGGATGGTGTCATTTTTTGTCCAGTTTTATACTATATAACACCTGTACTTCAAAACAGTTACCAGCTTTTTTTGTGTGTTTTTTTGTCTGTTTTTAGCCCTCCGGGAGCGGCATTTTGTCACCGCATTTTTTGACAAAAGGTAATAGCTGACATTTTATCACAAAGACTTTCCCATAAATACTAATATGATTCTTATTTATTAATTATCAATGCTTTACGCCCCCTCTTTCCACCGACCTTGCCTACCTGAAAAGAGGCCCATAATTTATTCACAACCTCAAAAAATAATTTTGTTATGTGGTGCTTATTTGTAATTTAGTGCAAGAATTTAATGGGTTAGTAAGTAAGGGGTCAACAGCAATGTTGGCCCTTTTACTTTTGAAAAATATCCCGCATCAACAGCCTCATTTTTTATCTGTTTTTCCACCACTTTTCTATCCTCTTTCGCGCAGCTGCTGATCATGCAGATGAAGCACCTTTAATCAACACGAAGTTTCATTAACAGATCCGTTTTGAACACATCAACGATCACAAAAAATCAAAACATACAAACTTCAATCAACGATTACTCCATAACACCACGTGATGATCATTTCAATTCACTTCAATACTCATTATACCACTAACTTTATCGCATGAGTAAAGTGAAAACTGCCTTCTTTTGTACTAACTGTGGATACGAAAGCGCTAAGTGGCTCGGTAAGTGTCCTTCCTGCGCATCCTGGAATACATTCGTACAAGAAGTGATACACAAAGAGTCTTCCCAAAAAGAGAATACCTGGAAAAACTTTCATGAAGACAAAAAGGAAATTAAAACAATACCGCTTCATGCAGTAACTACGCCCGAACAAAAGCGCATCATAACTCCCGATGTTGAACTCAACCGTGTACTTGGCGGAGGTATCGTTCCCGGCAGCATCACATTGATAGCAGGAGAACCTGGTATTGGTAAATCCACGCTGTTCCTGCAGATCGGCTTACTGCTGAAAGACATTACTACGCTCTATATCAGCGGCGAGGAAAGCGATCAGCAAATTAAAATGCGCGCCGACCGGCTTAAAATACTCAATGATCAATTCTACCTCCTTACAGAAACTTCTACCCAAACGATATTTCAGGAGATAAAAAAATTAAGACCGCAACTGGTGATCGTAGACTCTATACAAACCATACAATCGCCTTATATCGATTCCTCCCCCGGCAGCATATCGCAGATACGGGAATCCGCATCCGAATTTCAGCGATTTGCCAAAGAAACCAACATACCGGTATTCCTGATAGGCCACATCACCAAAGATGGTGCTATAGCAGGCCCGAAGATACTGGAGCATATGGTCGACACCGTACTGCAGTTCGAAGGCGATCGGCACTATGCCTATCGCATACTCCGCACCATCAAGAACCGTTTTGGAGGAACAGCCGAACTCGGCATCTATGAAATGTCGGGCGAAGGCATGCGCGGCGTCAACAACCCCAGCGAGATCCTCATCAGCCAAAAAGAAGATCGTCTCAGCGGTATCGCTATAGCAGCTTCTCTCGAAGGCATGCGCCCACTCCTCATCGAAGTACAGGCCCTCGTCACCCAATCTGTGTACGGCACCCCTCAGCGTACCGTTTCCGGGTTCGACCTTCGTCGTCTGCAGCTATTGCTGGCAGTACTTGAGAAAAGAGGAGGCTTCCATTTTGGCATGAAGGACGTTTTCCTGAACATCGCCGGTGGATTAAAAGTCGAAGATCCTTCTATCGACCTCGCAGTACTTTGCGCACTCCTGAGTTCGTACGAAGACGTACCGCTGCCGCCACTCACCTGCTTCGCGGGCGAAGTAGGCCTCAGTGGAGAGATCAGGGCCGTAAACCGCATCGAGCAAAGGATCGCAGAAGCCGAGAAACTTGGATTTGAAAAGATCATCGTCTCGCGCTACAGCCAGAAGGGACTTAACCTGCAAAAATTCAACATCGAAGTACTCTCGATGGGCCGGGTAGATGAAGTGTACCAATATCTTTTCTAAGGTCCAATCCAAATACATCGATAAAGGGTATATGTACATGCACATGGAGCGGCTTTCGTCGCTCCATGTTTTTCTGTTTAAATCACCTGGCATGAACATATCCGATATCATCAGGTCTTTCCTGCATCTATTCTTTCCGCACACTTGCGCCGGATGCGGCAACGATGCCCTTCACCAGCAACAGCTGCTTTGTCTCACCTGCATCAGTGAACTACCGCTCACCAACTTTCACCTTTATGCCGAAAATCCGGTGCACCACTTGTTCCGTGGCCGGCTACCGCTCGTCAACGCCACCAGCTTTGCTTACTTCACCAAAGACTCCCTGCTGCAACACCTGCTCCATGAATTCAAATACAAGAACCGGAAAGACATTGGCACATGGCTCGCACACAGACTGGGGGAAGCCCTGCAGGAAAGCCAGCATTTCAATAAACCCGATGCACTGATACCTGTACCGCTGTTCAGCGCACGCGAACGGCAAAGAGGCTACAACCAATCTCACCTATTGTGCGAAGGCCTCGCCGAAAAATGGCAGTTACCCGTATTGCCCAATGTAGTGGTTCGTACATCCCGTACCCAATCTCAAACCCGGAAGAACAGGATAGAACGCTGGCAGAATATGGAAGGCAAATTTGAACTGCGCAGCCACACCCTAATCGAAGGAAAACATATTCTGCTGGTAGACGACGTGCTCACCACCGGGGCTACGCTCGAAGCCTGCGGCAGGGCCCTGCTACAGGCCCCGCAGGTAACCCTCAGCGTCGCTACCATCGGTTTTGTTACCCGGTAGTCACCTGACAATTATTCGGCCCTGACAGCGTTAAAACAACCGGAGAAACGTACACCGCCGGAAAGGGCACAAAATAACATACCACCCAATCCGGATTTCGTATTTTCAAAGATCGGGTATACATTAGCAATCCATGAAGAAAGTACAGGTATTCATAATGATCGTAGCCTTGATGGCCCTCTCTTGCAAGAAAGATTCATTCATTACAGGCAACGCCAACCTCAGCACCTCTGCCGATACCCTGCACTTCGATACCGTATTCACCACCATAGGATCAGTGACCCACTATTTTCGCATCTTTAATGACAATGACCAAAAGCTTCGCTTACGGAGTGTGTCGCTCGCCGGTGGCATGAATTCCTATTTTAAACTTAATGTAGATGGAACCCCAGGCCCGGTCGTGAGTAATGTGGAGATCGAAGCCAATGATAGTGCCTATGTATTTGTATCCGTAAAAATAGATCCTTCAGCGGCCGATCTTCCCTTCGTCATCAAAGACAGCATCCACCTGCAGTTCAACAACCAGGAAAAATGGATACAACTGGAAGCTTGGGGGCAAAATGCCCATTTCCTTCGCTCAAAAGTGATAGATCACGACGAAACCTGGTTCAACGATAAACCCTATGTCATCCTGGGCGGATTACAGGTAGATACCAACGCCACCCTTAATATCGCCAAAGGAACCCGCATATATTTACACGCTGATGCGCCATTTATCGTGGATGGAACACTACAGGCCAATGGCGAAAAGTATGATAGCACCCGTGTCATCTTCCGCAGCGACCGTCTCGACGATCCCTATAGGGATTATCCCGGCGCATGGCCCGGCATTTACTTCCGCGGCGAAAGCAAGAACAACTACCTGCAATACACAGTTGTAAAAAATGCCTACCAGGGCATCATCGCAGTAGGCCCTTCCACCAATAGCCTGCCCAAACTCAGGTTATACGAATCCATCATAGACAATTGTTATGATGCAGGTATCCAGGCCATCCAGTCTTCTATCAGCGCCGAGAACTGCCTCATCAGCAATTGTGGTAAGAATATGATACTGGCCCTGGGTGGTCAGTACAGCTTCAACCACATCACCTCCGTAGCCTATTCAAACGGATACATACAGCACAAGGACCCTATACTGCAGGTAACCGATTTCATCAAGGACGGCAATACGATCGTCACCGGTGATCTGAATGCCAGCTTCTCCAATAGCATTTTCTGGGCCGACAACAGTGTTGTGGAAGATGAAGTGATCACCGCCAAACAGGGTAGCGGGGCATTCGCCGTCAGCTTCCAGAACTGTTTATGGAAACTGAAGAACAGCCCTGCCAATGCGGTAACCGCCAACATCATTGCCAACCAGGCGCCCGTGTTCGATAGCATCGATAACCAGAAACGCATTTATAATTTTCGCCTTCGGGAAGAGTCGCCCGCCATCAACAGAGGCAAAGCCACTCCCCTCACCATCGATCTCGATGGTAAACCGCGCCCAGTAGGTATGCCCGACCTCGGATGTTATGAAAAACAATAATATGGCGCCAGGTAGCTGGTATGGCTGATAATAATTACCCCGATCAGTTCAGATTCCCCCTTTCGATCGTCTCCCATCCAGGACGCAAGATCACTCTGCGCCCGTTAAGCAATCGTTATCGCCGACAGCCCGGTTAAATTTTCCAGCCCCAGCAACCAATTAAGCACCATCTTTGTATTAGATTTATTATCTCAAAAAACTTACATCTATGATACGCCTGTTAATTGGTTCGCTTTTGCTCATTGCAGCAACATCTATCTATGATTTTAAAGTGCCGGCGCTCGAAGGAAAAGAAAGCATCAACTTTTCCAAATACAAAGGCAAGAAGATACTGATCGTGAATACCGCTTCTAAATGCGGCCTCACTCCGCAGTATACCGAATTGCAGCAGCTATTCGAGAAATACAAGGATAAGCTTGTTATTGTCGGCTTCCCCGCCAACAACTTTGCCAACCAGGAGCCAGGCACCAGTGAAGACATCCAGGAAGTATGCCGCAAGAATTATGGCGTAACCTTCCCGATGGCAGAAAAAGTATCGGTAAAGGGCGACGATATACACCCGCTCTTCAAATACCTCACCGAAGAAGCCAAAAAGCTCGGCGTTGAAGATCCCATCAAATGGAACTTCACCAAATTCCTCATCGACGAAAATGGAAAACTCGTGGCAGTGATCCCCAGCAAGGTAAAGCCCATGAGCGAGGAGCTGACGAAGTACCTCAACTAAGCATTAAGAACAATTATTGTATAAAGCGGATACTGGTTATCCGCTTTTTTTATTTCATATCAGTACTATCGCAATGCTCCCCCTGGGCATTATTACCTATACCCTTGAAAGTCCATTTGATAGATATAAATCAAAGGTTTAACCCGATCTATTTGATTGATTATTAATGACTAACCGTTTACGTGTACCAACATCGACCGTATAACGCCAAAAATCGCCCGGTTGCAACCACTCGCCGAATAGATTTATTGTTCCGCTGACATTTAAACACCTTTACATCACCAATCCAATCCGCCGGAAAGACCAGATCCAATTAGTTTGAAATCCCGACCTGAAACCATCCTTTGAAAGGAACGATACAGCTTGCCGGCGAAAACAATCCATCCAATACCATTGAAAATGGCCGAACCAGTAACTGCGAAACGATGATCCAATTCCTGAGAAAGCCAGCAACCATGTCCAAACGGAAAACCACCACTGAATCCACCTATCCATTGACTAAAGCCTATCCTGGAGCGACGACCCAAAGACTAGCATTTCAGTAGCTCAAATAAATAGTAGTCCGGGATATCCTGTAGTAAGAACCCTGTTGAAATCGTTTCCGTACAGGAAGATTTTTAAACCGTTCGCCCCCAGCGAACGGTTTATTTTTTACGCCTATCTTCGCCGCATGTCTTTCAAGGATATCATCGGCCAGCAGGATACAAAAGAGCACTTAGCAGGAATGGTACAGCACAATCGCCTCAGCCATGCACTGCTTTTTCTCGGTAAGGAAGGCAATGGATCGCTCCCGCTCGCCATCTCATTCGCCCAGTATATAGTGTGTGAAAAGGTCAACGGGAAAAAAGACGCCGCCCAGGCCGGCCCTTCCCTCTTTGGAGAAGCACCGGAGGTCGATGCCCATGCCCTGAAAACCACCCTTATGGATGCCTGCGGCGTTTGCCCCTCCTGTCAGAAAGCGCAGCAACTGGTGCATCCCGATATTCATTTTTCTTATCCCGTTATTCCACGCAAAGCCGGCGATAAACCCATCAGTTCCGATTATATCACCGAATGGAGGGAATTCCTCAACGAGCAGCCCTACGGCAACTCCTACGACTGGTTGCAGTTCATTGGCGCCGAGAACAAACAGGGAAATATCACCGCCTACGAGTGTAACGAGATCATCCGCAAACTTAACCTCAAGAGCTTCGAGAGCGGGTTCAAAGTCCTGATCCTTTGGATGCCCGAATACCTGGGCAATGAAGGCAACAAACTCCTTAAGCTCATCGAGGAACCGCCGCCCGATACCCTTTTTATCCTGGTGGCCGAAAACGAATCGCAGATACTCGCAACCATTCTGTCGAGGACGCAACTGGTGAAGATACCCGCCCTCACCACCGAAGCCATCACGGAAGCCCTGATATCGAAGGTCAACTGCAGCGAAGAACAGGCAAGGCCCGTGGCATCCATCGCTGCCGGCAATTACCGCGAGGCACTCCACCTCATCCGGCATGCCGGAGAAGACTGGCAGGCGCTCCTGCGCGAATGGCTCAACGCCATACTCAAGAATGGTCCGGTATCGCAGGTAAAATGGATAGAAGACATTAGCAAACTTGGACGGGAAAAGCAGAAACAGTTCCTCCTTTACTTCAACCATTTGCTCGAACAGGCCATTCGCCTGCAGGCCATGGGGCCAAATGCGGTGTACATGCCTGATACTGAACGCGACTTCGCGGCCAGGCTCAATAAGATCGCCGGATTTGAGCAACAGGAGGCCATAATCGAAGAACTTGACCGTTCCGCCTACTTCATAGAACGTAACGCCAACGCCAAAATGCTCTTTCTCGCCCTCACTATCAAACTGTATCACATAATTGCTCACAAGCAGGTAACCAGGCTGATGTAACGTTTTACACTTAAAAACCTATATTTGTAAATCGGCCTGTGGTGTAGGAATTTGTAGAGAGTGGCTGTAGCGGGTGGATTTTGTGCGATAGGAGCGTTTACGTGGTTATCTTACTTCGCTATATTAATGTGTTGCAATTGCGTATTTGTCTGAATATTGCCCGATGGGTCAACAACCCCGGGACAGACTAAAGTGCTATATTTCAGTCGTTAAAAGGGCTGATTATAATCGACTTATTGGCGCCGGCAACCCACCCTCTCATACAATGTGCTGACCAGCAGCCGTCAACAATTTTTTTCATCGTCAATTACTGATAGAATGGGATGTAGTTCATGTGGAACCACAGGAAAAGTGGCTGGCTGTAAAAGCAATGGAGGCTGCAGCACAGGTAGTTGTAACAGGATGAATGCATACGATTGGCTCATGAATCTGCCATTGAGCGATCTTGACACCGGATGCAAAGTAGTAGAGGTGAGTTTTAACCGGGGCAGCCGGAAAGATTTCTTCAGGAACACCACTATCCAGCAGTTCGAAAAAGGCGATCTCATCGCTGTAGAAGGGATCAGCGGATTCGATGTGGGAGAAATATCACTCACCGGGGAAGTGGTGCGCATCCAAATGAAGAAACGGAATGTGAGCGAATTCGACTCCGACCTCAAAAAAGTGCTTCGCCGCGCCACCGACAAGGACCTCGAGATCTGGCAGCAAAACAAAGCCCGCGAAAAAGAGGCCCTGATACAAACCCGCGCCATCACCAAACAACTCAACCTCGAAATGAAAATGAGCGAGGTTGAAATACAGGCCGATGGACGCAAAGCCACCTTCTTCTATATCGCCGACGACCGGGTCGATTTCCGGGAGTTGATCAAGATACTCGCCCGCGAGTTCAAGGTGAAAGTGGAAATGAGGCAGATTGGCGCCCGCCAGGAAGCCGCCAAAGTAGGCGGAGTGGGAAGCTGCGGACGCGAATTGTGCTGCAGTACCTGGCTCACCGATTTTAAATCGGTCAACACCACCGCCGCCCGTTACCAGAACCTGTCCATCAACCAAAGCAAGCTCAGTGGTCAGTGCGGCCGTCTCAAATGCTGCCTCAACTACGAACTCGATACCTACCTCGATGCTTTGCAGGCGTTCCCCGACAATGCCGATATGCTGCAGGTAGGAAAAGGCAATGCCACCCTCATCAAAAAGGATATCTTCAAAAACCTGATGTGGTACGTATTGCCCGATAGCAATAAGCAATACCCCGTTACCATCGAAAGGGTACGCAAGATAAAACAACTCAATGCCCAGGGCGTCATACCCGATCAGCTGGAAGCGGTAGAAGTAACCAGCAGCAAACCGAGGGAAGTAGAACCCGAATTCGTAGATGTGGTTGGTCAGATCAGTCTGCGCAGTCTCGAAAGGGCTGAGAAGAAGAAAAAACACCACCAGAAAGAACACCGTCAACAGCAGCAAGGCAGACAACAACAGCGTACTGGCCAGCAACAAGGCGGTGGTCAGCAACAGGGTGGAGGCCAACAACAGGGCCAGCAACAAAAACCTCAGCAACAGGGTGGTCAACGCGGCCAGCATGGCCAGGGCGCACAGCAACCGAAAGCACAGGGAGGCCAGCAACAAGGCAGCCAACGCCCTCAACAGGGAGGCGGCCAGCAACGCTCTCAGCAAGGTGGCGGTCAGCAAGGCCAGCAACAAGGCGGCGGCCAGCAAGGTGGCCAACGACCTCAACAGGGTGGAGGTCAACAACAAGGCGGAGGCCAACAAGGCCAGCAACAAAACAGGCAACAACAGCAGCGCAGGGATAATCGCCAGCAGCAGCAACAGCCTAAAAAAGAAGATCGCCGGCCACCCAATCCGCCTCAACAAAAGAATGATTAAGCGGATCAATGCTTAGATAGCGCGATCGCAAACATAATAACGACGGTGAACCACGCACACAAAGGCAGGTTCACCGTTTCTTTTACAGCTCCTGCAACCTAACGGCACTCCCCCACCGATACCCGCCAGCTGATCAGCCTGATTCCGGAAACAAAACGTTGCAAAAGGGAGATCAATCGTCGCAACGCTCATATTCAAATAATATTATGTTAATTCCCAGCTCTATATGAAGGGGTTGACACTTGCAGCTTCATGTATTTCAACTAAATTTGTATCTTGATCAAATAAAACAGAACAACTATGGCCCTATTCAAATCCGGTAATCCGGCATTAAGTGAAAAAATCTTCGATCGCGCCATTGGACAACAGCACACTGATGTGATGACAGTGCGCGGTACCCTGAACAAATTCGGTATCCTCTTCATCCTCGCCATGGGAACAGCAGGCCTCGCCTGGAAAATGGCAGCCTCTGGTGTTAACGTCGTTCCCTACATGTGGGCATCGATCATTGGAGGACTTATTCTTGCTTTCATGATAATCTTCCGCCCGCATTGGGCTACATGGGCAGCACCCCTGTATGCACTGGTGGAAGGCTTCTTCCTCGGCACCGTTTCATCCTATTATAATTTTGCTTTCGCCAAACTCGCGCCCAATATTATCATGCAGGCGGTAGGCCTCACCTTCGGTGTGGTGATCGCGATGTATGTACTTTATCATTTCCGGGTCATCAAAGCCACGGAAAGATTTAAATCGATCATCATAACCGCAACAGCGGGTATCGCCGTCTTCTACCTGATCTCGATGATCCTCGGATTGTTTGGCGTGAACATTCCATTCATTCATGAAGGAAGCACCATCGGTATCATCTTTTCGCTGGTAGTAGTAGGTATTGCAGCCCTCAACCTGATCCTCGATTTCGATATGATCGAGCAGGGTGCTGCACGCCAGGCCCCCAAATACATGGAATGGTATGGAGCCTTTGGACTGCTGGTAACCATCGTATGGTTATACCTGGAGATCCTTCGCCTGCTGGCTAAATTGTCCGACAGAAAATAATCAGTAGAACTAATACTTAAAAGGGCTGACCGGATATCAACGGTCAGCCCTTTTTTATGCTGATATACACTATTTACAACCCGGTAAGAAACTCTACGCCCAACCTCCTCCCCCCACGCTCACTCAGCTTATCATTAAAACTGCTCTTCCACCAGTTCGCGGTTAATCCAGGCACCCGCTTTATTACCTGCAGCTACAGCAGCCGCTACGGAACGCATCATATTCGCATTGTCGCCCGCCACAAACACCCCCGGTACATTGGTCTTACCAAAATCATCGGCCTGAATATACCCTTGCTCCGTAAGGTTGCAACCCAGCGCAACGGGCAGGTCACAATGCTGCCGGAAGGCAGGCCTGTAAAACAATGCATCTACCACTTCTACCTCTCCACTGGCTAGCATTACGCCGCTCAGGTATCCACCAACATGCGCAACACCGCTTACAGGCGTTTCAATGATCGCAATACCGTGCTGTTGAATTTTCTGCCGGTGAGCATCTACCAGGGTCGATGGTCCATTCGTAAATAAGGTCAGTTGTTTGCTCCATTGATGAATAAGGCGCACATAGTCAAAGGCTATATCGCCATTCGCCATAATGCCCAGTCGCTTACCATTCACTTCATAGCCGTGGCAATAAGGACAATGAAGCACCGAGATACCCCAGCAGGCCTGAAACCCGGACAATTCGGGCAACATATCATAAATGCCGGTAGCAAATAAAACCCTCAGCGTATGGAACGATTCGTCCGAAGCGGTGGTGATTACAAAACCACCGGCCTCTTTACGGGCCTCTGTAACCATACCGTTAATCCACTGTACACTTGGATAAGCCAGCACCTGGTCCCGCGCCTTGCCGGCAATCATTGCCGGAACGACCCCGTCCTGCGTAATGAAATTGTGTGAATGAGCCGTTTGCCGGTTACAGGGCAAGCCTCCATCAATCACCAATACCCTGCGCAACGATCTTCCAAGCGCCATAGCCGCCGATAAACCAGCATAGCTGCCGCCAACAATGATAACTTCAAGGTCGGCCGCTCCTGTTGTAGTTATTGCTTCCATAGATCAAAAGTAGGAAATATTCACTATTTGCAACCATATTGCATTTAAGTCAGCCAATATAGCCCCCCCTACATCGATGATCCATCCCCACTCAGTCATTCCCGCCAACTATCACCAGGCTCTGTTAACTGCTCACTCCCGCATCCATCATTGCCCGATTAGTGGTAGCTTTAAAATCGGGGGAGTAGCCTGATAAGAGATGGCTCACCCCGAGCTGACTAATATGGGGAAACAGATCCTACTTGCCTGCATATGCGTATTGCTGGGTGTTGGCCTTCAGGCGCAACAAACAGATAGTCTGCAATTGCTAAAACTAAAAGCAAGTCTACCGACCACCTACGGCACCGATAAAGCCGACCTGCTCAACAGGATCGCTGCCCGCTATATATGGGCAGGCATGATCAAATCTGACTCGGGCATCCGTTACGCGCAAGTTGCCTTCGACGAAGCGCAAAAACTCAAATACCAAAGAGGCATATATATCGCCGCCAATCACCTTGGCAACGTATTACTTCAACAATCGAAACCCGATGAAGGAATAAGATGGTTTCGCCTGTCGACCAAAGTGGCGGCAGAACAAAAGAACGACACCTTAGTAGCGTTGGGATACCGGGGCACGGGGCAGGCACTCTGGTATAGGGGCGATTTCGAAGAAGCGATCCACACCATAGACCTTTCCATTCGTTATTTCAAACAGCTCGGTCTCAAACGGGAAATATCCGATGCCACCATGACGATCAGCAGCATCTATGGCAATCAGGGTAATTATGAAAAAGCGTTCGAGATCGCCCAGCATGCACTCGCCCTGAGCCTTGAGTTGCGCGACAGGGCCAATATTGTATTGTCACTGGTGGAGATCGGAAAATCATACCGCAATATTGGCGACCATGCCAGCGCCCTCGAATACTATCGTAAAGCAGCAGCCTGGAATCCCTGGAAGATACAATGGGCCTATCGCCACCTCTCGCAATGCCTCGGCGATCTCTATAGCGATCTTGGCCGGTACGATTCGGCCTGGCACTATTACCAGGAAAGCTACAGCGGCAATGCCGGCAGCAAATCCACAAAACTGAGGGTAGCAGATTATTATCTGCAGCGCGGCAAAAAGGATTCGGCCGAAGCCATCTATACCGATCTCTATCACACGCTGAAGGCGGGCGGCGAAAGACATATCTACATGTATGCTATGCTGGGCCTTGGCAAAATATACCTTGACCGGAAAGACTTTACCCGTGCCAAACAGTTTGCCCATGAGGCACTAAACCTGGCAGAGGAAAAAAATGCCCGTCTCAACATCCGGCACGCTTGCGAGCTCCTGACTGCACTGTACGACACATTAAAACAGCCAACCCAATCCTATTACTACTATAGGCAATACGTACAAACGAAAGAAGCCATCCTAAGCGATCAGTTTAAAGGTAAACTGTACGAATTTCGCCGCATTGCCGACGATGAAAAGAACCTTACCAGAATACAACTGCTCGAGCAGGAAAAGCTGATCAATGAACAAAAACTCCGGGGCAATCAACTATTCAGAAACATACTCCTCGGCGGTCTCGCATTAGTGGCATTTTTAAGCCTCATGGTACTGGGTAACATTTCCCTTAAGCGGAAGAATGAAAAGCTGAAGAATGAAAAGATCCGCCGCGAATTTGAGCACCGCACTACCGAGCTTGAAATGCAGGCCCTGCGCGCCCAGATGAACCCCCATTTCCTTTTTAACTGCCTAAGCTCCATCAATCGCTTTATCCTGAAGAACGAGGCCGAAAAAGCATCCGATTACCTTACCCGCTTCTCCAGGCTCATCCGCCTGGTACTCATCAATTCCCAAAAACCGCTGATCGTATTGGAAGATGAGATTGAAATGTTAAGGCTGTATCTCGAGATGGAACAGTTGCGGTTTAAGAACGCATTCGACTACAGCATCATCTATAACAACGACATAGAGCCATCCAATATCATGCTGCCGCCACTATTGTTGCAGCCTTTCTGCGAAAACGCCATTTGGCACGGATTAATGCACAAAGAAGGGCATGGACAACTATCAGTTGCATTTAGTATGCGTAATAATGTTCTAAATTGCGTCATAACGGACAACGGCATAGGACGAGCAAAAGCAGCCGAGATCAAAAGCAAGTCGGGCGAAAAGATCCGCTCCATGGGCATACAACTTACAGCCGACAGGTTGGCCCTGTTCAACGAAGACCGGTCAGTGCAACATTATTATAGAATCGAGGACATTACCGATGATCAGGGCAATATAAGCGGTACAGAAGTAAACATCGGCATCAGGTACAAAGAGCAATTGCACGAAACAGCTTGATAAGAAAATATGATCAAAGCCATCATCATAGACGACGAACCATATTGTTGCGAAGTGCTCAGCACCTTGCTCGAAAAATATTGCCCCACGGTGACCGTCGAAGCTGTGTGCCATTCGGCAGCCGAAGCTATGCAAGCGATTACCAACCACCCGGTACAGCTCGTATTCCTCGATATCGAAATGCCGCACATGAATGGCTTTCAACTACTGGAAAAGCTGCCCCACATTAACTTTGATCTCATATTTACCACCAGCTACGACCAGTATGCGTTAAAAGCGATCAAGTTCAGTGCGCTGGACTATCTCCTGAAACCTATTGACCGTATAGAACTACAAGCAGCAGTGCGAAAAGCTCACGACCGCCTCATGCGTCCCCTGCCTCAACAACTGCAGATACTATTACAAAAACTGCATCAGCCGGCCCAGCAGGTAAACCAGGTAGCACTACCCACCATGGAAGGTCTGCAACTCGTACCCCTCGACAGCATTATCAGCTGCTCTTCAAGCAGTAACTATACTATCATTTCGTTAAAAGACAAACTAAAGATCACTGTTTCACGTACCCTTAAAGAAGTAGAGGAAATGCTGGAAGAGTCAGGCTTCATGCGGGTGCACCATTCGTATCTTGTAAACCTGAACGAGATCAGAAAATACATAAAAGGTGAAGGAGGAAATCTTATCATGAGTGATAGATCCTCTATCGATGTTTCCCGCAGCAAAAAGGAACTTTTGCTGAAGAAACTGCAACCCGGAAAAAATCAGTTCACAACCAAATAATCCCACCCTTCCAAATAATAAAAACGATAACAACCCAGGCAGTATGTTCAAAAAAGAAAGACAGGCGTACATTCTTAAGGAGATTACCGAACACCAAAAAGTCATCTCGGCCGACATTTCACAAAAAATGAATGTGTCGGAAGATACCATACGCCGCGACCTGCAGGAACTGGCCAACAAAGGGAAACTACTCAAAGTGCATGGAGGGGCGCTCTCACTGACGTATACAGAGGCAGTAACCCCCGGGCCCGGTGAAGAAACAACTCACCCCGAAACCCAACAAACACTTCCCGAAAAGATCATCGCCCAAAAAGCAGCCCAATTGATCCATCGCGGCATGTTTGTGATGACCAGCGGCGGCACTACCGCCAGCCAGCTCGCCAGAACACTGCCCGAAGACCTCAAAGCTACTATCATATCCGGCAGTATACAGGCCATCGTGGAGTTCACCCGCCACCCATCCATCGAGGTGATCATTATTGGCGACAAGGTATCCAAGAACGGAAAACTTACCGTAGGCAGCGAAGCCATTGCCAAGATCAAACAGATCAAGGCTGATATCTGCCTTCTCGACATCCAGGCCATCGACGTGCAATATGGCCTTAGCGAAGCCGATTGGGAAATTGCACAGATCAAAAAGGCCATGATCGAAAACTCGCAGAAAGTAATTGGCCTGTGCAGGGCAGAACGCATCAACCAGGTTCGGCCCGTGCAGCTTTGTCCCATCACAGCATTGGATACCCTTATCACCGAACAGGATCCTGCACAGGAACTGTTCAGGCCCTATGCCGCAGCAGGCCTCGGTATATTGTAAGCCAACTTGATTAACTTTAGGGCACTATGCGCCCTGTCAGAAAAGAACCGGTCAAGGTAGTTTTTGTCATCCCCCCATTGGTACACCTGCTCGATATAACCGGACCCGCCCATATATTTTATGAGGCAGCCTGTTACGAAGCACCGGTCAGCCTGTATTTCACCAACCTGCAGGCCAGCGATAAAAGCATCATCAGCAGCAGCCACCTCATGCTCGGTGGCCTCGTCGACTACCATACACTCGACCTGCACAAAGGCGACCTGGTATTTGTGCCAGGCCTCGAAGCTTCTTTGCTCCTGAACGAAGAGTTTTTAAGAGGAAGCTCCCGTCCCTTCCAGGAATGGCTCACCAGCCAACATCGCAACGGGGTAATGATCTGCTCCGTTTGCACAGGAGCCTACCTCCTGGCCGAAGCAGGCCTGCTTGACAACAGACCTTCCACCACCCACTGGAAATACCTCGATCGCTTTGCCCGGCGTTATCCCGAAACCCTGGTGCAGCACAACCGGCTATTCGTACATTCCGAGGGCATCTACACCAGTGCCGGCGTGGCATCGGGTATTGATCTCTCACTCTTCCTGCTCGAAGAGCTGTTCGGCTCGCGGATGGCAGCCAGTATCGCCAAAGAGGTTGTAGTATATATGCGCAGAACAGAAACCGATCCGCAATTGAGCGCCTTTCTGCAATATCGCAATCACCTCGACGATCGCATCCATAAAGCGCAGGATATACTCGCTCAATCACTCGATAAGAAGGTCAACATTGAACAACTGGCCGAGCAGGTACACATGAGTGGCCGCAACCTCACCCGACTGTTCAGGAAAACCACCAGGATCTCCATCAGCCAGTATGTAGGAAAACTCCGGGCCGACAGGGCACAGCAATTACGTAAAGAAGGCCATACCATGCAAACCATAGCGGCATCGATCGGGCTCAAAAGCACCAATCAGTTGCGCCAATTGTTGAAGAACAGCTAAACGGCCATTTTATCCGGATCACCCTCCGCACACACTGAGCTTCCCCTCGCACTCCGGTGACCCGACATTATTGTCCGTGAACTTTGTCCCAAAACTGCGCCATCCTGTCCTGCCCGCCCAGGCTATTCAATGGTAGATTTGTGAAAAGTATAGCCATGAAACAAACATTGATCCACCTGTTCATTCTCCTCTCGCTCATCGTCAGGCACCAGCCGATAGCCGCACAGGCACAAACTGCCAAAGCCTGGTATTGCATGCCCTGCAACAACTCCTGCGACACCATCACCTTCGCAGCAGCCGGCAAATGCCCGCATTGCGGAATGACATTGTTACAACAAACATCCAACGAACACAAAAAGACAATGAACAAGAAGAAGCTGAAAGTGGCATTTTACCTGCAGAACGGTGTGGAAGTACTGGACTTCGCCGGCCCCATGGAAGTATTTGCTTATGCCCAGTTTGAGGTATTTACCGTATCCAAAACCAAGGCCCCCATCGTGTCACAGGGCATCCTGAAAATATTACCCGATTACAGCATCGAAGATGCACCCAAGGCCGATATCATCGCCTTCTTCGGTGGCAATGCAGGTGTAGCGAGCAGCGACCCGCAGGTCATTGACTGGCTTAAAAAACAACCCACGCCCGATTACTATTTCTCGGTATGTACCGGCGCCTTCATATTGGGCAAAGCCGGACTGCTCGATCACCTCACCGTAACCACTTTCCACGAAAGCATCGATAACCTGAAAAAAGCAGTGCCCACTGCGAAGGTCTTATCCAATGTTCGTTTTGTCGACAATGGAAAAGTGATCACCACAGCGGGCATATCTGCCGGTATCGACGGGGCGCTGCACCTGGTGGCAAAGATCCGCGGCGAAGAAACAGCCCGCAACGTAGCCACTTATATGGAGTACGATAAATGGGTACCCGGCGAAGGCCTGACCGTACAAAAACAATAAAGAAGAGGTAAGCACATAATGAATGGTCAAGAGACAGGTCATGCCGGAATGCAGGCAGGCCTGTTGCCTTTTTGATCCTGCCCTACTCCGGTCAATCTATTCGAAGAAAGCCGTCAGCACATCGCTTCCTACAGTAACAATCTAAGCTCGTAACATAATTTCCTTGATCTCCTGCACACAATCGTGATGGCTCTCCGTAAACCCATCCTGCCAGGCCAGGCCCAATTCCTTCAGATCGAAATGCTTCAACATCGTACCTGAAGCCAGCACCTGCCCTTTGTCATCGGGCGGATACCCGAGTATGTAGATCGAATCCGCCAGTTCAACAGCCAGCTCAATGTCGTGCGTGCTGAAGATGATCGTATTCAGATCGTGCCGTTGACTGATCAGGTCAAAAGATTTCTTCACACTCATGATATTCCCGATATCCAATCCCGAAAAAGGTTCATCGAGCACCATATAGTACCCTGAGCTCAGCAACTGCTCCAGGATAGCCGTCCGCTGCCGCTGACCGCCCGATAAAAAATTCGGGTACTGGTCCTTGTGTTTCTCCAGCCCCCACTCTTTCAGGTAATGCATGATCTCATCTTCTTTCTCAGCTTTGGAAAAACCACTCTTCCGCATAGCAAACCACAGCGCTTCATACACCGTTTTGTGCCTGAACAAAGTATACTTCTGGTTTACAAAACCCACATCACCCTCCTGTACCAGCTTGGCGGGTTGCTTACCATTGGCTGCCACTTTATTGAAATCAGGGATCAATACCTTACCCGAACTGGGCTTTTCCAGGCCCGTCAACGCGCGGAACAAGGTCGATTTACCACGGCCCGACCTGCCCAGCACAGCAATCACCTGCCCCTGCGTTTTGCCCTCCCGAATAGTATCTCTTTCCACCATGTTCACGTTCTGCAAAATAATCCGGTCGCCGTAGCTAACACAAAGGTTCTCTACATGCAGGATCGTATCCTTTTGTTCATAAGGGATCACCATCATCGATTAAAAAGTTGAGTATTTAAAGAAAGACTTACGGGCCAGGTGCAGCACGCGGTCCAGCAACAAGCCCACCAGCAGGATCACCAGTTGCAGCGCTACAATGCGGCCATGGTTCATGAACTTATCGCTGTTCTTGATCAACACCCCCAAACCACCCGCCGCCACCAGGATCGACTCCACTGTTACCAGCATCATCCAGGTAATAGAAAGGTTCTGTCGCAATACATCCATCACATAATCCAGCCGCCCTTTGATCACCACCTCCCACAATACTTCCCAACGGCTGCATTTCAAACTGCGGGCATGGTCGATCTCATCGGCAGGAATATCCTTCAGCACAGCCAGCAGCGACGTGATAAAATAAAGGCTCATGAATATGAATAGCACACTTACCTGCATCGTACGCGCATCTTTTACGAGAATGGCGAGATAGAACGTGATACCCGTGAGCGGCAGGTAACGCAGCTTGCTGAAAGCGCTCGCCAAAGGCCTGATCGCTGGCAGGGGCGACAAATACACGATCACCAGTGAAATCAGGATCGACAACAACGTTGCCTGTAAACACAGCCCTAAAGAACTACCAATATGTACCACCAGCCCTTCATCGTACAGCGATCGAAACCCATCCCACACCTGTCCCGGCGTGGGGAACAAATGCTTGTTCCCCGCCGAAGACAAGAACCAATAGCCCAACACCAGCAGCAACCACACACCACCGATCAACAACTGCTGCTTTCGGTCGACTGTCTCAAAAGGCCGGAGCCATTTTTTTATTTCCATTGATTCATTGAATAAATTTTTCGAAATGTGAGCATCCCGCTCCACCAACCCAACACTGCCAATAATTCAATCCGACCCACTATGGCTTTTCTCCACACATCAAATCCACGCAATCTTCCGCCATTACTTCAACAAGCTGATCACCACGCGCCTGTTCTTTGCCTTACCGGCAGCTGTACTGTTATCGGCAGCAGGCTCATCCTGCCCGCGGCCATCGATCTTCTGGAATCGGTCCGCAGGAATCCCTTTGGCGATGAGGTAATTCTTCACAGCCTCAGCACGCGCAGTCGACAAAGCGTAGTTGCCATCCTGCGTACCGGTATTGTCGGTGTGGCCTACCAGCTCCAGTTTGGAGTCTTCTGCCTGCACCAGCAGGTTATAGATCTGCTCCAGCACATCCTTTCCTTCCGGACGGATAGCAGCCCTTCCCGACTCGAAGTTGATCCTCCATTCGCCCGAAGCCATCACATTGGTGGCTTTCTTCGAATAATCGGTGGCATAAGTAGTTCCCGCATCGATATCTTTCACGTCTTTCAGAAACGCCATGTTCACCGCCTCTTCATAAGGCACAACACGCTTCACGTTCTGGTTAAACCCTGCAGGGTTCAGGTCTTTCAGGTAACGGGATACCTGGTCATACACCGCCTTGTATCGGTTGGTACCGTCCGAAATACCATAGTACTGGTTGGCATCCGCCAGGTTGAACACCCGCGAACCACCCATATTGTACGATACGCCGCCCTTCTCGCCCTGCTGACCTTTGAACATTGCATACCAGTAAGCAGGCGTTTCCATATTGAACGACTTTGCAGTGGTTTCTGAAGCACGCTTCCGCCAGTTGTCGTATTGCTTCATCTGGTTCGAAGCTGCATAGGATGACTTCAGGATATTGCTCACTATTTGCTTGTTAGCATCCGCCCATTGGCGCAGGAAGATGATCGTCGCCGCCATTTGATTATTGAACTCTTTCGTCGACACCACGTCGGTAAAACCGCTCAACGCATCAAACACCATCTTATCACCGGGTGTCCAGGTGGCACAACCGTCCACCTTCTTATCGATGGTTTTACCCGTCAGCTTTCCAGCCTTCACTTCTTTCAGGGGCACTGTCCAGCCCTGTGTTTGTGACTTGATCAGCTCCTTCGCCGATTCGATATAGTCATCGTTGGCCGAAGCAAGAAAGTTGACCGCCTCCGCATCATAGGTCGAAGGGTCGGGGTTGATCTTGATACCATTGGCAGAAGCGTAGTTCACCGCAGTAACCCAGTCACCATCACCGATCACCGCCGATACCAGTGCACCCTTCATCGATTGAGGGTTCATCTTCCAGCTCGGTGGCCCGATCAGCTTGTCCTCACCATAACTCAAACCGATAGCACCCACAGCCTGCAGCTGATACTTACCTGCGCCATATTTGTCATCCAGCGCCTGTTGTGCTGAGCTGATATAGAATGGCACGCCATCACCCATGATCATGATGCCTGCCGCACCTTCTTTCGGAAAACTGTTCCCCTTGTCAAACTCATCTACGAATTTCATCTGCAGGTTACGCAGTTCCGAGAGCCAGTCCTGGCGGATGATCTCGAGGTTTACGCCATTCGACTCCATCACTGAGCCGGTAGCCGTCTTCGGACCACCATTGGCCACGATGATACCCGACTGCGCATTCCACGCATAGCCGGCAATACGCACAAGCGGTTTACCATTAACCGTGGTAGAAGGCGCGTCGCCCGGTAAGGGCAATTCTGCCGACGTAACCACATTGTTTACATCTTTATCGGAAAGATTCAGTTTCTCCACCGATTTTGATTCATCCACCCGCAAACCGGGTGAGAGATAATATACAGCACCACCAATACCACCGGCCAATACCAGTGTGATGAGTGATTTAGAAAATAAGGTTAAACTTGACCATTTCATTTTATTAGTATTTAAGGGATTAATTGAATATGTCACCAAAACCTTTGCTTTCCATTTTATCTTCCTGCGAAAGCTGGTAATTGGGATTGCTATATTGTTTGGAAGCAGGGATGTCATAATTGTCGGTCTTGATCTGATCGGCCAGTGTATCCAGCTTACTGTACAGCTCATCGCTGTCCAGCGAGTACTGACTGGTCAAAGAGTCG
Source organism: Paraflavitalea sp. CAU 1676 (assembly GCF_029223285.1). Taxonomy (GTDB): domain Bacteria; phylum Bacteroidota; class Bacteroidia; order Chitinophagales; family Chitinophagaceae; genus Paraflavitalea. The sequence goes on along the minus strand of NZ_JARHUJ010000014.1, from coordinate 22,653 downwards.
AGGTCCAACAGGTTTTCACGGGTAGTGGCCAGGTCAATGGCGATGGTATCAGTAACCACATCCAGCGCATATTCCAATTCCCAGCCTTTGGTGAACAGCATCGCACTCTTAGCCTGTTCCGTTGCATTACGCGCGGCCTGTGCAAAAGCGTATTCCTTCTTCAACATATCGATACTCACTTCAAAGTCAGCGATCTTGATCTCCATGGCCGTATCCACTATGTTCAGCTTTTTGTCGAGCTTACCGATCACGTGCGCACGGCTACCGTATTTGCGTACCAGGCCGGTGCTTTGGTTCAGCATATGACTCACCCGCTGCGCTTCGCTTAGCGTTTTCATCATATTGGTTTGCAGTTCCACATACTCGTCTGTTTCCTTAGCCGCTGCTTCTCCTTTACGTTTCTCCAGTTCCTGCATCTTTTGCTTGGTAGTGGTAGCACGCGATTGAAGGTTCACTACTTTATCCTGGTAGTCCTTCGCTTCTTTCTCCGCTTTGATCGATTCGGATTCCATATTCGATTTGATCGCTTTGATCTTGGCTTTCGCTTCTTTGAACTGAACCCTGTTTTGCACCATCTTTTCTTTTTGCTCTTCCAGCTCGCCGAAAGGATCATGACGGATCAAGGCCTTGTGCATCGACCGCGAGATCTTCTTCAGTGCCTTAACCAGTACCGGCAGCATAATAAAGAAGGCGATCACCAGCACGGCAGCCGAAATGGCGCCCAACGCCTGTCCTATCCAGGTAAATACAATGGGCAAAATGTATTGGTACAGCCCCCAGGCCATGGTGCCTAGTAGAACAAGGCCCACGATCCAGGCGATACCTTTCTCTCCCTTTCTCCAATTCTTTGGATTCAGGGTGATCTGATTTTTTTCAAAGTGCTTAAGAATAGGAAGCTCAAGCACCTTGTTTGTTTCTGCTGACATGTTTATTTGGGTGTTATTGGTTTTTATTTAATGAACCGGGAAATGCCCTCCCGGATCTTCTGTAACTTTTCGATACTGATACTGCGCGCCGCATCATTGGCAGCCAGCTTCTCGCGTACCGATCGCTCCTGCGGCGCAAACCCTTCATCGATCTTCGCCAGCATACCTTTCTGCTGACCCACAGTCGACTCCAGCTGCTGTAACTCTGCCCGCAGCTGCGCAATCCGTGCTGCTCCCTGATCGATCTCACTTTGCAGCTGACCTTTCTCGGCCAGCTTTTTTTCTTCCAGCGACCGCAGCTTAGACTGTCCCTGCCCTACATACTGTCCGTGTACCTCATTGATCTTGCTGATGTAGAACTCGGCATCCTGCAAAAGCTTTTGCACGGTGATCGTCTTGTCCATCGACCGCGCCATCTGGAAAGCTAACTGATAGGTATGCTCGCCTGTTTGGCCGGTAATGGTGATCGCCTGGTAGAACTCATAGAAGTCGTACCCTGGCATATTGATCGACTCCAGGCCCGATTCATAGACTTCAATAACTTCCGACACAGCGGCATCCTGAGCTTTGACCGGAGTTATACTGCTTTTTCCCGCAGCTGGGGCAATAGGTTCACTGGCCGGTAAGGAGAAAGCTTCAATAGCTTCTTCTTTTCCAGCAGTGGGTTCATCTGTTTTTACAAACAGATGTTTCCAACTTTTAAGCATGGAATGAAATGTTTATGTAATAATTAGTGTTGCATGGTATGCGAGGTATTCAACTGCATTGTTGATACATCAGTGTGGAGTGAATAAGAATTGTTACACGTAGAATATTTAAATATTTTTTTGCAAATGCATGCAACTAACGTCGTGTAGTAGCCCAAACAAAAATATTACAGGTAACAGGCAAAAATATTTTACACCTTTGCAATTGGCTCATTCTTAGCCCATTCCAATAAACGTTTACACAACGCCCATAAAAAAAGCTGCCCGGTGTTTCCGGACAGCTCACTATGCTTAGATCATATCGATCAGCCTTTTACATCGTACCACAATTGCACCAGTCCCGAAGGATAACTGATACTGCGCAAAAGCGTCAACTCCTGATCGGGTCTTCCGTCTTTAAAGAGACGTACACCATTGCCTACCAGGTGCGGAATAACAGAAATGACCATCTTATCGATCAGCTTTTCTTTCAACAATTCAAACACCACCTCACCGCCACCATCGCAATAAATATGCTTGCCTGGTTGCTCGCGTATCAGCGCAATGAGGTCTTTGATAGGTGCATTGAAGTATTGTACATTTTCATCGGCACCTGTCTTCGACCTCGACAGCACATATACCTTCTTGTCCTTATGCGGAAATTCAACACCAAACGACAGGAGCTTGTCGTACGTTTTGCGGCCCCAGATAACTGTATCTACAGACTGCTGAAAATCCAGGTACCCATAGTCTTCACCCGGACGGTCAACGATCGACAGGAAATCAATATTATCTTCATCTTTGGCAATGTACCCATCGATACTCATGGCGATGAACAGAACAACTTGTCTTTTCATGATGCTATACTATTTAAGCGGCCAATAATAATGCATTTGATAAATACGCCGGGAACGAGATGAATGAACCGTATGCAGGGTACCGCCCAGGTTACTAGTGGGGCAGCTTGTCGCGAAAACGCCCGTAAACCCAGGTGCCGGCCACCGCACTCAGCAACATAATGATGATCACCGTAGCGCCGGTACCGATCTGTGCAAACAACGGACCCGGACAGGCACCAGTAACCGCCCAGCCAAGACCAAACAGCAGGCCACCATAGATCTGTCCTTTATTGAATTGCTTTTTATGGAACACGACAGACTCGCCATAAATAGTTTTGATATTGAAACGCCTGATCAGCCACACAGAGATAATACCCACCACCACTGCCGAGCCGATCACGCCGTACATGTGGAAGCTCTGAAAACGGAACATCTCCTGGATCCTGAACCAACTCACGATCTCCGCTTTCACGAAAACGATCCCAAACAATATTCCTACAACGAGGTACTTGATATTGTGATACCATTTGTGCGTCAGTTGCGATTCGTTCACACATACCGTATCCTGCGTGCGTACTTCAAAGTCTGTATCAACAGTCGATTGCATAACTTATAAGGATAAAATGAATGGTAAAATAAGATTGGCCATGGCCAGGCCACCCACCATAAAACACACCGTTGCCACCAATGATGGCCATTGCAGCATGCTGAGGCCCGTGATCGCATGGCCGCTGGTGCAACCACCCGCGTAGCGCGTGCCAAAGCCCACCAGGAAACCACCGCCCACCATCATCAACAAACCACGCGCAGTAAACAACTGCGGCCAGCTGAAGATCTCCGGCGGCGTCAGCCTATCGAAGTTCGTAATACCATAACCCGCCAGTTCGCTGGCCAACGCTGCATCGACCTGCACAGGGGCAGGGTTGGCCAACAACCAGGCCGACAATACGCCACCCAGCACGATGCCGGCAACAAACACCAGGTTCCACGCCTCGCGCCGCCAGTTGTATTGAAAGAAAGGGATATTGGCTGGCAAACACATCGCACAGATATGCCGCAGGTTGGCCGAAATACCAAAATGTTTGTTACCCAGTAATAACAGGGCAGGAACGGTTAAGCCGATCAGGGGGCCCGCCACATACCAGGGCCAGGGCTGCCTGATCCATTCAATGAATTGATTCATGTGTACATTAAAAGTTTAGAGCATTGTCGTAGGACAAACGTAATCGGTGATGTGGAACTGGCCGCTATCCTTGATCGATTTGAAGCCACCTTTAACATCCACGAGCTTATCGAAACCTCTTGCCCGCAAAATGGAATTAAAGATCATCGAACGGTAGCCTCCGGCACAGTGAATATAAGTCGTTTTGTTCTTATCCAGTTTCGAAACCTGTTCGTTGACATAATCAAGCGGCATATTTTCCGCACCCACAATATGTTCGGAAAAATATTCGCTTTCCTTGCGCACATCCGCAATAGGAAGTCCAGGAACTTTTGCCAGTCGGGCTCCCAGTTCTTCGGCCGTGATGGATTCAATAACATCCACTTCCTTCCCTGCCTTGCGCCAGGCATCGATACCGCCCTGCAGATAGCCAATAGAGTGATCGTAGCCAACACGCGCCAGCCTGGTCACCACTTCTTCGGCACGACCTTCTTCTGCAATGATCAAAATAGGCTGGTATATATCGGTGATCAACGCCCCTACCCAAGGCGCAAAATTGCCATCGATACCAATGTTCACAGAGTTGGGAATAAAGCCCTGCGCAAAAACTTCGGGAGCGCGGGTGTCAAGCATCAAAGCACCGGTTTCATTGGCAGCAGCTTCAAAAGCATCCACCGATAAAGCCTGCGTACCATGTTTCAGCACATCGGCGATGTTCTCATAGCCTTCCCGGTTCATTTTCACGTTTTGCGGGAAGTAAGCTGGCGGTGGCATTAAACCGGTAGTAACTTCCTTAATGAATTCATCACGCGTCATATCTGCCCGCAGCGCGTAGTTGAATTGTTTTTGACGACCCAGCGAATCAGAAGTCTCCTTCGACATGTTCTTTCCGCAGGCCGATCCTGCACCATGCGCCGGGTAAACGACCACATCGTCTGCCAGGGGCATGATCTTAGAGCGCAGCGAATCGAACAGGGTACTCGCCAGTTCTTCCTGCGTCATATGCGCTGCTTTCTGCGCCAGGTCGGGCCGGCCCACATCGCCAATGAACAAAGTATCACCCGAAAACAAAGCAGTGTCCTTACCATCTTCATCGGCCAGCAGATAACAGGTCGATTCCATGGTATGGCCCGGCGTATGCAATACTTTAATGGTGATATCACCTAGTTTGAACACTTCATTGTCCTTGGCAATATGCGCTGCAAAGGCAGGAGCTGCTAGTGGCCCGTATACGATGGTGGCGCCCGTAGCTTTCGCCAGGTCGATATGGCCCGAAACAAAGTCGGCGTGAAAATGCGTTTCAAAAATATATTTGATGGTAGCGCCGTTGGCAGCAGCCTTTGTGATATAAGGTTGGATCTCGCGCAGCGGATCGATCACCGCAGCATCCTTGCCCGACTGAATATAGTAGGCGCCCTGCGCCAGACATCCCGTATAAATTTGCTCTATTTTCATATTGACCCTTTTTATTAATAATGGTTCAGCCACAAAATTGTTTAATTACAGGCAGGTAAACCATGACCTGCGTCATATACGTTATTTAAACAGCAACTCTTTGATAATGATATAGATACCCATCGCCAATACAAACCAGCCAAAGGCTTTTTTGAGCACATCTGCCTTGATGAACCTTTGCAGCCGGTTACCAATGAAGATACCAGCCACCGCCATAGCGGCAATTGGCAACACAAATCCCCATTCTATCGGGTAATTCATCAAATCGCCGGCAAAACCAGCCAGCGAGTTGATGGCTATGATCACCAGCGAGCTGCCAATCGCTGTTTTAACCGGCAGTTTCAACATCCACATAAGCGCTGGAACGATCAGGAAGCCGCCGCCGGCGCCTACCAGGCCAGTTACCAGGCCGGTAAATATCCCTTGACTGGCAATCCGCCACCAGGGACTGGCACCGGATTCATCGTCTGTATGCATCGTTTTATTCGCGATCATAGCCACACCGGCCATGATCATGAGCACGCTGAACAACAGCAGGGTGAAAAGCGATTTGGTAAAGGGGAAGGAACCTGCATAAAAGAAAACATCTGGCAGGGCAGGCATGATCCATTTGCGCGTAACAAAAACAGCCAGTAAGGAAGGAAGACCAAAATAGGTAACCGCACGTGCATTCACCAGCTGCTCTTTGATCTTACCGGCAGCGCCCACCAGGCTGGTAGAGCCCACCACGAAGAGAGAATAAGCAGCGGCAACGACCGGACTCACGCCAAACAGGTAAACCAGTACAGGCATCGTCAAAATAGAGCCCCCGCCGCCGGTTAAGCCAAGCGCAACACCAATCAAGCCTGCCGCGAAATAGCCAATTACCATCATCTTCTTTTGTTTACCTCACAAAATTGGCAAAACCCTGGCACCTGCACAGTGACTTTAGTCACATAGCCACCACTGCCTTATCAAGCGCCTCCCAACAGCCCAAACCTTATCCCCGCCATTCTATGTAGTTGCGGTGCAGCACCAGGCGGCCTTGCTGCTCCATCTTTTTAAGCAGGCGCGAGATCACTTCGCGCGACGTATTGAGGTCATTGGCAATTTGCTGGTGCGTAATGGAGAGATCACGTTTTTGCAGCTTATCATATTGGTTTTTGAGGTAGAATTCGAGGCGTTCATCCATACCTTTGAAGATCACATGATCGATCACTACCAGTAATTCCTCGTAGCGCGACCGGTAGGTTTCGATCACAAAATAATACCAGCTCCGGAACTGCCGCATCAGGTCGTCCATGAGGTCGAGCGGCAACAGCAGTACCACAGTATCCTCCTCAGCCACCGCCATCACTTCGCTCGATTGCTGTCGATCGGAGCACACCATCGATAGCGCGCAGGCCTGGCCGGGCTCCAGGTAATACATAAAGAACTCTCCCCCTTCTTCACCTTCGCGGTATAACTTGGCGCGACCTTCCGCAACAAGCATGGTAGAGCGGAAGTATTGTCCGGTCTGCAACATCTTTTCACCAGCCTTCAGCGGCCTCACTACACAATGTTGTGCAAGAAGCGCCCGCAGTTCAGGCTCAAATTGAGGAAACCGGCTATCGAGGTATTCGTTGGCAGTCAACATAGCGTCAAAGGTAAGAAGCCCGCCGCTCACCAGGAGTCCTTGTAAAACGAAACAGGCCACCCGTAAGGGTAGCCTATTCAACGTTGCTGATATTTATCAATGGTTCATGGCTATACACTCGCCTGAAAACAGCTGCTACCTGGACGGCCGGTAAGCCGCCAGCAGTTGCTGTCTTATTTTCTGCTTCACCGCATCGGTGGTAAAAGCATGGTCGATCGCTTCGAGGTTGCAGCGAAGGAACTGCGCCTGCTCCCAATTGAACACCCGGTGCAGTAATTCGTATTCCGAACTCAAACTCACGTTCGAAATAGTACGGGCATCCGTATTGACGCTCATCGATACGCCAGACTGATATATCTTATTGACCGTATGATCGGCAATGGTATTATAGATCGCTGTTTGAATATTGCTGGTAGCACACACTTCGAGATGAATGTTGTGCTTCTTGAGATAAGCCATCAGTGAGTCATCCTCAGAACTGCGAACACCATGACCAATACGGGTGGGCCCAAAATGTTTCAGCGTCTCCCATACACTGGCTGCTCCTTTGGCCTCACCAGCATGAGCCGTGCAGGGAAGTCCTTTCTCATGGGCATACTTAAAAGCGGCCACATGGTTCGTGATCGGGAAACCCGCTTCATCGGCGGCAATATCGAACCCTACTATATGCGTTCCCTTGAATTGTTCCACCAATTTCACCGTCTCCATACTTTGCGCTTCCGAATAATGACGCAGGGTACAGAGTATCACGCCTAACTCGATGCCGTTTTCACGCATTCCATCCTCCACAGCCTTATTAACGATGCGCACCACCTGCTGGCTGGTAAGCCCTTTCTGCAGGTGCTGCAAGGGGGCAAAACGCAGTTCACCGTAGATCACATTGTCCTTTTTCAATTGCCTGATCACGTCGAGGGTCACCAGTCGCAGTTGCTCTTCCGTTTGCATCAGGTTCACCGCCTTAATGGCGCGGGTGATATAGTCAGCCAGGTCGGTGCATTTGGCCGGTGCAATGAACTCACGCTGATAGGTTTCGTAAGTAATATCGGGAGCGAGTTTTTGTACCACTTCGTAGCTCAGCGAGCAATCCATATGATGGTGCAACTCTACTTTGGGAAGCGCCGCGAAGGGCGGAGCGGCATTACCTTGCGCCATGGCGTCTTGTTGGAGAGAAAGATTCATAACAATAAGGGTTGAAATCGCCGTAAGTCTTTTCATCAGCTTCATTACAGTCATAATTTCTGTGCAAAAATACTGGCCGCTACCAAAAAAGGTGGGACATTTGTCCCGGACATTATGATACGTACAAACCAGGATTTGTTACAGTTCATCGACCGGCAGCCCGGAATGACACAGCAGGTATTTACGCCGGGACAGCAGGTATTCAGGCAGGACGCGCAGGCCCGCCAGGTGTACTTCATCAAAAAGGGCATTGCCAAGTGTTATATTACTGAAGATAATGGCAAAGATTATATCCTCGAATTCTTTGGAGAAGGAGAAGTGATAGGAGAGCTGGAACTGTTTCGCAGTGCCCCGATCTTAAGTACGGTGGAAGCTGTTACCGAACTTACCCTGTTCAAAACAGATCACACTACATTCTGGCAGCTGATCGACAACAACAAAGATTTTAACCGTCTCTTATTGAAGGAGCTGGCCACCAGGGTAAGCCAACTGGCCATCCGTGTATCGTATCAACAGCTGTACCCACTGGAATATACTTTACTGAAATTACTGTCGCTCTTCTCTCACCAGGAATTGCCTTTGTCCAAACAGGACCTCGCCGATTACCTGGCCATCACCGTACGAAGTCTTAATCGTACGCTAAAACAATTGAGAGAGAAGAATTTCATGCCACCCGATAGCCTCGACCTGCATCTCACTAAAAAGGAGCTGGACCTATTGCTGAAGCGGTTTGAGGAAAGCTAAAGCTACAAGCAAAACAGCATTTTCTGGCAAAGGAACGTCATAAGTGAACAGGGAGAAGCCACTTGTAATTATCCAGGCTTCCGTCCCGCAATCATTACTCTCAGCCTTTAACGCAATCCATCACCAACTAAACCCGCCTCACCTTACGCCTCGTCCGCATAACGAGACCCAAATCAAGAAAACACTCACCTACACAATGACTCTCACCCCATCTCTTCCTCAAACGCCGCCAGGTACTTGTCGATGTAGACCTGCTTCGACTTCAACTTGTACTGCATCACGAAGCGGGGATGCTCGAGCGCCACGATCTTTCCAAAGAACTGTTCTTTCTCATTCAACTGCCGCAGGAACTTTTCATTCTTGCCGGTGCCGAAACAAAAACATACATCGGTATGAACGCCCAGGGCGATCTGTTGGCGGATATTGTCGACAATGAAATCATATACCGCGTCGGTCAGGGCGGTGCTGTCATAATAGTTATAGTTGACCTCTTTACCATTGGGGCCGATAGCAGTAAAACCCAACGGACTCATGGAATTGATGTAGATCTTCTTGTAGAAAGCGGCAGGGCCTCCGAAAGCATTGATCACATCGTATACAAAAACAGAAGAAGGCTCATGGGTCTCCTTGCCTTCATACGGGATACCGCATTCCTGTTTCAGCCTTTTGGTGTCTGTAAAGGGAATCCCGGTTACACCACCGCCAAACCGGCCGGGATTGATCCCAAGAATTAGATGGCGCATCTCATGGTCGTCGTAGAATTTTTTATAGAACAGGGAAGAAAGCGGAAGAATGTTTTTGTCTTCCCGGAAAGGATTCATGATCCGGATACCTGCAGGCAGTTTACCCTCGAAATGAACATGCTTGTTGAAGTCGATCACTCGGTCGGCGAAGGTGGTGGTTAGCGGTAATTTCTTCTTGGCCATCGGCAAAAAATTAGGATTGCGAAAATACAATCTTTCGCACAGAGCCTTACTGGCGTCCCTATCAACAAAAAGAACTTCCACGATTCCAGTTGCCCGGGTATCCGCGGCAGTTGGCTCCTATACGCTTTAACGCCCCACCTTTAGCAGGCCTCACCGGATCCCCTTCGCCGCCTTCAGGATAAAGTCGACGATCGGTGTGGGGTTGGGCAAACTATGCGGATGATGTTTTGCCCCGGGCTTATAGATCACCGTAATATCACCCTTTACCGCTTTTACTTTTTGCTCAAACAGGATCGTGTTCTCTTCAGGCGCTACTGCTTCGTCGGCATCTGCGCAAAGAATGAAAATGGGATAATGCCCTTTCACGATCTGCTTCACTTTATCGATCGGACTTCCCTTAAACGCCTTCATCTCCTCGTCGCTCTTCAATCCATAATCGGCTTTAAACAGTTCTTTTTCTTTGGGCCAGGCTGCATATCGTCCCAAACCACCCGGCCAGGAGGTAAGATCCAGCACCGGGTTATCGACATATACGCCCGCCACCCGCTTGGGATTCGCAGCCGCCCAATTAAAAGCATACACGCCGCCACGGCTCATCCCTTCCAGGATCGTCCTACGGGCTAGTCCGGCCTTCGTCAACAGATCATAAAATGAATTCCAGGTATTAATAGCTTCCGTATTGCCCAGCAATTCTGCCACATCGCAATACACGATATGGAAGCCACGCTCCAGCAAAGCGATATCGGCCTGCGGCTCATGACCCCAAAACCGCGCTCTCCATACCCAGGGCTTATTCCTGGCCGTCCATTTGGGCTTCACCACTTTGCAACCACGACGCGCGTAAGAAAAATCGGCGCAGGGATATCCATGGAACGAACTAATCTTACGCTGCTCTGGCAAATGGGAAAACACATCGAACTGCAAATCGCGCTCCGCAGTAATCAATTCCTGCAAACGCTTCGCAAAGATGGTCGCCCCAATTGCGGTGGGATGAATTTTATCGGGCATCAGCGAAGCCTGATCAACAAATAGTGAATGCATATCCAGTACTTCTACCTGTTCGGCAAAAGCCACGCGTTGAATGCGGGGATTGATCTCTTTTACGATCACCCGGTCATTGATCTGCGAAGTATCGGTAAGAAAAGAAGGGATCGCCAGCAACAGCACAATGCGCGGGCGTGAAGACAGTTGACGGAAGGATTGAATAAAAGCCGCATAGTCCTGCTCCAGGTCGGCCACCTGAACCCGGTTTACCAGTTTGCTGTCATTGCCGCCAAGATCGATCACTACGATATCGGGCAGGCTCGCCAGCGCAGCCTGGTATTGCGGCGTATTCCAATAAGGCCGGTCGCCTTTGCGCAGCAATGTAGTGCCGCTTACGCCATAGTTGGCAACCTCGTATCCGCTACCCAATAATTGCTGCAATTGCGCTGGGAACGAATTGCGCTCACGCTGATCGATGCCATGACCATAGGTAATACTGGCACCAATGCAGGCAATTTTCTTAATAGCAAAACAAGGAATGGTACATAGCAACAGGAGGAAGGAAGCGGCAAACATTTTCATGGAACCGAAGATCGTGAATATAGAGTAACCTATTTATTCAAAATTATAAGCCCGATTAGCCATTAACACGCCCCGTCCATTAACATCACCAACCTCATCGCTGGCTCAATCCATACTGCCAGCCCTACCTTAGTTCTATCAAACAGATCCTTCCTTATTTCAGGTCCACTACATGCCGCCACGCTCCCTTCCTGTTCACTAGCTTGCCTGTTAACGCTCCTGCACGCAATCATTCAACACAAACTCTCGCACGGCTTCGCCAATCTCAGCGGGCGAGTCTTCCTGGATATAGTGGATCCCTTTTACCGAAACTTCCCGCTGATTGGGCCAGCTGCGGCAAAACTCCAGCGCACGGCCTACGAGCAAGGCACCGGGCTCGGCAGCAATCAATAGTTTGGGAAAACTGGATTGAGCCAGCCATTGGCCGTACTGCTCAACGATAGAAACGATGTGCGGCGGTTCACCTTCGATAGGTATTTCACGCGGAAAGATCAGGGTAGGCAGGCGGTCGGCGGGGTTGGCAAACGGAGCGCGGTAAGCGTCCATCTCTTCGGCGCTCAGGGTGCGCAGGATACTCTTGGGCAAAACGGTTTCAATGAAGAAATTGTTTTCGATCACCATTTGTTCGCCTTTGTCGGAGCGCAGGCTGCGGAAGATGGCGTCGCGCCCTGCCGGGAAGTCGCTCCACAATCTGGGCTGCACGATCGCTTCCATGTAGGCAATGCCTTTTATCTGATCGGGAAAGCGGAAGGCACGATAAAATCCGAGGGCCGAACCCCAGTCGTGCAACACCAGGATAACGTTCCTATCGAGCCCTACTGCATCAAACCAGGCATCGAGGTAGGCGGCATGGTCGGTGAACTGATAGGCCTTGCGGGGCGACTTGGCAGATTGCCCCATACCCACCAGGTCGGGCGCCAGGCAACGGCGGTACTTGCTGAGCCAGGGAATGATATTGCGCCACAGGTAAGAAGAGGTAGGATTACCGTGCAGGAAAACGACGGGCTCGCCGACCCCTGTATCGACATAACTCATTTCGGTATCCAGCACTTTTATGCGCTTGCGTGGATGCGGATCGTTCGCAGCAATGATGCCGGAAGGCTCACCGGTCAAAGCACCGGCGGTTAAAGAAGAAGATTTCATGGCTATACTTTTTTGTTTTTCGGAATGATGAAACAAAACTAATAGCCATCGGCCACCCCCATTGGGTCCATTTTAATCAAAGCGCTAAGACCAATTCAAAAAGGCGCTCGACCGCCACAGCAATCAAAGTCCCGGGCTACTCCCCCTCACCTTCACTCCCCTTTCACTCCCTCTTCTAAACACGCCGCCAACCGCTCCACGGCCTGCTTCATCCTGTATTCCGTGTAAGCTGTAAAACCCAGCATGATCGCAGGCCGCAACGCATGCTGCAGCGTAAAAGAACTCACAAAAGACACTGCCACCTGCTCCCGCTTCGTTGCCTCCCTAAATCTTTTTAGATCGATCCCTTCCGGCAGCCAGCAGATCAGGTGCATGCCCGAGGGCGTAGCATGAACCTGCAGACTACCCTTCAAATGCTTTTTCAACAATCGCAGTAACTGCTGTTGCCGTTCGGCATACAATAACCGCATCTTGCGGATGTGCCGCAGAAAATATCCTCCCTCCATAAAGGCACACAACATCAGCTGCTCCATCACGGGCGATTGCCGGTCAAGGTTGTCCTTGAGCTTCCTGAACCTGGCCACCATCTCCACCGACGGCAACACGATATACGCGAGCCGCATACCGGGAAACATCACTTTGCTGAAAGTACCCGTGTAGATAACCCGGCCATGACCATCCATGCCCTGCAAACTCGGCAAGGGCCTGCCTTCATACCGGAACTCACTGTCATAATCATCTTCCAGAATCCAGCTATCCCTTTCCGCCGCCCAGGCGAGTAACCGGGTACGCCGGGCAGCCGATAAGGTGTAGCCCATCGGGAACTGGTGCGACGGCGTCACATACGCCATCTTCGCATTGGCGAAATGCTGGATGCCATAGTCAACATCGATGCCTTCCTGCGTCACGGGCACCGGACAAAGCTGGGCTCCTGCCTGCTTAAAAGCAGCTTTTGCACCGTGATACCCCGGGTCTTCCATCCACACCTTGTCGCCGGCATTCAATAGGGCGGCAACAATGAGGTTTAGTCCCTGTTGCGAACCTGTTACCACGATCACCTGTTCAGCCTCACAGGTAACGGCGCGTGCTATCCGCAGGTAAGCCGCAATGGCTTTCCGCAGATTCCAGAAGCCAAGCGTATCCTCATAACCCAAATGGGCAACTTTAAGATCTTTCAATACCTGGTTACCTACCTGCTGCCACACCTTGTAGGGAAATTTATCGAGTGCAGGCATCCCGATCTGGAACGGTACAGTGCCGATACGTCCGCCTGGCTGGTGATCGATCTTCTCCTGACCATAAATCGTTTTTACGTCATTCGCACCGGTCGTTACACCACCTGGTCCGGCACCACTTGTTCCACTCACTTCCGCCATGCGCGGCCCGCCTTTCACGGAACCACCCGGCGCCACTCCACCCAACTCCGTTCCACTTATTCCACCCACTGCTGCTGTACGCCCACCGGCTTGCGCCGCCATACCTTTCGCCGGCCTCTTTACCGGCTTGGCCTGCAGCAAATGTTCGGGCAGGGGATCGGCCACAAAAGTACCTGCCCCCGTTTTGCCACTCACATAACCCTCCATCATCAATTGCTCATAAGCCTGCGTAACGATCACACGCGCAACACCCAGCTCCTTCGCCAGGCTCCTGCCCGCAGGTAACCGCTCACCGGCACGTAAGCGTCCGCTCAGGATCATCGCCCGCAACTGATCAAACAATTGACTGTATAAGGGCGTCGCCGACTCACGCACCAATTCGATGCCCGCAATATGTATCTCTGCTGATTCTTTTGCCATAATCGATAACTAAATTACACAACAACTTACTTATCTACGAGTGTTCAAAATCGCCAAATTGTAAGAGTCCTGGCCTTTCATCCTTTCGACCTAACCGCCTGAATTCATGCACTGCATTTGCCGGTTCATGAAGCCCTTCACGCATAAATGATTTCCCCTGCAACAGCCGCTGGCCAATTCCCGCAAACAACAACAAGTTTTAGAGGATTTTAAGCCGCCTGCACACCATTCCTTTCCCCGTACCTGTATCTTTAAGGCCACACAGAAAAACAGCGTTACAAAACTGCACTATGCTCAACAGATTATTATCCTTTTTGACCGTCCTGCTAGCCATCATGGTATTGCAGGCCTGCTCATCGTCCAAACCCACAACAAAACAATTAACAACCAACAACGCAGCACCGGGCGCCGCTCCCAAAGCATCGCGCGAATTCCGTGCCGCCTGGGTAGCCACCGTAGCCAATATCAACTGGCCCAGCAAACCCGGCCTCACCACCGATCAGCAAAAGCAGGAAGCCATCACCCTGCTCGACTATTTGAAGGCCAACAATTTCAACGCCGTCGTATTCCAGGTGCGTCCGCAGGCCGATGCCCTGTACCAAAGCTCACTCGAACCCTGGTCTTATTATCTTACCGGCACACAAGGCAAAGCACCCAGCCCTTATTACGATCCCCTGCAGTTTTGGGTAGATGCTGCACACGATCGCGGCCTCGAACTGCATGTATGGCTCAACCCCTATCGCGCCCATCATACTGTTGGCGGCGAAGTAACCGATAGCTCAATCGTCAAAAAGAAACCCGAACTCGTTGTTAAGCTCAAGCAAGGTAATTACTGGTGGTTCGATCCCGCCCTCAAAGGAACGCAGGATCATTCCACCGCTGTTGTAATGGACATCGTGAAACGCTACGATATCGATGGCGTACATTTCGACGACTATTTCTATCCTTACCCCGATTATAACAACGGAGCCGATTTCCCTGATAGCGTAAGTTATGCAGCCTATAAAGCAGCAGGCGGCCAACTGGAACGCGGCGACTGGCGCCGCAATGCCGTCAACGTATTCATCGAAAGACTGTATAAAGAGATCAAGGCCGAAAAGAAACACGTGAAGTTTGGACTAAGCCCCTTCGGCATCTGGCGCCCGGGATACCCCGAATACGTAGCCGGGTTCGATCAGTACAGTGTATTGTATGCCGATGCCAAACTCTGGCTCAACAAAGGATGGATCGATTATTTCTCACCGCAACTCTACTGGCCCATCAGCCGCCTGCAACAAAGCTTCCCGGTATTATTGGGATGGTGGGCTGGCGAAAACACCATGAACCGTCACCTGTGGCCCGGCATGAGCGTAGGTACCGATACCAGCGCACGCAACGTTAGCGAGATCATCGGGCAGATCATGACCACCCGCGGTATGCTTCCCAACAGCACGGGTGCCATCCATTGGAGCATCTCGCAGCTTACCAAGAGCCCCAACATGACCAACGGGCTCATCAATGGCCCTTATAAGAAACAGGCGCTCATCCCATCCAGCCCCTGGCTCGACGATAAAGCACCCGATGCCCCCGTCGTCACCCTCGATCAACTGGGCGCTGCCATCAAAGTAAGCTGGACGCATCCCGACGACAAAGATGTGTTTCACTATGTCGTTTATGCTAAATACAAAGACCGCCTCGGTAATGATGTCTGGAAATACCAGATACTGAACCGCAATGACCGCTCAGCCTTAGTAGAAGCCAATACCGATAAGAGCATGCCCACGCATATCAAAGTAACGGCCGTTGACCGCACTGGCAATGAAAGCCCTGCCAAAGAAATAGAGAACAATATTAAATTCATCAATACATCTGCCATCATCGTGCCCCGCACGGGATGGCAGGCCGCTGCGGCGAAACCCTTTCGCACCCACACACCGGTAAAGATCACCATCCACCATGAAGGCACTTATTTCGATAGCACCAAAGACGCGGCAAAACATATTAAGAACGTGCAAACCTGGGGTATGGGTAAAGACAGGAACTGGACTGATATACCCTACCACTTCCTCATAGCACCCGACGGAACTATTTATGAAGGAAGGAATGTATACACCGTGGGAGAAACCGCTACAGAATACGATCCCGCAGGGCATTTACTGATCTCCTGCCTCGGCAATTTCGAGGAACAACAGGTACCACAAAAACAACTGGATGCCCTTACCAAACTCATAGCCTGGTGCGCGCAGCAATACAATATTCCTTTAGAAACGATTGCTTCGCACAAAGACCATTCCACCAAGACCGATTGCCCCGGCAAGAACCTTTATCAGTACCTGCAAAACGGATATATCAAAACGAGAGTAAAGGAGCTTAACAATTAGTTCCCCGGTACCTGGCCTCACAAACCACCAGCCCAACGATGCCCGCTCGCACGCGCAGGATCCCGCAAGCCCTGTTTCAGGTTACCCCACGAAGCACCCCTCAACCAAATCCATTTCCCACCTTCACCACTTTCATTGCATGGTATTTGGCGACCTCATCGACATACCTGCCCGCACAACTCACTTTCAACATGGCCATCCACGGCTTCTTAGCCGGCAGCTGCAGCGACAACAAACAATTGAATAGTTTCGGATTATCCTTATCATCAAACTCATATACTTCCGAAGCCGTACTATCCACCCGCAGGGTTTTATCGCTAGCCGGATCGCCAAACAATATGATCAACTCCACTGAATACCCTTCCGCCAGCTTACTATGTCTTTTAACCGCTCCTTTGCCAAGACCAATGGAAAGGTGCAGCATATCGTCGATGATCGCAATTTGATAGCGTCCCTTTACCAACGAATTGAATGCATAATCTTCTTCCTGGAAATCAAAATCGACGAGGTCGCTATAGTTCATCTTTTCGCTCACCAGTAAGGAGCGTTTGAAAGACCCTGCGATATACGAAACGGAGTTCCTGATCAATAAGGGCAACGTAAAGGGGATCAGCTTAGCCAATACACGTTTAGCGGCCTGGTTGGTGATCGCTGTGTTGTCGGCATTGAGCCGGCAAACCGCATTCAACGTTGCTGGTTTAACGGTACCGCGGTTCAAGCGCCAATATCCTTGGCCATTTCGCTTTTGAACCCAGGTGTATCGCCCGGGGTCAGGGCAGGGAGGCCGCTCACTCGGCAGCATCTTCTTAAACTTCTTTCTTCTCTTAGGCATCAGTGTTTGGTTTTATAGATAGAAAAATGGATCGACACTACTAATTTAAGGCCCAAAACACATATTTTCAAACATAATATATTAAAAACTACAGAGCACCTACAGAGCAACTACAGAGCACTTACAGAGCACCTACAGAACCCCTGCTTCATGCATAATTCATGGATAGTAGTAGTGGAGTTCATGGATACCCGCCTGCTGCTCCACTGGAACTTCTCTGCAACCATACTAAGTATACACAGTGCTTAGTATAGTTTGATAGGCCCTCCGGTATAATACCAGAGAAGCCTACGTGAATACCTCACCTATACCACTAGTACAGCACGCGGATAAGTCATACAGACAGCCAGAAATCCTGGCTTTCGAATGCGCCAAAAGCAGGCGACATGTACATTTCAACGTTCTCGTCAACATTACACGAAACCGGTTTCGCAATAAGATAAAAGATCATATTTAGTTCTCATTAACTTAACGCATTGATAATCCTTAAACGATCCCTACCCTCTGATTTTCTAACAACTTTGCAACTCAATTAAAATTTACGCCAAATGAAACTCATCAACCCACGGGTAACCATGTGGGGTGGACTGCTATTGCTGCACCTCATCATGTACGCGACTGCGTTTACCCAAACCAACCAGGCTACTGCTACAGGAATTGTCCAGAATGAAACTGGCGCACCAATGCCGGGAGTAACCGTAGTAATAGCCAGCGAAAAAACATCGTTTAAAAGATCAGTTCAAACCGACATCAAAGGAGCATTTGAATTCAAAGGACTCGACGCATCAGCCTCCTACAACTTCACCTTCTCGCACGTAGGTTTTGCAGAAAAAGTGATCAATGCAAAGCCCGATGCATCGAACAACATTACACTCGAGGTAAAACTGGAGATCGCAGCTTCCAACACCGCTGCTGAAGTCGTGGTGGTAGGTTATGGCCGGGCTTCCAAAAAAGACGTAACCGGCTCCGTTAAATCAGTAAAATCAGCCGATTTCAACCGCGGTATCATCAACTCGCCCGAAGAATTGCTGCAAGGCAAAGTATCCGGCGTAAACGTGACCTCTTCTACCGGTGAACCCGGAGGTATACAAAAGGTCACTGTACGCGGCCCCGGTAGTCTCCGTGCCGATGCACAGCCACTCTATGTAGTGGACGGAGTAGCCCTCGATAATGCCTCTACCGGCGGCGCTACCAATCCGCTCGCCTTTCTCAACCCACAGGATATTGAATCGATGGACGTATTGAAGGATGCATCGGCAACCGCCATTTATGGAGCCCGCGGCGCCAATGGCGTCATCCTCGTAACCACTAAGAAAGGAAAGGCCGGTCTCAGCACCACTACCTATTCCTTCAATGGTGGCATGAGCAATATCTCCCGCAAATTGCCCGTATTCTCTACCGAAGAATACAAAGCACAGGTTACAGCCCTCGGCGGTACCGTCGAAGATTTCAAAGGCAGCACCGACTGGCAGGATGAAGTTACCCGTACAGCCTATACGCAAAACCATAACCTGGCATTGGCTGGCGGCACCAACCGCTTCACCTATTATGGTTCAGTGGGCATGCAACAACAACAGGGTATCCTCAAAGGAAATGAGATCAAACGTTATACAGGCCGCATCAACCTCACCCAGAAAATGCTGGATGATAAGTTGCTGATCGAAGTGAACCTGAGTGCCAACAATACCGCCAACACGCGCCCATCTATCGGTGGCCTCATCGGTGGCGCTATCTCTACCAACCCCACGCTGCCAGCTTATGGCGCCGATGGCAAGCCCTACCCTTTCCAGAACGGCACCAATCCGCTCACCACCCTCGCGCTTGAAAAGGACATTACCAACATCAACCGCATATTGGGTAATATCAGCGGGTCGCTGACCATCTTCAAAGGACTGGTCTATAAGATCAACTTCGGTATCGACAACTCAACCGGCACCAGGGATATTCAATCACTGCCCAATACTGTTCCCTTGCGCCCGGGCCGTCTTGAAACCTACAACGCCGTTAACCGCAACCACCTGCTTGAAAACTACCTTACTTATAACACTGCGTTTGGCCGTAGTAAGTTGACAGCACTGGCCGGTTACTCTTATCAAAAGATATTCATACAAAACAGGAACACCAGCATCAACAACTTCCCCATCTCCGATATCGAACCTATTTACAATCCGGGGCTGGGTCAGGAGTTGACACTCGCCGGAAACAAACCCGGCGGCTCTGCCACCATCAATGAGTTACAATCATACTTTGGAAGGGTGAATTACACCTACAACGACCGCTACCTGCTCACTGCCACATTGCGTGCAGACGGCTCATCCAAGTTTGGTTCCAATAACAAATATGGCTACTTCCCCTCCTTCTCGGCAGCGTGGATCGCATCACAGGAATCATTCATGGAGAACTCGCCCTTCAGCAGTCTGAAACTGCGCGCAGGCTGGGGACAAACCGGTAACCAGGAGATCCCCGCCAAGATCACCCAGGCCCTGTACACCTCTACTGTATCAGGTACCACTAGTTATCCGCTTAACGCTTCAACAACCTATCCGGCAGGCACCACTTATAACCGCCTTGCTAATCCCGATATTCAATGGGAGGTTTCACAACAAACCGATATCGGCGTTGACTTTGAGTTGATGAGGGGAAAACTGAGCGGTACGATCGATTACTTCCGCAAAGTATCCAGTAATATCCTGCTGGTGATCGTTCCTTCGGACCCCATTCAACCAGCCACCACTACCTGGACCAATGTGAAAGACATGAACATCATCAACCAGGGGGTTGAACTGGATCTTAACTACCGCAACTCTACCCGCAGCGGATTCACCTACAGCATAGGCGGTAACATCACCTTCATCGATAACAAGGTGAAAAACTCCCCCTACTCGGTGCTGGCTTCAGGGTATGCACAAGGTGCCGGATTGACTGGCTCGCCGGTTAATGGATACGTGAACGGCGAACCGATCGGTACTTATTACCTCAAGGAATTCATTGGTTTCGACGCCAACGGCAAAAGCGCTTACCGCGATGTGAACAAAGACGGACTGGTGAACGACTACGACCGCGTAGCCATCGGTACTGCGTTGCCCGATAAGACCTATAACATTTTCCTTACTCTGGGTTATAAAGGCTTCGACCTCGCGGCCAACTTCAACGGTGTTTCCGGCAACAAGATCTACGACAACACCGCCAACGCCAACTTCTACAAGCTGCTGCTGTCGAAAGGCGTAAACACCACTGCCGAGGCCACCAAGTATCCCGAAGAAGCGAAGACCAACGATGCCCCCATCTCCTCCCGTTATGTAAAAGATGGCAATTACTTCCGCTTCAACAACCTGACCCTGGGTTACAACCTTAAGCCTTCTTCTATCGGTCTGTCAAAATGGGTATCGAACATCCGCGTATCACTCACTGGTCAGAACCTGTTCGTGATCACTCCCTATGATGGCTATGATCCTGAAGTGAACATAGACCGCCAGGATGGAGGCGTATCCTCTTATGGTATCGATTACCTTACTTATCCGAAAGCACGCTCATTCCTTGTTGGCATTAACGTAACATTCTAAAGCGAACTCTCATGAAAAAGCAACTATATATACTTCCACTGATAGCTGCCCTGGCAGCCGGTACAGGATGTACCAAACTGAACGAAAAGATCCTGGATGAAACATCGGGCATCGGGCAAACCGATAAGCAGATCGCCGAAGGCATCATTGCACCGGTGTACGCACAACTGCCGAATATCTTCCTGCACACCAACTACCTCACCCTGCAGGAGATATCGACCGACGAGGCCATCCTGCCTTACCGCGGCGGTACCGATTGGGGCGATAACGGTATCTACATTGCGATGCACTCCCACAACTTTACCACTACCGATCAGAATATCCGTAACACCTGGAACTTCATCACCCAATCAATTTCCAGGTCGATCACGGCGCTCAATGCATTGCCTACCGCCAAAGATCCGTCTGCCAAAACCTTCCTCGCAGAAGCGAAAGGCATGCGCGCTTACTACAATATGATGCTGTTGGATCTGTTCGGACTGGTGTATGTAAAAGACCAACCCGATGAAGTGTCAAAGATCCTGCGTGGAGCTGACGCGTATGAATATATCAAGACCGAACTGTTGGCTGCGGAACCCAACCTCGAAAGCAATGTTACGCAGGGCCGCCTGTCGAAAGAAGCCTGCTGGGGTTTGTTGGCAAGGCTTTATCTCAATGCCACTGTGCACAAGAACATCTATGCATCGCAATTCACTTTTGCGCCAGCTGATATGGACAAGGTAATCGAGTATTGCGATAAGATCATCGCAGGAAACAAGTATCAATTGTCGGCTGAGTACTTCTCCATCTTCGACGATAACAATGACACCAACAAGGAGATCATCTTTTCGGTAGACCAGCGTGCTGAATTGAATGGTCACAACCGGATGGCTTATTTCTCCCTCTCGGGCGATCAGTTTCCCCTGCCCGATTACGTGAATGCCAACGGTACCGATGGGCCGGCCATCACGTCGGATTTCTATCGCTCCTGGGTGAATGCCTATGGCGCTACCGATCCAGCAGTAGCTGATCCACGTTTTTACAAAGAGAACCTGTCTATCTATTCCAATCCTGCCGATAGTTGCGTACCTGCCGCGCAGTTCCGCATCAACCGCGGTATTCTACGTGGACAGCAATACGGACTCATCCGCAAAAGCGGTGTTTTCGTAAAATGTACCAATGGGAATATGAAAGTCGGGGCGCTCGTACATGATACACGCAGCCGCCCTACCCTGCCGGTGATCTTTACCGAGAAAGTAGATTTCACGACAGAAGGCAGCAACTACCCCTCGGGCTATCGCGTGTCGAAATATGAGTTCAGCCGCAAATCAGTGAGCGGCCGCAACTTTGGAGAAGCTAATATCGTAATCCTCCGCCTCGCCGACATCTATCATATGCGTGCAGAAGCAAAGTTGCGTAAGAGCAATGATGCCGCTGGTGCATTGGCCGACGTAAACGTGGTTAGGGCCGCACGTACCGCTCGCCAGGTTCCGCCCGCCCTCACTGCGATGAGCCTCGACATTCTCTTCAGGGAACGTGGTTTCGAGTTCTATTGGGAGTGCCTGCGCAGAACAGATATGATCCGCTTTGGCAAATACGAAGGCACCTGGACAGAAAAGAGCAACACCGATCCCAAGAAACGGATCTTCCCGATCCCGCAAACAGCCATCGACGCTGCTGCTAACATTCCGGGATACCTGAAACAAAATGACAGCTACTAAGACGTTGAATAAGTAAGTAGTTCCTGTAACAAAAACAGAGAGGGTGTCTCAAAAGTAATTTGAGGCACCCTTTTTCGTTTTCAGTTTTTAGGTGGGGTTTATCCACAAAAGCACTGTATAAAAAGACGTGACTGAGGGTTGTTTTAGTATTGTTTTTGTGG
>NZ_JARHUJ010000013.1 GCF_029223285.1 Paraflavitalea sp. CAU 1676 | reverse complement strand
CAAAAACAATACTAAAACACCCCTCAGTCACGTCTTTTTATACAGTGCTCTTGTGGATAAACCCCACCAGAAAACTGAAAAGAAAAAGGGTGCCTCAAATTACTTTTGAGACACCCTCTTTGTCTATATTGAACCGTCCTTAATTACCTGCATCATATCCGCTCGCCTGCAGAAACTCCTGGAAATCGGGTATCGTCAAAATGTCCTTGACAGCCTGCCGCTTATCAGCAGCCTTTTCATAATAAGCCTCACAGATCTTGTAACCCATATAATAGCCCAGATCGCCCGGGGCCCCCGATTGTGCGTTTTTGCTGTTGTACAACCAATCGTCGGTATTATCCTTTGTCATCTGTGTTTTGAACTTTGTCCACAGCTCCTTTTCATGGGCATTGCCATAAGCATGCACATTGTTGTTGAGGTGATACCCTAACACCAGGTGCGTGATGAAATCAGCCGCCCCTTCGTTGATGCTCAAAGCCAGCAAAGAATTGTCGCTCGCCGTTTGCTGCTCAACATGGATCAGTTCATGAATAAGTACCGCCAACAGTGTAGAAGTATCTGCGATCGCCATCCGCTCCCGGTCATTCAATTCTTCCCGGTTTACCGTATTCGTATCGCAAAGGAACTCGGCGCCGATCAACTGGCCCGCATATCCATCAGCCGTACCAAAGGCGCCAAATGTACCAATGGAGAAAGTAGTCGGCGGAAAGATCGCTGCAGGGTAGAGGGCCTTCAATGTCCGCGCCGCTTCGATCATACGTGGTTTTAGCGCGTGCAATTGCAAAGTCACCGGCCTGATGCTCGTCAGGTACTTCTTACGCTTGCGCATGGTTTCCATGATCCTGGACACCTGCCCCCGCATCCGCACATCAAAGAAGGTCCTCAATCCTGGAGAGCCCTTCAGGATATACTCTTCCATGATCCGCTTATCGGCCCCCGGCTCATCCACCTTATCAAATACCTTCCAGAAATTATTGATATCACTGGTCACCACTTCCATCTTATCCGGATTGCCCAAAGCCATCCGGTTGGCCAGTATGGTTTTACGGATCCCCGCCCAATTCGGCTTGCTGCAAACGAATTTGATCCGCCCGTCACCGGTCACATACCCGGTGTCATATAAGTTCATCGTAGCCGCTTTTTGAATGTAGCTTACCGCCGTCGCCGTATCCCCGGCCTGTGCCCTCGACGCCGCAGCATTCAGGTACACCCAGGGGGTATTCAGGTAGAGCGATGATTGATAGTACAATTGGTCAGCGTACCGGTAGGTCTGACTTTGACCTATATCAACCAATCCAAACACAATACAAAAGGACAATATTACTTTTCTCATGGTATGGCGAAATATAGCCCCGTAAAACTAATACATCCCCGCCTAAAGCGCTTTCCCATTCCCATCAACTGTCATTTTGCCTGCATTAACCGTATACATTTATGCCCCATCCAGAAAGCGTTGGCTACTGCTTCACAAACCTCACCGCCAATACCTGGTTGCGGTCCCTGTATTGCAGCACATACGTACCGCTGCCCAAAGACCCTACCTGCAAATGAACCACACCGGTGCCAGCCGTCACCTGTACCAGCCGCTGCATCACCTTTCTCCCGGCCATATCATGGATCGATATTTCCAACTTCTCCGCGGCGGTCGACACCGTACGCAGTACTGCGGTATTTCCCACCACCGGGTTGGGAGCCACGGTCATCATCAAAGCGCTGCCTGTACCGCGTGTCAGTTGTACCACCATCGAATAAGTAGCCTCCTTGCCCGCTTCTTCCATCCTGAGCCGGTAATAATAACTTCCTGTCGCCAATACGGCGTCCACGAACTGGAAGGGATGCCGGCAATCCTGTGCCTGCGCCTGCACGGCGCCCACTGGTTTGAAATTCACGCCATCCACACTACGCTCGATGGTAAACTGCGCGGCGTCGGTACAGTTGGCCTTCCAGCTAAGCTGGTTGCCCTCCGGCTTTACCGTCCCCTTGAAAGATTCCAATACGATCGGCAGGGCGCTGAAGCTACTGCTGGCAAAATAGAAGGAAGAAAAGGAGCTAACCGACATGGTAAACACATATCCATTCTCCCATTCAACAAAACTCGCCGGGATCTTCACCGCTTTTTGGCCTGCTACATTGGCGCAGCCATCTTCATTCTTAAATACCGCCAGGTTAGTCACCCCCAGCACACCCGATCCCGGAGTGTTCACCAATTTATCGACTTCTGCTTTCGTGATATACAAGCGCAACGTAACCGGAAAAGCAGGCTGCTGATCCACCGTTACCGTGAAGTTGCGGTCGAGGTAGAACTTGCCCTGCTCATCCTTTCGGGTGGCGCCATTGTGCGTATAGAACTTGATGGCCGCATCGCCGAGTATATTCCCTTCCGCATTGATCTCCGCGATCGCCCTGCCCTCCGAATCGGTGAAGCCAAACCAGGCTGCATTGTTGGTATTGTTCACATTCACCACCTCCGATGCATTCCAGCAAACACCGGGATGGCCCGGCGCCACTGGCGCAGGCGCCATCCTCATCTGCATACGTCTCGGCAGCCGGCCATTGTTGCCGGTAAAATCCACCGTCTTCTTCATTTGTTTGGTATTGGGATCAAACTCAAACAAAGTGCCGCCCCAACGGAAATCGCCCCCTGCATTACAAAGGCCATAGATCTTACCATTGTAGCCGGTCAGCGTGCTGCGCGGCCAGGCGCCCATCGCTTCGATATCGAACTGGTGTTCGATCGTCATCGTATGCGTAGCCGGGTTATAGGAATACAATTGTCCGAATGAACCCGTGATCAGCCCGTCGGAGCTATAGCCCGAAAGCAAGCCATATAACTTGTTGTCGAAATGCATCAATCCGCCCTCCGGCGATACGCCCTGGGTTGCACCGAGGTCAAACTCCTTCGCAAATACATTGGTGGCCGGGTTCCAGGAAAACAACACCCCCCGGCTATTAGCGCCTCCCAGCATGGCCGTACCCCAGTACTTACCATCCACCAGCGCCAGCTCGCTCATTGACCGGCTAAAACCTGCCGGGAAATGATATTTTGTCGTATAGATATTTGTAGCCGCATTGTATTCGAAGATAGTGCCGGTACCATTGTTGCCGCCGGCAGAGGTTGTGCCATACATCTTCGAGCCCGAGAAACTAAGCCGCGCATACGGATGTTTACCGCTATGCTCTTCGAATGCCACCTTCACCTCGTAGGTCTTCGTGGCCGGATCAAAGGAATACAACACACCATGACCAAACAGCCCGCCCCCATAACTCACGCCATACAACTTATCGTTGTACAGGATCATACCACCCTGATCATAGTTGCGTCCGGTAAAATCGGTTCTGTTGTGCAACACCTCGTAGGTGTTGGTTTGAATGTCGAACGCATAGACCACGCCATAGCCATCCGCGCCACCTTGTGTGGCTGTACCATACAGTTTACCCTTATAGTATTGAACCGGGCCCGACGGACGAAAGCCCGTGGCGCTCGTAGAAAGATCAAGCTTCTTTGTATAACCATTGGCCACCGGATTGTATTCGAACAATACACCATTGCTGCTTTCTCCACCGAAAGGCGAGAAGCCGTAGAAGCGGTTATTGTACAGCGTCATCCCACCATCGGGATTGCAGCCGGTGGCAGCGGTGAAATATACTTTCACAGATAGTGCATTGGTGGCCGGATTGTATTCAACAATGGATCCCCTGTTATCGGAAGCGCCATAGTTGGTGGTCGCAAGTATTTTATTATTAAAAACAGACAAACGGGCATCCCGGTATCCCTTAACGCCGGTCATTTCGACCACCTTGGAAAGGGTGGTGGCAGCCGGGTCGAATTCGAATAGGATACCCCGGTCTTCCGCACCACCTCTTTCAGTAATGCCATACAGCTTATCGTCGAGCACCACCATTGTTCCTATATGCGCTTCAGCACCGATGCTACTCATATCCGCCCGCTTCGAAAAGGTACTGTTTGCCGGATTGAACCGGAAGATGGCCCCACCCGAAAGTGATCCCGTACCATAAGAGGTAGCGCCATACAGCATACCATTATGGAGGGTCAGACCACCAGAAGGCCGGCCGCCCCAAACCCCTTCATTAAAATCAACCTTCTTGGCATACACATTCGTTGCCGGATCAAATTCAAACAGCACTCCGGCCGAGAAATTGCCACCATAAGAGGTCATCCCGTAAAACTTATTATTCACGGCGATCAACTCGCCCGAAGGCCAATACCCCGTAGCTGTTATAAAGCTGTATTTGACGGTCACCTGGTGATTGGCCGGATTGTATTCGAAAATGCACCCTTTGTCATTGGCGCCGCCCGACGTGGAAACTCCGTAAAACTTATTATTATACAACAACAAGGTATACGAAGCGTCATAGTCGTCGTTAACATTTAAGCCGATCACTTCTGCCAGGTTGGCCTTCCGCAACAGCTTGTTCGTGGCAGGGTCATATTCGTAAATAAAGTCAAGATTGAGGTTCACTCCATATGTCATCACCCCATAGAACTTATTATTGTATAATACAGGCCGTTGACGCCTGGGGTGATCGCCCGGTGCATTCACTTTGAATACGTCAAACATCCGGTGGCCGGTACCATCGAACCGCGTCGAAAAGATTGACCCCTGGTCATCGGCGCCGCCATAGTCCGTAACACCCCAGAACTGGTAGATACCCTGGGCCCAACTCCCGGTAACGGAGAGGCACAGCAGGAAGGAAAGGCTTAAGTAAAGTGAGTACCGCTTGGTCATAACTGATTATTTTGTGGATTGAGCACCAAGGTATACTCGCCGGGGCCGCCACCTGGGCCACACTTAATGGATAGGAGATTCCACTTAACCGTCGCCGGCAGGTGCCAAACTTCATCCAGCGGTACCAACCAAAATCGGCAGCCCCCCAATCTCGCCGGCCGGCACCTGCACAACCCCGCTTTCCCCCTCCCGGCCATCACGGGATCGCCCGGAAGGCTCTATAAATCCCCGCTTTGTGGTATGTCACGGTGATGGGAATAGGGCTAACTTCATAGAACAAACACGACCACCATGCCACAAACTCAACGAACTGCCAACCGCAGGAGCTTCCTGCAGAAAACGGCTGCCCTCACAGCCGCCTTCACCGGTCTCAGCACATTCCCCATACTCGCCAATTCAACGCCGCCACAACAGCAGGAGGGCCTCCACATCGTTGGTCCCCGCCAGGGATACAGCCCCCAGGTTGGCACCCTCGTATCGATGATGAACTGGATGCGCGAAACCGTATTGCGGTCAGTAAAAGGCATGAAACAGGAAGAACTCGACTACCTCTTTGATCCCAAAAGCAATACCATCGGCGCCATGCTATTGCACCTGGCCGCTACAGAAGCCTTTTACCAGGGCAATACCTTCGAAGGGTTGAAGGACTTTAAGGAGAACGAAAAAGCCCTGTGGCTGCCCGCTATGAGCCTGGGCGATGAAGGGCGCAAAGTGATCAAGGGACATAACCTCGACTACTACCTCAATGTACTCAGTGAAACACGCAACAAAACACTCGAAGAGCTCCGCCGCCGGGATGATGCCTGGCTGATGACGGTAGACCCTAAGTTCTTTGGCGGGCAACCCACCAACAACTACTGCAAGTGGTTTCATGTCGTGGAGCACGAATCGAACCACAACGGACAGATCAAATGGATCAAAGGACGCCTCCCCGGCGCCAAAGCCGGCAATGATTAATGGGTGAAAACACCTGATCGTATCACTATCATCAAAACTTACATTAGAGCTATGAAGATCAAAAACCACTGGCTTGAAGCCGAAAGCACCGCCGAAAAGATCGTCATCTCCAAAACGAAGAATGCCGGCAACCTCATCGATCCGGATTACCTGGTCATCCATTACACCGCCACCGACGATGCTGCAGCAGCTACCAACTGGTTCCTGAATACCAAAGACAATCCCGATAAAATAGCCGCCCATATTGTACTCGATCTCGACGGTACTATTACTCAATTGGTGCCCTTCAACCAAAAGGCCAATCACGCTGGCACCAGTACCTGGGATGGGGTAGATAATTTCAATTCACATTCCATCGGTATCGAGATCGTCAATGCGGGCTTCGTGGAAAAGCTCAGTAATGGATCATTTAAGAGAAGCACCAAAACTTACCCGGCAACCATTGCGAACCGGATCGTCAAAGCAAAACACAAACACAAGTTCTGGACCGCCAAAGACAACCAGCACTGGTTCATATTTCCCCCCGCACAACTGCAGGCCCTTTACAAACTCTCCAAAGTGCTCATCAGCACCTACCAGTTGGTGACCGCCGTTGGTCATGATGATATATCGCCTGCCCGCAAGCCCGATCCCGGTCCTGCCTTTCCCTGGCCCGAATTCAAGCGGCAGGTATATGGCGCCGACAATCCTGCCGGGAATATATTTACCGTCAACACCGAAGGCACCAACCTGCGCAGCGGAGCTTCTACCAATACCACTTCCATCAAGAAACTGGCCAAAGGCTATGAAGTAGGATTGATAGAGACCAATGGCCAGTGGAGCAAAGTGTACCTCGTCGATAAAAAGCAGGACGTACTGATCACCCAGGGCAAAAAGACCCGCAGTATTAAGACCATCGGGTGGATCTTTTCCTCCTTACTCACCCTTAAGCCTTAGTAAAAAAGGCAGCAGCCCATTTGGCGACTTCCGGTGCGCTGAAAACCAACCTACCTGGCTACAAGCCGTAGCTCCGGCAAATGGATTACCTTTACGGTCCATTCCAGACCATATGCATAGTCCACTACTCGACCGGCTGTTCAGCAATATCACCACAACGCCATCAGCCGAAAGGGCGCAATACCTGCAGCTTGCTGATGGAATCCTGCGTCTCATCAAACAGGGAAAGCTCCGGCCCGAACAAAAGCTGCCGGGCTCGAGAGAACTGGCCACATTACTCAACCTCAACCGCATCACCATCAACCGTGCCCTCGAAGAACTGCAGATCCAGGGCTGGCTCGAAAGTTTTGTCGGCAAAGGCACCTTTGTATCGGCCCATATACCCGAACACGAGCCAGTGGCACTTCACAACACCAGTGCCCGCAATGCTGGTAAAAAAGCAGGCTTCGACATCCCAGCCAGGGATTACCTCGATCGGGCGCCCACCCTCATCAACACCAAACTCCATCTGGACGACGGATTTCCCGATCCCCGCCTGGCGCCTTTGCAGGAGCTGTACAGGGCCTATCGCAGTCAGCTCACCCGCAGTGGCCTCTACCATAACTTCGGCAGTTACAGCCAGCCCGACGGCCCCCTGTACTATAAAACAGCCTTGTCGAACTACCTCAACGAAACCCGCGGACTAAAAACCACGGCCCGCAATATCCTTTCAGTAAGGGGCGCCGTCATGGGCATCAACCTCGTTTGCAATGGCCTGCTCACGCCCGGCGACAACGTTGTATCGGGCATACCGGGCTGGGGGAGGGCCGAAAGGAATTTCATCCATGCCGGCGCCAAACACATCGGTATTTCCGTCGATGAGCACGGCCTCGTGGTAGACGAACTTAGAAAGATTTGCAAACGCAAAAAGATCAGGATGGTCTACGTAACACCCCATCACCATTATCCAACCACGGTACCCCTCCGCATCGATCGCCGGCTCGAACTGCTGCAACTCTCGTACGAGTATGGATTCATCATCTTCGAAGATGACTATGATTTCGACTTTCATTACCGTAACCGGCCGCTGCTGCCGCTCGCCAGCGCCGACGAGCAAGGCATGGTCTTATACTGCGGGTCATTCAGCAAGAGCTTCTCTCCGGGCTTCCGCATGGGCTACCTCGCCGCTTCGGAAAACGTGATTGAGCACCTCTCCCGGGTCCGCATCCTGATCGACCGGCAAGGCGATCATATGCTCGATATGGCGATGGGCGAATTGCTGAATAGCGGGACTATACAACGATACCTGAGAAAGACATTGTCTGTGTACCGCGATCGCAGGGACCATTGTTGTCAATTGCTCCAAAGTGAGTTGGGAGATGCTGTAAGCTTCGACACGCCCGAAGGCGGCCTGACTGTATGGACCACCTTCGCACCCGGCATCGTGCCCGGTGAACTGGCCCGCAAAGCATTACAAAAAGGGCTATATATATCGAACGGATCGGCACATCAATATCCGCAATACCAAACCAACTCCATCCGCCTTGGCTTCGCCTCTTCCACACCCGAAGAAATGGCCGCCAGCATTGCTATCCTGAAACAGCTGATGTAGCCGGTATCGCTCAAAGCGCCTTACTGGTGGCCCGGGCCATTAAATCGACAATTCACCCGAATTAATCTTGGCGCGCCTTGTAGCATTACTATACTTGCAGAAAATCCTATGGTTATGCGCAAACAACTATTACCATTGATCGCCTTATCCCTCCTCGTTTTTCAAAGCTGCAAAAAGGACGACGATAACCCACCACCCACCAACTCACCGGCCGCGCTGAAGCATTTCGTAAAGACCATCGAATGGGACTTGGGCGTAACAGGCACCGTTAGTTATAATACCGACAGCACCATCAAATCGATCGCTTATGTAGGACTCGGCACTGGTTCGCAAACCGATTATACCTGGACTGGCAAACAACTCACTACCGTGTCGCTGGCAACCTCCCTGTACAAGAACACGTTTACCTACAATAACGGCCTGATGACCCGCATGGTCAACGAATACAGAGACCTCACCACCCCATCTGGGTATAAATATGATTACACCTATACAAGCGCAGGCCAGCTGAAAGAATTCAAATACTCCAGGGTCAACGAAGCGGGCACCACCGCCCTCACCAACACCGTATACACCTATAAAGCAAACGGCGACTTCGATACCGTTGTCGTTACGCAGCTGGCAAATAACCTGGTCATCAAGTATTCGATTGACAGCTGGTCAGCGGAAATAGAGATCCATCCCTGGTTATTCATCAGCACTACATTGTCGGAGTACCACCATATTTACAACTACCCTGTATTGAGCAAGCTGAAAAAACTACCTGGTAAGATCACCCAAACCGTTATTAACCCCGGCGGTGCACCCCGGGTAGAGAAAGTAACCACCATGGCATATACGATCAGCAATGACAAACGCCTGGACAAGACCGTTACCACGCTGTCTTATCCCGGCAATCCCCAACTAGACCAAACACAAACAACCAACTTCAAATATTAGGATCGAATGGCGCAGCAGAACAGGTAAACTGCCACACAGTGGTCTCCCTGGCATAAAAGGATCCTTTTACAAAACAAGTTGTATTATACTGAATAGACGATCATGCCCTCGTGAACCAGTGTGCGAACGGATGGTACCCTGCTCACCGCTTCTGCCGAGCAGCTGGCGTCCAGCAACACCAGGCTGGCCTTGTCGCCCACTTTAGGCCATTGCCGCTTGCCCTTGTCATCCAGCGGAAGAATATTGCCCGTTGCCAGCTTGAGGCTCCTAGAAAGGTCAAACTCGGTAGAGTACCCATACAATTGCGCCATCAGGCTGGCTTTCTGCAATACACTACCCGTACCAAACGTATTCCAATGGTCGATGATACTGTCATTACCCGTTAGCACGGTTACCCCATATTTGTAAAGCGTAGGGATCGGCATAATGGTACCGCCAAACGGAATGGTCGACACTATACCGATCCCTGCGCCCGCCAGACTGTCGGCGATTGCCTCTTGTTTGGCTTTGTCCAACCGGGCCAATACAAAACAATGGCTCAGGAAGGTCTTACCCTTCAGCGCCGGTTGCGCTTTTACTCTTTCAATAAGGTATTCTACCGTCCGCAGACCACTGTCGCCTCCCTCATGCAAATGGATATCTATGCCTTTGTTGAATTCAAGGGCCAGGTCTACCGTAAAGTTGATGCTCCGCTCGATATCTCCATCGATCGATTGGGGATCCAGGCCACCAATGAAGTCGATGCCCATTTGAGCCGCCTCCCGCATCAAACCGGTGGATGCCGTATAGTAAAGTCCATGTTGTGGAAAGGCTACCAACTCTGCACCAAAGCCGGCTTTCTTATTCTGTAAAGCCTGTTGGAGGTTCTTTAACGATTGAACACCCGAAGTAGGTTCAATATTTACATGGCTGCGCGCAAAACTGCTGCCCTTCGATTGCAGCAACTCTATTATTTTCTCCGCACGGAATGTGGAGGTCTTCAATAATTCAGGATTGATCTGCTGTTCCAACGCGATCATATCACGCACCGACCTGTTCTTCTTTTGCCGCGCCTTCCAGGGTCCCCCATAAAAGGTTTTATCCAGGTGGATATGCATATCCTTAAAGGCTGGCAACATCAACCGGCCACCTGCATCGATGGCATCTGCCTTCGGGTCATTGGGCAGCACGGCGGCGATCTTACCATCAGCCACCTTGACAATAAAAAGCTCCGTACGGGTATGGGCTACTTCGTTATCCTCGTAGTCGAAGCCCGTTTCCAGGCGCACGTTCTTGAAGCTATAGTTCTTTTTGCCCTGATCGCCACTACCCGGGGTGCCGGGGGCATTGGCAGGTACTGCAGCAGCATCCCCTGACCCCGTCATCTCAACGCCCAGGGCACCCTCAGAACCACCATCTGATGCTCCTTCCTGTCTTTGCGCAGTGCCTAACAAGCCAGTTCCGCCTGCCACTAATACGGAGGCATTCCTGATAAAATTCTTCCTTGATATCGTTGAATCATTCATTGCCGGTGCGTTTTACTCAAAATTAAAACAGCTGCCCCGGAGGCGGGATAGACATTTATGCCAATACTTGTAAAATTTATCACTGTTCGCGGAAGGCGCGGGGAGAAGAGCCTGTTTGCGCTTTGAAGAAATTGGTGAAATAGGCCGGATCGTCGAAGCCGAGCTCAAAGGCGATCTCCTTTAGGGAAAGGTCCGTAGCAAGGATCATCCGTTTGGCTTCGAGGGTAACCCGTTTCTGGATAAAGAACATGGCGGGCACCTGGAAATGGCGCTTGCAAAGAATATTCAGGTAATTGGGGGTTAGGTGCAGCAGGCCTGCATAGAATGATACCGAGCGCTCTTCGCGGAAATGCGCTTCAATGAGCGAGAGGTATTTGACCAACACCGGCTTTTTGCGGTACAGGCTTAATTCCGAGAAATGATGTTCCGCTTCGCGGTTCACCAGGTTGGCAATGATATTACTGCGCAGGTAGATCAGGTTCCAGTTAACGGGCTTCTGCCGCAATTCTGCACGGATCGACTGAAACTCGTACAACAGCCATTGAAAGGCTTTCGGCGAAAGCTGCACTACGGGATGACTTTGATACAATAGAAAAGAAAGATCGAGCGAAGCCGAGAACGTTTCAAAAATGCGCTGACTGATCATTAACTGAACTGCCTTCGTGCGCGCCCCCAGTTCCCAGCGGTGCACCTGGTGGGGGAACATGATATGCACCTGGTGATCGCCGACCCGGTGATCGGTAAAGTCGATAGCATGGGTACCGCTGCCTTTTTCAAAAAGCAGGAACTGGAAGAAATCGTGCCGGTGAAATTTCTCAATGACCCGCTTGCCCTGGATCTCATGGTACTGAAAACCAGGTTCGGCCTGCGCGTCCGACAAAAACTCCCTGATATCCATCATGGGGATCGCTTCTTTTCCTCTATTCTTTTTGGTGGAATCGCGCATAACAACTAATCTGCTGATAGCAGCAAATATACACCCAACCAGGCACAAGGAACAGAAGCTACGATCACCTGGCAAAACCGGTAAGATCAGGGGCTTTGACTCCCCCTGATCTTACCCGATCTTTCCTCCGGTCTCAGCGTTCTAAGGTTTTAAAAAGGGTAGCGTTTTTATGGTGGTTTTCCCTTCAATCTTCAGGTAATAGCTTCCTTGCTGTAACTGGCTAACCTGTACGCTAATTACGTTGTCAACACCATTGACGTTGACCTGCTGCACCAGACGGCCATCGCTGCTATAAATCGCCATTTTCAAAACCGACTCGTCCCGGGGCACAGCAACATTTAATATATCTTTAACCGGGTTGGGAAACAACACATAGCTGTTAAGCTGGTTCCTGAACAACAGAATAATGATTTTTGAATAGGTGAAGTCGCCGTTAACATCTGTTTGCTTTATCCGATAATAAAGCGTTCCACTCAGGCGATGTTCATGAAAGAATGAATAAGAGCTGCCGTTGGCCCGATTTGCAGCTTTCACTACTCCAGCCTTAGAGAATTGAATTCCATCTGTACTATACTCAACAATGAAATTATCTGCCTGCTGCTCTTCACCGGTTGCCCACGTGATCCTGCTGCCCGATGAGGCCGCTTCGCCTTTAACAAATAGCCAGTGCACTGGAAGAGAAATTGCATAGGCAAAGTCGGCATAGGCAGACATACTCCATGGATTCTGTCTGCTCCGTAAGTAGAAGGTATGGTTTCCTTGTGTTACCCCCGCAAGCGGTACCGAAAACATAAAATTTGAAACATCATTGGATGCACCAACCGAAATAGGCTTACCATTCCCAAAACCCGGATCATGGTCAATATAATATTCAACCAGTGCAACAGCAGGCGCCACCGCCGGCGCAGTAGGATAGGGCACTGTGACACTATTGTCAAAAACTGCGTAACTACGCAAGCTCCATCTGCCTCCGGCATCCTTTGTACGTACATACAGCCGGTGAACAGCGGGAGACAATCCGGTAATGTCAACAGCTACATGGAACCCATCTACCAATTCAGCACCAGGTAAAGCAATCGGCGTACCATTACCGGGTCCCGGGTCGGTATCGATAAAGTATTCGGCGCCAGCCAGATTGGGCGCCACTTCTTCGACGGGGTACATCGGCACGAACATGTTATCGAAGTACCTCGCATTATTCAAGCTCCATTTTCCATTTGCATTCTGGGTACGTAAATAGAAATAATGCAGACCGTTCGACAATCCGCTACCCGTCAGCATCAGCGTCCTCGCGAGTCCGTTAATGTCCATCCCCGGGGTGATCACGACAGAAGAACCATTACCCAAACCTGGGTCAGTATCAAAAAAATATTCCGCCTTTACGATTGGCGATGTGCTGGCAGCAACCGGGTAAGGCTCTTGCGCAATGCCCATCAAGGTGGCACAGCTTAATATTACACCTCCAACTAATCTATAATATCTCATCAACGAAAATTTGGGGTGATTAATTATTAGAACGGGTGCTGAACGTAATATCCATGGTAGTGGAAGCAGCAGGTACCGATGGAGGCACGGTAAGACTATAGATCGAGGGAATGGCGGGAATGCCACTCAAACGATAAGGATCAGCCGTCCCAAATGGTCCCGCATCGGGCGTCTCGCCACCAATCGGTTCACCGGCGAGCAAAGCGGGCGAACCAGCTTTCAGTATGTATTTACCATCATTGGAGCCAGTGCCCACAAACAGGGATAACTGTGAAACACCATTTTGGTTATTATTACCGGCTGGCAGCGCTCCGGCAATGGTAGCCAGATTATATTTAATCGTACTGCTGGCAATTGTTGGAGCGATCAAAAAAATATTGTTAGTAACATAACAATTGTTCATTGTTGCAGATGTCGTAAAAAGGTTATTTCTAACCAACCCATTAGTAACCTTTATGAAATTGAAAATATTGGTAAAAATGCAATTGGTAACCCGGGGGGCCTCCAGTTGAAACGCCGAAATATCTACATATCCCAAAAACTTATTAATGGCCAGATTGACTATTTTAGAATTAGGGAAATTGGTACTCTGACTTATAATTCCTTCACAACGGGTAATTGTAATATCATCTGTGTTGGAATTGATACTGAAGTTGGAGCTAATGCCCATGAAAACCGAGCCACTCGCCAGCGAATCGAGACCAATAACCTGAACCTTCGATGTAAGTCCCATCGCCTGCAAACCGGTATTGCTGCCCGTCCCAGACAGTAAATAGCCCGCTCCGATAATAACAAGCCTTTTGTTGAGGGTAACACTGCCATAGTTAACGGCAGACCCTTCTACATACAAAGTATCGTCATTCGCCACACTACTGCTTGCCACTGCTGTATACAACTCCCTAAAATCCGCCACCAATCCATTGGCATTGTTGATTCTCCACACTTTCGCCTCGGCTGCAGCCGTCTGCAACAGAACAGTCACCAATAAAACCCCAATTTGTAAAAAACGTTTCATGTTGATAGTTGATTTAATTATTCCCAAAAAACAATGATCACGTATATAGACATATAAAGCAGTCAGCCGGATGGGTCTTTCGCTTTAGATGGAGTAGAAGATTGCTGGAATGACAGATCGGCCACTTGAAATAACACCTTCGCATACAATAATTCACATTCAGAGCTCCGGGCGCTTTTCCCCGAAAGAATACCAAGACCTTCTTCTCTAAACCTCAGCACGTTCAGATAATTGCTTTTATTACAGAAAAACTAACAGAAAAGTAATCCTGGTTCAGGTCTATCACAATTTCCGGGAGTGATAACAACTCAAATTTCTTTTTTAAATGCAGCAGACCATATCCCGATTTCAACACATAAAATTTTGGTTGACAGTTATTACTAACGACTACCCTTTGCAATGCCGCGTCGAAATGGATACTTACGCGTAAGGGATTGGCCCGTGTAATGACATTATGCTTAACCGCATTTTCGATCAGTATCTGTAAACTTAATGGAGGTAATTCGTATTGTCCAGCATCCTCCACCTTTTCATCCAGAAAAATCCCT
Source organism: Paraflavitalea sp. CAU 1676 (assembly GCF_029223285.1). Lineage (GTDB taxonomy): Bacteria > Bacteroidota > Bacteroidia > Chitinophagales > Chitinophagaceae > Paraflavitalea. The sequence goes on along the minus strand of NZ_JARHUJ010000013.1, from coordinate 141,448 downwards.
TCAGGATAACGGGTTTTTAACAGGGAAAAATAAATCCGCGCAAACTTCATCTCCTCCTCTAAATTGATCAGGTTCGACTGATTGGCTTCGAGCAGGTAGCGATATACATAAGACAGTTCTTCTGTAAAACGGATCGCCCCGTCCCGATCCCGCTCGATCAATCCGATCAGGGTATTCATTGTATTGAACAGGAAATGTGGCTGTATCTGTACTTTCAGCGAATCGAATTGCATGTGCAGGTTCAGCTTCCTGAGTTCGTTTGTTTCCTGTTGGGTGCTCTGCCACCTTTCCATATAGAAGACCACTTCGTAAAAAACGATACCCAACGAAATAAAAAGTAACGATATACCCGAGAACGTTAGGAATACGGGGATTATAAAGATGTCTATCCCCCATACCAGCAGTGCAGATTCCACAAATATCCGGGAAAAGCCCAGGAGAAATGCATAAGGAACCAAGATGGCCGCCATCACACATCGGCGTTTCAGCGAATCTTGCACGCCCTGCCACCGTCGGTAAGCCCATAGAGCCACCAACCGCACGGGTTCCCAAACAAGGAACGTAAAAAGAACCGTTGCCACGACCGTCTTGATCAGGAGATTGGGTATGCTTGGCCAAAAAAACATGTCGAGCATGAAAAAAAGATAAAACATAATCCCGAAGACGAGATAAGCATAGGGACGCACTTTTTTATCGCTGATCATTACTTTCATTTTCTGTAAAATTAATTTACGGTCAATGGATCGCGTCCATATCGCTCGTCATTTCAAACAAGCTCCCGGGTTTTCCAGTAGCGCAATACGCCATTTAGACATTCATCGCGCAATACAGCAGCACTTTGCCACCTGGCAGGATTGTTCAGGACAGGTATTTTCTGACAAGACACTAGCTTAGGCATATCAAATGACATTAACGGTACGATCGTACCCAACCCGACTTGCTTAACAATATGAAACTCTATAACCTGGCTATCTTCTTCCTGCTACTAACAGTCTGCCACGCATCTGCCCAGCGTACCCGGTACAACTTCAACAGCGACTGGAAAGTTTACAGCCGCGACACCACCGGCGCCGAACAGATCAGCTTCAATGACGCATCCTGGCAATCCGTTACGTTACCTTATGCCTGGAACGAAGACGACGCCTTTCGCAAAGACATCCGCGATCACCGCACCGGCATAGCCTGGTACCGCAAACAATTCAAATTACCCGCCTCTCCCAAAGCACAGAAAATATTTATTGAATTCGACGGCATCCGGCAGGCAGGCGTATTCTATGTAAATGGAAAAGAGATCGGTCTGCATGAGAACGGCGTCACCGCTTTTGGATTCGATATCACCCCTTACATAAAACCAGGAGCAGTAAACGTGATTGCCGCCCGCATCGACAACAGCTGGGATTACCGCGAAAAAGCCACCAACCAGAAATACCAGTGGGAAGACAGGAACTTCAATGCCAATTACGGCGGCATCACCAAGAATGTTTACCTGCACGTAACAGGCCCCGTTTACCAGACCCTGCCGCTCTATACCAACCTGCAAACCACCGGCGTATACATCTATGCAAGCGACTTTGATATCCGCGGCGGCAAAGCCACTATACAGGCAGCCTCCGAAGTGATCAATGAAAGCGGCCGGCCACAACAGGTCTCCTACGAGGTCGCCATTTTCGATCAGCAACACAAACCCGTTAAAACATTCAGCAGCGGCGTCACCACCTTGAACCCGGGTAGCAATACCACCCTAAAGGCCGCTGCGCCCGTGGGCGGACTTCACTGGTGGAGCTGGGGTTATGGATATTTATATACCATAAAAACCATCCTCAAAATAAATGGCAAGCCGGTCGACGTGGTTACTACCCAAACCGGATTCCGGAAAACTGCCTTTAAAGATGGTATGATCTACCTCAACGACCGCGTCATGATGGTACACGGTTATGCACAGCGAACCTCCAACGAGTGGCCCGCGGTTGGCTTATCGGTGCCCGCCTGGTTAAGTGATTATAGCAATGGACTGATGGTGAAAAGCAATGGCAACCTGGTGCGGTGGATGCACATCACACCCTCCAGGCAGGATATTGAAAGCTGCGACCGCGTTGGTTTATTGCAGGCCATGCCTGCAGGAGATGCAGAAGCCGACGTTAATGGAACACGATGGGAACAACGCAAAGCCGTGATGCGCGACGCCATCATCAGCAACCGCAACAACCCGAGCATCTTGTTTTACGAATGTGGCAACGAGAACATCAGTGAAGTTCATATGCAGGAAATGAAAGCCATCCGCGACCAGTACGATCCGGCAGGCGGCAGAGCCATCGGCTCGCGGGAGATGCTCAACAGTACCACCGCCGAATACGGAGGAGAAATGCTGTACACCAACAAGAGCGCCCGTTTACCTTTCTGGGCCATGGAATATTCAAGAGACGAAGGATCCCGCAAATACTGGGATGACTACACGCCACCCTTTCATAAAGACGGAGATGGTCCCCAGCACAACGGACAGAACGCCGCCGCGTATAACCGGAACATGGAAAGTCATGCCGTAGAAAACGTTAAACGCTGGTACGAGTTCTGGAACGAAAGGCCCGGTACTGGCAAACGCGTAAGTGCAGGCGGTGTCAACATCGTATTCTCTGAGACCAATACCCATCACCGAGGCGAAGAAAATTACCGGCGGAGTGGGGAAGTGGATGCCCTGCGCGTCCCCAAAGAGAACTTTTATGCGCACCAGGTAATGTGGGATGGATGGGTGGTGCCCGAAAAGCAAGGCATTCATATCCTGGGCCATTGGAATTACCAGGCCGGCGTAAAGAAACCTGTTTATGTAATAGCCACCGCCAGCAAAGTGGAGTTGAAGGTGAATGGGAAGTCAGTCGGGTTTGGCGAAAAGAGCGATGGATTCCTGTTCACTTTTCCCGAAGTTAACTGGACGGCGGGCATCATCTCCGCGATAGGATACGACGAACAGGGGCACATCGTAAGTTCCACACAGAAAGCAACAACCGGCAAAGCAGTTGCCTTAAAACTGACGCAGATCGCCAGTCCAAGAGGCTTTCTCGCCGATGGTCATGACCTGGCCCTAATACAGGTAGAAGCAGTTGATGAAAAAGGAAACCGGGTGCCCACAGCGATGGACATGGTCAACTTCCACCTCTCGGGCCCCGCACAATGGCGCGGTGGTATGGCCATGGGGCCGGATAATTATACGCTCACCCAAACCTTTCCGGTAGAAGGCGGCATCAACCGCGCACTGATCCGCTCCTTGACCCATCCAGGTACCATAACGATCAAAGCATCGGCAGCAGGCTTGCGCGAAGCAACGATCACCTTACAGTCCAAACCATTCTCTGCTAAAGATGGTCTTGCTACCATTTTACCCGCCGAAGGATTGCCCGTGCACCTGGACAGAGGGCCCACACCCGCCACGCCATCCTTTCACGCTACCCGTACCCCTATAAGCATCATCCGGACTACTGCCGGCGCCAATGACACCAATGCAGCACGAAGCTATGACGACAATGAGCTGTCCGACTGGGTGAATGACGGCAAGCTCTCCACGGCCTGGATCGAATACGAATTGGAGCGCAACGCAACCGTCAGCGAGGTCACCCTCAAGCTGAACAATTTCAGATCACGCAGCTACCCGCTGCTGATCACACTCGACGGAAAGGAAATATTCAAAGGTGCCACGCCCCGCAGCCTGGGTTATGTAACACTCCCGTGCATACCCACTGTTGGCAGTAAATTAAGGATACAACTGGCCGCAGCCGCCACGGCAACAGAAGGCAGCCAAATGGTGGAAGTATCAGGCAAAAAGCTGGATGATGGCGTATCCCGCGACGATGCCAACGCCAAAGGAACCCTTAGTATTATTGAAGCAGAGATCTATGAAGCGGTAAAACATTAAGCCGTCGAGATGGAACTCGTCCGGGCACGCGCCTTGATGGACCGGTAAATCAAATCGCTTCTATCAGCGTAATGGTAATGCCCGTAAAGCAATCGTCGGCACATCCGTGTGGAACATAACCTGCCGTGGAGATCTTGCCATTGTTTCTTGCCTCGAAATAGGTGTCTGCATCGTCCCTTTTTTTCAGCCAATTGTCTTTGGCTTCCTGGTAAACCTGGTCGAGGGTGATCGTTTTCGCACCTTCCTGATGACTGTTCAATTGGCTTTCGTTTTCCACCCATTCTCTTACAGTGGTAATTGGCGCATTATTTATGCGTGCCGTATATTTAAAAGACCGGCCAACCACCTTTCCTGCCTGCACAGTAATGATGGTCTCCATCCCTATACCGACCCAGGAACCGCTCACCACCTTATACCGGTATGAATTGTGGGCACTATCTTTAAACGCCTGCCACGCACGGCGGCTGTCACCAAAATCATCTGCATAATGGATACTATCTTTCTTACAGGAAGCGAGTACCAATACTACTAATGCGATCAGAAGGGAATAAACAATTTTCATAATAGGTGAATTAACACCCATTATGACCCGGAGGAAATACAGTCCGTTGCACACACCCGACAATTTAATGGTAGCTCCCCACCAGCAGCCAGTAAAAGCCGATAAAAATGAATACCATGCTTAAGACCATCATCACCTGCCCATGCTTGCGATCTGCGGCTGTATATTGCAATACGGTGGTACCATTCTTCAGGGTCTTTTTAGCCTGCACGATCGAGGTACCGGCAAAGAATCCGCCGGCTGCTACGTAAAAGAATTGCGGAACAAGTCCTACCAGACAGGCCAGGTATCCCAAAACGATCCAAACCGTCTCCACCCGCACGGGCTCAAAAGTTTCGGCGACGGGCGCCACGCCCGGTGCTTTTTCAGCCAGCAGCTCCTTCGCCACTTTCAGGTCATAAGCACTCCAGCCTTCGGGATTGTCGAGTATCTCCTTCAGTTCTGCTGCATCGTACGATTGCATTTGATGCGTAAATCCGGGCTGATTCATATCGAGGCCCGCCTGCTTCGCCAACACGGCATGAGCCACCTTGAACTGCTCACCCGGTATCCGCAACACAAACATGGGGTCGGGCGATTCGCCGAGGTAAATAGGGTCCATCTGGTTCACCTCATGGTCCAGCGCATAGGGAATATCGTGTTGTTTCAACAGGCCGATCAGGGTCTCCGCCTCTTCGGGCGCGTAGAATTTAGCGTAAGTAGCGTATCCTTGCATGTGAGGGTTTATGAAACCGCCAAAATACACTTCTTTCTCAAAAAAATCAACTCAGGCTCGCCGGCACTGCAGGATCTACACAGACCGCTGCCGCTCGCGACAGGCACAATGTCCCCCTCTCACTATACAATCTTCACCGGCCGCTTCTGTTCGTCGATCGCCACGAACGTGAATTCGCCGCTGATGGCCTTGTCCCGCTCACGGCTATACATTTGTTCTATAAACACTTCCACCTTCACTTTTAAGCTGGTATTGCCTACGTGCGACACCACCCCGATCAGTTCGATGATGGTACCGGCCGGAATAGGCTTCGTAAAGTCGATGCGGTCGCTGCTGACGGTCACCATGCGCTGGCGACTGTAACGCGTGGCGGTAATAAAAGCCACTTCATCCATCAGGGCCATGGCCGTGCCGCCAAACAAAGTATCATAATGGTTGGTACTGTCAGGGAATACTGCCTTAAAGATCCGGGTAACGGATTGATCAATTTGTTGCTGGTTCATGTACTGTAGGTTAATGAACCCAGGGAACCTGCAACAATTCCCTGGGTTATGAATTTGGAGAATATTAAAGCTGATTCAATGGAACAGTAAAGACCTTAGCCTGCTTCACTATGCATTGACGGCTACTGCTGCGCGTAGTTCCCGCGCCGCATTCACCATTGCCTCCAAAGCAGCTTTGGTCTCGGGCCAGCCACGGGTCTTCAAACCGCAGTCGGGGTTCACCCACAGCTGATCTGCAGGGATCACCGCTTTTGCTTTTTCCATCAGCTCGATCATTTCCCGTTTTGAAGGCACCCGGGGCGAGTGAATATCATATACACCGGGTCCTATCTCGTTGGGATATCTGAACTCCGCAAAAGCATCCAGCAATTCCATCTGCGAGCGGCTGCACTCGATCGTGATCACATCGGCATCCATGGCGGCAATATGCTCGATGATATCATTGAACTCGGAATAACACATGTGCGTATGGATCTGCGTGGCATCTTCCACACCGCTGGCCGACACCCGGAATGCCCGTACTGCCCAGCGCAGGTATTCATCCCAGTTCTCCTTGCGCAAAGGCAATCCTTCCCGGATTGCGGGCTCGTCGATCTGAATCACGCGGATACCCGCATGCTCCAGGTCGACCACTTCATCACGGATAGCCAGTGCGATCTGCGTACAGGTTTCACTGCGCGGTTGGTCATTGCGTACAAAACTCCATTGCAAAATGGTCACCGGACCGGTCAGCATCCCCTTCACCGGCTGCTTGGTGAGCGATTGCGCATAGGAAGTCCAGCGAACGGTCATCGGCGTCGGCCGGCTTACATCACCGTATATAATGGGGGGCTTTACGCAACGGCTGCCATAGCTCTGTACCCAGCCATTCTGCGAGAATACGAAGCCGCTCAGTTGTTCACCAAAGTACTCCACCATGTCGTTGCGCTCAAATTCACCATGCACCAGCACATCGATGCCGGTCTCTTCCTGCCAGCGGATAGACGCCTCCGTTTCGTGGGCAATCAACTCGTCGTATTGCTCCTGCGTAAGCTCGCCCTTTTTCCATTTTGCCCGCCAGCTACGTACCTCCGCGGTTTGCGGAAACGAGCCGATGGTCGTAGTAGGGAAAAGGGGCAGGCGCAATGCTTCCTGTTGCTGTAGCTTGCGGGAAGCATAAGCGCTGTTGCGCGCCGCATCCCTGATGGTAATAGCTGCCGTGCGCGCCTTTACCGCCGTATTGTGAATCAGTAAGGAAGTTTTGCGCTTGTTATTGGCATCGAGGTTTTCTTTCCAGCGTGCATTCGCAACTTCTTTGTTTTCTCCGGTGGCAAGCTGCTTCAATGTCACTACTTCGTCGATCTTCTGTTTTGCAAAGGCCAGCCATTGTTTGATCTCCGGTGTGAGCACGTTGTCATTCTTCTCCAGGTCGAGGTCGCAGGGCACGTGAAGGAGCGAGCAGGAGGGAGCGATCCATACCCTGGCCGATCCCAACTGTGAAACAGCTTTATCGATCAACCCAAGTGATGTTTCGAAATTGTTCTTCCAGATATTCCTGCCATCTACCACACCCAACGACAGTACCATCCTCGAGCGGGCAATATCGGTAGCCAGTATATCCTCCAGCTGTGATGGGCAGCGCACCAGGTCGAGGTGCAGTACCTGCACCGGCAGACTTAATGCCGTTGGCAGGTTTTCTCCATAACATTCAAAATAACTGGCCAGGATGATCTGCAGTTGCGGTAGTTTGGATTTGATCTCCTGGTAGGTTTTCACGAAGGCCTGACGCTCTGCTGTGGAGAGGTTCAACGACAGGCAGGGCTCATCCAGCTGTACGTAATAGGCGCCTGCTTCTTCGAGCTTCGTCAACACTTCGGTGTATACCGGCAACAGCTTCTTCAACAACTCCAGGCGATGGAAGCCGCTTTCCTTTTCCTTACCCAGCAACAGATAAGATACGGGGCCCAGCAGAACCGGCTTGGCGTTGATGCCCGCCCGCTTTGCTTCATTGAACTCGTTGATCACCTTGTTGCTGAATAGGGTGAACTGCTGGTTGGCGGTAAACTCTGGCACGATGTAGTGGTAATTGGTATCGAACCACTTGGTCATCTCCATCGCAGTGATATCATAGCCATCCTTTTGATAGCCCCTTGCCATGGCGAACAGCAGATCGATATGCGGTAACTGCTTTTCTTGCATGAGGTCGTGATACCGGGCAGGGATCGCGCCAACCATCAGACTGGTGTCGAGTACCTGGTCATAGAAAGAAAAGTCATTACAAGGTACCAGGTCGATGCCTGCTGCCTGTTGCAGCTGCCAGTTCTGTAACCGGATGGCGGCGCCCGCCTGCATCAGTTGTTGCGCAGTGGCCTTGCCGGCCCAATACTGCTCGGAAGCTTTCTTGAGTTCTCGATGGCTGCCTATCCGCGGGTAGCCAAGATTGTGTGTTTGCATGTTCCATGCTTTTAAGATGATAAAATCAGTTAAAAGCTCTTTGCTAAACAGGCAATGTTAAGGTAGAAGTAAGAAGGAGGAGAAATATACGCGCGCAGGCACGAGCCTGCCTGTATTATACGGGCGGCTGGCCTATGGGCATATCATTTCAACAACGGCTTCATTCCACGAAAGCATTGTCAAATACAGTAGAGGCAGGTCTCCTGGCTTGTAACAGTTTTACCGTCCTTCCCATTCAGGTTGAGAGAACAGTGGACAACTGGGGTAAAAACCTTTGCGTTACTTACAGTTGCGGGACAGCTTGTGATTCACACACAATTCCCTATTAATCCCACGCGAAGCGGGAACCTATGCTGCTTGATAGATGTAAAGGAAAGAACTTACAACCGCAAAATTAATGGATTTGGGCAATACTAAACAAGTCGACTGCTAATGACTGCTCAAATGATCAACAACTCAACCGGGCTTCACTATCTATAACCCTCAACTTTTCACGGTTCAATACGCCTGCCTGGCCCTTTACTTGGGCCGCCTTACCGGGTTCGGTCTTGGAACACCCCCGATGCCGCCGATACCTTTACGTACACATTCAACAACAAGTAAAAATCAATCAAATGAAAAAGAGTAAAAATATACTCACCAACACGATGGTAGCGGGAGCTATCATGATGCAAAGCACGCTCGGCAATGCACAATCAGTTGCACCGGCCAGCCTTTCTTCCGAACCAACCATCCGTCCCTTCCAGGTGAAGGTACCCGCGAAGAAACTCGAAGATCTCAAACGCCGCATCCTCGCCACCCAGTGGCCCGAGCCTGAGAACGTAAAAGATGCATCACAAGGTGTACAGTACGCCACCATGCAGGCACTGGCAAAGTATTGGACCACCAGCTACGACTGGCGCAACATGGAAGCCAAACTGAATGCCTTGCCACAATTCGTTACTACCATCGATGGTGTCGACATTCACTTCATTCACGTACGCTCCAAACATAAAAATGCCTTACCCGTCATCATCACCCACGGCTGGCCCGGCTCCATCATCGAACAAATGAAGGTCATTGGTCCGCTCACTGACCCTACTGCCTATGGCGGCAAAGCAGAAGATGCTTTTGATGTAGTGATACCCTCACTGCCCGGTCATGGCTTTTCGGGTAAACCCACCGAACTGGGCTGGACAGCCGCCCGCATCGCCAAAGCCTGGATCGAACTGATGAATAGGCTCGGTTACAAAAAATATGTAGCGCAAGGCGGCGACTGGGGTAATGCCGTCACCGAATTGATGGCCCTGCAAACACCTCCCGGACTGGTAGGGATCCACACCAACATGGCAGCTACCGTACCAGCGGATATTGCCAAAGCACTCTCAACAGGAGTAAAACCGGCAGACCTTTCGCCCGATGAAAAGAACGCCTACGAACAGCTCGACTATTTCTATAAAACCGGATTGGGTTATGCCAATGAAATGGGATTAAGGCCTCAAACATTGTATGGCATCGCCGATTCGCCCATTGGCCTCGCAGCCTGGATGCTCGACCACGACGCCCGCAGCTATGCCCTCATTGCCCGCGTATTTGCCGGTGAAACCGAAGGACTTACGAAAGACGATATCATTGACAACATCACGCTCTACTGGCTTACCAATACAGCCGTTTCTTCTGCCCGCCTTTATTGGGAAACCTTCCAGGCCAAAGCCGGCTTCTTCGATCCCCGCAACGTGACCATCCCGGTAGCCGTGAGCGCATTCCCCGATGAGATCTATGCCGCTCCCAAAAGCTGGGCCGAAAAAGCCTACCCCCATCTCATCTACTTCAATAAACTGGAGAAGGGCGGCCACTTCGCAGCCTGGGAACAACCAACCCTCTTTACACAGGAATTGAGAGCAGCCTTTAAATCACTTCGTTAACAAATACTACACTTTCAAAAATTTATAACAATGAAACAGTTCAAACAAATACTATCACCAATAATACTTGCCACCATGACTTTCCAAACTACCGCCACGCATGCACAGGGCGGCCCCAATACAACAAACAACGCTCCCGAAGCAATACGCGCCTTCCAGGTTCATGTGCCAGATGCAGACCTGGCCGAACTTAAGCAACGCATCAACGCCACCCGATGGCCCATCCAGGAAACCGTTAGCGACCGCTCGCAGGGCGTAAAGCTCGAAGGCTTTCAACAACTGGTACAGTACTGGGGTACAGCTTATGACTGGAGAAAAGCAGAAGCCAAATTGAATGCACTGCCCCAGTTCATCACCAACATCGACGGGCTCGATATTCACTTCATCCAGGTGAAGTCCAAACACAAGAATGCGCTGCCCATCATTGTTACGCATGGTTGGCCCGGTTCGATCTTCGAACAACTGAAGATCATAGGCCCGCTCACCGATCCCACAGCCTATGGAGGCAAAGCAGAAGATGCCTTCGATGTGATCATACCTTCCATGCCCGGTTATGGCTTCTCCGGAAAACCTACCGCCACCGGCTGGGGACCAGATAGAATGGCCAAAGCATGGGATGTGCTGATGAAACGTCTCGGATACACCCGGTATGTGGCACAGGGAGGAGACTGGGGCGCTGTAGTATCTGATGCCATGGGCCGCCAGGCGCCAAAGGGATTATTGGGTATACATGTAAATATGCCTGCTACCGTGCCCGCCGATATTGCACAGGCGCTTAAGAGCGGCTTACCAGCCCCTGCAAGCTTATCAGCCAAAGAGAAAAAGGCCTATGAGTCAATGAACGATCTATACACCAGGGGAGGAGCTTATGCAGGCATCATGGTAACCCGTCCGCAAACACTGGCATATGGCCTTTCGGATTCTCCATCTGGTCTTGCAGCTTTCTACTACGATAAATTCAACGACTGGACCTATAGTGGCGGCGATGCAGCCAAGGTGCTCAGCAAAGATGATATGCTCGATGATATTACCCTGTACTGGCTCACCAATACATCGGCCTCTTCCTCACAACTATACTGGGAGAACAACAACAACAATTTCAATGTAGTGGAACAAAGGACCCGGGAGATCAAAGTGCCCGTGGCCGTGACCGTATTTCCCGGCGAAATATACCAGGCCCCTAAAACCTGGACAGAAAAAGCTTATCCCAACCTCATCTACTACCATGAAGTGAACAATGGCGGCCACTTTGCTGCCTGGGAACAACCCCAGCTTTTTGCCGAAGAACTGAGGGCTGCATTTAAAACTCTTCGATAGTCATCTATAAAAGTAAAGCCCATTCACCTTTCCTCACAATAGTGAATGGGCTTCTTTAAATCTTTATCGCCCTCCCCGCATTAGAACACAATGATCCGGAAAAGCCAAATGACTTTAAAAACATAATAATATTAAAACAATGAAACAGTTAAACACCTACTTTATCAGCGCGCTTTTGCTCAGCTCATTAGCGCTCACGTCAACAAACACTTCTGCCCAGGAAGCAGCACCGGGCGCCATTGGACATCCATACCCAAACATGCCGGTTATAGCGACGATCGGGGAGCGGATCGACAAGCACATCACAGTAAATGAGTCCGCCAAAGGCCCCGCTATCGATCCGGCAAAAGGTTATCGCCTCCAGGACCTCGGCAAAGGACTGTATATGATCACCGACAATGCCTATCAATCCATGTTTTTGGTGTATGAAACGGGCGTAGTAGTTGTCGATGCTCCGCCACCATTAGAAAAATACCTGTTGAAAGGAATTGCAGAAGTAACCAACAAGCCGATCACCCATATGGTGTACAGTCATATGCATGCCGATCACATTGCAGCTGTCAATAGTCTGCAGTTAAAGAAAGGAACCCCGATCATCGCCCAGGAAGAAACGAAACGCCTGTTGCAAAGGGCCAACGATCCAAGCCGCCCTTTGCCAACCGTTACATTTAAGGACAAATACGTACTCAAAGCAGGCAGCCAGGTTTTGGAGTTAAACTACTATGGTAACGCACATATACCTGGCAATACGTACATCTATGCACCGGCACAACGCACCCTGATGGTGATCGACATGGTATTTCCCGGATGGATGCCCTGGAGAAGATTTGCGGTAGCACAGGACATTCCGGCATACTTCGAACAGATTGAACTGATCAATAAATTGGATTGGGATGTATTGGTAAGCGGCCACGTAGCCCGCACCGGTACCCATGCAGATGTGGCCCTGCAGCTCGAATTCATGAGCGATCTGAAAAAGGCCACCAGCAAAGCACTGGCTGCCACCAAAGCAGGTATCGATGTCGACGTATCGTATGGCGAAAACCCCTGGGCCATTTTCGACGATTACATCGACAAAGTGGTGATACAAGTAGTTAATGAGCTTACGCCCAGGTGGTCATCCAGACTCGCCGCTTTCGATATCTATATCTGGGATCAGGTTTATTCAATGGAACAAACCCTTCGCATTGAACAACAATAAAGCCGGATAACCCTAATGGCTGTTGCGCCCCAACAGAACAGAACCGCAAAAAAGTAAAAACACAAAGCCCGCCTCGGCGGGTTTTGTGCTTTTTGGGCAACAAGTAAGGCTGGAGATATCCAGCCTGTCAACTATTAAAATCTGAACGATGGCAATCAGTAAAAACTTTCTGCTGAAAAACCTGGCAGGGCATCTTGGTAAGCAACTGGTCTTCAAACAGTATGGAGACTTAACGGCGGTAAGTAAGTATCCCGATATGGAGAAACGCAAGTTCTCCGACCGGCAGTTGGAAAACCAGGCGGTGATGGATAAAAAAAGCCGCCATCATCAATGAGGCAGCTTTACAGGGTAGCTACGAATACGAAAGGAAATAAACGCAAGACCAGGAATAAAAATAGTGTATTGATCAATGGAAGTCTGCTGAAATGGAAACGCTCTTCCAGCTTTCCAGTTCATCGGTCATGTTTTTTAGTTTCTTAGAGGCCCGGTTGTAGGCGTCTTCTCCCAGGTACAGGTGAAGCGGGGGCTGATCGCTTGCTGCCAGCTCCATGAAAATAGCGGCTGCACGCACAGGATCTCCCGGTTGTTTACCATTGCCGGACAGGTAACGTTCGCGGGTAGCCCTTACCGCCTCATATCCGTCGATACCGGTGCCGATATTGGCGAGCGAATGCTCAGTCAGGAAACCTGTCCTGAAACCAGATGGCTCTGCCACCGTTACTTTGATACCAAACTCTTGCACATCCAGGGCCAGCACTTCAGAAAACGCTGCGAGTGCCGCTTTCGTTGCGGAGTATACCGACCAGCCGGGAGCTCCTACAAAGCCTGCGACCGAGCCAATATTGATGATATAACCCGCTTGCTGCCGGCGCATAACAGGCAGTACTTCCCTTACCACGTTGATCGCAGCCAACACATTGATATCAAAGATATCCCGCACCTCCTGTCCGCCTACCTCTTCAACAGTACCCACCATACCATAGCCGGCATTGTTGACAACGACATCGATGCGGCCAAAAGCTTCCAGCGTTTGCTGTACCGAAGTTGCAATCGAATCTGCACTGTTCAGGTCAACGGTCAATGCAATAAAACCATTGGGATCTGCTATCCCAACAGCCTCTTTCAATTTTTCAGCATTACGTGAACTGGCCGCTACCCGGTGCCCGTTCTCCAGCAATGCTTTCACCAGGATCAATCCCAATCCCTGCGACGCGCCGGTGACATACCAGACTTTTGAAGTGTTCATGACGACTATTTTAAAGTATTGATGAATGTGTTATTGCTGTACATCACTGAGCATCTTATTAACGATCTGCCACCTGCCATCGAGTTTGTGAAAGGAAAGGAATTCGTGGTAATTGAAATCGTACATCTTCACGGTCAGTTCAGCTATAGCGATCGTATTCACCACCTTCACCGAAATAATAGTTCCTTTGAATGGCTTACCGCTGTCTTTCGGGCTCTGCCGGTTGGCGACGCCATCCAGGTACTGGGGAAGGTTTTTGGCATAAGGCTTCCCGCCCGCATCGCCAAACAACAAAGTGCCTGGGTAATACACTGCCTTCAGCAGATCGAGGTTGCCCTCATAGATACCCTTGAAATAATTTTCTTCCAGTATCGTCGAGATCGCTTTGACCTCCGCTTCATTATTTTTCATTGATTTGACTGATTGTGCCTTCATGTGCAACATTCCGCCACACATGAAAACGGTTAATAAAAGAGATTTCATCATTGTATAACATTAAGATTTGCTGATACAAAGTTGGCGCGCAAATAGCAGGTGATTACGTGACCTGCGTCACATTAACGGTTGTCGAGCCAGTGAAGGAACTCACTCACCTTTTCCTTCGAAACAAGGAGCTTGTCTTTCATGGGGACAATAATGTTCACCAACAGCTTTCTGCCCAGGTAATATTCCACTTCTTTCACGGCGTTGAAGTTGATCAGGTATTGGCGGTTCAACCGGTAAAAAAGGCCTTCCGGCAACAGCTGCTGAACCTGCTCCAGCGAATGATCGAGAAAATACTTCTGTTTGTCGAAGGTCATGATCATCACCGATTCATATTTGATGTAGAAGAGGGCAATATTTTCCGTAGGCACGTTGATGTACTTATTGTTCCGGAACACCAGGAAGCTTTTCTTTCCGGCCGGCACGGTCAACTTTTTCAATAAGCTATCCAGCCAGGGCATGCCCAGGTATTGATAAACCGCCTTCAGTTCCTCTGGCAAATTGCCGGGAAAGCCGGCAATCTCATTGGCAGCAGCAGGCAACAGGTTGAGCGCTGCAACAGGTGCGATACTTTTGATTGGCAGAGTTTGCATATGATCAGTTTTTAAGATGAGTATATTATTTAATGGTTGTTATTCAGTCCTTGCAGCCAGTGCTGTACAGCTACCGCTTCTTCTTTCCAGCCCGGTACGCCAAAGACCAGATGGCCGTGTCCCTTAAATTCTATATAGCTGGTAATTGAAAGGTCGTTTTCGTATTTCCGGTAGGTACTGAAGCACAGTGTAGCTGGTATCAACTTGTCATTGCTACCCGAAGTGATCAGGAGGGGTGCGTGAGGTTTTTTAAAGTCGATGGCAGC
This sequence comes from Paraflavitalea sp. CAU 1676, assembly GCF_029223285.1. GTDB lineage: Bacteria > Bacteroidota > Bacteroidia > Chitinophagales > Chitinophagaceae > Paraflavitalea. The sequence continues at coordinate 126,321 of NZ_JARHUJ010000013.1, read as the reverse complement.
AGTCGTTTTAAATGCCTGCCGGATGAGCTGCTTAGCTGCTGGAACGGCATAGCGGTAATACAGATCCTTTTGTTGATCGAAGTCCATCCCGTTGGCAACAACACGCTGCCACCGGCTGAATGGCATCAGGAACATGCGCCTGTCGGACCAGCGAACAGCGGCGGTTTCCCATAAACCTCTTAAACAGGGCAACCATAATTTACCCACGCCACGTGGCGGAAACGGGCGAATAGCTACGCCTGCTACGCCCAGGCCCTGTTGCAACAACAACTGTACAACGATACCACCCAGTGAATGGCCGATCAAAATGGGCTGTTCGGGCAAAGCCCGGATGATGGCAGCATAATAACCGGTAAGGGATTGCAGGGTAGGGAATACAGTTTGATCTTCATCGGCCCTGTTGCGCAGCTCTTCAGACGAGGCCTGTTGGCCAGGCCAGGCCGGAGCGATACATTGAAAGCCTGCTTGTTCAAAATGCGCGATCCACTCTTCCCAACACTGCTGGCTAACAAATAATCCTGCGATGAATACAACTGTTTTTGATGAAGTACCTGACATTGATTTCGTTTGGAGAGGAATAGCCAAACGAAATGCCAATAAGGCAATTAATTGATAATCAACACAAACCGAGTACCACACCAATCGTGTTCACCACGACATGTCGTGGCGCCAATCAATGCACCACGAAATAAAATGGTAATTTCCGTGGTGATCATCTACCTGGCAATGAATACAGCTCCATGTCAACAAAAAGTTTCCTGGGCTATCCATTGATAATGAGGATATTCTTTCTTTGCAGGGAGAAAATCGCTGCATAAAGCGGTTGGTGACCATGAAACTGCCCCGTTTTTGAATTAGAAGAGGTTAGCACAATGACTGTTATCATGAAAAAACTCGTTACGTTCATTCTATTGGGCTTCGTGGCATTGGGTGCGCGGTCGCAGGTTAAACCTGCCGTTGCCAACCCGCTGCAGTCAAAACTAGCCGAAACCCCGACCGATACCGGCCGCATCCGGATATACCTGCAGCTGGCCGATTACTATTACAGGAAGAATAGCGTACCTGCCCGCCTCGACAGCATGGCCTACTACCTGCATCAGGCAAGACAGGTCAACCAAACCGTGAAGCGGGTAGATTTTCAAAACCAGGCGGGTATTTTGAATGCACAGCTTTTCTGCGAGCTGCACCCCGATGAAGACCCCACGAAAATATTTACCCTGGTCATCGACACCTGCCAAAAAACGGGCGATGCACTGCACGAGCAACGTGCCTGGACCGAACTCGGCGATCATCTCGGCAATGACGCACAAACAGCCGGCTATAAAATAAGCTGCTATGAGAAAGCGATGGCACTGGCCAGGAAAAGGAATAATGGGGGAGATGAACTCGACCTGCTCAGGTATATAGCCGATGTTCACCTGCAGCAACGCAAATTTGATCTGGCCGAAAAAGAGTTATTCCAGATCATCGGAAATGAAAACAAGTCCCCAACGGTACATATTATGTATGCTTGCGACTTGCTGGCAGCCCTGTACGTGACCAAAGGCGCCTACGACAAAGCGCTGCAGTACGCACTCAAAACCGAGAAGATGATGCATACAACCGGGGATACTACATTCGCCGGCACTTTTTACAACCGCATATCTCAGATCTATTACTACCTCGGTAAACTGCCCGAAAGCATCGAATGGCAAAAGAAATGTCTTACCAACAGCATCTGGACGCAGAACCTGGCCCCGGTATTCAGCACCATCGTGGGCATCAGCAATCTCCACATCAAACAGGGCAAGCCACGGGAAGCCCTCCAGTTCATCCTCGATCAAACAGCCCACAACAAACCTGTGCTCACCAACGACCGGCGTGCCATTCAAAAAGCAATGGGCGACTGTTACAACCTGCTCAAAGAATACGACAAGGCAGAAAAATGCTTTGCCGAAGCGATCAGGCTGGGCAAAGAACAGCGATCCAACTTCTCCATTTTTGACAAGGGGGCCGACTATTATTCGATGGGACAGTTTTACCTCCGCAAAGGCAACTACGAGCAATCGCGCCCGTTCCTGGACACAGCCTTGAAGGTGTATGCAGAAGGCGGTGTGTTGCAGTTATTAAGAAATGTTCACGCATCCCTCTTTCAACTGGACTCTGCAACGGGCAACTACCTCTCCGCCATCAATCATTTGCAACTCAGCAACCGGGTCAACGACTCGCTTTTTTCCATAGCGCGGAACAAGCAGATCGAAGAGTTGACAGTCGCCTATCAAACCGAGCAGAAAGACCAAAACATCAAGGTGCTGGAAGGCAAGGAAAAGCTGGCCAAGGCGCAATTACAATATGCCGAGAATACCCGTAACTGGGTCGTTGTAGGCGCCGTCATGCTGCTGGTTATCGCCGGACTCCTTTACCGGCAAACCCGGCAAAGAAAAAAACACAATAGCTTGATTGCCGGCAAAAACGAGCAGCTGCAACGCTTGGTAACGGAAAAAGAATGGCTGCTCAAAGAAGTGCATCACCGGGTTAAAAACAACCTGCAGATCGTCATGAGCCTGCTCAATTCCCAAACTGCCTATATCGACAACGAGCCGGCCCTCCGGGTTATTCATGATAGCCAGCACCGGGTGCACGCCATGTCGCTGATACACCAAAAGCTCTACAATACGGATGATATCTCCAGCATCGATATCTCTTCCTATATCCGCGAACTGACCCTTTACCTGGGCGACAGTTACAACACAGGACAGCGCATCCGGTTTGAATTCGATATCGTACCGCTCGATATGGATGTAAGTCAGGCCGTACCGCTGGGCCTCATTCTCAATGAAGCCATTACCAATTCCATCAAGTATGCATTTCCCAACGACAGGCAGGGGGTGATCGCCATCACCCTTGTAAAAACGGCCCCACAAAATTACTTGCTCACCATTGCCGACAATGGCATTGGAATGCCCGGAGGGCAGTCTGGCCGAAGGCCCGGTTCGCTCGGCATGAGCTTGATGGAAGGATTGAGTGAAGACCTCGATGGAAGCTTTTCGATCGACAACAACGGCGGCACCATTGTGAAGGTTTCCTTTATCCACGACGAAAATGCCAAAGGACACGACCGGTTAACAACTCCTGCCTCATCGGACAACTGATCGTGCAACATTAAATAGTATACCATTTCTATCGAATAGTTAAATTTGACCATGAATAAGAAAGTGCTTATTGTAGAAGACCAGTTCGTGGAAGCGAATGATCTCCAGCTCATGCTACGGAAAGCAGGTTATGAAGTGTGTGGTATTGCGCGTTCCGTAGACAAAGCGGAAGAGATCATCAAAAAAGAAAAACCAGATCTCGTTCTACTCGATATATTCCTGAAAGGAAGCCGAACCGGCATCGACCTGGCCAGACAGCTCAAGGAAGACAATACAGCCTTCATTTATTTGTCCGCCAACTCCAACGAAGAGATATTGAATGCTGCCAAAACAACCGAACCCTACGGTTTCATTGTAAAGCCCTTCCGGGAAAGAGACCTTCTCGTAACCCTTGAAATTGCTCAATACCGGCACGAGCACAGCCGGGCAACCAAACACAGACGGGAAAGTGAATTGCTGCAACAATTGGAAAAGATCAATAAATCGTTGGACTGGGAGGAAAAGCTTGTGCAAATTGGCACCATTATGCAGCAGGAGCTGCCGTTCGACTATTTTACCGTGGGGTTTGAGGAGCCTACAGGCCCCAACAGCAGGATCACCAGTTTACTGCGGATTGGATTCAACGAATACCAAACGATCGGGATACAGGAGCTGTCAACGATCAGCGGCACTTCGGTACATGAATTAAGGCAATTGATGAACGCGGTCGACGGGAAAACACAAAAGGGATTCTTTATCAATGAAGCATTTGAAAGGATCACGGAAACTACTTCGATCAGGAAACTGGTAAGCCGGGAATTTGACCTGGAATCACTACTTTCTTTTCCCCTTACCATGAACAACGGCGAGTGGACGATCTGTAGTTTCTATAGTCGCCGGTCCGACAGCTATAACGCAGAACATATCACCTTGCTGGAACGCCTGCAACAAACCCTGGTCCGGCTAATAGATGAGGAGCCGGCAGCAGACCAGGCCAATAAAGCAGCACACTCACCGGCACCCGGTAACGTTTCCACAGCACCGGCGGGCTTTGAAGGTATTGTAGGCAACAGCCACATGTTGCTGACCGTATTTGACCATATTTCACAGGTAGCACCCTTCGATACAGCAGTATTGATACTGGGAGAAAGCGGCACCGGTAAAGAGCGCATCGCAGATTGTATCCATAACCTTTCGCCCCGTAAGAAAAAGCCCTTCGTGAAAGTTAACTGTGCGGCGTTGCCGGCCACCCTGATCGAGTCAGAATTATTCGGTCACGAGAAAGGTTCGTTTACGGGCGCAACCGATAAGAAAATAGGTAAGTTTGAACAGGCCAATGGCGGCACGATATTCCTGGATGAAATTGGTGAAATGCCCATCGACCTGCAGGTAAAACTATTGCGGGTACTGCAGGAAAAAGAAATAGAACCGGTGGGTGGCAGAGCACCCGTCAAGATCGATGTGCGGATCATTGCCGCCACTAACAGGAACCTTGAAAAGGAAGTAGGAGAGGGCCGCTTCAGGCTCGATCTGTATTACCGGTTGAACGTATTCCCGGTATCTCTGCCGCCGCTGCGTGAAAGGACCGAAGACATCCCTGCACTGACCCAACACTTCATTGGCATCTACAATAGGAAATCCGGAAAAAAGATCAACGGATTATCCGACCGGGTCCTGAACAGCATGATGGCTTATGCCTGGCCCGGCAATATCCGGGAACTGGAAAACCTGATAGAAAGAAGCGTATTGCTGGCAAAAGGATCCCTTATTGAAGATATCGCGATACCGTCTATACCGTCAGCGGCAGTGCAGGCGAAAACCGGCCATGACATGCCGCTGAAATCGATCCACGAGAATGAGCGCGACTATATCATCAGTGTGTTGAAAAAATGTTATGGAAGGGTATGGGGCCGGGGCGGAGCAGCCGAAGTGCTGGGCGTACCGCCCACGACCCTTAAATCCAAGATGAAAAAGCTGGGCATTCACAAGGATGATAATTAAGCGGCAGCCCATGCACCAAAATCATACCATCGCGGAACCGGCCTCTGTTGGCCGGTTCTTTATTTTATGCCAATAAAGCCAGGACACATACAGGATCGCCAGGAAAACCAGTGGATCGATGATATTGTACAACGGATCGCCGATGGCGAGGTGCGCGATACTGGCGGAGATCAGGGTGATGGCAAAACCGGCATACGCAAACTCCTTCCACCGGGGCGGAATGCCCGGTATCAGCAAAGCGATCAACCCCAAGGCCTTGGCAACCGTGAGCTCGATCTTGATGTAAGCCGGTAATTCAAGATGCCGGAAAGCCCCATCGGGATAAATGGCTTTCTCCATAAACGTGAAACTGATAATGCTGAACACCATAACGCCGGCGATCACGCCGGTAGCGATCCAATAAATGAGCAGATTCTTTTTCATGGTCATACTGTTTTAGTTGAACAATTGGTTCTATACACGAGACAGTATAACCGTAAAGGCTGTGACAGATCAAACAGCTAATTTCACAAAACGCTTCAATTTCTCCGGATTCGTTTGCACGTAAATAGCTTTGATCTTATCACCCTCCGGCTCGATCGACACCAGGGCAACAGGCTGCGTACCGGCATAACTGATAATACCAGGCAGGTTGTTGGCGATAACGATGGTGCGATGAAAACCGGGCAGGTGTTCATCGAATTTGGGAACGATCTTCAGCAACAACCGGCTCACCTTATCCACGCCATAAATAGGATTGGCCGTAGCCGTGATGCGTTGTCCGTTTACGGCAAAGGTGGTGCCACCGCCATCGCCCAGCAATACAATATCTTCCTTCAGCACCTGTACCAGGTCGTCTACATGGCCCTCCTCAATAGCGCGCATGAAATGTTGCAATATCCGCTCGTGCACTTTGATATCGACAGCAAAACGGCGGGCATCCTTACCCAAACTATCCTTGGCCCGCTTGCAGATCTGCCGGCAATTATCGGCCGACTTTTCCACGACCTCGGCGAGCTCCGCATAATCGTACGAAAAGATCTCCCGCAGCAGAAATACCGCACGTTCAACCGGCGAAAGCTTTTCCAGCAAAACAAGAATGCCTATTGACAAAGTATGCCAGGTCTCGAACTTTGTCTGTGCATCGCGGCCGTCATATTGGTGCAGCGGCTCGGGCAGCCAGATGCCTACGTACGATTCCCTCCTTATCCGGGCGCTCTGCAGGTAGTTGATGCTGGCATTGGTAACCGATTTCACCAGGTAGGCCTTGGTTTGCCGCACCTGCGATGTGTCGGCTTCCAGCCACTTCACAAAGGTATCCTGTACAATATCCTCCGCAGCAGCTACCTGCCCCAGCATATTGTAGGCTATAGAGAATAACAGCGATTTATACTCCCTGAATATTTCGTCTTTGTTCACCATAGCATGGGTCTTTTTGCGGCGCAACCGGGGTTTCCGACCGGGCCAATACAGTAGACAAAATAAGGGCATTCTTTGTGACAGGCCGGCCGGTAAAAGCGGGAAAAAACCTCATTACGCCCCGGCCGGGCAAATCCCAGCTTCACAACCTCCCCGCACACGGCTGGACAGCGTCATGCTAAAACGGTTTTTTCGCCCTTATGCCCCATGTTCTGTATATTGGGCGCACAAAACGGAGTATGTATCAATTGTCGATGAGTGGTATCTATTCGCTGCTGGGCTGGATAGGTACATTGGCGTACCTGCTGGCCTATTTTCTGCTGAGCATTAATAAGATCAAGGCCAACCAACTGATCTACCATGCACTGAATATCGTCGGGGCAGTCGGCCTCATTGCCAGTGCAGTGTATCATGCCGACCTGCCCAACATAGTCGTTAACCTCGTATGGGGACTCATTGCTGTTACCGCTTTGGTAGTGCTTTGGCGGAAGAGGAAGAAACAAAATTGAGCTGCGCCAGCGCCAGCGATTTGTATTGAGCCAGTTTCTTTTTATACTCCTGCTTATTGCTCACCAGGCTCAGGTAATAATAAGCGCCATCTACCATCACAAAAATGGTATCCGCCACCAGGGCGGGATCTTTCACCGCCAGCACACCCTGCTTATTACACTCCGTTATAATATCTTTCAGGTTACTGCGCAGGGTATCCAACAACAGTTTATAATTCTCCTTAACGTTCTGGTCGCGAAAAGCCAGGGAATAGCAGCTGTAAGAAACGCTGTCATCAAATAAGGTATTCCATTTCTGCGAGAAGATATTATCGATCACTTTCAGCAACCTTTTCTGGGGATCGTTGCGATAGGCAGCCGGCGTTTCATAGATGAGCAGGTACTTATCGAGAATATATTCAATGAGGCCATATACGAGGTACTCCTTTGTCTTGAAGTAATGGATGACCAGGCTGGGGTTGATGTTGATGAGGGCAGCTGTTTTGGCGATGGATGCATTCTCCAATCCTTCCTTGATCGCCAGTTGGTAAAATGCTTCTATGATTTCCTTTTGCCTGGATTCTTTGATGCTTCTACGTCCCATAAATAGTCAGCTGATTTCCGGCAAATATAAGGTTCGCCGCTCAACTGCCAACAGCTCCATCGCAAGCACCCGGTAAGCGACAGACCCGGCGCCCCGGCGCCAACAGTTCCCCACTTAAAGGCCGGACGCCTGTCCGCAGGCAACTTAGCCGACTCCAACTTAGCCCCTCTTATCCAGTCCCGATCGCCTTTCCGGTTAGTTCAAACGATTGCACAAAGCATTCAACCGATTGCGTCCATAACACATCTTCCCCAACAGGCATATTAAGGAATTGTGACCATTGCATTATGGTTGTAAAATTTTATTGAATGAACGTTCAATTAATTTTTGTAATCTCATTTTATTCACCATTTTTGTAATGACATCAAAACAGCGCCAATCTCCTCATCGCACTTCAACTCTTAAAACAGGTTCAGATTTATGAAGACAACTGCTTTGCTATTCCTGACATTACTGTTGCAGTATGTATCCTTCGCACAGGATATCACCGTAACAGGCTCCGTACGCTCTGCCGGCGATAATGCCCTGCTGAGCGGCGTTTCCATTTCTGTTGCGGGCACCAACCGCGGCACCACCACCAACAACGAGGGCCAGTACTCCCTGAGCGTTACCAAAGAGGCCGTACTCGTATTTTCTTTTCTCGGTTACACCTCCCAGCAGGTACCCCTCAATGGCAGAACTACTATCCATGTTCAGCTGCAACGCAACACGGGCAGCGAGCTGGGTGAAGTGGTAGTCACCACTGCCCTCGGCATCAAAAAGCAACAAAAAACACTGGGATACTCCGTGCAGGAAGTGAGCGGAGAAACGATGGCGAAAACCAAAACCACCACCGCCCTCAGTGCATTGACGGGTAAAGTGGCAGGCCTGAACATCAACAATACGACCGACCTGTTTCGCAACCCGGGCATTTCGCTCCGTGGCAGAACGCCCCTGGTAGTGATCGATGGTATTCCCGATCCCGATGCTGATCCCTACAAGATCAACGCAGACGATATTGAAAGCATCAGCGTACTGAAAGGCACGGCCGCCGCTGCCCTCTATGGCGCAGTAGGTGTTAATGGCGCCATTATGTACACCACCAAGAAAGGCAATAAAGGAAAGCTGAATGTAGAGTTCAATTCTTCTACCATGTTCCAGACAGGTTACACCGTTATACCCGAAGTACAGACCGTTTATGGCGGCGGCGATCAGGGTAAGTATGCCTATGTGAACGGTTCCGGCGGCGGCACCGAAGGCGGCGGTTGGATCTGGGGACCCAAGCTCGATCAACCCGATCCATCTACCCCTAGTGGCTTCTATGAAACCACGCAGTTCGACAGTCCCATCGACCCTACCACCGGCAAGCTTATCAAAACACCCTGGGTGTCCAAAGGGCGTGATAATATCAAGAACTTCTTCCGTACCGGGCTGCTGTCTACCAACAGCGTGTCGGCCTCCATTGGTACTGAAAAGGGCTCATTCCGCGTAGCGGCCAACCATATCTTCCAGAAAGGCGTGGTACCCAATACCGGTCTGAACAACTCCTCTTTCTCGATCGGTGGCAACTACAAGCTGTCGCCCAAATTGACCATGGACGGCAAGCTGACCTTCAACAAGGAATACTCCGACAACTATCCGACGGTTGGTTACGGTCCGCCCAACTACCTGTATAATCTGATCCTCTGGATCGGTCCGGATGTAGACATACGCGGCCTCGAAAATTACTGGCTCACCGGCCGCGAAGGACTGCAGCAGCGCAATTACAACCTCTCCTGGTACAACAACCCACATTTCGTGGCCAATGAATTGCTGAACGGTTACAAGCGTACCAACAACTTCGGACAGGTTACTTTCGACTATAAGATCGCCGACAACTTCAGTGTTAAATTCCGGAACGGCTTCAATCAGTACGCCAGCAATGCCGACGTTAAAGAGCCCTACAGCTATATCGCTTATAGCTATATATCAAGAGGTAATTTCTCAACCGACGTAGCCAATTATTTCGACATCAACTCCGACCTTATCCTCAACTACAATCACCAGTTTGGCAAAGCCCTCAAGGTGAATGTAACGGCAGGGGGCTCCAATACCTACCGACGCTTCGAGTCGGTGTATACCACAACCGACGGACTTACCATTCCCGGATTCTATTCTCTCAGCAATTCCGTCAATCCCCTCAAGGCCAGCAATGTGCTGCGCGAACGCAGAACGGCCAGCGCTTATGGTATGCTTGACCTCGAAACGCTTGGTTTCTTATACCTGTCGTTCACCGGCCGCTACGATAAGACCTCGACGCTGCCCACCAGGAACAACGGCTATTTCTATCCCTCAGCCGGGGTCTCTGCCGTACTCTCGGATGTACTCAAAATGCCAGCCCCCATCTCTTTCTTAAAAGTGCGTGGCTCCTGGGCGAAAGTGAATACCGGCTTCATCGACGGCGGCAACCCGTATGCGCACATCACCACCTATGGCATTGGCCCCAAATGGAACAATACACCGTCGCTTAGCTGGCCCACCACCTTCATATCACCTGACCTGGTGCCAGAAACAGTGCAGTCGGGTGAATACGGGATCGTAGCCGGTTTCTTCAAGAACAGGCTGAATGTGGACGTAACCTATTTCCGCAATAAAGACTACAACAACTTCACCAACGTAACACAATCGCAGGCCAGTGGCAATACCAGCATCCTGAAGAACGCGAATGTGTACCTCCGCAAGGGTTGGGAGTTCATGGTGAGTGGTTCGCCCATAAAGACCAGGGACTTCAAATGGGAAGCCACCGTCAACTTCAGCAACGTGCATCGCTGGCTCGAAGACGCCACCGATAATCCAGATGGTTATCTCGGACTGATCAAGGAAGGGCAACGTACCGACCGGATCTACATGACCGAGTCGCGCACTCCCGACGGTCAGGCTATCTACAACAGCAATGGTATGCAGGCCTATGAACCCTACGGACAGTATTTCGGCAATCGCGATGCCGATTGGATCTATGGCATACAAAACACCTTCAGCTATAAAGATTTCTCGCTGAGCTTCTCCTTCGATGGACGCCTGGGCGGATGGATCTATTCTACCACCAACCAGAAAATGTGGTGGGGCGGATCGGCCAAAGGCACCGTTACACAATACCGCGATGATGCCAATGCCGGCAAGAACACCTATGTGGGTCCCGGGGTAGTGATCACCGACGGAAAGGTTACTTATGACAGCTATGGCAATATCGTTTCCGACACCCGCAAGTTTGCCCCCAATACCACGGCGGTCAACTATATCAGCTTCATGCAAACCACCAGCGGCGCTATGTTGAATAACTACCACTACTACAGTGGCAGCTACCTGAAAATGCGGGAATTGGTATTCACCTATAACCTGCCCGGCCAATGGATCAAGAAAGTATTCTCGAGCGCTTCGGTATCACTGATCGGCAACAACCTGTTTATCCTGTCTAAGATACCCAACGTTGATCCCGATGCGGAAAGCGACAACCTGCAAACTCCTTCGATGCGGTCGATGGGCTTTAACCTCAACCTGAAGTTTTAACCCGGAGCAATCATCCATTAAAAAGCAACAAATGAAACGATATAAAATATTATTCCTGCTTACCCTGGCAGCTGCTACGGGTTGTAAGAAGTTCGAAGAGTTCCAGATCAATCCCAATAACCCTACGGTAGCCGATCCCTCGCTGTTGTTACCAGCCATTGAAAGAACGGCCTTCTCTACGATATCTGCCGATGCGGCGCTGGCATCGCGCTACCTCGTGTACACGCAATCTGTCAGCAATTCCCAGTACTATGGCTGGCAGCGCAGCGGTATGGGCTATGGCAGCATCAGCCAGGTCATGAAGATGGAGCAGGAGGCAGCCCGTGTTGGCAAAAAGAACTACCGGTACATCGGCAAGTTCTTTACCAGCTATTTCATCATAAGCATGACGCAGACCTTTGGAGATATCCCTTACTCGAAGATGATGCAGTCCATCCGCAACAACAACTTTACCGATACCGCCGCCATCAGGCCCGGTTATGATAAACAGCAGGATGTATACAAAGGTGCGCTCGACGAGTTGAAGATTGCCAGCGACTCCCTGTCTGCCGCAGATGTAGCCATCGCCGGTGACCTCGTTTATGCCGGCAATATCGAACGCTGGAAAAAGCTGATCAACTCCTTTACCTTACGCGTGTTGATGAGCCTCTCCAAAAAAGAAGCCGAAGCCTCCCTGAACATTAAACAACGCTTTAACGAGATCATCTCCAATCCGGCTAAATACCCGTTACTGGCATCCAATTCAGATAACGGACGCCTGCCTTACTACGATATCACGGGCAACCAGTATCCGTATTTCAACAACAACTCGATGAAAACGGATTATTACCTGGATAGCACCTTCGTGGATATATTACAGGACCTGAAAGATCCCCGGTTGTTCGTATTCGGCAAACCCAAGCCATCCGGCGGATTGCCCGTGAAGGATTTCAACGGCTACGACGGACTGAAGGGCAGCGCCTCCCTGTCGTACAATACAGCGAAAAGGGGAGCAGGCAACGCTTCACAGATCAATGACCGCTACGCTTACCAGGCCATCAACGAGCCCAGCGTATTGATGAGCTATGCAGAACTGCAATTTATCCTGGCAGAAGCGGTGGTACGTGGCTGGATCACCGGCGACGCGGCCACTTATTACAAGAACGGCATCAAAGCATCCCTGGACTTTTCCAATTATAACAATACCTATACAGCCACCGAGATCAATGATTACCTTGCACAGGCTGGCGTAGCTTTGCAGGCCGGGCAGGAAGTAAAACAGATCATTACGCAGAAGTACATCAGTATGTTCATGAATACCGGCTGGCAGCCATTCTACGAGCAAAGGCGTACCGGGTTCCCTGCACTCGATGTAAGCGGATCGGGCATATTGAATGGGGGAGTGGTACCAAGGCGCTGGATGTACCCCAACGATGAGTACACCAATAACCGGGTAAATGTAGAGAATGCCGTAAAAGCCCAGTATCCCGGCGGAGATAATATCAACGGCACCATGTGGATCTTACAATAACAACGATTTTGAAAAAACCATGATGAAAGGATTATTGACGGCAGTCGTTCTGTTTGCTATAGCAACGGGCGCACAGGCCCAGCAAAAGAAGAAAGCATTATTTGTGATCGTAGATGGTATTGCGGCCGACGTGATCGAGCAGCAGCCAACCCCCAACCTCGACAGGATTGCCAAAGAGGGCGGTTTTACCCGCGCGCATGTGGGTGGTGAAAAAGGCGGGTATTCCCAAACGCCCACCATCTCGGCAGTAGGCTACAACAGCCTGCTCACCGGCACCTGGGTCAACAAACACAATGTGTGGGACAATGATATCGCCGCACCCGACTATAACTACTGGACCATCTTCCGCTTTTTCAAGACGCAATACCCGCAGAAGAAGACGGCCATTTTCTCCAGCTGGCTCGATAACCGCACCAAACTGGTGGGAGAGGGCCTGCCAGCCACCGGCGGCATTCAACTCGACTATCATTTCGACGGGCTGGAGCTGGATACCCTGCAATACCCGCACGACAAAAAGAAGGAGTATATGCACCGCATCGACGAAGCGGTGGTGAATAAAGCTGCCGAATATATCAAACAGGATGCGCCCGATCTATCCTGGGTGTACCTCGAGTACACCGACGATATGGGCCACCGGTATGGTGACAGTCCCGAGTTTCACGAGGCGATTGGTTACATGGACAAGCAGATGGGCCGCCTGTGGGATGCTATCAGTTACCGTAAGAAGGCGTTTAAAGAAGACTGGGTGATCTATATTACCACCGACCATGGACGCGACAGTGCAACCGGCAAGGGCCATGGAGGCCAGTCGAACCGGGAAAGAAGCACCTGGATCGTGACCAACGCAAAGAAGCTGAACAACTACTTCAAGACCGGCAATCCTGGCATTGTAGACATCATGCCATCGATCGCGAACTTCTTAGGCGTAACGATTCCGCGCGAGCAGCTGATGGAAGTAGACGGCGTACCGTTAAGCGGCAATATCTCTGCTACGCATCCCGGGGCCAAACTGGAAAACGGGAAGATTAAAGTAAGCTGGAAGTCTACCGGCCGCAAAGGCAATGCAAAGATTTGGCTCACGACCACCAATCAGTTCAAAGAAGGCGGCCGTGACCAATACGTGTTGAAAGCTACAGTTCCTCTGGCCAGTGAGACAGCAGAGATCGACGTAACAGGCATACCGTCGAAGTTTTACAAGATCGTGATCGAAACACCGGAACATTACCTCAACCGGTGGATCGTAGTAAAATAAGTAGGTTAGCATTATAGCTCAAAGCCGTTTCCTGTACAGGAGGCGGCTTCTCTTTTACCCGCTACTGTTGTAGTTGTTCTCCACTCGGGTAATTCCCATACCAGGCTTCCGGCAGCTGTATTTCATATGTCTGCCGGAGGTCTGGCATAAACCGCCGAACCGGATCAATTTCCGTATTAATTGTATGAAATACAGCTTTACCGGCAAATTATCACGGCCCCCTCATGTTTGTGTGGGAAATTTCCTTAAATTAGGTACTACCAACGACTGCTTTGAAAAAGCCAGCTGCCATATGCCTGATTGCCTTACTTTTCTTTAACTGGTACGGTTACCGTATCGTTATAGGGATGCTCACCAAAGACGCCGACAAACTCCTCGAACGGAAGATCGACAACAACGACTATCACGAATCACAATTGGTCGAATTCAAAGTACCCATCATTATTCCTTATCAGCCCAGCCAGTCGGATTTTGAAAGATGCTACGGCGAAATAGAAATTGAAGGCAAATACTACACGTACGTAAAGAGAAAGATCGAGAACGGCTACCTGATCCTCAAATGCATCGCCAACGACTCCAAAGAGCAGATCAAAGCCGCCGGCAACGATTACTTCCAACTCGCCAACGGCCTGGCTCACTCCGATAGTAAGCAGCACAAAACCAATGTTGCCAAAACCCTGATGGGTGATTATGACGACCGCACCATTGACTATACCTTTCAATGCCCCCCGACTATCCTCCACAAGGACGCTATGAACCAGGCATCATGTTTATTTCAAACCTGCCTGGCCATCCCGCACCAGCCTCCTGATGCAGACCGCTCCTGAGCTTTTATACATGGTCCTGATCCAAACAACATAAGCACGAGCAGGCGGGTTACCCGCACTGCACAACCGTATGAGCACAGCGTGCCCATGCAAGCCATGTTACCTGCAGTCTATTTCATTGACCCATTCAACATACACCATGCCTTACATCGAACTGGAACAACATTTACCCGGCATCACCGGCCTGTTGGAATACCGGAAAGATTCAGCCTTGCCCATCCGCAACCTTACCCAATACCTGTTGCGCGGGCCCAATACACTCACCGAAGCCGAAAGGGAACTGATCGCCACCATCGTATCACACCGCAACGAATGTAAATTCTGCACCACGGCCCATACCGCAGCGGCCGATCTGTTGCTGGGAGAGTCAGACACTACACAGTGTGTAAAGACAGACATTCACACCGCGCCCGTCAGCGATAAGATGAAAGCACTGCTCACCATCGCCGCACAGGTACAGCAAAGCGGCAAACAGGTAACGGAGGAATCGGTTGCCAGCGCCAAAGCAGCAGGCGCCACAGGCCTGGAGATACACGATACGGTATTGATCGCTGCCCTGTTCTGCCTGTACAACCGATACGTTGACGGCCTCGCCACCGCCATGCCCGAGAAGCCGGAGTACTTCGGCACACTGGCCGATCGCCTCGTGAACCACGGCTATACCCGTTTGCCACAGGGATACGACCACCTGAAAAAATAACTACTAACCAACAACTATTGCCCGTATGAGAAAATTCATCACCCTGATATCCTGCCTGCTATGCTTTTCGACCTTGTTTGCCCGGCAAACAACCATTTCCGGTTCGGTCACCGACCAGGCCAGTAACGAACCCATACCCAATGCCTCCGTCACCATCAAGGGCAAGCTGGCCGGCACGCTCACGGATGCCAAAGGCGCTTTCACCCTACATACCAATCAAAAATTCCCGGTTATACTCCAATTGTCCGTGATTGGTTATGAACTAAATGAATTTGTGGTAGCTGATGCCGGCAAGCCTGTCAGCATTGGCCTCAAAAAACAACCAGGTATGCTCAACGAGGTGGTGATCTCTGCTTCGCGGGTACCAGAAAGCATACTACAATCGCCCGTGAGTATTGAGAAAATGAACCTCACGGCCATTCGGGAAACACCTGCTTTGAATTTCTATGAAGGGCTGCGCAACGTTAAATCGGTGGAGATGGTCACCAGCAGTTTAACGTATAGTCAGATCAATACGCGGGGCTTTAACCATACCGGCAACTCCCGCTTCCTGCAATTGATCGATGGCATGGACAACCAAACACCCGGCCTCAACTTTTCGGTGGGCAATATGCTGGGCGCCTCCGAACTCGATATGGAGAGTGCTGAACTTATACCAGGCGCCGCCTCGGCCCTGTATGGCCCCATCGCCTTCAATGGTGTGCTCATGATGACCACTAAAGATCCTTTCAAATACCAGGGCCTCAGTGCACAGGTGAAACTGGGCGCCAATCATTTTGGCGAGCAACTGGCCAATCCGCACCTCGTAACCGATGTCGGCATCCGCTATGCCAAAGCCTTCAACAACCGTTTTGCTTTTAAACTGAATGCGTCGTACCTCAAGGGGCTCGATTGGTATGCTACCAATTACACCGATGTGGATGCCCAAACGCCCGAGGCCAACAAAGGCCCCAACAATCCCGCACGCAATGCACTCAACATATATGGCGATGAAGTGGCCCGCACCATCAATGGTATTGGCCGGGTTTCCCGTACAGGATACGAAGAACGGTTCCTGATGGACTATGACGTCTACAGCCTCAAACTCAGCGGCTCTCTTCATTACCGCATTACGGATAATCTCGAAGCGATCTATGAATACAAGTTCGGACAGGGTACAGCGGCCTATACCGGCAGCAACCGGTTCTCGATAAATAACTTCACCCTGCAAAATCACCGCATTGAAGTCAGGGGCAGCAATTATTTCATCCGGATGTATACCTCCGAAGAGAACTCGCACGATTCGTACAACGCACGATCACTGGGGCAGCTCATCAACCGTACCTGGGTGCGCGACCTCAACGGTAACGTGGTTAGCGCCCAACAGGCAGACGATATGTGGTTCAACCGCTATACCCAGGCCTACCAGGGTAAGGTGGGTAATGTGGCCGGGAATAGTCATGCCGCGGCACGAGCCTTTGCCGACCAGGGCATGTACCAGCCGGGATCGGCCGATTTCAACACACAGAAAGACCGCCTGATCCAGTTCCGGGGCATGGGCGGCGCCGGCATCTTCAGCAACAGTAAATTCTTTCATACAGAGGGGCAATACGACCTGAGCTCCTCCGTAAAAGTGCTCGATGTGCTGGTCGGTGGCAACTACCGCAAATACAATATGTTTACCGACGGTACCCTGTTCGACGACAAAGGCCAAAAGATCACCATCAAAGAATACGGCGTATTTACCCAGGTATCGAAGAAGCTGCTTACCGACAGGCTGAAACTGACCGCATCTATCCGGTACGACAAGAACGAGAACTTCGATGGCAACTTTACGCCGCGCTTTTCTGCCGTGTATACGGCAGCGAAAGTGCACAACTTCCGCGCATCTTACCAAACCGGTTTCCGTAATCCAACGCCTGTCGACCAATACATTAAGCTGAACGCAGGCCCCATCACCATTCTCGGCGGCGTGCCCAATAACAGTAAGGGTATGAATGTGTATGAGAACTCCGTAACAGCCGCCTCCATGGGCGTGTTTGCCCCGGCATTCGGCGCCGCCGTAGGGCAGGGCACTCCGCCACCCGATGCCATCATGCAGCACAAAGACAAACTGGTGAAGGCGAATGTCGCGTTCATAAAACCCGAATTGCTCAAGACCTTTGAAATAGGGTACAAAGTCTTATTGCAAAACAGGATACTGGTAGATGTGAATTATTATTTCAGCAGTTATACCGATTTCATCATCAACCAGGTGGTGATGCAGCCGAAGAGTGCGGTACTGGGAGCCGATGGAAAGATCAATCCTGCAGCGGCCGCCGAGCTGCTCAACGGCAATATGACCTTGTACCAACTTTACACGAATGCATCGGATAAAGTATCCTCACAGGGGGCCACTGCCGGCATCACGTATATGTTTAAGAAAGGATATACGCTGGGCGCCAATGCAGCATGGGCTTCATTCGATATCGAAGATGCCAATCCCAATAATGTGCCGGCTTTCAATACACCCGATTGGCGTTCGACCATCACCATTGGCAACCCGCATCTTACCAAACACATAGGCATTAACCTGGCCTGGCGCTGGCAGAATGCGTATGACTGGGTCGGTTCCTTCAACGAGCTGAGGCCAGGCCGCATCAATGCCTTCTCAACGATCGATGCGGGCATCAGCTACACCCTGCCGGCCATCAAATCGATTGTGCGCCTGGGCGGCAGCAACCTGTTAAACCATAAAGTGTACCAGGCATTCGGTTCGCCAGCCGTGGGTGCCGTGTACTATGTATCCGTCACCTTCGATCAATTGCTCAAGTAATCACTATAAACCATCTGCAACATGGATACTACCATCACAACATCAATGGTGCGTACAGAAACCAGATCCTACCAGGTCGTATTGTTCACCCTTTGCTTCCTGAGCAGTGCGATCGGCGGCGCCGTGTCTACCCTTATGAGTGTATACCTGCCCGTAGCTGTGCGGGAACTACTGGGCAATACCACGCCCGAAGAACTGAACCGCATCAGTGCTTATATCAACGCCCTCTTCATATTTGGCTGGGCCTTTGGTGGATTCACCTGGGGCATCATCAGTGATGCTATCGGCCGCAAAAGTTCACTGCTGCTGGCGATAGGATGCTACGGCGTCTTTACCATCCTCACAGGCTTAATGCCTACCTGGTGGGGAGTGATGATTGGCCGGTTCGTCAGTGGCTTTGGTGTAGGCGGGGTGCTGGTGATCTCTTTTACCCTCATCAGCGAAGTGTGGCCGCCCAAAAGCCGGCAGGTCTTTGCAGGCATATTATCCATCGCGTTCCCGGTAGGCATATTTTCAGCCGGCTTGATCAATTACCTCGTGGGCTCCTGGCGCGAAGGATTTCTCGTAGGCATCATCCCCGTTGTAATATCGTTGATCGGCATATTACTGATCCAGGAGTCAGACTACTGGAAGCAACAGGTAGCTGACAACAAAAAACGATCGGGCACGGTACCTGAATTATTCTCGACCGAACATCGTCCAAAAGTGATCACCGGAGCGCTCATCTTCGGCACCATGCTGATAGGTCTGTGGGCCATCTTCTCCTGGCTGCCAACCTGGGTACAAAGCATATCGGGCACAGCAGATGCGCAGGAGGAACGTGGCATGAGTATGATGCTGATGGGCATCGGCGGACTCACCGGCGGGTTTGTATCGGGCTGGCTGGCCAATGCATTGGGATTGTATCGCTCGATGCTGCTTTGTTTTACAGCCTGTGCGGTATTATCGGCAGTACTGTTCAAAACAAACACCCACCTCAGCACGGTAACCTATGTTGAAATTGCCAGCCTCGCCTTATTTTTTGGGGCGAGTCAGGGCGTGTTGAGCAGTTTTATACCGCAATTATTCCCCGTAGGAATGCGGGCTACCGCTACCGGATTCTGCTTCAACGTGGGCAGGCTGGTGACGGGCACAGCGGTGTTGTTTGTTGGGGTGATGGTGGCGGGCCTGGACGGTTATGGCAATGCCCTGTTCATCTTTTCGCTGGTTTTCGTGATCGGTCTGATCGTGCTGTTTGCCCGACGGGCTGCCATCAACAACCAGCATTAAACGATTCTTCACAATAGCAAAACAATCAACTTATGGCACATATACAAGTACCCGAAGGCGTACCGGGCATCAGGAGCCTGGTCATGTATCGTCCCGAAACGGGGCAGCATCTTTATGAACTGGCGCAGGTTCTTTTAAGGGGCGAATCGCCCCTCAGCGAGGGCGACCGGGAACTCATTGCCACTTATGTATCGCATAGAAACGACTGTATGTTTTGCCGCAACAGCCATGCCGCAGCAGCACGTTGTTTGTACGGCGATGACAAGAACGTCGTGGATGAAGTGTTGCAGGACATCACGACTGCGCCTATCAGCGACAAACTAAAAGCTTTGCTGCACATAGCCGGTAAGGTGCAGATACTCGGTACAGCCGTAACGCCGGAAGACATCACCGCGGCCAAATGGCTGGGTGTTACCGACCGCGAACTGCACGACACGGTGCTCATTGCCGCCACTTTCTGTATGTTCAACCGGTATGTAGACGGACTGGCTACCCTTACGCCTACCGATCCGGCGGCGTATGAGGAGATGGGAAAAAGGATGACAACCCTTGGTTATGTATTACCTCAAAAAACAAACTAACGATGGCGCATATCGATTTGCACAATGAACTGCCGGGCATCCGCGGACTAATGGCTTACCGTCCCGAAACGGCACAGCCACTGAATGCGCTTGCTGAAGTGCTTTTAAGAGATGATAACAATACCCTAAGCCGCGGAGAGCGGGAACTGATCGGTGCTTATGTATCGTCGCTCAACGATTGTTTCTTTTGTAAGCATGTTCATGGAGCGCTGGCGCAGCATTACCTGGAATGCGACATTCAGTATATCGATGCCGTGAAAAAGGATTATGCCTCAACACCTGTATCCGATAAGCTGAAATCGTTGCTGGCCATTGCCGGCGCTGTACAGCGGGGCGGTAAAGCGGTAACGCCTCAACTCATCGAGGCGGCCAGACAGGAAGGAGCCACCGATAGAGAGATACACGACACGGTATTGATCGCAGCGGCCTTTTGTATGTTTAACCGGTATGTGGATGGCATGGCCACCTGGGCGCCCACCGACCGGCAATTCTACATCGACCGGGCGCCGCGCCGGGCCGCAGAAGGATACGTAGAGTTCGATTTGAATAAATAAAGCGGCTGTACCACAAGCAGGCAGGCCCACGCAACGGACCTGCCTCTTTTTATGTGTCGTAGTCAAACAAAGAAATGACTTGCATCAAACTTCACAGCTTGTTATCCGGTTAGTGGGTTGCCCGCCGGTCAATCAGTAATAATGGTAAGAGATCCGGTAATCGGTATACGGGCTCGTCCGTAAATCATTGCGACCTTTGGGGTGGATTTGGCAATTCATTCATCGTTAATAATTAATACAATGAAAAAGCGCATATTAGGCAAAAGCGGATTAGAAGTGTCTGCCCTGGGTTTAGGGTGTATGGGCTTGAGCTTTGGGTATGGTCCTGCTACCGACCAGCAGGAAGCGATCAGGCTGTTGCGGGCGGCCTATGAAGCGGGCGTAACCTTTTTTGATACGGCGGAAGCATACGGGCCTTATGTCAACGAAGAGTTGTTGGGAGAAGCGCTGTCACCATTTCGCCGGGAAGTCGTTATAGCCACCAAGTTCGGATTTAAAGAAGGTAAACCCGATCTGGGGATGGATAGCAGTTCAGCCAATATAAGAGCCGTTGCGGAAGCTTCATTACGCCGATTAAAGACCGACTATATCGACTTGTTTTATCAACACCGGGTAGATCCTAATGTCCCCATTGAAGAGGTAGCGGATACCGTCAAGGAATTGATGAAGGAAGGTAAAATAAAACATTGGGGCTTATCCGAAGCGGGTGCAGCAACCATCCGCAGGGCGAATGCCGTGCAGCCGGTGGCCGCCCTTCAAAGTGAATACTCTTTGTGGTTTCGTGAGCCGGAGCAGGAAGTATTGCCGGTATTGGAAGAGCTGGGCATTGGCTTCGTGCCATTCAGTCCGCTAGGCAAGGGCTTTCTTACCGGGGCCATCAATGAGAACACGCAGTTTGACAAAACGGATTTCCGGAATATCGTGCCCCGGTTTTCTGAAGACAATAGAAAGGCCAACCAGTCATTCGTGGACCTGTTGAAGACGATCGCCGTACAAAAGCATGCTACGCCTGCCCAGATTGCCTTGGCGTGGCTGCTGGCACAAAAACCATGGATCGTTCCGATACCGGGCACTACCAGGCTGGCTAGGTTGCAGGAGAATATCGGCGCAGCCTCCCTTGAACTCACCCCCGAAGAATTGGCTGCTATCGAAACCGGCGCGGCGCAGATTTCCGTGCAAGGGGCGCGCTATCCCGAACACCTGCAAAAGAGAGTGGGGAAGTAGGTGCGGGCTCGTCGGTGACAGCAAAGTGGGGGAAGGCGTGGCGCAAGTGCCCCGGGCCTGGTGGCTGGTGCGGCAAACGAATAAATGGCTGAACGAACATGGCATTTTGGGATACCAGGTTAAATCTTAAATTTGTTGAAAATCACGACAATAATGAGGACAGCTGCAATTCGTCAAAAGCTTCACCAGTTTATCGAAACAGCAGAAGAGAAAAAGGTAAAGGCAATGTATGCTTTGTTTGAGGATGAGATAACTCAGGATGATTGGGAGTATACCGACGAGTTTAAAAAGGAGTTGGACAGCAGGTACGCACATTATAAGAATGGAGGCAAAATGGTGAGTGCCACCGATGCCAATAAGCAAATTCGGGACGTACTCAAAAAGAAGAAAAAATGAAATACCGGCACTACTATGATCCGGTGGCTTTGGTAGAATTTAAAGAAGCAGTGGAATGGTACAAATACAGAAGTAGTGTGGCTGCTGAGAATTTTGTCAAAGAGGTGTCCGAATTGATATACACTATTTGTAAAGACCCTTCAAGATTTAGAAATCTATACAGTGATTTCAGAGAAACTTCGTTAAAAAAGTATCCCAATACGATTTGTTTACTTCCCTGATGAGAAATCGAAAAAAGTAATTATAACTTCCATCTACCATAATAAAAGGGATCCTGCAAAAAAATATCGCAAGTAGTAAAAATTGAAGCCTGAGATAAAATCAGGCTTTTTTTGTTGGCCTTCCCGGATACAGCTTTTTTTGCGTTTACCTGATTTTTCCCAATACTAAACCCATTTTAACAAAGAGCCGGGTATTCCGCCGCTAAAAGGATAGGGTAGATTAAATTGCTGTTACAATCACCACTTTCCAACAGCATTTACCCATCCAGCATGAAACCAACATCTCTCCTCATAGCCGGTACATTTTTGTCCCTTTCGGCTCACGCGCAGACGCCCTCCGGCGATGGCAGCCTGATCGTCTCTTACAGCAAGTATGTGATCAGCACGCCGCCCGATAGCCTGCGCCTCGATACCGGTTTCTATAAGAAATACACCGACGCCTACGGTATCCCTGTCGTTTCGAGCACCAACGTGTCCGATGAAGCGGTGCTTGTAGCCCGGGATATCGTCAACTACATGTTGTTAAAGCGGCCGGATGTACGCACCGTGCTGATCAAACGGGGAGCCCGGTTGTCGATCATTGCCAAAGCAGAAATGCAAACCGACCTGCCTGAATGCCGCGACTGGAAGAAACCCACCAAAGACGACCGGCGTTTAACACCCAGCGAGCGGGAGAATTACGATAAGCCTGGTGGCATCGCATCCATGACCGATCGCCAGTACTGGAACCAGCGGGCTCGCGGCATGGGTGGCATCAAAACCTCCTGCGCCGAAGAGAACCTGCTCGGCATCCCCGGCACCCGGTATTTTGGCGAGAACATTACTGTGCATGAGTTCAGCCACAACATTATGGGCGCGCTGGTGTCGATCGATACGGCCTTTCGCAGTGCACTGAGACTGGCTTATGAAACCGCAAAAACCAAAGGACTGTACAAAGGTCAATACGCCATCAACACCATGGAGGAATATTGGGCCGAAGGCACCCAGTGGTGGTTCTGGTCTAACTACGAATTTTATGACGGCACACAACGCATTCAAACACCCGACGACCTGAAGCAGTACGATCCCGTGCTCTATGCTCTATTGGAGAAGGTATATCCAGGCAATCATATCCCCATGGACGTTTATCATGGTCGAAACCTCAATTCGCCGGCGCGGAGAAAATAATCGCCGGCAAAAAGAAAACCACCATCCATTCCGCCGGCAACGATGCATTTTATAAATTATTTAACGGCGTCAGCCCATTCATGGTACCGGCAACCAGCGCATTGCCCACGAATAATAATTATGTTTGCCGCCTCCAAATGCGGTCAGACATGCCCTTAAGAATAATTGCTCCCCAACTGCTTTCCTTAGCAATAGCGTTAGGATTATCCTATCAGACTTCGAATGCCCAACATGGAATGAGGCGATTCGTAAAAAGTCTTTCCAATGACAGCTTACGCTTTAATCAAGTACTCGCGCTGGTCCCTATCTCTAATAAGGAACCCAAATTATCAATACACCTGCCTTGTATTGATACTAAATCTGTTAATGTCGATTCAATGATCACCCGGTACGGCAGAAAACGGTTGATGAAAAGGCTGGTTCGCCTCTTGTCCGACACCACCCGCGATTGGTATGCCAATATATTATTGTATTCATTTCCCACAGCAACGGGTTGCTCATTCACTGCAATCAGGAACAGACGGGAATGGATTAAATGGAGCAAGGAGGAAGATGTAAAATACTGGCGTGATCAGCTAAGGAATGACAAAGCCCCTTCCAAAGAAAATCCCAACCTTTAAGAAGTGTTTTTAATTACCGGTACGCAACAATGAACAATTAAGTGTCTCATCTCACAAAGCCGCCTCAATTTGTTTGATAAGCTTGGCGCGGTTCATGGGATAACCGGCTTGGGACAATTCAAAGCTGCCGTCTTTTTTGATGATGATATAGGAAGGATAGCCACTCATCTTTGTTACCTTATTGATATCTGCTGTTAACTCCTGACTGGCCAGGATGTGGGTGCCTTCGAGATTATAGTAGGGGATCAGGTCTTTCCATCTGGTTTCATTGCCCAGGTCATAATTGGCCACATAGAGAAAAACAACACCTTTCCCTTTGAAGTAATCCTTAAGCGCTTGGCTATGCTGATCGAGCTCCTTGCGACAGGGACCACACCAGGTACCCCACATGTCCAGCAAGACCGTCTTTCCTTTTACAAGCTGCTTTAATTCACCAAACGTCTTATAGCTTGTGCTGTTAGGCACGATGATCATCTTCTCATTATACCATCGCCGGAACTTTTCGCGAATGGGCGCCAATCTGGGCTCAAGAAATGGCTGATACGTACTGACAGGCCAGTTAGCCGTGAAATTGTTGTAGATCTTTACCAGGTTATCCTCCTTTTCACCGACCGCTTCATGCATCATGTGCACATAAGCGAATTCCTTTACAGATCCATTGAAAGACCGCTTGATGATCTTTTCCGTCAGCAGATTTTCCATATCCGCCAGCAATGCCTTGCCGCTATCATGCTCGTCGTAGCACCAATCTTTACGAAATTCTTCAGGATCTGTACTCATTTGATCCCACAATTCTTCTTTATATCGCAACAGATAAGTAGTGAGGAAATGAGTATAATGAGGGGAGACCAGAGCGAAATAATCGGTCATCGTAGTGCGCTTCATGATGCTATCGAGTGCACGATCCCACACAGGTTTGAGGGTAGGATAATTCGGCAGATCCCTGAGATAAAACTTGTGGTTGCCCAGGTAGTCGCAAAATACATCCGGAATAAAATAGGCCAGATCGGCCTTGCGGGCATTTACATAACTAAGGGAAGGACGATGTTTGGCAAAATAGGAGCGTAAAGCGGCGCTATCCTTGCTGTACGCAGCCCGCAGATCAGCCAGTATCCGACCGGGTAGTGTGTCTTTTTCATAGAGGTCAGTGTTAAATGCAAGTCTCTCTTTGACATCCTGATTATTGTTGCTGCCCCGGCCAGTAACGATATATCCTTTCTTCGAGCCAGTATCCTGCCAGATAACCGACAGATGATCACCAGGCATCACAAAGAGGGTGGCCTGTGGCAATCCTTTTACAGAAAGTCGCATGTATACCGACGTATTGACTTCAAATGAAAATGTTGCTTTTCCCGCCAACAGCGGCGTGTCGATATTCCAAAACCAATCACTCCACGCATGCCTGTAAGTCTCTACCTCATTAGGAACAAAAAGCATGGCGCTGGTAGTCTTTTTGCTGACAGGTACGGATACCGTGATGGTGGTTTGCTGTGCATAAGAACAAAACGCGGAAACGAAAACCAATAGGAGTAAACTTACAAACTTCATAAGCGTCAGGTTATAGGATGATAAACATGGCGGGAAAAAGCCATGCGCACACGAATTTAATTCCGGATATCCTCCCGAATTTTTCCTGCCGCCTAAATTATAGTTAAAACGTGGTATTATCGCACCACCACAAACCGGACACTCGCCCCATCGGCGCGAAACCAGTACATACCAGGCTGCAACTTTGAAACATCGACCCGGTTCTGGTAAATACCCCTTTGTACTAGTCTGCCGTAGGTATCGCAGATAGTATAAGCTGTATTGGGTGCCAGCTGTTTTAGTACAATCGCATCCTTTGCCGGATTTGGATAAACTACAATGCCGCCCGCACCCTGACGGCCGGCCAATGATACGGTAACAATATTACTTACCACCGATTGGCCATCGAAGTCACGCTGTTTAACTCTGTAATAATAACGCCCGGGCGCCGGTTCGTTGCATTTATACTGATAGGCAATGGGAACCTGGCTATTGCCCAAAGCGGCCTTGCTTGCCAGAAAACCAGAAACCTCCCAGTGCGCAGCATCTGAACTCCTTTCAATAAAAAAACCCTCGTTATTTTGCTCCAGATAGGTTTGCCATGTCAGTGACACCTGTTGGTTCTTTACAGCGCCTTTGATCCCCGACCACCATACCGGGAGCGTCCCTGAGTCATCGGTCGTTATCACCGTATCCAGGCAAGGCAGGTTGATGTGCAACGTGGCGCTGTCATAAGCCAGTGCCGATAATACAGCTGCCGTACTATACGACTTGTTGACGACCAGCCCCAACGCACTGGCCGATGCATTGTAAGTAGGATTGTTTTGAGAGGCCAGGCCACCAGCGCCACCTGTCTGCACCGGCACGTTGCCTACATTATTTGTGAGCGACTGGGGACTTAGATTCGTATTCTTTGAAAATACCGCGATGTCGTAGGTAAAGAAATTGCCCGGCGGTAGCGTCGAATTGGCAAATACATTTTGGTAAGACACATACGCTTCGAAAGACAGTGACCCGGTAGTGCCATCATCGAAATAGATATTGGTCACCTTTATCGAGTCGAGCCTGACAGTGATGGCTATTTCATAGGTGTAGGCACATCCGGCCGGACTGTATACCGTTGGAAAATGATACACCTGCGCCTGCGCGGTACCGAATGCCCCCAGCACCCAGTACCAGAGTAAGGACAATGGTATTGTTTTCATAGTTATGTCCCTGAGGGTTTTACCCAAATGGACACCCGCCAACGTCTAAAACCGCCAGCTTTCCCTTTAAAAAAGGGTAACATTTATGAATCCTGGCAATGATTGGGTAAATACAACTACAAATTGCCGGATGTTTGAGGCACTATTAACTGCAAGCGCAATGCTACTTGATGTCAAAATTCTTTCACTCCAGGCAACTATTTGAACATTACGGTTCCTCTTAGTTCCGCGGAGTTGGCAACAGCCATAACTTGCCGCACCAGGGATACCTGGTCAAAGTAGGGTTGTTAAATTATTATAAGACCATATTCGTCAAAATATGGCGTCATCATATGGATCAGCAAAACGCATTTTTCTCATGTGCAGTTATAGCACGTCAGGGCCTTGTTTTCACAGGGCCTTCTCTTTTTCAATAAACAGCGGCGAACTCATTTCTTCTTCATCTTATTCTCAAATTGCAGGGTCATTTGCCGCATATCATGGATCATCCAGCGATACCAGCCATCACTGGCCCATTCGATGCTATCGGGCCAGGTTTGGAAAATATAAGCCTTGAGTTCCTGACACAACTTGTCGGCTTCTTCTTTCGAACTGCATTCCATGTATTGATGCCCTGCCTCCCCATTAGGCTGAAACTTTACCGGCAGCTCACTGGTGAATTGTCCCCAGAAATGCAACACCTTGCCCGTTGCCGGCTGAGGGCCTTTTACGTTGGCAGAATACATTTTATCGGCAATACGAACGGAGGTGTGGTGCTCCTGCGCCAGGTGTTTGAAAATGGTAAATTCTTTTAGTTCACTCATGATTTGGTATCCTTCATTAAAATCGTTTAATGCAGAAGCATACCGGAACTTGTAATGCCGGCTATCTTCCGCTATATGAGCGTAATCTATAGCAACGTCCGCAAGAGCGCAAAGCAAGCGCCCATTTCCTGCCCGAACCAGCTAATTTCCTCACCGAATAGGGTTATCCGCAAGTATTTCTCCCGTTCGCCGTCTATACAATTTCTTTTCAATCAAACTGATCCTGATTACCTTTGCCCACGTTGAAACGATCTGCGACGATCATATTATTGGTTATTTCCATTATTTCCGGCACTGAGCTGCGGGAGATATTGAAGTTCCCTGTGCTCCTCCAGCATTTCCAGGAGCATAAACAACTCGACGACAAGATCACCTTCGTTCGGTTCCTGATCGACCATTACAACGATGTGCCGCATACCGATAACGATGAAGAGCGCGACAATCAACTTCCCTTCAAAAAAATTGACTTTAATATCCAGGCAAGTCCCGTACTTCCGGACAACTTCTACGTCGACCTCCGCAAGCCGGTGCAGCCCGCATCCCCCAATGTATTTTTCCCCAAGAACGATACCCTCATCCCTTCTGCCAACGTCAACAATATCTGGCAGCCTCCCAAAGCCGGCAACTTCTCCACCGTTGCATAAGGCCTGATCACACTGCTGGTCGGTCAATTCCACTTATACAAATCGTTCAAATTCTCTTACTGCATGTTGAACCGAATTATCGGGTTTTCCGTGAGGAATAAACTCGTCATTGCGCTATCGACCATCGCATTGATCATCTATGGCATTTTCGAACTGTTCAAACTGCCCGTAGATGCCGTGCCGGACATTACCAACAACCAGGTGCAGATCATTACCGTTGCGCCATCCTACGGTGCTACCGATATCGAGCGCCTCGTTACCTTTCCCGTAGAGCAAAGCAGCTCCAATATTGCCGGCATGGCCGAGATCCGTAGTTACAGCCGCTTTGGCCTCTCACTCGTTACCCTCGTGTTCGACGACGACGTCGATATTTACTGGGCCCGCCAACAGGTGTCCGAGCGCCTTGCCGTGATCCAGTCCTCCATCCCCGAAGGCATAGGGAAGCCTGAAATGGGGCCCATCTCTACGGGACTGGGTGAAATATACCAGTATGTAGTAAAGCCGAAAAAAGGCTACGAAAACCGCTACGACATCACTGAACTGCGTACCCTGCAGGACTGGATCGTTCGCCGCCAGCTGCTGGGCGTTAAAGGCGTGGCAGAAGTGAGCAGCTTTGGTGGTAAACTGAAACAATACCAGGTAGCCATTACCCCGGCAAAACTGCAGGCCCATGGGCTTACCATCGCCGATGTGTTCAACGCCCTTGAAAACAACAATGAGAACACCGGCGGCTCCTATATCGAAAAGCAGGCTACGGTCTTATACATCCGCAGTGAAGGCCTTATCGGCAGCCAGGACGATATCGGCAATACCGTCATCAGGAACCTTCCAAATGGTACGCCGCTGCTGATCCGTGATGTGGCCGACGTAACCATCGGTTCAGCTACCCGCTATGGCGCCCTGACCTATAACAACGAAGGGGAAGTTTCCGGCGCCATCGTGATGATGCTGAAAGGCGCCAACAGCAATGTCGTTATCAAAGACATCAAAAACAAGATTGAGGAAATCCAACAATCCCTGCCCGAAGGTGTCGTGATAGAACCCTTCCTCGACCGCACCAATATGGTGAGCAATGCCATCGATACTGTACAAACCAACCTGCTCGAAGGCGCGCTCATCGTCGTGTTTGTTTTGGTGATCTTCCTCGGCAACCTGCGCGCCGGTCTGCTGGTGGCATCGGTGATACCACTGTCGATGCTGTTTGCTGTGATCATGATGAACCTGTTTGGCGTAAGCGGCAACCTGATGAGCCTCGGCGCCCTTGACTTTGGCCTCATCGTAGACGGCGCCGTCATTATCGTAGAAGCCGTGATGCATCAGCTCAGTCACAGTAAAAAATTTGCCGGCCTAAACCTGCTCAACCGGCAGCAGATGGACCATGAGGTAAAAAGTGCTTCGTCCAAAATGATGAACAGTGCCGTATTTGGACAGATCATCATCCTCATCGTTTACCTGCCCATCTTCAGCTTGCAGGGTATTGAAGGCAAAATGTTCAAGCCGATGGCGCAAACGGTCGCCTTTGCGCTCCTGGGCGCCTTTATCCTCTCGCTCACCTATATTCCCATGATGAGCAGCCTGGTATTGAGCAGAAAGCTCGCCACAAAAGCCAACCTGGCCGACCGCATTATGGCGCGGATAGAAACCTTGTATAAACGGCTGCTCACCCGGGCACTCCAAATACCGCGCATCATCGTGGGTACCGTCATACTGTTGTTTGTAACATCGGTATTCATCTTATCGCGCCTCGGCGGCGAATTCATCCCTTCTATCGAAGAGGGCGACTTTGCCGTGGAAACACGCGTACTGTCGGGCAGCAACCTGCATACCACCATCGACCATGTGCAACAGGTAGCCGGCATTCTGAAAAGCCGCTTCCCTGAAGTAAAACACATCGTTACCAAGATCGGCAGCAGCGAAGTGCCCACCGAACCTCTACCGATGGATATGGGCGATATGATCATCAACCTCAAGCCTAAAAAAGAATGGACCTCTGCCAGCTCTTTCGAAGAACTGGCCGATAAAATGGGCGCCGCGGCTGCAGAAGTGCCCGGCGTTACCACGAGCTTTCAGTTCCCGGTACAGATGCGCTTCAATGAACTCATGACAGGCGCCCGTCAGGATGTAGTGTGCAAGATATTCGGGGAGAACCTGGACACGCTGAGCCTCTACGCCAAACAACTGGGTAATATTGTTAAAACAGTCGAAGGCGCTACTGAGCTTTATGTAGAACAGATTACCGGTACGCAGCAGATCGTGATCAAATACAACCGGGCCGCCCTGGCGCAATATGGATTGCAGATCGGCGACATCAACCGCAACGTGAATGCGGCATTTGCGGGACAGAGCGCAGGCCAGGTGTTTGAAGGCGAAAAACGATTCGAACTGGTGGTGCGGCTTCAGCAGGAACGTCGCACAGATATCAGCGATGTTCAAAATCTGCTGATCCGCACGCCGATGGGTACACAGATCCCTTTATACCAGGTGGCGAAGGTGGAACTGGTCGATAGTCCGAGCCAGATACAACGCGAAGATACCCGCCGGAGGATACTGGTAGGTTTCAATGTGAGTGGCCGTGATGTGGAAAGCATCGTGAAAGAATTGCAGCAACGGGTGTCCGCCTCCATCAAACTGCCGGCCGGTTATTCCATCGGTTATGGCGGATCGTTCGAGAACCTCAATGAAGCCAAAGCGCGTTTATCCGTAGCAGTGCCGGTTGCGCTCATACTCATCTTCCTGCTACTGTATTTCGCTTTCAACTCCATTAAATACGGATTGCTCATCTATACGGCGATCCCACTCTCGGCCATCGGGGGTATATTCCTGCTAGCCCTGCGGGGCATGCCATTCAGCATCAGCGCCGGGGTAGGCTTTATCGCGTTGTTTGGTATAGCCGTTCTCAATGGCATCGTATTGGTGGCCGAATTCAATCGCATCAAACAGCAGGGCGAAACAGATCTGAAGCGATTGGTGTTGCGCGGTACCGTAACCCGCTTGAGGCCTGTATTGATGACAGCCTGCGTGGCCTCCCTGGGCTTTTTGCCCATGGCCCTCAGCAATGGGGCAGGGGCCTCCGTACAAAGGCCGCTGGCCACCGTTGTCATCGGCGGACTCCTCATCGCCACCCTGCTCACCTTGTTCGTATTGCCCATCCTTTATATCGCTTTTGAAAAGGGTATCCGGGTATCACGCAAAAAGGTAGCTACCGTCGCCGCTTTGCTGGCCATTACGCTTTCCTCCACAGCCCAGGAAAAGATCGGACTGAAAGAAGCACTCGATAGTGCCGTGGTCAATAACCTACAAGTGCAGAACAGGCGGCTGCGTGCCACGCAGGCAAAAGAACTCATCAAAACAGCCACCAACCTGCCCAAGACTTCGGTCAATGTGGAATATGGCAAATTCAATAGTCCGTATACCGACAACCGTGTATCCATCGTGCAGGGATTCAGTTTGCCCGGCGTGTACAACCGGCAAAAGAACCTACTGAGCGAAGAATGGAAAGCGAAGCTGGTGGAAACAGAACTCCAGGAGGCCGATATCCGGAAGATCACAACGGTTATCTTCTATGAGCTCCTGCTGATCGACAAAAAGGAAGCATTGCTGCAGCAGATGGACAGCAGTTTCAGCGCCTTCCTGCGGGTGGCCGCTTTACGGCTGAAAGCCGGCGAAACCAATATGCTGGAGAAAGCCAGTGCCGAAAACCAGCTAATTCAGCTGCGTATATTGCAGAAACAGCTATTGCAGGAAAAAGCGACGCTGCGCCAGCAATTCATGTTATTGCTGAATACCCCGAATCTTCGCTATCCGCAATCATCCTCCATCAAAGCCGAATCCATCCTCACGGACAGCAGCAGCCTGAAGGATCATCCGGCACTCCGCTGGTACCGGCAACAGGAGAAGACCGCCGAGGCAGCGATACGTGTAGAGCAGTCAAAGCTTTTCCCGGAGTTTAGTGCTGGTTATAATAACCTGAGCATCCGCGACGGCATCAAATACGGAACGGCCGACAGGTTTCAATCTGTTCAGCTCGGTATTGAACTACCCTTGTTTACCAGTGCTCAAAAGGCGAAAATAAGATCTGCACAAACCGCCCTCAGCATTTCCCGCAATGAAATGGAATACCGGTCGAAGGCATTGCAGGCAGAGTATGCCGGAGCCCTGAGCCAGGTAGAGCAATACCGCAACATAGTGGCCGACTTTGAACAAGGCGCCCTCCGCAATGCACAGGACATCACCAATACCCTCAATAAGCAATTGCAGGGTGGCGAGATCAATTACCTCGAATGGACCGTGCTCAACCAGCAGTCGCTCCAAACGCAGCTGAGCTACCTCGAAGCGATCATGAACCTCAACAACAGCATCATTCACCTGAACTATCTTTTATCCAAATAATTATGAACAGCAGGAATATCATCTATTGCACCCTGGTCTTATTCATTAGCATCACCCTGTTGGGTTGTGGCGGCCAGGCTACGCCACCAGCGGCCCCTACAGCAGCTCCCGCCGACGAAGACCTCGTAACACTCTCGGCTGAGCAAGTCACGAACAGTCGCCTGCAAACGGGCCAACTTAGCCGCCAGGCGATGAGCGGTACGCTCAGGCTCAGCGGACAAATAGACGTACCGCCGCAAAACCTGATGTCGATCAGTACGCCCCTGGGCGGATACCTCAAGACCACCAACATGCTACCCGGCACCCATGTGCAAAAAGGGCAACTACTGGCGGTGATGGAAGACCCGCAATACATTCAGCTGCAGCAGGATTATCTCCTGGTAAGAAACAAGCTCAATTATGCGCAGAAGGAGTACGACCGGCAGCGGGAGCTCAACAGCAGCAAGGCCAGCAGCGATAAAGTGTTGCAGCAGGCAGAAAGCGAATACCGCAACCTCAGCATAGAAAGCAAAGCACTGGCGGCGAAGTTGAGTCTGCTGGCCATCAACGCAGAACGCCTCACGGAAAACAATATCTCCAAAACCATCAATATCCATTCGCCCATCAGCGGGTACATCAGCAAGGTGAACGTGAACATTGGCAAGTATGTAACGCCTTCCGACGTGATCTTTGAGCTGGTGAACCCAGCCGATATTCACCTCAACCTCACGGTATATGAAAAAGACCTGGCCCAACTGGAAATCGGACAGCAGGCGCTTGCCTTCACCAATGCACGGCCTAATGAGCGGTACGAGACAAAGATCATCCTCGTAAGTCACTCACTGAACGAGAACCGCAGCACTGAGGTGCATTGCCATTTTGAGCGGTACGATAAAAGCCTGGTGCCGGGTATGTTCATGAACGCAGAGATCCGCCTCCGGGACCGTGAAGAAAATGTATTACCCGATGCGGCCATCGTCAATTTCGAAAACAAAGACTATATATTCGTTCAGGAAGCTGAACGCAGTTACCGCCTCACACCAGTAGAAAAAGGAGCCACCGCTAATGGCGCAACGGTGGTCGTATCAAAAGGTCTGGAAGGAAAAACGATCGTCACCACCGGCGCTTATTCCCTGCTAATGCACCTGAAGAATAAAGCGGAGTAAGGTGTTTTAACCGCCGGGCCAACTTTTTTCCAAATAGTTGTGCTATATTACCATCGCTTGAATATTGCTATATGAAACCTGTATTGCGTCAAATAACCGCAACGCCCGATCATTCCTTCCTGGTGCGCAAGGATACCGGCAGCGAAATGGTCAACAACTGGCACTACCATCCCGAAGTAGAACTCCTCTATATTAAAAGGAGTTCCGGCACCTGGATGATCGGCGATCATATCGGCCACTTCAACAGTGGCGACGTGGTGATGATCGGTTCGCTGCTGCCGCATTGCTTCCGGCATGAGTACGATTATGTATTGCAAAAGGAAGAAGCGGCCGGCGAAAGCATCTGTGTCAAGTTTATGCCCGAATCGCTGGGTGAACCCTTCCTGTCGCTGCCAGAAACGAAGGTCATCCGCGACCTGCTCGCCCGCAGCAACAATGGCTTGCGGATCAGTGGTAAAACCAAACAGCATATCGGCGCCATGATCGACAAAATGGTTGCCGCCACGCCAGCCCGGCGTTTGGTGTACCTGCTTACCATGCTCGAAGAGATCGCCGCGTCCCGCGATTACAGTCCGCTATCATCGACCGGCTTTATGCAAACCGCCGGCAACGGAGAAAAAGACAGGATCAAAAAAGTATTTGAATTCACCTTCAATAATTACCGCAACAAGATCACCATCGAAGAAGTAGCGGCGCTTGTCAATATGACCCGCCAGTCATTTTGCCGCTACTTTAAAAGCAAGACTAACAAAACCTATGTACGATTCCTGATGGAAGTGCGGATAGGCTATGCGTGTCGCCTCCTGGTAGAGGACGAGAAGAACGTATCGGAGATCTGTTATGAAAGCGGTTACGGAAACCTATCTCACTTCATTCACCAGTTCAAACTCATCACCCGCAAAAAGCCGTTGGAGTACAAAAAGGAATACCTGCGCGCCGAACTGGCCGCATTACCCGACCCCATGGCCACCATGGTAATATAGCATAGTTTTTTGACCGGAAACTGTCACGGACTTTTTCTGCTTCTAAGTAGGTTTACAGCGCTAAGCTTGTTTTTTGCCAGCAGCACCAACGCTGCTGGTCATTGTTCACTTTTTGCTACAGTGACGCTATATGAAAGCATTCCTTCCAGGATGGCTAACGGCCATCGTATGCTCCACGCAGCCAATTGCAGCAACAACAGCTGTCAAGTATTCCTAACCTCCATTATTTACAAAGATGCCTGTTACCAGAAGATATCTTTTAAAGAATCTGTCCTTAAGTATTGGCGCATTGCCATTGGCGCCCTCCGTATTTGGCAACACGAATAGCAGCCACAACGATCTTCCTGCCATCCAGCCTGGTCCATTTACCGGCAGCCGCGCATCCTTGCGCAAGTACCAGATACCCGACTGGTTCAGGGATGCCAAATTCGGTATCTGGGCACATTGGGGTCCGCAATCGGCCATAGAGGCCGGCGACTGGTATGCCCGCAACATGTACCTTGAAGGATCCAGACAATACAAATACCATGTAGAGCGCTATGGCCATCCTTCGAAGTTTGGTTTCAAGGATACCATACCTGCCTGGAAAGCCGAAAATTTCGATGCCGATTACCTGATGAGCCTATACAAAAAGGCGGGGGCAAAATATTTCATGGCCCTCGGCGTGCACCACGACAATTTCGATCTATGGAATTCGAAGCACAATAAATGGAACTCGGTAAAGATGGGACCACGCAAAGACATCGTGGGCCAGTTCCGCAACGCAGCCCGTAAACACGACCTGCGCTTTGGCATCAGCGATCACTTATGGGTTACCTACAAATGGTTCTCCAGCAGCAAGGGCAGTGATCAGCAAGGTCCCTTTGCCGGCGTACCCTACGATGGCGCCAATCCGGCCAACTTTGATCTCTATGGTACCTGTGAGGAAGTCTTCAACAAACGGCTCGACTGGAATGAGAATGGCATTCCCGATAGCTGGAAGAAACACTGGTTCAGCCGCATCAAAGACCTGGTTGATCAATACGAACCCGATCTATTGTATTGCGATGGTCACATGCCTTTTGAAGAGTATGGATTGAATATGCTCGCGCACCTGTATAACAAAAGTGCAGCCAAACATGGCGGTCTCACACAGGCCGTGTATACGAGCAAGCGCGCAGAAGATACGATGGCCGGCTCGGGCATCTGTGTGTTTGATGTTGAGCGGGGCGTTGTCGATAATATCTGGCCGCTGGCCTGGCAAACCGATACCTGCATCGGCGACTGGCACTACAACAAAGAAAGGGTAGGGCACTACAAATCGGCAAAAACAGTGGTTGACCTGCTGGTGGATATTGTAAGCCGCAATGGCAACCTTATGTTGAGCATACCCTTGCCTGCCAGCGGTATGCCCGATGCGGACGAACTGGCCGTACTGGAAGGCATTAGGCAATGGATGGCCGTAAACAGCGAAGGTATCTATGGCACCAGGCCCTGGAAGATATTCGGTGATGGCCCCCGCACGGCTGTTACCAAAAACGACAAAGAAGTCAACTCGGCCCAGCAGTTCAACGAAAGGAACCGCAAAGATTTCACCCACGAAGATGTGCGCTTCACTACCAAAGGGAATACGCTGTATGCTTTCTTTATGGGCTGGCCGCAGGGCGAATCACACATCACCATCAAGGCTTTGGGAACGCAAAGTGCACACGCTACCGGCACCATTGAAAAAGTGGAAATGCTGGGCCGCGGCAGTCTCGTGTTTACCCGCGATGAGCAGGGATTGAAAGTAATGTTGCCCGCAGAGTCGCCAAGCCGCCACGCCTGCACTTTAAAGATCTCCGGCAATAACCTTATTTAAGACAGAGCTATCGGCTTTAATAACAACCTGTAATTGAAGTTTCTTTCATAATATCAATAGTTAGTTAATCAGCAGCAGTCCATCGGCCCCATATTCCTATGGGGCCCTACTGCATTGAAAAAACGGAAGCCGTGAACAACAATCGTTTTAGCGCAACTTTGACTTAATCAGCTCCAACTCCTTCTTCATCTCGTCAAGTAACTTCGCCTGTTCATCCAACTTTTTGGTCTGACCATCGATGATCGCCTGCTGCTCCTGCACAGCCTTTACCAACGGCACCACAAAGGTGGAATATTCAAGCGTATAATGATCCTGCTCATTTTCGGGTATGTGCACGCCGCTGAATTGGTATCCAATACTGGCAGCAGCCTTTTCGACTTGCTGTGCGCTGAAACCTGTCTGGCGCACCTGTTCCTTGGCCTCCACCGCTTTCGCAAAAGTGGCATCCTGCATCAGGGCTCCGGCCCGCTTGCCATAGAGGTGCTGGTTTAACCCGGCCACATCCATGTGATAGGTGATCGGCTTCAGCTGCATAACAAAATCCAACCCATGCTCCTCTGGTTCAATATCTTTCTTAAAGCGAACATCACTGAGGTTACTCCAGGCAGCATACCCACCAATGGTAACTACCGCCGCATTGCCGATACGCACCGTATTATCGGCTGTAGGAGCAGCCCGGTAGCCAATGGCTGTTGTGTTGGACAACCCGGGAGCGTTGGGTCCGGCCTCAACCCCCACGGCTGTATTGTAATTACCTGTTTGTAAGTCGAAAAGGGAGTGCTGTCCAACCCCCGTATTATTGCTACCCGAATTTATGCCTATCCCGGCCCCCTGACCTACTATGGTGTTGCCTGTTCCAATAGTGCAGGAAGGCAAGGTCTGATAACCCACAGCCGTATTCTGGCCACCTGTAGTATTATTAGTAAGCGCCAGGCCACCAACAGCCGTATTAAAGCCAGCGGTCGTTGTACTACGAAGTGCCAGATAACCCAGGGCAGTATTATCCGTACCAGTAGTAGTAGCTGTCAGGGCCGCGTAACCGATAGCTGTATTATCATCACCTGTACTGTTAGACAATGCAAACGTTCCAAACGCCGAATTATAACTACCTGTATTATTCAAACGCATCGCTTCATAACCCACGGCCGAATTGAAACGTCCGGAGGTATTTGTCCTGAGTGCATTGTAGCCAAAGGCTATGTTATGGGTGCCTGTATTATTAAAACCGGCTGAATAGCCAAAAGAAGTTATAGAGTTTACGGCAGAACTCAGGTAACCTGCCAATCCACCTTCCACCTTAAAAGATAATGGTTTTGCATCGGTAGTACCGATGAAATCAGCACTGCTGGTACCGCCATTCCCCGACAGGCTCCAACCGGAAACGCCACCCAGTTGCGCCCACGCAGTTCCGTTATAGTAATAATAACCGGCAGTTCCATCTGTTTGATATACCATCAAACCCGTGGCAGGCGATGTAATGGCCGTTCGTTGTGCCTGCGACATTCTCGGCATCAGGAGGCCTTTATTGGTAGAGGAAATATCCAGTTGAGCACTGGTATGGGGCGTTGCAGTTCCGATGCCCACCTGGGCGCTGGCAACCTGAAAGCAGCATAATAAACCTACGGAGGCTACGATGTTTTTCATAAAATGAATTGTAATGGATATTGTATGTTGGAATTACTTTTTAATAAATGACTGGTTGCAAATAGCACCATTAGAAAGCCGCGCAACTAACCGGTACTGGCCTGCCGGCAGGCGCCCTAAATCCAGCACACAAACACTTGTACCATTCGCCGGCTTGGAAAGCACAAGGCTGCCATCCAAGCTATACACTTTAACCGATAACATTTTTAACTGATGGGCATCGACTACCACATAATGGCCCGCAGGATTTGGGTATAGATTGACGTCAGCAGGCATACCAACGGCACTTACAGAAACCACTTTGGAATAGGTGAAGCGGCTGTTAATATCAACCTGTTTAATGCGGTAATAGGTAAGGGCCTGCGTAACCGTCGCATCGTCGAGGTTATAGTCATGTGCGCCCGCTGTGTTATAGGCTTCGATCCTTGAACCGGTGGTGTGCCAATCGCTGGTGGAGGTACGCTTTTCTACTTCAAAATAGCTGATGCTGCTCTCGTCGTAGGTTTGCCATTTCACCAATGCCCCTGCACCTTTTCTGTTGGCCGTCACATCACCCCAGGTCAACGGCAAGGTGGCCATGGCATCGGCCAGGGTAAACTCATCCAGGTTTACGTTGCTGAGGCCAGTGGTTCGCACGTAATTATTGGTTCCATCTCTGGTAATACCTGTAGTAAATGCACCCCAGGCGGTTCCGTTGTGAACGTTCAGGGTCAGACTACCTTCCGGGATGCCATTAAGTTCACTGTCGTTATAGTAAATGGTAATGCTGCCGCTAAAGGCATTGACGGTGCCGGCGAGTTTAAAGGCGCGCCCGATATAAGTGCCGGAAGCTCCATGCGAGAGGGAGGTATTACGGGCAATGCTATTACTACCGTTGATGGTGAAGTCTGAGGAAGGTTGCAATACGATGCCGTCAACAGACATCATGTTACTACTCTTGATCAGGAGGGAAGTACCGCTACTGACGGTCAGGCCCGACTGTGCCTGACAAAATATTGCAGGGCATGCGGTGAGGCAAGCGAACAGGAAATTGGATTTCATTGGAGTAAATGAGGTTTGGCGGCTCATTTGCACAAGGATAATATACTTTTTGCGGGCCGCTAACAGGTTCGGTATCAACCGGCCATTTTGCAGCATAAATCCTCTTCCCCGGCGTATGAAGTATGGTAAAAATGCGACAGACCGACATATTTGACGCCCCAATGGCACAAACGGGCATCTCAGCCAATAACAGCCTCTTCTTTCGACCTTACGGACGCCGCCCAGGTAGGCCAGCTCCTCATTGGTGGCAAAAGTTTGTGCGAGGTTAAGGTTGCCGGCATTGAGGGTTTCCCAATCCGGGGCACTGTACAGCCAGGCGGCATTGAACTCATTAAAATGGGGGTAAAATAAGCTTCATATGATGCAGTTACGGTAGTCACGTCAATGACTACCGTAAAATACTGCATACTAATTAAACTTCCTGTTAATTCGGGTGAAACTTGTTACCTCACTCAAAAGCATAATCCGTATCAAAATCGCCAGAGAATTCGGGCTGTTGGCCGGCCGGTTGGAAATGCAATCCAAAGCAAGGCTCTTCTTCGTCGTTCCAATAACTATAAATAGTGAGCTTATGCCAGCCTTCAGGAATAGTAAACCGCAAGCCCGTATCGTCTTTGATGGAAGACAAATTGGTCAGATAGCCAATTCCGATGATACGCACCAGGCCGGCAGGGGCGTGGAAGATCCAGCCGTCAGACCTCACCAGGTAGTTCGGCGGTTCGGCATCCAATATTTCAAAACCATAATCGTCCGGATCGACGTTTACAACAGGCAGGGCAATACCCTGGCGGGTAATGAGATCGCCATGATTCGAGGTATAGAAATACGACAATACATCTTTCTTCCTAAGCCGGTTTTCTTTCAAATAATTCACCAACATGGCAGGTTCATAAATGGCAAAGCCATTCAATTCGGCAAATAACTTTTCCATGACTGTTACTGATTATTCAGATATCTGGCTTTAATGACCTCCATTTGGAGTTGTTTTATTAAAAAATACTTATAAGATCGTCAAGTAAATTCCTGACAACCCAGGCTCACAACTTTATCTTCACCCCACCATTCACCACAAAGCCTTCTACCGGGGCATAGATGTCGCGGAACACCGGGTTATCGATCGTACCGGTATAGATGGTATCGAAGCGGGACTGCCGGGTATTGGTGAAGTTTTCGAAATTGATGAATAGGGAAAACTTCTCCCATAACTTTTCGGCCATAAAGCCAGTGATCCAGTAATCTTTACCCATATTGCCATCGCTCAATTGCTGACGGCTAAAATAATACGCTTCCAGGCCCAGCTTCAGCTTGTCTTCAACTTCATACATCAGCACATTGTTGAGGCGGTGACGCGCCGTAAGTGGCAACCACTGCTCCTTGCCCGAAAAGTGCGTATTCGCATCGGTATAGGTATAGCCAATAAACAATTTAAAATCCTGGTACACCAGGCGCAGGTTGGTTTCCATACCACGGGTGTCGATATAGCCGGTACTGTTGCGGAATGCCAGTTGGCCCGATCCCTCCTGCTCCAATACCAACGGCCGGTTGAGGCGGGTATAGAAAAACAAATGATTGAAGCTCACATTAACCGGACCAATATTCGTGCGGTAGTTGAAGTCCCAATTGCCACCTACCGATCTTTCATTTTTCGACTGGTTTACATCGATCGGCAATACATGCTGAAACTGGATGCGCTCCGATTCTTCGGTGAAGACAGTTGGTGTTTTATAACCGAAACCACCGCCCAGCCGGGTCGTCAACCTGGGCGTAATACGCAGCATAGCTGCCACGCGGGGCAGCAATTCAAAACCATACTCTTTCACGTAATCACCCCGCAACCCGGTTTCCAATACCAATCGCTCCGAAACAGTCCACGCGTTCTGTACAAAAAAGCCGAGCGTATTGTAATGATAATCGCGCAGCGGATCGGCCGATCGCTTTTCTTCTTTGAGATCGTCGGTGAGGAAATTGGCGCCGATCACCCAATCGGATTGCTCACCCTTGTAATTCCACGTAAGCTCCGAAAAGGAGGACTGCTGCAGCGCTTCAAACTGGTATGCGGGGATAGCGATATCGCGGTTAAAATGGCTGTAGCTATTCTTAAACTGTAAGGTCGATTGATCATTCAGCCGATAGGCCACGCCCAATTGGGTAGTAATACGATCTGTATTGT
This sequence comes from Paraflavitalea sp. CAU 1676, assembly GCF_029223285.1. GTDB lineage: Bacteria > Bacteroidota > Bacteroidia > Chitinophagales > Chitinophagaceae > Paraflavitalea. The sequence continues at coordinate 84,689 of NZ_JARHUJ010000013.1, read as the reverse complement.
TCTTTTCATAGAAACCACTGCCACCGTGTTTGATGTAGTTGACATTGCCACCGACGCGGTCTTCCGTAATATAAGTAACGCCTACATCGGCCGTGAGTTTTTTACCATACAGGAACAATCGGGGGTTGATGGTGTAGCGCTCAAATTTAGGAATCGCCGTAAGTCCGATATCGGCGGGATCGAATGGCGCATTCGAATTGCGCGAAGCGAAGACCGTGAGCCCCGCCTTACCATAACGCTCGCTGTAGAAGCCGCTCAGGTCGAGCCCGCGGGCGCTGGTGCCATTGGCCATGAAGTTAAGCTCGCGTTCCTTGCCTGGTTTCTTCGACACCAGGTTTACCAGCCCGGCAATGGCGCCGCCGCCGTAGAGGGTAGAGGCCGATCCTTTGATCACTTCCACCTGCTGCAGATCGAGCGGAGCAATTTGAAGGATGGACAGCCCGCCGCTGAAGCCAGCATAGAGGGGATATCCGTCGCGCAGGAGTTGGGTATACCGACCGTCGAGCCCCTGGATGCGGATGCCTGCATTGAACGAGGTGGCGGAGGTTTGCTGTGTTTGAATGCCGGTGCTTTCGTTGAGCAGCATGCGGATGTCGCCGGGTTTCATATTGCCTTTTTCACCCAGTTCTTCGCCCGAGATCACTTCCGTACGGGTGGGGGTGTTGGCAATGGTGCGACTGGTACGGGTGGCGGTGACGATCACGGCTTCTTCATCCTCCTCTTCTTCCGCATGCTCCAGGATGATCTCTATGGCTGCCTGGTTGGCGAGCGGAAATATATAGGAAAGGTCTTGGGCCTCGTACCCGACAAAGGACACGGTGAACTGCTGTTCGCCTTCAGGAATGCCGGTGATGGTTACAATGCCGGCAGAGTCGGCTATGACAGTTTTTTGCTGGTTTTTCCAGGTGATGGATGCGCCGGGCAGCGGACTTTTGTCTTCGCCGCCGCGAATGGTTGCTTTAAATATATGCTGAGCTTGTGCAGCCGTGAAGAGGCAACACAGTACAATGCCTGTCAAAAGGAATTTCATGAAAATGCTTTAGTCTACAGAAAATGGATTGTTAGGCAGATAGGCGCACAAACCGGGGAGGCTGGAAAAAAGTAGGGGAGAAGGTGGCCAGCCGGACCAAATACAGCCCCTGGTGCTCCAGCTTTTCGCCCGTGGAGGGAATGGTAATGGTCTCGACCTTGGGCAGATCAACCGCGCCGGGGCAGGTGCCGCAGGCAAAGAAGGGGGAGCAGGTCGTTTCCTCGTGTTGCTGATCGCCTTCTGTGGAGGACGCTACCAATTCGTCTGCGCAATCATCCTCCATGCAACAAGGGTAGAAGGTACCCGAGGCAGTGAGCAATAGCAGGAGGAAGGCGACGACGATTTTCACGCCGCGAATATACAACATTGAGGGATTGGGTGAGCGGGGGCGATGCTGGGCAAAAAAAATCCCAACAGAGACCTGCCGGGAGCAATTACAACTAAGGTGTAACTGTGAATAGAAGTTTTCAGGAAAATCCTGTATTGCTAAATCTTGTGGTGTTATCAGTTCTGCCTATAATAAACAAGCACGAGCAGGGTTTGACAAAAAATAAATGAACTTTTTTTTGAAGTGGATACCGGAGCCACTGAATGAGGGGAGCGGTAACTGCCTCCGAGGCTGCTTTCACGCACCTAGGCATATCCATATTTCCTGGCGGGAAGGGGTTATATTCGTTGGGCAAACGCATGCTATGAAGCCATTATTCCTGTCATTGCTATTGGTGCTGGCTGGCAGTTACTACAGCCTGGCACAGCAGGCCCCAAAACCAGTTCCGATTATATTTGATACCGATATCGGTCCGGATTATGACGATGTGGGCGCCATCGCGCTGCTGCATGCCCTGGCCGATAGCGGCGAAGCCAGGATACTGGCCACCATTGCCAGTAATAAATACGCCCGGGTGGGGGCAGTGTTGAGCGTCTTCAATACCTGGTTCAAGCGGCCCGGCCTGCCGATTGGCGTACCCAAACGCAAGGCCCTCGACCTGCCGTCCTGGCAAAAATGGGATTCTGTGGTCACGGCCAACTATCCGCACGTTATTTCCTCCAATACCGAGGTGCCGGATGCCGTGGCGCTCTACCGTAAGTTACTCGCTGCCGAGCCGGATAATTCAGTTACAATTGTGACCGTGGGCTTTTTCACCAACCTGGCCAACCTGCTACAGTCTGCGCCTGATAAATATTCGCCATTAAGCGGCAGGGAGCTGGTAAAAAAGAAAGTAAAACAGCTGGTGAGTATGGCGGGGCATTTCCCGGCCGGCAAGGAATTCAATGTAGACCGGGATATACCATCCTCCAAAACCGTTGTAACCCAATGGCCCGGCACCATTATCTTCAGCGGATTCGAGATCGGTGTGGAAGTGTTGACGGGCTTGCCGTTGATCGGCAATGAGGCGATCAGGAACAGTCCGGTCAAGGACGTGTTTGCGCTGAGTATTCCCATGAGTAAGCAGGATAAAAATGGGCGCATGAGCTGGGACGAAACGGCGGTGCTGGTAGCTATCAGAGGCTGGGAACCGTACTATACGCTTCGTTCCGGGCGCTTCGTGATCAACAACGATGGCAGCAATAGTTGGGACGATGCCGGCACCGGCCACTTCTACCTCGTGAAGAAAATGCCGGTGGCGGAGGTGACGGCACTGATCAACCAGCTCATCATGCACCAGCCTGTACAAGGAAAGTCGCGGGCAAAATAGTGCGAACTTTTATCAATGCAGCGTTCTGCCTGACAGTACCCAACCGGACACGTCGATAACCTGGTTTCCTTTTGTCAATACACTGAAATTTATCGAAATTCGTTCACCGCTTAAGCGGACTAAAATACTCTCCAACATGAAAAAAGTAACAGGCATCGGCGGCATCTTTTTCAAATGCAAGGACCCCAAACAAATGAAAGACTGGTACCAAAAGCACCTTGGTTTAAACACCAACGATTATGGGGCTACTTTTGAATGGTACGAAGGGGATGACAATACGAAGAAAGGATCTACTACCTGGAGTCCGTTTGGCGAAACCACGAAATACTTCGAACCTTCTACCAAAGAATTCATGATCAATTACCGGGTCGAGAACCTGGAGGCGCTGGTAGAAGAACTCAAAAAAGAAGGCGTGACTATTCTCGACAATATTGAAAGCTACGACTACGGCAAATTCGTTCACATACTGGATGCCGAAGGAAACAAAGTAGAGTTGTGGGAGCCGGCAGGGGAGTAAAAAATACCCTCCCTAAGACTAGGGAGGGGTTACTTGCTATTTCAAAAATTGCTTATGAAACGGGGCTTACCCTTGCATTAGTAAAACCATCTTAAACTATATTCTCTAACAGCATGATCAGTTCTCCGGTAGAACCCAGGATGCCGTCATGCGGATAATGTTGCAATTCACTGGCCGAATACGTACCGTTGGATACGCCCAACGATAACCTGACGCCCGCATTGCGACCCGATAGAAGATCCGCAGGTGTATCGCCGATATTGATCACCTGCATGGGATCGGTTACCCCCAGCTGTTGCATGGCCAGCCGGATCATATCGGGACAGGGTCTGCCACTTTGAACTTCTGTACTGGATATTGAACAGTCGATCACTGAAAAGGGACTTTGACTCGTGTAATGCTCATCTAATCCTTTCATCCAATCCAACCTTTGCAGGATGATATTTGTCACCTTCCGGTAAAGGCCGGTGGTCAGCGCGACCTTAATGCCATTTTTCCGGCAATGCCAAAACAATTCAGTGGCGCCGTCTGCAGCCCTGATCCGCTGGCTCGCATAATGCTGTTCCAGTAACTGCGTGAACAGGTCATAAGAATCGGTCACGTTTTGCCGGTACATAGCATGAGACTTACCAATCTGTTGCTCCCACAATGTTTCAAACACTTTTAGTTTGCTCCAACCCATCATGCCAACTACGGTAGACCTCTCCACAAACAAGCCTGTTTGCTGGAGTGCATCATAAAGAATACTCTCTACTTCCCTGTTATCATAAATTGTGGTACCAGTCATACCACATACTACTAGTTTGATCATTGCCATACCTGCTGAAATGCTACTGCAAGAAATAGAATATTTATAACAGTAGCATGCAATCCTGCATTTTCCAGATGCAATCGTTCCCGCCAACTTTATTGTAGGTTATGCACGAAGTGTAGCATGACTTGCTAGTTTTGTACACGTTAAGTCTTATGGAGAACCCGGTAATGGGAAACACGGAACCTAAACCGTGCCGGATAATGCAAGGAAAACATTTGCCCGGAGGCTAGCAGAGCCCCGGGTAATGTTTTTTCTGCGTGCCTTTAATGTGCAATATGCCCTTGCTGACTTTGTTTCCTGAATTGACCAGGGGTAAGGCTGGTTATCTTTTTAAATACTTTGGAGAAGTGAGGCAGGTTATCGAACCCTGTTTCACTGGCAATGGAAACATAGGGCAGATCAGTAGTGGAGATCAGGTATTGAGCCCGTTCAATACGCTTGGAATGGATGTAAGCGAGCGGTCTTTCTCCGGTAAATTGTAAGAATTGCCGGGAGAAATAGTCGGCATGTTGATTAGCTCTTTGAGCCAGGTGGGCAATGGTTAACGGTTGATGGAGGTTAAGTTGTATATAACTCATGGCATCCAGCACTTTTTGAGGAATAACACGGCTAGCCATTGCTTCGAACTGCCGGCTTTCTAAAAAGCGGGCCACCAATTGCAATAAGATGCCCTGGGTTTCAAGATAGACGGCCATGGTCTGGCGGTTGTTGAGCTCCTGGTACTCTCGGTAATAAGCATTCTTTTCATACACCTTTGGATTGTCCGACCGGTTGATTCCCCTTCCGGGGTTGATGTCGAGCAAGCGCTTGAAGTGAGCTATGTCCATTTCCGTGGCACTCACCTTCATCAAAGCGCGGTTGTGGTGGAAGAGTGACATACCATCGGGCGATTCCTCGAAGAATTGTATGAAATATTGGCTTAAATATTCCGGACAATACAGATTGCACAAGGTATAGCTGGGAATGATATAGATATAACCAGCCTCCAGTTTCAGTTTATCGCCGGCATTCGACAGCAGACCTTCTCCTTCATCTATGTAATACAGGCGATAATAGGGACTGATCACACTTTTATAATTCCACCGTTTGCTTAGCTGCACATGGTCTACATGCAACAAGGAAAAGGAATATTTTAATGATCTGCTGCTCATACTTGTATTGGTGTTGCAAGGTAACCAAATGGTCGGATTTGTATAAAACAAAGTCTTATTCAGGACATAGCCGCCCCTGGCACTGGAACTATATTTGTCAAAACGACACTATTTATTCTAAAAACTATCATCAGTTGAACTATGAAACGACACACACTGGCGCTCGACCTCAAAGATGACCCGGCGCTCATCAGCGAATACGAAAATTGGCACCGGGCAGAGAATGGTTGGCCCGAAGTAAAGGAAAGTATCCTTGACGCAGGTATCGTATCCATGGAAATTTACCGGACCGGTAACCGGCTATTCATGATCATGGAAGTATCCGATGATTTCTCCTTTAAACAAAAGGCTATCATGGATGCCACTAACCCCAAAGTGCAGGAATGGGAGGCGCTGATGTGGCAATTTCAACAACCGCTTCCCTGGACGCAGGAAGGAGAAAAATGGGTGAAGATGGAGCCTTTGTTCGAACTACACGCCACCACTGAAAAAAATATAACCATATGAATAAGACAAATGCTTGTAAAACAAACCTCCCATGAATGAGATCAGTTGGCCCAGGGTCATCTATGGCACCAGCGGACTGGGCAATTTATATACGGTATTGGAAAATACAACCAGACAATCCATCGTGGAGGCATGTGTGCAGCATGCCGATGGCTTGGCGGTATTTGATACGGCCGGAAAATACGGGGCCGGGTTGGCGCTGGAATCATTAGGACAATGTTTGCGTCAATTAAAAGTGCCGAAAGAAAAAGTGTTGATCAGCAACAAGCTGGGTTGGTACCGTATTCCGCTCACTACACCCGAGCCGACTTTTGAGCGTGGTGTATGGAAAGATATTCAACACGATGCGGTGCAAAGGATCAGCTATGAAGGAATCCTGGCCTGCTATGAACAAGGCAATGCATTATTGAATGGCTATAACGCGCAATTGGTGTCGGTACACGATCCGGATGAATACCTGGCAGGAGCCACCGACGAAGCAGATCGCCAGCAACGCTGGCTGGATATACTCGACGCCTACCGGGCTTTGTTTGAATTGAAGGCCAGTGGCAAGGTGAAAGGAGTAGGGGTGGGATCGAAAGACTGGAAGGTCATTCAAAGAATAACGGAGGACATTGAATTGGATTGGGTCATGATTGCCAACAGCATGACGCTGCATGCGCACCCGCCAGCATTGTCCCGGTATATCGGAGAGCTAACTGACCAGGGAACGGTAGTGATCAATTCAGCGGTTTTTAATGGTGGGTTTCTCATCGGAAGTGATTATTATAATTACCAGTTGGTGCAGGCATCTGAGGAGGCACATCAACCACTGTTGCAATGGCGCAACGAGTTCTTTTCCTGTTGTGAACAGCACCAGGTTTCACCTGCGCATGCCTGCATACAATTTGGCATAGGGGTAAGTGGCATCAGCAGTATTGCGCTCAATACCACGCGGGCCGAAAAGGTGAAAGTGAATATTGACATGGCTACCAAACCGATTCCTGCTTCCTTCTGGAATGACCTCCAATCGAAAGGATTAATCCAATGAACATGGAAACATTGACAGGCTGGCAATGGTAATTTTTCCCAACCAGAGTTGAGGTAGTAAAGAAGAGCACCTGTCTCCCGTTGACAGGTGCTTTTTATTTTTTTTATTTTGCCCCTCAGGCACCAGATCATTGAAGAATGGAGGAGAGTAGCTTGCTGTAAGCCGTTGCATACTTATACATACCAAGATCGTTGGGGTGAGTACCATCTAATGATCCTTCCGCCGTGAGGCCTATCTGTGCCGCTGAGAGCAGGTACAACCCTTTAATGCGCATTTCTTTGACCATTTCCCTGTAGGTGGCATGCATAATTTTATTGACCCTTGTGTACCGTATGTTTTGCCGGTCATCGAGGCAAAAACCCGGGTAGCCGGATGCATGCTCTACCAATACGATAGGTGTATGGTGATGAGTCGCTCTTAGTGTTTTCACTGCATTTACAATCAGGCGGCGCAGTGCTGTGTCGGGAACCCTTCCGGAGTCGGTCAGATTGGGTAAGCAATCAAGCACATAGGCAGATGCATCCACCATATTCACCAAATCTATGAGCGGGGTCTCCAGCATTCCATTACCTGAGAAGCCCAGATTAATAATGTGCCTGTCAAGCATACGCCCCAATATATTTCCCCACGCGAGGCCTGCCCTGGTAGCACTTCCTCCCTGCAAGATAGAGGTACCATAACATACAATGGGCTTATCGATGGATGGCTGAACCGGCGTGAGTGTATTTCCGGCCTTCACGCCAATCTGCAACCACTTTGGGGCATTGTGTAATGGAAAATAAAGCCTGAAATGGGTCAGGTCGATGCGCTTGTCAATGTTCCTGAACCAGTATTCAACCGTATCACCAAAACGGCAGGTGCCTGTTGCCCAATGCCATTTTCCTGATCTGTCCTTGGCATAAAGGTCAATTCCCGCATTACCGGGAAAGGTTTTACGCTCAAATAAGTTGGAACCGGCGAGATTGTAGCGCACCATGATTTCAGCCGCATCAGTCTGAAATTCGACATAAGTACCAGCACTGTTAAGACTCAGGTTCCATAAACCTTTTCTGACCAGCGTAGCTGCCCTCTCAGGAAGGCGGCCATAGTCATGGCGCGATCTTGCTTCAGGCAATCGGCCACCGATCTTTGAAAGGGAATCTGCCAGCGGCTCCCACAATTGGTACGTCCCGGACGACTGAGATAGGCCGTCCATTGAGGAAAGCGTGAATGCAGCTATCAACAGGCAGCTACACAGCAAATGAATTAGGGATCGTTGAGCTCGAAAGTAATTGTTCATTAGGTTGATTCTTTTGATATGTATTTTTTGATTGCGCAAGAGCCCTGCATTGGCGAAAACAATGCCGGGCACCAGTCAATTATTCTGTCTTTTGGAACTTTATACTTTGAGATTGCTTTCCATTATTAGCCTGTACGCAATAAGTACCGGCGGAAAATGCGCTGAAGTTCACCGGCATGAGTCTTGCTTCACCACCGGTAATCTGCTCCTTGCGCTGCCATACCTGTCTTCCCGTCATATCCAGGATGCGTATGTTGATCTGGGATGTAGTATCCTGATAGATCTCCAGATTAAGTGTATTCCGTACGGGATTAGGGTTTACAGCGATCCGCAATCCCTGTGCAAGGGTTTGGGTGGCAGTTTCCTGCTTAACCGCCACTCTGGTTGAAACAGGGCCTTCTTTTCCCAACTGCGTCTTTTTTACTGTCCCGTTGGGGTGTGTCGCCTGGATCTTCTTCACTACAGCACCGGGTGCGGGATTTATTATGATGGGAAGCTGCAGGGTCATTTCTGCATTTCCGACCAGCAAAACACTTTCACCGGTCACCAGTGGAAACTCAAGGATCTGCCCGTTCAACGTTTGTTGTGTCTGCCCTGCACGTCTCAGGTAAGCGGCAGCAGGATGCCAGGGGTTCACGATACGGCAATTTGTACCAAAGGTGCTTTCCACCTGTATCACCTTGGGTGCGCCTTGTTCCAGGGTGGCAGATACCAGGAAACCACCGCGCGCCAGCAGGGTAAAGCTCGCCCGCCACTCCGAAGGCCAGGCCGGCGCCACCAGGATGATCTCGTCAATACTTTGCATCAGGGCGCTTTGAATAGCCTCTGGCAGCAAACCATTATTAGCCTGTCCCCAGGTGTTCTGCAGGCCACTTACTCCCGCGCCGGTGGCATACAGCGGTAATATCTTGCGCACTTCATCGGTGAGACCAAGCCGGCCGGGATACTGGGGCCACATATATCCATACCAGGTAGGTGGAACATACTTATAGGTAAGCAGCATTTTCTGAAAGTTGTCTTTATCCTCCTGGCTTCCGGTATAACGCCCCTTCACCAACGAAATAGCTTCGAAGGGGTGTACAGGCCACACCCAAACCGGATCAACATTTGACCGCCCCACACACCTTACTGCATAGCCGGCTCCGAAAGTGCCTGCCGGAAACAAGGGAATTTTCTCCCCGCCGTATTCACCTGCCGGAGGAGTACCACTTTGCAGGCGTACCACGTCAGCATGATCACCGGCAGGGTAGGGGGCAAGCTTTTCAAGAAACTCCGTCCAACCTGCCCGAAGACCCGCATCCACGCCCAAAATTTGAGAGCACGCAATGACTTTCGGGGTGAGCGACCTGATGGCCGCCAGATCAACGATTCCATCGTTCACCCCCCAATAAGATTCGTGCACATTGCTCCGGATAATATGGTAATATCCGTCCGTTCCTTTTTGTGCATAACTCTGATAAAAATCAACCATGCCTTTCATCATGGGATAGGCGGAGTCACGCAGCCAATTGATATCTCCGGTCAGTTGGTAGCGCCAATAAAATTGCATGGCCAGCTGTGATCCTGACGAAAGAATATGGGCTACCCAGGTGAATTGATCATACCGGGCACCGAACTTGGGATTGATCCAATCCAGTGTTGCTTCGACAAGGCACTCTTTGACCACGGCGGGCGGTAGTGAAGCCCGCGTCCGCCTGCCCATCAACACATCATGGATCATCGGAGCTGCCTGGGAGGAAAGGATCGTGGGACCGCTGAATCCAAGCGACTCAGGAACAAAGGCACCTTTTGTAACACCCCAACGTTGTTTGGCCGCGGTTTCGCAGTCGGGCAACATTTTCCGGTACATGTTCAGGTAGGAATCGGTTAACTCCATGTAATTGGCAGCGTAGAGCGACAGGTACATCATCATATCGTTCATGAATTTGTACTGTGCACCCCAGTAGCGCTTGCCATCTGGTGTAGCCAACCACAGCCCGTAGTTATAGAGCGGTGGAAAATTTCCCCGGGAAGTACTGCCCATATGGTAGAGATGCAGGTTATAACGGGCTTCCAGGAAATCGGCCACACCATCATCGCTGCTAAGGTGTACAAAAGTGCGGCTCTTTACCCAAAAGTTACGCCACCAGGCACGGTGTTGTTTCAACAGGGTGTCAGTGCCCTGACCTTCGCCAATGGCTAAAACGGCAAGCGCCTTTTTACGAACATCCACCTGCTCATACAAGGTGGTGGCAGTGGCCAGGAAGAAACCAAATCCCCCGGCAAATGGCTTGGTCTTGAACTTTACCCGGTCTGCCGATTTTTCCACGATCTCAACGGGGGTCCCGCGCACACTGATGGCCACCGCATACTGCATGTAAAAGGAACCCTCCTTAACAGTTTGCACAATAATGGTGCGGCCATAGAATTCGGTGATCGTGTAGTCCCACACACTTTGGCCATGTACTTCTTGTGGCTGCCGGACCATACTCACCTCAAAATTGATCTCCTCCGGGGTCGTTCTTCTGTCACCTATTCTGGCGATCAGCATATCGTGTTCGGCTGAAACAAAAGTGATAAAGTCTACGGTGCCGGTACTGGCCTGGTAATTCAAGGTAACAGTCCCTTCTTCGGTGTTTTGGCGGAGGGATTGAAAAGTAGCCGCTCCAACATGGATGCCAAGGCGGCACAGGGATAGGGTATTGTCGGTAACTTCCTGTTTATCTCCGGGAAGAACGGTATCATCGTAATGCTGGTGCGTGCGGTCCTGGCCGAAAGTATCATTGCGGTTGATCTGGTACATGATCTTTGCGGGATCGGCGGGTTCAGCGGCATTGGTGGCAGTAGCAGCCTTTGCCGGCTTGGTCCACACCAGTGTTCCCATGTTTCCATTGCCGATGGGTATCCCCTCATTCTCTGAAGACGGAGGTTTGCCATAACTGATAGCAGCCCGGGCCAGCAAAGCGGAATGGTTTACATTGAATAGCTTTAAGCCGTCTAGCGAAGGTCTGCCCATAGCGGCCCCGGAAATGTTGGCCAGTACAGAATTGGGGATAACCAGCTTACCCAGTGATACTACACCGAGCTGCTGCAGAAAGTCTTTTCTTTTCATTTGGCAAGAATGTTTAAGTAGTAAAAATCTTATTGATCAGTAATTACAAGCATCGTGTTCGATAACAACATAACCGGCGGATCAGGGCGTTGGCCAATCGTCGGTACGGAACGGCGCTACCGGTAACCCTTCCAGGCTAAAGAGGTCACCTACTACCCAGTCTTTAAATGCATACCGAACGGCAACCGGATCTTTTACCTGGGCACTTCTTACCGTGACGCCGGTTTTGGTTATGATTGCATCTGCCGGGTAAAACTTCCTGTCGTCTCCTGCAATCTCGAAGGCGGATAATGGAGGGTGGGAAGCCATTAATCCCATCGACGTATTGTTGAAAGTAATTTCGATGGCACTCTTGACGATCTTGGATGATTGATAGGTAGGGCTTGCAAAGGGAATGCCTTTGTATCCATAGGTGTTGCCCAATGCCCAGGCGACGAGCCGGTTGCTGATGGTCGTTTTGTTGCTTGGGTGAATACGTAACTCTTCACCAACATCCATGGTGACTACCATGCCGGCGTTGGCAATACTGTTCATGGCTTTTTGTTGCTTTTCCCGTAAAAAGGCGGCTTTGTTGGTCGAATCCCTATAAAAGTGTGGGGCGATCTGCACAAAGTAAAAGGGCCATTCACCGCAATTCCACCGCTTTCTCCAGTCGCTGACCATGGTTTGCATCAACTGCTCGTAGTTTTGGTAAGTGCGGCTGTTAGATTCGCCCTGGTACCAAATGGCGCCTTTGATATGATAACCAGCGATGGGATTGATCATCGCATTAAACAGGGCAGTAGGCTCCCAGCCGGATACCTTGGAAGGATCATCGGGAGATTTGATCTTCACATCACTGAACGGACTTAAGCTGCTGGCCGACATCCAAAACTCGATCTTGGTACCACCCACTGCTGCTTGAATAATGCCCACGGGTACCTTTAATCGTTGCTGTAGTAATTTTGCATACTGATACCCTACGGCACTAAAATCTTTGATCGTTTCTCCATTGGCAGCCAACCAGGGTGTGGCGGCGCCATCAAAATTCGGCACCCGGCTACCAGTTACCTCCATACGGAAAAGGCGTACCTGATCATTGTCTGCATCCATCATCAGTTCGCCGGCATAAAGAATGGGTTGGTTGGTAAATCCTTTTACCGGCATGTCCATGTTCGATTGTCCCGAACAGAGCCAAACTTCCCCCAGCAAAATATTTTTAAGTGTTATTTTTTCTCCATCACTTAAGCTGATCGTAAAAGGACCTCCGGCTCCTACTGTTTTTACCAATAGTCTCCAGTCGCCGGAAGCAGTGGCTTTCGTCGTGTATGTTTTGTCATTCCATGATGTGGTAATGATAATCCGGGCATTGTTGTTGGCCTTTCCCCAAAGCGCCACATCTGCTCTTTGCTGCAACACCATGCCATCACTGATCACGGATGGCAAGGTGATTTTCGCGTATAAATGATTTGTACATAACAGCAAGAGAAATAGCAACAATCTGATCGAAGTCATTGGTGTAGTTTTATTTTTTTGTTGAAGAATAGAAGCGCTTATTGCGACCGTAAATTAATTGAACCAACGCATTACCAGGCCTTCAGGGGTCGGGAACGTTCCCGTGAGGAAATGCTCCAACTTCCTTGTATCAACAAGTCGAAATACTAATTTTGAAATCGCTGCAGTGTATTCAATAGCCGACTATTTAATCAAGCCCGACCTACTGGAAAGAACGAAACTTCCAATCTGCCAGACCGATGAATAACTGATTATAAAAACCCAAAAACGATTGCCATGAGTAATGTTTTTCTCAAAACATTAAGCGTTATTGCCTGCCTGCTAGTATTGCCGTATTGGCTATCCGCACAAAATGTAACCGTTACAGCTACTGTAAAATTGCCTTCCGGCGAACTGGCCGAAGGAGCTTCTGTAACGATTAAAGGATCCAAACGTGGTACTGCCACCAATAGCAAAGGGGTATTTGTTTACGAAGCGAAACCGTCGGATGTCATCGTGATCTCCTTTTCAGGTTACAAGATCCTCGAATACAAGGCTGGCTCCATGCCAACTACCATCTACCTGCAACCGGTTATTTCGGATCTGGACGACGTGGTCATCATTGGCTATGAAAGCAAGAAGAAAAGGGACCTGACCACTTCGGTTACAAAAGTGGATACGAAGAATAATACCGAAGGGGGATATTCCTCCTTTCAACAGTTGATCGGGGGGCGCGCTGCCGGTGTGCAGGTGCTGGAAAACTCGACCGATCCGGGCGGCGGTGTTAGTGTGGAGATAAGAGGCATCGGTTCCATCAGCTTTTCATCCCAGCCGTTGTACGTGGTGGACGGCATTCCGCTGAATAGTCCTGATCTGAACCTCACTACCGGTGCAAGTAGCCTGGTTTCCCCTAGTACGTCCAATCCGTTAACGATGATCAATCCCAATGACATCGAAACCATCGAAATACTGAAAGACGCCGCTGCTACCGCCATTTACGGCGCACGGGGGGCGAACGGTGTGGTGTTGATCACCACTAAATCGGGCAAAGCGGGGAAGATCAACGTGTCGCTGAATGCGAATTATTCAATGACCAGGTCTACCAGGAGCATCAAGGTATTGAATGGTCGCGACTATGCCACCTTTATGAATGAGTACTGGGCCTACCGGAAAGCCATTGGCTATAATACCACGGCTATTCAACCTTACCTCCCCGAGGAAATAGATTCCCTGCCAACATACGATCATCAGAAAGATATTCAGCAAACGGCGCCTACCACAGACATTTACATGAGCGTTTCGGGTGGTGATGCAAAAAACAAAGTTTTCTTTTCGGGCCAGTACTATAACCAGGTGGGCATGATACCCAGCACTTCCTTGAACCGTTATAATGGCAAGCTAAGCTATGAAGGAAAATTGCGCCCGGACCTCACTTTTACCATGAGCACCAATTATACCAACTCGGTACGCAATGGTCAACCTACTACCATACTTTCCAATAAAGTGTTAGGCTGGCCCTCTTCGGTTCCGCTTGTCAATCCGGATGGGGGATTGAATTACCTGGCGCTGTATCAATATGGAAATGGACAAGCTACAACGTATGATGCTACGCGGGGTATTACTGTTTATTATAATCCCCGGTTTGCAGCCAACGAAGCAAGAAGCCTGGCTTACACCAATCATCCATTTGAATTTGGCGGTTCAAACCAGGTGAAGAACGTACAAACCTCCACCCAATTACTAACCAATATTGGTCTTGCCTGGTCAATCAATAACCACCTTAACGTAAGTGCCAAGCTGGGGCTTACCACTTTTAATGCGCTGCTCGAAAATTATACGCCCAGCATCTATATCGGCGGCTCCGCGCTGAAGGGAGCTGCCAGCGCCGGCAATTCGCAAAATACCGGGTTGCTCTATCAGTTGCAGGCCAATTACAACCGGCGCTTCGGCAAAGACCATATATTGTCTGCTTTTGTGGTGGCTTCGGCCGAGAAGTTTGTTTCTAAGACACAAACTGCTTCCACCATCGGGTTCACTTCTGATGTAGCCACCTATCATTCGCTCCAATCGGGATCCGCCTCCAACACACCCTATACAACGTATAATGCCAATCAGTTGGTTTCTTCCATCGTTAGTGCTTCTTATAACTACAAGTCCAGGTATTATCTCAGTGCTTCCGGTCGTATGGACGGTACTTCCAAGTTTACAGAAAATGAACGCTATGGATTCTTTCCGGCCGTGAGTGCTGCCTGGCGCCTGAACCAGGAGAAATGGTTTTCACCGCTCAGGTCGATCTTCAGTGATCTGAAATTGAGGGCCAGCTGGGGTATCGTAGGTAACCAGTCGATAGCTCCATACTCTACCATCAGCACCCTGGATGTGGCCAGTGTTGTTTTTGGCAATACGGTGAATGTTGGATTTACTCCTACCAATCTTTCCAATCCCACCTTACGCTGGGAGCGAACGGCTTCTGTGAATCTCGGCGCAGACCTCAGCTTTTTTAAAGACCGTTTTTCATTGACTGCCGAAGTGTACCGGAAAAGGACCAATGACTTGTTGTATGGAACCATCCCTCCGTTGAGTAGTGGATATACCTTCCTCACCCGAAATATTGCTTCGCTTACCAACGAGGGTATTGAATTCAGTGCTGGCTGGAAAGTCGTTAACAGCAAAAAGGTACGTTGGAACTTAGAGGCCAATATCGGCATCAACAGGAACCGGGTAGACCAGTTGTCTGGAGGAAAAGGAGAATACCAGGATATCAGCCAGGTAGTAACGGGTGCTTATTTATTCCGGTTGCAGCCTGGGGTGTCAATCGGGCAGTTTTATGGGTTAAAAACCATCGGAGTGTGGACGGACAAAACGATCCTGGAAAAACCGGCTGGGTTTCAGACTGGC
This sequence comes from Paraflavitalea sp. CAU 1676, assembly GCF_029223285.1. Lineage (GTDB taxonomy): Bacteria > Bacteroidota > Bacteroidia > Chitinophagales > Chitinophagaceae > Paraflavitalea. Next base: position 69,202 of record NZ_JARHUJ010000013.1, on the reverse strand, counting down.
GCCAGAGAAGGCGACCGCCGTTATGCTGACCTTAACAATGATGGATTGCTGGACGATAAAGACCGGACCTACCTTGGCAGTGCCTTGCCAAAATATTTTGGTGGTTTCAGTTCCACGATTTCCTATAAGGGTTTAGAACTGGCAACGTTCTTCAGTTATTCGGTAGGCAACAAGATATTTGATTATTATGAGTTCAATACGATGTCTTTAAATCGTGGACAGGCCAATATACGCAAGGATATTTTCGATCGTCGCTACAGAATGATCACGCCAACTATGAGTGCAGAAGAAGCGGACAAGATCAGGCTGCACAACGAGCGCGCCAACATCCAGGTACCTGGATCGCTGTATGATCCCCGTGAATCCACTGACCTTTACCTCGAAGACGGCACCTACCTGCGTTGCCGGGACATTACGCTTTCCTGGGCGTTGCCTGCTTCGTGGATGAAGCGCATCAAAGTAGCGGGTGTAAAGTTCTATGCGAACTGCCAGAACCTGTTTATCCTTACTTCTTATCCCGGATATAACCCTGAAGTGAACACCTCAGGCGGTTTAGCGCGTGGTGTAGACGGTGGAACTAGCCCACTGGGGCGTGTTTACCGATTCGGCCTGAACGTGAATTTTTAACATCCAGCTAAAAAACGCATTATGAAGAAGCTATCATTTTTACTGTTATACATTATGTTATTGCATACTTCCTGTAAGAAGTTTCTGACGGAAGAGTTCAAATCGCTGATCAACCGCGCCAATTTTTACCGTACAGACCAGGATGCCATCGCAGCAGTCAATGCGGTTTACCAAACCATGCGATTTGATGTAACGAATATGGCCCCCCTGTTTATACAAGACTGGATGAGTGACGATGGTACAGTGGGAACCAGTAACCTGGATGCCAGGCTGGATATGGAATATCTTGCCTACGATTCGAGGCATACCGATATCAGGGATACGTGGTCTAATGCTTACCGCACGATAGAGCGGGCCAACAATGTGGTGGCCTTTGTAAATGATTCAACGAAGATCAAAGGGGAGGTGGTTCGCCGGGTAACAGGAGAAGCCCGGTTTCTGCGGGCATTCTACTACTTCCGCCTGGTGCAGCTGTTTGGCGGTGTGCCGTTGATGCTGGAGCCTGCTGATGTGGTGAAGAACAACCTGACGCCTGCGCGGGCTACAGAAACCGAAGTATACCAGGTGATCATCGATGACCTGCAATATGCTGAGGCTAACCTTGACGACTATTACGCCTATAACGATTCCCAGAATGGCGGGCGGGCCACCAGGGCGGCGGCAAAAGCCTTATTGGGCAAAGTATATCTTACCATGGCGGGGTTTCCGCTGAAGGATGTTTCCAAATACCAACTGGCGGCCGATAAATTGAAAGAACTGATCGATAACAATTTACAATATTCGGTTGGCCTCAATACCAACTACAGTAATATCTTCCATACTTCTGCAGCGAACAAGGCTGCTGACCGGGAAAGGATCTTTTACTCAAAGGGTACATCGGGAATGCCTCCGAATTTACTGGCCTATACCTGGTTGAAAAATAAATATACCTCACTTGCCATGGCCTTGGTTTCTAATGATTTTAATCTGTATTCTTTTACTGCCGGAACAAATGCTTATACCAACCTGGCAGGTGGAACCTCAGTGCCATCCGTTCAGGTGGATGAAGCTATTTCCGGCGCATTGCCCATCGGCTTTACGTTTAATTTTGGTGGTTTGAAAGTGGATAAGTTCTATATGTGCAGTAACGGCTTCATCAGTTTTGTACCAAGGACGGTAAGCCCTACAGGAATGACCACTTCCAAAGACCCGCTGATCGGCCCCTTGCTCGACAATTTAAACGGTGCTGGTGGTGAGGCATCTTATGCAACTACGGGTGCAGCCCCTAACCGGGTGCTGACGGTGCAATGGAAGAACTGGCGGTGGAGAGCAGGAACCACGGTGTCAAACAATATCAGTTTCCAGGTAAAGCTGTATGAAGGTGATGGAAAGTTTGAAATGTTGTACGATCAGCTGGCGCCACCTGTTAATGCAGTCGCTACCGCTACTGCAGTGAGAACCAGTGCTTTTTTCTCTTCGATACGGAATGCCGGTACGGCTCCTGGATTTAACTGGGTGGAAAATTCTACTACGTATTATTATTCCGTCAATGGCTTTCAGCCTGGTCAGGTGTTCACCTACACACCCAACCCAAGGAGTGTATATGAGTGGGCCGACATGCGCAGGATCACCTTAGTGAATAGTGCTTTACGGATTGTAAAATACAATGACCCCATTAACTCGCTGGCCAACGATAATGCCGATGATTATTTCTGGCTACGTTATTCCGATGTACTCCTGATGTATGCAGAAGCATTGGCCCAGATGGGTGGCGCAGCGAATATGGATATCGCATTAGCACAGCTTAACGCCATCCGCCTGGCTCATGGTGGCACTACGGGAACAGGTACAACGCCGGCACTTTCCGATCTAACCTTTGGTTCGCAAGAAGAGCTTATTAACCTGGTGAAGCAGGAAAGAAGACGGGAGCTGGCCTTTGAAAATCACCGCTGGTATGATCTGAAGCGTTGGGGTATACTGCCGGCCACGATAATCAGCCACCTGGCCAATCAGTATAACAGACCAGAGAGTGATTTCAGTTACATCAACGACAACATGAATTACTTACCCATTCCCTATTCCGATATCGTTAATAATCCCAACCTGGTGCAGAACAAAGGGTACTGAGGATATTGGAATAAAGTTCAACGTAGAATAACTCTGTTAGCGCTCATTCGCTATGTTTCGTTTGGTTATGTTCAACGGGGCTGGATTGTTTCTAAAGATCCGGCCCCTTTTTTCTGGTAATGACGATAAACGTTGGTTAGGAGATCAAACAGACTCCCTTTGACAAACTCACCGCTTGTAGTCCTGGCCGCACCCCATATTTTTTAAGATAGGCCGTTTCCAGTTTTCGCATAAAGTTCGCCAAGCCGCTCCTGTTCACAATATGAAGAGTGCTACTGCCAAAGCCTTCACCGATCATTTTAGCACCAATACATTCTTTTTGCCTGCGGGCAAAACCGATCAGGAAATTAACCTCCGGACAGCTGAACCGATCATCTTCCTGCAGTCCTTTTTGTGTAGCATACAGCGTTTCGCCAAACGGTATCACCAGACCCTGCCTTAATACACCAACTGCCTCCTGAACATTGGCTATTTCACGTACGATATAGTTGGCATGCCTGAATATATCGGGTCGCATACGTCCCCTGGCTGCCACCAGCATACCGGGGGTTATATCCCGGAAGGACTGCACGGCAGGGAATTTTCCCTTTAAACAATCGAGTACTTCCTGTGTTTCGCTGATGCGGGTATTCATTTCGGCACGGGCCGAACCATAATGCACCCCTGTGTCGCACATGATCAACGAATAAGTTTCATACGGAAAATCGAGGTATTCAAAATCCATCGACAGGCAATCCACTTTCATGAATCCACCTGTTTTGCCCAGCATACAGGCATATTTATTGATAATCCCTGTTGGCGTTTCTCTCAGTTCGTTTTCCGCTTGCAGTGCTAGCCTCACAAGAGCTGATTTTGTGAGGCCCAGGTTGAAAAGGGCATTTAATCCATACAGCAATCCTCCCTGAAGCGATGCGGTGGGAGGACCTGCTACTGCAGCAATGTTTCCTCCAAAAGCAAGCTGAAAGGGTCGTATAGGTATCTGAGCATGTTGAAAAGCGTTCAATACCGATTGAATAAAAGGCGACCAGGAAACGGCAGAAAATCTTAACTGATCCAATGGCAGGCACAGGTGTTCGTTGGTTTCAACTGCCTGTATATGGCACAAGGAATCCGGGCTTTCGGAAAGACAGCAATAGACCTGCTGATCTATTCCAGCCCCAACTAAAATGCCATCATGGTAGTCGGTATAGTCGCCACCCAGGGTGATTACCGCCGGCGCCTGCACGGTACACGCAGGAGCGGCGCCATACAACGACTTGAAACTATCGACAACAGTGGCCGCTGTACACACAACCCGTTCAGCCTTCAGGTGGTTAACCTTTGTTTGACGGGTAATGGTACGGCGGGTGGAATCTCTTACGATCAATTCCGGCCTGATGAGTTGCTGCTGAATGGGCGCCGTCACGTTATCCATTATTTGACTGATGAGGGTGGCTGTCGCCAATTCACCCAACCTCGCTGGGTTTTGTTCGACAGTAGTCAGGGAGGGCACTACATATTTTGACATCATTTCATTGCCAAAGCCTGCCACGGCAATTTCATCGGGTACTGCGATGTTCCGGAATTCAAGTTGCTTCAGGACCTCAAAGGCACCGCGATCCTGCACACAAAAAATGCCGTCGGGCCGGGTGTCGGACTTCAATATTTCATCCAGAATGGAAAGTGTTTTTTCACGATTAAAATCACCCTGGTATATGTACGAAGCCTTAATAGGTACGCCGGCGCTACCGGCACCCGCCACACAGCCTTCGATGCGGAGGTTGCTTAATTTCAGGTGCCTGGGTCCACCGATGATGGCGATATTTTTACAACCAACCTGCGCCAGGTGTTGTCCGATGGCAAATCCTCCGGCATAATGATCGTTCTCTACCTGGGGTATATCGAAGTCTGTGACAGAACGATCGACGAGGATGACCGGTATCTTTCTTCCGATGACCTGTTGTACATGGGCGAAGTCCCTGGTTTCCTTAGAATGGATCATCAATATGCCTGCAACCTGTAGTCCCCACAAGGTCTGGAGTACATCTGTCTCGACCGAAAAGCATTCTTTGGATTGACAGATCACCGTATGATAGTTATGCTGTAAGGCATATTGCTGCACACTGCTCGTTAAGCTGGCATAAAACGGAAGTTCAATATCAGGTACAATTACGCCAATGATATTGCTGCGTTGATTCTTTAACCCCAGCGCCATCAGGTTGGGTTGGTACCCGGTTGCATGAGCGAGATCAGTGACCAATTTCCGGGTTTCAGGACTTATCTGCTTCATACCCTGGAGCGCCCTGGATACAGTTGATTTAGAAATCCCCAGCTGCCGGGCAAGGTCGAGGATGGTAACCTGGTTTCTTTTCATACAGCTTTTTTGATGAGGTAGCTAGTGTAGACATAGGCGAAGGTTGTTGATGCTTGCAAGCAGGTGGTCGGGATCGAAGAGACACCGGATAAGGATAAAGTTAGCACGGGAACGTCAGCGATACTTACCCCAAATAAGACTTTGTTTTATACATTTCCGACTATCAAATAAAGTTTCGCCATAATTGTGCTTTGTGTATTACCGACGTGCCGAAAAAACAGATGCCGATGCGTAGTGCATCGGCATCTGTTGTCATTTTTGTTGCCCGGGTTGAAAGCGATCACATCTCCTGTCAATCTTCAGTACGGTCCTCTCTCTGGTAGCGCAGAGGAGTTTTGCCGATGATGTCGTTGAACTGCCTGATAAAATGCGAAGCAGTCCGATAGCCGCAGGCGTAGGCAACTTCCGAGACATTCTTTTCGCCTTGCAACAGCATACGGCAGGCGCTCCTGATGCGAACCTCTATCACAAACTGCTTAAAGGTTCTACTGGTATAGCTTTTGAAAAAGCGCCTGAATGTTTGGGGTGTCATGCACAACATGCTGGCCGCATCTTCCACCAATACTCCCTGGTGGTAGTTGTCAAATACATAATCAAGTACCATTTCTATCTTTTCATTGTCTGTAACCTGGCGAACAAGAAATGAGCGCTCCTGGTACTTATTAAAAGAACAGATTTTCGGGTTCATAACTATCGTTCTACAAAATTCAGGTCTTTATTGAAAGTCTCCTCGATGCGAATGGCTGCAACTACCGTGATGACCATGATGATCGCCGCAGTGATCCACCCACCCGTATAAAAATCAGCAATGCCACGCAGGTATTGAAAAAGCGGCAATATCAATATCGCCAGCATACCCCGCACCATATTGGGTATGGTGGTGGCAGCGGTAGAGCGGAGGTTGGTGCCAAACTGTTCGGCCGCCATCGTAACGAATATGGCCCAGTAACCAGCACCAAATCCTAATCCCGCACAGATCCAGTACATGCCACTTGCGCTGCCCTGCCATTGCGCGGTGAAATAGAGGAGCATGAAGACCGTGGTGATACCATAAAAAATAAACAGTGCTTTTTTACGGCTTTTCAGGCGCTGGCTAACCAGGCCGATGATGATGTCGCCCACGGATAAGCCCACATAGCAATACATGATGGATTGCCCGGGATCTATTACTTCGGAAATATCCATATGCTCGCCAAATTCCTTCGAAAAGGACACCAACACCCCAATCACAAACCAGGTGGGTAATCCGATCAGTATGCTTAATACATATTTCTTCAATCGCCTCTTTTTATTGACCAACATCCACAAACTTCCCCTGCGCAGTTTCTTCTTCCTGCTCTGCTGAAACAAACCCGACTCGAATACAGATATTCTCAGCATCAACAGCACGATACCCAGGCCGCCACCGGCAAAATAACAAGTGCGCCAATGAAAGTGTTGTTTCATAACAAATGCGAAAATGGCGCCTGTTAGTCCTATGCCCGCCACCAGAGACGTAGCAATACCCCGCTTTTCTTTGGGCGTTAGCTCCGACACCAGCGTAATGCCGGCACCAAGTTCGCCGGCAAGTCCTATACCGGCAATGAAGCGGATCACCTTATACTGGTCTACGGTTTGCACCCAGCCATTGGCAATATTGGCGAGAGAATAAAGCAGGATGGAGCCGAATAAAACAGACAGCCTTCCTTTTTTATCACCCATTACACCCCATATGATGCCACCGATCACCAGTCCCCACATTTGCCACTGTATGATCTTTTCGCCTTCTGTCAGTATAGCCTGGTTGCCGAGGTGCAGGGACTGCAAACTGGGTATGCGTATGATACTGAACAGTAACAGATCGTATATATCAACAAAGTATCCCAGGGCTGCCACCAATACCGCCATGCTGAAAAGCGCTGGCGGTTTGGGTGGCTGTTCTTCGGTTTTGCTGAAGGGAGATCGTTCTATCGGTCTTTTTACCAACATCGGACTTCCTGATTTTTATTTCTGTGTTTCGAGATCGCGCGCAGTGATCGGTTTGGTATCGCCACGCAGTTTCATGTAGTTTACCTTATCCTGTTTGGGAAGCCCCTGGCGGCGGATGATGCGGCCAACTTCCAACAGTGTTTCCCGGTCGGCAGGCACGATGCTGCCATCGGGGTAGGGCCCGATATTCAGCAGCAGGTTGGCATTGTTGTCGGCGGCTTCCTGCAGCAGGGCCATCACTTGTTCCACTGTTTTGTGTTTGGCCCGGGCATGGTAGCCCCAGTCGATGTCCTGCATGGTGGTATTCAGTTCAGCAAGTTTGTTCCTGTTCTTCTGCCAGGCAGCTTCAGCTGCCTGCGCCGTTTTTTCACCCTGAACTTTCCGCATAAGGTCGGTAATGGACTTAACATCGTGCTCGCAGGAAATGTAATCTTCATCGCCGTTGAACCCTGTTTTGTACGATATCAACGCATGGGGCTGTAAGCGGCGGATCATGGCATAGATGGCGGGAAGGTCAAATACATCCGAGTTGGTATACGCGCCACCTACGGGATCGAACCACAGGCCGGCCAGGGGACCATAGTTGGTGCAGATCTCATAAATATGAGTTTTTACATAATTCCAGTAGTGAACAAAGTCTTCCTTACCGCGTGAACGGATCTCCGCAGGCATGGTAGCATAATCGGGCCTGGCAGCATTGTAATCCTTCCGGGTGAGGTAGAAGGGGTGCGTCCAGTCGATGCCAATGGAATAGTAGACAAAAAGACCTAGCCCGCGCTTTTTACAGGCCACCGCCATTTCCTTGAGGAAATCGCGTTTAGCGGCCGCCTGCATGCTGTTGAAGGGGCCAGCCTTGGAGTCGAACTGCGCAAAGCCATCGTGGTGTTTCACTACATAGGTCACGTATTTCATTTCCGCTTTCACGGCGAGGTCGGTGATGGAATCGGCATTCCATTTCTCACCTTTGAATTTCAGGGCGCTGTCGATATAGGGTTGCAGGGGCAGCTTTTTGTTGTACAACACCCAGTCACCCGATTGATACATGGAGGAGGCGCCCCAATGCACAAAGAGGCCGTAACGGGCATCTACAAACCACTGCATGGTGGCAGCGCGCGGATCCTTTTTGTATTGTTTCTTATAGGCCTGTAAAAAATAGGGTACTTCGGGCTGTTGTGCCGATACGGATACCCCAACGAGGAGTGCAAGTGATACGGTGGTGATGATCCTTTTCATAATATACTTCGTTAAATATGCTTTGTGGTCTGTTTATAGCAGTGCCTGCTTTATTCGTATTTCAGCCATACCGTTGCTTTACAATCCTTATCGGCGATGGCCCTGATCCAATGCGCGCTGTATCCCTGCGGGAATTGATGTGTGATCGTTTTGCCGGCAGGTATTTTGATCTTCCTGTACGCGTGCCAGCCATTGTGGTCTACATCGGTTTGCAGGGTAATGGTCACCTCCTGATCGGCGGTAAGGCTGATCTGTTTTTTATCGTAGCCGGTCATGAGGTAGGGGAGTGAAGGTTCGCCTGCTTTTACGGGGGTGTTCTTCCAAACACCGCCTTCACCTACCGGTTTGCCCAGCTTCCAAAGGTCGTCAATGGCGCCAAACCAAAGTCCATTGTCGTAGTTATCACTGGCATGATAATGCTTGTCCTCAGGTGTTCCTTGCCTTGTACCGCTGATCACCAGCAGGCCGCGCCAGGTACAATAATCAACGATCTTCTTCTTGTGCGTGGTAATGGGGCGGATGGCTGCAAATCCACTTTCGCGGCCCACTTCGTATAAGGTGCCGTGGGCGTTCAACATGTATCGTTCGGATTCCAGTTCCCGGGCTCCTCTGGCCGCCAGCTTGTCGTACCCTGCAGCTGTTTTGGGCAGGCGATAGCTACCGGTTTTGTCTGTAACGATCACCGATGCCTCGTCGGTCTCATAATCCTTTTTAAACGCCAGTATTCTTTTCATTTGAGCGCTGCTGTCACCCGCCGGCTGCACAAACCCGAGAGCGGCATCCACTTCGCTATACTGCGCCTTGCCATTGGAGATGTCGAGTACCTGGAGGTTCTTGTTGTGCTGTGCCGGCCTGATAAAATTGCTTTGTACCGGGGCATTTTCATCAATGCCCACCAGTGCCGTGAACATGGGATCCTGCTGAGGGTGCGCCTGTGCGCTGAAATGGAAATAGGCGGAAGCTACGCAGGGCTGACTGGCTTTTATCCTGATCCAGCTGGCATTCAGGCCAGCCGGAAAGATAAAGTAACGATATCCATGTGCAGGCACCGTCAAAATTTTCCAGGTCGTCCATTGGTTGTTACCGGCTTTGTCCAGTTCAATCGTGAAGGATACAGGGGTTCCGGCCTCATGGCTCAGGTGCAATACTTTTTGACGGAAGCCATTGAAGAGAAATGGATCGGAAGGGATGCCGGCTTTTACGGTATCTTTTATCCACGGTCCGCCCCAGGCTGTAGGAGCTCCCCATTGTTTCAATGCTTCGGGGGTGCCGAACCAGAGGTTGGATTGGGAGCGCCCGGCATAAGGATTATCCAGTACCGTGGTTTCATCGGTCGATAAGATGAGCTGGCCATTCCAGTTACAAAAGTCGGGTATATAACGGAGATGGGTACTGATGGGAGACAGTCCGCCGCTTTGTTTCCGGCTGAATGTTTTCGGGAAATCATAGAACATGCCATGCATGTCCATGAGCATCTTGTTGTTGCCGATCTCGCGGATGCGCGGCCATTCGGTGTACCATCCTCCCCAATGATCGTAGGTATGGGTTGACTTGGGTAGGCGATAAGTGAACCACTGACCGTTGTCCAGCAGCTTAAGCAGCACCGATCGTTTGTCCCAGCCGATGCTCCAGGCAGGCGCTTCATCGTTAGGGGCACCATATATGCCACCAGGCCCGGTTACATCGGTGAACTGTTTGCGTTCTATGATCTTCCAGGTGGTACCATCCCACGAAGCCAATACCCCTTTTTCATCGCTGTTCTTTGGTGCAGCGCCGGCCAGCAGCAGATCCTTTTTGATGTCGAATACCTGGTGCTCGCCATTGTTGGCAATGATCAGTTGCTTTTGGGCGGTATAGCCACCTTTGCCATGCCATCCGGGAACTGGCTTGTGAAAGAGCTTATTCACCGCCAGGGTGTACACGTTCACCTCATACAACATACCTTCCATGTCGTAGAAATAGACCTTATTGGCGGGATCGGTGAGGTGGCGGGCAGTGGCCGTCATGCGCCCCGGCATGACGGTGAGGGGGATCACCCTCACCTTGCCGGTGCTGTCTATAAGGTACGAACCGATAATCAGTTGATTGGATTCTTTATGGATCATCCTGTTGGCGGGCGTGCCGCCAACGCTTTCCGGATGTATGGTAACGTTGAGGTTTTCGTCGATGCTGTACAGCTTGTCCGAGCTGCCGTTGGGACAATGTGGCGAATAGGTGATCATCCAAAGTTTACCTGCCCAGGGCACTACGGCGCCAATGCCGCCTTCACCACCATCGGTATAAGAGCCGGGCCGGGAGATACCGCAGGCAGTAGAGCCTCCTTCATTAAATAATGTCAGGTGCGGGTATACACCGCTAATTTTCACCGGGGCGCGGGATGCTTTCACAAAGGGTTCGATGGCCGATGAGGAGGCCTGGCCGATGGCTTGCCGCGAGAGGAGGGCACAGCATGCCCAGGCCAGCCATTTGGTTGACTGTTTCATGGAATTCATTTTGTTCGAATGGGCGGCAGCATGTACTGCCGCCCTTGAGTTTTAGATGTGTTGCTTAATAATTATCGTTTTGCGAAATGTTGGGGTTCACCCTTCTTTCAATGGCGGGTATGGGCCAGAGGTATTGTTTGCTTTTATCGAATTTCCTTTCTACCAGGATCTTTACATCGGCGCCAAATCCACTATAATCGGCAATGCCATCGTCATCGAGTGGTGTGGTGCCCGGGAAGGGCCATTTATTGCGGTCTTGTTTAGCGGGATCGGGAATACCGATGACGGGGCGGGTAAGCACATTTTCGGCCAGGCGCCAGCGTATGAGGTCCATGTAACGCAATCCTTCCTTTACAAACTCCACGCGGCGTTCACGGCGCACTACCTTTTTCAAAGCAATGGGGTCGAGTGCCGTAAGGGCAGGGTAGGAGGCAACTGCTGTAAACGGCACTCCATAGGCCCTGGCCCTTACTTTATTGATGGCATCCAGCACCGTACCATCCACTTCACCCAATTCTATCTTCGCTTCTGCATAGGTGAGCAACATGTCGGCGAGGCGAACGATGATGGCATCGTTGTCTTCCACCAGCCTGTCGGCCCAGCTTTGATCGATCCCTTTCTTCCAGAGGAAGCCCGTAAAGCTGGCAAATTCGCGCACAGCCCGGTTGTCGAAATTGGCCACCATAGCGCCGGTCTTGTAGCTCCTGGTGGTTAGGGAATCGGGGTGCGGTTGATAAGAATATCCCATCCAGGGCGTACCGAATTCCACCACTGTTGCCGTGAGGCGCGGGTCGCGGTTCTTAAAGGGCTGGCGTGGATTGTACAGGGGCGATTCATCGATGGGTAACCCGTCGGTACATTCGAAAGCATCCACCACATCGCGCGAGGGGATGATGGCGCCATAACCTCCTGCGGTACGCAGCATGTGCTCTTTTACCCATCCTTCCGCCGCACCAAATACTTTTTGCTTTTCATCGCGCGGTATCGACCAGATGATCTCTTTGCTTAGTTCTCCGTCTTTCAGGAACAATTGGCTGAAGTTGGGATGCAGGCTGTATACACCGGCATTGGCCAATTGTATCACAGAATCGGCCGCTGCTTTGGCAATGGCCCATTTGCCCATGTACAGCGCGGTGCGCGCTTTGATGGCAAAGGCAGCTCCTTTTGTTAATCGCTTTACAGAAGCGGTGGGCCAGGAAGCAGGCAGGTTGGCGGCAGCGAAATCAAGTTCAGCATTGAGGAAGTCGAACACTTCGGTCTTCGCCGTACGACCGATGCCATAAGCTTCTTCCAGCGGAATGGGCGCTTTGAGCAATGGAACATCTCCAAAATGGGTGATCAGCCTGGCGTATTCATAAGCCCTGATGAGGCGCATTTCGGCTTCGTATTGTTTGATCACGCTGGCCGGCGTATTGGCGGCGGCTTTGTCTTTGTTGGCCAGGAAGGAATTGGCCCTGGCAATGGCCTTGTAACAATTGAGCCAATAAGTGCGTACTGTGGCATCTTCAGATGTCATGGTGCCGCTGATGACGGCATTCTGGAATTGCTGACCACGATGAACGTCATTGTCGCTGTACAGTTCATTGTCATTGCCCCAGTAATCAAGCCGGTAGAGGTCATTGACGGCAAGCTCCAGTTCGGTTTGATTGGAATAGAAGGTGCCGGTAGAGGGCTCGGATGGCGGATTGAGGTCGAGCTTGTGACAAGATGCTAGGGCCGCCGTGAATATGGTGAGTTGGATGATCTTTTTCATGTTTACATTTTTGATCTCAGTGTGTGATTTGCTTAAAACCGGATGGTGGCGCCTGCTAACAGGGTTTTTACAATGGGATAACTCAGGTCGCCTGCTTCGGGGTCGATGTAGCGGGGGAACTTGCTGAGGGAAAACACATCATTGGCCGATACATAGAACCGCAATGTCTGCACGCCGGCTTTTTTCAGCAATTCGGGTTTTAACGTATAGCCAACCGTGATATTCTTCAAGCGGAAGTAAGCACCATTCATGAGCCAGAAATCGGACAGGCTGTAATTGCTGCCAGCGGCTGTAACAGACAAGCGTGGATAGGAGGCCTGTAGGTTTTGTGCTTCCGTATTGTTCCTGCTCCAGAATTTGCCCACCATATTGGCCGGTACATTGCCGAAAGCCGCCAGGAAGGGACGGATGGACTCGCCATTCCTGCGCGATAATTTTTTACCCACACCCTGGAACGCCGTAGAAAAATCGAACCCTGCATATTCAACCCTGATGTTGCCGCCATACAAGTAGCGGGGTAAGGCTCCACCCAACAATACTTTGTCGTCGGGTGTGATCTTACCATCTTTGGTGATGTCGATGAATCGGATATCGCCGGGTTTGGTATTGGCATTCAAAACAGGCGCTCCGTTCAGTTCTGCCTGGTTCTGAAAGATACCGTTCGAGAGATAACCAAACCATTCGTTGTATTCGCTTCCCTGCCGGATGACCTGATCGCCCAGATACTGGGTGCCTTTCAGGTCGCCGATCTTTGATCGGGCATCGGAAAGGTTGGCAGCAATGGTATAGGAAATTTTTCCGATGCGGTCTTTCCAGGCCAATTCGAGTTCCCATCCTTTTACATCGAGGGTGCCGGCATTCTGGTTGGGCTTTTCATAGCCGAGGAAGAGCGGAATATCGAGCGGTAATAAAATGTCCGTGGTGCGTTTTTCATAGTATTCTGCTGTTACAGAAAGCCGGTTGTTAAGCAAGGCTGCATCGATGCCGATATTGCCGGTGCGGGTGGTTTCCCAGGATATGTTGGGAACGGCATATACCTGTTGACCCAGGCCGGGCAATGGTGTTACCGCATTATTCTGATAGAACAGGGCACTGGAGAAATCAAGTGTTGACTGATAGGGATAGTTGCCGATGCGCTCGTTGCCTGCTTCACCCCAGGAGCCTCTTAGTTTGAGGAAGGACAACCAGTCGATACCTTTCAGGAAAGATTCCTCTGATAGGGTCCAACCCAATGATATGGATGGGAAGGTGGCACCGCGGTATTCTTTGGCAAACCGGGAGGATTCGTCGTAGCGCAAATTGCCCTGGATATAATATTTATTCTGGTAATTGTATTGCAACCTGCCAAAGAAGGAATGGAGTCCGAATTCGCTGGCATTGCCATAGCTTTCCATGATCTCGGTGGAGCCGGTATTGAGGTAAGGATAGTTGGTAAGCGGAAAACCCGTACGCTGGCCGTTGACCGTTTCATTAGATGCGTAATTCTCTTCATAACCGGCCAGCAGATCGAAATGATGGGCCGCTCCTATATTCTTAATATAGGAAACCAGGAATTGTCCGTTAATGGCAAAGTTCTCTTCCCGTCTTTCATTCAGCGTTGTTTTGGGCGTGGCATTTACCGCGATCACCCGGGCAGGATCGGCCTTGTCGTAATATTTAAGCTGTTTATTGAAAGTTTTGGTTTTGTTCCAATCAAAAACAGGCGCCACCATGGCGCTGATCTGCAATCCGGGCAAAGGTTTTAACTGCAAGCCGATGCGGCCGGCCAACTGATTGTATTTGTCGGCCTTGGTGCCACCCTCTCTCAACTGCGAAATGGGATTGGCGCCATCTTTACCGGGCGCATAGCGGCCATCGTCATAAAAATCGTCATAAAAGGCCGGATAGATCCTGCTATCGAAGATCGGATTGTAAACGGGTGAATTGTTATTGGTACGACGGTACGCGACATCGAGATTGGCGGACAGGATCTTTGATATCTGCAGGTCGTTGTTTACGCGGAACTGGTAGCGCTGGTAATCGAAGTTGTCGTAAAGGGCGCCCACTTTGGAATAACCAAAAGAAGCTTTTGTGCGCAGTTTATCGGTACCGCTGGTAAATACAAGATCATGCCGAACGCGTGGTGCATTGGGATTGGTGAATACGGCTTTTTGCCAATCGGTATTGGGAAATTTGTCAGGGTTGGCGCGATTGCTGTCGAGGTAACTATTGATAAAAGCATCGGTACGCACAGGACTGCTGGCGCCGTCGTTGATAGCTTGTTCGTTGAAATACCTGAAGTAATCCTGAACGCCTGCGTATTGGGGTTGTGCGGTGGCGCGCTGTATGCCGTATTCATAATTGTATTCGAGGCTGCTTTGTCCCGATTTGCCCCTTTTTGTGGTGACGAGGATCACCCCAGCCGCTCCTCTTGAGCCGTATATGGCGGCAGAGGCGGCGTCTTTAAGCACGGAAAGGCTTTCGATATCATTGGGGTTTACCAGGTCGATGGAGCTCACCGGAATGCCATCGACGATGACCAGGGGGCTGTTGGTACCAATGGTGGTAATGCCCCGGATGAGGATACTGGAGCCAGCGCCGGGTTCGGCGCTGCTGCGGGTGACGGACACCCCCGCAATGCTGCCGGATAAAGCTTCGGAAACCTGGACGGTTTGCCGGCCACCGATGTCTTTGGCAGAAACGGTGGACACAGCGCCGGTGAGGTCTTTTTTCTTTTGGGTGCCATAACCTACTACCACTACCTGGTCGAGGTCTTTGGCCACCATCACCAGCGCAATGCTGAGGTTGGTTTGGTTGTTCAGGGCAATGGTTTGCCCGAGGTAATTGGTCATCGACACCTGGATGGTTGTGGTAGCAGCCGGCACCTGGAGTGAGAAACGTCCGTTGTTGTCGGTCGCAGTACCGCCTGTGCTTCCTGTTGCCAGGATATTCGCGCCAGCCAGCGGTACGTTTGTTTTAGCATCAAATACCTGACCCGTGATCGTTTTGTTCTGCGCCATGGCAAACGAACAAAATAATAGGAGGCAGGCAAGCATTCGTTGTTTCATCTTGGAGAGTAGTTTTGATTTCCGTTTGGAGGAGTGAAGAATTTGTTCAAGCAATGTTGTAAATGTAATTTTGAGCGAAGGGGTATTCCAAAAAACAGGATACCCAATGCCCGTACAAAACTTTGTACAACCCATCGATCTGACTTTCAAGATTTTACCGAGATGCCAAATGAAAATGTACAACTGCCCAGAGAACGTGAATTTAGCTATCTCGATATCTGCTGCCAGCTGATAGAACAGGAAGCCGGCGCTAAGAAGATCGCAGATTGGACCAATGGAGATTATTTACAGCTGAGCAACGCCCTGTTGAAGAAGACCCAGGTCTCCATCAGCCACAACACCCTTAAAAGGATCTTTGGAAAATTAAAGACCCCCGATCGTTACTATCCTCAAAAAGCTACCCGGGATGCGCTGGCGGTGTTCGCAGGTTATGCGGACTGGGATCATTTTACACAGACCTATCCGTTAGCGCAGCCAGAAGCGGGTAATCAGGAAGCACAGGAAGCCGAAGTGATTCCCGCCGCAATCATTTCTGGCGAAAGGGCCGAAACGATCGCGACGAAGCCGGTAAAAAGTAATGCCGTAAAATGGCGATGGCCGGTTTTGGTGCTCCTGATGGTCACATCGATCGCATTGGGCTTCTGGCTATATCCCAAACAAGACAGCTTGCCGTTACTCAAACCGGGCAGTGTAACGCTGGTTTGCAACAACCCGGAAGGAAATAACCCGCATTCTGCCATCTTTAAACTGGTGACCGTAGATAAACAGCTGGAAAAGGAAAACTTTGACATTGACTTCGGCGACGCCCAACGAATAGAGCCCATTACTGCAGGATCGCTGTTGACACATTATTATGAAATGCCTGGTCGTTATTATGCCCTGCTTAGCTACCAGGGGGTGGTAATCGACACGGCGGTTGTTTATTTAAAGTCGCCCGGATGGACGGCAACCGCTACGATCGATAAAGATACCACGCGGGTGTGGCCCATCGAACGGCCTTTGTTTCACCAGGACAAAATGGAAGTATCTGTTGAGGATGTTCTTCATGCGGGGGTAGATACTAATAAAACCTTCTATGTACATTTCTCGCATACCACCCCCATGGATATCAGCGGCGATAACCTCGAACTTCAAACCAGTCTTACCACTTCAGCGCTCAGGCCGGGTGTACGCTGCTCGCAGGTGATCGTGACCTTATTTGGTGAAAAGGGGAAACATGTAATCATGTTGATCAAGCCCAACTGTACCCGATGGGCTATATTGCGGCTTTCTGAAAACTGGCAGGAGGGCAAGTCGAGCGACCTGAGCAGGCTTGGATATGATTTCTCTTCCGGAGGCCGGGTGAAAATGCAGGTGGAGAACAAGAACGTGCGTTTTTGGTTCAATGATTCTTTGGCCTACCGAACAGCTTATAACCAGGCAATCGGTCAACTATATGGTGTACGCCTTTCCTTCTCCGGGATCGGTTCCGTCAATAACTTTTCCCTCAAAGACCTTGCTACCAACAAAACATTTCATGACCAGTTTAACGGATACTGAGTAATATCAATATTAGTTGGCTATGCGCTATTGAATGTGTCTCGTGACATGCAATCGTTCCCATTGCCTACAATCAATTCCTGTCATTTTTCATCGTACTTCGTGGGAGGATCGTTGTCTACCAAAGACATCGATGGACAGCTATTTCTTGCCGGAAAATATAGAATGATGAAAAAATATAGCACGATCAGGTACTGTGTTATTATAACTATTGCCTTATTGATTCAATTGCGTCCTGCATATTCCCAATATAAAGGTCCGGAACGGTTATCACTGGATAAAGGCTGGCGATTTTATCCGGGCGATCATGCCTTTCCTATTATAAAAGGACACGGCATGAGCTACAACAACGCAAAAGCCGGGCGGGCTTCGGGTGCTGCTGCGCCGAACTATGATGATAGCAAATGGGCCAGCGTGCAGTTGCCCCATGACTGGGCTGTGGAATCACCCTTTGACTCCAGTGAAAACCTTTCACAGGGTTTCCGGAAAAGGGGTATTGGTTGGTACCGCCGGCATTTCAGGTTGGATGCGTCGGACCGGGGAAAACACCTGGAGCTCCAGTTTGAGGGCATTGCCACGCACGCTACCGTTTGGGTGAATGGCACAGTAGTACACCGCAACTGGTGCGGCTATACCTCCTTTTACATCGATATTACTGCCTTGGTTAAATACGGTGAAGAGCTCAATAACATTGCTATCAGGGTAGATGCAGATGCCCAGGAAGGTTGGTGGTATGAAGGTGCCGGTATTTATCGCCATGCCTGGATGGTGAAGCGGTCGCCGGTGCATATCATGACAGACGGCGTATTTGCTCACCCTGTTAAAGATGCTGCAGGAAATTGGAGCATACCGGCAGAGATAACGTTGGAGAATTCGGGGCAGGCACGAACGCCTGTTGAGGTGGAGCTAACGCTATTGGATAAAAACGGGAAAAAGGTAACCGGTGGAACAGCAACGGTTGCCGTGAATCCACTCGATAATGCGGTTGTAAAACTAACGGTACCTGTTGCCAACCCGGCGCTTTGGTGGCCCGACAATCCTACTTTATACCAGGTGATCACGCGCGTGAAACAACATGGGCAGGCAGTGGACTCTCTCCTTACTACCTGTGGTTTCCGTACCATTCGGTTTGAGGCCGATTCCGGCTTTTTCCTCAACGATAAAAACATGAAACTGAAAGGTGTTTGTAACCACCAGGATCATGCCGGGGTAGGGGTAGCTGTTCCCAACTCCATTTGGGAATTCCGGTTGCGGAAATTGAAAGAGATGGGGGTGAATGCTTACCGTTGTGCACACAATCCGCCTTCGGCTGCGTTCTTAGATGCCTGTGACCGTATGGGGATCATGGTCATGGATGAAAACCGCAATTTCAATGCATCGCCCGCGTACGTACGGCAACTGGAATGGATGGTACGTCGTGACCGTAATCACCCCAGCATTATCCTATGGTCGGTATTTAATGAAGAACCCATGCAGGGCACGGAGATCGGTTATGAAATGGTGCGCCGTATGAGTGCCGAAGTGAAGAGACTGGATACAACCCGCCCGGTTACAGCAGCTATGAATGGAGGTTTGTTTGCGCCGCTTAATGTATCACAGGCTGTGGATGTGGTTGGGTTCAATTACCAGATCGGCAGCTACGACCGTTTTCACGCCGCAAACCCCACCATGCCTTTAACCAGTTCGGAAGACGCATCCGGACTGATGGTGCGTGGTGAATTCAAGACCGACAAGGCCAAGCACCTGCTCGACGCTTATGATACGCAGAAGCCAGCGTGGGGAGCCACACACCGGGTAGCCTGGAAAGCCGTTGCCGAACGCCCATACCTGGCTGGTTGTTTTGTTTGGACCGGGTTCGACTACCGGGGCGAACCGACCCCTTATGACTGGCCTACAGCGGGATCAAACTTCGGCATTATGGACCTTTGCGGTTTTCCCAAAACAGCTTTTTACATTCACCAGGCGCAATGGGTACACGATCGGCCTGTTTTGCAAGTAGTACCGCACTGGAACTGGCCTGCCGATAGTGTGGGAAGGCCGGTCAAAGTGATGGTCATGAGTAATGCGGAAACAGTAAAGTTGTTATTGAATGGTAAATTGATCGGTGAACAAAAGGTTGATCCTTATGAAATGAATAGCTGGGAAGTGCCCTACCGGCCAGGCAAACTCGAAGCCATTGGGTATAAACAGGGGAAAGAGGTTTCACGGTATAAAGTGGAAACTACCGGTGCGCCTGTAAGTATTCAATTGCTCGCCGACCGCGCGGCCATGTATGGAGATGGATGGGATGCCATGCCGGTAACCGTTCAGGTATTGGATGCCAAAGAGCGCCCTGTTCCTACAGCCAATATCCCTATTGAGTTTGAACTGACGGGACCCGCAAACATAATTGGTGTAGGTAATGGAGACCCTAATTCTCATGAAGTAGAGAAAGGGAATAAACGTAGTTTATTCAATGGCCTGGCCCAGGTGATTGTGCAAACCGAAGAAGCTGCGTCGGCGCCATTGCGTTTAATGGCAAGATCGAAGGGCTTAAAAATGGCGGACATCACCATACCTGTGATTGCAAGGGATGCGGTACAAAGCGTTCCTGTGGTCTATCCCGCATTGGTGTTGGATGGGTGGAGGGTTTCTCAGGTTACTGTACAGCGGCCGGATGCCAATAAAGCGATCGATGCCAATGATATGAATAGCTGGGCGCCCATTAAGAGCGGACTGTTGCAGCCTATGGAAGGCGGCAATTTTGTGGTTTACAGAACGGTATTTACGCCATTTGCAGCGCAGCAAAAGAAGGGTGGGGTGCTTACCTTGAAAAATGTAACAGGTAAAGCATCCCTTTATGTAGACAACAAATTGGTTGAAACAAAAAACAATCCGGCTTCGGCAGATATGATCATCAACATTCCACCCGCCACTGGTGAGCGAATACTAAGCGTTCTGTTCGAGGCAATGCCTGGTCAGCGCGTTGGGATTGGCGGTGTTAGCACTATGAAGTGATCAATTTCAGCAAGTAAGCTGATGCAACCACCATGCCCCGAACCTGCAAATAACAGAGCCGGCATCCCGCCGGCTCTGTGTATAAATTCATCAGATCGACCCGCCTTTACTGCAACTCCATTTTCCGTATCCGGCGGCCAGCCTCTTCGGCTACATAGAGTATACCGTTGCTACCCAATACCACCTTCACCGGATTAATGAACTTCGCACTCGCACCATTACCATCGGCGTATCCTTCAGCGCTTCCACCTGCAATTACCGCCATTGAATAGGAGCCATCTGCAGCCCGGGTAATTTTTTGAATCCGGTGATTGCCGAAATCTGCTACATATACATTCCCTTTGGCGTCGGCCGCTACTCCGGTAACAGTACCTAAAACAGCAGCAGTGCCATTGCCACCGATAGTAGACACATTGCCCGAAGCCGTTATTCTCCTGACGCGCTTGTTTTCCTGATCGGCCACATAAATATCTCCAAGAGCATCCATAGATACCTCCGCAGGATACCTGAATTTAGCAGTAGCTACAGGTCCGTCAACATAACCAGCATCGGTACCGGCGATGGTTGTAATGGCTCCAGCCCCACCTGTAGCAAGCGGAATTTTTATGACCTTATGCGTGCCGTGGCAAGCAACCAGTAAATTGCCTGCGCCATCTACTTCCAGACCGGTCGGTGAGTTCAATTGTGCTCCGCCGGCATCCACAGCCCAGGTCGTGACCTCACCCCCAGGGCTGATTTTTCGGATACTATTGTTGAAATAATCTGCGACGTACAGATTGCCATTGCCATCGAGTGCAACATCCGTAGGTCCTTTAAATTCAGCGTTGGCGCCATTACCGTCGGCGGCCCCGGCATTGCCGCTACCCGCTATGGTGGTAACCACGCCTGCCGGTGTAACCTTAAATATCTTATTCGCTCCGAAATCCGCCACATAGGCATTGCCAACAGCATCCACTGACAGGCCATAAGGCCGGTTGAATATGGAGTAAGTACCATCGCCCGCCAGCGTGCTTACATGGTACACCCAATCATAGGTAAAGTCGCCGGCAGATGTCGCATTTTTGGTGCCCGCAGTCACCTTGATCTTACCGGTACCTGCTTTGACTGGCACCGTTACTGTAAGGGCAGTAGGAGTGGCAGCAGTTACTGTTGCCGCTTTATCGTTGATCGTCACAGTATTTCCGCCAACGGTTCCGTCAAAACCCGATCCGTTGATGGTTATGGATGCACCACCTATAGCATGACCCGTAAAGGAGGTGATGATCACGTCAGCCTGAGCCTGTTGCAACGCAATGGTGATGGTATTTCCCGTTGCACCCTTAACAGTGAGGGTAAGGTTTGCCAAACGTTCGGCCGTGGTCGTGTTGGCGGTGTACGACAGCTCCACTTTTGTGTTGCCTTTACCGCTGGACGGCGTAACGGTGAGCCAGGCTGGCACACCTGTCAATTCCCAATCGGTATTGGCATCGATCTGCAGGTACTCCTTACCGGCACCTGCCGAAACATTGAGCGAGGTTTTGTCGGCAGCAAGTGTTGGCACCAGTTTGTCGTTCTTACGGCAGTTGGCCAATAGCATCGCCAGCACAAATAAAATAGATCCCAGGTGAACGGCTTTCATAAGATCATTAAATTTTAGTGATAACACAATAGTATGAAAGCATGAAACGCTCGTTTCGGGTTATTAGCAGTGCAACTTTACCAAACTGTCGATTGACTTGTTTGAATCGCAGCAATCGCCCCCTAAAAAGCCAATACATGGCGCATGGTCAATAGGATAATAAATCCTAGCTTACAGCCACCATGAAACAGTTTACCATAACAACTCTCATCACGGCAGCCTCCTTTTGCCTGGGCTTTGCCGCAAAGACATTCCTTACGCCTGATAATGCAGCAGCCCCTCAAAAAGTAACCGGCATTGGCGGCGTCTTCTTCAAATGCAAAGACCCGAAGAAAGTGAATGAATGGTATCAACAACACCTGGGTTTGAAGACGAATGCTTATGGAGCCACTTTTGACTGGTATGAGGGTTTCGACAGCACCAGGAAGGGTCAAACCCAATGGACGACTTTTAAGGAAACCTCGAAATACTTTGAGCCTTCAACGAAAGACTTTATGATCAACTACCGGGTTGCCAACCTGGTGGCGCTGGTGGCGGACCTTAAAAAGGAAGGTGTAACCATTGTGGATACGATTGCCACCTACGACTTCGGCAAGTTTGTGCACATCATGGACCTGGAGGGTAACAAGGTTCAGCTGTGGGAACCCATCGACAATTAGTACACAAAACACCTCGGAGCAGTGCATCCCGCCAAATTTCCGGGCAAACGGCCGCTTTCGGGTTGACGAAAGTCAAAAGATGAGGGAATTTAAAAAAAAGTTAACAAAGCTTTAGTACGCCGGGGTGGTTTTGTTGTTTCTATAATAAAGGATAAGGTTTAATGGTTAACGAATTTGATTAGTGTACGCCCTGCGTTTCAACGCGGGGCTTTTACTTTTTTACCGCTCCAACTTGTAGCCGCTTCTTCGATCCTGTCCAGATCACCCACCTCCAAAGTCCATTTACCACCCCGGCCGGGTAGCATCCGGACGTTACTTTTACCATTCATTTTATTCATCAAAAAGTATATCCATGACAAACATCCGTCATAATGTAGTGATTAAAGCCCCGGCCGATGCAGTATACAGGGCTATCACCACGCAACAAGGCATTGAAGCGTGGTGGTGCAAGCAAACTACCGCCAAACCGGAACTGGGGTTTACTAACGTCTTTATATTCGGAGATATCCGGAACGAGATGAAGGTAACAGCGCTTTCACCCAATAAAAGAACGGAGTGGGATTGTGAAAAATCTATCGAAGAATGGATCGGCACCACGATCGCCTTCGAACTGGAAGACAGGCAGGATAAGACGCTTGTTCGGTTTACGCACGACGGCTGGCGAGAGGTTACCGACACATTTGCAGGCTGCAATTACCAATGGGCATTGTTCATGAAAAGCCTGAAATCTTACTGCGAAACCGGGCAGGGCACTCCCTCCTGAGTACTTATTCGCTTCACGATGCAGGTTAAACCGACGGGCTCGCCGGTCGGTGCCTGTATCGTTACAAACCAGTCACACTTCGCCGGATAGAGTCGAGGTTTTCTTCTTTAACATCTGCAGCCGTCATCTTTTCTCCCAAATAGTAATAATTGTTTTTATCGTAGGCGATGTTATGGGAATAGCCGGTGTCCAGGACCTTAAAACTTGACAGGTCGGCCCCTTTAATGATACTCCCTCTGTAATAACAATGCTTATTGTCTTTTGAAAAATAATCACTCTCTAAAATCATGAAAGAGTTTACATCTGCGTCGTGATTGATGGAGATCGTTCCACCGTCGGACATAGGGTTGAAATTATATACGTGGTACTTGTCAATACAGTTAAAAGCACCCACTATCCTGAAGGATGGCGTATCCACTACATACCTCATTTCTTTCTGCCCGCCGTTGATCGAATCAGCAAGGTCTGCATAATAAACGGTAGTGATGTAAACATCTATCAGTTGGGTACCGGCATCCCGGTCTAACCGATATGATCTGTCCATCGCTTTGAAGGCCAGCGTGCCTTTGTCGTTTAAGTAGAGCCCGCAGGGGAGCGGGGTAAACAATGACGTGTCGATAGCGATCACCCCAAAAGCATGTACGGCTTGCATAGGCGGTTTTGCCGCCTCCGAAGTAGATTCACGCTGTTTGTCGCTATTGCGTCCGGAGCAATAGGCAAAACAAAAAAGGATGCTCAAAAAGATCAAGGGTTTCATACAATGGCTTAAATGGTTGGGGCCTGTTAAATATACTTAATTACTTCGGAAATGGCTACCTGCTTCCATGGGTGCGTCTGGCTTCGTTTTGAGAAGAATGCTACTGTAAAAAAGGGCGCCCACTACACCAGGAAGCAGGCGCCCTTTTTATGGCTGTGAGACGGTTACAGACAGGATACAACAAAAAACGGCCGCCCGGGAGGGGCGGCCGCTGTAACTAAATAAGGTCTTCTACCTTCAGGGGTCATACATATTTTCCCTGATCTTTCATTGGAATTGGTTAGAGGACGACGGACATTGGACTTTAACGGACAGTTTTTTCATCCGGACATTGGATTTGGACATAATAACCAGTTTTTCAGGATACGGATTGTTGGACATGGACATTGGACGTATAGGATACGGATCAAAGGACTCAGGACATTGGACTTTCGGTAATACTTATGAATATCTAAAGGGAACTTAAAGACTGTCTGTTGGGCTTCAATGCGGGCTGCTGGCTTCTATTCTTCTGCTGGATCACTTTCTGATATTGAATATACAACACTCGTAATTTCCAGACAACTCAAACGGGCTTAACCAGCAAACGGGATGTCTGAATAGCAATAATCTGTTGTTCAATCTATGCACCCCATTAGGCAAAGCCATCTATTGGCTGTCTGATTGACGCGTAATTGCCGAATATACCGGCATAGCCCATTTTGTTCTCTGCAGTAATTTTTTCGTATAATAGCAGCATTATTCCACAATACTCAATACACCATGCGCATAGCTGGCCTCTGCCTTCTTTTGATCATTATCAGCACTTCCTTCAGCAGGGTAGAGCTATACAAAGATTATTGCAACCCACGATTTGATTTCTGCATCAAGTATCCTTCTACCTTTAAGAATACCCAGCAATCTGAAAACAATGACGGAGCTACTTTTACCAGCAAAGATCAACGCGCGCAAATTCTGGCCTATGGAAGGTTGGTCGTAGAGGACCTTGATAAGCTGGAACAGGAGTTTGGTTTCGCAACGGACAAGATAAAAATTCACTATAAGGTGATGAAAGGCTCGTGGTTTATTTTCTCGGGCGTAGACACCGCCGGGAACATCATTTACCAGAAAACAGTGAAGAAGGCAGTCAATTATATGGGTGATCCTGGCACGGAGGTGTTTCAAACAGTCCGGATCAGTTACCCACCTTCCCAACAAAATGAGTACAAGGATTATTGCGGCATTATCGCGAAATCCTTTTGAAGGGTCTGCTTCCCGTGGAGGCGAGCAGTTTTTCCATGAAGCAATTATTGTATCAACAAAGTACAATCATAAACACATCTTACGATTTTGAAAAGGTTACTTGTATTCTTTTTGCTGTCGGTATCCATTAACCTTACATACGGACAGGTATCGCCCGATAGCATCCGGGCCATCATCACCCGGGAGGTAGCGGCCAAAAGAGGCAAAAGCATCATCGTAGGAATTATTGACTCCACCGGCAGGAGACAGGTCTTTGCCGCCGGCGTGCTCAGCGACAGGGATCGCCGGCAACCAGATGGCTATACGCTGTATGAGATTGGCTCGATCACCAAGGTATTTACCTCCCTGCTACTGGCAGACATGAGCGTAAAGCATCAACTGAATATAACCGACCCGATCTCAAACTATTTACCCCCCAATGTTAAAGCACCCCAGCTTAACGGGCGGGAGATCACGCTGCTTTCTTTGTCAACCCACCGGTCGGGCATGCCCCGTTTCCCTTACAACGTGGCTCCGAAAGACCCTGACAATCCCTATGCTGATTATACACCAGCCAGGCTGTATGAATACGTTTCGCCCTTTCAACCGCCGGATATTGATACGAGATGGAGATATTCCAATGTAGCTTATGGACTACTGGGCTTGATCCTGGAAAAAATAACCGGCAACCATTTTGAGGCGCTGGTAACACAAAGGATCTGCCAGCCGCTCCATATGCCTAACACCACAGTCACCTTGAATGCGCAGCAGCGGGCCAACCTGGCTGTGGGCCATGCTGAGACAGGAGCGGTCGTTGGCCTCACCAAACTGGGGGCCATCGGCGCCGGCGGAGCCTTGTGCTCGAACGTCAACGACCTGCTCACCTTTGCAGCAGCCAACCTGGGCCCCACCGCAACCAACCTGTTGCCTGCCATGGAGGAGACTCATCTATTACGAGCCCCAAAAGATGGGGAAGGCACGTACACCACCATGGGCTGGACGCTTTCCAAAGACAGCAGCAAATACCTGCTATTCAAAGATGGTGGCATGCCGGGTTACCGGAGCTTCCTGGGGATAGACAAAATCAACAAATTCGGGGTGGTGGTTCTGTGTAACAACAACAATTCAGTAACGGATATCGGCAGGTATATACTCGATCCGGGGCGCAAGATTGATCCCTACAAATATCCATGGGCTTTGTTGGATACCTTGAGAAGCACGCTTAGCGACAGGGGAGTGGATGCTACAGTTGCCTTGTATAACCAATTAAAGACATCCCAAAACACAGCGTATATATTTAATGAATTGCAGCTGAATTACCTGGGCAATGAACTCCGGAAAGCCAACAAGGTAAAGGAAGCCATCAGTATCTACGAACTGAATGCGCGGGAATATCCAACTTCGACTTTGGTATATGAAAGTCTGGCGGAAACTCATAAACTATGGAAGGACAAGCCCAATGCCCTACGGTATTTTGAAATGGCGCGTAAGTTGGATCCGCAAAATCAGCATTGGACTTATATGATCGAAAAGCTCGCTAAGTAGATCGACCGGTTGATCCTGGCAGAAAGTCTTGTTGGAAAGGTTGTTTTCCGTTAGGATTTGTTGTATTATGCTGCAGAAAAATTCTATATGAAATATTCATACCCGCTCAAGCAATGGCTGCTCACGCTACTGGCCGGTCCACTCGTTCATTATTTCGTTACTGTACTTTTCGCAACCCGTAATCAGAACCGTATAGAGTTCCACGAAATTTACCTCATAGTACTTATCGTAAGCCTTGTATTATCCCTGCCAGCTTTCCTGATCTATTGCCTGATATATCAGGCGCTGGAAAAAGGTGCTGTCCCGGCTGTAGTATCGAAGACTTTATTAACATGCTTTTCGATTATCAGTATTGCAGCGACCCTGGGTTTAACCATGGGCGAAGCGTTTTCAACCTTGACATTGGCATATTCAATAGTAGCGGTTATTACCGGCGTTGTATTTGACATAAAAAGCAATACTGAACCAGCAATAGATCAGCTTGCCCCAAAAAAGTAATATGAAAATACAAAAGCTAACAAACGATGGACCACCATAAGACAGCGGAAGTACTGCTTGATTGAGGCAGTTTTGACCTGTAAAAGACAGGAAACGTTGTAGGTAGAACAGCTTTACCCTGGCCTTTGTTCACGCCTTGAATGAGAAAAAAAATTCTATCATAAAATACTGTAGTCCTTGGGGGAATGATACTAAATCGCTGTAACTTTTGCCAATCATTCATCAGCGAAAGCTTAAATAACCCATATGAACACAGGCAAAACTATCTCCCAGACAGAACAGGCCGCAGAACCTTTCTACCATGGCACCAGGGCCGACCTGAAGACGGGCGACCTGATCGAAGCCGGGTATAGTTCCAACTACGGTAGCCGGAAAAAAGCCAGTTACGTTTACTTCGCCGCTACATTGGAAGCCGCCACCTGGGGTGCCGAGCTGGCCGTTGGCGACACCCCCGAAAGGATCTACATCGTAGAACCTACAGGCCCCTTCGAAGACGACCCAAACCTAACGGATAAGAAATTCCCCGGCAATCCCACCAAATCATACCGTACTAAAAGTCCGCTGAGGGTGGTAGACGAAGTCAGGAACTGGACAGGGCATTCGCCCGAACAACTGAAGACGATGAAAGATCACCTCGCTCGATTGAAGGAGCAGGGGATAGAGGCGATTGAAGATTGAGAAACAGTCTTTATTTTGAATCCAAATCCCTATTTTGGCTCCTATATGACCACAAGGCAC
Organism: Paraflavitalea sp. CAU 1676; assembly: GCF_029223285.1. Classification (GTDB taxonomy): domain Bacteria; phylum Bacteroidota; class Bacteroidia; order Chitinophagales; family Chitinophagaceae; genus Paraflavitalea. The sequence continues at coordinate 41,297 of NZ_JARHUJ010000013.1, read as the reverse complement.
ACTATTTACCTTTCTGTCGCCATACTTATCGCAACTTGTATGGCATGTCAAACCTCACCCAAAAGCGAGGACACCTCTAATCCAGGAACGGAGGACTTTGCTAAGCTGGTTACCCAGCTTGACGAATTTAAGCAGGAACAAAAGCGAATCGACTCAATTAATAAAAAGTCTGCATTTCCTGTTACGGTTTCTATTGAAATTATTGACACCTCTTTTTTTGATGAAGACAAAGGGAAAAATATCTCACTTGCTTTTATTACGGAGCAGCATCCTTACGAAAAGAGGACCATGTACACGGTGAAATACGACAAAGACAATAAAAAAATAGTCACCGTCACTAAGGCCCATAAGCAATTTGAAAAAACCGATGCCGGCACTCCAGAAGACGTGCCACTTCCACCCATACGGTAATTAAAGACACTTATGTTCAAACAGAAAATTTCCATAACGATCAACACAACGTTTGCCAGAGAAAAACTTTTCAGCGAGTTTGAAACGCTTATGGGCAACTTATGTAAAACAGGACAAATAATTGGCAACTACGAAACTCCTTTCATTAACGACGATGAGCTGATTGCATTTCAAACTACATTAGAAAGAGGATCGCTTTCCCGCAAATACTTTGACGAGTATGTTATTCAGCGAAAAAGAAATCTTGAAAAATGGTGTAATGCTAAGTTAAGAACAGAAGTTGTCGGGAAAACCATTCCGGCTTATAAAGGAGTTTGCAAATGTAAAAAGCCGGCATTTTACATTCTTTTCACTTATGCACTGAATGACTCGGGATTTATTGACTGTGGTACCTGCAAGAAAGTGGTTCCGTTTTACAAATTGAAACATCTCAATTACAATGACAGGTATGAAATGCTGGGCTGGGAAACCAACTACAAAGCGTGTGACAATTTGCAATTGAGGTGCACCGTTGGCGAAAAATGGGCCACCAGGCAAATGAGCGACCCGAAGTCCCAACTTTCGGCTCAAGGGATAAAAATTTGCAACAGGCTAAAAGAACTGACAGGCATTCCAGCTTATTACTATTTGTATAATTACAGATACCTGTCGCCAGAACAAGACAAAGCAAGAAAATGCCCGTCCTGCAATGGAAAGTGGCTTTTAAAAGAAAGGCTTCTTGACTTTTACGACTTTAAGTGTGATAAGTGTAATATCCTGTCGTCATTTTCACCGAATGCAAAATAATTACCAGGTGACCACTTAAATAAAAAACTGTGCAGGAACCCATGACCTCAACAACCTTCGAGACAATTATCTGCATCCCCGGAAACTGGAATAGCTGGGATGAATTAATAGTGGAGATCGTAGCAGCAACCAATGGCGAGTACCTGGCAGCCGGGAATATTCTGATGCATGCCGGGAATAACAAACATTACACCATTGAATTATTCGCACCGGACGATAGGATGAAAGCTTCCTTCAAATATGCGGGCATGACTACGGGGGTAACCGAGCTCTTTCTGGATGACATTGAACGGCACAAACATGTTGTGTATATCACCGGCACCACAGGAAATTTCGAAGACGCCAGGCAAATGGCTCTTGTTGCTGACGCCATCTTAAAAGCCGGCGGATTGGGTGTCAAAATTGAGACAGTGGGTAAAGCTTTTGAGAAAGCCCATTGGAGCGAGCTGCTGGCATCGTTCGATGAAGCTACACTTTATACTATGTTTGTGCTTGACTCGATCATGGACGAAAGTGGCACCGTTTTCTCTTGCGGTATGCAAAACCTGGGTTTAAAAGACACCATCGTATCGGGCGAGGAGTTACAACAGGCGGTTGATCTGATAAAGATCTTTGGCTTTTACCAGATCGTCGACAAACCAACTATACATAACGGGCAAACGTTTGCCACAAGTAGTGAATCACCCCTTTACCTGATCACAGAAGAATTCTATCACCCCTACCAGGGTGATGAAGTATTTGGGAATCCATTTGGCACCTGGAGACTGACCAAAGTCTAAGGGACCGGATTATCCGTGGTGGGTATTAACACATTAAGGAACTACTTTGAAGACATCTGTAGACGCTACAGTAATCCCCGCCACCGTAATGGTAACCTTACCAGTGGTGGCATCTACCGGCACCGGCACTTTCAACCCATTTTTGCCGGCTGTAGTGACTGTAGCAGACTTCCCATTGAACTTAACCAGGTTCAAGGTTTTGTCCAACAAAAAGCCATTTCCCGTAATCTCGACGGTATCACCGGCTGATGCTTCCAATGGGCGGATGGCAACTATATTGAGCAATACGTTTGAAAGGGGATCGTTTTTGCCACAACCTGCCAGCACTAACACAAAGAACGGTAACAGGAGAATGACGGGGAAGAACCGGTTGCGGGTCATGGCGTTGAGTTTCATAATTAAGTTGTAGCGCGTATTGCAGACACACCACGATCATAAAGTAACAACAATCCACCCGCCGGGTAAAGGGACTTATTGCTCAACTGACCTTTTCCTCGTTTCAGTTGTCGAAAACACCGGTTGACAAAAGTCACCTAAAGATTCTTCTAAAAAAGTAGGGTAGGGCTTGGGGAACTATATATCCCATATTTCAACCAACCAAATCTTTGTATATTAGTACATCATGGCTACCCCCTTCAAGCTCATCCTATTACTCCTGCTGGCATATGCACCGATCATCAGTCACGCCCAACAACCCGAACGACCATCCATCCTGGGCATCGCATTGGTAGAGCTACAGGTGAGCGATATCAAGAAAGCAAAGACCTTCTACGAAGGATTACTAGGTTACAGGTGCACACCAGTAAAGAAGGAGGGAAGAGGCGAAGCCTTCTCCATCCAGGTCAACCACCGCCAAACCATCAGGATATATGGCGGCCTCCCCGAAGGGCAAGACGAAAGACTGCTCACCACAGGCTTTCAAACAACGGACGCCGAAGCTATGAGAGCCTACCTGAAGGCCAAGGGCATCGTTGTGCCAGCCAAACTAACCAGTGAAGCAGGAACCCTTTCTTTTACCATCCAGGACCCCGACGGTCACCCCACACAATTCATTCAACGCAACAACGAAAAGCCGGCGGCAACAGTCCAAAACCACGGAGGCAGCCCGATATCCGACCGCATTCTGCACGTCGGACTTACCATCGGAGACCCAGCCACTGCCAACAGTTTCTACGAAACTATCCTCGGTTTTTCTGAAATATGGCGGGGCGGGGCCAACGACTCCGTCACCCACTGGATCAATATGCGCCTGCCCGAAAGTACCGACTATATCGAGTACATGCTGCTGCTGAACAGAAAGCCCAACCGCCAGCAGTTAGGCTCCCTGCACCATATAGCCTTATTGACCCCAGACATGCAAAAGTCTCTCGACAGCCTGCAGGATAGAGCCTCCAGGCTGGGGTTTAAGATTGCCGCCCCACGAATAGGCCGCAACAACCGCTGGCAGCTTAACCTCTATGACCCAGATGGTACCCGAATTGAACTCATGGAACCCTTCACCGTTAAATGATTGAACGGCCCAGAATATCGGCAGTCTGCTGCGCCAAACCAAAGGAACTTTGTCCATTATTGTTTCCTGTTAGGAATTGTCGTATTATAGCAGTAGCCCTTGTTGAGGGCAATAAATGCTACTATGCGATCTATAATCGTCACCATGTTCACCATAGTTTTTTTCGGATGCCGTACGGACAATCCTACCATCACTATTTTATTTGACAAGGTTGACGTATTGCAGGTGGGAGCAAAAGTCTATTGTCAGGGAAAGCCCGTTGGCGAAGTAATAGATCTTGACGAAGTTCAACACAAGATCGCTGTTAAGATTCAATTAGAAGAAGGCGCGCGGATTCCAATTGGGTCAACGTTTGTGCTCAATCCATCTCTCCTGGGTTCGGCGGATATCTCCATCGAACCTTCATCAGATCCAACCTATATTTTATCGAAAGACACGGTGTTGGGAGAATTCAATCAAAACGCGTTATTCGACAACCTTACAACAGATACTGCAAAGCGTAAAAAAATCAACGAATCGATTAAAAAGATAAAAGAGGGAATGAAAGGGATCATTGAGGCGTCCAAAAACGATACCATCCAAGCTTTACGTCCTTAAACCAAAATCTGAAATGGCTATAATGCAACCCAAATGGCATGTTTATACTTTCCTGATGCTTTTATGCGTAAATGTGTACGCTCAGGAGCGGGAACAAATTCCCTACAACATGGGATCTCAAAATGACACGCTTACCTTAACCACTTTTCAATCCGCCACCACGCTGGTGGCATACAAATTTGACTCCGTAACCTTGTTTGTGCATTTAGCCGATTTCAGAATAGCATTCGATGACCTTTGGAATACCTATAAGAGGGAATCTAAGTGGCACACCCAACACAAGTCTGATCAGGCAGGCAGCACCTTAAAGACCTGGCGCTTTCTCGATTCAATACGTGCCATCATGGACACCCGGTTGCGCGCTAAGGACACACTGTTTCTCTCCAGGAAAAGCTTCAGATCTGCAGACCTGGGTGATCTGATTGATTTCTTTCCCGCAATGATAGATAAGAATCGATGCACCATCGTCGATACGAAAGGACAAATTCATCTTTCAGTCGTGCGACAAAAAGGAGGATGCCAGGTAAAAGGAGGCGGATTCGGTGGGCGGAGGTACTTCCTCCCTGGTGCTTCTACCTATTTCATTGAAGCGATTGACTGGGAAGCTGATTAGACCAAAATTTACAACATTGTACTTTCAGGAATATATCTTAAATTAGTATCACTCCCCCTAATCATCCCACCCTTCACCAAATTCTTCACGCACATCCCACTGAAACCAGGCAATGTTTGGTTAACCTGTCGTTTTTTATCCGCTCCGGCCCCTATGGTCATTGATTAATATTCAAACCATATGACGCACATCAAACAGTTGGACGCCATCCGGGCAATTGCCGTATTGCTTGTATTGGTTTGGCATGGCTTTCCCGTCACGCACCTCATCAACCACATTCCCAACGGCCCCATCGGGGTCAACATGTTCTTTGTGCTCAGCGGCTACCTGATCACCCGGATCCTGATGGAAGACCGGCTCAAAGCCGAAAGAACCAACCTCCCCCGGCTAATGGTCTTCAAGAATTTCTTCTTCCGCAGGGCACTCCGCATCTTCCCCATTTACTACCTCACCGTTTTTGCATTGTGGCTGGCCAACGGCTTTGCGAACTCCAACATAGAGCCCAATATCGGCTACTTCCTTACCTACACCTCCAACTTCTATTTCTTCCGGATACAGGGATGGGATGGCCTGCTGTCGCACACCTGGTCACTATCGATCGAAGAACAATTCTACCTCGTATGGCCCTGGATCATGTTGTTCCTGAACCGGAAATTGCTATTGCCCTTGATCATCGGCAGCATCGTTATCGGCATTGTCAGCCAGTATGCCGTAACGCCGCCTTATGGCGAGTTGCTGCCCCATACCTGCCTGCATGCTTTTGGAACCGGGGCCCTGCTATCCTGGATAATGGTCTTTCGCCCGGCCGCCCTTCCCGGCGCTTACAAGGTACTGGGAATATTCGGGGCGGCGGCTGTGGTGATTCTCGTCCTGGAAATCATGATCGGCAACTGGCAGTTTGCACCGGTGCGGTTGTTAACTGCCGCCATCACCGGTTGGCTGATCGCCTGCGTTTTATTGAAACGAGACCAGCTCGCCTGGCCGCTATCCTGGGTACTGAATAACAAACCACTGATCTTCCTCGGAAAGATCAGCTATGGCATCTACCTGTATCACCCCATTATTCCGCACTATACGCTCCCGACTTTAAATGCCATCAACCAACACATACCCATCATCGGCAATCACCTGCTTTTCATTGAACAAAATTGCCTGGTAATCCTGACCGCCTGGCTATCCTGGATGCTCATTGAACGGCCCATCCTGGGGCTCAAGAAGTATTTTGTGTTGCCGGGTAAGAAAGCTCCTGTACCGGTAGATGTGGCCGGACAAGTCGCAGTGTAACCGAGGGACTCTTTTCAGTAATAAGCCATTAAAACAAGCCCTGTATTACCGGATGGTTAACCGCTTGGGAATATAACTTCCGCCTATTATCTTTAATGCATGGTATTCGGCCTTACCCCCATGCACCCCACCCAATGTATCTATTGGCGCCTGCGCCCGCTCCTGCTTAGTTTGCTATGTATCTTTTCAGTCCACTTCGCGCTCGCACAGCCAGCGATTCAAAGCTTTTCGCCCGAAAAAGGACCGATGGGCACTACGGTGACCATCACCGGCAGCGGCTTCAGCAACACGCCAGTCAACAACATCGTTTACTTTGGGCCAGTGAGGGCCGTTGTGGAAGCAGCCAATGCTACTTCACTCACGGTAAAAGTACCCGGAGGGGCATCCGCCAGGCGCATTGCCGTTACGGTGAATCAACGAACCGCGTGGTCGAACCGGCCCTTCATTGTTACTTTTCCGGATGGCGGCAATTTCGATTATGGATTCTGGGGCGACCGCTTCGATAGCAGCACCGGCCCTTATCCCTATGCAGTCGCGATGGCCGACCTGGATGGAGATGGAAAGATCGACCTGGTGAATACCAACAATGGAAATGTGCCGGCGTCTTCCATTTCCCTGTTCCTGAATACCAGCAACAAAGGCGATATCGCATTTGCCACGCGCAAGGATATCACCGTGCCCGATATGCCGCGCGATATAGTGACGGGCGATTTCGACGGTGATGGCAAGCAAGACCTCGCAGTTTCTTATATCGTTGATCATGGAATTGTACAGGTGTTCCGCAACGAGAGCACACCGGGCAACCTTCAACTGTCGGCACCAATAACCTTGAGTGTAGGGGCAAGTCCCTATGCCCTGGTGGTGGGCGATATCGACAAGGACGGCCGGCCGGATATTGTTAGTGCCAATAACTTATCGGGCAACGTTTCATTGTTGCGGAATACGACCACAGGCAATACACTATCTTTTGTTAAAACAGAAATTTATACGGGTATCTGGCCGGCCGATGTTGATATGGGCGACCTGGACAACGATGGTAAACCAGAAGTCGTAGTAACCCATGAGCTGGGCAACGCGATCGTGGTATTGAAAAACAACAGCACACCCGGTGCAGTAGCCATGCAGGCATTGCCGGCCATACAAAGTTTCGGCGCCCTGAAAGGTATTGCGGTGGGTGATCTCGATGGGGATGGCCTTGCCGATGTGCCCTGTATCGAACCGGACAGTCTGAAGCTGTCTATGTACCGCAATACGACTACAGGCGGCGCCATCAGCTTTGCGGCGCCCATTCGCTGGGGTATCATCGAAGCACCTGGTTTCTACAAACCGTATCACCTCAAAATGGATGACCTCACGGGCGATGGCAAACTTGATATGATGGTAGCAGGGCCTGGCACTTCGGTAAACCTTTACCGCAACCTGAGTACCCCGGGCAACCTGAACCTTACCATGTACTACCACCTCAGCAGCTTTTCTCCCTACGAGCTGGCCTCGGGCGATCTTGATAACGATGGCAAACCAGACGTAGCAGCTGTAAACTTTACCCACCACAAGCTGTCGATATGGCGCAATCAGGGTAATGAGCCTGTTGTATACAGGTTTTCGCCAACATCAGCGGTGGCCGGCACGACGGTCACCATTGAAGGTTCAAGGTATACCCAGGCAACCGGGGTTTCATTTGGTGGCGTGCCAGCGGCCTCCTTTACCATCGATTCGGATGGACGGATACGTGCCGTTGTAGGCACAGGCAACTCCGGCGCCGTTGCCGTCACCAATGCATACGGCACCGGCCGCAAGGATGGGTTTGAATTTGCTGCACCTCCTGTTATCGGGGGCTTTTCGCCGACGCTTGGAGGCAAGGATACCCTCATTACCATTACCGGAACCAATTTTATACACCTCAAGGCAGTAAAGATCGGCGGCGTGGACGTTGCCTCCTATACTGTAGTTTCGCCAACGGTTATACGCGCCATAGCGGGTAGCGGCGCCACAGGCCCCGTGTCCGTGACCACCGATTTTGGCAGCTACGATCATGGCACCTTCACCTACTACGAGCAGCCTGTCATTACTTCTTTTACACCGGAAAGCGGAGCCAAAGGCACTGTACTCACCATTACCGGTCAACACTTGCTGGGCACCCGTACACTCAGCGTGGGCGGTTATCCCGTCGTTTCCTTCCTAGTGCAATCCAATACACAGCTAACGGCAGTTATGGCCGATGGTGGCTATGGTGATGTGCGCCTGCGCACGCCGGGCGGTGTCGCTACCAAAGGCATCTTCAGGTTTGCCCCGGTGGTGGTGCAGTCCATCACGCCCGGGCGGGGGCCTGCCGGCACCCTGGTGCAGATCACCGGCCAGCATTTTAGTAACGTGTCCGACAGTAACCTGGTTTTCTTTGGTACCACACGCGGTAAAGTAGTGAATGCCTCCAACAACCTGCTCACGGTGGAAGTGCCTGCGGCAGCCACGCTGGGGCCGCTGAGCGTTGTTGCCCATGGCACCACGGGTTATTATCCCAGGGGATTCTTGCAAACCTACAACAATGGTCAGGCGGGTATTTCAAAACAATCTTACGGCTGGGCAGGCGCCTTCTCAACACCAGGCGATCCAACGCAATCGATAGTCGCCGACCTCGATGGAGATGGGCGCCTGGATGTACTGGTCATGGCCGATTTCAATAAGGGGCTTGCCTATTTGCGCAACACCAGTGTTAACGGCAAGGTCAGTTTCGAGGCGCCGGTACCGTTGCCTGGGGATATGGGCTATCGTGCTTACCCCATGTTGCTGGGCGACCTGGACAGCGATGGCAGGCCCGAGATCGTAGTGAATTATGCATCGTCTTTACGGGTGTTCAAAAACCATAGCACAACATCAAAGATCGCATTTGCCGATTATGTGGAATACCCCCTCGCTAATAGTGCAAACAATGTACTCATCGCAGACTTCGATGGCGATGGACGACAGGATCTGGTGTATGGTTATGCAGATGCCAACTACAAGTCCCGATTGGGCGTATCGCGCAACGTGGGCAGCAACGGCCAGATAGCCTTTGCACCAACGCTGGATATTGCCGGGGGCGACAATACCCAGGGCCTGAAGTATTCCGCTGACCTGGACCTCGACGGTAAAATAGACCTGCTGATGCGCAACAATGACCTGCTTACCGCTTTCCGCAATACCAGCACCCCTGGCAACTTCCAGTTCACCGCCTCAGCCAGCCAGCCGGTACTGAACGGATATTACTATAATATTATTGGTGACATCAACGACGATGGTTTAGCCGACGTAGTACTGATTTCTGAGCAAGACCAAAAGCTGATGACCGTTTACCGGAATACCAGTGGCGGGGGCAAGCTTTCCTTCACCGAATCGATGACCTTGCCGATGCCAGAAGTGGTGAACGGAACCGTGATCGGCCAGCTGGATGGTGACGGTATACCCGATGTAGGCATTATGCCGGCATCGCGCATGACAACCATACTGTATCAGAACAAATCAAACGGCAGTTCAGTAGCGTGGGGAACCGGTGTAGATTTTGCTACCGATAAAGCCCTCTACAAGTGGATAACCACTGTATCGGTGGGGGATGTGGACGGTGATGGCAAGCCTGATATGATCGCACACAATAATCCGGGTGACCAATTTACCATCCTGCGCAACCAGGCCGGTGAGGCAGTCATTACACGTTGTGCCAATGATAAAGTACAGCTGCAGGGGGAAGTGGCTGGCAACACCTACCAATGGCAGGTAAACGATGGATCCGGATTCAAAGATATTGCCGACGATGCCATTTACCAGGGCACACATACGCGCAACCTGCAGATTGTGTCTATTCCCTACAATTGGGATAGCTACGAATACCGCTGCATCACAGACGGAGTGGCGGGGGTGCGCAGCAACCTGGTGGTGAACGCTGTGCGACCATTCGGAACCTTAAAGGTGGAACAGGATATCGTGTGCGGAGGCGGGTTTATCCGGGTTGAGCTGGAAAGGCCTGCTTTATTCCCCAGCGAAACGAAGCTCGAATTGATGGAGAGCATCAACGATGGGGCGTATAAGGTGGTCAACACCAGTACGACAAGTTATCCTCAGATCCTCAGTTATCCCATTGACCAGGTGGCCGGTCAGCGTAAATATTATTTCCGTATGACGCCGGTGGAGGGCGCTGCCTGTCCGGTACCTACATCATCAAATATCGATTCGGTGAAAGTATTCACTACGCCGCGTCCGCTGGTACAGATGGACGGCCAATCGATGCGGGTAACCAACGTCGATGCTTCGACGCTGTACGTATGGATGAAAGTAACGGGCAGCGGAAAAACAGAAGTGTTTTCCGGTACCGGTGCGGCTGGCGCTACGTTCGCCACCCGCGAAAGTGGTACCTACCTGGTGCAGGCCAGGCCGAAGGACTGCTGGATAAGCTCCGAAGAATTGAACTATGCCTATACTGCGGTAACCGCTATCGATGGCGCGCGCTTGGGTGTACGGGCCTATCCAATACCGGCCGATGATGTATTATACATTGAAACGCTGCGTTTGTCGGATGCCTGGGAAACCCTGTACATCGTAGCACCCGATGGCCGCAGGCAACAGCCCATATTGTCGGTGGCAGGTCGCACCCAGGTGTCGGTTCCGCTCGCAGGCCTCAAGCCCGGTATTTATTATGTAGTACTGAATCGCCAGCGGAAAGCGCCGGCAGTATTAAAATTTATGAAGAAGTAAAATACTTACCTTTATAACGCATACCAACTTCCCCCCAGGAAATGTACCCACCTTCAAGTAGTAGAATTTAGCCTTTATCGGTATTCTTTAACCTATAAAATAAATTCATATGAAGATCAAGAAGGAAGACATCCCGGTAATCATGGAGGCACCCGGCACCACCATGAGAAATATGACAGGATTTGGCGGACTCACAGCCGCCTTTAATGAAGTGCCCGCAGGTACCGATTTTTCAGCCTTGCTGCAGGGCCTCAAAAACGACGTTTGTCATTGCCCGCATTGGGGATATGTGGTGGAAGGGGAGATACTGATAAAATATGATAACGGCACCGAAGAAACGCTAGCAGCTGGCGATATGTTCTATTTGCCCCCCGGACACACCGGCATCGTAAAGAAAGACCTGAAGTTCGTGGAATTCAGCCCCGAAAAAGAATTTGGTCAGGTGATGAACCATATCGCCAAAAAGCTGGAAGAAATGAGTGCCTGACATATTCAGCCATCATCTGCCATCGCCGGGAGGAAATACTCCCCCGCATTTTTAAGCGTCTATACGACATTTTTCAACGTACAGAATGCAATACGTATAGACTGCCCGCCCCAAAAAGGATTTGTAGTTTTACGGCATTAGCCAAATGCCTAAAACAAAACAATGAAACTTATCCTGACCATGCTGTCCGTAGCCCTCATCGCCTGCTTTTATTCCTGCAACAGCGACAACAACACCACAGCCGCTACCTCAAAAACGTTCAAGGACACGAGCCATAGCACCATGTCCGGACGGCTGTTTTCGGACACCAGTGACATTTACCAATACACCTGGCGGGCGCAAGGCGGGGTCCATGTCATTTCCCATTTCGATAGCGCCCGAAAAGAAAACGATGTGGTATTTCAGTTTGTAGGTGGCAATGAAAGCCTGGAGGCAAAATTCATAGACTGCAATTTTGATTCAATAAGGGATATGGTGATCAATGTTGGTATGACCGGCAAAATCACAGAAGAGAACTGCATTATCATCCTCAACACAAAAGATGGTTTCAAGGAGCTTCGCCAGTTTGTTAGCTACCCCCAATTTAACAGCCAGGATAAGGTAGTAATATCCCGCTACCAGAGCTCCCGTGATGCAATAACCATCAATAAGTATAGCTGGCGAGCGGACAGTTTATTATTGACCGGGAGCCAGACCATGCCGGAAGCTACCTACAATGCCGCATTTGGACCGTTGAAGGCCATCCCGTGGCAGCCAGGCATCTTTTAAAAGCTTCACTTCCGTTGACCAACATCAAATAATCTCAGGCCGAAGTAGCCCCCTCTACTGCCATTATCCAACAGCGGCCAGGAATATCCTGCCCTGCATGGGATATTTATTCTACTTTTGCTGACGTCCCCCACAAATCTCCTCCCTTTGAAGATCTCCCGGCTTACTCACCACCTTACCTTTCGGCACCCATAATCTTTTGCACAAGCAATAAATCTAACGACAATGGAGAAACAAACTTCCCAGGCTTCGCCGGCTACCATCATGCAAATTGGCTCCGGATTCTGGGCTTCAAAGATCCTGCTCACCGCAGTACAATTCGAGCTGTTTACACATTTAGCAAAGCGGCCAAACATGAGCGCTTCGCAGATCAAATCACTCTTGAACCTGAATTGTACCGACAGGCACCTATACGATTTCCTGGACGCCCTTTGTGCATTTGGCTTTCTAAAAAGAGAAGGGGTGCTCGACACCGCCGTTTACGCCAACAGCCTCGATACCGAAACCTTTCTGGATAAAGCAAAGCCCGGCTACATGGGCGGTATCCTGGAAATGTTCAACGACCGGCTGTATGGCTTCTGGGGCAATCTTGGTCAGGGCCTGCAAACCGGAGAAGCACAAAACGAAGTGAAAGATGGTGGTGAACCGGTATTTGAAGCACTGTATAAAAGCCCGGAACGATTGAACGGCTTTGTCAATGCGATGACGGGCATTCAGATGGGCAATTTCATAGCCCTCGCCAACAAGTTCGATTTTTCGAAGTATAAAACATTCCTGGATGCCGGCGGCTCTGCTGGTGTGCTATCGCTCATGGTTGCCAAACATCAACCGCATATGACCTGTACTACGATGGACCTGCCTGCCGTGGAGCCCATTGCCAATAAAACCATTCAACAATTTCAGCTGGCAGACCGCGTAAAAGCCATCAACGGCGATTTCTTTAATGAACCGTTACCGAAGGCCGATGTGATCGCCATGGGAAATATCTTGCATGATTGGAACGAAGACAACAAGATCAAGCTTATGCAGAAAGCCTACGATGCCTTACCTGCGGGAGGCGCTTTCATTGCCATAGAGGCCATCATAGACGACGAACGAAAGCAGAATGCATTTGGCCTGATGATGAGCCTGAATATGCTCATTGAAACGGCAGATGGATTCGATTATACATTTGCCGATTTTAACCGGTGGGCTAAGCAAACCGGCTTCAAATCGACCGCCATCATGCCATTGACCGGGCCTTCCAGCGCAGCAATTGCGTACAAATAACAGGCAAGCCAGCATCAATGGGAATCTTATAAAATTAACACCAGCATTCAACCATATGAAAGCAAAAAAGATCTGGGCAAATTTTAGCGTGAAGGATGTAGCCCGTACCAGGCAATTCTATACTGCATTGGGGTGTAAACCCAATCCAATCGGCGACTATCCTCAATTAGCGAGTTTTTGTTTTGGTGACGATGACTTTGTGATACACTTCTTTGAGCAAGGCTCACAAATAGATGAATATCTGCCTGCCGGTTCCACAACCAGCAGCGAGGTCATATTTACGCTTTCTGCAGAATCCGAGGAGGAAGTAAAGGAATGGGAAACCAGCGTAAAAGCTGCAGAAGGTACCATTTTGCAGGAAGCAGGGAGGGACAAGGGCGGTTACTTTACGCTCGTTTTTGCCGATCCTGATGGCCACAAGTTTAATCTATTGTTGATTGAGCAAGGGATGTGATAGGGTGACTCGCACTGCACACTTATCGGTCATTTTGACACGCTTTTGGGGTAAAACGGCACAGTTACGGGTTTGTGTTTGGTTACATGCCGTATTGCTCTTTACCTTCACGGCGGTTAAGTACTTTTTTTACCCGCCCCTTATGACCAAGTTTATCATTTTTATCATCATTTTTGCCCTGGCGTTTGTATGGTATTTTGTTTCGGGCCTGATCCGTCGAAGAAAGCTGATCAGGCAAAACAATATTACCAGGGCGGGTCAGGAATTGCTCAAAGAAACAGGTATTAAGATCGTTGTATACTTCAAGGACTGCGCAATCAGGACCAATGAATACTTTCCCGACCTGCAGCCTAATGAAACTTCCAATAGCGAGCAAAGGACGGTTTCTGTTATCATTTGCATACAAAAAGACACTACGGGAAAAATCAGAGAATATATAAGTGACAGCATTGAAATGCCAATAGAGTCTCTGCGACTAAGACTGGAAAGCAAGAAGTACACATCCCTTTATGTAAACAAAAAAGACAACGATCAGTACTATTTCGATCTTGACTTTATACGTACTACTTAAACCCCTGCAAGCCCATCCATGAAACAAACATTCATTCTATCAATCGTTCTTATTTCGCTGATTGGCACACCAACCTATGGTCAGCCGAAATATGGAGCGCCCAAGGATAGTACCAATTTCGAAGCCACCATCAACCCCGACCATTTTCTGGCAGGTACCTTCTCAGACTACCTGGGCAGGTTTCAATATATCGATAAGGCCACACAGATTGACAAATATTACCCTTACGAGGAGCCATTGGCAACCTATATTGGTAATTACATAATCAAGCACTACAGCATACAAGCCGCCCCTCAATTTGAGGAATCAAGAAATTCAATCATTTTATCACCAGCACTTGCCAGCCGGATGCACAACGAATATTTCGACGCAAAAGGGAGCTTCATCTATCGCAAACTAGATACCGAAGAAAAGAAGTATTCATATTTAGCAGGCGTTTATTACAGATTCGGAGAGCAACTAGAAGGGAATATTTATAAGTTACAACTCGCCAACTCTCCCAAAGCTAAACAGCTATACCAACTACTGAATGACCTTGAATGCGACAAAATAGTGCATAAATTCCTACGGGGTAATATCCCTTCATCTGACATTTATTATTTCGTTGCCACGCCACGAATGATTAAGTACTTCAATTCCATCAAGGAAGAAAAAGCGGCACTTCAACAATCCTTTTACGGCAACTTGCCTGGAAATATCTTCGAAGGAGAACAAGGGAAAGCAGCAAAAGAAATCGTTGACAAGGAGCGTAAAGAATTGGTCCGGAGCCTCCACCTGGTCCTTGACTAAACCGTTGGTGCCTAAAAGATGCCACTTGTTTACAGACAGGCCTATTTGTTCGCCGGCAGGTAGGCAAATTGAATATATTTAATGCAAACTACATCATACCATGTCTTTTTTTAAGTCGTTGTTTACCAATAAACCAATTAAGGATAATTTCCCCATCGAAGTCTCTGCCGAATTTCCGCAATATGTAAAGAAAGCCATACAATTATTGGGGGAGCAAGGAGTGTTGGAAAATGAGGCAGTATTTGAGCTGTTTACGGCAAATGGCATCCCCGGCAAGGAAGCAACAGAGATATTCCTGTTTTTACCGATCGCTTTTGTGCGGCATTTACTACCAGATTTCAATTGGAAAGACTCTTACCTGGAATTCTACAGTAAGAAGAAACAAATAGAACGGAAGTATAGCGAAACGAAAGCTTACCTGATCATTCACGAAGTCACTCAGCAGTATTTCCAAAACTCTCCGGTAAAAGAAACAGTGTTTAAAATTGCCGGAAGAAGTTCGGAGTTTGATGCCATCAATCAATTCCTCCATAACGGAGGTAAACTGGAAGATGGGGAGCTTAGTTTAACAGTGATCATGCGTTAAAATCGCCCACCCAATACTAAACCAACAGTTCCCGCACTACACAATTATGGTCTGTTTTCAAATTCACCTATACTTCCAGGGAAATAAGGATCGTAGGTATAGAACAACTGTAAAAGTAACTCAACCCTAAACACTTTATGAACAAACTCATCCTTACAGCGATCATCGCATTCCTTTTCTCAACTACCCAAGCGTTCAGCCAAACCATTGACCTCTCAACAGACAGCATTGAGATAGCCCTTTGCAAAAAATGGGAAATCGACTATGCCATACTGGGCAACATGAAAATCGGAAGAATGCCCGGTGCTGCAGAAAGTAATTACGAATTCAACAAAGACAAAACGTTCACGCTAACAGGTAAAGACCCGAAAGACAAATCAAAAGGCACCTGGGTGTATGACAAAAAGAGTAAAACTATTAAGCTGACCCTCAATGGAAGAAGTAACACCAACATCATTTCATTAAAGGAAGGGGAACTCATCATGCTTACAGATACCAAGGAGGCGACACCCAATGACCCCATGGAAATCAAGGTGGTTTATAAGATTAAAGCAGGATAGACATGAATCGTGACCGGGCAAACAAAAACAAAGAAAAGATCAGCCTATCATCCTCATTATTACTAATTGCAGTTGGTGGAATTGGGTTTAACTTAGTCTATAAGTATGATAGATACTACTTGGGAGAGCCCCTGATCGCCAGGCAAATTTATATTCAAGACAAGCCCGAATATATCTATGACGGCGAAGGAACCAGCAGATATACTTTCAAAGGCAAAAACTACCCTTGTCGTTTCTGGTTATCAGAAGGGGCCTTAAAAACGATCAAAGACAACGAGCTGATCAAAAACAGCGTCGAATTCATTGAAATCGGAGACACGATTGAAGTTAAAATAAGGCAACCAGACGAATTGAAGCTCCAGGATGCTGCTGCACGCCCACGTGTGATTGAATTGGCTAGAAAATCGACTGTAATCATTTCAGCCAGCCAGGTTCAGGCAGAAGACCAAAAGTGGTTGTACATAAACTTCGGCATCCCGATAGTTTGTCTCCTGATTTGGCTCTTTATTCAAGTAAGAAGAATAATAGCTTCCCGATCAAGTACTGAGGCAACATAATTCTTGCTATTCTTTATAAGTTGCCGGGCTATTCCTTTTTGTTTTACATTAGAAATTGTCATAATATAGCAATGCAAATACGATGACGATCAAGATAAAGAGACGCCTGGCACATGTCAACGGTAAAGACCATAGCAGCAGACCATTATCCCAGGATCTACCTGTATAGACGGATTGTGCAGGCAAAGCTTTTCATTGACAGATTCTACGCAGAGAAAATCGACCTCGACAATATCTCGGACGAAGCCTACTTCTCTAAATTTCACTTTATACGACTGTTCAAATCGATCTACGGCAAAACGCCACACCAATACCTGATTTCCGTACGAATCGATAAGGCCCGGGAACTGCTTCAACAAAGCAAATCAGTGAGTGAAGTATGTTTCTCGGTTGGCTTTGAAAGCGTTAGCAGCTTTAGCGGCTTATTTACCAAACTGGCAGGCAAAACGCCCTCTCAATACATCGCCGAATGCGCCCAACGGAAAAACCAGGTAGCCGCCAATCCATTGGCATTCGTCCCAAAATGCTACGCCTTTATGCACGGCTGGGACGAGAATAGCAATTTTGAAGACGCCCACCAGTAAAACTCCCCCCATCTTTGCGTTATGCTTCACCAATAAACAAACGCAATGATCACCAAGATGACCGTTACGAACATTCACGTTATTGACCAGGATAGCGCGTATGACTTCTATGTAAACAAACTGGGGTTCAAACTGGTAGATGATATACCTATGGGACCAGGCACCCGCTGGCTCACCGTTTCGCCTCCCGGCCAGCCCGACCTGCAACTGGTATTATTTCCCGTTACCGTCAGCAAATTGTTTCCCAAAGAAGATGCGGAGGCACTCATAGCCATGATCAAAAGAGGAATATTCGGATGTGGCGTACTGACCTGCAATGACATCTTTGCGACCTACGAAGAGTTGAGCGCAAAAGGAGTGGAGTTCATTAAAGTGCCTACCAAAGAATTTTATGGCACCGAAGCGCTCTTCAAGGATGATTCGGGCAACTATTTCTCTCTACAACCTATCAACAACTTCGATCGACCATGAAAACAGTATTTGACAAAGCAACGCGGGATGAGCTGGTGCAAAGGATCAACTCTTTGCCCGACAACGGACAAGCAGCCTGGGGCAAGATGAATATATTCCAGATGACCCGCCATTGCTGTATCTGGAACGAATGGGTACTGGGCAAAAAAGATTTCGTGTACAAACAGGACCTCCTCGGCAAGATATTTGGGAAAATTGCATTGAAAAGCAATACCAAAGACGATAAACCGATAACTAAGAACATGCCGGCGGGGAAGGCGTTTACCGTAAAAGAGAAAACCGGTGATTTGAAATTACACCTATCCACCTGGGTAAACCAGATTAAAGCCTACGAGCATTTCTCCAACGACCATTTCATCCACGACTTTTTCGGGAAGATGACGAAAGAGCAGATCGGCATCTTTGCCTACAAACACAATGACCACCACCTGAGGCAGTTCAATAGGTAGAACGCAGGTGGAGCCCCTGACGCGAAAAACCACCTCCATCGATTATACATTCCGTTTATCTTAAAAACCCCTCCCTTGCCGCTAAACTTGTGTATATTTAAGGGCATTACTCCATAGACAGTATAACATGGGACTATTTGATTTTTTTAAGAAGACAACAGACAATACAGGTAGTAACCTTGCTGCCAGTTTGATCCCCAAAACCTGTCCCATAGAAATCCCGGCTGATATAGAGAATGAAATTGATAAAATAAATTGGACAGGCTACCATACTGCATATGGAAGTGCAACAAACACCATCCCTTTTTATTTAAAGAACCTGTTTTGTGCTGATAATAAAATTTCAATGGACGCAACCCATCAGCTATGGTGCTCACTTTGCCATCAACATGTTTACATTTCTACAGCCGCTCTACCATCATATGACATTCTAAAAATAGGACTTACAAAACTTGACAACAAACTCCGGATCGAGATATTGGACATAATAAGGGGCTTTTCAACCTGCACGAGCGACAAATATTATACTGCAACCAATCATACACCAGCCGATTGGGAGAGAGCGTTAAAACAGAAACTCCTTGCAGATCTCAAGCTTTTCCAAAAATTAACCAACCATCCAAACAGTGAGATTTCAGCTTTCGCTACTGACATTGTTGACGATTTGACAAATGCCGACTAGAGCAAGGCCCACCATCCTTAGCACTTCATACATGCAACAAGTCATCACTATAATACTACTGACGCCTACCATAAGAAAGGACTAACAGCCCAAAACATGCAGTTTGCCGACACTGTTTGGTTTGACGTTAGCAAGCTACCTGAAGCCAGCATAAAGCGAGATTACCCCGAGCCATATTACAAGATAGAGGGAGGAAAGGCAATCCCGGTTATGGGGGCGTATATCGACGACCCCATTACCGGGAAGAAGGAAGGCGTATTAAAGGCAGGGCATATCATTCTATAGCCAACCACTAGCGCGATCAGGGGTGAATTCAATGTTAACTAACCTTTAGAGGTGGAAAAAAGCATGTAACTTAGTGCAAAGGAGAAATCCGAAAACTAATTAATATGGAAGCAAAATCGACCGACAGAAAACACTTTCAATTAATTGATAACGGAACAATACTCGGCGAACTGGCCTATAGCAGTTTACTCTCGTTCAAGGCTGAGATCAAGCTGGCGAATTCGACTGTGTATTCCTTAAAACCGCATGGCTTTTTTGAAACCAGCATTACCGTCTCCACCAACGGAACAGACATCGCACATTTGAAAATGAATTGGTATGGACATATCGTGATTGCTTTCGAGGACGGGCAAGAATTCCTATTTAAAGCAAAAGGTATTTTTCAACAAAAATTTATCATTGAAAACAAAGACGGGCAAAAGATCATTCATATTGCCCCACATTTTAACTGGAGCAAATTCAACTACAACTACGAGATCACCTTCGACAACACGGCCCAGGACACCTTACTTATTTTATTGGCCATATACGCCTCCAACTACTATATCGACTCCATGACAGGCTCTGTGGCAGGGATGTCATAAGGTCCAGGAACAAATCGGGTACGAAGAGCCGAGAGACAAAAAAACGCTGCGGCGCAAAAAACTAAAATTTGACACAAGAACTTCTCGAATATATCTACCGCAATTATTTCCACCTACGCAACGAGGAGGAAATGATACTATGTAATAAGCATTCGAATTATATGCAGTGGGATTTCCTTGTTAAAAAGGCTGGGATAGAGGTCATGAAAGATAAACTGGAAGACTATGAACTAACAGCCGACGAATTGGATTTTCTGGCGAATCTCGACAGACTAAAGCTAAACCAGGAAATCGCGATCAGAATATGGAACACGCATAAAGACGAGCTGTACATCAATAAATGCCCCACCTGTGGAGGCATCGCAAGAACCAAAGAAGGTCGTCAGTGTCGCAAAGGACACAGATGGTAAATACCTGAACAAATTACGCCCCACAACAATAAACCCTTTGCCACTATCACCAATAGTGATGAACTTGTGTATATTTACGAGTAATAGTCTGTTTTATGAAACCCCTGATATACCTAACGCCCCTTCTATTTTTCAGCTGTGCTCAACCACAGACTAACGACAAAACAATCCCAAACGCTGACACCGCCCAAAAAGCACAAGAGGTTATTATAGAATTGCCTGAGAAGAAAACTGAAAGGACTAAATATCATACAGATAAGGACACGGTCTATATATCCTCACAGGCAAAAGAAACTTTAAAGTATTCAAAAGAAGAGTTCAATGACATAGTCGATAATTTCCCCGAACTAACTTCAATGAATACTAAAAACCCAGACACCGCTTATTATTCAAAAATATGGGTAGACCTTGTTGATAGTTCAGGCAACAAAAAGCATTTGACATTTGACAGTGAGGCGGGACAAGACGAATATTACATACTGTATGCTTACTTTCTCAAACAGAAAAATGGCATTGCCAAATACTCAGCCAGACGAAAAAAGCTGTTTGAAATTTACTACACGTTGAATAGCCTTTTTGGAAACCTGAATCATGGAGGCACTTACTTTGGTCACCAGTATTCACGAATTGAAGGTTATGCAGAATTCTCCCTTTATTGGTTCAGGCGCTACGAAGATTACTTCGACAGACCATACGATATAACAAAACAAAAGCAATTTTATATAGCAGGGCTTAAACAACTTATTAAAGACGAAGTAAATATCGACCCCTATATAAACGGCGAAATCGAAAAAATTAAAAGGCGCAATGACCTATCCAAACTTGTAGACGACCTGAATAGCGAAATTACAGACAACTTCTACTTGCGTATGGCTCAATCTTTTCAGTCGGACTATTATTGACGACCTGAGCAGGGAGGGCACGAGCTATATCAAACGGCCTGCTCACTGCTATACATCACACAGGAAGTGACTATCCCGGGCCTGGTTACGCTGAATCTGCATCAGCGTCCTCTGGAAGAGAATACAAATCAAACTTTATATTAAGACCATAGTAGGCAAGATCAGAATATATTTTATCTGTAAGTAAAAATGACACGTGAAAATCATGAACAGATAGATACGCCAACATGTAGCTATTGGAATAAGTCGAAAACAACTCCCTAAACTTCTCTTTTTGGGTATTTAGGACGTTGAGCAATGACGCAATCCCGTTCTCAAATTCCCATTCCTTTGTATCGCGAATCTCGGGGGTTCTGTAAATCCAAAAGTTCCTTTCATTTTTCTTGTTTGGGATTGCTTTATTGCTCCAAGGACTATAAAATTGGGTTCCCCTTATTAAGATTTCAGAATATTCAACGCCAGTTATTCGAGTAATGATTTCGGGAGAGTCATCAAGTGTATCGACATATAAATTTGCACCAAATTTTGCCTTACAATCTTTCAATGCGATATATTTTTGCTAAATAACAAAAAATGCGCTGCATCACAATTAAAAGCTGTTGGAAATTTACAATACTTTAAATAGCATTTTTGAAACGCAGGCACTTCGCATGGAACCCAATATACCCGAACTGAAGGCTATGGCCTTTCAGGGCCTGCACAGCAAACACCCACCTCGAGGATTGTTTGAGTGAGTTAGACTCAATTCCTGTATTCAAAATGGATGATTTTGAAATTTCTTTTGAGGGGAACCAGGTTTGGTTCGAGGTCCATTGGGGACTAAGCACAGCCTGTCTGGCGGTTGACGGAGCCATGTAACATTGGAATGGAATGAAATTAAGAAGTATCTAAAACAACAACCCTGGGAAGCTAATGCGATCAGTACTTCTTATCTAGAATTTAAGTAACCGTTAGATGTCTGTGAATACCAGGTATCTTGCTTTACATTAAACACCAGAGCTTCAACCGGCTTGCAGGCCCTGGCTCAAATCCAAAATCGAACATTTGGCGACCTAGAAAAGGCATATCAGTCCAGTCACGATACTTGTTCTGAAAAATATCGCTAACATTAGGGTATATAATATCGTTATGGATTTCAAGATCGTACTGGTTCCTGCAACCGATCTGTCCAGCCCATTATACCTATCCTTGTGCCGTCTCAAATACGATATCCTCGTACTGGAGCAACAAAAAACGGTCGATCATTGTGATCACCGCCAACGACTGGTAATGGATGTATTGGACAAGCACGCTGTGACCTTAGTAGCCCTGAAAGGCGATGAAGTAATAGGAAGTATCCGGCTCAACTTCCCGGGCGACCATCCCCCTGATTATTCCCTGCTAAAAGATAATTACCGCCTCGACCTGTTTGAGGATACGGGCATTCTTTCCGAAACTTTTACCGTTACCCGTTTCCTGATAGCAACTCCTTATCGCAACAGCCGCGTGGCTTTCCAGCTGGTGACAGCCGCCACAGCCTACACGTACACCATATTGCACAAAACCCTTTCTATTGTAGGTTCCACAGCAGCCATTTACCGTTTTCACAGTCGGCTGGGTTATCGCCGGTATACTGCAGAACCGGTATTGTTCTCCGAAGGGATGTATGTATATCCCATGGTGGCAGACCTGAGCAATACCCATTCGCTGGAAGCCGTGCGATCGCCCCTGGTGTCTTTGCTGGGAGAGAATCAAAAACAAATACCAGGTATTTCAAGTATTGTGGATGGCTTTGTTCAACGATCCCCACAGCTTATCACCTAGATCAAAATAATGTCGATACCATGAGCCAACCATCTTATACCGAAACCGCCTTTAAAGATTTTATCGGTGAGCAGGGACGATTGCAATTGCAGGCCACTACTTTTCTCAAACAGGAATTTGCTTTGTTGCAACAACATGGACTGAGTGGCTGCCAGTCAGTTCTGGATATCGGTTGCGGTAAAGGCGAACTGGCCGCCATGGTGGCGATGCTAACGGGCAATGCAACTGTGCACGCCATCGATAACAACGCGGCATTTATTCAAGGCAATGCAGTTACCTATCGGAGTGTGGAGAACCTGCATTTTTTCCCGCTGGCCGCAGCGGATGAATTACCCACTACGTACGATCTCATGTATGCTAAATTTGTTTTTCAGCATCTGGCTGATCCGGCCGGCATCCTGCAACAATTGAAAGCGTCGTTGAAGGAGTCAGGCCGCCTCGTGATCATCGATGTATGCGATGAATGGATCTCGATGGATCCGGCGATTCCTCCACTGCAATCCTTGATCTTGAAGAGTATCGGGGTGCAACAGGAAAGATCGGGCAACCGCCTCATCGGCAAACAACTGGTGAATCTATTGAAACGTGCGGGCTATACTAACCTCCGGCTTGACCTGGTGCCGATCACCACTGAACAAATTGGCATCGACGCATTCTTCCAACTCGTTTTTTCTTACCGCGCCAATTTCAGCACGAACGATGTCGATCTGCCGGCATTGTATCACCAGGCGGTAGAGAAGGTGAAAGTATTAGATCATTTCTTTTGTACTACGCTCATTTGTTGTGTATCGGGTGAAAGGCCGCTTTAGCCGCCGCCAAATTAAGCGTTTATACGACGTTTTTCAGCGTACAGATGGTGAGGTTAACAGGCTGACTGCTCCAAGAAGGTTTTGTAGCTTTGGGCTCCTCCCAAAAGATCAACTTATGAAAGGAAGAAAAATATGGGCCAATTTGAGCGTAAAAAGCGCGACCCGTACCCGGCAATTCTATACCGCATTGGGCTGCAAGCCCAATCCATTCAACGACATGCCTCAATTGGCAAGTTTTTCATTTGGAGATGACGACTTTGTGATCCACTTTTTTGAACAGGGTTCACAAATAGATGAATACCTGCCGGCCGGCACCCTCAAAAGCAGCGAGGTCATATTTACCCTTTCTGCAGAATCGGAACAGGAAGTAAAGGAATGGGAAAGCAACGTAAAAGCGGCGGGTGGCACCATACTTCATGAAGCAGCCAGGGACAAAGCCGGCTACTTTATTCTTGTCTTTGCCGATCCTGATGGTCATAAGTTCAATGTGTTGTTGATGGATAAGATGATGTGATGCAGGTCTAAAAAGTACATGAAAGGCCTCACACAGGTTGGATCCATGCGCAACTCAACAGCCCGACCCGGCCTATCTACGTTCTAGTGTCAAGGAAAGTCAGGTTGCCCGCACCCCGTGATCGCGCATTAGCGCCTCATTAGGCCACAGGAACCCGCCCACCGACCCAACCTGCCACCATCGGCAAGATTGGCCGTTTTAAGCCTGCTAAACGCCCCAAATAAGCGCAATTCCCGGCAACCTCCCCAACCCGGCACCTAAAGCCTGCAGGCACCCGGTTTTCTGCCATTTCACTGCCACTTCACTGGAACTTCACTGCCACTTGCCCGAAACCATGTGCTATGGGGTACGATTTCCGGGCAATTGGCCCGCAACGGTCGGGCCACCGGACGCCCCTTTGTAGCGTGCAGCCTGTAAAGCTACACCCGTATCAATCGGGCACCCTGTAAAGCTCATTCAGTATTAAACCAAACACCTGTAAAGTTTTTCCAGTACAAGGCATCGCGAAAGACCTGATCGAAAAGACCATAGGCAGGATATCGCAGTTGCGCAAGAAATAAGGGTACCCGCACTTATCATTGCTCCAATAGCCGGCGGGGTGCCAGGGGAGTGGCCTGGGAGTCCTCTAAGGGTGCTACAGGTATAGTACAAGGGATGTACTGCAGGCAAGACCACCCTCAGGCCATTCCCTGACCACTCTGTGACCACCCCCAGACAACCCTGCGGGCACCTTTCCGGGCCATCCGGACCATTTCCCCGTAAACCGGCTCCAATACCCCCACAGCACCAGAAAGAGGCGCATTGCCACTTCACTGGAACTTCACTGCCCCTTTGCCTAAAAACACATCACCAAACCCCATCTCCGTCAGTTTCAGCACTTAGTAAGCCCTGCATCCTCGCCATTCAAATGACGCTCAACCTTGGCACAGTTCTTTCAATAGGCAATACCTATGAAAACAGCATCCCACATATCGCCCTCCTGGCTATACCGGTGCTTTTGCGCTTGCGCCGGGTTCATCCTCGTATCCAGCGATTATACCATTAACCTCATCGGGCTATACCCCCTGATGCACAAATCCGTCGCATACGCCCGCCTCTTTATCGCCCCCAGCTACTTGTTTATCGCCCCCGGCTACTTGCGCAAATCTTTCCTGTTCATTTGCCTCGTACTCGTCCTTTCTCTCATCCCTTAACGCCGGTAACGACCATTCATTCCTACACCCATTAGGGTAGGGAAGACGCCCTTCCGGCAGGATCACCAGTTTTGAGGAATAGCTGGCAAATATGTAGATATTTTTACCAGCATCCGCCTTATTTCAATGACCTGTTGCGGGTATACGTTTTGCGACACCTTCTTTGTTACCATCGCAAGCCATATGAATCAGCAGCCCAACAAAGGTGCCCCGGTTCCCAAGCGAACCCAGCCCGAGGATACTATGCCACCGCTGCCCGCCGCCAACGGTCCCGATACCGCTCCCGAAGATCCCGGCGCCCCCGCAGCCGATACCGACCTCCCCATCGACGGAGAGGTCCGCAACGACGCCGTGCTGCGCGGTGAAGAACATGCCGACGAAAAGATACCCCCGGCTACTGATGAAGAGAGAGCTAAAAAGTGAACCAGGCATTTCTGTCTGACCCAGCTTCGATAGGCGGCGACGACCATGAGATCGCGCACCCGGCTTCCAAAGCCCGCAGCAGGCCCACCAATTCCCTGTCGATTCAACACAAATAGCCTGAATATGGCCTCTCTTCATAGAGAGCGCAGGCAATATCCAGGCAATGTGCAGGCAATATGTAGGCAATGTGAAGAAAACAGGAGGCCTATCTAGGTTTGGCTGGTTATCAACGAAATACCGATTGTAATATTTGCCTGAATACAGGCATCAGTTTAAAAGAGTTTTTTGATTCACCCTTGTTTAAGCTGGATTAAATAAACTGGTTGGCACAATACAAAACAGCGCATGAGACTTAAAAAAGAGAAAAGTAGTTTGTTAACACAGCCTCCCGAAACAGCGCCTGCGAGCAGCAGCAAAATTACCACAGATAGCATGTTCAGGACTCTTCTCACTTACTAAAACAAGTTGGCGAGGTAAACGTTAACGCCGACGCAAACTTTTTTTTCAAAAACCCTGCGTTGCGTCCTTTCTCCCCGTTTACTGTATAACCCATTTAGACAACTCCGGAAACCCGTATAGTTATTTTAGCAAAGGACACCTTTCCTTGTTCGATCCTGACTATTTCCTAAGCTGGTCCTTGTTCGCTCCTTGTTCGTACCATGTTCGTACCTCCTTCGCTATTTTACGAAGAATTACCAATGAAATAGCGAACGAATACCGAACAAGTACCGAACAAAACAATACCAATTCCCCTCCATGGCCACACCCGTCGCCAGCATGCTTACTGTTAAAGAAAATTAAAAAAGTCACTAAATGCCACGGTTCGCCACGGGGCATTTGGAAATCGCCTGTGAGCCACCGTATCTTCGAATTGACCAACAGCAGGAGCAGCGGGAGCGGGGAGGAAGTAATTCAGCTTTAGTACCTTTATTGAACCATAGCACCGAAATCCCCCAACTTTTCCAATATCAACGTGCGATCGTCATACGCACCCCACCACCATCCACACGCCCTATTTTACAAACGCTAAAAACAAAAGTCTATGAACCGAAATTCATTCTTGAGGGCTGGATTGGCCATCGCTGCATTTCTCAGCGTTCCCTTTGGCGGACTTGCCGGGGACAAATACGGCAAAAAGGTTGGCAAAGGATTCAAGGTCGATGCGGGCAAAGACCGTCATGGAAAAAGTCTTTCTCTTTTTGAGGGAGATACTTTCTACTGTAAAGTTTCTTCAGAAGACACAGACGGAGGCATGTATATGTTTGAGTCAACACGCATAAAGGAAGGGGGACCTATACTGCACACGCACTATGATACTGATGAATGGTGGTATGTTTTACAAGGAGAATTTCTTATTAAGGTAGGTGACACCACCTACAATGCCAAAGCAGGCGACTTTGTATATGGTCCCAGAATGGTACCTCATACATTTGCAAAAGTTGGAACAGGAGAAGCGAAGGTGCTGATACTACATCAACCTGCCGGCAAGATGGAAGAATATTTTAAGAAACTCAGTGAAGGAGTGGCAGCCAACATGTCGGAAGAACAACGGAATAATATGCGAAAAGAACACGGCTTTGAAAAGGTGGGTCCGCCCTTGACCTATTTGAAACAGTAAATGATAACAAGATACCCATAACCGGCCACCGGCCTTAACGAATTTGATTAGTGTACGCCCTGCGTTTCAACGTGGGGCTTTTTAACTTCAACAACAACCTGGCGATTGTTGCTTGAGTACCCGGTAAAGTATTTTAATTATCCAAATAGATGGGATCTACCATGGTCCCTAAATAAGTTGTGGCATTATTAGACAGGGATTGAATTTCCGGTTTAAAAATCAAGTTCTCTGTATAATTAATCAGACCACCGGCCCTTATCTTATAAACATTTGTAATCATTGAACTTTGCTGTACTCCATATGAATTCCGGTAGTTTATGATAAAAGAGATTTGATAAATACCCGGATGGTAATCAAAGGAGATATCGCTACTATTAAATACTCTCACCTTATCTCTTAAATCCAACCCTTCCATATACGGCAGCTCCAGACCATAATAATTTACAGATTCAAGTGTGAATCCCTGAGGTAGTTGAAACTTAACCCGCGCTGATCCCAGATTTGACTCTTTCGATTTAAGATAGTCCGCTATAGCAGTAAACCCTTTATCTACAGCAATATCCCTTGCCGTTTCTTCATACCTATTCTTCATTTTCAAATTAACCCCAAACTCTACCAGCAGTTTCACCATCTCAACATTTCCATTTTGAGCAGCAATATGCAAAGCCGTATTCTGACTGTTGCCATTTATGGCATTTACCTGCGCTATGGGGGTGAAATAGGTAGTCAAATATTTCATTGTAGACATGTCGTTATTGATCGCCGCCTGAAAATAGGCCGGGATCCAGTTTGCCGTATAGAGCGGCATATATGATTGCACATTAAATATAGCCACATTTTTATGTCGATATGCATCATTGATGGCCTGAGTCATAGAGGGAGGCCGCATGCCTGCAGTGCTTAGCCTTGCGTTAACCGTATTGATCATTATCTCATTATAGGCCAGCTGCGATGTCGTGGTAATATTTACACGCTTAATCCCATGAAAAGAACTGTAGCTTGAAGAAGACGCATCTGAAAATGCGACTCCCGAGGCCAAAAATGTAAATAGGTTTCCATCACTTAAGGCTGCAGCAGCTTTCAGCACATCTATTGACTTCCCGATATCATCGGCCTGTACAGCTTCTATGTATTTCTTGTGCATGTCGCCCAAAGCAAGATTTTTACTATTCATCGCCTTTGCATAGGCTTCATTATGCGCCTTCACAAGGTCCTGCTTTGTAGTAGCGTAAAACCCCAAAACCGTACTGATCCTGTCCAGCATTGCCGGGGTGGCATCCCTGTATACTATACTGATGTCTGATTTATTGGAATTTGAAGCATCGAAGTTAACCCTGTTCTTTTCTACCACTCTATGGGTTTGCTGTTGCCATTTCCAAATGAAAAAACCTCCACTTGAACTTGATGTTGATTGAATGATCTCTCTAAAAACATCAATCTTAATTTTCGTCAGCAGTTCCTCCTTAATATTGATCGAAATTGATGAGAAGTTTTGGTAGGGGAAATCATATTCTATTTTCACATCAAATTTACCCAGCCTTATTAAATTTACCTTACTGGCGGGAATGCGGAACTTCCCATTGAAGTTGGCGTCCAGGATGCCAGTTAAAGTTAATGTCTCAAATTCCTCATTGTCTAAATATAACTTGACTTTGGTTTGTTGGGGCTTAACAAAAGTTACTAAATAGTTGCCTTGGGCTACCGTGGCATATTTTGAGAAATTAAATCCTTTACCGGCAATGTAGTTAATGACATCTTGCTTAAAGCTGGATGGTAAATGACTGGTATTGGTGTGTATTTTAAAGTTCAAAAACAGATCTCCATTATCCGCTATTTCTATGCCTGTGTTGGCAGTAGGTGCGCCGAAGCCCCATGGAGTATTGTGGTAATAGGCAGTACCAGGCAGCCCAAGCACAGGCAACACGTATATATTCCTGGAGGTTTGGGTACCTTCCACAAACTCCACATATCCCTGATAGGAATCCATCACCTTAAACCAAGGAAATTCGGCGGCATGGGACCTTAATGATAACAAGTGGGACGAACATATAAAGAACAATCCAGCCAAAGTGGCTCTAGCAGTAAGTGAGCGCATAGCGTTCAAGGGTTTAATGCATTAAATATAGCTTAAACTTTTTGATAATTTGTTTTAACCCGGCATTCTTCCAAAACATATTTAGCCATCCGCAAACAGGCGTTTTTGGATATTAAAAAGTGTTTTATTTTGATAATAATACTCAGTATATTAGCATAAACCCTCCGTCGTGAACCTCTTACGCCTAGCTGCTTTCTCTATCTTTTTATCATTAACCTCTCCCTGTTTTAGTCAACTGACATCCTGTATAGATAAAGCAGTGACGACCTCCCTCGAAAATGTGCAATATGGCGTACTTGATGCTAACGCCAAATGGACAAATGGATCAATTTTAACTGTCCGGTTTCTTGGAGGCAGTTCACACATTCATCAAAAGATCAAAGAATACGCCAGGGTGTGGGAAAGCTTTGCCAACATAAAATTCAACTTCATTTCGTATGGCAATGCAGATATCCGAATTGGGTTTGATCCTTCAGGATATTGGTCTTATGCGGGTACACATTCTAAGAATATTGAGCAGAACAAACAGACGATGAATTATGAAGGATTCAGTGAATCCACTCCTGAAATTGTACTAAAAAGGACGATCCTTCACGAATTTGGTCACGCGCTGGGGCTATTGCATGAGCATAAATCACCGATAAGTCGTATACAATGGAATAAACCCAAAGTCTATGCTCATTACATGCAGCTCCAGGGCTGGAGCCAGCAAAAGGTAGATGAACAGGTACTGAATCGCTATAGCGTAGAAATGTCCAACAAGGAATATGATCCCTCCTCGATCATGCATTATCCGATAGATGGCTCCTTAACCATGGATGGTTATTCTGTAAGCTGGAATACCGAGCTTTCGGCGGGAGATAAGAAGCTCATAGGAGAAATGTATCCATTTTACAATACCCCACCTATTACATCACCGGGTGTTACCAGCAGTAGTGCTGCTGCCTCTTGCCAACTTAACAACGTGGCCATTACGCACAATTTGCTTCGCAATGGCAAATATGGCATAGGTATCAATGGAAACTATCAAATCCAAAATGCACAAGGCAAGAAATGCAAGTTTGTCGCTTTTTTTTATAATGCAAACGGCACCCCGCTTAAAGACTTTAACCAGCAATACTATTCGAACAATGGTAATGTTGTAGTAGGTGAGGAAGTAACTGCGAACTACGCTTCAACACTATTTAATACCCAGCTTTTCATTCCTTATGAGGAATTGCATCTGGCAACCGGTAATCACAATCTAAAAGTAATTATTTCCGTGTTTGATGATCAGGTACGAGAAATTGCTCAAGCCGGAGCTGCCTATTTTACGTACCGTAATGGCCCGGTCATATCTCCCATAATAAACATACAAAGCTTTGACAATTTCAACATTAAGGTGATGCCAAAGTTTACCATACAAAACGCCAGACTAAATCAATTGTCACTGGTTGCCCATTTCTATTTTGAAAATGGGACGCCTGTCACCTACTACGACGCTTACGGAAGGATTCAGAATCTCGCAATCAGTTACAACTTTATTCCGGGCTTTGATAACACTACCTATAACTATGGCTACTATAGCGATCTCCTGTTGAATGTATCCTACAACTTTTTCCCAGTCTTATACCGAAGTACTTCTTACAAGTATTACACTACCATTGTGAAAGATGGCTTTCAGATAGGAACCAGTGGCTGGACGAGTTTTATTCTCAATAGATAAAATTTCCAGGCAATAGGCCGCTAATGGTCAGCGGACACCTCTTGTCGGCGCTACCAGTTCCTGTCCTTGTGTCTTTGCGCTAATAAATCGTAGCACCTCGCTCAAAGCGATGCAGGTAGTGCGGGCATAACTGGCATTAAAAATTCAAGGTCACAAATTGTGACCTTGAACAAAGAATAGATAATGGATTGGCTGTTAATAATTGGGATTATACCTATACACGATGCCCTCAGGTGTCCAGGCATAGATTTTCCCGGCCACTACGGCTGCGTTGTAATTTCCAGACATAAACGTATTGGG
This sequence comes from Paraflavitalea sp. CAU 1676, assembly GCF_029223285.1. GTDB lineage: Bacteria > Bacteroidota > Bacteroidia > Chitinophagales > Chitinophagaceae > Paraflavitalea. Next base: position 9,727 of record NZ_JARHUJ010000013.1, on the reverse strand, counting down.
CAGGGTAAGCATCTTGCTCCAGCTATTGGTGGCGGGATCATATTCATACAAATTCACCTGGGAAATGGTTCCGACAATTTCTGCCACCAGCACGTATAATTTTCCGTTTATCGTAAAGCCAGGCGATTCCGTATACGGACTTACCGGGCAATCAGCCAGGTTGCTGGTGATGCTGTTGGTTGCCGGACTATACTTATACAATTTATTGGTCCAGCTAAACGTAGTTTTGGAATAGCCACCAAACCAATACAGATCATTACCGATTACAACCGTAGTTGCCTTCTCGATATAGGGTACCCCTGCAACCGCTTTGTTGGTAAAAGTGCCCATGCCAGCAGCAGCGGCAGGGTCAAACTGGTAAATGCTTTGGCTCCTGGCAGTGTATAATACCCCGTTAATGGTAAATGTACCGGTAGCGTCCAGTTGATAAGGCGCGTCATTCATTTTTTTCCAGGCTGCATCTCCGGTTTGGGCCGGATCATACTGCCACCAGTCGTTCAGATAGTTAAGCGTACTCCCCATCCAATTGCTGCCGGCGCCAACATACAGTTTTCCGTTTAAAACCGCAGCTGTGCCATTGTTGCGTGGGAGCATAGTGGAGGGCAGTACCGGTCCGGCCGACCAGGTATTACTAGCCGGATCAAATACCCTGAAGCCAGGATTGTGGTTGGTATTGCTACCGTTGCCATAACCCAAGCCCACATATATCTTGTTATTATGCACGAATGAAATGTTATCCCGGTAATGACCATATTCCATGTTGTTGCGCAACTCCATTAGATTGGTCACCGTAAACCAGCCCCCCTCTACAGTGTTACCCACCTGTTTTATCACTACTTTACCAGTTAAAGCTGTCGGCGGCACATCGAACTTAATACTTGTAGGGGTTCGCTCTGTAAAGCTGGTAATTTGCAAAGGCCCAAACCAAACTTCCGCAGTCGCCAGAAAATTCTTCCCCGTCAGCGATACCTGCGATCCTCTTGGGCCGTGGTCGGGTGAAAAGGCAGTAATAGAAGGAAGTATGGTGAACTTTTCAGCACTGATAGCTTCCTGGCCTTTTATGGTTACGCTGATCTTATCGAAGGGGGCAGCCGCCGGCACTTTCACTTTTAATTTAGTAGCGGTAGCTTCTGTAATTTCAGTGGCCGCTATAGAACCAAAGCGTACAGCGTTATCTGTTAATACCGTACTGAAGTTGGTCCCACTGATCTCAATGACATCTCCTTCTGTTGCCTTATCGGGGGTAAACCCAGTGATGGTTGGCTTCACCCAGAAGTCGGCCATGCTCAATGCTTCGAGGCTGCTAGCCGTTACCTTCACCTTTCCGTTCAAGGCTCCTGCAGGAACTTTGGCAGTAAGTTTTGTTTTACTTACGAAAGTTACTTCCGTGGCTGCTATGCCGCCAAAATACACCTTGCTGTTTACGGTGAAGCGGTTGCCGGTAATTTCCACCAGCAGGCCAATATCGCCTTTTTCGGGTATCAGGTTCGAAATAATGGGAGCCGTGGGGTTTACTTTAAAATCGGTAGCAGAAGCAACAACCTTGTCACCTATGGTTACCGTGATCTTTCCCGTTGTTGCGTCTTCAGGAACAGTCACCGAAAGCTCTGTGGCGGTGGCCGTGTTTATGGTTGCCGGCGTGCCATTGAACTTAACCGTATTCTGTGATTTGTCGGACGAAAAAGCAACACCTTTTATCACAATGGTAGCACCTTCGGCTGCCTCAGCCGGTGAAAATGAAGTTATTCCAGGATCCTGCGCTGGTTTGTCTTTTTTGTGGCACCCTATTACGAGGGCCAGCAGGAGGCCAATAACTGGCAGGGTAAACAACAGTCTGGCACGTGGCCGTAAAATGGATTTGATTTGCATAGATACAGATTTCGTTTTTTTACCGGTACAGGACATAAGTTGGATGTCCATACAAGTCGTTTATGATGACTGAATTGCAGGGGTTCGCGTGAGCAAACAAACGACATCAAAATTCATTATGTTGTTGGTAGAACGCTGCCTGGTAACCTGGAATAAGGCTTTGACGGCCGGTGTGCGCGAATAGCGTGCTGAGGTGTTCGAAAATGCCGTTGAATTCAGGTTATCAACGTAGAAATTCACCAGCGGATTAAACAGTAAGTTATTTCTTATAAATGTTCACCTGCGGATTTACCTGCTTTTCGCCGGCAAACAGCTGCTTGAAGGGGCCTTCTTCAAAATCTATATGAGGTCCATAACCACTACTAATGCCGATCGTGTAACCTACTCCTGCTTTTACACTGCCTCCTTCTTTACTCGCTTCTATTTCGAAGCCACCTTTCGATACGCTACCGGAAAATTCATACCCGGCAGAAACACCGGCGCCGAATTTCATGCCCAGGTCGGAAATATGATTGATGCCATCGTAGGTGATGTATAAGGTCTGACTAACACTTGCTGCCAAACTGCCTTCAACGCCCGGCAGGGAGGCACCTGTAGAGGCACTGGCACCAATGCCTATAGAAAACGTAGATTGACGGGTTATGAAGTTCTGCGTAAAGCTGAATTGAGCACCTTCTCCCATACTAAAACCTGCCTCCTCACAATTCACAGATAGCTCGCCCACAACAAAAGGAATCTTAATATCAACAGGACATTCCAGTTTCCATTCAGGAGCGATTTCCTGCTTTACAGGCTTTCTGTCCTGGTAGCCGCAGGCGGGATTAATTGTAAATGAGTTGTTGAAGATCTTAAGGCTGTTTATATATTCCTGTGCAGCCTTATAATAGGCAGCCTGGGCCAATTGCTTGTTTTGGGCAGAAAGATAACCCCAGTAGGAAGTAACGTAAAACACGCTTAATGAAAAGTGCTGCCGCTTCCGGCGGTAGTTTTCCGTAGCCCCGGCCCGGTCTTTCAGGTAAATATTGGCGGCATCATTGAGCTTGATGCAGCGTTCCTTCGTCAACCTTTCCAATTGAGCACAATCGCCCGGCCGGCCGTCTGCACATTTCAGCCCTTTTATCTTTTCAGTATACTCTGCCTCTATAGACAGGGCCTTCTTTTTATAATTACTGTCCAGTCGTGTTACCTGTAGTCTATGATCTTCATCAATCTTCTTCAGCACATCGGTATCGGCCCGCACATTTTTCGAGAAATGCCTTAATTTAAAAGTGGCGAGCGAAGAGAAGGTACGGCCAAAGTTGCTTAGCCTGTCGGGATTGGCAAATAGTTTCTGCTGTTCTTTTTGCATCAGCGCGAGGCCTTCCTTTTCTAACGGACCGTACAGATTATTTAACTTGCCGGAAGTAGCCACCAATGCATCACCAAAAGCCCTCGTATCTGCCTTGACCGCTTCAGCCTCCGTCACCAACAGCTGCAGCTGGGGTAATTTAATTTTATATTCATTAAACCCGTCGGGCAACTCTACTTTGGGGATAGTTGCTTCATATACTTTTTTGGGTTCTACCCGTTTCAACAGGTTGCTGGCGGCCTCGGTAAAGCCTCCCTCCAGGGAGTTTTTAGCAAAATCCGTCGCCCTGGCATTATTGCCTTCTGCAGCCTCGATATGGCCAAGGGTATTATTGGCTTCCGGATGTTTGGGGTTTATCTTTACGCAACGCAGCAGGTATAATCTAGCATTGGCTTTGTCGCCCAATGCTGCATAACATTGCCCCAGGTTATTTAATACGAGCGGATCATTGGGCAGCTTCTGAACGAGATACAGCAAAATGGGAATGGCTTTCTCCGGTACATTACCCATGTTCAGCAAGGCCGAAAGATTATTCAAAGCCAGTCCATCATCTACATTTTGTTCGCTCGCTTTGGCAGCCAGGGCAACGGCGGTAACCGGCGCCTTTCTATAATACCAGCCCGCTATCGCGAGTTGCGATAGTTTACCGGGTGCGGTGGTAGTTATGATCTTGTCAATCTCCTTTTTGTGTGCCGCCGGAACTTTCGTAACGATGGTGGTATACACAGCACCGACGTATTTTTGTACTTCCGCCTTCGTCATGACCTTAGCCGGTATAGAAGAAAGCTTGCCGCTTCTGCCAGGAAACAAAGCAGTGTCCTTTTCCCGCTCTCTCATTTCCGGCCCGGCTTTCGCCATGTTCTTTTCGCCCTGCTCCAGCATGTCCATCACCTTCTTGGCTTCATCCGGTGGCAGGTCTTTCATCTTCTTCAATAGCTCTTCCCGCATCTTTTGATATTCTGCACTGGTTTGTTTCTTATCCTGTGCACCAGCGACATTCCACAGACAGCTTATCAATATGAATAAGCAACATGCCTTTACTGTTTTCTTCATAAAACGGTCTTTTAAAGATCAGCTTCCCGGCAAATGCCAGGAAGCCTGAACTTATTGCGGCCAAAACTATTGGCCAGGCCCTATGTATGGATAGCTGGTGTGGTAAAATGCTTTAATTGACTGTTAAGATGATGAATTGAAAGTGCGACATTTTTTGGGGGAGGGTGGAAGCATGGGCGACGCGGTGAGTGCCAGAAAAAAACACCGTGCGCCGATTCCGTTACCCAGGCACATGCCTTGACAGAAAAAAAGTTGAACCCTCTTTGGTACGTAAGCTTCAATTAGTTGTTTCTAATAAAAAGGAACTTAATTAATCAAACGACCTTGCGGAAGAATCATACACCTCAATATCCGTGCATGAGGATGTATGTCGAGCCACAGATGCAGAAAGAAGAATCCTATGAAACATGAAAGGTATGACAACCTATCGATCAGCGACGATTACCTGGAATACGAATTCACAAGTAAGGGCCCCAAGGGCGAGATACCTAAGATAATACAGTTTACCAAAACCCTTGACGAGTCAACCTTGATGCTTGCATTCGGCAATAAAAAGGCAGATGGCACCATAGATGACCTTGCAAGGGATGATAACAAAGACCGAAATAAAATTCTTTCTACGGTCGTCTCCGCGGTTAGATACTTCTTTATAACACATCCTGAAAAAAGGTTATTTTTTTCAGGGAGCACGCCTGAAAGGACAAGATTGTATCGAATGGCAATATGCCTGAATTATGAGGAACTATCGATTGAGTTTGAAATACTTGGCCTTTTAACCGAAAAGGATAATTACATTGAAGTTGCTTTCGAAAAAGGACTTGAATATCTAGGTTTTCTAGTAAGTAAAAAATAGTATATTTGTAATATGAAGGTAAAGGCAAGTAATAAAAAACGGGCCTCTAAATTGGCAGCATCTCTGGGGATGACCCTTACGGTAGTTAAGGAGAAATCCGAAAAGGTATACTTCCCAGAAAAGTTAGAGCAGGCCAATAGGATATTGTCCAAAACTAAGTTCAGGCATGTAAAATGAGCCTGTAAACAATAATGATATCGAGCCACCTTATGGTGGCTTTTTTTATTATCGAAGCGGCACCTCTAGCATCAACCTTACCCAAGCCGCCCAGGCACCAATTACTATCTTGACAGCTGCAGAAAAGATTTCCCCAAAATAAAGTTTGCTTTCGTTTAGTACACAGATGCGGTTTTGTTGTTTCTATAATAAAGGATAAGGTTTAATGGTTAACGAATTTGATTAGTGTACGCCCTGCATTTCAATGCGGGGCTTTTACTATTGTATGCGGGGAGAGTGGACTAGTATGAAGCCCTGAACCTTCAAGGTCACAATTTGTGACCTTGAACACGACATGAAGAGGAATCAGCCGCCCGTAACGTTTAAAAGCAACGCCACTCGACTTTGCTGTCTAACATCCAACTTACTAAGTATGAATGGTATACTATTAACTTGCAAAGCAGCGACAGCAACGCCGAAATCTTAAGATCACAAATTGTGATCTTGAATACGGGGTGAAAAAAAATAAGAATGCCAATATTTATTAGACTTGAGCTATTCCGTCCTTCTTGCCTTAAAGCGTCCGGAGACCGAAGAGCTTCCCAGGTACCCCTGATCCGGATCATGACGTGCGGCATTGGTAACCACAAAAGTGCCAGTTACGAACTGGCCAACGGCCCCAAACTGGTCTATCTTCACATAGCCGTCACTGGGGAATTTTCCTAATTCGCCGGCATGACTGATCAGGAAGCCGTCATTGGGAAAATCCTCCGGCGAAAAATGGAACTGGTTAAACTTCATATCCCAAACATGATTTCCTATAGCATTGCCTCCCCAGACGATGTAACCGCGCTCGATACGGGAAGGTCTTTCTTCCCAGGAAATACTGTACGTGTTGCTGCTGACAATCCTCTCGGCTTCTGCCGCTGCATAAATATAGGTTTTGGAACCCAGGGTGATCATAATATACGTTTCTTCCGGCTCTACATACACGCGTGCCAGCATGTTGCGGGGGAACCCTTTTAAGGTCACAGCAATGGAAGCGGGGTTCATGATGGGATTGTCCTTGTCCGAAGCCTTATAAATAGCCGTAGCTCCTTGTGGGGTCAGCGTACCCACACCATACCCAGTGGCAAGCAATTCCCACTTATCTATCAGGGCCGGCAGCACGGGGGCGCCAAACACCAACGCCTGTTCGCCATGATGATCATTAGAGGGATTCCAGAGGCCGCACAATCCTTCCGAACCTATTCCTCCCACGAAACTCAATACCTGTAGTTTCACCTGTTCGTTCTTTTTGATATAACTTTCCAGGGGCACGAGGCGGATGGGTGATAAAAGGCACCAGTCGCCGCCCTTCGATGCCTCGATGCTTAATATACGATTCACGGCATCGATCACCCGGTTCATTTTCATCTTCCAGGCTCCGGAAGAATCCTGGTAACCCAAACTCAGGTTGCAGGGGTCGATATCTAATGAATCCACTCCACTGTAGTCTACTTTTATAGTGACCGGTTTGGCAAATGACAGGGAAGGGCTTATCCGGTAGCTCAGGCCCACGCCGGCTGGGTTGGTATTTTGGATCGCCTGCACCCTGATAGTCGTATTGCCGGTCAATGCACCGGCAGGGATGATCACTTGTAGCCGGCTGTCTGCCGAAGCGAGGCTGCCCCCTTGCGGTCCGATCACCTGTTCAGCCAGCAGGCCATAGGGCTGGCCCTGCTCAGTCACCAATACTTTGCCGGTTGAAGGATCGTTGGATGGTTTAGAACAGCTGCATAAAACGAAACAGGTTAATAATGCGGCTAACATACACTTCATAAGGAATTTAATCAAAGCACCAAGTTAGCCTTAGCTGCCATCCAGTACCGCAGGCATCTGACGAAGAACCGAATAGTCCTATGATTAACGCATCTCTCTGACGAAGTGCAGCTTGCCTGAGGTTGACCAGGTAGGTACATCAGCTGCCCGAACTCAGGTCCCGATCACGGCCCCATACACCCGACGTTAAAAAAACCTTAATGGCATAGATTTGTGCAAATAGCAACGTATTATAGCGTTACATTATGACCCTCAAAACATACCTGCCCATCATCGCGGCCTGTGCATTTGCAGCCTGCAACAATAACGGCCACCAGGACAAATCCAAACAAGAAACGCCCAAAGCTTTGGAAGCCAAAAGTTCTTCGTACGAATTGGTCTCAAAGAGCAGAGGGGACGATTTGGTCGAAAGCCTTTACAGCGAACTGATCAGCAAAGACAAAGACTTAAAAGAGTTAGAAGACAAACTGACGGCCATTCGGGAGAGTTGGCCGGACTCAATCGCTTCATTCAACCAATTCAAGGAAAAGAATGATGCTTACATAAAGGCTGCCAACAACCATATAGAAACCATTGGGGATTCGCTTTTGCGGAAAAAAATGGAAGCGCTGATTACAGCCAATTTGAATAAGTACAATGTTTCAATTGCTCGTCACCAGGTGTTTCTGGCAAGTGTCGACCAAAAAAACAAATCCATTGCCGATCTTCATACCGTCCTCAAAATTGTAAAGACACTTCCATTGATCGAACGTTATCAACGTGAAAACCGTCCCTCCACCAGGCCGATCGTAGGTTTTGAGAAGGAACAGGATAAAGTAATTCAGCTGGCCGACACATTGATAAAGCAATAATCCGGCTTTCCACTAATGAGTCCCTTTAGTACACCCAGGCGTTTTTTTGTTTCAAAGTAACTATCGGAAGAAGTTGATAAAGCAGAATGGTCATGTCCTGGAAGAGCAGCTCAGCCCATCATGACATTCCACAAAAAATATAGAACTTTACTATCTAATTGAAATGCGTCAGTGATATCCAAAGGGTATAACGGGTTATTAATAAATGATTTTCATGAATAAGTATTACTTATTAAAAAAGACACCCGACAGAGATAACAAAAAAGCAGCTAATAGTTCTCTTCTTGATTATGATCAGCTCGAATTACTGCAGGGCAGGGTTGAAATAAAGGATAAAATCTTTCGCGTAAAAAAGGGATTTGACAATTTTGACTTTCTGGAAACAGATTGGCCGGGTTTAAAGTTGTGCTCCGAACGGGTAGTGGAGTTTTTAGAAAAACAATGTGTAAGGATGCTCATTTACCAATGTGACACTAGTTTGTAGCACAATTGAAAACAAGTTGGCCCAATGGGAGGGTGTGTGCTAACCTTGTCACTCGACCTTTAAGGTCACAAATTGTGACCTTAAAGGCAACACGGGGCAGGCACCAGCCGCCCACAACGCTTAAAAGCTATGCCATTCGACTAGCGGCCTCATGCTCCAACTCACTAAGGATCAACGGGATACCTCACCCCGTATGGCACCAACTGCACCCCTAAAATCTTAAGATCACAATTTGTGATCTTAAGTGAAAATAAAAAGTTGAGATCCCTTTAGTACACCAACGCGGTTTTGTTGTTTCTATAGGAAAGGATAAGGTTTACGGTTAACGCATTTGATGAAAAATAGCCCTGCGTATTCACGCGGGGTTTCGTGTGTGCGGAGGCTTACCGGCGGTTCACCTTATCTCCAATCAGGGAGAATTTGGTGGCGGTAATTCGATGGCCGCTACATTTTGTCCGCATTCGCCGATCGTGTTGTACAGGGAAAGCATCCCTTCGATGACGACTGCGCCGCGATGCTTACAGTGTTTTTCGCACATGTCGGCTACATCGTCGTAAGCGACTACGTTGATGGCCATGGTGCCCAAATGCTGATTGCATGCGGCGTTGCGATGAACGGAATCGAGCATAACCGTGCATTGCACGCAGGTGTCGCCCTTCTTGCTTTTGTGGATGATGGGCTTACCGAACAGGTGACCTGTTAGTTGTACTTTGTTGTTGTGCATATGGTTTACTTGTTGAGGTAGTGATAAAAGTGGGGTGAGGGGCTGTGCACCCATTACATTTCCGGGCCAGTGGCTTTCCACCAGTCGGGATCGGGAAACAGTTCTTCGTAGTCCACTTCGCCGACTGTTACGGCCCTTATCTTTATTTTGACCTTGTAGCCTTCGCTGGCGGGGAACTTTTCGCCAAAAAGACTGTTCACTTCCATGAACCAGTTGGCGAAGCGCCTGGTAACCGGAAAAGTGGTGAACAGGTGTCGGCTGCGCCAGTGACAGCGATGTAACCGGCCATCTTTAGGCGGCGGTCACCTTTTTGACGTACCATCATTGCAAGTTTTTTTTTAGATGAATGAATAAATGCTATTGTGACGGGTGTTGGATACAAGATTACGAAGGTGGCAGATACGGCTTGTCGTATTTCGGAACATTGTTACTTTATTGGTACATTCTGTCACGTCCTGAAATCGCTTTACAGTTTTGGGTAGTAAGTCTGTAACTTAAATTTACCCAAGTATGAATCTAAAGAAAGAAGGCCGGGATTCGATTTATGACAGCAGTTTGAAGATCACGG
>NZ_JARHUJ010000012.1 GCF_029223285.1 Paraflavitalea sp. CAU 1676 | reverse complement strand
TTTTTTCTGCGATTCTGAAAACCGGTAACTCTCACGGCTTTCGGATCCTGTTACCTTTTTGACCATATGCTCCATAAATGTCGTGTTTTATGGAAACTGTATAGCTATTTTGGTAAAGGACAATCAACGCCTGCAAGACACCATCCCCTAAAAACGCATTAGCGCCCCAACAGACCACCCCAAAGCACCGACCAAGAGGAATGCCGCAAACTCGCAGATCGCGCATTAAAAACCTTCCGGAGGCCGCCACAAGCCTCGTCACGACACCCGCACCCAACCGCGTCTCCCGTACCGGCAGGTGCCCTCGTCCCCGTCCCTGCAAACAGTCCTGCAGCAACCGTTACCCGTACGGGCAGACGGCCCTCCCCGCCTACCCATCTCTTCCGCATGGCCTGCACCCAGCCTGAAACACCTGTCTTTTCATTGACAAACCCCAGGCTCTATGGAGGCCAAATTTTGGCGGCAGAAAGCCAATACTCAGCCCATGCAACAGCTTCAGATCACCTACCTGTAAAGCTCACCAAGTAACAACTGTTCACCTGTAAAGCCATTTCAGTATTGACCTGCTTGCCTGTAAAGCCATTTCCTTGATCCCCTCCTGATCCCGCTCCCATCATTCCCTGATCAACCCCATAGCTGGTCCTGATCTGGCCCTGGGTAAGTCGTGGGTAAGCAGTGGTCCCGACCGTACCATGACCGTATCACAACCGTACCAGGAGGGTAGCCTGACCGTACCCTAAGACCGATTTAACCGTAGTGGATGTTGGGCAGAAGCGCCCAAGTGTGAAGTATATCGTGGAGTAAAAAGCATCAATTAAAATATACGAAATTTTATGCCCTTTTCCAAAACAAAAAGGCCAACCCGAAGGCTGGCCCTGATTTGTAAACCATAGTAGAACGTAGGATAAGCTATGGAATAGCTTAATATTGGTCGTCCAGCGCAAATACCGGTTTGCGGTACATCCACTGGCCACCTGTAAAGTCAGGAAATTCAACGGTCTCATTACCCAGTTCGATCGACTGCTCGCTGAGTGGCGTAATCGCACTCCATACCGCTGCATCATATACATCCATCGCCGTGGCCACCTTGCGCTTGGCCGACTCGATGAAGGAGTTGATCACGAAGAAGTCCATGCCACCATGACCAGCGCCCGCCGCCGAATTGCTGTACTTGGCCCACAGCGGGTGGTCGTATTTATCCAGCCAGGCCTTCTGGTCGTCCCAGGTATGGCCTTTGGCCGATTTGCCTTCGATATAAATGCTCCTGTTCACATCCATCCACAAACCTTCGGTTCCCTGTACCCGGAATCCCAATGAGTAAGGCCTTGGCAGGTTCGTATCGTGCTGCAGCAACACCGTTTCGCCATTGGCGCAGGAGATCTGCGTAGTAACGATATCACCCAGTTTGAAGTTCACTTTTGCATTGGGATGCGTTTCACTTCCCTCTTTCACCACATAATTGTGCAGGCCACGGGCCTTGGTAGAGAAAGAGTTCAGGGTGAGAAAACGGTTACCCCGGTTGATGTTGATATAATGTGCGATGGGGCCTACACCATGTGTGGGGTACAGATCGCCATTGCGGTACACCGAGTGATTCGTACGCCATTTGGCTTCGGAGAAGGCCTTGTCGCCAAACTCAACACCCTTGCTTCCATCAGCATTATTGAACTTCACGTTGCGCAGGTCGTGCTGATAGCCACCCTGCAGGTGCACCATCTCGCCAAACAATCCCTGACGCACCATATTGAGCACCGCCATTACATCACGGCGGTAACAAACATTCTCCAGCATCATCACATGACCCTGGTACTTCTCAGCAGCCTTTACTACCTCCCAATGGTCGGCCATGGTAATACCGAGTATCACCTCTGTACCCACGTACTTGATCCCCGCTTCGAGCGAACCAATGATCATGGGTTTGTGCCACTCCCAGGGCGTAGCGATCACTATCGCTTCAATGCCCTTCTTCTCCAGCATTTTCTTCCACGCATAATTATCGCCGGTAAACACCTCAGGCATCTTCTTGCCACTCTTGGTGATCATGCCTTTAGCCCGGGCCAGCATCTTATCATCCACATCGCAGATCGCCACCAGCTCTACATCGTCGCGTTTCAGCAAAAGGTCCAGGTGACTCATACCACGAAGGCCCACGCCGATCATGGCTGTCTTAACCTTAGCCTCCGCTTTGTTCGAGGCGAATAAACTCTTACCGGGCAGTACCAGGGCAGCCGCGGCCAAACTGGTGTTTCTTACGAATTCTTTCCTGTTCATGAATCAAATTTGGTTTGGTTGATTGCATCCGGCCAGTGTCAGCATGCCCGGGATCATCAATATTATGAAGCATATCGTTTCATCGTACGTGCAACCGGTAGCGCAAAAAAGCAACTTACCGGATCACGGGTTGATGCATCACCAGCGTGGGCACCACTTTCTCGTTGTGATAAGTGCGCGCGCCATTGGTGGGCATCCCTTTCTCATTCAGTATACGGATCATCAGTTCCATCGCCTTATTGCCCTGGCCATATGGATACTGCTCTATAGAAGCCAGCGGCGGATAGGCCGTATAGTTGGTGATGGGCAGGTTGGCGTAGCTCACAAATGCAATATCCTTGTTGATGAGGATATTGTGCTGCTCCGCATATTGCACCGCATCCATGTGCACATAGTCATTGAACGTTACAATGGCGTGGGGCCGGTGCTTGAGCGCCAGTAATTTCTTCATGGCCTCGTGCGTGCTCTCGCGCGAAAGGTCGGTCGTCTCCACCATCTGCATATCGATCTTGAGCTTTTGCTTCGAGACGCCTTCGAGGTAACCTTTTAGCCTTTCCTTACTGGCCGACAGCTTATCGGGTCCGTTGATGAAGGCCACCCGGCGATAACCGCGGTTGAACAGCCAGTTCACCATTTCGGTAGTACCCTTGTACAGATCGCAATACACTTTGTGCGCCTGTTCCAGCTGGGGTACCCGGTCGAAGTACACTACCGGGATATCATACTTATCCAGCGCCTGCAGGTGATCGTATTTGTTGGTTTCTTTAGAAAGCGAAATGATCAATCCGTCCACCCGCTGCTTCTTCATCGTTTCCACCACCTGCTTCTCACGATCGGGATTGTCGTAACTCTGTCCAAAGAGAATGGTGTAGTCGTGCTCCATCGCCGCAGCCTCGATACCGCTGATCGCCTGCGAAAAGAACTCTTCGCGGATAAAGGGCAGTATCACCCCTACGATGAATGATTTGCGCTGCTTGAAAAAGATAGCCTTCGCATTGGGCTCGTAGTTCAGTTCCTTCGCCAGTTCCTGCACCCTCGTTTTGGTACGTAACCCGATACGCGGGTGGTCGCTCAAAGCTCTCGATACGGTCGAAACCGAAACATTGAGACGGCGGGCAATCTCTTTTACCGTTGGCAACTTGTTCTCCATCGTTGATAATTTTTAAGATGAACAAATGGCTATTCAAAATGCAGGCTGCCAAAGGAAGCCGGCACATGAAAGTTAGGTGTCGATGAATCAATACCCGACCAGGCCACAAAATGGGGGTCGGGCAGCAGGTCGCCGCACTTGTAAAAATTGGCGCGGCAATCCTTGCCGGATAAGGTCAACGGTTGATGATGCAGGAAAATTGACAATGGAATAATGATCGTCAGTTCCCAATGAATAGTACCGGCAGCAGGCTGCCGGTTGATGGATGTATGGATAGCCACCTGCTCCACCACGGGTGCCGGCAGCATATTGCGCTCATGCTTCGACGGTCCGAAACCGATCAGCGCAGTACCGATACAATTGAATTCAAGGTTATAATAGGCATTGTTATCAAAAGCAATGAAGAACTCCACACAACTGTCTTCCCACACTTTTCCATTTACCTGGTTGGCGACAGCGCGAATGGCTTTCTCTGTTACATAATATTTCAGAAAAAGCCGGTCTGCCTGGTGCCCCATCGCAAAATGAACCGTGGGCTTGTAGGGATAACTGGCCATCCAGGGAGCTTCCGCAACAGGCTGCTTCACCAGGGCATCCAAAGCAACACCAGCCGCTTTGATGTCTTGCGTGTTGTTGAGGGAAAGCTTGTTGATGGTCAGTTTCTTCATATCAGTTATTTTGAAAGGACAAGGTCTTTGTTCGTTGCTATGATCAGGGCAATTTTTCCAGGTCAACTTCCGGCTGATGGCTACCGCCTGTGCGCTCGAAAGAGGTCCTGTACAACGTGTACTGGTTGAAGAAGCCGCAGTTCTTCAGGAAGAACTTATCCCCTTCTACCCCACCGGCATAATCCTTACGATAGCCTTTGGCAGCCGTATTATCATACGTGAAACCTGCTTTCGACAGGGAGATCCAGTTGCCTTTTACATCACGGATCCACTGGTTGCCAAACAATACCCTGCGCTCCAGGTGCCCCTGCTCGGGATTGAAATTCTCGAGGAAGGAATGGAACCGGGTAAGGTGTTTATTGGTCTTGGGCCTTTTGAATGACGCGATCAGCATCCATTTGGATTGCTCCGGATCATAGAAATAAGCCGTATACGTTGTATGGTTGTTGTTATCGGGTACGCCTCTCAGCAGGAAACGGTAAGTAAGCCCGGCCTTCCAGGGAAAACGCAGGTAACTCTGTCCGCCCGAACCTTCATTGCCAAACTCACCGGTGTGCACGCCTTCGCCTTTCTTCAGCATGGTGATGCGCATATCTTCGGGAATGCTTTTGGGGTCGTCGGTAGAGAATGGGCTCCAAACCGAGAACAGTATCCTGCGCTCAGTGGCGGAATTCGCCTGCATACCGAAGTATCCTTCGCCGAACCCATTGGCCATGTAATAAGAACCTATTACATCCTGCCCTACGGGTACTGTGACCTCGTTGTAAAACCATTCCGCCTGGGTGCTATCAGCAAACGGATAGTTGAGGTGTACGGAAGGGCCGCGGCGGCCCCAGTAAAAGAAATTGCCTTCGTTGTTCTTCACATAGGCTGTGGCCGTATTGATCGCCGTGCCGCTGATCTCATAGTCGCTGATAGCGGGAAACTCATCGCCTGTACGGCTTTCACCTTCGAGGCGGATGGCGATATAGCCGGTATCTTTTACCTGCCATTCGCCGGCGGCAGCCCACTGGTCAACACCGGCACCCACGGGCACCTTCTTCTTTTTACCGGCAATCGTCATCGTGAGCTGACTAGCCTGCGCATTGCTGGCTTTCAGTTTCACGACCATCGAACCGGGTGTATTGATGCGCACGTAGGTGATGAAATACACCTCCTTGTTCTTCCAGCGTTCAATGCCATTTCCAGATACCTGCCTCCTTTCGGCGCCACCGAATGCCCAGGTATTGCCACCGAGTGGTACCTGTATAGTGGCACTGGCCGCTGCACTGAAGGGCGGCGGCACATCGGCCGGTAAGGGTGATGCCATCAGCGCCGTTGTAGTCAGCAAGGCCGGGATGACGAGAATTTGTTTCAAAACAGTGGGGGTTGTCATTAGCGTACGGGTTTAATCCAATAACTGTATTGGTGGTTTTTATAAGGGATACGGTATTGTTCCAACGGTTGTGAACCCCAGCTGTCGATGCCCTGCAAGCCAAGCTGCTGCAAGTCTACATGCAGGTAGATCTCTTTGCGCTTTACCAGTTCACCGGAGTGATAT
The DNA here is from genome assembly GCF_029223285.1 of Paraflavitalea sp. CAU 1676. Taxonomy (GTDB): domain Bacteria; phylum Bacteroidota; class Bacteroidia; order Chitinophagales; family Chitinophagaceae; genus Paraflavitalea. The sequence continues at coordinate 354,349 of NZ_JARHUJ010000012.1, read as the reverse complement.
TGTTTCTTGTCAGCTTCCGGATCGAGGTCATCGATGTTATAGGGCAATGCGGCAAAGTTGAGCAGGTTATCGGTCATTTCGAAACGCAGGCCTTTTCCTTGCTGATTGGTCAATGCTACCCAGCGCACATCGGCTTTGTTGCCGCTTTCCTGCGGTCTTGCATAGGGGAAATATTGTTCATCGAGCGTTTGCGCGTAGATGCCAACGGGAGAGGCTGTTTTGCGATCCCAGTAATTCTCCCAGGGGCCGCGGCCATAGAAACGGATATTGCTGAGCTGTCCGTTCAATTGCAGGTCGTTACCCACGCGGAACAGCAGCTTGTGCTTGCCCGCCACCGCCTTGAAACGGTTGTCTACTTTAATGGCGCCATCGCCATATACGGTAAAGGTTTGCTCGGCCACCGCATCGCCATTGAGGAGCTTCTTGGTGATCACCACTTCGTACCCTCCGGTAATAGCCTGTTTGGTAACCGAAAGCTCTGTGCCCTTTTCAAAGGCATCGCGCCAGTTGCGCAGTGAGTGATTGAACCCGGCGCCGATATCGTTGTCGGTAGGCGCACGCCAGAAAGCAGGCTGCGGTCCTTGTTGTAATAGTTGTTGTCCCTTGAGGGTATATCCATTCAGTACACCACGGGCCAGGTCGAAGCTAATGGTGAAGTCTTTCGCTTTCAATACCAGCTGACCGCCATTTTCAGCCACCGTGATGTTGCCTCCTTTAGCCGGTGCAGCCGTATAGATCACCTTGTCTGCCAGCGGCAATTGCTCCGCCGCGATCACATAGCCCTTTTCCAGGAATGGCTCAGCGTCTTTCAGGGTATAAGTAATATTCAGGAAGTACTCATGGCCTTCGCTGATCTTGTTCTTATACGGAATAGCGAGATCGAGCTGTTGCTGGGGCGCTATCGACAGCTGGGGAATGCTCCCCTTCGCTACTGCTTTGCCATCTTCCAGCAACTCCCAGTTCAGTTGAAAGTTGTCGAGGTTGCGGAAGAAGTAGCCATTGCGCACAGATATCTCCGTATTGCTTTTCTTAATGGTTTTGATATGCTGGTATACCTTCTTTACTTCGATGGCCATGGGAGTCAGTCCGCGATAAGCCGTCACCACACCCTTTACACAGAAGTTGTTATCGCTGAAGTTCTCGTTCACGGGGCCGCTCAACGGGAAGTCGCCGCCATAAGCGAGGATGCGTTTGCCGTTCTTCACGGTATCGATACCCTGGTCGATCCACTCCCAGATGAAACCGCCCTGCAGGTAAGGATGCGTTTCGATCTGATCCCAGTATTCCTGGAAGTTACCGAGGCTATTGCCCATGATGTGCGCGTATTCGCTCATCACCATCAAGCGGTCGGGATTTCGCTGCGAATACCTTTCGAGCCAGCGGGGCGAAGGGTATTGCGGCACGATCATATCAGTATTGTAATCATTTTCGGCGCGCTCGTATTGTACCGGGCGGCTATCGTGCTGCTTCAGCCAGTCGTAGGCCTCATACATATTCGAACCATTGCCGGCTTCGTTGCCCAGCGACCAGGTCACCACGGCGGTGTGGTTCTTATCGCGCTCATACATGCGCAGGATCCTGTCCATATGGGGCTTCAGCCACTGGCGGTCGTTGGCGAAAGTGGTTTCGAGGTCATAATACCGGCCATGCGATTCGATATTGGCCTCATCGATCACGTACAGGCCGTATTGATCGCACAGCTCCATCCAATACGGATCGGGGGGATAATGAGAATGGCGAACAGCGTTCACATTCAGCTTCTTCATCATTTCCATATCCTTCTCCATATCAGCATGGGTAAGGGTATGGCCCTGGGTGGCGTTGTGCTCGTGTCTGTTAACGCCCTTCAGGAAAACTCTTTTACCGTTTACCAGGAAGTTGCGATTCTCGATCCGGATATTGCGGAAGCCCACGCGCTGCGGAATTACTTCCAGCACGTTGCCGGCTTTGTCTTTCAAGGTGAGGTACAGCGTGTAGAGATAGGGCGTTTCGGCCGACCAGGTCTTTACGCCAGGCACCTGGCGTTTGAACTGAACGGTAGACCGGTAATTGCCCAAAACAGCCTGTACATTGTTGGTGGCGTCTTTGAGCACGCTAGTTCCTTCCCGGTCTACCAATTCAATCTCGATGGAAAAAGTATCGGGTTTACTGTGTAAGGTTCTTTTGTCGATCTTGTAACTGTTCACGGTGGCATCGATGGTGAGTTCGCCGGTGGTGTAGTTGTTGCTGAGGTCGGCCATCACTTTGTAGTCGTTGAGGTCGAGCTTGGGCGTTGAATAAACAAACACATCCCGTTCGATACCGGATATGCGCCACATGTCCTGGCACTCGAGATAGCTGCCATCACTCCAGCGGTACACTTCGAGCGCTACCAGGTTCTCTCCTTCCTGTACAAAGCGGGTGATATCGAATTCGGCAGCCAGCTTGCTGTCTTCGCTGTAACCTACTTTCACACCGTTCACCCAAATGAAGAAGGCCGACTTCACAGCGCCCAGGTGAATGAATACCTGGCGTCCGTTCCAGTTGGCGGGCATCGTAAACTTCTTGCGGTAAGAGCCTACCGGATTATTGTGTTCGGGAATATCAAAGGGAGGATTCAGGTTACGGCCGGTCTTCGCGCGACCGGTAAACTCATAGGGGTGATTGACGTAGATCGGCAGTCCATATCCGTTTACTTCCCAGTTGGCAGGTACTTTGAAATTATTCCAGCTGGCATCATTAAAATCTTTCTTGTAAAAATCAACCGGTCGCTGGGTGGGGTCCTGTACCCAATTGAATTTCCAAAGCCCGTTGAGGGAAAGAAAAAAAGCGGATTGTTCTTTTTTACCGCTGGAAGCCAGTTGCCTGTTCTCGTAAGCGAAGGCGGTGGCTTTCATCGGAAGCCTGTTCACGGAGGTGATCTCGGGCGATTGCAGTTCTGCAGGAATGGTTTGGGCCATCATCATCAGTGGCGCCGCGATACACCATCCGGTTAACATCAATTTCATCATTCAATATAAAAACGGTGAACAAATACCTTGCTAAAGGTAGCCATAACAAGGGCGGTTTGCGAGTCTTCCATACAATTTCACACAATCGGTTGCAACAATCGGTTGCGTGCGTGGAACAGTCAGTTATCCTTCTACTTTACTGCCTTGTGCGGCGTACAAAGCGTCGGTTACGATGCTATTGAGCAGGGGTTCTTTATCGAGCAATTGCTGCAGCAGGGCCGCCTGATTTTCGGCACGATCGGCATTGTGGCGTGGATGACGGGCTTTATAGTACACGTCGTTGTTCAGGTAATCGGTAAGAAAGCGCAATGCCTGCATGTAGATCAGGAATTTGCCGGCATATACGAAATGCTGTTTTTCCTCGCGGCTCAACAAAGGCTGCATGGCCGACAGGTAACCGGCCACGATGGCCTGGAAATAATCTTCCCGCACCGTGATCAGCGAAAGATCTGTTTCCTCTTCATTCACCGGGCACAGGTAGGTGCGCATCATATCGCCTACGTCGCTGATGAAATAACCGGGCATCACGGTATCCAGGTCGATCACGCAAAGGCCGTTGTCGGCTGTATCGAACAATACATTGCTGATCTTGGTATCGTGGTGGGTAACCCGCAGGGAGAAAGCAGGATTGCCCGCAATCTGGTTGTAGGTGGTAATGATGGACGATTGTGACTGGAGGAAAGCGATCAACTCCTTCATTTCGGCCTTGCGTTCTTTATTCCCTTGCTCGAGGGCGGTCGTGAACTGTTGGTAGCGGAAGGGCAGGTTATGAAAATCGGGAATGGTCACCTTGAGACGGGAGGCATCGAAACTCGCGCAGAGGCTGGTGAAGCGGCCAAACTGACGGGCTGCTTCAAAGGCCTGCTTGGGCGCCTGTACCGTTTGCAGGGTACAGGATTGCTCGAGAAAGGGCGCCATCCGGTAATATCCGTCCCCCTCGACGACAAAGAGATCCTGTCCATCCAGGGTTTGCAACGGAGTAATAAACAGGTATTCGGGGTGCTGCTTTTGCAGGTGGTCTGCAATTGCGGCAACATTGAAGGCGATATCGGCCGGTTGTTTGAACACGGCATGGTTGATCTTTTGCAGGATATAGGATTGGGAATGGTCGTTGCGCGTTACCTTCCAGGTCTTGTTGATGAGACCCATGCCGAATTCTTCGATAAAGACATCACCAGTTTCCAGGCCATAGGCTGCCAGTATATTCTTGAACATAGAGTAATAAATGCTGCTTCTTAATGTGAAATAGCATAAAAGCAGGGCATACCCGCTCTTATACGGCACCGAATTTAGTGGAGGAAACGGCTCGGCGGATGTGCAACCGGTTGTGCATATATTGGGTGCCAGGGCAGCCAGGAGGGCGCTTAGAATTGAAGAAGCCGGGCTCTCACTTCCCGTACTATTTGTTCATAGGGTTCAAAATCCTTTTCGGAAAGCCAATGAAGATTGGGCAAACAAGCCCAGTGAAAACAAAATCGAAGGTATTCAAGGAAGGTCAGGTCATAATCATCGGTAAACCCAACCACGAAATTATCTATCTGAAGTTCTTCCCCAATAATCACAAAAGGACCTGCATCGCCGCTTACATTTTCCTTATGAAACTGGTCAGGAGTGAACATGTAGCCAACACAATCCCGCTCCCGGAACTCAACTTCGTAAGTCAAAGGTTCAATATCACTCCAATCGGAAAAACTATCAACATAGAGAGCATCCAACAATACTTTGTTTTCAATACCCTCGAATTCGCCTCTGAAATCCACCACATCAAAGCGGCTTATGAACGCTGCAAAGAACAAAGGCAGATGGCCCGATACTTCCTCAAAATCGACGAAACCAGTCTTGATGGCCAGCTTTTGCTCGTATTGGCTCGGGCTACCGACAACAACTGGCTGATTGAACGGATTCATATCACCAAAGTTCACATATCGATACCCGTATTGTCGAAGTATGTCCCAAACAATCGCAACATTCTGCTCAATACGCCTCAGTGCTTCCTGCATAATCTTGTCAACCACTACGCGCTCGGCCAGCGTTAAGTTTCCATATTTTACAAAAGCGATCTCACGCCAGGCGTCGGCGCAGTTACCGTTCAGGTATTCCTTGTAAACAGCTTCGGTGATCATAATGCTTTAAGAAAAGTGAGCGAATTTAATCATTTTGCAAGTCCGCCTCCCCAATCAACATGCATCACATTTCTTTTTTTGGGGCAGACAACCGGCAATCCTTATTTTCATAATCTATATGCGATCGCCAATCCATACTTCCCTACTACTTTTTGCAGTTTTTTTGCTTTCTTGTAAGCTTCAAGCCCAGGAACGTGACCTGGCCACCCTCGAAGCGCTCGACTCGACCTTTTCATTGTATACGTCCAGGCAGCCTTCGGACCTGTTCCTGCACACCGACAAGAATGTGTATGTGCATGGCGAGAACATCTGGTTCAGCGCTTACGTGATGGGGTATGACACCACTGCTCCGCAGCACACACTTTATACCGTACTGGTGGAAGAAGCCACGCAAAAGATCGCGGCGACGGAAAGGTTCGTGCTCGACAATGGCCTCGGCGGCGGCACCCTCTTTTTGCCCGATAGCCTGCCGCTGGGCGAATACCGTTTGCTGGCTTATACCAATCAATACCTAAACCATACCCGGCAACCGGTGTTCCAGCAATCGATCAGCCTCCGGGGTAGTGAGCCCAATACCTTCAAACTATCGATACTACCTGCTGCTGCCAACGCAGCCAGCAGCGACTCGGCTTTCTTCATGGTTAAAGTGCTAACCGAGTATGGCGGCCTCGCCAGCGGCGGCACCGTAGCGTATAGCCTGTTGGCCGATGGCAAACCCCTGCAATCGGGTAATCAAAAGATCAATGCATTTGGGGAGCTATCATTGGGTGTAGCTAAAGCAGCCGTACGCGGCAAAAGGCTGCAACTACTCGCCACGGTTACCCGCGACAAACAGAAACAGGTGATCCGGACGGCCATACCGCTCTTGCTCGACGAAGCGATCATTAAACTATATCCGGAAGGAGGCAACCTCGTGCACCTGCAACCGACCAGTATGGCCCTGGAAATCAGGAATGGCGCTGGTACTCCCCTCGCCCTCCGTGGACAGCTTTTGGCCAACGGGAAGGTGGTGGCCGCTTTTCAAACCAGTCGCTATGGCACCGCCGTGATCGATTGGATACCGCAGCTGGGAAATAATTACACCATCCGGCTCGACGATGCCACCCATCAACCCGTATATCAGGTACCACCGATTGCGCCCGAAGGCTATAGCCTGCACCTTCGCGATGGAGTTACCGGCGACAGCACCCTACTGGTAGAGATGGGCACACCCGGCCCCGGCGCCTGTCACCTGGTAGCGCACAACTACCGGCAATCGTTTTTCTCCGGCACCTTCCGCACCACCAAAGAACGTGCAGCATTGCGTATACCCACCAACGACATGCCCGAAGGGGTGGTAACGCTGACCTTCTTCGATTCTACCGGCACACCACGGGCAGAAAGAGCCGTGTACATTCGCCGGCGGCAGCCCCTGCAGGTTCAACTAACAACCGACTCTGCCCTCTACCACCACCGGTCCAAACTACAGTTAACAGTTAAAGTCACCAATCAGCAGGGACAGCCCGTAACCGGCATCTTTTCGCTTGCCTGCGTATTGGCGTCGCGCATCGATACCACCCGCGCTTACGACATTGGCCGGTACCTGACCTTCGACCGTTTTCTGCCGGCGCCTGCTACCCTGCCGGCCGCCGACTATTTCACCAACGATCAAAACATTCAGGAGCTCTTGCTCACACGGTACTGGACGCGGTATAAATGGGAAGAGATCCAAAACAGCCCTCCCGTGGTTCAACAGGAAGAAAAGATCTGCGACATGGGAGTGGTCACTTACCGGGAGCGGCCGGTCAGGAAACCCGTTTCGCTTATGATCATCACCGGCAAGCAAACCTATACGCTGGCCACCGACTCTGCAGGGCATTTTGAACTTCCTGCCCAGGCACTGGCTACAGAACCCGGCAAGAAGGTCATCATTCTGGTAAGCGATGTAAAAGATTTCAAGGACTACCGGGTCACCATGCGCAATCCATGCAGTATACTGGATACGGGCTTATCCCATCAGCATTGGCCCCCGGCCGATTTTATCCGGGCCGAGCTGTCCGTGCAGGAACAGGACCATCTAAAGAAAGCCTTGCAAGCCGTGGTGGTCACTGCCAAAAAGGAAAACCACTATGGGGGCTCTGTATTCAAAAGCGCCAACTGCAACGACTGGGTATGCATGTACAATGTGCTCAACTGCCAGAACCATCCCACGGGCTCGCAGCCGGTGGACGGTCAATTGTATAACTACAGGGGCATGCAGGTGGTGTATGAAGGTTGTAAGGACGACACGCCGCCGGGCTTTCTGCAACAGGTACAGGGCGTTTCTTACCCCAAAGAATTTTATGTGGCAGACTATGAAAAGTTCAATCCTACGGAACCCGAGCTGATGTCGACCGTGTACTGGAATTACCAGGTGGTCACCAATCAGCAGGGAGAAGCCACGCTGCAATTCTCGACCAACGACCTCAACGGAAGGTTTGTGGCCGTGTTGCAGGGCATTACCGGCCAGGGCGCCATCAGTGGTAAAACCTGGTTCAAAGTAATCCCGCCTTCCGACGCGCCTGCTGCACAGGCACCCCAATGAAACCCTGCCAGCCATGTTACCATTCCATAAAATCTTTTGTCGAAATCATGGTTTCTCTTGCAGATAACATACCGGCCGCGGCAGGTTAAACTAAATCCCGTAGCTTTATGCTATTCATTTTTTCGACGCCGGCCTCCAGGCTGGCATAGTATTTTATACAGGTTCATTCTTTAAACTTTCAAATACCATTTAATTATGAAACGCACAGCAAGCGCACATTGGAACGGCAATTTAAAAGAAGGCAGCGGCGCTCTCTCCACACAGAGCACCACGTTGAATAAAACCCAGTATTCTTTCAAGACCCGTTTTGAGGAAGGTGTTGGCACGAATCCCGAAGAGTTGCTGGCAGCTGCTCATGCGGGTTGCTTTACCATGGCCGTTAGCGCCGCGCTGTCTCAGGCAGGTTTTACCCCCGGCGATCTGGACACCCAGGCGATCCTCGACCTCGACATGGTAGCCCTCAAAGTAAATGGTATCCACCTCGAGTTGAAAGCTGCTGCGATCGACGGTGTATCTGCCGACAAGTTTAACGAGATCGCCAATGGCGCCAAGGCAAATTGTATCATTTCCAAAGCCCTGAGCGTGCCCATTACCATGAGCGTTACTTACCAATAACCGGTGCTATAAGTAGTTGAAGGCCCATTGCGACAAGCAATGGGCTTTTTTGTTTTTTACCCTCCAGGCTGCTTCCGAAGGCCCTGACACTATTTTACATGACAGTTCATTGCACGGTCACTACAACTCGCCACGCATTTCCCGAAACTCACACAGCATCACCCCCAAAGCCATTGCGTATCAATAGGATAGACTATACTTTAGTTCATTATAAAATCCTATTACATGAAGAATGTTCTCTACAAGTCAAGTCTTGCCGCTATTTTATTAAGTGCTTCGTCCATCAACGCCCAGGATTGGAAACCTTTGGGCGATGCCATTACCCGCAACAACAAGATGGCCTTTTCGGTAGGTAATAATGGAAATGTGTACGCCGCGTACGACAATACCATGAATGGCGTGAACGTGAAGACCTTCGATGGCAAAAGCTGGGGCAACGTGGGCAAACCCGATTTCTCGGGCGCGTACGCTACGATGATAGACATTGCCACAGCAGCAGATGGCACTCCCTATGTAGCTTATAAGTGCCGCAAGAAAGGCACTACCGGCGACCTGGCCTATGTTGAAAAATACAATGGTAAGGAATGGGAAACCGTTGGTGGCGGGCCTGTAAGCGTAGGAAGTATTAATTACATCACCCTCGCTTTCGATAACAACAACAAGCTGTATTGTGCTTTTGCCGATTACAAACGTGGCCGCCTGGCGGTATCGCAACTCGACAACAATGCCTGGGTGGAGCTGGCTTCTCCGCAGGATCAGGCTACCTGCGATGAGATCACCCTGCTATTCACCAAGGCCAATAAGCCGGTGATCTGCTTTGCCGATAGCAAGAATGGCAAGAAGGTAACCGTAAAAACCTTCAATGGCACACAATGGGACCTTACCGGTGCTGCTCCGGCATCTGACAAAGAAGGCCGCTACATTCACATGGCACTCGACAGCAAAGACCAGCCCGTAGTGGCTTATCAATATACCTGGGATGGAAAGATCCTGGTGAAGAAATTCGATGGCAAAGCCTGGGTAAACGTAGGCGACCCGGTATTTGCCAGCGGCAACGACAACGTATCGCTGGCACTCGATGCACAGGATAGCCCTTATGTATCGTACCATGTGACCAGTTCACACACCATCAAGGTTAGCAAATTCGATGGCGCTAAGTGGGCCGAAATAACAGCCGGCGGTACCGGAAGCTACTATACCGGCCTGGTGATGAAAAAGGGAAACCTGTACCTAACTTTCCAGGAAGATGGAAAAGGCGGCGTAGTAAAACAAATGGCTGTCAAATAATTCAGTATATTACATACAGCAGCCTGCTTTGAAATGCTGCTGCCATGTCCTGCATACTAAAGTTTAAGGGGGCCGATGTCGAAAGACATGGGTCCCTTTTTTGTTAACGTAGCCGTAAAACCTGCCCTTCCTTGTCCAAATGGTTATTTCTGTATATTTGTTACCCGAAATGAAACCATCGCCATCTTATATTTCCCCTTTTGCGCAGTTACTACTGCCGGTTAACTATTACATTCCCGGTTAGCTTCCCTGATCAGTTTTTTCCGTGCACCCTGCTTTCCATACTGTTTTACAGATCAATTTGCCTATATGACTAAAAAAGACAAGACTATTTTACACGTTACTTCGGAAGTTGGAACACTTAAAAGATTACTGGTACACAGTCCGGATAGCGGACTTGGCCGCGTAGTGCCCTCAAAAGCGCAGGACTGGTTGTTTGAAGACATTGTGCACCTCGAAACCATCCGGCGCAAGGAATATGACTATTACACCAAAATACTGCTCTACTTCCTCGATCCCGGCAAGATCAAAGGGCGCTTACAGGAAATAGATGCTGCCGATAACCGGCGCAACTTCTACAAGCCCGAGAAAAAAGACTTCTTCCAAAGCGAAAAGGTGGTAGAGCTGGAATGGCTGCTGGCGGAGATACTGGAAGATCATGAGATCCGTCTTAAACTGGTAGCCTCCGTGTGTGCGGTGGAACAATGTTCCTATACCACGCAAACCCAGTTGCTGGAACTACCACCGGCGCAGCTCTCGAAAGTGATGATCAGCGGCACACTGGCGGGCGACGACCTGCTCTTCCCCCCTATCCCCAATTTCATTTTTACCCGCGATATCGGCATCGTGATCAACGATCACGTGCTGCTCAATAAACCAGCAAAGAAAGCCCGCACCCGCGAAGCACTATTGGCCAAGTACATCTTCTTCAACCATCCGCTGTTCGAAAGATACCGGGATAATATTCTCGAGATCCCCGACACTTTCCATCACTTTCTACTGCCCCGCGATGGTGATGAGAAAAAGGTTACCCTCGAAGGCGGTGATGTAATGGTAGTGAGCAAAGACCATTTGCTGGTGGGTGTGAGCGAACGCACTTCGATGGAAGCCGCTCACCAGGTGATCAATATGCTCTTCGAAAAGAATATCGTGAAGAAGATCACGGTGATCAAGATACCCAAGAAACGCGACTACATGCACATCGATACCATCTTCACCCAGGTAAGGCGTGATGTATGGGTAATGCTGGGCGCGTTCTCTAAAAAGGTGATGAAACACGAAGATGATGATGCCGTAGAACGCATACTCGAAGGCGGATTGAAAAAGGATGAGAAGATCAAGATCATCCAGTTTCGTAAAAAGGCACTGGAAGAACCCAAGTACTTCGATAACCTGGAAGAGCTGCTTACCGATATCAGCCGCAATGACCTGGGTTGTGAAGGCAAGATCAAATTCATTTACTCGGGCAACAACAAGTTCCCCTACGATACCCGCGAACAATGGACGGACAGTTGCAACCTGCTGGCGCTGAAAGAAGGCGTGGTATTGGGTTATGACCGCAATGATAAAACGGTCGAGGCCTTTCGCCAGGCAGGGTTCACTGTAGTGCCTGTTAAAGAACTGCTCGACCAGTTTGAACAGGATATTACCCAACCCGAAGACCTGGAGAATACCGTGATCCTGATGCCATCGGCCGAGTTGTCGCGCGCAAGGGGTGGTTTCCATTGTATGAGTATGCCGCTGGTGCGCGAAGAAATTGCAGACAAAGAATAGGAACCTGTTCTATTAAAAACTATATCCGGAATACATCATGTCAGTTACCCCATATATCTTAATGATCAGACCGGTCAACTTTGGCTTCAATGCCCAAACGGCCGTCAACAATGAATTCCAGGTGCCGGGCCAGGATGCCCAGGCCCAGCAGAAAGGGCAGGAAGAGTTCGACGCTTTCGTATCCATGCTCCACAACAACGGTGTGGACGTTACGGTCGTCAACGATACGCCCGAGCCCCATACCCCCGACTCTATTTTCCCCAATAACTGGATCTCTTTTCATGCCGATGGCACGGTATGCCTCTATCCCATGTTTGCCGATAACCGCCGGCTGGAGCGCAAGCCGCATGTGATTGAAAAGCTGAAAGAAAGATTCGTCATTCAACAAACCTATGACCTCACGCACTACGAGCTTGCAAACCGATTTCTGGAAGGAACGGGCAGCATGGTGCTCGACCGCGACCTTAAGCTGGCCTATGCCTGTCTGAGTCCGCGTACCGACCGGGGCATCGTGGAAGAATGGTGCCGGGCGATGGATTTTCAACCCATCATCTTCGATGCGTTTGGTTCTACGGGCCAGGCCATTTACCATACTAATGTGGTGATGTGTGTGGGCGACCGCTATGTGGTGATCTGCCTCGATGCGGTGTTGAAAGCGGAGGAGCGTGAATTATTGGAGAATACCATCGATCAATCGGGCAAAGAACTGATCCCCATTACGCTCGACCAGATGAACCATTTTGCCGGTAATATGCTGCAGGTGGCCAGTATACAGGGTGAAACGTTGCTGGTGATGAGTTCGCAGGCTTACCACTCCCTCGCGCCCGAGCAGGTTAACCGGCTGCGTAGCTATAACCGGATCGTGCATGCTCCCCTGCAAACCATCGAGACCAATGGCGGGGGCAGCGCCCGCTGTATGATGGCGGAAGTATTCCTGGAACGACTTATTACAGAATAAAGGAAGCAGTCCTTCCCAAACAAACGGCATACTCCATTGGGGTATGCCGTTTGTTTTATATCGTATACGTCAAATAAAAGGACAGTTCAGGACGGACATGCAACTCTTTTGGAGGAAATTAGGTCAACGAAAAAATGCTTGTCATGAAGTATCTCTACTCATTGTTGGTTGTTGGCGCGGTTGCCGCAGGCGGCTGCAAAAAGGACAAACAACCTGCGGCCACGGTTACCATCGCGGTGCAGTCTAACTTTGGTTTGGCGGCGTTGGTGGAGAACCCCAACCCTGCCGATCACCGGTTTCTATGCAACCTCGGTAGCAGCGACCCCAAGCCAATCTATAATTGCACCAATGCTGTTTACCTGAAGAACCTGCCGCAAAATCTTGCCGTGGTGGGTAAGAAGATACGCTTCACGAAGTTCAAGGATAACGGTCAGCCTCTGCTGTTCTCTTCTATCAACCATGCGCATGAGCTGGAGGTGTATGATGCGGTAGAAGTGCCCTGAGGCAAGGTTGGGAGATTTTGCCTGCGACCGGGATGCAAAGCAGGTAAGGCCAGTTAGTTTGCCAGCAACTCAGGCCGGTATTCGAAGTGCATGGTGTCGTAGTGGTACCATTTGCCACCCCAGATGAAGCCGTGCTTCTCGAAGATCTCGACGATCTCCCAGGGAATGCGGTTAATGTATTGGGGGATCTTCTTTGATTCGTCGGTCGTTTTATTGTCCCACTGCCAATAGTTGGAGAATCCTGTATTGATATCGATGGCTATGCCATAGCTGTGCGTGCTGAGCCGCGTGGTGCCTTTAATGACGCGCCAGCTATAGGTACCGGCCGCTTTTTGCAAATAGGGCAACATGGCTGGTAACTTTTCCAACTCATCCGACACCGCCTGCAGTTTTTTATCTACTCCATTGATGCGAGTTACTTTTAGTTGTTGTGGCGCTGTTTTAGGCAGCCAGGTGATGGTCACGAAGTTCTTTTGTACCTCAGCGGGGGTGGCGCCGTACATGGCTTTAAAGAAGCTATCGTTGCGGATGCGGCCGGGATCATCCAGTTCGGCGGGCCGGGGCGTTTTCCCTTTAACATATACGGTGTTCAACTGATCCTGTAGGTCGGCCTGGGCGTATTGCTGCTCCAGGGTCTTTTGTTTGCCGTCGTCCCAGGGCAGGCGGATGCCGTTCTTAAAAATAACCTGGTTGTTGTTGATAACGGAGATGCAGTCGGGATAGGCTTTCAGCAGGCGCTGGGCGGTGTTGGGAGCGGTGGCATCCTGGGCCTGTGCGAGTTGACCTAGAAAGATGAAAGTCAGGGCCAGTAAGGCACGGTGCTTTATGGACTGAATGTTTATTTTGCTTCGACGACTATACATTGGATTGACAACAATTATAGGCTCAAAATACAACTAAGCGGGGCAATTCTCGTAACTGGATTTTGGTGCGTCTCCGTTTTATTGGTTCGGCGTTTCACAACCTGTAGGTGCACCAGCTGCCCTTCCGCTTTTGGTGTAAGAGGCCTGTTTTCAAAAGTTGTGCTATTTATACGGGACCGGTACGGGTCGGGTACGGAGCGGGTACGGGAGCGGCTGGGAGGCGGTGCCTTTTGCATGCTCCGCCGTTGATCTTTTTCCATTGCTCTTGCACCTTCGGCGAGTCCTTTTCTTCTCCTGCCTCCTGTATAGCAAACCTACTGTAAGCCATTGCAGGTCTCCAAATCTTACGGAGTGAATTTTTGAGCGTGTCAGGTTATGTCATGACAAAACATGACATGGGGGGATTGCCTGGGATTTTTTTGATGGCATTCGCTATACAGCGAATTACATGTTCTCAAGACGCATCCTGGAATAATTTTCTTTATCTTGGGCGAGCGATTGGCTTGCTGGTAACTTCCAAAAACAACCCAGATAATGCGCCAATCGAATAGCAATTCCCACTTTAAGACTACTGCCAAACTATCGTCAACCCTCAAGGCCCTGTTGCCTGTTTTATCTTTCTTATTAATTTTTGCGGCTCCTTCCTATACCCAGGTTGTTGGCAACGATAATGTGCAGCGCATTGTCCATAAACTGGCCAACGAGCTCGTCGACAAATATCCGTTCCCCACGATCTCCGAAAAGTACCAAAGCACCTTACTGAAAAACCTATCTGAAGGCAAGTATAATAACCTTAATGAATCGGCATTAGCCGGCAAGCTGACTAGTGATCTGGCAAAAGTGCACCGCGATGTGCACCTGAATATATTTGCGAATGCTGACCTGTTCAAAAACTTAACAGTCCCCTCAAATGGCGAGGAGGCTCCTAATTCAGAAACGGAATCCTTGCGACGTGGCAATTATGGCGTTAAGTCGGTTGAAATGGATGCCCTTACCTCGACCGCCTATATCAATTTTCCCGGCCCCTTCCTTGCCAAACAGGAAGCCTTTGAAACGGCGGCTGCCGCGATGAATTTAGCGGCCTACAGTAAACATGTAATTATCGATATCCGCTCCAACGGAGGCGGCTCTGGTGAAATGGGGCGCTTCCTGGCTTCCTACTTTTATGAAGCAGGCAATGAGCAGTTTTACCTGAATGGCTTTTATAAAGACCGCACGAAGGACGTGCAGGAATGGACCTATTCATACGTACCGGGAAAAAGGAACCCAGGCGCCAAGGTTTACATTTTAGTGGGCAGGGGCACCGGCTCTGCGGCTGAGGGATTTGCGTATGCCATGCAGAAACTGCACCGTGCAGCGATCGTTGGCGATACCACCGCCGGGGCAGGTATTGCCGGCACCTATGCACCGCTCGATAATAATCTGGTTGTTTTCCTTCCGTTCAAAATGGTGGTTGGCCCCTATACCAATACCGGTTGGGAAGGAACTGGTGTGATACCGGATTCGCTGACCAGACAAACAGATGCGCTGGCAGCCGTGCGCGTGATGATATTAAAGGAAATCGCAAAAGCGCCATCATCCCCGGCGGAGCAGGAAGTGGTGGAATGGCTGATTGACGAAAACAATTCAACCAATACCCCAACAAGTAACCTTAACGGCCGTTATGCAGGATTGGCAGGCAAATACAACAACCATTTGACGATTACCTATGCCGCGAATGGCTTTACCTGGACAAGAACAGAACCCGGTAAAGCAGTTCAGCACTACCAATTGAAAGAACTGAAGCCCGATGTGTTTACGATCGTGGACCTCAACAAAGACCATGGCCCCAATAGCTCGAGGGTTTATATCGTCCGCAACGCAAGCGGTAAGATCGAAAGCCTCACCCGGAAAACGCTGTTGCGTAATGGCACTATTTATACAACAGCTCAGGCGTTCCAGCCATTATAGTGGCAGCCTCCCTTCATTGTTGTCTGCCTGCAGTTCAGGTTAGCGCAAACAACCTGCAATCTGTCGCATTGGCCCCTTGGTCGATAGCGGTTATTGTTCCATTTTCGTAGTACAGAGCTGCGGAAAGGGATCGTATGCGCCTGCGGCCCTGCATAACCGTCAAAGAAAGAAATCATGAAGCAATTGCTCACCTCTGCCGGGATCAGCAATCCGAGTATTCACAACGCATTGGTTGACCTGCTGGGCAAACCCATTGCCGAGGCAAACGCCCTATTCATACCCACCGCAATATACGCCATAGCCGGAGGTGGTGACCTGGCCCGAAGGGTGATCAACGGATCGCTGGGTGATCCCTTTTGCGAAATGGGTTGGAAGTCTTTGGGATTGCTGGAACTCACCGCGCTGCCCAGCATCAAAGAAGAGCTTTGGGTTCCCCTACTGCAAAAGACTGATGCGTTACTGGTTGGTGGTGGCGACTGTCAGTACTTGACCTATTGGATGCAGCTATCCGGATTGGCAGCGCTCCTGCCATCGTTGCTCAGCAAGATTGTGTATGTAGGCCTGAGTGCGGGGAGCATGATCATGACCCGATATGGAACCACCTATGGAAACCACACGCTGCCTGGTGAAACCGACAAATCTTTGGGACTGCTTGATATTGCCATCCATCCTCACCTGGACCATGAGTGGTTTCCCAACAACTCCTTAGCCAATTTGGAAAAGCTGGCTGCCGCCCTACCCATGCCTTCTTATGCGATTGATGATCAAACTGCGCTCAAAGTAACTGACGGCACTATTGAAGTAATCTCGGAGGGGAATTGGAAGCTGTTTGGGCAGTAGTCATCAAAAATAAAAAGCAGGTCGTTAAACCCGCTCTACCAACTTCAATCAAAACATTACCAACGTTACCCAGCTTAGGATTCTATCAATGTGAACACGTTGTCAAAATAAAGGTCCTCTAACATAGTATTTATGGCTTCTGTTATAACCTTTTCATCAATTACCTTAACGATACACATATCTGATGCCCAGAAAAAAGAGCCATTATTACATTCACCACTATTTTGCTCATAGTGTGTCATTAAGTATTGAATATTGATTAAAGTAAAGAATGTCGCAATATACCTTTTGGAGTCTGTAAGTTCAACGATAACATCGTGGTTAGCGTTCAACCTATCATTAATGACCCCTATTATTTCCAAACTCTTAATTTTTCTATTCATATACTTCTTTCAATCTATTTACAACCTGACTTTGATTGTTTTTGTTAGATCCCCAACATCTTCTTCAACCCTTCCGCAAAGCTCACGGGTTCGAAGCCGAGTTCTTTACGCGCCTTATCGATAATGAAGCCAGTTTTGGGAGGACGTTTGCCCGGTTGCTTGAAGGTGGAGGCATCGACTTTGGTGATCTTGCTTTTATCGAGCTGCAACAGATCGGCAGTTTGAATAGCGATATCGTAGGGGGTTAACAGGTCTTTCCCGGATATGTGGTAGACTCCCGTTGCCTTTTGTTCTATGATGAGTACAATGCCTCTGGCCAGGTCTTCCACGAAGGTGGGCGTACGCCATTGGTCGGACACTACCCTGATGTCTTTACCCTGCTCCAAACTGTCCTTCACCCAGGATATGATATTGCTGCGCGTACCCTCGAGCGTATCGCCGTATACCAGACAGGTACGTACAATGGCCCAGCGTATAGAGCTGGTTTCTGTCATCGCTTCGGCCTGCATCTTGGTAAACCCATAATAACTGATGGGTTTCAGGTCGTCGTCTTCTTTGTAATTACCCTGCTCCCCGTCGAAAACAAAATCGGTAGAGATGTATATGAAATGGCTGCTGTATAACTCTGCGTCTGCGAGCACAAGTGATGTACCGGTTACATTGATCTTTTCGCACTGTTCGGGCGCCAGTTCGCATTCATCTACCTGCGTCATCGCGGCGGCATGCACCACCACTTCCGGCTTCACGGCGTCCATCACTTCCTGCACATCTGACGGGTCGCTCACATCAAGTGTACGATATGTATATCGATCGCCAACGCCTTCGGGATGCAGACGGGCATCGCCTTTACCGGTTCCGATCACCGTAAATCCTTTTTCCAGCAATTGCATCACGAGGTGCTGTCCCAATAGTCCATTGGCTCCAGTAACAAGTACTTTCATACGGCAAAAATAAGCAAGCGGTTCATAAATGCGCAAGACTGGCAGAAATACGGCGGGTCAACAAAAAATGCTGTCCTATAATTCCTGCAAGCTAACGGCCCCAAAAGAAGATGCCGCCCCGTAAGGAGCGGCACTTGTGGCAAAGGCCAGTTATATGATTAGCGGGTCGCAGGTTGCATTTGCTGCTGCGCCGGGCGAGTCTAGCTAAAACCCTTTCTTTTGACCGCCATCACCTGTACCCGTCTTAAACTTCGGCGTAAAGTTCATATTCGAGAAGGTGAAGCAATAGATATCCGCAATGCCTTCCAGCGCCTTCGCCGTATTGCTGGCGCCATGGCCCGAGTTGGTGTCGATGCGGATCATCACCGGGTTGCTCCCCTTGTGCATAGCCTGCAAGGTGGCTGCATACTTGAACGAGTGCGCCGGTACTACGCGGTCGTCGTGGTCGGCCGTGGTGATCATCGTAGCCGGGTATTGTAAGCCGGGTTTCAGGTTATGGATGGGCGAATAGGCATAAAGATTCTTAAAATGATCTGCGCTATCGCTGCTGCCATACTCTGCAATCCAGTTCCACCCGATGGTGAACTTATGGAAGCGCAGCATATCCATTACGCCTACCTGCGGAATGGCCACCTTGAACAGGTCGGGCCGCTGATTCATCACCGCGCCTACCAGCAATCCGCCGTTGGAACCTCCGCGTATTGCCAGTCGCTTGCTCGATGTATACTTTTCTTTGATCAGGTATTCGCCTGCGGCGATAAAGTCATCGAATACATTCTGCTTTTTAAACAGCATACCGGATTCGTGCCAGGCTTCGCCATACTCGGCTCCGCCACGCAGGTTGGCCACGGCATATACCGCGCCCTGCTCGAGCCAGGGTATCAGCGTTGAACTGAAGGAAGGCAGCATGCTGATGTTAAAACCACCATAAGCATACAACATCGTGGGGTTGTTGCCATCGAGCTTCAGTCCCTTCTTGTGCACGATGAACATCGGCACTTTAGTGCCATCCTTGCTGGTATAGAATACCTGTTTGGTTTCGTAGTCTTCGGGATTGAAGGCTACTTCCGGCCGACGGAATACCGTGCTGGTACCCGTAGCGATATCATATGTATAGATCGTTGGCGGGAAGGTGAACGAGGTAAAGGTGTAAAAGAAGAATTTATCTTCCTTTTTACCACCAAAACCACCGGCCGTACCAACGCCGGGCAGTTTGATCTCACGGATTAGTTTGCCGCTATAATCATATTCGTATACGCGGGTAGTTACATCTTTCAGGTAGCTCACATAAAGGCGTCCGCCGGCGGTGCCCACATTCTGGATGGGTTCCTTTTGCTCGGGGATGATCACTTTCCAATTCTCTTTGGCCGGGTTGGCGGGGTCGAACAGCACCACCTTATTTTTCTCAGCGCCATCGTTGGTGAACAGCAGGATTTTGTCGCCGTCGTTGTCGATAGGACTATAAGTGAACTTCCCTACGGCTGCCACAATGGGTCTGAAAGTATTATCGCCGCCCTTGCTGTCGCGGTAATAAAGCGCATTGCCATCGAAGCCCTTGCCGCGATCGCTGATCGACAGGTAGGCCAGGCGTTCGTCTTCGCTGGTGCTCAGGAAATGGAAGCGCTGGGGGTTGGCTTTGTCTTCGTACACCAGCTCGTCCTGCTCCTGGGGCGTGCCCACGGTGTGGAACCAAACCTGGTGGTTTTCGTTCTTCGACGACAGTTCCTTACCCTTTTCGGGCGCGGGATAGCGGCTGTAATAGAAGCCCTTACCCTGCCAGTCGAGTCCCGACACTTTTACCCACAGGATGGAATCGGTAAGGTCTTTGCCTGTTTCCATGTCCCGGACGTACAGGGTGCGCCAGTCGGACCCGCCCTTCGATATGCCCCAGGCGGCGTATTTACCGTCTTTCGACAGGTTGAAATAGGCCAGCGAGGTGGTGCCTTCGGCCGACAGCTTGTTGGGGTCCATCACCAGTTCGGGGGCCGCGTCCAGACCCTTTTGGCGGTACAGGACCGCCTGGTTCTGGAGTCCGTCGTTCTTGTAGAAATAATAGTATTCGCCGTTGCGGTCGGGGGCGGAATATTTGGGGTAATTCGCCAGTTCCTCCAGTCTTTTCTTCATCTGCGCCCGGTAGGGTATCTTATTCAGGAAGTCGAAGGTCACTTTGTTCTGGGCCTCTACCCAGGCCTTGGTCTCGGCACTATTGTCATCCTCCAGCCAACGGTAGGGATCGGCCACCTTTACGCCATGATAATCATCGACTTGATCTGTTTTCCGGGTATTTGGATAGCTTCCCTGCCCCATTGTGGCCGTACTTACTGCAAAACTCATAAAAAGTAATATATAGTTTTTTTTCATAACAGAAGGGTTGTTATGGCAAGATTACTGATTTTCAGACATCCACCGCTGCCGTTCGTGTATCAAACTAAAACCTTATTTTTGGGCCGCATTTTAAAAAAGAGGGCCTGATTATCAACATTTCTTGCATTATTTTGGAGATTTTCTTAAAAAATAACTAACAGCACACATTCATGGCAAAAAAGGTGACCAAAATCGGTGTTCTTACTTCAGGGGGTGATGCTCCCGGTATGAATGCCGCTGTTCGCGCCGTAGTAAGAACAGGTATTTATTATGGACTGGAAGTATTTGGAATCATGCGCGGTTATACTGGCATGGTGGAAAATGACATTATTCCCATGCACTCCCGCAGTGTGGCAAACATCATCCAGCGCGGAGGCACTATCCTGAAAACTGCCCGTTGTAAAGAATTTCTTCAAAAAGAAGGACGCCAGAAGGCTTATGACAACCTGAAAGCCCTGGGCATCGATGGCCTGGTGATCATTGGCGGCGACGGCTCATTCCGTGGCGCTGATGTGTTCAGCCGTGAATTTGACATTCCCTGTATCGGTATCCCCGGTACCATAGATAAAGACATTGCCGGTACCGATTTCACCATAGGTTTCGATACCGCCGTTAATACCGCCGTTGAGTCGATCGATAAGATCCGCGATACGGCTGATGCGCATGACCGCCTGTTCATCATCGAGGTGATGGGCCGTGATGCGGGATATATCGCCCTGCACAGTGGTATTGCTACCGGTGCCGAGCATATCCTGATCCCCGAGCGCAAGACCGATATGGAAGACCTGATCCTTTCGCTCCAGGAGAAAGAACGTCGTAAAAAGCTGGTGAACATGGTGGTAGTGGCCGAAGGGGATGAGTTTGGCGGTGGCGAAACCGTAACTCAGCTCGTTAAGGAACGCCTGCCCAATATCGACACCCGTCTTTGCATCCTGGGACATATTCAGCGCGGCGGCGCCCCTACCTGCCTCGATCGTTTGATCGCCAGCCGCATGGGTTACGCAGCCGTAGAATGCCTGCTCGAAGGACGCCACAATGTAATGGTGGGCATCCTCAACAACCGTATGCAGTATACCCTGCTGGAAAAAGCGGTGAAATCGAAGCAAAAGATCAGTGAAGAATGGATGAAGATCGTGAAGATCTTAGCCAGCTAAATCGAATGAGTTTGCGGGTTTTGGCCGAAATGGACGTACTTTCGCGCCCTTGCCTGCGGCAACACAGCCTATAGCTTTTTGGAAATATGAATTTGTAAATCACGTAATCCCAATAAACATGGCCAGAGATCTTTCGAAATACCTGCACAATGAAATGGACAAGAAAGCCGGTATTGAGCACATCAACCACCGTACCAAGATTGTTGCCACTGTAGGCCCAGCTTGCGATACGTACGAGAAATTGCTGGAATTGGTAAAAGCAGGGGTTAACATCTTCCGTTTAAACTTCTCTCACGGCACCCACGAGAACAAAGCCGAGATCATTGCCCATATCAAGGAGATCAATAGAAGAGAACCTTATAATATTGCCATCCTCGCCGACCTGCAAGGCCCCAAGCTCCGTGTAGGTGAGATCGAGAATGGAGCCCTCCCCATCGAACCCGGTGATATCCTCACCTTCACCTCCAAAGAGAAGGTAGTGGGCACCAAAGAAAAGATCTATGTCTCTTACCCCAACCTGCACGAAGATGTGGAAGTAGGTAACAAGATCATGATCGACGACGGTAAGCTGGAAGTAATCGTTACCGAGATCACCAAAGGCGGCGACGTAAAAGTACAAGTAACCTATGGTGGCACCCTGCTTCCCAAGAAGGGTGTAAACCTGCCCGATACCAAGATCTCGCTGCCCGCTATGACGGAAAAGGACCTGGTTGACCTGGAGTTCATCATTGCCCAGGAAGTAGAATGGGTAGCGCTTTCGTTTGTACGCAAAGCTGAAGACATTATCGACCTCAAACGCCGGTTGGCTGAGAAGAACAGTAAGAGCAAGGTGATCGCCAAGATCGAAATGCCTTCTGCCCTCGTCGACCTTCGCAATATCGTAGTAGAATCTGATGGTGTGATGGTTGCCCGTGGTGACCTCGGAGTTGAACTGCCGGTAGAAAAAGTACCGATGGCACAACGCGACATCATCCGCAAATGTATCCACCGCGCCAAGCCCGTGATCGTGGCTACTCAGATGATGGAGAGCATGATCGACCGCGTAAAACCCAACCGCAGTGAGATCACCGACGTGGCCAACGCCGTATTGGAAGGCGCCGACGCGGTGATGCTGAGTGGCGAAACCGCTACCGGTAAGCACCCCGCACTCGTGGTAGAAACCATGCGCAAGATCATCCTGGAAGTAGAAAGGACCGAATACCGCTATAACCGCGAAGAGGACCTGAAGCCCCAGCCCCACTCTCCTTCTTTCCTGAGTGATGCAGTTTGTTACAACGCCTGTAAGCTGGCGAACGATACCAACGCCGATGCGCTGGTTGGTATGACGCAAAGCGGCTATACCGCTTTCGTATTGAGCAGCTACCGTCCCAAATCGTTGCTGTATGTCTTCACTAAGGAAAAGACCCTCGTTAACCAGCTGAGCTTAAGCTGGGGCGTGCGTGCCTTCTTCTACGACGAAGAGGAAAGCCTGGACGATATCATCTTCGACCAGATCAATATCCTGAAAGAGCGTGGCTTCGTGGCTCCCGGTAACGTTGTCGTAAACACCGGTAGCGTGCCTGTACACTTGCACCTGCCCACCAACACGCTCAAGATCACGAAAGTTGAGTAATCGAATAATATTACCGCGTATAGTGTCCTTGCAGGGCATTGTACAAAAAGTGGCCGCCTCCATCAGAGACGGCCACTTTTCTTTTATGAGATGACCAATTGGTTTACCAGTAAGCAATTACCCGATCTTGTCGATCCTGATCCAGCGCATACCCGCAGCCTCGGCAGCCTGCACACCCGGTTCGCCGTCTTCAAACACCAGGCACCTTGTAGGCTCAACCGCCAGTTGCCTGGCAGCATATAAAAAGGGATCAGCATAAGGTTTACCACGCGGTGTTTCTCCGGCACATACCAATATCTCCACCAGCGGGCTTATGCCCAGCATGCGCAAGGTTCTCGATACAGCTGCCCTGCTGCCACCGGATACTACGCCTATACGCACCTGACCGGCATGTTGCTTCAAATGCTCTACCACAAAGCCGATGGGCTTTGTTTCGTTGATAAAGGAGCTCTCGTACAGGGTATTCTTTTGTTGGGTAAATACAGCAGGATCGAAATTGACTCCGTAGCGTTTCCTGATCTCTTCTGCCACGGCAATGATCGGCCAGCCAGCGAGTTCATCGATCAACGCTGCGTCGAGCTCAAACCCATACATTTTAGCCACCGCCTGGTACGATAATTTGTGCGCACCCATATTGTCGGCCAGGGTACCGTCGCAGTCGTACAGGAAGGCCTCGTAGTTGCCCCGGCTTTGCCGCGTGAGCTGCGCGAGCTTGTCCGCCTCCGTCATGGTATTGTTCATAAGGTATCCGTTAAAGTATTTTATGTAAGTAGGAATCAAAGAACCTGGAAAACGGGCCATTGCCGCTAATACCCTTTTCTACGCATCCAATGCCCAACACGGCACAAGTGATACCCGCCAGCACATCCAGCACATAATGATGACTGGTGTAAACGGCCGCACTCCATATGCCCAGCATGACCACCGCAAACAGGATACTCGCGTACCGGTACCGCCCTTTCATGCCATAGTACAACACCACGACCGGATACGCTGAATGCAAAGAGGGCATTGCCGCAAACACATTCGATCCCTTGGCATACAGGGATTGGAATATGGGCGCGCCCACCAGTTCATCGAACCGGTGTAAGCCAGCCGTATTGCCCGGGGTGGAAGTGATCAGGCTAAACCCATGTTCCTGCACGTACCAGGGCGGCGCCGCCGGATAAATATAGTACACGACAAACCCAATCATGTTGACCGCGAAAAAGGCCAGCGCAAAACGCAGGAACACCGGCCTGTTCCTAAAGAACAGAAACGCCGCAAACAACAAAGGCACCGGCACCCAGCAAAGGTAAAAAACGCCACTCAACCAATCGCCTGCCACACTGGGGTGCTGCTGAAAATATTCATTGGGCGTAACCACCCCACTGGCTGTATGGATCCCAAACAGGCTTTTCTCGGCCTCGTACAACTGCTCTATGTGTACCGGCCTGAATGCATAATTGGGAAAGGCCTTCATGTAATCGAATATGATCCAGTACACGATGAAGATGGAAAACCCGGTAATGAATTTCCGGGTAATGGCCGAGCCATAATACAGTCCGTTAAAGATCGCGATCAACACGAGTTGATCGGTCTTAAAGCCTACCAGGGTCACCGATAGCAGCAAGTACAGGGCAGAAATACAGGTAGTAACCACCAGGGTCCGCGGGGCAAAGAATACGGCAGGCGCAGCTTTCAGCATATCACTTCTTCTTCCTGGGAAATCCCGATTGAAAAATAACATCCCACAACGAGGAACTTACGCCATACCCTTTCGTGGGGTCGTCGTAATGATGCAACATATGGTGTTGCTTGACCCTCTTCATCACCGAACTTTTAAAATTATAGTGGTGCATGGCATAGTGCATCATATCATACACCAGGTAGCCCGCAATAAACCCTGCATAGAATGGATAGAGATACAATTCAACGGGAAACAGCCAGTAGAACAGGTAATAAAAGCCGATCGCCAGCGGTATGCTGGCCGAAGGCGGCATCACCAGGCGTTTCGCATCTTTGGGATAATCGTGGTGTACACCATGGAAGATAAAATGGATGCGCTTACCCCATGGGGAGTCGGGTTCAAAATGAAACACATAGCGGTGCAGGATATACTCGGTGCCCGTCCACACTGCGATACCTGCCAGCAGGAACAGAAAATAATACCCCACCCCAATACCTGCATGGAAGGCTCTCCAGGTCATAAAACCTATGACCGGTATGTAGATGAACAATGGGATGGAGAAATGCACCTTCGACAGGGCTTCCATCCAGTTTTGTTTAAACATCCGCACCGACTCCGTGGAATTGGAGACATATAACTTCTTCATCGTTTTATTCTTTGATCTCGTTGGCCAATATTTTCTTGCGCTCTGCAATGGGCTTACCGGTTGCAGGGTCAATACCACTCACTTCATAGTACTCGATATCCGGCGACCACATCGACCCGCCGGTGATCTTGACAAATACGCGCCTGAGCTCCATCATCTTTCCATAAATAGGCGCATAGAGCCGGTATTTCCCGTCGGCCCCTTTGCGAAGGCTCATTTTGTAGCCCGCATACGATACCAGGGTTACCTGGTAACTGCTATCGCCGAGCAGCTTAGCCTTAATACCATACGCAAACACCCTTTGTATCCAGCTCAACTCGGCCTTTTGTCCCTGCTCGGTATAGCGGATCCAATACACATGCAGCGGGTTGCGCTCATTGAGCTTACCATCTTTGTAGTTGAGCTCATATACGATCGTATTGGTGTTGGACGTTCGCTGCAGGTAAAACAACTGACGATCATTGACAGGCGGTACGGGAAACCCCTCCTGCGCACCAGCTTCTACGAAGTGCAGGCACCCCACCAGTAATAAGAACAGGCTGTATCTCATCATTTGTCCAAAGCTTTTTTAGCATCCACCAATCGCTTGATGGCAGTAATGTTCGTGAGCACTGCCATGACGGTAATGGGAATGGTGAATACCGACATAGTTTCAAATACATGGAAGGGCAAACCGGGCACCGATAGTTTGTAATCGCCCCCGATTGCCGATGCCGTAATACCACAGGCTATGGCCGACACGGCGGTGAGCACTACCCTCTCGGGGCGCTGCATCAGGCCGCCTTTGTTTTGTATACCCAATCCCTCACTGCGCGCGCGGGTATAACTCACCATCATGGAGCCGATGAGAGCGATGAAGGCAAACAGGGAGCTGAGGAAATAATGGTGCGCCACGAGGTAATAGCATATACCGAGGAACATGAACAACTCACTATACCTGTCCAGCACGGAATCGTACAGGGCGCCGAAGCGTGAACTCATATTCCCTACCCGCGCTACCTGCCCATCGAGCATATCGAACAAACCCGCAAAGAGGATCAGTCCGCCGGCCCATCCTACATACCGTAGGTCGCCCCGGTTGCCTTCTTCGGCGCCCACAATAAATACGATGGCTACGCCTATATTCAACACCAGCCCCGTGGTGGTAATGAAATTGGGTGTTATACCGATGCGCACCAATCCACGTACCAGCGGATCGATGATGGTATAGATGCCCCTTTGTAAACGGTCACGCATAACGATCTGGCTCATATCAAATGCATTTAAGATCAGAATTCAAACTTCACCCGGGCCCTGATACCCCAATTGGGTGCATCCGGATTTTCGAGGTAAGTAAGGCGCTTGACGAGGTCAACCCGCAACACCTTGAATATATTACCGATGCCGACATTGGCCTCCATATAAGGCTTATCGGCCAGTGAAAATGTAGTGGTCGTTCCGTTCTCATCCGTTGGGAACAGAAATGTTTCTTTGTTGTAAGCCGGGTTGTTCTCTTTGCGAACACCACCATACAATATCTTAAACCCTGCCACTTCGCGCAGCTTCAGCTTCCGGATCAATGGCAGTTTATTAAAGATGAATCCATTGAAATAGTAATCGGTACTCACCGATACATAGTGATCGCTCACAAATTCCATGAAGTTCATCATGTTGAAAGAGTTGAGCTGGTAGGCATAGGTTTGGTTGGCACGGTGGATGGTCAGCAAAGGATAAGGCAGCTGGCCAAACGTGTAGCCTCCTTCTGTAACCACATCGGCATACCCGAACTGCGAAAGATAAAACCGCTTGAACACATTCAGCGTGAGTTGCTGATAGTCGTAATCGCCTTTCATCAATCCCTTGATGCCCTGTGTGTATCGCAGGCGGAATATGGGATACCTGTTGTAGATGGGGATACGGTACGACTTACCCTGGTAAAATTGTTCATGCGGCGCCCACCGCAATTCGGCCGACAACTCGGTCGTAGTAATATCAGGGACGATCGAATTGCCGGACAGGCCGGGCTTTTCATACACGATATTGCCGGCGGCCTGCTGCTTCCAGTTCTTGAAGCCAAAAGTGTAAGAAAGGTTCTTACCAAACTCCCGGATGTATTCTGCTTTAAAGATGTCGTTGTAAAGCCATTTGTTGTTATCGCCCCGTTTGAACGACAGCAGGAAATTATCTTCCTGTACAAACTGCAGCTCCTGCCCCGGTATCTTCGTATCGTGCTGGAAGCTCAACCGCAGAAAATTCATCGGGAAGGAATAGATCGATTTGCCATTGAACGAGTAAGCACCCGACAGGAAGTATTTCACCTTTTCATCCTTGAAACCATACGCGGCGTAGGTTTCAAAATACAGCCGGTTACTGAACTTGGGGGTGGTGCGTCCGCCGAAGCGCAAACGCAGCCCCTCCACAGGATTGAAGCTGTAGAAGGCATTCACCGGACCGATATCGAAAGGGCCGGCTGCTTTGTACCCTGCCAGGAAAAACGTGGCCCAGTCCATCAGGCGCCGGTACGACTTCATGTTCTTAAGGCTATCCATATTGCTGTACGCCTTTTGCTCCGTTGCTGTGAGAGCGGTATGGCGGTTGGCCACCCAAAAGCTATCGGTATCGGATGCAGGCAGATCAACCGCTACTTCAGACCGGCCTTCGTATACCGAATCGGCGGCAGGCTGGTTCACCACATAATTCTTGTAGCTCACTGTTCGCTGACCTACCAGGCCGCCGCTGGCTTTCTTCGACAAGGCAAACTCTGACAATATATTGCTCGTGACTACGCGGTAGCGGCCATCATCGCCGCGTTCAAACTCCTGCCGAATGCGCAGCTCTCTTGTCCAGTTGATATTGGCATGGCGGGTAAGCCCCATTTGAATACGCTGCACCGCATAGTTACCATCGAGTGTTACGTACATGGAGCCGCGGAAGAGGAGATCATTGGGATTGCGGGGAGCAAATGCCAGCTGTACCAGCTTGATGCCTTCCATCTCAACCGTATCGCGCAAATAGAAGCGGTAAAAGGTAGGCGCCAGGTCGGAGATGGGGCTCAACAACTGGTTGGACAATATCGTAATGTTGGGCTCATAAATGTCAATGGGCATGTACATGCTGTTGAGGTAGCGTGTAACGCCGTCGTTGTCTACAAACTCACCGAGGTTTACCTTCTTCTTAGCCAGTACATAGGTCTTCTCTTTGGAGGGAGCTTTGCGATAATACTTATCAGACAGTGTTTCTTCCAGGTACACCGGCACCAGTGTTTTCCCTTCGAGCAAGGTGGTATCCTGGTTTTCCACCAGGAAGCGGTAATTCTTGAGCAGCTTGCTGTTCAGCAGCTTCTCAGGTTTGTTGGTGAGCGAGAGCTCCATTTTTTCGTACTGCTGGTACTGTATATAATCGAAGGCGCTCATCCTATTGCGCGCCCTGTTGTCGACCACTTTGCGGATGAGGTCTACCGCCGGGTTGTTCTTATTGCTGTATTTGCTTTTGTTGCGCGAGCTCACGACCACTTCTTTCAACGCCACCAGCTCCATGTCTATATTCAGCTCCTGTTCGATGCCAGCTGTAATGGTGGTCTTAAATACCTTATACCCATTAAAAGAGAATTCCAATGCCGTATTCTTCGGATTGGCCGTGGAGATCGTATACCGCCCGTCTTCATCACTCAACACGCCTTTGCTGCCTTTAAAATATACGCTAACAAAAGCCAGTGGCTTGCGGGTTTGAGCATCGCGCACAATTCCCTTTACCACTGTTTGACCCTGCACGAAGGTCATTAAGCAGGTAAATAACAGGAATAAGGTCCATCCTTTCTTCATATCGATCGAACTACTCATCGTCTACCAGTTGTTGCTAAACACAAAATTCTTTTGCATCGGATAATTGTACAGGAAGGCCACCAGCAGTGAGGTAAGCACCTTCGACAGTACATAATGAAGGCCGGCCATATTGGCCAGCACATATACGCCACCGGTATTTAGCGCCAGGTTACCCATCCATACGAGGGCATATTTCCCCATCTGCCTGGCAGCCCTTTCCTCTTCCTGCCGGAACACCCAGTGCCGGTTGACCAGGAAATTAATGACACCACCAGCAAGGGTGCCCGCCGCAGCTGCCAGCACCACTTTGCACCCGGCGAATTGCACGAGCAATACCGTGAGCAGAAAATCTGTAGCCGAGGCCAGTAAGGAGGACGTGTTTGCTTTGAGGAAAGTGATCATGGTCAAAGCAGGTTTAGCGCCATCAACACCCTTAACAATACCTGTGCATAAAACCCAGCCAACACATCATCAGCCATCACACCAAAACCGCCTGGCAATATCTCCGCCCGGCCTATACCCAGCGGCTTCACGATATCGAAGAAGCGGAACAGCACACATCCCACAATAATGATCGCGGGCTTATAAGGCAAAAAGGCCAGCGTCATCATCATGCCTGCTACTTCATCGATCACGATCCGCTGGCTATCGTGCTCCCACACTGTTTCCATCCTCCCGGCACTCCAGGTGCCGGCCAGGAGCAGTACGAGCAACAATATGCCCTGGTACATATACCCCATGGGGAACAGGTACCAGATTATACAAAAAGCAACTGCAGCTGCGGTTCCCCCACCCTTGGGGATAAAACCAATACCACCTGCAGTTGCTATCATGCGCGCGAGGGCCGTCATAATACCGGTGCTATCGCTTTGGCCCTGTTTATAGTTTTCGGTTCCTGTACTTCTTCTTTGATCATCGACCGCAGTACTTCCTTCAGCGTATTGAGCTGTTTGAATACATCATTCTCCGCAGGTACGCCAGGTTGGGTTTGCGGCGACTTGAGGTAGAACGATAACCAATCCTGTACTCCGTACATACCGGCACGTTGTGCGAGGTCGGCAAACAGGGCCAGGTCGAGTACGATGGGCGCTGCCAGGATCGAATCGCGGCAGAGGAAGTTGATCTTGATCTGCATGGGATAATTGAGCCACCCGAAGATGTCGATATTGTCCCAGCTCTCTTTGTTGTCGCCATGCGGCGGATAATAGTTGATCCTGATCTTGTGGTACAGGTTGCCATAGAGATCGGGATGCAGATCGGGCCGCAGGAT
This sequence comes from Paraflavitalea sp. CAU 1676, assembly GCF_029223285.1. Taxonomy (GTDB): domain Bacteria; phylum Bacteroidota; class Bacteroidia; order Chitinophagales; family Chitinophagaceae; genus Paraflavitalea. Next base: position 324,045 of record NZ_JARHUJ010000012.1, on the reverse strand, counting down.
ATCTTCCAGCACACCGAGCTTCGATACTTCTTTCGTTTTGAAGTTCTGCTCATCATCGAGCACCAGGCCATCGCGGTTGCCGAGGATATTGGTAGAATACCAGCCGCTTACGCCGAGGGCGCGTGCTGCCAGTCCGGGCGCTACGATGGTCTTCATCAATGTTTGACCTGTCTTGAAGTCCTTTCCACCAATGGCAGCTTTTGCTTTACGCGCCAGTTGCACAATGGCAGGAATATCTGTAGTAAGATTGGGAGCGCCGTTGATGAAGGGAATGCCCTGACTTACGGCTGCATAAGCATATACCATGCTGGGCGCTATCAGCGGATCATTGTTTTTCAATCCTGCTTCGAATGCGGCAATGGATTCATGTACAGCAGCTTGTTCGATGTATTTCTCCGTTGAACCTGTCCACACGATCACTACCCTGCTTACATTGTTCGCTTTCTTGAACTGCTCTATGTCTTTGATCAACTCCTGGGCTGCTTCCCATTTGTTGGCCGTTTCTTTGATGAAGGTGCCATCGAGGTTCTTCACATAACTCCTGTCGAATACCGCCTTCATGGGTTTGATGGCTTCCAGCTCGGGGCGGATCGCATCGAGTAAATGCTGGTCGAGCACTTTAGCATGACTGGCCGCCTGGTACACATTGTCTTCATAAATATCCCATCCGCCAAATACCAGGTCTTCCAATGTTGCCAATGGTACAATGTCCTTGATGAGGGGATATTGATTACCCACACCATCCAGTTCGATATGACCGGTTTGGGTGATCGATCCCACCGGCTTTGACAATCCCTTCCTCGTAGCAAAAACGCCTGCGATCATTGTAGATGCCACTGCTCCCAATCCGGGAAGCAGGACGCCTAGTTTCCCTTCAGCCGGCAATATTTGTTCTTTCATAATACTTATTTTGTTTCTAATGTTATTTACAACCACTTATATAGTTGATACCATTGCAGGGTTTCGGTGAGTCCCCTTTCCAATGTATAAGTCGGTTTGTAGCCCAACTTATTTTTAGCCTTCGAGATATCGCATACCCAATTGAGGGCCGTCAACTCCTGCAGCTTCTCCCTGTTCAACACTGGCGTACTGCCACGCCAGCCATGGATCTTCTCCAGAGCAACTGCGAGACTATTGATCATTCCGTATGGAAGGTGCAGCCGCCATGTTTTGCGGTGCAGTATCTGTTTAGAGAGATCGGCCAGTGCATACTGATCATAACTGTTGCCGTCGGAAATATTAAAGGTCTCGTGTGTAACCCCGGCAAACAGTGCATTGATGATCACCGAAGCGAGGTCTTTCACATACACGAAACTCAATTGCTGGATCTTTCGCCCGATATAGGGTTCAATACCCCGGCTAACCGACCGCAGCATGATGAATATATCCCGCTCGCGGGGTCCATATACAGCAGTTGGCCGCAATACCAGCCAGGGCAATCCGGCTACATCCTGCAGTTTCTGCTCGGCCAGCAGTTTGCTTCTGCCATAGGCAGTAACGGGGGCAGGTGCTGCTGTTTCATCGATCACGGTGTGGTGATCGTTCAACGGACCGATGGCCGCCAGACTGCTGACCAGCGCAAAACTCACCAGTTGGTCGCCTAATGCTTCCACCGCTGCTGCCGCCAGGTTGTACGTATACTGCGCATTGATGGTATCGTAGGCCTGCTGCGTGGCGGCCCGTGTGGCGCCGGCTGCGTGCACGATGTACCTGCAGCCGGCATCGGCCAATTGTTTCGCCAGCACGTTTTGGTTCGCATAATCCAAAGTACAGTACGTGATATCGAACACTTTCAAATGGCTTATATCGCTCCCCTTCCGCACGCCGGCGCATACCGCCAGCCCTCTGCGTAAGGCAGCTTCAATAAGGTGGTAGCCGATAAAGCCACTGGCGCCGGTGATCAGTACTTTCTCCTTCATAGCGGTTTTTCATAAATGCGATAGCGTTTGTACACTTTCCCATTGATGTTTTGAATGCCTTTATTCATTGGTTCATTGTGCTCGAGTATCCAGGAGCATTCGGCTCCCTGCATACGCCTTTCCGTAGCCCGCCTGATCATGCCGGCATAAAAACAGGCTTCAATGCCCAGCTTTCGGTATTCTTCTTTTACGCCCAGGGCCAGTACCCGGATACGGCTGATGCGGTTCATACCAAACAACAGCTTGAATATACCGGTGGGTAATAACCGGCCACGCCGTACTTTGATCAGTATTTCATTGATATCGGGTATGGCCAGTACAAATCCAATCTGCTCGCCTTTGTGCTCGGCGATGAGGCAGAACTGTTCATCCAATACCATCTTAAGGTCTTTGGCGAGGTAGTTGAATTCGTTATCGGTCATAGGTACAAAACCGAGGTTCTGGTCCCAGGCTGCATTGTATACTTCACGCACCTTGCGTGCTTCGTTGACCAGGTCTTTCTTATTGACCGGCCGTATGGTGATCTGCTTTTGTTGCAGCCGCGCCAATAATTTTTCTTCCAGCCGCACAGGACGGTCGCCTACTTCCTGTAAGGGTAAATCGTAGGCCAGCAGATCGACCTTTTTTTGCAGGGCGATCGACTCCAGCAGAGCCGGATAATAAGGTTTGTTGTAGACCATCATCGCCAGCGCCGGCTTATCGAACCCATCGATGAGCAAACCGCATGGTTCGTTGGTGGAAGGGTTTACCGGGCCGATGATCGTCGTGGCGCCTTGTTGTTGCAGCCAGGCTCCAGCCGCACGGAACAGTGCCGTGGCGATCTGTACATCATCAACGCTTTCAAAAAAACCAAAGAACCCGTCGGTCGTATTGTTAAATTGATTGTGGTTATTGTTCAGGATGGCCGCTATCCTGCCCTGGATCTTCCCATCCTTATAATACAGGAACAACTGCAGTTTCGAATGTTCATGAAAAGGATGTTTCCCGGGCGTGAGCAGGTCGCGCTGGGCAATGAAAAGTTCCGGCACATACTGCGCATCGGCTGCGTACAGGTCGTGCGGAAAATCGATAAAGGCCTTCAACTGCTTTTTATCCCGAACTGTTACGATGCCTGTCATGCGCTTTCTTTTTTAAGTTCCAGGGATAGATCCAGCTCGAGGGCTGTTTCTTTCATTTTATCGACGGCCTCTTCTATCTGGGCGAATGAATGAGTAGCCATTAATGACAAACGTATCAGCGACGACTCGGAAGGCACAGCGGGTGATACCACCGGGTTTACGAATACGCCTTTTTCCTGGAGGATCTTTGTAAACAGGAAGGTCTTGTGGTTATCGCCGATACGTACCGGTATAATCGGGCTTTGCGTGTCGCCGGTATGGAATCCCTGCTCCTTCAGCAGCAACAGCATATGATGGGTATTGTCCCAGAGTTTCTGAATACGGTGAGGTTCTTCCTGAATAATATCCAGTGCAGCAATTACGCTGGCCGTGGAGGCAGGCGTCATGCTGGCGCTGAAGATCAGGGAGCGTGCTTTGTGCTTCAGGTAATCGATGACGCCGCTATCGCCCGCTATAAAGCCTCCCAATGATGCCAGTGACTTGCTAAAGGTCCCCATGATGAGGTCGGTCTCCTTGGTGAGTCCGAAATGAGAAGCCGTACCGGCGCCATTGACACCGATAACGCCCAGGCCATGGGCATCATCGACCATCACGGCAGCATTGTACCTGTCGGCCAGTTCGATGATGGCAGGCAGGTTGGCGATATCACCTTCCATGCTGAATACGCCATCGGTCACGATCAGTTTGAAGGCATCGGCGGGCAGGTTGCGGAGGCGATGTTCGAGATCGTGCATATCATTGTGACCATATTTGAATACCCGGGAGAATGACAGGCGACTACCGTCTATGATTGAGGCATGATCGTATTCATCGAGCAAAAGTGCATCGGCGCGGCCAGCCAGGGCCGATAGTGCTCCCAGGTTGGCCTGAAAGCCCGTGCTGAACAGCACGGCGTCTTCTTTACCGGTATAGGCCGCCAGGCGGCGCTCCAGCTCTACGTGCAGGTCGAGCGTACCGTTGAGGAAACGGGAACCGGCACAGCCGCTTCCGTATTTTTCAATAGCACGGCTCGCAGCTGCCGCAATGCGGGGATGATTTGTGAGCCCCAGATAGGAGTTGGAACCGAACATCAATACACGCCTGCCGTTGAGCACCACTTCGGTTTCCTGTCCCGATTCAATGACCCGGAAATAGGGATATACATTTTGCGCTCTTATCAAATCCGCGTCCCTGAACTGGGAGATCTTTTGTTGTAGTATGTTACGCATGAATCAACTTTCCAACCATCGATGATCGGGCTGGTACATGCAAAATTGTAACGAAACAAACACCGGGGCAATGTCTAAAACACTCCGGATTATGTCTAAAACTCTCCTACCTTCCTGTTCGCACACATGGGTATAATTTTACAGACAACCTATGTGAACAATGCCTCCACCATGATTGTAATGCAGCTGCAACACACTCTACCATGTTTATAGGCTAAATGCGTAATGCCCGGGGAATCCCCGGGCATTACGCATTTATACAATTGCGGTGTTGATACCGACAACTCAATTCATCTTTCGGTATTCGGAAGGTGTAGTGCCTGTATATCGTTTGAAGAATTTACTGAAGAAGAACTGATCACTGAAGTCGAGCTGATCGGCCACCTGTGCGATGGTCAGGGCGGGATCGCGCAGCAGGTTCTTGGCTTCCACGATCACGAGGTTATCGATGTAAGTACCGGCGGTTTGTCCGGATAATTTCTTGACTGTTTGTGTGAGGTATTTGGGAGTCACGTATAAGCGATCTGCATAGAATTGCAAACTGCGTTCGGACTTTACATGCCCGGGCAGCAATGCCAGGAATCGCCACAGCAGGTCCTTCTTGCGATCGTACACGATATTCGGCTGATTGGAATATTTATGGTAGAGACCAGCTAGTTCAAACTGGAACACATTGAAGAAGTGCCGGACGATCTCTGCTGCGAAAGGATTGTCGCCTTCATAAAAGTTCTTTTCTTGTAATTGGGTGATCACTCCTTTGAAGCGGGTGGCGTCGGCTGCGGATAACTCCAGCAGTGTGCAGGGATCGCCGGCCAGGAATTTAAAGGAATCAATGTGCTGTTGTCGGATACCGGCATCCATCAGGAACTCGGGCGTAAAGATCACGCAGGCTACCGCACAGCATTCCCCCGGTCCGGCAGACTGGCGGACGACATGCGGCGGTATGATCATGAGGTTGTTCTCCTTTACGATGTGCTCACTACCATCCAGTTGAACGGCTATTTCGCCTGCCGTAACCAGTATGACCCAATAGGCATTGGAGCGAAATGGGTGTTGTATGGGAGGCTTGGCCGGTTCGGGACGTGCCACCATCACCTGGAGCCCTTCGGGATACCAGGAATGACCTGTATATTCGATCAGGTCTTTTATGGAGTGTTGATAAACTGCGGTCGCCTTCATACGCAATGATTTAGTTGGTAAAAGGCATGACCGGGCAATGACCGCATAGGAGCAGGTCTACGAGCGTCTGTTTTGACTACCATAGCAGTATAGATTACAAACTACCCCGCCCTGAGAGTTAGCAGTATAGTCGATTCAATGTTGAAGTAAAAGAAACATTAAAAATGTATGAATTGTTGAGCTAACCCGTCATTTTTTTACATTTACCCTTGTAGCCTTGCCCCTAACGAACAATCCTTAGCCGGATTGGCTACGTATATAGGCCAAACACCACCACATGAAATTTGCGCTTGCTGCCATACTGCTATTATGGCTTACTGCCTGCTCCACGCCCCGCTATCATTATGTACCCACTACCATCAATGCCCTGCCTTATGCGCATGCCGGCGAGGGGCACCTGGGCCTTGCCTTCGGCACGGTTGGCATCGCTGTAAAAGGGGGTATTGCGGTATCCGATAATATCAACATCAACGGCTATTTTGGCGGTATGCCGGAATCGGACAACGGGTATACCAGTCGTGAATCGGAGTTTTCACTGGGCGTGCAAACCAACCCGGGCGATAACACGGTTGGTAGTTTTTCCCTCGGTATGGGCATCGGCAACAATGAAAAGGACAAGATCGGCCTTAGCGGTAACTACAACCGTCCTTTCTTCCAGGCACAGTTTGCCGCTTATGATAAGCCCCTCTTCAATTCGGGTGTTCACTTCGATGGCTATATAGGCCTGCGGGTAAATTATCTTGACTACAACGGCCTGCTCAGCAATAAAGAATTCGACGACCACCTGTTTTTCTATGAACCCTATTTTGGTGTGGCGATCGGTGGCCGTAATGTGCGGCTGGAGATATTGCAGGGTTTCTCCATGAAGAACAGTGGAGAATGGGGCGATGGGGTGCGTGTGTTTCCCTATTTCGCCAGTGTGGGGTTGATGGTTAAGCTACGGAAGTCGCCGCCCGGTAAATAGAACGTAATTAAATGCATAAAGCGGGATCGCCTTACGCGCATCCCGCTTTATTTGTTTTAATGGGTTGGTATGATGATGAAAATGAAAGCTGTTCTACTCGATGATCTGGAAACTGATCGGCATATATAACCTTGTCTTTACTTTTTTACCTTTTACGGTACCCGGCGTCCAGTCGGGCATTTTACTGATCACATCAATCGCTTCCTGCTTCAGCGTGTATTCGGTATTGTTGTCATCTACCGCTTTTACGTTGGTTACTTTACCTTTTTCATTTACTGTAAACGCGATGCGGATATCACCTTCGGCGCCCTGATCGATGGCTTCCTGCGGATATTCGATGTTATTCTCTATATATTGTTGCAAGGCTTTTTCCCCACCGGGGTAAAGCGGCATGATATCGGTGCGTGCATACACGCCTTCCGCATCGGGCACCATCATCGAAGGCCTGTCCCTGTTCATCCGTTTTATATTGATGGACGCTTTGCCTTTGGTGCCTTTTTTTGTTGGCATGGCCGCTGTATTGTCAACCGGCCTGTCGGATACGTTATCGCCGGAGGTCATCGATTCATTGACCGGATTACCTTGTGTACTATCCATGGTGGTGGCGTCACCAGCAGGTGGTTCGCTTTTGATAGAACCATTGTCGTAACTACTGTTATTACTTTGGCAACCGGTCAATATACTTCCGGCCAGGATCATCACCGCAGCCAGTAATGCCCGGAAATCATTCTTTGCGTAATTCATAATTTCTCGTTTTAGTGAACAATCGATCTGCACTTCTATGAACCCAAATACGATGCCACCACGCCGCTCAACAGCGTGCCGTTCAACAGTATGCGGAAAGGCTGTGTAGTTTTTTTCTCATAACGTGACTTTAATGGCTATTTAACATTTGTTATATTAAATTTGATGCTGCACCACTTATGGATATCGCCACCTTCTATCCCGGACACAAAACGCTGAAAGCGCATATCGACTATTATTATTTCCTGAAAGCCGATTCGCCCGATTTCCAAACTACTTATTACGCATTTCCCAATATCGCCGTACCGCTCAGCATTCACCGCAGCGCCACCTGCGAGATCACTGACGCCTGCACGCAGGTGCAAGCCCTTAAACAAGGTCAATCCATTGCCCTGGTGCAACGTACCTTTCAACAACCCCTGTTGGTGAAGTTGCAGGGGCCCATCGACAAAGTGACCATTTGCTTCAAGCCTTCGGGCTTCAGTTATTTCATCCCTCAGCCATTCAGTATAATAGCTCCGGACGATTCACAATTGTTTACTGCCTGGGAAGGCATACCCGGTTACCAGGCGTTTCTCGATCGCTTCTTTGGTACCGACGACAATCATGAAAGAGTGGAGCATCTGGAGTCCTGGCTGCTGGCTCAATACCGGCACGACCCGGCCTATGAAATGATGGGGCAGGCGATCGCCTGGCTATCGGACTTTGACAACCCCTGCACCATCGATGAAGTGGCTGAGCGCCTGGCCCTCACGATACGTTCTTTTAACCGGCTTTTTTTGAAGCACATGAATATTAGCCCGGTAGCCTGGAAAAAGATCGCCCGCTTCCGGCATTCGCTCAAGAACAAACTCTTCAATGCCCAGTTCAGGAAACTTACCGAGATCGGCTATGGCAGTAATTTCTACGATCAATCTTATTTCATCAAGGTCTACAACAAACTCACCGGCTCGAACCCGGGCGCTTTCTTTAAAAGCGTGGAAAAGCTGGCCGACGATCATCTCATCTTTCGCTTCGTAAAGGAGTAACAGCACTTGCGTGTGCGGGGTTATTGCTGGAGAGACAAGGACTCCCCAGGGTCGCGGATATAGGAGGTAGCGGTTGCGTTCTGGGGATTGTCGTCGCTAATGACAAGGGATTTGCTGTTCTGGGCGGGCGCCCGCCTGTCCGAAAAATACAATTCTGCCAATGGGCGGTGCGGTTTCTTTGTACCCGCGACCAAGCATGGAAGAACCAACATCCTTCCGTAAGCACCCGTAAAAAATAATCCATGATACGTTTAATCGTCTTACTGATCCTGATGCTGATGGCCAATCTGGCGCCCACCTTTGCCCAGACCAGCAAACTTTCCTTCAACAAAGTACTGGCCGACTCACTCCATAACATGGTGAAGACCGACCAGATTGCCGCCAATTTCCGCCAGGGCAGATTCCTGGAATTGCCGCCCGAAGCCTGGCAACAATTCAAAGACAGTGTGTTTGGCACGCACCAACAGATCCTCGACAAGATGTTTCAGCAATATGGCTATCCCGGCTACGACCTGGTGGGTAAGGACGGCGAGCATGACTTCTGGCTGATGGTACAACACTGCGATAAGAAACCCGATTTCCAGGACAAAATTCTCACTGCCATGCAGCTAGAGGTAAAACGCAACAATGCCGACCCCAAAAACTATGCTTACCTCATTGACCGGGTGCGGCTCAACACCGGCCGTAAGCAGGTGTATGGTACGCAGGTGATGTACAGAAGGGATATCTGCCAGGCGATCCCCAAACCGCTGGAAGACAGTGCCACGGTGAATGTGCGACGCAAATCGGTGGGACTGGAGTACGTTGAAGCATACCTGAATACGATGACCACTGCCCACTTTGAAATGAACAAGGCCAATATGGAAGAGAGGGGCATCAAAGGACCAACTTTACATGTATTGCCGAAAGATTAATGGAACAAAGACAGGGAAGAAGGTGATCCTGTTTATACGACATATAAGAACAAGCAGACCTTCCCTATAGCGATCCGACCCTGTAAGCAGTGCGCCCCCGGGGGTAGCACTTACTAAAAACCCCGGCTGATGGCTGCCGGGGTTTCTTTATTCCTGAATGCGTTTTCTCTTACATGCCGCCAACTGCCTGCTGCGCATTTGCCAGCAACTGCTTCAACTCGTCGGCATTTGCGATCACTACATTGCCGTAATCCAATACAGCGGGGTTCTTATAAGTAACTCCATCGGGCACATTGATGCGCGCCGATGTATGGTATTCGGCCGCTCCGGTTTCTTTGATGAGTTGTTCAATATTAGTAGAGCGTACGCCGGCACCGGGCATGATGATGATGCGGCCATTGGCCTGCTGCACCAGCTTCGCGAGCATAGCTGTTCCTTCCGGTGCGCCGCTGGCTTGTCCGCTGGTGAGTATCCTTTCGCAACCGCAATCGATGATCTCTTCGAGCGACTTGAAAGGATCGGGGGTGCGGTCGAACACGCGGTGACAGGTGACGCCCATGGGATAGGCCCATTCCACGATACGCTTGAGGCGTTCGATATCGATCTCTCCACTTTGCAAATGCACGCCGGTCGATACGCCATCGCAGCCCAGCTCCTTACAAAGCAGGATATCTCTTTTGATGATCTCAAACTCATCTTCATCGTACCAGAAATTGCCGGCGCGCGGCCGCACGATGGGATACAATTCGATGCCGATCCTTTCGCGGGTGCGGCGAATGGTGCCTGCTGATGGTGTGGTTCCACCTTCTACCGGGTTATCGCAGAGCTCTACGCGTGCCGCGCCTACCTGCTCGGCCACGATGCAGGATTGTATATTGAATGCACATACTTCCAGTACTATTTTCTCTGCCATATCTTAATAAATGCTTTTTGCCTTATAGATCTTTTCTTCCTTACCGCTTTTTACGGCATAGGTAAAACCGGGCTGCAGCGCATAAGCGCCAAACTCACCTTTCTTATTGATGGCGAGAAAACCCACCTGTACTTTCTTTGCTTTTTCGGGACTGCGGCTGATGATACGCTCCACCGCTTTTCTGCAAGCAGCTTCGGGTTTGTTGCCCTGGCGCATCAATTCCACCACAAGGTGCGAACCTACGATGCGCACCACTTCTTCACCAACGCCGGTAGAGGTAGCAGCGCCAATTTCATTGTCTACGTACAGACCTGCGCCGATGATGGGCGAATCCCCCACCCTGCCGCGCATCTTGAAGGCCATGCCACTCGTGGTGCAGGCGCCGCTAAGTTGTCCTTTGGCATCCATGGCCACCATACCAATGGTATCGTGGTTGTTGATACCGCCGGGCATGGGATCGTTCTCTTTATTGTACAACTTGTTTTCGATATTCATGACCGGCTCGTATTTGGAGGTCTTGAGCCATTCTTTCCAGGCCTTTTCGGAGGAAGGGGTCAACAGGTTTTCTTTCTTAAACCCATTGGCGAGGGCAAACTGTAATGCGCCATCTCCCACCAGTTGTACGTGCGGAGTTTTCTCCATGACCAAACGCGCTACAGAAATGGCATGGATGATATGCTCGAGGCACATGACGGCGCCGCAATTGTAGTTTTCATCCATGATGCAGGCGTCGAGGGTTACGCGGCCATCTCTGTCGGGCAAGCCACCGTAGCCTACGCTCTGGTTGCTTTCGTCGGCTTCGGGCACTTTTACGCCGGCTTCCACGGCATCGAGGGCGCGGCCACCGGCAGCCAGTATTTTCCAGGCCTCTGCATTGGCGGCTCTGCCAAAATCCCAGGTGGATATTACAATAGGATTGTCTTTCGTAACAGAGAACGGTGCGGGCTCCATCGCCGGCAGCGATTGGCCTGCCAGGACGGCGGCAGACCCCATGACCGATGAACGTATGAATTTTCTTCTCGTAGACATAGCAAATGGCAGATTTATCTCTTGTATAATGTAACCAGTTGGTTGGTATACGGTGCAATATCAGGAAATCGGGCGATATCACCCACCCTTTGATCACACCTTGCTGGCCGATTGCATGAACTTTTTCAGGTTGGCTTTTGCTCCTTTACGCACCTTGTTGATCACGAAGCCGCTCCACCCCAACAGGAGGCCCTTGAAACCCAGTGCCTGGCGGCTCCATTTCCACAGGTCAAAATCATCCATGTGTTCTATGATGCGGCCTTCATGGAATTTGAAATGTGCTTTGATGTGGTTGGTGACGGTGCGGCCGGTGGCGGAAAAGGTATAGGTGGCGATCCACTCGCAGCTGCCATATTCATTGCCTGCTTCCACGTTCTTGAATTGAAGCGAGAAATCTTTGGCGTTCCTGCAGAGCATCGTCCACATGGCCCTTACGGCTGCTGCATTCAGGTTCTCGAATACAGGATCGTAAAACGTGACCTCCTCATGGTAACACGATAACATGCCGGGCGCATCCAGCTTGCCAAATGCGGTATAGAACTTTTCGATGAGTTGTTGGTGTGGGTGCATAAGCGGTTGTTACGGTTGTGCAACTTTTGTTACATTCGACCTTTAAAATTAAAGGTTACCATGAGAAAACTATTCCTTTTCCTATCCAATTGCTTCATTATTTTTTGGAGTCAGGCTCAATTGAGCCCTCAAACCGCCCAGGACTCGGCCTGGGTGCGGGATAACTACACCAAGCAGGAATTCTATATCCCGATGCGCGATGGCGTAAAATTGTTCACCTCGGTATATGTTCCCAAGGACGCTACGGAGAAACACCCCATCCTGATGACGCGCACGCCTTACTCCTGTGCGCCGTATGGAGCGGGCAATTATGCACCGCGTTTGTGGATCAGCCATTTCCGGCATTATGCCCGTGAACGATACATCTTCGTAACACAGGATGTGCGCGGGCGCTGGATGAGCGAAGGCGAATTCGTGGATGTGCGTCCCTTCAATCCCAATAAGCAAGGTAAGGATATCGATGAAGCGAGCGACACCTATGATGCCATCGACTGGCTGGTCAAAAACCTGCCTGGCAACAATGGTCATGTAGGTGTGATGGGTATCTCCTATCCCGGCTTTTACTCGACCATGGCGGCGCTGAGTGCACACCCGGCTTTGAAGGCGGTGAGTCCGCAGGCGCCGGTAACCGACTGGTTCATGGGCGACGATTTCCACCACAACGGAGCACTCTTTCTCATGGACGGCTTCTCTTTCTATGCAGGCGGCTTTGGTTATCCAAGACCCAAACCCACTACGGTAGGTCCACAAACGGCCCTCACGTTGCCGCGTAATGATAACTATGAAACTTATCTGCGCGTAGGTGCGCTGAAGAACTTCATGAAGCTGACCGGCGACAGTTTGCAGTTCTGGAAAGACCTGTATGCTCACCCCAACCTCGACGACTGGTGGAAGGCGCGCAATCCCCGCAACTTTGTGGGCGATATCAAACCGGCCATGCTGACGGTTGGTGGCTTGTTCGACGCGGAAGATTGTTTCGGCGCCTGGCGCTTATATGAGGCTATCGAGAAAAAGAATCCGTCTACGGCTTTCAATAAATTGGTGATGGGCCCCTGGTTTCATGGCCAATGGTCTTCGCTGGATGGCACAAAGCTGGGCAATGTTCGCTTTGGCGACAACACTTCCCATTGGTACCAGAACAATATCGAGCTGCCATTCTTCAACTATTTCCTGAAGGGCAAGGGAGACATTTCCAAACTTGCAGAGGCGACGGTTTTCTTCAGCGGCGCCAATGAGTGGAAACAATTGCCGCAATGGCCTCCTGCGGGCAAAACCGACAAGGCGCTTTACCTGCAGCCCGATGGCAGGCTGGGTTGGGATAAGCCGGCCGGCAAGAACAGCTTCAGTGAATACATCAGCGATCCGGCTAAGCCTGTTCCTTATACGGAGGATGTACACTTCGGCCGCACCCGCGAGTACATGACCGACGACCAGCGCTTTGCGGCACGCAGAACGGATGTACTCACCTTCCAGACAGATGTACTGGCCGAAGACCTTACCCTCGGTGGTACGCTCGTTGCCGACCTGCTCACCAGCATTTCCGGCACCGATGCCGATTTTGTGGTGAAGCTGATCGATGTATTTCCCGATAATTTCACCTATCCCGGCGCTGCGCAGGCCGTAGGCCGCAATGGCGGTGGTGATTACCCTATGGGCGGTTACCAGATGCTGGTTCGTGGCGAGGTGATGCGCGGCCGTTTCCGCAATAGTTTTGAGAAGCCCGAAGCTTTCAAGCCCAATAAAGTAGAGCGTGTTAAATACGAACTTCCCGATGTGGCGCACACCTTTCAAAAGGGCCACCGGGTGATGATCCAGATCCAGAGCAGCTGGTTTCCGCTGGTGGACCGCAACCCGCAGCAGTTCGTGAATATCTACGAGGCGAACGACAGCGATTTCAAAAAGGCCACCATCCGGATCTTCCACGATGGCGCCAACAGCAGCAGTATATTATTGCCGGTGCTGGGTAAATAGTTATTGATTTTCAACGGCTCCGGCAGCATGCTGCCGGAGCCGTTTTCGTTACTACTCAAGCAACCGATTGCGCAAGAATATTGATTTTCACGATAATATTCCCGGTCGGGAATGGTTACATTTGAACACCTAACAACACTCTTTACAAATTGAAACGCTATGCGAAAGCTACTAACTCTTGCCTTGCTTTGCAGCAGTCCTACGCTGTTTAGTCAGGTAAACATCATTCCGCAGCCTGTGGAACTCATTCAGCCCAAGATCGCCGGCTCTTTCGTGATCACGAAGAGCACGCCGATCGTACTGGATGGATCCGGGCTCGAGAACTCTGCTAATTTCCTGAATGACTACCTGCAACAGGTATATGGTTTTACCCTCAAGGTGACCAACAAGAGCACCCCGGGCGGCATCCACCTCAATTACGAGAAGATGGAATATCCGATTCCCGGCGCCTATGTGATGCAGGTGAAGAAAGGCCAGGTATATATTGCCGGCGACAATGAGAACGGCACTTTCTACGGCGTGCAAACGCTGCTGCAGTTGCTGCCAGTGGAGAAATCCGCTTCGCTGAAGATCCCCTATGTCAACATCAAGGACTATCCACGTTTTCAATACCGTGGCCTAATGCTGGATGTGGGCCGTCATTTCTTCCCCATCAGCTTTGTCAAGAAGTATATCGATTATATCGCGCTGCACAAGATGAATTATTTCCACTGGCACCTGACGGAAGACCAGGGCTGGCGCATCGAGATCAAGAAGTATCCCAAGCTGACCGAAGTGGGTGGCTGGCGCAATGGCACCATTATTGGCCGCTATCCCGGTACGGGCAACGACAATATCCGCTACGGAGGGTTCTATACACAGGAAGAAGTAAAGGAGATCGTTGCTTACGCCGCTAAACGCTACGTAACCGTGATCCCCGAAATTGAAATGCCGGGTCACGCTTCTGCAGCGCTTACGGCCTACCCGCACCTGGGTTGCACCGGCGGTCCTTACAAGGTTCAGGGCACCTGGGGTGTTTTCAATGAAGTATTCTGCGCGGGCAATGATACGGTGTTCAATTTCCTGCAGGACGTGCTGGATGAAGTGATCCCCTTATTCCCGGCAAAATATGTACACGTCGGCGCGGATGAGTGCCCCAAGGAGAGCTGGAAGAAATGTCCCAAGTGTCAGCAGCGCATCAAGGACCTGGGACTGAAAGACGAACATGAGCTGCAAAGCTATTTCATACAACGGATGGAGAAGTACATCAACGGCAAGGGCAAAACCCTGATCGGCTGGGATGAGATCCTGGAAGGCGGTCTGGCTCCCAATGCGGTGGTGATGAGCTGGCGCGGTGAGAAAGGTGGTATCGAAGCTGCCAAGCAAAAGCACCAGGTGATCATGACGCCAACTACCTATGTGTACCTCGACTATTCTCAAACCAAGAATGAAGATTCTGTAACCATTGGCGGCTTTATTCCTTTGCAGAAGGTGTATGGTTATGAGCCGATCCCCAAAGAACTTACCGAAGAAGAAGGTAAGTATGTATTGGGAGCGCAAGGCAATGTGTGGACAGAATACATGAAGTATCCCAGCAAAGTGGAGTACATGGTATTCCCCCGTGCTACTGCGTTGAGTGAAGTATTGTGGAGCCCGAAAGAAAAGCGCAACTGGAACGATTTCGAGAAGCGTTTGCAAACGCAGTTCAAGCGTTATACACTTTGGGGGTCCAGTTCGAGCTCAGCTTTCTTTCAGCCCAGTGCATCGATCTTACCAACGCCTGACAACAACGGTGTCATCTGGCAGATCAATAACAGGGCGGCTGAAAAAGGATCTCTTTTCGAATATGCATCAACAAAGATGATCAAGGTGCTTCCCCATGACACCTTGAAGAAAGTAACTATCTATCTGCCCGACTTTAAAAAAGACCCTGATGGTTCAAAAGGAATGTTGAGGGATTCAACCGTGTACCGGAAAACGAATGAATTACAGTACGATAACACCAACAAAGTTAAAGTGACTTCCACTTCACATTGGAAAGCTGTACCGCTTTATCATCATGGTGAAGGGGTGGCCCTCGAGCAGAAGTTCACTTTCAACAAAGCTACCGGCAAGAAAGTAACTATCGCAACGCCTACAGCAGAGAATCGTGCTGGCAATGGTGGAACGTTCAGCCTGGTAAACGGTGCAAAATCGGCCATTGGCATCAACTCGGATGAGTGGCTGGGCTGGCAGGGGCCAGATATGGAAGCGGTGATCGACCTGGGTAAGGCGCAACCGGTTTCTTCGGTGAACCTGCATATCCTCGATCAGCAGCCGAGCTGGGTGTATCCTCCGCAATATGTGGAAGTACTGGTTTCGAAAGATGGTAAAACTTTCGAAGCGGCCGGCAAAGCCAGCGAGGTAGTAAAAGAAGCAAGCAACATGGCTTCTATTACTGTTCCTGTTGCTGCCAAAGATGCCCGCTTTGTAAAAGTGGTGGCAAAGAGCCATGGTGTTATTGCCGATGGCAAACCCGGTTCGGGCAGCAAGGCCTGGTTGTTTGTGGATGAGATTTCAGTCAATTAATTTCTTTCCCATAGGAAATACAGAAGGGGCTCCGCTACGCGGAGCCCCTTTGTTTTGCTTACTGTTCGTCAACCAAACGCTATTTCTGAATCATGAGCTTCTGTGTTGATCGGTTGTCGCCTGCGGTTACTACCACATTGTAGTTGCCGTTTTGCAGGGTGTTGGTGTTGTTAAGGCGGATGATATTATCACCTTTGTCAACGCTGGTACGCTGAATGATCAGCAACCTGCCGAGGTTGTCTACGACGTGGATGGCAACAGGCAGCTTCCTGTCGGCCGTAATGTTGATCGTTACATAATCCCTCGCCGGATTGGGCGCTACCCTGATGGTGATGCCGGCGATGTTGAGGATAACATTGAGTATGCGGCTGTATTCGAAGCGGCCATCATTGTCCACCTGTTTGAGGCGGTAGTAGAGCCGGCTTGCTGCCTGCGCACCAATGTCATCGAGATAACTGTAATCAGCACTCAAGCCTTCTTTGCCTTCGATGGTAGCCACTGCTGAGAAGCGCACACCATCGGTGCTTCTTTCGAGGATGAACTCCTTGAAGTTGCTTTGACTTTCGGCCCTCCAGCTGAGGTATACCTTGCTATCGCCCTGTTTCTGTGCTTTGAAGTTGACCAGGGTGATGGGCAGTGCGGGGTTGATTGTTCTCCAGGAACGATCGAGGTCGACGGCCTGGTTCTCCTGCAAAGGTCCTCTTGCGCCGAGCGGTGCGGGCGGGTTGGCTGGCGGGTTATCGAACCCAAACATGGGCACCGCATTCATACCCTCGTTCTTCACATTGGGACCGGTATTGTCGAGGTCGAAGGCATTGTCCAGACCATCGCCATCGGTATCGATACCAGTTAGGGTATAATCGGCTACCTGGTTGAGATCGGCATCATGACCTTCGATGATATCCGATACGCCATCGTCATCCGTATCCGGGTCAATGTAATCGGGCAGCACATCCACTGCACCCAGGAAGTTGACAGGTATGAGGCCCTGGTAGTTGAAGAGGATATTGTTGTCCTTATCGTATTCGTTGTCGATTCCATCTCCATCGGTATCGGTACCGGTGGGCAGCTTGTACTGGTTCGTGAGCTGGCCTTCCACATTATCCGTAATACCATCGTTATCGGCATCGATATCGAGGTAGTTGGGATAGATATCGGTATCCGTATTCGGCAACGTGAGGGTTGGCAATGCATCTACCGTAGAGCTCCAGCCTTTGGCGTTGAGGGTGCCTGTGGCGATTGCTTCTCCAATGTTATGGGTGATGCCTGCTTCTTCCACATCGGGTATTCCATCGCCATCTGCATCGAGGTCGTACGGATTGGGCAATCCATTGGCATCGGCATTGGCCTTGGGATAACTGTTTGGTATGCCATCGCCATTGGTATCGGTTCCGGTGATGATGAGTGCGCCGGCTGTGTTTTCGGCCGTGCCGTCATTGCCTGCATCGCCGTCCACCGCATCAGAGAATCCATCTCCATCTGCATCTGCGAATCCATCGATATAGCCATCGTTGTTGGCATCGGTGCCGCCGGCTTCCCGCACATCGGGTATTCCGTCGTTGTCGCTATCGGTATCGAGTGCGTTGGGGATCAGGTCGCCATCACTGTCGAAATTACTCAGCGCCACGCCGCCGTTGTTGGCGTCGTAGGCGGTGGCCAGTCCGTCGCCGTCGGCATCCGCAAAGGCGCCGTCTACCCTGCCATCGCCATTGGTATCTACACCACCGGCTTCTACCAGGTCGGCTATGCCGTCGTTGTCGCTATCAAGATCGAAGGCGTTGATCACTCCATCGAGGTCGGTATCGTACCGGTCGTCGATGCCATCGCCATTGGTGTCTACGTATCCTCCGTTACTACTGTCGAGGTAATTCGGGATGCCATCGCTATCAGCATCCGCCATCGGATTGAGGCCCACAGGGCTTTCATCCGTATCGGGCACACCGTCGTTGTCATCGTCGACGTCAACGAGATCGGTTACGCCATCATTATCTCTGTCTACCGCCTGGCGCCAATCGCGGTTGCCACCTGGGTTGTTGACATCGGGATAGCTGGTGGGTGTGGTTCCGTTGGTCGGGTTCACCGCGGCGGTGTTGTTGTCGTATCCATCAAGCAGTCCGTCGCCATCGGCATCGGTGGCGCCGCCTGTCTTTTCTGCACCATCGATCGTTCCGTTGCCATTGGTATCCCAGCCTTCAAGCGCATCCGACTTGCCGTCGTTGTCTGCATCCAGGTCTCTATAGTCTGCCAGGTCGATGCCGTCGGTATTGGTGGGCGTTATGCCATTGTTGGCGGTGCCGCCAAAGGCGCCGGGCGCATTGTCGTAGGCATTATCGATGCCATCGCCATCGGTATCGGCGCCGGCAGGCGCTATATACGGCGATGTCGGCTGACCTTCGATATTATCCACGATACCATCGTTGTCTGCATCGATATCGGCGAAATCGGGATTGCCGGTGCTGTCGGTATCGATGAGGCTGAGTGATGGCAAGGCATCCACCGAATCGCTCCAGCCATCGGCTCCCAGTGTGCCGTCTACTATACCGTTGTTGTCGGTATCGGGCAGACCGGCTTCGCGTACATCGAGTATTCCATCGCCATCGGTGTCAAGATCATACGGATTGGCTTTGCCGTCGCCTTCATAATCGCCGCTTGTATAACTATCGGCCTTTCCATCGCCATTGGTGTCGACGCTGGTGACGATGAGCGGCTGGGCTGCTCCTTCATTGGTGCCGTCGTTGTTATCGTCCGGATCGTAGGCATCGGCATAACCGTCGCCATCCGCATCGGTAAATCCATCTACTTTACCGTCGTTGTTGGCATCTGCACCACCTGCTTCCACGATATCGGGCAGGCCGTCATTGTCGCTATCGAGGTCGAGGCTATTGGGTATGGTATCGCCATCCGTATCAAGGTTGGCCAGGGTAGTTCCGCCATTGGCTGGATCGTAAGGATTCATCAATCCATTGCCATTGGTATCGGTGGTCACATCTACCCTTCCGTTTCCATCGGTATCGATTCCGCCTGCTTCGATGATATCGGGTATGCCATCGTT
The DNA here is from genome assembly GCF_029223285.1 of Paraflavitalea sp. CAU 1676. Classification (GTDB taxonomy): domain Bacteria; phylum Bacteroidota; class Bacteroidia; order Chitinophagales; family Chitinophagaceae; genus Paraflavitalea. Next base: position 304,889 of record NZ_JARHUJ010000012.1, on the reverse strand, counting down.
GTCGCTGTCGAGGTCGCGGCTGTTGATGACGCCATCGAGGTCAGCATCGTACTGATCATCTACGCCATCGCCGTTGGAATCGTTGAATCCGCCTTGAGATGGGTCGAGGTAGTTGAGTATGCCATCCGAATCCTGGTCGGCCAGCGGATCGAGTCCGGTGGCACTTTCTGCGGTATCGGGCACGCCATCGTTATCATCGTCTATGTCTACATTATCAGGTATAGCGTCGTTATCGGAATTCTGCGCCTGGCGCCAATCGCGGTCGCCACCCGGGTTGTTTACGTCGGGATAGCTGGTGGGCGCGGTACCGTTGGTAGGATTTACGGCTGCGGTGTTGGCGTCGTAACCATCGAGCAGGCCATCGTTGTCGATATCGGCTGCGCCTCCTGTTTTCTCAGCGCCATTGATCACGCCGTTACCGTTGGTATCCCAACCCTCGATCGCATCGGTTTTGTTATCGTTGTCGGAATCGAGATCGGTATAGTCGGGATTGTCTGCACCGTCGGTATTGGTAGGTGTAAGACCATTGCTGGAATTACCGCCAAAGGCTGCCGGCAGGTTATCGTAGGCGTTGCTGATACCATCGCCATCGGTATCGCCCGCAACGGGTGCGATATATGGAGTGGTGGTTTGTGCTTCGATATTATCAACGATACCATCGTTGTCCGAATCGATATCGAGGTAGTTGGGGTTGGTAAGGCCGTCGGTATTGGTCAATGCGAGTGATATCAGTGCATCGACGGTATCGCTCCAGCCGTCGGCGCCGGTGGTACCATCTACAATCCCGTTGTTATCTGCATCGGGCAGTCCGGCTTCGCGCACATCGAGTATACCATCGCCATCGGCGTCGAGATCGTATGGATTGGCTTTTCCGTCGGCATCAAAATCGCCGCGTGTGTAGCTATCGGCGAGTCCGTCGGCATTGGCATCGGCCCCGGTGATGATGAGCGATTGCTCGGGATTTTCGTTAGTGCCATTGTTGTCGTCGTCAGGATCGTAGGCATTGGCCCAGCCGTCGCCATCGCTGTCGACGAATGTATCGACTACTCCATCGTTATTGGCATCGATGCCGCCGGCTTCTACGATATCTGGTATGCCATCATTGTCGCTATCCAGGTCGCGTGCATTGGGTACCAGGTCTCCGTCGGGATTCTTTGGCGCCAGTATTACTCCACCCTGAGATGCATCGTAGGTGTCGATCAAACCATCGGCATCCACATCGGCTGTTCCATCTACACGGCCATTGCCGTTGGTATCCACTCCACCATTTTCGATGAGGTCGGGTATGCCATCATTGTCGCTGTCGAGGTCGAATGAATTGACGATGCCATCGAGATCGGCATCGTAGTTGTCGTTAACGCCGTCGCTGTTGGCATCTACAAAGGCAGGTACGGTGCCGCCCGGTGTCAGATCGAGCAGGTTGGGTGTTCCATCGGCATCGGCATCGGCAAATGGATCGGTGCCTCCGCCTTCCACGATATCGGTTACTCCGTCGTTGTCGTCATCTACGTCGGTTGTATATGGTATCGCATCGCCATCGCCGCTACAGGTGGGCATGGCGAGTACAAATATGGAGGAACTGATCTCGTAGGCCCAGAACCAGGTATTGAGGGTGCGCACGTTACCAAAGTCGTCGCAGGTAATAGCGGTGCTGGCGCCACCGGCTGCCGGCGCAGGCACGGCATTGCCCGATCCCGGACCGTTCCAGGCACGGGCTGGCGGCACGAGCCCTACGTCGGCATTGGTAATACCGGTTCCTGTATTGTTGTTGTTGGCATCGCCTGTTGCGTCTACGCAAGTGGAAGGCGATGTGTTGGCTAAGAGGGCATCGTCGAAGTAGAGCCGGGGAACAGTAGCCAGCGGCGCTACGCCGGATACGTTGAAACCCTGAGGGTTCAACTCGGCATCATACAAGGGAATATTCACACGCCCTCTTCGCGAGGAGAGCGTCATATTGATGGTAACATTCCCGGCAACTGCAGCGCCGAGACCGTTCAACCCATCCCATACGCCCACATTGTAGCCAACTGGCCTGTCTATAAAGTACAGATAGCGGTCGGCCGTACCTGCCTGGTAGCCTGCTGTACCGTTGAGGTCGAGCAGTATTACTACATCGCCGGGCTTATCGATGCGGAAGGGTATGTATATATTGGGGGCACACCCATATATCTTACCGGCAAACTGCGGGGCAGTAGCCGGTGTGGAAGTAGGAAAGATGGTTGCATCGGGCTGTGCCAGGAACACCGGATAGCCATTGGGCAGCGAAGGGGCGCTGGCGCCTGTATTCTGCGAACGGCGGTCGAGCAGCCAGTTGGTACCATTTACGGCCCCATAATGGTTCATATAAAGCGTAAATCCAAAGGGACGAAAATCGAGGAAGTCGAGTTTTACGACGGTACTATCATTGGTATAACCATAGAAATCGCCTTCGAATGCGTTGTTGATAGACCCCTGGTTGCCGGTTGGATTGTAGGTGATAAAGCTCCAGCCACGGGAATAGATGCGGCCCAGGCGCCTTACACCGGCGGGGGTAGCTACGGTGAAATCGAACAAGGTAAGCAGGGTTTGCTGCGTGTTGGCCGTAGCGCCGGCATCCGTACTATAATAGATCTCGATATAGTAGGTATCGTTTACCGCAGGGTCGAATGTAATCGGTGCGTACCCGGTGGGTACTGTACCGGCGATATTAGGCCCCGCCACTGCCTGCGCATAGGTACTGATCTGTGCGCCGGTGGCGATCGGTGTGGGGGCTACCACCTGCACATTGGACGAATTGAGGATGCGGTAATACACCTGCACCTGGTTGGCGGTAGGTGTAGTGCGATCGTAGGCCTTCACGTTAAAATAGAAATTCTCACCAGCGTTGTCGTTGATCACGAACTGGATCCTGTTCTGCGCAGGTGCGCCGCGGTAAGGTCCTGATAAAGTTGCCGGCGCCAGCAGGATGGCCGCGCCGTTGGCCGGATTGGGCATCACCTGTGGCGTACCGGTGGCCATAACAGGCATTTTGGCTAACCCTGTCAGCAAGACCAGCAAAAGAAGGCAGATCGCTCGCTTCTTCACAGGTCTTCGTGTCAATAGCAATGGTTTCAGAAGTAAAGCACTGAGCATAATAGAAGAATTGATTAACAAATGGTGTTAATGAAAAAGGTGATAACCCAAAAAGACACGGTTGGACTAATTAGCGATAGCTATGATCTCAATTCAATAGTGGGAGAAATTCTACTCAGGCGTAAAACTAAAAAAACCGGCACAGCATATGGGATGCCAGTTGAAAGCTAAAGATAGGGCAGCAAAGTTTAATTCACTGTACTTTAGTTAACCGTTATACGGATAAATTATCCGTATAAGGAATACACTGATAACAAAACCAAAAAGGCTACCCATCTATGATAGGAAGCCTTTCTATAAAATAACCAATTATGATCTTGATACACTCTAATCAGGTCAATCAAAAAAATGCCCCACCTGAACAGGTGGGGCCTATTTGTACCTCGATATCGACTACGTATAACACTTAAAATACTCGGATAAGGAAATATTATCCCAGCGTTTATACATTTATGCTTGCCACGCGGGAATTGTTATTTTAAAAGGATCAGGGCTTATCCCACCAGAGGCGGGTATTGATATTGTCTGTTCCGCCCAGTTTTTGCACGGCTCCCTGGTAGCCCTTCTGGTTCGTTTCCTTTTCGCTGATCACGAAGTTGATCCGCTTGATGAACTGACCGGCAGGTACTACGCCTCCGCTGTTGTTCACCACCACCGGGAACAGCTTCGGGTATCCAGTACGGCGAAACTCGCTCCAGGCTTCCATCGACTCGGGGAAGAGGGCAATCCATTTCTGCGTAATGATCTGCTCCAGTTTTTCTTCATTGCTGCCGCCATCGTTCCATTTTGGTGTTACCGTACTCAGCAAGGGCGATCCGGCTGCGATGCTGTTGGTTGCATTGAACGGATCGGTATAGGCAGCTGCTGTCCCAGTACTATTCTTATAAGCATCAAACTGCCCCTCCACGCCCCATTGGCCCAGCGAACGTTGTATTCCTTTCTCGTATGCCGCCTGTACTGTTGCGGCGCCGGGCACGGCCCAGCCACGCAATTTGGCTTCCGCCTTCAGGAACCACACTTCCGACGACGTGAGCATTGGCATTTTTGTACCGAGGCTGGCCACGCTCGATAGTTTGCGGTACAGCTGATCATTGGGCAGGTCGATGCCATTACGGATGCCTTTGTACTGTCCGGCGACGGCAGGATCGGTTGCTGGTGAATAGTATTTGGCCAGGCGTGGATCGCTGTACCCCTTCAGGTAGGACTCCATGGGGGCGCCCATTTTGATATCGCCCCAGTTGTTGGAGATCACACTGATCGGATTGTTGAGCGTTTTGCTGTTGATGATAAAGTCATCTTCATTGGTCTCGATCAATCCAAACTCATTGGCCATGGCCTTCTCCCCTTCTGTTTTTGCTTTGGCGGCATCGGCCTTCACGATGCGGATGGCCAGGCGCAGACGCAGGGAGTTGATGAGTTTCATCCATTTGGTATAATCACCGCCGTACGACAGGTCGAAGTTCTTGAACTTTTTGGCCGAGTCGGCGCTCAGGGCATAGGGCTTCAGTTTGGCCTGTGCATCGTCGAGGTCTTTAAAGAAGGCATTGTAGGCTTCCTGCTGCGAGTCGTAGGTTACACTTCCATCGGAATTGATCTTGCCGAAATTGGTGTACACCACGGGGCCAAACACATCGCTGACCCGGTGCAGGGAGAGCACTTTCAATACCATGGCCCAGGCTTCAAAATTGGGATAGCCGTCTTTCTTTGCCCGGTCTACGACGGCCTGTGCTGGCGACATCACGTTGTCGTAGGCGAGGGTCCAGATATTGTTGTTCCAGCCATCCATCATGGCGTAACTGGAATTGTTGACATTGTTGGCAAAGGGTGTGGGCGTCATCATATAACCCGAAAAGATATCGGCATTGAGGTTCTGCATCAGCTGGTATTGCCACTCGGGGGCAAAGAGGTGCACGCTCAATTGCATCTGGCTAAAGGGCGCCCCATACAAGGCGAAATCTCCTTTAAGATCGTTCTCGCTCAATCCGTATGGATCGGTATTGATCGACTCGAACCGTTTGGTACATCCTGTAGCGAGCACGCAGGCCAGCGCTGCTGCAGGCACGAACCGGTGGAAGAATTTATTAGTAGGTTTCATAACATTCATGCGTTTAAATGGTCAAATTAGAAGGCAACTTTTAAGTTCACTCCAAAGCTGCGGGTGGCAGGCAATCCAAACACATCCACGCCCTGCAGGCCATTGTCGGTACTCATGGATATCTCCGGATCGAATGGTGCTTCGCGTTTGATGAAGAAGAGGTTGCGGCCAATGAGCGATACATTGAGGCTGCGCACGCCTTTCCATTTGAGCGGCACATTGTAACCCAGCGATACTTCGCGCAGGCGAACGGCCGTTGCATCGTACATATAGAACTCCCCGATACCCGCACGGCCACCTACTGCATTGTAATAAGTCTTGGCATCTATTTTACCTTCGAAAGGTACTCCGCTCTTGGTGCCCTTCACAAACACGCCACCATCTTCACGCGCTTTCACGGATGCTTCGCTGAAGCCGCGCAGGTCGAGTTCGGCCTGGGTGATGCTCATCACTTCGCCACCAAAGCGGCCATCGATGAGGAAGTTGAGGTCGAAGTTCTTGTAGCGAAGGCTATTGGTCCAGCCGCCGGTGAAGTCGGGATTGGGGTTGCCCACCAGTTTGCGGTCGGCGGTATTGCGCACGGGCGCTCCGTTGGCCGCCAGGGCGAGGTTGCCTTTGTCGTCGCGTGCGGCGCCGAAGGAAATGATATCGCCGAAACTGCCACCCTGCCTTACGATGGAGGCATAGGTATTATCGAAGGTGGTGAGGAAGAACATACCGGTTTCGTCGGTAACACCCGGTTCGCTCAGGTTAACCACCGTGTTCTTGTTGGCGGCGAAATTGAGTGATGTATTCCAATCGAAATCAGCACTCTTGACCGGTGCACCGGTTACCATGATCTCTACGCCGGTATTGCGTATTTGCCCCAGGTTGAGGAAGTAGGTATTGAATCCACTGCTGCTGGGTGCGGGTGTTTCGAAATACTGGTTGTAGTTATCGTTCTTATACCAGGTAAGGTCGAAGCCGAGTCGACTGCCGAAAAAACGCCATTCGGTACCGATCTCGAAGGAGCGGTTGTCTTCTGGCTTCAATGGTTTGTTGGGGAAGGCTGCGCGTACGTTCTTGATAAGACCGCCGGTAACTGGATTTACACGGTACAGTGGCGGGTTGGTAGCAAAGGAGCGCACGCTATTACCTACGTGTGCATACGACATTCTCACTTTGGCCAGGTCAACCACTTCGGGCAGGTGGGCTATTTCGCTCAATACCGCGGTTGCGCCTACCGAATAATACAGGAAGCTAAGCTTATCGGTAAAGGTGAGGGCCGATGACCAGTCGTTGCGGCCGGTGATATCGAGGTAGAACATGTCTTTATACCCCAGCGAGGCACTACCCAGTAAAGATTGCGTTTGTGAACGCAAGACAGATTGCTGCTTGGAGGCATTGCCCGATAAGATATTTTGTACACTGAAGATATTGGCGATGCTGAGGCCTTGTTTTACGCCATCTGCATTGACGGCGCCATAGGAGTCGATAAAGGTGCGGTCGGCCGTGCGCGAATCGGTGATGGAGCCGCCGAAGGTGGCTGCCAGCGACAGGTTGCTGCTGAGTTTGGTATTGTAAAACAGCAGCAGGTCGCCATAGGCTACATTGTTTTTACTGCGCTCCCAGGTAAAGCGACCGTTGAGGTCGGCGATGATGGGATTGGTGCTGGCGTGCATTTTGGAATCGTAATCATCCACGCTTACATCGTAGCTGCCGCGTGCCTGTACGGCGAGTCCTTTGGCGATGTCATAGCGCAGGGTGAGTGAGCTGAAGGCGCGGTCGCGGCTATCGTCGCGCACATTGCGGTTGAGTATCCAGAATGGATTCTGTGAGTACTCGTTGCCGAATGTGCCGGCGTCGTATTTCACGTTCCACCAGTTTTGCACCATGAGGGCGCGGGCGGGTGAAAACACTTCGAAGGTATTCTTGTAGGTACCAAAGTCCAGGTTGCGCGGGAAGAAATACACGCCTACCTGCGGGTTGTTGTACAATCCGGAGGAGGGGCGGTTGGTAGATTTTTGGCGGGTGAGGGTGACCAATCCATCTACGGTGAGCTTATCGTTGAAGAACCTGGCATTCTCACGGAAGGTGAACGTATGGCGATTGAACTTCGCCGTGGGGATCACACCTTTGTTATCAGTATTGGAATAGGAGAAGTAGGTTTGGGCTCTATCGCTGCCGGCTTGCAGCCCGATGCTGTTAATCCAGGTGATGCCGGTTTGGTAGAGCTCGTCGGAGTAATCGCCTTTTCCATTCTTGCTGCCCCAGCCGTTCTCGTTGTTGGCGCCATCCTGTCCGTAGCTGAACTGGGCTTCGGGCTTCAGCATCACGCGATCGGCGAGTATACTGCTGGCCACATTTACCCTGGCCGATCCTGCCCTACCCTTTTTGGTGGTTACGAGGATGGCTCCGTTGGCAGCCTGGCTGCCGTAAAGGGCCGCTGCAGAGGCGCCCTTGAGCACCTGCATGCTTTCGATGTCTTCGGGATTGATGTTGGAGATGGCGTCGCCACCGTCGCGGCCTGCACTGGCTGTACCGGATGACTGGCCGAATAAGTTTTCGGGTTGTGCTACCGAACTGTTGAACATGGGTATACCATCGATGACATAGAGGGGTGAGTTGTTTTGCGTACTCTTGTTGCCGCGCATCACCACCTTTACGGATCCACCGGCGCCGGAAGCACTGCGGTTGACCGTGAGGCCGGCGATCTTACCATTGAGGCTATTGATGAGGTTGGGATCTTTCACGGCGGTAAGTTCTTCGCCGGAGATCTTTTGCGTAGCATAGGTAATACTGCGGGCCCGCCTGTTGACACCAAGGGCGGTGACCACTACTTCGGTCATTTGCGAACCGGCAGCAGCCAGTTGTACGTTGATGACGGTGCGGCCGGCTATCGCAATTTCCTGTGTTGTATAACCTACGGCCGAGAATATGAGCGTTTCATTGTCTTTTACCTCGATGGAGAATACGCCTTCGCCGTTGGTGGTGGTTCCGCGCTGGGTACCTTTTACCGATACGGATACACCGGCTACACCGGCGCCGGTGGCGTCGGTGATCTTACCGGTTACCTGGTCGGCCAGGCGGTTAGCAATAAGCCGTGCTTGTTCGTCCTGCGCACTACCGTTGGCAGTACCATCTGTTTTGGCGGTCTCTTTGGAGGGGAGTATGACAAAAGTTTTGTCGTTCACTTTCTTGTAGCGCAGTCCGGTGTTCTCCAGGATCTGGTTCAGTATCTTCTCCACATCGGCATGGTCTTTCTTAGCCGGGTTCACCAGCTTTTCGCCCAGCGATTCATCGGAGAAGAGGAAGTAAACGCCTTTTGTTTTATTAAGTTCCTTTAAGACTTTGAACAATGGTTGCTTTGAACTGGAATCTTCCGGCTTCCTGTTGGGCTCGGCCTGTTGAGGCGATTTTTGTTTTCCGGCTGCATAGGCATAGCTGTCCTGTGCATTTACTACCGGAGGGATTAACAATTGCAACCCCAGTAAACAGCCCAGTAGTTTTGGTTTTATGTGATCAACTCTCATAATACAAACCTTTTTGTTAATAGCAGTTTAGTTAGTGATTGTTACCTGTGATCCATGGCATGGGATACCCTCCTGCTTTCCGGAGCAGCAGGAAAACATCCTGTTGTGTGACTGGACATCGCAGCGGGGGGCGATGCACCTTCCACCAACGGCCTTATTCTACGATTACTCGTGTATGACTAATTCGTTACTTTTTTTGAGGTACGTGCAGGTGTATGACCTTTGTCGGACAGCGAATCTGAAATGATGATCTCCTTGTTTTCCCGTACTTCGACCTGTAGCTCGAAGGCTGTTTCCAATGCTTTCAGGAGAACGTCGAGGTTATCATTCATCATGATCCCGGTGATGAGTCTGTCGCCGATCTCATCATCGGCCAGGGTGATCTTTACGCCGTACAACTCTTCGATCTGGTGAGCCGCGGTGCGCAGGGGTGTCTTTTCGAAATATAGTTTCTTCTCTTTCCAGGCAAGTATATTTTCTTCTTTGGCTGTTTTGATATCGGGCTGCTGGTCATTGATGTCGACGAAATCGCCGGGCTTCATCTTTATCTCCTGTCCATTCCGCAACTGAAGGGTTACGCTGCCTTCGGTGAGCATTACGTTGGTTTTACCTGCGCGATTCATCACATTGAACTGGGTACCTGTTACCACTACATCGAAGCGATCGGTGTGTACAATAAAGCGTGCTTTGGAAGGTGTTTTGGCTACATGAAAAAAAGCTTCTCCTTTCAACCATACTTCGCGGGAGCTTCCTTTCTCAAAACCATTGTGGTAGCTGATCTCACTATTGGCATTGAGCATGACGGTAGAACCATCGGGCAGTTGTTGTTTACGGATCTCACCATATGCTGTTTGCATCGATGATGGCTTTGCCAGACGGCTATTGAATACATAAAGGCCTGCGGTGACCAATACAATGGCTGCGGCGGCGGCCCACCACCAACGGGAGGTGTTGCGTTTCATGGGCACAACGGGTGCTGCTGGTGCAGTTGACAGGCGATCCATGAGCCTTTGTTCAGCAGCATTGATCTGTTGAATGGGTAGCCCCTGTTCTTTAATCACCAGTGCATCCATGTACTGGCTTGCTTCCTGAACGAGTGGCCTCAGGGCAGGATCGGCAGCGATGCGTGTTTCCCAGGATTGGCGGGCGGTTTCATTACCGGCCAGGTACCAGGCCTGGAAGTCCTCATCGGCAATAATATCTTCTACTGTAGAAAACGATTGTTCCATAGATCAGCTTGTTTCCGTTTATAAGTGTCTGGTCTGAAGAGTTTGTAATGCCAATTTTAAAAATATTTTTCCTAACGGTTGATTTATTACGTTTTTACCGCTAGCTTACGTTTGCTCGCTATTCAACGAATGCCAGAAGGACTGATTGACCATAACCAAGACATTGACTGTTGGCAAGCCTTCATTGAAGGTAACAGGGAGGCTTTGGGCCAACTGTTCCGCCGCCATTACGCCGACCTGTTCCGGTATGGGAACAAGATATGCGCCGATACGGAGATCCTGGAAGACTGCATCCAGGAGTTATTTATAGAATTATGGCAAAGCAAGAATCCTCCCCCCAGCACCTCCGTCAAGGCTTATCTGTTGAAAGCCATTAAGTATAAACTACTCAAAGCGCTGCATAAAAGGGCCCAGGTGAAGCTCCAGGCGGAACTGCCGGAGAACCAACTTTTCGAGATGTGCCACGAAACCTTTATCATTGATAAACAGGAACATGCCGAGAAAACGGTCCGGGTGATCAATGCCCTTGCCCAGCTATCTGCCCGCCAAAAGGAGATCATCTACCTCAAGTTTTACCAGAACCTTAGCTATGAAGAGGTAAGCGATATCATGAATATCAATTACCAGGTGGCCCGTAATTTACTATCACAGGCCATCAAGACGATGAAAAAGATCCTTCAAAAGCTGCCTTTGTTGTTTTTGGCATGAGGTTACCTGCGCATTTATCAGGGGTTAAGTCCGGCAATAGCAACGGTTTGCGCAACCGGTTGCAAAAGCCAGCAATCAGCCTATTGTTTATTTTTTCATTGCGATTCTTAGAAATTGCTCTTAATTTCGTGCACTCAAATTCATTCGCGCATACAAAATTGTATCTATGAGCATGGTCGATTCGTTTGAGAAGATCCCCGTTAACATCTATTCCGATCTAAAGCAAGGTTCCAAATCAGTAGCACGTGAAATCGCCAATTTGATCCGCGCCAAGCAGGCCAAATGGGAAAAATGTGTACTGGGGCTTGCCACCGGTTCTACGCCCAAATCGCTGTACGCAGAGCTGGTACGCCTGCACAAAGAAGAAGGCCTCAGCTTCAAGAATGTGATCACCTTCAACCTTGATGAGTATTACCCGATTGACAAAGATGCTTTGCAAAGCTATAACCGCTTTATGCATGTTCAGCTCTTTGATCATGTAGACATCGAGCCGGGTAATATCCATATTCCCGATGGTGAGATATCCAAAGAGAATATCAAGGCGCATTGCAGCCAGTATGAGCAACAGATCGAAGAAGCCGGTGGTATCGACCTGCAGATCCTGGGCATTGGTAACAATGGTCATATCGGTTTCAACGAACCCGGTTCCAGCATTTATTCCCGCACACGTCTTGTAACTCTCGACAACTCTACCCGCATTGCCAATGCGTATGAGTTTGCCAATATTTCCCTGGTTCCCCGCCTGGCCATCACGATGGGCATCAGCACCATCCTGAAGGCCAAGCGCATCATCCTGATGGCCTGGGGCCCCGGTAAAGCACCGGTGGTACAAAAATCGGTAGAAGGACATGTAGACGAGCAGATCCCTGCTTCGCTATTGCAACAACACAATGATTGCACCTTCGTGCTGGATGAACTGGCGGCTGCCGAGCTGACCCGCTTCAAATCGCCCTGGCTTACGGGTGACTGTGAGTGGACGCCTGCAATGATCCGCAAAGCGGTGGTGAATGTTTCGCTGAAAGTAGGCAAGCCTATCCTCAGCTTAACCAACAATGATTACCGTGATCATGGCATCAGCGACCTCCTCGTGGAAAAAGGCGACGCCTACGAGATCAACCTGATGGTCTATTATATGATGCGCGACACCATTACCGGATGGCCCGGCGGCAAACCCAATGTGAGCCTGCCCAATCATCCCGAGCGCAGCGAGCCTTATCCCAAGCGTTGCATCATCTTCTCCCCCCACCCGGATGATGATATCATCTCAATGGGCGGCACCTTCCAGCGCCTGCACGACCAGGGGCATGACGTGCATGTAGCATACCAAACTTCCGGCAACATCGCGGTGACCGACGAGTTCGTTACCCGCTTTATGGATTTCGCGGTAGGCTTTGAAGAGATGTTCAACATCGACAGCACGAAGAGCACGGAGATCCTGCAGGAAGCCAGGAAGTACCTCAAGATGAAGAAAAAGAACCAGATCGATACAGCAGATATCCGCGCCATCAAGGGCCTTATCCGCCGTTGTGAAGCGAAAGCTACCTGCCGCTATGTAGGGCTGGGTGATAGCAATTATCATTTCCAGAACCTGCCTTTCTACGAAACCGGCACCATCGAAAAGAACCCGATGGGCGAAGCCGATGTACAGATCACCATGGAGCTGCTACGCAGGATCAAGCCACACCAGGTGTTTGCTGCGGGTGACCTGGCCGATCCGCATGGTACCCATAAAGTATGCCTCGACATCATCTTCGAATCGCTGCGCCGGATCAAGGCTGATGGCGATGAGTGGGTGAAGGACTGCTGGGTGTGGTTGTACAAAGGAGCATGGCAGGAGTGGGACATCAGCGAAATTGAAATGGCCATCCCGATGAGCCCCGACCAGGTAATGAAGAAGCGTTATGGTATCTTCATTCACCAATCGCAGAAAGACTCTGTTCCGTTCCAGGGCAGCGACAGCCGCGAGTTCTGGCAGCGTGCGGAAGACCGCAACTCCAACACGGCCAACCTGTACGCACAACTGGGCTTAACCAAGTATGCTGCGATGGAAGCGTTTGTGAGGTGGCATTATTAAGAAGGCAACCAGGCATTCCCGACATTCGTTGGGACAACGAGGAGTTGAATGGCCTTAAGAGGCAACGAGGAATACTAAGCCAATTATATACAAAACAGGATGCATCGAAAGGCGCATCCTGTTTTGCTTTAAGGTCTATGCCATTTGATTGCCCATCCATATGTGAAACAGTATCTCCTGTGGTGATCCGGGGTAACGATCCATCGATTTACAATGGGTATATCCGAGGTGCTGAGCCAATTCTTCAAATACCGCCATCGTCTCGGGCAAGCGCTTCGTTAATACTTCTTCGTTGAAATCGATGAATTTCTTGTTGGCATCCCGCGCGAATGCTATGCCATCGTGTTCAAATGAAAAGCTGCCATCCAATTGTCCTTTATTACGGAACTTCAGGGCTGTTTCAAACTTCGCGTTCACATTTTGCAGGCAGATGATCAGGTTGACGGTTTTCTTTGCTCCATAGGGGGCAAACTCGAATGCCAATGCTTTGGGCTTCTTTTTGCCGAGAACTCCATTGGCATCGCAGAGTGTTGTGAGGTGCTCCAGTGTTATCTTGTTTTCCATGTTATGGCAATGTTGTGTATTGGGTTTTAGAATAAGTAAGCTTTTTTTTTGGCTAGTTTCACAGTATATAAAAACCAACGAACACCCACAAGGGAGGATTCCTGAAGTGCCCTTATGCATGTGCGAAGCGTCAATATTGCTTCACAGAACCTACCCATTAAATAGGGTCCACTTCAGGCGCCGGGCAAATATCTACGGGTGACATTCCTAAGCATTTCGACTGACAGATCCGGCATTTGAGCGCCGGCGGGTTGCGCATGGCTGCAGGCTGTTCTACTTTGTCTCCAATTAAAACCCAATATGGACATGAAAAACAGTGCGCACCTATGTCGCACGGCATTAGTCAGTGCCGGTATCGGCCTTTTGTACCTGACAGCCTGCAACAAGCATGACAAGCCGGAACCCGCCGACAACATACCGGTCATTACCAGTTTCTCCCCAGCTGAAGCAGCTGAGGGCGCCACGGTGGTCATCACCGGTAAAAACTTCTCCCCCGACAAATCTTTAAATGCAGTGAGCTTTAATGGTAAAGCAGCCACGGTTATTGAGGCCAAAGCTACGGAGCTGTCGGTGACGGTGCCGGAGGAGGCTACGAATGGCAAGATCACGGTAAAGGTGGGGGACGAGTCTGCTACTTCAGCCATGGACTTCAAAGTAAATGCTTCGGCGCCATCCATTACCAGCTTTACGCCCGACCAAGTTGATATCGGTTCGGATGTGACCATCACGGGCACGCGCTTTCTCAATACCAGTAAAGTATACTTTAATGGTACGCAAGCCACCAACGTTACCTTTGAGAGCAAAACCACTTTACGTGCAAAGGTGCCGACCGGCGCCACGACAGGTAAACTAAAGGTGATCAACGGAACGCTGGAAGCCATCAGCGCCACCAGCTTCTACCTGCGACCATCGATCACCAGCTTTGCACCGGAGAAACAAGAAGAAGGCAAAGTGATCACTATTGAAGGCAACAATTTCAGTACAGAGGCAGGAGGTAACAAGGTAAGCTTTGGTACCGTTGAAGCCAGTGAAGTAACGCCGGTGTCGGCTACGCAAATCAAAGTAAAGGTGCCTGCTGGTGTTAACATGAGTGCAACTATCAAGGTCAACGTGCACGAGTTGGAAACTTCCAGCCCCGGCGTCTTTTTTCTGTTACCAACAATCATTTCCTGCAGCCCGGATCATGGAACAAAGGGAGCTTACGTAACGATTACCGGCAAAAACCTCTCTCCGGATGCAACTGTCTATTACAACAATACCAATATTACCCAGTTCGAGAGCGACCGTTCCACGACAAAGATCACCTTCAGGCTACTTGCCGACGCGGTAGAATCAAAGATCACGATCAAACAACACAACGTTTCTATTGAGGCAGGCACTTTTATGACCACCGACATGCCGGTTAAAATAAGCCGTTCTCCTTTCACCAATAACCGGTACAGACTGGAAGGAATAAGTTTTGTTGCCAATAACAAGATCTATATAGGCTGGGGACTTGATGGAAATACCAATGCACTTATAAATGAAGCATTCGCTGCCTATGATCTTACTACACAACAATGGTCACAGTACGTGCTGCCGCCGGCAACCATCGAAGGAAGGCGGTATGCGGTGGCCAGGGAACTCGGCGGAAAGGTCTATCTCGGAACGGGCTATAATGGTGTGGCCAGACTAGATAGCTGGTATCGGCTGGACCCTGTTACCAATACCTGGACAACGATGGCAAAGTTCCCCACCCCTTCTATAGGTGCAAGCCTGGAGGTCATCAACAATAAACTCATTATGGGGTGCGGTTCCACTGAATCCTCAAAAATGTACGAATTTGATGAAAGTGGTACGGGCAGCTGGACGGAGAAAATCAATATGCCTATCGCGATGCAGCACACTGCTTCTTTTGTATTGAACAACAAATTGCATGCAGGTGTGGGTGGCACGCCCGCAGGCTTACGAGAGCAGACAATTTATTCGATCGATGGCGCTGGCGTTGTAACCCCAGAAACCAGATTCCCCGGCGAATTTGGCATTGCAACCAGCTTTGTATATAAAGGCAGTGTTTATCTCATTGAGTACACTGGCAAAATGTACCGGTACCGCCCTGATGCGCCTGTTCAATGGCAGATTGTTGGAACGGATTTTCAAACAATATTCCGTGCGCATGTCATCAACAACAAGGTATATCTTATCAGCAAATATGACGAGGTGTTCGAATATGTTCCAGACTTTTGACAACCTAATTACTTTGTCAAACAAAGGGAGTTTGACTATCAGCCAAAAGGCCGTCTTCTAGGGAAGATGGCCTTTCATTCTATTCGTTCAAAGTCTATTTTACGGCTATGCTTTCTTACGTCCGCCGAGGTTGGGTAGCAGGGCAGTTATGATGCCAATAAGTGGTAGGTAAGCGCATACGCTAAACACATACTCAATGCTGGTAGCGTCGGCGAGTTTACCCAGCAGTGCAGAACCCAATCCTCCCATACCAAAAGCAAAGCCAAAGAACAATCCAGCGATCATGCCTACTTTACCGGGCACCAGTTCCTGCGCATATACCAGGATGGCAGAGAAGGCAGATGCGAGAATGACACCGATGATACCTGAGAGCACGGCTGTCCAGAACAGGTTGACATGCGGTAACAAGAGTGTGAATGGTGCTACGCCCAATATCGATATCCAGATGATGTATTTACGTCCGAAGCGATCACCGAGCGGTCCGCCCAGCAGGGTACCTGCTGCTACTGAGCCCAGGAAGATGAACAGGTAGATCTGTGACTGCTGTACCGACAAATGGAATTTATCGATGAGGTAAAAGGTGAAATAGCTGCTCATGCTGGCCATGTAGAAATACTTGGAGAAGATGAGTACGAGCAGGATTGTGATAGATACCACTACACGTGATGTTGACAATCCATTACTGACCACTTCCCCACTCCCCTTCTTTGCGGTGCGCTTGATGAGGTGATCCCGGTACCATACAGCGATCTTCGACAGGATGATGATGCCGGCGATGGCGGCGATGCCAAACCAAATGGCATTGGATTGTCCATGGGGTATGATAATCGCGGCAGCGAGCAAGGGCCCGATGGCGCTGCCTGCATTACCACCCAATTGAAAGATCGACTGCGCCAAACCGCGTTTGCCACCGGAAGCGAGGTGCGCTACACGCGATGCTTCGGGATGGAAGATCGATGACCCGACACCTACGAGTGCTACTGCGGCGAGGATGGCATAGAAGCCGGTGGCCATCGACAGCACAATGAGGCCGGCAAGGGTAAAACCCATGCCGATGGCCAGTGAATAAGGCTTGGGATATTTATCGGTGTACTGGCCTACGAATGGTTGCAGCAGGGAGGCCGTGATCTGAAAAGTGAAGGTGATCAACCCGATCTGTGAGAAGGTAAGGTTGAGGTTGGTTTTGATCAATGGATAAATGGAGGGGATCACCGACTGCAACATATCGTTGAGCAGGTGAGCGAAACTGATCGTAAAAAGTATAGGAAATACGGTGGTGCTCACTGTCGCCTTCGGAGCGGCGGCTGTGGTAGTTGTGTTCATATTGCTGTATTGTGATTAGGTCTGTTCAATGTATTATGCGGTAATGTGACCATTGATGCGGGCGGCAAAATGCCAGGCGCGTTTGGGGTCTTTATCGATGATGCTGTTCAATAGCTCTTTATGCAGTCGCATGGTTTCGATAAATGGTGACGTATCCTTGAAGCGGCTGAGGAAGTCATTTTTGATGCGCGCCGAGAATGATTTGTACAGATCGGCGAGTATCGCGTTGCCGGAGGCGTCGGCGATGGCATTGTGGAAGTTGATATCGGCTTCTACGCAGGCGGCGATGTTTTGATCGTTGGCGGCCTGTTCACGTTCGTTGAAATGCCGGCTGATCTTTTCAACGTCTTTGTCGGTACGGTGATCAGCTGCTTTTTCGGCAATCTTCATTTCGAGCAGCTGGCGCACTTCGTTTATATCGGGCAGGTCGGACCGTTTAAGGCGCTGGGCCAATGGTTCGCCTATGCCGGTATTGTCGGCCACGAAGGTGCCGACGCCTTGCTGTACGCGCAGGAGCCCGGAGTTGACGAGGAGCTTGATGGCCTCCCGGATGGAGGAGCGGCCAACGCCAAACTGCTGCATGAGCTCGGGCTCGATGGGCAGCTGGTCGCCGATCTTGTACTGCCCGGACACTATTTGCTGTTGTATACGTGCGGCTACCTCATCGGCGAGGGAGCGGCGGGAAATCCCTTGATCCATAGTCATCAGATGATATGATGAGTCAAAGTTAGGGGAATCACTGTAGCCTAAGGGATTATTTCCTGAATAGGAAAATTTTAATCCAGGAAAACGCGTCCAATTCGTCCGTCCAGGCTACTTATTTCGTATATTTAAAGTAGGGCTAAAAGCCTTTCGTGGCCTGCCTTTTGGCAGCATTTACCCGATTTCATGAATGCCAACCGATATATGATGTTAATCAGTTGTCAACCCGGTCAGATGGCCGGGTTGCTGCTTGATATGGGGCAGGCTTCGGCTGCTCCCGGGCTGGAGGTGGGCTGCTTTTAGGCTGCTTCTACCCTGCTTTTGGCTACGATTTACCCATAAGTTAGCCGGGAGTTCCTCACTACCTACTCCGGCCCTGATGCGGCGGGGATGAGGCCGGCATCAGGTGGGGATCCCGGGGTGATCAGACGAGCACCAGGCGACCAACCGGGAGCATTTGGCAAAGAATCAAGCATTCTACGGTGAGCTACCTTACGACCATCCCTGAGCAAATGCCCGGGGATCAGGCTTTCAACATTGGGCTACCTGGCGACCATCTTGCAGCACAGGCAGACACGGGCCGCCTGTACTTCTTCCTCTTCAATCCGGCTATTAAGCCCCTTCTTATCTGGCCCCAAGCTTTCCTTTCTTTATCGTTCTTCCACTGAGCTACACCTGCAATCGTTTGTGTGATCTTTTAGCAGAAACCAACTACGTATACCCCCTTAACGTGCCATGGCGGACTATACTTCTATCACCAGGGAGTGTTGGCCAAGCAGAGCAGGGTCTGGCGATCCTCGATGCTCACTATTAAATCAACAAATATGAAACAATCGGTTACACTACTTCTGCTTGTTCTGCTTGGCTGTCTGCCGGGATTCGCCCGCCAGGAAAACGCAGCCCCTTCCATGCACCTCGTCTATTCATTTCCTGCCGATGCCGTGGTCAAGATCCATAAGATCAAGATCGTTCAATCGGCCATGGCTTCTTATTTCTCCGTACACAATTTCGCGGGTGGCTATTCTGGTTTACAGCAAACACCTGATGTTTCTTATTCCACCCCCAATATCTTAATTGCTTCGTTGTGGGATGCGAATACGGCGACCGGCGATTACTCTACCGTTGCTTACAGCGCACCGACGACCATCACCAGCCGCTTTGGCGGGGAAGGCGATGGCTGGAAGACCATTAACCCCTACAGCTGGTCGTTAAATACCTGGTACAATCTGGCCGAGCGTTCGTGGAAGTCGGGCGGCAAGATCTATATCGCCACGTTTATTCAAAATATCAGTACTGGACAGTGGTTTCATACCAGCACCCTATCGCGTACCGCTTCGAGCAATTACCTGGGCAGTGGCATGGACGCTTTTCTTGAAAACTGGACTGGCTATGGTGCTACCACCGATGGTCGGTTTATCCGAAAAGCGTTCTTCAAAGATGCCTGGAACCTGAATACTTCGGGGGTTTGGCAAAAGTCGACCGGCAGGTATGTTTCTGCCAATCCTGGCGACGCCTACCGGAATGGCATTTACCATTGGGCTTTCAATGCCGGGTTCGATGCGGGTGAAGATGCTTATTTTATGCAACATGGCGGCAGCACGACGCCATCGGCGGATTTTGCGGGCGGACGTACACTAACCCTCCCTGTGCAAACCAACCAGGGCAGTTCCCCTACTCTTACCACCGGTGCGGTTACGGCTGTGACTGCTTCGTACGCCAACAACCAGGTAAGCGTGTCGTGGACTAACAGCGCTACGGTGAGTCCGCAGTGGATCTCTACAGTAGAAGTGGTCAATAGCAGCGGCACGGTAGTTTCAACCGCCACAGATACGGTGCCCGAACGCAGAAGCCGTGTTATCTCCACCAGTTTGCCTGCAGGCTCTTATACGGCGCGGGTAACCATCAGGGACATATACAATCAATTGTCTGCCGCGGTTTCGTCTACTTCTTTCACGGCAGGTGCCGCCACCACTTATTATAAGATCAAAAATGTCCATAGTAACCTCTTTATGACGGTAGAGAACAATGGCACTGCCAACGGCGCTTATATCGTGCAGGCCAGCAGCAGTACCAATTATGCCCAGCAATGGAGTATCGTTACCACGGGTACTACGTCTGTGCTGGTGAACCGGCTCAGCAACAGGAGTGTTCATGTACAAAATGGCAATGCCACCTCGGGCAACAATGTGGTACTGTATGACAACAATGGTTCGAATCCGGAGAAATGGACTTTGACAGATGCGGGCAGCGGGAAGAAGCTAATCCAAACCAACCTATCGGCCACCCTGGTCATCGACAATCCGGGTAGCAGTACCACCAGCGGCACCCGCCTCATCCTGTACACCAAAAACGGCAGCACGGGAACACCTAATCAGCAATGGTTGCTGGAACCCGTGGGAAGCGGGTTACGCGTGGCTACCAGTCAGGCCGCTGACATCAAACCTTTCCCTGCCGGAAAAATCTTCCTGGTGGCTGGTACACCTGGCAGTACCGGACTGATCATCCGCTTCGGCCCTTCGGAGCAAGGCAAGAAGGAGCTGAACATTTATGATCAGGCGGGCAGGAAGGTGAGATCGGTGGTCACCAGCGATCAGCAGGTTACACTACCAGCCGACGCTCTCCCCAAAGGTGTTTATTTTATCAACTATAAGGGAAAGGCTGAAAAGATCGTGTTATAAGCAGCGGACTTCTGGTCTACCGGCTTTCGAGGACACTGCCGGATTGGGGGAATTCTTGATCCACCTGCGTTCTGCTTTACTGGCGGACCGGGGATTCCTTATCTACCTACGCTCGGCCTCACTGCCGGATCTGTTCGATCCGGCAGTTTTCTTTTGAATTCCTGGTCCCGAACGAGTGCTATGCTACCGGCCAATTTATCCAGGTTTTGTTTATGGGTTAATTGCCAGGCACTGTCTGCGTAAGCTACAGGGCCTCCATGTGTACACCCCAACACTATAGTTTCCCGTTATCAATCTACCCAAACTCCCATTGCGTATATAAAGTAGCTGCAGTAAGGTAGATTTTTCTCGTTTTCGCTTATGGAAATCGGCCCTTTTTGCATCCTATTAATATCGGCTCTATTTATGTTCCTATAAAACTACTTGTATGGCAAAACTTCAGCCGGATGGCAGTTTATCGGGTTCTCTTGGAGGCGCTACCTACGCAAAACAACCTGATGGCACTACCAATGTGCGTTCCAAGGGTGGCGCTACACGTGATAAGATCATGAAAAGTCCGGGTATGGCGCGAACGCGGGAGAATTTCCATGACTTTGGCCGGGCATCGGGTTCCGCCAAGGTGATCAGGCTATGCCTGCGGGGAATGATCAAAGGGCATAAGCTGGCCGACCCGATCCTCTCGGGGAGGCTCAACAGTACCTGCACCCGGATTTTGCGGAGCGACCCGGAGAATGTGCGGGGTGAAAGGGTCATGTGGAAGGGAGACATGAGCTTGCTGAAGGAGTTTGAGTTCTTTACTGAGAAGGATAACGCCTTTCAACAGGTGTTTGGTGCAGCTGTGACTTGTGACGTTGACACGAGCAGCGGTATTTTGAGATTGCATATTGAGTCATTTGATCCTCTCAAGCAACTGCGCATTCCTGTGAATGCCACACATTTCAGGGTACTGTTCAACGGGGCGTCGGTGAATTTCGAGAAGCGGCAATTCGATTGCCGGGAGGAGGAGACTGACTACATGCCCCTGCAAGCTGGTATACTGAGGTGCATTTCGCTTTCGCATGATATGCCTGCTGCTGCGGGACGTTTCCTGATCGCCACGATGGGCATTGTGTTTTACAGGGCGCTGGAGCATGGCGGGTATGAACGGTTAGACGGCGGTGTGATGAAGATCGTGGAGGTCAAGGCGGCGACGCCTGGTGAGGGGAAGCAGCAGGTGAAAAAGGATGCGGCAGCAATGGGAACAGGCGCTGCGGCGGTGGGTGTAGCAGCCTGTGATGCGCCAATGCTGATCGGCTTCAGTCGCGTGAAGCGGCGGCAGTATTGCGACAACTGCGCATTGCCGGCGCTTATGGAAGTGAGCACGCAAGTTGACGGCACATCGACGGTGTCCCTGAAAGCGGTAAAGGGCGCAGAGGCGGCAAGGGCTTCTTTAAAGTCCTGCCGCAAAGAAGCAGGAGTTGCATTAATGAAAGGTCGGCCTAACAGCCATGCTACTTCGCCGCCTTTATGGACAAGGCATGATGGAATATGTTCAATGGATCGTAGTCCGCCTTCACCTGCTGCAGGCGCGGATAGTGTTGCTTATAATATAAACTATACCATGGTACGCCCGATTGATTCCACAGCGGACTGGAGAGGTCTGTATCAGGATGATTGATCATAGCGCCGTCGGTTTGTTCGCAGGGAATAGGCACCCCGCCTGTATCGGCAAACAGGTCTTTGTAGAAATTGCGCACCCAATCCAAGCTGGGCGCGGCTGCCTGCGGATCGATCCATCCGGCATTGCAGGCCACATCCATGATGCTATCGCGTTGTGCGCTTGCGGTTGCGTCTACCGGGTGTTCATTCACTTTTCCACCATAGGTTGCGAATGCCAATCCGCCTCCGATAGTGGCATTGGCCGTAAGGTATTGCCAGGCTGTTGCGATCTGTGCGTCGGTCAATGGATTGCGAAAGAATGCGTCTTTCACTTTTATCTGCGCACTGTCGGATCCGGGCTGAAACAGTTCGGGAAAGGGATTGAGTGCGAAGCGCAGCCAACCACTTTCTTCCAGCTGTTTTGTGAAGGGCAGCTTGATCGGAGTCGCTACTGCATCCAGGTGTTCTCCGATGAGTTGGGCTGCGAGCGGACCGGTTGCGAGCCCTTTCATTTCAATTTTACCCAGGTTGCGGTGATTGAGGAATAGGAAACTGCACAATGGCGTGAACCGTGAATCGGGGGCACTGTTTTGCCCGGCCCATGTTCCGAAGTTTCGAACGAGGTGAGCGAAAGATGTTTCATCGAAGTCCTTCCACTCCCACCCTATGCGAAATGTAATAATCGATGATGGCGCTTTTGGCAATGCCGTAAAGGGATCGGAGCCCACAGCCTGGGGATTGCGCACCCAGTAACGTGTTACGATTCCGAAGTTGCCACCGCCGGCACCCGTATGCG
Organism: Paraflavitalea sp. CAU 1676; assembly: GCF_029223285.1. Taxonomy (GTDB): domain Bacteria; phylum Bacteroidota; class Bacteroidia; order Chitinophagales; family Chitinophagaceae; genus Paraflavitalea. Next base: position 282,233 of record NZ_JARHUJ010000012.1, on the reverse strand, counting down.
CCCACCAGAGTTCGTGGTGGGGATCGCCGGGTTGGCGCGTTGCTATTGTACTAAGGGCCTTTCCGGCGGCATTTACCGTTACGACCTCCACAGCAAAGAGGTAATCGGCTGCCAGTCCGTATTCACGACAGAGGAAACCGAAGGCGCCGCCGAGTATATGTCCGCCCACGCCGATGCCGGGATGCTCACCGGCCGGCAATACCACTCCCCAGTTGAGAAAGAGCCGCCGATACATCTCCCCTACTGTAACGCCAGCCTCTATAGCAAATGCTCCTTTCAGCTCATCAAATGAAAGACTGGTCATGAGCGATGTATCAATGAGCACCTGTGCGGATGGATCGGACACAAATCCTTCGAGGCAATGGCCACCGCTGCGGACAACAGGCCGCAGTCGATGATCGACCGCATACTGCAGTGCTTCTATCACTTCCTGTGTGGTCGTTGGCAGGAAGATGTAATGCGGCTGCCCCTGAAAGCGTTTATTGAACCGCTTCTGAGCCAGGTCGGCATAACGGATATCATCGGGTGTGATCTTTTGCATGCGCTACATTTACCGGTCTAATCATCCAGACCCTTTCCTTTCAGGATCTCGGGAATGTATTTTTCGATGCGGGACTCGCGGGTCTTTGCCTGCTTGGCGGATGCAAAATACAGCAGGTAGCCTTTTTGCCTTCCGGGTGTGAGCTTTTCGAAGGCCGTACGCAAGGCAGGTCGCTTATCGAGCTTCTTCTGAAACTCTTCCACGACTTTGAAGTCGGCGGTCTTTTTGAGTTTGGGTTTGAGTCCGGCCCGTTCGATCTCGATGGCTTCATAAATGTAGGACTTTATCACTTTTGCCAGCTTGGTGATCTCCTTCATATTGGTGAAGCGGATCTGTCGGGCTACCTGTACATTCCTGGTTTGCTGTATCAATATTCCACTGGGATCATTGAGCAAGGAACCCTTAAAGAACAACAGGGCGCAATAGTCCTTAAAGCCGTGTATCAGTACGATGTTACTCTTCTGATAGGAATAACAGGGTTGGCCCCATTTCAACTCTTCGGTGAGGTCGCAAGCCAGCACGATGTCGCGCAACTTCTCAAATTCCTTCTGCCATTTGGTGGCCCTGTCTATGAATTCATCAATCTTCGGATTCATGTTATTCATTTAATGGTGATGTATTTGGATGTATATGCAGCGGACCGTTTATACCCTGACGGATCCCCGGAAGCCGCGGGCCGCATAATACGACTCTGCCCCATTGTGGTACATAAAGACATGGTTATAACGCTTGTCACAAAAAATCGCGCCACCTAATTTCCGGATCTCTGCGGGCGTTTTTACCCAGCTCGACGTTTTGGTATCGAAGTTGCCCAGGGTTTGCAATTCGCGGTATTCTTCTTCCGTTAGTATCTCTACACCGATCGCAGCCGCCATTTCGAGGGCACTGTCTTCGGGTTTATGTTCTTTCCTGGATGCCAGCGCTTCACCATCGTAACAAATGCTCCGGCGGCCTTTGGGACTTTCGGGCGAACAATCGTAGAACAAATATTCATCCGTCTTCTTATCGTACCCTACTACATCGGGCTCCCCTTCGGTGATCTCCATTTCGTTGAGGGTTACCAGTTTTGCGGGACTTGCTTCGAGTTTCGCTTGCACATCCTCCCACTTAATGCCTTTGTGACGTTGAGGATGTTTATCAAAACGGGCCTTCAGTGTTTTCAGCAGGCCGGTCACTTCTTCTGTAGTTAATTTCTTTTTGCTCATACGACTATTGATTATTGGTTGGCTAGTGCGAGTTTTCTGGTTGCTGGCCGGAAGTACCAGGATACTACGGTAAGGATTAACAACAATAATGGAGGGAAGATACCACCGGGATTGCCGGCTGCGATGTGCGAATAGATCGCTCCCGCCATCATAAAGAAAAATCCTGCATAAGCCCACTCTTTCAACAAGGGAAACTTTGGGATCAATACCACCAGCACGCCCAGTACCTTGGTGATACCGAGGAGGGTGAGCAGGTATTCGGGGTATCCCAAATCTAGTATAAATTTCGTTTCGTCTTTCAAATGGAACAACTGTACGTATCCGGTGGAGAGCATTCCGAGTGCCAGCCACGCTGTGGCGACCCAATAAATAATCTTGTGTGCTTTTTTCATGATTGGTTTTATTTAAGGTTACTAACTATTTCCTGCAATCGATTGTGTGCAAAGTTGATGCCTTGCGCAAAAGGCATTTTAAGGAGCTGATCGCGCAATTCGCCGGTTTTGAAGATGATGTGCATGTTGAGCCTGCTGGTATCTTCGGTGAGCGCTTCGAACTGAAGGAATTCCAGCTGTACGGCGAACTGCGTATTTTCCATTTCGAAGGTTCGGGTGATCCTTTGATCTGTCACGAACTCGTGGTATACCCCGTTCATGCGAATGGCCACGACACCCTGTGGATTGGATGTTTCGAACTGATAACGGCCACCGGGGAAGCTTTCCAGTTTCAATACTTTGGTGCCCATCCATTGTTCCACTATTTCCGGCTCGGCAAACGCCCTGAAGAGCAGATCTACGGGGAGATCGAACTCGCGGGTGATGAGTATCTCCTGTTTCCCTTTTTCGGCATTGACCTTTGTTTTACGTTCCATGGTGCTTTACTTTTTGGGTTTGTATTTTTTCATGATGGATTCCAGTTTATTGAAGCGATCGTCCCAGAGGTCGCGGAACGGCTCGATGAAGTCGGCTATCTCTTTCATCTTTTGGGGATTGAGGTGATAGAATATTTCCCGGCCGTTTTGCTCCTGCTCGAGCAGTTCGCATTCGGTGAGGATGGCGAGGTGCTTGGATACAGTAGGGCGGGCAGTATCGAAGTTGGCTGCGATAGCGCCGGCGCTCATGGCCTGCGCGGCTACCAGCAGCAGGATAGCCCTCCTGGTAGGATCGGCTATGGCCTGGAAAACGTCGCGTCGTAGGTTCATCATGTAGCTATTTGACTACAAATATATGTGTAGCCATATAACTACGCAAATTTTTCTTTGGGAGGGCGGACGAAACCTGTCACGGAGAGCGTGCTGTGACTTTTAAATCAAGGGATTGGAGGGGATTTTCTTTTTAACATTGGGGGTTGTCTGAAGCCGGGGAGCGGGAGATCAATGAGGCCGGGAAAGGTTGCCAGGAGCAAGGAGCGTATGATCTTTTTAGCTGGGCAAGCAACCCGGGGGTACGGAAGACATTTTCAGTTAACCGAAAACAGTAACTTTGAATAAGCTAACTTACCCCTCTCTCCTATCCGCTACTGAAAGTCCACGCATGTGCTTATTGTCAAATGTAATCGCTACGCGATAAAACCACAAGCGCATGGCTCAACAAATTTTCAACAGGACCATCCAGATTGACGGCATCGATATCATCTACCGCGAAGCGGGCGACCCAAAACACCCAGCACTCTTATTGCTACATGGGTTTCCCCGATCATCAACGATGTTCAAAAACCTGATGACGGCGCTTGGCGACCGTTATCACCTGGTTGCTCCCGACTATCCCGGGTTCGGCTTCAGCGCTTTTCCCGACAAGGCAGTTTTTGAATATACGTTCAGCAACCTGTCTGCGATCATCAACGCTTTTACTGATGCCATCGGCCTGCACCGATTCACCATTTACCTTCATGATTATGGTTGCCCCATCGGTCTGCGGCTGAGTGTGGCTCATCCTGAAAAGATTGCCGGTATCATTGTGCAAAATGGCAATGCGTATGCGGAAGGGATCGGTCCGCAGTGGGATGAAACCATTGATTACTGGAAAAACCCTAGTCCGGCAAAAAAGAAAAAAGTATATGCTTTCCTGAGCGAGGAAGGCACGCGGGACCAATACACCAGCGGGTTACCGGAAGCGCTGTGGAACAGGGTGAGCCCGGAGCTGTGGGTGCTGGACTGGGAACGGTTGAGCCGTCCGGGGAACCTCGCTATGCAATACGAACTGAACTGCGATTATCAGCACAACTTCCCGCTATTTCCTGTTTTCCAGGCTTATTTCCGGGAACAGCAGCCTCCTGCACTGGTGATCTGGGGTAAGCATGATCCCTACTTCAGCGTAGCCGAAGCGCACTGCTACCAGCGTGATCTGCCAGCTGCGCAAGTGCACCTGATCGAGGGCAGTCATATGGTACTGGAAACAAATTTCGAGGAGGTATTGAGGCTCGTGGAAGGGTTTCTTGGCCGGAGAAAAAAAGATTAACTAACGGGCCGCACACAAGAATCAGGAAAAACTTTCGAGGAGATGTTGAGGCTTGTGGAAGCAAGGGATGCTCAATGATGAAGTGCTACGGCTCGTGGAGGCCTTTGTTTCGAGCCAAGGATGTTGGAAGGGCCTCTATACGTAGCCCCTAAAAAAAATTGCCGGTAGAAGAATCTACCGGCCTTTTGCTTGCTATATTCCAAAATCTACACCTTCAGGGCTGCGGGTGGTTCGTTTCATGTTGATTATTCTGAAACGCCTGCAGCCGGTCAGTGCTTATTACTTCTTGGGGAGTTCGTCGGCTACAGCATCTTCCCATTTCTCCCACCTTACTACGGCAGGATCATAACCGCTGTAACCCTGGTTTTGCCACAACTTGCCACCACCAGTTGCCTGGATCGCACCGTTGGGGATAGGCCAGTTGATATTGTGTGCGCCGATGGTATATGCGCGGCCCTTTACAACTGCTTTACCTTTATTATAATAGTTGTTGTAACGCGATACGCGGTTGAACCAGTAGCTCTTGGTTGCGAGATCGGCTACTGCATAGGTATTGCCCCACTCGTCGGCCTTGCCGCTCAGTGCGAGACAATAAGACACCCGGCTCAACTCTGCGAAGCGCCATTCTTCCATATTCAACTCACGGGCGCGCTCGTCCATGATATCACCGATCGATACGCTGGTAAAGAGCTGCGTACAGCCTGCACGCTGCCTTACCTTGTTTACGTCGGCCGCCGCTAAATCGGGCTTTCCGAGATAGAACTGCGCTTCGGCACGCAACAGGTAGGTTTCGGCCAGGCGGTAGCAATACAGATCACCAGCGCCACCGCGGTGGTTGGCTTCGTTCGCGTTGCCTGTTTCCAGGGGATCTTCGATGTAATATTTGTAGTGTGGCCAATCGAACCACTGGCGAATGGTATCGTTACACAGGATGTTTCCGGTTGCTCCATAGAGGCGGAGGTTCTTACCAAACCAGGTAGCATTGGCCGGATCATTGTACTTCAGCGAATCTACGCGTGCCCAGTTGCCCACGGTGCTGTTGTGGCGGAGGTCACCAGCGTCGCTGATGTTTGTCCACAGCTCGTTGGTGGCCATATACGTAGGACGGATATGTGCGATTCCACGGCCTAATGCGTGTGTATAGTCATACATAGGACGGAAGTAAGTCGCATTAGATGTTGCCGCATATCTCAAGGCCTGATTCTTACCATCGGGGGTTGTTGTACCCGCCGCATCGAACCAAGGCAGCCAGTTACGCATGCTGTTCATCTTTGTTCCGGCATCTGTTCCGTTGCGGTTCACCATCATGAGGATGGTTTCCTTGTTGGCAGCGATGCCCTTGTTTTCGGGGCGGTGCAGATCCCAGATCACGTTGCGGGTGATGGGCCAGGTTTGGGGATAGGGGTTGATAAAAGTTCCGAAGTTGCCCGTCATCAATGAATAGCCCGACTGATCGATGAGGATATTGGCCTGATCTACCGCTTTCTGGAATTGACCGGTTGCCATATAACATTTGATCAGCAACTGGCGGCAGGCACCTTTGTTTACGAGGCCCACGAGGCTCATATTCTTTTGCTCGGGCACCCACTCTACTGCTTTTTCCATTTCGCCGGTGATCATTTGCAGGATCGCCTCGCGCTTGGTGCTCTTATAATCCACCTTGGGTTGCTTGAGCAGTTGGGTGATGAGGGGTACGTCTTTGAATTTGAATACGAGGTCCATGTAGCGTATCGCACGATGGAAATAAGCACGGCCCAGGTAAACGTTCCGGGTTGCTTCATCCAGGTCTGTTGCGCCGCCTACATAGTTGATCACCGTATTGGCGTACTTAATACCATTATATGTCTCATCCCAGAACCACATCATCCGCTCGGGCATATCGGTAGGCGTTACGCGCGTTGCGATATCGGCCAGGATATTACCATCATCGGTTTTACTGGCAACAGCCATGTCCGAGAACATGTAGTCGGTGCTGATGGGCAAACTCAAATCCTGGTAGGTATAATATGTCCAATATGTACGCAGGTGACGGTCGGCGGTAGCGAGTGCTGCATCGAGACCTGCTTTATTGATCAGCGTACCGTCTGGCGTATAGAATGAGGTAGGGTCCGGCGACAGGAATTCCTTTGTACAACCGGTTTGACTAGTCAGCGCGCCTGCCAATACCACGGCCACCGCTGCTTTTTTGTTGAATATCGTTTGGAGTGTCTTTTTCATTGTTCAATCGTTTTTAGAGGGATACATTTAATCCGAAGTTGAATACCCTGGGGGCCATACCTGAACGGAACAGGTTCTCAGCTTCTGTACGGGTATTGAAGGTTTCGATATCACCATAATCCCAGTTCTTTTCTTTCTTCCAAACTGCTACGTTGCGGATGCTGGCGAATACTTTCACTCTTTCGATACCTGCCTTTGCGATCAGGCTGCGGGGCAGTGTGTAACCCACTGTGATGTTCTCCAGACGGATGAATGAACGATCATACAGCTTGCCGGGCGCACTTGCTCCGGCAGGACCTTTGGCATCCAGACGAGCGTAGTCATTTGTCGGATTTTCGGTTGTCCAGTAGTTCTTCTTCCAGGTATTGGCGAGGTTGGTAACCAGTGAGGTTCCGTTATCCTGGTTGAGGTAGATACCGGCAAGGCTCTTGTGCCCCATGTAAGAATACATATTGAACGAGAAATTGAAATCCTTATAGGTAAACTCGTTGCGGAGCGACCACATGATGGGCGGCGCAGACTGACCGAGGAATACCTTGTCGTTGTCGTTGTACACCGGTGTGGTAGTTCCGTTGGCATTCTTCGTGTCGTCGGCTGTGTAGGTGTTGGCCACTTTGGGATCGCCGGGGCGCTGACCATACAAGGCGGCTTCTGCCACTTCGTTGTTTTGCCATATGCCGGTTACCTGGTAGTTCCAGATCACGCCGATGGGTTGTCCGATGAACCAGCCGTTGCCAATGTCATCTCTTTCACGGTAGCCGGTAACATTACCCTGCGCATCCTTGATAGCTGTAGTGTATTCGTAGTACAGGTGCTGGATCTCGCTTCTGTATTTAGAGATACCGAAGGTGGTATTCCAGGAAAAGTTGCGGTTCTTGATATTGGTCGAGTTGATCGTGATCTCGAAACCTTTGCTCATCACTTTACCAAGGTTGGAAGCGATGTTGTTGACACCGGAGTATCCGGGCAAGCTACGTTTCATGATCATGTCAACTGTAGGCGTAACATAATAATCGAATGAACCGGTGATGCGGTCATTGAGGAAACCGAAATCCAGACCAAAGTTGGCAGACTCCGTTTTCTCCCAGGAAAGCTGCTCGTTGGCCAGGCGATCCATGAACAGGTATTTGTATTGTATCAGGTTACCGTTGTTATCGAGGTAGCCCTGTGTAGCGCCAGAACCTGCGGTGAGGTTAGAATAGGCCATGTACACGTCGGCGAGGGAACGGTTACCATTTTGTCCGTAAGAGATACGCAGTTTACCGGTGCTCATGGGTTCCCATTTGAAGAAGCTTTCGTTGGTAAAGGTCCAGGCGAAGGCTGCAGACAGGAAGTTGGCGCGTTTTTTAGCGGCACCGAATGCTGAGTATCCATCACGACGGATAGATCCGGTTACCATGTAACGGTCGTCGAATGAGTAGAAGAGGCGGGCCAGCATACCATCGGCTGACTCAAGGAGATCTTCGGAGTCGAAGTTACTTTTCGCTTTTTCTGCGTTCTGCACTTCGTGGAATCCGAGGATATCACTCGGCGTGATGTTGCGGGCTTCTATCCTATCCTTCCATTGCTGGCGTTGCTCGGCTTCCTGTACGAGGGTTACGGCTACGCGGTGTTTGCCAAAGAAGGTCTTTTCCCAGTTGATGGTATTGTTAAGTGACCAGTCGAAACGTTGGGTTTGCTCGCGGTTGATGAGACCGTTGGTGGTTTTCCAATCGGGGTGGCTGGATGACTCGTGGTAACGATCGCGGAACTGCTGGTAGCGGGGCGATGCGTTGAACGAGTAAGTGATGCCGAAAGGCAGTTTCACCCGGGCGTTCACGATACCATTAAAGATGGTATAACCTTTCTGCAGGGAGAGGTATTGCTTATCGAAATCGTAGTTATAACCGAGGTTATTCACCATCAGGTCGCCCATGGGGTGCACGGCGAGTTTGCCGGTGGCATCATAATATTGAGCAAAGGGCGCATTGCGGGTGGCCTGGGTTTGCCAGTTGGTGGCGATGCTACCATCGGTACGGTTCTGGAAATTGATGTTGGCGCCGATCTCGAACCACTTGGTCACTTTGAATTCTGTTTTGAAGTTGGAACGGATGGCTTTGTAGTTATCACCTACGATCATTCCTTTATTATCGAGGTAGCCGGCAGACAGGTAGTAGTTGGCCTGGTCGTTGGCGCCGGATACGCTGATATTATAGTCCTGGTTAGTGCCTGTTTGGAAAGAGTGATCGTACCAGTCGAATGTTTTATTGTCGAGGAAGTTCTTTAGCACAACGTCTTGCATGAGGAGGCGCTTTGCCCATACTTCTTCATTGTTATCGGATGCAGCTCCATAAGCTCTCCACTGATCGATGGTAATGCCGTACTTCGTCAGGTTTTCGGCAGTTGGCCGGGCGTAGAAGCCTGGTCTCTTTTGGCCACCCCAGCCTGACATGGTCGTTACCTGGTAGGGTTCATAATTACCCGTTGCCGAATTGGCGCCATAGGTAACAGCAGTGTACCAGTCTTCGCGGTATTTCAGGTAACCGGCTGCATCAAATACTTCGCGATTGGCTCCCATGGTTGATAGACCGAGGTTGCTGGTAAAGTTGATCTTAGGTTTGCCTTTTTGTCCTTTTTTGGTGGTGACTATCAATACACCGTTGGCAGATTTAGCTCCATATACGGCGGCTGCGGACGCGTCTTTCAATACGTCGATCTGCGAGATATCGTCGGGATTGATCTCGGACAGTTCGCCGTAAAAGATCATTCCATCGAGTACGATGAGTGGATCATTGTGACCGGCATCGGTGTACACGGAACGCTGACCGCGGATCTGGATAGAGCCACCGCCTTTGGCGTTGGGGTCGAGTCCGATGCTGAGGCCGGGGGTGCCGCGCAGTACGTCCTGTACAGTGTTGGGGTTTTGATCGGCCAGTTTGTCGGGCTTGATCTGTGTGATGGCGCCGGTGAGGTCCTTTTTGCGGGCCTGTCCGTAGCCAATGACCACAACCTGGTCGAGGTTGTTGGTAGCGGTAAGGGATACTGCGACGAGGCGGCTTGAGGGCACGTTTACTTCCTGCGACTCGTGTCCTACATAAGAGATGACGAGTTTGTCGCCGGGCCTGGCAGTGATCTTGAATTTACCCTCCGCATCGGTTTGTACGGAGTTGGTAGTTCCTTTTACGGTTACGGTAGCTCCCATAGCCTGGCCTTCCGGAATGCGTACCTGACCGGTAACGGCATCCTGGGCGAAAGCGCCGACAGCGATGAGCAGGAAAACGGTAAAAGTAGTGAGTAGTCTAAGCAGCGGGACCAGCCGGTCAGCCTTGCCGGTTTGGCGCCTGATGTTGGAATCAATCATAACAGCAGCAATTTTTGAATTAAAAAACAGCAACCGGATCTACCCTTGCGGGTATTTCCATTTTTAGAGAATTGGTATTAAATCTATGAGCGATCCGCGGGGCGGATGATCGAAGCCTTTTTGTTGAGCCTTATTTTAGGTTGGAGACATGTTTCCTGTCGGGATGTTGAAAACAGGAACGGTGTGTTCCGATCGGTCGGGCAATTTCCGGGTTGGGGAAATGCAGTCGTCTGGGTGTGGATCGTTTTTCCACGGCAAGTCAAAAGTCATAGTCAGTTTTTTTGGAGAGTAGAAACGAGACTAACGCCGCTAAAATTATTATAGCGGGGGCGAATGTAAGGGGGTATAGACGCATAATAAGGGGGCTAATCGTCATTTTACCCCCCATAAAGGATACTACAAAACTACTACAGCGGGTGTTGCACCCTTTTCAACCGCCGTTTGCATGATAACTGATTGGTTACCGGAGGGTAATGCTGAAAACGTTTCATAAAAACCTGAAAGCCTTTCAGGGGGTAAATGTGGTTTTGGAGCGTAAAAAATCCTGGATTGAGTGTAGAAATGACACGGCGGATAAATGAGGGGATGGCGGTAAATGGGTAGTGGCGGGACGGGCGGCGATGGTGATCAGCAGTGCTTCATTATAAATAAGCAATCGATGCCGTCGGTGGCCATGTGCAGGAGGAGACCGATGGCGACGATGCGCGTTTTACGGGGAAGTAGTAAAAGGATGTAGGCGGCGATGGCGGGGTAACTGTGTAAGGGGTGGAAGCCGATGCTGCAACGGCAGGGATCGAAGATGGGATTGGCGAACAGGTGATCGAGGTCGACGAGCATGGTGAGCAGGAGGATACCATACATGCGGAGCCATTTCGACCGGTCGATCGCGAGGGCTACGATGAGGGGAAAGCCAAAATGCAGGAAATAATGAATGGCCTGTTGCATGCGGGCGCGAAGGTAATATTATTTGTTTGGGGCGGGTGGCTTAGCGTTCAGCCGTTTGGGATCAGGTGGTGGTTAGTTGATGGGGTCCCGCGGCGGACCGGGATCCATATTTCTTCTTCTGACTGGGGATCGGTATTGGAATATTTGGGACCGAGGACTTCGAAATGGGGGCGGTGGTCCAATTCATACGGTGAGCCGGGCAGCCAGGTGCCGAAGATGTATTGGAAGATGGCCGGATCGCCGGCCGGTCCTTTGTAATCGAATACGGCGTAAAGACCTCCTGCGAGGATGAATGTTTGCATACCTGTGGGAACGTCCTCGTCGCCGTTCACTACTACTGCGGCCCATTTCTGAAACGAGGTAGCCGGATTGAAGCTCGTGTAATAATCGGACGGGTAAACCTGGAGGGAATACAGATCGTTGGATAGGGTGTTGATGATCTCCTTACGGCGCGGCATAAAACTTCGCCAGAGGGCGCCGGTGGTATTGTTGACCAGGCTCATCGTTGTGCTTATACCTACCAGTTTCTTTTCTTCGAGGGCTTCTATGCGGGGCGTCATCGGACAAAGATATTGATGCGATAGCAGACATTCATTGGGTTCTGAGCATTGACAGCTTGTTCCGTCGAAATAAACAACAGGACGAGTTAGCGATTAAACCACCTCGCCCTGTCGATCTTCAAGGTCATGGATTCCTGGCATCCGAAATGAGTTGTGTTTTACGCAACGAGTACCGGCGACGGCTCGAGGGTGCGTAATAACTGAGCGATGCCGGCGACGGTGCAGCCAGTGAGATCGGCGGTCACCAGCGCAACCAGGCTGGTACCATCGGAGGCGGCTACCAACTCCTGCAAGCGTAAAAATTTCACACTGGCTGGTGTGGTTTTGAAGAGATTCTGGACAGTTTTGCGGTCGTCCTCGCCATTTTCCCAAACGGCCAGTCCATTGCCCAATCCCAGGTTGAGTGCCCCGAACAGTGAGTTTACGACGGCGCCGGCGTCACTGGCGCTTGGCGCCAGCCGGTTGTTGGCCACCAGGAATACGGCATTGACGCCTACGGGCATCCACCGGTATATCCAGATCACGTTCTCAAATTCGCTGGATGTGCCATTGTAAAATGGCACTGGCGGCAATCCGTCTTTCTTGAAAGGCCAGGGTATGCTGGCAAATTGCAACAAACAGCTTACTCCCCAGGCTGCACGCGACAGTATCTTCATCACAAACGGGTCCATCTTATCTGTATTGGGTGGCACGGCATCGATTACGGACGTCATGATACCCCAGATCCAGGTTCCAAATGCGTTGGCCATGCCGAGGGCCACCTTCGCTACCTGAAGGGTATCCTGCAACTCAGCTTCCGTAAGATTGTGCCCTCCTACCCCATTCATTTGCTTGTTCGTGTTAAGGCCTGCATCCTGCAGCAAGGATTGCGCGTTGAATACGGTTGTAAAATTTGTCACGGACGTGCTATCGGGATAAGGCGTTTTACCAAATGCAGTTTTGTAGACCGTGGTTACCGGCAGCGCAATGATGAGGGATACGAGGTTTACAAAACTCAAAGGCTGTCCGTTGCTGGCCAGTTTGAAGAGATCCGACACTACGGGCATGTCCCATTCGGCCGTGAGCAGTGTTTGGAGGCCTCCGAGCAACGCGATGATCGCTTCGATGAGGGCCTGACAGATCGCGTTGGCCATTTGCAGGGCAAACAGGCTGAAGCCTTTCAACAGGCTCAACAATGCGGCGACGGTGTTGGCCACTACCTCGTCGGGGTTGTTTTTGGCTTGTATGAAATAATTGACGGCGTCGGTAAATGCTGTATTGCCGGTGAATGCGTCGGCCTGCTGCGTGAGCAGCGCGATGATCTGCTCCACATCTTTTAAGAATTGCGGAGTGGCCCCGAGCTCCTGCCCAACCTGGGTGGCGAATTTCGCATTGTTGATGAAGGCGGTGTATATTATATTATGCCGTGTATCGTCGGTGTTGACCGGTGCAGGTGGTAACTGGCCGCCGATGCTGGTGAAGCTATTGTTCATTTCTCCGTTGGCGATCATTTTATCGAATGCATCGCCGACCTTTTCCTGTGCATCATCAAACAGGTCTGCGAGCTTGTTGGACAGGCTGGTGAGGGCTGTTTGCTGAAAGCTGAACATTTCTTTGATACCAAATGCGATGACCTGGGCTGTTCGTCCGATGTGTTTCCAAAGGAATATCCAGGCCAGCCAGTCCCGGAGTTGTTTAAACCCTACTTTGACCTTCTCAAACACTTCTTCTGCCAGGTCGAGCAGCTGGTTGATGTGATGCACTACTGCATCGAATGCATGTTTGATGCCATTGACCACTACGGTAAATGCCACGCGGATCCCGTTGGCGGTGGCGGCCGTAGTGAAATCGAACAGCGTAACGATCCCGTTTTTGATATTGGCAAAGAGATCGCCCCAGTCAACATCGAGTCCAAAGATGCCAACCGTGCGCAAGCCGGGCAGGGTGCCATTTTGTGCGAAGCGTTCTGCAGCTTCGGCGGGTGTCAATGCTGTATAGCGTGGTTGATGGCCCGAGAGATCGGCATGCCAGTATTGATCCGGACCATTATAAGGCAAGGGGATCGATCCCTGTGAGGCTGGGATGTAGCGCGCCACATGGGGATTGGTATCGGGATGCAGGAAGGTGGGTTGGTTATGTTCGACTTCGGTCGGCAATAGTAATGATACGGCCGATTTGACCAATTGAGCAACCTGCGCCACTACGGCGGGCTGCCGGTTTTCTGTTCCCTGCACGAGTGGTGTTTCGTTGCCGTCATTGTCAGTCATCATGGCAGCCAGGAGATCAAATCCTTCGTTATCGAGGTTGGCCAGCCGCCGTTGTATGGTACCGCTGGCGTTGAGCAGGAGTTTATCGCCCGATGGCATCAGGGGTGTTTGTACATAGAGTGCGGGTACGCCGAGGCTATTGGTTTTGATGACTATGTTTACTGATCCCGATGGGTCTGTGGCGCCTTGCCACACATTGTCTTTATCGAGCCAAACGGATGCGCCGTTGATGGTTACGGATACCGGTAGTTCGGATGAGATGGTAAGTGCTGCTGCAGGTGATACCACGTTGTTGTTTTCGTACACGGTTAATTGCAGATCGTAGGCTGTGACTTCTTCGGTGTGGCCAATACCCAGGTCAACCTCTTCGCAATTCCACTCCAGGCTGCCGGGTTGCTGCCAGATATGGTAGAGTTTATGGTCGGTGGTTGATGCAAATACTTCGGTGAAACCATCGGGGTTCTGCACGCTGATGAGATCGAGAAAGGGGTAATCCGAAAAAAGGGGCGTTAAGGTAGTCCAGCCATGGCCGTCGGGTTCCTGCCGCACGTGGTATAATTTATGATCCGATCCGACGGCAAAGACTTCCATGAGGCCTTCATTGTTTTGTCCGCCGGTAATTGCCTGCACGGGTATATCGCCATTGAGCTTTTGCGTGCCGAAACGTTTGGTATCGGTATCGAGCGGATAGAAATAATACAGGGCCTTTTCGCTTTTCACTAATGCGAATGGTTCATCATACCCTTTGTTGTTGCGGGCCACCGTCATGGGACCAAATGGTCCCGCGAGCCATCGCCCGAATGCATCCTTGAGGCCCAAACCGATGATGCCCCGATCGTCGCTGGTGTCAATTGATTGTTGACAAGAGTAATTGCCGGGCTGCAAGGTGTAGCTAATATGATCATGCGCAACCGGCAGGAAGGCGGGGCTCCAGTCGTAGGGGTAAATGGTGGCAATTCCAAATTCAACAGCGGCGGTGCTGTTGAAGGGCAGGTATAGGTAATAGGAAAATTCATATCCGGCCCCTGCTACCAGGAATGGATTACCATTTGCATCATAGCAGGTAGCGATGCCTGCGTTGATGACCAAAGGAGATTGCGGCAGGGTCACTGACTTCCATTGCTGAGTGGGATCGGCATCATTGAGGTACCGCAGCTCACCATTGTTGTTACATACGGCATAGACGGTGATAGTACCGTCTTTGTTGGTGCCCGCCGCTACGAATGTAACGGGCGTGGGTGGCTGCGGCATCGTTATTTCGCTCCATCCCGTATCGCTGGAGGGATCGGGGTAGAGCTTGTGAATAACGCCTTGATCATCGACCGAGAACAGGACGGGTTGATGGGTTGCATTGATGGTTGTTGCGAGCTTGAACTTCAGGCCAGGACCGGGTGAAAAGGGTGTTGCGCTGCGGTAATACTGGGTGAGGCGGGAGCTGACGGATAGCTGCTGTGCAGGGCCGCCAGCCAAACTTGTGTTTGCTGCATTCATGACTGTAGGTTTAATGGTAAAAAATGAACGATTCTCTACCAATTTACCTACGTGTATGCGACTTTCGGGTAGTGATGTATGTGAATGGCGTGTTTTTGTATGTGAAACCTGGAAAAACTGCTGATGCAATCAGGTGCTACTTAAACTTTATAGTGTGCGGGTTGGGCCATTTAGCCATTGATTCAATTTCTCTCTTACAGCGTCGAGGCCAGACTTGGCGGGATAGGCGATGAATTCAACGAGGTTCCCGTTTACGACCAAAAGTACCTCACCCGTTCCGTGGAAGTTAAACCCATTGTATTGTACCCGTTGTTCGAGTAGCCAATCAATAACATATTCTTTGCTTTCATCGAAGCAATCGATCCTGCAAACCGGAATATTGACGTCAGCCATTTCTGACAAGGCTTTTTTGAACACCTGGCGCGACCCTCTTTCGGGCCCAGACCAGTCGACTTGTATGTACAGGACAACCCTTTCCTGTTTCAGCAGCCGCATAAACTCGCCTGGTGTATTTACCTCAGGAAACTCATCCTCGATATTGTACCTCATTACTACCTATTTGGATAAATATAAACATTCAGGGATAACTATATGGGAAGGAGTTTGGGAAGAATGGTGCACAGGTAATCTTTGAAATCAGGAACAGTTATCTCCTGCCCCCTGGAGAAGCCACCATGCTCAAACGCTATCCTTAAGTAGTTAATAAAGGTAGTATTATGCTCTTCGTTCAGAAACAGCCCGTCAATGGATGGGCCTGGAGTTATCTCTATTCCATATGCAGGCCCGCCGCTAATATTGTCCTTATGTAAATAGTCGGCCGACAATTGAAGGTATTCAATGGGCTCTTCGTTTTCAGCCATTTCTATTAGTTCGTCCAGCATATCATTCAAAGGGAATAACTGGATAGGATCGGCACCTTCCCAAGGAATCTCATCATCTGTATCATAATCCCAAGCGAAATTGCATGACCCGACTATTTGATAAAACATTTTTATAGATTCTGGCACAGCACCAACGCTTCTCACAGTTTTATCTAATTTCTCAATTAACTTTTCCGTTTCCTGGGCAGGTTTACAGATAGGATTTTGAAAATCATAGTCAGTTTCCTTACAAAAATTATATCCCCTTAGGGCAAGTTCAGCGTGTATCAACTCCAGATTATGCGCCACCCTTCTAAAAGTTTCACGCAATACATCTATAATATCTGCATAATATTCGGGTTGATAGGCTTTTTCCTCCAATTTTAGGATCTCGGCATATACTGTTTTGCATTCTCCTTTCTTGTATCTGTCCGTAAGAGTCATTTTCTAAAATATGATTATGAGACCGCAGTAAATCGCACCAAAAGAACAAAATTCTACCCGACTGCAAAAGTTTATGCAATCTTTATCGCTTTTGCATCTAATTTAGAAAACCTATGCGCCTACTGATTTCATTCGTCGCCTTACTGATGACCCTTTCAGGCTGCCGAAATACTCCCCGCGTCCGGGAAACGGCGGGCCCAAAAACCTGGGTGGATTCCATTGCCTCTATCGACACAACCTGCTTACAAGAGATTGATTCGGCAAAGGCCGACCTGCAAAAAGGGAAACTGGTCTTTTGCAAACTGGTGAGCCTTCATATTGAGCCTCTGTCAGATAAGTACCTAATGGACTCCCTGCTGGGGAAGTTTGGTATTTCCTACCAACTCGGCCTCGTTCCGGATGCCATTGTGGAAGACCAGACTCCCGTTTGTTATTGCAGGTATATGAGAGACCAGATCATTACCAAATTTGGACGTGCTTTTGTTGACTCTGTGCAACACGCGATGGATAGTTTGGCTGCTATGAATGCCGGGGACGGTAGACAATAATCCTACATCTCATTGTGGCATGCATTTTTAGGCTGGAGACTTTCCGGCGGAATTGCACATAGAATAAAAAAGCCTGCATTAGATGAAACAGCAGGCCTTATTCGTAAATATTGTTCCATATCCATCAAACCAATGAAATATCATCCACCTCTGAAAAGTGCTTATCATTTGTGTACAAGGGAAGATCATACTGTAATGCAGTTGCAGCTATCCAAATATCATTTTCAGGGATAGGCTTACCTTTCGTGAGCAATGCTGCTTTTACTTTGGCACAAGCTTCAGCAGTAACCTAGTCAGCATTCAAAACAGTGCATCTCAACAAGAAAGCCTTGATCTGCGCCATGTGCTTTTGTTCGTTAGCAGAACGGTAAGCTCCTAAATATAATTCAGCCTATACAGCCGTAGCGATAAAAACATTATGTTGTCCATCTAAAAAACTCAGGATCTTCTGATCACCTTTGAACAACTCAATCACTATATTGGTATCTAATAGCACTTTATTTCCAGTCATCGGGATTTATTTGCTCAAAACTTTCTTCAATAATACGCTTCATCTCATCAGCTTCTTCTGCAGACCAAATGCCTGAGAAGTCCTTAAAACTTTTACGTTCAACAGGATGCAGCTTACTTTTACTAATTAGACTCTCAACTTCATCCAGCACAGCATCATTCTCAATTTTGAGAATCTCTTCAATCAAATGCAACTTCTTTGCTTCGCCGTACATAACTCATTGGTTTATTGCCATATCTACAAAATAAATGGCTATTTAAAAGGAAGATATTTAGGCCTGATCCCTTTCACAAAAACTATTCAAAGTATGATGCCATGCTGCAATTATTCAGGAATGATGGTAACCTTTATGCCAAACAGTAATTAATATTCTATTTATTAATAGGAACTTTTTACAGATTTGCCAATTCTATCCTATCGAATTTAATGCATGAACCAACCAACCTATACTTTACGACAACTGGTATTATATTTTTTGCAACTGGGTACCATAGGCTTTGGCGGCCCGGTGGCCCTGGTGGGCTACATGCATCGTGACCTGGTAGAAGAAAAAAAATGGATTGCGGAAGAGGATTACCGGGAAGGCCTGGCACTGGCTCAGTTGGCACCCGGTCCGCTCGCAGCACAACTCTCCATCTACCTGGGCTACGTTCATTACCGTATTTTAGGGGCAACGCTGGCCGGACTTGCGTTTGTGCTTCCCTCTTTTATCATGGTGTTGGGGATCTCCTATGCTTATGTTGCAGCTGGGGGATTACCGTGGATGCAGGCTGTTTTTTACGGTATCGGTGCGGCTGTGATCGGCATTATAGCCGTGAGCAGTTATAAACTTACGCGTAAGAGCCTCGGCAAAGATTGGTTACTCTGGGCGATCTTTTCCCTGTTGGCTATCTCCACGTTTATTACTGAAGAAGAGAATATATGGCTGATCCTTGGCGCCGGGGCCTTGGTTTGGGTGCAACGTACTTTAAAGAATAAAGGCGCGAAGTTCTTCTCTGTGTTTTGCATGCCTGCCCTGGTGCTTATGAATTTCCAATTGTGGCTCGATGACAAGCAATGGAAGATTGGCTGGTTCTTCTTCAAAGCCGGCGCTTTTGTGTTTGGCAGCGGCCTGGCGATCGTTCCCTTTTTATATGGTGGTGTTGTGAAGGAATATGCGTGGTTAAATGAACAGCAGTTTCTGGATGCGGTGGCTGTGGCGATGATCACACCCGGTCCGGTAGTGATCACGGTGGGCTTTATCGGCTACCTCGTGGGCGGCCTGTCCGGAGCTTGTGTCGCAGCGCTCGCGACCTTTTTACCTTGCTACCTGTTTACCATATTACCAGCGCCCTATTTTAAGAAATATGGCCGTCATCCGGGCATCAAAGCTTTTATTGACGGTGTTACCGCTGCGGCCGTCGGCGCTATTGGAGGCGCTGTGGGTGTGCTTGCGAAAAGACAGTTCACGGGTGTGACGCCGGTGCTGATCGCTTTGGTTGTCGTTTTGTTACTTGTACGATTCAAGAAACTACCGGAGCCGGTGATCATTATTGCCGCGGCGTTGGTCGGATTATTGTTGTTTAAGGTCTAAATGAGCTACCTTGATTTAGACTTTCTTCAGAATCTGCTGTTAGCTTTCGAACGCCAAAAACAAATACATGAAAACTGTTGTCATTTTCGCTCTGGGATTTATCGTCTTGTTTTCTGCCTGCAATGAGGCCGTTCAGCCTACTGAGCCATCTGTCGTTTCTGCGTCCAATAAAGACACTATTTCCTGTCCTCCGGGCAGCAACAAAATCGACACGGCGCTTATACACCAAATTACCGGCATTAAAGGCGTAGAAAAAAATGGCGAATACAAGATCACGGTTCCGCAGCATGACCTCAACATCGTGGTGGATGGCTTCAAGATCATACCGGCCATGGGACTGGGCAGCTGGACCTGTTTTACGCCCTGCGGAGACAGTGTGATGGCGATGGGCGATATCGTACTTACCGAAACCGATCTGGCACCTGTTCAACGCGAAGTGATACGACAGGGGTTTGCGGTGACGGCTATTCACAATCATTTTGTACGCAATCATCCCAATGTTCTGTACATGCATATCGATGGCAGGGGAAAAGCAGACCAGGTGGCCACCAAGGTAAAAGCGATCTTCGATAAAGTGAAAGCAGTAAGGGGCCATGATCCGAAGGAGCATAAACCCGACAGTGTAGTAAATACCCTCTCCACTCCCCTGCTCGACTCCATTATCGGGTACAAGGGTGAATTAAGCAAGGGCGTTTATAAATATACTATTGGGCGTCCAGATGTAGCTTTACAGGAACATGGTATACCTGTAAGCAGCTTTGCAGGCTTCAATACGTGGGCTGCCTGGCAGGGTACGCCAGAGCGGGCTGCGGTTGCCGGTGATTTTTCGATGCTGGAGCAGGAGGTGGAGCCAGTTATCAAAGCCCTGGTGGAAAACGGTATCGAAGTAGTAGCGGTGCATAACCATATGGTACATGAACAGCCCCGTATATTTTTCCTGCATTATTGGGGCGTGGGGCCGTCCAATCAACTCGCTCATGGCCTAAGGGCGGCACTTGACCAGACCGGGAAAGGCCCAAATCATTAAAGTGTTTTTTCAAGGGATCCTAATTGACTGCGGTTCGTTTTGTAAAGCTACTCAAGCAGCCCCTCACCTACTATTTGCTGCCGGATAACGATAAAGGCAGTAGTCAATAGCAGACTCACGACATACAACAGAAACAAGGCACCCCAGTAATGAGCGAGCGACTTAGCTTTGAGACGTGCTCTCCATCGATTAAAGGAGGGGAAATTGTACAATATCGCAAAGAGTACGCCGTAAACGACTAAAGCCATCAATAAGTACAAGGCAAAGATAACCATCACAGCGCTGTCGGTAAATCCGGATAAAAGGGTCATGGAAGTAAATATCGTGTAATTTTCCGCCACTTGCAACAGGCAGTCTCCAGACATGTAACACCACTCAGCTATATAGAAATATACTTTCAACTATTATTTCAGGCATATCAAATGCAGGCGCTATGTTGCCATCTTTCCAAACCATACATTTGAGAATAATCCAATAAGTAATGAATACCCCTACCCTACACCAACACCAACCTATCCAGTATTTCTGTTTTTTCTGTGTTGACGACCGTCAACTCCACTTCTAGCACAACCTTCCTATAAACCTTATCCGGCCTGCGCTAAGCGGTCCGGTACCTCATGTCAAGTTAATGATGTGGAGGCTACCATCCTATTGCCCCAAGCCCTAAAATTCAATCATATGAAATCAAATTTGACATTTATCCTTTTACTGCTTTCACCCGGTCTTTCTGCACAAGCACCGGGTGGCATTTCAACCCAATTGAAGATGTGGATCCGATCTGACGATGCCAGTACGATTTCCGTTACCGGCAACAAGATCAATGAATGGAGATACCTTAACAATCCGGCGAGAGCTTTCGTAGCTACCGGCTCCGAACGACCGAACTGGAGACCCAATGGGATCAACTTTCAACCTACAGCCGAGTTTTCCGGCGCGCAACTTATGAACGGCCCAGGCGGCACCAATGCGCCCATTCCTGCCGGCGACGATGACTATAGTTTGTTCGCCGTATGGAACAGCACCTTTACCGGTTTTACCGGTGAACGACTCTGGTTGCAATGGAATTGTGTAACTCAAAAACATGGCTTTTCGCTGACCACCCTTTCGACGGGGCTCGACTTTTATTATGGCGCCCAGTTCGAAATTGCGCCCTACGGTCAAGGCATCAAACAAAAATATACACCGGGCACCTGGCAGTTCTGCCAGCTGGACGTTCAGAACCTTACTACACAGGACCTGCACGTTTCCACTCCACAGAATTTAGCTGCTGGTCCGCAAATATTATCGAGCGACCTTAACCGAGGCAGAAATACGAGGAATATCTCCGACATGTACAACGTGATCGGCGCCAGCTGTGACATTGCCTTTGAACCCTTTCACGGAGACATGGCTGAACTCATTATCTATGACAGGCCAGTGAGTGGTGTTGAAAGAGCCAAGATCTTTTCTTACCTCGCTTTAAAATACGGCATCACCATTCCCGGGTTCGACTATGTTGCTTCCAACTGGAATGGTAGCACCGGTACTGTTTTCTGGCATCGCCACGCAACGTACAACAACGACATCTTTGGTGTGGGGCTCGATGAATCGGTTAACGGTTCTAAACTCGACCTGGTTCGTTCCAACAGCCTCAACACAGGAAGTGGTGATGGCACCGGACAGGCCGGTAAAGGCAATATCATCCTTACTGCCAATCCATCTACCATGGACGATGGCGAATACCTGCTCGTGGCGAACGACGGCAGGGCGCTTACTCAATCCACTGCCGAACTACCTGCGAGCTTTGTGGGGGCCAACCGGGTTGCCCGTGAATGGAAAGTGCAGCACACCGGCGACCTTGGCCGGCTCGACCTGAGCTTCGACATGAATGGCCTGACCTTTCTAGGCAATACCGGCGACCCAGCCAACTACTCCATGCTGATCGACGAAGACGGCGATGGCGACTTTACCACCGGCACGCCCACCGTGGTGGTTGCCCAGTCTATCGCCAACGGCAGACTTCAATTCAACAACGTACTATTCAATAACGGTGTCGTTTTTACTTTTGCCACCCAGGTTAACATGCTTTTGCTGAAAAGCGCCGATATCAATTTTTACGCTACCCGTAACGGAGACCGTGCTTTACTGAAATGGCTGGCATCAACGCCGGGATCCATTCAGCAATACGATGTGCAGGTTTCTGCCGACGGCGCCCATTTCGAAACAGAAGCTGTGCTCGCCAGCGTCAACCTCCCGGTCACCAACTATGTTACCTATACCAGTAGGGGAAAAGTTGTGGCAACCACCTATTACCGGATCAAACTGACCGATGTAAATGGCCAGGTGAGCTACAGCTCCATAGCTGCCGTGCACCCCCTGATCGACAATGAACTGACCTTATTTCCCAATCCGTTTGAAGGGCAGATCAAACTACAACTAAAACTAACGACCAAACAAACGGTAAAGATCAAACTGATGGACCTCGGTGCCCGATTATTGGGGCAGTGGGACATCGAGTGCAATGCCGGTGTCAATAATACTACCTTGAAAAACCTGCACGACCTGAGTTATGGCACTTACTGCGTTTCCGTATTCTACAACAACGCCTGGAGCTCCTACACGTTGGTTAAGGCCAGGTAACGATGCGGAGACTGTAATTAAGAACTATGTCCCGTTTAGATCCATATCTATGAATGCCGCGGTCATCACGAAGGATGACCAATGATCCAGCAACAAAGGGTGTTTCGGGTTAGAACCTGAACACCCTTTTGTTTTTGTGGTAAGATTGAGCGCTCAAGCAGTTTAAAATGACGGACGACAGCGGCTCCATCATGCTTATCCTGATACGACCACTCATCATTGAGCATCCACATTTGGTTTCTTCAAATATCAAATCAGGCATTTGAGATCAACTCAAGATAAGCTGTGCAACTTTTGTTGTCTATTTGAGTTCATCAATCAACCAAAACTACACATGAAGCGAATCTTGACTACTGTCTTTTGCCTCTTGTTCCTGCTGGCAGCACAGGCTCAGCAGAAGCCCATTACAGGGATCGTCAAAGACAGCAAAGGCGAACCTGTACCCTTTGCTACTATCGTTGAAACAGGCACCAAAAAGGCTGTTACTGCCGACCAGAACGGCCGTTTTACCATCCGCGTGGCCGAAGGCACCAAGCTCACCATCACTTCTTCGGGATATGAAGCACAGACAGCTCCCGCCAAAGAAGGTATGACGGTGATGATGGGATCAGCCAACAACAGCCTGAGTGAAGTAGTTGTTACTGCGTTTGGCGTGCGCCGCCAACCGAAGGAACTCGGCTATTCCATTTCCAAGATCAGTGGCGATGATGCGATGAAAGGACGCGCGGTCAACATCCAGAATGGCCTTACCGGTAAAGTTTCGGGCTTAACCATTCAAACCGTCAACAATGGCGTTTTTGCGGATACCCGCATTACGCTGCGCGGCATCCGTTCCCTTACCGGCAACAATCAACCGCTGCTGGTAGTAGATGGTGCACCTATGGACCTCAACTTTATCAATTCGATCAACCCCAACGATGTACAGGATGTTACCCTGCTAAAGGGCAACACCGGCGCTGCCTTGTACGGACAGGATGGCGGTAATGGGGTGATCATCATTACCACGAAGGGTGGATCGCGGGGTAAGCCGGTTATTACGGTCGGCACTACGTTTCAACGCGAATCGCTAGCCTACCTGCCCAAGGTGCAGCGGGAATTCGGCAACGGTGAAGGTGAAAATGCTGATGGTACTCCCCGCCTCGATGTATGGACCAATAACAGCTACGGGCCCCGTTACGACGGTAGTGAAGTAGACCTGGGTGATCCACTGCCCGATGGCAGTATTAAGCGGGTGAAATATGCCGCGCAAAGCAAAACCCCTATCGAGCAATTCTTCCGGCCTACGACTACCCTGCAAAATGATGTCTCCATTTCCGGCGGCGACGATAAAGGCCGTTATTATATCGGCCTGCGGGATGTTAAAGTAAAAGGGCTGATCCCCAATGATGAGAACCGACGTACAACGATCCGTCTTAATGCCAGCCGGGATTTCGGCAAACTGTCTACTGCCTTCCGGATCTCTTACATCCGCGAGAACTTTGATATCGTTAACCAGCGGGCAGGCGCCGACAATATTTATACCAGCCTGTTCAAAACTGCCGCCCATGTGCCGATCTCTGAATTCAAGGACTGGCGACATGATAAATTCTCTACTCCTGACGGCTATTATAACCGATTCGGCTTAAATCCCTGGATGCTGCTGGACATCGATCGTTCCAAAGGCCGGGGAGATGAACTGATCGGAAGCCTGGAAGCCAATCTAAAAGTATTGAATGGCCTTACCCTTAATTATCGTTTAAGCACTACGATCAGTAACAATATCACCAAGAGCTGGACGGGCGCCATCAATTTTAATGATCCACATTCGCAAAAGGCTTATCAAACGAGCAGGGCTACTGTAGTGGATGGCGCAGGCTATGCTGCGCGCCTCAACTCCGAAGCGTTTGTGACCTATAAGAAACAATTCAACAAACTATCCACCGATGCCCTGGTTGGGTACTCTGTGATCAACCGTATCGTTCGCAGACAGAGCACTGCCGGCAATAATCTCGTGATACCGGAGCTCTACAATGTCAGTAACCGTACCGGTGAGGCCATTGCCTCCGAATTCAATTCGGAAATCCGTACTGCTGCTGCCTTTGGCAAAGTATCACTGGGCTGGGATGACTGGGCTTTCCTGGAACTGACTGGCCGGAACGAATGGGACTCCCGCCTTTCCCTCAACAAGAACAGCTTCTTCTATCCAGGCGCCAGTTTATCGGTGTTGCTGCATGAAGTGCTTCCTCAATTTAAAACATCCACCGTTTCGTACCTGAAAGTACGTGCTGCCTGGGCCATGTCGGGCTCCGTGAACCTGGAACCCTATTCGCTGGAATCGGCCTATTTCCCGAGTGGCAGGTTTCCTTACGGCAACCTGGCGGGGTATACTGCCGGCGGTACCATCAACAATGAGAATATCAAGCCAGAGTATGTAAACGGAAAGGAAGCGGGCGTTGAAATTGGTTTTCTGAACAACAAGGTCATGCTGGAAGCCACCTACTACCACCAGACGAACACCGACCAGATCATCAACGTTCAGTTATCTACCGCTACCGGTTATTCTACTGCCCTGGTAAACGCTGCCGCTTTTGTGAACAAAGGCGTGGAACTGGATCTTAAGCTAACTCCTTTGATCAAGGTTGGCAAAGATTTCCAGCTGGACGTAAAAGCCAACTACACCCTTTCTGACAACAAAGTGACCCGGATCTACGAAGGGTTGGATGAACTGGGGCTCGCCAATAACAACTTCGCTATCGTTGGTTTGCCAGCGTTTACCTTTAAGCTGACAGATTTCGCCCGAACACCTGATGGGAAAGTGATTGTGGACCGCGTAACCGGGTTACCATCGGTGGATCCCCTGCCCAGGACCTATGGCCGCACCTTGCCCAAACACCAGTTCGGCATTACTCCTTCGATACGGTACAAAGACTTTTCCCTGAGTATTGTGGCCGACTACCGCGGAGGACATTTTATCTACAACGGCCTTGGAAGCAACCTGGTTTTCCAAGGTAATGGAGCCATGACCACCCAATATGACCGCAAACCTTTCATATTCCCCAATTCGGCCTATGATGATGGTACCGGTAAATTTGTAGAGAATAAAGATGTATTGACCAACGGAGGATCTGCTACCTTCTGGACCAGCAGTGTTATGACCAATACTCAATCACAGTTCTATACCAGCGCAGACTCCTGGAAACTACGGGAGGTGGCGCTTTCTTATGAGGTGCCAGCTTCACTGCTCGAACGCACTAAAGTGATCAAATCTGCTGTAGTTACTTTAAGCGGAAGGAATCTGCTGATGTGGGTGCCCAAATCGAATATCTATACCGACCCTGAATTCAGCAATACCACCGGCAATGCACAGGGCGTGAACAACACTTATAACACTCCCCCCACCAGGATCCTGGGCGCTTCTCTTAACCTCACCTTTTAATCATTGAATTATGAAGAAACTGATCTTACTATTGGCCTTCCCCGCTATCCTGATGAGCTGCGGCAAGAGCTATTTCGATATCAACAAAAACCCCAACACCCCAACGGTTACTGGTGTTACTCCCAACCTGGTACTTCCAGCGGCCCTGGAGCGTACAGCCAGCTCTAATGTCACCAATGGTTCTACCCTTGGCGCCTGGATGGGCTATTGGTCGATCGGCACCAACTTTGGGGCTGTAGGAGAACACCGGTATACCATGGGTACAGATTTTGGCAACGGTTTTTGGACCAACAACTATGACATCATCTTCGACTATCACAGTTTACAACAGAAGGCAGCGGCCAGCGGCCAGGATTTTTATGTGGGTATTGCGAAGATCATGAAAAGCGTGCACTATCAGATGCTGGTTGATCTTTTCAACAACATCCCTTATTCGAAGGCCATGGATTTCAATGGCAATATCACCCCTGCTTATGACAAAGGAGCTGAGGTATATAAGGACCTTTTAAAACAAATCACAGAGGGCATCAACCTCATCAAAAACGCCGAAGTAACCGCCAATCCTGAAATTGCCAGCGCCGATATTATGTTCCATGGCAACAAGAGCCGCTGGGCTCAGTTTGGCAATACGCTTAAATTACGCTTGTTGATTCACCAAAGTGAGGTAAGCGGCTTCAGCGCTGCCGCAGAAATTGCAGCCATCAATGCAGAGGGAAGTGGCTTTCTGGGTGCGGGGCAAACTGCGAACGTTAATCCCGGTTACACGACCGATAAGCCCAATCCATTCTGGTCGACCTATGGGTTTACCACCACGGGCAGCTATCCCAACACTTACCGCCGTGCCAACAATTTTGCGCTAGGCCTTATGACTACATTGAACGACGAGCGTCTCCGTTATTTCTATCGTGCCGTTCGTTCCGGCACCTACGCTGGTCAATATCGCGGCATAGACTATGGCACCAACAATGACCCCGGGCAGATCTACTACGAGACCAATACTTCCGATATAGGCGGTGCTCCCAACGCTTCCCCTACAGCCGCGCAATCCATTGGACTTGCCAAAGCCCCCACGATGGATTGCTGGGTGATCACAGCGTCAGAGAGTCTGTTTTTGCAGGCAGAGGCTGCCGCCAGAGGCTGGACCACCGGAAACGCCCGATCCTTGTATGAAGAAGGTGTGCGGGAGTCGTTTCGCTGGCTTGGGGTAACTGATGCCGTTAATGCTGCCAACGGCTACCTGGCAGGCGCTAACGTCAGGGTGGCCTGGCCTGCCGCCACCGCCGACCAGATCAAGGTAATCATCTGGCAAAAGTATTTCGCATTCAATGGTAACAACCATTTTGAAACCTGGAATGATTACAAGCGTACCGGGGTTGTACAACCGGCTATCTCTGTGGACCCCGGCAAGTTAACTGACCATGTCCCCTATCGCTACCCCTATCCCAACAGCGAATACAGCTACAATGCCAAACATGTGCAGGCTGAAGGCACTATCGATCCCTATTCCCAGAAAGTATTTTGGGATAACTAACCTTTAAACTGACGAAATGATGAAAAAGATATATTATACGCTGGCTGCCCTTTCAATTTTATCGACTGGCTGCCTGAAAGACAAGGGCTATGAGGATCATCAAACCGGCATGAAGTCCGTTACAAGTGAACGGTTCGTTTCCATTTTGTATCCATACGAAACAGCTGGTCTTCATACCAACGATATTTTTACCAAGCCGGCAGAAGAACCCGTTGAAACCTTCACCGTTGCGCTTACAGGACCGGTGTACAACAAAGATGTACAGCTTACGCTGACCGCCGTTCCGGCATTGGTATCGGAACACAATGATGCCAACGATGATGTCTATGAGGTATTGCCAGCGGCTAATTATGAATTGCCTGCCAGCATAACGATCCCTGCCGGGCATGAATATGCCGTGGTGCATGTGAAGATAAAAAAGACTGGTCTCGATCCGGTTGGCGCTTATGGATTGGGCGTTCAAATTGCTACCGTAAGTGATGCCTCTGTGAAAATAGCGAGCAATGCGCGGCAATCGCTCATGGGCATCCTGTTCAGGAATGACTACGATGGGGTATATCAGTGGCGCAGCGTTACTGTTCATCCTAATACTGCTGCTTACAACGGGCGCATTACACCCATTGAAGTGGGCCTGGTTACCACAGGAGGCAGCAGCGTGGAAACTGACAGAACGCACCCCTGGGCCAATGGCGTGTCTCAACCCGATAACTACAACGTTACCTTTTCGGTAGACCCGTCGACCAATAAGGTTACTGTCTCCAATGCACGTGGTAATGCCTTCGCAGATTCACCAGGGTACGATTCCCGCTATGACCCTGCCACCAAGACCATTTATGCCAAATGGCAATATTCCGGCGGTGGCGGCAACCGTGTAATGACCGATACGCTGGTATTTCTGAGGGCCCGCGATTAATCCATATCAACCTACCAAAAGGCTTTAGCAAGGTGACAGACTGCTAAAGCCTTTTGGCATTATGCAGGCTTTGGGTAACCGAGCATTGGAGGGTTGCGTTCCGACACGCGTCATTCATTAACGAAACTTTGGCGCAGTGTATCTATAGGAGTTATGGGAGGTTATGTATGTTCAGGCCATACTATTTCCTAAACCGTTTATATGAAACTTTTTACCCTGGCAGCGTTGCTATTGTTGTTTTCCTGTCGGACCGCCAAAGTAATCCCCCTCAAAGGCAATTATGAAAAGACGCCCGTTATTTACACCAGCGAAAAACCTGTGAATGAGGTTTGGGATAACCTGATAGACCTTTTTGCGCAGCGGGGATTGCCGATCAAGTTTACCGACAAAAACAGCGGCCTCATCATCTCCGACAACATGGCGCTGACCGCCACCTGGGAAGACAAGAATGGAACGCTCGTGCACCCAGATGCGAACATCGTTGTGCGGAAGATCTACAATGTTGCTGCAAACGCAGTTCTTCCCGAAACACGCAGTGGCACTTTGAAAAATCGAAGCAACCCGATGAATGCCGCGCCGAATGGAACGTACGCCTTAAAGCAAACGGAAGTGGAACCTCGATCAATATCAACCTTGTACATGTTCAATATGAGCGGACTCAATCCACAGAAAGAAGAGGTGCCGACGGTCTGTATCAATACGGCTCAAGAATTGTATGGGTGAATCTTGACTATTTCGAAACAACCGGAACCTTTGAGCGTATGATCTATGAAAAAATAAAATAGCGGCAACATAAAGCCCCACGTAGACACGCGGGGCCCATTCTGATTGATTTCATTAACCATTACATCGATCCATTTTTATCGGCGCTTTACCTGAGAACAGGTGTTGCATTGTTGCTTATTCTTACTTCATTTTCTTTAAAGGCGTGTCCGGAGTAATCTTTCCGGGAAACAATGCACGCAGCTTCTTTTCTATCGGACCTTTGCCTGTTTTATCGAAGCCTGTTTCTTTCATCACCAGTCTGCCATCGGGATCTACCAAAAACACGGTAGGAACTGCCGCCACGGCAAAGTTGCGTTCCGCCACATCAGCGGTATCATGCAACTGCAGCCAGGGAAGTTTCTGTTGCTTCAGTTCCTTTAGCCAGGCCTTCTTGTCCTTATCGATCGATATGCTGAGTATTTCAAACCGATCGCCCCTCAACTGTTCGTATAGTTTTTTCATATGGGGGAAGGATGCTTTACAAGGGCTACACCAGCTGGCCCAAAAGTCGATGAGCACATACTTGCCCCGTAGGCTGCTGAAGCTGAAATCCTGCCCACCGGGCGTTGGTAATACAAAATCATTGACAGTGGCCCCCATTGAGCTGCGCTTCAGGGCCTCCAGATAGACCGCTATCGCTTTGCCTGTTTCAGTTTCTCTCACTGCTGGCGCAAGCTGTCCCAGCAAGGCTTCCATGTCATCGGCAGATAACAGGCTCCGGTACCGCAACATGACGAATGCAGCAGCATATACATCCGCATGGTCCTTCACATAATTGTTCAGGAACACTGCATATTCCTTTGCGCCGCCTTTCACTGTTGCGATATTCTGGTCGAACCTGAGGTATTCTTCGGCTGAGCGGTTACCGCTCAACTTTGCGGATGCCATTCCTTTTTCGATATCAATGTCTTCCAACGTTACCGTGCAAGGTCCGTCGATGACCAGGGGATAAGGCGTCATGCCCTTCTTTACCTGCAAATCGTATTCGGTATACAACACGGGCATGACCCCATCCGTGTACGGACAGTTTATCAAAAACTCTCCATTGCTGATGAGCGCAGAATCCGTCTGTAGGTTTTTGCCATAGATATAGACTTTATTATACCCCTTAGTATTTCCATGCACTTTTCCTTTAATTATTACAACAGATTGTGCAGCAGCCATGATTGTCAGCAATAGCATCATCAGCAAGGAGAGTATTCTTTGCATTGATTGTTTTATTTTATGGTTTATTTAAAACGGTCTTGTATCGAGGGGTATTCCCCACTGTGGATTGAACTGTAGTATTGTATTGGGTATGGTAAGTATGAAATCCTTCGAATCGATGGTTCCGGTGTAGGCCTGACCTCCAACGGTATGCGTGATCTTATCCTTCGACCAGGGCTTTCCGGTTTCCAATACATAACGCTTGAGGTCGAGGAACCGCTTGATGCCACCGATGGGTAATTCGCGCCGCCTTTCCTCCAATACCCATTGGAGCACCTGGTCTTCGGTACCCGTTGTGAGCGGTGTGTAGCCGGCCTTAAAGCGAAATTTGCGTAGGGTGTTGAGGTCGGCGATGGCCAGGGCCAACTGATTGGTTCTTGCATACCCTTCTGCCCGCATGAGCAACACTTCGGGATACGAAAACCCATCTGATACTTTCACTTTGAAATAGCGGTAATTGCTGATCCGTGTTCCATCATTGTAGCCACCTCCCAACGTGGTTTTATATCCCGGTGCGCTTATATAGAAGAATTTGAGCCGGAGATCATTTTCTTTATCGTACAATGCGATCAACTCATCGGACGGGTATGAGAGTGATGGCGCCTGTCCGGCCGTATTGTCGACCCCACGATAGAACAATATTTCACGACTGTTGACTGCATTCACGTAGGGGTCTTGGGTGGAGGTAATGGGACTCGATACCAGGTTATTGGGATTGGAGAAATTAAAGCCATTGAAATCATACAAAACCCTGGCCGGATCGCTACCAGCAGAAGCGGTCCAGGCCAGGTTTGAGTAATACACCACACTATCATAGCGGCGGGTGAACAGGTGGCAATAGGCCAGCATTGCCTGCCCGGTGGCCTTGTTGGCCCGGGATGGCCAACTTGCCACTGCGGGTAAACCCGGCAGCGCCTTATGCAGATCGGCCAATACTGACTTCACCACCTCTTCGGATGTGGACAGATCGGGTATGGGGTCGTTTATATCCGGACTCACCACATATGGTATTGTGCGTGTAGCATTGTTGGTACCGGGTTTATACACCGGGCCATATACCAGGTTGGCCATGAAAAAGCACCATGCCCTGGCGGTAAGCGCCTGCGCGGTGGCTTTATTGGCCAGCTCCTGGTCGGCCGGTGATTTTTCAACAACGCCTTCGATACCTTTCAGTACATTATTGAAATAGGATACCTGCACATAAATGCCGCTTAGCGAAGAGCTCCAAAAATAATCGTTCACGGCGGGGTTCTTGTAGGGCTGCCGGTATATGTGCGCATAATAGCGGTCGATATTTGGATGACTGTTCAGTATGAACCCTACCTTTGCCTGCCCTTCGGATATCACTACGTTGTCGGTAAGATAAGAAAGCAAGCTACCTCTATTATTGTCGATAAAATTATATTCCATCGACTGTGAATTATCGAGCAGGTGATCAAAATCGGTGACGGTTGCAGGAATGAGCCTACCCTTTGGTTTTACGTCGAGGTATTTCTTACAACCCGACATGAACAGTGCCGTAACGAGGAATATATAAATATTTCGAGTAATCATGTTTAATAGTTTACAGGTTTACAGAAAGTCCGATGTAGAATTCTGGTCTCAACGGAAGATTCCTGGTAATGGTGCCGCCATCGGACAGATTCATGGTTTCGGGATCGATGCCAAAATCGTTGGCCCTAACCATCCACAGATTACGTCCCTGCAAGTAGATCTTTGCCGTATTGAGGCCTACCTTTTTCCACCATTTATCGTTGAATGTATAAGTAAGCGTTACATCGCGCAACTTCATATAATCGGCACTTTGAATGATGATGTCGGCGTAGGGGAAATACCAGCCATCGGTACTAAATGGGGCCAACTTAGGATAAATGGTCTTGGCTTCATCACCGGGCGCCTTCCATCTCTTTGCCACATCTTTGTTGTTGTAGTTAGTACCATTATAGGTATCCCTGCGAAACACGGCCCCCATTTGTGCGATGAGCATAAAAGACAGATCGAACCGCTGATAGGAGAAGGTATTGGTGAGGTTCAATACATATTTGGGTCTGGTGGTGCCCGAATAGGCCATATCCTTTACCTGCACAGCGCCTCCAAGCACTTTTTTCTTAGCCTCATCATAATACAGCGGTGTACCCGTGTTATCCAATTCTGCAAAGCGGTAGCTGAAAAGTGCATCGACAGGATAGCCAGCCTTGAGGGTGGCGCCGCCGCTACTCCCGAACAAGCTGGCCGACGAGGTGGAAGTAAGATAAGTTGTGTAGAGATAATCATAGTTGAACTTCAACACCTTGCTCTGGTTGTAGCTGCCATTGAAATATACGTTCCATTTAAATAACCTGTTCTTTATTACATCTGTTTCGAGCGACAGTTCTATGCCCGTATTCCTGGCCATTCCAGCATTGCGGGTGATGGTTGACCAACCGGTGGTTGCATCGATATAATCGGGCGCCAACAGGTCTTTGCTCAACTTGTTGTAGTAGTCCAGGGAAAAGTTGAGCCGGCCACCGAAGAGGGTCATATCCGTTCCAACATTGGTGATCTGCGTACGTTCCCAACGCAGGTCGTTATTGGGCGGCGATGTAACAATGTAAACGATTCCTCCGGAGGTGGCAGAATATCCCACGGCACGTACAAGCAGGAATGGCCCCTGTTTAAGCGATATATTACCATTGATACCGTAGGAACCGCGGAGATTGAGGCGACTTATCCATGACACGTTGAAGAATTTTTCCTGCGCCAGTTTATAGGTACCACCTACCGACCAATTGGGCTTGTACCGGTATTTGGGATTGGTACCAAATAGGTTGGCCTGATCGATCCGCACACTACCACTCACGATAAAGCGGTTATCATATTCGTAGGAACTATTGGCATAGATGGATACAAATCGGTTGTCGCGCAGCTGGTAACCACCAATGGACGCAGGCTTCCAACCATCCGGGTATTGAAAATCGGCATCGTATACCCCAGCATTGTAATCAGTATAGTTGAATGGCGCAAAGGCTCCTGCCTGGTCATTGTAACCATACCGTGTAGGATACACGTTGTTATCGAGCACGTCCTTGTTGATCTCTCCGCCCGCAATGGCCGAGAGGCGGTGTTTGGACTTCCAGCTCCTATTGAAGTTAACCTGTGCCCGCAGTGTATAGGATTCATTGATATCCCGGGATTCGTCGACAATCGATCCATCCGGAATGTAATGCTTATTAGGGTTGGTCAGGGAGGTAGTGGAATTGAATAGGGTACGGACCTCATAAGCATTCACATCATGTATTATACGAACAAGTGTGCTGCCTCTTGTCCAGGCGCCACCTGCTTCAGCGGTGAGGCCGTCGATTATATTCACTGAGATACTACCTCCCAGCCTTCCCTGAAATTGTTCGTTGCGGGATGTTTCGAGCATCAGATCGTTGAGTGGGTTATAGTTCATGGGTTTCAATCCCCTGATAGCTCCGAATTGTGCCGCCAGCTCGGGCCTTGCAGCCGGCACATCAAGGTTACTGCCCGTAGCCGGATCCTTGATGAGATGGTAAGGCTTCATTACGCTATAATATCCATAGTCATAAAATTCAGCTGCCGAGCGCCCCGGTGCACTGCCCGTGTTGTAGGTAATATTGGTGAACAGGCGAACGGTTACCTTGCTGACGGGCTTCCAATCGTTCTTAATGTCGACAATTAGCCTGTTATCTGAGCTGCCGATCATACTGTTCCGGTTGGAGACGTAGCGCAAGGCTGCATTGGTGGCATTTTTTTCGCTGCCGGATGAAAAGGACAGGTTGTGCTGCTGGGTGAGCTTATTGCGAAAGAGGTACTTTTCGAGTTGATCTATGCCGTTGTTCTTTCGTAATTGATCCAGCTCCGCATTCATCTGCGCTGCTGTGATGGTACCGTTATCTTTGGCAACGAGTAATTGGGTTACCCTTGATGCGTTGGGATAGGAGTTATAGACATATTGCGCAAGGGCCGGATTAATGTTGTAGGAATGTACCTCCGCATCAATATAATCTGATGTGGCTGTTTTATTGAGGTAGGACAGTTGCGGCGTGAGGGTTGTGCCTACGCTTCCCTTGTACCCAATCTGCATTTTGCCGGTCTTCGCCGTTTTGGTGGTGATCACAATAACTCCATTAGATGACCTGGCTCCATAGATGGATGCGGCTACTGCATCTTTCAACACGGTGATGCTTTCGATGTTGTCGATGTTTATGGTTTGCAATCCGCCGGTTATGGGATATCCGTCCAGAACGATCAGGGGCTCTGCGTTGGCCAGGAAGGTGGATTTTCCGCGTATTTCCAACCGGCCATCTTTGGTTACGACCATGCCGGCCGCCTGTCCCTCGAGGGCAGTGAGCAAGCTGGGCTGTAACTTATTCTCGAGCCGCTTGGTTTGTATGGATGAATAGGAACCCGTCATCCTTTCTCTCGATATGGTTTGATAGCCAGTATTGACTGTGACAGCCACTTCTTCGAGTGCGGTGGTTTGCGGATTGAGCACGACCATCAACCCACGTTGTGCGCCGGAGATCAGGGCTGCGGTTACCGTTACTTCTTTCAAAGCAAAGCCTACGAAGGTGAATTGCAACACGTCGCCTTCTTTGGCAGCTATTGCGAAGGACCCATCGACTGCCGATACGGTGCCTTTGCCATTACCCTTTATGATTACGTTTACGCCAGCCATGGGCTGCCCGACTGCATCGGTGATGCGGCCTATTACCTGAGCGGGCTGTTCGTCAATACCGGTACGAGGAATGACAGGGATAGCGGGCTTGCGCGAAAGGATGATAGTTTTGCCCTGGATCACATAATCGATGGGCTGGTCTTTGAGTACTTTGTCGAGCAGTTCTTTGAGGGGCATGTTGACGGCCGACACGGTGACGGGCTTTGCTGCTGCCAGCACTTCTTTGTTACTGAACAACACATAACCTGTTTGTTTTTCAATGGTTGTGAACACCTGCTTGAGCGAAAGGTCTTTACCGGAGATGGTAACCCTTTGGGCGAGGCCTTTAGCGTGGGCCGATACCATTGCGACGAACATACATAGTGTGAGCAGTTTCATCACTCTTGCATTTTGAGCAGGCAACCTGCGTGCCGGCGTTGGCGGGCATGGCAAGTTCCCAAAAGCAGTTTTTTGCATAAATTGCATTCAGTTTGGTTGTAAATAAAAGCTGTTGCGAAACCTTTTATGATCAACGGAACTTCCACCGGGAGTGAGGCCAATCACTTCCGGTTTTCGTTTCTATCCGTTCGTGTGGGAATATTTCAGTGAGGATAAGATTGAGTGCGTTCGATATTTTGTTCAGGGTGTTACGATCAGGACTCTGCCTTCGGTTCGGAAATGGATATCGGACCTTTTCAGTGCTATCAACAATCCACTGAGTGGTACATCTTTTGTCATTTTACCAACGAATTCTATATCGGGTATACCGGCTTCATAGGTTACCTGTATATCGTACCATCTTTCGAGCTGGCGCATTACTTCTTCCAGCTTCGCGTTCTCGAAATTGAAGAGCCCATTCTTCCAGGCGAGCACTTTGGCTGTATCGGCCTGTATCAACTGTATAGATCCTGGTTTACTTGCGGGCGGCAGGGCTGCCTGCTGACCCGGCTTCAAGACGACAGTTTGTGCAGAAGCCTGACTGAACCTGTTCACTTTCACTTTTCCCTCCAACAGGGTTGTACGGTACACCGGCTCATTGCTATACGTATTGACATTGAAGTGTGTTCCTACTACTTCTATTTCAAACTGTTGGTTGGTCTTTACTATAAATGGCTTTTTTTTGCCTTGCTTTTGTATCGATGCCACTTCAAAATATGCTTCGCCGGTTATTTCCACGCGCCGCTCCTGCGTTGTGAATTGTGTGGGGTAACGGATGGAGCTGGCAGCATTGAGCCAAACCTGTGTTCCGTCGGGCAGGGTTACTTTGAACTGCCTTCCCTTGGGCGTTTCCAGCGTATTGTATAGCACGTCACCTGGTGTTGGGTTTGAGCTTGCATAGATCAATGCTCCATTTGCCAAATGTACTGTTGCACCCGGCTGGCTGGCTACCTTTCCATTGTTCATGCTGTCGAGCACCAGCTTTGATCCATCGGTCAGGGTGAGGATTGCCCCATCGTGTCCGGGCTTTATGTCGACGGAAGCGACCGTCGTAGTTGGCGTGGGCTCCACTTCGCTTCTTCCTTTCATCAGGTACCATATTCCCCAGGCCAATATCACCAAGGCTGCGGCTGCGGGCCATAAGCGCCAGATCAGGGCTTTCTTGCGGGGTGCAGTCTTTCCGATGCGGGCTTGCAGCGAATGC
Organism: Paraflavitalea sp. CAU 1676; assembly: GCF_029223285.1. GTDB lineage: Bacteria > Bacteroidota > Bacteroidia > Chitinophagales > Chitinophagaceae > Paraflavitalea. Next base: position 245,521 of record NZ_JARHUJ010000012.1, on the reverse strand, counting down.
CGCATTCTTTGGTATGATGCTTCGTACTCACTATCCATTTTAAATCCCTGCTGCTGTTGTTCTTGCATGATCCTATCTAACAAGTCCTGGTACTCTTCCTGCATGAGCAGATTGCTCAAAAGCATCTTATCCCCGTCGCTTAAAGAGTTGTCGAGGTAGGCAGTGACCAATTTGCTGAATGTTTCCGAATTCATACCGATAAGGATTTAACCGCTGTTCTATTAATATTGACGCAGGGGTTCGGCAGGATAAGGGGTCGGTTCCAGATTATTTTTTATTTTCTTGCCAGCCAGCAGGCGGAGATAAGGAGTAAAGCGGTGAGCAGGCCCGGACTTTCTCCGAATTTCATTTTCAGGAATGCCAGGGCCTCCCTGATGTGTTCATTAACAGTTGCTTTTGAAATATTTAGTTGTTCGGCTATTTCTGCATGAGTGAGGCCTTCCTGCCTGCTTAGGCGGAATACCTCGCGGCGCCGTGCTGGCATTTGATCAATGGCCTTTTCGAGCAGTTCGCAGGATTGCTTGTAATCGAGCTGACCAGCAGGCGTGCTGGATGGTTGGTCCGATATTTCCGGTATGGTGCCCGCCATGGCCCCTGTTGTTTCTTTCAACAATTTACGTAAACCGGATATGGTGCGGTTGCGCGTGATGACAAACAACCAGGGCTCAAACTCCTGCACTTCAGGGAGTTTTAAACGATTGATCCAGAGATGGAAAAATATCTCCTGTGTTATATCCTCCGCCTCGGCCGTGTTTTTGAGGTAGCGGCGTACGTGGGCAAATACCTGGAGCCAACAGGCGTCGAATAATTGGGTGAATGCCTGGCTATCGCCCCCGGCGATCTTCAATAGCAGTTCTTTTGGAATGTTTGGCAAGCGGGTCATTGCTGCAAAGTTGAGCATTATGCTGAATAAAAGAAAGAGGGTGAGTCATTTAGTTTTGAAATGATTCCTGTACTATGGGTTGCTTTATATTTAGCGTGAAAGAACGCCATTTAACAGTTAACTGAGGCGGCTGGGTGATCAATCTCTTTGAGCGGCCCAGAGAGCCGTGCCATTTGTGTAACTTGCATTAGCTACCTCTCACCAATCTCACCTACCATGAAAAAATTCATTTTTCCATATATAGCAGCTGTCATGAGCTTGTTATATCTTCCTGCGTATTCCCAGGAAGATTCCACTGCCTTACTAGGCCTGGCAGGAGACAACCTGGATCTTTATGCCGTGCTAACGCTTTTTCAAAAATCGAAAACCATTGAAGCGTTTGAGAAATCGTTGAACGATGAAAAAGAGAAAATCAATAACCTGGATCTGAATCTGGATAAAAAGGTCGATTTCATCAAAGTGGTGACCAAAAAAAAGGATGACTCGTATTCATTTATACTCCAGGTCGATGTCAATAAAAAAGAAACGCAGGATGTTGCGGTCATTCTACTGGATAGGGATAAAGACAAGAAAATTTCCCTTCAGATCGTTGGCGACGAGGCTTTATACGGAAAAGATTATGTGATAGAGCCCAAGGGAAATTCACCCGTAACACCTAACCCCGCGTATACCGGTGAAAACCCTGTTACGGTGACGGTTCCAGCTACCACCACCGTTGTGGTCCAATCGGCGCCGATTGTTCAGTATGTCTATTCACCTGCCTATGTGCCATATACTCCTCCTTATTACTATGGATTTTACCCTCCCTGGTTTGGATTTGCTACGGTTATGGCGGTTGGTATTTACCGGCATAACCATTATCATTACCATGGTGGTTATTACGGCGGGCATTATGGAGGGGGTAATACAGTAATTGTCAATAGGAACAATTATAATAATTTCAATAACTACCAGAATAACAAAATGAGGTCTACTACTGTAGCCAATAACAGGGCTAATGGCAGCTATGGCGACAGAGCAGCAGATCGATCCGGTAACAGGGGGTCTACAGCTAATCGTCCATCTACAGGGACGTCTAATCGCCCTTCTGCGGGGACATCTAATCGTCCATCAGCGGGGACATCTAATCGTCCTTCTGCGGGAACGGCTAACCGCCCTTCTACAGGAGTATCTAACCGTCCTTCCACGGGAGTTAGCAATAATCGTGCGACGACCCGCCCATCAACATCCAACTATTCATCAGGCAGGACCAGGAGTGGTGGCGGAGGAGGCGGAATGAGGTCTGGAGGCGGTGGAGGCCGGAGAAGATAATATATCTGGCCGGGTGAAATCCGTTTTCATCACTGTGGGTAAGGGACCTCCCTATATTTTATTGAAGAGGCATATCAGAGGCACTCATATCTCTCACACATACATATTTGTCATCTCTTTTCTCAAACAAACTCATATAGTTGCCGGTATTGATGGTCGTATTTGAGGAGTCTACTACCGTGAAATATCCAATTTCCACTACCTGTTTTCCATCGTTTGATACAAATACCTCCTTCGTCTTAAAGGTGATCTTGTTGGAATTATTCATCAGGTCGGATCTTAAAAATTCTACTATTGCGTCTCTGCCTACCAAAGGAGCCCTGTTTTGGTAAAAGGTAGTAGCATCATCTGCATAATAGCCTATATTCTTAAGGATTCCTGCATTATAATTTGCAGCGAACTCATCTTCTTTGGCCTGAATGTCTCTCTTTATCTGTTCTTTATCAACTACCACTTCCGCGGGTTTTTCCTGTTTAGCATTGCATGAATACATTACTATCATGCTTGTTAGTAACACGATTGATATCGACTTATTTCTCATAATCAAATTATTATTGCATTTGTATTAAAGATTGACCGGCCACGTCGGTAAGACCAAAGCTAGTGAACCAGCTCATTTCCAACTGCAAGGTAAAACTGCTCCCCTATCGAATGATACCATTTAACATGTTAATCGCCGTTAAATACCATCTCCGCAAGCGTTACACCAGCCTCCCTCCTTCCCGCATATGATTTTTCCTCATTTTTCCAACCCAACTCTTTTCCCGCTCTTTATATTTGCCCTATGCGAAAGATCATACTGAATTTAGCGACGACTTTAGATGGGTTTATCGAAGGGCCCAATGGAGAAGTGGATTGGTGCATTTTGGAAGAAGATATGCATTTCGACAGCTTCCTGGATTCTATTGATACTATCTTCTATGGACGCGTGAGCTATGATCTATGGGGCAATTACCAGCCTGATGCCGCTGCTTCGGCTATGGAGAAGCAGATTTCGGCTGCCATTCAATCGAAGGGAAAGTTCGTTTTTTCCAGTCAGCCAAGGGGGGATAACAACGCGACCTTCATCAACACCGACTTTGTAGCCCAGGTTGAAAAGATCAGAAGTCTACCCGGAAAAGACATTTGGCTCTATGGAGGCGCCAAACTGATCACCACCTTTATCGAAAATGGCCTGGTGGATGAATATATGATCTCGGTTCACCCCACCGCTTTGGGCGCCGGCAAGCCCTTGTTTAACATTGGTGCCAGGCTGGGCCTGGTGCTGGCCGATACGAAAGTATTCAAATCGGGTGTGGTGCAATTGATCTACACTCCTACCCCCAGGTAAGGGAATCAGCTATTACAACTTACGATGGCAGAGATCTGTAAATGTGATAATTTCGCGGCTCAATTGAATTTAAGCACTTGAGAGAGAACAGTCAACGTAGGATTTCCTATTTTTCGGATAAGCAAATAACTGATATTGTAATACCTGAACGTTTTACTTTTCCGTTTTACTATGAGCCACATCCTTTAGCCACCATAGCAGCTACTGAACTGCAGGATTATCTTGAAACGCAAACACACCTTGATCATAACTTCGGACTAAGTGCTGATAAGGACGGAATGGTTATCGGGAAAATGTTTGGCGTTCTGGTCGTTCAGGATACCGCAGGGAAGCTGGGTTACCTATCAGCTTTCTCCGGTAAATTGGCAGGCACCAACGATCACCCGAAATTTGTGCCGCCGGTTTTCGATATGCTGGAGGAAGACAGTTTTTTTCTCAAAGAGATTGCGGTCATTAATGCCGTTAATGCCGGCATCAAAGAAATAGAGGAAGACAAAATTTACCAGGATCTAAAACTGGAAGCGGAAAAATTATCCGCCCAATCCCTGCAGGAAATTTCAGCTTGCAGGATTCAACTGAAAGCCAACAAAGCATCCCGAAAGCAGGTCCGTGAACAGCAAAAGAATCGCCTTACCCAGCAAGATCATGTTGTGGCTGAAGCAGCACTTATAAAGCAGAGTTTGCACGACAAGCACCAGCTTAAGGTGCTTACCAGCAGGTGGGAGCAGGTCCTTGATGAGGCAAGAGCAAGGTTGGCTCAATTTGACTCACCTATAGAAATGTTGAAAAATGAGCGAAAGGAAAAATCGGCTGCTTTGCAGCAGCAGCTTTTCGAACAATATGTTTTCTTAAACAAGGACGGCAAAAGCAAAAGCTTACATGATATCTTCAGCTTGACCCCTTTTGGCAAACCACCTGCCGCTGCCGGCGAATGTGCCACTCCCAAGCTGTTACAATTTGCCTTTGCGAACGGCTACACCCCTCTTGCTATGGCAGAGTTCTGGTGGGGTGCTTCACCAAAATCGGAGATCAGAAAGCATAAACAATATTATCCTGCCTGTACGGGGAAATGCAAGCCTATTCTGGCACATATGCTGGAAGGAATGCCGCTTGACGAAAACTCGTTTTTACTCACCCCCGAGAAAGACAGCGAGCTCGATATCGTTTATGAAGATGAGAGTTTTGTTGTGGTGAATAAACCAGCGGGCTTACGTTCCGTACCGGGTGTAGACATCGGGGATTCGGTGTATTCCAGGCTGCAACAAACACTCGGGAATATTGAACCACTTATTGTTCACCGGCTCGATATGGGCACTTCAGGACTTTTGGTGGTTGCTAAGACCCGGCAGGCCCACAAGCATATCCAAAGTCAGTTCTTACGTGGTACGGTAAAAAAGCGATACCGGGCTTTACTTTCCAGCGTGATCGATCAGCTGGAAGGTGAGATCAACCTTCCACTGTGTGCCGACTTGTTCAACCGACCCAGGCAACTGGTTTGTTTTGATACCGGCAAAAAAAGCATTACGCGGTGGAAAATGGCCCAACAATACGATGGAGTGACCAAGGTTGACTTTTGGCCGCTCACCGGAAGAACCCATCAGTTGCGTATGCACTCGGCTCATGCACTGGGGCTTAATGCGCCGATTGTTGGAGATGATCTGTATGGTTCTGCGGCTGAAAGGATGTATCTCCATGCCGCACAACTGGAATTCATGCACCCTACTACCCGGGAAAAAATCAGCTTCGAAGTAGCAGAAGGTTTTTAGCGTCAACAACTGTGCGGGCGCACCGACATAATGAAAAAGCCGTCTCGAGGGAGACGGCTTTTTCATTATTCGTAATTCAGCAGATCAAACATTGCTTCTCGATATGCCCAACTCAAGTCCGCGGAGCTCGGCGAGGCCCCGCAGGCGACCGATGGCAGAGTAACCGGGATTCGTCTTCTTCTTCAGATCATCCAGCATCTGATGACCATGATCAGGACGCATGGGGATGGAGATATTGCGCCCCTTCATCACCTGCAATATTTCTTTTACCACACTGTACATATCTACATCGCCTTCGAGGTGATTGGCCTCGTAGAAATTACCGTCAGCATCGCGCTGCGTGCTGCGAAGGTGGATGAAGTTGATGCGATCGCCAAATCTTTTCACCATGCCGGGCAGGTCATTGTCGGCCCGCACACCAAAGGATCCTGTGCAGAAACACAAGCCATTGGCTTTTGAGGGTACTGCTTCGAACAAGGCCTTTACATCAGCTTCTGTGCTAACCACGCGTGGCAGCCCGAAGATCGCATAAGGAGGATCGTCCGGATGAATAGCCAGCACCACGCCTTCTTCTTCAGCTACCGGTGTTATGTGCTGCAGGAAGTAGATGAGGTGTTGCTGTAATTTCTTTGCATCGATTCCGTCATAGGTATCAAGTGCTCCCTGAAACTGCTGCAGGGTAAAGCTCTCTTCGGACCCTGGGAGACCGGCGATAATGTTCCTTTGCAACAAGGTCCTTTCTGCTTCCTCCATTCCTTCGAGGCGCCTGGTAGCTGCTTCGAGTTCTTTTGCAGTGTATTCTTCTTTAGCTCCTTTGCGTTTCAACAGCAAGGCATCGAATGCTACGAGCGCTGCTCTTTCGAAACGCAATGCTTTGGATCCGTCTTCTATAGTATAAGCAAGATCGGTACGCGTCCAGTCGAGTACGGGCATAAAATTATAAGTGACTATCTTTATGCCGCAACGGGAAAGGTTGCGGATACTCATCTTATAATTCTCGATGTATTGCTTGTATTCTCCTTTTTGTATTTTGATGTGTTCGTGCACAGGAATACTCTCCACTACATTCCAGCGAAGGCCTGCTGCTTCCACTTCGTTCTTACGCTGCATGATCTCCTCTACCGGCCATACTTCTCCGTTGGGGATATGATGCAGGGCGGTTACAATGCCTGTAGCGCCAGCCTGGCGTATATCCCAAAGACTAACAGGATCTTTGGGTCCAAACCAACGAAATGATTGCTCCATCAGGTGCGGGGTCTTGACTGCCGTGTTGCTCATGTAATGATGATATTGTTTGTTGTTTGAGGGGCGAAGTTAATAGTTGTCTTATAAACTTACTCCTCTTCTCCACGGAATAAAATCATCCTGCCCCAACAATACCGCCTTGGGCTGCACGTTGCCGCTGGCCACTTCAATTACATAGTTCATGATGCGGTCGGCTGCTTCCGGAATCGTTTCCGTTCCTTCTATGATGGTGCCGCAATTGATATCGAGTATATCTGGCATCTTCGAAAACGTTTTCGAATTCGTAGACAGCTTAACGACCGGTGCAATAGGATTGCCGGTGGGTGTGCCCAGGCCTGTTGTAAAGAGTACAATGTTGGCACCTGAACCTACTTCAGCTGTAGTACTCTCCACATCATTACCAGGGGTGCACAGCAAATTAAGTCCGGGTTTGGTTACGCGCTCGGGATAATCGAGCACGGCCGTTACTGGTGAGGTGCCTCCCTTCTTGGCAGCGCCGGCCGACTTGATAGCATCGGTGATCAGGCCATCGCGGATATTACCGGGCGACGGGTTGGCATAGAAGCCCGATCCATCGGCTTCAGCTTTGGCATTGTACACGCGCATGAGATCCATAAACTTCAGGGCGGTTACTTCGTCCACGCAACGATCACTTAGCTCCTGCTCAACGCCGCAGAGCTCAGGAAACTCAGAGAGGATCACTGATCCACCCAGTGCAACGAGTATATCGGATACATAACCCAATGCGGGGTTGGCAGAGATGCCGGAGAAGCCATCGGAGCCACCGCATTCAAGACCAATGCACAATTTGGATAAAGGGGCGGGCTGGCGCTTGATCTCATTGGCCTGCATGAGGCCGGCAAAGGTTTGTTTGATGGCCTTCTTGAGCAATTGTTGCTCCGTACCTTCTTTTTGCTGCTCCAGCACAATGAGGGGCTTATTGAAGCCGGGATCACGTTTCATGATCTCATCTTTCAATATGGAGGCCTGTGCGTGCTGACAGCCGAGGCTAAGCACGGTGGCGCCTGCCACATTGGGATGGGTGATATACCCGGCCAGCAAGCCGCAGAGCGAATGTGCATCGAGGCGCGTGCCGCCGCAACCCATATCGTGGTTCAGGAATTTGATACCGTCTACATGGGGGAATACGCGATGGGCGGCCTGTTCGGTAAACACCTCTTCGATGGGCGCTTCGAGAATATCGGCTGCTGCGCCTCCATTCCGGTAGAGGTCCACGAGTGTCTCTACATCGGCTTCGAATGCCTTGGTTTTGCTGTATCCGAGCTTATCAACGAGTGCTTCTTTCAATACTTCCACGTTCCTGTTTTCACAAAATACGAGGGGGATCACGATCCAGTAATTGGCGGTGCCTACGCTGCCGTCGGCACGGTGGTAGCCCATAAAGGTCTTGTTCTTCCACTTTGTCACTTCGGGCTGCTGCCAGTTGAGCCGGCGCTGGCCGAGGGTAAAATCTTCTGCGGCATGATGAATATTCTTCGTGGTGATGGCAGCTCCCTGTGGGATGGCGGTATCTGCCTTGCCCACGAGCACTCCATACATATAGATATTATCACCGGGATTGAGTGGTTGAAGCGAAAACTTGTGCTTGCCTGCTACAGGGTCGGTAAGGGGAAACTGCTGGTTGTTCAATTGGATCAGTGTGCCTTTGGGTAAGTCCTGTAAAGCCACCAGTACATTATCGCCAGGGTGTATCTGGAGGTATTTGTGTGTATGTTCCATATCGTGATTTAAGTACCAAAATTCTTGACTACAAATAAATGTAGGGAGGGGTCATCAAAATTGTATGCGGTTGCCAAATTAGTAAACTTTATTGGCATATCGCCATTGGTGTAAGAGCCCCATTCTCAATGAGTTTACGCCTGTTTTTATTATGGGCAACCCTGGGCTTACGCATCGAAAACCAGCATCCTGAACTGTCCTGATTTTCGAAAACGTTTGCATAAATAAAGTGCATTGCAGTTGATGTTGCATTGAAAAAAAATATCCAATTTGTACCAGGTTACTAAATGCTATTTTCTGTTCATTCAAATTTGCTTGCCATGGTTTTCTGCCCGGGCCTGATGGCCGACGCGACCGTATTACAGGGGCAACTACGCTCCTTGCGCACCCTCCGCGGTGCGGATACTATTTTGCCGGGATACTGCGTATTCCCGACACTTCCCCATCGATCTTCTTTTGGTTCTCCTCCGCAATAGTTTCGGGATATTTTCCGGAAAAAACGACCTGTTTTTCCGAAAAAAACGTTTTCTGTAAGCCTTATTCCAGGACTGTACCTAGCGACAAATCACCTTGAACTTCAAATAAACACTTGCATGCGACCGCAACTACTTAAAGTATCGACAGGGCCACGCCACTCTTTCAGCGTGCGCCGTGACCTTGTTCCCTACGTCAATAACCGCTGGCATTACCATCCGGAGATTGAGTTGATCCATTTCAAGAAGGGAGAAGGCACCCAGTTCATTGGCGACAGCATCAAGCGGTTCAAATCGGGCGATATCGTGATGGTAGGCGCGCACCTGCCCCACTACTGGCGTTTCGACGACCTTTTCTTCGAGGAGGACACGCGCCTGCAGGCCGATATCCGCGTAGCGCATTTCTGCGAGAATTTCTGGGGCGAGCAATTCCTGCACCTGCCAGAAAATATCGCCATCAAAAGTGTGCTGGAGAAGGCCCGGCGCGGTTTGCAGATCACCGGCAAAACGCGGCAACAGGTGGCCGAACTGCTGGAGCGTCTTCTAAAGACCGACGGCTCCGAACGCATCATCATCCTGATGGAGGCGCTCAACATCATAGCTGATTGCAAGCAACTTTCCACGTTATCCTCCATCGGTTTCAAACACGACCTGGTGGATGCGGAGAACGACCGGGTGAATGCGATTTACGAATACTCCCTGAAAAACTATAAACGGAAGATCCAGCTGGAAGAGATCGCAGCGGTGGCCAACATCAGCCCCAATTCTTTTTGCCGCTACTTCAAATCCAGAACACGCAAAACCTATTCGCAATTCCTGATCGAGATCAGGGTGGGCCAGGCTTGCAAGCTGCTCATCGAAAACAACCTGAGCATCAAACAACTTTGTTACGAAAGCGGTTTCAATAATTTCACCAGCTTTCATAAGTATTTCAAGATGATCACCGGCAAGAGCCCGCTGAGCTATCAAAAGGAATTTATTGCCTGATGACCCGCAATGGCCGGCGGTTTTGAGGGAGCAAAGCAAAAAGGCTCCTGCGCCACTAACGCCCGTTCAGTTGAAACGATCATTGATCTCGATATTTATATTCCAGGATCTGCTTTTTCATTCGCCCAAAAGTTCAACTGCCGATACAGCGGCACAAGACTTTTGGGCGAGCTTTTTAAGGAGACCGGCCAATTATATTGAATAGGTAGCCAAGGCAACGCAGCTATATATTGAACGTTGTTGCTTACTTGCTCCTTTTTATCAATCCCCATTCTATGCTGAAGCGGCTTTTACCTTTTGTTTTGTTTGTATGTCTCTCCTGCCACCTTGCTGCCCAGGTGCAACCCATCGTGATCGAGACGGACCACACAGCCCTGGTGCTGACGGTGGGCGGCAACCAGCGTTTACTGCAATCGTATCTGGGCAGGAAACTGGTGGCGGGCGCCTACCCTGGCGGAGGGCGCGAAGCCTATTTAACGGCGGGGATGGACAACCAGTTTGAACCGGCCCTCAGGATGGTGCACAACGATGGCAATGCATCTCTGGAGCTGAAGTATGTGTCGCATTCCGTTGTCAAAAATGGCGATGTGTCGGAAACTTCGGTGTTGTTGAAAGACCCGGTTTACCCGGTTGAGGTAACACTTCACTATGCAGCCTTTGGCGCCAGTGATGTGATCAAGAGCTGGGCGGTGATCCAGCACCGGGAAAAGAGGCCGGTTATGATGACCCAATATGCCTCTTCCCTGCTCCATTTCAATGCCGACGCGTACTGGCTTACGCAATTTCATGGCGATTGGGCCCGGGAGGTCAATATCGTGGAAGAACCGCTGACGAATGGCATCAAGACCATCGAAAGCAAACTGGGCACGCGCACCAACTTTTACCAAACGCAGGCTTTCCTGCTTTCGCTGAATGGGAAGTCGACCGAAACAGCCGGCGAACTCATTGCGGGTACACTTGCCTGGACCGGCAATTTCCAATATACTTTTGAGGTTGACCAACGCAATGGCCTGCGCATGCGCAGCGGCATCAACCCTTTTGCTTCGGAATACTATGCGGCTCCGGGTGAAATCTTCACTACGCCTGCTTTCATTTTTACCTGGACCGATCAAGGCAAGGGCCAGGCCAGCCGCAACCTGCATCGCTGGGCCCGTAGTTATGGCGTATTGGACGGTAAAGAACGCCGCCTCACCTTATTGAATAACTGGGAAGCCACGCACACCAGCTTTGATGAGCACCGGCTGGTGGAGTTGTTTGATGAAGGGAAGAAACTGGGTGTAGACCTTTTTCTGCTGGATGATGGCTGGTTTGGCAATTCCTTTCCACGCAATGATGACAAGGCCGGCCTGGGCGATTGGCAGGAAGACAAGAAGAAACTGCCCTCGGGGTTGGGCTACCTGGTGAAGGAAGCTGCTGCGAAAGGTATTCAATTCGGCATCTGGCTGGAGCCCGAGATGGTGAATCCTAAGAGTGATCTCTACCGGCAACATCCCGACTGGATACTGAAATTGCCCAACCGTGAAGAGCATTATGGCAGGAACCAGCTGGTGCTGGACCTGGTAAACCCGCAGGTGCAGGACTTCGTTTTCAACATCGTGAATGATATGATGACGAAGAACCCGGGCATTGCTTTCATTAAATGGGATTGCAACCGCAGCATGACGAATGCTTATTCTCCTTACCTGAAAGAAAAACAATCTCATCTATATATCGACTATACACGCGGTTTGTACAAGGTAATGGAGCGCATTCGCATTAAATACCCTCATTTACCCATTATGCTGTGCGCGGGTGGCGGCGGTCGTACCGATTATGGTGCGCTGAAATACTTTACAGAGTTTTGGCCGAGTGATAATACCGATGGCCTGGAGCGGGTGTTCATTCAATGGGGCTATTCTTATTTCTTTCCATCGAATACCATCTCGGCCCACGTAACAAGTATGGGCAAACAACAATCGCTCAAGTTTCGCACTGATGTGGCGATGATGGGCAAACTGGGTTATGATATCCGGGTGAATAATTTCACGCCGGTGGAACTGGCCTTTAGCCGCGAGGCGGTAAAGACCTATCAACGCATTAGTGATGTAGTTTGGCAGGGGGATCTTTACCGGTTGGTTTCGCCTTATGATGAACCCAGGGCTGTATTAATGTATGTTTCGGGCGACCGGAAACGTGCGATCCTTTACAACTATTTATTACAAACGCGGCGCAAGGATATTTTTGGCCGGGTAAAGCTGGAAGGACTCGATCCGCAGAAGAAATACCGCCTGCGCGAGATCAACCTGCTGCCTGATACAAAATCGGCCCAACCCGACAACGATAAAGTATTGACGGGTGAATACCTGATGCAGGTGGGACTGAACCTGGCGCCCGGCAGGATCACTCCCTTGAGTAGCAATATTTTTGAACTGACCGAAGAATAATGTGCAGTATCTTTCAGCTTCACTTTAAACACCTTGCATCATGAAAAAAACCTTAGCTGCTATCTTTTGCCTGATCACTGCCGGTGCGCAGGCCCAATCACATTCGCTGGAAAAGATATGGGAAACGGACTCGATCGTTGCCGTACCGGAATCTGCCTTGTTGCTTCCCAAACAAAATAAAGTATTGGTAAGTCTGATCGATGGTGCGCCCTGGGAGGCGGATGGGAAAGGAGGCATTGGCGTTCTGAGCACCAACGGCAAAGACTATGACTCTTCGTGGGTGATGGGCCTGCATTGCCCTAAAGGCATGGGCGCTTTTAAGGGTAAGCTGTATGTTGCCGACTATACTTCGGTGGTAGTGATCGATATCAACGGTGGCAAGATCGAACAGCGCATTACGCACGACAGCGCTCGCGGCTTCAACGACATCACTATTTCGGACAAGGGTGTGGTGTATGTTTCCGACTCCAAATCGTTCAAGGTATGGAAAGTAGAGAACGGCGTGCTGAACCTGTACCTGGAGAACCTGCCCGGCTTAAATGGTCTTAAAGCGGTGGGTAATGACCTGATCATCGGATCGGGTAAATCATTCCTCAAGGCCAACGCGCAAAAGGAGATCACTAAAATTGCCGACCTGCCGCAAGGGGCAGATGGCATTGAACCGATCGGCAATGGCGACTACCTGGTGACTGCCTGGGCCGGGTATATCTTCTATGTGCAGGCCGATGGCAAAGTGGAAACCCTGCTCGATACGCATCTTGAAAAAAGAAATACTGCCGACATAGGTTACGACCCTGTAAAAAAGATCGTGTATGTACCGACCTTTTTTGCCAAGACGATTGCGGCCTACCAGCTTAAATAATCAAAATGAATAGATTGCTTCCTGTTCTGTGGCTTGCGCTTGTGGGTTTTTTCATAGGCATGCCTGCTTTTTCTCAAACCCCTTCCGTACTGTTAATGGATGGCAACCACCTGGCCAAGGTTAAAGGATCTGCCAAAAAAGACAAACTATTATCGACCCAATTAGAGGCCCTGGTAAAAGAAGCAGACGCGTTACTGGAGATGAAGCCCGTTTCTGTGATGGAAAAGGCCTTTACGCCAGTGAGCGGTAATAAGCACGATTACATGAGCCAGGCGCCTTATTTCTGGTACGACAGTTCGAAGCCGAATGGACGCCCTTATATGCGCCGGGATGGCGTGCGGAACCCGGAGATCTACAAGATCACCGACCGGAGCCATTTGGGCAAGCTGGACCAAGCTACCCATACCCTGGCGCTGGCCTGGTACCTTACCGGGGAAGAAAAATATGCTGCCAAGGCTGCGGCGCTTTTGCGTGTGTGGTTCCTGGAGGAAACCACGAAAATGAACCCGCACCTGAACTATGCACAGGCGATTCCGGGCATCAATGATGGACGTGGTATCGGCATCATTGAGACTGTTGCGCTTACCGGGATTGCCGATGCTGCTATCTTATTGAGTAGTTCAGGTTCCTGGAAGGCTACAGATCAACAGGGCCTGAAACAATGGTACAATGCTTACCTTGACTGGATGTTAAGCAGCAAGAACGGCCAGGAAGAATATGCGGCGAAAAACAATCACGGCACCTGGTTTTATGTACAGGCCGTTGATTTTGCGCTGTTTTGTGGTAAAACTGAGCAAGCCCGTGCGCTGGCGGAAGAAAGTAAGGTCAGGCTCGACAGCCAGTTGACGGCCGAAGGATCGCAGCCGTTGGAATTGGAGCGTACGACCGCCCTGGGGTATAGCACCTATAATTTGCAGGCCTGGTTTATGCTGGCCACGCTGGCTAAGCGGGTGAATGTGAACCTGTGGGATCATACTACGTCTAAAGGCGCAGGACTGCGTAAGGCGCTGGACTGGCTTACACCGTATGCTTTTGGAGAAAAGGCCTGGCCGTACCAGCAGATCAACCCTTATAATAAGAACGATATGTTCTTACTGATGGCGCGGGCGGCCGGGGCGTGGGCGGCACCCGTTTACAGCAGCCGGGCCAAAGCATTGGCAGACAAGATAAAAGACCCAGCTGAGGTACTTGTGTACAGCCGGTAACTGTTGAAGATTTCATGCAATAATAAAGGTCCCTGGTAAACACCAGGGACCTTTTCCTTTATAGGAACTATACATGACACATGAGAATATAAGGCTTCATGACAAATTTCTGCTGCAACCTATTCTATTTCAAACTGTATTCCAACCGGCATAACATCTCAATAACAGTAGGATAACAATTCGCATCATTTTATCTACACTTATGGGTAATGGTTACTGTGATTGCTATAACGTAATAGTAAAAATATAATCTTTCTATTTCAAATAACAATGGATAATAACAATACAATAACGAGTTGACAACATATGTAAAGAATAAGTTATGATCTTATCATGATACGCAGCATCTTCAAAGTACCATCTGTCCAATAGTCAAATGGAGCATATTGTTTTCTAGTTACCAGCGGTTCGTAACCGTTAGATTACAATATTTTCCGAACAAATTCTACCATCAAATTATTAAACATGAGAAAAGTTCTATTACTACCAGTAGTATTACTATTGAGTATCATGGTACTGTGTCAATCCAGGCCACTAACGGGCCGGATAACCGATGAAAAGGGTGATCCCATCCCCTTTGCCTCGGTGAAGATCAACGGTACCACCACCGGTGTTGCTGCCGACGAAAATGGATTCTTCAAGATCAATGCTCCCCAAAACGCTGTATTAGAAGTAAGTGCATCAGGTTACAGCACGCGGGTGTTCAACACATCCGGGCAAGGTGCTACGCTGGCGATATCGCTCAACAAAACGAATGAAGAACTGGCTGCGGTGGTGGTGACCACGGGCCTTGGCATCAAGCGGCAGGCCAAAGAACTTGGTTATGCTGCCACGTCATTGAACAGCCGCACTCTTGTTCAAGGAAAGGCCGTAAACGTTCAACAGGCATTAAACGGAAAGGTATCTGGCGTATCAGTTGCTACTACTAATAGTGGTGTCTTTGAGAACGCGAAGATCAACATCCGTGGTATCCGTTCGCTTACCGGCAATAACCAGCCCATGCTGGTTATCGATGGTGCTCCCACCCCACTGGGTTATCTATCGTCCATACCTCCGGATGACATCCAGGATCTTACCATTCTGAAAAGTGCCGCTTCGGCCCAGATATATGGTCCGGACGCTGTAAATGGTGTGATCGTTGTAACCACGAAGAAGGGAACCAGCAAAAAGATTACCGTCAACATCAACTCCACCATCCAGGCTGCGCGGGTTGCCTATTTCCCCAAGCTTCAGGAAGACTTTGGCGCCGGTGCGGGTGAAGTACTCGACCAATATGGCAATTTTGGCTATGTACCCTATGAGAACCAACAATATGGGCCTCGCTTTGATGGTTCGATGCAGGACATAGGTGTGGCGCTGGAAGATGGTTCCATTCAAAGAGGGCCTTATTCGAACCTGCATGCCAATGAGAAAAAGAAATTTTGGAATACAGGCATTACTTATCAGAACTCCGTGTCACTATCGGGCGATGATTTTTATGTAGGTATCCAGGATGCGAAAGTGAAGGGATTGATGCCGGAAGACGAGAACCGGAGAACCAGTATCCGCTTCAATGGCGGTAAAAAATATGGCAATCTTACTGTTAACTATGGACTCAACTACGTGATCCAGAACTATGACGTGGTGAATGAAGCAGGCATGGCGGGTTTGTTGCCTGCTTACAATGGCAGTATCTTCTTCCTGGTGATGCAGACGCCGAGCAATGTGCCGCTTACTTCTTACAAGAACTGGCAATCCGATAAATTTGCCCAATACTCCAATTACTACAACGAGTTTGCGGTAAACCCTTACTGGATCATCGGCAATCTGCGCCAAAAAGGCCGTGAAGACGACCTGATCGGCAATATCGAGGCGAGCTATCAATTCTTCCCCTGGATCAAGGGTACGGTAAGGGCCAGTACGAACCTTGCCTTTACCAGCTTCAAGAATACTACAGCACCTATAGATGTAACCGACTGGGCGCATGACAACCGCAATCCCACGCAGTACACCGATCGTCCCGGTAACGTGTTTGATAACCAGGCTTTCACTTCCACATTAAACCTGGATTATTTCGTGAATGGCGATTACGACATCAATAAAGACTTCAACATTAAATACCTGGCAGGCGGTATGCTGCGCCAGAACCGCGCAAAAGATGTTTCAGTAGGTGGTAATAACCTGGTGGTACCTTACCTGTACAATGTGGCAGTGCGAAGCGGTGATGCCAACGTGCCGCTGTATCCCAGCAACGCCAATACAGAAAGCCGCCTGCTTTCCGCTTACGGTAGTGTAGGCCTCAGTTTCCGCGACTGGGCTTTCATAGAGTTCACCGGCCGTAATGACTGGGACAGCCGTTTGCTGCCCGACAACCGTTCTTTCTTCTATCCCGGCGTGAACGCAGCCATTGTGCTCTCCGACGCCGTAGCTGGTATCAAGAACAGTGACCTCATCTCATTTGCGAAGGTGCGGGCCGCTTATTCCAAATCGGGTAACGTGAACGTAGGCGTTTATTCGCTGCAGTCTACTTACTCACAACCAGGTGGATTTCCTTATGGTAATGTGGCAGGTTTTACCGCCAACCAAACTATTCCGAACCCCGACCTGAAACCCGAGTTTGTAAAAACGTTTGAAATTGGCGGTGAACTGGGCTTCCTGAAGAACAGGATCAACCTTGAAGCCACTTATTTCCATCAACAGTCGGACAACCAGATCTTGCAGGTATCCCAATCTTCAACTACCGGTTATACGATCGGGTTGGCCAATGCTGCCAGCTTCAAGAACTATGGTGTGGAAATGGACCTTGGTCTGAGCCCCTTGGTTAATGTAGGCAAGGGCCGGATCGACCTCAAGATCAATGCTACCTACAACGACAATGAGGTTACCGGTACGCTGAACAATATTCCGGTAGTGATTGGTGGTAATGCGGGCTTCATCCAAAACTCCGTAAGTTCACCAACAGCCAACAATATTGCGGTTGTGGGCAAACCTGCTTTTGCTTTTCAACTGACCGATTATAACCGTGATTCTCTGGGCAGGGTGATCGTTGATGCCGTTACCGGTTATCCTTCGCAAGCTTCTGAACTGGTGGTACGTGGCCGTTCATTGCCTTTGTGGGTGATCGGCGTTACGCCTTCCTTTACGCTCGGTGGCCTTAGCGTTAGCATGACCTGGGACTACAAAGGTGGTCACAATGGTTACTCGGGCCTTGGCAGTGATATGGATTTTGCAGGCATATCCAAGCGCAGTGCCGAATATGGCCGCCAGCGTTTCGTAGTACCCAATTCCTCTTATTGGGATGGTTCGAAATATGTACCAAATACCAATATCCAAACAGCAGACGGCAACTATACCTTCTGGACAGGTGCTGCGTACAATAACCAGATCGCGACCAATTATTTTTACTCTGCTGCGGCCTGGCGTTTGCGCGAAGTAAACATCTCGTACAACCTGCCCATGAAGTGGTTTGGCAATCAAACTGCGATCAAGCGCATTACAGTGAGTGCCATCGGCAGAAACCTGCTGTTGTTTGTACCCAATAGTAATCAATGGGGCGATCCGGAATTCAACTACTCAGCTACCGGTAACACATTTGGTTTGGCCAGTTCTTATCAATCGCCAGCCTCCCGTTTATTTGGTGGTTCGATCGCGGTACAATTCTAATCATACTTAAACTGATTATACATGAAAACCATACATCATAAATTGTTTGTTATCATGTTGGCCGTGGCGGTTGGTTCGGGCGCTTGCAAAAAAAGCTACCTGGATGTGAACCAGGATCCCAACCGGGTGACGGATGATAACATTACAGCCGAACTTATTTTTCCACAGGCTGCACATGCTACGGGCGCCAGGTCGGCGAGCGGTAATTTCCAGTTCATCGACAACTGGATGGGCTATTGGTCGGCTTCGGGCGACTTTGCTATCCAGCAGGATGAAACAACGTACAATATCGACTTTACCTTCGGCGATCTCTTGTGGCAAAACCAATACAATGTGCTTTTTGACCTTAACCAGGTGAAAACAAAAGCACAGGCTAAGGGCGAGCAGGGACTTGCCGGCGCCTCGATGGTTTTATCGGCTAAATTGTTCCAGGACCTGGTTGACCTTTTTGGGAATATCCCTTATTCACAGGCCTTCCAGAATGACAAATACACGCAACCCACTTTTGACGATGCCAAGGCTGTGTACAGTTCCCTGCAGGCAAGCCTCGACTCGGCCATCATTTACCTAAAGACCCCTGCCAGCACTTCCTTTACTGCTGCAGATATTGTGAATGGCGGCAATACGGATCTCTGGATCAAGTTTGCCAACACACTCAAGTTGCGTATGCTGATCAGGCAATCGGAAGTGTCGGGCTTCAACCCGGCGGCCGAGATCGCCAAGATCGTTGCCAATGGCGGCGTTTTGCATGCTGGTGAATCGATCGACGTTAACCCGGGCTATCAGAATGCCGTTAACAAGCAATCTCCTTTCTATGCCAACTTTGGTCTCACTCCTACCGGTGCTGAAGCCAGCACCGCTACCAGGGCCAATCAATACATTGTAGGCCTTATGAGCGGCACTTCGGACCCAAGGCTCAGCCGTTTCTTTAAAGCTCCGGCCAATGGCGGCGCCATTACGGGTACTACCTATGGACTGGCAGCCGGCAACCCGGTGGGTGCGGCAAGCTCCAGTTTTGGTCCGGGGTTAGCCAATAGCTCGGCCCAGGCCCAGTGGATACTGACCTCGTTTGAAAGCATGTTCCTCGAAGCCGAGGCCATAGCCCGCGGCTGGATGACCGGCGATGCACAAACAGCTTATGAGAATGCTGTGCGGGAGTCATTCACCTGGCTAGGGGTACCCAACGCCACCACCGCGGCCAACACCTATATGGCGAGCCAGGCCATTGCCGACTGGGATAATGCCGGTGGTACGGCGCTGTCTAAAGCCAAATTCATCACTTATCAGAAATATATTGCATTGAATGGTGTTAACCCATTGGAAGCGTGGAGTGATCTGCGCAGGTTGAATATGATACCCAACAAGGGATATATTTCGGTAAACCCGGGCAAGCTGTCCAATTCACTGCCCAACCGCCTGTTGTATCCACAAAGTGAATACACGACCAACAGTGCAAACGTGAATGCGCAGGGCAAAATAGACCAGTTCACTTCCAAGTTGTTCTGGCAGCCCTAATCAATTCATCAATTTTAAAACAGTGTTTATGAAATTATCCATCAGAATATTTTCCCTGTTGACCCTTGGTGCTTTGCTGGGTATTAGCATGGTGGGTTGCTTAAAGGACGACAGCTACGATAACCGGGAGGTGCAATCGCTTCACGGCGGCTCGAATAATTTCGTGGAGGTAAAATTAACGGCAGCCTCGGCCGGCAACTATCTCGCGATCGCCTTCGACAACCTCAATTACGACACAACGCTCAATTTTATACCGGTGGTAGCTTCTTCGGGGCCGGTTTCGGAAGACGTGCATGTAACGTTGACCCAGAACAACAAGATCGTTACCGATTACAATACGGCCAACAGTGCAAACCTGAAAATACCCACTGCGAACATGTTCACCGTTGTGAACCCGGGCGGTGTAGTTACCATCCCCAAGGGATCGAATACAGGCTATCTCCAGGTGAAGTTGAAACCAAGGGATTACCTCGGTGAAGAGTGGGGCCTTGGTTACGAGATCACTGCTGTCGATAAGGGCGGACTGGCCATCAGTGGCAACCTGAAGACCGGCCTGGTGGCCATTCTTGTGAAGAACGATTATGAGGGTGATTACCTGGTTACCGGTTACTTCCAGCACCCATCAGCTCCACGGGACATTGACCAGGAGGAATTCCTTCCTACAGCGGGCGCTAAAAGCGTTATCAAGACGCTGGGCGACCTGTCGGGCACCAACGTGATCCTTACCGTAAATGCCGACAATACGGTAAGCATTGCGCCTGGACCGGGCACCTCGGGCACTACTGCCACGGTAGCAGCAATTGCCGGCGATGCTACGTACAACAACACGTATAATCCTACCACGAAAACCTTCTGGCTGAAGTATGGGTATCCCCAACCGGGCCCCACCCGTATCATTACCGAGAAGGTTCAAAGAGAATAAGGTTTACCTCAGGAAAGGGATCAGTTATAGCAAAGGCCGGAATCGCTTCCGGCCTTTTTTTATGAGTGTGCTGTTTTAGGGGTTCGTGACTGGTGCGATCAAATGGTGACAGACAAGGTAGCACCGTCTTTGATCGTATATTTCTTCGACTGGCCGGCCTTTGTAGTGATCACTTCGAGCTTATTGCCTGCCATGCGCTTTACTTCCAGATCGAAGGTGGCGCCGAATGCCTGTACGTTGCGCAGCGCCATCTGGTTCCAGGCAGCCGGTAAGCGGGGCGTACAATCAAAACTGCGGAAACCGGTAGGCCGCATACCAAACATACCTTCGGTATAGATGCGGCAATAAAGGCCGCTCTCTGCCGAGAGGTGGCGTTGGTTGCCTTCGGGATATGCTTCGACCGCGTACGGCACGTGCTCGCCGAGCAGCCGGCGGCGTGAGTAATATTGCAGGTAGTCGAATGCTTTTTGTGTTTCGCCTGCTGCGAATACGCCGCGCAGGGCATAGAGCGTGGAACGATCCCAAAACGTTTTATTGCCAGCGAGCGATGCCAGTCCGTCGTCGGTCCACAGGCGGGGGGAGAAGAGTGCTGCGATGGTGCCTTCTTTGCGTTCGAACAGGTCAACAATGAGGGGTGAGCAGATCCAGGCGCGGAGGGTATCGTTGCCTTCATAATACCGGTAGGTATTGAACCCATCTACCGTTGCGCCGAAATACCGGTCGATGTTGGTACGCAGGGTGGTAGCCTCTTGCTGGTACTGCTGCCATTGCGTTTTGGGCAGTGACAACTGTTTGCCGAGCATGGCTGCCGAGCGCAGGGCATCGTAATAGAGGATGCTGGTATTGAGGTTGGCTTTGCCGGCCGGGAAACGGCCTTCCAGTTCATCGCTGTTGGAGCGCGGCACACCACTTTCATTGAGCTGGCGGCGCAGGTATTCAAGGCTCCATTCGATGAGGGGCCACAGCACCTTTGCCGAATCGATGTTGCCGTAGGCCAGCGCATAACGTCCGGCGCCATAGGCGATCATGGCCATATCGCCACGGTCTTTGGCGCCGTGCCATACGCCATCACCTTCGGATATGATGGAACTGGGGATGGGTTTGTAATCCGGGTTCATGTAATGGGCAAACCAACGGTAAGCATTCATGGCGGACCTGTTGCCAATGTCATCACCCAGGAAGGCGAAGAATGGATTGATGTATTCGGCCTGGTCGTTGGCCCAGATAGCGGCATAGTAACGCAAACCACCGGGACCGTGGAGGTAACCTCCTTTGGTAAGGTAAATACTTTCCGTGGCCCTGATCTTCGCAAAGGCGAATGCCGTGTTCAACATTTCATTGGGCGTTTCGAGACGCAGCAGTGATTGTATGCCTGCCACCCGCTGGCGGCGCGCCTGTTCTTCACTTTGTATGTTGGCGGTTACCCCCTGCTCATTGTTTCGCACCGCCTGATAGGCAAGTGCAAAGACAGCGGAATCGCCAGGCGCCACGGTTTTGAGCCCCTCTCCTATGGTTGAAATGATGAAGCTATGCTGTGCGGGTTTGGAGCGTTCGGCTGCTGGCTTCACGACGCGTTGCAGGTATTCCATTTCTATTTTTACCGGCTGTTTGCCAGTATTCACGAATACCATTTTCTCCAAGGCGATGGGTTTATCGACGGAGGGATACAAGGTACGCTTCAGTAACAGGTCTTTGTTTTTTCCGATGAGGCTTTGTACTTCCATGATGCCTTTGTGACGGATGCTCACAACCTGCTCGGGCATGTCCTCTGCCACGGAGGCGTTGTAAACGCCGGCCCGCAACAACTTATCATTGATGAGAATGCGGGGCAGGTCATTGTCGGTTACATTGTACATCATGCTGGCGATGGTGCGCTCGGGCAGTAAACGGAAGGATGGATATACCATGGTGCGGTTGAGCGACAATCTGCCGCCTGTATCTACCCCGTACTGCACCCAGTATGAGACTTTCTCTCCGCTCATCTCTATGTGATCGCGGTGCGGTAAGCGGCCGTTAACACTCCACAGGATACTTCCATCGGCTTGTATGGCCCAGCGATCCAGCTGCTGCGGGGTTTGTGCCGTGAGTTGCTGCGACAACAAAAAGGCCGCCGCCATTGTGTTGACAAGGAATCTTCTGGTCTGGTGGTTCTTTATCTGTACAGGCTTTGCAACGTTGCGAGCGGCCTGTTGTAACTGAAGCGAATCGTTCATTTTCATGTATTGTTATTACCTGTTCGTAAAATTCGTTCAAATCACCATCGATGATGGCCGGCATTTTTGGCAAAGCATTCACCTATTCTGGCAAGGGGCGGAAGGTATGTGTTTTTTGTGCTTACTTTCAACTCTTAAACCATGCTATATGCCCGCTATGATCCGTAAAAAATACCTGACTTTGTTTGCCGTTGGCTCATTGGCCACGATGGCCTTTACTGTGAGCCGTTCATTCGGCTGGCAATCGAAATTCGTGCAAGCCGACAACAAAGGAAAACTCACTTATACGCCCGATGCCAGGGGCAACACGATTCCCGACTTCAGCCGGGTGGGTTATTACCAGGGCGACAAGGTGATACCTGTTTTGCCGGTGGTGACTACCATTGGCCCTTCGAACGATGCGGCTCAAAAGATACAACAGGCCATCGATGCCTTGTCGAAGCAACAACCCGACAAGAATGGCTACCGGGGCGCAATTCTGCTAAAGAAAGGCAGTTACAATATTCCTGTTACGCTGCAGATCAATGCCGGTGGTATTGTGTTGCGTGGTGAAGGCAACACAGAAACCGGCACCAAGCTGATCGCTACGGCAAACAATCAAAAACCGCTCATTGACATCAGCGGCAGCGGTAAAGCAAAGGCTACCGGTGAGCGGATCAAAATTACTGACGCTTATGTACCCGTAGGCAGCTTTAGCTTCCAGGTAGCGAGTACCGCAGGACTGAAAGCCGGTGACGCGGTGATGTTGTGCCGGCCGGGCAGCGAGCAATGGATACGTGATAATAAAATGGACCAGATCGAAGACCGGGGCGGCACGAAACAATGGAAGCCTGCTGAATACTCCCTCGAGTTTGAACGTGTGATCACCCGTATCGATGGCAACAAGGTATATATCGATAACCCGGTAATGGAAGCGCTGGATGCGCAGTATGGAGGCGGCGAGACCTACCGCTATGCTTTCGAAGGCAGGATCAACAACGTAGGTATAGAGAACCTGTATATGGAATCCGTATACGAAAGTGACACGGCCGAAAACCATGCCTGGGATGCCATTAATATCGACCGCGCCGAACATGGATGGGTGACGCAGGTAACCTCCCGTTATTTTGGCTATTCCTGTGTGAACATTGGCGGTAGCGCCCGGTTCTTCACAGTACAGGACAGCAAGTGCTTCGATGCGAAATCCAAGATCACCGGCGGCCGTCGCTATTCTTTCTGCAACAATGGCCAGTGTAACCTGGTGATGAATTGCGAAACCACGGAAGGCCGTCACGATTATGTGACCGGAGCCCGTACGCTGGGACCCAATGTGTTTTACAACTGCAAGGCCCGTAATACGCATGCAGATATTGGTCCGCACCACCGCTGGGCGGTAGGCACCCTGTACGACAATATCGTGACCGATGGAGAGATCAATGTCCAGGACCGGGGCAACTGGGGCAGCGGCCATGGATGGGCCGGTGTTACGCAGGTATTGTGGAATTGTACGGTTAAGAAAGCGGCTGTACAAAGCCCGTGGGCTTCGGGCAAGAACTACAGCATCGGCACAAGAGGCGAAAAGGTAGCAGGCCGCCTGAAAGGGAGGCCCGATGGCGAGTGGGAAGGACAGAACCAGGAAGGCCTTCAACCTGCTTCCCTCTACCAGGCGCAATTAAAAGCAAGACAACAACGATAATAAGTCTTATGAAAGGAACACTCTTCTTACTGCTCAGCATCTTATGCCTGCATGGTTATGCAGCAGACGTAAACGTGAAGGACTTTGGTGCCACCGGCGATGGTACTACACTCGACTCTAAAGCCATTCAACAAGCCATCGATGCCTGCACAAAGCAAGGTGGCGGCAAGGTGATCTTCCCGGCAGGAAAATACCTGAGCGGCACCATCGTGATCAAAGACAATGTAACCTTGCTACTGCAAAAAGATGCGTTGATCCTGGGCAGCACCGATATCAACCACTACGATAACATCGATCCGTTTATGGATGGGCTGGGCATCGATGTGGGCTGGGCATTGCTGGTGGCAGTAGATGCTAAAAATATCGGTATTGAAGGAGAAGGTGCTATAGACGGACAAGGCTCTAAGCTGAAAGCACAACATGTATTAACCGATACCAGGGGTGAAGCGAAGATCTGGGGACGTCGGCCTTTCCTGCTGCGCATTGTGCGTTGCACCGGCGTAACGGTGCGGGGTGTGTCGCTGTATTATGCAGCTGCCTGGACCTCTCATTATTTCCAAAGCAGGCAGATCCTGATCGAGCAGGTGAAGATCGTGAGCCATGGTGTGGCGCACAACGATGGCATGGACATCGACGGCTGCCAGAACGTGCAGATACGCGACTGCGATGTGGAAAGCGGAGATGATGCGCTGTGCTTCAAGACTACATCAAGCACCATGGCCTGTAAGGATATTACCGTTACGCGGCTGCGTTTAAAGAGCAACCAGGCTGCCATTAAGATGGGTACTGAATCGATGGCGCCCTTTGAAGACATCAACATTTCGCATTGCGATATTTACGACACACGCAACGGCGGCATCAAACTGCTAACAGTTGACGGCGCACACCTGCGCCGCGTAAATATTTCGGACATTACCATGAAGAATGTGCGCACGCCGATGTTGCTGCGCCTTGGATCGCGCCTGACTGTTTTCCGGAAAGGAAAGGATACACAACAACCAACCGGCAGCTTTGATCAGGTGGTGATCCGCAATGTGAAGGCAGAAGCGGCTGCCGATGCGCAACTGAAGCCTCCTTCGGGCATCCTAATTACCGGTGTTCCGGGGCACACGATCAACAATGTAACGTTGGAGAATATAGAGATCAGTCTGGCCGGTGGCGGCACGGCTGAGCAAGCCCACCATGCGGTGCCGGAAGCGATCGATCAATATCCCGAGGTAAAGACTTTTGGGCCATTGATCCCTGCGTATGGCATCTGGGCCCGTCATGTAAAAGGTTTGAAACTCAAAAATATCCGCTTTCACCTTTCGTCGCCCGACCTACGCCCTGCTTTCATCGCGGAAGATGGCGAACAGATTGAACTTACCGACTGGCAGGTTTCGGCCAGTGCCGGCACCGAATCGATCGTACGATTTGAAAATGTACGGGGTGCCGTGGTACGCGGCTTTACCGTAAAAGGCAAGGCGGCTGCTTTTGTAAAAACGGAGGGCGAAGCGAGCAAGGGCATTAAGACCAGCAAAGCCAAATACGTGAAAGCGGATCTTTGATCTGCTTTCACCTTGTTGTGTAATGTGGAAACTTGACCACCTTCGCACTGTAGCCTTCGCGGCGGTCATGCGCGGCGGCTGCGGCTGCTGTTTAATAGCGGTGTTACGTTAGTTATTTCCTCGTAGACTCTCTTGGTATCAAGGCTGAATTGAGGACTATGGTTTCGGAACCATAGGCGGGCTTATTCTTCTCCAGCAAGCGAAACAGTACCGACGCCGCTTTCTTCCCGATATCGAATGCGGGCTGCGTGATGGTAGTGAGCGATGGATTGAGGAGGGAGGCTGTTTCCAGGTTGGAGAAGCTGATCACCTTGATATCTTTCGGTATGGATATTTTCAATTCTTCACAAACATGGTAACTGGCAATGGCCAGCTTCTCTACAGATGCAAAAATACCATCGGGCCGTTTTTTACCTGTCAGCAATTTCCTGAGCACCGGATAGCTTTCTCCGTTGTCATTGCTGCATTGGATGATCAATTTTCTATCTGGCTTAATATTGTAATGCTCGAGGGCTTCGAGATAACCCCGCATGCGTTTGTTCGTAATGGACAGGTGTTGTGAGAACGACAGGTAGGCGATCTGCTTACAGCCACTCTGGATCAGGTGTTCGGTGGCTTTGAATCCGCTATCGTAGTCGTCGGTAGTGATGCGGGAGGTATCGATGGCATCGCAAACGCGGTCGAAGAAGATGATGGGTACGCCTTTGTTGTGCAATTCAACGATGTGGCTGGTATCTTCTGTATTGGCCGATACCGACATCAGTATTCCATCTACGCGCCCGCTCTGCAGGTGGCGGGTGATGGACACTTCTTTCTGAAAATCTTCGTGCGTGAGATAGATCAGAACATGGTAACCTTTTTCCTGGGCGATGGATTCAATGCCATTGATGGCCAGTGAAAAGAAGTTGTTCGCCACCTCGGGTATCACGACGGCAATCGTGCGGCTCTTTTGCTTGCGGAGGCTACTGGCGTATGGGTTGGGCTCGTAATTGAGTTGCTGGGCTAGTTCGAATACCCGCTTCTTCGTTTCGGGACTGATATCGTAACTGTCGCGCAGGGCCCTGGATACGGTAGATATGGCAAGGTTGAGCTCTTTCGCCAACCGCTTGAGGTTTACAGGTTCCATAACAGAGAGTGCTTTAGTGCTATCACGCAGGACTAAAGGTACGCAAATGTTTCCGGAAACGGTTCTGCAAAAGGCTGGCAACCGTCCATGAATTTCCGAAAATCAGGAGCTTTGATCCATTATGAAACACTGCTGTAATCTCTGAACCAGGCTCCTATAGCTTCCTGAAGCTGACTGTTCTTCTTCCCTGCCCGTCCCTCACCACCAGGTGGTAAATACCAGCGGGCAAATGAGCGACGCTGCAGTGAAAAAGCAAATTTGCGGATGTGTAGGTATGCAACAACATACCAGCGGCATTATATAGAGCGATCTGGTGTTGGCCCTCGCCCAACTCGCCCACATACAGGTAATTGGACGACGGGTTGGGGTACAAGTGCAACTTGCCGGCCTTGTTGCCGGCCTCTCCAGTGTTAAACAGCATGTATATCGTATTGTCGTCGCAGGCGGCTACCAGATCGATAAGTCCGTCATTGTTGATGTCGGCGAGCTGCAACTGGAGCACATTGGCCGGCATGGGTAGCTTAACCGGTGATTGAAAGCCACCATCGGACCTGCCAGCGAGGTAGAACAGTGTATCTGCAGGGGCTCCATCCCCGTCAATCTGGTTGAGTACCAGATCAGGGAAACCATCGCGGTTGAGATCGGCGACCTTCAGCAGGCTGGCGCTGATGGCATGAGGGCCTACCTGCGGGATGCGTACCGGCCTGGCAAAGGCGGTATCAACAGTATTCATCAATAAGAGCAGGCTATCGGATCCGGGCATATTATCGAAAGAGGAATATAGTAACAGCAGGTCTTCGCGCCCATCGAGGTTAAGGTCGGCCACAGCGGCGCGGGCGGAGGTTTGGGTTTCGAGATATTTATCGACAAAACTGCCATCAGGTTGCTGGTAGCAGAACATCACCCAGGGAAAAGCGCTAGTGACGAGGATATCGGGCAGGCCGTCACCGTTCTTATCTGTTACAAATATTTCCTGGCTGGAATCGAGCTGTGAGGGATAGGATTTCCTCGGGTGAAAAGTTCCATCCCCTTTGTTGATGAATACATGCAGTGCGATGAGGTGGGCAGAACCGCTGGTGGTGGTTATGATGTCTTCATAGCCATCTTTGTTGATATCGGTACAGATCACTTCGCGGCCGTGCACCCCGGTGGCAAAATATATCCCGGTGCCGAAATCGCCCGCGGCGTTTCCGTAAAACACCCGGATGCCATTGTCCCAGTAACTGGAGATAACGAGATCGGGAAAACCATCTTTGTTGAAATCGGCTATATCGCAGCGCTGGTAATTGATGGGTTTGGGGTGCGATTGCTCATGGCCAAAGCGGCCATTGACAACGCCCTGCAGGATGCCAAATTCTGGCGTGTTGGCGTTGTACATGACGGTGATATCGGGTATGCGATCGCCGGTGATGTCCTCGACCTTAAGGCCCACTACTTTTTGCTTTACAGGATACGCCACGATGGAATCGAACCGGGCTCCCTGGGCGGCAGCCAGCGCATTCCAGCACAGGAGTGCCGGCAACAGCAAACTTTTCATACTTGATCAATTTTCAGGTAAGGTAATCGGCAGGCATGCTGCGGAGGGTGGTGTGGGCATGACAGCCTCCAGGTCGATGCCGCTGCACGGGGAATGTTTGAGTGGACAGAACGACGATTTGCGTGTTTGAAAGATGCGGTATCACGACTGAAATACTTCACCCCCCGGAGATCTGGAGCACCTATCGCCACAATTCATCCTGCACGATCTACATCCGAACCGGTTTACTCACAATTCATGCAGGCAAATTAGGATTACAAGCAAGGGGCGTTTATTTTAGCCTGCGCTCCCGCAATATGAAACTGGCATACTACACCAAAAAAGACTGGGTGATCATCGGACTGCTGTTGCCTCCCGTGATCATATTAGTCAATTATTGCATTTTCGGAAAAAGGTATTTTTCCGGAGCAGGTATCTTTTGGTGGTCGACGCTGCTTTCGGGCGGCTTTGGCCTTATTTCCTGGTACTTGCAGATACTGATCGCCCTGGTGATGAATGCCCGCTACCCGAAGTACAATCAAACTATCCGCCGCGTTTTGCTGTCCATGGCCCTGTATGTAGCGGTGACGGTGATCACCGTGGCCCTGGTCTTCGTCCTGTATGACCGGGTACACTTCTTCGCCTATGAGTTGAACGGCTGGCACCTACTGCTGGCTTGCGTTTCGAGTGCAGGAGCTTCCGTGCTGGCGGCCAGTTTCCATGAGGGGGTTGCATTTTACGAGAAATGGAAGAAGGTAACTGACGAAGCCGAGCAATTGAAAAAGGAAAACCTGCAAACCCAACTGGAGAGTTTAAAGGCCCAGGTAAATCCACACTTCCTGTTCAATAGCCTCAATTCACTTTCCTCGCTGATCAGCGAAGACCCAACGAAAGCCGAAAAATTCCTCGATGAGATGTGTAAGGTGTACCGGTACCTATTGCGCAATAATGAAAGCGACCTGGCCCCTTTGTGGGTGGAAATGCAATTCATCCAATCATATTATCACTTGCTGAAAACCCGGTATGGCGAGAGTCTTTTTCTGGAAATAGATATACCCGACGAACTCGTGTGGTACCGCATCCCCTCCCTCACTTTACAAATGCTGGTAGAGAACGCGGTTAAACACAATATGATGCTGAAGGACCGACCGTTGCAGATCATGATCACCACAGTTGCCGGACCGCGACTGCTGATCTCGAACAATCTTCAGCGAAAGAAAAGGATCTCTTCGAACAAAGTAGGACTTAACAATATCGTCAAAAAGTACAAGCTATTGAAGCAGGACGATATCATTGTACAGGAAGATGAGAAAACCTTTGCCGTGGTGGTGCCGCTGATCAAGGTAGAAGACGAGGTCGTGATCTAAAGCCTCTCCTATTGTTTCTTCAATTTATAAACATCTTTCCTATTCGACTCATAACTACGTGACAGCACAATCGAATCACCTTGTCTGGAAGCTTTATATTCCTCACTCAGGATGAGGGTCCAATCAAAATCGGCTGTATAATACAGCGAATCGAGAAACTTAATCGTATTGTCTTTAACAGTAAATGAACCTCTCCCGATAACGGGATACCGATAGCCAGGCGCTCCAACACTGCCGCTATACGTATTGCCCTTCAATTCAAGCGTGATGGGCACGATGGCGCCACCGGTATTGGTTTGCCGCTGAAAGGTTCCTTTAAATGTTCCACCTGCCGAAAGCTCCTCCCGAACTTCCTTTTCCTCTTTGTCCTTACTGCACCCTATAACTGATATCAACAATACAACGATTAGATATGGCCGCATATGAACTGTTTTCATGGTTGACAGCCGTCGTTGTATGACCGTTGCATGGCGCGGGATACGGGCAGACACAAAAAAGGTGGACTGCCTGAGTGGTCCACCTTGCCTGCCTGAACAATAAGCTGTTAGCTATTGTCGCTGCCGGCATTGTTTTCGTTGTTGTTATTGTTATCGTTCTGTGGCGGAGTGTTGCTCCTGTTCTTCCCGGAACGCTGGTGATAATAGTCCTTTTGCGCCTGCAATACCGCTTTATCGCGTTCCTGCCTCAGGTCGCGGATGGTGAGCCTTTTTTCGTGCCCGGTCATATCATCCTGCAGCCTGACGGATTTGATCCTGTCGGCATAGTCCTGTTTGATATCCTGAACGGTGCGGTCCAGGCGGGAGGGTCTTGCCGGGTATCCCCACGCATAGGGCGATGGGCCATACCAGGGGTTAAATCCATAATATGGATAAAAGGGAGCATACCCATAGCCTAATCCGAGCCCTACTGCTACGTGGGGGCGTACATAATGATGGGTTCCCCCGCGCACGATGACCTTTTGAGCAGCAGCGCCAAATGCCAGTCCGATCGACAACAATACAAATAGCAGCTTTTTCATAACAACTCCTTTTTTGCTATAATAGACCATTAAGGAGGTATAAAGGTTTACTGCGCGGATGTTGCAATAACCATTCAATAACGAAGGGCAGCCCCGGAGGACTGCCCTGTGTTAACAGAATCAAAAAACGGTATGTACCAAGCGGGCAACTGCGTTGCAGCTGCAACCTTTTTGTGTCGTTATTTGTTAACGCAGCAAAGCGGTGGCGCACCATAGCACAGGCGCCTGGCCGTGCATATCGCCGATATTGCGCTTGCGATCTAGGTAATACTGGCGATCATTCTTTTTGTTGGTGCCTTCGCACACTTCGCTGATATCTCCTTTTTCATCGATATAGGTAATAAGTGCCAGCCAGGCTTTACGGGCGGCAGGTTCATAAGCTTTCTTATCGAGCCAACCTTCTTTTACGCCGGTGATCATGGCAAAGGTAAACATGCCGGTAGCCGAAGTTTCGGCCCAGGATTCCGGATCGTCGATCAGCTGGCGCCACATGCCTGTTTCGGCCTGGTATTTCAGCAAGGAAGACATCATGAGTTTATATCCCTGCATAATGCGTTCGCGATTGGGATTGTCTTTAGGCAGTGAACGGAGCAGTTCGGCCATACCTACTGCCATCCAACCATCGCCGCGACCCCAGAAATAAGGTACATCGGGCGCATGGTAGAACAAGCCGTTGGGCTTTTGCAGGGAATCGAGGTACACGACCATTTCCTTTGCCGCCCTTTCAATGTAGACCTTATCGCCGGTGGCGCGATAGGCCTGCGCCTGCACGGCGGTGATCATGAACATATCGTCGATCCACATGCGGGTCATCCAGGTGAGGCCACGGTTGTAAAAATCATGGCTCTCCGGTTTAACGCGCGGGCCTTCGGGAGGTCCCCATTGTTTATCGGCGATGCCTTTACCCATGTCGAGGTAGCGCTGATCTTTGGTTTGCATGTAGAGTTCCAGCGGCACGGAGCCAAACACGGCATAGTCTACGTGATCGGGTTTGGGGATCATGCTGGCTTCTGTGCTGAAGAAAGGTTCGAAGCGGCTGGCCAGTTGCTGGGTGAGGGCTTTGTCTTTGCTTTGCTTGGCAAAGGTGAGCGCTCCATACCAGGCGCATACTTCGGGATAGGTGATCACTTTGGGCGGCTGCGGGCGGCCGAAATTGGGATGGGGCACTTCCACAAAGCGTGCAGCCACCTTCTTCCCTACTTCCTGCGGAGAGGCGCCTTTGGGCCAGTTCTTCAAACCACCGGCCTCTTTTTTAGACTGAGCATTCCCTGCGTAGCCGGTGAGGGTAACCATACCAGCGGCGAGGAACAGGCATTTCATCGTTGTATTCATTGTTGACATGATTGTTAGTTGTGCAAAAATGAGCCACCGGTGTTTTTCACCGGTGACTCAACACTACTTAATAACAGTTAAGTAAAGTGAGCTTTTAAGTGATAATTGCTTGCTCATGCTATTTGTAAACCTTGCTATATTCTGCGCACTGAACTTAACTACTGCAAGAGACTAATTATATCCCAATATAACGATGGCGGTGTTTACTTCCTATTCAGCTATTTTAGCAAGCTGGGTGCATCACCGTTACCGAACCGGCTCGAGCCTGATGCTTTTCAATTTGAACAATTCTTTCCCTTGCTGCAGGGGTCTCACCACAATCGTGTACACACCGGGCTTACTGACCGTCGTGATCGCCACAGCATGCTGAATGAACATCAACGGATTACTTTTATCGAACTCAGAGCTGCGCAATGTCCGGAAGAGATAAGGCTTTCCATTTACCTGCAGTTCACCTTCCTGACGGGCGCTTTCTGTCCCGCAGGCATATTCTAGGATCACTTTAAAGTCGGCCGCTTCGGTGATGCGTACTTTAAAAGAGGCACTATCGGCAGGTCCCTGCATATTGGTTACACATACCGCATGTTTCCAATCGCCAAAGTAATGGCTGTAGGTAAGACTTTTGACCCGCGCACTATCACTGGTGCTGGCGTGTATAGCTTCTATGGTATTAACAGGTACCTGTGCCGATATGGTTACGGGCGCCGCCGCATCGTAAGCAGGCGTTGCCCCCTTGTATTCCAACACCAATACCGTGTTGGCACTTTGTGCCTCCATCGGCGGCGCCTGTACGATCACATCAGCACCGGCTGTTGAAAACGCTACCGGCTTCTTGCCTATAAGCGTGTACACTTTTGTTACAGCCACTTTACAATTGGGCAGTAGCAACTTACCATCCTGGGGACGGACGAGTACGTGCAGGTATAATTTACCCGGCTTTGCTGTTGTAACGCCCCAGGGTTGTGCAGGAATAAATCCGTAAGAGGTAGCGTAAATACTCTCTCCATTCTGTGCAAGCCATCGGCCGGTGGCCTTGAGGTATTGTTCCGAATAATAGGGAATATTACCCTTCCCATCGGGCCCCACATTCAACATTAGGTTGCCGCCTTTAGAAGCCACGTTGGCCAGCAGGCGAATGATCTCCCGCGGTGACTTAAAGTTCATATCGTGCTCTATATAACCCCAGGAATCGTTGTGGGTATAGATCGACTCCCACACTTCATTAATGGGCGCTGGCGGCACTTCCGAATCGCCGAAATCGCGGTAATCGCCGAGCCCCTGTCCCACCCTGCTGCTAAAAAGACTATTGGGTTGCAGTATGCGAAGACTATCGACCAACTGCTGCGTTTGTTGTTTGGTGAGACCACCCGGCATATCGAACCACACGATACCGAGCGGGCCGTATTGTGTCATCAATTCTTTGAGCTGTGGGATTGACTTCTCCCGGTAATAACGTTGATAATCTTTTTTCGACTCGTCAAAATCCCAGCGGTTGCCGCCGCCATTGGGTTCGTGCCAGTCAAGGAATTGAGAATAGTAGAAACCAAATTGAATGCCCTGTTTACGCGTAGCATTGGCCAGGGCTTTCATGGGGTCTTTTTTATAGGGCGAAGCTTTTACGATGTTGAAATCGCTCACTTTGGAATCATACATGGCAAATCCTTCATGGTGTTTGGCTGTTATGACCATGTAGCGGATGCCTGCGTCTTTGGCAAGAGCAGCCCAGGCTTCGGCGTTAAAGTTGACGGGATTGAAATTGGCCGCTTCGGCAGCATAGGTTGCGGCGGGAATTTTGGCCTGGTTCATGAGCCATTCTCCGCTGCCGTAGTAGCGTTTATTGTTCCAAACTCCGCCGAGTTTGGAGTAGAGTCCCCAGTGAATGAACAGGCCGAATTTGGCTTCTTTGAACCATTGAATGTTGGGATGTTGCCGGCCTGATGCAGACTTATCCCACATTTCATCCTGCGCGTGAGCGGCAGTAAGTTGGCCAAGCAGTAAGGCAGCAAGCGCTAATCGTTTGATGTACATGAGCTTTCTATTACGGAAATGTAGTTATTTTCTACGCAAAAGAAAGACTCCCCGCCTTTTGCAGGTTGCAGTAGTTTGCCCTTTATTAAGCTCTATTGGCAGAAGCAGCTGTATAGCCCCTGGCAGCGCTACGATCAGCCAGCCATCTTTTGCCTCAAATAGCTGGGCCCGCCGGTGTTAACCAGACGGGCCCAGATGGTTGTTCACTAAACTATACTCAATTCCACGCAGGGAAATAGAGGTCGTTCCGATAAGGCTCGCCGGTGGTCACCCGGTTGAGCTGATCGAGGGGAATTGGGCGAAGTATGTGTCTTTCCTGGATATTGTTCTTTGCATCGCCATTGTACAATTTTACCCGCTCGATGAGCTTGCCTGTGCGCACCAGATCCCACCAGCGCAGGTTTTCACCCAGCAATTCGCGCGTACGCTCATCGAGGATGAAATCGATGCCTTTGGCATTCAGCACATCGGCCGTAATACGCATATTGGCAATATTGCCGGTAGATGCTGCTCTTTCACGAACAGCGTTGATATACGTTACCGCTTCATCTACGCGATTGGTCTTGAGGGCTGCCTCTGCGGCGATGAGGTAAGTTTCTGCAAAACGGTATACGATCACCGGTCTGATGGATGGATCGTTCACCGATGCCTTCTTACTATCGAAATACTTGGTCACCGTAGGCGCTATCCTTGAATCGTACAGGCGGGGAGGTATCAGTAAATAAGGGGCGGCAGCGACCTCCGCATTCGTTTTATCGACGCCGGGCATAAAGATGGCAGTATCTCCTATATTCTTGATCTTGGGTTGTCCGGCTACGGCGCCAGCAGGTGCGCCTGGCGGCAAGGGATCGGGCCATTTTACGGCTTCGATATCGGCCTTGTCTTTGGAATTGGCGATCCACAATGTTTGAAAGGTTTTAGCATAACGGGTATCATTGACCCGGTCTTTGAATGCGGAATCAAGCACCCAGGCTGTAGGCACGCAGCGGATATAAGGACGTCCATACTCTTTGCTTCTTTTGAGGCCCATTTTATCGTATTGCCCAACATACATATGATTGAGTACATTATCGGCGCCTCCACTGTTATTGGGACCATTGAAAGCGATGTTGGAGGTATGCTGGACACTCCAGATCACCTCTGCATTGTTCTCATTGCCTTCTTTATGCACATCTCTAAAATCGGGCAGCAGGCTCAAGCCATAAGTACCTTTCTTATCGATCAGGTCTTTGGCCAGCTTATACGCCTCTTCATAATCAGTAGCCGCTTTGGCGGGCGAACCAGCTTTGGCGAGATATACTTTTGCCAGGAGGTGGCGGGCGGCGGCCGCACTGGCCCGGCCCGGCTGCACATTGCTGCTGCGCGGGCCCGCGGGCAGGTCGGTCATTGCATCGGTAAGGTCCTGGATGATCAGCTTATACACATCGGCCAGCGGATCTCTTTTGGCACTGGTGAGTGGCTGATCAACAAACTCCGAGTAGATGGTTACATCCCTGAAGAACTGTGCCAATACAAAATAGTATTGGGCCCGCAGGAACTTCGCTTCGGCCACCAACTTCTTTTTGGTATTTGCGTCCATGGTTGTTTTAGGCGCGTAAGAGATGACCCCATTGCAGGCATTGAGATAGCGGTAAGCATTGGTCCAGATGTTGCGCGTTTGTCCATTATTGTTTGTATAATTGCTCGCGTAGTTATTGATATCGGTATTACCATCAATGCCTCGCTGAAACTCATCGGTACCTATTACCGTCATGGTGAACAGGTCCTGGTTACCCCAATAATTGCGCATGCCTGCGTAGGCTGCTTCAAGTCCCGCATTAAGCCCTTTTTCCGTACCGAGGAACTCGGGGGTAAGGATCGACTTAGGTTCTTCTTCGAGCAGCTTGCTGCATCCGGCTGTAGCCATTGCCAGTACCATGCTGCCGTATATAAATAGCTTTTTCATGATGAACAGTTTTGCTTTTTTGAATTTGATCGTTTAGAACGACACATTGAGTCCGAAGATGAGCGACCAGGTAGGCGGTGTATCTACAGAAAGGTTGGTGCCTGTTGTAGGGCTCGAGGCACTGCCACCCGCTTCGGGATCCAGGCCACCCAATGGGTTGTTGCGGAACGGAGAGAAGAGAATGAATGGATCTCTCGCTGTTGCATACAGCCTGATATTGCGGGCGCCTGTCCGCTTGATGATAGAAGGCGGCAATACATAACCCAGGCTGATGGTACGGATCTTCACAAAGCTGCCATCGAAGAAGCCTAGCAGGCCAAGATTGGTAGGATTTTGCCGGCCATAGTTGGGTTTGGGATATTCATTCTCGCCATTGGTGGGCGTCCAGTAACGGGTCTTGATATTGTTGTAAGTACCCTGGAAGGTGTTGACAAACCCACCGCCATGCAGGCTGCTGTTCATCATAGCTCCCCATCTTGCAAAGGCCACTACCGTAAGATCAAAGCCTCCGTAGGTGAACCGGTTTGTCATACCGCCGGTCCAATCGGGCTGGGTGGTGCCGATGATCTTCCTGTCGAGGTCGTTGATAACGCCATTGCCATCGAGGTCGGCCACACGGATATCACCGATCACGCTACCGGAGCCGGTGGTAGTTTGCCCCAGGCGTACCGCCTCGAGCGAATCGGCTTTGGAGTTTTGCCAGATACCTGCTTTCACGTAATTGTAAAACACGCCAATGGGCTGCCCAACAAACCAGTTGTTGCCGATATCCTGTGTGATGCCGTCGGCCAGTTGCGTGATCTTACCGCGGTTGATGGAAAAGTTAAGGTCGGTGGTCCAGCCAAAACTATTTCTTCCTTTGGGCACCATGTTGGCCGAGGTGATCTGGAACTCGATACCCTGATTCTCCGTTTTACCCACGTTGGTGAGTACCGAGTTCTGGATACCATTGGTGGGTGGCAGGTCCTTTGGCAGCAGCAGTTTATCGGTCCAGGCTTTGTAGAAGTTCAGGTTACCGGAGATGCGGTTATTGAGTATACCGAAGTCGAGGCCCAGCTCGGCGGTGGAGGTATACTCCCAGGTAAGGGTATTGTTACCTACATTGGTTTGGTAATAACCGCGGCTCATGGTTTCGCCAAAGTTGTAGACCACACCACCGAGGCGGGGCAAGGTTCCATAAGGACTGATGGAAGCATTACCTACCCTGCCATAGCTTGCCCGCAGGCGCAGGCTGGAGATGGCATCTACCTTGAAGAACTTTTCATTGTGGATATTCCAGGCTGCTGCCGCAGAAGGGAATACCTGCCATTGTTCTTCTTTGGCGAGGCGGGATGAACCGTCCGAACGCACCGTGAGGGTTAACAGATAACGATCATCGTAGCCATAGTTAAGACGGCCCATATAGGAGACCAATCCCCATTGGGAGTAGCCGCCACTACCGGTGAGGTTGAAGCCATATTCGGGATTATAATATTCGAGGTAATCGGCTACGATATCCCTGTTCTCAAATTCGTTGTTATTGGAACGCTCCTGTTGTGCACTGAAGAGACCTGTGAAGTTGACCTTATGCTTCTCAAAAAAGGTATTATCATAGGTGAGCAGGTTCTCGAGCGTCCAGCTGGTGAGGTTGCTGGTGCGGTTGTTGGAGAGAGACTGCGTACCCATCTGATTGGTCGATTTGCTGGCATAGAAGGCGCCGTATACATCGGTCCTGATCTCGGTACCTGCATTGAGGCGGTATTTCAAACCCTTCAGCAGAGGGCTGAGATTTACGTCGAGGTAAGCTGAGGTGAAAGTACCCAGTCTTCTTCTTTTCTCGGACTTGGCGCCTGGCTGGAAATCGGCCAGCGGATTCCATACCTGGCTTTGACTGCCGGGCAGGAAGTCGTTGCGCAAGATACCGTCGCTATCATAAGGGCCTACCAATGGCGAGGCACGCAAGGCCTGCGACATGGGATTGAATCCTTCGCCGAGGGTGGTTGAATAGTTATTGAGTGAACTTAACCCTACTCTGAACAGTTTACCCAGTTGCTGGTCTACGCTGAGCTTGATAGAGAAACGTTCGAACTCCTGACCAGGAAATACGCCTGTCTCTTTGTAGTAACCACCGGATATGGCGTACTGCGTTTGCTCGGTACCACCTGATACACCGATCTGGTGATCGGTTTGAATACCTGTTTTATAGATAAGATCCTGCCAGTTGGTGCCGGGACCTTTGAGACCTTCCAGTTCATCATTGGTAAATGCTTCGGAGATGAGCAGAGGATCATTGGGTCCGGAGTATTTCTTTACCGGGTTGTTGCCGGTGGTCCATACGCCAAAGTAGCGCGCCCACTTTTTAAGTTCGGCAAATTCCTGTGCATCCATGAGATGATATTGACCGATGGACTTTACCACGCCAGCATAGCCGCTGTAGGAAACGATGGGCTTGCCATTCTTACCACGGCGTGTGCTGATGAGGATTACACCATTGGCGCCCCGTGAACCATAGATGGCCGTAGAAGAGGCATCTTTCAGTATTTCTACCGAAGTGATGTCATCCTGGTTGAGGTCGTTGAAATTACCACCGAATGGAATTCCATCTACAACAATGAGAGGAGCATTGCTGGCGCGTACCGAACGTGCGCCTCGTATGAGTATCGACACACCTGCACCTGGCTTGCTATTGCCACCAACTTTTTGAATATCGACACCGGCCGCACGCCCCTGCAAGGCAGATGCCACACTTTGAGTGGGGATGTCTTTGATAGACTGTTCGTTCACGGATACCACCGAACCAGTGATCTCCGATTTGCGGCGGGTACCGTAACCTACAACCACCACTTCATCCATAGCGGCCTTACCGGGGGTAAGTGCCACAGACACACTGAGCAGGTCTTTATCGGTAGTGACAATTTCATAATCAGCATACCCTACATGCGATATCTGCAAGGTTGAATTGACCGGCACGGTGATGGAGAATGATCCATCGGCCTGGCTAATGGTGGCTTTATCGAGACCTTTCACGACCAAACTAACGCCCCCCAAGGGAGCGCCTTTTGCGCCGGTGATAACCCCTTTCACGGTTATCGTTTTGCCTTCGCCCGATTGGGCAGCAGCAGGCATGTGCAACAACAGGCAGCTCACCAGCATGGCCAGCGCCGCGCACAGCAGGTGCCTGTTGTTCGTTCTTATCCGCCAAACGGATAGTAGCTTAGTAATGCAAGCAAATTTCATAACGGCAGTTTTATTAATGATTAGAATACAACATTTCGTTCTCTATGGGACATGAGCAGGCCTGTACGCTGCCTGGTGCAGCATACCGTCTCGCTATTTTCCAGCATGTAACCTTCTCTAAGGGCAAATAATTCCCGGTAGGCTGTCGATGCAGCTTACGGCCTTTAAGGAATGGTACAGACTTACAGGGGGGAATTAATTGATATGCTCAACGAACTTTAAGCGGGTCCGGCAACGAAGATTGCGATTGCCGGACCCTGCTGGTGCTTTATCAATAAACGGGGCTACAACTTCCCCTTCAATTCAATTTTTATCACAGATGCCACGGGGTCTACAGCCTTTTCGGGTAAGGTGATCGTTAACAGATCGCCTTTGGTATTTGTCTTTACCGACTTACCGGTGGCCAGGAGTTTGGCGCTGCTTACTTTTTTGCTGATGCCCGGTACTTCCAGTTTGCCATTGGCGGGCCACTCAAATACGGAGAGATAGAGCACGGTGTTGCCGTTCTCTTCTTTCCTGGTACAACGTCCCCAGGCCAGTGGCTTCAGCGGACTTCCGGCAGTGCCATAGATAGCTTCACCATTCACCTTCATCCACTCTCCTACCTGCTTAAGCCGTTCTATGCTTTCGGCTGGTATGGAGCCATCGGCTTTGGGGCCAATATTGAGCAGGTAGTTACCACCTTTCGAAGCGATGTCGATCAGATTTTGAATAAGGGTTGTAGCGGGCTTCCAATTGTTGTCGTAGCTCTTATATCCCCAGGAGCCATTCATCGTCATACAGGTTTCCCAATCTTTTCCATCCATCTCTCCTACTTTGGGGATACGCTGCTCGGGGGTGGTGTAATCGCCGGCAAAGTTGGGACGTTTCAACCGGTCGTTGGTGATGATATTGGGCTGAAGCTTGAGCACTTCATTGAACTTTTCGGCAAATGTGTCTGTCATATCGGTTGGCGTATCCCACCACAGAACCGCTACGTCGCCGTAGTTGCTCAGGAGTTCCCTTACCTGAGGTACAGCCACTTCATCGATGTATTGCGCCATCGTTTTGGTAGTTTGTGCGGGATCCCAGTGTCCTTTGTTGGCAGCGGTATACGCATCGATGCGGGCCGAATCGGGATTGGCCCAACCTTCGGAGGCAACTTTACGAGCCGCTGCGCCGCCGGGATTGTTCCAGTCCTGCGCATGAGAATAATAGAACCCTAATTTAACACCGTACTTGCGACAGGCTTCGGCCAGGGGCTTCAGCAGGTCTTTTCCATAGGGCGTAGCATCGGCGATATCCCATTTACTGGCTTTGCTGTCGAAGAGTGCAAAGCCATCATGGTGCTTGGCGGTAATGACGATATACTTCATACCAGCCTCTTTTGCCAGGCGTACCCAGGCATCGGCATCGTATTGTACGGGATTGAACTCGCGGGCAAATTGTTGGTAATCTGCCACCGGAATCTTTCCCCGGTTCATGATCCATTCGCCAATGCGATTGATCTTTTGACCTTTGTAGGTTCCGGCGGGCACGGCATACACTCCCCAATGGATGAACATACCAAAACGGGCCTCGCGCCACCATTCCATACGTTGTTCTTTGGAAACGGCTGGCGAAGGCTGGGCCTTGGCGGTGTACAGGATGCAGGATGCCGATAGCAAGCAAATAAAGCGTCTTATCATGGGTGCAATTAATTTAGAAAACAGTATCCGTAATGAACAGCAAATTACCCAGATATCCCGTAACCCAGATTCAGTTTTTGGCATACTATTCAATTCTATTAGCATAATATCAGGACAGTTCAGGACAGATTACACAGCTGCGATCCTCCCCCACTCGGCTACCTGACTGCATCAAAAAGGCCCTCCGCAAATGCGGAAGGCCTGTATACCAGCAACACCTTGTAACCTGCTGGATTTATGGAACGATCTTCGACTCGAAAGCTGTGTGAAAGGTATCTATGGCCATTTTAGCCGGCAAATAGGAGGTCCTGTATTCGAAGGACAATCCTTTTTTGAAATCGGGCAGTTTAGTGGCTTTATCCAGGGGCCATACTGCTACTTTGTATTGCGCTCCAGACACGCCGGTATACCGGATATCGACCTTTACGCATTGTGCCGAGGCGCCCGACCATTCGAGCCTGGCCGTATCGGCACTGTAGGCGATCGTCTTCAAAGGGCGGTTGAACAGTGCACCCGCATAGTGATCGCCATACACCATGCCAATGGTATCAACCTTTACCGATGAATGTCCCTGACCATCGTACGTATAGATCTCGAAAGTGTAGGCTTTTTCGCTCATTTTATCCAGCACCACTTTTATCGTATCGACATTATTGGTTCGCTTAACCGGTATGGTGACCGAATCGGCCCCATCGTTCCAGAACACCTTGCATTGTACTATGGACGGATCCGAGAGCAGCAACCAGGACAAGCCGATCCTGTTGCGGCCGGGATACACTTTCAGTGAATCGGCTCTGCCGGTATAAACGATCTCCCCATTCTTCGTAAATTCTTTGGTGTAGTCTTCCATCTTGCTACAGGCAAACAGGCAAGCTGCGCCCATCAACAGGCCGAAGTATTTTAAAGATCCACGCATGATCTTATTGAATTATTGGTTATAAATTTTCAGACCCTGGGGAAGCTATTGCCTTTGACCCCAGATCTTCATTTCTGTCAAGTGGAAGAAACCTTTTTCGCCTCCGATATTGCCCCAGCTATCGATGTTCTTCCAGGCAACATACCGCACGGCGGGCGCCGACACCAGGAAATCATACTCCTGTCCCGCTGCTGCTACATCGGCATCCTGCGATGTTTCGGCACCCGGCGATTCGCCCCCGGATGGTTTAGCCATTACGTACGAGCCTAGCAGCACCCAGCTACTGGTATCAGTGGGATTATTGGAACCCCAGAGTTCCCAGCGGTGGGGATTCCCGTGGTTGTAGATATAGCCTGCCTGGCGCTGCCATATTTTGTACCGGCTGAGCTTGGTCGTGCGTCCCAGATCGAAGGGCAGCCAGATGGGTTGGTCCAGCTTTTCGTTGGTATGGAATCCATCGCCCGATGAGATGATATCGTTGAACATCTTATCAAAGGTCCAGCTGCTGAGGTTGCCCGGGCTAACCATGGGCAGTCCGGAGGCCGGCAAGGGCGCCCGCTGCGGAATGGGCCATGCATTCCGTTTGTAGGTAGGCGCCGGCAGCAATTCTTCCGGTACCGGTGTGCGTTTAATGGTCAGTGTGTCGGATCGGTTGTTCCAGCGGTCACGCACAAAGAGCCCAAAGGTGCGCTCTACGGGTGGCAATCCGCGCGAAGAGAAATCACCCTGCTGCAGTTCGGTGTATTCCGCATCGAGGCTACGCCATTCGCCGGCCGAATCGAGCAATACTTCTATCACCACTTTTGCTTTATAAATATTCTTGTAGGTAACATTGATGCCCCCGAATGTATTGATCACCACCAAGGAGTTGTAAATATCTTCGATAGCCGGCGGCAGGGGCTTCACCTTCACCGTCACCGCCTCTGAAGGTTTTTCGTTTCGGCTCACGGCATATAGTACCACATCACGCTCGCGGGTGTCGCCGAATCCCTGCACGGTGAGGTTGTTGTTGAAATAGGATGCCCTTTCTTCCATCTTTACCCCATTGATCTCGTACACGGCTTTTACGTAGAGGAGGTTGGGGTCTTTGGGCAGCGTATAGCTGATCTTTGCTGCACCCGGCAGGTTCTCGACCAGCGTATTGGTAACCGGCGCCGGAGCATTGCCATCGCCGGTAGGTCCTAGTATTTCTTCTTTGCAGGCTGCCACCATGATCAACATCGTTGCGGCCAAAAGTATATTGATGCGTTTCATCGTTTCGGTTTTAAGGTTTTACCATCCTGTATTTTGTACAAGGTTCCTGTTGGTCAGCAGCTCATTGATGGAAATGGGCCAGAAGTATTCGCGCATGCGGAAGGTTTGGTTGAATAGCAACACTTCCTTGTAATACGCTGCCGGATCAAGCTGTTCGATATCCCAACCTTTGATAGGGCGGTTGAGCACTTCGTGCGCAAGTTTCCAGCGGCGGAGGTCCCAGAAGCGCTGTCCTTCAAAGGCCAGTTCTATGAGGCGCTCCTGTTGAATGATATCACGCAGGCCGGCTTTAGAACTGAATTTGGCGTTTTCGCGGGCATAATTGGACCATGACTCTTCTACTGTCTTTAAGCCTGCGCGTGCTCTTACCAGGTTAATCCATTCGAGGGCTCCCGACGAGGGACCACCTGCTTCGTTCAGGGCTTCGGCATACAGCAGGTACAGATCGG
Organism: Paraflavitalea sp. CAU 1676; assembly: GCF_029223285.1. Lineage (GTDB taxonomy): Bacteria > Bacteroidota > Bacteroidia > Chitinophagales > Chitinophagaceae > Paraflavitalea. Next base: position 201,948 of record NZ_JARHUJ010000012.1, on the reverse strand, counting down.
CCAGCCGCATCTCAGGCCAGGGATATTGTACAGTAGTCATAGCACCGTCGGCCGCACAGGCGGTAGTGATGCCAACCAATTTTTTGATCCAGTATCCAGTAATGGAAAAGTTACTGATGCCCTGGCGGGCGGCAGTTTCTCCTTTGCGCGCACGGATCACAGCCAGACCGGTGGTATCATAATTATTAATCCAGTTGCCGTACCAGATGCCCCGGTCAAAACCAAGGTTAGCATAAAAGCGCGGCTCGCGATCGTAATGTAACTGGACCGTTTCCTCTCCCGGCTTTACATAAAAACGTTCTGCATTTACGGCTTTACGCAACGCGTAACGGTTGCTATAGTCGTACGTGATATCCTGATCGATGGGCACGCCGTTCTTGCTATAGAACAGCTCGGCCATTTTAATAGGCGGTGCGATGATCCCCTTGGGGCCACTGCTAGCTGTACCTGCATTGATGAGCGGCATACACCAGCGCTGGATATCCCCTGCCCTGCTGAGCGTGTTGTGCCAGATGACTTCCGAATTGAATTCCTTATCGGTTACCGCACCACGAATATCCAGTTGCCGCCTTGTTTCGGGCACGAGGTTGTATGCAGCACCGGTATACTTGTACAGGGAGTACCCGTTGGTATGACAAAACTCTATCGCTTGTTTACAGGCTTCTGCCGCCCTTGCCCATTTCTGCGGATCGAGGGTGGTATTGAAGAGCGGTTTACCTCCACTCTTGGGATCACTCATGCCGGCATATTCCGTGTTACCATTGAACAGCGGACTGGCAGCCGTTACCAGCACTTTTGCCTTAAAGGCCGTTACAATGCTCTTGGTGATGCGGCCCAGCTCGGTGGCTTCCGTACCTACGATGCGATCGGGCAATTGTTCATTCTCCATAACCTCATCGAGCAGCTGCACCACGTAATTGAAGCCGCTATCGACATGATCCCGGTACACCTTCACCGCCTCGGGCTTACTGCCAACGAGCAGATTGACCTTCGTTACAGGTATGGGACCATACATCCTCAGGAGATAAAAATGGTAATAGGCTTTGAGAAACTTCACTTCGGCGCTCCAGCGGTCTTTCTCAAAACGGTCCATATCGGGCACATGGTGAATGTTTTCGAGGAAGATATTACAATCGCGGATGCCCGTAAATAAAGGCCGGCCGCTATTGGTGCCTTCCCAGAAATTGCCCAGCGGCGAGGAGGCATTCTGCTCCCCCCGGGCGATGTTCCAGAAATTGGTATTGATGTCTTTTGAAGGGAACATGTACCACAATTCGTCGCCTGCATTCATGGCCGGGTTATCATTAAAACTACCGGAACGCGGCATATAGGAATAACAGGTAAACAAGTAACGTTCGGCCGAAGACCGGAGGGTGAAGGCATTATCGATGGTGGCCACATTGTCGGGCACCACATCGAGGTATTTTTTACAGGCGCCTGTCGTCAGCAACAAGAGCAGCACGCCGTATAGCTTGAATGATTTCATGATGATTTAATTTTACACGACACTTTTCTTCCTTAAAAACCGAGTTGTATACCGAGGTTGAGGACCCGCTGTACCGGGTAACCCAACCCTTCGCCTGCCATTTCGATATCCCACAGTTTGAAGTGGCTAAAGGATAACAGGTTGTTGGCATTTACATAAATGCGGCAGTTGTCCATTTTCATTCTTTGCAGCAGGCGTTTAGAGAATGTATAACCAGCCTCTACCTGTTTAAGCCGCAGGAAGGCGCCGTTGCGCATGAACCAGGTACTTGTTTTCACGTTGTTGCTATGCACAACGGGACTGAGTCTGGGCCATAAGGCATAAAGGTTCCTGTTCTCCTCGGACCAATGATTATCGGCATAGGCTTTCAACAGCTGGTTTTGCGATTTAATACCGGGTGTACCATCGATATCGACAAATGGAGAAGTGGATACTACGTCGATCCAGAAGGAAGAGCGCGCAGATCCCTGGAAGAAAAGCGAGAAATCGAACCCTTTGTATTTGGACGATACGCCAAATCCATAAGTAATTTCCGGCGTAGTGGGATGGCCGATGAATACCTGGTCGAGGGTGGTGATCTGTCCGTCGCCATTCACATCGCGAAACTTGATATCTCCTCCCCGGGTATTGGCATCCTGGAAGGGCGAGCTGCGCACTTCTTCATCATCCACAAACAGGCGCTCGGCGATATACCCTCTTTGCTGGGATATCTTCTTCCCTACGTACGACAAATAAGCATCATCGTATTTAGGCTCTTCGTACACATCGAATTGGCTGGTAGCATACGTGAAATTGCCACGGGCATTGATGATCCAGTCGCTGCCGATCCTTTCGGAATAATCGATAGATATATCAATTCCCTGTGCACGCGCTTCGCCCACGTTGGCTTTGGGCGGTGAACCTTGCAGGCCAAGTGTTTTGGGAATAGTACGGTTCATAAGGATATTGTAGCGATGCTCCCACCAGTATTCGGCAATGACCTCTACTTTATCGAATAAGCCCAGCTCCATGGCAACGTTGCCTTTTTCGGAGGTTTCCCAGGTAATGAATGGATTATCGTACCGGCTTACTGAAATACCGGGTCGGCTGTAGCCACCATCGGTTCCGAAGCTGGCGCCGTTGGCAGCACTGTTCATGTTGATATTGGAGAGGTAGAAGAAACGATCGTCTTTATTACCGATGGCATCGTTGCCTACCAATCCATAGGTACCGCGCAGTTTTAATTTGGTAACAGGCAGCTTGATCCCGTCGAACCAGGGTTCGTTGGAGACATACCAGGCAAGTCCCGCTGAAGGGAAGAATCCAAAACGCTCTGCTTCATGAAAACGTTCGGAGCCATTGTATCCAAAATTGAATTCAGCGAAGTATTTATTATCGTATCCATAGGTAGCCCTTCCGGAGAGGCCGAGGTTACGGCTTGGTAATGAGTTCTGCAGCGAACTGGCATTTCCTTCCAGCTGGTTCTGCGCCAGGAATACGATGAGGCCGCTCACCTGGTGTTTGTCATTAAACAGGCGGCTATAGTTCAGCAAACCCTGAAAGTTGAACATCGACAACACGTTCTTATCCCCTTCGGCATAATCGAGGAAATCGGTTCCCTGATCGGGGTTGATATTGTAGATCTTGTAGGTATTATTAAACTTGTCGTAAGACCCGACATTATAATAGAACGGCCTGTAGGCCCTGGCTACATCGAAGTTGGAGCGGCGATTGGTATTGAGTGTTCCTTTAAAAGCGAGGCCCTGCGTTATAAAGGAAAGGCTTTGATTCAGCTCTACCTGTGCCATCATGAGCGAGTTCGACTCGTCTTTATAGCCTCTTACGAGGTCGGCATAGGGGTTGAGGTAATCGCCCCTGTCGTAGTTACCGAACAGGATATGATTGGTTGTTTTATGCTCCTCATCCACCGGATACCAGGCCGGGAAGAGGACAGGATTGGTACGCATTACTTTTTCATACAACCCTTTCCCGCCATCGATGGGGCCTTTGTAGTCGTCGAAGCGTCCGTACAACCTTACCCAGGCATCGGTTGTTTTGGTGATCTTCATGTTCACATTCGACCGGAGGGTATAGGTGCGGAGATCGATGTTGTTATTGAAATTATTGCGCTTGTCGACGTTGAGCACGCCATTGTCTTTATTGAAGGAAGCCGACACAAAATAGGTGGCTACCTGGCCGCCGCCGCTTACGCTGAAATTGGCCCGCTGGTTCATGGTATGATCTTTAAACAGCATCTTGCGCCAGTCGGTGGTGGGAAACACGACAGGGTTCTTACCTGATGCCGTATTCTCAATCTTGGCCTGTGTATAAGGAAGGATCAGGTTACCCCTGGTAGCGTTGGCCTCATTTTCGAGGGTCATGTAAGTAACGGGATCGGCCAGGTCTACATTCTGAGTGGGCGACGAGAGCGAGTTCTCTACCCGCAGGGCAATCTTTGCTTTGCCTTGTTTACCTTCCTTGGTCGTGATGAGGATAACGCCGTTGGCGCCGCGTGCTCCATACAGTGCCGTGGCGGTAGCGTCCTTCATGATTGAAAAACTGGCGATATCATCTGGTTGCAGGCGCGCCAGATCGCTGGTAGTGTACTCCACATTGTCGATCAGGATCAACGGATCTCTTTTGTAACCGAAGGTGGTTACACCGCGGATAAAGAATTCGGCGTTATCGCGCCCTGGCTCACCCGAACGCTGATAAGCGATCATCCCGGCCAGGCGGCCTGCCAGCGCATTGGTGAGATTGCTGGAGGGTATCTTCAACTCGCTGGGAGTGATGGAGGTAACCGAACCAACGACCTCCCGTTTCTTTTGTTTGCCAAATGCCACGACAACCACATCGTTCATGGAATTGGAGGATCGTAACATCTTTACATTGATGACATCCTTGCCCCGCACCGGCAATTCCTGGCTATCGTATCCGACCATCGTAAAAATGAGTACGGCATTTTCATCGGGCACATTGAGGATATATTTACCGCTGAGATCGGTAGTGGTGCCTACATTGTCCTGTCCTTTTACGGACACCGATACCCCAGCCAATACGCCGGCCGAGTCGGAGACCGTTCCCCGCACTTCTTTTAAAGCAGGCCGATTCGGTTCCGGAACGCCAGCGGTGGGTGGCGACACCGGCGACAGGTTATTTTGCCGGGCGTGCAAAGCGGCACACCACAACAGGAGGAACCCTGTTATGCACAGTAACTTTCTGATCATAAGCATTACATTTGGTTATGTTAGTTTGGGATAAATGCGGGAGAATAATATAACGCAGCGTATATGGCATACGGTAGTTAGTATTGGCAATCGTTGTAGCAGCAAATTAGAATTGATTTGAGCGATTTGTACTGCAGCATTTGGCATAGCATTCAACGTTATTAGCAAAATATCAGGACAGTTCAGGACAGATAAAATACCATACGCAGCAAAGACCTCAACTAACGTCATTGTAATGAGAAAAGCCCCGCCGGAGCGGGGCGCTATTCATGATCCACGATGTTGCGATCAGTACTTCACGATGATCCTTACCGACTTTTCGTACCCATCTGTTACATGCAGGAAGTAAAGGCCGTTTATTTTGCCGGCGAGCTTGAAATTCACTTCATTGGTGCTGCTACCGGCCGGCAGATTGGCTGATGCCACTACCACGCCATTGCGATCGATGAGAAGAAAGGAATAGCTGCGCTCTGGCTTCCTGACCACTTTTACCTTGAGCGGTCCGGTGGTAGGATTGGGATACACCAGCACCCCAACACCTGGCTTGAGATAGTCGAGTCCCAATACCAGGATGGTTTGCTGTACGGGGGCAGCAGCTTCGTAATTCTCATTACCGGCCTGCTCAGCCTGTACCGTCACCAACCCTTCATCATTCAGCTTAAGAGAATTGCCCGTTAAAGTACCGGCACCTGACATTAGCTTAAAGGCAACAGGCAACTCGCTGGTGGCCGTGGCAACCAGGTTCACGGTCTCATTCTTCAACCTGGGAGCAAGAGCGCCAAATGAAATAGTCTGTGTGGCTTTATTAACTATAATGGACTGTTCGGCAGTAGCTGCTTCATAATTATCATTACCCGGCTGTGTAGCTGTGACCCTTATGGTGCCTGCACCTTTTATTGAAACAGTATTAGCCGCGAGCGTTGCAGGTCCCGTTACTTCCAATACCAGCGGCAGACCAGTGCTGGCAGTGGCACTCAGCTCGAAAGGCGCATCGCCAAATATCTTTGCCGCCACTTCGTTGATGTGTACCGTTTGCAGGGCTTTATTCACGATCACCTGCTTTTCTATGCTGGCGGGAAAATACTGGTCATTACCCGGCTGACTGGCGCGCAGCAGAATGGCACCTGCACCGGTGATGGTAACGAATGAATCGGCCAGGATGCCGGGGCCAGACAGTACTTCTACCGTCACGGGCAATCCGGCATTGCTGCTGGTGACCACTTCAAAAGGATCATCGCCAAAGGTTTGATCCGGTATGTCGCCCATCGAAATATGTTGTATCCTTCTTTCAAACAACTCCCATTCGGAGAACTGGGTACCGGTTTGTCCATTGTTGGCGGTGATGGTGAGCCTGTAGTAAGAAAAGGCAGTTACGTTGGTATCGATCTTATAAGTTTTGGTCAGCAAACGGCTGGCGAAGGTTTGGTTGACCTGGCTATCGAGCACCAGCCAGTTGACGCCGTCGTTCGACGCAGACAGCTTCCAGTTTTTAGGGTCGCGCTCGGGCACATCGTTGGCTGAAGAGATGGTATAACGGGTAATGATTGCCGGCACAGTCGATTGATACTGGACCCAGAGGTTGGTACGACCACTACGGAAGTACTTTGTATTCGTAGCATTATCGATGAGGCTGGGCACATCTTCCGAAGGCTTGGTAGTGTTGGGATATTGACCGGTGATGGTGCCACCGTTGTCTGTAATGTCAAACGAGGCACTGGGCCCGGATGTGCCTACCGGCACTTTAGGTTCCTGGGCGATCCTGGCGGCATTGGCCTTCAGGCTATCCCAGATGCGTCCCTGCACCTGTTGAGGGGTTATAATATTTTGCACAGCCTGCGCACCGAGCCGGTCTTCGAGTTGTTGCAGGTAGAGACTGCGTGGCAATACATGCGTGCCCCAGCTTTCCCAATAACCTCCGCTGGTTTGTTTGGGGCCAATGCAACCGATGCCCCAGTTCTTAGCCGTTTTGGGACTTTCCACTTCGATATCGCCTTTATAGGCATAACAATTCCAGAACATGGTTTGCGCACCGGCCCAACCATGGCCGCTGCCCGATGCTTTGCGATTTTGAACATGTATTTGTCCGCCGTAAATATTATCGAACAACAGGCCTGCAGACCAGCGGTGGTGCGGGCCTATGTCGGACTGCGTGTTATCGGCCATACAATCGAGGAAAACGTTGGGACCCGGTACACGGGAGCCTGTTACGAAATCGTGGCGGCCACCCCAGGTCATGCAACGCTGAAAGAGGTTGAGGGTGGCATTGCCTTCAAGGTTGAATGAATATTTGCGGCCACCGGTGGTGACCGATTTGGGATCGATCATAGCGCAATCCTGTACGGTGTTGTAGCGCGACATATTGGAGATGTTCACCGCCGCATAACCGAAGTATTTGGCCACCACATCGCGCACCCAGCAGTTTTCGGCACGGTTGAGCTGAACAGCGTTCCAGCCATGGCTTTCATCGTCGTTGCTGGCAAAGAAGGATTCCATGCGCAGGTTCTCAACACCGCTTTGTTGAATGCGCCCGGTGATATTGGCTTTGAATACATCGCCACCGCCATAGGCGTCTTCGAGCGGATCGACGATAGGAATATCAAGCGTAATGGAGTTTCCCTGCACGGCTACCACCTTGCGTTCATAGGTATTGCGATAGCCGGAGGCCGTCCACCCGTATTGACGCATATCGAGCGTATCGATCCAGGCTTCATTGGGCATGCGCTGTACCACAATATTGTTACCGACCTGTATGCTATGACCAGCCGATACTTCGAGCGTTTTGGCGCCCGTGGCCAGGTAAGGTGTGGTGATCTTAACACGGCTACCTGCCACTTCAGCATAACCGCTACCGGCACCCTGGAGCGTAATCAGCGTATGCTGTTCTTTTTTGGTAGCTATGAGTACAGTACCCTGTAGTCCGGTTCCTTCACCACGCAGCACGACTCCCCCTGTACGGATGAATACAGTGCCTTCTATGGGGTATATGCCTGCTTTGAGTAATACGGCGCCTCTGTAACCATTGGCATCTGGCGCAAGGGCGCTTACTTCATCAATAGCGGCTTGTATCAGTGCCCGGGTGTCGCCGCTGGCTGGCGCAGTGACTGTTTTAACAACAGCGAGCGTGGGCAATGTTACTCCGCCACCCTTATAACCGGCGTTGGAGAAATCGGGCACAGTGTTCACGGCATTCTGCTGGCCTTCATTGGCATACTGGTTATAGGCCAGCTTGCCATTCTGCATAGACACCAATGGTGCCTGGGCGTAAGTAATGGTGTAAGAGGCTGTCAATAAGTACATAACGGCAAGGAGCCGACACAGGAAAGCAATCGTTTTGCAGTGCATAGATTTGGTTAATGGATGAACAAAAAGCTGCTAACGGCTCCGGCAGGTTGATGCCGGGGCCGGTGCTATTTGTTCCACAACTAACTCAATAATTGCGGTTGCTGCACGCGTTGATTTTACTTTCTATTCAGTGATATTGGCAGCATTGTACTGCACGCCGGGCTAGCCTATTCAATCTGCCTTTGTAAAATACATATACCAGTTCCATTCCCAGGTTTGTCCCTGGTCGTTGGAAAAGGCCTGACTCCAAACGGGCTGTGCGGGATTGGTGGCATCCCATTGGAAGCGTACGATAATGGGGATACCATTGAAGGTGTCCCGGGTAAAGAAGTGGCCAATATTATCCTGGAAGGAGCCCAGCACAGGAGGGTCAAGTGCTACCACATTGCTATCGGCCCAGTAAATGCTCCATAAGCGCGTTGCCGGGTTGAACAGGCGAAGTGTGAGGCCTTCAAACGGCTTACCATCCACCACTGTAATAAAACGATCGGTATTACCCATTCCCTGTAGTACTTTCCAAAACTCTTGCGTAGCAGGAAATTCTACCCATTCAGTACATCCGTTAAGTCTTGTTTTGAGCTTGCGGTTATGAACCAGCCAACTACCTTGCAGAAAATCGAAATCATGTTGAGAAGAAGAAGCAGCAGGCGTGAGGATCACTTCGCCTGCTGCATTGAGTTGAATTTGTTCCATGGCTATACTTTGCGAGGGGTATTCCCCTGATTTTGTTGACCACAAAGTAAAAGCCGGTCACTGACAACCCTATGGCAGTCAGTTTCAGCGCTGAGAAAAAAACTTTAAATATTCTTCGGCTTTGAAGGCATGTTCTTTCCGAAAAGGCTTGCCGGAATTGGTAAGCTTGACGATGGTCTTCACTTTAAAATCGCGGTATTCGTTCCGGAGCCAGCACCAGGCAATAAGGTGCCATTGGAAGGTGTAGAAAACGAGGCCCACCGGTTCAATGTCTCGTTCGGTATGCGCGCCTTTGTTATCGGCGTATTTGATGTGAAGGATATGCTTTTGTGCGATGGCCTGCTGGAGGGTGGCGAGGTGGGCGGCAGCGGCTTTCTCGTCTTCGGGTACATAAATATTAATCTGCGTACTCATTTGATCGGCCATTTCTTTATCATAGGAACGCAGCACGGCTTTGATCTTATTGAGTGCTGAGGTACTGTGTCTGGCGATAGACTGATCGGTGAAACGGTTGGCGAGCGTTTGCAAGAGAATGAGGGCATTTGCCTCCTCGGTGGTGAACAGCAGGGGTGGCAGAAAAAATCCCTGAGCAATATGGTAACCTTTATTGGGTTCGAAGCCCACGGGTACACCGATCTCATTGAGGGCTTTTACATCGCGGTAAACAGTGCGTACGCTCATCCCGAATTTTTCGGCAATCTTTTCTGGCAACACGTACTTCCTGGATTGAAGTACGGTGATGAGGCCCATGAGTCGGTCGATTCGATTCAATGTATCAATTTGTTATTTAGCAGATAGGAATATTGAGATATGCATTAGTTCAAAGCACGCTATCGCCATCCGGTCAATGCGCCCGGACGAATTGCAATATTTCTTCCTTATCCGGATTCCCGACAACACGGGCAAGTGTCAATACCGAATCCGTCATCAATATATCAAAATCAGTATATGTCCGATACCGGAAGAGGCGACCTTTCTCAAAAGCCAGGAGTAGTTTCCAGGCGCTACCGGATTGTCTTAATTTCCAGGAGCCGATGGCATCCCATATCATGCCGCCTTTGGCGGCTGCATCCAGGCAGTCGGGCAGGCGGACTTTGAAAGAAGAATCTGGTCGCAGTTCAATAAAGACAGTGTCCTGTTTGTAATTCTTCTTTGCCAGCAAGGCGTAGGTTTCGTCGGTTGCGTACCACAAACCTGCGATGTCACGTACAGCGGATTTGTCGATAACAGCCGCACCCGGTGAAGTCCGTTTGTTACGGCACGCCGTTATAGAAAGGATTGCAAGAATGACAAAAACGCTGGTACGCATGGTTTGGAATGAGGGGCTAATGTACGACGGCCCGCGCAAATTCAACCTCCTCTCTTTTGCAGGTACCAAAACCAAACCTGAGGAAAACTCGTATACTATTGCCTTAATCCATATCCCGGATGGCATTGAACATTAAAATTGACCTTGAGAACCGATACGAGTTAAAAGCAAAGGACAATAATCTGCACTATAATATGTTTTCCTGCCCTCAATCGAATGGGGGCATTTCGCAAATTGCTGTAAAAATAAGCGACGAGGAACACCCCTTCCTTCCTGAAGTCTATAATCTCGCATTTGGTCCTGTTGATGACAAAAATGAAATTAATGCTCCGACACGCGACGAGCATACATGTACTACAGGTGCATCCTAAACAATTACGAATACCTGAGCACGATCTTCGACATCTATGGTATAAATTATTACCTAAGGATTTTGAGAGACAACTTAACCGAATACGACCCCGAGGATTTAATATCAATTCCCAAAAGAATTTCAAAAAATGAAACCATTAGATCTCAGAAGCTTTATAACTACTTCATATTCAAATTAAAATCCGACGACTGACCCTATTGTCTCACTTTCAGAAATTATTCATAATTTTAATGATATGAAACAGAAAGTCTCAAAAGAGAAAATATTAAATGAGGCCCGAGAATACGCAGAGCAGGCTAAAAAAGGCACCTATCCTGCCGTAAAGTATACCCTTAAATCAGGCGGGACTTCTTCATTAGGAAAAGTCATCAAAACCCAGGAGCAGGCAGATTTCTTCATGAAAATGTTGAGATCACTTTAGCACGTCACATAATACTATTATATAGAAAAAGCCTCCGAGCGGAGGCTTTTTCTATATAATCCAACATAAAAATGAATCTTCAAGCGCTTCGGGAGAACTTAATTCCTTCCCCGCTACTTCTTCCTACCCCTCAACAAAGCTTCCAGGTAGTAATAATCGGCATAGTTCAAGGGCACATCTACTTCGCTGTTGGAAGGCTTCGAACCCGTGCTATGCAACAACAGGAAACCAAAGTTTTCGCTGATGGGCGAACGGTAAGACTGTGTAAGGTTGCTCACGATCTTATCGGCCGTTTTACGATAATACTTTGCCTCCTTGCTATAGCCGCTCAACTCATACAGTCCCGATGCAATCACAGCAGCGGCTGAAGCATCCCTCGGTTCATTGGGTATACCCGGCGCATCGAAATCATAATAGGGTACCAGGTCCTTAGGCATATGAGGATGTTTCAGGATAAAGGAAGCAATGTGCTCAGCCTGCGCCAGGTAAGCCGGGTCTTTCGTATAGCGATAACACATCGCATAACCATACAGTCCCCAGGCTTGTCCTCTCGACCAGGCCGACTCATGACTATACCCCTGGTGGGTATTCTTCTTCACCACCGCCCCGGTTAGGGTATCGTAGTCGATCACATGGTAAGAGCTATAGTCAGCCCGGAAGTGGTTCTTCATCGTAGTGTTGGCATGGCTCACCGCGATCTTATGGAAGGAAGAGTCGCCGGTGAGGCGCGTAGCTTCAAACAGCAATTCAAGGTTCATCATGTTGTCTATGATCACCGGGAAGCCCCACACCTCTTTATGATGATCCCACGAACGAAGGCAACCCACTTTGGGATTGAAACGCGTTGACAATGTCTTAGCCGATTGAATGATCACGTCTTTATAAGCCGCATCATTGGTAAGCCTGTAGCCTGTACCAAAGCTGCAATACACTTTAAAACCCATATCGTGGGTACCTCCATTGGTCTTCTCCCTTTCGATATTGGCAGTATAAGCGCGGGCCTGTGTTTGCCACTCCTGCTTGCCCGTATACTCATACAGGAACCACAGCACGCCCGGGAAGAAGCCGCTTGTCCAGTCGCGGGAGGCCACCAGCTTCAACTTACCGTTCTCTATTGTACGGGGAGATACCAGCTCGGGCTTATCACCTTTCGCCTGCGGCACCGCCTTCAACATTACTTCCGTTTGTTTCTCTGCATCGGCAAACACCTTTGGCAATTTTACCTGAGCCTGCAGGGCGCCACACATGAATACGCCCATCGCTAAACTTCCGAGTACTCTCATGTTATCGTTATTATGGGATTTTGATCAATTGTATTTCCAGTATTTTCATCAGCTCCTGCCCCACTACGGCAACAGGCTTTACGATCAATTGACGTGACCCGGGCGATACTGTCACCTCGCCCAGGTCCTGCACTTGCACCTCTGTGTCCTTTTTCGCCTTCAGCACGCTATACTCTTGCCCCTTGCCATCCAACTCAACCCGGTAGGTACCGCCGGCATCAGGACCCGCAAGATATTTAATGATCATCTTATATTTAGCGGGTGTATCAAACCGTAGGTCCCAATGCAACCATTGACTGGCCAGTTTCCAGCCAGCTACATAGTACTTATCGGTTTTACCATCGCCAAATTGAAATCCCTTGCCCGTTTGCACCGCATCAAAAGCGAGCAGGCGTGTAAGCGGTATATTACTGTGCACAAACACGCCCTTACCAATCTTATGCTCGTTGCCCAGCTCAACCACCAGCACCGTATTGGTTGTATCGTTTGGCTTTGCAGGCAAACTAACCGTGATGCCTGTAAGTCCATCACTGGTGGCAGTTTGCACAAACTTCAAAGGCAGCTTTGCCCCATCGGCCAACAGGTATACTTTTTTTGCCATTGCAGGCATTGAGCCCACCTGCAGCCTACCATTCTGTGGCCACTGAAATACATGGAGGTATAATTTCTTATCCTTTCGGGTGGTTACGCCCCAATTCTGCAAAGGCATGCCCGAGGCGCCAGCTCCACCTACGCTCTCGTAATTCTTCTTCACCCAATCGCCGATTCCCTGCAGGATAGCTACATCCCTTGCATCGAAAGTACCATCGCCTTTCGGACCGATATTCATCAGCAGGTTGCCACCACGGGAGGCCGACTTAGCCATTAACTGAATAAAGAATGCCACTGATTTATGACTACTGTCGTATTTGCTGTACCCATACGATTCATTAGTGGTAGGGATTGCTTCCCAATCACCTTCCACCGGATAGAACTCGGCCGGACGATCGGCCGTATTCTTATAATCGCCAAAGCTGATATCCGCACTTCTGGCCAGCCGTCCGTTCACGACCACATTGGGATCCGTTTCGCGGATGGCCTGCAGGATATGGATATTCTCCGACAATGGCAATTTGTGCGGCGTATCGAACCACAATATATCGGGATGGTATTTATTGATCAGTTCCTTGATCTGCGGGATCGCTTTCTCCGCTACATACTTTTGTGCCTTGGGCAATAATTCCGGATGCTCATCGTACCAGCGTGCACCGCCATGCAGCAGCTTGTCGCCACCGGGATTGTTGAATTCCCAGTCATTGCCCGGCGCATCGGGATGCTCCCAGTCGAATGCATGCGAATAGTAGAACCCGAAACGCATCCCATGCTTTTTGCAGGCCGCCGCCAGTTCGGCCATGGGGTCGCGCTTAAAGGGCGTTTGATCGATGATATCGAAGTCCGACACACCCGAATTGTACATCGCAAATCCATCATGGTGCTTGGCAGTTATGATGAAATACTTCATACCGGCCGCCTTTGCCTGCAATATCCATTGCTCCGCATTAAAATTGACGGGATTGAACTGATGAGCGAGCCCCAGGTATTCGGCCCGGGAGATCTTCTCCTTACGCATCAGGTGTTCGGCATAGCCCCCCACCTTTTTACCTTTCCATTCGCCGCCGGGCAGTGAATAAACACCCCAGTGAATGAACATACCAAAACGCGCTTCGCGCCACCATTGTATGCGCTGATCGTGCGTTTTCATTGAACTCGTCCACCACTCTTTTACAGCGGCATCAATCGCTTCCTGATCGCGTGCTTTGGCGCGATTGAACATTTCCTTGTCTTCGTCGCCGGCTGTTTGTGCCTGTGCAGACAAGCCAACGACCGATGAAAGCAACAGTGTGTTCCAGATATGTTTATATGTCAATGTCATTATCCGCTTGATTATTTTGTAGTTGATGATCGCTCCGCTCTACAAACCAGCACTACCAGATCAATGGGTTACGCACCGGCAGGTTACGGATCACTTCTTCTACCGACGGCGCATGGTCGAGCTTTTGCCAGGTAGCCAGCCACTCCTTTTTACCATAGGCCTGGGCACCAAATACCAGGAAGGGATGCGCTACGGGCCAGTTCTCCCAATACATCACATCCTGTTTAAAAGGCCATTTCCCTTTATCGGCCACAAAGGGATAGAGATATTCAATACCCTTCCTCATCGAGCGGCCATCGGCTGTTTGAAAAGCCCACAGGTCATTTTCCTTAGTCGACAGGATGCGGCAAAGGGTTGTCATGGCATCGAGGTTGAACAGGGAATAACCATAGGGTTTCGTCCTTCTCAACTCTTGCGGAAAACTACCATCCGCAGCCATTTGGTTGGGTAGCAAAACCGTCTTGTAGCGGTTGCTGCAAAACTCCAGCAAGGTGTTATTGCCGGTGAATTTTGCAAATGCCGCCACCTGCATCACCCAACAGGTGCCATGGTTATTGGTAGCATTCATTTCATCTTTGCCGTACTGGTCGGTGGTTAGCCATTGCAGGTATCGCTCAAACCAGCTCTTTGCGCCTGTCAGTACCGCCGCATCCATTGCAGCAGCCTGTTGCATGGCTGTCAGGGCCTGTACCACTTCCATAAAATGAATGGTATCAATGATACCAATACCCCGGCCGGTAGCCCGCCCTTTGATGGCCTGCGCATACAGCAGATTAGGGTTCATCAACGTAGCCGTATCGACAAACCAGGCCCGGCAATGCTTCAGCGCCTGTACTACATACTTTTGATCGCCGGTGATCTTATAAGCCGATGCCAGTGCACCCATGATACGACTGAAACGTATCATCGCCAGCCGGTGGGCCACGAAATTGCCGGGATTCGTCATGCCGTCCTTTTGTACGTAGGGGCTATCGGAGGAAACGGGATTGGGCCACCAGTAATCGCCTTCGGAATAGAAATCGTGCCGACCGCCTGCGCTGCGAGGGGAATGATCAGCCGTAACGGTAACCGGCTCCTGTTGCATGGCCCAGGCCGCTTCCTTCAACACCTGCTTACGCAGGGTCTTCGAAATAACCCTGGTATAATCAATAGCCTGTTGCCCCGTGGCCATTGAAGCTATGATCAACAGTACACCTGTCCACCATAGCTTACGCCACCTGCGCAGCATGGCGAAGGCGATCGCGCACTGTCCGGTGATGGATCTATCGATTTCTATTTTCCAATGCATAATCGTTGTATTAGAACTACCGGTGCCGGCGCTTCCGCGCCGGCACCGGGTTATTATTTCGTCATGCCGGTAAAGGTCACTTTACCGATCGTATTGGGCTTACCGGTTACGGGCGCCGTTATGTTTCCCTTAACTTGTCCGGCCGCATCCTTCGATACGGTGATGGTCCGCCAGCTATAAGCGCCCTTTTCATAGTTGAAGGTTTCGCCATCATCATCATACAGTTTGTAAGTGCAGGGCTTTTCTCCGTAATAACGGATCTCGATGTCAACCACTTCACCAGCTTTGGGCGCATGAAGTCTCGCCGGCATCATCGGAATGATGCCTCCGTCTTTCACGTATACGGGTATTTTATCGAGGCCGGGCGTTACGCTGATCACCTCACCATTGCCCACGTAGGCGCCGGTATAGAAATCGTACCACTTACCTTTTGGCAATATTACTTTGCGGGTTGTTTGTCCGGTGAACAAGGGAGCCACCAACAGGTATTCGCCCGCCATGTATTGATCTTTGATCTCTTTCGAAGCCGCTTCCGCGTATGGATTCTGTTCAAGATTCTCATTCACGGCTTCTTTCTTTGTTTCCTGTTTGAAGCCTGGCTCCAGGTTCATAGCCCTAAAAGGCGGCGTGCCTTCGAAATGATATTTGGCAAACTCCGAATACCAGTAAGGCATCATTTGCATGCGCAGCAAAGCATGTTGTTTTACCTGCTCCGCCACTTCGGGATAGGTCCAGGGCTTGGTACCGCTCGACCAGGCATTGATCATCGCCATGGGCGAAAAGATCACGGTTTGAAACCGACGCAACCACTCTTCGCCCGTTTTGGAGGCACGCACTTCGGGCGTCCACAATACACCGGCAAAGCCACTATTGATGAGCGCGGTGATAAAGTCTTCGTGGTTATAATAGTCATTGTAGATCACATAGGGGAAAGAGGCAGCGCCACCATTGGAAGCACGCACCAGTCCGAAAGTGCGGCTATTTTGCTGTCTGTACATATCGGTACTATACCGTTGCGCCAATACACCGTAAGTTTGACGTAATTGCTCGGCGCTATTGCCCGAGGGGAAGGTCGCCACATCGGGCCACAGGTAATGATCGTACCCATCCACTTCATCGATCTTGTAACCGCTCACACCAATACCCACCTGATCCTTCTTTAACTGACCAAAGAAGATATTACGCGCCTGCGGGGAAGTGAAGTCGGGCACGGCGCCCACCCATACGGTATGCGAACCTGTATATGGCAATATGGATTTGTAGATCGATGCATCGGGCGATACATAAGGATTGAGCCAGAGGTTGAGACGAATGCCTTTGTCCAGCATTTCCTGCACAAACTGTTTGGGCTGCGGAAACCTCGACTTATCCCATTCGAAGGTGCAGGGGTATGATTTGCTTTGCCAGCCGGGTTCCAGGCCAATATAATCGAGGGGGAATCCTTTCTCTTCAAAATCATTCGCTTCTTTCTTTACACCATCTGCATCATAAAGCCTTTGCACGCGCTGCGTAAAACCAAGTCCCCAGCGCGGGGGCAGGCAACCACCACCCTGATAGAGATTGAAACGGCGAACGGCATCGAGTGCAGTGGGGCCAGCGAAGAGGTACACTTCTACCCCACCTGCAGGCACCAAAATTTCAACGGCATCCGAGTAAGGACGGGAAGCCCAGGTTTTATCTGTATTGCGATCTTTGGCTACAGGAGGCGTTTTACTGTCTGTGCGAACGCCTGTTCCTGCATAGACGTTAAGGTATCGCGCTGCATTGATGAACACTCCATAACCAAGTGATGACACATAGAAAGGTGTAGGCGCATGGGTACGGCCATTGTCCTTACCCCCAAAATGATCTACGTGCAGCTGGAGAATTTTACCACGTTGGTGTACGGTTTGAAAGTTCAAACCGAAACCATACACCTGCTCTTCTTTTTGCAAGGGGAAACGCAGATAGGTTTTCCCATCCTGTACGCGGGCGGCTATTTCAGTTTTAGAAAGCGGAAAGCCCGATTTTCCTACGCCAGCCAGTCCCTCTTTATTGGGCGCTGCGCCAGCAGCTTTCAACAGGTCAAATGCTTCGGGCTTGCCAATGACGGCTTTCCAAACACCGGGGGCCACTTCCGTCCAGGCGGGCGCCTGCGCCAGTATACGGGTGGTCAATACCACCAGGCCGATCAATAACAATACGCTTTTGCTACGATTCATGTTATGTTTGTCTTTAGAATTTCCAATCCGTTGCGCGCTCCACTATCGACCATTCACATAACCTGTTACCGTATACGTTTTACCTTTTACCGTAGGGAATTCGATCACATACTCCCCTTCTTTCCCAACCGATACGAGGTTCGCTGCTGCGGCCTTCAGGTACACAGGTTTTCCGTATGCAATATTCAACGGATTAGTATTATTGCCATTCAGTATATTGGCTTTTACTTCCACTATTTTAACCGGCGTGGTGCTTTTGATCCTACATACTCCACCGCCTCCTGAATAGATCTTTGCTGTTGTCAATTTACCGGCTTCCCATTTTATATCGACCGTAAAATTGCCGCGTGCTTTTATCCCTTTCACGCTACCGGCAGGCCATGCGCCAGGCAGGGCAGGCAGCAAACTCAGGTATCCGGCATGGCTTTGCAACAACATTTCCGTGATCCCGGCCGTAGCCCCAAAATTGCCGTCGATCTGGAATGGCGGATGCGCATCGAATAGATTGGGGTAAGTACCGCCGCCACCCATGGTTTCGCGGGTTTGGTTAGGATCGATATAGGTAAAAGCATCGGACAGTATCTTATAGGCATGCTCTCCATCCTGTAACCTTGCCCACCAGTTTATCTTCCAGGCCATCGACCAGCCTGTACTTACATCACCACGATGAATGAGCGATTGTTTGGCAGCTGCTGCGAGTTCGGGCGTTTGCTGCACGGTGATCTGACTGCCGGGATACAGACCAAATAAATGCGACAGGTGACGGTGCTTGTCTTTCGGATCATCCCAATCACCATACCACTCCTGCAACTGGCCATACTGCCCAATATGATAAGGATACAAACGATCGAGCGCCTGCTGTACCTGTTTGCGGAAAGCAGGTTCAATGTTCAATTGCTCTCCGGCCCTGATCACGGCGGTAAACAACTCACGCAGCAACGACATATCCATCGTGCTGCCAAGTGCTACCTGGTATTCCTTACCATTCAGCTTGATGGTATTTTCCGGCGAAGTGGAAGGGTTGGTAACGAGGAAATTGGTAGTACTATCTTTTACCAGCCAATGCAACATGAACTGCGTAGCGCCTTTCATCAAAGGCCAGGCTTGTTGTTGCAGCCATTGCTTATTGCCGGTATAGAGATAATGCTCCCACAAGTGTGTACTGAACCAAACACCTGCCATGGGCCAGCAACTCCAACGAGGCATGCCGCGTGGATCCCATTCGTACCCACCGGGTGGTGAGGTCTTGGCCCACAGGTCGGAGTTGTGGTGGGTTACCCAGCCTTCGGGTATATTGTAGTTCACTTTGGCCGTAACGGCTCCGTTAACGGCCAGCTCTTTCATAAAATCAAAGAGCGGCTGATGGCATTCGGAGAGGTTGGTATTCTCCGCCAGCCAGTAGTTCATTTCGGTATTGATATTGGTCGTATAGTTGCTACCCCATGGCGGCTGCACATGATCGTTCCAGATACCCTGCAGGTTGGCCGGTCTTGATCCGGGGCGTGAGCTGGCGATGAGCAGGTACCGGCCAAATTGATAGTAAAGCGTTTGCAGCTGGTTGTCACCTTTGTTTTGGGCAAACTGGCGCAACCTTTCATCAGTAGGCAATTTTACGGCGGCCTCATTGCTGCCGAGATCGAGCTTTACCCGGTTGAACAGTTGCTGGTAATCGGCTGTATGCCTTTGTTTCAGTTGTGCATAGGAAAAAGCAAGTGCCTTTTTAAGATTATTACCTGCTTCTATGCCCGGCGCTTTCCCTTCTTTTCCGGGCGACTTATTAAACCCGTTGAAACTGGTCGCTTCTGTGAGGTAGAGAGTAACTGCATCCGCATTGGTAACGGTGATCTTATCACCCGACTGCTTTACCGTGCCCCCCTCATTCTTCACCCGCAGATAGATGACGAAATTCATCCCTTCTCCTTTGGGATCTTCATCATAAACTACCTGCTGCGGCTCAGATTCCCGGTTGGCTACGAACTTCGGAGCTTTACCGGTCAGCGCCAATTGATTGGCCGCGGTAGCTGTTACTGAAAAATGCAGCTTACTGGTGAGCGCAGCCGTAAAACTGATGCTTTTGCCTGTAGAGGCGGTAAGCCTCACCATCATTACTTTATCGGGAAAGCTGGTAAATGTTTCGCGCTGGTATTGAATGCCGCCGCTGCTGTACCGCACGGCCGCTATGGCCGTAGCAAGGTCGAGATCGCGGTAATAGGCTGTGCCCACCGTATCGGCATGGTCAAAATCCAGCAACAGGTTGCCGAGTGGCAGGTAGCGGGCAGAATAAGGTCCCTGCATTTTCTTCCACAATTCGGCGGCTTTAATATACTCGCCTTCAAATACCGCCTGGCGTACCTGCGGCAGCACCGTAGGGCCATTGGGATTGTTGCCCGGATCGGGAAAACCACTCCAAAGCGTATTGTCGTTGAGCTGATAACGTTCGGTCTTCACATGACCAAAGACCATGGCCCCGGTTTTTCCGTTACCCAATGGCAGGGCTTCCTCCCAGGCTTTGGCGGGTTTCGCATACCACAATTTCAGGTGGGGATCGGTTTGTGCGTGAACAGCACCCGAACCAATGCATACAGCAAACAGGAAAACAATCCTTTTCAATGGTTGTCGATTTAGTTGTTCTATTATTTCAGCGGCAGTTTCAGTTCCTGCCTTTTTTGATCGCGGAATATGATCACCACTGCAGTGGCATGCCACTGCACTTTCATCTTTGCATTCAGAAGGTCTTGCACATTATTGACCGGCTCTCCACCCAGCCCCAGTATCACATCATTGGCCTGCAGTTGTTGATGCCAGGGCGATGAGGCGGGCACTTCAAGTACCAGCACACCCACTTCGCGGTCCATACCTGTAGCCGAACGCTCTGCGAGCGTATGGAGGTTTTTCACCTTCATATCGAGGAAATGGTGAGTGGCCGACGCATCGCTGGTCGTATTGGCCAATTGTGGCAGCGGCACTTTCATCGCCTTTGCACGCAGCCGGGCCGTTCGCACCCCAAAATCGTTACTGATCGGCCTGATACCCTGGTCCCAGGCAAGGGAGGGATAAGTGATAGCATAGTTGCCGTGCGCAGCATTCTCAAAATGCGGATCACCGGCTACGGAATGCTGATCGATCCTCCATTGCTGTGTGGTGTGCAATGCGGCCTGGTCCAAAAAGAAGTTAGAGTCCACACCAGTTCCCCAGTCATTGATGCGGATGGGCAAATAAGGTCCGGATACAATGTTGTGCATGAATGTATCACGGCTATGGAGAAACCATACGTGTGGATGAAAGGAGTTATTTACGATCACATTGTTCTTCACTACGCGGTGAAATCCTTCGCGCAGTTTTAAGCCGCCGTTGAGACAAACATTGTTGTAGATATAATAGTTGGAAGATCCGTCGTCGAGATCGATATCCCAACCATTGTCGCACCGGAAGCGGTTGTCGTGCAGAAGCGTGGGCAATACGGCATCCAGTTGCCACAGATCGGGATGGACAGCCATTAGCGAATCCATGGCAGCCCTGCGGGGATGCCAGTATCGATCGCGGCCCCAGGAATTGAAAGCGCCATGATCGCCTGTTTCCTGCACCGTATTGAAGACCTCATTGAAACTGATATCATGACCACCCCAGGTGCCTTCGCTCACATTAATGCCGGCCCGGGGTAGGTTGTAAATCGTATTGTGGTACACATCGATCGACTGGCTCATGGACAATTGCACGCCGGCTACCTGCTTTTCGACGAGTCCGATATCGTGGATCAGGTTATCGGCTACGAGACATTGTGCGGGAAAATCAACGCCGGAAGGCCCGGGTGTTAAATCCATCTGATCATAAGGTACAAATTGTTCATAGCGGAAGGCAGGTGAACGTACAGCAGACGGATTGCCCACGAAGCTGATACCGCCGGCACCTACCCTGGCGATGTGACAATCGTACACGTAGTCGGCCACATTGTAGTTGCTGAAGAAAACAGCGTTACTTCCCAGGTCGAACAGGTCGCAACTTTCGAGCGAACAGTTCTCCGTATTCTCAAAGAATACCGCCCCCGAGCGGTGGATGGTCCAATCGGAACGCAACAGCGGTTCCCGGTTCTTCATGAAGGTACGCAGGGTGTGTTCGAAGCGGAGCCCTTTGAAATGAATATTCTTTACAGGCTGACCAGGCAACCCTTTGAATGAAACGAGGTTTTGCAGTACGGGCACTTCAATGATGGCCTTATGCAGATCCAGCCCCATGGCCGGATGATAATATAGTATGCGCTTTATGCTATCGGCATACCATTCACCAGCCTCATCCAGTTCCTCCATAATATTCTCTACATAGCGGAATTGCTTATGCATGGGCGAAGGCCGGTTGTTTTGCCAGCCACCTTCCAGCTCCAGCGTGCTATCGTTCTTTTTGCCGGTGATGCGATAATGCATACCGCCCCATTCGCTTCCATGAAGGGCATGTATGTAGCCACCGCCAGGAGACTTCCACGTGCGTACCCTTTCGGCACTGATAGCATCCGCAGCGGTTCCCTGTAATGGCTTTGCATGTGGTTGATAATTGGGATAGCGCGCCATCACCTGCAAGTGGCCATTTACATAAAGCTGATCCGGTAAAGGGCTGCCCACTGGTAGATCTGCCTGCCATATCCCATCGCGCCAGGGCTTGAAGGTCACTTTCAACAAGCGGGAACCTTTGATCGTGACCTGATCGTTCTTATAAGCCGTAAAGGTGAGATCGGCCCCGGCATTCCTGCTATCGGCTTTGGAAAACACCAGCGGTTGTGCCAGATAGTAGGTTCCTTGCATAATATGGACGGTTACCCCCGACTTATATTTAGCGGCAACCGCTTTAGCCTTTTCCAGCGAAGCGAATGGCAGCACTTTCGTGCCCGGATTGCTGTCGCGGCCCTGTTTGCTCACATACAGTTCCTGGGCTACAACAGCCTGCACCCATAACATTACTATGCAAAGGAATATGCGCATATGTTCTACAACGTAGTGGTTACCGTTTTAAGTCCTGTGCTCTGTGCACTGACGATATTGGTTCCATTGTTGGTTTGTATCCGTATCGTGGCACGTCCATTATACATTTGAACGAGGCGACTGCCGGAAGAAGTTCCCTGGTTGTCGATCAGCTTGCCATCACCAGCAAGGCCGAAACGTACCCAGTTGGCCACATCGAGACAAGGTATGCCTTTCTCATCGAGTAACCGGGCCTCTACGGTGGCAATGCCATTCTCTTCTTTTACCTTCTGCAAGGTGAGTTTTGCGGGCTTGCCCCAGCTTTCTGTCTGATACTGGAAACTGAGGTTATCGCGTACGAAGTCTTTGCCTTTACGGGCGATCACGTTGATCGAGTTGAGCCCTTTCTCCAGCTTCACATTCCAGCGCAAGCCAGCGGCGGGAAAATCCTGGCTATTGCGCTTCTTTACACCATAACTCTTTCCATTCACGAAGAGTTCTGCCTCTTCGCAATTGGAATATACTTTGATCATCTTCTCTTCTCCATCATTTCCCCAACGAATGGGCCAGCTGTGGCCATAAATATGTACCATGGGTTTGGCCGTCCAATAAGACTGAAACACATAGTAGGCTTCCTTCCTGGTGAAGTCACGTTCTACTACACCCTTCTGATTCATATATGGTACGGGATTATCGGGCCTCACCGGAGTGGAGAAATCCTTAAAAGGCCATTGGGCTGTACCAGTAAGCCAGGGCATGTTTTCCTGCTCTTTCAAGTGCCAGTCGATGAGGTTACAGATGTACGACTCGCTCCAATCACCATCTTTGGAGGCACGGGCTGCGCCACCGTACAAAGAGGCGTCGCCTGCACGCTCATCGGCAGCGCCGGACGCCTTGAGGTTTTGTAATGCTTTATCGGGACTTTCTGAATGGCGGCCGGCATGGCTATCGCCACCCCACTCCACATGCAGAAAGTGTTTTACTTTTTTGAACTCTTCCTCCGACACCGATTTGTATTCAGTATAGATACCACGGTACCACCCCGCCCAGATAGAGGGAGAATAAACATCTACGATGTCTTTACAGAAATCGCAGCGGCGGATGGCTGTTTTACGGGTAGGATCGAGTTGATGCGAGAGATCATTCAACTCTTTCATGAAAGTGCGGATCTTCTCTTTATCGAATTCGGGGAAATCGCCCGGCCAGTCATTTTCATTGCCGAGGCCCCAAATGATCACAGAAGCGTGGTTGTAATGCTGTTCGATCATATTGCGCAGCATACGCCGGGCCTGCTCCTTGTAGACATCTCCACCGAGACCACCACGGCACCAGGGAATTTCTTCCCATACAACTATGCCCAGGCTATCGCACAACTCCAATATGGTACGAGATTGCTGGTAGTGGCCCAGGCGAATGAAGTTGACGCCCATGTCCTTCATCATGATCATTTCTGTGCGCATCTGATCTTCTGTCATTGCTGCCGCTACCCCCGCATGATCTTCATGGCGGTGGGTACCACGCAGCAAGAGACGTTTGCCGTTCAGTTTGAACGGCCCATTCTCTACAAACTCGAACCGGCGAAAGCCGATCTTCTCCCGTTGGGTAAAAATACCTTCCGGTCGTTTGAGGGTTACCTCTACTGTGTAGAGCTTAGGTGATTCCGTTGACCATAACATCGGTTTCTTCACCGACAGTTCAGCAATGTTGACATCGGCGGAGCCGGTCAGCATCTCTTTAGTAAGTTGATGTACCAGTTTACCGGCAGGGTCGAATAGTTTTACTGCAACCGAGGTGTTGCTGACACGTTGTGGATTATAAAAACGGGACTTGATCGTGAGCCTGCCCAGCCTGCCGGCATTATCCGTTTCGGCGAGGGCAAATAATTTATCAATGGATAAAGCAGGGGTATACACGAGGTTCAGGTACCGGTAAACGCCGCCATAGAGATTGAAGTCGGACAGATCGGAAGGGATCATTTCCAGGTCGCGTGAATTATCGGTACGGATTGAAATGGGCACTTTGCCCTTGAACTGCTTTTGAAAAACGTCGGTTTGCGTGAATGCATTGACGGCTTCCGTGATATCAACCGTAAACTCATCGTAGCCGCCGGTATGGGTACCTACTTTGGTAGTGTACACGTAGACATCGGTCTTTTGTCCGGCCCCTTCAAAATGAAGAAGGATACGGCCATTGGCATAGGGATTTTTGATCTCGAGCTGGGTGCGGTACCAGGCAGGGCCCTGGTAATAGTTTACATCAGGATCTACGGCATCGGTGGCATTGACACAATGTGGCAGGGTTACGTTCTCCCACAACGGCACACTTTCTGGATTGCCTTTACCTACGGGGCGAACAGCTTCCCAGATGCCGCCAAGGTCCTGTTTCAAAAATTCCCAGTTGTTGTTCAATCGGGTACTTACCTGGGCATGGGCCTGCTGGCTTAAACCAATGCTAATAATTACAATACAAGCAATTAATATCCTGTTCATGCTACGAATATCTGGAAACATTGTCTTCAACAGGTACCGGACAGATTAAAATAAACCGAAAACGTTGTCGTAAAAAGGTGGCACTCCCCATTGAAAGTGCCACCATTTTGATTTTATTGTTGTGGTCTGAAAGGCTGCAAGGCAACACCATACACGTGTATGATGCCATTGGTGGCAATATACCCGGCCGATCTGTCACTGGCATTATCATTAAACACGATAGGTCCCAGATCGTCATTACTCCTGATCTTGAGCCAGAACTTACCTTCCTGGTCAAATCCTTTACCGCCATTCACCCAACCCAGCAGCGACTCTTTGGTAGCCGTTGTATTGGGAGGCAACAGCGATTGAACATCTTTGTTCAGGTTATTGAGGTCGGTAAAATTGAGTTTGCCTTGTCCAATCAGGTAGAGAAAATAATTCTTCACTGTTTCTTTGTCATAATCGCTCCACTTGGTGGCCGCCGTTGTTTTGGGAAGACCGGTAACAGGATCTACAATATAATTACCGCTGCCGTCTTTCTGTGCAAGGGGGTACGTAAAGAAGAGACCGCCATTCAATTTGCCGGTACCATCGAACCTGCGGATGGCCTCATTGTGTAAAAAGATGAACGTGCGGTCGGGCTTCTCGTACTCGGCGAGGTCAATACCTGCATACTCGAGCCCCAGGCGCATCCATTTAAACACTGTATCCTGGGGAGTGGCGCCATACGACCTGTTCTCGAGGAACTGGCGGGCACTGATATTGATATTCGGATCGAGCGTCTGCGGCTTGTACTCAAAGTCTTCCTGACGGCTGAGCCCCAGGAACTTTTTACAACCGGGTAAAAAAACCAGCACAGCAAGTGCCAGTGTCAATATGTGGAGGAGTTTCTTACTATTCGTTTTCATGCGATCAATTTTAATCGGTGTACGCTTCATTTTGGATCAGCTTCTTGTTGGCGTTGAGCACGGACCTATTGATGGGCCACACAATCTTACGCAGGTCGGGGAAGCCCACTACGTCACTGCCCGCAGCAGCCTGGCGTCTTTTCAACACAGGGTCCATCACCTTTTGAACGTGGTTGGTACGTACCAGGTCGAACCATCTTTTACCTTCTCCATAGAGCTCATATTGCCTTTCCTGGAGAATAGCATCTTCCATGGCCTCCTTGCTGGCTACGGCCGCTTCACCAGCTACAAATTCCGGTACACCGGCGCGTTTGCGGATGAAGTTGAGGTATTTGAGTGCTCCCGCGAGATCACCATTGCCGTTCAGCGCTTCTGCATACAGCAGGTACATATCGCCCAGGCGGTACATGGTTACATAGGCCGGTATTTCTTCGGGCGTAGCCGGGAAGGTATACGCAGCTGTTGGGTTAGCCGGCGAATTATAATACTTGATGAACCGGTCGCGGTTGTTGGCCCATACGTCATGTGTCTGGCGCACCCGCACATCGGGCAGAGCGGCAGTGTTCTGGTAAGGAAGGAAATATTTATTCCAAACATCCAGATCGATGATATACTGTTTATTGTTGGGCGTATAGGAAATACTCATGCAAGCACAGCCTGCAGCAGCGAAACTCCAGTCGATCGTCCAGATGCTTTCTATACTCTTATCAGGGGCCGTGAACATCTGCTTCCAGGTAGCGGTAGGCTGCAGGTCGGTGATAGCCAACCCTCCGAATACTTTACCAGTAGGCGCTTTTGCCTTGAAGAGGTTCTGGAACCATTTGATGGCATTGGGATAATCCTTTTTCCACATGTACACATCGGCCATCAATGCGCAGATAGCACCTTCCCCAATGCTCCATACGATGGGCGTTTGGTTTTTCAGGGTGAGTGAATAGGCTTTATCAAGGTCCTTGATGATCACTTCATCGATGATCTTCGAAGCCGATTCACGCGCACGGTTTGCCGTATCGGAAAGGCTTTCATAAGGCTCCGTCCAGATAGGCGCATCACCCCACACCCGTACGATGTAGAAGTAGGCCATGGCCCGCATGGCATAGCTCTCCGCCAACGCCTTATCGATCACTTCTTTGGTAACGCGGCTATCGTATTGCGCCGCCCCGGCCACTTTCTTGATATTTACATTGGCACGATAGATCACATTGTACAAGCCAGTCCAGGAAGCGAACTCATTATCGGGCGTGAGGCCGTTAAGCGTGATCTCGTTGACCACCGGCGTTGTATAACTTACAAAACGCTCAAAATTATCGGAACGATGCTCGCCCCAGATATGATAACGGTCTTTGTACTGTCCCTCGCCCACCATCTGATCCTGGAACAACTTGTACATGCCAGACACAGATGCATCTACATCATATTTGCTTTTGAAGAACTGCGACTCGGCAACTTCTGCCAGCGGGTCTTGTGTAAGAAACTTCTTACAGCTGCCGGCCAGCATCGTCAGCAGCAGTAAGCCTGGTATATATAATTTTTTATTCAGCATTGCAATCAATTTAGAAGTTAATATTTACACCTAACCCTACTTCGCGGCGCTTGGGATACTTACCGGTATCATCGCCTGGCGTCAACACATTGTTCGAACTAAACTCAGGATCATACCCGGTGTAATTGGTATAAGTGAGCAGGTTTTGTCCGAAGACAAAGGCGGTAATTCCTTTCGCAAAGACCTTATTGGCCAGGCTTGGCTTCAACGTATACGTAAGGCGTACGTTGGAGAGCCGAACAAAAGAACGGTCTTCGAGGTAAAGGCTGTTACCATGCTGCTTCAGGCTTCCGCGATTGGTACGTTGCGGATAATAAGGCATGGTGGCAACATCACCCTGCTTTCTCCAGGAGTTGGCCAATACCTGCGGTGAACCGGGACCAGTATTCGTAGGATAATTGGCATTGTATTGAAGCGTATTGTAGATCATACCTCCCCAGGAAGCGTTGATCAATACAGAGAGCCCCCATTGCTTGTAGCGGAAGTTATTGACAATACCGAGGTAAAAATCCGGCTGATAGTTACCGATCACATGCCTGTCGGCATCATTGATCAAACTGTCCGTGTTCATATTCTGCCATTCCGTGTCGCCTCCTTTCAGCTTACCGGAGGGATCATAGAGACTGTATACTTTATCAGTATAGGGTTGTCCATTGTAGGAGTATGACGCCTTACCGTTTTCGTACAGGGGCTTGCCGTCTTTATCCAATACAACAGTGAGCTTTTGCCAGTCGCGGGTATAGGCATTGGATTCATCCCACTGATACACACCCAGGTTTTTCCAGCCAAAGAAGTTACCGATGGCTTTTCCTTCTTCCACATACCATTTATTGCCGGCCACAAAAGAAGCATGATTGGCCAGTTCCACGATGTCGCCGCGTTCGAAGGAGATATTACCACTGATGTCCCAATTGAACCCTTTGCCCACAATGGGTGTTCCGCTCACGACAAACTCCAGACCTCGGTTGCGGATTGTACCTACGTTGGTAGTAACGACCGAGAACCCGGTTTCATTGGCCAGCGGACGATCGTACAACAGTTCCTTGGTAGTCTTGATATAGTATTCGGTAGAGAACTGGAGGCGTCCTTTGAAGAAGCTCAGTTCAATGGCAGCATTTTTCTGTTCTACGGTTTCCCATTTCACAAAAGCATTACCGAAGCGGTTGCTGGTATACGCACTTCCTACGCCACCATAGCTACCATCAAACTGGTATTTGGTGAGGTGATCGTAATAACCGATCTGGTCATTACCTACCTGGCCATATCCTACACGTACGCGGGCATCATTGAGGAATCCCCAGGCCCACTGCATAAACTTCGCGTCGGAGAAACGCCAGGAAGCTGAACCCGAGAAGAAGTTACCGTATTTATTCTCCGGACCGAAGCGGGAGGAACCATCCCTGCGGTATACGCCCGACACGTTGTAAGTGCCTTTATAGCTATAGTTCCAGCGGGTGAACAAACTTTGAGAGGTAACCCCAACGGCGTTGGTATAGGTTTCTGTGGGCACCAGGTAAGAGGGGAAGGTTACAAACACCTCTTCATTCACCACGTTCTTGAATTCGCTGTGGTGAAGATCGTTACGGCGTTTGTCGGCATTGAAACCTACTACACCCTGTATGTTGTGATCACCGATCTTCTTGTTGTAGTTGAAGAAGGCCTGGTATTCCCAATAGAAGTTCTTGGCCATTTCATTGGAACCATTGTTCTGATCCCGGTTGCTTGACAAAATACGGGGAGAGAACTGGATATTTTGTCTGTTCTCGAGAATGGCATTGAACGTTGTAGTGAAGGTAAGGTCCTTATATATCTGGTACTGTAAGTTATTGTTGAGCTGACCAGACATGATCTCCTGTTCGTTCTTTTCATACAGGGCATTTGCCAGGGGATTTCTTTTGGAACCGATGTAACTGGTTAAAGAACCATCGGGGTAAAAGATCCGCGAGAAAGAAGGACGATCGAACACCACATTCACAGTACGGGCTACGGGTATAGCGTTACCCTTTTGCCATACGAAAGTAATGTTGTTGCTGTATTTCAGCTTGGGAGAAGCCTGGTAATCGACATTGATGCGTGCCTGTAATCTCTTTACATAGCTATTCGGAATGATGGATTTATCGTCGAGGTAATTCAGGCCGGTGTAATAGGTCAAACCCTGTCTGCCGCCACTGACACCCAGATTCACCTGTTGTTTGATGGCGGTTTCGCCCAGCAACAGGTCCTGCAGGTCATTGTCGGAGTTGAAGCCGGGATTGAGCGAGTCGGTATTACCGCCTGCACCGGGATTATCGTTCTGCAACCGGCGGAAATCACGTACCCCCTGTGCATTGTTGATGGGAAGTTTGTGAGCCAGCTTGCCAAATACGCTGGTATAGTTGAGATCGATGCGTGGCTTGCCTTCTTTACCTTTCTTGGTAGTGATGATGATAACACCATTGGCAGCTCTTGAACCATAAATAGAAGCAGAGGCAGCATCTTTCAATACTTCAATGCGCTCGATATCCATGGGACTGATGCTGGCGCCATTGGGATTGATCACCCCATCCACCAGATACAGCGGCCCGTTGCCGGCGTTGAGTGAAGAAGCGCCACGGATCTGGATAGAGCCTTCTGCACCGGGAGCACCACCACCGTCGTTCACGACGAGGATACCGGCGCCCTGGCCCTGCAAGGCATCAAACAGGTTGATGGGCTGACGCTCTTCGATCTGTTTGGAACTTACAGAGGAGATAGACCCCGTTACATCTCGTTTCTTTTGTTTGCCGCCATAACCGATCACCACGACATCGTCGAGGTTGGAGGTGCTTTCGCTGAGCGATAAGCTGATCGTGGTGCGGGCGCCAATATTCTCTACTTTGGCCAGATAACCAACAGAGGAGAATTCCAGCTCGTTCTTGTCGGCGGGCAGGGAGATGGTGTACTTACCATCGGCATCGGTAGTGACACCGTTGGTAGAACCTTTAATGTTCACGCTAACTCCCTGGAGTGGTTTTCCTTTAACGTCGGTCACCACGCCGGAGATCTGGCGCGACTGGGCCATCACCATAGAAGCCGGGAATTGTAAAAGCAGGAGAAAGAGGGGGAGATACCACCAGGGCCTGGTCCTGTTCGGGACCCGGGTGCGCTGAAAGAGCTTCTTTTCCATAAAGCATGCAATTTTCTGTGTTTTGCGACAGCCGGCTGGGTGGCTCAGCTACCGCACGGAACGTTTTGTAAATCGGGTTTATGAACCCCTGCGATCCCAACGCAATCGGTTGAGACGGATATAGCAATTAATGTTTGGTGTTTTTGTTAATTGCAGGTTTAAGCAGGTTACGCATGCAAATACGGAACAAATCAGTATGTTGAATTTCATGTTATTGCCATTATTATAAACTATTTTGGCAAGGCATGTATATATTCACGAACATTGATGAATATTGAGGTTAGATTTTGTCTTGACAAACCAGATAGCGCAGGACAGCCAAATTCAACTAAACATTACTTTCGACCCATTACGTTGTTATGAGCATACAAAAACGATATTGCCTGGCGCTCGATCTGAAGAATGATCCGGTGCTTATTGCTGAATACGAATTTTACCACAGAGCCGTGTGGCCGGAGATACTGCAATCCATTGCAGGCAGCGGCATCGAACAACTGGAGATCTATCGTATAGAGACCAGGCTCTTCATGATCATGGAAGTGAACGATACGTTTTCGTTCGACAAAAAAAGCATCGCCGACGCGGCCAATCCCATTGTGCAACGCTGGGAAGAGCTGATGTGGCAATACCAGCAGGCCCTACCCTCGGCGAACCCCGGAGAAAAATGGCTGCTGATGGATAAAATATTCGATCTCAAAGCCAGTTTATAGCATCCCGCTTCCGGGAACGATTGCGCTCATCACCCGGAACGGCCATCCATTTTTGACTAATTTCAACCCGACCAAATTACCCAACAGCTATCGTTAAAACTTTCTATTTATGCCAGGAATTGCTTCGCCAACGCTTCCCAAACAAACAACCGGTACCGGGAAGATCATGCTACTCCCCTTTATCCTTGTAACCAGCTTATTCTTTTTCTGGGGTTTTGTGCACAACCTCGACCCCATTCTGATACCGCATTTGCGGAAAGCCTTTCTGTTGAACGACCTGCAATCGTCGCTGGTAGATTCAGCCGTATTCATCGCTTACTTCCTGATGGCCCTGCCAGCCGGATACGTAATGCGTAAGTTTGGTTATAAGTGGGGTATTTTACTAGGCTTATTGTTCTTTGGTGTGGGCTGCTTCCTCTTTATCCCGGCCGCCGATACGCGTCAATACATCTTCTTCCTGGGCGCTTTGTTCGTGATCGCCTGCGGCCTGGCCTTCCTCGAAACAGCCGCTAACCCGTATGCAACCGTATTGGGCCCGCCCCACTCTGCCACCCAACGCCTCAACCTGGCTCAGTCGTTCAACGGCCTGGCTGCCATGGTGGCCCCGCTGATCGGCAAGCAATTCATTCTATCGGGCAAAAACTATACAGAAGAAGAGTTGAACGCAATGCTGCCGGCTGTCAAGGATGCTTACCTGCAATCGGAAGCCGACAGCGTAAAGATGCCTTACCTTATTCTTGGTATTGCCATCATCATTGTGGCCATCGTGATCTATTTTACGCATATGCCCGATACCAAAGAAGAAGGTGACAAGGAAACGAAAAGCGTTTTCCATGCCTTCCGTCACAAGCACCTTACCTGGGCGGTGATTGCCCAGTTCTTTTATGTGGGCGCACAAGTATGTGTTGGCAGTTTCTTTATCAAACTGTCTATGCGGGTTGGCCTAACAGAAGGCCAGGCAGCCACCTACCTGGCATTGGGCTACGGACTGGCTTTTATGGTCGGTCGCTTTGTAGGTACCTTCCTGATGCGCACCATCAAACCCGCCACCTTATTAACCTGGTACGCCGTGATCAATGTGGTGTTGAGCATCGTGGCCATTTTCGCTACCGGTATTGCCGCCGTCTATTCATTGATCGGTATCGCGTTCTTTATGAGTATCATGTTCCCAACGATCTTCTCCTTAGGCATCCAGGACCTCGGCAACGATACCAAGCTGGGCTCCAGCCTCATCGTGATGTCGATCGTGGGAGGCGCCTTGCTACCACCGGTATTGGGCGTCATTTCTGATGCCACCAACAATATCCAGTATGGGTATATAGTTCCGTTGATCTGCTTTGTGGTAGTAGGCTATTTTGGCTGGAAGGGACATAAGACAAAGTCACTGGGTGAATACGAGGAGGCCTTTAGAGCAGGACAGTGATAAGCGGTTTAGTTTATAATTTTACACGTTTTAATAACAGAAGAGATGTTTTCATTAGCAGGTAAGAAAGCAGTAGTAACAGGAGGCGGCAGCGGTATTGGCAGGGCCATTTCCGTATTGTTTGCCCAACAGGGCGCCGAAGTGCACATTATTGAGCTGAGCGAAGAGAATGCCACTGCCACCGTGCAGGAGATCACAGCGGCCGGCGGCACCGCCACCGCCCATAGCTGCAATGTGGCCAACCAGGCCGATGTACTGGCCACCTTCCAAAAGATCGGGGCCCTCAACATCCTGGTGAACAATGCCGGCATTGCGCACATCGGCAAGGCCGATACCACATCCGAAGCCGATTTCGACCGCGTGATCAATGTAAATGTTAAAGGCGTGTACAACTGCCTGCACGCTGCAATCCCTCAATTACGGGCTGCAGGCGGCGGTGTGATCGCCAATATGGCCTCCATTGCGGCCTGGGTAGGATTATCCGACCGCTTTGTATATTCTACCGCCAAGGGCGCCGTGATGGCTATGACGCTGTCGGTAGCCAAAGATTATATCGGTGAAAATATCCGTTGTAATTCCATATCCCCTGCGCGCGTGCATACCCCGTTCGTAGATGGCTTTCTGAAAAACAATTACCCCGGCCGCGAAGCCGAGATGTTTGAAAAATTATCCAAAACCCAGCCTATCGGTCGTATGGCCCAACCATCGGAAATAGCTGCCCTTGTCCTCTACTTGTGTAGTGACGAGGCTTCTTTCATTACGGGTTGCGATTATCCCATCGATGGCGGTTTTATCACGTTGAATAGTTAATTATTTGTGATGCGTGTAGCCCTGTTCATTCCGTGCTATGTAGACCAGTTTTATCCCCAGGTAGCCATTGCTACGCTGAAGTTGCTGCAACACCTGGGGCTCGAGGTGCACTACCCTATGCAACAAACCTGCTGCGGCCAGCCCATGGCCAATGGAGGCTTTGAGCACCTCACCCATTCGTGCAACAGCAATTTCATCAAGGCCTTCGATGGCTATGACTATATCGTTTCCCCGTCGGGCAGTTGTGTGCTGCATGTAAAGGACCACCTGCACGACCACCAACAGGAAACCAAAGCCACTCAGATACGACAGCGGGTGTATGAGCTGTGCGAATTCCTCACCGACATCGTGCAGGTGCAATCGATCAAGGCATCTTTCCCCAAAAAAGTGGCGCTCCACCAGGGTTGCCATGGACAGCGGGGACTGAAGCTGGCGGCTTCTACAGAAACGGTAGTGCCCTGGTTCTCCAAACCGGTGCAACTGTTGAAAATGGTAGAAGGACTGGAGTTGGTTGACCTCGACCGGCCCGATGAATGCTGCGGTTTTGGCGGCACTTTCTGCGTAACGGAAGAAGCCGTATCCTCGGCCATGGGCCTTTCGCGCATTGCCGACTATGCCAAACACGATGCCCATGTGGTAACCGGTACCGATATGAGTTGCCTCATGCATCAGGAGGGATTGATCAAACGGCGCAAGCTGAATATGCAGATACTGCACATATCGGAAGTACTGGCAGCAGGCTTATAGTTTTTCATTACACCATTCATTCACATGCACACCAAACCGATACCACACGCCGAAGCGGCCAGCGCCTTCCTCGAAAACAAGGAAAGGGTGCAATGGCACGATGAAACGTTGTGGTTTGTACGTTATAAAAGGGATAAGATCGTTAATGAGATCCCGGAGTGGGAGCAGCTGCGCGACCTCGCTTCGCAGATCAAGGACCATACCCTCTCCCAACTCGACCAATACCTTGGGCAATTCGAAGCCGCGGCCATAGCCAATGGCGTTACCGTACACTGGGCGGCCGATGCAGCCGATCACAACCGCATTGTGCACAGCATACTGGCCAAACACAAGGCACAAAAGATCGTGAAGAGCAAATCCATGCTCACCGAAGAGTGCCACCTCAATGAATACCTCGAAACACAAGGTATCGAAGTAGTGGATACCGACCTGGGCGAGCGCATTGTGCAACTGAACAAGGAGATGCCCAGCCATATCGTGCTACCTGCTATTCACATCAAGAAAGAAGAAGTGGGAGAAATATTCCACCAGCACCTCGGCACCGAAAAGGGCGCTTCAGACCCTTTATACCTGGCCCTGGCAGCCCGTGAGCACCTGCGCCAGAAATTCCTCGCAGCCGATATCGCCATCACCGGCGTAAACTTTGCCGTTGCCGAAACCGGCGCCATCGTGGTTTGCACCAATGAAGGCAATGCCGACCTGGGCGCCCACCTGGCCAAAGTACATATCGCGTGCATGGGTATCGAGAAACTCATACCCCGTACCGAGCACCTGAGTGTGTTTCTGCGCATGCTGGCGCGCAACGCCACCGGACAAAATATTACCGCCTACTCGAGCCATTTCCGCAAACCGCAACCTGGATCGGAAATGCACATCGTGATCGTAGACAATGGCCGCACCACCCAACTCGGACGCGAAGCCTTCCGCAACTCGTTAAAATGTATCCGTTGCGGCGCCTGCCTCAATACCTGCCCCGTATACCGGCGCAGTGGTGGTCATAGCTACCACAATGCCACAGCAGGGCCTATCGGGGCCATCCTGGCGCCCAATCTCGACATGCGCAAGAATGCCGACCTGCCCTTTGCCTCCACGCTTTGCGGCTCGTGTACGGATGTATGTCCGGTCAAGATCGATATTCACAATCAGCTATACCAATGGCGGCAGGTACTTACCCAGGAAGGTCATGTACCCGCGGCCAAGGCGGCCGGCATGAAAGTAATGGCCGGCGTACTCGCCTCTCCTGCCCGCTATAGCTT
Organism: Paraflavitalea sp. CAU 1676; assembly: GCF_029223285.1. Taxonomy (GTDB): domain Bacteria; phylum Bacteroidota; class Bacteroidia; order Chitinophagales; family Chitinophagaceae; genus Paraflavitalea. The sequence continues at coordinate 166,472 of NZ_JARHUJ010000012.1, read as the reverse complement.
TGCGGGCAAGTGGGCCAGGAAGCTGTTGCGCTGGTTCCCTTCGCTGGCCTTGAACAAAACATTCAACCCCTGGGCAAAACAACGCGACCTGCCGGCGCCGCCGAAAGAAAGCTTCCGGGAATGGTATCAAAAAAACGGAGGTAGTAAGTAATGAGCCGAGAGAAAATACTGGCAGCAGTTAAGCAAAATAAACCAGCGCCTGTACCTTTACCGGAGATGTTGTCGTTTGCCTACCCTGTCACCGATCTGACGGCCGCCTTTACGGCCGCCATCACCAAGGCTGGCGGGGCAACGAACATCGTGAAAAAAGGACAGCCCCTGACTCCGGCTATCAAAGCTTTGTTCCCGGATGCCCAACGTATCGCCGACTTCATAGAAGGCGATACAACCACCAATGCAGCCCTGCTGCAGCAGCCGGCCTTGCTGGATGTGGTAGTGCTGAAAGGACAGCTTGGTGTGGCAGAGAATGGCGCTATCTGGGTTACGGATAAGGATTGTGTGGAAAGGGTTTTACCTTTCATTACCCAACACCTGGTGCTGGTGATCGACCAGCCAACCCTGGTGGGCAATATGCACCAGGCCTATGCCGTGATGGGTCAGCAGAATCCCGATTACGGCGTATTCATTGCCGGCCCGTCGAAGACGGCGGATATTGAACAGTCGCTGGTGATCGGCGCCCATGGCCCGCGCAGCATGCAGGTGTTCATCGTGGAGCCATAGCAACACCACAACCATTTGTATTCTACTTATTAAACTATACTGAACAGCAATGAAACTAATCCGATTTGGAGAACCCGGCCAGGAAAAGCCCGGTGTAGTACTGGATGGCAAGCGTTATGATGCGTCTTCCATCACCCGTGATTATGATGAGACCTTCTTCGCCGACGGCGGCATCGCGAAACTGCAGGCAGCGCTCGACAAGAAGCCTACCCTGCCCGAAGTAGCGGCCAATGTACGTTGGGCTGCCCCGCAGGCAAGGCCCTCCAAGATCATTTGCATCGGGCTGAATTATGCCGACCATGCTGCCGAAAGCAATATGGCGCTGCCCAAAGAACCGATCGTGTTCTTCAAATCAACCACAGCCCTGGTAGGTCCCAACGACGACCTGGTGATCCCTAAAAACAGCACCAAGACCGACTGGGAAGTAGAGCTGGCCGTGATCATCGGCAAGAAGACTTCTTATGTAGAAGAGAAAGATGCTGCTGACTATATAGCGGGTTATGCCCTGCACAACGACTACAGCGAACGCGAGTTTCAGCTGGAGCGCGGTGGCCAGTGGGTAAAAGGCAAGAGCTGTGATACGTTTGCGCCACTGGGCCCCTGGATCGCTACAGCCGATGAGATCAAGGATGTGAACAACCTGCGCCTTTGGCTGAGCGTGAATGGCAAGATGTACCAGGATGGCACCACCAAAAACCTCATCTTCAATGTCAACTTCCTGGTATCATACCTGAGCCAGTTCATGACCCTGCTGCCGGGCGATATCATCTCCACCGGTACACCGGCGGGTGTAGGCCTCGGTCAAAAGCCCACCCCCATTTACATCCAACCAGGCGATGTGATGGAACTGGGCATCGACGGTCTGGGTACCAGCAAACAGGTAGCCAAAGCATATCAACCTTAAAACACTTATTGCCATATGGATCTTCAACTGAAAGACAAGGTCATCATTGTAACAGGCGGGGCCAAAGGGATCGGAGAAGGCATTTCTAAAGTACTGGCGGCAGAGGGAGCTATTCCCGTTATCCTGGGTCGCAATGAGGAGGACAATATTAAAACGGTGAACGATATTAAGGCGGCTGGTCAAAAGGCTGCACAGGTCGTTGCCGAACTCACCCAACCCGAAGCCTGCGAAAAGGCCGTACAGGAGGTGATCAAACAGTTTGGCCGCATCGACGGTCTGGTGAACAATGCCGGCGTTAATGACGGCGTTGGCCTGGAAAATGGCACCTATGAAGCGTTCGTGGCTTCGCTGCACAAGAACCTGATCCACTATTACCTCGTGGCGCATTATGCACTGCCCGAACTGAAGAAATCGAAAGGCGCGATTGTGAATATCAGTTCCAAGACCGCCGAGACGGGCCAGGGCGGAACATCGGCTTATGCCGCTTCCAATGGCGGCCGCAATGCGCTGACGCGTGAGTGGGCCGTGGAATTATTGCCTTATGGTATTCGTGTAAATGCGATCGTTGTGGCGGAGTGCTGGACGCCTTTGTATGAAAGGTGGATCAAGGGCCTGCCCGATTCGGAAGCCAAACTGGCGTCGATCGTTTCGAAGATTCCCCTGGAGCACCGCATGACCACTTCCGAAGAGTTGGGTAATGCGACGGCCTTCCTGTTGTCGTCGGCATCGAGCCACACTACCGGCCAGCTGATCCATGTAGATGGCGGCTATGTGCACCTTGACCGGGCCGTCAGCCAGTAGTACCGGTGCTGCAACGCAACCAGCCGATGCAGCCAACAAACCATGTTGAGGTTAGATTGAGATTTAGATAAGACCTTGTGGGGAGCAATCCTTCACAAGGTTTTTTATTTCCGTCCATTCCGGAGTGCCTTCACCCGCATCACGACGATCAGCACGGCGGCAGCGCCCAATACACCGCTGAGCATTATTTTGACAGGCATACTGAATTCGTGGTGATAAACAGCAAAGTCGGGTTGTGCTTTGTCTACATAATCCACCTGCAGGATCGCCAGGCGGATACTGTCAGTTGCCCCTTCTTCCAGGTAAAGCAGGCGGGCAGGCCTTGAAGTTTCATCACCGCAGGAGAGCCAGTCGGCCACGGGCACTTCCATCTGGTAAGCGCCATCATTTCCGGTAAAGAGTCGCTGCCAGAGGATCTTGCCATCAGCATCCTTCACAAACAAGCGGCGGTCGCCCCGGTAAGGCACACAACGATTATAATTGATGCGGATCGTCTCGTTACGATCGCTCTCATCGAGCTGCAGGAACTTGTCGCCCACTTCCCGCACCACTACCTTGTCCCTTAAATGGATCTGGTAGTTATCGACGGTATCTGCCAGCGCGCGGAGCCCGGTGGCAGTAACGAGACAAAGGAGTAAGAAGCATATTTTATAAAAAGGTCGGCTCATAGTAATTGAATTGAACGAACGCTACTAACCGCTTTAGCGGGTTATTTATTGTTGATGGCGGGCTGCTTTAATATATCCCGCACCACTTCTCCGGGCAGGAGGCGGCGCACGGGAATATTGATCGCATATTGCTCACAGAGGCTACGTATTTTTTGATCGATCTGCTCCGGGCTGTAGCGCGAAGAAAAATGCCCCAGCACCAGTGTGCCAATCTCCAGGCCACTCACCATTTCCATTACTTCTTCCAGCTGACTGTGCTTATGGCCATGCGCCAATAGCTTTGCATCTTCCGTCCCTCCGAGGAAAGTGGCTTCGTGTATCAATACCTGGCAATGGTTCCACCGCTCCAGGTCTTCAACAGGGCTATCGGCCGAATAGCCGATCATGGTAGAGCGTACTTCGGTAGTCGTTTTATCTTTACCCTGCTCCTGTATGATCTTGCGTATCTCATCGCCGGGCAGTCCTACCAGGTCGGGCCGCAACTTGGTACGCACCTGCTGCACTTTAAAACTCAAACTCTTGGTGATACCGGCGGGCGCTTCCACATGACCGTTGCGTATCGCCTCTACCTCTATACCATCCCTTATGGAGATACGTTCTCCTTCCCGGATGGGCAGCCACTGCGTGCCGCTTACATGCGGATCGAAGCGCGCCGTAAAATCACGAAGGGCAGGAAACGAAGAAGAATCCTTTGGATAGTAAATGAGGGGCAAGCCCTCCCGGGCATTCAATTGGTTGAATTGAAAAAGGCCGGTGAGGTGGTCCCTGTCGGGGTGCGAGATAAACACATGACTTGCTTTCCGGCTCTTTTGCATCAGGGTCGAAGCGATCCCATCACCCGCATCGAGCAGGAGGCCCAGTTCATCAACAAAATACCAGGTAGAAAAAAGGGCGGTTGAATAACCAGTGATCGTATAAGTCATGCCTGCATCCATAGCGAACGTAAGATAGAACTTTGCCCGGTTTTATAAAACTGCCCGGGCCAACCGGAAGAATTGTTACATTTAATTTAGCAATAATCCTGCCCCTACCTTCCCCTTTACTGTAGAGAACGCAACCCGGATCACAGCCAATAAAACGAAAAACATGACAAATTCCTTTCATGCGGGGCTCCTCGCCATTACCGCCACCTGCCTGCTGCTCTCCTGCAGGGATGCAGCCAACACCCCCAACACCGCCACGACCACTACCACTACCGCCAGCGATTCTGCGCAACCCACCGTACAGGTAATTCCGCGCCGCGAGCGGGTGCTCACTGCCGAAGAGCAAAAGGCCTTAACGCCCGACCAGGTACTTGAAAACCTAAAAGCCGGCAACCAACGGTTCGTTCGCAACGATGTTACGGCGCGCGATCACTCGGCCATGGTACGCAATGCCAGCCCGGCACAGTACCCGAAAGCCGTTATTCTCTCCTGCCTGGATAGTCGCGTTCCGGTAGAAGATGTATTCGACAAAGGAATCGGTGACCTGTTCGTAGCACGGGTAGCCGGTAATTTTGTCAATGAGGATATATTGGGCAGCATGGAGTATGGCTGCAAGGTATCGGGCGCCAAACTAATTCTTGTATTGGGTCACGAATCCTGCGGGGCCATCAAAGCCGCTATCGACAATGTGAAGCTGGGCAACATCACGGCCATGCTCACCAAGATCAAACCGGCCGTTGCCAAATCGCAGGATTTTAATGGCGAGAAATCGGCGGGCAATGCTGCATTCGTGGAGCATGTTGCCAAAAACAATGTCATCAATACCATCAACGAGATAATGGCTAAAAGCCCCATCCTGAAGGAAATGGCCGACAAGGGCGAAATAAAGATTGCGGGCGCCTACTACGACCTTAAAACAGGTGAGGTGGTCTTCCTGTAAAGGACAGACCACCCCGGTTAGCCATGAATAATGAATAAAACGGATCGTCTACTGCACCCAGCTGTACACGAACACAGGATCCTCGTGGTCCACGTCGGTATCGAGATAGGTATAAAAATAAGTCTTGCCATCGATCGTCTTTATCTCCCAACGGTATACATCAGGCTTTAGATCGTCGCCTGCCGCGTCTCTTTTTGTGGTACCATTGCCCGATGAACATTTATCCTTGATGGTCTTGAAATTTCCTTTTACCGGATAGATCGTAAACTTATCGCCTTCGAAAACCACCGTACCTTCTTTGTAGGTGTAATGCTCCGTTACACAAGTGGAAGCCGTGCGCACGCCCAGGTATTGCCAGAACTTTATTCTCCCTTTTCCGTTCACATTGGAAAAAGTATACTCCCGGCCGGCTTCGTATTCATTACCCAGCCTATGGCCATCGCGGTCGAAGTAAGAGATCGCCGATAAAGTGCCGGAGAACCAGGTACCGGTGGCCAACTGATCGGGCACTTTACTGGCAGGGGATTGTTGAAACAGGTCTTCAGACGAGTCGCCGGACTTCTTACTGCAGGAAGATCCGACCAGCAGCAATGCACTCAGCGCAATCACAAATGGATTCATGACGTTTGTTTATTGATTTTATTAGTTGATAAAGTGTTACCGCGCGGCGCTGGTGTATTCCCGTCCGTTGGGATACATTTCCAGTCATCGATTGGAGGTACAAAAGAACTGCGGCGACCAGGCTTTTTTTTCAGTAGCAGGACTGAATTCCATTTCTACGTATTAATACTTACATTTGACCGCACCGGTCAGCAGCCAGCTCAGGCAAGCCGGTGAACTCAGTTATGGAACTCATCAAAACAGGTGTCATAGACGATCATACGGTAGTGCTTAACGGATTGCAGGCTATGTTTGAAAACCATGACCGCATCAGACTAAGCTTTTCTACGACCTCACCCGAGGCGTTGCTCGATTATCTCGCTTCCAATACGCTCGATGTTTTGTTATTGGATATCCAACTGCCCGGCACTTCGGGCATCGATATTTGTAAACAGGTGCTCAAATTGCAACCAGCTGTTCGCGTGCTCGCCTTTACCAGCTCCGACGACACCCGGCACATCAAACAGATCATGCGCATGGGCGCGGCTGGTTATGCACTCAAGAATACCGATCAGGAAACACTGGCACAGGCCATCCTGACGATTCATGAAGGCGGAGAGTTTCTCGATGAAAGCATTAAGAAAAGCCTGCTAAGTGAAAGCCTTTCCGGCCAGCGCCGGTCGATGTTTGAGATACCACTCACCAAAAGAGAATTGGAGATACTGAAGCTCATTGGGGAAGAGAACAGCAACCAGCAGATATCGGAAAAGCTGTTCATCAGTCTGCGTACAGTAGAAACACACCGGCTCAATCTCTCTCAAAAGCTCGGCGCCAAGAACACGGTATCGCTGGTGCGGGAAGCCCTGCGTCGTGGATTGATCGAGTGAGTCTAACTTTCACAGAAAGCATCCGAATCCCCAAAGCAGCATACGGCTCCGTGACGGAATTGCCCCCACAGCGACAGCATCCGGTAGAATGCCCTACTGTTCGTCGTTTTTGCGCTTCAACAAAATGGGGTTACTTTTAGGGCCGACTCCAACCACATCGAACATGAAAGCATTTTATTTACTGGTGGCCGTTATGGCAAGTACGCTCGGCGCCCTGGCGCAAGGGCAGTTAGGCATCAAGGCTGGGGGCAGTATCAATACGGTCAGATACCGGGATGCAGACCCCAACAACGCGAGTATCGGCTATTATGCAGGGGCCTATACGTTGATCAGGCTCACCCAATCGGATCTTTTTCTGCGGCCGGAAATTCAATATTCCCTGAAAGGTTATCGCTCCCCACTGACCGGCGCGAATGGCCAGGTAACCTGCCGGTTGAATTATATTACCCTGCCCATCTTACTGATGGCGCCTGTTGGAGATAAGATACAAACGATGGCTGGCTTCGAGTTCGGCTATCTTATGAAAGCCGTAGAAAAATACCACAATACCAAAAATGATATTACCAGCCGGTTCCAGCATTTCGACTGGGGGCTGAATATCGGCGGCGCCTACCTGATCACCCCAACGCTGGGCGTGGAATTACATTACAATTATGGATTCCGCGGACTGGTGAAAGGCATCACGGTAGACGGTAACGGAAACCCTACCGGCACCAACCGCGACGGCGCCAACCGGGTGGTGCAGATAGGTTTATTTTATGCACTCAGCTCCCCGTCGTCGGGTGCACCTGGTAATCCTCGGTTTTGATGCACCCTATCCTACATCCTTAAACCCCTACTGATGCAACGAAAACTCAACTGGCGGCTTATCCTGGTACATGGGGTGGCTTTCTTTTTCCTGATCCGGGCATTCCAAAGCTTTTCACTCCTTACCAATCTGAAGGTGCTGAATCTTGCCAACGAGTACTATCAACAACAGGCCGGCACTGATCAGGATCAAATGATAAAGTACCTGTTTGAGAAAGGAGTTAACGCATATGACATCTCTTTTTTTCACTTTAGCACCCAAATATCCGCTATTTTGGGCGGCCTTGTAGCGTTCATCATCTCACTGGTGATATGTCGTAAAAGGGGTTGGTCTGTGCTTCATCCGATCATTATCCTGGTGTCGTTTTATATACTTTCACTGCCCGCACTAGGCATCAGAACACTTTCAAAACCTTTGCTTGCATTCGTAACCAGCAATACACCAGGTATAGTAGCTGGAACAATTATAGGCGGCTTACTTTACGGGTTGCTGGGCCTACTGCTTATTTTCCGTGAAGGTCCCAGGCAGTTTATTGAGAAAGGTTGGCGCTTAAAGAAAAACGCGGATACTGCGGAAAAGCAGCCAGACAACGATCCGCAATAGCAACTACGTGCCTGGATATTGCGATGCCACCAGTCGGCCAAGCACCTTTAATCTTTGCTTTACTTCATCCGACATCAACAAGCCTAAAGAAAGGCGCATGCAGTTTTGGTACTGATCCTGGAGTGTGAACATCCTACCGGGCGCAATGCTTATTTTCTGTTTCAGGGCAATATCAAACAACCCCGTTGTGTTTATCTTTTTATTGAACTCCACCCACATGGACAGTCCGCCCTGCGGCCGGCTCACTTTTGTATCCGCTGGGAAGTATTCAGTGATGGCATTGACATACTGCCCATAATTCTGCTGCAACAGACCGCGTATTTTTCGCAGGTGAAGATCGTACCGGCCAGATTGCAGGAAACTGGCTACCGCTTCATGGGTAATAGTGGAAGTCGATATGGCATGCGCGAACTTTAATTTCAACAACTGTTCTTTATACCTGCCCGGCGCCACCCACCCTACCCGGTAGCCGGGCGCCAGTGTTTTGGAAACGGAACTACACAACAATACATTTCCCTCTTTATCATAGGCCTTGCAGCACCTGGGTCGCTGTCCATCAAAATACAGATCACCATAGATATCATCTTCTATCAGCGGGATATTGTATTTGGCCAATAGCGCCACCACTTCTTTCTTCTGTTCATCGGGCATGCAACTGCCCAAAGGCGTATTAAAGTTGGGCACCAGCAGACAGAGATCGATCTTCTTCACCACCTTCTTCAAGGCGTCGATCGACACGCCTGTAATTGGATGCGTGGGCAGTTCAAGCACTTTCAGTCCAAGGCTGCTGGCCAGTTGTAAACTGCCGGGATAACAGGGACTTTCCATCGCAATGGTATCACCGGGCTTAGTGAGTGCCATCATGCACAAAGAAAGAGCATGCATGCCGCCGGCTGTGGTGATGAGATCGCTCTCCGGAAGTTTGCCGCCCCAGGAGATAGAGCGAGCAGCAATCATTCTCCGCAGGTTTTCATTTCCCTGCACCTGCTCATATTCAGTACCACTACCCGGAAGCTGCCGGGTAGCCTGTGCTATTTCTTTGTTCAGTTTGGCCAACGGCAGCAACGCTGACGATGGCACTCCAATGGAAAAATGCGTAATCCCTTTATGGCCCAGTGTGGAGTATACCTTGTTGATGATCTCGCCGGGCCCGGCATTGTTGCTTATAGGAGAAGGGCTACTGATGGCCGGAAGAGCAAGTCTTTGATGAGGCAACTGACTAACAAAGTAGCCTGATTGCGGCCTGGATTCAATGAGCGATTGCGCTTCCAGTTCCAGGAACACCCGTTTGGCAGTGTTCATGCCGATGCCCTGCTCTTCGCAAAGCATCCTCACCGAAGGCAAACGATCGCCCGGCTTCAATACCTTATCCCTGATAAGCCGGGCGATATTGTTGGATAGCTCGATATACAGGAAATCGCTTTTCATGGCATAAAGTTAACTGTGTCCATCAAAATACACAAAACTGAGACTGTGTTTATCCAGCTGGCAAAGGTAGCTTTGTGTGGTAAAATTGATAGCCATGCTGAACGTAGTGATTAAAACCGGTAAGGAGCAAATGGATGTAGAACTGGTACATCGTTTTTTGAGTGAGGAAACTTATTGGGCAAAAGGCATACCCTATACCATGGTTAATGATTCCCTGAGCAACTCTTTTTGTGTGGGCGCCTTTGTGGATGGCCGGCAGATCGGCTTCGGACGTGTCATTACCGATTATACGACGTTTGCCTGGTTCGCTGATTTCTTTGTATTCCCCGAGTACCAGGGCCAGGGAGTGGCCAAGAAGATGCTTGCTCATATCCTTGAACAAGGCTGGGCTAAACGCCTCCGCAGGATCATGCTGAATACCAGTGATGCCCATGGCCTGTACCGTCAATTTGGGTTTAAAGACCTTACGAACCCACCCTTTCTACAGGAAATATACAGGCCGGATGTTCATTTGCAGTTCACCCAGGACCACTTAGCCGATCGCCCGTTATAATACCTTCGAGCTTGCTGAGCTCGTCGCCAGCGCCCGTAAATAGCAGATCCGCTAATTAGCCTGTGGAACCCGTATTGCGACTTCCGGTTTCGCCGCCCGCCAGCGCACCTCCCCAAAATGCATTAGCGCCTCACCAGGCCGCGCACACCGATTCGCTAAGAAATTCCCGTAAATTTAAAATTCGTCCGATTATGCGCCTCTAACCACCTTTTAACACCGCCCCCCATACTCCCCTCGGCACGTAACTGGCCCCAAAGGCTAGTGGAATGGGTGCCGGGTTGGTGCGGACTTTTCGGGGTATTGCCTGGGAATGGCCTAAGGGTGGTCTGGGACTGGCCTAAGGCTCTAAGGGTTCTGTAGGGGTTCTGTACAGGTCGCGTACCACCCTTAGAGAGGTCCGCTGCCATTCTACTAGCTATTTGCGACAATCCAGTCGCTTGGGGACGCCCATCCAGTTCGCCCGGAATTAGCTTTACCTGTTCCAAGTTAATCCCAAACAGGCATGTAGTCCGTCTCTCATGTACTACCACCTGCCTGGAACTTCACTGCCGCCTGGCCGTATATTGCCTGAATATGGTACCTCTACATAGGGAGCGCAGGCAATGTCCAGGCAATGTGCAGGCAATATGCAGGCAGTATGGCAAGGCCCTCCCGGGCATAAACAGCCCATCGTTACGGTTTCTCCAACCATAATTCCCAAAACCGGAAAATCAAACACCCTTTACCCGACTCTGGATACACCTTACCCTTTTTTGGACACTTTTCCCAGTCACTCCAAACCCACCTTTGCTGCATCATTCAACAAAGCATTTGAACATGAAAATGATTCAGTTAGGTAGTCAGGGACTTACTGTACCCTCCATAGGGCTGGGCTGTATGGGCATGACGGGCATGGCCCAGTTCGACATCTACGGCAAAGCCAACGAAGCCGACAGCATCGCCACCATTCACCGTTCGCTGGAACTGGGTTGCAACTTTCTCGACACAGCCGACCTCTACGGCCCGCTGGTCAACGAACAACTCATTGCCAAAGCCATTAAAGGCAAACGCTCAGCATACATCCTGGCCACCAAATTCGGCTATGAGATCGACGACAGCGGCGCGCTGACCTGGCAACTCAAGGCCGATAAAAACTATGTAAAAAAGGCTACCGAACGCTCCCTGCGCAACCTGGGCACTGACCATATCGATCTCTACTACCTGCACCGCGTAGATCCGCAAACACCCATTGAAGAAACTGTGCAGGCCATGGCGGAACTGGTACAGGAAGGCAAGGTGCGGTATATCGGTCTCTCGGAAGTATCTTCCGCCACCATCCGTAAAGCACACGCCATTCATCCCCTCACCGCCGTTCAATCGGAGTACTCCCTGTTCGAACGCAGCATCGAAGAACAAGGTATTCCCGACACCCTGCGCGAACTGGGCATCGGCCTCGTGGCCTATTCACCCCTGGGTCGCGGTTTCCTGACCGGAGAACTGAAAAAGCCCGAAGACCTCGCCGCCGACGATTTCAGGCGATCGATGCCCCGCTTCCAGGGCGAACAGTTCTATAAGAACATCGAACTGCTGCAGGCCATTGAAAAAATGGCTGCCGAAAAAGAGATCACGCCTTCTCAACTGGCACTCGCCTGGGTCATCGCCAAAGGCATCGTACCCATTCCCGGCACCAAGCGCATTAAATACCTCGAGCAAAATATTGCTGCAGACAGCATCACCTTGAGTAGTGAAGAACTTCGCCGGCTGGAATCAATCATTCCGCTCGGCACCATCACCGGCGACCGTTACGACGCCGCCGGCATGCAGGCCGTGAACCGGTAAAAACAAAAAGCAGGTAACTCTGCGTTACCTGCTCTAATTTTATAGTATCATCATGAGCGATCAGCGCCCACATATCATCGAATCCATCACCGAGCAACACCGTATACTCTCGTTGCCCAAGCCACTGCATCCACTGGTGAGCGTTTTCAGACTGGAAACTGCTGCTCACAGGGCCGAAGAGCTCAACCGTCGGTTTTCCCTGGGCTTTTATTGCGCCTCCCTGAAGCGGGGCTTCAAAGGAAAGTTCCGGTATGGCAGAAACTACTACGACTTCGATGAAGGCGTGATGTCTTTTATCGCTCCTCACCAGGTACTCGAAAACCAAAGCGTTGAAGAATATGACCTCACCGGCATCTGCCTCTCCTTCCACCCCGACTTCATTCGCCCCTACGCCCTCGGTAAAAAGATCCAGGAATATGGCTTTTTCGGTTATGCGGTGAATGAAGCCCTGCACCTATCCGACAAAGAAGAGACCTTGATCGAGCGGATCATGCTCGACATTGAAACAGAATACCAATCCAACATCGACTCTTTCAGCCAGGATGTCGTGATCGCCCATATTGAACTGTTGCTTACTTATTGCAACCGGTTCTATACCCGTCAGTTCCTGACCCGCAAAGCCGTCAACAACGACCTGCTTGCACGTATCGAAGAACTGCTGGCAGCATATTTCCAACATGAAGTACCGCTCACCAAAGGCTTGCCCACGGTAGAATACCTCGCCTCGCAGGTACACCTTTCGCCCGGTTACCTGAGCGATATGCTGCGCACCCTCACCGGTCAAACCGCACAGCAACTAATCCATGGTAAGCTGATTGAAAAAGCTAAGAACTTCCTGGCCGAGACCGATTGGCCCGTGGCCACCATCGCCTACCAACTGGGCTTCGAACGCCCCCAGTCTTTCAACAAGCTGTTCAAAAACAAAACCAACAGCACGCCTCTGCAATACCGGCATTCGTTGCGGGGATAATCCCCCCTACGCACTGCGCCGCTGTTGCCTGCTCTTCCACCAAAACCACAGACCCACGCCCACCATCATCATCTGCATGGCAGCCCAGAACATGGTGCTTACATCACGCGTTGTTTTACCGCCCCAATCCATGAAGTGGTGCTTATGGAATAAAGCGAAGCTATATCCCTCCGCCAGGTCTTTATCATTCACCATCGCAGCCAATTTGCCGCTACTGGTCTCCACATAATATCTTTCCTCGCTATTCTCCGCATACCCCACCTTCCAAACCGGCAGGCGCTTGTTCACAAATCCATATTCCCCTTCAAACTTTGTCACCACATTGGTGGCTATGATCTTATCCGACGGGCGACCGCTGAAGGCCGTGGCCAGTTCGCGTGCATATTGCTCCTCACCGCCTGCCAGCAATGTATAATCTGCGGCCCGCACATACAGTGTGTTCGGCGGCGGCACCGTCATACTTTTCATCAGGTCCTTACCACCCTTTGCCGCTGCCTGATGCGCCATGGTTTTGGCCGACTTATTAAATACCTGCCAATAGCGTTCACCCTGCACCTGTACGAGCGACAAGTTGGTGATCAAGCGGTCTGCCCCAACAGCACTGTCCAGCTTATCCCAATCGGCTGCTGCTTCAGTAGCCGCATACCTATAATCGGCAAAATACAGGTGACGGGTATCCGGCTTCAGTTTTTCGAACGCATGATACCCACCACTGATGGTGAACAATAGCGTAAACAAGGAAGCAGTCACCGATGTAAACCGGTGGATGCGGCGTGCACGCACTTTAGCATTGCCGGCTGCCTTCTTTGCTTTTGTGGTGAAGAACATATACAGCCCCATCACGGTCGTAAAGACGGCCAATAACATGATCAGCATCTCCGCGATATATTTTGCCCGGCCCATAAAATCGAGCCAGCCAAGGGTATGAAAGAGCGAGAAGAAGGTATCGAATGCCGCCCGCTTATTATCTACTGCAAAGGCAAAACGATCCTGGGCGGTCTCCACATAAATACGAATACCATCGGGCCGGTTAAAGCTCACCTTCCAGGCCGGCAGGTAACGGTTCACATATTTGTACTCGCCATCATACTGCTCTTTAAACTGTACGGTAGTCACTTTGGCGCCCTTCGTTACATTCATGATGGCCGCCATGGTATTGGTGCAGCAATCATGATCGCCCCCACCCAGCGCTTCGGCCGCCACCGTAGTGGCAGTACCGGGCAATGGCTCAGGTTTCAAGGAGGCCAGCATTTTATGCGACTTCGCTTCGGCGGCCGCCTGCTCATCTCCTTCCAGGAATTGCTTGGCCAGGTAACGGGCATACAGCTCATCACCATCGGGCAACAATTTGCCATTCTCTGTACTGTAATACTTCAGCACTTTACTCGCCGGCAGCTTCACCTGGTAAAACCAGTTGCTGTGCATGGTCACCAGCCTGAACTGACTAAAACTATCAATCTTATTCTTGCGCAAGGCATCGGCGAGCGATACCCTGATCTTTGCTGTGTCGATGACAGGAGCCTGTAATTTCTGGGTGGCCACCTGCGGACGAACATTGGTCATCAGCGGATGCATGAACCCACTGAGCGCCCAGAGGAATACAGGAACAGCAATGATCAAACTGGCTATACGGTGCCAGCGATACATATGCCGGCGGATATATTGACGGATGCTCATCCTTACTTTTTGAAGAGTTGACCAAAATCGCAGGAAAGTCCTACGGTTACATTACGGGGTTCGGCTGGGTTGTAGCTATAACCAAAACTGCTTTTGCTGGCCGTGTACGCATAATAGCTGTTGCCGAGGTTCACGGTATTTACCCACAGTTCCAGGGCCTTCCACTGATAACCTGCACGCAGGTGTACCACATCGAAGCCGGGATATTTGACCGTGTTCACCGGATCGAGCCAATAGCTGCCCAGGTGCTGCCATTCAACACCAAGGCGCAATCCTTTCACATACGACGGGCGATACCACAGTTCTGTATTGTAGATCCAGTTGGGCGCGCCATTCATTTCATTGCCATTGTACTTAACCCCTTTCTCGTTGAAGTCGACGAATTCGTGGCGGCTGTAGGCGCCACTAAAGCGAAGGCTGACATCTTTCACCGGGTTCACATTAACGCCCAACTCGATGCCTTTGTGCAGGGTTTTACCGGCATTGCGGTTTTCGGAAGAGCCATCATCGAGCTTTACCGATACTACTTCGTTGGTACCATCGAGGTAATACAAACTCAGGTCGGCGCTCAGCTTTCCTTTCAGCAAACTGATCCATCCCCCTGCTTCGTAATTATAGAACACCGAGGGATCGAGGTTGGGCACTTTTACGCCACGGTACATTTCCGTAACCTGCGGCGGCACAAAGCCCTGGCTGTAGTTGGCATAGATACCCGCAGCCCGGCTGAAGTTATAGGTGAACCCGATCTTCGGACTTACGGCACTAAAGTGATTGACAGTATCCGGCGATCCACTGTAGGAGGATGGTTTCAGGTAGTTATCGAACTGATAGCGGAACACATCGTAGCGGAGCGATGCCACTACACGCAGCTTTTCGATGGGCGACAGCTCTAGGTTCACATAGGCCGCATAATTGTTGAGGTTGCTGCGGTAGTTGGTGAGCACACTGTCTTTCGTTTGATAGCTTTCGTATTTACCTGACACGGAATCCTTTTTGATGCGGATATAGTCTGCCCGGTAAGTAGAGGGGCTAATGTCTGCACTCACCCCGCCGATGATGGCAGCATCTTTCCATTGAAACTGCTGCTTGTGCTGGGCGATGAGTACATAACTATTGAATGAGGCGTCATTGATCTCTCCATGTGCCAGATCCTTTTTACCGATCCAGGCACTGCCCTGGCGGCGATAATCGTCTTTTACGGAATAGGCAGGGTTTTGTCCGATGCTATTGTTGCGATAAAGGAAGGACACGCTGCTCTTGCTGTGTTCGTTCCAGGAATGGTTGAGCGTAGAACGATACCGCTGTCCGGCCACCTTACGGTAGGTAAAGGTTTGCGGATTCCTGAACGACTTACTGGCAAATTTGGCGCTATCGATACCACCCGGCATATCGCTGTAATAATCGAGCCAGGTGAAGGAGTTCGTGAGAAAGGTTTTATCGCTGAAGCGGTAATCGACACGGGCAGTGATAATGCCTTTGTGAAAATCACTGTATTCAATATAACTGTTGCGTTTATCGGCATAATACCCATTAACGCTTACACCCCATTTGCCGCTGGTGAAGCCGGTCTGCAGATCGGTGCGCTTGTAGCCAATGTCATTGCCCTGCACAGATAATTTAAGGGAAGGGAGGGCAGTAGGCGCCAGCGTAATAAAGTTCACCACGCCGCCGATCGCTTCACTGCCATAGAGGGAAGAGGAAGGTCCTTTGACCACTTCAATATTACGTACAGCAGCCATATTCATTTCGAGGAGGGCATTGTGATTGAAGAGGCCGGTGGTGCGGATGGGCATGCCATCTTCGAGGTATAAGAAAAGACTTTTGGTGGTCATAGGCTGGCGGATGCTCATGGAGTGTTGCTCGTTGCCGAGGTTGACCATGTACACGCCGCTTACTTTATTGAGCACCTGGTCTACGGTGATCGGTTTGGTATCCTGGATGGTTTTGGCGGTGAGGGTATTGATCGCAACCGGCGCCTGCGAACGGCGCGCCACATCGCGGTTGGCGGAGATCACCACTTCGGGCATGGTATTGTTGCCCGACTGCAACGCTATCACCAGGTTGGTTTGTTGCGGCTCCACCACCATGGTGAGAGGCTGGTAGCCGATACAGGATACGACCAGCGACTGAGACTGTCCTGTTGAGGTGATCTCAAATTCGCCTTTATTATTGGTAGCGATGCCTTTAGCGGCATCCTTTACTTGAATGGAGGCGTGCGGGATCGCTTCTTTGGTTATACCATCGATGATCCTGCCGCGGCAGATCGTTTGCGCGAAGCTATTTTGTACCAGTACGAATAAGCCAATGATAAGGTAGGTAAGAACTGATTTCATAATAATCCGGTTTTGGCATGAAGTATTGCCACTTTTGCCAGCGCAAAAGTGCACGGAACAACGGGCCACTTCAACAGCGTGCTGCATGAAGTGGAATTATCGGAACATGAATTGGAATGGCCCTGAGGCCGGTTACGGACAGCTACGTACACAACTGGTTATGTTTCCTGCTCACCGGTTAAGCAAGGCACAATAGTTGGCATGTGCTGAGAATAATAGAGCTGTTATCAGGCTCGTGGAGGATGAAATATGGCGGCCGTTTCCTGTAGCAGGATGGATGCCGTATGGGAAGGAAATGGAGTGGCACTTACTGTAAAAGGTTCAATATTGACCGTATTGGCCACTTCATTGAACAACAGTACTTCAAACTTTTCTTTACCGCCATTGAGGGGCGTACTTTCCTGCCTGTCTTGCGCGGCCATTTGTTTGCGGAGGTAACATTTACCGTGACAGGACGACTGGGGCTTGTTGCGGTTTTCGCAGAGCGTGGCAGCGATGGTGCGTTGGTTGACGACGAAACTCACTAACAACCAGCATTTGCTGAATGTTTGGGCCATCACGATGACCAGTAATAATATCGCACCAAATTGCTTCAACGGCGTAAGATGGTGCAAAAGTAAGGCCAGAAGATCATAAATACCTTACCCGAATCAGGTATTATTATGAAAAAAATCAGGCCTGCCCAATCAGATCCTGTTCCCGGTACGGGCATAGGGTGATCTAAAGGCAGGCCTGCTTAGCGCAATAGCAGGTGCTATTGCCCTTCCTTATAGTCGATGGCGGCCATGTTGTTGCCGTCGGGTGATTCGGGTTCAAAATCCATCTGGATGGAGGAGGCGAACTGACCGTTGGCATAGCGGTTCCGCAGGAGCACTGATTTGGTCACCGCGCCCAACTTGTAGACTGCAGTTACTGTGTAACGACCAATGGGAATATCCCTCAGATAAGACGTATTGGCCACTTCATGCAGTTTCAATACCTGGCCTGTGGAGCCATCGATGAGCGTGCCAACGGGTGTAAATGTATACTCAATATTTTCCGAATCATACAAGTCACTGCCAATACCTCTCGTAAGGATGATATTACCTCCGTAAGTACCCGTCATTGGCGATTTTCTGGCGCCGGTGAGTTTCCAGGTGAAATTGCATACGCCGCCATCTATGCTGAATCCGCTGTTATTGTCCGGATGGAGCCTTACTTCGTAGGTCTTGCCATTGTATTCCTTCTCCAACGTGGCATAGGGCATCCACGACCCGGTAGTCAGTTTCACCTTAAAATCGCCGTTGGCATTCGTTTTACCGGATATGTATGAATTAAAGATGAGGGTATTATCGAGCAGTATCTCTACATTGGCCAGCGGCTTCCCGTTGGTATCTACCACATGGCCTGTTGCGTATCCTTTTTCGGGATCGGCGCCTTCCCCTTCGGGATCTTTATGACAGGATAACAACACCGGCAGCGCGAGGAGCAGGCTGCCAATCCGGAAAATACTGGTCAGTTTCATGGTCTTAACTTTTTGATGACTATTGATTTTGACCTAAAACTAACTGTGGTCCAATGCTTCTCCAATGGACGCCGTTTTAAATGCTGATTTTCCACGCTGAAATGCTGTTGGAGGCATGGTGAAGATCAACCACTCCGGGCTACCTGGGGCCGTTGGCGCCCCCTCTCCTATTTCATGTCCTGGTAATGCTTGCGGTGCGCCATGGGCGTTTTACCGGTGATGGATTTGAAGTGACGGTTGAAGTTGGAGAAATTATTGAATCCGCTTTCATAACATACATCAGCAATGCTTTTCTGCGTTTCGGCGAGTAGCTTACAGGCATGCCCTATCCGCACTTCCATCAGGAACTGCGAGAAGGTCTTCTTGATGCGCGACTTGAAATACCGGCAAAAGGAATTGGGACTGATGTGGACTACCTTCGCAATCTGCTCGAGCGTGATCTCCCGCGAAAAGTTCTTCATGATGTACTGATAAATACTGTTCATGCGATCGGCCTCCATTTCATTGTAATGAAAATCGAGTCCCTTGCTGCAAACTGTTTTGGTTTGCCGGGATGCTGCGATCTCCTGCAATATCTGCATCAACAATATGATGCGTTCGCTTTTACGCGCGCCTACCAGCTGCTGCATATAGGCCGCTACCTGCTGGCGGGTTTGGTGTTTGATGCGCACTGCCTGCTGTGCTTTGTCAAATAACTTCAGCAAGTCTTTGTTTTCCGGCAGCTTAAAGAAATCGGCCCCCATGCACTCGGGGGTAAAATGTACGATGATGGCTTCCGTATGCAGGGTGGAGTTCTTGCGCAGGAACTTTTCATCGCTGCGGAACCAATGCGGCAGGTTGGCCCCCAGCAATATCATATCATTGGCTTTGAAGTGGTGAATGTGGTCGCCGATGAACTGCCTGCCGTATCCTTTTACTATATGTACCAGCTCCAGTTCGGGATGATAATGCCAGCTATTGGAAAACGCAGGGGCAATTTCGTGCCTTACACTAAATGAATGTTCCGCCTCTAATGGGATCTTGATCAACTGGGCCTTCATGCTAAATCGATTTTAATACTTTCATGGTATGAAATAGGCTGCTAAATCAACACATGATGTTAAGATAGTACAAAAACTGGGTAATCGGATGGAAAGATGTTTTCTCTTTTGCCCCTACTTTTGAATTCACAAATCGGCTCTGTATCCGATAACGGGATTTCTTTCAGGCATCAGTGGTGCACATCTATCGACTGCCTGCATTAGCTTTCATTGTACATCAACAATCCAGTTTGTCCTTAATGCCTTAGTGTATCTCATACATAAGCTATGAGGGGGATATGCTTTGCTCTTACTTTAAAACCAGAAAAACAAAACACATGTCAAGCCCGATCATCATGCAACTCAACCAGGCCGGTATTAAGGATATCGAATTGGTGGGCGGCAAAAACGCTTCCCTCGGAGAAATGCTGCAAAACCTAACGCCGCTGGGTGTAAGGATCCCGCAAGGATTTATTGTAACGGTAGCAGGTTATAACAGGTTTCTCTGCTTCAACAAACTCAACGACCGTATTCATGAACTGATTGACAACATCAAGACAGATGACATCGCTTCGCTGCAGGAAAACGGGGCGGCTATCCGCAAGCTCATTTGCCGATGCCCTTTCCCGGCAGAAATGATCGATCAGATCAGCGATGCTTATGATCTGCTCTCCGATCAATACAAGCAGATCTGCACGGATGTAGCGGTTCGTTCTTCCGCTACCGCAGAAGACCTGCCGGATGCTTCCTTTGCCGGCCAGCAGGATACGTATCTTAATGTACGCGGTATCGATCAGCTGCTCGACTCTATCAAGCATTGCTTTGCTTCGCTCTTTACCGACCGGGCGATCAGTTATCGCCAGGGCTTCGGGTACGACCATTTCAAAATAGGCCTGTCAGTATGCGTGCAAAAGATGGTGCGGTCGGACCTCGGTTCTTCGGGTGTCGCTTTCTCGCTCGACACCGAAAGCGGTTTCCGCGATGCAATCGTCATCAACGGCGCCTTTGGCCTGGGTGAGCTGGTTGTACAGGGCACGATTTCGCCCGATGAGTTCATCGTATTCAAACCCACGCTACAAAAGGGTTTCCAATCCATCATAGAGAAAAAACTGGGCAGCAAGGAAAAGAAAATGGTGTATGGGGAAGAGCCCGGCGAGCGGGTGGCGATCGTGAACACACGTCCGCAGGAAAGGGATCATTTCTGTCTGCCCGATCACCAGATCATGCTGTTGAGCAAATGGGTCATGGACATCGAAAAATATTATTCCACGCTGCATAAACGCTGGTGTCCGATGGATGTGGAATGGGCCCTGGATGGTGTTACGAAAGAGCTCTTTATTGTTCAGGCCCGGCCAGAGACCATCCACTCGCGTAAACAGCGCGGCAGCTTCACCGAATACACGATGAAGGATGGTGACCGTTCTTCGAAGATCGTAGCAAAAGGTATTGCCGTGGGCGATAAGATCGCCAGTGGAAAAGTACGGGTTTTACAATCGGTGCATAGTCAGGCCATCCATACCATCTCCTTCAACAAAGGCGATGTACTGGTCACCGACATGACCGACCCCGACTGGGAACCCATTATGAAAAAAGCGGCCGCCATCATCACGAACAAAGGAGGCAGAACCTGTCATGCTGCCATCGTTGCCCGCGAACTGGGTGTGCCCGCCATTGTAGGCTGCGGCAATGCCACCGAATTATTGAAGGAGGGTCAGGTGATCACCGCGTCATGCGCCGAAGGGGAAACGGGTATTATTTATGATGGCATCATCCCTTTTGATACGACTACCTACGATGAATCGTCGTTCCCGACAGTAGATACACCGGTGCTGCTGAATGTGGCATCCCCCGATATGGCCTTCCGCTTTGCCAGCCTGCCCTGCAAGGGTATCGGCCTGGCGCGGGAAGAGTTCATCATCAACAACTATATTAAAGTGCATCCTCTCGCCTTGCTGCACCACCGCGAACTGGGTGATGATAAGCTGAGTGCCTCTATCGCGGAGATCACACGAGGTTATAAGGATGAAGAAGAATTCTTTGTACAGAAACTGGCACAGGGTGTCGCCAAGATCGCTTCGGCTTTCTATCCACACCGGGT
This sequence comes from Paraflavitalea sp. CAU 1676, assembly GCF_029223285.1. Classification (GTDB taxonomy): domain Bacteria; phylum Bacteroidota; class Bacteroidia; order Chitinophagales; family Chitinophagaceae; genus Paraflavitalea. Next base: position 145,218 of record NZ_JARHUJ010000012.1, on the reverse strand, counting down.
GCTGGTGCGGTTCTCCGATTTCAAGAGCAATGAGTATTACAACCTGCTTGGCGGCAATCATTTTGAGCCCGAAGAAGAGAACCCGATGATCGGCTGGCGAGGAGCCTCCAGGTATTATTCACCACAGTACCGGGAAGCCTTCCTGCTGGAGTGCCGGGCTATCAAGCTCGCCAGGGAAAAGATGGGGTTAAGGAATATCGTGACGATGATCCCCTTCTGCCGTACGGTAACCGAATTGCTGCAGGTATATGATGCGATGAAAGAAGGCGGACTGGAACGTGGCGTAGACGGTTTGCAGGTAGTGCTGATGGCCGAATTGCCTTCGAACATTATCATGGCGCGTCAATTTGCCCAGCATATCGACGGATTCTCGATCGGCTCGAACGACCTTACCCAGTTGGTGTTGGGTCTTGACCGCGACTCATCGCTGGTGGCACATATATACGATGAGCGCAATGAGGCCGTGAAGTCGATGATCGAAATGCTGATACAGGCGGCGCGTGAAGCCAATATATCGGTGGGCATTTGTGGCCAGGGGCCTAGTGATTTCCCCGACTTTGCCCAGTTTCTCGTGGAGATGGGTATCGACTCGATATCCGTGACGCCCGACTCTTATTACAAAACAGTAAAAGCCATTCATAGTATTGAACAGCAACTAAAAGTCTTAATAGCTTGATCGGGATTGCTAACAGGCTGGGTGCGGTGGAGTCTGCATCAATCGTATAACCGGCCCGGCCTGATTTTTTGAAACAGGAATGTACCCCTAAGCAACCTGCCGGTTTTGGATAGTCAGCATTGCGGCGCTGGGTGTTCAATGGCCGGCAGGTTCACTATGTAGGGGGCGCTGCGGGGCCTCGCGATAAAATAGCTGAGTGATTCGTTACAAAATAGGACAGCAATGTGAAGGCGAATAAATAGATTGCGGGCCTAATCATTTTGCATGTACCGTACATCCTTGTTGCTGCTGATCTGTTCCACCCTGTCATTCATTAGTTTGGCCCAGCCGGCCTCCAGGCTGTCCAGCGACCTGTTTCACCAACATCGCGGTGGCACCAACAATACCATGGAGCGCCTTTACAGCAACAGTTCACTAAAGAAGGAAATTACCATTGCCTATCTCGGCGGTTCCATCACCAATATGAATGGATGGCGCAACAAGGTCGATTCTTTCTTCCGGGCCGATTTCCCCGAATTCAAATTCCGCTTCATCAATGCCGGCATCCCTTCCCTGGGCAGCCTGCCCCACTCCTTTCGCCTGCAGCGCGATGTGCTCGACTCCGGCCGCATTGACCTGCTGTTTCTCGAAGCAGCCGTGAACGATCATGTAAACGGCACCGACAGCCTTACGCAGGTGCGTACGCTGGAAGGCATCATACGCCATGCCCGCAAGAGCAATCCCTATATAGATATTGTCATGATGTCGTTTGCCGATCCGGATAAAACAAAAGATTATGACGAAGGCAGGATACCGGTGGAGGTCATCAATCATGAATTGATAGCCACCCATTACAATTTACCTTCTATCAACCTCGCCAAAGAAGTACATGACCGAATGCGGAATGGCGAATTCTCCTGGGAGAAGGATTTCAAGGACCTGCACCCGTCGCCTTTTGGACAACAGTTATATTTTAACAGCATTCAATCCCTCCTGACCCTGGATTCTCTCAAACCTATCTTTGTTCTGTCGCGTATAGAACCCCATCTCCTGCCAGCCCCCCTTAACCCTACCGCCTTCGAGCGTGGAAAATATGTTGCCATCGGAAAAGCCCGCAAGGATACTGCCTGGACCATCAACCCCGACTGGACACCCACCGACGGTCTCAACACCCGTAAAGGATTCGTGCATGTACCCATGCTGGTGACTACCACGCCGGGCGCTACGCTCAAACTGCCTTTTAAAGGCACGGCAGTGGGCATAGCGATCGTTTCGGGCAAAGACGCTGGCATCATTGAGTATTCCATCGACAAAGGCCCCTTTCGGCAGATCGACCTGTTTACCCAATGGAGTAAGTCTCTGCATTTACCCTGGTATGTACTATTTGATGGCAGTTTGAAGCGGGGCAAACATACTGTTCAACTACGCGTATCGAATAACAAGAACCCCAACAGCAGCGGTCATGCTGTTCGCATTGTGCACTTTTTGGTGAATGAATAAAAAAACCGCCCCCATGGAGCGGCCTTTTGTCTTTCATGGTAAGAATATACTGTATTGCTTGCTGTTACTCCTCCCGCCGCACGTTGAAGTAGCCTTTAACAGCATGAGTTCTGATGAATTCCCCGCCACCGCTATTGGCATCATACCTTCCGGCGTTGCTGATCGTAAAATCGCCCGACACCATTTCGCCGACAGCGGCCCATCGGGTGATCCTGAGCGAACCTGTGCTGAATACCGGCTGTGTTTCGCCGTGGTGCGCCAGCAGGGTGTGATCGTTGATCCGGAGCGGCTCTTCATAATAGAATGAAGTTCTATCGCCCCACGAATAGGTTCCGGCGCCGGTAAATCCTTCGGTCGCCGCCACTCCTTGCCATGCTCCCAAACGGTCGGCTCTCCACTCCAGTTCAAATACACCATTACTGCCTGTTAACCGGCATTCGGAATAGTTAAGGCCCGCTTCCTGATCGATCTTTATCCATACGCCCTTCTTAGGCAATACCCATATATTGGATATCAATAATAAAGTGGCGGCATTCTTTAACTGCACGGACACAGCCACGGGGTTGCGTGCCGGAAGTTCGCCGGGCGCTGTATACACGGCTGTATTGCCACTGGGATTCAGCTCTCCCCCACCTACCAATTTCCATTCTTTAATGAGCGATTCGCGCAGGGGGATTGGATTGGCTATCCTGGTGACCGGGATAAGATCTTCCTCGACGTAGGCGATACCCAGGTCATCGTCGAGGCGTACGTGGCTAACAACCTTCAGTGTCAGTTGCTCTCCGGTGAAAAGCACCCAGTATGCTGGTTCCAGGTCCAGGAATTTCATTACTGCCCAGTCGCTGAAGTGCGTGGTTTGCACGCTCACCGTTTTATTTCCTTTATCGACGCTATAACCTTTGGGAATTTTCCATATCCGGTCATTATCCTGGAAGGCGATCGCCAATGCGTCTGGCGATGGTATGCTATCGAGGTATTGTGCGTAGGAGAATTTGACCGTGACCGGTTTGGCGAATTTGATACCATGCGGCAACAGGCGGTAATTGAGTCCGAAGCCGCCCGGCGTGGTGTTTTCTACTGGCTGAATACTGATGGCGGTATTGGCCGTCAATGCCCCTGCAGGTATGGTGAGTTGCAATTGTCCGTCGGGGGTAGCCAGTGTACCTCCCTGCACGCCGATCGTGGCAGCAGTTTGCTGGCCATAGACATTCCCGACCGGAGCCACAAAGGGCTCTAAGGGTTCTTCCGCGGCTTTCTTTTCCTTACTACAGGCTGCAAACAGCAGCCCTCCCATCACCACCAGCATGGCGAGGTTTCGCATAGGCATTCTTATGATCATGACGCTTATTTACTGTAAATAAACAATGCGTAGGATTCAATTTCAGCAGTAACCGACAAAGGGGATACATTGTCGACCAAGGATGCTTATTGCCACTTAAAATGATGAAAATGATGTTTAAAATGCACGCACTACTGACAATAATAAGGACCGGCTACCTGCTTCACCGGCATGTCTTCGCGGCTATCATCGAGGACAATAACATAATAGGTTTTGCCGCCCGGCAATACACGCACGACTATGTGCCCCTGCTGACTGGTATACGATCGATCAACGAGCGGACCGATGACCAACTTTGTAGGCTCCATCATATTGGTAGCAAAGAGATCGCGTTTGGCCTGATAAATATGAGGAGAGGTAACGCGGATCAATACTTCATGACCGGGATGGTCGGCCGTCCACACCTGCTGTATCCACACCTGCGGTTGTAGTGTACGTACCTGAAATTCGCTGACGGCATCGCGGTTGCCATGGTGATCCATCGTGGCCACATTTACTTTGCCAACGGCTTTGGCTACGGGCGTCTCTACATCTCGCCAGGACGCATCGCCCAGGAATACATTACCCGGACAATCCCCACCGGTATAATAGGTAAAGGGGCCGTAATGAATGGTAAGCACATTGCTCAGGCTGTTCTCATCGGCCCAGGTTTTATTATTAGCAGGGTCAACGGATGGAAAATGCTGCGCCACGGCACTATCTTTTCCAGTCCATATCCATCCATTGGATTTCACATTGCGCACATAACATTCGACATAACGGCCTGGCTGGTGCTGCAACCTGATCTGGCTGCGCGAACCCGCTTTTAACCATTGCAGCTGCATGCCTTTTTGTTGTTCGGCCTGCATAAAGGCTTGCAGGTTCGTCCAGGTCTTATAGAAATTATTATTGACATTGCCGCTTCTGATCAATTGAGTAGTTACCGGGACCGGGTAAGCGGTATCGCGCAATAGCAAATGCCGGATTGGCAGCAATCCACCTACGCCTGTAATGCCCGTCAGTGCATACTGCTTGTTTTTCGACAAGGGTGCCGACGGGTACCAGCATCCAAAATGATCATCGTGAAAATGGGAGATCACCGCATAGTCGATGCCCCCTTTGTTGGCTGGCGGCGCTACCTGTTGAATGTAACGCGCTATCCATTCATAAGGCTGCCGGCTATCGTTGGGCCGCAAGGGCGTATTGCGTTTGGAGGTAGTACGCGGGTTGGTGGGGTCCATCTCGCCGGCATCGAACAGGATGGTCGTAGCATCGGGCAGTATGTAATAGGCTGCATTTCCCCGGCCGGTATTGATATGGTGCAGATCGAGGTACCCTGCCTGCCAGGCAGGCATCGGTTGCCCTACTATAGCTACCGGCCTGGTGGTGTCGTCCGATTGGGCCTGGACACCGGCATAGGGAAACATCAGCGCCATCAGTACGGCGCCGGATAAAATGAGTTGTTGGTGCTGCATGGAATAGGTGTTAGAATAACTTACCGAAGAATATGTTCAGGATCTCCACCGCAATGAGGATAATGATGATCCACTCGAGGGTTGAACTGTGCGAATGCTGGTTGATGTCTTTGAATATCTCAAGGTTTTCCTGTATGATATCCAGGCTTTCCTGCAGGCTGCGGTAGCGGATGCGGATATCCAGCTCGTGGTTCAGCTGCGTGTGCAGGTCATTGAGGTACTGATCGTTCCAGGTAATATCGGGGCTGTCGAATATATACAGGTTGCGCGCGATGCGGTTCTTAAGATTGAGCGCCTTGCCAATGTACTTCAGCAGCGCTTTTCCTTTGATGGAGAATTTCCCTTTTTCTTCGAGCTCTACGCCGAAAAAGGCTGTTTGCTCCAGCAGGATATTGGTCTGGTCGATATAATAATCCAACGCCACCGACTGCGCGATATTGAGCATTACAATTTTAGCCACATCGACATTGATATGGTTAACGATGATCTTATCGAACAATACTTTGGTGGGGGCATCGGCGATCATCTCGATATCCGTCTCTTCACTTTCCAGCTCATTCACTTCGAGGTTGAGGATGCGGCGAATAGAAGTAATGATATCTGTTTGAAGTGTTTTTTCAATTCCGAAGAAAACAACGCTGCCATAATCGAATACCTGAAACCAGGAGTACTCGCCGGTCTCATAGATCAGTTCAGTAGGATCGGCATATACACAACGAAAAGTGAGGCTATTTTTGATCAGCTTGAGGTCCAGTCTTCCGCCCAAATGATATCCGATAGTGGTAACGCGCATAAATGGTTCGAGGTTGTGCCACTGCTAATGTACGCATATTTCGGGCAAGCCCAAGGGAGGGCGCGGCAGCATGAAGCAACAAACAGCTGGAAGGCAGTTAATGGTATCTCACGGTCATTAAACCAGGTGTTGGCCGATGGCCGCCACGAGGCTGCTTTTATTGACCATGCCGGCCTGGCGCCAGAGTACTTTTCCATGCCTGAACAGTATCAGCGTGGGGATGCCCGTTACCCCAAAGGCCTGGGCGGCCTGCTGGTTATTATCGACATTGATCTTGATCGTTCTTACTTTATTGGTCATTTCGTGGGCCACCTCGCGAATGATGGGGTCCATGGCTTTGCAGGGACTGCACCAATCGGCATAGAAATCGACCAGCACGGGCATATCACCTTGTATTAGATCCTGAAACGATTGCATAGGTATGATTTATGATGTTACCCGGCCTGCTGCCAGCTCCACCTGCAGCCTGGCTACTACCGGGTTTTCAATATCGGCATTCAATAGGATGAGCTGGAGGCCCAGGTCGGACACCAGCCAGTCTTTCTTCAACGCTTCTTTTTCGTAAATGAAAATACTTTTAAAATGTTCCGATGGCTGTATGCCCGCCGACACGCAAACGATCAATGCCTTCCGCACTGCTTTCTCCAGTTCTTCTTCATCGAGCAGCGCCCTTTCTTTCAGCGAACCTGCATAGTGGATCAACCGGCGGCTCAGCAGTATCTCCCGCACATCATCCACAACATTGGCATAGGCATCAGTGTACGATTGGTAAATGATCAGATCCGGATGCATAGTGTTTGTATTTTCAGGTTCTATGATTCGAACGTTTTCTGCAGGCGCCTGAACAATTCCTGTTGTTCTTCGCTCAACTGTTCAGGTATCTTAACCTGCACTTCGAGCAGCATATCGCCCTGCTGACCTTCCTGTCCGTATACCGGCATTCCCTTACCGCGCAGGCGCAACAATTTGCCGGGCTGTGTGCCGGCACCAATCTTGATCTTCAATTGCCCCGACAGGGTACGCACCACCTGGTCGCCTCCCAGTACGGCCGTGAACAGGTCTACCTGGATGGTTTGCCGCAGGTCGTTCCCTTCTACTTTAAACGTGGCATCGGGCGTTACATGGATCGTAATAAAGAGATCGCCGGCCACGCCGCCATTCATGCCATGAGCTCCTTTGCCTGCCAGTCTGATGGTGAGCCCTTCATACGTACCGGGCTTGAGGGTAATGCGGATCTTCTGTTCGTTGACATTCACGATGCGCGAAGTGCCCTCAAATGCTTCCAGCAGGGTAATGGTCATGGACGACTGATAATCCTGTCCCTTGCGCTTGCGCGTACTGCGGCGCGAATTGCTGCCACTGCCGCCGGTGCGGCCAAAGAACTCTCCGAATATATCCGAGAAATCGCCGCCCTGTCCAAAGAACTCGCTGGGATCGCCCTCGTATTGATAGGACTGTCCGCCCCCCTGGTATTGATGCTGACCCTGCTGAGCCCCATTGAACTGGTTCCAGTTGGCGCCATATACATCGTACTTCTTGCGTTTTTCGGGGTCGCTCAACACTTCGTAGGCCTCGTTGAGTTCCTTGAATTTCTCTTCAGCCTCTTTATTGCCGGGGTTCTTATCGGGATGGTATTTGACAGCCAGCTTACGAAATGCCTTTTTGATCTCATCATCTGTTGCCTGCTTCGAAACGCCCAATATGGAATAATAATCTTTTGCCACTGACGGTTTGTACTTTTTAAAGGTTGAATGGTGATCGTTGGTACCTCGTTATGAAGGTGGTCACTACAATACGGTGCCACTGGCTATCGATAACACGGTAAGGGAATAAGTGTTGGAGAAGCGATATTAAAGTTACAATAAGAATCATTATGTAGCATTCCTTCCACAGGCAAATCTGCCCGAATCTATCAATCTGCCGGTATGGTTGCCGGGAAAAATGCGGGCAAACTGACCAGCTGCCGCCCAAACAATCTCCGGCGGCGGGTTGTTATCCTCCCATCATCATTATCAACTCGTTTTTATGGAATACAGACAATTGGGCAACTCCGGGCTGCAGGTACCGGTATTGAGTTTCGGTACAGCGACCTTTGGCGGCGTGGGAGATTTCTTCAAAGCCTGGGGCACCACGCAGCAGGAAGAAGCCAACCGCCTGGTGAAATTGTGTATGGACGCAGGTGTTAATTTCTTCGATACCGCCAACGTTTATTCGCGTGGCGTGGCCGAAGAGATACTGGGCCATGCGATCAAGGGCATCCGCGACCAGGTGATCCTTTCCACCAAAGCAACCTTCGTCATGGGCGACGGCCCCAATGATTATAGTTCGTCGCGTTTCCATTTACTGCGGCAGGTGGAAGATTCCCTGCGGCGTCTGCAAACCGACTATATCGATATTTATCATATGCATGGGTTCGATGGCAATACGCCGGTAGAAGAAACCCTGCGCACGCTCGACAACCTGGTGCAAAGCGGCAAGGTGCGTTATATTGCCTGCTCCAATTTCTCGGGATGGCATTTGATGAAATCGTTGTCGGTCTCGGAAAGGTATGGCTGGACCAAGTACATCGCCCACCAGGCGTATTATTCTTTGCTCGACCGCGAGTTTGAATGGGAATTGATGCCGCTGGGCATCGACCAAAAGGTCGGCACCATTGTGTGGAGCCCGCTGGCCTCGGGCCGGCTGGGTGGCAAATACCGCCGCAACCAACCACTGCCCAAAGAGAACAGGGTGCAACAGGGCGGCGGCCACGGGCCAGCGCTCAATGAAGAATTTCTCTATACGATCATGGATGCCCTCGATGAGGTGGCTGCCGAAACCGGCAAGTCGGTGGCGCAGGTAGCGCTCAACTGGGTATTGCAGCGCCCTACGGTTGCCAATATCATTATTGGTGCACGCAACGAGGAGCAATTGAAGCAGAACCTGGACGCGGTAGGCTGGAACCTGACCACGGAGCAGGTCAAAAAACTCGATGCTGCCAGCGACAGGGATGCTATTTACCCCTACTGGCACCAGCGGCAGAATACGCAGCTAAATCCGTTGCCGAAGTTTTATTGATCACTACCGACTCTGCGACCACTGCGGTTGATGAATGTCGAAAAGAAGCGGTTTTCCCTTAGTGAGAAGCTGCCGGATGTGATTTCCGCGATACGGGAAGATAAATTTGGTGACGGGCCGGTGGTGATTGTACATTACAGTAAGGGTTTTGAGCTCTGCCTGGGGTTCAGCAAGTTTTAATGGCACATTTCGAGCAAACCCGCCATGGGACTGCATCCGCCATTTTGAAACAGAAAAAAAGCCCGTCCAGCCTGCATTTGATGCCTGTTGCCTTACTATTCCCTTAGACTTCCCTTGGAGTTCCCTCGGAGTTCCTTTGCCCCTCCTATGGGCTTACTCACAGCGTACGCAGGAATTGATCGGGGACTGATCAGAGCGTGACCGGGGGCGGATCAGGCCGGGATCAGTCAGGGAGCACCAGCCTTTTTTTTGCAGTCAGTGAGGATCTTAAGCAGCAAGGCTCTAAGGTCCAGGGTGCTATTTACAATAATTTACAACGTTTACATTTGAATTTACAACCCTGACCCTTCAAGCTGGAAGGATCAAAGTAGTTTTGCTGTATCAAACATTACCGGGCTACGAAAAACAAAAAAGAAATGCCTTAAACGGTTGTGATTTATAAGGAGATCAATCTTTGTTAATTAAATCTACAATATATGAAAAAAGTTATCTATTCGTTGATCCTACTGCTGGTTGTGGTAAGCGGACTAGTATATGCTAATCACGAAACCAACAATGAAACGCCCAAAAAATCACCCCCCCAGCCACTCTCTGCTGCTGAAAGGGAAGCCGCATTGAGACAATGGGAGGCTACGCCTGGAGGTATAAGTTACAAAAAGTGGGTAGCGTCTCCCGAAGGTAAAAAAGTGCTTGCCGGTGCTGCTAAATTAAGCAAGCATATAAGTGATTCTAGCAATATGGAGGCTGTTGTAACCTCCCTTTCTCTTCCGCCAGGCTCAAGATTGGGTTTCGGTGTGATGGCCAGGATTGATGGTGTCGATTATATTGTAACATTTGAGCCGGAAAAGTCTCAACTTGAGCAATTGCAGAGCCTGAAAGTTAACGACAAAATCATTATAAGAAGCCATGTCGTATCACACGCGCCTAAGTATTCCTATCCAATAGTAAGGTGCAACTATGCAGAACGAGATAGTAAAGTAATTTTTAAACGTATCCCTCGCAAAGATGGTTGCTAAATAAGGGAGGGTGTCAAAATTGATTTTGACACCCTCCTATACTTACATTTTTAATACCGTTGGATCTTGCACTTACGACAACGACTTCACGACTCCTTTGAAATAGCCTGCTGATTCAGCAATGCCTGCAAGGGGGTCGCTCATATCTTTTTCAAACTCGAGGCTGCATACGCCCTGGTAGCGGATCTTTTGCAGGGCCTTTACCAGTGCCGGGAAGTCGATGACACCACGGCCTACTTCAATGGCCTTGCCATCTTTGGCCGCCAGCGATACATCCTTGATGTGCAGGTCGTACAGACGGCTCTTGTAAAGCTTCACTACTTCGGCGGGATCAGCGCCGGCGCGAATAGCGTGGCCGATGTCCATGCAGATGCCCATCTTTTCGTCGCGGTCCTTGATAAGATCCCACACGTTCTTAGGGCTGGGATAGAGTTTATCTTCCGGTCCGTGGTTGTGAATGGCGATCTTGATACCAGTCGATTTCACCACCGATTCGGTGTAGTCGAGCAGTTCGGGATTGGGCACGCCTACCACCAGGGGCACCCCTACTTTTTTGGCATAGGCGAATGCCTGGTCCACCGCTTCCTTCGATTTCATGTAGATAACGCCTACAGCGTACACATTGATCCCGGCATCGGCGAATTGCTTCTTCACACTCTCGATCTTTTCATCGGAGCTGTTCAGTGGCAGGTGGATATCCTTGATCGAGATATATTTTATGTCGACCTTCTTCATCATTGCGATCGATTTCTCGAGATCGAATTTGGCGAAGGTGTACCCAGCCACGCCCGTAAGAATGGGGGTATTTCCTTTTTTGGCAGGAGCAGCGCCGGATACAAGTGGTAAGCTAAGGGAGCCAGCCAGGCCCAGGGCAGATTGCTGTAAAAAATTCCGTCTTGATGTCATATGGCTGTTTTAAACAGTTGGTTGATATGAGGTCGGAAGATACGACTTGTACCCTAATACCTTTGCTATATGTCAAATTTTGGCAGGTTCGGCGAATAATTAGGGCATAGGTATGTTTATTTTGCTGAATTCATTTAGTTTTGGCGCACCCTGTTTCCATTTTCCATTCTTTCCTGTGTAAGCTAAAGTGTTATAATAACCTGTTCACTGCCCCGCAGTTCAAGGTTCCCATCCACAAAAGAGAATTTGACCATTTGCTGCCACGTCACGCGCGCGGAAGCTGAACCTTTAACCCTGTTAACACTACCTAAACTGTTCTACTATGGAGCTGCATGAACTGTTATCCCCATTTGTAAAATGCCTGAGCGCCATTTCGCTCGGAGGCCTTTTTCTGCTCATGTTATTCGGCGACAAGATCAAACTGAATGGTAAGGAAAAAGGAGGACGTAACCTTGGCATCACCCTGGGCTTTAGCCTGGTGGCTACCCTCGCCTTTTCGCTGATCACCATCGCCATCCTGTATGAAAATGCCACCCTGGCCATTGGCACCGAACTAATGCCTGCCAGTGCACAAATATGCGGGATGCTGGCTTTGCTGAGTTTCATACCAGTAGCCGTGGCTACCTGCAGGATCGCCAGCCTGGTGATGCGCCGTCGTCAGGATCACGCATAATAAATAGACTTCAAAAAATCATCCTCCGGGTGCGGCGATGTTCAGCACGATCGTTGAACCTATCGCTCCGGATGAATTATTGTATTTTTGAACTAGCCGGTCTTTTAACCGGCTATTGCCTTATGCTGAAATCGCTGGCCAGGTACAAACATATTGTGGGCTACGGCCTTTCGCTCGCCGCTTTATTGGTATTGCTGCGCTGGCTTGAGCTGCGTTTCATCATCATCAACAATGCTTTCCAGGTCTATGCCGGCGCTATTGCCGTGATCTTTACTGTGCTCGGGGTATGGCTGGCCCTCCGCCTCAGCAAGCCAAAGATCAATACCGTCGTGATCGAAAAGGAATTGTATATCGAAAAAGAACCAGTGGCTGCGACGGTAACCGGCGATTTCGCCATCAATCACACTGCCCTTACTAAATCGGGCATCAGTCCGCGCGAACTGGAAGTGCTCCGACTGATCGCTGCGGGCCACAGTAACCAGGAAATTGCCGACCACTTGTATGTTTCCCTCAATACCGTTAAGACCCATTCTTCGAATCTCTTCCTGAAACTGGACGTTAAACGACGCACGCAAGCTATCGAAAAAGCTAAGCGACTGAGTATCATTCCATAGCAGGTATCACCCATTGGTACTAAAAACGATCTCCAGCCTAAAATCACCCCAAAGTATGAGCTGCAGGAACGATTTTACCTTCAATTTTGCGGGGTAACCAATTCACCAATCTTCACCATCATGAAAAAGACCGTTCTTGTTTTCGGATTGATCGCCGGCCTCATCGTTACCGCCATGATGCTCTACTCTGCCAACATGGTTTATAAGACCGACCATTTTAAAGGCAGTGAAATTCTTGGCTACACCACCATGCTGGTTGCCTTCTCGTTCCTCTTTGTTGGCATTAAGAATTATCGCGATAAATATAACCAGGGGGTGATCAGTTTTGGAAAAGCCTTTAAAGTGGGCTTCTTCATCGCGCTGATTGCTTCGACCATGTATGTGGGCGTTTGGCTGATCGAATATTACCTGTTCATGCCCGACTTCCTGGAACGCTATAGTACCTGCGTGATCCGGGACGCTCAGGAGAGTGGCGCCACACCGGCCCAGATCAATGAGAAGCGGGAAAGTATGGCCAGCTATGCGAAGATGTATCAAACGCCGGTGGGCGTTATCCTCCTCACCTATATGGAAATTTTACCTATAGGTACGGTCGTTGCGCTGCTGTGTGCGCTCTTCCTGAAAAGGAAGAAAAAGCCTGAGGTACAGGTGGCGTGATGCAGTCTGCATCTCATTAATTTCTTTTAATGTCGGGGCCGGCGATGATGATCGCCGGCCCTATTCGTTGCCAGTCGCTTTAACGAAGCTTTATCATTCCTTTACATTTTCCTTATCACTATCGGGCGGCGCTTTTCGGTAATTTTGCCCTCTCCCCTACCAACCTGTTTACTACCAACCACGCATCAAAGCCAACACACCATCGCAACTGCTGAAAGAGTTTTCTTTTTCACTTTAAAAAACGCATGCTATGAACAAAGCTTTGTCTTTTCTCCGTAGGAGTTTGATTCCCGTGCTCTTAGTAGTTTCTACAGGCGTATTGCTTTCTTCCTGCTTAAAGGATAAGGATGGTAACAACCCCGATATTCCGGCCGGCGCACTGATGTCCTTCAACCTGGCTCCCGATCAACCGGGCCTGTTGATCAGGTTATCGGGCAACCTGCTTACGCAAACACCGCTCGCCTATACCAATTACTCCGGCGCTTACCAGAGCATCTATGCGGGCAACCGGCAGATCGATGCTTTCAATGTGAACAACAACAAACAGATCAGTGCTTCCAGTTTCAATTTCGAGACCGGCAAATATTACTCTTTGTTCATAACCGGAGCAGACAGTGCCTACAGGAACATTGTGGCCGTGGATAATTTCGATAGTTTATCGGCTGCCGACGGCAAAGCCTATGTACGGTACATCAACGCGATCACCGATTCGGTAAATGCGCCAACGGTTACCATTGCAGCCGGTGGCAACAATGTGGTCAATGAACCGGCTCCTTACACAAGGGTGAGTGAATTTACCGCTATCAATCCCGGCAGTATCAGTATTGCCGTGAAGAACAACAACGGCGTGGATGCAAGCCGCACCATTTCAGTAGAGCAAAAGAAAATATATACCATCTTGTTGGTGGGCAAGCCCGGTGCTGCCGACGCCAACCAACAGGTGCAGATAAAATTTATTGGCAACGGTACTTTGAGCGACGACAACAAATAGTTTGTGAAGGAACTATAGAAATCCAATCGTCCCCAAAAAAGAAGCCCCCTGCTTTTGCAAGGGGCTTTGCTATTGCTATAGGGAGCTGTTTGAAAAAGGTCGATGATGTATTGACAGAACCGTAACTGCCGGGTCCGTTTAGAACTGGCCTCTGTCCCAGAAGAAAGGCGGTTGAATACCCAGCGAACGGAGGTATACAAAGCCCTGGCCGCGGTGATGATTCTCGTTTTCGATCCAGTAGAACATGGCGCCATATACCGGCATTTCATATTGCCCCATTGCTTTATCGGTTTCCTGCCAGCGGCTGGCTGGTATTTTCTCCCAGTTCTCATTGATGAATGCGGTGACATCGTCCCAGAATTGTAACAAGTCGGCCTTGGTGGCAGGTTGGGTATTGCCGGCATACAGATCCGCCAGCTCTTTCCATTCGCCAGTGGCCGTACCATGCACACCAATAATGGCCAGGGTGCTCAGTTCATGGGCCAGGTCGGCAAAAGGCCGCATGCCGCCTATCGAGTAGGTGAACAGCTTATCATCGGGGAAGGCTTCGATCGTTTTGCGGGTGAGGTGACGGTGCCCTTGCCAGTGTTCGAGTAATTGGTCGGGCGTAACGAATACATTGTTTTTAACGGCTGTTGCTTGCATAGTGGTTCTTTTTTAAAAGTGATACCACAAAGAAATAACCGGCTAGTGACAGCCTTATGTCAGTAGGGAAAATGGGATGTCAGATTTTTTTACCGCAGGTTGGGTGTTTTAACGACCAGTTCACCCTCGAGGTTGATCTGGGTGGTGGCGGGACGTTGGCCGATAGCCTCCAATAGCATCCGGGTAGCGAGCCGGCCCATTTCGCCCAAAGGCTGCTTGATATAAGCAAAGGGGGCGTGATAGAATTCCAGGGCTTCGGTTTCGTCGAAGCTGACGATACGCAAGGCTTCCGGCACTTTTACCGGTAGCGTGTTGATATACCGGAACCCCGCAACGGCCAGGTTATTGGCAGCAAACAAAAGCCCATCGATGGGCTCCGGGCCAGTGAGGAGTTGATGGATGGCTTTTTCGATATCGGCCTTTTGAAGGCGGATGTCGACTTCTTTAATGAGTGACTTTTTTGCCGGCAGCTTATGCTTTTTCAATGCCGCCGTATAGCCTCTTACACGTTCCTGGAGGTGAAACAACTCGTTGGCATAGGTGAGCATCCCGATCCTGCGGCAACCGGCTGTAATGAGGTGTTCTACGCCTTTATGGGCTGCGCCAAAATTGTCGAGCGCCACATAGTTGGTCTTCAGATCGGGAAAATACCGGTCTACCAGCACAAAAGGCACCTGCTGTTGCTGCAGCCGGATGATCTGGTGTTCAGAAAAAGCAGGTGGTGCCAGGATCAGTCCGTCTACCTGCCGGTCGAGCAGGGTATCGATGAGCTTGCCCGATTTGCGGGCATTTTCATCCGAACTGCTGAAGATCACGGTGTATTGATGTTGCTCGGCTTCGTCTTCAATGATGCGGGCCAGCCCTGAGGAGAAAGGGTTGGCGATATCGGAAACAACGAGGCCGATGGTATTGGTCTTATTGGTCTTCAGGCTGCGGGCTACCTGGTTGATGCGGTAGTTCATGTCGGCGGCGGCATCGCGGATGCGCTGGGCCAGTTCGGGCGATACGCGGTTCTCCCGTTTATTGTTGAGCACATAGGAAACGAGAGCGGTCGACACCCCTACTTTTTGCGCAATATCTTTCAATGACACTTTACGTTCCATATCACAATTGTACCTTATTTGCCCGCTATCCGCTTAATGCATTAACCAACCCGGTTTAGGCAATTTACTGATTATCAGAATAATTGTGGAAGTTAACGTATTAAAGCGGCATTAAGAATCGTTAAGGCTATCTTAAGCTGGTTAAACGTTTAACCAAATATATTTACTTTTGTGTCGTCAACACGCATTCCAAATAATCCGACCCGATGGATCCAGCAGGAACAACAGGAAGGGTTATTGAATCAAAAGCCAGTGTGTATGGAACAGTTCACTAATGTTGGGCTCATTGAATGTAAGCAGCCAGTTGGTTCGTTTAAAACGGATTCGCTGGGTAACCGACACGGTTTCCATCTCAAAAAAGTGATGGTACCGGATGTATCCCCTGAGATTGCCCGGCGGCATTATCCGCAATCGGAGATCGTTCAGGACAAACGCGCCATTATGGAGGATTCTTCTATAGATCTCATAGTGATATCAGGAGCGGCGAAAGACGATCTTGATCTGGTAGCAGAAGTATTGCAGACAGGCAAACATGTACGATTGGTTTAGTTACAGATTGGTTTTAGGTTGCCTGCCTTTGGAGTTAAGATATTACCTATGGGAACTGAGTTTAAAGCTCACATGAGATCCTCCCCCACACGAATGCCTGCTACCAAGCGGGCATTTTTTTTTTGCCGTAGACGAACACAAACCCATTTAAGCACAACAGATGAAACAGACGAGCTTTTTGAGAACGATGAAACCAGGACTACTCACTCTTACCCTTGGCGGTATCGTGGTGGGGATGACAGAATTTATGATGATGGGAGTATTGCCCGACGTAGCCACTTCACTGTCGGTATCGATA
The DNA here is from genome assembly GCF_029223285.1 of Paraflavitalea sp. CAU 1676. Lineage (GTDB taxonomy): Bacteria > Bacteroidota > Bacteroidia > Chitinophagales > Chitinophagaceae > Paraflavitalea. The sequence goes on along the minus strand of NZ_JARHUJ010000012.1, from coordinate 128,788 downwards.
CCCAAGGCGGGCTACCTGATCGCGATCTATGCATTGGGCGTAGTGATCGGTGCACCGTTGATGACCGCGCTCACTTCCCACTACAAGCCACGCATAGTATTGATGGGCATGATGGGCATGTTTGCGCTTTTCAATACCTTATTTGCCCTGGCCCCCTCCTATGGACTATTGCTGGTGGCCCGGCTGTTTGCCGGCCTGCCGCATGGCGCTTTCTTTGGAATGGGCGCCGTGGTAGCAGCGCGGCTCGCAGAACCCGGCCGTGAAGCAAGGGCTGTATCGATGATGTTTGCCGGCCTCACGATCGCCAATATAGCCGGGGTACCCCTGGGTACCTGGATGTCGCACGAGTTTGGATGGCGATATGCTTTCTTCACCATTGCCGTTATTGCGGTGATCGCTGCATTCAGCATTTATAAGTGGATGCCGAACCTCGCGCCTTCGCAATCGGAAGGGTTTGGTAAGAGTCTGCGGGTGTTCAGGCAAAAAGATTTCTGGCTCATCATTGGCATTTCGAGCATCGGTACCGGTGGTTTGTTTGCCTGGATCAGCTATATCGCTCCATTGATGACAGAAGTAGCAGGCTTCGGCGCTGCCAGCGTGAGCAGCATCATGATCATTGCCGGTGTGGGTATGGCAGTGGGTAATTTTATGGGAGGCCGGCTGGCCGACCGCTTCTCGCCACTCAAGACAACGGGTTCGCTATTGCTCACGATGATCGCGGCGCTGCTCATCGTATCGGTAGTGAGTTATTATAAAGCTCCGGCACTCGTGATGACCTTTGTTACAGGCGCTATCGCTTTTGCAGTGATCGCCCCGATGCAAATGCTCATGATCAGTTCGGCCAAAGGCGCCGAAATGCTGGCCTCTTCTGTTTTGCAGGCCAGTGCCAATATGGGTAATGCGCTGGGCGCTTACCTGGGCGGACTTCCCATCGCTGCCGGCTTAGGTTATACCTCGCCGGAGTACGTAGGGGCCGGGCTGGCCCTTACCGGTTTTATTCTTTGCATGGTGCTTGCCAAAGTGAAAAAGCAGCCTGCCGTTGTTCCGAACCAGGAAACGGTCAAGGCCATTCAGTCACCAGTAAAAGAAAAAAATTATGAAAACATCTATCAGTAATGAACGCAGTTTCAAACGTATTGTAAAACAAGGCAGTCAGTTCGACGCCATTGCGCCGAACGACTCAACATTGGAGAACAAACAGGTGGGCGGCAAGAAAACCGGGATAGCCGGGCTAAGGATATTCCCTGGCCATTTCCTGGCTGGGCCACATGCTATTTTCAATCCCCTCCTGGTAAAATAATCAGCGACTTATTGACCTGATCAATGAACGGGGCCTCTTGCAGGCCCCGTTTTGTTATTTAATAACCCTACGATTTCAATAAAAGCCCAATGCCAGATAATCGGTCAAACAGCAAGTCCACAAAAATCAAATATTCTACTTTACGTATCAGCCTATTTCAAATACCGTACATGTACGCACCGTTTCTTTCATTCCATAAGATACCTTCATCATAGCAACTGATCCTCCACTCAATCCGCCCCACTTTCATTAAACTGCCCGATCTGTTTATTTACTGATCATTCATCAGAATAAAGATTTTCTGTGCCTGCAACTGTACGGCTATGGTGTGAACAATCATTCACCTGGCTATGCTATTCATAAAACTTATCAAACCTTGCCATGGGTACAAAACTGCTGGTGTGGAATATTCAGAATTTCACCATCAATAAGATAAGCCTGGCCAATGCGAACCCCCATGTGCCGCTTCAGCACCCCAACAACATCAACGTTCAAAAGCTCCTTTACATTCTCAACAACGTAAACCTTACCGACCCCGACATCTTTGTGGTGATCGAGGTGATCAGCGGAAGAGGAGAGCGGGGAAGCCCGGTAAGTGGCAGAGGAGCTCAGGGACTCGTAACCCTGCTGGGGCATTTAAGAGCTATGAGTCCCCACTGGTGCCTCGTGCCGGCCCTCAAATTGGTCAACAAGATCAATGTAACGGAGATCGACGGAGAGAATGAGGACGAAGATGATGCTCCTTTGCTTCAATTGATCAATGACGGACAATATACGGAAGGTATTGGTGTCTTCTTTCGCCAGGATCGCGTTTCCTTTCAGGGGCCTTATATATGGCCCAATACGCCCGATTCTCCTTTAAAGGTGGCCGTACCGGCAGGCGGTGGCGCTGTGGCCGGACCATATCTTCCCGGATGGCAGAATTGCCTGCCTGCCGGCAACTATTTTGCGGGTCAATACACCTATTTTTATCCGAATGGTTCTCCGGTTGAATTCCCCGCCACCACTTCCCGCAATCCATTTCTTACCCGGTTTGTAGAATTGGGAGGTGCACACCGGATCATCAACCTGGCCAGCGTACATTTTCCGCCCAACCTGGCTGCTGCCGAAACTGCGTTGGCGCGCCTGGCAGGTTATTTATTCGACAAGGTGATTGCCAACAATGAAGTGCAGGTCATTGCCGGTGATTATAATATCGATTTTGGACAAGAGTTTTGTTATGCCCGTTCAGCGCTGCAGGACCTGTATAGGTTTACCCCTGTTCTCCGGTATGGCATGCCCCCTAGTATGCTAAAACGGAGAAGCATTGCCACGCCCACCTTCTACCAACCTAAACTATTACTGGACAATGTGGCTATAAGATTTGGCGCCCAGGCTGTTGTGCCCGGACAACGATGGGCGATCATGAACCGGATCTACGATCCGGATATTCCTACTTTAATGGAGAACTCCCTTGCGCAGATACTGGCACTGCCCCCCAATCAACAAGACGAGGTTTTTCGCCGGCCGCTCAATTTCGGCAGGCTTGGTCCTGTGCCCGGGACCAGTGATCACTTAGCCGTTTTTGTAGAATTTTAAATCCTGCAACATGTCTCTCCAATCCATCGCTCAAACACTTTACAACCAGGCTAACAGCGGAGGCGTTATTACCATCAATGATATGCTGCTCGGCAGTGGCACTGCTTTTTCTACCCTGGTACAACAGAACCTGCTTCGTTCTGCCGGCAATGTATTGCTCACAGCGAGTGCGGCCAATATACCGCAAAACCCGGGCGTCAACAGCTTTACCTTTCCCGCAGGCATACCTGCTACGGCCGCCGATGCCTTCCTGAACCTATCAGGCAATAAAGTAACCGTGGTCATCAGTGCAGTAACTGTCAATAACAATATCGTATACCAGGTGCAGCTCAGCATCGACCTTACCGTGCTTGCTGCCGGAGGATCCACCACCTGGCTCTTCAGCAATAGTTATCCTTCGCTGTTGGGATGGCCCTTCGACCGGTTGCCCTTGCAGGCGCCGCAATTCATATTCATGTTTGGCCAGAATAGCCTTCCGGCCGGTATTAGTGAAGGTTTGAATTTCAATGCAGCTTATACACTTACGGGTATATTGGGTCCACTATTGCAGTTGCTGCAAATGTTTGGCCACAACGCCCCTGCTGCTGCTCCATTTACGGGACTCATTACGCAAACACCCAACGGCCCGTCCTTTGCGCTCAAGGGCAACGTTGATGGCGTAGCTACACTCCCCCTGCAGGCCCTCACGGTGTCTGCACCGGTAGTAGAGGCTTCCATGGAATACCATCGGCCCGATAATAATCCGCAGGCGCCCTATGAGCCCTGGGGGCAGATCGTGCTGAACACCACTACTCAATTAACGGGTCAGACCGACCCTTTGAATGTATCTTTTGTATTGTCGTATGAAACGAGCTCCCCCTTCCTAACGCTGGTCATTGCTCCGCAACCGGGGTCGGTTACTACCAGCATCAACAGCCTGGGCCAGTGGATGGCCGGCAAGTCGTGGGATGAGTTCTTTGCCGCAGCACCAGCCAGCAGCCTGCTGCCCTTTCTCAGCAACTTCGGTTTGCAGTCGTATTCGTTATCCTTTACACTTGGCAACTTTTCGATCTTAAGCACGAGCCTGGCAGTGGGCACCTTGCGCCCCTGGACGATCATCGACAATAAACTGGTGATGTCCAGCTTCTCGGTGGGCTGGCAATTGATCGATCCGTTCAACGCGGCTTACAGCAGCGTGGCCATCTCGGGAAAGCTGGATATGTTCAGCGGCGTAGACCAGGTTACCTTCACGGGCTCTATTCTCCTACCCGACCTGCAGTTATCGTTTGCCCTGTATTCTCAAAAGACGATGACGGCGGCTCAATGGCTGCAAACCATTGTAACGGGCTTTGGAGGCCCTACGATACCGTCGGATATCGCCAAAGCGCTTTCTACCTTCAGCCTAACGGTGATGCTGCTTTCGATGGATGTGCCCGGCAAAAACATGACGTTTACGCTGGCAGGCCAGCTCACCGTAGGCAGTACCCCCGTCGATTTCAATATCAACCTTGCCATCGGACTTGAACCACAGTTCACCTACGACATACAGGTTGAGTTCGTATTTTCATCGGTTACTGTTGCGGGCGAGATCACCAACACGGGCGGAAAAACGGTTATCAGCTGCTCCTGGCAAAACGAGGCCAATCCGCTTGACCTGAATGACATTGCGATCGCCCTTGGGTTTGGCAGTCTGGGTATTCCGCAGGACCTTGATATGGGGCTAAAACAGATCACCCTGGTGTACGATATCACCGACAGCATCTTCACCATCGGTGCAGCCTCTGCCAATTATGGCAAAGCCGATCTGATTGTCTTCAAACCAACCGGCAGCAATTCCTATACTTTCTTTGGTGGTCTTCATGTTGATAAGCCCATCGACCTTACCAATCTGCCCCTCGTGGGCCAGGCGCTCTCAGCACTGGAAAAAGTGGAGATCGACAAACTGAAAGTACTGGTCACCTCCGATGTGATAACTCCGGGCCAGGTAGGGCAACTTAATGCGCTTATTCTGCAATTGGGCGCCGAATATCCTTCTATCCCTGCCGAAGGAATGGCCTCTACCGTGAATATCTCCATGGAGTTTAACGTGGGCGGTTATATCATTCCGCTAGGCTCGGGTGTAGGTGGAAAAAGCACCACGAATATGCCGGCCAACAAAAGCTCGGTACAGGGTCCGGCTACCGGCAATACCAATACCCCCGTTACCTCTACACCGGGCAACCAGGCCGACGGCACTACCTGGTTCAATGTACAGAAGGCCGTAGGGCCCGTCATGTTCCGGCGTATAGGTGTGCGATACCAGGAATCTGTATTGTGGTTCCTGCTGGATGCGAATTTCACCGCTGGCGGCCTTTCCATAGAACTGGTTGGCATGGGTATTGGCTCCCCCCTCAGCAGTTTTTCACCGCAATTCACGTTATCGGGCCTTGGCATCGAATTCAGCGAGCCGGGCTTCTCCATTGGCGGCTCCTTCTTCAAAGTACCCCCTTCTACCGGTGTAGCCTATGAGTATGCGGGTGGCGCTGTTATCAAAGCGAGCAGCTTCTCCATTACAGCCCTCGGCAGTTATGCCAGCATTTACACGGATAATACCCATACCTCCACTGTGCCTTCCATGTTTGTATTTGGACAGGTAACCGGCAGCTTTGGAGGCCCTCCTGTATTTTTCGTTACCGGCTTTGCCGGAGGTTTTGGATACAATTCCAGTTTGCGCCTGCCCGGCATGAATGAACTCTACCAGTTTCCGCTGGTGGCTGGCGCACAGAACCCCTCTGTTATTGGCGGAGCTACTGCTACGCCCGCCGAAGTTTTGCGTATACTATTGGGCCTCGATGGCGGCACTGCCTGGATATCGCATGAAGTTGGTCAATACTGGTTTGCAGCCGGCCTTCAGTTCTCCACCTTTTCCATCGTATCGACCAATGCCTTACTCATTATCCAGTTTGGAAAGCGGTTACAGTTCGCCCTGCTGGGCCTCTCCCGTGCACGCTTCCCCATGAGTGGCAGCGTAACCTACGCATTCATCGAATTACAGATAGAAACCATTGTAGATCCGGGCCAGGGTATTTTCTCCCTAACAGCGATACTGAGTCCCAACTCCTACCTGCTCGATCCTTCGTGCCGGCTCATGGGCGGATTTGCCTTTTATGCCTGGTACACGCCCAGCGATCATGCCGGCGATTTTGTGATCACGCTGGGTGGCTATCATCCCAGCTTCGATCCGCCAGACTGGTATCCGCAGATACCGCGTGTGGGCTTCACCTGGTCGCTCGACTCGACGGTGAGCATTACCGGCACTGCTTACTTCGCCATGACACCGGCGGCGGCCATGGCCGGCGCACAACTAAGTGTCACCTACCAGGAAGGCAACCTGCGGGCGTGGTTCAAAGCCTGGGCCAATATGCTGGTATACTGGAATCCCTTTCACTTCGACGTGGAGTTAGGCACTTCGATAGGCGCCTCTTACCGCCTCGATCTTGGATTCACCAATATTACCCTCGAAGCAGAACTGGGCGCCGATATTCACCTGTGGGGTCCGTCTACGGGAGGCACTGCTACCGTACACTGGTGGGTCATTTCATTTACCATCGATTTTGGCGCAACGCAAACCGGCAATCCGGATGCTTTGAAATGGCCCCAGTTCATGCAACAGTTGCCCAAAGCGGCCGATCTCATCAAGATGGTGCCCGGCGATGGACTGGCGCCCAATGGCAATGCCGATCTCAACGCCGCAGATCCGTGGATAGTGCGCCCATCGCAGTTCAGCTTTTCCGTTACATCGGCCGTACCCAATTCCCAATTATTGCTGGGCAGCAGTGAAACGCCGTTTCAACAGGGCAGCCTCATCAACATACGGCCCATGCAAACCAATGCCGCAGGTAATCATCTCAAAGCGGTCAGCAATACCGGGAAAGACCTCACCTCTAAACACACGCTTACGGTAACCTACAACGGTGCGGAGCTGAACCTCGTTACTGCAGGCTGGACTGTCAATCCCCGCAAGCAAAATGTACCCAAGGCCATGTGGGGTACGGGCCCTCAAACGCAGGTACCGGACGGTAATGATCAGCTGGTGAAGGAACAGCTAACGGGCTTCGACCTCGCAGCACCAGCTACCCAATTCGGCTATACGCCGGGCATCATCAATGTAACCCTGAACCTGGCCAGCGCGCCCCTGCTTGCCGGTACTTTGCCTGTTCAGCCGGGCAAGCCGGCGCAAGGACCGATAGCACAGGCAGGCGCCAACACCATCCTGATGATCGAGCAGCAAATAGCCAGCGTTGCCTATACGAAGGCGCGCAACGACCTGTTTAAAAGCCTGGGTGATCTTGGCATTAAACCGGGCACCGATGGGGATATGACCAAATATGCAGAACGGGCAGGTTCCATCTTCCCGGAAGAACCGCTGGTGATACCAGTCAGCTAAACCAACCTCTCACCTTTTAAACGATCAGCTATGGGCAAACAAAATATTATCGATCCGGGTTTCATGGAGTTGTATGACAATGAAACGCCCGGGCTTGGCGCCGGTAAGTATGTGGTAAGCGCTACCCTGTCATTGCCGAATACGGATACCGATAATTATTCAAAAACTACCACCCAGACCTTCGCTGTGCAGGGCCCTCAGTTTTCCATCGATACAACTGAGATACATGCCATGAGCCCCGCCAGCAATGCCAATGGAGACTTTACGGAAGTACTGCCGGCCATTGTACTTGAAAACGCTGTGTTACCCTGGGAGCGCCCTATTACCAGCGATAAAACCATTCCCTGGATGGCATTGCTGGTATTGAGGGCCAGCGAACTCGAGATCGACCCTGCCACTCATTCGCCCCTCATCACTTCTACGGTGCAGGATTTTCTTCATGCTGAAGCGGGTATTATAAAACCTTCGATCGACCCAACCCAAATTTCTACGCCCATCCTGCAAAGCACGATGAACAGCTTTCGCATTTCCACGGCCGTTTTCCAGGCCATTACTCCCAGACTAAAAGAGCTATCGACGCTATCACATGTACGTCATATCAATCCAGCAACACAGGTTGTAAACGGTACAGACGGAGATGGCTGGTTCTCCATCGTCCTTGCCAATCGATTTCCCCTTTCTTCGAACCCCGGCGATTCAGCTGGCGCCGTCAATTACGTGCAGCTGGTATCACTCGAAGGCCTCAGCAATTACCTGGTCGATGCACCGGAATGGCCAACAGGCGCTTCTAAAGTGCAACTCATTAGCCTGGCCTCCTGGACCTTTACCTGTGCCGCGCAACCGGGGCAGACATTTGCAGAACTCGCGGAGCACCTCATCACGGCAGCCAACAACGACCCCAACTCCTTGTTGCTGAAAATACCTGCTGCCGATGATGGATCGGTGGCGGCTACCCGATTAAAACAAGGTTATACAGCCTTGTCTTTTCATACAGACCCCGGGCCCGATACATTTTGCTGGTACAGGGGGCCCTTTAGTCCGGTACCTGCTCAGCCTTTGCCCGCTTCCATCACCCAATACCAGCATGCAGCTGCCGCTATGATCTACGACCAGGCAAATGGCATTTTCGATAACTCCTATGCGGCAGCCTGGACCATCGGCAGGCTTACCGCACTCGCCGACCCCGGCTATATCGACGCCTTGCAACGGGTGCGTGATAAAACGATCTCTACGGGCACCCGCTTGCTGGAACGATCCAAACAACCGCACCTGGCAGGCATCACCGATCTTGCCGTGCTGGCATCGCCAGGATTAAGCCGTAAAACATTTACGGGTCATGTAAAAGCCAGCGTGCACAGCGAGCTCACCCAATCATTTAAGGCGCCTTTGAATAATACCCAGGCGGTAAAAGGCCCTGCCAGGAATTTCCTGTTTCCGCAAGAGGCACCACCGGCATCGCCCGCGGCGGAAGCTACCTGGTTCTTTCGACAGCCGGCCATCAGTAGTTTTCTCGCTACACAAGCTGCCGAAGAGATAGACCCACTAACCACCTGGCTGGGCAACCTGGCATTGCTCGAGGGCATATCCTTCAATCACCTGGTGCCCGATCAGCGTATGCTGCCCGTAGAATCGATCCGGTTCTTTTATGTAGACCAGGCATGGCTGCACCTGTTAATAGATGGCGCCATGAACATCGGCATACATGGCAGCCGGGAAGGGATGGCACACAATATACTGGCCCCCTCCTTAAAGGAACGCAGTCTGCAGAAAGCTGCCGGCGCCCGCAATCTGTTATTACGTAAAGCGAGCGAAGATCCGCCCGCACCCAAATTACCTGCGGCGGGTATGCTATTGCGTTCGGCATTGGTGAGTGGCTGGCCCGGCCTTTCGGTAACTGCTAAAGCAGGTGGAACGGATGTCAGTATCCTGCGCATGGACCACCTCTCCCCTTCTATATTACTCGTGCTCTGGTCGGGCGTACCGGATACCGTTACCATCAGTCAGCCCGAACAGGGTTTACTCTTTGGCGTAGAAGACGGATGGACGATACTGCGGCGAAGTCTTGCAGCAACAAACCTCGGCGCACCATTGGGGGCACCCAACTTTCCGGCTTCGGGTGATATCAAACAATTCATGCGGCCTGTCCAGAATAACACCGGCGGCCTGGTGCTTAACCTGGTACCTGCGGTGGCAGGCACCCCCAACTATATTATACCTGCTATGGCAACGGCTTTATCACAAGCCAATATTTCGGCCTCGCAGTTTGCCATTGAAATGGTAAAAGCACCTGAAAAGATCACCTTCAATCCGCCTGCCTAAATCAATCAATTCAAAACTTACGATCATGGCTACCAACAATCCCTTGCTTGTTCCCATAAAAATGGAAGCCTTTGTTGTCAACAATAATGTATTGCACAATACCGGCGTCAATATTCAACGGTGGAAATATGGCTATCCCTTCCTCAATATGTATGCTACGCCCCAGCCAAAAGCATTTACCGGCACCAACGACCTGCCCGGCACGGGTGTAGTATTGCATTGGGAATTGCCCGAAATAGTAAGGAACGGTAATTTGAACGATGCCGGCAAGGTGGTATTTCCACCGGCGCCTAACCGTTGGCTGGTCGTGCGCTACAGCGGCCCTGCCAACGCGCGTATTGCCACTGGCTGGGTGGTGCAAAGCGATGCCCTCGGCAACAGTGACCCGGTAACCGGCGGCTCGCCCTACCTGAAGCCAGGTGTCAATAATTTGCAGTCCACCTTTGTGGGTCAGGTAGTTCCCCTTTCAGCCTGGAAAGAACCTAACCCTTCTCCGCTTTTCCTCACGGCTGTTGCGCCCGGCAACAATATGTTTGCCTCCTTTCAACCTTATTCCTGGAATGTTTTCTCCTTCTTCGACCCGCTTAGCGGGGTTGCGCAGCAGGATAACCTGAGTTATTTTGTTGGTGGATGGTATTCCTCGCAGGAAGAAGACATCCTTCATAGTTGGGTTGCCAAAGGCGACTTCAATGCCTTTTTATCTCAAGCAAGATGGCAACTGGCAGCCCCCAGTGCGGATACTGCTACCTATGGTTTCTATCACAGCATGGTATGGGGCATCAATTGGGATATCAACGGCGCTGCTCCTAACAATACGCCTGCCAGCACCGATGTAAAAATAGCGCTGGGCAATACAGCGGTGGATGCACTGACCACCCTGATTGCTGCACAGGCACAGGGTAACGACAAGATCGATGCGTCGCTGCTCGAGGCCCTGCAATATGGCCTGTTGCCTGGTTATGATCTGCCCGATGCGGCATTTGAACTGGCCCAGCAAATTCAGGAGAACTGGTTTGGCGCCCGCACCGGAGGTTATAACTGGGAGATAGTAGATGCACCGGTTGATGCCAACCAGGGCGACCCTCCGCCACCGGTATCCACTACCGAACTCACTAAGGAGGAACTATGGCTGGCAGCCCTCAACCAGGCCCAGCAAACCTACGACGATGCCGTGCGCACCCTCAGCGCCCTGCAATGGAACCTGTACCAAACCTGGTGGAAATACAACAACGCACAGGCGAATGGCTTAACCAATCCCTGGCCATCTGGTACTTCCCAACAACAGTTCCAACATGCGCTCGACCCCAACAATAACCAGGGCCTGCTGAAGCAGGTCTATGCGCAAAAGCAGTTGGTCGATCAACTGGCATTGGCCGTCCCTACCGGCAACACGCAGACCGAACTGCTCGACAATATCTCGATCTATGCACAGTCAAAAGATCTTCCGGCTACCAGGATACTCAAACAATCTGCGCGCCGGCCTTTCCACCGCGCTTATGACCCCGTAGTACTTATGCAGGGACTTAAGAATGAAACACCGCTCAAGCCGCATGGTGCACTAGTGTGCCGCTTTATGAGTCAGCTGGCCACCGGCTTCCAGTATGATGCAAACACGACCATCACCTTATCGCAAGTACAATCCATTATACCCATTCCTTCGAGAATGCAGGGTGTGCCCTCGCAACTGGTGAACCTGTTGCAGGAATTCTTTCTGCTCGATCCGGGAAACGCTGCCATGGTTGCACAGGCGGCGCTCGGCAGCTCCAAGCCAGACATCATTGCCCTGGTAAAAGCGGCCATGACGGGCGGCCAGCATATCTTATTGCCCGGTTATTGCCCCGACCTGGACCTTGCCACCTGGGCCCAACCCTGGGCGCCACTGGTATTACTCTGGGATGTGGTTTGGTATCCCATTGCGCACGACGATGGCCTTACAGACCTGTGGACCTTCGACGGCAACGAATACACCTGGGGCGGAACCGGCTTTGACAACCAAGCACCTACCTGGGAGTATCAAAGCATGATCTTCATGACCCCGCAGGCCAGCTTCAACTTCAGGGCTCAGATGGAAAAATTCTTACGGGAGAATCCAGACGATACGGCTGTTGAACAATTGGAGGAATTCATTACACAAACGGATAGCTGGGACTTTCTTTCGCAATCATTTGTAGGGCTTACTCCTTCTATGACGTTGCGCGACCCCAATCCCAACGTATCACCCGAACTGAACCAGCAAGCCTATTTTACCAATCAGTCGTTATCCAGCCTCGTGGGCAGCAGCGCCACCTATGTACCCATACCCGGCGCCACCTCGCCACCTCCATTCGAACCATGGCCCGCTTCGGGCTTTCAAAACTGGCGGGCCGGTCAGTTCCTCATCCGCCGGTTGTACGTGGTCGATAAATTCGGGCAAACCTGTGAGGTCATCAATTCGCAAACCCAAATGACCACCAAGCCTTTGCTGGCACCCTCCCTGCAACCCCAGCATCCGGTGATCGTGCAGGAAGGATATCGGTTTGTGCAATTACCCCCACGGCTGCTGCAGCCGGCACGCCTCAACCTCGACTTTGTATCCTGCTCGGATGACAAAAAGGTTTTAGGACTCTCGCCCGACATCAATCCTATTTGCGCCTGGCTATTGCACAACTACCTCGATGAAAGCATTGCCTGCTACGACAATGAAGGCAATATACTCGGTGGCGTTTGGATCATTACCAACGACCAGCAACAAAAGGTCGTAAACTGGACACCCGCACCCGATAGTAAGATCATGACCATTGCCGACATGATCAACAATCCAGCATATCCCGATCTCAACCACCTTGGCCAGATGTTACTGGCCATGCAGCAACTGGGGCCCACTGCATTTAACAGCATGCTGGAAACCCTCGACAAGGCAGCAGTTACCATCGACGGTAGGCAAACGACGGCCGATATGGGCCTCACCCTGCTGGCCGGCAGACCGGTTGCCATGGTACGCATTCAACTGCAATATGAGCTGGAAGGACCAGTGATCACCGACCCCAGCTGGCGCTATACCTTCGCCCCCAACCGCAATCCTGTAACCAGCTATACTTTCAATATACGTATGGGTGAGGCAGGGCAACGATCCGACGGACTGGTTGGTTATTTCACCGGTAACAGCTACAATAGATTTTATACACCCAATGTACCGGCACGTGTAGAAGATCCAAACTACATTCTGCCGGTGGGTACCGGCCCCTCCATCGCCTTGCCTTTTGATGGCAGCACCTCGGCTTACCTCACCATGCTGATGGACCCGCGATCCATCGTTCATGCCACCACCGGCATTTTGCCGGTGATCAGTATTGGTATACCACAGGGATTCGTCGGTGGCGCCTTTGCCCATATGGACCTCACCTTCAGGGTCAACTGCCTGCTGGGTGATACCGTTACCCCCGAAGTGGTCACCAAAGCCGACAACACTGCAGTGGTGATGCCACGCCCATCGCTCAAGAACGGCACCTGGTCCTGGCAGCAATTTGAGGGGCAGACAGGCTGGGCCACTTATGACATTACACCCTCCACCCCCACTGCTCAATTCAACAATGCACAACCTATCATCAGACAGGGTTTATTAAGGTTAACGGGTGCAGAAGCAGAAAAAAGCGGGGATCAAATCATTTAAATCATCACTAAACAAAAAAAATCATGAATCCATCCACCACCAATGCACTGCTTAATTACAGCCTCACAACCCTGCCCGACCCCTTGCAGGTAAGTCCGGCAACAGGCAATCAATCTTATGGCACGCTTACTTTTGTAGTATCCAATGGAGGCAATGTAGCAGTAGATGTTTCGCAGATCCAATTCGTACTTCCTATTGGTACCCTGGCACAGCAATTAACCAATGACGCTGCGGCGATCCTGTATAACAGCAGTCCTGCAGGACAGTGGAATATTTCCATGACGGCTTCGGGTGTGTTCACGGCGGTGCCCGCTTCCGGCAACACGGTACCAGTTACCACGAATGGGATTGTTTTCCAGCTCTTCAATATTCCGGTAAACCACCAGGTGGGTACGGTGAACATCAATGTAAATGAAACCGCTACCAGTCAGGGCAATCCATCACAGGTACGCACGGCCTCCTTTAGTGTAGCCAAGTTTCCCTATGGCTTCTTCTTCGGTAATTTTACGCCGCAGGTGCCGATGGTACAGGATAAGCAAACCGTAACACTTACCTGGCAGGGATCGGATATGGCCACCTATAACATGTACTATGGAGCCGCGAATCCGGTGCCAGTAAACAATGTGCGCACCTGGACATCACCCGCACTTACCAATGACACGACCTTCTTATTGCGCGCCACTGTGGTGTACCTGGGTGAAACGGTCACCAGAGACCTTACCACTACGGTAGTGGTAGCCAATCCCGAAATTCAGGGCAGTTCATTAAGTATCGCCGGCATCAGCAACCTGGCGGGCAATACAACGATCGGGGGCACCTTAACAGCCAATAGTACAGCTACCATAGCAGGCGCTACTACCATCAACAATACACTGAGTGTAAGTGGAAACGCCAGCCTGGCCGCGGCTACCGTGAACCAGCTGCTCACCGCCAGCGGAGGAGTAAGCACCAGCAACTTAAACGCCAGCGGCAATACGGTACTGAACAATGTCACCATCAATGGCACTACGGCCATCAATGGCGCTGTGAGCATGCTGAAAGCTGCGCAAGGGTTGGATACTTCTCAACAATCGAAATCATTTACAGTTTCCTCCGATGGATTTGTAGTGGTGTATGCTACTACCTTCCAGCAGGGCGGATCGCCCAATGCTGCTTACTGGGGTGCGCTGGCCGTCAACTCAAAGCTTGGGTTATTTGCTGCGGGAACTGCCAATTACCAAATAGTAGGCAACATCCTCACCACAGGCATGGCATCTCTTTCTTTGCCTATGGCCAATGGATCCACCTTTTCGCTGGTCCGGTATACCGGCAGTGTGGGTATCCCCCAGTTTACGGCCTGGTGGATTCCCATTGGTTCTACAGCAGCTCCCACCAATACCATACGGGAAGCTACTGCAGAAGAGATGGCAGATTTACCGGCCGAACCACATCCAGACAGTTTCCTGCCGCATCCCGTTAACGGGTTACTGGTAGACGCGTTGCTGGAAGCATTAAAACATCCTATTGACGACGACAGGAAGCATGCTTTGAAGGAATCCCTGAAGTCATTATTACAATAAGAACTCCATTCCCTGCAGGGGAGTTTTGTGTACTGCGCGTACGTTATTTGTTGCTGATGGACAGCAACAAATAACGTACGCTTTTTATGCGGGTACTGTTGCGAGGTGCTTTAGTATATGCTGTAACTGGCGCGCATGACGACGGGTGTGGCAGATTGCAAAGCTTACCCATTCCCAGCGGGTGAAATGACCTACCCCCGGGAATTCGAAATCGGTGCAGGTAAACGACATATCCAACGTGCGGGAGCTGACTGCTATGTCATCGAAAACGCCACGAAGCTGTTGCAGTAATTGATTCCTGTCATGTGGCCCGTCTGAGGGCAGTATGAACTCGGGCGATTTCATCTTATTATCAAAATCCAGGAATATATCCTCGATGGTCTTAACGTAATCATCCGGTTTCCGGTGGGTCGTGGCAGTTGTATTGCCGGCCATCAGGTGGGGTATGCCCTGAATAGACTTGTAAATATGTTCAGCCACCTGCCCGCCTGTCCAACTACCGGCAAACGGGATCTGGTTAATTTGTTGCTGACTGAAGGCTGCAATCGCCTGCAGCCACTCACGGCCGGTGTCATCAAGTTCCTTTAATAGTTTGTCGAGATGCGGATAAGGCAGATCGATGTAGTTTTTAACTGGCATATACTTTCTTTTTTTGATACTGTAAACCTACTATCAAATCCGTGCCGGGAGGCAGTACTACTCCGACAATATAGCGGGCGAATTGCGTCACGCGCCGGCTGCGCCCGCCGGGTAGGTTGTAGAGGCCCTGCCGCAATTACCTGGCTATTGCAGCGGCCCGGCACAGGGGTATGATAATTGTGCCTGCCTTGCCTTTACTCATTTCAAATCTTACACTATGGCTATTGTAAAAGTGATCGAAGTGATCTCTTCGTCGGAAAAAAGCATCGACGATGCATTGCAAAACGCCGTTAAAGAGGCCGCCAAGACCATCCGGAATATCGACTCCGTCTTTGTCAAGGACATTAAGGCCCATGTGAAAGACGACAAGATCATTTCGTATGGGGTGATCGCCAAGATCTCCTTCCGGCTGGATTGATGTCAGCGGGGTGCTGCGGTAGTAGCATCGGCGTCGGCTGGCAGGTGAATGACATAGGTTTTTCCTTTACGGGCGGGCAGGCTTCGGCCCCTGATCCAGGGATTGTATTGCCTTAATGTTTTATAAGTAATACCCTGTTGTAAGGCAAAGTCGGCGAGGTTGGATATGCCATCCTGTATTTCCATGCGCCGTATGGGCAACACGGGGTACCCCTCTCCTTCGGGTACCACAAAACCCAGCGCAGCTGCCTGTGAGAGGAAGTATTTGAAAGTTAGTATCCTGAAGATATAACGGTTGGTCTCTTCGGGCAGGTTGAGGTCGTAGTAGTTCATTTTACGCTGAAACTGTGCCTGGTTATGGTAACCCGCCATTCCGCAATTATAAGAAGCGGCGGCTGCGGTCCAGGACCCGAACATGTCATAAGCCCGTTTAAGGTAGGCACAGGCCGCATCCGTTGATCGCTCCACATGATACCGTTCATCTACGTAAGCATTCACTTCCAGACCGTAGCCAGGTGCAGTGTCTGACATGAATTGCCAGAACCCCACGGCGCCAGCTTTTGAGATCAGTTGTTGCAAGTTACTCTCGGCCACACAGAGATATTTCATATCGGCCGGTACGCCATTGGCCTTTAACCGCTGCTCGATGAGCGGGAAATACCGGTTGGTGAGTTTAATGATGTACAGGATATTATTGGGCTGATAATAATTATACAATACCTCCCGGTCGAGCTGCTCACGGATATCGCGGCGATACAGCGGCACCGATTCACCCGCAAACTTCATGCTATCGGGCAATGGTGGTGGCTGAAAAACAGGTTTAGTAGTAGCCGCCGGGCCGGCAGCAGCTAAGGGTTGTTCCTGTTGTTTTTGTTCTTTAAATGCCGCCAGCAGGCAGGCTATTGCAACCAGGCAAACGAAAAGCACCAGGACGATCGACTGTTTCATACGCGGCTGATTTACTTCCGGTTTATATGCTTGTAAATCCCCTGGTACACACAAATTTCGCGCCCCGCCTGATTGGCACATCCGGTGGCACGTTATTTAAGCTTGCCTGTGGTATAAACCAGTCTTATGGCTTTAACTACCTATAAAAAAAAGCGGTCGTTCAAGGATACACCGGAACCTACCGGCGGCAGGGCAAGCGGTAAAGCGCTTCGTTTCGTCATACAGAAACATGACGCTTCCAGGCTTCATTACGATTTCAGGCTCGAGATGAATGGTGTACTGAAAAGCTGGGCAGTTCCCAAAGGGCCTTCTACCAATCCCGAAGACAAACGGCTAGCCATGATGGTAGAAGACCACCCTTATGACTACCGCAATTTTGAAGGCATCATCCCCGAAGGCAACTATGGAGCCGGTACGGTGATCGTGTGGGATGAAGGCACCTACGAACCACTGGAACCTTCGGGCGACAAGGATAAAGACAGCAAAGCGTTGCTGAAACAACTGAAGTCCGGCAGTCTCAAAGTGAGGCTCTATGGCCATAAGCTGCAGGGGGAATTCGCCCTGGTGCGGTTAAAAAATGCTGAGAACAATGCCTGGCTGCTGATCAAGCACCGTGATGAGTTTGCCAAACCCACCGATGTAACCCGAAAGGTACGTTCCGTGATCTCGGACAAGACGATAGAGGAAGTGGAGAAGGCCAGCGATCATATCTACGGCCAAAAGAAATCTGCCAAGAGTGCTTCTGCGAAGAAGACTTCAACCCCAGCAAAAAGGGCTGCGCCCAAAAAGTCTTCCTCTACCAGCAAAGGAACTACCGCCAGGAAGACTGCTGCCACCAAAGCCACTTCTACGAGGCAACGGGCAGCCTCCCCTGTCAAGCACTCCAATACAAAGCCGGCCCCCGTTAAGGCGGCACGAAAAAAAAAAGCCGTAAGCGTATTGGCGCAGGCGCCTAAGGCCGCTTTTCCCAAACACATAAAACCCATGCTGGGTACCCTGGTAAGCGAACCCTTCGACCAACCGGGCTGGCTGTACGAGATCAAATGGGATGGGTACCGCGCCCTGGCCCTTTCACATAAAGGGAAAGTGGAATTGCTTAGCCGCAACCAGAAGTCATTCAATGATAAGTTCTATCCTGTATACGAAGCTGTCAAAGCCTGGGAGATCAATGCAGTCATCGACGGAGAGATCTGCGTGGTGAATGAAAAGGGGATCGCTCATTTTGGCTCCCTGCAGAACTGGCGCAGTGAGGCCGACGGCGAACTGGTTTATTATGTATTCGACATCCTCTGGCTCGATGGGCACGACCTGACTGAGTTACCGCTTACAGAGCGTCGAGCGTTGCTACAAGCGCTGGTACCTGCCGAGGGGATCATCCGGTACAGCGATAACTTCGAAAGCAATGCCACCGAATTCCTGGCGGTAGCAGCCAGGATGGGTATGGAAGGCGTGATGGCCAAGAAGGCCGATAGCCTCTATGTGCCCGGCGAAAGGACGCGCGATTGGCTCAAGCTGAAAGCCAATAAAAGACACGAGGTGGTCATCGGCGGTTACACCCGTAACGACGATTCTCCCAAGCTATTCAGCGCCCTCCTGGTGGGTGTTTACGAAGGAAGCCGCCTTCATTACACTGGCAAAATAGGTACGGGTTTCAATGATAAATTGCAGCGGGAAATGATGCAAAAGTTCAAACGGCTCTCTACGACCCGTTGCCCGTTCACCGATACGCCCGATGTCAATAAGCCTTCGCGCTTTCGCCCCAACCCGCCCCACGCCACCGTTACCTGGCTAAAGCCGGAACTGGTGGGCGAAGTGAGTTATGCCGAATTGACCAGTGATGGCATCATGCGCCACCCCAGCTTTGAAGGAATGCGGGAAGACAAAAAAGCGCGGTCTGTTACTGCCGAGAAAGCGCTAGATGTAAAGGCAGTGACGAAGAAAGGGAAGAAGAACCCCGCCTCGAAGCTGCTCACCAAAGGAGGCAAACCCGACAGACGCAGCCTGCTCAATCCCTCTGAAGCGACACAGGTAAAGGAGATCGACGGGCATGAACTTTCTTTTACCAACCTCGACAAGGTCTTTTGGCCAAAGGAAAAATATACCAAACGGGATATGCTGAATTACTATTACCAGGTAGCTCCCTATATATTGCCCTACCTCATCAACCGCCCCCAATCGCTGAATCGCTACCCGAATGGCATCAAGGGCAAAAGCTTTTACCAGAAGGATGTAACGGGTAAAGCTCCGGGCTGGATCAAGCAGTTCCCTTACCGTACCAGTGAGGGGGACAATAAAAATTTCATGGTTCCTACCAATGAAGCGGGTTTGATGTGGATGGCCAACCTGGGCTCCATCGAGATGAACCCCTGGAACAGCACCATCGATACCCCCGACCACCCCGACTGGTGTTGCCTCGACCTGGACCCCGACAAGGGCAATACCTTCGAACAGGTGGTGCAAACGGCACGAATGGTGAAACGGGTACTGGATGAGCTGGGTATAGAAGGGTACCCGAAAACCTCCGGTTCTACAGGGATACACGTGTACATTCCGCTGGGCGTCCGTTATACCTACGACGAATGCCAGCTCTTCGGGAAGCTGATCGCCACCCGGGTGCAGGAGCAGTTGCCTAGCTTCACCAGCATCGAAAGGCTAACCCGCAACAGGAAGGGAATGCTCTATATAGACTACCTGCAAAACAGGCCCAAAGCCACGCTGGCAGCGGCTTACTCGCTACGACCCAAACCCGGCGCAACAGTATCCATGCCCCTCGAGTGGAGCGAAGTAAAGAAGGGTTTACAAATGGAAAAATTCACGATCAGCAATGCGATTACACGTATCAAACACACGGGCGATCTCTTCAAACCAGTGCTTGGTAAAGGGGTCAATATAGAGCGGGCATTGAAGCAACTGACATAGGTGAACGGTGCTTTTCATTGGTAAAAACAGGCTCTCGAAGGATGTCTCCCTAGGGAAAAAGCGCATTTCCCCAATGAGGATACTAACATAGAGTGAATAACTCGTTAACAAATGCTGCACTGATATGCGCTAATCTTGCTATATTACTTCATTAATTTTGGAGGAAAGATTATTGTCCTGTCTGGTGCAGGAAAATAAAGACCCTTCCTCCTGCATTAGACACCATCATCAATCGTAAAAAAAACACGAACAATGGCAACAAAAAAAGCGCCCAAGAAAGCAGCTAAAAAAGCAGCACCTAAGAAGGCCGCTAAGAAAGCAGCGCCTAAAAAGGCTGTAAAGAAAGCCGCTCCCAAGAAAGCGGTAAAAAAAGCAGCTCCTAAGAAGAAATCTGCTCGCAAACCAAATGCAGCCTTCATGGCACCGCTCACTCCCAGCGCATCTCTGGCAGAAGTGATCGGTTCTAAAGCGATTCCCAGAACTGAGATCGTTAAGAAGATCTGGGATTACATTAAGAAAAACGGCCTCCAGGACAAGAAGAACAGAAGAAACATCAATGCTGACTCCAAGCTGAAACCAATCTTCGGCAAGGACCAGATCTCTATGTTCGAACTGGCTAAGATCGTTAACAAGCACGTGAAATAATCAAGGCCGTTAGGTCTTTGCCTGATAGATTTTGCCAGGTTGCCCTGGTAGCCTGGCAAAATTTCTATCCCATTCTACATCTCCCCTATTGCAGCTTCGGCGATACATACGCACCGCCGGCACAAGCTTTATCACCCCGCACTATACCAATCCATGCTGAACGGCCAATTTGATCAGGGCCGCTACATTCTTTACTTCGAATTTCTGTAACAGATTTCGCCGGTGCGTTTCGATCGTTAACGGGCTCAGTGAAAGTTGCTCAGCGATACCAGCCGTAGTGTGGCCTTCTGAAATGAGGTGCAGTATCTCTTTTTCCCTTTTGGTAAGCGATGGAATGCCTTTCAATTCGGTAAGGGAAGGCCGTGCGATGATCTCCCGCACTTCTTTGCTGAACGCGATCTGGCCGCTTAAAGCCTGCTGTATACAGGCGATCAGCTCGGCTGCCGAAGCATTCTTCAGCAGGTAGCCGCTGGCGCCGTTCTGCAAGGCCTGCAGGATGATGCTGCGTTCACTGTGGTTACTGAGTATGAGCACACAGATGCCCGGGTGCATCAACTTGATGTCTTTGCACAGGTCCATGCCGTTCATATCCGGGAGCGAAATATCGAGGAGTACGATATCTACCTTGTTCGATTTGATGAACGTCCAGAAAGCCGCCCCTGCCGTGAAGCTGCCTGCCACCCGCAGGTGCTCCTTGTTATCGAGCAGCTTGAGCAATCCTTCTATAACGATCGGATGGTCATCTACGACGGCGAGCGTCATCCTGTCTTTATCCTGCAACATGTAGTTCAATATTTATGGTGGTTCCTTCATTGATGACCGAGGCAATGTCCATTTTCCCCTGCAGGTAATCGACCCGGCTTTTTACATTCATGAGACCGATGCCTTTGGCCAGGGCCGCCGCCCGCGTATCGAAGCCTTTGCCATTATCTTCCAGGGTGACCAGGAATACGGATTCGTTTTGGCTGCACTGCAGCAGGATACTGGAGGCATGCGCATGCCGGATGGCATTGGACAGCAGTTCCTGCACGATGCGGTAAATGGTGACCTGCGTTTGCTGCGGCATCGTTTTTTCGATGCCGAATGCCTGGTAGTCGATACGTACCGACTCTGTCATAATACTCTCGCAAAGGTCTCTGAGTGCAGTCTCGAGGCCAAACTTCAACAGGGCTTCCGGCATCATATTGCGGGCTATGCGGCGCAGCTCACTGATGGAATGATCGAGCTGGCCGAGGACCTTATGGAAGTCACCCTCCTCGGTTTTCGGAGTAGCCGACCTGAGTTCCGTAAGGTTTAGCTTTACGCCTGCCAGCATGCCCCCCAGCCCGTCGTGCAGGTCGCCGGCTACGCGGCGGCGCTCTCTTTCTTCACCCTGCAATAGGGCCTGCGAAAACTGGATCTGCTGCTGCTGGTTCATCTCTTTAAGCTGTTGCTGGTGGTTGAGGTCTTTCTGCTGCGACAGCTTTTTACTGTTTCGGTAATAGAGCCAGGCAAGCACGGCCGCTATCAGCAGCAATAAACTGGCGGAGGCGAGGAACCAGGTAAGCAAGCGGTTATTGTTGGCCTCCAGGGCAGCCTTTTCATTGGCCGCCTCCAGCGTGGCGATCATTTTCTGGTTTTCTGCATCCTTGAACTTCAGCTCCAGCGCCTGGATATCTGTCTTCAACTGACTTTCATGCACACTATCGCTCAGGCGGCTGTACTCCTTCGACCAACGGAAGGCTTCCGTCATCTCCCCCAGTCCGGCATGGGTTTCGGCCAGGCCCTTATAGATCTGCAGGCGGTTGATGATCTGCGACATCATGACCGGTTGCTGCACCAGGTCCTCCAAAATGGGTTTGGCCTTGCGATAGTTCTTTTGATCGAACCAGGCATAGAACCGCTGTAGCAGTATGCGCTGTTCTTCATAGACCCGGTTGAGCTTCCTGGCCATCACGATGCCTTTATCGGTACTTTCCAGCGCTTTGGCAAACTGTTTCGTAGCATTGAAATAAATACTCTCCGCAGCATAATAATCGACCAGCAAAGGCGATTCGGAGTTGCCCTGCAGGATTACATATGAACTGTCCAGCATGGGCTTCGCCAGGTTGAACTTCTCCCACAACACGTAGTTCTCGGCCCCTGTAATGAACGCCACCGCCATCTCGTTGCGGGCATGCAGGACGCGGAACATGTCGATGGCCTTCAAAACCCAGCTGGCTGCTTTTTCGTACTGCGCTGTATTCTTGAAAGTGAGGCCGAGATCATGAAAATTCCGGGCGAGCACCGAGGTATCTGCTGCCTGCTGGGCAAAGGGAATGGCCTTACTGATGAGAATGTCGGCAAATGCTTTTTCGTCGCCCTGTGCCTGCTGTAATACACCGTAGTTGTGCCAGGCTTCGGAGCGGAACGTGTAGGCTGTTTTGGTCTTGAAAGGCTGTAGCAGGGAGTCGGTCCGCAGGAAAGCGTTTTCGCTGCCGGCAATATCGCCGCCCACATACAGGAGGATGCCTTCGTAGAAATTTGAAATAGCTGTTTGAAAAGGGTTCCTGATGGCGTATTGCCGGCCTTGCTCAAGATAACCTTTAGCCTTTACCGGATCTTTAAAAGCCCAGTTGTACGACAACAAATAGCTGGCTTTGGCGCGCACACTGTCGGCAGTAGCTTCCTGCAATACTTTGGTCAGACTATCAACATACCGTTGCCCGTTCAGGTGCGATTGCGCCCTGCACAGGTGAGCAAGTATGATCAGGCAAACGAGGGTGGTTGTTCGGATCATGGCGGCAAAATAGGTAACAAATACCGAATACGATTTCCGCCATTCAATTATACCGGAAAACAGGTAGACAAAATTCATGGATTCAGCGTATTGTTCGGGGTTAGGGTGGCCGGTAGCTTTGCATCCGACAAGGGAATCTTAGCCCATTAAAAACAAAAAAACTTACAAGATGATTCTGTTCAAACACCCTCTCCGCATCGTTGCACTCCTGTTTTCGCTGGCATTGGTTACCTCCTGCAAGAAAGACAAGGACAACGACGATCCGGGTAGCACGGGAGGTTATCCTAAGGAGGTCAACATCGAGTACAAAGCTACTACCACCACGAGCGGACTTACTACGGTGGGCGTACACTACCACAACGAAACCGGTGGTCTTACAGACAATGATGCAGCTGCCATCCCCTTTTCGGTAAAGCTGAAAAAGAAAGTCAACCGCTATGAGGTCATTGTATTCAGCGCGGCAGCTCTCAAAGCAGGCAACCTCAAACTGGATATCCTCATCAACGGAACGGTAGTTAAGTCCGAATCGTTTTCCAGCACTTCCAATGTAAACGGACAGATCGCCTATCAATTCATGCAATAGGCATGACGCTCTATTGCAGTACGCATGTTTAGGAGACTCATAGTTAGCAGAACAGGCCGATGACACATCACCTGTACAGAAAGGCGAAGGGCCGCCCCGGTAAAAGGGCGGCCCTTGCTATTGAGAGCAGCTGCGAGTAGATCCCCAACCAACTACCCGCTTTCCGGCCCCATCATTACAGCTCCACATCGCTCCCGGCCCCTGCTGCTGACCTATGCAAACAGCCCCTCCGATCGGCATGATTCTCAACCCTCAACAACCCCATTTGCACAAACCCTCCACTGGCGTCTATAATATTTTAATTGTTTTACTGACACTAATTCTTTTTTAATTCAAATATTAATTGTTAATTTGACGCTAATAATGCTTGCGTACATATTCCACAGTCTGCTTGAGGAAGACAGGAATGCTAACAAACTAACAATTGTAACCATTTAAATTGCTATTATGAAACTCCCCAACCAACGTGTCCCCGCACACATCCTCTCCATCAACCAATCCAATCATTTACCGTTCCGGAGATAAGGCATTCATCAACAGGTCCGTTTTAGTCCCTGCCGGATGATCGCATCAGATCCGCCCATTGGGGGTGGTAGCTGTTTACCAGTTGCCTGCACCCGATTGTGCCAACGCAAGCAAACCAAATACAAGCTATATGAGACCAACTAACACAAGGCCGCGCCTCTTCTGCAGGTCGATCGCCATGAACGATCGAACCCGTCGTCTGTTTGGGCCCAGGCGGTGAACTTTTCAACCTAAATAACGCACGTCGTCGTGCACCATGATCTCCGGCCGGATGGACAGTCAGGACTGCCATGCGCGACCGGCAGGTATTGTATTTTCCTCTCAACACATAAACACAACTCTCCCATGAAATTGAATCCTCGTTTGCCGATTGGCAAACAACAGATCATTTGGCTGTTGCTGCTATTGGGTGCCGTCTTTCCCGGCCTCGCACAGAACAACCAGATTACAGTGCAGGGAAAGGTGAGCTCCGATTCGGCGAACCTGCACGAAGTGAACATTGTACTTAAATCAAACCCCAACATCTTCACCCGGTCACTCGCCAATGGCGCCTACTCTATCAAAGTACCGGCCGATGGCACCCTGCTGTTTTCCATGGTGGGTTATGAAACGCAGGAAGTAAGCATCAACGGTAAAAGCACGCTCAACGTGATCCTGCGGTTGAAAGACAAGGGCCTGGAAGATGTGACCGTGATCGGTTTTGGTGGTACGCGCAAGAAGACCAGCATGGTAAGCTCGGTCACCACCATCAGCGTCAAGGATCTGCAAACGCCCACCGGCAATATTACCAACGTGATGGCCGGCCGCGTAGCGGGTATGATCTCCTTTCAGCAAAGTGGTGAACCCGGCCGCGGAAGCGACAACTCCACCTTCTACATACGTGGTCTTTCGACCTTCGGTACTGGTAAACAGGATCCCCTGATCCTGATCGATGGTATCGAATCGACACCTACCGATATGGCACGTTTGCAACCTGATGATATTGCCGACTTCTCCGTATTGAAAGACGCATCAGCGGCAGCCGTTTATGGCGCCCGTGGCGCCAACGGCGTAGTGCTCGTCAATACCAAACTGGGTAAAGAAGGCGCCGCCAAATTCTTCGTGCGGAGTGAAATGAGGGTATCCTCCAACTCCAAAAACATTGACCATGCTGATAATATTACCTATATGAACCTGGCCAATGAAGCTGCCACCACCCGCGCCAATGGAACGGTTGCACAGCCTTATACCCAGAACAAGATCAATCACACGGCCGCTGGCGACGATCCCAACCTGTACCCCAACAACGACTGGATCGACAAGCTGGTGCGCGACTATACCGTAAACCAGAACTACTACGCCAGCGTGAATGGTGGTACCCAAAGAATGCGTTACCATGTGGCCGCTTCCTATGCGCGCGACAACGGTATGCTGAAGGTGGATCCCATCAACGACTTCAACAGCAATATCCGCTTATCCCGCTACTCTCTGCGTTCTACCGTCAACCTCGGCCTCACCAAGACCACCGAGCTGATGGTACGTATGTATGGTCAGTTCGACGACTACCAGGGTCCCATGGGCGGCCGCATCGACAATACTACTTACAACGATGGCGGTTCGTATATCTTCCGCCTGGCCCTACGCTCGAACCCGGTATTGTTCCCGGCCATCTACCCGCATTCCATGCGCCCTTATGTAACCCATCCGTTGTTCGGCTCCTATCGCCTCATCGCCAACGGACAGCTTACCTCTACCCTGCTCACCAATCCTTATGCAGAAATGGTACGGGGATACAGCACGTATAAAACATCCAACCTGCAACCACAGGTGGAACTGAAGCAAAACCTTGACTTTATTACCAAGGGGCTCAATTTCCGTTCGATGGCCTACCTGCGCCGTTATTCCTTTTATTCTTCGAGCAGGAAATACAACCCGTTCTATTATTATGCTGCTGTGCAGCCAGATGGCAAATCGTACAACCTCGATGTGTACAATGCAGACGCCACCAGTTCGGGCCTGCCTGCCGACGTGATCGGCCGGGAGTATCTCGACTACAGCGAGACCGCCAAAGATGTCGACTCCCGCATCTGGCTCGAAGGCACCCTGAACTATAGCAGAACTTTCAAAGCCATACATGCTGTAGGCGGCTCTTTGATCTCTTACCTCTCCAGCTACGAAACCGGCAATGCGGGTAATGTTACCGCTTCGCTGCCCAAGCGAAATGTGGGCGTGAGCGGGCGTTTCACGTACGGCTACGACGATCGTTACCTGGCCGAATTCAACTTTGGCTACAATGGTTCCGAGCGCTTCGACTCCCGGCACCGTTACGGGTTCTTCCCTTCGGGTGGTGTGGCTTACCGCATCTCGAACGAAAAGTTCTTCGACCCATTGCTGTCGACCATCAACGACCTGAAGTTCCGTGCCACCTATGGTATTGTGGGTAATGACCAGATCGGTGATGTGAATGACCGCTTCTTTTACCTCTCCAATGTGAGCCTCAACAACAACGATTATGGCGCCACCTTCGGCCGCAATGATGGAGCAGCGACCTATTACCGTCCCGGCGTTTCCATCAACCGCTACGCCAATCCTTTTATCACCTGGGAGAAATCGACACAGATCAACCTCGGTATGGACCTCCGTATGTTCAACTCGCTGGAGCTGATCGTCGATGTGTTCCGCCAGCGTCGCGAAGGCATTCTGTTGCCAAAGAGCAACCTGGAATCTGCCCTCGGGTTAATGGCTGTACCGCAAGCCAACTATGGTAAGGCTGAATCGAGAGGCGTTGATCTGTCTATGAAATACGATCGTGTATTCAATAAAAATTGGTACGGCAATATCCGCGGCACCTTCACTTTCTCACAAAGCAAACGCCAGGTGGTGGACGAGCTGATCTATGAAGGTAACCTGGCCCATTTATCCAGCGTTGGTTATCCGCTCAGTCAGCAATGGGGCTATATCGCCGAACGTCTGTTCATCGACCAGAAAGAAGTCGCCAATTCTCCTGCGCAATTTGGCGATCCGGGTCTCGGCAACCGTACCGGCGGGGTTATGGCCGGCGATATCAAATACCGCGACGTCAATAACGATGGTATCATCAACAGCGATGACCGCGTACCTATTGGCTACCCCACCCAGCCTGAGATCATTTACGGCTTTGGCGCATCGCTCCGTTACAAGAACATCGATTTCAGTTTCTACTTCCAGGGCTCTGCGCGTTCTTCCTTCTTCATCGACCCCTGGGCTGTACAGCCTTTCGCACAATCGGGTGGATTGCAGAACGGATTGCTGAAAGCGATTGCACAGGATTACTGGAGCGAAGAAACCAGGAATGTATATGCCTTCTGGCCACGCCTTAGTTCGGCGCCCGTTGCCAACAACAACGAACGCTCTACCTGGTGGATGCGCAATGGTAATTTCCTCCGGCTAAAGAACGTTGACCTGGGTTACAATTTCCGCAATGTGAAAAGACTGGGCCTGCAAGGCGGCCGGGCTTACTTCTCTGCCACCAACCTCTTTGTCCTCAGCAACTTCAAGTTGTGGGATGTAGAAATGGGCGGCAACGGCCTGGGTTACCCCATTCAATCCGTGTACAGCCTTGGTCTGGAACTCAACTTCTAAACCCTATCAATCGTCGCAACAAACTGAAATATCATGCAATCAAACAATATTATACAACCCGTACAAAGCAGCCGGAACCGCCGGCGTTTCAGCGGGGTGCATCTGTTGGCCTGCCTGACGCTGATCACGGGCATCATGGGTTCGTGCAAGAAGTTCATGGATATCGTGCCCGATAACCTGTCGACCATCGACCACGCTTTCAAGCTTCGCAATGAGGCAGAGAAATACCTGTTTACATTATACTCCTACCTGCCGCGCAATGGGGATGGCTGGTACAACCCGGGCCTTATGGCCGCCGATGAGATATGGCTGCCCGAAGAAAGTGAAACACACTGGCACCCGGTATCGCGTATCGCCCGCGGCCAGCAGAATAAAGACGCTCCTTACTTCGATGAGTGGGCCGGCGTGCGGAAAGGCAACAATGCCACCAACGATCATCGCAAGATCTGGAGAGCCATCAGCCACTGCAATATCTTTCTCGAGAACATGCGTGACATTACGAAGGTACCCGACATCACCGAGTACGATCGTCAGCAATGGATAGGAGAAGCTGAATTCCTGAAAGCCTATTACCATTATTATATGTTCCGCATGTACGGGCCTATCCCACTCATGGACAAGAACATCAGCGTAGACGGAGATGTAGCTTCTTCCTATGCTCAGCGCATGCCGGTGGACAGCTGCGTTCGTTATATATCGAACCTGCTGGATACAGCCTTTACAAAATTGCCCGAGATCATTAAGGACGAGAACAATCAACTGGGCAGGATCACCCAGCCCATTGTGCTGGCAGTAAAAGCCAAACTGTGGTTGCTTGCGGCAAGTCCCCTGTTCAATGGCAATACAGATTATGCCGGCTTCACCGATACCAAAGGTGTTGCCCTGTTTAACCCGGGCGTCGACAAATCCAAATGGGAGAAGGCAAGGGATGCAGCACTGGCCGCGATCAAAGCCGCCGAAGCAACGGGCAGCAAGTTGTATGAATACGGACCCGATCTGCTCAACCTGACCGATACCACCAAATTGCAGCTCAGCATCCGCAATGCGGTAACGGGCCGTTGGAATCCGGAACATGTATGGGCCAACTCACAATCGTATTTCGTGAACGAATCGCTGTGTATGCCGCCAATGGAAAGACTTTCCAGGGCGAGTGCCTCTACCATTCGTTTCGAGTTGCAGGGCGTATGGGCTGCTCCCATCAAGATCGCTAAAATGTTCTATTCACAGAACGGTGTGCCCATCGAAGAAGACAAGACCCTCAGCTTTAAGAATATTGAAGAATTGAGAGCGGCCACCCAGGCAGAGCGCAACTATATCGAGCCGGGCTTTGTGACCTCACGCCTCAACTACGACCGTGAGCCGCGCTTTTATGCCAACCTCGGTTTCGATGGCGGTGTTTGGTATATGAAGGATGGTGTAGCCGGTGGATCAGACAGGAATACCTACTTCGTGAAAGCAAAGAATGGCGAAAGAGCCGGTCTGGGCCACTTCACCAACTGGAATGAAACAGGCTACTTTATCAAGAAGCTGGTGCACTGGGAATCAAGTAGCAACCTAAGCACGAGCTGGAAGCAATACCCCTGGCCCGAGATCAGGCTCGCCGATCTCTACCTGATGTATGCGGAAGCTTTGAATGAAGTACAACCCGCCTCCGCAACGGCCATCGAATACATCGATAAGATCCGCAAACGGGCTGGCCTTAAGGGAGTGGCAGATGCCTGGAGCACGTATTCAACCAATCCCGGCAAGTACAGCTCACAGACCGGCCTGCGGGAGATCATCCAACGCGAACGCCTCATTGAGCTCGCTTTCGAAGGACAGCGCTATTGGGATCTTAAACGTTGGAAGATCGCCCATGAGGAATTGAACAAGGACATTACCGGCTGGACCATTTCCGGCAAAACCACCGAAACCTATTACAAGGAACGCGTGGTATTCAGCCAGCGATTCCTCGTACCCCGCGATTACTTCTGGCCTATCGGCAACTTCGATACGCGGAGAAACCCATTACTGGTAGAAAACCCAGGTTGGTAATAACCCATCACTTACAACGAACAGTTATGAACAATACAATAAAATATTTCAACTGCCTCGCCATCGGAGCGATGCTGCTCGCAGCCTGCGGCAAGAAGGTAGTGAACGAACCACTCTGCGACGGCGGCACGGCACCCACGCCGATCAAAAATTTACTGGTGGAAAATAAAGCCGGTTATGCAAAGATCTCTTATAGCGTGCCCGACGACAATGCGATCCTGTATGTACTGGCCGAATACACGCCTACCAATGGGAAAGCCACCGAAACCAAAGTTTCTTATTACGTAGACTCCATACTCGTAACAGGATTCGCCGACACGCTCGAACATGAGGTAAAGATCTATTCCGTGAACCGTTGCGGCACCCGCTCGGCGGCAGTGACCACGAAGATCAAACCAAAGGAAGCACCGATCTTCAAAGTATACAAGAGTCTCGTTATCGAAAACGCTTTTGGCGGATTCCGTATTACAGGCGACAACCCCACGGGCGACAACATTGGCATTATCGTATTATCGCCCAATAAGTTCAAGGAGTTCGAGGTCGACAATTACAAGAGCGTATACCTCACAGCAGGTGAAAAATCGATCCTTGCCAAGATCCGGGGCATGGATACCGTAAAACAACAACTGGCCTTCTATGTCCAGGACAGGTGGGGCAACAGGACCGACACGCTTTATAAGGACATTACGCCCATTTATGAAACACAACTCGATAAAAGCAAGTTCAAGACGTATGTACTGCCCGGCGATGCTCCGCAGGTAACCAACGGCGCAAGGCTCGAGTATGCCTGGGATAATCGCCTCGGATGGCCTTACGTGAGCTTTACCGACCAAACTGCCGGCGGTTCCAACCCACATATGGTCACCTTCGATATGGGCGTTGCTGCCAAGCTAAGCCTTGTTTGGATACGTCCCTTCCCAGAGTTGAGTCCACAGCAATTCTATTTCCTGACGGCACTTAAGCGTTTCGAAGTGTATGGTTCTACCGCGCCATCGGCCAACGGAGCACTGGATGCCAGTTGGACTTTATTAAGCACCTATACAGTCGTCAAGCCTTCGGGCACCGCTTATGGTAAGGATACCGATCTCGACAGAACGGTGGCCAGTGCCGGCTTCAATTGGGAGATACCGCTCAGTGCCCCGAAGGTGCGCTATATCCGGGTTCGGTGCCTGGAAAACTGGGCCGGTGGTACTGCTCAAAACATCAATGAGATAACGATGTATGGCGACCCACGCTAATCAACCAATGACATCACTACAAAGCATTACAATGAAAACAACTTATAACAAACCAGGCTACCGGATGATCCTGCCGGCCATGATGCTGGCGTTGACCGTGGCCTCCTGCACCAAATGGGATGAATACAAGAAGTATACGGAAAGCGGCGAAATAGTCTATGCCGGCAAACTCGATTCAGTCAAAGCACTGTCGGGCAAAAACCGGGTGATGATCACCGGTAAGTTCAACGCCGACCCCAACGTAAGCCAGGTACGCATATACTGGAATAACAACCGCGACTCCATGATGTACGACGTTAAAAGGAGTACTTCGGGCGATTATTTCCAACAGGCCTTCGCTGTGCCGGAAGGTGTAGCGACCTATACTGTGTATACGTACGACGTAAAAGGACATCGTTCCGTGCCGGTATCGGTGATCGGTAAAAGTTATGGCGATAACTATCGCAAAAAACTCAACAACCGCATTATTACCGGTATTAAGTATCTAGGAACTGGCACTACCATAAACTGGGAGCCTGCCGATGCCTCTTTAGGCCCCTTGAGGACCGACCTGCAATACACTGTTAACGGCGTTACTACCGATGTATCCCTGCCACCAACAGAAAGCACGGTGTTTACAGCACTTCCTAACACACTGGTGCAGGCGCGCTTCAGGGCCGTCTTCAGGCCCGACTCCACCTGCGTCGATACTTTTACTGTTGCCTATAAGGACACCCTGTTACTGCCTTTCAAGAATAACGCCATCCCCTTCATTGCTTCAGCGAAGGCAGGCCGGTGGGGCAACCTGGCCGACTGGAATGCCAACGACGCTGTCAAAAGCCATGGAGGTTATGGTGGCTGGGATGAATGGAACAGCAATATCTTCAATATTGAATCGGGTTGGGGAGCACCTCCCGTCACCAATGGAAAGATTTGGCACACCTACACCTTGCCTGCCGGCAAATATGTATTTGCCATATCTGACCTGCGGGATACCAATCTGTTGCTGGCAGACAATACCTACCTGGTAGCACATGAAGGTACAGAACTGCCCAATGTAGCCGATGTGGCAACGGCGATAGCCTCAGCCAAGATCGTAAACGGAAAACCGCTTAGCGAACTGCGGGTCAGCTTCACACTCACAGAAACAAAAACCATCAGCATCGGCTACCTCACCACGCAGCCCGATGGCACTCCCGGTAAGTTCTGTAATATCAGGGCATTCAGTTTTACGTTCATTAAATAACCCCTACCTATAAGACGAATCCCCAGGCATCGATGATGACCTGGGGATTTTCTTCACTTTGAAAGCAGGTTGCCGATCTTCTGCACCATGGCATTCAACGAGGCGTCGTTAAAAGTCCACCCGGAGTTGATGCCAAGCGTATACCCGAACTCACCCTCTGCCTTAAACTCTTTTTTCAGGTAGTCGTCACCGATCCCAAAGGGAGTATCAGGCTTGACCTCTCCCTTTAACGAACCTTCGGCCTGGAAAGCAAGACCAGCATCGGTAATATTATCGTCTTTATCCCAAACTATATAGAAGGCCTGCGACGCAGAAGCGCTCGCTTCGCCAGAGAACACTCCCCACTCTTTGCTGCCCTGAAATTGCAGACCAATTCCCAGGGTCATCGTCGATTGCTTGGTCACAAAGTTTTTTTCGGCTTTAAAGACCAGTCCCTCGCCAGCTGTGAAGGTGAACTTTTCGCAGTTGAGCGCCAGTTTGCCGACGATAAAAGGGACATCGATATCAAAAGGGCAATCCATGTCATGAATGCCATCCGACTCATTCTTTGAAGCGGGCACCGGTGGCTCCTCGAGACAGGTTTTACCGGCGCACACGTAAGGGTTGTAAGCCAACTCTGCCAGGTTGCGCAGGTATTTGGAGGCTGCCAGGTAAAATGCTCCCCGTGCCATATGCTTGTTGAATCCCGACAAGTAACCATAGTAGGCGGAAGTATTAAGCTGCCAACGCATAACGCGAAGGCGCTCCTGCTGTATATCCAGTTTCGCTGCCGTTATCCTGCTTTGCGCCGTGTTGCCCATTTGCACCAGCAGCATACACTCTTCTTTGGCCAGCTTGTCGATCGCAGCACAGTCCGCTCCCCTTCCTTCTCCGCAATTGTAAGGGCTTCTCTTTTTGGCAAAATCATCTGCCAGCTTCTTTTTGTCTTCTTCATATCGCCTGATCAGGCCATCGTATACTTTTTTTAAGCGCTCCATCTGCCGGTCATGTTCCGGCATTTCATTTACCTGCGCGCCCAGCATCAGATCGCTGTACTTTTTGATGGCGGCACGGTTAATGGGCGAACCCATTTCGGGCATACTAGCAAAGCCTTTGCCTGAATTCAAGGCTTCCATCACCGAAGCCTTGAGCTTAGCCGACTCTTTGTCGAGCAATACCTGCCCTTGCCGCTGCTCATCGTTGCCGGCCGTTTGATAAGCTACTGCGACCCCCTCTACAAACTTGATAAACGCCTCATGTTCTGCCTTAATATAAGGAGCATCAGCCGGTCCTGTACATTCGCGGGGTAACTGGTATTTGAATTCATTAAAGTAGGGTACATTGATCGGCGACCCTGGCGTGGGAAGCCACTGCGCATAATTAGATCCACCTGTTTCCCGCAGGCCATTGATCGCCTCAGCATGATAGCCGCCCTTCAAAGCATTTTGGAAATAACTTTTTGCCCTTTCCGTATTCCCTTTCACTTTTTCGATCTGGCCGGCCGTGTTGTTCGCTTCAGGATGGTGGGGCGAGCGCTTCAGGCAACGGGCAAAGTATTTCATCGCCGTATCCGTTTCGCCCACACCTGCGAATGCCTGCCCGATATTATTCAACACCATTGGGTTGTTGGGATACCTGAATACCAGGGTACGCAAAATAGGCAGGGAGTGCCTGGCGGCACCAGCCATATTCATCAGGGCGCCGAGATTATTAAGCAGCAACGGGTCTTCGGGCTTTAAGGCAGCAGCTTCCAGCGCCAGCAAGATAGAAGTTTCATAGGCTCTATTGTACCAGGCAGCAGCCGAAGCCTGTCCAACTTTATCAGCACTACCCGTCATCCTGGTCAGCACCTCTTTGGCAGCGCTCACCGAGGCGGGTGACATTCTCGTCTTATAGGCGGCCGACAACTGTTGCAAATAAGCCTTCATTGCAACAGCAGTAAGGGGTTTTGCAGGTAAGGTGGCCCATAATGTTTTATCCTTAGCCGGAAAAGATTTCGAAGCGCGCTCCTCCTCCTCTTCTTCCATCGCCTTCTTATACCGTGGATCTTTCTTCATGTCCTCTGCCATCTTTTCGGCTTTCTCCATCATCTTCTGCAGCTCCTTCTCTTCCTGCTCTTCTTCCTGGGCAAAGGCTGCAAACGAACAAAATAACAGTATGATCCAAACGAAATGTTTCATAGCTAACTGATTGATTGAATAGGTGGCGGCGAATGTAGCATCACCACTGGCAATCAGCCAATCACATAAATATGTTGGCAGCATAACGCCTCAAACCTTCTATTTACGCTTCATACATTTTTTTCCCTGCCTGACGCCAATACATGTCAACTTCGTCGACAATTATTGCAAAACACTGGTTTATAGGCATGCTCATTATGTGTACAACTTTTTTTGTTACGGCGTGTCAAAACCGGCCATCTGGTGGCACAGCTTTGGTAGCAGGTAGTAAAAACCTTTGTTATGTACGGACAAAAAAGGCATCCTAAAGATGTAAAGACGCAGTTGCAGGAAGAATTCATTCAACAAACCAACAACAACCTGCAAGATGCGGCCAACGAAACGCCTGTACGGCCCGGCGCAGCAAATCCGCACGAAGACCTCGACGAACCCGGGATCGACGCCCCCAGGGATCCGAGGGCTGACAGAAAAGCGGTAAAAGATTATCCGATTACAAAGGAAGAGGAGGACGAATAAAAAAAGCCGGTTACCGGATGACCATTATCAGATCACTCAGTAACCGGCCCAACGGTAATTAATTGTCCAATCTATTTGGCAGGTGTAATAACAATTTTACGGAACTCGATAGGCCCATGGTCGCCCTGGATATAGATAGGTCCGGGCTCTCCTTCATTGCTATCGAGGGCTCCACCGGTGATGCCGGGGATCTCCTGGTTGCTGATCACGGTTTTGCCATTTACCACAACGGTCACCATACGGCCAACCAGGGTGATATCATAGCTTTGCCATTGATCAGGCCCTTTAGAAGCGATCTCACTCGGTGTCAGGAAACCATATACACCACTAAAGAGATGGGCAGATGGATGATCTTCTGTAGGATTATCTTCGATCTGCACTTCATGGCGCCCACGCAGGTACACGCCACTATTGCTTCCTTTCTGAAAACGAAACTCCACATGCAGTTTAAAATCCGTGAACGTTTGGTCCGAGATCAGGTTTGATCCGGAACGTGGGCTGGTCAGTATACCACTTCTTACTTCCCACTGGTTTTCACGTCCCAATGCTTTCCATCCCGTGAGGTCTTTTCCATTGAACAACTCGATCGCTTTGCCCCAGGCAGGCGCCGCTGTCCTTTTCAGGTAAGGCGCTTTTACGCCCGTCCAGTTATATTGTTTACCGTCGGGCAATACAATAGTGCCCTTCATGCCGGCGCCGGTCAGCTCCCCTTCCAACTTGAGGTCTTCATTTCCACGCTCCCATTGCGGAGGGATGGCAAAACTGAATTTTCCGTTGTCGAAATTTACTTTGGCCACGGGGCGGGCACTACCGGTGATGCCTACAAAATAGCCCACCAGGGTACGGTTGCCCGACAGTTTGACTTCGAGCCAGGAAGGTGATGGTTTTCCATCACGATCGATCGTGATATCCCAACGCCCGATCAGATCTTTAGGCTCTGCGATAGCTGATTGGTTAGTGGATACTGCTGCACGGTTGTAGGCCGGCATGGATACTGCATTTCCTGCTGCCAGCAGGCAGCTCATCCCCAATACTAATAGGTTCTTCTGCATAGTTTTCATTATAAGAGGATAAATATACAAAGACCGCCATACAAATAGTCATTACAGGTAAGGCTTTAGAATTCCGGCCCACACTTTATAGCCATCGGCTGTAAGGTGCAGTCCATCCATCGTATACCTTTTATCCAGTTTGCCTTCTGCGTCCTGGAAAGGTTTGTTCAATTCAATACAGGTCACTTTTTCTTCGGCAGCGATCTTCCGGATGCCTTCGTTGACAGCAGCGATGTGCTCATCTTTATTGTAATGGTTCTTGAATTGCGTGAAGGTGTTGTTTACGGGCAGCAGTGTTTGCACATGGATCTTCGTGTGCGGAGAGGCAGCTTTGATGGTCTGCACAATCTGGCGGTAGTTGGCGATGATGATGCTGTCAGGGGTATTGTGCTGAATGTCGTTAATGCCGATCAGCAAAAACACTTTGGCAGGTTTTCCTTCTGTGACCTCTTCCAACCTTGCCAGGATTCCATAGGTAATATCGCCCGAAATGCCCCGGTTGCGGGCATTGGGATTACCCAGCAGTTCGGCCCAGTCGGTACCGGCTGTGATGCTATTGCCCAGAAAAATAATGTCTTTTGCCGAATTGGGGTAGCTTTTAAATTGGGCTGCTTTAAGTGCATAAGCGCCCGGACGGTAGGCAGGGTTCGCCGTGGCAGAAGTGGATTGCGCCACCGTACAAATAGATGCCACGCCAGATAACAGCGTAACCAGGATCAGTTTTTTCATATAACGAACAGGTGTTTTGAGGGGCCAAGTTAATGAAAACAGCCAGATTATGTACCACATATATCTGCCTACTTGCATCGGCGCCCCATAATTATTATCATTGTGCAGTAAAATCCACCTAACCGATGAAAACCTTTAGCACAGCACTTTGCACTTTTTTTGCCCTCCAAAGCCTGGCACAATCACCCGATACCCGCCAGGTAACGCTCGACGCCGGAGACCAATCTTCCAAAGAAGTTTATTATGTCAGCAAAGCCGATGAACGCATCAGGGATGGTGCTTACCAGGAGTTTTTCCAGGGCAGTCTGGTGAGGTCGGGCAGTTACAAAGGGAACAAACGTGATGGGATCTGGGAAGGACAGTACCAGCAACGGGTTTTATCGCGCAAGAAATACAAGAATGGGGAAAGAACGGGCACCTGGGAGTTCTTCCATCGGGAAACACCCTATTTCCAATACGACGTCGCCAATAACGTACTCTACAATTTAAAAGAGGATACAGCCTCCTATTACTATTTTGCCACCAGCGGTCAATGGCTCAAAAGCCGCATGGAATGTACACCCGTTCCATTGATGTCGCCACTCGAGTGGCAACTCTATCTGGAGCGCTCCCTGCGCTATCCTCCAGATGCACTTGCTAATAAAGTACAGGGACAGGTAGACGTGGAGATCACCATCGATGAATCGGGCAATCCAATCGACTATAAGGTTGCGGCCAGTACGGCCAAAGCACTCGACGAAGAAGCCCTTCGCCTGGTTCGCTCGTTCGGATTTGAGTTTCTGCCAGCACTGAAAGATGGCATGAAGGTGCGGGTGAAGTACACGCAGCCTATCATCTTCCGGCTGCCGTAAAGAGCTGTTGAACGCTTTCCAGAAAACTTGCTTACATTATTATTGCCTTCATAAGACCTGATTTTCAGCAACAACATGCATGCATTAATTAACCCATATCAGCCGTTATGGATTAATTAATGCTTTTGTTAGGGCCTCCTGATTTACTTGCTGAATCACGCTGCATTTGCGGCCTGACTCAGCCTGCCATATCAAAATACACGATACATGAAGAGGTCCATTTTCATCTTTGCACTTTTACTGAACATCCTGATCTGTTATTCCCAAAATCCTTTTATTACGAGTATTTACACCGCCGATCCATCGGCACATGTGTGGGCCGATGGGCGGTTGTATGTTTATCCGTCGCATGACATTGATCCTGCACGTGGCTGCGACCTGATGGACCGCTACCATGTTTTCTCTACCGACGACCTGGTGAACTGGCGCGATGAAGGTGAAATACTCCGCTCCAGCCAGGTAAGCTGGGGACGCAAGGAAGGTGGTTTCATGTGGGCGCCTGACTGTGCCTATAAGAACGGCACTTATTACTTCTACTATCCCCACCCCAGCGGAAC
The DNA here is from genome assembly GCF_029223285.1 of Paraflavitalea sp. CAU 1676. Lineage (GTDB taxonomy): Bacteria > Bacteroidota > Bacteroidia > Chitinophagales > Chitinophagaceae > Paraflavitalea. The sequence goes on along the minus strand of NZ_JARHUJ010000012.1, from coordinate 90,583 downwards.
CGATTGGAACAAGACCTGGAAGATCGGCATTGCTACCAGCGACAAGCCGGCTTCCGGCTTTACGCCGGGTGGCTATATCGAAGGACTGAGTGGTAACGCCATGATCGATCCGGCCGTGTTTATCGACACCGACGGACTGGCTTATTTCTATTACGGCGGCGGCAGCGTGTGCCAGGGCGGCAAACTGAAAGACAACATGACCGAAATAAACGGTTCTATGCAGAACATGGAAGGCCTGGTGGATTTTCATGAAGCCGCCTGGGTTTTCAAACGCAATGGCCTCTATTACCTCACCTATGCCGACAATACAAAAGGCCAAAACCAATTGCGGTACGCAACAAGCAATCACCCGCTGGGTCCCTGGAAACACCAGGGTGTATTCCTGGGTCAAACCGGTTGCGATACCAACCACGGCTCGGTAGTGGAATACAAAGGCAAATGGTATATCTTCTATCACAATCAGTCACTCTCCCATACGGGGCATGGTAACCTGCGCTCCATATGCGTCGATTATATTCACTTCAACGAAGATGGCACCATCCGCCTGGTTGAACAAACAAAGACCGGTATAGCACCTGCTGGCAAAGTCGTCAAGCGTTCAGATAACGGAAAAGGCGCCCAATACAAGGCGTCGAAAGCCAGCCTGCAGGGCACGGCTGCGGTAGCCGGTGGCGATGCTAACGGCCGCCAATACGTTACCGGGTTCGGGAGCAAAGAAGCTGCCATCGAATTTAATCAGGTCGATGGAGGCAGGCAGGGCGGTCGCGCTACACTTACCATCCACTATGCGGCACCGGCCTTTGCCAGGGTAAAACTATTCGTCAACAATGCCGACTTTTCGTTGCTCAACACCGTAACAACCGGTTCACCTACTGCTTTCATCGGCAAGGCTTCCCTTACCGTGCCCCTGCAACCGGGAAAAAGCAATACCATCAGGATCATCGGTGGATGGGGTGAGGTCAATATTGATCATATTTCGGTCTGTCCAATACGATAATAGCAGAGCAATGCTTTTCAAATAGTTTCAGGGGAGGGTTGGCATTCCGGGAATGCGTTTTAGGTGCGTCCCATTGCGAAAACCCTCCCTTTGAAAAGTTATCACCACCCGGGATGAATATTCCCCCTGATACTTGCAGGTCCACTTTTCCTGTATTATTTTAGCGCCCGAAACAATCCAAGTCATGAAAAACAATATCCCCTGTTGTATGCCCGTTTCCAGTTGGGCTATACGCCTCAATCGGAAATTGTTAGAGCAATCACCGCTTTCAAAAATAATTACCACTGCCATATAGCGATGCCTTTTCCTTCATCTTATTGGGTGTATTGTCCTTATCCTATTATCGCTCGCAGAGCAACCAACATATTAGTGTTAGTAGCAAAACAACCGCCCGTTCCCGGTAACAACCGGACAACGGGCGTCATTGTTTCTTAGGGTTTGGGAGTTCTGGAACCTGAAAGTTACAATGGTAGTTAACGAAGCCTGGGATGGCACCTTCCAACAAAAAGCGCAGCCTCCGGCAAAAAAGGCAACTTCCAGCTTATCCGGTAAGTAGTTGAATTGCATAGTCGCCCCTGCAATCTGTCGCATTTGCACCGCCTCCGGCAAACCGCCGGGCCTCAATTTTGCAGCAGGGAAACTGATCAACGATCATTCACACAATAAAAAATACAGCTATGATCATTGTCCATGACACCTTCGTTTGCAAACCAGGCAACGCATCCAAACTCGCCAAGCTTTTCAAAGAAGTAATGGCCGATAGCAAAGAATTGCTGCATATTGTGACAGACATGACGGGGCAATACAACCGCGTCATCCTGGTAAGTCAGTACACCGACCTCACAGATTATGAAGAAAGCTGGAAAAGAATGGAAAAAGATGCGGAAAAGATGAAAAAAATGAGTGAGAAAATGGCCGGCTATACCGACATGTACCTCACCGGTTCAAGAGAGATCTACCGGGTTTGGTAAACAGACAGTATGCTAGCAAGTAAACCTGGCCCTACGACTACTTGATAAAATGGTCGTACAAGCAGTTTACGATCGGGTTGATACCACCCGGCACTGGCGATGAGTAACCATTAGTAATCACTACGATCCCAAACTTCTCCTTTGGTTGAAAGAACATCGTGCTGTATAATCCATAGGCCGAGCCTGTATGGCCTGTCATCGTTTTGCCGGAAATCAGGGTTTTGCTGGTGTGCAGCGCCAGTCCATACCCCTCTTTTTCAGAAAGCGGTGTCTGCATCGTCCTGGCACTCCGCTTCGAAATGATCCGCTTGCGGCCAGCTTTACCCAGGTTCATATGCATCATCATATATTTGGCCAGGTCGGTGGCGCTGATCTTCATACCGCCGGTAGGAGAAAACACCGGCGTACTGTAACCCATGGTGTATTGCGCGATCTCTGCACTACGGGCAGCATAGGCCCCGGGTGCCCCTACCAGCCTGGCGGAATCGCTATTGTACTCATAGATCGTCGCAAACCTCGATTGATCGAGTGAGTCGACACAATAACCGCCATAAAGACCCAGCGGGTCCAATACATGGTGTTTCACATACTGATCAAAACGTTCACCCGACAATCGCTCCAGTATAGTACCGGCCAGGTTGAAGTTGAGGTTGCAGTACTGATATCCGCCACCGGGTGCATAGTCATTGTAACATTTGGCCGAGTTGGGATTTTTTTCCGGATTGATGGCATCGAGGGTAAAGTAACCCTGGCTATCATTGAGCCCCGACCGGTGTGAAAGGATATGCCGTAGCGTAATGGGCTGTTCCGGAAACTTAGGGTTTCTTACGTTGAAACCAACCAGGTCGCTCACATCATCATCGAGCTTCACCTTTCCTGCCTGCACCAGTTGCAGCAGCGAGGTAGCTGTAAATGATTTGGAGATAGAGGCGATCCTGAATAAACAGTCATCGGTTAACGGGGTTTGCGTTTCCAGGTTCTTGTACCCGAATGAATGCGTATAGATGATCCGGTTGTCTTTTACCACGGCCACTGCGATGCCCGCCACTTTCGCCTGCTGCATCAATTGCTGAATACAGGCTTCTGCCTTTTCAGGTTGTGCCAAACAAGGGACAGTCGATAAAAGGGAAAGTGCGCTTATCCATACGCAGCGAAAGAAGTTAGTCCGGATCATGAGTGGTGTTTATTTGAACCCGGGCAAACTATTGAAACAATTTGGGATCACCAACAAATTGATCCGGCAAAAAGCCGCAAGTCCGGCAGGACCCGCGGCTATTGCCTATCTGAACGGCTGGCCTTTATCAGTTTTTCATGGCCTTCGCCAATGATCAACCGCCCATGCATCCCACCACCTAAACAAACAGTACCCAAAAGAACAGGCATTCTGCCAATAATACCACCAGCAACACCAATAGGATCAGGTTCCGCTCTTTCTTTTTCATAAGCGTATAGGGATCTTATCGATGGCCTTGTATCAGTTGCAAGGTTTTCTGCAATACAACATCGTTCTTAAGAATGATATCCTGTACGGTTGGAACAATCGTGTGGTCGGGTATGATGCCGCTTCCAGCCGGATATTGGTTGGTAAGGCTCATATGGTATCCTAACAATGGTATCCCCAATGATAAATGTGTATTGGGCAGCTTCACGGTACCAAATCCCCCGCTATTGTTTCCGGCAATGGTGCCACCACTCTCCTCGCCGATGATCAACCCGCGCTTCTGATCGCGCACTATAGCACCAAACTCGGTAGTTACCGAAAAGCTGACCCCATTCAACAAAACATACACCTTACCCATGAAAGGTTTTGCCTGAGGATTAACCATCCCAAGGGCCGGATTCATAGTGAACAGGTATTCGTCACCTTCCTTTTTTATAAAGGACTTCAGTTGATCAAATTGATCAGGCAACCAGGCATATTGACGTATACTCAGGTTTCCATCTGAGGCAACCGTTAACCGATCATAGTAACGAAACGGCTTATCCACCAACCAGGAATAGAGCAAACTACCCCAACGATCCAAACCGCCCTCATTATTGCGCAGGTCCAGGATCAGGTGTTGAGCACCTGATGCCTTGATCGTAGCAAAAGAGCTCTGCAAAAACGCTTCAAAAGCAGGGCCTTTTTCCTGCGGCATAAAGACCGGAATACGCATCAGCGCAACGCTGTCGGCCGGAAAAGAGACCCGCCATGAATCGGCTGCTGCCCATAGCTTTTCGCGGGTGGAAATATCCACCAGGGTTACTGCCGGCAACGTGACGGTCTTCACCGCACCATCGGCTTTTACCCTGTACCCAATAGCAAATTGGGGGCTTTGCCCCATGAAACTCACGTAATATCCAGCAAAGCGATCGCTCAACGCCCGGTACCGGGCAGCTTCGATGAATCCATCGACGATCACCTGGTCGGCCAGCTGATTGCCGATGGCCACCATCGTTTTGCCATTAATGCTCACCACCTCACTACCTTGAGGTACCGTATTGTTGCCGTAGCCGTCGACGACGTACGCTTTTTTGTCCTTGAAGTACAACTTCAGCGGGAATAAGCCGTCCTGGTGAAAGGCGAACAGGTCGTCCGGCCGTTGATCACGATGCCATTTGGTATGACCATCCCTGATGTCGACCACCAACGGATTCAGCAGCCGGAAAAAAGCTTCTTCCGACATTGGTTTTATCAATTGTTGCTCCAGCGTTGCAAAACGCTTATTAATATATACGCTATCGTGGTATTGGTACAGGCCGGGGTGCATTTCGCGCAGGGCGGTACGGAAAACAGCCAGATCTTCCTTGAGTTGAGGCACACTAAAATTAACAGGTTGCCGTGCTGCTCCCAGTAATGTAAACAAGAGGCACACGCCAATCAATCCAGCTCTTTTCATATTTATTTTTTTCCAAAAGTAGCAGGCCGTGGAGGTCTGGCCGCCTGCGCCGACAGGCTCGTACCTGTCAGGACAACGATTTCAGGTATGCCGACGGTGTTGTACCCGTCATTTTCTTGAATGAGGCATTGAAAGTTGCTTTTGAATTGAATCCACAATCATAGGCAATACCCATAATACTCATGTGCCGGGCACCGGGATCGGCCAGCTTTTCCTGTACTGCCTTTACCCGGTACCTGTTTACAAAGTCGAAAAAGCTAAATCCCAACCGTTCGTTGATCACCTGCGAAAGATGATGCCGGTTTGAACCCAGGGCATCGGCGAGTGCATAGATCGTCAATTCAGGTTCCAGGTAAGGTTTATCCTTTTCCATATAGGTCAGCAGCTCCTGCAGCAATTCATCCGTAGCCATTGAACCCAGGCCCGATTTGGCGTACTTCTTGTGGGAGGTGTTTTCCTCCCCCACGTCCTGAAGGCCCACTCCTTTTTCTGCCAGTTCATCAGCCTGGCCGCCTGCCGCCGCTACGATGGGGGTCATCACAACTCCTGCAAGTACCATTTCGGTCGCCACTCCTTTTTCCAGGATAACGCGGCGCCCCCGCGTTTTTTGCCTTCCCTCAAGGCTGAACAGCGCCGGTTGCGTAATACTTTTATAGGCCATCCAATACAACACCAACACGATCGCCGCGTAGTTGTAATGATACATATGCCCGATCAGTGGAATATTCCATTTACGGCCATAAAACCCCAACGCAGTGATGCCCAGGATCGCCAGTACGATATAGATAAACTGCCTTAACCACTGCAATTGATATAAACCTACCTCAGAACAGGTATTGGTTAGCTCTTTCCGGTATTGGTGCAACCGTTGGAGCGAAAGGAGTAAATAGAACAAGGTAAGTGGGATGTTGACCTGGTTCATCCAACCAAAATCATGCACGCTGAGCGCCTCGAAATCACTCAGCAAAGCCCGTTTTTCGCTGGCAGGTTTAACAAACCAACTGCTTAACAGGAGGAGGTAAACGCAGAAAGGCAGGAAATGAAGCAGGTCCTTCGCCCGTAATACTGTTTCGCGCATCGTTAACTTCCCCGTGAAGAGGTAGATCAGCGGCCCAAACAGGGTTGGCAGCAGCCAGGAGACCCGGCTTAGATGCGGAAACTCCAGGAAGAAAGCCCGGTTATCAAATCCGTTTAAGACAGCCTGAAACGATACCAGCAACATAAATACTGTCAACAGGATAGATACAACGGTATGCTTTTTCCTCGTCATTAACAGGAAAGCAAACAAGGTGGTATTGATCAAACCCGCCACCACAAAATATTGAAAGAGGGCGTCTTTGTTCATGAAGGCGCAACAGGCTGGTGCGCAGCAAAAGTAGTTTTTTTCAGGATCGATAGGCTGCTCACCCCATCGCATAAACATGTTACCCGCTACCTGCCCTGGTCATATTTCATTTTGCACCAGCTAGCCATGCCGCACGATCGATGGCATAGACAAAATTGATCTTCGAAGCTTCTCCATAGTAGGCAACATCCTGTTCACCTATTTTAAGCGCACCAATACGGCCGATAGCTATCTGCGAACGGATATTCTGCGCACCGATATGAAAGATCACCCGGTCAACATATTGAAAGATATAGGAAAGCATCAGTTGCTTTACCGAAGGGTTGATCCCCTTTCCCCAATACCGCGTAGCATAGAACGTATAGCCTATCAGGATGGAACGTTCAGCTTCACTATAATCATAATACCGGGTACTGCCAGCTATTTCACCGGTCGCCTTATCGATGATCTTGAATGCCCCCTTGCTCTCGATAGCGCCTTCAAAATAATTCTGAAATACTTCTTTCCTCCATCGCTCCTTGTTAGGGTGTTGCTCCCAGACCTTAGGATCGGCCGCTACTGCATACAAGGCATCAAAATCAGCTTCTTCCAATGGCAAAAGAATGATTTGATCGTTTTCCAGCACTGGTTGAATAGAAAAGTTCATACGTATTAACGATTGTAACTACCCAAAAGTAATAGCAAAATAGCAGGGCGACGTAGTCCGGCCAATAAAAACCGGAATAGTCCAATTGAATGACCACACCACTCCAGCAAAAAAATTGTCGGTTCGTCGGTCTTCGCATACACTTTAACCGTCCCTGCTTAGCCGCCTGATAACCACCTGATATTTTTGTCAAAAAATCAGACATGAAGAGAAGTTTTTCCGTGCTGGCGTTGGTAGCCTGTCTTTCAATGACTTTCACCGCCTGTTCCAAATCGGATAAGGAGGATGGAAATTACGGCGATCATCCCCGCACTACTGTACCCGACGATCTCGTGGGTTACTGGATGGCAGGCTCCACCTCTATTGGTAGCTTTTGGGGCTACGATGGCAGCTACCAGGGCAATGGTTTTGAGCTGGCCAATGGCTACATGCTGTACAAAGACGGAAAGGCAAGACAATATTTCTACTATGCCAGCACCTCCTACGGCTGCAAAACACAGACGCTGGGATACAAGGAAGGAACCGTGGAGATCGATGTGAACAAGAAAACATTCAAGTTCTATGCTAACAGCGGTAACTACCGCAGCTTTAGCAGTTGTAACAGCTCCAGCAATGGTCAATCAAAAACATACGGAAGCAGCGAGCTTTATTCTGCGCAAAAGGCAGAATACAAAGATATCGAGTTCAGGCAGGAAAATGGAAAGATCAAATCATGGCATGTGTACTATGATGACGGCTCTTCCCTCGACTTCGAAAAATCACAGGAACCAAAGAAGTAATCAGATCTGATCGTTAAAAATAGTCATACACTATCCCGGAGCTAACCCAACTGGTTAGCTCCTTTTGTTACCTGTTTTGCCCGGGGCCAGGGCGTCACCAGGCCACCGCCCCGTTTGTTCGCCGCTACCACCCAGCCACCACTTCGGATGCTTGAGTCCTTAATATCGGCAGATCGCCCCCATTTGGTTTGAAACATCCCCACGCGTATTTATCATTGTTATGCAGAAACTTGCTGCTCTCCGGATGCCGCCAGCGACATCCGGGGAAACCCCAACCTAAATCCAGCATATCGTATGAAAGCATTTAAACCCTTTTTAATCAGCTTCCAGATAATCATGGTCTGCGCCTGCCATCAGGCCGACGATCAACCAGGCAACAAAGAAATGGCCGGCGCCCCCGCTGCTGCAGGCCCATTGATCCCTGCAGCAACAACCGCCACCATCACGCAGCATACCACAGCGCCCTCCACCGACGAGATCGTACTGGCCATCCGGAAGGAGTTTCAACGCATCAATAACAGCCGGCTCGTACGTAAAACATTTGAGTGGGAATCTGCCGGCTGCGGCAAAGGCACACTCACCTATTACCTGCTCAATAACGAGATCGTAAAGACTGTTGAGAAAGGTACTGCCGACGGCTTCTGGACAAAAGAAACCTATTACCAGAAAGGGAATTTGATCTTTCAGTACCTGCATGAAGAAAGCCATCTCATCACAAGTTCTGAAAACGAGATTGTTGAATACCGCACTTACGTATACCAGGATAAAGTGATCAGGTATATGGCCGACAAAGACGTTCTTCCCTGCATCAACTGCTCTTACACTAAAAACGCACCGGAATACAAATTACTCGATGCCTATCATACCGGAGATATCGACGCCGCCATCTGTCCCTGACAGGCGGCGCTCTCCTGGTGATCAATCAAATAGGTGCTTAACCGAAAAGTTCGCATCTTTGTACCGTGATACCCCTTCCTGAACGGCTGCAGGCATTCGTCAACCATTGACCAGTCATCACCCCTCCCCCCCGTCGAAACTATGGATGCGCAGACCGCATCAACCTGCCCCCGGCAACCCGAACTGCCATGATCTTTTCAAAACAAAATCGATTAACATGAAAAAGGTATTGCTCCTTACAGGCGTATGCGCGGTATTGACTGCTTTTGCAGTGATCAACAATGTATGGAAGAATGATCCTCCTCATTCGCAGCTTGGTTTCACGGTCACGCACTTTGGCATCAACGATGTCTCGGGAAATTTCCAGGACTTCGAAGCCACCATTGAGGCCACCCGTCCCGATTTCAGTGACGCCATTTTTACCCTCACGGCCAAAACAGCCTCCATCAATACCCGGGTAGAAATGCGCGACAACCACCTCAAAAGTGCCGATTTCTTCGATGTAGAGCAGTACCCCACCCTTAGCTACAAAAGCACTTCGATAAAAACCGCCGGCAAAAACAAGTATAAACTTACCGGCGACCTTACCCTGCATGGTGTAACAAAACCAGTCATCATGGATCTTGATTACAGAGGTACTGTAGATCATCCACAGACCAAAAAACCAATAGCTGGCTTCCGGGTCACAGGAACCATTAAGCGGTCTGATTTTGGTGTAGGACCTAAATTCGCGGACGGTATGCTCAGTGACGAAGTGCGCATCAAGGCCGATGGAGAGTTTAAGCAGCCATAACACCTGCCCGAACGGAAAAAGTGTTTAACCTGTCTTCAAAATGCAGACATTCAGGATGCACCGCCAAGGACGTGCGGACAGGCTATGATTTGCCCGGAAAATTTTCGATAGCAAATCGCAGTAAACCATTCTTACCCGTGAGGTTGAGCTTTTTCGCAATATTCATGCGGTGGTTAGATACGGTCTTTTCACTGATGAACAACTCTTCCGCAATTTCGCGGGTGCTTTTATAAGCCCCTACCATAGTAGTGATCTTTAATTCGGCCGGCGTCAGCAGTTCGGCAAGGCGCACGGGCATGTCTCTGCCCGACTTAGCATCCTGCTTCATTAAAAATCCCGACATTTCGGGGCTGATGTAAGACTGCCCTTTGAGCACTTCCTGTATAGCATGTACGATATCGAGTACCGTATTCTCTTTTAAAACATATCCCAGCACACCGATCTCGAGCGCCTTCATCAGCGCGTCCTTGGCCTGGTGCATGGTAAGCATGATCACCGCCAGCTCGGGCCTGGCCACCACACCTTCAGCCGCTACCTGCAGCCCATTCATTTTGGGCATATCGATATCGAGCACCGCCACATCCGGCTGCATCGTGATAATTCCTTGCAGGGCATCTGCTCCATTCGAGGCACTGCACACCACTTCAAAGTCTCCCCCTTCTTCTATCACCTCCTTCAACCCTTTCAAAAAGATGGGATGATCATCTGCTATCAGTATTCTATTCATATGATTATTAATTAACCGGCAACGTTATTTTCGTTACCACTCCGCTCCTGGTGCCATTGGAGATCACGCATGAACCACCGAGAATATTGACCCGCTCCTGAATACCGGTAAGCCCCAGCCCCTTCTTCACTTTAGTCGGATCAAACCCTTTTCCGTTGTCTTCAAACAGCACTGTTACTACCCCGGGCGTATACCGTACTAAAAATGAACAGTCAGTAGCCTCCGCATACTTCACCATATTGTTCAGCAACTCCTGTACAATCCGGTATACATTGATCTCATTCTCCTTGGAAAAAAGCCCGTCAACTTTATCGACCTGCATCGTTACAGCAATACCCGTTGCCTTGGATGTCTCATTGACGACAGCCTCCAAAGCCTGGGAGATCCCGAACAGGTCGATCTGATAAGGACGCAGGTAATAAGCTATGCCGCGAATCTCCTGTATCGCCTGGGCCACATCGCCCGAAACCGCACGCAGCTCTTCTTTTTGCACGTCGTTTTTTTTACCTAGTAACAGTATTTTATTCTTGAGCAGTATTAATCTCTGACCAACGCTGTCGTGCAATTCAGCGGCAATCCGTTTTCTTTCCGTTTCCTGTGATTCCAATACCTGTTGCGAGAAGGCCCTTGTTTGTTCAAGTGCCTTTTGCTGTATCTTTTCCTTTTCGCGTTTATAGAAACTCAATTTGTTGGCAAGGGCATACGACAGGATCACCGCTTCAAAAGCAGCGCCCCAGTGCATGCTCGTTGCTGTAAAAGTATTTTCCGGAAGCAGGTTATGATCTTTAAGGTTATAGATGGCGCTACCCACCATGTAACAGCCAAACCCCACGATATAATACAAGGCAGGTTTGTAGCCATTCCTGAAGCTCATAAATCCCGCCACAAACCAATACATAAAGACGGGATACACCAACAGCTGGATATAAATAAACGCATATACAGGTTTACCAACCATCACTAATATCATGGGCACCAGCGTGAGCGCAACCATCACCCATTTGGTACGGCTGATAATCGGTGCATAGATATGGGTTTGCAGAAAGGCATTGGTAAACCCAACACTGCACAAGGCCGAGCAGGCAATGAAAATACTGGAATCATTAAAACCCGAAGCATGGGGTATAAAGTCGGGCAGGTAACCGTTGTAATTCACCAGGTTCAAACCCCAGAAAAAAACATACCCCACATAAAAGAGGTAGCTTATTTCCCGCAGTGAAAAGAATACAAAGAGGTTATAGATCATGAAGGCGATGAGCATTCCGAAGATCACACCGTTCGACACATCCACTTTATGGTTCGACTCATACAATTCCTGCATCGTCGCAATCCGTAATGGAATACGCATAAAATTCCGGCTCGTTACCCGCACGTAAAAGGAAGCTGGTTCACCAGGCAACAGTCCGATGGGCACCACCAGGTTCTTCACCTTTACAAGCCTGTCGGGGAATTGCTGATCGCCCAGCAATTTCACCGATCTGTATTGACCACCCTTCCCTACTACGTACACTTCCACTTCATGCAGCAGCGGCGGCGAGATAAATTCGAGGAACCACTTGCTACGGGTGCTATTGTTTTGAACATCGAATTTCAACCATACGGGCACCAGCATTACGTCGAGCGACACGACCTTTTGCCCGCTCTTGCGGAATGCCTCTTTGTTGCGCAGCACATCCACTATCCGCATGCTGCCCGTTTCATCTTTTAATAAGCCTGGATAGTAAATCGAAAAAGAAGAATGTTGGTCCTCCAAAATGACCTGATCCGCTAACAGCCTGCTCCCCACCAACATCAGCAACAGCAAACAATAAACATTCTTCATAGCGTCTCCCGAAATGAGTGTTATTACCTATAGGACGAGCTACTCGCCTGTTATACATTTACATCATCAGCGATTCGAAGATGGATTAGCGAATCACCAGCTGCCGGGCCGCTTCTGAAACAACCCTTGCCTCACCTGCCAGCAAGAGCAGAATAAATAGAGAAGTACCAGCTCCTGGAGCAGAAACCAGTTTATGCGTAGCGTTCAGTTGTGAGATCCTTTTCAACATACTTTGCAATCCCATGCCTTTCTTCGCACAAACCGTATCAAAGCCTTTACCATTATCACATATCTCTAATTCGATAGCATTATTTTCCTGCAACAGGCGGATCTCAATGCGGGTTGCCTCTGCGTGCTTCAACGCATTACTAATTGACTCCTGCACAATGCGAAAAAGATGAACATGCTGATCGGCGGTCAGCTTTTGCCCGGCAATGCCTTTGCACTCGAACACTACTTCCACGCCCGAGGCAAGCCGCACCTGGTCGGCCAGCACTGCCAGCTCCTCTTCCAGATCACGTTGCTTCTGCTCGCCTCCGGTCATTTCGCTCGAGATAATCCTGATCTCACGAATGGTTTGTTCAATAAGATCGAGGGCCTGCGGCAACACTTCTCCCCTTTGTTCCGGATCCGATTTCATGACCGACAACAGCAGCCTGGAGGTCACCAGCAACTGCCCTACATTATCATGGAGTTCACAACCTATTTTGCTGCGTTCATCCTGGCGGGCTTCCGCAATGGCATCCAGCAAGGTCGATGTCCTGGACAATGCCGCCGCATGATTGATGTAACTATAAGATCTGGATGGAAACAAATTGATCGTAGGTATTGAAATTTGCATACAGGCTTATTTAGATCGGGTGAAAGTGACCCCTGTTCCGGGCAATAATGCCTACAAAATGTAAAAAAAGTACCACATCCGGAGACGAAAAGTCACTAAAGCAAGTATAAGCAGAACGAATTGAGGAATCAGTGTGATAAAGTGTAGGATTGACATCCAGTAAAAGGGCATAAAGGAACAATAAGCTATCGATCACCTGTGCCGAACAGCATTCTGCACCATTAAAGCCCTGATCCGATGCAGTGTTTTCTGTTCATTACGAAAAACGAACATATTACGCGTCACGTTCGGTGCTTTATCCGAAGTTCGTTGTCAGATATTTAAAGAACAGTACATTTATACCAATAAATCCAATGCCTGGAAAGCCGGCATAGTAAAGTCCAAGATCCAAAGATCCAATACCGATGAAGAATGAGGTAAATTGAAAAACGCCCTGTCCCAAAAAGAGTTTTTCAGGTACAACAGCCGCTCCCTCCAGGGGGCGGTTGTCTTTTAAAGTCAGATTGGATAGGCCGTAATACTCTTGGTCTCCGACAATACAAAAAAGCTTTGCACGGTGGTTATGTTTGGCAAGGTTGCCAGCTTATTGCGGTAGAATTCATGATAGGCGTCCATATCACTGGTAGCAATGCGCAAAATAAAATCGAAGGTACCCGTCATTTGAAAACACTCCATCACTTCAGGAAAGCGCGATACTTCCTTTTCAAAAGTAGCCAGGGTCTGTGCAGTGTGATCGTTGAGCAATACATGTGAAAAAGCGATCAATCCCTTATTCACCATTTTACGATCGAGGAGGGCCACGATCTTTTTAATGTACCCCTGCTCCTTCAATCGCCGGATGCGTTCGTGGATCGTAGCCACCGACTTGTTTAAATGGTATGCGATTTCTTTGTTGGTAAGGGTGGCGTCCTGCTGCAGTAAACGCAGGATTTGCCAGTCTACGGTATCCAGATCGGGATGTTGCATATTGAAAAAAGAGGGCGTTTAGCTGCAAAAGCAATCAGTTATCTGAATAAAATTAGGAAGAAGCCAGTATTTGCCGTAAAATTTATGGACAAATGGCAAGCCTATAGGAAATAAGCACAGCCCCCCTCAATTTTATAGAAAATTGGAACTGCATGAACCTTACGCAAACAAACGTATGGGGGGCAAAAATAAAGCACCTCTGGAAGCTGGTTGGCAATACACCCATGCTCGAACTGCAATATCAATATCAGGGAAAGCAACAAAGCATATACGTCAAATGCGAACACTATAACCTCACCGGCAGCATCAAAGACCGCATGGCTTTGTACATACTGGCGGAGGCGTATAACAAAGGCAGCATCGACCCCAAAGATATGATCGTGGAAGCCACCAGCGGCAACACAGGCATTGCCTTCGCAGCTATTGGAAAAGCACTCGGCCATTCCGTCAGGATCATCATGCCCGACTGGTTATCCAAAGAACGAATCGACATTATCCGTAGCCTTGGGGCGGACATTGAATTGATCTCCAAAGCACAGGGTGGGTTTCTGGGCAGCATACGCCGCAGTGAAGAATTGCATGCACAAGGGGGCGTATTTTTGCCCCGCCAGTTCGAGAACGGCAGCAATGCCCTTGCCCATGCCAATACAACTGCAAAAGAGATATGGCATCAATTAGCCGCGCAGGGATTGCAACCCGACGCCTTCGTGGCAGGTGTGGGCACCGGCGGCACCGTAATGGGTGTTGGTGAATACCTGAAGCACAAACAACCTGCTGTGCGCATCCATCCGCTCGAACCGGCCGAATCCCCTACCCTTACCACCGGCTACAAAGTTGGCAGCCACCGTATACAAGGTATATCCGATGAATTTATACCAGCCATCGTGAAACTGGAGCAACTGGACGAGGTGGTACAGTCCCATGATGGCGATGCCATCGTCATGGCACAAAAACTTGCCCAGCAGTTGGGCCTGGCAGTCGGGATCTCCTCCGGCGCCAATGTGATCGGCGCTATGCGCATCAAAGAACAACTGGGCGCCGATGCTGTAGTAGTGACCATCCTGCCAGACAGTAATAAGAAATACCTCAGTACCGATCTTGTCAAAGAGGAGCCCGTAAAAGAGAATTATCTCACTCCTTCTGTACAATTTACCGGGTACAACACCATCAGCCGCCTTCAAACTGACCTGCTCTGAAAACTGCTATAAAAACAAAACCATATACAACATGAAAACTACCAAACTAATCGTCGCAACCTTGTTGATCATCGCAACACAGCAAGCCAATGCCCAGCTATTAAAGCCTGTTGCCTGGAGTTATGGCGCCAAAAAAACAAGTGCTACCGAAGCTGTCCTATTTATCAGGGCGACGATCGAAGCAGGATGGCACCTGTATTCGCAAAACATTCCCGAAGGCGGACCCGTAAAAACTACCTTCAGTTTCACGCCTTCCAAAAGCTTCGCGCTTAACGGAAAAACCCAGGAACCTAAACCGATCACGAAGCATGAAAGTGCATTTGGCATGGAAGTAAGTTATTTCGAAAAGACCGTCATCTTTCAGCAGAAGGTCAAATTGAAGAAAGGTAAGGCAACGGTAACCGGCTCTGTGGAATACATGACCTGCAACGACGAAAAATGCCTGCCTCCCGCTACACAATCCTTCAGTATTCCTATCAACTAACACTACTTCTTCATGATGACATCAATCATCCGCATGCTAACCCGGCATGCACGCCTCTTCATGCTCCTGATGGTCAGCATGGTCACTCTTTCAGTCTTTGCCCAGGACACCCTGAGCACGGCGGATGTAGTATTCACCGACATCCATGACAGCACCCAAAGTCTTAGGCCCGATAGTGTTGCCGGCATAGGCGCATCAACAGCGCAAGCCATCGCAGCGCCAGTCACCACCACTGCCCACCAATCATTGTGGGGCATCTTTCTGGCCGGGTTATTGGGCGGGTTCGCAGCCGTATTGATGCCCTGTATATTTCCGATGCTGCCGATGACGGTTAGCTTCTTTACGAAAGAAGGCGCTGGCAAAAAAGCCATCGGGAAAGCCCTCACCTACGGGCTCAGCATCATCGTGATCTATATTTCATTGGGATTGCTGATTACCCTGCTGTTTGGAGCGGATGCACTCAATGCCATTTCTACCAACGGCCTCTTCAATATCTTCTTCTTTTTATTGCTGGTCGTATTTGCGGCATCCTTCCTGGGAGCTTTCGAGATCGTATTGCCCGCAAAATGGGTGAATATGACGGGAAGCAAGGCAGGCAATCGCGGCATTGGGGGGTTGTTCTTCATGGCAGCCACCCTATCACTGGTCTCTTTCAGTTGCACCGGGCCTATCATCGGCACCCTGCTCGTAGAAGCGGCCACCACAGGCGCATTGCTGGGACCTGCTATTGGCATGCTGGGCTTCTCCATAGCGCTGGCACTGCCATTTACGCTCTTTGCCCTATTTCCTGCATGGCTTAGCTCACTGCCCCGTTCGGGAGGCTGGCTCAATAGCGTGAAGGTCACCCTGGGATTTCTCGAACTGGCGCTGGCCTTGAAGTTCCTGAGCAATGTAGACCTCGCCTATCACTGGAACTGGTTCGACAGGGAGATCTTTCTATCCCTGTGGATCATCCTGTTTGGCCTGCTGGGATGTTACCTGCTGGGGAAGATCAGGTTTGCGCACGACAGTCCGTTGCCACACCTCAGCATACCACGCCTCTTCCTTGCCATCATTTGTCTTTCCTTTACACTGTATCTGGTACCGGGATTATGGGGTGCCCCTTTAAAGAGCGTAAGCGCCTTTCTGCCGCCCATGTCCACGCAAGATTTCGATCTCACCACGCCCCGTGAAGCCAGTCCTGTGGAAGCAAGCGGGCCACGCAAATACGCCAGCCTATTCGAACATCCCAAAGGGTTCGCCCCTTATTTCGATTACGAAGAGGGATTGGCCTACGCACGAAAGAGCGGCAAACCCGTAATGATCGATTTCACCGGCCATGCCTGCGTCAACTGCCGCAAAATGGAAGCCAATGTATGGCCCGATCCACGCGTAGCGCAAACGATCAACAAAGACTATGTATTGATCCAGCTTTATGTAGATGATAAGACAACTCTGCCAGCAGCAGAACAAAGCACCCTGCCTGGCGGGCAGCGCCTTACGTCCATCGGCAAAAAGTGGAGCCATTTGCAGATGACGAATTTTAAGGCCAACTCTCAACCTTATTATGTACTACTCGACCCCGCGACACAACAACCACTGGTGCCGCCACAAGGGGCCAATTACGATACCGGGCAATACCTGGAGTACCTCCATAGCGGACTCTCCGCGTGGAAGTCAAAACATCCATAGAAGAATTTGATAGCGACATAGGAAAGTACAGGTCCCGTTTTGTTAGATGTACATTCGGCCGGTAGTGTCTACTACCGGCCCCTTTATGCAACAACGCCTAATGCCTATCTTTGCACCTGATCTGCACACCCCCTACGCCTGCCGCCCCGGCATATCATAGACCCAGACTATTGAAGAATAGAATTAATCGATAACGCTTATTCCCGCATTATCCTAATTTTAGGCCCCTGCCCAACGAACCGGGAGAAGTGAATTGGTTATTCTATATCAAAAACTTATAATAATGGGAAAAGAATCTAACGACATCAGCAAATGCCCCTTCCACAATGGCAGTATGAAGCACAATGTTGGCGGTGGCGGCACCAGGAACCGCGACTGGTGGCCCAACCATCTCAAGGTGAGTATCCTTCGCCAGCACTCGGCCTTATCTAACCCGCTTGGCGACGACTTCAACTATGCCGAAGCATTCAAAAGCCTCGACCTGGAAGCAGTAAAGAAAGATCTCCATGCATTGATGACCGATTCGCAGGACTGGTGGCCGGCCGACTTTGGACACTATGGCCCCCTTTTCATCCGCATGGCCTGGCACAGCGCGGGCACCTACCGCGTGTTCGACGGCCGTGGCGGCGCTGGCGCCGGTCAACAGCGCTTTGCTCCCCTCAATAGCTGGCCTGATAATGTAAGTCTCGATAAAGCCCGCAGGCTGTTGTGGCCCATTAAACAAAAATATGGCAACAAGCTATCCTGGGCCGATCTGATGATCCTTACCGGCAATATAGCCCTGGAGTCGATGGGCTTCAAAACATTTGGTTTTGCCGGTGGCCGTCCGGATGTATGGGAACCCGAGGAAGATGTGTATTGGGGAGCTGAAACGACCTGGCTGGGTGGCGATATCCGTTATGCCCATGGATCACATGGTGTTCCCAAGGAGCACGGCGTAGTGTCGTCTGATGACGATGCCGATGGACATATCCATTCCCGCAATCTCGAAAAACCATTGGCGGCCGTTCAAATGGGACTTATTTATGTGAACCCCGAAGGGCCCGATGGCAACCCCGATCCTATTGCAGCAGCAAAAGATATCCGCGATACATTTGGCCGTATGGCTATGAATGACGAAGAAACAGTCGCCCTCATTGCCGGCGGTCACAGCTTTGGCAAAACCCACGGCGCCGCCCCTTCCAGCCACGTGGGCAAGGAACCTGAGGCAGCCGACCTCGAATTACAGGGCCTCGGCTGGCGCAGTAGCTATGGCTCTGGCAAAGGTGCCGATGCCATCACCAGCGGACTAGAGGTAATATGGACCAAGACGCCTACACAATGGAGCAATAACTTCTTCGAGAACCTGTTTGGCTTTGAGTGGGAACTCACGAAAAGTCCTGCAGGCGCCCATCAGTGGACAGCGAAGAATGCAGACAGCATTATACCCGATGCCTACGATGGATCAAAGAAACATGTGCCAACGATGCTCACCACCGACCTTTCTTTACGCTTTGATCCGGTGTATGAAAAGATATCCCGCCATTTCCTGGAAAACCCGGATGCTTTGGCAGATGCATTTGCGCGGGCCTGGTTCAAACTAACGCACCGCGATATGGGTCCCCGTGCCCGTTATCTCGGCCCCGATGTACCGGCAGAAGAACTGTTGTGGCAGGATCCCATACCCGCTGTTGATCATAAACTGGCAGAGGAAAAGGATATAACGGATCTCAAAGCGCAGATACTCGCATCGGGTCTCAGCGTTTCCGAGCTCGTGTCCACTGCCTGGGCCTCCGCATCCACCTTCCGTGGATCTGATAAACGCGGTGGCGCCAATGGAGCCCGCATCGCGCTGGCCCCTCAAAAATACTGGCAGGTCAACAATCCCACACAGCTGCAGAAAGTGTTGGGCGTACTGGAAAAAGTACAGCAGAATTTCAACAAGGCACAATCGGGGGGCAAGAAGATATCCCTGGCCGACCTCATCGTGCTGGCAGGCGCAGCTGCCATAGAAAAAGCCGCAAAAGAAGCAGGTCACAACGTTTCGGTGCCATTTACACCGGGTCGCATGGATGCATCACAGCAACAAACCGATGTAGAATCGATTGGTTATCTCGAGCCCCAGGCCGATGGCTTCCGCAATTACCGTAAATCAACACTCCCCGTGTCAACGGAAGAGTTATTGATCGACAAAGCACATTTGCTCACGCTGACAGCACCGGAGTTGACAGTATTGATAGGTGGCCTGCGGGTACTGAATACAAACTACGATGGCTCGACACATGGCGTACTCACCGCTCGTCCGGGCCAGTTGACGAATGATTTCTTTGTCAACCTGCTCGATATGAACACAGCCTGGAAAGCCACTTCAGATGAACGCGAAATATACGAAGGCACAGATCGTACAACTGGCGCCAGGCGCTGGACAGGCACCCGCGCCGATCTCGTATTCGGCTCCAATTCCGAATTGAGGGCTCTTGCGGAGGTGTACGGAAGTGCAGACGCTCAGGAGAAATTCCTGAAGGATTTTGTAGCCGCCTGGAGCAAGGTCATGAACCTCGACAGGTTCGATATTGCCGGATAACAAGGCATCATTGTAACACAGGGATATAAAAGCAAAAGGTCATCGCAAGATGGCCTTTTGTGCTTACCTAAACTACCAGCAAGATTAATAAAAGACAAACAACTCCTTTATTAATAAATCCCCTATCTTTGCGCCATCCTAAAACAGTAAACAGTCAATGGGCGTTTTTTCAAAAACCTGCGAGTACGGCATACGGGCGGTATTGTATATCGCACATCGCACCATTGATGGCAGCAGGGTCGGCATCAAAGAAATTGCGGCCGAGATCGATTCGCCGGAATCCTTCCTGGCCAAGATACTACAGGACCTCAGCCGTAAGGGCCTGATACAATCTATGAAAGGTCCCAACGGAGGTTTTTATGTGGAAGCCGAAAACCTCCAACGTCCGCTGGCCGATATTGTAACCGCCATAGACGGAGAAGAAGTATTCAGCGGCTGCGGCATGGGGCTTACCCATTGCTCCGAAAAGAATCCCTGCCCGCTCCACAAAGAATTCAAAAAAGTACGCAACCAGCTAGCCCATATGATGAATACCACTACCATTGGACAATTCAATAAAGAGTTGTTGAAAGGAAGTGTAACACTTAGGAAATAGCTTTTTTTTGATCCAATAAAGGATATAAAGGTCTTTATATATTAATACCATCAATTAAATACTTCACAGATGATGACCAATGCACAGAAGGAGTTGATCAAGGCCACCGTGCCTGTACTAAGAGAAAACGGCGTATTGCTGACATCACATTTCTACAAGCGTATGTTCAGCCACAATCCCGAACTGAAGCATGTCTTTAATATGGGCAACCAGCAGAATAATAAGCAACAAACTGCCCTTGCCATGGCAGTATTGGCTTATGCCGAACACATCGAAGACCCCTCCGTATTATTACCGGTGATCAACAGCATCGGGCAAAAGCATACCAGCCTCGATATTCGTCCCGAGCATTACCAGATCGTTGGTAACCATTTGCTCGCAGCCATCGGCGAAGTGTTGGGAGAAGGGGCAACACCAGACCTGTTAGACGCCTGGGAGGCAGCCTATGCACAACTGGCACGCATCATGAGCGGACATGAAGCGAACATCTACCGCGCACAAACGGCCAAAAAAGGTGGCTGGACAGGCTGGCGGCCTTTCGTACTGAAGCGCAGGGAACAGGAATCGAAAGAGATCACCTCCTTTTACCTCTACCCTGCCGATGGCGGCCCCGTGGCTGACTTTACACCCGGACAATACATCAGCGTGCGGCTCTTTCTGCCCGAAATAAACCTGCTACAGCCCAGGCAGTATAGCCTGTCCGCAGCGCCCAATGGCGAGTTCTACCGCATTTCTGTTAAGAAAGAGCACGGCAGTAATCACCCCGATGGCATGATCAGCAATCGCCTGCACGATGTCGTGAAAGAAGGAGACATTATAGAGGCTTCCGCGCCTGCCGGAAGTTTCGTATTGCAGCCGGTACCCGGAAAGCCGGTGGTGTTCATCAGCGGCGGCGTTGGGCAAACACCCCTTATCAGCATGCTCGAAAGCCTGGTAAAAGCAGGCAGTCCCCACCCTATCACCTGGGTGCACGGTTGCCGCAACCCGGAAGTGCACGCCTTTCAAAAACAGGTCAACGAATGGGTCGATCAGCATGAGCAACTCACGCAGCACCTGTTCTACGATCATCATGCAGGAGAAGGCACAGCACACAGGGGGTTTGTTGACCTCGAAAAATTATCGGAAGAGGTCTTGCAACACGAAGCCCAGTATTATATCTGCGGACCTTCACCATTCATCCGCAAGCATTATACCTACTTAACAGAAAAAGGAATCAGCCGCGCCGCTATCTACTTTGAAGAATTTGGTCCGGCTTCGCTGCAACTGAACTGATCCATCTCTCCAACATAAACTCCACCCTATAGTTAAAACAGCAGAGGCCTCACCATAAGGTGGGGCCTCCCTGTTTCGTAAAACAAACTAGTTACTTTACCGTGTAGCGAACCTGTGCTCCGAATCCAACCGAAGACATCCCTACCACACCTTGTCCCGAACCTGTTGCACCGCTTGCAGGCCAGGCTTCATATTTCGTATCGCCCAGGTAAATATCAAGGGCAAAGTCGTACGTATCTTTCAATACGACAGCCGTACCATACAACGTTTGCAGTTCCGCAGCAGTAATGGTAAAGCTGGCTGGCAAAGAAGTAATGCTCGCTTTAAACAATTTTACGTTGGCCAGGCTCCCATTCTTTCGAACCATGACATCTACCTTGGTGGGAGGATTTGCGCCGGCAAAGAATAGCGACACTTTAAACTTTCCCTGGAAAGCGGCCGGATTGCTAATGGCAATCGTATCCGCCGTATTACCAGTCTCAAAGTTTATACTAACGGCTGGAACATCCTGGATACTCACTCTTTCCGGGATCGCGCCGTCATCTTTCGAACAGCTGGTGAAAGAAATGACAGCACTGAACACAACAACGGCAATAATATTTATTCTTTTGAGTAGCATAATCGTGGTTTAAAATAGTGATGAATCGGTTAAGGCAGCCAGAATACTTTATAGTTCTCCGGCACTTTCTGAGGAGGTGCATTTTTGTTCACACCGATTTCAGCATTACTAAATGGCAGGGTTAAAGGATACTTCCTGTCATTAGATACCGGTGTTATTTTTCCATCCGGGCCTGTAACGCTCGTCACAGTGCCTTCCGGAGCTGGTGCAAACAACACGGGGAATTTGGTTCTCCGGTAGTCGGTGTAATTGTCAACAGGATTTTCTATCCTGGCAATCCATTTCTCAGTCATGATGTATTCAAGCTTTTTGGCAGCATCTCCGGCATCAAAAGCAGCAAGCACACCAGCTTTATAAGTATCGGTCGCTGTTTGTGTCGCTATACCGGGTACATTTTGTGCAGCACCGGCAGAAGCAGGTTTCACATAATTGATGATGATGGTATCAACCTGTTTGAAGGTTTCATCCAATGCTTTGGAGAAGGCAGTCTTGGCATTACCGGTCACAACACCAGCCTGGATCAGTTCAGCTTCAAGATACAAGCGATCTGTGTAGGTAAGGAATTGGTGCGGAAGCGCACCGGTTCCGGCATTCTGGGTACCCAGCGTGTTCACTGTCACGATATTACCATCATTATACCGGCCCCCGGCAGGGTAAACGCCCAGCAGGGAATAGGTTTGGCTGTTCGATCCGTCACGGCAGGTTCCATTCGAACCAAATATGATACTGATAAATCCACCGTCGCGGTATTCTGTACAGTTTTCCGGAGCGCCCGTGGCTGATTTCTGATTATAGATATAATAGTTGATCCGGGGATCGGTTAAGCCTGTCAGGATGTTTGAATTCTTTCCTTTCATGATCTCAAACAACCAGGGGCTGAAGAGTTGGCCGCCACGTTGCGTAGCGGTATAATCTCCGTATGCGGGGTGCCTGTCATCTGTGGTACCTAACGGACCATAGGGCATCATGAAACTCTCTGAGTGCCAGTTGATGAGCGATTTGGGATCGGCCAGCAAAGCAGTAACCTGGGCTTTCACATCCTGTACCAGCCTCATCTGGGTATACAGTTTTAGTTTGATTGTGTTAGCCGCTTTTACCCACTTTGCAAGGTCCCCCTTGTAGATATAGTCGTCTGTGGAAGGTTTAGACACATTGAATATTGTGTTCTTAACATCCGCAATACCCTCATCGAGCAGGGCCAGCAATTTGGGATATATCTCAGAACCTTTGTCAAATTTTGGTTGAGAGATACCTTCTTCAAAACGGTCGAATTCGGAATATGGCACATCTCCATAAACATCAACCAGCATACTGAACGTGTATGCCTTTAGAATTTTAGCAATACCGGCATACGTCAGCCGCTGTTCTTTAGGTCCGCGCCTGATGATCACATTCAGGTTCGAGACGGCCCCGTACAAACCATCCCATCCGGCTGAGCCCGCACCATACCGGTCGGCAGCCACGCGCCCTGTTATCTGGTGTGTATACACAGCCATCGTATTGCCGAGGCCCGATCCCAGGGCCAGGTTGTTGGCGATACTCCGTTCAGCAGAACTCAGTACCAGGGAAAGATTCACGGATGAGGGAGATGGGCTGTTGAGATTCTGGTTTACATCGAGGAATTTTTTACAGCCGGTCCCGATAGCCACGAGACCTATCAACGCTGCAAATGAATATAAAAAGTGTTTCCTTCTCATGTTTGAAGTTTTGCTTGTGATGTTAGAATGTTACACTTAAGTTTACACCATACCTTTTGGTACTTGGCGCACCGCCTGTTTCAACACCCTGTGTGCCACTGCCCACCACGGAGTTGATATCCGGATCGAAGTGTGTGTACTTGGGCACGTTTGGCGCCAGGTACCACAAATTGCGGCCGCTGACAGACAGGTTCACGGCCGACAATCTAAGTTTGCTAACCCAACTGGTTGGCAGGCTGTAACCCAGGCTCAACTCTCTTAACCTGTAAACAGTACCATCGAATACCGCATATTCAAAGGCGCCGTTGGTAGCAAAGCTCGCACCAGTACCGGCCGTAAAGAAAAGGTCGTTGGTTGTTACCCTCGTTTGGTTGGGTACCGTTTTGCCACCTACCAGCATGGGCGTGAAGTGATTGAGACCATCAGCACCGGTAACCGGCGTGGTGTTGCCGTAAATACCGGTAATCACTGCATTCTTTTCCCTGATCTCGGTATCTTTCGTTACCCCCCTGCCCAGCATACTGTTGATCGTTTCAGAATAGAAATCACCACCAATGGTAGCATCAAAAAGAACATTCAGGGTAAATCCTTTATAGGTAAAGGTGTTGGTGATACCGAACTTGTAATCCGCATTTGGATCGCCCACCATACCATCATTGGGATCAACCAAAGGCATACCCGAAATGGGGTGAATGAGCAATTGACCATCATCCGAGCGAGCCGAATAGGAACCGCGCAGGTATCCAAATGGTTTGCCGGCTTCTACCCAATTGAAGCCTCCAAGCTGGCTCCTCAGCAGGCCTTCCTTCAGTTCCTCTACCGTGTTGGCATTTTGGGTGTAGATACCGCGAATATCCCAGCTGAAGTTCTTGGTGCGTACAGGATTCACGTCGAGGGCAATCTCCCATCCTTTATTACGGATCTTACCCAGGTTGGTATAATAAGCTGTATAGCCCGATGTTGAAGGCATACTGAGATTGTAGATAAGATCAGTAGACGTTTTGTCGTACCAGGTCACTTCCACGCCCAGTCGCTGGTTGAAGAAGCGCATGTCAGTACCAACCTCCAGTTCTGTGGTAAACTCGGGCGTCAGCAGCGTATCGTAAATGGAGGTACCCTTGGTAGCAAAAGGCTGATTGAGGAAGCCTGCGGCATTCAGGTTAAATATCGGAGCACCGTTATGAGGTGCCGCGTCGTTACCTACACGCGCATAACCGACACGAAGCTTACCGTAATCAAGCCACTTCGATTTAAGCCCCAATGCCTCCGACCACACTAAGGATGCAGAAGCACCGGGATAAAAATATTGTGCATTGGCATAAGGAAGGGTAGAAGTAAGATCAGCCCTGCCTGTCAGGTTCAGAAACGCAAAGTTCTTGTAACCCAGCGAAGCATCGCCAAAGAAGCCTACGAGCCTTCTTTTCGACCTGGAGTCGTTGGCGAATGTCTGGCGGCGGGTATTGAACAGGTTGTATTGGCCGGTGATTACGAAATCAACACCGTATACCTGCTGGCTCCGGGCATTCCTTTCATTCACATCGCTACCCAGGTTGATATCGAGCGTCCAGTCTTTATGGATCTTCGGACTGATCACAGCCACGATCTTACCCTGTATTTCCTGCTGCCTGTTTACCACTTCGGTAATATTTCCCAAAGTATTGTCCGAGCTGCCATAAGAAGACTTATCAATGATCTGATCGCGGAAAAGCGCATAGCTGTTCAAACCACCATTGAAGTCGAGCCTGATCCAGTTATTGAATTTATAAGACACCCTGATGGTGGCCACCATCCGCTCATCGATCGAAGTGATCACATTGTGATAGGCGCCCCAAATGGGATTGGTGTACTGACCGTCGTTGAAGCCGATCTGCTGTCCGGATTTACTTTCAGTTGGCCAGCCGGCAATGTCCCAGTTCCGTGCCATGGTGTAGGTGCGGCCCCATTGTGATAAGAAACTTTGCGCAGCTCCGATAAAGCCGCCCACCTGTTTAGACCTGGCATACGAGGCGTTGGCTCCAATGGTCAGTTTGCCCACTGCCGTTTGGCCGCCCACACTCACGTTACTTTTACGGTAACTGGAATTGGTGATATAACCATTTTGATCTACATGAGAAAGTGTGGCATTGAATAAGGACCTGCCTTCGCCACCATTAAGGCCGACGGAATGTTCCATCATATTGCCGTTATTGAACAGGGCCGATACGTTGTCGGGAACCGCCTTATAAGCAATCCTGGCATTCGGGAACAACTCAGGGTAAGATGCGTACATCGTCGCCCAGGTGTTGGCGGGGATAGAGTCTATACCTGATGCCGAAGTTCCGATTACGTTACCATTGAGATCATAGACAACGCCTCTGCCAAACCGGCCGCCCCACGAACCATTCGAGCTACCTACCCTGAAATTGGCGCCCGCACCATACAGGTTCTGGAACTCCGGAATATCTGCGATCTTTTCAATACTGTATCCGGCGCGATAAGTCACGTTAAGCGACTTAGCGCCTTTCTTGGGAGAGCCCGACTTGGTCGTGATCAGCAATACCCCGTTGGCGGCCCGGGATCCGTATAACGAAGCGGCAGCAGCGCCTTTCAACACACTGATAGACTCGATATCATTGGGGTCGATATTATTAATACCGGAACCGTAGGTGCCGCCACCAGAGAACGGATTGGAAGTATTAACAATAGGATTACTGTACGGAACACCGTCTACGACGATCAGCGGATCACCGCCACCGAAAGAAGATACTCCCCTGATCTGGATCCGGGAGGCTGCTCCCGGGGCGCCCTGACCGGCACGAATGTCAACCCCGGGCACTTTACCGGCCAGCGTGTTGAGGATATTGGGCTCCGACTTCTGCAGCATGGTGCTGGGATCAACTTTCGATACAGCATAACCCAATGCCTTTTCCGAACGCCTGATGCCCATAGCCGTTACTACGACCTCCGACAAGTCGGTTTTACCACTGGTAAGCATGATCTCCAGGGCTGCGTTTGCACCAACCGCTACCTCCTTGGTCACATAACCTACCCCGGAAACGACCAACACATCACCTTTAGCAGCGGGAAGTTTGAACCTGCCTTCCAGGTCGGAAGTGGTACCTGAGGACTTTTTGCCTTTAAGAACGATGGAAACAAAAGGAATAGGAGCTCCTTTTTCGTCGAGAATCCTGCCGGAGAGGGACAGGACCTGTGTTTTACCGGTCATTGCAAAGCATAGCAATGCCAGTAAAAAACTTAGCAGTTTTTTTCTCATGTGTGTTTTGGTTTGGAGATGAATAACTATCGAATCAAGATAAATATAACTTTATTTTATCAAGAAAAGAATAGGGACACGCCATCCCAACACAGGTTTTTTTTCTCTAAATACTAACAGGCTTTTAAGCAGACAATAATAGGTACAAAAAAAATGCACTGCGATTATGCGGCAAAACGGAGGCTAATTTGAACAGGATTCCTAACGAAGATAAAATAACAACATATGAGAAAAGGAGCGAAAAAAGGCCGCTTTAGATAAAAAACTAACGTGTTCGTCTATTGCTGAACGGTTCATTTTGGGCCATTTCAATATTCCCAAAAAGTATCACCTTTCAGCGTAAACGAACATATAACAAGAATAGTTGATCGCTTTTACTCCACCCCACGGGGTTCACGTCAACCCGGCCGTCCATAATACACCAGGGTTTCATAGCGGATGCGCACCAGGCCACCTTCGTTATAATTCACAAACAGCTTAATGAGGTCGGTGATCATGGCATCGTACGACTCATGGCCGGGGAGGGGAATGTAGGATTTCGATAACAATTGCCCTTTCAATCCTTCAAAATCGTGCAGTTGCTCGTTCTCGAATGTTTTGACAACTGGCACTGCAGGCGCAAAAAATTGCTGGATGGCAACCGGGTCTATTTGTACCGGCCCCGGCTCCCCAATGCGGTATTGGTTGCGTAAAGCCGTGTATTTTTTCTCGAATTCACTTTGGCTGGTTTGGCGGTTCCAGGCCAACACCACCTGACCTTCGGGCTTTAAAACCCGTTTGGTTTCGAGTCTGGCCCCTATCGGGTCAAGCCAATGGAAGGTTTGCGCTACTGTGATCAGGTCCACACTTTCATCGGGCAATCCCGTGCCTTCCGCCGTAGAACCGATACTTTGAAAGGCCACATATTTCTTCAAACGCTCTTCCCCAGCCTTTCGCATGTCGTCATTCGGCTCGATACATACCACACTGAATCCACGTTTCAGAAAAGGCTCGGCAAATAGACCCGTACCCGAACCAATGTCTACAATACAATCACTGGCCTTGATACTCATCGCCGTTTCCCAAAAAGCGAATAGACCATCGGGGTATCCCGGACGAAATCTTGCATAGTTTTCTGCCCGGTTGGAGAATCTGCTCGTGGGGTTAACACTTCCTATTGGTAAAACCATCCTCAGTTACTTGAAATAAAAAGGCGCAAATTAGGTAAAAATATCACCGGTCAGCATTAAAACACGATCCACTGGCTACTGGCAGGCTCCAGCACTTTGGGCAGGTTATCGGCCTGTGTTCCCTGGTATTGCGTAGCGACCGACGGATTGGTAGGATAATGCTGTCCGTTAAACCGGAGCACACGCAATTTACCACCACTTGGTATTAGCAGGTTATTCCAGCCATTCGACTTTTGATCGTCGATCGTTACCGGATAATGAGAAACCGAGAACTTATTGATGGTTTTACCGCTGGCATCCAGCAACAGGATCGTACAGCCACCGGATCCGCAGAAAAACGGGCCACGCGTTCCTACCAATATCTCTTTTGTCCCATCTCCGTTGAGGTCGGCCTCCGCATAAATAAAGTGACGGCTGAAGGTGTCTACCAGTCCCTTGTCGAGGTCATTTCGATACAAGCTGGCAAGCCTGTCCCGCACCAAAGCAGCGGTAGCTGTTAAAGTTGGATTGGAAACCGTGATATCTGCTGCTGCCCTTGCGGCAGAGTCCGCCGCAGCCTGGTCCGTTTGCTGAAGGGCACTCGAATCGCTGCCATTTGCTTTACTATCCTGCGCAGTATCGCTGCAGGCAATACAAACAGTCATCAACACCAATGCGTACAATAGATACTTCATAGATGAATTAGGATTTTTACAAACACTGATAAATTGCCAATTTCACATACGCAAAAAAACACATACGAATATAAAGAACCTCCATCAATTAACAGATTTGCGTTTGCCTGCAATTCTATTGCCTGGGAATAACCACATAGTGACATGGCACCTCATCGATATAAGCCAGCTCAATGACCCGCCAAATCCAGGGCAGCAATGACCGCTTCGATCAAACCGCCAACCATATTCATCTTGTTACCAGATTTATTGACCCATTTACCATCACGCTTGATAAATACATACAGGGTGCCGTACATATCAATTTGTACCTCCTCTGCAGCTGCAGCGGTACGATCGGCGGGGCGTTTACCCAACAACACAAAAAAATACTCCCTGTTTTCGAAATGCGCGGTTAATTTATCAGCCATGTACCAAGATTAAAACCCGCAAGATAAACCACACAGCCCTTCCGGCAATGATTTACCCGGCTCAACTTGCCATCGCCATCGATTTCACCATTCACTGTACATCGACTACTTTTGCGGCTTATGCCAAAAAAGTACTTACTGCTGTTCATTGGCTCCTGCCTGGGCGGACTTACCATCACCGCACAGGAGTCCACCCTCAATCCGGTAACCGTGTCAGCCTCCTTAAGCCGGCAACGGGCGGCAGAAACCGGTCGCAACATCACCATCGTACCCGGCGATCGCTTTAAAGACCTGCCCGTACATTCACTCGACGAATTGCTGCGGTATGTACCCGGGGTTGAAATACAGGCACGTGGCCCCATGGGCTCTCAAAGCGATATCGTATTGCGCGGTGGAACTTTTCAGCAGGTGCTCGTCATACTCGATGGCATGCGCCTCAACGACCCCAATACCGGTCACTTTAATAGCTATATACCCATTGCTCCTGCCGAGATCGAGCGTATTGAAGTGTTGAAAGGCGCCTCTTCCGCCATTTATGGAGCCGATGCAGTAGGCGGCGTTGTATACATCATTACCAAAAGCTTTGCCGCGAAAATGGGGCAAACAGGAACTAGAATAACAGCAGGCGCCCATGGCGGCGAATATGGCCTTTGGGGGGCAGATGCCGGCATTGTATATAGCCACAACAAACTACATGTAGCAGGCGGTGTAATTAAAAACCAGGCCGATGGAGTGCAGCAGCGTGGTACCACCGGTTACTTCAACAACACCACTGCCTCGGTATCGGCTAATTACTACCTCAACGCCCAATGGAACGTTGCCTATCGCTTTGCCTACGATACCCGCGATTTTGCCGCGCAAAACTATTACACCACCTTTCTTTCAGATACTGCCAAAGAGAAGGTAACATCACGCTGGCACCAGCTACGCATCGCATACGAAGGGGCCAAAGCGAGCTTTTCATTCGATGCGGGGTACAAATCAGTTACCGACCGCTATGCCTTCAACAAGTTGTCGCCGCCCAACAGCAGCGAATCGAAGTTATTTCAGTCAAGGTTGCTGTATGAATACAGACCTAACAAGCTTACCGGCCTGGTGGCTGGTGTAAACTTCCTGGAGAAGAAGATCGCCTCCAACGACCGGGGGCATCATACACTCTACCAGGTATCGCCCTTCGTCTCTGTATCACAAAAGCTTTGGGAAGGATTCACCATGCGTCCCTCCCTGCAATGGGTCTATTTCGAAAACATCAGCTCCGAGCTGGTGCCACAGCTCGACCTGTCGCAGAAGATCGGCAGTTGGCAGCTAAGGGGAAGCGTAGGCAAAACGATCCGCGATGCCGATTTCACGGAGCGGTATAACAATTATAACAAAGCCCTGGTAACAAGCGGCCGCGTCGGCAACCCCGATCTCCGGGCCGAGCGGTCGGTGAGTTATGAAGCTGGAGCCGATTGGTTCTGGAAAGACAAACTGAAACTATCATCTACTTTTTTCCAGCGCTTTCACCAACGGTTGATCGACTATAGCACCACCGCTTATGCCGATATGCCACGCAAATCCAACCTCTCTCCCACCGGCACTTATGCTTTGGCTAAAAACATCGCGGAAGTAAATACGACCGGATTTGAAACGGATGTGCAGTACATACACGATCTCGGCCATGGACACAAACTCACCACTGGCGCCGGTCTCGTTTGGCTGTCGAGTACCAGCAGCGATACTACGCCCTCATTCTATGTTTCATCGCATGCCAAATTCCTGACCAACTTTTCCGTGATCTATGAGTGGAAGAACCTGCTCATCAGCGCCAATGGCTTGTATAAGAAAAGGCAGGCACAAAAAGCAGCCGCCATCAACGCTGCCCTTTCACCCGACTATTTCCTCGCCAATGCAAGGGTGCAGTACGCTTTCCTGCATAAGATGATCGCCGTCTTTGCGCAGGTCGATAACCTTTTCGATCGCCAATACAGCGACCTGCTGGGTACCCCTATGCCGGGCCGCTGGTTCATGGGTGGTGTACAGTTGAGGTGGAAGAACACCGGCAACTAAGTCATACTTAAGTCACACAAGTGCTTCTGCACCTGCGTTCAGCGCCCTGAAGCAGGGGCAGCTGATTATACTCACTATCCAGGTTGACCGGCCTCATAGGTTCCCTTTACAGACGCCGGTAATTTTATGATCGCTAAAATCAGCGATCATGAATATAACAGAACAATCCATTATTGGCGAACTCGTTGCCAACAACTACCGCACAGCCCCTGTTTTCAAAAAGCACGGTATTGACTTTTGCTGCAACGGCAATCGCAGCATCGCAGATGCCTGCCTTAAAAAACAACTGGACATAGAAGGTGTTATCAGCGAATTGCAGCAAACTACGCATCAGCCCAGCACAACAGACCCCGGTTTCAATACCTGGCCCCTCGACCTGCTGGCCGATTATATCGAGAAAAAACACCACCGCTATGTAACCACCCGAATAAAGGAAATCACCCCTTTCCTGCACAAAGTGTCGAGAGTACATGGCGACCGGCATCCGGAACTGAAAGAAGTGGAAAAGTTGTTCAACGAGAGTGCCGGAGAACTAACAGCCCATATGCAAAAGGAAGAATTGGTACTGTTTCCCTATATCCGTAAAATGCTGGCCGGCAGCGGCAGGCACGTACCTGCCCCCTTTGGCACGGTACAGAACCCCATTGAGATGATGAAGCAGGAACACGACAACGAAGGCGAACGTTTCCGGCGCATTGCAGCCCTCACCAACAACTACACTCCGCCGGCAGACGCCTGCAATACGTATAAGGTTACATTCGCGTTGTTGAAAGAATTTGAGGAAGACCTGCACCTGCACATTCACCTGGAGAACAATATCCTGTTTCCGAAAGCCATCCAGTTGGAGCAGTAGACAAATACTGATGGCCACCTTGACATCCTGCAAAAAAAGAAAGCAGGACTGTACCTGCTTTCTAACTTAGAATTGCTATCAACTACAATAGATATTTATTACCCGCAGGTCGTGCAACACACAAACGGCACTTCCGTCAGCGGTGAGGTGCGCAAAATTCGATAGTTGCCCAACTGACTCGATAATGCTTGCTGTTGCATTTGTTGTCGCTGTTTAATAGCGTTCACCACATCCGGACGCTGGTGCATCAATACTTCCAATTGATCCATCGGCATGCCCAGTTGTTCAAATACACTGGTGATATTACCAAACACTTCCACCACCAGCACGCTCAGGGAAGCATCCTGTGGCAAACCCAATTGATATAGCATCAGCGATATCTCTTTGTTTGTCCAGGCTATAGTCGCTGTTTTCGGCGCATCTTTAAAGATGGCCAGCTTGGCGCCCGCCACCAGACTCGCCTGGGTAAACTTGTCACCGGCATTCACCGCAACCGCCGGTGCCAGGCTATCTTTCCAACTCACTTTCTCATAAGCACTCACCAACTGGGCAGCTGTCTGCGCATCCAGCCGCTCGATCTTACCCAGCCTGCGCGCCACTACTACAGCCGCCAGTTTCCTGTTCACCGCCGGGTTAAGGCGCAATACAGTCAGTTCTTTTTCCTCCAGCAACGACAAGTGACTGATCAACACATTCGCCTTCTCGCTCACCGCTACCTGGTCGGCCGTCCAGCGCGCCGTATGCAACTGAGCGGCATGGAATTCCTGCAGGAACAAACCAGGTGCTCTTTTGATAGGCTTATCCAACACCATCAGGCGCTCATCGAGCAGGATATTGCGATACCCATTGCCATCCGCCTGACGCACCTGTGCATACAGCAGCCCATGCAATTGTGTACGCGGTGGATCGCAGGTTACATTGCGCCCCTGCCATACAGCTTTGGCATACGTCGCCGTAACATACACCCGGTCTTTATCTCTATCTACATTACACAGTAAGTTCGGCGCCGGATGCTGCATACCCGTTACCCGCAGCGGACGTCCGAATCTTCCCTGCGCTGTACTCCATAGATCACCCTTGGGATCGCGCTTCAGCATATGCCCATGTGCATGGCCAATTCTGAACTCGTAGGTGAAGAAGCCAAACAATTCGGGACTTTCCGGATGCAAACCTGGCGGTAGTGGCAACAAGTAATGAAGACCTTCTTTGCCACTCGCCCGCTCCATCGGCTGCATAGCTCCCATACCGGCCATATCATCTGTTTGTCCCGGCGTTATCGCGCGAATGTATTCCGGATCGATCGGCAAGGCCGGCTCTTCCGGCACTTCGGTCATAATGCCGCCCCGGCTATGGCTCAGCAATTGGTCGGGTGCATACGCCAGCACGCGGCAGAACAACGCATCATGCGGGTCTTTTACGGGTTCTTTCAGTTCCACCCACAGGTAGCGCTGCCTGGGTTCAGTAGCACTGTATCGTTCATTGGCCAGGTAGGGAGAAAATGCAATACCGACGCTCGCGATCTCCGGCACCTGCGCGGGAATGATCGTAGTGGGCAGGTGTAATAAATCTGTTTTAAAAGGAGCCGGCGCACCATGATTCGGACGAAAGCGCGGTGTCAATTCGTATTCAGCATTCAGCTCATCGGGGAATCGCAAGCCGCCGCCTGTTTTTTCCAATACCGATTTCGGCTCTATCGCATCGATGAATATGAGCGTCGTGTATTCACGGTTTACTTCGCCAAATTCATCTTCCTGCAAACACTCGAAAGAAGCTGATCGTTTTATTTCAATATCGCCCAATACCTTGATCACTTCCGTCTCTTCGTCTTTATCGCGTTCAAACTTCCGCCAGCGCTTTACCTGGAAGCTCACGTCTTCTAACGCATTCCAGGTCCAGTCACGGTTCAGCCGATACACGATACAACCCAACCAATGGTTGCAGAGGTCTCCTTTCGAAGAGAAAGTGATGCTGCCATGATCGGGCGACAAATGATGGCGGATGCGGTTGCTGCAACCAAACACCACGCGTTCGCCCTTGCGCCCCATCAGCGTCAGGCCATTGTTCCGCAATCCCAGCTTCTGTGCAAAGCGCTGTACAATATCCGGCATATTATTTTGCGCCTCCCTGGCGAGGAAAAAAGTAGAGAGTACGCCGCTGTTCAACATTGGAGGATCCGGTTGCAGGTAAATGCCTTGCAGCGGCGGCACATTTACCGCCGGCAACAGCAATGTCTCCTCAGCGGTAGAGGGCTGATGGAACCAGCATTGCGTCGTTTTGCCATAGCGCGTATCCATATCCTTATTGGCCGGGTTACTGAATCCGAAATAACCAGCCTGTTCAGCACACACGGCCCGCAGCGTAAGCCGGATGCGGCGCGCCGTAGGCAATGGAATGTCTGTCATGCCATCGATGGCCGCCTTGTTCAGGTCTGGCCGGTTAAATGGATCATCCACGTTGCCAGCCAGCAACACCGGCACATCGTGAAACACGACCGGCAGCGACAACTCATCGTCGAAGCCCGCGGGAAAAGCACGCGTCGTTGTATATAACGTGATATAATTCTCCCTGCCACTTTCGCTCAACAAGTTGTCCAGCTTGAGCGTCTCAATCTCTACTTTGATCTCCACATGCGTTACATCCGGATCGGCAATACCCGGTATCTTATTGAGGGTTGCATCGCCCGTAGCTGCGATCAGCAGGTCTACCGGGTTTTGACCGATGGCCTGGTACTTACCGGTAAATAGCACCGCCGGATAGTTCAGCAATGGCCGCCTGATCTGTAATGCAGGGTTAGGTATCGATACACTGTTCTCATCCATATCCTCTTTGTTGAAATAGGAAGAGAGACCCGTACGCAGCTTTTCCGGTTGCTCCACCCGGCAAAGGTCGGGAGCTATGTAGCGTTTAAAAGTATGTTTGGCCGATGGTGATGGCGCATTGTTAACTATCGGGGCGCCGATCACCGGTCCACCGCCACTGATGTCCATCATCCGCACCTGGAACTGATAACCTTGTCCATACCGCAGGTCTACACCAGAGGGTATCTCGGTATAGGGAGAAGCCGTATCGACCGCTTTCGCTGTGTTATCGAGCGGACTCTTTTGCCCATCGGCATGGCGATTGATGCGAATGGCATCTATATCTTTCAACACCACGCTCCGGCCAATCCAGTTCGTAAAATACATGGGCAGCCAGTATGGTGCATTGGTATTATTGTCGAGCTGTGAAGGGAATACCTGGAAAGGCAATTCAAGACCACCCGCAGGCGTAGTGCCCAGGTTGGCATCGCCGATCATCAGCGGCTGATCGCTTTGTACCGTGTTAAGACTTTTCCATTCACTGCCCACTTCATCTTTGCGTACGTCGATGCGGTAACCATAAACACCCATGGGCACATCCAGCCGCTTGCCGGCATCCATCGGGTTGGCACTTAGTTGCCGTAGATACCAGATCATGATCTGCTCATCATCCCAGGCCAGGCGGATGCCGGTATCGCTTTGCGGGCCCGGACCATCCTGCCGCTCACTCAGCAGATTGCTGCTCACCTGCTGGCCGGCATGCACGATCTTCGCATAACCATCGTTGTATTCATTCAGTTCAGCAAATATCTTATCCCATTCCGCAGGGGGCGGTACCGGATCAGCAGGATCGGCAGTCTTCTTATGCAATACCGGGAATAGCATGGGTGCAAACACCGGCCTGCCCGTACCAAGGGTCAGCGCAGGAATGCGGGCAGCATATCGTTTCACAAATGGTCCCTGCGCATCTTCCAACAACGCCTTTTGAATGGCCGCTGTCTGCGTATCAACCATGTTCACATGCACAAAGCCACCCTTCTCCAACAGCTCAGCATGGGGCGTCAGGTCAACCGAAGCGGTGTAGATCATTCCACAGCCACGCGCCAGCATCGGCTGGCGTAGAATATGGGCAAACACCTGGCCCCAGCTCAGGTTATCGTCGTTCTTCCAGTCTTTCTTTTTAGGGGTATCCTTCTTGATGGCGCAATGATAGCTATCATCCAGTTTGGCATTAGGATGCCTGGGATTGGTAAAATTGAACGCCGTGCGGTAGGTTTCCGGCAGGTATTTCTGTACACTTTGGTTTTCGGGCAACGGCGTATCCGGCGCCTTATCGGTCGTTGCCGCGGTTGATCCATCCATATTGATCTTAGCGCCCAGTTGCACAGCAATGCCATCCAGTGCCGCTTTCTTATTGACGGCTTCATCAACCGTCACCGGCAGCTTCACAATGGTGCCCACATTGCCGATGGGCCATTCTTCCAGCCCCTTGTGGATCGCCACTTCAAATTGCGGCACCAGGTCGGCAAAAGGTGTTGATTCTTCATGGTCTGTCACAGTTGTGGGCCATATCTTAAAGGGATCCTGGTTGCGGGGTATCAATACAATATGCAGGAGGAGATGGGTACCGTCGAATCCCTGCGGAAACACCATCGTTGTATATTTTCTATTAGCTTCCATGTCGAAATGTTTAAGTTGAAGGAACTCGGTTAAGCGATCTGGCGGTCTTCGCCCCAGGTCTTCGAGAAACTGATGTCGATGATCAGGAAGATGCTGATATCGATGGCAAAGGTTACCTGGGCCGAGCAATCCGTTTGCTCGTTCTCCCGTACGATAATGCCTTTGGCTTCGATGGTGATGGTCACCGCCACCAGGCCACCCAATAATTCGGCATGCCCGCGGAAGCGCATCAGTGCCGCCACGATCACCTTGTTCTTATCGGCATACATCTGCACCCCCACCAGGTAGCTCACGCTCGCATTGCCCACTACCGGCAAACTCACTACGATCTCGATGCCGAAGCCGAAGTCGAGCGCCAGGCTCGGCCCCACCTTCGTATCGCAGGCGACTTTCACATCCACCGTACCGATGGCGAAGATCGACCCCACGCCCACCGACATACACATTACCTTCAGCCCTCCATGGAACTTGATGTAAGCGCCGGCAGTTGGCAACAATTGCTTGGGATCGGTGGTCACCTTCAGCGCCGCATTGAAATAAACCCCTATACCCAGCGAGGCCTCCAGCTTCAACGGCGTTTGCGCACTATTGTACAATTCGTCCGTTGGCGGGAACCGTACGAGCGGTATTTCTTTACCAGCTTCAAACTTGTATTCCCAGATCTCACCGCTATTGCTCATCGCGATCTGCAATCCCTTCTTCATAGCAGCTGCATAGTCGCCGCTGCTCAGTTTCGCCAGCACCTGTAATATATCGATCACCGGTTTCAGGGCATCGCTGAACTCTATTTCAGGTGTAGGCCAGCCATCACCTCCCTGGTCACCTTCATAGCCGGTTTCCTTACCTTTCTTACTATCGAAATTCCCTTTGATGATCATGAGGCGCTTCATATCACCAAGGTCTACCACCATCGCAAGGTTGTTGAGCCGGCTCTTCCATTGATCGCCCAGGTCATTGGCCAGCGAGGTCACATCGAAGTTCAGCCGCGCGGCATCGCCCTTCGGGTCCTTGTCTTTCTTCTTCGCTGCATACTCAATGTAAATCCGTAAACCGTCCGTATCCACCAGCGGTATTTCAAAAGGCGGCACATCAAACTTCATGGCCTTGTCCAGTACACCTGCTGCGCCTTTCTGCAACAAACTCATTCCCTGCTCTACGATCACCTCTCCTGCTTTCACCGGGGTGATCTCCATCAGCTCCAGTACATTCGTCAGCCCATCTTTCAACGCACTGGTATTGAAAGCATCGAACAAAGAATCGTCGGGCCGCTTGCCATGGAATAGTGGCATGGCCTTCCCGAAATTATCGATGGCATTGCCTACGTTGGGGAAAATACCATTGCCCGTCATCAACCGGTAGGCATCGGCAAAAATGGGCGGCGTTTTACTCAGCAATTGCTTTTTCATAAAGCCAAAAGCTGGTGTAAGGAACAATGCCTTTTGCGTTGCCGTACTTTGCAGAAAACCGAAGTTGATGGTATCACTAGTTGCTTCGCGGATGATCTCTTTGGGATGCGCAATACGCAGCAACTGCTGCTCCACATCCGTTTGGTTCACGACCGTTTCTTTCTGCCATAAACCCTTCCGGATAAGCGGTACCGTAGTACCTGCCGCCAGGGGCGCCACATCGCCGGTGCCCACTTCGTGCTGCACCATTGTCCAGCTGCCATCTTTGGGTAATATGACCTGTCCCCGGCCCGCCAATACGAATACCGGCTTGCTGCCATCGATAGACACATTACAATCAAAGCGTGTTAGCTTCATCTGCTGATTGCTCTGTGCGATATCGATCACGCAATCTAGGTCACCGCCGATGCTGCCGCCATGCAGGTCGAGCAGGCCACGCAATTGCAGCGGCGTTAGTGGAACACCAGCCGGTGCCACCTGTACATAACCCAGTATCTTTTTAGAAACTACCCGTTTGTTCGTATGGCCCTGCACTACATTTTCAATCTCCACATCGGCATCGAAATACACGGCG
Organism: Paraflavitalea sp. CAU 1676; assembly: GCF_029223285.1. Lineage (GTDB taxonomy): Bacteria > Bacteroidota > Bacteroidia > Chitinophagales > Chitinophagaceae > Paraflavitalea. The sequence goes on along the minus strand of NZ_JARHUJ010000012.1, from coordinate 51,957 downwards.
CCACATTTCACAGGCTCAGTAATACCACCGGGATCGGCCATCATCTCCATCCCTTTCACGCCATTCACATAAGGCAGACCGCCCGGATAAAAGTTGGAATCGGTGAATTCAGCCACTGAAGCTGCATCTTTGATGTTGCGGATATTGAAGAGACCGCGTACGATACCCGGGTGAATGTCATAAGGCGCCTTGACCGTCTTGAAATCACTATCCTTCAGATCATCAGCAAACGGATCTTTGCCCAGCAAAAGGTACCGGTACGAGAAATCGAACAGGCCATCGCTCTCTGCTTTCCAGCCGCTGTCTACGCGGTATACATAACCGGTACTGGTGCGAAACACGGTGATCGTGCGCACCACCCGGATACCCCAGGGGTATAAAATGCTTTTCACCTGTATCACTTCGTGCGCCGTACGGCCCAGCATTACATCAAAACGCGCCTGACTGGTTTGCGCGATCGCGGCCGTAGGGCTCAGCCATTTGCTGAAGATATTAGCGCCATACCCGGTAACGTCCATGCGCGTCAAGGGTACCCCACGCGATTTTTCGAGGCCCGGTGTGCCAAGCGGCTGTACCAGGAATTCGTTGTTGAAGATCTCCGTAACCCGGTGCCCCAGGTTACTTTCTCCCTTGGCGATGCCCACCATATCGAGCAGGTTGTTGAGTTGAATCGTATAGCCAGGGAACATCGGCGAATCCTTTTCGGCCGGTGTAGGTACCGGCTTGCCAAACTGGCCGGCTGTGAACTGTATTTGTATACCGCCTTCCAGCTTATGACTGCCATCCTCCTGCTTGCGGAAGAGTGGCCGCAGGTTGGTGATATCGGGTTTTACCGGCTCTACAAAGTTTTTGGAAACATAGCTGATGGCTTTCAACCCGAAGGGCATCGTAAAGGAAGCCACCGTATAATTGGCCGTGTTCTCTTTGAAGTCTTTGATCAGTGCATCCACCACCGGTATCGGCGCCAATGCCACCAGTTGTGTACTGTTGTTCCAGAGCCGGGTAGCGCCGCCATCATTGGCAAAATAAATAAACCCTGCTTCTGGATCCATGGCCAGTTTGGGACCTCCAGGCGGCTCCCTATCGGGCGCTGTGAGGTTGATGACCGGTTCCCAAGCGATCTGCGGCAAGGTAAAACTCTTTACCAGCCGCGAGGGCGACTTTACCTGCATGCCTTCCACCACGAAAGGAAAAGCATTGTTGGCAGCCACCCGCGTCGAAGCCATGTTCACGGCGTGATCGCCCGCCACGCCGGGTACCACCGTGCCGGTTTGCACAAACAACATCGTGGGATTGATACTGATACCCATCTGGTGGGCATTGCTGCTTACATCGAGCAAAGCGAACACATCGTTATCGAGGCCACTGCCGATAATATCGTTATCCCAAAAGCCCGTATAGTCATTTGTTTGCCGCAAGGCGAGTCGTTTGTGTTTCAGCTCCTCTCCTTCGGCCACCGTATCCAGTACAGTTTTGGTAGCCGGTAATTGTGGTAACTTCTTTTTCGGGATGAACAAATCGCTCACCGCATGCTTGACCACCCTTTCCGTGAGCAGGTCAGATACCTTAATGCGCGTCGCGTTCTTGAACTGCACCAGGCGGGCGCCCTCCATCAGTCTCACGGCTTTCAATGTCAGGTCTACGAGCACGGGCCGGCGTATTACATGAACACCGCCGCCGGGCGTCAGTCCACCACCCTCCCGTACGGGCTGAACCGGCTTCGGCTTGCCGGGTTGTGCAGGCTGGACAGGTTGCGCGGGTTGCTCTTCGGGCAGCTCGGTCCAGGCAGGCGGCACTGTACCAAAATAAAAATCGGTCGTCACATCGTCGCCCGCAGCTCCCTTAGCATACCGTATCGCACACACGAGCATCGTTTGCAACTGCTGCAGCGAGCCGGTGGCCGCGAGGCCCGCATCGTTGCCGGCCACCCGCTGCTTCGCAAAGCGGCGTATCCACAGCCCGAAATTGCCTACATAGGGATCGGGCAAAGTGGGCAGGTAAGTGGATAAACCAAATACGAGGAAGAAATTCGCCCGCGTCACCTTCTTCCACGAATCGCTCAATTCACCAAACAGCATAAAACCCGCCACCGGCGATACGGTGAACAAGGCATTCTCCAAAGCAATGGCCTCCCATTTGAAGAGGGGCTGTTTATCTTCCGGTTTCTTATTATCCCACAATAAATTGTCGTCAAACAACATGATCAACCGCCGATCCTTGTTGGCCATCAACGCCAGCGCCGAAGCGCGTGAACGAATAGCAAACGGACTGCTGTTTACTTTCAGTGGCCTGTCGGCCTGAATATCCGCATCCGCAAAAATGGTGATCATCTCCTGGTTCTGCTCGGCAGAGATAGCCAGCATGAAAGGCGCGGCCTGTAAATAAGTAATGGTAGCAGTAGAAGCCGGCCGCTGGCCTTCCTTCCATAAATCAAAATACTGCATGGCGCCAAGGCCCTGAGCCGCCAGGTCGAGGAGCGCTACCATGCCGGGCTCTGCGTTGATGATGGTCGCCTGCAGGCGCAACGATTCGTATTGCAATCCGGGCCAGGTAGCGATTAGTCCTTTGCCGGTTACCAATACCACCGAACCGCCGCTATCGGCCTGTACGGGATTGGCCACGTCGAGTGCAGCCGCCGGCAAGCCCCAATAAGCCTGGGTAATGGTAGCCTGTCCCGACAATTTAAAGGCCGGACTCACCGAATCCGTCACCACAAAATCAACCGGCGAGGCATTCCAGGGTATCAGCACTTTACTCATGAGTGCATTGTACTCGAGACTAATAGCGGCCTGGTTGGTATTGGCAAAACTAAGTGCCTGGCCAAATACCGTACAACCCGCCTCACCGATACCCGTTATATCGACCTTATTGTTTTGCCACACGAGTTGCAAAGAAGTGGGCAACTGGTAAGTTGCTTTTCGCGCATCATCGCCATAGCCACTGCCGTCACCGGCAAAGTTTTCCGTAGGCTGTTCTATGTCCAGCGCCAGGGTCAGCACGGTGGCGGGATTCAACACAGCCTGGTTATTCTGCAACACCGGGGCGATAGAGGTATTGAGCGTTCCGTCCTTTATCTTAAGGCCGACATACTTATTATTGGGCGCTGCTGGCGAAAGCAGGCGCGCATTGATCCAGATGCTGCCCGCATTCAACGTGTATTGTTGCAGCAGGGGCGGCGGCGTGTTGATGCCGATGGGAATGCCACGCACCGTGGTCTTGAAAAGTATAGCAGGTGCACCATTCATATAAAGCGTCACCAGCTTCACGATCTTATAGAAATCGATCCAGATCTCGATGCCTTGTTCGTTGAGGAAAGGTCCCAGCGATTCAACCGGATTACTGCCGACAGCCCAGTCGGGCACGCTGCCCGCCACCTCGTACTGGCGTACGGGTGTTTGGCGGATGAAGAAACGGGTCTCCGGATCTTTGTTGGCAGCAACGGTCTCCGTGGCGATGGCCTTGATCTGATCGAGCGAGGCCCTGGTCACATCGGCAGCCGCAAACAGTTGAGCGCTGTTGAAGACGACCTGCTCGCCTGCATACGGAATATCACCTTTGATCACGGAAGAAGCGATCAGTTCCTGCGCCCGCTTCAATTGCTGTTCCTGTTGCGGAGCAGCAGGCTGCAAACGGGCAGTGAGATTTTCCAGCAGGCGCGACAATTGATCCTGAGTCATGATAGGCGGTTTTAGTGAGCAATAAGATTGAGGGCCATAGTCCTTTGAAGGATTACAGCAATAAGAAGTTGAAGTATATCGCTATACTCCATGCGGGATACTAATGGATGGTGCGTTACCGTGTTGCCTTAGGATACGTTTGCGCACAGTGCTACGTGCGTTTCTCGGTAAAGGGAGGTGTTAATAGGAATGAGCCGTGAAGGTAAGGGAATTAAAAATGCAGAATGTTACCGTAAAGTGGTATTTTTTCGTAGAAGCAGTGAATGTAAACCAACTTATCAATAGTGAAAGCAATCATCTTACAGCAATTTGGCGGCACAGGCAATTTTGAACTGGCAGACTATGCATCACCGCAACCCAAACCCAATGAAGTACTGATCAGGATCAGGGCCACCGCCTTCAATCCGATCGACTACCAGATGCGGCAGGGCCTCAATGAAAGTAAGTTACTACGATCACCCATCCTGGGGAGAGAACTTTCCGGAGAGATTGTGGAACTGGGGCCTGGTGTACAATCATTCGCTGTGGGCGATAAGGTGGCCGCCTATGTGGCCAGCATTGCCTCTAACGGCACCTACGCCGAATTGATCAGTGTACCCGTGCCATTGATAGCAAAGATACCAGCCCAACTCAGTTTCGAACAGGCAGCAGCCATACCACTCGTGGGCCTGACCGCTTTGCAATGCGTCAGAAGGATCGACCTGGCGCGACACCCGTCCATCTTCATCAGTGGTGGCGCAGGTGGCGTGGGAACCATCCTCATCAAACTGCTGCTTTCGCAGGGGCACCACAACCTCTACACCACGGCCGGAAGCAGCAAAAGCACCAACCACCTTCTCCAGATCGGCCTGGCCAAATCCCATATCATAGACTATACGAAGATCGGCTGGCAGGAAACGGTAAAGACCCAAAACAATCAAAACCTCTTTGATATAGTAATAGACCTCGTAGGCGGAACGATGTCGGAGATCAGTGCCGGATTAGTGGAAGTGTTTGGCATCTATGTAAACGTCACCGCGCTGGAAACAGAAAAAGCGAGAGAATTATTATTTAACAAAGCAACAACGGTCATCCATGTAGCCAACTACGCCATGACATTAAAAAACAGTACGGGCGCATTGGATTATTACGGTCATTCGCTGCGCGAACTTTTCAGCAAGATCGAGCAGGAAGTGATCAGCCCTACCGAAATACAGGTGGTAGGCAATCTCAGTGTAGATACTGTTCAAGCTGCCCATCACCTGATGGAAGCTAACCAGACTTTTGGCAAAAAACTGGTGATGACGATCGGCAACTAACAACCATTCGCCTCTTGCATCCATGGTGTTAATTTTCCATTTAAAAAATAATTGTCAGGTTGCCGGCTATTAGGCTCCCGTAGGTCAGGATCGCTAATTATATTTGTCGGCATCTCGGGGCAACCGGCCACCCAAAGGACTTGATGGCCAGCTACGCGGGTTCGAACATCCGCGCCGATCCGAGACCTATCAAACAAGAAAAAATCAACAAATGAAAATGAACCGGCTGTATCGATTTACTCCCAGTACTGCCCTGCTTGCCTGCGTATTAGGTTGCGCAAACGCACAATCCGGCCTTCCACCTGTGGAAACAAAGGCACCCAACAGTGATTACAAGCCTGCCTTTGCCGGCCAGACACGTATCGGCGGTGTTAAGACCAACACCTCCTTCAAGGCCGACAAGCTCGCGGAACAACTGAAAAGCCCCTGGGCCATCGTTCCCATGCCCGATGGAAAATTGCTCGTAACGCTCAAGGGAGGTTCTATGGAGGTGCGTAATGCCGATGGCAGCCTGGCCAAAGCCATTACCGGGTTCCCCGCCGTGGAAGCCCGCGGACAAGGCGGCTTACTGGATGTGGCCCTCGACCCCGAATTCAGCAAGAATAAGATCATCTACTGGACCTATGCTGAGAAATACGCCGACGGCAACCTTACTTCCCTTGCAAAAGGAACACTCGACGAGGCTAAAGGGACCATTGAAAACCCCACTGTGATCTTCAGGGCTACACCAGCACTGAAAAGCAGCCTCCACTTCGGCAGCCGCATCGCATTTGGCAAGGATGGATACCTGTACTTCTCCACCGGCGAACGCTCCAACCTCGATGGCAGAGTGCAAGCTCCCAAGCTCGATGCAGGCCTCGGCAAGATCTTCCGTGTAACCAAAGAGGGCAAACCCGCACCGGGCAACCCTTTCGAAAATACCAAAGGCGCTATGCCGGAGATCTGGGCTTATGGTTTCCGCAACCCACAAGGCCTCGCGTTCGACCCTACTACCAATGAACTCTGGGAAGCTGAATTTGGTCCCCGTGGTGGTGATGAAGTGAACCTCGTGAAGCGTGGTAAGAACTACGGCTGGCCCGAGATCACGTACGGTATCGAATACAGTGGTGAAAAGGTGGGACAAGGCATTCAGCAAAAAGAAGGCCTCGAGCAGCCTGTTTATTATTGGGATCCGGTGATCTCTCCCAGCGGTATGTGCTTCTATGAGGGTGATGCCATTCCCGAATGGAAAGGCAACCTGTTTATTGCAGGCCTCAGCAGTACGCAACTCACCCGCCTGGTGATCAAAGACAACAAGGTAGTGGGAGAAGAAAGATTGCTGGAAGATAAAAAGGAGCGTATCCGCGACTTGGCTTATTTTAATCAAGCGCTCTATGTGGTGACCGATTCAGGTAACCTGTACCGCATCAGCCGTCAGTAAAAGAGATTGAACTCAATCATACAAGTGAAGGCCGCCGCAAAACATGCAGGCGGCCTTTATTTTTTTATATGCCATAAGAGCTGTCCATCAAAACGTCAACGGGGAGCTACACCACGACTTGCACCTCAGGCTGAACAATTTCCACGAACTTTCTCCTGGTGAGCCTGATCTTACTTTTCCTGGGCACGATGGGATCGAGCGAGTTTGGCAGGAAATAGATCACCAGTAATACGAGCGTTGGCCATAGGCTGTACACCAGCGTATCGCCCCAAATGCGAAGCGGCGTATTGACCCGTGCTGCAGATGGCTCGTTCTTCACATATCGAACGCTCACTGCATCGCCCTCCTTAAAAGGTATATTGGTGGGTGCATTAAAACTGATGGAATCATTGCCTGCCTTGAAGAGTACCACCAGGTGCGTGCTGATGCTGCCATCCAGCTCCAGCGTATGGCCATTGTACCAAACTTTGCCGTTGGTAACCGTTGTCTTCGACAGCCAAACCAGTTTCCAGATAATAAAGGGACTGCAGCCAATAATAAGCAGCAGCAAAAAGAAGGCATTTCGGCTAAGCGTCATGGCGGGAAGTTGACAAGGTTTACAAATCGGCCGTTAGCTTAAAAGTAGAGCAAATAATCATTCGTCCCGACCAAGAAATTGTTAAAACGCACCTGATAGCAAGGCGCTGTTTGACCCTATACGCCTATCGGGCCGTTGAAATACCTTAGCCCCGCCTCAACAATAGGGTTCAAGACTACTCATTGACATGAGTCAAATAAATGGGAGCCTGATTATTGCGTTTCAAAAAACTGAAAACTAATTATTACTTTACCAACTGTTAACCCCCGAACAAAGACAAAACTAATTGGCAAACCTTGTTTATGAGAAAAGCTCCTTTACTCACATCCATTTTCATTTTTATTCTTTGCAGCATCAACAACATTTTGCTTGCGCAAGCTCCACTTCAAAGAGATCAATATAAAAAGATTGTCATTGACTCATTCACCAACGTACTCAAAAGATATCACGAAACATACAACTGTGGAATTCGCGACGAGTTTAAAAAGAACGCCTTTTCTCCGCTTAAGAATAAAACGAATCCTGACCCCAATCTTTCAGGTGACCGGGCTTTTGACTCCTTATTTAAACCTATTTTAAGTAATGTATTTATCGGATCAAACGACCTCGTACAAGACGGCCCGGCTACAAGCTTTGTGCAGGACGCAGAAAAAGGAACGTTATCAATTAATTATTCGGCGTTTGTTTCTCCAAAACGAAAAGGCTTTTTAAACTTCGGTGTTTTTTCGAAAGCAACAAATGGCTTATTCGGGATTTATACTACAGGTTCCTGGAGTGCTGATATTGGAACAAATTTATCATATTCCTGGACGAGGGCGCGCGGCAGAAATTTCCAAATCAAGGCTTGTGACAGCTTGAGCAAATCTGGCTCCAGAGAACGATACTATTTCGCAATTCTTTCAAAGCTATCGGAATTGAGTTATCAACGGGACAGCATTTTACACCTTCGGGACTCTCTTAAAAACAGAATAGATGCAAAATGGAGAAGCCTGGGCAGCAATTTCCAGGACAGCGCAACTGATTATGCAAAACTCTCAGGCACATTCATGGCAGCAGATTCACTTGCACGTTTGGCGGCATCATTGACACCCCAACAGTGTGATGTGAAAAATAGTACATTTTACAACAATGTCGTAGATTCTCTAATGGCATTATTTGAAGTAAAAAACGACATCTATACAGGATATTATGTTCGATGGTATTCATTAAGAGGCTCCATATCCAACAACTCAATTAGCCCTTCTACGGACTCACTTGACGCAACGGTAAAATCCACCTTTAAGTCAAAAAATCTTTTAAAGGCATCATTTGGCTTAAACATGAACGTAATCAAAGAAGGCAGGACCTACTTACTATTTTTCCGAATTGGAGCCGACCTTGGCTTACACAATTATATGGATCACCCCGCTATAAAAAAGCCTTTCACCGAATACGACGGCGTTAAAAAAGATTTTCTCTTAATTAATGAGAATTCAGATACCCTGGGCTACTATCAGGATTTAAAACCTGATATCCTTGCGTTCGAGCCTGGACTGTATGTCAGTACGTTTTGGGGTAAAAACAAAGTCTTGGGAGTTGAATTCCGGGCAGACACTAAGCTTCCCTTTAAAAAGCCTGATTGGCTTACCAGCTCTTCGTATCCCGCTACCTATTCAATAACCATCGGCCCTGCCTTTAGGCTCAAAAAGGACACAGATATTTCAAAAGGTAGCATAGGAGTTGAAGTTGGATTCATGGACGCACCGGTTAATAAAAATGCGTGGGACTATTTCGCTGCTAAGTTCAAGGTGGGTGTTCCCTTTTCTGCCTTGATAAAATAAGCGATGTACTTAAGTCCAAGTTCATTGACCGTACCATCGGAGCAGCATGCGATGACTAATCCTGCGCCGAACATACCCCAATCCCCTGAAAGGGTTCAGGCCTTCCTGACGTTCGCAAAGAGCTCTCTGACAAGGGCCGTATACAATTTATTGGCAGTAACGTTGAGCCTGACCTGCGCCGCATGACGCAAGGCATCATCGGCCATGATCCTTTTCGCTTCTTCATTGGCCGCTTCCATAACAGCCTGGTTCTGCAATTGCCGGTCGGAGAATATCCGTTTCTCCATATCGGGATACCTGCTTACCACTGTCAAGTCTCCATACTGTTTGAAGACCAATTGCTTACCCAGGTGACCAGAAAGGTTTTTGAGCAGAAAGTTCTTACTTCTAGCCATAGTTCAGATTTTAAAAGTTACAAGGCAGGAGATAGCCTGCTTTAATAACCTCTTCATGGCCAACCCACCAAGGCCGCCTCACCCTCCCTCTTCGGGTATTCTCCCAAAATCCCCTACCTTTGATTTGTATAATCGCGCAAGCACTAGCCGCTCAACAAACATCGAGGTTATGGAAAAGAAGATCCCAACAGAAAGCCTGTTGCAGTACCTGCAACGTACCGGACAGCCTATACCTTCCGAACTACTGCCCGGCAACGACAGCCAACCTTTTTTCACTATCCGCGAAACCACTTCCGCAACCCCACGCACGCCCTTCAACCGGCGCGATTATTATAAGATCTGCCTCAGCAGCAATATGGGACGCGGCGATGGCAGGCTTATCTACAACGAACAGGAGATACCACTCGATCAGCCCTGCCTGCTCTTCACTCATCCTTCCGTGCCCGCCTCCATCGAGATCATGGACAACCCCATCAGCCGCTACCAGGCCATCTTCAACAAAGCATTCATAGAAGGTCATATACCAGGTGATGTACAATATGCCAGTCCGCTCTTCAATTCCTCCCTGCACCCGGTCGTACTGCTCACGAAAACGGAAAGAGACCGCCTCAGCATGATCTTCAATGAAATGCAAAGCCTGCGCGAATCCGACTACGCCTATAGGTGGGATATGATCCGCAACCTGGTACAGTTGCTTATTCATGAAGGGATCCGCCTGCACCAGCAGCAGATAACCTATGCAGCCCCCGTGCGCGACAGGCTTGTCGATGCATTCATGACCTCACTCAATCAGCACTTCCCCGTCGATTCAGCCGAAAGTTCTCTCGGACTGCTCAGTCCGGCCCATTTTGCCGATCAGTTACATGTGCATGTCAACTACCTTAATTCCGTCATAAAAAAACACACGGGCAAAACCACCCGCGCCATTATCCAGGAGCGCGTACTCGCCGAGGCCAGGGCCCTTCTGCGCAATACCAACTGGAATATTGCCGAGATCGCGTATGCCCTTGGCTTCGAGTATCCTTCGCATTTCAATAAATACTTTAAACAGTTCACCAACCTCACCCCGCTCGAGTTCCGGAACAGCCAGCAACCGGCCCTTACGGACTCCCTTTGATTTCTATAAGCATGCCTTTGAATCGTATAACTCCAGAAAACATGGCGTGCACTACTTTTAACGCTACAAAAAAGTAGCAGGTCATGAAAACAATCAAAGACGCCCGGGTGGGCTGGAATACTATTGTAGCATTGGGACTTATCCCCTTATCCGGGTTCGCCATGGATGTGTTTATCCCCTCACTGCCGGATATGGCGGCACAACTGCACACAACGCCGGCAGCCATACAACTCACGCTCTCCTTGTTCATTATTAGCTTTGGGGTCTCACAATTACTGGTCGGAGGCCTCATCGATAGTTTTGGCCGTTACTGGCCCAGCCTGATCTCCCTGGCCATATTCAGCATCGCCAGTTTCTCCATTGCTTACACGAACAACCTGCAGTTGATTTACGGGCTGAGGGTCATCCAGGGAATTACGGTAGCGACCATCGTAGTGAGTAAAAGGGCATTTTTTGTAGACCGGTACAGCGGAGATCAGCTGAAGAAATATACCAGCTTATTCTCAGTGATATGGTCCATTGCTCCGATCGTAGCACCATTCCTGGGAGGCTTCTTTCAAACCCAATGGGGCTGGAGCTCAAACTTCATGTTCCTCGGCTACTTCGGACTCTTCTTCCTCCTCATCGAATTATGGATCGGTGGCGAGTCGATCAAAGCACGACAGCCATTTAGTGTCCGCAACTTCATCGGCAGTTATACGCATATGTTGAAAGCGTCCGACTTCGGGGCCGCGCTCATCATACTCGGCCTCACGTATGCCATGTTGCTGGTATATGGCATGGGAAGTCCCTTCCTCATCGAGCAGCGCATGCAATATTCACCAGTCGTAACAGGCTATTGCGCTTTGTTCTCGGGTGTATCGGTATTTATCGGAGGCTCCTTGTCACGCATGCTCATACAACGGCCCTTTATGAAGAAACTGCTCATCGCGAGCAGCGTGCAGCTCCTGGCCACAGCACTATTGATCCCGCTAACGATGCACTATCAGAACATCTTCACGCTGTTGCTGTATGTTTTCCTCTTGCATAGTATGGGTGGGTTCATCTTCAATAACCTGATGTCATATAACCTTACACGCTTTCCCCAATATGCCGGCAAAGCGAGCGGACTCACCGGCGGCGGCTTCGCGATAGTGACTTCAATCATAAGCTCCTTACTCGCCAGCCTGCTTTCTATCACCAACCAGGCTGTACTGGGCGTATCCTATGGCATTCTTGCGCTGGGGGTATTTCTCTTACTGGTTAAAACGAAGTGGAAACACGACAGGGCCAAACCATCCGGCGATGCACCAGAGGCTGCGCCAGTAACGATCAAAGTGAAACTGGCAAGTGCCTGATCATCCTCGGCCCAAAACAAATTTATAGCGCGAAGCACTTTAGATGCGTCAGAACAGACAACGACCGGCATCATTGTGTGCAGGCACAAATAGCACTACATTGACAGCACTCATATAACTTCCTGATATCTGTCAGCTAAAAGCTTCCCGGAGCAGTATATTTTTGGCATTGTAACAGTCAAAGATTCAATAGCTCCTACCCTGCCTGCAGTATGCTTCCTACATCATTCATTAAAACTTTTGTTATGATCCAGGTCCTTTCATTGCCGGAAGAACTGATCCATGAAACAGGGCAAACTCCGGCCGTTTGCATGGCGCTTCCCTTTGAGCCCCAGGTCAATGAGAAAGCATCGATCGAAAGCCGATTGAAACGAATGATATCGAAGGCCGAAAGCCGCCTGCTTCAACAATACTCAAACCGCAAGGCGTTGCCTGTCATAGCCAGGATACAACAGCTCCTGAAGGAAATATCTTATTACAACTACAGGAAAAGCATCGCGCTCCTGGCCACTCCTTACCGATCGAAACTCTTTTACCTCGACTTTCCGGTCATTGAGATGATCCGAACCGGTGAAGACCTCGACGTAAAGAATATAATCAAGGCAAAAAGCAATGCCCCGCATTACCTGGCGCTCGTCCTGGAAAGTCAGTACATAAACCTCTACGAAGGCAATAATACCCATTTAACATTGATACAGCACAACGCCTGGTCGCACCTCGGTTTTGTACCCCAGATAGATCGTGGACTCGGCTTGATACTCGAGGCTTTCCACCTGCCTGTTTTTGTATTGGGAGAGAAAGAATTGCTGGAAGTCTCTAAAAAAGAGACGGAACATGCAGCACATATTATGGATTACCTGCCGGTTGATCCCAGGCAGGGTTCCGAAAACGAGTATGTTACCATACTGCAACCAGCATTGAATCATTGGCCTCATCATAGGAAAGAATTGATCCTTCAAAAACTCAACAACGCACACAAAGCCTGTACGCTGCACTGCGGCATTGACGGTGCGTGGCAGGCAGCGACCCACCGCCGGTCGATCTTATTGGCAGTAGAGGAAAACCTGGTACGCTTTATATCCTGCAACCATGACAAAGAAGAACTACAGGAACCTCTCTCTATCGATCCGCTTAACCAACAGGATGTCGTTAACGATATCATTGAAAAAGTACTGAAAGACGGAGGAGAAGTCGAACTGTTGCCAGCAGGATCGCTGGAAGCCTATCAACAGATCGCATTGATCGAAGCTCATCATATACCATTGACCGGCCCGATGATGCGGCACTCCTCTTCGCACACAGACGACCATTAATCAACCCAATCGCCCAAGATGAATACCATCATTATCTACAAGGGGAAATATGGAGCTACCCGCCAATATGCACAATTATTGGCCCAAACCCTCAACACAACATCGGTCGATGCTTCCGTCACGGACGATGCCATGCTGCGCAGTGCAAACATAGTGATTGCAGGCAGCGCTATTTATATTGGTCGCTTGATGATATCGGCATGGTTGCACAAGCACAAAGCTATCCTGGAACAAAAGCAACTGCATCTGTTTGTTGTTTGTGGTACGCCCTTGTCCGACCAGCAGGCTATAAAAACCCTGATCGATCGAAATATCCCGGCAGAACTCCGCCACAACTTATCCCTATTCTTCCTAAAAGGCAGAATGATCAAAGAGAACCTATCATTTAAAGATCGGCTGCTACTCAGGATGGGTGCCGCGTTCACCAAAGACCCTGAAGCAAAAAACAATATGTTACGCAATTTCGACGAAGTGAAAGCCGACCACCTCACCCCAATCATTCTGGCAGTAAAATCTTCCATCACCGAGCCGCCTGAACATACTCCCAATATGAAGAATCATTGATAAGCTTTGATACCATCCATCTTGCGAATATAGAGTTTCCCCAACTCGACCCAACAGGTTGACACGAAAGCAACCGCTACGCAAAGGGCCAGCTGGCTGCCCGATAGTTCACCCAAAGCAAACAAACTCCGCACTGCCGGAACGTACAGTAAACACGCAATAAATACCAGGGTAACACCAATAACCACCGGCACCAGCCTATTCCTGTACCGCATGGTTCTGAAAACCGAATGCACGAATGACCGGTTCAATTGTGTGAGAAAAATATTGCAGCATAACAAAGTGATAAATATCACAGTGCGAACGGTAGTATGATCCGTACCGGCCTGCAGGTAATAATATCCCAACCCCAGACACCCCGCTGTGATAGCCAGCCCCTGTAATAAACTAACCAGCAACTGCCTGAACGTAAGAAAATTAAACGTCATCTTTCGCGGCGGCCGCTCCATCGTGCCAGGTTCTGCCGGTTCATTTTCATAGATGATCGAACAGGTAGGCCCCATGATCAGCTCCAGGAAAATCACATGCACCGGCGAAAAAATGCCGGCAAAGGACCATCCCAACAGCAATGGTATCATAACGATCAAAATGATTGGGATATGAATAGAAATAATATAGCGGATCGCTTTCTTCAGGTTATCATAGATCTTTCTGCCAAGTGAAATGGCAGCCGTCATACCCGCCAGATCATCATTTGCCAGGATGAGCGATGACGCGCTCTTAGCCACTTCACTTCCGCGTTGCCCCATGGCAATACCAATGTGTGCCGCTTTAAGGGCAGGGGCATCATTGACGCCATCACCGGTCATGGCTACCACCTCTCCGGCATCCTTGAGGGCATTGATCACTTTCAGTTTTGCTTCAGGGAACATGCGCACAAAGACATTTGTACTCACCGACAGCCGCCTTAGCTCAACGGTGCTCATGTTCAGCACATCTGTACCACTTAGCACCCTTCCATCCGCCTCCAAACCCGCTTGCGCGGCGATGGCCAGCGCTGTTTCGGCATAATCACCGGTGATCATCTTAACCCGTACCCCAGCCTGGCGAAACACCGCTATCGTATCAGCTATGCCAGGCTTAATAGGATCTTCGAAAACGATAAGGCCCAAAAAGGTAAATACGAAATCCTCCTGACGGGAAGGCCACGTCATGTATTCACCCTCCGCTTTTCCGACTGCAAGTACCCGGTATCCCAGACGTGCAAATTCCTTACTCTTTTCCAGGTATCGCAGGCGTTCAGCCCCGGAAAGGCTACTGCTCCGCAACACAGCCTCTGGCGCTCCCTTGGTCGCGATCACGGTGCGCCCCGCAGCATTCCGGAACACATGGGTCATCATAGGCGGCACGCCACCCAAAGGATATTCATGTACCTGATCGAATAACGACCTCAGATCGGTTGATGCCGTTCGTTTATACAGGGCATGAATCGACTTTTCCATAGGATCGAAAGGCGCCGTTTCGCTCGACCACATGGCATATTCCACCAGCTCCAAAGGCATATTTGCATTACCGGCGACAGACAACGTACAACCCGTAGCAACATCATACAATTGAACGATCTCCATTTTATTGCAGGTGAGTGTCCCCGTCTTGTCAACGCAGATCACAGTTGCCGCGCCCAGTGTCTCCACATACTGAGGCTGCTTCACGATCACCTGCTTTTTAAGAAGCCGGTAAGCGCCCAATGCCTGGAATGTAGAGAATGCTACGGGGATCTCTTCGGGCAAGATGCTCATGGCCAGTGTAAGCCCCTGCAGAAATGCCTCATTGAAATGGCCACTCAGGTATAGATTAAATCCAACCACCACCACAAAGGCAGCGATGCCTGCCATCACCATCCTCCGCACAAAACGGTTTATCTGTTTCTGTAAGGGTGTTTTTTCCACTGCAACGTGCGCAAGCGACTCCCCGATTTGTCCAAAACGCGTAAGTTGTCCCACGACTTGTACTTCCATCAATCCGCCTCCCGACGTAACAAGTGTTCCTTTCAAAACCTGGTTGTCACCTTCTGGTGTCTTTGCAATGGAGAAGGACTCACCCGTCAGCAGCGATTCATTGACCGACAGATCATTGGAGGAAAGTAATTGCCCGTCGGCCGGAATGACCATACCTTCTTCCAGTACCACACAATCACCTTTCACGATCTCTTCGGCAGGGATCGACACGGATTTCCCATCCCTGATCACCTTTGCGCGTGGAGCGGCCAGCTTATTGAGCGCCTTTACAGCATTGCTGCTGCGATAATCCTGAAATAGCGAAATGCCGCTTACCAACAGCAAAGCCCCCAGCATAATGAAAGCATCCTGCGTTTGCGACAAAGCAAAGTAAATAATACACGTCACCACCAGCAACAGGAACATGGGCTCCTTAACGATACCTAACAATACACGCCAAAACACAGAACGCTTTTCCTGTTGAGTAATATTAGCGCCAAACCTGCGCCTGCTAACCATCACCTCTTCGGTGGTAAGCCCTTGGTCGATTACCAGTTTCTCCATGTAAACAAGTTAAGAAAAAACAGCCTGCGCAGAATAGCTTCCGATTGGATGGTCTGCCAAAATTTCCAAATGGCCATACCAGCGAAAAAATCTCAACAAAATCAAACGTAATGAACATTGGCAAATTCACCTCGGCCATAAAGAAAAACACCTATTAGATTTGCCCCGTATTCATGAGTGGTGAGCAATAAAGAAAGGCTGTGCAACAGTACGAATAACCTGTTCAGCCCGGCTACGCTGGAAAAACCTCGACATCATGCTTCTGCCATAGGCACCAAAAACGACAAAAGCCCCCTTTTTCCCAAGGCAGTATTCGAGTAAAACAGCGTTTACGGGCCCATCGAGCTCATCCCAGCCCACGTGCGTATAATAATTGGAAAGCCACTCACTCAACCGTTGCTTTGCCGCACCCCGATCACGTTCATCTTCTCTCACCTGTATGATCGAAACTTTCTTTTCACGCAACTCCGGCAACAAATAAGTAAACTGCTTGATGGCAAAGGTTGCCGAAGCACTTCCGTCCCATGCAAATACAATTTCTTCTACTCCTTTAAAATCATCCGGAGCAATTATAACCGGACACTCGGCCTTCGTCAACAATTCTTCTATAAAAGTAGTGGGGGTTCTGGCAGCATCTTTACCTGGGGAATACCCGGCATCCACCACCAGCAGATCGGCATACCTCGACTCGTAGACGACTTCATCAATGGGTACTCCCTTATCGCGAAGAACAGCAGCCGGAATATCATGATTATCATAATAAGCCTTGAACTGCTCGATTCCATATGCTATCTTCTGCATTTTTTCTTTCCACGATCCAGACTGCCGATCCACCTCCCATTCGATATAGGTACCGTCGTACATTTTTTTCATCACAGGAAACTCATCCTCCGGTTGATTTTCAAGAAATACCCCGTAATCCCCGAATGCGTGAGGCGCGAAAGGTAAATACCGAATACCAGGCTCTCCTTACAGAGATCAGCCCCATCAAGGGCCATGAGTATCTTTCGCATAGGTCATTTTATTCAAATTTACCCTTACTCCAGGCAAAAGCCTATGATATGCTCCCTCTCCTTTAATGACCTCTATCATGCACAACCCTGATGCAGGTTCTTCGCAAAAGGCCCGGGCGATATGTACCTTGAATAGTATCAGGCTGCCCCGGGGACTGCAAAGGGCAACCCGTCAATTTTAACAAGAAACAGCCTATGCGTAGCTTACCCAAACTCGTCACAGCTAATAACTGGTTAACCTTACAGGGAATCATCCTGTTGCTGGTGGTTGCCTATTTCGGCAAACCGTTGCTGGTGCCGATGAGTTATGGCTTGTTGGTAGCCATCGTCCTGTATCCTGTATGCAGAAAGCTGGAAATTCGTGGCTGGCCCCGCAACCTGGCCATCGGGGTGAGTCTTGGCGGGGTGATCGTATTGTTCCTGGCATTACTGGCACTGCTGGCACTTCAATTGAATGTCTTTCTCAAAGACCTGCCCGACCTGCTTGACAAGCTTACACCCGCCTTGCAGGACCTTCGCAAGGCCATTGGCACACGACTTCATCTTACAACCGATCAGCAGGAAAGCTGGTGGCAGCAGTCGATCGCAGGGGCCCAGGGAAATATCGTCCGGTTGGCTGGCAATTCCGTAAGTGCTACAACCACCACCATCATTTCATTTTTCCTGATCCCGGTATACGCTGCATTGTTCTTATACAACAGGAGTACATTCCTGGCATTCCTGAAAAGCATTGCCGGAGAAAGCTATAAGGATCAACTACCTCAATTACTGAACGAAGTGATCCACACTTATTATGGATTCATAAAAGGTATGATAAAGGTCTATGTCATCGTTGGCATACTCAACAGTATCGGCCTCCTGGCGTTAGGAATCCCACATGCCATACTCTTCGGCATGCTCACGGCCATCATGACCATTATACCTTACGTAGGCATTATAGTTAGTGCATTGCTTCCGATATCGGTTGCCTGGCTTACCAAAGATTCCGTATGGTACCCGATAGGGGTGATTGCAATCTTTGCCGTGGTTCAATATCTTGAAGCCAACCTCATCTTCCCGAAAGTAGTGGCTGCGCAATTGAACGTAAGTACCTGGGCAACCCTCGTAGCGATCGTAGCCGGTGGTCTGCTTTGGGGTATTTCGGGGATGATCCTTTTCATACCCTTTCTCGCCATTCTCAAACTGGTGGTTAACAGGGTAAACGAATGGGAAGCGATCAATATTCTCTTGTCGCGGACTACTTAAACCGCAGATTCAGTGAAACGATATGCGCATCCGGATGCAAAAACCGTGGTCGGGTTCTCACTGCCATTGCCTGAACATCTAGTCGGCCCCGCCATCCACATGATCGAAGGTCTCCCGCCCTTTGTGATGAAAATTGTATTTCAGCGCCATGATCGGTCCGTAATAGATATCAAACTGCTTACCATTGGTACGCAGCTGCATTTGCGCTATGACGCCCGCCATGATGTGAAAGTTTTGGGTAATGCCGGCGCTGTAGTAAACCGACTGACGGAATATATCGAAGCGTTCCTTTGCATATTCTTTGGAGGGAAACTTCAGCATCAGTTCGGCGTAGTAAGACATATTGGGCGCAATGAAGAAAGGCCTTTCCTTCTTTTGCTTAAGGTAATGATTAATGCCATACCGGGCCCGGAGGCGCGGAACGGTCCGGGCAACGCCGTTTCTATCGTCGAAAAATTTCACTTCAAAACGAACCTGTTCAAACATGGTCCCTTTGGGCATATTTTGCGAATAAGCGCCCATCACGATCAACCGGCGTTCCAGCGTTTCGTAGTTGCCGGCTTTATCGACCGCGTACTTTTGATTGCGTGCATAGCCGAGATAGATCTTCACCCGTTCCAGGCCGGAGTAAATGATCCACGGTCGCACCACAAATCGCTGTACATACGCAAATGGATTGTGTTCTGTATAGGAGCCCTGGGTCACCACCTGCACATCTGTCTGGCCGCTCAAATGCCATTTTTTGTATAAATTGAATGAAAGGTCTACTTCAGCAATCGATGCCGGAACAAATCCAAACGTGTACGGCGGCTCATCGGCCTGCGCCATTACGGCTGGCGCTCTTAGCGATAACAACAAAATGATGGGTAATAACTTGTGCATGATGCCTATCCCTGCCAGCAAGACACCACCAAGCCGCCAACGCCACCATTTTGAACAAAAAAACCTGCCCGTTTAGGTAAATCTGTGTCGAAAACCGGCCATTCATCGGTAGCGCTTTTATCAGGTGGTAAAGATCTTAAAGGCAGCATCAGTGCTCCATCCCTGGCCCACCGGCTGCATACGCGTCCAGCTGCGCTCCCCCGTAAGAAATCCATGGTGCCGCCACAAAAACAGCACACCATTTGTGCCGCGGCCGTATATAAAGCCATTGCCGACGCACCAGAACTGGTCGATATGGTTCCAGCCACTGTTCACTTTAATCGGGCCATGCCAAATGGGAAATCCATGATCGTAACCATAATGCCGGTACCAGAGAAGGTCACCATTGGGCAACAACCCGTACAGGCAACCATCCGGCCCAGCCGAAACGGTACGAAAGCTGGTCCAGCCATAGCCTACCGTAAGTGGGCCACTCCAGTTAAAAGTACCGTCACGCCGGCCGTGATGCCGGTACCAAACCAATTCTCCGTTGGGTTTAATACCATAGATCACGCCGCCATCACCGGCAAATAACATGTTAAATCCGCTCCAGTTGTAACCGACTGGTTTGGCGCCCTGCCAATCAAAGATTCCCTTATTTCTCCCATCGTGGAAATACCATACCAGGTTGTTTTCCTGGTTAACGGCATAGACAACACCATCCCCGCCGCCAAATACGTGTTTAAAATGCTGCCAGCCTTCTCCAACTGGCTTCGGCCCCTCCCAGTTACCATCCAGCCACGCTCTACCTACATTACGGTACCAGTTCAGCGTACCCTGCCGCGTAATGGCGTATATGTTTTGTGCCATCCTGCCTTCCACTGGGAAAGGCTTGTTGTTCCACCAGGTGATACCTCCTAAAAGACCATCTTCCCGGGTATGAACGGCCAGCTCAAATCGTTGATTCGTATTTCCGGCACCAAAATCTATATGGGTGTTCACGACATGGGGAACAGCTGGAGCATCCATCCAGGCCCTGCGCATAATACCGTCCGACGCCTGCACATACCAGGGGTCAACGCCGATCCTTAACTGTCCTCTCCATCCATCGTGCACCAGGTCCCAAATGCCTTCCGTTTCTGCCCGGCTAAAGCCGGAACCGGCGCCGGTTATGTTGCCACGTGAGAGCACCACACCAAATGGCTTATTATTCCACCAACACCTGCCCGCCGCACGGTAGGGATCGCGGGCGTGGAGATAGAGCTCAAATGGCTGACCACCGATCTGGCAAATAAGTCCCCGGCCACCTTCGGCATAATGGCCATGCACATTCAACTCACGGCCATCCTCGCCATACCAGGTACCCAGGTCTATCTGACGTCCGGCATCCGTACCGGACGCTTCCACCATCAGGTTCGTAAAACAACGGATGGACAATACGCCCCGCCAACCATCATGATCGGTTTCCCAACGTCCCACCCACATGGCCTCCCATTGGGTGCCTACCGGCCTTGTTTCTGTAATGTAATAGGCCGCACCACGTGATAAAGGGAACCTGGTTTCATTCTCATATTGGATGGTCTCAAACGGGCTGTTTACAGTCTGCGAATTCTTGATCAGGAAAACACGCCTGTTGTCATCATATCCATAGATCAAAAAAGTGTGTCCCGGCGTATCGACCACTACGTCGTAACCGGCAGCCAGCGTTCTTTTGAGGTCATCATTGGAATAGTTTCGCAGAATACCGAAATTGGCTACCCCATATTGAGCAAACCACCGGCCCATCAACGGAACATTGCGCAGATCGAATTCGAACCAGTCAGATTGCCTTTGCGTACCAGATCCATGTGTTGGCGTCAACACCCCACCTGTTTGAGGAATTGAATTAGCAAGAACCTGTAAGGGTGCCGCATCAATATAAGGTACATGCCGGCTAAGGGGAACCGATATATGACTAAGGTGGTGAATAACATCGGCAGATCCCTGAAACCCAACCAGCGATGTTCTTGGAGGCCCCTGCTGATTGCTCCAGGCTCTTACAAGTGATACCAGGTAATGTTCTGAAAGTTTTTCGTGTACGCCCTTCCGGGCATAAGCAGCTTCCAGTGCCGAACAGCCCGCAAAGGCCCAGCAGGTGCCGCGGCTATCCTGGTCGTACGTTGGTACAGTTTGAAATTGCCGGTGAGAAACACTAGCTGGCAAAGTGCCGCTGAAAGTGGTACCATGCCCACCGATCCAATCCAGTGAGAGATGTACCCTTTCATTCAATTCCGCTGCGCTCATAGGCGTTGGCAATTCCGCTTGCGGACTGATGCGGTCTGTTAGTTCTAATTCCGGTGGCATTGGAATGCCTGGCTCGGCAGTTAACAATTCGGGAGAAATGGGAGTGATCATTATACTTTCCATGACTATAAGGTTGATCGCTGAAATTACAACCAGCCCCAGGCGGATGACAACAGTGAAATGACGGTAAATTGAGTGTAAGTATTACACCGGCGGGTCACTTTTGCCATACAATCGCACGTGATTCACCCCTTTTCCCTGCGATGATACACCTCTGCAAAACCTATGGCTAAAAAGATCATAAAAGCAATCACAGCATAAGTAACCAGGGGCATCAAAGTTCCGGCCCTGTCCGGTGCATCCGAAAAGAACAGAAAGATCGAATACACATAAGGAAAGTAAATGATCTTATCCCAATCCATCAACACCAATCCTGCTACCAGCAACCCAATACCCGTAGCCAGCGGAATGATGTAGTTACTGAACCGGATACTAAGCCAATACTGGATCGCCAATACACCAAGTACACCAAGGCCGATACGCCCGCTAAGCCAAAGTATATTGCCAACCGGAACTGCATGCGTCGAAAAAAGATAAACAGGATTGAGCCATCCGGCGATATACCCCGAGGCAAGAACAAAAACGTTTGAAAGGATCATAAATAAAAAAAGGAATACCACGACTACCAGGAACTTCGAAAAGAATATATCAGCATACCGGCGCGGCAGGGCATACACCTGCTTCCAGCCATGGTTACGGAACTCGATCTGCGCAATGGCATTGTTCAGCAGTATCACATACAACGGCAATAAAATGGCCGCCGTGTTTTTCCAGCACATATGGAGAAACACCGTCCAGGGTACTACAGTCAGCTTGGAGCCAAAGATATCCGGCCGGTTCAAAAGGATCACACAATTGATGGCAGGCATAAATGCCGCCGCCAGCACCGTCAGCCAGGCTATGGATGTCCTTCTCGTTTTGAGGAGTTCAGCTTTCGTGTTATATAAAAATGTCAGGTTCATATATGTTTAACGATGATGTCCATAAATAGGCTTTCAAGATCGGCATGTCCTTGATTGAGCTCGTGCAGTTCGGGCAAACTGCCTTCAAACAATACCTTTCCCTGGTGTATGATCGCCAGCCTGGTTGCGATCTTCTCCACCTCGGGCAACAGGTGGCTCGAAACGATCACGGTTTTGGCATGGTGGGCATGGAGCTTCAGCAAAAGATTGCGCATTTCCAGCATACCAATAGGATCAAGCCCATTCGATGGCTCATCCAGTATTAACAAAGGAGGGTCCGGTAAGAGCGCAATGGCAATAGCCAGCCGCTGACGCATACCCAGTGAAAAACGCTTTACCTTCTTCTTACCAGCATCAACCAGCTGCACCGTATCCAGTACTTCCCCGATTCGCTTTTTCTCACATTGATACGCAAGCCGGTAAATCTCAAGATTTTCCCGGGCCGTAAGATGAAGATAAAGAGAGGGATGCTCGATCAGCGAACCCGTTTGCCGCAATAGCGGAAGCCGGTTATGGGAAATATCCTGGCCAAACAGATGCACATGGCCACTTTGCCGTCGGATCAAACCTAGCAGCAAACGTAGCGTTGTCGTTTTACCGGCGCCGTTCGGTCCCAGCAAACCGTAAATACAACCTGCAGGAACAGTCAGTGAAATATTGTCCAGCACGGTCTGTGCGCCAAAATGATGAGATAATTGTTGAATGCTAACTATCGGTGCATACATTGCCAAGGCATTTATTGAACCGTAAAATTGAGCATCGCGAAAACCACCTGCAAGCTTTTTCAACCAAGCACCGAGGCAAAGGATACGAAACCAGGTAAATGAGGCCATGACCCGTTGCAGGCCTGTTGGTTGAGTCTACAAGCCGGTTTGTTGAAACCGGCTGCGCAGCCCTTAATATTTTGACTAATTTTAAGCATGACACCCCGGCAAAGCTTTATCATCGGTCATATCTTCTGCTGGACGCTCACCATGGCGCTCCTGCTGACACCGTTAATAAAATTCGGGGTTACACAACCCGTACCGTATGTGGCAACAGCCTATCTCCTTTACCTCGGAACTTTCTATATCAATCTGATCATTATTATTCCATTGTGGGCCCGTAATAAGCGCATCGTCTCCTTGTTATTGGCCTGGCTGGCGCTCATTGCGTTGTACACCTTGCTCTTTTTGCTGGTCAACTATCTTTTTAACGCATATCAGTACCAGCGTCCCCGGCTGATCATCCTCAACACCTTTACACGAAGCCTTATTTTCTGTGGAATTTTTCTGCTGGCCAGCACCCTCTACCGGTTTACAGTCGATTGGTTCCGGCATGAACGGCTGAGCGAGCAAAAAGAAAACCAACATCTCAAAACCGAACTTTCTTTTTTACGTTCTCAAATCAACCCGCACTTTTTGTTTAATACCCTCAACAATATCTACACCCTTGCCTACCAACGCTCCGAAAAAACAGCCGATGCGGTCATGAAACTATCCGGCATGATGCAATACATGCTATATGAAAGCAATTCGGAAAAGGTTCCCCTGCAAAAAGAACTCGATTATATCGCGCAGTTGATAGCCCTTGAACAACTGCGGGTAAAAGGAAGCATGGCGCTGGATTTCACCATTACCGGAAATCCGGAGAAATACCTGCTCCCACCCATGCTACTGATCCCGTTTGTCGAGAACATCTTCAAACACGGAGTGATCAACGACAAAACCGATCCGGCTTTGATCCGGTTAACAATAGCCGAAGGCAGGCTGCATTTATTCACCAGCAACAGGATGAACAGCCATGTTAAAGATGGAGGCCATGGGGTCGGACTGGCCAATGTAAAACGTCGTATCAATATCCTGTACCCGGGATCGCCAGGGGTAAATATTGAAAAACAAGCCGATCACTACAGCGTTCAATTAATACTGCAACTCCTTTAAGATGGATATTATTAGATGTATAGTCGTTGACGATGAGCCGCTCCCCCTGGAACTGATGGAAGACTATATCAGAAAAACACCGTTCCTGAAACTCGTCGGCACCTACTCAAGTCCTATCGAGGCACTGTCTGTTGTTACGAAAGACCACGTTGATCTCGCCTTCCTGGATATTCAGATGACAGAGATCAATGGCTTGCAGCTTTCCCAATTGCTGAAAAACCGTTGTAAAGTGATCTTCACCACAGCCTACCCCCAATATGCGTTGAACGGGTTTGAGTTGGATGCCGTTGACTATCTGCTAAAGCCGGTTTCTTTCGAACGATTCTTACAATCGATAGGTAAAGCGAAAGAATTGATCGCACCGGAGACACGAATTGAGATACCCGTCAAGAAGGTTGACTTCAGTCCACAAACGATATTCGTAAAAACCGGACAGAAAATAGTACAGGTTGCAATTGATGACATACTGTATATTGAAGGACTCCGGGAGTACATTGCCATTCATACCCAGCATGGAAAAATCATTACCCTTCAAACATTCAAAAAAACGGAAGAATCCCTTCCGCCCGGCCGATTTATCAGGGTGCACAAATCCTATTTAGTAGCTTTTGACAAGATTAGTTCAATTGAAAAAGGACAACTGTTCATACAAAGGAAAGGTATTCCCATCGGGGAGGTTTACAGAGAGGCATTTTTTCTGGCTATCCGGCAAAGGAACTTTCTATAGCCGCCCCCCCTGTTCACCAACACGTACTACCCCCAGTATGTAGAGGATTACACACAGTTGCCCAAATAATACTCATAAAAGCCACTTAGCTCCGGAAATTCAGAATTTCTTTAGAAATGGGTCGTATACTGCTCTACAGACCTAACAAACATTACCGACACTTATGGACAAGGACGAGTATTTCAAAGTACATGTCCCTAAACCGTTCGATTTTCAGTTTACCCCTACCGTTGCCGGCGTTTTTGACGACATGGTTAACCGTTCCGTTCCTTTATATGGAGAGATCCAAAGGATGATCGGAGAACTGGCAGCCAAACACGCCCAGGAACATACCTTTATTTATGACCTCGGATGCGCTACCGGCACCTCCATGATCCAGGCAGAGAAGGCAGTCCGGCAGGAAGTTCATTTTATAGGCATAGACGATTCCCAGGCCATGCTCGATAAATGCCGCACAAAACTCCAGCAGGCAGCCTTCCATCATGAGTATACCCTCCAGGTAGCAGACCTGAACCACTCCGTCCTGGTTGACCAGGCTTCTGTAGTCATACTATGTCTCACACTCCAGTTTGTTAGGCCCATTAACCGGGAACGTTTGTTGAAACAGGTATTCGACGGCATGATTACCGATGGTGTAATCATAATTGTTGAAAAGGTGCTGGCAGAGGACAGCAATTTCAACCGCGACTTTATCGACTTTTATTATGCGATGAAAAGAAGGCATCATTATAGTGACATGGAGAATGCTCAAAAAAGGGAGGCACTTGAAAACGTACTCATCCCCTATAAAGTGAGTGAGAATATAGCCTTATTGGAAAGAGCCGGTTTCCGTAAATGCGAGGTATTTTTCAAGTGGTACAATTTTGCCGGCATCATCGCAAAAAAAACACCATGATCAACATTGGGAACTTCTTTTTCCGGTACAGGAACCTGCTTTTCATATTTCTTTACCTGTTACTCTTTATTCCATCACCACCGATTTTCGCGGAGGCTGCTTTGGGAGGCCGATATTACTATTGGCCCATTACTATCGGACTGCTGGTCACTCTTGCCGGACAGGTTATAAGGGGAGCTACCATCGGGCTAGCTTATATCATACGCGGCGGCAAGGATGGACGGGTATATGCTGAAAGTCTGGTTACAACAGGCATCTTTAGCCATTGCCGCAATCCACTCTATCTTGGAAATATACTGATGTTACTGGGCGTAGGCATACTATCCAATTCCCTGATCTACGTTGCAATTGTGATACCCTTTTTCCTATTCATTTACCAGGCGATCGTACTGGCGGAAGAAAACTTTCTGAAAAATAAATTCGGCGACGCTTTTAATAACTATTGCCAACGTGTCAATAGGTGGATACCTTCCCTCGTAGGTATCGTAGCTACCTTTCGGTCGATGCGATTTTACTGGAAACGATGGTTGATCAAGGAATACAATACCCAATTCATTTGGTTATCAGGTATTACGCTGATCCTGCTCTTTAGGTATCCGCAGCTTACCAACAACGACGATCAACAACGAAACCTGTTACTGGCAACTATCCTGCCATTGCTCCTTTTATACTACCTCACCATCAGATACCTGAAAAAATCGGGCAAATGGACTTCCCCAGCCTGAGCCGCCCAACAAAGTAACATTGAGCTATAGAACAAAGCTGCAAGGGTGCAATTGGGTGAACTTTGTATCAGCAACAAAAGATAAATAGTTCACTTAAAAAAGCACAGCAATGAAACAGATAGATCAGGTGTATATCAACGGACATTTTGTAACACCACACGGCCATCAACGCATGGATATTGAAAATCCCGCTAACAATAAGGTAATTGGTCAGGTAGTATTGGGCGATGAACAGGATGTCCTCGCCGCCATCGATAGCGCGAAAAAAGCATCCCCGACTTTTGCACAAACCACCCGCGAGCAACGCATGCAATATCTTCAGCAACTGCACGATGCCATTATGGCCCGCTTAGACGACCTCAAACAGGCTACCATCGAGGAATATGGAGGCACGGTACAAAGATCATTGTGGTCCAACCGCTATGCAGCACAGATATTCCTGGACTTCAAAGGCATCTTGCAGGATTATGCTTTTGAAAGAACCACCGGCAAAACAACTGTACGGATGGAACCGGTAGGCGTAACCGCGATCCTGACTGCCTGGAACTCCAATGCAGGCTCCATCTGTGTTAAACTGGCCGCCGCCATCGCGGCCGGTTGCACTACCGTGATCAAGCCCAGCGAAATGAGCGCCCTGCAAACACAAATGCTTACAGAAGCCTTCGATCAGGCTGGCCTGCCCGCCGGCGTTATCAACGTCATCAATGGTCGTGGCGATGTAATGGGTCCCATACTGTCTACACACCCCGATATCGATAGGATCACCTTCACCGGCTCTACCGCAGTCGGCAAGATCATTGCCCGCAACGCCATCGACACCATGAAACGGCTCACCCTCGAGCTCAGCGGCAAATCGGCCAATATCATCCTCGACGATGCCGACCTCGAAACCGCCATCCCCATGGCCGTACAGGCCGCCTTTCAGAACAGCGGACAGGCCTGTGTAGCCGCATCGCGACTGCTGGTACCGGAACAATTCCTGCCCCAGGTAAAAACACTGCTGCTGCGCACTGTACAGTCCATGAAGGTGGGCGACCCGAACGATGAATCAACCGTCATCGGCCCCATGGCCAGCGTCAAACAATATGATCGCATTCAGCATTACATACAGGCAGGCATTCAGGAAGGAGCAGAACTCCTGGTCGGCGGCGAAGGAAGACCCGATGGATTA
The DNA here is from genome assembly GCF_029223285.1 of Paraflavitalea sp. CAU 1676. GTDB lineage: Bacteria > Bacteroidota > Bacteroidia > Chitinophagales > Chitinophagaceae > Paraflavitalea. Next base: position 24,074 of record NZ_JARHUJ010000012.1, on the reverse strand, counting down.
TCAGCTGGTTACTTTGTGAAACCAACCATTTTTACCGGCGTCACCAGCGACATGACCATCGCCCGGGAAGAGATCTTTGGCCCAGTACTGTCGGTCATTACTTACAAAACCGAAGCGGAAGCCATCCAGATCGCCAACGACACCATCTATGGCCTCCATGCTTACGTTAGTTCTGCCGACCAGCCACGGGCTATGCGGGTGGCAGCACAGCTACGTGCAGGCCGCGTGGCGATCAATTCCATCCAGCACGATCCCCTGGCGCCTTTCGGAGGCTACAAACAATCGGGTATTGGCCGCGAAGGCGGCGTATTTGGCCTGGAAGAACAATTGGAACCCAAAGCGGTCATGTATTAAGCTCCACCACCCCCTATCACTTTAACAATTTGCAGCGGTAGAAGATTTGGACCATCGCCTATATTACCCTACTTTTGCAGTAGACTATCACGTCCTATAGTCCCTGGATTAATCCGGGGACTTTGCTTTTATGAACAATTATTGAATGATCCAGATTAAGAATATCTCCAAAACGTTCCGGCAACGGCATCAATCATTTAAAGCGCTGGATGATGTTAACCTGCAGATCGCCGAAGGCGATATCGTAGGCATCATTGGTAGCTCAGGCGCCGGAAAAAGTACCCTGATCCGTTGCGTAAACCTGCTGGAGCGGCCGGATAGCGGACAGATACTGATCAACGACATCGACCTCACAAGGCTCAGCAACAGAGAATTGTCCCAACATCGTAAAAAGATCGGGATGATCTTTCAACATTTCAACCTCCTCGCTTCCCGCACCGTATTTGACAACGTAGCGCTACCGATGGAGCTCGACAAAGCAGACCGGGGCACCATAGAAAGAAAAGTGCAGGAACTGCTGAAGATCGTAGGCCTGGAACATAAAGCCGGTGAATACCCCGCCAACCTTTCGGGCGGACAAAAACAACGCGTAGCCATAGCACGTGCATTGGCCAATGATCCCCTGCTGTTGTTGTGCGATGAAGCCACCAGCGCCCTCGACCCCGCCACCACGCAATCCATCCTGCAGCTGTTGCGCGATATCAACCAACGACTGAAGATCACCATCCTGTTGATCACCCATGAAATGGACGTGTTGAAAGCGATCTGCAACCATGTAGCCGTCATCGACCATGGTAAACTCGTCGCCAAAGGAACACTGACCCAACTGCTGATCGACAATCCGCATCCTATACTGCAACAGTTTATGAACACCGGCAACATGACCGTGCCGCCTGATCTGTTCTCGCAACTGCAACCGCAGGAGGCCAACGGGTATACACCGCTCGTTGAACTGGAATTAACCGGCAATATCTCCTTCGATGAATTGATCGACACCGTATACAATCAATTGCGCGTACCGCATAAACTGGTGAAGGCCGATATCGAAAACGTAGGACCATCGACCGTCGGCAAGCTGCTGCTGCACTTACAGGGCACAAAGCCCGATAACGACAAGGCCATTCAGTATTTCAACCAGCGTAACATTAAAAACATCATCAAGGGATATGTTTGACAACAACACCATTTCATTATTGCTGGGCGGACTGTGGGAAACCATATTCATGACCTTCGCGGCAGCCTTTTTCGGCTTTGTACTGGGGCTACCAGCAGGCATCGCGTTATTCCTTACCAGGAAAGGCCAGCTACTGGAAAGCGCTCTGTACCATCGCATACTTTCTGGCGTAATCAATGTATTCCGGTCCATCCCATTCATCATCCTCATCGTTTGGATGATCCCTTTCACCCGCAGCATCGTTGGCACCTCCATTGGCATGCGGGCCGCACTGGTACCCCTGAGCATCGGCGCAGCCCCCTTTATAGCAAGGCTGGTGGAAAACAGCCTCCTGGAAGTACCATACGGCCTCATAGAATCGGTGAAAGCCATGGGAGCTAGCCCCTTGCAAATAGTTACCAAAGTACTAATGCCCGAGGCGCTACCATCTTTGATCAACAATGCCACCATCACCCTGATCACCCTGGTCGGCTACTCGGCCATGGGAGGCGCGGTAGGCGCAGGTGGTCTGGGCCAGATCGGTTATCAATATGGCTACATCGGGTATGATGCCTTCATCATGAACACCGTACTGATCCTGCTGGTAGCCTTGGTATTTGCTATCCAGTTTGCAGGCGATAAACTATCTAAAAAATTCAATCGGAGATAATATGAAAAGACATTCATTCATTGCCGCCGTTGTGGCTGCAACCGTACTCGCATCCTGCGGCAACGCCGGCAGCAAAAACGACCCCAACCACATCAAAGTAGGTATAGCATCGGGCCCTGAGCGCGAATTGGCCGAAGCCGCTAAGAAGGAAGCCAAAGAGAAATACAACCTCGAAGTGGAACTCGTAGCCTTCAATGACTACGTGGTACCCAACGAAGCACTCAACCAGGGCGATATCGACGTCAATGCCTTTCAACATGTACCCTATCTGGAAGCGCAATCCAAACAGCGGGGATACAAACTGGCAGTAGTAGGTAAAACATTCGTTTATCCCATCGTTGCTTATTCCAAAAAAATAAAGAATATCGAAGCCCTGCAACCCGGCAGCACCATTGCCATTCCCAACGACCCCACCAATGGCGGGCGGTCACTTTTGTTGTTGCAAAAGAGCGGTCTGCTGAAATTGAAAGATGGTGTAGGACTGCTTCCCAAAGTAACTGATATCCTGGAAAACCCTAAACAGCTGAAACTGGTGGAGATTGAAGCGCCTCAGCTGCCTCGCGTGCTGGACGACAAGGAAGTAGTGGTAGCCATCATCAACAACAACTTTGCGGCACAGGCCAACCTGGATCCGGCGGAGTTGGGCATCCTGACAGAGGAGAAAGAATCACCTTATGTAAATGTCATTGTAGCCAGGCAGGACAACAAGGACCTTGAAAAAGTAAAGAACTTTGTCAAAGCCTATCAATCCCAGGCTACCGAGCAGGCAGCCGCAAAAGCATTCAAAGGTGGCGCAGTCAAGGGTTGGTAATGCTCAGATGATAACCAGTTCTTCGCGGCTGATGTTTGGTGCTTTCCGTACCAACATGTTCCTTCGCGCTCGCCACTGAGCTTTCTAACAAACCATATTTGAGCTTTTGAACAAACAACCCGATAGGTTGATTGCATGAACTTTGTACTCACCTACATGGGTGATGAAATTCAGCAAAAAATAAAAGACAAATATGGATTTACAGTTAAGAGGAAAAAGAGCCTTGGTAACAGGCTCCAGTGCAGGCCTGGGCGAATCGATCGCACAACTGCTGGCGGCAGAAGGAGCAGCAGTAGTCATTCATGGCCGCAATATCGATCGCACCAACAAGGTAGCAGATAACATAACCAGCGCAGGAGGCTCAGTCTCTACAGCCATCGGCGACCTCAGTACCGACGAAGGGGCCGACGCCGTAGCTACAGCAGCCCTGAAAGATGGTCCCATCGACATACTGGTCAACAATGCAGGGGTCGTGAGTCACCAATCCTGGACGGATGCAACATCCCAGGACTGGGCAAACATCTACAACGCCAATGTGCTGTCGTATGTACGTATGGTGCACCGCATCCTTCCCGCGATGAAATCAAAAGGCTGGGGTCGCATCATACATATTGGGGGCGGACTGGGTATACAACCCATTAAAGAACAACCTCATTACAATGCCACGTTGGCCGCGCGCCACAATTTATCGGTGTCGCTGGCCAGGGAGCTGAAAGGAACCGGAATTACCTCTAATGTGGTATCACCTGGCGCCATCATGAATCCGATGGTGGAGGAGTGGCTCATCAACGCAGCACCAAAATTTGGATGGGGTACGGATATTGAAGAGATCAAGTCCAGGGCAGCACAGGAATTTATACCCAACGATACCGGGAGGTTCGGTCAGCCCGAAGAGATCGCCGGTGCAGTCGCTTACCTCACCAGCCGTTACGCCGATTACATCAGCGGCGCGATCATCCGGGTAGATGGTGGCACCATTCGTTGCTTGTAGAATTACTACTTGCTCAACGCCACCTTCACAACACCGTAACCGCTGGCGATATACACCGTTTTACCGTCGGCCGCAACTGCCATGCCATGGATGCCCTGCGGGAATTGCTTCAGCGTGATCACCCGCTGCTCATCCAACAAAATAAGCCGAAGCCCACCGGAGGTGCAGAAGAAAATACGGTTACTGTTGTCCTGCGGAACGGCCACATAGCTGATCATAGCAGATTTGGCATCCTTCAAAGCACCATCTACCGAAGGTTGTATATAGTTCTCATAAGGATAGGGTGATGGAGTGAACAGCGCCTTAACCTTTCCACCGTCTATCTCACGAATGGTACGGTAAAGCCGGTCCGCTACATACAGTTTGCCTGCTTTATTGATACAAACATCAGATACATTTCCAAACACCGCTTTGGTAAGAGCATCCCCATCTGCAAAGGGCGGTGTTTCATTCGCCTGATCGGGCAGCGGCACACCCGCAAAGGCAGTAATAGTATGACTGCTGTTATTGACCTTTGTCACCGCATTAACATACGCGTTGCCCAGGAATATATCACCATTGGCATCAACGGCAATGCCCCGCGTACCACCCACACCGGTCCTGGTTCCATTCACCGCATTCCGATCGATGATCACTTTCGGATTCACGCCCCACTCATAAGGAAGGTTCACATCAAATAGTACCAGTTGTCCGTATCCCGAAGTGATATACACCTTGCCCGCTCCACCTGGAGCCAGACAAATGCTCTGCGCCAACGCATACACACCCATGATGTTCGACACGGTCCTTACCTTATTGCCTTCCACAATGCGTAGGTCGGCATCACTTTGGTCGATCAGGTAAAGCGCTGTTTTATTGTCGCGGGTATCCAGTGCCAGTTTGGTAATACCAAAGAAACGGGCGTTCAGCGGAGCAACGTCGGTCGTTGATCCATACTCCGTTTCGGAGCCAGCCACGGGCGTCACCTGCACTGTGATTTCAGTATCACCCGGCGTGGGGTCAGCAGGCGTTTGCGCATCATCTTTGTCGCACGACGTCCATCCGATGGCGCCGCTAAGAAGATAGTACAATACACTTTTTACACGCATAACTTCACAATTTGAATGATGAAAGACAAAGATTACCTCACATTCAAGCGGAAGAAAATAGCGGCCAAGATGAATTGGCAAAAAGAAAGCATCAACTGTTGAACACCCCACAACCAGCCCCAAACGCAGGAACCCTTCAGATCCCAAAGACCTGAAGGGTTCGTCTAATGCCAGCTCGCCCCGGCATTGCCATAATCCATTATTCAATAGACTGCTCAAAAATAACTTTCGCCTCCGTGTCCTCGTATTGATCGATCAGGGCAGCGAGTTGCTTTTTCAAGCCAGCGGCCACTTCCTTACCCTTTGGCGTGGGATAGATATTATTCAATTCGTGTGGATCCTTTTCCAGGTCAAACAACTCCCAGCTCTCTACCCGCTTGTAAAAACGGATCAGCTTATACCGCTTGGTTTTGATCCCGAAATGCGGCGACACCGCATGCTCGCCATTCTCATAATAATGGTAATACAGGGCATCACGTGTGGCATGGTGCCCCTTGTTGAACAAAGGAAGAAATGAAAGCCCCTGCAGGTCCGCCGGCTTATTGGCTTTAGCAGCATCCAGCAAGGTGGGCGCAATATCGAGGTTCATCACAAAATCATTGACCTTGCTGCCGGGTTTGATAACGCCGGGGTAGCGCATCACCATAGGGGTGCGGAACGATTCTTCGTACATGAATCGTTTATCAAACCAGCCATGCTCGCCCATATAAAAGCCCTGGTCCGATAGATAGATCACAATGGTATTCTTTGTAAGATCATGCTGGTCGAGATAATCCAGTACCCGGCCTATATTCCTGTCGAGCGAAGCTGCCGTAGCGAGGTAGTCGCGCAGGTACCGCTGATATTTCCACTCCACCAGCTCCTTACCGCTCAGCTTGCGTGCCTTCAGGTCATCATAGATCTTTTTGTAGTGGTCCAGCACGGTCTTCTTCTGTACAGCATCCATTCTTTTAACAGCAGCTTGCCTGTCGGCCACCGCCACGCTATCATACATCTTCAGATCATAATCCATCAACATGGTTTTGTCGATCGACATATCCTGCACCATCGCAGCTTTGCGGGTGGCATAATTATCATAAAAGTTCGCTGGCAGCGGGAAGGTCTTGTTCTCAAACAGGCCAAGATCGGGCAGGTCGGGCATCCATACGCGGTGGGTGGCCTTGTGGCCGATCACCAGGCAAAAAGGCTTGTCCTTATCCCTTCCGTTCAACCATTGTTCCGACAGGTCGGTAATGATATTGGTAACATATCCATGGTATTGCTTACGCACCTTGCCCACCCCGATGAAATCCGGATTATAATAGTGCCCTTGTCCCGGCAGTAAGTTGTAATAATCAAAACCCTGCGGCGTACTGTCACCCAGGTGCATCTTCCCTATCCAGGCGGTTTGATAACCGGCCTGCTGCAGGTCTTTCACAAAGATGTGCTGGTTGAAATTGAAATCACTCTGCACATTGTCTTTGAACCCGTTCTTATGGCTGTACCTTCCGCTTAAGATAGTAGCGCGTGACGGACCGCAAATGGAATTGGTTACATAAGCTTTATTAAACAGGGCCCCTTCCCGGGCGATCCTGTCGATATGCGGTGTTTGGGTAAGCCGGCTCCCATAGGCACTGATGGCCTGGTAGGCATGGTCGTCTGAAAGTATCACCACGATATTGGGCCGGGCAGTTGACTGTGCAGCAGCCCGCAAATGCCCCGCCACCATCAACACGAGCATCGCCAATACTGCCCAAACTGTTCTTCCTGTTGTATTCATATTCTCCAATTAATGAACGAAGCGTCTAAGTTATGCAACAGTTGTCTTATATTTAGTGACAAAGTTGCCACCATATGCGTATAACAACACCAGCCCTCCTGCTTTTGACGATCTGCCATGGATTCAGTTCCTGTGCACAAACAAATACCTGGAACAGGAAACAAGCTGCCGTGGCGCTTACTTACGACGACGCACTTAATATACACCTCGACCAGGTAATACCCACGCTGGATTCGGCCGGCTTTAAAGGAACCTTTTACCTGATAGGATCAGCCGCCCCTTTTACACAACGTATCGGCGATTGGAGAAAAGCAGCCGCCAAAGGGCATGAATTGGGCAACCATACACTCTACCATCCCTGTTATGGTAAAAGGCCCGGGCGCGAGTGGGTAAAGCCCGACTACGACCTCAACAACTACACCCTGCAACGAATGACAGATGAAATAAAGGTCAATAATGCACTGCTGGAAGCAACAGATGGCAAAAAACAAAGAACCCTCGCCTGCCCTTGTGGAGACACCAAAGTAGCTGATTCTTCTTATCTATACGCAGTAAAAGATCATTTCACGGGCATCCGGGATGCCACCCCCGATGCAAATACGGTCAACGGCTTTGGCAACAGGACCATCCAATGGATGGCACCGGCAGGAAATAGCGGAGCGGAACTCATCGCTGCCGTACAGAAAGCAATGAAGGACCATGCGCTGCTCGTTTTTGTATTTCACGGAGTGGGCGGCGAGCATGCGCTCAACGTATCGGCCGAAGCACACCGGGAGCTGCTGCAGTTTTTGAAAAAGAACGAAGCACAGATATGGGTGGCGCCGTTTATAGACATTGCCACCTTTATGAGGAAGCCTTGAACTCTAAAGCTCATGGATGCTAACCTAAAATAACTTATCCGCTTCCACTACCCTTCGCTGCACCATCAATCTTTTAACAACATCCTCCTCTTCGCGACTGATACCCAGAGCGGCCGCGATATTGATTAAGAGGGTCTCTTCTACTGCTGACAACGTCTGATCACTCAACACCAGTTCAGCGCAATAAGAGTAAAGGGCCAGCTCATTAACAGGATTGATCTGTTCCACCAGGAACTGCAGGTAAGCAGGTTCATCGGTAAGCTGATGGCTATACGCGCGGTATTTGACCATCTCTTCCTTAAAATTCAGCGTCTTGTTAAGGCCGGCAGCCACCAGTTTGCCGGAAACCGTTTCCAATTCCGCATCGGTTAGCATTTCGTCTTTGAGGCAACAGTGAAAAAACAAATGGGTCAACGCCTCGTCCTGCGATTTGATGGCTGTAGTGTACATAATGCTCTTTTTCGCAGAACGCTTCAATTTTGATGCCATGCGGTCACGCCCCAGGCATGGTCGATATCCTTCTCGCTAAGGGTCGCCGCAGGATTTGTATTGGGCAAAAAGCATACCTTCCCTTACCCTTAGTTTACCTCCACAAACTCATCCAGCTTATTCAACTCGAGGATCGTAGTAGTGGTGGTTTCCCGGTACATCGGCACGAACTTTCGGTTAAACTTGATCTCTGCATGCGTATAGGAGGTGCGCTTCAGCACCTGGTTTGAGAATACATCATCGAAGCCCTTTACCAGCACATAGATCTCCACATCACAATCTTTCACGTCTTGCTCACTCAATCCCAGCAGCGGACTGTGTTCATCGATCGGATGAACCACCGTCCAGTTCATCGGTAGATTTTGAATCCTGCTGCGCTCCAATGGCAGGTCGAAGAATTTGTAGACCCGTTTATTGTCTTCTTGTACCAACAATGCGCCAGTTACAATAACTTCTACATCCGTAAGTGTGTGATGGTCTTTGTAGGAAACAAACCGAAACATCAGACCGGTCTTATCTTTATAAGCGGTGATGGTTGCATGCTCACTGAAAGCAAGGTAGGCCTTCGGCTTGGAGAATCGGCCATAGATCAAACCCGTAAATATCGCCAGTGAGAGAAAACCGTTGAGCGACTCGAGTGAAGCTACAAAATTGGCACCGTCGCCAATTGGATTAACTCTTCCGTATCCAACCGTAGTAAAGGTCTCCGTACTGAAAAAATAAAGTTCCTTGAACTCCTCCCAGCGGGTATGGCTCAACATACCTGTAAACTGCTGGGCGCCCAGCCAGAAATAAACGGACGTATACACCAGGTTGATGCCTATAAAAAAGAGAATGATCACTGAAAAGAACTTCCAGGAAGAGAGGTTCAACAGGATATGAAAAACACTCGTGCGGTCCCAGAAAGGCAAACCGACCTTGCGAAGATTGAAAGAGCCGTCCCGGTTCACAAATCGGCCGCCACTGCTGCTCGTGTTGGCGCCGAAACCTGTATCATTGTTGGCCCTGGTAGAGGGATTGATATACTTAAGAACAGACATAGCATAACAGTTTGCCGCAAAACTATGAAATATGGATTTCAAAATGGCTCTAACCACTGATCGAGCTCGCATCCACCCCATGGAAAAGCCGTATATCGCCCCTGCCCAATATAAAACTTCTTACCATCTTTGTACAGCCAGCACAAAAGCTGAGTGGAGCAGTCACCACCACAAAAACGGGCGTCACCGAAAAGCCAGATGAGTAGGAACATAAACTGATGATATGTCAACTAACACGGTTTCTTTACACAGGGTCCTTAAAACTTCTCCGGAAAAAGTATTCCGCGCATTTACAGAACCCAATGCGATCGCTTCGTGGTTGCCTCCTTACGGTTTTCTTTGTACCGTACACGAGATGCGGGTAGAAAAAGGCGGTTCGCACAAAATGTCCTTCCAGAACTTTTCCACCGGCCATAGTCACTCCTTCGGAGGAACTTATCTGGAGATAAAACCCAACGAATTGTTGAAATACTCCGATAAATTCGACGATCCGAACCTGCCGGGAGAAATGACCACCACTGTATCGCTCAGGAAAACGATAGCAGGTACGGAAATCAAAATAACTCAGGAAGGCATTCCTGCGGTGATACCAGTAGAGATGTGCTACCTGGGCTGGCAGGAGTCACTCGAGAAGCTTGCCAGGCTGGTAGAGCCTGAAATACCGGACGCCTGATCCCGGCTCACCCCATTTGCACAGGACACAACAGGACGGCAAAAGAGCAATGGCTGGTTACCTTGGCACTACCCAACGTAATGCTATATGAAATATACTTACCAGGCCGTCAAAGGCTTTGTATTATTGCCGCTGCTGTTGTTATCCGCCCTTGCCCCCGCCCAACTAGGCAAACGTTTCCCCGCCGAAAGAAAAGAGATGAAGGACCCGCAAACGGGCGCAAGACTCGTGTTCCTCACCAGCAAGCCACATGGCGATTCGAAGATCTATCCCACCCATCCGCAGTGGACGGCCGACGGGCAATGGGTCATCTTCCGCTCTGCACTCGCCAATGGTGAAGCGCTGGCCGTGCATGAAACAACCGGCAATATCGTACAGGTATCCGAAGGTGGTTATACCGGCATGCTCAACATAGCGCAGCGCTCCATGAAACTGTATTTTATGCGTAACCCGAACGCTGGCGCCGATACAGCACGGGGTGCAGCACCACGATCGCTGCAGATCATCGAAGTAGACCTGGCCAAAGTATTTACCGATAGCAAAGCAGGAAAAATGAAAGCGCCCGATGCCTATCAGCGGATATGCGGAACCACACCGCCCGAAATAGGCGCCGGCGGTGATATGGCCCTCGATGCTAACGAGGAATGGGTTTATTTTCGCATAGGCAAAGAAGAGGCTGCACGCCGTTTGCCGGCCGACGCCAAAATAGAACCCAGCTTTGGTCCCCGCAAAATGGGAGCAGGTCCATCTGGCATTGCCCGCATGAATATCAACACGGGTGAGATCCGGCACGTGATCGCAGTTCCCTTCCAGGTGGGACATATACAAGCCAATACCTGGAAACCCGATGAAATAGTTTTCTGCTGGGAAACCGGTGGCAAATCGCCACAGCGCACCTGGACGGTCATGGCCGATGGAACAGGCTTGCGTCCCTTGTATCCCGAAGCACCCTACGAATGGGTAACACACGAAGCCGTAATTGGGAAAGATGAAGTCGCCATCGCCATCATGGGCCACCGCAAGATACCCGGCACCAACACCGGCGTGGCAGCGCCCGCAACTGGGGTCGGTGGCGCCAACCCGGGCCAGGAAGCCGATTGGGGCCCTTCCGGCACCCGCGAAAAACCAACCGGCCTGGCCATTGTCAACCTGCGTAGCCGTGAGGCTGTCATCGCCGGTCAAACGCCCGCCGGCAGCGGCTTATGGCATGTGCACGGCTCACCGGACGGTCGCTTTGCCGTAGGCGACGACTTTAGCCGCAACGTATACCTCATCGATCGCCGCACACGCGAAATGATCACCCTCACCGCAGGGCATAAAACTACGGCAGCCGATCACCCCCACCCTACCTTCAGTCCGGATGGCACAAAGATCGAGATACAGTCAGCCATGCTCTCGGCCGATAACCGGTCCATGAACATTTGTATCCTCTATTTGCCCGAAAGCTGGCTGAAAAGGAAGTAGCCTGCGAAGGACATCTCCTTTATTGTCCGGCTTTCAAAGTAGCTCCAAAGGAAAACGTGTTTCGACCTTCAAAGTAAACCGCAAAGAATCTCCCTCCTTAACGCCCCGCCAGCAGCGCAGCCCGTTCAATACTGGCAGCAAAGCGCGGCGTCTCCGTCTGGTTATGATAGGTTGAAACGGGTTGTCTCTGCGCCTTGAAGAGCGAAAAAGGAATGCCCTGCTTTTCCAGGTTGTTGACCATATCCTCCGTTGCATGGGAAGTAACGTGGTTGGTAAACTCTGTCTGCGTATCACTGATCTTTTTCACGATGAGCTCCCAGCGCACGTGCATCACGATACGGCCCGCCGGCGTATACACATCCGAAAAAGAAGTCAGCACCAAATGATCCGGCTTCGACACTTCCTCCTGGTAATGCTGTACCATGGGACTGCCACCGAGCACTTCTACATTGATCGACATTCGTCTGCCATCCGGACCGGTAGTCACTGCAGCGGTTACATGCGCTGGCGAACATTCCTGGTAATCCTTTTCCGACAAATTAAAAGCCCATTCCGGTAAATTGATCTTTTCGATCGGTGCATTGATGACTGCACTGTAGCTGGAGTCCACTACTTGTTCTGCTAGTTTCATAAAAATAAATTATAAAGGTTATAAGCCATCCCCATCGTCGCCGATGCGGTTTAAATACGAGCCTACGTTTAATTCAAAATCGTTGTAATGCTGAATGCCCCATTCCTGTAATCGCTGGTTCACCCGCTTCCGCTCGGGCCGTAGCGTAGACTGGATAAAAGCAGTCCGGGAATCTTTCAGATCATCCACCGAAGGTTGTGGCGATCGTTTGTTGATCATGGTTTTCGCCTGTCCTGTGATCACGGGATCAAACTGGCTGATGCGTTGCGCAAGATTGAAAACGAACGCATCGAGTTGATCGTCGGGGAGCAGGCGATTGATCAGCCCATACTTTTCGGCAGTCACCGCATCGATATCATCCGCACCGACAACCAATTCGAGGGCGCGGGCGCGCCCTACCACCAAGGGCAAAAACTCCATACTACCGCCACCCGGTATCGTACTCACCCCTACCTCGAATTGACCGAAGACTGCTTTCTCGCTGGCGAAGCGCAGATCACAGGCCGTAGCAAACTCGATACCTACACCGCGCGTACGGCCGCGTATCGACACGATGCTGATCACCGGCGATTCACGCAACTGCATCGCCACATCCATCCAGGGCGGTATCCCCGAAGCAGTTTTCCGCTTCAGTATTTCCTGCCCCTTCACCACGTCGAAATGCGCAATGAAAAACTCCTCGACCGCACTATCGAAAACAATCACCCGCAATTCCGGTGACTGCCGCATCCTCTTGACCAGTTCTTCCAGGCCATCCAGTAGTTCGGGGCCAAACAGGTTCAGCGGCGGTGCATCGATCGTCACCTGCCAGAAACCCGGATTGTGCTGACGCAGCTGCAAAGGCGAGTCGGCTATATGTTCTTCAAAAAATTCCATGATCCTTGATTTAAGCGTTTTTGATAATAGTCTTTCCCTGTAGAATAGCCAACAACTCATCGGCATCGAGCAAAGCATGCGCGTAGCTGGGGCCATTCAATTCATGCGCAGCATGCATATGATCCCACGAATAGGTGGCCGTAGCATTCTTCACCAGCGTTACATGATACCCCAGCTCCATCGCCATGCGGCCCGTAGCTTCGATACAGGTATTGGCCAGCATGCCGATCAGGATCACGCGATCTACATCATGTTGCTTCAGCTGCTGATCGAGGTCGGTATTGGCAAAGCCATTTTGCGCCCAATGCTCCTTAATGATCACATCGTTGGGAAGGGGTAAAAAATCTTCGTGAAAAGTGCCGCCCCAGGAGTCCTTGGCAAAAACCTGTCGCTCCTTCGTTGAAAGCTGGCCACTGGTGGGATATTTCCAATTGTTGAAATCGTTGGGTTCCGAACGGTGGTGGGGAACATAAAAAACGCGGATACCCAGTTCACGCGCCGTCCTGATGACCTTGCGCATATTGTCGAGTAAGTGAACACCCTCGATCACTTCCTTCGATTTGGGATAAGATTTCCCATCGGGGTGCAGGAAATCGTTGTACGGGTCTACGAGTAAGATGCCCGTACGGGTTGGTTCATAGGTGCCATACCTGGCAAATCCGTTTTCTGTATGCTTGTCCATATTGATACTTTTAGATGATGATTACATTCACCACCTAAAGTTCCGGTAGTAGCGGGATCAGCCCAAGCACCACACCGGTCAAACGGACCATATGATAAGTGAAGCGGCCCATATCGCGGGCGAAACAATATCACAGCTATAGCTTGATCTCTTCTACCAGTACATCCCAATGGGCCAGTAATAAAGAAAAGCGGTGCTGCTCGTCTTTGTCTAATTTCTCGAGGTCGGGATATAATGCTTTCTTATAAGGAGCAGTGAGGTTGGGGTCGAAAGCAGCTTGCAGATTTTTGAACCGGATGGTCACTTTAAAGTCCCACCGGGTCTCCTCCCCCGCGTGCAAACTGGGCTTTACAGCAACCACCGTGAGCACATCGCCTTTTTCCTGGGCCTTCTTCAAGAAGGGGTAATGGTTTTTCTTCCATAGTTCGATGAACTCCGCAGCATACCCCCATTTTACTTTGTAATAATTCTCGATGACCGCCGGCTCGTTGGCGCTTTGAGCATACATACTGGTGCTACACAGAGCGACCAGCAATAGCAACATGATGCGATAAAGTATTGGCTTCATACAAAATAACTTATTGAATTAACGGAATAGCGGATGTATTCTTGCCATAGGTTAGCTTGACTAAATAGTGACAGCATCCGCAAAACTGGGTTGTATAATAGCTTCCGAAAAGCGCTCCATTTCCTCCAGTTGCGGACTGCATTGCAGTAAAAAGAAGTCGACACCGATACGTTCAAACTCGCCGATCGTGTCCTGTACCTTACCAGGCGTACCGGTTAGCCCCGTACGTAACCCGCGATTGGAGACCGAGTAATCTTCCAGCGACACCCGCTGCTCCAGCTGCGTGCCCGAGATCCATTGCTGGTAATTGTGATACCCCGCGCTGCCTTCCTGCACATTCGTAATACGTTGCAACTCCTTCTTTACTTCCTGCTCGCTGTTGCGGATGATGCTGTAAGCGGCTACCCCAAATTTCATCGGGGGCAGATTCTTTCGCGCACGCCGTTCCTTCATGTCATTGATTCGGCGGGCGATCACCTCTACCGAATCGCCATGCATCACATAACCATCACAGGTCGAAGAGATCAGGTCTTTGGCCGTATCCGATTCGCCGCCCGCATAGATGAAAGGCCGCGGAGCGGAAACCGGCTTCGGCTGCAGTACATTATCTTTTACTTTATAATACTTTCCGTCAAAATTATACCCATCCCGCTTCCACACATTATCGAGCACGGTTAGCCATTCGGCTGTCCGGGCATAACGATCATCATGTTGTTCAAAATGAACACCATACTTTTCTGCCTCATCTTTCCACCAACTCGATACAACGTTCAAAGTGATGCGGCCATTACTGATGTGATCGATATTGGCCGCTTGCTTGGCCAGCAAAGCCGGATTATGAAATGTCGGCCGCACCGCCACCATCAATTCAATGCGTTTGGTAACAGCGGCCAGCGCAGCAGCCGTACTCCAGGCGTCGAGCGAATGCCCCTGCACGCCCTTGATATCATTGAGATTGAGCTCCGCGATCAGCGAAACATCATATCCCCAGTCCTCACTTTTGATGGCCAGGTTTTTAACATAATCCCAGGTGGGCGACATCTGCTCGTCGGCTACATTGCGCAGCCATCCGCCAAAAACAGGAAGCCAGTAACCATATTTCATAGTCAGTATAATTAATGGGCGTGGGTTAATGGGGATACAGTTTGAGCTGCTTTCGTCTGGAGAAAGTCCACCAGTTTTTTGTGCGGGTTGAACCCGATCACATTATCAGCATCGGCCACAAAGTTCGAAAGCGCATTGATATCATAGTAAAGTAAGGAGCCATCACGATCATCGATGATGTATTCAATACCGCCCACATCGATACCCGTCTCTTGCACGATTGTTTCAATCGCCTGGATCACCTCATCAGGAGGAGTATAAGCTTCTACTTTCAGTCCGTTCTTCGGCGCATCCAGCGCACAGGCATTGCGTACCAGTTCTTTGCCATCGTTCGTTTGGCAAATGTCGGCGGGACATAGATTAAAACTCTCCCCGGTCGTGTACACACGGATTGCATATAAGTATTTACCACCCAGCGTCTCAACCCGGGTAATGAAACCTCCACGCGCCGGGATAAATTCCTGCAGTAGCGCAGTATGATCGATACCAAATGAAATATCGCCTTGCACTACAGCCTCCTGCAGCACTTCCAGCGAATCATAACGTGTAATACCGGCACCGCTGCCACCGATATTCGCCTTCACCACTACCGGAAACCGGAGCCCCTCTGCAGCCGCTGCCAGCTGACTTACGTGGTTCACCACCCTGGCCTTCGGATAACCGAGTCCCAGTCGCTCCAGCAGACTCAGTTGCAATGCTTTCGACGTTTCGTACGTAAAGGCTTTGTAACCATTGACCGTTGGTATCCCGTTGTCTTCCAGGTGCTTCAAAAAGTTGAGGGTGTAAAAGATGCCCTGCACCCCATCCCGCAGGTAAGCCGAAGGGCTCATGCGATTAAAGAACAAAGCATAAGGATATGTTTTCTCTTCTATATCAAAATAATGTCGTGTAGGATCAAGCTGCACATAGGGAATCTGGCGGGCCGAAAGTTCATTGAATAAAGGCCTGAACCAATCAGGATGCTCATGAAAGATAGCGTACATAGTAGATTATTGTCTACCAAATATATAGACTATCAAGCAATGAAAGGGTATTTGCAGTAAAAAAATAAGCCAAAACCTACACATCCTTGAAATAAGTTCACAACACGAACCCTTCCGGCTATCTTATCGGTCGTTTCGAAAACCCATATGGGCATTTCGGACGATTACACTTTTGAACTTCCCGGCCAAAAATATCTTTGGGCTAACAAATAATCCAAATCTCATGAAGAACAGATTACCCTGGGTCATTGCGGCCATGCTTTGCTGCACGGCCTGCCACAAAAGCGACGACACCCCGCTATCTCAATTCTCAACCAACAAGACCGGAATTACCCTGCAAGGATATATTGATGCGCTCGACAGTATTAGCATCACCAGTGATGGTGCGTGGAGTTTGAGTACGCCCCCATCGGCCGATTGGCTGCAGGTTAGTTCAACAAAGGGCAGTGGCTCGGCCACAGTTTATGTTAAGAACAATAAGGAAATTGCCGGCACAGCGGAAGAGGTAACGCTGACTATTACCTCCGCCGATCAGCGCGTGCCAGCCACTTCAATAAAGATCAATCGTACACCATACTTTAAAAAGGTTTTCTCACAACTGGCGAGCGATAATTTCCACATATCGTTTAACAGTGGGGTGGCTACCACAGATGGTGGTGTCATCATGGTTGGAACTGTATTTGGAACGATTCCGGGGCGCACTGAACCTCAGGAAGAGGGCATCATTGCCAGATTTAATAGTGCTGGCGCGCTACAGTGGAAGAAATTGATTGGCGGTTCAAAAGCAGATTATCTCAATAAAATCGTTGCCACCAGCGATGGTAATTATATGATCGCCGGCAATACCAGGAGCAACGATGGAACTATTGAAAATGGGAACAAAGGCAACTTCGACTATTGGATCACCAGGATCAACGACCAGGGTATTATAGCCTGGAGCCGCACGTACGGAGGCTCCGGTATCGATGCCGCACAAAGTATAGCAGCTCTTTCCGGTGGTAAATGTTTTTTTACTGGTTATTCAAGCAGCGCCGGTGGACAGGTAGGGGGAAGTTCCGATGTCAACAACAAAGCATGGAACATAATTGTAGCTCCGGATGGTGATTTGTTGAGCGGATTTACAATCGGCGAAACTGGTAATGACTTGATGGGCCGCCACGTGATCCCTACCAACGATGGCAAGTTTCTATTGATAGGCAACATTGGCGGAGGTGGCCCCTGGCGCGCCTGGATGGCAAAATGCACGCCCGAGGGAACCATTTTATGGCAACAAACCCATGGAGGATATAACAATATCGATATGGGAAGCGGGGTGGTAACGAACGACGGCGGATACCTCGTTGCGGGAAAGGCCTATAATCAACAAACAGAAAGTATGGATATCCTGGTGATCAAAACCAACGCAGAAGGTAACCAATCATGGCAAAAGCTCTTTGGTGGAAATATGGAGGAGCAAGGAGGCGCGTTGGCAATCGCCCCCGATGGCGCTTACTACCTCGTTGCCACTACACAAAGCAACGATGCCACCGTGCCTGGTCATCATGGAGGCAAGGACGCCTGGTTGTTGCAGCTAAATGCACAAGGCAACAAACAATGGGCCAAAGCGCTGGGAGGAACCCTTAATGACTATGCCAATACTATTATAAAGACTACCGACAACAAATATTTGATGGGTGGAACTTCTACAAGTAACGACGGAGACCTCACCGGAAACGGCACTTTTGAAAGTGGCTGGATCCTTAAATTCGAATAGCGCAACGCTGGCATATACAGCAAGAAGTAGGATCTCAAAATACTTTTGAGGTCCTACTTGTTTTAGAACCTTGCCCGTCAGGCACAAATATTACATTCAATTGTCCGGCACTGCCTCTAATTGCTCCTTTATTCATTAAAAAAGCTGCGCAAATTTACAATGGCTGCCTGTCCTGCATCTGGTTTGATCAAACCAGCCATTGGTCTCGCAAGATCCATCGTGATATACAGAATGCCCGAAGCCAGCAAGGCAAACACAGCAATAACGATCCATTCTTTCCGCTTAATGGTGGGGGTGGTAAATCCACCGACAAGACATATTGCTAATACAAGTATGATCAGCATGATCGAAATTGGGGCCGGAATGCCGGAACTTAACAGCACTTCTCTTTTAATACCGATATCGAATAAATTGGTCAGGGAGCTGGCCATACCGTTCGCAGCACTGCTTAATGGCACATTTTTGGAATGTACAACGGTCATAGCCCAGAGCGCGTGCGCTGTTTTAGTCAACGCCTCCCTGTTTTTCCTGAATTCTGCTTCATTATTGGCATATTCATAATAAGCAATCCGTTCTTCCAGGTAACTACGCAATTCTGTACGGTAAGCCCGCCTGATACTGTCGGGAAAGAAATCGGCTTTAAGGATGGTAGTGCGCAGCATATTAGCTTCGTCCACAATATAACCCCGCACGTTCTCGAAGCGGTTGCCAGACTGACTAAAGGTAAAAGCCAGCATAAAACCCCACAGGCCAAACAATGCGCCCAATAACGCATTGACGCCGCCAAGGGTGTCCGTATCTCCCGCATGCCACATTTTTTTTCTCAATCGGTTACCCAACCTTAGCATGAGCAACATGGTCAAAAAAAGACCAAAACAAATTACGGAAGCGTCGAATTTTGCAAATATAGACCTGTCCATTGCCTTTATTGTTAGTGATATAAAGGAACTATCGTCGGATTGGCGGCGGAGATAGGTATGGAAGAAACGTCTTTGGGGAAATAAAGCAGTATAAAGTTACTGAATATCTTAAGAATAGGCAACGTCACAATATCCCACGAAAAAAGCCGGCGCAAGGCCGGCTTCAATATTCACAATACTGCATCCTGGTACCGCTGCAGCACATCGGCGTTGTCGATAGAACCGTGATGGTGCAATTGCACCCAATGATGATGGTGCGGCTGGAACCCGAAGATCCTGCTGGTCCTTATCTTCAACGGAATGGTAACCCCATCGCTCGTGAAAGCGCCCGATTCAGTGCCTGTAAACACCACCAGTTCGTCCGTTGCATAAAACCCGATATCCGACAGTTCCACCCATACCCTGGCACGGCCATAGAAGATCCTGTCATATATCTCCATCACCGCTTCCTTACCCCTCGCCATGCTGCCTACCGGGTTGTTGAGGAGGATGGCATCGCTGTCATCCCATACAAAATGCATGGTGGCAATGTCCCGGTTATTAAAACCATAATAAAAAGATTCCAGCGCAGCCAGGGCGCCCTCGAATCCCCGATGCGCTGCTTCCGCTTTCCTGGACCGCGCATGCATGCCAAAAACACCTTCATATTTGTTGATCGTTATCATATACTTGTATTTAAAGCTTTAGCAGTCAGGTTCACGTCCAGGGTAAAATCATTGTAGATCAGCGTATCCCCCAGGTTTTGGAAAAAATTGCCCGACCGGAATTTGATCCCGTAATTCGTACGATCGACCACGATAGTGGCAGAAGCCTTGAGCGTATCACCGGTAATATGGGTCTCCGCCGCAAAATCAACCGAATGACTGATCCCTTTAATAGTAAGATCGCCTGTAACACGGCTGTCCTGTACGCCGGTGATCACCAGCAACGCTTCCGGATACCGGACAGTGGAGAAAAAATCGTCCGAAGCCAGGTGATCGGCAAATTGCTTGTTCAGCGCCGCATCCGCCACATCATCGATCTTGATCGAGGTAGTGTCAACCACAAAGCCGCCGCCGGTTAACTGACCATCAAGTATATCCAGGCGGCCAGACTTAATGCCGATGGTGCCAAAGTGAGAACCGGTAACCTTTTTGCCCGTCCAATGAATATTGCTTTGGCCGGCCACGATGTTGAAAGATTGCATGCTCATGATTGTAGGTTTTATTATTTAAAGGGGTAGGGAACGAATAGAATGCCAGAAGCATAATCTCCTGTTATTCAATAAAGAACCCCGGCATGCCAGCAACTGCCCGCAACGAGATGCCGTGGTCCTGATAAAAAAATCCACGAAATATCGTTGTCATTCAAAAACACAATCGTAATATTGCGATAGATATGGGACTAACGAAATCGGAGATATTTACAGACAAGCAAAACAAGCTCGCCCAGATGATGAAGGCACTCGCCCACCCGGCGCGTATAGCCATCATACAACACCTGGTCAAATCACAGGCATGTGTTTGTGGCGATCTGGTAGAGGAATTGGGATTGGCCCAGGCAACCATTAGCCAGCATTTAAAAGAGTTGAAGAATGCCGGATTGATCCAGGGCACCATAGAAGGTACCAGTGTTTGTTATTGCATCGATCCCAAAGTGTGGAAACAGTACAAACTGGCCTTCGATGCCTTCTTTGTAGCCTATGTAAACAAGGATGGCTGTTGCTGATCCTTTTTTTTGCCGCCATAAATCGCAATATTGCAATAAACCAATAAATAGTAAAGCCATGCAAACAAATGAAGAATTGAAAGAACTGGTAAGGCAGAAATACAGTGAGATCGCCTTGCAGGACAAAACCGACAATGCAGCCTCCTGCTGCGGATCAGGTTGCTGCTCCATTGAAACGGCCAATATCATGACCGACGATTATACCAGCCTCGAAGGCTACAACCCCGACGCCGATCTCGGCCTGGGCTGCGGACTACCCACCCAGTTTGCGAAGATCAAAAAGGGCGATGTAGTGGTCGATCTAGGCTCCGGAGCCGGCAACGACGCCTTTGTCGCCAGGGCCGAAACCGGTGAAACCGGCAAGGTGATCGGCATCGACTTCACACCGGCCATGATCGAAAAAGCAAGAACCAATGCCGAAAAGCTAGGTTATCACAACGTGGTGTTCCGCCAGGGCGATATCGAAAAAATGCCGCTCTCTGCCAACATCGCCGATGTAATCGTAAGTAACTGTGTCCTCAACCTGGTGCCCAACAAAGACGCTGTCATTAAAGAAATACACCGCGTACTCAAACCCGGTGCTCATTTCAGCATCTCCGATATCGTATTGGAAGGCCACCTCCCTCCTGCCATTCAGGAGGCCGCAGAAATGTACGCAGGTTGCGTGTCCGGTGCCATTCAAAAACAGGTCTACCTGGAGCTGATCGAATCAAACGGCTTCACCAACATCATCATCCAGAAAGAAAAGATCATCAACATACCTAACGATATATTAGCGGCCTATCTATCAGCAGAAGAGATCGCACAATTCAGGAATAGCAACACCGGCATCTACAGCATTACCGTTTATGCGGAAAAGCCGAAAGAACAGACGGCTTGTTGCGCGCCCGGTTGCTGCAATTAGAAATGAACACCATTCCAGCAAAATAGAGTTCCGGATAGTTTGCCATACAAACTGTCCGGAATTCCTAACAGAACATATTAGCATGAGCGCAAACAAGGGCAATCCCGAAGCACCCAAAAAACTCTCCTTTCTCGACCGTTACCTGACGTTATGGATATTCGGAGCAATGGCAATAGGGATATTACTAGGATACTTCGCGCCATCCGTGCCCGCACTGATCAATTCCTATTCCAGCGGAACCACCAACCTACCCCTGGCCATCGGGTTGATCCTGATGATGTACCCGCCACTGGCAAAAGTTCGCTATGAAAAACTGGGCGAGGTATTCAGGAATACGAAGATTTTGGGCGCTTCCCTCCTCCTCAATTGGATCATCGGCCCGCTGCTCATGTTCCTGCTCGCCATAGTCTTCTTACAGGATTATCCCGAATACATGACCGGACTCATATTGATCGGTTTGGCAAGATGTATAGCAATGGTGATCGTCTGGAATGAACTGGCAGAAGGCAACAGGGAATATGCAGCCGGACTGGTAGCCCTCAACAGTATATTTCAGGTCTTATTCTTTAGTGTTTATGCATATGTATTCATCACCGTATTACCGCCGCTCATGGGGCTTAAAGGGGCAGCCGTGAACATCACCATCGGGCAAATAGCCGAAAGCGTAGCCATTTACCTGGGGATACCGTTTGCCGCTGGCATACTAACCAGTGTCGTGTTGCGAAAAGCTAAGGGCGACAGCTGGTATCAAAACAGGTTCATCCCGGTAATATCACCCTTCACCCTCATCGCCCTGCTGTTTACCATCGTGGTCATGTTCAGCCTCAAAGGAAAACTCATCGTTCAGATACCCCTGGATGTTGTTCGGATCGCGGTTCCCCTGGTCATCTATTTTGCCCTGATGTTCCTGGTGAGCTTTTTCACCGCCAAGGCACTGGGGGCCGATTACTCGAAGAACGCATCGATCGCATTCACCGCTGCCGGCAATAACTTTGAACTGGCCATCGCAGTCGCCATCGGTGTATTCGGCATCAACAGCGGACAGGCATTTGCCGGAGTGATCGGCCCACTGGTAGAAGTGCCCGCACTAATAGCCTTGGTCAATGTTGCCTTTTGGCTTAGAAGAAAATACTATACAAAAACTCAACTCGCTTAATAATTACCATTATGAAAATTGCACTGTTCTCTGATATTCACGCCAACCTGCCCGCATTGGAGGCCTTCTTTGCCGACCTCGAGCATCAAAACCCCGATGCAGTCTATTGCCTCGGCGACCTGGTAGGGTATAATATTTGGCCCAACGAAGTGATCAATGCCATCAGGCAGCGCGGCATTCCCACCATCGCCGGCAACTACGATTTCGGTATCGGCAGGGCCAGCAATGATTGTGGTTGCGCCTATAAAACAGAGGAGGAAAAGGCCAATGGAGCAATATCGATCTCCTTCACCAATCAATTGGTAAAGGAAGAAGAAAGAAAATACCTGCGGAGCCTGCCAGCTCATATCAAACTCGAGTTCCAGTTGAACAATGACAAACTCAACCTCTTATTGGTGCATGGCAGCCCGCGCAAGATCAACGAGTACCTCTTTGAAGATCGTGATGAAAAAAGCCTGCAGAGAATTATGCAGGAAGCAGATGCAGACATTTTATGCTTTGGACATACACACAAACCTTACCACCGCATACTGGAGATTGACGAAGCAGAGGCAAAACGCTACCGGCATGCCATCAACATCGGCTCAGTAGGCAAACCCAAAGATGGCGACCAGCGGGGAGGATACGTGTTGCTGCACATAGATGAAAGCAGCAGTATTCACCAACGCGAATCGGTGAGGGTTGAATTTGTACGATTTCCGTATGATGTCGAAAAAGCGGCCAAAGCCGTCGAGGATAGCCCCTTACCCGATGCTTATGCCGAAAGTCTGCGAAAAGGAGTTTAACCAGATCCGACCCGCCTTTAACAGAATTGACTAAATTAGTACACACCCATCAAACATCATAGTATGCGCATCCACCAGGCCACCCCTGAATTAAGACCACAAATCATTAAGCTGCTGCAAGCTGAAAAGCTGCCAACTGAAGATTTACCAGCCGATCTTACAGACTTCCTGGTGGCAGAAAACGAGGGCTGCACAGTCGGGGTAATCGGTATGGAGCGCTATGGGGAATTGGGTTTGTTACGCTCGATGGTCGTACATCCTGACTACCGGAACAGATCTGTTGCAACAGCATTGGTAACCTCCCTTCAGAACCGGGCATCTGAAACCGGCATTCATACATTATACCTGCTTACAGAAACCGCGTCAGAATACTTCATCCGCAAGGGATTTAACAAACTGCAGCGCGATGAGGCGCCGGAAGCAATAAAGGCTTCGTCTGAATTTAGCCACACCTGCCCGGTTAGCGCCCAGGTAATGGTGAAGACGCTTTAAGCTGATTGCATCTATTACGCATAAAACAGAAGAGGGTGTCTCAAAAGTAATTTGAGGCACCCTTTTTCGTTTTCAGTTTTTAGGTGGGGTTTATCCACAAAAGCACTGTATAAAAAGACGTGACTGAGGGTTGTTTTAGTATTGTTTTTGTGGCTTAAATG
>NZ_JARHUJ010000011.1 GCF_029223285.1 Paraflavitalea sp. CAU 1676 | reverse complement strand
CAAAAACAATACTAAAACACCCCTCAGTCACGTCTTTTTATACAGTGCTCTTGTGGATAAACCCCACCAGAAAACTGAAAAGAAAAAGGGTGCCTCAAATTACTTTTGAGACACCCTCTTTGTGTTTCAGAAGTAAAACTGTATGGTAAGCCAACGCTGGTTTGGGTGCCACAATGACAAAGCCTGTCCAATGGCTGTTGTCACTGCCATAATACTAATCTATTATCGACCAGCTGGTGTGTCGAACTGCCGGGTGTAGCGTGTGCGTCATTGAACGACTGCAGGTAGGCCTGTCAGTGATCAGGACACAAACCGCTTGGCGCGGTGGATGAGTAATTTATTCTCGAGAAAATTGGCTACTTCCACTACGGCGTCATTGTCTTTGCGCGGTGCTTCGCGAACTTTGAACGGGTAAAGGGAAATGCCGGTGTAAATGTTGTAGTAAAGTGTTAAGGTATGGCCTTTATACAGGAAGTTCCAGGTGAGGGTATCGAAATCATCCTGTTTTTGCGTGAAGCGGATCTCCAGGTTTTCGGAGAGAATGTTGGCCACTTCATAAAATCTTTTCAGACCGCAATCATCGTCTATGATCGCTTCGGTGCAGCCGAAGTCGGTACGTAGCGTTAGGCTCATACAGTATGGATTTAAGAGTTATCTAATGGGTACGAATCGTAAACTTCGTATCGGGAAATTATGCTTTGAATTTCTTAGCCTTCGGCACCTTTTCGCCACTGAGTATTCGTTCTGCACCTACATTCTTACCATTGGAGGGACAACCAGATTTGGGCCCGAAGATGCCACAGGAGCTGCTGCACAAGATGATCAATAAGCTGGCTGTAACGAGTACTGTTTGTTGGATTTTCATAACCGGATTGCAGTGGATTTTTATCGCTTTTTAAAACTATACATATTCTTCCGTAGTTGCAATAGGCAGTCTATTTTTCCTCGGCTACCTGGTCCCGAAACCAATCGGCATAGCGGATGTAATTGTTTGCTATTCTGTCGATTTCACCCTGTATTTGAGATTGGTCAATATTTTTTACTTTCTTGGCGGGCACCCCTGCCCAGATGGTTCCGGACGGTATCTGGGTACCTTCGAGTACGACGGCGCCGGCGGCAATGATGGTGTGACTGCCGATAACGGCATTGTCCATCACGATGGCCCCCATACCGATCAATACATTGTCTTCGATCGTACAGCCATGCACAATCGCATTGTGGCCGATAGATACATTATTGCCGATGATGGTTTGGGTCTTCTTGTAAGTGCAATGGATCACCGCGCCATCCTGTATGTTTACTTTATTGCCCATGCGAATGCTGTTCACATCGCCCCGCACTACCGCATTGAACCAGAAACTGCAGCCATCGCCAGCCACCACATCGCCTACGATCGTGGCATTGGGGGCTATAAATGTATTCTCTCCGAAACTGGGGTATTTACCATCTACGTGTAATATGACAGGCATAAATAGAAGTTTGTACAAATATACTAAGATGGACGCGGATACAGCGGCCAGTGGGAGTACGCCGGGAGCCAGGCCTGCCTAAACAGTGCAAACAGGAGCAAACCCTCCAACCAGTATCTTTGCGCCATGAATCAACGGGAACTGTTTTTTCGCCACGTGGCGCAAACCTCTACCGCCCCCCTGGCGCTGGAGATCGTAAAAGCTGAGGGAAGTTTGTTGTGGGATGCAGAAGGGAGGGAATACATCGATATGATCGCCGGTATCAGCGTATGTAATGTGGGCCACCGCCACCCCCGGGTGGTAAAAGCCATCCGGAAACAGGCCGACCAATACCTGCACCTGCTGGTATACGGTGAGTTTGTCGAAACACCCCAGGTGCAATATGCCAAAGCCATTACCGATCACTTGCCCGGAAGCCTCAATTCGGTTTATTTCACCAATTCGGGCGCCGAAGCCGTTGAAGGGGCGATGAAACTGGCTAAGCGTGTCACCAACCGTTCCCAGATCATCGCGTTCAAGGATAGCTACCATGGCTCTACCCAGGGCGCCCTCAGCATTATTGGCGATGAGTATTGGCGCCGTGCTTACAGGCCCCTCCTGCCCGATGTATTGCATTTGGAACACGGTTCCTTTACTGCCATCGAGGCCATTACCGATCGCACCGCCTGTGTGATCGCAGAGCCTATCCAGGCCGAACGGGGCGTCTATACTCCCTCCAAAGAATGGGTGAAGGCCTTGCGTAAGAAATGTACTGAAACGGGTACACTGCTGATACTCGATGAGATACAAACGGGTTTTGGTCGCACCGGCACCCTCTGGGCTTTTGAGCAGTTCAATATTACGCCGGATGTATTGCTATTGGGTAAAGCCCTCGGCGGTGGTATGCCGCTGGGCGCTTTCATTGCCGACAAAGCCATCATGATGAACCTGGCCGATAACCCGGTGCTGGGTCACATTACTACCTTTGGCGGCCATCCGGTGTGCTGTGCTGCAGGGCATGCTGCCCTTAAAGTGTTGTTGAAAGAATCGCTGGTGCAGGATGTGAAGAAAAAAGAAGCCATACTGCTGGAGCAATTAAAGCATCCGCTGATAAAAACCATCCGTTCAAACGGATTGATGCTGGCTGTTGAGTTCGATAGTTTCGAGACCAACAAAAAGATCATCGATGCCTGTATCCGTAAAGGTGTGCTCACCGATTGGTTCCTGTTTGCCGCCAATTGTATGCGCCTGGTGCCGCCATTAACTATATCTCCGAAGGAGCTTAAAAAGGCCTGTAAAGTGATCCTGGCGGCGATGGAGGAGGTGATGGGAGTGAGGTGAGGTTCACCCAAGCGGAAGGTCATCAACGGTAGGGTAAAAAAAGGGCCGGTTGAATGCCGGCCCGCTGTCGTTCTTTAAGGCTCTATTTCCACAATGACCTCTACTTCTACTGCAATATTATTAGGAAGGGAGCCCATGCCCACTGCCGAGCGGGCATGCTTTCCTTTATCGCCGAAGATCTCCACCATCAGGTCGGAGTACCCATTGATGACTTTAGGGTGATCGCCAAAACTGTTCTCACAGTTTACCATACCCAATACTTTCACGATGCGCTTTACTTTGTTGAGATTGCCCAGTTCGGCTTTCAATACCGACAGGTGGTTGATGCCTACCAACCTGGCCGCCTGGTATCCCTGCTCGATGGTAAGGTCCTTACCTACCTTGCCGGTGATATTGGTACCATCTGCTTTGGTAGGCCCCTTGCCGGAGAGGTATAACAGATTGCCCACCCGCACCGCATTGACATAATTGGCGATGGGCTGCGAAGGGGGGGTAAGCACGATGCCTTTTTCCTTCAGTTTCTGATCAATATCCTGGGCATGTAGGCTGGTGGTCATAAGTGAAAGTATAAATAACGTACGAAGTATTTTCATACGGTTAAGATAGAAAATATTTGAACACTACCGCGGCCAGCATGGCGCCGACAATAGGTCCCACCACCGGTATCCAGGCATAACTCCAGTCGCTATCTCTTTTTTGGGGAATGGGCAAAATGAAATGGGCAATACGTGGACCCAGGTCTCTCGCCGGATTGATCGCGTAACCTGTAGGCCCACCCAGCGATAAACCGATGGCCAGTACCAGCAAGGCCACCGGCAGGGCATTGAGCGTCCCCAAGCTTTGTGCGGAATCGGTAAACAATAAAGCGCCCAGCATCAACACGAAAGTACCAACGGTCTCGGTAAGGATATTGTGTGGTGCGCTGCGTATGGCCGGACCCGTAGAGAACACGGCCAGTTTGAGGTCGCCATCTGCCGTGTGGGCAAAGTGCTGACGGTAAGCCAGCCAGGTAATGATGGCGCCAACGATCGCGCCGGCAAATTGGGCGAGGATGAATATGCTTACATTTTCTTTGGGGAATTTCTCCAGGTAAGCCAGGGCGATTGTTACAGCCGGATTGAGATGACCACCTCCGCCCAGTTTGGTAGAACTATATACCCCTACAAAAACGGCCATGGCCCATCCGAAGGTGATAACGATCAGGCCGCCATTATGGCCTTTGGTCTTACTCAGGAGTACGTTGGCCACTACACCGCTGCCGAGTATGATGAGCAGCATGGTGCCAACGAATTCGCCTACAAAATGATTGTAAACAGGGGCAGCAATCGGATCCATAGTTGATGTATTCAGGTTTAAAGATGAATCAGTTTAAACGTTGCACAGGCAGGGCCCGGCATTATTCTTAACCGGGCAGGTATTGCCGGGCTATTTTATGAAAGGCTTCCAGCTCCCGCTGTATCCAGTCGTCGCCCTGCTTCAGCGCGCCCGCCATCAGTTGTGCCACGCGGGGAGCTGCTTCTATCGCTGCTTTGGCATCCAGCAGTAAGGCTCTTGTTCGCCGGCTTAAGGCATCTTCGAGGGTCATGCACAATTCATGCTGCACTGCCCAGATGATGGTGGCCTCCTGGTAGGGCAAACGTGGGTGCAATAAGGCGCCCAGTTCGGGTTTATCGGCGATCATTTGCTGCAGGCCCGATTTGTCGGAACCATAGTAATAATCGGTCGTTGAGTAGTCCGTGGTGTGCATGGCGCCATGGATCGGCAAATCTTTTGTTACCGGTTCTTTGTAGGGCAGACTGCCTTGCACGGCAGCAATATTGATCACGTCGGCAGCCATTTTGCGATAGGTGGTCCATTTACCACCGAGAATGCTTACGAGTCCACTATCGGATATAAGGATCGAATGATCGCGTGATATCTCTGCCGTTTTCTTCGCCGTGCTTTTGACCAGGGGACGCAGTCCGGCGAAGATGCTCTTGACATCATCGCGCGTAGGATCTTTGGTCAGGTAGCGCGCTGCATGCTCGAGAATAAACTGTATCTCCTCTTCCTGTGCACGAGGTTCTTCATCGATGCGGTCAACGGCCGTGTCGGTAGTACCTACAATGATCTTCTGGTGCCAGGGTACGGCAAACAATACGCGTCCATCATCGGTGTGCGGTATCATGATGGCCGCTTCACCGGGCAGAAATTCTTTGTCGAGCACCACGTGTATACCCTGACTGGGTGCGATGCTTACCGGCTTTTCCGGGTCGTCCATTTGTTGTATCGCATCCGAAAACACACCGGTGGCATTGATCACCACTTTGGCCTGTACTTCGTAGGTTTTACCCGTCAGTTCGTCTTTGACGATAACACCCGCAATTTTATCCTGCGACTTCAGCAGGCCGGTCACTTTAAAATAATTCAGCACCACGCCTTTTTGCTCAACAGCCGTTTGCGCCAGGTTGATCGCCAGGCGCGCATCATCAAACTGACCGTCGTGGTACAATACGCCGCCCCGCAACCCTTCTGCGTCGAGGGTAGGGGCAAGCGCCAGCACTTCTTCGGTGGATAGCCATTCGGAAGTGCCCAGCCCGAGGCTGCCACTCATCCAGTCGTATACTTTAAGGCCGAGCCCGTAATAAGGCCCTTCCCACCACTTGTAATTAGGTACAATGAATGATTGGTTCTTGACCAGGTGGGGCGCATTCTGCTTCATAATGCCTCTTTCCTTCAGCGCATCCATCACCAGTTTGATATTGCCTTGCTGCAGGTAGCGAACACCGCCATGCACCAGTTTGGTAGAGCGGGAGGAGGTGCCTTTGGCAAAATCGACGCCTTCAAACAGAATGGTGCGGTAGCCTCGTGCGGCCGCATCTACGGCAGCACCCAGTCCGGTGGCACCGCCGCCGATGATGATGATATCCCAGGGTGTTTTATTCGATTCAAGTTGATCTATCAGCTGTTGTCGGTTCATGCTATACAATTACAAAGGTTCGATTGGTAACGCTACTTTCTTATTGGTCGATGCAATATTGAACCAACCGATCACAATATTCAATTTGAAGGATGGCTATTTGTCATCGGCCCAGGCGATCGACGCTTTCACGGCACGGTGCCAGCCTTTTAACAAGCCCTGTACCTGATCTTTGGGCATAGCAGGCGTAAACTGCGCATCTACCTGCCATTGCTTTTGCAATTCTTCCACACTGTCCCAATAACCTACGGCGAGGCCAGCCAGGTAGGCGGCGCCCAATGCCGTGGTCTCGTATATCTTGGGCCGTAATACCGGCACCTGCAATATGTCGCTCTGGAATTGCATCAGGGCGTTGTTGATGGTGGCGCCACCGTCAACCCGCAGTTCTTTGATATCGATGCCTGCATCAGACACCATGGCCTTCAACACATCGTTGGTTTGGTAGGCAATGCTTTCCAGTGCCGCGCGGGCAATATGGGCATCGAGCGTGCCCCGTGTTACGCCAAACAGGGAGCCGCGTGCATGCTGGTTCCAGTGCGGTGCCCCAAGGCCCGCAAAGGCCGGCACCATAAACACGCCGTTGGTATCGGGCACACTGGCAGCCAGGGCTTCTACATCGGCCGAGTTGCGGATGATGTGCAGCCCGTCGCGCAGCCACTGTACTACCGCGCCGGCAATAAAGATGCTGCCTTCCAGTGCATATTCTACTTTGTTGTGGATCTTCCAGGCTACGGTTGTCAACAGGTTGTTGGTCGATGTCACCGCCTTCGATCCGGTATTCATCAGCATGAAACAGCCGGTACCATAGGTGTTCTTCACCATGCCGGGTTGTGTACACATTTGGCCAAACAAAGCGGCCTGCTGATCGCCGGCGATGCCCGCAATAGGTATATTGGCGTGTTTTACGATCGCTTCCGTGACGCCATAGGTTTTGCTGGAAGGTCTCACTTCGGGCAACACACTGGCGGGGATATCGAACAGTTTCAACAGGTCTTCATCCCATTCGCAGGTGTGTATATTGAGCAGCATCGTACGTGATGCATTCGATACGTCGGTAATGTGCAGCTTGCCACCGGAGAGTTTCCAGATCAGCCAGCTGTCGACGGTGCCAAAAGCGAGCTTTCCGCGGCTGGCTTTCTCCCTGGCGCCTGCTACATTGTCCAGTATCCATTTTAATTTGGTGGCGGAGAAATAAGCGTCGATGATAAGACCCGTTTTCTGTTGTATCGTAGCGCCATGTCCGGTAGCTTTGAGGTGATCGCAATACTCGGCAGTTCGGCGATCCTGCCATACGATGGCACGGGCGATGGGTTTACCGGTTTCGCGATCCCACACGATGGTGGTTTCACGCTGGTTGGTGATGCCGATCGCGGCCACCTGGTCGGTCGTGATGCCTTTGCGGGCGATCACTTCTGCCATTACGCTGAATTGCGAGGCCCATATTTCTTCGGGCTCATGCTCTACCCATCCTGGTTGGGGATACCATTGTTTGAATTCTTTCTGTGCTACAGTAACGATACAGCCGGCATGGTCAAAAAGGATTGCCCGGCTGCTGGTAGTGCCCTGGTCAAGGGCAAGGATATACTTTGAAGACATGCAATCGATTTATGTCAAAAGATAAGCAATTAAGAAACAAAACAACCATTCATAACAATTAAATAGCCGATTGATTGCGCTGTTGTAATTTTCTGCGTTCAACGCCAAAAAAATCTACTAATTATGAGCATAGCCCTGCCAAAAAAACGCAACCGCCGGCTGGTTGCAGTACCTGCGGTACTGATCGCCGGTGCGGTATGGGCAGCTACAGGTCATGAACGCCACCTCACTGCGTTCAACAATCCTGCCGTAGCTGACACCATCCGAAAGGACACTACAAAATTTACAGAGTATAAAAGTCTTCCGCTGAAGCCCGAGCGCAAGATCTCCTTTGCTACGAACGAAGGAACCTGGATGAGTGTGGACGTGAGTCCCGATGGTCAATCGATTGCGTTCGACCTGATGGGAGATATCTATACTGTTCCCATTACAGGGGGTAAAGCCACCATTGTTACCAAAGGCCTGTCTTTCGATACGCATCCGAGGTATAGTCCCGATGGAAAGAAACTCCTCTTCACTTCCGACAGAAGCGGTTCCGAAAATATCTGGTACATCGACCGGGAGAAACAGGACACCGTGCAGGTTACGAAAGATCGCGACCAGAACTTCCCCGGCGCTGCCTGGACACCCGATGGCGATTACATCGTCGCCGCACGCGGCCGTCTCGATGTAAAGCTGTGGATGCTGCACAAGGATGCCGGCAGTGGTGTGCAATTGGTAGAAACGCCCGGCTTCAAGACCATCGACCCGGCCGTTAGTCCCGATGGTCGCTATGTGTATTTTTCTTCGCGCAATGGCGCCTGGACCTACAACGCGCCCTTACCGCAATACCAGATCAGTGTGTATGACCGCGATAATGCGCGTACCTCTACGATCACTTCGCGTTATGGATCGGCCTTTACCCCTGTACTGTCGAAAGATGGCAAATGGCTGGTATACGGTTCGAGGTTTGAAGACAAAACAGGTCTCGTGATCCGCAACATCACCAGCGGCGATGAACGCTGGCTCGCTTACCCCGTGCAAAGAGACGAGCAGGAGTCGATGGCCACGATGGGTGTATTGCCTGGCATGTCCTTTACGCCCGATAGCAAAGCACTTATCGCTTCTTATGGCGGCAAGATCTACCGCATACCGGTGGATGGCGGAAAGCCAACCGAAATCCCTTTCACAGCTGACATAAACCTGGAACTAGGGCCGCGCCTCGAATTCAAATACCCGGTAACAGATACATCGCATATACTCGCTACCCAAATACGGGGTGCGGTGCCCTCGCCCGATGGCAGGAAACTTGCCTTTACTGTGTTGAACCGCCTCTATGTAATGGACTATCCCAATGGTACGCCCAGGCGTCTCACCACGCATGAGTTTACGGAGGCCGAACCCGCCTGGTCAACCGATGGTAACCATATCGTATTCACCACCTGGACACCCGAGGGTGGCCATCTGTACAAAGTGAACGTGAACGGCAAGACTACTTTGCAAAAACTTACGAAAGAACCGGCCTTCTATTCATCGGCAGTATTCAATGGAAAGAACGATCGCATCGTATTCGTGCGCGGAAAATTGCAGCGTTACCAGGAATCCATATCGCCGGGCGCTAATGAAACAGAGAACGAGATCTGCTGGATGCCGGCCAACGGCGGGGAGATCACGCTCATCAGCCGCGCTAACTTCCGCGGCAACCCTCACTTTGTAAAAGGTGAAGATGACCGTATTTATCTCAACCAGGGGGGCAGTCTGATCTCCGTGAACTGGGAAGGCAAAGATGAAAAAGTACTGGTACGTGTAACTGGTGTTACTACCTACGGCATCAGCAACTGGAAGGATGCGGAACATCAGCATGAGCTTAACTCGTCCGATTTCTGCCTGCTTACCGAGAAAGTAGCGCAGGCTATGGAAGTGCAGGTGCCTTCTTCGGCGGCGCAGATCAACATGTCGCCCACGGGCAACAGGGCGCTGGCGCAGGTCAACAACGATATCTACGTGATCACGGTACCCAAAACCGGTAAAACGGCTTCCATTTCGGTAGCAGATGCTGCCAGCGCTTCGTTCCCCGCACGCAAGCTGACGGACCTTGGTGGCGAGTTTGCCAGCTGGGAAGCGGATGGCAAACGTGTTCACTGGTCGCTGGGCAATGCGCACTTCGTGTACGATGTAGATAAAGCAGTGGCGCAGGAAGACAGCGTGAAACTGGCTAAAAAAGCCGAAGCCAAACGCAAAGAAGATTCCCTCGCCAAAGCGATCACCGACGTGGTTAAGATAAAGACCGATACCACGAAGAAACTCATCGATACGCTTGCGAAGAAGGTCGTTGAGAAGAAAGAAGAGTTCAAATACAAGCCTGAAGAGATCGCTATTAAGCTATATTTCGAAAAAGACATGCCCAAAGCATCGGTGTTGCTCAAAGGAGCACGCATCGTTACCATGAAGGGTAATGAGGTGATCGAGCAGGGCGATATCCTTGTGGTCAACAACCGCATCAAGGCAGTAGGGCCTAGCGGCACACTACAGGTGCCGGCCAACACTAAAGTGATCGATGTGGCTGGTAAAACCATTGTGCCGGGGTTTGTGGATACGCATTCGCACATGTGGCCTACCTGGGGCGTACATAAGAACCAGGTGTGGATCTATGCGGCCAACCTCGCTTATGGTGTAACCGCTACACGCGATCCGCAAACGGCCACTACCGACGTGCTCACCTACGCCGATATGGTCGATGCCGGTAAGATCGTGGGCCCGCGCGTATACTCGACAGGTCCCGGTGTGGGCTTCTGGATGTACAATGTGCGTGACTCTGCACACGCCAGCAGCATCCTGCGCCAGTACAGCAAATACTACAATACGAAGTACATCAAAATGTACCTCACAGGGCCGCGCCAGGTAAGGCAGTGGATCATCAAGGCTGCGAAAGACCAGGGCCTGATGCCTACTACCGAAGGCGGTCTTAACTACAAGCTCAACATGACCAATATGCTCGATGGCTATCCCGGTCATGAGCATACCATACCCGTTTATCCGTTGTACAAAGATGTGTACAAGTCCATCGCCGAGTCGAAGATGGCGGTAACACCCACCCTGTTGGTATCCTATGGTGGTCCCTGGGCAGAGAACTTCTATTATGAGACCGAAATGCCCTACAACGATAAGAAGCTGCAGAACTTCACACCATACGATGAGCTGGCGCCCAAAACACGCCGCCGCGGAGCCTGGTTCATGCCCGAAGAACATGTGTTTGTCAAACACGCGAAGTCGATGAAGTCGATGGTGGAAAGCGGTGCGCTGGCTGGCATCGGTAGCCATGGACAGTTACAGGGTTTAGGATATCATTGGGAGCTTTGGTCTATGCAGAGCGGTGGTATGAGCACGCTCGATGCGCTGAAGACCGCTACCATACTCGGTGCAGAAGCACTGGGATTGGATGGCGATATCGGAAGCATTCAGCCTGGTAAGCTGGCCGACCTGATCATTATGGACAAGAATCCGCTGGAGAATATCCGCAATACCAATACCATCAATATGGTAATGAAGAATGGCCGCCTGTACAGTGGTAATACACTCGATGAGGTGTATCCCGCTACAAGGAAGCTGGAACGTAGTGAATGGACATTCGAAAAACCCGTTAATACAACTGGTATAAAAGAATAGCGTGTTACATCACGCTGGGCTGGTAGCACAATAGCCAATCCATAATCGAAAAGGGTGTCTCAGCTGTACAGCTGAGACACCCTTTTCGATTTATCCTTTTATAGGCTGATATCGGTTAAAATGCCAGGCGGAAGCTGAAGAATACCCCGAATTTCTTTACCGTTTCCTTGGGCAGGGGGGTAGGCGCCAGTCGCCAGATGAAGTCGACCCTGAAGAGGCGGAAGATATTATCAACGCCCGTACCTACTTCTACATAGGTCTTGCCATCGAGGGATTCGAATTTGTAATCGGAACCTGCCGGCATATTGTATTCCTTGTTCTCATCGCTCAGGCTGCCCACCAGCGCCTTCACAGTCCAGAACTGGCGGAACTTGAGTTTCCGGGTAAAGGGAAGCAAACGGAAAATGCCGTTGCCGAAATTGTGCTCGAAATTGATACCGGCATATCGGTCGTTCAGGTATTCGTAGCGGTTCATGAGGTTGAAGGCATACTTATCGTAATAATAGATCTCATTACCGGGTGCTACGTCGAGCAGCATATAGGGCAACTTGCCCCAGGTGCGGCCTGCAAAGACATTGTAATAAACAGTGCCGAATGGTGGAATTTTCGAATAGTCGGATACGCTGGCGCTTAGCTTATGATAATCGTATTTACCGCTTAGTGCGCCTTTTAAACCCCGCGTATAACGGAGCTCAATGATCGGAAAGTCGCTGCCCAGGCTATAGCGATTGAAAGTAGTTTCCAGGAACTTTTCGAGGTGAGCATACCGGAAGCGAATGGTGGCCTCGGTGGTCCGGATGGCAGAGTCGCCCTTGTCGTCTACAAACAGCGATTTATAGGGCAGGTTGCGTACGGGATCGTAGTTTTTATGGGCGCCGCCGAGTGTTACCGAGAAGCCCGATTTGGTAGAGCCAAACAGGTCTACCTTGGTTTCATCGGCCATCAGGAACTTGATGGGTACGCCGCTTTTGCGGATGGCCAGTGCGAAGATATTGTCCTGGCTGATGGCATCGTAGTATTGCTGACCGCGGTCGAAATCGTGCTTATGCGATACGGTGATATACGTACGGGGGTTCTTGTTGAAAAGATACATTGCATCCAACTGGTATTTGAATTCCTGGTCTTTGAAGCCATAGGCCAGGTAGCCGTGGAACAATACTTTCTTGCTGAAATATTTATTCGTAGCGAGGTCGAACCTCGTACGGAATCCTTCCTGTACGTTGGCGGTGGCCCAGTTGAACCAGGGACCGATCTCGTAGTTGCCGATATTCATGTAGCCGGTAGCCAGGAAATTAAGGGTCCTGGTGGCACGCTTAAAGGCGGGCATCTTGAGCAGGGTATCAATGGTTTGATAGATCGCTTTCTCCGACTTATTGAGTTCTTCGTGACGCGATTCGACCCAGAAAGAGTCGGGGGCCTGTTGCGCAGCAGGTGACAGTATGGTCTCTTCAGTCAGCTTGTTTTTGCCCAGCTCTTCCACGACCGATGGATCATTGACCATGATGTTGCGGTAGGTGGTGCTTTTTCTGCCGATGGCCGACAAGGCCTTTTCGCCGGTAAGGGAGAGGTCTACGACAAACTTATCGCGGGTAAGGAACCAGGTGCTGTCGTTGATGAGGCTGAATTCCTGGATCAGGCTCAACCGGTCTACGTAGTTGATGTTCGCATCTTTCGACAGGCGCAGGTTCATCTTCTGGATGGCCCAGGTAGTATCGTGTGCCCAGCAATCACCTTCAAAAGTATTCTCGCCCCCACGTTTGGGAGTAAATGACATGTGAATGAGGCGGCGCCCGTTAACGACCTGGGTGTCCAGCACTTTGTAGCGGTAGTAGCTGTCGCCATTATCGCTGAGAGGACTTACAAAGAGTTTGTCGAATACCGGGATGAAGTTGCTGTAAAAGTTGATGTTTTGATCCATACCACCCAGGAAGCGGGCTACGCTTTCGTTGTTGATGCCCATGGTTTTGGTGCCCTGGAACACTTCGCGGCGCTTGCGGGGTGATTTCTGGTAGTAATAATCGGAAATGGCTTCTGTAAGATAGATGGGCAGGTAAGGATTGCCTTCATCGGTGGTATCAATATTGTTGAGTACGAAGTTGAATTTTTTGATGAAAGGGAGGTTCGCCCACTTATCCCGCTTGATATTCTTGATATCGACTTCCAGCTTGTTGTA
The DNA here is from genome assembly GCF_029223285.1 of Paraflavitalea sp. CAU 1676. Classification (GTDB taxonomy): domain Bacteria; phylum Bacteroidota; class Bacteroidia; order Chitinophagales; family Chitinophagaceae; genus Paraflavitalea. The sequence goes on along the minus strand of NZ_JARHUJ010000011.1, from coordinate 356,525 downwards.
CAATTCGTAGGAGAAATTATCGAACCGGTAGCGGTCATTCTTTGCCTTGCGCCGCACGATCCTTTTCCACATGAGGAGGCCGCGGTCTATCTTCTGGCGTACTACCACTTCATTCGTGAATTTGCCCCTTTCAAGCAGGATACTGATGTCTATAACCCCGCTTCGGGCCTTACTGATGAGAGCAGAGTCGATAACCAAAAGGAAATCCTGGTAACCAACGTAGGTGATCTTTATGGAATCGAGGGGCCATTGGTCGAAGCGGAAGAGGAAAGATCCGGCAGAATCACTCAGCTTGCCGCTGCCGGAGCCCTGGAATTGCATAGAGGCAAAAGGGATACGTTCATCACTGTGGGCATCTTTGATAACGCCCCGCAGTACCTTGGTTTGTCCCTGGGCGGCTTGGATCAACAATAAAAAGCAACAAAGCCGGGCTATACTCGATAAAAAATTCTTCACACAATCAATTTGTTCTAATGACCAAAAATACGACTAAGCCCCCTATCGGGAACTGTTAAAAAGAACCAAAAACAGGGATATAACGACAAAAGTTTGCAAATATGAAATATTTGCCCCTACTTTGTGTTACAAAGTGCTTTATATGGATAGCCAACACCAACCACAAACTTTGGAAACGCTGCAGGATATTAAACGCATGATGGAGCGTTCCTCACGGTTTATTTCGCTGAGCGGATGGAGTGGTATCAGCGCGGGGATCTGCGCCTTGCTGGGCGCCTGGGCAGCCCATAGCAGGCTGGGAAGTTTTCTTGTATATCATGGTGGCCGGCAGCACCAAAGCATTTATAACGAAGAGCAGGCTTCCCTGGACTTGTTCTATGATCTCATCCTGATTGCCGTGATCACCTTCATTGCGGCTTTTATATCGGCTTTTTTGTTTACGTATATCCGGAGCAGGAAGAATGGTGTACCGATCTGGGACCGTACGGTACAGCGATTGGCCTGGAACACCATAATGCCCATGGTGGTAGGTGGTATTATGATAGTACGGGCCCTGGAATTTGGGTATTATGAGCTGGTGGCGCCGGGCTGCCTTATTTTTTATGGACTGGCATTGGTGAATGCTTCTAAATACACCCTTGGCGAGATACGCTACCTTGGCTATGGCCAGATCATCCTGGGCATACTCAATCTCTGGATAATCAACGAGGGGTTGTATTTTTGGGCCGCTGGTTTCGGCATCCTGCATATCGTTTATGGTGCCATTATGTGGTGGAAATATGAAAGATGAGGATGGCATTCAGCATAATTAGTGTGTGTATGAAGAACCCGATTGGAAATCTTAATAAAATATTTGACAGCCGTATCCGGCTGGGGGTCATGAGCATCCTCATGGTGAATGAGGAGGTGAGCTTTAATGACCTCAAGCAGATGATGGAGGTAACGGACGGTAACCTGGCCTCGCACCTGGTCAACCTCGAAGAAAACGGGTTCATCAAGGTCCACAAAGGGTTCGTAGGCCGTAAGACCAATACAACTTATTCAATAACAAAGGCTGGTGAAAAAGCTTTCAAGGAACATATTGAGGCATTGGAGAATATGATCAGAGGAGTGAAGTAATATTTTTTTTGCCCCTGCACTTTGTAATGCAAAGCACTTTACGAGTTGGGTATTATTATGGCATTTTAAACACTTATGAATATGAGCAATACCTTATCACAAAGAATCGGGTTCACTTTTAAAGTTTGGTTCATCGCAGTATTGGTCAACACCGCAATAGGAACAGCATTCCTGGCCTTGTTCCTGGGCCCGGGCTTTGTTCCGCTTTTATTGCAGTATGGTGCCGGACTTGGCTTGATCGTTTCTTCACCGGCCTTGCTGGTAATTCCCCTCACATTGGCGCTGTGTGTACGCAAGGGCCTGTCCGGTGTCTGGACTTATCGTGTCATGATAGGAGTAGCCGCGATTTTGGGATTGACGGGATGGCTTATATACATGGCTTTTTTTAAAGAATTCAATGAGGAAAATTATGTCTTACTGGCAATCGCCATCGTGTCTGGAGTGGTAGCTGTTTGTACTCAACAGAAAAAACTATACGCCCTGGGCGATTACTCATCACTTGCTGAAAAAGGGTAACCATGAAAATAAAAATGATCCTCCCGGCATTGACCGAAGCCAAAAGCCCCTATTGGCGTCCGATCAAATATTCCCTCTTTCCTCCTTTGGGGCTGGCCACATTGGCGGCGTGGTGCTCGCCGGATGATGAGGTATGCTTGCAGGACGAGCATGTAGAAACGCTTGATCTCTCCGATAATCCGGATCTTGTTATTATACAGGTCTATATAACCAATGCCTTTAGAGCATACAAAATAGCAGCACATTACCGTGCCAAAGGGAGCTATGTTTGTCTTGGAGGCCTTCATGTAAGTTCATTGCCCGATGAGGCGAAACCTTTTGCAGATAGTTTATTCATTGGGCCCGGAGAAGATACCTTCCCCCGATTCCTGAATGACTACCGCTCAGGAAATCCTAAGCCAATCTATGTCAATAACACGAGGAATATTGAAAGCATTCCTCCTATCCGACGCGATCTCATCAAAAGAAATTTATACCTGGTACCCAATTCAATTGTCGTATCGAGAGGATGCCCGCATCATTGCGATTTTTGCTATAAAGATGCCTTTTTTGAAGGGGGTAAGTCCTTTTATACCCAACGTGTAGATGCAGCCCTTGCTGAAATTGACCGGCTTCCCGGCCGACACCTTTATTTTCTGGATGATCACCTTCTTGGCAACCAGAAATTTGCTGCGGCATTATTCGCGGGTATGGAAGGAATGGATCGTGTTTTTCAAGGCGCATCTACGATAGATGCAATCCTTCGGGGCGACCTTATTGAAAAGGCGGCCAGGGCAGGACTTCGCAGCGTATTTATCGGCTTTGAAACGCTAAGTGAGGGCAACCTGCAGCAAAGCAACAAGAAACAGAACCTGGGGAAAAATTATCAGGAAGCAATACGCCGGCTGCACGACCTCGGGATCATGATAAATGGCAGTTTTGTATTCGGCCTGGATGAGGATAGGCAGGATGTATTCAAGCGGACAGTCGATTGGGCAGTATCAAACGGCCTTACAACTTCCACTTTTCATATACTAACGCCTTATCCAGGCACAAGGCTTTATAAAGACATGGAGCAAGCCGGACGTATCCTCCATCATAACTGGGATTTATATGACACCCGGCAGGTGGTATATAAAACAGGCGGACTATCTGCCGATGAATTGAAAGCTGGTTATGATTGGGCATATAAATCTTTCTATTCCTGGAAAAACGTTGCGAAAGCGAGTGTGCAACATGATAACCTGCACCATATGATCAAACATTTTGCTTATGCGGGTGGCTGGAAAAAGTTTGAGCCGCTTTGGAATTTTATTATCAAAACCAAGGGACTGAATCAGATGCTTCCTTTACTGGAAAGTATTTTGTCGAAAGTGAACAATGGAAAAGGTCAGCCAATCAAACCGTTTCCTGCAATTGCCTGATGAAGTATGATTGTACTCCAGCGTAAATTCATCGGCCTATGTTTTTAATGGAACCAACTAAATAACCAATAGCATCAAAAGTTCAACACACTGCCGGCTGGTCGTTTAACCAGCGGACAGGCCAACTTATGTCTTAAAATCAACCGTTATGCGTAACAAGATTTCACAAAGCTTATTAGTTATTGCCGGGGGCGTGCTGTTCAGCCTCGTATTCTGGCAGGAAAAACTCGGCATCAACACCGTGCTGTTCGATGCATTCATCTTAACAGCCATATTCTACTTATACGCCCGCGCCAGGCAAAATGCTGTGGTGAGGTGGCTGCTGGTCGGTCACCTTATCTGCCTGGCCATGATCGTGGTGCACAACACCGTATTGAGTAAGATCGCCTTTGCCACCACCTTATTGCTGATCGTGGGGTTTGCAGAATATGTGCACCGGTCAGCCTGGTTTGCCGGCGGTTCGGTTATCCTCAACATTATCTTCTGCATTGCCTCTTTTGGAGAACACTTCAAACCAGCACGTGCCAGTGGAAAAAAGAGAAAGCGACTGTCGAAGGTGATCCGCTTCGCCATCTTTCCGCTGATACTCCTGGTTGTGTTCTTTTTCATCTACTTCTCGTCCAACAGCGTATTCCAGGCCATCGCCAATAGCATCGACATTTATTTGGGCAAATTCTTTCATGCCTTGTTCGATGTGTTCTCGCCTCAACGGTTGCTCTTCCTGTTGTTCGGTGTATATGTAACGGGTTGTTTATTGATGCGTAGCAAGATCGATTTCTTTGTGAACCGCGAAAAGAACAGGAACGACGAATTGCAGCGTACGCGCACCAGCTGGCGGCAAAGGTTGGCCCGCCCTTCTTTCCAGATCATCGAGGCGGTGATGGGGCGATTTGCCAAAGGCACGCTGGCGTTGAAAAATGAGAATACCACCGGTATCATCAGTTTGTTCCTGCTCAATGCGCTGTTGCTGGTCATCAACCTGATCGATATCAGCTACCTCTGGTTCGATTTCGATTATATGGGCGAAGTGTTTCTCTATAAGATGGTGCATGACGGCACCGAATTGCTGATCGTATCTATTGTATTGGCGATGTTGGTCGTACTCTTTTTCTTCAAAGGCAATCTCAACTTCTACAAACGCAACAAATGGCTCCGCTATGGCGCCTATGCCTGGATCGCCCAAAACTGTATCCTGGTAGTATCGGTATTGCTGCGCGATTATTATTACATCGCCCGGTATGGGCTGGCTTACAAAAGGATCGGGGTATTGTTTTTCCTGTTGATGGTGCTGGTAGGCCTTACTACCGTATTCATCAAGATCTGGAAACAACGCACCGCCTACTTCTTATTTCGGGTAAATGCCTGGGCAGGCATCCTGTTGCTGGTATTGGCTTCTACCGTTCATTGGGACGAGTTGATCGCCAGCTATAATATTAAACACAAAGACCGGGTGCCGCTCGATGCACAGTTCCTGCTAACTTTATCCGACAAAACATTACCGCTGCTGCAGGCCAATATGGAAGCCTTTAAGCAGCGGCAGACAACCGTTCAGGAGAATTTGTCGGATGTAAGTGGCACCAGCTGGAAAAATGGCGTGCCTTATCCTTGCGATACCTGTTTTGCCGCAACGATCGCTGTGCGCACCAATGCCTATCTCGAGAAACAGGAGCATCTTAGCTGGCTCTCGTGGAACTATGCCGATGCGGTAACTACAAGGTCCCTTCGCAAACATCCAATACACTAAAATGCCGCTGCTATGGAAGTCGTAAAAATCAGTGTGAAGATTTGGATGAATACCATATTCTTTAATGCTCTTTTTTTCGGAATAATGGGAGCCGTATATGGGGAAATTTACTGGCTGTTTTCTGTACCCTTTATTTACATAGGTGGAGTTGTGGCAGGTTTGCCTTTTCTGGTATTGACCATCCTGCTGGTAAAGGCAGCGAGCTTGTTCCCCTATTCGGCAAGTGGCAAAGTTTGCTGGATAGCCGTGATCGAGTCCCTGTTCATAGCCTTATTTTACATGTCGGTAAATTATGTCGTCGGCAACAGGTTTTCGCTGAACAACAACCTGGCGCAATCCCTTACTGGAACAACAATTGCTGCATGTTGGCTGTCACTGTATATATGTCGAAAGTCATTTGCGGATCATACTGAAATGTCGGCCCCGGCCAACTTGCCAACTGACACTAAATAATCTGATTATGAAACCAGCACCATTCTCAACTAAAGAACGCGTCAGAAGTTTCCGATTTGCAGGCCAGGGCATCCTGTCTTTTTTGCGCAACGATCATAATGCCTGGATCCACCTGGGGTCTACCGTTGCCGTTATCGTATTGGCAGGCTACACCGGCGTCACCAAGGTCGAACTGCTTGCCCTGGTATTTGTGATCGGCCTGGTGTGGCTGGCAGAAATGTTCAATACCTGTATCGAGCGCATTATGGATTTCATCTCCACGGAGCGTAAGCCGGAGATAAAGTTCATCAAGGACGTGGCGGCCGGTGCCGTACTGGTAGCTGCCATTGCCGCATTCATCACCGGGTGCATTGTATTCATTCCAAAATTCATCCATTAACAATTATCAGATCGTTCTCTAAAAGAAGATAAACATGAAAAATATTATCAAACCCATCTGGCAGTACCGTCAGCTCTTTTTACGCAGCGAAGTAGACAAGATTCTTTCCTTGTCGATGACCTTTGGTGTATCACTGGTGGCAGCACGCATCATCTATACCGGCGAACGGGATTTCCTCTTTATGATCTGGAATCTCTTTCTGGCCTATATACCCTATTTTATTTCCAGCTGGCTTACACGTACCCCCAGCTGGGCAGCTTATGGGAAGAAGTTTGCGCTGGTATTCATCGGCTGGATACTGATTATACCCAACAGTTTTTATATCCTTACCGACCTGTTTCACCTCGGCGGGCATCCCGGTGCACCACTGTGGTTCGATCTGGCCCTGATCGTTTCCTTTGCCTGGAACGGTTTGCTGCTCGGTATCCTGTCGGTACGGCATATGGAGAAGATCGTTGAGTTGTACATTCCTGGTAAAACGGTATGGCTGTTTTTGTATCCGGTTATGTTGCTCAATGCATTTGGTGTGTACATCGGCCGCTACCTCCGCTTCAACAGCTGGGATGTGCTCACCAACCCATTTGGCCTGCTGGCAGATATCGCCCAACTCATCTGGCACCCGGTACAATACCGCGAAGCCTGGGCCATGGTAATATGCTTTACCGTACTGATGCTACTTGTTTACACCACACTCAAAAAGATAAGCAGGATGATCTGGTAATTGGAGGCAGCCAAACCTGCCGGACAAAGAAACCGGCAGGCGCTGCGCTACTACACGCACCAGGTTCATAGGCCTGTGCTGCACCTCTGAATTTGCCCGTTATACCCTTCCAAATATGACGGTTGGTTTAAGTTGGACAACGGCGTCGCATTCCTGCGACGCCTCTTTTTTTGCGCCATGGAGACTGGGAAACCTGAGCATCGGGGCAACATCATTTCACCATGCTGCCGCTGCTTCTCGGAAAGAATATGGCTTGGTAAAGAACAGACCCTGGTAAAAAGTAAACTTGCTATAAAAGAAACAGGGCCGACCCCATAAGGTCAGCCCCGTTCAATATCATCTGTATCGGATACTATTAGAAATCTACGCCCATCGCAAAATGCAGGATCGGCTTGCCACGGAAGATGCCACTCATTTCCCAGCCGGCATCCAGCCGCAGGAAATACCCTAGCAACGTACTGCGTACACCAAAACCATAGCCACCAGCCAATGGACCAATACCACCAGCCTTAATACGTACCGTGGCCGTAGGGTCGGGCAGCGGATCACCAGTCACCGGGTCACGTTGAGGGAACAACTGTTGAGGACGTTCAAACTTATTCAGTCCACCGCTGAACAGGTCACCATCCCAGGCATTGCCCAGATCGAAGAACTGAATCACCTGGAAGTTGCGGATGAATGCATTATTGATCGGCCGGTTGATCAGCGTGCTGAAGATCGGGAAGCGGAACTCACTGTTGATGACGACAGAGTTGTTACCATTCGTAAGGTTTTGATTAAACCCACGCATGTTTACCGCCAGTGATTGATAGGAGTAATCATTAGCCGGGTCGGGATTGGGCTGTGAATTATACTTGGGGAACATCCAGCCATCGGCGCCACCGAGGTAGTAAATGATCTTCTCATTACCCCAGGAAAAATCTCCTGCTACACGCGCAGCCCAGATGAAGTTGCGGTAGATGGGCAGGTAGTACCGGCCATCGAAGCCCAGGTTGAACATCATACGACCCGGTTTTACCTGGCTTTGCGTAGGTTTATTCAACAACGCGTTGAGGTCGATATAGGCCTTGTAACGAACACCGTTCCAGATGTTCATGGCCTTTTGAATGGCATTGTCATGTATATATTCAAAGCGGTTCACCCACCAGGTTTGCTTGTTCAGGTCGGGTGTTTTCAGCGCAATGGTATCTACACCAGAACCGGTGAGCTCTGCACGCACCACCACACGGTCCAGGCGAACGCCCGATGAAAAGCGCAAACTGCGTACTTTATCGAAAGGAAGCTTCACTACACCCTGGTAGAGGTTGCTATAAGATTTTCCCTCGCGGTATTCATTCACGGTACCACCCTGGAACAATACACCACCGATCTCCGTTTTGCGGTAATACAATAAAGAGAAGTCTAATTTCTTCTTGAGGTAATCTACGCGGGCAAACCACTCACCGCCGCCATCAAACAACGACTGACTAACCGGTGTAAAGATCGCCGTGCCGCCGGTTCCAACACTTACCCCGCCACCGCCGCCGCCGATCAGCGGTAAACGGATAGCACCGGTAAACCGGATGTCTTCGAAAAGATCAAATACGGATGCCTTCAGCATACCGTTAAAGGCCCCGCCGCTTTGCAGCATCACAGGCAGCGAACCGGTATAGGGTTGATATTTGGTGATCAACACGTCGTTATTGAAACCGCCGGAGAAGTTATCCATAGAGAACTTCAACCGGTAAGGGAATAGCTTGGCTTTCTTGAGCACCGATTCCTTTTCTTCTGTTACTGCCTCCTGGAACGGATCGATCACCGTAACGGGCTGCTTATTGGCTGCCGCCGCTGCTGCCGCCGAATCTGTTTTCTCCGGTTCAAAGCCCGTTTCAAAGGCATCATTCTTTTTCCTCACGGTAGTATCGCCGGGAATGATCGTTTGTATATCGCGCCCGCCGGATAGCTTCGCACTCGTGATGGTTTTGCGACGGTAATCGGTTGGTTTGGGATTTACATTGCGCCGCCTGAGCGCGTTTTCATCCACCTTTAAGCGATACACCAGTTTCAATGCACCTTCCTGGCGCACCTCACTCACCTGTCCGTTATCTCCTGCAGCTTTGGTCTCTACCAGGCCGCTTTGGTAGTTCGTAATAGGAAATACATACGAGGAGTCGTTGGTAACAGAGAACGCAAACACGGAGTCGGGCGCCGATTTGCCCCAGGTCTTCAACGTGGAATCGAGTTCCAGGTCGCTCGGGTTGCGCAATATTTCATCGCCCACGATATACACACTATCCAAACCTGCACGGCGGGTGGTGAAGAAACCGGCAAAACGGTTGTTAATACCTGTTTCATCGCTGACGAAAGTAAAGTGAGAGGTATTGTATTGCACCGGATAACGGGCATTGCCATACTTCATCTTGCTCAGCTGCGTGATCTGCCTGAAATCGCTCTTGTTATAAATATCGGTCAGGAAGATATTGTAACGGGTAGTGGCCACACCGGTGTCTTTGCCGATCGTAGTGGCATCGGGCCGGTTGGACGAGAAAATGATACCGGTCTTGTTGGGAAAGGCAACGAACGACGCATCCAGGTCGGCATAACCATCATTGGTAACCTGCTCATAGGTATCTTCCCCGATCTTGTAAATGAAGATATCCGGCTGGCCCTTCCGTACGGCACTCAACAGGAGCGTATTGGAATTGAGCATGAAGCTGGCACTCTGGATCTGCTCAAAATGGGTGAGCTCCATCTTAACCGGCTTGTAATGCTTGACTAGATCGTACACGAATAATTTGATCTTGCCTTTCTCCCAGTAGATACAGCCAAGGCGCGTGCCCTTGCCATCCCAGAACAGTAATGGATAAGCAGGGTTTACTTCATTGTCGAGCGAGCGAACGCCGTTCTTCAGCAACACCCGGCGATCAACGAAGTTTTCATACAATACCACCTGGTTCTGCCCCTTAACGTATTCCACCACGGCATAGGTCATGCTGCGGGGAGCCGGGTTGGGGGTAAAGCGGATATAATCGCGGTTGGCAGTTACATCTTCCGTAAGGATCACATTCCCCTTAGGCGCATTGCGGCGACCGGTAATGTCTTTGTAATACTTTTCCGACATCTGCTCCATGAAATCGCGCAGTACATCCCTGAATTTCTTTTTGCAGATACGCTGGGAGGCGCTGTTGAGGTTGCGGTATACACGGGAGAGGTATAGGAAGTAAGTAACGTTTTCTTTTTTGTATTTGTCGGCGATATAGTACCAGAAAGCATGGCCGGCCAGCAGGGGCTTCTCGAAGGCAAACTGGTAAAAGTTGCGATATTCAGCTCCCATCAGAGCCGATTTCAACTGATCGTCGAGGGTGGTATTCCAGTCTTCTGCCACATAATCCACATAGCCGTCTACCAGCCATTTGGGCAGGTCGAGCAGGGCCTGGTTGGCCGCAAACTCACCAAGATCATCACCAAACAGGATATTGTCAACCAAAATGCGGGCAATACCCTGGCGCACCTGGCGGCGAAGGTCGGCATGATCGCCGTTGAAGAAAACGATCATTTTGTTGTTCACCAGCTTGGTAATGCCGCCGGTTGTTTGCCAGTCGAGGTTGAGGCCGATATTGGATTGCTCCAGCTCGTTGAAATTGTTGTAGATGACAATATTGGCGCGGCGCTGCAGGCCATATTCTACAAACTGCTCGATGCCGGGCAGTTCCTCTTCGGCCATTTGCAATACGTAGTTGGCGATCGTTTGACCGTTCTCGTAGAAATAGGTATTAAAATTGGTGGATTGATAATATTGCCATTTGAATTTGCGATACTGGACCCGGTTCTTGCCAAACTCTACCGTGTTCACCTGGGCACTCACATCCATGTGCAAAAGCAGTACGGAAACTAAAAAACCAAGTAATACTTTTGTGGATGGCTTGATCTGTTGAAATTGCATAGCCTGTCATTAATGTTTTAAAGTTAAAACAAACCCTGTTACCGGGTGAAAAAAAATCAATTGGCTAAAATACGATACCGTTTATGCTGACGATCCAAAAATTTACCTTCAGTCCGATCCAGGAGAACACCTATGTGGTCTATAATGAGCAAGGCGATTGCTGCATTATCGACCCGGGTTGCTATTTCGGCAATGAACGCATCGAATTGAAGGAGTTCATAGAAGAAAACAGCCTTACCCCAAAGTTTTTATTGAATACCCATTGCCACCTCGATCATGTTTTTGGTAATAAGTTTGTCCACGATACCTGGGGATTAACCTTACACCTGCACGAAAAAGAAAAAGTGGTATTGGATTTCGCTCCTACGTCCGGACTGAAATGGGGGTTGCCTTTTGATAATTACAAAGGCGACCTGATCTATTTACGGGAAGGTGAGGCCATTCGGTTGGGTAACGATCAACTCAATATCATTTTTACCCCGGGCCATTCACCAGGCCATGTCAGCTTCTATTGTCCCGAACAGCAATTTATCCTGAGCGGTGATGTATTATTCCAGCGCAGCATCGGTCGTACCGACCTGCCAGGAGGCAATTTCGAAACACTCGCAAAAACGATCCGCGAACAGCTGTACATCCTACCCAACGAAACCACCGTCTATTCGGGCCATGGCCCCGAAACCACCATCGGCGACGAAAAAATACACAATCCCTTTGTAAAGGCTTGATTAAGATGTTTTTAATGTCGACAGCCGGGCGGCTTTGGTTGCCCGGCTGCTTGTATTGTAAGCTGGTAGTAACCAATAAAAAGCCTTGTACATATATTTTAGTTCGATATATGACGAAAACTACAGAGCACCTACAGAGCATCTACAGAGCACTTACAGAGGACCTACAGAGCCCCTCCTTCGGTTTGCTTTCGGAGATGCTCCTGAGATGGTTCATAGATAGTAGCCTGACATAGGCCTGGGCAAGCACTGAGGGTCTACCATTAGGCCACCTTCGCCATGTGGGTTTCTGTAGGATATCCAGTGTGTTTGTAGTGGAGTTGATGGGTATGATCGCGGATATAGTGCCTGCTCCGGGAAGGAAGCAGCCAGGAGAAGCGGTAAACGGTAGGGGTAACGCCCCGACGCTAGAAGAATTTGCCTACAAAGGGTAATTTCTGCATTTCCTTTCGCTCCACTTTTACGATCAGCAGGGTAAAGAGGCCTATCAGTACGGCCGAGCTGCCATAGTAAAGAACATAAGAAGTCGTTGACCACTTTTTAGGAAGGAAGGAAGCTATGAGGAACTCATGAATAATATAGATCAGCGTTACGATCACCAGGTAAGTGATCAGTTTCTTTTTGGCATAAGGAATAGGGTAGTGCTTCTGACCCTGCATGTAGCTGACCACCATCATAAACAGGTAACAGCAGAAAGTGGCCCAGGCAGCGCCGAAATAATGCCATTTGGGGATGAATAGCATATTCAGGACGATCGTGACGACGGCGCCGGCGATGGTAACATAGGCCGCCATCATATTCTTATTGGTGAGTTTGTACCAGATCGATAAGTTGTAGTAAACACCCAGGAAAACGCTGGCCATGGTAAGCACCGGCACAATGCGGATCCCCTCAGCATATGATTTATGCGTTGAAGCGATCAGTAACTTCCAGAATTCGAGGTTGAGGGAGATGATCAGGAACATGAAGCAACAGGCGATCACGAACAATTTGGTAACCCGGGCATACATCTTCTGAGCCCCCTCACTCTTCGACTGGTTAAAGAAAAAAGGTTCGGCCGCCATCCGGAAGATCTGGATGAATATGGTGATCAGCACGGCCAGCTTGTAGTTGGCGCCAAATATACCTAACTCATATTCGGCCTGGCCCGCATAGGTTTCCACGATCACCTTCCGGTAGATGACCCGGCTCATCATTTCGTTGATCATGCCGCCGAAGCCCACGATGATCAATGGATAAGAATAATGCATAATATCCCGCCACAGTTTCCCGTCGAACTGGAACTTGAAAGAGGCAAACTCCTTATAGAGCAGTAGCAGGGCCAGTCCGTTGCCGATGAGGTTGGCAATGATAAAATACCCTACGCCTATACGGGGATTGTATAAGATCGCTACAAACGAGTTCTCCCCCGCTTCACGCGCCGGGCGTGCCACATAGTAGAAAAATAACACCACGAGGATATTGACAACCACCGCAAAAACGTTGATGAAAGCATATTTGCGCGGCCGCTCTTCGAGCCTTAATTTGGCCATTGGGATCGTGTACAGGGTATCGAAGAACACGATCCAGATCATCCAGGTCACGAACTCGGGGTATTTTTCCATTTCAATGAACTGCGTTAGCGGTCCCTTGAATGCAAAGAGTAGCACGGTGAAAGCAAGGGTTGAGACCCAGATGGATATGTTAAGGGTATTAAATATTTTCTGTTTATCGTGGGTTTGCGCGAAACGAAAGAAGCTGGTTTCAAGTCCATAGGTAAAGAGCACCATCAAAAATGGGATGACGGCATAGATCTGAGTGAAAGGGTAAGAATCAGTAGGACCAAACAACCGGAAGGTCAGCAGGCTGACGCCGAAATTGAGAAACCGGCTCACGATGCGGGGTACGCCATACCAGAGAGTTTGACCAGCTAATTTTTTTATGCTCAACTACAAGGATTTTGAATGCCAAATTTAAGGGTTCATGTCGCAAAGTGATCGTTAATCCTGCGCCGGAACCGCCTTTTAAGCAGGAACAGTAATATTTTACACCCTGCCGCGACCAATGTTTAGTATAAACGCCGGGTTTCTGCGTTTATGTTTTTATGGCTAATCTTATACCAAATAAAGCACAATGAATAGAACTTTACCCCTGCTGATCCTGCTACTGTCTACTGCACTCAGCACACGTATCAATGCCCAGGCTGTCGTAGCCACTGAATCGAAAGTTGAACATACCAAAGGCGATAAAATTGCCGCTGTGATAGAACTGCCTTATCCGGTGGAGGAAGTGGAAGCTGCTATCGAAGAACATTTTTCCAAAAAGGGCGGCAAAAGCGACAAAAGCAAAGGGTACCAGATCTACCGCAACATGAAGATCAGCGACGAAGAAGTAGAACTGAATGACCTGCACTTCAAAGTAGAGCGCAAGAGCCGTAAGGAAAAAGATATTACCCTCGTGTACCTGCTCGTGGGCCGCCCCAGCGAAAATGTAGGCGCCCGTTCTTCGGTCGACCGCCACAAGATCAATGAAGCAAAAGCTTTCCTCAACCAGCTTACCCCTTCGGTAGAAGCGCGCCACCTCGATGTACAGATCGTGGGTCAGGAAGAGGTGATGAAGAAGACCACCAAACGCAACCTGCAACTCATCGACGAGCAAAAAGAGCTGGAAGAAAAGATCAAGGCCCTGCAATTGAAGCTTGATCAAAACAAAATAGAGCAGCAAAAACAATCAGAAGAGCTCACCCGCCAGCAGGGAATACTCGATGCCATGAAGTCGCGCAAGAAGGCCTAGGTCGCAGGCTGGACGATGTGTCCGGTGCAGACTGCCCGTGATGCCACGAAGGCATTCAGGATAAGCTGGTCGCAGGCTGTTTGATGAGGCCGGTGCAGGCTGGCCGAAATGCCTGGCTGTGTCGCCTGCAGGCATGCAACAAAAGTTAAGTGGCAGACCGGTTGGTGAGTTTGAATCTATGCGCATGCTGATGCATGCCGACTAGCAACGACAAATCTAAGCCGGCGTCTTGAACTCCGGGCATTCCAGCCGCAGGTCGGTAGCCCGCAGCGTTTGATTGACCAGGTTACAATAGTGCGTGTTGCGCTGGTCGCCGGCGTAATAATGGCAATTGAAGCACATGCGTTGCGTGGAAATAATATTGGCCTGGTTCAGGCGATAGATCAGCTCCAGAATGGTAAAAGTGAGCTGATCTTTTTGTTCCGGGGATAGTGCCGCCACGGCTTCTTCGAGCGGTGCGGTCACCCCGGCAGTGGCCAGGGCCAGGGCTATGCCTGCCTCGGTGAGAGAAAGTATATAGCTGCGTGAATCCTCCGGATCGACCACTTTTTGCACCAGCCCTTTTTGCTCGAGGGCTTTGAGGCTATCAGATACCGTTGCCTTGGTGACGTTGAATTCCCTTGCCATAAAGGCGCCTTTGCGATGGGCCGGGTTGGGATGAAAATGGATAAAGTGGAGTAATTGCAGCTGGGTAGCGCTGAGCCCGTGGTCCTGGGCTTGCGATTGAAATAATACACGAAATACTTCGGCCAGTTTGCCCAGCGAAGCAATGATCTTACTGTTCTGATTCACCAATTGTAATGCAGGATCGAACGATGACATAAGCGATAAGGTATATCCGGGAACATCAACAGCCCTAGAATTCTCCGGCACGGATATAAGGATACGTCAACAATACCGCTGATAAAACGACTGCTTTGAACCAGGCCTGTTGCATGCCTTCCACTTGTTCGGGACTATGTCCTTTGCTGGCCAGCAGCGGTTTGATCGTGGTAGTAATAGGATATATGAAAGCGGTAATATAGCGATAATGGACAATAGGTGCGGCCTCTATTTCATCGGTCTTGTTCTTTTTGATCCGGTGATGCCGCAATCCGATCTCGTACTGATAGTTCAACCACTCCTGGTCGAGCGGACGGAAGCAAAGATCTTTGATCCATTGGATAAAGCGCTTCCGGACGGATGTAAGATATTCCAGATTTGCCAGATTATTCTTACTAAAATAATGCAGCAGGTGCGGATGGCTCCCGATCAGCTCATACCAGCTATTGATCACCGCATCGGCCTGGTCGGTCAGTACCTCACCCGCCATGCGTAAATACTCCTCATCGGCCTCTGTAAATAACACAGTGGCTTTCAGCAGTTCCAGGTCCTGCACCGTTACGGGTGATGTGCCCGCTTTCCCGAACGTATACCCTTTGATGGGGGCTTCCAACTTGTCCATAGTTCCTGTTTGAGTGTGGTGTGATGAGGAATCCTTACGGTGCCTGATAAAATACAAGCAAATCCCCTCCGGCAAATGCCGGTTGTAAGGAATACTTACGAAAGCAGATTATCAAGGGATTAGCCAATGCCCGATTATTTTATTAAATACGCATTAAAAAACTGCTGGCTTCAGAATTGCAACGGTTTTTGCATTGATTTATCAGCTAAAACCTGCCATATGAACAGCTTTGCCCGGTTATTTCCCAGGTTAACTTTCCCCTCTTTCAGAAAATCTATCACCCCGGTACCTGCCTGCCTGCGCAAGTGTTACTGGTTGCTACCTGCATTGGTGTTGGCCGCCTGCTCCTCCGACAAGCCGAAGGTGCCGGGCACACCAGCAGAAGCGGATTCACTGTATTCCAAATACCAGCTGGATAAGATCAAATTACCGCCCGGCTTTAAACTATCGGTCTATGCAGTAGTGCCCAACGCACGCAGTATGTGCTGGGGTAGCCAGGGTACACTCTTCGTGGGTAATAAAGACGATAATAGTGTATATGCTGTGGTAGATACCGATCGGAACGGCCGTGCCGATACCGTGTACACCGTTGCGAAAAACCTCACGATGCCCAACGGCGTTGCCTTTCGCGAAGGCAGCCTGTATGTGGCAGAAATGAGCCGCATCATCCGCTTCGACAACATCGAAAGTCAGCTGGCCAACCCGCCGTCGCCGGCGGTGGTGTATGATAAATATCCCGATAAATCGCACCACGGATGGAAATTCATCGCCTTTGGCCCCGACGGTAAGTTATACGTGCCCGTTGGTGCCCCCTGCAATGTATGCGAGGAAAAAGATCCTGTGTTTGCCTCTATTACCCGCCTCAATCCCGATGGCAGTGGCCTGGAAATTTTCGCCAAAGGGATACGCAATACCGTGGGCTTCGCCTGGCATCCGGATACGAAGGAGCTTTGGTTTACCGATAATGGGCGCGACAATATGGGCGACGATATTCCCGAAGACGAGCTCAACCATGCACCCAACAAGGATATGCATTTCGGCTTTCCCTATTGTCACCAGGGCACCGACCTCGACCCCGAATTTGGCAAAGGAAAGAACTGTGCCGATTATACGCCGCCGGTACAGAAGATGGGGCCTCACGTGGCGGCGCTGGGCATGCGTTTCTATACGGCCGGCATGTTCCCTGCCGAATACAGGAACAGGATCTTCATCGCTCAACACGGCAGCTGGAACCGAAAGATTCCTGCAGGCTACCGGGTGATGACGGTTACCCTCGACGGCAATAAGGCCGCGAAGTTTGAGGAGTTTGCCACGGGCTGGTTGCCGGGCACCAGTGAAAAAGACGTGATCGGCCGGCCGGTGGACGTAGAAGTGGCGGCAGACGGCGCTTTGCTTATCAGCGACGATAAACAGGGAGTGATCTACAGGGTTACTTACAGTAAATAAAACTGCTGAACTGCGGGAGAGCAGTGTTGCACTGAAGGATTGACGGTGGAGGTGGAGGACCGTGAGGGTGGAAATATTAATCCTCTTCCCCTTCTACTTTATTGAGGCCGAGTTTGTCGATGGCAATGGCGGCAGCGATCTGGCTGGCGTCTTTCTTATTATAGGCTTTGCCTTCTGCCAGCAGGGCGCCATCTACCACAGCACCGATGGTGAAGAGGCGGCGACCACCTTCAATGCGCTCATCGAGGGTTTCAAACTCCAGGTTTTTGCCATTCTTGTTGGCCCACCCATAGAGCTTGTTCTTGTGATTGATCTCGAGGGCTTCGAGGTCTTCCATATACAGGTGCGGAATGATGATGCATTCCAGTACCCACTTCTTGGTCTTCACAAATCCCTTGTCGAGATAGATGGCGCCAACCACGGCTTCGAGCGTGTTGCCGAAGATCTGGCTCATCTTTAGGGAATTGTCGAACTTATTGTAGAAGGTGATCTTTTTTAATCCCATCTTAATGGCAATCTCGTTGAGCTTGTTGCGGTTTACCATCTTGCTCCGCATTTCGGTGAGAAAGCCTTCTTCTTTATAGGGATATTTCTTGAAAAGGAAATCGGCTACGATGCCGCTGAGAATGGCATCACCGAGGTATTCGAGGCGTTCATTGTTTTCGTCTGCACTGTCACGTACAGAGCGGTGGGTCAGCGCGGCCTGGTATAAAGCGGTCTTGCCGGGTGCAAAACCCAGTACATTACGGAGATTCTTCTTGAAAGCAAGATTGCTTTCCTTGCCTATAAATCGGTCCAGGATTCCCACAATAGTTAAGCTACAATTTTTTCATTAAGCCAAAAAATCAATATAGGTAAGGGCTTACGGTTCGGTACTAAGATACCAAACAACGAACAAGGTTAGTGAAAAATTATGCAGCTTGCTTTTTTAGTACTTCTTTATGATCACACAGGCATTGTGACCGCCAAAGCCAAACGTATTACTCAAGGCAGCGCGCACAACTTTCTTCTGAGGTTTTTCAAAGGTAAAATTAAGACGAGGATCAAGCTCGGGATCGTCTGTGAAGTGGTTAATCGTAGGAGGTACCATATCATGCTGAACGGCCATGATACAGGCGATGGCTTCTACCACACCGGCTGCTCCGAGGCAGTGGCCGGTCATGGACTTGGTGGAGCTAATGTTAATGTTATAGGCATGTTCACCAAACACATCGACGATTGCCTTCACTTCGGCAATATCTCCCAATGGGGTAGAAGTACCGTGTGTGTTGATATAATCGATGTCTTCAGGTTTCATACCGGCGTCGTCAAGTGCCGAGAGCATCACATTTTTAGCGCCCAATCCTTCGGGGTGGGGGGCTGTAACGTGGTGGGCATCTGCAGTGGCGCCGCAACCGGCGATCTCACCATAGATCTTTGCTCCACGGGCAAGGGCATGTTCCAGTTCTTCCAGGATGATCGCTCCCGCCGCTTCTCCCATAATAAAACCATCACGGTCCTTGTCGTAAGGACGACTGGCAGTTTTGGGATCGTCGTTGCGCTCACTCATTGCTTTCATGGCATTGAATCCGCCTACACCAGCTTCGCTGATCACCGCTTCCGAACCACCGGCCATAATAATGTCGGCTTTCCCGAGGCGAATGAGGTTGAAGGCTTCCATGATCGCGTTGGTCGAGGAGGCACAGGCGCTCACAACCGCAAAGTTGGGGCCCCTGAAGCCATGCCGCATGGAAATATGACCAGCAGCAATGTCGAGGATCATCTTGGGAATGAAGAATGGATTGAAACGGGGTGTACCGTCTCCTTTGGCAAAGTTTATTACTTCTTCCTGGAAAGTTATAAGGCCGCCGATACCACTGGCAAAAACTACCCCGATACGATCGGGATTCATGGTCTCTTTGTTGATGCCTGAATCGGCTACAGCCTGATCGCTGGAGGCAAGTGCGATCTGTGTAAAACGGTCAAGCTTCCGGGCTTCTTTTTTATCGAGGTATTGTAAAGGATCGAACCCCTTTAACTCGCAGGCAAAACGGGTCTTGAACTTCGATGCATCAAATAAAGTAATATTATCCGCACCGGAAACACCATTAAGAAGACCGTTCCAATAGTCTTGTAAGTTATTTCCAATAGGAGTTAAAGCGCCAATACCTGTTACAACAACGCGTTTTAAGTGCATAGGATTCTTGTCCGGAAGTTTTTTTAAGTAACAAATCCGCCTTCGGGCGTACATAGCTATCGAAGGGCGGATTTAATTTATTACACCTGAACTAGTGTTCAGATTACTTTGCATGCTCTTCTAAGTAAGCAATAGCCTGACCAACAGTCGTGATGGTTTCAGCTTGCTCATCTGGAATTGAAATGTTGAATTCCTTTTCAAACTCCATGATCAGTTCTACGGTGTCCAGTGAATCGGCACCCAAATCATTGGTGAAAGAAGCCTCATTGGTAACCTCTGCTTCTTCGACACCTAACTTGTCAACTATGATCTTTTTTACTCTGGTTGCAATGTCTGACATTTTTGTAAAGTTTAGTTACGGCTGCAAAAATATAGATTTTGGCATAATGACAATAAATCACTGGTTTTTAATTGTGGCGCAGATATTTTTTAGTTTCAATGAATTGTAGTACTATCCGGCAGCAATTCCGGCAAATTCGATGCCCGCCTGTAATATATATTAAGCATGTTGATGCGATCACCAGCAGCCATCCCGGGGTATTCAGTCAAAACGGGTTGGCATAATTGACGCTTCACCGGCCCTCCGGAACCTTTTATCAGTTTAATTTTTAATATATGACACTTCCGGTTAAAGGGTAAATCACTATATTGCAGCAGGCGAAACACCACTCAAAAACGCGTGCATGGCTCTCAAAATCATTGATCACGGTACGAAAGAATACCAGCAAATGGTTCAATTGCGGAATGATATCCTACGCAAACCGCTTGGCCTTAGCTTTACCCCGGAAGAACTGGAAAAAGAGAAAGAAGAAATACTGATTGCAGCATTCGAAGAAGATAAAATGCTGGGCTGCTGCATGCTCATCACCCTCGACCCGGCTACCGTTCGGTTACGCCAGATGGCGGTATTGAACAACCTGCAGGGTAAAGGTATCGGCCGTGCCCTGATGCAGTTTGCCGAAAACATCGCCCGCGACCGCGGTTTCCGGAAAATGACCATGCATGCCCGTCAAACGGCCGTGGGTTTTTATGAAAAACTAGGCTACCGGGTAAGCGGCGATCAGTTTGAAGAAGTTTCCATTCCACATTATATAATGGAGAAGAGCCTGTAAGGGGGCCACTAGTAATTCATTCTGAAGGTCAGGGCGGCAAAGTCCTGCACCTTCAACTGCTCAGCCCGTTTATTAAAGATCTCATCCTGCAGCTCATCGGCCGAAAACAGGCCTTTAACAGCATTGCGTAAAGTCTTCCGGCGCTGGTTGAAGGCAGTTTTCACCAGGTTGAACAGGGCTTTTTCACTTTTCATGGGCACCGGCTCCGTCAGTGGCACCAGGCGGATGACCGCACTTTTCACCTTGGGCGGTGGATTGAATGCATCCTCATCCACTTCAAAAAGGTATTCTACGGTAAAAAAAGCTTGCACCAGTACGCTGGTAACGCCGTATACTTTTGACCCTTCCCGGGCGGCTACCCGCTGGGCTACCTCTTTCTGAAACATACCTGTCATGGATTCCACCTGGTTCTTCCAGTCAAGCATTTTGAATAATATCTGAGAGGAGATATTGTAGGGGAAGTTCCCCACTACCGTAAAGCGACCTTCGAACGGCGCATCGATATCGAGGATACTCTGGTGAATGATCTTGCCCTGCAGCACGGGATACTGCTGTTGCAACCAGTTTACCTTTTCATCATCCAGCTCCACACATTTGAAGTCGATCCCTTCCAGCCCTATCAGGTACTTGGTAAGCGCTCCGCCACCAGGCCCCACCTCCAGCAATTGCTGAAACGGTCGCTCCCGCAGTACCTCCACGATCCTGCGACTGATTTTCTCATCCTTCAAAAAATGCTGACCCAGCGATTTCTTTAGCGTGTACATGGGGCAAAGGTACGGTGGGGAATCGAGTTGCGCAGGCGGCATAATTATTCGTACTTTAGCCACCCAGAATAAAGAACTATGAATGCACCGCAACAAAAGCCGGTAATAGGCATCACGATTGGCGACCTGAATGGTATTGGTACCGAGTTGATCATTAAAACCTTCTCCGACCACCGTATCCTTGAACTGTGCACGCCCATTATATTCGCTTCCAATAAAGTGATCAACTTTTACCGGAAGGGTTTACCCGATCTCAATCTCAACTACCAAAGCATAAAAGAGCTGAACCGTATTACGCCCAAGCAGGTTAATATATTCAACTGCTGGGAAGAAGAGGTAGGCATTACACCCGGTCAGCTTTCCGAAACAGCCGGTAAATATGCGATCCGATCGCTCACTACAGCGGTGCAAGCCCTTAAAGAAGGAAAGATCCAGGGGTTGGTAACAGCGCCTATTCATAAAAAGAACACCCAATCGGCCGAGTTCAACTTCACCGGCCATACGCCTTATTTAAAGAGCGTGTACGGCGTACAGGACGTAGTGATGCTGATGGTAGCAGAGAATTTCCGGGTGGGCCTTGTTACGGAACACGTTCCGCTGCGCGAAGCTGCTCAGTTCATTACCCGCGAAAGGATCCTTTCCAAACTCAATATCCTTAATCAGTCCCTGATCAAGGACTTCGGCATCGATAAACCGAAGATCGCCGTACTAGGCCTCAATCCCCATGCCGGTGATGAAGGCCTTATTGGTAAGGAGGAAGAAGAGATCATCAAGCCAGCGATCAAAGAAGCCAAACGGAATATGCTGGTGATGGGACCTTATAGCGCCGATGCATTCTTTGCCCGTCAGCACTATACGAAATTCGATGCGGTACTGGCCATGTACCACGATCAGGGGCTTATCCCCTTCAAATCACTGGCGCTTGGCGAAGGTGTAAACTATACTGCCGGCCTGCCGGGTATCCGCACTTCTCCCGACCACGGTACCGCTTTCGACATTGCCGGTAAGAACAAGGCCGATCATTCATCCTTCCTCACCGCGATCTATGAGTGCATCGACATCATCAACCAGCGCAATGGTTATGCGGAATACCGTAAGAACCCGCTGAAGAAAATGACGTCCGTGATTCTGGCCAATGCGGTTGATGAGAAGATCGATATGGAAGAGACCGACGAATAAAAAATGATAAAATCATCATAGAAAAAGCCGGCAGTGATCGATCACTGCCGGCTTTTTTAGTTCGGTAGGTAGTTTTTCGCTTTGGTTGCTTCCACTTCGATCCACGTGCTTTTTTCAGCAATTGCGGTAACAGCCCTGGGCTAAAGGGGTAACGATTACTTGAAGAAACTATCTGCCAGGCCCTTATTGACCGCATAATTGGAATAGCTGATCTCCAGTTTGCCCTTTTGTTCCTTATCGGTATTATTGGCAGGCTTGGGTTTCTCTCCGGTGTCGTAATCGAAGGCGAGGCCCTTGGGTAGTTTGTAATCCTTCGTATTGAAACTGAATACGACCTTATCGGGCAGTCCCCAATTGGCATATTGGCTATAGGTCATTTCCATTTCATACGTGCCATTGCTGCGGGTGGTCATAACGGCCTTCCGCACCAGCGATTGCTTTTCGTCGATGTACAGGGTGGCTACCACGATATCGCTCTTTTCATCGGATGGCAGTAATTTGATGATGCTGACGGGTGTGTTGTCAACCGTGCTCTTGCCGGCGGCAACGGCGGCATAGTTCCCATTGGCGAACAGGCCTCCCAGGTTTATATTAGCGCCCCCTTTGGGCACGATGGCAATACCATCTGCTTTCTTGATCCTGAACTTATCGGGATTTTTATAATAGATCACCACTTTCGATTCGGGGATCTTCATGAACGAGACATCGGTCTTCATCACACCATCGGCCTGATAATCCTTTACAGTAGCCAGTTTGTCTTTTACTTTTTTGATGACGGCATCGGCTTCCTGTGCAAGGGCGGTCGTGATCGATAAGGTACAGGCGCTGGCCAATACCAGCATGCTTCGAAAAATATTCATTGCTAATGATTAACGGCTACAGCAACTGCTGAAGCCGGTACAAAAGTAAGGTGTGCAATTTTGCCGGCGCTGGTCATAGAAGACTTTAACGTTCCGGCAAATTGCACACCTTTAAAAATCGTTGCAGGCAGGTAAAGCAAGCAAAGTGATGAACGCCTGGCACTCAGGCCATTGGCGCCCGCGCTTTACAGAAAACTATCCGATTCGCGGTAGGCCTTGATCAGGGCAGTTTCTCCTTCTTTACCGGGCTTGGCATTACCATGCTCCATACCGAGGATGCCCTTAAATCCTTTGGCGTGAATATGTTTGAAGATATTCTTATAGTTCATTTCACCGGTAGTGGGTTCCTTGCGGCCGGGATTATCACCGATCTGCAGGTACCCGATCTCATCCCATGATTTATTCAGATTATTGATAATATCGCCTTCATTGCGTTGCATGTGGTACATGTCGAACAGGAATTTGCAACTGGGACTGCCTACCGCCTGGCAGATCATATAGGTTTGGTCGGAGTGGCGGAGGAACAGGTCGGGGTTATCGCTCAATGCTTCCAGTACCATTACCAGTCCATGTGGCTCGAGAATAGCGCTCGCCTTGCGTAATGCGTTGATGACGTTGGCAGTTTGGTATTCGAACGAAAGACTTCGTTCGTAATTGCCCGGTACTACCGTCATCCATTTGGCGCCACAACGTTTGGCCACTTCCACGGCTTCCTTACAGTCTTTGATCATGCGGTCTATGAACTCCTGTTTGCCGGTGGTAAGGGAAGTTTTCCAATGCCAGTTGTCGGATGTGATCACGAAAACACCCATACGCATACCCAACGATGCCAGCGTTTCGCCGATCTTCTTCTGCATTTCCGGTGTACGGCCCATCATACCATTGTCTTCGATAGACCGGAAGCCCATGCTATGGGCAAATTTTATTTGTTCAATGAAATCATTGCCAGCGTGGTTTCTGAACATGCCATCATGAAAGGCATAATCGAGATTAAATGTTTTTTCAGCATTCGTTAGGGTATCCTCCCTTTCATCCGACTTACCAAGTGCTACAGCAGCTGTTGCTAATGAGGCGCCGGTGAACAGGGAATTACGCATAAATTGTCTACGTTTCATGTTCTGAGTGTTTAGATAAATATAGGATCAAATGCGTGTAGCTGGGAAATAAATTTTTAATGCAATCGATTTCTCTACCTGACAAGTGTAGTGTGCAGGAGGGGCGTATAATTTATTTCCTTATCTTTCGAGCACTTAAAACTATTAGAGTGAAAAGACTGGCCCTATTTGTATTCGGCGCTACTGCAATGAGTGTAGCAACGGCACAACAAACAAACAACTTTGAACCCTACGAAACTACCATACCTGGTTCAAGCGTGTCATTTAAAATGCTTCCAGTACCTGAAGGTCAGTTCCTGATGGGAAGTCCTGCCAAGGAACTATTGAGGAAGCCGGATGAAGGACCGCAAAAGAATGTTAAAATTTCTGCATGCTGGTTTGGGCGCTATGAAGTGACATATGATGAGTTCCTGCTTTTCTTCAACGACGAAAGCGCGAGCAGGAATTCGGAGGTGGATGGTGTTACCAGGCCCACCCCGCAATACATCGACCTCAGCTGGGGTATGGGTAAGCAGGGAGGTTTTCCTGTAAATAGTATGTCCCAGCGTACTGCGCTCATGTATTGCCGCTGGTTATACAAGAAAACCGGCGTCTTTTACAGGTTGCCTACAGAAGCCGAATGGGAATATGCCTCCAGGGCCGGCAGTAACACGGCTTACTATTTCGGTAATGACGCAAAGCTGCTGAAGGATTATGGATGGTTTGCCGGCAACAGTAAAAATAAATACCAGAAGGTGGGTCAAAAGAAACCGAACGCCTGGGGATTGTATGATATGTTGGGTAATGTGGCCGAGTGGACAGTCGACCAGTATGATGAAAAATTCCTGGCCAACCTGGCGGATGGCACCGTTGATCCATCCGTGAATGGAGAAGACCTGTATCCTAAATCCGTTCGCGGCGGTGGATACCTCGATAAACCGGAGATGCTGCGTGTGGCAGCCCGCGGTAAATCGGACCCTACCTGGAATAAGCGGGACCCGCAGATCCCCAAAAGCAAATGGTGGCTTACAGATGGCATGCAGGTGGGCTTCCGCCTCGTAAGGCCGCTGAAAGCGCCCAGCGCCGAAGAAGCAGAAGCTTTTTATAAAAAATACCTTGGTAATTAGATTGCTCCATTATAAACTTACAACCATGCACAAAGATGCACCCAACCAATCTTCCCGCCGTGATTTTGTGAAACAAACTTCACTGATTGCCGGTGGCCTGATCGCAGCACCCCTATTTTCCAAAGCCAATTATTTCTCCGGCGCTGACGATGTCATCAAAGTAGCCCTGGTGGGTTGCGGTGGCCGCGGCACAGGCGCTGCTATGCAGGCCCTGCTCACCAAGCAAAATGTAAAGCTGGTAGCGATGGCCGATGCATTCGGCGACCGTCTTGAAAAATGTTACAAGTCTTTGACTGCCGATTCAAAATCGGGCGATAAAACGGTGAAGGATCGTGTAGACGTTCCCGCTGAAAGAAGGTTTGTGGGTTTTGATGGCTACCTGAAAGCTATTCCACTGGCCGACGTGGTGATCCTAGCCACCCCTCCGGGTTTCAGGCCCATTCATTTTGAAGAAGCCATTAAGCAAAATAAGCACGTGTTCATGGAGAAGCCGGTTGCCACCGACCCTGCAGGCGTGCAAAAAGTGCTGGCAGCAGCCGAGCAGGCGAAAGCCAAAAAGCTGAACGTTGTAGTGGGCCTTCAGCGCCACTACCAAAACAGCTACCGCGAACTGTTCAAAAAGAAAAAACTCATAGGTGATATCACCTCGGCACAGGCCTGGTGGAACAATGATGGAGTATGGGTAAACAAACGTCAACCTGGCCAAACCGAAATGGAATACCAGATGCGTAACTGGTACTATTTCGTATGGCTTTGCGGTGACCATATTGCCGAGCAGCACATTCACAACATCGATGTCATCAACTGGTTCAAAGGTGGCTATCCTGTAAAAGCACAGGGTATGGGCGGCCGTCAGGTGCGTAAAGGAAAAGACAATGGTGAGATATTCGACCACCACTACGTTGAATTCCAGTATGCCGATGGCTCTATCCTCAACAGCCAGTGCCGTCACATTCCCGGCACCATGAGCAAGGTTGATGAATTGCTCGTCGGCACGAAGGGTATCATCAGAACCGGTGATGCCAATATCATATCCCACAAAGGCAAGGTGTTGTTCCAGTATGACAGAACGAAGGAGAACAATCCTTACCAAACAGAGCACGACGAACTGTTTGAAGCCATTGCGCAGGGGCAATACAAATTTGCCGACGCTGAGAACGGCGCCAAAAGCTCAATGACCTCTATCCTCGGCCGTATGGCGACGTATACCGGACAGGTCGTTGACTGGGATAAAGCGATCAATTCCAACCTCAACCTGCAACCCAAGCAATACGACTTCGCGGCCGCGCCGCCGGTATTACCCGATGCAGATGGCTGGTACCCTGTAGCGATTCCCGGAGTAACCAAATACGGTTTTTAACAGTATCGACTAAAAAATAAGTGAGAGGGCTGCCCACCGGGCAGCCCTCTTTTTTGTCTTATGGCGGTTCGGTGGTCGCCCATGGCGTTTTATTCCTATATAATGTTAAACTGACAGTATTTTAATGGGTAATTGCAAGTTTTGTGAGGTTTATTCTTTTATCTTTAGCGCCACCTTTAAAACTAAACAACGGACGACTTTGGCTAAGTTGAGCTATTATATAGCCCTACCCTTTATTTACTTACTTTCACTGCTCCCTTTCCCTGTATTATACCTGGTATCGGACGGATTCTATTTTGTGCTGTATCACCTGATCGGTTACCGCAAAAAGGTAGTTTTCGCCAACCTGCGGAATTCTTTCCCCGATAAATCAGACGCCGAGATCAAGGCCATTCAAAAGCGCTTCTACAAGTACTTCTGTGATCTTTTTATCGAAACCTTTAAAACGCTCACCATTAGTCCCAAAGCGATGCTGAAGCATTGCGGCATGGACCCGGCGGCGCAGCAATTATTTGATGGATTTGCGGCAGAAAACAAGAGCATCATCATTGTCATGGGCCATTATGGCAATTGGGAGTGGGCGGGCAATACCTTTAGCCTGCTGTGTAAGCACCAGTTGTATGTGATTTATCACCCGTTGTCGAACCAGTACTTTAACAACCTGATCATAAAAATGCGCACGCGGTTTGGTACTAAGCTGATCGCAATGAGGGATACCTTCCGGGAAATGGTACTGAACAGGTCGCATTTGTCGGCCACTGCTTTTATTGCCGATCAAACCCCGGCGCCGGATAAGGCTTACTGGATGGATTTTCTGAACCAGGATACGCCGGTATTTCCCGGTACGGAGAAGATCTCTCAGAAAATGAATTATCCCATCGTATATGTGTCGATCAAAAAAATAAAACGGGGATACTATACGTTAAGCGCAGACATATTGAAGTTGCCGCCTTATAATACCACCCAGGAAGGAGAAATAACAGAAGCACATACCAAAAGGCTGGAAACAGATATTAAAGAGAATCCAGACACCTGGCTATGGACACATCGCCGGTGGAAGCATCAAAGACCAGAGAAACAGTTATCAAAGTAAATAAACGATCAATATGCTGTGTGGAAAAGAGCTGATCCTTGCAACGAAACCATTTGCGAAAGAGATCAGAAGTAAGAGTTGGTTGTACACCATCACAACCCTGGGCCTTTGTATCCTTGCTTTGAGTGCCACCGTATGGGCGCCATGGCTCGGACTGAGGATATTGAGTAGCATCGTCTCCGGCTTATTGCTGGTGCGTATGTTTGTGATCTACCACGATCATCAGCACCATACGATCCTGCACAAGTCGGTACTGGCCGATATGATCATGAGTGTGTTTGGCATTTACATGCTGGCGCCCACCAGTATCTGGAAGCGTTCGCACGACCATCACCATAAACATAACTCCAAGCTTTTCAGCGCCAGCATTGGTTCATTCCCGATCGCTACGCGGCAGAAGTACCTGACCATGGGTGCAGGTGAAAGGGTCGGCTACCTGGCTATCCGCCACCCCCTTACGATTGGCTTGGGTTACTTTACCATGTTCCTGCTGGGCATGTGCGTAAGCTCTTTCCTGAGCAGCCCCCGTAAGCACTTCGATGCGCTGATCGCACTGATCCTGCACATCGGGGCAGCTGTATGTATATTCATGTTTTTAGGATGGGAAGCGTGGCTCTTAATGTTCTTTGTGCCCTTTGTGATCGCTTTTGCTTTGGGATCGTACCTGTTTTATGCGCAGCATAATTTTCCCGGTGTTACCTTCTGCAGTAACCAGGATTGGGCCTATGACAAGGCAGCGCTGGAATCGTCCAGTTACATGACCATGAATCCCATTATGCATTGGTTTACTGCCAATATCGGTTATCATCATATACACCACCTCAATGCAAAGATCCCTTTCTATCGCTTGCCGGAAGTAATGAAGCACTTTCCCGAACTGCAGGCTGCCAGGACCACTTCCCTGCATCCACGGGATATCATAGCCTGTCTGAAACTGAAGGTCTGGGATCAGGAGCTGGGCCGTATGGTTTCTCTGAAGGAGCTGGCGGTGAATGTAAAGAAGGCTAAACTGGCCGCTGCGTAGTAGTATAAACAGCATAGAACTATCAACGTCATACCGGCGGCCGAATGGCCGCCGTTTCTATTGGTGGTTACCGTATTGGGGTCGATTGGCCGCTGTGTTTTAGGAAAGTATGTCCTTTCTCCGGAAGATCAGGATGGCTGTGCCTACAAAGCCGACAATATGCAGCAACAGGATGCCCGCCGATTTAAAAACACTGGTATAATTCACCGGGTTGTCAAAAAAGCCTTTCCATCCGAGCATGTGAGAGGTAAACAGGAAAGGTTTCATCAGGTTGAACAAGGGGAGGTCCATGGTACTGAGAATCGTGAAAACGATCACGATGCTCATCGTAGCCACGATGGGGCCAATGGAGTTTTCGGCAAATAAAGATAGAAAGAAGGAGAGGGCCGATACGGTGATCATGGCAACGGCCGCAAATCCAAAAGCTGAGAAATAGCGCCACATGACGTCGGCTTGCTTCAGCTGTATGATCTCTTCGCTCTTAAATACCATCAGATCGCCCACACCAAAGATCAGCATAGACAGCAATAGCGATAGAAAGGCCATCCACAATAATAGCGAGAGTGTATAGATCGCGCTGGCAATAAACTTCGAGAGCAGCAGGGTGCTTCGACTGATCGGCTTGCTGGCCAGCAGGCGAAGCGTGCCCATATTGGCTTCACCGGCAATCATGTCTCCACCGATCAGGGCGATTAGCAGGGGCACATGTATCAGCAGGGTTTGCAATATGAAATAACACACGAAATATCCATTGGCGATCTTGCCATCGATGGCGAAATCAGACCGGATGGACTGCAGCAACAGGTCGAGATAGGTGTCGGCATCGACGTACAGCGCCAACTGTATCAATAGTACGATAGCAGCGATGGCTGCAAAGGATATATAGGTGCGCGGGCGCTTGAATATCTTGAACAGTTCAATTTGTAAAAGGGTCCACATGTCTATTGGCAGTTGTTAAGGCCAGAAAATAGGCTTCCAGTGAATGCTGCGGTTGTACAGCTGTGATAGCGGCCCCCATCCCTACGAGGTCGGCGGTAAGGGCCGGCACCTGTTGTTCGTCCATCCGGAAAATCACATGATCTTCTTCGTGCGTTTGCAATTGCGCCTGCCAGCGGCTCGCTTGCAGGCGGGGCAGTACGGTGGGAAGATTGCCGATACCTACCCGGATGAGCATGTTCGATGTGTCGAATAGCTCTTTCACATTTCCTTCGGCTACTTTCTTTCCTTTATCAATAATGATCATTCTGTTGGCGGTCATTTCTATTTCATACAGCAGGTGAGACGATACCAGTACTGTCTTCCCGAATTGATGACTAAGGTTAAGGATCAGCTGCCTGATATCGGCAATACCCTGAGGATCGAGTCCATTGGTGGGCTCATCGAGTATGATGAGCTGGGGATCATGCACAAGTGCCACGCCAATACCCAGCCGCTGCTTCATACCTTGTGAAAATGTCTTGACCTTGCTGTGTGCTCTGTCTGCAAGACCTACCAGCTCCAACTGATCCATCAATTGCTGTTTGCCGGATTTGATGCCGCTCATACGTGCAAACAGAGAGAGGTTCTCATAAGCTGTGAGATACTTGTAGAGGTCAGGGCGCTCAATAACTGCCCCTACCTGCCGTAGTATATCTCTTCGATGCTTTTTGAGGTCCATACCAAAGAGTTCTATGCTTCCTTGAGATGGTTCTATGAGAGAAAGCAGCATCCTGATGGTGGTGGATTTCCCGGCGCCATTCTGGCCCAGGAAGCCGTATACATCACCCTGGTGGACAGTAAATGAAATATCATTGACCGCTGTAAGATCCTTGTAATGCTTGCTGAGGTGATTAACGCTGATGATGGCCGACATATAATGATATGTCTTACAAATTACAACCCAATTTGTTAGCAATGAGCAAAAAAAGCTACCTGTTGGGGATCACTATAGGACATGCATGCCCGTTTAAAAAAAAGTATCCGATTTCTTGCATAATCCGTAAGGTCGTTATACTTTTGCCTCATCTCCTCGCATCCTCTGATAATTCCGTTACCTGCAAGACCACATGATTTCCAATCTTGCACCAATTTCCACCAACAAAGTTCAATGTAACCAGTAGCCTGTCAGCAGGTTAACTATAATACTATTCTTTCCAATAGCTATGTAAGCTCGGAGTGGAAGTGATTCCCTCACTCGTACAATCCTTTAAGCAAAGTATTCTCCTTCCTTTGAATGCCCCGATGAACGCGCTTCATCAGTGTATCTCCATTACAAACTCTGAAACTTACATCAATGAAAAGGAATTTTACCCTTTTAGTATCCGCATGGGTACTCGCATCACTGAGTGCGCAAGCTCAGCTTCCTGAAAACTTCAACTCTCGTCCGGGCGTATCAACTTCGATGGTAAAGGCCCATCTGCAAAGCAAATGCTGGATCTTCGACGGTTTTAACACAAACGATAACTACACACCTGGTATTGAAGGTGATGGAGGAATGGTTTCTACCAGCAGCACGGCCACTATTTCTCAAACTACTGGTATTTACACACAGGTGCTGGATATTCCGGGCTCTGTTACGGTTTCTTTCAAATACAAGATCAGCGACGCTTTGCCGGCCGGCGCTACCCGTAGGATCAGGATTTTTCTGACCACGGCCGACCAGATCGTAGCTGGTGCTTACCTCGCGCAGATCAACATCAACAGCTCAACAGTAGCTGGTCAGGTTTATAGCTTCAGCCAAAACTTTTCACCGGTTGGTTCTGGTCCTTACAGGGTTTACCTGCAATACCAGGGCACAGGTGGTAACACAAGGGTAGGTATTGACCAGGTGATGGTTAATGCTCCGCTTTATTATCCAGCAGGTTGTAATTCAGCGCCCGTTGCAGTTAACGATAACTTCAACGGCGCTGGAAACCGCACTGCTTCGGGTGATGTAACACAGAATGACAGCGATCCCGAATTCGAGTCGTTCGATGCTTACCTCACCGAACAATCGGCCGATGGTACTGTGGTGCTGGAAACCAATGGCAACTTCTCTTTTACGCCCAATCCTGGTTTTCTCGGTACTACGACCTCTTTCAAATACAGGATCTGTGATTTCGGTTTCAATCCCCAGTGTTCTCCCGAAGCTACTGTAAACCTCACTTTTGCAGCTTCCACGCTGCCGGTAACCCTGGTTGATTTCAAGGGCCTGTACAAGGATGAAGGTAATGTAGAACTGAGCTGGGCTACTGTTGCCGAAGTGAACAGCGACCGTTTCGAGATCGAGAGAAGCTTCGACGGTGCTAAATGGGAAACGGTTGGTTCGATCAAGACCGGAGCGAACTCTTCAGCCAGGAAGAATTATAGCTTCATCGATAAAGTAGGTCGCAACACGGTAGCTAAGAAAGATGTGTACTACCGCCTCAAGCAGGTTGATATCGACGGCCGTCCTACCTACAGCAAATTACTCATCGTTCGTGTATACAATACTCAAGCACTGAAGATGGTAAGTGTAAGCCCGAACCCTGCGAAGAATGACATTGCCGTTAATGTACAATTGAACGAAGACTCTTATATCGTGATGAAGGTGCTCAACTCGAGTGGTGCTGAAGTAATGCGCAAGTCGGCCAAGGCAGGTGCAGGTTCCAACAGCTACCTGATGGATGGAAGCAGCAACCTCAAGCCAGGTATGTATGTACTGGAAGTGACTATCAACAGCAAAGAACGTATGATCGTTAAGCTGATCAAAGAATAATTGGTTAGGTTTCAACAGAGGTAAGAAAGCATCCCCCCTGTCCTGCTCGTATTACGCTAAGGATTTGGGGGGACTTTTTTTATGAGAAGGTGGTGCGAGGTAATAGGAAACCCTGGATTTGCTTAAGATATAACCTGGGTTCACCAGGTGCCCGAACAAAAAGGAGGAAACCTCAAATACCTGAGCCTTCCTCCTTTTGTTATTTTAGCCTGGCAAAGAGAATTTGAACGAGCTGCGTTTCGCCGGGTCTACGCCTGTAAAGGGCCTCCTGATGGAAATGCTTTTATTTTTTTACGCCGAGATAGGATTGCAGGTTGTTGACGTACTCTTCAAACGCTTTGATGCCGAGCGGCGTTATTTTGCAGGTTGTTTGGGGATAGTTGTCCTTGAACTGTTTGGCGACTTCGATGTAGCCGGCCTCCTTCAGCTTATTGATCTGCACGCTGAGGTTACCCGCCGTGGCATTTGTCTTTTCCTTGATGAAGGTAAATTCGGCCTCCTTCACACTGATCAGGAGTGAAACGACAGCCAGCCTGAGCTGGGAATGAAGTATGGGATCGAGGTCTTTAAATTCCATTAGGCAATGATTCTGTCTGTTGTCTGCATCTTTTTCCTGTGCTCAGCCCTCAGCATATAGCCGGGAATGAGGTATCCTACCAGCACTGCCACTGCAGCGATCATCATATCGTACCGGAAACTATCGACTATAAAAATGCCGATAGCGGCGGCCCAGTTTACCCATGCTCCCACGATCAGTGGTTTGAAGCGGATAGCACTGCCATGTATGAACATCCAGAAGGCATACAAAATATAGAAATAGCCAAAGGAGAATTCGCTTTCGCTGATGTATGCGGCTGCAATGATGGAGAACAGGCTAATGAAAAAGCCGTGCTCTATTTTGTCGAGCAATTCCTGTACATAGGTTTGCACCGTATCCTTTTTCTTTTTCTGCAGGTGCCCGATGGCATATACGATCAGGCCAACAGCCACCATGCCCAGCCATACCCATCCGATATATCTTCCCAGTTTGAGATAGCTCAACACGATGGAGCCTACCGTAGCACTAAACAGCAGCCAGCCCCAGATAAGCCAGCCATCTCCTTTTTCCTGGTGCTCATCACGGGCCACCTTGATCATTTGCTGTATCAGCAACAGGCTCTCTTCGCCCGATAACTTTTTCTCTTCCATGATTAAGCATTTTCTTTTTTATGCTTTGCCTGCAATACATAGCCGGGAACGATCCAGGCAACAATAACAGCCAGCGACAACATCAGCAACTGATAATCGTATGGCACAAAGCTGGCCAGTATCGACAACAGCCAGCAGGCGATGCCGCCGATCATGAGCACGCGCACTTTCAAAATGATACCCGATAAAAAAGTAGGCATGCCATAAAGCGCCAATAGTGCAGGATTGAAGAATTTGTAATACTCCGGACCCATGATCTGCCCGAATAGAAAGCCAAAGAGGAACATGAGGACAACGAAAGTGAGCCAAACAAAACCGATGATCTCGTCGGTATAGGTTCTCACTTTGCTGTTCTTTTTGCGCTGGCGGAAGTAAAAGAACTGGTAGATCAGTACCAGCCATACCGACACCCACACCAGGTAGTGCTGCTGATAGTGAACAAAATGTAATAATATGAATTGGGCAATGCTGCAGATCAGCACTGTCCATCCCCACAATAAATACAAATGGCCGTTCTCGCTGTAGCGATTACGGGCCTTGTTGATCATCGATTGGATCAGCTCAAGACTTTGTTGCTGCGAAAATCCTGGTTCATGCTCCATAGAGAAATTAATTATGGTGTTCAACCACGGGTCAAATATAAAGTTGTCCACGGCAATTCTGCCCGGGGCAGGCCGTGGACAATGCACATGATATGCACTATTTTATCTGATTCAGGAAATACAGCACCTGCGATTTGCCCCATTGTGGATGTATGTCCGATTCGGGTTTGTAGGTGTCGTATTTTTTGATGGACTGTTCAAACAGCGCCTTGGCTTCTGTTTTACTTCCACCGAACTGTTCAGGCGTATAAAATTTGTCCTGGCCCTCGAGCAGGTATACGCGTGGATTTTCAGGGTTCAGTGACTTGGCTTTTTGGAGCGCTTCTGCGGCCATCGGGCCATAGGTCATGTAGCGGTTCATTGGGTCGACCATCATCCGCAGTGTGGCGATCATTTTTTTCACGCAATAGATATCGGAGTTGTCTTTGTTCAGCGCTTCGGCCTTATTCAATAATTCCTCTGCCTTGCTGGCGAGCGGATCGATCTTGTCGCCATTGCCGCCACCAACAGCTCCTTGCATGTAACCAGACATGACGTTGCTGAGGGCAGCATAATAATAGGGGAGCCACTGTGTTTTTTCGGCATCACCAATGCGCTGAAAGCTATTGGCGGCATCGGTCCAGGCATCCGCAGTTTGCAGTGAGTCGAGTGAACTTACAATCGGTTGCATGGCCTTTACATATTTTTCGCTTTGAGCGCTGGCGCCCAGCACCAGGATGGATAAAACTACTGAAGTGAAGATCTTTTTCATATTGCTGTTATTTGAATGGATGGTTTATTGATTATTTGTTTTTTATTTATTAAAGGTTGCTGTTGATCACATCATCTGACCGGTCTACACCAAAGCTCAGGAAGCAACCCAGGAAGAAGAAGCGTTTGGCTGTAGGCACAACGGGCTCCTTATGTGATCCATTGGCCGAATAGTTGTACCCGAATATTTGGTTGTTGCCAATTACGTTGTTCACGGAAAACACCCATACGACAAACTTTTTGGCTGTCTGGCTGCCGATATTGGGCAGGTAATTGACGCTAAAGCTCATGCTGTGGTAGGGGATGGTTTTGCCCTGATCGGCAATGACAAATTTTGCGCTGCCATTGTCGTAACGGATATTGTAATAGGGCCTGCCCGAGGCGAAAGTATAAGAGCCGTTGAATTGCGTCTTCAGCTTGGTTACAAATTTCTTGACGATAAGGCTGGCAGTGTGGTTGGCTGCGAAATTGGGTTGCATGGCATAAGGGTAATTGAGGTAGTCGCGCTTGGTGTCGAGATACGAATAAGAGATCCAGTAGTCGACGTTCTTAAAGGTCTTACGGTCGCGCCAGAACAATTCGATCCCTTTGGCATGCCCGTAACCACCCCTGCCTACACTGTCGATGATCTTGCTACCGCTGGTTGCAAAGGTTTTATTGAGTTCGTTGTATTTCTTGTAGAATGCTTCAACCCGCAATGTATAGTCCCTGCTTACTTTTTGAACGTTGGCGATATAATGCGTTGCCTTTGTATAGGCAAGATCATTGTAGAAGTAATTGCGGAGGTAAAAATCCTTTTCAGGCTTCTGGTAGAAGACACCGTAAGCCAGTGATGCCTGCGTTTTTTCTCCCAATTTGTAAGCCAGCGAAACGCGGGGCGCAATATTCGCTTTATCAAGCTGCGAGGAATGTTCTACACGGCCGCCTACTTTGGCTGCGAGGTCGTTGGTGAGGTAAATATCAGTTTCGGCGAATGCAGCTTTGAAATGATCATCCGTTTCGGTGATGGCTTTAGGCACAAATTGATTGCTGAAATCGTTCTTGTCTTTAAAATACAGGTACTCGCCACCGAAACGCAATGCACTGAGGCCGGGTAGCTTCCTTTCCAACACTGCTTTTACCTGGGCAAGGCTACCATATGACTTAACCTTAAAACTCTTGCCGCCAAAAGGATCGTCGTCGATATCCTGGGGCACATTATCCTGGTTCTGCAGTTCATTGTTGATCTTATCGCTATTGTCGCTGTAAGAGGCGCCGAGGTTGAGTTTCCAGTTGCGATTCAGTTTTTCGCGGTAGGAGAGGTTGGCATAGACGTTGAAATTGGTGAGCCTGAATGCGTTTTTGAGGTCGAGGGAATCTATATCGGGCCGGCGAACCCCCAATTGACTATAATTAAAGTAGCCATAGAATTTGAGCATGCCGGTCCTGGACGTTTTGATCCGGAAATTGGCCTCGCCATTGTGAAACTCAGGCGTATGAAAATTATCGACCCGTTGTTTTACGACTGCCAGGTAGGCCACGAGGTTGGTATAATTGTAGTTGACGCCCCAGCTGGCCTTCTTCTTCTTGGAGAGACTTTGGTAACCAGCGTTGAGGCCTACTGTTGATATGCCTACACTTGCAGATGATTGTTCGGGCAGGTCGACCGATTCGAGGATCAAGGCAGAAGAGAGCGCCTGACCATACAGCGCCGAATACCCGCCGGAACTGAAGACGGTGCCTTTAAATATAAAAGGAGAAAAGCGCCCGCGCTGAGCGATATCCGGAACGCTGCTGAAGAAGAAGTTGTTGACGAGGGTTCCGTCTATGAATACCTTGGTTTCCTGGGCGGTACCACCTCTTACAAACAGGCCTTCACTTTCACCTACCTGTTGTGCGCCGGGAAGGGTTTTGATAGCACTGGTAATATCGGCATTGGCGCTGGCGGTGGTAACGATATCGATGGGATTGAGCGCCGTAGTGCGCTTGGTATCGCTGGCCTCGAAGGTGCCTGCGGTGATCACCACGGCCTTCAGTTCATTGGGTTCTTCCTTTAGCTGAAAATCCAGGGTGATGGAACCACCCGTAAGGCTTACTTTTTGTTCGAATAATTTAAAACCGATGGAGGTAACCAGGAGCGTTTGCTCGCCCTTTTCGGTCGTCTTGAACCGGTATTGTCCGGTTGAATCGGTGGTACCTCCATCGTAGGAGTCTTTGATGGCTATACTGGCGCCACTAACCTGGCGACCTTTGGCATCCTTCACTTTTCCTGAGATCGTGGTTTGGGCCGAGCCAACGAGCCAGGTGAGTGCCAGCAGGATGAGGGGAATCAATTTGAGCATGTAGCGATAGTTTGGACTTCAAAGCTAAAGTAGTTTATAACATAAACCAAATGATGTTGTAAAGTTGATCGCTGTTAGCAGGCTAAAGAAGGACGAAATGGTTGATTAATATGCTGATAATGAATGAATAGTGTAGCTGAAATATTTTTTGCGACTGTATTGTGACCGGACTACGGTGCAATTAGCAGGTTTCGGTAAGGCAATTTCCAGCGCCCGGGAGGGATTTTTCTATCGTGTTTTTACCTTGTAAAGCAATAAAAAATAGAGTACACTTGTGTTAACCCTCTTCCGTAGAAAAGCCTCAAACCGTCCCCCCGGTTGATGAGGATGAACATAGTTCACCTGTTACCTGAGCGCAGGCTGCCCTATTTGCCTGTTAACCCCGCTTGTAAAGCCGGCGTGGCTACCATTATAATCAATTAATCCAGTACAAAATCTGTACTATGAAACACATGTACGCACTATCCAGCAAACGTGCCCATTCCCGCCAGGGGCGCAAAGGACATACGGTACTTTTCTGTCACCCACCATTTTATCGGTGCCTCTAATTCAATAATTACTCCGGTAATCATTGCGGCATCTCCCATGCCGAAACGGCCAATTTCGCCGTATGGATACGCTTTTGCCCAACCCAACCCCTAATTGGAGTATAAACCGCTCCCAATCCCTAATGACTAAACCTATGAAACCATTGCATTATTTAGTTGCCATATCACTCGTAAGCCTCTCTACTACCGCCAGCGCACAGCAGAAATACAGTCGCGTAAAACTGGATATCCCCGCTGCAGGCCTTGCCTGGCTGGAATCGCAGGGCGTGGAGTTTGATCATGGTGAAATGATCAGGGAAGAAAAATCTTTCATTACCACCATCGACAGTGTTTCGATGATCAACCTGAAAAAGTTGGGTATCCGCTATACAGTCCTCATCGACGACGAAACGGCACATTTCAAAAGCGTCGCTCACCGTGAGAATTTCTACAAGCAAACAGAGGCCGTCATGCTCAATGGAAAGCTGGAGTTTGAGAATCCCTGCGGCTCACATTATTCTGGACTATCAGTACCCGCCGGATTTATTGACGGATCTTATGGCGGCTATTATACCTGGCAGGAGATGCAGCAACGCATCGATTCGCTGGTGCATCATTATCCCTCCCTGGTTCAAAAGATCGTTCTGCCAACAACTTCCCTCGAAGGCAGGCCCCTGATCGTGGTTAAGATATCGGACAATGCCTCCTCCGATGAAGCGGAACCGGAGGCGTTTTATACCGGGCTTCATCATGCCCGCGAAGGCATGAGCATGATGAACCTGTTCTTCTTTATGCAATACCTGGTAGAGAATTATTCAACCGATACCAGGATCAAAGAATTGGTCGATAGCCGGGAGCTTTATTTTCTGCCCTGTGTGAATCCCGATGGCTATCGTTATAATGAGATCAGTGCTCCGGGCGGCAGCGGCATGTGGCGAAAGAATCGCCGGCCAAATGCCGGTGGGTCTTATGGTGTAGACCTTAATCGTAACTATAATGTTGATTGGGGGATAACGGGCCCCAACATCAGTACCTCCCATAGCCCTTCGAATGATGCTTATGTAGGTACAGGCGCGTTTTCGGAACCGGAAACCCAGGCCATCCGGGCCTTCTCGGCTACCCGCCACTTTACCGTAGCTATTGATCATCATGCATATGGTAATTACTACGTAACGCCTTATGGCCGGCCCGCCAGCCATCCTTTCTCAACGGTTGATGCCGCCTTCTATTCATATGCTTCTGCACTGATGTCGAGGTACAACGGGTATTTTGCCGGAGATGGAATGGCTACGGTGGGTTATTATGCCGTGGGTAATTCGCGCGACTGGCATATCGCCGGCGACCTTGGCATGGGTACCAAGCAAAAGACCTATGGCTATACGGTGGAAGTAGGCAACGGCAGCCTGGGCTTTTGGCCTCAACCCGAGAATATTATTCCCATTGCCAAAAGCATGTTCTTTGCCAACGTTCAGATGGCTTACATGGCTGGTTCGTATTTCGAACTGCAGGATATGGATCCTGTAGCCGTGACATCCACCAGCGGTGATTTTGGCTTTAGCCTCCGCCGGATCGGGTTAACAGATGCCCCTGTAACGGTAACAATAAGTCCTGTTGAAAATATTGCCACCATCAATGGTTCAGTAACGGTGAACAGCTTTGCTAATTATTTCGATACCGTGCAAAGGCAGATCGGATATACATTACCCGCTGGCCTTGGCGCCGGTTCAAGGATCCGTTTTGCCTATGAGATCAGTTCGGGTGGCATTACCATCAGGGATACCATCACCAAATTATTTCAACCCGTTACGCTGCTCGCCGACAATATGGAATGGGCTTCCAACCCGAACTGGAGCCTTTCCGGAGGGTGGGGCACCAGTACGGGTGCTTCCTATCAGGGAACGCGTGCACTCACCGAGTCGCCTTCGGGTAACTATGCCAGTGGATCAACCTCCACGGCCACCTATAATACCAGCTTCGATCTTTCGAATGCTTCAGCTGCTTATCTGTCATTTTGGGTACGGCATCGTGCCGAGAACGCTTACGACAAAATGCAGGTGCAGGTATCGACAGGCGGTAGCTATCTCTCTGTTTGCGGTAATAATACTGTATCAGAAAATATTGGTACGCTGGGCAGTCAGCCTGCACTCACCGGCATGCGCGATGCCTGGACCCGCGAAGTGATAGACTTGCGCAATTACCTCGGTAATTCCTCGGTAAACCTGCGCTTCCGTTTCACCTCGAATGGTGCAACCGGCTATGACGGATTCTATATAGATAATATGGAATTGGTAAAATCGTCGCTGATCCTTTTGTCATCGAAGTTTACCAGCCTGCAGGCAAAACAGGCGGAGGAAGGGGTAGAGCTTACCTGGCAAGCAGCGGTCTCTGCCGAACATGATCGGTTCGAAGTGGAGCGGTCGGCCGATGGAACAAATTTCATAACGCTTGGCACCGTGAAAGGAGTTACCAATCTACGCTTCGTTGATCCATTGCCAGCCGGTGTGAACTATTACCGCGTCAAGGCCGTCGATAAGGCAGGACGCGCGGACTACAGCCGGATCGTGACCATCGAAACCACAATCATGACCAGTGTGCAGCTGCATCCTAACCCGGTTTCAAAGGTGATGGTCATGAGGTTTCAACTGGTTTCACCATCCGGTTTGCTGTTGAAGGTTACCGATATCGCCGGCAGGCCGCGGTACCAGCAGACAATCCAGGCGACTAAAGGAATAACAGACTGCCGTATCGACGTAAGCCACTGGCCGGCGCAGGTATACCTGCTGCATGTCAGTGATCCGCGAACAGGGCAGGTATCGGTTCTTAAGATGATCAAGCAATAAAGTCCGCGTACGGTGCTCCTGCAAAGGAGCAGCGTACATACCAATAATCAATAACTGAAAATCCATTCCAATGAAAAAGAGATCTACTATCCTGATTTTGCTTATTCTCTTGTTACTGCTTTGGGGTATGGCAGAGCGGTCTGAAGCGCAGACTGTCGACTTCAGCAAGACTGTTGCCAATATCACTACCGGCGGTAACGGCACCAGCGCCAGCGAAGGAAATATCCTGGAGTATACGATCGTCGTGAAGAATCTATCCACGACGAACTACACGAATGCTATTTTGTACGATAACATCCCGGCGGGAAGTGCCTATGTACCCAATTCCACCTTTCTGAATGGGGCAGGCGTGGCCGATGCCAGTGGCAAAATGCCTTATTCCAATACGGGCAATATCATCCAGTCGCCCGCGGCTGGCTTAGGTGTATTGGTACCCAATGTGCCGGCTACGATCAGGTTCCGTGTGCGGGTAACTGCCAATGGTGGTAATATCAACAATTTCGCCATGCTTGAGTATGATCACCAGTCCAATAAGATATCGCAGAACTCCAATAAAGTGTTTACCAACCTGTCGCCCGATCCGCTTTGTACCACCATCTATCAGTCGACGGCCGAAACGACCAATGGTGTGCCCCAAAGCCCGTCTAATAAACCCTATCGATATATCAGAACGGTCAATACGACCAATGGTACTGCAGGCCCGATGATCTACGATGGCGCCAACGGGCTTTGCTACAATGCGCTGACAGGTGCTGCACTTGCCGCAGGCTCGGTGCTCACGTATGCTTCTGCTATTGCCTATGACAAGAATACCAATCGCATCTATTTTGTAAATAACTATACCAACGAATTTCAGGACCTCAGTTATATCGACCTGAATGTTTCTCCGGTGGTCGCCCGTAGATTTGTAGGTTATCCATTGGAAACGAACCTGACGAGTGGCTACAATATCAACAGGATGTCCTTTTGTTCGGATGGTTTTGGTTATGCCATTACACAGAATGGTCGTGACATTATCCGCTTTTCGATCAATGCCGTTACAGGCGCTCCGGATATCGTACGCCTTGGCGCGCTGATCAATGATGTCAACAATGGCAGCAACAATATTCTCAATGAAAGCGGCGGTGATATATTCGGTGATGGTTCGGGTAACCTGTACCTGATTGCCAACTCCAGCAAACTGTATAAGATAAACCCTAACACCAGGGTATCCACGTTCCTTGGTTCGGTAAACCCTTTTCCGGGTACTTCCAATTCGATGGCGGTGGATCCGGCCGGTAATGTTTACATTGGTGGTGCTTACCGGAATGTGTTTAACGTGAACCTGGCTTCCATGGCAGGTGTATCGCTGGTGACGGACTCCCTGAATAATGTGTGGACGAGCGGTGACTATACCAGCTGTGGATTTCCGGTGCTGGCACCTGTATTGGAAGCG
Source organism: Paraflavitalea sp. CAU 1676 (assembly GCF_029223285.1). Lineage (GTDB taxonomy): Bacteria > Bacteroidota > Bacteroidia > Chitinophagales > Chitinophagaceae > Paraflavitalea. The sequence goes on along the minus strand of NZ_JARHUJ010000011.1, from coordinate 314,258 downwards.
ATCAAAACGTACCGCAATATCAATGGGCATGTAGGCGTGATAGGTGGTGATACCGTGGAATACGTTATCGAGGTCATCAACACCGGCAACCTGAATGCTGCAGGCGTTAAATTGTACGACTATATCCCTGCGAATACAGCGTACATTCCCAATTCCACAAAACTCAATGGTGTTGTCATTCCCGATGTGAGTGGTATGATGCCTTTTTCGCTAACCGGCGGTCGCCTGATCAACACGGCTGGGCAGCCTAATGGTATCATCAGGCCCGGTGTGCAGCATAAGGTCGTAATGACGTTCAGGGTCAAGACGGCACTCAATAGTTATGTCTGCAATCAGTCGAGGGTTACCCTATTCGATATCAATGGCAACCCGATATTTATCAATTCCGACGATCCTACGCAGCCAGGCGGTGGCTCACAGGCTACCTGCTTTTACACTGGTGGTGTATTGCCTGCCAATAGCTTTACTTTTAAAGCCAGTTTACTCGACGATAAATCGGTACTGCAGTGGAGTGTTAAAGAGGAATACAATATTGAACATCATGATATTGAATACTCCAACGATGGCAGCCGCTTTGTATCCCTCGGCAGTGTTAAGAGCAAAGGGAATACTATGGGGGTTAACAATTATCAGTTTACCGATGAAGTAAACACCTTGGCCCCCGCCAGGTATTACAGGATCAAGACCCGGTCGTTTAATGGTAAGCAGGTCTATTCTTCCGTAGTCCGGTTGAGTATTAAAAGTCTTCAGGTTACCCGTATCATGCCCAACCCCTTCGACAGGGTGATTACGGTTCAGTTGCAATTGAAAAGTGCAGGGCGTGTACAGACCCGCCTGGTTGACATGTTTGGCAGGGTAGTGGTGCAACGATGGGAGTCGATGGGTAAAGGGGTGCATTCCTTTACGATAGAAGCACCTGCGGGGCTTGCTCCCGGCACGTATGTGATGGAGATCATTGCTGGCACTACCGATATGTATCAGCAAAAGCTGATCAAACAGTAATTGGTTGAAGCTGATAATAAGGGCAGTATCCGGAGGGGGCTGCCCTTATATTGTTTGAGCGACACGAAAAATTGCAACTTCTTTGTAAAACAGAACGATGGTTCATTTATTTTTTATGGAACTGGCGGGGATATTCAGTAACTTAAGGTGGAAATGGTGGTGTAATAAAATGGTGGTTGTGGAGACTTATTAAGTATAAGAATCTTAAACAAACATAACATGAATCAGCAAACCAATTCAATCCTGGGTAGCGAAGAGCAACCCTTATACACACCTACGTCCGATGAGCGTACTATGGCCATCCTAAGCCACGTTCTTTGTCTGGTTGTCGGCTTTTGGGCACCCCTGATCATTTACCTGGTAAAGAAGGGTGATTCCAAATTCGTGACAGAGCATGCGAAAGAATCGCTGAACTTCCAGATATCTCTGGTGATCTATTTCATCATAAGCGCCATTCTTATCATTGTGTTGATAGGCATTTTCCTCATCTGGGCAATTGGTATCGCAGCCATTGTGTTGATCATTATAGCCACTATACGGGCCAGTGAGAACAAGCTGTATCGCTATCCCTTCTGTATCCGCCTCATCAAATAATCATACGAAAAAGGGCGCCATTGGCGCCCTTTTCTCTATCGTTGTTTATAGCTTAAAGCTTATAAAGTCTTCAGAACGTCGTTCATATTGCGTACGGCATCAGCGCTCTTGTTGAACAGAGCCTGCTCGTCTGCATTCAAACCGAAGTCCAGGATCTTCTCCCAGCCACTACGGCCAATGGTCACCGGTACACCCAGGGCGATGTCTTTCTGTCCGTATTCGCCATTGAGCGATACGCAGCAGGTGAACAATTTCTTCTCATCCCGAACGATGCTTTCAACCAGGGCTGCTCCGGCAGCACCGGGTGCATACCAGGCAGAAGTACCGATCAGCTTGGTGAGGGTGGCGCCACCTACCATGGTATCAGCGATAATTTGTTTTTGTTGTTCTTCGCTCAGGAACTTGGTTACCGGAACGCTGTTCCAGGTAGCAAAGCGGATCAGGGGGATCATGGTTGTATCACCGTGACCGCCAATTACCACTGCATTCAGATCAGCCGGGCTGCAGCCGAGGTGCTGGCTCAGTTGATATTTGAAACGGGCGCTGTCCAAAGTACCACCCATACCGATGATGCGGTTCTTGGGAAGTCCTGTAGCAGTGAGCGCCAGGTAGGTCATGGTATCCATTGGGTTGCTGATCACGATGATGATCGCATCGGGAGAATATTTGAGGATGTTTTCGCACACACCTTTTACGATGCCAGCGTTGGTACCGATCAGCTCTTCGCGGGTCATACCAGGTTTGCGGGGCAAGCCTGAGGTAATCACTACAACATCAGATCCTGCAGTTTTAGAGTAGTCATTGGTGCTTCCGGTGATCCGGGTATCGAAGCCCAGCAGCGTAGCGGTCTGCATCATGTCCTGGGCCTTGCCTTCAGCGAATCCTTCTTTAATGTCGAGTAAAACCAGTTCTGTAGCAAGTTCTTTACGGGCAATATTATCGGCACAGGTAGCACCCACGGCGCCTGCACCCACAACGGTTACTTTCATCAGAAAACAATTTTAGAGTTGATCAATGTGTAAATCCTGTCTGTCCGTTTCAGACGGATCCGGCAGGCGGGGCAAAGGTAGGCCATGAAAACACAAGATGCAATCTAAATCCGGAATTACTGGAGGGCTTTGAGCAAAGTCTCTACCGCCACATTTCCCTGCCAGGTATTCACCAGGTCGCCTTTCTTGTCGTATGCTGCGAGGTAAGGCAGGCTTTGGATATGATAAAAGGGGGGCAGGAAAAACTTTTCATCCCGGCCCACTTTGATATTAGGATGCTTACTCAGTTCGAAATAATTGATAAACTCCACCATTTCTTCAAATTTCTGATAGGTGGCCAATACCAGTTGGGCATGCTTGAACTTATCAATGCTTTTCATCATGTCTTCCATCTGATGCTGGCAATGATCGCAACCCGGACTAAAGAACATCACCAGCACGGGTCCTTTCTTCAACTGGTCTTTGGTAAAATTTGTGCTATCGGCCTGTAACAAAGTGAAAGGCGGTACGGTCGGGAAACGCTTGTAGGGATAGGTTGTATCCGTTTGTGCCACAGCAAGTAAGACAAACAATAAAGTGGCTGTTGTCAGTATCCATTTCTTCATCGCGGTCGAAATTTTGAATGAGGTTTGTGGCCCCAAAAGTAACTGTAAACCATCTTACTGTATAATGAGAAGTCTCTTTTAACAAAATGAGGGAGAAAATAATTGGAAGGTCTACGATATTGTCGTAGGTTTACGAAAATATCGTACAGATGGAGAAATTAACACCCCAGGAAGAGGACGCGATGATGGCAGTGTGGAAGGCCGGAGAGGGTAACGTAAAGGTATTTCTGGAATTGATGGACGAACCCAGGCCTCCTTATACCACCCTTGCGTCTACCATTAAGAACCTGGAAAGAAAGGGTATGCTGCGCAGTAAGCTGGTAGGGAATGCCTATTTGTATACACCGGCTATGACCGAGGAGGAATATAAAAAAACCTTTATGAACGGCGTAGTCAAGAATTACTTCGATAACAGCTATAAAGAGCTGGTGAACTTCTTCGTGGAGCAAAAGAAACTGAGCCCCGAAGAATTACAGGAGATCATCGATATGATTGAAGGAAAGAAGTAAAAACGTATGCAGTATATCCTCAAACTATCCATTGCCTTGACAGTAGTATACCTGTTTTACTGGTTGCTGCTGCGCAGGCTTACATTTCATAACTGGAACCGGTGGTATTTATTACTATACTCTGCGGTATGTTTCCTGATACCTATGGTTGATGTAGGCAGTTTGTTACAAAGGCGGGGTTGGATCGATGCTACCGTTGTTAACTATATACCATCGCTCACCAATGCCGGCAAGGCATATCTGCCGGTTGAAAGAAAGGAAATCGTTTGGGCGGTTGTATCCTTACTGGTAGCGGCAGGCACTGTCCTGATGCTGATTCGAATGCTGGTACAATACTGGTCGCTGCGGCGGCTACTTTCGTCGGCTGTACTATTGTCTGATGGCGACGTAAAATTGTTCCATGTTGAAAAAAAGATCATCCCTTTCTCTACGGGAAATGCTATCTACGTTAATCGCCATCTCCATCAGGACCATGAGCTCAGGGAAATCATCAGACATGAATTCATTCACATAAAACAACGTCATTCACTCGATCTCTGGTGGAGCGAACTGTTATGTATTACCAATTGGTACAATCCTTTTGCCTGGCTTATCCGGAAAGCCATCCGGCAAAACCTGGAATACATAGCCGATCACCAGGTGTTGCAAAGCGGTCTCGACCGAAAGCAGTACCAATACCTTTTGTTGAAGGTAACCGGTGTTGCCCCGTTCAGCTTCACCTCTAATTTCAATTTTTCCTCACTCAAAAAAAGAATTGTCATGATGAACAAGAACAAAAGTGCCAATGCGCACCTCATGAGGTTCCTGTTTATACTACCACTGCTTGTGGTAGTGTTGCTGGCCTTCCGGAAGGTAACGATCACCAACACCTCCGTAACCGTATCAAATATAACAGATACGGTACCGGTGAAAACGATCGACATAGACGCGGAATTCAAGAAAAGGAATATAAAGCAGATCATGATTACCGAGAAGGGTGACAAAGCAAAAGTCACCCTCAGAGATGGAACGGTCAAATCCTTCGACCTGACAAAGGCAGATGAAAAAGCCGCTTTCGAAAAGGCATACGGCGACCTGGAACCTCCGGCTCCGCCGCTTGCTCCCAGGCCCTCCAAATTGGCCGCACCACCCGCTCCTCCTGCTCCGGTAAAAGGCCAGCAGCCAGCACAGCCAGCAACGCCTCCTGCGCCTCCTGTGCCTGTAGAAGCGCCACAGCCTTCGCAGCCTGCCCAGCCTCCTGCACCACCGGTAAAAGTCAAAAATGTGGTTGCCGTGGCTACACCTGACAACGATATTTCGATCGCGGCGGATGAAGTGCGGATGGTGTATGCCTCTGAAGTCAATGTGTCGGGCGGAACGGTTGTTGGCAAGGGCAATGCCCATGCCCAGGTACAGGAAACACCGGTTCGGAGAACTGTGATGAGCGGCGATCTGATCGCAATAGCTCCCGCAGCATCTGCCGGGATGGAAGCCGATAAAGTGCCTCTCGAAGAGCAACCATTGCTTGAGTTGACCAACAGCATGACTTCGGATGATCTGGACCGTATCGCCCGCGAGCTGGCCGGCAGGGGGTATACTTTAAGATTCAAGAATGTGAATTTCGATAACGGTGTACTTACCTCGGTCGTGGGATCAATCTCTTACGACGGCAAGTTGAGCAAGTTCACGGCCGATTCGTTTAAGAAATTGTCAATCTACCTATACAAAGGCAATCCTGATAAATTTCATATCATGATCCACAACGGACGGGTATCATTGACCAATTAATATTCGTATATCATTTAAGCACCTTGTTATGCCGTATATAGCCCAGTATTTGCTAAAGTTGTCGATCAGTCTCGCCGTCGTTTATCTATTCTATGCATTGGTGTTGCGGCGGCTTACTTTTCACAACTGGAACCGATGGTACCTACTGGGCTATTCCCTGATTTCCTTCTTCATTCCTTTTGTCAATATTAATCCATTACTGGAGCAGGAGGCCTGGGTAAAGTATCCGGTGGTGCAGCTTATCCCGGTAGTAGGCAATTATGGAACCGCGGCTAGCCAGTCATCCGCGCCGGATGGGTGGATGCTGTTATTATACTTCTTTATTGCAGGAATGTTGATCATGTTGATCAGGTTGCTGGTACAATACCTTTCGCTGAAGAAAATTCAGCGGTCGTCCGAACTCATTTCCGACAACACAGTAAAGATCTACCAGGTCAACAAAGCGATCATACCATTCTCTTTCGGTCGCTCCATCTTCATCAATCAAAAGCAACATAGTGAAGTGGAGTTAAAAGAGATCATCCGGCATGAGTTCATTCATGTAAAGCAACGCCATACCGCCGATATGCTGTGGTGTGAAATATTATGCCTTCTTAATTGGTATAATCCCTTTGCCTGGCTCATCCGCCATGCCATCCGGCAGAACCTGGAGTTTATTGCCGACCATCATGTCCTGCAGGCAGGGCTCGATCGCCGGCAATATCAGTACCTGTTATTGAAAGTAGTAGGTGTTCCTGCATTTGCGATCGCCAGTCAATTTAATTTCTCATCGCTTAAAAAGAGGATAGCCATGATGAACAAAATGCGTAGTGCAAAAGTACATTTGATAAAATTCCTGTTCATACTGCCCCTGGTTACAGTGCTCTTGCTGGCTTTTAGGAATGCGGCTGTGACGAATGATCTTTCAACTGCAATAGAGCCCGGCCTGTTGGATGAGGCGCCACTGCCGCTGGGTGCCAATGTTGCCCTGTATCCGGCCGTAGAGAAAATGATTGAATCTCCAACTGCCGATACGGTGCCTGCTGTAATCGGTATCAAGCTGCAGCGGATCGATTCATCGAGGCTCCTCCTCAGGGTTCCCCGTTTCGATTCGACCAGGTATGTTATCGATGCCAGCCTCGAGGGCCCAGCCGATCCTCACCGGTCTATGAAAGGCAGGGATCCAATGGTCATCGTAGACGGTGTTGTATTTAGAGAAGAAGGCAGCGTCCTCCATACCATGGACCCCAATGATATTGAGAGTGTTTCAATATTAAAGGACCAGGCGGCTGTTGCTTTGTACGGCGAAAGGGCACGATATGGGGTAATTCTGGTGACCAGCAAAAAGGTAAAAGATTCCTCTTTACCCAAAAGAGCTATCATCCTGCGACCAGTGCAGGAATCAAAAGTTGCAGACACTGGCAGGCCCGTGATCAGGATCAGGGGAGTGGAAAGAAATGAAGGCCTCAGCAATTTTGAAGGAATTATCGTCGTGGACGGTAAAGTCTATGACACTGTTGAGTACCGCACCCTGGATCTGAAACCGGAGGCGATCAAATCGATTGACGTGATCAAAGGTCCGGGTGCTGAAGCCATTTACGGTCCGAAGGGGCAAAAAGGGGTGATCCGGATTACTACTAAAGCGGCCGGTGAACTCATCACTGCCGCCCCAGCGCCTGTGAGGGGGGCCATGTTTACGGAAGAAGAAACAAAACAGCTGCAGGAAGCAGCATTAAAAAATAATATACTTTTTATTGGCGTTGAGAATCAACTCCCCATTAACATAAAGGGCATTCCCGACAACGAGCTTTGGGTAACTGTCAGCCAGGGCGCTGTATCGGTGAAAGGAGCAGTAGCACTTATAAAGCCAATCAACCCAGGGCCAGTAGAAATGACGATTTCCCGGAGAAAGAATTTTCTGAGCGCCCCCGAGGTTTTGGAGAAAAAGACCTTTACAGCGAAATTCCTACCCTCTCCAAGCGGTCTTTCCGCGTTTTTGGCGGCCAATCATTGAGCGTCGCTGTAAGCCGGTTGGGTGTTTCTGCTTCCTGATCAGCCAATTGATCAAACTTCTACTGTAGGCATTCCGGTAAAGGGCCCGCTCAGGGAATTCCCCGGCACCGCCAATCCCTGCTTTGAGCTGATTTTGAACTTTTACTAACCTTTTGTGCGGTGACAATTTTGCCGTAGTTTTGCTGCCCCTGCTGCCCGGGTTTAGCGCCACAGGAGCGGAGGTGGTAACATTTGTAATAAAAAAATTTCAGCTACTTTATGGCAACTACTGCAGATATCAGCCGCGGTATGATCATCAAGCTCGATGGCAGCTTATACTCCATCGTTGATTTCGGGGAAAACAAAACTGCCCGTGCCGCCGCTAAGGTGTGGGCTAAGTTAAAAGGCGTTGACAATAAACGAAGTATTGAAAAAACCTGGAACTCAGGCGATAACATTCACCCGGTTCGTGTAGAAAGGAAAGATTACCAGTTCCTGTACAAAGACGACAGTGGTTACAACTTCATGGATAACGAAACCTTTGAGCAAATTGCACTGGGGGCAGAATTGATCGATGCTCCGCAATTTTTGAAAGATGGTCAGGAAGTGTCCATGCTGATCAATACCGAGACCGAGCAGCCCATGAGTGTGGAACTGCCCGATAAGATCGTGTTGAAAGTAACTTATTCGGAGCCTGGTGTAAAAGGTGATACGGCTACCCGTACCTTAAAACCAGCTACTGTTGAAACCGGTGCTACCGTAAACGTACCCCTGTTCGTGAATGAAGGTGAACTGATCCGTGTCAACACCAAGAATGGTGAGTATGTAGAGCGCGTGAAAGAATAAGGTGTATGATCGCTGTTCGCATTTTATAAAAAAATACTGGAATGGATAATGGAGCCTTTCTGTTGTCCATTTTTTTATTCCATTGGATATTAGCTTTATAAAAGGGGTTTTGGGTATATTTAGAGTGTAATCCTTATCTTAGCCGCCTGTTTTGCCCGAACTAACCGTCAACATAAACAATTAAACAGATGGATTTTAAACAAATTCAGGAGTTGATCAAAATGATCAACAAGTCCAACATCGGTGAAGTGACCATAGAAGAAAAGGGATTCAAGTTAACCATCAAGCAAAAAGAAGAACCTGCTCAACACGTAATTGCTGCTCCCGTACATGCGCCTGTGGCTTTCCCGGCGGTTGCTCAACCCCAGGCTCTCGCAGCGCCCGCAGCACAAACTTCCGGGGATAAGCCCAAAGCAGCAGAAGCCGCTGCTGACAATCTGATCACCATCAAGAGCCCCATGATCGGTACTTTTTACCGCAGTCCATCACCCGGCAAACCGGTATTTGTGGAACCCGGCGACGAAGTGTTGCCTGGTAAAGTGGTATGCATCATCGAGGCAATGAAACTCTTCAATGAAATTGAAAGCGAAGTAAAAGGCCGCATCGTGAAAGTACTGGTTGAAGACGCTTCGCCTGTGGAATATGACCAACCGCTGTTCCTGGTAGAACCTAATTAATTTGAACATTTGGAAATGTGCTGTTGAGCGAATGACACCCCTGTCGATTCACCGGTAAGGCCATTTTCAGATCTTCAGATCCTCAAATTCTCAACCCAAAAGAATGTTCAAAAAGATTTTAATAGCCAATCGTGGAGAGATTGCCTTACGGGTAATACGTACCTGTCGTGAGATGGGTATTAAAACTGTAGCGGTATATTCTACGGCTGATAAAGATAGTCTGCACGTGAAGTTTGCCGACGAGGCTGTGTGTATAGGCCGTGCAGCCAGTACCGATTCCTATCTTAACATTCCCCATATCATGGCAGCTGCCGAGATCACCAATGCGGATGGTATCCATCCGGGTTATGGTTTCCTGGCAGAAAACGCCCGGTTTGCCGAAATATGTGGCGAGCACAATATCAAGTTCATCGGACCCACACCCGATCAGATCCGTTCGATGGGCGACAAGATCACCGCCAAGGATACGATGATCAAAGCCGGTGTACCCGTGGTGCCCGGTGGTAAGGGTTTGCTGGAAAACCTCGATGAGGCAAAAAGCCTGGCAAAAGAGATCGGCTATCCCGTTATCCTGAAAGCGACTGCCGGTGGTGGTGGTAAGGGGATGCGGGTAGTATGGAATGAAGAAGAGATCGAGCGTGCCTACACTACGGCTAAAGTAGAAGCAGGTGCGTCTTTCAAGAATGATGGTATCTACATGGAGAAATTCGTGGAAGAGCCCCGTCATATCGAGATCCAGGTAGCCGGCGACCGCTACGGTAAAGTATGCCACCTCAGCGAAAGAGACTGCTCTATCCAGCGCCGTCACCAAAAGCTGGTAGAGGAATCTCCTTCTCCTTTCATGACACCCGAACTGCGTCAGCGTATGGGCGATGCTGCCATCAAAGCGGCTTCTGCCATCGGATATGAAAGCGTTGGTACCATTGAGTTCCTCGTTGATAAGCACCGTAATTTCTACTTCATGGAAATGAATACGCGTATCCAGGTAGAACATTGCGTAACCGAAGAAGTGACCAACTTCGATCTGATCAAAGAACAGATCAAGATCGCTTCCGGCGAAGCCATCAGCGGCCTCAACTATGAACCGCAAATGCACGCTATCGAATGCCGTATCAATGCGGAAGATCCTTACAACGACTTCAGGCCCAGCCCCGGTAAGATCACCGTGCTTAACCAGCCCGGCGGTCATGGCATCCGTATCGACTCGCATGTATATGCCGGCTATGTAATCCCTCCTTACTACGACTCCATGATCGCCAAGATCATTGCTGTTGCACGTACCAGGGAAGAAGCCATCAATACCATGAGCCGCGCGTTGAACGAGTATGTAATTGAAGGCGTGAAGACGACCATTCCTTTCCATCAGCAACTGATGAAGAATGAAGACTTCATCAAGGGTAACTTCAATACCAAATTCCTCGAGACATTCAAGTTGGTTTAACACCAGCAGCATAATAGTAAAACAGGCCCGCCAGCGATGGCGGGCCTGTTTTATTGTAGTAAACCCACGCTACCGCACACCGGTTGTCTATCACAGCCTGACCAACCTTATCGGTTCTATCCTGGCCAGTAGGGTAGTGATTGACATCGTATATATGCCTCTGGGATATTTCGATACATCGATCGCTATGCTGGTATGTCCTTGTTGAAGCTGGATGGACCTCATCTCGCAAACACGCCCTGCTGCATTAACCAGCTTGCAATGAATGGTCATTCTCCTGGGTGAAGTGATGATCAGTTGTGTAAAACCGCTGGTAACGGAAGGCCTCAGCGTTGCAGAGAGACGGCTGCCTTCGGCATGATGCAATTGCCCCCGGGGCCCTAGTAACAATGGATTGAGGGTAGCACTGGTACTGGCCAGCGTAAAATATTGCTGGCCGGGGGCGAATGTCGCAACGGGCTCACTCATGACGAATCCATTGGACCCCGGTGTACCCTGTCGTTCCCAATTGCCCATATCCACCCAGCCTGTGGGGGACAATTGGGCTACTCTTAATGCCATCATATCTGTAACACCCCCGCTGTTGGGATCATTGAAAGATAACTTCACCTGTGCTTGCGGACTGCTCAAGGCATCGGCCAGAATACTCCAGTGCTCGATTCTTGAGATATGGTGAATAGAAGCGGGTATGACGCTGCTCTTCGATGCAGGATTGCTGCGATGGAACTCTACGGTAAAGGTGCCGGTTACATTTACCAGCGAAAGCCAGCGCTGAGCGTTGCCTTTACCCACGGGAAACATAAATTGGCCGGTTGCTGATAGTCCCTCCTTCTTCAGTGGGCCATCGATAAAAGTACCGGTTGTCAGCGAATCAGCATGAACGGTGCAGGCAGGTTGCAGTGTTAACAGTTTCGATGGAGTGGTAACGAGGCGCCCGTTTTGCAATTGGAGTTTGTAGGGTAGGGAGACCGGTGTTTGTAAGGTTGCTCCTGCAGGGTTATTGATCTTGAGGGTTATGTCATTAGCAATGCCGCCTGCTGCTACCGATATATTTTGTACACTGCTTCCGCAGAATTCAAGAACAGGAAAGCCATTGTCCTTTTCTGTGATGATACCGCTGGTTTGTTCAAGGGCTTTCGCTATGCGAATAACGGTATTGTAAGGTGCGCTCCCCAGGTTTAACATCCCGCCTTGTTGCACCAGGTTGCCTGCTATGAATATAGTGTCATCCAGCGCGAGGTTCAGGTTCACCTGGTTACCGATGATCAGGTCGCCGCGTATAGTAGCACGATTGAGGCCATTGATATTATACGTCTTGCTACTTCCATTGGCTACCGCTGAGAATGCCAGCGTTCCATAGGTTCTGCCAGAAACCGAGAGCAAGGGGCTTCCCCCCTTGATATCAAATTCAAAGATGCCCAGCTCGGTGCCTGGTACAGTTGATAGCGCTGCTACCAAATTGACATGTGCGATAGGAGTATTGTGAATATATCGGCCGCCGTTGCCGATCCACATTACACCCGCAACCTGTATGGATATGCCCGATGATGCTCCTGAATTATTCCTGAAAATGCCGCCTGCATGGATGGCGAGGCAGGTGGCCGTGTTGCTGAGCTGCAATGCAGGGAGGGCGGTATTCCCGAATGGTAACACCAGTTCAATGGTGTGTGCCGCCGAAGGCTGAATCGTCAACGATCGAATATGGACCGTTATATTTCCTATGGGTAAATTGATGGAATAGTTGCCAGCAAACAGCGAGTTGTCGAGTAGTACATCATCGCCCGGTGTGGGTACCATGTTGCCTTGCCAATTGGCGGCAGTATTCCACTGTTTGTCACCGGCAGTACCAATCCAACGAATCTGACCAATGCTATTTAAGTGGGCAACGGAAAGGAAAATGAGTAGTGTAATGGACTTTTTCATAGTATATGGCAGGCTGTCATACAGCCTGCGGTAACTACGAAAAAAAATCCTCCTGCGATTGCGCAGGAGGATGCAGATATTTTGATGGTAGTATTTACTACTGCTTGATGAAGCGGATGGTGCTGGTCCTTTCTCCGTTTTGCAGGTAGCCAGTAACCTGGTATGTGCCGGCAGGCAACGTTGCCAGGTTGAGCCATATTTCCTGATTACCGGCAGTAATACCATTTACCTGGCGATAAGCCGTGCGGCCCTGGATGTCGGTTACCACAAACTGGACATTGGTCTTCTCGGAAGAACCGATCTGAAGGCGTGCCCTGTTCGTAACGATGGTAGGCATCATAGAAGAGATAACCACTCCTCTGGAACCATTCATTACCACTACGATCTTGGTAAGCTCTGCAGAGCCGTCGATATCTATCATACGCAGTCTGTAGTAAACGGTACCTGCAGGCAATGCTGCATCGGTGAATGAATAAGAGAGTTTATTCTCTTCGCCATTGACAGTGCCGATAGCCGTAAAATTGCTGCCGTTGGTAGAACGCAAAACTTCAAACTGCTGAGGCGTGCTGTTGTCGGTGATCGTCCAGTTGATTTTAGCGGTACTGCCATCTTTCCTGGCTGTAAAGTTCAACAGGTAAATAGGCAATGCACTATTGAGGGTATAAGCAAATGTAAAAGGGCTAAAGCTTGTCATTGTTGTAGTCTCAATGCTGCCTGTGGTAGAGTTGCCGGGGAACAGTTTGGTTCCTCTGGCATCTGTCCAGGAGGTGCCATTGAAATGCGCTACTACCAACGTATCGGTAGCGCCGGCGCCAGGTACGGCAGTTGCCAGGGAGAGCCTTATTACTGCATCACTACCAGCTATTTTAGAAATGTTCCAGTATTCCTGGTTCGATATCGCCGTTAAAGGACTTGTGACAGTGGTTGTAGCATATCCGCTGTTGAAGTATTCGGCTTCGTACACAGAGAAGGTTGTAGCAGCAGGCTTCACCTCACAGGCGCGAAGTACGCCACCCTTGCCTACTGGCAAAGAGAGGTATTGGGTATTGGAGGCAGCAGCTCTCCTTAACGGGCCGTCTACATAGCCGCTGTTGGAAGGCGAATTGAATACCAATGGGTCGGTTGCGTTGCTGTTACGTACAAACAGGAAGTTCGAAGCACTTGTTGTGATAACTCCTTTTGCGGCAGAATTCCAGCTTAGCTTACCTACCTGCAAGATGCTTTGCAGTGTGGCGCCTGCGCTGTTGTTCATGCGCAAAACCACCTGTGTTGCGGGGTTGTCGAGCGGCGAGGAAAAGAATCCGATATTTTGGTTGGTGGTACCATTTAATTCTATCACGAACAGCTCGGCACTGGTACTAACAGTGGGGTTAAGGCAATCGAATATGCCACTGATCTGTGTAACGTCGCCCCTTATCTTAAAGGTAACCGGGTTGGTGACGGTACCAATATTATTCATGAGGTTTAAGGTGCCGCCGGTTTGCAGGAAATTACCGCGCAGATCCCAGGTATAACTTCTGGTGAGGTTGGAGCCCCCCAGGGTTACATAAGACCCGGCACCTACTTCCATATATCCCATTACGGTATAGTTGACGGCCGGTACTGTGGTGGCGCTCAATGATAAGTTCTGGTTATTGGTGCCTAATATCTCGAGGTTACCATTAATGGTGAGGCCAGGGGGCAACGCAAGTGCTACGGAGCTGGTCATGCCAGGACAGTTAACGGAAAGGTGCCCGATATTGGAAGGTACCGGGGCGCTGAAGCTTGGGGCAGCGGTAGTGATGCCTGTGATCGAAATGGCGGCATCTGCATCCCAGGTAGCAACAGGAATATTGCCGGCGTTGCGGGCGACCCAGAAACGGGAGCCGCTTTCAAACTTGAGGTAAGCAGGTACGCTGCAGAGAAAACCGCTAAAGTCGTTGGCTAGTTTGATGGTGCCATTTACAGTGAGCAAATTGGAAAAGCCGGTACCAGGCATTTGCCCAACAGCAGTTCCAGCAAACGGAGCACCTGTTACACCGAAGAAGCTCCAGGTTCCATCTACCAACGCCTGCGCATTATTGGCAAAAGTTGTAGAGAAAGTAGTATTCGCAGTAGAGGCGCTGTCTTCCAGTGTGCTGCCGACATCGATCTTCAGGGCTGGCGCTGCTATGCTACTGCTGTTAAGCGTCATCGTGGTGCCGGTGGCAGGGGTATAGAGGCGAGCCTTGGCATTACTGGTTACGGTTAAGCTGTTGAGTGTAATAACAGTGAGGTCAACGAGGATGAGCGCATTCTGATCGAGCACTACATCGTAGCTGGCGCCATTGGGTACGTCAACACCAGCAGCGCCGCCAGAGGTGTTTGACCAGTTATTGGCGTTGTTCCAGTTTCCGTTGGAAGGACCAATCCAATATTTCGTTTGAGCATTTGTGGGAATGACATAGCACAGGCATGCCATCAGAAGCAGGTAAAGGTGTTTCATGCAATTGAATAGTTTACAGGCGTTGAATAATGAATGAGATCGGAATAATGGTGCACACAGGAGATGGATTCCAGAGGTTTATAATTCGTTTTGGTTGTAAGCGGCTATTTGAGAAGCCAATTTAGGCAAAAAACAAAAACGGCCATCAACTTCCTGAATAATGATTTTAAATAGATTGATTTATTTATATGTGTCGGAGCGCATATGTCAATGATCCTGTATACCAATAAAAAAAGCCTCCCTGTGGGGGAGGCCAGCAAAATATCTTGCCAGACTACTATTTCTTAGTGCTGTCTGCAGCAGGCTTAGTGCTGTCAGCTTTCAGTGTAGAATCAGCAGCAGGAGTAGCTGTGCTGTCAGCAGCAGGAGCAGATGTAGCAGGAGCAGCTGTAGAATCAGACTTTGTTTCTTCAGCAGTACCACCATCGCTGCAAGCAGTTAAAAAACCAGCAACAGCTAAAATAGCGAGTAACTTTTTCATTTGGAATTGCTTTTGAGTTTGATGAGATGGGCGCAAAAGTAATATCTTTTTGCTATTATGCAAATATTTTACAATCAGTAGATTGAATTTTGATTTGAACCGGGTTTATTTACTATCAAATACCGCCTTATTTCTTCCGGAAGAACAATCTTACCGGTACTCCTTTGAAATTAAAATTTTGTCTCAATTGATTTTCGAGATAGTTCTTGTAAGGTTGCTTGACCTCGTCGGGATAGTTACAGAAGAATGCAAAAGAAGGAACATGTGTTGGTAACTGTGTCACAAACTTGATCTTGATAGAATTGCCGCGTACCACCGGCGGGTGGTAAGACTCGATGGCCTTCAACATGATCTCGTTCAACTGTGAGGTTGGAATGTGGCGTTGTTTGCTTTCGAAAACATCCAGTGCCAATTCAATAGCCTTGTGGATGCGCAGTTTATCCTTAGCAGAAATAAAGAGGATGGGTACATCATTAAAGGGAGCCAGGCGGTCTTTCAGTACCTTTTCGTAGTCACGTGCCGTATTGGTAGCCTTTTCCATCAGGTCCCATTTGTTTACCAGGATCACTACTCCTTTGCCTTTACGGACTGCCAGGCTGAAAATGTTCAGGTCCTGGGCTGTGATCCCTTTCTCGGCATCCAGCAGTAATAAGCATACATCTGCTTCGTCCATGGCCTTGATAGCACGGATAACCGAATAGAACTCGAGGTCTTCATGTACCCTCGTTTTGCGGCGGATACCGGCCGTGTCGATGAGTACGAATTCTTTCTGGAAAAGATTATAATGTGTATGGATGGTGTCGCGGGTAGTACCAGCGATCTCGCTGACAATGGTTCGTTCCTGGCCTATCAATGCATTAAGAAGAGATGACTTGCCTACGTTCGGCTGCCCAATGATCGCAAACTTTGGAATAGTGGGTTCCTTAGGTTTTTCCTCTCCTTCTTCTCCGGTATAGTCTTCGGGTTCTGTAGCTGGTTCAGCCGGTATCAAAGCCGTAATGGCATCCAGCAATTCACCACTGCCACTACCACTCATAGAAGAAATGAAGAACACATTGTCGAAGCCAAGTCCATAAAACTCGGTCGCTTCCAGCATGCGCGCTGAATTGTCTACTTTATTAACGGCTAAAAAGACTGGTTTGGAAGTGCGGCGCAGCACATCGGCCATCGATTCATCGAGATCGGTTATGCCGGTTGCAGCATCGCCCATAAAGATCAGGGCATTGGCTTCTTCAAGGGCGATCATCACCTGCTTGCGGATCTCGCGTTCGAACACATCTTCACTTTGGGGTACAAATCCCCCGGTATCGATCACGTTGAACGACTTGCCATTCCAATCAGCTACACCGTACTGCCGGTCGCGCGTAACGCCGCTCACATCATCCACGATGGCTTTGCGCTGCTCCAGCAGTCTGTTAAAAAATGTACTCTTTCCTACATTGGGTCGTCCAACTATTGCTACCGTAAAACCAGCCATAACTGCTTCTTATTATTTAATGATAACCGTATTCTTTCAGCATGAAATCGTTATCCCTCCATTTGGGCTTCACCTTCACAAACAACTCCAGGAATACCTTTTGACCAATGAACTGTTCAATATCTTTCCGCGCGTCGGTACCCAGCTGCTTGATCATTTTACCCCCTTCGCCCAGCAGGATGGCTTTCTGTGATTCGCGCTGTACAACGATATCGGCGACTATCTTGACAAGTGTTGCCTTCTCTTTGAACTCCCGCACGATCACCGTAGTATGATAGGGGATCTCGTCCTTGAACAGGTAGAAGATCTTTTCCCGTATCATCTCTGCTACAAAAAAGCGGGTAGGCAGGTCGGTCATCTCGTCCTCAGCAAAGAAGGGTTCGCCTTCGGGCATGTATTGCACGATTGTCTTCAGCAGGTCATCTACCTGTGCGCCTTTCAACGCAGAGATGCCTACGACTTCCTTGCAATAAGGCTGCCCGCGGAAAAAGCTTAGCGCTGCTTCCTTCTTTTCTGCTTTGGCGGTATCCAGCTTATTGATTGCTACAATGGCCGGTGCTTTCAATCGCAGGGAGGAAAAAAGGGTATTGGCCTCTTCCAGGTTTTCATTGATATCGACCAGCAACACGGCAACATCAGTATCTTCCTGCGCCTGCTGTACAGCATGCATCATTTTCTCCTGTAGTTTGTACTTGGGTTCAATGATGCCGGGCGTATCGGAAAAGATGATCTGGTATTCGGGCGTGGTGACGATGCCTTTGATCCGGTGACGGGTTGTTTGCACTTTAGGTGATACAATAGCCAGCTTCTCGCCCATGATGGCGTTCAAGAGTGTGCTTTTGCCCGCGTTGGGCTTCCCGAATATGCTTACAAACCCCGATTTCATAAAGAATGCAAAGGTAATAAAAGGTTGTCGTGGTATAAAGTAAGCCTGGAAGAGACGCCCAGGTAACCTTATACCAATAAAAAAAGGGATCAGCATTGCTAATCCCTTGCTTTTGATTTGGTTGCGAAGCCAGGGATCGAACCTGGGACCTTCGGGTTATGAGCCCGACGAGCTACCGCTGCTCTACTTCGCGATGTGGGTTGCAAATGTACACTTTTTTTCATTACTGCCAAATTTGATTTACTTTTTTTACAAATTGTATTTTCAGGGTTATGAATAAGATATCGTTAATATGCCTGCTGGTCGGTGTTTGCGCCTGTAAAGCGGCCCCGAAAAAACAGCAGGATAGCCTTTACTCCCGCCACCTGCAGCGCGCTGTACAACTTACGATCTTCAATACGCCGCTGCCTGATGATAAGTCACAGCTGAATCTTCTGATCCTGAACGATGGCCAGGAAGCCGACAGGCTGCGGTTGAATGACCTGCTCGACAGTCTTTACAAAGCCAAAGCGATAAAGCCACTGGTGGTTGTAGCTGTACATAGCGGCGACCGGATGCAGGAGTATGGAGTGGCCGACAAACCCGATTTTGAACAACGTGGCAGCCGGGCAGGCTACTATGATGCGTTCGTCAACAACGAACTCTATCCTTTCATAAAAAAGAAGGCCGGCGTGCGTAAGTTCAACACAGTGGCTATAGCTGGATTTTCCCTGGGCGCGCTCTCTGCTTTCGATATTGCCTGGAACCATGCCGATAAGATCGATAAAGCCGGTATTTTCTCCGGTTCATTCTGGTGGCGCGATAAAGACCTGTCCGATACGACCTATAAGGATGATGATAACCGCATAATGATCGCGAAATTGAAAGACTCCCGCAAGAAGCCACATCAGCAATACTGGTTTTATGCCGGCGGAGCCGAAGAATCATCCGACCGGGATAAAGACGGGATCATAGATGTAGTGGACGATACCAAAGACGTGATCGCCCTGGTGCAAAAGAGAATGGGCGGCTCCGGCGATGTTCAATATGTGGAAGCACCCGCCGGCCGTCATGACTGGCCCGACTGGAGCGCTCAATTGCCCGCGTTCCTGGTTTGGGCCTTTGGCAATCAATAAATGCCAAAGAAGCTGTTACAGCGTGTTTAGGTCCCGAAAAGGCCTCAACTGGTTGGTGCTGAAGACCTCCCCCCACCAACACCCTAAGATGGCCCTGGGTTGAACGAAGGATGATGCCTGGCACACCATAGGGTAACAGGATAATTAATAAAAAAAGGGCTGACCAACAGGTCAGCCCCGAAAAGCTTTATCGTTGAATTTAAAACGCAGGAGTCGTTTTTTCCGGCTGATTACCCCCTGCGCACACTGCTGGCGCCACTTGATCTCAGGTCACGGATCACTCCATCTCCTTTGTAGTGTACACCACTGGCGCCCGAGGCCCGCACATTCAATTCCTTGTTCACGGTGATCTTGATATCGGAAGCACCGCTGGCATCAGCATCACAATTGTCCACGATCAGGTCATAACCCTTGAAATCGCTCGCACCATTGGCATCTACCTTCAGCACCGTAACCTTACCATGCACCACCGCATCGGAAGCGCCGCTCAGGCTCACATCGAGCGAATTTGCTTCGATAGCCCCTTTGAAATCACTGGCGCCGCCCATAGAGAGTACCATGTCGTTGGCCTTGATCGTACCGGTAACTACCACATCACTGGCGCCATTTGCCGTTAGCTTGTCGATGTTTTTGAAAGATACATACACCTTCAGTTTCTTGCTGCCTTTCCACCATTTACCATCATCATCGTAACTGATCTTCAACACGCCATCTTCCACTACAGTTTTGATGCGATCGCGGAACTCGGGTTTGATGGCGCTCACCGCCAGCGCTTCTTCGTCGGATTGGGAGAGGTACAGGTCAATGGCATTGGAAACGCGGATAGCGTGAAAGCTGCCTACCTGACGGGGTTGTGCGTTTTCATCCGTGATCACCTTCTGGGCCATCATGGCGAGAGGCAGGGCCATAATCAGTAAGAGAAATACCTTTTTCATGGGTTGCTCAGTTTGTATTGAGTTAGTTGAATATTATCCTTTCTTGGAAACAGATCCACCACTGCTGGTCTTTACGTTGCGGATCACTCCATTGCCTTTGTAAGAAACATAACCGCCGCTGCTCGCTTCCGCCGACATCTCTTTGTTGATCGTGATCTGCGCACCTGCACCGCTGCTCACATCTACATCGCAATTATTTACTGCGAGTTCGTAGCCATGGAAGATACTGCCGCTGCTGGCATCAACATTCAGGGTATTGGATGTACCGGAGATATTAACTACTGAACCACTGCTTAGATCGATGTCCAGACCATTGAAGGCGATGGCGCCTTTGAACACCGCACCACTCGAAACATCCATCACCAGTTTATCACCTTTCAGGTCTCCTTCTACTGCAATGCTGGAGCCGGAAGCGAGATCAATACCATCTATCTTGTCGATAGATACATACGCTACAGGGTTTTTGCCTTTGGTACCGCCACCGTTCTTCCAGAACTTCAGGGTTTCCTGTTCGTAATAGATCTTCAAAACGCCGCCTTCCACTTTGGTAACGATCTTGTCGCGGTACTCGGCCTTGGTAGCACTCACCGCTACTGCTTCGGGACCCTGACTTAAATATACTTTGATACCTGTAGATACTTTAATGGCATGAAAGCCCGATACCTGGCGCACCTGGGCCAAAGGATCATTCACTTGTTTCTGTGCCGATAATAAGAGCGAAAAAAGAATGCCGAAGCCTAACAATCCGATCTTTTTCATAATAAGCATTTTAGTATAGAGACTGCTTGATTTGTTGAATGTTGCATCCGGTCTGCCAGTAAGCCACCCGGCTGCTGTTATATAGGTGTGACGGATGCCCGCACCAGAATGTTACAATTCTTTTAAAAAAGTTTTTTTGCCTGTATCTTTGCGGTCTCTTTGGCCAAAGAGGTTTTTTCAGATTCCCGGGGTGCTTTTCTCATACTGCCCAGGCAGTATGTCTAAAGGCTGAGATTATACCCGTAGAACCTGACCAGGGTAATGCCTGCGCAGGGAAGGTAGGTCCTCTTCTATTGTCTACACTTCGCTTTCGCAGCATTTTCTCTTAAATCATTTTTTTTCACTCTAAATCTTTCCGAAGATGAGAAAAATGCTTTTGGGGATTTGCTACTTATTGATTTCCCACGGGTTATTGGCTCAACAAATTAAGGGCCACGTAACCGATGCATCCACCGGGGCACCCGTAGCAGCTGCCACCGTAGAGCTATCCAATTTTGTTACACAGGTAACCAATGAAACCGGTCAATTCAGTTTTCAACGCATCAGGCATGGCCGGTACACACTGCGCATTACCAGCGTAGGCTACCAAGCTATCGACACCACCGTTTCAACAACTGAGGCCGGTATCACGATCAAGCTTAACAAGCTCAATCTTTTCCTGCAACCGGTAGAGGTAAGGGCCATCAGGGCGGGGGAGAAGGCACCCTTCGCCAAAACCGATATCTCCAAAAAGGAGATCGAAAAGATCAATATGGGCCAGGACCTGCCCTTTATCCTCAACCAGCTGCCATCGGCTGTGGTAAGTTCCGATGCGGGCAATGGTGTAGGTTATACCGGGGTCCGTATCCGCGGTACAGATGGAACACGCATCAACGTTACCCTCAATGGAATTCCGTACAATGATGTGGAATCGCAGGGTAGCTTTTTCGTGAACATGCCCGATTTCACTTCGTCGGTCAACAATATCCAGGTACAACGAGGGGTAGGCACCTCTTCCAATGGAGCCGGCGCCTTTGGTGCTACCATCAACCTCAGCACCAATGAAACCAATACCAGGGCTTATGCTGAACTCAACAACAGCATAGGTTCGTTCAACACCTGGAAGCATACGCTCAAGGCCGGCAGCGGCCTGATCAGTGATCATTTCACGATCGACGCCCGCTTGTCTAAGATCAGTAGCGACGGTTTCGTTGACCGTGGCTCAAGTGATCTGAAGTCATTCTACCTGAGCGGAGCCTACCTTGCTGCTAAAACATCGGTACGGGTGAACGTATTTTCTGGAAAAGAAAAAACTTACCAGTCCTGGAACGGCGTGCCAGAGGCAAAACTCTATGGTGATGAAGCCCAGCTGACAGAACATTACTACAACAACCTGGGTACACTTTACTATACACAACAGGATTCAGTAAACCTGTTCACGGCCGATCCGCGCAAGTACAATTACTTTACCTACAGCAATCAAACCGACAACTACCAGCAGGATCACTACCAGGTATTCTTCAACCATGAGTTCTCCCCGAAGCTTGCCGTCAATACCGCCTTCTGGCTCACGGAAGGGAAAGGGTACTACGAAGAATACAAACCGCAGGAAAAGTACAGCTCGTATGGATTGCCCAATTATGTAGTGGGTGGTGTTACAGCAACTAAAACCGATCTCATCAGGCAGCTTTGGCTCGATAATAAATTCTATGGACAGATATTTTCGCTCCAATACAAGGCTGCAGCAGATCAGGTAACAATTGGTGGTGGTTGGAACCGGTACGATGGCAAACACTTTGGAGAGATCATGTGGGCGCAGGCCGGCATACCCAACAGGTATCGCTGGTACGACCTGAAGGCTTATAAAACGGATGTGAATGGTTACGCCAAATACCAGCATAAGTTTACAGCGAACCTCGAAGCATTTGTGGACCTGCAGTACCGCCGCGTATTGTATAATATCGGCGGCTTCCGCAAGAATCCCAACCTGAAAGTGCGCAATACCTACGATTTCTTCAATCCTAAATTGGGTATTACTTATAGCGAGGGTGGCTTCATGACCTATTTGTCTTATGCGCAGGCTAACAAAGAGCCCAATCGCGATGATTTTGAAGCCGGTGCTCAACAGCAGCCAAAGCCGGAGAAACTGCACGATTTCGAAGCTGGAATATCTCAAAGAGGCAGCTGGTATTCGTTTAGCGCCAATGGTTACTACATGCTGTACAAGAACCAACTTGTGCAAACTGGCAAGGTGAATGACGTGGGTGGCTATACCCGTACCAATGTAGATGACAGTTACCGAATAGGAATTGAGTTGCAGGGTACGGCGCAGTTGCGGCAGTGGCTACAGATAGGCGCCAATGCTACATTCAGCGGCAACCGTATCAAAAACTTTACAGAGTTCTATGACGATTACGACAACGGCGGTCAACAGGCCATCGCGCACGGCAATACCGATATCGCATTTTCGCCCAGGCTTATTGCCGGCGGCAATGTTACTTTACTGCCTGCCAAGGGCTTCGAGATAACTTTTCTTGAAAAGTACGTAGGGAAGCAATACCTCGACAATACTTCCAGTAACCAGCGTAAACTGGCTGCTTACTTTGTACAGGATGCCAGAGTATCTTATACGTTGCGTAATGTAGTTGCGAGAGAGATCGTGCTAATGGGCCAGGTAAATAACCTGTTCAACCGGAAATACAATTCGAATGGGTACACCTACAGTTACCAGTATGGTAAGGTGATCACCGAGAACTTCTATTTCCCGATGTCGGGAACCAACTTCATGCTCGCCCTCAACGTGAAGTTGTAGATAGCTCATATAGCTAATTAATCGAATGCCACAGTTTAACATCCCTGCGGGAGTTAACTGTGGCATTTTTCTGTACATTTATAGCGCACCCGTGTACAGTCAAAGCCCGGCTTTTAATGCCGCCGCCATCGATCCGTGCACCTGCAGCTAAACGACAACTAAAAGCTATTCGGATGAAAGGCATCGGCTCGCTGTGCTTACTGTTCCTGGCTACCTGCCAATGGATAACGGCTCAAACAATCCCCTTCACGATTGAAGTGAAGGCAGGGAAGTATTCCCGTTACAATACACCTGTACAAGTCAACCTCCCGAAACCGCTTCCTGTTGGAACGGTGTATCAATTGAAGAATACGAAAACAGGCAAAGCGGCGTCCGCTCAATTGCTCGACAGTGTAACACTCGTGTTCATTCTTCCCGATAGTATGGAGCCTGGCTCCTGGCACAATTATACGGTCACGAGGTTAGCTAATGGCAACGGCGTTAAACATCCAGTCACCATTGTTAAAGAGAAAAACGGCCTGCAGGTGAACGTAAAGAACAAGCCACTTTTCTTTTATCATACTACAGAGGCAATGCCGCCGGCAGATAGTCCGGCTTATTATCGCCGTAGTGGGTTCATTCATCCCTTATATAGCCCTGGTGGCCAGGTACTCACCGATGATTTCCCTGCCGGCCATACCCATCAGCATGCGATCTTCAATGCGTGGACCAAAACTACTTTCCGGCACGAGATTGTCGACTTCTGGAACCAGCATTCAAAGAAAGGTACCGTAGAGCACATCGAGGTAGACAGGGTGCGCGAAGGCCCTGTAGTGACCGAGCTGCGGGTAAAGCTGCGGCATAAAAGCCTGTTGCATGGCGAAGTGTTGAGGGAGATGTGGATCATCAGGGTGTATCCCTTCAGCGATTATTACTTATTCGACCTTATTTCGGAAGAACGCAATGTAACCACCGATACCTTGTTCCTCGAGAAATATCATTATGGGGGCATGGCATTCAGGGGGAGCAAATATTGGAATGACCACGACAAAAAGAATTTTCAAAACTACTGGCAGGTGTTGACGAGCGAGGGTATCCGTGACTCCGCCGCCAATCATACCCATGCCCGCTGGGTCGATGCGTCGGGACGGGTGAATGGCCAGGCAGCAGGCGCTACGGTGTTCGATCATCCGGTTAATTTCCGCTACCCCCAGCCGATAAGAGTGCATCCTACCATGCCGTATTGGGTTTACTCGCCAATGGTAGATGGTGGCTTCACCATCAATCCGGGTACCTGGTACCGCACGCAATACCGCTATTTCATCCATCAGCAATTGCCCGATACAGCGGGCATTGGCCGGGTTGAAAAGGATTGGGTGATCCCTCCCGATGTAAAAGTGATTGGTTTGTAGACTACTTCTTCCGTAACAGGTGTTTCAGCCTGCTAAAGGTTTCCGGTTTGATATTCAGGTAAGAGGCCAGTATCTTTTGCGGCACCCGCTGAAGCATATGTGGGTGGTTGGTGACGTAAGCAAGGAAGCGCTCGCGGGTGGTCATCTGCAATTGCTCGTAATAGCGGATATCCTTTTTCATGAACATTTGCGTTACCATCGCTCTGCCGAGCCTTTCGAGGGCTATCGATTTTTGAAGGGCTTCCTGCATGTTATCGTAGCGAAGGGAGATGAGCACAGTTGGTTCCAGGGTTTCGAGTATCAGGTCCGATGGGGTGCGGGTATGAAAAGATATTTCGGATTGTACGATATGCCCTTCGGTGGCCAGCTGCAGGGTACATTCTCCCTTTTTGGTGGTGATATATTTCCTGACCATGCCTTTCATAACGATGCTGAGGGAGTCATCCACCTCGCCCTGATGAAGGATCACCGTTTTTTTATCGTAGGCGCAAAGTTCCAGGTAGGGCGATAACAGGTCAAAATCATGGCGGCTTAGTTCCATGAAGCGCTGGAGATAAACAAAAACGTGTTCCAGATAGCTTTTAATATCCAACTTTCTCTCTCTCATTCCGTGGGGTTAGTTCGCTGCAGACGTCTCTGCAATCCTTTTAGACAAATAATGCTTTAAACGGCTAAATGTTTCAGGTTTAATGTTAAGATAGGAAGCCAGATATTTTTGCGGCACCCGGCGGAAGAGATCGGTATTTTCCAATACAAACCGCACGAACCGCTCTTTGGTATCGTAACGGATCCTGTCAAGCTCCCAATATTCTTTTTGCAGGAAGAGATCGGTGATGAGCAGTCGCCCCAGCGTTTCCATTCTTGGATACTGCTGGTAAAGCCTTTCCATTTCGTTTTTGTGCAGGGATAGGAGGATGGAAGGTTCAATAGTTTCCACGACATAAGTCGAGGGCATCGTAGTAAAAAATGACACAGAAGAGCAAATGAGTTCGCCTTCCCGGGCCAGTTGGGTAATTACTTCCTGGCCTCCTTTATAAAAAAATTTGCGTAGTAAACCTTTGTTGATGAAATGCAGGTAGTCTTCGGTTTGTCCGGGTTCGATGAGGCGCACCTTTTTGTCGTAAGAACGTACTTCCATTACCTTGGTAAGGGCTGCCAACTCATCCGGTGAAAGGGTCATGAAACGGCCGATATACTTTTGTAACATATTCAGCATACGCGCAAGTTAAAGGTTATCAAACTATATATACACCGCACGGGGGATCGGGTAGCCATTTCCTTCGAAAAATACGTGTAATTACGTAATGACCCAAAATTACCAACTCTCCTGTACCTTCCTGCCCTGCTTCCCGGCACTAAATGCACTTTGTGTATTTTCTGCATTTACTGTAGGTTTGCAAACCTTAACATAGCTTAAAATTTCAGCAAATGCCAAAAAAAATTAAAGTAGCGAATCCTGTTGTAGAACTGGATGGTGACGAGATGACCCGCATCATCTGGAAATTCATTAAAGATAAACTGATCCTGCCCTACATAGATGTTGATATTAAGTACTATGACCTGGGTGTTGAGCACCGCGATGCAACCAACGATCAGGTGACCATCGATGCCGCCAATGCCATCAAACAGTACGGAGTAGGTATCAAGTGCGCTACGATTACACCCGATGAAGCCCGGGTAAAAGAATTTAGCCTGAAGCAAATGTGGAAGAGCCCCAACGGTACCATCCGTAACATCCTGGACGGAACCGTATTCCGCGAGCCGATCGTTATCAATAATATCCCCCGCCTGGTTACCAACTGGACAGCCCCCATCATTGTAGGCCGTCACGCCTTTGGCGACCAATATCGCGCGACAGATACCGTTATCAAAGGTAAGGGTAAATTAACTATGACCTTTACCCCCGAAGGCGGTGGTGAGCCCCAGACCTTTGAAGTGTTCAATTTCAAGGGCGATGGCGTGGCTATGACCATGTACAATACCGACGAAAGCATCATCGGCTTTGCCCGCAGCTGCTTTAACATGGCCCTGGCCAAAAAATGGCCCCTCTACCTCAGCACCAAGAACACCATCCTCAAAAAGTACGATGGCCGATTCAAGGATATCTTCGAAGACATCTACCAAAACGAGTTTAAAGCCCAGTTCGAGGCAGCGGGTATCGTTTATGAGCACCGCCTTATCGACGACATGGTGGCTTCTGCCCTCAAATGGAACGGGAACTTCGTATGGGCCTGTAAGAACTATGACGGCGACGTACAGAGCGATACTGTAGCACAAGGCTTTGGATCACTGGGTCTCATGACCTCTGTACTCGTTACCCCCGACGGCAAAACGATGGAAGCGGAAGCTGCCCACGGTACCGTAACCCGCCACTACCGCGACCACCAGGCCGGCAAGCCTACCAGCACCAATCCCATCGCGTCTATTTTCGCGTGGACAAGGGGTCTGGCATTCCGCGGCAAGCTCGACGGCAACCAGGAGTTGATCGACTTCTGTAACGCTATCGAAGCCGTTTGTATCGAAACCGTAGAAAGCGGTAAGATGACTAAAGACCTGGCTGTTTGCGTTCATGGCAACAAGGTGAAACACGGAGAACATTTCCTGTACACCGAAGAGTTCCTGGAAGCCATCGACCAGAACCTGAAAAAGAAAGCTGGATTGTAATTGATCCTTATTGAATACTTTTGAAAGCGTTCCGCCCGGTGGAACGCTTTTTTTTATTAGCTTAACGGGCACAAATACCCTAGTCTGATTATGAACACCAGGATCCGAACACTTATTCCATTGCTGCTAATTGGCGGATTTGTCATTTTTTCCTGGGTCATATTCTTGTCAACTGACTATCAACCCGTTTTCCAACACTATCTGACACTGTTACTTTTTGCGCCGCTGGTGTACCTTTTTTTCACCCGTCTTAAATGGGCTACTGTGCTTACAGGAGTATTCCTGCTCCTCGCCACTATAAATCTGCTGCCATTAACTCCTGGAATAGAAACTACGTGGGTGTCCATTGGGAAAGTGATTTTGCCGTCCTTTCAATTCTTCGGATTGATGATCCTGATTGTGTATGCAATTCTCAATTTTGATGTGCTGACAGAGATATATTTGGACTATAAAGACGCGAAAAGCCACAAGGAGACCAGAAAATAATGCAACAATATTATCCAACCCTTCAGCAATTTGAGCAGGATGGCTATGCTGTGGTCAATGAAATATTCAGCGAAGACGAAGTGGCAGCCATCATAGCCATCATCGACCAGGCCGACCACTCGAGCCCCGTATTCCGCAAAACCAGCGAGCTCTTTGCCATCCGGCAATTTCTTAAAGAGCTGCCTGCTGTAGGATCCTATATTTTTACGGAGAAACTCACAAATGTCATTCGCTCACTATTTGGTGAAGTTTATTTCGCAGTAAAGTCGATCTACTTCGACAAGCCCGGGCAATCCAATTGGTTTGTTGCCTGGCATCAGGACCTTACCATATCGGTAGCAGACAAAGCTGAGGTGGCCGGCTTTGGACCCTGGACGGTGAAACAAAACCAATTTGCCGTACAACCGCCGCTGGAAATACTACAACAGAACTTTACCATTCGCATACATCTCGATGATACCAATAAAGACAATGGCGCACTCCGCGTAGTACCCGGCTCTCATAAAAAAGGTATTTACCGACCCGAGACCATCGATTGGTCGATAGAAACAGAAGTTACCTGCGAGGTGCAGCGCGGTGGTATTATGTTCATGCGGCCACTGTTGTTGCATGCCTCCAATCGTACCGCCAACAACGCCCGGCGGCGCGTAGTGCACATCGAGTTTAGTAAAACGGCCTTGCCGCAACCGCTGCAATGGTCGGAGGTATTGCCTGCATAGCATACCGTTTCAAACTGGCAAATCCATTCGAAGATGGGAAGTCCACCGTTATTAGCGTCCACTACGGCAGAAGCGGTAGCTGTGCCTGAAGACCTTTTGCAAAATGATTATTACTGACTGTTGCCAATCATCCCCAGATTGCCCGGCCCGCCACTAAAGCATTGATACCGTGCATGGCAAAGGATTTGAGCATTCATCCATAAGTTCAAAAAGATTATTATGGAAGCAAGTATCTATGAATTTTTTGCCGCGTACGAAAAACGTTTCAACGATGCACTGAAGGGCGAAACAGATGTGGAAGGGACCGCTGCCGCCTTTGCTCCTTTTTTTGTTGAAGCCAGCCCTGCCGGTATTCATGGTGGCAGTAACGACCAGGAGTTTCGTAAGAAGATACCACAAGGGATGGATTTCTATCGCCAGATAGGAACTTATTCGATGGAGATCTTGTCGCAGGATGTAACAGAACTCGACGACCTGCACTATATGGTAAAAGTGCATTGGAAAGCAGCTTATAAGAACAAGGACAATACCGACCTTGCCATTGAGTTCGATGTCATCTATTTCCTGCAAACCCGCGATGATGAATGGAAGGTATTTGCCTACATCACAGGCGATGAAGACAAGGTAATGCGGGAGCATGGATTGATACAGTGATCAGGTACATCGCCGTAAGCCCCCGGCCTCCTGGCATTTCGTATCTTGCCGGCATGTTACAAACTGTCACCATCCTGGTATCCGGCAAAGTTCAGGGTGTCTATTACCGGCAAAGTACGCGGGAAAAGGCCCTGGAACTGGGGCTCACCGGTACCGTAAAAAACCAGCCCGATGGCAGCGTGCTGATCCATGCCTCGGGGCCGGCACAACTCGTCAACCAGCTGATAGCCTGGTGCAGACAGGGCCCTGACCGGGCAATAGTTAGCAGTGTAGAAGTGACAACCATTGAACCATTGGCTTTTCTGGGGTTTACCATAGTACGGTAGATGTAGTGCGGTATTTTGTTAACCGTATGCCATTGCTCCCGCCAACGATTGTTGATTCGCTACATTTCCCTATCTTGATCCCCTATTCCTAAAAATATTTGTACCATGACCCAACGATTATTGCTGACTGCCTGCCTCGTATCTGTGGCCGCATTGGCACAGGCCCAAAAAGTGAACAGAACTGGCGGTGATCCCAAATTATCAGAATACTGGGAACCCGAAGTAAAAGTAGTGGCGCCAGGCAAATCAGCTGCCGACGCACCGGCTGATGCCATCGTATTGTTCAATGGCGCCGATGCCAGCGCCTGGGAAGCGAAAGGCGGCGGCGCTATCAAATGGAAAGTGGAGAACGGAGCCATGACAGTAACCGGCGGCTCCGGCGAAATTCATACCAAACAGGGCTTCGGCGATTGCCAGCTGCACATTGAATGGAGAACACCCGATGTAGTGAAAGGAGATGGGCAGGGTCGTGGCAACAGCGGCATATTCCTCATGGGTAAATATGAGTTGCAGGTACTCGATTCGTACAACAACAGAACTTATTCGAACGGACAGGCAGCAAGCATCTACAAGCAACTGCCACCCATGGTAAACGCCAGCCGCGGACCCGGCGAATGGCAAACCTATGACGTGATCTTCACTGCACCTGTATTCTATCCTGATGGCAACGTGAAATCACAGGCCCGTATTACTGTCATACACAATGGCGTGCTGGTGCAAAATAATGCAACCATCTGGGGCGCCACCCAATACGTGGGTATTGCCAATTACGAAAAACATGGCGATAAGGAATCGATCATACTGCAAGACCATGGCAATCCTGTCAGCTACCGGAATATCTGGATCAGACCGCTCTAAGCGCTACAGCCAAATTCAAATAAATAAAAAGTAAAAGGGTTAAAGTTTCTGCTTTAACCCTTTTACTTTTATTGAAGAGCAGTGTTGCTCTTATGATTTTATACCCACACCACCACGTTCGATCTTCAGGTTATCGAGCATATCCTTGGTCATCTTGGCAAGGTCATATTCAGGTTTCCAACCCCAGTCTTTCGAAGCAACGGAGTCATCGATACTCGCCGGCCAGCTGTCGGCAATTGCCTGGCGGTAATCGGGTTGACAGTCGAGCTTGAAATCTGGAATATGCTTCTTGATCTCGGCGCCGATCTCCTTTGGAGAGAAGCTCATCGCAGACAGGTTATACGAATGACGGATATTGATCCTGGCGGCCGGAGCTTCCATCAGCTCAATGGTGCCGCGAATGGCATCGGGCATATACATCATCGGCAGGTAGGTATCTTCTTTCAGGAAGGCTGTGTATTTCTTCTCTTCCAGCGCCTCATGGAAAATTTCCACTGCATAATCGGTAGTGCCACCACCGGGAGCCGATTTATAGCTGATCAAACCAGGATAGCGGATACTCCGCACATCCACGCCAAAGCGCTGGTGATAATAGTTACACCAGAACTCGCCGGCATACTTACTGATACCGTACACGGTAGCAGGCTCAATGATCGTTTGCTGCGGGCAGTTCTGTTTGGGGGAAGTGGGACCAAATACAGCAATGCTGCTGGGCCAATACACTTTATAGATCTTTTCTTCACGCGCAATGTCCAATACGTTCAGCAAGCCCTGCATATTGAGATTCCACGCCAGGTTGGGATTCTTTTCGCCGGTGGCCGACAGGATCGCCGCCAACAGGTAGATCTGGGTGATGCTTTGACGGATCACCTGCACATGCAGCATCTCCTTATTCATTACATCGATACTTACATAGGGGCCGGTTCCTTTCAGCAGGTCATTTTCTTCCCGCAGGTCCGATGCGATCACATTTGCATTGCCATATATCTTACGAAGGGCCAGCGTGAGTTCCACACCGATCTGCCCGGAAGCGCCAATAACGAGAATTCTTTCGCGGATCATAATAGGGTTTGCATTTTAATGGCAGCAAAAAAACGCAAAATTTCAATGGAAACCATAAAATACTGAGCCCGTCCGTCCGAATTATCAGCAGACCGCTCCTTAACTTGAACCGCGCCAGCCGTGCACCCGGTTGCGCGGTCGATCCTTACTGTGTACTTAATACGAAATGGCCTCATTCGGGCAGTAACGCTGTCCATCGCCAAGCGTCCCCCATCGCGCATGAATTGCCTGCAACCAAATAGCAGTTGCCGGTTGGTTTAAGCGATCGTTACCTTACTATCGATTGAATGTAATAGGATGCTGCGTTCCTGCAATGTAGGCACAGCAAATGTGCGACACATCTATTAAGAGACGCTGCATCTCCGCTGTAATAGGGCGCAAACCAGGGTGGTGGGGCGGCTTCTTTGGTAACCGATTCGGGACCTAAACCGGGACCAGAGGCCAGCTTCCAGTAACGGGAAGGCCACACCTGCAAGACCTGGGGTGAAAGGGCCGCCAGCAAGCCATTGGCACCGAAATCGACATGCCGTTGATGCACTGCGGCCGGATGCCCCTGCTTTCGTATCTTTGCGCCATGGAAAAAATGCTTAAAGACCTGTTTGCCAATCAACAGTACGACGAGAACAACTTTTTTCTGATAGCCGGCCCCTGTGTGGTGGAAAGCGAGGAATTATTGCTGGAGGTAGCCGATAAAGTAAGCGGCATCTGTAAAAATCTGGGTATCCCTTACGTATTTAAGTCTTCTTACCGGAAGGCGAACCGCACCAGCGCCTCTTCCTTTACAGGCCTGGGCGATGAAGTAGCGCTCCAGCTCCTCAAAAAGACAGGCGAAAAATACAAGTTGCCGGTAACCTCCGATGTGCATGCGCACGACGAAACTGCCCTTGCTGCCAAATACATCGACATATTGCAGATACCGGCCTTCCTGTGCCGCCAAACCGACCTGCTGGTGGCTGCGGCCGAAACCGGCAAGATCGTAAACGTGAAAAAGGGCCAGTTTGTAAGCGGCCCCTCCATGAAGTTTGCGGCAGAAAAGATCCGCAAAGCGGGCAATGATAAAGTGATCCTTACCGAGCGTGGCAATACTTTCGGTTACCAGGATCTGGTGGTAGATTACCGCAATATTCCCTGGATGAAGGAGCACGGCGCTCCCGTGGTAATGGATTGCACGCACAGCCTGCAGCAGCCCAACCAAACCTCGGGCGTAACAGGCGGTAACCCCCAGCTCATAGGTACTATAGCCAAAGCGGCTATCGCATCCGGAGCTGATGGCCTATTCATCGAAACGCACCCCAACCCTGCGGTTGCGAAGAGTGATGGCGCCAATATGCTGAAGCTCGACCTGCTCGAAGGAGTATTACAGCAACTGGTAAAGTTGCGCAAAGCGGTGATCTAAGTCGAAGAAATAATACCTGACAGGATAGGTAGGGTAAACAGCGCATGGCGCTGCAGCTGCTACTAAAAAAGAAAAAGCTACTCTTTGCGGAGTAGCTTTTTTCTCATGTGAATGTATAGCACTTTAAAAATCTGTCCAGTAAAAAAGCTTCCACGGAGGAAGCTTCAATGAGTTTTCAAAGGTAATTCCGTGGTTTCAGTCAGTACAAAAGACCAGCGGTGGTTTTCCATAGTTTCTGCAGGATCAAAAACGGGACTTCAGCTCAAAACCGTTCAGTGGTCGTTTATGTATACAAAACTATACCCGAAATGCGGGTTCATCTAACTGATATCGGTACAATGCTAACTATAAAGTATTTACACAATCGTTTGCACGATAATTTAACTAACGTTAGCTGTTGTTAATAGTTCGAAAGTGTTTGTTAAAGGACGGACCCGAGCAATACTTTTCATTTTCAGGATAGCAGCTGACTGGGCAATACACCAAATTCTTTTTTGAATGCGATGGTGAAATTGCTCAGGTTGGCATAACCCAGTTCCATGGCCACTTCTTTCACTGAGTATTTTTTTGTGAGCAATTTATCCTGGGCAGCCTGCATACGGGCTTTCTGGTAATACTCGTAAATAGGATAACCATACATCGTTTTGAAGTCCTTTTTCAACTTCGATTCACTGATGGAAACCATCTTAGCGAGCTGTTGTATAGAGGGGGCGGGTTGAAAGATGTCTTTGGTCAGTATTCCTTCGATCTGCATCACCCGGTTAATGTCCTCCTGCGAGAGCGGAATGCGGAAGGTAGGATTGTTCATTTTGTCGAGCAGGTGCAGGAAAAACCGTTCGATCATCAGCATGATCCTGTTTTGGATGATCGTTAACCGGAGGGGATTGTCTTCTTCCACATCGAGAATGGTACGCATCCACTGACGGTATTTGCTGTCGAGCGGTTCGATATTGAAGTTCTCCGCCTTGAGTGAAATGTAGGTGGAGAGCACGTCTTCAACAGTATGGATGTCGAGGTATTTGGCCAGCCATTCTTTGTTGAACAGTACAGCGATGGAGTGGAAATGACTGCTTGCCGTGCCAAGATACGACCAGTCGAAATGCGAACTGGTGAGGTAGGCGATCGACTTGCTGGTATTGCTCTCCTTCACCTTTTCATCGTCGATGGTGATAATAAGGCTGCCGGGTATGGCGAGTTCATCGAACCGAAGCGTATAGAATTCTCCATTAATGCTTCGTTTTCGGTGGATCAGCCAATCCATGTTCCACTTGCAATTGGTAATACAGGCATGTAATCCATTGGGCAATGGCAGAAACATGAAATTGCCATCCGCCACTTCAGGAGGAAAAACTACCTGGTTATTCTCTACCGGCACGCCAAGCTGCTCGGAAAGTTTGAGCAATAACTGCTCATAATCTGTCGTGTTGTAATCAAACTGAAACAAAATACAGGCTTTACAATGTGAATTAAGCAATACAATTCAATCACAGGATGAAAGCTGTTAAGTCGGTTGGATACAGAGATGTACTTGTTATTGGTATTTCAATGGGTTACGGCGCACGGATAAGATGTACCGCTTGATGTTCATCCAGAATGCCAATACAAAGTATACGATAAGGGGGGATCCCATGGTCAGGAAAGAGATATATACAAACCAGGTACGAATGCGTGAGGTGGCAATGCCCATGCGCTCACCAATAGCGGTGCAAACGCCGTAAGCCTGCCATTCGATAAAAAATCTCAAACGATTCATAATACTAATTTATACATTTTAAATCAATGTCCTAGCCCCTGTTTATCCCAATAATTTATTTTTTAGGTAAATTGCACCGATTTTATGCGACCGGTACGTTTATGACGGGATTTGAGATGATAGGGTTGTAAGGGTGATCGTATAATTAAAATATAAAATATTTAACATGGTTTTTGATCTGGATCTAATCAAAAAGCTTTACGCGGCCATGCCTTCGCACATCGCAGAGGCCCGTAAGCTGACAGGCAAGCCCCTCACATTGGCAGAAAAGATTTTGTACTCCCACCTGTTTGAGCGCGCAAAGAGAGCTTATGAGCGTGGCAAGGATTATGTAGATTTCGCTCCAGACCGCGTTGCGATGCAGGATGCCACCGCACAGATGGCCCTGCTGCAGTTTATGACCTGCGGCCGCTCTCAGGTAGCTGTACCTTCTACCGTACACTGCGATCACCTTATCCAGGCCAAGACAGGTGCTAACGAAGACCTTAAAACAGCATTGGATGTAAATAAAGAGGTATATGACTTTTTAGCATCCATTTCCAATAAATACGGTATCGGGTTCTGGAAACCAGGCGCCGGTATCATTCACCAAGTAGTTTTGGAAAATTATGCATTCCCCGGCGGTATGATGATCGGTACCGATTCTCACACCCCCAATGCAGGTGGCCTCGGTATGGTGGCTATCGGTGTAGGTGGTGCGGATGCGGTAGACGTAATGGCTGGCCTGGCCTGGGAGCTTAAAATGCCCAAACTGATCGGTGTAAAACTGACGGGTAAGCTGAGCGGCTGGACTTCTGCCAAAGACGTTATTCTCCGTGTAGCGGGTATCCTTACCGTAAAAGGTGGTACCGGTGCAATCGTTGAATATTTCGGTGAAGGCGCCGACAGCCTGAGTGCTACCGGTAAAGGAACCATCTGTAACATGGGTGCCGAGATCGGTGCAACCTGCTCCGTATTCGGTTACGACAAGAAGATGGCCGATTACCTTATTGCTACCGGCCGTGCCGAAGTAGCTTCCCTGGCTGATGGTATTCGCGAGCACCTGCGTCCCGATGCAGAAGTGTACGCTGATCCTGCCAGGTATTACGACCAGCTGATCGAGATCAACCTCGATGAACTGGAGCCTCATGTAAACGGTCCGTTCACGCCGGATCTGGCATGGCCTATCAGCAAATTTGCTGAAGCGGTGAAAGCCAACAACTGGCCCGAGAAACTGGAAGTTGCCCTCATCGGCTCCTGCACCAACTCTTCTTATGAAGACATCAGCCGTTCTGCTTCACTGGCAAAACAGGCTATCGATAAAAAATTAAAGACAAAGGCCGAGTTCACCATTACACCCGGTTCTGAAGTAGTTCGTTATACCATCGAGAAAGACGGATTCTTGAAGACTTTCGATCAGATCGGTGGTATTGTACTGGCGAATGCCTGCGGTCCCTGTATCGGTCAGTGGGCCCGTCACATCGACGATCCCAACCGCAAGAACTCGATCATCACTTCCTTCAACCGCAACTTTGCAAAACGTAATGATGGTTACGCTTCTACCCACGCATTCGTGGCATCGCCCGAGCTGGTAACTGCGTTCGCCATTGCCGGTAACCTTACCTTCAACCCGTTGAAGGATAAGCTCACCAATACAGAAGGCAAAGAAGTGATGCTCGATGAGCCTACTGGTGTTGAACTGCCTCCCAAGGGCTTCTCTGTCGACGATCCCGGTTACCAGGGTCCTGCTGCCGATGGTACCGGTGTTCAGGTAATTGTAAAGTCCGATTCTCAGCGTCTGCAACTGCTCGAGGCATTCACGCCCTGGGAAGGTACCGACCTGAAAGGATTGAAGCTCCTCATCAAGGCAAAGGGAAAATGTACTACCGACCATATCTCTATGGCGGGTCCCTGGTTGAAGTTCCGTGGTCACCTCGATAACATCAGCAACAATATGCTGATCGGCGCGATAAACTTCTTCAACGATAAAACCGATTCTGTAAAGAATGAGCTGACTGGCGAATACGGTCCTGTTCCTGCTACACAGCGTGCTTACAAGGCCGCTGGTATCGGTTCAGTAGTAGTAGGTGATGAAAACTATGGTGAGGGCAGCAGCCGTGAGCACGCGGCCATGGAGCCCCGTCACCTCGGTGTTCGCGCCATCGTAGTACGGAGCTTTGCCCGTATCCACGAAACCAACCTGAAGAAACAGGGTATGCTGGCACTTACTTTCGCCAACAAGGAAGACTACGACAAGATCCAGGAAGATGATTCTTTCGACATCACAGGTCTCACCAGCTTCGTGCCCGGTAAGTCGCTTACCCTCGTTGCCAACCACAAGGATGGCAGCAAGGACAGCATCACACTGAACCATACCTACAATGAACAACAGATCGAGTGGTTCAAAGCAGGTGGTGCGCTCAACGTGATCCGCAAGCAGTTTGCAGGTAATTAATGAATAATTACATCGAGCTATACAGGGCCAGCCGTACCGGTTGGCCCTTTTTGTTTTGTGTAGCCATGAGTCGCCACTGGCCAGGGGCTGTTGATTGCGGAGAATTGTGCAACCAATACATTACAAACGGCGTGTAGCGGGCACATTAATTATGTAAATTCATGTATGATGCGACACCTTCTTACCAACCTGCTCTTCCTGCTATTGATCTTTAACGCTGCCCAGGCAAGGCAGTCTAAACGAACTGATGCTAGAAGACCTTTGGCCGTACTGGCCTATTACTCGGGTAATGCCACAGAGATCGATCAGTACAACGTACAACAGCTTACCCACATCATCTATAGTTTCTGCCACCTCAAAGAGAACAAGCTGTTTGTAGGCAATGGCGAACCTATTATCAGGAAGCTGGTGTCGCTGAAGGACAAGAACCCATCTTTGAAAATACTGCTCTCCCTGGGCGGCTGGGGCGGCTGTAAGACCTGCTCGGATGTATTTGCAACCGCCGAAGGGAGAAATGAGTTTGCCCAATCGGTAAAAGAGTGGACCGATAAACTCGGTACCGATGGCATCGACCTCGACTGGGAATATCCCGCTATTGAAGGCCATCCCGGCCATCCGTACAAGGAAGCCGACAAGTCCAATTTCACTGAGCTGGTGATCGCCCTGCGCAAAGCCCTCGGCAAAAAACAGGAGATCAGCTTTGCCGCAGGAGGTTTCCCTAAATTCCTGGAAGAATCGATCGAATGGAAGAAAGTAATGGCCGTGGTGGATAGGGTCAATATTATGAGCTACGACCTCGTCAATGGATTTAGTACAGTGACTGGTCACCACCCGGGGCTATATTCCACAGCCGGTCAAAAGGAGTCGGCCGATAATGCCGTGCAGTACTTGTTGTCGCTGGGCATCCCCGCCAATAAACTAGTGATCGGTGCAGCCTTCTATGCGCGTGTTTTCGATGGGGTAGATAGTGTGAACAATGGTCTTTATCGCGCCACCAAATTCAAGAGCTTTGTTCCGTACAGAACCTTCCCGAAAAACATAACGGCCGAACAGGGTTACACTTTCTATTGGGATGATGTAGCCAAGGCGCCCTACGCTTATAATGCTGCTCAAAAGCTGTTTGCTACTTTCGACGACAGTACTTCCATCGACCTTAAAACAAAGTATGCGCTCGATAAAGGCCTTAATGGCATCATGTTCTGGGAGCTCACCCTCGATAAGCCCGAACATGGACTGCTCGAAGCGATCGACCAGGCAAGGCGCCGGAAGAAGAAATAGCACTCTACTAAAAAAGTGGGGTAAATGAAGTTTTAATGCGTTCAAAGGCGAAAAAATAGCGCCTCTAAAACACAGGATGCCTTAACTTGGGGCAATGAAAAGAGGCCTCCTGCAGATCCTGGCACTAGGGTTTATTTATTCCTGTAATTCATCGGATGCGGCCAAAACTGCTGTTGCGCAACATGATACTGCGGTATCCTGCGAGTCGAATCTGCCTGCACGTTTTCCCGTGGCCGGCGGCGATAGCTCCATAGCGCAAAGCGATAGTGTATCGCACAACGGAATGATCTGGATCGCCGGCACCACGTATGGCATGGGGGCCACCGATAATGAAGGCAGGCCCGATGAATATCCGCAGCATAAAGTATCAGTGGCAGGTTTCTGGATCGACGCCACTGAGGTGACCAATGCACAGTTCAGCAAGTTTGTAGATGCCACCGGCTATGTAACCACTGCCGAAAAAAAGCCCGATTGGGAAGAGATGAAAAAACAGTTACCGCCCGGCACGCCCAAGCCTTCCGAAGATGTGCTGGTGGCTGCTTCGCTGGTATTTGCTCCGCCAGCACACCCGGTGCCGTTAGATGATGCCTCGCAGTGGTGGTCGTGGAAAAAAGGAGCCAACTGGCGCCATCCGCAAGGCGAGGGCAGCGACCTCAAAGGAAGAGACAATTATCCCGTAGTACATATCTCCTGGTTCGATGCAGAAGCCTATGCCCGCT
Source organism: Paraflavitalea sp. CAU 1676 (assembly GCF_029223285.1). GTDB lineage: Bacteria > Bacteroidota > Bacteroidia > Chitinophagales > Chitinophagaceae > Paraflavitalea. The sequence continues at coordinate 275,286 of NZ_JARHUJ010000011.1, read as the reverse complement.
GGGCCGGTAAGCGCTTGCCTACCGAAGCTGAGTGGGAGTATGCAGCAAGGGGTGGGGTACAGGATGCCATATACCCATGGGGTAATGAAGACATCGAAAAAGGCAAACCCAAGGCCAACACCTGGCAGGGCAGTTTCCCCGATAAGAATACAGGATGGGATCGCTTCCAGGCCTTGGCGCCTGTGAAATCGTTTGCGTCGAATCAATACGGACTATACGACATGGCAGGTAATGTATGGGAATGGTGCAGCGACTGGTATGATGCGAATTGGTATGCCGCACAAAAAAATGCCAATGCCTTCAACCCTGCCGGCCCCGGTCAAAGCAATGACCCCATGGAACCCACTGTGCCTAAGAAAGTAGTGCGCGGCGGATCCTTCATGTGCAATGCCTCTTACTGTAAAGGATACCGCGTTACAGCACGCATGAAAACCTCTCCCGATACTGGGCTTGAGCACACCGGATTCCGTTGTGTATCATCGAAATAATGCAGCCGGCTGGCGGAACTAACATTCATTAGCAACAGCAATTGTTAAAAAAAGTATTAGTCTACCTATGAGGTAGAAAAAATTGTCCGTTTCCGCCCCGGACCTTATCTTTGTTAGTGAGTCAACGAATTTTGTTCATGTTACACACTATCGCGATGCAATACAATACTATCTCCTATTGTTACAACTATTGTTGTTGCTGTTGATTCATTTCCTCCTATTTTGCTTGTTTCCCGCTATCATTTTTCGATTACCACTGAATGTTCAACATACATGCATACGTCACTTAAGGATTATACTGCCGAATTAACCTATCAGTCGAGTGGACTATCTATCGCTGAAGTGCTGGCATTGCTGGCGAGGACATTCCCCGGCCAGGTGACTTTCTCCACCAGCTTCAGCTTTGAAGATCAGGTGGTGGCCCATGAAATATTCAGCAACAGCCTTCCCATTAAAGTGTTTACCCTCGATACCGGACGCCTGTTTGCTGAAACCTATTCTGTGTGGAATAGTACCAATACAAAATATGAATCGAACGTAAAAGCATATTATCCCAATAACGAGGCGCTCGAGGAATTTGTGCTGCAAAACGGACCCAATGCTTTTTATGAGTCGGTAGAACATCGTAAGAAATGTTGTTTTATAAGGAAAGTAGAGCCATTGAAAAGAGCGCTTCAGGGGAATGCTGTATGGATCACGGGGCTGCGGGCGGAGCATTCCCCTGACAGGAACAACCTGGCCGTCTTCGAATGGGACGAGTCGAACCAGGTGATCAAGTACAATCCTATTCTGAACTGGACCACCGAAGCCGTGCGCCGGTTCATCGACGACAACAATGTTCCTTACAATCCGCTGCACGATAAGGGATTTGTGAGCATCGGTTGTGCCCCCTGTACGCGTGCCATCAGACCCGGAGAAGATTTCCGCGCCGGCCGCTGGTGGTGGGAGGACGCGAGTAAGAAAGAGTGTGGCCTGCATGTTCATTCATAAGGACACAACGGCGAAAAATAATACAGTAATAAATACTTTTGAAGGAATAAAAATATTGAACGAATGAGTGCTTACAGATTAGATTACCTGGATCAGTTGGAGTCGGAAGCGATACATATCTTCCGTGAAGTGGCAGGTCAGTTCGAAAGGCCCGCCTTGTTGTTTTCGGGAGGTAAGGATTCTATCACTCTTGTTCACCTGGCCCTCAAAGCCTTCAGACCCGGCAAGTTCCCCTTCCCGCTGGTACACATCGATACCGGCCATAATTTCCAGGAAGCGTTGGACTACCGCGATGCACTGGCGGCTACCCTCGGTGAAAAGCTCATTGTTCGCCATGTAGGTGATACCATCAAGGCAAAGCAACTTACTGAGCCCAAAGGGAAATTTGCCAGCCGCAATGCGCTGCAAACCTTCACCCTGCTCGATACCATCGAAGAGTTCAAGTTCGATGCCTGTATTGGTGGCGCACGCCGCGATGAAGAAAAAGCAAGGGCCAAAGAAAGAATTTTCTCTGTAAGGGACGAATTCGGGCAGTGGGACCCCAAACTGCAACGCCCCGAACTCTGGAATACCTACAATGGTAAGATCCACAAGGGCGAGAACGTACGGGTATTCCCCATCAGCAACTGGACCGAGCTCGACGTATGGAACTATATCCGTCGTGAGAAGATCGGGCTGCCTTCCATCTATTTCTCGCACGATCGGGAAGTGATCGAACACCAGGGACAGCTGGTAGCTGTATCCGAGTTCATCCAGCTCGAGTCTACGGATAGGGTGCTTACCAGAAAAGTACGTTATCGCACAGTGGGTGATATGACCTGTACTGCAGCCGTTGAATCTACAGCCACTAACATTGACGATATCATTACCGAGATCATTGCTACCAAAACCAGTGAGCGTGGTGAAACACGTATCGACGATCGGGTATCCGAAGCAGCGATGGAAGACAGGAAGAAGAACGGATATTTCTAATGGCTGCGTCTAATGGCGCAAAAGCACAACGGGTGCTTCCGGGTGTGCAACCGACAAAACAAACAAAACAGTAACAACTATAAATTATTAAGATGGACTTACTTCGTTTCATAACTGCCGGTAGTGTTGATGATGGCAAAAGCACCCTGATTGGCCGGTTGCTGTATGATAGTAAGAGTATCATGATCGATCAGCTGGAAGCGATCGAGCGCCAGAGCAAGAACAAGGAAGAAGGGGAGATCGACCTCGCTTTGCTGACAGATGGCCTGCGCGCAGAACGTGAACAGGGTATCACTATCGACGTAGCGTATAAGTATTTCTCTACCCCCAAACGGAAGTTCATCATTGCCGATGCGCCCGGTCATATTCAGTATACCCGCAACATGGTTACAGGAGCTTCCAATGCCGACCTGGCCATCATCCTCATCGATGCGCGCAATGGAGTAGCGGAACAAACACGCCGTCACTCGATCATCGCATCACTGCTGAACATCCGCCACGTCGTGGTGGCCATCAATAAAATGGACCTGGTGAATTTCTCCCAGGATGTGTACAACAATATTGTGATTGATTATGCTAAAGTGGCCCAGTCGCTCGGGCTTAAGCAGGTTACCTATATACCGCTCAGCGCCTTGCAGGGAGATAATATCGTAGAGAAGTCGGATAAGATGAGCTGGTACGAAGGTCCATCCCTGTTGAATTACCTCGAAGAAGTGGAGATCCAGGATACCATCGATCTAACCAATGGCCGTTTCCCGGTACAGTATGTGATCCGTCCTCAAACGGACGATCTGCATGACTACCGTGGTTACGCCGGTAAGATCATCAGCGGCGTGTACAAAGTGGGCGATACGGTAACTGTACAGCCCGCCGGGATTCAAAGCAGGATCAAGGCTATTGAAGTTGCCGGTAAGGAAGTAGAGGAGGCATTTGCGCCCCAGAGCATAGTGCTGCACCTAGCCGATAATATCGATATCAGTCGTGGTGATGTGATAGTAAATGCTGCCCAGCCCGTGAAGACGGCCCAGGAGCTGGAGGTGCTGGTATGTTGGATGGACAATAAGCCGCTGGTACCCGGAAATAAGTATCTGTTGCAAATCAATAGCCGCGTAGTACGATCGGTAGTCCGGAATATAGAATACAAGCTGGATGTAAATACACTCGAAAGGAATGAAGCTCCTGCACAGGCATTGCTGAATGATGTGATCAAAGCCACGATCAAAACCGCCTCCCCCATCCCGTACGATTCCTACCAGGAGTTAAGGGCTAATGGTGGCGCCATCCTGATCGATGAGACCAGCCACGTAACCGTGGGCGCCTGTATGATCCAATAATCAATAAAGCAATAACGGCCATGGTCCATGGCCGCCCGGATAATGCAAAAAGACAGTAAATACTGTTGATATTTTTTTGCCCCTTTAATCTACTAAAAAAGTAGACATAATGAGTACAAAGCAAACAGGTAAGGTGATATTGGCGGGCGCCGGCCCGGGTGATCCCGAATTGCTGACCATCAAGGTGGCCCGTTACCTGCAGCAGGCTGATGTGGTATTGACCGACCGGCTGGTGAGTGAGGATATACTCAAGGCCTGGGTACCTGCCGATGCGGAACTGATCTATGTTGGCAAGCAGTGCCGCCGCGGCTTATCGACACCTCAGGAAACGATCAATGAACTGATCGTTGAATATGCTTTGGCCGGTAAACTGGTCGTGCGCCTGAAGGGTGGGGATGTCTCCATCTTCTCGAATGTGCTGGATGAATTGCAGGCGCTCGCCGCAAACCAAATACCTTATGAGATTATTCCCGGCGTAACAGCCGCCCTGGGAGCCGCTGCTTTTGCAGGCATTCCACTCACCGCCAGAGGGTACTCGACAGCTGTTCGATTCCTTACTTATTATAAATCCGACGTGGTATCGGAAGCATATTGGAAAGAGCTGGCTGCAACAGATGATACCCTGGTATTCTATATGTCGTCCGAAACCCTCGATGGGGTAGTGGCGAATCTTACGAAAAACAATATCAGTGCCGATAAGCTGCTGGCGGTAGTTGAACAGGCTACCACGCCACTGCAGAACGTGCACGTGTCGAACATCTATGCTTACAACGAACAGTTGAAAGGCATCAAATTCATTTCTCCTTCCCTGGTGATCATTGGTAAGGTAGTGGGCCTCCATGAGCAGTTCAACTGGCTGGCCAACAGCAATAGCAGGGAAGAATACTTTAAGCCTGTAGCCAAGTTATTTACAACCATAACCGACCATACTGAAAAAGTAAAAGACCATGTTAGTAGAGCCTAAATTGAAGTTGTTGCTTGACCTGGTAAACACTTCCAGCAAAGACGAGTTGATCTGGATGAATGGATACCTGGCTGGCTTGCTGGCACAACACCAGCCTGCGCAACAGTCGGCCCCCGCACCCGCGGCAGCGCCTGCTGATGCCAAGCCTGCCGTACAGAAGATTACCATTGCTTACGGTACCGAAACCGGCAACTCCAAGAAGCTGGCTGCTGATTTTGCTTCGCAGGCGAAGAAGAAGGGCATTAATGCCAAACTGGTGAGCCTGGATCAGTATAAACTCAACGACCTGTCGAAAGAAGAATATTTCTTTACCATCATCAGTACACAAGGTGAAGGTGAACCACCTGCCACCGCGAAGAAGTTCTACGACCATATTCACCAAAATGGATTCAAGCTCAACCAGCTGAAGTTTGGTGTACTGGCACTCGGCGATACATCGTATCCCTTGTTCTGCAAGGCCGGCGAAGATGTCGATGCACAGTTACTGAAGTTGGGCGGTCAGCGCGTAGTATCGTTGCAGTGCTGCGATACCGATTACCACACGGAAGCAACCAGCTGGTTCTCCAATGTGTTGACGCAGCTCACTACAGCGGGCAGCGCCGCGCCCGCAGCCACTGCAGGCGTAGCGGTTGCTAAGAAAGCCACCGGAAAGAAAACTTATAAAGGCACCGTCCTTACCAATATAAACCTGAACGACCGCGGTGCTTCCAAAGAAACCTACCATATCGAGATAGGTGTAGAGGAAGAAGTGGATTACCTGCCGGGCGATTCATTGGGCATCATTCCCGAAAACTCAAAGCAGGTGGTAGATACCATACTGGCGCTGGGTTTCAGCAATAACAATACAGAGATCGCTTTCCGCAACGAAAGCGATTCGATCTACAACCACCTGAAGAAGCGTATCAATATAGCCTGGCTACCCGAGCGCGTGGTGAAGCAGTATGCGGCGATCGTAAAGCAGGATATACCCGAAACCAAGATCGGCCTGGTAGACCTAATGAAGATCTATCCGGTAAAGGACCTGCAACAATTCCTGGAAGTGTTTTCGATCCTGGAGCCCATAACGCCCCGGTTGTATTCGATCTCTTCTTCTCCCAATGCCCACAGCGGGGAGATGCATGTTACGGTAGCAAGGGATACTTTCTACATTAACCAGGAAGCGAAGTACGGACTCTGCTCCGATTACCTGTCGCAGCACCTCTCCCCCGACAGTGAAATACAGTTCTATATTCACAAGAACAACCAGTTCAGACTACCCGAAGCCGGCAAAGATGTGATCATGATAGGGCCCGGTACCGGAATTGCTCCCTTCCGTTCCTTCCTCGCCGAGCGCGATGCGACCGGAGCAGAAGGACGCAACTGGCTCTTCTTCGGCGATCAGCATTTCATAACCGACTTCCTGTACCAAACCGAATTGCAGAACTGGTTGCAAACCGGCGCTTTGACCAATATCAGCCTCGCCTTCTCGCGCGACCAGGACTATAAGATCTATGTACAGCACCGCATCCTGGAGAAAGCTGCCGAGCTGTGGAAGTGGATCAGTAACGGCGCCTATGTGTACATATGTGGTGCAAAGGCGCCGATGAGTGTAGACGTAGAGTTTGCCCTGCTGCAGGTGATACAGCGCTATGGCGCCAAAACCGACGAGCAGGCCATCCAGTACCTCAATCAACTGAAAGAGGAAGGCAGGTATTTGTTAGATGTTTATTAATCAGTCAACCGACCATTCACTACCGAAATATGAGTACGAATAAGAATTTGTCGCCCGTAGAGAAGATCAAAACCGAAAGTGATGCACTCCGTGGCACCCTCAAACAAAGCTTACACGATGAAATAACCGGCGCGTTGCGGGAGAATGACCAATCGCTGATCAAGTTTCACGGTATGTACCAGCAAGACGACCGCGACCGTCGTGAAGAGCGCAGCGCCAAGAAGCTGGAATGGCTGTATTCATACATGGTGCGTCTCCGCCTGCCGGGTGGTTTCCTTACACCGGAACAATGGCTGGGTCTGCACAACATCGCCGGTGAACATTCTACCGGTACTATCAAGATCACGACCAGGCAAACCATACAGCTGCACGGTATTCTCAAATCGCACATCAAGCCTACCTTGCAGGCTTTCAATACGATCCACCTCGATTCTATTGCCGCTTGCGGTGATGTGAACCGAAATGTAGTGTGTGGTGCACACCCCAAGCAGTCGCCCATTCATGAAGAAGTGTTTCAATATGCCGGTAAACTGAGCCAACTCGCACTGCCTAAGACGAAGGCATATTACGAAGTGTGGTTGAACGAAAAGCCATTGACCGATAAGAAGGAAGAAGAAGATCCCTTGTACCAGGAGCGTTACCTGCCCCGGAAATTCAAGATCGCCATTGCCATACCGCCACACAACGATGTGGATGTATTTACCAACGACCTGGGGTTGATAGCCATAGTGGAGAACGGCAAGCTGATCGGTTTCAACATGGCCGTAGGCGGGGGGCTCGGTGCTACCCACGGCAATGCGAGTACTTATCCGCGCCTGGGAACTATCCTCGGTTTTGTACGCGGCGAAGAAAATACGTTGAAGGCTGCTTATGAAGTGATCACCATACAGCGGGATTTCGGTAACCGCAGCGACCGCAAACTGTCGCGTCTGAAATATACGGTCGACCGCATGGGTGTAGAGGCATTCAAGGCCGAACTGGAAAAACGTTGCGGCTTTGCGCTCGAAGAGACCAAAGACTTCAAGTTCGATCACCGGCCCGATTATTACGGCTGGCACCAGAACCATGAGCAGAAATGGTACTATACTGTATTCTCAGAAAATGGTCGCATTCTTGACGACGAAAAGGTGGCCATGAAAACGGCACTCCTGGAAATAGCTAAAACCGGGAAAGCCAATTTTCGCTTCACTTGCAATCAGAATGTCATAGTTAGTGATATCGCCCCAAAAGATAAAAAAGCGGTTGAAGATATTTTGGAGCAATTTGGTATCATTGCACACACTAACAGTGCCGGCCCTGTTCGGCGCAGTGCGATTGCCTGTGTGGCCTTCAATACCTGCCCGCTGGCCCTGGCCGAAGCTCAACGATACCTGCCCACGCTGATCAGTAAGATAGAGCCACTGATGGATAAACACAAGATCAGCGATGATGAGATTTCCGTGAGAATGACGGGTTGCCCCAATGGATGCGGAAGACCTTATGCCGCAGAGATCGGTTTTGTAGGTACTGGTTATGGACTGTACAATATGCACCTGGGCGGCGATCGCGATGGTTTCAGGCTCAATAAGAAATACAAGGATAGCCTCGACGAATCGGCGATTTTGCGTGAGCTGGACAGCCTCTTCGAGGTATACAGCAAGAAGCGGAAGGAAGGTGAAACATTTGGAGATTTTGCCGTACGTGAACAATGGGTTACAGCATAGATCTGGAAAAACGAACAACTAATTAATACCTACAGGATGTCGAAAGAAAATCAACAAACCAAAATACCGGGAGCCGAAGCAGCGGCACAGGATGCCAACTTCCTGTTCCCGGTATTTCTGCGTCTCGAGGTCCTGGAGGTGCTGCTGGTAGGCGCTGGGAAGGTGGGCTTGGAAAAGCTCACCGCCATCCTGAACAACTCCCCACAGGCGAAGGTGTCGGTGGTAGCCACCAAAGTATTGGAAGAAGTACGGGAACTCGCCGAAAATTATCAGTTCGTGAGCATCGGGGAACGCCCGTTTGAAGAGGCCGATCTCGATGGAAAAGACCTGGTGGTACTGGCCATAGATGATAAAGAGGCCAGCAAAACCATCCGTGATCTTGCCCGTGAACGGAAGATATTGGTCAACGCTGCCGATAAGCCCGATCAATGCGACTTCTACCTGAGCTCCGTGGTGCAGAAAGGCAATCTTAAAATAGCGATCTCTACTAACGGTAAGTCACCTACGGCGGCTAAGCGTATCAAGGAGGTATTAAACAAGGCATTGCCAGGTGAACTCAATGAGGTGATCAATAACCTGCATACCGTACGAAACAGGCTCAATGGCAATTTTGAATATAAGGTGAAGCGCCTCAATGACCTCACCAAAATTCTCGTTGAGCGTGATACCGCCGAAAAGGAAAGACGTTGGCGAAAAATAGCCACCTATTCGCTGCTGATCTTCGCGGCCATGCTGATCGGTCATTTCATTTTTTCTTACCTGCCTTTACGCCAAATGGCCGATGATACCGTTAAATGGTACCAGACCCTCGACAAGAACTTCCATTGGATGGTTATGGCGGGTTTCCTCGCCCAGTTGGTGGACGGTGCCCTCGGTATGGGGTACGGTGTTACCAGTACCACGATCCTGCTCTCTGCAGGGGTAAACCTGGCAGCGATCAGTGGAAGTATCCATACGGCAGAAATGTTTGCGAGCGGAGCTTCTGGTTATAGCCACTATAAATTTGGAAACGTCAACAAAAAACTGTTCCGCGTACTGGTAATACCTGGTGTGATTGGGGCGATCCTGGGCGCTATATTGCTCTCTAAATACGGTGAATCACATACCGCCTACCTGCGCCCTATCCTGGCATCGTATACAATGTTCCTGGGATTGAAGATCCTCTATAATGCGTTCAGGCAGCAACAGCAGAAAAAGAAATTCAAACGGTATGGATTGTTGGCCGGTGCAGGCGGTTTCCTCGATTCATTTGGCGGTGGCGGTTGGGGACCTATCGTAACCACCACGTTGATCACCAAAGGCCGCAGCCCACGTTTTGTGATCGGATCGGTAAGCCTTACAGAATTCTTTGTAACCCTGGCAAGTGCTTTCACCTTCTTCACCCTGCAAGGGGTATCGCACTGGCAGGTTATTGTAGCCCTGATCGTCGGCGGCCTGCTGGCTGCGCCGCTGGCTGCCAAGCTAACCGGTAAGCTGCCGAGAAAAACAGCTATGATCCTTTTAGGAGCCCTGGTGATCTTCTGGAGCATCAGGATCATCATCAAGATATTTTAAGTAGAAAGCCCGGCAGCATAACCTGACCGGGCTTTAAAATATTTTAATAGTCTAGTAAAAGAATAGACTGTATATCCAAAATAACTATTAATTTAGCGCCATGATGCAATACCAGTACACCCATATACAGCCATATTACTACCTGGCACCCATCTCCACACTAAGCCGCTGTTGTTGTTGAAACAAACAGAAACCGAGCAAGTTCACTCAAACAAAACGATCAACTACTCAATACTCCCGGAACTTATCGATAAATCCGGGATTTTTAAGACCTAATAAGTCTACTAATAAAATAGACTTTAACCGACAAACATCAACGACAGTATGAAGCCCATTTATTTGCTGCTGGTAACCCTCCTTAGCCTGGCAAGGGTGAATGCCCAGGAAGTAAGCCTGATTGAAGTAACAGGCCGCGTTACCGATCAGGACAAACACGAACCCCTATCCGACGTTAGTATCCAGATAAAAGGAACCGTTCAGGGAACCATCACCAACCGCGCCGGTGAATTTACCCTCCGTACCAAGGCCAAACCTCCTTTTACGCTCGTATTCTCTTCCATTGGATTTAAAGAACAGGAACTGGAGGTAAAGAGCCTTGGCTCTAACCTGCAGATCGCCCTGGCCACCCAAACCTATATCGGCAATGAGGTGGTAGTTACCGCTTCCCGGGTTCCTGAGAACATCCTGAAATCGCCCGTAGCCATCGATAAACTCGATATCCGGGCCATCAGACAAACTGCCGCTCCCAGTTTCTATGATGCCTTGGAGAATATAAAAGGCGTACAGATGACCACCTCGAGCCTTACTTTCAAAGTGCCCAACACCCGTGGCTTCAACATTCCCAACAACTTCCGTTTTATGCAACTGGTGGATGGGGTAGATATGCAGGCCGCAACACTGGGTGTGCCGCTGGGTAATGCCATCGGGCCCACCGAACTGGATATTCAAAGCGTGGAGATCACACCCGGTGCCGCCTCCGCCCTCTATGGTATGAATGCCATCAACGGCATGGCCAATCTCATCACCAAAGATCCCTTTACCAACCAGGGATTGAGCTTCTACCAAAAGACGGGGGTAAACCATGTCGACAACCGCGATCATGACGCAGGTATACTTACCGAAACCGCTATCCGCTATGCCAAAGCATTCGGTAACAAGTTTGCCTTCAAGGTCAATGCCAGCTACCTGCAGGGTGTTGATTGGATCTCCGATACCAGGCTTGATCAAAATCCCAATAGTAAGAACTCAGCCAACCCGGCATACCCTTCTCTCAACGGCGCCAACAACATTGCTTTCGATGGCTGGAATAAATACGGCGACGATGCCCTGCAGCTGAGTAACACCGTTTCCGTAACCGGACTCACCATCGACGATGTACCCAACCGTACCCTTACTGTTGCGCGCACCGGTTATTGGGAAAAAGACCTCGTTGATCCCAAAGTAGACAACCTGAAAGTAGACCTCGCATTACACTATCGTTTAAATACCAATACACTCCTGTCTTATTCGTACAGGGTTGGTAAAATGGATGGGGTGTTTCAGCGTGGGAATAAAGTGAAGCTCGACAATGTAGTGGTGCAAAACCATCACCTCGAACTGAAAGGCATCAACTACAACATTAAGGCTTACATGATCAAGGAACGTACCGGCGATTCTTACAACGTAAAACCGTTGGCCGATAATATGGACTTGTATACCGGCGGCAGCGGATCTGCCTGGGGCACCAAGTACAAAGACGCCCTGAACGCTTATGCAACTGCGAATGGCGGCAAGCTTACTGCTGCCAACCTGGCTGCTGCTACTGCATTCGCCCGGCAGAAGGCGGATGCGAGCCGGGCAGAACCCGGTACCGAACGTTTCGCAAGGGTAAAAGATTCTATTATCAGGATCAATAACTGGGATATCAAATCGTCCCTGATTCCTGATGCTCCTGCTACCGGTGGTGCTGCCCTGATCCAGAAAAGCAATGTGTACCATGTAGAAGGACAATGGGATCTTACCAAATACACCAAAGCATTCAACCTCCTCATCGGTGCCGATGCCCGCGTGTACGAACTGATCCCTGATGGTAACAACTTCGTCGATTTCAGCCGCCCTATCGATCAGCGCAACCTGCCCGATAAGAACGGAGGATATGGCGATAATACCTATTACAAGAAATTTGGCGGCTTTGCGCAGGTCACCAAAACCTTCTTCAATGAAAAGCTGAAGTTGTTTGCCTCGCTGCGTTCCGACTACAACCCCGAGTTCGATCCCAAGTTTACCCCCCGTATCGCTGCAGTATATACATTCAAGGAGCGCCACAACTTTAGGGCTACCTTCCAGCAAGGATACCGGTTCCCTGCCTTGTTCGAAGCACTTTCTTATGTGAACAATGGCCGTGTAAAACGCGTAGGCATATTGCCTATCATCAACGAGGGGTTGGGCTTCCGCGAGAACAGCTATACACAGCCTTCCGTAGCCGCTTTCAATGCTGCGGTTAAAGCTGCTGGAAACTCCGATGCGGCAGCACTGGCCAACCGGAACCTGCTCGAAGTAGCCAGGCTGCCCGATGGCCGTCCCGAAGGCATCAACTCTTTTGAGGTAGGATACAAGAGTGTGCTGTTTGGCAACAAGCTCCTCATCGATGTAGATGCTTATGCCAACGTATATGATGGCTTCCTGGGCCAGGTACAGGTGTATGTACCCAAGGGTGAAACAGTGGGCAGCGATGCGGCCGTGATCGCCATGGTCGATCGCAACCGCGATGCCACTACTGCCAGCAACGGCAACGCTGCCAGCAAAGGACAGGATCGTTACCGCGTGTATACGAACGCAAAGAATAAATACACTACGTATGGTTCATCGCTGGGCATTACTTACAATTTCTTCAAAACTTTCGCGGTGTCTGGCAACTTGAACTACAATGATATTAAAGGCAATGAAACGGCCGACCTGTTTGTGACCGGCTTCAATACGCCCCGTTGGACGAGTAACCTCTCCTTTGGTAACCGCGCTGTTACACCCAATATCGGCTTCAACGTAACCTGGAGATGGCAGGATGCCTTCCTGTGGGAGAGCCCACTGGTTACCGGCCGGGTAGCTGCCTACCAAACCATCGATGCACAAGTTACCTTCCGCCTGCCTGCTTTGAAGAGCTCTATTAAAGCTGGAGGTACCGATCTGTTGAACAATCGTTATCTGCAATACGCCGGCGGTCCTTCTATCGGTGGCTTGTACTATGTGGCCATTACGGTTGATGGCTTGCTGAAATGATCTTTCTGATGAATGGAAAAGGCCTTGCGAGGTAGTGATACCCAAGCAAGGCCTTTCTTATTTTGAGTTGAGATGATCGATGTGTTGGTGTTGGCGGGGCCACCTGAAGTAACATGATTACTATCCTGGTTTTAGGAGTAGCAGGCTATTAATTCCCCAGCCAGTTCTGTAAACATTGAGAGATCTTTTCTCCCTCTACCATAAATCCATCGTGGCCATAGGCAGAGTCGATCTCTACCAGGGTAGCATTCGGCAACTGAGCCTGGATATGCCGCTGCTCGATGAGCGGACAAAGGATGTCGCTGCTGATGCCGATGATGAGGGTTTGCTGCCGGATCGTTTGTAACAAGGCATCTACATGGCCGCCGCGCCCGCGGCCCAGGTTATGGGTGTCCATAGCCTTGGTAAGCGTCCAGTAGCTGAAAGCATTGAAGCGTTTTACCAGTTTGTCGCCCTGATAATTGATGTAAGAAGCGGCCCGGTAGGCATCGAGTTTTTCACCGTCGGGGTCCGTTTGCTTTTGCACCATGATGCCGTAGTTGCGATAGGTCAGCATACCTACTGCCCGGGCAGCTTTTAATCCTTTGCTGCCGGCATAGGGAGCGTTCTCCTGCCAGGTACTGTCGGCCTCGATGGCCAGCCGCTGTGTGGCGTGAATAGCGATGCCCCAGGCGCTCTCGGTAGGTGAGGTGGCTAACAGGAACAACCGGTCTATGAGGCTGTTTTCCTGGATGCACCATTCCATGGCCTGGTATCCGCCCATACTGCCGCCCATGAGCAGGTAGATGCGTTCAATACCAAGATGGCGGCGAAGCAGGATGTGCGCCTGCACCATGTCGCGGATGGTAATGAGGGGAAACTGATGATAGTAAGGCTGTCCCGTTGTGGGGTTATTGCTGAGCGGGCCCGTAGTGCCATAACAAGAACCCAGGATGTTCGCACAAACAATAAAATACTGGTCGGGGTTTACAACATAATCCTGCCCAACGACCCCTTTCCACCAGTCGGCAACGTCGGAATTGGCCGTCAGGGCGTGGCAGATCCACACTACTTTACTATCAGCCCGCAGGGTGCCGTAGGTATGATAGGCAATCGTGAGTTCTGGTAATGACGCGCCGTTTTCCAGGGGAAAGGGCTGATGATAATGGAAATACTTCATTCTACCGATTAGCTAAATTCAGGGTGCAAAGTAAATGCCTGCATGAATTACATTTGCAAAAATCTTTGCCATGATCAAAATTGAGCTAGAAAGGGTTTCGGGAGATTACGGATTTGCTGCAAAAGACGCTTACGGCCATGTTGTACATACGGACAGTAGCCCGGAATCGGGTGGTACAAACTTTGGGGTACGTCCTATGCAATTGCTACTCATGGGGTTAGGCAGTTGCAGTGGCATCGATATCGTGTCTATCCTCAAAAAGCAGAAGCAAACGATCGACACCTTTACCATGAAGATCGAAGGCCTGCGGGAGCCCGGAAAAGAGCCCTCCATCTGGCAGGATGTGACCATCGTTTTTGAACTCACTGGCGATATAGACCCCGATAAGGCCCGCAAAGCCTGTCAGCTTTCCATGGATAAATACTGCTCCGTAGCCGAAACCATGCGTCGCGCAGGTGGTAACCTGAAGTGGGAAGTAAAGGTGAACCAGCAGGCGGCCGCCCAATAAGCGAAGTGACCGACCGCGCCAGGGCACACAACAAGGTCATAAAATTTACCCGTTGGCAATTAGCCACCCAACCGGCAAACCCGGTTTCCGGCAGGCTGCCGCTCAACAAGAAATAATAATTTACCGTATTCACATCCGAACCATGTTCGGGTCAACTTGTAATCTTTATCATGTCACAACATCCCATCACGAAAGCGATCCGTACGCAAACCGACCGTACGCCCGAAATGGAGCATTCCACGCCGTTATTCTTAACCAGTAGCTTTTGTTTCGACTCGGCCGAAGAAATGCGCGCCGCTTTCGCGGATGAAACGGATGATAATATTTACAGCCGCTTTACCAATCCCAACGTAAAAGAGTTTACAGATAAGATCTGTGCCCTCGAAGGGGCTGAAGCAGGATATGCCACTGCATCTGGAATGAGCGCCATCTTCGCCTCTTTTATGGCCTTGATGAAGAAAGGTGATCATTTGCTTTCCTGCAATGCCATCTTCGGCAGCACCCATACCGTGATCACGAAATTTCTGCCCAAGTATGGCATCGAATCTTCTTATGTCAGCGCATCGTCCGATGCTGCTGCCTGGGAAGCCGCCATTCGTCCCAATACGAAGATGATCTATATCGAAACCCCTACCAATCCGGGACTCGATATCATCGACCTGCAAATGGTGTCGGCGATTGCCAAAAAGCACAACCTCATCCTGAATGTAGACAACTGCTTCGCTACACCGATCGGTCAGCGTCCCATTGACCTGGGAGCCGACCTCGTGGTGCATTCTGCTACCAAGTGGATCGACGGACAGGGTAGGGTACTGGGTGGCGTAATAGTGGGCCGGCCCGACCTCATCAAAGACGTCTACCTGTTTTGCCGTAGCACGGGGCCATCGCTTTCTGCTTTCAATGCCTGGCTGCTCAGCAAAAGCCTTGAAACGCTCGATGTACGCATGGAGCGCCATGCCACCAACGCCTTGAAGCTGGCACAAGCCATCGAAAATCACCCCAAAGTATCCTGGACCAAATATCCTTTCCTAAAGAGCCATCCGCAACATACCATTGCCTTGAAACAAATGAAGAACGGCGGTGGTATCGTTTGTTTTGAACTGAAAGGTGGATTGGCCAGCGGACGCAAATTCCTCGACAGCCTGCAGATGTTGTCGCTCACGGCCAACCTGGGCGATACACGCAGTATCGCATCGCATCCGGCCAGTACTACCCATGCCAAGCTCTCAGAAGAAGAAAGACTCGCCGTGAACATCACGCCCGGATTGATACGCATATCTACCGGTCTGGAACATGCCGACGATATCATCAACGATATATTGCAGGCACTCGATAAATGCTAAAAGAGGCCAACTGATCAGCGTTCCCGGATCCTGGCCTATCTACGCCTAAGGAGGGCAACTCGTTGCCGTTAGGAGATCGTAGTCTATCCACGGCTAAGAAGGCCAACTGCTGTAAATTTCGTACCTTATGTACAAACTTGCAGTATGAAAAGGGCCTTGCTGGCAGATGTGATCAGGAAACATGGACGCCGTATCAAACGCTATGGCGACCAATTGCCCGGTCATTTCGAGGTGGAAATGGTGCATGATCTCCGGCTGGAGTATAAAAAGCTCCGAGCATTTACCCGTTTGCTGAAAGAGTCTAGGAAAGCCCGCGATATAGGCATTCCCCCGGAAATAAAATCAGTGTATCATACCGCTGGTAGGGTGCGCGACTTTCAATTATTCATACCGCTGGTAATGGCCAGGCAGGAGACAGAAGGCGTCCGGTTAAATCAATATACCTCTTCTCTGGAGCAGCGATTGTTTACCGCCAAGGAATTGTTGGTGAAAGCCATCGAAAAGCTAAAGGCGAATAAAGCCATTGATCAGCTGACCACCTCATTGCCATCCTACCTCGATGATAAGATCGTTCGCCGTTTCATCCATCGCAAAATAGCTTCCGTGCAGGTGATGTTGCTGGCCCTGGAAAAAGACAGGGAACTGCACGCTATCCGAAAGCAGTTGAAAGATATTATCCTCAACATTCGCATCTTCGACAGCGACTGGGGTATATCATTTCCGGTAACGGCCTGGCGCAGTGAAAAACGATTACACGAAGTAGCCTCCATGCTGGGCGATTTCAATGATCGCTGTATCGCGTTGTCCTTTTTGTCGGACAGTACCCTCCACGCTTTGCCCGAAGAAGAAAAGGCACACCTGGTGAGCTGGCGTACAGCCCTCATCAACGAAAAGCAGCAGATCATGCAAAAACTCATGGAGCAATTGCAACAGCTGCACCTCATCTCTAATTTTGAAAAACAATATTGACCACACTTTATCCCTAAGCCAGCACTTTCTCCATTTGCATGCTGCGCGATCCCTTGATCAAAAAGAAGGTATGATGAAGATCCTGTTGCCTGAACCATTCAGCAGCCTGCACGGCATTTTCCTTACTGATGAAAGGGTGTTCGATCTTCAGGAAGTCGCCGCCCACCAGTACCACGGAATCCCATGGGTACTGCTGTAGGAGAGCAACGATCTGCTTGTGCTCATCGAGGCTTTCGGGGCCCAATTCGGCCATCGCACCCAGCATTAATACCTTATGATCAGCTTTGATGCCGGCAAAGTTTTCGATGGCGGCGCGCATACTGCTGGGGTTGGCATTATAGGCATCGAGAATGATCTTGTTATCGCCGCGTTCCATCAATTGTGAGCGGCTGTTGGAAGGAGCATACTGTTCAATAGCCTTTTTGATGAATTGATCTTCCACCCCGAAATGCCGCCCTATGGCAGCTGCCACCAAAACATTGGGCAGGTTATAGGCGCCTACCAGCTGGGTTTGGATCGTAAAGGCATTATCCGAGGTAATAGCGACAGAAAGGAATGGTTCGCTTTGCACCAGCTGGCCGGTAACATCGGCATCGGCCGTGCCATATTTGATGATATGAGGTAGCCCCTGGCTCATCGTGTGCAGGTAATCATAATCCCACATCACAAAGGCGGTACCATTGTTGGCACGCAGGTAATCGTATAGTTCGCCCTTGCCCTTGCGTACGCCTTCCACGCCGCCAAATCCTTCCAGGTGGGCCTTGCCCGCATTGGTAATGATGCCATGCGTAGGCAGGGTGTAGGCACAATAGGACGCAATTTCCTGTTGGTGATTGGCGCCCATTTCGATCACCGCCATTTGCGCGTCTTTCTGAACACGCAGTATTGTTAGCGGCACACCGATATGGTTATTAAGGTTGCCATAGGTCGTATAAGTTTTGAACCTGGTAGACAACACCGCGTGCACGAGTTCCTTTGTGGTGGTTTTCCCGTTGCTGCCCGTAATGGCGATGAATGGGATATCGAACTGCTGGCGATGGTGTTTGGCCAATTGTTGAAGGGTGTCGAGCGTATCGCTCACGACGATGATACGTTCGTTGGGCGTGGCCGGTGCTTCATCCACCACAGCATAGGCTGCGCCGGCTGCCAGTGCTTTTTCGGCAAACTGGTTGGCGTTGAAGTTGGGGCCTTTCAGCGCAAAGAAAATATCTCCCTGCTTAAGGCTGCGGGTATCGGTTTGAACGGAAGGGTATTGCTGGAATATTGAATAGAGTTGTTTGATCGTCATACAACAAATATAATGAAGCCACTAAAAAAAACATCCCGCTCTACGGCGGGATGTTTTAAATATGATGGAACAAGAAAGCGGATTAACGTTTTCTGCTGTTCTGTCTTCTCTGGGGATAGCTGATACCGGTTTTGCGACCGTTACCTTCGGGGCTACCTACACGGTCCATAGCGCAACGGAAACCAACGGTGCTGCTACCCTGATCTTCTTCGAGGAAGCGGCGTGTACCGGGAGAAAGGTAGTAAGGACGATCGTTCCAGCTGCCACCCTTGATCACACGCGATTTATCGCTGATGAGGGTAGTGAAGCCATAGCCGCGACCACCGTTCTTTTGGTTTTCTGCGATATCGGTAGTACCATAAGTAACACCACTTACCAGTGAGTCACCATCGAGGTAGTTGATCACATTGGCTTTTTGGTAGTTACGACGGTTCTTGCTCTCTTCGTCGGTTGCGTACACTCTCTTCACGCGACCAAGACTGTCTTTTTCAAACTCACCATCTTTATTCTTGTAGTCATTCTGGAAGTAGTTACCACGGAAAGGAGCTACATCTTCCTGGTCAACCGATGACAGCGGACGGTAAACGTCTTCTACCCACTCGTTAACGTTACCAGACATGTTATACAAACCAAATGAGTTGGGGAAGAAGGAGTTTACAGGGGCGGTGTACACGGCACGGTCGTTCAAACCACCGGCAACACCCATGTTGTCACCATTGCCGCGTTTGAAGTTGGCGAGGAAAGTACCTTGCCATGCACCACGGCGGTTGTCGCGCAAGCCATTTACGTTTTGGCTCCAGGTATACACCTGCTTGTTGGTGATCAACTCTTCACCGCGCTTGCCTTCTTTCTTGCTGGGTGAAGGGTTTTGACCTACAAGCGCAAGGGCTGCATATTCCCACTCAGCTTCTGTAGGGAGGCGGTAAGAAGGCAGCAGGATACCATCTTCGAAGGTTACCTGGGTACGTGGAGTACCATTAGGATTCTTCAAAGGGTTCTTTTTGGAACGAACCTGGTTGCCCGGGGTAGGTGTGGTAAGACCCAACAGGTATGCTTTCGTGTTGAAAGACTCCTGTCCCTGACCTTGAATATTCTTGAAACTGTTCTTGTTGATGAAACCTTTATCCATCAGGGCTTTTTCATTGACCCTGTCCGAACGCCAAAGGCAGAAATCATGCGCCTGTCTCCAGGTTACCCCAACCACCGGATAGTAGTTGTAAGAGGGGTGACGGAAATAGTACTCAACCATGGGCTCGTTATAGCCCAGCTCGCTACGCCATACCAGCGTATCGGGCAATGCGCCTTCGCGCACGGGTTTGTATTCGTCGCCATCGAATACGTTGTTGATCCAATAGAGGTATTCACGGTAGTGAATATTGGCTACCTCGGTACGGTCAATGTAGAATGAGTTTACAGTCTTACGGCTGGGGATGTTGTTCCAGTCGCTCATTACGTCCTCTTCTACGGCACCCATCTGGAAAGTACCACCCTGTACGAACACAAGTCCGGGACCAGTGCGCTGCTCTTTCTCGCGCGACACCTGGTAGCCGCCCATATTCTTATCGTTATAATTCCAGCCGGTTACGTCGGATTTTTCCTGCTTCTTGCCGAATAGGCCTCCATTTTTACAGGAAGACACTGCAGCGGTGCAGGAAAGCAGGATGAATAGGTTTTTCAGATTCATTTTGATAACTTTTGCCTTTGGTTCAATTAAGTTAAACGTGCTTTTAAAGCAAATATTGTACAGCTTTCAGGGCTGTTTTTTCCACAAGGTAGTCGGTTGGCGAATATACTCACTTTCATGTAACCAAGCTCCTCAGGTAATACTTATTACATTAAAAATGAGCTATTTTTGAAGCAATGGGCCGCCCTGGTAACATCCCCTTTTTCGTATTGTTCACCCTACTGTTTGGGGTATTCCCCGCTGCCGGTCAAAGGAATTATACGAGCCAATCCGTCCTTTCGGTTGGGAATTGGTATAAAATTGCTGTGCCCGCTGCCGGTGTTTATAAAATTGACCTCGCTCTCCTCGCCGCCCTCGGCGTCAATACCGGCTCCCTGGCCTCCTCATCAGTACGCCTCTTCGGCAACGGCGGCCAGATGCTGCCCGAAGATAATAAGACCCCGGTCATCGACGACCTCGCCGAAACGGCCCTTTGGGCCGAAGATGGCGGCGACGGCATTTTG
Organism: Paraflavitalea sp. CAU 1676; assembly: GCF_029223285.1. GTDB lineage: Bacteria > Bacteroidota > Bacteroidia > Chitinophagales > Chitinophagaceae > Paraflavitalea. The sequence goes on along the minus strand of NZ_JARHUJ010000011.1, from coordinate 254,861 downwards.
AACGGCAGCGACTACCTGTTATTCTATGCCCCCGGCCCCCACGCCTGGCTTGCCGACCCTGCCGCCCGAACCTTTTCGCATCAGAAAAATGTCTATAGCGAGCAGTCTTTTTATTTCATCAGTATCGGCGGTACCGGTAAACGTATTACCACCGCCAACCAACCGCTATCTCCCAATATCACCATCAACACCTTCTCCGAAAGATACTTTTACGAGTTGGATACCGTGAATCTCTTAAGTAGTGGCCGCCAATGGTTTGGTGACGATTTTGCCGATGCTCCGGGGAAGCTGCGAAGCCGCAGTTTTACCGTCCGGATGCCCGGTATTACCCCCGAGCCTGCCCGTCTTACTGCCAGCTGCTTATCGCGCACTTTTGGTAATCAGGGCAGGTTCAACATCACAGTCAATAATCAGGCCGTACTATCGATGGATATTCCGCCCGTGGCTACAGGCCCCTACGACCAGTTTGCCCGGATCGTGGAAGCCTCCAACAATTTTACTGCCACTCAGTCCGACCTATCGGTGCGCTTCGATTATACTCCCGGCAGCGCCAATGCCCAGGGCTGGCTCAACTGGTTCGAGGTATTGGCCAGGCGTACGCTCGCTATGGTGGGGAATGATCAACTATCCTTTCGCGACTGGAACAGCGCGGCCGCCGGCAATATCGGCAACTTCACGATTGGCGGGGCTACAGCGGCTACCCGCGTGTGGGAGGTCACCAACCCACAGGAGCCGGTACGCATGACCCTGGTTCCTGATGGCGCCGGCCAACATTTCGTGAACACCTGCAATACCCTACGGGAATACATCGCCTTCAATACCAATGGATTACTGGTGCCTGCCGCCATTGGTCGGGTAGCCTCTCAAAATCTCCATACGCCCACCCTCACGGACTATATTATCGTTACTCATACCTCCCTGTGGGAGCAGGCCCAGCGCCTGGCTGCTTTTCACCGCCAAACCAATGGGCTCAGCGTTACAGTCGTATCGACCGAACAGATCTTCAATGAGTTTGCTGCCGGCTCACCCGATCCGGCCGCCATCCGCAACTACCTCAAAATGTACCACGACAGGGCCGGCGCCGATACCACCAAACGCGCCAGGTACCTCCTGTTGCTCGGCGATGCCTCTTTCGACTATAAATCGCGCATCAGCAACAATACGAACCTGGTGCCCGCCTGGGAAAGCCCTGTATCGCTCGATCCGCTGGCCACTTATACTTCCGACGATTTCTTCGGCCTGCTCGATAACGACGACGATATCAACGGAAATGGAATTTACCTCCTCGATATAGGCATCGGCCGCATACCAGCCCGCAATGAACAGGAAGCAAAGGCTATTATTGATAAGATCATCGCTTACCATCAGCCAGCCACTCTGGGCCCCTGGCGCAATGAACTCAGCTTTGTGGCCGATGATGAAGACAATAACCTCCACCTTCAGGATGCCGAGATCATCGCACAATCGGCCACCGCAACTGCTCCTGTCTTCAACCTCGATAAGATCTATCTCGATGCCTACCGCCAGGAAAGCGGGGCAGGAGGGAGCCGCTATCCCGGCGTGAACCTGGCCGTCAACAGTGGGTTTTTCAACGGTACCCTCATCTGGAACTATAGTGGGCATGGCGGGTACAGAAGGCTGGCCGAAGAAGTGGTGCTCGACCAGGATATCATCAATACCATCAACAATCCCGGCAAGCTGCCACTGTTCATAACCGCCACCTGCGATGTGGCGCCGTACGATAATCCACTGATCAGTTCGATAGGGGAGAACCTGCTGTTGCGCGAAAAAACGGGCGCCATCGCGCTCATGACCACCACCCGGCTGGTATTTGCCTTCAGCAACCGGGTCATGAACAAAAACTATATTGAAACGGCCCTGCAGCAGCAGGCCAACGGCCGCTACCTGCCCCTGGGCGATGCGGTGCGCAGGGCAAAGAATGTCACTTATACTCTTTCCGGTGATGTGATCAACAACCGGAAATTCACCCTGCTCGGCGACCCCGCCATGCGACTCGCTTTTCCACAGCATACCGTGCAAACCACTTCGATCAACAATAAACCGGTTGCAGCCACACCCGACACACTGAAAGCACTATCAACGTATTCCATCAGCGGGCTGATAACGGATGCCGCAGGCAATCCGCTCCCCACATTTAATGGCACATTATATGCTACTGTCGCCGACAAAGCGCAGGGGGTGAATACACTGGGCAATGATCCCGGCAGTGTGCCTACTACCTTTCAGTTGCAGAAGAATACCCTTTTCAAGGGAAAAGCTACCGTTACGAATGGCGCATTCACCTTCCGTTTTGTGGTGCCCCGCGATATCAGTTATCGCTTCGGTAATGGCCGCATCAGTTATTATACCGATAACGGCAACGTGGATGGCAATGGCGCTTTCACCAATATCATGGTGGGTGGATCGGGCGACAGCACTTCCGATCGTGAAGGGCCCAATATCAAAGCCTACCTCAATGATGAAAGATTCATCAACGGTAGTATCAGTAATGATAAACCGATCTTGCTGGTGAAGCTGGCCGATTCATCCGGTATCAACATCATGGGTACAGGCATTGGACACGACCTGGTAGCTATACTCGATAACGATCAGCAGCAGCGGTTCTTATTGAATGATTTCTACGAAAGTGAGCTGGATAATTATCGTAAGGGCGCCGTACGTTTTCAGTTGCCCGTATTGAGCGATGGACCGCATACCCTTACTATAAAAGCATGGGATGCAGCCAACAATTCGAGCGAGACCACGCTGGAGTTCAAAGTGCAAAATCAGGATCAGCTTAAGCTGGAGCATGTATTGAACTACCCGAATCCGTTCACTACACGCACTACCTTCTGGTTCGAGCATAACCGGGCCGGTGAGGAGTTATACGTAGATGTACAGGTATTTACCGTAACCGGAAAGCTGGTAAAGAACATACGCCGTACAATATTTTCCCCCGGCAACCGTTCGAGTGAGGTGGAATGGGATGGGCGCGATGAATATGGCAGCAAAATTGGTCGTGGAGTATACATTTACCGGTTACGGGTACAGACAATGGACGGTAAAACCGCCCAAAAACTAGAAAAATTGTTTATTTTGTAATTAGTATTTGTATTTTTGGTCCTCATATTTCAACCGCCTATTGAATTGATATTCTACTCTGAAAGTTTTTGACGCCACAGCAAGGCCATCTTGCCAAAACTAACTTGATCCGAACCTGATTCTTTTTAATTTATTGTTATCTGATTGCATTTGCTGTAGGTGCTTTTACCTTAAAACACGACAAATTACTGATGTATGAAACAACGGACCTTTAAACTGACTGCTGCATTATTGGTGTTGGCGGGGTTGAATTCTTTAAAAGCGCAGGACGCGCAGCCTATCAATGTGGTTACCACGGCTGTTCCGTTTCTGCGTATTTCTCCCGATGCACGGGCAGGCGGTATGGGCGACTTAGGCGTGGCTACTTCACCGGATGCCAACTCGGCATTCTGGAATCTTGCTAAAACCCCTTTCGCTCAAAAGAATTTCAGTATAGGATTGACCTATACACCCTGGTTGAAAGACCTCGGCCTTAATGATGTTTATTTATTAGCATTAGCTGGTTATTATAAGCTCGATGATCTGCAGGCATTCTCCGGATCGGTTCGGTATTTCAGTCTTGGTAATATACAATTCACCAACCCCAATGGTGATTACTGGGGAGATGGCCGTCCACGTGAGTTCGGCGTAGACCTCGGTTATTCCCGTAAATTATCAGATAAGATCGGTTTGGGTGTGGCACTCCGTTACATCAACTCCAACCTCGCTGCCGGCGCTCCTTCAACAGGAACTGCTTATAAAGCAGGTAGCACTGTAGCCGGTGACCTTTCTTTCTACTACAATGGCCTACGTGAATCGGGTAGCGGCTGGAGCTTCGGCGCCGTGCTCAGCAACCTCGGCGGTAAGATCGGTTATACCAATGATGCACAACAACGGGATTATATCCCTGCCAACCTGAGCTTTGGTACCACCTATACGGCAGCTATCGACGAAACCAACAAGATCCAGTTCGGCGTAGACTTCCACAAACTGCTGGTGCCTACACCACCTGCCTTTACCGGTAATACATCAGAAGACTCCGCGCTCGTTGTGAAGTACCGCGACAAGAGTGTAATGAGCAGCTGGTTCAGTTCATTCGGTGACGCCCCCGGTGGCTTCAGCGAAGAGTTGAAAGAACTCCAGGTATCACTGGGTGCAGAATATAGCTACAACGACCAGTTCTTTGTGCGCGCCGGTTATTTTTATGAAGACAAGAGCAAGGGTAACCGTAAATATTTTACCGTTGGTCTGGGTCTTAAATACAATGTATTCGGATTGAACTTCTCTTACCTCGTGCCTTCCGGTTCGGGTGTAAACAGGAACCCGCTTTCCAATACCCTCCGCTTCGGTCTGATCTTCGATCTGGACGATGCAGGTGGCGATAACTAATCGCGGCTGGCATTTATTGAATATATTTGAAGCGCCCCGGCATCCCGGGGCGCTTAACTTTTAATACAGCGTTCATCATGTTCCGTATCGGATTTGGCATCGATTTTCATCAGTTGGTAGAAGGAAGACAGTTATGGATTGGTGGGGTGAACATACCACACCATAAGGGAGCATTGGGGCATAGCGATGCCGATGTATTGTTGCATGCCATTTGTGATGGGCTGCTGGGCGCACTGGCACTGGGTGATATCGGTATGCATTTTCCCAATACCGATCCCACCTATAAAGACATCGACAGTAAGATATTGCTGCAGCACTGTTATGCGCTCATCAGTTCGAAGGGCTATAGAGTGGTGAATGTAGATTCTTCTATTTGCCTGGAAGCACCCAAGATCAAGAAACACTCACCCGAAATGCGGAAACTGATCGCTGAGATACTCGAAATAACGATCGACGATGTATCGGTAAAAGCCACGACCACCGAGACCATGGGATTCGTGGGCCGCGAAGAAGGACTGGTGGCTTATGCCAATGTGCTGCTCCAAAAATTGTAAATCCGTTACCTTTGCGCCATGTCAAAAATTCAAGTAAAGGTCATCAATCAATCATCCAATCCATTGCCCGAGTATAGTACCGCCGGATCGGCAGGTATGGATCTGCGCGCTAACCTCGAGGCACCCGTTGTGCTTAAATCGCTCGAGCGCGCCCTGATACCCACCGGTCTGTTCATGGAATTGCCCGATGGCTACGAAGCCCAGGTGCGGCCCCGCAGCGGCCTGGCCATTAAGCAGGGACTTACCTGCCTGAACACACCCGGCACCATCGATGCCGATTATCGCGGAGAGGTGAAGGTGATCCTTATTAACCTGTCGCAGGAGACACAAACCATCCAGCACGGCGACCGTATTGCCCAGATGGTGGTTCACAGCGTCGGCCAGGTTGCCTGGGAACCAGTAGCAGCCATCGGTGCCACCCAGCGCAATGAGGGCGGCTTTGGTCACACCGGCAAATCCTGATTCAGCCAGTAGCATTCAGTATTACATATTTTCATTTATGACATATTTCAAATGGTTAGGGTTCATTGCTGTACTGATCGTCGGCATACAGGTTAGCAGCTGCCGTTCTACCAGAAAGATCCAGACTGCGATCACCAAAAAGGATACAACCGTGGTGGTAGTAGTGCCCGAGGTTGACCGCAAAGCCGATTCAACGAAATACATTCAACAGGTATTTCAATCTGTTCAAAACACCCGCATCACGGATTTCCGCGCCATGACGGCCAAAGTGAAAGTGGAGTATAAAGGGGCCGATGGCAAGAAACCCGATTTTACCGCCAACGTACGGCTCCAGAAAGACAGTGCTATCTGGATCAACGTTACCACCATCCTGGGCGAAGCATTGCGGGCTATGGTAACGAAGGATAGCGTAAAGGTCCTGTACAAAATGGATAAGATGGTGCAGCTGAGGTCTATTGAATATCTTCAGGAAGTGACTAAAATTCCCTTCTCTTTTAATGAGTTGCAAGACATCCTGCTGGGCAACCCCATCTATCTCGACAGCAATATCGTGTCGTACAAGAACGAAGAAAAGGCGATCTCCCTCATGAGCCTGGGTACCCTCTTCAAACATTTTCTGACGGTGAATAGGGGAGATTATTCCCCCCAGCACAGCAAACTGGACGATGTGGATATGAACCGGGCCCGCACCTGCGATATCACCTATGGTGACTATGAACTGAAGAATGGGATCAATTTTGCCAAATACCGTAAGATCGTGGTATCGGAGAAGTCTAAGCTGGAGATCGAGTTGCAGTTCAAACAATTCGACTTTATTAACGAACAATTAAGCTTTCCTTTCACCATTCCGAAAAATTATAAGCGTCAATAATCGTTATAGTAGGGCAATCTTTTGATAGTGCCGAACGTTGTGCTGTATAGATTGCACCCTGGTATAACCGCTTTTTTAACTTGTAAATGGATCTGTCATGCTCAAAAAACTATTTTCCTGCTTGCTGGTGATCAGCTTTTCCGGTACCCTCCTGGCTCAAAACAGTAGTGATGACCTGAAAAAGAAACAGGCTGATATTCAACGGGAAATAGATGAGCTGCGACAATCGCTCAACGATACCAAGAAAAACAAGAAAGCGGGCCTGGGACAACTTTCCATGATCACGAAGAAATTACGTCTGCGCGAGCAGGCCATCAATAACATCAATGACCAGATCGATGCGATCCAGAGCAATATCAGTCAGTCGCGCAATGAGATCGGCCGGCTGAAGCAGGAATTGGATACCCTCAAGTTCCAATACGAAAAAAGCGTGGTGTATGCCTACAAGAACCGCAGCAACTACGATTTCCTCAATTTCATCTTCTCGGCTTCCAATTTCAACGACGCGCTGAAACGCATAGAATACCTGAAATCTTACAGGCAATATCGCGAGCAGCAGGCAACCTCCATCAAGAGTACCCAGCTGTTATTGCAAGGCAAGATCGTAGGGCTGGAGTCTTCGCAAAAGCAAAAAAATGATGCCTTGCATGTGCAGGAGAAGGAAAAGGTGGTGTTGGTAGAAGAGCGCAAAGAAAAAGATGAGATCGTATCGAAGCTGAAGGCGCGCGAGCGGGAACTGAACAAGGAGCTGAGCGACAAACAGCGCGCCGATAAAAAACTGCGCGACGGTATCATGGCGGCCATTCGCCGCGAAGCTGAAAAAGCAAGGGCCGAAGCGAAACGCCGGGAGAAAGAAGAAGCAGCGCTGGCGGCCAAGAGAGCGGCAGCGGAAAAGGCGGCGGCGGCCGAAAGGGCTGCAGCTGAAAAATCATCTGCTTCTGAAAAAGCGGCTACGCCCAATCCCAATACAACGGCAGCAACCACCACAGCTCCCAAGCCGGCCGTGGCCAAACCCAAGAGTGTATTTGAAGCTACGCCCGAAGGCGTATTGCTCTCTGATAATTTTGAGAAGAACCGCGGTAAACTGCCCTGGCCTGTTGACAAAGGACAGATCAAGATTCACTTCGGACCCTATAAAGTGCCTGAGATCGGCGTAACCGGTAACAACCCTGGGCTCACACTAGAGACCGAAGAAGGCGCTCCTGTAAAAGCTGTATTTGATGGAGAAGTGATTTCCGTGTTTGAAGTAGATGGCTCCAGTGCGGTGTTCGTTCGCCATGGTAAATATTTCACTACCTACAGTAACCTCAACGGTGTGTCGGTTTCCAGGAACCAGCATGTAAAAGCCGGCCAGGTACTGGGCAAGGCCTCTACCAATGGAGAAGGCAATGGAGAGATCGAATTCGTATTGATGCAGGATACCCGGAACCTCGATCCCGAGCCTTGGATCAGGCGGCGTTAATCGCAGAACATAAGAAGCGCTTGATATGATTGGGAGCCGGCGATGAATTGCCGGCTCTTTTTATGGTTGGCCAACAAGGGCATATCTATTGGGGCTTATTGCTCACCGTACGCCAGCACACAACTCTTTCTTTCAAGTACCGATGCATCAGCTGGTCTCTTCTACCAGAGGCTTACTCCAATCAAACTCCTTGAATGTTTGAAAGTACTGCTGGCGGAAGAGCCTATCACGCTTGCGCCAAAGGCGTAACTCAAATGAAGGGGCGCGTGGCCGTGCGGTCGATTCGGAGGTGCCGGTGCGCTTCCGCCTACTGCGTCGTAATTGCTCTTCAAACGACCGGGACCGCGCCAGGCTGGTCGCTTCGTGTACCGATCCATCATCGTGTCCCTGGCGGCGGAGGTTTCTATTTAACGCCGCCCGGCGAGCCCGGTAATCCACGCGCAGGCGGGTTACAGCACCCTCCACGGGCTGCTGCTGCTTACCTGCATATTGCTTCGAGAGGTAGTCAATGATGTCGTCCTTGCTCCAATGGTATTTAAGCCAGGTGGTTACTTCGCCCACGAGTTTGCGGAAGAGTTCATGTTTTTGGCGATGCTTCGGCAACAATGCATAAATGGTTGATGCAATGGGCGAAGCCATACCCATCAGGTTGGCATACTGCATCGTTTTTCGGAAGGCGGGGTCAGTCTTCACCCGCTCGGCAGTGAGCGAACTGCGGGACCGCATGAAGTATTCATCGTACCGTTTATAGATGGTCACCGGTCCCACGGTACCGGTAAATGGAGGAGGGGAGGTAAGCCGTGCCATACAAATGATTTACCTAAAGTTACGGGACAGGGCAGCTTTTAGATCTGGCTGTCGTACAAACCGTGGCTTTCCGTGGCATTCAGTGACTTTCCGTGGCATTTTAACAATTCGTTACAGGTGCAACAAGCTGGCTGTCCACTTACTTTCAGCCGTATCTTCTTATTGCCAACGCCGGTCCTCCCTATATTTTTCTTTGGATTTCGTTAGGTTCTCCTTCGTATTTCATTCGCTGTTAAAGCGCACTTTCCTAAGCGAATACCGAACAAATACCGAACGAGGTACAATCCAGATAGGAACAATGTCCCTGGCGGCATCCGTCCGGGATGCCGCTGCAGCAATACCGCCCTTGCGGTAACCAGTATGTTAGAGGAATCTATTGTAAAGTTCTTCGTATTGGGGTACAATATTATCGATGTCGAAAAGGCGCGCATGGGCGGCCGCATTGAGTTTGAACTGTTCCAGCTTCGCCGCGTCCGACAGCAGGGAAATGGCATAACGCCCCATGGTCGTTACATCTCCCACATTCGCTAAATAGCCCGTTTCACCGTGTTTGTTGATCTCGGGCAAACCACCGGCATTGGTAGAGATCACCGGTACGCCTGCCGCCATGGCTTCCAGGGCCGCCAATCCAAAGCTCTCGTAATCGGAAGTGAGTAGGAAAAGGTCGGCAATCGCCAGGATATCCTCCATCTGCTCCTGCTTGCCCACAAAACGGGTTTCATCGCAAATGCCCAGGTCGCGGCACATACTTTCTGCAGCGGGACGCTCGGGACCGTCGCCTACAAACAGGAGTTTGCTGGGCACTTCGCGCACCGTTTCGGCAAAGATCTGAACCACATCCTGTACCCGCTTTACCTTACGGAAGTTGGAGGCATGCAGCAATATCTTCTCACCATTGGGAGCGATCACCCGGCGAAAGGCATCGATGGGTTTTTTATTGAATCGTTTTACATCCACAAAGTTCTGGATCACTTCGATCTCCTTTTCAATGCGGAAGTTCTTATAGGTTTCATCACGGAGGTTGTTGGATACTGCCGTGATGGCGTCGCTTTCATTGATAGAAAAAGTAACCACCGGTGCAAAGGTCTTGTCCTTGCCCACCAGGGTAATATCGGTACCGTGTAAGGTCGTGATCACCGGGATCTTCTTGCCCTGCTTCTCCAGGATCATTTTGGCCATATATGCCGCCGAGGCGTGCGGTATCGCATAATGCACATGCAGCAGGTCGATATTGCTGTTGACGATCACATCGACCATGGTGCTGGCCAATGCTGTTTCGTAAGGAGGATAATCGAATAAAGGATAGTGAGGAACTCTTACTTCGTGATAAAAGATGTTTGCATGGAACTCGCTTAAACGCACGGGTTGCTGATAGGTAATAAAGTGCACCTGATGACCCTTATCTGCCAGAGCTTTCCCCAATTCTGTCGCCAATACGCCACTTCCGCCGAACGTTGGATAACAAACAATTCCAATACGCATACGCTGCTTTAATATTTGAAGATGTGAAGGTAAATGAATTAGTTTGGAATTAACTTTAGCCGAAAATAACACCTATGATGCGCAGAATGTTCACTGCATGTTTTCTTGTACTCACCCTGCCTGCCCTGGCCCGGCAGAACGACTCACTGCTGATCAGGGCCATAGCCGATGAAATACTGGTTAATGGAAAAGCTTATGAAAACCTGCGTGTACTTACCAAGCAGGTGGGCGCCCGCCTGTCGGGCTCGCCCGCCATGTACAAGGCCGAGGCCTGGGGCAAAAAGACCCTGGAACAATCGGGCGCCGAAAAGGTTTGGTTACAGGAATGTATGGTGCCTCATTGGGTACGCGGCGGAAAGGATGAAGCCTATATCGCCGGCCAACCAAAGAACACGCCACTCGATGTGCTGGCATTGGGTAACTCAGTAGGTACAGGTGCCAAAGGTGTTAAAGCGCCGGTTGTCCTGATCAATTCTTTCGATGAACTGGAACAGCGCAAGGATGAAGTAAAAGGGAAGATCGTCTTCTACAACTATAAGTTCAACAACAAATTTGTCAAGACCTTTAATGCTTATGGTGATGCCGGCAAATACCGCGGCATGGGGCCCAGCCGGGCCGCCAAATACGGCGCCGTAGCAGTATTGGTACGCTCCATGAGCAATGCGGCCGACAACAACCCGCACACCGGCAGCACCGTATACAATGATTCATTTCCTAAAATACCGGCGGCGGCAGTAGGCCTGCAGGATGCCGATAAACTGGCAGCCCTCCTCAACAGCAATAAAAGCGCTACTGTATATTTGAAAACGCTGGCCAACATGTTGCCCGATACGATCGGTCATAACGTGATCGGCGAATGGAAAGGCAGCGAATTTCCCGAGCAGATCATTACCATTGGTGGCCACCTCGACTCCTGGGATCCTGCCGAAGGTGCGCATGATGACGGTGCCGGTTGTGTGCAGTCCATCGAAGTATTGAGGGCGCTCAAGGCCATTGGTTATAAACCCAAACGTACTATCCGGGTGGTGTTGTTTGCCAATGAAGAGAATGGCCTCCGCGGTGGCACCAAATACGCCCAGGAAGCAAAAGCAAAAGGCGAACAGCATTATTTTGCGATGGAAAGCGACGAAGGTGGGTTTACACCCCGCGGTTTCGGGATCACTGCAACGCCAGAGCAACTTGCCAAAATTCGTACATGGACACCGTTGTTTGAACCCTACGGTGTCTTTGAATTGGAAGCCGGCTATGGTGGCGCCGATATCGGTCCGCTCAATCAGCTCTTCAAAACACCATTGGCGGGACTGGAGCCAGACTCTCAGCGGTATTTCGATATCCACCATGCGCGGAGCGATGTTTTTGAAGCCGTCAACAAAAGAGAGTTGGAGCTGGGCGCGGTCAATATGGCGGCATTGATTTATCTTGTTGATAAATACGGATTATAATATGAAAGTTAAGCACTACATCATTATTTCACTGCTGCTGATACTGATCGGCTTTGCGTATTTCCGTTTTTACTGGGTGTTTGCCGAAGGTACCAAGGCCGGTGTACTCAACACCTTTCAATTGAAAGGCTATGTATTCAAGACCTACGAAGGAAAGATCATTCAGAGTGGTTTCAAGGCCAATATCCAGAGTAATGAATTTGAGTTTAGCGTGGTGAGCGAGTCGGTCGCGAAAACACTGATGGAGAATTCGGGCCGGGATGTGGAGTTACACTACAAGAGTTACTTTGGGGCATTACCCTGGCGCGGTATGCAAAAGTTCATTGTAGACAGCGTTTACCAGGTGAGGGATACCAACGGAGAAACGATCATCAGTCCAAAAAATAAATAGAGCTAAGCTTCGGGGCTGCTGGCCAGTATGTTCCCGGATCTTATACCTGCCATATCGCTTTATCGCCCGGCCCTGTGCCGGGCTTTTTGTTGCGCTTCGGGCAACGAATAGGATCACTTTTTCAAAACATGTTAGTTGATACCAGTGGCAGGCTACTTCCCCGCAGCCAGTAAACAAAATACCGTAGGCCGCTTGTGCAGGTTGGGTAGTTCCTTATTCCACTCGGCGATGCTTTTAGTTTGGATAAACTCTGTATCGGCGGTAAGGTCGGCAGCCACGCACAACCTGGTGGTGGGCAGGCAGGCCTTTAGCAAAGCTTCCAGCAGCTGGTTGTTGCGGTAAGGCGTTTCAATGAACAGTTGCGTGCATTGTTTGCGCGCCGATTCAGATTCGAGGTCACGGATGGTTTTGATGCGGTGTCCGGTATCGATGGGCAGGTAACCCACAAACTGGAATTGCTGTCCGTTCATGCCACTGGCCATCAGGGCCAGCAACAGGGCACTGGGGCCGGTGAGCGGTTTTACCTGGGCATTCATTTCATGAGCAACGCCGGCCAGTATCTGCCCGGGATCGGCCACGCCCGGGCAACCGGCCTCGCTGATGATGCCGATATTTTTGCCGGCTTTGAGGTGCTGACGAAACTGCGCACGTACCGCTTCTTCCGCTTTGTGGATCGTGATCCACTGGTAATCGTCGATCACCATCTCTTTCCACAATACTTTCAGGTAGCGGCGGGCGCTACGCTCGTTCTCTACAAAGAATACCTGGCATTCCTTTACAGCCTCCAGTACGTAGGCAGGAATGGTTTGTGTAGCTGTTTCGTGCAGGAAACAGGGTATCAGAAATACTTTGGGTGAAGTCATGATTGGGTAAGTGCCTTACACTTCTTTGTTTTGGTAATACAAGCTGATCGTTGCTGCAATGACGGCATAGGCGGGGGCCAGCACCCATCCTACAAAAGGCACCAGGTGCATCAGGTAAAAAACGATACCGTTGCCAATGGCGAGCCCTTTGTGTTTACCAATGAACTCGATGCTCGCGGTGGGCGATAGCTTGTGGCGCTCGCAACTGTAATCCAGCATCGAAAATCCATAAAAATAGCATTCCACCAGCAACACAATGACCGGGGTAACCCAGCCGATAACGGGCACGAAGGAGGCCACGAACAAAAAGAACAGGTAAACCGTTTGCCACAGGGTGTTGCGCAAAGCCAGCTTAATACCGCGCAGCATATCCTTCAGCAATTGCTGGAAGCTGAAGGGATAGTCCTTTCCGGAAAGGATCGCTTCGGTCTTTTCGCTCAGGTACGCAAACAGGGGAGAGCCCAGTATCAGGAACAGGTATTTGAACAGGGAGAAATAGAACAACACGAGAATGAGCCTTACCATGATCTCGCCCAGTATGAAAATAAAACTCAGGAAACCGCTGCTCTGGCGATGCAGCCACCGGTCGATGCCGGCGGTATGACTAACGTAGGTAACCGCCGCACCCGAGGAGGTCCAGAAGAAATACATGCCCAGCATGAACAGGATCATGTAAAAGATACCCGGAATAATGATCCACTTCCACAGGTTGTGTTTTGCAATGAACCTGTGAGCCCTTGAATAGGACTGTATCGCTATAACTATTTCTTTCAGCAAGTTTAATAAATTTGAGGTGCCCGGGGCAGTGACTCACAGGATAAGGAAAAGCTTGTGCAGTCAAACTTAACAAATATATCTATTGCATTACTCATGAAAAAACTGGAACAGGATTTTTATGACCGGTCCGATGTACTGAAGATCTCGAAAGAGCTGTTGGGAAAAGTCCTGGTTACAAAGTTCGGTCAAAGGCTCACAGCTGGCCGTATAGTCGAAACGGAAGCCTATGCCGGAGAAATAGACCGCGCTTCTCATGCCTGGGGTGGCCGCCGTACCAACCGTACTGAAGTGATGTATGGTGCCGGAGGTACCGCGTACGTGTACCTGTGTTATGGCATACACCAGATGTTCAATGTGGTCACCAATCAACAAGGCATACCCCACGCTATTCTTGTGCGGGCTGCAGAACCGCTGGAGGGAATTGACATTATGCTGGAGCGAACCGGTAAGAAGCAATTGGATTTTACGCTCACGAAAGGGCCCGGCAATGTCGGTAAAGCTTTCGGTTTCCATACCCGGCATACAGGGCTCAGCCTGCTGAGGGATGAATTATTTATCGCCGACGATGGCTACCTGGTGAAGAAAGCCGACCTGCTCGCGACGCCCAGGATCGGGGTAGATTATGCAGGCGACGATGCGGCCTTGCCTTACCGGTTCATCATCCGGGACAATCCTTATGTGAGTGGTAAAAAGATCGGGTTGGTGAAGAAAGAGAAATGATCTGGGTAAAAGCTAGAATCTCGGGCAGGGTATGCCTTTATTACCTGGCGGGCGGTTGATATAGATGAGGGAAATTTCAATACCGCCACGGCTTTGGGAAGCTGTTTTAAGACTTGAAATATTTACGTCGTAAGAGGCACCCAAACGGAAGCCGCCAAACTCGAGACCTACATAGGGAATCACCGCATCATTAACATTGTTGAAGCGGGTCCATAGCCCAGCATAGAAATTGGTGGGATTTTCTTCATCGCCGTTGACATTGAATCCGACAGCACCTCCCAAAACAATATTGTTGGCGGCCGCCTGGCGGCTGAAAAGTGAACTGAGGTAGACCGTTTTACTGCGGTCGCCGAGGGGAATGGCGCCACCAGCATGCACCGTGAGCCGGGGATTGAGCGTGTAGTATATACCTGTGAAGGTTTCCTGTGGCTTATTGACGTGGTAGGCCGAAACACCCAGGTAGAAGTTGTTGTAGCCATCGGTAGAACCGTTATACAGGGCGCCGAGGCTGAAGTCGAAATACTTGACATTGAGCACCTGTTCATCCACGGATTCACCACTGGGGTTGGTCCATCCGCCAAAATCATCCAGCTCATTCTGGAAATTCAGTTTAGTGCCATCGAGCCTTTTATTGGTATACGTGCCCTGGAAACCGATGCCGATCTGGTGCAGGCCATCTTCATCCAGTCCTTTATGGTAAGCGGTAGTAACGGCGATGCTATTGGTGGTGAGGATGCCATTGGCCGTTCTGTCGGTCATCGCCATAACACCTACACCCCAGGTATCGAGTTCGGAAATGCGTCCGGTAAGAATGGGAAGGTCGAAAGAAGCAGTAGAGGTAATGAAGGCATTGCTGATGGCAGGCCACTGATCACGATAATTACCTGCTACACGGAACGTACCATTGAATTTGCCGGTGAGGGCAGGGTTGAGGGTGAGCGGCGATACGAAGAACTGGGAAAAGTTAGGGTCCTGGGCTGTAACAGAAACTGTATTCAGCATCAGGCATAAAGCCGTCAGTATTGTAAAGATCCTCATCCGCATAGTTGGTACTTACTAAGTAAATACAAAATACGACAAAAAGAGGGAACCAGCAATGAAAATTTACATTTGGACTTTTGTGCCGAACGAAAGGTCGCCTGCGTCGCCCAAACCGGGCACAATGTACCCCTTGGCGGTAAGTTCCTCGTCGATAGCGCCGCACCATAATTTGACGTTGGGCTCGCTCCGCTGTACGTATTCGATGCCCACGGTACAGGCGATGGCCACTACGATATGGATCTCACGGGGGTGCCCTTCTTCCCGCAGGTATTGAATGGTCTTGACCAGCGAAGAGCCGGTGGCCAGCATCGGATCGGAAATGATCACCACCCTGTTCTCCAGTTCGGGGCAGGATACGTATTCCAAACTTATCTCAAATGAGCCGTCCCGGTTGTGTTTGCGATAGGCAGAAATGAAAGCATTATCGGCTTTGTCGAAATAGTTCAACAAACCTTGGTGCAGGGGAAGGCCGGCCCGCAGGATGGTGGCCAATACCGGTTGCTCCCGGATCACATCGCATTGCGATATGCCCAGCGGCGTTTGGATCTCTTTTTCCTCATAATCCAGCACTTTGCTGATCTCATAGGCGGCGATCTCACCAATGCGCTCCAGGTTGCGGCGAAAGCGCATCCTGTCGGTTTGCACCTGCACGTCGCGCAGCTCACTGATCCATTGAGATACCAGGGAACATTGGTCGCTTAAATTGATTACCATGCTTTAAGTTTTGGATTTTGATGGCGAAGCCTGACATTTGGTGGACAAAACTAAAACCTACGTTCTGAAATCAGAAATAATAAAATTATGGTATATCGTGTAATCGGGCTCATGAGTGGCAGTTCGCTGGATGGTTTGGACATCGCTTTTGTGGAATTGCACGAGCAGTCGGGCAACTGGAGCTATGAGATCAAGGCCACCGCCTGCTACGCCTATAGCCCCGAGTGGGTCGAGAAATTGAAGAAGGCCACAATGCTCAATGCGCTCGACTATCAGTTACTGCACACCGCGTATGGCCATTATACCGGGCAACTGGTCAATTCGTTTATCGAAGAGAACGGCCTCGAATACAAAGTTCAACTCATTGCCTCGCACGGACATACGACCTTTCACGTGCCCGGTCAGCAAATGACGGCCCAGCTGGGCGACGGCGCTGCCATCGCCGCCACCACCGGCATCAACGTAGTGAGCGATCTGCGTGCCATGGACCTCGCCCTGGGGGGGCACGGCGCACCGATTGTGCCCATCGGCGAAAAACTCCTGCTGAAAGATTACCCCCTGTTCCTCAATATCGGCGGCATTGCCAACGTATCGTGTAACCTCACGGCCGACTATATTGCCTTCGATGTGTGTCCGGCCAACCGGGTACTCAACATGCTGGCCAACAAGGCAGGCAAAAATTATGACGACGGCGGACAGCTGGCGGCCACCGGTACCCTGCAGCCCGAATTACTGAATACGCTCAACGCATTAGAGTATTATCAGCTCACCGGTCCCAAATCGCTGGCCAATGATTTTGGTACCGATGTCGTATTCCCGTTGGTGACCGGCTTCCGCTTTGGCAAAAAGGAATCGTGGATACAGGATAGCCTGCGTACGTACATAGAACATATTGCCCTGCAGATCAAAAAAGCCCTCTCTCCCGTGGTGAATAACCAGGGGCAGGAGGCATCAGCCGGCAGCCGTAAACTGCTGGTAACCGGTGGAGGCGCGCACAACACCTTCCTCATCGGGCGGTTGACGGAATTGCTCGCAGAAGATGGGATCGAAGTGGTGGTGCCCGACAAACAGCTGGCCGATTTCAAAGAGGCAATCGTCATGGCACTCATCGGTGTATTGCGGTGGCGCGAGGAGAACAACGTACTCGCCTCCGTTACCGGGTCGCGTCGCAACAGTATCGGTGGCGCTGTATGGATAGGTCAGGAAGCCTGATACCATCGTTCATCGATCGAAACCTGTTAATATAGATTGGGCAGCTGAACGCTGCCCAATTGCTTTTCGTATATTGTAACTACTATCCCATGCGTAGAATGAAAAATCTGATTACAACCCTGGCGTTACCATTGCTGATCCTTTGTTCCGGAGCACAGGCCCAAAAAGCATCTCCCCGGGAGAAAGAATACTTCACACAGCTTAGAAAAACATTTGTCGCCGATAATGCTTATCAAACCGTTGCATTTGTGGAGCAGCGTTGGCGCATAGCCGGCAATACCGGATTTAATGAAAGCATCTTTCATGTGGAGAAGATCCTGCAGCAGGCAGGGTATGTGCGCGAAACGACTGGCGAAACGGATGCAGTACTCACCTACCGCATCGAAAAGCGACCCATGCAGCGGCCTACCTGGGAGCCAGTCAATGCCCAATTGTTCATAGATGGAGAAAGTAAGCCCTTGCTGGAGTTTGTCACCAACCGCAATATGCTGGCCATCAATTCAGCATCCACCGGTGCAGCGGGCGTAACAGGCGAACTGGTCGATATCGGCAAAGCGACCGACAAAGACCTGGAAGGAAAAGACTTTACCGGCAAGATCCTGATGGCCGATGGGGGTATTGGCGCCGCCTATACGAAAGCGATGAAGGTTGGTGCCCTCGGCGCACTTGCTTATTCCCTGCCAGGGTACACGCAGCCCGAAAAGCACGTCAACTCCATACAATTCCAGGGCATCCGGTACGAGCCCGATTCTACAAAACGTAAATGGGGGATACTCCTGTCGACCGCAGCACGCAAGCGGTTGAAGGAAGCGCTCGCCAAAGGACTGGTTAAGCTGCGGGTGGTTACAGCAGCCAGGGCATACGCTTCGGAAGAACTGACCCTGGTGGCCAACGTTCGTGGCACCCTAAAGCCGGCCGAGCGTTTTGTGTTCAGTGCGCATGTCCAGGAGCCGGGGGCCAACGACAATGCAACCGGAGTAGGCACGCTGGCCGAAATGGCGCGGGTAACCGCTGCCTTACTCAAGGCCGGCAAGATCAATCCTCAACGTACCATTACATTTCTGTGGGGCGATGAGATCATTTCTACCAACCGCTACATCAAAGACGATACGCTGCGCGCCAAAGGCATTAAATGGGGGCTGAGCCTCGATATGGTGGGTGAAGACGTTCAAAAGACAGGCGGCAGCTTCCTCATTGAAAAGATGCCCGATCCTTCGGCTATCTGGACACGTGGCAACGACAAGCACAGCGAATGGGGTGGCTCGCCGTTGAAAGAATCTGATATGTTTCCTCACTACTTCAATGATCTGCTGCTGAACCGCTGCTTGCAGGAGTCGAAAGCCACCGGCTGGGTAGTCAATACCAACCCCTTCGAAGGAGGCAGTGATCACACCCCCTTTTTACAGGCTAAGATACCCGGGTTGCTGATGTGGCATTTTACCGATGTGTATTATCACACGGATGGCGACCGGTTGGAAATGGTGTCGGCAGAAGAGATGAAACATGTCGGGGTAAGTGCGCTCGCCACCGCCTATCTCCTGAGCGACGCCGATGGCAAAACAGCCATAGCGCTGATCAATGATATAACCGGTAATGCGCTGGTGCGGTTACAAACGGAATGTGCGTTGGGTAAAGCGAATATTGAAAAAGGAGGCGATGCCGCCACAGAGAAACATATCCTCGAAGTGTGGCGCGATTGGTACGTGGCCGCCATTGGTGCCATGGAGGATATTCCGGTGCAGAGCAACGATAAAAAAACAGCTAAGGCCATCGCGCAGGCGCAACAGAAAATTCAGGAGGCGTTTACCAAATGTACTGCGGGCTGGTAAGGCCAGTTGGTGTTGTGCACCGCCCATCGGCAGTATGTCGTTGATGGTGCGATGCTGGCATATACAACTGTTTATGCCTGCGATTGGTAAAACTGTTCCCGGCTGCATAGGTATAAGCACGAATTCTTTTGCCGGGTAGTGATCTTTTTATGAAAAATGAAACCGCGTTTCCCGATCTTACTGTTCAACAGCTCATGCTCGTCGAGCAACATCACCAGGCGTTTTACTTCACGGAAAGAAAAGAGGAATTCCATCATGGTTTCCAACGCATACGACCATTGGGGGCCGGCCAGTAATCTTTCGGGTTTGATGAGCAGCTGCAATTTATAATCGCCTTGGCTGGCCGTGTATTGCAGGCTGATATCGTCGGCAGCAGCCTGGTAAAGATCAGCCTGTGCTAAAGTAGCATTGTTCAACAACAACATAAAGGATTGGGCAGTACCCGATCCTGCAATGCGGCTGTAGATCTCCTGCAGGTGCGTAACGTGGGCTTCCTTCTTCAAATGACGTGTATACTCCCACGGAAGCCAGTGATAGATCACTGGCAGGTCGGTAGAAAGGTTGAGCAGGCGCAGGGAAATGATGGCCTGGTCGGTAGCGAACTGTTTGGTATAAACAATGTTCTGTACCGAATCATAAGAAACAGGTTTACACGGCAATTTGCGCGCGATAGTCATATGGGACTCTTTGACAGTGTCATCGATTGGACCTGCCAGGTCTCTGAATGCTACGTTAGTAGGTATTAAACTGGCGGACATTACATTTGGTTTTAATAATGTATACCAGAGCCTTGACCAGTAATGTTCTTTTGAAAGGGTTACGGGAGTTAGATGATCTTGCTACAGGGAAGTGAATTGTTGGTTGCTAGTCATGATCGGCCAGTAATGCGATCCGGTGCTCTTTACGCGGCCGTAAACGAAAGAGGAATTTGCTTCTTTTTTAGGACCCTGCCAGTTATTATCCACTCAATTTTACCAAAATACTTTCTAACGTGTAGGTGACTATACAAGTAAACCCTTACAGAAGGTCTTAATTGTGAGGAATACTAACGGTTATACGGCAGCTGAAATAAAAATGCATGGCAAAAAGTGAATAATTAGATGGATAACCGAAATTGTAGCGGCATTTAGCCATTAAACCTGTCTTTATGAGTGTTCAAGTCCTTTCAGAAAGTGAAGGGCGTATTGCTTTGTCCGATGCCGAACCCGTAGGATTGTGGGAGTTCAAGATACCTGAGGCGCGTTCTCTTACGGCGTCGGGTGCATTTGGCGATCTGCTTTTGCAGGAAACCCCTGGCAACCAATATGCTGTTTGGTATAATAATTTCCACATCAAGCGGGGCGACCGCCTCACCATACTGCATACAGAACCAGTCTATAAGCTTCAATTTATTCTGCACAACAGTTTTTCTTTTTATGATCCCGGCGGACTTACTACTCCTGTGCATGAACGTGGATACAATTTTCTGTCCCTGCCAGGTACGGAAGAGCGCATCAGTTTTAAAGACAAATTGTATTCATCCATCGAAATACATTTCTCTCCGCAATACCTGCAAACTTATGCAACCGGTTTTGCACACCTGGCCGATTGGCTGGGGAAGACCAGAAATCCTGTTGTCAGCCGCTTGTGCAAGGTTAACCAGATTGCCACGCGCCACATGATGCAATGTATTCATGAACTTCTTTACTCACCTTATACCGGCGATCTGCGAAAGATGCATTATGATGCGCTCGTCAATGAACTGTTGTTACTGGTGTTGCACGAAACAGGCATGCATCCTGTAAAGAAGGCGATCCGCTTTACCAACCGTGAAGTAGAGAGCCTGTATGAATTAAAGCGGTACCTCATTGCCAATATGGACAAGCCGGTCGACCTGGAACAACTGGCTGGTACGTATGGAATAACGTTGAGAACGATGAAAAGGCGCTTTCAAACACTGTTCGGTATTAAGATGTACAACTTCCTGTGGGAGATCAGAATGGAGCAAGCCTGCGTGCTGTTGCAGGAAACGGATACGTCGATAGAACAGGTGGCTGCTATGACTGGTTACCAAAGCTTTGCTAATTTTTCAACGGCTTTCAAAAAGTATTATGGACATCCTCCGAAGTATTTCAGGAACCACTGATTTATTTTGACTTTGTGGTCATTTATGGAAAAAAGAATCCCTATAGCTAAAACATCGGCCAGTGGTGGTAAGGTATATTTGTTATGCCATCAGCACACAGCATACTGCTGTTGCAATCGGTAGTGTCATTGCCCGCTAGTGCGATGGCTGCCGCCAGGTTCGGGATAGGATAGTGTGAATGGGTTTGCAGAAACCGGACCTTATTAATCTGGAGTTCATGCACGTAATAAAGTTTCGAATGTTGAGGTTGGGCTCTGTATTTTATTGATCGCTTCGGGCGACACACGATTACCCTTGGGGAAGTTGAATGCCGGTCGACGGTTGTTGTTCCTGTGTCTGAAAAATTAATTACACTCCGATCGGGTCTTTTTCCCAGGTAGCTGTTTAACCGGGTAGCCGGTGGTGAA
The DNA here is from genome assembly GCF_029223285.1 of Paraflavitalea sp. CAU 1676. Lineage (GTDB taxonomy): Bacteria > Bacteroidota > Bacteroidia > Chitinophagales > Chitinophagaceae > Paraflavitalea. The sequence goes on along the minus strand of NZ_JARHUJ010000011.1, from coordinate 233,232 downwards.
GTGGGTTGATGAGTAAAAAAATCCTTTTTGCAATTGAGGACCCTTTATTCCGCGTCAACCCTGCACTAACGATGTAGTCTGTGTTGGACCTTCTTTGAGGAGAGGGTCGATCAGCACAGTTGCATCGATGCCGGCTCCCGTTTTTCTCCCCTGTCCGTTTACCCGCAGCCAAAAAAATAAGAACTGCTTTTGCCCTGCAGTAAGATACTGCCTGGTGGGAAATGTAATTTGGCGATCAAATTCCATTAACCATTATACCTATCCTTGCACTTGATTTGCCGGAGACTGCGCTGCCTATGGAAACGTAGTCTCCCCCGCCAGGCTTTTGCCACACTAAATTCCCAACACGCCCTTAAGTTTCGCATGTCCTGTTTTGCTTACAGGTATCCGGGCACCTGTTGTGAGCAAAGCGAGCCAGCTTTCTTTTTCATGCGGATCGAGCCGGGTGATGCACTGTACGTTGACGATATAAGACCGGTGTGTTCGTACGAATTGTGCGGCATCCAGTATCTGCTCAAAATGAGCCATTGTTTTATTCTTCAGGAAAGTTCCATCCGTCGTATGGATCTTCACATAATCATCGGCAGCCTCCAGGTAATGCACGTCTTCGATGGGGATGATCCTGATCCTGCCGCCCGTTTTTACAACAATGCGCTGGTTTTGCTGGGGAGCCAGCGAGGCAGTCTCGAGTAGCGGAGCAGGCGAGGATACAGGTTGCCGCTGATCAAGCCACTTTTGCAATGCCTTGTCAAACCGTTCCTGGCTAAAAGGCTTCAGTAAGTAGTCGACCGCATGACTTTCAAAAGCCCTGATCGCATATTCGTCGAAGGCAGTAGTGAATATAATTGCCGGTGGCTGTTCCACCAGTTCCAGCATTTCAAAGCCATTGATCTTCGGCATCTGGATATCGAGGAATATCAGTTGCGGTTGGTGTTGCTGTATGGCTTTAACACCTTCAAAGCCATCGCCGCATTCTTGTGCCACAACGATTCCGGGATGCTGCTGCAGGTATTCAACAATGATCGACCGGGCTAGTGGTTCGTCGTCTATTATGAGCGCCTTGATCATAAGCGGGGTATTTTAATGAGGGTGGTAAACAAGGAGTCTGCCACGGATGTATTCAATAAGTCGGCCCTGGCAAACAGGAGATACAATCTTCGTTGTACCGAGCTTAATCCAAAACCTGTACCTGGTTTTGGGGTCGAGGTTTCGGGATCGAAAGGGTTTTGTACCGCCACCTGCAGGTATTCACTATCGGCACTGGCTTTAATGCTGATGGTCACCTGACCCGTGGTATCGTATAAGCCAAACTTGATGGCATTCTCCACTACCGGTTGCAGCAGCATATGGGGAATTTTATAAGCCGCCGCCGCTTCGTCGAATTCAACCAGCGTATGCAGCCGGTGTCCAAAGCGGACCTTCTCTATCTCCAGGTACAATTCGAGGTGCTGCAATTCTTCTTCCAGCGTGGTCCATTGGTTTTCTTCTTTTCGAAGCGTACCCCGTAGAAAGTCGGACAACTGCTGGATCATTTTCCTGGCCTGATCGGGACGGCTCGTTACCAGGGCGCTGATGGAGTTCAGGCTATTGAAGAGGAAGTGAGGCTGAAGCTGTTGCCGTAATTTATACAGTTCGGCATCTTTGGCCAGTTGAGCGGCTGCCGTACTTCTTTGTGACGTTTCCTTTTGTTCTTCCTGCGCATACCACAACTCACTGATAAGGGCCACACAGCCTGTAGCCAGCAGCGAAATAAAGAAACGAACAGGCAGCGAGGCCTGCAGAAAGGAGAGGTATACGATGTCTTCGCTATACAGCTGAAACATGGCCAGCTTTACGAGCGCGATCCATATGCCGCTCAGGGCGGCACAAAGGATCAATATGTAAATGTATTTTCCTTTTTGCGGACGGTAATACCGGAGGTTGTTGCTTACCAGCCAGCACATGGCGGCGAGCAGCAGATTGGTGAGCACCGCATCAGTTGCCGACAGGGGCCAGGGCAAATTCCAATACCGCAGCATGGCTACATGCATGGCCGTCCATACCAGCCAGCAGCTGGCAAAGATGAGTTTGTTTCGGTATGTTCCCAACGGAGTAATTGACAAGGTGCTATGCTTAAATGGGTGGCTAATGGTTTTGATGCCGTGAATGAATTGGTTTATGTAAGCTAAAATAACTCAAGAAACCGGTGTGTGATATTATCACGGATATGGGCAGCTTTTTTGTGGACCAGCTCGATGTAGACGCCGGCATTATCAGCTTCCTGCACCCTGGAATACAGTTCGGCGCCGTCTATCAGGGCCGAGATTCTGTACAGTTCGCTTACGTTGATGAATTTCCATTGCACCATCTTCTGTTGCTGATTGAAGAACATTTCCTGCTCGAGATCGCCGATCGTTTGAGCTTTGGCAAAAGCCGTGCTCTCGTCATCGGCCTGGATAAGCCTTAGCTGTTCATCGAACTGAGGAGTATGTTCTCCTTCTCCGCAAATGATCTGGTATACGATTTTGCACAGAAACCAACTCATAGCAACAATTTTGAAAGGAAAGGATTGAATGGCGTACGTTAAAAGCTCCTGATCTCGATGCCGGCAAAGAGGGCCGTACCTTGTAGTATCAGCACTTTGTCGGAACTGGTGGTAGGTTGCGGGGGGCGTTTGTCTTCAATACCCCCAAAGATGGCTACCGCTTCCGAGCGGATAGACCAGTGAGGAGGCACGATCAGTTTGGTGCCGCCAAATACCTGCACTACTTCGATCACGATAGGGCCTTTGAAATCGGCCTGCGTTAAATTGATCTCGGCGCCGCCGAAGATCGAAACGATCTCACCGCCCTTGAGGTCTTTGGTATACATCACTTTTTTCACGTTGCCGAATATGGAAACAACATTCAGTGCGTCGGATGTAGCCGTAGCACTGTAGTCATACGTTTCTTCGATTGGTGTGGCTGGATCACCGTAGTAGGTCTTTTCTTCAATACGGCGGTTCTTCTTTCTGCCCGGCGATAAAAGTAAGATAAGTCCCACGCCAAAAACTACTACGGGTATGATGAACCGGCTGGCATCATGGTCGGGGAAAATATTATCCGATAGAAAGAAGGTGCCGATGCCCATCAGGATCAGCCAGCCGAAGTCACGGAAACGGGTTTGAAGTCCGATAAAGAAACCCACCACGATCAGGATCATCGGCCAGGTAAATACCCATTTGGGTATCAGGTCGGCTTCCACTTGCCTGATCATTAACACGGTGCCTGCCAGGAGTAACACGAGGCCGGCCAGTATATTTTTATCTTTCCGGCGACGCCTGGGCTTGTCGGTGGTGGTGTCCTGGAAATCCTGGTTTTGCATATCCTGTATTTTTCACAAAACTATAGGCATAAAATTCCATTTGCAATAACCAATGGGTTATGCCGGGCCTTTTACCGGTGAATACAGGTATTTTCTCGGGGAATCCGGAAGCGTCGGAGACTATTTGGCGTGAGAAAGCTTACTCCTGATGCGGCTGAGTGTTTCGAGCGTCATGCCCAGGTAAGAAGCGATGAACTTGAGCGGTACCCTGTTGAGCATGAAACTTTTGGTCGCAATGAAGCGTTGGTATTTGGAGGTAGCTTCCGTAAGGCGGGCTATGTAAGCCCTTTCCTCTGCATCACGATAGTACTTCTCCAGCAACAGGCGTCCGGCAATATTCACTTCCGGATGGTTGTTGTAGAGGTATTGCAGGTCATCGAAATGCAGCCCGGTGAGCTCGCTCTCCTCGATGGCTTGAATATTCTCGAATGATCTTTGCTGGGTATGAAAACTGGTTATGGAAGTAGCCAGCTCATTTTCGGCAGTGATCCAGGTAGTGATCTCTTTTTTGCCGTCCTGTACATAGCCGCGCAGGATACCCTTTTGAATGAAGTAGATGTAAGCGCACAACTCGCCCGATCTCACCAGGAATTCTCCTTTCTTTACTTTGTAGGAAAAACATTTGCTGTTGGCATACTCTCTTGCTTCATCGCTTAACGGATGAACGGCATTTGCAAAAAATACCAGTGGAGCATCTTGAATAACAATACCTGGCTCACCTGCAGTCTGTTGGTTAAATGACATACAATAGTTCGGGTTTAGTCGGGGGTTCACAAACAGGCCTTCATGACATGGGCGGATACGACCGGTCAATCATTCAGAGGTATTGTATTGGAATGGTGGGTTTCAGTATAGATAGCCGTAACTGTTACTAAAGATATAAAAACTATGCTTATAACAAATGTCAAGGAATAGGAATTTAGCAACCTAAGTGATTTTCTGTACGCACCGGCGTTGAATACACCCTGCATGCAGAAGAAAAATACCCATTCGCCTGACGCTGGTTTTTCGTATTGTCTTATTGTGGCGCCATGGCGAAATGCGCGCCGGATGAAAAGTCTACCAATTTTGTCCCCCAAAGTAGGTACAGCCTTCCCCGGCCAATGGTAGGTTGGAATGTTGAGCGGGATCAACAGTACAAAAATAGGCAGGACCCCGGGGTCCGTTTTATTCAGAGCAAGGCAAATTGATCTCCGTCAAACATGCCCAGGTCGCTCAGCTTTAAGTGTGGGATTACCAATAGTGCCATAAAGGAAAGTGTCATGAATGGAGCCGACAACGTGGAGCCCAGCTCTTTGGCCATGGCGTCGATGGCTGTATAGGAGCGGGCAACGGCATAACCATCTTCATCGCTCATGAGCCCGCCCACCGGTAGCCCTACTACGAGTGAAGAAGCATTTGCATCACCTTTACAACAGCTAACACCTCCCTGCCGGGCGATGACCAGGTTGATCGCCTGGCACAGGCTTTCATCATCTGCACCAACGGCTACAATATTATGCGAGTCGTGCGCCACGCTCGAGGCCAGGGCGCCCGCCTTCAATCCGAAGTTTTTGATAAAACCAATGGCTGGTGGAGCAGGGTGGTACCGGTTTACCACCGCTATCTTCAATATATCCCGGTCGGTATTACTGGTCAACCAATCTGCGTGTTGTGTCGTTAGCCAACTTGCAGGCACATCAAGGCGGTTGGTGATCAATTGACCGTCGAGCGCTTCAATAACCGGAACAGTTGGCTGTTCGTTCGCAGCGGCGCGGAGATCTTCGGGCTTTATGGGACTGCCATGGAAATTATTGACCGGCGCCTGTCGACTGTTGGTTTTGTGGGCAGCGTTCCATTGCTGCATCACTTCAGGTTTGGTCACTTCTATACCATCGATGAAAGTGGCCTTCACCGTAAATTGTTGTACATCCTTGACCAGGATAAAATCGGCGCGATCGCCCACCCGCAATAAGCCTACATCGAGGTGATAGTGCAGTACGGGGTTCACGCAGGCTGCCTGCAATACTTTGAATAGATCGATCCCTTTGGCAACGGCGCGCGCGCAAAGTTGATCTATATGGCCCTCCACCAGGCTGTCGGGATGTTTATCGTCGCTGCAAAACATGATCTGTTCCGGATGGTCGTGCAACAAACCTATGAGGGCTTCGAAATTCCTGGCAGCACTGCCTTCGCGGATGAGGATCTTCATACCGTAATGCAGTTTGTCGAGCGCCTCGGCCTCGGTAAAACATTCATGGTCGGTTGAGATGCCGGCCTCGATGTATTGTTTGGCCTGTTCACCGCGCAGACCGGGCGCATGCCCGTCGATAGGTTTGCCCAGGCGCCGGGCTGCCGCTATTTTGGCCATCACAACAGGGTCTTTGAACAGCACTCCCGGAAAATTCATCATTTCGCTCAGGTACTTCACCTCGTCCATTTGCAACAAAGCCTCTACGTCATCCACATCGAGGGTTGCGCCGGCAGTTTCGAATATAGTGGCCGGAACGCAGCTGGGTGCGCCAAAGTAAAATTTGAAGGGTGTGGTATTGCCATTGTCGATCATATACTGCACACCGGCCAGTCCGCACACATTGGCAATTTCATGGGGGTCGCTCACTGTCGCCACAGTACCATGTACCACCGCCAGGCGGGCAAATTCTGCCGGCACCAGCATGGAACTTTCAATATGAACATGGCTGTCTATAAAGCCCGGTAAAATGAACTGTTCGCTCACGGCAGCCCCCGCCGGCAGTGGATCGATAGACCGGATAATGCCGGCTTCCACCCGGATAGAAGCCGGATATACCTTTTGCTGCCATACATCGGCCAGGAAGCCGGTAATTGAAAAGTTCGTCATAGATACCTGGTTTGATCGTAAATATAGGACCATTTGATCTGGAAAAAGACCGCTTATATTGCCTGACTTTACCCGGTAGCATGGTGAAACTGAGGCTAATGTGCGCATATGCCGCACAAAATGGCGCGCGAATTGTAATATAATCTGCCTTTTTACGTCTAACATTGCGACTGGGCCCGGCCTGTTTTGCTCCATGGCCGCCACCCGTCTTCCGTGTCCCTTCAAATTGGTTCCATGTTTATTATCAAATTAAAAATAAATACCATGAAATTCTTGCGCATGCCTGTTGCCGCGATAGCGGCCTTATCCCTGAGTGTTGCTGTACAGGCTCAAACTGCCGATGAGATCATCAATAAGCACCTTGAGGCCATCGGCGGTAAAGAAAAGATCGCCGGCCTGAAATCGCTGGTCGTCGAGTCAGAAATGGACATTATGGGTACGCCCGCACCCACGGTAACGACGACCTTGTATAAAAAAGGATATATCAGCGAGGTCAACTACAACGGACAAAAGATCATCAATTGCGTTACATCCGACAAAGGGGGCTGGACTGTCAACCCGCTGGCCGGAGTGGTAACTGCAGAGCCCATGCCTGCTGATCAGGTGAAGTCTGGCCAGGTACAGCTGGAACCGGGTGGTTCTTTGTATAACTACGCTGCCAACGGTTTTACTGCCGAACTGGCCGGACAGGAAGAAGTGAACGGGAAGAAAGCCTACAAAATAGTGCTCACCGGCAAAGACGGTACAAGCTTTACTCACTTTGTCGATCCAACAAGTTATTTCATTGTACGCACGGTTGCTAAAATGTCCATTGGCGGAAACCCGATTGAACAGGCTGTCAATTTCAGCGATTATAAGAAAACCGATTTCGGCATGCTCGTACCCAATAACTTTTCTATCGAGTTGCCCAATGGCATGGTTCTTACATCGACTGTAAAGAAAGTAGAAGTGAATAAAGAGATCGATCCAAAAATATTCGACAAGCCCTAAGCGGCTTTCACTCACTTTAACAAACGGGTGCCGTCAATTTTTTTGACGGCACCCGTTGTTTTTATAAATTGACCCACATATACAAATCAGAAATGCAAATAATGCGAAAAACCACGATCGCTGTACTGCTCTTCCTGCTGGTAACAGCCACACAGGCACAAAAAGTGATCGTCAATACTGTTGGAAAGGATCCTTTTAATGGCAAGGCCGATGAGGTGGTATACAAAGCCAAAGAGGGCGAGTGGACCTTTCAGTCATATACCTTTCCGGTCATCAAGGCTACTTACCGGCCCACGGGTTATACACGCGGCGAACAGGTGTCCGATGCCGTGATCGCCAAACCGCCAGCCATCAATACCAAAGTAACCGTCGCCACATCACAAACCATCGACTGGGAAAACAACACCAGCGTGGTTATTCAACGCGATAAACTCTATTTCAAGGCCGGCAAGGAAGTGCGCGTTAAATCAGCTTCGTGGTTCACGCAGGGCGATTACAATGGATTCCGGTTTCAACTGACCGATCAGGAAAAATTCTTTGGCGGTGGCGAGCGTGCCCTGCCAATGGATCGTCGCGGATACCGGTTCAACTTATACAATATAGCAGCTTATGGCTATGGCCTCGGCGCCGATAACCTGAACTTCTCGGTGCCTGTGCTGTTGTCTTCGGCCGGTTATGCCCTGTTCTTCGATAATCCGTCGAAAGGGTATTTTGATATCGGCCTTACTGATAAGGCGGTATTGGAAGCCGGCTTCGTGAGTGGAGAACTTACCTTCTATGTGGTGTTTGGTAAGAACATGGATGAAATGCTGCAGAACTATACAGCCATCACCGGCCGCCAGCCCCTGCCGCCCCGCTGGGCTCTCGGCAACTTCGTGTCGCGGTTTGGTTATCGCAGCGAAGCGCAGGTGAAAGAGGTGGTGGGCAAAATGAAAGAACAGAAGTTCCCGATGGATGGCCTCATATTCGACCTTTTCTGGTTTGGAGATGAAATCAAAGGCGGCCTCGGCAATCTCGATTGGACGAATACCACCAAATGGCCCAATCCCAAGCTAATGCTTGAAAGTTTCCGCCTCAACAATAACCTGAAGTCGGTATTGATCACCGAGCCTTATATTTTGCGCTCATCAAAGACCTATACCGAAGCCACCCCCTTCCTTGCTACCGATGCAGCCGGCAAGCCCTACGATTTTACAGAGCTTTATTTCGGAAACGGTGGTTTGCTGGATGTGTTCCGTAAGCCTGCGCAGGACTGGATCTGGAAATTCTACAAAAAGCAGGTATCCAACGGGGTTACCGGATGGTGGTCCGATCTGGGCGAACCCGAAAAACATCCAATTGGGGTGATGCATAACCTCAAGGATTATGGTGTTAACCGACCCATGGGGGCCGATGAAGTGCACAATGTGTATGGGCACTATTGGAGCAAAATGCTGTTCGAAAAATACAAGGATGACTATTCCTCCGTTCGATTGTTCCACCTCAACAGGGCCGGCTTTGCCGGCAGCCAGCGTTATAGTGTATTTCCCTGGACAGGGGATGTGGCCCGCAACTGGAGCGGTCTTAAATCACAATTCCCGGTATTGCTGGGTATGAGTGCCAGCGGCATGCCCTATGTACATTCCGACGCAGGTGGTTTTGCCATGGCCGATCAGGCCGATGCGGAGCTGTACACCCGCTGGTTGCAGTTCGCTGCCTTTACACCGGTATTCAGGCCGCATGGAACAGCCTTGGGGGATTATGATAAAACTGTCAAAGACATTCCATCCGAACCAGCCTTGTGGGATCAGGCTACCCGCAACAACGTGCGCAATTACATCAACCTGCGTTACCAGTTACTGCCTTACAATTATTCCCTGAGTTATGAACAGTCGGTACTGGGTAAGCCGCTTATGCGACCAGTGTATTATTACAATTTTGCAGATCCCGAAGCGCTGAAGGCAGACGAAGAATACCTCTGGGGCGACAATTTATTGATAGCCCCGGTGACCAGCCAGGGCGCTACCGCCAGGATGGTGTACCTGCCCGAAGGTAAATGGTACAATTTTTACGACAACAGCGTGCAAAATGGAAAGCAATATGTGAACCAGCCGGCTGATCTGTCAAGAATACCGGTGTTTGCGCGGGCAGGTGGCTTCATTCCTGTTTGGCAAGCCGACTCGATCAAATCGACAGAGAGCTATAATTCCAAGGAGCTGGGCCTGTTGTATTATCCGTCTGAGGCTGCCTCTTCTTATGTGTTTTTCGACGATGACGGGACCAGTACGCGTACACTCGAAAAAGCCGATTATGAGTTGATCACCTTTAGCGCCCAGCCGCAGGGTAGTTCCATATCGATAGAAGTAAAGACCAATAACGAGGCTTTGTATAAACGTAAGCAGGTAAGGAAATTCACCCTGATGATACCGGCTACCGGTGGTTATCCCAATATACGGGTGGGTGGAAAGGCGGCGACCGCTGCTACTGCCAAAAAGATCAGTCTCGTTAGCGGCCAGTTTATCGCGGCAGAGATCGAGTTCAGCGGCAAGCCACTGCGTATAGAACTGGTTAAATAACGAGAATGTATAATGTATCTGTGGGGCAAATCGCGATCAAAAGACCGGCCAGTATAGCCGTTTTGCGGAACATAATCCGCAATTCCGCAGCCTGATTTGTATTTATTGGCAAATTTGAATTTGAATCCGGGTGGTATACGATTTGTCGTACCTACCCTCGGTTTTTCATAGGATATTGGATTATAAATTGCCTGGATGTCTATCCGGGCTATTTTTTTGTGGTACCTGCCTGCTTTTTTAGGAGGCTGGCTACGTCATTAAAATGGATGGTATGCGGTTAATTGTAGAACTGTAATCAGGTGAAAAAGCAGTATATAGATGGGTGCTGGTAGATACCCGTTAAGCCCTGGGTAGTTTTGCGATGTGGATAACAAGCTTTTGGCATGAAGCATGCAATTACTGATACAACCAAAATCCGTCTCTATGAAAAAGACAATCCTGATCAACCTGCTTATGCAACTCGTATTTTATGCTTTGGTGTACGTAGTTGCATCGTGGTAGTTATCACGTCTCGTTTGATGAGTCGACCTTCCAGCACCCTGAATGGGCCCTGTACTACGGTATGGATCCGGCAGCCCGTGCTGGAAGTATCGTTCTTAATCTTTCAGCAGGTCCGGTTTCCTCTCGGTGGTGCGTTGCACTGCCTGGTCATATCGCCATTCTTCAATCTTTTTCAGATCACCGCTCAGTAAAATATCGGGCACTTTCCAGCCCCTGAAATCTGCCGGCCTGGTATAAACGGGGGGAGCTAATAAATTGTCCTGGAAGGAGTCGAACAGGGCCGAGGTTTCATCGTTGAGCACCCCTGGCAACAATCTGCCAATAGCATCTACCACTACCGCCGCCGCCAGTTCTCCGCCGCTAAGCACATAACTGCCGATCGTGATCTCTTTCGTTACAAAATGATCGCGGATGCGTTGGTCGATGCCTTTGTAGTGTCCGCAAATAATGAGCAGGTTCTGCTTCATCGACAATTGGTTGGCCGTGCCTTGTGAAAAATCTTCACCATCAGGCGTCATATAAATGACCTCGTCGTATTTCGTTTCTTTCGATAATGCTTCGATGGCATTTGCCAGAGGTTCGGGCATCATGACCATGCCGGCGCCGCCGCCATACTGGTAGTCGTCGATCTGGCCATAGTCATTTATCGCCCATTGACGCAGGTGATGCACCTGAATGGTCAGCAGCCCCTTGTCGCGGGCCCTTTTCATGATTGAGTGGGATAGCGGACTTTCCAATAATTCGGGTAAAACAGAGATAATATCGATGCGCATGGCGCAAAGATAAACAAGAGCGACCGTAAACCAGCCCGCCGGAGGAGACCGGGAAGGGAAGGGCGGTACTAAGCGGGACGGGGCCGGTAGGTAAAAACCGGCCAGGGTGATGCTGCATTAACCAGTAGATTCTTTGGTGACCAATACCAAATCTCCCTGCAATGCGGTTGTGATCGCATGATAACCAATCTGTATTTCGAAATTTCCCTTTTGCAGGCATCAAATATTCCCGGTGCTTTTGCGTTTAAGGCATGGAACATCGGTTGGATGTCTGTGACCCTTAACCCCTAAACCCCTCTTTAACGCATGTTTAAGCAATTAAACGGACAAACCCTATTGCGTAGATTGATCGTCCCTTCTTTTTTGTGCAGTGCATTGGTTGGTTATTCCCAGGATTACACAGGTTATCGTACCGGCAATTATACCGGCGTCAACGGTGTATTCTTCAACCCGGCCAATATCGCCGATAGCCGCTACAGGTGGGATGTGAACCTCGTTTCGGTGAGTGTGCTGGGCGGTAATAACCAGGCCTCTTTCAAACTGAAGAATCTCAGTGAATCCTTTAATGCAGACAGTCTCGAAAACCAGTTATATGGTAAGAATGCAGGCCCTACCAACGGTATTATGAGCGTTGGATTGATCGGCCCCTCTTTCATGTTCAATGTATCACCCAAAACCTCGATCGCGCTCACCACCCGCAGCCGGGTGATGGCCAACGTACAGGATGTTGACGGTACGCTGCTGCAGCAGGTGATCGATGGTTACGCCAACGGCGACGAACTGCCTTACACCATCACGTCGGCGAAGAACATGGTGGTGAATATGAATGCGTGGACCGAGTTTGGTGCCAGCGTAGGGCAGGTAATCCTCGATAAGGAGAAGCATTTTCTCAAAGGCGGTGTTACCCTTAAATACCTCGCCGGCGTAGGTAATACTTACCTGCAATTGAAACAGCTCAGTACAACGATCAATGAAGATAAAGTGTCGGAGAAAGGCTATCTCTCCAATACAACCGGCCGCATTGGTATCGGTTTCGGCGGCGCCAGCTTCGATAATTTTGAGGCCGATGACCTCACCACTTTCGATAGCAAAGGTTTTGGTGTAGACATCGGTTTCGTGTACGAATTCCGTCCCGACCAGGCAAAGTACAGGTCTGGCGATAAATACGATTGGAAGCGTAATGAGAATAAATACAAGTTGCGCGTAGGCCTTGCCTTACTCGACATCGGCGCTATCAAATACAAGCGCGACCTCAGCCGCAGCGGTGCCTATGACCTGGGTGTTACCGGCGTTGAACGCTTTTACCTGTCCGAGCTGAAAGATGTTGACCTCGATGATTACAAGCAATTTTTCGACAACCGCCCGCAATACTTTACAGCGGTTGCCGGCAGCACAGAAGGTGATTACAAAGTAGCCTTGCCCACTACCATTCAACTGGATGTGGACTACAACCTGCACAAAAAGTTTTATATCAGTCTGGCTGGCCAGTTCTCGCTGATCAATAGCGATAGCAAACCTTACAATAGTCAGTACCGCAATACATTCACGCTTACACCGCGTTACGAAACAAGGCTGTTCAGCGCCTTCCTGCCGCTCAATTACAATGAGCTCACGAAGTTCAATGCGGGTTTATCGCTCCGTTTCGGACCAGTGTTTCTTGGTTCGGGCAGCGTGATCACCGCCCTGCTGGGTGAATCAAAACAGGCAGATGCGCATATCGGTATCCGCTTCGGTATCCTGCACAAGGATAAATCGGGAAAGAAGAAAGTAGCAGAGAAGCCAGCCGAAGCCGCCAATCAATAGTTTTCTGATCAAAGGTATAGGTAAGACAAAGCCCCCGGTTGCAGATCCGGCGGGCTTTTTTTTATTCACCATCTTCGAAGAAATCGCCCAGTTCGCGCCGCTGCTTTTTGGTAGGACGGCCAATCTTGCTGAGGCGCTTGCCGGTATGGAAACTCGCTGCCTGGAATTCCAGACGTTCCAGCTCTTCGGGAGGAGTAATATCAGTATAATACTTGATGGCCTCTGAGTAAGCCACGCGGTTATGCAATAAGGCAGCAACTTTCACCCGCCAGCGGCGCGCTTCGGTCTTTACATGGTATTCGTCGCCTACCGTAACCGTTTTCGATGGCTTTACCGGCATATCATTCAGCTTAACCTTTCCCGCATCGCAGGCAGCCGCAGCCAGCGCCCTCGTTTTGAACAGGCGAATGGCCCACAGGTATTTATCGATCCTCAGTTTTTCTTTTTCGGTACCCATGGTGTAAAATTAAAAAATCCCGGAGGTTCTGCCTCCGGGATGATGATATTTAAGCCGATCAGGCCTTATTGAATTCCGCAAAATACTGGTGGAAATAAGGGATCGTTTCGATGCCCTTGTAGAAATTGACCAGGTCAAACTTCTCATTGGGCGAGTGCAGGTTGTCGCTGTCCAGCCCAAATCCCATAAATACGATCTTCACCCCCAGTTCGCGTTCGAGGGTAGTGCAAATAGGAATACTGCCGCCACCGCGTACGGGAACAGGTTTCTTATTGAAAGTAGTTTCGATGGCTTTGGCAGCAGCCTGGTAAGCCAGCGAATCGATCGGCGTCATATAAGGTTCACCACCATGCAGGTTCTCTGCTTCAACCGTTACGGAGGCAGGAGCAATTTTGCGGAAATAATCGAGCAACAGGGCAGTGATGTTTTCCGAAGATTGATTGGGTACCAGTCTGGCCGAGATCTTCGCGTATGCTTTAGATGGCAATACGGTCTTGGCGCCTTCGCCGGTATAACCACCCCAGATGCCATTGAGCTCGATCGTTGGGCGGATACCGGTGCGTTCGTTGGTCGTAAAACCTTTCTCACCCCACAGTTCCTTTACACCGAGGTCGTTTTTGTATTCTTCCTCATCATAGGGAGCCTGTGCCATCAGGTTGCGTTCTTCCTGACCCGCCTCTACCACATCGTTGTAAAAACCGGGAATGGTGATATGGTTGTTCTCATCGTGGCATGATGCGATCATCTTTGCCAGTATCGTAATGGGGTTGGCTACTGCACCGCCGTAAACTCCAGAGTGCAGGTCGCGGTTGGCCGCGGTCACTTCCACCTGGATATAGGCCAGGCCGCGCACGCCGATATCGATGGAAGGGTTTTCCATGCTGATCATGGACGAGTCGCTGATGAGGATCACATCACACTTCAACAGGTCTTTATGGGCAGCCACAAATTTGCCGAGGTTGGGCGAGCCAACTTCTTCTTCGCCTTCGATCAGGAATTTGATATTGGTAGCCTGCGAATTGGTCCTGGTTAAAATCTCCAATGCCTTTACGTGCATATAGAACTGCCCCTTGTCATCGGCCGAGCCACGGGCATATATTTTGCCATCCTTGATCACGGGGTCAAAAGGGCCACTGTGCCAAAGGTTCAGCGGATCGGGTGGTTGTACATCGTAATGACCGTATACCAGTACCGTTGGTTTCTTGGGGTCAATGATCTTTTCTGCATATACTACCGGATGTCCGTCTGTTTCGTACACCGCCGCAGTCGCTGCACCGGCATCCAGCAACCGCTGCTTCACTGCTTCCGCACACAGCTTCATATCCTCCTTGTTGGAGCTGTTGGAACTGATAGACGGAATGCGCAACAGTTCAAGCAACTCGTTAAGGAATTTCTCCTTGTTTTTCTCCTGATAGTCTTTCCAGGCTTGCATATTGACAGATTTATGTTTAACTGAAATAGGTCATTGGGAAGCGAATATAGGCCGTTTTCCGGAACTCGGCCGGGCTCGTCTCCCCCCTTCACACGCCGGGATTTAACTGGTGCTTCTTGTTCTGGGCCAGGTTTTCCAGCGTCCAGGGCACCTGCTTAACAAAAGGCTGCTGGCGAACCGTACAATCCTTCTTGGTGCAAATGCGGCAGGAGAAATCGAGGCAGCCGTCGGAGTGTACGAACAATTCGAGCGTGGAGCCAAATTCGTTGCGTATGAGGCTGGATAGCTCATCGATCTCGCGATGTGCTTCATGCACATTGAAATACCAGGGCACGGTAAGGTGACAATCTACATGCAGCTGGCCGCCGTATTTGATCACGCGCAGGTTGTGCAGGTCGATCCAGTTCTCGCGGCGGTGCTTGTTGAGCAGGTCAACCATTTTCAGCAATAGATCCCGGTCGGCCTCGTCCATGATGCCGGCAATAGAGCTGCGCAAAATGCGGTAGCCGGTGATGATGAGGAGCACACCAAACAAGATAGCAACCACCCCGTCGATCCATTGAATGTGCGTCACATAGATCAAAGCAAGGCCAACGATGATGCCAAGGGTTGAGTAAGTGTCGGATTGTAAATGTTTGCCGCTCGCAACAAGGGCCAGTGAATTGTTTTTCTTTCCCTGGCGCACGCTGTAATAACCCATGGCAAAATTCACCAGGGCGGTAAAGGCTACCAGTATGATACCGTAGTCGAGTTTTTGCAATTCGCGTGGATGCAGCAGGTTGTCGATCGCTTCATAGATGATGAACAAGCCCGCCACTCCGATCAAAGTGCCTTCTACGGCGGCCGACAGGAACTCGGCCTTCCCATGTCCATAAGGATGGTTCTCATCGCGTGGCTTGGCAGCCACAAACAAACTATATAGACCAATAAAGCCGGCAATGACATTGACGGTGCTTTCCAAAGCGTCCGTCAATATCGCTACCGAGCGCGTCAGAAAATAAGCAACGATCTTGATAAGGAACAGGCACACGCCTATCGATACTACCCATTTCTGTATGCGAAGATTTTCCCTTCCTGTTTCCACTTCGGCCAATTTGCCGTAAAAGTAGAATTTATTCAATTGTGCCGCCTACCGCACTACCATTACTTTTTCCTTAAATGCCTGGCCCATTCCAAACGCATGGGGAATTGTAAGGACATAGGTGCCGGCCGGCAGGTTATGAATGTTTACCGCTTGTGTGCCTCTGATGCTAAACTTTTGAACAAGCTTACCGCTCAGGTCGGTAATAAGGGCTTCTTTAGGGTCGTTGATGCCCTCCAGGCGAATGCTAAACTGTCCTTCGCTGGGGTTGGGCCATATCAATACGTTCACACCGGCGCCGCCTTTGATCGCTTTGATCATGGAATAATAAGCACGATCATCGAGGTCTACCTGTTTCAGCCGGTAATAGGCGATGCCAGGATAGTTGTTGTTGTCGGTGAAGGAATAGTCGATGGGCATCACACTGTTACCATTAGCTGCTTTGGAGGCAACAAATCCTTTATTGGTGAAGTCCGTTTCTGTGTCCAGCCTTCTTTCAACGTAAAAGCCCTGATTATTGTGCTCCGTTTGGGTTTGCCATCCCACCAATACCTGCGTGTCAGTATGGCGCTTCAGGTTAAACTGCGTCAGGCTCACCGGTAAGGTCGTTGCCAGCAGGCCAATGCCGAATTCGCTGAAGGTACTCAGCTTGTTGCGTTGTGCATAGCCATGTGCTACGAGCCGGCCCAATCCTCCAGTAGCATTTACATGACTACCGGTTGGCACCGACCAGTCGGCGCCATTGGAAGAGGCTTCGGGTCTGCGCAGGATGGTGAACAGGTTGTCGCTTAAGCCTGTAAAGCCATTTATGTATACACGCAGGTCGTATTGGCCGGTAGTGGGTGTTCCATTCGGGCTCAGGTGCCAGATGCCTGCGTTATGAATGCCGGTATAGGAGGCGCCTGCTTCGGTTACAACCAGTCCCGCATCGGTACCCAGTTTGGGTTGAAAAGATGCGTCGATATAGCTGATGTTGTTGAGTGGATTGGCCATCAGGTTGTCCATTTCGGCGAGATACACGCCAGAAGAAAGCCCCAGGGGAAATGTGTATTTATTGGTCAATGCCGGGTTAATGAAACGCCTTATACTGCCATTGATCCAGCATTGGCTATAATTAACATTCGAAGGAGATGCTTCGATTGCCAGCTCATCCATACCGGTCACTACAGCGGAGTGCGTGAGCGTGCGGATCCTGCCCTGGTTGAGGTACCACTTGAGGGCAGATACCGAACTCGCGAATTGCAGGTCATATCCGCTCATTTCCAGGCTTCCGAAAACATTCAGCGTTTGGATCGTTTGTGGCATGCTACTGTTGAAGACGATCCTCCCGGTACCATATTGGTAGGGAGTAATGGTTTGGTCGGTGAAGTTGGCGCTATACCCCGCACTATTGCCCAGCAGGATCGTGCCGGCGTTGATCAATACGCTGCCTGCCTCAAGACTGATATCTCCCTGAACAACAAATTCAACGCCTGATTGAATGCGAATATCGGCCCCGGATTGCACATACACCTGCGTCATGGCTGGTAAGCAGCAGCTAACTGCCGGCAGTACCGCAAAGAATAATTTTCTCAAAGTGGATGGCATTGGAGTTATGGTTTATAGATCACGAAATGAAAATTGCCATCGATATCAGCACCAGTTATGCTATACAGGAATACCTGCAGCCTGCCGGCACCACTGCCAGTGGTGGATATAACGGGTGTAGTGCTGCCGATGGGCGTCACCACGGTAATGTATTGTTGAAACTGGTAGTTTTCGCCGGTGATCGTGATGTCATAAAAGCCGGTAATAGTGTGGCTCACCGAAACATTGCCGCTACTAGCCTGGACGAAGCCTGCAGCGCTGATATTGCCATAGGCGATCGGCAAAAGGTTGGCGTTGCCTGTTTTGGAGCTGCGGGTGAGTTCGTTCTGCACATCGACGGAACCACTGGCAGTAACGGAAAGCTTGGGAATACCTTGTATTGTAAGGTGAACGCTGCCGGTAGTATTGCCGCCACCGGTACCAAAGTCTACATCCTCGGCCGACCCCGCCCAGGAGCCTAAATAGCCCCGGTAAAAATTGCTTTCGTACAGGGTCATGTACATGGCCGAAGAGCCGGTGAATCGCGCCACCGGGCCAACGGGACTGTACACGTCGAGTTTATAGAGGGGCGCGGGTACGCCGATGCCGACATTTTGAGCATGGGTGGTAAAAGAGATTACTAATAGCAGCAGGATGGATAGTTGTTTCATGAGTGGTTACTGTTTGTACCAAAACTAAACAGTACCATCAAGGCATACACTACATCATCATGTAGTGGAAAGCGTTGTAGCTTTTTATACCAGTCCGTCTTTAATGGCTTTGGAAACCGCTTCGGTAGCGGAATGTACATGAAGTTTGTCGTAGATCTTTTTGATGTAGAAGCGCACCGTATCGTGGCTGATCTTTAGCTGGGCAGCGATCATCTTGTAGCTGAAACCCTGTACCAGCAGTTGCAGGATGCTGATCTCTTTTTCGGAAAGGTCGGTCTTTTCCTGGTCGGGATTGTGGGCCGGAGGGATCATCAACAATACTTTGCGGGCTACTGTACCCGTCATGGGAGCGCCGCCCGACAGTACATTGCGTACGGCTGCGGGCACTTCGAGCGAAGCGTATCTTTTGAGGATATAACCACTGGCGCCGGCACAAATGGCGCGGAAGATATTTTCATTGTCGTCGAAAACGGTCAGCATGATGATGGGCAGCTCGCCGGCAAATTTGCGGATGCGCCGCACGGCCTCTACGCCATTTACACCAGGCATATCTATGTCCATCAGTATCACATCCGGCTCCAGTTGCCGCACATCTGTTTCTACGGTCTCTGCATTGGGAATACCGGCCATGAACTCCAGGTCGGGCTCTTCACTCAGCAGGGTTTCCATGCTTTGCCGCAGCGCTTCATTGTCGTCGTATAGTAGGATCTTGATTGCCATTAGCTTGTTAAAGGTAGTATCCTAAAATACGATATCCGCTACATTATCATGTAGTATCCGGAGTGAAAAGATGCCGGCAACGGGAAAAAACCACTCCGCCCGCCGGCCGGCATACAAATTCACCCCAGAGAACTAAACGTTTAAGGGAAAACCACCACCTGTTAATCATTGTCTGTGTTACTGTTCGGGGTACGGACTTTCGTTCTACCCAGATACAGCCAGCATCCGACCGCTGCCAAACATGAACTTCCCAAAGGATGTGGGGGAGGTAAGCACTAAAGTGTAAGGGTTTGATCAACAAACTATAATCCGGTTTCAGCACTGATTCCAATGTTTAGACCGGACTTCATTTCCAAACGTTTCGCCGCCGGGAAAAAAAAGTCACTTTTTTTGAATTACCCACAAACAGTGATTAACATAGTGGGGCATCGCCGGGAATAGGGAAAAACCTGATATTTGTTGGATGGAACCTGTACGCAACGCCCCTCCTCATTTTGAGGTCTTAACCCAACAAGCTGCTAATGGCGACAACAAAGCCTTTCAGCAACTCTACGATCATATCGCCGGGCGGATGTACAGCCTCTGTCTGCGTTATGCCGGCAATGCCAATGATGCCAACGATTGCTTCCAGGAAGGTTTCGTAAAACTCTACAGGCACCTGTCGGGGTTCAGGGGCGATGGTTCCTTCGAGGGATGGGCCCGCAGGATCTTTGTTGGCACCTGTATTGATTTCATCAAAAAGAAGAAAATAGTACTTACTGCTATCAGCGACGAAATAGAACTGGCTGCTGATGGGCTGAGCGGCTATGACAAGCTCACGAACGATGAACTGATGAAGATGATCGGCACCATGCCCGATGGCTACCGTACGGTCATCAATCTGTACCTCGTAGAAGGGTACAACCATAAAGAGATCGGAGAAATGCTGGATATATCGGAAGAGGGTAGCCGTTCGCAATTGTTCAGGGCCAGGGTTTATCTGCAGAAATTATTCAAGGAAACCAATGGATAACAGGATCACTATACTAAGTCGCCTGCGCGACTATGAGGTACAGCCCCCGGCTGCCGCCTTCCAGCGCTTGCTGGCGAGGCTGGAGCAGGAAGCTGCGCCCGATCCTGACGTTCAATGGCTGGGTGCCTGGCAGCCTTTACAAGAGTTCGAACAGCAGCCACCAGCCTGGCTGCCGGCGGCCATATTGCAGGCAACGGTACATACACCGATGCTGGCCGGCTTGCAGTCGCATGAGCAGGCGCCCCCTGCCGGGGCCTTTGAGCAAATACTGCGCGAAGCGGCGACTGTTGTCCATCAGGAACCGATCGAACCATCCACACCCCACGAAAGCCTGTTACCAGGGATCGAAGAAACGGTGGGCGGAAAGCGCAAGGCCTTTCTCTGGTTCAGGATCGCAGCGGCGGCCTGCCTGCTGCTCATAGCGGGGTGGGGAATATACCGGTTGAACAGGAGCCAACCGGTTGTGACTGAAACGTCTACGACACAACAGCAGCCGGTACAAGAAGTCCCCGCGCCCCAGGTGCCCGCAACGCCGGCGCCATCCCCGCAGCCGCCGGCCGATATGGCCCGGTATCAGGCCTATGATAATGTCCACACAGAAAATTATTTCAGCAGTAATACGTTCTTAATTGGCGATGAGGGTATCGGCCTCATCGATAATGATTTTATCGTCACCCTGGCCAGCTATCAGTACAAGGAATTGCCTTCCTTCCTCACTGAAGAGGAAGAGGGCGAAAAGATGGTAAGGCTTGATCAATACAGCTATTTTACGATCTCGGAGAACATGATGAATAACCTGCGCAAAATGTACCAGCGAAGATCGAAAGGTACACCAACGCGCCGGGCAAGGAAGGAAATGGAAAGATTGGAAAAGTGGAAGCTGGCCGACGAACACCAGTTCGACAGGAGCAGACGGCAGAACCCCCTGGATCCGATAGACCTGGCTGAATTCATTTTTAATTATTAACCTGGGAATGACCTTTCATTCCACCCGAAGACCATGTCACGCACGAACCTCTTTTATACCGTAGCAATCGCTTTCGTCACCATGTCACTGACGCAGGCGCCCCAAACTGCCCCGCCCAAAGAGCTGGTACCGCTTAAATCGGTCGATGACCTTACCGTCACTTACACGATCGAACTCAGCAAATCCAGGAAAAGAAGCGTTGGCATTGGTGAAGCCTACAATGGCGGCACCAAGACCCTGTTCATCAGCAATGGCCTCGTACGCCTGCGACTGGTAAGCCTCATGCGCATGCAAAGCATCTTTATGCTGCCTCCCGGCAACGAAGAGCGTACTGCAGCCATCGTCAAGGAGTCGGGGAAGAACAAGAACAAGGTGTACCTCAATGCAGAACAGTGGAAACAATACAACGCGAAATACGGACAAGCCAGCTGTAAACTGGCCGACGATACCGCCTTCGTATCCGGCTATGCCTGCAACAAAGCGGTGATCACACTTGCCGACGGAAAGATCATCACCGCGTGGTTTACCCGCCAGATACAGCGTACGGAACCCGCGCTCGTAGAGCCCGTCTTTGCCTGCATACCCGGACTGGTGCTGAAATATACGTACGAATACAAAAAGGGAAAGATTACTTATACTGCTACCTCGATCAGCAAAAAGCAGATCGACCAGGATATCCTCAAGGTACCTTCAAAAGGTTACATCGAACAGCCCTACCAACCGGTGGTTGATCAGCCTTCAGCCGGCTGATCTTTCTTGATCGTCAGGTCTTCGCCGGAGATCTCCGCTTCCAGCTCCGTTGGTAACTCGTCAGGTTCTTTCGCCGCAGCCTTTTTCTTCCTCAGCTTACGGAAGAAGCGGTAGTAGAATTCTTTATTGAACAGTTGAGAGTCATGGAGTGCTTTGTAAATGAGGAAGAAGCCAATGGGCAGCAGCACGATCGTGGCCAGCCACATGCCGGCAATAGGCTGCAACACGTCCTCCTTAACGAACTTCTTGCCGAAATTATTCAGCAGGAAGAATACCACGAAGAAGATCACCGCAAATACCACGGGCGTACCGATACCTCCTTTCCGGACGATCGATCCGAGAGGAGCACCGATCAGGAACAGCACCAGTACAGCGATCGACATGGTGAATTTTTCGTGCCAGGTCATGAGGTGAATGCGCAATTCCTTGCGCCTGTTCTCGTAATCTGTGGCGGCGCCGTCGAGCGTCGATTTCAGTGAGCTCGTGAAAGAAATACTTTGGTCAATGACGCTCACGCGGGCACTGTCGGGCAGGGTTTTGATGAAAGGTGTGTCCTTCTTCAAAGCCGGCACCCTCACCTTCGCCCATCCACTGTCCATATACTGCATAAAAGGCAGGTAGGCCTTCATTTCGGCTTTATGGCGCTCATGGAACTGGTTGAGCATCTTTTGTACGGAGTCGATGGACCGGTTAAGCTGCAGGATGGTGAGCATTTCGGCGCGGTCCTTATACACACTATCCGACGTGAAATTCCGCATCAGGGCGCTGAGGTCGAGTACTTTTTTATATTCCTTGAAACCCAGCCGGTAGAAGCGGCTATTGACACCGGTCCTTTCCCCTTCTTCCTCATAACGCCAGCCATCCTGCAGGGTGAATTCGAGGTAACGCTTATCGTCCGACATGCGCATCACACCCCGCCTGGCCGAGATCATATTGTCCTGCACATTGGGGCTGGTCTCGAAGATGATAATATCGTTGAGTACAGAGTCGTTGACCTTTTTAGCTACCTTGATGGAGTAACCGGGGATCATGTTGTAGAAGGTACCCTCCTTCAGATCGAAAGCCGGCTTTTGGTTCACCAGGTCGTACTGAAGGGTTTTCATTTTCAGGTTGGCAACGGGGATCACGTTGTTGTTGAAGTAGAAAGCGAGCACGGCTAGCAGTAAGGTGGTCACCAGCAGCGAACGCATGAAACGCAGCAAGCCGATACCGGCCGATTTGATGGCCACCAGCTCGAAGGTTTCGCCCAGGTTGCCAAAGGTCATGATAGAAGAAAGCAGCACGGCGAGGGGGAGTGCCAGGGGCACCAGCGTCGCGCTCAGGTAAATGATCAGGCGAACGATGGTCATGCCATCGATTCCCTTGCCCACAAAATCGTCGATCCACAGCCAGAAGAACTGCAGGATCAATACAAACAAGGTGAGGAAAAATGTGGCAATGAAGGGCCCTATAAACGCCTTCAGGACCAGTATATCCAGTTTTTTGATCACTATGTTGGTTTCACTTTTCTTGTTCCGGCCAGGCATGCAGGTATTCCCTGAACGTTCATTCGATCACCTCGTGGGGCAACTACTGTTGCACATGCCCTTCCGCTAGCCACAAAACCCGGAACGGTTGATTAACTTTATTCAATGAACGCGGCAAAAATACAGCTTTCAGCAGAGGAATCAACCCTGATACAGAACGCAGCATGGCTTTTAACAAAGAATATCATCATCGATAAAGTAGTAGCGCTGATGGGGCAGCAGATTCCCGTCATGAGATCGCTGCATGAACAGCTGCGTCATCCGTTGCCGGAAGCCGCGGCAGCTTCTTCGCCCAAAATATCAAAAGGAGAAAAATATGAAGGATTGCCCTGGGTGATGCTCGATTTTCCGCGCGTATTCGGTAAAGAAGATACCTGGTCTATCCGCACTTTCTTCTGGTGGGGCCATTTTTTCAGTCTTACGCTGCAGCTTAAGGGCAGCTACAAAGAGCGATATGAGCGCACCCTCCGTGATAATTTACCATTGTTGAAACAGCATGGATTTTACCTGTGCATCGCAGCCGATGAATGGCAACATCATTTTGAGGAAAGCAATTACATGCCGCTTCATCAGTTGGATGAATACTCGATAGAAGAATTGCTATCGAGTAGTAATTTCTGTAAGCTATCCGCTAAAATTCCTTTGGAGCAATGGGAACATGCCAATGCGAAACTTATGCAGTTGTACCAGGTGTTATTGCAGGCGATGGGCCACTGATTAGTTACCCAGGCGGTGAAACAGGTCCTTAACCTGATAACCCCACAGTTGGCTTTGATCTTTTACTTCTGCTTTTTCTGCAAAATCCCTGATAACAAGTATCGTCTGGTTGGTAACTTCTGATTTTTCGATCCGGAACTCAAAATATTCATCAGTTGGTGCATGTAACCAATGGAATCGTATGAATTTTTCTGGTTCACTTTCAGTTACTTCAGCTCTGTCGGTTGTCCCATTCCAGGAAAAACTGAAAACATTATCCCGTTCATCCACTTTATCAGCAAACCACTCCTGCAAACCGGCGGCCGTACTAAGGAATTCATATAAAATGGAAGGAGAACATCTTAACGGATACTCTAACGTAAATTGTTGTTTCTTACTCATCTACTCCTTGTATTGATCTTTTTATAATACCAATGCGCAATAATAGAAAAATAATGCAACCCCCAAAATTTTTTTGTTGCAAACCCCGTTAAAGGTAGGGAAAGTCATATATAACCCGAAAAACTTTAAAGCTACTGACAACCAGCAATTTAAATGTGAATAATTTGGTTTCCGGGCCGGAAATCATTAAATTGCTGAAGGCCAACTTTTATAAGTCGGCAGTCCGGATGCAAGAAAATAACCCGTACAGCGTTTTTTCACGTATCTAGTACGTAGCCTTTAAACCTTAAAAACCCTTTAAATGACCTACCTATGAGTATGCGTCAACTCAAGATCACGAAATCGATCACGAATCGTGAATCTCAGAGCCTTGAAAAGTACCTGCAGGAAATTGGTAAAGTCGAATTGATCAGCCCCGAAGAGGAAGTGCGGTTGGCACGCCGAATCAAACAAGGCGATCAATCCGCGCTCGACAAGCTTACCAAAGCAAACCTGCGCTTCGTAGTTTCGGTCGCAAAGCAGTATCAGAATCAGGGACTCTCCCTGCCAGACCTCATCAATGAGGGCAACCTGGGCCTCATCAAAGCCGCTCAACGCTTCGATGAAACCCGCGGTTTCAAATTTATCTCCTACGCAGTTTGGTGGATCCGTCAAAGCATATTGCAGGCCCTGGCCGAGCAATCCCGCATTGTACGCCTGCCACTCAACAAAGTTGGTCTCACCAACAAGATCCAGAAGGCATTCTCCCAACTGGAACAGGAGTATGAACGGGAACCCTCACCTGAAGAATTGGCGGAACTGCTTGAACTGGAAACTGAAGAAGTGTCAGCTACGCTGGGCATTGCAGCCCGCCACGTAAGCATGGATACGCCACTGTCCGAAGGGGAAGACAATACCCTCGTAGACGTGCTGGAGAATCCGAATGCCGAAAGGGCCAACCTGCAGATCGAGCACAACGAATCGCTGAAACAGGAAATTGAACGCTCTATGAAGATGCTCACCGAAAGGCAGAAAGAAGTGATCTGTTACTTCTTCGGCATCGGGGTCGACCATCCCATGAGCCTCGAAGACATCGGAGAGAAGTTCAACCTCACCCGCGAACGCGTTCGTCAGATTAAAGACAAAGCCATCACCAAGCTCCGTACCAACTCCCGTTCCAGGGAATTGCGCGGTTATTTGGGCGTTTAACCTTAAAATGTAGCATTACCCAAAGAAAACTTTACACTTTAATAGCTATTTCTACTGTAAATTTGCAGTCCGTTCAAAGGTGAATGTAACAATTACATTCACCTTTGAACTTTATAGCATTACCCCGGTTCCCGGTAATTGGTTCATTTTAAACACCGTTCAATATGTTCGAGTCTTTATCGGAGAAGTTGGAATCCGCCTTTAAACAGATAAAAGGGGAAGGCAGGATTACCGAACTCAATATTGCTGCTACTGTAAAAGACATCCGCCGCGCATTGGTAGATGCCGACGTAAACTATAAGATCGCCAAAGACTTTACCGATAAGATCCGGGAAACCGCCCTCGGTCAGAAAGTGATCACCGCCGTAAGCCCCGGCCAGTTGATGGTCAAGATCGTCAAGGACGAGCTCGTAGAGCTGATGGGAGGCACAGAAAGCACGTTCAATACCAAAGGCAATCCCGCCGTCATCCTCATCGCAGGCCTGCAGGGTTCGGGTAAAACCACCTTTTCGGGCAAACTGGCCAATTTCCTCAAAACCAAGAAGGGACTTTCCCCCATGCTGGTAGCCGCCGATATCTACCGTCCGGCCGCGATCGACCAGTTGAAGGTATTGGGTGGCCAGATCGGCATCGATGTATACAGCGAGCCTGACAATAAGGATGCGGTAGCCATCGCCACCAACGCCATCAAAGAAGCCAAAAGCAAGAATAAGAACGTACTCATCATCGATACTGCCGGCCGTTTGGCCGTCGACGAGGCGATGATGACCGAAGTAGCCAATATCAAGGCCGCCGTGAACCCCAACGAGATCCTTTTCGTGGTGGACTCCATGACCGGCCAGGACGCCGTCAACACCGCCAAAGCCTTCAACGACCGCCTCGATTTTTCGGGGGTGGTACTCACGAAGCTTGATGGTGATACCCGCGGTGGTGCCGCCCTCTCCATCAAATACACCGTCAACAAGCCGATCAAGTTTGTGAGTAGCGGCGAAAAGATGGACACGCTCGACGTGTTTTACCCCGAGCGGATGGCCCAGCGTATACTCGGCATGGGTGATATCACCACCCTCGTGGAAAAGGCCCAGGCTCAGTTCGACGAGGTGCAGGCGAAGAAGCTGGAAAAGAAGATCCGTAAGAACCAGTTTGATTTTGAAGACTTTAAGCAGCAGCTCGACCAGATCAAGAAGATGGGTAACATCAAAGATCTGCTGGGTATGATACCCGGTGTAGGAAAGGCTGTAAAGGACATCGACATCAGCGACGATTCGTTCAAAGGCATCGAAGCCCTGATCAACTCCATGACGCCCCAGGAACGCGCCAATCCCGATATTATCAGCCCCGGCCGCAAGGCGCGTATCGCCAAAGGAGCCGGTAAAGACCTCACGGAATTGAACGCCTTCCTCAAGCAGTTCGAGCAGATGAAGGAGATGATGAAGATGATGAATAAAATGCCCATGGGCCGCATGGGATTAGGAAGAAGGTAATAGTCGCCCGGAAATCTTGCAAAACTTCCAATAAGCTGTGCTGAGAGGCGCTTAATATTTTTTTAATTTTAATTTTTGAGGAAGTGAGCTCCGTTTTCCAACGAATTATTATATTTGAAAAAATCAAGGGGATTGCTATCTTTGCACTCCTTGAAAAAGTAGAAAGTAACCCTATTTGTTCACGCATTTAAATGTCTATTTAAAATGCCAGTTAAAATCAGACTGCAACGTCACGGGTCTAAAAAAAGACCATTTTATTTCATCGTAGTGGCAGATGCCCGCTCTCCCAGAGATGGAAAATTTATCCAGAAATTAGGTACGTACAATCCGCTTACAGTTCCGGCTTCCATTCAGCTCGACCGCCAGAAAGCCCTCGATTGGCTGCATAAAGGCGCTCAGCCCACAGACACTGTACGCAGAATTTTGTCGTTCAAGGGAGTTCTGTATCTGAAACACTTATTGCGCGGTGTTAAACTGGGTCTCTTCGACGAGGCTGCTGCAATGGTGAAGTTCCAAACCTGGCACTCAGAGCATGAGGTACAGGTGAAGAAACGCCAGGAAGCAAACGCTAAGGACAGAAGAGTCCGCCGTGGTGGTGTTGGCGCTCCTATCAGAAGGAGAAGCGAGGGAGAAGCCTCCTAAGCGGCAGTATAGCTAAAGCCAAACTCATTAAATCCCGATGACTATCTTTGTCGTCGGGATTTTTTTCTGGTATCCCTTGTATTCAACCGTTATATGATCAATTACTGCAGCATCGGCAAACTGGTAGCCACATTTGGCGTGGGCGGCGAACTTATCCTCCGCCACGAACTCGGCAAAAAAACAGCCCTCAAAGGGCTCGAAACACTGTACCTCGAAGACAGGAAGGAAGAACTTTTGCCCTACTTCATCGAATCGGCCCGCGCAAAGACCGATCAGGAGCTTTACATCAAGCTGGAAAATATCGACACCAAAGAAGCGGCGCAGAAGCTGGTTCAAAAACAGGTATGGCTCGAAGAAGCAGCCTTCCATCAATATGCCGGTAAATCGGCCCCCATATCCCTTCTTGGCTTTCACATCATCGATAATGGCACCGACATCGGCGAGATACTCGAAGTCATCGAACAGCCTCACCAGGTCCTTTGCCGCATCGACCTCGATGGCAAAGAAGCACTCATACCGATACATCAGGAAACCCTGCAGAAGATAGACCAGCATAAAAAGCAGGTGCTCGTGGAATTGCCCGACGGACTGCTCGATATATTCAGGTAAAGCTGCCCAACTGTAGCAAGCTGGTTAGCGCGGTAACAGGAGAAGGCAGGTCGCCTTCCCGCAAATTCATTCCTTATTCGGAAGCCACCAGTCGCGCTTTCTTCACCGCATCGCCCATCACCACATGCAGCGTGTATACACCGCCGGGTAGCTTGTGCGGCATTACGACCGGGATCACCTGGTCGCCGGTGGTCGTTTGGCGCCCCTGGTGTACCATGGTGCCGGTACTGCTGAAAATAGCGATCTCGATAGCGCCGGTATAGCGCTTCCCCAGGTTGATCTTGAATTGATTTTCATTCACTGGATTGGGATAGATCCTGATCTCTTTCCCCTGGCGGGAAGAAGTTTTCTGGCTCACCGATTGGTCAGCCGGTTCTGGCTGAAGAAGGTCCTGACTGAATACGCGCCCCAGGCTCATCATTCCAATAAAACACAAAAACATGATCCGCATAGTAAACGATATTAAGATGTACGGTGGTTCAAAATATCCTTACGAAAGGGTCGCGTAAAGAGAGATAAAGCAGACTGTTAATTTAGTATTTTTTTTCCGAATAAGGCTTGTTAAATCTATAGTATAAAAACCGTGCCGTACAGAATTAACCGTTAAGTCTACGAACGGGCAAATTTCTCCTTCACGGTATCCGCATAATTCACGCTCACCGGTATCTCCGATCTGTTCATCAGCACCACCGCATCGGGTTTCAGTAATTTGATCTGGCGCAAAGCCACGATAAAGGATTTGTGCGTGCGGATGAACCGGTCGGCGGGGAGCAGCTCCTCCAGCTTCTTCATTGTCTGGTGAATGAGGTGGTGTCCCGATACGGTATGGACCTTCATATAATCGCGCGAAGCTTCGATGTGCAGGATGTCGTCGTAGGCGATCTTCATCAGTCCGTCTTTTTCCTTCACCAGCAGGTAGTTGACGCCATCCGCTTCAGCCTCCGCAGCCGGTGCGGCGGGCATCAGTTGTTGTACCTTCTCAACCGCTTTTACAAAGCGCTCGTACGAAAAGGGCTTCAGTAAATAATCGGTTACATTAAGGTCGTACCCTTCGAGCGCGTAGTTGGCATACGCGGTAGTGAAGATAACCCGGGGCGGATTGGTGAGGGTTTTGAGAAAGGTGATGCCGTTCACCAGGGGCATTTCGATATCGAGGAAAATGAGGTCGATGGCATGCTGCTCCAGTTTCGCGAAAGCCTCCAGCGCATTGCGGCATTTGGCTACCAGCAGCAGTCCGGGCGTTTGAACGATATATTGTTCCAGGATCTGGTGAGCAATCAGTTCATCATCGGCGATGAGGCAGCGGATTACGGGTGCAGGGGCCGTCATGGTTATGAAGATAAGGCGGTTATGGACAATTGTACTTCAAAAACTTCGTGGGTCTTGTTGATCGAAAGCGTATGCTGGTGTGGATAGTACAGCGCCAGCCGTTTTCGTACATTTTCGATGCCTACCCCGCCGTAGGGAGAAGCACTGGCAGGGGTGGCGATCGCAAATACGTCATTCCGCAACACAAAGTGCAGGCTGTTGCCTTCCACGCGCAGCGACCCGTGGATAAAGCCGGTATCGTTGAGCCGGTGCGCGCCGTGTTTGAAACTGTTTTCAACGAACTGGATGAATAACAGTGGCGCAATCTGCTTACCCAGCGCCTCACCACTGATGGTGAATTGAATATTTGCGGCGGGGTAGCGCTGCTTTTCCATCTCGAGGTAATTCTCCAGGAACTCCAGGTCTTTTTCGAGCGATACCAGGTTGCGCTGGCAGTCGTACAAAATGAAACGCATCATGTCCGACAGGCGCAGAATGAACGAAGGCGTTTCCTTATTGCCGGTAAGGCTCATGCCGTAAATATTGTTGAGCGTATTGAAGAGGAAATGCGGATGCAGCTGGGCCTTCAGGGCATCCAGCTGCAGTACGAGGTTGTCTTTCTCCAGCAGGTGCTTTTTGCGTTCGTTCTCGAAAGCATACCATATGAAGGCTACCGAAAGGAATACGATGATGTCGGCAAACAGGGTATTGGGTGTCCAGCCGAATGGGCGGCGCAGCAGCCCGGTGGTAAGCGTAACACATTTCGCGTAAAAATCCTTGAGGGGAGAAGCCGGGGTGAGGTAATAGAAAATGTTCGATACGATCCAGTTGCTCACCTTGCACACCAGCCCGAAATAGAGGATGATGGCCACCGGCAGCCAGCCGTTTTTCTTCTTTTTCAGCAACGTGGGCACCAGCCACCGGTAGAAAGGAATGGTGTACAGCGATAGCCCTATGGCGAAAAGGATCAGTTGGGGATGGGGGAAATTATCGAACTGCGGATTGGGCAGGTCAGATACATCCAACAGGTAACTGTATTTATAAGTGCAAACGCAGATCAGCCATACCGATACTTCATAATAGAAGGGAAAGGTGTTGAGCTGGCGCAAGCCTGGTGGTAGTCGTTTTAACATGAGTACAAGAATAAACAGGTTAGGAGTTCTCCGGCAGCTCCTTCGATGTAACCGGCCTTTTCTTCGACGAAATTTCGCCCTTCCGATTACGTCGCACAACCATCCCTCTTTGCCGAAACGACCATTTCTCCCTTGGTTTCAGGTGATAGGTTTGTGTCATCAACAAACAAACACACACCCTTCATATGAGCCGCATCATTATCTTCACCACTGCCTTTCTGATCAGCTTCTTTATAGTAGGCTTCGCCACTGCACAGGATATTACCGGTACCGTTACGGACAGTCTTAGTACGCAGCCCCTGCCACAGGCATCGGTGGCCTTGCTCCAGCAAGACCAACCCGTGGCTACCACCACCACCGACAACAAAGGTAATTTCCGTTTCAAAGACCGCTCCGCCGGCGCTTATACGCTCAAGATAGCATACATCGGGTACAAAACGATCACCCTTACCGGTGTGCAGCCCGGCAATCAATACCTTACCCGCCTCGTGCTCGATCAGAAAGATCTTAAAGTGGTAACGGTAACCGCCAGCAAGCCCTTCATCGTGCAGAAGGTTGATAGAATGATCGTCAATATCGCAGGCAGCCCGATTGCCGCTGGCGGAACCGCCTGGGAAGTATTGTTGCGTGCCCCCGGCGTGGTAGAACTGGGCAGTGGTTTACAATTGAAAGGCAAAAAGATCGTGGTATTGATCGATGGCCGTTACTCGAACCTCAGCGGCGAAGACCTCAAAAATATGCTGAGCGCGATGACCGCCAATGGCATCGACCGCATAGAACTGATTGCTAACCCTTCGGCCAAATACGAAGCACAGGGAGGCGCCATCATCAACATCATCATGGCGAAGAATACCAAACTGGGCACCAATGGCACCGCCACGCTCAGCGGACGTGCAGGCACTTACGGCTCCTTCAACACCGGACTCACGCTCAACCACCGCAGTAAAAGGCTCAATGTGTACGGCGGTTACGATTACCTCAACAACCAGCAATACAGCAAAAGCAACTTCACCCGGTACCTGAACGAAGGCAAACAAATTGCTGATGAAACGGAAGGCAACAGCCTGCTCCGCAACCACAGCCTCAAACTTGGGTTGGATTACGAGATCAACAAAAGAAATGTATTCGGCATCCTGGTAAAGGGAATGGCCAACAATATTGAAAAGAGCAACGATACCCGTTCGTTGGCGAATTATGCAGGCACTAAACAGGATTCGTTCTCTACCGTAACTGCCGCTGGAAGCGTCCGTTACCTCATTCCTTCCGTCAATCTTTACTATAAGACCATCCTCGATTCAGCAGGCAGGGAGCTGAGGTTCAATGCCGATTACTTCAGCTACGATAAAAAATGGAATGATCGCTTCACCACCCGCTATTTCACCCCCCTCGGTAAGGAGTATGCCGTAAACCAGCTCCAGGCCAATGCACCCGCCAACAACGATATCAAATCCTTTGCTGTGGATTATACACAACCCATTACCAAAGGCAGCTTCGAGGCGGGCGCGAAAGTGTCGGCGGCCACAACCGACAATGATGCCCAGTGGCAAAAAGACGACAACGGTACATGGGTAAAAGACAATGGTAAAACCAACCACTTCATTTACCAGGAGCATGTGTACGCTGCCTATGCAAATGTAAACAGGCAGTTCAAAAAGTTCTCCGTGATGCTGGGAGTCCGGGCCGAACAAACCCATACCGAAGGTAATTCCGTCACTACGCAGCAGGTCAATGCCAACAACTACCTCAACATTTTTCCCAATGCAGGTATTCAATACCAGGCTTCAGAAAATAACCTGTTAGCTTTCTCCTACCGCAAAAGCATCGAGCGTTACAAATACGATATTGTGAATCCCTTTATCATTTACAAGAGCCAGTACAGCTATTCACAGGGCAATCCTTACCTCAAGCCGGGCATACAGCACAATTTTGAACTGTCCTATTCCTGGAACAATGAATTGTTCACTTCCCTCACCTATGTACGGTACAACGACGTGCTGGCCGATATCTACCGCAAAGACACCGCATCGCCGGCTGTCATCAGCACCTACGACAACCTCAGCAATGCGGACTATTATGAAGCCAACATATCTCATTCCAAGGCAATCTTCCAAAACAAGTGGATCACCAACAACAGTCTTGTGATCTCATACGCTGCATTCAATGCGCCCGCCGGTTCCGATCTCAACAATGCGCAGGTCACTGCCTTCATCAGCAGCGATCATACCATCCTGCTACCAAAAGGATTCAAAGTACAGGTATCTGGCATGTACTTCTCGCCCATGGCATTGGGAGTGGTAACATATAAATCAAGGTTTAATTCGTCGATCGGCGCTTCGAAGACGATGTTGCAGGGGAAAGGCACGTTGACTGTCAATGTCAGCGATCCGTTCAATACTTTCAATTCAAGATTCAACGTGTCGTCGTTCGGTGTGCAATCGGTGAACTATGCAAAACCCGAGACCCGCTTTGTGAAAGCCACCTTCACGTATCGCTTTGGTAATAAAAATGTAAAGGCCAACGCCAACAGGAAGAACGCGATCGATAGTGAAAGCCGTAGAATGCAATAAAAGATAAAAGCACAGGAAATTCTTTTCGCCCATCCTTTATACCCTGCTCCTGGTGTCTTCGCTCAACGCGACGGCAAAACGGGAGCAGGGATTTTTTATTCCGTAAACAACAACTTCATACATGCAACAATGATATGTGCCGAAACAGAACAGCGACTGTTCGTAATCGTACACTTATTATGAATTACATTTGTAACCGCTTCAATTTCAATTGTGGATCATTGTGGCACGCTTTTTAAACCTTAAGAACAAATACTTAATTATGAAATCCTTAGCCATCTTGTTGCTCACCCTTGCTACGGCAACAACAGGATCAGCTCCCGTTACCGAACCCGTACCCATGTTGAATGGACGTAAAACAACCAGTACCGAAGAGCTCACGAAAAAGATCAAAGCCATCGCAGATGCACAGAAGCTCACCGGTCTGTCGATGGTGGTAGTGAAGAACAATGTGATCATTTACCGCAATTATTTTGGTGTAAAGAACCAGCAAACCGGTGAGCCGTTTACCGACAACACCGTTTCTTATGCAGCTTCGCTCACCAAGCCCCTGTTTACTTATTTGTTCCTGAAGCTGGTCGATAAAGGTGTGTTTGAGCTGGATAAACCTGTTTACACGTATCTTAAACAACCTATTGGCGAATATCCCAAATGGAAAGATCTGGAGAAACAACCCGAATTCAATAAGGTCACGGCGCGCATGCTGCTGAGCCATTCATCCGGGTTGCCTGTATTGCGTTATTTCTACGGCGACAGTACCACGCTTACGCTGATCAATAAGCCGGGCAAAGCGATGTATTATTCCAACGAAGGCATGAACCTGCTGGGGTTTATAGTAGAGGAACACACGGGAAAGGGCCTGCAGGCCTTGTGCAGCGAATATATTTATGAGCCGCTGGGTATGAAGCATACCGCGATGGTGTGGCAGAAAGAATTTGAGGCCGATTATGCAGTTGGGCACGACAAGGATGGAAAAGTGATCGGTGCTGAGAAACGAACCAGTGCGAGGGGAGCAGGGTCAATGGTGACAACCGCTGGCGATTACGGATTGTTTGTAGCTGATGTGCTCGGCAAAAAAGGACTTTCGTCTGCCCTCTATGCACAGATGTTGTCGCCTCAGATCCGTGTTACCAGCAAGCGGGGCTTTGGACCGTTGCGGGATAGCCTCACCGATAAAAGCGAATTCAGGAGCATTGACCTGTCGTGGGGACTGGGATGGGGGTTGATCAAGACGCCTCATGGAAAAGCATTTTTTCATGGCGGACATTCCGAGGGATGGCAGAATTACTGCGTAAGTTATCCCGAAAAAGGGATTTCGGTTATCCTGTTAAGTAATAGCGATAATTTTGAAGGTGCTGCGGGCAAGATCCTCGAAACGACGATAGGGGATACCTGGTCGCCCCTTAAGTGGCTTAGCTACTACGATCATTGATACCCGGTGGTTGCATACGGCTTACACCTGCTATAAACTTTTTAGGAGCGTTGTGTCAGTGGCCTGCGGGTACCGACACGACGCTTTTGCTTTGTATTCAGGAAGGCACAACACCATTGGCAAACGTGTAGCCTTGATTTCCCTTTACAGCTTCGATGGTATTGGCGATCTGTACAAAATGCCGTTGGTGGTGAGCAATGAGGAAACGGAACGTATCGCCCAGGTTGATCGTGATGAACTTCGCAATGGAAATAGGTATCCTGATCTTATTTAGGTTGTTGGCGCGCGCCTGGTGTAATAATTCCAGTAGTAATTTCTCCTGTTCAAGAAAGGTCTTCAAAGTAGCCAGACTGTCGACATGGGGCGACGGGCGGTGATCTTTAGGAGCCTTCATTTTATTGGGAATACGTCCATCTTCTTTGGGCAGCATCGACTTCGTGAAATAATTGCCCAGCCAACCTGTTTTGAAGAGGGGCGAAGGTTTATTCGATTGGGTTTGGAGCGCTTGCTGAATGAGTGGCAGATAATAGCGGCCATAGGAGTTGAGGTGTTCAACCACCTGGGCCACGCTCCACTTGCCGGCAGCGGGTTGCTGCAACAGGATACCCGGGTCTGTCTGCAACAAATAATGTAAGGTGAGGATGACTTGCTTGGTATCTGCCGAAAGTTGGTCCAGTAACTTCGAGCTTTGTATTGGGTTCATGTGCGTTGATTTGATGGTACAAAGCTACCGGGCTGTTTGTTAGTAAATCTTGGTCTGCGCCAAGATTCTTTAAAACCAGGTAACGGCCCGCTTGACCCCGATGCCTACTGTATAAAAACTGCCCCTTGACTCCTGGATGGCCTGCACAGGAACGCTGCTGCTGCTCGACATGGGCTTGTATTCAATGGTTTGCTTCATCATTTTGCTCAATCCGCCATAGTAGTTGCTGCTCAGTTGCAGGATCGTTTTGGGCCACAATTTAATGTCGATACCGAGGCCAGCCTGAAAGAGCGAAAATACCTGCGAGGGGTGCTGCAGGTTGTAGGAATACGTGATCGGCTCTTTAGCCAGGGCCTGGGCTTCTCCGATCATACCGCCTTCGCTTTCATCGGTAACGCCGAAAGTGATACCGGTAACCGGACACAGCGCAACAGCGCCTTTCAGCAGGGGCAGGCGCAAACCTACTCTAAGCGGAAGCAAATAACCGTTGCGATCAGTGGATTGCGTGCCGTATTCGCCATCGAAAGCGATGCCTACCTTGTAAGCGCGTGCATATAGTCCTGTTTCAAAAAACAATTTCTGTTGCAATACATGCCGTATGTTCACGCCCCACAACGCGCTGGAAACATCTGGTTGAGAGAGGCGACTGCCTGCATCTGTTTGCTTGAAAAGGTCAGCCGAATAGGCGACCTCAGCGCCAATATGGGTGGATTGCGCCATAGCGCCAAATGAAAGGAGGAGAACACAAAAGCAGGTAAAAAATCGGGTCATGGGGGCAAAGTTTTAAAGGTCAATGCTAATCAAAACCTGAATTAAGGGAAATTTAAAATGTAACGAAACGGACAGGAACGTGGTTGAACGGTCAAACCGCCTCTGAAAGCTGAGGACATTGTTTCCAGGAAGGGCGTTGCGTCTGCCCGCTAAATCCTCACGCCTCTCCTCATTTCTCCGCGAATGCAACCTTAGTTCCACTTACTGATCATCCATTTGCTAAAGTGCTTTCATCGGAGTGCTTCCGCCGCCTCGCCACCGAACCTTAGGTTGCCTTCCTACGCTTTCCCCTCATTCCCTCCGCGCTTTCATCCTTATATCCGCACGCTGGCCATCAGTTTGCTGAATGTACTGGCGTCGATGCCCAGGTAAGAGGCGAGGTATTTATGAGGGATCAGCTGCAGCACGTGTGGACTGCGTTTCAGGAGGATGCGGAATTTCTCTTCAGCACTGTAACTCAATAATTCGATCTGCCGCTCCAGCAATCCCATCATGACGTACGAGACCGACAACCGTATCCAACGTTCAATATTATGGTACTTGTCCATGAGGGCCTGCACCTGCTGGTAAGAGGTGCGCAGCATTTTGCTGGTGGTGAGTGTTTCGAGAAAGTATTTCGAAGGCTGCTGCGTCAGGAAAGAATCGACGATGCCCGAGAAGGAAGGAGCATAACTAAAAACCACGGTCGCCTCGGGATGCTTCTCGTCGATGTAGAAGGCGCGTTGCACGCCCTCCACGACGAAATAGAGATAACGCTCTGTTTCGCCGGCAGTGGTGA
Organism: Paraflavitalea sp. CAU 1676; assembly: GCF_029223285.1. Lineage (GTDB taxonomy): Bacteria > Bacteroidota > Bacteroidia > Chitinophagales > Chitinophagaceae > Paraflavitalea. Next base: position 196,534 of record NZ_JARHUJ010000011.1, on the reverse strand, counting down.
GAATGGTCTTGCGTTTGAACTGCACCGGCTGCCAGATGGCGGAAAATTCATTCCACTCATCCTCCGACAAAGGATGTAAGGCAAAGATTTGTTTGCGTAGCATCTGCAGTTCCTGCTCCATGCGGTAAAAATAAGTAAATAGGCTCATCGTTCCGGCGCCCCTTCTGGACAGCTCAACCCGCGGCGCCTGTTCTTTGTCTTCGATTCGCTTTCCTCGCCAGCCCGCTTCTTTGTATTTTTGCAGCTACCATGGCGGCCACTCAACAACGCATTATCGCCCACTTCGACCTCGACGCCTTTTTCGTGTCGGTCGAATGCCTCAACAATCCCTCCCTCAAGGGCAAGCCCCTCCTGGTGGGCGGCCGGGAGCGGGGTGTAGTGGCCGCCTGCAGCTACGAAGCCCGCAAGTTTGGCATTCACTCTGCCATGCCGATGAAGACGGCGCTAAAGCTTTGCCCGCAAGCCATCGTCACCAACAACAGCCGGAGCGATTACAGCAAATACTCCCGCATCGTTACCAATATTATAGCCGACAAAGCCCCGCTGTTCGAGAAAGCATCCATCGACGAGTTCTACCTCGACCTCACCGGCATGGAAAAATACTTCCAGCCCTACCAGTGGACCATCGACCTGCGACAGGAGATCATCGACAAAACAGCCTTGCCCATCTCTTTCGCCATGGCTTCCAATAAAATGGTGGCCAAGATCGCTACCGACCAGGCCAAGCCCAATGGTTATCTGCATATACCCTTTGGCAAGGAAAAGGAATACCTCGCACCACTCACCGTCAACAAGATACCCGGTGTGGGCGACTCCACCTATGAGGTCCTCAAATCGATGGGCATCTTCACCATTCGCGACCTCAGCGAGCAGGCGCCCGAACTGCTCGAAAAGCGATTCGGAAAATATGGCTTCGACCTCTGGAATAAGTCGCAAGGCATCCATCATGGCGAAGTGACGCCTTACCATGAAGCCAAATCCATTTCAACCGAGAATACCTTCGAAGAAAACATTAAGGGTGTTGATCAATTGATGGTGGAACTTGTACACATGACAGAACGCGTAGCCTACGAACTGCGGCAGGAAAACAAAACGGCCGGTTGTGTTGCCGTTAAAATACGCTATCCCGATTTCGAAACCACTTCCAAGCAGTCCACCATTCCATATACCTTCTACGACGACGAACTGATTCCCAAGGCCAAAGAACTCTTCCACAAACTCTGGCGCAAGGGTCAGCCCGTGCGCCTGCTCGGCGTACGCCTCAGCGAACTGACCGACGAAGCTGTTCAAACCAATCTGTTTACAGATACCGAGAAAAAGAATGGCCTCTACAAAGCAATCGACGACGTCAAGAACCGCTTCGGGAAGTATGCCATCACCAAGGCTACCGGCAAATAATGCATTATAAATTACCGTAATGTGGCAAAAACTATAGAGCACCTACAGAGCATCTACAGAGCAATTACAGAGCACCTATAGAGCCCCTTGTTGTGGGATAATTCGCCCATGGCTCATAGATCATTCACTGACTATTCGGGTGTGCTATACTGGATATCGTACCCGGGACCATCAATGAAGCACACTATCGAGTAGGCCTTTTAGAGTATAACCAGTAACTATCCCGACAACCTTGCCTGATGTCGATCTGCATTTGCCCTATATATCGGTAACCCGACATGTGGGTTGTAAGAGGGTTTGCCGCCTATCCGCAGGTCAATTTCGCACGGAAAACAGGCAGGTCCACCCTAGTGCTGGCCCACAGTACAAGATCAGGATCCTGCTCCAGGTCCACCTGGCCAGTCGTACAAAACCTTAACTGCCGGCCTATCCCTAAAAAATAATGCAACCGGGTTAAAAACAATTCCAACACGTTATTAATCAAACCAAAAGATAAATTTAACAATACAGTCTACTTCATGAGTAGGGAATCTGTATCTTCGTTATCCGTTCGCGGATTTTTTTAACCATAAATTTCTTTGATATGAGCTTAAGACTAGGAGACATCGCGCCAAATTTCCAGGCTAAAACGACTGCTGGCGATATCGACTTCTACGAATATCTCGGCAATAGCTGGGGTATCCTGTTCTCTCACCCTGCAGATTACACCCCCGTGTGTACTACCGAGCTGGGTAAAACCGCTTTGCTCCAGGGCGAGTTTGAAAAACGCAATGTAAAAGTACTGGCTGTAAGTGTTGATTCTCTGGATAAGCACGTAGGCTGGGTTAACGATATTAACGAGACGCAAAATTGTAACGTTGGTTTCCCCATCATCGCCGATACAGACCGCAATGTAGCGACCCTGTACGACATGATCCACCCCAACGCTTCTGAAACCTTCACCGTTCGTTCACTGTTCGTGATCGGACCCGATAAGAAAGTTAAGCTCACCATCACTTACCCTGCTTCTACCGGCCGTAACTTCCATGAAGTACTCCGCGTGATCGAGTCGCTCCAGTTGACTTCCGGTTACAGCGTTGCTACACCTGCCGATTGGAAACATGGTGAAGATGTGATCGTGGTACCTGCAGTATCTACTGAAGATGCAATCAAGAAGTTCCCTAAAGGCGTACAAGTGGTAAAGCCTTACCTGCGTTACACACCGCAGCCAAACCTCGACAAATAGTTTTTAGTTGTAATAGCTGACATCGTTATAAAACCTTCCTACTTCTGTAGGAAGGTTTTTGTTTTTAGCCCATTTCAAAATATCTTACTGCAAATTCGTTTATGAGAAAACTACTACTGCTGCTGGCCTTAACTGCCCCCATCACCTTATTATCACAACGTACCCTGCTCCATTGCGGTAAACTTGTCGATGCTACCAAAGGACAGGTTCTAAGCCAATACACCATCATTGTTGAAGGCAATAAGATCACCGATGTGCAGGCCGGTTACCTTAAAGCCGCCGGTACCGATAAAGTGATCGACCTGAAAGAAAAGACCGTGATGCCCGGCCTCATTGATTGCCACGTGCACCTGGAAGATGAGACCAATCCCAATCAGTACCTCAATAAGTTTACCTATAATCAGTCTGACTACGCATTCCAATCGGTGGTCTATGCAAAACGCACACTGGCTATCGGCTTTACCACGGTGCGCGATCTGGGTGGCACGGGCGTCAACATCTCTCTGCGCAATGCGATCAATAAAAAAATGATTGAAGGGCCGCGGATGGTAACAGCCGGTAAATCGATCGCCACCACTGGCGGCCATGCTGACCCCACCAATGGTTACCGCAAAGACCTCATGGGGGATCCCGGACCCGCTGCTGGTGTAGCCAATGGTCCCGACGAATGCCGCCAGGCTGTGCGCCAGCGTTATAAAGATGGTTCCGATCTCATTAAGATAACTGCTTCAGGTGGCGTACTCAGCGTGGCCAAGAGTGGCGAGAATCCTCAGTTCACCGAAGAAGAGATCAAGGCCATTGTATCTACCGCAAAAGACTATGGGTTCAAAATAGCCGCCCACTGCCATGGCGCCGAAGCGATGAAGCGTGCAGTGCGGGCAGGTGTCAACAGCATCGAGCATGGTACCTATATGGACGACGAAGTGATGAGTCTGATGAAACAAAATGGTACGTATTATGTGCCCACGATCACTGCTGGTAAATCGGTAGGTGATTCGGCGAAGAAGCCCGGCTATTATCCCGACCTGGTGACGCCCAAAGCCCTTGCCATCGGCCCCAAAATACAATCAACCTTTGGCAAAGCGTATAAGGCTGGTGTGAAGATCGCGTTTGGTACCGATGCGGGTGTTTACATGCACGGCAAAAACTGGCTAGAGTTTGTGTACATGAACGAAGCCGGTATGCCGGTCATTGAAACGATCCAGTCTGCTACTGTAGCGGCGGCCGACCTGCTGGGCATGAGCGAACTGATCGGTAGTATCGAAAAAGGTAAACTGGCCGATATCGTAGCCGTTGAGGGGGATCCAATCAAAGATGTGCAGGCCATGGGTAAAATGAAGTTTGTGATGAAGGACGGCGTAGTTTATAAAAATGAATAACGTCCGGTTACTACAATAATAAAGGGCGATCTCCATCTGGATGATCACCCTTTACAATTATAGGCAGTGCTGATCAATTCAGGACCATGTAAGCCACGTTCGTGAATTTGCCTTCTGTGAATTCTAATTTCTTGGTGGGGTCATCCATTTGAGACAAAGTGGTCTTGAAAGTCCCGGATACTTTTTTGGCGCTTTCATTGCAGGCAGTAATGGTGAAGGTGCCGTTTTCCGAGTACACGTCAAATAGCCAGCTGTTGGTGCCCAGTTTAGTGCCGTAGGTCATGAACCCATCCATGCTATCATCGCTTTCGTCCTCGGGCGTGTTAGGATCATCTTCATTGAACAATTTGACCTTATAAGTCTTCACCGACATGCCATTACCGACTGCTGTCTCCTCACCGAAGGTAAGAATGATCTTTTTCGTACCATCTTTTGAGAGCCCGTTGATATCAAGCCTTTTTTGGTTGGTTTGGGTTGAGCGCAGAAGCGTGGCCGATTCTACGGTGAAGGTGATGGTTTGCCCGTTTAATTTCACTTCCAGGCCTCCGTCAGGGCCATTGTTACCACCGTCATTGCCGCCACCATTTCCGCCGCCACTGGTTGGTGCGCCGGGGTCGCTGCTGTCAATACTTTTTTCTTTTTTGCAGGAGGTAAATGCGATGGCCAGGCACAGCAGGGGCAGCAGTAGCTTTTTCATAACGGTTGAGCGTTGGGTTTTAGTAACGAATGCTATCCGGGTTTCATTTGGGGTTAAAAGATAGTCTGCCAGTGACCTGGCAGACTATCCGAATATAGGTAATTCTGAGGGATAACGCAAACGGCTGTTCACTGGGAGCGCAGGGGAGGCTTTAGGGGCGCGGGCTGAGCAGGTCGTAGGGCAGTATCCGATTCGGCGAACGGGCGGTAACCGATCCAGGCCGTGAGCCGGTTTCCCAAAGCCCGATCTATTTCTTCTTCCTCAGCTGCTGCAGCAAGGCGCGCATGTCTTTCGGCAACGGGGCTTCAACGGTATACGATTTGCCCTGGGCATCCTTAAAGAGCAGCTTTTCCGCGTGGAGGCCCAGCCTGCCCAGGATGGGGCGCTCTTCGTCATCCTGGCGCGACAGGTTGTAGTTGCGCTTGAAGGAAGATACCCGGATCGGCGCCGCATCCCCATATAGTGGATCCACCACAATCGGGTGACCTGCGTGTTGCATGTGCACGCGTATCTGGTGTGTGCGGCCCGTATGGATGCGGAAACGAACCAGGGAGAACTTCCCAAATTCCTCCAGCACTTCGTAATCCGTAATGGATTGTTTGCCACGCTGGTGTATCAGCATCACACCGCGCCTGGCCTGGTTTTCGGCGATTGGCGCATCGATGGTCTTCTTCTTTTCGGGCGGTACACCATTGACGATGCCGAGATAATATTTCTCTACCGTTCTTTCCTCAAAAGCCTGCGACAGGAACTTGTGGGTTTCCTCATCTTTGGCAAAAACAATGATGCCGCTAGTATCGCGGTCGAGGCGGTGAACGGTAAATATCTGTCCGAATTTCTCCAGCAACATCTGCTTTAGGGAGATATCTTTTCCTTCGCGGTCGGGTATGCTCAATAAGCCCGATGGTTTGTTGAGCACGATAAAATGTTCGTTATCGATCAGTATTTCGGGCGATGTCTTAACCACGGGTCGGCGTTTTGGTTTTGGTGTACGAAGCATTAAGGTATTTCAACAGGCGCACTTCTTTCTCGTTGAGGAAACGCCATTTACCGCGCTCTACATTCTTCTTGGTAAGATTGGCATACATCACCCGGTCGAGGTTGCGTACATCGTATCCCATATGTTCAAAAATGCGGCGTACAATGCGGTTGCGGCCACTGTGGATCTCGATGCCGATCACGCTCTTGTCTTTCGGGTCGGCATAGGCCAGTACATCGGGCGCAACGAAACCATCTTCCAGTTCGATGCCTTGCAGGATGGCATCGAAATCTTTCCTCACAAGCGGCTTGTCGAGTTTTACTTCGTAGATCTTCTTTACCTGGTAGCTGGGGTGGGCCAGTTTTTGGGCGAGGTCGCCATCGTTGGTGAGCAGCAGAACGCCCGTGGTGTTGCGGTCGAGACGGCCAACGGGGTATACGCGCTCGGTAGTAGCATTCCGTATAAGGTCCAGCACCGTTTTTCTTCCTTGCGGATCGTCGGTGGTGGTAATAAAATCTTTGGGCTTGTTGATGAGGATGTACACCATGGTACGGCGAATCGCTATAGGCTTGCCATTCACGGTTATTTCATCCTTATCGGTTACTTTGAATCCAGGTTCCGTAACAACTTTTCCGTTCACGACCACCAGGCCCGACTTCACAATATCTGCAGCCTCGCGACGGCTGGAAATGCCGGAATGGGCCAGGAATTTATTTAAGGGAATAACATTTTTAGCTTCCTTGCCCTTGGCGGCTGCCGGTGGGGCGGTGTTTTTGCCGGTCACTTTGCTGGCAGCTGGAGCGGAAAAAGCAGGTGCATTTTTGCCTGTTGCTTTACCAGTTGCGGCTGCGGCACCTTTATCGGCAAAAGGACTTTTTGTCCTGCCAAAGGGTTTCTCCTCCTTGGCATATCCGCTTTTCGAGCCACTGATTTTTGAATCGGGTGATTTGGAAAAACCTGCTTTATCGCTGGATGACTTTTGGTAAGGCTTCTTGTCGGTAGCTGGTTTGCCGTATGCGCCTTTGCTTTCGAAGGAGCGGCTTCCGGCTGGTTTTGCCTTGCGGTCATCGCCAGCTGCTGCTTTAGGGTAAGCTGGTTTGCGTTTATCGGCAAATGGCTGGTTGTCGTTCTGCTCAGAAAAATCAGGATTGGCTTTTTTCCCGGCCTGCTTCTTCTTCCTTTCCATGTAGCTCATGCGGTTGTAGCCCTTGTTCGCCGGCCTCTTTCCGGTGCCGCCGCCAGTACCCGCTGTTCGGCCACTTTCCCAATCGCCATTACCTTGCTCTCCGGTACGTTTGCCGCCGGTGCCTTTACGGGCGCGTGGATCACTGTCTGCACGCTGTGCCCTGTATTGTTCACGTTGGGCCCTTGCCTCAGATTTCTTTTGTTCGAAAAAGGCTTGTGTTTCCTTACGGACCGCTTTTTTCTCCTGGCGGATACGCTCTTTCTTTTTAGCGCCGGTCTCTTTTTGTTGGATGAATTTGCCGAATCCGGCAGAACCCTTGCTTTTGCTCATGGAAGTAGTTTGCTGTTTTACAACAGTATGATAAAATAAAATTGCCTTTGTTGAAAGCGGCTCCGGTGAAAGGTTCATGATACATCAACCCTAACACGGTGGATCGCTTTTTCTATTTACTGTATGCCTTCCTTATTGGCCAGCTGACCGCAGGCGGCATCAATGTCTTTACCACGGCTTCTTCTCAGCCTGGCGTTCACCCGGTGTTTCTCCAGGTATTGCATAAAATTATTCGTCGTCTGTTCATCGGGCTTGCGGAACGTGGCCATATCGATCGGGTTGTACTCGATGATATTGACCAGGTCGGCAGGTACCTGACGATAGATCCTGATGAGCTCATCGGCATCCTTCAGGCTATCGTTGAAATTGTTGAACAGTATATATTCAAAAGTGATCTCGTTCTCTGTTTTCTTATAGAAATAGTTCAGGGCCTCGATCAGCGCCTGCAGGTTATTGCTTTCGTTGATGGGCATGATCTCGTTCCGCTTCACATCGTTGGCGGCGTGCAGGGAAAGCGCGAGTTTGAAACGTACGTTGTCGTCGCCCAGTTGTTTGATCTGCTTGGCTACACCAGCCGTTGATACGGTGATACGGCGGGGGCTCATGCCCAACCCATCAGGTGCTGTAATGCGCTCGATGGACTTCATCACATTGCGGTAGTTGAGCAGGGGTTCACCCATACCCATGAACACGATGTTGGTGAGTTTCTTTTCATACACACGTTCGCTCTGCTGATTGATGAGCACTACTTCATCGTAGATCTCATCGAAATCGAGGTTGCGCTTGCGGTCCATATAACCGGTGGCGCAGAACTTACAACTGAGTGAGCAGCCGATCTGGGAGGAAACGCAGGCTGTTTTGCGTTCATCGGTAGGGATGAGTACGCCTTCCACCAGGTGTCCGTCATGCGTTTTAAAGCGCGACTTTACGGTACCATCAGCTGAGTATTGAGTTGCATCTACAGCGAGTGCAGGTAAAGTGAAATTATCGGCGAGTTTAGCGCGGAGGTCCTTGCTCAGGTTGGTCATGGCGTCGAAGGATTGAGCCTGCTTCAGCCAGAGCCATTCGTACACCTGTTTGGCCCGGAACTTCTTTTCTCCCAACGTTTCAAAATAACTGTTCAATTCATCCGGCGTGAGGTGCCGGATATTTTTCTTCGCCGTTTTCATCGCTGCAAAGGTACTTCAACCCGGGCAGAAATCAGTTTCCGGCTATTTTACGTGCCTTTTCCCATAACCCAAGTACCGTTTCCGGTCCCAGAAACCGGCCTTTGAGCACTACGGCGCCCACCTGCCGGGTGTTGTTAATATTCTCTAAAGGATTGGCTTCCAATAGTACAAGGTCGGCCAGCTTGCCGGTTGCCACCGTTCCCAGGTCCATTTCGATGCCGAAGTACCGGGCGGGGTTGAGGGTGGCAGTTCGCAGGGCTTCGAGGGGGCTGAGGCCACATTCGGTGAAAATCTCCAGTTCATCATGAAGCGAGAAGCCGGGGAAGCAAAAAGGGTTAGGGGTATCGGTACCGGCCAGCAACGGGATGCCGCCCTGGTGCAGGGCCCGGACAATTTTCTTTTTCATTTCATATTCCACCTGCTCGCCACGGAAGTATTCGGGGGTAGCCGTTCTAAGGCGGAAATCATTTTTAGGGTCCCACATGTTTTTGATCATAGGGGCTACGTATACCATGCGGTCATCTTTCCGGAAGGCCGAATCGTTGATGAAGGCAATGCCGCGGTTCACGGTCATGGTAGGGCATATCCAGGCATCATATTGCTTGAGGTCTTTGATGATGGAGGCCAGCTTTTTTTCACTGTAAGTGCGGCGCAACAGCTCACGGCGCGCGTTGCGGGTAGCGAAGTTAGAATCCTTGATGGTGCCATTAATGAGCCCATAGTAATATTCGCTGCTGTCGGAAGCGAGCTCCAGGAAGCCGTACAGGTGTTCCATGGTCTTTTGACCGGCTTTGGCAGCTTCCAGCACTGTTACTTTATTAGGAACGTGGCCGGCAAATACGATCCCTTGTTTCTTTGCTTCGTCGGCAATGGCGAAGTAAGCGTCTCGCTCCAGCAGGGAGTATACTTTGATGAAATCGACCTTCGCCTGGTTCTTCAGGGAGTCTACCACTTTGCGGCCGCGTGCCGGATCGGTTACGGCTACACTGCCGGGCCAGATGGGTTTGGGACCATCTACAATGGGTCCGGCATAATAGCCGCGTGGCGATATATCGCCGGGGGTATTGCCGCGTTTCTGCCAGTATTGTGCGGCTACCGATTGTTCAAACATACCGCGTATGCCTGTAACGCCGTTGCCGATAAAAAGGGAGAAGAAGTAATCGGGCGCCCACACGTGCGTATGCATGTCCCACAGGCCGGGAATAAGGTATTGCCCATGGCAGTCAACAACGCTGTCGTTCGTGGCGGGTTTAAATGCGTTTGCCTTTGTGATAACGGTGATGCGGTCGCCGGCAATGGCTACCGTTTGATCTTTGAGCAGCTTGCCTTTTTCTACGTCTACAATATTGACCTTGTGCAATACGAGTCGCTTTTCCTGGGCTTTGGCGAATAGTGTAATAAGGAGGATCGGTAATAAGCAGTAATTTCTCATGGCTGGTGAATAGTTATTTTGGTTAATACTGAAGCGAGTTTGTTATTCCACTTTTTTGAAGACCTGCAATACCCAATGGTTACTGAAAGCAGGATCCACCTGCAGCGCTTTGAACCTCGATACGAAAATGAGTTCTGTGTCGGTCAGTTTCCTGATGTAAGAGGTGTCTGTGAGGCTACTTCTTATGCCAAATTGATAGGCGTTGAGCAACAGGGTGGTGTCGTTGGCTAAAACCCGGTAGTCGGACGTATCTTTTGAAGAAGGGCTTTTATAATATAGCTTACCGTTGTTGCGGAACTCGAAAGTATGTACGCCGAGTAGAGCGAGGGCCAAGCCTGCTGGGGCGGTACAGCCCCTGTCCAAATAAACGGTGCCCGAGGTTATCTGCCATATCCTGCGCAATTTGGGATCGCCGGTAGCGGTATCCTTATCTTTCTTACAGGAGATGGCCGCTAATAAAAGAATAGTGGCTGAGAGGTATAGGATCAGGTTCTTTCTCATAACAGGGTTTATGGTGTTCAAATATAATCAAAGTCGGGCAAGCGTCCAGTGCCGGTAAATACCGGGCCACCTCTTTTGGAGGCGGGAAATTGGTTTGGTGAAAGCTGAGCGGGCTTTTCCCGGCAACTTTTGGACCGTAGGGAGGTTGTGAAAGGCGCCGGCGTATGGTGTGGCCAATACGCATACCGGTGACAGCCTGACTTAGTTTTCTTAACTTGCCGCCTTATCATCATAATTATGAAACCAGTATATGTGATCGATGTTGTACGCACCCCCATTGGCAAATATGGCGGGGCGCTGAGTACCATCCGTCCCGACGATCTGCTTGCTCATGTTGTAAGGTCATTGATCAGCCGTAATCAAAGTATCGATGTAAACGCCATTGAAGACATCATTGCCGGCGATGCCAACCAGGCGGGAGAAGACAACCGCAATGTAGCCCGTATGGCTGCCCTGCTGGCAGGCTTACCCGTAACGGTTGCCGGAAATACCGTGAATCGTTTATGCGCATCGGGCCTGCAGGCCATCATGGATGCTGCCCGCGCCATCATGTGTAATGAAGGAGAATTGTACATTGCCGGTGGCGTGGAAAGTATGACCCGTGCGCCTTTTGTAATGGCCAAAGCCGGAACCGGTTGGAGCCGCACTACCGAAATGCACGATAGTACCATCGGCTGGCGGTTTGTAAATAAGAAGTTGACCGATCAATACTATCCCTATAGTATGGGCGAAACAGCCGAGAATGTGGCGAAGCAATGGAATATCGGCCGCCAGGAGCAGGATGAATTTGCGCTGGGCAGTCAGGAGAAGTACTTCGCTGCCCTGGACAAGGGTATCTGGAAAGAAGAGATCAGTGGCATAGAGATACTCGGCGGCAAGAATGAAAAGATCTATCTCGAAACAGATGAGGCTCCGCGTAAGACGTCACTCGACAAACTGGCCTCGTTGCGTCCTGCCTTTATCAAAGAAGGGTCTGTAACGGCGGGCAATTCATCGGGCATCAACGATGGTGCAGCGGCGATGCTGCTGGCCAGCGAAGAGGCGGTGAAGAAATACAACCTGAAGCCGCTGGCTGCCATCCGGTCGATGGCCATTGCCGGGGTCGATCCATCCATCATGGGTATTGGTCCGGTGCCTGCATCCCAAAAGGCGCTGCAGCGGGCCGGTATTACTGCCAATGACCTTGACCTGATCGAACTCAATGAAGCGTTTGCAGCGCAGTCTATCGCCTGCCTGCGCGATCTGCAATTGGATGCTGCCAAGGTTAACGTGAATGGCGGTTCTATAGCAATAGGCCATCCGCTGGGTTGCAGCGGCGTGCGTATCTCCGCCACGCTCTTGCACGAAATGAAGCGCCGTGGCGCGAAGCGCGGGCTGGCTACGATGTGTGTGGGGGTAGGGCAGGGCGCTGCGATCGTATATGAGGGGGTATAGGCCGGGGAGGTTGCAGGGGCCAGGGAGATTGAGTATCTTGAAGGGTGATCGACTCTGAAGTCGATCGGGTAAATCCACTCCTATGCAGCAACACCAGGTAAAAACCGTTTTTTATAAGTACAAGAAAAGTCCGGGTATAAAGCTCATATTGTACCTCTTGTTCTTGCTGGGATTCTTCTTTGTTGCCCGTGGTAATACTATGCTGATGGTACTGTGGTTTGCCGCTTTGTTCCTGCCGCCAATTGTGGTGGCAGTGCGGCAAAGGTCCGTCTTCACCCTCCGCTCGTGGGATGAAAGGTCACTCACCATTACCGCCGAATTCATACAGGTAGGGGAGGAAAGGTTTGAGTTCAAGGATATTCAAACGGTGGCCATTTACCTGGGTGGGTTTCGGGATCTGCCGATGGTACTCCGGAAGAGCCGTAAGGCGGTGCCTACCAGCGATGGCGACGACAACGTGCTGGCTTTCCGGCATAATGGGGAGACGAGGAGTTATGAGTTCTTTCTCCGCGATTTTGCCAGTTATGTGGAGCTCTGCCACATTATTGACGTGTGGAAGAATAGTGGCAAATCTTTTGTATTGAAAGAGCAATATTCGCGGGAGTATATCCGCAAGCAATTAAGTAATTAAATATAGCCGGTATGACCATTGAGCAAGTGATCGTCGATCTCACCGCCCACATCAACAATATTCCTTTCCGCTTTGGAGAGATACCCGTAGAAGATCAGCTGGCCAGGCCTGCGCCGGGCAAGTGGTCGAAGAAGGAGATATTGGGACACCTGATCGATTCGGCGATCAACAACCTCAAGCGGTTTGTGGATGTGCAAAGTCAGCCGCAGCCGTATACGATATTGCGCTATATGCAGGACGATCTGGTGGCCATCAACCGCTACCAGGAGCTGCCGCTCGATCATATGCTGTTGTTGTGGAAAAGCCTCAATCAGCAGATCGTGTATGTGATCAGTAATATACCCGCCGAAAAGCTTCCTTATAAAGTCACCACGCCTGCCGGGGAGCACAAGACCCTCGAATGGCTGGTACTCGATTACCTCGACCATATGGATCATCACTGGAGGAAGGTGTTTGGGGAAGTGACGTCCATCTAAAAATAAAAAGGCGGCGCCCGAATGGGCACCGCCGAAAAAAAGGAAAAGAAAAGGGCTATTTGCTCAGCAATACCTTTTTGGTAATTGTTTTACCCGGGCTGCTGATTTTGATAAAGTAAACTCCGTTGCCAAAAGGCTGCAAATTGATCTGCAGACTACTATTATCGGAGCGTTTGGTGCTTCGGTAAACTTCGCATTTGGCTTGCTTGATACTTACTATTTATTTATTACAATCTTTCTGACTGTAAATTCTACAGGGCTTTGAATCTTGATAAAGTATACTCCGTTGTTAAGTCCGCCCAAGTTTAGCTTTATAGTTCTTCCACCGTCATCAGGTAGTGCCTTTATCACTTGCGCCAATCTTCCTGACTGATCAACGATCGAGATCACAGCGTCTTTGTGCTGTCTGATACCTGTAATCATCAGATCTCCTTGGCTAGGGATTGGGAACACTTTCAATTCATTGTTGTTGGAAGGGGTTTCACTATCTGCAACGGAGGATTTTTGCCCGGTAGCTGTTCTCAAACCAACTGCGGTCGTATTATAACAGTTGCCTGTCGCTGTAAATGCAAGTGGAGTGGCAGGTGTGCTACAAGTAAGCGTGTATCCGAACTTATTGATGGTGCCGAGAAATTCACTGCCTTGACGTGCTTCGAAACCCGGCAATAGCTGAACTTCATTCCCTGCCTTATAAACTACCGTTTGACTGGCAGGCACAATAATGCTGGCCCCGTTTTGGGTGGAAACACTGTTGTCAGCCTTTTCTTCTGTTGCCTGGGCATAGGTGATCGCCGCTACGGTCTTATTGGAAGTATAGCTGGGATACTCCGTAAAGTTCGAATAAGGCGTCGGCGTAGTAGTGGTCAGTATGCCTTTATGCTTGTTACGCAAATCAGCATCGAAGGTGCCTGTGGTAACTTCAATATTGTAGTCCTGGATATAAACAATGGGCGCATTGTCGGGATCGTTCTTTTTCTTGAGGATGGCTTTTACCCTCAAGGAAACATCGGTATTAATGGGAGCATTGAAAGCGAGGCCGTTCAGGCATTCGAGGTTGACATACGGCGTTTGAATGGAATGTAGTTTCTTCTCCGTGTCATAGTTGGCGATCTCAAGTCTGCCCGATTGGAGATCAGGAAGCATGAAATTTTTAACAAAGATCAGGTAATACGGCCCATCCGAAGTCCTCTGGTGTTCGGCAAACGGATTGTATTTCGGATTGCCATTCTCATCGGCTTGTACCTTGCCAACGATCGCTGCCTGTACCGACACCAGGTCGAGCCCGGCGCCGCTATTATACACGATATCGGGAATGTTCCGCATCCTGTAGGAAATGTATTTAGAAGTTTCATTTCCAATACAGCATTGCTGATACCTGGTAAGATGCGCCCGGTCATAGGTGATTGTGTCGGCCTGTGGCGTATTTTGCAAGTTAAAGATACCCATCGGGCATTGATAATAGGTCGGGTTCTGATTGTCAGTCGCCGTTAGAGCACCGGGTACCCGAATTATAAACGTTTGTTGCACCGACTTCGCTGTCAGGGTGCCCCTGAGTTCCATGTCATACGAAGAATATGTTGGCATGGCTGCTGGCGTGCCGGTGCCGCCATTAAACATACCGACCACTTCTCCGACAAACTTTATTAAGTTACCTAAAGTAGATGTTGACGTGGTCAGATCCGAAAGTAGTTGATCGAAACCAGTGGGGGTAGCTGCTTTACCCGCGATAGCATCGGCATTTGCTTTTTCCCTGGCTTCCGGACCTTTGGCTTCAGGGTTACTGGCGGCTATCGCAGCAGACGTACGTTCGGCTTCTGCAAAAATTATACTCCTGAACTCCGACACGGATTTGCTGAACTTCAGGAACTTTTCGCCAGTTCCGGTAAAGTCGGTATTACCATTATTATTGGTGGGTGTTGTTTTCGGTACATAGTTGAAACTATAGATGACAGGATCGGTGCCGCTTACACTTTTGCCTTTAATCACTGCTTTCATATCATTGACCAGTACACCGTACAGGGTAAACTTCAAGCCAGTTCCGCGATATAATTCGTTTTGAATATTATGGTCGAAGCCAGGGATAAACTCGGCTACCGTCCACCGGCTGCTGCCGGCATTTTCACCAACTGCTGCTACTAACTTGCCATAATTGCCAGCCTGATTTCCACTGAAATATTTATCGGGTGTAATAGCCCGGTCGTCTCCCAGTGAGGTAGTGGCAGGCCAAGGACTTTTGGTAGGTTCTACATGAACCATTATGGAAGAGTAATGCGGCTGTGTATCCGGCTGATACACGAAAACTCGGATAAGCCCCGAAAACCTGTTGTACAATACGAAATAGGGATAGGCTGTGACACCTCCGCATCCGAAATTCCTTTGTAGTAGTTCCCATCCTTTGCTCCTTGTATAATCACCGCTTTGTGAAATTAGGTCGAGCGAGGTTGTTGTAGGATTGACAAATGGGGATCCCATAGCGGTGAGTTTGGTTGCTACGCTGCTTGTGCGTGCGTACCATTGATTACAATAATTTGGGCTACTGCTACCCAGCTCCCAGTTCCAATTCGAATTACCACTTGCGTCGCCATATGGATCACATATTGGGGTCCCTGGCAGGGTAGCATACACATCGGGGCATTGAGCGTGCGACTGCGTCCATCCAAAAGCGAGCATTAAGCATACGATTTTTATTAATGAATTCATATTTTATGCTTTAGCATTGGGTTATATTTTAGAATATTTCGCTTGAGACTTTATTTCAGACTAGTGTTCCCCAATAAACTATTGGAATTCTATATATTATCCCGAAGGGAAAATTTGGAAGTTACTGGAGAATCCTTGCGTGCATTCCTTATGTTATTTTTTTGCTTCTCTCAGCTTCGCATTCTCCTGCTCAATTGCTTCCAGCCTCTTATTAACCTCAATAAGATGTAATGTCAGTTCCTCGATCTTTTCCAGCAGTTTCACATTCATTGCCCCCAATTCTATTCCCTCATTTTCTTTCACTTCCTTTGCTGATGGAATGTTTGGCAGGTGATTGTTTTTCTTGATGTACGCTTCGAGTTCGCGAAGGCTAAGAAGTTTGTAGTCGGATGCAAATACGTAATCCGCCCACGCAGCGGTTGTTACTTTAATTTCACGAGCCCCGATTTTTCCTTCTACGGCAAGTTTGAATGGGCCAGGGATTGTGGTGCCGATGCCTACATTGCGATCCCAATTGATAAAAAGTGCAGACTGTCCTGTGTTTCCATTAGTAATGTCATCGTTGTAATTTTTGCCAGTCCTGAAATCAATATGATCGGCCATTAGTGTCACTTGGGATGGTATACTCGCTCCGTCTGACGTTCGCAAAAAGATACCCGCTTGACCCTTTCCTGCATCCTGACTCTGTGTTCTTATCACAGAGCCATAACCTGCACTTTTCATTGTGTTAATAATTGAATTTTCCTGCGGATTATTGCCGGGGATTATGCTCGTTCCCGTGAAAGTATTACTTCCTCCATCCCAAACTTGAAAAGGAAAAACGGGGCTCGAGGTTCTAATGCCCACATTTCCGGTATTGCTATTGTAAATATGTGTGCCATTCGTAAGCCATGGCTGGGCCAATACGGAATTACAAACAAAGGCTACCATTAATGTTGCGAAAAGTTTCTTCATAAAAAACTGTTTATTTAAGGTTAACGATTAGAAATAGTTCTGATCTTGTCATGAATGGTCATGACATAATAAGCCAGCTTGACCTGATCGATCAATGAAGCTTGCTGTAATAAATTGTTGACTAAATGTCTAAGTGAAGCTAGACAACTTGGGAGGTGACGTTCTGATAGAAAGTAAGCAGTTAATCATAGAATGAGGTTTTTGGGTTGATGTTCGTTTTCAAAGATATAATTTGCGAACATGCCAATTTGTACAAACCCGTAACTGTGCAGGTTTAACCGAAAAGTGTGCAGAATTGGGCGATAAGTGTGCAGCCCCGATAGCGAAATGAGCGACTACAGGATAACTCTTATGTATAATTGTCAGCCTTGAAGGTGACCAACAGATTTAAGAAAGTTAAGGATTATGCCATGCGGTACAGTAGTTTCCTTACCATCCTATAATTGGTAACCAGCGACAGTGCGATCAGGAACCCTGCCGTTACGAATACGCTCCAATGTAAGGGAGTCGATATCTCTTCTCGGTCAAACATGGCAAAGTGATGAAAAGCCCACTGCATGAGCTGCGTAAACGCAACCGCAAAGAACACCACGAGGATATAAACAGGAATAAATCGCCGCGCTACATTTTTGCTCAACCAATCGGGTGAGTAACCCAGCACCAGCAGCAATTGCAGATTGTCTTTGCTGCGCGCGATCATCAGTTGAAGATAAAAGGAGAATAACATCAGCGCCAGTATCACTACCAGCAAACCGAATATGCCCAGTCCGCTGAATATACCCTGCAATACCTGCTTCACCCGGCCAAACTTCGTTTTGTCTTTGTTGACCTTGTAATGCTTTTGTTCCAGGTAACTCAGGAAATCGGGATTGTTGGCGTCTTTCGTTTTTACGTATAGGCGAGAGGCCCGGATCTCTTTCGTAGTGCCAAACTGCTGGTTGGCCCAGTTCAAGAAGTTCTTGGGTACGATGATCGAGTTGACGCGATCACTGAGGGCCACAACTCGCCCGCGGAAGGTTTCCTTACTACCGTCGGGACGGTAACAGATCAGTTGCAGGCCCAGCGTGGTGGCCGTTGCTTCGGATATCTGCGGCAGTCCATAACCCGGCGCAAATACGTTATAGATCTCCAGGAAGTCGGAGGCGATAATAATGGGCACCAGCCGGTCGCCTGGCTGCCACGTAAAGGAGGGAGGCACGGTATCGATAAAACTATCATCGAGCGATTCCACAAAGAAATCACTCACAAAAGGTACCAGTGCACCACCACTCAGTTGAAAGCGGAAATTATTGGCCAGTAAGGGCGAGACGCCATCCACGAAGGGCTTTCCTTCCATTTCCTTGATGTCGGGCTCGGTAAAGAGGTTCTTTTCAAGCTGCCCCATTGTTTCATCGGTAATGGTCTTCGAGATCGATATGAAATCAAAGCCATCCTTACGCGGCGAATCGCCACCCAGCAATTGCTGGATGTTGATGTACATCTGTATCGAGCACAGCAGCAGCAATACGCCAATGCCTAAGCCGATATACGAGAACCAACGCGATGCGGCATTGGTGCCGGTTTGTAACAATGGTTTTACGGGTTGGAAGGAAAGTGCCACGCGAATTATTTTTTACAGTTTGCTTATAAGTGATAAAGCCTCGTCCAGGGAAAAAAATCGATCCGCTCCAGGTCGGCGAATACGATGCCGGCTCCCCGCGCTTTTGCTTCTTCCAGCATCAGCTCCATCGCCTTTTTGGAGTTGTTATCGTCCAGGTGGCTGAAGGGTTCATCCAATAACAGGAAATCAAATGGCTGCAGCAGGGCGCGTATGATTGCTACACGCTGTTGCTCTCCATAAGAACAGATGCGGCTTTTAACCGATAGCCTGCTGCCAATGCCCAGTCGCTCTGCCATCTCCGTAATCTTTTCTGCCGGGTGGTAGGGATTCAACTGACGCTTCAGCTCGAGGTTCTCACGCACGGTTTGTTCGGGAAACAGGCGCAGGTCCTGGAACACGATGCTGATATGATCTTTCCGGTACCGCGCGAAATCTTCTACGGTAAAGGAATGCAGCTTTTGATCGTTGTAAAGGATCTGGCCGTTGTATTCATTGCGCATGCCATACAGGAAATGGCTAAGCGATGATTTGCCACTTCCCGAGGGGGCTACGATCTTGATGTATTCGCCTTTGTTGAAGACGAGCTGCTTTCCCCATACTTCCGATTGCTGCCGGCGGCTTTCATCGAAATAAGTAGGCAATACTTCCTGCAGGGTAATTGTCATGATGATCCAAAAATAATCGATCTGTAATAATAATACGGATAAGGCCGGTTAAGGTAACAACAAAAAAAAGGCAGGGGGTAAGCCCTGCCTGATAACAACGAATATCTTTTAGAAGCCTTTTTTGTTCATTTCAAGTGTTGCCAGCTTATCGAAGTACTGGTTCAACTGCTTCAAACTGTTCTCATTTTTATTGACCAGGTTGATCTCAAAATGACCGGTCAGCTTTCCTCCGCTGTAATGATCGCCGGTAGCCAGCACATCTTCCCACATATTGAGCGATTCTGTAAGGGCAATCTTGGCCGTACTGTCGGTAGTGGCGGCCGTAGAGGCTGTAAGTATCTTTTTGATATCTACATAGAAACCGCTGGGGTGACCAGCCAGTTTGCCGATAGCTGCATGTTTGTTCTTGGCATCACCGGCCAGGAACTTATTCACCTGGTCAACGGAGTTGCCGGCTGCAAACCATTTATCGTTTACAGAGTAGCTGATGTGGAATACTGAATCGGCTTTGAAGTCACCTACCTGTGCCTTTACCACGCTGATCAACTTCTCGAATGCAGGCTTATCGTTTACAGAAGCTGCAAACAGCACGTTGACCTTAGGATCGGTCTTGGTATAGGTATAAGGCTGTCCGCCTTCTTCATAGCTGGGAATAGTTACCTGCTCAGCCTTCAGTTCGAAGTCGGAGGCGGCTACCAGCACATCGCCCTTGTTGGCTTTTACAAATTCGTCGAGGCTATAACCAGCCTTGCCGAGGAAGCCATTGACCAGTCCTTCCAGACCGCCGATGCGAAGAAACTCCTTCAAACCGGCGGGAGGATAATTCCAGGAGAAAACACCCGTGATGTTTTCTGAGGGAAGACGCGAAAGGAGTTCAGCCTCGATATCCTTGGTAGGATACTTCTCCATCAACGCAGTCATTTCCTTGTTGTAGTAACTGGTCGATTTGCCATCGATCTTTCCCTTATCGAAGTTGAGGGTGAATGCTGATACGTTGCCTTTGATGAGGTCGCTGATCTTTGTAGCGGCAAACACGTCGCCCAGCAGATCACCAGTCAGGTTTTCGGCATTGATCCACATATGCATGTCGCCGGTTTCCTTGACCAGCGCAGCATACCTGTCGTCGCTGGAAAGGTTCTCGGATGACTTGAGCTCATACAACTCTTTTGCAAAGGCGATCAGGCTATCGGTAGAAACCCTGCGGGGGCCGCCCTCGCCATCGCCTGAAAAATTATAACCACCACCAGCAGGCGTTTGGAACACATAGATGAACTTGTTGTTGTTCCAGGTGGTAATTCCTTCCTTGCTTCCCTGGAGAACGTTGATGTCGCCATTCTTGGTGGCTTTCGCGTTCTCCTGGATCTTCTTGTTCAGCGCTTCGAATGCGGCAGCATCTTTCAGCAGGCCTTCAAATACGGTAAACATGATGCCGCCCTGGTTCTTGGCAAAGAACACGAGATCCGCATCGGTATTGATACCGGTATTTTCAGGATTGTCGAGGAGCTTTTTCGCCAGCGAATCTTCGGACTTCGCGTAGGCGGTCTTGAACCAATTGGTTTGCTGAATTTCTTTCCAGCTTAATTTGGAGCTTAAAGAGGCTGTATTGATCTGGAACACGAATCCGGCATCTTTTGGAATAGCGATCGCCGATTTGTCGCTACTCTTACACGATGCGATCAACAGCATCGCGATAGCGAGAAGGCTTAATAAAGAAGTACGTTGCATAAAAGGGTTTATTTATCAAACTCAAATAAACAAAATACTTCCGGTATTTACCAGTTCTTTGAAAGCCAATGGGATAAAATAACCAGTCAGGTGAGGGAAAACCAGCCGGGACCGGGCAGATGGAGGGGCGAATTGCGGATAAAAATGCCAGAAACGGGCTAAAACCTGGCCAGGAGAACAGTTTGGCTATTGGAAAAGGAAAGCAGTGAAGTATGAGTAGCCGAAGGAATCTGGCCGGCTTTGCCGGCCAGATTGTTGAGATATGCTGGAATGCGATAATATGCTTTACAAGCCCGAAATGGTTTCTTCGAGGGCTTCCCATTTTACTTCCTGCTGCTGGCCCTTGCCCAGGTGTTTGACCACACAGGATTGGGCTTCCAGCTCCTTGCTGCCGATAATAACGGCAAAAGGTATGTTCTTTTTTTCGGCGTACTTGAATTGCTTATCGAACTTGGATTGTTCGTGGTACAATTCGCAGCGGATGCCGCTGTTGCGCAGCTTTTGCATCAGGGCAAAGGCGCCTTTGCTTTCCGCATCGCCCAGGTTGAAGAAGAGCACCTGCGTGCCGGTTTGGACCTCCTGGGGAAACAGTTTCAACTCTTCCAGTACATCGTAGATTCGGTCAACCCCAAACGAGATACCCACGCCCGGTATATTAGGTACGCCAAAGAGCCCGGTAAGGTCATCGTAGCGCCCGCCGCCGCCGATGCTGCCCATTTGTACACCCAGGGCCTTGATCTCGAATATGATGCCTGTATAATAATTGAGCCCACGCGCCAGCGTGAAATCAACCACCAGGGGAGAGGCTGCAGTCGTATCGGCCAGCACCAGTGCTGCAAACTGGTTGATCACATAGTCCAGCTCGTCGATGCCCTTAGCGCCTACCGGCAGGCTGCCCACCAGTTCCTTCAGCTTGTTGAGCTTTTCACTATTGGTGCCTTCGATGGCGAGGTATTGAGCGATGATGGCGATCTGGTGTTCATCGAGTCCGCGGGTCAGCAATTCTTCTTTTACTTTTTCCAGTCCGATCTTATCCAGTTTATCGATAGCAACGGTAATGTCGACCATTTTGTCGCTGCCGCCGCAGGCTTCAGCCAGGGCAGCCAGTATCTTCCGGCTGTTGATCTTGATCTCGACATCGATGCCCAGCTTGCTGAACACCTGCCAGTAAATGGCCGACAGTTCTACCTCATTGAGCAGGTTGTTGCTGCCCACTACATCGGCATCGCACTGGTAAAATTCGCGGTAGCGGCCACGGGCGGGCCTATCCGCGCGCCATACAGGTTGTATCTGATAGCGTTTGAAAGGGAAGGTAAGTTGCCCGTGGT
Source organism: Paraflavitalea sp. CAU 1676 (assembly GCF_029223285.1). Classification (GTDB taxonomy): domain Bacteria; phylum Bacteroidota; class Bacteroidia; order Chitinophagales; family Chitinophagaceae; genus Paraflavitalea. The sequence continues at coordinate 174,725 of NZ_JARHUJ010000011.1, read as the reverse complement.
TCATGGCCACATAGCGGGCAAACGGTATGGTTAGATCGTATTTGAGCGCTCTTTCGGTGAGGTTCTTATCATTTTTGCCCTGCAAAATGTTATCGAAAGCTGTTTGTGCTTCCTGGTGTTTCGATGGGTTATCAAGGCCGTTGTTCAGGATCTTAAAAATGAGCTTATTTCCTTCCTCTCCATACTTCCCCATCAGGGTGTCGAGGTTTTCCATGGCTGGGGTTTCCAGCGGTTGAAAGCCGTACAACTCGAATGTATGGCGGATGGTATTGAGGATGTATTGTCTTTTGCGAACTACTTCCGGTCCAAAATCTCTGGTGCCTTGCGGTAATGATGGTTTGGTCATATAAAGCTTCGGTATGGCTGTTTAATGTAAAACTTATTGATGGGCAAGGCTGGTGTGCCGGGCAATGATGCGGTCGCAGGCTGCTTCGATCATTTTGTACACTTCATGGTAGCCGGGCTCGGTGCCGTACCAGGGGTCGGGTACATCCATATCGCTGCCCGGGTGCAGCTCATTCATGAGCAATTCCACCTTAGCTTCCTGGAACCTGTTTTTGGCCAGCCATTTCATTTCTTCCACCACATCACCTGCCATGGCATAGATCATATCGAACTGGTCGAAATCGGCCCCGCTAAAGCGCCTGGAGCGCTGACTGCTGATGTCGACTCCATTGAGCAATGCTACTTTCTGCGACAAATGGTGGGGGGCTTCACCAACATGGTAGCCGTTGGTGCCGGCGCTGTCAACTGTCCACGACAGTCCCGCCTGTTGGGCCTTGTGTTGTAAAATTCCTTCTGCCAGGGGGCTCCTGCAAATATTCCCCAGGCAAACCATTAAGATCTTCATGCCGCAAAGATAATCAGGCAAGGGCAGGTTTGGGGCAGAAGGGGCGATGAATCGATGGGCCTTCTTCGTGTTTTGTTATGTCCTTATTCGGGATTTGTTCGGTGTTTGCATAGGAAAGTGCGCTTTAACACCGAATGAAACACGAACAAAACACGAACAAAACAAGAATGAAACATGAATTAAATACGGGCGAAATACGAATGAGATACGAATGAAACAAGAACAAAACTAGAACCGAGAACAGGTTTAGGTATGTGTGAGGGTGCGTAAAACCCGGTACTGCCTATTCTCCGGTTCAAATCGAATCATACCCGTAAACGGTCAGTAAATCAAGGAGATAGGTCCCAAATGCCCCTTCCTGGACGTGCTTTAGCACCCGTCTATACCGTGAGTATGGTATTTTAAAAAAATATTTATGGATTTTTCCAGCTCCCCGCATCTTATAGGCAAGGACTTGCGCAAGTCATTCTGATCAATTCGTTACCAGCGATTATTCACGCACTGCGGTGGCCTGAGGCCGGCAGGGCTTTAAATCAACTGCGATGAAACCAGAAATGATTTTGCAATCGGACATGCTTGACATTTTGTTTGAAGGAAGAAACAAGGACTATGGAGCGTACAACCTTCGGAAGACGTACAACGATCGGGTGATCAAATCGTTATCGGCGATGCTCCTGCTGGTGGGGCTTTTTATCGGGGGGTATTACCTGGCCTCGGCCATGAAGCCGAAAACGCTTGCCGGTGACCCGCTTTTCAGCGATTCGGTCATGTTAAGAGTGATCCCCATACCGCCTCCCATCGAGGAGCCTAAACTGCCGAAGGCGCCCCAGGTAGCCCAAAAGGTGGCAACGATCAAAAACACGCCGCCGGTAATCGTACCGCCTGCCGAAGTAACCGATCCGCCGCCCACGATCCAGGAGCTGGAGAAGGAAACAGCGGCGATCAGCACGGTCAATGAGGCTTGTGAAGGCTGTGATGCGCCAGTCGGGCCGCAATCGCCACCCCCTGGGGCACAGCTCGGCGGCACTGGCACAGTAACGGTGGCTGCGCCGCCACCCCCGGAGCCCGAAAAGCCGTACCTATCTGCCGAAAAAATGCCCGAATTCCCTGGAGGTATGGATGGGCTCAGAAGGTTCTTAGGACGCCACCTAAGAGTGCCAGAGGAAATGCTGGAGGTTGGCCATAAGGTGAAGGTGCCCGTACGCTTCGTGGTGAACAAAGATGGCCAGTTATCGGGCGTGGAATTTTTAGCAGAAGCCGATGAGGCCTTTAAAAAAGAGATACTGCGGGTAGTGGCAAAAATGCCACGTTGGATACCCGGCTCGCAAAACGGTAAAAATGTAGCTGTATACTGCATGATCCCGATCCTTTTCGAGGTGCAGGAATAGCTATTATGGATATATGTTTATTAACTGGTGAGGGCCATTAATTTTTGGGTAAAATATTACCCGCGACTATCAATTGCAGGTTATTTCTTATCTTGCCCGAACCCATTAACATTTCGGATGGCAACAGAATCAGAAGACAAAAGAGCAGAAGATAAAAGGCAAAAAGCCTACGCAAACAGAAGGGCAATAATGGACTTTGGCATGGGATTGATCTATACCGCCATGGGCCTTTTCTTCCTGTTTTCCGATAAAATGGGCATCGAACTGGATTTTCCAGCCAAACCTTTCAACTACATATTTGCAGGGTTTTGTTTGTTGTATGGTGGGTTCAGAATTTACAGGGGCTATAAGAAAAACTATTTCCGGTAATCCGGAGATCCAGGAATTAAATCCAATCACCTAATCTGTAAATACCATTTCCGGTAAGGTATTTGAAAGATTCTACTTTCCGGCCAATATCCGGTCTATCGAATGATAGTCTATCGGGTACTATGCTGACTGTAGCGGTCCTTTTGAACACGGGAATAGAAAATCAATCAGGGATGAAACGCAACAGGATGATCAACAGGTTCAATAAGCTCTTTGCAGGATTTGTAGTGCTGAGCACTTTAATAATGGCAGGTTGTGGTGATGGAAAAGGACCGATCTATACCGATACACTGAATAGCGGTACCATCCACATCAGTGTGGATGAGGCCTTTAAGCCGGTGATTGACTCGCAGATCAAGGTATTTGAATCACAAAAGCCCAATGCCAAGATCATCGTTCACTATAAGCCCGAAGCTGAATGTCTTCGCGATCTGAACGAGGATAGCACCCGGCTGGTGATCGTGACCCGCGGCCTGAAAGATGATGAGGTAAAGACGCTGGCAGCAAAATTGTCCTTTCCTCCTACGTTCGGTTTGCTGGCCTACGATGCGATCGCGGTGATCGTCAACAACCAGGTAAGGGATACGCTTTTTACCATGGAGGACATTCGTGGTATGGCAAAAGGCATCAGCGGATACAAGTACAAAGTGCTGCTCGACGGGACTACGGCCACCAGCACAGTGCGTTACGTAGCCGATTCGTTACTCAAAGGTCAGCCAATGGGGGCGAATGTGGTAGCAGCCAATAGCAGCGAAGGGGTTATAGATTATGTTTCGAAGAACACCGATGCGATCGGTTTGATCGGCGTAAGCTGGATTGGTGACAAAGATGATTCGACCCAGCTTCGTTTTTTGCAGAAAGTGAAGATCGCTGAGATTCGATGTAACGGGTGTTCAACGACTTATGTAAAACCGGTGCAATACAACATAGCTGCCCACAAGTATCCGATGGTGAGACCGCTGTATTATATTTTAAAAGAAAATTATGAAGGCCTTGGCAGCGGGTTTAAGAATTTTCTCGTCAATGTGGATAAGGGGCAGAAGATCTTTTACCGATCGTACCTGCTGCCGGCGAGAAGTATGTTTGAGGTAAGACCAATGCAAATCACTGAATAAACAACCAAATAGGGAATTCCGTACATTTAACAACTCTAAAATCAGCAATCGAGAAGATGAAAAGATCATTCATTTTATTAGTAGCAACGGTTGTCACGGGAGGCAACATCCTTTTTGCCCAGAGTGTGGATCAGGGCAGAAAGTTTTTCTATTACGAGCGTTGGAAAAGTGCGCAGGAGACATTTGAAAAAGTGCTGGCCGCCAACCCCAACAATATCGATGCTGTGTACTGGTTAGGGCAAACCCTGCTGGAGTTGAAAGACTCTGTAGGCGCCAAGAATCTGTATCAGAAATCGCTGACGCAGAATGGCAATGCACCTTTGTTACTGGCCGGAATGGGGCAGATCGAATTGATGGAAGGTAAAGCCAACGATGCACGCCAACATTTTGAAACGGCACTTACGCTTACCAAGGGTAAGGATATTGAAGTGTTCAATGCCGTAGGTCGCGCCAATGTAGAAGCAAGGTCGGGTGATGCCAATTACGCGATCGAAAAGCTAAACCTGGCAACGGCGGTGAAGAACTTTAAAGATCCCGAAACCTACCTGTTGACGGGTGATGCTCACCGCAAGCTCATCGATGGTGGTAACGCTGTACAATCTTATACCAAGGCACTGGGCCTCGATCCCAAACTGGCTGCTGCCAAGTACAAGATCGGCAAGGTGTACCTCACACAGGGCAACAAAGATTTCTTCCTGCCGGCTTTTGAAGAAGCGGTAGCATTGGATCCTGCGTATACGCCTGCTTATTACGAATTGTTCTACTACTGGTATTCCAGAGATGTGAACAAAGCAGCGCCCTACCTCGACAAGTACATTGCGAATGCCGATCAGGGTCCGGACATGGAATACCTGAAAACAGACTTTCTCTATTCATCCGGCAAAACCGCTGAGGCAAAAACCAAGGCAGAAAGCCTGATCGCTCAATATGGCGATAAGGTGAATCCCCGTATGTATCGTCTTGTTGCTTTTGCTGCCGATACACTGGGTGATGCACCTACTGCCAAGAAATCTATGGAAACCTTCCTGGTGAAAGCCAATGAGGAGTTTCCTGTACAAGCTACGGACTATGAAGAGCTGGCAAAGATCAACTCCAAGATCCCTGGCAACGAAGCAGAAGTGTTTGCGAACCTGATGAAAGCAGTGGACAAGGATACGGTTGTTGAGAACAAGACCAAGTACCTCAACAAAGCAGCTGCCATAGCGAAAGCTAAAGGCGACCGTAACCAGGAAGCCATTCTATTGGGTATCGCTTATCGGATGGATCCTAATCCTTCTCAACGCGACCTGTACAATTATGGTTTTGCACACTACCAGGCCAAGAACTACGATTCTACGATGGCTGTCTTTGGTATCTATAAGCAAAAATATCCCAATGAGATCTTCGGATATCTTTGGAGTGCGCGTGCGGCCAAGGATAAGGATACGACCATGGAGATTGGTATTGCAGCGGCAGAATATGGCCAGTTGCTCGAAAATGCAAAGCGTATCGATTCTGTGAAATACAAAGCCCAGGTGATGGAATCCCTGTTTTTCCTGGCTGGTTATCAGAATAATGTGAAGAAAGACAAGGATAGCGCGATCTATTACCTCTCTAAAGTACTGGAGATCGAGCCTGCCAACCCCACGGCTACTGAATATATGAAGTTGTTGAGCAAGCCCCGTCCTGCACAACCCGCTACCAAACCCAAGACCGGCGGCAACGCTGCAGGCTCGGGCAACAAGGCAAACGGCAAGTAACGAACGGTTAACATAAATCGTATTTACATAGTAAAACCCTGTTATTGTGATAACAGGGTTTTTTTTATTTTATTGAATTTGAAGTTTCAAAATTGGAAATTGCGGAGGCTGTATTACTTTTGCCCCTAAACAAAAACGGGTTTTTGATGATGTACCTGTTGCAAGTTTCGGCCGCTACCCAGAATCCGGACAGCTCCTTCTGGTATTTTGCCATCGGTCTGCAACTCCTTTTCGCGATCGTATTCGTTGGTGCCATGATGGGCGTTACCCACTGGCTGGGTCCTAAACGTAACACTGCCGACAAGCTGGAGAACTTTGCCTCCGGTATCAAAAGCCATGGCGATGCACGCCAACCAATGGCCATTAAGTACTTCCTCGTTGCTATTCTCTTCGTCCTGTTTGATGTGGAAGTGATCTTCTTCTATCCTTACGCCGTCAACTTCAGAGGGCTCGGCTGGGATGGATTCCTGGCTGTTCTCATGTTTATCGGATTTTTCCTTTGCGGGTTTATATATATAATTAAGAAAGGAGCGTTAACCTGGGAAGATTAAAAGCATATTAATCCTGTCAACCGGGATCAATAATGTTACTTTGATCTTTGTTTTATCCTGTGATAATGAATGCTGTCCATAGGGAACCTATGCTGCAGCCATTTGTTATAATAGGGTAGGAGCGAAACCTGGGTTATTCACTCAAATCAGAAATGTTATGCCACGTCCAGTTCAATATAATATCTACGGTAAAACCGACGTGAAGTTGGTGAAAGAAGGGCCCGAAGGTTATGGCGGCGAAGGATTCTTTGCTACCAGCCTCGAGCAGGTTGTTGGTTTGGCAAGAAAGAATTCCATCTGGCCGCTGCCGTTTGCGACCTCCTGCTGCGGTATCGAGTTCATGGCCACCATGGCCGCGCACTACGACCTGGCACGCTTCGGTGCTGAAAGGGTAGGGTTTTCTCCCCGCCAGTGCGACCTGCTGATGGTGATGGGTACCATTGCCAAAAAGATGGCGCCTGTTGTTAAACAGGTGTACCTGCAAATGGCAGAGCCCCGTTGGGTACTCGCCATGGGCGCCTGCGCTTCCAGCGGTGGCATCTTCGATACCTACAGTGTACTGCAGGGTATCGACCAGATCATCCCGGTGGATGTGTACATCCCCGGTTGCCCTCCGCGCCCCGAAGCTGTACTCGATGGTTTCATGCGCGTACAGGACCTGGTGGGTAAGGAAGAGCTGCGCAGAAGGAATAGCCCACGCTACAAGCAGTTGATGGAAAGTTATGGTATACAATAAGCTACAAGCTCAATATGGCACTGACCTACGAACATATTAAACAAAGACTGGTAGAAAAATTCGGCGAACAGGTTACAGGTTTCGAAGAACCGTATGGTATGCTCACCTTTGAAGCGCCAAAAGAGCTGAACCTGAAAGTATTGCAGTTCCTGTTCGACGATGCGGAGCTGCAATTCCGTTTTATGACCGATCTGCAGGCCGTTCACTATCCCGATAATTCCGGTCGTGAACTGGCGGTGGTTTACCACATGCACAACCTCAAAGACAACATACGCCTTCGTTTCAAGGTATATACCGACATTACCCGCCCCGATGTATTCAGCGCCACTGCCCTGTTTTCGGCAGCCAACTGGATGGAAAGAGAAACTTACGATTTCTTTGGGGTGAACTTTGTTGGCCATCCCAACCTGAAACGGGTACTCAATGTCGATGAAATGGACTACTTCCCCATGCGGAAAGAGTTTCCGCTGGAAGACCAGACCCGTATCGACAAAGACGATGAGATGTTTGGCAGAGGCGGATCGACCATTTAAAGTATTTACGGCTGCCTGTGCTAAAACGCAGTAGCAAAGCCGATTCACGTTTAAACTAACAAGACAGTAATGTCTGACGTAATACAACATTCAAATATCCGACTACCGGAAGGCTCTATTGAGAAGCAAACCACCACGTTGAACCTGGGGCCTACACACCCCGCTACGCACGGTGTTTTTCAAAATATCCTCGAACTGGATGGCGAGCGCATTATTTCGGCCGAGCAAACCGTGGGTTATATCCACCGCGCTTTCGAAAAACTGGCTGAACGCCGCCCCCTCTACCAGATCACTACACTCACCGACCGGTTGAACTATTGCTCTTCTCCGATCAACAATATGGGATGGCACCTGACCTGCGAGAAACTCCTGGGCGTTGCTACGCCCAAGCGTGTCGACTACATGCGGGTGATCGTGATGGAGCTGGCCCGTATTTCGGACCACCTGATCTGCAACTCCATCGTGGGGGTTGATAGTGGTGCCTATACCGGCTTCCTGTACGTGATGCAATACCGTGAGCTGATCTATGAGATCTATGAAGAGATCTGTGGATCGCGCCTCACTACCAATATGGGCCGCATCGGCGGTTTCGAAAGGAACTTCACGCCGACCGCCTGGGAGAAGCTCGAGAAATTCCTGCGTGAATATCCTGCTGTACTGAAGGAGTTCGAAAACCTCTTCACCCGCAACCGGATCTTCATGGAGCGCACCATCGGCGCCGGCCCCATCAGTGCCGACAGGGCATTGAACTATGGCTTTACCGGGCCCAACCTGCGTGCCGCCGGTGTCGATTACGACGTACGTATCCACACACCTTATAGCAGCTATGAGGACTTTGATTTTGAAATACCCGTAGGCTCTACCGGCGATTGTTACGATCGCTTCCTGGTACGTAACCAGGAGATGTGGCAGTCCCTGCGCATCATCGAACAGGCTTATCAGAAGATACAGCAATTCAAAGGAGCTGAAGCGGAGATCTATCATGCTGATGCTCCCGAATATTACCTGCCCGAGAAAAAGGATGTATACACGAAAATGGAAGCGCTCATCTGGCACTTCAAGATCGTGATGGGTGAAATCGATATTCCTAAAGGTGAAGTGTACTTCCCTGTAGAAGGTGGCAATGGTGAGCTGGGCTTTTACCTGATCAGCGATGGTGGCCGCACGCCATATCGCCTGCATTTCCGTCGCCCCTGCTTTATTTATTACCAGGCTTACGAGGAACTGACCAAAGGTTCGATGCTGAGCGATGCGATCATCGTGATGAGCAGCCTGAACCTGATTGCCGGAGAATTAGACGCTTAATTATTCAAATTTTCGAATCGTTATATGGCTTTTACAGAGGACAAACTAAAGAAAGTACAGGAGATCATTGCCCGTTATCCCGATGGCAAGCACAAGAGTGCTTTGATACCTGTATTGCACCTGGCGCAGGAAGAGCATGGCGGTTGGCTGAGCTCAGAAACGATGGACTATGTAGCCTCGTTGCTGAAGATCGAGCCCATCGAAGTGTATGAGGTGGCTACTTTCTATAGTATGTACAACCTGAAACCGGTAGGCCGCTACTTGTTTGAAGTATGCCAAACCGGCCCCTGTATGGTGAATGGCAGTGACCAGATCATTGACTATATCAAGGAAAAACTTGGTATCGGTGTGGGTGAAACCACCACCGATGGCCTGTTTACCCTTAAAACCGTGGAATGCCTTGGTGCCTGTGGCTACGCGCCGATGATGCAATTGGGCAAACATTATCGCGAGCACCTCACTAAGGAAAAAGTTGACCAGATCATCGAGGAGTGCCGCAGCAAGGCGACTTCATTAAACTGATCGGCAAATACAGACTAATTCAATTCAAGCAATGGGCAGAAAATTATTATTAGAAAAGGCACATGTACCGGGCATCCGCTCTTACGAAGTGTATCGCCGTGAAGGTGGTTACGCCAGCGTAGAGAAGGCGTTCAAGCATATGAGCCCCGATCTGGTGACAGAAGAGGTGAAGAAGAGTGGCCTGAGAGGTCGTGGTGGTGCAGGTTTCCCTACCGGTATGAAATGGAGCTTCCTGGCCAAGCCCGAAGGCGTACCCCGTTACCTCGTATGCAATGCCGATGAATCTGAACCAGGTACGTTCAAAGACCGCTACCTGATGGAATTCATCCCCCACCTGCTTATCGAAGGGTTGATCGTAGCATCATATGCCCTGGGATCCAACAGAACTTATATCTACATCCGCGGCGAATACGCCTGGATCGTCGACATACTGGAACAAGCTATTGCTGAAGCCAATGCCAACGGCTGGCTCGGCAAGAACATCATGGGTACTGGCTTCGACTGCCAGATCTATGTGCAGCGTGGCGCTGGCGCTTATATCTGCGGTGAAGAAACAGCGCTCATCGAGTCGCTGGAAGGCAAGCGCGGTAACCCCCGCATCAAGCCTCCTTTCCCTGCGGTGAAAGGTTTGTGGGATTGCCCTACGGTGGTGAACAACGTGGAAACGCTGGCTGCTGTAGTTCCCATCATCAACCTGGGTGGTGAAGAATATGCCAAGATCGGCATTGGCAAATCAACCGGCACCAAGCTCATCTCCGCCTGCGGCAACATCAACAAACCCGGCGTGTTCGAGATCGACATGACGATCTCTGTTGAAGAATTTATCTATAGCGAGGAATATTGTGGCGGTATCCCCAACGGGAAAAAGCTCAAAGCCTGCATTCCCGGTGGTTCATCCGTTCCCATCCTGCCCGCCAATTTGCTGTTCAAAACAGCTAAAGGCGATACACGCATCATGAACTACGAAAGCCTGTCGGACGGTGGTTTTGCTACCGGCACCATGATGGGTAGCGGTGGTTTCATCGTGCTCGACGAAGACCAGTGCGTAGTTCGTCACACGCTTACGTTGGCGCGTTTCTATCGTCATGAAAGCTGCGGTCAATGTTCACCCTGCCGGGAAGGAACCGGTTGGATGGAAAAGATCCTGAAGAACATCGAATACGGAAAAGGTAAGAAGAGCGATATCGATCTGCTGTGGGATATCCAACGCAAGATCGAGGGCAATACCATCTGTCCGCTGGGTGATGCAGCAGCATGGCCCGTGGCAGCTGCCATCCGTCACTTCCGTGACGAGTTCGAATGGCACGTGGACAACCCGGTAGAAAGCCAGAGCAGGAATTTCGGATTGGCCCATTATGCCGATCCACGTCCCGTACCGGTTACAGCGTAAGGAATACTGAACAGATCAATATAGCGGTTAAGCAATAATATTATGGCCGAAGAAAAGAAATTATTCAAGGTTACTATCGATAACATCACCATAGAGGTGGAGCCAGGAACGTCTATCCTGAATGCAGCGCGTATGATTGGCGGTGATGTTGCTCCCCCGGCAATGTGTTATTATAGTAAACTGAAAGGCAGCGGTGGTAAATGCCGTACCTGCCTGGTGGAAGTAGCCGCCGGCTCTACCGCCGACCCTCGTCCGATGCCTAAGCTGGTAGCCAGCTGCCGTACCAATGTCATGGACGGCATGGTGGTAAAGAACATCACCAGCGAACGTGTGATCGATGCGCGCAATGGTGTGGTGGAGTTCCTGCTCCTCAACCATCCGCTCGATTGTCCCATCTGCGACCAGGCCGGTGAGTGCCACCTGCAAGACCTCAGCTACGATCATGGCAAAGAAGGTACGCGTTATGAATTTAACCGCCGTACTTTCAAGAAGCACGATCTGGGGCCCTATATCCAGCTGCACATGACGCGTTGCATCCTTTGCTACCGTTGTGTATTCACTGCCGACCAGCTTACGAACAAACGTGTACACGGTGTACTCGATCGCGGCGACCATGCCGAGATCGCTACCTATATCGAAAAATCGCTCGACAACGACTTTATCGGCAACGTCATCGATGTTTGTCCGGTAGGTGCGCTTACTGATAAAACCTTCCGCTTCAAGAACCGGGTTTGGTTCCTGAAACCGGTTGATGCCCACCGTGATTGCCCCAAGTGTTCTGGTAAGGTGACCCTCTGGAACCGCGGTGATGAAGTGTTCCGCGTTACTGCCCGCAAAGATCAGTGGGGTGAAGTGGAAGACTGGATCTGTAACGAATGCCGTTTCGAAAAGAAATCAACGAACGACTGGGTGATCGAAGGCCCTACCAAGGTAAGCCGTCAGTCGGTGATCTCTCAAGGGCATTATGAAGGATTGAAGATGCCAAAGGAAACCCTCGTGGAGGTGCTTGATGGCCGCAAACCAAGGTTATTGATGGATATTCATGATGTGAGTGAGGTGAACAAGCCTACGGTCGATCTGTCAAAGATCGCCGGACCTGCTCATTCGGATGATTTTAAATAGTGGGAGCTGGGGGAATGGTCCCCGCATGCTTGAAATGTGTAGCGTGAAATTGTGATTGAATAGAATTTGTAAGCTTAGAAAAAGTAGACTCTTAAAATATGTATTCTACCTTATTAGCATTTGACTGGTTATTCGTGATCGAGAAACTGGTATTGATCGTAGGCATCGTTTCCATTTCGCTGGTAATAGCGATGTATGAAACCTGGGCCGAGCGTAAGGTAGCAGCTATTATGCAGGATCGTCGCGGTCCGATGCGGGCTGGCCCCATGGGCTTGCTGCAGCCCCTGGCCGATGGTCTGAAGCTGTTCATGAAAGAAGAGATCATTCCCAATACTTCCAACCGCATCCTCTTCATCCTGGGCCCCTGCCTGGCGATGCTGGCGGCGATGATGACCTCGGCTGTTATTCCGTGGGGAGGAAAGATCGATGTATTTGGAAGAGAAGTGAGTCTGCAGATTGCCGACATCAACATCGGTATCCTGTATGTATTTGCTGTAGTGAGTATGGGTGTATTCGGCATTATGATCGGCGGATGGGCTTCCAACAATAAGTTCTCGCTGATGGCTGCCCTGCGTGGCGCTTCCCAGGCGATCTCTTATGAATTGCCAATGGGCCTTTCCCTCATCGCTTTGCTGATGCTCACCGGTTCTCTGAAACTGAGCGTGATCGTGGGGCAACAACTGGATGGTGTTTGGAATGTCGTTTACCAGCCTTTGGGTTTCCTGATCTTCCTGATCTGTGCATTTGCCGAGTGTAACCGTACGCCTTTCGACTTACCCGAAGCCGAGAATGAGCTGAACTTTGGATATCACCAGGAGTATTCATCCATGAAACTTGGATTCTTCCTGTTTGCGGAATACATCAACATGTTCATTAGCAGCGCCATCATGGCTACCCTGTTCTTTGGCGGTTATGATATTCCGTTTGTGAACGATGCCCAGTTGACGGAGAAGGTTGGCCTTAACCTGATGGCCCTGTTCCAGGGTGGGGTGCTCTTTGCCAAGATTGCGGGTTTCATCTTCCTGTTCATGTGGGTGCGCTGGACGATCCCGCGTTTCCGCTACGACCAGCTGATGAACCTGGGCTGGAAGAAGCTGGTGCCTTTGGCTTTGATCAACATGATCGTAACAGCAGCAGTAGTACTGTGGCTGAAAAAATAAAGATGACGGAACTAGCGTCCACGCTGTAATTAGGATATTATTTGATTTCTTTGCAGTTGGTCCAAACACGTAATTAATTTGTATGCAAGCATTAACGAACAGAGCGAAACCGGTTGATCGTAAGCCCATGACCTTCGTGGAGCGGTTGTACCTCTGGAATATTTTCAAGGGTATGCTGATCACGTTCAAGCATATCTTTAAAAAGAAAGCTACTATCAATTACCCCGAACAGCAACGTCCTTTTAGCCCCGTGTTTCGTGGTTTGCACGTGTTGAACCGAGATGAGCAGGGCCGTGAGCGTTGTACTGCCTGTGGTCTCTGTGCCGTTGCCTGCCCCGCCGAAGCGATCACCATGGAAGCAGCCGAGCGTAAAGAAGGCGAAGAGAACCTGTACCGTGAAGAGAAATATGCTGCGAAGTATGAGATCAATATGCTGCGTTGTATTTTCTGTGGTTTGTGTGAAGAAGCCTGTCCGAAGGATGCGATCTATTTAAGTGAAACCTTTGCGCCGGCCAACTACCAGCGTAAGGGTTTAATATATGGAAAGCCAGACCTGCTGATACCCGATCCGGTGACCCAACCGGAAGAGTACAAGCAAGCGCTGGGTAACCGTGCAAACAAGCAACAACAGGCGAACTAAACCACTGCACCTTTCAAATGAGCATTTCCGAAATATTATTCTACTTTTTAAGTGTCATGGCACTTGGTAGTGCCTTGATGGTGATCATCAGTCGTAACCCCGTTCACAGCGTGCTGTGGCTGATCGTTACCTTTTTTGCTATTTCCGGACATTATATCATGATGAATGCCCAGTTCCTGGGTATCGTGAACCTGATCGTGTATGCAGGTGCCATCATGGTACTGTTCCTGTTCGTGATCATGTTGATGAACCTGAATGCCGAAACAGAACCCAAGAAGAACAAGTGGCTGAAGATGGCGGGCATCATTGCCGGCGGCTGTTTGCTGCTCGTGCTCGTAGCTGCGTTGAAAGATGCAGAAGTGAAGAGCTCGACCGTTCAACTGGTAGATGGCGAGATCGGCCTGATCAAACAACTAGGCCACGTGCTGTTCACAGAGTATGTAGTGCCTTTTGAGGTGAGCAGCGTATTGTTCCTGAGTGCTATGGTAGGCACCGTAGTAATTGGTAAAAAAGGCGATTAGTACACAATCAAGTTTTGATTTCTATTAGCATATGAATATAGAATATTACATCGTTCTGTCCATTGCGCTGTTCTGCATCGGTATCGCTGGTGTATTGACACGCCGTAATGCCATCATCATTTTTATGTGCATTGAGCTGATGCTGAATGCAGTGAACCTGCTGTTGGTAGCGTTTTCAAAAATGCACCACCTCAAGGGTGTGGCGGCCAATCCCAATGCGGGTATCGATGGACAGCTGTTTGTATTCTTTATCATGGTGGTGGCGGCTGCCGAAGTAAGTGTGGGCCTGGCCATTATCGTGATGATGTACCGGAATGTACATTCAGTAGACGTTAATTTCCTTAACCGGTTGAAACACTGAGATCAGAAATCAGTGGGAGGGAAGCAGCTTCGTTTGTATGATTGCTTTGCTTGCCACAGGCTTCAGACTACCAATTTGGCTTTATGAACAATGTTTTACAATTAGTGTGGTTAATTCCCTTGCTTCCATTGATCGGTTTCCTGATCAATGGCCTCTTACGTAAACAGCTTTCCAAGTCGCTTACCAGCATCCTAGGCAGCGGGGTGATCTTAGGATCATTTGTGGTGAGCCTGCTGATCTTCTTCCAGGTAAAGCAGGGCCATACGGCTGTCGTAAACCTGTTTGATTTTATCAGTGTCGGTAAGCTTTCGATACCCTTCTCTTTCCAGGTGGATCAGCTCTCTTCTATTTTCCTGCTGATCATTACCGGGGTGGGTTTTCTGATCCACGTGTATTCGGCTGCTTACATGCACGAGGAAGAGGGGCAGCATTATGCCCGCTATTTCGCTTACCTTAACCTGTTCGTGTTCTCGATGTTGCTGCTGGTACTCGGTTCCAACTACGTGATCATGTTCATCGGTTGGGAAGGCGTTGGTCTTTGCTCTTATTTACTCATTGGATATTGGTTTAAGAACATCGATTATACGAACGCAGCCAAGAAAGCCTTCGTGATGAACCGGATCGGTGACCTGGGCTTCCTGCTGGCGATCTTCTGGATCATTGGCAAGTTTGGTACTGTTTCTTATGGCAACCTGTTCGAGCAGGTGGCTGCCAACGCCAAGACACTCGAAGGAAGTGCCGCCATTGTTGGTATTACCTTATTGTTGTTCATTGGTGCTACCGGAAAGAGTGCCCAGATACCTTTATATACCTGGTTGCCCGATGCGATGGCTGGTCCCACCCCGGTATCGGCACTCATCCACGCCGCAACGATGGTAACCGCCGGTATTTACATGATTGCCCGTAGCAACATCCTGTACACGCTGGCGCCTTTCACCAATACGATTGTTGCGATCATTGGTTTGGCCACCGCGCTGTTCGCTGCTACCATTGCGATCAAACAAAACGATATCAAAAAAGTACTGGCTTATTCAACGGTGAGCCAGTTGGGTTATATGTTCCTGGGTTTGGGCGTTGGTGCGTATACCGGCGCTGTATTCCACGTAATGACACACGCGTTCTTCAAAGCCCTGTTGTTCCTTGGCGCCGGTTCCGTGATCCACGCCATGCACCATGAGCAGGATATCCGCCGCATGGGTGGTTTGAAGAAGTACCTGCCGATCACCCACCTTACCTTCCTCTTGGGTTGTATCGCGATCGCTGGTATTCCGCCGTTCTCCGGCTTTTTCTCTAAAGATGAAATTCTTGCGGCCGCTTACGCAGCCAATCCTGTATACTGGGTGATCGGTGTGATCACCGCCGGTATGACGGCCTTCTATATGTTCCGCCTGTACGCAACGACCTTCCTGGGTCAGTTCCGTGGGGCCGAACACCTGCATGGCCATCATCCGCATGAGAGCCCTGCAGCGATGACCATTCCCCTGATCGTGCTGGCTATACTTAGTGTGATCGGCGGTTGGGTCGGTATTCCCGAAGTATTGATGAAGGATGCCCACTCGCTGGAGCACTTCCTGGACCCCATCTTCGCAGCATCTTCCAAATTCGCTCATCCCCACCACCTCAGTCACAGTACTGAATACGGGCTGATGGGTGCTTCGGTGCTGCTGGCTGTGATCCTGATCTTCTTTGCGATTGGCCGTTACAGCAAACGCCCTGAACTGGGAGAACCTACCGGTTTTGGCAAAGTGCTGGCCAACAAATGGTATGTCGACGAACTGTACAATGCCATCATCGTGAAGCCGCTCAACTGGATCGGTAAGTTCCTGAACAATTTTGTAGAAAGGGACGTGATCGACTGGACGGTGAACGGGGTAGGAAAAGTGATCAGCTACAGCAGCCGCCAGGTGCGCCTGTTGCAGAGTGGCCAGGTAGGCAGCTATGTGTTGCTGATGGTACTCGGCATTCTGGCCTTCTTCGTGATCCAGTTCTTTGTAAAGAAATAAAGTGGTGAACGGGAGTGTGTGCAGGCAATGTGTAGTTTGTTTTCCCGCTAATGATAATCGAGGAGATCAGAAATTATAAATCAGAAATTTAGAAATCAGAAATGATACCTGTTTTACTAATCGTTGTCCCGTTGCTGAGTGGTTTGGCGGCCTTCTTCATCAAGCAGGAGAAAGCCGTGAAATCATGGGCATTGTTTTCTACGGTGATTACGCTCGTTGTTTCCCTTTTGGGCCTCACGGTGTTGAATAAAGCTGCCAACCTGCATGCCGATGCTGAATGGTTAACCGCCTTGGGCAGCCGATTCACGGTAGGAATGGACGGTATGGGACAGGTGCTTTGCCTGCTGACAGCCGTTGCGTTCCCGCTTATATTGGTGGCCACCTGGAACTCGAGCTATAAGAATGCGCATAATTTTTATGCCTTCATGCTGCTGTCTCAAACAGGTTTGATGGGGGTGTTCCTGGCTTATGATGCCCTCCTGTTCTACTTCTTCTGGGAGCTCGCGTTGATACCTGCTTATTTCCTGTGTTCGCAATGGGGCGGCGAAAAACGTATTGCAGTAACCTTCAAATTCTTCATTTATACATTTATCGGTTCATTGCTGATGCTGGTGGGTATCATTTACCTGTACCTGCATACGCCCGATCAATCTTTTGCGCTGGAATCGTTCTATAAGGCAACCCTCACTAACAAAGAGCAGGGATGGATATTCTGGTTATTCTTCATCGCCTTTGCGATCAAGATGCCGGTGTTTCCTTTCCATACCTGGCAGCCGGATACTTACGAGCAGTCGCCCACAGCCGTTACCATGGTACTGAGTGGTGTGATGGTGAAGATGGGCTTGTTTGGGGTGATCCGCTGGCTGGTGCCTGTATTGCCTTTGGCTACCTGGCTCAATGGTGATACTGTTGCCCTGCTGAGCGTGATCGGTATGATCTACGCTTCGCTGATCGCGATGCAGCAGGACGACTTGAAACGACTGATCGCTTATTCTTCTATAGCCCACATGGGCCTGATGTGTATGGCGATCTTCGTGACTTCGCCACAAGGTATGCAGGGGGTGATGATCCAGATGTTCAACCACGGTATCAACATCATCGGTATGTGGATCGTGGTGGAGCTGATCGAACGCCAGATGAAAACCCGCAAAATGTCGGAACTGGGTGGGTTGGCCCAACAGGCTCCCGGACTGGCTATTCTGCTCGTGATCGTGGCACTGGCCAATGTGGCCCTGCCGCTCACGAACGCATTCATTGGTGAGTTCCTGCTGTTTACCGGTGTATTTAACTCATCCGTTTCAAAAATGGGACCTGTATTCGCTGCCTGTGGTGGTATCACTATCATCCTGTCGGCTGTGTACACGTTGAACATGATACAAAAGGTGTTTTTTGGCAATACCAATACGCTTACCGGTACCATGAAAGACATCCGTTTCAATGAGCGCCTGGTATTGGGCGTACTGGTGATCGTGATTTTGGTGATTGGTGTTTACCCCAGGCCATTCCTGGAGCTTACACAAGGAACTGTAGACACGATCTTATCGAGAATGATAATTAAACATCCATCATAAGCGAAAGCATAGATTTTAGTTATGAATGCAATTGTAATATCGGCTATCTGGGGTGTAGTGATGATGTTCAGCGGTATCTTCAGCAAGAACAATGCTGTGATACGTGGTACGGCACTGACCGGGCTTGCTTTATTGATCGTGGTAAACGTTATGGAAATGGGTGGTACGTCGCTGTTCAAGGTGAACGTACATGGCATGCTCTACTTCGATAGCTTCAGCCTGCTCTTCAACACCATCGCTTTCGGCAGCACCTTCCTGTACACCCTGCTGTCGGGCCGCGATATGGACCGGGTAGGTCGCAGCACGCCTGATTATTTTGCCCTGATCTTCTTTATTCTCTGTGGTGTGGCGATCTCTTCCTCGTTCAACAGCTTACTGATGCTGTTCCTGGGTATCGAGATCATGTCCATTCCTTTGTATATCCTCACAGGTACCGATAAAAGGAACCTGAAGAGTAACGAAGCAGCCCTGAAATATTTTCTGATGGGGTCTTTCTCCACAGGTATAATGCTGATGGGTATCACTTTGCTTTACGGTGCTAAAGGCAGCTTCAACCTCGAAGCAATTGCCCTGGGCACCGGCGAGTTGACACCCATGGTAAGTGCCGGCCTGCTCCTGCTGCTGGTAGCAATGGGGTTCAAAGTATCGGCTGCGCCTTTTCATTTCTGGACGCCGGATGTGTACGATGGTGCGCCCACCGTGTTCACATCTTTCATGGCGACGGTTATCAAGTCGGCCGGCTTTATCGCCTTCCTGCGCTTGTTTGATGATGCCTTCGGTGAAATGCACGCGCAATGGCAACTGGTGGTTGCAGTAGTTACGGCTGCAACGCTCATCATCGGTAATATTACTGCGGTATTCCAACAAAGCGTAAAGCGCATGCTGGCCTACTCCAGTATCGCCCAGGCAGGCTTTATGCTGTTTGCACTGGTAGCTTTGAATGAACTTTCCCGCCAGGGCCTCATTTTCTATACTGCTGCTTACAGCGTTGCCACCATCGGCATTTTCGCGGTATTGATCAAGATGAAGGACTATACTTTCGAAGGTTTCAACGGTCTTGCAAAACGTCAGCCTGTACTGGCTGCTACAGCCGCCATCTTCCTGTTGTCGCTGGCCGGTATTCCGGGTACTGCTGGTTTCATGGCCAAGTTCTATATGCTGGCCGGAGCCGTAGCCAACGGTCATGTTCTCTGGCTGGTGATCGTAGGCATACTTTGTGCCGCCATCAGTATATACTATTATTTCCGCGTAATCCAGGCCATGTACTTCAAAGAGGGCGACGCCCAGGAAATGGAAGTGTCCGGTACATTCAAGGCCCTGCTGGTTCTCCTGGCCGCCATCGTGGTGGTGCTGGGTATCTTCCCGCAATGCCTTCTCGATAAGCTTTATTACTTCTTTTAATGCGATAAGATAACTGATTGAAAACTCCCTCCCTGAGGGAGTTTTTTGTTGGCAGACGGTTTGTCACGCGGTACGGTAATATTTCTTACTTTAGTGAGACATATTTTATATGACCATCCGGGACACCTTTTCCTTAGCTTTCAGGACTGTGCGTGGCAACAGGCTCCGTACGGGGATTACCGTCGCCATCATTGCGCTGGGCATTACGGCGCTGATCGGTATCAATACGGCCATTGCCGCTATGCAGCAGAAGTTCCTCGAGAGCTTTTCTTCCATGGGGGCTACCGGTTTCACCATCCGGTTCCGCGAACCCCGTAACTTTTTCGGGGGCGGCTCTCAGCTTAAAAAGGAGCAGAAGGGCAAGAAAAGGGAAAAGAAATCGAACCAGGGCAAGCCCATCACCAAATTGCAGGCGGAAACCTTCAAATCGGCCTACCAGTTCCCAGCCCAGGTTAGCATGAATATGTTTGGTACGCGAAATGCCATCATATCGAATGGCAGCAAGAAAACCAATCCCAATGTGTGGGTGTTGGGCGGCGACGAGAATTATACCGACCTCAACGGGTTTACGGTTTCTTATGGCCGCAACCTCAATTCGTTGGATGTGCAGTCGGGCCGCAACGTTTGTCTCATTGGACGGGATGTGGCCAAGAAATTCTTCGGCGAAAATATAGAAGCGCCGGTGGGGCAAACCATCAAGATCAACAATATTCCCTTCTTAATTGTAGGATCGCTGGCTGCCAAGGGCTCTACCATGGGCAGGAGCCTGGATAACTCGGTCATCACCACCTATAGCAATGTGCGCAGCTATTTCAACTCTAATGTCAATGCGAGCTTCAGCATTCAAATAAAAGTACCGGATATCAAACTGATGGACGGCGCTATCGGGGAAGCAACAGGTATATTCAGGCCAATCCGCCGGTTGAATGTTTCGGAAGAAGACAATTTTGTGATCGATAAAAGCGACAGCATCGTAGAGATGCTGATGCGTAACCTGAGCTTTATTACCATTGCGGCGGTGTTGATCGGGGTGATCACTTTGGCGGGCGCTGCCATTGGCCTCATGAATATCATGCTGGTGGCCGTTACCGAGCGAACCAAGGAAATAGGCCTGGTAAAGGCGATCGGCGGCAAACGAGGTAATATTCAGTCTCAGTTCCTCCTCGAGTCCGTGATCATCAGTATGATGGGAGCCGCCATTGGGATCGTGGTAGGGATAGCCCTGGGGAACGTCGCTGCTTTACTGCTGTCCACCAGTTTTGTGATTCCCTGGAACTGGGTAATTGCGGGTGTGGTGATCTGCTCGCTGGTGGGTTTGGGCGCAGGATTGTATCCCGCCATCAAAGCCTCCCGGTTAAATCCCATCGAAGCACTGCGGTACGAGTAAACATTGAAAAGTTTGAAGCGCTATAAACAAAAATGGCCGGCTGCAACAGCCGGCCATTTTTTATGATCAGGGTCGATGCCTTATTTAGGATCGAGGATCTTGCTGATGCGGTCATTAAGATCCTGCAGGTGATAGCGGCTCAGTCTGTCGCTATAAGCAGGAGCAGCGGCTGCTACTTCAGCTTTCAGTTGGCGAAGGATACCTTTAGCTACCGAGCTGATATCAGATTTCTTGGGGTCGATAGAAGGACCGAAAGAAATGATGAATCCACCCATAGCAGCGCCACCGGCTGGTGCGGGATTGATGATAGCACCCAGGCGCTCTACATAAGCTTTTTGCAGGTTACGACGATAGTTGTCGATGGGCTTGCGGGTAGCCAGTTCGCTCCAGATGCCTTTCTTCAGGTCGTCCATGAACTCTTCCAGGCGATAAGCCGAAGCATCGCGGTTGGCAGAGGAAATGAGGCGTTGCATACGGCTGGTATTCAGCATTGCGCCGAGCCAGCTGTCCTGCATACCGCTAACGCGGTCGCTGGTAGGTGCAGATACCTTATCAAGGATCTTCTTATCAAGTAGCCAGGAGGGTGTTTCGAAGTAGTTCTTTTGAATGAACGCCATCGCTTCTTTCTGAAGGGATTTGGGCACTACGGTATACACTTCACCAGCCTGTTCGGTGGTTTTGTAATCGGTATAAATACCGCCTACATAAGTGGCCACGTGACCGAAGTAACGGCTGAACTGACCGATCAGTTCATTGTACACTTCATCGAGGTTTTCGTAGTTCTCGCCTTTTTCATTGAGCCATCCTGCCAGTTTAGGCAACATCCATTTCAGGTTCTTGATGCCATATTCATTGGCTTTCATATTGTTATCGCCCAGTGATTCAGTCTGCGCACGGGGGTCGATACCATTCTGATGAATGAAGCGGAAACGAGGATCGGTGTATTTGGCCTTTACCCAATCATTGAGAACTGCCTTTTCGCCGTCTTCGTCCTTATCGAGGATCGGGCGGTAGCCCCACTCGATCGAGAAGAGATCGTAATCGCCGATGCGTGGGTACAAGCCGGCAGCGCCGATATTGTCTTCGGGCTGGGCTACGTAGTTGAAGCGGGCATAGTCCATGATAGAAGAAGTGTGTCCATTGGCTTCAACCCAGGCTTTGTCGCGCAGTTTTTCAACCGGTGTACCGGCAGAGGAACCCATGTTGTGGGGCAATCCGAGCGTGTGGCCTACCTCGTGTGAGGAAACGAAACGGATCAGCTGACCCATCAGTTCGTCGGAGAACTGGGCTTTGCGGGCATTGGGGTCGCTGGGCGATGCCTGGATCAGGTACCAGTTACGCAGCAGGCGCATCACATTATGATACCAGTTGATGTGAGACTCGAGGATCTCACCGCTGCGGGGATCATGTACGTGGGGACCGCTGGCATTGGGGATATCGGAAGGCTTGTAAACGATGGCCGAATAACGGGCATCTTCAAGGCTCCAGGTGCTGTCTTCTGCTTTGGTAGGTGCTACCTTGGCGAAGATGGCGTTCTTGAAGCCGGCTTTTTCGAAGGCTTTCTGCCAGTCATTTACACCCTGGATAAGGTAGGGAACCCATTTGGCCGGTGTGGCGGGGTCGATGTAATAGATGATCGGTTTGATGGGCTCTACCAATTCGCCGCGCTTGAATTTCTCGATATCGGCGGGTTTGGGCTCCAGTTTCCAGCGGGTGATGAGGCTGATATCCTTCACACCCTGGGGATCTGCATCAAAATCTGTGTATTCCGTGGTAAAATAAGCGACTCTGTCATCATAGTACCTGGCGCGCATAGGCACCTTGGGCAGCAATACGATCGAAGTGTTCAGTTCGAAGGTGGCATTACCGGTAGGACCCGAGGGCATCAGGCCGGGGATGGGCGAAGGCATGGACATTTTGCTATAGGTCTTCACGGTCCTGATCTCCGTATTGATGGGGTAGGTCTTGATATCAACGATATAAGACTTATCCGGCTGCAGGCCGCCGATGCGGAGGGCGGTCTTGAAGAAGGAGGCAAAGAAGAAGATATCGTTGTCGCTGCTGATATAGTCGGTGAGGTCGATCAGGGAGCCGGTGCTGTCTTTCGAAAACGCCTTTACATCAAACGCTGCGGTGATAGGCTGAATATTCGAGTTCTGCACTGTTTTGTACATCGGCTTGGTAGAATCCTTCGAATAGGTCGAAAAAGAAATATTGCGAAGGAACAGCTTATTGTTGGGGCCTTTTTCGAAGCGGATCACGTTTTCGTTGATCTCATCGCCGGCATAACCGAAGAAGCCGGCGCGTGTGTCGGCGGGGGCTTTCGAAATGCGGTTAACCACCAGTACGTCGCGACCGAGCAAGCTGTCGGCTACTTCAAAGTACCATTTGTCTTCTACCTTATGAATGCCAAAAAGGCCTTTGCGGGAAACAGCCTTATCAGTAATGACTTCTTTAAAGGGTTTTGGACCAGGTTTTGGGGGTGCGGGTGGGGTAATTCCGATACGGGGTTTAGTAGTGTCGGCGACGGGAGGGGTAGTTCCTGGTCTCCGGTTTTGTGCGGAAACGGAACCAGCCAAACAGCCGGCAGCCACCAGTAGAAAAATAGATCTTCTCAACTTGGGGGTTTTATCCATGATAAATGTTATTTAATGGCTGAAGATAAGCAAAAGGGGTTCAAAGGATAGGGAACGATTGTACCAATGGTTGAAAAATAGTGGATTGGTAGACTGATAAATAAGGCGCTGATGGTGGGCAGTTAAGGCTGATTGATAGGTTTGAATGGCACATTCGGTGGTTGAAGGAGCAAAGGCATATGTGAGGGATGGATGGCAGCAAAATGCTTTTTGCACGCAGATTAGCAGATCATTAAAAAGCGTTAAGGGTGAATGTTTTGTTTTTAAATTAATTCTACATTCGCCTCTGTTTTATTCAATCAAAACGCCTATTTTTAGCGCCTCCATCTGCTAAATTCCTTATCTTGTGAACCCTGTCAAAAATTTTTCTTGATCAAAATCGCCTGTGGAAAAGCATTTTTCCTTAGCATTGTGAGCTAATTTTTTAAACTACAGATAGACTAATTTTTTTCAAACACTAAAAAAACACAATCATGGCTGAAACAAAACCAACTGCGCCCGCCGCGAAGAGTAGTACATCTGTTCAACCGAAGAAAAGTAGCAATGCGATTTCATGGATCGCACCGGTAGTATGTATACTCGCAGGTTATCTGATCTGGAGGTTTGGTCTGGGCGCTGCAGGTAATTTCTCACAACCCGATGCAAGTGGTGGTTTCTGGCCACATCATAAGGGTCCAAAGAGTGGATTGAGCAAGATGTACGAGGGTGGTATCATTGTACCTTTATTGATCGCAACTTTCCTGACTGCGCTCACCTTTATCATCGAGCGTTTGCTGACCATCACCAAGGCTTCTGGTACTGGCAACATTGCTGAGTTCATCCGCAAAGTACAATATCACCTCGCTAATAAGAACGTAGATCAGGCTATCTCTGAGTGCGACAAGCAAAAAGGTAGCGTAGGTAACGTAATGAAAGCTGGTCTGCGCAAGTACAAAGAAATGATTTCCAACACTGAACTGGATACTGAACAAAAAGTACTCTCTATTCAGAAAGAAGTTGAAGAAGCTACTGCTCTTGAACTGCCTATGCTGGAAAAGAACCTGGTGTTCCTGTCTACTATCGCCTCAGTAGCTACCCTGTTGGGTCTGTTGGGTACGGTATTGGGTATGATCACTTCATTCTCTGCTCTCGGTGAAGAAGGTGGTGGTGCTGCTGCCGCTGAACTGTCTCGTGGTATCTCTGAGGCCCTTTACAACACGGCTCTGGGTATCGGTACATCAGCTTTCGCGATCATCTTCTACAACATCTTCACTACCAAGATCGACGGT
This sequence comes from Paraflavitalea sp. CAU 1676, assembly GCF_029223285.1. Lineage (GTDB taxonomy): Bacteria > Bacteroidota > Bacteroidia > Chitinophagales > Chitinophagaceae > Paraflavitalea. The sequence continues at coordinate 150,157 of NZ_JARHUJ010000011.1, read as the reverse complement.
ATCACTTACGGTATCGATGAGTCTGGTTTTACTTTAACTCAAAGCTTCGCTTCACTGTACAAATAGTGGGGGGAAGTTCCGGTTTACCCGTCATGGCCAGGAATCGTGAAATGCCTGGTTAAGGCTAAAAAAGGCAAATCCGGCCAGGTTGCGACAGGTAAATATGGAATTTGGCAATGTTTGCATCTTATTGAGGAAAACAAAATTTTTAGATCATGCCAAAAGTTAAAGTACCGAGGAAAAGTACCTCCGTCGATATGACGGCGATGTGCGACGTGGCCTTCCTGTTGCTGTCGTTCTTCATCCTCACCACCAAGTTCAAGGCGCCTGAAGCGTTGGCAGTAACGACTCCTAAGTCGGTGTCTACCAAGGCTGTAGACCAAAAGAACGTGGTGTTGATCACGATGGATAAAGAAGGTAAGGTGTATTTTCAGGTAAATGATGAAAATCCCGACGAAAAAGAAGCGGTGATCGACGCAGTCGATCAGGCCAAGGCACTGGGCCTTACAGCCCAGGAAAAGGCAGCTTTCAAGCGTACCGGGGCCTTCATCGGTGTACCTTTTTCGAAGCTAAAATCGTATCTTGCTTTAAGCCCAGACCAGGCCAAGAACTACAAGGCTGAGGGTATCCCTGTTGACACACTCGATAACCAAATGATCGAGTGGGTAAGGGCCGCCAACAGTGCGTTCACCGGTAAGAAAATGAACCTCCTGGTGAAGGGTGACAATGACGCTAAATATCCATCTTTCAAGGGGATCATCGATGCCCTGAAAAAGAACGAGATATTTAAGTTCTCTATGATCACCGATCCGGAAGGCGTTCCTGCAGGTACCGACCTGTACAAGCGGAACCAGGCTACCGGCGGTAAAGCAACGGACGAGTAAACAAAGTTCCTAACTCCAAAAACATTTGCGATATGGCAGAAATGGATACCTCGTCGGGTGGGGGACATAAAAAAGGACCTGGTGTTAAGAAAGGGAAAAAGCTGTCCACGCGCGTTGACTTAACGCCCATGGTGGACCTCGGATTCCTGCTTATCACGTTCTTCATCTTCACCACGACGATGAGCCAGCCTACGGCTATGAAGCTTTTCCTGCCGAAAGACACGGAAAAGCCTGAAGATCAGAATAAGGTAAAGGCCTCTGGCGCTTTGACCCTTATTTTGGCTAAAAACAACACCGTCTTCTATTATGAAGGGGAGTTGTTACCCGATGGCAGCAACTTTAAATCAACCGGCTTTAAGGATGTACGGGATGTAATCATCAACAAGAAGCGTTCTACCAATCCGGAGGACTTCGTGGTGGTGATCAAGCCAACGCCTGATGCTACTTATAAGAATACGGTCGATATACTGGATGAAATGACCATCAACGAGGTTAAACGTTACGCCCTGGTGGATATTTTTGATGTTGAGCTTCAATTAGTTGCGAAGTCTCTGCAATAAAAATAAAAATAATCGCCAAAAGCGTGTGGAATCTTAGTTGTAAAGCATCTTATAACAAAGCACATTTATGGAAATCAATAAAATATTAAGCGCCGACGTCCTTGATATCATCTTCGAGGGAAGGAACAAGGATTACGGAGCTTATCAACTGCGCAAAACCTACAATAAGCGCCTGATGACGGCTCTTACTGTAACTGCGTCTATCATATTGCTTTCGTTTGGTGGCTATGTGCTGTCAAACTTCTTAAGCAAGGAAGACGACAAGAAAGAAATGGTTGTGCAAGACGTGCAGTTGGAGGAGATCAAACAGGAAGAACGGAAAGAAGAGCCGCCTCCTCCTCCGCCACCGAAGCCACCAGAACCTCCCAAAGTGGAAATGGCCAAATTCACCCCTCCCAAGATCGTAAAGGATGAGGAAGTGAAGGAGGACGAAAAACCACCTGAGGTTGAAAAACTGGAAGACACCAAAATCGGTACCGTTAACCAGGAAGGTGTGAAAGACGAAGGTATCGTAGCACCTCCTGTTGAAGACGCCGGTAAAGGTGTGGTAGAAGCTCCCAAGAAAGTAGAAGAAGATTGGGATAAGACATTTACCAAAGTAGAAATTGAATCAGAATATCCCGGTGGTTCTGCAGCATGGCAGCGTTACCTCAACAAAACGCTCCGCTATCCGCAAGACGCTATCGACAACGAAGTTCAGGGTACAGTAGTGATCCAGTTCATCGTGGATAAAGAAGGTAACGTAAGTGATGTAGAAGCGATCAGTGGTCCCGAAGAACTGCGTGCAGAAGCGGTTCGCGTTATCAAGAAGAGTGGTAAATGGACACCTGCCGTTCAGAATGGCCGTCAGGTTAAATCTTATAAGAAGCAGCCCATCGTATTCCGTCTGGAAACAGAAGGTTAATACAGCGCTTCAAACATGATTGTAAAATCCCCTCCGGTTGCGGAGGGGATTTTTTTATTTCACATAGCTGGTTCAGGCCAGGAACTTTTTTACTGTATCCTCACTGATCGCCTGCCTCCTCTGCTTGCCGGGGCATACGTTGCGAGCTAACCGCTAAGGAGGAACCGGGAACTGTTGCACAGGCTATCATACTTCCAACCTGACATTCTCCATAAGGTCCTGCATAAAAGGAGCAGAAGAATTTTCGCAGCAGGGTAGCAGTTATGCGACCAATAAATGGACGCATTTGGTTTGTTATTCTGGAGTCGTTCTAGTTTCCCTAATTATAGATGTCTTTCTCCTGAACAATTGGCCCGTTACGGGCATCTTAGATCGCTGTGATGCAATACCCGCCTGATTCCACACGGATTTCAAAAAAATATAGTTATATGGAATTTGAATCACCAGGGCATCCTATTAGTAAAATTAATTGCCATGGAGATTTCAAAGATCCTAACCGCCGATGTACTCGATATCATTTTCGAGGGGCGGAACAAATCGTATGGCGCTTACGAACTACGTAAGACGTACAAGCGCCGTTTATTGATGTCCATTAGCGGAATGCTTTCCGTATTGCTGCTTTTTATTGGTGGCTATGTATTCGCCAATATGGGCAAGAAAGAGCAGATCGTTAAGGAGATCATCATTCCAGTAAATGAGCTTAAATTAATCGAACAGGATAAGCCGCAAGAGCCGCCTCCTGTTAAGGAACCGCCGCCCATGAAACAGATCGAGACGAAGCAGTTTACCAACATCAAGATCGCACCCGACGAGGAGGTGAAACCTGAAGAAGCACCGCCTCCTGTGGATGATCTCGATGATGTCAAGATTGGCACAAAGAACGTGGATGGTTTTAAAGATGATGGTTTAGCAGGCCCTCCTGCTGATGAAAATGCAGGCAAAGGCATTACAGCAGTTGTGAAAAAAGAAGATCCCTACGACGATGGAATCTTTCGTAAGGTAGAGATCGAGTCCATGTACCCTGGAGGACCGCCAGCCTGGGCGCGATTCCTGAATAAGAACCTCGCTAACAACTATCCTCAGGATGCGATTGACAACGAGATACAGGGTAAAGTGGAGATCCAGTTTGTAGTGGATACCCTCGGTAATGTAAGTAACGTAGAGGCATTGGCGGGGCCGAAAGAACTTTGGGATGCCGCCATCCGGGTAATTAAGAAAAGTGGTCGTTGGGATCCAGCCATCCAAAATGGCCGAAAAGTTAGATCCTATAAGCGTCAGCCCATTATTTTTCAGTTGTCTACAGAATAATTGATCTTGATTGTTAGGTCCTCGATTGTCAGGATGCTGATTTGTAGCGTTAAACAGCCGGCCTCGCGCCGGCTGTTCTGTTTCCCGCCAGGTATGCTATTTTTGTGCAGATTTTAGGGCATTAGAGAGCATAAAAAGCATAGTATATGGCAAAGTTGTTGGGATGGGACGATACGATCGTGGCACTGGCTACACCGCCGGGAATTGGCGCTATAGGGGTTATTCGAATTAGTGGAAAACAAGCTTTTGAGATCATCAATAAACTATTTCCCTCCAAAGATCTTCTGGTTCAACCTTCCCATACCATCCATGTTGGGTACCTGAAGGAAGAAGGGGTTGTACTGGATGAGGTGGTGGTTTCCCTGTTCAAGGGCCCCAGGTCCTATACCGGCGAAGATGTCATCGAAATTTCCTGCCATGGATCGCCCTACGTGCAGCAACAGGTAATCCAGGCATGCGTGAACCACGGTGCGCGCCTGGCTAAGCCGGGGGAGTTTACGCAGCGTGCTTTCCTCCACGGGAAACTCGATCTTACACAGGCCGAAGCAGTGGCCGACCTGATCGCCAGCAATACCGAGGCATCCCGCAAAGCAGCCTTACACAATATTCGGGGAGGTTTTTCTGAGGTGTTGAAGCAATTGAGGGATCAGTTATTGTCCTTTTCTGCCCTGATCGAACTGGAACTGGATTTCTCGCAGGAGGATGTGGAGTTTGCCGATCGCTCGAGGTTTTATACTTTGATCAATGAGTCACAGACCGCCGTTGAGAAACTCCTCCATTCCTTTAAGTTGGGCAATGTGATCAAACACGGTGTGCAGGTAGCCATTGTTGGCAAACCGAATGCTGGTAAGTCTACCCTGTTGAATGCACTGCTCAATGAAAACCGGGCAATTGTTAGTGAAATTGCCGGCACCACCCGCGATACCATCGAGGAAGTGCTGAACATAGACGGTATTATATTCCGCCTGGTAGATACGGCCGGTATTCGTGAACATACCAGCGACATTATTGAAAGTATTGGTGTGGAGAGAAGTTTGGCCAAAATGGCCCAGGCCGACGTGGTGGTTTATCTCTTCGATGTGCAGCAAACCACGGTGCCCGAGTTGGAAGCAGTAAAGCACGATCTGGACAACCGTCAACTCAAGTACCTGCTGGTAGGCAACAAATCCGACCTGGCCAGTGATGAGATACGCAATCATTTCGATGCGCGCTCCAGCATCATCTTCATCGCAGCCAAGCAAAACCTGCATATTGAAGTGCTCAAGGAAAGGCTGGTAGATATGGTGCTGCAGGGACAACTACAAACGGAGGATACCGTCGTTACCAATGCGCGGCACTACCACGCATTGCAGGAAGTATTGAAATCATTGCAGGATATCCGTGCGGGGCTCGACAATCAAATACCCGGCGACCTGCTGGCGCTCGATATACGCCGATGCTTACACTATCTTGGCGAGATCACCGGCGAGATCACTACCGAAGATCAGCTTGATTATATTTTCAGCAAGTTCTGTATTGGAAAATAAAAACGACTCTAAAGCGAAGAAGGCACTTTCCCGTAAGGAAGTGCCTTCTTCTTTTGTTATGGATTGGGTGTAACTATTTAACGTCCGTTTGCCCGCAACACGACAATGTCTTTTTTAAGGTCGTCGTCATACGTCTTCTTGATGATGTAATGCCATCCCTTGTCAGATACGTCTACAAAGAAGATCTCTCCTTTTTGGTGGGCTGCTACGGCGTCCTGAAATTCCTTCGGGAACATCAGTTCACCGAAAAACCAGTCCGTATCACCCTTGGTGGTATTTCCATCCATGGTGTATTGGTCAGACAACTTGCTGAAATCGGCACCACTGTTTGCTTTTTGCACGATCGTTTTCCGCAGGCTATCCACTTGTGACGGCGATAAGGAGCCGCCATCCAGGAACACGTATTGGGCACGGTATTTTACAGCTTCAGTGGCCTCAATTACTTTATAGGTAACATATCCTACCGAAAATACATCCCCCTTTTTTTGGCGCAGTAAACGTTTCTCGATGAGGGAGGTATCTCTGCCTGCAGACAGTTTCAGGATCGTGGGCTTCAACTCGGGGTGTGCATCGACGTATTTCTGCGCCTGATCGAGGGTGGTAATCTTCTGAAAGTCTTCAAAAACTGTTTTTTGTGCCAGTACGGGAACGGAAAAGAGCATCAATAAAATCCAAAGGCCTTGTTTCATGATAATTGATTTATGTCCAGTTGTCCAGAATAACTATTGCCCTCACAAATTGTTCGGGGCGAAGGCATACATTCTGAAGATACTATTTTTTCGTAATATTCGATCCGGGGGTTGGGTACCATTATGTAACAAATTGTTAATTCAGGCAGGTCCGGATTTAACATTCCGGAAATACTACAAGTCTACTTTTGGCGCCAAAATTTGGGAAAATGCCAAAACGACTACTCATTCTATTTACATTTCTATTTGTCCTAATTTCTTCTTCCTTTATCAGCTACGCTCAAACCACCCAGGCCTCCTTCATTGGAAAAGTAACCGATGCGGAAAACAAACCGGTGGCCAACGCCAGCGTAACCGTCAGGAACGAATCAACTGGTTTTACCTCTACGTCGATAACCAATGCCAAAGGTGACTATGTATTTAAAGAACTTCCACTTGGCGGTCCTTACTTTGTACAGGTTAGTTCTGTGGGCTTTGGGGTGCAAAAAAAGCCGGTCTTCAACCTCAGCCAGGGTGATGTGGTGACTGTTAACTTTGACCTGAAGAACGCAGCCCAGGAGATCGCGGCTGTAACGGTTACTGCCGCTACTAACCGTTCCAAAGGCAAAGTGGAAAACCTGGGGGCTGCCACAGCCATTTCTGCCCGGTTAATGACCCGAATGCCGATCAATGGCCGTAACTTCTCCAGCCTCACCGACCTGTCGCCCCTTAGTCGCGGCGGCAACCTGTCGGGGCAGTTGGGCTCCGGTACCAATTATACCATCGACGGTATGAATGCCAAAAACCCTACCTCGGCGGGCGCTACCACGAGTCGCAGCGGTGCACCTTACAGCATTTCGATAGAGGCGGTGCGTGAGTTCAAGGTCGTTACCAACCAATATGATGTTACTTACGGTCGCGCCGGCGGCGGTACCGTGAGCGCGGTTACCAAATCGGGCACCAATACGCTTACCGGCTCTGTATTTGGTTATGGCCGGGCCGACTGGCTTGCCAGCCCCTATGATATCCGGGGAAATAAAAGAAGCAACAACTACTCGACCTATCAGTATGGCTTCACACTCGGTGGACCCATCATTAAAGATAAAGTGCACTTTTTCCTTGCCTGGGATCACCAGCAGGACCTGCGTTCGCTCGTGATTGCCGATGTACAAACCCCGGCAGACGAAACCCGTTTCAATATCACCAAATTGATGCTCGACTCTGTGGTTAAGATTGGGCGTGATAAATACGGCGTTTCGAAGACACAACCCCAATACGGTTCTTTTGATAAGAAGCGTAGTTCCGATGCCGCTTTCCTGCGCCTCGACTGGCAGATCAATCCCAAAAACCTGCTGACGATCCGCAATAACCTCACCAACGATGTGAACAAACTTGGTCTGGTCGACAACACCGCGATCAATTTGTATGAATCGGCTGGTAATGATTTTAATTTCGACAACAGCTTCCTGGCAACGCTGCGTTCGGCCATCAACTCCAAACTGACCAACGAGTTGAAAGTGCAACACCTGTACACGTCTCAAAGCAGTGAACCTGGCGATGCTTTGCCGGATGCCAATATTCCACGGGCAGTGGTAGAGCGTGTGCTGTCTAATATCAACGGTGCCAACCGCACCACCAATGTCCAGATCGGTGGCCACCGCTTTGCACAGGAGTGGTTCCGGAACAATGTATTTCAACTGGTGAACAACCTGTATTACAATACCAATGCAGTACGGTATACATTTGGTGTAGACTTCATGTACACGCGTGGCCGCTCTTTGTATGGCAGTGAAGTAAATGGTCGTTTCCATTACGACAGTATCCAGAACTTCCTGGCCAACAAACCCTATCGCTATTTCCGCGAAGTGCCTTTAATGACAGATCCCAGTGTTGTGTCGAATATCTACAATATCGGGGCCTATGGGCAGATGCAGACCAAACTGGCGAAAGGAATGGATGTTACGCTTGGTCTTCGGTTAGATTATGCGCATTACCCAACATCGCCCTTTAACAAACTGGTATATGATGAACTCGGCCTGCGTACAGACAATAAACTGGCTTCCTTCGTCGTGCAGCCCCGCTTCCAGTTGACCTGGGATGTAAATGAAAAACATACCGACTATATCCGTCTGGGCGCCGGTGTTTTTGCTTCTGACCTCAACAACTACATGGTCATCAATAACCTTACTTTTGATGGCAAACATTATGGAACGGTTGACGTTAGAAATCCCAATATGCCTGTAGCTGACTTTGTAGGCTATCGCAATAATCCCGCTTCTGCCCCTACGGTGGCTGCATTCCAGATCCCTACGATCAATACGAATGGACCTGATGTGAAAGTACCAGTGGTATACAAAGCGAATATCTCTTACTCCCGTTTCATCACCGAACGCCTGAAAGTGGGTGTTACCGGTTATATGACGTTGGGGCGCAACAACTATGATTACGTAGACCGGAATATGGTGAAAGACCCATTCTTCAGAATTGCCGGAGAGGGTAACCGTGGAGTATACATCCCACTCGACTCGATGCCTGCCAGCGGAAATGGTGATTGGTTGAATGGCCGTATCAGTAAAAAGCTGGGTCGTGTCCTGGAACTGAACAGCGACGGTAAGGTAAATCAGTTTGCTGTGGTGGTAGATGCCAACTGGAACTATTATAAAGACGGGGAAGTATCAGTGAGCTATACCTGGAATGATGCAAAAGACAATATTTCCTACAACGGTAATGTGGCCAACACGTCAACACTGTCGTTGCCGGTAAAAGATGATCCACGCGATCTCAGTACGGTAACTTACTCCGACAATCAGTTCCGTCATAAAGTAGTATTCTATGCTACCTCTCCCACGATCTGGGGTTTTAATGTGGGTGTACGTTATTCTGGTATTGGTGGCACCAGGTACAGCCTGCTCTCTGGTGTGAACAGCAATTCGGACTTCGTAACCACCAACGACCTGGCGTATATTTTTGATACCAAAGGCGGGGAAACTGCTGCCGATGTTAAGAAAGGTTTGCAGGCTATTCTCGATAATCCCGCCGCCAGCCAAAGCATCAAGGATTATATCAATAAATATTCAGGTACGTTTGCTGAGCGCAATGGTGGTATCAATGGCTTCTACGGCGTGTTTGACGTGCGGGTGAGCAAGAGGATATCCCTTTCCAAAACGAAGCCACTGGCAGTTGAATTCTCTGCAGATATCTTCAACTTTGCCAACTTCCTCAAAAAGGGGGAAGGCGCCTACAAAAACCTGGGCACACAAGCCCTCTATGGTGCTAAATTTGATAAAGCCAATAAGCGCTTCAACTATACGGTGAATACAGCTGGTGTGGTAACGCCTTCGGGCGATCCCTACCAGGTGCAGATCGGTTGCCGGATCAGTTTCTAATAAAATTGATTATTATTGAAGGGTGTATCAAGGTTGATACACCCTTTTTTTGTGTGATTAAAACAGCAATAGCCATGCAAGCAATCGGTAACACACCACTAATTAAACTGGAACGGCTGGCTGAACCCGGCAGTGCAGATATTTATGTAAAATATGAAGGGGCTAACCCAACGGGTAGTATGAAAGACCGGATGGCCCTGTCGATGATCGAAGGCGCCGAGCGCCGAGGAGAACTGAATCCCGGAGGAACGGTTGTCGAATTTACAGGAGGAAGCACCGGCAGTTCTCTCGCCATGGTGTGTGCTCAAAAAGGATATAAAGCACATTTTGTTTCTTCTGATGCGTTCTCTGAGGAAAAGTTGCAGACAATCCGCGCGTTTGGTGCTCATCTGGAAATAGTGCCCAGTGAAAACGGTAAGATCACAGCGCCCCTGTTCGACTGGATGCGGGCCCGCGTGCTGGAGCTGCGTAAACTGCCCAATACCTTTTGGACCGACCAGTTCAACAATATCGACAACCGGAGTGCTTATCACCAGATGGCAAAAGAGATCATTAATGACCTGGGCACGGATATCGATATGTTTATAACAGGAGTGGGCACCGGTGGTAGTTTTTCCGGTAACGCCGAAGCGTTCAAACAAGCTATCCCATCCATCAAATGTGTGGCGCTTGAGCCGATGAATGTACGGGCCCTGTCTGATGGAAACAGCAAGGGAGCGCACCGGCTGGAGGGTATTGGAACGGGTACCGTTACCGCCATCACGCGCACCGACCTTATTGACGACGTGATACCGGTTACAGATGAAGACGCTTTTGAGACCGCTCGTAAACTGGCAAAGCTGGAGGGTATCTTCGGTGGCATCACTTCCGGGGCCAATGTATGGGCCGCCATACAGCAGGCGAGAATACTTGGACCAGGCAAGAAGATCGTAACGATCATTGTAGATTCCGGACTTAAATACCTGAAAGGCGATTTGTACAAATAAATACTTATGAAGAGACTTTCTATTGTTTTTTTGATCCTTATTGCAACCTGCACACAGGCACAACAGCAGTATATTACGGAGAAGGATATTGCTTATTATGGCGATTCAGCGGGCCGCAAGGATGCATACATTGCCAGCCAGTGCAAGTTGGATATCTATTATCCTAAAGGCGTGAGCAATTTCGCCACGATCGTATGGTTTCACGGAGGAGGACTTACCGGCGGCAGTAAATCGATTCCCAAAGCCTTAATGGACAAGGGCTACGCGATCGTAACGGTCGAATACCGTTTTTCGCCCAAGGTAAAGGCCCCTGCCTATATCGAGGATGCTGCGGCGGCAACGGCCTGGGTGTTCAGGAACATTGAAAAATATGGAGGTAGCACCAGGCTGATCTTCCTATCGGGGCATTCGGCTGGTGGTTATCTCGACATGATGATCACGCTTGATAAGAAATACCTTGCCAAATACAATATCGACGCCAACAGTATAGCTGGTATAATTCCTTTCAGCGGGCAGGTGATCACGCATTTTACGGTAAGGCAGGAGCGTGGAATTAAAGATGTGCAACCTGTTATCGACCAGTACGCGCCACTCTTTCATGTGCGGGCCGATGCGCCGCCGATGCGCCGCCGATGCTGCTCATTACCGGCGATCGTGAAAAGGAAATGCTGGGGCGCTATGAAGAAAATGCCTACCTGAACCGGATGATGCAATTGGCGGGACACAAAGCCACCAGGCTGTATGAACTTGATGGATACGATCACGGCGGCATGGCAGAACCTGGTTTTCCGCTGTTGCTGGCAGAAGTAAAGCAACTCGTGAAAAAGATAAATGGCAACTAAGAAACTAACGCAGGGGGCGGCTCAGCATGATGTGCCCCCAAAGGTTACACACTTTTTTGGGGCGTCTCCTAAGAGGCGCCCTTTGTCTGTGCTATTATAGGTACCAATGTTCCGATTGGTTCAATCGTAGGTAGACTGTATCTCCTTTTGCGAGGCTGAGGTTAGTAGCCCTGGCAATCAGTTTATTTTTACCCAACGTCACTTCCACATCGCAAAAGCCGCCGTAGTAGAGCACTTCTTTCACCATGGCTTCAGCGCCTTCACCTGCTGACGTGGAAACAATAATATCTTCCGGACGAACGAGTAGCTTTTGGGAGGCATTGCCAGCTGCGGTTTCTTCCTGCAGGGCTTTGAGTGTTGTGTGCGTTGCAAGGGTGAAATTGCCGAACAGCCCAGCTATGTATTCAGAAGCAGGCTGCCGGTACACTTCCTTTGGGGTGCCCTGCTGTATCAGCGCGCCATCCCTTATTACAATAATACTATCAGCCCAGGAAAGGGAGTCCATGGGATCATGGGATACCATGATACAGGTAATCTTGAGTTTGGCGCCGATATCACGGATCACTGATTTCAAGAGCTTCTTATGTACCATGTCCGTATTGGAAAATGGTTCATCCAGCAACAATAGCTTCGGTGAGGTGATGAGTAGTTTGGCCAGCGCGATGCGCTGCTTTTCGCCACCCGATAATTGATTGGTCCTTCTTTTTAGCAGATGATCTATCTGGCATATTTCGTACAGGGTAGCCGCGGCTTCATCCGATAACAGGTTGGCATATTCCAGCACCTGCTCTACCCGCAGGTTATTGGGCAGTTCGAAGTGTTGGGAAAGGTATACAATGCCGGGATGGCCGGGGATCAGTTTATCGGCAGGTCCGATGATCTTTTTCCCCTCGAACATTACTACGCCCGCATTTTGCTCTGCCAGTCCGGCGATGATCTTTAATAAAGTGCTTTTGCCCGAACCGGTTTCGCCGGCAATGGCAATCTTTTGAAACTTCTGTTGCGTGAAACTGATTGCTTTCAGTTCAAATCCTCGTTCGTCTTTTTTGGAGATGCCGGATACTGATAATAAGTCCATGTCGGGAAAAGGGCTTTTGCCCCGGAGGCCAAAAGTAAGCATTAGCGCCGGCATTCAAGTTGAAAAGGGACCAGTAGCATGTATAGTTGAGTGCAGGTTTCAGTATCCTGTCATTAACGCCAGGTACGAACTGACTGTTACCTGCTGCCTTACAAGAAGCTGGCCTTAGCGAAGTACAACCTTCTTACCGGTCCTGGCGGATTCTTTTGCCGCTTCGAGGATCTTTACTACCGTGAGGTTATTGGGTAAGGCATAGAGACCTTCCGGTTTAACCTGAATTTTACCGTGCACTACATCGGCGAGGTACCTGAAGGGATCCTCATAAACGGGAACATCCTGGCTGGTGACCTGCCGCTGGGTAACAGTATTGCCTTGCCGCAATACCAGCGACTTGCTATCGGGCGCGAAAATATATCCTTTGTCTCCGTACACCTCCATGTCCTTTCTGTTGTAGGGCCAGTTCCAGGACGCCTGGATGATGCAATTCGCCTCCGGATAATCCACAATGATGGTGGCATCATCGTCTACTTTGGGGTAAAGCTGGGGTTTATATTGGCGGGTAACAGCGGTTACGGCAAACGGCTGTTGCCCATTCATGAGGTGCGTCATGAGGTTGGCACCGTAACAGCCAAAGTCGACCAGTGCGCCCGCTCCATTCAGGACGGGGTCGGTAAGCCAGGCCAGGAATTCCGGACTGCAACCAATCTCTTTAGGCCCCTGGTGCCCATCATGGATCACCGCTTTTCGTATGCGGCCGGTATAATTACTATCTAAGGCGAGCTGAAAGGTTTTTGCCACCGAGGGATACCAACTGGTCTCGTAATTGGTAAGCAGGTGAATATTGTATTTACGGGCCAGTGAATCCATTTTGCGTGCATGCGCAACACTTACGGCCAGCGGCTTTTCAACCATTACATGTATGCCACGTGGCGCGCAGGCTTCAACCACCTGCAAGTGATCGTAGATGGAACCAAAAGCGACGACAGCTTCCGGCTTTACCACATCGAGCATTTTGCCGAGATCCGTATAAAAGATACCGGCTGGCAGACCGTAACGCTTAGCGGCCTTGTTGGCGAGGGCCGTATCCTTCTCCCAAACTCCGGTAACCTGAATGTCGGCCTTGTTCTTATAACCAAGTATCCAGGTGGAGTGGCCATGTGATATTCCGGCTACAGCTACTTTCAATGGCTGTGCAACCGACCGGGCTGCACCAAACGCAAGCAAAAAAAGGATGAGTGTTCTCATCCTTAAATATAAGTGTTTCCGGAAAGAAAATATCGGCCTGGCTCCTGCAGAAAAAAAGCCCGGTTGTACCGGGCCTTTATTTATGGTAATTCGGCGTTCATCACCTCGAGTGCTTGTTGAGGGGAGGATAAATACAACTTATAGAAGTCGGCTGTACCGCCTACATGGATTTCATATTCATCATTTTTGAAAGCTGTGAACAGCGCATCGGCTACTGCCGAAGCCGGAATGCCCCTGCTACCGCCAATAGGTTCTGAGAACTCGGTGTCAACCAATGGAGGCATCAGTTCAAATACTTTGATATTGGTGTTTTTCAGTGCCAAACGCAGGGATTGGGAATAGGAATGGAGTGCTGCCTTGCTGGCGCCATAGGAAGAAAGCCTTTGAGAAGGTGCAAATGCCACGATAGAAGAAACATTCACGATCGCTGCTGCTGCTTGTTGTTTCAGGAGGGGGAGCAACAGTTCATTCAGCCGGATCACTGAAAGATAATTCGTGTGCAGTTCATCAGCTGCTTTGCTGTAAGCATCTACATTCGATTCGGACAGGCTATACAGGATCGCGCGGCCTGCGTTGTTGATCACTGCGTTCAGTTGAGGATGATCCTTTTTCAATTGCTCTACCAGCTTCACGACATCCGCTTCTTTCGATACATCCGAAACAATACCGGTAGCGTTCTTCAATTGAGCGAGCGCCTTTTCTAACCTTTCCGCATTGCGGCCGGTGATAATAACATGATTACCGGCTTCTGTAAGTTGTTTTGCAATGGCTAAACCAATACCAGCACTACCGCCGGTGATCAATACTGTGTTGTTACTGAGTTTCATCGTAAATGAATTTGTATAGTTTGTGTATTAAGATATATACCGTTCGGTATATGATAGTTCAAAAAAAAGGAGATTACTCCTGCGATATCGATTGTATCATCTCTTTGGCCGACTCGAGCACTGAATCCAGGTACGCTGGTTTATTGGTGGTTCTTCCCAGCAGTATCCCGCCTTCTACCAGGGCCATCAACGTCAAGGCGGTCTTTTCTGCGTTTACATCTTTCCTGAATTCTTTGGCTGCAATACCTGTTGTGATAATGCCTTCCAATTCTTTTCTGCAATCCGTGATGACCTTGTGTACTTTCCTGCGCAAAGCCTCGAAGGTGTCATCCGATTCCGTACCAGCATTTAAAATGGGGCAGCCGCCTGTGATGAAAGCCTTGTTGTTGGCGCTGTTGAAGGTGCCGATATAGGCCAGCAACTTTTCCTTGTTGGTCTTCGCCTTTTCCAGCGCTTGCTCCACGATCTTGTCGCGGCAGGCGATCGTATAATCGAAAACGGCCAGCGCCACTTCTTCTTTGTTCTCAAAATTGCCGTAAATACTCCCTTTGGTGAGTTTGGTAGCCTCGGTAAGATCGGTTAATGAAGTGCCTGCGTACCCTTTGGTATTAAATATGCCAGCGGTTGTTTCTATAATGAACTGGCGCGTCTCTTCAGATCGTGGCGTGAACTTCATGATGCAAATATACCGATCGGTATACGGCGAATCCAAATTTTAAGCGTACTATTTTATGAAAGATATGTTAAGGCTTTGCCGGGGAGGGGCCTTTAAGGACATAGGAGTTTGTGGATCAATATACTTACAGCCGGGAAAGATATCTGGTGGTTAAGCAGCTACTCCGTCTCTGGCTACGGTAACTGCTTTATTTATGGGTTAGAAGGGCAATCAATTGCAGCAGTTCGGCGCCCAGGCTGGATGTGATAGCACCGGGGCTACCGTTACCGATCAACTGATCATCTACCTGTACAACCGGCAATATGTTCTTGGTGGTGCTGGTAATAAAAGCTTCTTTGGCTTTGTATATATCCTCCAGTGATATGGCTTTTTCGGCTACTTTGTAGCGCGCACGTGCCAGTTGCAATACCTGCTTGCGGATTACGCCATGTAAGATATTATGGCTGGGGGTAACAAGCTCATCGTCCTTTGTTACGATGAAGAAGTTGGAGCGAGGGCACTCAGACACCCTATTGTCCTGGTGATATAGAACATCTTGTGCTTGCTGTGCCTTCACAAACGATTGAAGCCATACGGCCATCAGGTAATCGATACTCTTGGCGGCAGGTAGCTGGCGTTGATGGGGATAGGTAACCAGACGTATGCCGGTGTTGTGCAGGCCGGTATTGACCGGCAAGGTCTGCTGGGTGATGACGAGGTTCGGTGTGGCAATCGTATAGCCGTCTTCTGCATAACCGCCTGTAAGGGTAACGCGAATGCCGGAATCGGCCAATTGGTTTTTGGCCATCAGCCGGTCAAACAATTCTTTCAGCTCTTCCCTGGAATAAGGAACCGGTAATTGTAAGATGGAAGCCGATTGATAAAGACGATCAAGATGATCATCGAGAAAAAGTGGCTGGTGGTTGATCGCTTTAAAGAAATCAAATATGCCATAACCGCGCTGAATGGCAAGGTCATTTACACGTAAAGTAGCTTCGGTGGCTGGTAATAATTCTTTATTGACAATTGCGTACATCTTAACTGGAGTTAAAGGCGATTGAATTTTTTGAAAAGGGCTATGAGTTTATCAGCAGGCAAGGCTTCCACCGAATGACCGCGATAGCCCTTGGTGCTGGTAGCCATCAGTAAACTGTTGATGATGGCTTCTTCCGTAGCTTCTATGGCGCCCATAAACAGGGGCGACATGGCATCGTTGTGCAGGAAACTGAGGGTTTGCACGGGCGCCGTACTATTGTGAGGAACCCGGTTACCCGCTGCTGTGGAAAATGCAATGACATAGTCGCCGCTCCCGTTGGAGGCGATACCGCCTGTTTGAGCGAGGCCCATGAAAGCTCTCTTGGCCAGCCGTTGTAAATTACGTGCATCGATCGGGGCGTCTGTTGCCACTACGATCATGCAGGAACCATCTACGTTATTCAGCAATTGATCACTGAAACTGAATTTCCCCAGTTCCTTGCCTACCGGCACCCCATCTATCTCCAATACGCCGCCGAAATTGGTTTGCACCAGTACCCCCACGGTATAGCCTCCGAGACTGGCTGGCAGCTTTCTGGAGGACGTGCCGATCCCTCCCTTAAAACCGAAGCATACAGTGCCCGTTCCAGCACCAACGCAGCCTTCCTTTACGGCGCCTGTATCTGCCTTCCCGATGGCGTCCAGCACATCCTGTTTAGACACGTGCTGCCCGCGGATATCATTCAGCCATCCGTCGTTCGTTTCGCCCACCACGCCATTCACGGATTGCACATTTTCATTGCCCTTTTGACGCAGGGTATAGTCGATCAGTGCATTCATGCCAGTAGCTACACCCAAGGTATTGGTCAGTATGACGGGCGTTTCCAGGTTACCAAGTTCCTGTACCTGGGTAGTACCCGCAAGCTTGCCAAATCCGTTACCGGTATAGATCGCAGCCGGTACTTTTTGTTGGAAGATATTACCTTCGTAGGGCAGGATGGCGGTGACGCCTGTCCGTATAGAATCGCCTTTGACCAGCGTGGTGTGACCTACTCTGACGCCAGGCACATCCGTGATAGCATTCCATTTACCGGGCGTCATAACACCCGGGCGGATACCATAGTCGCGGGCTCTCTGCTGGGCGTCTGCAAAAAAGGCCCCCGAAAGCAAGACTATTGAGATGAGGAAACTACGCATAGGTTGACTGATGAGGTGAGTAAAATTAAGGAACAATACACCGCTACGTACATTGAATATTTGGCGTTCCTCATTGCTGGCGACGGAAAATACTTTCCCGACCAGTTGTGGTTGAGTTAAATGGTAACAGTAAACAATTGTCTATGTCATGGATCATCGATCAGCAGCACGTTAATAATATCTGCTCTACCTGCGGTACCCGCTATGCAAATGAAAGAAAACCTGGGGATATTTGTCCTATTTGCGAAGACGAGCGTCAATATGTGCTGGAAAGCGGACAGCACTGGACAAATTATGAAGCCATAGCGGCTCAGCACAATATACGGATCACCGAAAGGGCGCCCCGGCTTTATGATCTTCGGTTGGTGCCTGCTTTTTCCATCGGGCAAAGGGCTTTCCTGGTACAATCGGCCAGCGGTAATATTTTGTGGGATTGCCTTCCGCTGATAGACGAAACAACAGTGGCTTTTATCCGGGCAAAGGGTGGTTTAAAAGGTATTGCCATCTCGCATCCCCATTACTATAGCCTTATGGCCGTTTGGGCCCGTATCTTCGATTGTCCGGTGTACCTCCATGAGGCAGACCAGGAATGGATCATGGACAAGCGGGACCATATTCAATTGTGGGGCGGCCTGCAGCAGCCCCTTTGGGATGATTTAAAACTTGTGCATACACCGGGCCATTTCCCCGGCAGTGTAGTGTTGCATGCACCACACCACGGCTACGACGGAACGGTCCTTACCGGCGACAGTCTTTTTGTTAGCCGTGATCGAAAGCAGGTGAGTTTTATGTACAGTTTTCCGAACTATATCCCGTTGCCTGCTAAAGATGTACGGATCATCGATGAGCGGGTATCGCCGCTCGCCTTCGACAGCATGTATAGTGCATTCGATGGGTTGAATATTCAGGAGGGAGCTAAGGAGATTTATGAGCGTTCGGTCATTCGCTATCTGCAAGCTGTTGATCCGCAGTTTCGGCCGTAAGGAGCCTGGGATTACTCGCGGCAACAAACCGACTCAATTTGCCTGCTGCCTTGTTGCCTGCTACACTGCCCTTTAAGTTTACCGATCTCGTAACCGTTATTTCCTGCTTTCAGAAACACTTGTTCCGTTTGCCTTATACATTTGCTGCCGGATTAAGTACGAACTTCCTGTACCCTGGAAGCGAGCTTTAATGATTACAGAAAGCATTGAAAACGCACCAGGCATTCCTGGTGTGTTTTTGATTTGAATTAAGGGTGTTTCTGTTGGCCTGCAACCTGTTGATCAATCCTCACTGGAAGATCTTTCGCAAGGCGGGTGGTATTGGTCGTAGTAGTACTGTCAGTACGGGCGATCGCCTGTCCATTGCAATTCGTGAAATAAACATAATTTCCCTGATCATAGAACCGGTACACCTTGCATCCATCATGTTCGAACAGGTATTGAACGGTATACGTTCTGTTATTGTGGGAAGGCTTTGAATAGAGCGGTTCATGTATAGAACGGCAGGAAAAGAACGATAGCACACATAGAATAAGTATAAGTTGACGCATACGGATGGATTTTGCTTAAAGCTAATTGCCTCCGTCATAGCAAAGCGTTAAAGACCACAATTTTACATTTCCTTAAGTTTCAACTGGCTGAGTCCTTTTGCCTGGCGCCTTCACCACTACCTGCCGCACACTACAGCTCCTGTAGTCTCAATGCCCAACAATACCGGCAGATTATTTCAATCGCATTTCAACGGACTATTTTGGCATTGGTCGGGTGAAGCCCATCCGGTTGGCAATGGCAGCCTATCTTCCCACCAATCAATACCAGCTGATGATGAAAAAATGGAGTTTCCTGTTCTTCGCCTGTTGCACGTTACGGGCAGCCGCGCAATCCGATATCAGTCAATTGTCCGATGAATTCAGCGACCCGGCTACGCTAACCCAATGGAAGAAGTTTCATGAAGCGGAGGGTTTTCCAGACAAGATACAAGCGCTGCAAATTGCAGACGGGAAATTGCTCCTCGAACCCCGAGCCTCGGGCTGGTATGCGGATTATCAGGCGCCTTTTCTCTTTAAAACCCTCTCCGGAAACTTCGACGTAAGGACACGGATAAAGGTGAGCGGCCTCCAGGAAGAGCATCCTACCATCGATTGGTCGCTTGCTGGGTTGATGGTGCGACAGCCCAAACCTACCAACCGCGAAACCTGGCAACCGCGACAGGAGAATTGGTTATTTATTACTACTGGTGTTGCCGAACAAACCAACCTGCCTGTATTTGAAGTGAAGACCACCAGCAATAGCCTATCCAACCTTAAGCTGCGACCAGCCAAAACTGGTTGGGTGGAGCTGCGTATCATACGTCTTGAAGCGGCATTTATTCTGCTGGCGCGATACGATGGTCAACCCTGGCAAATTCTCGAGCGGTTTTACCGACCGGTAATGATGGGTCCACTGCAGGTAGGCATAAATGCTTATAGCTGCTGGAATGCGGTACCACCTTCCGTGAAAGGCGATCCCAGGGTATTCAATGAAACGGTGCTGGATATTCCTGCCGACCTGAAGCTGGAAGTTGACTACATACGCTACAAACGGCCAACCGTTGATCTGAACCAACTGCCCGGGTACAACCCTCAATTCGCCGGCTTGCTGTTCTATACGCCGGCCAATCTGCTTACGGATTATTCCATTTCCAATGAAGCCATATTGAAGCTGATAGGTGAGTAGTGGACAGTTGACAGGTGGCATGGTTTTTTAATCGGTCCTTCCTAAATCAACATACCATGAGAGATTGGCTACGAGGACTCATTGCCGGTTATGGAGCCTATAAGTGGGGAGGTGGCTGCCTGGGTACCATCATCGTTTTCGCGCTCATTTACTGGATATTAGGATGGGGCGGATGCTGATGAGCACCAGCAGTGGAAAACTATTTTACGATACCTTTGCGGCGATGGAATCAACTACCGAACAGGTTATCGGACAAACGCGTAAGTGGATCAAGGAAGTGGTCATTGCCTGCAATTTCTGCCCATTTGCCGCCCGTGAAGTAAAACGTGATAGCATTCATTACCAGGTTGAATGGAGCCCTACTGTAGAAACGGCACTTTCCGTGTTGCAGCAGGAATGTAAACGGCTCGACGATCGGCCCGACGTTGAAACCATTCTCATCATATTCCCGGATACCTTCCAGGATTTCTATCAGTATCTCGATCTTGTTGGGATGGCAGAGCATCTCCTTAAGAGGAAGGGTTATGTAGGAACCTACCAGGTGGCCAGTTTTCATCCACAGTATCGTTTTTCAGGCGCTCCGGCCGATGATGCCGCCAATTTTACCAACCGTTCAGTATATCCTATGCTGCATTTGCTGCGTGAAGCAAGCATTGAAGCAGCGCTCAGGAAATATCCCGATCCGGATAGTATACCCGCCAGTAATATAGAATTTGCCCGAAATAAGGGATTTACCTACATGAAGATGTTGAGGGATACTTGTTTGCAAGCCGATTGATGGCTAGTTGTTTTCTACCGGAACAATAATGCTCAACGCATGAGGCTCTATGGCTGCTTCAACGGCGTTTACTTTTCCAAGGTATTCCCCATCCACCTGGAAATGGGTTTTATGGCGTGATTGCACAGTTACTGATCTGGTCTTGAACAGCTCAGTTTTGGAAGGATCGTAAGGTTTGTGAGATACCATCATTTTGAAGAGCTCCCCAATAGCAATTTTGCGGAGTACCACGATCTCAAAAAAGCCGTCATTCAATTTGCCTTCAGGGTTTATCACCGCTCCTGTACCATAGCGGCTTGCATTGGCCAGAACTATCATGGAAGCCGCCCGTTTTACGAACTGGTTATCTGTTTCAATTTTTACCTGCATTTTGCGGTTGCGCCACAGCACATACCAGGCAGCTTTGATATATCCCCACATGCCCCGGCGGTTCATCGATTCGAAGGTTTTGATCACAAAAGCGTTGAAGCCGATATCGGACAAATGGATGCATAACTCCCCATTTATGCGGATAGCGTCGATCCGCGTCACCAGGCCCTCGGTCGCTACTTCCAGCGCGGCAGTTGTTTCAGTAGGAATTCCAAGCTCACGGGCCATTCCATTGGCCGATCCTGCAGGCACTATGCCCATGGGAATGCCTGTACCGGCCAATACATCGGCCACTAGTTTTACTGTCCCATCACCTCCTACAGCAACAATCCTGTTGGCACCACTGGCATCAATTTTTTGTTTGATCTCTGCAGGTTGGCAATGGTCGGGGAGTTCAAATACTTCCGCCGTATGTAACAGATCCCTGTAAAATTGCCCGATCACCGAGCGCCAGTTGACCGAATTGGTGCCGGATCGATGATTTACAATAAATAGTAGTTTTATGATACGGGGTGCCTCCATACCAGCAGTTATGCAAATATGTTACCACAACTATCAGGAGCCGGCAGTAAATGTTCTTGCATGGGGCAGATAAACGTTAAAGTATACGATGGATATGGCCACACGCACAACCTGGTGGTCTTTGGCCACGTGTTTGGCAGCCGGCCGGCTGTGCAACATCAATTCACCAACCGCTTGCTGGTCAACATCATCCATTTGCTCAAACTTTTTTTCGTGCAACCAGTGCCCCGGGCCAACCTGCGGCTTCACTGGCGCGGGCAGGTAATGGAAACCCGGTCTGAGGATGATGGCTTCTTTAAATTTGAGTGGCAGTCGGCGCAGGAGGTATCGGCTGGGTGGCATCCCGTAACCGTTGAATACATTGATGAAAATGGCCGGTCAGCAGCAAGTGGCGATGGAATGATCTATGTTCCCCACTCAACTCAGTACGTATTCATTTCCGATATCGATGATACCGTTATGGTGTCGTATTCGGCCACTAAATTCAGAAGATTAAAGGAATTATTGACACGCAACCCGCATACCCGCCAGCAGTTTGAAAAAGTGGCAGACTGGTACCGGCAACTGGCCTATGCGCATACCGCTGAAGCGACCCCCAATCCATTTTTCTATGTATCGAGCAGTGAATGGAACCTGTTCGATTATCTGCAGGAGTTTTTTGTATTCAATAAATTGCCAAAGGGAATATTTTTATTGAACCAGGTAAAGCGATGGTTTCAGTTATTTCAAACCGGCAAAACCAAACATGCTGGAAAGATCCTCCGTATTGTCCGCATAATTGAAGTATTTCCCAGGCAACAGTTTGTGCTGATCGGCGATAACTCCCAGCATGATCCGGATATTTATACGACCATCGCCGCCAAACACCCGGAAAAAATATTCGCGATCTATATTCGTAATATAAACGCAGATCAGGAAGCACATACCCGTAAAACACTGGCGCTGGCAAGCGATGTCGGTATACATACCTGTCTGTTTAAATATAGTGACGAGGCGGCTGCACATGGTCGCACCATTGGCCTCATTGATCAGTTTTGACCTACCCGTTCTTTGATCTCGTCGGAAGCGCTGCCTGCTTTACGTCCATTGCTTTTCAAGGGCTTCCCGAATCGCCAGGTAAATGCAACAGTGGCGACACGCGAATCGCGCGTAAGCTTGAAGTATTCCCTGGATTGCTGGAAATCCGTCCAGCCTGCCATTATTTGCGTGTAGAAGATGTCGCGGACACTCAGCTTAACGGTGGCCTTGTTCTTGAATAGTTGTTTGGAGATACCTGCTGCCAATTGCCCGGCCGGGTCCAGTACTTCCTGCAGGTCATTTTGTGCTTTTGTAATATAGTATCCCGATAACTCTGCACTCCAGCCTTTTATGAACTTGAATTGGTTATTGACGTTGAAGTACAGCTGTGTGATGGAAGACCTGATTGGGTTCACCACCACGCCTTCGATCTTTTTGTGGTTCAGGTTGGCCTGCATGGTAACAGACCACCAGGAAGCCGGTGACAGCTGTGAACTTACCGATAGGCCAATGTTCACCATCCTGCCCAGGTTGCCCTCGGTATAAATGATCAGGTTATTGGAGTCTGAATAAAAGATCTGGGAGAAATAGTCTTTGGTAACACTGTAGGAGAGTGTTGTCATCAACTGTTGCTTATACATGTGGCTGAACTCGAAGTTCCAGGTGAATTGCGGACGGAAATAGGGGTTGCCCGTTTGGTACGTGTATTTATTAATTACGAATACAAAGGGGTTTAATTTTTGGAAGGCAGGCCTGTCGATCCTTCTGCCGGCACTCAGGCTGAAGCTATGGGAACTGTCGGCCTGATAGCTGGCAAAACCGGTCGGAAACAAGCTGCTGTATTGACGGGAGAACGAAGAATCTTTTCTGGTAGGGTTGCCAAGCTGATCGGCGTCGTAGGCCGTATGTTCAAAGCGAAGCCCGCCCTGCAGGCTCCATTTGCCGGTTTCGAATTGCGAGTTACCATATAGTGCATGGATCGTTTCTGCATACAGAAAATGGTTGGTTTTGTCATAGTCCGGCTTCCAGGTATTGTTGTTGAAGGTCTCATACCGGGCCAGGTTATCCGTTTTCACATACGAGGATTTCCAACCCGTTTCCACTTTGGCATGTTTCCCGATTGACTGGGCATAATCGGCTTTACCGGAATAGATGTGTAAGGTAGAAGGCAGATCACCCCGCAGCCCATCTACATAATTATTATTGCCAGTCAGGGTATTTTGATAAAACTGATAGTTCTCAATATCATAGGCGAGATAGTCGAAGTCGGCGCTTAGTTCTTTACCTGCCGAAAATGTATGGCGCGCATTGAAATTCAATCCCAGGTTATTCCAATTGCTTTTGTTGTCGCTGGCGGTAACGATGAGCGAGTCGGCATGGTCGTTATTGTTGATCCACTCTCCATAGCTATTCCCGAACGTTTTTCTGCGCGAACCCAATCCGGCAACCGACGCACCCAGGGTAGTTTTTTTACCGAGGTAATAGTCGATACCTGTTTTGAAATTCTGAGCCACTACCGGGCTTACAATGGAGGTGGGCTGTTCAAAGCGATTGGTAACGGTGCTGTTGTCGGCTTTGTAATACCAGCGGTAAGCATAGATATCGGTAAAGCTCTTATTAATATTGGTGCTGTAATTCAGGTAAAGGTTGAAATTGCCATCGCGAAAGTTCAATAAAAGACTGTTGTTGCTCTTGTAGTAGGTGCCCTGGCCGTAGGCAAGGTTGAGCGTACCGTTGAATCCTTTTACTTTGTTCTTCTTCGTTTTGATGTTGATGATGCCGGTGCTGCCGGCTGCATCGTATTTGGCAGAAGGATTGGTCATGATCTCGATCTGCTCCAGTTGAGAGGCACTCAACCCATTGAGGTAACTGGCCAGGTCGGCAGCCGGTAAAAAGGTTTGTTTACCATCCATCAGGATCAGGACATTGGCTTTGCCTTTCAAGCTGATGGTGCCATTTCGATCTACTGTAACGCCCGGCGATTTTTCCAGCACTTCCAGCGCGGTGGCGCCCACATTGGTTACCGCGGCATCCACATTAACGACCGTTTTATCGGGCCTCAGTTCAATGAGTGGTTTGCGCGCTACGACGGTTACACCCGATAGCAAGGTGGCACTTCTCGTTAATTGTATGGGAGCAGTGGTGTGCGAAGCTGTCAAAGCAGGTAATAGAACCCATCGTTGTACAAAGCCGGTAGCAGAGAACGACAGCAGGTATTGGCCGGGCAGCATGTCTTCAAAAGCAAATTGACCGGTATTGTCGGTGCTCGTCAATTTAACGGTAGAAGAATCCGAAGCCTTCAGTAATAGGGCGGTAACAGCGGGAAGTTGCTGACCCAGACTATCAGTAACGGAACCGGAAATTCTTAGGCGGGCGGACTGGGCGCAGAGTAAAGCACAGGTCAAAATAGATAATACGGTCAGGAGGCATTTATTCCACATCACAAAGCTGTCTGTTTTGGTATTGGGTTGGCCTAAATGTCGGTCCTTTTTGCCGCAAACGGGCCCCTTCCGCATTAAATTGGGACAAACGGTAGGGAATAGCAGAAGAACCGGTATTTTTTTACACCGAAGGGCTTAAAAGCACGTCTCAGTTGCCATTTGCAATGGTTGATCTTACCGCTAAAAAGCTACGGGATTGGCTGCAACAGGTATGCCTTTCGATATTTTGTAAATTGCCTTCACTATGACAGCACCCACACCATTGCCCGAAGTTTGGCTGCGTGGCCCGCTGCGCGACGTGCCTGCTCTACTGCAGCCAGTTGCCCACGCGCTCCTGCAGGCTCAGGAAGAAATACATGCCATGTTGCTCGATTTCCCGGCATCGTTGCTGTGGCAGCAGCCGGAAGGTGTCGCTTCTCCGGGTTTTCACCTGCAGCATATGGCCGGTGTACTCGACAGGCTTTTCACGTATGCCGCCGGCAACCTGCTCACCGATCAGCAGCTGCAATACCTTGCTGGAGAAGGCAAGCCTGGCGAGGGCCATAGTCCTGATCAATTGCTCGAACGGCTTGATGCAGCTATTTCGCAAGCCATCGAACGCCTCCAACAAACGGATTCGTCCACCCTTACGGAAACAAGGGGAGTGGGGCGCAAGCAAGTGCCATCGACCGTATTGGGTCTGCTTTTCCATGCCGCCGAGCACACCATGCGGCATACCGGCCAGCTGCTGGTTACTGTGCAGGTGCTCAAAGGCCGCGAAGGTGTATAAATCACCCCCGATAAAACCTGCCTACCCCTTATCTTCGCCGCCTGAAAAAAACGGACAATGACTGGACTTGATGATGTAGCGCTTCAAAAAGTGATGGTGCATAAAGTGGGTAATCCCTCCAGGGGCGAAGAATTAAAGCTGTCGGAGAACCCGCTTACCCTGAATGATGAGATTGTACAGAAGCTGCTCACCAAATACTTTCTCGGCGCCTTCAATGAAAATGAGCTTTTTCATTTTACGCACCTCAGCGATATCGAATTGAATGAGGTCTATAATTATGTAAGGACCATCTTTGATGATACCACCACCTTCGTACCCCAGGCTGCTCTGCTGGCGCAGTTCCTGTACAGCAAATCGACCCATGCCAAGGTAAAGGAAGGGGAGCTGTATGTGGTGCTTTTTGACCGGGTGTTATTCGAAAAAGAACACGTTCGTGCCGTTGGAATCTTTAAATCCGAAACCAAGGAAACATTCCTTAAAGTATTTCAACACGGCAAAAGCTGGGAAGTGATCCACGAAGAAGGCATCAATATCAATAAGCTCGATAAGGGCTGCCTTATTTTCAACACCAATACCATAGATGGCTACAAAGTTTGCGTGGTCGACAGCACCAATAAGCAAAACGATACGCAGTATTGGGTCACCGACTTCCTCCAGGTAACTCCCTATGCAGATAGCTACCACCATACCGATAAGTATCTAAGCCTGTGCAAAAGTTTTGTGACGAATGAATATGCAGAAAAGTTCGATGTCAGTAAAAGTGATCAGATCGACATGCTGAACCGTTCGATGGATTACTTTAAGACCAAAGAACAATTCAACCTGCAGGAGTTTGCTGAAGAGGTGATCCACCACCCCGAGGTGGTAGACACCTTTATGGAGTACAAGAAGAATTTTGAAAGTGCAAAGAATTTTGAAATAGAAGACGAGTTCGATATCCACCTCTCAGCCGTTAAAAAGCAGCAAAAGGTTTTCAAAACCGTACTCAAGCTCGACCGCAACTTCCATATTTACATCCATGGCCGCCGCGATCTCATCGAGCGCGGAGTGGATGAAATGACGGGCAAGAAGTATTACAAGATATTCTACGATGAAGAGACATAGGTAAAGTCCACCAAAGCTGTCGTATATTATGATTGTTCAGTTGACATGAATGAATTATCTTCATTCCCGCACCTGTAAGCGCAGCTATATGAAGAAATTTACCCTTATCGTCTTGCTATTTACTGTTGGTATTTCCCAGGCTCAGCTGCCTGTAGACCTATCCGGACTGCAAAAGAGCAGTGGAACGGTCGTTACCACCCGCAATAATGTGTTGGATATTCAATGGCCGGCGGGCGGTACAGAAAAAGCAAAAATGCAGCTCAGCCTCGACCAGCAGCAACCCCTGTTCCAAAGTATTCAGCTTAGCAGTCAGGGCGCCTGGCGTGAAATAGCCGCCGGACTCGATCCTGCCTTTATACTGACCATCGGCAAGCGCGACCTCGTTTCCCAGAATGGATGGAATATTTTCTTTGACCGGGTACCCACCAAGCCATACGAATCATATCCTGTAGTATTTGAAAAACGCGATGCGCGGATCATCAGCCACGAAGGGAGAACGCAGATCATCATTGGCCAGGTAAAGGCTTCCACTTTTACCGGAAACATCGAGATCACCCTGTATAAAGGAAGTCCTTTGTTCAATGTGGCGGCAGTAATGTCTACACCGGTCGATTCAACGGCGATCCTGTATGATGGCGGACTCGTTTCCAAAAAGCAATTGTGGAATAAAGTAAACTGGTCGGATGTAGACAACAATTTGCGCACCATCGTGCCAGTAGCTACTGCACCAGCTAAAAACCAGGAAGTAAAATACAGAACCATCATTGGAACCGGAAAACAAGGCAACCTGGCATTGTTTCCTGCACCCCATCAATACTTCTATCCGCTCGATGAAGCCTTCAACCTGAAGTTTACCTGGCATGGCAGCGGTTATCGTAACATGATCGAAGGGTTTGGTATCGGTATCCGGCAGGATCTACAGGGCGATCGCCGCTTTGTACCCTGGTTCAATGCACCACCGGGTACGCAGCAGCGACTCAATTTCTTTTGTCTGCTCAGTACAAAAGATGCCGGCTATGCATTAACTGCTGTAAAACGATTCACCCATAATGATCAGTATCCTGAAATGGCTGGGTACAAAACCATGAGCAGCCACTTTCACATAGAGCATGTACAGGATGTGTTGGGTAACAAACCCATTCCCGAAACGCCCAATTTTGTAAAAGTATTCAAGCAAACGGGGGTAGACATTGTGCACCTCGGCGAGTTTCATGGACCTGGACACCCCAAGGGGCCCGCGGCCGATCGGTTGCACGAACTACATACCCTCTTCGAAGAGTGTGAGCGCCTGTCAGATACCAGTTTTCTCCTGTTGCCCGGCGAAGAGCCTAACAATTTCCTGGGTGGGCATTGGATGAACTTTTTTCCCAGACCGGTTTACTGGATCATGTCGCGCAAGCCCGAAGAGCCATTCGAGCAGCAGGATCCTACGTATGGTAAAGTGTACCGTATTGCCGACAAAGAAGAAATGCTGAAACTTTTGCAACAGGAGAACGGCTTGGCCTGGACCGCCCATGCGCGCACTAAGGGTTCTACCGGCTACCCCGATAAATACAAAGATGAAACCTTCTTCAAATCCGATCGCTTTTTCGGCGCAGCCTGGAAGGCCATGCCCGCCGATCTTTCGCAGCCCTTCCTCGGCAATCGCCGTATCCTCGACCTGATGGATGATATGGCCAACTGGGGGCATCGCAAACACGTGATCGCAGAAGCCGACCTTTTCAAGATTGAACCTCATTTTGAAGTGTATGCACACCTTAATGTAAACTACCTGCAGCTGGATAAGATACCTACCTTCAAGGATGGCTGGCAACCAGTGTTGGATGCCATGCAGCAGGGAAAATATTTCGTTACTACCGGCGAGATACTGTTACCTGCCTTTACGGTGAATGGCAAACGGGCGGGCGAAACGGCCACCTTGCGCCAGGGAAAAGACGAAGTATCCATCGAGGTTAACTGGACCTTCCCGCTTCGTTACCTGGATATCGTATCGGGCGACGGTAACAAAACCTATCGTGAACATATCGATCTCTCCAATACGGAAGCCTTTGGCAAGAAGAAGTTCAGCTTCCCTTTATCGCTTGCCAACCGGAAATGGGTACGCGTGGAAGTGTGGGATGAGGCAGCCAACGGAGCCTTTACACAGATGGTATGGCTTGAGTAAGGGTAAGTCCTGATATTTTGGTTATTTTATCGTTGTTTCAGAAAAATACCCGAAGTTTACCCGTAACCTTATTGGCATTTATGAAGTTTAGGATCGTTTGTATTGTACTGCTTGTAATCAATAGTGCTGCCCGGGGGCAAAAGAAAACAGACAGCCTGCTCACCGCCCTGAACAATGCCATAGAAACTTCAGCAGGTTACGACCAGGCCAAAGTACAGGGCATTCAGCAATTAAAGCAACTTACCGATCGGCTTCCAGCCGTCGATCTTACTGCCCGGTTCTCCATGTACCAGCAGCTGTATGAGGAATACAAAATATTCAATTACGATTCCGCTTATAATTATGCGCGCAAATTGCAGCAAACAGCAGCTGCCCTGCAAGACCCCGTGCGGAACGACCTGGCAAGGATGAAGATGGGATTTATCCTCCTTTCTTCCGGTATGTTTAAAGAAGCTTACGATTCGCTGCAAAACATCCGGCTTCCGCTGTTTCCCGATAGTTTGAAAGCCGAATACCATTGCCTGATGGCCCGGTATTACTATGACCTGGCCGACTATGACAATGATCAGTACCATACGCCCGGTTACAATGCCAGGGGAACCCAATACCTCGATTCGGCCCTTCAATACTTTCCGGCACAATCGTTCAACTATAATTACTATAGTGGGCTTAAGAACATCCGCAACGGCAGGCGGGAAGATGCCGCCATCTATTTCCAGAAGTTGATGAGCGATACGGCACTTACGCATCACGAACTGGCGCTCACCGCCTCTACGCTCAGTGATAATTATATACAGAGCGGACAAACCGATACCGCCATCCGGCTCCTCATCCAGGCGGCGATTGCAGATATCAAATCCTCCACCAAAGAAACCGCTGCTATTTTTAACCTGGCCTCTCTTTTATTCAAACAAGGCGACCTGCAAAGCGCCTCCACTTATATTGAAAAAGCATTGAACGATGCTTTCTCGTATGGCGCCCGCCAGCGAAAGATCCAGGTAAGCGCGATACTGCCGCTGATTGAGGCCGAAAAGGTGAACCGCGTGGAGAGTGAGAAACGTACGCTGATCACCTATGCAGCGATTGTCACCCTGCTCGTGATCGCGCTGGTTGTATTAATAATTATCATATTCCGTCAATTGCGGAAGCTCAAGGTGGCCCAGCAGATCATCACCGAAGCCAATATCAAACAGCAGGAGATCAATAACAAGCTCTTAGAGGCCAATAAGTTCAAGGATGAATATATAGGATACTTTTTTAATGGTAACTCCGAGTTCTATGCTAAAATGGAAAAGTTCAAAAAGAACCTCGAGGTTAAAGTGGCCGACCGCAAACTGGAAGAAATACGCCTGCTGGCCAACACCATTAATATAAAGAAAGAGAAGGAGGAGCTACTCGGCAACTTCGACCGCATCTTCCTCAAATTGTTTCCTCACTTTATAGAAGAATTTAATACGCTGTTTGCTCCGGAAAACCAGATCCAATTAAAAGAGAACGAACTGCTCAATACCGATCTCCGCATATTTGCACTCATCCGCATGGGGCTCCACGACAGTGAAAAGATCGCCCGCATCCTCGAATATTCTGTTAACACCATCAACACGTACAAAACCAAGATCAAGAACAAATCGATCGTTCCCAACGACGAATTTGAACACCGCATCATGGACATCAAAAGTATCTGACCCGGATCGGCTGTTACTTCCCGATAACCATAACGGACCTCACGGCGCACAGCGCGGAAACTACCAGAAATGGTCACCCCATGTCATCACTAAGGCCGGATATCAGGCCAAAAACACCCTCAAGTTTATTATATAGTAAATTGTGCAATATTAATGTATTTGTCTGATAGACAATCTGTAATGATAACCTAAAACCTTATTTCGACCAATATTTCTTATACTTTACCTATATAAGTTGGAACCGCTTTCACTCACCTGTTTCTTTGATATCCTGAATTGCCGGAACCATGTCTGGCTTTAGAAAATCTGACGATGTAAATCCATAATTCGCTTGTGTATGATCCACTGTTTCCACCACGGCAACCGGCCGACTGCCGGCTATTGGCCAGCCTCAGATTTGTTGGGCAGGTACATTATCATCCTGCTGTTTCCCAAACTTTTTTATCCCAAACTATTAACCAACTGCCATGCAAACAAAACGATTGCTTAAGCAACTCGCGTGCTGCTTGCTTTTCTTGTTGACCCTCCAGGTTGTCCGGGCACAGGATAAAACCATTACCGGCACCATTACCGACGAAAAGAATAATCCCCTCTCCGGCGCCTCGGTGTCGGTGAAAGGGGCCAAAACCGGCGTAAGCACCGATGTGTTGGGCGGCTTCCGGATCTCTGTTCCTGCCAAAGCCACCGCCCTCGTGGTATCATATGTGGGCTATCAGCCAACCGAAGTCAGCATAGAAAACAAGGCAATAGTGTCGCTGGCCTTGCAGCCCTCTGTAAAGTCAATCGATGCGGTTGTTGTGGTGGGTTACGGTACTCAGCGCCGTAAAGACGTTACCGGCTCCGTATCTTCTGTTTCCGGAACGCAGATCAAGAACCTTCCGGTTACCAATGTAACCGAAGCCCTGCAGGGTAGGGCAGCTGGTGTGGAGGTGATCAAGAACACGGGCCAGCCCGATGCGCAACCTACAATCATCATCCGCGGCCTTTCATCGTTGCACCAGCCAGGGCCACTCTACATCGTAGACGGTATCCGCGTACCCGGCGATAACATCAACGTACAGGATATTGCCACCATCGACATCCTGAAAGATGCGAGTGCTACAGCTATCTACGGTTCGGCAGCAGCAGGTGGGGTAATCGTCATTACCACCAAAAAGGGGAGCGGCGCCAAACCCACCATCAATTTCAATGCACGCTTCGGCGTCACCAAGCCCAAAGTGATCACCCTGCTCAACAAGGCCGATTACATCAAGCTGGAAAATATCCTCCATCCAAACTATTTTAAAAATGCCACACAAACCGATACACTCGCCGATACCGATTGGACGGATGTGCTGTACCGCGATGGCTCCGAGCAAAACTATAATCTCTCTGTATCGGGTTCCTCACCCGTTATGAATTACCTCTTCTCCGGCTTCTACAACAAGCAGGAAGGTATTTATATCAAGAATTTTTCCAATATCGGTGGCGCCCGCATCAATACCGATTATAAACTGGGTAAGTTCCTGAAGATCGGCGAGCAGCTGGCTGTATCCAGGAGGAAAACATCACCCCTGGGCCAGGTAGAGTCGCAATTGAAGATCGCTCCCTTCCGTTCGCTGCCCATCATTCCCCTATATGAAAAAGATGGCAGGATCGGCATTGTGCCTCCCGGCTATGGTATCAATTTCGGTGGCCCCAACCCTTTTGGTGTAGTTAACTCTGCCGAGATCCAGAACTTTAAGAATAATATCCAGGGTAATGTGTATGCAGAAGTAAAGCTGCCTTTCCACCTTACCTTCCGCACGAATATCGGTTACAACTACTATGATGAGTCGCAGGACTACTTCCAGGACAATCCCAACTTTGGTCCCGGCACGCCCACGACCAACTCGCTCACCAAAATGAGCATCCGCAGCAGCCAGTTGCTCACCAACTACCTGCTTACTTACGACCAGTCCTTTGGTAACCACAATATCAATGCAGTGGGAGGCTTTGAACAGATCGTTTCCAAATGGAACAACCTAAGCACCACGATGAGTGCAGTAGGGCTTCCCGGTTTCTCTTTTGTGCAAACATCCAATTCGGCGATCAGCACAGTTGGTAAGAACGACCCCAACGGATTGGTGAAATCCTTCTTCGGCCGGGTGAACTATAACTACGATGGCCGTTACTATATCTCCGGCTCTTTGCGTGAGGATGCCAACTTCACCGTGTTTGGGCCCAATATGCAACGCGGAACTTTTGGCGCCGTATCCGGTGGCTGGAACATCAGCGATGAAGCGTTTTTTAAACAAAGTGTACCCTTCATCGATGTGCTGAAGGTGCGCGGGAGCTACGGTACCTTGGGCAACAGCAATATTCCCCCTTATTATTACCTGGCTTCCTATGCACAGTTTCAGGGCACGAGTGGTATTGCCAACGGCGGACAAAACTTTGCCCCCGGCTCACCATTGGTGATCGCCAACTCGATCAATGCCATACCCAACCCCGATCTGCACTGGGAAACAGTGTATGAAACCAACGTGGGTGTTGATGGAGAGTTGCTCGATGGCAAACTGTACTTCACCGCAGAGTGGTACAATAAGAAAACAAAAGACATGTTGTATGCGCTGCCCCTGCCCAACAGCTCCGGTTATATTTCCCCGTATTTCGTGAACATCGGACAGGTGAGCAGCAAGGGTGTGGACCTGTTGCTGGGCTATAAAGACAAGAAAGGCGATTTTAGCTACGATGTAAGTGTAAGTGCAGGCTTCAACAGGAACAAGGTACTTGACCTCAACGGCATCACCAACGACGCCTTGTACGATGGCCGCAACTATTTCAATAACCTCGACCAGAGTGGTTACAACCTGATGGGTACGGCGCCCCTCACCATCACCAAAGCCAATATGCCTTTTGGCTCATTCTATGGCTACAAAGTGCTGGGTATCTTTAAAACGGATGCAGATGCTGCCAGTCAGAAAGTGAATGGCAATACCGCCCATGCCGGCGACCTACACTTCGAAGACCTCGATAAAGACGGTAAGATCACAGCCGCCGATCGCCAGGTACTCGGAAACCCCAACCCCAAACTGGTTTATGGCGCCAACATTCGTCTCGGCTGGAAAGGTGTCGATGTAGCCATGCTCTTCAATGGAGTGGCAGGTGTTGACCTTTTCAATGGCGTGAAAGCCTATGAGCAATTCCGTTTCTCGGATGGCAACACCACCACGAAGATCTTCAATGCTTCCTTCTTCGGCGCCAACGGGCTCACCGATCAGCCTCGGGTTACGGCTCCCGATGGAACGCTTGATCCCAATGGTAATTACACCTCGGTAAACAGCTATTTCGTGGAGAATGGCAGCTACCTCAAACTGAAGAACCTGCAGATAGGATATTCATTCACCAACGATATACTGCGTAAGGTAGGTATCCAAAGTGCCCGCGTATTCGGCATGGCCAATAACCTGTTTGTGATCACCAAATACAGTGGTAAAGATCCGGAGATCGCCAGTAGCTACTCCATCCAGTCGGCAGCAGGTTTTGTAGGTACCACCGTTGGGGTAACCACCAGGGGCGTAGACGCGGTACCACAATATCCGCAAAACAGGATCTTCTCACTCGGCTTTGATCTTACATTTTAATGATCCCAAAACTTAGCAACATGTACAACAAGATATTCACCATATTCATTGCGGCTGCCGTAATACTGGTTAGCTGTAAGAAAGACCCGGAACTGGTAGGCCCGAAGGATCAGTATTCCACCGGCAACTATCCCGCCAGCATAGCCGATCTGGAAAGTGTATTGGCGCCCTGTTATTCCAACCTGCGCGATCAACACCTGTTTGGCTTCAATTACCTCACCAAGATGATGGCCAATGCCACGCATGCGGGCAGTTCGGCCCACTCCGATCCCGATTGGCTGGGCTTCATCGACGTGAGCAATATGCAACCGGCCAATGGATTTGTAGCCGGTGTGTGGCAGGCGCTCTATGCAGGGGTAAAGAACTGTAACGTAGCATTGGCTGGCGCCGATTTCTTCGAGAAGAACTATGCCAAAGAGGCCGATAAAGCGAAGATCAATTATATCCGCGGCCAGGCCTACGTGCTCCGTGCGTACTATTATTTCCAGTTGGAGAACCTGTACGGAGAGGACCACGTGCCCAACCCCTCTGCTGCCGACACCTTGGGTGTACCGGTATTCGCCGGTTTACCTGCCGGCTTCGAAGCCACCCAACAGCCACGCGCACACAAGAACACGGTCTGGGCACTGATCGAAAGCGATCTGCAAACAGCCGCCACCCTGCTCAAAGGGAAGGTTTGGACGGGCAACGATGTTGGCCGTGCCTCCGAGTGGTCGGCCAAGGGATTGCTGGGTAAATCTTATGTATTCCGTAAAGACTGGGCCAAAGCCAAGACCGTACTGAAAGAGGTGATCGACAACAGCGGTAAATCGCTCATGCCTTATGCAAAGTATCGCGACGCGTTCATCGGCATCAGTGCCAATGAATTCAATGAGGAGTCGCTGTTCGAACTCAATATCGACCAGGATTCCAAAGGCGGCTATGGTGTGTACAGCGGAGCGGCCAATGCCACATCGATCAATGGATTGATCATCCCTCCTTATGCTCTGGGCCTCGATGGTACAGAGGGCGCCTCACTGCCGCTTGGGTATGGTGGTAACATAGGATTGCACGACAAGAACGTATTGCGCTTCGGCTATGCTGAAGGAACGTATACACTGGTCAACAACCCAGCATTCGACAACAGCAAAGACCCCAGCTACAAGAACCCTAAGCAGATCATGGATCCGGCATACAAGGCAAAAGCCCTTGCTGTGCGTACCGATAAAACTGCCGATCCACGCTTATATGTAAGTACCCTGCAACCCTGGCTCGATTCGGTTAAGCGCGATGGTGTGAACTGGTATCCTGTTGCACGCCCTTCCTATATCATGGGCGATGCCAGTTTGAACCAGCAATACGGATGGAGCTTCCGCAAGTATGCACCTATTTTCAACCATATGGATAACGTAGGCCCGGCCGATGCAGCCAATATCTATATCCTGCGCCTGGCCGATGTGTACCTGTTGTATGCGGAAGCCTGCGCCAATTCGAGCGAAGCGGGAACAGCGTTGGAATATATCAATAAAGTAAAAAGACGTGCCTATAGCCTGCCCGTCAATACCGCATCAGCTATCGATTACGCCAGCCTTACCGATGTAACGATGGCAAAGAAAGCCAACGATCCGGTATTGGGCAATAACCCGCTCTACTACGAGCGCTGGGCCGAGTTCTTCAATGAAGGGCAGTGGTGGTTCGATATGTGCCGCTGGCATATTGGGGCCTCGGAAGCTGCCTTTTATGTTACAGCCCGCGCCTTGAACGGCACGCCGTTTAAATGGATGGACAAAGCCTATGCATGGCCCATCCCCATTACAGAGTTGAACTCGAATCCTAAAATGGCCGGCAAGCAAAATCCTGGCTATTAAGAATAATCATCTGGAACGATCCGGAGTGTACCTGCGGCAGATGCCCACATCGGCCGGCAGGCACTTCGGATGAGTTCTGTAAGACCTTTCATTACGACAGCCATATGAGGAAGAAACAAAGTCTTTTCCGGGGATTTTTCATGGGATGGATGTTGCTCCTGACATCCATCCATCTTATAGCGCAGGACAGCCTGAGGAACCTGCCCGAACTAAGCCTGCCCATCAGCCACAAAAAACTGGTCATGGCGCACTGCATGACAAATATCATCCGTTACAAAGGACATAAATTCGAAGACAGCTGCGATCCCGATTACTATGCACCCAAAGGAAATCTTACTGCTCCGCTCGGAGGCCTTACGCAGGTTAAAGTAATAGCCGATTCCCTGCTCAGGAACAAAACACTCGACGAAGCGGTAGAGTTTGAGATGCGCGCTGCTTTGGCCAGCGGGATAGACGGCTTCCAGTTTTACTACGTACTGGGAGCGCCCGATTGGGACGAAATTATTAAAGCCTATTTCCGAGTAGCTGATCGGCAGCAATTAGATTTCAAATTCGCGCTCTGCCTCTCGCACCCCAGCGGCTCTACAGAGGCCGCCAAGATAGCCGAATTCTCCGGTCGAATTAATGGGATACTGAATACAGTTGGCCGTAACAATCCGCATTGGATGCGCACGCCCGATGGCCGGCTCGTTATGTACATGTGGTATGGCGAGCAACTGGCCGATATTCCCGCCGACCGTCAGGGACTGCCCGAGGCATATTACCAGGCAAGGGCCTTTAAGCGGCTGGCCGAAGCAACCGGCGAACGTCTGGCCTGCGTATTATCGATTAACGAGCGGATGAGTGCCGAAAGGATCGGTCAGTACCTCGATTATTTCCCGGCTGTGTGGATGTGGACCCTGTCTTATACAAAAGATTACCCCGGCCGGCAGGTGGCAGCTGCCTGTAAAAAGCGTAACCGCACCTTTATGGGATCGGCCTTTTCGGATTTCTATACCTCCAAACTACTGAAGCGTGGAACCTGGGATATGTTCCATTATGCAAAGGATGCGGTGGCAGCTGGTCTCGGTAAAGTAGAAAGGAAGTATATCGTTACCGGCCTGTCTTGGACCTTCCGCAAGATGCTGGAGTTTGCCATTGAGCAGGATGTATCGGTGATCAACGTCATTACCTGGAACGACTACCCCGAAGGCCATCACCTGGCGCCCGAAGAAAACCACAATGATGGATTTTCATTACTGCTGAAACACTATAAGAGTGTTTGGAAGAAAGAGCCTTCTCCTTTTGCCGGCAATGATGTAGCCATCGCCTTTTACAAGAAATACCGTCATGATGTAAAGCCTCAACCCTTTAATATACCGCTGGAGAGCTTCCAGGAAGATGCGTTGGCCCGGAAAGAAGAAGATTCTATAGAAGTGGTGACGATGTTGCAGAGCGGGGCGCAACTGAAGATCAACGGAACGATGCGTAAAGTGCCGGCCGGGTTTTCCATAACGCGGGTGCCTTTGCAAAAAGGGAGGGTACAGGTAACCATAGAAAGAAGTGGCAGGCTGGTGAAGCGCTTTGTGGCGCCGGAGCAGGTTACTGATAAACCCTTACGTACAGACAGGCTCACCTACTCCTGGAGTACAGAAACAGAACAATACCGACGATCTATAACAGGCGATCCATCCACGGCGGCCGCCGTGGAATAACGATGAAAACAGTTAAATACAGATACATGAAGTTTTTGAAGACGATCCTATGCGGTTTGTTCGTGGCAGCGCTGGTGCCGCGGGTAAATGCGCAGTCCGCCAACCCTGTAGAAGTAACGATGAACAAGGTAAAGCTTAGCTTTACCCTCGATGCAGCGGGTACGCCGCAATACAATGTGCAATACGACCAGCGTACAGTAGTAGCACCCTCGCGTTTGGGATTTGCATTGGCCGATGATAGTACATTTTATAAAGACTTTGAAGTGCTCAAAACTTCCAGCCGGTCTGTCAACGATAGTTGGCAACCTGTGTGGGGGGAAGTGAAGTCGATCCGGGATCAATTTGAAGAGTTAACGGTATCGCTGCGCCAGCGTAAGGCGCCGGGCCGTTTGCTCAATATCGTGTTCAGGGTATTTGAGGAAGGGGTGGGATTCCGTTATGAGTTTCCGCTGCAGCCCAACCTCAAGTATTTCGTCGTCACCGATGAGTTGACCCAGTTTCGACTTACCGGCGATCATAAGACGTTCTGGATCCCCGGCGATTATGATACCAATGAATACCTGTATACGACCTCGAAGTTGAGCGAGATAGACAATACAGATATGGTGAAAACGTCTACGGATATTGCCGTGCGGACGGCTCCCGATCCCTACGCGGTACAAACACCTTTGATGATGAAGAGTACCGAGGGGCTGTACATTAATATTCACGAAGCAGCGCTATCCAACTATCCGGCCATGCAATTGCATGTAGACCGGGCAGGTTATACGCTCACTTCGAGCCTGGTGCCCGACGCCTTTGGAAACAAGGCCTACCTGCATGCGCCGGCCCAAACGCCCTGGCGCACAGTCATTGTGAGCAATAAGGCGGCCGACCTTCTGGCATCAAAAATGATCCTGAACCTGAACGAACCCACAAGCTTAACCAATACTTCGTGGATCAAACCGATGAAGTTTGTAGGCGTTTGGTGGGAAATGCAGACTGGCAAAGCAACCTGGAATTACTCCAATTTTCCTGACAGTATGGATGCCCGCGGCAATTTGATCCCCAACGGAACCCATGGCGCCAATACGGCCAACGTAAAAAGATATATCGACTTTGCAGCACAACATGGTATCGGAGGTGTCTTAGTAGAAGGATGGAACAAGGGATGGGAAGATTGGTTTGGCAACTGGAAAGAAAACGTATTCTCCTTCACAACCCCATATCCCGATTTTGATGTACGGGAGATAACCCGTTATGCGGCTTCCAAAGGGGTAACCATGATCATGCACAATGAGACGTCGGGATCAGCGACGGATTATGAGCGGCAGCTCGATACAGCCTACCGTTTCATGAACCAGTTTGGCTATCCCTCGGTAAAGACCGGATATGTGGGAAAGATCATTCCCCGCGGTGAGCACCACGACGGTCAGTGGATGGTGAATCATTACGAACGGGTGGCCAGGAAGGCCGCCGGGCACCAGGTAACGATCGATGTGCATGAGCCTATGCGGCCTACCGGCCAACATCGTACCTGGCCCAACTGGATGGCGAGTGAGGCAGGCCGGGGTAATGAGTACAACGCTTTTAGTGTAGGCAGTCCGCCCGAACATGAAACCATCCTGCCATTTACGCGCCTGATGGGAGGCCCTATGGATTACACGCCGGGTATATTTAAGATGAAGGGCTATGCCTCCTATGCGCCCGACCGGCAGATGCACACGACCCTGGCCAAGCAACTGGCGTTGTACGTAACGATCTATAGTCCACTGCAAATGGCGGCCGATCTGCCGGAGAACTACAGCGCCAAACCCGATGCCTTTCAGTTTATCAAAGACGTGGCGGTAGATTGGGACGATACCAGGATCATCGAAGCCGAGCCCGGCGATTATGTCACGATTGCGCGTAAGGAGAAAGGAAAGGCCAACTGGTTTATAGGGGCTATTACCGACGAGAATAGCCGTACGGCCACCGTGCCGCTCTCTTTTCTGGAAAAAGGGCAGGTTTACGTGGCGGTGATCTATGGTGACGGACCGGGGGCAGATTGGAAAACAAATCCGGAATCTTATAAGATTGAGACGTTTTTAGTGGATGGAAATAGTAACTTGAAGCTGAAGCTGGCGCCGGGTGGGGGTGCAGCTGTACATGTGAGGCCGGCAGCGGCACAGGAATTGAAACAATTAAAGAAGTACAATCTCAAATAATTGAATCACCGCAGGGACGTGGAAAAACTATTGGAATAATAATGTGTAAGCTTTATCCCGCCCGGACGATTCCGTCGCATGTGGGCGCATTCTACGTCTCTGCGGTTATTGTTTAAAGACAGATCCTTATTGAACTTATTGATAATGGGCTGCCGGTTGGCTGCCCATTATATTTTGCTTAATCGATCAGGGAATTATCGAGTCTATTTATTGATGGTTGCTTCCTTCATGCAATCGATGACTTTCTCTGCCTTACAGTGGTTGAGGCCTGCACCCCAGCAGGCATTGAACTCGAGCACAAACCAACCCAGGGAACTGCTATAAGCGAGGTCGACTACCACTACCGCAGGCAACTGATGGTGATTATCTGTAAGGAAGTCTTCCAAAAATAATCTCGCTTCCTCAGTATCTGCCGTCCCTTCATACAAAGCAATGTCCATCACCACGCCGCTTTTAACGTAACTTCTTGCTTCAGCAGTAATATCAGTAATGATGTTGGAAACCATTACTTCTTCTGTGGTTTGCAATCCCTTAGTTGCGTCATTAAATGCATTGAGGTCACTAAAGCTACCTGCAACAAATAATTTCGGGATGACGGGTTTAATAAAAGCAGGCAATATTGCCCCATCGATCTTTCCTATTTGGGTTAGCGTGATGTCTCTTTTTGTCCATCGTTTATCAAGTCGTGTGATCAACGCATCATCCGGAGAAATAAGATCCAGGTTGTATATCTGTGCCAGGACCAACGCGAATGTCTGGTTTCCGTAAATAACCAGCTTACTGGCTGTAAGTTCTTCGTCTTTGATCCAGTATTTGCCCAACCGTTTTACACGGCCCCCATTAGCAGTCCATATCGATAACACTTCGTCAAATTCAATATCTGTTTTTTCGGGTATTATCAGAATCGTATCGCTCGCCATTTTAAACCGCTTTAACCTTTAGCTTTCTGTTTCAATAACTCTTCCACTTTTGCCTGCCCTGAGATGCGCGCAAGGTCCAGGGCCGATTGCCCTTCTTTGTTCCTCAAACTGATATCAGCGCCTTTGGAAAGGAGATAATTGACAATGTCAATATAACCGCTTCTCGCTGCTTCGCCGAGCGGGAAATCTTTATCATTATCCTGGTTGTTGACATTTGCACCATGTTCCACCAGGATCGTTACAATGTCCAAATGTCCTTTGCCCGCGGCATGCTCCAGTGGTGTTGCGCCATCATCGCCTCTGGTATCTGCTTCAGCGCCTTTGGAGACAAAGTATTTAACCAATTCCGTTCTTCCATTCCGGGCAGCAATGCGTAAGGGAGAATGGCCACGAAAGTTTTTTTCATTGGGATCTGCACCAGCATCCACCAGGAGTTTGGCAATATTCAAGAAACCTTCCTGCGAAGCGATGGATAAACAACTGAAGCTGCCATCTTTTCCCTTGAACAGTTGTTTGGCGTCTGCATTATTCTTCAACAGCAATTCTACCATTTTTTCATCATCATTCCATACGGCTTTCCACAAGGCAAATTGACCGTCTTTGTTGGCCTTGTTAACTTTTGCACCCTCCTTCAGGAGCTGCTCAGTTTTTACATAATCTTTCGCCTCTACCGCCTCCAAGAGGTTTTGAGCATTAGTCATAGACGAAAGGCCGATAGCCATAGCGAGGGTTACAAACAACTTGTACATGTAGGTTAATTTAAAGGATACACGAAAAGTAGGCGATATTATTAAAAGTGCATAATTCCATCGCATTTTAATTGATTGCCATTTCCAGGAACTGGTCATAGCCGAAAAAAATCAGATCGCATAGCTATTGGAGTTGATACATCGCATCTCCGCTTCGGGCCAGGAAAACTCTCTGGGCCCGGAGACTCAATTCCACGATTTCTGGCAAATTGTGTCCAGAATTGTTGTCAAGGTCATATGCAGATAAGACACTGACTAAACACGCCACAAAATCGGATGAAACACGCCAAGTATTCGGATATACCCGGGCTTGGTCCGGGTTTGGTCTGGGCTTGGTCCCTGTTTGGTGTGCGCTTGAGAAGAATAAAGCGCAATATTTCCCTATGCGAGGCAATGGGCCGGCTTGGCACTTCGCAGAGTAGTAGTAAAAGCCCACACTCACCAGGCGTAAGC
Source organism: Paraflavitalea sp. CAU 1676 (assembly GCF_029223285.1). Taxonomy (GTDB): domain Bacteria; phylum Bacteroidota; class Bacteroidia; order Chitinophagales; family Chitinophagaceae; genus Paraflavitalea. The sequence goes on along the minus strand of NZ_JARHUJ010000011.1, from coordinate 108,114 downwards.
GTTTAAGTTGTTGATTAAAAATTATTTAGCCTAAGTAAGAACCCAACCAGAAGGCCATGTTGCCGCCTCTTTTAGCAAAAATTAATTTGGTCAACCAATTTAGAATAACCATATTTGGTCAACCAATTATTGGTCGACCAATTTGAGTTAGTGCGAAAACAGCTCAAACAACCATGATTGTCAAAACGATTGTATTCAAGGTTGAGGCACTACCCACAGTGCACCTAATAACGATAAACCGCTTGCTATGCGAAGACTCAAAACCCTTTTCTTGTTTTGCCTGTTACTACAAGGCATAGCCTATGCCCAAACTACTGTAAAAGGCAAGGTCACTGATTCTAATACCGGCCTGCCCATCGCCTCCGCTTCCGTTAGTGTTGTCGGCGGTAAGGCGGGCAGCGGAGCCACTACCGACAGCGCCGGCAACTTCTCCATCCGCCTCAATAGTCGCAGTACAGGTAAGATCATGATCACCGCCATCGGCTTTAAAAACCAACTCATAGAACTGGATGGTAAGGATTTTCTCCATGTACCACTCACTGCCGCGGCTACTACGCTCGATGATGTCGTCGTGATCGGTTATGGAGCCCAGCGAAAATCGCACCTCACCGGCTCTATTGCCAAACTCAAAAACGATAACCTCGATGAGATCCCGACCTCCAGCCTGGACAAAGCCCTCATCGGAAAAATGGCCGGCGTAACTGTGCAAAATCTCAGTTCTGAGGTAGGTACCACACCACGCGTTCGCGTGCGTGGTCTCAGCTCCATCAGTGCCAATGCCGATCCGCTGGTGGTAGTGGACGGTCACCCGGTGCCGGATGGGCTGGCAATGGTGAATCCATACGATGTTGAATCGGTAGAAGTATTGAAGGATGCCGCCTCAGCTGCCATCTACGGATCGCGCGGAGCCAATGGCGTTATCATTATCACAACCAAGAGTGGTAAAACCAATAAACCGAAGTATACCATCAAATCGTACTATGGCGTCAAAAGCCCCTACAAGCTGCATCCCATCATGAGCACGACCGAGTACACTAAAAAGATGTACGATGAAGCAGCCATGCGGATTAAAGACCCTTCCGTCACCCCCGATAAACAAAACCTCATTACTCCGCAGGAAAAAGCGCGCTACCTCGTAGAAAGTGTACTGCGCAACGGTGACGGTACCGATTGGCAGGATGAAGGTCTGCAGGATGCCGCCATCTACAATGTTCAATTGGGACTATCCGGCGGAAAGGACGTTCGCTATTATATCTCCGGCAACTACCAGAGCGATAAGGGTATCATGACGCACAATGAATTTAGCCGAATGAACTTCAAGACCAAATTGGATGGTAACCTTGGTCAGAAAGTCAAGTTCAGCATTAACCTTAATCCTTCCTATACCCGCAGTGAATTGCCTGCAGTGAATTACACCGATTATTATCGTTTTTATTCGGGCTTGCCGGTCTATCATACTACCGCTACAGCAGCCTTCGTGAACCAGAATGCGCAATGGGCCACCGTTCGTCCGGGCGATTGGGCACAGGCAGGCCATTTTTCCAACCTGGTATACCAGGGTTATATGCCGGATGGCACTTATTATAATAGCGCGGTTGACCCCACGGCCACCGGTGGTAAGCTGATCCCCTTTTCCTCCAGTAACAATACGCCCAAATCAATCGCCGATCGTCAAACACGTTTTAGCGATAACTACCGCATCCTTGGTGGAGTTGACCTTAGCCTTGAGCTGATGAAAGGGCTTATCCTGAAATCATCGGCCAGTGCTTATTTTAATTATACAGAGGTAAACTCCTTCTCCAAACGCAACGCAAAGGCAGATGGCGATGTAAACCGCGGCATCAATAATTCCCGCAAATTCATCGACCTGCTTTGGGAAAACACCTTGAACTATAATACCAGTTTCGGCGATCACTCGCTCTCGGGCGTACTGGGGTATACCGCGCAGAAAACCACGATCAACGAGAGTCAGATCACCGGCGTAAACCTGCCCAGCGATGAGATCAAAACGCTTAACCAGGCTTCCTCGATCGAACTGGCCGGCACCTATACTACTAAAACACCGGTCGGATTGATCTCTTATCTCGGCCGGGTGAACTACGACTATCAGGGCAAATATCTCTTGTCTGCGAGCTTACGTACAGATGGCAGCGGCTATTTCCCAGCTGGTCAGAAATACGGCTGGTTTCCGGCTGTATCTGCGGGATGGCGTATCAGCAGCGAGTCATTTATGCAGGATATCGACTGGCTTAGCAATTTGAAGCTGCGTACCAGCTATGGCGCTACCGGCAATAATAAGATAGAGCCCTTCGCTTATCTCGAATTGCTGAACATGGCCAACTATCCACTGGGCGGTGGTACGGGTACGTTGAACAATGGACTTGCTGCCAACAACGATGTATTGCCCAATCTGCTCACCTGGGAAAGGACATTCCAATACAATGCTGGTGTAGACCTCGGGATCTTCAAAGATCGCTTTACCATGAGCGTCGAATATTATAATGGCACTACCGACCGGCTGCTGTTCAAGCAGAACGCCATGTCATTCTCCGGATCGAACCAGTTTTGGAACAATATCGGCAAAGTGCGCAACCAGGGCATAGAGGTGGAACTTTCCACCAACAACCTGCGTCGCAAAAACTTCGAATGGGTAACTATGTTCAACTTCGCCGCCAATCGCAACAAATTGCTCGATATGGGTGGAGAACCCTTCCAGTACAATTATGGTGAGCGGAATGAAATATATGCTGCCATTATAGGCGCTCCTTCCGTGCAATTCTTCGGTTATAAAACCGATGGGGTTTGGAAATCGGACCAGGAGATTGCCGATGCACAAGCGGCCGGTTATTCAAGCGCTCTCTCCAAATACTTCGTGGCAGGCGGGCTGAAGTTTGTAGATGTAACCGGCGATAAGCGCATCGATGAGAAAGACCGTACCGTACTCGGTAAACCCTTCCCCGATTTTACCTGGGGCATTACGAACAATGTAAAATACAAATCATTCGACCTCAGTGTCACCATACAAGGTGTACAGGGGCTCGATCTCATCAATGGTGATGCCAACTACAATGAATCGCGTTGGTATAATAAGAACTACAATACACCCAACCGCTGGGTAAGTGCTGCCAGTCCCGGCGACGGCAAAACACCCTACGGTACCAATGGGTCGGACTGGATGCTGACCGACTACGTGCTGGAAGACGGCTCCTATGCAGCACTGCGTAATGTTATACTGGGTTACTCCTTGCCGGCGAACCTGGCGAAGAAGTTTAAACTGAATGGACTGCGGGTGTATGCGTCCGGTGAAAACCTGCTGTATGTTATGTCAAACTCTTACCGGGGCATCAATCCGGAAGCACGCACCATTTCCAATCAATACGCTTCGCCGCTGATCGATGGATACCAACGCGGTGCCTTCCCCATTGGCAGAACGGTAACCCTGGGGCTCGACATCAATTTCTAACGAATTGCCATAAACTGACAACATGAAAACCTCTTTCCATATCATATGCATCCTGCTGCTGACCGGCCTGTTGCCTGCCTGTAACAAGATCATCGACCTGAAGCCCGAGTCGAATGTATCGGTAGAGAATTTTTACCGCACTTACGATGAGGTAAAGACAGCGCTTACCGGTTGTTACAACGGTATGCAAAAGCCATTGGAAACCGAATGGATGATGACCGAGCTGCGTTCGGATATAGCCAAACAGGGCGCCACCGGCAGCACGGCGGTAGCCAATATTGAATTGAATGACCTGAATACCTATTTACAGAACTCGGGCCATAGCAAGGTGTACGATTACTGGTATTATACTTATAAGAACATCCGCAGTGCCAACTATGTGCTGAGAAGCCTTGGTGTAACCTATAACAACGGGCAGATCACGCTTGGTGAAAGCTCCGCTCAAATGGAAGAAGAACGCCGGAAGCAACTGGCCGGTGAAGCCCTGTTTATCCGTGCCTATCATTATTTCAACCTGGTACGCTTGTTTGGAGGGGTGTTTCTGCTTACAGAGTCTAAAACACCGGCAGCGTTGAAGCTGATCAATCGCTCTACGCCGGATGATTGTTATAAGCTGATCACCGCCGATCTGGAGACTGCCAAAAACTTCCTCCCCAGAAAAACCTATTCGCAGCAGGCGCAGGAAGACCTGGGCCGGGCTACGGTATGGGCTGCCGAGGCCTTGCTGGCGAAAGTGTACCTGACCACCAACCGGAAGGCCGAAGCGCTGACCCTGCTCGATGATGTGATCAATTTCAGCGGACACGATCTGCTGAGCAGCTATGCTGATGTGTTCTCGATCAACAATGAAATGAGCAAAGAGATCATTTTCGCAGTGCGCTACAAGGCAGGTGGCCTGGGCCTGGGCAATTATATGGCCAACAGCTTTGCTGCACTGAACAGCGGCAGTGCTATCGTTAATGGAAATGGCTCCGGTCTTAATTATCCCACGGCCAATATGGAATCCAAATACGTTGTGCCTGCCACCGGCGCTGCTGATAAACGCCGGGATGTAACGATCGGCAAGTACAGCGGAAATCCCTATTTGAAGAAATATACTTCGCCGGTCATGATCAAGAACGATGCTGAGAACGATTTCCCCGTGCTCCGCTTTGCCGATATATTGTTGCTGAAAGCGGAAGCGATGGGATACAGTCAGCCTGCTGTTGATATCATCAACCGCATTCGCGGCAGGGCAGGGGCTGTGGTGTACCCGGGCACAGGTAGTTTCACGGCAGCTTTTTATCTCTATCCCGACAGCGGTCCCGAAGCCAACACAGACGGCAACTTCCTTGGCCGCTTACTCGACGAAAGAAGGATCGAACTGGCGTTCGAGAACCATCGCCTTTTTGATATTTACAGAACCGGTCAGTTTGAAAATGTCATGAACGCCTATTACACTTTTGAATATGATACGCACTATAAGAAATTCAAGCCCGCTATACCACTCGATGAGCTGAAGAACAACCTAAAGATCCGTACCCTATTGCCCATACCGCAGCGGGAGCTGGATAGCAACAACCAACTGGCTATTCCCCAAAACCAGGGCTATTGATCTCTATACCCAAACCAACGAATGCCTGCAATTATGAAAATACTTTTTAAACCATATTATTTCCTGCCGCTGCTGCTGGTCGTTTGGTCGATCGCGGCCTGCCGAAAGGATAGAGCAGTTGAAGCCATAGGCGATCTCAAGGCCATCGACTATACCTGGAACGTTGCGCTCAAAGGATTTCAACCTGAGGCAACCGTGTCCGGTAAACTGACGGCCAACATCGACCTGAAGACCGTGTATTACTATATACAGCGTGCGGGCAAACAGGATTCGCTGATCCAGCTTGACTTTCCCGGTGGGAAGCAGGAATATACATTCAGTATAAAACCAGAGCTGTGGCCGAATATTGACCTGCAGGGGGTTAAAGGCATCAAAGTGCTGGCTGTGCAGGACAATAACACCTCGCTGGAAAAGCTGGTGAAGATCACTTACTTTAATCCTGCCGCCCCTGTGTTGAGCGAACTGCCCGCCAATCTCACTCCTTCACTTACCGGTGCTACCGCTGTGACCGGCAAGGCCAGTTCCGAAACGGGTATCAGCAAGGTCTATTTCTATGACAATGCACACGGAAATTTCGAGGTGCTCGACAGCATTGCCGGCGGAGGCAATAAGGCCGTAACCATCAACTACAATTACAAATACAGCGAAGGCGCCGGTCAGCTGAAAGTGATGGCGGTAGATATTTACGGATTGAAGGCGGAGAAGTTGATACAGTTTGTCAATATACCTTTTAAGCCGGTGATCACCTTTGCGATGGCAGAGCTGCAGGTGGCCTTGCCGGATGGGAAGCCGGCTGTTTCGGGAACGTTGAAAACGTACTCGGCTTTGACAACGGTAGAAGCCTACATCGTTAAGGTCAGCGGCGAAACCTTGCATGGAACGGTAAACCCGGTATTGGTGAGCAATACCGCCAATGAATACAATTATACATTCAATTTTACTGATTTTCCCTTCGCTGACGAGGTAACAGCTTGCAAGCTGGTGGCGAAGGACGGATCGGGCAACAATAGCGGATCGGTACCCGTAAAAGTGTTACCCTATTATCGTTGGAACAATATCACTATGATGTCACAGGGGACGGCCAGCACCAACGCTACCAGCTGTTTCTTTGTGGGCAAACCCGGTACGCCTACCCTGAGTGCCTGCGAAGTGGTGAACGATGCAAGCACGCATGCCGACATAGACTTTGCCATCTTCACCAATAGTGCACTCAACCTCGCTTTCAACAACCCCGCCAATATTTCCGCCTCTACCCTTTCTACCTTTAAGTGCAACGGAACATCCTGGACGCCGGCTACCCCAACGACCAGTACCCTGAAGAAGACCGTGTTCCGGGTATTGGGATCGGGAGTGGCAGAAACAGCGGTATATAATAGGTATAATGACAACACAATTTCCGATCTTGGTGATGCATTCTTTACTGGCGTGTCGGCCCCCTCAGCCAATGCCCCCAATACTACTACCTTCGATAATACGAAGCTGATCTGGGCGAAGGTTACACCAGCCGGAGGCGGCACCACAAAGAATATCCTGATCAAAGTGCAAAGCATCAATATCGTTGCTTCGCCCAACCAGGGAACATCCACCATCACGATAGATATACTGAAAGAAAAATAGCGAACTATGGAAAAGACAACCATCATTGAAACCATCAAGGCCATCGAGGTAGACAGTCCGGTCGATAAGATCATCCGCCAGTTGAAACAGCTGATCAGTGAAGGGCACCTGAAACCGGGCGACCGGTTGCCGGCGGAAAGGGTGCTGGCCGAAAGGTTTGGCGTTGGCCGCACTTATGTACGCGATGCCATCCGCAAGCTGGAGTTCTATGGTATGTTGAAAACTTCTCCCCAAAGCGGCACCTACGTTTCAGGCTACAGTATTAGTATGATCGAAGGTGTATTGAACGATATCATCAATTTTAACAAGGATGATTTTGCAGCTCTTATCGAGGCGCGGTATTATATGGAGATCAATGCCGCCCGGTTGGCAGCTCAGCGGAGAACGGACGAAGACCTCGCTGTACTCGAGGCAGCTGTGGCCGAATACGACCTGAAAACAAAGAACAGAGAAAATGCTGTTCAGGAAGATATGTTCTTTCACCTCAAGATAGCCAATGCTGCCAAGAACTCAGTTTTTGAGTCGATGCTGCTGATGCTGCTGCCAGATATTATCCGGAACATCATAGAAAAGAAGGTGTGCGGCGATAATCGCGGTGTGCAGGCGATGACAGAGCACCATGAAATACTGGCCGCGATTGCTGACAGGGATGCCGACGCGGCCGGTGCGGCCATGGCGGCACACCTGAACGATATCCTGCAGATCAGCCGGGAGCGGAAGATCAATATTTAACGATAATCTTAGAAGGCCGGCGGCTGTACCAGATACCAGCCGCGATCATCATAAAATAGTTACGCCATCAAAAAGCTATTAACCATATTGATCTTTCTGTTGCTTGCATGGCCGGCTGCCTGGGCAACAACCATTCGTGTAGGCAGTATGCAGGAGTTGAAGGCCGCGCTGGGTAAAGCAGTACCCGGCGACAGCATTTTATTGAAGTCTGGCGAATGGAAAGATGTGCCGCTGATCATAGAATCCGGGGGTACAAGCGATCGCCCGTTATTCGTGGGCGCTGAAGAGGCGGGAAAAGTGAAATTTACAGGCAATTCCTTTGTGCGTTTTGGGGCAGACCATATTACCGTGAGTGGCATTCATTTTACGAATGGATTTACCAAAGAGCGCGCGGTGGTTGAGTTCAGGAACAAGGAACAGCAGCTGGCCAATCATTGCCGGCTTACACAATGCGCAATTGAAAACTACAGCCGGCCCGAAAGATTCAATACCGACCACTGGATCATATTCTGGGGACAGCACAATCGCGTGGATCATTGTGTGATCGGCGATAAGCTGAATAGTGGCACCACGCTGATCGTGGAACTGAATGACGAAAGGAGCCAGAACAACTATCATAACATCGACAGCAACTATTTTAAAGGTCACTCGCCGCTAGGCTCCAATGGCGGGGAGACCATCCGGGTGGGTGTGTCGCGATATTCTCTTACTGCTTCCCGCACCCTGATCCACCACAACTATTTTGAACGCTGCAATGGCGAGGTGGAGATCGTATCCATTAAAAGCGGCAACAACGAGATCGCCAATAACGTCTTTTTCGAATGCGAGGGCGGACTTGTGTTGCGTCACGGATCGCAAAACAAAGTGATCAATAATGTTTTCATCGGAAATAGCAAACCCTTTACCGGCGGCGTAAGGGTGATCAATCCGGGGCATATTGTTAAGAACAATCTGTTCTACAAACTAGCTGGAGAGCGCTTTCACTCGGGCTTCAGTGTATTGAATGGGGTACCTAACTCGTCTATCAGCCGCTATCATCAGGTGAAGGACGTATCGATCGATAGTAATACTTTCTACCATTGTAAAAGCATACTGTTTGGCGCAGGGAAGGATCCCGAACGAACGGCTGCTCCGGTGAATGTGCGATTCTCCAACAACCTGATCGTACCCGATGGCGCCAAATTGTACGAAGATGCGAATAAGGATGGAGGTATTCATTTTGCCAATAATGTATATGGAAATTCATTGGCCGGAAAGCCCGAAAGGGGATTCGCAGCGCAAAAGGTGCTCATAGTGCCCGACCTGCATAACCGCTTTAAACTTTCCTACATAAAGAGTCCGGTGCTGGGCGCAAGACTTAGCTACAATGAACTAATGGATGAGACAAAGACCGGACCTTCCTGGTGCAGCGTGACCGATGCTGTTGCTCGCCAAACGGTAACGCATAAAGTTGCCGTGGCCGACAGTCAAAGATTACCTGCTGCCGTTCAACGGGCACATCCCGGAGATGTTATCGAACTAACCGACGGTGTTCAATATGGCATAGAAGAATCTATTTATATCAACAAACCGATCACTATTCGTGCTGCTGCCGGCTTGCCCGAAAAGCCCGAACTGGTGAACGTAACTGGCAAAAGTCTGCCCGCTTTTATCATCATCGAAAAAGGTGGCAGTCTTATCGTAGAGAATATCCGTTTCAACAGTGCTGATAAAAGTTATGGCGATGTGCAATCTGCCATCTCCACCACTACGGCGCCCATGAATGGCATCTACTCGCTGTTTGTGCGCAATTGCGAATTCTTCAACTTCAACGAAAGTGGTTACAGCTGCATTCGGGGCACCAGGAGTACTTATGCCGATTCGGTCGTGATCGAAAACTCCGTGTTCCGCAACAATGCGGGCAGCAGTATCGACTACTCGGCCGAAAAAGAAGACAAAGGCATATATAATGTAGAGCACCTTATTATTAGAAATACCCTTTTCACAAATACGCTCAGCGGGGCCGTCAACGTGTACCGCGGTGGAAACGATGAAAGCACTACCGGCCCCGAGGTGATCATCGATCATTGCACCTTTAACGAAGTAGAGAATCGCATGCAGGGATGTGTGATCAAATTGTGGGGCGTGCAAAGAGCGGCGATCACCAATTCCGTATTCAACAACAGCGGCGCGGGTGGCCGGGTAATCTGGTTCGAAGAAATGAGCTGGGACAAACTCCTGGTAGACTATTGCAATTTCTACAAAAGCGGCCGTATCAGTTCGTTTTATGATAAGGTTAGCGGTAAACACAACTATAGTACCAACCCTGTTTTTATTAATCCGACCCATTTCAATTTCAGGCTTGCCAAAAGCACAAACCTGCTATCGGAAAAGGGAAAACCTTTGGGAGTGAATTAGTATGAAGATGATCGCTATTTTACTGGCGGGCTTATCGATGGCCACTTTGGCTGGAGCGCAACAGCACCCATCCATTATGCTCACAAAGTCTAATGTGGAGGCTGTAAAGAAAGGCATCACGCAGTATCCCTTGTTGCAAAAGTCGTTTAAGTCGCTGAAGAAAGATGCCGACAAAGCATTGATGACTCCCATTGAAGTGCCCCAGCCGAAGGATGGGGGCGGAGGCGCCAGCCATGAGAAGCACAAACGCAATTACCAGGACATGCTGGCCTGCGGCATGCTGTACCAGCTTACCAGGGAAGAACGGTATGCAAAATTTGTTCAGGACATGCTGTTGCAGTATGCCGCCGTATACAATAGCTGGCCACGCCATCCGAAGAAGAAACAAAATCCAGGTGGTAAAATGTTTTGGCAAAACCTCAACGACTGCGTGTGGCAGGTGTACACCATACAGGCTTATGATTGCGTGTACGATTACCTCGGCGCTGCCAACCGGAAGAAAATTGAAACCGATCTCTTCGAACCCATCGTTAAGGAACTCAGCGAAGTGAATGGGGAAATATTTAATAAGATTCACAATCATGGAACCTGGTCGGTAGCTGCCGTGGGAATGACCGGCTATGTTTGTGGCCGAAAAGATTGGGTAGATAAAGCATTGCGCGGTACGGCACTTGATGGGAAGGCAGGATTCCTGGCGCAGCTTGATCAACTCTTTTCACCCGACGGCTACTATACCGAAGGTCCCTATTACCAGCGCTATGCCATACTGCCTTTCCTGTTGTTTGCCCGTACGATTCAGCAGTACCACCCTGCGCAGAAGATCTATGAATACCGGGAGGGGCTTTTGAAGAAAGCGGTAAACACGGCCTTGCAATGTACTTATACCAATAAGGTGTTTTTCCCGCTCAACGACGCCATGAAAGACAAGACCTACGAATCGGAAGAGATCGTGTATGCCGTAGATATCGCTTTCAGCGATATGGGGGCAGGCAACGACCTGCTCGATGTTGCAGAGCAACAACAACGGGTGCTGGTCAGCGACGCGGGGCTTGCTGTGGCGAAGGCCATTGCCGACGGTAAGGCAGCTCCCTTTCAATACAAGCCGGTTTGGATACGCGACGGCGCCGATGGAAAGCAGGGCGGCATCGGCATACTGCGTAGCGGCAACAATGGCGGCCAGGCCTGTGCGGTATTCAAAGCTGCCTCACAGGGCATGGGGCATGGCCACTTCGATCGGCTTAACTTGTTGTTCTATGATAACAATTCGGAAGTGTTCAGTGATTATGGCGCGGTTCGTTTCCTGAATGTAGAAACAAAGAATGGAGGCAACTATACCAAAGAAAACGAAACCTGGGGCAAACAAACCCTGGCACACAACACATTGGTAGTAGACCGGCAAAGCCAGTACCTGGGCAACGAAAAAAAAGGAGAAGAGCATGCTCCGCAGTTATTGCACTTCAGCACAGGTGCGAATTACCAGGTGGTGAGCGCACAGGAAAATAATGCCTACTCCGGGATTCAATTGAGGCGCACCCTGATCCTCTTTATGCCCGAAGGAGCAGCGGCTCCTTTGCTGGTAGATGTTTTTAATGCTGCGAGCCAGGAAAAACATCAATATGATCTGCCTTTCTGGTATCAGGGGCATATCACCAATAGTCCTTTCGAGGTACAAGCCAATACAAGCAGTCTTTCGGCCCTCGGCGACGGCTTCGGCTACCAGCATGCGTGGTTGAATGCCACGGGAAAGGTAAAAGAAGGCAGTGGTGTAATTACCATACTGAATAACAAAAGATTTTACACCACTACTTTTATTGCGGATACGGCCATGCGCATACAATTCATCACCAGTGGCGCCGGTGATCCGGAGTTCAATATCAGGAATGAAAAGGCCTTTGTGCTTTCGCAGCCTGCAGCAGGTAACTACAGTTTCGTGAGTGTGACAGAACCACATGGCAAAAATAACCCGGTAGCTGAGGTTACAACAGGCGCCACTCCGCAGGTAAAAGGGTTGAAGCTACTTAGAGATGAAGCGGCTGCCACACAGTTGCAGATAGAACATAAAAAGAAGGTCTATACGATCACCCTGGATTATAACAATCAATCCTCCTTTATCACGATCAAATAAAAATATTATGGCACAGAGCAGCGAGTTTCAGTTCGAGCAGGAAGTAAAATGGGAAGACCTTGGTAATGGCATCCAGCGCCAGGTGTTTGGCTATGACGATAAGGTAATGCTGGTAAAGGCAAAATTCGAAAAAGGCGCTATCGGAACGCTGCACGAACATCACCATTCACAGGTTACCTATGTAGATAGTGGTGCTTTTGAAATGACCATCGGTGCAGAAACAAAGATCATCCGCAAAGGCGACGGCTATTATGTGCCACCCCATGTGCTGCACGGCTGCGTATGCCTGGAGCCAGGTATGCTCATCGATGCTTTCAGTCCGCTACGGGAAGACTTCCTGAAATAGGTCAGGGCCGGCCTGCCCCATCAGGCCCAATATTGATATTGATCCGTCATTAAATGCACTGATATGAAACATGTAATTATGGCGATAGGGATTGCTATTGCCTTTCCGGTAGCCGCACAGCAACCTGATTCTACTGTACCCAAGCCGGTTGAAACACCTGCGGGCTTTACCCGTCAGATAGATGTGGTATACACTGGTGGAAAAGACTGGCGGCAGAAACTCGACCTCTACCTGCCGCCCAATACGGGTAAGCCAACGCCTATCGTGATTAATATTCATGGTGGCGGCTGGAACCATGGCACCAAAGAATCGCAAACAGGATTCAATACGTTTTTCAAGATGGGATTTGCGGTAGCGAACATCGAATACCGGCTCACGCCGCAGGCTACTGCACCGGCCGCTGTGGAAGATGCCCGTTGCGCGCTGATCTACGTGATCAAGAATGCAAAGGCGCTCAATGTAGATGTAAACAAAATTGTCGTCATGGGCGGTAGTGCAGGTGGTCACCTCGCGCTGATGGCCGGATTGATGGCCAACGATCACCGGTTCGATGGAAATTGTACCGGCGTTGAGAACATTAAGGTAGCTGCCATTATCGACAAATACGGCATCACCGATGTGTGGGACTGGGGATATGGTAAAAATGTGACCAGTAAATCGGCCGGCCGCTGGTTGGGTAACAAAGCAAATGATGCTGCTTTTGCACGCTCTGTGTCGCCTGTCAATTACATCAGTAGGAACAATCCTCCGGTGTTTATTGTGCATGGCGATGCTGATCCTACTGTGCCCTACGAGCAGTCGGTGGAGCTACATAAAAAGTTGAAAGATGCCGGGGTAATAACCGAGTTCATGACCATCGAAGGCGGTAAGCACGGTGGATTCCCGAAGGAGAAGAATTCCGAATTGAATAACGCGATTGCCGAGTTCCTTAAGAAGCTCAATATTCCCAATCAATAAATTCAATAAAACAGCAGGTATTGAAAGCAACGACCAATATACAGAGCAGGGTTACCGCGGAAAAAAGTGTTTTCCAGGTAAAGGGATTGCGTTGGTATATCATCGCCCTGATCGGCCTCGCGACCATCATCAATTACATCGATCGCGGCGCAATTAATTTCATGTGGCCGTATATCTATAAAGACTTTGGGATTGCCGACGCGGATAGCAAGAATGCGCTGGCGCTGATCACAACATTCTTTATGATCGCCTATGCTATCGGGCAAACAGTAACAGGCAAAATGATGGACGCCATCGGTACGCGATTGGGCATGGTAGTCTCTATCATTGGGTGGAGTATTTCAATTGCGCTGCATGCACTGGCTAAGTCCATTCTTTCTTTCAATATTTTCCGCTTCCTGCTGGGGATCAGCGAGGCCGGCAACTGGCCCGGTGCCACCAAGAGCAATGCGGAATGGTTTCCGCCCAAAGAACGTGCGATAGCCCAGGGTATATTCGGTGCTGGTGCATCTCTCGGATCTGTGGTGGCTGCGCCCGTCATCGCGGCACTGTTCCTCGCAGTAGGTTGGAAAGTCACTTTTGTGGTGATCGCGCTGCTGGGTTTTCTGTGGATCATTCCCTGGTTGATCATCAACAAAAGCACGCCCGATAAACATCCCTGGATCACGAAAGAAGAGCAGCAATATATTACTCATGGGGAGGCAAATGATCAGGCGGCTGTTGCGCCTGCCGTCTATACCTGGAAGCAGTTGCTCCGGTTCAGGAATACCTGGGGTATCATCAGTTCCCGTTTTTTCATCGACCCGGTGTGGTGGCTATTCGTTACCTGGCTACCCACTTTTCTGAAAGAACAATATCAATTCGATATGAAGCAGATCGGCGCTTTTGCCTGGGTGCCTTACCTGTTTGCTGCCATTGGCGGATTGGCTGGCGGTTTCTATTCTTCTTTACAAATAAAGAAAGGGATAGCTGCTCCCAAAGCACGCAGGAAGGCGATTACGATCGGAAGCGTCATCATGTTGTTGTCGCTTACTGCCATTGCCTTTTACCTCGATCACCTGAAGGAGGAAGCCAATATCGCTATCGCGCTCATCAGCGCGACACTGTTTGGCTTTCAGTTCCTCATCAACAATATTCAAACCCTGCCGGGTGATTATTTCCACGGAAAGAACGTAGGCACCGTTGCGGGCATGGGCGGTACGGCCGCCGTGATGGGTACGTTGATCACTACCTGGATCGTACCCGTGATCACGAAAACCAGTTACACATCGTTTTTTATTATGGGTGCGCTGATGGTGCCATTGGCATGGATCTGCATCACTTTTATCAATAAGAAGTCCAATACAACACACTAAAATAAACAACAGCAATATGAAATTAGCAGGAAAAGTAGCCATCGTAACAGGCGGAGCAAGAGATATCGGAAAAGCCACCTCCCTCAAACTGGCAAAGGAAGGTGCCAGCGTGGTGGTGAACTATCTAAGCAGTGAGCAGCACGCTGCCGACACCGTGGCGGAAATAAAAGCAGCAGGTGGCAATGCGATCGCCGTGAAAGGCGATATGAGTAAAGAAGCCGATGTGATCAATCTTGTCAAAAAGACCAACGAAGCGTTTGGTCAGGATATTCATATACTGGTCAATGTAACCGGAGGTATGGTAGCCAGGAAACAGCTACCCGATATGGATGGCGATTTCTGGGATTTTGTAATGGCCCTGAATGTGAAGTCAGCCTTCCTGGCCACCAAACATGTTTCGCCGCTGATGCCTGCTGGCGGTGCGATCATTAATTTCTCGTCGCAGGCGGGCCGAGATGGTGGTGGCTTTGGTGCATCAGCCTACGCAACCGCCAAAGGCGCCGTTGCAACTTTCACAAAGTCGATTGCCAAAGAACTAGGGCCGAAAGGTATTCGGGTGAATGCGGTAGATCCTGGTATGATCGCCACTACATTCCACGACACGTTTACCAAACCAGAGATACGGACCAATGTAGCCAATGCCACGCCCCTGCGCCGGGAAGGCAAGGCTTGCGAAGTAGCTGACCTGGTGGCCTATCTTGCCAGCGATGAAAGCAGTTTCATAACGGGTGCAAATATCGACATTAACGGTGGTACCTATTTTTCATAGCATATAGAACAGGTTGCGGAGATGCAGCTCTACAGCCTGTTTCTTTTACCCCTTTCAACCAGCTATCGGCTTCTTTCTACTGTAAACCACAGGATTCCCATGAAATGCCTTTTACTTCTTTCAAGTTTGTTCTATTGTGTTGTTGTCTGTGCAACTGATTACCTTGCTTCTACACCCGGCGAAGCAGTAAGCTTTTTACAAAACGCCGTTGCCGGCGACCGTGTGCTGCTGAAAGACGGCATCTATCGGGATGCGGTAATTCAATTTGTCAATAACGGTGGCACACGCGAAAAGCCCGTCAGTTTCCTGGCACAAACACCGGGTAAAGTTAGTTTTGAAGGCAATTCGTCACTGGCTTTCGGTGGAAGGTATATCGTTGTTTCAGGATTTGCCTGGCGCAACGGGGGCAAAGGATTGGCAGGCCGGTCCGTGGTCAGCTTCAAAGCGGGAAAGGACAATGCTAACTATAGCTCCGTACAGGATTGCCTTATTGACGATTACAACAATGAAAACCTCAGCACTGATAATAAATGGGTTTCGTTATTTGGAGAGCACAACACACTCACCCGCTGCCTGCTGAAAAGCAAACGTAACCTGGGTGCCACGGTGACGGTATGGCTGCTGCAAGGGATACCGGCCAGGCATCTCATCAGCCATAATTATTTTCTGGATCGCCTCAATGGTCCCGACGTGGACAATGGGCTCGAAAGCATCCGCATCGGCGACAGCAAAACATCTTTTACTCCAGCCCATTGTATCGTTGCTTTTAACCGGTTCGAGAACTGTGACGGCGAAATAGAGATCATCTCCAACAAATCTTGCCACAACAGCTACCTGCACAACACATTTGTGAACAGCGATGGAGGATTGACACTAAGGCATGGAAATGATTGTCTGGCGGATGGAAACTTCTTCGATGGAACCGGGAAAAAGCTATCGTATGGCATTCGTTTCATTGGGGAGGGCCATGTGGCTGTAAACAATTGCTTCTATCATTTGCAAGGCGCACCACATCAAACATTCCGGGCGCCGGTAACGCTGGTCAATGGGCTCGAAAACACACCGATCAACGGTTATTACCAGGTCAAGAGAGCGACCGTTGCCGGCAACCTGTTTGTGAATTGCGATATGCCGGCTATCCGCATCGGCGCTTTCTCCAAAAGACCGGGCATGACGCTTGGCCCCGACTCAGTCGTCATCAGCAATAACCTCGTGTGGGACGATGAGGGGAAAAAGGGTGCTGTGCTGGAAGAGTTGACACCAGCCACCTATCTCACGGCCAATGATAACCTGGTTGCTGGATGGGCTTTGGAGACAAGCGTTAAAGGTTTTGATAAGATCGCCAGCGTTACTCCTGACAAGGTAGGGGCTGGGGCAGCCCTGGGAAGCCAAAGTAAGAAAGGCAACGGGGCCATGGAGGGCGTTGGTAAAGAAAGTGGCAAATCTGAAGGTAGTAGTTTCGAGATCATCACCACCGGAAAGTCGGTGTTACGCATACCCCGCATAGTAGCACAGGTGGCAGCATGGCCGGCGGGTGCAGGGGCCGATTGGATAGAGCCGGCGGTCGCCGAGGCTACGAAACGAAAGAAGTTTACCAGGGTATTGTCCGGTGAGGTAGGACCAGCCTGGCTCCGGAACCTATAATAAATTACGCCTGGCACTATGAAATGAAAACTGTCCGTGATTATGAAAGCTATGGGGCAATCACTATTGTCCCTTTTTTATTGGCAGGTATTGAACCGGTGTTTTTTCGGATAACTGAATGGGTTGGGAACCACCCAGCGCGCCTTGTAGATCTTAAGCCCTTGTCCATAAAAGACCCGCTTGCCCGTGGCGTCGATCACCTCATCTGTCCACCACGATTCCTTTGGTTTGCTAAGAATAACAGGGAACTCCCGGGGCCCGTTAGATACGCTTTTGATACTGGTTTGTACTACATCGGCCTGTTGCAGGGTTTTCGTGCTTACATCAAACCGGTAGACATTAGTGGTGTTGGTAAACCAGAACGCGTTTTCTCCGTATACCGGAAACAGGTCATGCGCTTCTTTCCCCGGTAAGGGGATGCTATCCTTGAGGATCAGATCGGGACGGGTGCAATTTCCATTGTAAATAAAACTCTTCATGGCTTTCCCGGCAGCCGACCACAACAAATCATTCTTTCGATCCCATACTACATTGTGACCAAAATCGATGGGCACCTGTTTGCTGTACACGCCATCGGGGAAGCGGAGTGTGTCTACGGTAAACAAAGTGAGGAAATGGCCGGTACTGGAGGCGCTCACGATATTACCGTCGGGTAGTAGTTCGGCGGAATGGGTATTGCCCCCGGCATAGGCATAAAACACCGTTTTTTGATCGGCTATGCGGATGAGGGCCACGCCGCCGCCCGATGCACACATCAGCACGTATCGGCCATTGTATACCACCTTGGCATCGCTTGGGTTGGAGAACCACTTTATGTGTGCAGAATCTTTAACATGGCCGGCTGCCTTCCATTCCCAGATGATGGTTTGTGTGCTCACCTCTGCAATGGCAATACGGGTTTGTGACTGTTCTGCCAGTACGATGCAACGTTTACAATTGGCCACTGCGGCCGACGATACTACGGAGCCCGAAGCTCCGTGATCCTTATTCGTGTCATTTTGCCCCCGGGCGGCACCGAACAGCAGCAGGTTGCAGAAAAAAGCGATCAGCATCTTCATAGGGTTGAAGGTAATAAACATCGACGGCAAACCCACTATAACGCGCAACGCATTCAGCTATTCTTACATACTACTCAACAATAATGGTTATTTAGGGCATATCAGATTCATTTACCAGAGCAGGTATTGGCGGGGCTGTGGGAAGTTTGTACATTTAGTTGCCCGGCCGATAATGGTCAAGTCAACAATAATGGAGTACATGTCCGGCAATATATTTCAACCACTGGAAATTGTTACTTACGACACCGAAGTGCTGCACGGTGCTTCGGAAGAGCAGGAATATTTCGGACTCGTATTCGTGGAGGAAGGTGGCGGATACCGGATGCTGGGCGACGAACAGATCCCTTTTCAGACCGGCGACCTGTTCATGCAAACGCCCGGTACGAGTAATGTCATTACGCTCGACAGGCATTCGAGGCTTCATTTTATCAAGTTCCGTGAATTGCTCATGGAGGCGGGTACCCACAATAATGTGCTGGCATTTTCGCACGAACAGTTCCGCAAGCTGGAATTCATCCTGTACAGTGAGCAGCAGCACAAGCAATCCCTGATCCACCTGAAAAGTGATAAGGTATCGGTATTTGCCCTGTTTAATGTGCTGATCGCGGAAGCCAGCCATCGACCTTCCTATGCGGACAGCAATATTGCCCTTTGCCTGCTGGCCCTGCTCAATATGGTGGCGAGGAATATTCTTGAATCGAATTATGTGCAGGCAGTACATCCGCAGGCGATCACCCACGATGTGTTGCATTACATCAATTACCATATTTATGAACCCGGCAAGATCACCATGGAGCACCTTGCCCAGGAGTTCAGGATACCCGTTGCCGACTTTCCCGTCTATTTTCAGCAGCAATATGGCAGGGCACTCGAAAAGTATATCCTCAGTTACAAGATCAGGCTGGCTGATATTCGCCTGATGTACACCCGCATGAGCATGGAAGAAATAGCAACTGAATTGCATTTTACCGATTCCGGTCAGTTAACTGCCGCCTACCAGGATGTAAAAGGGCAGCTTCCACGACGCTCCTGATGTAGTAGGAGGTTCTATAATCTTTATTATCTTTGCCGTATGCGCATTTTCCTATTCTTCATGGCCATACTGACACTGTCGCTGAGCTGTTTGCCCTGCGGCGATGTGAATATAACGGTCGTGAAGGAAGGTAAAACGAAGTACGAGCTGGCTAAATGTGCCGATGGCGACCAGCATGAAGATGACTGTCCGCCATTTTGCCACTGCTCCTGTTGCGCCAATTTCTCTATTCATCACCAGGTTTCTACAGTGCAGCACGCCTACCCCTCCCATAGCGTAATGCATGCAGCACGTTATATCGAATCGATCCGCCAGGTATCGATCCCTGTTTGGCAGCCTCCTCAGTTGGGGTAAGCTTCTACGTTAATCACCTACTTATTACATTTTGGATGTAGCATGGCATGCCTATGCTACCTGCTATACGCCTATCGCAGCTGGTCAAAGCGCTGTGTAGGTCGTTTTTATACAATCTTTCATAACATGTTGAATAGAATAATTCGTTTCTCCATAAAGAACAAACTGGTGATTGGTTTGCTCGTTCTATTGCTCGGCATCTGGGGCGTCTATTCCCTGGCGCACCTGCCGATCGATGCAGTTCCTGATATCACCAATAACCAGGTGCAGGTGATCACCGTTTCGCCGGCCAATGGCGCTGAAGACATTGAACGGTTTGTGACCTTCCCGGTAGAACAAACCATGGCCACCATTCCAGGTATCGAAGAAATCAGGTCATTCTCCCGCTTTGGCCTCAGTGTAGTTACTATTGTATTTGAAGAAAAGGTAGATGTGTACTGGGCCCGTCAACAGGTAAACGAACGTCTTACGCGGGTGAGCAACGACTTGCCAGCCGGTATGGGATCGCCCGAGCTGGCGCCCGTTACCACCGGCCTCGGCGAGATATTCCAGTATATCGTTCACACCAAAAAGGGATATGAAAACAAATACACGCCCATGGAGCTGCGTACCATCCAGGACTGGATCGTACGCCGGCAGATGCTGGGTGTGGAGGGCGTGGCCGACGTGGCCAGCTTTGGCGGCTATCTTAAGCAATATGAGATCGCACTCAATCCTGAGAAATTGAGGAGCATGAATCTCAGCATTGCCGATGTGTTTGAAGCCCTGGAAAAGAACAACCAGAATACCGGCGGGGCGTATATCGATAAAAAGCCCCATGCCTGGTTTGTTCGCAGTGTTGGGTTGGTCAAATCGCTGGAAGACATAGAGCGTATTGTTGTTGCCAACACCAGCAACCAGATACCTGTGCTGATACGGGACATTGGCACGGTGCAATATGGCTCGGCCATTCGCTATGGCGCCATGACCAGTAACCGCGAAGGCGAAGTAACCGGTGCAGTCGTGATGATGCTGAAGGGGGCCAACTCTTCGGCAGTCATTCGCCGGGTAAAAGAAAGGATGGCCCTGATCGAGAAAACATTGCCCGAAGGGGTTACCATCGAACCATTCCTCGACCGTACCAAGTTGGTGGATGCGGCCATCGGTACAGTGTCGCGCAACCTGCTCGAAGGGGCGCTTATTGTGATCCTTGTACTGGTGTTGCTTTTGGGCAACCTGCGGGGCGGCCTCATCGTGGCGTCCGTGATTCCCCTGGCTATGTTGTTTGCGGTGGCCATGATGAACCTGTTCGGCGTAAGCGGCAACCTCATGAGCCTCGGAGCCATCGATTTCGGTTTGATCGTTGACGGCGCCGTGATCATCGTAGAAGCTACCATGCACCAGCTGGGCATCAGTAAACTTAAAAAACTTAACCAGGAGCAGATGGACGAGCAGGTGTACACCTCGTCCAGAAAGATGATGAATGCAGCTGCCTTCGGTCAGATCATTATCCTGATCGTATACCTGCCCCTGCTTTCACTGGTAGGTATAGAAGGAAAAATGTTCAGGCCCATGGCGCAAACGGTTTCGTTTGCGATCCTTGGTGCGTTGCTCCTGTCAATTACCTATGTACCGATGATGAGTGCCCTTTGCCTGAACAAAACGATCAGTCATAAAAAGACGGTGGCCGATCGCATCATGGGTTTTCTGGAACGTATTTACAAACCGGTGTTACAAGCTGCCTGGCACAGGAAGGGTATTACGGTTGGCTTATCGCTTTTACTACTGCTGGGCAGCGTACTGCTTTTTAGCCGCCTGGGGGCGGAGTTCATCCCTTCTCTGGATGAAGGTGATTTTGCCGTGGAAACCAGGGTGCTTACCGGTAGCAGTCTTAGCAAGACGGTTGATGCAGCCAATCAGGCAGCTGATGTTTTACTCAAGCAATTTCCCGAAGTAAAGAAAGTTGTTGGTAAGATCGGCTCCAGTGAGATACCTACCGATCCTATGCCGGTAGAATTGTGCGACCTGATCGTTGTCCTGAAACCTAAAGAGGAATGGACATCGGCCCGCACACGTGATGAGCTGGCGGAGAAAATGCAGGCAGCTTTAGAGAAACACATACCGGGTGTCACTTTTGGATTTCAGCAGCCCATTCAAATGCGGTTCAATGAGCTGATGTCGGGTGCGCGGCAGGATGTGGTCGTTAAAATATTCGGAGAAGACCTTGAAGTGCTGTCAGGTTATGCGAAAAAGATCGGCCGGATTGCTACTGCCACCAACGGCGCCACCGATGTATACGTGGAGGAAGTGAGCGGTCTTCCGCAAATACTGGTGAATTTCAAGCGCGATAAGATCGCCCAATATGGATTGAACATCGCGGCCATCAACCAGGTGATCCGTGCAGGATTCGCCGGTGATGTTGCCGGTGAGGTGTTTGAAGGCGAAAAACGGTTCGACCTGGTTGTTCGCCTGGACAAGCAATCGCGCCAGGGCATCGATGACCTGCGGGGCTTGTATATCACTGCACCCAATGGCAACCAGGTACCCCTGGAACAACTGGCAGATGTTGAATTAAAGATTGGGCCCAACCAGGTGCAGCGGGAGGATGCCAAACGCCGCATCACCATTGGTTTCAATGTACGCGGGCGCGATGTAGCCAGCATTGTAAAAGAGATACAGGAAAGAGTGGGAAAGGAGGTAAAGTTTGAGGCAGGATATTACGTAACCTATGGCGGCACATTCGAGAACCTGGAACAGGCGAAAAAAAGACTGAGCATTGCCGTGCCAGTCGCGCTACTGCTCATACTGATCCTTTTGTATTTCACCTTCAGGTCGTTTAAGTATGGATTGCTCATATTTAGTGCGATCCCGCTATCGGCGATCGGCGGCGTACTGGCATTGTGGTTGCGTGGTATGCCATTCAGTATATCAGCCGGTGTAGGTTTTATTGCACTTTTCGGTGTTGCAGTATTAAATGGTATTGTGATGATCGCAGAATTTAACCGATTAAAAAAAGATGGTATGACCAACTTACAGGAACTGGTGATGCAGGGTACGCTCACCCGTCTTCGGCCGGTGATCATGACGGCGACCGTTGCATCGCTCGGCTTTCTGCCGATGGCATTGTCCAATGGCAGTGGGGCCGAGGTGCAAAGACCGCTGGCTACGGTGGTCATTGGCGGGTTGATATCGGCTACCTTTCTTACACTCGTGGTATTGCCCTGTTTGTATGGCTGGCTTGAAGGCAAAATACGTCGTCCATCGGGCGGCCTGTCAGCTGTTGTTTTGTTACTGCTGTTGTCGGTAACCGCCCTGCCGGTGAAGGCGCAGGAGGCCGGCCTCAGCTTGGAGCAAGCTATAGAACGAGCGATCAAAAACAACCCTGCCGTGCAGGTGTCGCGCCTGGGTGTTGAAAAGGAGCGTGCCCTGAAAGGGACGGCGGCCGATTGGGCGAAAACGAATGTCAGCCTTCAGTATGGGCAGGCCAACAGCATCAAGTGGGATAACCACCTGGGGATCTCCCAGCAATTGCCGAACCCATCCCTGGTAAGGCAGCAACGTGTATTGGCCGATGCACGCATCAAAGGAAGTGAACTGGAACTGGGTATTACACAGCATGAACTCGCTTATGCAGTCAAAGTAAACTGGTACCAGCTGGAGTACCTGAACGCCCTGAAGCAGCAATTGCAGCAACAGGATTCAGTATACAGCAGTTTTTTACGGGCCGCCGAGCTGCGTTACAAAACAGGCGAGACAAAGCTGCTGGAGCAAACCACTGCGGCCACAGCACTTGCGGAACATAGGAATAGCATGCGCGGGAATGAGGCGGATATATCCATTGTACTTGCTGAACTGCAGCGGTTGATCAACGACTCAGCGGCCGTGCAAGTGACCTTTAAGAGTATAAGCAAGTTGGAGCCAACTTTATCGGCACAAGATAGCCTGGATAACAATCCGCTGCTGAAAGCCGGCAAACAACAGGTGGCGATCAGCAGCCAGTCGGTGCAAGTTGAAAAGGCGAAGCGTCATCCTGATTTTTCCATTGGTTACTTCAACCAATCGATCATTGGGTACCAAAATGTGGATGGGACCGAGAAGTATTACGGGGGTAGTCAACGATTTCAGGGAGTGCAGGCAGGCGTCAGCATACCGCTATTCGGTAAATCCTGGGCCTCACGCATCAATGCTGCCAGGCTTGAATCGCAGCAGGCAGAAAACAATGTTCAACTGGTACAGCACAATCTCCAGGCTCAATACCGGCAGGCCCTGCAGGAATACGAAAAGAACAGGCGGAGCGTGGAATATTATGAAGCAACCGCGCTGCCCAATGCAAGGTTGATGATACAGCAAGGCTTGAGATCCTTTCGAAGTGGGGAGGTTGGTTATGTAGAATACCTGCAAGCCATCAAAACGGGCAACGAGTTGCAGGTCAACTACCTTAGTCAGCTACACCAATACAATCAATCTGTCATCCGCCTGCAATGGCTGTTGGGCAACAGGTAACTAATTACCCTCAATTAATGTACAATGAAATATCTACAAACGATAAAGCATCCTATTTACAGCGCCCTGTTATTGCTGGCCTTGCTTTCGATGGCCTCTTGCGGAAGCAATAATGATGCGCCGGCAACAACCATGAAAGAAGATTCGGCGCATGCCGATGATGAATTTGAAGTAGAGCTTACCCAGGAGCAGGTGCTTACGGCCGGCATAACTACCGGGCAGGTTGAACAGCGTACACTTAGCGGAACTATCAAGGTAAATGGTACGCTCGATGTGCCGCCGCAGCAATTGGTGAGTGTATCGGCGCCCATGGGCGGATTTCTCCGTTCGTCGGAAATGTTGCAGGGAAAGCATGTTACGAAAGGCGAGTTGATCGCCACCCTACAGGATCCGTCCTATATACAGTTGCAGCAGGATTATTTGGAAGCAGTAAGTCAGCAGGAATACCTGAAAGCAGAATACGAAAGGCAGCAAGAGTTGTCGGCCGAGAACATCAATGCCCGTAAAACGGTTGAGCAGGCCAAGGCCAATTACCAGACGATGCAGGCCAAGGCTGCCGGTTTGAAAGCGAAACTCAGGATGGTCAATATTGATCCTGCCCGTTTGAGTAATGGGGATATTCAGTCTTATATCAACATCTATGCTCCCATATCGGGCTATGTGACGGAGGTGAATGTAAACCTCGGCAAGTTTGTAAATCCAATAGATGTGATGTTTGAGATCGTGGATACTGAACACCTGCATGCTGAACTGACCGTTTTCGAGAAAGATGTGCCCTTGCTGAAACTGGGTCAGAAGGTAAGGTTCATTCTTGCCAATGAAACCAGAGAGCGTATGGCCACCGTATACCTGGTGGGTAGGGAGATCAGTACCGACCGCACGGTTCGGGTGCATTGCCACCTCGATATTGAAGATAAGAACCTGTTGCCTGGTATGTATCTGACCGCATTTGTAGAAACAAAAAATATGCAACTGCCGGCAGTACCCGAACAGGCGATCGTCAATTATGAGGGCACTGATTACCTGTTTGTTGAAATGAAGGAAGGGGGTATCGATAAGGAAGGCGCCCATCATTACAAAGCTGTTCCGGTCAAGACCGGTATACGCGAATTGGGTTATGCGGAAGTGGTATTGCCGAATGGGTTCGATACAACGACCAGCCGCATCGTTGTAAAAGGAGCTTACGATCTGCTGGCCAAATTGAAGAACAAAGAAAGTGAGGGCGGGCACGGGCATTGATCAGCACTTCTATCATCTATTAACTTATCCCGGTCGCCATTGGCAACCGGGACTTTTTTTACATGAATATTTGTTCTATGACTCATTACAATAAATGGCTATAATATATCAGCCGGCTTGGCGATCGATTTTGCAGGTTCATTCTATATTAAATGCTACTCGTACATAGCCCCACAATTTGACCTTTTTCCTCCCGTTTCTGGAAAAATAATATCCGCTCATGAACGCAACATTACTTGCTTATTCGTCCAATTCCAGTCACCTGTTACAAGCCAAGGAGAATGGCGCCATAACGGTGAGTACAGTTCATACAGATGATGGATCTCCAGATCAACTGATCTTCGAATTCAACTTCCATAAGGATCAGATCGTATTGCTCGATTTTCTTTCGTCATCGACTTTTATCAGCATGGGAGAGGATGGTAATGCTTGTATTACCGATTTTACCACGAGCAAGCAGGTTGCCGGTATCAAGGTGGGTGATGATTTCAAGGCCGCCCTATCACCCGACAAGCAGGTACTGTTTGTGTTGAAAAAGGGCGATAAAAAGGATCGTCATGTGAAAAAGTACAGTCTCCCCGGGCTGGAAGAGATTGCTACACTCACTGCTGATATAGGACGGTTCTATGTACCCTTTACAAAATTGTTTGGTGTGTCGGCCGATGTATGTTTGCTACAATACCTATACCATGAATTGGGAGATAATCCGGTACAGGAAGTTGTAGGCATCGCGGATTTTTCAAAGAATAGCCTTAATGTAAAGGAATTTGAAAAGACGATCGTCAGCGATTTCAACCGGGATAAGGTACCATTTGCCATTCATCCTGCATCGGGTATGGGCGTAAGGCTGGACTTTAATCAACCCATTGAAATAACAGACGAAATATATTGTACTGTTAAGGCAGAGTTATTTGATCTGTACACACTACAAACAAAGAAATATGTCTCAATCGGTCGTTTGAAACGTGAAGCCGATAATGTAGCACCGTTCAGGGAACACGTATTTGAGTCTGAAGAATACCAGGAAGCTGTGGAGGATTTCTACAAAGCGATCCTTGCTTTGAGATTTAGTCCGGATGGAAAAACGCTTTGGGCGTCTTATAGTATGGGTGCACTCAGTGCAGTTGATCTTGAGAGCGGCGAACGCACCCGGTATATGGTCAATGCTGGTGGCACCCAAAAGGGTGTTCCGAATCTCAATTCGATCTTTGGCCTTTCCATGTACAACAATACGATTTTGAACATCAGTGCTGATCAGCGGTATGTTGTATTCTCCTATCCCAACTGTTTTGTTCCCTTCGATCTGCCTTTCCAGGAGGGCGAATGGATACACAAAATAGTGCCACGGCAACTTGCCAGTGGGGAAGGGGTAACGGAAGAGGTGTCATTCGGCGGTTTTACCCGCGACGGCAAGTATATCGTAATTGCCCATGAGGCCGGGTATATCTATGTTATTGATGCGGCTACCGGAAAGCAGCGATATAAAATAGCAGAGCCCTATATTGCCGGCGTCAGCGATGTAGACCACGCCGATGGGATGCTGTCGGTTGCGGTAAGTGGTTCCAACGCTTACTATATCGGGCTGGAGGAAAATGAAGAAGTATCGATCAGCGAACTGTTCGTGCCCCCGCATACGATTGCAACACGGTTTATTGAGCCTAAAAAAGTGGTGTTTATCCACCACAATGGGGCGGTGGTGATGTTGTCGGAAGAGTTTGCGAGCATGGATGTGCATTTTATTGGCGAGCCATTCAAAGTAGATGCTAATCAAGCGGATAACGAGGGACTGGAGGGCGAGGAAGACATGGAAGAGGAAGTATATGAAGAGCACGACGGTGAAGCTGAAGATACCTCGGATGAGGAGGAAGAAGACGAATCGGATGATCAGGACGAAGACGATGAAGAAGAGGACGATGAAGATGGAGAAAGTGGACCGCGTGAATTCTATGATTATTTCGAACAACATACTCCCACCTATCATGGTGCATTCTTTAACCAGGGAGGCATGCTCAAAGCAGCTACCATCAATGAGGATGGAGATATCCATGTGTATGGCCTCAACGGGGAAGTGAAATTTGAATATGACCAGAGTTCGGGAGAGTCTTACAGTTATAATAGTGTGGCAGCCAGTCCGGGTTATCTCATCGTAGGCAATTATTCCGATTACAGAACGCAGGGCTACACGCTTTTCAAGATTGAAGACGGCGGGTTAAGTGAGGTAGAGAAGGTAAAAGACAAAGACTTGCGATTTTTCTGCCTCAAAGAACAGGAGAATACACTCTTCAGGTTCAATCAACAAACGGGCGCCTTTACACAAGCAACGCTTCCTGCGGGTAAATGCACGACCCTGTTCACGTATGACGGGCCTAAGATCTCATTCATCAAATACAATGAAGCTACCGGTAAACTACTGTTTGCAGAAGGTGGCGGTCGCATTCATTTGATCGACCTGCAAAAGAAGACGGTTCAATATTCATGGGAACTCAAGTCTTTGGAAGAAGATAAGGAGTTTAAGCAAACAGACTCCGAAACAAAGCGTTTCCGCTTTTCGTAAGCAACAGCTCATAATGGCATAGCGCACAATGCCAATGTATTAGCAATCTCGTTAAGGTGCTACTGTTTCTGTCCTCCGGGGCCGGCTCAAGCCGGCCCCTTTTTGTTGTAGACTAAAAATGTCACTCTTTTTACGGATATTACCTGGTATGGCTGAAGCCAGCCACCGGCGTGGCTTTGTACATTATTAATTGTTAAATTGCCACTTAATAAGCCCGATGCACATGAAGTCAATACAAAAGAGTAAGAGCATATTATTGCAGGCTGCTTTGCTGGCAGCTGCTTTACCGGTTGCCGCGCAGCATTCCGACTATCCCATTCAGCCTGTTGATTTTACCCATGTTCATTTAACCGATCATTTCTGGGCGCCCAAGATCCAGGTCAACGCTGACGTAACGATCCCTTATACGCTCGACCAGTGCAGGCGTACCGGACGGATCGATAATTTCCTCATGGCAGCCGGCAAAATGCCGCCCACCAAATACACCGAGTATCCTTTCGACGATACCGATATCTATAAAGTAATAGAAGGGGCTTCTTATGGCTTGCAGGTACAAAAGAATCCTAAGCTGGAGCTGTACCTGGACACGCTGATCCGGATCATTGCCGACGCACAGGAGGCAGACGGTTACCTCTATACTTTCCGCACCATGAAACCCGCGAAGCCACATGAATGGCTCGGCAGCAAGCGATATGAAAAAGAAGAAGACCTGAGTCATGAATTGTACAATGCCGGCCACCTGTACGAAGCGGCTGTTGCGCATTATGTGGCCACCGGTAAAAAGAACCTGCTCAACATTGCTACCAAAAATGCCGATCTCCTTGTAAAGGACTTCGGATATGGTAAAGAAGAAAAAGCCCCAGGTCATCAGGTAGTAGAGATCGGCCTCGCTAAATTGTACCGGGTTACGGGCAAAAAGGAGTATCTCGACCTGGCGAAGTTCTTCTTAGATATCCGCGGCCCCAAAGGTTCAGAGTACAGCCAGGCCAACAAGAAAGTGGTCGATCAAACGGAGGCTGTTGGCCATGCCGTTCGTGCCACTTACATGTATACCGGCATGGCTGATATAGCAGCGCTTACCGGTAATGAAGCCTATCTGCACGCTATCGATGCCATCTGGAACGATGTGGTAGAAAGAAAGCTCTACATTACAGGTGGCATTGGTGCTACCGGCAATGGCGAAGCATTTGGCGCTCCCTATCAGTTGCCCAATATGTCGGCCTATGCCGAGACCTGCGCAGCCATTGCCAACGTATATTGGAATAACCGGATGTTCCTGTTGCATGGCGACGCTAAGTACATCGATGTGCTCGAACGTATACTGTACAATGGTGTATTATCGGGTGTGTCGATCAGTGGCGATCGTTTCTTCTATCCCAACCCGCTGGCTTCGATGGGGCAGCACCAACGGAGTGCCTGGTTTGGCTGTGCCTGCTGTATTTCTAACATGACTCGTTTTCTGCCGTCGATGCCAGGGTACATGTATGCGCAGAACAAGAATAACCTGTATGTGAATCTTTTTGCCGGCGGAACAGCCAGCATCACCTTGCCTGCTGGAAAGGTTTCGCTCGTGCAACAAACCGAGTATCCCTGGCAAGGACAGGTAAAGCTGATCGTCAATCCGGAAAAGAACACCACGTTTGCTTTGCAGGTGAGGATACCCGGCTGGGCGCAGGCTGATATCGTGCCCGGCGAACTGTATCAGGCTGCCAATAAACAACAACAACCTTTGGTTATGACCCTTAATGGCAAACCGGTAAAGTATCAACTGGTGAAAGGCTATGCCGTCATCAGCCGTACCTGGAAGAAAGGTGATGCTGTGGCATTCACCTTGCCCATGGATGTACAGAAGATCTACGCCAAACCCGATGTGAAAGATGATAAAAGCCGCTTCGCGTTACAACGCGGGCCCATTGTGTATTGCCTTGAAGGACCGGACAACAAAGACAGTGCGGTACAGAATATAGTCGTAGATAAATCTGCGGCCATTGCAGCAGTCAACAAGCCCGGCCTGCTTAACGGGGTAACGGTGCTTGAAATGAAGGGCAGCTCTACCAAAAGGCAGTTGAATTCCGACCAACTGATCACATCCGACCAAACGGTGACAGCCATTCCGTATTATAGTTGGGCTAACCGCGGACCTTCCGATATGGTGGTTTGGATACCCTACGAGGCATCTGCCGCCAAACCAAAGCCAGCGCCTACCATTGCCTCAAAAAGTAAGGTTACTGCTTCGATCGCCAATGCAAGAATGTATAAAGCCCTCAACGATCAGTACGATCCGGAAAGCTCACAAGACCACAATGCTCCTTACCTGCACTGGTGGCCTAAAAAGAATACACTCGAATGGGTGCAATACGATTTTGATCAGGAATACACGGTATCTCAATCAAAGATCTATTGGTTCGACGATGGCCCCTGGGGTGGTTGCCGCATACCTGCGTCCTGGAAATTGTATTTTAAAAAGGGCGACGACTGGGTTCCTGTAACAGTAGTCGGCAATTATGAAACTGTCAAGGATAAATACAACCAGGTACAGTTTGAGCCGGTGAAGACCACGGCGCTCAAACTGGAAATTCAATTGCCTGCAGAACATGCTACCGGCATTCACGAGTGGATGGTTAAATAAGAACAACCAAATCCTGCACATGCACACCAAGCTTACTGCGCTGCTAGCTTGCGCCTTGCTCTCGAACACTGTGTTCGGACAGCGCCAGGCAACCATTACCATCGATGCTGCCAAACCCGGCAGTTCCATTGCATCCACCCTGCACGGTATTTTTTTCGAAGAGATCAGTCATGGGGGTGAAGGCGGATTGTATGGCGAATTGATCCAGAACCGGGGGTTTGAAGAAAGCAGGCTGCCTCCTGGTACGGAATTGAAGGATGGCTGGCTGATACCTGCCCGCAAACCGCATTTCATGATGCAGCCAAGGGTGAGCGATTGGCAGATGGAATGGCCGCTTACGAGTCAATGGCCGGCCTGGTCGCTCGAAACAGGGCCTGCAGCCAATGTTAAGATCCAACTAACGCAGGCTAATCCGCTTAACGAAGCTACACCCAATTCGCTGCAGGTGGATATCGGGGCGTTGGATGCAGGTGGTAAGAACAACCTGGTGAACGAAGGCTTCTGGGGGATCAAGGCGAACCTGGGAGAAAAATATATTCTTTCCTTCTATGCCCGCAGTGATAATAAATACGGGGGCAAAATGACGGTTTCTCTGCAATCGGCTACTGGAAGTGTCCTTGCTCAACATGCTTTCACGAATATTAAAGGCTCTACCTGGAAGAAATACAACTGTGTGTTGAGTCCGTCGGCTACTGATGGCAAAGCCAGGCTGGTGATCAGCTTTGGCAGCACCGGCACGGTATGGCTTGATTTTGTTTCCCTATTTCCGCAACAGACATTTAAGAACCGGCCCAACGGAATGCGTCGCGACCTGGCACGATACCTGGCCGATCTTAAGCCTGCATTCGTTCGTTGGCCCGGAGGTTGCTTTGTAGAAGGTATCAATATAGAAAGTGCTGCCAATTGGAAACGCACCCTGGGGCCCATCGAAAAACGACCGGGCACGTATAGTGTGTGGGGTTACTGGTCGAGTGATGGTTTCGGCTACCACGAATACCTTCAGTTTTGTGAAGACCTCGGCGCCGATGCGTTGTATGTCTTCAATGCAGGTGTATCCTGCGAGTACCGCAGCGGCACTTTTATTCCCGACGATTCGCTCCAGCCGGTGGTGGATGATGTCCTCGATGCGATCGAATATGCGATAGGTCCGGTAACCACCAAATATGGAAAGCTGCGGGCGGCCTACGGGCACCCCAAGCCCTTTCCACTGAAGTATGTGGAAATAGGCAACGAGCAACATGGTCCCCGGTACGCAAAGCGGTACAATGTGTTCTATGACGCCATCAAAAAGAAATATCCTCAGCTTACCCTCATGGCCAGCATGGGGATCGGCGATATCAACAAGCGTACGCTCGATAGTATGCAGCATGTGGATATGGCAGATGAACATGCGTACAAATCGGCCTACTGGGCTATGAACAACTACGATCACTTCGATAAATACAAGCGCGGCGATTGGGATGTATACGTAGGTGAATATGCCACCAATGCGGGTGTCGGTAGCGGCAATATGCTGGCTGCTTTGAACGATGCCGTATACATTATGGGCATGGAGCGCAATGGCGACCTGGTAAAAATGTCAAGTTATGCACCACTTTTTGAGAACGTAAATACCAGGCATTGGCCCGTTAACCTGATCAACTTCGATGCGGACCGCAGTTTTGGCCGCATTTCGTATTACGCGATCAAAATGTTCAACGATCACCGGGCTGGTCAAAATCTGCAAACCAAGGTGAATGTGGCTGACCCTGTTAAGCCTTCGCCTCAATTTACCGGTGGTATTGGCCTTGCCACCTGGGATACGCAAACGGAGTACCGCGATATCGAAGTCGTTAAGGGAGGGAAAACGATCTATAAAAGCGACTTTATCAACCGCCCGCAGGAATGGCAAACCATCAGGGGAACCTGGGTTGTGAAAGATAGTGCGCTGGCGCAAACGGTGCAGGGAGCACAACGGCTCAATTTGCTGGCCGATCATCAATTCGATACCTATACGCTTACATTGAAAGCGCGCAAGACGGGTGGTACGAATGCCTTTATCATTCCATTTGCTGTGAAAGATGGCGCAAGCCATATGCGTGTGCATATTGGATCCTACGTTAACCTCAACAGTGTAATAGAATTGGTGTCCGACAGTTTTTCCGTTGCCAATATGATGCCCCAGAAAAAGTTACCTGCGCCCATACAAACTGGTCGCTGGTATGATATTACCATTGAAGTGGGCGTAGACCAGGTACAGGTTTACCTAGATGGCCAACAACTGATTAGCTACCGTGACCCCAATAAGTTCTTTAGCATTGCCGGGCGAGACCTGCAAACGGGTGAGATCATTGTAAAGGTGGTCAATGGTTCAGATACGCCCTATACCACAACCATCGATCTGGCAGGGATGGCAGCGGTAGGCACCACCGGAAGTCTCATCACGCTACAAGCTGAATCGGCAGAAGCTGAGAATTCGCTCGCGCAACCTCAAAAATATATCCCGGTAAGCACTACACTCACCGGGATACAGCCAAGTTTTACAACCACTTTTAAGCCCTTTTCTATTTCCATATTGCGCATCAAAGATGCTTCCTGGAAGAAACAGGCTATGCAATAAGATCACTCATTCCGCAAGGCGATCACCGGGTTGGCTAAAGCTGCTCTCATCACCTGCTGCCCAATGACGGCCAGTGCAATGAACAACACGGCAACCAGCGGCACCAGGAACATCCACCAGGTTAGTGATATGTGATAAGCGTAGTTTAAAAGCCATTGGTACATGAGTGCGCCAGCAGTTGGCAGGGCAATGAGTGATGCCAGCAGGATGAGCTTTACGAAATCTTTGGTGAGCAGGGACACCAACTGCTGAACAGAGGCGCCCAATACCTTACGTATTCCGATTTCTTTATTCCGTTGAAGGGTCACCAACGACACCAGTCCATAGAGGCCCAGGCAGGAGATGATGATCGCGAGGATGGTAAAGAACGTAAACAATTTCATCGTCAGCTTGTCTTTAGCATATTGGTACTGGTAATTTTCGTCCGCAAAACTGTATTCGATCGGATCGGCCGGATAATACTTTTTCCAGATGTCGGCCACTATGGGCATGTCCTTTGGATGGATCTTCAGGATGACTGTCTGGATAAAATCATCTTTATACACCATGATCAATGGTTCTACCACATTGTGCATGGATTTGTAATAAAAGTTTCTTACAACTCCCACGATGGTCCCCTTTTTACCAAATCCTTCCAGCGCCTGGCCCAGGCCATTTGTCCAGCCCATCTTCGTAACAAATGCTTCATTGACCAGGAAGGCTGTTTTTTTGTCCAGCGCGAGGCTGTCTGATAAATTCCTGCCAGCCTTTACCGGTATTTGCAGCAATGGAAGAAACTTCTTATCTATAAAAAAGTAATTGCACATCAGCTCACGCCTGTTGCTGCCTGTACCGATGAAAGTAGTGGCAATAGACAATCCTTCCTTACGCATACCACTGCCAACTGAAATATTCTTTACGACAGACTGTTGTCGCAAGGCTTCTGCAAAAGCGGGCAGGTCGGCCTGTGATGCGGAATCCATGGGTATATCGATTTCAGCTATCTGATCTTTCACATAACCGGGATCGGTTTGGGTAATGAACTGCAGTTGGCTGTAGATCACGACGGTGCCGGTGATGAGGGCGGCGGTGATCACAAACTGCGCTGTTGTCAATACCTTCCTTAGTGTAATGCCCTGCAGGCCATGCCGCCATTTCCCTTTCAATGTGATAATGGGATTGAACCTTGATTGTATCAACGCAGGATACAGGCCGGCCAGTAAGACAGTTAGAAGGAATATGGAGGAAAGGAACAAGGCATTGCCGGCCCAATTCATGTGTAATTGAACCTCGAGCAGGTTGTTGATATAGGGCAAGGCCAACAACACTATTCCCAGTGCCAGTACCCAGGCGATGAATATCAGCAGGAAGGATTCCAGCAGGAACTGGCGGATCAGTTGTGCCGGTCTCGCGCCATTTACCTTTCGAACGCCTACTTCTTTGGCGCGGTCTGTAGCCTTGGCTGTTGATAGATTGATATAGTTCAGCAATGCAATGAGGAGAATAAAGGCCGCCAGCAGAGAGAACATATAATTGAACTGACGGTTGCCTTTGGGCGTATCGACCAGCTTTCCGGTACTGAAGTGTACATCTTTTAAAGCCTCCACCTGAAAGCTCACAGAGTATCCTTTATCGCCGCTGTTGTCTAGCTCGGCCTGACAATATTTATCGGCCACCGGTTTCATCTTTTTTTCAAAGCGACGCAGATCGGTTGGCTGCCTGAACAGGGCGAATGTATAGACCGTGAAATCTTCCATCCACTGTTTCTTCTTCGTGAAATCGATGGATATAAATCCGGTTACTGCGATATCAGAATTACCGGGAGGATCAGCAATAACCCCGGTTATATTTACCGGCACATTATTGCAAATGAATGTTTGGCCAAAAGCTGCGGAGGCACTCCTAAAGTATTTGCGGGCGGTTGTTTCGGTGAGTACTACGCTGTTGGGTAGGGAGAGTGCATTGCCAGGAGCGCCAGCCAAAAAGGAATAAGAGAAGACTGAAAAGATAGCAGGGTCTGCGTTGTAGAAGGCCGGTTCGCTGAATATCCTGTTCTGGTATTTGATGACAGAAGGTTCCTGCTCCATTCTAACGGCTTCCTCGATCTCCGGAAAGTCATGCTTCAGGGCATCTGCCAGCGGGTAGGGTGCCGGGCCAAACTCCATATCCGATCCCGGTGCGTGCAGGGTGGTAACGATGCGCGCAATGCGATTGACTTTCTCATGATGCTGGTCGTAATTCAACTCAAACTGAACATAGAGAAAGATCAGGATACAGGCAGCCAATCCGGAGGCTAAACCAATAATGTTGATGAGAGAAAAGCTTTTGTGCCTGAGCAAATTGCGCCAGGCGATGGTCAGGTAGTTTTGTAGCATAGCTATGATTAGATTGAAACAATAAAGGCTCCTGAACTGGAGAAAAGGGTAGGATTGGCCATGCAATGTGGGAGAATTCCTGCGGTACGCATAACGGTTCCGGGCACTTTAGATTTTTTTTAACAGGTGTCAGGGGGTCTGTAACGCAGGTGGGGATGCTGGTTTAAGCCGTTTCGTATCGCTTAAATGCTGCTTCGTATAACTTTTTTCCCTGCTCGTGCCTGCAGGTATAAGTTTGAAGTAGCAAGATCATTCCATCACCTAATCTACCTGTCATGACTCGTTTAATGGCTATTATCCTGGTCTTATTGACCTTTCAGGCTGCTGCACAGCAAGCCGGCACTACAGTTGCTGCCGACAGCTCCTCCGTTAATTTGGCCCTGCCGTTGGGCAAAACGAAAGTCGATCAACTTTACCTCCTGGGGAGAGTATGGGGATTCCTTAAATATCACCATCCTACCATCACGAAAGGGAAGTATGATTGGGATAAGCAGTTGGTCGGATTGATGCCTGCCTACCTGGGTACAAAGGGTAAGCAGCAGGCGTGTGATACTTTGCTGGCCTGGATCAACAGCCTGGGGGATGTGCCCGCCTGCGATAGCGGTTGTGACGACAGGGCATTGAAGGCAGCGTTAGCGCCGGATACTGCCTGGATCCGTAAAGCAGGTATGTCTAAAGGGCTCAGCAATAAGATCGCCGCTATTCGCGTAAACAGAACGCGGGGCAATCAGCATTATGTGCGCTTCATGTCCGAGGACGATATCCATGTTGCCTTGTTCGAGCACGAGAACAGTTATGCCTCGATGACGTATCCTCCGGTTGAATACAGGCTGCTGGCACTGTTCAGGTACTGGAATATGATCGAATACTGGTATCCTTATAAATATGAATTACCAGTGAAATGGGAGAAGGTGCTTGAAACATTTATTCCACGGGTAGTAGCTGCCGCCGATGCCGGAGAATACGTTGCGGTAATGCAGGCGTTGATCGCCTCCATTCACGATAGCCATGCAGTGGTGCAATCAAGGGTGATATCGGAAAACCTGGGTAATTATGTGATGCCTTGCTGGATAAAGTTTATTGAAGGGAAGGCCGTCGTTATTGATATACTGAATGATACACTGGCGCAGCGATCGAAGGTGCAACGGGGAGACATTATTGAATCGATCAATGGGGTGACGGTTGCCCGGCTTGTAAAGGATAAACGCCCTTTTATATCGGCCTCCAACGAAGCCAGTTATTTAAACCTGTTGCGCTACTCATTGGTTCGTAGCCGGCAGGAGACCAACGAGTGGGTGATCAGTCGTGGAGGGCAATCAGAGAAGCGAACGGTGCAATATGCTCTTTCGAAAACGGCCAGGAAAATAAAGCCAGGAACTTTTGCGCTGGAAAGAGATTCAACTATTTGTCTCGTAGGTGATGGCATTGGTTATATCAATTTGGGCAACTTTCAAAGAAAGGATAGTATTTCGCTGCGTAAATTGGTGAGTAGTGTAAAGGGGCTGGTCATCGACAACCGGCAGTATCCCAAGGGGCTTTCTGCGGGCGATATTATTGGCCATAGCATATTGAGAGAAGTACCTGCTTTTGTAAAGTTTTCGTCGGCCGATCCCGCCATGCCGGGTCGCTTCCAGTATTCCAGGCCCACCAATATGGGTGCCACCGGAACTAATGATCCCATTCCTCCCAAAATTGTGATATTGGTCAACGAAGAAACGCAGAGCTCCACAGAATTTCAGGCGATGATGTTCCGCCGCTCGCCCGGCGCTATACTCATGGGCACATCAACAGCAGGGGCCGATGGCAATGTTGCGCTCATTGTATTGCCCGGGAATATTTATACGTATATATCCGGATTAGGGGTCTATTACCCCGATGGAAAAGAAACACAGCGGGTAGGCCTTCAACCGGATGTTATGGTAAAGCCTACGATCAGGGGTCTTCAGGAAAACCGGGATGAACTGCTCGAAGCAGCGATCCGCTGGATTAAATCTAATTAAAGAGCCTTGCCTGTACAACCGTGGATGCTGCAACGTTAAATTTTGATATGGATCTTTTTCCGGTGCAGCCAGTATCCTGCGAGCCAGCAAAGCAGCATAAAAGAGACGGCGAACAGCATGCTTCCAAAAGGGCCTGGGAAGAGCTTTTGGTAGAGGACCTGGTTCACCCATTGATAAAAGCTCACTTTGGGATGTACGTCGATCAAAGTAAACGTAACAAACAATATTTCGGACAACAGGTATATGAACAAGGTGTTTTGGCCAAACACCAGAAAGAAGTTTTTGCCTTTGGTCCAATGTTTCATTTCTACTGCATAGATCAGCAAAGCCAGGATGGCGAGGTCGAGCCCTACGGTGAGTAGCACAAAAGAGCTGGTCCATAGTTTCTTGCCAATAGGAAAGAATAAGTCCCAGAACCAGGCAGTAAAAAGCAGCAGGGAAGCTGCCATCAGTAGCCGGGCGATGGTCTCGAATGTTTTCCCCTTTTGTTGAATGAAAATACCTGCGAGGTATCCGGCAATCACATTCACCACAGCGGGTAAAGTGCTGAGGATCCCTTCGGGGTCGAAAGCGACAGGACCACCGCCCTGGCGATACAGGTGATCGCTGCCCAACATGAGTACATCTAGTTTGGTACCTGCATTGTACAGCATGGATAACTCCTCACCGGCATCCCCAAACAGGTAGAGTGTACCCCAATACCCGAGCAGCAGCACGCCTGAGACTATCCACAGCCATTTTACCGAAAGGTAATGGACCAGCAGGGCGCCTATGCAATAGCAGAGCGCAATGCGTTGCAGAACGCCCAGGATACGGGTTTTACCCAGCGGGTTGATGGCCCATGCGCCCTCTGCCGTAGTATGCACAAACGGGAACCAGTACATCAGGTAACCCAGCAGAAAGATGAGTAGTGTTCTCTTAAAGACCTTTAGCAGAAAGCTTGCCTGGCTGGTATATTTTTGTTTGGAGAAGCTGAGTGCATTGCCTACGGCGAAGAGAAAAGAGGGGAATACGAGATCGGTGGGTGTAAAGCCAAACCAGGCGGCGTGTTCCAATGGTGCGTAGGGATTGGCTCCCCAACCGGCCGAGTTAACGATGATCATAAAGCATACGGTGATGCCCCGGAATATGTCGAGGGAAAGAAATCTGGTGGGTTGTTGACTCATGGCAGGTAGTTAAGTTATCTTAAACGTTTAAGCGGTTCCACTGTCGCTCAACTTCAAAATCTCGTTAAAAGATACAATTTTGCCCGCTTAACGCCTTATTTTTAGCCCATGCAAAACAACACCATCCATCGTTTTTCGTGGGGAGCACTGGCTATGTCGGTGATTGCACTGACGCCTGCCTGCCAATCGGGCGGTAATGCAGACAAGCCTGCGGCCGATTCCACTACAGTGAAGCTTATTACACTCAATCCCGGACATTTTCATGCTGCGCTGGTGCAGAAAACCGGCAATCCAAACATCGATTCGGTGGTGCACGTATATGCCCCCGGCGGTCCCGAACTCGACGCCCATCTCGCCCTGATCAATCAATACAATGCACGTCCGGAAAACCCGACTCATTGGAAAGAGGAAGTATATACTGGCGCCGATTACCTCGATAAAATGATCGCTGAGAAGAAGGGAAATGTAGTGGTGCTTGCCGGTAACAACCAGCAAAAGACAGCGCACATTAAAAAGGCCGTAGAGGCCGGCATTAATGTGTTAGGTGATAAACCCATGGCCATCGATGC
This sequence comes from Paraflavitalea sp. CAU 1676, assembly GCF_029223285.1. GTDB lineage: Bacteria > Bacteroidota > Bacteroidia > Chitinophagales > Chitinophagaceae > Paraflavitalea. The sequence continues at coordinate 69,078 of NZ_JARHUJ010000011.1, read as the reverse complement.
AGCCAATTTCAGTTTGCTCGAACAGGCATTTGCCGATGCAGCTGCAAAAAAGGTGTTGCTGTATGATATCATGACCGAGCGGTCGGAGATCACCAATACCCTGCAAAGAGAACTGGCGCATATGCCGTCTGTATTCGGGCAACAACAGGCTGGTACCGAAAAGGATCCTGGCGTTGTGATCGAGAGCGTTCACTATTTCTACAAATTCGTTTCGGGCAAGGCCCTTACCCGGCCCTCCTGGTTCTTTGACCCTACACAACAAGGAGAAGCGATTGCCGACGTTGGCACCCATCTTATTGACCTGGTACAATGGGAATGCTTTCCAGATAGCATCATCGATTACAAGAAAGATATACAGGTAACCAGCGCCCGCATATGGCCCACAGCGGTAACACTGTCACAGTTTACGGCTGTAACCAAAAAGGACAGCTTCCCCGATTTTCTGCGCGCTTATGTAGAAAAGGACTCTGTTTTGCAAACGCATGCCAACGGCGAGGCCAATTATACGCTGAAGGGGATACACGTAAAAATGATTGCACGTTGGGATTACAAAGCTCCCGAAGGAAGCGGCGATACGCATTACTCGCTGCTCCGGGGTTCATTGGCTCAACTAGAAATAAGGCAAGGAGCCGAAGAGAAATACCAGCCAACGCTGTATATATTGCCCGCTAAAAATGATGCGGCGTATGAGCAGAGTTTGCAACAGGCTGTAGCGGGCTTGCAGGCGCGTTATGCGGGAGTTGCTATTGAGAAAACGGCAAAAGGCTATAAGCTGGCGATCCCGCAGTCATTTAAGACGGGTCATGAAGCTCACTTCGGCGAAGTAATGCAGCGTTTTCTCCAGTACCTGAAAGAAGGAAAGTTGCCAAACTGGGAAGTTCCCGGAATGCTTGCCAAATATTATACGGCTACCAGGGCACTCGAAGTGGCTACCAATAAAAAGTAAGCTGTTTGATGCATTAGCGAAATATGCCGCGACGACTATCATCGCCTTAGTGTTTCGCTAATGCATTCCTTTTATCCCGCACTGCTCTTCGCAAATACTTAGATTTTATCCCGCACGTCTATTCGCCAATACATCGTTTTCAAGGATCCTGTTTTCCTGCTCGTAGTATACTAAAATTCCTGCGCAAATGCGCCACGGTTTTGCTCGATCTCCTTCATTCGGCCGCTTGTTGAATTATTTATTATGTATTGATTGTTATCGTTCTACGCTTGAGGATCGATGTGCATATTTGTTCCCACCCCCCGCATTTACTACCCCCGTATTGTTCAGAACTTTCTACAGAAGCAGTACTCCTCACCGATAGGCATAATTTTCTTATGCCGAATGGTCAAATTAAATATGAAGGCCATGAAAAAATTGATTACTCTTTTGTTTATTGGTGCGGTTGTTTCTCAGTCATCGAAAGCCCAGATACAGGCTGGCAACGTGATGGTAGGTGCTGATATCGGAAAGTTTAACCTGAGTCTCGATGAAGGTGGGGCCTTTAATATGCTGATCAATCCCAAGGCTGCATGGTTCATCAAGGATGGTCTTGCTTTGGGTGGTTACCTTACTGTGGGTTTAAATACCTCCAAAGGAAATGGCACTGGTGTTACCTATGGAGTGGGCGCATTGGGCAGGTATTACATCAACGACAAACAATTGAATGACCTCATCGGCCATTCCAGGTTTTTCGTTGAGGGCAATGTAGGTATCGAAGGTGATAACCCTGCAACCGGCGATAATACGAATGGACTTGGTTTGGGTGTAGGACCTGGTTGGGCCTACTTTATAACGCCCAATATCGGCCTGGAGGCCTTGCTCAAATACCAGGGCATTGTTGGCTTTGGCAGCAAGGCAACTTCCAGTAACCTGGTCTTGAGCGTCGGTTTTCAGATATTTCTCCCCACTGCCCGGATAAAGAATGCCGGCAAGGACTTCAAACAATAGCGGCCTGACTTACCCGATAGGGAGCGCAGCACTGAGCCATCTCATTTAACGAATCATTACGATCCGTACCCGATTATGGTCTGTATCTTACACCAACCTGGTGTGGGATACAGACTTTTTCGTTGTAACTTACCCCGCCCTCCTACATGAAGATCCTTGCTTTCTTCTTTCGCTATCTGCTGATTTATCTCGTTCTCTGCGGGGGCACTTTTCTCATGCTGCGACTCATACTTCAGTATACCAGCTTTAGAACGGATGTAGGTTTTCTGCTATTCAAACAGGATTATCTCGACAACAAGGCCTGGAAGTTTTCGTTCTACGTGCACGTATTTACCTCCATCTTTGCCCTGCTCGCTGTATTTACCCAATTCTCAGCCGAAATACTAAAGGGAAAGCGTTGGCTGCATAAACTGATGGGCCGGTTGTATGCCTGGGACATTTTGCTGATCAACTTCCCGGCAGGGATGGTCATGGCCATTTATGCCAATGGACTTTGGCCTTCTAAAATAGCTTTTGTTATACTTGACTGCCTATGGTTTTGGTTTACCTATAAAGGAGTGATGGCGGCGCGGAAGAAGAACTTCGTAGCCCACCGGCACTATATGATACGCAGTTATGCGCTTACTTTTTCTGCCATCACCCTGCGAAGCTGGAAGCTTATCTTATCAAATACATTTACCATCGATCCGCTCACCTTGTACATGATCGACGCCTGGCTGGGTTTTGTACCCAACCTGCTGGTGGCTGAATGGATCATTCTCCGGGAAAAAAGGCGAAAGATAAGAAGGGTTATCGCCCCCACTCAACCCGCTCTAACAGCTGATACGTTACAATAGTCAAAGTGCCAAAACTGAGGAGGAAGACGCCCAGGGAGAGTTCGTCAGAATAATTGTTGTTGGACCTGTTTAGCCGGTCGCGTACGGACCGGGCGATCTTATAGCAGGCAAAAATGTAGATCGGAACAATAAAGATGAGTAAGAACATAAAGGTGGTTGCTGCAAAAAGGTTAACGTCCCCAGGATAGATTCATCAGAAAGAGAAATATGGCGCCTGTAATGACTGTAAAACTCACTACAAAAGAGAGAGCTGCATACAAGCCGTATCTCTTATTATCAGTGCGAATCAATCGCCGGCGAACAGCCATCGCAATAGAATAGGATATGCACCCTATAAACAACAGAACCATTCCGATAATGAGGTAAATCTCTATCATGGAAAAGAAATATGATCAATGATTGATAAGCGTAAGATTTACCGGCCCATATTTTCCAAACTCCAATACACCAGCACCAACAGCAATAGGCCAAACAATATAAAACCAATGGCAAATGAAAGTGCCCACCACCACTCATACCACTTATTGCCAGCCCGCCAGGCCCTGGTCCTTACCGCGTCTGCAATGTAGTAAGGAACTATAAAGGTGATCACAATGCCAATGACCAGAACAAGCATAAGCAATCAGTGTGTGCATAATATTATTCATTTTTTGCGACGATTGCAATTGGCTAACTGTTAAAGAACTCTTTAGATTTCGGTTTATCCGTTCCCGGCAACGTTTCAGTAAATAATCTCAGCTCCTACATATAGAAAAAAAGGCTTTAACGTTTCATTATTAAACCAGGACTTTCAGTCATGGTCATAACTTTGCACATTTGCATAAAGCTTTATAGAAAACAGTGAACCTGCTAATTGTACATTTATGAAGTTATTTACATTTACTTTTTCTGCGCTGTTGGCGCTTGCATCTTGTAGTACCCCAAAGATCTATTTTACGTCTTCGGTGCGTTCAACGATCGAAACCAACAACATTCCGCCCACCAAGCTTCAGTACTATGTTGACCGTGACGTTGAGTTGCGCCGCGAGGTGGATTCAAAATCGGCACAGGTAACGGCGGGAGTGGTCAAATTCGAGAATGGGAAATATGTCAATATCATTACCCTTCGGAAGAATACGCCGGGCGTATGTACACGGACATATGAAGACAAGATCGACGTTTCGTTTGAAGTTGGGGATGGTCGCTTCCTGACCTTCGGCCAGTTGAAACGGGACAACAGAGCGCCCTATACGTTGTATGCGGATAACTGGAGACGAGAACTTGGGGAGATCAGGTATGATGGAAAAATGTATTATATCCTGCCATCCGGCTCCGAAGCAAGGCTTATGATCAAAAAAAGTGCGCTAAATACCCTAAAGGTGGAAAAGCGCGAAATGAAAGGGCGCAAAATAGATTAGATATGCTAAAATAGTTTGATGTGGCCGCTGCAGGTGTAACTCACCAGCAGCGGCTTTTTATTGACCGGAAATGGGTACTTTCCGCACGCCGTTTTGCGTTATATTGCCGTACACCGACACCCTAATCCAAACCCTACATTCTATGAGTATCGTATTCGGCTGGAACCACTTTAAGATCAAGTCAATTGATCCTTATACTGCCGGGTTGTCACAAAATGTGCAGCCTGGCTACCTGATTGAAGTACGTCAACGATATTTTCACCTCTTCTGGATTCCCTTCTTTTCTCTCGGTAAAAAATGGGCACTTCGTAAGGATGGCCAACTATATGAAATGCCAGAACCCTATAAGTATGTGCTGCAGGAGCGTAAAGACCTTGCCGCTAAAACTCCCTGGTATACCTATGCCGGCCCTTTGATCCTTGCCTTTGTAGGGCTTTGTTATTACATCAGTGAAAAAGTAGATGACTACAAATATGAGCGAAGTGCCGCGCGCAACTATGCAGCAGCCTATGCCGATAATGTGTTGCTGTTCAGAAAACCAACGCTCGACGACTATTACATATTCGATCCGGTAAATGGTTACAGCGACAAGTATGCACGGGTTACCGGTTTGGATAAAAACACCCTACAGCTTTCTCTTATTACCAGCAATGCGTATGCAACCTATCCCTCAGAAATTGCAAAGTTGTTCGTCGATCCCGACAGTAAGATGGAGACCATCACGATTAGCCGCGGCGACTCCGCAAAGCTGATCTGTCCGGATTATGATGAACGACTCGATTTCGATGGCATTAGACTTCCCGGTGAACAGAGTAAATTTCGTCTCGACCGGATCATCCGGATGGATGGTCCCATTATCACTGATGGCGGGTTTGCCCGTTTTGATCAGAATAGCATGCAGGTAGAAATAAAGAATGAAGGCCTGGCAGGCGAGCTCATCAGTGTTGAGAAAATGGAAGGTGAATTGGCATGGAAGTCTAAGGATACCCTTCCGTTCGCGGTGAGACCAAATAAGGAGTTCATGCTGATCGGTGCGGGCGATTATAAGAAGCCATTTAAAGTAAAGCTGACCTTCATGACCAATGAGGGTAAACAAATCACTTACCTGATGACCGGGAGTAATGGCGAAAGGAATTTTCAACGTTTATAACATACCTGCCTGATAAAAAAGAGGGGGACCAGAAATGGTCCCCCTTAGCTCCAAATTAACACTAACCTAACTTATTGAATATCCCAAAACAACTTGGTACTTAACTTATCATTGGCCTGTACTTTCGAGTAGTTCACTGAATTATAAGTGATCTCAGAGCCAGGATAAACCCAACGGGAAGGCGGTTGTTTTTGCGCATTCGAGTTGTCGGTCTCAAAACTTAATGCCGGGGCGTCCAGTCTTCTTACTTCCGCCCAGTTTTCATTAGGTTGAATAACGCTGTAGTGGATCCACTTTTGCAACGCGATCAGTTTGATCCTGTCTGCATTGGTAGTAGCAGTGCTCCATTTTACAGCCGTACTACCGATATAATTGTTGATCTCTGTAGCATTGGTGGGTGTCAATGCACCGGCCGTATTATCGTTGCTCAGGCTCCTCAGCCAGTAATAATACTCGACCGATTGTTTGATGCCGGTTTCGTAGGCAGTTTGGGCAGCAGCCAGGTTGCTGGCTTTCACATAGTATTCCGCCAACATAAAACTAACCTCTGCCGCATTCATCATCATGCCGGGGAAGAACTCATTGCGGCTGATCGTAGAGCGGTTATAGATAGCCATTGTACCACCGGCGATCAGGGTGTTCTGTGTTCCCCTGTTCAGCATAGGATCCAGGCCATTGTAAACACCGGCAGCAGTAGCGCCTGGTTCGAACATGGCGCGCAAACGGGGATCGGCGTTTGTTTTCATGTGATCGATCATCACTTTGCCGGCAATGTTACCGTTCCAATCTTCTAGACCGGACCTGAAACCTTTGGAATTGATATCGGTGTTCAGGTTGAAAACATTGAACTTGATATTCTCGGTATTGGCACCAACGATGGGGTACTTAACCGGATCTCCAATGATCTGTGCGATCTCGGCATTGACCCTTGTTTGGAAACTGGCAACACCCGAAACCCTGGTCAGCATGCGCAGGCGGAGCGAGTTGCAATATCTTTTCCAAAGCGTGAGGTTGCCATTATTGAGCAGGTCCTGGTTGTTGAACTTGGTTACCAGCTCGGTCCTGATCGTGATGGTGTTGAGTTCATCAGCAAATGCCTTCAGGTCATCGAGCATCTTGGTGTAGATAGCTGCACCACCATCGTAACCAGCCAATGCACCGGCATAGTTACCGCGGTTGGCGCTGATCTTGCCAGCATCTGCCCAGGGAATATCGCCGTGCATGTCTACATTTTTCTGCGTCTGGTCGTACAGGTAGATCGTTGCCGTCAACATATAGATCCGCAGCTCTTTCTTTTCAATTTCCGTGAGTTTATTGTAAATGTTCTCAAGTTCACGGTACTGCCCGAGTGTATAATAGTAGTCGTTCCAGCGGTCGGTAATACTGGCTGCTCCTGGTACGTACTGGTTATCGCCGTTTTCCCAACCCACTGCCTGCGTGAAATGCTGCAGCGTAGTGCGAAGGATAACGAAGTAGTTCCAGTACGAGGGTAAATTATAGCGGTTGTAAGAATATACGAAACCGGCATACTGCTTATCGACTGTGGAAGCCTGTACTTTGGAAGGGTCTGAATAGCTATCGGCAAAATCCGACTTACTACAGGCGCTGAAGCCAAGTCCCATCGCCGCAGCTGTATAGATCAGAAATATCTTTTTCATGTAATGATTTTTAAAATGAATTACTGGAGTTAGAACTTAGAGACCTGCCCTTAACATCACACCGAATGTCCTGGTAGATGGGTTCGTGCCCGCATTGGTGAGCGACTGGAACCATCTTGAACCCGCAACGGTTTGCTCAGCATCCAGGTCCTTCAAAGTGCGGTAAACATAGAAGAGATTACGTCCGAAAACAGAAACCTGCATCTTCTTGAAACCGATCTTGTCAGCAATCCTGGTTGGCAGGCTATAAGCCAGCGACAATTCACGCATCTTGATATAAGAATTCTTCTTTACATACAATTCGTAACGGGAATAGCTGTATTGAGGACCACCCCAGTTATAGGTATTCCAGTAGTAGTAAGCCTGAGAAATAACGTTGTTGTTGGCATCGCCATTGGCAAGTACACCACTCATCATCATACCGTCGTTGAAAACCTTTTCTCCGTTAGGACCGGCAGCGGCTGTAGTCGCCACGCCTTTGCCCTGACCATTTACATAGTAGCTCATACCACCGTGTTCCTTATCCATGTAGTTAAGGCTTTCTTCCAGCAATCCACGGCTGATCATCCAGTTAACGCCGGTTGGCATTACATAACCACCAAAACGGAAATCAGCTAAGACGTCGAGTGAGAAATTTTTGTAAGTGAAAGTGTTGGAGAAGCCACCTACCACTTTAGGCATAGCGTTACCAACTTTCACCAGTTTGTCGTCCAGTTTGTACAATCCATTGGGCTCAATGATAGGATCACCTTTGGCTGTTTTGGCAACAGGGTGAACATAGAAGTCGCCCATTGGCTGACCAACCTTTGAGATCAACTGGGCCGCATTTCCGTCATAGTCGGCATGAATCAGTTGGTCGGAACCATCAGCAAGTTTTTCAACAGTGTTCTTGTTGAAAGCGAAGTTGATATTGGCCTCCCAGGTGAAGTTCCTGGTTTTAACAGGCAAACCAGTCAGACCGATTTCGAGACCCTTGTTGCGCAAGGTGCCAACATTAGTTAAGATGGAAGTGGCGCCAGTGCTGCCGGGAATGGTGATTGGCAGGATCTGGTCACGGATCTGTCCATTGTAATAAGACACATCGATGCCTAAGCGTTTGCCCAGGAATTTCATTTCCAGACCAAACTCTATTTCATGTTTTTCTTCCGGACGGATGGCGTCATTGCCGAAAGAGTTGGGGAGTGTGGTATACAGCACCGATTGGCCGCCTGATTGTTGTACGCCCAATGTATTTTGTGAATAGGCGATATTGGCTGCATAGATATCAGGGTAGTTACCTACGATACCCCATGATGCACGGAACTTACCGTAATTGATGAAAGAAGGAAGCTGGAACGCATCAGAGAAAACAAAGCCAGAGTTAACGGAATAGTAGTTGTTGGTATTGTTGTCCGGGTGCATGGTCGAAATACGTTCGCGGCGGAACGTTCCTTCCAGGTACAGCCAGTCCTTATAATTACCGTTGATGGTTCCGATGAACGCGTCACGTACCAGTCTGTTACGGTAATTGAATTGGTCTGAAGCGCCGGCTGTATTGACAGATGCCTTCATGTCGAACCAGTTCTCAACGCTCAAGCCACCATTGGTTTCGCGCTGAACGGCGATGTTCTTGGTTTCAGTAGCTGTATAACCACCCATTACGTTCAATTCGAGATCGGGCGTAATGTTTTGTGTATAGGTCAGCAAGGCGTCGCCATACACGATGGTGCTTTGGTAAGTACGATTGGCGAAGTAGCCAGAGTTACCAAATACCAGCGGGATCTCTGTAGAGTTCTTGCTTTCACCTCTTTCAGAAGTGAAATCGGTAGCCAAGCGTCCGCGCAGTTTCAGGTTGTTCAGGATCTGGTAGTTGGTGGTAATGCTACCGATAACACGGTTGCTCCACTCGTCTTCATTGTATTCCTTCACGCGCCATACGTAATCGGCAATATCACCCTTAAAGCCTGGCAGCGTGATGTTTTCTGAGGGCGTAAGGCTTTGGTTGGTACCAGTCACAAAACGATAGCCGCGGCTGGTTTTGTATTTTGCCAGGTACATATCAGCATTTTCGAACCTGCCCATCATACCGGTAAAGTTGTTGATCATCCGGTCGATAGAGTAGGGACGGTTCTTGGTATGCTGGTTAATATAGTTGACCATTACATCGGTGGTCAGTTTCTTGCTGATGCGGAACGAGCTGTTGAGGTTCGCTATATTCTTGCTGTTCGCAGCGCCGAGGCTCACACCCTGGTTGTCCTGACGGGTAAGGGAGAAACGGATGTTCGCATTTTCAGAACCCTGGGTCATGGAAACGCTTACGCTGGAGTTGTTGGCGCCTCTGTATAAACCTTTGTAATTATCCTTTTGTGCCTCATAGGGCCTAACGATGCCATCCCAGGCAACAGTAGGTTTGCCATCAAAGCGGGGTCCGAAGTTGATTGTAAAACCGCCTACACCCCTGGTTTCTTTAACACCGTCACCATCCAGATCCTGGTAAATGAAACCTTCATCATCCTGTCCGCCGTTGCTCACGTGCTTGGGGGCACCCGGGCCGCGTACATTCTGATACCTTGGCAGGTAAGCTACTTCGTCATGGCTGTAATTGGCAGCGATATCTACGCTGAAGCCTTTTTTGCCCTTACCGCTCTTGGTGGTGATCAATACTACACCATTCACTGCCTCAGAACCATAGAGGGCAGCGGCAGAAGCGCCTTTAAGAATAGTTACGTTTTCGATATCCTCCGGATTGATGTCCAGCAAACCATTACCGCGCAGGCGCTGGTCGCCCCAGTAGTTACCGTTGTTAGCCTCACCGTCACGGATGGGAATACCATCCAGTACGATCAGGGGCTGGTTTTTACCCGTAATGGAGTTGATACCGCGAATGCTGATATTCACAGCACTGGTAGCGCCACCAGGGGTGGTACCAATCCTTACACCAGGTGCCTTGCCGTACAAAGCAGAAGCAAAGTTGGGCGAACCTGCCTGCGTAAGCTGTTCCGCATTTACAGTCGCCACAGCATATCCTAATGATTTTTGTTGTTTGGATAAACCTAAAGACGTTACCACCACTTCCTGCATTTCGCCATTTTTTTCCTGCATGGTAATGGTGTAGCTGCTTGCACTGCCCGTCGCAATTTCTGCGAGCGTGAAACCCACGTAGCTCACCTGTAAGGTGGCGCTGGGGCTGATGCGGATCGTGAATTGTCCCCGTTCATTCGTCATGACGGTGTTGCTGGTTCCTTTTTCTTTAATGGCTGCGTTCGGTAGCGCACCCCCTTTGCTGTCCTGCACTACACCGGTCACGGTCTTTTTTTCCTGCGCATACATTACTGTACTCACCAGGAGCATGCAGAGCATAACAAACGATTTGCTGAGTTGCATTCTCATCGTAGTTGTTTTGGATGTTAAATAATGATTGTTACTTTGGATTATAATTAGGCTCTCTTGGGTAGGATGTATTCAATTAGGATGAGGTATAACGGTACTGTACTCAAGCTACTTTCTCCTGTTTGTCAATTAAATGATCGTGGGTGCTCCTATCGTAATGATCCATCACCAATGCAGCAGCACCGGTTAAGCCAGCTTCCAGGCATAGCTTGGATATAACTACTTCTGTGTTTTCGGCAATCTTGGGTATACAATGTTCATTGATCGCCTGTTGGATGGGGGGGAGCCAAACCTTGCCGGCGGCTGCGCCGCGGCCACTCAGGACTACCAGTTCCGGATTGAGCAAATGAATGAGGATGGCAATGCCCCTGCCTATATTATAGCCTGCTTCTGCAAAAAGGCCCAGCGCAAACTTGTCGCCGCGCACCGCAGCATCTATGATCGATTGAATGGTGGCGCCATTTTCTTCCAGGGGCAAGTGTTTGAGCAGGGAGATCTTGCCCTGTTGTAAGCCTTTCACCGCCTTTTCTGTGAGCGTCAGCAACGAAGCCTCTGTTTCCAGGCAGCCGCTTTTGCCGCAACTGCACATCTTATTGTTGGTGAATACCGGGATATGGCTAAACTCTCCCGCAAAACCATTGTTGCCGCGGAACAGTTCTCCTTTAAGGACCAGTCCCAGGCCTACACCCCAGCTGATATTGATCACCATGGCATTCTGGTGGCGGCGCGCAACTCCCAGCCTCAGCTCGGCCAGGGCTATCAAACTGGAGTCATTGTCGATGTGCACAGGCACACCCAGTTGAGTTTCCAGAAAACTTACAATATTGCCTTCCCGGGCGAAGAGGAAAGAATGGTTGATGCCCTTACGAACATCCACAAAGCCTGGCATACCAATGCCAACCCCGGCAATCCTGTTTCTCGGAATGCCCGATTGCCTGATAAATGTGTCGATCACTTCGCTCAATTCTTCCAGGCCTTGGGGGTTGTTGGTCAGTTTCAGGGATACCTGCTCTGGCCCCAGTGCATAGTGGTTGTGCATGTCCATCATGGCAATGCGGGTCACCAGCTGGTCCATGGCCACCGATACCACATACATCAGGTCGCTTCGCAGGGAGTACATCTGGGGCCTGCGGCCTCCTGTCGACGTAGCCAGCCCGGTCTCCACCACGCAACCTTCCTCGATCAGGTAGTTTAACACCCGCGTTGTGAGGGGTACGCTTCGCTTGGTCAGCACGCTCAGGTCGGCGCAGGACAGCGACCTTTCAAAATAGAGGTGCTTGATCACACGCTTCCTGTTGATGGTCTGTTTATCGGGCATGGCAGCAGCAGTTTTGGCTAAGTAACTTTTGTAAATTTTACATTAAGTTAGTAATACTTTTTAAAAATATGCCAGAACATGAAAAGAATTGTTAAAATTCTTGTAGAAGTGTATAAGAAAAGATTAAAAGTCAATGAGTAATAAAGAAACTTTTCCTGAAGTTTTAGGCTACAAAAGCACCTGGGAAGTGCCTATAAGGAAGATTTGAGCCCGAAATACAGCCGGAGAGGATGTTACATTAACCTTGTATTAAAATAATTGCCGCTAAACGGGAAAATGCTTGCTAAATCGTCAAAGCACTCGTGCGTTGAATGCCGTTAGTTGTTACCTTGCATACAGAACTTGCTTGCCAGGATGGAAATACTCCTATAATTCTATTAAATTTTTAATAAGTGTCCGAAAAGCAGTCCCTATACAGGAAGTCACTCATAAAGCATTTATACTTTAGCGGTAAGCTGTCATGCGCCGAGTTGAGCGTCCTGACCGACAAAAGCCTTCCCCATACCGCCCGGGCGTTGAACGATTTGCTCGAGGAAGGGGTCATTGTCGAATCGGGACTGGCTACCTCGACCGGGGGTCGACGGCCACAGGTCTATTCGATGAAGGCTGATTTCATGTATGTGGTGTCGGTGGCCATGGACCAGTTCATTACCCATATATCTATTCTCGACATGGCCAACCAGGTGGTAGGGAATATCGAAAGGGTAGAACTCAATCTGCTCACCAATCCGCAGGCCATCAAAGAACTTGCTCAACACCTTGTTTTATATATTCAGAAAGAAGGTATACCCAAAGAAAAGATTGCCGGCATCGGCATCGGTATGCCGGGTTTTGTTGACGGACTGAAGGGCGTCAACTATTCCTTTTTCAACGGTAATGGCAGCAACATCATTAATTATGTAGAAGGCGTGACAGGGCTGCCGGTTATGATCGATAACGACTCCAGTTTGATCGCGCTCGCCGAATGGAAGCTGGGCATTGCCCGCCAGCGTCAAAATGCGATGGTGGTCAACATCGGCTGGGGCATAGGGTTGGGCATGATACTCGACGGTAGCTTGTTTCGGGGTGAAAATGGCTTTGCCGGCGAATTCAGTCACATCCCACTGTTCACCAACAATAAAATATGTAACTGCGGTAAAACAGGCTGCCTGGAAACCGAAACCTCTCTGCAGGTAATTACCGGTAAAGCGATCGAGGGCCTTCAGCAGGGACGCATCTCTACCATGAAAGGATTGAGCACAGAACGCCTGGAGGAATCGAGTCGCATCATCATGGATGCCGCAGCCAATGGAGATAAATATGCCATCGAGTTGATCTCGGACGCTGCCTATCACATCGGGCGGGGGATTGCCATCCTCATACATATTCTGAATCCGGGCCTCATCGTGCTGAGCGGACGCGGTGCTATCGCAGGACGCCTATGGCTGGCGCCGGTTCAACAGGCCCTTAATGAACACTGCATTCCCAAGATTGCCGAAAACATCGAGATAAAGATATCCCCCCTTGGGTTCAACGCCGAACGCCTCGGTGCGGCATCGCTGATCATGGAGCATTTCGACGAACTGCCCATGCACCGCAAAACAAAGAGTTTACAGATGGTATCTTAAGATCGGGAGATGATAATAATGGTTTACAGCGAAGCCCGCAATGTCAGGTAAAAAGGAATGGCTACATGTTCCGTAGATCGCTCCAATATTAACTGCGCAGCCTTTTCACCCATCATCTGGAAATCGCTCGATATCGTTGTGATCCCATTTAAGATGATCTTTTTGAGCGGGGTTTCGTTATACGAGATCACGCCCACCTGCTTGCCCACTTTGAGCTTGGACGCTAGAATTCGCTCGATGAGGGTAACAAGGTCATTTTCCATCAGGTTGATGTAAACTTCGCCTTCCTGGATCGGCTCGTCTTCGATCTCGTGCACTACCTTGTAATTAAAGGCGTATTGGTTGCAGAACCGGTAGAAACCTTTCAATATTTCTTGTGGAAAGTAGGTGTAGGCAGGAAATATGATCTTCAGGGTTTCGTACTTGCTCAATTGCTGCAGTGCCTGTTCCAGCGCATTGTAGATATCCTTCTCGAAATTCTCATATACCGCACCATATTCACCATTTACACCCGCTACAAGTTTGTCTAGTAAGATCAGTTTGTTTTTATCTATAATATTGATGATCTCATGGGCATTATCGCCCCCTTCCATGAAGTGAGGTATGATGACATAGTGCGTATAGTCGTCCTTTTTGTTCTCCAGCAGTTTCTTGAAAAAGGCAAAGTCATTGTTGTAAATATAAAAATCAACGCTTGCCATTTCCCCCAGCGCCGCTACGAATGCATCGTACACGATCTTTTTGTGCGGACTCAGCTTATTGAACAACAGAAAGATCTTAAGCTGATGGTTCACCTCCGTTGTCTTCACGAAAAAGCCTTTGCCAGGCACCGAACCCAGTACGCCAATCTTCTTCAGGTGCTTATAGCCCTTTTCGGCAGTATCGCGCGAGATCTCAAATTCGAAGCTCAGTTCATTGATCGAGGGAAGTATTTCGTCTTTCACAATCTTGCCGTCTGCGATGGCCTTAACAATGGAATTGGCCAGTTGAAGGTACTTCGGAGTGGCAGAGTGGTAGTCGATATACAGGTGTTGATAGATCGGGGGCTTTTTCATTACAGCAACATTCGTTAACACATGAAGTGTCAAACCTACAAAAAATTGTGCAGGCCCGGGCACTTAATCTACGGCAACGATTGCGCGCGGCCTGCCTTCCGGACAGGTCCTCAGCGGCTGCAAACCACCACCTTATAGCAGGCCCTTTACATCCATGATGGACCATGATGGCCGACTAACCGATTCCGGCTACTTTTAACCACCTTAATTATTGCACTGCCAGGCCATATTGAAAAAATTCTAAACTCATGGGAGCTATTTTAGGCGTTATATTTCACTTTATCGGAGGATTCGCATCAGGAAGTTTCTACATACCGTACAAAAAAGTAAAAGGCTGGGCCTGGGAAAGCTACTGGATCATCGGAGGCCTCTTCTCCTGGCTGATTGTTCCGCCACTGGCTGCCTGGCTCACCATTCCCGATTTCGGCAGCATCATCAGCTCAACCGATTTTTCTGTTCTCAAGTGGACCTTCATCATGGGTGTCCTTTGGGGCATCGGTGGCCTTACCTATGGACTTGGCGTTCGCTACCTCGGGGTATCGCTGGGTAGTTCCATCATCCTCGGTCTTTGTTCCGTTTTCGGATCGCTGGTGCCTTCCATCTATTACGATGTGTTCCCTACTGCGGGAAAAGATACGATTACCGACCTCTTCAGTCAGCGCTGGGGGCAGTTTGTGCTTTTAGGACTGCTCGTTTGTGTTATCGGCATTATCATATGTGGCAAAGCAGGGGCTATGAAAGATAGGGACCTGGCCGGGCAGCAAACCACAGAAGCCAATAAGGAGTTTAAGATCGGTCTGGGCTTACTGGTCGCGATCATCTCCGGGGTACTTAGTGCCTGCTTTAGTTTCGGCATCGAGGCCGGTTCACAAATGGCCAGTGTAGCCAATGAGCACTGGAAGGCGGCCCACCCCGGTGAAGGTGAATTCCTGTATCGAAACAATGTGGTTTATGTCGTGTTATTATGGGGAGGGCTTACCACCAACTTTATCTGGTGCATGATCCTCAATGCCCGCAACAAAACCTTTAAGAACTATACGGATGGGAAATCTCCCCTAGCCCGGAATTACCTGTTCTCGGCATTGGCCGGTACCACCTGGTTCCTGCAGTTCTTTTTCTACGGTATGGGCGAAAGCAAGCTCGGCAACGGCGCCAGCTCCTGGATACTGCACATGGCTTTCATTATCCTGGTCGCCAATGCCTGGGGCCTGGTGCTCAATGAATGGAAAGGCGTGAGCCGCAAAACTAAAAATGCCATCATTATCGGCATCCTCGTGATCCTCGCTTCCGTACTCATCGTGGGTTATGGCAATAGCCTCAAACCCGATCCTGCAACGACCCTCAGGCAGGATACCGAAAGACCTATTTATCGAATTTAAATATTGAACAATGTCTGTTACTACATCAACATTTAAGCATGTAAGTTATCTGTGGAATGAAGCTACAGCCGCCTCTATGGCTGGTGATGAAGTGGCTTTGTTGATCTATCGCTCCAATCTCCTCGGCGCCGACCTTCGTCTTACAAACTATGGCGGCGGTAATACCTCCTGTAAAGTAAATGCCAAAGATCCGCTCACCGGCAAAGAAACCGAAATAATGTGGATCAAAGGTTCTGGTGGCGATATCGGTACGCTCAAAAAAAGTGGACTCGCAGCCTTGTACGTCGATCGCCTGCGCAGCCTTACCAATGTATACCGCGGCGTTCTGTATGAAGATGAAATGGTAGAACTCTTTAACCATTGCATCTTCGATCTCGCTTCCAAAGCGCCTTCCATCGATACCCCCCTCCATGGATTTTTGCCTTTCAAACACATCGATCACCTGCATCCTGATGCGGCCATCGCCATCGCAGCCGCCAAAGACGGTAAGAAGATCACACAGGAGCTTTTCAAAGGCACCATCGGGTGGGTAGAATGGCAGCGCCCCGGTTTCGACCTAGGTCTCAAGCTCAAACAGTGCCTCGATGAAAATCCCGGTATCCGTGGCATCATGCTCGGTTCGCACGGTCTCTTTACCTGGGGTGATACTGCTTACGAGTCGTATGTGAATACCCTCGAAGTCATTGAAGCCTGTGCGGAATACATTGAGTCGAAATCAAGGAAAGACGCCACCTTCGGAGGCGCTAAAATACAGTCGCTGAAAAAGGAAGACCGCCTCAAACAGGCCGCCCTGCTGGCGCCCGTACTGCGTGGCTTTTGCAGCAGCCATACCCGCATGGTAGGGCATTTTACCGACGATGAGCGTGTTTTACAGTTCATCAACTCCAAAGACCTCGATCGCCTCGCACCCATGGGTACCAGCTGTCCCGATCACTTTCTGCGCACCAAGATCAGTCCGCTCGTGCTCACCATAGCACCCGATGCAGATCTTACCGATGCAAAAGGACTGAAAGAGCAACTCGCAGCGCCTTTCGATGCATATAGGAAAATGTATGCCGACTATTACAACGCCTGCAAACATCCGAACAGCCCCGCCATGCGCGATCCCAATCCCGTGGTGATCCTGTACCCTGGTGTTGGTTTGTTCACCTTTGCCAAGGATAAGCAAACAGCCCGTGTAGCGGCCGAGTTCTATACCAATGCCATCAATGTAATGCGTGGTGCAGAAGCCATTTCTTCTTATACATCGCTCCCGCACCAGGAGGCATTTAATATCGAATACTGGCTGCTCGAAGAGGCCAAGCTGCAACGCATGCCCAAGCCGAAAGCGCTCTCCGGCAAAATAGCGCTCGTTACCGGTAGCGCCGGCGGCATTGGCAAAGCCATTGCCCAGAAATTTGCCGACGAAGGCGCCTGCGTTATCATCAACGACAACGACGATCAGCGTCTCGCCAAAGCGAAAGAAGAATTTCAGAAGAAATATGGTAAGGATACATTTACCACTGCCATCCTCGACGTAACAAAAGAACAGGATATAACGAATGCCTATACAGTGGCAGCGCTCGCTTTCGGCGGCGTAGACATCGTAGTGAATTGTGCAGGGCTCTCCATCTCCAAGCCCATCGAAGAGCATACAGAAAAAGACTGGGACCTGCTGTACAATGTACTTGTAAAAGGACAGTTCTTCGTGACGCAGGCTGGCGTAGAGATCATGCGCAAGCAGGCTCTCGGTGGCGATGTGCTCAATATCGTTAGCAAGAACGCGCTCGTATCAGGCCCCAACAATGCAGGCTACGGCAGTGCCAAATCGGCCCAGTTGCACCTCAGCCGCCTCAATGCAGCCGAGTTGGGTAAAGACAATATCCGGGTAAACGTGGTGAACCCCGATGCCGTGATCTCCGATAGTAAGATCTGGGAGGGCGCCTGGGCCGAAGGACGCGCCAAAGCCTATGGTGTGAAGGTGGAAGAACTGCCTGCTTACTATGCAAAGCGTACGCTGCTCAATGAGATCATCCTGCCCGAGGATATAGCGAATGCCTGCTATGTATTTGTAGGTGGATTACTCAGCAAATCAACAGGCAATGTGCTCAACGTCGATGGTGGCGTGGCCATGGCCTTTGTAAGATAAAATTGATCCATATGACCCGTGTTGCTTTTAAAATGACGTTGTATAAAGGGTTTGAAGAAGAATACCTTCGCCGGCACGATACCCTCTGGCCCGATCTGCAGCAATTGCTGAAGGAAACAGGGATCAGCGATTACTCCATCTTCCTCGATCCCGAAACCAATAATCTCTTCGGTGTGCTGAACGCTGCAGATCCTGCCGCACTTGATAACCTGCCTGCCCAGCCCGTGATGCAGAAGTGGTGGGCCTATATGAAGGATATCATGGAAACCAACGACGACAATTCGCCCGTCAGTATTCCCTTAAAAGAAGTATTTTACTTACCATAAAACGATTGATAATGCAAGTGGAGAAGTATGCGATCGACAACCACAATAGTGACCTCCTCGCACAGCATAAAAGAAAATACGATTTCATAGCAGCCGATGTAGCCAATGTGAAAGAGGTGATCAAAAAACTGGCCGACTTCCAGGTAGCCATTCCAAGCTGGGCACTGGGTACTGGCGGTACGCGTTTTGGCCGTTTCTCCGGTGGCGGCGAGCCGCGCACCCTCGAAGAGAAGATCGAAGACGTTGGATTGCTTCATCGCCTCAACCAATCCGGAGGCGCTATTTCCCTGCATATACCATGGGATATTCCCAAAAATGCTGCGTCTATCAAAGCGCTGGCTGCGCAACACGGCCTTCGTTTCGATGCGGTCAACTCCAATACTTTCCAGGACCAGCCCGATCAGTCCGAAAGTTATAAGTACGGCTCCCTGCAACATGTCGACAAAGCAGTACGTAAGCAGGCCATCGAGCACAATATTGAAGTGATCCGCCATGGCGTGGAGCTCGGTTCCGATTCCATCACCGTATGGCTGTCCGATGGATCCTGCTTCCCCGGGCAGCTCAACTTCCGCAAAGCCTTTCAGCGCACGCTCGACGGACTCAAAGAAATATATGCGGCCCTCCCTTCCAACTGGAAAATGTTTGTAGAGTACAAGGCTTTCGAGCCCAACTTCTACTCCATGACCGTGGGCGACTGGGGACAGTCGTTACTGTACGCTAATAAACTAGGCCCGCAAGCCTATACGCTCGTTGACCTGGGGCATCACCTGCCCAATGCCAACATCGAGCAGATCGTTGCCCTCCTCCTGGGAGAAGGCAAACTGGGTGGCTTCCATTTCAACGATTCCAAATATGGCGATGATGACCTAACAGTAGGCAGCATCAACCCTTACCAGTTGTTCCTCATCTTCAATGAACTGGTAGAGGGAATGGATGCACGTTCCATGAACCATGCCACCGACCTTGGTTGGATGATCGATGCCTCGCACAACGTGAAGGATCCGCTCGAAGACCTCCTGCAGTCGGTAGAAGCCATCAAGATCGCCTATGCACAGGCGTTGCTGGTTGATACGAAAGCACTCCAGCAAGCTCAGGAAAATAATGATGTGGCCAAAGCGCAGGAAATATTGCAGCAGGCGTACCGTACCGATGTGCGCCCGTTGGTAGCAGAAGCACGCCTCCTGGCGGGTGGCGCTTTGCAGCCTTTGGGCCTGTACCGCTCTGCTAAAGTGCGCGAGCAGCTCATTAAAGAGCGCGGACAAAAAACAGTAGCAACAGGATTGTAAGTAAACATACAGCCGGGGCGGCGGACTTGCTGGTCTGCCGCCCCGGCTTAAAATTTAGTACAGTGACGAATCTGCCCATCATAGCCATCTTCGACATCGGTAAAACCAATAAGAAGTTCTTTCTCTTCGATGAGGAGTACAATATGCTGCTCGAAAGATCGACCCCATTTGCCGAGATCAAAGATGAGGATGGAGACGCCTGCGAAGACATCAACGCACTTACGCATTGGGTACAGCAATCCCTGCGTGATATCCGTTCGATGCGGGAGTTCAACCTCAAAGCGGTTAACTTCTCTACGTATGGCGCCAGCTTCGTTCACCTCAATACGGAAGGCCAACCGGTTGCTCCGCTGTACAACTATCTGAAGCCTTATCCGCCAGGCTTACAGGAAGAGCTCCACCAACAATACGGAGGAGAGATCACATTTTCCATACATACTGCCTCGCCTGCACTGGGTAACCTCAATTCCGGATTGCAGTTGTATTGGCTTAAGAAGGAACGTCCTTCTTTATTTGAAAAGATCAGGCATTCCTTACACCTGCCCCAATACATGAGTTACCTGCTCACCGGTAAAAAGTATTCTGATATTACCAGTATAGGTTGTCATACAGCCTTGTGGAATTTTTCGCAGAACCATTACCATGAGTGGCTTTTCCGGGAAGGGATCATTGATAAACTGGCGCCCATTTACCCGTCCGATCAACTGATCAACGCGGCGATTGATGGACAGCCCGTACTTAGCGGGGTGGGTTTGCATGATAGTTCTGCTGCACTGATTCCCTACCTGGCCAATTTTAATGAACCTTTTGTACTCATCTCCACCGGCACCTGGTGCATTAGCCTGAACCCTTTCAACCAATCGCGCCTGTTGGCCGAAGAGTTGAAGCAGGATTGCCTGTGCTATATGGAATACAGGGCGAAGCCGGTGAAGGCCTCCCGCCTGTTTGCCGGCTATGAGCACGAGCAACAGGTAAAAAGACTGTCAGACCATTTTGGTCTCCGGGCTGAATACTATAAAACGGTACATTTCGATGCTGCCATTGCAGGGAAATTGAAAGAGCGCCCCGCCATTAAGGGAATTACAGGTGCTAACGGCCTGCAGCAGTCGGTGTTTGGTCAGCGACCGCTGGCAGATTTTGCTACCTATGAAGAAGCTTATCACCAACTGCTCATGGATATCATGCAACAGCAGATAGCTTCTACGAACCTCGTCATGAGCAGGGAAGTAAAAAAGATATTTGTGGATGGAGGGTTTGGGCGCAACCCGGTCTATATGCACCTGCTGGCCCGTGCCTATCCACAGCTCGAAGTATATGCAGCCTCGATAGCGCAGGCCTCTGCGGTAGGCGCCGCCATGGCCGTACATGCTTATTGGAATAAGAAACCGCTTCCGGAAGAGTTGATCGACCTGAAAAAATTCACGGCGCCTATCGAAGAAGTAAATTCGTAATGACTGCTGTAACCTAACTAACAGGGAGCACGAGATGCATAACACAGGTCAACGCTGCATCTCTGTAGTTGATCATTCTGTAGAGCAGGTAAGCGATTCCGGCTGTTCAATTCCGCAACCACACCAACATCGGATTCCAGATCCCTTCTTTATTCCTTTTATCGAAAGGCCCAAGGTGGCCGATCTTCTTGCACCCGACATCGCCGGGTTTAAAATGATGCCAGGTTACCTGGGTGCCTGAGAAATAATGCAACAGGGCCTCTACCGCCTTTTGCGGCGAACGCCAGTCGTCGGTAAAGGTGATCATCAGCAAGGGGATCTCCAGTTTGCGGTAGTTTATGTCGGGAAATTGATCAAACAGTCCGTTGTTGCTGCTGCACCAATCGAGCCATTCATACATGACGCCTTTGGGCAGGTCGTCGGAGATGCCGCTCCGTTTGCCGGGGAAATAGCCAAGCAAGGAACTTGACAGCCGGGCGAACGATTTCAGGAAGGTCATGCGCAGCCTGTCTTTCCAGGGCCAGAGTTTCTTGCAGGTAAGGGCACTGTTTACGAGCACCAGCCGGTTGATATACTGGCTGGCTGGTGACAGACCGATCAACTCGCCGCCGATGCCATGCCCGATGTATATCAGTTCCTGGTTGGGAAAGCGGTTGCGGGCGTAGCGGATCACCGCATCCATATCCTGCATGGCCCATTGTTGCAGCCGGGCTTTGTAGCCGCGTAGCCGCACCGGGGCCGAAAGGCCAACGCCTCTGTAGTCGAACGTGATGACCGCGTAGCCTTGCGATTGTAAGAAGGCCGCCATTTCATGATAGTGCTGCTGGGTGGCAAGCACAGAAGGTCCTATCAGGATGACCTTTCCTTGCGGCGGATCCTGTTCATACACCTTCATGACGATGCTGCAACCATCTTTGGTTCTAATTGTTCCGTTTTCCTGCATAGTGGTACTTCATATAAGTGGAAGAACACAAAATTTGCCTGTGTATTACGCTTGGCGCCTTCCTCTTGCTTCAAATCAGATTCCTGCAGGCATAAGCCTGCACCTTAACTCATGTAACCTCCTGTAACCAAAGAATAGGTTAGAGCAATAAGTTCATCAGCTCCTCGCGCCGGTTCTTCGACACAGGGATCTTCATCTTATTCTCCATCAGCAAATAGCCGCCATCGCCCCGGATGAACTCCCGCACCTGGTTGAGGTTGACCAGGAACGAGTTGTGCGCCCTGAAAAAATGATAGGGCGTCAGCATATCTTCAAAATCCTTTAATATCCGTGAGATCACTTTTTTGCGATTGTCGGTCAGG
The DNA here is from genome assembly GCF_029223285.1 of Paraflavitalea sp. CAU 1676. Lineage (GTDB taxonomy): Bacteria > Bacteroidota > Bacteroidia > Chitinophagales > Chitinophagaceae > Paraflavitalea. The sequence continues at coordinate 46,877 of NZ_JARHUJ010000011.1, read as the reverse complement.
TATACCGTGGTGTAGTTACTGCTGGCCTCGCAACAGATGATCACCTGCGGATCGACAAATTCGATACTCTCTTTCGAAGCCAGTGCAATCCTTCCCATCTTACCCTTTCGCTCTGCCTGCACGTTCGTGAGCAAGGCATCCACCTGTTCCACCGGTATCTTCCGGGTAGATTTTTTCTGGTGCTTTTCGATCGCCTCTTTCAACTCCTTGTTTTGAACCGGCTTCAGCAGATAATCCAGCGCACTGCATTTCACGGCCTGAATGCCGAAATTATCATAGGCAGTCGTAAAGATCACGTCAAACGGTATGTCCTTACCAAGTTCTTCCAATACATCAAAACCGTTCAGCATCGGCATTTCTATGTCAAGAAACAACAGGTCGGGAGCATTTACCTTTAGCCAGGCAACCCCCTCTGCCGGCTTCTCGAAAGAAGCCACTACCTGCACCTCCGGACAATAATTATCCAGCTTCCATTTCAGCGTCTCGATGCTGTGGTGCTCATCGTCAATAATCACTGCTTTGATCATAAGAACACTTTTATAATGAACATAAGATTTCTACAATGGAATCACCAGCTCTACCCGCGTGCCCAGAGCCTGACCTCCCTCATCGGTAAGGTCCGTCACCTTCACACAAGTTTGTACGTCATATAATTTATTGATGATCTCCATCCGGTCTTTGGTGATCTGCATGCCCATCGAACGCCGCTTGCCCGAAAGCTTCTGCGTGCGTAGTACTTGCGCTTTCTCCCGACCAACACCATTGTCCTGGATCACACAATACAAATTGTTGTCGCGCTCTTCGATCTGTATATTCACTTTGCGGGGGGTGCCGTCATTTTTATTCATCAGTCCATGCCAGATGGCGTTTTCTACATAGGGCTGTATCAGCATCGGCGGTATTACGATAGAGCCGGTGTCGGTTTCCGTCATGATGCGGATCTCATACTGAAACTGATCCCTGAATCGCAGGCCTTCCATCTGCAGGTACAGTTCGAGCGTCTCGATCTCGTCCTTTAAGCTGATATAGTTCGATCTTGAGTTTTGCAGTATCAACCGCATCAGGCGGGCAAAACTGTTCAGGTATTCAGATGCCTTTCTCGATTCGTTCTTGATAATGTAGCTGTCGATGGAATTGAGACAGTTGAATAAGAAATGCGGATTCATTTGTGCCAGCAAGGCACTCATCTCTACGTTCGCCAGCTTCTTTTCATATTGCGCTTTGAGCTGCTCCTTCTTTCGCACCTGGCCGATGCGCATCCGGTAGAGCCAGTACACCAAGGCCGAGATCACCACAAACGACAGCAAATAAAACCACCAGGTCTTGTACCAGGGCGTTGCAATGTGCATGGCCAGTTGAACCATCTTTTTGTTCCAAACGCCTTCATTGTTCGCAGCCTGCAACTGGAATACATAATTGCCCGGGGGTACATTCGTGTAGTTGGCACTGCCCCGTCCTGTTACTTCTTTCCAATCGTCAAAACCAGCGAGCCGGTAGCGGAACTTCACTTCGTTGGGCAATGTGTAAGCCTGCGCCGAAAAACCTACTGTAAAGAAATTCCGCTGATGCGACAGTTCAAGGGCTGAATCGCCGAAAACCGGCGGCATGGTGTACGGTTGATTCAATACATGTAATTCGCTGATATAGGGAACCGGCATTTCATCATTCCGCTTAAATTGTTCCATGTTGGCCAGCACCAGGCTGTTCCGTCCACCCAGCACCATTCCGCCCGAAGGAAGAAATGAAATATGAAAAAAGTCGGGGTCCTTTACGCCATAATCGAAGTTGAAGGTCGTTACGGCTGTATCGCCCTTTTGAATACGGAACAATTGTTTATCGCTGAAGCCCCATAAATGCCCCTGTGGATCACGCGCAAGCCCATACACTCTTCCCTGCACTTGTTTATCGGGCAGGTAGTATTTGGTCACTACGCCGCCAGCGGGATTGCTTACCAGGGCATAGCCCAGCCAGCCGGCATTGCTCAGGGCCCACATTCTGCCGCTACCATCTTCCATATATCGATGCACAAAAGGAAAGCTGTTCGATTGGCCATCCTTATAACCAAAGTTGATGATCGAGTCCTGCACGGCCAGGTAAACCCCCATGCCGCTGTTGCGGGTGAACCAGATATTGCCGCGGCTGTCTTCGTACAGGTTCACCACACGGTCGCCAACTTTGGAGGTATCGTTGGGCCAGATGAATCGATCGTAGTTCTTGAATTGGTTGGATGGGTATTCCCATCGGATCAAACCATCGGCACCCGCACCCAACCATATCCTGCCACGTTTATCTACCACGATATCCCGTAACTGGCGGAAGCGCGTAGGCGGTGGTATTAATGGCTGAAGCACCTGGGTAGTTTTATTATAGGTGAAGAGGCCCTTGTTCGAAGATATGGCCAGTCGCCCATCCGGGAAAGAGGATACACTGTATACTTCCAGCTTGGCGGGTACATTAACTCCTTTAAAGGCCAGCCTGGTCCACTCGCCGCTGATCCGGTCGAATACATAAATACCGTTTGCCTGGATGGGGCACACCGTTACCGTACGACCCAGCTTATCGCTGATGATGTGTTGAGCATAGGCCCAGTCCATCCCGTACAACTCATGAAACGAGTAGGTTGAGAACTGCTGCATCGTAGGGTCGAAGTACTGAATGCCATTGATGCTGCCATACCATACCCGGTTCCTTTCATCGATGCAGTGAATACCATAGTAGAGTTCCTTTTGCGGATTGTTGAAGCGCGCCCAGGTGACGTCTTTCAGGTCGGTATCGTACACCGCCAGTGCCCCCACCGTGGTGACCCATAATTCATGATCGCTCTTGGCGTAGAGGGTACCGATAGACCCGTTCAGGGCTGTTTGCCAGCGGTCACTAACGGGAAGGGGTGTGAGAGCCCCTGTTTTGGGGTCGAAGGTGTGCATGCCCGCCGACCAGTTGCCCACGTACAACAACCCATCGGTGTGGTGGTACATTCGCCGGAATACGTTCACCCCACTCTGGTATGCCTTGTCTTTTTGCGGATAAACATACCAGCGTACTTTGCCGGTATAGGTATTGATCTCTTCCAGTCCGCTCAGGGTACCGGCATAAATGATGCTGTCGTTGGTACGCGACGGTTCGATAGACAGGATATGGTTGTTGGAGCCGAGCACAGGCACTATGTATGGATAGGCTGCAGCAGGGTAGGGGTAATTGATGAAATTATCCTTTCCCGCATCGTATCTCCATAAGCCATGGTGAATGGTGCCGATCCAGATATTACCTTTCCGGTCATCGACGATCGTGTTCACGCCATAATCAAAGTCCTTCGTCAAACTATCCATTTTACCTTTTGCACCAATTTGATAATGCCTGAATGTACCTTGCCTGATATCGAGTACTGATATACCCTGGTTGGTAGCGGCCCACACTTCGTTGCGCAAGGGCAGTACCGAATTGACCGTATTGTCATACAGCGTGTATTGCAGGTCGGTGCCTACCCGGAAGGTCTTGAACTGCTGGCCGTCGAAGCGGCAAAGGCCCTCCGGTGTACCGATCCAGATAAAACCATCCGGTCCCTTGCGGATGGCCCGGACATGGTTGGCCGCCAGCCCCTGCTCCTTGTTCAATACAATGGCCTTCTCAAAACGGAACTGCGCTATTGCTCCATGGGGTAACACGCAGCAGTACACTGCCACGAAGAGAACGCAGATATAGGGCAATAACTTCATGGATCGATGGCTTGGGCTTATCTTGATTGTAAGTACAGTCTTTTTCTGTTCCCGGCGAAAGAGTCCTGATTGAACGGCCTGATTTTCTGTGTAGTTAAGGCTTTACATTGAGCCGGTCAAACCAACTATTCCTGTTTCAGCCAGCAAGTCCCTTCCTCAAAAAAGGCCGCTTAATACGCATGATATCAATACATCTGCTAAGGTACGCTTTCCCCATACCCCGGTTTTGGTTAACCTTGCACTACCCTGCTAAAAATAATCTTTATTCCATTAAACATTGACCGGGAGCCGATTCCCGGCTGCGTAAATTCCTATTAGTCATGAAGAAAGTATTGTTTTTGCTGTATGGTGCAGGTAGCTATTGCATATTTCTCGGAACGATTCTGTATGCCATCGGATTTGTTGGAAATCTCTTTGTCGGTAAATCGATTGACAGTACCCCGCAGACATCCCTCCTGAGCGCTGCCTTCATCAATGCTTCGTTGTTACTCCTTTTTGCCCTCCAGCACAGTATTATGGCGAGGCCGGCTTTTAAGGAGTGGTGGATAAAATACGTTCCCCAGCCCCTCGAACGAAGCACCTACGTATTGCTGGCCAGCGTATGCCTCATTATGCTGATGTGGTTGTGGCAACCCATGGGGGGTATGGTGTGGCAGGTGGAGAATACGGTATTGAAGACCGTTCTGTCTATCGCTTACCTCAGCGGTTGGTCGATCGTGTTTACCAGTACTTTTCTCATCAATCACTTTGACCTCTTTGGCCTTCGCCAGGTATGGCTCTATTACAAAGGGAAGCCCTATACGAACCTGCCATTCAGGATGCCGTTGTTTTACAGGTTGGTCCGTCATCCCCTTTACCTGGGATTTCTGATTGCGTTTTGGGCAACGCCGGCCATGAGTGCGGCGCACCTGCTCTTCGCGGTCGTCACCACGGTGTATATCCTGGTGGCCATCCAGTTCGAAGAACGCGACCTGCTGGCGTCGTTTGGGGAACAATACAGGAGGTATATCAAATGGGTGCCTATGCTGGTGCCATTTCTGAAGCACATTACCCAGCGGTACTAACCATCCATTGTTATAAGTAAATTTCTTGCAGGAGTGCCTTGAAGCTGCCGGACCCGCCCGAAAAGGACGGATTTCCGGAAAAAGAAAGGACATATGGCCCGCCCTGGCGGGCTATATGTTTTTGAGGGGCAGGCGACATTGATATAAAATAAAAAGGGCCGACCAAAATGGTCGGCCCCCGAATGCCGGCAGACTGGAAAACCCAGTTTTCCTGGCCGGCGTGTAGTTCCCCCTATAATTTAAACGGCAGGTACCAGTTTTCTTTGTTCATAAGCTTCGCTTTCACCGCTGCTGCATCGGGTACGCCATCTTTCAGCAATTTCTGATAGATCTTATCAGCCAGGAAGGCCGGGTCGTTGCGGCGAAGCGCCACCCGCAACAGATCGGGCCAGCGGGTACCCTCGAAGGCATTCTCCAGGGCATTCTCGTTGATGATACTGTTCTCGACGTAGGTCAGGCTATCGGCGCCAGCGGGTACTTCATCGTCCAGCAGCAAGGCCCGGTTGCGGATACCGATCTGTCGGTACCAATCGCTCCGGTAATTGGGGATATCCCCCATTCGCGCATCAAAATTGTAAGGCGCCGGGTAGGCCAGTGTATTTTGGTAGGGCGTCACATTGGGCGTATTGGCCGGAACGGGGTAGGCGCCGCGGATACCCGCATTGATGAAACCATAGGCAAGCTTGTGATAGCCATCGCGGTTGGCGGCCTCTGCAAAGCGGGTATGCAGGTGCGTTTGCCGCAGCAGGAACCACTTGCCGTTTTTGGTAAGCGGGTTCACCGGCAGCATGGTGGCATAGTTGATATAATTGTACAGGAATTTCATGACCACCGGTTGATCGCCAATGAGCCGCACGCTTAAGGGGCCGCGTGCATCATAGGGAATGCCGTTGGCGGATCCCGCTACGGCCACCGGCCGCTGCCGCTGACTATTCCAGTTGTCGATGATCGCCTGCGAAGGCTTTACCAGGTAACTGCCGCCGATGGGTGAAAACAGTTTAATGAGCGGATTGTCCGGCGCAAAACGGCTGTCATACGGAAGTGCCCAGATCCACTCACGGCTATAGCCCGCATCATAAGGCCGGTCGAAGATCACCCGCCAGCCATCTGCAAAGTTCAGGGAAGAAGCATCGCCCGCACGGGTATAACTAACGTAATGGTTGTGATTACCGGTCCAGCCTAGTTTGTATTGGGAATAATAGGTTTCCCCTTGTGCGCCCACGGTAGCTGTTTCCAACACTTCGCGGAAATAGATGGCTGCCTGCCGGTAATTCCCTTTCCACAAATAGAGGTCACCCAACAAGATCTTTTTGTTGATGAACATGGTGGTGGTAGGGTGGCCGTCCAGCAGAATGTTCAACGTAGTGCCGGTAGGATAAGGATTTTTGAACGTGATCTTTTCTGTGAAACTGATGAGGCTATCAATCAGTACTGTAAACTTTACTTTCGGAAACCGGCTCTCATCCTTCACGGCGTCTACCGTTTCCAGCGCATCAGTAACATACCGAACCTCATCGCCATAGTGTATGCCCAGTTGCAGGTACAGGAACGAACGCAGGGTGGCGATATCCGAAAACCGTTGGTCGTATTCGCCTTCCTTCATCAGGTTCTTTTGTTTCATGATGGCAAAGTTTTTCAGCACATCATTACACTGCAGGATCAATTCATAGAATGGCCTTGGACTGGCATATGGATTGTCTGCCTTCACCTGGTGGGTGCTGATCTGACGGAGGTTTTCATCCGCATTCACGGTATACTCCAGCAGGTCGCCCCGCAGCTCATTGAGGATAATATACCGGTCGGAGAGCGCCATGAACTTTCCATATATAGCCATAACAGCAGCATCGGCATCGTATACATTGAGGTACATCTGGCTGCTGTCCAGTTCAGTACCCGGCTTAATATCAAAAACCCGTTTGCAGCCACCAGCCAGGATAGCCAGGAGCATCACAGGAAGAACATATCGTAAGGAAAACATTTTCATATGAGATCAATTACTCGGTTACAAAAACTAAACTTTATCCATCTTACAAACCTACCCGTACACCCACCGTTACGGTGCGGAACAGGGGATCGAGTCCTGTATCGATGCCTTGCGTAAATACACTGGGTGTTGCGCTAAACTCCGGATCGTATCCTTTGTATTTGGTGAGTGTAAAGAGGTTGGTACCATTGGCATAGATACTGGCGTTCTTCAGGAAACTGCCGGGCCGTATGGGCAGGTTGTATTGAACAGCAACACTGCGCAGGCGGATGTAAGAGCCGTCCTCTATCCAGCGGTCGCTGAACCGGCTATTGCCTACCGGATCGCCCCAGGTAGCCTTGGGCATGTTCGTGACATGGCCATCACCTCTCCACCGGTTGCGGGCGCTTTCCAGTTGGTTATTGGCTGAGCTGAGCGATTCCAGGCGGTAACGTACATAGTTGAATACATCGTTACCGTAATTGAATGTAAAGAGGATACCCAGTTCAAATTGTTTCCAGATCAACCGGTTGTTGAATCCGCCGAAAAATACAGGGTGGGGCTCGCCGATCACCTGCCGGTCATTGTCGTCTATGACCTTGTTGTTGTCGAGGTCTGTAAAATGTATATCACCTCCTTTGAAAGGAGTCAAAGAACCGTTGGCATTTTTGCTCGAAAGGCCTGCTGCCGCTGCTTCGGCATCGCTCGCAAAAACACCCTGTGTGGTATAGCCGTAAAACTGACTGGCAGGCTGCCCCACTGCCGTCAGGATGGTAGCATCTGCAAAAGTGGTGGTAAAGCGATTGCCGGGCACCGCTTTGATCTTGTTCTTATTGGTCGCTATATTGAAACCCGCATCCCAGCTAAGGTCTTTGAGGTTTAGGATCCGCACGTTCACATTGGCTTCTATACCAGTGTTCTCCATGCTGCCGTTATTGGTGAGTATCGTGGTAAAACCGCTGGCAGTGGGCAAGGTCTCATACACCAGCATACGGTCAATCGAGGCGTGATACACGTCGGCACTCAGTCCTACCCGCTCGTTCCAGAAAGAAAGATCTATGCCGGCATTCACCATGCTCTTCTTTTCCCATTGCAATGCAGGGTTCGCGATACCGCCCCGCAATAAGCCTTGCGCACCCAATAGGTTTTGCGACCGGTAGGTCATCCGCCCGCTGTAATTGCCGATATCGTCATTGCCCGATACGCTGTAAGTAGCACGCAGCTTCAACAGGTCGAGGAAGGAGTTGGCCATGAACTGTTCAGAAGAGATCAGCCAGCCGCCGCCCACCGAATACATCAAGGGAAATTTCCTGCCAGCCATCGAAAGCCCTTCTGATGCTTCCGTTCCAAACCGGGACGAACCATCGAGTGCCGCATTCAGCGTCCCGAAATACTTATCGCGGAACCCGTATTGAGCACCGAAATAAGTGTTCAGCCAGTTCCATTCGCCGATTCCGCCACCCACCAGGCGCAGGGCTGCCACCCCGTTTTGAACACTCACCAGGTCATCCGTAGCCGAGTTGAATGTTTTGGCGTAATCCTGTTCTGCTTTGTTGTGTTGGTAGCGCAAACCGAGATTGGCCGTCAGGGCATGATCCCTTCCAAACTGCCGGTTGTAGGTAAGCCTGGTGTCGTTGTAAATGGTGAACAGGCGTTTCACCTGCGTGCCCATACGGCTTTCGGCGATGGCGTTGGTCAGTGTGTCATCGGCCACCCCTTTGCGCGGCACAAAGAAATTCTCCCGCACTTTGTCGAAGACGACACCCATCAGGGTACTGGCGCTGAGGCTCTTTGAAATGTCGTATTTGAAACCAAAGGAGCCGAAGAAGCGGTAGTACTTATTATATGCCTGCATATTGGCAATGATCACGGCCGGGTTGCTCAGGCCAAGCAGGTCTGCATCGGTGAGGTTGGGCGATTCTACTCCTTTATCGTTCACTTCATTGGCGGGTAGAAAAGGCGCTTTCGTCCAGGATAGGAACAAAGGCGCCGTTTTATCGGCCATGCCCTGGTCTTTCAGGTTCTGTTCATTGTAAGTAAAGCTCAGGTTGGCCGTACCGGTAAATCGCCTGGTGAAATTGAATACGGCGTTGAAACGCGTATTGTACCGGGTGAGATCAGTTTGTTTCACGATTCCCTGGTTGCCGGCATAACCCATGCTGAGGCCATACGTTGCGATATTGTCGCCCCCGGTTACTTTCAGAAATATATTCTGGTTGGCGCTGTTCCTCAATACCTGCTTTTGCCAGTCGGTCTTATAGTGATAGCGGGCATAGTCAGCATTTTTCTCATCATCATTCATGTAGGGCAACCTGGCAATATCGGCATCCGGCATTCCTTTGCTTTGCAGCATTTCGCTCAAATAGATCCGGTAATCCGAAGCATTCATCACAGGCAGATCTTTGGGTGCCGTATTGAAGCCCGTATAAGCGGCAAAGTCGATCCGGGTAGCCTGGTTCTTCGTGCGGGAAGTGGTAATGATGATAGCGCCGTTGGCCCCCTTGGTGCCGTAAATGCTCGACGCATCTTTCAATACCGTGATATTGTCGATATCCTTCACGTCGATCAACGCCAGTGGATTTGCCACATTATTGGCGATGATGCTTTCGCCGTATTCATTACCATCGTACAACATATTGTCAACGATGATCAGGGGTTTGTTGGTGCCATAGAGTGAATTATACCCGCGCAGGAACAGGTTGGCGCCGGCGCCCGGATTGCCCGATCGGCGGATCACCTGCAAGCCGGCAATACGGCCTTGTAATATACCGTCAGCCATTTCGCCAGGCTGCGACCAGGCGGCATTGATATTGTATTGCCCGGTGGCAGCTGTAACCTTTCCTTTGGTAACAGGCCCAAAGGGCATTTCTACCGGCTCATGAAAGGAGATATGCGAATCGCTGAGCAGCGAAAATTCAATGCTATTCCTTCCTTTCAGGGGCACGCGCCGGGAATCGTAGCCCTCTCCGGCAATCGACAGGGTGGAACCATACGATGGCGCTATGATCGAAAATTTTCCCTGGTCGTCGGTGATCGCCGCCGAAAACCCCTCCACCTCAATGCGGATGCCTGCAAGGCCTTTCCCCGTTGCCGCATCTTTGACCACGCCACTTACAGGAACGCCTTTCTTCTCTACTGCCTTCACCACCACCACTGCGGCCGTGCTGTCCTTTTCGGCATCGGTTTGTGCGGCAAGGCTGCCGGTCACCAGCAGGAGGGCTGAGACAGCCGCCGTTCTTCTGATAAAATTGTTTATAAAGAACATCTGAATAGTATTAATCAAAAATGAATGAGTTTAGAGAACGGGTACCAGTTTGATGTAATCGCACACGATGGTATTGGTCAGGGCAGCCGTGCTGTTGGCCGCCGTCAAATAGATCATCGTGGTAGCGGTATAGGTATTGATCGGAAACTCTCCCAGGTATACCTCGTCATAGTTGTTAAGGCCCACCGTTACATAAGGCAGTAAAGTGGAGGTGGCGGTGCCTATCCCAAGTTTCTGCTGAAAAGTGGTAGAAGAACCATTGATGTTGTCATGCAAGGCGACCCAGTAAGCCTTGTATTTTATGGTGGGAAGCCCCGAGAGGCGATAACCAAGGTTAAACAGCGCTACTCCATGATTATATACCAGCACATCGCGAAAACCCTTTCCGGTGGAGGGGGTGATGCGGTCGCGGAAATAGGTATTGTTGCGGCGGTCATGACTGACCGTTTGGTAGTTCTCGGCCTGGATCACAATAGGCGTGAACTTATCGACAGGCCTCACGTTCAGTTTCTTCATGATGAAGATGGTGCCATTGCTCGTTTTGATGGTGCGCTCTATCTGGCTTTTGTCGATCCCTACTTTCGTATTGTATCTCGATAATACGGTATCCGGTAGCGTATTGGCGTCGTAGGCGCCTTCGATGGCACAATCGCGCAGCACATTCCAGCTGGCCAGGCGGATGCTGGTATCGGCGCCGCCCGATTTGAAGAGGGGTATATAGTTACCGATCTCTGTTGCCCATGCATTATCGTTGAGCAGGAATACGGTGTACTGTTTCTTCTCCTCCCGCAGGTCATAAACGCTTCGCCAGAATGCATTTGTTCGCACGGAATCGGTGCCGGGTTGATAGATCGGTTCGCCCGTATTGGGATCAACGCCGATCTGAACGGCATTGGTCGTATCGTACACGTTACCAAAGAGAGAAAGGAAATAGGAACGTTGAACGGCTGGCGCGAGCGGATCGCTCTCGATGAACTCCCATATGTTCTGCAGGGCAGGCACGGCCTTATCGATCACCTGCAGTACGCCGTTACGCGCATAGCGGTCGGCCTCGGTGATCGTCGCATCTTCGAGCAGCTTTCCTTTCAGCGTAGTGTATTTTTCACTCAGCATCTGCAGCCGTACAGGGGCCGTAGCCTCGCCGGTTTTGTGCGATTGATTGGTGATATGGTTGGCCACGAACATTTTGAGCTTCGCATCATTGTTCACCACTGCCGGATCCAGGTTGCTCAAGGCCGCATCGGTGGGCGCAAACACGGTGAACGTTTTGGAAGAAGCTATGACCTTGTCGTAACCCGATTTTACGAGTAGTTCCCTGAACTTACTGAGGTTGCTGCGCGCTTCGATCTGCTGAAAAAGGTCTTTGTCGGTAGCAGGATCGGTGATCGCATGGTGGTCATCCCATTTTTGGCAGGCGGGTAACAAGCTGCCGCAAACAAGGAGAACCTGTATAGATCTTATTAAAATACGTCGCATGAGTAACTATGTTTAGAAATTCAGACTGCACCTTGTAGCATCATTTTCAGATACAGGTGCAAACCATTCAATTATTGATACACTTTAGAGCCATCTGGTTTGAACCTTGGGAAGATCTGGTTATCATTCACCGGGATAAAATGTACCATATCGAGGTGGTTGGCGGCATTGGTGCCACTAAGCCCTTCGATGCGCAGTTTATGCCGCTCGGTCGTTTTTATATCCACGGTTCCAACCAGCCGGGCCGAGAAGAACCCGGCAGGAGTAGCTGTATATTGTTTCCATCCGATAGACTCCAGTTCCGCATCCGAACCCGCCGGTTTTGCTTCACCCAGGTTAACGGGCCGTTGCATCAATTCTCCGTTAACGCGTACATTGACTTGTACCGGGTTGCGCGAGCGGTAGCAGATCCAAACCTTGTAACGCCCTTTGATGATCACAGGCGTGGTAAATTCATACCAGGCCGGGCGGGCTGGTGCATTCAAGGGAATGGTAATGATATCGTTGTTACAGGCGAAGTTGGCAATAGACCCTGTTGTGGTGTATTCATAAGTAAGAAAATCGCCATTGTTCAACCGGTACTCCCAATCGATATCCTTGATGGGCCGGTCCAGCTCATTCTGCCGCTTGAATGTGTAATTCTGCTTTTTATAATAGGCAGGCAATTTCATGATCTCCGGGAAAGCCGAAAGGTCCCAGAACACACCGGCCGGTTTACGGTACTTAACCATATAGTGAGCGCCTGCATAGTGCCATACCCCATTGGTGGCTGCATTATCACTTTTGCTGCGATTAAGGGAAATACCTTTTTCTATCACCCCATCAAAGACATCTTCGTTCACCACCACATCCTGGTCGATCAGCTGTGTACTGATCACCTCCTGAGGTTGCAGTGTTTGGTGTGAAGAGGAGTTGATGATATCTCCGAGAAATTTAATATCCCGCAATACGTGATAGGCTACATAAATGTATAGGCTGTCTGCCGGATTCTCGGGGTTCTTCGTATTGCAATACCTGTTCTTGAGGGCGGCGTAAGAAGTGATGCCACTATCGGCCAAAGCCTGGTTGCTTTCTGCGATCACCGTCATCCAGCGTTTGGCAGTATCAGGATCAACCGTGTTCAACCGATCGTAGAATTTGGTTTCCTTCAAGGCTTGCGTAAAGATCGAGAATTGCGGATCGCTTTCCAGCTGCTGGGCGATTGACTTCGCAGCAGGAGTGAGAATATGATCGATCTCGTGTACAATGCCATTGCCTACTTTCACATTCGAGCGCAATACCGCTGCCTGCCGATTTACCGTATAGCTGGAATTGCCATCCTTATTAACTACGCCGGTGATCAGGAACTGGCTTTGCATGGTGGGTACGGGCAGTTTACCATCCTTAAAGGAGGCTGTGGTTACCGTATCGTTAAGCAAGTGGAATTTCACGAGTTCCTTCAACACATTCACATCAGCGCCCTCCACAGATGTGAACTTATTGGAAGCCAGCCAGGCCTTAACACCACTATTGGTTGGGGCAAAGCAGGTATAAGCACCGTATGCGTTCAGGAAGGCGCTGTTGTCTGTTCGCTCCAGGATCTGCCTGAACAGCGAAAAGGAATCGGGGTACTTATCGAGGTACCCCACAATGTTTACATCCCCGGTCGTCTCTTCCCGGAACTGCTGCTTTTTGCAGCCCGGCAGCAGGAGCTCCGAAAGCAGCATCAGCAAGATGGCTGTGGCAAATACATATTGCTTTTTCATAAACAGGCGAATTAGTTATTTGTAAAAGGGGTTCTGCACCAGCAGGCTGTTAGTCTGCAATTCATAAGTGACTATCGGGAAATAATGGCTGTTCTTATCACGCAGCTTGTTAAGCGCTGCCTGCAGTCGGTCCGAAGGCACACTCATACTGGCCATATTGAGCAGGTACTGGATGCCTTCGTAATTGTTCCGCTTGGCGTTCCGCAATACATCATACCAGCGCTTCCCTTCAAAAGCCAGCTCACGCTGCCTTTCTTCGAGTATGTAGCCTGTCATGGAACTTTTGTTCGTGCTGTCCATGGCGCGCAGTTCGAGCGCATGGGCGCGTTCCCGCACAGTTTTCACAATCCGGGATGCTTCCAAAGGTTGGTCGAGCTGGTTGATGGCTTCCGCTTTCAGCAACAGGATGTCGGCATAGCGGTAGAAGATCCAGTGGGCATCGGATTGTTCAAAAGGCCGCAATTCACGTCCGTCGTTATCAGCGCCCACATATTTCCAGATGGTGAAATCGGTACCACGGAAAGATGTTTTATCGCCCCGTACGTCCACAATAGGCTCTGTGTTGACGAGGTCGATGCCATATACATCTTCGCTGAGGTGGAAGGCGGCACCCCAGCGCCGGTTGCCGGGGGTATGCATCGCATAAAAAGAATTCAGTTTCTGCGTATTGTATTGCAGCTCAAAGATGCTTTCGTTGGAATTGCCTTCGAGGAAAACGCTGTTGAAGAACTGCTCAGCGCGCACCAGACCAAACCTGCCCGATTTAATGATTTTGTTGCACTCGGCTACGCATTCATTGTATTTGTCCATCCAGAGATAAACATCTGCCAGCAGGGCATTCACCGTATACCGGGTAGCCCGGCCCTTATCGGTGGCTTTGTTGCCATAGGTGAGTGGCAACAGGGGCTCCGCTTTTTTGAGGTCGGTCACGATCTGGTGCAGGATGGTATCCTGGCTGCTTTTTCCCAGGGGCGCTATATCCTTATCGCTGACGGTAGCCTGCAGCCGTAATGGCACCTCTCCAAAGCTGCGCGCCAGGTAGAAATACATCAACGCCCGGATGGTAAGCGCTTCACCGGTGGCGCGGTTCAGTTGTTCCTGCGAAAAGGTGTTGTCGTGCTCCAATACCTGCGGGGCCAGGTCAATCACCGTATTGCAGTAATTGATCGTTTGGTAGAAAGAGCGCCAGTTGCAAAAGTTATTGGTGGAAAGCATGTTGAGGTACACAATGTCCAGCTCGGCCGCAGAAGCCCGGAAGCCGGGCGATACCATGTCTCCGCGCCCTTCGCCCCATACAAAAAGGTATTCGGGAATGGGACGGTCGCCGATGGTGCTGCCCAGCATGGAAGAATAGATGCCCACCACGGCCGATTCAACCTGCTCTTTGGTTTTCCAGAATTCCTCCCGCACAATGCCATCCTGAGGCTGCAGGTCGAGCCACTTCTTGCAAGAGGCAAGACTGGCCGGCAGCGCAAGGATCAAAACGTATAAGATTGACTTTTTCATGTAATAGAATTTAGAAGCCTGCTACAAGGCCGATCGTAAATATTTTGGAAGGAGGTGTCATAGAATTATCGATCGCGAGGCGGAATACATCCGCACCACGCATGTTCACCTCCGGATCCTGGCCGGTGTATCTGGTCCAGGTTACGAGGTTCTCGGCAGTAACGAAGGCGCTCAGGGTCTTCATCTTCAGTTTGCTCAGGACGGAAGGATCAAAAACATACCGCAGCGTTACCGTGCGGAAGCGCAGGAAAGAAGCGTCTTCCACATATCGATCGCTGCCCAGCCAGTTATAACCACCTTCAATGATGCCGCGGGGAATGTCCGTTACATCGCCTTCCTTGCGCCAACGGCGTAAAACTGCGGTACTTTGGTTGTCGAAGGATGACATGCTCGTAGTACTCATCTTGGTACCGTTGATCACTTCATAGCCGTAACGGAAGTTGAAATAGGCCGACAGCGTCAGTTTGCCTTTGTAGCCTATCGTGGGACCGAAACCACCGGTCAATTTAGGATTGCTGTTACCCAGGTACACGACATCCATGTAATTGATGTTCCCGTCGTGGTTGATGTCTTCATACATCGCATCGCCGGGTTGAAACACATAGTCTACATTGGGGTAATTGAAGCGCATGTACACTTCCTGTCCATTGGGTCCGATGATCGTTTTGCCGGTGGTCGATTTGGCCAGGGTCGCTTCCTTGTCTTTGTAAACCCCTTTGTATTTGTATCCGTAAAACGATCCGAAAGGATTGTCGATCTGCAACAGACGCAGGTATTCGCCATTGATGCCCACATTGCCTTTACTGTTGGCAGCGTACTCGGAGATCTCGCGGATGACGTTCTGGTTTTGGGAGATGTTGAAATTGAAACCGATGTTCCAGGTCTGGTTCTTAAAAGGCACCGTCCACATGGCAAATTCCCAGCCCTGGTTATCGAGAGTACCGATATTCATCGCCATAGAGCTGAATCCATTTTGAGAGGGGATCGCCAACGCATCAGAGAACAGGTCGGTCGTGCGGTTGCGGTACACATCCACATCGGCCCTGATCCGGCCCTTGAACATCGTAACACTAAAACCCAGGTTGGCCCCATGCACGGTTTCCCAGCGCAGGTTCTTCAACTCGGGGCGCGATGGGTAAACACCGCTCTGGTCCAGGTAGTTCCAGCCATAGGTGTTGTACAGGTTGAAGAAGGTATAGTCATACCGGGGGGCATTGCCGCTCAAAGCGTAGCTGGCTCTCATACTGAGGTCGTCGATCGATTTGATCTTTTTCAGGAACTTTTCTTCCGACATACGCCAGCGTAGCGATCCGCCAGGAAACAATCCGTATTTATAGTCGGGACCAAACCGCGAATTGCCGTCCCCACGAACAGTGGCTTCGAAAAGGTACTTGTCGCGCCAGGAGTAGTTGACGATGGCCACCGCACCGATCGTGCGTGTTTGTGAAATTCTTGAAATGGCCAGTAATTCCTGGTTCTGGGTACGGGAAGGAACCGAAGGATCTACCAGCAGTGAGGAAGCTGTGTTCGAGGTCATCAGCTCCTGGTTAACCGATTTGTTATCGTTGGTGAAGAAGTTGAGGCTGGAAGAGAACACATGATCTTCATTCTTGAACCGGGGCGTGAAGATGAGGCTGCTGCGTGTGCCCACCCCAAAGATGTCGATATCGCCGTCATAAGCCCTGTTCACCACCGTTTCGGTATTGGGACGGCCTGTTGCCAACTGCGGCAGGAAACTACTGTTCTTGGTATTGTTGATATCGAACTGTACATCGAAAGTGGCACGGAGGGTATTCTTCATGATCGAATAGTCGACCTGGAACCTTGGTACGATCCGTTCACCCTTTACAGTTGCCTTCGCCAGCGATGCCATAGCCACCGGATTGTAGATGCGGCTGTATTGGCCCTGCACATTGGCGGCGGGCGAAAAGAAGTTGGGCGACAGGTTGCCAAGCTCATCATATTCAAACACGCTCATGTTGGGCATCTTGATATAAGCGATGCCGCGGATGGCATTGTCCTTGTCAAAATAGTTCCTGCCCTGGTCGGTATGCGTATAGGCGATGCTGGTGAAGATCTTGATGCGATCGGATATAATATAATCCAGGTTGATCCGTGTGTTGATGCGCTTCAGGTCGGTACCGATCGTGGTACCGGTTTGATTGAAATAGCCTACGGAGGCAAAATACTTCGCTTTTTCACCACCGCCATTCATGGAGATCGTGTGGTCGTGCAGTATACCGTTGCGACTGATTTCCTTGACCCAGTTGGTATTGTTACTGTAGTTGTGGTACCAGTAGGGATCGTTGGGGTCGTAGTTGAATTCCCGCACATTGCCCAGCATGGTGGTACCCAGCCGGTTCATGAACGCTTCGGGAATGAGGGTGGAATACTGATCGCCATTCAACATAGGGATGGGATCGGGCAGTATCGAGGAAGAGCCCTTAAAGGTATAAGTGATGCTGGGCTTGCCACGACTGCCACGTTTGGTGGTAATGATCAGTACGCCATTGGCGGCCCGGCTACCCCAGATGGCCGTTGCACCCGCATCTTTCAATGCCGTGATCTCTTTGATGTCTGAAGGGGATATATTCAACAGTTGTGCATAGCCCTGTTCATCGGCAGTGCCGAAGTTGAAGTCGCCGGGAATCTCCGTTTCGTAAGGCATACCGTCTACCACGATCAGGGGATTGCCGGTGGAGTTGATGGAAGACACGCCACGGATCCTGATATTCATGGGTGAGCCCGGGTCACCGCTGGTGGCGGTGATGTCTACACCGGCCATACGTCCCTGCAGGGCGAGGTCAATACTGGCGGAAGACATTTCCTCCATGTCTTTGGCATTGACCCGCGACACGGCTGTAGTGAGGTTTCTTTCGGCTTTCGAGTTCATGCCGTTCTCTACGCGGCGCGATGCTACGACGATCGCTTCGTCGAGATCGGCGCCGCCACCTGCTTCCAGTTGAAAGTTGATGACCGTGTGGTTGTTGATAGGCTGACTGGTCGTTTTGTAACCAACGAAAGAAACGGAGAGCCTGTTTTTTGCATTGGTGATCTTCAGTACAAAGTTGCCTTCTATATCGGAGGCAGCGCCTTTGATGATACGTCCGTCGGCATCTATTTCCGAAACGGAAGCACCCGAAATAGGCTCTTTGTTCTTGCGGTCGGTGACCTTACCGCGTATGATGAGTTTGCTGTCGCCCGCCGATTGTGCCAGGCCAGCCTGCCAGCACGTGATCGGCAACAACAGCAGTAAACAGCGAAAGATTAGGAACTTGCTCATGAGCAATGTTATTTGGGATAATTAGTCAATGTATTTAAGGTAGTTGTCGATGAGGTGGATCATGCACCGGTTGCTGAGGTAGTATCCGGGGGTGGAGATCACCTGGGCCGTGCGGTCTTCCATATCGCGCAGGGAGATAAGGCCGGGAGCATTGGTAACAAAGACCTTGGTCTCATCGCCATTGTTCTTTTTGAGCACGGTAGCAATATCGCCGCTTTCAAGGCCATCGGCCGCAATGACCTTCTTATTCAGGAAATGGTAGTGCATGAACTTCGCGACCAGTGATTGGTCTTTACCCAGTGTGGGGGCAAAATTGGGTGTGCCGTTTGCGTTCTTCGGTAGCAGGCCGTCGTCAACTGCTTTTTGAATGGCTGCATTGTTGGGTATGAACAGCGTATAGAAAGTGCCGCCCGCTATACCGGTAAACTCCTTCGTGGCATTGTTCCAGAGGGGACTATTCTTCATGAACTGCCAGAAGGAATTGTAGGGAGAGGCCGCAGGCGTACCCAGTGCTTCAATATGCTTGCCCAGTGGCGCCTCACTGAACTCCATGATGCGGTTGATATAATATACCACGCCGTTGCGCGCCGCTTTTTTATCGAGGATGGTCACTACATTGTTCGAGTCTACGTTACCCGAGCTGTATACTTTGCCATTCTTATAGGCGATGTATTCGCCGCCATAGCTGTTGGCGGCACCCTCGCCCGCGATATTATCCAGCACGGTTTGGGGCACAACGTGCAGGTTGAGGATTCGCAGTAGCCGGTTACGGGTAGTGCTACCCGTACTGGCCGGGATCGTGGATCCGGCCGGCGGCGTATACCGCCATTGATCGATAGGGTTGGCACTGATGGAGGGATCGACTGTGTATCCTGCCGCATTGAACATGTCGTTGCTGATCAGGAACAGGGTATAGTTACGGTAGATATTCGATACCTGGAATTTCAGTTCCATGTTGAGCAATGAGATCATCATGGAGTATTTGGGGTCGAGGTAAGCCTTGCCATAAACGCTCGTAAATACGTTGGCATCCTGCACTTTGTTGGTGCCGTAGAAAATGCCATTGCTGAGTATCTTCTTCTCGACCACATTGGCGGCGGGGTCAAACCGCGCTTCTTCGTTCACCACATTGAGTGTACTGGAGAATTTGCTGGGCCATACGACATTTTGCCAGAGATGAGCGTTGATGAAATCGTAGATAACATTGATCGGCGTATTGTCGATGCTGCCAAAATGTTCCAGCAATACGGTCTTCAGGTAGGTGTCGAGCGCAGCATTGGTGGGCACAAATACGCTGTACATATTGGACTGTCCATCGTTTTCCTGTGCTTTTACAAAGTTCTCATTGTTCAGTGCAAAGCCGACCAGCGGGTTGTACACCTTCGTATAAACCTGGTCGTTCCGGCCGGTTACATTCTGGTAGCGGGTGGTGGCCGTTCCATTGAGCACATACTGTATCAGGAAACGGTCGAATATTTTCTTGAAGAGACTGTATTCGGGTTTGCCGGCAATATATTGATCTATGGAAGGGAGGGAGGTAATCACTTTGTTCACTACATGGATAACGCCGTTCTCGGCCGGGATATCCTTTTCGGTAACCACGGCGTCCAGCACGTTGAATCCGGTATAGGTAGTAGTCGGATAAAAATAATTGTAGTCGGCAGCAGTGAGGTTCCGCGCTTTCATGAAATCATCGACAAAATAAGTGATGTGTTTATTGTTGTTATCTGTTTCGCTATAAAAGGCTACCCCGTTCCGGTTGGAGGCGATCATCTTTAGTTCTTTGCCCGAAGTGTCTGTTCCATTGTACACACCGGTAAAGCTGGCGGTACGCCGGCGGTAGGCGCTGGAGGCCACCCAGCCATTGTTCGATTGGAAGTCGTCGAGCCGCTCTTTTTTAAAAGCGTTGTAGACGAGACAGTAGGTAACGATCTGGCGGCAGGCGTTGCTATCGAGCTTGTCGATGCCGGGGAGGTTGTTGGCCGTCAGGTAAACCTGGAAGGCGGAATCGTGCGGAGCGAAAAAAGTCCAATAGCCGGCAGCACCCAATATGGGTTTATATCCCGCCTTGTCGATGGCCGCCAACAGCAGCTTGAAGTTGCCTTTGGCTTCCAGCGTCTGGTAAATAGGCGGCTCCAGCGAATCGGGCCGTCCGTAATACTCATCGAATGCTTTTTTTCGACACCCCACCAGCAACAAAAAGGCCATTGTTGCCAGGAGTGTCTTGTGTAAAACCTTGAACATAGAGGTTGTCGTTTTCGTTTTTCTTATAAGAACCGTATATCAATCAGGAAGGAGAGAAAGGTTTATGGAGTACACAGGCTTCAGTTACGGCAATAAATAGCCGTATCATTGTTCCAACTGCCTGGAGGAACAACAATCATATTATTTGGCCAACGGCCGCATTGCTTAAGCCGATACCTGGTTAGCTGTTACATCGGTAATATTGTCTTACTGCGTAGAGTTGGGCGATATTGCCCGGCTGCCGGTGAAGCGGTGTGCGGATAGAGTCCGCCTCCTTGGGAAATGCCCGGGCGGGTGGGCTTACACAATCCTGAAATAGCATGGCAAGCAAGTTTAGGTGCTGGTTAGAGTTGTTGAGTAAATAGCAAAAAGCCCTTCAGTAGCCACTCATTAATCGTAAAGATTACACTAATCCGGTAATAAAATTAACTTTTGCAAGGCAGCAACCGTCCTGAAGTATCCTGCAATAGGGCGTTTCAGCCGAATGCCCCTCTATTTGCCAGTCAGTTGCATTTAAAATTGACCAAAGGCAAACCCTATCAGGATAGTTCAGGATGATTAATCATGTACGCCTGATTAATTTAGGCTTGGTAACGATTGAACAAAACATGCTATAAAAAACGCTGTATGAAAAAATGCCAAAGCCATGCTTATTGGATTTGTGTGCCCCTATTGATTACTTGCTTCTATTCTAACTATGCTACTGCAACTCCCCGGTATCCACACTCCTTCAAAAAGCATTTTACACCAAACGAACATGTATCCGACCTACCGGCTCCCGTAGCCGATACCACCGTAACGGGTACTATCCTCAACGAAAAAGGCGAGCCGCTGATCGGCGCTACCGTCACCGTGAAAGGGTCCGGCGCCACCGCTTCCTCCAATGACAAGGGAGCTTTTACCCTCCAGGTTGCCAACCCCAACGCCACGCTCGTCGTGAGCTACATCGGGTACCTTACCCAGGAACTGAAATTGAACAATAAGGCGACTGTCTCGATCATGCTGTATGCTACCAGCAAATCGCTCGAGGATGTGGTGGTGGTAGGTTATGGTACCCGAAAAAAAGGTGACGTAACCGGTTCTACCGCTTCCGTCAGCGCCGAGAAGATACGGGCTGTTCCGGTTACCAACGTTACCCAGGCCCTGCAAGGTCGCGTGGCGGGCGTAGAAGCGATGGCTTCTTCCTTCCGTCCCGGTAATGGATCGCGCATCCGTATACGGGGCAACCGCTCGCTTTCGGCCAGTAATGAACCGCTTTATGTAGTAGATGGTGTGCCCGTAAGTTATACGATCGATGATATGAACCCGCTCGATATTGAAAACATCGACGTACTGAAAGACGCCTCCGCTACCGCTATATATGGTGTACGCGGCGCCAACGGTGTTATTCAGATCACCACGAGAAAAGGAAAAGCCGGTAAAGTGAGTGTTGAATACAGCGGCAGTGTTTCGTTCGACAACATATTAAAACATATACCCGTCTTCAACGCCACCCAGCTGATGGACGCCTGGCGCCAGGCATTCTCGGCCGATAAGGTGTACAACTTTGCGCAGAATACCTCACAGCCCAACAACTATTACCCCAATGCCGCTGCCGATATCAACCTGTTCGATGGCGACCTGTATACGCTCAACGCGATCAAAGGCGCTTACCAATGGCGGGTCTTCGATCGGGCAACCAATACCTATATCGCCTTCAAAAGGCCGTCTACCGCAGAAGAAAAAGCCGTCATGGGAAGCCTGAAGATCCCCGTACTCGACAGTCTCGATATCTATGATCCATCCAAAGTACAGGGGTACAACTGGCAGGATGCAGCCATTCGCCAGGGCATCACCAATTCTCAGAATATCAGCATCTCTGCCGGAAGCGATAAGATCAGGGCCAGCTTCAATGCCGGTTATTTCAACCAAAAAGGTATTGAATACGGCCAGGATTACACCCGCTATACCATTGGTAACAATACCGAGTTCAAGCCTGTTAAATGGCTCACATTCGGAAATAGTATCACCTATTCCAACAGCCTCCAGAACATTGGGCCCAGCATGTATGGCGGCGCATCGGGCCAATTGCCCTTTGCCCAGCCTTACGACAGCACCGGTAAGTTCATTCTCTATGCCGGCGGCGATCAGAACATCGTGAACCCGATGAACGACAAGAACACCGTGTTCAATGAAATGAAAGTGAGCCGTGTGTTCGGTAACGTCTACGCCGAATTCACCCTGTTCAAAGGACTTCGTTACAAAACAGTATTTGGTCTCGATTCGCGCAACAGTCGTCAGGGACAGTTCAACGGCGCTCAGTCATCCGTACGCCAGGGTGGGGTTGCCAATGCTACACATACCATCACCAACAGCATCTCCTGGGTATACGATAACCTGCTCTACTACGATTTCAAGATCAAAAAAGACCATTCCTTCAACGTTACCTTACTGCATGAGATGCAGAATCCCAATAAGACAGATGTGCTGGCCCTTACTGCCAACAACCTGATCTTTGAAGAACAGAAATGGTACTCGCTCAACCGGAATACATTGGGGGTAACCACCGGTAGCGGTAGCTACAGCGCACAGCAATTGCTGTCGTACATGGGGCGTATCGATTATAACTATAAGAACAGGTATTACCTTACCCTCAGTAACCGGTACGATAACTCCTCTGTACTGGCCGAGGGAAGCAAAGGCCAGTGGTTCCCCTCAGCTGCTGTGGCCTGGCGTATGGACAATGAAACCTTCTTCCTCAACCAGCATGTCATCAATGCCGCCAAGCTGCGGGTAGGGTATGGCCTGGTAGGTAACTCATCCATTCCTCCTTACCGTACCAACGGTCCGCTCGATTTCACCAACTACAACTGGACCAATGGTGCTGCTGCCGTAGGCCTGGCGCCCACTACCTTTAAAACGCCCGGACTTACCTGGGAGAAAACAGCGACCATCAACGCGGGCCTCGACTTCGGCCTGTTTGGTAACCGCATCTCCGGTAGCATCGACGTGTATAAAAGCAAAACAACCGATCAGCTCCAGGAAATGCGCATCCCCAATGCCAATGGTGTAAGCTCCATGTACATCAACCTGGGTGAAGTGAGCAATAAAGGATTTGATATCTCACTGAGCTCGGTGAATGTCAACAGCGGCGGTTTTACCTGGACTACCGACTTGGTGTTCAGCAAGAACAAAGAGTCAATAGTAACCATCGACGGTACCAGCAACAACAACCTCCTCAACCTGTGGATGGTTGGACAGCCGATCCGTGTGTATTATAACTATGTATCCGACGGAATTTACCAGTATTCCGATACGGCCAAAGGCGGCTACCTGGCCGATTACCTGTGGCCCAAGGGTACCAATGCTGCCAATACGCTCTACCGCCCCGGTAAGGTAAGGGTGCGCGATATCAACGGCGACAGCCTCATCGATGGCAATGATAAAACAGTGTTGGGTTACGACAATGCCAATTGGACCGGTAGCATCACCAATACCTTTAGCTATAAGAATTTTGAGTTGAGCTGTATGATCTATATCCGTAAAGGTGGCATGTACCGTGTGCCACGTCCCAGCCTCGTGGGCCGCTTCCAGTCGAACAGCGTAAATTATTGGACCCCTACTAATCCATCCAATGAATACCAGCAGCCCACGCGCACTTCCGATGTACCTACGTATTGGGAGGCGCTGGGCTATCGTGAAGGCAGCTTCGTGCGCGTGAGGAACATCTCATTAACCTATCGCATCCCGCAATCACTGCTCACCAAAATAAAGGCAAATGCCATGTCGGTTTACATCAATGCGGTGAATCCCTTCTTATTCCACAATAAGTCGGATTACGATCCCGAAACGATCCAGTACACCGAACAATTTGCTTCCACTACCAACAACCCCGGTCCCAACTCCTACAGCTTCAGAAGCTTCGTGGTGGGTGTAAGACTCGGACTGTAAGTAAACCAACTGTTTGCCTTAAAAAAAGAACAACAATGAAAACATTCTATAAAATAGCCGGTGCTGCAGTAGTGATTGCGATGAGCACGGTAGTATCCTGTAAGAAGTTTATCAAAGAAGAGCTGGTCACCACGCTGACACTCGATTATTATAAAACAGATCAGGGATTGGAAGATCTCGTGAAATCGGCCTACGCGCCTCTGCGCTGGAAGTTCGAGAACGAGCAGTCCTATGCCATGTGGAACTTCGGTACCGACGAGTTCCGCCTGGGCGACCAGTTCAATAACGAACATTGGAATAAATACAACGGCTTGCTCAATCCAAATGGATCGGATGGATTTGTGAACGGTCTATGGAGCACCAATTACGGCGGCATCAACCGTTGTAATATGGGTATCGAACTGATCGGCGCTTTTGCCGATCCCAACTCGCGCCTGCTGGGTACGCCAGCGCAGCGCAACCAGCGTATTGCCGAATTGCGGGCGTTGCGCGCGTTTTACTATTTCCAGATGGTGCAGCAATTTGGCGGCATTCCCCTGGTAAACCAATCATCCGATACCCTGCGCACCGATTTTCCCCGTGCCAGTGTAGCGGAGATCTATAACCAGATCATTGGTGACCTGCGCAGCGTGGCGCCCGTGTTGAGTTATGCCATCCCTTCTGAAAGAGGAAGGATCTCTAAATCGGTAGCCTACCATTTCCTCGCCAAAGCCTATCTCACAAGAGCCAGTGCGGTAACAGAGCAACGCGGACAGAAATCCTCCGACCTCGATAGTGCGATCGTGTTTGGTGATTCGGTGATCAAATCGGGTGTACACAACCTGGAGGCCAACTATGCCAACCTGTTCAGTGCCAGCTATGCCAACCATACTCCTCCTAAGCCCGGTTTTGATGGCGCCACTCCCCTGGGTGACGCCTCCAAGATCGCTTCCAACAACAATAGCACCGAGATCATCTTTGCAGCCCAGGTCAGCAACAGCCTGGCGCTGGCCGGCAGCGGCAACCGGGTACACCTGTACTTTGGTACCCAATACGATGCTGGTATTCCGATTCCTGGTATGATCCGTGACGCTTTCAACGGTCGCCCTTTCCGCCGGCTGCGTCCTACCGATTATGCCATGGACATCTTCGACCGTGCCAACGATTCGAGGTTCTTCAAAAGTTTCCAAACGGCCTATTACCGCAATGCGCCTACCAGTCATAGTAACTCATCGGCGATCCCGGTCTTCACGGCGGCCAATGCACCAAGCCCCGATCTCGTTGGTAAGAAAGTTGTGGGCATCGGTGACACGGCTGGTTTATTCATCGTCAACAAGCCCGAGCAGGCCCTGCTGCCTGCCGATATCGCTAAGTTCAGGGCGAAAGTATATGCGCGGTACAGGAAGGCCAGCCCTACGGCGGCGATCACTTCCGATTTTTCCGATAACAAATACCTTACCCTCATTAAATTCCTCGATGGGGTGCGCCTTACGGCCGACCTGCAGGAAGAAAGAGGCATCCGCAACGGAACACTGGCCAGGGTAGCTGAAACTTATCTGATCGTGGGAGAAGCCTATGGTCGCAAAGGTGATTACGCCAAGGCACTCGAATATGTGAATATCGTACGCAAGCGTGCCGCTTACAAGACCGGCGAGGTGAAGAATCCACATAACTGGTTGTTCTATGGCGGCTCCGAAAGCGATCTTAGCAGCACAGAACCAGCGATGGTAGCAACAGCCGCTCTGTTCACCACCAATGCCTCCAGCGAATTGTATCCGCCAACAGTAACCTCTACCGAAGCCCGCTTCATCCACTTCATCCTCAATGAAAGGACCCGCGAGCTCTGTGGTGAACTGTACCGCTGGGAAGACCTGGTACGTACCGAATCATTATACGACAGAACGAAGCTCTATAATGCCGACGCTACCAACCTGGCGCCGACCCACAAGCTGCGTCCTATTCCTTTACCGCAGATCATTGCGTTGAAGCACAATGGGCAGCCTTTATCGAACCAGGAAATGGCAGCCTACCAGAATCCCGGTTATCAATAATGTCAAGCAGTCTTAGTTAGTAGAATAGCAAGCACGGACGTGTCAATTTTTATTGACCGTCCTTTTGTTTTTACGAACTTGTTACAGAAAATATCAGCAAACAGAAACCGAAGCACAATATGAAGTATTCAATGAAGCCCGTACTGATGGCCGGCATGAGCCTGGCAGCCCTGCCGCTTTTTGCGCAAAAGGCCAATGATGTTACCGCCCCGCTGCATGCGTTGCAGCCCAACTATCCGGTACCTTATAATCCGCCCACCACAGCAGCGTTGAAACAGGTACTCGACCGGGTATACAATTACCTCGATGCGGCGACCCCTGTCAGTTTCGTCAACCGCAATACCGGCGTAGAACTAAGCTCCCTGCAGGCGGCCGATACAGCCTCCATCTTCAAGCCCGGCGACTTCCGCCTCACCAGCTATGAATGGGGTGTCACCTATTCGGGTATGATCCAGGTGGCGCAGGCAACCGGCGATAAAAAGTATGCTGATTATACCAACCGCCGTATGCAATTACTGGCGGATGCAGTACCCGTATTCAAGCCGATTTTTGAGAAATATAAGAACCGCTCCAATCCATTGCGGTCGGTGATGGAGCCGCATGCGCTGGATGATGCGGGTGCGTTGTGTGCCGCCATGATCAAGGCAGAACGTGCAGGCAATGTGAAGAGCCTGCGCCCGCTCATCGATAATTTCATGCAGTATATTTCTACCAAAGAATTCAGGCTGCCCGATGGAACGCTCGCGCGCAACCGTCCCCATCCCAATACCATCTGGCTTGATGATCTGTACATGGCCGTGCCCGCCCTCGCACAGATGGGTAAACTCACCGGCGACAAGAAATATTACGACGATGCAGTAAAGCAGGTGGTGCAATTCTCCGGGCGCATGTTCAATAAGGAGAAGAACGTGTACATGCACGGCTGGGTGCAAGGTATGAACGAGCATCCGCAGTTTCACTGGGCCCGCGCCAATGGCTGGGCGATCATGACGAAGGTAGAGTTGCTCGATGTATTGCCCGAAAACCATCCCGGCAGGGCCAAAGTACTGGAGCTGCTGAAAGCGCATATCAAAGGACTTGCTGCCTACCAGTCTGGCTCGGGCTTCTGGCATCAGTTGCTCGATCGCAATGATTCTTACCTGGAAACATCCGCTACCGCCATCTATACCTATTGTATAGCGCATGCGATACAAAAAGGGTGGATCGATCCGGTGGCTTATGGTCCCATGGTGATGCTGGCCTGGAATGCCGTATCGACGAAGGTGAATGCGCAGGGACAGATCGAAGGAACCTGTGTAGGCACTGGCATGGGCTTTGAGCCAGCTTTCTACTATTACAGGCCGGTGAATGTCTATGCAGCCCATGGTTATGGACCGGTGCTGCTGGCTGGCGCCGCCGTATACGAGTTATTGCAGAGCAATAAATACAAGATCAACGACAGCGCTTTACAGTATTATGAAAAATAATAGCAGGGTGCTTCATCGCCCTGCTCCCCTGCGGGCACATTAACCCGCAGGGCATTTCCGGATACCCATTACAGCAATTATCTTTAATCGACTATGCGATTCCTATTTGTTCTTTTAGTGGCCTGTCTGCCATCACTACTTAATGCACAAACTACCAGCTGGCGATTCGATTTTGGCAACGGCGGGACGGCTGCCGGCTATACACCGGTCAGCACCACCGATACCTACAATGATGCGAAAGGGTATGGGTTTGAGCCAGGGGCTGTACTGCAGGCGGTGAACCGAAAGAAGAGAGACCCCTTGAAGGGCGACTTCATTACCGGTCCGCTTCCTTTCTTTTTTTCCGTAAAACTGCCCGAAGGCAATTACAACGTAACGGCCATACTGGGTGATGCCGACAGCGCCTCTGTGGCTACCATCCGTGCCGAGAACCGCCGTATGATGGTGCAGCAGGTAAAAACCAGGAAGGGAAAATTTGCTACCGTATCCTTTACGGTACATGTACGTGATTCATTGATCCATGGCACCGATAAACAGGTGGGCTTAAAGTCGAGGGAATCGGCCTACCTGCATTGGGATAACAAGCTCACGCTCGAGTTCAATGATGCGGCGCCTAAATTATGTGCACTCGAAATAACGCCGGCAGAGCAAGCGGTCACTGTCTTCCTGGCTGGCAATTCCACCGTAGTCGATCAGGCGTCGGAACCGTATGCAGCCTGGGGGCAAATGATCCCCGCATTCTTCGAGCCGGGCAAAGTGGCGGTGGCGAATTATGCCGAATCGGGCGAGGCACTCAACAGCTTCCGGTCGGCCCGCCGCCTCGAGAAGATTCTGCAATTGATGAAACAGGGTGATTATCTCTTTATAGAGTTTGGTCACAACGACCAAAAGCAAAAAGGAGAAGGTATTGGCGCCTTCACTTCTTATACCCGCGATCTGAAATACTACGTCTCCGAATTCCGCAAGCGGGGAGGCATACCGGTACTCGTAACTTCCATGCACCGCCGCAGCTTCGACAGCACCGGCAAGATCGTCAATACACTGGGCGATTATCCGGCTGCCGTTCGAAAGGTAGCGGTTGAGGAGCGCGTGGCGCTTATCGATCTCAACAACATGAGCAAGACCTTATATGAGGCCTGGGGCCGCGATAAGAGTCAGCTGGCATTCGTGATCTATCCGGCCAATACCTTCCAGGGACAGGAAAAAGCACTTAATGACAATACGCACTTCAATCCTTATGGAGCGTACGAGATCGCGAAATGTATTGTTGAAGGAATCCGTAAGAATGATCTCCTGCTGGCTAAGCTCCTCAAAAAAGACCTGCCTGCATTCGATCCCGCTAAGCCAGATGATGTGAAAGACTGGCACTGGCCACTAAGCCCCCGCCTTAACGTAACAAAGCCCGATGGTAATTAATAGGTTTATCAGGACGGCGCAGGATGATAGAACAGCTGCGCCGTCCTACTTTTAAGCAATTGGTTCTCATACTAAACGATTGCTATATGAAAACACCTGCACCGGGCGCCAGACACAAGCATACGCTGCTTACTGTCAAATCAACACACAATTCCCTTGTTCACACCATTGCCCGGTATTAACTTGTCACTCCATGAAACGCGCCTCCCTCATTACCTGCTTGTTTTTTGCTGTTACAGCTACACACGCACAAAGTAAATGGCCTGTTGTTACCAGCACCGCCAAACCCTGGACACGCTGGTGGTGGCAGGGCAGTGCGGTGAACAAAACCGATCTCAGCTCGCTGATGAAACAATACAGCGAAGCCGGATTGGGTGGACTCGAGATCACCCCCATTTATGGAGTACACGGTGCCGAGCAACAATTCATTCCCTTTCTATCGCCGCAATGGGTAAGCATGCTCGAACATACCTTACAAGAGGCGAACCGCCTTAAAATGGGCATCGACCTGGCGACCGGTACGGGATGGCCTTTTGGCGGACCCTGGGTTACACCAACCGATGCGTGTAAGAATGTAAACCTGAAAACATGGTCGCTCAATACCGGTGAAAAGCTCACCGAGAAAGTGTTGTTTACGCAACAGCCGATGGTGCGCACGGTAAGCGGCAAACCGGTTGATATCAAAACACTCAGCTATCCCATCGCTACCAATAAAGGATTACAGGAATATGCATTCGACCAGGTAAGGTTCGGGAAAGAACTACCGGTTACCTTATTGATGGCCTATGATGATAAAGGCAATCAGCAGGACCTTACCGGTAACGTGTCGCCCGATGGTACGCTGAACTGGACGGCGCCGGCAGGCAATTGGACACTCTATGGGCTTTTCCAGGGCTGGCATGGCAAGCTCGTGGAGCGCGCAGCGCCAGGTGGCGAAGGCGATGTGATCGATCACTTCTCGTTACCTGCCTTGCAGCATTACCTGCAATACTTTGACAAAGCATTTGCCGGTAAACAGGTAAAAGGCATCCGCTCTTATTTCAACGATTCGTATGAGGTGGATGATGCGCGGGGCCAGGCCAACTGGACACCCGATCTGCTGAACGAATTTCAGCAGCGCCGGGGATATGATCTGCGAAAAGAACTGCCGGCATTATACGGTAAAGACAATGCCGATAAGAATGCGCGCGTATTGAGCGATTACCGGCAAACCATCTCCGAGCTGCTGTTGGAGAAATTCACGACTCCCTGGCATAGCTGGGCCAAAAGCAAAGGAGCGCTCATCCGCAACCAGTCGCACGGATCGCCCGCCAACATACTCGATCTTTACGGCGCCATCGATATACCCGAAACGGAAGGAACAGATATATTACGTTTCAAGTTTGCTACGTCTACCGCACATGTGATGGGCAAACCGCTCGCTTCGGCCGAAGCCGCCACCTGGCTCAATGAGCATTTTATATCTACCCTCGGTGATGTGAAGCTGGCCATCGACAAATATTTCATTGGCGGCGTAAATCATATTTTCTATCACGGCACCAATTATTCACCAGCCAACGATTCCTGGCCAGGCTGGTTATTTTATGCGGCCGTGCATTTTCATCCCAACAATCCATTCTGGAAAGATTTTCCCACACTTAATAAGTATATAGCCCGTACACAGTCGTTCCTGCAGGCAGGTAAACCCGATAATGATGTTCTGCTGTATTTTCCGGTGTATGACCGCTTTGCACAACCGGGCCGGGACCTGCTGCATCATTTCGATGGCATGGAAGGATTTGAGAATACCGATTTCAAAAGTGTTGCAGCCTGGATGCTGGAGCAGGGCTATACATTTGATCTCTTCTCCGATAAACAATTGCAACAAGTGAAATATACCGGTCGGGATCTGTTGTCGGGCGGCAATGCTTATAAGACCATCGCTGTACCGCATATCAAATACCTGCCATTGGAGACCTTGCAAAAGCTGGTAACCCTGGCTGGGCAAGGGGCTACCATTCTTGTGCATACAAGCCTGCCTGAAGATGTTCCTGGATTCAGCGATCTGGACAAACGTCAGGAAGTCTTTAGGAAACTGATAGGCAGCCTGCAGTTTGTCAGCGTTAATGGTGTGCAGCAGGCCATAGTAGGCAAAGGGCGGGTATTGCTGGCCGACGATTGGCAGCAACTGATGGCAGCCGCCAAAGTGCCCCGCGAAACCATGGCTCAAAACGGCCTGTTGTGTATACGTCGTTCCATTGCTGGCGGTAAGTATTATTTCATCACCAATACCAGCAACAAACGTGTCGATGATTGGATCACCATGGCAACGTCTGCCAATCACGTAACCATATTCGATCCCATGCAAGGCAGGCAGGGTATCGGAACGGTAAAGAAAGAAAACGGTCAAACGGCAGTATTCCTGCAACTCAATCCCGGCGAAAGTTGTGTGCTGCAAACGGCAGCACAGGCCCCTGGTGGCTCGCCATTCCCGGGGTACCTCGCAACGGGCAAACCCTCTACGATTAGTGGCACCTGGCAGGTAAGTTTTGTAAAGGGTGGTCCCGTTTTACCAGCTGCAACTACCGCCACACTGCTAAGCTCCTGGACCGAATGGGCGGGTGAGGAAGTCAAGAAGTTTTCCGGTACTGCATCCTATAAGATCAGCTTTCCAAAGCCTGCCGATAAAGCGGAGCAGTTCCTGCTCGATCTGGGGCAGGTGCAGGAGTCGGCGGAAGTGATCCTCAATGGTAAAAAGATCGCTACCCTGATAGGGCCGGTATTCCAGGTAACTATACCGGCAACAGTTCTCAAGGCCAGCAATCAGTTGGAGATACTGGTCACCAATGGCATGGCCAACCGCATTGCCGCTATGGATAAAGAAGGGGTGCTTTGGAAGAAATTCTATAATACCAATTTCCCATCGCGGCTGGCAGAGAACAGGGGAGCCGACGGGCTGTTTACCGCGGCTAAATGGCAGCCCCGGGCTTCGGGCCTGACAACTGAGGTTACAATTTTGCCAATAGCCCTTTTAGAGAAAGTCAAGTTTGGGCAGCCCGGGCGGCCGCGAATTATTCAATAAGACTTAATTTGGGTTCATTCTTAACCCGCAAAAATTATATAGAATGCGAATTAAATTGCTGAGCCTGCTCTTACTGGTAAACCTTGTCACTGTTACCGTAATGGCCCAATCAAAAGACGAAACTGCCGTAGCAGCTGCTGTGGAAACATTGCGCAAAGCGATGGTGGATGGTGATAAAGCAGTCCTCGAAAAAATTGCCGCTACCGAACTTACCTATGGGCATTCCAGTGGCAAGCTGGAAGACAAGGCTGCCTTCGTAGAAGCCATTGCCAGTGGTAAATCCGATTTCGTGAGCATCGACCTTACCGAGCAAACCATTACCGTATCGGGCGATGTAGCGATCGTGCGTCATAAACTCGCTGCCGAAACAAATGATGGCGGCAAACCCGGTGCTGTAAAACTGGCCATCCTCACGGTATGGAAAAAACAAGGCAAGGAATGGAAGCTGCTCGCCCGCCAGGCAGTAAAGCTGACCTGATAGTGAATAGTTCACCCCTGGGCGCCTGCAAGCTATCAACCTATTGGAGCGCCTTATAAGCCGGTATCAACTTTCCGTTGCGTTAATGTCAAACACTATGAAGTTCCTCACCATCATCGCCTCCTTACAGCTCTTGTGTACAGCTCTTGCTACCGCCCAATCGCCGGCGCCCAAGCCGCTGTACTGCGATCCCGTATACGATGGAGCAGCCGATCCGGTGGTGATCTGGAACCCAAATGTGAAGAAGTGGTGGATGTTCTATACCAACCGCCGCGCCAACAACGACGATTCTACCTCCGTAGCCTGGGTGCATGGCACCCGCATCGGTATTGCAGAATCGAAAGACGGTCTGCACTGGAAATACAAAGACACGGCCAATATCAATTACCGGCCACATGAAGGGTATACCTTTTGGGCGCCCGATATCATCGAGCACGAGGGCACCTATCATATGTACCTCACCTATGTGCCCGGTACATTCAAAGACTGGGCGCATCCGCGCAATATAGTGCACTGCACCAGCAAGGACCTGGTGAACTGGACCTATCAGTCCACCCTTCCGTTGGTGAACAATAGTGTCATCGATGCATCGGTATACCGCCTGCCCGACGGCTCCTGGCGCCTTTGGTACAACAATGAGCGTGATGGCAAATCCATTTATTATGCCGATAGCAAGGACCTGTATACCTGGACCGATAAAGGCAAAGCGATAGCGGCCCGGGGCGAAGGCCCCAAAGTGTTTCCCTGGAAAGGGAAATATTGGATGGTGATCGATGTGTGGAAGGGGATGGAGATCTATAGCTCCACCGATCTGCTGCAATGGACGAAGCAGCCGGGCCGTGTGCTGGAAGAGCCGGGCACCGGCGCCGAAGACCAGTCCATCGGCGGCCATGCCGATGTGGTGGTGAATCACGATAAAGTATACCTGTATTACTTCACACATCCGGGACGTAGAAAGGACAAACGTGCCAAGCCCGGATCTGTAGATGATAAACGCACCCTCATACAACTGGCCATGCTGGAATACAACAACGGCGAGCTTACCTGCGACCGCAATAAGCCTGTTGATGATCCGCTGCTGCCGTTGAAGAAGCGTTGATACAGCTGCTTTATTGACTTTGATATGAACCTCCGTTGCACGATAAGCGCCATGCTATGCATGGCCATTAGCTACATGGCCACGAGCCAGGAAAAAGAGATCAAATACCTGTCGGGTACTGATAAAGACCATACCGTAGCCTGGCAGTTCTTTTGTACAGGTGGCCGCAAAAGCGGCCAATGGACAACCATACAAGTTCCCTCCTGTTGGGAACAGCAGGGTTTTGGCGCCTATAACTATGGGCGCGATTACAAGACCTACGGCCGTAATTTCCGCTTTGCCGACGAAAAAGGATTGTACAAATACAACTTTACTATTCCTGCCAATTGGAAGCAGAAAGAGATATTCATCGTCTTTGAAGGGGCCATGACCGATGCCGAAGTAAAGGTGAACGGCAAACTGGCTGGCCCCGTACACCAGGGCGCCTTCTATCGTTTCAAATACCATATCACCGATAAGCTCCTTGCCGGCAAGCCCAACCTGCTGGAAGTAACCGTAAGCAAACTATCGGCCGATGAATCGGTCAACAATGCAGAGAGGCTGGCCGACTACTGGGTCTTCGGCGGCATTTTCCGTCCGGTATATCTCGAAGCACTTCCCAAAGAATACATCGATCATACCAGCATCGACGCCAAAGCCGATGGCAGTTTTGCAATGAATGTGTCGCTGGCCAATATCAAAGCAGCCCGCCAGCTAACAGCGACCATCAAAGACGCTGCCGGCAAAACGGTCGCAACAGCCCGGCAAACAGTAAAAGCAGGCGATAGCCTGATAAAGCTAACTACCCAAGTTAGCAATCCTCAATTATGGACCGCCGAAACGCCGAACCTCTACACGGTACAGGTGAATCTCTCCAATGGCGCGCAGCCAGTCTATACCACCAAAGAGCGTTTCGGATTCCGCACCATCGAAATACGCAAGGGCGATGGCATTTACCTCAATGGCGTACAGATCAAAATGAAAGGCATCAACCGCCATGTGTTTTGGCCCGAGACAGGCAGAACCGTAAGCCCTGCCATCGACCTCGCCGATGTGTTGCTCATCAAAGAAATGAACATGAATGCCGTGCGTTGCTCGCACTATCCACCCGATAAACGTTTTCTGGAGCTTTGCGATTCGTTGGGACTCTATGTGCTCGATGAACTGGCCGGCTGGCAAAAGGCTTACAGTACTAAGGCCGGCACGCCATTGGTGAAGGAGATGGTTACCCGAGATGCCAATCACCCCTCGATCATTTTCTGGAGCAATGGCAATGAAGGTGGCCACAACAAGGAACTCGATGATGACTATGGCCAGTACGATCTCTCCAACCGCCCGGTGATCCACGCGCACCACCGGCCCGGCAATACCTTCAATGGCATCGATTGCAATCACTACGAGGATTACTACAGCAGTAAGAATATTCTCGCTGGGCCAGATATCTATATGCCTACCGAATTTCTGCACTGCCAGGATGATGGCGGCGGCGGCGCTGCGCTCAACGATTTCTGGGAGCTGCACTGGAGTGCGAAGAAGTCGGGCGGCGGATTTCTCTGGGCGTTGGTGGATGAAGGCATCGTTCGTACCGATTTCGATGGCCGCATCGATGTAAATGGCGTCAATGCACCCGATGGGGTAGTGGGGCCGCACCGCGAAAAGGAAGGCAGCTTCTGGGCCATCCGCGAAATATTCTCACCGGTAAAAATAAAATGGCAAACCCTGCCGGCATCGTTCAATGGACAGATAACACTGGAGAATCGCTACCATTTCACCAACCTGTCGCAATGTAAATTCAGCTGGCAGCTGGTCAATTATACCAAACCGTTCAGCGGACAAACAGGTACCACCATATTGAAGAAAGGAACAGCGGCTGGTCCGGCCATCGCACCCACACAATCCGGAGAACTGTTGCTCAACCTGCCCACCGATTGGAAGAACCACGATGCACTTACTTTAATAGTCCATGATCCTTCGGGCAAAGAGATAGTACGTCAAACCTGGTCTATCAAGTCCAATACGGAGTTGCTGTCAACCGTCATCTCCACCAATAATGATTCGGTACATCTTGTAGAAGCTGATACGGCCTACACGCTGCGGTCGGCAGGCATCGCCATCACGGTTAGTAAGAAAACAGGTCTGCTTACGGGGGTTGCCAATGCGGTGAGCAATAGCTTGCTGTTCCGCAATGGTCCGGTATTGGTGGGTGGCAATGCCGGCTTTGAAGGTATCTCAACGATAGCCGATAGCAACACACGAAGCATTGAAGTAAAGTATACCGGCGACCTTAAATATGCCCGTTGGACGATGCACCCCGGCGGCTGGGTAAGCCTCGATTACGAGTACAATCTAACTGGCGCTGTTCCATTGGCAGGCATCAGTTTCAGCTATCCGGAAAATTTTGTGCTGGGCGCCAAATGGTTGGGCAAAGGGCCTTACCGGGTGTGGAAGAACCGCCTGCAGGGCGTTACCAGGAATGTGTGGGAGAACATGTACAACAATACGCAAACCGGCAGTTATCCCTGGAATTTCCCGGAGTTCAAAGGATATTTTGCCGATATTACCTGGATGGAGTTGAATACGGTTGAAGGGAAATTCCTTGTAGCCAGTAAGGATACCGGGCTGTATGTACGGTTGTTCAATTTCTATGGACTATCGGGTATTGTGCCGCATCCTACTTTGCCAACCGGCGATATTTCTTTTCTGGAGGCGATACCGCCCATCGGCACCAAACTGGCGTTGAATATCAGTGCCAACACCAGCAACCTGGGGCCAGCGGGTGAGTTTACCAAATTCAATGCGCCCGTAAAGAGAACGCTCTGGTTCTATTTCGGGTTACCAAAACCGGAAGATCAGCGCAAGCAGTTTACCATGCCGTCTGTAAATGACCTGTTTTGATACCAGTAAAGCCGATCAACTATGAAAAGACTATTAATAGGATTATTGATATTGGCAGGTGCGGGCACGTTGGCACAGCAGCCGCTCATCGACCGTATGGCAGTCGTAAAGCGCCATACCGTAAAGGTCAATAAAGCCGATTCACTTTCCTCTTTGTCCATCGGCAATGGCAGCTTCGCATTTACAGCCGATGTAACGGGACTGCAATCCTTTCCTGCCTATTATAAAGGTGGCGTGGCGCTCGGCACTCAATCAGAATGGGGATGGCATAGCTTTCCCAATATCAATCATTACAAGTTCGAGGAAACCTTGCGGACTTATGAGTTGGAAGGCCGCAAGATCCCGTATCCGGTGCAATGGAAAGAGCCGGAGCGCAATAAGCATGCGGTAGATTATTTCCGCGTCAATCCCCATCGCCTTCAATTGGGCAATATCGGATTGGAGATCATCAAAAAGAACGGAGCCCCGGCCACGATCGATGATATTAAAGACATCAACCAGCAGCTGGACATGTGGACGGGTGAGCTCAACAGCCGCTTCACGGTAGAAGGCCAGCCGGTGCAGGTGATCACCTACGCGCATCAGTCGCTCGATATGATCGCTGTGCGGGTGATTTCGCCACTGGTGCGGAAGCAGCAATTGAAACTCACCATCCATTTCCCCTATCCCAATGCGCAGTTTAAAGATGTAGGGGTATATGCAGCCGGCAATGATAAACACCTGGCTGGCTTTTATGTTGGCGATGGTGAAGCGAATGAGCGCATCAACACATCCCTGCCTTCTACGATCGTGCACACACTCGACAGCACCGATTACTACCTGCGGTGCAGCTCCCCACAAAAGGCGAATATTCTACAGGTGCAGCACGATCGGTTCATCATCATCCCGCAGGCGGAGAAAGATGCTTTTGAGGTCAGTTTCCTTTTTTCACAAAAGCCGCCAGCCCTCGCGTTGCCTTCGTTCAAGCAAACCAGTAGCAATAGCCAGCAGGGATGGCAACAGTTCTGGAAAAGTGGCGGTGCAGTTGACTTCGCCGGTAGCAAAGATACCCGTGCTCCCGAACTGGAAAGACGGATGGTGCTGTCGCAATACCTTACCAAACTACAATGCGCCTCGAACTTTCCACCACAGGAAACCGGCCTCACCTACAATAGTTGGTATGGCAAACCGCATCTGGAAATGCACTGGTGGCATGCCGTGCATTTTGCCTTGTGGGGCAGAACGGAGCTGATGGAAAAAAGTCTGGACTGGTATGCTACTGTGGCAGGCGGCGCCAAAGCCATTGCACAACGCCAGGGTTTTGAAGGGGTACGTTGGCAGAAGATGACGGACCACGAAGGCAATGAATCACCCTCGTCGGTCGGTTCTTTTCTCATCTGGCAGCAGCCGCATTTTATCTATATGGCCGAATTGAGCTACCGCGAGCGAAAGTCGAAGCAGGTGCTGGATAAATACAAAGAACTGGTGTTTGCTACCGCCGATTTTATGGCCTCCTTTCCTTCTTTCGATGCCGCTAAGAAGAGATACAACCTGGGGAAGGGCCTGATACCGGCGCAGGAATGTTTTGACGCGGTAACCACCTTCAATCCCACGTATGAACTGGCTTACTGGCATTGGGCGCTCAATGTGGCGCAGCAATGGAGAATACGAGACGGCCTTCCCCGCAAAGCCGAATGGGATAAGATCATTGATAACCTGGCCCCGCTACCGCAGGCCAATGGCGTATACCTCGCCACAGAGGCCACGCCCGATTGTTACACGACGGAAAAGTACCTTACCGACCATCCGGCCGTGCTGGGTACCTATGCTTCGCTGCCTGCCAGCAATCACTTGGATACTGTCGTAATGAAGAGTACCTTTGAGTTGGTGTGGAAGATCTGGAAATGGGATGATACCTGGGGATGGGATTTTCCACTCACGGCCATGGCTGCCACCCGGCTCAACAAACCGGAAAAAGCCATCGATGCTTTGTTCATGCCGGTTCGAACCAATACTTACCTTGTCAACGGCCACAATTATCAGGATGAAAGATTAACGATTTACTTGCCGGGCAATGGCGGATTATTAAGTGCCATCGCGCTCATGTGTGCCGGATCCGATGCCAATACAACCCTTAATCCGGGTTTCCCAAAAGATACCTGGTCCGTAAAGTGGGAAGGGTTGCGTAAGATGCCTTAAATCGCTCCCATTGATACGACTTATTTGTGCCCTGCTCTTACTGGCTATTGCGCCTATAGCCAATGGTCAGGTGCCAGCTGCTGCTCCCTGGCATGGTAAGGAACGTACGCTCCATTACCGGCCCGAAGGGAAGGATTTTGTAACGACGAATGGTGCACTCCGCTTCAACCGCGCGTTGTATGGCGGCAATACCGCATTCCGGGTAGAGGCCGGCGACTTGCCGGAATTTGCTTTGTACCTGCCCGGTATGGGCGGCAATTGTAAGCTGGGCATCATCAGCGGCAATAAAAGCAGTTGGCTCACCGCTGCTAAAAACATAAAAGCCATTTATCGCCCCGGTTCGATGCAGTACGAGATCAGGGACCCCTTGCTGGGTACCGGCTCCCTGCTGCTGAATGTGATCGCCACCTACGACCAGGAAGCGATGATCATTCAAGTGGTGCCGAAGGGATTGACTGTACCGGTACAATTGTTGGCTGCCTTTGGCGGGGCCACCGGTAAAAAGTTTTCGCGCGATGGGGATATCGGCGCCGATCCCGAATCATCCTTCTATTTACAGCCTGCTTATTGTACTGGTAATGCGTATGAGTTGCAGGGCAACCAATTTACTGTTCGCTTTGGTGATAACGGAGCAAAGAAGCTGGAAGGTGTGTTTCCTGCGGGGATGCAATTGCATACGGCAGATGCCAACCAGCAGCAATCGCCCCTGTCTGCCGATGCCAGCACTGCGGGCAATGCGCCCATGGTTTGCGGTAAGGTGGAGTTGAAGAGAACGGATACAGCTTATTTCCTGATTCGCCAGCCTGCCGCCAACGCAGGCGCCGTTGCTTATACAGATATTCCTGCTATTTATCGTAGCGCCGACAGTGCGCGCGGCTTGCTGGCCAACAGGATAAAGATCAATACACCCGATCCATACCTCAACACGCTCGGTGGTGCACTGGGTATCGCAGCCGATGCCATCTGGGACGATCCTACGTACATGCACGGCGCTATTGCCTGGCGCATGCGCCTGCCCGCCTGGCGTGGTGCTTACACCGCCGATCCACTTGGCTGGCACGATCGTGCGCGCCGGCATTTCACCAGCTATGCGGCATCGCAGGTTACTACGCCATTGAGCGGACCGGTAGTTCCCGATACGGCCTTGCATTTCGCGCGTCAGCAGGAGAAGATGGGCAATGCCATGTTCAGCAGCGGGTATATCTGCCGCAATCCCAATGGGGATATGCGCCCGCACCATTACGATATGAACCTGGTGTTCATCGATCAATTGCTTACTCATTGCAGTTATACGGGCGATACGGCGTTCATCCGTGAGATATGGCCGGTGATCGAAAGGCACCTTAGCTGGGAGAAGCGCAATTTCGATGCAGATAATGATGGATTGTACGATGCCTATTGCTGCATCTGGGCCAGTGATGCGCTGCAGTACAGCGGCGGAGGAGTAACGCATTCATCGGCCTATAACTACCGGGCCAATGCTATGGCCGCTACGTTGGCAGCCATCGTTGGTAAAGATGGAAAGCCATACCGGGAAGAAGCGGCAAAGATCGCGGCAGCGATTAATAAACAGCTGTGGCTGCCGTCCGCAGGCGTATACGGTGAATACAAAGACCTGTTGGGCTTGCAGCTGGTTCACCCGTCTGCTGGTTTATGGACGATCTATCATGCGCTCGATGGCGGACTACCCAACGCTTTCCAGGCCTGGCAGTCGTTGAAGTACATCGATCAGCATTTGCCACATATACCCATGCAGGTAAAAGGTCTGCCGGGTAAGGATCATTATATGTTGTCAACCACCAATTGGCAACCTTATACCTGGTCTATCAACAATGTGGCGCTGGCCGAGAATCTGCATACGGCCTTGGCTTACTGGCAGGGAAATCGTGCGGATGAAGCATTCCGCTTGTGGAAGAGTGCGCTGCTCGAGTCGATGTATGTAGGAGCTAGTCCGGGTAATTTTCAGCAGCTGCCATTCTATGATGCCATACGCGGAGAATTGTACAGAGATTTTGCAGACCCCATTGGCATGGCATCGCGTACGCTGGTAGAAGGACTGTTTGGCATATTGCCCGATGCTATCAGAGACACACTCACCATCAGGCCCGGCTGGCCGGCGGGCTGGAATGCGGCCTCGTTGCAAACACCGGGCATACAGGTCGATTATAAACGGGATGCTGTCAAAGACCAATACATCATTGTTCCAGGCTATTCGCATACCATGCATCTCCGCCTGGTAGTGCGGGCAGTAAAAACAGGTGTGCCGGTGGTAACGGTGAATGGCAAACCTGTAGCTGGCAGGCCGGTGAATGAAGCGGTGGGCGAACCACTCTGGGAAATAACGGTGCCAAAACAAAACAAGTATGCTATTAGCATCACCTGGAAGGGTGCAGTGCCACAAGCGCTTCAGGTAGATAGCAGTCAGGTAGGCGGTACTGCCATCGCGATCAATGGCGGCAATGCTGCGGTACAGCAGGTATACGATCCACAAGGGGCCTTGCAATTGCCTCTGGTACGCAACAACAAAGTGGAAGGAAGAGTGGCAATGGGTGAAGGAGGAAAGACGTTTTTTGTGCAATTGAAACAGGGGAGCATGAGCTGGTGGCAGGCGGTAGATATCAACATCACGCAGTCGCTGGACATAATACCGGTGCGACAGGATTCAACCGGTATTTATTTTAAAGTACGTAACCATATCCAGGCTGTGAAGGGGAGATTGGTATTGAATCCCGGTCCGCGGTTGATCAGTATGCCGCTGGAGGTGCCGGCCAAAGGTGTATCGCCTACCGTACATATACCGGCGCCTTATTTGGTATCGGGTACCAATATCATCCGTTTCGTGTGGGATAGCACTCGGGTGGTAGAAGCAACGATGCTCAACTGGAGTATTCCTTCTATAGGCATAGCCTTTGAGAAAATAGAGCTGGCCAATAAGATGAATGGAAAATTGAATAAAGTGTTTGAGCCGGTGTACCTGTCACCCAGACCGGCATCGCCCACCTTGCAATTACCTACGCAGGGAATTGGTAACTGGTGTTATCCGTTGGTGCAGCCAGTTATCAACGATTCGGGCTTACGTCAACTGGCCGGTAGCAATAATGAGATCAATCTTGAGCAGCATATACCATTTGGCACATCGGGCGATACTTCTGCCAATAATGTGCTGTGGACCTCTCAATGGGACAATTATCCCGATAGTACGGTGTTACCGCTCACGGGCCGGTCTTCGCATGCTTACCTGTTGATGGCGGGTACTACCAACCCTATGCAGAGCCGTATGGCGAATGGAAGGGTAGTGGTGGAGTACACAGATGGTACGGCCGATACCTTATTGTTGAAGAACCCCGAAAATTGGTGGCCCATCGAGCAGGATTTCTATACCGATGGTTATGCGTTTACGACAGATGCAGAAGAACCCTTGCGCCTATACCTGAAGACGGGTGTAGTGGTGGCGCCTTCATCGGTAAAGGAATATACCTCCCTGAAGGGCTTCAGCAATCGGGCCATCGATGGCGGCGCCGCCACGATCCTCGATATGCCATTGAATAGTGAGAAGGAATTGAAATCGCTCACGGTGCACGCCCTCGCCAATGATGTGTTGATCGGCCTGTTGAGTGTGACGTTGGTGAGGAATTAAATATAATTTTTAACAACACTTGCCTTGCGGCTGATTCAAGCGCAGGTTGGCGGGTTTCTTTTTTTATGGAAGTCATCTGAAAATGATGATCAGCTTTGAAAAGAATTTCAGATATTCAATTATGTACAAGCTCCTCTTACTGCTCTTAGTTACCAAAGTATCACTTGCCCAGCAATCCAGCGCTCCTGTTTATCTCTTCTCTTATTTTAAGGGTAATGGCGAGGATGGATTACACCTTGCTTACAGTCACGATGGCTACACCTGGCAATCGTTGAAGGGTGATAGCTCCTTCCTCAAGCCCACCGTTGCCAAAGACAAACTGATGCGCGACCCCTGCATTGTACGGGGCGCTGATGGCAACTTTCATATGGTATGGACCGTAAGCTGGAACGACGGAGGAATTGGCTA
Source organism: Paraflavitalea sp. CAU 1676 (assembly GCF_029223285.1). Lineage (GTDB taxonomy): Bacteria > Bacteroidota > Bacteroidia > Chitinophagales > Chitinophagaceae > Paraflavitalea. The sequence continues at coordinate 4,041 of NZ_JARHUJ010000011.1, read as the reverse complement.
TGCCAGCTCCAAAGACCTCATCCATTGGAGCGATCAGCAATTCATCCCGGTAATGGAGCACGAACCAACCGCCCGTAACTGCTGGGCGCCCGAGATCTTTTACGACAAGCGCAAAAAAGAATACATGATCTACTGGGCCACTACCATACCCGGCAGGTTTGCCGCTGGCGATACGGCTGGCGATGATAAATACAATCACCGCATGTATTATGTGACCACGAAAGATTTTAAGTCATTCAGTCCAACCAAACTCCTGTACGATCAGGGCTTCAATGTCATCGATGCCACCATTCAGCAACATGGAAAGCAGTACGTCATGTTCCTGAAGGATGAAACACGGAAGCCGGCGCAAAAGAACCTGCGCATCGCCACCAGCAAAAAACTCACCGGTGGATATTCCGCTCCATCGTCTCCCATTACCGGGAAGTATTGGGCAGAAGGTCCTACCGTGATAAAGATCGGTGCCAATTGGATCGTTTACTTCGATAAGTACACCGAACATAAATACGGCGCCATCACTTCTACGGACCTTATTACCTGGACCGATATCTCCGACAAAGTAACCTTTCCCAAAGGGCTGCGTCATGGTACGGTGTTTACCGTTACGCAGGAAGAGTTTAAGTTGTTGAGTAAATGAGTTAGCTGTTGGAGGGTTTTCAAGACGAGGCGCCGGGAGCTAACCTGCCCAGGGGGGGCGGTCGGTCGGGCGTTCGTGGAAATCATCCTTTGAGCATGAGCGTCGTCATCTTCATTTGTGCGGCTGCAGGATGCCGCAGGACAGCCACGCTCTCATCCTGTTCTATTTTCCCGTTCTCAAATCAGCTTGCCATGCGTAGAATTGCCTTGTACGGGATCGTAGCCTCTGTGGTTTTATTGTTCAGTCTGCCCGCCCTGGCCAACCAGCCCGACAGCATTCCTGCCCACGTACTTGCCTGGGCAAAGAAAACGGGCGCCCGCAAACAACCCACCAATAAGCGGATTTTCCTCGTCAATAAATACGGCGCTGTTAAAAATGGCCAAACGCTTACCACCGCCGCCATCCAAAAAGCCATCGACGATTGTGCTGTCAAAGGCGGCGGCATCGTAACCTTTGAGCCCGGTGAATATGTAACCGGTTCTATCTTTCTCAAAAGCAATGTGCACCTGCAAATCGGCAAAGGTGTTACCCTGCTCGGCAGTCAAAGTTTTTCAGATTATCCGGAGATCGATACGCGCATCGCCGGCATCGAAATGAAATGGCCTGCAGCGCTGATCAATATTATTGGACAGCAGAACGTAATGGTGAGTGGCGAAGGAAAGGTCAATGCGCGGGGAAAATTCTGCTGGGATAAATACTGGACCATGCGCCGGCAGGAGTACGAACCCAAAGGCCTTCGCTGGATCGTTGACTATGATGCCAAACGCGTGCGCACCTTCCTCGTGCAGGAGTCAGCCGATATTACCCTCAAGGGAGTTACCTTCTCCAACGCAGGTTTCTGGACGGTTCAATTGTTGTACTCAAAATACCTTACGGTAAATGGCGTCATCATCCGCAATAACGAAGATGGGAAAGGTCCCAGTACCGATGGAGTAGATGTGGACTCTTCTTCCTGGGTACTCATCGAGAACTGCGATATCGATTGTAATGACGATGACTTCTGTCTAAAAGCCGGGCGCGACTGGGATGGCCTGCGCGTTAACCGTCCCACCGAGTATATCGTGATCCGCAACAGCATCGCCCGCAAAGGCGGCGGACTGCTTACTGTAGGATCAGAGACCTCCGGCAGCATCCGCCATGTATTGGCCACCAACCTCGTGGCCATGGGTACGGGCAATGGGTTTCATATCAAATCAGCCACCACTCGGGGAGGCACAGTAGAAGATATTTATTTTATCAATAACCAACTCGATAGTGTAGGCAATGCATTTCACTTCACCATGAACTGGAATCCCACGTATAGTTACTCCAAACTACCGGATGGGTACAATTACGACTCCATACCTGCTCACTGGAAAGCGATGTTGCAAAAAGTAGAGCCTGCCGAAAAAGGAATTCCACAATTCAGGAATATTTATGTGAGTGGCATAAAAGCTGCCGGTGTTAAGCGGGTGATCAGTGCAACCGGTTTATCGCAGTCATTACTTACAGGATTCCATTTCAAAGATGTGACGATCGATGCTGCTACTACGGGTGATATTAGCTATGCTTCCGGCTGGCAATTCCATAATGTGCATATTACTTCGAAAGATAAATTCCCATTGAAGACTACGAATACTGATAACATGCAAAGCATGCCGGTGCAGTAAAACTATCCCACTATTTTACCGGTAGTCAGCCGGCTGCTGTCGGGAAAACCTGAGCCGTTATCCATCCACAGCCTGAACTCCATATGGTTGAACAGGTCGGCGGGCCTGATGGCGAAGTCTTTTATTTCGGGACGGCGTCCCAGCACTTTCGGCACGATCTCATTGATGAACCAGGAATTGTGTGTTACAAGCAGGGAGGCTTTGTGGCCAGTATTGGCCAGGGGAGATAGCAACAATTCATGCAGGTCTTTGTCGCCTGCATAAGATTGGGCGAAAGCTTCAAAGTTGATGCCGTTGGCTGCGGATGGTTCCAGCGCTGATACAAAATCAGCTAGTGTGGGTATGAAGCGGTTCTGATAATCTGGCAGGATATGATCCTGCTCGCAGAGGTCTTTTATATTAACCGCTTTGCCATCGCTGTTGGTGATGGTGTGCCCAAAGATGGGAACGATGACGCGTTTAATACCCCACATGGTATGCAGGATGCGGTGCCGGTTATCGCTGCACAGTTCCTTGGTGCAGTCCATGAAATCGTGAATAGCCAGGTAGTCTTCGATGACACCACCTCTGCGCTTTACCGATATGCGGGAATGGATGACAGCATTCATACGCTAAAATTCTCCCAGTTCCATATGATCTAATTTAAAATCATCGGGGTTTAACACCGCATCGTCCGGGTATTCCACGATGTCGTGAAATGAAATTTCAAGGATGGAGAGAAAGACCTTTGCCTGGTCACGCGAAATATGCGGGGGGAAGTTGAAGTAATATTTATCGGTCAGGGTAATGCCGAAATCCTTTTTGTAGAACGCTTCCAGTTGTTGAAAAGCCCCGTCATAATTCTTGTGGCTAAACAGAAAATCGATGGCGTTCGTGCCTTTGAGATTTTGCATGGAGGCAACATCGTAGGCTGCTTTGGCGGCAGTGGCGGTATCGAGCGAGCCGAAGGTATTAACGATAGAACCTTTCGCTTCGGGATGGGCTTCGAATGCTTCGTCGGTATAGAAGAATCCTTTTTTGTGGATCACGAATTTGGGCATGGTAAAGGGCGTTGGGTGGGTGGAAAGATAGGGCGGAACCTGCATATGTGCAAGGGAGGGTGAGCCGGTTTGACCTGGAAATTAAGCGGCGGGGAGACGCTCTGGGCAGGTTACATGTATGTGGAGGCCTGGTCGCAAAATGTGCATTTTCTTGGCGAAACCAGGCGCCGGACTAGACGGACAACGGGAGCTTTCAGGCGGGGGAGTGGGTGGCTAATGGGCGTGGGATTGGGAAGGTATGCTCTGGAGGTGGTACAGAAGTCCTACAGAAATCCTACTCCTACACTAGGAGCTTAGGCCATTCCCAGGCAACTCGTAGGCCATCCCCCGGCGGGTTGGCTGGGGGTACGCTACAGGTTGACTGCAATGTAAACCCAAAACCGGAAACAACAGCAACGCATGTCTGTATGCGGGATGCGTTTAAAGGTTATTAGCGACGCATGGCGGCCCGGCAGTCTTACGTTTAGTGGTAGAGGCTTTGGTCTTGTTGTTGGGGCGTAATGAGTCGCTAATGCGGTATAGGTGGAGGGGTGGGGTCACTTTGCCGAGGGCCGCAAAACAGGTTTCAGGGAACTTTTTGCCTGTTTTACCTTGTCCTTTACCAAAATAGCTATACAGTTTCCATAAAACACGACATTTATGGAGCATATGGTCAAAAAGGTAACAGGATCCGAAAGCCGTGAGAGTTACCGGTTTTCAGAATCGCAGAAAAAAA
>NZ_JARHUJ010000010.1 GCF_029223285.1 Paraflavitalea sp. CAU 1676 | reverse complement strand
TTTCCGGTATGGCAATAATGCCTACCTGGCCCCGCCCGTCTCATTTCCCTATAGGTCAATTTTCTTTAGCTTAACTAAGTTAAATTAACCTTGCTTAGTACAGTACAAAAGTAAAAGCCCCGCGTTGACACGCAGGGCGTACACTAATGAAATTCGTTAACCATTAAACCTTAATAACCGACGAAATTGATACCTTGCACTGGAGGTTAAAAGAGCCGACCTAACCTGATCAACGATAATGCTGAATCCTTTGAGTAATATTCGTTCGATACTAATTGCATTGACAATGCTGGCGGTCGCCTTGCACCAGGATGTATTGGCGCAATCCACTACCCTCTCCGATCGCGACGGTCATGTTTACCCACTTAAAGCAATGCCCGATGGCAACCTGTGGATGACGACCAATCTCCGCATCAATATTCCCGGTTCATATGATTTCGCCGGGTCAGCCATTAAAAACGACCGGTACGGCAGGCTGTATACCTGGCCTGCTGCGATGGAAGGCTGCCGCCAGGTTGGCAACGGCTGGCGCCTGCCCAGCTTCGATGAATGGCGTGCTATGGTAAAACATTACGGCGGCATCCGAGGTGACGGACAAGACAGCGGCCGAGCCGCTTTCAAGGCCCTGATCGACAGCGGCAGTGCCGGATTTAACATCGTCTACAGCGGCAGCTACGACACCACCGCCCGCACTTACCACCGTGTCGATGCCCATGGGTTCTACTGGACCGCTACCGAATCGGATTCCGCGAATGCCTGGTTCCTCAACCTGGGCAGAAATGGCCAATTTGTGAACCGCCACCCGGACGGTGAAAAACACTGGGCCATTGCGGTACGTTGTGTGAAAACGGCCACCAAATCTCCGTAAACCATGCTTCCGGCTAAACTTCCCGCTAAACTGCTGCAGGCAATAATTGGGTGTTGTTTAGCGCTTTCAGAATGCCCGGTCACGATTCCATTTGCCGATTCCCGATTTTCTCCTAATCTTGCGTCCTCAATCGTTTTACGGCCTGATATGGAAACGCAACCACAAATACAACCCATTACAACCCCACCTCCTCCTGTACAAGCATTAAGCTGGCGGGAGAAATTTTCCGGTATTATCGTATTGTTTGTCGGGTTCATCTACCTCGCCTGGCAGATCAGCAACATCACTTCTTCAAAAGCCGATGCTTACCGGATGGACAACGGGGCATTCCAGATCAGCCGGTCGGAGCTTATCAATGATGTCCGATCTGTTGTTTCCATTGTGCTGGCTTTACTGGGCGGTTGGCTATTGCTGCGGGGTAAGAGGTCCGGTTGGGTTATCAGTATCCCCTTGCTCTTGCTGCTCAACACCATTGCAGGCGCGCTCATGGTTCAATATTATCCCCTTGCCGATAGCCTGCAGAAGGCGGTTGGCGGTGTCTTTGTATTGAGCTTGTTGCTGGCGCTGCTCTTCCTCGTAATACCTTCTGCCCGAAAAAAATATAAGGTCACCCGTGTCACTTTCGTATCCACGCTGACCTTACTGGCTTTATTGGTAGGGCTATACTTCTTCCTATAACACATCGCCTTCATCGACCTGGTAGCGCTCCTTGATCTTGCGCATCACCTCGTCCATCGAAGCACGATGGTCTTTGGGATTCCATTCCCCACGCTCCCATTTGTCGAGTTCTTCATCGATATGCTTTTGCTGCAATGCACTGAGTTTTTCGGCCAATTGATCCGATACCTCTTTTTGCTTGCGGTAAAATGCTTTCTTCTTTTCGGACGTAAGTTCTTTGTCCTTCCGCATATCATTTTCAGCAGCTGCCATGAGCGTCAGTTCTTCTTTGGCCAGCGCTATATCGTAGGGCCCCACGGGCATGATCAGTTTCGATAAGATGGGCCCCACCTCGATGAGGATAATGAGCATCGACAACAGGAAACTGGTCCAGAATACACTGCTTTCTTCACTGGCCAGGTCGGTGAGTGCTTTGTTGCGCTCCAGGAAACCAACGTTGGCTTTGGCCGCGGCTTCATATTCCTTGCGTTTATCCTGCAAGCCCGCCTTGGCGCCGGCCAATATGCTATCCTGTTTGGCGATATCGATTTGCAATTGCGTCAACTCTGGTGTATACAACAAACGTGCATTGTGGAAAGCGTCCATCTTTAGGCGGGTAAGTTGCTCGATGCCCCTCCTGCCCGATCCGCCCGTTCCATCCGCTTCCTGCACATAAGATTGCTGGAGACGGCTCAGCGTATCTTCCAGCGAGAGCTTACGGTTGACGAGCCGGTTGCGCTCGGCCTCGGTAGTTTGCATCAGCGCTTTGTTCTCGGCCTGCAACAGGCTATCGTTCAACTGGATCTTTTTGTGAATATTCTCCACCACCTTGGTATCGATCTCCTTTTCGAAGATCTTCAGCTCGAGCGGGCGGGCGATAGTTACACCGATCAGCAAAGCCAGCGCTATACGCGGCACGGCCATCCAGGCCTGCTTGCGCGGGCTGACGCCATATTTACGCATGGTGGATACGAGGAAACGGTCGAAATTGAAGATGATGATGCCCCAGATGGCAGCAAAGAGGATCGTCCAACCGATATTATTGAAGATGCTGTAAATGGCATAGCCCGATGAAATGGCGGCCAGCACGAAGGTGGCAAGGATCACCCCACCCAATCCGCTGTACTTACTATGTTCGGATGGAAACTGTTTCAGCAGCTTTTGGTGCGCGCCCGCACACCACCATAAGAAGTTATTATCCGATCGTTTTCCGCTTCCCCCACTGAAGGAATCGTAGGCGTACAGGTCACTATCCTGCACAGGTTCTTTGGCAGACATAAGAATGCTTTAAAATGAATTGTAATAAATGAACGTAGTGGTAGAAGTGGAACGAGAATACAACGGCAAATAAACGGAATAATTGCAAATGAAACGTGAAAACGCGGTGTTAAAATAATACAATTCAGCCCTTAAAGCAAGCACTTCAAACGCGAGCAGCCCATTTGCGAAAATATCAGCCATAGTTTGCCGTTTTTCCGGATTGCTCCGCCTCCAGGGAGTCCATCAAAACATATTCTATGCAGGAACACAGACATTACGACTTCGACCTTACCCACAACGAATTGTGCATGGTAGATTGGTACGGTTTCAGAACGGCGGCCAAGATCAACCTCAAAGAGGTTAGCAGCCAGGCCAAAAAATGGCCTAAGAACGCCAGCGTAAAAATTGAATCCGATTCGTCCGTGAAAAAACCGGGCGACATATTGGGGAATGACGAAGACGTCATGATCGTTTCTCTTCGGGCCAAAGAGATCATGGAATCCTTTTCGGATCCGGCCAACGTAGAGTACCTGCCTATTCAGGTTTGCGACAAAAAAGGTAAAGTGATCGGGGGTGAATATTTTGTAGTCAACCCACTCACGATATGTGAGGCGATGGATATTGCCGCCAGCGACCTGTATTGGGATAGCGACGGTGAAGTGTACCGGATCAACAGTATTGTGCTTCAAAAGGAAAAAGTACCCAAGCTACCGCCAGTATGCAGGTTGAAACACGTGGAGAAAAAAGTCATTATCAACTATCCATTGGCAACAGCCCTGTATGAAAAAAAATGCCTGCTGCCCTGGATGCGGCTGGTTTATAATGATGCTCCGGAAATCACCGCCTGGCGAAAGATGACGGGCATACCAGCCACGGCCACTTACCGGCAAATGAGCATTTCCCAGCAGTTCATAGACGCCGTAAAGGACAACAAAAAGCCCAGGGTGGTCAAGTTACTGGAGGAAGGCCCCTTCCTGAATGCATTTGACGCTCAGAAAACCGGCAGCACGGCGCTCATGTACGCGGCAGAGCAGGGTCAGGTTGAACTCCTCAAGTTGTTGTTGAAAGCAGGTGCATCACCAAATATAAAAGACCAGGAAGGCAAAACAGCCTTGTACTATGCAGTGCAGGAAGAAAAAGAAGCTTGTGTGAAAGCCTTGCTGGAAGCCGGCGCCAATCCCAACATTCCGCGGGTTGAGCGGGATGAGCCCGAAAAGATCATTGGCAGTTGTCTCGAAACGGCCGTTTACCGGAAATTCGACTCCATTGCAGCCTTATTGGTGAAGTACAAGGCCGACCCTAATCTGGCCGATCACGATGGCAAGATCCCCTTCCACGATGCAGAAAGTGAAGCGATATTCCGGCTGCTATTTGAAGCAGGCACGCACCCGAATGCACAAAGTCCCTACTTCAGTACGCCCTTTCATATGGTAGCCCGCGCAGGCTCCGTGTCATTGCTCGGGGCCATGCTTAAAAAAGGGGGCGTTGTTAATGGCGTCGATACTTATTCCAAATCGACACCGTTGATGGAGGCGGCCGCAGGAGGTTTGGTCGATAATATCCGCTTCTTATTGGAAAATGGCGCCAAGCTGGAAGCGAAAGACAAAAAGGGACTCACCGCTATACAGCATGCCTTTAATAACAAGCATTTCGAGGTGGTGGCCCTGTTGGTAAAACAGGGGGCGAAGGCCGATGACAAAATGCTGAAGCGTATTGAAAAACTACAGCAGGATAGGAAGGAACTCGCTTTCGATAAATATGCAGAGGAGATGGCGGCTTATATTGCCGGGATCATCACGAAAAACAAAAGCAAAGTAAAATTCGAAGCACAAAAACTGCAGGTTAATTTCGATAAAGAGGGAGCGCTGGACTTCTTGGCACTCACCGGCAAAACCGAAAAGCAGGTTTTTGAACATCATGAGGACGGCAAAGCCGCAAATGCGCCAACAGGCTATTCCGCCGACAGCCTGCAACAGCTCACTGCTGCTTTTCAAAAGAAACACCAGCTAAAACCCAAAGACTTTTCTGTGCTGCCGTTGTTGTGCTGGCAATTGCACAAACACCTCACGGGCCTTTTGTCGCAGCTCGGCGACAAGCCCGTTTCGCTCTTAATGGTCGTGGACGATTACAAGCATTACGAAGATTTAAGTGTTACGGGACGAAAGGTGATGACTGCCTATAACAAACAGGTTACTAAAAAAGGTTTTATGGAGGAGCTTGCCATGTTGTGCCTGGTACGCCCGGCCGGGCAAAAAGATCTGTTGCAACTATTTGACTCGCCCGACACCAGCTACGCGCTGGATGACCTTTGCGTTTCGATCGCTGCATCGGCCGTAAAGGCCGTAGTGGAACGCCGTGCAACCATCAAGCACCCTGTTTCGAAGATCAAATTGCTGTACCAGGATTTCGGCTCTATGCTGCCTGCCTTTGTTGAACTGGAGTTCGCTAAAGGCAAAGGGCAATACTGGCCCATCGAGCTTCCCTACTCTCCGCTACCCTATCATATCGACGAAATGCATGAAGAAGATTTTTTATTGCCGGATTTTGTCAACAAGCATAAGTTGAAAGGATTGGAATGGGGCGATCTCTTCCAGCTCCCGCATTCCTTATTAAGAATGGAATTGCTGATTGCCGTAGCGTCGGTAGCTCATCAATTGAAAGAGCAAGGCATTGTAGTGGAAGATGATGCGTTGATCTGTATCGGCGATGGGGAAGAAGATACCGACGATTTGAATGGTTATACCGGTATGGTCCAGAAAGACCTGCAAAAGAAACTAAAAGACGGGAAAGTGCTCAAAGCCTTTGCGGCCCTGTGCTATCGATCAAAAGAAAAGCAGGCATGGTTGCAGAAACTGCCAGGCATGAAGAAGATCGACATGAGCAATAGCTGGCTGGGGCATTAAAAGATACAGCCTGACACATACACTCCTGGCAAACACCTGTTTGCCGGGAGTGTAACGGTGGTGGCGATGCAGTAAAGACCATCCCGTCTTGCACTTATAGTCATTTGGTTACAGGTATTTTTCCAGCTTTTTTACCAGCGCTGGTTGTTGTTGGTGCGAGCTTACAGTTTTTTCGTTAAGAAAGTCTTCGATAGCAGTAAGATCGCTGTCGTACTCATCATAGTCATCGATCAGTTTTTTCATCAACCCGAACCAAGCAGGATGATTAACGGCGTCCTTTTTCTTCAACACGCTCAACAAAGCTTCTATATTTGAATAGTTGCCACTATCCCAGGACTGACAAAGCCAGCCTTCATCATCTGTTTGCGATACACGGGTGCCATACACCTCCTCAGCCACGTCCTCAAAACATGGTTGAGCATCGATAATGGTTTCCATGGCTTTTACCCAATCGTTATGCTTCAGCGCATTTGGATGCCCCAAGACCCGGAGGATTAGTTTGTTGCGTTGTTTGATAGAAAACTCCTGTACGGTTGCCGTGAATTGTGACAACCAGCCTGCTTTTGAGAAATCCATCAGCGATTGAATGGCCTGCGCGTAAGGCACGGTATCCTTTTTCAGCATATCCTGCAATTCCTGATAAGATGGACCAGGCTGTACTCCCCAACTAATGAGGGTATCGATCACTTTAGCCCAGGTTTTCTTATGCTCTGCAAATATGTCCTTAGATTTCCAGCCCATCGATGCGTTGGCGTTGATTGTCTGTAATGCATTGAGGACCGCAATATTGAAATGAAAGTCGAGATTGGCTCCGGCATCGCGCAACAGCACAGCGACCGGCATCGATGACTTCAGCAGAGCTTTATGCAGAGGGGTAGCACCTGGCTGGTAATACCAGGTCAGCCTGGTTTCAATGACATCAATAGCTGCTCCCCGTTCTATCAGCAATTTACCAATCGACACATCCAATTGGGCAACACTGAGCAGCGCCCGCCCATGGGAATAGGCCGACAGATTAACATCGGCGCCTTCATCAAGCAATGCCGTTAATTTATGGAGAAGTTCTGGTGTTGCATAATTTTCGGGCTTATCGTCAAGCAAGTCCATAAGAGTTCTGGACGCCGCGGGATTTACTTCTGGGAGATGAGTATAGGTAAGATCGGGATAGGTATTTTTTAGCTCTTCCAGGTGTTCATCGTAGGTCCAGATCGCATTGATCAGGTGAGGGCAGTCAATGAATTTTTCAGTCAACTTACCGTCCTGTTGAAACCTTGACACCACTTTCATTGCGGTCGGATCGAAATATATCTCAAGCTGATGGCCTCCTGTGGTAAACCGTTTTAACCATTGTTGCTGCATGTAGTCCTTCATTTAGAAGGGTAACTAACGCCTGCAGGCCCGGAACTGTTGTACAATTGAGCAAGGTGAAAAGACTGTTCAGGATGAATTATTGATTGTTATTACTGACCGTCATATACACTAAAAGCGGAAAAAGGAATGATCTGAACATCCTTCTTTGTGCGGTCTTGCAGGGAGGGCTTTACCAAATCGTGTCCGCGATAGCTGCCAGACACATTTTTTGAAAGGTACCAGGTGTATTCCTTTGGGGAATACCTGAAAGTGGTGCTCCGTGTCCAGGCATGGTTGCTGCCTCCCAGCTGAGTTATGGTGAACGATCCTTTTTTGATCGACATCGCTTTATAGGGATCTCCCCTCCTGCCTCCGCAGATCACGCATTTTACAATGCTGTCACTTTGCGCAGCGAGCCTGTATGAATCGCCCGTACCGGTGAGGATCAATAATCGCCTGGTGAGAATACCGGCATTCCTATGCGCAAGCGAATCTTCGTCGTATTGACGCAGCAGGATGAGAAAATCGGTAATAGTATCCAGGTTGAGGTCGCCGCTACACGTGTCGATGATCTCATAGCCTTCCGGAATATGGGTCAATACCTGCTTTATCGACGCAATGATCGGCGGATTGTCCCTATAACCTTTTGGCGCTTGTTTTGGCGTTTTAATGAGCGTAAGTTGTGTAGTGCTGTCGGTCTGCCTCTTGAACAATGTATCGGCACCGGCTGGCACAGGGGAGGCTGGCCCACTTTGGCATGCCGCGAAGGTTAGGCTGCAAACGATTGGTAAAATAACTTTTGCAAGACTTCTCATCGTTGCCGGGGATTGCGCAGTTGATCATACTCAGATTGGTTCCATTCGATCTTCGTTAGTTCGATGGTCCTTTCCTCACCGTTCTGGTGTGTTTCAAGCATGCGTTGTTTGGAGAACTTCGAGACATACAAGCTGTCGGTCACCTTGATCCAGTCAAACCTCTTTTTGTCAAGCCGATCGCCACGGTACTTTCTGAAGCAGGTGTCGCAGTAAGTGGTGACCCGTTCCCTGAAGCACTTACCTTTCTTGTTGAAATCGTAATAGAAAGAAGTACGATACCAGGAACTGTCATCGATATGCATGGCGACCGTGTGCTCCCCCTGCTCAATGGGATCGCCTTTGTATTTATGGAATTTAACGCTCGACCTTAAAGCACGCAGGGTGGCCGTGCGTGTTTTCCCGATGTATTGGGCAGAAGCCTGGGCCGCAACGACCAGGCAGAGAACTACCAGCAGCAGTTTATACATAGCAAAGGGTTTATTGGTCTTTGTAGATGTCGAAAGCGGTGAAGGGTACTTTGCCGAAGTCTTTAACGGTGCGCACTTTTTGGGTTACTTTATCCGGATCTGACGTGTGATAGCTTTCACCGCCATCTTTGTGCAACAGCCAGGTACTGTCGGCAGGCGAATATTTGAAAGTAATGACACGCGTCCAGCGCCAAGCGCTTCCGCCATAATGTTCCACCGAGAAATAGCCTTGTTTAATGGCAAGTTGCTGGTAAGGATCACCCATCACCCCCCCGCACGACACACAATAAACAGCATTGTCATTCCTGGCTACCTGGTTATAGGTTCCATCGGGCTGTCCCAGCAATACCAGCATGGGCCTCTTAATGGTTTCACCTTCGACGTCTTTTGCCTTTGTAGCTTCGTCATTTTCTTTCAGCACCACCAGCATATCCCCGTATTGATCGAGGTTGAGATCGCCGCTGCAGGTGTCTATCACGGAGTAGCCTGCCGGAACAAAAGAAAGTATGCGTTGATCTAAACCAGACAGCACTTCCCGGCCAAGCGGCGAAATGGCGTCACCGGATTCGCTGGCCAGCGTTGAATCCTTTTTTAGGGTATCAGCACGATGAATGGTGGAATCTTTTTTAGCTACACCAGCAGATGGATGATCGCTGCAGGCACTTACAACAAGCGTACAGATTAGAACGAACGGGGTAATTTTCTTGACCATGGGTTTATTTGACAGGCCACCAAGGTAAGCAAAACCAATGGCAATTGCGCATGGCCGGTATCAGTGGCTTTTGCGAGCTAATCAATCTTACACATCGTTATAATCATTCAGCGGCTCATGACTATCCCGGTAAGAACCGATGAACGAGAGGTAAAGAAACCGGAGACCACCCAGGATTCCCGCTACTGCCACTACTCCTACAACTACGGGCTGAAAAAGGATGCCTCCATAGCTCAGCACATAGAATATATAAAAAGCGGCCAAAAAGCCCATGATGAGGAAGAAAATGCCATATACGATCCCGCCCCGGTTTTCCTTTTTGAACTCTCCCCCATTGGCGGCAAACAATTCCTCCAGCATTTGCGTACCCTGCAGGTAATCCATGCCGCGGTAATCGGCAGTAAGGTTCTCCAAGATAAACTCACGCTTCGTTCCTTCCTTCACCGCGCTGATCGCATAATCGATATTGTCTTCGGTAACTCCCTTCAACAGGTAGTTGGTTTTAACAGTAGCAAACTTTTTCATAACAGGGTTTTAGGGGGTGCCCCAAAGTAATAACTTTCATGCACAATTGCTACTACCGCCACAATTTTGGCAAGTCGCTCACCACGGCTACCGCGCCCATATACCCCATCACCGCCACCACGGCCCAGCCCGCCAGCTGCATCCACAAGGGATGCCGGTATCCCTTCATCAGTTTTGTATTCATGGCGCCCAGCAGTATGATGGCCAGCCCCACCGGCAGGATCAACCCATTCACCACACCCGCCGCGATCAGCAATTGCTTCGGCTTACCGATCCACACGAAGATGAGGGTAGAAAGGATGATGAATATCGATATACATAAGCGTTCATAACGCACAAATACCGGGTGGAAGGTTTTGAAAAAAGAAACCGAGGTGTAGGCCGCCCCTACCACCGAAGAAATAGCCGCGCTCCACAACACCACCCCAAATATGCGGAACCCCAGTTCGCCGGCCGCATGGCGGAATACACTGGCGGGCGGATTGTTCTCATCCAGCACCACGCCCTGCACCAACACGCCCAGCGCTGCCAGGAACAAAACATAACGCATGATACTCGATATCACGATGCCACTCATGGCACTGCGGTTTACCTGGGGAATATTGGCCGTGCCCTTGATGCCGGCATCCAACAGGCGATGGGCTCCTGAAAAAGTGATATAGCCGCCCACCGTGCCACCTACCAATGCCACGATCGCGATCGTACTCACTTTTTCGGGCATGATGGTTTGCCGCAGGGCTTCGCCCAACGGCGGATGAGCATTATAAGCAATGTATAAGGTGAGCAGGATCTTGACAACACCCAATGTTTTGGTAAAGCCATCGAGCATTTTACCGATCTCGGTGATCCAGAACAACACCAGCGCCACCACGCAACTGATCATCGCCCCCTGCTCAAAGCTCATACCCGTAAGCACATTCATGCCCAGACCACAACCTGCGATATTGCCGATATTAAAGGCAAAGCCTCCGAGGATCACCAATATGGAAAGAAAGTAACCCAGTCCGGGCCACAAAGCATTGGCGAGGTCCTGCGCCCGCAGCTCGCTCACGGTTAGGACACGCCAGGTATTGAGTTGTGCCCCGATATCGAGCAATACCGATACGAGGATCACGAACCCCATGCCGGCCAGTAGTTGCGCCGTAAAGACGGTGGTTTGTGTTAGAAATCCCGGACCGATCGATGAATTGGCCATTAGAAAGGCGGCGCCCAGTACGGCTCCGCTACCTCCAAACCAGGCCCGGTTTTGAATAGATCGATTGGGCGAAGGACCGGCCTGCTTAGCCTGTGCGGGATTACCCGGTTTGCCTGATGTTGCTGATGGCTCCCCGTGCGATTCGTTTGCCGGGTTATCGGAGGATGGATCTGATCTTTTCTGTTCCATTGGGTTGTCAGCTGCATCAGCGGGGCCTGATGTCGATGCCTTCTTCTTTTAAGGTATTGTGTATTCGTTGGGCAAAGGCCAGTGCATGTGGCCCATCACTGTGCAGGCAGATCGTCTCGGCCCGGATGGGGATTGCTTCACCTGCCACCGTATTGACCGTCGATTGCTGCACCATTTGCAACACCTGGCCTATGGAAGCTTCTTCGTCAGTAATTAATGCGTTGGCCTGCGACCGGGGCGTAAGCAGGCCCCCGGACTGGTAGGTACGATCGGCAAATACTTCGTGACAAACTTCGAGGCGCACCAGTTCCGCTTCGTTCATCAATTCACTGCCCGAGAGTCCATATAGAATGAGGTCGCTATCGAAATCTTTCACCGCACGGCAGATCGCTGCGGCCAGCGCCGGATCGGCTGCCGCCATATTGTACAGTGCGCCATGCGGTTTTACGTGATGCAGCGATGCGCCATACAACTGCAGGAAAGCCTGCAAGGCCCCCACCTGGTAAATGATGAGGTCATATACTTTTTCGGGAGAAAGATCTTTATTGGTGCGACCAAAATTTTCCCGGTCGTAAAAGGAAGGATGGGCCCCCACCGCAACTCCTGCATCGAGTGCTGCCGAGATAAGGTCGTGCATCGTTTGCGGGTCGCCGGCATGGAAACCGCAGGCGAGGTTCATAGAGCTGATCCAGGGGAGCAGCCGCAGATCGTTTTGTAAATCGTATTGCCATAGATGGGTGCTTTCGCCCATATCACAGTTGAGATCGATCGCTACCATACCAGTTGATTCAAATGATCGTAACAGGCCCGCTGAATGATACTGAGCTCATGCTCCTGTGAAAATAACAATTCCTCGGCAGTAGGCATGTCTACCATACGGAATTGTATGCTGTCGCTGGGACGAAGCTGGGCCAGTTTAGGTAGTTGTGAAGAAATGACATGACCTACACGCGGATAACCACCTGTAGTCTGGTGATCGGCCATCAACAATATCAGTTGTCCGTCGGGCAGCAACTGGATGGTACCAAAGCCCACTCCCGACGAAACCAGTTCCGATTGTTCCTGCCGCCTGAGGGGTACCCCGCGCAACTGATAACCCATCCGGTCGGAAAATGGATGGATCATAAAATTATTGTTCAGCATATCACGCTGGGAGGCCGAGGTCAACTGGCACCACTCGTGACCGGTTGTAAAAAGTATTTCATGCGGCAGATCATACGCACGCCGGGTATCGACCCGCCAGCTGAGAGGCTGGTATTCGCGGGCTTCTTTGAGCAGTCCGGCAAAATAGATCGAGTTCTCTTTAAAAGGCACTTCGTCACCTTTCTCCAGCTTGCGCCCGTGAAATCCACCGGCTGCCGCTTTGAGGTTGGTGCTATAACTATTCAACCATTTTGGTACGCAGAATCCACCGTGCACGGCGAGGTAACAGCGGCTGCCCGACGCCCATTTGGGAAAATGAAGCAAGGTATTGCGACGCACAACAATGGGCCGCCAGGTGCCTATTTTCTCATCATCATTAAGCGTGGCCGTAAAATCGGCCCCGGTGATGCTGATAAGGGCATTCTGTTCGAACAGGATCTGCGCTGCCGGAAAATGTATTTCCATCACGGCTTCTCCGGGATCGTTACCCACCAGCATATTGGCCACACGGGCCGCATAACCATCCATTACCCCGCCGGGATTGATGCCCCAGCTGCTATAGCCATACCTGCCCAGGTCCTGTATACTGTCTAACAGGCCCGGTTTGATGATTGATAGGGACATAGGTTTTGTTTCGGGTTTATATGTTACGGTTTTCAGTTATTGAAGACGTGTCGATGGTGAGGCCTCCTACGCTTCTTCTTCGGCTGCATAGAACTCCACTTCGTCGCCGGCCTTTATGAGTACGGGATTTTGTGCGTGAGCGTTGAACATTTGTAAGGGGGTACGTCCGATTATATTCCACCCCCCAGGGCTGTTGAATGGGTAAATGCCTGTTTGTGAACCAGCTATGCCCACACTACCTGCCATTACGGTGATTGGTTTTTCTTTTCGTGGATGCGCTATGGCAGCCTCTACCTCGCCCATATAGGAAAACCCGGGCAGAAAGCCGATCATGTAAACGCGATACAGTTTGCCGGTATGGATATGGATCACTGCTGATTCGTCTAACCCTTTGGCGGCTGCCAGGCGGCTAAGATCGGGCCCATTGGTGCCACCATAAAATACGGGAATACGATGCCTTGACGGTGTACCGTTCAACCCGCTGCCAGATTCGCGGTAAGCGGTCTGCAACCTTTCATATACCCACTCGAAAACAGTACCCACAGGTTGGTAGTGCATTTTTATAAGGGAGGGATCATACACAAGGGTGAGTGATGCGTAAGCGGTAATAATGTCTTTCAGGCCATGGAAGCGGTTCTGCTGCAGCCAGAGGTACATCGCCAGCACTTTGCGGTTCAGCGACTCGCTGAGCTGGTTACCCAGGTCGATGGTGGCGGCCCCATCGCCCATTGAAAATATGAGCGGCAATTGGTTCAATGACAGGCGGCAGGATATCCGGTCTATTAAAGATATGGTTTCTTCAAGAAAATAATGCATTGTGGGGAGATTAACCCCGCCGGCCCACAGAAGCCCAGGCCACCCGGCAGGCCCCTGCCGTATTCCCGATGTGGGAATGCGGAGCCGCAATTTCTGTTTCCCCTTGATTTTGTACTATTTATGCGTTTGCAGGCAGGCATCAATTTGTTGGTGTCGTGCTTATACACTAAACTTGCACGCCAACAGGCCAATTGTAAAACCGTTCAATCAACGTATGGCGAAGAATTTATTGATCGTAGAGTCCCCTGCAAAAGCGAAGACTATTGAGAAGTTCCTGGGCAAAGATTTCGAGGTTAAGAGTTGCTATGGGCATATCCGTGACCTGGAGAAAGACGAGATGGGTATTGATATAAAGAACAATTACCAACCCCGATATATTGTTCCCGACGAGAAGGAAAGAGTCGTAAGGGAATTGAAGACACTGGCGAAGAAATCGGAAGAAGTGTGGCTGGCAACGGATGAGGACCGCGAAGGGGAAGCCATTAGCTGGCATTTGTGTGAGGTATTGGGCCTTGATCCCTCTACCACAAAACGTATTGTATTTCATGAAATTACTAAGCCCGCCATTGTCAAGGCGGTAGATAGGCCACGAACCGTAGACATGAACCTGGTGAATGCCCAGCAGGCACGCCGGGTACTGGACCGCATAGTGGGTTTTGAGCTCAGCCCTGTGCTCTGGCGCAAGATGAGCATGAAGAACAACCTGAGTGCCGGCCGCGTACAGAGCGTTGCCGTTAGACTTATTGCTGAGCGCGAACGGGAGATCAATGCATTTACCGCTGTTAGCTCCTTTAAAATAGACGCCCAGTTCACCGCAAAAGATACAACGGGTAAACAGGTAACTTTTGGCGCCGAAGGCAAAAAATATAATCAGGCTGAAGACGCCGAGAAATTTCTCCAAAGTTGCATCGGCGCCGATTATACCGTAACAGATATCCAGGTAAAGCCAGGCAAGAAATCACCATCTGCCCCCTTTACCACCTCTACCCTGCAGCAGGAAGCTTCCCGCAAGCTGGGCTATTCTGTGAGCCGCACAATGTTGCTGGCGCAGAAACTGTACGAAAGCGGTAATATATCTTATATGCGTACCGACAGTGTGAACCTGAGCGAAACTGCCATGGACGGCATCCGCAAACAGGTAACCGGTCAGTATGGCGATCGCTATTACCAGCCCCGCAAATACAAGAACAAGAACGAATCCGCCCAGGAGGCACACGAAGCGATCCGTCCTACTTATATGGAAAACTCCACAGTAGACGATCCCGATACCAAGCGCCTCTATGAGCTGATCTGGAAACGTACGATGGCCAGCCAGATGTCGGACGCCGAACTGGAAAAGACCGTTGCGAAGATCCAGATCTCAACCAATAAAGAAGAACTGGCCGCCAGCGGCGAGGTATTGAAGTTTGAAGGCTTCTTAAAAGTTTACCGCGAAGACCGTGATGAGGAAGATATCAGCGACGATGATGAGCAAGCCGAAGGCATGTTGCCCCCATTGGCCGTTAAGCAACAGCTGCCCCTGCGCGACATGAAAGCCATCGAACGTTTTTCCCGTCCCCTGCCCCGTTATACGGAAGCTTCGCTGGTTAAGAAGCTGGAAGAGCTGGGCATTGGCCGACCTTCTACTTACGCCCCCACCATCTCCACGATCCAGAAAAGAGGATATGTGGAGAAGAGAGATAAAGACGGCATTCGCCGCGAGTACCGCGTTTTCCGCCTGGCCGACGACAAGATCAGCAAAGTGGTGGATTCGGAGAATACCGGTGCCGAAAAATCAAAGCTGTTCCCTACCGACCTTGGCCTGGTAGTCACCGACTTCCTGAAGCAATACTTCGACGACATCATGGACTATGGCTTCACCGCCCGTGTGGAAGAAGAGTTCGACGAAGTAGCTGCCGGCAAACTGAAGTGGAACCGCATGATCGACGACTTTTACATCCCCTTCAAAAAGGATGTGGAGAATACCATCGAAAATGCCGAACGCATCAAAGGCGAGCGCGAGCTCGGCATTGAAGAAGCTACCGGCAAAAAGATCGTGGCCCGTATGGGACGTTATGGCCCCATGGTGCAGATCGGCGATGTGAACGACGAAGAGAAACCCCGTTTCGCAGCCCTGCAGAAAAGCCAGAGCATCGAAACGATCACCCTCGACGAGGCCATGCAGCTGTTCCAGTTGCCCCGTACACTGGGAGAATTTGAAGGCCAGGAAGTAGCGGTGAACATTGGTCGCTTTGGACCCTATGTAAAGCTGGGCGAACAGTTCATTTCCATTCCCCGCGGTGAAGATCCGCTGGGTGTAAGCCTCGAAAGGGCGATCGAACTGATCAAAGAAAAACAGCAGGCTGATGCCCCCATCAGCACCTACGATAACAAACCCGTTACCAAGGGCAAAGGCCGCTTTGGTCCCTTCATCAAGTGGAACGATATGTTTATCAACGTTCCGCGCCGGTACAACTTCGATGCCCTGAGCGCTTCGGATATCAAGGAACTGATCGAAGCCAAGATCAGCAAAGAAGCCAACCGTTATATCCAGCACTGGCCCGACGAAAAGATCGCCATCGAGAATGGCCGCTGGGGTCCCTTCATCCGGTTTGGCAAGAAGATGCTCAAGCTGGGTAAGAAGGCCGACGACACCAAATACACGCCCGAAGAAATGGCAGGCGTGAGTTTGGACGACATTAAAAAGATGATCGAAGCCCAGGTGCCCAATGCCTTCGCCAAAAAGACCAAGGCAGCACCGGCTAAAAAAGCGGCGGCCAAAAAGGCCCCGGCCAAGAAAGCAGCAGCCCAAAAAGCTGCCCCGAAGAAGAAATAATCGCGGATGCTGGTTCTCAAATACCACCTTACCGAAGAAGAATACTTCGATTATAATTACTATACTGCCTGGTCTGCTCCCGAAAAGAAGGGCTACAGGGTATGGTACTACCTGCGCGTATTCCTCCTGTACGCAGCAGTAGCCGTACTTTTTATCATCAGTCGCAAAAGTCAGCAGTTGCTGTGGGATGCCATTATTTTCGGTATCATAGCCCTCGTTTACTTTCTCATGGTTCCCTGGCTCATCCGTAAATCGATCGGCCGGCGCATCCGGGACATGCTGCGCCAGCCTGAGAATCAGCATGTGTTGAGTGAATCGGAAGTATCCATAGCCGATGCGGGCATTACCGATAAAGACCAAGCCTCCGAATCGAAATACTCCTGGGATGCCATTGTGCGTAAGGGAGAAACGCCCTTGTGCTATTACCTGTATACGAATTCCTATCACGCGATCGTTATACCTAAGCGCGCCGTTCGCAACGATGCCGACAAAAAAGAACTGGAAAGATTATTCGACACACACCTGTCGCTGACCTCGGAATTCAGTCCAGAAGAATAACTTTGTATAGAAGAAAGGCCACGAGTTACTGACATTTTTATGGCTGCATGCGACCGGCTGCATGTTCATGCGAAAACCTTTACACAGCTAAATCCTACCGTACCTTTACATTGATTTCAACACAGCTTTGCTGTTTGAATGCTTTCCCATTTGTGGATTTGTGGAAAACATTTTCAGTTGGATTATTTCAGTTTACCCGAACTTGACTGCCATATCTGATGTGTTGGATATTGAAGTAACTGCAAAACATGGAAGAAACTAAGGAAATATCGGCGCTGTTTCATTTGTTGGATGATCCTGACACAGAGGTATACAATGTGGTATCGACCCGCATCATCGATTTTGGAAAAGGCATCATCCCCAACCTCGAGAACCTGTGGGAGAACACCATCAGCGAAGAGGTGCAGGAAAGGATTGAACAGTTGATACACCGCCTCCACCTGCGTGATCTTTCGGAAGAAGTGGGCGTATGGAACAAGAACGCACACCAGGACCTGCTCAACGGAGCACTGCTGGTATCGAGGTTCCAGTATCCCGAACTGGCCACCGCTCCTGTGTACCAGGAAGTCGAAAAACTGCGCCGCAATATCTGGCTCGAGCTCAACAATTACCTCACGCCGCTCGAGCAGGTGAATGTACTCACCAGCATCCTTTACAACTACTATAGCCTCCGTGGCGCTGAAGTGGGCTATCAGCATCCTGAAGAGTTCCTGATCAATAAACAACTCGAAACCAAAAGAGGCAATGCCATTGCCAATGGCATCCTTTATTTAATACTGAGTGAACTGCTCGATGTGCCCATCCGCGCCATCAACATTCCCCGCCAGTTCGTGCTGGCCTATTTTAAATCAGACTACGATTTTGGCCGGCCCACCTCCGACCTCATGTACAAAGCCGAGTTTTTCATCGACCCCATGAGTGGCCAGGTATTTACCCATAAAGATGTAGAAGCTTACTTCAAGCGCATCAGCGTACCGCCGGTGCCGTCTTATTTCAAACCCCTCTCCAACAAACGTATCATACAATTGCTGCTGGAAGAGTTCAGCAAATGCTTCGATACCGATAAAACCCGTTACAAACAGCAGGAGTTGATGGGCCTCGCCGAGATGATCACCGAGGAACCCGAAACCCCGCCCACGCCTCCTGACGCTACGCCTGAATAACCTGACCTTATTGGCCCTGCCTCAACAGGCATTTTATCATTTTTGGCAGGCATTGGATTTGCAATGTTGCTCGACATTGGTACCACTCCCCTATATGGATGTGCACCTGTATCAAGCTGCATTAACAAACCAAATCATAAAGTATGAAAGCCAATATTGGTCTTACTGAAAAGAATGCCCAGCAGATTGCGCTTATCTTAAACAAGATACTGGCCGACGAAATGATCGTGTATTCCAAAACCCGCAATTATCACTGGAACTACGAAGGCGATAATTTCATGGAGATGCACAAATTCTACGAAGGTCAATACGAAGAACTTGCCGAAGTGGTGGATGAAGTGGCAGAGCGCATCCGTACGCTGGGTCATTTTGCCGAAGGCCGCCTGAAGGAGTACCTCAAGCTCACCGACCTGGAAGAACAGGCGCCCACGCCCGATCAGCAAAAACAGGTGAAGAACCTGCTCGACGATCACGAAACCATGGTACGCTATATACGCGAGCAGATCAATATTACGCAGGATAAACTGAAAGATGCCGGCACGGCCGACTTCCTCACTGGCCTGATGGAAAAGCATGAGAAGTGGGCCTGGATGTTGCGGTCATACCTGAAATAACCAGTACTCTCCAACAATCAATAAGGTGGGTAGTCCCGATTGGGGTACCCGCCTTACTAGTTTTTAGGCAGGTGGTTATTGAAAAGGGGAATGGGGTGGTACAGCTGCCTTGCAGGCAGGCTGCTAAAAAGTAGCAGACAGCAGTATCCGTCGGAATGGATAAAAGACAGGGTGCGAGTTAAAATGCTCCGCCAGGCGCTGCTTATAGACATTAATGAAGCTTTCTGTCAATGCCTCCGGCAGTGCTTCGATATACGGGATCATCCCGGTAGCGCCAACAAAGTGATAGACCTCCTCCACGTTCTTAAACTCCAGCGGATATATCTTCTCTATGACAGTAAGGTCTGTACCGCCATGAGTAAACAACAGGGTGGCATATTTATCGAGCGACATGACCGGCGAATCCCTTTTAAAGTCTTTCATGCCTTCCTTGAAAGGCGACTCCGTAGCGAGGTGCAGCAACAAGCGGTTGGCGATATTGTGGTGCTGCGCCGGCATCTGCGCAATCAGCTGCCCGCCGGGTTTTACCTTTTTGATGAGTTTTGCAAAAAGGTGCTCGTGATCAGGTACCCACTGCAGGGCTGCATTGGAGAACACCAGGTCGTAGGTTTCCGGAAGGGCCAGCTCCTGCTCGATGGAGCGCTGTTCGAAGCGCAGGTTCTTCTTTACATACTTATCCGCATCGCGCAACATTTCGGGGGAGCTATCGATACCTAGAAAGCTGCCATCGGGATGTTTGTCGGCGAGGTGACTGGTCAGTTCGCC
This sequence comes from Paraflavitalea sp. CAU 1676, assembly GCF_029223285.1. Taxonomy (GTDB): domain Bacteria; phylum Bacteroidota; class Bacteroidia; order Chitinophagales; family Chitinophagaceae; genus Paraflavitalea. Next base: position 385,380 of record NZ_JARHUJ010000010.1, on the reverse strand, counting down.
TGTGCCACAGCCCAGGTCGATCGCCTGCAAGGCAGGCTTTTCATGGACCAATGCCATGGCATCGAAAAACGGCGCACTGCGCTGGTTGATGAAGCGGTTGTATTTATCGGGATCCCATGGCATACTGTGTATTTTAGGATGAATATGTAATTTACTCATAATACCTCATATAAAATGGAAGAGGGCATCTCCGTGACGCTGGAGACACCCTCTTTGGATAGCCATATTCAAACACCTATTTATCGATCGGGATCGTATCGAGCGCAGGTACGTTTCCGGCAAAGCCTACATAACCTTTGTTCTGGTTCATGCGGGCGCTGCTGTTGGCCTGGATGGCCGAGGAAGGTACGGGCCACAATACGTGATAAGGACTGATGGTGTACTTATCGCCGTGGTTGGTGACTATACCATCCCGGTAGAAAACATTCTTCGAAATCGTGCGGTCGTAGAAATAGTTGGCATCCGAGAAATTATCCAGCTTGTAGGTCTTACCGTTCTCTGCCATTTTACCGGTCTTGGCAAACAAGAAGGATATACGGGTCAACTCTGTTTTACGGGGCTCCTCAAAGAACAACTCACGGGCACGCTCATCGAGGATCATGGCCATATTCACCTTGCTGGCGTCTGCATAAGGCGCACATTGCGCCCGCGTACGCACCTGGTTGATATCGGCCATCGCGTTGGCCAGCTCACCTTTCCAGAAATAAGCCTCGGCACGCAGCAGGTAGGTCTCCGCCAGGCGGAACATATACCAATCGGTGTGGCCACCCTGCATGGGTGAGTTTTCCGCATCAGGGATAAATATTTTGTATTGCGGCCAGCCGAACCAGCTGCGGATAGTATCTGAACAAAGCAGTGCACCGGATACCGGGTGACGCAAACGCAGGTTCTTCATATAGGAGGTGTCGGCCGGCGCTTTCTTCAGGTCAGGATCGTTGTATACCATGTCTTCCATATTCATCCAGTTACCCTTGGCATGGCGCAGGTCATTGGCATCATCCCATATTTCGTACTGGCTGTACGGCGTGGGGCGGCAGCGGCCAATGCCACGACCGATGAAATTGGATTGCACATATTCCACATTGGCGCCTACTCCATCTGCCGTACCCTTGCGGCCGATCGGCGTGGTAATATAGGTACCCCAGTAGGGAACCGCCTGGCGCATGATGCGGATGCCGCCGTCAAACTGGCCATCACCAAAACGATCGATGACCATGAACAATCCTTCCTTGTTTTCATTGATCGATTTGTTCTCTGGACGATGAAGGTCCCAGATCACATTCTTCTTGGTCGACCCAAACGGATTGCGCATGAGGCTATAGGGACCACTGTTGATGAGCGTAGAAGACATGGCGATGGCTTCATCAAACTTACCCAGGGCCAGGTATACTTTGGTTAGCAGGTGGCGCACTGCCCCTTTGGTCACTTCTCCTTTACTCACATTGTCCTGCACCCATTTTTCGGCAAACTCCAGGTCTTTCATGATCTGCTGCAATACCACTTCGCGTTTTACGGTCTGGAAGTCGAGCTTGGGATAATTGTATTCCTTCAAGGGAACCGGGATATCGCCAAACTGGTTCGCCAGGCGGTAATACCTGAGCGAACGGTGGAAATAAGCCGAACCTAATATAGCATTGCGCTCTGCCTCGGAGGCGTACTTCGCATTGTCGATAAAAGTGATCACGGAGTTGGCATATTTGATACCACGGTATCCTTCGCGCCAGTACCAGCCGATTTTGGAGTGATCGGCATCATCGAAGGCAGTATTGTCGGGCGTAATGAGGAGGTTGAGGTCCTGCGCCGGTCCCGATTTGTCGGTGATACCCTCTACTGTAACTTCAGAGAAAAGCATTTCCGTGAGTATAGGTGGGTTATCACCATAATATTCGATACGCGCATTGCGGGCGCAGGCTACCAGCCCGGCACGCATCCCGGCAGCATCGTTGAAGGCATTTTCGGGGGTGAAGAAGGATTGCGGCTCCGGCTTCAGCCAGTCTTTGCCACAGCCGCTGCAGGCAACCAGTCCGGCCACGGAGAGTATATAGATGGATCGTTTCAATAGCGTGTTCATATAATCGAATTGATTGGATTAAAAAGTAACATTGAGGCCTAATGTATAGATGCGTGGCGCAATGGCAGTAGATATCGCGCCATTGCTGTCGCGGTTCCTGAACTCAGGATCCCAATACGTCCAGTCGGGCGCGTAAATACCGGCATTGGTTACGTTCGCGTATACTTTCGCGCTCTCGAGGCGTGCCTTGCTAATAAGCGTCTTGGGCAGTGTGTAGGCCAGCGATATGGTATTGAGCCTGATGAAGGATGTTTTTCTATACACCGAGAATGAAGCGCCACCATTGCTGGAATACAGACGTGCATAATCGCTGATGGGGTTGGCCGCAGTCCAGTAGGGGAACTTATAAGAGTTCTGCCTGTCCTGAAACCCGCTGTTGTTCTTGGCCTGGTTGTAGTCATTCATCTGGCCCCAACTGCTGTACAAAGAGAAGCCAAAATCAATGCTGCGGAAGAAGGTGAAATCCTGGCGCATGGTCCACTGGAAACGGGGGGATCTGAAACCCAGGAACTGGCGGTCGTCGTTGGAGTATCTAAAGTCGCCATTTACGTCCTCCACTTTGAAGTCGCCGGGATAAACACCATACTTCTTGGCTTCGACCGCTTCACTCTCCTGCCATACGCCCAGGACTTTCTGATCCCAGATCACATCGATATCCTTACCGATGAACCATCTGTTCACCTGGTCGTCTTTTTCCTGCTGACCGATCAGTTTGCCATCCTGGTCATAAACATTCACCGGACCGTAGAGGCTTACGATCTTGTTGCGGTTGAGCCAGAAGTTGAGGGTGGTTCGCCAGGAGAAATTGCGCTTATCGATGTTCACACTGTTCAGTGCGATCTCGATGCCTTTGTTGTTGATCTTACCGATATTGTACATTACATAGTCAAAACCGATCACCGTAGGCAAGGCGCGTTGCACCAGCATATCCTGGGTCGATTTTTCATACACATCTACCGAACCGCTCAGGCGATTATTGAGTACACCAAAGTCAAGACCCAGGTTGAAGGAAGCAGTCTTCTCCCATTTCAGGTTGGGGTTCGCCATTCGGTTGGTCCATAACTGAGAAACGGGGAGAACGACACCGGCGGCATTGATGTATTGGTATTTACCGGATGTGAGATCGGAGATAGCCTGGTAGCGGCCTACGTCGCGGTTACCGTTGATTCCATAGGAAATACGGAATTTTCCATAGTTGAGCCATTTTACATCTTTCATAAAATCCTCTTCAGAAACCACCCAGGCAAGGGCAGCAGCCGGGAAGCCCGCGCGGGGATTACGCTGGCCAAAGGCCGAATAGCCATCGCGGCGGTAAGAAGCTGTGAGGATATACCGATCGTTGAATACATAATTAAGGCGCGCCATGAGGGCATCACCAGTGCTTACCTGGTCATCGCTACTTATAATGGGCTTAATACCGGATCCGATATTACTGTAGCTCAACACGTCTTTAGGATCGAAGCCTTCGTTATCCATTTGCTCCCTCCAGGATTGGAATTTCTCTACGTTCCAGAGCATCGTTACGTTGAACTGGTGCTGACCGAAGGTCTTATCCCATTTAATCAGGTTATCCACCTGCCAGTTGTAGGTAGTTTGTGTGGTGCGTGTACCTATGCCCTTGCGCACGCGGTAAGTAGGGTGCATGGCAGAAACCCCGTTGAAGTAGCGGTAAAAATCAAAACTCGGTGTAAAGTTCACCTGGTACGAGAACCCGAATGGTAGGTTGCCTTTGGCGTAAATACTGCCAAACAGGGTATTGTTCTTTTGCAGGCGGTTGGTGTAAGTATTATCTGCAAAGGGGTTTGAGTTGTTACCGATATCGTCGTTGGGGCTATCGCGGAGCGTACTATCGTCGGCATTGTATACTTCGCCATACGGGGAGGCGTTCACCATCTGTCCCCAGTTAACGGGCACCTGGCTTTCGTCGCGGTCGGCGAATTGCAGGTTAAGGCCGGTAGTGAGGTATTTGGCAATACGCCCTTCGAGGTTGATGCGCGTGCGGAAGGTTTTGAACCGATCGCCCACGATAATGCCTTCGTTATCGGTATAGCCGAGTGACCAGTAATAAGAGAACTCATCTTTTTTGCCAGCAAGGCTTACGGTATGGTCCTGGCGCAGGCCACGCTGGAACATCATATCGTACCAGTTGGTGGTTTCGCCTTTCTTATAATTGGCGATCTCGACGGGCTTAAGTCCCAGCCTGTCGAGCCAGATGTCGATCGAATCGCCGGTACGACCGTCACGCCATTGCGTCATGGTGATGCCGGCAGGGAGGTTGCGGGGATCATCGAAGGTGTAAAGCTTGGTAGATGTATTGTTGCGGCTCTTTTGTACATCTTGTCTCCAGGCTACGAAGCCGGGGCCCCCATACAGTTCTTCATTTTTCGCTAATTCAGAAAAGCCGATGTTGGTGTTGAAGGTGATGGTTGGCTTGGCTTTGCTACCTCGCTTGGTGGTAATTAATACAACGCCACTGGCGGCCTTGGCGCCGAATACGGCAGCTGAACTGGCGTCTTTCAATACATCGATGGTGTTGATGTCGTTGGGGTTGATATCGCTTAACTGCCCCTGGTAAATAACACCATCCAATACGATCAGCGGCGTTGTACCGGCGTTGATGCTCGTTTTACCCCGGACCAGCAGGTCACCACCACCTTTGGCACTGGCGGCATTGACTTGAGAAATATTCATACCGGGTACGTTTCCGCGCAATACATCCTGCACACTCGCGGGGTTTTCATTTTCAAGCTGGGTCGCTTTCACCTGTGCCACGGCGCCGGTGAGGTCTTTCTTGGTTTGCGTTCCGTAACCGATCACCACCACTTCATTGAGGTTGATGGAAGCAGCCGTTAGCTTTACATCGAGGGATGTTTGTCCGTTCAGGGACAATTCCCGCGACTCAAAGCCCACCCCGCTGAACACGATGACAGCCTGTGTATTGGAAACGGCCAATACAAATTTTCCCTCTGCGTCAGTAGAGGTTCCTCCTGTTGTACCTTTCTGCACGACAGAAATACCCGATAACGGTTCCTTGGAATTTTGATTAGTGACAGTGCCACGAATCGTGGTCTGTTGCGCCTGTACCATTACCGGCAGCAGGAGGATAGCAGCCAGGTAATAGCACAAAACGGAACTTCTTTCGAAGAGTCGCTTTCTCATAACGTGATTTTAAGTGATGAAGGTGTATTTGGATATAGCTAGTGACAATAGGGGACCTGTGGGCAAGCCCGGGTTGGCTGGCTTCAGGAACTACAGGGCTCTAACGGCAATATTTGGGGGGGAATAGAAAGATGATGGTTCCCGCAGGAGCAATAGATCTCCCGGCGAAGGAATGCGTTTTCCTTTTCCATATAGCAGTTAACGTTACGAGGATGCTGATGAGGCAGTCAGCAGGATCCCTGGTTAATGAATCTTTTAGTTTTGGACGTACAAAGTTTTACTAAACTTTAACTACAATTTATTGTATTTATGACACCGGCGAACTATACTAATCTATATTGTCAATCTTTTGAGAATATTTTTTTAAAGGATGCATATACAGCTTACTGGTATGACAACGGGATGCATCAAGGTTACACGAAAAAGCAGGATAACTGATAAGCATAAAAAAAGGAGACACCTTTTGCAAGGTATCTCCTTAATGAAACAGGCGCATGCGCGACTGTATAGTTACGTATTAGAAGGTGAGGCTCCAGCCGTCGCGATAATCGCGCTTCACGAACTGGTTGGCTTCGTCGAAGTTTGTAATCTTCATGTTCTTGGCATCCCACAGGAGCTTCTTGCGGCCAAGGTATTTGTCGTCCCATCCTTTGCCGTTGGGGTTCTTCATCAGGAAGCTGCGGATAGCCAGGTTAGAGATGAGGATACTTTCGGTGAAAGGACCTGCAAACTCGAACGGAGAGCTGGTTTGTCCTTTTCCATAACCTTCGATACAGGCGTTTACCCATTGTACGTAGTGACCTTCGGGTACGCGCTTAATGGTTTCCTTGGGCATCTTCTTTTCCTGCATCAGGCGTGTGGGCAGCAAACGGGGGTTTGCACCGTAGCAGTCGCACATGATCTTGCCTTTGGTACCGATAAAGATGGCGCCACCATCCCAGTTACCCATGGGTTCATCGGGCAGCAGCTCATCAGGACGCTCGGGCAGCAAACCGCCATCGTGCCAGCTTACTTTGATATTGCCTTTACCATCCTTGCGGGGATAGTTGAGGTGTACTATAGAAGAAGGAGGACAGCTATCGGGATTGGCAGAGTCGTTCCACATTTCTTTCCAGATGGTTGCCACGCTGGCTTCTACGCTGGAAGGATAGTCGATCGGAAGGATGCGGTAAACGGGGTCCATGATATGGCAGGCCATATCGCCGAGCGAACCGGTACCGAATGCCCACCATCCGCGCCAGTTGAAGGGCAGATAAGCAGGGTTGAAGTCGATCTGCTTCGCCGGGCCGAGCCAGAGGTTCCAATCCAGTTCGGTAGGAACAGCAAACTGACCAGATGGAGTAGGCACACCTTGTGGCCATACGGGACGGTTGGTCCAGCATTGTACGGTATGCACCTCACCGATCATACCGGCGTCAACCATTTCTTTCATTTTACGAACACCGTCGCCCGAACCACCCTGGTTGCCCATTTGGGTAACCACTTTGAATTTCTTGGCGGCCAACGTAAGCTGACGCGCTTCGTAGATATCATGGGTCATTGGTTTCTGGCAATACACATGTTTACCCAGTTGCATAGCGGCGATCGCAGCTACGGCGTGGGTATTGTCGGGTGTTGATACGGATACAGCATCAATATTCTTGGCCTCTTTTGCCAGCATTTCGCGGAAATCCTTGTAGTAATTGGCCTTGGAGAAACGCTCGCGTGATTTTTTGGCCTGGCGGTCATCCACATCGCACAATGCTACAATATTGGCATTGGGACTTTTAGAAAACTCAGCCAGATCGCTTGCACCCTTACCGCCTACTCCGATACCGGCGATATTGAGTTTATCGCTGGGAGCGATGAAGCCTTTTCCCAGAACGTGCCTGGGTACTATGAAAAAACCTGCGGCAGCCAGGGAGGTATTGCGGATAAAGTCCCGGCGCGTTGGTTTATTCGTTTGTTTCTTTTTCATGCTGACAAACTTGGTTTTAAATTAATTTGTTATCGAATAGCAGTGGAATAACGATTTAGCAGCCAAATTACAGAGAACCGTCCATTCCCCGAAAATAATTTTTACAGCCTTGCATTAAACTTTAATGAATTCGCAAGGAAAGGACCGGTTTCTTGCAATTTAGCTAAAGAACTATTGAAAATGAGCCCATTCGATGGATTTGCCGTCCACGCTCCTTCGCCTGTTCAGTAGTCCCGCCACCACCCTCCTGCTGCTATCCGTTCTTCTATTATTAAAGTTCCAACTTCCAGTTACCCCGGTATTGACGGCGGATGAACTGGTTAGCCGGTTCGAAGTTGGTCACCTTCATATTGGCGCCATCCCAGAGCAGCTTTTTACGTCCCGTGTACTTCTTATTGCCCTTGCTGTCGGTTTCGCTGTAATAGAAGCTGCGGATACCCAGGTTACCCATCAAAACAGTTTCGGTCAGCGGTCCGGCCATTTCAAAAGGCGAACTGGTATAAGCGCCATGGCCTTTCTTACAGGCATCGGTCCACTGCGTTTGGTGACCTTCGGGGCCCCGCACAACATACGGACGATCGGCCTTGGGCAGTTTGGCATTTTTGAATTTATTAGCCGGCAGCAACTGAGCGTGCTCGCCAAAGATGCCTGCCAGTATCTTTCCTTTGGTGCCTTCGAAGAGAATACCACCGCTGTCTTCACCAAATGGTTCATCGGGCAGCAGTTCATCGGGCCGGCGGGGCATGATGCCGCCATCGTACCATACCATTTCCACCGGTACCATTTTATCGCGTGCAGGAAACTGAATATGTGACTTGGAGGAAGGCGGATAACTATCGGTATTGAATGCTTCCTGGAAGAAACCGGTCCACACCCGGGTTACACTCGATTCAACGGAAATGGGATATCGTAGCTTTAGAGCACGATAGGGCACATCGATGAAATGGCAGCCCATATCGCCCAGCGAGCCGGTGCCAAAATCGGTCCAACCCCTCCAGGTTGCCGGGATATAAGCGGGATTGAATTCGCGGTAGGGGGCGGTACCCAACCACAATTCCCAATCTACTTCGGCCGGAACGGCAAACTGTCCCTTGGGGGTAGGCACGCCCTGTGGCCAGGTAGGCCGGTTGGTCCACACATGTACCGTATGTACATCACCGATCACACCGTGCTGGATCCAGGATTCCACATTGCGGGTACCATCGCTGCTGCTGCCCTGGTTGCCCATCTGCGTTACCACTTTATACCGCTCTGCAGCCTGCGTAAGGGTGCGCGCCTCATAAATATCATGGGTAAGTGGTTTTTCAACATATACGTGTTTGCCCAGTTGCATACAAGGTAAAGCCATCACAGCGTGCATATGATCGGGCGTACTGATCATAACGGCATCGATGGATTTACCTTCCTTATCGAGCATCTCACGGAAATCGCGGTAATAGGAAGCTTTAGGATGTTTCTTGCGCGAGTCGGCCGCCTGGCGGTCGTCCACATCGCACAAAGCAACGATATTCTCTGCACCGTTGTTGTAGGCAAGTGCAATGTTCACAGATCCTTTGCCACCTGCGCCAATAGCGGCAATGTTGAGCTTATCGCTCGGGGCAATATATCCTTTTCCCAATACATGACGCGGCACGATGAAAAAGCCGGCTGCGGCCAGCGAGGTGTTACGGATGAATTTTCTTCGGGACGAAGACTGGTTTCTTTTCATATTGCAATAAAGTGGTTGGGTGATAAAGAAAGCTTATTTGTTATTTTTGATTAAACTATTTTAATACATGACCATCAGTTGGGATGATTTTGACAAGATCGATATCCGTGTCGGAACAATTCTGGAAGTTACCGATTTTCCAAAAGCGAAAAAACCTGCTTACCAAATTACTATCGATTTTGGTGAACTGGGCATTAAAAAATCATCGGCGCAGATCACGGCCATGTATGGCAAAGACGAGCTCATGGGCAAACAGGTTGTAGCCATCGTAAATTTCCCCGTCAAACAGATTGCGAATTTCTTCAGTGAATGTCTGGTACTGGGTGTTTATACTGACAAAAAAGATGTAGTTTTATTGCAACCCGAAAGAAAAGTTGACAACGGCTGGAAGATCGGATAGCTTTATGCAAACGATTGATCGATGGCAACCTTTACGACATATTATCACTCACCAGTAGGATTGCTTCGCATTTCCGGCACCGACCATTACATCAGCGAAGTACATTTTATGAAAGAGGAAGAAGCTACGGTCGCACCCGCCGGCACCACGCCCCTTCCCCCCATGGCCATCCAGGCGATCGAACAACTTATACAATACTTTCACGGCAACCGGCGCATATTTGAGCTGCCCCTGAACCAGGAGGGTACGGATTTTCAGCAAAAAGTATGGAACGAACTGGCGAATATTCCATTTGGCAAAACCATCAGTTACCAGGAATTCTCCCGCCGCCTGGGCGACCCCAAAGTCATCAGGGCTGCCGCATCCGCCAATGGCAAAAACCATATCGCCATCATCATCCCCTGCCACCGGGTCATTGGTGCTAAAGGCGAGTTGGTTGGTTTCGGTGGCGGCCTGGCCCGAAAGAAATGGTTGCTGACCCACGAGAACAAAGTGGCACACGGTGTGCAGACTTTATTCTAAGCCCGGCCAACCAACTAATCAACACCGGCTTCGATTGCTTTTCATGATTACAATTACAACTTATGTCTACTCAATTAAAAGTAGTGCGTGGAGACATCACTCAAATGACGGTCGATGCGATCGTGAATGCAGCCAACACTTCGTTGCTCGGCGGCGGAGGGGTTGATGGCGCCATTCACCGCGCCGGCGGTCCGGCCATACTGGAAGACTGCAAAAAGATCAGGAATAAACAGGGCGGTTGCGCTGTGGGCGAAGCAGTCATCACTACCGCCGGCAAGCTGCCCGCAACATACGTGATCCATACAGTGGGCCCCGTGTGGCAGGGTGGCCATAAGGGGGAACGGGATTTGCTATCTAACTGCTACCGGAACACATTAACTTTGGCGGTTGAGCAGGGTATAAGAACAGTGGCTTTCCCCAATATCAGTACGGGTATTTACGGATACCCCAAAGAAGAAGCCGCAACCGTTGCCATCGACACCGTGCGTGATTATATGGCGGCCCATCCCGGTCGCATCGAGGAGATCAGTTTTGTTTGTTTCGACGAAGAGAATTACCGCTTGTATCAAAAGAAGCTATCATATGCCATTTAAAGCACTCTGGATTACCGAGACCCCCGACGGAAAATTTGAAAGGAATATCATCGAACGCGTGATCGACGACCTGCCCCAGGGCGAGGTGGTGATCAAGGTGCTCTACTCTTCCCTGAATTATAAGGATGCCCTGTCGGCCACCGGCAACAAAGGCATCACCCGCAAATACCCGCACACACCCGGCATCGATGCCGCCGGTATTGTAGAGATCAGCCGCAATGAGCAGTTTGCCACCGGCGATGAAGTGATCGTGACCGGCTACGACCTTGGCATGAACACTTGTGGCGGCTTTGGTGAATTCATCCGTGTGCCAGCTGCCTGGGTGGTGCGCAAGCCCCATGGTTATACGTTGAAGGAATGTATGGTGCTGGGCACCGCCGGCGTTACCGCTGCCATTGGTTTGCATAAGATGGAGCTGCTGGGCATGTCGCCCGAACGCGGCCCCATCGTGGTGACCGGCGCAACCGGCGGCGTGGGCAGCATGGCCATAGCCCTGCTCGCCAAAGCAGGTTATGAAGTGATCGCGGTGACCGGCAAAAGCCATGCGCAGGAATACCTGCAATTCCTGGGAGCGGCCAAAATAGAAGACCGGGAATTTGTCAATGACCACTCGGGCAAAGCCCTGTTGCGTCCTCATTGGGCCGGCGCCATCGATACGGTTGGCGGCAATACCCTCCTCACGTTATTGAAAGGTTGTAAACCAGAAGGCATGGTGGTGAGTACGGGACTGGTATCGTCGCCCAAATTCGATGCAACGGTATATCCTTTTATCCTGAACGGCGTTAGCCTGCTCGGCGTAGGATCGGCCGAAACACCCATGACTACCCGCCTCGTGATCTGGGATAAATTCAGCGATATCTGGAACATAAAAGACAAGCTGAATGCCATTGCCAAAGAAGTAACTCTCGACGAACTTAGCCTCACCTATATCGATTCTATCTTACAGGGCAAGATCATGGGCCGCATCGTTGTAAAGGTAGCCGCCGACAAATAATCCATTACATTCAATTTGCCCATGGAACTATTGCAATGGAAGGTGGTCCGTGTGATCCCCGAAGCGAAGAACACGATCAGTTATGTACTGGAGCCGCTGGGCGAGCAGGCCGTCACGTACCAGGCAGGCCAGTTCCTGACCTTCCTGTTCAATGTACATGGCCAGGAAGTTAGACGCTCATTTTCGCTTGGTTCCACACCAGGCATCGACCCGCAAGTATTCATCACCGTAAAGAAAAAGGAGAACGGCGCGCTATCGAGGTACATACTGGAACATTGGCAGGTGGATACCGTCGTCGATACGCTGCCCGCGACCGGCCGGTTCACGCTCGATACGGACGCCGCTTTCGAACGACAGGTTTTCTTTATTGCGGCAGGTAGTGGCATAACGCCCGTGTATGCCCTGCTGAAAAAGCTGCTGAACGAAGAACCCCATAGCCGGGCAGTGCTGCTGTACCAGAACCACGATGAAAACACTATCATCTACCACGAAGCACTGCAGGCCCTGAAGAAAAGTTTTGGCAATCGCTTTACCCGCATCGACCTGCTCAGTTATCCCATCCTCCACAAAATACCCCATCAGCGACTCAGCAATGGTCTCTTTGAGATCCTCATCCATCAATACCTGCAACCTGGCCTCCACCCTACGCTATACTATACCTGCGGCCCCGCCCCTTTCATGCGTATGGTACAGTTCACACTACGGGTAACGGGTGTACCAGAGGCATTTATCCGTAAAGAAAATTTCACGGTCGACACCCTGCCACCACCGGCCTTTACCATCGATGCAGCGCCCCGGAAAGTGCAGGTTCGGCAGGGCGCCCGCATCCATGAATTTGAAGTATCCTACCCCGACACCATACTGCAGGCGGCACAGCATCATCATATTCACCTGCCTTACAGTTGTAAGGGTGGTCGTTGCGGAGCCTGCACGGCACATTGTATAAGCGGCACCGTTAAGATGAATATGAACGAGGTATTGACCGAAAACGATCTTCAAAAAGGGTTGATACTAACCTGTGTCGGGTATGCATTGACAGATCTTACGCTTGAATTGTAAACAAAAAAGATTCGTCGTGCGTTATACAAGGGAAAAAAGCGACAGCTCCACCTGTTGACCCTGGGTAAGGACCTGACTGTAAGAGTAGTAAGTTGGAAATGTGAATATTATCGACATCAGAATCCCGGGTTTAGCCAATGGATCGGGGGCCTGCTTTTTGCAGACAGCATTTACTTTTGACAATCAAAATGGATTTATTCTATGGACAGTCAACAAAAAAAAGTGGTGGTCATTGGCGGAGGGTTTGCCGGTGTACACCTGATCCAGCAATTGGCCAAAGATGAACGTTTTCACATTACCCTGGTCGACAGGAACAACTACAACTTCTTTCCCCCGCTCATTTACCAGGTTTCTGCCGGCTTCCTTGAACCATCCAATATCAGCTATCCGTTCCGTAAGCTGTACCACCACAAGAAGAACATCACCTTCCGGCTGGGCGAATTTCAACGGGTAGTGCCGGAAGAGAATAAGGTGATCATCTCGACCGGTGAGTTGACCTACGACTACCTCATCTTAAGCACCGGCACACAGAGTAACTTCTTTGGCATGGAGAATGTGCGGCAAAAAGCGGTGCCGATGAAGACCATCAATGACGCTATAGAACTCCGTAACTATATTCTGCAAACGATCGAGAAGGCCACCGTGACCACCGATGCGGCAGAGCGCAAGAAACTGCTCACCATGGTGGTGGCCGGTGCCGGCCCCAGCGGCGTAGAGATATCCGGCATTCTGGCCGAAATGAAGAATGGCATCTACCGAAAGGATTATCCCGAGCTGAAGGGCTCTGGCGGCGAGATCTACCTGGTAGACTCGAATGCCAAAGTACTGGGACCCATGAGTACCAAATCGCAGGACTATACCTACGAATCGCTCCAGAAACTGGGCATTAAGATATTACTGGGCAAGCAGGTGAAAGATTATGTCGATGACCAGGTGATCTTTGCAGATGGAGGTAAGATCGCAACGAAAACCCTGATCTGGACGGCTGGCGTGATCGCGGTAGAAATTCCCGGATTACCCAAGGAAGTAATAGGCCGCGGTCGCCGGGTGATGGTAGACGCACATAACCTGGTGCAGGGATCACAAAACATCTATGCCATCGGCGACAGCTCTCTCATGAGCACCGACCCCTCCTTCCCTAACGGGCACCCCCAACTGGCACAGGTGGCTATTCAGCAGGGACGCAACCTGGCGAAGAACCTGCGCAACATCGCAGATGGCAAAAGGCAGCAGGAATTCAGTTACTATGATAAAGGCACCATGGCTATCATAGGTAAAACAAAAGCGGTGGCCGATATTGGCAAACTGCATTTTAAAGGCTTGATCGCGGCCCTGATATGGGGCTTCATCCACATCTGGTCGTTGATCAATTACCGCAATAAACTCAAGACCTTCTTCAACTGGTCGTTCGCCTGGTTTACCAAAGACGTGGCCATGCGGTTTATCTTCAGACCGGATAAGAAGCTGTAAACAATATTCATTGTAAACAGAGGCGCCCCAGATTGGAGGCGCCTTTTTTCTTGCACCCTATCCCCCTAAGGAGGTACAAAAACATAGTAAATGTGTATGTACTTTACGCACTCAATATGAGCCGGAAGCCTATCATCCGGTTTATGAATTGTAAACCGCTTAACCCCGATAAGAAAACATGCAACCAAGGCACTACCTTGCAGCAGCGCTGACTGCTGCCATCCTCTATGGATGTAAAAAAGAAAACAAAGACAATAACCAGGAGCCGGATATTCCAGCTACCGGTAACTATCTGAACGCAAAGGCCACCGTTCTCGACACGATGCTGATAACCCAGGTAACAGCAGAAAGTGTGTCCATCAACCGCACTACTGGTTCGGTAACTCCAAAAGCCGGAGATATACTCGTGGCCCCGGCCACCATCGCCAATCCCGATGGGGTGTTGCGAAAAGTAGTAAGTGTCGTCGTTTCGGCCAACCAGTATGCCTGCACTACCGAACAGGCCGGTCTCAATGAAGCATTCCGGCAGCTCGACATCAACAGTGTTTATGAAAATGATTTTACGGCCAACAGCACAGTCGCCAAAGGTGTTAGCTTAGGCTTCAACTTCTCGACCGAAGGCACTTCGATCCCCGGCGTCAAGATCACCGGCACCCTTAAACTCAATATTCCTTCAGTAAAGCTCGAATACGTCAAGAAAGATGGCTCGCTGATGCCTGAGAAAGTATTGATCCAGGCCGACCTCAATACCGACGGTAGTGCACTGGAGATCACCAACAAGTCGCCCAATTCAATAAAGTTGCTGGAAGAAGTTACCCTAAAAGAAATTCCGCTGCCGGTGATCAGGTTAACGATCCCGGTTACCACCCCGCTCGGCATATTCCCACTGCCGGTTCCGCTCCATCAAAAGGTGATCCTGAAATGGCTGCCGGTGACCATCTCCAATAAAGCTGCCTTCAAGATCAGCCCCAAAATCAATGTTGTTTTCGGCGCTCAATACGGTAAAAATGGTTGGCAAAACATCAGCACCTTCAGCTCCAACATCAGCGCCGATTCTCTGTTGCAGGACAACTTCAATACTTTGCTCGACATGAATGCCAGCTTTACCTTGTTCAAGCCTGTCTATCAGATAGCGCCCTACAACTCCGATGTATTGAAAGCAGCGGTAGAAATCCCCAATGAGTTGGAATTCGACTTCACCCCAAACCGTACGCCACAATACGCGCTTAAATTCTCTACATCAGTTACCGGAAAAGTATCTTCCCAGCTGTGGCTCGGCGAACATAATGAATTTACCTTATCGGTTCCCCTTATTGATAAAACCATCAAAGAAGGCAGCTGGCTGCCCAGACCGGATACACTATATATTGTGGCCGGCAATAACCAAATGGGTAAAACCGGGCAATATGTAAGTCCTTTAAGTGTAGAAGTAAAGGATGTAGCCGGCAGGTTGTATCCGGGAGCAAAAGTGGAATGGACAGTTACCGGTGGCGGAGGTGCCCTTGATTCCGCCCTTACTCATACCCGTAGCGATGGCTACTCCTTTAACAAATGGAAGCTGGGCTCGGGCACACCACAACAGGTTCAGGTAAGCGTTAAGAAAGCCGATGGCTCGCATGTAAAGGGATCGCCGGTGATCTTTAAAGCATCACTCGATTCGGTGGAGATCTATAAACAATCCATGCTGGGACAATGGTTAAAATCCCCGGCCGATCCTGCCGGCAGTACCACCTATTGCCACATGCAGGCAGATGGCAAAGGGTATTACACTGTTTTCAACAATCCTTCCTGGACCGATGGTACCAAATTCGGCATGACCTGGAATATCGTTTACCAGAATGGCCGGTATTATTATTGGGAAAGCGGATTCTGGCATCCGGGCTTCCCCAGTATTGAGGCCGGTTATCCACTTACCTACCCGGTCAGCAGCTTCAACTTTCACAATAATACGGTGTACACGAAACAATAATAAAAGCCTTTAACCCTTAGACCAATCCGGCGGATTGCACTGCATGCAATCCGCCTTTTTTTCTACCTTCATCCTTGTATGGAGATCCAAGTACACCTGATCGACACCTTCACCTCCGAAGCATTCCGTGGTAACCCTACGGCAGTTTGCTTTTTGCCGGGCTATATCTCTCTTAAGCAACAGCAGGCCATTGCCAGCGAGCTTAACTTGCCGGTGACCGCCTTTACCGGCGCTGTATCGTCGCATGGCTGGGGCATCAGTTATTTTACACCTGCCACGCAAATACCCACCTGCGGCCACGCCACACTGGCTGCCGCCAGGATGCTCTTCGATGAGGTCATGGACCCTGGTGTGAGCACGCTTAACTTTCTTGCAGGACGTGCACTCTACATTCCCGTGCGCAAACAGGATGACCTGATCGTGATGACCTATCCCCGCTACGATCTGAAGCCCGTAGAGCCAGGCATCGACCTGCTGAACAGTCTCGGCATCACCCAATTGGTTTCTGCAGGCATGTGTTCCGAACTGGAAACCTTGTTCATCGAGCTCGACAGTGCAGCTGAATTAAAGAAAATCCAACCCGATTACCTGGCGCTCGTGGCCAGCAACCCCGATATCAAAGAAGTCGTCATTACTTCCGCATCCAACCTGCCGGATTATGATTACCTGCTGCGGTCCTTCTGTCCGTGGATCGGCATCGATGAAGATCCAGTTACCGGATCGGTTCATTCGGTATTGGCCGGCTTCTGGCAGCAGCGCCTCGATAAAAACAACCTGAAGGCCTGGCAATGTTCTCCCCGTGGAGGTGAATTGTTCGTCAGCGCTTTCGACGATAAAGTGGAACTGGGCGGTACAACCGTTACCCTGATGCGTGGCACCATGAACCTACCGGATTGATCACGGGCTCTTTCACGGGCACTCGTCGACCCCATACCCAAACAGGTAATCCATCAGTTAAACCTGCTATTTCAACAGCTTACCCGCCTTCGCTTTAATAGGTTCCGGCAATCCGATAATTTACCACCCGGTAACATATTCCTCGTCAATTGTCCACACCCATGACCCGCATTTTTGTTCACCAAACAAACAGCCAGGAAAAGTCTTTCCGTATTTCCATAACAGGCAAAACGCTCACCACCGAACTGATCGCCGACTATGGCGAACCTAAAACATCCAGGAAAGAGTTTAAGGATGCCGGCGCCTGCCAACAGGAAGCCCATAAACTGATGGCTAAAAAATTATCGCAGGGGTATGAAGAAATACCCCTGCATATTCCCGGCGTTCCGGTAAGCACACTAAAGCATGTGCTGGCAGCCAAAAAAGGAGAGATCGATACGCTGGAGATCTGGCAGGCAGCTGAATCAAATGAATTGATCGCGTTGGTTTGCACCATTACCACTTTAAAAAAGCTTCGCTTGAATGGCATTGCCAGTTTGCCAGACAGCATAGGCAACTTACAACAGCTTGAATCGCTGGAGATCGATGAAAGCAGGAACCTCTCCACATTACCAGATAGTATTGGTAAACTATCGCAACTAACCACCCTGAGCATCGGTCATACTGCTATTGAACAGTTGCCCGAAACGATCGGCAACCTTTCCAATTTGCGTTACCTCACCATTATGGGCAATGATCAACTTGCTGCATTGCCGGCTTCTATCGGCCTCCTTGAACACCTCACCTTTCTGGTGGCGTTTCACAACCGCGAAGGGGAAGGCAACAGGCCACTGGGTGTTCCTGATACCATTGGGCAGCTCAAACACCTCATGAAACTCGACCTCTCTTCCAACCAACTGAATTCCTTACCATCCTCCATCGGACTCTTGAGCGATCTGCAATACCTTGAGTTACGTAATAACAAGGGTCTTACCACTATACCTCCTGCCCTCTTCGAATTGCCGCAGCTCTACCTGCTCGATCTGGAAGGTTGCGGGATTACGGAACTATCTCCGGCGATGGCACATATCTCCACACTGGAATGCATTGAGCTACGTGGCAATAAGATCAGTAATGTACCAAACGACATTATCGAGGAGGGCTGGGAGGCTATCAGGTATTTCCTGGCAGAAGCTTAAGAATGATCAAAGCAGGTATTGGTTACCTGTTCATGACCTTACGCATTCTGTCGGGCGAATCGCCATACCACTTTTTGAAAGAATGAATGAAAGCGGCCGGCTCTGCATAACCCAATATGGTGGAGATGCCGGAAATGGAATACCGGTCGTGCCGCAGCAACAAGGCGCATATTTGTTTCTTGATCTCTTCCAGCACCTCGCGGAAGGTAACGCCTTCTGCACCCAGCCGCCTTTGTAAGGTGCGGGGAGTGAGGTACAGGGCTTCCGATACCTCCTGGATATTCGGCAATTGCGGATTCGACATAGACAACAGGATCGTTTTTACCTTACCGGCAAAACTAACATCGGGTTGCAGTTGCACGATCATACGTAAATATTCCGGCACCAGGATATCAACATGGAGATGACTCGTATTTTTCAAAGCAGCCTTTAATACCACCGGCTCAAAGACCACGGTATATTCATCGCCGGCTTGCCATGCTGCCGGGTATAGATCGTTGCAATGAGGCGAATACAGGGTAATGGTAGTATCCTCGCCAGCCATCATCCGTAATTCACGGCCCACTACTGCCAACGTATACTCCAGCAGGATACGGTTGAGCGAAGAGGCCTTGTTATTGATCGTAAACTTAAGAGTAACGGACTCTTCCTTCAATGTGGTATCAACGGCTACTATCGGCACGGCCGCCACCAGGTAGCTTTGTAAATAATGCAGCGCTTCCTGTATGGTAGTTACCTGCAGCGATATCCGGTAGATCAACCCCAGCAGCTTCAGGGAAATAAAATGCGCGCAGGAAATACCCCAGCATTTATCGTCCAGTTTATCATCGATGAATTTCAATACTGCGTACACCTCTTCCTCCGCTACCACTGCCTGTTCATTCAGCAGATCTTCGGGCGGATCCGGCAGGAGCAACAACATATCCTGCCACGCAATGCCCCTTACCCGGGCATAGTCCATGAAATGATAGAGGTGAATGGCGAGGATACTCATTATGTCGCAATTTATCAATTCGCCGCCGGACGCCCAATCTACATTTGTGGGGTACTAAAAATTAAACAACATGAATAGGTTAAAAAATGTATTACTGATCAACGCATTGACCTCTGGTGCAACCGGTTTGTTACTCGTGCTGTTTCCCGGCCTCACTGCCAACCTGTTTGGCGCCGGGCTCCATTGGCCTTTTGTGGCCGCAGGTCTCTTCCTCATCGTGTTTGCCTCCCTGGTATGGATACAAAGCCGCAAAGCCACCCCGCAAAAAGGATGGGTGAAGCTGATCATTGTGCTCGACATAGTGTGGGTGGTGGAAAGTTTAGTCATCGTAGTGCCTCAGTTGTTTGGCCTCACCTTCCTGGGCTACCTGCTTATCACCGGTGTAGCCGGCTGGGTAGCGCTGATGGCCTGGCTGCAAACACGGGGGCTAAGGCAATTGAGTACAGTGCGGTAGAGTTTACCTATCTACCCCACCCTGCGAGTCGATGCTCGTACCGGGCAAACATAGCCATGATCAACCAGAGTCCCGGCCAGCAACTGCTGTGCCGGGCTTTTTTTGGAAGCGGTTGTTGTAAGCGCTTGCAACAAAGCAGGGCTTCGCCTGTTATAATCACCAGCCTATCCATCCACTAAAACTATTATCATGGCATCTCAAACATCAACGACTACCGTAATCGACAAAGAACTATTTATCAAGATGGTGATCTCGAATTGGGAATTACAGAATACGCGGTTCAATAAACTCCTCGACAAACTTACCGACGAACAGCTCGCCTCACCTACGGCGCCCGGCCGGAATTCCGGCACCTGGATACTGGGGCACCTCATTGCAGTGAATGACGGAATGATCCCCCTGCTCGGCTTTGGCGATAAATTGTTTCCCGATCTCGAAGTACATTTCACCGGAGAAAAAGAACGGGCAGGTACACCAGCGCCTGCATTGGAAACCCTCAAATCAAACTGGCACACGCTCAACGCCCGGCTTGCGGCCTATTTTACCGAACTGCCCGCCGACGAATGGTTTACCCGTCACAATTCCATATCGCCCGAAGATTTTGCCAAAGAGCCACACCGCAACAAGCTGAACATCCTCATCAACCGTACCAATCACGAGGCTTATCACCTCGGTCAGCTGATCTACCTCGACCAAAAACATTAGACATTTATCAAAAACCCGTTCATTCCTTTTCTTTTTGCCCGGCAATTCCTGCCGGGCTTTTAATTTTCCGCATTGCAGCTTGTTACCTATTAACTGATTGATTACATTTACCGTCGGTTACTTATCTCCACCTGCCATTCAACATGAACTATATTAATGTTATACCGGTATTGTTATGTGGACTGCTGGTTGTAACACTGATTGCAACCTTAGGTGCCATTGCGTCCCGCAAATTCAACTTCCAGTATACCTGGCTTAGTGTTGCATCTGCCATACTTTACACTTATTTTGGCTACCTCCTTTCGCGCGAATTCGATCTGCTCATGGCGCTTATCGTCAACAATGTGATTGGATTTTACGATGCCACCGTCGGACTAAAACTCTGCATCGTTTGCAAAGCTAATTTCAAGATGGTCGACGAAGAAGTGGAGTTACCTTCCACCCAATTCAGCGTGGCCACCATGATGTTCGTCTCCACTGTACTCACCTTTCTGGGTTATATCTTTGCCTGACGCCAGCACATCAATAAATTTCAACATACTTCTCCTTAGCCCGTCAAACAGGAAAATTATTAGCCGAATCTTCCTGCAACCTTAATTTTCCATCGCCACATGCCTTATTTTTAAGGCAAACTGGCTGTTTATGAGCGAACCCACGACGGGATTAAAAAAAGTAATACGTCCAATACACCTTTGGGCGATAGCCGTGGGATTGGTAATCAGCGGTGAATATTTCGGTTGGAACTATGGCTGGGGCGTGGCCGGCACGGTCGGGTTTCTCATAGCCACCGTCATCATTACGATACTGTATATCACCTTCATCTTCAGTTTTACGGAACTTACCACCTCCATTCCGCATGCGGGCGGCCCGTTTGCTTATTCGTATAAGGCATTGGGTCCATTGGGTGGACTGATAGCGGGATATGCTACCCTCATAGAGTTCCTATTCGCCACACCGGCCATTGCTTTCGCACTCGGCAACTATGTGCATTTTCTCTATCCATCGCTGCCGGTTTTATGGACAGCCATCGCCTGTTACCTTATTTTTACCGGCATCAACCTGCTCGGCATGAAAGAGTCGGCCACCTTTACGCTGGTAATGACATTATTGGCGGTCGGTGAGTTGCTGATCTATATGGGCATTGTGGCTCCTTCGTTCAAATCGGAAAATTTCCTGCGCAATCCCATCAAAGATGGATGGGGAGGCGTGTTTGCCGCCCTGCCATTTGCCATCTGGTTGTATGTGTGCATCGAAGGGGTGGCCATGGTGGCAGAAGAAGTACAGCAACCCGACAAAACAATTCCGAAGGGCTATATCTCCGGCATTTTAACCCTGATGTTGCTGGCGATCGGAGTAATGGTATTTACCGGCGGGATCACCGACTGGCAATTGCTCACAGCGATCGATTATCCCTTGCCCGAGTCGATAGGGATCGTATTGGGAAAAGACAACAGCATTACCAAATTATTTGCCGGCATTGGGTTGTTTGGTCTCATTGCATCATTCCACAGCATCATTATCGGTTATTCGCGTCAGCTGTTTGCCCAGGCACGAAGTGGTTACCTCCCCCGGTTCCTGGCGGGCGTAAACCAGCGGCATGGCACGCCACATTGGGCGTTGCTGGCTGGTGCCTTGTTCGGCATTGCTGCTTTGTTTATCGGCAAAACAGATCAATTGGTGATCCTTTCGGTGTTGGGCGCCGTGGTGATGTATATCATGAGCATGATCAGCCTGTTCGTGCTGCGCTTCAAAGCGCCGGGTATGCCCCGTCCTTTTAAAGTGCCCTTTTATCCCTGGTTTCCTGCCATTGCACTACTGTTATCCATAGTGGCGCTTATCGCCATCGTCTATTACAACCGATGGCTTTCTTTATTGTTCTTTGCCTGCTTTGCACTGATCGCTGTGGTTTTTATGGCGCTTGGCAAGCACAGGCAGACCGCGGGGAAAGATGTAATTTTAGAATCAGAAGCATAGTATGATTTATAACACCACTATTGGCAATATTACATACAACTTCATTGATCTGAAGACTGTATTGGCAAAAGCAACTCCCTACCGTTCGGGGGATGCGTTGGCCGGTTTAACGGCGGAGAGTTATGAAGAACGGGTTGCTGCTCAAATCGTGCTGGCTGATATTCCCCTTCAACAGTTTCTGCAGGAAGTGGTCATCCCTTACGAAACCGATGAAATTACCCGGCTCATCATCGACACCCACGATACACAGGCCTTCGCTCCCGTGGCGCATTTTACGGTAGGCGAATTGCGCGACTGGTTGCTGAGCGATGCCGCAGATAGTGAGATGCTTCGGTATATTGCCCGCGGACTTACGCCTGAGATGGTCGCCGCCGTATCGAAGCTGATGCGCAACCAGGACCTCATCAGTGTGGCACGTAAATGCGAAGTGGTGACAAAGTTCAGGAACACCCTTGGTTTGAAAGGACGGTTCTCCGTGCGCCTTCAACCCAACCACGCTACCGACGATATCAAAGGCATTGCCGCCAGCATGGTAGATGGGTTGTTATATGGCAGCGGTGATGCAGTAATTGGAATCAATCCGGCCACCGACAGTCCGGCCATGACCACGCAATTGCTGCAGATGATGGACGAACTACGGCAGCAATTTGAAATACCTACACAAACCTGTGTCTTGTGTCATATAACTACAGCCCTCTCCATTATGCCGCAGGCGCCGGTTGACCTGGTGTTTCAGTCCATCGGCGGCACGGAAAAAACCAACAGCAGTTTCGGCGTGAATCTTTCCATACTGGCAGAAGCACAGCAGGCGGCGCTATCATTGAACCGCGGTACTGTGGGCAACCATGTCATGTATTTTGAAACCGGACAGGGCAGTTCCTTATCAGCCAGTGCCCATGCAGGCGTTGACCAGCAGACCTGTGAAGCGCGTGCCTATGCGGTGGCCCGGCAATTTTCGCCGCTGCTGGTGAACACGGTAGTTGGCTTTATTGGTCCGGAGTACCTATACGATGGAAAGCAGATCACGCGTGCCGCCCTGGAAGATCATTTCTGCGGCAAACTGATGGGCCTGCCCATGGGAGTAGACGTGTGTTACACCAACCATGCCGAAGCCGACCAGGATGATATGGACAACCTGCTCACCTTATTGGGCGTGGCAGGCTGCAATTATATCATGGGCATACCGGGAGCAGATGATATCATGCTCAATTATCAATCGACCTCTTTCCATGACGCCTTGTATCTCCGCAAGGTGTTGGGATTAAGGCCGGCTCCGGAGTTTGAGGCATGGTTGATGCGACAGGGCATCATCAATGAAACCGGCGAATTACAGAAAGTAGACAAGCAACATAAACTGTTACAAAGCAGCTGGTAAACAGCTCACCCGCTTATTCATGCACAAACACAATCTGCAACAGGCATTGATCCACACCGACCCATGGGCATCCTTGCGTGCTTTTACGGCGGCGCGGATAGCGCTGGGCCGAACCGGCACAGCTATCCCCCTACAGGAAGTCCTGTCTTTCAGGATGGCACATGCCCATGCGCGCGATGCCGTTTATTCGCTGTTGCAGGTGGAACCATTGACGCAACAACTGACGGTACTTGGATTGCCTGTTAACCAGTTGCACAGCCAGGCGGCTGACCGGCACGAATACCTGCAACGACCCGATAAAGGTAGAAGATTGAATGAAGGATCGGTTGCGCAATTGATGGGCAACAATTCGCCATACACCAGCGATGCCGCCATCGCTATCATCCTCGCCGATGGATTAAGCGCTACCGCCGTCAACCATCATGCGGTGCCCCTGCTGTCGCAGTTAATTCCATTGCTACAGAACATCAACCTTCGTCTATTGCCGGTCAGTCTGGTGCAGCAGGGCCGGGTAGCGATCGGCGATGAGATCGCCATGCTACAGCAAGCAACATTAGTGGTAGTATTGATCGGTGAACGGCCAGGATTGAGTTCGCCGGATAGCCTGGGAATTTACATCACCTACCAACCCAGGGTAGGTCTTACGGATGAAGCCCGCAACTGCATATCCAATGTACGCCCGGAAGGTTTGTCGTACCAGGCAGCAGCCGACAAATTGTATTGGCTGATCCGCGAATCGCTCCGTCTCCGGGTTTCCGGAGTAGAACTAAAAGATCAGGAAGGATTGCTGAACGGTTGAAGTACGACACAATTGGGCGGTCAATTCCTGCCATTCATCCGCTAATTCAGTAAACAATCGGAAGCTGACGGGCAAGCAATGCGTTGATCAGCTATCTTAGGCTAAAATCGATAGCCATTCAATCCTTCGGCCCATGAAGAAAGTCTTTCTCCCCTTACTCTTACTTGTCGCCTTCCAGGCAACCGCTCAACCGGCAAAAGAATGGCAACCATTGCTGGATTCGGTGATCGACATTATGCGTAACAATGCATTACATCGCCATGAGCTGAACTGGCGCAAAGTGCGTGGCAACCTGTACGATAAAATAAAAGGCATACAGGATTCAGACAGCCTGATGGCCAAAATGCCTTATTTGTTTGAACTGATCGGCGATTATCATGGAGGTATACAAACCAACAGCAAATTCTACAGCTGGACTGCCGGACAACCACCCACCAGGAGCAATACCGCATTGGACAGCGCTATGCGCAAAGCCCCTAAGTTGCTAACACAACGATGGGGCGATATCGGATATTTCCGCCTGCCGGGCGGAACAACGAAAAACCTACCGCTGGTTACACAGATGCTATCAGATAGTTTGTGTACACTGCAACCGGCCACTATTAAGGGATGGATCATCGATCTGCGATTGAATACCGGTGGTAATATCTGGTTCATGCTACCGCCATTGGCGGGATTATTGGGAGAAGGCATGACGGGTGGAGTAAAGTATGTGAATGGACAGCCTGATGGTAAAAGCTATATTAAAGACGGGAAGGTTTGGGGCAACGGCACCTCCTACGAAGTACCCCAGCCCAAATGTATCATCGCCGGCACGTCGATACCTGTCGTAATATTGACCGGCCCTAAGACCGCCAGCTCTGCAGAAGGTGTAACGCTGGCCTTCAAAGGGAGGCCGAATACCATCGTGATCGGAGAACCAACCGCCGGGCTTATCACCAGCAACAATACCTGGACGCTGCGCCATGGAATAACGTTGGTACTTGCCACGGGGTATATGATGGATCGCCAGGGCAATCACTATACCGCTGCAATAACTCCCGACTTATTGATCGAAGGGGGCGATGATCTCTTCCAGATGGAGTATGACCGCAAGATCGCCGCGGCAAAGCAATGGCTGGACAAAAGGATGGTATCCGGACGCTAAGGCATAATATATACCAGAAATTCCCCTGCAGGTATGTATCAGGATGTATAGGCTACACACAAAAAAGACGGACTGCCCATCAGAACAGTCCGTTGATACAATAGTAATTTCCTGCCTCTGTATAAGAAACGGGCAACCTCAACTAATAACTATAGCTGGCAACTCCATTTTTTGATATCGCGGGTAAATACTCATTTACAAGTTGTGCCGGAGCTTTTTTCTCGCCTAATTCGCAAATATCTGTGTGAAATAAAGGGTGCTTTTCGAATCCCTGGCCACGCCGATACCGGTCAGGCGGTATCGACCTTCAATGTTCTTGCGATGGCCCGGACTATTAAGCCAGCCCTCCACTACCTCCTGGGCCGAACGGCTTCCGTAGGCAACATTTTCTGCCGTAGCGGTGATGCCCTGTACCTTGGTCGTGATCACCTTGCTGCGATAGTTGAATCCATTATGGCCAAATGGTGTCTTTTTTGAGGCCATCGACACGGTGTGCCGGCGAGCCTCCGTTTCTATCACTGAATTGGACTGCAAGGGCGCCAACCCCATCTTTTTGCGGTGTTGGTTAACAAGCGTCAGAATCTGATCTTCCAATGCCGGCGCCACGCTGGCTGTAGACGGTTTGGGTACGGAAGGCCGACTCGTGGTACCGGATGGCTTTGAGCTGGATGTGGACGGTTTACTGCTCGAACAAGACGAAAAAGCAATAACGAACGTGCTGATATACAATAAAATCGTGTAAGAAAGTCCTCTATGCATCTAAATCGTAATTTATACTACGGCTCTACTAATTTTATACCAGCTTGTGTGAAGGAATTCAGAATTGTACCCGTCGGGCATATTTTATGCATTCGGATGGATCCCAGGTGCTCATGGGGTTCGTGTGAGATTCTCTAAGCGTGGTACACGTATGCTCTGGAATAGCTACACATATCCTACGCTATCAGAGCAGTCGCAGGCAACTCCCAGACCATCCTTAGGCCATCCCCTGAGGCATTATCTAACTAAATTGCCCAACCCCGGTGGCGGATCTCGCCTCTTTCGCAGCCCGCCACATCCAATCCCATAGCCAGCCAATTCCTGGCCTGCCCGTCTTATCCCTCCATCTCCAACTCCATCTTCACATCTGCCGTTGCAAACGGCGAATGCTCCACTTTTACATGGCGGAACCCATATTTTTCGTACAGGCTGATGGCTGTTTTGAGCTGACTGTTGGAAAACAACGACAGCTTCTTTACTTTCCAGTCGCGGGCCGTTTGCATACATTGGTCAATCAGCAGCCGGCTGATGCCCTTACCCTGCCACTCCGGGGTGACCGCCATTTTCGCGAACTCATACTCCCCCTCGCCTTCTTTCATAAGGGCCGCAGAGCCCACAATTTCGTCGCCAGCCTGGGCGAGGTAGATAATGCCGCCCCGGTCGATGATCGTGCCACGGGGGTCATTTAAAACCATTAAATCGTGTGATTCGGTAAGGTTGTACTTGTCCAACCATTCGAGATTGAGCCGCTTGAAATCGGCAGCATACCTGTCTTCATACAGAATGATGTTAATCATGGCTTTAATTTAACTGAACAATAAAATGTAAATAACTAAACGGGAAGTTATAAAGGCAGGCTGCAAAATAATCAGCCGGAGTGTGTTGGTAAGTCCCCGGTTCCGGGCATGGCGATTGACGCGACTACCCCAAATATAAGGATTTATCACCTCACTGCAGCCGGCCGGGCCGGGTGACGACCAATTTCATCCTGCAAACGGCGGTTACCGGATCCATTTCTGCCCAATCACGAGCGGGATCAGCTCATGCAAAAAGCAAGGCCGTCCCGGTGGACGGCCTGTAGCAAAAAGAAGCAAGTATATGGATAGCTGCAGACAATGCTGCAGTATGCTTTATCGATTCAGGAGATGGCGGGACAGTGCCGCCCATATCTCATTTACAAACAGCTTTCCAGTTCTTCCATCATGCCGCGGCTGCCGATAAACAGTGGCGAGCGCTGGTGCAGCTCGGTTGGTTGAATATCGAGAATGCGTTCGATGCCATTGGTGGCTTTACCGCCGGCCACTTCCAGGATGAACGCAAAGGGATTGCACTCATACAACAACCGCAGCTTCCCCTTGGGCTTGGCAGTAGTGCCCGGATACATGAAAATACCGCCCTTGATCAGGTTGCGGTGAACATCGGCCACCATGCTGCCGATATAACGCTGCGTATAAGGTCCGCCGTTGTCCTTATTCTTCCGCTGGCAAAGGTCGATGTATTTTTGAACGCCGGTGGCATACTGGAAAAAGTTACCATGGTTGACCGAATAGATATTGCCAAATTCCGGCGTCTTGATATTCGGGTGACTCAGACAAAACTCACCGATAGAGGGATCGAGGGTAAAACCGTTCACGCCGCGGCGCGTACCATACACCAGCATCGTCGAAGAGCCATACACCATATAGCCGGCAGCCACCTGCTTACGGCCTGGTTGCAGAAAATCTTCGAGCGTAACCGGAGAGCCTACCGGCGTTACCCGCCTGTACACACTGAAAATGGTCCCTATGGATACATTTACATCGATGTTGCCGCTGCCATCGAGCGGGTCAAACATGCAGATGTATTTCGAACCGCAGCTTACATTGTCTTCAAAAGCCACGATATCGTCCAGTTCCTCACTCGCAATGCCTGCACAGCTGATGCCGTGCTGCAGCACGCCCTGAAACTGGTTATTGGCAAATATGTCGAGTTTTTTCACATCCTCGCCCTGCACATTCACCGCCCCGGCATCGCCGAGGATATCCACGAGGCCGGCCTTATTCACCTCCACATTGACCCGCTTGGCCGCGCGCCCCATGTCGCGCAAGAGGCCGCTCAGTTCGCCGGTAGCATGGGGAAAATCCCGCAGCTGCTGGATGGTGAACTCGTCGAGGGTCATTACTTGCCGTTTAATGGTGCTCATGTTGGTGCGTTTGCGTTTTAGGAAGTGTGGCCAAAAGTAAGGCGAATGCCCTGAAACTCAAAGCCTCCCATTCGCCGGAAACCCGCGCCAAATCTGCAAAAACGGTATAGCTTACGGACGTTCGCTTGTAAAGTTTTTTTACGCAATCGTTGACGGAAAGATAGATTTTGGCGCCTTAGCCCATTCCGACGCCATTATTCCCTATCGTAATCTGGAAACGGCTCAGGGACCACCTGTCTCATTTACGGCCCTTTTCCGGTCCTGCAGACCAAGTTTCGAAGTGCCAAAGGCTCAGTCGCCTTTGCCGCTTGTTTCCGGGCGTAAGGGTAACGGGCGTTCGGTCTCCGGCGCTTTTTACAACCAGGTCCCGGCGACTTGGTACACCCCGGCAAGCCTCCTCTTTCCGTACTCCATGACTTTCAATTACATTTGCTGCGATTTTAACGGACCGGCCAGGCAGCCACCAACATCAGGCATTGTGCCGGACACCTTTCCCCGGTCCCAAACAGTTCAATTATTATAGCTTTATGAAGGTTTTCAAATTCGGAGGCGCCAGCGTGCAGAATATCGACAGAATTCACCTGGTAGCAGATATCCTGAAAAGTTATCCCAACGAAAAGATCCTGGTAGTGATCTCCGCTATGGGCAAAACCACCAATGCCCTCGAAAAAGTAACCGAAGCATTCTTTAATAACCATAAGGACGAGGCTTTGCTGTTGTTTGAAGCCGTCAAGCAGCAACACCTTACCACGGCCAAATACCTGCTCGTAACACACTACAATGCTGCCCTCGAACAACTGGCCAACTTCTTCACCGAAGTAGAATGGCTGTTGCACGACAAGCCCGTGCGCGATTACGATTATTATTACGATCAGATCGTGTGTGCCGGCGAATTGCTGTCGACCGCCATCATGAGCGCTTACCTCAATGAGGCAGGCATCAGCAATGAATGGATCGATGTACGCGACATCGTACGCACCGACAACAACTTCCGCGACGCCAATATCGACTGGGCCTTCACCCAGCAAAAGATCGATACCGATATACTGCCCCTTTTCGAAGACACCGATATCGTTATTACGCAAGGCTTCATCGGCGCCACCGACGAAAATGAAAGTACCACCCTCGGCCGAGAAGGGAGCGATTATACCGCCGCCGTATTTGCCAACATGCTGAATGCCGAAAGCCAGACCATCTGGAAAGATGTAAAAGGCGTTATGAATGCCGATCCCAAAACCTTTCCCGATGCGCAGTTCATCGGTGCCCTCAATTATACCGAGGTTATTGAAATGGCCTATTACGGTGCACAGGTCATTCACCCCAAGACCATCAAGCCATTGCAAAACAAAGGCATTCCCCTGCACGTAAAATGCTTTCTCGACAAAACCCTGCCGGGCACCGTCATTCATAACAGTGCCGTTAAGCACCTGCCGCCGATCATTGTGGTGAAGCCGGCGCAAGCCCTCATCCACCTGCATTCCAGGGACTTCTCTTTTGTAGGTGAAAAACCAGTGGCCGATCTGTACGAGTTATTGGCATCTATAAAAATAAAGCCCAACCTGATGCAAACCGGAGCGGTATCCATCCAGGTATGTCTCGATGACCGCACGGATAAGATCGAGAAGCTCGCGCTGGCTGCCTCCGAAATATTTGAAGTGCAGGTGGAGAAGGGCCTCACGCTCCTCACCATCCGCCATTATAACGAAGCCATCCTGCACAAGATGATCGGCAGCCATGTCATTGCCCTTCGTCAGCAAACACCCGAAACCGTACAGGTATTGATGCACCCCCATTCATAAAGTATTATGCAAACACCGGCCGCTTATTACGAAACAAGGATACAGCAACTCGGTACCGAATTACAAAGCGTTCAAAAACGCAGTGTGGTAGTCTCCATAGCCCGGCTGGCCATCTTTGTGGCGCTGGCCTGGAGTGTGTGGCGCTGGATACAGGAGGGAAGCCTGAACTATCAATTGTTCACGGGCGGTTTCTTCGTATTGTTTGTCGTATTCATCCGCCTTGCGCTCAACCTGAGCGATCGTAAGAAGCTGCTGGAGAAACTACTCTTCCTCAACCGGAACGAACTGGATGTATTGCAATACAAACCCAGCCAGTTTGACCATGGCGCCAGCTTCAGCAGCCATGATGGTTACACCGGCGACCTCGATATTTTCGGACCCAATTCCGTTTACCACCTGCTTAACCGCACCACCACCCACCACGGCTCACAAGCCCTCGGCGCTTTGCTTAAACAATCGCTGCTGGACAAAAAGGCGATCGAAGCACAGCAGGAGGCAGTCCGCACATTGAGTGAGCAGAAAGAACTGCGGCAATTGATCGCCGCCAATGGACTACTCCACCAGGAATCCGAAGGCAACCTGCACGATGTGGGCTCGTGGTTACAAACGCCCCCTATTTTACAGGGCAAGGCCTGGATCAATGCAGTACGACTGCTGGTGCCCGCTTACAATATCGCCGCCATCATCTTTTATTTCTTTACCGATAACTACCTGCCTGTACTGGCTGGTGTATTCATTGGCTGGCTGTTCATCGGCCGCTTTGCCAAACAGATCAATCAACAACACCTGCTGCTCGGCAAAAAGCAATCGATACTGGAACAGTATGCCGCCATCCTTCGCCTGTTCAGCTCCGCCGATAAAGGAGCCTCCGCATTATTGCAGCAGCAACAAGCTACCGCTGGAGAAGCCCACCTCGCCATTAAAAAGCTATCCAAACTCGCTGGCCTCTTCGACCAGCGCATCAATATGCTGGTGATCCTTTTCCTCAACAGCCTTTTCCTGTACGACCTGCAGTGTATGTGGGCGCTCGAAAGCTGGAAGGCCACCAACAAAGACCGCTTTGCCGGCTGGATCGATTGCGTGGGTATCATTGAAACGTTGAACTCACTGGCCACTTTTGCTTACAACAACCCGGCGAATCACTGGCCCGCCGTCAATGACCAGGCACTGCACATCAGTGGAAAGGCGCTCGCACATCCGCTGATACCCGCTGGCGAATGCGTGGCCAACGATTTCACGATGGGTGTGCAGGAAAGACTGGTGCTGGTAACGGGCTCCAACATGAGTGGTAAAACCACCTTCCTGCGCACGGTTGGTGTAAACCTGCTGCTGGCCCAGTGCGGCGCCCCCGTATCTGTGCAGTCGTTCGACTTTACGCCCATGAATATCCTTTCCTCTATCCGGGTAAGCGATTCGCTGCAGGAGCACACTTCCTACTTCATGGCCGAATTGAAGCGCCTCAAGCAGATCATCCTTTACCTGCAGCAAAACAAGGCGCCGGCCCTCGTACTCATCGACGAAATATTACGCGGCACCAATTCGGAAGACAAAACCCATGGCTCCGAACAGTTCATCAAAAAACTGCTGCAATACAACTGCCTCACCATGTTCGCCACGCACGATCTGTCGCTCAGTGTACTCGAGCAGGAGCTGCCGGGAAAACTTAACAACTATTGCTTTGAAAGCATTATCCGCAATGGGGAGCTGATCTTTGATTATACCTTGCAACGCGGCGTAGCGAAGAACCGCAACGCCTCCTTCCTCATGCAGAAGATGGAGATCATATAGTGGCATTGCAGGCACCCTCAACGACAGGTGACCAGCCTTCTTAAAATGGTGAAAGCCCCACAGAAGTGGGGCTCGTACACATGAGTAAAGGGGGAAAAACTTATTTTTTCAGCTCTGCTTCCAATAACATTTTCAACTCCTTACCGGAGGGCCTGGGTGCATCGATCGAAACAATATTCCCCTTTTTATCAAATACCATGAAACGGGGTATGGCTTTGATGTCGTAATTCTTCGCAATGTCGCTCCAGCCACTGGCAAAAAGCTGAACGCCTTTCATTTCTTCTTTGGCAATGAAATCCTCCCACTTCTGGTGGTCTTTCTCCTCATCGACCGAAACACTCATAAACACGATATCCAGGCCACGCATCTCTTCTTCCATCTTCTTCAGGTCGGGCAGTTCTTTCTTGCAGGGGCCGCACCAGGTAGCCCACACATCCACCAGCACTACCTTTCCCTTGAAGTCGGTGAGTGAAACCTTTTTGCCTTTGTTATCGGGATAGGTAAAATTGATGGCTTGTGCGCCGGGCTTGGACGATTCCTTCGCCAGCTTCACCGATACTTCATTGGCCCGGCGTTGCTGATCGGCGGTGAGGATGTATTTACCATAATTCTTCTGTAGATCGAGGTAGCCGAGATAGGTCTTCAATCCACCAGCAAACTGCACCACCTGTTCGCCACGCAAGGTATCGTTGGCCACTTTGGCGATCCTGGCATCGAGGTCGCCACTCAGCTTATTGCCGGCAATGATATCAACCCCCATCGGCAGGAAGGACAGCAACCGCTGACCAAAAGGATACTGCAGCAGAAACGCATCCTGCGTATAGTCTTCTACTTTAATGCCCTTGTAGTAACTGATATAATCGGCCGGTGTTGGATGAATTGAATTAGGGCTGCTGGTAAAGGCAATAGCCCAGTTCAGCACCTCCAGTTTACGCATGCGGGCAAACACGGCGTCAAATTGTTTGTTGCCTGTTTTCAATGGTTTATAGGCAGGCAACTGATTAACGAAGGAGTCGAACTTCGGGAAGAATTCTTTGTACGTAAGATGAGACCGCAACGCATACAGCGCAGGATAACTCACCCCGGCGCCAAATTGCTGCCAATCGGCGATCGCACGATTCTCTTTAGAGTTCTCACCCTGGAGGTTGAATACACCTTCACCGGGAAAGGACACATTCAACTGATCACCAGGTTTGAAATAAAAGGTGAACTTCTCGGCCAGCACCTGGTCGGGGCCCGCACCGATCACGTAAAAGCCTTCGGTGGCCGGGTAGAACAGGAAGCCAAACTTACCGGCCGTGTCGATCCTGGACGAAGCCAGTTCTTCAATCCGGCCATGGGTGATGGCATACAACTTCATGGGCTCTTTGGAACGACGGGCAGTTGTGCCATTAACAGTAGCCGGTTTCGGCTGGGCAAAGGCCAGCAGTACGCAGGACACTGCGCATAAGCTCAGGAATAATCTTTTCATTGTTTACATGGATAATTTAAAGAACAGAAATGAGGATCATGATCCGCAGGATGGCGGACGTTACAGCCAGCCATCCTGCGGTATAAAGTTTATGCAGGCTGCTTACCTGGCGCGATAAGAAAAGTCGACAATCTTACCTACCCCACTCCAGCTATTCTCCGGCAAGAGCGGTCCTTGTACCGGTTGTACCGTGTAGGTAGCCAATGTACCATTGGCGCCTTCGGATTTGGATGGATCGTAGCTGGCCACTACCAGGGTGCTGTTCCTGAAACGGATCTGGGTAAATACTTCATTACCCTTGTCGATCATCAGTTTGCTGCTCATGAGCGACACGTCGTACGAATAAAGCTTCCCGCCCACGGTGTAGAATATGTATCCGAAATCGGGGCTCACGGCATATTTAGTCGCCTTGTTCATATCCGTAGCTGCAGCCGGGATCGTATCGTAATCGACCTGTTTGACATTGGCGCCAATTGTAAAACGGGCCAGGTATTGGCGGCTACCTTCGGGATCACGAAGGATGGCGAATACATTACCATTGGAAAAAGGCGTATAGGTCATGTACTCGAGGTCCTTACCGGTAGTGTAGTTGAAAAGTGTATCGACGGAAGGCATGGGGCTCATAAAGCCATCGGCCCCGTTCTGCCTGACGAAACGTTTATTATCGAGATCATAATAAGCACACATCGGATTTACTACAGCCGCATTGGGCGCCAGGAATGGAGCCACCCGGAACGTTTTGGCCTCGCCTTTCAGGATATTCACCGGCAGGGAGTACCGGATATTGCTTACATACTCATAATAGTACGCATCGGTGCCTTCAATCATGTACGAAGTTCCGCCGGAACCGCTGGTGATGACCTTGGGAGCAAAATTTTCCGCCACATTCGAGAGCAACTCATACTTGATATTCATGGTCGATTTATACTCGAAGGTCTCTGCATCGACTCTTTCAGTGGTTTGGTCGGTCATCAGATAGATAGCGTAGCCGGTTGACAGTGAATTCAACCGGTAACAGTTGATGCCAACCGGTTTTCCTTTTAATGTCAGTCCGGAGCCCACCCTGGTCAATATATCAGGTTGAACAGTATAAACGTCAACGTTATTTACCTTCAGTTTGCTGATCATATCAACCCGCGGAGCACCGTACACTTCCGTCATCAGCATCCATCCTTCATAGATATTACTGGTTACCTCTATGTCGAACGATTTCTGCCATTGAAGGCCAGTCAACGTATCGAGGATGCGGTAATATACATTGTACTTACCGGCCGGCAGGTTTACATTGATACGGAGGCTTTTATTGTTACCCAGGTCTTTGCGTTTGTCGGCTACCAGGGCGCCTATTTTCATCGCTATCCATTCGTACTTATACCGGGCAGAGTCGTCATCGGCTGCATCCCGGAAGCCTAGCTTCGGAATGATCTCCAGGTAACCTCCCTGTAGTGATGTATAGTATTCTCCGATACCATCAATAAATACCTTATCGGGATCTTTATAATCATAATTGCCGAGATCCTTGTAACAGGCGCTGAGCGTTAACGCCAGGCAGGCGCCTGCTATATATTTTAAGTAATTCAATTTCATGGAGTTTAATTTTTCGTGTTACTGAACAGCCGAACCCATTATCATGTCCGTACCATCGTCTTCTTTGATGATGTTACCCAGCGTCTTTTGCTCATTGAGGTAGCGTTGCATGAACTTTCCATAATAGTTCACCTCCGCAACAGATACCGTAGTATTGAGCTTATCGATCGGGATATCCAATTGCTCCGACATGAGGTACAGTTTCTTCCTCGAGAACACGCCCAGATAACCATCGATCCAATACATGGGTTTCTTCAGGATGTCGTCTACCATTACCCGGTGACGGATGGTACTCACATATTTATTGGCAGAGGCCAGTTTTTTCTCCAACCCCACGCCGAAATTTTCATTGGGGTGAAGCTCGAGGTAAATATTGAACGACTGCGTCAGCATTTCAGGGATCCGCTTGAGTTTAAGGTACACGGTATCCGAGATCTTACCGGCGCCGATGGTGAAGTCGGAATTAATGATCTCGTAATGCACCCCTGCTTTCGCGGTAGAAGAATCATTGGCCTTTATCAAATAAGGCCTGTCGTAATCCATCACCAGGCCCGAAACTTTGATGGGCACCACCAGGACGGAATCCTTATAGGCGGCAGATGCATAGGCAAATGAAACAATGGTAGAATCAACCAGTATCGTATTGAACGATTGTCTCGGCTGTGAGGCGTATTGAAAATATACATCGGGCTTTCCGTCGAAGGTCTTGATATCCTTTTCACAACCAGCCAGTACCCCCGCCAGGATCGATATAAATAATAATTTTTTCATGTTTTGGGATGCTTGGGGTTAACGGTATAGGGTTTCCGACAAAGGCAAGGGCACTACATACTTGGTGGCATTCATCGTCACATTGCCCGTAGTAGAAGCACCGTTCGGAATGGAGGTCACATTCCTTCGCTTATAGTAATAGAACAATTGCCCTTCACCTATAAACTCCTTCTGGTACTCCTTTTGTAATTCAGTATTGATGTTCACCGTAGAGGCTACATCGGGCAATCCCCGGTTTCTGCGAACGGTATTGAGGTATTCCCGCGCCCTGGCCGCATCGGGTTCGCTTTCTGCCATGATATAATACATTTCGCTGATGCGGATAAGTGGCATCTTGAACCGGAAAGTACTGTCTGCGCTGGAGATATCACTGTACTTATAAAAGGTCTTGTAAGATTTTCCTCCCACTGTAGGAACAATCCACATGGGGTTGTAGCGATAATCGCCTTCATTGCTCTCGAAAATGGCTTTCAATCTTGTATCGTTGGGCGCCAGTATATTTACATCCTTTACTTCAGGAGCGAATACCGCCTTGTAGTTATTGTACAGGTCGATATTGAACATCCCCAGGATCAACTCCGAAGGGAACACCCTTTCCGGATCGATCCGGTCTGAAATGATACGGGCCGGCTTTATCCAGGGGAAATGTCTTCCGCCATTATCAACTACTGCTTTCGCAGCTTCCAACGCCGCTGGTTTGTTGTTGCGGTACAGATGCACGCGTGCCTGCAATGCTTTCACAGCATAATAGTTCATCCGCAAATTCCTGTTGTTTAGCCAATTCAATCCGTCAACGCGGCCCCCTGTGCTCACCCCGTTGGCGATGATGGGGTCTTTTTGAAGCAGTTGTTCGGCAATAGTCAGATCGGCCAGGATACTGTCGATGACCTGGTTGGCCGGTAACAAAGCACCAATCTCAGGTGCTGCCTTGCGGTAATAAGGAATCGAAGGACTTACTGAATCTTTTGTATTGTAGATGGGACCATATAACCGAAGCAGATCGAAGTGCAGCATAGCACGGATACCGGTCGCTTCGCCACGCAACAACGATTTCAACTCGCCCGTGATCGTAGGCCCGTCATACACATCCAGGTTACGGACATACTGATTGGTATTGACAATCCCTGCATAAGCAGCCTCCCATATCCCTGAAAAGCGGAACTTCACAGAGTCCTGATCCCAGGCATAGGTCTGAAAATTATAATCCCGGTGGCCAACGGGCGTATTGTAACGTTGTGCCAATACCTCTACCGCCTGCATGGTCAACTGGCGGCCATACAGGATAGAGGAAGACATCTGGAGGTATATGCCATTAAGGGCAGTAACTGCTCCCTCCAGGTTGCTGAACATCTGCGG
Organism: Paraflavitalea sp. CAU 1676; assembly: GCF_029223285.1. Lineage (GTDB taxonomy): Bacteria > Bacteroidota > Bacteroidia > Chitinophagales > Chitinophagaceae > Paraflavitalea. Next base: position 348,242 of record NZ_JARHUJ010000010.1, on the reverse strand, counting down.
TTCCAGGAATTTATCTTTGGGTTTCACATCGAGCCATTTATTACACGATCCTACACCAAGACTCATCAGGCCCAGCAGCAATAAACTTATATATCTTGTACGCATAAGAGTTGTTTGGTTGTTTTAGAAAGAAGTACTGATGGAGAAAGCCATCGTACGGGCAAAAGGATAGCTGATCCCCCGTTCATTCTTCACAGTGGAAATGCGGAACACATCATTCAGGTAGCCGGTCAGCGTGAGACTACGCATACCCAGCTTTTTCAGAAAGGCAGCCCGGGCAAAATCATATCCTACACGGATAGATTCGCCGGAAATAGTATTTTCCTCCTGTATGAAGCGTGAAGATATAGGTGTAGTGGACGTGATCGAAATGGCTTTGAAACGCGCTACATCTCCCGCTTTTTTCCAACGGTCGTACAATGCCCGGCGGTCCTGGTTGTAGAAAACATTGTCATCACTGATATTCTCTACTTTGTTATACAATGCTTCATTCCTGACATCGCCGCCAACCCGGTAGCGGATAGTGATACCTGCACTGAACCCTTTCCACATAAAGCTGGAATTGATAACACCTTCCGCAAAGGGACGCTCACTGCCTACCACACGAAGGTCTTTCGCATCGTAGTCGTAAGTAACCGTTCCATCCTGTTTCAGGAACATCTCGCGGCCGGTGCCCGGGTCGATACCCAACGAGTAAACAGCCCACATATCTTCAGGGCTGTAGCCATCACGGTACCGTCTGAGGGAATTGGCAAGCTCCTCCGATTTATCAAGCCCCTTCAACTCGTTGGCAAGACCACTATAAATCGCTTTTTGAATAATACCGGTAACACCAATTGTCCAAACCATGGTATTGGGCCTGTTGATCGGCTTGAAGTTGAGGTTTACCTCGATCCCCTTGTTATTCAGGGTACCTACGTTTTTGGGATAACCGTACAAGCCAGTGGAAGATGGCAGGTCGAGCGATACGATCAAAGGATCGGTGTATTTCTGGAAGACATTGATGAAGCCACCAAACCTGCCTTTGAACAACGAGAACTCAGCACCCACATTCGTTTGCAGGGTGTTCTGCCATGCCAGGTTGGGGTTGCCCAGGGTAGCGAGCGTAAGCCCTTGACCAAACAGGTTGAGCGTTGGCTCATAAGAGTAAACAGACACAGAAGTAACCTGGTCGAAATTCTGGTTGCCTGTAGCACCTGTATTCACCTTAAGGCGAAGCAGGCTGATCCATTTTTTATCCCGGAATGCCGCTTCGTTATGCAAGTTCCAGGCCGCACCTACCGACCAGAACGGGCTGTATTTCTTATTGGAGCCGAATGCCGTAGAGCCATCCATGCGGTAAGAAAAGTCGACCACGTAACGCCTGTCGTAAGTATAACTGCCCGATACCAGGAAGTTATTCCGGCGGAACTGCCGGTACGAAGTGGATGGCTGGTCATTCGGATTGTAACTGTATGCAAAAGCTGGATTTCCATTGGTACCCGGCGGAAAACCCACTACTTTCGAACTGTACGCATCATTCTGTTCTTCCTGCACCTCCACCCGGGCATTACCCGATACCTGGTGCAAACCATTAAAGACACGACCATAGGTAAGCATGGCATTGGCCTGGTAGGAGAAAGAATTCAGCCGCTTGTTGGTATGGCTTCCTCTTTCGAATAACCCTACATCATCAAAGTTGCTATGATCGGGTGCCAGAAATACAGACTGCTCACCGGAACCTTTTTGGAGCTGGATCGCACCACGGATATCCATATCCGGGCTTAACTGGTAGTTGATGGCCAGGTTATTCTGAAATGAAAAGTTCCTGGTTTCGTCGAAATTATTCAGCAATGCATTGTAAAGTGGATTAGGAATGCGTTCCGTACGCAAATCCCGGCGTGATGATATTTCAAGATACTTATCAACCCCGCCACCCTCATTGTATTTAGCATAGTAGGGATTGGCCCTGGCAAAATTGGCAAATGAGCCATACGGTGATTCATTGGCGGTGAATCCATTCACAAAAAACTTATTGAGGATATTGACCCTGTTCTTGCGATAGGTAAGGTCGATATTACCCTGCCAGGTCTTACGACCCGATCCCTTCAGTACACCATCACTGATCTTGTATTGAAGACCAGCGGCATAACTGATGATATTGTCACCACCTTCGGCACGCACCGAATGACCCTGCGAGAAGCCCAATTGCACAGGTTCATTGATCCAGTAGGTATTCACGCCTCTCCTTACCCGCTCGAGCCTGGAAGAATACAAACTATCCAGGTACAACTGTTCTTCGATCAATGATTCGGAATAGATCCTGTACCTGCCCGAAAGACGCTCGAACTCGAGTTTCTCTGCACCATCCATCAGGTTATAACCGGTAAGGTCGGGCATTTCGAGTTTGAAGTCGCCATTATAATACAACTGCATAGCGCCCGATTTGGGTCTCCGTGTTTCGATCACCACTACACCATTCGCAGCACGCGCACCATAAATGGCCGTAGAAGCGGCATCTTTTAATAGGGTTACGTTCTCGATACGGTTGATGTCGAGGTCCAGCACCGCCCGCAGGGTCGTTTCAAAACCATCCATGATGAACAGTGGTTGGTTGGGATCGGCAGCAAACTCATTCTGCAATGCCCGGGAGGATATAGACGTTTTACCCCTGATCTCGATCTGGGGCAATTGGTTGGGGTTTGAACCGAGCACATTATTTTCAGTGAGGATGAACGAAGGGTCCAGCGAACGCAAACTCTGAATAACGTTCTGGTTACCGATCGCTTTCAATTGTGTATTGGAGAAGGAAACAGAAGCACCCGTGAAGCTTTCCCGGCGCCTGTTCACGATACCTGTTACCACCATGTCCTGCATATTGATATCGGCAGTAGCCAGGATGATGGCAAGCAGCTGACCATCTTTTACTTTCACCGTTTTTGCCACGAAGCCCACATAGCTGATCACCAGTGTGGCGCCTTCTGTACCAGCATCGATCTCGAAAGAACCATCTGCTTTGGTTACCACACCGATCTTGGTACCTCTTACCACGACACTCGCGCCTACGATCGGCGCACCTTTTTCATCTACCACTTTACCCTTTACAGGTGGTGGCATAGCAACCTCTGCAGCAATCACCGGTGGCAATTCCTTACGCCGCAATACGATCGTGTTGCGGATCGTTTCATAAGTAAATGGCTGGTCTTTAAAGCAAAGCGCGAGTGCGGTAGACAGGCTGGCGCCCTGCACATCAATGGTAACAGGTTGGGCCTGTTGCAGCCAGTCGTTCCGGTAAACAAAAGTGTACCCGGTTTGCTCCTTGATCTTTTTGAAGACTGTTTGGAGCGGTACGTTTTTCTCAGTCAATGTCACTTGTTGTGACATGGTGCCGGCGCTTACATGTAAACAAACACCGAGCAGTAAAATAGCGGTCAATCTCATAGCCAACCCAATTTTGGAGCGGCAGCACAAAACCCGCCTGAAGAGCCCTACAGGCATGGCTTTGCCGTACGCAATTAATTGCATAGTTTTGGTTAGGTTTTGGTGATCAATAACAGTGTCTCAAAAAATTGTTGGAAATCGCCATCCAGCCGGTCATGTTGCCGCATGCCCGGCTTTTTTATGCGATCACCTTAAAACGGTTATCCTTTTGCCGATACGATCAGCTTCTTGTTCTCTATTTTATAGTGAATACCACTTAATTCCAAAATGCGCAATACTTCCGACAACAACAACGTACGGGGGAATTCGCCGCTCATCGCGCCCGGCGGCACGCCATCTTCATACACCACTTCTACATCATACCAACGCTCCAACTCTGCCATCACCACCGGAAAGCTGGTATTGTTGAAATGGAACAACCCTTCTTTCCAGGCAACAACCGCCGCTACATCAACATGCTGGTATCGCTTCAGCTTACCCGCCTGCGCTACCGCCTGTTCACCCGGCTTCAACACTTCCTGCGCACTGCTGCTGCTCATTTTCACTGACCCTTCCAGCAGCGTAGCCGCAATGCCATTTTTGCTGTAGCTGTTTACATTGAAATGCGTGCCCAGTACTTCTATCTTCGCCTCATCGTGGATGTTGACGTGGAATGGTTTTGCCGGGTTCTTCGCCACTTCGAAATACGCCTCTCCTGTTACACTTACCAGCCTTACACTATTCTCAAACCGGGTTGGGTAAGTAATGGATGAGGCCGCATTAAGCCAAACACGCGTACCATCGGGCAATATCACCCTGAACTGGCGCCCGCGGGGCGTATGCATCGTATTAAAGGTCACCGGATCAGCCGCGTTGGACACGGATTCATACACCAGCATGCCGTTTTCGAGGCTGGCTTTGATACCCTGTGCTTTCAACGCGCCGGTATGCGCACTGTCGAGCACAATTCGTTGATCATTGGCGAGGATCAGCACCGCGCCATCCTGTCCGGGCAAAGCATCGTTGATGGGAATTTGCTGCGTCACCACTTCGGCAGGTGAACTTTTTCGTGGCAACCCATAATAAACAGCCGCGCCTGCTATGGCAAGCACGATGGCTGCGGCGGCCCACCACCAAACTGCACGTCTTCGCAGCAGTACAACAGGCGCCGCTGGTTTATCGGCCGTGAGTATGGCATTCAGCAGCGGATCGTACCGCTCCTGGTCATAGGACGGGTCGGCCTGTTGCTGCGCCAGCAGTAAAGCCAGCGTTTCGGAAACAGTTTCCCGATTACTTTCGTCCTGAACATATTGCTGCAACTGCTCCCGTTCCGCTTCTCCTATGCTCCCCAGCAGTTGCTTGCGCATTAATGATTGTAATAATTCCCGTTGCATCGATCAGGTTTAATACCAATAAGACCGGTACACCGACCGTTTATACCAATTCACCTAAAAATATTTTTCAGACCTTGAAAAAAAGGACGGCCAGCACCGAAATGGTGTAGCCCTGACGGGATAAATGATCGCGGAGAAATTCGAGGGAAGCAGAGAGGGTATTGCGAACAGTTTGCACCGATAGATTGAGCTGGCCGGCAATTTCATCCGGACTAAGTCCCTGCTCCCGGTTGAGGCAGTAGATCTTTCTGCGCTGGGGTGATAGCTGTTGTACGCCTTGCTGCAAGGCTGTTTTGAGGAAATTAAGCTGAATGAGATCAAAAGTATCCGAATGGGCATGGGTGCTTTGCAGCTCTACCCTGTCCAGCATCTTCTTTTCGGTCAGGGATCGCTGGAACAATGAATAACAAACATTGCCGGTAATGCGGAATAACCAGGCTTTGGGATCGTTGAGGCCGGGTAGTTTGTCGCGGTTGAGCCAGAATCGTAGGAAGCTCTCCTGGATCACTTCGTCCACGAGCTGGTCGGAATGGGTAATGCTAAAAATAAAGGGCCGTAGCTGTGGCACCAGGTGGCGGTAGAAAGTGGCAAAGGCATCCTCATCGCCCGCAGCTATGCGGGAAAACAAGGAGGGGTCTGCGGGAAATTCGCTTTTCCTCGTTGAAGTGACTGTAGCCTCGTCCATACCGTGGCGCTAAAATTAATTAAAAATCGAAACTGTAAAAGACAGCGGCCACCCCGCCACCGGTAAACAAACGATTGCATGATCTATTTTATTTTAAAAATTTCGCATCCAAGGGCGCCGGGCTAAACTTACATACGGTAGTTTTTGCCTTCATTTTTTATACTTTTACGCAAAATCAAGGAATGGAAGTTAAAATAGGTGATAGCTGGAAGCAAATACTCAGGGATGAATTCAAAAAAGAATACTTTACGGAGATTGTTGGCTACCTGCGCATCGAAAAAGGCAGCGGCAAAACGATCTACCCTCCCGGCAGCCTGATCTTTAACGCCTTCAATCTAACCCCTTTCGACCAGGTTAAAGTGGTACTGATCGGCCAGGATCCTTACCACGGGGCCGGACAGGCGCACGGTCTTTGCTTTTCCGTACAAGACGGCATCAAACCCCCACCCTCTCTTGTCAATATCTATAAAGAGATCAACAACGATATAGGGCTACCCATTCCTAAACATGGTAACCTTACCCGCTGGGCGCAGCAGGGTGTGCTCATGCTCAATGCCTCCCTCACCGTAAGGGCCGGCGAACCCATGAGCCATTCCCGCATAGGCTGGGCCGACTTTACCGATTCTGTGATCCGCAAGGTATCCGAACAAAAAAAGGGCGTCGTTTTTTTGCTCTGGGGTAAATTTGCACAGGCCAAACAGGAGCTGATCGACGAAACCAAACACCAGGTGCTGAAGGCAGCTCACCCCTCCCCCTACTCGGCCGACAGCGGCTTCTTTGGCTGCCGCCATTTCTCCAAAACCAATGAATACCTGACGAAGGAAGGGCTCGACCCCATAGACTGGTCACTGTAATGATTTAACTTGCGCGCATGAAATTCATCAAAGAGATATTGGGACGCCTCTTTGCCCTTTGGGCCATCATCGTATTTACGGTTACCCTCATCATCTTCCTGATTCCCTTTTTACTTTTCACCTGGCATTTGCCCGATCCTAAGAAAAGCTTCCGTTTTGTAGCGCAGGCCCGGATATGGATGGGCGTCTTTTTGCCCCTCATCGGTTGCCCGCTACGGGTAAGGGGCCGCGAAAACTTTGCCCCCGGCGAAAACTATGTGGTGGTCTGCAATCACAACTCGTTTATGGATGTGCCTATCTCTTCGCCCTCCATCCCCGGTGGCAATAAAACCATTGCCAAGATCGAAATGGCCAAAATACCGTTGTTTGGTTTGATCTATAGAACCGGTAGTGTGCTGGTAGACCGAAAGAGCGACAAGAGCCGTAAGGATAGTTTTCAGCACATGAAAAAGGTACTGGGCATGGGCCTGCACATGTGCATCTACCCCGAAGGCACCCGCAACAAAACCGATCAACCCCTCAAGACTTTTCACGATGGCGCCTTCCGACTGGCCATCGATACCGGCAAAGCCGTGATCCCCGGCATTATTTTCAATACCCGCGGCGTATTGCCCGCCAGCAAACCTTTCTTCCTGATGCCGCATCCGCTGCAGATCCATTTTCTGAAACCCATTCCGGTGGAGTGGAACGATACGGTGGATACCCTGAAGAACAGGGTGCACGAAGTGATGGCAGCCTATTATTTAGCCAATAAAAAATAAAAAGCCCGGCAACAGTAACCTGCGCCGGGGCTTTGGGTAAGTTTTTCAAACTCCTTATTTCATTAATAGAAGTATCTCGTTCTATTGATCTTCAGATCGCGCAGGATGCCCGATTTCGGATTGATGGTAATGTTGAAAGTGCGGTACGTACCCACCGGCGTTACGTTGATCGACAACTGCCAGCAGTGCATTTCGCGCGAAATGAACATGGTCAGCATCTGGATCGATGAGGTACGGAAATCATAATACGTATTGGCGCCCATCTTCCACTTGGGGGTAAGGTTGAAGTCGCCGTTCAGGCTGATGTTCGAATTCGTTTGCGTTTCCCAACCCGAATAGTTGGATTTGAAGTTGCGGGTAAAACTAAATGAATAAGAAATATTCAAAGACCAGGGAATATTGAAGTCGGCAAACTCTGCGGGGTTCTGGCGTGCAAACTGCAGTTGCTCCTGCATCTCTTCGGGTGTCATGGGTGGCAGATTAGGGTTCTTGAACTGATCCTCATTTTCTTTCGCCTTTTTTTCGTCCTTCGGTTTACTTTGGAAGGAGGTAGAAACAGCTATATTACCACTCGTGATGCGGCCCGGTGAAAAACTGCCGCCCTTCCAGGCATATTCATCGATACGATATCCCGCCGCATTTACCTTATAAGGATCCAGGTTGGCGCCCGCTGTGATATTGATCTTCTCAAACAGCGTACTCCTCAGGTACAGGCTGATATTCGATAACTTGAATGAATCGGCCAGGAAGTTATATCCACCGTTGAAACCAAAACCATCGATGAGGCGTACTTTCTTGATGCCGCCTTCGCTGGTATCTTTCTTGGAACGCACTTTCGCTTCCAGGTTATTATCAATTCCAAAGCTGATACCGCCAAACTGTCCTTCGCCATAGGGGCCAAAGATGGTTCCGTCATAATAAGAAAAGCGGTACTTGTTTCCCGCGGTATCTACCTGCTCGGTATAATAAGACCCCTTCGACATATCGGGCTTATAGCTGATCGAGAACGTTGGGCGGATCACGTGGCGGATCGCCGTGATCGGGCTATTCGGCCCAAACTTTTCATACTTTCCAAAGAGTGCGGTACTCATACCCAAACTGAAGGAGATATCGCGCGCAGTGTAGAATCCTTTGTTGATGGATGTATCCATCAGTTTGGTCGTCGGATTCCAGGTACGTTTGAATTTCCGGGAATACCATTTCTCGGAATAACTTACACCAGGCGAGATCTGCAGCGGCCCCAATGATGGCAGCGAAAGCTGTATGGGAATATTGTGCTGCGCGCCCCATTGCATGGTATCGAGGATATTGGTAAGGCTGAAATCCTTCTCGTAAATACTGATCTGGTTGGCCACGTTGGTGTTCAAACCAAGACCCAGTTTCTCGTACCATTTCGACTCACCCACCATTTCCTTTTTGGCAAACGGATAAAAGGTGTTCACCGTAAATGCCACGTTGGGCAGGTTCATATTGATGAGTGCCGGTTCGTTATTGTTCTGGTTGTGGTTGGCGCTCGCCGTAAGGTTGAACATACTACCCCAGGTCTTTGAATAGGTGATCGAAGAACTGAGGTTGTTCTGGTAGTTCCGCAAGGGGTTATTGGTCACGTACTGGTTGAACTTCGAAGAACCGGCATTCACGTTGGCCGAAAAGGTTTGTCCTGGCCGGGCGCGGCTATCCACGGTGTGGTTCCAGGATATATTGAACGTCTGTGCCGTGGTGAACTCCTGCTTGGCATCCTCGCTCAGGATACGGGTGCTTTGATAAGCCAGGTTCAACCCCCCATTGTAGCGGTACCGCACGCGGTAAGTAGGCGTCAGGAATGCAGCCCAGCCACCATAGGAGTAAATATTGGTTCGCAGCGTTACATCAAAATAGTCATTGAGCACCTTATAGTAGCCCAATCCTTCGAGCCCCAGGCCAAACTGATCGCTGGCCGTGAACTGCGGCGGCAGCAAGCCTGAGTGCCTGCCCTGCGACAAGGGGAAATATCCCCAGGGCAGGTAAATGGGAACGGGTACCCCCTCAAATTCCGGGTGAATAGGCCCCGTCACTGCCAGTTTCTGGCTCACCATCTTCATCCGCGGCGTACGGAAATTAAAGTGCGGTGTATCGAGATTACAGGTGGTGATGATACCCCGGGAAGCGAAATATTCTGTCGGTGAAATCTTCTTAATGGTACCGCCGTGCACGATCATTTCTCCCTGTGCGGTGATGGTCGATTGGGTAAGCCCCTTCTGGGTCTTCGTATTGAACCGCATGTAGTCGGCATCCATTTTCTGATCGCCCTGCACCATTTTGGGGCGGCCTCTGAGGTTGCCCGCCGAGTCTTTACGGGAAGTAGCGATCACCTCATTCTTGGATTGATCCATTTCAATACTGTCGGCCGTGAGGTCCATATCCTTGTACTTCACATTGCCCTTACTATATAGAATGATGCGTTTATTGGGTACATCCATCACCATCGAGTCGGCAGCGGAATATTGAATCGGGGCATCGATCGAGTCTTTCGACATCTTCACATTGAAGGTATCTGATTTGATACGGGAAGAGTCACCTGCTTTTATAGTAGCAGAATCACGGGTGCGCGGAATGGTATCGACTTTGGGGATCGTGTCCAGGTAAGGCGTTAATGTATTGTCAAAACGCGTAGGGGACGAATAATTACCCAGCACATTCATCGTTACTAAGAACAATGCGACGAGTATTATAGGCAACCCTGGTTGTTTTAGGCTATTTTTGCGTCCGTTAATCATATGCAGTGGTGGGCAAAAATAGTTATTAATGCATTAAGATTATGTGAAGATTGGAAGGCCCAAAAAATCATAACAAAATATGTTGAAAAGGATTACAGGCGTTATAGGTATTGCTTTCGGAATGTTCATGCTGATCGCCTTTACTGCTAAAAGTCCTGTACCACCTAAGCAGCGATCCCCGCTGGGCACCATCATCATCGATCCCGGCCATGGAGGGAGAGATCCCGGTACCATTGGGCAGATCTCGAGAGAGTCGCGCGTATCACTGGCCATCTCACTCAAGCTCGGCAAAGCCATCAAAGCCGCGTTTCCCGATACCAAGGTGTTGTATACCCGCACTACCGATATATTGCCGGGCAATAAAACGTTGAAAGAATCTTATTATTACCGGTCCGATTTTGCCAACTCCGCCAACGGCGACCTCTTCATCAGCATACATTGCAACTCGATAGGCAAGAAACCGGGCGGTTGGTACGAGAAAAAGATCGTTTCCTACAAGAAAGTCACTACCGGCAAGGGCAAAAAAAAGAAGACCAAACAGGTACCCGTCTACAAATCCTATTACGTAAAAAATACCCATAAAGGTACCGAAACCTATATCTGGGCGGCCGACCGGGGCCAGCTGAAAGGCGACGCCATCAACCAACGGCAGGAAGAAAGCGGTGAAAAGGCCGATAGCGCCCTGTCGTTCGACATGAGTTCGCCCGAAGCCCGCATCCGTGCGCAGTTGTATGAGAAGAAGTATTTCGCCAAAAGCCTGTTGCTGGGCAATTTCGTAGAGGAGGCTTTCGAAAAAGGAGGCCGCAACAGCTTCGGCGTAAAACAACGTAATCAGGAAGGCATCTGGGTGCTGCAGGCTACCGGCATGCCGAGCATACTTGTAGAGACCGGTTTCCTGTCGAATACGGAAGAGGAAAAATACCTCAATAGTGAAAAAGGGCAACAGGGCGTTGTCAGCGCCATCGTTTCAGCACTCAAAAAATACAAATCGGCCATCGAGAACGGCAAATAGAAAACTTAATACTGCCGGGAAACCCCTTGGCAGAATATTAACGTATTAATAAGCATCTTCATCCGTTATTTTTGCATCTTTCGTTAAATTCGGCCTTTGCGCCAACATCGATACGGATAATAATATGATTAAAAAGACCACTTATTTCCTGCTGATTGCCACAGCCTTCGCGCTACTGACATCCTTCTATACCAACCCTGGTGCAGAAAAGCAGAAACCGGTGATCAGGACAATCATTGTCGATGCAGGCCATGGCGGATCTGATAATGGCGCCCGTGGCGATTACTCTTTCGAAAAAGACATCTGCCTCGGCGTAGCCCTCAAACTGGGCAAGAAACTGGAACAGGAATTTCCCGACGTAAAGATCTTATATACCCGCACACGCGACGAGTACCCGTCTATCAAGGCGAGGGCCGATTTCGCCAATGCCAATAAGGGTGATCTCTTCGTGTCCATCCACGTGAATGCCGGTGCTAAGATCAGGCACTCCAAATTTTCCGGCTACAAAACCGAGGTCTATTATACCGGCAAAGGAAAAAAGCGGAAGAAACACACCCGGAAAGTACCCAAATACACCTATTATTTTACCGACAATCCCTCCAATGGCACAGAAACCTATATCTGGGCAGCCGACCGCGCCGATGCCAAAGGAGAGTTTGTTTCCGAGCGCATGACGGAAGAGGTGAACGACTCTACGGAATATGCTCCCGATATCAATGACCCGGAGTTCAAGGCCAAATCACTGTTGTGGACCAAACGTTATTTCGATCGCAGCCTCATGCTGGCCACGATGGTCGAAGAAGAGTTTATCAACGGCGGCAGGGCCAGCCGGGGTGTAAAACAACGTAATGAAAAAGGTATCTGGGTGCTGCAGGCAACGGCCATGCCCAGCATATTGGTAGAAACAGGCTTTATCTCTCACCGCCCCGAGGAAGATTACCTCAACAGCAGCAAAGGCCAGGAAGAAGTGGCCAATAATGTACTGGCAGCGATTAAGCGCTATAAAAGCGCCACTGAAGGCAATCCTGAGCCGAAGCAGGGCTTTTAAATGCTGAAAACTGGAATCCCGAAGCTGTAATTCCCTATTTTTGTTGATAATATGCTTTTTTTAGCGGGCCCGTAATTTGCCTGCTGACTAAGTACTATTGTACACAAAATAGCCGGTAAATGAAAATTTCGAACGAAACCAAGGTTGGATCTCTCACTGCTATAGCTATCGTAATATTGATTTTGGGCTTTAATTTTCTGAAAGGAAGGAACCTCAGCGACCGGAGCGACAAGATCTATGCTGAATTTCCCAGTGTGGAAGGATTGCAGGTTTCCAATCCGGTTTTTATCAAAGGATTGCAGGTGGGCAAGATCTACGCCATGAAGGAAAAGGATAAGAACCTCAGTGGCGTCATCGTCACCATCAGCCTCAATAAAGACGTTAACATCGCTAAAAATTCAGTGGCCACCATCAGCAGCGAGTTGCTGGGCACAACATCGGTAAAGATTGCCCTGGGCAATAGCGCCGAGTTTGTGCAGGATGGTGACACCCTGTTGACGGCAAAAACACTGGGACTGGCCGACAAACTGCAAAGCAGCCTCGACCCCACCCTCGCCAGCGTCAATAAAACATTGAGCTCGCTCGATACCGTACTGCTGAACCTCAACAGCGTACTCGATCCACGCACCAAGAACAACCTGCAAAGCATTGTAGCCAACCTCACCACTTCTTCCAAATCGCTGGAAAGGTTGCTGGATGCCCAAACAGGGATGCTGGCCAAAACGCTTAGCAATACGGAGAAGATAACCGGCAACCTGGCGGAGAACAATGATAAGATCAACGCTACAGTCTCCAATCTCGAAAAAGCAACCGGCAAACTCGCCAATGCCAATTTCGATCAGGCAGTCAATTCATTGCAAAGCACCATGAAGAAACTGGAAGCCACGGTTGATAAGATCAATGGCAACCAAAGCTCACTCGGAGCGCTGTTAAATGATCGCAAATTGTACGACCAGTTATTACAAACCAATCGCAGTTTGACTACCTTGCTCGACGATCTGCGGATGCATCCAAAACGTTACGTCAACATATCAGTTTTTGGAAAGAAGGATAAGAAAGGTCCGCTGATGACACCGATTTATGATTCCACTTCTACGCAGAAACCCTGAGAAGATTAAGATGCGAAGGTTATTCAGCCTGATAGTATTACTGCTAATGGCAAGCGCTGGTGCATCTGCCCAGGTAATTACTACCCCACAGCCAGGCGCCGACACCATGAAAAGAGTGCAGCTGATCTATGCCGACCGTGTTCGGATAGAACAAAGGGATTCTGTAACCGAAGTACAGATCCTGGCGGGCAAAGTGCACCTCAAACAGGAAAAAACACAATTCTACTGCGATAGCGCCATCTACAATAAGTTTACGAAGATCGTGGAAGCCTTTGGGCATATCCACATCAATGATGCCGACAGCATCCATACCTACAGCGACTACCTGCTGTATCATGTGGATACCAAGCAGGCCATCCTCACCAAGAACGCCAAACTCACCGATGGCAAGTCTACCCTGCTCACCGATGAGTTGCATTACGACGCCAACCAAAAGATCGGCGAGTATTTCAATGGCGGCAAACTAATCAACAATAAATCGGTGCTCACCAGTAAGGAGGCAACCTACTATGGAGAACTGAAGGACATTTACTTCAAAAAGGACGTAGTACTGGTAGATCCGGCATATACCCTCAAATCGGACTCGTTGTTGTACAATAGCGGTACGGAAGTAGCCACGTTCATCACGAAGACCAATATTGAAGACAGTGCTAAGCGCAGGATCACGACCAAAGAAGGATATTACGACCTGAAGAATAAGAAAGCCAGTTTCGGCAAGCGGCCCATCATCGAAGACATCAAGGCAAGGACCAAGACCATTGCCGACATCATAGATACTGATGATTCGACCGGCATCACCACCCTCATTGGCCGTGCCGTGCACATTGACAGTGCCCAGGGTGTTTCGGTGCTCGCCAATTACATGCAGGTGAACAAGAAAGAAGAAAGTTTTTTTGCTACGCAGAGCCCGCTGATGATCATCAAGCAGGACAAAGACTCTATTTACATCACTGCCGATTCGTTGTTCTCGGGCCGCCTCAGTAAACTGAAGCAGGCAGCCAAATTGGATTCGGCTGCACAACATACCGATAGTGCGAAAGCAATCATGGCCATCAATGCCCACCCGCCCGACAGTTCCGGTGCAGGCATAGTAGCTTTGAATAGGGATTCGGCAGCCGTAAAGATCGACAGCCTCCGGGGTAACGTGGCCATGAAAGTGGATTCGGCAGCCCTCAGGAACGACAGCCTCAAAGAAAACGTGGCTGTCAACGTTGATACAGCCACTGTTAAGGCCGACAGCCTGTTGCGCAAAGTCGCCATCACTGCAAATGATAGTGCTGCCGCCAGGATCGTTGTGGCAGCTAAGCCCCCTGTCGTCAACAAGAAAACGAAAGACAGCGGCAAAGCCAAGCCCACCCCAAAAGGTATTGCCACCAACGCGAAAGTTAAAGAGGCAGGTAAGGTCGATACCCTCAAAGGCACCGTTACGCTCGATACCAAAGAAAAGGCCAAAAGCGATAGTGCAGACCGGTATATCATGGGCTATCACCATGTACGTATATTTTCCGACTCCCTGCAAGCCGTGTCCGATAGTATGTTCTACAGCGGCGCCGACTCTGTGTTTAAGCTCTTCACCGATCCGGTGGCCTGGGCCAATAACAGCCAGATCACCGGAGATACCATGTACCTCTACACCAAAAACAAGAAGCCTGAAAGACTCTATGTATTCGAGAACGGCTTTGCGGTGAATAAGGTAGGTAAGGACATGTACAACCAGCTACGCGGTAACCGGATGAACGGATACTTTTTGGATGGCAATATCGATTACATGCGCTCGAAAGGCAATGCACAGAGCGTTTTCTATGTGATGGATAAGGACAGCGCACTGGTGGGCATCAACAAAGCCGAAGGCGATATCATTGATCTGCGGTTTGCCAATAAGGAACTGAATAAGGTGGTGGTGATCAGCGAACCCAAGGCCACGATGTTCCCGGCTAAGCAGGCTACCGAACAGGATAAGGTGCTGCGCAATTTCCGCTGGCTGGAGTCGAGAAGACCCAAGACCAAGTTTGAGTTGTTTGGGAATTAGTCGGCCTGCGCGCGCTTAACTCAACGTTAAAGCACTCCCCTACCCAACTGCAAAAGCCGCAACCCGTCCACTCTTCACGCAACTTTAACAGGGGTGCATTAATACCATGGCATCATTTTTCGTTCATAAAGGTCAAACCGGACGGAATATGAAAAGCACTTCACTGCTCTTTACAACAACCAGGAATCGTTACACTTTTATCATTGCCCTGTTATGCTGCGGCACATTTCTTTCCAAGCAGTCCGCTGCACAAGACTATAGGCTTGGCCTTGGCGTGAGGCTCAGCAATTCGACGCCTACGATCAACAGTTCATTCAGTGCAAAATATTTCATACACGAGCGAAGTGCTGTAGAAGGATTGGTATCCTGGGGCAGCCGCTTTGGCGTGGGAGCGCTGCTTGAACTGCACCAAAGTTTTGCCGGTGCACAAGGCCTTCGCTGGTTTTATGGCGTGGGACCTTATGTAGGCTGGCAGGATAGTGAAACCTTCCTCGGCCCGATGGGCGTATTGGGATTGGATTATAAATTTCCCAATGCGCCGGTGAACCTCTCGCTCGATTGGAAGCCCGAACTCGACATCATCCCCGAGATCAACTTTGTACCCGACGCCTTTGCCTTGACAGTGCGGTTTACGTTGAAGTAGAGGCGCTCCCGTTCCTGCTGACATTTTCACCGAAACAGCCTCGTAAACGGGCATCACCCGCCCACATTCACCCGAATTGAGTAAGGGCCCCGAGACGATAGGCACCTCCAAACAGGTGCCTCCTTCGCCATTGGAAGGCATATTCGGGACATCAAGACCCATATCCACCTCATTTATGTCGACGGCCACCCTGCAGCAATGCCTGCAAATACGGGACGGCCGTCTTTTTTTATGCACTAAAACCACCCACGCAATCGATTGACTTTGCCGTTATATGTCAATTTATGCAGGATTAAGGAGCCATTAATATCTTTTTTATCAACTTTTTGCCATTTTATGCGACAATCTCCTTACTTTGGAGTCGTCAACCAGGCTAATATGCTTAAAAAAGAACGACAAGCTTACATACTCCGGCAGGTAAACCTGCATAATAAAGTATTGTCTTCCACCCTGAGCACCGAGATCAATGTATCGGAAGATACGATACGCAGAGACCTGCACGAATTGGCAGAAGATGGCAGGATCATCAAGGTACATGGCGGTGCGCTCTCCCACTCTTTTCACGATCTGTATAACCCCTCCGGCAATATCTACCTCCAGGACAGCAAGCGGATCATCGCTGAGAAAGCGGCATCGCTTATTGAGGATGGTATGTATGTGCTGACCAGTGGCGGTACCACGATCCTGGAAATGGCGCGTGTATTGCCGCCCGACCTCCGGGCCACCTTTGTTTCCGGCAGCCTGCCGGCCATTGTGGAATACCTCCACCACCCCAACATCGACGTGATCGTCATCGGCGATAAGATATCCAAGAACAGCCGCATTACCGTAGGCGGAGAAGCGATTTCCAAGATCGGGCATATACGGGCGGACCTGTGCATCCTTGGCGTGGATGCCATATCGATACAACATGGGGTATCCGACAGCGACTGGGATGTGGTGCAGTTGAAGAAGGCCATGATCGAATCGTCGCAGCGCGTGGTTTGCCTCAGTATCGCGGAAAAGACCAATTCGGTAAAGCCGGTGCATGTTTGTCCGGCCAGCAGCATTCACACGCTGATCACCGAATTACCGCCCGACGATCCCCGTTTGCAAGCCTATGCCAACGCCGGCATCGAGGTTATCTGATCAATCGTCATTCATAGCAGTCAACCATAGCCGTACCCTTATTTCATTTTTATCCTTCCCTTATCCGCCCCTAATATCAATGAGGCTCCATACACTTAAATAACAATTTATGAGAAGTTCCAAACCACTATTCCTGCTTCTATTGCTTTGCCTGACGGGCTTTGCGTATGGGCAGACGATTACCGGTTCGGTAGTAGACAAGACTACCCAGTCACCGATCCAGGCAGCGACGGTGACAGCCGGAAAAGGTCCGCAATCTGTCCAGACAAATGCCGAAGGAAAATTCACGATTGATGTAAAGGGTGCGAAGACCATCAGCATATCGATGGTTGGGTTCACCGCACAGACGATTAATGTAACGACAGCTGCCGACTACAAGGTAGAGTTGGAAGTTACCGATGCCTCCTTGCAACAGGTGGTAGTGGTAGGTTACGGTACACAGAAGAAGGCCAACCTTACTGGCGCCGTAGCTACTGTTGACGTAAACAAAACATTTGGATCACGCCCCGTAACGGACGTAGCAAGAGGTTTACAGGGTGCTGTAGCGGGCTTGACCATCACTACAGCTACCGGTGACCTCGGTACCGATCCGAAGATCAGGTTGCGCGGTCTGCAGGGTTCGTTGAACACCGGCGCCGGTGGCGCCAAGCCATTGATCCTGGTCGACAACGTAGAGATTCCCAGCCTCAACCTGATCAACCCCGACGATATTGAAAGCATTTCAGTATTGAAAGATGCTGCTTCTGCTTCTATTTATGGTACACGTGGAGCTTTCGGTGTGGTGCTCATCACGACCAAATCTGGCAAAAAGGGTGCTCCTACAAGGGTTACTTACTCCAACAACTTCGCGTGGAACTCGCCAACGACTACCCCGAAGCTGATGAATGCTGCAGACAACCTGGAAGCTGGTTTAAGGGCTTTTACACGGACCAGCAGCGCGAATTCTTATAAATTACTCGGATCTACTGTAGATTCATTTGCCGTAGTAAAGGCCCGGGAATGGCAAACTAAATATGGTGGCCAGGACCTCGGTGATGAAATGCAACGTGGACGCGACTGGGATACCATTGGCGGCAAGTTATACTTCTACCGTTCCTGGGATCCTGAGAAAAAATACATGGATATGTGGACGCTTCAGCAGCGACACGACATCGGCGTATCTGGTGGCAGCGAAAAAACCACCTACAACCTGGGCCTTGGCTACATGGACCAGGCAGGTATGCTGAAAACAAATCCTGATAAGTTCCAACGCTACAACCTTACACTCGGCATCAATACTGCTGTAAAGGATTGGCTCGATGTACGCGGCAAGGTTTTATACTCGAATACGCTGACCGAAACACCTTTCATCTTCAGCGGCACACAATACGGCCCACTGTATTACCTCTACAGATGGCCAGCCAACTATCCTTACGGTACTGTGGATGGCAAGCCATTCCGTAGTGCAGTAACTGAAGTACAACAGGCGAATATGGACAACAACAAACGTTCCATGTCGCGTATTTCAGTGGGTACAACCATTAAGCCATTTAAAGGTTTTACGGTTGATGCCGACTATACCTACACCAACATCAACCAGCACCTCAAGCAGGTGGGTGGTAATACACAGGCCTATAACTTCTGGGATTACAGCACGACAGTAGGCTTGAACTATTCAGCTTATCAGCCCATCAGCTACAATAAGGCCCGCTACTATTCTTATTGGAATGAGATCAATACCGGAAAGGTATTCGCTACTTACAATAAGACTTTCAATAAGGATCACGTGTTCAAATTCATCGCAGGTGGTGATGTCGAGATCTATAAAGCAACCGATCAGTCATCCGAGCGTGCTTTGTTGATCGATCCTGCCTATGGCGAGCCTTCACTGGCTACCGGTGCCATGACTACCGACAACAGCAATGGGCATTGGTCAACACTTGGTTTCTTTGGCCGTGTCAACTATGCATTCAGGAACAAACTGCTGCTTGAATTGAACGGTCGCTATGATGGTTCTTCCAAGTTCCCGCCCAGTGAACTCTGGGGCTTCTTCCCCTCCGTATCTGCAGGTTATGTACTCACAGAAGAAGATTACATGAACTGGAGCCGCGACGTGCTCAGCTTCCTGAAGGTAAGGGCTTCTTATGGTTCAATCGGTAACCAGGTGGTGGGTAACTACCGCTTCCTTTCGCTGATGAGTTCTTCCAACTCTGGTTGGATCCTCCCCAGTGGCAACACTGTTACCATGAGTACGCCAGGCGCTACCTCACCCAACCTCACCTGGGAAACCATTAACACCCTCGATTTCGGATTGGATGCGCGTTTCATCAACAACAGGCTGGGTGTTAGTTTCGATTGGTTCCGCCGTAACACGCTCGATATGATCACTTCTGGTATCACACTGCCATCTTCATTTGGTACAGGATCGCCTGTACGCAACTTTGGAGAATTGCAAGGTACTGGCTGGGAACTGTCGATCGATTACAACCATACCTTCCACAACGGCCTACATTTCACGGTTACCGGTACATTGTCCGACGCGGTAGAAAAGATCACGAAGTTCGCCAACGTAACCAAATCATTGCCCGGCCCCATTGCTGGTATCAATACCACTTATTATGAGGGCATGACACTCGGAGAAATCTGGGGTTATGAAACAGATCGTCTCTTTACAGCTGATGATTTTGTAAGTGTGGGAACCACTAAGCCAGGCATCCCTTCACAGAAAAAGCTCGAAAGCGGATCATTTGTATATGGTCCCGGCGACGTAAAATACAAGGATCTTAACGGCGACGGTGAGATCTTCCAGGGTACCAACACCGTTGATAACCCCGGCGACAAAAGGATCATTGGTAACTCTACTCCCCGCTACCAATATGGTTTCAGGATCGATGCAGACTACAAAGGATTCGACCTGGGCATTTATGTACAGGGTGTAGCCAAGCGCGACCTGTGGGCAAGTGGCCCCATCGTGTTCCCCGGTTTCAGATCAGCAGAAGTTTGGTTTGCACACCAATCCGACTATTGGAAAAGCGAAGCTGACAAGAATGCATTCTACCCCCGTGCGGTTGAGTACGGAGCTACTATCGACAGGTGGAACTTCCAGCCCCAAACCAGGTATTTGCTGAACATGGCCTATACGAGGATCAAGAATATCAGTGTTGGATACACATTACCTACAGCCATCGTTAAGAAAGCCGGTGTACAAAGGGCTCGCATCTACTTTAGCGGCGAAAACCTGATCACGTTCGACAAGCTCGGCAACATGCCCATCGATCCGGAGATCGATTTCAGCCAAACTCAATTGGACAATGACAGGGCAGGTTTTGGACGTGTATATCCATACCGCAAAACCATCGCTTTCGGATTGCAGGTTACCTTATAAAACATCAAAAAAGATTGTATGAAAAAGATATTATTGTATATAACTCCGGCGTTGATGGCTGTAAGCTGCACGAAAACGGATGATTTCCTTACCAAGCTGCCGTTGGATCAATTGACCGACCAGACATACTGGACCAGCGAAAGCAACGTCAGAACCTTTACCTGGGGCTTTTACCCAACCTATTTCACCGGGTATGCATCTGGCTTCGACCTCTCCTGGGGAGGTTATTTTTCAGGAGAATCATTGAACGATGATTTCGCCCCCACTACACCAACACCATTCACGAAGACCGTACCCTCAACAGGCGGCGGGTGGTCATTTACCAATATCCGCAAAGCCAATCTCTTCATTGAGCGTGTAAAGGGCGTACCCATGGCTGAAGAAGCTGTTAAGAACTGGGTAGGCATCGGTCGTTTCTTCCGCGCCCTGGAATACAGCAGCAAGGTGAGAACCTTTGGAGACTATCCCTGGTACGGATCGGTGATCACTAGTGAGAATGATACAGTTGCGTTGTACAAACAAAGAGATCCCCGTGAACTGGTCATGGACAGTGTATTGCTCGATTTCAAATACGCTGCGGAGAATGTTCGTGATGCCGATGGAGCCACTGGCCCTAAAGGCTTGATCGTGAACAAGGCCGTTGTACTGGCATTCATGTCGCGCGTATTCCTCTTCGAAGGCACCTGGCAGAAATACCAAAAGGGTAATACGACCAAGGCCAACGAATACCTGGAAGCAGCCAAATGGGCTGCCAATGAAGTGATGACAAAGTACACATACACATTGGGCGCCGATTACAGAAAGCTGTTCAACTCCCTCGATCTTTCTACGAACAATGAAATGATCATGTACCGGAGATACGAAGCAGGTACCAACCTACTCACGCATAGCTTGCATAGCTATGTGAACAAAGAAGCGCAAACAGGAGCCTCGAGAAACCTGGTAGAAACTTACCTGGCAAAAGATGGCTTACCAATCGCTGTTTCTCCGCTCTACAAAGGCGACAAAACAATTGCCAATGTAATGGCAGATCGCGATCCACGCCTGAATGCAACCATCGTTCCTGCATTGCGCCTGAATGGTATCGCCAGCAACTATTCTACATCGGGTTATTCAACGTTGAAGTTCTTCAACGATGACATTAAAGACGCCGCTGATGGCAACTCCAATACCAATACAACAGATGCGCCGATCATCCGATTTGGAGAAGTATTGATGAACTATGCAGAAGCTTGCGCCGAGCTGGGCACCCTTACCCAAGCCGACCTGGACAAGTCGATCAACAAGCTGCGTAAACGTACCGGCATCAATATACCCAACCTGGAAGTACAGGGTGGATTGCCTGCTGTTGCTGGTGTAGCTTATGACGACCCAAACAGAGATCCCCTGGTACCGGCTATGATCTGGGAGATCCGCCGCGAAAGAAGGGTTGAGCTCGCTATGGAAGGTTTCCGGAACAACGACCTGAGAAGATGGAAGAAACTGGCTTATACGGACACGAAAACCAATGTAACCATTAACCGTGGTGCATGGGTTAAAAAGTCTGATTATGCAGGTACCCTCAGCGTAACCATCGAAGGTGGTGCTGCAGAAGGCTACCTGGTACCTTCTTCCAAAGCCGAACTGGAAAGACCATTTGTAAGCGACAAAGTATATTTAAGTCCGCTGCCATTGGATCAGATCAAACTGTACAAGGACAGAGGCATAGAATTGAAACAAAACCCAGGTTGGGACTAACCATACCTGATACCAAAAGGATTCATGATGACAAAGGATGCCAGCCGGCATCCTTTGTTCGTTTATACCTATTCGGAAACCTGAAACCATTTTAACCCAATATTATATGTCTTTGAGCACATAATAGCTGTACTGGTATTGACATTCCTATCCCGCTTTCCTATCTTGGGCCGGAGGGTAACATTCAATGAGGGTAACCTGAGCCTGACATTATCCATTAAAATAATCTATGACATTCGCCCATTTCTCAATGATCAAACCAAAGCGGCCATTAGTCGTGATACTACTGTTACTAACTCAATTCTTCGCCAATGGACAGGACTTTGTAGGTTTCTCTGAAATAGGGGAGAAAATGAGTGTTATTAGCCCCAATCCCGAAGAAAGGATAAATAAAATAAGAACTGTCACGAAAACCATTTCTGATTCTGTTGGGACAAGAGTCTTATCCCGATTAACCTATTCACCCGGAGGGTATTTATCAAAATTTACTGAATATTATAATTACCCTTCAACAGACAGTATTGTATACTCATTTCATCGAAGCAAAGCCAATGAGGCTGTCATGACGGCCAATACGTTTAGAGCGACCATAGCGAAGACAATCGAAGGAAACTCACTTCATGCTTTCATTGATGATATTGAGCATCTTGAAAGTGAGGCTGTGGAAATAAAGAAGATCTATTCAAATACGCCAGATTCTAATTTCAAGATCACTACCATGATCAATGGCAAAGTTGTTGACAGTATCGAAATTCCGCAACTCATTAAACTTGAAGCCGAAATAAAAAATCAAAAGCCCGACACGACAAAATACGACTCAACCTACCTCGGTGATACTTTGCTGTTAAAAACAGTAGGTGTAGTAAACAACCTGAGTAATTTAATAAAAAAGTGGCAAATTTCAAGCATTAAAGAACCAGTAAAAGTCGAATCATTTACCTATCGCGGAGACTCACTAATTTACTACGATTTGTACATCAATGAATACGATAACAAGAAAAGACTGATATCACATAGCGAGTTCGGCGGGCCACCGCTCAAACAATTTATTAGCGAAAAGACAGAATATAACGACAAAACAGGTGAAAGAATTGAATATCACGATTCCAATCCCACGTCCGGTCGTCCAAAGCGCATTTGGACTTACAACAGGAAAGGAAAACTTATCAGCGCCATAAGATATTTTGATGGATATGAAAGTGAAGGTCGACTAATTCTTGAATATGACAAGAAAGGGTTATTGGTCAAAGAAACGAATTTCATAAACAACAAACTGGAATCTACTGTTACCTACGGCTATACCTACTACCGGCAACGGTAGTCTTTTGTATCCATTTTTAAGAAGATATTACCTCCAAGCAGTCTGGTCCACCATCCTGGTTGGAGCAAATTGAAGAAAATAATATGAAGATATTCTCCAACAAATTTCGATTTATGATTACTCTTTCCATCTTATCCTGCTCTTGCCAAGAGCAAGGGTCAAAGAGTTTACACCGAAGGAGTATCTAAACATCGCAGTCATAAATAAAGCAGATTATGCCAAAGACAGCATCTATGTAATAAACTATTTCCGTCATCACTTGAAAGAGCAAAAGGAATTCTTCTTTGACAATAAGTATTCATCGGATTCAACCCAAATCACTATTGACACCATTGTTTACAATAACGAATTTACCAAGATGGGGATCCTCCTCATTACACAAAACCCTACCAGCAGACTTTCCATAAAACCAAGTGCTCTGTGGTACTACGAAGGCACATCGTATATCGGGATTCGAAAGAATAATTCTATCCTGTTAACCTGGATGGGGCCATCCTTTACAAAGGCCGAAGACCAGCAGGAGTTGTCCCATGATATCAGAGAATACTTCTTTACAGAACTCGCTGATAAACGGGATAGTTTGCATAAATACAATATGAATGATACCCGCTTCTGGAGTGGCCCCTACTTAATAAAAATAAGCCCATGAAAACGTCTCTTTTATTATGCGGTAACCTCCTATGCTTTCCATTGCTAATAATAATTTATTACCTCACTGCCTATGGCCTGGGCTATGCCACAAGTGCGGGGCATGAAAACGAAGCATCCATCTTGCTGGCCGGTTTCATGGGCATTCAATTAGCTATAAATGTTTTAACACTCTATCTATTCAAAGTGCGGGAGAAGCTGCCTATTATTGCCAGTAATAGCTTGATCCTGATCTTATACGGAACGATGTATTGGGTTTGGCGGTAAGCCGGAGGCGTGAAACTCCATCTGTATAAAAATAAAAAAATGAAGTCTCCCGCAATTTTTAGCCTCCTCCTTTCAGGCATCTCAATACCCTTAGCGGTGTTCACTTATTTTCTATTTAAAACGAATGATGTTGAAATACTCGCCTATACGATTGGACTTTACAGTATCAATGCAATAATAGGTTTAGCGGCCTTTGCCTTCTTTGGTACACTGACAAGGGAAATTAACATTCCGGTAAAGGTTCGATTGCTTTGCTACTTTATACTTTGCGTTATGGTCATGAACTGCTTGCCTTATTATGAGACAAAGAAAATTTTCACCATTGAATTGTTTAAAGATATTGCCTCCCCAAAAGCTGATCCTTTTGCGATCAGCCTTCATATCATTTACATAATAAGTTTTATCCTTGCAAGCCTGATATGTTTTGTCCCTAGAAACAATACTAAAGCAGAGGAGTCATGATTTGAACAACTCAATTTCAAATGCAGCGCATCATCAAAACCTGATAGTTGCTTCCCTTTCCTGTCGCCGAAATTCCCTATCCCTCTTTTGCCAAAGGCGCAACTCAACAGGAGGCAATTCAACCGGAACTGTCTTTCTAAGTCCAGGCACTACTTCTCGCAGGGACTCACACTGCACCCGATAACTAACACGAAGCCTGGTGCAGGGATATTCCTTAATCATTCCGGAACGGCCAGCATATTGTTTACCGAGGTATTCAATAATATCATCCCGCTTCCAGCCATATTTTAACCAGATCCTGGCCTCCCCTACGAGCTTTCGATAGAGTTTCAACTTCCTTCGGAACTTCGGTATCAGCGCATACACAGCAGCGCCTATCGGCGATGCCAGGGCCATCAGGGCAGACGACTGCCTGAACTTTTGGAACGCTGGATCTTTCTTAATTCTTTTCCCGGTAATCGAACTGCGTGAGCGCAAATAAAACTGGTCATACATTTTGTACACTGTTACCGGACCCACAGTACCGGTAAACGGAGGAATGGAGATAAGCCGTGCCATATGATGAATTTTACTTAAAGTTACTTTGGTGCCCTCAATTGCAGAACAGGCCGACACTTAAGCCGTGGCATTCCGTGGCGATCCGTGGCATTTAGTGACTTTCCGTGGCATTTTAACATTTACTGCCTGCTTTGATCGGCTAGAAGCCCTTTGCCTCTCCTGGTTGTTGACAGCAACTTTTTTCAATCGCCCCAGCGATATACCTTGTTCGGTACTTGTTCGTACCTCATCCGGAGTTACCGCGCATGTTGGCTCTGTAACGGCTCCTCAACGCTCCCCCTTCCCTTTGCCCTTCTTTTCATTTGCTTATGATATTCATTGGGTTATCCTCGGCGTGGCCCAAAACAAGGGGCGAATGAGGTACGACTGAAGCAGGAACAAGGACCTGGCCCTGTCTACTCACCCACAACAACAGGAGTCACCCACAAACTTCCTCAAACCCGGGCCAAATCCCGAACAAATCACGCTATTGCCTCAACTCATCACAAAAATCCCGCATATTAACGCCCCGGTTCATTCAACTTACCCACAATTCTGCAAAAAATTTAACAGTTCTGCACCTTTATGCGGCATTTTACCTAATTTGTGCGTGTAACCCAACTAACCGATGCTTAAGAAGGAACGCCAGGCATATATACTGCACCAGGTCAACCTCCACAACAAGGTGTTGTCCTCCAGCCTCAGCCATGAGATCAGCGTATCAGAAGATACCATTCGTCGTGACCTGCAGGAGCTGGCCGACGAAGGCAAAATTATCAAGGTCCATGGCGGCGCTTTATCCCATTCCTTCAACCAGGTTTACTATCCCTCCAACAACGTTTATTCTCACGATCATAAGAAGATAATCGCGCAAAAAGCTGCATCCCTCGTCAGTGACGGCATGTTCGTACTGACCACCGGAGGCACTACCATTATCGAGCTGGCCAGGGCCCTCCCACCCCAGCTCCGGGCGACCTTTATTTCTGGCAGTATCCCTGCCGTTTTGGAATACATGCATCACCCCACCATCGAAGTGATCCTGATCGGCGATAAAGTGTCCAAGAACTCGAAGATCACGGTAGGCAGCGAAGCCATCGCCCAGATCAAAAGGATCCGCGCCGATGTCTGTTTCCTCGGTGTCAACGCCATCAGCATCAAAGACGGCATTACCGATAGCGACTGGGATGTAGTGCACCTGAAAAAAGCCATGATCGAATCCTCCCGCAAAGTTGTTTGCCTTTCCATTGCTGAAAAGATCAATTCTCTTCAGCCCATCCATATCTGTGAAGTGAATAAAATCCATACACTGATCACTGAACTGCCGCCCGATGATCCGATGCTGAAGCCTTACCGTGATGCCGGCATAGAAGTACTTTGAGTTTCCTCCGAACCACCAATAGACTGCAATAACCAAAACCTTACCCAACGAATATCCGTACCACTATTCAACGGACCTTATCCCTATTGAAAACGGCACAATCATCGACTGTTTATAACTAAAAGCACAAAAAACTCGGCTTATGAGAAAGACCCTTCGGCTGCTCCTGGCAGGCCTGTTGCTGCTATGCAGCACCTGGCTCTTTGCACAGGAGAAAAACATTTCGGGAACCGTCCTCGCAGATGACGATGAATCACCCCTGGAAGGCGTAACCATCACAAACCAGCGCACCAAAAAACAAATTACTACAGGAGCCAACGGCACCTACATTATCCTGGCACAAAAAGGCGATGTCATTGCATTCACGTACGTAGGGTACAACAAGATCCAGGTTACAGTTGGAGATGATGCCACCTACCCGGTCAAACTGGTGGCCGCCAAAGGCACCATGCAGGATGTAGTAGTAACGGCCTATGGCCAGAAACGGGGCCGCAAAGAGCTTCCCTATTCCGTAGCGGAAGTAAAAGGAGAGGAGATCGCGCAAACTCGCCGCGATAACTTTCTTAACGCCCTCGCAGGCCGAGTTCCTGGCGCCACCATCACTTCTACTTCAGGATTGCCCGGCGCGTCCTCAACCATCGTACTCAGGGGCGCTACCTCTATCGGTGGTAACAATCAGCCCCTGTTCGTGGTAGACGGTGTTCCTTATGATAACCAAACGCTCAACCAGGAAAACCTGGTAGGCGCCTCCAACCCCAGCGGTATTGGTTTTGCCAACCGCAACGGCGATTACGGAAACCGCGCCATGGATATCAACCCCGAAGACATTGAAACGGTAACGATCCTGAAAGGCCCCGAAGCAACCGCCCTCTATGGTTCGCAAGGTGCAGCAGGCGTGGTATTGATTACCACCAAAAGAGGTAAGGCAGGCAAAGGAACCATCACCTACGATAACAACTTCGGTTTTGCAAAACTCTACCGCTTCCCCGAAGTACAAAAAGTATATGGCCGCGGAACCAACGGCGTAAAAGACAACAACGTGGGCACCTACTTCGGAGAAAAATACCCCGAAGGCACCCAGTTTTACGACAATTTCGACGCATTCTTCCGCACCGGCTTCCAGCAGCAACACTCACTCAGCTTCGAAGGCGGCACACAGGGTACTACTTACCGCCTCTCAGGCAGTTTCCTCGACAACAATGGAGTTGTACCTTCTTCCGCTTTCAAGCGTTCCACGGTTCGCCTCACCAGCAGCACCAAGATTTCCAACAAACTGACTGTGCAGGCTTCCGGTACATATACCAACTCTGTCACCGACAAAGTATCCAAAGGCGCCGGCAGCTATTTCATCTCCTTGATGTACTGGCCCAGCGACAACGATGTTTCTAATTACCTGTTGCCTAATGGCTCTCGTAAAACATTGCGCAACGTGGCTTACGGCAGCGAGGCCGACAACCCATTCTGGGATGTAAACAAGAACAATGGAGAAGACAAGGTGAACAGGTTGCAGGGTAGCGTAAACCTCACCTATGAACCCGTAAAATGGCTTACCATCAATGGTATCGCCGGCTACGATGGCTATAGCACCGAGGGGATCTTTGCTTCCCATCCCCAATCGCAATACGGTTCCTTCACCAATGGTTTCGTATCACTGTACGATCAGATCACCACCAACCTCAACTACCAGGGCCGCATCACCGCCCGTAAGAAATGGGGCGATTTCAACAATACGTTGGTAGCCGGTGCTAATATCGATGACTACAGAACGAAGATCGATGCCTTCAAAGGCGAGCAGTTCTTCGAAGCCGACTTCCTCAATATCAACAACACCAAACCAGAATCCAGGGACGCCCGTACCGGTCTTTTCCGTTCACGCAATGTGCGTTTGTACAGCAACTACGTGTTGAACTATAAATACCTCAACCTTTCGTTAAGCTATACCACGGAAGGCGACTCCAAACTTACCTCTAAGTTCTACCCAGGCAAATCGCCCTGGTTCGACTATGCTTCCATAGGCGCCAACATTGTGCCCACAGATATCCCCGCAGTATCCGAAGCACTACCATGGCTTAGCTTTGCGAAACTGCGTTACAACCGCGCCACTTCCGGCAAAAGCGTGTTTATGCCCTACGCCATCGATTTCGCGTTTGTATCGCAGATCACCACCGGCGGCGGTTATGCACTAGGTGTAACCGGCGGCAACCAGAACCTTCGCCCCGAACAAACCCGTCAGCAGGATATGGGACTCGAAATGAAGTTTCTGAAAAATCGCCTGGGTATCGATTTTACCTACTATACCCTTAGAAGTAGCGATCAGATCCTATCTGCCCGCAGTAGCTACCTCACTGGCTATGTGCTGAAGTTCATCAACGGTGGCCTGGTAGAAAACCGCGGTTTGGAAATTCAATTGACCGGCACTCCCATTCAAACGAAGAATTTCAACTGGGATGTTACCCTCAACTTCGACCGCAACGTAGGTGAGATCCTCGATATGCCTAAGGACCTTCCCTTCTATTACGATTCCGATACCTGGCTCTTTGGCAACGTACGCTCACAGGCTTTCAAGGGTGCCTTCACCGGAAACCTGGCAGGTTATACCTTCCAAAAAAATTCCAATGGCGACCTGCTGATCGATCCGGCTACCGGCTATCCCATCAACCAGAACACCTTCGAGAACATTGCCAACAGGCAGCCCGACTTCAAACTCGGTATCATCAACAATTTCTCATACAAAGGTTTCAACCTCAACTTCAATATCGACATTCGTAAAGGCGGCGATGTATTCAACGCCAACGAAATGTATCTCTATACAAATGGTTTGAGTACAAGAACCCTCGACCGTGAGCAGCCCCGCGTTATTAAGGGTATACTGAAAGACGGTCTGGAAAACAGCGACAAGCCTACACCCAACAGCATTGCGGTAATTCCCTACTACACACAGGGCTACTACAATGCCTCCACTTCGGAAGCAGATTTCATTGAAGAAGTAAACTGGCTGAGAATGCGCGACATCACGCTCTCCTACCGCCTCCCCGATGCATTGCTGAAAAGGATGCGCGTCTTCAAGTCCCTGGCCATTACGGCATCTGCTCAAGACCTGTTTATGATCACCAACTACACCGGGGCCGACCCCAACGTGAACAGTCTTAATGCAACCAGCCGCGGTTTCGGTGGAGCAGGTATCGACTACGGAGCGCTTTCCAATCCACGCAGATTCAATTTTGGTGTTCGCTTCCAACTCTAACCATTTAAACTAAGTGACGTTATGAAAAAGAAATTCTTATGCGCTATACTCCTTGCAACCCTGGCGTCGTCCATTGGTTGTAAGAAATACCTGGATATCAACACCGACGAGGATACCCCCCAGCATCCAGACCCCACGAGTGTATTCCCCACGCAGCTGGCAGGTATCCCCAGGGGTACACAATACGACGCCCGTTACCTGGCCCGTTATATCCAGAACTGGCTCACCGGCAACAACGCCAACAACAATGCCTGGGATCTTCATGGTTATGCTTCCGGCTCAGATGCGGCCGGCGATATCTGGCGTCAATGCTACTATGGATTGGGCAAAAACCTTGTATACATCATCGAAGAAAGTGAAAAGGATAAACGTTGGGATGTAGCCGGTGCCGGCCTCGCTCTACAGGCCATGATGTTCCAGATGACTACCGACTACCATGGTGATATCGGCTTTTACAACCTTTTCCAGGATGACAAGGTATTTTATAAATACACCAGTCAGGACACCGTTTATAAAGGCGTGGATTCCATTTGCCGCAAGGCCATCGATTACCTCGGCCGAACCCTCGAGTCAACAGGTAAAGCTCCCTTGTCAAGAGGCGATTTTTCATATAACGGCGACGTAGTAAAATGGAAAAAATTCGCTTACGGCATCCTGGCCCGCAATTGGAACCACCAGAGCAATAAAAGCACTTATAATGCCGATTCCGTTATCTATTGGTGCAATAACTCCCTGTCTGATCCTGCCGGCACAGATGATCTGCTGATCCCGTTTTCAGCTTCCAAGAATGATGATGCCAACTTTTTCGGTACCTATCGCAACAATATGACCGAAACAGTATCGAGTGTAGCCCACCCCTTGCGGCAGAGCAACTTCATCGTTCGCCTGCTCGATGGTACTACCTTCATCGGCAATAGCCTGGCTGCCTCCCGTGACCCGCGCCTCCGTCACATGCTCAGCGCCTCTGCCGACACGACCAATGGCAATGGCGGGTACCGAGGGGTGAACCCCGGCAGTGGCGATCCCAACTCGGGCAATACCACCGGAGCTGCCGCACGCCGCCGCGTAGCCAGCCTCTGGGGCGACAGCACTTATGGCAACCCAAGTTCAGGTGCATTTACTACCAACGTGGGCAAATACCTGTTTAAGGATAAAGTGGTACATCCGGTAATGACCTATGCCGAGATCCAGTTCATCAAAGCAGAAGCTGCCATGAAGAAGGGCGATAAAACAACTGCCCTGGAAGCATACCGCAATGCCGTTCGTGGTCACATGCGCGCCATCAACCGAGACGTTTATCCGCTGCAGAATGTAGTGCTATACAATACAACAAAGATCACCGATGCAGAGATCAACTACTATATGGATGCTTCAGGCGCCATAAAAACGACAGAAGCCACCTTGACCCTCACGGATATTATGTTGCAGAAGTACATTGCGCTGTGGGGCTGGGGTTTTGTGGAAACCTGGTGCGACCTGCGCCGCTACCATTACATAGCAGATAAAGATCCTCAAACCGGGGAGTCGGTGTACAAAACCTTCACCTTCCCTTCAACATTCTCAACAACAAACGGCGGGCTCGCTGCTCAACGCTTCAGGCCACGTTTCAATTCAGAATATGTATGGAATATCGATGAGCTGGCACGCATTGGCGCGCTGTCTAATAATTACCATACCAAACCCATGTGGTTTTCCGAGCCCTAACTTGTATCACTGAAAAAAACATCTGTTATGAAAATCAACATCAGACATATACTTTGTTCGGCCGTGATCGGAAGCCTCATCGGGTTATCGGCCTGCGAAAAGAATGAACTCAACCTAAGTAACAACATTGACCCTTCCGAGGGAGGATATTTCAAACTGGGCTGGTTCAGCCCCGGCCTCGCCTCCCAGGGTGTTCAGTTAAAGATCAACGGCGTTCGCCTCAGCAACCAGTTGGGTTATGGTTTCACAGCCACCACCACCACAGCCGGTTATGCTATGCCTTATCCCGGCGGCGGTCTCAATACCGGCGGTAATAACAAGAATGATTACCTGGCGGTGGATTCAGGATCTATCCAGGTGTCCCTGAGCGTTCCCAAAAAAGGGACCAACGAAGATTCTATCGAAGTAGTGAAGACTTCCGTTAATATCGGCAAGGGGAAATATTACACCCTGATCGTGTGCGACTCTTTCCCTAACGCGCAGGCTTACGTACTCGACGATAATACAACCTATGCCGACTCCGGATACTATCGCTACAACTTTACAAATTCCATTCCCAACCTGGGCGACGCAGGGGTAGACTTCCTGCTCAGCAACAGCAATGGTGGTGGTATCAAAGTACTGGCAACCGATGTGAAATACAAGCAGTCAACCGGCTTCCAGGCCTTCCCCTGGGTTGGAGGCTCAGACACCCTGCGTATCCGGAAAACAGGCACCACAGCTATCCTGAGCACGTATACAACCAGTTCGATCACCAATAAACGCTGTTTTACCATGGTGGCAAGAGGTTATATTGGTGCTACATCAGTACGCGCACCTTCTATTTCCATAATATTTAACAAATAGTGAAAACTCTCTTCCATTTAAAAAACACCTTGCCTGCCAAGGTGTTTTTTTGTTAAATTACCTGCATGAAAAACAAATACCTTATACCCTTGGTCGCGCTCCTGCTTAACCTGCAAGAGCTAACTGCTCAAGCCCCCGCCTTAACCGGCTTGTCGCAAAAAACTGAGCAGAGCCTGTCTCAGTTTCACGAAAACTATCCGCAGGAAAAAGTATACCTGCAAACCGACAGGAACTATTATGCAGTAGGCGAAACCATTTGGATGAAGGCCTGGATCACCCTCGATGGCCGCCCCACTTACCTCAGCCGCATCCTGTATGTTGACCTGGTAAACGACGAAGGCCGGGTGATAGATAAAAGAATGTACCACCTCGATAGTGCAGGGTCCGTTTCCTGCGAAATGCAGCTGAAACCCGATCTTGTAACCGGCAACTATAGCGTGCGCGCCTATACGCTCTGGATGCTCAACTTCAGGGACTATATTTTTACATCCTCCTTATACATCCTGGGTATCGACCGCAAGGTGGCGAGTGGTACCAAAATAACACCACAGGTCCTCGTACAATTCTTTCCCGAAGGTGGCGACCTGGTAAACGACCTCGAGTCGGTGGTGGCGTTCAAAGCGTATGACCAGTATGGCGAACCGCTTACGATAAGTGGCAGTATCACCGATGTGGCAGGCGCTACAGTAGCCAGCATCACCAGCGACCACGATGGCATGGGCACCTTTCGACTTACACCCGCTGTCGGTAAAAGCTATACCGCAAATATCACCGCAGCCAACGGTCGTACGACAAAAGTGAAATTACCGGAAGCAAAAGCCGAAGGTGTAGTCATGCGCATCAACAACAATTCCTTGAGCCGGCTTTCTGTGATACTTCAGCGCAAGGCAGCGCAGGAATCGGTTTACAACCGTCTGCTCATAGTTGCCCAAATGCACAATACGGTGGTATTTCAGGGAGAAGTAAACTTTGCCGAAGGTGCTTCGGCGGCTTCCATCCCGAAGAAAACCCTGCCTCCTGGCATTATCCAGATCACTATTTTTGACAGCCTGGGTACCCCCCTCGCCGAACGGCTGGCTTTTGTGCGAAGCACCAATATACTCGCACCCGAACTGCTTAAAGAGAAGATTTCGCTCACACGCAAAGCTCCAAACGCACTCAGCATAGACCTTAAAGACATTAAACGCCCCAATCTTTCCGTTTGCGTTACCGATGTATCAGCCGATAACCTGTCGGCTCCTGTCAACATCCTGAGCGCTTCCCTGCTCACATCCGACCTCCGGGGTTTTGTGCACAATCCCAATTATTATCTTTCGGCTGCCGATACCACCACTAATCGTCACCTCGATGCGTTGATGATGACACAGGGCTGGCGCCGCTTCGTTTGGAAAGACATGCTCGCCAATAAGAATCCGGAATTGAAGTATCCTGTAGAATCTTCGATTGCGGTTAAAGGAAAAGCAACGCGGCCCGGCACCGATAACATCATCAAGGAAGGAAAGGTAAACCTTGTACTGAAAGCCCAGGACTCCACCTCCCTGATTTCCGAAGCAAAACTTACCGATAAGGGAGAGTTCATTGTAGACAATCTTCAGTTCAAGAAAAACGCCACAGTTTCTTACATGGCCACGAGCGACAAAAAGGAACTGAGTGTGATCGACGTAAAACTATATCCAAATTATTTCGATACCCTCAAGCTCGCCAGTTTACACAAGCGCGGCCTCTTCGATTACGATCCGGTTAAAGGCAATGATCGACTCAACGAAATACTGCTTAACCAGTTGCATGCCGTAGATACTTTCATGAAAGGACCCGAATATTTGAAAGCGGTAACAGTTACCGGCAAAAAACTATCCCCGGCCGATTCGCTCAACAAAGAATACGCCACCGGCCTGTTCATGTTTGGTGGGCGTAAGCTGGACCCGGGCAAAACACCCTTCTTCAGCATCTGGCAAATGATCCGCACCGTGCCTGGTTTTGTGGTGGAAGGCGACATGAAAAGTCCGCAGGTAAGTCTCTCACGCACCGCAGGAGTAAATGTGTTCAGCAGCAATAGCGGCGGATATGAGGGTGTTACTTTCGCCGATGGAGAAGGTAATGCACCGGCAGTTGGAGCACCCGACTATGTGCAGAACGGCATCGCTTTCTTCCTGAATGAAGTTCCGGTAAGCCGCGAAACGCTCGACAACCTGTCGATGACCGATGTAGCATTCATAAAAACCTATGTAGGGGCCGAGTCCATGTCGGTAGGTCCCTATAATGGAGTGATCTCCGTATACACCCACAAAGGCGCGTCTGTAGGCAGAAGCATTTACGACAAAACCTTTGCCCGCACCACCATTAGTGGTTATGCACCTGTACGGGAATTCTTTACGCCCGATTATACGCAAAGCCCGGCGCTGCAATCACTGCCCGACAACCGGATCACCCTCTTGTGGAACCCCAGGTTATTAATGGACAAACAAGGCAAAGCAGCGATCAAATTCTTCAACAACGATAGCTCAACCAAAATAAAAGTATTGATCCAGGGCCTCGACGCAGACGGCCGTTTCATCTACCGGGAGCAGATCCTTGAATAAGGCCGCTCCTTATAAATACGAAAGCCGGCTGCAGCAGCCGGCTTTCGTATTTATAAACAAAGATATTGTTTTCCATCACCCCCAAGGCCAATTATAAGCCACAATGATCGCCGTAATAATACCTGCCAGATCGGCCAGCAAGGAGGCAGGAATGGCATAACGCGTACGCTTGATACCTACCGATCCAAAATACAGCGCCACCACATAGAAAGTAGTATCGGCAGATCCCTGGAACATACAGCTTAAGCGGCCGATGAATGTATCCGGCCCGTAGGTTTTCATCGCGTCGATCATCAACGCCCTGGAGCCGCTGCCACTGAAGGGGCGCATGAGCGCCGTTGGCAGCGAGGGAACAAAATCAGTATTGAAGCCTAATTGTGCAAACAACCATTGAGCTCCTTGAATGATGTAGTCAAACACCCCACTCGATCGCAGCACACTGATCGCTACCAGCATTCCCACGAGGTAAGGAATGATCTTCACAGCCACTTCGAAACCCTGTTTGGCCCCGTCGATGAACGCATCGTACACAGCAATCTTCTTGTACATACCACCCAGAATGAAAGTAACAAACAGCAGCATGATCAGACCCGTGCTCAATACATTCGAAAATATAGTGGCATTTTCAGGCGTCAGCGATCGCAATAAAACCGCCAATCCTGCCAGGCATGATGAACCGATGATGCTGAACAGACCAATAGCCACCCATTGGCGAGAGGTAAATCTTTGCTTGAAAGCAGTAATGATCATGGCCACCATCGTTGCCACAAACGTACAGATCACGCAGGGTATGAATATATCAGTAGCATTCTTCGATCCTACGATCACCCGCTGCGCGATCACACTCACCGGGATAATGCTAAGGCCGGAGGCATGCAGCACCATGAACATAACCTGGGCATCGGAGGCCGTATCTTTTTGGGGATTCAACTCCTGCAGGCTTTCCATCGCCTTCAAGCCAAATGGAGTGGCAGCATTGTCCAACTGGAGCAGGTTGGCCGAAAAATTCATCATCATATGCCCCATGGCCGGGTGGTTAGGGGGCACGCCGGGGAATAACTTATTGAAGAAAGGCCCCACGATGCGCGATAACACATTGATGGCACCCGCACGTTCGCCGATCTGCATAAAGCCAAGGAACAAACTCATAACACCAATTAGCCCAAGCGAAATATCGACCCCGCCCTTTGCCGAATCAAATACACCGTCCATCATTGTCTTGAATACCTGTGTATCTCCAAGAAAGATCAGTTTGACCAGCGCGACCACAAATGCAATGAGAAAAAATGAGATCCAGAGATAATTCAATACCATATTGGATGGTTAAAGTGCACAATTAAAACGATACTGTTGAAACGTTGAAGATAGAATAAAGTTGTGGAAAACCTTATGGGTTGCCGGTTTGAAACCGCGTGGTATGATCCAGGCACTTCTACGACTTTCTGGTTTTGAAGAGCTCACTTTTGCCCGTGCCGTCCGTGAGGGTGAAATCCAGGCTGTCGCTGTCCAACCTTTCAATCTTCAGGTTAAAGATAATGCTACCCGGCTTCCAGGGCCTGGTTAAACGCAGGTTTTGCTCATTCTTGAACTCATAGAGAAAAGTGTCACGCTCAAGGGGGTTGATACGACGGTAGAAAAGTGTATCCTTTCCAAAGTTGAAAAATGGAACCCTGGTAACCATGTCGGCGTCAGCCGTACCGTTGACGCTGTAGGCATAGGTTTGCCAGCTATAACCGGTTAACTGAGCCTCCGTTGCGGATCCACCTGCTTCCTTTTTAGAACAGGCCAGTGTAAAAACGAAGGCAATGAGCAGAAGTCTTTTCATGCCATAAACTTACTTAATTCCACCTTACGCAGAAAATCAACCATCCCGCAAAAAACGGCAATGCAATGCTCCACACTTTTCAGTCACCCATAAAGGAGAAAGGTCTGCCCAATCAGTCATAAAACCTGGGATTAGCTGATCCACCAGGACAGCCGTCGGGCGTCGGTTAACCAACCATCGTTTAAGATCTTACACCTCCGCAAACTCCGCCGGGTACTGCACGGTACCCGTAACATGCTGCAGACCGCCTTCCACCAGTTCGATCGCCATGTACACATTGGCGGGTACCTGGAAAGGCGGATAGATATGCCATTTACTGGAAGGCAGGAATCCAAAGCGCGGATAATAATATTCATGGCCCAGTACGATCACCGAAGTAAACCCAAGCTCTTTCGCCACAATCAAACCCTGGCCAATTAATTGCCGGCCGATGCCGTGTTTCTGAAAGGCCTTGCTCACCGCCATTGGCGCCAATGCCAGGCTCTCAAACTCATGACCTCCCTGGTCAACGATCTTGATCTTCGTAAAGAGGATATGCCCCACTATTGCTCCGTCGGCCGTAGCGACCAGCGAAAGTCCGGGCACAAAAACGGCATCATTCTTTCTTAAGGCGTCTACCAGCTTTGCTTCTTTATCCTGTCCAAAAGCTTCGCTGTTCATTGCGTATACAGCCGGTATATCGGCAGGTTCCTCCTGCCGGATGATGATCTCTCGTTTCATGGCTTTTTGTTTTCAACCGGTGATGCCCGTGAGCGAAGTACCCACGGCATCCCACCCGGAAATTAATACAATCGCCCGATTGATAAAGAATTTATATTTGAGCCATGGCCCAGTCATCCAAGTCATCTGTTACTATACCAGCATCGGCCCTGCAGTTCCTAAAAAGCCTCGGCAGGCACAACGACCGGGAATGGTTCAATAACCACAAAGACCAGTTCCTCGACGAACAGGCTTCCATTGCCCGGTTTGCCGAAGCCCTGCTACAACAACTCAACACCCATGATGAAATAGAAACGCCATCAGGTAAGGACAGCCTGTTTCGCATATACCGTGACACCCGCTTTTCGACGGATAAAACACCTTACCGCACCAACTGGGCGGGCCGCTTTAAGCGGGCCACCAAATTCAAACGCGGCGGTTATTACTACCAACTGGAACCCGGCAAAAGTTTCCTGGCAGGTGGGTTCTGGGGGCCCAACCCGCAGGACCTGCGGCGCATAAGAGACGAGATCGCCTTCGATGCCGTCACCTTGAGGAAAATATTGAAAAGCAAACCCTTCACAGCCACCTTTGGCGTATTAAAGGGCGAGCAGGTAAAAACGGCGCCCAAGGGATTTACAGCCGATCATGAGTCCATCGATCTGCTACGCTACAAACAGTTCCTGCTGATCAGGAACTTTACTGATGAAGAAGTATTAAGCGGTGATTTTGTAAAGCTGGCCAATCAAACATTCAAGAACATGCGGCCATTCCTCGATTATATGAGCGAGACATTGACTACAGATGCGAATGGATTGGTGCTGTGATGCACACTGGTTATAGCTGCTACAAAAACGTAGGCGTGCCCATATCCAGCTCGCCGCCCGATGGCCACGGCCCATCCGGTATTTTAAGCGCCACATGCGGCCAGGAGGCCCATTGCTTGCGGTCGACCGATGAAGCTGCCACGAGATTTTTTAATACGATCTTTAAGTCATCCATCCGCCACACATCGTCGTTGGGGTCGTTCTCTTTACCCGCACTCGACTCGATGGCCTCCAGACCAACGCGCGACAGCACCAAGGTAGAACAGGGTGCACTCCAGCAGCCCAGTCCCGCTAAAGCGCCATGGAGCGCATTCGCCACATCGGTGCCCCCTACCGAATCCATCGACACAGCGCAGGCAACCGGCTTACCAAAGAAGGCCGGCGTATTTTCGAAAGCCGTACATACTTCGAGGAAGAACTGTAATGGTGAACCCCAGCTGTTCCAATACACGCCGGTTACAATGAGAAAACCATCACAGCTTTTCAGCAGCTCATAAACATCTTTGATATCGGGAATGGGATCGGTAAGCGTAAGGCTAGACACCACCACGCCATGCTCCTGCTGCAAATAAGCGGCAGCCTTTTGGGCAAGCGCCCATGAATTGCCCGAATTACCTCTTATCGAGCCATTGATGATCAAGATCTTTTTTGACGCATTACCCATAGCAGTTCCTGGAATTAATGGCGTAAAATTAATTCCTTTCCCTACACCGCGGTAACCTCATTCTCTATTTACAGTTCGATCTTTGTACCCAGCACCTCCAAAAAGGCAGCGATCCAGTTCGGATGGCCCGGCCAGGCGGGAGAGGTAACCAGGTTGCCGTCCACCACCGCTTCCGTAGCGGGCACATTGACATATTCGCCACCTGCGAGCGTCACTTCGGGCCCCACAGCATAATAGGCAGTAAGCCTTCTGCCGCGCACCACATTGGCCGCCGTAAGGATCTGGATGCCGTGGCACACCGCTGCGATAGGTTTATTGAAATGATTGAAGTGATGCACCAGGTCGATCACCTTTTGCTCCAGGCGAAGGTATTCCGGCGCCCGGCCGCCTGCTATACAGATGGCATCATACTCCGTTGGGTCCACCTCGTCGAATGAGTAATTCAACACAAACAAATGTCCGGGCTTCTCGCTATAGGTTTGCGCCCCGTCGAAGTCATGAATAGCCGTTTGCACTTTTTCACCGGCCTTCTTGCCGGGACATACGGCATGCACCTCATGCCCCACCATGGTTAACATCTGGAAAGGAACCATTGTCTCATAATCTTCGGCATAATCGCCGGTAAGAAACAGGATTTTCTTCTTGCCCATAGTTGCCAGTTTTAGATACTGAAGTTACTTACAAATCAGGACCGCCGAGCTACGGAGGCATTTCCAAATTGTGAAGATTGCCGGCTATTGATCGTACTCCTTCATCATCAATTCGAAGTACTGGATCATCCGCCCAAAGTTGGCGATACTGATGTATTCGTTG
The DNA here is from genome assembly GCF_029223285.1 of Paraflavitalea sp. CAU 1676. Lineage (GTDB taxonomy): Bacteria > Bacteroidota > Bacteroidia > Chitinophagales > Chitinophagaceae > Paraflavitalea. Next base: position 308,509 of record NZ_JARHUJ010000010.1, on the reverse strand, counting down.
TTGTTGTGAATGGATTGCTGTTCGAAATTATTGATGGCCACCGGCATAAACCGGTACACATGATCACTCACCAGCTCGTATTTATAGGCATCGGTGCCACCGATCGTGAGATAGGGAGTTACGATCACACCGGGAAATAGTTTATGGATCGTTCGCTCCATCACCTTATATCCCTGCGATTCGATACCGGATATCCGAGAGGCTTCGCGAGGGGCACCCACATCTTCGATCGTTACTTCAAAGTCCCTGCAGGCGTTCTCCAGATGGGCCTTTACATCGGCCACCGTATTGCCGGGCAGGAGGCGGAAGTTTACCACAAATTCCACCTCGGGCGACAACACGTTACTGGCATCGCTGCCCTTCATCATAGTCAAGGCTGTAGTAGTACGCACCAACGCATTCGTGGTATGGCTCTTCGTAAGTGTCCGAATCAGCACCCCCTGCAATAACCACTGGTTTGCAATCGCCACCTTGCTTTGGAAGGCCATGGAGCCACCAACATTGCGGAAGAACTGGTCGATGACCGGTATCACCATCGGCTTCATCTGTTCATCTTCCAGCCGCTGCATAATAACAGCCGCCCTGCCCATGGCACTTTGCAGGGGTGGCATGGACGAGTGGCCGCCCAGTCCTTTCACCTTTACCCTGGCCGACCAGAAGCCTTTCTCAGCACAACCGATCAACGCTACCGACGCATCGATGCCACTCAAGCTGCCCTTGGTGGATATTATACCGCCCTCATCGTACACCGCATCGAATGCAATACCCTTCTGCTTAAAATCTTTCGCGATCTCCAGCGCTCCCTGCGTGCCGCCTACTTCTTCATCAAACCCAAAGGCAAAATAGATATCGCGCGCGGGCACAAATTTGTCCTGCAGCAAATGTTCGCAGGCCTCCATCAGGGCAAACAGCATATCCTTCATATCGAGCGTACCCCTTCCATAGATCCTTCCCTGCTCCACTGCCCCCGAAAAGGGATAATGATCCCAGGCCTTCGGCATGGCAGCCGCTGGCGGCAGTACTTTATCCTTGGGAACAAAAGCACCCATTACCGAATCTATGCCCTCATAATTTCCCGGCGGCACCACATCGTAATGAGAAAGAAAAAGGATGGGCTTCAAAGCCGGATTGCTGCCCTTCCAACGAAAGACCATTCCCCGCTGATTAATGGTATAGTAATGAAGGCCCGTATACACCGTGGGGTAGGCCTGCCGTAGATAGGTCATGAAGGAATCGAAAGGCGCGTAATTGAAATGACTGTAATCGGCATTGGAAACAGTAGGTATTTGAATGCCCCCGGCAAAGCGCTTCAGTGACAACTCGGCTATGGGCTGATAGTCCACCGCGGCTACCTGGTCTTTCTTATCGGCAGCTCCAAAAGGGTATATGGCCGTTTTAATAACCACAATGACCCCTATGACCACAGCGATAAAAAATACCCCAGTTAGAATTCTCCACATGCCTGAAAGGTTTTGGAAGAAATTAACTGATTAATCAAAGCAATGGGAATCTTGTTGATGTTGCCGTAGTCAGGAAATCAGTGAGTGTCAAACAATACAGGCTGGGTTGCCACAAGCACGCCGAGCGGCTCCAGCGCCAGCGCATCCAATACTGGCTTCAATCGAGCACAGCTGGTAAAATATACTCCGCCATCATCCTGTCTGCCTGCGGATGTGCATAAGGCTGTCCATAAGCGCTGGCCGTGATCACCACCACCAGGGGAAGGTCTTTAAACACGAATACCTTGTTACCGCCATTTCCGGTACAATACCAGGCTTCATAACGTTTACCGTTTATGGTGAATGGCTTGTTCCAGAACAGGTAACCATAAAACTCGTTGGGCCTGCCAGGCAGCGGTAAATAAGGCTGAAAAGTTTCATCCACCCACTGGCGTGGTATCACCTGCTGCCCCTGCCAACGGCCACCGTTCTTATACAACTGGCCATACTTCGCCAGATCGAGCGCACGCAGCCGCAAACCGCCAGCCGTACTGGGCACCCCTTGCGGTGTATACATCCACTGATATCGCTGAATGCCCAGCGTCGTAAACAAGCTCTTGTTGACATATTGCTCCAGGCCACCGGGTACAGACTTATTCAACACATCGCCCAGCAGCATTACGCCTGCGGTAAAATAATGCCAGGTGCCGCGGGGAATCGTCTTCGTTACCGGCAGGTCGAGGGTGAACTTAACCCAATTGTCCGTAGGATACATATTCTCTTCATTGCCCGGCGAATCGCCATCACCATCATCGCCGTCAAACACACTGTTCATGGTCAGCAGGTCTTTGAGGGTAACCGACTCTTTGTCCGGGGAAAAATGAGCATACGACGAAAGCTGGTAAAAATCCTTCAGGGGCTGCTGTACGCCTTTGAGGTATCCGTCACGAATGGCCAGACCAGTCATCGTCGAAGCAAAGGATTTGCCTACCGACCTGGAGTCGTGGAGCGAGTCCCTGCCCGAACCATTGAAATACTCTTCAATGAGCAGCTTTCCGTTCTTCAAAACAACGATGCCATTGATGCGCTTGAATTCATTCAACGCAATCTTGCCCTTCAGCGTCTTGATCTTGTTTTGATCAAAGGGCGCTGTAGAAACATCAATACCGGGATAAGGCTTCACCGGGTTTAACGTCACCCGCGATACATCGATGACCGGTTTACGGTTCACTTGCAAAGCAAGCTCGCCAGCCGCAATAATTTCCCCGGCTACATCATGCACATGTGGCCTGATCTCCATCTTTAACAGGTGGCGACCATCGGTCAGGGCATTGTCGCCGCCATTGGCCAGGAACCGCCCCCAGAAGAACTGCGTCCACCAGGCGCCTTCGCGTCCATTATCGATGAGTGGTTTGTTCAACACTGTTTCAGTATCGCGCACGGCTGGCAAGGGTGCGCCCATGATATCGCTGGTGTAGATTTTCTTATTATCTACATAGAGCGTAAACCGGTAGCCACTGGTGCGGTGCAAACTATCAACTGAAAGCGCCGGCGCCAGCTGCTGCATGTGTTTGGTGAGCGGCTGATCGACAAATGCGGTAATGTATAAATTGCTGTTATTGGTCAGTTCATATTGTTGCAGGTAGGCGTCCGGTGTGGCCGTTCTCCAATTCACGGAGCTGGCCGAAAACAGTATCCTGCCTTTGTTGTGTTGTGGAGGTTGGCTGGTCTGCGCCACACTGATCGATTGAAAGGCCGTCAGCAGGAGCAACACCAGGAGAAAGGCAGGAATAAAGGGGCGTGAGAACATACAATGATTTTTGGCTATACTATTAGCCACAAATCTATGACAAGCGTATGCACCAAAATAGAATGAAATTAACATGGAAAGGGGGCTTACCGCAGAAAACGCCGGTAATGCAAGGGCGTCACGGCATAATGGGCTTTGAAAGAGCGGATGAAATGGCTTTGATCGGCAAAGCCACATTCCAGGGAGATATCGGTCAGCGAAAGGTCTTCCCGGGGCAGCAGCGTAATGGCCCGCTGCAGTTTCACGGTACGCAGGTAATCGCCCAGCGTCATACCGAAGTATTTGGAGAAATGCCGCGACAGATGCACCGGGTGTACGTTGACCGCTTGCGCCAGCGCCGTGAGCGACCAGTCTTCCCGCGATTCGCGCAGCATCGCTTCCAATTGAACCACCCACTTCGGCTTGCGGTCCTTTTCGATGGCCGAAGACTTGCCGAGCAGGGAAAACACTTCCAGCATCAGCGCATCCACGACTACGCCACCTGCCCTGCCCTCCAGCTTCATTTCCCTGACCAGCTGGTACATGCGTTTTTTGATCAATGGGTCGGTAATGCAGAGGCTTCCTTCCGCAATAGTCTGAGCTGGTTCAAAATGGGCCAGCCACTGGTTGCTGATCTCCACATGAAAGCCACGGGTATAATGTCTGGAAGCAATATTGTAGTGTGCATCCTGCCAGTTGTGAAACAGCAGGTCGCCTGCAGCGCACTCATACACGCGCTGTTTATTGACTTCCGTCATGCCCCCTTCGAGGATGAAGGTGAAATAGTTGTTTTCATGAAAATGCCAGGGCACCCGCTCCGCCGTATACTCCGTGTCGGTTAAAGTAATCCCCTGCAGGTCGACCCGCTCATTCGTAGTGCCGTAAAATTGTCCTGTTCCCGAGCATTTCATGGAGGTAAAATACAAAAAAAATGGGCCGCCCACGAAGAGGCAGCCCGCTGGTTGCTGTATGCTAACTATTGAACTGTGATTATTCAATCAATCGTATTAATCTTCCCTTCTTCAGGGCCACCCGCTCCTTACTCAGGAACCAGGTTCTCCCTTTATCATTATTACCCTGGTAAAACAGGTGCAGCTTACCGTCACGGTCCTCAAAAAGATCGGGATGCCCGCTCTCGCTGGCATTCCAGGTACCGGCAGCTCCATTGGGCAGTAATGGCTGGTTCGACAAACGCTTCCAGGTGATACCATCACGGCTACGGGCCATGCCTACCTGCTGTGGTTCGTTGTTATAACCTCCGGCATAGACCATGTACAGGTATTTACCTCTTGCTACACAGCTGGCCGCTTCAATACAATTACGCTCCCAGGGCAACTGAGGCTTCAGTATCGATGAGTCTACCGCCTGCTTCCAGGAATCACTGCCAAAGTCGGAGTTCAGTGATGTTACTGCCACACCTTGTAACTGGATCTTAAAGGAAGTATCGCGTGAAGCGAAATAGAGGAAGTATTGGTTCTTGAACTTTACCACCTCGGCATCGATGGCCCGGCCAACTGTCCACGTACCTGTTGGATGGAATACCGGGTTGCTGGCGTTGCGTGTAAAGTGCAATCCATCGGTTGACCAGGCATGGCAGATCGCATCATTTTTACCGTTGCCGTAGGTTTGATAGAACAGGTGCAGCGTATCGTTACGAACGATCGCGCCGGGGGCGCAGATACCTTTCTGCTCATAAGCGGCAGCGGGCGGCACCTCTCCAACCTTCTTCCAGTCGGTAAGGTTATTACTGGTGGCCACCCCGATGCCCCAGCCCATTTTATCATTGGCCGGGATGGAAAAATACATCCAGTAGGTATTTTTAAAATACACCACTTTAGGGTCTTTCGCCAAAGGGCGACCCAGGCGGGTGCTATCGGCAAAATACATCGCGGGCCTATCCTGGGCAGCAAGGCCGCCTGCGATCAGGCAGGCGGCAACGAGCAGCTTTATTGCTTTACAATATGGTTGGGTCATAACTTATTCAGCCTTTAATAAACGGCAGCCAAACAAGCCTCCTGCCGTTTTACCGGGCAGGGCCTGAAACTTCACCGTTACTTTAGATTTATCTTTCAGTAATGTTGCAGGGATGGGATACTCTATGGAATAAGTACCACTCTGTCCGCGCACCTTCAACTGTTCCGTAGCGATTTTCACACCATCCACCAGGATGTCGAAATCACGACCACCACCATCTCCTTTCCAATAAGCGGTTTGAAGAACAGCTGCCGTGGCCCCTTTCGTTTCGAGCGCAAAAGAGAACCATCCGCCATTCACGGCATCGCGCCAGCGGATACCGTCTACTTCACCGGTATTGGTGCGTTCGCCCGCGAAATCATGGTCGCGCTCGGGTTGCATTTCACCAATGCGCATATTATCGAGCGTTCTTTTATCGAGCGCTTCGGCCGCCCGGCGCTCCTGTTCAAAGGCAACTTCCTGCTCTTTCCACGCTTCCTTCGAAAAGAAATTCCAATATACGGCATAGCGCTCATCATATATGTTGTACAGGGGCGACAACGTAATAGAACGATTACTGGTTTGTACGGCGAAATTATTCACCTTGCTGGGGGCAGGTTTAACCCAGGTGTTCAGGTCATCACTGGCAGCTACAAATACCGGCAGGTCGGTTTTACGTACAGGGTCGGTACCCAGCCGGCCGGCCAATACCAGCGGCCCGTACAGGAAGGCCTTCATACTCTTATTATCGGGCATTGATTCGGTGTATAATCCCATGGGCATCGACAGTTCAATCACATCACCTGCCTTCCAGGCATTGTCCACCACGAGGTAGTGGTCAGCCGTCAGCTTCGCCGTAAATGGTTTATTGTTCACCAGGATACTTACATCATCCTTCGCCCACCAGGGTTTGCGGATGCGGAAGGCCCAGCGTTTGCTGGTGGCTTTGAGCTTGTTGATGCGTACAGTTATTTTCGACTGTTCGGGGTAAGCAGTCACCATCTCCAGTTGCGCCTGCTTTTCTTTCCAGTTCAGGGTAGACGGTATGAACAGGTTTATATACAGATCGCCGTTGTTGGCCTTGTAATAAATATCCTGGCCATATTTGGCGTGGTTTTCCATACCGGTACCGGTACAGCACCAGAAGTCATTGGTAGGACTGTTGAACTTCTTCTGCCCTCCGGAGACCAGGGGCAGGTAATACAGCACCATACCATCCTCGGGATTCTGCGAGGCCAGGATATGGTTGTAGAGCGTGCGCTCATAGAAATCCATATAGTTGGCCTTCGGCTCCAGCTTGAATAGCAGGCGCGTCAGCTTCAGCATATTGTAGCTGTTGCAGGTTTCGGTGGTATTGGTGCTAAGGAAAGCCGATAATTTATCGGGCTCCGGTGCAAAACGTTCGTGGTCGCTATTACCGCCCACTACATAGCTGTAATGATTCACTACCAGGTTCCAGAAATAATCCGACGTGGTATGGTCTTTCTGATCGCCTGTGAGTTCATAACGACGCGCACAACCGATGATCTTGGGTATTTGCGTATTGGCATGCACCCCGTGAATGCCATCCTTTTCCTGCGACAGCGGATCGAGAATACGCTGGTGATGGAACTTGCGCGAGAGGTTCAGGTATTTTACATTACCTGTAATCGAATACAGGTTGGCCAGCGCTTCGTTCATACCGCCGTGTTCGCAATCCAGCATTTTCTGCCATTGTTCGGTAGTAAGGTTGCGGAACTTCACATCGATCCAGTCACTCAGTTTAATGGCTACTTCTTTGGCTTGCTTATTACCAGTATAGGTGTAAGAATCTATCAACCCTGCCAGCACTTTGTGCAAGGTGTACCAGGGTACCCAGCCACCATTGAGGTCGAAGCCCTGAGAGCGGATATTACCGGCCGCCACTTCATTCCAGATCTTGTCTTCATCGGGAATGCTGCCAACATATCCCGTTTTGCGGGCGGCCTGGCATTCGGCCAGTTCTTTCACAATATAGTCGACCTTATCCTTGAATCGCTGGTCGCCGCCGGCTGCATACATCAAAGCGCAGGCCGATAAATAATGTCCCATCGACTGACCCGAAACACCCCGCGATTCCCAGCCGCCATAGATGGCGCCCTTGGGTTGAAAGCCGGCATTGAGCCGGAAACGGTGCAGGAAACGATCCGGCTCCAGGCTCAGCAGCCAGGCCGCATCTTTATCCATGGCATTCTTCAATACACCACCCGTTACCCGAACATCGTTCAGCAAAAAGGGACTTACGGGTTCGGTCACTTTGTCTTTTACCACAAAACCCGTTTGGGCAATAGTTCTTTCAACAGGCAAAGAAGCAATCACTGCCGATAACAGTATAGGCAAACGCATCTGTTCAATATATTTTAGAGTTTACTTACCAGTTTCTTTTCTGATCAGTTCAATTTCTTCCTGTTTGAAGGGAGAACCGTCCTTTCTGAAGACATCGTGGAACCAGATGGGTGGCTCACTGCCGTCGGCGATGGGTGTATCCCACGCATAGATGGTATTGGATTTACCAGCTACCAGTCCCCAGTTGATCGCGATGACCTTGTATTGCTTCAACAACGGCAGGATATTCTCAAAACGGCTACCGCGGGTACGCGCCATATACTCGGTGCAGATGAGCGGGCGGCCAGTCTTTACCAGGAACGAATCGAGCCAGCGCTTGTGCTCCACTTCATTGTGGTAGTTGTGGTAGGTGATCACATCACTATTCTCGAGTTGGAATTTGTTGAGTTCTTTCAGGTTCAATAACCATACACCCGCAGAAAGTGGCTGCACCGGGTTTACTTCCCTGCCCCAGGTAAATACTTTCTTCAGCAAGGCCATGCTTTGATTACCATAGCCGGAGTTGCCGGGCTCGTTGTAAAGATCCCACAGCAGGATGCGCTGGTCTTTTTTGAAGCGGGTCAACACATCCTTTACATATTTTTCGAGCATGATATCGGCGGAGAGGTCCATGAAGATCAGCTTGCCGGGGTCCTGCACCCAGCCCGAATTGTGCGTGCCGGTTTTAGGTGCAGGCTGTTTGCCGATCTTGTACGTATCGTTCCAGCAATCGTCGAAGATGGTGAAGACGGTTTTGATATGATGACGATCGGCGATGGTGAGGTAAGTATTCATTCTCTTCTTAAAACCTTCCTGATCGGCCTGCCAGGCGAGGTGATGCAGGTACACCCGCATAACACCCATGCCGATGCTTTCGGCATAACCAAGCTCTTTATCGATGAGGGAAGAGTCGAAGGTCTCTGCCTGCCACATTTCCAACTGGTTGATGGCGTTGCTGGAGATATAGTTGGCGCCGGCTGTCCACTTCACCTTGGCATACCAGGCGGCCGCTTGTTCTTTGGTCCATGGTGCAGTTCTTTTTTGGGCAGCAGCCGTTCCGGCAGAGCCGGTCATCATCAACAGCAAAGCAATCGGAAGCAATCTTTTACGCATTACAATCATTTTAGGATTTATTAACTGGAGCCGTACGCCGCTCCAATCAACAAACTAAGTGCAAACCAGCAAGAGCGGCTATAGTATCTGTATCATTCTTTCAACAATATGTCTCATTCGGACTTATGCTCCCTTTGCCGGCGCCCCCAGTCGCTCAACTGGTCGAGCACGGGCAGCAGCTCCAGGACCTGGGGCGTCAATTCATATTCTACCCTCGGCGGTACTTCGGCATACACCGTACGCTTAACCAGCCCATCCTGCTCCATCGCCCGCAATTGCAGGCTCAACATACGTTCGGTGATATGCGAAAAGAGCCTGTGCAGATCGCTGAAGCGGAGCTTTTGTCCCTTCAATTCGCTGATGAGCTGCAATTTCCACCGGCCACCGAGCAGGTGAACGGCATAGGTAAGATCACATTCCGTGATGAACTTTTCATTGAGCGAATAGGTTGAATTTTGTTTGCGCACCGCCATTACTTACAAGTTTGATAGTACCCTACAATTGATTCCGTGACCCTAAAAGTAGCAACCCGCTGCTACATTTGACCGTTAAAATTCAGGGGCTGTCAGCAGCCTCGCTCAAACAACAATAGAAGTATTTATGGATCTGTATTTGAAAGGAAAAACAGCCCTCGTAACAGGAGCCAGCCAGGGTATTGGCCGGGCCATCGTGAAGGAATTGGCCCTCGAAGGTGTTCAGGTATTAGCTACCGGACGAAACGAAGCATTGCTCAGCGATCTCCAGTCAGCCATTAAAGCGACAGGCGGTATAGTGCCGTACACCATAGCCCTCGATTTTACGGCCCCCGAAGGACCGCAACGGCTGGCTGAGGCGGCCCTCTCGACATTGGGGCATATCGATATCCTCATCAACAATGCGGGCCGCAGCCAGCCGTTGGAACCGGTTGGCGATGAAGTTACCTGGGCAGCTGCCATGACGCTCGACTTCGAACGGCCCCGCCAGCTTACCCAGCTGCTGTTACCCCATTTTATGGAACGCCGGCAAGGGGCTATCCTCAACCTCGTCAGCTCGTACGAGCTGCGCAGCATCAATGGATCGGCCGTAGCCAAAGCCAGCATAGCTGCCTGGTCAAAAGCCCTCTCGTCTCAACTGGGTCCGTATGGTATTCGTGTCAACTGCCTGCAACCCGGCCTCATCGACACGGAAAATATCCGTCGTTTCTTTCCTGGTGAGGAGCGCCACCGGTTTGCCCAAAGCGAAATACCCCTGGGCGATTTCGGCACACCGGAAGACATGGCCAATATGGCCATCTTTCTCGTTTCTCCGCGGGCCAGTTATGTAACAGGTACGGTGGCCGTAGTAGATGGCGGCATGCGCCGTTACCCGTTTTAACATGCCGTGGTGCATTGCTCCAAATGCTATAGCCGCCAACAAAAAATGGGTGAATGATCCATCAAGGTCATTCACCCATTCGCTCTTCTTAAAGGTCTACATCCTGCCTTACAGGGTGGCTATATCGATCACAAACCGATACCGCACATCCCCTTTTAACATCCTGGCATAAGCGTTCGTAATATCTTTGATGTCGATCATTTCAATATCTGAAACGATATTGTGCTCAGCACAATAGTCAAGCATTTCCTGGGTTTCTTTGATACCACCAATGCCTGAACCAGCCACACTTCTGCGATTACCGAGGAGCGCAAAGGGATGGATCTTCAGTTTCTCGGGTGGAATACCTACGCAGATATGAACCCCGTTCACACGAAGCATACCGAGGTAGAAATCCATATCATGCTCTGCCGATACGGTATCGATGATGAAGTCGAAGGTGTTCTTTACTGCATCCGACTGCTTTTTATCGGACGTAACGACAAAGTGATGTGCGCCCAATGCTTTGGCAGCCGCTTCTTTGGAAGGCGACGTACTCAGCACGGTTACTTCTGCACCGAAGGCAACGCCAAACTTCACCGCCATATGCCCCAGGCCACCCAGGCCCAATACAGCCAGTTTATGCCCTTTGCCCACTTTCCAATGACGCAGGGGTGAATAGGTGGTGATACCGGCACACAGCAGCGGCGCTGTGGCTGCCAGCGACAGTTTTTCCGAGATATGTAATACAAACTCTTCCCTTACCACGATCGTGTTGGAATAACCTCCGTACGTTGGAACACCGGTACGGTCGAGTCCGTTATAGGTTTGGGTGTTGCCATCGAGGCAGTATTGCTCCAGGCCTTCCTTGCAATTCTCGCACACCTGGCACGAGTCTACCATACAACCCACACCGGCCAGGTCGCCCACTTTAAAACCTTTTACATGGTTACCCACTTTAACTACTTTGCCCACGATCTCGTGGCCGGGCACCATCGGGAATATCCCTTTGAACCAGTCGTTCTTGATCTGGTGCAGGTCCGAATGGCAAACCCCGCAGAACTGTATTTCCAGCTGCACATCGTGCGCGCCTACTTCACGGCGTTCAAAATCCCAAAGCGCCAGGTCCGTTTCCGGACTTTGTGCTGCATATCCTTTTGCTTGAATCATGGTTGTATCGATTTATAGTGTGCAAATGTAAAAAGCCGGGCTGACCCGGCTATTAAGAAATTCAAAGTAAATATTACGTAATTCAAACAATCGTCGTAGTGGTCATCTACCTACATGCAACAATCCTGCCCGGTCACTAACCTTCTCTCCCTCCTACCTCACCAATACGAAGCTCCCTTTCTTACTCACCGTTTTGCCCACATAATCGATGCCCTGCACGGCGTATACGTAAGTGCCCGAAGCCTGTTGCACACCGGCAATGCGGCCATCCCAGCCCTTGCCGATCTCGGTGGTGCTGAACACCAGCTGGCCCCAGCGGTTGTACAGGCGGAAGAAGTTTAACTGTTGTATACCTACACAAATTGGCATCAGGAATTCATTGTTGCGATCGCCATTGGGCGAAAAGGCAGAAGGCATGAATATATCGGCCGCTGTTTTAAATATCTTCACCACGACGGTATCGAAGCCTTCACACCCCTCTTCGGTGGTAGCCTTTACCGCATACGCTACCGATGCAGGCGCACTACTGCTGTAGACGGCGACCGGATTGGCAATCACCATGCTGCTCAAACCAAGTCCCGGCGACCAATTGTATTTACCGGTTTCCGGCATATTGGCCGTTGCATGCAGCTGAAGCTGCTGCCCCACAACCGCCACGGTATCCCGGCCGGCATCCACGATCACCGGCTCCGATACATGTATCTGGAAGGTATCTTTAAAAGCATTCGGACAACCCGTATTGAACACCGACAATATTACATCGGTGGTGGCAGCCGGCGTTGCTGTAGCTGATAGCGAATAAGGTAAGGCGCCGGTAATGCCATTGCCATTGTCTTTGATGATGCCGGGCTTACTCCACGTATAATTGGTGCCAACCGAAATGAGGGCATTCAGCGTGGCCGATTTACCGTAACAGATAGTAGACAAATCAGGAGATATCTTCGCCGCCGGATAAGCAACATTGAAATAATTAAGGGCTGCTATGTCGCTGGTATCGGCCGGACAAACACCACTCTTCAATATGGCCCGGTAATAGGTAGTACGGTTCAGCGTTGCGGGTTGATAAGCCGGCTGCTGATAGCCGGGACTCATACCACTCCAGTTTACCTTATCATAAGAGGTTTGCCAGTTCACCACGCTGCCGGTGCTGCCTGATAGTTCAAGGATCGGGTTGATCGTTTGTCCCAGGCAAATATTGGCATTGTTGGGTAGCAGGTCGCCACCGACAGTCTTAGCGTCAACCGTTACCAAAGCGGCCACACTGGTATCGATGCGGCATGAAGCACCGTTCTGTACCAACGCGACATAGCGCGTGGTGGCAGTAAGGTTTTGCGCAGTATACTGCAGGCTGGTATTGCCGAGGGTGGTCCAGTTCGTTCCATCGGTAGAGGAAAGCCAGTTCAATACATTCCCGGTTTCTCCTCCCAGGTTAAGAAATGTCGTATTCGTGCCCGAACAAACTATAGCATCACTGTTTACCTGTCCGGGTATCGTAGGCGGCGTAGTAGTAACCGGGAGCAATCCTTTCAGATCGGTACAACTGTTTACCTGCTGTACCGAAATGGCCCCGCCGGTATTACCGGCCGTAACATGAATGATATTGGAATTGGCGCCGGAGTTGATAGTCCAGCCAGCCGGTACCGCCCAGGTATAGGTAGCGCCAGCCAGCGCCGGGATAGAATACGTGAATTCATTATTGGTACAGGCGGCGCTGATACCACTGATCTCCAGACCAGCACAGGTATTCCGCAAAGCAACATACGCATAGGCAAAGTGCGCTCCCGGCCGGCAGTTATCCGACTCGAAGGTGAGCGTTACCTGTTGACCGCGATAAGGAGAAAGATCGAACACGACTTCTGTCCAGGGTTTGGTCCACACATCGCGCAGCCAGGCACCATTTCCATTTTGCCCGCCGTAGGATAAAAACGGCTCGGGGCTATTGGTAAAGCCATTGGCCAGGGCCGTTGCAGAATCCAGCGTTGCGCCTGAGCCTGCACCACCACCACCCGGCCCGCCACCAGAGCCTGCATCATTGAAAGTAGGCAGGTAGTATTCGGGCGAAGCACAGGCAATCACCCCCGCTTGCGTGGACAGCGTGGCTTTGAACAAGGGCTGCTCGCTCGAGTTGTGCGTGCCGTTCTCCAGCACCATGGCATAAGCGTAGGTCATGGTATAAGGAACGGTGGTAGAACCGGGCGGCACATTGATCGTGTAAGTGATGGCCCGGGTAAAACCACCCGGCGCTCGTTCGCCGTTGTTGAGATCGTGCGAAGTAGCCGTAGAGCCCAGTTTCACCGCATAGTTGTAAGCATAACCATTGATAACAGGGATGGTAGCAAATTTTCCAAAATGATCGATCGTAGAACTGGTGATCACTTCCACACCGGTAGTAGAAATGGTGTATTCAGGAATGGTGGTAAGCCCTGCATTGGTGCCGGTATAAGATTGGGTGTTTCTCGCCACAAGGCCGGTCGTGGCCGTCCAGCTGGACAGGTCGCCCGCGGAGAAGTTGATGTTCATCGGGCAGGCTTGCAATTGTGCATAGCAGGGCATCGCCATTCCGCCAGCAACAATAGGCAGCAGCCATATCAACCACTTTTTTACCATAGCCCGAAAAATATTATTAATTAAGTGTTTACATCAAACACAATCGGCTGCTCCGGAAAAAGAATCGACGAGTGCAAACCTGTTGGTCTGTTACCCGTAGCGAGTGGCTATAGCGTAAGTTTTTTTAGAAGAGATTGGATTAAGACGGTAAGGCAGGGAGGTATTGTGATAGCCATCAAATATAAGGATAATTTGATCCTGCGTCAATGGTACACTAATAAATAATGCCGTGATTTTTATTCCCTTAGCGGGAATATTCAGGCAACCCTTTATGGCATCTTATCGTAGCGCAGATGCTGCACCCGGCCGGCGTTGACCTCGAAGCCTACCACCTTTTGTTTCTTATCGCGGAGGAAGCGGATATGCCCCATCCACCAAAAAGGCAGGGTAAACTGGTCGGGGGCAATATTCTTAAGCGTAACCGTAGCATATTTACGATGTGACAGTTGCAGTGCTCCATCTTTGAACGTGACATAATAGAAAGCTTCTGTTTCCGGATTGAAATATTTGCCGGCAAATGCATCCGTGATGGTTTGAGCAACGGCCGGTTGACGCTTCATGGTGATGGCCGAATTGGGCATTTCTATACGCATGCTCCTGATGGAATCGGCAGCCCGTTCCTTGTCATCAAAAATATAGACGGCGCCGCCCGGTGTTCTATAGCGGCTGTCGGTCTCCTTATAGAACTTCAGTTCGCCAGTGAACCCATTTGGGTTACGGCGGTACAATTGTCCCTCTTTCCAAAAGAATTCGGCCAGGTCGCCCCTTTCGGAATAGAACCGGCCGGTGATCTTTTTCAGCAGCACACTATCTTTAAAGTAATTCTCCGAAGGTTTGGGATCTTCTTTCGGGTCTGTGATGAGGACATCTGCCACCAACGAGGCCAATCGACCTACATCCGCAGACCCCAGATTGCTGAACACGACGATGCCCAACTCTTTTTCGGGATACCGCACCGCAAAGGTGCGATATCCGGCATCAGATCCTCCATGTCCTATCTGTTGCCATCCTTTGTATTTGTTGACGTTCAGGGCGAATGCATAATTGAGTTTGCGGCCATCGTTCAAAACGCCTGTTTGCAGCATCTTCTCCACCAGGTCCTTTCCACCTACCTGTCCGCTCTTGAAATTATTGAGCCATTTCACCTCATCGAGCACGGTAGTGAATAAACTGGTAGCGCCTACAGTAGAGTAACTGAGCACTGCATTGTTGAATCGCTTTTCTCCTCCAGGGTTGTACGAATACGCCCGCCCCGGAACGATCTCCTGGTAGTTGTCGTGAAAATGGGTATCCTTCATCTCCAGCGGTTCGAAGATGTTCTTCTGGGCATACTGGCGCAGCGACAGGCCGCTTACCTTCTTCACGATCTCGGCCAGCAGTGTATATCCTGTATTACAATACATCCACTCTTCACCGGGCGCAAAGTTGAGCGCCTTTTGTTTGGCAACGAGTTTGATCACGTGATCCTGCGTGATCACGTCATCGAGTTGCCAGCCTGCATTGGCCAGCAATTGCCATTGATCGCGCAAACCACTGGTATGGTAAACGAGGTGGCGGATCGTAATGGTGGCGCCCAGGTCGGGCACATAATCGAGGTGCTTCCGGATATCATCATCCAGCGAGAGTTTACCTTCTTTTTCTAATAAGAGTATACAGAACGCCACGTATTGCTTCGACTCGGAGGCTATATGAAAAATGGTTTGCGGTGTATTGGGAATGGCATATTCCAAATTAGCGAGTCCATATCCTTTCTGAAAGGTGACGGCTCCACCCTGTGCTATAGCAACCGCACAGCCGGGTGTAGCGGCCGTAAAGGTTTTGAACACTTCGTCTATTTTGCGAACGGTGGAGTCGGGCAACGATTGTGCCGCAACAGCACAAGGCAACAGGAGGCCCAGCAGCATGCATTTCATGGAACCGGTTGCACCGGGTTTAATAGGTGCTTATGGGAAGTTATGTTATCAGCGGCAAAAAGGCCCATGCTTTTTACCGGCGGCGTGGCCCGATGTTCATTGGTAAGGGAGCCTACTTAAACCTGATGTGCAGCGACACACTATTGGCATTGAGGTCATTACTCCTGGTATAGTGACCGTAGCGTAGCTCCAGCATATTGAAATGCTGCCAGCCCAATACGCCTTTGGGGGGCGCCAGCCTGATACCCGCTCCCAGGAAATGGCTATCAAATGCCGACAGATCATAATTGCTGGTATAATAAGTGCCCGCTCCGCTATGTTCGCCATAGGGTGCAAAATAGTCGACGGCCGATTGATGATAGTATCGATAGAACGGGCTGATCGACACAAAGGGGGTAAGCTTTACCGGCAGCTCCACATTGGCTGTATGCGAACGCACACCCCAATCGTCCTGGTAATACCGGTAATAGGACCGAACGATCACCCGGTCGCCCAGGAAGTAATTGGCCCGTACGGCCAATGGCAACTTAAACCTGCTTGAGGGCAGGTTTTCCTGGTGCACGCTGCCATCATTGAAATACACGCGGTAAAAAGGCATGCTCAGGTAGCCTTCCTGTTTCACCACATCTGCCAGCAACATGACCTGCAGGTTCCTGTTGATCACCTGCGACCACGAAAACGATCCGGCAAACGTCGTTCGCTGGTCGGTGGGATATCCTTTAAAAGCGCCGGGCTCTCTCAATTCAATGGGCGCGATCAGTTTCACCTCATCGAAGTAGGCTTGCAACCTGGCCGAGAACTCACCATTCCTGTCCTTTGTTTTTTTAGTGAAGCCGATATTGACGCCATGCGAGCGGTAATCGACTTCTTTCGAAGCAGAAACACCCAGCGAGAAACCCCTACCGGCTGCATCATGCTCCACACTATAAGTAATAGCAGGTGCAATACGCGTATCATTATAGGAGGCAGATGAATTCGCTTTGAGGTCGATCATATCGGAAGAAGCGGAAGTGTAATGATCAACCGCTAATTCCAGGTCAAGCATGTGCTTGCGGTTCTTCTTATCGAATTTCGCCAGTTTAAGGTCGAATACATTGGCGACATCTGTCAGGCGTTGTGTACCCACCCCGCCCGTTACACCGGCATGATCGCCCGATTGCTGATAATAACTCGATACCAGGTTTATTTCCTCGATACGCAGTTTCCTGCCTACTGAATCGGGTTGCTGCTGGGTGAACGATTTCAACAAAGCCAGCAGTCCCATCGTCGTTAACAATACTTTCTTCATGCAGATCCTTTAAACCATTTATCGATCAAATCAATTACAGCCACATCCCCCGCCGCTTTTTCCCGCATTGGCGCCGGATGCCGCTTCGCGGTACGATTGAGCATTGAGTTCCGTTCGTTCCACTTTGCGGTTGCCCAGGCTCATCTCTGCATCATTCAACTTGCTTTTCTGGTACTCTTTCACGGATGTGCACGATACTGCACACAACACGAAAGCCAGGGCGGTGATTACGCGACCGGAGGTACTCATGATAATCGTATATTTTTTGTAGTGTAGATCTTGTTATAGTCGTCAACGACAATGCAAGCCAGGTGGTTTACCTGGTCGATAAGCCGAATGCCAGCGGGTACACCCATCACCATCACGGGCGTGGCCATCGCATCGGCCAGCTCTGCATAGGGACTGATAATGGTGACACTCTTGACACCGGTTACCGGCATGCCGGTAACCGGGTTGATGGTATGCGAATACCTTTTGCCATCGATGGTCACATATTTCTCATAACTGCCCGAAGTAGCAATGGCCAGGTTGGAGATATTGAGATAAGAGAAGGCAGATTGTGCCTGATCAGGATGCGCGATACCGATGGTCCACGGTTTACCATTTGCCTGCTCGCCCCAGGTGATCAGGTCGCCGGAGGCGTTTACGATGCCATTGGTTACGCCTTCTTTTACGAGGATAGCTTTGGCCATATCGGCCGCATATCCCTTCCCAATGCCGCCAAAACCGATCCGCATACCCTTTGCTTTGAGCATGACGGTTCCCTGCTTTTCATCCAGCAGGATATTGCGGTAGTTGATGAGGCGAACGGAAGCTTTGGCGGTGGCAGGATCTGGCAGTGCCGTCATGGTACGGTCGAAGTTCCATAAGCGTTTGTCGACCGAACCATAGCTGATGTCGAAAGCACCATCGGTAAGGGCTGATATTTTCAGGGATCGTTGTATCAGTGCAAAGACCTCCCGGTCTACCCGTACGGGGCGAATACCTGCCTGCTGGTTGATCTGGTTAACCTGGCTGTCTTCGCTATAGGTGGTCAGTAGCTTTTCGATGCGGCGCACTTCTTCGACCGCCAGCGCGGCTTTAGCCAACGCCCAGGATTCCGAATCACTCACCACGGTAAAATGGAATGTATTGCCCATCAGTCTTTCCGACAGGCTGAACTCGCGCCAGGTTTTCTTAGGGGCGATGACCATGCACCAGGGTTCTTAACTGTTCCAGGAATAGGGTGCTATTATATTGGGGATAACCGTCCCAGCTTTTTATCACCTTTCCGTCGGCCGAGAGCAAAACGGTGAAAGGAAATTTGCCCTGTGGATTGTATTGGCCGGCCAGTTCTTCATTTTGCTGTTGACGCGCCTTCGGCAATTGGTTCTTCCTATTCCGCGGAAAGTCAGCATTGTATAAGATCAGCGAGCTGTCTGCCATAGCCAGGAAAGCTTCGCTCTCAAAAACCTCTTTACGCAACTGAATGCAGGGACCACACCAGTCGGAGCCGGAAAAGCTCAGCAGGATCAGCCTGTCTTTCGCCCTGGCCTGCTGCACAGCAGTTTCGTAATCAGGCTCCCAACCGGGAGTCGACGAGCCCTGGAAGGCCAGTAACAATAAGAGCATCCACTTCATGTGCCGAGGTTTCTGTGATTTTAACAACCCCTATGCCAGTAACTCGCTGAAAAAGACATTTTGCTGGTTAAATGATCTAACATCGATGGCCTGACTTGACATTTCTCAAGTGAATATGCTCTCCAACCGTGTGAACATCGCTCAAGTGCCCGATCGATCGCAGCTTTCTGTAACCTGGCCATCCACCGCATTGGATCAGCTCCGGGCTTCATAAAGCAAAAAGCCCAGGGACTATGCCCCGGGCTCTTCCTGTGAAAAGTAAGCCTCGCCTCTATTTTAGATTTGATCCCGTAATGGTAAAGCTTCCAAGCGGCAGGAAGATATCCTGCACGTTCCTCAGCGCCGCGAAATCTTTCCGTTGAGCTGCCGCGTCCATATACCTGCGATGGCCGTGTTCTACAATCCAGGCCATGGATATTTCAACAGCTGCGTGAGTAGGCAGCAGTTTGCCATCGGGCCCCTGTATTTTTACCTTGAGGTCGCCTTTGTAGTAGGCAGGCAGGGTCACGATCTTTTCGATGTGCTGCGATTCATTGCCGATCTCGATCACGCCGGTATCGAATTTGGCTGCGGAATCATCATTGCGCAGCTGTATGGTTGAACCAACCGGTACGTTTCTGCAATTGACCTGGAATGCAAACTTCTCTTCGGTACCGTCCTGGTTGTAGAACTTGAAGGATTCCTCTGCTTTCTTTTGAGGATCGGTATTGTGCCAGGCCGCTGCACCGTTGTGGGTGATCCAGGTTTGTGAATTCCAGTTGCCTGGTTTCAGGTTCAGCGGATTGTTGTCATCGAAGAAGTCGTAAGAAACCACGGCAATCACGCAAACATGGTCTGCCGATGTAGGATTGAAGAAAAAGGCTTCTGAAGCCCCGCGTACCCCCTGACCCATTGCGCCGGGCTTACCATTCAGCAGAATGACATCGCCATGTGTTTTGCTGCCGCTTTCTGTAAAGCACTGTATCCAGGAAGAAGGTGGCTGGTTGAAGCCTCCCGTAGTATAGAACATTTGTACGGTTGGTGTGATATCGCCCAAAAATCCGAGATTCTGCGTGCGGGTGTAGATATAGTTCTTACCGATCTGAGGTGTTTTCCAGAACTCATTGTTCCAGTTCTCGATCAATTGCTGCGGCTGCAGCGGAGTATTCTCATTACATACGATGTCCAGGCTTTCCGTATAAGAACCCGGTGTAGGGATAATACCTACGTCGGCAATATTTTTACGGCAAAGCATGCCGCGCCATTGCTGAAAAGAGTTTTGGGCCAGCTGATCGGCCAGGCCACGGTCGATGCCCAGGCCCTGTACGAGACTCTTGGAAAGGATGGTATAATCCATTTGCAGACCCGACCAATAAGTAGCTCCGAATACGGCGCCTACTACATTGGAGATGTCCTGGAAAGTTAGTTTGGGGCTCATGCTCTTGTAGATGTCATAGATGGCGGTAGTATCATCGTCACCATCATTGAAGGAGCTGATGGCAGCGTCCCACATTTGCTGAATGTTGCGGATAGAATCGAGCGCTGTGGCCTTTTTGGCTACGCCACCCTTTTTGGAAGCGGCAGAATTGTTTGACATAGTATCTCGGTTTTTTGAATTATGCCTACTCTTTTAAGGCTTTTCGGCATCCGCCTGTCGACATCTTTATACAGCAGCAGGCAATACGGGGCCTGCCCATTTATAATTGAACAATAAATGCATTCCAGGGCATGATTTGCCCGGACAATACTATCAAAGCTGCTTGCTAATCAAAAAAACGCTAATCAGAGAATGCGTATCAGAGGAACCATCCGCTGATCATGATGAAGTTGGTTGGGATCAAATCGTTGCCTTAAACAAGTGAGTGAGTTACAAGAATTGAAGTAACAGGTAGTAAAGCTAAAACATATTACCGATATGCACAACCGGCTTACCGATGAATTATTTTTGAACACTTCGTGCAAAGGACACTGATAGTAGCATTGCTCCAGATTTCCAGTATCGCAAAGCGTGAGCCAATCTTAAGCCCGACCTAAAACCAGGAAATAATCGAATTACGTAATACTACGTTAACTTTACAAACTATGAAGCCCGGCATTTTTTTACAGAGCACTGACTTATTGATCGACACTTTTTTTGACAAAGCGCTAATATTTATTACCGAGTACAACGAAAAGGGCGCCATGGGCTTTGTGGTCAATAAGGAGTTTGCCAGAAAGTTTAATGAACTCGAAGAGTTTAAGCACAACATACCCTATCCACTTTATGAAGGCGGCCCGGTAGACCAGGAACACTTGTTCTTCCTTCATCGCAGACCCGACCTGATCAAGGGTGGAGAACTGGTATCGGGCAACACCTATGTGGGCGGCGACTTCCAGGAAGCCGCAAAGCTCATCAGTAACAGGACGCTTACCCAAAAAGACCTCAGGCTCTTTATCGGCTATTGCGGATGGGATCACCAGGAGCTGGAGGCTGAAATTGCTGAAGGAAGCTGGATAGTACTGGAAGAGGCCAGTTTATTCGACTAAAGACTGCAGACACCCCTTATCCCGGCAGGCGCGCCTGAAATGGCCTCTTCCTGCCCGAAATTCCGATCCGGCGCGAATCTCCACTTATTTGCGTAACTTTAAAGGAATGCCAAAACTATGAACAATAAATTCATTTACTGGATCCCGGTAGTTGGTTTTATCGTCTGCATTGCCCGGTACGAGCAGGAAAACGATATGAGCCTGGGTTGGGCCTACTACCAGGCTGCCATGGTCATCGGTTTTATTTCCCTTGTTTCTATTGTCACCTACAATTCCTGAACAACGCCCGTATCCGGCCATAAAGTTAGTAATCCCGGCTACGAGGAGCCGGGATTACCAAACATACAAACCCTCACTATTATGGAATATGGTTCAGCTTTGACACCATTACTACATTGCCGGCGCGATCCCTTACCCGCAGCACCAATGGCTGGCTACCGATAGCCGGCATATCGAACTGGTTGACTTGCACACCTGCGTCGATACTGCGCTGCCATGCTCGCAAAAGAGCGCCCTTCAGATCATACATCTCTATTGAGCATACTGTTGGTTTCGACAAGTTGGATCGGAGGGATAAAACGTTACTGACAGGATTGGGATAAGCCATGAAGGAACCGACAGCACTACCCGACACATTCACGCGCATCAGATTCGAGTAAACCCGTCCTCCTTTTCCTTCGATCAGGATGCGGTAATACACTACACCCTCAGTTGATGATGCATCTTTGAAAGCATATTGACCCGAAACGCCGCCGTAGGAGGAAAGGATGTTTTTGTTTAAGGCATTAAAGTGAATGCCGTCAACACTTTTTTCGATGGTCACTACGGAGAGAGGATCAATACCGTTGGCAGACCAGGTGATTGACACGCCATCGCGGACCGGATTGGCCTTGCCGTTTACCTGCCTGCCATCCAATGTCATCTCTGCTACGAGGCGCATAATGGCGCCCTGGTATTCCAATTGATACGTTTTAAAGTAACCACCAGCCACGATCTTCTCTTCGCCCGAAGGCTGCTTTTGTAGCCTTACTTCAAATACACAATCATTAAATCCGGCGCCGAAGGTGGTGGAGGCATCTACCGAACCATTGGCATCCAGCTTCACGATATGGCCGCAAGGGATATCATTAAACTTCGTAAAGTTGCCACCGGCAATTATAGAGCCATCAGTCATCACCTTCACACTCCTCACTTCAGTACCCTGGTCATAGACAGAGAACCCGTCCGAAAATCCTTTTCCAGTATTAAAACCCATATCTAATGTTCCATCCAGGTTAAAGCGCGCCAGCCCTCCTCTATTGACATTATTAACTTGTTTAAAATACCCGCCTGCCAACAGCTTACCATCGGAATTCAGGAAAAGGGAAGTAACGGAACTATGTGGTCTGTTCCATTCTGTAGGTCCTATTTGATAGCTATTATCCAGGGTACCATTCGGGTTCAGGCGAGCCAGACGGCACTTCCTGATTCCATCCACTTCATAAAACTCCCCCCCTATATACAATTTATCAAGGGCTTTATCGTACACCATATCATAGATCATGTCACCGGGCATGGTAACCCTGGGCTTATACGACTCATCTAATTTTCCATCCGTGATGCCATCCAGATAAAGACTAACAACACAACCCATGGGTTTTCCATTGAACTCCGAAAAATCGCCGCCAATAAAGATCCTTCGCTGGCTGACTGTTGTTGGCTCCTTTACTTCAATCGCCCATACACGCACCGTTCCTAATGAAGAGGTACCGCCGATGCCACCCAATGGATCAAAAGTTGGATCCAATGAACCATCCGTGTTCAGACGGGCGATCCCCCTTCTACCTACTCCGTTCACCGTCGTAAATGATCCGCCGATCAGTATCTTCTGATCGAATTGTTGAACTTCGATATCATCGACACGACCATCTAGAGTGATCTTTTTGAAAGACATATCGAGGGTCCCATCGGGATTGAGGCGACCACCATAACTGATCGAAACTCCACCGCCCGTACCTGGCCCGTTGTAGTATGTATTGTCTCCGAAGAACAGGATCTTATTATCAGCCTGCAGTGCCACACAACGCGTGCTGGAGTTAGCCGTCGTGTCGTTGTTGTTGAAAGTCATATCCCGTGTAAGAAATTGTGCAATACCGGGCACACCTGGCAATAACAAAGCCAGCAAGACATAAATTGTCTTCATATGTATGGATTTAGGTGAGATGAAACAACACCACCATCAGCGGTATCATTTCGCCACCAAAATACAGCGGCTTTCAACCGGCCGCTACTGAATTCGCACGAAGACGCAAATCCGAAGAGATAACTGTCACATATGTGTAGTGAAATACAATTCGTCCCAAACAATAAATCATCACGTTCGGCGATCTACTATATCATTATTAGCCCAGGTACGTAATTATCCTATCGTAACTCATCAAAGGGCGATCGAAAAAAGAAAGTTTTCTTAACATATCGTTGCTTGCGGGGTTGCACTATTCTTATTATATTGTATATACCTACCTATATGAATACCATACAACATTCCAAACCCGAATTCGATAAGCACGGCATCTGGAACCTGTCCTACGTGCTGGTAACTGCCGGCCTCTTCCTGTTCCTGCTCAGCGTATCAGAATTCTACCTTGTCGCCTTCAGTGATGCTGGCAATGCCTATCCCTGGGGACCCATCAATGAAAACCCCTGGTACTACCGTACCTCCACCACTTATTCAGCCTACCAGTTCATTTGTGCTTTCCTGTCTCTCACATTAAGCGTTGTAACGCTGCGGGCAACCATCCGCAAAAACCAACCGCTTACCGTCAAAGGCCTGGTAACCATTGCCTGTTTCTTCCTCGCCAGCCTGGTCAGCGCCAACATCCAATAATATTTAAGCTTTTTTTTACACCCTGTCAGCAATGTTTTAACCGCGACTGAACTGTCATATACCGGCAACGAACTACTCCCCACGCTGTTTCAACTGACACAACCTGCCACCAGCAAGGATTCACCTCACTTACTGTAACACATTGCTTATTGCAAAACCTGCGTTAGATAGGTAGTTTGACATTATCATTTAATACAAATCTTATGAATGCAAAAGCTCTACTCAGCATCCTGTTGCTATTTGCAACCCCTTTACTGGCGCAGGAATCTTTTCTGCTGAACATCAAAACAGAAGACAGATCGAAGTTCACTGTGTACGTCAATGACGTGGCTCAAAACAGCCGGCCTGTCAACGCGCTCGACTGCCCGATGCGCCCCGGCAAAGCCATCGTGAAGGTTGTATTCGTCGACCCCTCCATACCGCCTGTGATCCAGGAAATGGATTGCCAGGAAGCGCCGCCACCACTCACGCTCCGCAAAAAGAACAAGAGATACATCATGGACGGCTTTCCTGCAGTTGCCCTGAATGTTGGCGTGGGCATACAGCTCAATACCAATGTGGAAGTGGTCGAATCGTACAGCAGCTCCAGCAGTTCTTCAGGCAGGGGCAACGGCAACAACAATGGCAATAATCGCCCCCCACGCGATTCCGATAACGACAACCATCCTTACCCACCCAGGCAAAATCCTTACCTGCCCAACGGCACCCTTTGCCAGTCGCCTACCCTTTCGGAAGTGGCCTTCCTCAATATCAAAAAGAAGATCAGCGACGAATATTACTCCTACTCCAAGGCCAAAGTGGCACTGCAGATCATCGAGAGCCACTGCCTGCTGGCAGAACAGGTAGCGGCGATCGTGAAAATGATCAGCGCTTATACCAGCGAGCAATTCGAAGTAGCGAAGAACGGCTACCTCCACATGTACAATACGGAGGACTTTGACATTGTGATCGACGCGGTGGGTAGCAAGGATCACCAAAAGAAATTGCGCGAGTTTGCAGCCACCACCGGCGGTACCCGTCAACCCGCGCCTCATCCCCACCCTTTTCCGGAAACGGATGACAGACCCCGCAACCCCAGACCCGGCCCCTCCATCCCCCGCTGCGAACAATCGAGCTGCAGGGGTTTTTCCATGAACAACCAGGACTTTGACCAGGCACTGGAATCCATCCGCACCAGTACATTTGAAGATACCAAGCTGGAACAGGCAAAACTCATTACCCGCAACAACTGCCTCTCAGTAGCGCAGATAAGGTCGATCATACGCCTCTTTACTTTCGAGGAGTCTAAACTGGATTATGCGAAGTTCGCTTACAACAAATCGCACGACAGAAAGAACTTCTACCTGGTAAACCAGGAGTTTACTTTCGATATGAGTAAAACGGAGCTCACCGAATACATGAACAGGAATTAGTATCTACGCAAGGCCATAAATGAAAAAGCCCGGAGCCATTCAATGCTCCGGGCTTTTCTATCTATTAATATAATCAGGTTAATCTATCCATTGGTAACAAACGGCATTGATGTTCATGCCCGCTCCCACCGAAGCAAACAATACGATATCGCCCGTTTTGAGTTCGTGCTGCTCGTAATTACCTTTCTTCACCAGGTCGAGCAAGGTGGGGATCGTTGCCACGGAACTATTGCCCAGGTATTGAATGCACATGGGCATTACCGCAGCCGGAGCCTTGAGATCGTAGAGTTTATAAAAAGCGTCTAAGATAGCTTCATCCATCTTTTCATTGGCCTGGTGAATAAAGACCTTCTTCACGTCGCCGATCGATACACCGGCCTGGTCAATACATGCCTTCATCGCCAGCGGTACATGTTTCAAAGCATATTCATATACTTTACGGCCTTTCATCTTGAGCAGCTTCGCATCTTCGTCGTAAGCCGGATTGTTTGAAGCGCCCATGTACAAATAGCCCACTTCTTCTTTGCAATGACTGGCCGACTGGCACGACAAAATACCCCCGGCTGCGTTCTCTTTCAATTCCAGTATCACGGCACCGGCGCCGTCGCTGAAGATCATACTGTCCCTGTCGAACGGATCATACACCCGTGAGAGGGTTTCGGCACCAATGATCAGTGCTTTTTTAGCCATGCCCGATTTAAAGAAGGCCTCTGCCTGGATAACGGCCATGATCCAGCCGGGGCAGCCAAAGAGAATATCGAAAGCAATACAACCGGGATTTACAATACCCAATACTGATTTTACCCGGCTAGCCAGGGCCGGCACCATGTCTGACTGCTGTCCCGCACCCGCAACATCTCCGAAATTATGTGCTACGATCACGAGGTCGAGCGTTTCCGGATCTACCCCGCTATCCTCTATCGCCAGTCTGGCAGCAATAGCCGCCATGTCGGAAGTTTTTAACGTCTCATCGGCATACCGCCTCTCCTGGATGCCGGTAATGGCCTGAAATTTATCGATGATCACCTGCTTCCCGTTCTTGATTGGCTGGTGATCTTCACCATAAAAATCCTGTTCCAGGAAATCACTATTGGGTTTAATGACTGCCGGTAAATAACTCCCACATCCCGTAATAACTGAACGCTTCCCGAAACTCATAGTCAAATGGATTTACAACTATTTGATCAGCCTTTGATACCCTGCTTTGCAGGGCCCAGCGGCTGTACCAGCTTTAAAAGTGATAAAATATGATAGCCTTGAGGACAGAGATGGTTTGATAAGGGCAGCAAAACGCATCAGCATAACCTGACTGGCATTTCATTGATGACCAAACTGCCTCCTTGCAGTTTTACCCCGAAAAATTAAGGTATTTGCACCACAAAACTACTTAATTCCCAAAGAAATCCACCCGTGAGGGGGCCTAATCGGCTCCGGCTAGGGATTCTTTAACTTTTTGCTCAATCGCATGAACAAATTGTACTCTTTACTCAACACTTCCTGGTTGAAACCGTGGGCTGCATGGGGCAATAGGAAATACTCCTTTGCTGGCGCCTTGATACGGTTGAACCAGGCTTTGGTAACGGATGCGGGCGTCAAAAGGTCATGCACACCCTGTATCAGGTAAACAGGCACCTTAAATTCCAACTGATCGACGGAAAATTGGATCCCCGCACGCATGGCGGGCACACCCAATACCTGGTCGCCTACAAAATTCACAAAGGAATAGTCATCACCGTCACTCCGGTGCAGGCTGTCTGCTGTACCCGTATAGCCCGGCGCCTCTACAAACCAACCGGGCGGAGGCGGCGTTGAGCTGGCTGCTTCATACTTTTTAACCACCCGCCAAAGTCTTCCCACATCACGTGCCCTGCTATAAGGTGGTTTACCAAGCGCACGCAACACCGACAGGGCAGCGGTATCACCTTTCTGCTGCGCCATTTGCCAAACTGTATCGTACAAGCGTCTGTCATCCCGCGGGTCCACTACCTGCGAATGCCCCACATAGGCATAAAAGAGATCGGGCCGGCGGCTGGCGATGGTAACGCCCAGCACCGAACCCCAGGAGGTACCGAACAGGAAGATCTTTTGTTTTTTAAGATGCTCTATCAGGTATTCCGCCAATGCGATACCGTCTTTCGCCAGCTGGTCGATGGACAACGGGTTGGCCTTTAAAAAGGCAGGCGTCAATTCTTCCGGCGCCATTTTGCCATAGGTCTTTCCCGCGCCACGCTGGTCCCACTGCACCAGCAGAAAATCTTTCTCCCAATCCTTTAAGAGAACATCCGCATAGGGGCTCATCGTACTGCCCGGCCCGCCATGCAGGAATAAGATAACCGGCCTGGCTGGATTCCCTTTGATCGTAACCCATTGCTCCATGCCATTGATCGTTACGAAACGGGCTTCCTCCACCTTGTTTTTTGAAACAGTATCCTGGAAGGGGCGGTGACCGGTTGTTTCACCAATGGCGTTTGCAGCCACTAACAGCGCCCCCATCGAAAGCATCGCACTAGTGCAGAAAGAAAGAAATCTGATATGCATAATGGTGATAATGATAATGCCGTGTAGTTGCCAGGCGGCCGCGAAGGTAAGATTTCCCGCCATTCAGGCCACCCCTGCAGTAGCCCGGTTTGCAAGGTTTATCGAAAACGCTATCTTTGCTCCGCACACTATGCGGCCCGATTATCCATACAAACGTTTCCCCGACAACAGGAATAGCTACATCTTCCTGGTGCTCGCATTGGCCGAGAACAGCCTCCATTAGATCTCTCCTTTTACGGTCTCAAATCTTGCGCCGGCAGTCTCCAACAAAACTGCCTTGCGTATCATTCATTCATCCAACAATTATTTTATGCAACTCTCCCAACTGGCTGAGAACCTGCCCGGTTCTGGCATTCTGGCTATCAGTGCAAAGATCAAACAAATGATCGCCGATGGTAATAAGGTCGACAATTTCACCGTGGGCGATTTCGATCCCCAACTCTTCCCCATTCCTGCTGTGCTGGAAGAAGGCATCGTGCAAGCCTACCGGGAGCATTTTACCAATTATCCAGCTGCAGAAGGCAATGCCGACCTGCGCAAGGCCATCGCTCAATTCATCAGGCAACATCAGTCGCTGGACTATACGACCGACGAAATACTGGTTGGCTCAGGAGGCCGTCCGCTCATTTACGCACTTTACCGCGCTATTGTCGACAAAGGAGAAAAAGTGATCTACCCCGTACCGGGATGGAACAATCAATACTATGCGCAATTTGTAGAAGCGGAGCATTGCCCCGTAGAAACCTCGGCCGATAATTATTTCATGCCAACGGCCAACGATCTGCGCCCACATTTGAAAGGCGCTACCTTGCTGGCCCTTTGTTCGCCACAGAACCCTACCGGCACCTGCTTTACCCGCGAAGGATTGCTCGACATATGCGAACTCGTACTGGAGGAAAACAACCGCCGGGCACCGGGTGAAAAAAAGCTCTATGTATTCTTTGATCAGATGTATAGCCTGTTGCTGCATGGCAACACGCTGCATCACGATCCGGTGAGCCTGTTGCCAGCTATGCGTCCCTATACCATTTACCTCGACGCCATCAGCAAAGGATTTGCTGCCACCGGCGTGCGGGTGGGCTGGGCATTCGGACCGGCACCGGTACTCTCCAAAATGAAAGCCATCCTCTCACACGTGGGCGCCTGGGCGCCCATGGCCGAACAAAAGGCAGTGGCCAGCTTCCTGCCACAAACAACAGCCGTCGACGAATACCTCAACAACTTCCGCCAGGAGATCAACCTGCGCCTGAAAGCGCTTTACAAAGGCTTTAAGAGCATGAAAGAAAGCGGCCTGCCCGTAGATGCCATCGAGCCACAGGCAGCCATCTACCTTACCGTAAAGATCGATTTACCCGATGCCCATTCCCTGTTGCTGAATAAAGCAGGGATCGGCATACTGCCGTTTGCCGTGTTTGGCGCGCCAGCCGGTTCCCCCTGGTACCGCATCAGTGTAGGCACTTTCGATATCAGCCGGACTGATGAGGTCATTACCAGGCTGGAAAACGCACTCGTAGAAGAAATGGCCCTGGCACACTAAGATCATCGCCCACCTATAGCTAAAGCTCTGCCGGCAGGCAGGGCTTTTTTATTATAGCCAGATGCCCTACCTTGCGCCCTCTGATACACTAATCAACACGTTCCAACCAACCCATGAGCAACGAAACAGCAGCACAAGTAGCGGCGCTAAAGGCATTCTTCGAGCAGCAACAATTCCCCAAATCCGTCGTCATAGGTCCGGCAGAAACCATCACCGATATACCCAAGTTTCTCGATAGCCATTTCCATATGATCGAATCTTACGACGACCCTAAGAAGTTCGACGTATTTCTGTTGCGTTTGATAAAACTGAAAGAGAAGCTGTCGCAGGCTGGGCAATAAATACACGCAGCCGATGAAGATCATACCGCTGAACGAAGGCGTTTATACAGTCGACAAGCAAAAGGTATTTACCACCTTATACGAAGGCGATGCTTATTCGCCGGCCAGCAAACACCTCAAAATGTCGGTGTGCCCCTTCCTGGTTGAAATTGGTAACGAACTCATCCTGCTCGATACAGGCATTGGATTTTTCCAGGATCAGCAGCCTTTCATTCACTACTACCTGGGCAGGCATGGCTACGATCCCCACGATATCACAAAAGTGCTACTCTCCCACCTCCACAAAGACCATATCGACGGCGTCGGTTATGATAAAGACGGTCGCTTCATGTCCAACTTCCCGCAGGCCGCTATCTATCTCCAACAGCGCGAACTCGAGTTTGCCTATACCCAACCAGCTAATCCCTCTTTCAGCAAAACCACGCTCGACGGTTTATCGAAACTGCCCAACCTCCATTTTCTACATGAAGACCAGGGTTACATCACAGAACACATCCGCTTCGAATTAACAGGCGGGCATACGCCCTTCCATCAAGTGTTCTGGATACAGGACCAGGACGAGATGGCCTTCTATGGTGCCGATAACCTTCCGCAAAAAGGCTACCTCAAATATCCCTTTGCTTATAAAAGCGATTATGATGGCAAGAAAGCCATGTCGCAGCGCCTTCAATGGCAACAAAAAGCCCAGGCGGAGCACTGGGCGATCTTGTTTTACCACGATATCAAAAACAATGTCGTTAAATACTGAGCTTCCGTTATAAGGTTGGTTTAACTGGCTCGATACTTCCGTCCGGGTTAAATACCAGTTTATCGATACACACTTCGCGGTTGTAGCCCGCCGCGCGGCCCCAATTGATACCATGGGGATAGTTGAACCGGTGATAGATCATGTACCATTCGTCTTTACCCGGTACCTGCAATACAGAGTTGTGCCCTGTTCCATAAATACCCTGCGCTGCATCCTTCGCCAGCACCAGGTTATTCTCCGGTAAGCGGATAGGACCCAGTGGTGCATCTGCCATTCCATAACGAACGCGGTAATCGGCATCGCGGGTATCGTTCTCCGACCAGAAGAAGTAATATTTACCATTCCGGTAAGCGACTTCGGTTCCTTCCCGGAAAGTTGATCCAGGTTTCAGGATGGTGAGCGTTGCTGCTTTCACAGAAACCATGTCTTCATTCAATTCCACACCAGCCATATAGCCATTGCCCCAATAGAGATAAGACTTGCCGGTTTGCGGATCGGTAAACACATCGGGATCGATCTCCTGTCCGCCTTTGATGCCTTCGGGCCTGCGGTCGATGAGGGGTTTGCCCAGATCGCGGAACGGACCGGCAGGGTCATCTGCTACAGCCACACCGATCTTCTGTGCGGCTGTGAAATAATAAAAGTATTTGTACACGCCGCCGATCTTCTTTTCGATGATGCAGGGCGCCCAGGCATTGCGCTTTGCCCAACTTACATCCTTGTTGAGGTCGAGGATCACGCCTTCGTCTTTCCAATGCACCAGGTCGGTGGAAGAAAAAGTTTTGAAATACGTGCCCGACCAGTTGGTAAACCCATCGCTGGTAGGATACAGATAGTATTTGCCATTCTTGTGCGAATAAATGATCTCCGGATCGGCATAATAACCTTCCAGCACCGGGTTCTTTCTCTCCTGTACTGCCACAGAAAAAGTCTGCTTGCCGCGTCCTTTAATATCAACTGTAATCTGCTGCGCACCGGCCCCATAGTTGGCCGCCTTCGGGCTAACCGTTACGCCCGGGTATTGCAGAAACTGTGGGTCGAAGGCATTCAGCGCTGTGCCTACGCGTACCGGCAAGGCAATTCTTTGTTGCGTAGTATCGTAAGCAATATTGCGTGCTTTGATAACAGGCGCTGTGGAGCCTAGCAATACGTCTTCATAAGGCAGCCATTTCGCCGTCAGGCGCTCCATTTCTTTGGCTGTTACGGAGATCACTGTTCCATGCCGGGGATGAAAGTTCATCGACACATCCTGATCGATCACCGCAAAATGCTCCAGATCGGCCGAACGAGTAAACTGATACTTTCCTTTCGTATACAGATCATACATGAGGATATAGCCACTGTTGTCGTTTAGCTTGAAAACACCCGATCCTTCTACAGGGTCGGTGGTTTGCTGTACAAAACGGTCACGCAGCACATACCCTTCCGTCAGTTTATCCGATGTAGCGATCTTTAGCCCTGCACCGGCATCTTCTGTTTTAAAGAACAGGTGAAACTTACCGTCCTTCTCCACAATATCTCCATCGATGCAGGCCCCGCCTGATGGATTGAAGAACAACTGACGTGGCGCGGATTCGAGGTCCGTAAAATCTTTGTTGGCATAGGCATAATAAATCTTATCGGCATCCTTTCCATGCTTCATGGAAAAGTAGATCATGTACTTGCCTGCCTTGGCATCGTAGATCGTTTGAGGCGCCCACACGCGCAGTAAACTATCATTGCCCGGAAATCTGGTTTGGATATTCACTACACTCGATGTCCAGTTGACCAGGTCGGTGGACTTCAACAATACCATGGCACGGTTCGAGCTCCAGCCCTTGGCCGATACCATATCAGTTACCACCATATAGAAGGTCTTGCCATCTTTACCGCGCAGGATATGCGGATCACGCACCCCGCCGGTACTGCTGATCGTCTTCGACAACAACACCGGCCGGTCACTGTTCAGCGCCCGGTAGCGGTAACCATCCGTACTGATCGCAAAACGGATCGCTTCTTCATCTCCGCTGTTGCCGGTAAAATACACAAACAGGTATCCCACATAGGGCGCTGTTTTCTTTTGGGCCGACACACCCATCATCATCAAACAGGCAGCGGCTAGCGCAACACATTTCTTCCTCCAACTATTCATCGTTAAGACTCTTTACAGTGAAAAAGATAATCAGTCCGATTGTTATCGACCGGTTCCTCCGATCAAACTGATCGTATAGCTATAGCTGTATTGCTTAGCCAGCAGGCGGTATTGCTCGTGCGGCAAAGCTCCCCAGCTATCGTCACCACCCACGCCCCGTTGTGCCAGGTCGATGTGAAGGTACACCTGTCTGGATGGCGGCAGATCGGTAGGATGTTGCTGTTTCTTGGTAAGGCCTGGATCAAGGTCTTCTACCGAATGATGCGTGGCGCTGAAGCAAAGTGGCTGCTCACCGGCAACACGGATGCCTACGCCGTTATCGGCCGTCAGGGTCAACCAGCGCGCATCGGTCTTATAACCGCTTTCCTGCGGACGAATATAGCCTGCATAATATTGGTTCACCACTTTGTCGCTGTACACACCGAGGAGTGCCGCTTCCTTGCGGTCGCTATAGTTCTCCCAGGGTCCGCGGCCATAGTAGCGCAGGTCTTCAAAACGGCCGGGCAACTGCAGGCGCATACCAAACCGTGGTAGCTCGGGCAATTCACGTCCCGTCATATCGATCGAAGCAGTAACCTTGATGGCGCCATCCGGCTGCACCAGGTATTCTACGGCATAAGGCACCTGGATAGCTGTCAACATATATTCAACTTTGATGCGTACACCTTCGGCATTTTGCTCGCCCACCGTAACGCGCTGTACGGCGCGGTTGATGTGTGCGGAACGCCAGATGCCCAGGGCTGCCGGCATATTATTGCCAAAATCATTATCAGTAGGGGCACGCCAGAAATATGGCTCCAGGTTTTGCACAGGCACCCGCTCCTTGTTCCAGGCATAGGCAACGATACGACCATTGCGCGTATCGATCTCGCCACTCACGGCACCCGCCGTAAACTTTAACAGATTGCCATTGCGTTCCGTCTTCAGGTCACCACTGGCAGCAGCCTTGCGTGCAAAATAATTGCCGGCTACTACAAACTGCTCACGCGCCACTTCATGGCCTGCCGGCACCAGCGCAGTAGCCTGGCGCGTATAGGCCAATACATTGCACAGTATCTCTCCGCCTGTTGTATCGAATGAAGGTATTTGTATATCCTGTTGGGTATGCGGTAACGCATTCACAGCGAGCTTACCCGATGCGACCTTTACGCCATCGCGCAATACTTCATACACGATCTCATATTCCTCCAACCCTGTAAAATCAAAACCATTGCGTACGGAGATGATACCCTTTTTAATATCTTTTGCAGTGAAGCGAATGTTCTGGTATCCTTTCTTTACTTCGTACAAGCCGGGGTCGGGTGTTCTGTCGGAAGAGAGCAAACCATCTGCTACGCCGTTCTCGTCGTGCTGCCAATAGAAAGCACCGAGGTCGCCGCCATAAGCCCAGAAGGTGCGGCCGTTGGCATCGCGGGTACGCAGTCCCTGGTCAACCCAATCCCAGATAAAGCCGCCCTGCATGTGCGGACTGCTATTGATGATATCCCAGTAAGCACTGAAATTGCCATTGCTGTTGCCCATGGCATGCGAAAACTCGCACATGATATAAGGCCTCTTTTTGTCCTTGGCATCAGCATACCGTTTCATGTGCTGTACGCGTGGATACATGGGACATACAATGTCGGTATTCCAATCTTCACCAGCCTGCTCAAATTGCACGGGGCGTGTATCATCCCGTTCCTTCATCCAACGGTATCCATCGTGAAATACTTTTCCATTACCGCACTCATTCCCCATCGACCAAATGATCACCGAAGGATGGTTCTTATCGCGCTCTACCAGCCTTTGCATACGATCCATATGGGCTGGCGCCCATTCGGGCAGATAGGCAGGATGGCGTGTAGTATCGAACCAGGCCTGGAAGGTGGCTCCCATGCCGTGTGTTTCGATGTTGGCTTCATCCACTACATACAAGCCATATTTATCGCACAATTTGATCCAATAAGGATCGTTGGGGTAATGCGAGGTACGCACGGCATTGATGTTGAATTGCTTCATGAGGCGGATATCGGTGAGCATGGTCGACTCCAACGGCACATGCCCTTCCACATCATCGTGCTCATGCCTGTTCACCCCTTTTACCATTACAGCAACACCATTCACCAGCAGTTGAGCATTTTTGATCTCCACTTTACGGAAACCCACTTTAGCACCTGTATAGGTAACGGGCGCTCCATCGGCCGTCTTTAAGGTGATGATACAATCGTACAGGTTCGGTTTCTCGGCACTCCATGTCAACACGCGGGGTACCACGCCCTTTACGGAGATGGTCTTTAAGCTATCGCCGCCCGCAGGCACTTTCTGCGTTTGGGTAAATACTGTTTTGCCCTGGGCGTCGAGTAAGGTTACCGTTACATCGCCGGCAGGAGCGGCAGCGCCGGCAAACCTACGCAATACAATATCGCCATTGAATACCCCCTGCGTGTATTTATCATCGAGGCCGGCTTTCAGGAAAAAGTCCCAAACCGATACGGCAGGCACACTATACAGACAAACATCTCGCTCGATGCCGCTCAGGCGCCAAAAGTCCTGGTCTTCGAGGTAACTGCCATCGTGCCAACGAAACACCTGCACGGCAATTGTATTTACACCGCTTTTGAGATAGGGAGTAATATTGAACTCGGCCGGCGATTTCGCCGCCTTCGACATACCTACTTCTTTCCCATTCACGTACACGAAGGCACAACCACTGATGGAGCCGAAATGCAACAGCACGGGCTTGCCCTGCCATTGCTCCGGCACGGTAAAGGTGCGTCGGTAAGTGCCCACGGGATTGTCTGCGCCAATACGGGGCGGCGTTTTTGGATGCGGATAAACGATATTGGTATAAATGGGAATCCCGAATCCCTTCATCTCCCAGTTGGACGGTACGGGGATCTCGCTCCAGCGGCTATCGTCGTAACCGGGTTGGTAAAAGTCTTTCGGGCGATTTTCGTGCCGGTCTACATACGAGAACTTCCAGCTACCGTTGAGCGATTGGTAGAAGCCCGACCTGCTGTAATCATCAGCCACCACGTCTGCAGGTGAGCTGAAGAGCATAAAACTGGCGTGTGGCTTTTCCTTGTTCCGTTCGTACAGTGACGGATTCTCCCAGTCGTTGTTGAGTTGCTGGGCCATCACCGTTTGGGTACCGATCAATGCTGCCAGGCAGCACCATGTTTTCATTTTCATTCCTGCGCGTTTTAATTACCTCCACCTGCAAAATAAAGATTGAACGTCCCGGGGGGCGGGGCAAATCAAGAATAAAGGGGGGCATTCCGGGAAATCACCCGTCAGCTAACCAATTGAATCAGGAAGGATTATGAAAAGCACTCCTTACTCCTCGCCATCATCTGTAGCGGCAGCCCTGCCGCCACCTTTGCGATAGGCTTTTACATACTCTGAGGGGCGCATGCCAAAGAGTTTAAAGAATTGCTCGCGGAAATATTTCATGTCGTTGAAGCCGGCATCGAAGGCGGCTTCGTTGATATTGTAATTGGTTTCGATGAGGGTCTTGGCCACCTTCCGCAGGCGGATGAAGCGGATGAAGGCGCTGGGCGACTGGCCCGAGATGGACTTTACCTTCTTATAGAGGTTCGACTGACCCATGTTCAGTTCCGTGGCCAGCATCTTGATGCCAAAGTCGGGATTGTCGAGGTGGGCTTCCACCACGGCGATACAGTTATCTAGAAAGCGCTGGTATTCGGGCGCCACTTTATAGGTGGTTTTGCCGAGGGTCACTTCGTTGAAGAAATACTTTTGCAACGAGGTACGGCTTTTCAGTATGTTCAATACCCGGGCCATCAGCAACTCGTTGTCGAAAGGCTTCATGATATAGTCATCGGCCCCGCCTTCGAGCCCTTCCAGTTTGGTTTCCTGGGCTTCGTTGCCGGTGAGGAGGATGATGGGTATATGGCTTAGCCCGGCGTCATCTTTCATGGCGGTGCAGAATTCGATGCCCGTCATGCCGTCCATATTCACGTCGCTGATGATGATATCGGGCACGTGCTGACCGGCGAGTTTGAGGCCATCCAGGGCATTATCGGCCTGGTACACCACGAACTTATCCGCAAACAATTGGGCGAGGTAACCCCTTACCTGACCGTCATCATCCACGAGCAGTATCGACTTTTTCTCGTTGAGCAGGGCATCCAGCTCCTGGGCTTTGCTACGTTGTACCGGCACTTTCGCGGCATCAGTGGGAGCAACAGCGGCTACCCCCTTTGACTCCACTTCCACTGCGGTGTTCTTTTCCTCTACCAGCTCTTTGAAGATCGTTGGCTCGGCGGGCTGATCGTCCACGATAAGCTCATCGCCAAAATGCGTGCGGCCTTTCAGCAGTTCGATATAGAAAGTAGATCCTTTTCCCTCTTCGCTCTTGTACCAGATCTTCCCTTGCAGGCTTTCGACGAAATGCCTTACGAGGAAAAGCCCGATACCGAAACCAGCTTTCACCGGAACACCTCTCTTTTGCACCTGGTAAAAACGATCAAAGAGTTTATCCCCTACATCTGCCGGAATGCCATAACCGGTATCCTGTACGGAGGCAAGGGCCGCATCGGCGCCATCTTTCACGGTCACAGTAATGGTGCCACCGGGCGGTGTATATTTAAAAGCATTGGAGAGCAGGTTGAAGAAAGCGATCTCCAGTTTCTCGCGGTCGGCATATATTTCAAGATGGTCTACGGCCGGCTGAAACTGGTATTGAATATTGGCCGCCAGGGCATGTTGTTCGAAAGCGAGGTACACTTCACGACAAAGGGCTACGAGGTCGAGCTTCACGATGCGAAGGCGATCGGCCCCGGCTTCTGCCTTACGGAAAAGCAATAGTTGATCAACAAGGCTCAGCAATCTTCTTGCATTGCGGTATACCAGCCTGAGGCCCGTAAGGTCTTTCTTTTTCGCATCGGGTTGCAGCAAAAGTTCTTTGATCGGGTTGATGATGAGGCTGATCGGCGTGCGGAATTCGTGCGATATATTGGTGAAGAAGGCGAGCCGGCGGTCATTGATCTCCTGCTCTTTCTCCGTGACGACCTTTTCCATGGCGCGCTCGGCAGCCTGGGTTTGCAATACGGCCTCTGTGCGTTCACGCTCGGCTTTTTCTTTGCTGGCATTGGCTTTGGCGAGGGCCACTTCGTAATGGAGGCGCGATTGGTTGGCGCGGTACCGTTGGTACAGGATGATGGCACTGATCACCAGGGCCGCATACAATCCGTAGGCCCACCAACTGCGGTACCAAGGCGGCAATACGGTAACGAGCATCCTGAACTCGTTGCCAGTCCAGGCGCCACTGGCGTCGGTAGCTTTGATACGCAGGGTATATTTTCCTTCGTTGAGTTTGGTATAGGTGGCGGTGCGCAATTTGCCACTGTAGTTCCAGTCTTTATCCCAGCCTTCGAGGAAGTAAGCGTAGGATATTTTATAGGGGGCAGCAAATTCCAGGGCTGCAAAATCGACCGACAAAGCTCCATCACTATAAGGCATTTCGATGGAGCGGATGCGTCCATCTTCCGTGGTCCGGATATACTGGCCGGCCTGCGACAGGGGCAGGTTGTTGATGCGTATGCGGGTAAGCAATACGGGGGCGGCTTTGCGGGTAGCACTCACCAGTTGCGGGTTGAATATATTGAAGCCATGTATGCCGCCAAACAACATTTCGCCCGAAGAGAGTTTCAACGCGGCGGCATAGAGGAATTGATTGCTTTGTAATCCATCGTCCTGGAAATAGTTCGTGAATACGCCCTTCGCTACATTAAACTGTGAGAGGCCATAGAAGGTGCTCATCCACAGGTTGCCTTGTTTGTCCTCGAGAATGTTGAGCACGGCATTATTGGCCAGGCCATCGTTTACGGTGTAGCGCTTACGTAACTGACCGCTGTGGCGATCGAAGAGGATGAGGCCACCTCCTTCGGCGCCGAGCCAACAATTACCCGGCTTGTCTTCATAAATGGCACGCACGGGTTTACCGATCTCGTACCGGATATGTTTTTTACCAGCCCGATCTATGCGGATGAGGTCATGCGCCGTGCCACCCCACAGGGTACCCTGGCGATCTTCGAAGATCGACAGCAGATCTTTGATCTCCTGGCTAAATACCTCGAAGCGATCGCTGGCGGGATCATAATAATACAGGCTGCCGTCGCCGAAGGTGGTGGCCCACAAGCGATGCTGACTGTCTTCATACATGACCCATACGTTTACGTTCTCTACGCCGGTTTGGGTATTGATGCAGGGGTATTGTTGAAAGGTGCGCGTGGCTGCATTGAAACGGTTGATGCCGCCGCCGAAGGTGGAGATCCAGATATTGCCCGAGCGGTCTTTCAGGATACTGCTCACCTGGTTGTGGCTCAGTGTGCCGGGCCGGCCGGGTTCATGGCGGTAATGATAGAAGCGGTTGGCTGCACGATCCCAGGTGCTGATGCCGCCGCCATCGGTGCCGATCCAGATCTTATCGGGGTTCTCCTGGAGAAAACAGGCGGCAAAATTGCTGACAAGGCTATTGGGGTTAAAAGGTTCGTGTGCGTAGGTGCGAAAGAAGGAAGGTGTGGGCGCTATGATATTGATGCCGCCATTGAGCGAGCCCATCCATTTTCGGCCTTCGCGGTCTTCGAAGATGGCTGAAACGGTTTCGGCCGAGAGCTGCCAGGGTTCATCGCCGGGCCGCACGTGCTGCACGGTGTGTTTTCTCGTATCGGCAATGGTAAGTCCGCCGCTCTTGGTGCCGATCCATAATTTTCCATCGGCTGCGATGGCTAAACTGAAGATTGAATTCGACAACAGCTGACTATCTTCTTCAGTATACATCAACTGCAAACTGTCGCTTGCTACGCTATACCGATACACCCCCATCGTAGAGCCAATCCAGATATTACCATCGCGATCGGGTTCGATACAGGAAGCCTTATCAAGCTTCTCCAGTACAGGTATGATCTTTTGTTGTGCTTTATCAAAATAACAGAGGCCGATGGCTGCGATGAACAGCCATACTTTATCATTGCGATCCACTTTAACAGACACCACGTTGAACCAGCTGGTGGCTCTGCCGTTGCGCTGAATGGAGATCTGACGGGCTTCGGACTCGCCTTTGCTTTGCGCCATGAGTCCGCCGCCGTTGGTACCAATGTACACGGCGCCTTCGCGGTCAACGGCGATGGAGTTGACGTTGCTGCTGATGCGCAATCGCTCGCCGCTGGCGGCTTGTTTATAAAAAGCCGGCTTAAAGCGACCAGTAATATTGCTGTAGATGCCGATACCCTGGCCGGTGCCTACCCAAATATTGTGATCGTTGTCTTCATTGATGGCATAGATAAAATTGTGTGGAAGGGAGTTGCTGTCTTCTAGGCTATTGCGGAAGATGCGGAACTCATAGCCATCGTAGCGGTTGAGCCCGTCGTAGGTGCCAAACCAAAGGAAGCCGTTGTGGTCCTGGAAAATGCAGCGTACGGAGTTGTTGGATAATCCTTTTTCGATACCCATGCGGGCTATACGCATGGTATCGGCCGGAAAAGTGGAGAGGCTGGTGATCAGCAAGGTGAACACCAGGACTATACGCGACAACAATGCACTGATATGAACAAATCCAGTCAACCGAATTGATTAAAGTGACAGGTTCTTTCCAGAACGCTAACGCAAGTTGCTTACCAGCCGGTGCATTTCGCAGGCGGCGAGCAGAAAGGCGCCAACGCCAAAGTTAGCGGTTGAGCGCATATCAACCACCTGGCCGGGAATGGCCCTTTCCCCGATGGGTTGCACATACCCAATCCGGCCGTCGGGCTGCAGCGCAGTGTTCGTGAGGTACCTCCACGAACGTTGAACGGCAGGCAGGTAGGTGGCTTTGTCGAGGAGACCGTGGTTGATGCCCCACCCGAAACCGTAGGTAAAGAACGCGGTGCCGCTGGTTTCGGGACCGGGCGCGTGTTGGGGATCGAGCATGCTGCGCGTCCAGTAGCCTTCGGGCTGCTGGGCGGCTTTGATGGCGGTGGCCATTGCTTTGAAACGATCGATGTATTCCTGGCGGTAGGGCGCGTTGGCGGGCAGGTCGTGGATCACTTTGGCGAGTCCGGCAAATACCCAGCCGTCGCCGCGGGCCCAGAAGTCTTTACCGCCGTTGGCGCTTTTATGTTTGGGGAATACGTATTTGGCGTCGCGGTAATAGAGTTGAGCGGCGGAGTCGTACATAATGCTGTTGGCATAGGTAAGGTACTCATGCAGCTTCTCCAAATATTGGATGTTGCCGGTAGCCTTATAGAGTTTGGTCATTACGGGCATTACCATGTAAAGGCCGTCGGCCCACCACCAGTAATCGTTGCGTGGTGTGCTCATTTCGTATTCCATCACTTCGCGGGCGCGGGCTATCTTTTTGTCGTCTTTAACGGCGTCGAGGTTGTACAGATCTATATAGGTTTGGAAGCAGATCTGCCAGTCGCCGAAGAGAACGAAGTCGTCGGTTTCGCCGTAGCTGTATTTCCAGCGACTACGATCGGTGCTTTTGGCGCCCATCCATTGGTTTTGGATGGCCCAGCGTTCGGAATAGTTTTTATAGGCTGTGTCTTGGGTGAGGCGGTAGGCTTCCATGTTGCCGGTGTGGTAGGCGGCATTGTCCCAGAAGGCGTTGCCGGGGTTGGGCTTTTGCGCCTGCCAGTAGTTGTTGGCCTGGCGAATGATGGCCACTACGGAGTCTTTGGCCGGCAGGCCAGACTGGCTTTGCCCTCCTTTCTGCGAGCGGCACGCGGGCAGCAGGAGTGAAAGCATTACTACACTGGGAATAATGGAATTACGGATCGTATGGCAAATTACAGGCGTCGTGTTCATAGTGGCGAATATCAGCGCGCCAAATGTATGGATATTTGTCGATATGACATTTAATCGAATATCATCTGGCGTATTATACAATGGGGCATGACAGGAGTAAATATCTTTTAGATTGCTAAAACAAAGCCTGTTGAGGAACAGGCGCCAGCTTTCCCTCCGCTTTTGGTGTAAGAGGCACTGTTTCAAAAGTTGTGCTATTTGTACGGGACCGGTACGGGAGCGGTACGGAACGGGTACGGGAGCGCTACGGGCCGGGTATCCACCACAAACTTAACACTGAAAATGCCCGGCTGACAGGTTTTGCTGGATGTATTTGGAGGCATGTCAGGTAATGTCATGACATAATATGACTTAACATGACATGGGTAACGAAATGGTATAGAGAGTGGGTCCTCTCCTTACCCCTTAAAACAATGGTATTTGTCTTCTTCTACGAGGCTGATGAATTCGTGGAGGTCAGCTACTTCGGGCATTGGCTCGTACCCCTGCCATTTGCCACTCGCCCGCATCCAAAATACTTTCCAACGACGGGCAGTTTTTACGTACGTAGCTTTTGCATAACAGCATTCCAATTTTTCGTCGGGAGATTTGTAGGAAGGTCTGATCTCAAATAGAATTACGCTTTGGTTATCTATCTTGTAGGAGATATCAAGTTGATCCCGGATGTTTTCCTCTGGCCTGATGTCCTCCACATAATTCTCCATTACCTCGATAATGTCAACGATGTTTGGTAACTCTAGTGCCATAGTCAGATTTTTCCAGGTTTATCCCAATACAGCGGCCCAAACAATCTCTTCAAAAACCCTCGCTGGTATGAAGGTACTGCTTCCTGAGAAATTGGCCGTATCCTGGCGTCAAATGCCTGATCCGGAATGTCATCTGTCTGCTGACCTTCCTGCGGGTTTATTGCAAGATCAGCCAGGAGACCAGACTCATAAAAACCCGCTTTCCTGAATGCCGCCAATACCTGTTCTTTAAATTTAGCTAAACGTTCGGGCAGCTTGTTGACATCTGTGATATTTACTGCTCTATCTTCCCAGGCGGTCGGATACCTGACATATTCGTCCTCGTGCCTCCAAGAAGTCCATAGTTCATCCAAAGGAATATGGAATGTAAGAAGTCTCCAATCACCATTCAGGAGATATCGAAGTCTGGCGGGGTCGGCGCCATCCATCGCACATTCGTTTTGCAACGCCACCATGGAGGAATGCAATACTTCGGATGTAAAGGAAGGATGCTCTACGAGATGCATTAGATCAAAAAGGTCTTTGAACCGAAGCCTGACCAGCGTTTGGTGCAGCTTCCAGGATACCTGTAACGCAAGTGGAGCGGTAAACGGTATCGTAAATGAGTTTCCGCGGACTGGTGTATACACCAATTCTACGGGCGGCACATCTACCGGCAGGTTAAAAGAAACATCAAAGCCAAGGGGATAAATTGACTCGCCGTCCACCTTACAATCAAGGTCGGTGTTTACCGTCGGGAAATCTTCATCCATCGCATAGTCGATCATCCGCCAGAAAGCATTCTCCCGGAAACTTCTGAACTGAACGCCATCGTGCTCTTCGCCCTCACTGACCTGGATCATCCACTCGTTGAAAACTTTGGTGGCCACCTCCGTATTCTCCAGCCTTTCCAGGTAAACCCAGTCAAGGTCATTGGGAATTCTGTCTTCCGGGTTGGCAAAATACGGCCGGGTCACGTAGCTCCCTTTTAGCATAAAAGGCAGGTTCAATGCCGCCGCCCGCCGGATGAATGCCTCATAGGCAATAAACTCTTTGTATTGATCTCCTGATAAGGCCATTATGCATTAATTTGAAAGCCAACCTTTGTCGAGGTAAACATTGTTATCGTA
Source organism: Paraflavitalea sp. CAU 1676 (assembly GCF_029223285.1). GTDB lineage: Bacteria > Bacteroidota > Bacteroidia > Chitinophagales > Chitinophagaceae > Paraflavitalea. Next base: position 265,219 of record NZ_JARHUJ010000010.1, on the reverse strand, counting down.
CACACAATACTCCGACACCTCCTTGATCAAGGGCCATCCTGCGCTATCAAGGGCGACACCTATAGCACCCACCCGCTGATCGAAAACCTCCTTATCACCATACTCCCGCAGGGTAATGAACCGATATCGCTCTTCTTTCTTTAAAGCGTTGATGGATAAATGAGCCTGATGCCCTTCGCAAATCTGCAACAAGGTGTGCGTTGGATCGCCCTGTATCTTTCCGTGCCACTCGAAATAACAGGGAAATTTGTTGACGCTTTTGTCCCAATCACCGGCATGATTAGCCGGGATCTCGATCTTAAGGCGTTGTACGCGCCAGTGCCGTGTGTTTAATAACTCTGAGAGAAAGTTGGCAATATCTAAAGCCTGCTGAAGTGACCGGCATTTAACTACTTTATTCAGCATGGGTTGTTGAATGTATTCTCCACGCGCCAGCTCTATCAATAATGGCTTAGACTCCTGCTGCCGGCAGAAGTCGGTAAACTCGATCGCTTGATCTATACCAAACGTATGGGTAGTAAGGTGCAGTTCAAACGGAATAGCCGGGCGGGTAAACATGTTGCATATTAGAGAAAGAATGACCAATTGCCAAATAAGCCTCTCCACCACACTTTAAAACATTTCTTTATACGGCAAGAACAACTATACGCATACCCCTTGCCGCTGGAAGTAATTTGTGTATTTTAGGGCTATGAGGTACCTGCTCCTGATTGTTTTTACTTTCTTCTACGTGGCATCAAATGCCATGTGCAGTTTTGCAAGCATTTCTGTGTGGCCGGCTCGGGCAACTATCTCCACCAATTCTATATTTGTCATTGAAGGCTATGGTGCCTCCCAAGCCCTGATCAGGCAACTGAACAAGAAAAACAGGATATATTTAATCAGCGGACCAGAGATCGTGGAGATTGCGGTTGTAAGGATACTCGAGGGACAGTTTCAACTCACACAGGCCCTCCTAAAACCCCAAAGGGAGCTTACCCCTGGCAAGTCTTATCAACTAAAGATCGATAGCCTGAAAGGATTTGACAAAAGTGCCTACAAGGTTTCAACCTGGACGGTTAAAGCACAAGCCGACAAACAAATACCTGCCTGGCTTTGCGAGCCCGTATTTACCGGCAAATCCTATACGGAATACGGATGCGGCCCGGCCCTATTTGCTCATTTTTGCGGAACCGCTGCAAATGACTCCTCCACGTTGATATACGCAAAGGTCTTTAACAAAACCAACAACACCACGCGCGATTATTACCTGAAACCTTACAAAAAATCGATTAATATAGGGCATGGCATGTGTTCGGGTGCGTTCACCTTTGAAGAGAACAGCCAGTATGAAGTTCAGTTCGGACTAATGGACGCCAGCGGCCATGAATCAACCCAATTAACGAATAGCATTGCATTCACCAGCCCAACGCAACATGCCCCATCAGACAAAGCTGAAACCTGCAACTGCAACCCTTTGGTCAGCAAGCATATCAACCGATCAAACTATTTGTTGTATGCTTTATTTGGCGTTTCCCTTGCGGGCGTGGGCATATTGCTGTACAATATAAAAAAGGCATAATAACCCGGCTGTAGCCAACAACCCTGTCAATGACAATCCTGGCAAAAAGATTCTTCGGAAACTGTTGACCGCACGATTTGAAGTCTGGCCCAAACCCGACAACGGTACCGGAACGAAAGCTGTTGACGAAAAACTATATGATAGAGGGACGGATGAGGTAAAGTACATTGCAGCAATAAACTCCTTTCGATTTTGAACCAACGAGTCATGACAAGAATTTCTATTTTATTATTACTTCTCCTATTCCGCCAAGTTGCTACTGCGCAAACAAAGATGCGTACAGTTGATGAACTGATCAATAAGTCGGACCCCGGCTGGCCGATCGTAAAACAGTGGATCGACAAGGCCAAAAATAAAGTTGATATATTACCCGTCGATACTGCAAGGGCGAAAGCTGCCCTATACAAGAGTCAGGTAACTACCCGCTCCCCGATGGGCGCCATTGTATTCATGACGGGCGGACTGCTCATCGACAATGGCTGGATCAGGATACTTGGATCGGGCAGTGCAAAACTCACCAGAACACTTCCCGATTGGAATAAAGGGAAAGCATTCAAAGAATTTGGACAGCCTGCACCTTTTTTGCTGATCGCCGACGATGTTTTAGGCGGCTTTTTCCTGTTGAATGGCGGGGAATTTGATAACGATATCGGCAAAGTGTATTATTTATCACCGTTTAATCTCGAATATGAATCGCTCGGCTTGTCCTATTCGGAGTTCTTAAGCTTCTGCTTTAACAATAACCTGGAAGAGTTTTACAAAGGCTACCGGTGGACCAATTGGAAGAATGATGTGGCGGCCATTAGCGCCGATCAGACATTCAACTTCTACCCCATGCTATGGTCTAAGGAAGGCAAGGACATCAACAAATCGGCCAGGAAGGCCGTACCTGTTGAAGAGCAATACAAGCTGAATATTAGCTTCCGGAAGCAACTGGGGCTAGAGAAATAAGCAAAAAATGAGTCCTATTATGCAAACTTTAGATTGGGGCCATGTTACCCCTGAGGCATTCGACATAAGCAAAAATGAATACCACTATATTCACAATCATGATCTTTCAACACCCGAAAAAGTAGAAAGGACGATTCGATTTATTATTGGACGACTTAGACACTATGAAATCCACCTTCCCTATAACCCCAAACACCATGTCAAGATCGACGCCAGAGGGCAACAAATCACAGAAGCAACCTGTGATCATATAAAGCATGAGATATTGACCCGCCACTCAATCAGCAACCAACCCATCGTAACTATCATTAAGTAGCAGCAAATGGCATTCCATATCATCGCAGAAACAAGCAGGAACCTTTATTTCAAAAACTTGCACAAATCGATTTATACCGAAGGGCTCAACTTTGACTTCATTCCAATGCCGGGACTTGGCATAAGAGGAGGAGATGCATTAGGAATTTGCGTTCCACTAAAAAACGTAGATGACCAAGTATGGATACAACTGAAACCCATTTTGAAAAGGCTAAAGTTCAGGTTCAGATGTGACGTTTACGACTTGTATGGAGGTCAAAAGCTTGGCCTTTTCAATATCAAGTCATTCAAAAGAAATTTACTTACCCCTTAAAGTCCGACACTAGCGTCAAGCCAAATGGCTTTCTGAAACTTTAAATTTCGTCCTAAGACATGACAGACTACCCATCCTACAGTTTCGACACAGCTTCGGGCCCACTAACCCTTGCCTGTATCGATATAGACGAACCCAACAACGGGCGAATGCTATATAAGGTGACACTAAAATTGGGAGAATTGGATGTTACTGAAAAATACTTTGGCGGTTGGAACTACATAAACTTTAACCTCGACCAATATCAACCTGTTTCTCCGGACCAAACATGGATCTATATACCACAGGAAGGAGATCATTTTCTGATCAATGCTAACACACTCGAAAAGATACTGCTAGCCTATGTTCCGCTTTCCGCTGCTACTTTTAAAAGCAATCATTTTATTGAGAACACCTTATTGATAATAAACTCCAATAAGATCATTGCAAAAAACCTGGACACAGGCAAAGAGTACTTGTTGGAGCAGCCCGATAATTCCACTTATTTTAAAGCGGCTAGCATCCTTGATCAAAGAAAGATCCAGCTGCTTATAAGCAACGGAACACAAATAATAGTTTCAGCACACACCCTTATCACCGTCGACTAAATGTGCTACAGGCCTTACTCCGTCCGCAGGCTTTTTACCGGATTTGCCAGCGCTGTTTTGATGGCCTGGAAACTGATGGTGATGATAGTGATCACAATGGCTGTCACGGCTGCTATCAGGAACACCAGGGGTTGGATGGAAATCCTGTACTCGTATTGCTGCAACCAGTCGTGCAGGTAATAATAGGTGACTGGTGCGGCGATCACACAACTGATCAACACCAGTACTATAAAGTCTTGGGATAGCAGCAACCACAATTGCGATACCGATGCTCCCAATACTTTGCGGATACCAATTTCTTTAGTGCGCTGTTCGGCGATATAGGCTGCCAAACCAAAGAGTCCCAGGCAACTGATAAAGATGGCCAGGCCAGCAAACAAGGCCGACAGCTTGCCGATCAACACTTCCAGTTTGAATTTGAAGGCATAACCCTGGTCGGCAAATTCATATTGGTAAGGATAGGCCGGGTTGTATTTATTAAAGATGGCGGTCAATTGTGCAAGGGCGTCGCTCGGGTTCATACGAGGCGACAAGCGGTATAGCAGGTTGTCCTGTACACCCGGATCGATCACAAACATCGTGGGATCGGCTGCCGCAAAAGGCGAGATCATTAAAGCATCTTTTACCACCCCAGTAATTTGCCGTGCCCTGCCTCCCCAACGAATGGTTTGGTTAATGGGGTCTTTGATGCGTAAGCGGGCGATGGCCGCTTCATTAAAGATCACCCGGTTTGAATCGGCCAGGCCTGCAAAATCGCGGCCCAGTGCTATTTCCATGCCCATTGTTTTAAAATAGTCTTCCGATACCAGGATAATTCCCATCTCCACGGTTTCATCAGCTTTTTTGCCAGGCCACTGTCCAAGATTAGAATGCCAGTATATATCTGTAGCCGGACTGCTGGCGGTGGTCACACTGCTGGCAATGCCATTTGCAATCAATTCATTTTTCAGTGCAGTATAGTTGCGCGACAGGTCGGAACTGGATTGCGTTAGTACCAGGCGGTCGAGGTCATAACCGCTAGGTCGGTTTTTGGCATGTTGTACCTGTTGGTATATAATGACAGTACTGATGATCAAAGCAATGGAACAGCTGAACTGCGCTACGACCAATATTTTCCGGAAAGGTGAACTGGATCTACCGCTGCCGATACTGCTTTTCAAAACTTTCACTGGTTGAAAGGAGGAAAGATAGAAGGCTGGCCGGCTGCCTGCGATGAGTGCGGTGACGATTACACCAGCTAATACCAGGACCCAGAATCCAATATTACCAACAGGCAACGCCAGTTGGCCTTCTGTAAGGGTATTAAATGCAGGTAATGCCAGTTGTACGAAGATTATGGCAAACACAAAGGCGATCAGGGTCAGTACGAGTGATTCAGCAAGGAATTGAAGAATGAGGTCTTTCTTGCGTGAGCCAACAGCTTTCCGTACGCCTACCTCTCTGGCCCTTTTTTCAGAACGGGCTGTGGTGAGGTTGATGAAATTGATGCAGGCGATCAATAGCACCAGTACACCGATCAGCGTAAAAGTGTTCACATATTCGAGAAAGCCAGCCGTATCCTGTCCGTTTACATATTTTGAATACAAATGCCAACGCTCCAGGGGTTGTAAGGTAATGTACGAGTTCATCGCATTGTTACTCCCTTTTTCGATATGCTCAATATTCCTGATTTTGCCAGCCACCTGCGCAAGGGTTGCGCCAGGCTTCAGTTGTACAAATATCTGATATCCGTTATTGTCAAAAGTGGAGCGGTTTTCTTTTACGTTAGGATCGATCTGCTCCAGGTAGCTGAAAGGAACAATAAAGTTGAATTGGAGGGTGGAATTGGACGGTATATCTTTCAGCAGGCCGGTCACTTTCAGGTCATGCTGGTTGTTGTAGCGCACCATCTTGTTGATGGGGTCTGCGTCTCCAAATAAGGCTTTGGCAGTGCTTTCAGTCAATACAATGGAATAAGGATCGCTGAAAACCGTATTGGGATTGCCTTTTATCAGCGGATAGCGGAACATCTTGAGGAAATCGCCACCGATCTGGGCGCCCCGGATGATCAGTTTTTTATCTCCCACCATCAACCCGCGCGGGCTCATCCAATCGCTGATGGCCACATGCTCAATTTCAGGGATATCATTGGCCAGCGCAATGGCTAGCCTGGGCGAAGTGGTCCGGAATGTAAGCGTGTCTCCATTGCTGTTGAAGTTGCGTTGTACCCGGTATAACTGCTGGTAACCCGGTAAGAACCGGTCGTAGGAGTATTCATTGTATACCCACAGGCCAATCAACAGGGCTACGGCCATACCGGCCGCCAGTCCCAGTACATTGATCGCACTATATACTTTATTTTTCAGCAGGTTCCGCCAGGCTGTTTTCAGGTAGTTGCGCCACATAGTGAAATGATTGGGTTGATGTTTGGATATAGACAGCTATAGAACACATACCTCATGCCGTTTTCGAGACACCCTGACAATCAACTTATTAACCCAAACTTATCGGCAGACGATGTCCGGTTTTGACACAGTGGATGTCCTGTTTCGAAAACCTTACTTCCAGGAATTACTGCAATAGCCACCATTTTCAGCAGGTAGTTGGGATTTACCCGGTCCGGCAACAAATGCCCTGGCATAGAGTGGAGGTTTTTCCATCTGGCATGGTCATACGTGAAAAAAAGTTCTATATTGTTGGGGCCCCGCAGCATTTTAATCTGTCATGGGTGCTGCCATAATTTTCCATCTATGCCATTGGACATTAACGCCCTCAAACCGGAAAAAGGAACACTCGGTTGTCACCTTTGGGAAAACAAGCACATAAGACTTCCATTATCCCTGTTTTATGCCATCGAAATTCCGCTTTCACCGTTCGATTCAGGACATGACTATGTACCACAGCCAACCGAAACGGCGATTTTGATGGATTGGCTAAAACTCACCCACGGAGCAAAAGGCACCAACGAAAAGAACTGGAAACATCTCGCAGGAAAGGAGTTTTTCATCGCTGACGCAAAAGATACCGGCTCAGGGTCGATCTATTTGGGAAGTGAACACTGTCCGTTCGATGCCAACCTTAAATTCTTGTCGCTTGAACATACAACTTTTGATATTGAGCTTACGCTGGCAGTCGACTTTAATATCGAAACAATCAATCTGGATCCCAATGGTAAATTCACCATCAGGACAAAGGTCGACTTTGAAGGATTCATGTTATGGGACAACGAATCGCTGCCAACCGTGGCCAAAGTACAAGACCCGATGAAACTATTACCCGAATTCATTGACCTGGCTGCTTACCATAATAAATTGGATGGGCATAAGCAAAGGAAAAACTGGAGGCAGCTAACACCTGTATTTTAATCGCTTCCGGCAACTTTTACCCAAGCTGGTAATCAATTAACTTCATTTCCTAAACCGGTATGAAACCAAGAAAATTACTCAGTCAGCGCCATCCGGCATTATATTTCCTGGCCGTTTGGGCGAGGCGTGTAAGGCGTTATACAGACTGGTATTTCGACAATAACCGTTACGCTAAAAAAAAGACGACCGACAAACTTCCCTTCAGAATAAAAAAGCATCAATCCGTTCTGCTCAAGAAACTCGGCGAAAGTGACCGTCAGTTACAGATCAATAAAGTTACCAACCTACAGATTGCGGCTAAACAAATAGACGGGATCATTATCCGGCCGGGCGAAACTTTCTCCTTTTGTAAACTGGTGGGCTTGCCCACCAAAAGCAAAGGATACCTATTGGGGATGGAGTTGTCGTTTGGAGAGGCGAGAGCGGGAATAGGTGGCGGCATCTGCCAAATCTCTAACCTCATCCACTGGCTGGTGATCCATAGTCCGCTGACTGTAACAGAACGTTATCACCATTCCTTCGATCCTTTTCCCGACGATGGGCGTGTATTGCCTTTCGGGAGCGGCGCCACTGTATTCTACAACTACAGGGATTATCAGTTTACCAACAACACAAAGCATACCTTTCAGATCAACCTTTGGTTCTCCGACAAATGCCTGGAAGGAGAACTGCGGATCGATTCTGAACTTGACTATGCTTATCACGTTATTGAAAGAGATCATCAGTTCCTAAAAATAGATGACCAGTTTTTCCGGAAAAATGAGATCTGGCGGGAGAAGATCCTCAAGTTCAAAAGCGGTCAGGTCGTGGAAACCGAACTGATCACCAAAAATTTTGCTCGGGTCACTTATACGCCGGAGGATTATATTGAGCAACCAGGCAAGGTCGATTAGAGAAGATTGTCTTCCCTCAACGACGTCCACACCGTTGTTTTCCAGGAAACATTTCCTTATCATTGAACCTTAAACCCCTAAACATGACCATTGACCGCATAAATCAACTATTTGAAAACGGACATATTTCCGCTGAGGAGCACAACGAGCTAATAAATCAGTCTGTAGCGGTAGTAAAGAAAAATTCCACGTATAGTTATTGGACAATTGGTTTAGGACTGACCGGATACCTGCTCATGTTGACTTTCACCAAGAACGGCCACGAATTTTCCTTACTCGGAAATGGAACACAAAGACTGTGGGCTGGCACTATCTTCTCTCTGTTGGGTCTTTTTACTTTCCTCAAGGCAAGAGCGGAAATCGAGGCTCAGCAATACAAACAAAACCTTGCCTATATTGGCATTGGAGTCATTGCGGCGGTACTTATGGTTTCAATTCCTGTTCACCTGATGTCGCTATAGGGCTGACCGACAACTTCATCGTATAATTGCTACACTCTCACTAAAGACATACATATGGGAATGGCCACCAGGGTCTACGGCTGCATTGTTGAATATGGTCTTTTACAAGGCCTTCAGCAACGATTTGTATACGATCACAACGAAACCGTCATAAACGAGCTACCTGTTATTGATGAATATCCCCTCCTCATACGGCCCATGTTTGCCATTACCCCAGCAGAAACTATTGGAGCATATCTTTCGTACGGCGGCAGGATTATTCATTTCGGCGGCAATTTCAAATCTTTCGAATATGACTGGAAGGAATGGAAAAGAAAATTCGAAGACCTGTTGACCAAACTATTGTGGACAGAAGCAGATGTTCACTTCCAAACAGAGTATTCAGACATTCAAACTTTCACCTGGCACATTGACCTAAAAAAATGGCATATTGCTGCAGGTGAGCACATAGAACCGATAAAGCCGGAATATTGGGAATATGAAGGGAGCAGTTTTTGGGAGAACATCAACGAATAACAACTAATCAGGCTATTCGCAATCCGTCTACGGCTCAGGGATACACCACCTTCTTTGCCTCAGAATGGTCACCCAATTGGTGCAGAATGGGAGCGGCATGCTCTAAACATGGCACAGAACCTGTACAGGACCCTTACAGAACCCCTAGTCTATTAGACCAGTCCCAGACCACTCTCAGGCAAGTCTTAGACCACCCCTAGAGCATACTTCTCCCTTTCCACTACAAGTTGACGCTCACTCCCAGGCACAAAACCTCGCCTTCACAGCAACGGCGCACCATTCAGCCCCAGACACCCCCGTATAGCTCATTACAGACGCAATAGCGTCAAAAATCAAAGCCAGCCACCCAAACATCACCCAACTCAATCCGGCGCCCCATGAGTCGCTAAAAAGCTTTACCGACCTCCACTGTTCGGATCACACTAAAATCATGGATCAGGTGCGCCTTAACTCGGCATTTTTCCTCATCATTTCCCTGGTGTTTGCCTGGTAGTTGTCTGGTGTTTCCCTGGTATTTGCCTGGTAAAGTCCTGGTCAGAGCCTGGTCGGGGTTTGGTGCCTCTCTAGTGAGGGTCTGAGTACCTCCTGGGTAAGCCCTGGGTAAGCTTTGGGTAAGTCCTGGTCAGGGTCTGATTATGATCCTTCGTCCTGAAATAGCTTTACAGGTAAATAATTCGTCCTGACCGGACTTTACAGATAAGCTCCTTATTACTGGGAGGGCTTTACACCAAAAACATTTAGATCACCGCCACCAACCCCGCCAGCCTTAACTGCAGGTGCTGCAGCAACATGATCGTTTTGGCGTCTTTGATAGCCCCGGTGGCTACCATGCCCAGCGCTTCGCCCAGGCTCATTTCGATCACTTCAATATGCTCCTGCTCTTCTTCCAGTCCGCCCCCTTCCGATATCTTCATGTCTGTTCTGTAATGCGCCAGGAACAGGTACAGGATCTCTGTTACCGATCCGGGCGACATATACGCTTCAAATACCTTCTCCACCTGCTCTACCCGGTAACCTACCTCCTCCTCCACTTCGCGCCGGATACAGTCTTCCGCATTGTCCCTGTCCAGCAAGCCGGCACACACCTCGATCAACATCCCATCGGCATTGCCGTTAATATACGTTGGAAGCCGGAACTGCCTCGTCAGCAATACCGTATGTGCCTCAGGATTATACAGCAGGATCGCCGCCCCATTACCCCGGTCGTAAGCCTCCCGGATCTGCACTTTCGTGGTACCATCCGGCATTTCCATTTCATACGTCACTTTATTCAGCGTATACCAGTTGTTCGAAAGCACCTCCGTATTCAGCAGCCTGATCTTTGACATAGTATTTTCGTTTAATCGGCTAAAGATCAGAAATTTGGATAAAACCCCGGATATTTGTCCGCACACTTTAACAAATAAGAACCTACTTGCGTTACCCATTAAGATGAAAAACCTCCTGTCACTTGCCGTGTTAACCATCCAGTTCGGCTGCGGACAGTCCCAGCAACAGGCTAACGCCAAAACCGTCACCACTATGGAACCAGCACAACACGAAACCTACGACACCACCAAATTCAACACCAACGACCGTAAAACGCTGGCAGCCTTTTATACCCGCCGCAGTATCTTTGATCAATACGTAAGTGAGCACAAATCAAACTTGTTCACGTGTCCCGGATGTGGTTACCCCACCCTGGAACAAAGAGGCTCTTACGAGATCTGCGATGTTTGTAAGTGGGAAGATGACGGACAAGATGAAAAAGATGCGCACAAAGTGATGAGTGGCCCCAACCACGAACTATCGCTAACGGCAAACAGGCTTCAAATTGGCCAAGTGTTGGCCAACAAGGCAGATTCGCTGAAATCAGCTGTGAACCTCGATCCTGCCTATGTGCTGCAGGCGCTATTACTCCATAAAAAGAAACAGGAAGCCATTGCTCAAAAAATGAATGGCACTGAAAAACCCAACGATCCTTTGTGGCAGGCATGGGCTGAGTCCACAAAAGTCCTGCATATCGCTCTATGCCGCCGATAATATAAAATGCCGCACCATCGTGCAGCCCCTCAATGAATTATTGGGTGACATTCCTACCTCTGCACAAACCCTACCCGTTGCTGGTAACGCTCATTGCCCACCACCAGGTAATAAGTACCGCGCGATAAGGATGCGCCGTTCAGCAAATGCGTTTGCCGGCCGGCCTGCAGGGTGAGGTCTTCCCGCAACACCAACTGGCCTGCTGCGCTGTAAACCGTCATGGTCACCGCCTGCCGCTCGGGTGATACCACTCCCACACGAACCGTTCCGCCTGCCGCGTCATCGTACACCATTACTTCAAGGGTAGGCATGTTTAGCGCAACCTTTTTGATCAACGTGGTACTGCCTGCACCCTCCCGGTTCACCATTTTCACCCGGTAATAGCCTACCGGCAATGGCTGCTCATCATACCAGGTATAAGTCTGCTGTCCTTTCCTGTTGATGGCCGTTACAGCGCCCACCTGCGTAAACTGACGCATATCAGCGCTTCGTTCAATGATGTACTGCCCAGTCGATTCGTCCTCCACCGCCGTCCACTGCAATAGTGCCCGTCCATTTTTACCCAACGCATCAAAGCCGGTAAAATAGGTATTCAGCAACATGAACATCTTGCCCGAAAAATAAAAACTCGACAACTCCGTCACGGACGCATTGAGCACATAGTCGTCCTTAGCCCAGGTAACACCTGTATTTGTAAGCGAGGGTGCATCTGCCGACAACAAAGGCGAGCACGGGCTATTGTTTCTGTACACCCCAATATCGTCCACACTCATCACGCTGGAGGGCAGGCCCACCGAACTCACTGCGGTACGCAGTTTATCGAACTCCACCCCACGTATATATAAACGCAGGCTCACTGCACTGGCAGGGGCAAACTGCGGTGTTATCGTCAAATTCCGGTCGAGGTACATTTTATGGGCTTTATCTTCCCGCGCTGCACCGCTATGTATAAAGACCGTAGCATTTATCGTACCCAGGATATTGCCATTGGCATTGATCTCCGCCACTGCATTACCCTCCGCATCGGTGATCGCTACCCATTGATTCGCATTGCCGGCATTGATGGTAACGACTGGCATATCAGTACAAGTGCCGCTGGCGGCTGGTGCCACAGGCGCCTGCACCTTCGCCAGGTTCACAAAGGATGGGTGCGCACCATTGAGTGTGTAATGCAGGTCGGCCTTTTTAGCATAGGCGCCTGAAACCGGATCATATTCCACCACCGTACCCGAAGAATTACTGCCCATATCATTGGTCAATATATATAGCTTACCATTGTTGACTGTAACGCCGGTCGGATACACGCCCCATGAACCAGTAAAGTCGATGATCTTGCTGAAAGAGCCGGACGACAAATCATAGGCATAAAAAGTACCGTTGTTATAGGTACCGCCCCTCGAGGTAACGCCGTACAGCATTCCGTTATAAGCGACCAGGCCATTTTGTGCACTGGCCGGATCTGCAAATTGCTGCAATACCGTGAGCGCATTCGTAACCGGGTTAAACTGGTACAACGTTCCCTTTCCAAAAGCGCCTGCACCTACTGTAGTACCATAGATCATGTTGTTGTAATAAACCAGGTTGCCGCAGGGAGCCATTCCATTAGTGCCGTTGAAACTGGCCCTTAACTGGTAGGCATTGGTAGCCGGATCGAAGGAGAACATCGCGCCTGCATAGTGCAGGCCGCCACTAGCCGCAGTACCGAACAGCAAACTACCGGCGACCACCAGCTCGGAAGTGGGAGAACCACCGGTAGATAAAATCATATCTCTTCTTTTCGAATAAATACCCGTTACCGGGTCAAAGGAATAGATCACCCCCAGGTTCGAGGCGCCGCCATAACGGGTTACGCCGTAAATAAGATTATTGTAAAGTACAGGGCCCAGTTCGGGCTGACCGCCTGACGCGCCGTCAAAGTCGAGCTTTTTTACCAATGCCTTGGTATAGGGATCAAACTCAAACAGTGATCCGTTATCCGAAGGTCCGCCATACCGGCACACGCCGTACAGTTTTTGGTTGAAAAGTACCAGGCTGCCCACCGGCCGCATTAGTCCAAAATCTCCCAGAGAAGCACCCAATGATGGTTTGCTTCCATCCTGTTGAACGTTAAACACCGTGCCGTTATTGGTGTTGCCGCCGGCATAAGCGCTGCCCCACAATTGGTGGATGCCCTGGCAGTAAAGGCTGGTTACCGGAAGCATGCCGAAAGTAAAGCAGCCGATAGAAAAAAGAACACGGTGATACGGGTTCATAAGGGTACGTATTGATCAAGGCGCCAAAATAGTACCGCCCCCGGGGCCTTGCAATCACTTCCGGCGCGGGCCAGCATTTACACCGAATGAACAGGTGAATATGCAGCGTGTATGGAAAATAAAACTAAGGCCGGCGAAAACAGGAAGCATAGTTCTTTAGGACAGTAAAAATACTATTCAGACAGCTCGTCTGCGGTTTAGGCTGATTTGCATTGACATCGGAGATTGCAGGCTGTAACTTCAATGTAATAATTCGAAAGATCAAAAAGATTAGATAGGCATATACCAATAGTTCAGTCACAAAAGTCCAATAACCTTCACTCGTCATTAATTCGTATTCCAGACTCCTTAACCCATTTACCGTAGATTAGTCGTACCCTGGTGTACAAGGTCCGTAGCCCCGTTGTGCCAATATCCTTAATCCGTGGCCCTGGTATAAGTCCGGTACCCATTGTCCGAAGCCCTAAGTCCGTATCGTTGAAAGCCGATGTCCAATATCCACCGTCTTTAATCCGTACGCTTAGATCCAATGTCCTGTGCGAAAAAACCATATCTGATGAAGAACCAGGAAAACGTTCATGATGCGCCTTGAAGGTAGAAGAAAGGTACAACAACCGCTCCGCGAAGAGCGGTTGTTTTTTTGTTGGTGCCCTTAGAAAAAGGCGATGTGACCCTGTCGTACAAATAATATCTTTAATGAGCGAGTATTCTAGATCTTCGTTGTTATCGTTGCCGTTAACGAGAACAAAAGTATAGCCTGGCACATAGGTATACAATAGGCATGAATACTCATTTACCGTGTTCTAACATTGATCTGGGTATCAATTCTACTCTACCCAGTTTCCTGATTGAGACGATAGAACCAATAATCGAGACATTCAAGCGGCAATTATTTCCACTGAATTGCCATATATTTGATTGTCACCTTTACACTTATTAAACCAACGCAGCAAAAACTGCCTTCCTTTTTGTTTTATGAACTGTTTCTTTTTTACTCCGAAGCGTAACCCGCTGTGTATCCTTGTTTTAACATTGACCCTTTCCGTGGGTTGTTTGCCTGCCGCCTACTCCCAGAAAGCCATTAATCCTATCATTCATGCCGATGTGCCCGACCTGTCGATGATCCGCGTGGGCGACACCTACTACATGAGCAGCACAACAATGTACATGAACCCGGGCGTCCCCATCATGAAATCGAAAGACCTGGTGAACTGGAAACTGGTGAGCTATGCCTATGACATTCTCGACGGCACCGACGCGCTCAATCTCGATAATGGCAAAAATGCCTACGGTGGCGGCTCCTGGGCCAGCAGCCTGCGCTACCACAAAGGCACCTGGTATGTATCGACCTTTACCGGCACCACCGGCAAAACGTATATCTATACCACCAAAGACATTGAGAAAGGTCCCTGGAAAAAGATCTCTTTCAAACCCATGATGCACGACCACTCGCTGTATTTCGACGAGGATGGGAAAATTTATATGCTTTATGGAGGCGGAAAGATCATGATCGCCGAACTGGCCGACGACCTCAGCGGCATCAAGCCGGGCACAACGCCCAAGGTTCTCATCGAAAACGCCAGTGCGCCGGCAGGCAATAATATCGGATTGGCTGCGGAAGGGTCACAACTCTTCAAAGTCAACGGAAAATTTTACCTGTTCAACATCACCTGGCCGCGCGGCGGCATGCGCACCGTCAATATTCACCGGGCCGACAAGATAACAGGCCCTTATGAAGGACGGCTCGCCTTTCAGGATAAAGGCGTAGCACAGGGCGGATTGATCAGCACGCCCAAAGGCGATTGGTACGCCTATCTCTTTCGCGACTTTGGTTCGGTAGGCCGCATCCCGTATTGGGTGCCGGTGAAATGGGTAGATGGTTGGCCCATACTTGGCATCGATGGTAAAGTACCCGATACCCTCAATTTGCCGGCCAACCGGTCGCTGATACCCGGCATCGTCACTTCCGACGAATTCAGCCGCAAAAAGAAAGATGCCCCCCTGCCCCTACCCTGGCAGTGGAACCACAATCCCGATAACGCCCATTGGTCAGTTACGGCACACCCCGGCTTCCTGCGCATTACAACGGGGCGGGTAGACAGTTCTGTGTTGGCAGCCCGCAATACGCTTACACAGAGAACTTTTGGACCTACCAGTGCTGCCGCTACGGCAATCGACGTGTCGAATATGAAAGATGGCGACTGCGCCGGCCTCATCCTGCTGCAAAAGAAATTTGGGTGGGTAGGCGTGAAGATGGAAGGAGGCAACAAATACCTCGTGATGGTGAATGGCGAGAAGGCTGCTCCTGAAGAAAAACAAAGGATGGCTTTGACGGGCAATAAGGTGTATGTAAAAGCCGAAGGCGACTTCCGCAACAGGACCGATAAAGGTTACTTCTATTACAGCACCGATAACAAAACCTGGACGAAGATCGGCAACACCCTGCAGATGGAGTACACCCTACCCCATTTCATCGGCTACCGTTTTGGTTTGTTCAACTGGGCCAGCGCAACAGCTGGCGGTTCGGTCGACTTTGATTGGTACCGCATCAGCGATCAAATTTCAATTTACTGACGGTGCCTACACCATCAACAACAAAAAGCTCGAGAAAATCTTCACCACACTCACCTTTGCTGATCATCCCGAGTTGAACCAAAAAAGATCAATGGTATTCCAATACTAAAGAAGCACGATGGGCCTGCAAGACTGAAATAAATAATAGACCACCCCACCTAAACCTCATCCCCGCATCCGGAGCTGCAATTTTCAAGGCAACTCCCGCAGAAAAGCATTTACATATTGCTCCAGCGATTTGATCACAGCCTGCAATTGATTGATCATGGCTGCACGGTCGCGCAGGTCACCAGCAGTGTAATTCCCGCCTTCGGTAAAGCTAACAGAAGTCGCAGCCATTTCGGCATCACCATCAAACTGGTACCGGATCCAGCGGTGTTTCAAGCTATTCAACAAGGAACTGTCTCCCACTTTGTTGACCCGCTTTTCCGTAAGCATAAACCATACGAACGATGGAATATCCTGGTTATCTTCCTGCAACCACACATCGCGCAACAGGTTCCGTTTGTGTATCAGTTCTACCTTTTCACCTTTCGGGTTCAGGGTAGCAATACCCAATCCCACAACCGCCACACCACCCCCTATTGCAATACCTTTGTTCCAACTTGCGTTGCTCACCAACGAAGTAGCGACGCCAGATGCCGCGCCGACAACAATTGAAGCCACCGTTAAGCGGGTAGTACGTTTGGCGTTTTTACCTTCGATGTATTTCGCAATCTGATCCATCCGTTCAACTTCACAATCCAGTTCGGCGGTGATGGCGCCAATCCCCGCATTAGCTAAAAGTATCTTATTCATAATTCGTTGCCTTAGCTGCATTGCTCCCAAGAGATTGCTGGAGTCATTCTTTAACTCTACGATCTGATGTACGTCACCCAATACACCCAATGCATGCATCAGCAATATACTGGGCGTTGCGAAACGTTGAGCAAGAGCATGGTTAGCGTCCAGCAGTGAATCGATATTGTGAGATAAAGGATAGTTGTCCCAGGCAACTGCAATGGATGGACTGCAATAACTTTCTTTGGTAATTTGTAGCTGGGTCGACTTTCTGGAAGCCGTGCATCCGCTCAAGCAGAAAACCAATAGGAATAGGAGTAATATCCTCAACGGCAAATGATCAGGCATAGTACCAAAATCCCGCATAGAGGTTCGATTATAATTTAACATTCACTCCAATATCCGAACCGCTTCTAAAGGTACAGAATAGTCGTCAGCATTACTTCAATCTGCTCTTGATCATCCATACTTCGCTTCAGTGTCGTCGTATCTCAAGGGATATAAGGTCCCGTCGACTCCATCTTCCCGTTACCGGTTGGTTGCGCGAAAACGTCTGCCTTGATGAGCAATAACAGCAGGAGCGAATAGCGTTTTTTTTTCACGGCTGCAATGTAAAAGAAAATCATTGTTTAACTTCGTCAATACCCATCCGGTTTAAATATTAGCCATGAACCGCCTCTTGCAAGAAGGAGAATATTTTGGCGAAAGCCTGCGCACCGGTGATAGCGATACGCTCACGCTATCCCTCACTGCTTACGGACCGGACTGCTCCATCGAAACACATAGCCACGAAAATCCCTATATCAGTTTGCTCACCAAGGGTCAATACAGGGAAAACACCCATGGAACTTCGGCAGAAATACTGCCCGGCACCCTCCTGTTCAGGCCTGCTCATTATCAGCACGGCAACGAATTCCAACCCACGGGAGGGCATTGCTTCAATATTGAATTCAAACACGACTGGCAACATTGGACCGACAAACAACTGCTGCTTCCGGCCAATTGCCGTCAACTCAATGCAACGCTGTTACCAGCCATCTACAAGACACTGGCCCATTTCAACGCCCACCAGCAGGTCGACATGGAAAACATACTCTATTGTCTGGAGCAATTCACAACACAACCTGCTACCCGGCGCGACTTACCCTGTGTGCAAACCGTAGCGGCCATCATCACCGGCGAACAGGAGATCTTTCATACACTAAGTTCCCTGGCAGCCAGGGCGCATGTTCACCCTGTTTACCTGTCGCGCATATTTCGCCAGGCCAAAGGCTGCACCATTACCGATTTCCAGTTGCATACAAAAGTGGCCAGTTCGTTGCCATTGCTGGTACGCAGCCGCCTCCCCATTTCCGACATCGCCTTTCGCTTTGGCTTCTTCGACGACGCGCATTATATACGCAACTTTAAGAAACTCATGGGTTACGCTCCCCACCGTTTCCGTCTCTTGTGTAAAAGTTAATTCCATACAATTTTTACCGGGCTGCGCCGCGTACCATTGTAAAAAGTGATAGCCATGAAAGCAGTTGCCCTGTTTTGCACGATCCTCCTTTCACTCGCCAGCCAGGCGCAACAGATCGATAGTTTCCACTTCAATCAGCGGCGCATCATGTCCCTTGCCCTCGATGCAAACATACCCGCTGCCCTCAAAGCCATGAGTTGGGATGGACAACAGCCTCTCGCAGTGAAAGATGCAACTTTCAAAGCTGCCTTCGAAAACCGGTTCTTCTATGCTGAAGACAGAAGCGATTACCTGGCAGGCCGCCAGGCCGGCATCGATAGCTTGCTGCTGTTGTTTCGTGACTACTGGCGAAAAGCCCTGCTCGATACCGCCACCAATTATGATCAATACTTCATCGACCGGTATAGGCAATTCATCAAAGCGCGCTTCCCGCAGGTTACCGATGCCGATCTCGACAAAGACAGTACGGATCAATACCTGCAGCAATACCTGGCCGCCAAACAGCTCCATACGACCAATGGCATTGGCAAAACGGGAAAACTGTTCGATCTGCTATTATGGAAACAGGAACAGGATACCACGTATAGTTTTGCATTGCCGGGAGAAACCATTGCTACTCCCGTCATATTCCTTACCGATTTTGTATCACTGGGATGGGAAGAATATGCAACCCTTGGCCGGTTATTTCCTGGCGGCTGGACCACCCGCAAAGGCATCTATTGCGTTAAACAGTCTTACAATCTCCAAAGCGAGCAATTCCTGATCAGTCTGCTGGCCCATGAAGGACGGCATTATAGCGACTATAAACTGTTTCCGAAATTATCCAGCGCCGACCTCGAATACCGCGGTAAACTCACCGAACTCAGTATGGCCCGCACCACTTTGTATGATCTGCTTACGTTTTTCATCAACAACGCCAACCGCGCCAGCAACAACGGGCATTCGGTGGCCAACTATTATGTGATCCACGACCTGTCGAAGGTCCTGTTCAACAAAGAATTTGAAAGTGATGTAGCGCTATGGAAACAATTGCCTTCAGACAAACTCAATAAAGCTGCCTTACAAGTCTTGCAAACCAATACTAATGCTTTAGGCGCCCGCGGTAAAGAGGCCACGACACTCTTCGGGCGATAGCGTTTTGCCCGCGTTTAAAGGAGCCACGTCACTGTTGTGGCGATAGACCCTCTGCCGCCGATCGACGCCAGCAGCTTTTACGACATTAACCTATTAATATTGAGCGGCTTATATTGAAGCGCCACCTGCCTGCCCGCAAAGGGTGGGCAGTTCGTCTTTCTATGCGTCACCGCCTTCCCCAACCATCCAGGCCTTCAGCGGCCGCCCGGTAAAACCTTCCCGGTTCGCATTGTCCACTTCGCCCCCCGGTTCGTCCAGCACGACTACTTGTTCATTGACCTGGGGCCCGCACCGGTTTAATTTTACACCATCATTCAAACATTATAATCATAAAAAACAAAAACAATGTCAACAGTAACTCAAGCAGCAAAGGTCTTGTACACAGCAAAAACACACACAACAGGCGGTCGCGAACGAGGTATCTCTAAAAGCTCGGATGGTAACCTCGACATTAAATTGTCTACCCCCGGCACCAAAGGCACTGGCACCAATCCCGAACAATTGTTTGCAGCTGGCTGGTCGGCCTGTTTCGAAGGAGCACTCGGCATAGCCGCCCGTAAGAGGCGTATCGATCTGCCAGCAGGCACTGCCATCGATGCAGAAGTAGATCTGATCAGTGATAACGGTGGCTATTTCCTGGGCGCACGCCTCAACGTTAGTTTGCCCGGTCTCGATAAGGACATCGCATACGAACTGATCACTGAAGCATCAGAAACCTGTCCTTATTCAAAAGCCATCAAGGGCAATGTAGACGTCGTGTATAACCTCGTATAAGTAAAGAAACAACAGGCAGGAGCAGATCAACAGACAGGAATAGGACAAATAGAAAATACAAAGAGCCCCGGAATACGTTCCGGGGCTTTTACATTTGCTGCCCAGGTATATAAACGACCATCCCGCGGAGGACTTCTGCGGGATGGTCGTTTATCTTTTGGTACTCGTCATCATCAACTATCGGAACTTCTCTCAAGCGCGATGCTCCAAAAACTTCGTGGTATCCTCCACCAGCGAGCGCATGAGGTCTGCCGCTTTGGTATGGTGCAACAAGGGGCCGATCTGTCCGCTCCAGAAGAAGACCAGGTCCCACCGCTGCTTTTCGATGGCCGCTTTACGCAGTGACGATATAAAGGTCGTTTGCAACGGAAAAGGCAATATGCTTTTTTCATGACCCACAACATCTTTCGCTATGGGGGTCATGATGCCACGGCCCAGCCGGCCTGTAAATGCCCGGGTCAATATGGTATTTTTAGCGGCGCCTGATAACAACATTTCGCGGTGTATGGGTAAAGCGCCCGATTCTTCTGTTGCCAGGAAGGCAGTACCCACCTGCACCGCATCGGCATCCAGCGTGAGAGCAGCCGCAACACCACGGCCGTTGGCGATACCACCGGCAGCGATGACCGGCACTTTTACTTTCTCTTTGATCAGTTGCAACAATACAAAAGTACCCATGGTCGATTGCTCGGCCGGCGCCAGGAAGGAAGGGCGGTGACCACCTGCTTCAAAACCCGAAGCAATGATCATATCAACGCCTGCAGCGTCGAGCGCCAGTGCTTCGTCGAGCGTGGTAGCCGCACCAGCTGTCAGGATGCCCAGCCTGCGGCTTCGCTCCAATACATCGGCCGATGGTATACCAAATACAAAGCTGAATATCTTCGGTTTGGTGTCGAAGATCACCTGCAATTGATTCTCGTAGCGCGAGATAAAAGGGGCCGGCTTTGCAGGAAAGGGAATGCCCGTTTCATCAAAATAGGGTTTGAACAACGCCTTCGTGGCTTCGTATTGTTCATCGGTGATCGCCACGCCGGGCGCGTCCGAATCCGACACCCATAAATTGACATTATAAGGTTTATTGGTGAGGGCATTGATCTGCTTTACCGCATCGTAAATCTCCTGCGGACTGAGTGTATAAGCTCCATAGCCGCCAACGCCACCGGCATTGGAAACAGCCGCCGTTAATGCGGCGGTAGAAAAGTTGCCACCAAAGGGTCCCTGCATGATCGGATAATCAATGCCCAGCAATTGAGTCACTTTTGTATTGGTCCACATAACAAATCGTTTTTTGTTTAATGTCGGTCATCATTTTATTCAGGTCTTCGGGCGGTTGTGAAATTACGACAGAATCAGGTTGTAGCCCGCACTGATACCGCCATCCACGTTGATGATGGCGCCATTGATGAAATTGCTTTTTGCCACGGCATATACCATCTCGGCCACATCTTCCACTTCACCTACCCTGTTCACCAGGTGCAGGGCAGCACTCTGATCGGCCTTTTCACCATGCATCGGTGTACGGATGGTACCTGGCGCTACCGTATTGACCCGTACATTGAAACGGCCAAACTCGGCGGCCAGTTGCAGCGTCAGTGCATGGATAGCGCCTTTGCTCGTCATCGGCGCTGTAATCGGTACGCCGCCCAACGCCTGGTTTACCAAGGGGGTACCGATATTGATCACTACCCCGTCGTGTTGTTGCAGCATTTGCGGTATTACGGACTGCGTGGTGAAATAAGTGCCCTTGAGGTTGGTATCCAGGAAGCGGTCGAGATAAGCTTCGTCTACTTCGAGGAAAGGTTTCGTTTCGAATATACCGGCATTGTTCACCAGCACATCAACAGAGCCAAATTTCTCCAGTGCAACCGCCACCAGTCGTTTGCCGGTTTCCTTATCCTTTACATTGCCGGCCACCATGGCCAGTTGAGGCCCGGCGCCCAGTTCTTCATACACTTGTTGCAATTTGCCCTGCGTAGTTGAATTGATCACTACGTTATCGCCCCTGTCGAGGAAATGTTTGGCTACTTCTTTGCCGATGCCCGATGAGGCGCCGGTTACAATCACTGTTTGTTTTTTCATGATGCTTTATTTTTTATCGGCTGTGATGCCTTTTTCGCGTAATACGGATACCTGTTCTCCTGCATATCCCCAGTTGTCCAGTTCTATTTCCTGGATGGCGATGTGCGTAAGGTGGGGGTCCTTGTTGAGGACTTCAGTAAAAAGGTCTGTGATGCCTTTAATCAATTGTTGCTTTTGTTCGCGGGTGACGCCTTCGCGGGTCAGCTCGATCTTAATGAATGGCATAAAAAAGGTTTTGAGCCAAAGCTGCTTAAGCAGCCTTGGCGGTGATGTTAACGATCAGATCAAAATCATTGTAGATAAGGGTATCGCCCAGGTTCTGGAAGAAATTGCCGGAGCGGAACCTGATACCGTAAAGCGTGCGGTCTACCACCAGCTTTCCGGAAGCGGTGAGCGTATCGCCATTGACATGTACGTTTGCATCGAAGCCAATGGGATGCGTAATGCCCTTGATGGTCAGCTTGCCTTCTACATGGTTATTGACCACAGCGGTGATCTCAAACTGCGCTTCGGGGTATTGTGTAGTTCCGAAGAAGTCGTCGGAGGCGAGGTGACCGGCAAACTGGGCATTGGTAGCGGGGTCGGTCACGTCGAGGATCTTAATGGAATGTACGTCGATGACGAACGCACCACCGGTTAATTTACCGTCGGCAACCGACAGAGAACCTTGTTTCAGGTTGATGGTTCCAAAATGCGAGCCGGTAACTTTCCGGCCTGTCCAATCGATATTGCTCTGAGCAACCTCGATATTGAATGTTTGTTGTTTCATTGCTTTGTGTTTTTTGACAACACAAAGATGCAACGTAGCGGGGGCCCAATCGTGTGACCTACGTCACACCTGGAGCCGGAATACACGATTGTGACCTATGTCACAAATCAGGGATTGTACAGGCGGCTGAGGGTTTCGCGCGATACGCCCAGGTAGGCGGCGATCAATTGTTTGGGAACGATATTGTAGAGTTCGGGATACTGTTGCAGCAATTCTTCATAGCGGTGTTTGGCATCGCTGTTCATGAACGACAGCAGCCTTTTCTGCAGGGCTACATAGCCCCGGTTGGTACGCCAACGGAAGAAATATTCAACGCCGGGGATCTCTTTGCACAGCTTTTCCCGGTCGGCTCCGGAGAGGCGCAGCACTTCGGCATTCGTGATACAGTCAACATTGATGGTGGCCCGGTTGCCGCTGTACAAGGCATTGTAATCGGAGGCCCACCAGGTGGGCATGGCAAACTGAAGGATGAACATCTTCACCTCGTCGTTGATGAAGAATGATTTGAGGCACCCTTCCAGCACGAAGTATTCATAGTCAACCCGGTCACCTTCCGAGATGAGGGCCTGCCCTTTTTTGAACGACTGTTGGGTAAAATGCGAAAAGATATATTCGAATTGCTCGGGGGAAAGAGAAACCGTTTTGGCAATATGAGCTTGCAAGATGGCGGATGCGTTCACGGAACAGGTGGTTTTGCGTTGATACGATCGGCCAAAAATAAGGAACTTGCCATAAAGAGAGGGCACTTGTTGAATTCCAATACAAAGCGCCCTGAACAGGAACAACCAAGCCATGATCCGGTTGCCTGAACAGGGCGCAAACACCCCCAGTTTGGTTTAGGTCTTAGTAGGTGTAAACGGTCTTTGTCTTATACATTTCCTCTTTGGTGAGGTAATTCTTGTAATACTTGATCAACTCCACGGGATATCCTTCTTCATCATA
The DNA here is from genome assembly GCF_029223285.1 of Paraflavitalea sp. CAU 1676. Classification (GTDB taxonomy): domain Bacteria; phylum Bacteroidota; class Bacteroidia; order Chitinophagales; family Chitinophagaceae; genus Paraflavitalea. Next base: position 241,490 of record NZ_JARHUJ010000010.1, on the reverse strand, counting down.
CTTATACTCGAATTTGTAAGGTTCAGCAACGGGGAAGCCGCCGGAGTAACCTTTTTGTTCATCGATCAGGTTATTCTTCGACAGGTGCGTGAGGTAGGTATTCGGCATGTTCATGTGCGCGAATGGATTGATGTTGAGATCGTACTTGTAAGTACCCCCTTCGCCGCCGCCCCTGGAGGTAACTGCTTTATCGGATACCCTGTTGCCGCCTTTGAATTCCAATTTGTATTCCATCGCCTGGCCATTGTCGAAAAGATAGTCGATGGTGATCTCAGCGCCGCCACCGTTCCCGTAATCGTAGGCTACCGACGAATAGGTTTCACCACTTTGCTTTACTTCGTGCATGTTGACGATCTTATTGCTGGCGCTGTAGTCGAAGGTGGTATATCCGATCTGCTTGTTTTCTGCATTGGTTACTTCTATGCGGGTTACGTTGTTGAACGCATGCGAGTAAGTTTGCTTCTGGGTGTACTGAAGTTCGGCATGTTCCGGAAACTTTTGATAGTACTCAGCGAATGCCAGCCCCTTGCTAGTGTAGTTGTAATTGACCTTGCCTTTGGGCTGATAGGCACCCATTACATATAGGAAAGTCTCTTCTTTCTTCAGCAGTTTAGCGGGTTTGCCGCCACCGAGCGTATAGATCACATCCTGCCTCAGCTCGTCTTTCGAAAGAGTGATCGCATCGGTGATGCCCCATTTGTTTACCCTGAAGGAATAGCGGCTATGTCCCTTGATCACGGGCACTTTGTTTACACCTGGTGCGAGCAAGGTGTCTTTTGAATGGGGCACATTGTCGGCATCCCAGGAGATGATGCGGAATTCGGCAGGAATACTGTCGTAGTTGATGGAGCCAATGGTGATGACCGCCTGTAGTTTGACATCGATGTATTCGACAGGCGCCTTATCGGGCACTGGCGTGGTGGGATTGGGTTTGCCGGGTACCGGCAGTTCGATATCCCTTCTGCAGGCTGTCAGTGCTACCAGGGCCATCGCCACCAGGAAAACGGGTTGAATAAAGATCCTTTTCATTTTCATGACTTTTTAATGATTCGGGATCAAAATTCAACCGGGTTTTCTTAAAAAGAAGTCAACGGCCACCGAAGCAACGAATTCCTTGCATGAATTGGAGGTATTGGTGCATAGACCGGCTTCATACAACTGACACACCTCTACAAACCTGCTAACCAGTTGTTTACCGGCACTTCACCATGATCAGCATTTCCACGTCGTCTATGTACCACTCCACACAATCGACCGTTGGGTCGTACCGGGCATCCTGCATCAATTGACCAAAAATATCCTTGAAGCTGTCGATCTTCGACATCCAATCGGTTACCTTTTCTGCCAGCCAGTCGCCTGCAGGAATGGTAAAGGCATTGTAGCCGTATTGCGCAGCCTCGACTGCGCTGCCCGCAGCCGCTGCTTTGTAGATCACGTTGCCAGCATCGTCCATATGGGAGATGCCATAAAAATGCCGTCCCGCAAAGTGGCTGTATAGCTCATCAAACGCATCTTTGATGCCCAGCGGAAAAGTGGGCACCTCCTTATACAACACAGGAATGTCTGCTTCGATCTTTTGTATGAACATAGATTTAAATTTTCAACAAACATACCAAGCCCAGCCACTTCAGCAGCGGTACCGTTGCGACAAAATAAGGGCGGGATGCGCCTTATTTCCTTCTGTAATAATTCAGTGACGGAACGACTCCCATGAGCCTTTCACTCAGGGTATAAAAACCTTTATTATCGACGCGGAATGTAACTGCTTCCCCCTGTAGTTCGAGTTTGTAATCCAGTGTGGCGGGCGCCTTGGAGAGTCCGGCAGGTATGGACTGCGTTGGTTCTTTCGTATAGTAGTATAACTTGTTATAGGTTTTGAGGATGATCTCTTTTGCATCGATCGACAGGGTTGCGCTCACCACACCCGTATAAGGAAGACTGCCTATCAACACCGCTTCATTCCACCCTGTATAACTTTGCGGGTAGGCAATCTTATAGATCTTCGAGTTGTCTCCCTGTTTGGTGATCACGAATATATCTTTCGTAGCAGGATCCACGAGGAATGCCTCCGCATCATGTGCGCCATCTGCATATTTAAAGGAGATCGTTTTGAAGATGCTAACCTTTTTCGTTCCAAGGGCTGGTTCGGTCATCTGGTAAAACCTGTACTCGCCATATGCGGCCAGGTTATCACCAATATCACCTATGTACAATTGATCGCCCGCAAGAAAAATATCTTCCCAATCCTGGTTGGTGGAGCCTTCGATAAATATGGAATCAGTTAAAGTTCCATCGTGTTTGAGGAGGTAGATATACGTCGGATTGCCCCTGTCCTGCTCCACCCATAAGTAACCCGCATTCCTTTTGCTGTCGGCAATACCAGATGCTTCGGGCACCATGCCATTCTTTATGGAGATCACTTCGGGCGATTTTTCGAACCCTCCCGCCGCCACCGTATCGGGAATTACCGGACCTGCAGGAACATCCGGACCTAATGAACGTTGGCACGCTAACAGCCAAAAGATGATCGGCAAAAGCTTCACCATAATAAGCAGTTGTACCATAATTTAAGCAAAAACCGGCTCTTCAAAACTTTAATTGATATAAAGCAATGGCGCCCCCGCCTTCCCATATTCCATGCCAACCCTTGCTTTTTGGCCCCCATGCGCCCTACAGCCCTGCGGCAATCACCCTACATAGCGGGTCTTTTTCGCTATCCTTTTTGGGTGATTAAGCCCCTTTTATCGGCCTCCGGATATAGAACCTTTGCTGAAGAAATCCGGCAGCTGCCAACAAGGACGTTCATTCAATAGGCGATGCAGTGCTGCCGATCTCTATTCATTTTTGTAACACGTTAAAACATCAGCCATGAAACAGATCCACAGGGTTTTCGGCCTGGCGGTGATCTTGCTTACCGCACACGGATTCACACAAACACAACAAACCCAACTCAACAACCTCACGTCTGCAGAATACCAGACACAGTTCAATAAACTGGTGTCGCATGGATACCGGCCCATCAAGATCTGGTCGAAAGCGTTGCAGGTGATCGATTATCAACCCGGCGAAACACCCCGACTGGGATTTTGGGGGAGGTTTGAAAGAGTTCCTTCTACTACGCCCTGGGTAGCCCGTCATGGCATCACCGGCGGTGCTTACCAAAGAGAGTTCGAAACCTGGACACGCCAGGGTTATATGCCCACAGATATCAACGTGGCTTATCTCAATGGCCGGGCCAGCTATTGCGTCATTTTCGATAAGGTCGACAACCAACCCGCCTGGCAGGCACGCCATGGTTTAAATTATTCGACCTATCAAAACATCAACACCAGCCTCATCAACCAGGGCTACAGAAGGCGCATTACCAGCTCCTGCCCCACCCCACTTGGTCCCCTCTATGCAGCACTTTGGGCTAAATAAGCCTATCCCGTATTCCAACCTTCGTACCCAATAAAGAACGGGTGCCCTCGTCGGGCACCCGTTCATCATGATAGTAAAAGAGATTATTGTTTCACCAGCCTGATCAGCTTGCGCTCACCGGCTGCCCATACTTCCGCCACGTACATTCCTGCTTTCCAGTCGGCACCGATCGTTAGCGATTGCCCACCTGTTACCCGGTATTGCTGCACCAATTGACCAGCCACATTTCTCACAACGACCAACACAGGCTGTGCTTCCGTTTGCTGAATGTTCAACGTAAACTGGCCGGAAGAAGGATTGGGAAATACCTTCACCCCAAACGCGCCGGCCGCTTTGCCAACACGTACTTCAGCGATCGTGCCTCCTTCCTGGGTGGTTCCGGTTATTATAGAACTTTGTGCTGTTGACCAACTGCCGATCTCCTGGTATTCACCCGTCACCGTACGGGTAATTTGAGCAACCTGATGACCCATGGCGGGAGATAACAGGAACTGCTCGCGCAGGAAGTAATATTGACCATCGGGATATGCCGGCGTATAACGATGCAAACGACTACCGCCTTTACCGTAGGTGGAATCACCACCATACCATAAGTTGAATTTAAAATCCTTATTGCCCGCTTTGCGCGCCAGCACCTTCAATACGATCTCGTCGCCCGGTGTATACGCCACACTATCACCAGTCAGGGGAATCGTCAACTCGCGCGCTACCGGCAAGCCACTTCCCGCAAACGACTGACTGAGCAGCGCTCCACTGGCTACCAGCTCTCCATTGCGGAATAATTGAGCCTGCAGGTCGACCTTTCTATCGGGTGCATGAGCAGCGCTTGCCGATACTGTAACGCCGCTGAACTTACTTTGGGGAATACGCACCGTGATCAGCTGCGTGGCCGTAGCCGTATTACCACTAAAGTCGGTCGCCGTCCAGGTTACTGTGGTAGTGCCCGGTGAAAACACCCCTGGTGCGTTGCTGACGATACTGGCTATTCCGGTATTGTCTGCCGCCGTCGCCATACCCGTTTCCACAATCGCCGTTGTACCAAAAGGCAATGTATAGACGGTAAGATCAGCGGGTGCCGTGATCTGCGGCGCAGCCGTATCCTTCAACAGCAATACTGGCCGCAATGCAGGAACAACCGATTCCCGCGCATAGAAGGATGCATCATTGGTTTGTCCGGCAACGGCCGATACAACCGCCAGCGTCAGCAACTTATCACCTGCCAGCTCAGTTGTTACCGCACCGGTGAGATCCCATTCCGCATAGCCGGTCTTCTTGCCGGGTGTTGCCGCCAGCAGCGATACGGTATCGGGTTTATTATTCCAGGTAATGCCGGTCTCGGTCCAGTTATCATTGGCACAACGATACACCAGCCATTGCGTGTTCGTGATCGTATTGCCGGCACCGGCCAGGTTGAGGCGTAAGGTGGCCACACCTGGGTTCACAATACTATCGAGGTTGAATTGCAGGTAACTAATGCGGCTGAATCCGCTATTGCCATCCTTCTTCACCACGATCGTGGAAGCAGTGCCGTAATTAATGGCAGCGTAACTGGCATCGCGCACATAAGCGTCTGCCACCGGAAACTTACCACCCACAACAATGCCGGCACCTGATGAACGGACCGTATCGCCCTGCAGGCTGATCGCCAGCGCCGTCAATTGATAGGTACCGGGAGCGGCCTGCCAGGCAAAACTGAAGGGCGCCGTTGATGAAGAACCGATCAATACACTATCGGCATAGAAATCGACTTTTTGTATGGCGCCAAATGCGTTGGCCTGTAAAGGCACCACAGCTCCTGCTGCAAACGAACTGTTGTTGACTGGCGAAGTGAGCGTTACTGCTTCGACCGTAATACTCACGGCAGGTGAGGTCACCGAATCGCCATTGGCGGCATAGGCCTTTGCCGTGAGCGAATAGCTGGCCGGAGGTGCATTGTTCCAATCCAGGGTAAACGGCCTTGTGCTATCTTCTCCAATCAATGTATTGCCCTGGTAAAAAGCTACTTTCTGAATAGACGAGCGTCCAAATGCCGTTGCGGCGAGCGACACACCTGAGCCGGCAGGATAGACAGCATTGCTGGCCGGTGTGGTGATCGTAGCCACCAGGTCTTCGCGCAAGGTGGATGGATCAACCGGTGGTGCAGGATACCCCAGCGCATTCAGTTCATCGTATACCGTTTCATTCACATTGAGCCCCCAGTTGCGAAAGAACTGGCCCAGGTTGTGACCGCTGATCTGGCAGGACATCAACATGAACAAACGCATCTCCGCCGCATCACCGCTAGGCGCAGGCGCTTCTTCGCGCACCCGTTTGTGCAGGGTATGGTAAAAACCATCGCCGTAGGCAAGCCACAACTGGTTGAACATACCCAGCCGGGTAAACAAGGCCACACTACTGGCATTGAAATTCTTCGATGCCTGCGGTAAAGCCAGGTATTCCATGATCGTATTCCAGTCACTTGCGCTGGCGCCTTGTTGGCCAGGATGGATGGCCCGCTTGGCAGCCAGTGAATAAATATTTACTGTTACTTCAATACAGGTAGACCAGCTCCAGGAAAATTGCTGATGATGGTGGCCCAGTTCATGGAACACACCCCACCCACCCGAATTAAGGATATAAGACGGTGAAAGTATCCAGTTGATGCTGCCGGTGGGGATGCGTACGCGGCCCAATGAAGTGGCATCGGGATTGCCGCTTGCCTTTTCCAGCATCATGATCTTGTTGCGCAACATGGGTGCATGTACGGGTGAACTATTGTCGAGCCCGCTGATCGCGTTCTCCGCTTCCATGACCCTGTCCATCAACCGCAGCAGGGTATCCTGGTTCTCATTTCGGTATTCAACGGCCTTTATCCGAGATACCACGATGAATACCCTTTCGGAGATCAGGGTGGCATTGGGTGAGGTGGTATCGGCCGCCAGCATGTTCAACCAATCAGTATGCGTGGTAACGCCCTGGATGTACAGCGGCATTAGCTGGTAGCCCGATTGAAAAGTGACGCGCACCTTGTTTTGGGCCGAGGGCGTGGCGGAAGAGAACTGCAGGTACAGGTCGCCGCCGTTGACATTGGTAATGGTATTGACGCCGGCCGTCAACGAATAGGTTGTCACCGTTTGCCGGTCGTAGGTACCCATGATGAGCTTGGGAAGGTCGGTTCCACTAAGTTGTTCTACCAAAATGGTGAGCGTGGTATTAGCGGTGGCCCGTACGCCGGTGGGCTCAAAGTCGGCCACCTGCAGGGAGAATTTCAACCGGCCTGTTTCGGTGGCAATACCGGGCACCTGGGTGAGTTCCCAGGTAGTGCGATTGATCATGGTGTTAGGGGGATCGGCCTTGGCCTGCAATCCCGTGAGGCAACATAGCAATACAAGCGTTAGAAAGCAATTAGTAGCGCTTTTCATTTGTCAGGTTTTGGTTAAAAGATGTCGCTAAAGCTACCTTCTACACCTTTTACACCTACCCGACAAATCGGTCGATTATACTGGATAAATCGTCCAGCCCGGAGCTGCCGCTTCCACGCAACCGGTTGTTCGGGGACGTCAACAAATCTTTTCGCGTCTTCCACCTGCCACTATGCTGGCAATCGCGATCAAAAAACAAATGCCCGCTACCAGTCGTGCAACCGGCAGCGGGCCATTCGCCACGCCTGCATCAGCGTTAAAATTTATACCCTATGCTCAGGTTCAGCCTCGCGCCATTGCCCTGTACATATTCCAGGTCCTGTACACGGTATTGGCTTCGCGGCGGATAATACGATTGGTTGAACAGGTTCTCGACACCCACCGCCAGGTTAAAGGCGGAGGTAATATTATACCCTGCGTTGAAGTTAAAATAGGTAACGTTTTTCACCGGTCCTTCACTCAGTCCGTATACCCCATTGCTGCGGGGCACAAACCGATTCCGGCTGCCGGTATGTACGGTAGACAGTTGCAGGTTCAACGCCGTAATAGGCTGGTAATTGATGAAACCCGTTGCTTTGGGAGGAGCTATGCGCTCGCCATTCATGTACACCTTGGTGCCGCTGGCGTTTTCGGATTTGCCCTCCACATAGGAGTAGCTGCCACCCACCCGGAGGTTATGGAGCACCTTTGCCTCTGCTACCAATTCGTATCCATGTACACGCTCCGGCTCACGTTGTGTTACAAACATGCCGTTCTCTTCGACCAGGTTGGCGCCCAGTTTCGAAGTACTCACAAAATAAGAGGCCGTAAAACTTACGGGTCCCCACTGGTTGCTGAAACCCGCTTCGTAGTTGTTGGTCACTACTGGATCGGTGGTGATCTGATCCAAGGTGTTCTCCTTAGCTGTGCGCAATACACGTCCCAACTCGTTCAGGCCAAATGCCTGCGAGAAGCTGGCAAAGGGACTGAAGAAGGCCCATTTATTGTAGCGCATGCCCACATTGAACATGGTTGCGTTGTAGCTCAAGGTGCCGCCTTTAATGGCGATGCTGCCTTCGCCGTTAGCGCCCTTAGCGATGGTACTGAAATCTTTTACTTCAATGATAGCGTTCTCGTAACGGATACCGCCTTTGATCACCAGGTCATGGAAATCGGCCTTCACCTGCGCAAAAGGAGCCACGTTGTGCATGCGCATATCGGGTACAAAAACGCGACCGTCGGTGAGCACCTGGTTGGTACGATCTTTCAATACATCCAGCCCGTAGGTTACATCGCCCGAGAGCCACTTGGTTTTCCAGGGCGTGTTGAGGTTGGCGCGAACACCTTGTTTATAAGATTGAATATACGTTTGACCCGGACCATACCAGCTGTTCGATTTCTCCACGTAGCGGTTCAATGATTGAAAGCGGTGATCGTATACAGTCAGCTCCAGGCTGCTCTGCAAAGGCAATTTTGTTGCGCGGTACGTGAGGTACATGTTATGGCTGTGGGGCGTACCGGCCGGATCGCCGGGATCGTCGCCCTTTTCACCGTATGCAGGATAGACTCCATACTTGCCAGCCTTGTTAATGTATTCCGCATACTGACGGCTGCGGAAGAAGTTGTATGAGAAGGTTACCGATTGATGGTCGGTGATCTGGTAGCTCACTTTACCGAAGCCGTTAAAGAGTCTGGTTTCGCTCAAACCATCGGGCTGCGCGATCACATTACCATCTGCATCCTTCAAAGCGCCCGTACGTTGATAAACGCCGCTCACTACATAGGAGAACTTTTTGATGGTGCCATGAAAGGTTTGCGAGAAACGGTAACCGAGGGTATTGTCACTATGGGCGAGGTTACCATCACCACCGATGCGGGTTTCGCCGCTGATGGCTTTGCTGCCTTCGGCTTTTTTGGTGATCAGGTTGATGATACCACCGCCCGATCCATTGCCATAGATAGAGGTGGCGCCTTTGATCACTTCCACCCTTTCAATGATGGCGGGGTCGATGGAGCGAAGGTCGCGGCTGCCATTCATCAGCGGGGTAGATTGCGGAATACCATCGATCAATACCAGTACGGAGCGGCCGCGAAGCGTTTGCCCCGAGTTGGTTGCCTTATTGGTAAAAGTGCCCAATCCGGGCACCACGTTACCGAGTATAGAAGTAATGGAGGGGTTGATGGCTGCCTGTTCCCGGATCTGCTTTGCCTGCACGATGGTAACAGAGGACGGCACTTCGCGGATACTTTCGGGTTTACGACCAGCGGTAACCACCACTTCGTTGAGGAAACCTTCGGCGCTTAATTGTATGCCAATGAAAGCTTCTTTGCCTTCCTGTATCTGCACCGGAATGGTGCGGGTTGTGTAACCGGCAGCGCTGATGATGAGCGTTTGCTTACCGGCCGGGACGGACTTCAGTTCAAAATAACCGGCAGAATCTGTCATCGTGGTAGCGCCCTGCTTCAGCACCACGGTTGCGTGTGGCACGCCACCACCCTGTTCCCGCTGCACCTGGCCGATCACCTTACCGGTTCGAACGTCCTGGGCAGTCATTTGGAGTGTAGCACTCACTAAGAGCAGGAACAACATTACTCGTTGCATCATACTAAATCTATTATTGGGGTTCTATTCCTAAGCCAGTTCCACTTCGCGCACCTGCTGTATGGCTGGCGATTTGCGGGCAGCAGGCTTGCTTTGTTTTTTCTTTTTACCCCACCAGATGTAAAAGCCGGTTACAGGAAGGGAAGCGGTCACCAATGCAGCAAAGAATACAATGAGCCGCAGGGGTAATCCACCGATCATGCCGGTATGAATATCGAAGGTCATGCGGTTGGCCTTTTCACCGCCATTGGCCTCTTCGTATTTGCCACGGGCGGCACCCGGCAGCTCGGCCGCGGTGTATTGGTTGAAGGCGAAATAGTCGCCGTTGAAGGAACGTTTTTCTTCAGGAAACATACGCACGGTGATCACACCCTTGTCGTTCGCGGGCAGCAGGTATTGCATGCGTGCGGGATTAGGATAGCGGGCGTTCATTTGAGCGGCTACCTTATCCAGGGGATTATCAGCCAATGCGACTGCCGGTTTTATAGATTTCGCTTTATCGGCGGCGGGGAATGTTTTGCCACCGCTGAACATCCAGTATTCTGTATTTCGGACCGACTCGAAGGCCCAAACGAGGCCAGTGAGCACCACAAACAACATGATCCAGGAAGCGTAAAATCCTAGCACGTTGTGGAGATCGTAGTTGAGGCGTTTGGGTGAAGCATCCCATTTTACAGAGAGACTTTGCTTGCGCGCTGCCTTGCTCCATTTACGCGGCCACCACATGACGATGCCGGTAACGATGATGAGTCCGAAGATCAACGTGCTGAAGGCAACGATGTTTTTACCGATGGGATCGGGCAGCCACAAGTGCATGTGACCGTTCAACACCTGGCGGAAGAAATCGCGGTCCATGTCTTTTACCTTGATCACCTCGCCGCTATAGGGGTTCATGTAAACGATGTAGTAGTAGCCGGCCTTTTTGTTGTTGAAGCTCACCCCTACCGAATGGTCGCGGCCAGCAAAGGAGATACGGCTTATGGTTTTGCCCGGCAGCTCGGCCTCTGCTTTTTCTTTGAGGACAGATAAGGCTACGAAAGGCTTTTCCTGGGCCTTAACATGCAGGTGCGAATAAAATGCTTCAGACAGTTCGGGCTGCCACGCATAGATGGCGCCGGTAAGCGCGATGATGATGATGACCAGGCCCGAGGCCAAACCCATCCACAGGTGAAGTACGCCCGCCGGTTTTTTGAAAGTGAATTTTTTAGCAGGCACCGGCAACAGTTTGGATAGGGAAAGAAATAGGGTGTGAAGTTGCGCTGTGAACGCTTGAAAGAACCCGTTTTGAACCAACCATGCTTGCCTGACGAACCATAACCATTACTTTGAGGCTGCAAAATTGTTCCGCAAAGCGGAAAAGTGGCTACGAAATCGGGAATTTCTGCTTACGAGATGCGGATAAATTTGGTGGGCCGACGGCACGAAACAGAACTCAACTAATTCATAATTAACCCAATAGGCTAAAATCTTATTATTTTACCATAAGATAGGGTTCCGGGCATTCAGGTGGGCGAAACAGGAATATTTCCCAATTAGCAGACCGACAACCCAGCTAAGGGATTCTCCCCAATATGACAGACTGCCGGCTCATTCCTCCCGGAATGGCTCTCCCCACACATACAGATCGAAGGAGATGGACAGTCCAAGGGCTGCCATTTTTTGGATCGCTTCGGCAGACAGGAAGGGCCCTCCCAGCATACCATTACCGAAATGAAAATCCGTCGCCACCTGGATGTAGCCTTTGGCCTGGCGCACCAGGTGGCGGATACCTTCTGCGTCCTCCAACAGATAGTCCAATAACTTTTTCAGCTTGTCTTCGAACGCATCCGGTTCCGGATTGCTCAAAATTTCAATATTGCTGTATTTATGAGCTGATCTTCCGTTCCATTTCAGGTCTCCCTTACTCCACCAATTCGTTACCATCAGACGGGTCATAGCTTTCAAATCATCGGCCGACATTGTTTCTGAAGTTGCGCGGAAATACACCCTTTGCCAGGCCTCGGTATCCATGCCCGTGATCTCCCCTTTTTCAGCATTGATATAAAAAGTAAAGTAGAATTGTTGTTCCAGCACCGGAAGGTACACGACAATACGGCCCTCCCGCTCCCTATCGATACGATCGACTTTTGGCTTTCCTTCAACCAATACGGGGGAATGAATAGCCAGAAACTGTTCAGTAGCACCCATTGTTTGTTCCAGCAGTTCCCTTTCAACAAGGGAAATGACCTGTTCGTCTGTCAGCATATTAAAACTTATTGTAAGATCGCGCAGCATTATACGTTATAACCACAACGAATCTTCCATGAATATACGATTGCATCCGATTATTTCGTTTCTTTATCGCACAGCATCAGGTACTCTAACGGATGAGCAGCATTGAACAATTACATGTAACGCTTAATGAACGGCGACGTCCTGAAGACGTAGCAGAAATGATCATTTCCCTGCTGGATAAAGACCTTAATCAACAGGAGCGCAGTATACTGATGAAAGCTGCCAAAGGGTCCCTTGCCCGAAAAATGTTCTCGTACACATCCATGTTGCAGACTTTTGCAGCAGCTGTCGGTGCCGGCAAGCAGGTCGAAACAGCAATAAGGCTGTTCAAGTTGAATCAACCAGCAGCAATCGACTACAACGATGCGACAAACATCGAAAGGTTCATAAAGTTTGTATCGCCAATTATACATAAGCAGGTTGGGGAAAATGACTTTAAAGCCGACCGGTTGAACAAAGAACAACGCAAAACGATTGGGTTGGATGTATCCAAACGGAACTACAACAAAAAATGGAGGTTACTGAAGCGGCTTGAGCGTAAATTGACCAACTTCATCCAGGAAAACAGGAAGATCGAGTTCCAGAAGATATCAAAACACGGGCTCGCGCATACCATTAACCTGGGTGAATTTTTACAGGATGTTAATTCAGCCTGCTTTATCGCTTACTACACTGCCCGTTGTAATGTCAGAAGTATTTTCACCAATGAAAAGCAGGAACGCCCCTTCGACGAGATCTGCGATATGCTGCTGAAAAGATGCAGTAGCCAACACCATCGTTCGGACTTGCTTGCAACCAGTTCTAAGGAATCCTCTCCGATGCCGGCTAATTGGTGGGCAATTGCCCATTGCTATGTGAGCGAGCAGGTGCTCAATCACCTGGACGATGAGCAAAAAGGTATTCTTCTGGGAAAGTGGACTTCCATTTTGCAGGATATTGCGGCGCTTTTGGAAGAATTGTGGCAAGGCAACGATATTAATCACCGCACTATGATCGTTAAAAGAGGCAATGATTCCACTACCTGGAACAATACGGCCGGAGCCTGGAACAAAGCACGGGACAATTGGATGAATCTTATATATTCGATGGGCCTCGAATCCATACTGGAAGATATTTGTTTTGGTAAAGTACTTCGCCTGATGGCAGCCGATGTGGCTGCCTGGCATCGGGCCAGTGGAAAAGACCTCGATCCCAATACCGACGTTTGGGCAAAGCTACCATTGCCCTGGCAGGTTTTCCAGGACACAGCCATCTGCAACAAGGCATTGGTTGAAAAATCCTGTGAGGAAGCGGGTGTTGATCCAATAAAATCCGGCTGGATCACGCCAAGGATCCATGGTATTGTTGCCTTTAAGCCTACCCCCGAGCTGGTTCATGGGGTAGCAATCAGTAGTCCCTATCTTGCAACCGTATTGAAAAAACATAAATACTATTCAGGAAAGAAGGGAAAACCCTTTACTCCCGGAAACAATTAGATAGGTTAGTTCAGTGGTAGAACGTCCGGCTCGTTTACCGGATGGACGCAGGTTCGAGCCCTGCACCTATCGCCAACCACGGTCGAGTCACTTGCAGTGTCCCTGCAATATCCATCTATCCGAGCGCGTTATAGGAGTATTCGTCCATCGAACGACGATAGCACCTAACCAACCCGTACCCTACATGACAAAACTGATCCCCTGCCTCCTGATAGGCGCACTGTGCCTGCCGGGCACTGTCTCCGCACAATACAAGAGATCCACAGTGACTCCTCCATCACCCTTCGCTTCATCGGACAGGACCATTCATTACGAACCTCAACGCAACGAACCCGCCAATTCCGGTATTTTCGGTATCGTCGTGAGTCCGGCTTATCTCGACGTGCATGGTCTGAACCTCAATATTGGTGGCGCCGCCGAATTTTTCTATACCTGGCGCAGCCTCCTGCGCATCAGCGGTGGCTACTATTTTGCCTATGCCGATAATATTGGCGGCGAAAATCACAAAGGCGAGCCCAATGAAGATTGGGTTAGTTATGGAACAGCCGTAAACGTGAAACCCAGCAGCAGCTTTCATCTCCTCTTCTCGCCCACCATCAGTTCCTGGGAAAAAACAGACGACTACCATATCACCCTTGGCAAGGCAGACCGTAATTCCATTGCCGTAAGCCGTGTGAGCGGCACTGTATTGAAAGCAGTTACCGGCCGGTTGGGATATGTTGTAGACAAGAGAATGATTGAGACCAAAAACGGAATTGCGTTTGAAACGAATACCCCCGCCTTCAATTACAACTACCAGGGTGAAGTGTATACGTTGCGGCCCGAAAACCTTGACAAAGGAAATACTATGATGCAATCCAATATCGCCGTGATAGGAGTTGCCCTCACCACCTTCCGGGATATGAAGATCACGCTCGACGACGACAGGTATACGGGACGGCGTCAGGAAAAATCACAGACTGATGTGTTCTTTGATCTGCTCTATGCCCATCAGCTGCAGTTTCAGGATATGATCTATTATCATTCGCTGGAATACCCCACGCAGAAGCAGGCAAAGGGACACCTTCCGCAACGGCTCGACCTGTCGGCCACGCCGGTCAACAAGTTAGGAGCCCGTGTAGGTTATCAGTTTACAGGTATGTACAAAAGGAATTTCGGCGCCAAATGCCTGATTGAACTGGGCTTGCGACCCGGTCCCAGTAACGCCGAAGGTAATCTGTACCTGCAAATAACATATGGGATCGTTTTTGGAGCCAAACCGTAAGCGGCTACCGCAGCATCCGTCAACTCACCTAAACTTGTCCCTCACAAACACTTTCACATGCCGACCTTGCAACAACTTATACCCATCACGATAATAGCTGTTTTACTCGCCGCTTGTTCTTCGAAAGACTTTGAACATTGCGACGGCACTAAACAAGCCCAGGCCTCCGTAAGTAAAAATGCCAATGGAAGCATATCGCTCACTGCCAATGGCATCGATAATGTTCATTTATACAGCTGGCGGGGCCCAAATAAGTTTTACTCCAACGAACAGAACCCGCAGATCAGCAATCCATCTGCCGCCAACGCCGGCAAGTACACCGTAGATATTATTACCAAAGATGGATGCCTGTATACTGCTCAAACCGACTCGATTGGCGTAACGCCGGTAACACCAAGCTGTAACCTGCGCAATAATTACATGCAGCTTTCTCCCACATACGGTGTTTCTTTCTTTTATGCAAACGGCTCTAACGAGACTTCTTATTACGAAGTAGAAGCAACAGGAAGTAACTATGACCTGGTATTTAATTTTTATGGAGGTTACCCCGGTTCAGGCCTCTACTCCATCGTACCCTGGAATGGTGATAAGAAAAAAGGCAATGTCACTGTCATCATCGATAATAACGGCGCCTTCTGGTATGCATCTGGCGGCACTATCCTGGTGAGCGGGCCAACTTACGATCCAACCGTTACTTTTTGCGACGTGGAGTTTACGCGCTATACCGACAAATTACAGGTTAGTGCAAAAATAACCTTCTAATTACGGCACGGCAATATCGGCCGTCCCGCTATCATTTACATCCGCAGCGCCTCTATAAGCAATGTTTCTCAGGCAGCGCCTCAACGTCTATCGTCGCATCACAATCAGGTTCGCATTGGCCGGCGTACCAAACAACTCGAACTCGCCCAACTGCAGGATCGTTCCGCTGTTGTTGGTCAGGTTGAAGCGATAATATGTGTAGGCCGTGGTATTGCTGATCGTAAACGTTCTTGTTTGAAACCGATTCGGAAAATCCTGGTTCGTGCGCGTGTCGATCGTCGTCCAGCCTGTGCCATTGTTGGAGCCTTGCAAGGTCCAGTTGAGCGGATCACGCTCGGGCGCATCATTGGCCGAGGTAATGGAATAGCCATTTACAACATATGAACTATTGGCTTGAAATTGTACCCAGCCGCTGGCATTGAACGTGAGGTATTTTGCCCTTGTATTATTATCAATTAACTTGCCGTATTCCTCGCCAGTGGGTGATCCCGTTTGATACTGTGCAGTGAGCGTGCCCCCCAGGTCCGTAATATCCTGCCCCTTCGGTCCCGGATCAACCGGCAAACCATTGGCCTGCCGCAGCAACTGGAACAAATGATCGGGGCGCACCACCACATAGTTGGTATTGAGCGATGCGGCCACATTCTTAAAACTTGTCGGTGTTACGTTCGTCCAGGGTTGCGCCTGGATGATGACGAACCGTGGCGACGTACCATTCCATCCAGCAGCAGCCGTCGCGATATGATCCTTCATCGCCTGTTCGCCGGTGCAATAATTGCACGACAAGGCCTGCCCCGGCAGCGATGAGCTGTAGATCGTTAATCCCCCACCTGTATTTTGCGCGGTAAGCCCCAGCATGGAGGGTGCATTGGCGGCAAAGCTTTGTCCCACATTCTGGTTGATGCCGACTGTGATCGTATTCCAGATCGTGAGTACCCGCAATCCGGCTTTCCGGTTATAGGTTTCTGATTTAGACACAAACTGATCGAGTATACTTTGATTGGGAAAATTATTCGGGTACACATATCCATAGCCCGATGGCCCCGAGATCAGGTTATCATTTACAGTCGCCGTTTGCCAGTAGTAATTGAGCGCCGACGGCATGGCATCCACCATCGCGGGCGACAAGGTCCATCCCATTGGCACGGTACCACGATCGGCATTGTTCCATAGCTTGCGCATCAGGTGCTCCACATATTGCAGGTTGTCGCCATCGCTTAAGACAAAGGCCACATAGATCTTATTCTGCAAGGTTGGTTTAGAAGGCGCCGGTGTAATATTGATCGTACGCGATGTTCCGCTGTGCATGGTGAGGTTGCTGCACCAGTCGCTCGCAATGGTGCTGATGCCATAGGTAGAACCTCTTTGTACGCCGGGCGCTTCTTCGGGCCACCATCCCATATAATTGGCGCCAACCGGCATGGACGACAGGAAGCTATTAAGTAGGGTACTTTCGGCGGCGACATTGGGATCGAGCCAGATCGTAGCAGCGCCTAGCGCGGTAGCATATTCACGCAGCGCCGCTTTGTGTACATCGGGGTTTAACCCGATCAGCAAGCGGTGATCGATCGTGGGCCAATAAGTATTGTACAATGCCTGGTATACCTGCAGTTTGCTGGTATACTGGCCACGCAGGTCGAGAACCACCGGTAGATTATACGGAGCAGCTGTTAATCGTGATAACAATCCCGGTGAAGCGACCAATGCTTTCCGGTCTTTGGTCAGGGTGGTAGCCAGGTTGATCGTAGCCGTTTGCGCGGGATCATACACGATCACCCCCAACAGTTCGCTACGGTATTTAGTAATGAGGCTCCATTTATCGGCCGGTTCATTCCAGCTCATGCCGAGCGATTGCAGCCAGGTGTATTGTCCTTCTGCAAAGGCATCACCTTCGTAACTGAAGATTCGTGGCTGTACCCTATTCACAATCCCTTTCAAGGAGGCAAACAGGTACATCTCCGCCGACGAGGCATTTTGCTGTACCCCCACCCAATCGACCTTGGTATAGGCAGCGCCGCGCCAATAGATCCGTAACTCCAGCGACTGGTTATCGCCTGACAGCGTAAAAGGCAAGGTGAAATTGACGTAACTGCCCGCCGCCGTGAACTGCTGGCGGGTGATCGTTTGCGCAGCCAGGATAGCGCCCGATGTGGCATTCCGCACATCGATATCGACGATGGGGTCGTTGTTGGCCGTATTGTTGTCGGTCTTTATCCTGAACTCCGCCACATTGGGCCCAGCAGGGATATTGGTCACGTATGGCCCAAATACCATATGCTGGTTGGCCGCATCGATACCGGTTTGGCAAAGCCAGCCATCCGTTTCGAGCCGGCCTGTATTGTGACTGATGGAACCGCCTTCCGCTTCCCAGCGCGAAGAAGATTCACGAAGTAATATAAGATCCTGTGTGGAGGCAGGCGTGGGAAACGAAGGCAACAATTGACCCGATGGCCAGTTTACCTGTGCGATAGCGGGAACAAAAAAGAATAACAACGGCAAGATCGTACCTGCCGCCAGTATGCGTGACAAGGCAATCGATTTCGACATAGGTATAAGTTTCCGGTGAATGTAAATCATTACCCACCGGTGCTGGCCCCATATCGTCTCATTATATTGCCAATAAGTTACATTCGTTGCCTAAACGCCTGTCCACAACTCCCGGTCGCATTAGCCGCACTGGTCTGCGAACAGGCAAGGCATCAAAATGATCTCGCGGACAGACCGGCGCCGTGGTAACAAAAACTTAATACACGTGTATCCTTTGCAGTAACCGAAAAAAAGGCAAATTTTGTGCATGATGATACTGGCTACCAGCCCCAAAAGCCGTTTTCCATGGATCCCATCCGGAATTTTCCTATTACTCCTCGGACTACTGATCTCCGATCCACACAATGCCTGTTATATAGCTTTTCTTTTCCTCTCTGTGTACCTTGTAGTGTTTGCTTTGAGTGACTACGTTGGGCACACTGAAGCGAGTTTCGATGATCATTGTCTTTATCTACGATCAACCATGGCAGGAGATGCAACGATCCGTTTTAGGGACATTAAGCTCATTACTTTCATCAAGCAGCCTCAGACAGAGGAAGAATGGGACAGAAATGAAATACCAGCAACGGAATTCACTATTTATTACCTGGATAACTTCGGAGCCTACCAAATGCGTTATTTTACCATACCCGTTCGAAACGAAATCTTATGGGCCAGGGCCATTACGCTGATCAAAGCCCAAAATACGGGAGTAGTACTGCACAATGAAGACAAACCCGAAGAACCTTCATTCGTTCCTTCTACTCTTAACCAGCAACTTGCTTAAATTCCGTATCTTTCTTTAAACTACTGCTCATGCGCAATATCTTCCCGGGTCTGCTCACGGCCATGACCCTGCTAATTTTTGCCTGTCAGCAACCTAACAGCCAGCTAGCAACGGCCACATCCAGCGACTTCAATACCGGAGATACCGGCGTACGGTATGCAGGCATAAAAATGATCCCCGTACAAACGCCAATTGGCACGTTCAAGGTGTGGACCAAAAGATTCGGTAACAATCCCTCCATCAAAGTTCTCCTGTTACACGGCGGCCCCGCTATGACACACGAATACATGGAATGCTTTGAAAGCTATTTCCCCGGGCAGGGCATCGAATTCTATGAATATGACCAGTTGGGCTCCTACTATTCCGATCAGCCCACCGATAGCAGCTTATGGACCATCGACCATTTTGTAGACGAAGTGGAGCAAGTGAGGAAAGCGCTATCGCTCGACAAAAGCAATTTCTTTCTATTGGGGAATTCCTGGGGCGGTATGCTGGCCCTGGAGTATGCCTTCAAATACCAGGATAACCTGAAAGGATTACTGATTTGTAACATGATGGCTAGCTGTCCGGAATACGGCAATTACGCCGAGAATGTACTGGCCCAACAAATGGACCCCAAAGTGCTCGACACCATCCGTCAACTGGAAGCCCGCAAAGCCTTCCAGGACCCTAAATACATGGAACTGCTGATGGCCAATTACTATAACCAGCACATTTGCCGCCTGCCCGAACTACCGGAACCTGTGATGCGTAGTTTCAAACACCTCAATAACTCCATCTATACGCTGATGCAGGGCCCTTCCGAATTTGGCATTGGTGGCCGCCTGGCCAATTGGGATCGCCGGGCCGATCTGCCAAAGATCAAAGTACCCACCCTCACGGTGGGCGCCAAACACGATACCATGGATCCTGAACACATGAAATGGATGAGTACGCAAGTGCAGAACGGCACTTACCTGTTTTGTCCCAATGGAAGCCATTTGAGTATGTGGGATGATCAGAGAGTATTTATGAACGGGGTAATCGATTTTATTAAAAAAGTAGATGCAGCGAGCGTGAAGAAATAAACGAAGGCTATTACAGCGGTGTACGGGATCCGGCCTGATTACCGCGCATAGCGGTTCTTGTATTCCACCGGCGTGGTGCCCGTAACCCGTTTAAAGATGTCGCGGAAAGTTTGAGCATCTGAGTAACCCACTTCGAGGATGATCTCGTCGATCGATTTACGTCCGGTTTCCAGCTCCTTCTTGCTGGCTTCGATCCGTACTTTCTGCAGGTATTCGATGACCGAACAATGCGTTCCCTTCTTGAACCTGCGTTCAAAGGTGCGTCGCGTGAGGTGTAGCTTGTCTGCCAGTTCATCCACCGTGATCTTTTGCGGATAGTTGGCTTCAATAAACTCCTGCGCCTGCAGGATTAGCGTATCCTCATGATCCTTCAACCCATTGAAGATGATAAAGGGCGTCTGGTTTACTTTATCGAGGTTCACCACAAAATACTTTGCCACCTGGATCGACAGTTCCCGGCTCACAAACCGTTCTACCAAAAACAGCAACAGATTCCAGTAAGCATTGCTGCCACCACTTGAATACAGTCCATTGTGCTCCACGATGATCTTTTCATCGATCAATTCCACGTTTGGATAGAAATAGCGGAACTCATTGGCATACTGCCAATGCGTAGTGCACTTCTTATTGCGCAACAATCCCGAAAAACCCAGCATGAAAGCACCCGTGCAAAGCGCAGCGATCTCCGCATTCTTCTTGTACTGCTTCACGATCCAGTCTACATAAAACCGGTTATTGTGTGTTGCGCTCATCATATCTCCCTCGAGCGCCGGGATGATGATCAGTTCGGTCTTTTTCAGCGCATCGGTCATCACCTCGGGATGAATGCTGTAAAGCCCGTCCGACAAACTCGTGTCGCCCTGCATGCCTACGATCTGCACGTCAAATGCCTTAGGCTGGTGGTTTAATGCCAGCAGCTCATTTACCTTCAGCAATACGCTTCTGGCATCCACGATCGATGCGAAATTGGAATCCCGGAGCGCCAGTATGGAAACGTGCTTCATGCTGATTATTTGTACAAAACTAAGGGTATTCCTTGTCGCAATTGGCATAGGCAGAATGTCGTATTTACCTATGGACACATGGGGGAATGTCAC
Source organism: Paraflavitalea sp. CAU 1676 (assembly GCF_029223285.1). Lineage (GTDB taxonomy): Bacteria > Bacteroidota > Bacteroidia > Chitinophagales > Chitinophagaceae > Paraflavitalea. The sequence goes on along the minus strand of NZ_JARHUJ010000010.1, from coordinate 220,836 downwards.
CTACTTTTGTTGTGCAATCAAAAAACACAGCCATGAAAAATGTCGATCTCTATTTGCACTTCAACGGGAATGCCGAAAAGGCCATGAATTTTTACAAGAAAGTATTCGGGGGTGAGTTCACCATGGTACAGCGATACGGCGATGTGCCCGGCAGCGAAAAAATGGTGGCAGAAGACAAACAGAAGCTCATCCATATAGCCCTGCCACTTTCCCCCAACCTCCAGCTGATGGCATCGGATATCGTTACCAAAATGGAAAGCAATATCACCTTCGGCAACAACTACCATATCTGCCTGCAGGCGGGCAGCGAGAAGGAGGCCGACAAACTCTTCAACGCGCTGTCAGATGACGGCCGAATCGAGATGCCGATGGCAAAAACCTTCTGGGGCGCCTATTTCGGTATGTGCCTCGACCAGTTTGGCGTACAGTGGATGATCAACTTCACGTACCCGCAATAAACTTCACCAAACACTTATAGCCATGACAACAGCAAACAAGTACCTCACCGCATCGCCGGTGAGGACAGGAACTTCTATTGCCCAGACGGCCGCCCGAATGGCCGCTACCGCCGCCAGCCTGGCGCTTATTCTCGTAGCCCTGCTACACTTCATCAAAAGCGATCTTTCGCCTGCCGGCCATATGCTGAGCGAATATGCCCGGCCGCCGCACGGGTGGATCATGCAATGCGCCTTCCTTGCCTGGTCATTAAGCTGCTTATCCCTGAGCTGGTCCATCCGCTCGCAGGTTACAACTACCGCAGGGAGCGTAGGTCTGGGCCTGTTGTATGTTACCGGCATCGCCCTGCTCCTTGGCGGCTTGTGTGTAATAGATGACCCCTTCGCCCCACCGGCCGAACCTACTTTGCAGGGTAGCCTGCACGGTCTTGCCGCCATGATCGGCTTACCCGGACAGGCCATCGCCGCGCTGCTCATCAGTTATAGCTTAAAAAAGAACCAGCAATGGCGAACGGCCGGGACACCATTGGTTCGCTTTGCACATGCCATCTGGATCAGCCTGCTGCTGATGTTTGCCGCCACCTTCGCCATGTTTGCGCAATCGGGCGGGCAGTTCATCGAAACCAGTTATCTCGGTTGGACCAACCGCCTGCTGCTGCTTACCAACTGCGCCTGGCTGATCGCCGTTGCCAGGAATGCCATTGCCATTGGCAGCAACCGCTAAACTATTATTCACGCTTTAAAATATTGAATCATGAACATTCTACTCACCCTGCTCGCCATCATCGGCGGCCTTGTATGCATCCTATTTCTCGCAGCACTATTTACCAGGAAAGCCTACCGTATAGAACGCACCGTTACCATCGGCAGGCCCGTACAGGAAGTGTTCAACTATATCCGCCATCTGAAAAACCAGGAACAATACAGCAAATGGGTCATGATGGACCCGCACATGAAAAAGGAATTCCGCGGTAATGATGGAACTACCGGCTTTGTGTATGGCTGGGATGGCAACAACAAAGCCGGTGCCGGCGAACAGGAGATCACCGGCATAGTAGATGGTAAACAATTGAATACAGAAGTAAGATTCAGGCGCCCCTTTAAAGGCATTGCCCATAGTTTGATGACAACAGGGGCAGCTGCCAATTCCATCAACAAAGCTGAGTCCACGACGGTGCAGTGGGTCTTCAGCAGTGAATTGAAGTATCCCGCGAATATCTTTCTTTTGCTCACCAATGTAGAAAAAACGTTAGGCCGGGATCTGGAGACCAGCCTGGCCAATCTCAAGCATCGGCTGGAGCAGTAGTTGCTAGCCTTATTTATACACTGCCTGCATGCATGCAGGGCCATAACTTCTCTGGAAAGCGCAACCGCTTTTTCACGGTAATTGGCTACAGTTCACCATCCCATTCGGGGGCGCCGGCCAGTTTCTCCAGCAGGTTTTCCGGGAGGTAGGGCCTGCCACCACTGGCCTTCACGCAGGTGCCCGAGAAGACAGCTTTGGTCACCACTTTATTGTTCAGCATGATGGTTTGGCGGAAATGCAGTACAGACTTATTGTTCTTATCCAACATGGGGCTGCAGGTAACGATAAACTGGTCGCCCTGTTTCAAAGACCGTACGAACTGGAGTGAATATTTCGATAGCGCCATGTTCACGCCATTTCGTGCCTCTTCTTCGAAATCGAAACCCAGCACCTCCTTGATGAAATCGTGCCGGCAATACTCCATGTAAAAGGGGTAATACAGCCCATCCATGATGTTTTGCACATCGATGTGCTCGTCTTTAACGGTGTAGCTTTTTGAATATTCCATAGAAGCGTGGTGTTAACGTAAGGGCGCAAATGTAGAAAGGGCGCCCCGGGCGGTAAAATTTAATTACCCACCACGCTTCATTCTCATTAAGGTGGCCACCAGCAGGTCCACATCAGCACAAGTATTGTAAAAAGCCAGCGAAGGACGTACGGTACTCTCCAGGCCAAACCGGCGCAAGATCGGCTGGGCGCAATGATGGCCTGTTCTCACGGCAATACCTTCCTGGTTCAAAGCCTGCCCTACCTGGTCGTTGGAATATCCCTGCAATGTAAACGACAGCACACTGGCTTTTTCTTTCGCCGTGCCGACCAGTCGCAAACCAGGCACCTGCTGCAGTAATCCGGTAGCATACTCCAACAGGAAATGTTCGTACAGTGCAATATTGTCGATACCAAGCCCGCTAACATAATCAAGCGCCGCCCCTAAACCCACTGCGTCCGCAATATTGCCGGTGCCAGCTTCAAATCGGCCGGGCGCATTATGATACAGGGTGCGCTCAAACGTGACATCCTTGATCATGTTTCCCCCTCCTTGCCATGGTTCTGTTTGGTTCAACAGCTCTTCCTTACCATACAAAACGCCAATACCCGTGGGCCCAAATACCTTATGGCCCGAAAAGACAAACCAGTCGGGGTTCAGCGCCAGTACATCGGTGCGCATGTGAGATACCGACTGAGCTCCATCGAGCAATACTTTGGCTCCTGCCTGGTGCGCCATATCGATGATGATCTTTGATGGCGTTATGGTGCCCAGCGCGTTCGATACCTGAGTAAAAGCGACCAGTTTGGTCTTGCTGTTCAATAGCTTTCCATATTCATCCAGCAATACCTGTCCGTCATCATCAACCGGCACTACCCGCAGCTTTACCCCTTTCTTAGCGACCAGCTGTTGCCAGGGCACTATATTGGCATGGTGTTCGAGATGGGTGATCACGATCTCGTCGCCCGGCTGCAGGTACTGATCACCCCAGCTCTTGGCCACCAGGTTGATTGCCTCAGTGGTACCACGAACAAACACGATCTCATTGGGCGAAGCGGCATGAATGAAGGTCTGCACTTTTTTCCGGGCATGTTCATAGGCATCGGTGGCGCGCGCCGCCAGTTCATGGGCTGCCCGGTGTATGTTGGAATTCTCGTGTTGGTAGAAATAGCTGATCCGTTCAATAACGTGCCGGGGCTTCTGCGTCGTGGCTGCGTTATCGAGCCATACCAGTGGTTTGCCATTTACCTTTTCGGAAAGGATCGGAAAATCCTTCTTGATAGCATTCGCATCGAATCCCCAGGCGCCGGCCGTAGCTGTTTTGTCTTCCAGGAAATAGTAGCCCGGTGCATGCGCCCAAATATTACCGGCATCTGCCGGCCATGCCGGCAATTGAGGCGCCAATGTAGTATTGGAAGGGATCAGGGACAATATTGCCTGCAGGTTGAACATATAGGCCGGGTCTGCCTCGTAAGGCAGGTATTCTTTCAACTTGTGTGCCGGTGAATACACGCTGTCACCCGGCATAGTCGCTACACCGGCTTCCTGCAGGTTCTTATCGGGAAAACCTGTTTGCGGGTTCTCGAAATTGATGTTGTTGCCATGAAGGATGCCGGAAGGCGATTGACCGCTACCGGCCACCGAGGCAGGAATGTGCTGCGGCGGCAGCACCGGCAAGCCAGGCACTCCCTCACTGGCTTCAGACTGACGAAATAGCTCATTGGCGAGCTGCTGGAGCGCAGCTTCGTCGGGCACATCTGACTGGTTAATATTTGTATTCATGGTAATGGCCGGTTTCAACATCATCCAATACAGCGATGGCATCATCTACCAGCACTGCCAGAGAACAATACAGTGATACTAAATAAGAAGCAATAGCCTTGTCGTTGATGCCCATAAAACGGACCGATAAGCCGGGCGACTGCTCACCCTGCAGGCCAGGTTGAAATAATCCCACTACCCCCTGGCGGCTTTCGCCGGTGCGCAGCAGAATGATCTTTGATTTACCCTTCTCTATGGGGAGCTTGTTCGATGGGATCAACGGGATACCCCGCCAGGTGATGAACGGTGAGCCGAACAACGATACGGTTGGTGGCGGCACCCCTCTGCGCGTACATTCCCGGCCAAAGGCAGCTATCGCCTGTGGGTGCAATAGAAAGAAGCCGGGCTCCTTCCACACCAAAGCAATGAGTGCGTCGAGGTCATCGGGGGTAGGCGCCCCGGTGCGGGTCTTGATACGCTGACTGGCTGCTACGCTGTGCAGCAGGCCGTATTCCTTGTTGTTGATCAGCTCACTTTCCTGCCGCTCCTTGATGGTTTCAATAGCGAGGCGCAATTGTTCGCTGATCTGGTTGTAAGGCTTGCTGTACAGGTCCGACACCCGGGTGTGGACATCGACGATCGTTTGCACAGCCGCCAGGTTGTACTCCCGGGGATTTTCGATGTAGTCGACAAAGGTTTGCGGCAATATGTGTTCGTCGCGTGCCGAGCAATCCACCACGATGGCGCCGGCATCCTTTACCTTATTCAACCGGTACACGCCGGATTCTACGCCCACCCAACTCAACAGGCGGGTAAGCCAACGCGGACTGATGGTTACCATTTGCGGAACGGTACGGGTAGCAATAGCCAACTGCCGCGCTGCCACATCACCCAACGCTGTTTGCTGATAGGTACTCTTCTGATCTGCCATAATGTATTTTTTAATAGTGTACAGTAATAACGGCAAAAGGACTTACCGCCAATTCATCCAAACGGGGCAGGATTAATAATTAGTAAAGGAAAAACTTGCATCGGGAATGGGCTCTGTTCAATACCTGTCAACCGGAAAGGAAAAACCAATGGAAAACGAATATCTGCAATGGTAAGCATTCATCGCATTGGTCGGGTTGCAGTTCCTATTTGCCGATACCACTTTGAAGTGCACAGAAATGGTACCGGTACTGTAAAAGAAGAATCGCTACTTAAATATAAGCTAAGGCGGGAAAACGACCAATTTATTTCTCCTGACTACGGGCCGTATATAATAGGGTTGTAACTGAGATCGGAGATGACTCACCAGCTATATCCGGGGCTGGGACATAACGTAGAAAGCAGGCACAGACAACAAGTAAGCAAGTCCGCTGAAAGCAAGTGCTTCAAAGGAGGCGGTCCACTCGTTGGCATTGCCATCCGGACCAATCGCTCTCGGTAGATGCAGTATTAAAAACCATCCGAGGATCACGGCAGCCACCGTCTTCCCTACCCTGTTCAGCTGCCAGCCGGCCAGGAAACAACCACCCGCAACGATCAAAAAAACGCCCGACGCATACACCCAAAAAACATCGCCGGGTATCCAGGCAGGGATCAATGCTTTTACAAAATCGACGAAGAGAAAATGCTGGATGCCGCTGGCCAGCAGAAAGAGGCCGAAGCAAAAGCGGCAAAGGACACCAAGGCGGAGAAAGAAAGCCGGGGCACCTGCAAGCGTTCGTGTGGCAACAGGCAAAGGTGCATCGACAGCAGGTTTAGCGCCAACAAGGGGCGCCGCTCCTTTATAAAAACTTGCCAATACGAGGAAAGCTCCCGACCCCAGGGTTAGTGCTTTGCCGGTACAGGTGAGCAAGGCACCGTAGTCGGCTTTTGCGATCGTTTGCACCAGGTTGGGCAAGGCAGCTGCGCCCAGCAGCCAGCTACCCACGCCTATCAGGCCGTATTGGTAAAACCGGCCAACCAATACCAGCAGGCCCGTCAATACCAGTAGAACGCCGACGATATACGCGACGACATCCTCACCCGAAATAAGGCTCGCCAGCACCGACGGCCTTCCGGCTACCAGCTTACCCAATGCAAACTGCTGAACACCGAAGACGATCAGCGATAATGCGAAAAAACAACGAGCGGTAAAAAGAAGTTTGGGAGACATATAGACGTTCCCTTCGTTTTAAAGACAGCTCTTTGAAGGTATCTAAATATCTCCCAAAAATCAGATTAAAACAAGAATCTCATGAACAACCGCTTCCTGGGCACTAAACAGGCTTTACTACTGACAAACAGCCTGTAGATTTATGCAATCCGGCAACCGATGTTTTGGATGGGTAAGTACGTAAAATAGTGCATTGACGCTGCGACCTCTGTCAGGGTTTCGTCGCGTCTGATGAAGGCTGAATAAGCCAGACCTTTGACATGGCCAAACTTACCAGTAAACCTACCAGGCAACCAAAAATCACTTCACCAATCTTATGCAGTCCGTAGCGGAGACCCATTTCTGCAGAAGCTCCGTGCCTGATACTCGCAGCAATGACTACGGCAGCTGTGATAGGCGCCTGCCGCCACATGGTTTTAATGCGTACGACATAAGAAGAGATAAGTACCGTGGTACCCAGCGCCAACGGGAGCAGCCAATCTTTGGCGCCGCCCAGCAGTAGAAAGAGCAGGCCTACGGCGCAACCAACAAGAACATTTATGATTCTCGCCCTAAACATCTTCCGCGCCTCAACTGGCTGCGGATCAGATGCAGCCACCATGGAGGCGATGGCCCAAATTGGATTGGTATCTTCCAAAAGCCGCAGGGTGGTCCAGGTGATCCAGGTGGCAATAGCTACATTGACAGCGAACCGCATGGCGAGTATATGGTCGAATGAAAGGCCGAGCCGTTTCATCAATGCCTCCGCCTTTTGTGATGATCGACGTGCCATACTCTTTATTCGTTGGATTTAGATGCGTTGCCGAGGAGTTTGTAAACAACACCTGTTTTCGTGGCATTCAAAGCTATCCAGTCTTTGGCCGAATATTGGAGTGCCAGGAAGAATGCTTCGGCACGTTTCATGGATTCACGATTGAGCTCCCTTCTGTCTTTGAACTTAATCTGGTAAGCAAATTCACCGATAAGCGGCCGGTGTTCTCCGCGCGTGCGCCAAATACCGACGTTCGCTTTCGCTGTAATGCCTTCACCAAAATCCAGCAGGCAAATATCCTGCAACACCTCTTCTATAATGGCGCCATTGACGAGGTTTATCTTTTCACCTTCCTCCTGTTTCAGCTTCTCCAATGTCGGAAACACCTGCGTTAACACATCAAATGAAAGGGCATCACTTTGGGTGACATTCTTGCGGGGGAACTGAACATTGTTCGAATACAGGATTCGCACGCCGCCGAGTTTCTCTTTTAACGGCAATACCTGGCATTTAAATTTAACCTGGTAATCTCCCTGTATCTGGGGCCGCACGTCGGTTTCAGCAGTTGTTTGAAGATCCGCATTTCTAAATTTAAACACAATTTCCGGATCGCCTTCCGGGAAGCCGTTTACGTAAGTTATACGACGTCGCAGGATGAAAGAGTTATTGTATAGCCTGAAATCGTCGGTGTCAATAAAAATAATCTCCCGGATCTTCGTTGGCTCATCAATATAATTGCTCACGTTAAAATCAACCCCATAAGTAGCGGCCGGTGCTTTTATCACGCGTGCAAAGTCGAACAAACTATCCCTTGAAATAAACCGGTTGGGTTTGAGAATGAGCTTAAACGCAAGGTAGTTGAAGTCGGGATATGGCAGACCATCCGAGTACACCCCTGGTTCTATATGTGGAATTTTACCTACCCACGAAGTATATTCCGGTTCTTGATTAGCCATTTGTTGAGGAGACGTAGATCCCAGCTTCTTGTCATTTTTCTTTGCCGGCTTTACCGGTGAGTGTGACTTTTGCATAGTAGTGTTTGTTTTATAAACACGGTACAGCAGTAAGCTAACAGAACTTTGAACACATATTAAGTTACGTTATAAATTCATGAGATGTAAGCATTTAACAGTTAAACAGCATCTCTGCAATACTAAGTTGCCGGCCCCCCACGAACTACTGCACAATTACTCGTTGGCTGATATTCCGGTCGCTCAAAACTTTCAGTATGTATACGCCCGGCTTAAGATCATTTACCTGCTGCGGCTTTGCGGCCGTAATCATAAATGACCTCACCAGTCTTCCACTTCCATCAAATACCTGTACAACATCCTCTTCGATACCTGAGAGGCTTATATTGAAATAATTGATGGCAGGTACCGGCCATGCTTTTAAGTGAATGCTTTTATTCGCTTCTCCTGTCACCCACCGGATAACAGAATAGGAAAACCGGCCATCGATATCCTGCTGTTTCAACCGGTAATAAGTTCGGCCAGTGAAATTATTGGCATCCGAAAGCACATACTCATTAGGAAAAATACTCGTACCGTTAGGGGCTTTCGTCCTTTCAAAAGCAACCACGGCAAAACCGGTATCCGAATCTATTTTCCGCTCAACAAAGAAGCCTTTGTTATCGATCTCCTGAACGGTTTTCCAGGTAAGCCGCACCTCTTTGCTGTTTATTCGGCTGGCAAAAAAATCCAATCCCATTACTGGTAAAGCGGTTAAAGCGAAGGGCTGCAAAATACCCTGTGTAAGCAAACTGTTCTGTTGCTGCAAACTGATGCTGGTAACTTCACCCACAGTAAATTCAAGCAGGAGGGCATTTTGGGAAAAGGTGCCGCCGCCATTATCCAGCCCGGCAAATCCGCTGCCTAATTGTACGTTGCCGACGGTAGGAATATTGGTGGTGGTGCCTGCAACGGGTTGTAAAAAGTCGGGCGTATACATGATGGCATTACTGTTTACAGCCTCCGCCACAAGGCCACCCACCGCATCTTCGAGTAAAATGCTGCCTGCACTATGGCTTCGCCCGGCACTATTAGTGGTTTGTATACTTAGTTGTTGCGCTGATGCTGCCGTGCAAACCAGCATCAATAGAACAACGGTGTTACATTTCGTTACTACCCTCATCATGTAATAGCTTATTTGTTTATTAGAATAAGTTATAGGTCCTGGCATCATTCAAAAATCAAAATGCTTGTATATAACCGCTATAGTAGTCATTGCCGTTAAGTGCGACGCCCGAATTATTGCGCACGCAAGCGCCCACCTTATAAGTACCTGATCCAGGAACTACAGCTCCGCTGAAACTAAAAGTCAGTCTGGTTGCGGTTATTGGTGCTTCCATGAAAGTGGTAGGAGTAAATGGCGAAATGGTTCCTCCACCTGAAGATTGATAGCAGGCACAGAGAGACACCTGGTTTGCAGTTCCTGAATTAAGTCCCAGGACTGCAGAAAAATTGGCGCCAATATATTGACCGGCATTAAGCGTAATATCTTGCGACTGGCCAATAAAGATCCAGTTGGGACTTGAGGCAATTATATTGTTTACCTGGCCGGTAAATACCTTAAATACAGGGGCAGAAGAAGCAATGGTTGAAGGCTGCCATTTGCCTGCGGCTGAGCTCCAGGTTAATACCTGCCCATTAGTTGGGGCTGACACTGCATCTACTGTACGGCCGCCAATTTTAGTGCTATTCACTGCTGTATTAGCGGCTAATGCAAACGGAACCGACACCAGTTGCTGGCTACCCATATCGGTGAAAACGCCGCTATTGTTTACATCCAACTCAACCCTTATAGTACGTGTTTTGCTGCCATCAGTCCACTCTGTATTGCTGATATTGCCATAGGTAGAACTGGCTCCGGATGCCCCTATCTGAACATTAAACAACCCAAGGGTGTTTGTCGTAACAGTTCTTGTTTCGCTGTAAAAGGTCATGGCGCTGTTTGCATCTGCTGCATTCAGGCTTATGCGTATCTTAATGGTTTGATTGGCCAGTGCCTGACCACTGTTATTACGCGCCACAGCCTGGTAGTTTATTAACTGAGGAGTTTGTGCGGCTGCGATAGTTGTTATAAGCAAAGCAATCAGGAAAAGGTGTACTTTTTTCATGTCATTTTATTTTGATAGGACAAAGATTGCCTTCCCAGAAAAAGCATGCAAACGGAGTTAAGCCATCGCGCTATTCAATGCCTTCAAACGGATAAACCCTGCGATGAAGTGATTTGATGAAAAAAGACCCCTGTCTTTACAAAAACTACCGGCGTTGTATATGAATGGCACACGCATGCCACCGACTAATCATCCCGGCCGCACTTCAAAGGCTTTTTTATCCGTTTTACGGACTTTTTCCCCTCGCGCTTTCTTTCCGGTGCACTTGTTTATATACATTCGTATTTTATGGTACATTTCTCATTTTACTAAAGCAATGAAGAATTTCCGGTGCCTGCTTGGTGGCTTAATAGGGCTGTTTGTTCATTTGAGTGTCTACGCTCAAATAGCCGATATTTACTTTCATGATATAACCGTCAGAAACGGGTTAAATGACGGCAACGTAACCTCCATAAATCAGGACAAATACGGCTACATCTGGATTGCTACCCAGGGCGGACTTAATCGCTTTAATGGTACTACTATTGAAAGGTTTACCCACAAACATGGCGACAGCACTTCAGCACCCGGCAGTATTCCTTATTCAATTACCAGCGGACCTGATGGACGGCTGTGGTTTGCCTGCGACAACGGGCTGTACGAATTTGATTTTCCGACCAATCAATTTAAAAAGCATCCCCGTTTGCAAAACTGGTTTATAGAGAAACTGATCGCATCCTCTAATAATCGGCTATTTCTTATTTGTAATGGAAGTTTGTACGAGTACAACACCGTACAGGAGAAACTAACCGATCTTAAAGATAAAAATGCGGCCATCCATCAACACCCCACCTATTCATTATTCTTAAGCGGCGATCTGCTATACATAGGAAGTAAGGGAGGATATATAGCCTACAACAGCGAAACAAACCAGGCTGTATTTAATCCAGTTTCGGTATTGAGTCAACTAACCGTCAACCGCATTATGGTCGACAAAACGGGCTACGTATGGTTAAGCAATTTTTCGCAGTATAAATTGGTCAGACATCATCGTGAAGATGGCCAATCGGAGGTCATTTCAGATCATCCTTCCATCAAATCTTTGAATAAAACAATTTCTTACAACGATCTCATCTGCGATTCAAAAAACAATACCTGGATCACAACCAATGTGGCGGGCCTGCTCCAATACATACCGGCAACCAAACAAGTAAATCATTATCTTAACCATAGGAATAAGGACACCTATAATGCGGACTATATACTGATTTGCCTGTTTTCAGACGCTGATGAACGGTTATGGATCGGCAAGGTAGGAGGATGCAGCTATTTTTACCCGGATAAAAACCTTTTTTCAACATTACTTCCCTTTCCCGAAAAGGAAAGGATTCAAACAAGTCGTATTGCACGCCAGGATAAAGGTGGAAACTATTGGTTTTCCACGGGCCTTGGGATCTCCTACTATGACCCCAGAAAAAATACCTGGAGCGTTTGGAGAAATGAACCCAATAAGAAAGACGTCATCTATAATAATTCGGTTCGCGGGCTTGAAATTGGCGATGATGGCAGAGTATGGCTTGCCACCGCAGGGGGCATTAACTGTTATGATCCGAAGAACAAAAAGATGACTTTTTTTGACGAGAAAGACTCTATCCCCAAGGTGTTCTATTTTACAGCAAACAAGGATCGCAAAGGACGTATCTGGTTTGGCACCAACCGGTACGACGGCTTATATTACTATAGCGAAAGCGTCAATAAGTTTTATAGTGTACGGAATCACCCGCTGCTCAAAAAGTTCACTGGCTATTCGGCGCGCATTGTTTATAATGACAGTAAAGGTCGTATTTGGGTTGGTTATGGCAACGGGCTGGCTATGGCTGATGAAAAAAATGGCGTATGCAAATTCTGGGAAAATAATGACAGTAGCCGTAAGACAATCATCGGCAATTTGGTCATCGATATTAAAGAAGATAAAAAAGGCGTAGTTTGGATTAGCACCTTCAATGGCGTAACGGGTATTGACCTGGAGAAAGACCAGTATTATTGGATAAATGAAAGCCAGGGATTAAAAACCAATATTGCCACATCGCTGGCTGTCGATACAACAAACCAGTTATGGATTGGAACCGCCGCCGGCCTGTATATGCTGGATGAAAAAAGACAAAATCTTTATTATTTCGACGAGGCTTCGGGACTCACCAGTGCAGCATTTACAGAACACGCAGGGTATCAGCTGGATGATATCATAATAATGCCCACCACCAAAGGCTTTATTAAGTTCCGGCCGTCGGAATTCAAAAAGGAGGAGAATAAGATCCCTTTTTACATAGCCTCTGTTGAAGTACAGTCTGAAAAAAAGTGGGTCGATAAGGAAATGGGTAGTCAACTGCACCTGAATGCCAGGCAGAACTCGTTCACCCTGTACCTCGAAGCACTTAACTATAGCAGCCCGTCACAAACCTGGTTTGCCTACAAACTATCGGGATTTGAAAAAGAATGGCACTACACTACTGACCCCAAAGCGGTATATACAAACATACCTGGCGGCAGTTACACCTTTCTTTACAAAGCAGCTATGCGTAATAAGTTTGACCATGTGGAGGGAAAACAATTCACGATTACCATTAAAAAGCACTTCTACAAAACAACATGGTTTTGGATGCTGATTTCCGGTTCAGTTGCTTTGTTATTGTATGCACTTTATCGCAACAGAATGAACAAACAACGGCGTATCCTTCTATTGGAAACAAAAGCGGAAGCACTGGAGAAGGAAAAAACCCTGGTACAATACGAGAGTTTAAAACAGCAACTAAACCCCCACTTTTTATTCAACTCTTTAACGTCCTTACGTAGTTTGATAAAATCAGACACCAAGCAGGCAACAGGCTTTCTGGATGGACTAAGTAAAGTATACCGGTATGTATTGAAAAGCGGCGACCAGGAGCTGGTATCATTACACTCAGAACTTGAGTTCGTCAAGGTATTTATTGACTTACAAAAAACACGATTTGGTGAAGGCCTTCAGGCAAACATTACTATTCCAGCCGAAAGCTATGGCAGGTATATTGCGCCGGTGAGTTTACAAAACCTTGTTGAGAATGCTATTAAACACAATACAACCGATAAAGACAGTCCGCTTGTTATAGATATTTATATAGATGCTGAGTATGTTGTTGTTAGAAACAACCTGCAAAAGTACCATATGGTAGAAACCAGCAATAAAAAGGGGCTTGCCAGTTTACAAACCTTATACAGGTATTATAGCGAAAAACCTATAGAAATAACAGCCGACGAAAAGTACTTCATTGTAAAAATCCCCTTGTTATAGATCATGAAAGCAGTAATTATTGAAGACGAGCAATTGATTGCAGCCGAAATGCAGGAAACGATTGGTGCTGTTGCGCCTGATATTGAGGTGCTTGAAATTCTTCCCAGTTTGAAGGCCGCCCGAAAATGGTTTATCGCCAACAGTGAGCCCGATATCCTTTTTATGGATATAAAACTAAGTGACGGTATTAGTTTTGAAATATTTGAACAGTTTCAATTAAAATGCCCCATCATATTTTGTACTGCTTACGAGGAATATGCAATCAGGGCATTTAAGGTAAATGGGGTTGACTATTTGTTAAAACCCGTTCAGGAAGAAGACCTCAAAAGGGCAATAGACAAAGTACGGAACCAGCGGGCTGGCGCTTTCCCCGAATCGGTAGACATGCAGTACCTGATGGACTTTTTCACCAATCCCGCTTCAGCAAAGCAACAGTACAAGGAGCGTTTTATTATCAATACCAACAATAAGTGGACCCCTGTTGAAACCAGCAACATCGCCGTATTTATAAAAGACAACCTGAATTACATATACACATTTGGCGGGGAAAAGCATATTTACGATTTCTCCGCACTCGATGACATCGAGGAAGTACTGAATCCACGCCTTTTCTTTCGGGCTAACCGGCATGCCATTATTCATATCAATGCCATCCAATCTGTTAAGCCCGTTGGCAATCAAAAGCTGACGATCCAGGTAAAATCGCCTTTGAAACTGGAAGTTGATGTAAGCCGGGAAAAAGCTCCTTTATTGAAAAAATGGATGGATAAATGATGACACAAAAAGAAATACAATTAATCAAAAGAAGCTGGCGTCTATTTCAGCAGATTAAACCAGAGATCGTAGGTGACGTGTTTTACAGCAAACTATTCGATATTAGCCCGTCACTGCGGAGAATGTTTGGCACAGACATGAATGCCCAATATCGAAAATTGATGGATATGCTGAGCCTGATCGTGGCCCGGCTCGATAACCTGGACGTGATCTCCACGGAAATAAGTGAAATGGCTGCTCGTCATGTTAAATACGGAGCCACTCCGGCGCATTACAAAATGGTAGGAAACGCCTTGCTATGGACACTTGAACATGGTCTCGGAAACGACTGGAACGAAGAATTAAAAGAGGCATGGTCTGCATGTTATAGAAAACTTTCCGGGGCCATGATAGCCGGAGCATGATCCGGAAAACACAAAACCCGCAGCGGTACTGCTGGCTTCTTTTTTTGTCGGGACGAATGATTGAAACGCTATGAATGAACAGGGCTATCAAGTAACCTCATCCGGTATGCATTCATCGCTGTATGCCCGAGTTTTTTGATCAACCTGTAGTTAACTAATATTCCTACCGGCGCACCGATAACAGGAACCAATTGTGCCATCTTGGCCAGGTCAATATAGTCCCTGTATTCCTGTTGAAATTTTCTCCACTCAAATTGGTTTATATCTTCTGGAAGCTGCTTGCTTTTCTGGTCCCAGTCTTCCATTTTCAGATAAACTTTTTTCCGGTGAGCATGGCTTGAAAATGCCAGTTCGAAGATATGAAGCAGGTATACTCTTTCCCTGTAATCATCGGTATTGAATCCATAAACAGCTGCAATATCAAAAAGCAATTTTAACTTAATGGCGATCAACAGAGGAAAATCAGCAAGCCCCAATAAAATACCGCCAGCCCCGGTTATACCTCCTTCTACTGCCGCAGTGGTCCGGTAGAATTTGATCTTTTCCTCTATCCTTGCTTCCCGAAGTTGCAAGCTTGCATTGACCAGCGGATCGGCCGTTGTGTATTTGGCACCAAACAATACGCCCCTTATCATTTGCTTGATAGCAACGGTCACTGCATTATGTATCTTTTCGGGTATCCACGAGTTGATCTTATCCTGCGTCAGCTTGGAAAGGTTATTAAAGAAAGAGGGCCTTCGCAGCATTTGCTTTTGCCAGATTTGTAGTTCTGAAGCTGCCTGTTTGCTGAAAACGTCCATTTCCCGTATTTACTTGTAGTGTAAATTTAACTATACGGTACAAACTTTTACTATTAAAAGATGCCTCCACACCAAAGGAAGAAGCCACCTGGCGTGAAAAACATACATAAATATAGAGCCCATCACAAAGAATATTAGTCTTAGGGTCTCTTTTCAAGCAGCGCTTATCAATAACACCTTAGAGCAAATAAGGCAGCGGGCACTTCAGGGGATGGATGCTCCAACTCGATGATTAGCTTTTCTGCCACAACAGGCTTCTCCAGTCTCACCACGTTATGGGTGCGGTAATTGCCCTCCACCACCGCAAGTACATGGCCCGCACCGTCTTTGATACGGTAATTCCGTACACAAAAAGGCATCACCGATTCCGGATGGTGCATCAATACAGATTCCATGGGATGGTCGTAATCCGCGTCAAAGAAAAGATCGATCCGGCTGATGGTCTTTGGTTCTTCCCAACTGATGCTCAACCGGGGATTAGGATCCCTCCAGTCCGCCACCCAGGCATTGGGATGATCGGTTGGCCGATCGATACCATTGCGGATATTGTCAGCAGCAAAGGCATTCAATCCAGCGGGATATTTGAAAGCGATATTATGCCCTTCGGGCCTGCGTTGCGGACACCAGAACTCGAAAGTATCCATGCCGATATCCTCGGGTGGCGTCTGCTTGCCATAGTTGGAAACAGCCTTGTTGATGGTATTGAAAACAGAAAGTATACCTGTTACTCTTTTCCTCGTATGATGCAACTGCACCAGCGGATTCTTCATAATGGTTAGAAATGCATAACCCGGCTGTTCCATGACGGCGTCGAATGCGATCTGCAGGCAATTGCGGCCCGGTTGTATATCCAGCACCTGTTGAGCCAGGGTGATATCGGGCGTGTGATTACCCGGCTTACTGCTGATGCGCAGCCCCACTTCCAGTTGGGTATTGGTTTCTGATTGCACATGAACGATAAAGGGCTCCACCTGGCCGGCCTCCAGGGGAATCATTTGCGCCAATGAAAACGTCAGCGGTTTCAGGAAGCCTTCTTCGGGCAGTTCCTCCAACACCAGCTCGCTGCTGGCTTCGATATGGGCCAATTGAACTTTATCGGCATTGTCGGCCAGCACCAGTCCGGGAATAAATTGACCAGTCTGCTGTAATCGTTGCTGCAAAGTGCCGATACGTCCTTTCTGAATGATATCGGCAGGTAGCAGATTTTCCTCCTTACAAAGCGCTGCAGCCATGCCCACCGCCTGAGAAGCATAGGCAGCTGTGGCCATTACCCGGGTAGAACCAAACGCCACATGCGAAGCGCTGATGATACGCCCCCCCAGGAAGAGGTTGCCGATATTCCGGCTATACAGGCAGCGATAAGGAATCTGGTAAATACCTTTTGCGTGCCATTGATTGCAACCGGGCTTTTCGCTAAACACACCGTCGGCGGGGTGCAGATCGATACTCCAGCCACCAAAGGCCACCGCATCCTCATGTGTGCGCTGCTCAACGATATCCTGTTGTATCAGCATATAATCGCCTTCGAAACGGCGGCTTTCCCTTTTGCCAGGTATCGTACCCACCCATTCGAGGGTGAGGTTGGCAGCCTCCGGAAACTCCCCTGAGTTTTTGATATAATTCCATACCCCGTATACCACTTTCCACAACTCCCATTTGATCTGCTCCGTATCGTGCACCGTATCCAATCGCCCGCCATACTCGATCCACCAGAGCTTACAACCAAATTCCTGTGCATTGAACGATTTGAAGCGTGGTATCTGCGTGATATCCTTCAGTGCAAAGGCAGGAGGAACAAAATTGACCGGACGGCCCGTATCCTTGCTATAGAAATAAAGAGTATGTCCCAGCAGTTCTCCATATTCCTGCGTCGGCGCAAATTGCTCTCCAAACTCTTCTTTACTTTCTGCTCCCATGCGAAAAGCGGCGCCCGACAGAAAACCCACTACCCCATCACCCGACGCATCGCAAAACAGCGGAGCGGATAACAGGTATTCAGTCTGGTTTTGACTACAGAACGCTTTCACAGAGCTGATTGTATCGGCACTGCTCTTCTCTACATCATACACAGCCGTATTCAGCAGCAACGTGATATTGGGCTCACCAATTACTTTATCCAGCAGTAGCATATCCAGGATCACGGCATTGCCCTCCGGATTGCGGTACGTATTTTCTACCAGTATCTCGTCGATCACACCCCCTTCACGGGCCCAGCGGTTGTTATTGCCCATATGCGAAGTAGCACCCAGCACCCAGAGCCGCACTTCGCTGCTGCTGTTGCCACCCAGCACAGGCCTGTCCTGCACCAGTACAACTTTACAACCTTCTCTTGCTGCCGTGATCGCGCAGCAAACACCGGAAAGCCCCCCACCAACAACGACGAGGTCGGCTTCCATCTTTTTATTCATCAATGAGCGCTTGCTACCAGAACTGTTCTTATCTACTTTCATCTTTACCAGTTATAAATATTTGAATAAGGTTAATTTCCAAGAATCACCTGTTCGCTTTGCTGCACCTTCCCATCCACACCCGTCAACGAGAGATCAAAACGAACCGCTCCATGTTGTGCTACCGGAACAGTGAATTCAAATGGATACGCCGTATCAACGATCGTTATTTGCGCACCATCCGATTTGGTACAAACCAAAGTCGCTTTGCTGATCTTATTATCATCGGCTTCCAGGTACACATATAGTCTCCTGTCGTATCGACCGAGGCGCATCAGCATCGCATGCGCTCCGCCGCTCTTCAGTTTTATGTAATCCTTTCCGGTGGCGCTGTAGTTTGAATCCAGCAACGCTTGCTGAAAGGACGAACGAATTACAGCTCCTTCTATCTGAACGGCAGCCAGCCCATTCGCCGGAACAGTGATCACAAAGCTGCCATCCTTGATCTTCGCCTGCTGTGGTCCGGTGAATGACCTGAGCCCGCTCCCGCGCTGAAGTTGTACACGTGCCGGATCGATACTGACCGTTGTTGTTACCGCTTTGCCAGATTGGTTAGCGAAAGCCAGGTAAAGCGAATTACCCTTGCGGGCTGAAATATAGTTCAGCTCGTTGCTGGCGATCTTCAACAAACGGGCCGGCATCCACAACTGCACATCATTGTCAGCATAGAATCTGCCTTTTTGTGCACCGTATAATTTGTTCTGCAGATAAGCATACCCTTCCATGTACTCTGAAGGAAAATCGATCTGCGCCTTGCTGCGTACAAAGGCATCGGTAACCAGGTAATCGAGCAGCATGCTCGCCATGGGCAGTATATGATTGTAATGAAAGGAGTTCACGCTCTGTTCCTTGTGCTCATGCAGGGGAAAATCGAGCTGCTCATAAGCCGTGGTCCTTTCCGTATTGATATGATAGCCCGGAAAATTCCGGTAACGCCCGATGATGGCCGCCTTGGCCACCTGTACGAGGAAGCTATCCTTCGCATAGTATCCCAACCGCAACATCCAGGGAGCATAATTGCTCATGAAGATGCCCCGGTGCCCGGTCGATGTGCCGGAAGATTCCGGGGTAAGCCCCATCTCCGACAGCCGCCAGGCTGGCGCCTGTTCTTCCGGGTAATACATCTGTGTATGCCCTTTAGAGCGCAAGTACCAGTACATTGGCGCTTTACCACCTTTGTTAACGGTGATCATGCTATCTGGTACAGCCGGACTCATCCAGGTAAACATCGTATAGTTGCGCGCACCCTCCCGGGCAGCCTGCAGGTATCGTTTCTCACCCGTCAGTTCGTATAACTGCAGGAACTCGATCCACCTGCCGGTGAAAGTGGGCCAGAAGAAATAACCGGTCTGCATAGGATCGTTGAAAGCGGTCTGCGGCCGGTCGATCCGTTGTAAAAGGTATTGATCAGCACCTTTCATGCTGGCCTGCAGGTATTGTTGATCGCCCGTAGCCTTATACAGCCACATATCGCTGATCCAGTTCCTGCCCACCTCCTTGTACTCCATATTGCGAACACGCGTCGTTTGGTATTCTTTCTCTGCCATGGCCAGGTAGAAAGGGTTCTTTTTTCCGAACACATCATACAAAGCCAGCAATTCTGAGATGGGCGCAATGGGCCCCTTCATCTTACGGCTGGGACTTTGTATCTTTTGCGTACTGTCCAATGCAAACAGAAACTTCTCCCGGCTCAGCATAAACTCCATCAATGGATAAGCCCGCTTTTCAAACATCACTGAATCATCCCGCACGATGGCCAGTTCCAGCGGATTCAGACTCGACACGTTCTTCACCGCACCAGGCACATCGGTACTATAGGCGCAACCCTTGAGACTGTCTATGAACCACGCATAGTGCGACAGGGAATAATCCACCATATTGTCCAGCGCCGTATTCAGCGACGCAATATCATTGTACCGGTAATCACGGAAACCAAAAACCTTTCTTGCCAATAGCTCATAAGTTTGGTTGATCGTCTTTGGTTCCACCACGAGATAACAACTGAAATCAAACGATTCCCCCGGTCCCATCTTCGACAGGTATCCACCCGGTAAAGGAGCATAGAGCTGCGGCTGCAATTGCTTTTTCTCGTTCACCAACGCCACACCAAAGCGGCTATTGGGCAGTGTCGGAAGCGGCTGAAAAGGCAATTCTTTACTCGCCGCTAACACCCCTAGGGTATTGACGCCGTCATTGACAAACGTCGATGGCAAAGTGGCCATGAAGGCAGGCGTACAATAAGCGCCATCAGGGATACGCTTTTCCTGCCAGATCAGCGGCTGCCAGATACCCGCTACTGCGTCCGGCGCAAAGGCAGGCGCGCCCGAATAGCCCACGCTGTAATAGCCGGGCTTATGAGGCTTGAAGGAGAAGTGCAAAGACGGGTACGGACCGTTCTCTAAAAGGTAAGCGGACAAAGTAAAATCAGCCGCAGCCGGTAAGATGAAAAGAATAGTATCCTTCACCTTTTTAATCCCTGTAGCCGCCAATACGGTACGATCACCGGCATGGTATATGTTCGCGGTTCGCCATTCAGCTTTCGCGCGCAGGATTCGGTCATCAAACCCATCCCCTGCCATGGCGGCACCAATCTTTTTCTGTTTGAAATCATATCGAACGCTGTCACTCACTTTCCAGGTCAGTACATTGTACTCTACTTTTTGTAGTCCGGTCGGCTTCAGTGCCATACCCGGATCGGTAGCATTATAGAGAATGGTAAATACCGGTAAGAAACGATAGTCACGCCCACCCCTGCTGATGACCAGTTCCTTCTTATCCATAGTCACAGTAACCTGGGCCCGCAATGAAACAGGGATATGGGCAACAAGCAATAGCAAACAATAGCACAAAAATCTTCCTTTCATAACCGGTCATTGCTTTATTTGGATCACCAGACCGCCATTGGCAGGTATGCTGAAGGATGAATTTTTACCAGGGTTGGGTAACTGCTTAGCGTGCACAAACCCTTTCCCATCTGGCGCGTCCTGGATCACAGTTACAGTACCTTTTACCGGACTTCCGGCAAATGCCGCATCCAGTTGAAAAGGCACCTCACGATCAGCGCCATTGATCACCGCCACGTACCAGGTATTGCCTTTCCGGCGTGCGAAGGCCGCGCATGTACCGATGGCGCTGCCCGGCAGCACAATGGTACTGTCCCAGGTAGTCGGTAAAGTTTTCAATAGCGGCAGTATTGCTTTATAGACAGGTTGCCGCAGTAACTCAACCGGATTTTCTGCAATGCATTGAAACGGCGAGTCGAACAAGTACAACAACGCAAGCTGATGGGTATAGGTAGTATTAGCCCGGTTGCTGAAGAAGGCAGGCGTATAGTCGCCATGGCCGCACAGCAACCTTGTAAACGGCAGCGCGGCATTGTGCCAGGCAGGAATGGGCTCATTCATGATATTGAGTTCCATGCCGCGGATGCCCTCGCGGGTAAGTTCATTGGGATAGGTCGTGCTTTCGCCGGTGGGTGCCTGGCAACCATGGAAATTGACCAGCAACTTCCTTTGAGCACAAGCCCGCAGCAAGCCTATCTCAAAATCAATGAAGCTTTTGTCTTCACTGTTCATGAAATCGGTTTTGATACCCACTGCCCCACTACGCCGGATGCTGTCGAGGAAACGATCTCTTTGTAACGTATCCAACAGGTCCTTACTATGCTTCCACACCCATACACCGATCTTCTTATTAGCGGCGTAATGGCTGAGCGCAGCCAATTGCTTCCACTTATCCCGCCATTTGGTCTCCCAGCCTTCGTCGATCAATGTATATTGAAAATTAAGCTTCGCAGCAGCATCGATGAAACGCTTCTCCTCTGCCGGCTCCATGTACAGTTCCTCTTTACGCGAGATCCAGCTCCACACCGCAACACCCGGTCTGATCCACGAACGGTCTGCAAAAAGCGCCGGATCGGGTACAGGGTTCAATAGTGCAATCACTTTATTGTTGACCAGCTGATCGAGACCATCCGCAAACAGGATCACCCGCCAGGGTGTCGATAGTTTTTTGTGAATGGTAAAGCCAGCATTGCCCTCAGTAAAATTCACCTGTACAGTATTGTTCCCAATAGCCTTGAGGCGCATGCCGCTGTAGCCGTTTAACGCCGCCTCGGTGATGACCATGAACTTATTGCCTGGAAGCTCAGCCACCAGGGGTTTTCCCTGTATCGGTCCCTGGGAAGAAACCGTGGGCAGTTGATCGGGAGTTGTTTGCTGCCAGAGGCCGGCATAGGATTTCAACTTCCAGTTATTATTCCTTTCGAAATACCAGACACGCGCCTGCGCAGGAAAATTGAATGTGGTCAATTCCTCCTGCACCCGCTCCTGCAACTCACCGGCAGGTAGATACCGGAATGCACAGCCATTATCAAACAAACGGAAGATAACGGTATCCGTTATAGCCAGTTGACGCACCAGTACAATGTATTCTATGCAATGGCTGCTTGCCCGCTGATCGCCAAAGCGAGACTGTCTCACTTCATAAATCCCTTGGCGACGAAACAGACTGATATCCTCCACACGTGTTCCCACGCTCCTCCCATCCACCACGATACCCAATGCAGCGTCTTCCACCAATACGAGATCGCCCGCCTTCAAACGATAGTGGAGTTTTCCTTCGGCGATGGATAATTCAGCCTGCAGTGATTGATGGGGGCTGGTCAGCCGGACCGGCTCACCGGCCCAACCAAGGACATGAGATAACACGAGGATTATGGTAAGCAATACGCGCATAAATAACAGGTTTCAAATGTAACCAGGGCACTCCTTTGCCTAAAGCGACAGCAACACAAAATCACCTTGGGAACATTCCCAATTGATGGGAATGTTCCCATCGGCATCAGTCACAACAGACAGGTTATAGCGGTTTTCCATTCAATAATATTTTGCCCAGGTAAAATACCGTGCGGTCATAGCGGCGTGGGTTCGCCGTAATATCCTGCAATTGTTTTTCTCCCAATATGGTACGCTTGTCCGCTTTGTCGGGAGAGATGGTGACGGTAACTGTATGCTCACCCGGCGCCAGCCGGATGCATTCAAACTGCCCGCGGTAACGGTTATTGCAGAAGCTATTGAACCGGTTGACGGGAGCTGCTTCTACTGCTACGATGGTCGACACCCGCGTACCCGCCTGCACGGCCGACAGCCGCACTGGTTTACCATCTACCTCGATCAGCAATTGCCCTACTTCCGGACCGCCGATGTCGAAGAACCCAAACATGTCGCCGGAGAACCTGAACGTGAAACTGGCACCCGGTTGCTCCCCTTGCAGAAGGTAAGGGAACCAACCTGTAAAAGACTTGAGATAGGTGCTATCCGACGGATCGAGCTTTTCCCACGCTCCGTTAAACCGGGCGATGGCTTCCGGAGCATACATGCCCGCCGCTTCCCAATTGGCGGCGATCATGGCGCCGGGCAACGTATGCGGTACCTTCCCTGCCTGTTGCTGCATTCGCTGCATGCTCCGCGCAATAGCACCGGCATAGAGGTCGCCGCCTTCGGGCAGCGGGTGAATGCCATCATTGGAAAAAACGACTTTACCCTGTATGGTCTTGCTGTCAGATTTCCAGACCAGCCCGCCTTGAGCCTCCAGCATAGCCGGCTGCAAGCCCAAATGAATACCGGGTATACCGTAATGCGTTGCAATCGCTTCAAAGGCCGCAATATTGTCCGGCACCTTACCGGATGCATAGATAGCCGACTGCCCATTAAACAACGTATAAAGCAGGCAGATATCGATCGTAGGATCCTCCTTCCAGATCTGCCGGATCATCCCTTCCAGGCCATCCCGGTAAGCCCCATTCACCGCAAACTCGATGAATACCAGGTCGGGCCGGTATTGCAGCAACTGCTCCCGCAACCGGCAGGCGCCCAAATCGGTGCCCGTACCAGACACCCCTGCATTGATGGCTTTCATGAGCGTGCGCGGAAACATCGATTGTATGAACCGCGCCGAGCTGGCTCTATAACCATGCACCGCCTGGGTAATACTCCCCCCGATGTAGCCAATGGTCACCGTTTTACCGGCAGCTGCTTTCTCAAAAAAATTGGGCAGCCCACCCCGCACCTCGCATTCCTGCGCATTGCCGAAGTTCAACGGCTGTATCACCTGCACGTCCTTGGCGCCGGGATCAAAGAACAGGGGCGAAGCGCCCGACTGCGATGCTGCAATCAGTTGTTCCCTGCTGTCATCACCCGCCTTCTTCACCTGCGCACAGGCAGCCATCCCCATCAACAGCGAAACAAATACACAATAACCTTTCAGGGTATGCATGGGCTATTCAAATTCAATGTTTGCTTTTGTAGTCTTTCCATCGGTGCCCTTAACTTCCAGTACTCCTTTCAGCGTCTTGT
Source organism: Paraflavitalea sp. CAU 1676 (assembly GCF_029223285.1). GTDB lineage: Bacteria > Bacteroidota > Bacteroidia > Chitinophagales > Chitinophagaceae > Paraflavitalea. The sequence goes on along the minus strand of NZ_JARHUJ010000010.1, from coordinate 196,727 downwards.
TTGCTGGAAGCTTATAGACAGACCACTCATAAGGATAGTTATCCTTTGTCACCTGTGTTCCTCCGAGGGAGAAGCTGATACGGGCACCTTCAACAGGAGCAGATTCCAGGTACCCGTACATAGAATCCCATCCAAAAGGCGACCGGATCCGGAACACATAACACTTGCCCCAGGGAGCGCCGAGATCGATCACTTTCATGCCCTGCTGAACAGGGACCTGCAGCGGTGCTTTGGTAGTAGCCTGTAGTGGGACCGACAAAGCCACCATCCCTTTACCGGGTACTGCAATTTCCATAGTTCGGTTTTTCAGGTCGACCTTCCCTTGTTTATTATCCTCAACATGCAGAAGTGCCGCAGTACCTGTAGATGCGACCGGCACCTCCGCCCCCAGCGCGACCTTTGCCGATTGACGCTCCGCCCCTTCATTCATAACCAGTATCCAGAAACGATCATTGGAGATGGCCGTTACAAAGTTGAAACCGGGCTTATCGATAGTCACCAGGCCCCGCTTCAGCCAAAGCTTTGCCTGCTGGTCGCCGAACACAGTTCCCTTTCCGGCGCCAAAAGCCCTGTTATTGAACCACACGAATCCATCCTGCTTGCCAAAAGGAAAATTGACTTTGCCATTCGACCGCGTGATGGCTTCGCTAATGAGGTAATCAAGGGTAAATGCCAGGTGGGGAGGTATATGGTGGTAGTAGATCGAACTCACATCCGGACCTGTGTAGGGAAATTCTTTCGACAGGGTGATATCCGTAAACCCCGTTGCGTAGTACCCAGGATAGGTAGAGAAACGGCCGATCACCGCATTACGCGCATACGTGAGGAAGATCTTTTGCTGGCTGTATTGATGCAGGCGCAACAAGTGCGGCGCCCAGCTGCTCATGAATACGGGTCTCACCGTTTTGCCCGCGTCGAAATAAGTGAAGGGTTGCTCAAAACCAAGCCCTACCGGCGATACCAGCCATTGCGGCACCTGCTTTTCCGGCGCATCGTCTTTCACCCGCGGAAATCCGAGGCGGTATCTTTTATCGCCCTTCCACCACAAGGTGGTATTGCCTTCGAATTGATTGCCCGGATGAATGACCTGAACCGTATCCTTTACCTGGGGATACGAGCGTATGCCCGCCACAGTATGATAAGCAGATGCTTCAGCTGCTTCCAGGAACCTTTTTTCGTGGGTAACCTCATAGAGGTCGATCAGATCCCACCAGTAGGCATAGAAAGAAGCATTGTAAAAGGGTTCCCTTGACAGCGGCTTTGTGATAGGACCGTTAACCTGTAGCGCAATCAATCTATCCGCACTAACCTTAGCCTTGTCGAGCCATTGTTGATCGCCGGTAAGGCGCCAGGCAGCCAACTCCTGTGTATAGGTCGGCACTTCTACCGAATACCCCTTAGCAGGCCGAACGGCTCCCCCAGGCAAAGCGATATCTTTCAACCAGGGATTCGCCTCTCCCAGCAAACGGTTCAATCCTTCATAGTAGTTGGTAGTGAACTGCGAACCAAAGGGACTCAGCTGCAAAGATTTTTTATCACTATTGAAAGGTGTGCCGGATACAGCCTTCGCCCAGCGAAAACCACTGCGCGATAAAGTATATTCAATAGTAGGTAAGGCACGTGTAAGGTAGAAGTCTTCATCATTGGCCATAACAGCCACCGATACCAGGGTGAGCGGAGAAGCATGCACCACCGTAGGCACTACAGCGGGATTGGCCTCGATATCATAAAACCCTTTCAGACTCGCATCCCACCCGGATGCCGAATCGTTCTTCATCAGGTCAACAATATTGAAGGCCGTCTCTGTTAACGAGGTATTCTCTTGCTTGCGATAATCCGTAACCCGGTAAATGCTGTCCGACACATAGGTCAACACCTCGTTCCACCCCGTAGCGAAGGCTCCGATGGCAAATCCACGCTGTAAAGTATTTCCCGCTGCCAGCTTTGAATCGGGCTGACCCAGGATTGGGGAAAAGGCAACAGGCTGCACCCTGTTGCTTTCATTCTTTACCGTAAATCCAAGGGGACTGTTCGCACTGCCCCAGTCGTTCGGAGAAAAGCTCGTCGCCAGTCCGCTGGCAAAAGTGCTGACCAGGCCCAGGTCCGTTCTCATCTCGGCAATCGAAACCGGTTGTGGCATCATACCGGACGGCACCATAACAGGCTGAGGAGATAACCGCTGGTACTGGAACATGGGCGGTAATAAAATATTGGTAGCGCTATCAGCCGCTATACTTTGAAAGGCAGCCAGGCCCATACTGTAATAGCCTGCCCGCTGTGGTTTGAATTGCAGGTTTACTTCCACATGCTTTGCGCCGGCAGCAAGCGCCCAGGTGCCAATAAGCAGGGGCTCCCCCGCCACCGTATAACTCACTTCAATAGTATGTGCGTTCAGTTGCCTGGCCGCTACCGGAATAGCCTCCGTAACCTGGCCTGCAAAGAAAGGATTGAGAATAACATCAGTTTCGAGGATGGAGTATTTTTTGCCATTGTTTTCGAAAGAGGTGAGCCCGGTGCTACCATTCCAGGAAGGAAAGAAATTTCCAAATCCGAGCTGCGGATCGTCCGCACGCAGGATATACACTTTATGGTCTTCCCGCTTCGCATCCATACTCCCCCACTTGCCTTGTATGCGGATATCCGTTTTAGCGACCAGCCTTTTTACCTCACTGCCGGTAGCAGGCATGAATCGCACACGCACCTGTTCATTTTGGATCGTGGCAACAGGGGGTCTTACGCCACTGGCCACCGCATTAGACAATTGGGGGTATACCACCGGGGTTGGCTGCATGGTTACCGGCTTTACCCTGGATGTAGCCAATGCAGTCACGGCCTGTGTGTTGGGATCGAAGTTATCAGCAGCAGTCAGTAGGATCGCATCACAACGCCCGAAATTGCCCCGGCTGTCATTGAGCCTCAGCACGGCATTACCCGCCGGCAACGCCGCCGTTCCCACTTTCTCCCAATAGAACCCGGGTTTGCCGTGGCTGCCCGATTCCTGTGGCATATTGTTATCATTCACCGAAAGCCTGAACAGCCGGGTGCCCGGCCTGTCGTTTGGATAATCGGCCGACCTCACCCATACCTGATAGGTCGCTGCCCGTTTCACTTCCACTACCGTTAATGCATCGACGGCTTTGGTCTTACCGGATAGCACACGTAGAATACTGTTGTTGGAAAGTCCTTTGCCACCTTCCCGCTCCACCACCCAGCCTCCCTTGAATTGGAAGTCTTCCGCCTCTACCAGGTAGTGATCCTGGCCATAAGCAATGGCAGCGCCCAGGAGGCAACTGATCAAAAACAAAACACGCAGGTTTTGCATAGCAATATTTTGAAGTTTTTCTAATGCACGGATTAGTAGGCGACCTCGATCACCTGCATTCCATATGAAGGGATCGACAGCGTCCATGTATTACCCGTCGCCAGTACCGTTCGCTGGCCGTCGGCATTCCGCAGGTGCACGGACCTTGGGCGAATATGGGCGTTGTTTATTATTTTGTTGTAGTCGACGGTCAGCGTTGTTTGTAGCGGATCATTATCACTGTTCAGCAATAGCAAGAAGAGCTTCCGCTGTTGCTCATTGATAGCGCCGAAATAGTCCAGGTAATGACTGTCTGCCTGCAGCATGCCTTCTTTCAGCAGCAACGATGCCGGCTGTCCATACACCTTCCCTGGTTTAAAGCCATAGCTCTGGTGAGGACCAACCTTGGGGGTGATCCAGCCGCGCGGAAAACTCACCTGCCCCTTCGAACGCAGCGACACTTCCGACAGGAGATAATCCGTGATCCAGCCGATCTGCCACCAGGCATGATGCGGATAAGGCCCCGCTCCCCGGTTCATCACATCCCAGTAATAAGAAGCCACACTTGTTGAAGAATCGACAAAAGCATCACGGCCCAGGGCAGCTGCGCGGGCCATAGTCAGGAACAATGAATCTTTTGTAAGGGAGAACATACGCACAAACAGGCCGGCATGACTGGCTAGCAGTATCGGGCCACGCAGGGTGGCAGAGCCAAAGCTGCCGCCATGCTCAAAGCTGAGACCTACCTGGCTGATCTCCCAATCGCGCCGGGGCACCCCTCTTACCGATTTCTGTAATTGCGAAGGAATGGGATGCGTATAGACACTGGTCGTATACAGTTGAGCCGTCGTGATGGCTGCATCAAGATGACGTTTATCTTTTGTTATGTCGTACAGGTCAAGCAAGGCTTGTGCACTCTGGCCTGTGGCGAAATCCGGCGCAAAGCGGGTATCGCCGCACACACCGGTGAAATGACCTTTGTCGACAGCATGTGTCATAAACCATTGCGCTCCTTTGATAGCGCCCTGCAGGTATTTTTTATCGCCCAATAATTTATAGGCGATCAACAAGCCATAGAAAGTCGGCCGCAGGTCGTCAATGTCGGTGAACAAAGGTTGCTGCGTAGCATGATCATAAGCAACAACCCAACGCCCCTCGGGGCTCATCCAGTTTAATAATCTGTCAGCAGCGAGGCGTACTTCCCTGCGCATAGCCGTATCACCAGGCTCAAACAGCAATATATTGCCAGCATCCATCAGCACATAATACGTAGTACCGATGGGCTCTACATAAGGTCCCCACTCTTCTGTAAACTTCTTTTGGGAGGGCAGGTAATACTGACCGGCCGCCGAACCGTAAAAGAAGCCGGCAACGGTATCTTGCTGGGTGAGTTTAAAATTGCGCGCATAGGGTAGCCTGGTTGCCTGCAAAACCGGATCGCCGGAAATGCGGGCCAGCATCCACATGGCGCCAAAGTCTGCATTCTTGATGGCATCTCCTACTCCGCCGTGCACACCACCCCGGTAGTCTTGTGCTCCCACTGTCAGACCCCGGAATTGTGTGGTCCTCCATTTGGAGGTACTATCGTCGATCACATACTGATGCATCTGTTGAATACGATCTGTCAGCGATTGGCGGGTCTGCTTCAAAGCGAGAAAATCTTTCAGCCTATAAATATCATTGGCAGCATGCTTGTACACGCTGTACCAGTCGGCCGCTTGAATCGTATAGCGAAAGGAGAACCTTACAGCATCTCCCTTTTTCAACCAGGATCCCTGCTCACCGAGGATAGGATGCCAGGCTGTGGGGGTAAGTTGCGCCGATCGGTTCATAACGGAAAGACCAAGCTGCCAGTCATTCTGTGTACTGTGATCCCACTCCCAGGGATCGCGGCTGGTGCCGGGTGCCGGGATAACGGCGAACGTGATGCCTTGCTTATTGCTAACGAGCGGTGATAAAGTGCTGGCGGTCCTTTCCCGGGTCACTACCGGCAAAGCAGGTATCCCCTGACCGTATCCATAGGCCTTAACGAGATTCTTTTCAATAGTACTTCCCTGGAAATGTCCCGGCACCATCGCCCACGCCAGCTCTTTTTCTGCCGTGATGGCCAGTGATGGAGAAGCCAGGGAGAAGTAACCATCCTGCTTCGCCTGCAGCACCAGCTCTACCAGGATATCGTTTTGATATACTTCATCCATGCGCCAGGTGGCGGTAATATCCGCTTTATCCAACTGTTGGCTGAACTGTAACGCCCCGTCTGGCTGTTTCAATTGCCTAGGATAAAACCGAAAAGCTTCACCCGCCTTATTGAGGGCCACAGGCAGCAAAGTTTGCTTCCAGGGTGGTAGAATATAACGGTATTGCGGCTCAGGAATATCGATCAATGCCCCTTGTTCATTATATACTTTAGCAGGTACACTATCGGGCTTCGCTTCGGAGTACAGGAACATATATTCCCCACTCAGCCCCGGCAGCAATTGCCATTTATTGCCCTGCTTTACCGCCAGCTTCTGCAGGCGCCAGCCATCTGCCGACTGCTGCCACTCCACTTGTAAGGAAGAAGAAGACAAATTGGTTTTCGCAGCAACCGGCTGCTGTGCAACTACCGTTGAGCAAACCAGGAAGGTTGCGCAAGTAGCGGCTACATATGTTTTAAGAATACTCATACCTGTTCTGATTGGGTGTAAGCAGCCACCGGCGGGGTTGCCCCATCAGCCTGTTGTGGTAATTTTGCTTTGAGTGCTGCGCGGAAAGGAATGATCGCACTTAGCAGGATCAGGGCAGCAATACCGGCAACAAGGCCAGACCCAGCCGTAGTAAGCAGGCTCAGGGCAAACAGCAGCACGGCAATAAAGGCCAATGCAAAAGCAATTACCCGTAACCCAAACCTGTTCTGCTTTTTGATCTCCAGCACCTCTTCCTCATTCACCTGCTGCGCATTCGCTTTGCGTTGCGCCTTGCTTTCGAGGTAAGCATGGTATTCCGGACTCACCTTATTGGACGAACGCATATACCATTCCCAGGCAGCCAGCATCAGGAACGGCAGCCCTACCCCCAGCACCATCTCCGCTCCACGGCTGAGTTTGAAACCAATGGTCAGCGGTAAGATCATTTTAAACACCAGGTTCACCCCAAGGCTGATCAAAGTGATGGACAAAGTGGCTTTCCCCGTAAGGCGTTTCGAAAAGAGCGCCCAGATCGGAGGAGCCAATAAGGGACCGCCGGTAATGGCGCCAATGCTCAGCGTGAATTCTACAATACCACCGATATAAGGAACAATGAGCGCTATTCCAATCATGCCCAACCCGAATAACCAGGAGGAGATCCGGGCCACCCGCATCAATTGCCGGTCGGAGGCATTCGGATTAATGCTGCCTTTATAGATATCATTGGTGAACACAGCGGACACCACATTCAAAGCCGTGTTGGCAGAAGCGGAGGTAGAGAAATACATCCCCGTAAGGATCAATCCCATCAGTCCTGCCGGCAACACATGTTTGCAGATCATCAGGTAAGCGTTCTCGGTATCCAGACCGGTCAATCCGGGATTGATCGTCTTGTATACCATGGGCGGCAACATCCACAAAATGGGACTGATCAGGTACAGCCCCGCAAATAGGAAAGCGACCTTCGACGCTGATTTGGGCTTATCAACACTGGTATAACGCTGTACAAAAGTCCAGTTACCGCCGATATAGAAAATATGATAAAGTGCGAAAGCCAGGATAAAACCCCAGGTATATTCACCATTCACGACCTGAAAGAACCTTTCAGGTGCTTTCTCCAGGAATGGCTGCACACCACCGGCTGCATTGAAAGCCAGCGGCAGGATAATGAGGATGGCAGCCGTGAGGATAACAAATTGCAGGATATCGGTAACCATCACTGCCCAAAGCCCCCCAACAGCCGTATAAGCGATCATGAACAAACCGAGCACAATGGTGGTTGGCAGCAGCGGAAACCCGAGCGAGGAACCAACGAGTTTGGCCACAGAGTATAAAACAGACCCTTTGATAAAAAGGGAAACCAGCATGAAGATGTAGATATAACTTTTCTGTACCCGCTCCCCCAGCCTTTCGCGGATGAACTCGGCAGCCGTCAGGTTGCCGGTCGCCTTCCACCGGGGCGCCAGGTATAGACCCGTAATGAGCCCGCCGATGCACATCGTCCACTGGATCGTGATGGCCACCCAGCCGTGCTGATAGGCGATAGACCCCCAGGCCACGAAGGTGCCAGCAGAAAAGAAACTCATGAAGAGCGACAACCCGCCGATCGTCCAGGGAACCGCTTCACCGCCGGCAAAGAACGATTTCAGGTTCCTGCCGGTACGGGCAAAGAGAAACCCGATCAGCATGATAAAGACCGAGAATACAACGATGACAGCGGTATCAATGGTAGCGTTCATAGTGTTGGCGGATAAGCAAAGGCAATTTACGGAGTAATAGTTATGGTTAATTCCTTCAACACGCGCGCCGGCATATTCTGATAAGACGCATTGCTGGCTTCAAATACCACCTTATACGTGCCCGCTTTATTGAACAGATCGGTAGCTGGTGCATAACGGGTGAGATTGGTGGTGATGTTCTTGATCGCAATGCCTTTATCGGGCGTAGCAGTATTGGGATTGAAACTTTTGGAAAGTACCCAGTCATCATCCGCGTTATTGGCCGTAGCCTGACTCAGGAGCTGCGAGCTCGTGATCGACCAGTTGGAAGCAGGATTCGCAAAGCTGATAGCTTTCCAGGCAGCAGTAGACATGGTAGCCATTGGAGTAATGGCGCCATCCGGCGACTGGTTATCGGCATTGAAGGTACGTACCACCCACCGGTTCGGACCAGCCAGCGCAGGCGTCACATAACGAAAGGCAAGGGTGGCGGCCTTGTTGTTATTGGCGAATTCCGACAGGTCGACAGTTCCCGATTGCGTTTGGTCGGCACCCGTAGACAGCGTAAAACGGCTGGTCACATCTGTCCAGGTCGCCGCCTTCACATTCGTCGTATCGTATACTCCATTGAAATCGTTCGACACCAGTACGGTCATATTGTTGCGTACGCCAAACTGCTGATAGGTATTGAATTTCACCAGCAACTTATTGCCCGTGGTGAACGTCCTTTCCCTGAATTCATATACGCGCCCCGGTGTCCCTGGCCAAAACACGATGTTCTGCGGGGTACCTGTAAAGGTGAATATGATGGAATCGCCCAGCTTGAACGTGGACCCGTTGGCGGCAACTTCAAAAACCGGCGTATCTACTTCATCACGCTTGCTGCAAGACGCAAGCAGAAGGCTGCAAATGATATATGGAAATAGTTTGTTCATGTCGTTGTAGTTCGAAAGATGAATAGATATTACCAACCAGGATTTTGTGAAACATAGGGATTCACGGCAATCTCGGTATTGGGAATAGGAAACAGTACACTCCTCGCTGTAACCCTGGCGGCCTGCTTGATGGCTGCATCAGACAGTGTGCTGGGCATATTGGTCTGGTAGGCCGTCACCTGTTGCTGCATTGTGCTAACGTAAGTACCCCAACGCAGCAGATCGTGTTTTCTCAATCCCTCATAGCTCAACTCCCGGAAGCGTTCCTTTTTGATGGCTTCGAGGAAGTCGGCGGAAACGATACCCGGATCGAGATCGACCGATGGATCGGCCACCTCAGCAGGCTTCCCAAACCCTCTCCTTCTTACTTTGTTGACATACTCTATGCCAGTAGGCGTAGCGCCCACCACATGGCTTTCCGCTTCTGCATACATCAACAGCACATCCGAATAGCGGAGCATGGGAAAGTTGATACAGGTAAAATCCTGGTTCTTGGGGTTGGTCACTTCATATTCCCGGCGGTATTTACCCGCGCTTCTTTCATAGATCTGCGCTGAGGTCCAGTTGGTGCGTGTTACCGGTGCTGCCGTACCTGAACCGGTTGGCACAAATCGGTAAGGAGCGATGGTCCAGTCGCGTCGAAGATCACCATCCTCATAGGCGCTGTACAGTTTGGCAGTAGCATGCACGTAATCATAAGCAAAGCCGGTATCGATATTCGGACAGTAAACACCCATCCAGGAACCTACATAGCCGCCTTCGCGGATGATCTCCTGGTTATTACCAAAGTATTCTACCTCCCAAAGCGTTTCTTTGATATCGTACCGGTTCTTCGACAGGTTGATGAAGACCTCGGAAAAGCTGGGATTGAGGGCGTGTAATTTAGAGTCTATTACTTTCTGGGCGTACAACTGCGCCTCCGCATACTTGGATTCATCTTTCAATGGCTCACCCGCCATTGTCAGGTACACCCGGGCCAGCATACCTTGCACCGCAGTCTTGCTGATGCGGCCGTTGAAGCCGTAAGTAGTGATGTTTTTCACCAACCCCTCTGCGTCTTTCATATCCTGTACAACCTGGGCATACACATCGGCCAGCGGTGCACGAGGCAGGTTGGGCTCGAGCGGTGATTTGGTATAGGTGAGTTTAAGTGGAACGCCACCCCAATTATCCGCCAGCACAAAATAATAGAAGCCGCGGAGGAACAAGGCCTGTCCCTTGATCTCATTCTTAACAGAATCGTGCACGTCTGCACCACCCACCCTTTCTATCAGCATATTCGCACGCTCGATGCCCACATACAACGCTTCCCAGCAACGATTAAGCTCCAGCATACTCGCATCGAGCGTATTCGACATATACCCGGTGGGCTGGCCCTTGATGAAGAATTCGTCGCTGAAGCTAAGAAAACCATACAGGCCGTTTCCATAGGTACGGCGATCGCCCAGGCGGTCATATACCGACGAGAGGGCCCGGTCGAGATCCTCCTTTGTTTTATAGTAAGTTTCCGGTGTAATGGAATCAACCGGTTTGGTATCGAGGAATCGCTTGCAGGAGCTAAGCAACCACATACAGCAACATACTGTCAGCAGCAGGCCCAGGTTGTTGAAGGCTGGCCGGCCACCCTTGCCTTGTCGGCACTCTTTGAATGATAATGGGAGATGCAGGAACATATGCAAAGCTGTTTTAAATCGTTAGAAAGTTACGTTTAGGCCAACGGTGATGGTGCGGGCTTTGGGATAGGCCGACCAGTCGAAGCTGGGTGTAAGCGGAGAGTTCCGTACAGATACTTCCGGATCCACACCAGTGTAATTTGTCCAGGTCACCAGGTTCTGCGCAGCCGCGTACAGCCGGATACTCTTGATCTTAATACGCCTCAGCACCGGCGCCGGCAGCGTATAGCCAAGGGCCACCGTTTTCAGCCGCAGGTAAGAACCATCTTCGATGATACGGCTCGAATACACGTTGGGACTCGTGACCCCGGCCACCGGCAGTGTTGCATCGGTGTTATCAGGCCGCCACCGGTCTTCAAATGACTTGAACATATTGAGATAAGGTCTTCCTTCCATGCCTTCAAAAACCAGGCGGTTCGCATTCAGCACGTCGTTACCATAAGACCATTGGAAGAATACGCTCAGGTCGAAATCATGGTACTTGAAATTATTGGTGAAGCCGCCGGTATGTTTGGGCATCGGGTTGCCGATAATGGTCTGGTCATTGGCATCCACTACGCCATCGCCGTTGATATCCTTGTATTTCACAAAGCCAGGCTTGATGAGGGTACGATCCTGCCCGTTGTTGGGCACTTCGTCTTTCAGCTGGTAGCTGCCATTGGGCAATTGGATAAAATCTTCCACCTGGTACAATCCATCATTGATGAAACCGAGGAACATCGCCACCGGCATACCTGGCCTTGCCAGATACGGAAGACCGTTGTTGAAGTTGTCATTCCACCCCTGTACACGGGTGGTGATGCTTGGCTGATCGAAGTTCAGCTCCAGTATTTTGTTTCTATTAAAAGCGATATTGAAATTGGCACTCCATGTGAAATGCTTATGGTCGACATTCACGGTGTTAAGGGTAAACTCCAGTCCGTTGTTAGCCACTTTGCCGATATTCTTGTACCCGTTCAGGTAGCCGGTAGAAGCAGCCAGGTTGGCCAGCAGGAGCAGGTCGCTGGTACGTTTATTATAATAATCGACGGTAAGCGCGAGGCGGTTATTAAGGAAGGCCAGGTCGATGCCCAGGTCCAGCTGTGCCGTACGCTCCCATTGCAATTCTTCGTTGCCCACTTCTACAGGTGCAGATCCTGGAATATGCACGTTATTGAAATAATAACCCGGCGTGGTGTTGCCGCTACCATTGGTGAACCCGGTTTGGCGCAGCACAGACAGGTAAGCGAAATCGGCCACCCGGTTGTTACCTGTAACGCCATAACTCGTACGCAGTTTCATATCGGTGATCCAATCGAATCGCTTCATGAATGATTCCTGGTTGATGCGCCACGCAAAAGAGCCAGAGGGGAAATAACCCCAGCGCCTGCCGGGAGCAAATTTGGAAGATCCATCTGCCCGGAAGGAAGCCGTGAAGAGGTATTTCTGCTTCCAGGTATAATTAGCCCTTCCCAGGAAGCTGGCCAGGGCCGACTCAGAATCGGCTGAAGTATTGGTAAGCGGAATACCTTCATCGAGACCGGCGATCCCCAATGCCTCGTTGGGCACTTTACCGGCAGTGAAGCCATCGGCAATCGCCCGCGTCCTTTGCAGGGTAAAGCCACCCAGCACGTTCAATACATTATTCTTGTTGAATCGCTTATTGTAAGTGAGGGTATTTTCGTTGAGCCAGCTGGTGAATACCGTGTTATTGATGGAACCGTTAACGCCATAGGTTTGTCCATACACGGTACGCGGATTACCTGCAGCCGTTTTTGTATTATTGAAGACTTCCCGGCGGTTGCCGTTTCTTGTAATACCGCCACTAACGCGCAACGAAAGATCTTTGGATATTTTATAGTTCAGGTAGCCGTTGGCCATCACTACATTGGTATACCCTACAATATGCGCGTTCTTAGCAGATACGATCGGGTTTACGCGCAGGTCAGAATTGGTGGAGATATCCGGATCGAAGGCATCGTCGGCGAAGGTTAGATCAGACAGCGAATCGCCGGTCAGCGGCCGGTAGCCCCAGGCGCTGTAGAAAAGATAAGAAGAAGCGTTGATGCCATTCTCCCCGCCACTGGTAGCGATCTGTCCCTGTGTCTTTAACCAGGAGTAGTTCACATTGACACCCACCTTCAGCCTGTCGGAAACCGTTTGATCCAGCACTACCCTGCCCTGGTACCGCTTGAAACCACTGTTGATGATGATACCCTGCTGATCGAGGGCAGAGCCCGAGATCACATAGCGGCTTCGGTCGTTGCCGCCGGTAAGAGAGATGCTATGGTTTTGCATGGGGGCCGTACGGAAGATCTGGTCCTGCCAGTCCACCCCTTTGGCATTCCGATATGATTCGAGCGTCTTGCCGTTTTCGAGATACACGCCCGATTGGGTTGGATTGAGTTCAAGCTGGTATTTCACAAACTCGTAAGGGCTCATTACTTCCAGGCGTTTGATCTCCTGTTGCACACCGTACCAGGCATTGTAGGTAAGAACCGGAGGACCGGTCTTTCCCTTCTTGGTAGTAATGAGTACTACTCCGTTCGCGCCACGCGCACCATAGATAGCGGTAGCGGAAGCGTCTTTCAATACTTCGATCGATTCGATATCATCGGGATTAAAGGAGTTGTTGCCGGGGTTTTCAATGGGAAAACCATCGATCACGTACAGCGGCGCATTATTCTGTGTGATGGAGTTGCCGCCGCGGATGGTGATCAGGTTGCTGGCGCCTGGCTGTCCGTCGATGGCGCTTACCTGCACACCGGCCACACGGCCACCGAGAGCATCTTCGAAAGAAGCAACGGGCGCCTTTTTCATATCCGTCACTTTTACCTGGCCCACCGAACCGGTAAGGTCCCTTTTCTTCACGGTACCATAACCGATCACCACCACATCATCGAGGTCCTTCATGGAACTCGTGAGCTTCACATTGTAAATGGTGTTGCCGGCATTCAGCTTCAGGTCTTTCGAAACGAACCCCACCATGGAAAAGGTAAGTTCGGCACCCTGCAAATTGCTCACGGCAATAGTAAAAATGCCTTTGTCATTGGTGGTGGTGGTAACTGTTTTGCCTTTGAGCTGAACCGTGACGTCGGCCAGGGGTTCGCCCTCCTCATCGGTTACTTTACCGGTTATGGTGGATGTTGACGCGGGGGGAGCATTCTGGGCTTTCAGACCGGAGAATGTCGTTACTACTGTAATCAGAGTAAGTAATAGTGCAGCTAATCTTTGTTTCATACGGAGCATCGTTCGCTAACAAAAATGCCAATTACGGATTGGAGGACAAAGAAACTTCGGTTAATTTATTATTGGGAACATTCCCAATTTAAGGGAATGTTCCCATATCGTTCCAATTCCTTTTATTTGTACCCTAATCCCACTGCATGAAACGCCATCAGACAACGATTGTTGACATTGCCAGGAAACTGAATCTTTCCAAATCAACCGTATCACGCGTACTCACCGGCCATCCCAGTGTAAGTGAAAAAACACGCCGGGCCGTGATGGAACTGGCGGAGCAGCTCGACTACCAGCGCAACATGCTTTCTGTGAGCCTGCTCAACAAAAAAAGCAATACGATTGGCATTATCGTGCCCGAATTCATGAGCTCCTATTTCCCACAGGTGATCATGGGCGCACAGGAAGTAGCAGCCGAAATGGGATACAATACCATCATCTGTCACTCCAATGAACATTACGAAACGGAAGTCGCCAATACCAGGTTGATGCTGGCCAACCAGGTCGATGGGCTGCTGGTATCACTCACCAAAGAGACCCGCAATTTCGACCACCTGAAAATATTCGAACGCAAAGGTATCCCCATCGTGTTTTTCAACAGGGTCTGTGATGAGATGGATGTGCCAAAAGTGGTAGTAGATGATTACGAAGGCGCCTTCCGGGCGGTAGAACACCTGATCAAGCGAAAGAAAAAGCGGATCGCCCACCTGGCGGGGCCCGACTCACTGCTCATCAGCGTAAAACGATTGAGAGGCTATCGTGACGCTTTGAAGAAATACAATATTCCCATCGACGAAGAATTGATCATCCCGTATGACCTCACCATCGCCAAGGTGAAGATCTATGTAAACCATTTGTTGCGTTTGTCCAATCCTCCCGACGCCATATTCGCGATCAACGATCCCACGGCCATCGAAGCATTGCAGATCGTAAAAAAGAAAGGGCTGGAAGTACCGAAGGACATCGCGATCGTCGGCTTCAGCAATGATCTTGCTTCCGGCCTCATCGATCCCGCGCTCACGACGGTTTCCCAGCCCGTAAAAGAAATGGGGCAAACGGCTGCACAACTACTCATCGATCAGATCAACCGCGATGTGTCGGAATGGAAAACGATTATCCGCGTATTGAAAACAGAACTGATCGTGAGAAAAAGCAGTTGATCAGGGTGTATTATTGATACTCCATACCGGTAAGGTATTGATAGCGCCCCAGCGCTTGCCATGCTCCCGGGTTTGACAGGGATAGGGCTCTATCGTATTGGACGTTTGCGTAAGTCCACTGACCGAGGCGAATACCATCGCCGGGTAGGGACATTTTTCGATCGTATTGTGGTGCACGTTGATCTGCTGGAAAGCACCAGCAGTGGCGGGTACCTGCGGAACACCATTCACGTACCATACTGACAATGCGCCGGGCGGCATTCCCTGGTTGGTCTTCTCAAACATGCATTCAAACAGCTTATTGTATTTGATCTCTACGTTGTCGGCAAACCCGCCGCCCATCCAGGTGATCTCCGGAGCTACCAGGATGCCATTCATCTGGGTGCCAGTGATCTCATTGTCCT
Organism: Paraflavitalea sp. CAU 1676; assembly: GCF_029223285.1. Lineage (GTDB taxonomy): Bacteria > Bacteroidota > Bacteroidia > Chitinophagales > Chitinophagaceae > Paraflavitalea. The sequence continues at coordinate 181,651 of NZ_JARHUJ010000010.1, read as the reverse complement.
GCACCACACCATGCGAGCTTTTGATGAGTATACCACGGGACCGATTGTAACCTACCTTGTTATTGCGGATCAGAAATCCCTTGCCGGTATGGCTTTCATTGTATACCAGGTCGCCCAGCCCCATGGCTGGTAAAGTATCCACCGTAAGGATGGTTCCTCTCGTATAACTTGTTTTGAACAGCAGTTCAGGATACAGCGCGGTAATGGTATCCCGGTCGGCGCTAGTAGGTGTAAAGGATGCGATCGCTGTGATCTTCATCATACCTGCCTTTGTACCCGCATACACCACGTGCTGCAAGGTATCGCCGGTGTAGAAGACCGGAAGCCCTTCCCTGCTTAGCACATGCATGGTTTTAGCAACCGTATCGATCCTGCATACGGGGAAGGAGCGGCCAACTATTACGATGCAATCATCACCATTATGCTTCACTTCACAGTTCTCTATAAGCGGCCCCACACTCGCCAGGCTGCTGTGGATGCCATCGGCATTGCCCGAGCGCAGTCGGGCCGGTATGCCGGCAGGCATACTCCCCCTGCCCACCTTGCAGCGATTGTAATGCGAGCTGCGGCAATCCCGTTCAAAGAAGGAAAAGCTGTTGGACCCATAGATGGAAACGTCCTGCACGGTAGCATTGGTGCACTTCTCCAGCATAAGGCAATGCGCGGGCGGATTGGCTTTGGTACTTACCACATCCAGGACCACCAGGTCACCCACTTTTTCAAAAGCCACCCAGGCAGCGTTCTTGGTAAGCCGGAACTTCCTGGTGGTACCGATTCTCGCGAAAGAAGTATAATGGCCTTCACCCGTTGTGATGCTGTTGCGTTTCAACTGACGGGTAGCAGGATCATAGAATTGCACCCGGCTATGCCGCACATTATCGACCGCATACCCTGTGTCGATCTCCACTTCGAACCACAGGTTGGAGGGGGCTTTCGCAACGATCACGCCCTGCGTGAAGCACAACGGATCGTAGTCGATCGTCAGCTCTTTGATCGTGATGTTCGTACAATTCAGAAAGCGGAAAGCCAGTTCCTGCGAATTGCAGATGATGGTGGAATTATTACCCCGGATCTCGACATTGCTGAGGTTCTGAAACTGGTAGGCGCCATTGGTCATATTATTGAGCAGGTACGTACCTGCCGGGATATTGATCACGGAACTGCCGGCCTGTGCATCGAGGATGGGCTTTAGTTCGGTCAACTGCCTGGCTGTAGCCGTCAACGATGCCAGGATGAAAAACAACAAGTAAAATATCTTATTCATAACATGAGTGCTTTATAGTATTTCGAAATGGATCGTTCATTGGAGACTATAGCTTCACCAGTTTTTTGGTGATCGCTTTCTTGCCTTCGTGCAGGGTTACATAGTAAACACCAGTTATCAATCCCTGCAGGTCGATCGTGAGGCGACCGCTCTGCAAACTGGCGCCCTCTACCCTTCTTACCACTTGCCCCGATACATTGGTGACGACGACCTTTGCCTTACTCAGTTGCTTGTTATCGAAAGTAACCAGTACCTGGTCGCGGGCTGCGTTGGGGGTTAGTTGTAAATGATAAAGGGATGGTTCTGCAGAGGCGGCCAGACTTGGCGCGACGGGTTCCGGCGCCATTACGATAGACCGGAAGACCTGTTGATCGTTTGCCCGCACGATCAGCCTGGGCGTAAGTGCCGCGAAGCTGGCATTGTAGCCCGTATTATCCGTGAACGTAACCACTTCACCACTGGCACCGGTACTGTTGTCATTTCTGCGGATGGCATAGATCACCACATGACCACTGGCATTGAGCTGCCCGGTCACGGCACGGTACTTATCGGACAAAGCGCCGATAGCTCCATTGCTCACCCAGGTGCCACCCGATAAAGAATACTTCTTCAGCTGGTTGTCATCCGCCACATAGAGTACATCCGATCCGGTGCCGGCATTGATCATAAAGAGCTGATAAGGACTACCGGTAGCGGGTACGCCAGGCAGGTTGGTCATGGTTTGTCCGGTGGTTACGGGCAAACCAGTGCCGACAGTAGTAATGCGTAGTGAACCGGACGTAGAGGTGGCATACAACTGACCGTTTACCACCACCAGGTTACGGGCGGTGGTGGTAGTAAGTTGTGTATGCGTGGAGCCGCCCAGTGTGGCGTACATGACGCCGCCCGATCCGCCGCTGGCCCAGATACCGGTTCCATCGATCACGGCAGCACGAATAGACTGACCGTTGAAAGCGCTCAAGGCCGTACTGGTATTGACAGCCCCGGATTGATCGATGATGCCCACTACCCTTTTAACGGTTGTACTGGCGGAAGATGAAACGGCTGCTGTACCCGGGTCAGCATCGTAACCGGCCAGGGCCAGTTGGCTCCCATCCTGCGAAAGGCTGACATACCCTTCCGTATAATCACTGGTGGAGATGGGAAGTGTGAGGCGCTTGTTGGAACCGCTTAGAACGGTGGGCAGGGCAATGGTGCGGACAAGGTCCCCGCAAGGATTGTATTCGTCGAGATAAACAGGCTGGGCCACACCGGCAGTGAGCGCGGCGGCACCGGAACCTATTCTAACGACTACGAAATTTCCCGGCGTAAATGCCTGGGAAAGAGCGTTGGTAGCTACGAGCACCAACAGGAAATGAAGGATTATTTTTTTCATATGGCAAATCGTATTGCGAACAAGTAACACAAAAACGACTTGGCCAGCATGAATCGGCACCCGTTTATTTTTGTGGGAATGTTCCCTACCCACGGGAATGTTCCCAACTAAAACAAAATCGGCAGCGTATGCTATGGGTGCCGTCCATATTCAATCATTTTCTCATCAGCTTATCTTTCACGACTACGGCTATCACTTCGTCACGCAGATTTCGGCTGATGGGTATGGTGTCCTGTTGAATCCGTATATCATTGCCGTCAATGCTGTCAATTTTAGGAATAGCTACCAGATAGGATTTGTGAACCCTTAAAAACTTTCCATTGTCAAGGTAGGTCTCCACTGTTTTCAGTGGCAGCAGCGTCATGAACTTGTTGTTGGTGGTATAGATGATTACATAATTCTGAAGTGCCTGAACAAACAGGATTTCCCCTATCTGTATCTTCTCGTACTTATTTTCACATTTGATGAATACATAATCCGGTGCTACCGTTGCCGCGCTCTCGATTTTATGATTCTTAAGTAAATGATAGTCTTTTGCTTTGTTGGTAGCTTTTAAGAACCGGGTAAAGGTGACCGGCTTTAACAGGTAATCTATCACGTCTAACTGAAAACCTTCAATGGCATAATCGGAATAAGCAGTGGTGAGAATGACCATGGGCAAGCTGGTCTTTATCTTCAAAAAATCCAGGCCCGTCATGAAAGGCATTTGGATATCCAGGAAAATAAGATCAACAGGCTGACTTTCCAGTAGTTTGTTCAGTTCAAGGGGGTTTTGCGCAACCCCCACCAGGTCGAGGTAGTCAATCACTTCCACATACTTTGAAAGCCCTTCCGTAGAGAGGGGTTCATCATCAGTTATGATACATTTCAGCTTCATGCCAAGTCAATTTTCAATGCTACTTTAAATCTGGCGCGTTCTTTATCGATGCAGAGTTCATGTTTACCCGGATATACCAGGTTCAACCGGCGCCGCACATTGGCAAGGCCGATTCCAGATAAACTCTGTATCTCGTCTGCCTCCACATTTCTGCTGTTTTCTATATTCAGTTCTAAAACCCGTCGGTCAGTTACGGAAAGATCCATTTTGATAAAGTGTTGCCGTGTCCTGCCTTTCGAAAGATGCTTAAATGCATTCTCCACAAAGGGGAGCAGGATGAAAGGGGCAATATGACTATTGTGAACCGTGGAATGGTTGATCTCGAAAGAAAGATCCGTTTGGTTCTCATGCAGCCGGAGCGATTCCAGTTCGATAAAATTTTCGAGGAACGTGAGTTCCTTGTTTAGCGGAATTTCCTTTTCGTTACACTCATAAAGCTGGTAACGAAGCATTTCAGAAAAGGAGGCAAGTGATTCTGACGCCAGGTCGGGGTTTTTGTGGATGAGGACAAAGATCGAATTAATGGTATTGAACAGGAAGTGCGGATTGATCTGTGACTTCAGGTATTTTAATTCCGTTTCCAGGTTTTCTTTTTCAAGTATCAATCTTTTCTTTTCAGCGTTTAACCAGTTCTTGCCCAGTTTTACGCTCATGGCCAGTGTCATCGCTCCAATAGTCGATGGCAAAGCCGTTATTGAAAATATTGCCAGAAATTGGTCAGGACGCTTCCCGAACAACTCGGTGAATGTTTTGTCTGATGTCCATGCGTTTAAATAATATCCCATTGTAATGAGTGCGGAGCAGGCCAGTACGGTCAATACCACAAGAAAAATGTAGGTTTTGTATCGGCCAGGGTAAAGAAACCTCGGAATGAGGTAATAGAGGTTAAAATAGGCGCCGGCAGCCTGGAAAATGATATAGCCAATAAACTTTACAGGTACTTCATTCTGAAACAGGTAAAATAACGTGTTATTAAAACTGCCTACATTAATAAGCATCCACAGGAAATGATAGGCGATCCAGAAAGGAATGTGGTAAAGGCGATATTTTATTATCCAGCTGCGCATAACATTGAATCTATCCTTTGTCCATGAAAATAATCGAAAATGGATCAAAATACGACAGAGATTGATGTTTTGTAAAAATGAGGTGACGAATGGGATTACCCAGCTTTATTACAAATGGTCAATCTGCCGGGGCATGTCGTCAATTTACCCAACCTATAGCAGAAAATCCGGGGTTTATTTGGGAAATATCTGCCATGAAGTATTTCCTGTTGACCATACTGGTTTTGGAGGCAACATCCGCCAGTCCGCAGTTGAGGGGCAAACTGGAGACCAATAAGGGCGAACCGGTGGCATCGGTCAGTATCATTGTTCACCGTGCGGCCGATAGCAGCAGGGTTGCCGGCGGCACCTCTGATGAACAGGGCCTGTTCGAAATCACCGGTCTGACTACCGGTAGTTATTTCTGCCGCATCAGCCGGTTAGGTTATATAACCGCTTATTCGAATGTATTTACAATTGCCGGTGATACCTCATGGATTGTTTTACCGGCCCTTCAACTGACTGCGGTAGAGGCAGTATTGGGCGAAGTGGTGGTGACGGCGAAAAAGGACCTGGTAAAGTTCACACCAGGCGGTAAAGTTTTTAATGTACAGGCCAGCCTTTTAACGAAAGGAAGTAATGCCTTGCAGGTGCTGGAGCGGCTTCCAGGCGTAATAACGGATCGAAGGAATAATCAGTTTAGCCTGAACGGACAGGCGGGTGTAACTGTGTTATTCAATGGAAGAAGAGTAAACCTTTCGATGGAAGAATTGATGAATTTACTGGAGAGTACGATAGCAGATAATATTGATAAAATTGAACTGATCACTTCGCCGGATGCCAAATATGATGCGGATGGAAGTGGCGGTATCATCAATATTATATTTAAGAAAAGCGAGCAGGAAGGCACCAGGGCAAATGCATCGGCTACTGTTGGGTATGGTTATCGCGGGAAAGCAGTTGGCTCGATATCATTATCTCATGGATTTAAGAATGCCAGTGTGCTTGGTTCATATTCCTATATGTATGATGGCATTCGTTCCGGATTTATGGGAAATGGTACCAATGACGGCCTGCTCTATAACGGAAGTACTTTTGCAACCTTTTCCGGCATATCACGGAGGTTTCAGCATACGCATAATCTTAGCCTGGCCGGGGAAATACGTCCAGGTCCCCAAACCACCCTTGGAGGGGACATGGCATTTTCAACGAACAAAACCCATAGCTTCACGAATAACGATGGGACATGGGAATATGATAACGGGGATTATCTTCGGTACGCTGCGCTTTCCGAAGGTAATACCAGGAGACACAATATCAACGCGTCTGTTTATTCAAGGCATAAGCTTTCCGCCCATGCGCAGTTGAATCTCGATGCCAGCTATATTCACTATGCTAACAATAGCCCGGCAATAATAAACGGAAAGTATTATGATCGGGCAGGAGATCCTATTGTACCGGTAGATTCAAATTTTACCAGTGGAAATCGCGGGAAGAGTTTCTCCAGCATAGATGCTCTGACCTTTGCGATGGACTTTACCAGCAAACTGGGGAAAAGGGTCCAGGCCGAATTCGGCGGCAAGGGCAGTATTTCGGAAAACAGTAATGACAGTAAGGTAGAGCGGCTGATAAACGGTCAATGGGCGATAGATCCCCGGTCTCAATCGTTAGTGAACAGCAGGGAAAAAATTGGCGCATTATATACTCAGTTTAGGCTCTTGTTAAATGCAAAGTCAAGTTTTCAAATTGGATTGCGGTATGAATACTGGCGTCGGGAAATAAGCCTGTACAAGGAACCATTTGTTATTGGAAAACTCTTTCCTTCCGTTTTATTTAATCAGGCCTTCACCAACGGCAGTTCCCTGTCGGTTGGCTATAACCGCCGTATCAGCCGTCCGGCTTACACCGATTTGGTGTCTTCTCTTTTTTACAATGACCCCACGTTTGTATTTTCTGGAAATCCCTTGCTGAAACCAACCATCTCGGATATATTCAAAGCAGACTTCAATCGGCAGCGACTAAATGTCTCCCTGTCTTTTCAGGTTGATCAACACCCGGTCTTACGCTACCAGATCACCAGCAATACGACAAAGGAAATAGGTATATCATCTCCGCAGAACCTGGATTACCAAAGGAATCTCAACCTGGCCATTAATTATTCCCTGCAACCGGCCACCTGGTGGAAACTAACGTTGGGTAGCACTACTTCCCTGCGAAATTACCGCGTGTCTTATAGCCTTCAGCCTGCGGTAAAAACATTTGTCCTCCAGAACCTGACTTTTAATCAACAACTGCAACTGCCCTGGCAGGTTGAAGCAGAATTAAACGGCTGGTATAATTTTCGTTTCTATGAAGGAACCAATATAGTCAGTGGATTTGGAGTCATTAATTTTGCCCTGGCCAAGAAATTGAAAAAAGGCAGAGGCAGCTTCCAGCTTTCACTGCCAGATTTATTTCGCTCATTCCGCGTGCGCACCCATATCGGAGGAATGACTCCAATTGCCTTTAACATCAATACACATGGCACCTGGAAAGATGAAACTGCCTTCTATCGTGTCATCAAGCTGACCTATTCCCGAAGTTTTGGTAAAAGCAGTATTCGTGCTACGACCAGGAATAGGCGGAGTGAGGAGGCGGAGAGAATACAGTAACATGCTTTTTTTTACCGGAAATACAAAACCCGCAGCGTGTGCTGTGGGTTTCTTGTTTATCGGTGCCAGTTGCAAAAATTTAGAACCAGTTTTTAGACGTCCCTATTCAAATTCAACGACTTAAATAGCAACCTCTGTATAATATTTATCAGTTGTAATCCCTGCAAACAGCAACCTGGAAACAGGACCCAGCAAATAATTGGTTTTTTATTTTATAACAGATCATAAAAAAATGTTGCGCAACCAAATAATTGCACTTACATTTGCAATCACATAGTTGCACATAAACCAAAGATGGAAATAAGAAGAGACATTTTTCAGGCAATTGCCGACCCGACCAGGCGGGCAATCATTGCCCTGATCGCATTGCAGGCAATGACGCCCAATGCGCTTGCTGAACATTTTAATACAAGCAGACAGGCCGTATCAAAGCATATTAAAATATTGACAGAGTGCGAACTGGTAAAGCAGGAACAGCAAGGCAGGGAAATTTACTACTCACTCCAAATTCAAAAAATGAAAGAGATTGATAAATGGTTAGACCAATTCAGACGGCTGTGGGAAACCCAATTTAATCAACTTGACAAAGTATTAGCAACACTTAAAAAATCAAAAAAATGACAACTAATTTGCTGTTTGATTTAATCGTTGACAAAACAACAAAAAAAGTGTTCATAACCAGGGAATTTGATGCTGAACTTTCACTGGTATGGGATGCTTTTACCACACAAGAACTTCTTGACCAATGGGTGGCACCTAAACCCTGGATGTCAAAAACGAAACACATGAATTTTGAAGTGGGTGGACGCAGGTTTTATGCGATGGTAAGCCCGGATGGTATGGAGCGTTGGGCCATTCAGCGCTACACATCCATTACGCCCAAGACCAATTTCAAAATGTTCAATGCTTTTGCAGACAAAGATGAAAACCCTGAATTACCAGGATCTGATTGGGAGTATAATTTTAGCGAAGAGGGAGAAAGAACAATAGTGAACATTACCATCTATAACGAATCGCTTGCCCGTTTGGAGAAGATGATTGAAATGGGATTCAAAGAAGGATATGCGGCATCCATGCAAAACCTGGAAGCACTGTTGGCAACTTTATCGCAACGCCAGTAGAAAGAAACGGCTGTCCAACATCGGCATATCAATGGTGTTCGCCAAATAAAGCTTACCCGAGCAAGCTCGGTACGCTGCCAGATATACAAAACCCGCAGCGCTGCTGCGGGTTTCTTGTTTGTCGGGATGACTGGACGAATATTTTAGCCTGTATTGGCAACACAAAAGTCGCTTGTCTCTACTTCGCACTTGAGTTCTTTTGACAAGGGAGGCAGTCATTGCCAGATTTGCTTCGATAAGGAAAAGTATTATTTCTCATATTGCCAGAACCGGCCTTTGCCTTCCGAGATCCATTCAATGGACTGGGTGGCTCTGGTCTCACGGGTGGCATCCGTTTTGGCATCGTTAAGCCATTTAGCGTATTCCTTTCTGAAGGAGGGTGATTTGCTTTCAAATACCTTTTTGGCCTTTGGATGCTTGTTTAGCCGTTCGTAGAAGAAGGCAGGCACTTCAACGGGGACTTGTTCTTTTTTTGACGGCGCTGGCTTTTTAACGCCGCTTGCATTGATGGCTATGATCTCCTTTAAATAGCCGGTGAGTATCTTTTGTGAAGGTAGTTCGGACAATGTTCTTATTTTGTCCATGTAGCCGAACTTCTTCCCGGCTTTTACGCTTTCTTTCATTCTGGGATCTTTAAGTTGATCTGCATTAAAGAGGCTGAATGAGATGTGTGCCTTGTAGGCACCGAGGGTACAAAGGGTGGCTCCTTTGTAAGAAAAATGCGGTAACGCCCATTTTATCTCTTCATCGACTTCCGGACAGGCGTCGTGAATAAGTTCTCGCAAGTGGAATAGGATTGGTTTGGCGAAATCTGCTGCCTTTGCGATGTAGATGTCGATCTTTGGGTTGGTTTGTTTCATGTTTTTTATTGTATAGGCAATTGATCAGCGTCCAGGTACACGAGTTCCCATTGGGGCCCCTCAAGGTCGGGAGAACTGCGGTTTGAACCGAAAGCCGGGCGCCGGAAGAAGACGCGGCTCCTGTTGAGGTTCTTTACCGACAGGCTGATGAATACCGGGTTTGTCATAGCCGGATCTGTATAGCAAAGAAACCAGGAAAACGGCTGACGTTGCTGGTTCAAATCTTGGATAGACTGGTAAATTTGCTCACTTGTGCTTTTTCCGGTAGTCGGAGGGCGACTCTCCGGTCTGACCCCGGAAGAATTTCCCGAAGTTGGCAGGATCGGAAAAGTTGAGCTGGTAGGCGATCTCTGCGATGCCGGAGTCGGTATAGCGGATGAGGGATTTGGCCTCCCCCGCCAATCTTTCGGAGATAAAAGACAGTGCGTTCTTGCCAGACACTTGTTTAACGGATTGGGAGAGATAGTTGGCTGTCACAGACAGCATATCGGCGTACTCCTGAACTGTTCGTTTATCGAGGTAGTGATTGTTGACGAGCTGGATGTATTTCTGCAACAGTATTTGTTGGGGGGAAGCCAATCCGATGTCTTTTTTTCTTTCGACACTGAAATCTTCGAGGTAGTACAACAAGCCCAGAAGTTTAAGCCGGGCCTCCATGTGCTGGTCTTTTGCCGAGTTGTCGTAAGCCTGGAATACCGCTTCGAAATGCGGTGCTAGCCGGTCGTAAGTGGCGTGATCGAACTTGAAGAGATTCGTGTGCAGCAGATCGAACAGGAGAAAAGTTCGATGAAAGTCCTGTTTGAAGAAGGAAAAGCATTCTGCCTTGAAATAGACAATGTATCCTTCAAGCTCATTGTTGTGCGAAAAGCTGTAGATCAGGTTGGGGGCGTGGAAGACCATATAGGAATCCGGGTTATTGATCCGCTGGTCGTTATAATTCACTTCGATCTGACCGGTGTTCCGGAAGAGCGCAAAAAAATAGAAGGAACGTTTTAAGGGTGGTCGGTATACCTGGAGCACTTCGTCGACCCTTTTCAAACGTAAGCAATAGAAATCCGGGTTGTTTGTTTTCCCGGGCCAGGGAATAGATGCCAGGAAGTCATTGATCTCTGTGTAATAAGGAATAGATAGTGTGGCTTTTTCCATGAAAGGTTAAATCTAGGTATTTTCCAATTGACAGCAAAGTTGCCGGGGGAGTCGTGTTTTGACTAAATTCTTTCCATCATTCTAAATCCAAATTCTCTTTGCAAAAACGCTAAGATATGCTCCACCTTTGCAGCTTCCAATACACTGTCAGAATAAGCCTTAGGAACAGTATAAAAAAAGTATCGGTAAGTGCTGTCAGTCGCCATTTCAAAATGAATAGCGCTACTATTGTAGGTATATGGCATGTTAGGGAGCTGTGATTGGTCGGGCAAGGTAAAAACCTCTAGTCGTTGTAAGGAATCTACAAAGTGGTGCCATCCATGTTTTGGAACTAAACTATCAACGGTCCTTTTCAACAATGTCGCGGAATCTGGTCCATAATTCCAATAAGTAGTATGCAATTCAGCAACCCAGACCGGCTTGCTTTTAAATATCTAAATTTGTCTTCCAGGAGCATTGCTGTATTCAAGCCACAGCCTCACCTGTAAACCCGGATATCCCTTGTCAAGCAATTCAAGTTTCCCAACTCTGTTTGCTAAATCCATTATTCGTTCATGAAATACTGTTATAGCCTCGGGGATATCCCGGCGGAAGGGGGTCGTATCCGATTTCGTAACTAACGCCGTAGCCGGTTCTTGTTGAAGGCAGGCTGAAACCGTAAGCAGTAGTAAAATGTAAATAAATATCTCTCGCATAAATATTAGTTAATAATCCTCAAACTCACCTATGATGCGCGTAAAAGTATGGGGCCGAATGTATCCCCTTTTTTACAAGCTTTGCTCTTTTGGGCAAGGGACAAGCTTCCCACTGGTTTGCTTTTGTGATATATCATAAATGTATTATATTTGCAGTTAATTCGTCCTACCAGGTACTCTATCTCTGTACCAAAGCAGCTTTTCATTCTTAAAATTAATTGTATGTTGACTCAAAAACTATTTGCATTAGCAATTGCTTTTGTGCTGGTTGCTTTGCCGTCTTCTGCCCAGGATGATGATATCAAACAGGTAATAATCAAAGAAACAGATTCGTATTTCAAGAAGGACGCAAATGCGTGGAAATCTACCTGGTTACAAGACCCGAATATTTTCAGAAGTTTTGTAAGCACCTGGGCTTATTTAAGAGATGCCGGATGGGATAGCGTTGTTACGCGGCAATTAAGAAGTTTTGCCAATAATCCAGAGGCCGAACAAGTAGAGATTACCAGAGATAGTTTTTCTATTCGTAAAGAAGGCCATATCGCAGTTGTCGATTTTAAGCAAACATTAAAATACCCCAATAGCCAGCCGCCATTCGATCAGTTTGCTTCGCGTGAGCATAGGGTTATGGTAAAATCGAACGGACAGTGGAAAATAGCGACCCTGATGACGACAGAAACATCAACGTATCTAAAACCCGCCGGAGAACTAACATTAAACAATGCGGGATATGAGTTTTTAGCGGCAGGAAAAATTGATGAAGCCATCCAGGTATTTGAATTGAATACAAAGTTTTTTCCTGAATCATTTAATGTATGGGATAGCCTTGCAGAAGCCTATGCGAAAGCCGGCAAAAAAGAATTAGCCATACAGAATTACGAAAAATCTGTTCAACTAAATCCTAAGAGCGAAAGCGGTGTAAAAGCCCTTAAATCTTTGCGGGGCCAATAATATGACTTCTAATACCCGTTGAAATTTCCAGCTCTCAATGGGCCAAATATTATGGGAGCATACATTGTGAGCTGGCGACTGGATTAGCTACACTGATCCAGTTTGCCCTCCATCTTACTAAAGAAACCCGGCTTCGATTTCGTCGAAGCCGGGTTGTTTTTTTCCGTCCGCACTGGAGAACAAGTTCTCCGCGCCTCTGGCAAAAAACAAAACCCGCAACGATCGCTGCGGGTTTCTTGTCTGTCGGGTTGGCTGGACAAATTTCGAACAGGTATTTGGAGGATTTGATAGATATTCAGCGACTTAAACATTTAATTAGCTCCACTAAGTCATTAACTCATTTTAGAAAGGGTGAAAAATACCGTGTCTTAACTTAACGAGATGGGTGAAAAAACGGTGTTCACTTATTCTAAAATCAGATAGCTTGCTTTAATACCGCTGCCCACATTAACCGCGCTTTTCTGGTAAATAGCTATAGATAGACAAACTGAAAAATTGGTTTCTGATATAACTGCACATTATGGCGTGGGTACAATCCTATTTGTTTTTGTAAAACTTCCCCATATGAAGGATACCACAAACATTGCCGGGCAATTTATTGGCTTTCAGTTAGACAAATTGTTCCCAGACTTACTTTGGATAGTATTTTGGTTGTTGTTATTTTTTTGGGCAAAAGATATCATCAAGACAGCCATTTCAACATTATTAATTAGACTCAAACATGGGGCTGGAGTGAAAATAGGTTCATTTGAGTTACAAGATTTGAAGGTAACAGCAGGTAGTGAAAATCAAAATACCCATTTTCAGGTAACAAATGACAATGGTGGACAAAGAGAAAAAGAAAGAGCAGGCTTCTACAAGACAAAAAGAAGGGTTATGCTAGTTCACAAAATGTTCAAATCACAAAAAGATGGACAGCTATATGACTTTCTAATATATTTAGTTCCTCACAAGTCAAACCTTATTCAAGTAGTAAGCGTAGATTATTATTTTGGAACATATTGGGGCAGCAAAGTTTTTACGACTGCTGACAGAAGCAATGGCTTTGCAATTGCGACTTCTGCCTACGGCCCTTTTTTGTGTAGTGCAAAAATTAATTTTAATGACGGTGAGAGTGAAACAATTTTTCGCTACATAGACTTTGAAATGGGAGACGTTGCAGCTATGACAAAAGGGAAAAACGAATAAGAAAGGTATACGATGAGGGCTCTTTGTAAGCATTAAAAGGCAATTGTAACATAAATTCAATTAAACTAAAAACTCTTCAAATCCAACGATCTGAAGGGTTCATTTTTATGGTCGGGACGACTGGATTAGCCGCGCTGATCCAGTTTGCCCTCCATCTTACTAAAGAAACCCGACTTCGATTTCGTCGAAGCCGGATTGTTTTTTTCTGTCCGCACTGGAGAACAAGTTCTCCGCGCTTCTGGCAAAAAAACAAAACCCGCAGCGATTGCTGCGGGTTTCTTGATGGTCGGGACGACTGGATTCGAACCAGCGACCTCTTCGTCCCGAACGAAGCGCGCTACCGGGCTGCGCTACGTCCCGATCTTGAATGGAATACCCTACAAAAATACCAGAGCTTCCCCATTTTTCAAAAAATCGTTGACAGGGCGTCGCGCATGACCAAAAATGCAAAGCAGTCCGGGTTAGGTACTCGATTAATTCCTTACCTACCGCACTTCCTCAAAAATCGCCATAGTTATAAATCTTAGGAGCGCGTTAACATTTACAACTATACTTTTGGGTGACCCAACACACTAACCCTTCATGCTGAATCATTTTCGTGGCCTTATCCTGATACTTTCCGGCCTGTTCGCTGCGTACACCTCCCCTGCCCAATTGCAAAAGATCTACCTCCATCCCAAAGCCGCCGGCAGTGAAAAACAATCCAAATTCATAGACTCCATACGATTTACGCCCCTGGAAGTGAAAGAGGGCATTGAGCTGACACAATTCAGCGCACCCGAAATAACAAAAGACTACTTCCTGATACGCAAATACGTTGAAAAGGAGGTGCTGCTCTACTCAAAGAATGGCCGCTTTATTAAAAAAATAAGTTATAAAAAACTCGGCAATGAATTCTGGCCTCGCTACGACCAGCTCAGGAACCAGCTCGTCTTTTTCGGATACAACAAAAACTATACACTGACCTCCAGAGACCGAATTAAAATACAACTGGACTGGAATAGCCCACGCAATAGAAAATATTACCAGAAATATACGATCGATCTGGCCGATAGCAATTTTGCCATCAAAAAGGAAACACCCCAACAAAATGACATCGCACACGCCTACCCCTTCTACGATGACTTGTATAGCGTAAGCGAGATCACAACAAGCGAAATCTATAAAGACAGCCTGGATTACGAACTTAAGCTCTATCAGGGCAATCAACTGGTAAAAGGCTTTTTCCCCTACAACCGTATCAATGAGGTAAAATATTTATTTGAACAGGAAAATATCGGCATCACCAAAACAGATACACCTAATATCCATTATATCACCCGCCCCTTTTGCGACACCATTTACAAAATGGTGAAGGACAGTTTATGGCCTGCATACAAGATCGTGCTGCCCCTGGAAAACAGCGTGCCCGCCTCTTTCTCCACCAAGCCTTTTAAAAGTAAGACCGACCGCGAAAACTATAGTCGCAACAATGGCTGGATGCTTCGCCAGATATACTCCGTTTACGAAACGCCGCGGTTCCTGTATTTAACACTCCGTTACCTCAGCAACTACGAAGGATATATTTACCAAAAGCAAACGCAAACCACACACAAAGTCAGAAATATCAAACCGGACAGCAGCCAGTATAATTTGTCATTGATCGCTGGTTTTGATTTCGTGCGTAAAAACGACAGGTTCTACAAAACACAAAAGGCTGGCGACCTTCTTAGCTTTTTTGAAAAAAATAAGGACATCCCTGTCCCCCCGGACCTGGAAAGCTTCATAAAGAGCAATCCCCCTGCTACGACACCCGTAATTATAGAATTCAAATTCAAAAACTAACCTTGAAGCAGACTTTCTTCAGCTGTCTCCTGATAACCTTGTCCGCCCTCGCTTTCGGCCAAACCGGCAAACTAACAGGTTCAATCATGGACGCAGCCACCAAAACACCCCTCGAACTGGCCACCGTAACCGTTCTCGGACCAGACTCTGCCGTCCTGGCCTATGAGTTGTCCGACAAAAACGGACTCTTCACATTTGATAAATTACCACTACGGAAAAAGCTGCTGGTAAACATTACGTATACAGGATACATCGCATATCATACTTCAATTCAACAGGACACAGCCCGTACGGATACCCTATCGGTATTATTAGCGCTGAGCAGCTCAGATACCGTAGTCGTAACCGCAGCAATACCCATCAGGATGAACGGCGATACGCTGGAGATCAACCCCGCAGCCTTTAAGATGAAAAACGAGGCCGTGGTAGAAGAATTGCTGAACCAGGTTTCCGGCATAACCATCTGGTCCGACGGAAGCATCACGGTCGATGGTAAAAAGGTTCAAAATCTCCTTGTTGACGGAAAGCCCTTTATGGGCGCTACAGATCCCCGGATTGCCACGCAAAACCTTCCCAAATCTGCCATCGATAAAATTCAGCTTTACCAGGAATACGACAGAAGCAAGATCGGTCAGCAGGCCCAGCCCCAGGACTCCCTGCTCACCATGAACCTGAAGTTGAAAGAAAGCAGCAAAAAAGGATACTTTGGTAAAGCAGGAGCAGGCTATGGCACACGCGACCGCTTTGAAGGAGACCTGTCTTTTCAACTGTACAACAAGCGGAGCAGCGCAGGTATTGGCGGTGGTATCAATAATATCAACAAGAACATTGGCAACCTGCAGGAGATGTTTCAAAATAATACGTACAGAAATTACAACCCCAACTTATACAATGTAGGCCGGTTTGGGGCCAACGGGATCAACAAGAACCACAGCATTGGTGGTGTTCTTACCCATAACTTTATAGAATCTGCCAACAGCCGGCAAAACGACCGGATTACCCTTAATTATAATAAATCAGGCGTCGACGCTTTTATTACCGACAAAACCTATACGACCAGAACAACGGTCGACAATCCCCAGTTTATCCGCGATGAGGGAGAACAAAACAACCGGAATGACAGGCATGAGGTCGGTATCAATTACGTAAAGACCAACAGCTATAACGATAACCTGAACATCAATGGCGTACTAAATACCAGCCGGGACAACGGCAACTCCTTCCGTACTACAGAAGTACGAGATTCCGCCAATCAATTACAAAGTACCAATCGGATTACTTCCTGGAGTAGCGGTAAGTCGGACAACGAATTGCTGAATATTTCTTTCGGCAAACGCAAAGAAGAGCAACCACTTCAAAACTTCAATGGACGTATCGGTATATCCCGCGGCAATACGGTTTCGGAAAGGAACGTGATCAGTGATTTCGAGTCCATGACCGACAGCCGGAAAAATGCCTTCAACGACCGGCTTTATACCAACAAGAACCAACGATTGAACATTACAGGCGCCTTAGATTACAGAGGCTTTAAAAGACTTCTGCTGGGAAGGTACAACCTCTTTGGTATCGACCTCGGTTTTGACCAATGGTTCAATTACACCCGCACAACGGACGACGCCGTTGTGAGCGACCTGGACACAATAGCCAAACAGCGAAATATCAACCAAAAACTTTCCAACGCCAATAAACGCGAGCTGATAGAGTATACACCTGCCCTGACCATGGCAAAGAATTTTAGCAGGAATCTTGAAGGCGGGTACCGCAACATAAACCTTCAGTTTAAACTGTTGGAAGACATCAAAATTGACAAAAACAGTTCATCTATTGCCCAAAGAAACCTGGACCGCTCCTTCAATCTTCTCCGGTATGAGGGATCGATCGGTTATCAAAAATACCATTGGGAGAAATACCAGTATAACGCGTCTGTTAATTACACCAAATCCTTCTTCGAGTACCCATCTATAGACCGGCTGTACACCATCATTGACGATATCAATGCTTACGACATCAGGATCGGTAACCCTAACCTGCGCAACAGCATCAATCATGCTATCAGCATAAACGGTTATTTTAATACCCAAAACAGAAAGTCGCCCTATTCGATCAATGGAAATTTCAATGGCAGCTACAACGTGTCTTTAGATCCGGTAACGGATAGCATCATCAATGACCCCTCCGGCAAAAGGATCAATTATTACGTAAATGCCGGCAAGTCCAGTAATATCAATTTCAACTACTATTTCAACATCTCACGAAAAATAGACAAACACAACCTCCAACTGATGTACAGTGGAAATTTCAGAACCGGCAAACAACCGAATTACATAGACGGGTTCAACAACATTAGTACCACCGACAATGTATACAACAACTTCACCCTCCAATTTACGCTGAACTCCCGGCTTGTATTTACGGCCGGACAAAGCTTTCAAAATAACAGATCCACGCCAAGTGCACCAGGGCTGAAAGCGTTTAAAAACAACAACAGTACTGCTAAGCTGGGCATCACGGTCAACCTGCCATTCGACTTTACCATCAGCAGTACGGCCGATCGTGTCAGCAATTCCAATATCAATAAACCATTCGTGCTTTGGAATTCATTTGCTACCTACAGATTCATGCAGCAACAGGGAGAGTTGAAATTTTCAGCGATGGACCTGCTAAAAAAATACCAGAATATCAGCAACAGTGTATATGCGTATGGTACCAGTACCAGGATATCGAATGGTTTACAACAATATTTCCTGCTGACTTTCTCTTATTACCCACGCAAGTTTGGCAAAGCAGAGATCAAGAGCAGACAGGGTAATTAGAACATCCAAACCAATCGCAGTCAATTGAAATGAGAGAGAAACAGGAAGGCATTCATAGGCATCGGATCTTTCGGTTATTTAGTCTTCATTAGTTTGATCCATTGTTTTACCACCTTGGCAAGGTTTCCTTTGTGTTTCGTCACATCGCCCATGGAGTAAAATTTAGCATAAGCCTTCCCTTTGGGGCCAGGCTCCAGTACGCCGGATTTATCTTCGAGAATTTCGCCCCGGTGAAAGATCACCGCCACATATTCTTTGACCCTGGGGTTGAACGTTGCCATGGGTTCCTTATAATCGAAACTGGGGCCACCCCATTTGATGTCCTCTTCCAGGTCGGGTCCTGCCTGCCGGATAATCTTAATGACGGCTTGCATTTCCGATTTGAGAGGATGCTTGAGGTCTTCAACGAATTGATCGATCGTTATTTTACTGCTCATGCTTATCGTTCTTTTTCAGGGTGATAGACTTTTGTTAGGCAACAAATGTATACCAGTCCCCAAAAATCGGCTGTGATCCTAATCACAAAAAAGAAACTAGGAAACCCGGATACTCTTTCTCGCTCTGCTAACGGCTTCCCGGCTGATGTACAGGTATTTTGCCAGCTCCGTCACAGAGGTGTTTTTCAATAATTCAGGCTTGTTTTCCAACACATATTCATAGCGCACCTGGGGAGTTGCAAATGACAATATTTTCAGGTGCTCTTCATGTTTTTGCATAAGTTGCTGGGTAAGCACCAGGCCGATCGTGCCGATGGTTTGATTCTTATAATAGAGCTCTACCAACTTGTCATTGCTGGTTGTGATGGCGACCGAAGGAGCCATAGCAGTAATTGAAAAGGGAGAAGGTATCTGCTTGCTGTAACTTTCGCAGCTGGCAAGAAAGTCGTTTTCCAGATAGAAGCCGAGTATTTTCTCTTCGTCATGTTCATTCAGGCTTACATTCTTAAACGCGCCGCTAATAACAAATCCACACACTTTCGAAATCTCTCCTTCCCGAATAAACTCCTCGCCCTTTCTATACCTTCTGATAGTTGAAATATCAAGCCATTGTTGCCAATCGGCTTGTTTACCTACGTTATATCTTTTCATCAATACTTTTGCATATTCCATGTGTTGCAGTGAGGTTGTATTATACAAATCTCGCTAACAGGGTAATGCTTCCGAAGTGCAAATGCGACATTCTAAGTGGCTAAAAACGACATGTACCTGATATTCATACCTGAGCTAGCCGTGGGAAATTTAGCGCGTATACAACGGTTGATTTTATTATTTTACAAGAAGTTCTAAGGTTTTCCGCTTAAATTCAGATCAATGGGTTCTTTACTCCAGATACTACAATCTATTATCTTACTCGGATCCTTGCAGGGAATCATATCAGGTTGTCTACTCTATTTTGCCAAACCCCGTAGCCGAAACCTCCGGTTGCTGGCTGTTTTGATTTGGCTGTTTGCATTGGCCAGCCTTAATATTTACCTGAATTATACTGGCTTTTATTATGCAAATACAACCATGGCAATCATCCATGCAATAATCCCGATGGTCATCATTATGCCGGTTGGTCCGCTACTATTCTTCTATATCCAATCGTCACTTGACGCCAACTTCACACTAACCCCAAAGCAGCGTATACATTTTTTACCGGTTATCATTGATCTCATTCCTTCGTTTGTAGTTATTGTCTATTTTATGGGAGTAGCTTGCGGAATATTTAGTCACGATCCCAAACCCTGGAATGCCTTTATCGATAACTACAACGTATATTCCGATATCCCTCGCTGGATGTCTATCACCTGTTATCTGGCACTTTCTGCCAGTTATCTCGCGGGACTAAAGAATAAGGAAGTTGCACAGTCGGTCAATTATAAACAAATGCAGGCTGTGACCCGTATATTTCTGGTCTTTCAAATAATCTGGCTGGCCTATCTTATTCCTTACATCATCCCCGCTTATACAGACCTGATGCTGGGGATCTTTAGCTGGTATCCAGTATATATATTAATGGCATTCATCATGTACTGGCTGGGCATTAAAGGATATATTTCACACCTGCATAGTCTTGCTAGCTCCAAAAAAGCGGGTACTGTAGCTTCTTTGTCGCCCGGCATTATCCAGGAAGCTGCCCTGCTTTTACAAAGATCCATGGAGGAAGATAAAATGTACCTGCATCCCGATCTCAATCTGCACGAAATGGCACAACATACGGGCCTGCCTCAAAAAACCATCTCGGCTGTGCTCAATCAACATATAGGAAAAAGCTTCACTGAGTTTGTGAATCAATATCGGGTAGAGTTGCTGAAGGAAAAACTGCAACAACCCGCGATGAGCAACTTTACCATAGCCGCGATTGCCATGGAATGTGGTTTTAACTCAAAGGCAACTTTTCAGCGAATATTTAAGGAGTTCACCGGCTCATCGCCCAGCGAGTACCGGAAATCGCTGACGGACAAGGAGAAATAGTCTCAAAACCGGCTTTTGAGACGGCTGTTTTTTGCTTCACCGGTAGGCCGATCCGAGGTTTGTATCAAAATACAGCTATGAAGAAAGCAACCCTTTTTATGCTGGTGCTACTCTTTATGACCAGCCTCTATGCACAAGTAACATCAGACCGGCCTTCCATTAAAAAAATAGATGAACTGATCACCCGGAGTTACCAATCGATCGCACCCGGGTGTGTAGTATTGGTGTCCGAAAAAGGTAAGGTGATGTATGAAAAAGGATTTGGACAGGCCAATATTGAGTTGAATGTTCCCATGAAACCGGAAATGGTCTTCCGGATGGCTTCCATCACTAAGGAATTTACGGCCATCGCTATTCTTCAATTGATGGAGCAGGGTAAAATCTCGCTGCAAGACAGCCTTCAGCAGTTCATTAAAGACTTCCCAGGTAAGGGACATACCATTTCGATAGAGCATCTGTTAACCCATACTTCCGGCATAGCTGACTATGAAGGATTGGATTTTCATTTACCCAATGCCATCCGTATTGACTTCCCGCCCAAACAGATAATCGATAGCCTGGCTGTTTTACCGCTTGCTTTTATTCCCGGAACCCGGTATAACTATAGTAACTCCAATTATTACTTGTTAGGCTATATTATAGAGAAAGTAACAGGGAAAGCCTATAGTACGTACATGAAGGAATGCGTGTTCACCTACATAGGCCTGTCAGACACTTATTACGACTCGCCTGCAGCCATCATCAGGAACAGGGTATCCGGTTATACCAGGGGAAATTCAGGCTACCAGCATGCCGGATACCTGAGTATGAACCAGGTGTATAGTGCAGGAGCTCTACTAACAAGCGCCCGGGACCTGTTCAAATGGCATCAGGCACTATATGCTTATAAAGTAGTGAAAAAGGAAACATTAGAGAAGGCCATCGAATCCTTCCGGTTTTCAGATGGAAAACCATCGGAGTATGGATATGGATGGTTCATAAAAAATATCGGAGGAACCAGGTTGATCGGTCATGGAGGTGCCATCGATGGTTTCAGAAGTATGGAAGTTTACCTGCCGCAACAGGATATATTTATTGTGGCCCTGTTTAATGCAGACAGCAATGACTTTTTCCCGCTCTTTGAAAACATGACAAGGCTTATTATCGCTAACTAGCCGCTACCACCATCTGAAAAAGCAACAGGCCCGCACTGCGCGGGCCTGTTTTCCTAAGTACATTTTTTTATAAACAATCTATATGCCAAGGAAGAAGCTGGAAGTTTTAATGGATATATGATCACTTAATTTATCGTATAGAAAAGGTTTAATTCCATATCCCGTTCATCTCCGTCAGCACTATCGGCAGGCCATCGGTAATGACGATGGTATGCTCATGCTGCGCCATAAAACCGCCCCTGTTCCCTACCTTCGTCCACCCATCCTCCAGCGTGGTGGCGAGGGTAGAGCTGGTAGTGATAAAGGTTTCAATAGCCACCACCGAATTTTTCCTGAAGCGCGTAAAATTATTAGGGTCGCGGTAATTGGCAATCTCCGAAGGTTCCTCATGGAGACTCCTGCCAACACCGTGGCCGGTCAGGTTCCTGATCACTTTAAAGCCCCGCTTTTTCGCTTCGGTTTCTATCAGGTGGCCAATGTCCGCAATGCGCACACCGCCTTTAATTTGATTGATGGCTTTTTGCAGAATAGCTTTAGAGGCATTGATCAGCGGCTGATGGTTATGTATGTCCTTGCCCAGCACAAACGAGCCGCCGTTGTCCGACCAAAACCCATCCAGCTCCGCCGAAACATCAATGTTAATAAGGTCGCCCTCCTGCAGAATCGTTTTGGAAGAAGGGATACCATGGCAAAATTCGTTGTTGACGCTGATGCACGTCCAGCCGGGAAATCCGTAGGTTAAATAAGGGGCCGACCTGGCACCGAGCTTATTCAGCACCTGTGCGCCATATTCATCCAGCTGTTTGGTGGTCATGCCGGGAGTCGCATATTGGGTCATCTCTTTCAGGGTGAGGGCAACGGCTTCGCTGGCTTTTTTCATGCCAGCCAGTTCAGATTCTTTATTAATAGACATATTCAGGTTTTCGTAAACTGGTAAGTTCTTCAATGGACCCTTAAAGATAAGAAATGAAAATCCGGGGCATTAAACAGGCACCTTTACCAAAATCCAAGAAAGCTAACCCATTCAAAATCAATCCTCAAGTACAAAAAAATAGGCCACTTGGGGTAAGCTCTGTGTAACTACTGAGTGATAGCATTGAAATTCAAGGGTTAACGTTAAGATATACCAGAGATAATCCAGATATAAAGCAGAGATAAACCAGAGATATAGTACATCTTAATGATCTGGTATATCTCTGGTTTATTTCTATTTAAATTCTTTTTTATCTGACTGATAATCACCGATTCACCCGAAGGGTACCTACCGGTTGCTATCCGGGAGCCCAGGACCTCAACATCCGGCCAGCACACCGTTTACAGCGAGGCAGTGTACGGGCCAATCGAAGGACCTGTTTTTTTAGCGGATGCATGACCCGGGAGGATATTTCAGTGGAGCATGTAGGATAGAACAGATACCGATCGAAAGAGTTATTTCAATGACTTACTAGTTAATATCAACAGATTATTAGCTAAAATTGACTTATCCATACACAAGGGTTCTCCATAGTTTTATACGCAATTATCAAACAATACATGATCTGATCATGTGTTGCTGAAAATGATTCCATTATGAAAATGTACAAAGTAATCCCGCGTGTCGTCTTATTCGCTGCTGCCATAATTTTGGGCGTTACCACCACGCAGGCACAAAACGGAGACCAGATCCTGGATGGGATCGGGGAAACGGGTATGATTGCGCGCTATGTGTTCGACGGAGATCTCAAAGACTGGTCACGCAATAATTTGCACGCCAGATCTCAGGGCGCTGAAGTAAAATTTATCAATGACAACCGGTTTGGAAAGGTCCTGTCACTCTCAGGCGATAGCAGCGCATTTATTTCGATCCCGGGAGAAGCATTAACAGACCTGGAATCGATCAGTATTTCCGGATGGATACACCTGCGTTCGAAGCAGCCAGGTCAACGTTTTTTTGATTTCGGAAAAGACGCCAGCAAACACTTTTTTGCAGCCCCCGTTGGCACCAGTGCTCAGGAGGGCTACCAGGCGTTGATAACGGCCACAGCTGGCAATAAGAACGGTGCGGTAGCTCCGGCAATAGAGGCGAATAAGTGGGTGCACCTGGTGATCGTGATCGATATTCCTTCAAAATCCATGACTACCTACGTCGATGGTAAGCCTGCAGGCGAAACCAAAGACATACCCCAGGAATTAACAGCGGTATTCGGTCAGCAGCCAGGCGATAAAAAACTGTTGTACATTGGAAAGTCCCTGGTACCGGGAGAGCCAACCCTCAACGCTTTGCTGCGTGATTTTCGCATTTACCGGGTTCCCCTAACCAGGAGACAGATCGCCGGTATTTACAACAACTCCCAGCGAGGCATCAATGAAGGTTCGGTCAATACGACTGGTAAGAAGGAAGATGATCTCCCCCATTTTTCACCCAACGAGCCACAGCTTTATAACACTTACCTCGTTAAGGTATCGGATGTGGAAGTGGCCACGGCAGTAGGTAATTTACCGCGATTGCCGAGCTACGTACCAGGCACCTACCGCAATGGCCTGAAAGGGCCGCAAGTGCGTGTGCTGTGGCCCGCAGCCATCGACAATACTGCAGTCCTTGCTCCCGGTCGCTATACCATTACCGGACGGATTGCCGGAACCAGTTTTCAACCAAAAGCGACCGTCATCGTAAAGGAATCCAACAAGTCAACAACCCCTGCCTCGAACCTGAAGGCTTTTGACCTGAAACAGGTTTCCCTGAAAAACGATGCGCACGACCACGCCAGCAAATTCATCGAAAACCGGGATAAGTTCATTACCGCATTGGCTAAAACCGATCCCAACTCCTTTCTCTATATGTTTCGCCATGCATTTGGCCAGCAACAACCTGAAGGAGCCAAACCATTGGGCGTCTGGGACAGCAAGGATACCAAATTGAGGGGCCACGCTACCGGTCACTACCTCACGGCCATTGCGCAAGCCTTTGCCGGCACCGGATATGACAAAGCGCTCCAGGCCAGTTTCTCCCAAAAAATGGAGTACACGGTAAATACCCTCTATGAGTTGTCGCAATTATCTGGAAAAGCGAAGGAAGCAGGTTCCGCGCATGTATCCGATCCGGCTGCGGTGCCACCTGGTCCCGGAAAATCGGGCTACGATTCCGATCTCAGTGACGCAGGTATCCGTACTGATTACTGGAACTGGGGAACGGGATTCATCAGCGCCTACCCGCCCGATCAGTTCATCATGTTGGAAAAAGGAGCCAAGTACGGCGGGCAAAAGAACTCGATCTGGGCGCCGTATTATACGCTGCATAAGATACTGGCCGGATTGCTGGATGTATATGAAGTAAGTGGCAATAAAAAGGCCTTGGACGTAGCTGCCGGCATGGGAGATTGGGTATATGCCCGCCTGAGCCAGGTGCCGACGGACACGCTGATCAAAATGTGGAATACGTACATAGCCGGAGAGTTTGGTGGCATGAATGAAGCCATGGCCCGTATGTACCGCATCACCGGCAATCCGAAGCACCTCAAAACAGCGCAATTATTTGACAATATCAGGGTGTTCTTTGGCGACACAAAGCATTCGCACGGACTGGCCAAAAATGTAGATCTTTTCCGTGGTTTGCATGCCAACCAACATATACCGCAAATCATAGGAAGTATCGAAACCTACCGGGTCTCCAATAATCCGGAGTATTACAAGGTAGCTGATAATTTCTGGTATAAGATGGTCAATGACTATATGTACAGTATAGGAGGCGTTGCTGGTGCCCGTAATCCCGCCAATGCAGAATGTTTTATCGGCGAGCCGGGAACCTTGTATGAGAACGGCTTCTCTTCCGGTGGACAAAACGAAACCTGCGCCACGTACAATATGCTCAAGCTAACCAGCGACCTGTTTCTCTTCGAGCAGCGGGGTGAGTACATGGATTATTACGAGCGCGCCTTGTACAACCATATTCTGGCTTCTGTAGCAGAGAATAGTCCGGCCAACACTTACCACGTACCACTCAGACCAGGGTCGGTTAAACAGTTTGGCAATCCGAATATGACAGGCTTTACGTGTTGCAACGGCACAGCGATAGAGAGCAGTACCAAGCTGCAAAACTCCATCTACTTCAAGAGTAAGGACGACCAGGCACTTTATGTGAACCTGTACATACCTTCTACCCTCGACTGGACAGAGCGCCAGGTAAAAGTGGAGCAAACCACCAGTTTCCCCCGGGAAGACAATACCCGTTTAACGATCAGGGGCAGTGGAAAATTCGACCTGCAGGTGCGTGTTCCGGGCTGGGCAACCAAAGGATTCTTTGTACAGATCAACGGCAAAGCACAAAAACTGCAGGCCAAACCGGGAAGTTATCTGAAAATTAGCCGCACCTGGAAAGATGGCGATGTAGTAGAACTTAGAATGCCCTTCCAGTTCCATCTCGATCCTGTGATGGATCAGCAAAACATTGCCAGCTTATTCTACGGACCGATCCTGCTGGCGGCCCAGGAGCCCGAAGCAAGAAAGGAATGGCGAAAAGTAACCCTGGATGCACAAGATATCAGCAAGTCTATTAAAGGTGATCCGCAGCAGTTACAATTCACCATCGATGATGTGGTCTTCAAACCGTTTTACGAATCATATGGCCGTCATTCAGTTTACCTGGATGTAATCTTGAAATAGCAGTGAAGAAAAGACTGTACGATAAAGCCCTGGCAAATGCCAGGGCTTTATCGTTTTATGATGCTGATGCGATCGAAAGTCATCGTTTCACCTGTTCCAGATCGAGCGGAAAGGCCGTTTCCGTTTTACCCTCCCACAATACGAAGGATGACTGCACCGAACCAATATTAGGCAAGGAGGAAAGTTTGTTGATCAGGAAATTGTTGTATTCCTGCATATCGCTGATGACCACTTTAAGTAAGAAATCAAAATTACCGGTAAGGCGATAGCATTCCATGATCTCCTTGAACTTCACGCTCTTTTGTTCAAAACCCCGCAGTGCTGCCTGGGTATGTTCCCGCAATTTGATCGTCGTGAAAGCGATCAGGTTCTTCCCAATTTTTTCCTTATCCAGTATCGCGACATAACGCTTTATATAACCAGACTGCTCCAGCTTTTTGATGCGAACAGAGACCGGCGTAATGGTGAGCCCCAGTTTGTCGGCAATTTCTTTGGTGGTTATACGGGCATCTATCTGCAAAAGATCCAGTATCCGGATATCCGTTTGATCAAGTTGAGCTGTCATGAGAAGTTATTTTTTCTATTGGGATAGCCAACTGGCGCCCCAAACAGTATATAGTATAGTAAAGCGACCTAAATATAGTTATTTTAACTACTATTTGCCAACATATTGCATACTTAATCTATTTGTTTCAACTTTGTGCAATAGATATTAATCGTTCACTAACATCAATTGCTTCCATATGGCTCAGTTACCCTTGAGAGACGCCGAAAGACTTCAGGATTATATTTACAAAGCGACTGCGCGCGCGCAGCATTTTATTGGTTATCCCATTGCCCAGGATTTTGACTATTCCGAACTCTTTCCATTGCTGAAACTTCCGCTCAATAATGTGGGAGACCCGCTGATTGAATCTACATATGATGTTAATTCCCGATCCCTCGAATGTGAGGTGCTGGAGTTCTTTGCGGGTCTGTTTAAAGCCCCCGTCAATAATTGGTGGGGTTATGTTACGAATGGAGGGTCCGAAGGCAACCTGTACGGCCTCTATGTTGCCCGTGAATTGTATTCGAATGGCATCGTCTATTACTCTGAATCCACGCACTATAGTGTGCAAAAAAACATTCAGCTGCTGAACCTCAGGAGTATTGTGATCCGCACACAACCCAATGGTGAAATGGACTATGATGACCTGCGGGAAATGATCAGCATGCATCGCGACCAGCCGGTGATCATACTGGCCAATATCGGCACTACGATGACAGAAGCCAAAGATGACCTGAAATCCATTCAGGGGATCTTCCGGGAACTGGCTATCAAAAATCACTATATCCATTGTGACGCGGCGCTGGCTGGTGTGTATAGCGCATTGCTCGACCTGCAACCCGGCTTTGATTTCTCGCACGGGTGCGACAGCCTTGCCATCAGCGGCCATAAATTCATTGGTTCGCCGATACCGTGTGGACTGGTATTGGTGAAAAAGAACTATAAGGAACGTATCGGCAAAGTGATCCCCTATATCGGTACGGCAGATACCACGATATCGGGCAGCCGTAACGGCCACAGCCCGGTATTTCTATGGTATGCTATCAAGAAGCTGGGATCGGAAGGATTGAAGCAACGTGCCATCGAAGCATTGGCAATAGCTGAATATGCGGTTGACCGCCTCTGCAGGTTGGGCATCAAAGCCTGGAGAAATCCAGACGCTTTAACCATTGTACTCCCCGATCCTCCCCGTGAGATCAGCGTAAAATGGCAATTGGCCAGTGAAGGAGGCTTTAGTCATATTATCTGCATGCCAGGAGTAAGCAAAGAAAAGATCGACCAGTTTCTCTACGAATTAGAGGCAACGATGGAGGTCGCAGTATAAATTTGAAGGGAGGCAATTCGCCTCCCTTTTTTTATTTGAACCGTTGCCTCAAGGCACGTCATCCAGCGAAACCGTCCTCATTGTCACGGTTTTTTAAAACGATACATCAACCATCCGGTCCGGCCCCGACGGCATCCTTTTGAACCAGTTCAATACTTTTTCTTTCAACACCGACACCACTTGCACATGCTGGGCAGCCACATTGGTAGTCTCATAGGGGTCATTACCGAGATGATAAAGCTCCTCCCCCGTCCCATCGCAGTTCACCAGCAACTTCCACGTGCCTTCACGCACTGCCAGGTTAGGGCTCCGGTTTCTACCTTCCGGATAGCGGAATGAAGTTTGGTTGCGGCCATACTCCCAGTAGATCGTTCTCTCTTGCGCAGAAGGCGTTCCCAATAGTACAGCACTTCTATCCACACCATCCGTGGACGGCGTTTTGCCGGTTACACCCGCCAGTTTACAAAAGCTTTGAAGCAGATCCGTAGCAGTGAGAACGGAAACACTGTCCACAGTACCGGACTTAACCTGTTTAGGATACCGAACAATAAAGGGCATGCGAATGCCCCCTTCATACAAGGACAGTTTTGAACCGCGGAAATTACCGGAGCGGAAACCAAACGTAGGCAGTGCGCCATTGTCGGAAGTAAAAATAACCAGGGTGTTCTGGTCAAGGCCCAGTTGCTTCAGTCCCTCCAACAAACGGCCGATTTGTTTATCGTATTCTTTCAATACAGCTTCGTATTGGGGTCTGCTTTCGGCGCCTTTCGGGTTACGCTCCTGGTCATCTTCATCCGCAATCCAGGGGGTATGCACGTCGTCAGGCCAAAGATTCACAAAACATGCCTGGCCTTTGTTCTTCTCTAAAAAGGAAAGCGTACGATCAACCCAATAGCCTGTCCGGTTCCAGCGCTTAATGCTATCGGTTTTAGCCCAGATCCAATTCGACGAAGTGAGCAGCGGATCAGGATTGGGACTTTCCCAGGTGCTGCTGAACTCATCGAAACCGTATGCACTGATAGGTGGCGCGTTTTTCACATCACGTCCGCCGCCCATATGCCATTTACCAAAATGCGCCGTATGGTAGCCTGCCTTTTTCAACTCCCGGGCAACCGAAGGGGCCTTTGGCGTAAGAAAATCAACTTGAGCACATTCCGCATTACCCTTTCGCGTTTGAAGGTAACTGGTAATATTCCAGGTAGCCGGATGCGACCCCGTAAGAATGCCTGCGCGGGAGGGCGAGCAAATGGGTGACGCACTGTAGTACTGCGTAAAACGGCGCCCCTCGTTGGCCATCTTGTCCAAATAGGGCGTGGGCACCACTTTTCCGCCATAACTGGCCACATCACCGATGCCCATGTCGTCCGTCAGGATAAAAATGATATTGGGCTTTTGCGCCTGAGCGAAGGCAGCGCTTAAAAGCAGGATACTGGTATAAATAAGTCGTTTCATCATTTTGTTTCTAAAAGTCATTGATCGTTATATAAGCATGGTCCGAAACATTCTTCATCACCTCCAATGCCCCGATACATTCCGAGATAGCGATGAGATCACCGTTCTGATTGGCCAATTCATAGTCATCGTTTTTCCGGATCGCTTCTTTGATCTGCGGGTAGATGATCTTATTCCTGATCTTCGTAAATACCGGTATAAGCTCCTCGATAGATACGGTTTGAGGCTTAAACGCCTCCAGGTTATCCAGGACAGACATACTATCCTTTCCGTAGGTAGCCTTAACGATCCGCACTTCTTCCTCATTCAATACGCCAAGGTGCACGACCGGTGTGTGGTCTTTCCAGTCGTAGAACATCAGCGCCAGGCTGTCGCAAGGTCCAGAAGTGGTGAAGCTGTTTAGTTGTTGGCCGTCGTGATCGACCTGGATGATTTCGACACTGATGGATACACTCATAGTATTAGGGGTTGGGTTTTACGAGAAGTTTGCTGAACCGGTACTGCCACCACCGTAAGATACAGAAAAGCGTCGCTGCCAGCAGACAAAATAAATTACTGGCAGCGCGCTTTCATTTCACCCAACTACATATGTAACTTTATGCGCCTCTACCGGCGACGGCACCTCCAGCTTATTAGCCAGCTTTTCCACTACGCCGGCTGGTACTACCGCCTCCCTACCCTTGTTTTGCGCCATGAGGCGATTAAAAGGCACTTCGAGGTAAACAATATGCACCGACGCCTTGTAGGCAGTAAACAGGTCGATCAATTGCGACCGCATTTGTCGCGTAATATTGGTGGCGTTCCATACAAACGAACGCTGTTGCCGCAACATCTCCTTTGCCTTTTCTTTCGCCAACTGGATCACACGCCCATTACCGGTTTTATCATCCGGGGCATACCCCAGTTCTACCCGCAAGGCATCCAGCGACACCACCGGCAGGTCTTTGAAGTGCTTACGGATATAGGTATCCTTACCGGCGCCGGGCAGTCCGCTCATCATCACTACTTCCATGGCAGGCCGCTCAAAGGGCATATAGTCCGGATAAGCTTCTTCCGTGTGTAGGTAATGCATCCGGGCATCGTCCGATCCAAAGGGTCGTGTAGTACCCCAGCAGCCATGCTCTTTACAGAACTCCTCAAAACAATCAACCCGGTACAGCAGGTCATCGATATCGGGCGCAATACGTCCCTTCATATCGGCCCTTGCCAGGAGTGCCAGCCAGGCCGTATTGACCTCCATGCTCACCTGCACCGCCAGCTTAAGCGGATCTGGCCGTTCCAACAGCCATAGCGGAATACTATGGTGCTGCACCAGCCCCCATATTTGCTCACGAATGGCAAAAGGCGCCGGTATATCCTTATACAGGATCCTCCTGGCTGTTTGCGCCCCTTTTCGTGCATGTCCGCGCGAAGTGATGCGGCCGTCGGGTTCGGTAACCGTTGTGCTGCGTTTCTCCACATCATGCAACAGCGCAGCCGCCCATAATAGCTCCTGGTCCTGTGGCGCCAGTAACTGGTAGGCAGGTTCCGCCAGCAAGGCAGCCAGCACCATCTGTGTATGTATAGCCACATCACCCTCCGCATGAAAATCCCGGTCCTGCGGTGTTTGCCGCATATCGGCCACCCAGGGATATCGCTCTTCCAAATATTTCCATTCTTTATTGTCACTGATGGTCCACATCGTCCCCTCCTTCATGTTTTAACCGGGCGCGCTGCCAGTGACGGGTCCAATGCTGGTCCGTTTTGACGTGCCCCTTTCTTACATACTTAAATACATTCTGTGCAAATTGATCCGTACCATACCATTCTGCATTGCGCGTAACGATCCCTTCCATGGTAGCCATGGAGCCATCATGTGCATTGACCGGATCGTAAGCACCTGAACCAGCAACGACGGTCAGCACATCCGCTTCAAATGCTGCCCGGTTAGCCGGTACGGTAACCGTATCAATCTCCGGCACCGTAGGCAGGTCAAGTAAGCCTGCATAGAACTTCGTTTCTTCCCAGCTCAGCCACCGGTCATGGTCGCGAATGGCAAACACATGAAAATGATGATCCAGCTTCCGGTAACGCAGCGAATGTACGGCATAGAGGTTTTCGAGAAATACCTCGAGGTCGCCAAGCTGTGGACGAATACTATGCCAGTACTGCCGCAGGGTTTCTGTCCACGGACTGGTTGTGGGCGCAGCATGAGAGCGCGCAAAGACGCCATACTTCGACAGGCAATTGTTCTCCCCATCCAACTTCTCCGTATGCACCAACCGGGGAATTTTCTGTATCAGTTCCCAATAGTCATGCTGTATACGATCATCGCTGGTGGTGCCCGGCGAAAAGGGGTAATGCCCCGTACGGCCATATTTTTGTGAAATAGCCATGTAATGTTTTTTTTGATCAGTCAATAAGATTCCGTTCGCAACGGGTGTCGCGAATAATCAAGGTCTTAATATGTCTGAACCATTACATGACGCAAGGCTTGTAGATTTTTTAGAATGACGCAAAAGTACAAAAATTTTGCAGCTTGTCAAGTGTGGGCTCACCTCAATCAACCAGTGCAGCCAACGCCGCCCTGTCGGGTATCTGTGACACCCGTTTAATGGCACCTGGCTTGTAAACACCCTTACGATCGATGAAGGCATAACCGGGATAACCGCTGAAGGAAAAGAATTGCGACAGGTCCGCATCCAGCGCTTCGTCAATAAAAAAGTGTACACCTGGTAAATTCAGCTCTCCAATTTTCCTCTTCCACTTTTCCTCATCCGAACCCCTGTTCGTGCATACATATACGAATACAACGGATAGGTCTTTGGATGTTTCCTGAAGCTTCTTGCTGTGCGGCATTTCTCCCAGGCAGGGTGCACACCAGGTGGCCCACAGATCAAACACGATGGCCTTGCCGGGGAAACTCTTTTTGAGACCAGCGAGGAAATCAGCCCCTTTTACATTCGACACTTTATACAACGATGCACCAAAGGCAGTTTGCACCAGTGGTTTGCCAAAATCGGCAGCGGTCATGGAGTTTCCGGCATTGGACATCGCCTTATTGATAGCGGCCATTTTAGATAAGGTATTGGAATAGTTTGCCCGGGCGATCGCGTTGCACCAGGCCGTTTGCATAGCCGGCATCAATTGCTCCAGCGCATAGCGCTGTTCGTTGATATCTTTACTATCATTCAACAACAACTTCAGGATATCGGCCTTGCCGCCCGTAAAATTACTGTCAATGGCCCTGATGCCATTGTCGATCAATTGCTCGTCTACTAACCTTTGCTTGCGTGGCTTCGCTACTTTTGTCCATTTAGCCACCTGCCCTGTTGAGTAAGCCGTTCCGGCCGTTTGCCTTTCCGCCATCAGCAACGAATCAACAGCCAGCTTCTCGTCGGTAGTAAGATCGGGTAATAAGGCTACCTCTTTCCAGGCTATCTTTGTACGCCGACCGGCCACCAAACTAAAATAATTGGAGAGGTAGCGGTAAAATCCAACGCTGCTATTGGTAACACTATAAGTTTTATGCTTCTGTAAGCGGGACAACGTCGGCGCATCCATTTCATGCCCCCAATAGGTAACGCTTATCCTGCCATAGTACTCAGACCAATATTCATTTTCCAGCAGCCAGGCGTAAGGTGATGGGTTCTTAGCGGTGTAGTCATCCACGATCATCTTTACTGAATCGTATATACCGCCGTAAGCCGCCTGCACCGTAGCGGCGCTCGGTTTGGAAAGTCTTGGTATCTGCTGGATCCGCGAATCAAGCGCCAGTTGTTCCTCGCGCCGGAAGAGTATAAAATTGTTCGTGTATTCGTTCAGGGGGCCGTCTGTTCCCAGAAACCTGATTCCCGGACCATTGAACAAAAGCTCCTTGCCAGGCGCCTTCACTTTTTGAACGTCTACCTCTACATGCACATCCTTATTGACATAAATACCGGTATAAAACATCTCTCCTACACTCAACCAGATCTGCTGGTAAGGAAGCGGATAATCCAGCTGCAACCGGAATGTTCCATCGGCTTCGACCTGCGTGGTCTTCCTTACCTGCCCTACCAGGCTGACGAGCGAGTAAGTAATGGGAGTTTTTGATATTTCCTCCTGACTGATGTTGATCAATTTTCCGGTAACGATGGGAATGGTCCGGCCGGCAAAGTCTGTATCAAATGCCTGATCATCCAATGCATGGAGTCCGGCAGGTTGAGCATAACCCGCATTACCAAGCAGGAGAATAGCGCATAAAGCAGCGATGGAGGGTTTCATAAAAAGTTTTGAGTAATCTGAATGTACGAAAGATTACTGATCCCCGGTATAATTCCTTTCATTGAACAAATACATGCACCGTACTGCTAACGGCGCAAAACAGCTGATGTATACTGGTTAAATGCTGTACTTTTGGTGCTCAAATCATAAGCTATGACCTACAATGAATTACTAGCCAACCGTGTTCGCGAATTCCTCATTACCAGTGAAGACAATATTGTGGAAAAACGCATGTTTGGCGGGCTGTGCTTCATGGTCAACGACAAAATGCTGGTAGGCGTGGAAGCTGAACGGATGATGGTGCGGGTAGGTCCGGAGGTGTATGAAGAAGCGCTCGAGCGGGAAGGTTGTACGCCGATGGATTTCACCGGCAAAGTGATGAAAGGATTCGTATTCGTAGATGCCGATGTGCTGGCCAGTAACAAAGAGCTGTCCTGGTGGATCAATGTGGCGCTGGCCTACAACCGGGTTGCCAAAGCTTCCAAAAAGGCCGGTAAAAAGCCGACCGTTACGAAGGTGGCAGCGCCCAAAAAAGCAACAGGCGGATCGCCGGCAAAAAAGGCCGCAGCAGCCAGTAAAGTGAAAGGGAAAGCTGCTGCCGGGAAGGCGGCATCTGCTAATAAAGTGAAAGCTCCGGGTAAAAAAACACCAGTTAAGAAGTCCGCCTCTCCTAAAAAGGCTGCGAAAAAATCGGTGGCCCCAAGGGGCACCTCTCCCAAAAAGAGCGCAGCTAAAACGCCCGCCCAAAAAGCTGCTGCGCCGAAAAAAGTGGCCGCAAAGAAAACCAGCGTAAAAGGAAGGAAGCGTTAAACGCAGCTGCAATTCCGCAAGAACCGGGTTTTCACCCAAACCCCACACCGGTAGCTTTGGGTTATGAATATAATCACTGAAAGAATTGAATCGCACGATTGGGAAGCAGCAGCGGCTGCACTGCACCAGCAAGGATATGCCCTGCTGCGTAATGTACTTACAGAAGCCGAATGTGACGCGCTGATCGATCAATACAAGGAGCCTGCGCATTACAGGAAGACCATCGTCATGGAAAGGTACCGCTTTGGACTGGGCGAATACAAGTACTTCCAATACCCGTTGCCTCCCCTCTTGCAACAGATACGCCAAAGCGTATATCCCCACCTGGTACCCGTTGCCAATGCCTGGATGAAGGCGCTGGGCATCCAGCAACAATACCCTGCTTCGCTCGAGGACTTCCATGCTTTATGCCGGCAACAAGGCCAGGTTCACCCTACCGTATTGATACTGCAATATGGTGAAGGTGGTCACAATACCCTGCACCAGGACCTGTATGGAGACCTGTTCTTTCCCATTCAGCTGGTCATGTTCCTGAGCGAGCCCGATCTCGATTATACCGGCGGCGAATTCGTATTGACTCAGCAGGTGCCACGTGCCCAATCAAAAGCCATTGTGTTAACTCCACGCAAAGGCGACTTCCTGCTCTTTACCACCAATTTCAGGCCCGTTAAAGGCAGTAAAGGGTATTACCGGGTGAATATGAAGCATGGGGTGAGCGAAGTGCATACCGGCAAACGATTTACCCTGGGCATTATCTTTCATGACGCTACGAGTTAACTGTTCCCCCGACACTCCCTTCCAGCCAGGGTTGCAGCAACTTATCCCCGTTTAACCGCATTCAAATAAGAAACGGTGTTATTCATGGGTCGCCCCTTAACTTTATCCTGCTCAACAAACTACTATACTGATTATGAAATCTACTGTGTTCATTGCTGCCGCGCTTGCCGGCTGCTTCGCCGCCTGTAAGAGCGGCGACTCCAAACCTGTTAAACCCGATGTGGTGGCCGCCAATATGGATACCACCGTTCGTCCGGGTGACGACTTCTTTCTCTATGCCAATGGCGGATGGATCAAAAGAAACCCCATCCCTGCCGAGGAAAGCCGGTGGACCATCTCCAACCTCGTTAATGAAGAACTGTACAAACGGGTACGCACCATCAACGAAAAGGCGATCACCGACAGCGCCGCCAACCGTTCCTCCCGGCAACTGGCCAACTTCTGGCTTAGTGCCATGGACACCGTCGCTATCGAAAAAGCCGGCTTACAGCCGTTGCAAGGCGAACTGACCCAACTCAATGCGGTCAGCGACATTCCATCCATGATGAAACTGGTAGCCGACTGGCAGATCAAAGGCATCTCTCCCTGTTTCAGCATGTTCATTTTCCAGGACAGCAAGAACAGCGAGCAAATGGCCATGTACCTGTACCAGGGTGGCCTCGGCCTTCCCAACCGGGATTATTATTTCAATACCGATTCCCGTACTACCAATATTCGAAACGAGTACGTAAAACATCTTGGAAAGATGTTCAGGCTTTTGGGCGATGATACTACTATCGCTGCCAACAATGCCGCCAGTGTGATGCAACTCGAAACCCGGTTGGCTAAAGCCTCCCGCAAACTCGAAGCGCTGCGTGACCCTTATGCCAACTACAACAAATTTGCCGTGAGCGACCTCCATCAACTCACGCCTGCCGTAGACTGGAAAGTCTGGAGGGGCAATATCGGCGCACAAGTGCTGGACTCTGTCATTGTAGGACAACCGGAGTTCTTCAAAGAACTGCAATCGGCGCTTACCAGCATTCCCATAGCCCAGTGGAAGACCTACCTGCGCTGGAACCTGATCAGCAGTTCGGCCGATTACCTGAGCAAACCGTTCGTCGACGAAGACTTCAACTTCTATTCACGCATCATCCGTGGCGCCAAGGAACAACGCCCGCGCTGGAAACGCGTGCTCGATACACAAAAAGACGTAATGGGAGAACTGGTCGGCAAACTCTTTGTAAAAGAGTACTTCGATGAAACAGCGAAGAAGCGTTATGCGGATATGGTGGAAGCCATTCGCGGAGCCCTTAAAGCACGCATCGAAAAACTCGACTGGATGAGCGACAGCACGCGCCAGAAGGCCCTGCACAAGCTGGCTACTATGAAAAAGAAAGTCGGCTACCCCGATACCTGGAAAGACTTTTCTTCTATGGAGATCACATCGGCGCCCTATGTCATCAACATGCAACAGGCACGTGCCTGGTGGCACCAGTTTTACCTCAATAAACTGGGCAAGCCGGTAGATCGTACAGAATGGGATATGCCGCCTCAGGAATACAATGCCTATTACAATCCATCCAATAACGAGATCGTGCTGCCTGCAGGCATCTTCACCATTCCCGGTTATCTGGATGCTGAAGTAGATGATGCCGTGGTATACGGATATGCGGCAGCCTCCACGATCGGCCATGAGATCACCCACGGTTTCGACGACGAAGGCCGCAAGTTCGATGCCAATGGTAACCTGCTTTCGTGGTGGACCGAAGCCGATGAAAAGAAATTCAACAAGAAGGCGCAGGTCATGATCGATCAGTTCAATGGCTATGTGGTGGTAGATACTTTGCGTATCAATGGCCAGGCTACCCTGGGCGAAAACATTGCCGATCTGGGAGGTATTCTGTTGGGCTGGGACGCCTTCGTACAAACGGAGCAATACAAAAAGGGAGATAAGCTGGCCGGCCTAAGCCCCGCACAACGCTACTTTCTCGGTTATTCATTGGGTTGGCTGGGCCATGCCCAGAAAGAGTCGCTGGCCAATCAATTACTCACGGATGTACATTCACCAGCCCAATACCGCGTTAACGGACCTATGGCGGATGTTGATGCGTTCTACTCCACCTTCGACGTTAAGCCTGGCGATAAACTTTATCGGGCAGACAGTATGCGTGTGAGGATCTGGTAGTAAAATGTTCCAATATATTTAAACCATGCTGCCTATTGTAAATATCACTTCACAATAGGCAGCATTTTTATTTAATATCATTTTCAAACATCCGAACATTCAAAAGAATTACCCGCTGTACCGATTCATCCCTTCTTATACAATTAATTTTCCCGCCCGGCGTTTAGGGGGTTAGTATTCGAAAAACTCTACACCAGTTATGAAACGTCTTTACCCCGGAACCCTGTTGCTGATCGGTAGTTTGTTGCTATTTGCGTGTAATAAAGAGGGCAAAACGCCCATCCTGGAAATCGACAAAACGAGCATTGTTGCAGACGCGCAAGGGGGAAAAGACTTCCTGTTGATCACCTCCAATTCGGATTGGGAGATCACGGGCCTACCCGAGGGGATCACCGCCACTCCGGATAAAGGCCAAGGCGATCGCTGGGTCACGATCACCTACCCTGCCAATACGGGGATCGAATCGATCGATATTAAATTCACCATCAAAAGCAAGGAAGCCAGCCCTGTAGAAATTGGATTTAAGCAGCTGGGTTCAGCCCCTTCCATACTGGTCGATAAGCAGATCATTGGCGCTGTAGGAAGCGGACAGGAACAAACCATCACCATCATTTCCAATACATCCTGGAAACTGGATATTCCCGCCAATGGGGCCTGGGTAAAAGCCAGCAAAACGGCCGGAGATCCCGGTCAGTCGACGGTTGTGCTCACCATATCCGAAAGCAATGAACCCAGAGACCGCAGCACCGAACTCACGATCAGCCACGCTGCCACGAATACCAGTGTTAAAGTCTCCGTGAGCCAGTTGCAGCCCGACGTTTTGCTGACTGCCATTACACCGCATGCCAAAGGCGAAGAGGTGATCACCATTACGGGCAAAGGATTTTCGTCTGCCAAAGCCGATAACGTCGTTACCATCAACGGTAAAGCTTCCACGATCACAGAAGCCACTTTAACAAGCCTCAAGGTTACCGTCCCCCTCCGGGCCGGCAGTGGTAAAGTACAGGTTACGGTGGCCGCCAAAACATCGAACCCCGTCGATTTTAAATATGACTCTGTATGGCGCACCTATCATTATGCCGAAAACACCGATCCCGCTGCACTCGGTAATATGCACCATATTGCGGCCGATGATGCCGGCAATCTATTCATCACCGTTCCCGATCAACACCTCATCAACAAGATCAATGCCGACGGCATCCTCAGCCTGTTTGCCGGTGGCACCAAAGGATACCAGAATGGTATGGGCGCCGAGGCCTGGTTCAACCGTCCGCAAGGCATCGCCATCAACAAATACAATGCATTGTTTATAGCTGATTGGGGCAACCGGGCTGTGAGAAGACTTACGCCGGGCGGCACCAGTAATACCATGGCTGCTTTTTCTTATACTACCGGCCTGGATGGTATTGCGGCGGATGATGACGGGATTTCGTACGTAGCCGACAGCATCTATGGTGCAGTGGTGAAAGTGAACAACGTGGGCGGCACCTGGGCCGACGTTTATAAATCCGGCAAACCCGTTTCGGTGGCCCGCTCTAAAGAAGGTATCCTCTATGTGGCCCATACCGATCACCGAATTTACAAGGTAAATATCAATGGTACCGTTGAGGTCTTCGCCGGTAGCACGGCCGGACTGAAAGACGGTCAGGGCGCTGCTGCCCAATTCAACGAACCCGGGCAGTTGGCGGTCGACCCCAAAGGCAATCTGTATGTAGCCGATACCAAAAACAACAGCATCCGCAAGATCAGCCCCGCCGGTCTTGTTTCCACGATAGCTGGTGATGGCACCGCCGGCGACTTGATAGGTTTAACAGCCAGGTTCTCGGCGCCGCTGGGTATTACCATGGATAAACTTGGTAACCTGTTCATTACAGATACACAAAATCACAAGGTTAAACGGGTATTATTGGAGTAAGCACCGGCCTTTCGGCCCGGCCCAACCTGGCCGGATTGTTGTACCTTGTGGTGTATGGATGCCGACATCAATACACTGTACGAGTCGACCTTTTACCGCATCATGGATTTCAAATGCCGGTGCGTGGATTGCCGCACTTCCAAACCGGAATACAATGAGGCTTTCTGCATCAGCTTTGTACGCAAAGGAAATTTCCTGTTCAATATTTTTCGTCGCACGCTCGACTCCTATACGGGTTGCGTACTCATCACCAAACCCGGATGCGAACGCACGGTAACGCATGCCCATAGCGTTCCCGATGAATGTACCATCTTCGAATTCAAGCATCCATTCTATCAGGAGCTTTTGCTGCAATACGGAAAGACTACTTTCTTCGCCGATCATGACCTCCACTCTACCCTCTATAAAACAACACCCGAAACGGAGTTCCTGCATTTCTACATTGCCCGGCTGGTGCTTACCCGCACCGGCAGCAAATTGCAGATCGATAACCTGGTATTGGAAATGATGCACAAGATACTGGGCACAGTAACCGACTACACACCCGATCACCGCATCCATGCCCGCCTCAAACAACAGCACCTCACCACCATTGAGCTGGCCAAGCAATACATTACCGAACATTACACCGACGACATCGCTCTGCAAGACCTTGCTACTCATTGTCTGGTAAGCCCCTTTCACTTCAGCAGGATCTTCAAGACCTTTACACAAACTTCCCCGCATCAGTTCCTGCTCACCATCCGGCTCAAGAATGCAGAACTGTTGCTGAAAGAAACTGCGCTGCCCGTCGCAGACATTGCTTTCACATCCGGCTTCAACAGCATTGAGCATTTTACCACTGCCTTTCGCCAGAAATACAAATGCCCACCTGCTTCCTACCGGTCACAATTGCTCAGTACATCGTAAGCTTCCTCCACAACTTTTGCACGGCTGCCAAGTTCAGCAAGATTCCTTAAGTCTTCGCGTGGGCAGCTCTATAGCTTTGCTTCAAACACAATAGTCATGCAAACAGAATTAGTGAAGCCAACACAATTGGTCAAGACCTTACAGACCTCCAGGCAGTACACACTCGCGGTAGCAGAAGCCATGCCCGAAAAGGATTATGAGTTTAAACCAGCCGGCGGGGGATGGAACTTCCGGGAATTGCTGCAACACATTGCCTATGGTATTGAATGGTGGGAAGACAATTACATCAAGGGCAATAAAACCGATTGGGCACCACCAGCCACCAAATTGAAAAAGAACCAGGTCATTGCTTCGCTGAACGATGCCTATAACAGGCTCAAAAAAACGATGGAAAGCGAAAAGCTTACCCCCGATGCGGTGCATGGTTTTTACACCACTCTCGATCACATCACCCATCACCGCGGGCAGGCCGTTCTGCATTTGCGCATACACGGTATCGAACCGCCTGAATACACTTATTAATAAGTGATGCTATGCACGGTTCTTAAAGTATGGTCACAAAAAAACCGGGTACCAGCCTGCGGGCAATTGCCCCACACTGGTACCCGGTCACTATTGATCAGTAGCTTAGAATGCTTTTTCGTATACGTCGGTAAACTCCACGCCCAACCCGGGCTTATCGGAGAATACCACTTTACCGTCATTAAAATCGATGCCCGTAGCGATATCTTCCTTCAACAGCAACGGACCATCCATATCGACATAATCCAGCAGGGGCGATAAGTGCGCGATGGCTGCAGAACCAATGCTGCTCTCGTTCATACTGCCCACCATTACTTTCATGCCGAGCGAACGCGCTTTCTCAATCATGAACCGGGCGGGTGTTATGCCGCTGCACTTGGTGAGCTTGATGTTGATGCCATGAAAATGTCCATGACATTTCTCC
Organism: Paraflavitalea sp. CAU 1676; assembly: GCF_029223285.1. Taxonomy (GTDB): domain Bacteria; phylum Bacteroidota; class Bacteroidia; order Chitinophagales; family Chitinophagaceae; genus Paraflavitalea. The sequence continues at coordinate 140,500 of NZ_JARHUJ010000010.1, read as the reverse complement.
ACATCCGCCTGCACCACGCAGCTTTCGTCGGCTATCAGCGGCAATGGTGAGCGTTCGTACAGTATTTTCATACCCTCCCAATTGTCTTTGGCCAGGGGCTGTTCGATGAACTCTACCCCCAGGTCGGCCAGTTGCGGTATCTTTTCCAGGGCTTCTTCCACCGTCCATCCTGCATTGGCATCTATCCGGAATATGGCATCCGTGTGTGACCGCAGCGCTTTCATGATCGCTATATCTTCGGGTGTACCTAATTTGATCTTGTAGATGGGCCAGGGTTTTTCTTTCATCTTTTCCACCATCTTATCGATGGTATCGATGCCGATCGTGTAATCGGTTTGCGGCGCCGTAGCGGCATCGAGCTTCCATAACTTATACAATGGCTGCCGGTACGCCTTGCCCCACATATCCCAGGTAGCGATATCGAGTGCACATACAAGGAAATTATTCTGCGGAAATAAATGATGCAGGTAATGCCAGTAGCGCTCGGGCTCGGTGAAGGCGAATTTCTCCACCATCATTTTCTTGCGCTCCAGGTCTTCCACCATTTTCTCTACCGGAATATTGTAATAGGTGATCGCGGGCGCTTCACCGTATCCCACTACCCCACGGTGCTCCAGTTCAACGACGAGTGAAGGCTGGTGCGTTTTCGTTCCCTTCGAGATCGTAAACGGATGGCGAAAAGGCAGGTTATAGGTCCTGTAAGAAACTTTCATTGCTTGATGCCTGATTTAAGGATGCAATATACATCCGTAAACCAGTGCTGCATACTAAGCGCGTCCGCTTTTCTCCACCTGTTCCTGCAGGTCATCATTAAATTCTTTCTCCTTGATGAGCTGCTCCAGCGGGAGGTGCATGCGGTAACGCCAGTAGTGTTGCGGGTTTGCGGGAATATTGATCCGCTCTTCCTGCGGATTGCTCCGGCGCAGGGCATCGCTGGTGCCCAATATATCCTGCAACTGGAAGATGGCCCACATTGCGGGAGATTGCAGGTGCTGCAACACAATTGCCTTGTTAATCCAGGCATCGCAGAAGAAAGGCGCATCACCCCATTGCTGCAGTTCATTGTTGTAGAACCGCTGGATCTTTTCGCGGTCCTCTTCCCACCAGCCACGAATGGTACTCATGTCGTGGGTGGAAGGCGTTACCACAGAGAGGTAAGGCGCTTTTGCGGGATGAAAGAACTCCTGGTAGGCTTCTTTGGGCATACGTTGTATCTCGAGACTTAAGATGCCCAATTGCGTCATTACCTGCGGTACGCAGCCCGGCACCAGGCCCAGGTCTTCGCCGCAGATCAGCATATTGGTAGACCGCTTCAGGGCGGGCAATTTCTTCATCGCCTCCTTCCTCCAGTAATCATCCTGCCGGCGGAAGAAATAATCGACATACAACTCATTCAGCAGGTACTGCGTGTGCAGATCAAGGTGACGGTAAGAGGTAGTACTGCTGATGCCAAACCGGAAATGGAATTGCTGACCGTTGCTACCTGGTTCTTCAAACAGGATCACGTTGGAGATCAGGTCATACAATCCTTGTCTGATGCGCAGGTTATCTTCTGTCGATTCGTGACCGGCAAAATATTGTTCTACCTGCCGTTGGGTGGCAAACTCCGGCTTGAGCTCGTAGGTGCCATCGCCTATGCCGTGCAGGAAGGGTTTGAACTTGTCGTTGTTGGGGCCAAACAGCTCCCACAGTATCGCATCATTGATGCAGGGTTTGCAGTAGCGGTAGTGATCGAACCAGATGCCCCGCTGGCCAAATTCTGCCAGGCTTACCGGGATGGCCTGTACGAAATGCCCCATAATGCCTTCTACCGAATCGATGGGTATGCTCCAGATGCGGAAGAAGCCGAGGATATGATCGATGCGGAAGGCATCGAAATAATTGCCCATCTGCACAAAGCGGCGGTGCCACCATTCGAAGCCGTCTTCGGCCATGCGATCCCAGTTATAGGTGGGGAAACCCCAGTTTTGTCCGCGCACGGCAAAATCATCGGGAGGCGCTCCTGCCTGCAACTCCATATGGTACAACTGCGGCTCCATCCAGGCATCACAACCATAGCGGTACACACCGATGGGGATATCTCCTTTCAGGATAATGCCGTGTTTATGGGCATACTCTGCGGCCTCTTGCAACTGGAGGTGCAGGTGATACTGCGTAAAATAGTGCAGGGCCACTTCATCATAATGCCTGGCCCTGGGCGATACGAACTTGTCGATCGCTTCCTTGCTGTACTGGCTATGTGTTTTCCACTTATTGAAGTCGGAGGTCTTATACCGGTCGCGCAGGCAACAGAAGGCGGCATAAGGCACCAGCCAGTGCTTATTGTGTTCAAAGAAGAGGAAGTAATCCTTATCCTTCAGCAACTGTTCTTTCTGCACGGCGTAGAGCTCGCGGATGACGCCCAGTTTCAGTTTCATGACTGCCTCATAATCGAGATCGGACAGTTCATTGAGTTGCTTTTGCTTTTTCTTGAGTGGCTTAATGACATCTGCATACTGCTTGCCCGCCACCGTTTCGAGGTTGAGGTACAACGGATGCAGTGCAAAGGCAGAAATAGCCGCATACGGATAGGTATCAACCCAGGTATGCGTGGCTATCGTATCATTGACCGGTAGTATCTGGATCAGTTTAAGGCCGGTTTTGCGAGCCCAGTCCACCAACAAGTTGAGGTCGGTGAATTCGCCGGTGCCAAAGGAATTCTTGCTGCGCAGACTGAACACCGGTACCGATACACCAGCGCCTTTCCAGGTATCGTTGGGCAAGTGCAGGAATCCATCATGCGCTATGGTAACGGCTGGCTGTGCAGCCTCTTCCTGTACGGCTCCGTGCAACACACGGTTATCGCCGGTCTCGAACCTTATAAAGCGTTGTTCCTTGGTATTGTATACGCCGTATTTATAGTACAGGGGGAAATCTTCACGCGGCAGCGATAGCTTTACGGACCACCAGCCACTTTCTTTCGTGAGTAAAATAGGTTCCTGCGTGTCCCAGTGGCGGGTATCGACTGTGTTGCCCAACAGGCACACTGCTTCATTCTTTGCCAGTAAGGGGGCTTTTACCCTGAACTGATGGGTGAACTTCTTAGGTTGCTTGGTCCTGGACTTGTCGCCGTCACTCAGCAATACATCCCGGAAGGGATTGGTATAGAACACATTTTCAAACTCCCCGGCATGGTTCCAGGTATCTACCAGCTGAATGCGGGCGGCACCTGCCACCTGGGCCTTTTCGAGCGATCTTTCGCCCCATTCCAGTACCCGGAAGCCGTCTTCGTTCTTAAATATATAGTTATATCGTATCTCACCCGATTCCGGAAAATCGGTCTCGATGCTGCCGTACCAGAACTCACTATTGAGGTGGTTGAGGGTAAAAGCTTTCTCCACATCACCATTGCCCAAAGCCTCGATGTTGCCGGTGACTGCCAGCAGTTGGCCGTATTGGGTATGAAAACGAACGTAAAAATGAATTGTCATCGTAGGTGTTTTCCAATCAAAAGCCCTTCCACACAGGGTTAGGTTGGGCGAATTTATTACAAAGTGTACGAATTACGCTATTCCCTTGTCGGCCTTTTGCCAACATGTTATGGAAATGCGATATATTGAAAACCGGGTAAAGTCTGCCAGCGCTGTCTTTTGGCGGCCCCATAGCCAACGAAAAAAACTAATACAAATTATGCCCGGACCGTAGAGAAAATGGGAGATTCTCTTACATTTCTTCCTAAAAAATAATACCTGAACCTTTCAGAATTAACGCTTTCACCCTATTTTTGCGCAAATTCTTACGTACCATGGCTAATAAAAGAAACAAAGGCTTATACATGTTGTTATTCCTCCTTTCCACTGTTGCCTTCGGCGCAGCGATCTTTTATCATTGGGAATACCTCACCCTGATCATTCCTTTTGTGTGTACTTACTTTGTATTGGCCCTGGACATTATCTAAGCACTATCGAATTTTATATAGGAAGCCACCCCACCGGGTGGCTTTTTCATTTTGCGGCAATGAGTCGGACCGGCTCTCATTCACCAACAAAAAAAGCCACCCGGAGGCGGCTTGGATATCATGTTCGGGGGAACTTAATTATTGGCTGTGGCACCACCGGAAGACCCGGTAGTTTTTGTGGCAGCTGCTTCTACCCGCTCGATGTAGAGGGATTGCTTGAGGCGAACGGCCACATTCATCTCCTGGCGGATAGCAGGCACCCAATCCGGCATCTTGTCGAATGCATCGATGAGGCGGTCGTTCATTTCGTCGTTACCTCCTTTGATGACTTTGGTGTAGCCAGGCTTGCCGTTCTTATCGATCACAAACTCTACCATTACGTAGGCCTTCTTCTGGTCTTCTTCGAGGTATTGGGCCATTTCATGGCTGATCTTATCAATGAAGGTCTGGAAGCCAGGGTTGCCGCCGGGAAATACCGGCAGTTTGTTCACCACGGCAACAATCTCCCCGGTAAACTCCTTAACGGGTCGCGGGTCACGCTTCTTCACCTCTTTCACTACTTTTTCCGGCGCCGGGGGAATTACTCCCTCGATCACATAGTTGCCTTTTTTGGCCACCATCACCACAGGAAGCCTCTTTGTTGCCTCGAAGTACAGGTACGCATGCTTCAGTTCTTCGGTCATGGGGCCATACTCCGGAAAATCTTTCATATGCCTGGCCAGGTAATCGCTGCTGCGCTGATTTTTGAACTGGATCGGGAAGATATGTACTGGAATAAAATCCTGCCCCTGGGCACGCGCATTCGCTGCCAGGATATACAATTCTTCGATCTGGGTGTCGGTGATGGGTATACAACCCGTGGTAACGCAGCTACCGTGAATATAGATATCACCACCGGGCGATAGTGAATCGCTGAGAATACGATCAGACGGGTTGGGATAGTTCAACCCAAGCGACAGGTGATACTGACTATTAGGCTTGAACTCGTTAATATAATAAAATCCTTCCGGTACCTGGTAATCGCCCTGCATGCGCTTGGGACCGAGTGTACCGGCCAGGGCACATACCTTATAAGTCTTGAATAATTTGAACGGCTCGTTCTGCTCGTGCTTTACCCAAACTTCCAGCTGACTATCGTATTTGAATGAACGCAAATACATGTAGCGGAATGGCCAGGCCAGTCCTTTCTCCAGGAATTGCTTCATCAAAGTGTCTTCTTTACGTTTCCAGACATCGCTGGTGCGGGGGAAAGTTTTCTGGTACTCAACAAAGTTGAAGGTGGGGGCAGTAGTCTGCGACCACGCGTGCGATCCTGAAAAAAGGACCACTGCCACAATCAGTGCATATTTCATCTGGTAGAATCCCACAATAAGTGATAACGTGTTTTTTGACCGGTTATTACGGTACATTGGTCAAATCAGGCATTAAAATTAGCACAAATGATCCTGCAAAAATCAGCCCATCTTGTTAACAATGTGAAAAACTAAGGGAAAACACGCGTAGTATCTACGTATACCGCCGTAAAAAAGGTAGGGATGCCGGCGATGGAGGAAGGAGTTGCATTGGATCAAGGTGATGACTATTGAGAATACATTGTATCCGGTAAACACCTATGCGAAAAGGCTCTGGCAATGCCAGAGCCTCTGTATATTTTATTTGAAGGTCTATTTGACACGTTGTAGTGCCGGCGCCTCTTCCTTACAAATTACCGCGCAGCTCCTGCTCACGCTCAATGGCTTCGAAGAGTGCTTTGAAATTTCCCTTGCCGAAGCTCTTCGCCCCTTTTCGTTGAATGATCTCGAAGAAAAGGGTGGGCCTGTCTTCTACAGGTTTAGTGAATATCTGTAGCAGGTATCCTTCATCATCGCGGTCAACCAGGATGCCTAGTTCTTTGAGAGGCGTTACGTCTTCATCGATCTTGCCAACGCGCGATTCCAATTCATCATAATAAGAAGTAGGCACCTGCAAAAACTCCACCCCGCGGTCGCGCAGGGCAGTTACCGTTTCTACAATATTATTGGTAGCAAGCGCTACGTGCTGGCAACCTTCGCCATCATAAAACTCGAGGTATTCTTCTACCTGCGATTTCTTTTTGCCTTCTGCCGGTTCATTGATGGGAAACTTGACAAAGCCATTACCGTTACTCATTACTTTACTCATTAATGCAGAATACTCGGTAGAGATATCGTTGTCGTCGAAGCTGAGGATGTTGCGGAAGCCCATCACCTCCTCGTAAAACTTCACCCATTTGTTCATTTGGTTCCAGCCCACATTGCCCACACAATGGTCAACATACTGCAAGCCGGTTGGCGTTGGATTGTAATTCGATTTCCAGGCGCGGTAGCCGGGCATGAAGGCACCTTTGTAGTTTCTGCGTTCAATGAACAGGTGTACGGTTTCTCCATAAGTATAGATACCGCTCATGACCACTTCACCATCATCGTCCTGCATCTTGTGCGGTTCCATATAGCTGCGGGCGCCACGTTTGGTAGTTTCTTCCCAGGCGCTGGTGGCATCCTCTACGCGGAGGGCCAGCATCTTCACCCCATCGCCATGCTTATAAACATGATCGGCGATGGCGTTGCCGGCACGCAGCGGCGTAGTAAATACGAAGGTTAGCTTCTCCTGGCGAATGGCATAGCTGGCGCGGTCCTTAACGCCGGTCTCCGGGCCCGCATAGGCCAGTGATTGAAACCCGAAGGCGGTTTTATAGAAATGGGCGGCCTGTTTGGCATTGCCCACATAAAATTCAACATAATCGGTTCCCTGGAGTGGTAAAAAATCGGCATTGGTAGCCACCGTAGCGGCAGTAGCCAGTTGAGTAGACATATAACATGAATTTAAGAAGTCAGTGAATACGAATCAATGATTCATTAAGCGGTACGCTTACAATGAAAGGTTTAGCGGCGATTTGAAGGGTTAGCGGGCAGAATCCATGGCAAGTGCTTCCATGAGCAGGCAGTAGCCTATTCTTTTGTCGTTGAAAATTTTATGGTCGTAGTCCGGACGCATGCTGTACAAAGATAATTTTTTTTGGATTCCATCCTATGGCCCGGTGGGTTATGCACATTTGTTGTCAACTAACAGGTCTGGAATTCTGCATGGTTATAATGATAAATATGTATTTTAGAATATTAATCGGTATCCCACCTGCCCTGTCATTCAATGCTTACGACACGCTGCTAACACTACCCTGCCCCCACGGCTGATTAGTATTCAAAGATGTCTTTGAACCCCGGTTCAATACCGGATCGCTATAACCAATCTTCACAACTAAATCAGATCATCTATGAACGCCTCATTGTCTCAAAAGTGTATGGCAGAGTTCTTTGGCACATTCGTATTGGTATTTATCGGAACGGGCGCAGCAGTACTGGCCGGAACACATGTAGGTTTCCTTGGGATCTCGTTTGCATTTGGTTTGTCGGTGCTCACGATGGCTTATGCCATCGGGCATATATCCGGCTGTCACCTCAACCCGGCCGTCACGATTTCCATGCTGGCCACCGGCAAAATACCCGCTAAAGATGCGGTGGGGTATATGATCGCCCAGATCGCCGGCGCCATTTTGGGCTCGGCCCTGCTTTGGCTGATCGCTTCGGGTAAAGCCGATTACACCATCGCCGCCAATGGCCTGGGCCAGGATGGCGTGGAGCAGGGCTCTCCCGACAAATACTCCCTCTCCAGCGGCCTGGCGGCCGAAATAGCCCTCACGGCCATCTTCCTGCTCGTGATCCATGGCGCCACCAGTAAGAACAACGGCAATACAGCCCAGGCGGGTATCGCCATCGGCCTGGCGCTCACCATGATCCATATTGTAGGCATTCCTGTAACCGGCGTTTCGGTCAACCCCGCACGCAGCATAGGCCCAGCCCTTTTTGTGGGTGGGGATGCTATTTCGCACCTCTGGGTATTTATTGTGGGCCCCATAATCGGCGGATTGATCGGTGGCGGGGCCTGGAAACTGGTGGATACTTTCAGGTCATAGGGCAAAGTGCTTCCCCTTATCTTTGCGCCTTAACCTACAGGCATGCAAAAAGTTGGAATTCTCGGCGGTGGACAATTAGGAAGGATGTTATTACAGTCTGCCGCCAATTACCCCGTTGAAACCTATGTATTGGAAAATGACCCCGCCTGTCCCGCGGCCCATTTGTGTCACCATTTTGTGAAGGGCGATATTCAGAATTTCGACGACGTATATAATTTCGGCAAGGGGCTTGACGCCATTACCATTGAAATTGAGGCAGTTAATGAAGATGCCCTGGAAAAGCTGGAAAAAGAAGGCGTAAAGGTGTACCCCAAACCATCGGCCCTGCGCACCATCAAGAACAAGATCCTGCAAAAGCAGTTCTATAAAGATCAGCAGATCCCTACGGCCCCGTTTGTCATCACCCAGAACAAGGGTGAGTTGCGTCAACAGACGAGCTTTTTGCCTGCTGTTCACAAAGTTGGCCTGGGCGGTTATGATGGCCGTGGCGTACAGGTGATCAAAACGCCCGATGTGATCGAAAAGGGCTTCGATGCCCCCTCGGTGCTCGAGAAGATGGTCACCATTCACAAAGAGATTGCCCAGATCGTGGCCATCAATGCCAAGGGTGAAACAGCCTTGTATCCGGCTGTGGATATGGTGATGGACCAGTCACTGAATTTACTCGACTACCAGATCAGTCCAGCCGATATACCCGATAAGACCTTGTGGAAAGTAGAAGCGATCGCACTGGCCGTCGTGAAAGGATTGAAGAGCCCGGGTTTATTTGCCGTTGAGCTCTTCGTCGACAAACAAGGCGATGTTTTCGTCAACGAAACAGCTCCCCGCGTGCACAACAGCGGACATCATACCATAGAAGCCAATTACAGCTCACAGTTCGATATGCTTTGGCGTATTATCCTCGACTATCCGCTGGGCAATGCAGACCATATTTTACCGGCCGCCATCGTCAACGTACTGGGCGCCGATGGCTTTAGCGGAGAGGTGAAATACGAAGGATTGAACGAAGTACTTCAGATGGATAATGTGTTTGTTCACATCTACGGGAAAAAACAAACCAAACCCGGCCGCAAGATGGGACATATAACTATCGTCAGTAAAGATAAACACGACCTGGCCTATAAAGCACATCGCATTAAAAACACGTTAAAAGTCATCAGTTAAGCTAGTTACGACTACCGCTCGTAACCAAATTAACACGGAAGCATTGGTAATACATTAACTTAGCCGCGCACCAAATTAACCCAAGGGGCCCTAAGCACATGAGTCGTAGCATGCCAACTTTTTCCCGTACCTGTATGCGAGGTATTATACGGTCATTGAATGCCAAACATATGCACATGAAAGGTAAAAGCCGGTTAGCCGTACTATTAGTATTCGCATTCGTGATAGCCTGCAAGGAAGAAAAGAAAGACACCGGTTCTGCCGCCGCAGGTGGCGCAGCACGCGGCGGAGGTCCCTTGCAGGTAGAAGCCTTTATCGTAAAAACACAAGCGCTCAGTGAGCAACTGGAAGTTCCAGGCACCCTGATGCCGTATGAACAAACGGAAATACGCCCGGAGATCAGCGGCCGGGTTGTGAAGCTCAATATTCCCGAAGGAAGTTTTGTAAAGAAAGGAACCGTACTTGTCAAGTTATTCGACGAAGACCTGCAGGCGCAATTGAAAAAACTGCAGGTACAATTGCAGATCAATGCCAAGACAGCCGAGCGGCAAAAAGAACTGTTGACCATTGGCGGTATCAGTCAGCAGGAATACGACCTGAGCGAGCTGGCGGTGAGCAACCTGAAAGCGGATATCGACCTGGTGCGGGTAAGCATTACCAAAACCGAGATCCGTGCCCCCTTCGATGGCCGCATCGGTTTGAAGAACATCAGCGATGGCGCCTACATCTCCCCCACTACCCTCGTCACCACCATCAGCCAGGTAGGCCGATTGAAAATGGAATTCTCCGTACCAGAAAAATACAGTGAATTGATGGCTAAGGGACGGCCCGTAACCTTTACTGTGGCCGGCAGCAACAAAACCTTCAAGGCAGCTGTAATGGCAACAGAGTCGGTGATCGAAGCCAATACACGTACCCTGCGGGTACGCACCGTAATCGACAGCAAGGCACCCGAGCTATCGCCGGGAGCGTTTGCCAAGGTAGGACTGAAACTGGACGAGAACGACAAAGCACTGATCATACCTACACAGGCCATCATACCACAAGCACGGAACAAACGGGTGGTCCTGTATTCCAATGGCGCCCCCAAATTCCAGGTTGTATCCACCGGTATCCGCGACTCTTCGTATGTGCAGGTCACCGATGGATTGAAACTAGGCGATACGGTCATCACTACCGGTTTGCTGGCCATCCGTCCGGATACCAAAATCAAATTATCCAAAGTACAATAAGCGCTTGTCATGAATATTTCAGAACTGAGTTTACGCCGGCCGGTATTGGCCACTGTACTGAATATCGTGATCGTGTTGTTCGGCATTATCGGCTTCACGTTCCTCGGCGTGCGCGACTATCCTGCCATCGACCCACCCAATGTGAGCGTAGGCACCTCCTATCCCGGCGCCAATGCCGAGATCGTGGAATCGCAGATCACCGAACCACTGGAAAAAGCCATCAACGGTATTGCCGGTGTAAAAAATATCACGTCTACCAGCAGCCAGGGCACCAGCCGTATCAATGTGGAGTTTGACCTGAGCATCGACCTGGAGGCCGCTGCCAATGACGTACGCGATAAAGTATCGCAGGCTTCCCGCTCCCTCCCCGATGATCTTCCTGCACCGCCTGTAGTATCGAAGGCCGACGCCAGTTCGGATGCCATCATCTCGATGACGGTGCAAAGCAATACGCGCAACCAGCTCGAGGTTACTGAATACGCCAACAACGTACTGGTGGAACGCCTGCAAACCATTCCCGGTGTAAGTGCCATACAGGTATGGGGCGAAAAACGCTGGGCCATGCGTGTGTGGTTCAACCCGGCTAAGCTGAGCGCCTACGGACTTACCCCGGGCGATGTACAATCGGCCCTGTCGCGCGAGAACGTAGAACTTCCTTCGGGCAAGATATCCGGTAATACCACCGAGTTGTCCATTCGTACCTTTGGCCGCCTCTTCACGGAAGATGACTTCAACAATGTGATCATCAAAACGATCAATGGCAATGAGATCCGCCTGAAGGATGTAGCTGAAGCTGTATTGGGACCGGAGAATGAAGAAACTGTTCTGAAGGAAAGCATGATCCCCATGATCGCGCTCGCCCTGGTGCCCCAACCCGGCTCCAACTATGTGGCGATCTCGAATGAGTTTTATAAACGTTTCGAGCAGCTCAAGAAGGAAATGCCCGAAGACCTGAAGCTGAATATCGCCCTCGATCAAACAAGGTTCATCAAACAGTCCATATCGGAAGTAGAAGAAACACTGATCATTGCCCTGATCCTCGTGGTGCTGATCATTTACCTGTTCTTCCGCGACTGGATCATCTCTATACGTCCGCTGATCGATATCCCGGTATCGCTGATCGGCGCCTTCTTCATCATGTACCTGAGTGGCTTTACCATCAATGTATTGTCGTTGCTGGGCATCGTACTGGCCACCGGCCTCGTGGTGGATGATGGCATTGTGGTAACGGAAAACATCTTCAAGAAGATGGAGCAGGGTATGAACAAGTACCAGGCTGCTAAAGAAGGATCGAAGGAGATCTATTTCGCGGTGATCGCCACTTCCATCACGCTGGCAGTAATATTCTTACCCATCATCTTCTTACAAGGATTTGTGGGCCGCCTGTTCCGCGAATTCGGTATTGTAGTGGCTGGCGCGGTATTGATCTCGGCCCTGGTATCGCTTACACTGACGCCGGTACTGAACGTGAAGCTGACGAGGAAAGTGCATAAACACAGCTGGTTCTACCTTAAAACGGAGCCCTTCTTCCAATGGATGGAGAATGGCTATTTCAATTCGCTGAAACGGTTTATGCGGGTAAGGTGGATCGCCGGGTTACTCGTGGTGGGCTGTTTTCTTATCATCTATTTCATTGGCGGCGGACTGAAATCGGAACTCGCCCCCATGGAAGACCGCAGCCAGTTCCGCCTGCAGGTAACAGCCCCGGAAGGCACCTCCTACGATTACATGGATAAGTATGTGGACCGCCTCGCGCAATTCATGCTCGACTCCATCAAACCCGAAGAACGCAAGATCGTATTGTCGATCACGGCACCCGGGTTCAGTGGTGCAGGCTCTGTGAACAGCGGCAACGTGCGGGTAACCCTCGTTGATCCGCAGTATCGCACCCGCTCGCAGGATGATATCGTGAACATGGTCAACAGGAACCTGAATAAATTCTCTGAAGGCCGGGCTTTTGCCGTACAGGAACAGACCATCTCTGTGAACCGCCGCTCTGGTCAGCCCGTGCAATTCGTTATCCAGAACAACAACTTCGACAAGCTGAAAGAAGTAATGCCCAAGTTCCTCGAGGAAGCCAACAAGAGTGGCGTTCTCATGAACGTGGATGTGGACCTCAAATTCAATAAGCCCGAACTGAATATCGATATCGACCGCATCAAAGCCAGTCAGCTCGGCGTGAGTATTGCCGACGTATCACAAACCTTGCAGCTGGCATTGAGCAACCTGCGGCTGGGTTATTTTTACCGCGAAGGCAAGCAGTACCAGGTGATCGGTCAGGTGGCGCGCAATGACCGCGATGACCCTACCGACCTGAAGAATATCTACGTGCGCAACAACCGCAACGAGATCATTTCGCTCGACAACCTGGTAAGCATTCGCGAGGAAACTACGCCTCCCCAATTGTACCATTTCAACCGTTATAAATCGGCTACCATTACCGCCAGCCCGGTTCCCGGCGCCACGCTGGGCGAGGGTATCAAGACCATGGAGGATATCGCCAAAAAATTACTGGACGATACCTATTCCACTTCCCTATCGGGTCCTTCGCGCGACTTCGCCGAAAGTTCTGGTAATACCAGCTTTGCGTTCATCCTGGCTTTGATCCTGATCTTCCTGGTACTGGCTGCCCAGTTTGAAAGCTTCATTGATCCCCTGGTGATCATGATCACCGTACCGCTGGCGATCGCAGGTGCGGTATTATCGCTGTGGTTATTTGATCAAACACTCAATATCTTCTCGCAGATCGGTATGATCATGCTGATCGGTCTGGTAACGAAGAACGGTATCCTCATTGTAGAGTTTGCCAACCAGAAGCAAATGCAGGGGCTGTCCAAACGGCAGGCTGTTACAGAGGCTGCCCAGGCGCGTTTGCGCCCCATCCTCATGACCAGCCTGGCCATGTCGCTGGGCGCCTTACCGATAGCCCTGTCGCTGGGTGCTGCGGCCACCAGCCGTATTCCATTGGGTATCGTGATCGTAGGCGGTATCATGTTCTCGCTCATCCTGACGCTCTATGTGATCCCGGCCATCTACACCTTACTTTCACGCAAAAAGAAAAAGGACGAACTGGACAAACTGTTCAGCGAGCAACCTGTTCAAGAGCCGGAGGCTCACCATGCTTAAATGCATTCCTATTATGAAAAGAGCTTTTGTATTCCTGATATCACTGTCATTCCTGGTTCCGGCTGCAGCACAAGATTCGCTCACCCTGCAACAGGCCATCGAGGCTTCGCTGAAGAACAATTACGACATCCTGCTCACCCGCAATGATTCGGCTTCTTATGCGCTGGATAATTCTTACGCCTGGGCAGTTTTTCTGCCACAGCTGAACGGCACTGCAGGTACTACCTGGAATAAGAACAATCAGCAATTGAAATTTGTAAAACGTGCAGGCGGCGGCGATAGCAGTGTAACACGCGATGCGGTGAAGACGCACGTCATCAATTACTCCGTCAACCTGAACTGGACCCTGTTCGATGGCCTGAAGATGTTTGCCACCCGTGATAAGGTGGCCGAACTGGAAAAGCTGGGCGACCTGGGCGTTAAAACCCAGATCGTGAATACGGTGGCCCAGGTGATCAACAATTACTACATCATTGTACGGCAAAAGCAGCAATTGCAGGCGATCCTGGAACAGATCGGCTTGAATGAAGACCGTGTGAAGCTGGCCGAAAAGAAGATATCGGTGGGTTTGGGCAGCAAGCCTGAATTGCTGCAGGCCCGGGTTGACCTCAATGCGCAACGGGCGGCGCAATTGCAGCAACTCACCCTGATTGCGCAATTGCGCGAGCGGCTCAACCAGTTGATCGGTTTTCGGACGGGCGCCGTGTACCAGGTGAGCGACAGCATCCCCTTAAACATGGGTTTGCAGTTTGGTGAGTTTGCCCAAAAATTCGAAGACTCCAATCCTTCCTTACTCTTTGCTAAAAAGAACATCGACATTGCCCGCATCACACTCCGGGAGCGCAAAGCCGACCTATTCCCCATCCTGTCGTTCAATTCGTCTTACAACTTTACGCAGAACGACAACAGCGTTGCGGTCAATATCAACCAGCCTTTCTTCAACCGCAACAAGGGGTTCAATTATGGCTTTGGCCTCAATGTGCCCATCCTGAACGGCTTTAATACCAAACGGCTCATCAAGCAGGCCGAGATCGATATCCGCTATCAGCAACTGGTGTATGCCAGCCAGCGCTCCCAGATCGATATGGGCATCAGCAATGCCTTCAAGGATTATGAACTGCAAAAACAATTGCTGCAACTGGAAGATGAAAATATCGCGCTCGCGAAAGAGAATGTGATGATCGCCCGGGAGCGTTTTAAACAGGGCGTTTCTACCTACCTCGAATTGCGGGAAGCCCAGTTCAGCCTGCAGGATGCCTACAACCGCCTCATCGCGGCACGCTACAATACCAAACTGGCTGAAACTGAATTGTTGAGGCTGAAAGGCGATCTGGTGCGATAAATACGATATGTACTACAGAAAATACGATGCAAACAACTGTTTTAGGTTCGTTTGCTGGTAAATTTTCCCTTTCTTTGCGGTTCAAATCAATCCTTGCATGAGTCCGCAGGTAGGTATTATAATGGGTAGCGATAGTGATCTGCATGTGATGCAAGCTGCCGCAGATATACTGAAAGAATTTGGCATCCCGTACGAACTGACCGTTGTTTCGGCACACCGCACGCCGCTGCGCATGGTAGATTATGCTACCAGGGCCAGTGAGCGGGGACTCAAGGTGATCATTGCCGGCGCCGGTGGGGCAGCGCATCTGCCCGGTATGGTGGCTTCCCTCACCCCTCTTCCTGTAATTGGTGTTCCCGTAAAATCGTCCAACTCGATCGATGGCTGGGACTCTGTATTATCCATCCTGCAAATGCCCAATGGCATTCCGGTTGCCACGGTGGCGCTCAATGCCGCGAAGAATGCCGGAATTCTGGCAGCTTCCATCATTGGCGCTTTCGATCCTGCCATTGGCACGAAAGTAGCTTCCTACAAGAAAAACCTGGAAGCCGAAGTACTGAAGAAAGCTGATAAATTGAAACAAGAAGGCTGGCAAAACCAGTACGACCAATAACTGTTGCTGTTATATTGATGACCAGGCAACCATGCGCACGCAGGTAGTATAAATACATTATATGAAATTGACGCTGACAGACTTTAAGATCCTTTCCACTTTTCCCACCGGATCGAGTATCGAGTTTCATGACCAGAAAGTTTTTGTAGTAGGCCGGGATGCCCGCGAAGTGCTGATCATGAACAAGCGCTGGAAGGAACTGGAACGCATTCCGCTGGTCGACAATTCGGCCATTCCTATTGAGCAAAAGATACAGTCTGACCTGGAAGCTACCACGGTAGTACTCGTCAATAGCATTCCCCGCATGCTCATCCTGGGTTCGGGCAGCCGGGAACATTACCACAACAAAGCCATCCTACTCGATCTCGATAGCTACCTGAAAGATGAATTCGATATGACGGTTTTCTACGACCGCGTCAAGGCTGCCGGCATTACCGACCTCAACATCGGCTCCGCCGCTACGCTCGACGAAGGCCATATCATCATGGCCAACCGGGGCAGCACCAAGAATCCCGACAATCACCTCATCATTACCCGCAATACTTTCTGGAAACACCAGACTGATGCAGAACTGGAAGTGCTGCCTATCAAGTTTCCCGGTAAAGATGAAAAACTGAAACAGGCAGGTATCACCGGCCTCACGTATTCGGCGGTGAACGACTGGCTGGTGTTTACAGCGGCGACTAATGAAAATGGTCCTGTAGGCGTACCCGGCGACAGTTACCTGGGTGTTATTGAAAATGCTTCCCGCAAGATCGGCCGCAAGGACATGAAGGTAAATGAGATCATTCCTTTGGGTGAGGCTGAAAAGTCATTGAAAGGCTACAAGATCGATGCGCTGTGTATGCAATCGGAAAAGAATGCCCGGGTGAAACTGCAGTTCGTAGCAGATAACAACGATGGTGTGAGCTGTCTGTTCAAGGTGAGGATCAAGTAACCCCTTTACATGTATAAGTATTTTGTGGTGTTTTTACTCATAGCCTGCATTGGCTGTGAAACCAAACCGGTTGACTGCAGTCATTTCCGTACAGGAACTTTTATGTTCACCGTAGGCAGTTCCACGTACAAGATCGTACGTACAGAAAAAGAGCAGAAAGAAACGAACGTTGAAACGGGCGAGTGGGCAACCTGGGATGTTACCTAGCAGGGCGACTGCACCTACACTATTACCATTAAGAAACGCTCTCCGGAAAAGCCCACCAAACACCCGGTAATGGTGGTAAAGATCATTAAGGTGGCCGGCGATTTTGTTTACTTCGACAGCTTTGGTGACGGCCAGCAACTGCATTATTCCAGCAGGATGGAAAAAGTAAAATAACCAAGCTCCCAAAGGCCACGACATCGCATCGTCAATAAACCGTAGCTATTTCTGGTGCACGATCACAAATTCCTGTTCCAGTGCCAGGGACGCATTGTAGATGCAGCGGATGAAGGCCGGTCCCCACAGTGCATAATACGGGAGGAAGTTCTCTACGCGCTCCTGTAAGCCACCCGCAGGGAATAGTGCCGCTTTGATGGCATTGATCTGGTGCTGCTCGTTCTCGTATTTCTTCTTTTCGGCCCGCAGCATTTTTTTCTCCAACTCCTGTAGTGGCTTTAATGTCTTTATTTCGAGCGCCTCGATATGGGGCACGAGGGTTTCATCGATATGGCCTGCTTTTTCGCGCAGGCGTTTGTACAATTCCTCCGCAGCCTGCAATTCATTCTCCAGCTTGAGGTGTCCATTGCTGTGGCGGGTAACCAGCGAAGTGAGCAATTGCTGTTCGGTTTGGAAAAAGTCGCCAATGCCGAAGCCCAGCTTTTCGATCTTCTCTTCCCATTTTTCTTCCACGATCAGGAACGAATTGCGCAATACCAATACCGGATAGGATACCTTGTAATGTGCCAGCAGTTCCTTCAGCTCCAGCCAGTAGGCTGTTTCGCCACCGCCGCCAATGAATGCGATATTGGGCAACAGGGTTTCCTGGTAAATGCCGCGCAATATTACATTGGGGCTAAAACGCTCCGGATGCTCCTGCAGTTCCTGCTTCAGCGACGCTGCGGTGAAACGGATATCCTGCCCTACCACTACCCACTCTTCGCCCTGCTTTTCTATCCGCTCGCGGATACCTCCTTCGAGATAAAAGAGATTGATAGCTCTCGGATTGGCTTGTACTTTATAGTTTTCGCCCAAACGCTCGATCGTCTTTTCTACGATCGAAGAGGGCGTTTGATTGAACAGGTCATCTTCAAATACCGGCAGCATGATGCGTTTGAGGTCTGCCTGGTCGGGCAGCAAAACGATCAATCCATATTCTCCAAATAAAGCGTTCAGCAGTTTGAAGGTGGCTGTTTGCACATCGTTACTGTTGAGGTAACAGTCTTTCAGCAATTGCACCAGCTCTTTACCATGCGGCTGAATGGAAAGTTCTCCTTCTATACGGTGAACAAGGGTTTCCAGTCCTTTGGTGTTCATGCGGCCCACGGCGCCGGTTTGTTTGGTATCCCACACCAGTTTGTCGCCACTGAGCCAGATATTGCCCAACTCATCGAGATCGGCATCTTCACTACCGATCCAGAATACCGGTACAAAATTGTACTGGGGCAGATCCTGCTTCAGTTGTGCTGCCAGCCGGACGGTATGTAATGTTTTGTAAATAAAATAGAGGTGGCCTGTAAAGATAGCAGGCTGATGCGCCGTAGTGATGGTAAAGGTATTTTCCTTGTCCAGCAGCGCCATGTTGTTGGTAACCGCCTCGTGCGTATCTATGCCGGTGTATTGCTGCTTAAGTGCCGTCGTCAACACGCCACGGTGTTGCGGCAACTGCTGCCGTTGCAATATGGCGTCTTTGATACCTTGTAAGGTAGGTTCGTATTGATAAAACGGACGTATGGAAGGCGATTGCTGCAGGTAATCTGTAACGATCTTTGAAAAGGAACCAGTAGCAACGTAAGGTAATTGTGTAGTATTACAATTCATAAGCGCTTAAACGGTCGTAAAAATACAAATTGCTGTTGGCAATTCGACCTACCGGTCATTTTTAACAAAGTCTAAGCGAAAAGGTTTTGCGCAGCAGCGCTACCACCTTGATAACCTGGTAGTAAATAGCCGGTTTCCCTTACTGAACAATTCATTGATGCGCCTGCATTCCTTATGACTTACAGGGACTTCGCACTACCGGTCAATCGGTTTTCAAAGTCTTGTTAAACTTTCCGCAAACGCCCATGATCGCTCGCCTGCACCAGGAATTGTCGTTGGATGTATTATCTAAAACGCTCTACACCGAAGGCCGAGATATCGATGGTGGGTTTGCCGCCTTCGACAATCTCCTCCACCAGTTTACCAGTACCAGCCGCCAATGATACGCCCAGCATGGCATGACCGCCAGCGAGGGTAAGGTTGGTAAACTTACTGTGACGGCCGATGTAAGGCAATCCGTCGGGGCTCAATGGCCTTAAACCACTCCAGATCTTTTCGGTAGCGGGTAGTTCAACCGGGAGGTTTGGGAAATAATTCTTAGCAGCCTTGAAGATGGCATGCGCCCTTTTTACGAGTGTGGGAGAATCGAGCCCGCTGATCTCCATGGTACCGCCCATTCGGAGGTCGCTGCCCATGGGGGTCATTGCCACGCGGTCGTCGACCAGGATGGCGGGGTAACGCAGGTTGCGGGATACCTTGTTGTAGGTGATGCTATAACCTTTGCCGGCTTGCAACAGCAGGTCTACCCCCAGCATACGGGTAAGCAGCGGCATCCAGGAACCGTTGGCCAGCACCAGTTCGTCGCAGGCAAACTTTCCTTTGTCGGTGATGACGGCGGTTACGCGTTCAGTATTCTTCTCAAAGCCGGTTACGGAGGTGTTCAACTGGAGTTTCACGCCGGCGGCTTCCAGGTGCTTCTTCAAGGTGACCATGAATTCGCCGGGGTGCATATGGCAATCGAGGGGATACAATATGCCGCCTCTTACATTCACTTCCACATCGGGCTCCATGGCCTGTACTTCCTGTGCGGTGAGTACTTTGGTATCGATCTTGAATTTCGCCGCTTCGTGGGCAAGTTCTATTTCGTGTTCTTCTGTACCGGCGTTCTTGTACAACATGAAGCATCCGATCTCCTGCATGCGGAAGCTGTTGCCGAGCTGCTGTTTCATATCGACCGTAAGCTCACGGCTCAGTTGCAGGATGTTGTTGAGGTGCGGTGCAGCATGCTTTACATTGGCCGCATTGGCCTTTTTATAGAAGCTAAGGCACCAGCGGATGAGTTCCCAGTTAAGGCGGGGTTTGATGTAAAAGGGACTATCGGAGCGCAGCATCCAACGCATACCCTGGGCAACGATACCGGGGGTAGCTAAGGGTATGAAGTGACTGGGTGATACGTAACCTGCATTGCCGAAGGAGGTACCATCGGTAATATCACCTTTCTCGATCACCGTTACCTGGTGACCTGCCTGTTGCAGATAATAGGCACTGCACAATCCGATCACTCCGCCACCTACAATTGTTACTTGCTTGCTCATAGTTAATACAGGAATCCCTTTGATTTGATGGAATGGAAAAGCCGCCCGGGGAGCTGGCTACAGCCCAACCGGACGGCTTTCCGGTTTATTACTTCGTCGAGAACTTATAAACCGTTGTTTGGGTATAAGTTTCTCCTGGTTTTAAAATAGTGTTCGGGAAGGAAGGCTGATTGGGTGAATCAGGGAAATGTTGTGTTTCCAGGCAAAGACCGGCGTGTTTTACGTAAGTCTTGCCACCCTTTGTATTCTTCAACGTTCCATCCAGGAAGTTGCCACTATAGAATTGTACACCGGGTTCTGTGGTGAACACTTCCATGTAACGACCGCTGGCGGGGTGATACAGGGCGCCGATCAACTCGAGGCCTGCGCCTGTTCTGGTGATCACCCAGTTGTGGTCGAAACCACCAGCCACCTTGGCTATATCGTTTCCTATCTTCTTGGCTGTATTGAAATCCATCGGTGTTCCTTTTACATCGGGCAATTGACCGGTGGGGATCAATTTATCATTTACCGCTGTGTATTTGTCGGCCTTCAGTTGCAGCTCATGGTCGAGCACAGTAGAGTCTGCACCGGCGCTCAGGTTATAATAAGCGTGGTTGGTGAGGTTGAGCGGCGTTGCCTTGTCGGTCGTCGCTTTGTACTCGATCTTCAGCTCATTATTGCCGGTAAGCGTGTACACCACTTCGGTGTGCAGGTTGCCGGGATAACCTTCTTCGCCATCCTTGGCATCATAAGTCAATTGCAGACTGCTATCGCTTAAAGTCTTGCCGGTCCATACCACTTTATCGAAACCCTTCAGGCCACCATGCAGGGAGTTGCCGTTGTTGTTTTGGGCCAGTGTATACGCTTTACCATCGAGGGTGAACTTGCCGTTGGCGATACGGTTGCCGTAGCGGCCGATCAACGATCCGAAATAAGGGTTGCCGGTTTGCTGATAACCACTCAATGAATCATAACCCAGTACCACATCACCGAGGGTGCCGTTCTTATCGGGCGCCAGCAGGTGGGTGATGGTACCACCGTAGTTCAGGATCTTTACACTTACTCCATTTGCATTGGTAAGGGTGTACTCAATGACTTCCTTACCATCTGTGTTTCCATAGGGCGCTTGCGTCAGGCTCATTTTTGCGGCTGTTGTTGTTGAATCAGATTTTGTGTCGGTCGAAGTGGCTGCATCATTGCAGCTCACCATGGCAGATGCCAAACTCAGGCAGAACAGGGAATGCGTAATCAATCGTGTTGATTTCATATAGCTGGTTTATGTTTTGAACGTTTGTTGGCCACTCCCTCACACAAGTTCTTCGCTACCACAATCAACCCGTTGCCGTTCGATCCCCTGTCCAGCTTCGACGTTTACAAAACCTGGAAGCCGTAAGCGTATGGATCGTCCTCCGGGTTGATGGATATGCTGTTGTATCCATAGATCCTGGCCCATCCTTCAATGCTGGGCCTGATGGCGGGCTTGCCGCTGCCAAAGGCATTGGGGATCTCTTCTTCTATGCGGCCGATAAATTTAGAACCTATAATGCTCTCGTGCACAAATTCATCGCCTTTTTTTAGTTTACCCTTGGCGTACCACTGGGCCATCCTGGCCGAGGTGCCGGTGCCGCAGGGCGATCGATCGATCGCTTTATCGCCATAGAATACGGCATTGCGGGCGGTAGAGGTGGGGTCGAGCACCGCTCCTGCCCACAATACATGCGAGCAGCCATTGATCGTAGAATCTTCGGGATGCACGAATGTATACTTCTCATTGATGCGCTTGCGCATCTCCCGCGCCCAGGCGATCAATTTGTCGGCAGAATAATGCTCCAGCCCTTTAAAATTCTTCTGCACATCTACAATGGCATAGAAATTTCCGCCATACGACACATCGATCACCAGTTCTCCCAGCTCGGGACATTCTACTGTCAATTCGGTGGCCGCAAGATACGCCGGAATATTTGTCAATTTAACACTTTTCACCTTATCGCCTTCCTGCCTGTAGTTGATGATCACCAACCCCGCGGGGGCTTCCATCCGGATGATGCCGGGTGTTTTTGGAACGATCAATCCTTCTTCCACCGCAATGGTGATGGTACCGATGGTTCCGTGCCCGCACATGGGCAAACAGCCGCTGGTTTCGATGAACAATACCGCTACGTCGTTCTGTGGATCATGTGGCGGATAGAGGATACTGCCGCTCATCATGTCGTGCCCGCGCGGCTCGAACATGAGGCCCTTACGGATCCAGTCGTATTCTTTGAGGAAGTGCTGACGCTTTTCGCTCATCGTGCTGCCGGTGAGCGCAGGTCCGCCGTCGGCTACCAGCCTTACCGGGTTGCCGCAGGTATGGGCATCCACGCAATGGAATACCGATCCGGCAAGTGGCTTGGCAAGGGTGGAGGTATGTTTCGTAATGGGGTTACTCGTCATATAATAGCTTATTACGATAAAGGACGTTCAGCAAGTACCGGACGCCGGCACCTGCTGAATGCCTGTTCACCTATAGGGTATTTTTTGTGACTTCGTTGTTGACCGTTCTCCAGATGCCGAGGGGGTTGCCATTTTTCAGTTCGGCAGGCAACAGGCTATCGGGCCATCCCTGGAAGGATACCGGGCGGGCAAAACGTTTGATGCCATCGGCGCCTACAGAGGTAAAGCGTCCGTCGGTGGAGGCCGGGAAAGGACCGCCGTGCTGCATGGCCAGGCATACTTCTACGCCGGTAGGCACGCTGTTGAGGATGAAGCGGCCGCATATATTCTTGACGGCTTCTACCAGGTCATCATTGTCGAGCATATCCTGTTCGGTAGCCATCAGGGTGGCGGTGAGCTGACCTTCGATCTTTTCTGCTACCTGCAGCATTTCGGCGGCATCGGCACAACGGATCACCAGTGAATAAGGGCCAAATACTTCCTGGTGCAGTACCGGGTTGTTGAGGAAGGCTTTACCGGTGGCGGATGCGATGACAGGCACCCCCTGGTTGGCGGCGGGTGCGGTTGCCGACTTCGCCACGGTGCTTACTTCCTGCTGACCGAGTGCGGTCGATTTCTTTTCTTCATACGCTTTGGCGATGCCGGGGTGCAGCATGGTGCCGGGCGCTATCTGCCGGATCTCGTTGCCGAGTGCGGTAATGAACTGTTGCAGGGGCTCGCCTTCCACGCCGATGATGAGACCGGGATTGGTGCAGAACTGGCCTACGCCGAGGGTGATGGAACCTGCATACATTTTAGCGATGTCTGTCGCGGACTGTTGCAGTTTGCCGGGCAACAGCCACACGGGGTTGATGCTGCCCATTTCGGCAAATACGGGAATGGGTTCTTTGCGTTGGTTGGCCCAGTCGAACAGGGCTTTGCCGCCCAGGTAAGATCCGGTAAAGCCAACGGCTTTGGTATAAGGATGCGTCACGAGCGCTTTGCCTACTTCAAAAGAGGCGCCGTGTACGTGCGCGAAAATGGCTTCGGGTAATTGTTGTTGTTTTACTGCTTCGTGGATGATGCCAGCCACGATCTCCGAGGTATCGGGATGCGCGGGGTGGGCTTTCACGATGACGGGGCAACCGGCTGCTAAGGCGCAGGCGGTATCACCGCCGGCCGTTGAGTAGGCAAACGGGAAATTGCTGGCGCCGAATACCACTACCGGCCCCAGGGGTACGAGCATCTTGCGGATGTCGGGCTTGGGTGGGTTGCGATCGGGATTGGCGGTGTCGATGCGGGCTTCGAGCCACTCTCCTCTTTCGCAGGCATCGGCATAGCTATTGAGTTGAAATACGGTTCTTGCTTTTTCATTGCGCAGGCGCGCTTCGGGCAGGTTGGTTTCCTGCATGGCGGTCTGGATCAGTGCGTCGGGCGACTGATCGAGGCCGGTGGCAATGGCGCGCATGAGCGCAGCCCGTTGCCTGATCGATAACTTCCTGTACAGGTGGAAAGCCTTCCAGGCTTTTTCCATCACTTCATTGATCTCGGCTACTGTTGCATCTTTATACATAGAAATAACTTTTTGCGTGAACGCCAATCATTATTACCGGGCACGGAAGGCCGGCTAAGCAGTATGGTTACTGTTGATTGTTTTGTGGGCAGCTGCCATGCACAGGAAGAGCTGTCCCGCGAGGAGACAGCCCATCCTGTTATGAAGGCTTAAAGATAGCTATTTGCTACGGCAAGATTGAGGTAGTCGGGCAATACAGGGCGATTGCGCACTCCTTCGTTGATGATGGCCAGTACCCTTTCGCGCTCTTCGCCGATGAGTCGAAGGCGGGGCGCCCGAACGTATTCGGAACCGATACCGGTAGCCACGGATGCCAGCTTAATGTATTGAACCAGCTTGGGATGAATATCCAGGTCGAGCAGCGGCATGAACCAGCGGTAAATAGCAGCAGCTTCTTCGAGCTGACCGGCTTTTACCAGGCGGTAGATGGCCACGGTTTCGCGGGGGAAGGCATCGACCAGACCGGCTACCCAGCCATCGGCGCCCATTACCAGTTCTTCCATCGCCAGCGGGTCAACACCGCAAAGGATCTTGAAGCGGCCGCCGAAACGATTGATCATGCGCGTTACGTTGCTCACGTCGCGGGTTGATTCCTTTACTGCACCGATGTTGTTGCATTCGGCCAGTTCTTCAAACATGTCGAGGGTAATCTCGATCTTATAGTCGACAGGATTGTTGTAAACGATGATGGGCAGGTCGGTAGACTGCGCTACGGATTTCAGGAAGGTCACCGTTTCGCGGTGATCGGGCTTATAGCGCATAGGCGGCAGGAGCATCAAACCATCGGCGCCCCATTTGGCAGCGAGGGTGGCCTGCTGTATGGCCTCTTTGGTTGAGCCTTCTGCAATATTGAGCAACACAGGCACCTGGCCGGCAGACTTTTGCAGTGCTGTCTTTACGAGTACTTCTTTCTCAGCAGTTGTCAATACACTGGCTTCGCCGAGTGATCCACCAAGGATAACGCCATCCACCCCGGCATCTATCTGTGCAGCCAGGTTCTTCTCGAAAAGCGGAATGTCCAATTCATCATCCGGTGTAAACTGTGTTGTGAGTGCAGGGAAAACACCTTTCCATTCAAAATGCATGGGCTTATAATTTTGATCACAAAACTAAGGGTGTACCGGTCAATATGGTTTGCGGTATTTAATCAGTTTTAGTACAAAATTCACTACCCTACCCTACTACTTCTCCTTCCAGGTCGTAGTCGTAGGCTTTGGTGATCTTCACCATCACAAATTCGCCCGGTATAAGGCGTTTGGTGCTGTTAATGATCACTTCGTTATCGACTTCCACACTGTCGAATTCTGTACGGCCCAGGTAACGGCCTGATTCTTTTTTATCGATCAATACTTTATATACCTGGCCTATTTTCTCCTGGTTCTTTTCGTAGCTGATCTCCTGCTGCACTTCCATGATCTCCTGTGCCCTGGCTTCTTTCTCTTCTGCCGGAACATTATCTTCCAGGTCGTGTGCCGAGGTACCTTCTTCGTGCGAATAGGTGAAGACACCTACGCGATCGAAGCGGTGCTGACGCAGGAAGTCTTTTACATCTTCCACATCCTGACGTGTTTCGCCGGGGAAGCCGGTGATGAGTGTGGTACGCAGGCAAATGCCGGGCACTTTTTCGCGGATGGTGGTGATCAGTTCATCCATTTCGGCTTTGGTGATCTGCCGGCGCATGGCCTTCAGCATGGGGTCGCTGGCATGCTGCAGCGGCATATCGAGGTAGGTACAGATGTTATCCCGTTCGCGGATCACATCGAGTATTTCAAGCGGGAATTTAGAGGGGTAGGCATAATGCAACCTGAGCCAGTGCAATCCTTTTACATCAGCCAGTTTATGCAGCAACTCGGCCAGCATACGCTTCTTGTAAATGTCCAGGCCATAGTAAGTAAGCTCCTGCGCAATGAGCATGATCTCCTTAACGCCCATTTGCACCAGGCGTTCTGCTTCCTGCACCAGTTGCTCGATGGGCTTGCTCACGTGGGTGCCGCGCATCAGGGGAATGGCACAGAATGAGCAGGTGCGGTTACAGCCTTCCGATATTTTCAGGTAGGCATAGTGTTTGGGCGTGGCCAGCAGGCGCTCACCCAGTAACTCT
This sequence comes from Paraflavitalea sp. CAU 1676, assembly GCF_029223285.1. Classification (GTDB taxonomy): domain Bacteria; phylum Bacteroidota; class Bacteroidia; order Chitinophagales; family Chitinophagaceae; genus Paraflavitalea. The sequence continues at coordinate 114,536 of NZ_JARHUJ010000010.1, read as the reverse complement.
GACTTATAATCAGCTTCAAATTGCTTCAGGATCAGCGGCAGTTCCATGGTGCCGAAATAGGCATCCACTTCGGGGATCTCCGTTTCGAGGTTGTTCTTGTAACGCTCGCTCAGGCAGCCGGTCACATACACCTTATCGAGCTTGCCTTTGCGTTTCAACTCTACCTGGTCGAGGATCGTGTTGATCGATTCCTCTTTGGCTTTGTCGATAAATCCGCAGGTGTTCACGACTACGATGTTGTGGTCGAGTTTCTTGTTCTCATGCACCACGTCGATATCATTGGCTACGAGCTGACCGCTGAGCACTTCACTATCCACCATGTTCTTGCTGCAGCCCAGCGTAATGATATTGACCTTATCCTTTTTTAATGACCTCGTTTTCATAATATAATAAACAGCCGGCAAAGGTACAGCGCTTCCCTGATAAGTGGTAATTAAGTTGACGTTTTTGCCATCCGCTAAGGCTTTCCGGGCGCTTTGTTGCCCCTGATACTGGCCGCATCGGGCATTCCCAAACAGGGAAACAAGGGGTTTCAGGCTGCTGCGGCCGGTGATTGACTGACGGGTTGACCCTGACAGGCTTTCTGACCAATGTGTTAATTCATGGTTTTCAGGTACCTATAACCAGTATTTTTAGCCACCCAGTTGATTTAACGCACATTTGGCATAAAATTTATGATTACGTGCACAAACTTGAACTAAGCATGAAGAAAGTAACCATTATTGCAGTAGCTATGATCTGTTTGCTGACCCTCACGCAAACGGCCTTCTCCCAATCGACCGGTAGTGACTACAGAACAGCCCTTGGCGCCAAAGTGTATTTTGGCAACGGTACTTTGGGCGGTATCAACATCAAGCATTTTTTGAAGAGCAATGCCGCACTGGAAGGTTCTTTGCTTTTCGACAACGGCTATTTCGGCATTGAAGGCCTGTACGACTGGCATGGCGATATCAATGGCGCCACTGGTTTGAAATGGTATGTAGGCGGCGGTGGTATGCTGCTGTTCCCTACCAAGGACCATTATGATACCTGGTTTGGTCTGCGTGGTACTTTGGGGTTGGACTATAAGTTCACCGGAGCGCCCATCAACGTATCATTCGATGTTAACCCCACTTTTGAACTGGCTCCTACTACGGATTTCCATTTCTGGGGAGGTTTCGCGTTCCGCTTTGCATTCTAAGTCTATCAGAACATTTACATAGAAAAGGGCCTGTTGTACAGTACAACAAGCCCTTTTTTATTTGATCGAAGTCTGTTAAATGCGGGGTGCTTTTGCGGCAGACTATTTATTCGTTTCGATACCGGCTCTGCTGATTACTTCAAAGCCGGTTTCGCTTAATTATTCTTCTCGAGACTGAAGAGGCTGTCTACAAACTCGTGTTTGTCGAATACCAGCAGGTCTTCCATCTTCTCGCCCATTCCAATGAACTTCACAGGTATTTTGAATTGGTTGGCGATGGCCAGTACTACTCCACCTTTGGCAGTACCATCCAGTTTGGTGATGGCCAGTGACGTTACATCGGTAGCGGCGGTAAACTGGCGCGCTTGTTCGAGGGCGTTTTGTCCGGTAGAGCCATCGAGCACCAGCAATACTTCGTGTGGAGCGTCGGGTATATGTTTTTGAATAACGCGTTTGATCTTGCTCAGTTCGTCCATCAGGTGGGCCTTGTTGTGGAGTCGGCCGGCGGTATCGATGATCACGACATCCGATCCTTTCGATACACCGCTTTGCACGGTATCGAATGCTACGGAAGCAGGATCGGCGCCCATGCCCTGCTTCACGATGGGTACACCCACCCGTTCGCTCCAGATAGTGAGTTGATCAACGGCGGCTGCACGGAAGGTATCGGCAGCGCCCAGCAGTACAGATTTACCGGCTTTCTTGAAGTTGTAGGCCAGTTTGCCGATGGTGGTGGTCTTCCCTACCCCGTTCACCCCTACTACGAGGATCACGAAGGGTTTGGAAGGCAATTTGGATTCGAAAGTATAAGCATCGGCCTCGGGTGCTTCTACCAGGATGTTCTCGATCTCCTGTTGCAGGATGCCATTGAGTTCGCTGGTGTTGAGGTACTTGTCCTTCGCCACGCGCTTCTCGATGCGGTCGATGATCTGCACGGTGGTTTCGATGCCAACATCTGCACTTACCAGGGCTTCTTCCAGGTTATCAAGTACTTCATCGTCGACCGAACTTTTGCCGGCAATTGCCTTGGTTAGTTTTGACAGGAAACCGGTCTTCGTTTTTTCCAACCCGTGATCGAGGGTTTCTTTCTCTTTCTTGCCAAATAGCTTATTGAAAAGGCCCATACTGCTGAAGGTTTAATGAACACAAAAAGCTGTCCTTATCCAGAACAGCTTTTAATATTGTACTTACTTCCCACTTATTTTTGAGCCAGGAATTCCTTCACTTTCTCTTTGTGCACGATCTGCTCCTTGAAAGTGTAGGCACCAGTTTTGGGGCTACGTACGGCGCGAATCACTTTAGTCCAGTTTTTCGCTTCTGCTGAAGCCTTCGCATCCTTAACTTTCGCGTTTTTAGAAGCTGCTTTTGCCATATATACTTAATTTGAAAATTAGCGAATTTGAATTTGAAACAGAAGTACTGCGGTTAGGCAGCTGTACTAATTTCTATTCAAATTAGCACAATTTCCGATTGTCAAATTACTTGATCTCTTTGTGAACCGTAACCTTCTTCAGGATCGGGTTGAACTTCTTCAACTCCAGACGCTCTGGGTTGTTTTTCTTGTTCTTTTCGGTGATATAGCGGCTTGTACCGGGTTTACCGCTGGTTTTGTGCTCGGTGCACTCCAGGATCACCTGTACTCTGCTTCCTTTCTTTGCCATTGTTATAGACTTTTTACGTTATTTAGATTTTCTCGCCCTGAGCTCTCAGTTCCTTAACCACCACGCTTAAACCGCGCTTGTTGATGGTACGGATACCTTCAGTAGACAGTTTCAGGGTAATCCACTTGTCTTCCTCAGCCAGGAAAAAACGTTTGGTCTGCAGGTTAGGCAGAAAACGGCGCTTAGATTTGATATTTGAGTGGGAAACGCGGTGCCCAGACACTGGAACTTTACCTGTTACCTGACATACTCTAGCCATGACTTCAAAAATTTAGGACGGCAAAGGTAGCGATTGACAACGAATAAAGAAAAAGAAAATTGAGGTTTTTAGAACAAAGATTGTCCACAGTGTGGATTTCACACAAAAATAGGACAATATACCCCTTCGGGCAATGCTTATTTCTTGAGAATCAATACAAGGGAAATGACTGAAGCGATTATGGCGATCAATTGCCCCAGGGAAGTAAGGTAGATGGTACGGAGTAGTTCGGAACGGAGGCCTGACATATCTTCTTTTGTAGCGAACTTGGTATCCATATACGTTTTTAGATAACCAAACTCTTTGGTCATCCTATCATCAGTCTGTTTGAAATCTTTCTGCACCATTTGTTCGAAATGCTTTTGTTTCTCAGCCTGTTCGGCCTTCGTAAATTCCTGAATTACTTCCACCAATTCTTTTGCCTCTGCTTCCTGTAATTTAAGATTCTTCCTGAAAAGATCATACATACGGATATGGATCGTACTCATAAAGCTAAGCCAGTTTATCGTTGAATTTCTTTTGCCTCACAAACATAACAAATTTTTATTATCAATAAAAATCTTCATAAATGCGTTATTAGGCCCACAATTGCATGAAAAACAGGCTGATAATTAATAATTCCTTAATTTAAAGTTCGTTTTGCCTATCACATCTTTGGCAAAAGCGACGCTAAATGTTATCAATGAAACGCAAAACCATTGCAAGAGACATCAGCTGGTTGTCTTTCAACGGCCGTGTGCTGCAGGAAGCCGCCGACCCCAGCGTACCCCTGCGCGAAAGAATCAAGTTTTTGGGCATCTTCTCCAACAATATGGACGAATTCTTCCGCGTGCGTGTCGCCACCCTGCGCCGGATGACGGAAGTGGGCAGCAAGCTCCGGAATATGCACCTGGAACAGTCGCCCGATAAGATCCTGGACCAGATACAGCAGCTCGTACTGGAGCAGCAGGCCGAATTCAACCAGATCTTCGAAACCGTGCGCAAGGACCTGGCCCGCGAAAAGATCTACCTGGTCAACGAGAAACAGCTCAGCAAAGACCAGCAAAAGTTCGTGCAAACCTATTTCGAGGAGGAAGTGCGGTCCAATATCATTCCCCTGATGGTGGAAAGTATTCCACAGTTTCCCTATCTGCGGGATAAGTCTATCTACCTCGGCGTGGTGCTTTCGCGCAAAGACGGTACGCTGCGGCGTAAATACTCCATCATCGAAGTTCCCTCCAAGGCCATCGGACGGTTTATCAAGCTCCCTTCCCCTGATAATGAACATCATATCATATTACTGGAAGATGTTATCCGGTTCAACCTGAAGAGCATTTTCTCTTATTTCGGGTACGACCGGTATCAATCCTGGGTCTTTAAAGTGACCAAGGATGCCGAGCTCGACCTCGATACCGACCTGTCGACCTCCCTCATCCAGAAGATCGAAAAAGGGCTCAAGAACCGCCGCAAAGGCAAGCCCGTGCGGTTTGTGTATGACAAGGAGATGGACGACGGGCTCCTCGCCTACCTCATCCGCAAGCTCAATATCTCCCGTAAGGAAAGTGTGATACCGGGCGGGCGCATCCATAATTTCCGGCACTTTATGGACTTCCCCGATGTGTTTCAGAAGAAGGGGCAGCGGAAGAAACCATTCCTGCATCCCCTGCTCAAGAATACGATGCGGGTAACCGATACGGTGCTGCAAACGGACATCATGCTCAACTTTCCCTATCACTCGTTCAGTCCGGTCATCGACCTGCTACGCGAGGCGGCCATCGACCCGGACGTTACCACCATCAAGATCACGGCGTATCGGCTGGCTTCCAATTCGAAGGTCATCAATGCGCTGATCAATGCGGTGCGCAATGGCAAACACGTTACCGTGATGCTCGAACTGCGGGCCCGCTTCGATGAGGAAAACAACCTGGAGTGGAAAGAGCGGCTGGAGGAAGAAGGCGTGAAGGTGGTGATCGGCATTCCGAATATGAAAGTGCATGCGAAGATCTGTCTCATCAAGAAGCGGCAGAACAACCATACCATTCACTATGGCTTTGTGAGTACGGGCAACCTCAACGAGAAAACATCCTTTGTATACGGTGATCATTGTTTGCTGACGGCCGATCGTTTCATCATGGCTGATGTGAACAGGATCTTCAATTACCTGGAGCGGCCCAAGGAGGGCGCCAAATTTCTGAAGGCCTGCAAAACCCTCATCCCCTGCCCAACAGGTTTGCGCCGCGAACTCTCCAGGCTGATCAATAAAGAGATCCGTAATGCCCGGGCGGGTTTGCCGGCAGCCATCACCCTCAAGATGAACTCTCTTTCGGATGAGCAGCTCATCAGCTGCCTGTACGAAGCAGCGCGGGCGGGCGTGGAGATCAAACTCATCATACGCGGTATCTTCTGTATGTATTCCGAAAGCAAGAAATTTAAGATCGCGGTGAAGGCGATCAGCATCATTGATGAGTTTCTCGAGCATGCCCGTGTATTTATCTTCCACAACAACGGGCAGGAGAAGGTCTATATCTCTTCGGCCGACTGGATGGTGCGCAATCTCGACCACCGGGTGGAGGCTACCTGCCCCATCGTCGATGAGAATATTAAGAAAGTGTTGAAAAATATACTGGAAATTCAATTGAGCGATAATGTAAAAGCCAGAATTTTGGACAATGATCTCAGCAACCGGTATGTGCGCGATCGAAAACAAAAGAAAGTGCGCTCGCAGGTGGAGATCTATAATTACCTGCACCAGAAGACGAGTGCCGTATTGGGCACGCTACAATTGCCCGCAGCTTCTGAAGTTACGGCAGTGATCTGAGGCAGGTTGGTTGTCACACTAAACTAACCCATGAGACTGGCGGCTATTGATATTGGCAGTAACGCAGCGAGATTGCTGATCTCGGATGTGACCTTTCAGGACAACGGCAAACCACTGTTCCAGAAGATCAACCTCATTCGTGTACCACTCCGGCTGGGCTTCGATGTGTTCGAGCAGCGGGAGATCTCTCCGGCCAAGGAAGGGATGATCATGAACACGATGAAGGCCTATCGCCACCTGCTGGATGCCTACGAGGTACAACACCTCAAGGCGGCCGCCACTTCTGCCATGCGCGATGCCACCAATGCTGCCTCGATCCTCGAACGCATCAAAACAGAAACCGGTATCGAGATCGAGATCATCACCGGCGATGCCGAGGCTTCGCTGATCTACGAAAACCATATTGCCGAAAACCTCGATAAGGAGCACTCTTATCTCTACATCGATGTAGGCGGCGGCAGTACAGAACTTACTTTTTTCGCCGACAATAAACTCGTATTCAAACGCTCTTTCAATATCGGCACCATCCGCTTGCTGAAGAAGCAGGTCGATGACTGGCAGTGGGAAGAAATGAAGGAAGTACTGAAACGGGAAACCCGTGGCCATTTCAATGATATGGTGGCCATTGGGTCGGGCGGTAATATCAACAAGATATTTTCCATCTCCAAGCGTAAGGAGGGTAAGCCCCTGCAACTTGAATTGCTGAAAGACTACTACAAGGAGTTCAATAGTTTCACGGTCGAAGACAGGATGCGCCTGTATAAGCTACGGGAAGACCGGGCCGATGTGATCGTGCCGGCGCTGCAGATCTACATCAACGTGATGCGCTGGGCCAATATCCTGGAGATCTATGTGCCCAAGATCGGCCTGGCAGATGGATTGATCCAGCACCTGTATGAAGAACTTCGGCAGAAACGCAAGCTGCCTACGTTTTAATCGGCTTTTTCCTACCTTTCCGCCCGTTTCACCAAAAAATCCCTCATGTCTGTTAACAAAGAAGTAAAACGGATCACTACCAATACCCTGCAGAAAATGAAGGCCAACGGCGAAAGGATCTCGATGATCACCGCCTACGACTATTCCTTCGCCAAAATATTCGATGCAGCGGGTATCGATACGATCCTCGTGGGCGACTCGGCCTCGAATGTAATGGCGGGTCACGAGACCACACTGCCCATCACCCTCGATCAGATGATCTATCATGCATCGTCTGTGATCCGCGGCGTGGAGCGTTCGCTGGTGGTAGTAGACCTTCCCTTTGGTACCTACCAGGGCAATTCGAAGGAGGCCCTCAATTCGGCTATCCGCATTATGAAAGAAACCGGCGCTCATGCCGTAAAGCTGGAAGGCGGAGAAGAGATCGTAGAATCCATCAAGCGTATCCTGGCTGCAGGCATCCCCGTGATGGGCCACCTCGGCCTCACGCCACAATCCATTTATAAGTTCGGTACGTATACCGTACGCGCCAAAGAAGAAGCCGAAGCCAATAAGCTGCGCAGCGATGCGAAGATCCTCCAGGAATCGGGCTGCTTTGCGCTGGTGCTGGAAAAGATACCGGCCGTACTCGCCAAAGAAGTATCCGAAAGCCTGTTGATCCCTACCATCGGCATCGGCGCCGGCAAATACTGCGATGGGCAGGTGCTGGTGATGCATGATATGCTGGGCATCAATACCGAATTCAAACCCCGTTTTTTGCGCCAGTACCTCAACCTGCACGAGCAGGTAACCAAGGCCGTGAAAGGGTATATCAAAGATGTAAAGGACCGCGATTTTCCCAGCGAACAGGAACAATACTAGAATGCCCCGGTCCGCTACGGGCCGGCATTTCAACCACCATAGTCCACTTATTCACGATTTAGATAAGATTAGGTTCAATATGTGCAAGGTTGCCGTCTGATGAAGATGGCAACCTTGTTACTTTTATTGCGGTGTGCGGCAAATAGGTTAAATTACGAGTAACCAAACTGGACCTATTATGAGAAAAATGCTCCTCTTGCTGGCGCTCATTGCCAGTTCTTATCTGCTATCCGCACAAAACACTATTTCCGGTACCGTTAAAGACGCCAAGACCAAAGAACCGTTGGCCGGCGCCTCCATCAACCTCAAAGGAACCAACCAGGGCACCACCACCAACAACACGGGTGCTTTCAGCATCGCCATTCAGAAAGGCGATATCGTGATCATCCGCTACATCGGGTATGCCGGCCAGGAGATAGCGGCCGACAACCAAAGCAGCTGGGATATCGAACTTACCCCGAGTTCGGGCAACCTGCAGGAAATAACGATCGTGGGCAGCCGCCGGCTGGGCCGCACGGCTACTGAAACCGCCGTACCCATCGATGTCATCGACATTAAAAGCATTGCCCGGCAAACCGGTCGCTTCGATGTCAACAACATGCTTCAGTTTGCTACTCCTTCTTTCAATGCCAACAAACAATCGGGCTCCGATGGGGCCGATCATATCGACCCGGCCACGATCCGCGGCCTCGGGCCCGATCAGACACTGGTACTCATCAATGGAAAACGCCGCCACCAGTCGTCGCTCATCAACCTCTTTGGCACCCGGGGCCGCGGTAATACCGGCACCGATCTCAATGCCATTCCTGCCGCAGCCATCGACCGCGTGGAGATCCTGCGCGATGGCGCTTCGGCCCAGTACGGCTCGGATGCCATTGCGGGTGTCGTGAACATAAACCTCAAATCATCCGTGAATGAATTCACGGCCAATATCAATACCGGTGTATACGATGCCAAGAAGCACCGCTATGACCGTAATTACGATGGCGAAAGCTTCCAGATCAATGGTAATTATGGCACCAGGATCGGTGAAAAAGGTTTCGTCAACTTCACAGCCGATTACCTCACCAATGCCAAGACCAACCGCGTGCCGCCGCCCGGCGCCGTCACTTATCGCCGTGAGTTTGGCGATGCCTCTGCTGAAAGCTTCAGCGCTTTCTTCAACAGTGAAATTCCGCTTTCCACCAATACCTCTTTGTACGCATTCGGCGGCAGCAGCCATCGGTTTACCGATGCCTATGCCTGGTCGCGCGATGCAGATGACGATCGCAATGTAAAAGAGATCTATCCCAATGGTTTTGATCCGCGCATTCAATCGGCCATCGACGACAACTCTATTTCGGTGGGTGTACGTACCCAGCACGATGGCTGGAATATCGACTTCAACAATACCTATGGTAAGAATAAGATGCACTACTACGTAGATGGCACCCTCAATGCTACGCTGCTGGCCAAATCGCCTACCCATTTCGATGCCGGCGGTTTCTGGTTCTCTCAAAATACCACAGGCCTCAACTTCTCCAAACCTTTCGATGTGGCAGAAGGCCTTAACATCGCCTTTGGCGCCGAATACCGGGTTGATCGTTACAATATCTTCGCGGGCGAAGAAGGATCCTGGCAGAACTATGGCGTTATCGATACGGTGATCAACAATCGCGTGGTGAAATATGACAAACTGCTGAGGCCTGCGGGATCGCAAGGGTTTCCCGGCTTCCAGCCCCGCAATGAAGTAACGGCGAGCCGCACCAATTTTGGTGGCTATGTCGATGCCGAGCTCGATGTCACCAAGGCATTCATGATCTCGGGTGCCGTACGATATGAAAAGTACAGCGATTTCGGCAGCACGTTCAATGGCAAGTTTGCCACCCGCATCAAGATCGCCCAAGGCTTTAACCTGCGCGGTTCGATCAGTACGGGCTTCCGTGCCCCTTCGCTGCAGCAAACCTATTTCAATACTATCTACACCAACTTCGAGCAGGGTGTACCCATCGAAATATTGCTGGCCAATAACCTCAGTACGGTGACCCGCACGCTGGGCATTCCACCGCTGAAGGAAGAGAAATCGGTGAACGTGAGCGCCGGTTTCACGTCAAAGCCGTTTAAGAATGTAACCCTCACCGTAGATGGCTACCTCATCAACGTGAAGGACCGCATCGTGCTCACCGGCACCTTCGACCAAACCGATCCCGATATTGGCGGCGACCTGGCGGCGCTGAATGTAGGTGCTGCCAACTTCTTCACCAATGCCATCGACTCACGCAATATTGGTTTGGATGTGATCCTCACGCACAGCGGTCACGTTGGCAATGGCCGCCTCAGCACTACGCTGGCTGCCAACTTCAACAAGCTCACGATCGAGGCCATCCATACTGCTCCCAAACTCGTAGGCAAAGAAGAGAATTACCTGAGCGAACGGGAGAAATCGTTCATCATTGCTTCTGCGCCCAAAAGCAAGATCAACCTGACGGTGGACTATACCATCAATCGCTTCAGTGCTACTGCCCGCCTCATGCATTACGGCGAAGTGACCTTGCTGGGTTATGACGACCTGCCCAATGTGTACGGCGCCAAACTCGCCACCGACCTCATCATCGGCTATCGTTTCTCGCGCAACGTGGCCATGTATGTGGGCGCCGATAACGTGTTTAATGTATACCCCGATGCGCAGGACCAGGAGAATACCGAAGAAGGGGGGTTATGGGATTCGGTGCAGATGAATTTCGGCGGCCGCCACTATTTCGCGCGGCTCAGTTTTACTTTCTAAACTTTCGTTATAGAGTCCCACCGGAGGCCGTTCCCGTAACAGGGAGCGGCTTCTTTTTTTACCTGGGCCGCACAGCCGGCCCGACCCGATGGTGCTGCCATTTGCTATTGCAGGATGTCTCGTAGATGTCTCGTATTTGTTTCGTTGATGTCCCGTATATGTCTCGTCTCTTAAAGAGACGGAATATCTACGGCACAACTACCCGACAACTATGGGTCAACAACGGAACATCTTTGTGTATGCCCTACACCAGCCGGGCATCCGCCTGCCTTACCCCAGCCCTCCACTCTAACCTCCACAAAATCAACCCATCACTCCGACCAAAGGCTTCCAACGCTTCCAGATCGCCAAGCGCCCTTATTCCGTACTTTTGCCTCCTTAACAAAAACTATATGGATTTTCTTGCTGCATTGAAAATTAAGGCCAACAACGCCGGGGTAGCTACCGGCAAGACGTGGATCAACACTACTGGTCAACCCATTGAATCCTATTCGCCGGTGGATGGAAAACTGATCGGCTCCGTTCAACCCGCCGATCAACCCAGCTATGAAGCGGTGATCGCCAAAGCCCAGGAGGCTTTCCTGGAGTGGCGCCACTGGCCCGCCCCCAAACGCGGCGAGATCGTTCGCCAGATCGGTGAGGCCCTTCGCCAATACAAAGAGCCCCTCGGCAAACTCGTTTCCTACGAAATGGGCAAAAGCCTCCAGGAAGGTTATGGCGAGGTACAGGAAATGATCGATATCTGCGATTTCGCGGTAGGTCTTTCCCGGCAGCTCCATGGTTTAACCATGCACAGCGAGCGACCTGCGCACCGCATGTACGAGCAGTGGCATCCCCTGGGTATCGTGGGCATCATCTCCGCCTTCAATTTCCCGGTAGCCGTGTGGAGCTGGAACACCATGCTCGCCTGGGTATGTGGCAATGTGTGCATATGGAAACCGTCCGAGAAAACACCGCTTTGCGCTGTGGCCTGTCAGCACATCATCGAAGAGGTATTTGCAAAAAATAATGTTCCCGAAGGCGTTTGCGGCCTCCTGGTAGGCAACCGCGACGTAGGTGAATGGATGGCTGCCGATGGTAGAATTCCATTGGTATCGGCCACCGGATCCACCCGCATGGGTAAGGCCGTAGGAGCTGCTGTAGGCGCACGCCTGGGCAGGGCCCTGCTGGAGCTGGGCGGCAACAATGCCATCATCATTTCGAAAGATGCCGACCTCGACATCGCAGTGCGCGGCGCCATCTTCGGTGCGGTAGGCACGGCCGGTCAGCGTTGTACCACCACCCGCCGCCTCATCATTCATGAAGACGTGTACGATACCGTTAAAAATAAACTGGTGGGCGCCTACAGGCAGTTGAGCATTGGCGATCCGCTCGATGAAAAGAACCATGTGGGTCCGCTCATCGATACCGACGCCGTAAAACAGTACCAGGCCTCCATCGAAGCCTGCAAAAAAGAAGGCGGGCAATTCGTGGTAGAAGGCGGCGTACTGCAAGGTAACGGCTACGAAAGCGGCTGTTATGTGAAGCCGGCTATTGCCGAAGCGCAGCCCGGTTATGCCATCGTGCAGCACGAAACCTTCGCCCCTATTCTTTACCTGCTGAAGTACAAGACCATTGATGAGGCCATCGCCATCCAGAATGGGGTGCCCCAGGGTCTTTCTTCGGCCATCATGACGCTCAACCTGCGCGAAGCGGAACAATTCCTTTCGCATGCGGGCAGCGATTGCGGTATCGCCAATGTGAACATCGGCACTTCCGGTGCGGAGATCGGCGGCGCGTTTGGCGGAGAAAAAGAGACCGGTGGCGGCCGCGAAAGCGGCAGCGATGCCTGGAGGGCTTATATGCGCCGGCAAACCAATACCATCAATTATTCGACCCAATTGCCTTTGGCACAGGGGATTAAGTTCGACCTGTAAAAATATCTGATGGGAGGTTGCCCAAAATCCTCCCCAGGTTATACTGGAAAAGCCTGCCGGACAGTGGTTCGGCAGGCTTTTTTTGCGGGATGGCCGCCTTATCCGGTCTCCCCTTATACTTTTTTGTTGCCCAATTCGTTAGTAAGGTTTGGAAAGCCAGTACTGTATGAAAAAATCGTTTACCCTGCTGTCCTTATTGGTGATCATTGTTTCCGGCCAGGCCCAGTTGAGGGTAGCTGTGCTGGGTGGTCCCCATTCTGCCTCTGTGAAAGAAACCAACAGCCTGCCCGGATGGAATACGAAGGTGAAACCCTTCTACACCAGCCGCAGCGGTCTCAACCTGGGTTTCCTGGCCAATTTGCCCCTCAACGAATCGGGCAACCTGGCTTTGCAGCCGGGCTTCTTCTTTATGTCGAAAGGCCGCAAATTTCAGCAGGTATTCGACACCACCGTGACCAAGACCGACACGCTGAACTATAAGTCCAACTTTTTTACCAATTACATCGATATCCCGTTCAACTTCACGCTGAAGTTGCCCATGAGCAAGAAAGCCAAATTCTTCCTCAGTGCGGGTCCGTATGTGAGCTTCTTCTTCAGCGGTAAGATCAATTCCGAACTGCTGGTTGCCCCCACCGATACGAGTCTGAAATTCTCCAAATCGGACGACGAGATCGAAGTGGGTAAAGGCACGCACAAAGCCAAGACTTTCGACTTCGGCATCAATGGCCGCGTAGGTTTTGAGCTGGGTAATGTGATCATTTCCGGCTTTTACAGCCAGGGATTGTCCAATTTCTTCCAGGCCGACTACGACGGCACCTTCAAACACCAGGTGATCGGCGCTTCTGTTGGCTTCTGGCTCAATAAGTCGCAACCTGCCGCGCCGAAAGCACCCAAGGATAAAGACAAGGACGGCGTTCCTGATGACCAGGACGCGTGTCCCACCCTGCCCGGATCGGCCCTTACCAGGGGTTGCCCCGATAAGGATGGTGACGGTATAGCCGACCAGGTGGATAAATGCCCTTCGGAACCTGGCGTTGCCGCTTATAACGGCTGTCCGGTGCCCGATACCGATAAGGATGGGGTGAATGACCTGGCCGATAAATGCCCCAACGAAGCAGGTCCTGCCTCGAATAATGGTTGTCCGCTTCCCAAACCCGAACCCGATACCGACGGCGATGGCGTGATCGATAAGGAAGACCAGTGCCCCACCGAAGCTGGACCGAAGGACTACAAGGGTTGCCCCGTACCCGTGATCAAAGAAGATGTGTTGCAGAAGATCAACTACGCCGCCCGCAATATCCAGTTCCAGAAAGGCAGTATCAAGCTGGATGCCAGCTCGTACCCGGCGCTCAATGAAGTAGCCGACGCGCTGAAAAAGTATCCGAAACTGCGCCTTTCGATCAACGGGTATACCGATAACAGCGGTTCGGCTACCGCCAACCAGCAACTGTCGCAGAAACGTGCCGATGCGGTGAAGAAATACCTCAACGAAAAAGGCATTGCAGCCGACCGCTTGAGTGCGAAAGGACATGGCCCTGCCAATCCGATCGCCGACAACAAGACCCCAGCCGGCCAGATCAAGAACCGCCGCGTGGAATTAAACCTCGAAAGTCAATAACGCATTACGAAATATTCATAGGCCATTCATGTAATCTTATCACATGGATGGCCTTCTTTTTATATTTTGGCGTACAGGAATGGTTAGAAAATGAAGGTCTTACGTTCTCTGCAAAAGGCAGACCGCCAAAACCGGTCTGCTATTTGAAATAGGTAGCGTGCGGATCCATCGATTTTAACGTTAATAAATAGCAAAAAACGAGATATTTGCCATTTGCATCGAACGAATGGGGTCGATAAAACATCTGAGAGTAAGTAATAAATCAATCACAATGATCAAACCGGTAAAAGTTACAGGGCTGGCTGTCGCCCTTGTGTTGACAGGAATTGCATCGCAGGCGCAACAGGACACACATGCCCAAACCGAGGAATTACCCAAAGGCTGGCATTTGCTCGACAAGGCAAAGGACGGTTATTATGGTATCAGCGTTGACAAAGCCTATGAATTCATCAAATCCAAGAACCTGAAAGGTAAAACCGTGGTAGTTGCGGTGATCGACTCGGGTGTGGATACCCTGCATGAAGACCTGAAGGAGATCCTGTGGAAGAATCCCAAGGAGATCCCCGGCAACGGCATCGACGACGACGGCAACGGCTATGTGGATGATGTGTATGGCTGGAACTTTATCGGTAATAAGGACGGCCGCAACCTCAAGCAGGATTCTTATGAGGGCGCCCGTGTATATCATAAGCTGAAAGCGAAATACGACGGCAAAAAGTGGGATCCCGCTTCCCTGAAGGGAGATGATCTGATTGAATACAATACCTGGTTGAAAGCGAAAGCCCGCATTGAAGGCGGCGGCGACGAACCACAGATTGACCTCACGCTGCTGAAGCGTTTGCTGAGGGGCGCCCAGAAAGGCGACAGCATTCTGCAGGTAGCCATGGGTAAAGAATCCTTTACCGGCAACGACCTCGATACCCTGAGCGCTAAAACACCGGTAGACAAAGCTGCCAAAGAGAACCTGCTGTACCTGTTCCGCGCCAACCAAAGCATGGAGCAAAGCAATAAGGAACTGATCGGCGGCTTCGAAGAGTTTGTAAGTGGTGAGGAAAGAAAAGCAGAAGCGAAAGACAAAGTGCCACCCAGCTACCGCAAAGATGTAGTGGGCGACAACGAAGACGATATCAACGATAAATACTACGGTAACCCCGATGTGATGGCTTCTACGCCTTTCCACGGCACACACGTAGCCGGTATCATCGGCGCGGTGCGCAACAATGGCAAGGGCATGGATGGTGTGGCCGACAATGTGCGCATCATGATGATCCGTGCGGTGCCCGATGGCGATGAGCACGACAAGGATATTGCCCTGGCGATCCGTTATGCGGTCGACAATGGGGCAAGGGTCATCAACATGAGCTTTGGTAAAGACTTCTCTCCGCAAAAGAAATGGATCGACGATGCGGTACGTTATGCCGACAGCAAAGGTGTACTGCTGGTACATGCTGCGGGTAACGATTCCAAGAACGTCGATACAGCCGATAATTTCCCCAATGCTGCCTTCCAGGATGGAAAAGGCCGCGCTACCAATTGGATCACTGTGGGCGCCAGCGGCGACCCCAAGGCCGGCGGCATTACCGCCTCTTTCTCTAACTATGGCAAGAAGGAAGTGGATGTGTTTGCACCCGGCGTACGTATCTACTCTACCATTCCCGGTACTACCACCTATGGCAATGCCCAGGGAACCAGTATGGCATCGCCTGTAGTGGCGGGCGCTGCTGCCTTCCTGCTCGAGTATTTCCCTTACCTCACTCCCGAGCAGGTCAAGTTCTGCCTGGAGAAATCGGCCCGCGTGCCCGAGGTGAAGGTGAACAAGCCCGGTACCGATGAAGAAGTACCACTTACCGAGCTCAGCAGAACCGGTGGTGTGATCAATGTGTATGAAGCCGCGAAGATTGCAGCCACCCTGCAACCCGTAAAGGCTGCTCCACAAAAGAAAACGCCCAAGCCTACTTTGCAGAATAAAAAAGGTTAATACAGGAGCCGTTACGGCGCTGGATTGAAATATATCAATGGAAAGGCGTTTATGGTCTACGGACTGTAAACGCTTTTCCATTTAAGGGCAATCCGTATGGGACGTTTAAGCGGGTTTCGGGATGTGGACCATTTTCAATAGCTTTAGTTAAAACAAATCTGTATGGCCAGCCGCAAAGACATTATCGTTTCAGAAGCCTTTATGAACTATGTCAATGCCGTTTCGGAGAACAATGTAGAAGATGCTTTGAGGAAGAACACGCGGAGATTCCGGAAACTGCTCAGGAACATTCCCAAAAAGAAGATCAACTATGCGTATGCCGAAGGCAAGTGGACGCTGAAAGAACTGCTTCAGCATATTGTAGATGCGGAAAGGGTCTTTGTGTTTCGCGCCCTGCATTTTTCGCGCAAAGACAACACGCCCCTGCCCGGGTTTGATGAGAATGTGTGGGCCATTACCGCCAAGGCGCCGAAACGCAGCTGGGGCGACCTGATCGATGAGTTCACGGCCCTGCGTGCTTCTACGGAACTATACTTTCAGTCGCTCGATGAGGATCAATTGACCGCAGGCGGAACAGCCAATGGAAAGGCATCCAATGTACTGGGGTTGGGGTTTGTATGTGCCGGCCATGTGGCGCATCATATGAACATCATCAAGGAACGTTACCTCAATGAGTATCCGGCAAAGAAGAAAAAGGATAAGAAGAAGTTTGAGCCAAAGTAAGGTGAAGAAAGGCATCGAGGCAACTGAGGCAACAAGGCACAGAGGCACAGAGGCATCGAGGCGTATACTTGATATTCTTTTCGCTGAATGCGCTAAGTGAACCAACTGTAGGATTCCGTGGTAGGCGCCCCCTTACCGCTGAATGCTTTTCGTGAACCACGCATACAGCTCCTGCAGCTCGCCGTGACTGGCCAGCAGTTCGAGGTGCTTTTGAATAGTGGGTTCATCGTGGCGGATGGCGGGGCCTGTTTGCGCGTCTTTGGGCGACCCGTACTGCAGGCGATCGGCTACCTGCTGAATGAGGGGATGCAGCAAGGCAAAATCGGCCTGCTCGGCCTCACAATACCGCTCTGCCAATGTATACAGGTGATTGGTAAAATTGCTCACCATCACGGCTGCCACATGCAATTTCAATCGTTGCTCATCGCCCGCTACGCCTACCTGGCCCGAGAGCCCCGCCGCAAAGCTGCGCAGCCCTTCAATATCCTCTTCCCTGTTCGCATCTACCAGGAAAGGGATGGCCGGCAACTGCTCCATCGAAGCACGCAGGCTTTGTAAAGGATACAAGACCCCATAACGATCGCTGCTCGCTTTTAATACTTCCTTTGATACCGACCCGGCAGTATGTACCAATAATTTATGCCTGAGTGTTAGTCCTGCCGCTACGGAAGCGATGGCTGCATCTGCAACAGCAATGATGTAGAGATCGGCTGTTTGATCGAGTTGCGTAGTGGTCGTTGTATAGTTGGCTTCCCATTGGTGGGCGAGCTTTTGCGTGGAAGCCGCCGTGCGGCCCACCACCTGCACCAGCTGGTGCCCTGCTGCTTTCATTTTTCTGCCTAAAATAGTAGCCACATTACCCGTGCCGATCATTACAATGCGCATAGTCCGAATTATGGCGGCAAGCTACGGGATTATGCGGAAAACCGTACGCGGGCGATGGGGATCGTGAGGGGGGCGGTGGGGATCATGCGGGGGGATACAGTCCAGGCGATAGGATCACTACCACCCTCGTGGCGACGGGTGGCCCGGCGGCTTTCGGTGAACGTGGCCTGTACCGTAGAGTGCCTGGTTGGTACCTGTCGTTGGCTGGCCGTGTGGCTTTGTTGTGTTAACTTGCCGCTTCGATGAAACTCGCGCAACAACTGGTGGTGAATTATTTTCGGGCCAAACTGAATATGCTGGCCCTCGTGTCGAACAAGCTGGCGGCGCGCAAGGCCTTCCACCTTTTCTGCACGCCCCTGCGCAAACCCAAGAAGCGAAAAGCACCGGGCGTTTTCCAGCGAGGCGAGGAACTCTCCTTCCCGCTCGACGGCATTACCGTATGCGGCCACCGGTGGAACCATCCCCGTCCGCACAAAATACTCATCGTGCACGGCTTTGAATCGACCGCTAAAAACTTCGACCGTTATATCACCCCGCTCATCCGCAAGGACTATGAAGTGCTGGCCTTCGACGCGCCGGCCCATGGCAGCTCGGGCGGCAAGCAGATCAACCTGCCCCTCTATGTACGCACCCTGCAGGAGATCAACCGCCTGTACGGCCCCATTCAGGGCTTTATGGCGCATTCGCTGGGCGGCCTGGCCCTTATGCATTTCATCGAGACCCTGCCGCACGACGAGCGTACCAAAGTGGCTCTCATTGCCCCGGCCACGGAAACCACGTCTGCCATTGATTCCTTCTTCCGCTTTCTCGACCTGCCCAAAGGCGTGCGCACCGACTTCGACCAACTGATCTTCGATATCTCGGGCTACTGGCCTTCGCATTATTCCATCCGCCGCGCCATGCAGCAGGTGCAGGCCCAGGTACTTTGGTTTCATGATGAACAGGACGAACTGACGCCCCTCTCCGACGCGCTCAAAGTGCGCGACGATCAGCATCCGCATCTCTCCTTTGTGATCACCCAGGGGCTTGGCCACCGCGCGATTTACCGCGATAATAAGGTGACGAAGCAGGTCGTGGAATTCCTGTAGGTATATTTCCTGCGCACGATCAATTTCCGCTAAGGGCTGGTTAATCAATGCAAAAGCGGCTTCCACCGGTGCTTATTCATCATATCATTTTAACGTTCATCTATTATCTCCCGCTTTGCGACTGAATATTTTCTAAATTGACATCAGTTTCATCAACGATTAATCTTTTTTATCATTTGAACCAGCTCACACGGAGAAAATTCCTACAGCACAGTAGCCGGCTGGCGGGTGGTGCGTACCCCGCTATGATGGCACTCGGCCTCCTTAAGGATGCCCCTGCCCATGCTTTTGAACTAACCGGCGACGCCCCTAAAGGCGAACATATCATCATCCTGGGCGCCGGCCTGGCCGGACTCACCGCCGCTTACGAACTCCAAAAACTAGGATATCGCTGTACCATACTGGAGGCCCGCAACCGGGCCGGCGGCCGCTGCTGGAGCGTGCGCAAAGGATCGGTGCAACAGGAAACCGGCAACTCGGACCAACAGGCACAATTCGACGAGGGCCTTTACTTCAATGCCGGCCCTTCGCGTATCCCCCATCATCACCAGATCAGTTTACACTATTGCAAGGAACTCAACGTGCCCTTGCAGGTATACAACAATGTGAACGAGTCGGCCTATTATTTCAGTGAAGGAAAGGGTCCGTTGAGCAATAAGAAAGTGCGCGTGCGGGAAGTACACAACGATGTGCGCGGTTACCTGAGCGAACTGTTGGCGAAAGCCGTAGACAGTCAACAGGTAGATGCCGCCCTCACGAAAGAAGACGCGCAGAAGGTAGTAGAATACTTGCGCGCCGAAGGCGGCCTCGACATCGATAAACTATACAAGGCCTCGGCGCGCAGGGGTTATATCGAAGCGCCCGGCGCGGGTGAAAAGGCCGGCCGTATTGGCGAGCCGCACACCCTGGCGAATATCGTGCGCTCCGGCTTGCTCGATCCCGACTTCTACAATGTGGCCGAATATACCTACGAACTGCAGATGACGATGTTCCAGGCCGTGGGCGGTATGGACAAGATCGCGCAGGCATTCGAAAAGAAATTAACAACACCCATCCGCTACCAGGCCGAGGTAACGGCCATCCGCAATACGGAAAATGGTGTGCAGGTGAATTATACCACGGCCGCCGGCAAGCAATCGATACAAGGCGATTATTGTATCTGCACCATTCCGTTGCCGGTGCTCAGCAATATCGAACACAACTTCTCATCCGGTGTCAGCCGGGCCATCGACTATGCCAACTATATCAAAACGGGTAAGATCGGTTTGCAGTTCAAACGGCGTTTCTGGGAAGAAGATGAACACATCTTCGGCGGCATTACCCATACCAACAATGAGCTGACGCAACTCTTTTACCCCAGCAACGATTACCTGGGTAAGAAGGGCATACTCATCGGTTATTACAACTTCAATGAGAAAGCGCGGCAGGTAGGTGACCTGGCACCGGCCCAGCGGCTGCAACTCGCTTTGCAGAAAGGCAAGCTGATACACCCGCAATACGACAATGAGTTTGAAAACGCTTTATCAGTGAGCTGGCATAAGACCCGTTACAATATGGGCGGCTGGGCCGTGTACAGCAGCGAGGAAAGACAAACGAATTACAAGGCATTACTGGTGCCCGACAAGCGCACCTATTTTGCCGGAGAACATACTACGTACCTGAACTCGTGGATGGCGGGCGCTTTCGAATCGGCCCGTGTGGCTACTACGGCCATCCACGGACGTATCACCGACCAACGACTCACCTATCCGAAACAACACTAAATCTACTATTATGAGTACGCCCATGAATCGCCGTCAACTGCTCAAAACAGGCGCCCTGCTCACCGGAGGCCTCGGACTGCTGCCTCCACTGGCCGGTAACCTGCTGGCTGCAGGAGGCCACCCCGCTCCTGCTGACATGTTCGACGCATTGCGCCACCATGCCACCGACGAATCGGTGATGCTGGCTGCCCCGCCCGAACTGAAGGCCCGCCTGGCTGCCAACGAAAATCCTTTTGGACCTTCGCTGAAAGCGAAGAAGGCCATCCAGGAATCGATCGGTGAAGGCAACCGCTATCCGTTTATGATCGGTCGCGAATTGCCCAATAAGATTGCTGCGTATGAAAATATTCCGTCTTCACAGATCCTGATGAGTGCCGGCTCCTCTCCCATCCTCCTGGCTGCAGCCATGTACTTTAGCAAAGACGGTGGCAATGTGGTAACGGGCGATCCTTCGTACGACGACCTGCCCGACAAGGCGGAAGATTTTAAAGCGAAGCTCATCAAAGTACCGCTGACGGCCGATTACAAGCTGGACCTCGATGCGATGGAGAAAGCCATCAATGCCGATACGAAGCTGGTGTATATCTGCAATCCCAACAACCCAACGGCAACGGTGGTGGATACGGAGAAGCTAAGGTCATTCTGCGAACGCGTATCGGCCAAAGTGCCCGTGTTCATCGATGAGGCCTATATCGATTACCTCGACGATCCCAAGGCGGCCTCCATGATGGATTGCGTGCGCAAGGGGCAGAACGTGATCATTGCGCGTACCTTCTCCAAGCTCTACGGATTTGCAGGATTGCGCGTAGGTTATGCCGTGGGGCAGCCAGCTACCATCCGGGCACTGGGCAATTATACCAATGGCATCATGTCTATATCCGTGACCTCGCTGAGTGCAGCGGTGGCTGCGTACAATGATTTCGAGTACCTGCATGAGGCAAAGGCCAAGACGCAGGCTTCGAAGAAGTTCCTATACGAAGTGCTGGAAAAAGAGGGTTATACCTATATACCATCGGCCGCTAATTTTGTGATGTTCCCCATCAAGATGGACAGCAATAAGTTTGGTATGGAAATGTTCAAGCGTGGCGTTGCCATCCGCACCTGGAAGTTTTCGGGCAAGGAATGGTGCCGCATCAGCCTGGGCACGATGGAAGAAATGCAGGAGTTCGCCAAAGCATTCCGGGAGATCTCTTAAAGCACTCCCTATTCATTGAATCATCTACTATTTGAGCAAAATATTATGAAGGCAATTACCTTATCGATCGCATTCGCCACTGCCGTACTGTTCACGCAGGGGCAAGACAAGCCGGCGCGCACACTGAGTCTGGAGGAATATGAAAAGGCGAAGGCCTTCACCGTGAAGGACCTCGACAACGACACCTATGTGAAGTTCGAGAACACGTACGTGCTCGACCGCTACGAGAGCCGCAAGCCTTATTTCATTACGGGCGACGATGGCAAGAAGAAACGCATCGACATCTATAAGCTATTGGCCAAGGAAGGCATGCAGGACCTGGGCATTATGATCTTCTACACCAACGAAAAGGGCACGCTGTACAAAGCCTGTATGCCCAACTTCACGGCCGATGCCAAGGTATGGAACAAATACTTCGAGGATATCCATGCCATCGATAAGCAGGAAGCATTCTTTGTGCTGAAGCTGTCGTATGTGTTATCGAAGGAGTTTGGTTTCCAGTTGTACAAGGCGGCGAATGCGGGCAAGGACCTGAGTAAAGAATCGGGCACGTATGGCAATGACATCTGCTTTCCCGGCACCATGCAGGTGAGCATGGCCGACGGCGGTACAAGGGCGTTATCAACTATCCGCCCCGGCGACCGCATCCTTACCCTCGACCCTGCCACGCAGCAGCCGCAAGTGGTAACCGTAAAAGAGCTCACCAGCCATGTACCGGCCAATTACGCGATCACCCAACTGACGCTCCTTAGCAATATTGAAAACCAAACAGCTACGGGTACGGTAGTAATGCAATCGGTAAAGACCTTGCATGCCACGCCCAATCATCCGGTGCTCACCCGCGGCGGGCAAATGAAGATGGGCGCCCTGAAAGCAGGCGATGAGATCCTGTGCCAGGATGCACGCAGTGGTCAGTACCAGGCGTTTACCGTATGGCACAAGGCCGAAGCAGCCGGTGGCCTGCAAAAGGTATATAATATCGTGGCCGATGGCGGCAGCACCTTCGTCATGAACGGGGTGATGGTATTACAGAAATGATTGAACGTAAATAACTTGCAAAACCCGGCCATGCGTAGTGCAAGGCCGGGGTTTCTTTCTATAAAATAGTCCCGAACGGATCAAAAATTGTGCAATTTGAACAAATCATATATACTAAATTGCATACAGGTTCAGGATCACAGAACGGTCGGGCAAGATGCAGCGCCCAACAATTGCAACCTTCTTCACTTACTTACGTGCAAACTCACAACGGTATTCAACAGTAGCAAACTGCGGTAGTAATACCGGCGATACTCCCTGTTATCGCCAGTATGATTGCTGGTACCTTACCTGGGAACGGAAAAAACGCATGATGAAGTTATTGTAACAATTCACTGGTTTAATGGTTAACTGGCAGCTGCGCAGCAAGCACAGCGATTCCCTGGTTTATTGCCCATTGCTGTTCATGGCACAGGACGGCAATGGCGGCACCGGGGAAGGCGAAGTGTGTGCGGCTATACTGCCTGCGATCATTGGAATCATTAACCCTTTACGCCCTGGATCACATCTTCCATTCATCAATTAAACCTTTTGCTATGCAAATCCAACTGACAGAAGCCGATGTGCAAAGACTTGCTCTTGTACGTGAGACCATCTTGAAAAATCTGCGTTATCACTACACCATCCCCACCCTGGCGCAAACCGCCGGCATCAATGAGTTCAAACTCAAAACAGGATTCAAAGCACTGTATGGCCAACCAGTGTTTGATTTTCTCACCGAGCACCGCATGAAGATGGCGATGGAGCTGATGGAGAGTAACAATTACTCCATTGGTGAAATTGCGCACCGCTGCGGCTACAATCATCCTACCAATTTCTGCGCGGCCTTCCGCCGCCGGTACCATATCCGCCCGTCGGATTACCGTAAAAGCATACCCGAGCAGATCAAGAGCGTAGGCTAAAGCATTTTTTATTGGACGGACTATTAAGGCAGCAGGCGGATGCCGCTGGGGTTCGCCTGCTTTTCAACCGTAGCTTGCTATGGTACTTACGGTCCTCCTATGGTGTATCCGCGACCGGCCCCTCATGACTACTTGCGTTGAATTAATCCATTTTCCATCAGCGCTGCTACCGCTGCCATCAGAATGCCATTGTAACTTACAGGGAGTGCGATCAAGATTTTGTAGCCCCTAATTTGTAAATAGGTCTTTATGTATTCAAGTCCTTTATCCGGGAGGCTGGTTCCTGAGCCTGCGCGAACCTAGTAATAATGCCGGCCATGCATTTGTGAAGGAATGAGGCAGACAAACAGCTGCCAGGCGATACTCTCCCAGCCCCCGGATCTTTTTTTTAACGCTACCCGATTTATCAAGCTATGAAACGAGCCATTATTATCGAGGTGATTGCCACCCTGTTCATGATCCTGTTCATTTATACGGCCATCAGCAAGATCATGGACTTTGCTATATTCAAGGAGCAGCTCTCCGAATCGCCCATCCTCCATTCGTTTGCCGTACCTGTGGCCATCGGCATTCCTGCGTTGGAAATACTACTCACCGCAGGCTTGCTGATACCGCGCTGGCGATTGCGCGCCTTCTATGCCTCCACCGCCCTGATGGTGGCTTTTACCATTTATATCATTGTGCTGATGAATGTTGCCGAGCACCTGCCCTGCAGTTGCGGCGGCGTGCTGGCCCAATTATCGTGGGGAGAACATATTGTCTTCAACAGTGTGTACATTGTACTCGGTATTCTTGCTATCTTGCTGCACCGCAAACAACAAACAGCCGGCGGCGTGATGCCCGGCTGATTTAATAGAAAAACAACTACCTCAGAATAGTTAATTCATTATTTCCATTCGTTCTGCGTTTTACGACCAATGTCATTGGACGATAAAATCATTTCCCATGAACGATGCTTGCCTCTTGCTGAAAGGCCTACAGGCCAACGATGAAAAAGCTTATGCCCGCCTGCATGCCAGCGAATCGCAGGGACTGATGCGGGCGCTCCTGCACCAGGGCTTTGTTACCAACGAAGATGAGTTCTACACCGTATTTCATGATGCCCTGCTGGCTGTGGGCAAGCTGGCGGCCAACTTCCAGACCGACAGCGAAGTACGCAGCGCCTTGTACGTCATTGCCCGGAACAAAGCGATCGATTGTTTCCGAAGGTCGCAATCTTCCCAGGCAAAAATGATCGTATTCAGGGACTGCGACGAAGACCAAACGCCGGCCCCTCCCGACTTTGACGCCTACGCAGCCATCGACAACGAGCGCCGTGTGGCCCTGATGCACAAGGCTATCGATGGTCTCAAGGGGCAACAAAAAATCGTGATGGCGGCGATCGTTCAGAAGATGACGCCTTCGGAGATCGCCGATGCTATGAAGCTCTCCCTCAACGCTGTCTATACCATCCGCAAACGGGCTTACGAGCAATTGAAGCAGGATATCCAGGCCATGATGAGCGGCGATGCAAAAGATATATCGTTGCGGTTCCTGTTGCTGCTTGGCCTGCTTGGCTGGTTTTTCTATAAAAAAAGTTGATGAATTTTGTAGTGATCTTTTCCGCTGCTGCGATTTTAGGGGTAACCATCCACCTTACTTATGGAAATCCTTAGCCTGCCACTTTCCATTATATTCTGGAAAAATATTTACCGGGAGCCATTAACGCCCGGTGAATCAGCTGCCTGGCAACACTGGCGGGCAGCCCATCCCGGTATCGATGAAGCAACCATCCTCGACTCGGAACTGCAACGGCATCACGCGTTCGTGCAGCGCGAGCAGGTGGCCAGGGAACAGTTTATCCTAAAGTTGAGACAGGTACCCCCAACGGCCGCGGATGAGTGGGTTGCAACAGCACCAGCGGCGATGGAGCCTACCCCCCCTTCGATACCCTGGTACCGCACGACCTTTTGGCGCGTAGCCGCGGCGGCTATCGCCATCACGATCGCGCTGGTAGCCTTGCGACAGGGCACTGAA
This sequence comes from Paraflavitalea sp. CAU 1676, assembly GCF_029223285.1. GTDB lineage: Bacteria > Bacteroidota > Bacteroidia > Chitinophagales > Chitinophagaceae > Paraflavitalea. Next base: position 88,956 of record NZ_JARHUJ010000010.1, on the reverse strand, counting down.
GACGCAAAGGCGGGTAGCGGAAAGCCCCTGGTAGTGGAGGAAATGACCAGCACGGTGGCGACCGACACGGCGGTAATGGTGGAGCTGGCCGACGGACGTTTAAAGGCCATTGGCAGCCGCGATACGGGTCTTTTGGTGAAGCAGGGCACTGTGCAGCTCAGCAGACAGGCTTCGGGCCTGTTGGTGTATCAAAACAGCCCTGGCGAGCCGGCAGCACCGGTTGCCTTCAACAAAGTATTCGGCCTTACGCGCAAGCCCCAGCGGGTAAAGCTGCCCGATGGCAGCCAGGTGGCCCTCGATCCGGGATCGGTATTGCAGGTAGCACTCGCCTCCGGCGACTCCTTGCGGACTGCGGCTGTACAAGGCCGGGCTTATTTCCGGATCGCGTATAATGCGCAGCGGCCTTTTGAAGTAGCGGCAGGTCCTGTAACAGTGCGGGTGCTGGGCACCGAGTTCATGATCCATCAACCCTCCGCGCAACAGGCTATCGTAGGCCTGGTGAGCGGAAAGGTTCAACTATACTACGGCGGACATATTACGCCGATGCAACCCGGCCAGGTTGCCCGTATCGACCCCCATGGGCAACTGCAATGGCTACCTACTAACCTGTCGACCCTGACCGCGTTTGACCAACATGCCTTCTTTTATGTCAGCAGTCCGCTGCGTACCATTCAACAGGACCTCGAAGCCTGGTACCAGGTTCGACTGACTGACGACCAACCCCATGACACCGCCGGCCGGTATCATTTTGGCCCGGTATCGCGCGACCTGCCCCTGCGCGACGTACTGACCAAGATCGAGAAGCTGACGGGGCACCGCTTGCAGGTGCAGCGTCCCTGACCCACCCCGTAGTCCGTATTATCCGGATCCTGCGATCCTTTGTATCAAGCTATTCGCCCATGATGCGGGCAACCATTAAACTATCCACGACCCTCGCAACAAGCAGGGTTACCATTAGACTTATCCTGTTTTCCCTTTCTACAGCGGTTCATTGGCCACGCGATGGCCAATGCCGCTTTTTGTTAACAGGTAAACCGACCTCCCACTAATGCGTTTAGCCCCCATGGTGCTGTGCTCGTTGTTTTTTGTGCAATCGCTTCTGGCTACCGACACCGCTCAAAAATTCAGCGTTCACTTCAGGAACCTGCCCGCCGCGGCAGCTGTTGATAGTATATCGAAGATCTCCGGCCGACCCATCCATTTCGATGTGCGGCTGTTTCCGCCCGAGTGGCGGGTGACGCTCCGTGCCTATGGTACGGTGACGGAACTGTTGCATCAGTTGCTCGCCGGTAAGCCTTACCAGGTGGAAGAAGCGGGCCACGATATCTATATTTCCCTCCAGCCTAAAAAATTATTCAGCTTACTGGTACTCAACCAGCGTGGGGAGCGACTGGCCGATGTTACACTCCATGATGCCGACAGTAACCGTCGCTGGAAGACCAATGCCGACGGGCGCTGGCAGGCCTGGCTGTACCATGACACCCTGCGGCTGCGCCTCAGTATGGTGAACCACCGTGCTGACAGTATTACCCTGCCCGGCACGGTCGTGGCGACGCTCGAAGAAAGTATCGACCTGCAGGAAGAAGTGGAATGCGGTTATGGAAAAACGAATACCCGGCGATCGCCGGGTGTGGCCGTAGTGATCAGGCCCGAGCAGATCGGCCAACCTTATTTTACGATTGCCGATGTGTTGCGGCTGGCCACCGGCGTATTGGTGAACAGCAAAACGGATGTGCGCTGGGGCAATAGCACGATCGAGATCCGGGGTTCGCGCACCATACAACCACTGAGCCCCGGGCGGCGCATCGATGAGCCGCTGGTGCTGATCGACAATGTACCCTGCCTGGCCTGTACCGGGCCACAGAGTCAACTTACTTCGGTGGTAGATCCTTTGGGAACCGGACCGGGCTTGCACCAGCTCACCTTCCTGAATGTAGATGATGTGGAAAGCATCACGGTATTGAAAGATGGATTGGCTACGGCCATCTATGGCGCCCGCGGGGCGAATGGAGTTATCCTCATCAACCTACGCAAAACAAAGGGGCAACGGCTGCGCATCAACGCCTATTTAGCGAGCAGTGTGGTGAGCGCTTACCGCGTGCCACAAACCTTGCACACGACCGACTACCTGCTACTGCGGCTCGAAGCCATCGATGGCCGTATCGCCATTAATAAAGGCAATACGCCCGATCTCTTCCTCGATAGTACGCGCTACACCAACTGGCCGCGCAAGTTGTACAACAACCCGGCGATCAATCATACGGCGCAATTGTCGGCTTCGGGTGGCACGGAAACCTTCTCCTGGCTGGGCAGCCTGAACTTCCGCAAAGAACAATATGTATACCCCACTACCGTGATGGACGAATGGGCGCGGTTCTATACGCAGTTGCGCTATGAGCCGGTCAGCAGGTCGTTTTCCATCACCGCCCTGGCAGCCGCCAGCCTGGGCAGCAATGCGAGTCCGGCGGCAGACCTGTCGCCCATAGCGTATGCCCTGCCCCATGCCTCCGGTACCGTTAAAGACGATAGCCTGTCGCGGAGCGACGATCCGTTGCGCTTGCTCAAGAGCCGTTACCACGCGGCCACCACTTATTACCTCAGCCATGTTCAATTAAACCTGCCGATTGGCCACCTGCTCGAAGCGCGCGTGAATGTTGGATTGGGCTACCAGGGCCTGCGGGAAAAGGCCGGCTATTTCAGCGGCTTCTTTACCGGCGACAGCCCCGTGGCGCCTCAATTGGTGCAGGCTGCCCGGCAGGTACGCACCTGGATCACCGAACCGCAATTGCACCTGCAGGCACATCCAGGCCACCTGCAATTGCGGGCTGTGCTGGGCGTTAGTTACCAGCAATCGCGTTACCGGAGCGACCTGCTGCCCAACCAGCCGGTGGCCGACGATGCGGCGCTGCACCGGCAACTGGTGTATCCAAAGCCCGACACCAGCTGGACCCAGTATAAATTGCTTAGTACGTTTGCCCGGGTACACCTGGCATGGAAAAAGCAATGGCAATGGGAAGGCAGCGGACGAATGGATGCCTCCTCCCGTTTTTACGGGCGGCAGCGCCCCGGCTGGTTCTATGCGGTGGGTGGCGCCTGGATCCCTTCGGACGCTCCCTGGTGGCCGAAGCGGCTGTCCAAGGTCAGTTTTGCCAGGGTCAGGTTCAGTCATGGATTAACGGGCAGCGACCAGGTAGCGGACTATGCCTATATGGGCCAATGGTCGCCCTCCAACGCGCCCTATTCGTATGGCGCCTATCCCGGCTGGCAAGCCTCCCTGCCCGGCAACAAGCTACTTACCTGGGCGAAGACCCGCAAAACGGAAGCCGGCCTCAGCCTCGAGTGGCGCAACCGGTTACTCATCGATGCGGGTTATTATTTCCACCGCAGTTATCACCAGGTGATCACGGCGCCGCTGCCGGCTCAAAGCGGTTTTACCATTATCAACTACTGGAACTATGGGGCATTGGTGGATAACCGGGGCTGGGACCTTTCGTTGCAATACAAAAACGATACATCACGCCGGTGGAAGGTGCGGGTAGGCGTCAACTATACCATCCCCACCAACCGGTTGACCACCTTTCCGCAATTGGGCCGGTTATCGCTGGCGGGTAATCTGATCGAGGGACGTCCGCTATCGGCCCGTAAAGTGTACCAGGCCACCGGCATCGATAGCAACGGACTGTATACAGTGGCCGATTTGAATGGCGATGGACAAGTTTCTGAAGCAGATAAGCTGGCGGAGCGCGACCTCGAGATCAAGGGCTATGGTACCCTGCAGGTACAAGTAGTGCGTGGCCCCTGGGCATTTACCCTGCTGGTAGAAGGCAGGCGGCAACCTGGCTATACCGCTGCCCACTATACGAACCGGCGGCTCCCGCCCGGTATGGGTGATGCGGCAGGTTTTAACAATCAGCCCCTGAGTGTACTGCAGCGCTGGCCACTACAGTCACCGGCCCTGTACCAACGGGCATCCGCCTTGCTCAGCGACGCAGCCCAAACCGCATTCAACCGGCAGCAGGCCTCTACAGCGAGCTTTACCGACCAATCGTATGTCTGTGTGCGCAATCTTGGTTTGCAATATACCGTGGCGAGCAAGCGGCTGCACCGGGCCGGTATACAACAGCTTCGCCTGTTTGTGCAGGGGCAAAACCTGTTGGTGTGGAGCCCCTACCGTGATGGTAATCCGTTGCTGCAGGAACCTTTTTCACAACCAGTCACCCGTGTGTACACTTTCGGTGTACAGGTGGCTTTTAAACAATAACCATGCGACTATTCACTGTATTGCTGTTGACCGGGTTGTTGGCGATGATTGCTTGTAATAAGCTGACCGATGTAGATGAACCACCCGGCCGGTATACACATCCCTTCCGGGACAATATAACGGCCAACCAGGTGATGTTGGGCATCTATGAAAAAAATCTGCTGGAGCAGGGCTTGTATTTCGGGCACCTGAGCCGCTTTGGTGGTTTGCAGGGTGGCGAACTGGCACTGCTCACCACCCAAGGTGATGAGGCAGACTTCCAATACTGGCGACTCAAAGCCATGAACCGCCACCTTTCCCCTTGCTGGACGCCGGCTTATACCTGCATTGCCCGCTGCAATGGGGTACTGGCGGAATTGCCAGACGCCCCCGGGGTGGAAGTGGGGGTGAAAAAATACCTGCTGGGTGAAGCGCGGTTCTGGCGGGCCCTGAGTTATTTCTATTTGGTGAACTTATGGGACCATGTGCCTATGGTGACAGGAACCGATATTGGCGCGAATGCGCAGGAGCAACAGTCTTCGCCAGTTGACGTCAACAAGTTGGTGGTGGCAGACCTCGAAGCGGCCCTGGACTTGCTGCCGACCCAGCATCCGGGCGCTGTGCCCGATAGTCTGCGACGTACGCGTATTGAACTAGGGGCGGCGCGCGCCCTGCTGGCGCGGGTGCATTTATACCTGGGGCACTATGCGGAAGCAGCGCACTATGCCAGCCTGGTGATCGAAAGCGGAACGTATGCGCTGGCACCCCTCGATAGTGTATTCCATTACCAGAGCCGGGAAACGATCTTTCAACTGAAGCCGGTGCTGGCTATCATGAATACGGCAGAGGGCGGCAACTTCCTGGCTTTTACCGGTGTACACCCCAATTATGAACTTACCGCAGCGACACTAACCTCTTTTGTGCCGGGTGATGGCCGGCTTGCCCAGTGGACAAAAACGGTGCGGGTGGGTAACCAGGACCGTTACCAACCTTTCAAATACCAACTCATGAAAGGCCAGCCACGACACGAATATTCGATCGTGCTGCGGCTGGCCGAGCAATACCTGATCAGGGCCGAAGCGCGGGTGCAGCTGGGCGACCTCGCGGGCGCGCAAACGGATATCACTACCGTGCGCCGGCGGGCTGCCCCGCATGACCCGGTAACGGCTGTAACGGCCGATAGTTTGCTGGCCGCCTTGATACGGGAACGGCAAGCCGAACTGTTTACCGAATGGGGCCATCGCTACTTCGACCTCAAACGGTGGTGGCAGTTACCAGCCGGCTTCCTGCATAGCAAGGCCAGTACCTGGTTGATGGCACAACCGGGCTGGGCTGCGTACAGGATGCGTTGGCCGATCCCCCAGCAGGAATTGCGGAAGAACCTTCAGCTACAACAAAATGAGCAGTACTGATGCTCAGTAGTAATCGCTGTAGATGACGGCGGTAGGAAATCCGGAGCTGTAACCCCATTCGAACCCGATAAGACCGGGGCCACCGGAAGCGCTGAACGTGTAGCCCGAGTAGAGATTACGCAGGCGGTTAAGCTCAGCCGTTACGGTGCTGATCTCACCGGTCCAGGAAATAAAACTGGGATCATTGTACCAGGAATAGGTTACCCGCATTTGCTGTGATGCGGGGGCAGCAACGAAGCTGCTGTTCTGTGTTGCGGTGGGTGCGGAAGCAGCGGGAGGGCTGCTGTGATGTGGTGCAGGCAGGCTGTTGGCCTGCAGGAACAGGGTAGCTGCGAGCGCAGCTACGAGGAACCCTTTTTTCATAATCGAGGATTTTATGTGAAGAATAAATACCTCAATGGGATAGCTGTTCGCGTAAAAGGAAAGGACAATCGTGATTAACCTTGGGGGAAGTAACTGTAGATCGCTAAGGGTGAAGATGGGTGGTGATTGTATAAAAAATAGCAATACCCTACCGGTAAACGGTCGCCTGCTGCAGGCAAGTAGCCTGCCAACGCCCGTAGTCGTTCAGTCCGCTGTTGCGCACTGCCCTATTCATAAGCCGATTTGCTTAAAAGGTTAAGGCCTGCTACCGTGTTAAAGATGCCACCAGGCTATTTGAGTGAGAAAGAAAGGTGGGTGTTTTCAAGAGGTGGTTGTTATTGGGGGAAACGGGATCACTACCGGGAGACGAATTAAGAATCTATATCAAGTTAACCAAATAAAACAACATGACCAATCAACCGACGCATTATCCTGCAAAAAATAGATTGCCATCAATAAACGTGCATCCCAGGTTTGCCCTTGCGCGCGACCCTGAGCTGCTGTACGGTGCTTATCATTTGTTGCAACAGGCATTGCCGGGACATTGGATACTGCGGCCGATGGACACGCGGGCACCCGGTATGGATTTCCTGCTGGAGATCGTGGACCAGGGCGGGCCGCTGGAAGGTTACACCGCGTGGATACGCCTGGAAGCGGTGGAGGGCATTCGCTGGAACCGGCAGGGCCGTCATCGTGGCGGGGCTATACAGCCTCCGGCCTATTATTACGCGAGCGGGCGCTCGTATCCGGTGTTGTTGTTCCTGGCCGATGTGTTGTACGAAGAGCTTTATTTTTTGAGTGCCGATCATTATGTGCAAACGCATTTCGATACCTATCTGCGCAAGCGCCGGCTGTGTTATTGTTATGACCGGCGAGCCGATCGTTTTACGGATCCCTGCCAATGTGCGCAACTGGGGGCTTACCTCACTGCCTATGCAGAACAACAGGAACTGGAGAACCTGCTTACGGTGGTGCTTACCAATCCCGACCTGTTAACGGGGTACCTGGCTGCGGGCTACACGCGGCAGTTGATGCAGCAGGTGCGGGGCCTGTTGGAAGGCCCGCTTGCTTACTGGGCATTCTCCAACCGCACTGTGTACTACCTGCTGCATTCGCTGTGCCAAGGGCTTTCGCATTCCGACCGCAAGCCTGCCGCAGGCCGCAACCAACCCATCCCCGAACCCTTGTCAAAAAGTATGTCGATCTGGCCAGGCACCGATCTGATCAACACGAACCGTTGTTGTTAGCCGCTTTTCCTAACCGGGCAACTATTGAACCCTGAACGCCGGTACTGATAAAAAGAACAGCCTGCCCTTGCGGGGCAGGCCGACCGTTAGCATGGTGTTGCGTGTGTTAGCTGGCTTTCAGGTTGCCCTCGTGGTCGATGGACAATCGTGGCCCCACCAATGCAGCGATGTGCACGGGCAATTCGGCGAGGTCGATGAACTTCTTTTTTTCTCTGGGCGCGTAGTGACTGAGGCAATCCACTACAATAAAGTTCATCTGTTCTCCCACTACTCTTTCCCCGACCGTATTGTACACAGCGGCTTCCACGGCCATTTCAATCGCTTCGGTTGGGTGGCCATTGATATCGGCCACTATGTACAAGGTGAACTTATCTTCGCCCAGGCCTCTCTCCAACGGCTTGAAACGGAGCGTCGATAGATCGACCCCAAAATGACCGTACTGGGTCACCAACAGGCTGTCGAGCATACCGGGTGGCTGCAGGGCGCAGACCTCCCAACCTTTGAGCCTGGGTGCTTTGGCCACGAAATTATCTGCCATGGCAAAATATCGCTGTTTGCCATAGGCGGTGAATACGAGCAGGATGGCTCCCTGGGGTGGCATGATCATTTCTACGGATAACTTTTTCGTGTAGGCACGCAAGTGGGTCGCGATCTCGCGGATCCAGAATTCCCTTTCTTTTTTGTCCATATCGGGCAAGTGCCGCAATACTTCGCTGTAGCGCTCGAACCAGGTCCAGAACTGCCTGGGCTGTGAGAAAATCATAGGCTTGCATTTTGGGTTAACGTAAATTTCTTCCTTTTAATATTGCCATGATGTCGTTGACCTTGTACTTGAAATACTGGCAGAACTCAAGGATGGTCACGGCGGAGCGTGGTTCTTTACCATAGAAATTGCGCACGGCATTCATGCGACGTTGCGAGGTGCGGGTGGACACACCAAGGATCCACTCGGCGTGTTTTGTTCGTAAGACACGAAATTCGTGTTTCATGAGCAGAGGTTTTGGTTTAATAATTAATTAAAAATACTAGCTACCCGCTCCTGTGGAGGAGCATGCACAGAAGGGTGCCGTGCGTGGAGCACGCCCTTTTTGCCTTACCCGTAAATGGTTGATTAGTTATGAACTCCGTGAAGCCTTATTCTATAGTCTATGCGAAAATACAAAGACATGACAATAAAATAATATTCAATATAAAATATATTTCTATGACACCACCGAATAGACGCTTTGTATCAGCATAGCCCCATCCACGTTACACAAATGCCCGTTTCCGGTACCGGTACCGGGCGACGGCCGATACCAGCGTACGATTACCACCAGCAGCGCTACGCGTGTACCGGCCACTATCTCGAACGCATGCATGCTGCCCGGCGTTTGCAGCAGGCGGAGGGGCATCAAGGTGGTTTGCTGAACGGGCGCTGTGCTAACGGCTCCTTTATCGTGTATACCTACCAGCGTGCACCGGATGCGGAAGGCTACGGCCTCAGCGGGCGGCAGCAGGTGCAGGGCTGGTGTGATGGCCGGCCATTGCAAGGATGCTACTGTGTTTTGCCAATTAACAACAGGCGAACACATCACCGAATTGTGCCAGGTATGCTGTGGGTTGAAATCGAACCCTTTCAGGTGTTGGGCATTTGAACCATTCAGCGTACGAAAGCCCGGCGGTTGGTGGGGATCGTATTGCATGGCCCGGCGGATGCAGCCTGCGAAGGCACGTAAAGGCTGCTTAATCGTTAACCCTACCCATAGGGGTTTGATGATGGCTCCCGCCAATTGGAGAGCCCTGGCAAAATCGGCCGCCTGGAGGCGGGTGGCGCCGAAGGCGGGATCGGTGCGTACGCGATCGGCCGTGAGGCCGATCTTGCGCAATTGGTAATACTCATCGCGTGGTGTGCAGGTAAACCCCGGAATGGCGCGTTTGGTCATTATTTTCGCTTCATCGTATTGCATAGACCCATTTTTTGGCGTTAAGAAGGAACCGGGCCGCAGCCCGGTTCCCCGATCAACCCTATACAGGGATATCTACCGTCAACAATTGAAAGGCATTGAGTCCAGGACTCAATGGGTTGGGCTTTCCATTGATGATCATCTTGAACTCGATCCCCAATAGCAGGAAGAGTGGCAGGGTGCTGTTGGGTGGCAAGGCAAGATCGATGGCCGTGGCGGGTACGGTGGTATGGTCCCAGGGCTGGCTGGCCGTGCTTTGCCGCACTACTGTCACCTTGCTTAGCTCAAAATCTACGGCAGCAGCTACTGCGAAGAAATTGAAATGCGTGGTGTTCTCCGGCGCTGCAATGTCGATGGCCGGCAGGAGGGCGGGCATGTCGATGGCCACCTGACCAGTGACCCGGCTGATACCATATGTGAAGGGCAGCTTCAAGGCCTGGCCGAACGGCACCGCCGTATTAAACTCGAAACCGTTCAACAGGGTGAGGTCGCCTTCGGTCACCTTTCGCTCTCCATAATCATTGATGGGATCGGTTTTGAGGATCCTGACCATGAACTGGGTGATGCGGCTAGCGACGCGGTTGTCGGCCGCCTTTTTGATCTCGGGGTTCAGGGCGTGGCGGAAAAGTTTGCTGGCTTTGCCGCCCGTGCCGAACTCGAGGCCGTTGAGGCGGGTGTTCCTGAAGCGGGGATCGTTTTTGATGCGATCGCCTCCTACCCCGCCTTTAGCCCGCGCCAGGAAGCCGTCCTGGCTTTTGTAGAAACTGATGTCGTCGATGGTGCCACGTAATTTGATGTGGCGGTTGATCTGTTTTGCCATGTTTACTAGCTTTTAAAAGGTTTGGATTGAACATTGCCTTGCGTTGCCCGCGGTGCAACGGCTATAAGAAGGTTTCGACCTTCACCAAGGGGCGCCAGCTTTCCCGCTGTTTTGGGTCAAAACCGCTCATTTTAGGTTGTACGCTATTTTAATACACTATCTATACAGCATCTATACACCATCTATACACTATCTATACATTTCCCTTCCTCTATCAACCTGTATAACGTACCGATGCAAACGTAGGTAGTAAATTAATCGATTCCTACACTGCGTGGCCGATTTGGCGCGTTCTGTCACATTTTGTAAAAATTCTTTGCCGGCACGAAACTATTTCCAAGAAATGCGTCAAAAGCGGCCATTGGCGCCAGCGGTATTTGGAGATGGGCAGCTCGGCATCGTACGTTTGTGATGTAACGTTAGTCATGACAACGATCCGTAAATTTTAAAAACTACAATTATGACCAGGAGAATAAACAGTAAGCAACCGGTGGTGGTGCATCCGGAGCAGGGACCTTTACCTAAAAACAAAGTGACCGGTATCTTTCCCAACAGCGAGGAGGTGATGCCGGAGGATACTAAGAAGCCGGTTGGGAAGGGTGGCTCCAAAAAGGAAACGAAGCAAACACGACCGAAGGGCCGGAAGCCAGGCAAAAAATAGTTGTTGATTGGGTTGACGAGGCCAATCTGCCCAATGGCAATGTGGTAATTGTTGCAACTAAGGTGAGATAGTAGCACTTACAGCACTGTGCAATGGCCATTTGCAGGCATATTGAAGTGGAGAAGCCAGCTCCTCTCCCATTCGGATCTTTCCGAGCCGCCTGCGATGTAGCTGTTGCCCAGTGTTGTATTATCCTTAACCATTAAAACTTTTGAAATGAGCATAAAAGAAAGAATGAGAAGGCCAACGCCGCCTTTTTTCAAGACACTGCGCAATGTGGCGCTGGTGCTGGCGGCGGCCAGTGCGGCGCTGCTGGCCACGCCTGATATATTACCTGACGTGGTGTCAACAATCGCCGGCTATATGGCTGTTGCCGGCACGGTTGCTGGCGCCGTGAGCCAGGCGGTGGTGGATGAAGGAGAAGTATAATGCTTTAAAACTTGGCAAGGCCCCGCTTTCGCGGGGCCTCAATTGCTCGGTGAATGACTATAAAACCGGGAATGTTTCATCCTCCTAATAGGCTGTGACGAGCCTTGGCCCTGCCTGTTAACTGTATATATGTTCAAGACATTCAAGACAGCACTAAGTATGGATAAACCATTATTCTAAAAGACTTCCACCAACAACTTGTCTTAATTTTTTTCAGGGTCTATAAAAGAACTAAAGTTTTCCGAACCCTCATAAAAGCCGGCCTCTACCGCATCTACAACCGTCTGTAATAAATGCTGAACTCCTGGGCTTCCAGTGTGAAGTTTTATATCGTCATTAATTTCATATTTAATGCTGTATATAGCAGGATTTGCAGGCTTTCCATCGCTAAAGAAAACTTGTAGCTGATATCGATTGGAATCTTGCCTGAGCTCAACATAAAAATCAATATTATTGACTCTGAACGGATGTTTACTCATATTGTAAATTAATTAAATAATACTAATTATTGCCTAGCCATTTACTGCTCCAGATCACACTTCTCACTTCATCATGAGTCCTAGCACCAACATTATTGGGATAATCATTAATCGGCAGAAGCATTGACTTTCATTTCTCGCTCCAACCTGGCCCGATGTTTTTTATAATACCATTCTGGAATTAGGGCACTATCTTTTCGCATGCAATAGATTCGATCTTGTATTTGTTTAAGATCTTCAAAGCTTGGTGTATCTTCATTTCTTTTTATCTGTTTTGCAAAGCCACGTAACTTATCTGCTGCTGCCTGCGACTTTTTGTTCTCAAGGTAAATTTTGAGAGTCAAAGATATTGCCGGCAAGATTGGTAATGCTAGATAGGTAAAATATTTCCTCATAGACATATCTAAAATTGCCGCGATCACAACGGTTAGTAAAACCATTATCAAACAAACAATCAGACTCGCATCGCGAAAGCTAAGCCGCAGCCGTCCATCGTAAAATAGATTTGTTTCCTGGCAGGTAATAATTGCTTTATTATGCGATAATCCATCAAGTTCGATGTCATACCAATTTTCTAAAGGCGCTTTAGGATCATCTACGTATCTTCTGGCATTTTCATCTATGACATGTTTTTCTGGCTCATCTTCACTGTTTGCCTTATTCCACTTCATTCCATATAAACGACGGTCAAATAACTCCTGAATTTTAGCGCCATTTGTACGTAAATTCGAAACCAGCAGCATAAAGAGCAAAGGTTCTAAAAGCGCAACTACCACCGCAATTACATTGATGTCTTTGGGATCAAATCCAAGCTGTTCTTTCGTGAAGCATTTCAGCACGACGAATACTATTGAGACAACCACAGTCGAAATAACCTGGAATGTAAACATTTTCTTTGCGCGTTTGTATAAAACTCGCTGCGCTGCCAAGAGTTTTAAATTCTCTGTTTTATCCTGGAGTTCTTTTATATTGTTCATAATTTATTCAGTATAAGAAGGAAAATTTGATCCAAATATCTCTCCCCACTTTTCAATGGATTCTTTTTGCTTTCCATCTGTCTCAAGTTGTCTGGCTTCTTTTGCTCGATTGTAGTCTAGCCTGGCTCTTTCTTGAATAGAATTCCTCTCATCCAAAGTAAGGCAATTTAAGTCACCTTGGAACCCTTTGGGATCGTTCAAAGCATTATGAATCTGCTGATAAACGTATGCAAATACATTTGGCAATTCTACGTCAATATAACTACTGCTAGTTGTTCCGAAAGAATCATAGTAATTTAAAATCATACATTCGAGAAAATATGATCCCATTGTGGCTGCAGTACGTCGTTTAGTCCAGTATTTCATAATCCGGATCATATCCAATACGGAAACCTGTTGCTTTCCATTAATGGTTGTAGTACGCTCTTTATCTATCCTCGGATCAGTCGGCTTCCAGTTGCCGCTCCCGTTAGGGATTAAGAAGAATGTTTTACCGTCGATTGGTGCTGTTTGAAAGCAAGGCACAATGTCATATACCCATTCATAAGTTTTCAGTTTTAGCGTTGCTGCTTCCTGATTTCGTTTAACGTCCGCTTTTTCGTATGCGGAGACACCTTTCAAGTATTCTTTAAACGTATTCACAATTTTAATGGAGTTTACCACATTAGTTCCAGGGTTCACAATCGCGTCTTGCCTGGTTCCCCAGTTACGTAAGTGGATACTATATCCGCCACCGTAAAGCGGTTCACGATAGTTTCCTTCAGCATCCAGAACAACCATGATGTCTATATCGTCCAGTTCCCTTATTTTCGTCTTACGAGAATATGATCCATAGTCGATGCTCGCCAATCCAGGATATAGTTTAAAAAAGATGCTATCTTCAGGAAATTTTTCTATCTCCGTAATCAGATTATTCTTACTCTTCTTTGCTAAGTCGTTTCGATCGGAATCCAAACGAACAAAATTTTTCATGAATTCGGAGAATGCATTATTGACCGTTGTTGCCATTGATTACATATTTTTCATTTATCTATTCGGAAATTTATCATTATAAAACAAATTCCACCAATAGAAAGCATCATCTACATTTGACTCTCTTTTTTCAACAGCCTTTTCAGTCCTAGTATATCCAGTTTTAACTTTTGACAATGCAATCTCCCTTTTGGCATCAGTTGAACAAGCTTTTACATATCCAGAAATACCCATAGGGTCTTGTATACTCGGCAGCTCCCTTTCATAAAGCATTTTCAAAACGCTTTTCACATCAATATCATAAACAATAGATGATTCTCCTTCTGCGTATTTTGTAGTTCTAAGTTCAAGGTAAAATGAACTAATCGGCACATTGTTATAAAATTTCCAGGCTTTGATCAACCTTATAAGTGGCTTTAGTTTATATCCTAATCGCTCATCTTCTCTCTTAACATATGCGTTATGTGCTCGCGGGCTTGATTTCATCCATCCGCCTTCGTAGTTTGGAATATCGTATGAGCCTTTACTTCCCACTGGTGTGTCAACAAGCCCATTAAATGTACAGGGGGTAACCTCTAACGTTTCCGAAGCATATGTGCCGAATGGAATGTTAACAGCCGGAGTATTTACCACTATTCCTTCTGTTCGCCAAAATGTTTCCTGGAGAGCTTCTTTTACCTTCCTCAAGCTGTAAGAGGAATCTTCATGTAATTTCTTTGACGGAATTACTGCAAAATAATCTGTATCGCTGTAATGTCTTACTCCCGTCGAATTACCAAAAGAGCCTGTTTCGAAAAAGTCATAACATTCGAAATTCTTTTCCAAGCAAGCTTTGACGGAATCTTTATGTGATTTAACCTTGTCATGTTCTGACGTAAGGGGTATAAGCCAGCCTAAGAAGGTTTCAAATCCTTGATCTAATGTTTTCGCCATTTTTCGTTTGTTTTACCGCTATACGGAAAGCTTTTCCTGGACAATCATGAAGACAGAAATAGATACAGCATTGTTCTGCGACTATTTCTTTTCTTTTGGTGGTGGCGGAGGAGGGGGATTTTGAAATGTAGGAAGATTATTACCCTTTGTTGTATCCCGGCCTGTTTGGGAAGGTTTCTCCTGATTAGGGGTGGGCTTGCTCGTGTTGTTCTCGCTTTTGCTCATATACTATACATTGAAGTTGTTACTTAAGTAGTTTCTTGTTTCTTGATCGGCTCTTATGTATATCCGCTTATTAATTGACTTTACGATTTCATTGACTATTTTCCCAATATCTCTTTCGGTGTTTTTGATTTCATAAAACCTAGCTTGTGCTTGTTCGTCCGTAATTCGATCATTATAGTGATCATACCAGATTTGCTCAATCTTGTTGTAATAATCGAAGTAGAAGTCTGATATTTGGTCTAATTTATCAATTTGCTTTTCAGAGGGCATTATGTGTGGACTTAGGAGCTTTGCTAACGAAATTGTAGCTACTATTATACATGAAAGAAGTGGTAGATTCTTCCAAATTGCCCAACCCATCACACCACCTGAGGAAAAAGCAAGAATAGTCATATTGTAATAATTTAACCAACGCCTTTGCCGAGCCAAAAGGAAACAGCTATAAAAATGATTATGTTTAGCTTGTCCAAGCTCAGACCAAATTCGTTCTCGCATTACATACTAATTTCGATTTCAAAGCCAATAACTTATATTATTGTTGTTCCACCAGATATTAGGACATTGATCTTTTGCATATAAAGGTTTGGGTTGAAGCACAAACACCCGCTATAAATTTGAGATCAAAATAAGATATGGAAAATACTGGCTCATTCCGAACTGGCAACCGAATAAAGAAGCATCTTGGAGGGATGGGTCTACAGCAGCAACTGTTCAGGGATTAAGCAATTTATTATTTTATATTATCATCTGCAAATAAGTATATACTTGTTATTGTTACTAACGGATAGAATTTGAGTAAAATCAATTCTCATATAAGGGTGTATGGATATATGAACAGCTATACCAAAGGATAACCCGTGGATTTCAGGCTCGTTTTATCTTTTTCTTGCTGTAGTAGTTATTACTGGACTTGCCGTCCTTTCTAATACGATCCATTGGATAATTTTACCAATAGTTATACTAGGAGAGCTGGTAGAATGGCAATGGTGATATCCATTGACGGTGTAAAAGAAGGAGAACCTATCAAAGGAACACCACCCTATTTAAATCGTTGCTTTCCTGCTGGTCATCCTAAACGTGGAATTATAACGATCCGGAAAATAAAATAACCATTGGCGCACCAATGGTTATTAAGAAGAATTGCATCAAGTTTCAATTATACCCAAATACCCAAGCCAGGTTATGGGTGATTTCATTTGGCAGTATCTAAGATTATTATATCCCTGGAATCCATTATTAATGTGGTTTACCCCTCAAAACCGTTAGAGAGTATGGAGGCAGCTCAAGAAGAATCGGGGTCTTCGATTTCCATGGCGCAGTTTTTGGCTTTACATTATCAGGTTGATCCAGAGAATTAACCTGTTGGAATGAAACCCCTTCGAGAGTGGTAATCGTCCCTACATAGGACTTACTTTTTAACCTCTCAAAGGCGACCATTCTCGACTTACGTTCACCTGAAGCATTTACCAATTTTATTATCACTTCTTTCGAAACACTATCCAGCGCAGCAGTTGCATAACAACTATCCTGGCCGGTTACAGGCATTCCTTCTTGAAACAACGGCAGAACATGCGTGCCCCGGTTTCGGCTAAACAGCTGCTGTACATAATAACTGGGAGTCTTTACCACCTGACTATTATTGAACCAAATCAGGTTGGGTGTCCACTGCCAGGCTTCCGTATGGGCAAACAGCGGTGCGTAAGCACTCATCGTAACTATATCTGCATTACGCTCCAATCCGGTCATAAAGGCGGCTTCAGCGAGCGCACAGAGCAGAGTATTTTTGTTATCCTGACTGCCAATGCGCACGCTGTGGCAAGCATATTCGCCGATGAATATTTTTGGCCCCTTGCGATCGTAGTTATCATATTTCCCGGCGTTCATCAGGAACCAATTGGGCGTTTGATAGTAATGTTCATCGATTATATCGACATTGAGCTTTCGCAATACAGAATCCATATACCGGAATTGAGGATTGGGCGAATAACCCGTGCTAGTGATCAGCTGCATTTCCGGATACTTTTCCTTGATGGCTTTGGTGAATGCCTGTAAACGTTCAATGTATTGGGGGCCCCAGTTCTCGTTACCGACGCCCAGCCATTTCATATTGAAAGGAGCGGGATGGCCAAAGTCCGCCCTTTTCTTACCCCAGATAGTATTTGCGTCCCCATTGGCGAATTCAATTAAGTCAAGTGCATCCTGTATATAGGTATCGAGTTGATCCATTGGCACCACTTCGGAAGTATTGAATTGACAGCTCATACCACAATTGATGATGGGCATGGGTGCCGCACCAATGTCTTCACACATCTGGAAGTATTCGTAAAAGCCAAGGGCATAACTTTGGTAGTAATCGGGCGTTTGGCGGGCAGCTACGCCGTGGTTCCATTTGTTGATGATGAGTTGGCGGTCAACGCGAGGTCCGATGGTATGTTTCCATTGGTAACGCTCGTTGAGGTCGGTTCCTTCCACAATGCATCCTCCGGGAAAGCGAACGAATCCGGGTTGAAGATCAGCGAGAGACTGTACCATATCACTACGCAACCCTTGCGGACGGCCTTTCCAGGTATCGGAGGGATATAGGGAGATCATATCGAGATCCAGCTTTCCGGTGCCTTCAAACCAAATGACCAGGCGGGCTTTGCTGGCCGTATCCGCGGCAGTTATACTGACAGACTGTGTTTGCCAGGTAACGCCGGAAGACTGAGGGATTAGTTTGGCCGCTCCTATCTCCTTTCTCGCCGTATTCAGTAGTTGTATACGCATAGTGACCCCTGGTGTAGCTTGCCGAAAAAGAAGAGAGAAGTCATAGCGCATTCCTTTTTTGATGGCCATGCCTCCAAATCCTTCATTGGCAAGGCCAAAAGTATCCTTTGCAGTGAGCAACTCAACCTGCAAGTATTTGGGGTTGCTGGGCTGCTGATGCTGCCTATTAACCACAATACACAGGCCGTCCGGCATGCGCCGACGGGAAGGCTCCCACCCCATCATGGGCGTATTGAACTCAAAGGAACCATTCTTCACCAAATCTGCATTAAGACCACCATCGGCACCGCGGTTGATGTCTTCGAAGAAGATGCCCCAAAGGAAGGGTTGAATGCTCTTTTCGAAGCCGGAAGTTCGTATCGTGTAGGTGATAGGCTCCTGGGCCACCGTTGAGAGTCCGGCTATCAGGAATATCGCAGAAAACAATTTACTCATAGTGATCATATTTAGACAATTGGACAGTTAACGAAACTAAACCCTAATACAACGAACAAGATGTTGTTTCAACCATCTAAATGACAATCTCTTTTACTGTAGCAGCTGCAATGCACAATGTAAATACTTCCACTTCCATCATGCATTCTTCCAAACCAATCATTCGACCAATATATCTTGCATATGGATTCAACGGCAAGGAAACATCTAAGAACCGAATTTCTATTCTTAAGTCGCTAAACAGGATTAAGCCTGACTCAGTATTTCGCTCCGAATCCACCCAACCTGATCTTTTTAATAAAAGATTTAATACAGGAACAGTTTTACACAAGCACCAAGCAATTATTCATTAACCGATGCGAAGGAACCGTTCAGTTGCTACCACTGATCTATTCCTTTTCCAACGAACCTTATTCAAATGCCCAAGAAAGCCATTATCATCGGCGCAGGTCCTGCCGGATTGACCGCCGCATATGAGCTCCTGAAACGTACCGACATTAAGCCCATCGTGATCGAGAAATGTGGACAGGTAGGCGGCATCTCCAAAACAGTCAGCTACAAGGGAAACAAGATGGATTTTGGTCCACACCGGTTCTTTTCCAAGAGCGACCGGGTAATGAACTGGTGGACCAATATCATGCCTCTTCATACGCCTAAAGGAGAAGATCTAACCATCAGTTATCAGAACAAATCGCGAACCATCGAAACCGGTAATTTTCTAACAACGGAAGAAACTGACGGACGCCCCCCTCAGAAATCCATGATGGTAATCCAACGCCTGACGCGCATCTATTTTCTACGGCAGTTTTTTGCTTACCCAATACAACTCTCTATTGCAACACTGGGACAATTAGGAATTCTTACAACCATTAAGATCGTATTCTCCTATTTATATGCACGACTATTTCCACGTAAACCTCAGAATAGCCTGGAAGATTTCATGATCAATAAGTTTGGCAGTGTGCTTTACCATATTTTCTTCAAAGATTATACGGAAAAGGTTTGGGGTATGGACTGTAACAAAATATCCGCTGACTGGGGAGCACAACGCATTAAAGGGGTGTCATTGAGCAAAGCAGTCATTCATGCTGCCAAGGCATTGACAAAAAAGAGAAGAAGAAGCAACGACATCAATCAAAAGAATACAGAAACCAGCCTAATTGAGCAATTCCTTTATCCAGCCACGGGTGCCGGCGCTATGTGGGAAGAAGTTGCCCGGCAAGTAGAAGTAATGGGTGGCAAAATTGTCAACCATTACGAAGTAAAACATATCCTTACTGAAGGCGATAACATTACCGGTATTGAAGCACTCAATACCCAAACAGGACAATTGGAATCGCTGGAAGGAGATTATTTCTTCTCCACCATGCCAGTAAAGGAATTAATTGGCGGCATGAAGGCAGAAGTACCAGTTGAGGTGAAGGAAATTGCAGACGGATTGATTTATCGAGACTTTGTCTATGCGGGTGTATTGGTTAGAAAAATGACCATGGCCACGCCGAAGGACAGCTGGATCTATATCCAGGAAAAAGATGTAAGAGTGGCACGAATGCAGGTGTATAATAATTGGGGGCCATATATGGTAGCGGATCCTAACACAGTATGGCTTGGCCTGGAATACTTCTGCACCAAAGGGGATGCGATCTGGAATATGACCGATGAAGAGATCAAAGAACTGGCGGTGAAGGAACTTATCAAAATGGACCTCATTACCTTAGAAGATGTGTTGGACAGTACTGTAAACCGGATGGAAAAGACTTATCCTGCCTATTTCGGTACTTACGATCGCTTTGAATTGATACAAAATTACTTGGAAAGGTTTGCAAATCTTTTCCTGGTGGGCCGCAATGGCATGCACAAATACAACAATACTGACCATAGTATGCTTACAGCCATGGTGGCTGTTGACAATATTTGTGATGGCGTCGCTAGTAAGACTAACCTATGGGAAATAAATACTGAACAAGACTACCATGAAGAAAAGAAAGAGGCTATTCAGAAACATAAGCAAGCAGTTTCACACCAACAGCTTCTTCAAAACAATAGCGGTGAATTGGTCAGCCCTATTTCCTTTCAAGCATTTCTCCTTCAAAACAAACTTAACCGCCGCACTCTTTGGTTAACAGGATTTGCAATAATTATCCAATTTTTTTTATTCAAATATTTATACCCTTTTGCGAACTATATTCACGGAGACTCATTTAGCTATATCAAGGCAGCTAGTAGCAATTCCGACATAAACACCCACATGATCGGATATTCCCGTTTCCTACGCCTCTTCAGTGTATTCAGCGATTCGGACACAGCATTAGTCTTCTTTCAATATATGCTAGCCCAGGCAAGCGGACTCTATTTCATTTTTACTCTGTTCTATTTCCACAAAGTGAGCAAAGCCATACAGTTAATCATAACAGGGATTACTGTCATCAGTCCCTTAATACTACATCTTTCCAACTTAATCTCAAGCGACTGTCTATTTATGAGTCTGAGCATAATTTGGCTTACATTGCTTATTTGGCTGATACACAAACCATCAAACAAAATCATCTTTTGGCACACCGCAATTCTTTTTCTCGCGTTTTTCGTCCGATATAATGCTCTCCTATATCCATTAATAGCCTTTCTGGCTTATTATTTAGCCAAAATACCAATTTCAAAAAAGCTAATAGGAGTATCCGCGCCAATTCTCCTATGCGGATTATTCATCATATACACCGCCAATAATTATAAAACATTGACGGGTGTATGGCAGTATGCACCATTTAGTGGTTGGCAGGCAGCGAACAATGCAATGTATGCCTATAGATATGTAAACAGTTCGGAAAGGAAACCTGTCCCCCCCAAATTCCAACTACTTGATAACATGATACGGTCATACTTCGATAGTACACGAAACACAAGAAAATATCCAGTTGAAAAAATAAAAGCAAGCACAATATACATGTGGACCCCAACTATGCCCCTATATAAATATCGAAATAAAGTTCTTATAGAGTCAGACACTAACTTGACCGAATTCAAAAAATGGGCATTAATGGGACCAATTTACAAAGAATACGGAACACTTATTATCAGGCAATACCCATTGGAATATGCGAGACACTTTCTATGGCCAAATACGATTAAATATTATGCTCCGCCTACCGAGTTTCTAGAGTATTATAATGGCGGAAAAGATAGTGTCCCGCCAATTGTAAAATCATGGTTTAACTATAACTCCAGAAAGCTCACCTCACGACTCAACAATCCTAAAATCTACATTCTAGAAATTTATCCTATCCTGATTGGGATTATGAATATTGTTTTGTTATCATCTCTCTTATGTTTTATAGTACTTCGAAGATCATGGGAAAATAACATTCTACCTAGAACAATCACCATAGCCGCTTCAATTTGGCTACTTAACGCGGCATTTACAATAATTTCATCCCCAGCAGCCATTCGTCTACAAGCGTTTCCAATGATTCTAGAAACTGTATTCGCGTTGCTTCTTGTAGATTGGCTCTGGAAGCAAGCGTTCTCCATAAATGCAACAGAATCCTTTAAAACAAAATATAGAAGTCCCCAAACCAATTTAAGTCGTAGCCGATTGGCGTAAATAAACACCTCAAAATATGGCAAACTCTGTGCTTACCCAATGCCGAAGTAAACTAGTGATTATATCAATTATAGTACTTTTCGCTTGCAAAGATGATCAAACTGATTTTGCAGATCTCGAAGGAAAACCTTTGCCATCCTTCCAATTATTAATGACCGATGGCAAAAGTCACCTTCATACTAAAGATATCCCAACTAATTCGGCCTTTGTTATGATTCTAATTGGCCCGCAGTGCCCTTATTCAAAGGCGCAGATCGAAGAAATTACTAAAAACATTTCCTATCTATCAGATATTCCATTCTATGTTTTCACACCATATCCGTACTTAGAGATGAAACAATTCGACCTAAGGTACCAACTGAGTAAGTATAAAAACATTCATGTAGGCATTGATTCTTCAAATTTTTATGGAGACTACATGGGAGTATTTGCCGTGCCTTTCATTGCGATCTACGACAAAAATAAAAAACTAATTAAAGCTTATGAAGGCAAAACAAGCGCAAGAACTATCGTAGAACTTGTTAACAAGTAAAAAGTAAAATAAATAAAGGATATTATATTTACATATAAAAACAATGGGCAAATCAATAAATCCGCCTGCACTCTGCTTTCTATGGATATGCTATCTTCTTCTCCCCCTCTGAGCTAAACACATCACTTGCATTAAATCGCTTATGAGGTCCTCCCATATTTAGTACCAGGCAATAGTAGAGAAACGGGCGTTAATTTTTATACCTTTTTACCATTTCAGCCGGAGGAATATCTCCGATTGAACTGTGCGTCCTGAAGTGGTTGTATTCGTACTTCCAAGCCCCTATTTTTTCAACAGCATCATTCAAAGATAGGAACCAATTTACATTCAGGCACTCATCCCGGAAAGCTTCCATTGAATGACTCAATAAAAGGATTATCTGTTGGTTTTCCGGGTCTTGAGAAGTCTAAAGTTACCTGGTTATCATATGTCCAACGATCCAGATCTTTCGAGATGAACTCGCTGCCGTTATCAACTTATATACGTTTGGGAATTATGCCATGCATAATGCGAAGCTCTTCTAAAACGTTAACACCATCTGAGCCTTTCAGAGACTGTCCAACATGTGTTGCAAGGCAATCCCGGCTAAAGTTATCAACTAAAGTTAAGACCCTGAATTTTCTGCCATCAAAGAGCTGATCTGCCACAAAATCCATCGAACAGCATTGATACAATCCATCCAAGCCAGGGCGTTCCAGGCGATGTGCAGCAGCTTTGTTCCTTCTTGGTCGCTTGCTACGAAGATTCAAGCCTTCTTCCCGGTAAATACGATATGTACGCTTGTGGTTATCACGCCATCCTTCTCGTCTTAAAAGTACATGTATCCGCCAGAAACCATAACGTACTTTAGATGCTGCAATACTTCTGATCCTTTCTCTTACCGGTCTATCTTCGCGCTTATGAGCCACGTATCGAAATGTTGACCGGGCCATCATAAACACGCCACAGGCCTTTCGTTGTGAGACCCGGTAATCCTTTCTTAATTCGGTTACCAAATGCTTTAGCTGTTGTACCCTTAGAGCTTTTTTTTTTAACACATCCTGCAGCATCTGTTTATCCAAGGTTAAGTCGGCCACAATCTGTTTCAGCTTATTATTTTCCTCTTCCAACTGTCGTAGACGGCGTAACTCACCTACACCCAGACCTCCAAATTTTTTCTTCCAATTGTAAAAAGTGGCCTCACTTATGCCCATCTTACGACATAACTCTTCAACTGACGTTCCAGACTCAGCCTGTTTAAGCGGAAAGGCTATCTGTGCTTCTGTGAATTTTGACTTCTTCATGGTAATTATCTGTATTTAAAGCTATCAGAAATTACCCGATTTTTCTACTTTACCATGGACCAGTTTTCAGGGGGAGGTCAGTCACTTAAACTAATATGACTTAGACTCTGTATAACTTCTTCGTCATAACCTGTCACAAATTCCTCACAAATTGGCCATAACATACCCCTTTGGCATGTTACAATGCAACATCCTTACCCACATAAAATAAGCTAAGCAAATATTCATACAACCCTTTTGATACATATTTTTATACAAAATAAATAGCTAAGGCTCCCTGTCAGTAAGGTCTAACTCATAGCCAGTTTCTACACCTTTATTTCGAGCAGGTACGCCTCGAGTCATCCAAATAGGCGGGCGAGCACCTTTTAAATAATAGTCAAAGAACTGCGTTAATCGCTTTGTATGATCTTTCGCGTCTTCCCTCCTTCTTGCCACATGCCCGCCATTATCATACTGTAACAGCCACACCCTTTTCCCTAGGCGACGTAGTGCCATAAACAATTCTACACCTTGCCTCCATTGAACTTGTTCATCTTTCATATTGTGCGTGATCAACAGTGGAATAGTCGTCTGATGAGCATTAAGCACCGAGGAGTTCTGACTATACAATTCAGGATACTCCCATGGATTACCGCCGTAAGACTCATGACCAAATTCGACTCCCCTTTGGGGAGAAAGCTCTTCATAAAAAGGATCAATGGAAGGAATTAAAGTCAAATACCTACTAACAGGATTAGTACTACCAGCCATCTCTGCAGCAGCAGCAAAAAGGTGTGAATGAGTAGCAATAAATGCAGCCTCCATGCCACCAAAACTATGCCCCTGTATTCCCATACGCAAACTATCTATATATGGACGTTTCGACAAATGCCTTGCGGCAGATTCTACAGAATTCAGTGCATGCATTCCAACAGGTATTCCGCTTTTGGCCCCAACTTGATAGTGAATATCTGGGGTAAATACCAAATATCCGTTACTCACAAACCAGGGAATATTTAGGTTGTTCGAAGTATACTCTGGATTGGGAAAACTATAAATCCTATGTGAAAGCTTTTCATAAAAATTAAAAATAATCGGATACTTCTTTGTAGAATCAAAGTTTTCTGGCTTATACAAAACGCCGTAGCTTGAACGACCATTTGGTAGTTGCCAATTAACCAACTCTGCAGTAAGCCAATTATAATCGGTCTGCGGATTCAAATTAGTTAACCTGGAAACTCTCTTAAAATCTCTTGTAACAAAATAGTTATTTTGCTCCACAGCCGACTGCCTACTAATAATCCAGCATTCAGCATTCGCTGCTTTAACAGGGATCATCCCCAATGACCAAGGCATATAGTAAATTCCGCCGCCGATTTGTGAAAAAGTATAATAGGACAACCAAGGGCCCGTATCCAGCACCGCAGGATCACCACTTCTATTTAGTTGCTTGTAGAAAAAACCGTTGTACTTGGTGTTCCAATCAAATCCTGTTAATAACAAATTTTCAGTTTCAGAAAATACTCTTAAGGGATTCTCCTCCGCAGCAAGCCGTAGTTTCACAGAATTTCGCATACCATATCCATTTGTTATATTTTCGGGCGACCTGTGGCCAAGTGGATCAATTTTCCATAGGTCATAATTTCCATAAACAATAAGAGCTGAATCCTTTGAGAACCATCCAACTACACTACCGACCGCACTAACATCGACAAGCTCATCATACTGATATTCTGAACCGATCTTCTCCAATATGTTTTTTGTAATATTTCGAGTTATTCCCGTCCTAAATTCATAGCTCATATAAGCAACATATCTAAAATCCCAATAAACCAAATATTTCCCACTCGGGGAAAAGGAAAAATTATTACTAAACCCATTATTACTCTTCCCTATATCTAGTTTTCTCCTTGTACCATCCGCCAAAGACACTAACCAAAACGTAGGTTGTTCTGTTGACCACGGTTCTAATCTATAATTCTTTTTTACAACTATAAATCCCGAATTTGTAGCCACAGGATTTACTGTCAATACCTCACTCTCATACTGAAGCCGAACTACTTGTCCACCTTTCGAAGGCACCACAGAATAATAGCCTTCCCGATTAGCAACTCCTCCACCCTCACTGATAATTTGTAGTTGTTCCGGCTGCAAAATCTCATCTTTATAACTCCATACATCGACTAAGGAATTACCCGTTACAACTTTCCGAACCAAACTTTCCCTTTCTCTTAAAACAAAAAACATCCACCGCCCATCATAACTAAAACGAGTCGAATAGTTAGAGATCTGGAAAGTACTATCAATCCCTTTAGAACGATTAGTTGCTCTCACCTCTGCACTAAGTAGACCCTTTCGATAATACCAAACACTATGTTCACCACGTTCGTCTACTATAAAAGCCAATTGTCGACCATTTCTGTCAAATGCCTGGCCAACAACAGTACCCTCAGAAGAAGTCCAAACCAATATTGAATTATCAGCCTCCAAATCAACCAATCTTAGAGACTCCCCCCCATCCCTATTTCGGATAACCAATAGTAACACGTTTCCATGCTCATCGAACTGGTAATCTCTAACATCTTTATAGTCTCGAATTTGATCAGTCACCAAATTTTGTAACCGAAGAAGGCCAGCGCTATCAGCAAAATGCAAAGCCAACCAATAACCATGCTTCTTTAGTGGCACTTTACAGGAAGCAACTTTAGTAACAAATTGTTTCACACCTGCTCCAAGCGTCACAAAATAGACTGTATCTGAAGACTTGTACAAAAGTCTTTTGCTGTCTGCACAAAACCATGCTTCCTGACCTCCCCAATAAAATTCATTCTCCCAACTTGAATCCACACTTTTTACAACCAATTTTCGATCCTTTCCAATAATATCATAATAAGCAAATTGTCCGTTCGCGCTTATCCCAACATTCTTTCCAGGGCGAACCCAAGGCTTATCAAACAGGCGTTCGTCAATCGGAGGCTTACCCAAACCTTGACCAAACATTACGATACAGCAAGAATTCATAGAGATTAAGAATAGCAAATATTTCATACCCCCTTAGTTAATTGTTAAAAGGAAAACCTCAATAATTTATAACGAACAGGCATTTTATATAACCACTGAAATTTATGGCCCAAAAACGGAAATAATACTATAATAAATATTCCGAAATTCTACTAAAAATACTCACTTAATTAAATCATACACGCAAGATGTAATCAAATTCTCACCTCATAGCATAAATACTCCCAAATGCATAACGAATCCTTCCAACGGCATTATGAGCAATTTATACCTTAGCTTAAACGCAGATAATAAACACAAACATCATTATAGAAAAAACTATTCCTTTTCGGGACAGACCAGGATCCACTGTTCAGAAATAGGGACAGAAGTGGCGTAGCCGAAAACCACTAAAATTCAGAGTAGGTATCATTTCACACTTTAGCTTTAGCTTTTTAGTTTAAAAAGCGCCCTTTTTTATGAAAAGAGTTAAAATCATGTTGAGCGCAATTCTAGTTTTGGCATTAGCAGCCGGTACCGTCGCATTCAACACAACAAAAGCTGGAGGCGTATGTCTCTACAAGATTCACCCCGTTAGCGGAAAATGCGCTTTAGTTCCTAACGTTCGCTACATCACCGACCAAGGTACTGAAATCCAAAATGTAAAAACAGTCGCAACAAACGACATCGACAATGATGGCATATTCTGCGAAACGCCAGAGGTAGCAGCTACAACATACGTAGCAGCAGATTGCAGCCTAACATTCACTACAACCGTTGAATAACTTCACAGACTCCATCTTAGTCAATTAACCGACTATTGACAAAAAAGAGGCTGCCTTCTAAATCATTAGGCAACCTCTTTTTTATAACTTTAGGCTAACGCGATCCATCGATATCATACCCCAATTCTCATGCCATCGGTTTAAAATCTATATACCAATTCCACAAAGCTTCCATTGAGGTAGGCAATATTTTGAAAAGGTGCAAATGCATTTCAAAGTCACAAATTCAGATTCCACGACATCCAAATCTGCAAGTCTATTCTAACCTAAAAGTATATCGCCTTCTGAATGAGCAACTCGAATAATCCAGCCCACCAATTTAACTACCTTAGAATAACGCACAGCAACAAAACATTACTTAGTAGAGTTTCTAACATAATGTAAACAAATCACCCACTTACAATTATATCCATTCACAATTGTAACCTATCTCAATAATGATTAACCCTCATAACTCCTAGCCCCCCCGCTCCAACGCCATCCTTGAGCCCTCTAAGAACAAGAGTCACTTCCCTAAACCTAGGGGTAGCCAAATTATATGCAACTAAGACCTTTCCCGTTTCAGAATCTCGAATCTGAAAGTTATACAACCCATTTTTGGCAGTCGCAGAATATGTCTTAAATTCTGGCACCTGTCTATAAGAAAGGTTTGAAAACTCGAGCACATGATCTGACAGAGCCAACGTAACGTTGACAGGAGGGCAATTAGAACACAAGTTAATCACCCTAATACCTGCGGTGCTGTCCAATCTATATGGAATATTTTCCTTGATCAATAAAGTATCAGCAACTGGATACGACCCAGAAACAAATAGAGAATAAACAGATCCTTTAGCAAAAACTACTGATGAACTATAGTAGGGTTTTACAGAATCTTCTATGGAATAAATTACCACCTTTCTTTGACCCGTCATTACTGAAAACACCCTATTATTGCCATAACTCACAGTTTCCCCAGTAATGCTATTCAATCGAATGGGGCTACTTCCTACAACAACATTTGATATACAAAGAGATGACATCTCTTCTCCCTTAAAGTCATCTTTCTTGCAGGACACTCCCGCCAGGATAACCGAAATTAGTATAATCCGAATATTCAACCGACTTGGAATTGGCATAAAACATCATTTTAAATTATGCATTAAACAACTTGATTTTCTAAAACTATTCATCCCAAGTTTCTAAACCAAGTTTCATCTTTGAAAGTGTCTTCCTATAAGATTCATTTTTTGTTTTCTCCACAAGCTCTTCTTCTAAGGCTATTGCATCTGCACTGTCTCCTAGTTTATATAACAAATTTGCCTTTGTATCGATCGCCATACCGTACTCAACAGGCACTATTCTTAACGCTTTGTTTACCCACTTTAAAGCCTCAATTAACTGTGATCTATCGTTACTTTTCTGAAAAACCTGCCACGCAGCATTATTTAAGTAAATTGACCGATTAAAACTCGAGTCTTCATTGTCCACGCCTTCAAAAGTAATCTTTCTGACAAGCCATTTTACGTAATTAGTGTTATCACCTATATTTTGATACCAAATCTCTTTACCTCTTATTTCGCAATAATTCGCCATTTCTTCACCACATTTCCTTGCTATTAATTTTCTAATTTTATTCCAATTCGGTGATAAATGCCGTCGTCTAGCCTTTTCAAACGCAGGGTTAATCTCCTCTTTAGTCATGACAAAGCTAATAAACCGCATTGCAAACGCACTTTGCTTTAGAGTACTATCAACTAAATCCGAATTTTGCACACATACTCTAAACATCCTATCAGACGACCTGTGTATATCGTTAAAGGAGCGTAAAAAGAATAAATTATCCCTGGTAACAAAACTGTCAACTGGCACAAACTCCATTCGTCTCAAGTAATCTGAAGCAATTTCTGAGGCTAATTTCTCTTCGTTAAGCTCATACAATACTCTCTTGACTAACTTGGGAAGGTCCCAATAACTTAAACCTCCACTCCGCCATCTATCAACGAGCCCATATATTTGTGTAGTTGTATCCAAGGCATCCTTGACCATTTTAACAAACGAAGTATATTCTTTATACCCCTCATCTTTGTGAATAATTTTCCCGTCTGGGGAAAAGAAGAGAAAGGTTGGAACCCCACTTAAATTAAACTTACTTTCGAGATATCGCGCTATAGGATAAGTTTTCTTTACATTCCCATTATCTAACTTCCCTGTGTCAACCTGAACTTTTACAGATATAAATTTGTCATTCACTAAACTTCCGACTTTGTCATTGGGATAAATCAGCTTATCCATAACCTTGCAAGGGCCACACCAAGTAGCGTAAATCTCAACAAATATAGATTTACCTTTTGAGCTGGCTTTATCAACAATCTCCTGCCAAGACAATCCAACTTCAAAGTCAACCCCTCTCCCAACATTCTGACCAATGGAAGTAAATGTATACAAAGAACAAACTAATAAACAAACAGCCTTTTTCATGAAATTATCCTTAAGATTACTAAGCCCTAAACAATTATCATTGAGATCAACTTCTAAACAGCCCTCAATTTGTAAATCCATAAACACCTAACTAGTATCCAGGAGTTTGTACCAAATTGCTATTCATTTGAATATCGCCAAACGGAATCGGGTACCACTTTTGAAACTCGTTCCATCCACTACCGTTTGCTTTGACAGGAGTAATGATGCTCATAATTGAATCAACCATCTTCGTTCTCTTGAGATCAAACCATCTATGTCCCCATTCTGTAAACAATTCCACCTTTCGCTCATGTCTAACTGCATCTAATAATTCAGCTTCTGTAAGTGCACCTACGCTAGATAGGCCAGCTCTCATTCTAATTATATCTAAATCAGCCATCCCTTCCACTAATTTACCCAAATGAGCTCTGGCTTCCGCACGGATCAAGTACTGCTCACCTAAACGAAGCATCATCAAATACTCAGTCACAGGTTCCGATTCGGTAGCAGACCTATACTTATAGGGAAATGAAAAGGTTCCACTTGCATCGGTATAAGACCTAACCCACTCGACCTTTCGGCGATCATCCGTCTCGAAATCAGACATAATCGAGGAACTGAGATAAACGTATTTAACATTACTTAGTCCAGCTGGAGGTGCATCCAAAACAAACACTTTAGCCTCCTCAGTATTCCACCCTGCCAATACCGGCGGAATTTGCCATATCGATTCAAGACTATTTTTCCGGAAAACGTCGGCTAATGAAACCAAATTGTAAAGCTGAGAATTATTGATTACTAAAGAAGATTCAATTTCCGCATTGACCCAATCCCCAACGTACAGGTATGCCCTAGCCAGCAGAGCGATCGCCGCCCACCTAGTCGGCCTGACACGTTCGATCTGATTATTTCTATAGGCTTCCAGTTTACCATTTAGATAAACTTCGCTAAGTAATTCTTTTGCGTCGACAAGATCACTGACTATTTGTTGCCAAACTTTCGCCTGATGCGTGCGTGACAAATGTCTATTCACTTCGTAGTCCGTAGTCAATACAAGGGGAATATCACCAAACAAATTCGTCAAATAGAAGTTAAAAAAAGCGCGCATAAATTTAGCCTCGCCTGTTAATTGCCGTTTAACCGGTAAGGAAAGAAGATCAGAGGACTCAATTCCTTCAAGTGCCGAATTGCAGGCCAATAAATGTGAATACAAAACATACCAAAGCTCGCCGCCAGCGATAACATTTCCACGTGCCGATAAGTTATTTTGATAATAAGCCAATGGATTCGGGCCAACAAACCCAATCCACAAATCCAATTCATCTGCTGAAAGGCCAGTCAAACGAGAGATATTTCGAAAGACATTTTCCTCCTCCGCAGAACCAGCTCCAATCTGTGCATATATCCCTGACAACACTGCTACAGCAGTTCCATTATCACTAAATACATTTCCTTGACTAATTTGGGTAGGCGGCACTTCGACTTCAAGCAATTTCTCACAGCTAAGCATAAACAAAATCACACCCAACAAAAAAGCTTGATAGAATCTTTTCGATAACCGTTGGCAATTTAGCATATACTTAATTTTAGGAATCAACTAAAATGTAATTTGTATTCCAGTTACTATCATCCTTAGCGGCGGGAGTGAAGAAATGCTTTGGCTTTCGGGGTCCAAACCTTTAAAGCGCGTAATCGTAAATAAATTTTGTGCTTGGATATACAATCTAATGTTTTGAAGATTTATTTTGCGCTTTATTAATTCATGTATTTGATACGAAAGTGAAATATTCTTCAACCTTATAAAGGAGGCATCACACCAAAAGGCGTCCCCGGTACCACCACCGGCGCTTGTAGTAGAAAAACGGGCAACATCAGCAAAATCACCTGCTTTTTGCCACCGTCTCATTACTCTTATAGGCTGATTTCCATTACCACTAACAAATGCTCCTGGAACCGACCTAAAAAGATAGTCTGTACCTAATTGCTTTATAAATTGAATTGTAAGATCAATTTGAATCCCTTTAAATTCAAATGAATTACTTAGGCCTCCATAAAACTTTGGAAACATTGTAAGCCAGACATTCATATCTTCAGGCGAAGGAGCAGAAACGGGATCCCCCATTTTATTAGCAACTCTATAGTTACCAGTCAAAGGATCTACACCTAAGAAGTGAGCAGTTTTAATTAAACTGATGGGCTGCCCGACAATCAAACTATTAGCATAAGTGGATGATTCAATCCCGGGAAATGCAATTAATTTATTTCTAGGAATAGTTAAATTGGCATTAGTGCGCCACTTAAAATCCCTGGACCTATAGTTAATTGAATTTACTGCTAATTCAAATCCGGTATTTTGAACGGTTGCAGGGAAATTACTCGTTATATCACTTGTCCCAGTTGTTGCAGGAAGGATGTATTCTAGCAACTGATTAGACGAACGATTCCTTACGTAGTTGAATGTAAATAATATACGATCCTTTACAAACCCTAAATCCAAACCTACCTGAAGTTTCCTAGTCTCCTCCCATTCCAAATAAGGATTACTCAGCCCAGCCGTGTATATACCTACAATACCTTGATATGGTAAGATTCCAGAAGGAAGCGTATTATAGATACTCAAATACCTAAAATCACCTATCTGATCGTTTCCTGTCGTCCCATAGCTCGCCCTAATCTTTCCAAAGCTAAAAAGCGAACTACTGCCTTTAAGAAATCGCTCCTCGCTGAATATCCATCCAATTCCTAGTGATGCGAAATTGTGAAATCTGTTCTCTGGACCAAAACGGCTGCTCCCATCCCGTCTAGCAGTTAGATTCAAAAGATATTTTTCCTTCAGTTGATAGCTAATACGCCCAAACGCCGCATTATATTTATATGTGGATTTTACAGAATTAAATGCTTGAATTGAACTTGCAGCCCTTATATTCTTCATAACAGCGTCACTTATAAATCCTAATCCCCTTAAAACATCACCTTCATTGTCTATCTGTTGAATACTCGCTCCCAATACCGCATCTAATCTTCCAAAATTCCTCCAATCCTTTTTAAAATTAATTAATGGTTCAATGGTAAAAGAGCTTATCCTGCTATCTGTAAACCTAGCGTCTCGTTGAAAATTGGCTCGATCCTGTGGTCTTTGAGACTGAAATAGATTTCCCATAAATTCCTCAGACTGAATAACATTGAATCCAAAACTGCTTCTAATATCCAAACCGGGAATAATTTGATAACTAACTAGGGCGCTACTTATTAAATTTCTTGTAGTGTTTTCATAAAGCCTAAACATGTTTCCTAAAGGATTGTCCCAAGTGGAGTTACCAGAACTATTTGGTTGCCAATTCAAGGTTTTATCACCATTATATAAAGTTGGTGCAACTGGAGAAAGCCGCATCGCAATATCTGTCAAATCCAAACCCGGCAGCTTATTATTGTCGATCAAATAGCTACCTGAAAGTTGCATTTTCAATTTTTGGTTCGCAGAAGAAGCGTTTATAGAAAAATGCACGCTACCTCTTTTGTCTGAAAAATCTCCAGGAAAAACCGCAGTAGATCGATTGTAATTTACTCCTACCAAGTACTGTACACTATTTGTGCCTCCCGAAAGCCCTAAACTTGTTAAAAAATATCTGGAGGTCTCACCTATCAGTTCGTTCTGCCAATCAGTGGAACGAGTTGTATCCCAATGACCATTTAAATCATAATCGGTCGAACTGACGCTAACATTTGAATTCCGTAATGCCTCTCTCCGCATTTCAAGATAATCCCTACTTCCTAACAAATCTATTTTTTTAGCTACATTGCCCCAGCCATGTTGCAAGTTTAAATTCACCTTCATTTCGCCCATCCTCCCCTTTTTTGTCGTAATAAGAATGGCTCCATTTGCTGCTCTAGAACCATATATTGCGGTAGCATCTGCATCCTTTAAAATATCTATACTTTCTATATCATTTGGATTTAGGTAATTAAGCGGACTACCAGCACCGCTTCCCGAAGGGCCGCCAGAACCTCCTAACATTGCAGTTACGCCACCCGTTGTAGTAGAAATCATCTGAGATATATAGGGAATTCCGTCGATAACAATCAGTGGATCATTGCCAACTATCGAATTAATTGAATTCTGTCCTTGTATTCGAATAGTTACACCCCCACCATTCATACCATTGTTTTGTGTAACAACAAGTCCTGGCACTCGCCCTTGCAAAGCAAGTAATGGATTAGTAATTACTTGCTTCTCTATATCCTCCGATTTAACAGAAGAAACGTTTCCGACAGTAAAGCGTTGTGTTGTTTTTCCATAGGCAATTACCTGCACTTCGTCCAATTTCCCAGACTTCCCCCTCACCTTTACATCTAAAGATCGTCTACCATTTAAATAAGTCTCAACCATCTCTATGTTTACAGCCGTAAACACAAGCGTAGCGGCGGGATCGATTTTCCGTAACTCAAACTCACCGTCTCCATTAGTTGATGTCCCAATTTTCGATTCTCCTTTCACCTGTACGCTTACTCCAGAGACCGGCTCATCTTGCTCATTCATCACCCGCCCCTTTACATCAATAAGCAAAAATGATTGATGGGAGGTCAGCCCCTTATCTGTCTTCTTTTCCCCCCTTTCTTTTACAATGATAATTCGCTCGACGACTGTGTAAGTCAATGATTGACCTTGGAAGATTTGCACCAATGCATCTGCAATTCGTGCATTATAAACATTAACGTTAACCGGCTTAGCTTTGGCACTTAAGACGTCAGTAATGACAAAAGAATATCCTGTCTGTTTCTTTATCTCATTCAATACATTTTGCAGCGGAGCATTCTTGAAGTTTAGAGTCACAACTTGAAATCCCCCTGGAATAAATCCTTGTAAAAACAAAACCAGAAGAGTTAGAATTAGCGCTTTTAAAGCTCGTTTAAAACATGTTGCCAAATTTATCAGGCGGCGACATGAAAATTTACTGTTGGAAGACATAAGCAGATTCCTTAATGTTGTTTAGCAATTAGCAACGAGCGATTCTAACATGCTGTACAAAATTTATGGCTATTAGAATGCCTCGCTACATGATTTTGAAACATTAACGCTCGCGCAACGAGGGGTAAATGTTTCATAAAATTAGGAGCAACATAACAATAAGGAAAGATCAAATGGATTGGATGACTAGTATCGATAAGACAAAATACGCACACTATTATTTAATTCTTTAGACAAAATCAGTTTAAATTGGCACTACCACTTGTTTCAAAATATTCTTAAAATTTACGGATATGCCTTTTTATTAATTCATGACCTTTTGGGCATAAAGTAATAGAATGTCCCAAGTTTAGAATAATAGCCTTTTCTCTTTTCTAAATAGCAGCATAATTTGGCACTTTGAACAGATTCTGTTTTTAGACTACTTGAATAAAACGAATTTGCCATCTACTTCAACTATCCTTTTAGCACAAAAAACAGAGACAAATTAAGAGTATCGTCTTTCCCAATATCCAAAAGGAAGGTTAGGATTATAATTTTCAGCTTACTTTCGAATGTCATTCTATGAAATACTCGAAAGAAACGCGTTTTTATTTCCACGATAAGATTCTATACAATATGTGCTTACTCAATTCAAACCGAGCAGATTATCTACTAATGATTATCTTATTATCTTCTATTTCAAAATGAACTCTTTCTGTCTCCTCCAACACCAGCAATAAGGTCCTTAAATTTACATTTCGGGGAATGGTCGCAGTGAATTTATCGTTTACAGGTTCCTCAAAAACTATCTCTTTAATACCCACATACCACCTCCTGATCTCCTTCATCACCTCTGATAACGTAGCCGCCCTGAATTCGAAATAGCCATTCTTCCAGGCCATCACCGCCTCTACATCCACCGCCGCCACTCTGGCACCCCTACCCGATGCAGCATCCATGGAGGCTTGTTCGCCAGGCGTCAACACGACTGGATCTTTATCGCTTGCCCCCACCTGCACCTTTCCCTCAATCAAGGTTGTCTTCACTGCAGACTCATCGCTATAGTTCCGGACATTAAAATGCGTACCCAATACCTCTACATCCAACTCGCCAGTCTTGACCACAAAAGGCTTTGACAAATCCTTAGCCACTTCAAAATAGGCCTCCCCCAGCACCTCTACCCTACGCTCACGCCCACTGAACACCGTGGGATACTTAATCCGGGAATCAGCATTGAGCCATACCTTGCTCTTATCGGGCAGGGAAACATAATAAGTGCCGCCAATCGGCGTGGTAAGCACGTGATAAAGCAGGGGTCCTTTCTCCTTTGGGGCATTTCCTTTTCCCGCATCATACACCAGCGCATCGCCCTCTTTATTAACAGCGGCGCCCTCCTCTTTATTCAACACCCCATCACGGGCATCGTTTAGAGTAATGGTGCGCCCATCGCCCAAGGTCAAGGTGGCTTTATTACCCCCCGGTTGCACATCCTCTGTCTTATTCACCAGCACGGCTGGCTCCTTAGCCGGTTTGTTATTACGGGGCCAAAACATAAATGCGCCTACAGCAATAGCACCAGCCAAAACAGCCGCCACCAGCCAGCGCCAGGGCTTTCTACGCATGGTGACCACGGGAGCCGCTGCCAAGTCATTCTTTTCCAAAAAACGTTGCCAGGCACTGTCCTCATCAATGTTATCTAACTGATTAAGTGCTTCGGCAGCCAATTCCTTATTGCCGCAACGAATCATGAAGCGTTTGTTCGCTTCGGAGGCAGTGGCCCAACTATCGAGTTCCTGCTGATCCTCAACAGTGATGGTCCCTTTTTGCTGCGATGCCAGCAACGCTACAATTCTATTGACCGCGGTTTCTTGCATGATATTGTTATTGATTCGGTAATGGTTAATAATGTACATAGGGTATACCCTACCTTACTAAAACGTATAGGCAGGCAGGATTAACCATCACCCATCATCTGAAATAATATTACCATATCATTAAGCGTTCCTCTTCATTCATCTCCTGCTAGTAAAATAGCGAATACATGGAGTACAAAAGAAACCGGCAACAGGTCTTTCTTCAACAAAGCGGCTTTCAATATGCCCACCGCCTTTGTTTTCTGATTACGCACCGTTTGCTCTGATATATTGAGCGCCAGCGCGATCTCGCGTGTAGTAAGCTGCTGAAAGAAGAACAACTTGAATACCTCCCCACAACGCTCCGGCAACTCCTTTACCTGCACATACAATTGCTGAATGTATTCTGCATACATCATATCATAATCATCCCGGTTCACTTCTGCCACATAATCGGTCGTGTACAGTATTTCTTTGTGAATTCTGTTATGGATATCCTCGCTACGCAGGTGGTCGTAGCAGGCATTGCGCACGGATACGTAGAGGAAGGCCCGTATACTGGGCGTATTGTCGAAGTTCTTGCGCAGGGCCCACAATTTGGTGAACACCTCCGAAACGATATCCTCCGACAGGAGGTCGTTCTTTATTAACTGGTTGGCATAGAACACCAACGCCTTGTAGTTATTTTTCCAAAGTGCATTCAGTGCGGGGAGAGCAGTCTTTTCGTTGTCGTCGCGGAAAGCAGCTGCCAGCTGCACGTCGTTATTGATCTCACCAGAAATCATAGGTAAACTCAGCTATTAAACAAAACCATTAAAAAATTCGTAAACAATTCTGATAGGAAAGGCCTTACAAAGGGATTTGACAATCAACACAATGATCAGGAAGGAAAGAATTAGCCAGCTACAAGTTTGATTAGTTTGGGCGGGGAAATGGGCCCGTAGATTCTTACCAGCAATAATACTCGAAAAAAATGGATAAAAAATGGATTTGGGCCTTTTTTTATCAATGCGTGGTTACCGGCCTTTGACGAACCGTTACTTCTTAAATCTCGAAAATCTATGATCGTTCGCTTGCTCTTGTTATTACTTTGTAGTAGTGCTGCTGTAGCCCAGACCAACTTTTCCGGCACCTGGAATCTTCAAAACAAACAACACGTACTTGGCCCCGAATACGGGAATGCCCTGGCATCTGCCATCACCTTTCAGCAACAAACTGATTCCCTGATCATTGAATCGGTGAGTGTTGGCGCCGAAGGCCAGGAAGTAAAAAGCCGCTCCGCCGTATCGATGGACGGCAAATCGCTGACCGCCCTAAGCAAAAACAGCAACCGGAAATACATCAAGAGCCTGAAATGGAGTGCCGACAAAAAAAGCCTGGTGATCACGACGGTGTTCTATGTAGAAGACAATCCTAATGAAGTAGACCTGACACGTGTGGAGATACTCAGCCTCTCCCCCGACGGCAAACAACTGAACCTGGAAAAGAAATCAATAGAAACGCGTAGCGAAAACTGGGAGGTGAAAGGAACCTACGCCAAGAAAACGAACTAAGCGATAAAGAATAGCCATTCAAGACGCCTCCAGGCCATTCGGCAGTTAGCTGAATGGCCTATTTTATTTTACGCCCCATGGTTGCCCGCGCTGCTTCATTCGTTTAAAAATAACTATGAATAATTGATTGAATGAGATAAGCTCACGCCCCTCATTTCAGAATTACGTGGTGAAGCCAAAAGAATAACCTTATGAACACCAAACCAAAACTATTCGTTAGCTATGCCCATGAAGGAGGCACCTTCCCCATCCGGGATTACATCAGCAAAATGTTCAGCGAAGGCAGCCGCGGGAAATTTGACCTGCTGGTAGACAAAGGCCTGCTGACCGGTGAAGACCTCTCCAGCTTTATGTCATCACTCGACAGCTGCTTTGGCGTGATCATCCTGCTGACGCCTACCTACAAAAACCGTGTGTTGACCCGCCAGGGCGGCGTGTACGAAGAATTTACCCGCATTTTACAGAACAAAAGCATCCGCGAAGAGGATTTCTTTATATGGCCCATCCTCGTAAGCGGCACCTTCCAGGAAAGCGTGCCGGCAGAAATAGAGTCCAAACTCTGCCTCAACCTCACCAAACTGCATATCCTGAACGGACAGCCCATCGGCGACCATAAAAACACGACCGACGACCTCAAGAAGATCATCAAACATGCCCGCGACCTATCGCCCTTTACCAATAAAGATTACTATGCCGAGAAAGATCGCGTCCGCAAAAGACTCTTCGATGAACCCAAAGCCGATTTCAACAACCCGCAAAACCGTGCCCTCATCGAAGAGATCATCGTACAAAACAATGCCCTGCAAAAAGTAAGTATCCGCGACTCCGTCATCATCAAAGGACGTAAAGGCAGCGGCAAATCGACCCTCACCCAGGTGATCCCTTATATCTACAGCAACAAATTCCTGATCGATATACCCGTTAACGCCAATAAACTAGACCTCGACAATATATTCACCAATGTAGTAGGCAAACCCGAGATCGAAATTTCCAAAGCCATCAGCCTCAAACGTAAAGAGGTACTCAAGATGGGCTGGAAATTCTTCATCCACCTGATGTACATCGATGCCCTGCTGCTGTATAACCATAAATCGAAACATCCCTTGCTGGTGCCCGAAGACAAAACCCGGCTCTATACCTTCCTCACTGATTTTCACCATGAATACAACTGCACGGGCACGCTGGAAGGCCTTGAAAAAGAAGAGCGCTACGCTGAAATGTGCATGATCTTATTTCCCTACGCCGTATCGAAAGTGATCGACTACATCACCGTGGTGCGGCATAAGTTTGCCGAAGGCCATGAGATCTCCATCGCGGACTGGAATACCTATTTCACCGAAAAGCGGTTCTTCCAGTACTGCCTTACCGACCCCATCATCAATGTGCTGCGTAAATACACCGAACGCCTGGCTTTCCTGAACAAGAAGATCCTGTTTACGCTCGACAACTTCGACAACGCCTTTTACGACGAACGCAAGAACATTCTCCGGGCCACTGATTTTGGAGACTCTTTTATCCATGAGGAACTCACCAAACGGGCCTCAAAAGATACAGACCTGCTGTATGCCCTGTTCCAGATCGTGTACGACTCGAACCGGATCAGCCTGAGCTCCGACTTCATTTTCAGCGTGTTCAGTTTTTGCATCACCATCCCGGAAGACATCTATTTCGATATTGAACGCCTGCACCGGGACTCATACGTTTTTATCAACAAGGTGCAAACCCTCAACTGGACCGGTGTAGAACTGATGCTATTGCTTATCAAGCGGCTGGAAAAATACACGGGGAAGAAGGTAAACGGCAAAACAGCGAAGGCGGGCATCAAGTCGGCCGAAGAAATGCTGCAGCAGATCTTCAGCGAGCAGTTCCGCGACATACCCGCCTATATCGATATCGAATTCAACGACCTGCGGTATAGCGTTCCCTTGTTCATCTACATCCTGCGGCATACCTTCTGGCGGCCCCGGGAGATCATCCTGTACTATGCCGACATCATCTCGGCCCTGAACACCTTCAAGCAACGCAAAATACCTTTAACGCAAGACGATATCAAGATCATCGTACGAAAGATCGCCACCCATATCATTGAAACCGAATTCATCAATGAGTTCAATACGCACTGTGTCAATATAGAAGATATCATCAGCCGGTTTAAGCACCGTCCGCAGATCCTCTCCTACCAGGATATGACGGAAATACTGGACAAGGTGCAATTCCAGTTCACCTCCCCCAACAAAAACCCTTATATCCAGAACACGCTGGTAGAGAAGATCTGGTTCCTGTACCAGATCGGCTTTCTGGGTATTGTGCTGACCGATGAAAAGGCCGCCGAAGAAAAGCTGCACAAGTATTCCTTCATCTTCAATGCCGGCTCGCAGATCTTACTCAAGAACAGGCTGGATGAAGAGAAAGATTTTATGGGTCATACGTTTATCATTCACCCGGTTTTTTTTGAGTATTTGTCACTGACCAAAGAAAAGAACAAGGAGTTTGTATTGAACTTCGACCATGAATACCTGCGGTCGCAGGACAAATATTTCACCTTGCAATACGCATAGCACCTCCACCTCGGACTTCCGCTCAAAGGGGCTGTCTCATTTGTTATTGAGATGGCCTCTTTTTTTGTTGAGATGTTAAACACTGTCCCACCCGCCTTTGACATCCATCAAAACCCGGTTGCGCCCGATCGCAGGAGCCATATTTATCGTATATTGTAGTAACGCAATGATGAAAGGTTATACCAAATCAATTTTGTCACGTAAAACCTTTCAAAATGAAAAAGATGATGTATGTGGCGCTCACCACCCTCGTGATGTCTTTTACATCCGGTAATCACTTCACTGCTCACACTCCTCATGGCTCCAACCCTCCATCCACCCAAGAAAACGGTTTATTTAATTACACCTGGTATTGGGATATCGAGGGCGAATACCCTACCGGCACTACCGGTCCAATTGGCCAGGAGGTCGTGAGGCTTTCTATGCTTTACCCCAATTACAGCTGGTCCAGCAACCCCTTCGGAGGCGCCCACCAGTACGAGTACGGCTATTTTCTCTACTACTACGCGCAGATCTGGACCAACAAACCTTAACGATCACACACGATCAAAAGGTTCAGGGTAAGCTATGGGTAATGGAAGCAAATAATCTAAGCAACTCCCAAAGATGCAGGCCTTCGTGCCTGCCTCTTTTTTGTTATTATCCGCCAGCCGGCGCACCGCTTAAAGCTGTACTTGCAGCCCGGCAGCGATCATCCGTAAGGAAGGAAGTTTGAAGGGAGCGGCCAGCGTTGGGTCACCACCCTTGTATTCGCTCCACGTGCACAGGTTTTGCCCCTTGAGGTACAGATTGGCGCTCCTGAGCCCGCATCGCTTCATAAACGCGGCAGGCAGTCGCCAGTTGACGGCCATCGACCTGATGCGCAGGTAGGCAGCGCCGGTACTCCAATCGACCGATCCCCTATTATACAACAAGGCTTCGTTGGTTGCGGCATCATTGGCGATCGTGAATCGCTGCAACGGGGCCCGGTCGCCCGGTTGTTGCCAACGTGTCCATACCTCCGGCGAATGATTGGTGAGCTGCGTGCGGCCACTCCACCGGCCGGGCGGCACCCGCGTATACTCGTACCAGGCCGCACTGATGGACGGCTGATCCCTGAACTCGAACAAAACAGAAAAACTAACAGCCTTCCACTGCACTTCATTGTACCAGCCCCCATAATATTGCGGATCGAGGTCGTTGCCCGTGACGATGGGCCAGCCGGCAGGCGCGGCCTGGCCATTGGTAGGCGCTACCACGTATAACCCTGTTTGGGGATCCACCCCCAGGTTGGGATAACCCCGCACCACCGTGAGCGACTGGCCTACCACCAGGTTATTGGCGAAGGCCGATTGCGCCAGCCCATCGAAGCGCTGTAATGTATTCTTCGATAGGGTGAGGTTGAAGCTGCTCGTCCAGCGAAAATTTTTGCACGTTTGCACCGTCGATTGAAATTGGAACTCCCAACCGCTGTTCAATACCGATACCGGCGCATTGCCGAGCAGCGGATTGGCCGATCCGGGCTCACTCACTACGATGACCTGGTCTTTCGCCGTTTGATGATAATAGTTCACGTTGAGCGAAAATCGATCCTTCCATTCCAGCTCCAACCCCCATTCGGCTTTCCGGTTTTTCTCCCAACCAAGGGTATTATTCATGGCCCTCGTTGGGTTGGGACCCGCCGACGTATTGTTACGCAGAAAGTATTCCAGGAAGGTGTAGTCGCCCAACTGATCGTTACCGGTAGCCCCATAGCTGAACCGCAATTTGCCTTGTGTGAGCAAGGGTAATTGTTCTTTCACCCATTGCTCCTGCGAAAATACCCAGGCCGTACCCAGGGCTCCCCAAAACCTGGCTGGGCGCCGGATGCCGAAACGGGAAGAGCCATCTACCCTGCCTGTGAGGTTGAGGAAATAGCGGTTGCGCCAACCGGCGAAAGCACGGGCATAGACACCCTTATACACGTATTGCGAATGGTCGCTGGTAAAGGAGTATTCCGGCGCCTTGTCTCCGCTGTGCATCAGGGAATCGCTGGCATAGCCGGCATTACGCGCTACATGCCAGTTGTTGTTTTCCTGTTGCAGGGTGGCGCCGATCAGGCCACCGATGCGGAGCTTATCCCAATCCTTTTTCCAGTTGAGCTGGGGTTCGATGATCCAGGCGGAGAACCGGTTACGGGCCATCGATTGTTCGGCCGTAGACGCCCGCTCAGGATCCTGTGCTGCCAACGGTAAAGTCAATACCTCATCCGTCGACAAGGACTGGTACCCGATATTCGTGCGTACCGTCAACGCTTCCGAAAACCGGTATTCGAACTGGCCGTTACCAATGAGGTAGGCCATATTGGACACGTTGGTATTGCGCAGCTGGCCCAGCGGATTGAAGAAGTGGAAGCTGTCCCTTTTCCATACCAAATTACCTGCCCCATCCTGCAGCTGCGGCAATAAGGGCACGAGGTCAATGCTGTACATGGGGTCGTCGGCCGGCGACCGTTGGTCCATCAGGCTATACATAACAGAAACATCGGACCGGAAACGTCGCTTGGGTGATTTGTATTGGTGATTGCCGTAAAAGGAGATCCGCTGACGGTAAAAAGATCCGGGCAGCACACTGCCCTCATGGTACAGGTTGCTGCTGAGGTGGTAGCGGCGGGTGGTATCGCCTCCACTCAACGAGGCGTGCACCGAGGTTAAATGCCCGGTGCCGCCCGCGAGCAGTTGGGGGATATTGGTATAATCGTTGGTATCGAGTTTAAAGAGATCGGGTGCATTGACGGCATTCGGCGTGGCGCCAAAGGCTTCGATGGCTTCCCGGCGCATAGCCACATAATCGAGGTTGTTGAAACGGTTGGGTATATAACTGCTTTGCACCATGCCCTGCTCGGCCTTCACATCCACCACCGTGGCTCCTACCTTACCCTGCCTTGTCGTAATGAGGATGACGCCATTGGCGCCCCTCGATCCATAAATGCTGGTAGCGTCGGCATCTTTCAAGATGCTGATAGATTCAATATCATCGGCACTGGTGGCGATCTGAATGCCTTTGCCGCCAGCCGCTGATCCCGCCTGGGGATCGCCTTCGGCCGATTGGGTGCGCGTTACCGGCTTACTGCCTACGATCATGGGCACATTGTTCCATACCTGCAACGGATCGTTGAGCAGGAGGTGATCGGGACCGGGTTTTACGGGTATACTTTGAATGCCGCGGATGCGTGGCACGATGGTGCTGCCGGGCGCCCCACTGCCTTCGATCACCTGCAGGCCGGGCACCCTGCCCTGCAGGTTTTGGATGGGATTGGCAGACAATACCATTAGTTCTTTCGCGGTCACCACGGCTACCGATCCTGTATTGTTGCGGCGTGTGTCTTTGTAATATCCTTTTACCACTACCTCTTCCAGCTTTTCGGGTTTTGCCTGCATCACCACCAGCAATTTCCCGGCAGGATCATCTACCCGCTTCAGCTGGGTTTGCCAGGAAGCACCCGAGAACCGGATGGTGGTACTGCCGGGCGGCCAGTCGAGCTCAAACGATCCCGTTTGCGACGTAATGCGCGGGGTAACGTCTTTCAGGTTGTGCTGTACAGTAATACCGCCCAGTGCCTCCCCTTTTTCATCGACCACTTTACCGCGGATCCAGAACGGTCCCGGTTCGCTCACCCCGTACTGCTCCAGGAGGCGGAGATCTTTGTGCACATTGATAAAGTCCTGGTTAAAACGATAGCCATGGCCTGTTTTCCCCAATACGCTGTTTAATATTTTGTACAAGGGTTCGTTGGTGACCCTGCAGCTCACCAGCGCCTTTTT
The DNA here is from genome assembly GCF_029223285.1 of Paraflavitalea sp. CAU 1676. Taxonomy (GTDB): domain Bacteria; phylum Bacteroidota; class Bacteroidia; order Chitinophagales; family Chitinophagaceae; genus Paraflavitalea. The sequence continues at coordinate 44,735 of NZ_JARHUJ010000010.1, read as the reverse complement.
ATCGACATCGATAGACGCAAAGGAATACTTGAAACCGGTTGTTTTAGTAACCAGTTCCAGGAAATCTTCCAGGGTGGTATCGCTCACCTGGAATGAATACGCTTTAGCGGTATCGGGTACCACTACCGGCTTGGCAGGTCGTTGTGCTACGGCGAAATTCGAAACGGCCACCAATAACAGAGCAATCAGCAGGCGTCCCTGCAAACAGAAGAAACATTTGAACATGTTTATGCGTTTGTGGGTTTACTGGGATATTGGCGTTTCTTCGAACAGGCTAAGGTTATAACGTTTGCGAGGATAAGATAGACAATGGTGCCGGCATTTGCCGGCCTGATTAGATAGGAGGAGGTTTAGTGGTGGCCACCGATCCATGCATAAACGACACGATCGGTTGCTATATAAAGCGTTAATTACTTGCTGATGTACACGGTACGGCCCCGCACGTTACAACGAATGCGTTTGGTAGCGCTCAGGTTGTCGAGCAACAGCTGCAGGGAATATTCCCTCGGAAATTCGTTGATCACAAACCGCTCGTCGGCCACATCGTTCAGGTACACGATGTTCACATCGTACCAACGCTGCACCTGTTCCATGATCTCCGACAGCCTGGCATCGTGGAAGACGAAGCGGCCGTTCTTCCAACCGGTCAGGTTCTTCATGTTCTCCACTTTCGACACCAACAGTTTGCCATTATACCGCAGCGCCTGTTGTCCAGGCTTCAGCGACAGCCCGTTTTGTGTGGAAGCATCTTCCGCCCCTACTTTCACTTTACCCTCTACGAGGGCCACGAGGTTCGAATCTTTCTTATAGGCCTGTATATTGAACTGGGTGCCATACACGGTGGCCACCTGGTCGTAATAATGCACGACAAAGCGCCGTTTCGCATCCGGCGCTACCTCAAAATAAGCTTCGCCTTCCAGTTGCACTTCCCGGCTGGTATTATTGAAAGCTACCGGATAATGCAATCGGGAGTCCGCATTCAACCACACTTTCGTACCATCGGCCAAGGTTAGCCGGTAAGTACCGCCACGGGGTGTTTTCAAATCATTCATGAGTACGCCGTTAACCGGTGAAGGGTTGGTTGGCTGGTAGCGGATCATGCCTGGTTCGGGCATCGATACCGCTGTGGCCCCTTGTTGCGGCAAGGCCCCTTGAACCAGTGTATCGACGGTTAGTTGTTTGCCATCGGCCAGGGTGAGTATCGCCCGGTCGTAACCGGGTGTAATAGGTGCCGGTTCACTGGTTTGTACCACCGGTGGTGTTTCGTTTCGGCTGCTGAGCTGTTTAAATAACCAGCCTGCTCCGAAGCATAGCAATAGAGAAGCGGCTACCGTAAACGCAATTTGCCAGGTCGGGACACTACGTTGCTTTACAGTAGCCGTGTTCTTCTCTTTAGGAAAGGTAATGGATAATGGTGCACTGTATTTTTTCTGATAAGCCTTATACGGCAACATTTGTTGCCGGTTTCGGGCAAGGTTATTCAGTCTGTCTTCTTCAAACAACGCTTCACGCAAGGCCGGCTTCTCCTTTCTATAGGCTTCCCAGGCACGTTGCTCTTCCTCAGATAATGGGACTCCGTCTTTCTGCTTATAATAGATAAGCACTAAGTCTGGATGTTGGCTTTTCATGACAATAAGGTTTGAGTAACAGAGCCCTTTATTATTAATACTGAAAATGGAATGATCATTAACGTCATAATTGATATTTTTTTTAGACCACGGTACTTACCCATAGTAGAAAGAATAGTACTTCGCCTGGCAACCCGGCTCCATCTTCGCCTAACAGCAACTGCCGCAGTCTTTTAAGCGCTTTCGATTTGAGTACCCGGATATCATTGTTCGTTTTACCCAGTCGTTGTTTCACTTCCTCCATCGATAATCCTTCCACAAAAAACAACAGCATCACTTGCCTCCAGGCTTCCGGCAATTGGTCTATGTACTTTGGCAGGCGCCGTTGCAGATCGGCCGCCTCGAACATTTCGATGGCTGAACTGACATCAGCAATCTGTTCATCGTCAGCTTCTTCAAATGCCTGGTGACCGGGGTGATCCTTTATAAAATCGATACTGGCATTGCGGATAATATTGGCGAGGTAGGCTTTGGCGTGGGTAATGGACGCGAAGTAGTCCGGACTGTCATTTATCTTCTTTTCAAGTTTATCAAAAGATCGTTCCACAATATGCTCTGCTTCGAGCTCATTGCGGATGAACTTGTACGCCAGTCCTTTCAGGCCCGGGTACTCATCGAGGTAGATACGCTCAATCCATTGGTCGGTGGCCGGCCCAACCGGATCAAGGTTATGCTGTTTTATCATTTTACCCTGGTTAACGATCACGCCTGCCAGGTATGCTACTAACGGCAAGCGCAATCTCCATAGAAACGTTTGGAGCGACCGTTTCTCCCACTCCCCGACCCCATTTTAATCCGTATTACCCAAATGGTTGATTCGTTAGCGCACCTAACGAACCTGCTGCCACAGCCGCCCCCATTCCGTCAAAATCCCATACCTTAGTCTGTCTTAATTGTTTATACCACTTTATGTCTTTAACACCCATGCCAACCACCCCGTTACCCACCACCATCGATGCCGTGATTGCGCAACTGGAAGCGCTCATCGCCGACTGTGAAGCCACGCGCGACCGCATCGGTTATTTTGCGGCCCTGTATCATAAAGTAACGGTACGGGTAAAACAGGGTATCTTGAACAATGAGTTTGAAGATGGCGCAAGGATGGAAAAACTGGATGTGGTCTTCGCCAACCGCTACCTCGCAGCGGTGCGTCAGTTGCGGAACAACCAAAAAATAGCGGGCTCCTGGGCTACGGCCTTCGACTCGAGCCGCCGGCGCCAGGTGCTGGTATTGCAGCATATGCTGCTGGGCATGAACGCCCATATCAACTTCGACCTGGGCATCGCCGCCGTGGAAACGGCCGGCACCAACGATATCCGCACCATCCGCAATGATTTCAACAGCATCAATACTATTATCGGCTCGCTGATCTTTGAAGTGATGAATGAACTGAACCGGGTATCTCCCCTGCTCTCGCTCTTTGGCTTCCACGCCACCAACGAATCGATCCTCATCCAGTTCAGCATCTCCAATGCGCGCGACGGCGCCTGGAGTTTCGCGGAAGACCTCCATGGCAAGTTAATGAAACCCACCGATTATACCCATTGCATTACTGCGCGCGACGCCAGCATCCAAAAACTGGGGCAATCGTTGGTAAAGCCGAAAGGACTAATCCGCATCACCATGTGGATCATTCACCTGTTTGAATGGAAAAATCCTGTTCGCATCATTAAGGCATTCTACAAGTACGAGAAGAAATACATTACCGTCAGCAGTTTAACGACAGAAAAGAGCAAAAAGATTAGCACTTCAATGCCAGGAAACTGATAGCGCGAGGCTGCTAAAATAGATCCTCCGTGCACAGTTACAGCCGAAAACTGCACACTTATCATTATTTTACGCACGGATACGGGTTTGTTCTTGGTTGTTTTAATTGTTTCCATAAATTAGCTATCGCTAACAGTATTCAACATATGCAATCATGAACTGTTAACAAACCATTAACCAGAAGAGCTTTATTCCTAATCAGGTGTGTCACTCTATGAGAATCGCTAAAAAGTTATTAGTACTTGTACTACTTATGAGGAGCTTTGGCCTATGTGCACAATTCACACTTTCGGGCCATGTTGTTGATAGCGCCCAACACCCCATCGAATTTGTGACGATCAGTTTGATCAAAGACACGACGGTTGTACAAACGGCGTTGAGCGATCATGGAGGGAAGTATCAGTTTACAATGATCCCCGCAGCTACTTACAAACTTGTCTTTTCTCACCTTAATTACTTTTCATCAGATACGGTGCTGCGTATTACGGAAAATTCGCAGGTCAACCAGGTACTGACTATTAATGCCAATCATCTTACGCAGGTGCAGGTAACCGGCCGAAAGCAATTGATAGAACGAAAAGCCGACCGCTTTATAGTAAATGTGGCCCAAAGGATTGCAGGCGCCTCGAATGCCTGGGAAGTACTGGGGAAATCGCCCCTTATCACGGTAAAAGAGCCAGGCCTCATCTTGTTGAGCGGAGGAGGCGGCACGCTTCAATTGAATGGCAGGAATTTAAGAATGCCGCCAGACGCCCTCGCTGCTTACCTGAAGGGCATCCCTGCCGGGTCGGTTGATAAGATCGAAATACTCACAACGCCCTCCAGCGAATTTGATGCAGACACCAAAGGAGGTATCATCAATATCATCCTGAAAAAACCAGTTACGGACGGCTGGCTCGGCGGGGTTCAATTCAGCACCACGCAGCTGACCTATAATAACCAATCATTGACAGCCAGTGCGGAGTACCAAAAAAAGAAGCTCACGGTTTATGGATTTACCAACGTAACAAACAGTCATTTTCTAAGCTGGCAAAAAATACACAGTGACTATTCCTTCAAGCAACCCAATCCCAACGTTAGTAATCAGCAGGTCAATGTTGATAGAGACAGCAAAGAGAAAGGAGTAACAGGCAATCTAGGCATGGACTACAAATTCAACCGCCATCACCAGTTAGGCTTTGTGGTAGATTATTCACTCAGGGATATGGACAGGGACAATATAGCGCCCACCCGGTTCCTGTCGCCGGCCATGAATACAACAGACTCCATACACGTTTCGCGTGGCGGCAATACGGAGCTGGCGAAGTATGTAAATGCCGACCTTCTTTATAAGATACGACTGGACAGTGCCGGCCAATCGTTGAAGTTGCAAACGTCGGGCTATTGGTTTAAAGAAGACAGGAATGGCGCCTTGAACACCACCTTTAAGCAACAGGAAGGCACAGCAGAAATATTCCGTAACCTGTTCAAAAACGGCTTGCCCCTTTCGATCTGGAATTATACGGCCAATGCCGATTATACCTATCCCTGGAACCGGGGAAAATTTCAACTGGATATGGGAACTAAGTATAGCCAAACCCAAAGCAGCGGTGATATCGCTTTCGATCATTGGAATGGGAGTGGCTTTATACATGACATCCACGAAAGCCAGTCGTTTCTGTACAAAGAGCAGATATATGCGGTTTACAGTTCGCTGACGCATAAAATTGGTCCCACATTGAATTACAAACTTGGCTTACGCCTTGAGCAAACCCGCACACTGAACGAAAGCGACGATACACGGACAAAAAACAGGTATACCAACCTTTTCCCAAACGCCTTTTTGTTCTATTCCCTGCATCCATCGCACCAGCTGAGCTATGCTTTTATTGGCCAGCTGCAGCGCCCATCGTTTTTTGATGTAAATCCGTTCAAATTGTATAGTACAGACCGGATATACCTGACAGGTGATCCATTTTTAAGGCCTTCCAGGCGCTACCGGCATGAATTGACCTATACCTTGCAGAACAAGCATATATTCCAACTGATCTACAGTCAAACGTATAACCGGATTTCCGCCCAGACCATTGTGGATAATGACGGTAAATTACACACCCAAAAAGGAAACTATTCAGATTTCAATGCAGTTACGGTTGTTTCGTCATTGAATCCGCAATTTTTTCCCTGGCTCTCCACTTCCTTTAACCTGTACGCAGGATTGATCCATTACAAAGGGAGTGTTGTGAATTTCCCCATTAACCAGCGAACTGCTTTCGCTACGGCCAGTATCAATAGCTCCGCGACCATCAAGTCCTTGTGGAACCTTATAGTTGGAGCAGACATTTCGGAAAACGCGCCCTTCTATAGCGACAACACCTATGTAAAGAACCAATTCGTTGTAAACGGATTTGTTTCAAAACGTCTTGGTCAGACCTGGAGATTTACCGGCTCGGTAAATGATATATTCCATACAGCTTTTGACCGTTACAGAACAGTGTACGAGCAGACACAGATCTCCGAAAGGAATTATTACGAAATGAATTCAGGCGTAAGGTTGACGATAGCCTACAACTTCCAGCATAAGGAAAGAAATAGCGGGATCAATAAGAGTGCAGGCAACAACGAGGAGAAGCGAAGGATAGGCAAATAAATAATCAAGATAGGGAGGAATGGCACATTTGCGAAGCGGGCATCGCTGGCGCAACGGGATCCCCTTGCAAAAAATCCATCCTCCCGAACGTTTTTTAGTACTAAAACAAGCACGGCAAGCTTGCGCAGAATTGCCCTGCCAATTCCCAGGCAGTAGGCTGGGTCATTGTTTATCATTAAAAATTATCCAAAATGAAATCAAACACAGTTGAAACAAAGCAACAGGATGTTGAAGTACTGCTCGGTTCCGAACAGGCTTTAAGGGAAAAGATCGATCTTTTAAGCGCCATCATTGGCGGTAAAGATATCGAGACCTGCAACGTAGGTACTTTTTCTGAGTCTACTTTCCATCAGATCAAGCCCCCTATTGAGCCCTAGTTTAGGTATAAAAGCTGTTCCCTGCACGGGAACAGCTTTTTCTTTCACCTTATCCAACTGTTGCCTTATGCCTATCAACACCTATGTTATTAAAATAGCCAGCAGGTGCAACATCAATTGCACGTATTGCTACATGTACAATTTGGAAGATTCATCCTATAAAAAACAGCCCAGGTTCATGAGCAATGATACCATGGAGGTTTTGTGCCGGAAGATCGCCACCTACTCCAGGCAGTCGGGCGTTAAGAATGTGATCATTGTTTTTCATGGCGGAGAGCCGCTTTTAGTGAACCCTTCTTTTTTTACGGCCACCAAAGCGCTCCTGGACGAACACCTGAAAGGGCAGGGTATCTATTACTCCATGACCCTTCAAACCAACGGCACCTTGCTGACCGAAGCATGGATCGATTTCCTCGACAAACATGAGATCGACATTGGCGTTACCATAGACGGTACAAAAGACATCCACGATCAATTCCGGATATACAAATCGGGAAAAGGAAGTTTTGATGAAATATACCGTAACCTGAAGATGCTCTCTATCAAAAAGCTCGGGCTTATTACGGTACTGAATCCAGAAGAGCAGGCCCCGGACCTGTATGCTTTATATAAGGACCTCAAAGTGGGCCTGGTCAATACCTTGTTACCACTCCACACCTTTGAAACTTATAAGCAGGAAGATGAGCAGAAGTTCATTGCCTTACTGGAAGGATTGTACCGGCTGTGGAAGGAAGACCATGACCAGGGGAAACCTTTGCTGTTGTTCTTTTATTCCATTCTTGGGCTAAAGGCCGGCATATATGAAGGCCATGAGCAAATGGGCATCACCAAATGCGGGTCGCTGATCGTTGAAACGAATGGTGACCTGGAAACCGTTGATACCTTAAAAAGCTGCAAGAGCGGTATTACCGCATCCAGCATCAACATCCATAAAAATGAGATCGCCGATATCTTTATGGAAGAAAACATCAGTCTGTATTACCATAGCCATCAGCATCTTTGCACCACCTGCCAGCAGTGCGACAAACGGCATATTTGCGGAGGTGGTTATTTGCCGCACCGGTACAGCAAAGTAAACGGTTTCAACAATCCTTCGGTTTACTGTAACCTCATAAAACACATGATCGGCCTGGTAGAAGAAGACATGAAAAACACCGCATCGGAAGAGCTGTGGAACCGGATCAACCAGGAAAATGAAGCCGCCCTGGAGAAAAGCGCTTATTTCAATGATTTCTATTTGCTCGAATCATTTAAAACCGAAGTCGCATGAACAAATCCATTCAATTATATATAGCAGATAGCATCCGGCAGGATACAGAGGTGGCCCTCAATAGCGGCGTTATGCCAGCCACCAACGATCAGGCACCGGCGGGTGCCTACTATCGGCCAGGATCGTATATTCCTGTCAACGACTGGGTAGCCACCGGATATGAATACAGGAGCCATTTCGATGCCGGGAGCAGCACTTTCTTTAATACAGTGGGATTGTATTCGCTACCAGACAATGTGATCGACCTGATACAACAATTGGGAATAGAGCAGATAGGAGTGAAAGACCGATTACTGGACCTCTTTAAGGAGAAAGCCGACCTCGTGAATCGGCTTTCCGAACAATTGTTTCCCGTGATCAACCGGCATGTTGTAGCAGAAACTGAGTTATATAAACTGGCCAGCATGTTACCAGGGTTGTACACCACCGGATCGAGGAAAGACGAGGAGGGCTATATTCAATTCCTGGGTCTGCACCTCGATTCATCCAAAGGTATCACACTGGATAAAGCAGAAAGTTCAAAAAACAGGTTGTGCATCAACATTACCCATGAGCCACGGTACCTTATTTTCCTTGACCTGTCGGTTAAAGATATCTTGCGGATGGTGCAGGAAAAAGACCCCCTTGAAAAGGGCGTAAGCCAGTTCACGCTGCCAGATGTTTTTTTCAGACACTATCCAACCTACCCATTGGTCAGGATCAAACAGCCTGCTTATTCCTATTACATTGCCCCTACGGATAATTGTGTTCATGACGGATCAACGATGAACAGGACTACAGTGGATGTTACCCTGACCTACCTTGGTTATTTTAATCCTTAATGCTGCCACGTGAGCCATTTCCCCCACTATTTCCAGGTAGAGCAAAGCGACTGCGGACCTACCTGCCTCAAAATAATCCTCCAATACTATGGTAAATCCTGTGACCTGAAATATCTCAGGAACCTGTGCGATCCAACACGTGCCGGGGTAAGCATGCTCGATCTTGTTGAGGCAGCCAGCCAGTTGTCACTGAAATCAACGGTACTGCGGGCCACAGAAGCAGGCTTACGAATGTCTGCTGTGCTGCCCTGTATCCTGCACTGGAAGCAGGATCACTTTGTGGTATTGTATCGTATCTCAAAAAGGCATTTCTATATTTCTGACCCTACGTACGGGAAGATCAGGATTGACAAAGAATCTTTCAACCAGTACTGGAAGCAGGACAATGATAAGGGCGTATTATTAACTTTTTCAACCACGGAGGATTTTAGAGAAAGACAATTTCCCAGAACGGCATTTGCGACGACACTCGGGAAGACCCTGGGATTTTACCGTCGCGCATTGCGGGATCAATATCGCTTTTTATGGGTACTGATCATTTCGCTGATGGCAGGTAGCGTGATCGCTTATGTGTTCCCCCAGTTGATGAAAAAGATGGTTGACAGCGGCGTACAAGGTAAAAATCTATCTGTATTGTGGACGATGCTGTGGTTCCAGGTCGTATTGATCATTAGCGGCAGCATTTTCAACTTTATCAGAGACTGGGTGCGGGTTGAATTGAGCATGAAGGTGTCGAGGCGAATGATTACCGATCTGTTGCTTAAAGTGGTGCGGTTACCGGTTTCTTTTTTTGACAACGGGGTTCCCTCCAGTTTATACCAGCGTATAGAAGACCAGCGCCGGATCGAAAAATTCTTATCGGAGGAGTGGGTACAAGCTGTCTTTTCGCTGGTATTGATCCTATTACTAAGCATCCAATTGTTCCTGTTCAATGTTTGGGTAGGTTTGGTATTTACGTTTTTCACCTTGTTGTCGCTGGGATGGTTCCTGTTGTTTTACCGTCACCGCAGCCAACTGGATTACAGTAGTTTTCATACCTCCGCCGAAAATCACCTGCTGGTCAATGAAATGATAGCGGGGATGCTGGAGATCAAAGTAAATGCCGCCCAGCAACAAAAGGTAAAGCAATGGGAAGCGTTACAAACGCGCATATATGGCATTAAGAAACGTGGTTTGTATTTGCATGCTTATGAGCAATCGGGTGTACAGGTTTTGACGCAACTCAAAAATGTGGGAATGAACTTTTTGTGTGCTTATTGGGTGATCCACCAAAGCATGACGATTGGTACGATGCTGTCTGTGGGTTACATCATCGCTTTGATATCGGGGTCCATCGACAGACTGATGATATTTCTACAGTCGTTGCAGCAGTCGCAGCTTTCCTTTCAGCGGTTGGATGAGATATGGCAACGGGAAGATGAAGTATCCATCAATAAGAGCATCCCAACCGGCACCCTTGCCCATGGTTTTCGTTTCGACAATGTGTCGTTTCGGTTTGCAGGCGCTCAACAACGTAACGTGCTGAAGAATATTTCCTTTGCTATTCCTGCGGGAAAAGTTACCGCCATCGTAGGCACCTCCGGCTCGGGCAAAACATCCTTGCTCAAGTTGTTGTTGGCTTTTTACCAGCCACAACAGGGAACAATCTTCCTGGGTCTGGAGCCGCTCCAGGAACTCGACAACAATGCCTGGAGAAAACGATGCGGAGTAGTGATGCAGGATGGATATATTTTCTCGGGTACGATCGCAGAGAACATATCGCTGGCGGAGGGATCACCGGATGACGCCAGGCTGATGAAGGCCTTGCATATAGCCTGTTTAGCACCATTCGTGGAATCTTTGCCGATGGGATACCATACGAAGATCGGCAAAACAGGGCTGGAACTAAGCGGCGGAGAGAAACAACGCATACTGATTGCCCGGGCGGTATTCAAAGATCCGCAATACCTGTTTTTCGATGAAGCTACCAGTAGCCTGGATGCCAGGACCGAAAGGCAAATAATGGAGAACTTACAGGCCTTTTACCGCGGCAAAACAGTGGTGGTGATCGCCCACCGGCTTAGTACCGTACGGAACGCCGACCAGATCATCGTACTTGAAAAGGGCCAGATTGCAGGCATTGGTGATCACGAAAGCCTCACGCGGGAGAAAGGCAGGTATTTTGAGCTGGTACGAAATCAGTTGGAGCTTGGTCAATAGACTTTTTTTATGACCACAGTAGTTTGCAGTCAAAAAGAGGCATACGTTCCTTATCCAACAATCACCATTAATTATTCTTCCCTTCCAGCATGGGCACAAATGAGAAGTTCTCGAACACTTCTTCCCGGGTGGTGCCATCGGCCAGCTTGGTGAGGCGTAACATGCGTTGCACATTGCCTTCGCCTACGGGGATGACCATCCTGGCCCCCACTTTCATTTGCTGGATCAGTTTGGGCGGAATGAACGGCGCAGCGGCGGTGATGATCACCTTATCGAACGGACCATACGTAGGCAGCCCCTCGAAACCGTCGCCATAGAAGTATTTAATATTGGGGTATTTACCGCGGAGCACAAATTTGCGGTGTTCGTCGAAGAGTTTCTTTTGCCGCTCGATGGTGTACACCATCGCCTGCAGCTCACCCAACACAATGGCCTGGTAGCCACTGCCGGTGCCAATTTCCAGCACTTTTTCGTAGGGTTTGATATCGAGCAGCTGCGATTGATAAGCTACCGTATAAGGCTGGGAAATGGTTTGATCGGCCGCGATGGGAAAAGCGCGGTCTTCATAAGCGATCTTATCGAACGCAGAATCCATGAAATAATGCCGGGGTATATTCGAAATGGCGGTAAGCACCCGCTCGTCGGTAATCCCTTTCTCCTTCAATAACTTAACGAGCTGCGCCCGCATCCCCTTGTGACGATATGAATCTTCAAAACTTCTCATAAACGCGTCAAAGATAGATCAAAAACCGCTGAAGATCAATGGTGTGGATATAAAAAGCCGGCTTCGGGCTGCTGTTCCCTCCACCGGCTGCTGCTATAGTCTAACTGAAAACTGCTTCTTTGTAATGGGCTCCTGCTCCGGCTATTCGCGGGCGTTGAAACCGCTACGAACCAGGCTCGCTTAGGCCCCTCTCTATTGTTTGCTGATCCGCGCCACAAAGCCCCCACCCTTCGCCAACTTCATCGTAAGGCGTTTGGAACGATCTACCGTAAACATCTCCATCACAAAATCCTTGGCATTGCGGTCTGCATTCACGCCATCCTTCCACACATACATGCGGTATTGCCCGTCGGGCAAAAAGCTCAGGTCGAGGCTCAACTCACGCGGTGTCCAGTCGGTCATAGCCCCTACAAACCATTCACCATTTAACGCCTGCCGCGCCACGGCGGCATAATCGCCTACCTTGGCGTGTAAGGGTATGGTTTGCGCCCACACCGCCGGCACACGACGTAAGAACTCCATCGCCTCCGGCTCGCGGTAATAATGCGTAGGCATATCGCACAACATCTGGAGCGGACTCTCATACAGCACATACATCGCCAGTTGATTGCAACGCGTGCCCAGCGTCATGGGCTCGCCCGGTACTGAGGCAAAAGCATTCTTCTGCACATTGATCATGCCACCCGGCGTAAAGTCCATCGGGCCCGCTGCCATACGGGTAAATGGCAACGTAGTGGTATGATCGGGATCGATAGAACCGGCAAACTTGCTGATCTCGTTGCCGAGCACCCCTTCGCTGGTCATTACATTGGGATAGGTACGCAGCCAGCCCGTCGGTTTATACGCTCCATGAAAATCCACCAACAGTTTATGCTTCGCCGCCTGTTGAGATACGCGCTCATAATAGTTCACCATATCCTGGTCGTCGCGCTGCATAAAATCTACCTTAATGCCCTTGATGCCCCAACGCTCGAACAGTGACAAAGCAGTATCCAGCTGACGATCCAGCACCAGCCAGCTCGTCCACAGTAAGAGGTCTACCTTCTTTGACCGCGCATAGTTGGCCAGTTCTTCCACATTGATACCCGGTGATTGCTTCAGCAGGTCGCGCGTATCGCACCAACCCTCATCGAGCAACACGTACTCGATGCCATATTTCGCGGCGAAGTCGATATAATACTTGTAAGTTTCATTATTGATGCCCGCACGGAAATCCACCCCATAGATATTGTTGTAATGCCACCAGTCCCACTGCACCTTACCCGGCTTCACCCAACTGTAGTCGCCCGTTGCCGGACGGCCCAGCTGATAAGGCAATTGATTGGTAAGCATATCCTTGTCTGTACGCGCGATCATCACGATACGCCAGGGAAAAGATTGCGCCCCATTGATGCGGGCAATGTATTCCTCGCGGCTGCGCACCTGCTCATCGCGGTCGCTCGTTACTTTCTTTTCTTTGGGATAGTTGGGAAACACCCCTTGCAGCTGACCATTGCCTTTGCCCCGCAGCCACATGCCTGCATAGTTGAACAAAGACGATTCGGTGATGAGCAACTTTGCACCGCGCACTTCGAACAAGGCGGGCAGGCTGGCCAGTTTATTCTCCCCGATACTATCGATGCGGTAGTTGCGGTATTGCCGTTCATTATGACTGAAGAAACCATCTTCCTGCGGATACCAGGCCCTGCCCAGCGCCTCGAAGCCAAATAGTGCCTGCTCGTTCAGCACGGTATACTCAGCCTTGTGATTGGTAATCCAATGCCAGGCAATGCCGTTATCGTATGCCCTCCACTCAAGACCCAAGCCATTGGCGAAGTCGAGGTGCAATTGATTGTAGTGGTCGCGTACTTCAGCGCTTTTCTGCTGCACCACCGGCTTCAGCACTTCATCTTTCGTACTCGTCAATGCTTTGCTCACCTTCCAGGTGCCGGGTTTATCGGCACTGGTTTGGAAATGCACGGTGGCCGGCTCCATCAGTAGTTTACCATCCAGCGTAGCGGCATAACGAATGCTGTCGCCAATGGTAATGCTGAGCTGGACCGACTTATCGGGAGAAGCCAGATCGTATTTCTTTTGGGCAAAAGCGTGGCTACAGCAGCCTGCGAGGAGGCTGCCAGCCAGTAAATGTTTTATCATAATTATTCGGTTGCGGAAAAAGGCGCCCGCTGTTGATTATCCCAGCAGGGCAGGTTGTGTTTTATACGTCTTCCATAAGAATTCGCCAAACAGGGTATTGGCCCAGGCAAACCACTTACGGGTAAATTTCGTTGGATCGTCTTTGTGAAAGGCTTCGTGCATAAAACCCGTATCGCCATGTGTTTTCTGCAGCAGGCTGATGCAGGCTTTGATCTCTGCAGGGTCCTTGCTCGTTAAACCACGCATGGTGATGGCCATGGGCCAGATCATATCCTGCCCTACGTGCGGACCACCAATGCCTTCACCGGCCTTTCCTTTGAAGAAGAAAGGATTCTCGCTGCTCAATACCAGGCGGCGCGTATTGCGGTAGATAGGATCGGTATCCTTGATCGCACCCAGGTAAGGCAGGCTCAAGAGGCTGGGCACATTGGCATCATCCATGAGGTTGAAGCTGCCAAAGCCATTTACTTCGTAAGCATAGACCTTACCAAAGGTCTTATGATCTACGATGGCATATTGTTGTAAGGCTTTCTCTACTTCATCGGCCAGGGCCTTTAACTCACCGGCAGTCTTTGCATCCTTTGCAATGGCTGTGATCATTTCTGCGGCCTGGCGCAGGCTCACTACGGCAAAGAAGTTGGCCGGGATGAGGAAGGAATACACGGTAGCATCATCGCTGGGGCGAAAGGCCGAGCAGATGAGGCCAACTGGCTTAACCGGGTAACCATATCCATTCATGGGCAATGTATCGGTAGCGAATGGGGTGGTGCGCTGGAATTTGTATTTACCATTGTCTTTCTTCCTTTGCTGATCGCGGAAGGTAGCCAGGATGGTTTTGATGGCTTCCTGCCATTGGGCATCGAAAGGTGACGTATCGCCGGTCGATTTCCAGTAATGGTAAGCCAGCCGGATGGTATAACACAGCGAATCGATCTCCCATTTGCGCTCATGCACGCCGGGTTTCATATCGGTGTGGTCTTTGGTCCACTCACCGCGTTTATTGGGATCGTTGTAGAAGGCGTTCGCAAACGGATCTTTCAATACGCAGGCCGTTTGGTGGTTGATGACACCCGCGATCAATTGCTTCAGGGGCTCATCTTCCTTCACGAATTGCATATAGGGCCACACCTGGGCACTGCTGTCGCGCAGCCACATGGCATCGATATCGCCGGTGATCACGTAAGTATCCGGACGACCATCTTTCGTGGTATGGTATACTGTAGTATCGAGTGTATTGGGAAAGCAATTCTCAAACAGCCAGCCCAGTTCGGGGTTCTTTACCTTGGCTTTGAACTCAGCAATGGCTTTTTCTACTGCTGCGCTGGAGAAATGGCGTTTATCGGCGGGGATACGCACAACGGGAAATGATTGCGGAGCCAGCGGCGCGCCACCCGTGGTGGAAGCCATCGACAAAACCGGACCCATAAATAAACCGGCGCCTGCAAGGCCCGTTTGCTGAAGGAACATTCTTCTTTTCATAACTGCAAGTGTTTGTGGTGAATACAGGCTGAACGCCTAAACTATACCGTTTTAGCTACGCAATATAACAAATTATAACAATGCTGCCACACACCACAAAACCGGGGCCTGCCCATGCATATCGCCCGTAATACGCCGCCGGTCGAGGTAAAATTGCCGGTCGTTCTTTTTATTGGTACCCTCACACACCTCCCGCACATCACCCTGCTCATCGATATAGGTCACCAGGGCCAGCCAGGCCTTGCGGGCCACCGGCTCGTAGGTCTTTTTATCGAGCCAGCCCTGCTTTACGCCCGTGATCAGGGCATAGGCAAACATACCGGTGCACGACGATTCGGCCCAGGACTGCGGATCATCCACCAACTGTCCCCACATGCCATCGGCCCGCTGGTGGTCTTTTAGCGTCGCCATCATGGTGCGGTAAGCCGCCAGGATGCGCGGCCGGTTGGCATTGTCTTTCGGCAGGGCCTTCAACAATTCCGTCATGCCTGCCGCCATCCAGCCATTGCCACGCCCCCAGAATACGGGCACATCGGCCGCGTGGTAAAACAACCCATTGGGCCGCTGGATGGAATCGAGGTACAAGATCATTTCATGCGCGGCCCGGTCGATGTAGCTACGCTGCTGCGTAACACGATAAGCCTGCGACTGAATGGCCGTGATCATGAACATGTCGTCGATCCAAAGACGTGTTTGCCAGCTGTAACCGTTATCGAGCAGGCGGGAATATTCTGGCAGGGCATTGGCCGGCAGTTTCCATTGCTCGTCGGCAAACCACAACCCCATATCGCGGTAGAGGGTATTGCCCGTTTGCCGGTACAGCTCCAGCGGCACGGTGCCGAATACGGTATGGTCCACATGGTCGGGCCTGGGCTGCAGCTTGTTCTTTGCATACAGGAGTGGCTTAAAACGCTCTTCCAGCAAACCCATCGATCGTTTGTCGCGCAGGGTGCCGGCTACGCGCAGGGCGCCCAGCCAGGTGCACACTTCTGAATAGGTGATAGATCCCGGCGGACCAGGCATGCCGAAATTGGTATGTGGCGTGGCAATGAAGCGGTCGATCAATCGCCTGCCCACCTCCTGTGGCGCAAAGCCTTTTGGCCAGTTGGTGAGGCCGCCCTGGGCTTCTACCCTGCCAGCTTTTAAAACGCCTTTTTTCTCGCTACCCTTACTGGCTTCGCGATTTTCCGCGGCACTACGGTCTTCTCCAACGCCAGCCTTTGCCCGGCCCTTCGCCCTATCGCGAACCGCCACACGCTCCTGCCGCTCACCACTGGCAAAGTCCAACACCAGCTCCTGACCATCCTTCTTAATACTAACCTGTGGCGCATCGAAAGCCACCATCGAATATTGGTTTTCAAAACGGGGATACTTACTGAGCGACTGCTCCACCCCATTCACCACGAATGGTGCCTCCCATCCCACACTTACTACACCTGCCCTGGGCGAATGATACTGTACACCAGCCGTATCGCTAACTACAATTGCAGCGCCGATCGCTTTCACAAAAGCGGCAA
Organism: Paraflavitalea sp. CAU 1676; assembly: GCF_029223285.1. GTDB lineage: Bacteria > Bacteroidota > Bacteroidia > Chitinophagales > Chitinophagaceae > Paraflavitalea. Next base: position 28,188 of record NZ_JARHUJ010000010.1, on the reverse strand, counting down.
AGGTCTTCCACTCCTTTTGCGAACCCATTTCACAGATCCAGCTGTTATCGGGCGTCAACGCCCGCCACTCATTCAGCGCACCCGCTGTATCACGCATCCACTGCATTGGCTGCGCGGCATACAACGCCAGGTAGCCGCTGTCCTTACGGGCAAAGACCCAGCTCCCCTGCTCCACCACCTCCTCAAAAGCAGCCCGCGGAAAATAAGCATGCGAATAAGGCTGAGAAGCCTTAGCCGGAATGCGGTATATACTGATCAATACATTTTTGTGTTGCACCGTACGCGGCATCGATACATTGCCCGCCCAAAAATTGGGGCACACGCCCATGGGGTCTTTTGAACCCGGACTGTTCGTAAACACCACCGCATCCACGCCCAGCGTAGCCTGCCAGATATGCTGCTGGTAACCGACCGCGCCTTTGCGGTAATCCTGCACACTGCTCAGCATGTAATGCGGCGTGCGATAGGTTTCGATATTCGCTTCGGATAAAGCGAAGCGGTCGAGCCGGTTATTCACCACCCGTCCGTGCTGTTGCACCTGCTGATCGTATTGCTTGATGTAATGCTCGTAGTTCTTATAAGGCCAGGTATTGTATTGCTCCGATAACTGCTTCGACATACGCACCACCTGCGGGTGAATGAACTCCTGCATGCCCCAGAACAAATGGGTGGTGAGCTCCTCCTCATACTTCAATCCATATTGTGCTGCATCGGCCACCTCGATGCTTTGCCGCTGGCGGCTGCGCAGGGTGACTACATAATCGGTGGCTATATTTTCAATAAGCGATGGACAACGATAGTCACTCGTAGCGAGCGACACCGCGCCCAGGGAAACCGGCGTATGGAACACGCCTACGCCAAACAGTATCTTCATGGAAGGCGATGTAGACTCTACCCTACCACCACGAATATGTTGCGAATAGCCACGCCCATGCGTAGATCCAAACACCCCCCGGTAATTGTTGACGGCCATATCGTAGGTCAGCATATCGAGCAGCAAACCAGCCCGCTTGCGCAGGGCTTCGCTTGCCGCAAAGTCGTGCAGGTTGGTCAGTATCATCAGCTCCACATCATAATAGGCATTCGAGAGCCACTCACTGAACCCAAAGCGGCTGCGGTATTGCATCCACCGCTCCAGGCGCTCCAGGGCATGTTGCTGGTGTTGCAAACCGCTCTTACCATTGCGGAATACACTATCCGCCAGGAGTTGACCAGCCAGTAATTCATTGCTATGGTAAAGCCCCTGGTGGTTTTCGGTATGGTAACAGCGGTATTGAATATCGGCCAATGGCTCATCCCACCAGTATTTGAAATCGAGCAGGCATTTTTCTATGTCCTTTACCAGCGAAGCAGACAAGGCCTTGCGCTGCTTATTCAGATACAGCAACCGCACCATACCGCCAATGGTAAAATCATTGCAGTCTTTGCCCGTGTACACGAAGGCGATGCCCTCGCGCACCAAGTCTTCATTCACCGGCAGTCTCAATTCCAGTCGGGCGATCTGGCTAAAGACACCATCCCGGCCACCGGTTTGGTCATTGGCGGCACAGTATTGTAAGTACAAAGCCTTGCGGGCTGCATACGGCGCCTGCGGCGCCGTCCAGTAATCATCTTTAGGGGTACGCACACTCGTATCGGGCGGCGTACCCAAAGCCAGCAGGCCGCTTACGCAACCTGCCAGCATCAGGAACAACTGTTTCATAAGGAATAACGAGAGCTATGGTTCAAACACAAACATTATTTCAAAATACCCGCCCGCTTCAACTCATTGATGGCTTCCAGCAGCATGAGTCCGCTCAGTTGCACCGAGCAATCAAGTTTATTGGTGGTGGGCAGCGCATTCCAGTTGGGCTGAAAAACATTGTCGGGCTGCAGCGTTGCATACCGTACCAGGCTTTCGCCATTGCGTTGCAGGTATTGCAGGTACTGGCCCCTGGCATAGTCATCGAGCTTACCCAATTGAATAAGCTGCACAAAATAGCGGATAAAGATGCCCTTGAACAAACCACCATCACCGGTATTCTCCCCCTTGAGTATCCCCTTAGGCGAAAACTTCACAGGGTCGTTCATGATATAGTTGGCCGTGCGGATGGCATCCTTGCGCATCTGCTCGTCGTTGGTGATGGTATACAGTTCGAGCGCGCCGCCCAGCCAGGTGCCCTGATTGTAAGTAAGCACCATGCCTTCGTTGAAATTGCCAAACCCATCCCACACGATGCCACGCGCTGCTTCTACCAGGTTGGCTCGTTGCCAGGTATAGATCTTCTTTGCCCAGTCGAGGTCGTCCTGTTTGCCATTCAGTTTGTACAGGCGAACAGCGAGTATGATGGCCGGTCCGTTGCTGCAGGCATTTTTGGAAGCCGGTGAATTCTTCTCCCACATGATGCCGCCACCGTTCACCGTCGTCCAGCCACCTTTGATGGTCGTCCACAGCGATTCGGCCAACGTCTTGAACTTGGCGTCGTTCGTAGCCGCATAGGCCCGCAGGCAGGCCAGCGCCATCCACTCCATATCATCGTAGAAATTGTTGGTCCATTTATTGCCGTTCTTCTTGTACATGCCATCGTACAGCGCATTCATCTTCGTTACATAAGCCGCATCATTGGTGCGCACATACCCATCTACCAGCACATCGAGTGCATGGGCATTCCACCAATAATTAAAGCCGGTATGTCCGTCGTTGTTCTGGTTGTAATACTGTTCATTGACCGACCAGAATTGCGTATTCAAAGCCTGTTGTGCTTTATCGGCCGACTGCACGAAATCGTACACGAAGGGTTTCTCCTCCGGTTGTGTATTGGGCTTGTCGGGATAACGGTCTTTCTTTTCGCAGGCAGTCAGCAGTACAGCGCCTGCCAGCAGTAATGTATAGGTCGATTGCATATAATAAGTTTTAAAGTGACCAGGGAAGCCTTTGGGGGTTCAGCCGGCCGGCTAACCAACCGTTGCTGTTGACCGGATCATGGATCCAATCCGGTCGGCTGCTGCCCCACCGCTGGTTGTGCGACTCAACCAACGTCGACTTCCCTGGTACATGAATTATTTATAGACTATCTGGTGCGTGTAATTATCACCGGTGAATTTTACGAGGATATCGGCCTTCGGCGCTTCCTTCTCAAACTTGTAGGTATAATCCCACTGCGAAGCGTCGTTCGATTTGAAGTACCAATAACTCGCCACCGTGCTGCTCGTAGGTTTACCGTTGTCTTTGGTAGCGCTGGCCTGGAATACGTTCTTCACATTACCGCTCATATCTTTCTCTACCACGCGGAATTTGTACCGCTCATCCTTGCCCCAGGCCTCCTGCTTGAACACGATGGCTAGGTCGGCCGCTTTCCACACACCACCCGCATCGTAGGTTAGCAACTGCGTTACCTTGTTGTAGCCTGCAAACCACAACCCAACTTCCTGTATCTCGGTTAAGCTGGCAGTGGCTGTATTGAAGTCGATGTTGATGCGGTAAGCAGTTTTGCTGCTGGCCGGACTATTCCCCGCCGTGCCTTCTTTGATCAAGGCACCATCGAGCACAAAAGATACCGGTGTACCGCTCACCTTGTCGATAAACTGGTAAGTGCCGGCGTCCAAAGAAGTATACAATTCAAACACACCGTCCGACAATTTCTTCAGTCGTATCGCCTTGCTGGCATCGGTGCCCGCTTCTGTAGCAGCGCCGGTGATGAACACTTCGGCCGGGTTTTCGGCAAAGCCGCCGGGACGCTCCAGTTCCAGCACCCGCAGTTCTTTCGAAGTATCGGAAGCCACGCCATTGGAGGCCACTACCGTCCACTTCACCTTGCCTTTCGCAAGCGCCTTGATGCCGGCAGCATTGGCCACCTTATTGAGGTCGCGGTGCGAAAGCGTCAGCACATTTTTGGTACCCATCGCCGTAGGTATAAAGCTGGAAACGGGTTTGGCGAAGCTGCCGCCTTCTGTAGCAAACAGCACTTTATAATACACCGGGGTTTGATTGCCTGTTTTCGCGGCCGACCATTCGAAGTTCACCACCGCATTGCTGAGCGGATCGAGGGCCAGCGATACATTGTTGGCCGGCGCATTCACCGTTACGGGTGTAATGGTGGTTTCCACGTCAGTAGTCCAATAATCTTTATCGCAACCGGTCGCCAGCAACAGTGCGAGTCCGCAACCGGTGAGGGTTGTATAGAAGTTTCTTATTTGCATGATACAGGTTTTAATGGTTACCAGCCGGGATTGCCCACGAGGTTCTTGTCCTTGTTGAGCTCACTCTGCAGGATATTCCACAGGTACATTTTAGGTTGGAAAACACGGGTTTCAAAGACCGTACGTTTCTGGAAGTCGGTGGTATTGGAAGCATTCGCATCCATGCCGTAGAAAGCCCCGCCATCGGTTTGCTCGGCGATCTTCCAGCGGCGGGTATCGAAATACCGGAACTGCTCGAAGGCCAGCTCTACGCGGCGCTCTTTGCGAATGGCCGTGCGCCAGCCATCCTGTCCAGCAGGTTCAGGCACCTGGCCGGGATCGCCACCGTACGTAGGAATGCCGGCACGCTCGCGGATGAGGTTGATATACGTTTTGATATCCGCATGCCCGGGACTGAACTCATTCAACGCTTCTGCATAGTTGAGATAGATCTCAGCCAGGCGGAACATCACTACCGTGCGGGCAGCGATCTTGATCTGGTCGCCCGATAAACAATAGGTGTTGGGGTTGATGAGCTTGCGCACAATATACCCGGTGCGGCTCCAGTTGCGGCCGGTGTACTGGCCACTGTTGCCGCCCTTGTACATCTGTACGGTAATGGGCGCCGATCCTGTTCCGCCTGTATTGTTGATGTAATTGTTGATCCACTTGCTGAGGTTGAAGGTGATCGCGATATAGAAACGCGGTTCCCTGCCTACATACATGTTCGATGCACCAGCCGCATAATAACTGTTGGCCGTATTAGTAAACCCTGTTTCTACATAACCCGACAAAGGATCGTCGATCGACCTTCCATTGGCCATAAAATAAGCATCCACCGACTGCTGCGTAGGTCCGTGCGACGACCAGCCGCCGATGCTGTACGGTGTGCCGTACTTATCGATATTGTACAGCGCATCGTTATCCACCCTGGCCATGATCACCTCCGGGTTCCAGTCTTTCAGGAACACATTCTTCAACGACTCGAACGGTTTCACTTTGCCATTGCCATCGAGTTCTCGGTACAAGCTATAGTCGGGCATATCGATCACCGCTTTGGCGGCGTCTGCTGCTTTCTTCCATTTGTTGGCATCATAGGTTTGACTGATCAATTGTTTGCCATCGCTGTTCTTGAAATTGGCATAGCCGGTATTGCCGTTGTAGAGCGGGCTCGCCGCATACAACAGCATCCGCGATTTCATGGCCAGGGCAATGCCCTTCTTGATGCGGCCATATTCCTGGCTGCTACCTTGCGTGGCCGGCAGGTTGGGCACCGCGCCATCGAGCTCTTTTTCAATATAGGCCACACACTCGTCATACGAGCTGCGGAAGAAACTGAAATCCTTGATATCCGCATCGGGGGCAATCACCACATCGGGTAATATGACGAAGGGGCCATATTGCGCCAGGATGCGCGAATAGAAATAAGCACGCAGGGCTTTGGCTTCAGCCTTGTATTGTACTTTCAGTGCGTCTTCTATTTCGGGACACTCCTCCACCCGTTGCATGAAATAAGTAGCCGTGCGGATACCCCGGTAATAATGCGTCCAGAAGTTGAAGCTGCTGCGGTTGATGTCCCAGCTGCCCAGGTTCATGGCATAGGTAGCATCGTCGTTATAGGTAATATCCAGTTCGTCCGAGAGTCCCTTCCAGGGATCATTCTCCCAGCGGATATAGCCGTATACACCGGCCAGGTATTGTTCGGTAGAAGCTTTTTTCTTGAATACATCGTCGATGGTCTGCTTATCGTCGGGCACCTGGTCGAGGAACTTCTTGCAGGAGCTCACCGAACCAGCCACCACCAGCAGCAGGAAAGTATATATGAGTTTGTTGAAGTGCATGGTCATCGTTTTTAACGGTTAGAAGGTTACACTTACGCCTACAGAATAGGTTTTGATATTGGGATAGCGGGTGCCGGAGCCCCCATCGTTGGGGCCGCCGCCATATCCACCGCCCAGTTCGGGATCCCACATTTTAAAGGGACTGATGGTAAACAGGTTGTACCCGATAAAGTATACCCGCATGTTCTGTACTCCCAGTTTGCTCAGCGAACCCTTCTTCAGCGTATAGCCAAAGTCGAGGGTCTTGAGGCGCAGGAAGCGGCCATTCATCACCCAATGGTTACTGGAAGTATAGTTCTGGTTGATATCGCTGCCATAGGAAAGGCGGGGATAGAAGGCGTTCTGGTCGGGATTCTCCGGCGTCCAGCGACTGTGGATGTTGGAGAACAAACCACCACGGGTAGAGCCATACCGGAAAGGCATAAAATCGTTGGCCATGTAGAAATCCACCAACGCCGTACCCTGGAAGAAGGCGCCCAGGGAGAAATTCTTCCAACCGAGGGTGGTACCAAAACCATAGAGGACCTGGGGCACCTGGTCGTTGCCGATCTTCATCATATCATTACCATCAATAACGCCATCGCCATTGAGGTCTTTGTATTTGAGGTCGCCGGCCTGCACAACACCCACTGTGCGTGCCACCTTGGGATCATCGATCTCTGCCTGCGTATAATACCCTTCGGCGATATAGCCCATGCGGTAGTATACCGGCAGTCCCCTTGTTTCGAGCCAGGGGTATGGTTTGGACGGACTATCGTCTTCGATCGTCTTGTTCTCGTTGTACGTGAAAGTACCGCGCAGGTATACGTTGACCTGGCCAATCTGTTTGGTGTACTCTGTTGTAACGTCGATACCGCGGCTGTTCACGATACCCAGATTGCCTACGATATTGTTGCGGATGCCGAGGAAGTCGGGCACCACGCCACGCTGACGGAAGATGTTTTCCCTTCTGCGGTTGAACAGGTCCACCTGTATCGATAAAGCATTGTTAAGCGTCTTCAGTTCCAGACCGAGGTTAAGGTCTTTCTCGGTTTCCCAGGTCACATCAACCGGGTAGCGATCGATATCGATACCACTGATGCCATTACCCCTATCCTGCCCATACGAGTAACCCGTGGTACCTACTACGGTGCCTACATAACCAAAACGCTGGCTTGAGATATTGCCGTTGCCCACGAGGCCGTAGGAGGCGCGGAACTTGACCAGTTGGAATATTTCGGTGAGGTTGCCATAAAATGATTCGTTCGATAACACCCAGCCCGCGGCAAACGAAGGGAAGAACCCATACCGTTTCTCAGGCGTAAAGGCTTCCGAACCGTTGTAGCCAAAGGTAGCTTCGGCCAGGTAGCGGTCGTCGTACGAATAGGTAAAACGGCCAACAGAACCCATGCTGCGGAAAGGAATAGAACCGATGAGGTCGCCGGCGGTGGCACTTACCCGGTCGCTCTGGTTATAGAGCAACATACCGCCTACGCGGTGCGCACCAAACGAGTTCTGGTAATTGAGGGCGCCTTCGAAATAGAACTGGCGGCTGCCGCCATTGCTACGGGAGAAGGAAAGAAAATCCTGCCCCTGTCCCGAAACCGCATATACCAGGTTACCGTTCGCATCGCGGCCGGTAGCGTAATAGGTGCTCGGACTTTTCAACCGGCTCAACGTATTGGAATTGGTGGCATCGAATGCGTACAATGCCCGGGCCGATAATCCTTTGGTGATAAAGCCCAGATCCTGCTTCACCTGTATATCGCTCATGGTTTGGTTCTCGTAGGTAGTAGCATAACCACGGTTCACCAGCATACCATACGGCGTATTCAAACCGCCGCCGGTGGAGGTGAAAGGCTCTTTGCCATCGGGGTACATCGTGGGATACAGGATCGGATAGGTCTTGATCGCCATGTAAAAGATATCGTTGGTTCCGGAACCGGGATAGTTACCGTTGGAGATCCAGCCCTTGATGCCCAGGTCGAGCGTAGTGGTCTTGGTGGCTTTAATAGAAAGCGCCGAGCTGAAGTTGAAGCGGTTGAACTTGATGGTCGAGTTGTACTTCTGCAAAGCATCTACTTTAAACAGACCTGTTTCATCATAATAACCAGCGGATACATAGAAGTTCGACTTTTCGTTACCACCGCGCACGCTGAGGTTGGCTTTACGGTTCTTACCAAAGTCGTTGAAGATCTCTTTGAACCAGTTTACATTGGGATAGAGATAAGGATCTTCCTGCGTATAGGTTTTGCGAATGGCTTCTTCGGAATAGATGGGATTGCCGCCGCGCGTCATCGACGCTTCGTTGGCCATTTGCATATAGGTAACACCATCGGCTGTTTCGGGCAGGCGCGTGAAGCGCGTGAAGCCCTGGTAGAAATCTACCCCGATCTCCGTGCGCCCTGCCTTGCCTCTTTTGGTAGTGATGAGGATAACGCCATTGGCGCCCCGCACACCATACACCGAAGTAGAGGAAGCGTCTTTCAATATGGTGAAGGTTTCAATATCGTTGGGGTCGAGGTTGTTGAACTGGCGTTCTACTCCATCCACTAAGATGAGCGGTGCGCTGTTGCCGGAGGTGGCGATGCCACGAATCCATAGATCTGCCCCATCACGGCCGGGCTCACCACTACGCTGCACCCCTACCAGGCCCGAGATACGCCCGGCCAGTACGGTAGAGATATTGGCTACCGGTTGCTTGAGGTCCTTTACATCGAGGTTCGATTGGGCGCCCAGGGTTTCGATCTTGCGCTGGCGTTGGCCATAGGCTACCACCACCACATCGTTGAGGTCATTGGCCAATGATCCCAGCGAAACGGTTAGCTCCTGCCGGCGGGCCACGGGCATGTCCTTGCTTTGATAACCGATAAAGCTGAATTGAAGTATAGCGGTATCGCTCGCTACCAGCAACGTGAACTGACCGTTGCGATTGGTCATGGTACCATTGTTGGTGCCCTTTTCGGTTACCGATACACCATCGAGCGGTTCGCCTTTTTCGCTGGTAACGCGTCCACGTACCACGGCCGATAAGGGCGGCAGGTTGGCAGGTTTCTCTTCCGGCGCTTCATCGTCTTCGATGATCCTTTTAATGATGATGTTTACATCCTGCTGGTAAAACGCGAGTGATTGATTTACCAGGATGGTGCGCAGCACGTGAGCCACCGTTACCTGCCTGGCAGTATAGGTAACGTGCACTTTATCATCGAGGTCGGCATCGCGAAACGTAAAATGGAAAGCCGTTTTGCCTTCCAGTTGGCGGAGCGCCTGCCTGATGCTCACATTGTTGAATTGTACATCCACACGCACCTGGTCAACAAGCTGTCCGCTGCCTTTTTCGGCCAGCAGCATCAAGCTGATGAACAGGGGAATGGATAACAGGAAGATCCTCATAAGCAACCGTTTAATGACAAGTATATGGTTCGCTGTTGCGGGTACGGTAAAAAAGGAACCACCACCTGTGCATTTAGCTATTAAATGCATAGATTTACATCGTTTTATTTAATTCCACAATGAGTTTAATGAAACATCAACCGTCGGCGGCGGCATCTGCTGACGGTTTTTTTTATGTGTATACGGAACGGATCAACCACGGCGCAGGAAGGGGCACGTCTGACACCTGATCATCCTTCGCATTTATTACGGCGCATTACAGCAGTACATGGCAATCGTTTTGGCAGTATTCCGTCGGCATACGGTTTACTGTTGGTGATATAATAGGGTTTAAGCAGTTTCGATTATCGTTTCTCTTTCTTGCTGAGTAAATACGTGTTGTTTTCTTTCGATAGTGTAAGGTCAATGGCTTTGCAAATGATGGCCAACGCATCGTCCACGCCAATATCGCGGCGGAAGGAAGTGGTATAAACCTCTTTGCTGATGGAGCTGTCTTGCAGGATAATAGTTGCGTTATACGTACGTTCGAGATCGCTGACGATCTCGCCGATGGTTCTGCTTTCGTAAATCAACCTGCCATTGGTCCAGGCGGCCACATTGGTTTCGCTGGTGGCACTCACGGTGGCTTCTTCTGCCGCATTGATCACTTTCACTTCCTGCCCTTTGGTAAGGGTTGCCATCACCTGGTCGTCTTTGCTCACCTGTACTTTACCACGCTGTACCGATACTACTATATCGGCTTGTCCGGGATAGGCTTTGATGTTGAACGCCGTGCCGAGCACCCTGGTCACCACATGACCGGTGCGAATGAGGAAAGGTTGATCAGCCGCATGCATTACATCAAAATAGGCTTCGCCGGTAAGTTTTACTTCGCGGGTTTTGCCATTAAAGGAGGGAGGAAACTCGAGCGTACTGGCCACGTTGAGCCATACTTTGGTACCATCGGGCAACAGGAGGAATTTCATTTCGCCGCGCTTGGTGGTCTTGCTCATGGCCAGCTCCTGGTGCGCAGGCAGTTTGCCCGGACTGGTAGCTGCCTTTTTATTCAACCACCAGCCGCCGAAGGCGAGGATCAGCGCGGCCGCCGCGCTCCATACGAGGGCACGCACACGGCTCTTTTTACCAGGCAGTCTGGCGCCCCGCTCCTCTTCCGTAGCTACCTGTAGCTGACCTTGCTCGTCTACATAAGTAACCGATTTGAGGGAGCGTGCGGTGCCCTGGTACACCTGTTGCAGCATTTGGCGTACTTTTTCTTCGTGTTCGTTCGCTTTCAACAGGTTCATGAGTTCCTCGTACTCCTGTGCAGTACAGGAGCCATCGATAAACTTCTGAAATAATAGTTCAATTCTGGCTGGCATTGTATAGTTGACGGCTGCCGGGAAAAAAACTACTAGTGCCGGGAAAGATTTTTTCCTGCCGGCTGGGAAGGTTGCCCACTGCGGCCAATCACCCTTACAAGGAGAAGAAGGTCTGGATATTCTTTTTTACATAGTTGCGGATAGAACGGAAGGCTTCGGCGAGGTGGTTGCGCACGGTGTGCGGAGATATCTGCAGTTCTTCGGCGATCTGCTGTTGTTTGAGGCCCTCGTGTTTACTGAGCAGGTAGATCGTTTTGCGCTGGGGTGGCAATTGCTGAATGGCCTGGTGAATGAGGTGGTGGTATTCTTTGGCTTCGAGTGCCTGGGAAGCATCCTCACTGGCCGCTTTGATACGGTGCCACAACTCGAGGCGCAGTTTTTCGCGGGTGGCGGCGGCGCGGAGATGGTCGTAGACTTTGTTTTCGGTAAGCCTGTAGAGGAAGGCGTCCATGTTCTCAATCTCGTGCAGTTGTTCGCGGATGGTCCATAGTTTCAGGAACACTTCCTGCACAATGTCTTTAGCCTGGGCATCTGACCGAAGTACCTTCACCACGAAAGCATAGAGCTTGTGCTCATGCTCCCGGAACAACTCGTTGAAGAGTTGCTGGAACACATCGTCGTGCTGATCCTGGTATGGCGAAGCGGCGCTCACGTTGGCTACGGTTAAGCAGTTAAACGTGTGCAATATAATTTTATTTTGTTGTAACCACCAAAGCTAAATCGCGTTAGCAAGTCCATTAATTGGCTGTCGGCCGCTTTCAGCCGATAAAAAAAGGCCGCTTCACTATGGAAGCGGCCTTGCTATATATGTTGGTAGCTATGCTGCTACCCTACTTGCGGTTAATTAGCCGGGTTGGGCGGTGTATTGGAATTGTTGTCGCGCTCCACATTGGGATAAGGCATGTAGTTCCGCTTGCGCTCAGCCAGCGGACGGCCAAAGCGGCGCTGGTCCTCCAGGCGCAGGCCCGACATGTACAACTCGATCGCCTTGTTGCGGTAGATCTGCTCCAGCACAGCATCCTGGGTAATGGCACCCGCGTAGGCCGGCTGATCGGCCCCTACCCCATAAGGATCGTCGGCCGGTTTCTTGGTAAGGATCTTATTGAGTTCTACGATGGCATTGGGCAGATTATTCTGCCGGGCATATGCTTCTGCTTTGATCAACGTCATCTCACCGGGCAGGTAGAGGGGCCAGGCCGAATTCGAAAGAGCGCCAAATCCATTGATGCGGTAACGTTGTGCAGAAGTAGGCACAATCGAAATATAAAAGGGTACGCGTTTATCGGTCAGGCTTGGCTCCAGTGTTTTCGGCAAACCCATGGTAGAGTCGATCGGCTGGTACACGTTGTTGGTGGAAGTAGCCGTTTCCCAGATCGGGTTCAGGGTTACCGCATCAAAATTGAAGGTCGACTTTTTAGTGAGGTCAACCGCATTGGCCTCGGTGATCGCCAGGGCATTGTTGCCGGTGGCCAACGCATAACGCGCTTTCAGGGCATGCAGGGTGTTGACGATATCGATACCTGCCGGCATATTCGCCGTAAACTGTGCACTGATGGGATTGGCGGCAACGGCAGTGAGCGCATTGTCCAAAATGCCTATGGCCTTGGTAAAAGCCTGCGCACTGGTAATGAAATTAACGTTGGCGCCGATGGCGCTGATGGTATCGGGTACGTGATCCCAGTACATCGCCATATTGCCGATCGCCAATGCTTTGAAGATACTGGCATAGGCGATCAATCCGCTCACATACGCCTTATCCGTTAAGGCCGGTGCATTGCGCAGTACATTATCGGCATCGAAGATGAGTTTGTTACTACCGGTCCACAAGCCAGCTAAAATGGTATTGGTGCCATCAACGGCTGTACCACCCAGGAACAATTGATATTCGGCGGTATTACCCTGGTTGATGATGTTGAGCTGCCGGGTAGTAAATCCATCTACAGTGACTGTATTGTACAGCGAGCTGGCGCGCCCCACCGAGTAAACCCGGTGCAGCCCCACCACGACACCCGTGAGGCCCCTCGCCGTCGTCAACGCATTACCGGGCGGCACCCTCGAAGGATCGGTATAGTTCTTTTTGCAACCCACGCTCTGTATCAGCACCAGGGCCAGTAAAAAAGCGGTTGATAGTCTTATATTGAACAATTTCATACAATCAATTTTTTAGGATTAGAATTTAGCTGTCACAGAAAGGTTGAAAGTGCGTGGAATGGGTACGGCACCAAAGTCGATACCCCGCAATACAGTACTTTGCCCCCCTGCTGTCACCTCAGGATCATATCCTTTGTAATCATCCCAGGAGATCAGGTTGCGGCCGCTGGCGCTCACGGTCAGGTCACGGAATACTTTCACCTTGCCGAAACGGTAGCTCAGCGATATTTCGCGCAGCTTGATGAAAGAGCCATCATCCACGCGCCATTCTTCAATCTGATATACGCTGTTGATATAACCACGGGGCAATTCTCCGCGATGTTCCTGCTCGGCTACCTTACCATTGCCTACTCCCTGACGTGTACGGAAGTCCGCATTCCAGACCTCCACGCCCTGCACCGCATCCAGTTGGGCGCGGAAGCTGAAATTCTTATAACTCACTTCATTCACCAGTGAGGCGGTGTAATCGGGATTGGGATCGCCGATCACCTTCCGCAATGGCGTACCAGTGGGCAACCCATTTGCATCCCGTTGTGTGGTATAGCTCAATGGGCTGTTCTGCACACCCCTTTCTATTTGTGGAAATCCCGATCCGTTCTTGATCTGGTTGCCGCTTCCATCGAGGGCAAAGAAAGTGCCGTAGAAAACGCCGATCGGCTGTCCTTCGAGGATCGCAACCGGCGCACCGGAGTTGGTGCTTAACAGCCTTAAAGCCTGACCGATCTTCACAGCCTTGTTACGATTGTGGTTGTAGATGCCGGTAATATCCCATCGCCAGTCTTTGTTCTTGACGGGTGTTCCGGTCAACACTACCTCAAAACCTTTGTTCTCGAGCGACCCCAGGTTATCCTGGAAGCTCGCATAACCATTGGTGGGTGCAATTACCCGTGATACCAGCAACTCATCTACTTTCTTGGTGTAATAGTTGAAATTTACACCGAGTCTGCTGTCGAAGAACGACAGATCGGCGCCCAGTTCCAGTTCCTGTTGTCTTTCGGGACTGACATCCGGATCCGTATACTCGCTACTGCTGAAGATAGCACTGCGGCCCAGGAAAGCAACGGCATTGTATCCATTGAAACGAGCATAGGGCGTAATACCGGTCAGGTTGCCCGATTGACCATAGGCAACGCGCAGTTTGGCCAGGTTCCACCATTTACCAATGGACAGCTTGCTCCAGAAATCAGTTTCTGACAACACATAACTGCCGCTTGCTTTCACATACACCTGGTTGCGCTGGTCTTCGCCGAATACGGACGAGCCATCCACCCTGATAGCACCGGTCAGGAACAAATGATTGCGGTATTTAAGGCTTTCTTGCAGGTAAACACCCGACACGGAGAACTCGGTGCGTTCATCCGCTCCCGGCAAGATGGTAGCTGCAGCGTTGACCGTTTCAACGAACGGGGCCAGGCCACGACCGTGCGACAGGGTATAGCCATTCTTTTCGTATTGCACCGAGTAGCCGGCCTGTGTGGTACTGGCGAGGTTATCGTTGATGTCGAACTGATAAGTACCGCTGAGGTCATGGTTGATCTGGAAGAAATTGTTGACGGCGGCACTGGCATAACCATTCAGCGAAGCCGACAGGTCGGGACCACCCCCGAAGAAGGCGGTGCTCACATTGTAGGTGAACGGAGGCATCAGGGTGGTACCGCGTTGGGCGTAGTTATCGATACCCAGGGTATAATCGAAGCTGAGGCCTTTCATGGGGCGCAGCTTCACACCGACGCTGGCAATTAAGCGGTTGGTTTCCTGCTTCTGCTTGAAGTCTTCAATAACCGACACTGGATTTACACGGCCCCGCTCTCCTACTGCCTGCAGGTTGCCGAGCGCGTCGCGTTTCCATATATCGTGGAAGTTGCCAATGATGGTGACGGAGTTCATGGGCGAATAGAAGGAGTTGCCATCGGGCTTTTCATTCGCATCGCTGTTGATATAGTTCAGTCCAACGCTCATGCTGGCCCATTTCACGATCTCCTGGTCGAGGTTGACGCGGAAGCTGAAGCGGCGGAAATCGGTATTCTTGATAATGCCCTGGTTGTAGAAATAGGAAGCGGAAGTGTAATACTTCGTTTTGTCTCTGCCACCGGTTACGGAAACGTTGTTATCGGTACCGAGGCCGGTGCGGAAGATATAATCCTGGTAGTCGTACCGGGTAACGTTGGTGGTATTGGTGGGCAGCGCGGCAGGGTTACCGACGGCGGTGATAATATCCTGAGTAAGGGCGCCGGGGCCATCTGTGGGGCCACCAAACTTGGTGGGCGCCTGGTTCACATCGAGCTTTTTGCGCAGCTCACTCACCAGCAAGCCGGTAGAGAAGCTCACCACAGGGGCTCCCGAGCTACCGCGTTTGGTAAAGATCTGCACAACACCGGCATTGGCGCGGGAGCCATAGATGGCGGCAGCGGCGGCGCCGTTTAGTACTTCTACCCGCTCGATATCGGCGGGGTTGATATCGGCCATCCTGCTTTGGCCAACCGTACCTACAAAAAGGTTACCGCCGGTATTGTTGGTGCCGCCGGAGGCATCATAAGTATTTTGCGTATTAGTAACCCGGTTTGTGGCGTTGTTGACGATTACGCCATCAACAATGTATAAGGGCTCCGAAGAACTGTTGAGGGAACTGATACCGCGCAGGCGTACAGAGACGCCCCCGGCGGGGTCGCCGGAGTTCTGGATGATCTGGGCGCCGGCGGTTTTGCCTTGCAGGGCTGCCAGCACATTGCTGGTAGCGCCTTTGTTAAGGTCGTCGGCCTTGAGGGTGCTGATGTAGTTGCCCAGTTGCTTGCGGGTGGTGCCCTGGGTGGTGCCGGTAACGATCACTTCATCGAGGCCAAGGGCATCTTCCACCATCGGTACATCGACGGTGTAGGTGGCCGCATTGCCTACCTGGAGGGTGCGGTCGACGGCCTTGAAGCCGACACCGGAAAAGGAGATGGTGTAACTGCCGGGCTTGAGGGGGGCTGTGAGGCTGAAATTACCGTTCGCATCGGTGGCAGTGCCATAGGTAGTGCTTTTAACCGATACAGAGATGGCGGTGAGGGGCTGACTGCTGGGGCCTGTCACTTTACCACTGATGGTAACCTGCGCCATGGTGATCACGGCGACCAGGTGGCCGATGAGGAGTAAACCAAAACGGCGTAGAGAGTGGCAATTCACGGAAAGAGTTGTCATCATAAACCTGTTTTTCTGGTTAATTAATCGTAGCAAGAATAATGAGATGGAAAGCCTAAGCGGGTACTCTTAAGCAATGTTTTTCCCTAAAGGGTATGGGGTACGGGGGTTGGGTTGTTGGCAAAGTTGGAATAGCGGTCCGGAAGGCAAGGTTTAAGCAGTAGTGCAAGGATCGTTTTTGGCGCCTCGTATTCAATACGACTGAAGCGCCGGAACGGTCAACTGGCACTCCTTTTAATGCACTTTAAATTTCGTGAATCTATTTGATATTCAGCACAAAAACGTCAAATTCCGCTGCCTCCCGCAACATTGCTGCGGCATTCTGCCGGAAAGGGAACCTGCGCGCATTATTTGCTTGGCGGGGGCGGCAATTGCAGGCGGGGAAAGGGATTATTGAAGAAGGGCGTCGGCGCAAATTATCAAGAACACCCTGCCCGAACGCATAGACAATTAATCCTGTGGAGGTTAAAAATAAATACCTATATTTGCCGCTCGAAAAAAGGACCGGTAGCTCAGCTGGATAGAGCAGCTGCCTTCTAAGCAGCAGGCCATTGGTTCGAATCCAATCCGGTTCACGAAACTCGAATTAGAGGCGTCAAGATTTGACGCCTTTTTTCATGGAATTTCCCGTCCAACCTGCATTCCAGAAGAATTTTCGCTTCAAAGCAAATCAAGTCCCAAAACTTCAAATGCAATATTTGGAATATAGCTCTTTGCTTCTTTTGGTTATGCAACTGCCTGGGGATTAATTTGGCATCTTATGACTGCGAATAGGTCTCGCTATACAGCTCCTGTAAGCGAGCAAGAAACCTGATGATATAACCGTTGATCAATAGATTATCCCAATGGCCTTGAACAAATTTATCTGTACGTATATGCGTAGTAATTAGTTTACGTAATGTTTCAAAGTCTGCAGCCAATAGTGTTTCTGGAGAAATTATCTTATCCCAACCTTGTATTTCAGCCCAGGCATTGTAGTCGAATCGCTCCATGAAACCGGTCAGATCCAACAGCGTAATAAGGTGAAGGTGAGCTGGTATATGATCGGAAGTAACAAACTTCGCATCCTCCGGCTTCATATGCTCGATCAGGTGGTATTGTGACAGAATGATCTGCAGCTGTTCTTTAGGAAAATCTTTGAGGGTCATGATAAATGAATTTAAAAGATTTCAGTTTGTGCAGTAATTGCGGCGTTGTTAGAGCTGGAGGAACAATAATTGATCGGTGTTTCTGTCACACCAAAGGTACACTGGCTTTTTGTCGGATTGCAGGACTGACTGGTTACATTAACGAGCATACTTCGGTGATAAATATATTCATTCTCTGCTGGGTATTCGGAAAGAAATGCCACCTGACGAGCAGTAACGCCATTGATATTGAATTTGTAATTAGCAGCGTTATAGATTGCCCCGGCCGGCCTTTGCGAACTGGTATAGGCTTGATGCCTGATGTTCAGGCCCGGCGAATATTGGGAGATTCTTTCCGCGGACATATGGTGCTCGCCCCGGTAGGTCATTCCCGGAGAACGGGGAATATTGGACAACCCCGAATCTATAGTACTGAACAAAGGCATCATAGCAGCATAGTTTGGATCGTTAGGATTGCGCAGAACATGATTGATTACCCTGTGGTATTCCGAGGTATATACTCGAAGGGCAAATGCCTGACGTCTGGAAAGGGTTGCAGGTAGGTTTATTCCCTGTATGTCAATCCATGCCGCAGGAGCATAGCGCAGGTAGTCCCCTGGCAGATTCGGAAGGCCGATTAGGCCCAGATAAGCGCTCTTAAGTGCGGCAAAAATAGGTTGTACCTGAGCCAGTTGGCTACTATTGTAAGCCACGAGTTTGATGACCGACAGTGGATACGACGGCAGTGAACCAGCATAAACAGCAGCATAAAACAACATCTGCATGATGAATGGTAAAGAAGCCCCACCTCCGCTGCCAGCGCTAACCATCGGTATGGCAACACTCGTACTGGTACTGGCTTGGAAACAGTTCAAAGCCTGAAAAATCTGCCATGCCGGAGTAAAGCCCATTTCCACCCAAAGAGGCCGTTCATATACAAGTATCCTGGAAAATTGTATGCCTGGATTGGAGGAGCTGATAGTTTGGGATATCCAGCACAGCAGATTGGGAGCATAGCTCGCCGCTTTGTTTTGCGCTAAAGTCTGTACTGATATGCCCGCCTGGTTAAGAGATCCGATAAGGGAAGTGGAACAAGGCGTATAATTGCCAAATACGGAAGATACAACAAGGAAGTCTACTTGATCGGCCGGTGACAGGTTGGTAAGATCACCCATACACAATTGCAGTTGAGGTGTACTCACTGCATTATCAATAGTCAATGAATCAATAATTTGCAATGCCATAATTAAAGCATAGTGATGTATGAATAGTTAACCCTTCTTTTTGTGGTATAAAGAAGCGCCCGGTCACTACTTCAACAAGTGATTGACCCCATGCAGGGCAGACAGTTTGCCCAGGCACCAGAAAAGGTAGGCAGCATTCAAACTTACCGGAGTTGCAATCGGCAATGGCATAGTGCCTTCAGCACTATCGTATGGAAGATATGGAGCAAATGCGTGGAATGTCCGGGTGTAAACACCTGATTTGCGGCTGACATTGAAAAACATAAAAACTACCCTTCATCGCATAGCCTATTTAAATAACATTTATATAACACATTTACACCTCTCACCATCAATAATATATTTCAGGTTAGCCTCCTACGACAATAAATCAAATAGGCCGCAAGAACATACAGCCCAGACCAATCACTCAAGTAGTTAATGCCCCGAAAAGCTTCAAATCGGAAATGAAATGGTTCGAAAAAACTCCAATTCGGATCACAAGAAGAGCCGTCGTTTAATCCACGACGGCTCTTTATTTTTTGCAATAACTTTACCTGCTCCTTTTTTACTACTTTTTACCTAGCATAACATAGATATCTTTTTAAAATCTAAATCTTAAGCAATTAACATGAATATTTGGATAATTGTATTAACTGTAATACTTACCGTTGTACCCTTAATCAAGATAGCAAAAGAGAAAAGTTTTGGTGTTTATAATTCGTTTGTCATTTTAATAGGTGCAACTGTTATGATTATTAGTGTTGTAAAGCTCAGAAAAGATGAAGTAACCGAAAAAAATAACGAAAAGGCAACCACAGATAACGTAACCAAAATCAACAAATTAGTCAATGAAACTCAACTTGTTCGCAACAACTTATTTAATGTCAGGAAATCGCTTGATTCATTTGGATTAACGCTAAATGAAGCAAACGGAGCAATCGTAATTAAAGATAGAGAAAAGCTGAAAAATATTATCTTGTCTGGCAACAATGCCACTAATGTTACATCGATTAATCAGAAAGGGGGGCAAACCGCTAGGGATATTATTAATAATTAGTACCCTTTGCAATACTTCCTTTTGTCAAAAACAATCAGCCCATATCGACAGTGTTTCTTTAAAAAAAGAAATTGACTCAGTACTTGCTAGGTATGGTCTAAAAAGTAAAGGTTTTGTGATTAATGTCATTTCACTTAATCAAAAAGGTGGTCAAACAGCATACTCTATCACCAATAATTTTTATGGTGACACTGTAAGATCTGAAAAAAACTACGGGTTCGATACGCTAACTGAAGCTGGTGTTAAATACCTCTACGTTTATCTCAGGCGAGGAACATGGCAGAGTCCTTTTGTCGGATATGACTCATTGTTGAATGACATTTCTTTTGATCCCGGCATAGGAGTATCTGCAACAAGCCACTCAAGTATTCTATTCAATAACCCTAATTACGGAACATTACACAAAACAATGTGGACATTCAGCAGCCACGTTTGTTCAAGGACTTTGCCTCTTAAAATTGGGCCTCTAAAACCTGGCGCTTTTGTAATATTTGGGGACTACGCTGACCCAGAGAAAATCTATTTTTACCAAAATGGGAAAGTCACACATACTCCAACCCCAGAGTAAGTCAATCATTCTATTATATTAAAATCCAGCGCAACGGCAGTGCGAACTTGATCGCCGTCCTTAGTCAACTATCTAAAAATGCATAAAATCATTTCACAAACACACATTAGTATGTATAATTCTATAGAATTACTCCAACAAGAGTTTCATACTCGATCTGCGTATTTCGTCTAAGAAATCAAATTAAGTGATTAAAAGCTTGTCCAAACGAGCAAGTAAATAATACCGAAAACATCAGAAAAGCTTTACTAATTAAATTAAAAAATAGGAAATATGAAAAAAGACGCAGCTCAAAAACTTATGCTAGAAGGAAAAAAATATCTAGGTCAAACCATAGATGTCAAGATATTTAATAGCAATATGGAGCTTACAAAAACTGTTCCCTGCAAGTTTATTAGAATTAATTCAGTTTCGATCTCAGAAAATAATGAAGAGCCCAATATTGACCTATACGCAATCCTCACAGATTTAGAAGGCGAAACTATGATCTACCCTATCTCCCTCCAAAATATAGTTAATCAACTTAAGGAGGAATAATCTTTACTAAAAAAAAACTATTAATCCAGGATGGCATCGACTACTTTCATCGAACAGGCGACTTTGACCAATAGAGATTTTAAAGTTCTTACTCGGATGCAGAACTTGCAAGCAAACCTTCTCAAAATTGTGGGTGTTCCATGTAATGGAAAGTTGATTTCAAATCAATTGGTGAAATAGTATGTTAATTCATTAGGAATCTCATTTAAAATTTGCTCTATTTCAATACGTATTTTATTTGGCGCTTCCTCATAAACGTAGTGGTTTAATACATTCCATTTTAGGTCATACAACGTTGTACCAACGTAAATACTTTGTCCTACTCTATGAAATACTATTTTCTCAATAAAGGTTGCATTACGAGTATGGATTTTGACATAAAAAATTGACTCAACAGGATCGATTGGAGGTTGGCAGGTAATAATTGATTTGGGTGAAAGTGAGTTGTATTCCATCCGAGCAAAAACAGATCCCATGTAATTCTCAATGGATATAAATTGTTTGTCGTCTCCCACATTTTTAAATACGTACTGTTTCAATTTGTTGTAATCAAAAACCTCAATTTTAATATCGTAGATTGGATACTCTGATTTGTTTTCAATGTAAAAGCAAAATTTGTCGCTCTTTCGACCATTGCCCAATATTCTATTTAAAATGATATTGGGATGCGCCTTTTTGCTCGTCAGGTAATTTTCTATGTACTCTGATTTATCTACCAGTTTCCTGTTCAACACAATAATCTCTTCGTTTTGGCTACCAATTTTTTGATCTCTTTCTTTAATTGAGTTTGTCAACTTATGATTCTCATTTTGCAGTTCAATAATTTTTGATTGCAACTGATCACTTGTGGTCGTCGTATGATCCATAATTTCATTTTTATCCTTTGATGTACCTCTCGATTGACCAATCGCTCCGATTATACCACCTAAAAAGACGAGTATCAAACTAGTAATTGCCCATGTATCCATCCTAACTTTTTTTTTCATAATAATGAATGATTTCTACAAGTAAGGGAGCCATATTTAACAATAGCTTCCAGATGTGCATCTTTGAAAGCCATAAGGCTGAATAACCATTGAATAACAACTATTTATCTAACAATATTTCTGACACCTTATTAGTGTTTGACACTTAAAAGGCCGCTTGTAGCTTTCTGATTTCATAGGGCAGCAAGCCCCGGCGAACCAGTTCGACTTCTCGTAATTGTCGCAGGTTTAGAATATTTTGTTCAGTTGTGCGGTAATCAGCCAGGTAGCTTTGTAACTTTCGAATGGCGGTAATAGGTATATCATATTCCCTGAGAGCAGCCAAATTCGGGTCCAAGAAACCATTTTCTAGCTGAGAGGCGAAGTACGTGTAATTGCCGGGGCGAAGTCCATACTTGTTAAATACATACGCCTGCAAGCCTTCTATGACTGTCAGCCATTTGGGCAATTTGTAGTCAAAGAAGTTCCGGCTGATCTGCAGGACACTAAAGGCTACATGGTTTACCCTTGTTTGGTAATCTGGTGCTTTTTTACGCCAAAAATCTGAGTTAACTTGATCATTAATCATAGCTGCCACCGATTTGAAGCGATTATAACCATACGCGAAACTGGTCAGCCAGCGGGCCGACAAGCTACCAATAGGTTCCACTCTTTTTTTGTCTTCTGCTACGGCCAAATGGTCCCATGCCAGCTCAATAACGGCAGCGAGCTCATCAAATAAAAAGAAATTACTCTGCCAGCGCAGAAGTGTATGATAATATTCCGGGGCCCTTTCCAACTTTTGAATGATGGCTAGTTGACCATCAATACTTACAGTTGAATGCTTTTTGAGTACTTCTTGTAACTGCGAATCGAGTGACTGGAAGTGCTCTAAACGATTCTGTAGTGCAGGCTGGATTTCTTGCTGGTCGATGGCGAGTAAAATTTCTAATGGTGCATTCTCTTGTGAAATAATAGGAATATCCACTTCAAACTCCAGCTGCGGAGGTTCATTTTCGAAGCGGATCACATCTCCTACATAGTGCTTTTTCATCCTGCCGGACCGGCCAGAAATATTTTTGTAGTCAAAGAAGTCAATATCATCCCTACCTTTTTTCTTGTCGAAGAGTATGACGTGCTTGGCGGAGGTATTAACCCCTTCGATGAGCGTAGCAGTACAGAAGAGCACTTTTATCGAACGATTGTTAAAGGCATCTACAATCGAACTTCCCAAATGACGAGGCAGAGCCCCATGATGAAAGCCTATACCATCATTTAAAGCCTCAATCATGGACCAATGTTGACTTACATTCTGCGCAATCCAATCATTCATTTCCCGAATTTCCATCGGCACCGCGGGGCGTTCCTTTCGAATGGTTGCAATGTATTTACTATAATCAATGGCAAGCTCGGTACAAGTCGCAGGCGAAGCAGTATATACCAGGGCTGGCTCCTGCAAGGATTGCAATAACTCAAACAGACGCTGTTTGCGAAGTGCCTTTTTTATTTTCTTACCTGTTTCCGATAGCATTCTTTCATCGACCGCTACAGTTGCAAAATCGGTTCTTGTCCATGTGGCACCCAACTTTTCTTTAACGGTATCCGGGATACCCTTAATGTAAGGTCCCAACATATAAAATTGCCGGGTCTGCTTGAGCAACTTATACAGAGCCTGGTTGAGAATGATTGCTCGATCATCTCCTCGCTCCATGCTGAGTTTGTAAAACTCATCAATAACAAAAAAATCAATCTTGGGAAACCGGTCATACTCAACAACTCTTTCACCAGTGAACAGGAAGATATTACCCTTCTCTCCGTCGGGTTCTTGGCTTGTAGACACTAGCAGACGGTATTGCTCCCGGTACTTGGTGAGCTTCTTCCGTGTCTCGTCCAACAAGGCCAACGTGGGCTGGATAATGACGATGTTTTTATAGCGTCGACTGGCCACAACGTTTTCTATAAGAAGGCTTTTGCCATAGGAAGTAGGGCCGGAAAGTATCACCGGCCTCCCCTGCTGCAGGAGCATTGAAACATCCAACTGTTCCTCGTGGAAAAACACGTCATCCAAGTGATCAGACTTATGATACTGATACCTAAGCAAACCAGTAGGACTCAATAATTCAGGGTCTACGTAGGGATATAAACCTGCTGCAACCAAAAGTTCATTCCAAATTTCTGAAGTACGCTCATCCATTCGTCGGCTCACCAAGGCGTCCTTTGCGCGGATGACTAGGTCACGTCCAAGACGTTGTTTTTCGGGATCCCTTAACATTCGACCGGCCAATTTAGCAAGGTCAAAACTATCTGAATAATCTATTTGTGGAGTTCTGATAATAAAATCCTTTGCAATATCATAGTTGGCAAATCGCATGTGCGTATTTTTGAAGTGGGGCGTTTAAATACTTTGCATGTGCTTCAACCGCTTGTTCAGTTCGGTATTGAGGCTGTCTTTACAGGGGACAGGCAGTAACAACAAGATAAACTCCACATTGGCAATGGTACATCCATTTTGAAACTGAGTAAACAGGTGCTGGCACTCACTTTCAAAATCCTCAAAATATTCGGATGTGTTATCAGTATGGTTGACAAAGAGCTCGCTATTGTATGTACAGACCATAGGGATCACGAGGCTTTTGAAAATATCTTCCAGCTTGGTATGCTGGTCCAGCAAGTCTCGCCAGTAAAGTATCTCAGTATTACTAGCCGGAATCTTGCGCGAAATCAGCATAAATTGTTTGCGCAAATAGTCGTTATTTATGTGGTTTTTCATGTCCGCTAATAGCTCTTTCACGCCTTCTTTACCCGATTTGTATAACTTAGATTCCCCCAACCACAATTTCTTGTCTTCCCCAGTCACACTAACCTGCACCCCGTCAAAGCCGTGCGCCGGAACATTGATAGAATCTTTGAAATACATGGTGGAAACCAACGGAACAGTACCGTGAAAGCCCCTCAACAGCAAATGAAGGATCAATTCTCCAAACTCTCCTCTTTTCTGGTATTTATCGGTGTCATACACGGTTTGAGCAGCTTCCTTGATCCGATCTACCAATTCCTCCAAGGGGACGCTATAACCTTCATGGTGACCAAAAGCAAATTCAGGAATCACCTTTCGGATGACATCGGCCAGAGGTTGAAACCGAAAAACTTGCTGGTCAAACCCTACGTGGTAGGCCCGCAGGCCAATTTGGTTGATCCTTTCTTCTATCACCCGATCCACATTAAATGGACGCATAGTAATTTTTTAATGTATTAATATATATCAACTATTTATGAAGGTGAAGAACTAAGCTAGAATCCGTACGGCCTGCACCGGTAGACTCGTTTAACCGTCCCAGGTTTCATTAGCTAAAATCCCCCAATATATTAGGTAAGTGAGCTATCGCACTTGGTTATGCCATTTTAAAGAACAGAATAGCTCTTTAAACAAGCATTCTAGTGCTAGCGTCCACCATACAAATATCTGGCGAACTTGATTAGTGGAGTTTGAAGATGGATTACATAGGAGCTGAACAGGGAAAGGTTTCGCTAATAATTCTCTAATGTCAAATTAATAAATACAAACCATACCCACAACAGAAATCCATTTAGTTAACAACTTGACTTGTACATTAGTGTGTACATAAGCATTTTTATTACACAAGTTTGGGTACTTTTTTTTGCCGCCCCTCCTGCAATCCACCCTTTACGACTGCCCAAAATGATCGGCTGGCGTAGACATATGGTACAGGTTGGATTTACCTAATTCAGTTGAGTTCTCCACCTGTGTTACGAACTTTCGCCCCGTTCTTACAATATTTAGATGCCCGTTTGCGCTGTTTTTCTGTACGCAGCACATACCCACAATTTCCACAACATTCTCCATCGACAAAATCTTCAATCGACAACCCGCCTCGCCAAATAACCAAGAGTTTTTCAAAAACACCGGCACCAACAAACACCATATAATTATTCTACATATATTGCACCAAATAACGGTTATGCCATAAAGTAATATAGTATAACTTGCGATATCTTCAAACAAATTATTGAAGCTATTCGCTTGGATTCTCGGATTGAAACGTTGGAAATTTCAAAGTGCGAGATGAAGAGTGAAGAGCCCGCTCACCCACAGTGCGGGTTCTCTCTTATCTGCACAGGGCTTCCAACGGCCTCAATCCGGATAAGCAGAGGCCCGCACTGTGGTTTTTCGCCCGCGCAAACGAACATCCACCTTCCGCCCGCCTCCAGGCATCTTCTCGTATAATTTGCTTTCCTTCCCAGCCGGTGGAATACCCGGCACACTCACACTCAACCATCGATCACCATTTTACTTTCATGCCCGCATGAAAGCAGGCCACTCTTTTCCTCACCTTAAAAAACAAAACGCCATGGATTCACCATTTCAAGGGCTCAGCATTACGGAAGGCAATACCCGCCCCAACAACGCCGTCGAGGCTATCCAATCTTTCTTCAGCAGCTTCTCCCTCGATGAAGTACACCTGCACCTATCCCGAATGGCGGCTTGCGCGCTCACAGAAAGCCAGGGGTTTTTCGAAGCCCAAACAGAGCGTAACAGCACTCTCTTCTTTTGTGAACAAGCCTGGTACGCCTTCCAGGGTATTCACCGACTGAAAGACGATCTGCAGCAACTTAATGCTGCCGCCGCAACAGCCACCTCGCAATAGTAACCTTCCCCACCCTGCCAATTTTCTATTCCTTAACAACACATCATCCTACAACTATGAGAGATATCAATGACATCCGTTTCCACAACCTGTCACGAAGTGACTACTTTCAATTCTCGGTTTCTCAAAATGGTTTGCACCTGTTCAGCACTATTCCGGTTACCAGGCGCTACGCCACCTGGTTCATGGAGGTGAACAGTCTCTTTGGCGAAAAGTTCCCCTCCAGCGAAGGCTACAAGGTCAAAATAAAGGTAAGGGCCGTAAACGTCGGCGAAGTATCCTACGAAGAACTGTTTCCCGATCCCGATTGGTGGCAAGCCGCTACCCCGGAAATGTAATGGCTGCACAGCCCCTACCCTCTTACCCACATTCTATTATTACCTCAACATGTAAACCATATGCAAAACAACAAAGTACAGATAACTGACCCCTAGTGGAAAATAAGGTAATCCGCGGATAGGCCTCTGCACAATCAAAAGCCCCGCGTTGAAACGCAGGGCGTACACTAATCAAATTCGTTAACCATTAAACCTT
This sequence comes from Paraflavitalea sp. CAU 1676, assembly GCF_029223285.1. Classification (GTDB taxonomy): domain Bacteria; phylum Bacteroidota; class Bacteroidia; order Chitinophagales; family Chitinophagaceae; genus Paraflavitalea. The sequence goes on along the minus strand of NZ_JARHUJ010000010.1, from coordinate 1,450 downwards.
ATCCTTTATTATAGAAACAACTAAACCGCATCGGTGTACTAAACGAAAGGCAACTATTTTTTCCACTCCTCAATACCTCTTCGATCAGTTCATCCGAGCCTTCGGGTTGGCATTTTTGTTTTCGGGGCCAAGAAGGCAGAGATGGCGTTGTGAGCCGGCGTGTATGGCCTGCCTATTCCTGATCGTTTTATTTGGATTTGGCTCCAGGATTTCGTATATTTTTATAGATGTTTTCTACTCCACCATCTGTTTCCTGCAAGGGCGCTTCTGCCCCTTTTCCACTACGGTTAAATCGGTTTTGAGGTACGGTCGGGCTACCCTCCTGGTACGGTTGTGATACGGTCATGATACGGTCGGGACCACAACTTACCCACGACTTTGCCAGGGCCAGATCAGGGCCAGCTATGGGGCTGATCAGAGAATGATCCGGACGGGATCAGGCGGGCTATACTGAAACGGCTTTACAAGTAACCAGTTCATGCGGGGGCAGCTTTACAGTCGGCACTGCCCAAAGCTGTCGCATGGGTGGCGCATGTATGTTCAACTGCCAGCATATAGCCTACATAGAGCCTGCAGCTTGTCAATGAAAAGACAGGCGTTTTAGGCAATGTGCAGGCAATGTGCAGGCAATATGGAAGGAGTGTGTGGGCGAGGAGCGCCTTTTGCCGGTACGGGAGACTTGCCGTGAAGGGGGACGAGCCGACGGGGCGCCTGCCGTTTGGGGCGCTGGTAGCTTTGGCGTCATGATCCGTGTATGGAAAACTGCCAGGTTGCAGAGACAGGATTGCTGTGTGCGCCCCAAAGAGCCTTTTTACGGCCTTGTAAGCCTTTTAGCGGGCGATCGGCTTGATTGGCAGGTTCTGCATCGTCCAGTGTTCCGGAATGGCTTATTGGGCCGCTAATGCGTTTGTAGTAATGGGATGGCCCGGACACTTAATGTCCCAAAAAGGGAACAGCAGGGGCGCTACCTGCTTTTTCGTGTATATGTACCTGGGGATGTTCAAGTGAAGGGAATTTAACTTTGAAACGAATGCCACGCCCTGGTCGACGCCTTCGTCGATAGTGCCAACATACCGCAAATACTCCAAAGGTATCTGTGCCTTTTTTCTAATTCGTCCCATGACTTGTAATTTTTAAAGTTTTAGCAAATTGTTTATTGAAAACAGTATCGGTTAACTGGCGTTGCTGCTGTTGTTCAATTCGAAGATACGGTTGCCCAAAGGCGGTTTCCAAATGCCCCGTGGCGAACCGTGGCATTCAGTTGCATTCCGTGGCATATAGTGGCTTTTTTAGTTTTCTTTAACAGCCAAACATAACGGCGCTGGCAGTGTCCTTTACCAAAATAGCTATACAGTTTCCATAAAACACGACATTTATGGAGCATATGGTCAAAAAGGTAACAGGATCCGAAAGCCGTGAGAGTTACCGGTTTTCAGAATCGCAGAAAAAA
>NZ_JARHUJ010000001.1 GCF_029223285.1 Paraflavitalea sp. CAU 1676 | reverse complement strand
CATTTAAGCCACAAAAACAATACTAAAACAACCCTCAGTCACGTCTTTTTATACAGTGCTTTTGTGGATAAACCCCACCTAAAAACTGAAAACGAAAAAGGGTGCCTCAAATTACTTTTGAGATACCCTCTTTTTTTATGTTCATTTACCTATGAAGTTGTGTGTCCTTCTTCCCTTACACATCGGCGCCTTCCTGCTTTTTCTTTCCGAATGCCATTGTATACAGAATGGGCAATACAAAGATGCTGATCGTTAAGATGGATACTCCCCAATCGGCTTCATGACTGCCGAGGAATTTGCTGAATGCGGCTTCGGGTTGGAAGTGCTCGTATAATGAAAGCATCAGCTTGAGACCAAGTATCGCAATAACGATGAAGGCTGCTGCCTCGAGGAATGCATACTTTTCCATGAGTTTCACGAATCCCTGCGCTACAAAACGCATGGCGAGGATACCGATAAACACCCCAAACCAGATGAGGATGATGTTGTCGGAAAAGGCTACCGCTGCAAAGACGTTATCGATAGAGAAGGCCAGGTCCATGATCTCCACCAGGGCTACCGTTGCCCAGAATGTGCCGAGCGAACCTACTGTTACCCGGTAGAGCCAGTTACTTTTTTTATCGAGCGTGTCATCTTCTTTTTCCGGTGTTTGTTTGCCCTTCCACCAATCCCATACGAGGTACAGGAGATAAAGACCACCCAGTGGTTTCAACCACCATATTTTGATGATGTATGCCGCCAGGAGCAGGCAGATACCTCTGAATACGTAAGCACCAATGATCCCATAGCGCAGGGCACGGCTTCTTTGTTCTTTGGGCAGGTCCATCACCATCGTAGCGAGTACGGCGGCATTATCGACCGATAGCAGGCTTTCAATTACAATAAGGTTCCCAACTACCGCCAATGCAGCAAGGGGGTTGTTGAGGATCTCCTGGATCATTTCATTCATGTTGTATTCTATTTTTTAATTATTTACCATTTGTACGATGATCAATCTTCCACCCTCTTCTTTCGAGAGCAGGATCTTTTGTGCGTCCTTTATTTCCAGCATTTGGCCGATGGGGATCTCCTGATCGGCATCCATATCTTTCAATCCCGGTATTGCCTGGTTTACCAACACCCATTTGTCCTGGTGAAATACAAAATACCCTACCGGCTTTTTCTGATCGGCTGTGAGCCGCTCATTGGGCGATATGTTCCTGTTGATATGCCACTGGTAGATATATTGATTGCTATAAACCATTAGCCGATGGTTTTCAAAGCTAAACATCCCTTTTGGATTTTTGGAATACAGATTCAAGATTGGTAGCTGCCCGCGGTAGGGCGTGCCACAAAAAGGACATTTGGGTGTGGTAGTATTGTCGAATACATACCATTTCATTTCGCAGCTCTTGTTCTGGCAGGGCTGCATCAGGTCTACAGTTTTAACCAACGCGTTCTCCCACTCATCGGCCGTAGGCCGTGCGGCGGGATTGTGCAGGCCGTCGATGAATGCCCTATCAAACAACTGCTTGAGATAGGGACCCACGATGGTATACGGCAACTTGGAGATATCGGCCCAGGGCAGGTAACTGGGCTTCACCTGGTTGAGCTTTGGCCTGTTGGAAAGATCTGTCGGGTGCTCTATAAACAGGGCTTTGGACCCCATGGACAGCTCTTCGTCTTTTTGAGCCTCTGCATCATGCACCTTTCCTCCACGCAGTGGATGCCGGCGCAGGAGGTACATATAGATCATTACCGCCAATGCATGCCTGTCGGTAGGAATGCCGGGAAACTTCCTGGCTTTGTCTTCCTTCGGCAAGTGCCGTGTGGCCAATACTTCGGGTGCGATGAAATCGGGAGTTCCCAATACATCGGGCGGATACTTGCCGGGCACCACGAGGCCATCGATATCGATGATGGCTGCCCTGCCCGATACCGGATCGATCAGCACGTTCTTGTAACTGAGGTCGGAATGGGCGAGCCCGGCGGCGTGCATGCGCTTTACGCCGCGGCTGATGGTGATGCAGATGAGAAAATATTTATACCAATCCCCCTTCTCGGAGGGGTCGAGGTTTTTATTCTGGTGAAAGGCACTGGCAAACCACTTCCCTTCTTTCTCCTTGCCTTTGATCTGCAGGAAGTCGTTGTTGCGCGACCCCGTTTGGAAGAAGAAGTGCTTCTGGTAGGTGGGTGCTACGATGCCGAGCCTTCCGTTCCATTCCACCACTTTGGTGGGCCAGCAATACAGATCTTTCCAGTATTCGCCGCCGGCCTGTTTGAAGATGCGATCGTAGAAGGTGCCGGTGATCGTCATCAGGCGGTCCTTGGCCACGGCATCCTGCTTATCGCGGAAGAAGGCGACCACATAGGTTTTATCGGGGCTGAAATACACATCCTTCATGCCTCCCTGGCCTATCATGTCATTGACAAACTCTACATCGGAGCCGTCGGCAGCTTTTATTTTGATCGTATTAGCCATAGTTAAAATAGTATTGCGATGGTACGGTCGTCGTATTCTCCTTTTACCCAGAAGTCGAGCCATTGCAAGAGCTCGTTGTGCGCCTGTTCATTTTCGTGGGTGAGCGTCACTTCTTTTTGCATTTCTGCAAAAAGCTCGCTCCACTTCTCCGCCTTCTGGAGGTTGGCATCGGTATGAAACCAGGCATCGGTGATGCCATCGGTCATGAGCACGAGCGCATCGAAGCTGTCGACCAGCTGAAAACGGATGCGTTTGTACAATGAAGTGGCTTCAAATACCTCGCTCATGGTCAGGAAGCGGGTTTGACCGGAGTATTCACCGGTATCGGGATCGCCGAGTATTTTAGGCACCTCTCCCTTCACGTGGATCCCCACTCCCCCATCTCCTACCCAGAAGGCTCCTATAAACCATTTGGAGCCGTATTGACGCACGATCGTCGTAAGCAAGGTAGTTGCATAATCCTTGACTAAAGCCTCCTTTATGGCGGCCTCATTGGCGATATTCTTGTAGGCCTGTAAAACGGCGTTGCCCAGGGTGCTGTAGAGCATATCGCCGATCGCCTTGCGGCTGGCATCGTCGGGACTGTTTTCGAATTGTGCCAGGAGGGGTTCTATTTCCTGCAGCTTCTCCTGCATGGCCGCCTGCGTTAATTGCTCTATCATCGTGCTGCAGGCGATGCGGGAACCTTCGCGCGAATATTTCGCGGAGCCGGCGCCGTCTGCTACCGCCATAATGTACCAGCCCGTATCCGCGCGGTACAGCAGGTCGAAATCATCTTCGCGGAACTTGGCTTCGCGGGCGTGTGAACGCCCGCGCTTACTGGCGGCCACCATGGTCCTGGCGCCGCTGGTATCCAATACGTGATCGGTGTGTGGTTTTTGATAAGGCTCATCGGCAGCCGGTTCGTGCTCCGTCCACAAACTGCGGGGATCGAAGTTGATGAACAGGTGTACGGGCTTCGTCTGCATTTCGCCCGCTACACTCGCCGCCGGCCGAAAGTACAGGGTTACGCTGGCATCGCCGGGGATACTGGGCGTTCCCTGTATAGAGCGGGTGGCTGTATCGTAGCTGAGACCAACAGCCTCCAATCCTTCAAAATAATGTTCTCCAATATCGGACAGGGCAAACTTATCCCACTCGATGGTATAACTGTAGGGTTCTTTTTCTTTGGCGTTGGGGAATACGATCTTGTCCACGGTTTATTGGATTTGTTGTGTTGTTGTTATCCTCGTGAGCGGTTGATATCCTGGTGACCGGAGGCGAAGCCGAACCTGGCCTTGGTATTGCACCAGGGGCAGGTACTTTCTTCTTCATCGCCGGTACACATGATGCCTCCGCAGGCACAGGTACTGAATCCGTACTGGTTGCCGCAACAGGGACAATGCGGGAAGCCTACCAGCTCGCCCGAGCTGATCTTCTGGTTGGTGGGTGTATTATCGCTCAGCTGAAAATAAGTATCGTCTACGGGGAAGCTGCCCTGCAGTTTAAAGAACTGCGTTTCGAGCGACAGTCCTTCGATCTTCGAGGGGGCCACGCCGCGTTTGTATTTGATGAGATAGGGTTTCCTTGAAGTTTGGCATTTGGAGAGGAAGACCGCAAAATTGTTATCGATGGGTTTGGCCGACTTGTCGGGCGTTTGCTCTACTTTACTGATGTAAGCTTCGTCGATCCGTGCGAGCTGCGGCCCGTCTATATTGTTCTCCGACACGCTCATGCTGGTCGTTTTGATCGAAGCCGTTACCCACTTGAAAAATGATTTGTACGATTCCGGTGCCAGGTTCTTCACGAGTAATACATCGTTGGTGAGCCGGCCCAGTAAGGCGGTATCGGTGTTCTCGCCCAGCGATATAGCTATGATGGAGGCTTTCTTCTTGTATTGATCCACCCACTTCTTTACGGCCGCTTCGGGATTATCGGTAGGGGCGCCGTCGGTGAACAGGAATATGATGGGCTTCCAATCGCCTTTTACTTCGGCGCTGCTTTTCACGACATTGGTATCGATGTCGCGCATGAGGAACTCGAGCGCTTCGCCAAATGAGGTGCCGCCCCCAATGGGCATACGGGGCGGGTAAAAAGAGGTGAGTTCGGTAAGCGGTACAATGCGTTGGGTTTTCCCTGCAAATACGATGATGGAGATCCAGGCGGTTTCGAGGGCATAGGGATCGGAGCGAAGATCTTTGATGATCGTAGCGATCCCTTCTTCTACATAAGGCATCTGGTCGCCTACCATGGATTCGGACACATCGATGAGGAAGTAAACCGGTAATCTACGCATAGCTTAGGATTTAGGTGTTGATTTTACAGGTTTGGTTTAGAATCGGGTAGCACCCAATAAAAGCAATAAGACGATGAGTAATACGATCTGCGACATATCGACTGAAAGGCCTGTACCCACCTGAAATGGTTTGAATACGCTTCTCAGGAAATTCAGTATCGGGTTGAACAACTTACTGAAGAACTCAAAAGTGCCTTTATACCTCGTATCGAGCCTGTCTTTATAGGGCAACAGCTTCGAGTAGAGAAACAGGCCAATGATCAGCAGGTTGAGTATGCTCCATAAGATAAAATACATAGGATCTGTTTATATAACCATGTTTACCTGTGGTGGCGGCGGTGGCAATACCACATCGCCTCCGGCTCCCATGCTACGGTTGCCCGTGCTAACGGAGGCCGACACCCATTTAAAGAATGTTTTGATGGTTGCGCTATCGGCAGTATCGAGGTGTACGACGGTTTGCGTCAATTCCTTGAGCAGCTTATCATCTACCAGCGGGCCTGCGGCACAGGCTACGACCTCGCCAAAGTTCCGCTGCTTTACCTCGGGGATCATTTCGCGGTACTTCTGCAGGTCGCTGGGTTTACCATCTGTCATGATGAACAGCAGTGGCATCCAGTCGCCTTTTTGATCGGGTGTGCTTTTCAACACTTCCAGATCGACGAGTTCGCACAGCAATTCAAGCGCCTGGCCAAGGTGGGTGGGTCCCGACTCGGGCGTAGTGATCTCGGGCAGTATGAGGCTTTCCAGGTCTTTGAGGGGTAGTATATTGTTAACTACCCGATCGAACGTGATAATGGAAAGGTGAACTGACTCAAGCGCAAAGGGATCCTGGCGCAGGAATCCCACGAGCGATTCAAGTCCGTTCTTGACCGCTTCTATGGGCTCGCCCCGCATGGAGCCGGAGGTATCGAGCAATAAATAAACCGGTAATCGTCTCATGGTGCTTGCTGCTGTTGATGACAGGGTGCAGGGATCGCTCTGGGAGCAGATCACCTGCCTGCCAGCTTGCTTTTTTAATTGTATTTGGAAAGGAACTGTTCGAGACCGCCGCTGTGGCCAATGCCTACGGCTTCGAAACGCCAGCTATCATCTTTCTTGTAAATACGGCCAAACTCCACCGCCGTTTCAATAGAGAAATCTTCCCCCAGTTCATATTTCATGATCTCTTCGTTGGTGGCAGCATTGAACACACGGATAAACGAATTCCTTACCTGCCCAAAGTTTTGCTTGCGGCCCTGTGCGTCGTGAATGGTGACCACCACGCAGATCTCCCGGGCTCCCGGATTGATGCCTGACAAATCGATCTGGATGGTTTCGTCATCGCCATCGCCGGCGCCGGTGGTATTGTCTCCGGAGTGCGCCACCGATCCATCGGGTGATTTCAGGTTGTTGTAGAACACAAAGTATTCGTCGGCGAGTAATTTCCTGTTCTCGCCCAGCACGAACACGGAGGCATCGAGGTCGAAGCCGGTGCCTACCTGGGCTTCATTGGTATCCCAGCCGAGGCCTATTGTAAATTTGGGAAGGTCAAGGTTTGCACGTTGTCCTTTTTGTAAGTTGATTGCCATATAGGATGATTTTTATAGGTGATCGAAATCAGGTGTAAATAATTTTTCCGGTACTCCTCCATTTCATGGTAGCCATTGCTGATGGCCAGGTCTATGAGGCGCTCACGGAAGGCCGCGGTTTGCCGGGCAATGAAGGGGTCAAACGCTGCAAATTCAGTGTTGAGTATATATTTTACGATCCGCGTATTCACCTGGAAGTCGTGCCCATTGATGATGCTGTGCAGATCGTGGAGCGACTTTACATAGTGATAGTTGAGATCGTTCTCTATTCTGGGGTGAATGTCTTTTCCTTCCAGCTGCGCAAAGTAGAGGTAGCAAGCTTCTTCTTTTTCGAGGCCAAATTGTTTGAGCAGGTTGCGGATCACCAATTCATGACTTCCGGTGATGCGGATATCATCGATAAAGATCAACAGCTTTCCCTGCAGGAACTGGCTATCGAGGTGGTATTTATCATTGATGATGAGGTTGAGCCGGCTATCGGCATCGAGTTCGCCATAATCGAGGCTATAGGTCTTGAAACGATGTATGCGCGCTTCTTCGGCTACCGGCAGGCGGTTGGCGGCGAGGAAGCGGTTGATGATCTTTTTAAAGGCCATCGCCATGGCATAGGAGGCGGTGGGTATGGCAAAATAAGGGCTGGGCAATATGACTGTCTGCCGGCCGCTGCGGAGATCGGTTTCATGTTCCTGCAGAAAACCTGCTGCCAGGGTTTCCCCAAATGCGGTGGCGACGCGGCCGTCTCCGAATTTGAAGCGGCTGTAGTCGGCCGGATTGAACGAGAGCGTATCAAACCCACTGATCTTATGCAACGAGTACACTGAGCTCATCGGTGATGTTTTGAAGGGTCATGTTTTGCTCATTGATCAATAATGCATTGACGCCAAAGCTGGTGGCTCCGCCGACGTCGGCCAGCGGGTTGTCGCCGATGTGCACGATCTCTTGTTTGTCCAGCTGTCCGTTGTGCAGTTCATTAGCCTGCCGGTACAGATGTTCAAATATGTTGGGCGAAGGCTTGGAGGCCGCCACCTCATCGGAGTAGACCTGAAAATCCATATAGGCGGCGATGCCGGTTTGCTCCATCAGTTTGCGCAGGGTGCGGCCCTTTATGTAACCTGTATTGCTGAGGATGCTGATGGTGTAGCCTTTGTCTTTGAGATTGGCCAGTATGGGCAGCACTTCTTCGTTGAACAATTGAGGCGGGTGCTGGAAGAATACTTTTTCGGTGAGTTGATAATAGGTTTCGAGGTGATGCAGTTCGATGCCCGAGAGGTCGATGCCCAGCTTGCTCATGACGAGCATGTACATTTCGAGGGAGTCGACATTCTTACCAACGGTTTCATTGATGCGGTTGCACATCAGATCGGTTTCTCTAAAGGCTTTCACTACATGATCGGGATCTACCTGGTGCAGGCCGAAGTAAGAACAGAAAAGTTTGGCCTTTTCTTTCTTGAAGTCTTTGGCCGAGCGTATCAACGTCATCCATAGATCGAATGAGATATGTTTAATGTCGGGCGTCATGTTATACTACTACGTTTACTTCTGGTGGTGGTGGTGGTAATTCGTTCAATCCAGTCACTTCCTGTCCGCTGCTTTCCACTTTCTGGCTACCGGTACTGATGGAGGCCGACACCCATTTGAAGAATGCCTTGATGGTGGAGGAATCGGCGGTATCCAATTGTACGACGGTATCGGTAACCTGTTTCAGTACGTTGGTGTTGGCGCCCTGGCCGGCTGCGCAGGCGACGACCATGCCGAACCTGCGTTTGCGGTATTCGGCAAGGCCTTTCTGCCAGTCGTCGGTAGGTTCACCATCGGTCATGATGAACACGAGTGGCTTCCAATCGCCTTTGGTATCGGCGGTGGTGCGGGCCACTTCGGTGTCTACCTTCTGGGAGAGGAGGTTGAGCGCCTCTCCGAGGGAGGTGGTGCCTGCTGCCTGAAGATCCGGCATCTGGAACATTGACAATTCGGTGAGTGGTACCAGTTGCTGCGCTGTGGTATTGAAGGTGATCACGCTCAGCCAGGCTGTTTCCAGGGCATAGGGATCCTGGCGCAAGGTGGATATAAGCACCTGTACACCGTTCTTCAATGATTCGATCGGCTCGCCGGTCATGGAACCGGATGTGTCAAGTACCAGATACACGGGTAATCTTCTCATAAATGGGTTGTTGTTTATACGTTGACGTATTGCTTTAATATTTCTACGAATGAGTCGGCCTGGTGGGGCGTTCCGAGGGCCCTGAACTTCCAGCTGCCGTCTTTTCTATATACTTCTGCGAACACCATCGAGCACATGCCATTAAAGGTGGCGTCGCCAGACAGGTTGAAGCGGGCAATCTCTTTGCCGCGGGTATCTACGGCACGGATGAAGGCGTTCTCCACGTTTCCGAAATGCTGGTTCTTCTGACGGCCCTGGTAGATGGATACCACGAAAACGATCTTATCGAAGCGCTGATCGAGTGAGTTGAGCTTAAAGACGAGTTGCTCATCATCGCCATCGCCGGCGCCTGTTCTGTTATCACCGGTTGACCAGGCTTGTCCTGATGGGTGCTTGGGGCTGTTGTAAAAGATCACGTCGCCTCCGATGAGCTTATCGCCCAGGTTGGCCACTTTGCCATTGGCATCGAGCAGGAATGCCACTGCATCGAGGTCAAAGTCTTCTTGTTTGCCTCCCAGCAGTTTGCCGAGGAAGCCTGATTTTTGCTGGCGGATATCCCATCCCAATCCAATGGTTACGGTGGCGAGATCAAATTCTGCTCCGCCGTCATTTTTTCTAAGGTCGATGGTTTGTCCTTTTACCAGGTTGATAGCCATAAATAAGGTTTGATTTGTTTTTTAAAGGTTGTTGTGAAAGGGTGTGCCAGTGGCTTGCGCCAGCTGGCGATATTTTATTGATGGTGGTTCGGGTTTATTTGATGATCTGGCCTTTATAATACTTACCGAGGAAATAGCCGAGGTCTTCCTTGTAGCCGATGCCGGAGGCTTCGAATTTCCACTTACCGTCTTTTTTGTACAGACGGCCAAACTCAACGCCGGTTTCGATGGAGAAGTCTTCGCCCAGTTCATATTTAGCGATCTCGGTTCCATTGCCATTGTCTACGAGCCTGATGTAGGAATCGCGTACCTGGCCGAAGTTTTGTCTGCGTGCTGCGCCATCATGGATAGTTACCACGAAGAGTATCTCCGAAATGGCAGCATCTATTTTGGTAAGGTCAACTACCAGGCTCTCATCATCACCACCGGCAGAGTTACCGCCGGTAGGGTCATCACCGGTATGGTGCACCGAACCATCGGGCGAATCGGTGTTGCCGTAGAATACGAAGTATCCTTCGGCAGGAATGAGTCTCGATGCATCGATCAGGAATGCGGATGCGTCGAGGTCGAATGCATTGCCTGTTCCTTCATTGGGATTCCAGCCTAATCCCACACTGATGTTGGAAAGGCCGATATCTATCTTTTGGCCTTTCTGTAAATTGATTGCCATTGGTAATTTATTAGTTTAGGTATCAGGGAATTTATTACGGATCGCCGATGAAAATGATAATAAAAAAACCTATCCCGGCTGCCCGGCGGTAAAATATGACTGCTTATGATAGATAGATGACTGTAAACGATGGCAGGATGATCCTGGTATAGATGGCTTCGGTATTCAGGGTACGCGCAAGCATATTTTAAAGGGTTTTGGGTTTTTCAAAGGGCAAGACAAAATATAAAAAAATCGGTACTCACAAGCATAAACAGATGAAGTATTTGTTATTGCGGGCAGGTAGACCTGTGAGTTACACTGTAAACGGTCTTCAAATAGTGATATGGGCTAATATGAATCAGCTCTCATAACGATTAAATAATATTTGAGGTCAAAATGGGCTTGGGCATCATTGCCTCCTCTGGCTGAAACGCCCGACAGACAAGGGTTTTAACATTTCTATCACTGGTTTAGCATCCTGAAACGGAGCATTTGTTGGTTTGTGGAGGGGTATTTCGCGCTGTAAGTTTGCATCATGAACGAAGGGAATCACTAAAAAGCTCCAACGCTCCTTCGAAACGAACGCACCGAACCTTAAAGCCTGATGCCACAGGCCACGCAGCGCAGAAAGCAATGCAGTAAGTTCCAACCGATTGCCAGCCTTCGAATCAATTACGTAAAAAATATATAAATATAAAGAGTATGAAAAACATCATCAAGAACCTGAGCCTTAGCCTCGTAGCCCTTGTAGCCTTTACTTTAGCCTTTTCGAACACCACTTTAGCCAATGGCGAAAAAGTGCCCGTAACTTCTTCTATCGAACTGAAGTTCCTGGGTAATTACGATAATCAACCCGTTTTCCAACTGAACCTGAAGAATGCTGAAGAAGACGAGTTCGCGATCACCTTCCGCGATGAGTATGGGAACATCCTTTACTCTTCGAAAGTTAAGGGTAGCAATGTTTCCAAGAAATTCATGTTGAACATTGAAGAGATCGGTGACAGCGTATTGAATGTAGAAGTAAGGTCTAAGAAGAACGATAAAGCTGAGGTTTACCAAATCAACAGGAACCGCAGCTATGTTGAAGAAACTGTGGTAAACAAAGTGAAATAATTATTTCAGCTATAGTTTTCGTTTATGTGTTTGAAGTACACCGGACTGCACCGGTGTATTTTTTTTGCCCCTACTCGACCGGTTCCGCCACCGGATGTTTTTTGTAGATGGTATTGGGTACCTGTTTCATGGTCCAGGTATCGGCCCAGTTGATGAACTGACTTTCGAGGTGTGGATAGGCCATGAGCAATACAGGCTTGGGGGAATTGATATTGACGCGGATGCGACTGTGCTCCTTGTAAGTCTTTTCTCCGTCGGCAGATTGCAGGCCGGCTACCCATTCGGTGGTGATATCACTTATTGCATACGCTATTGTTTTGGAACGCAGGCTGGTGATGGATGCGGGATCATAGGCAAATTGTGCCTTATAGGCTTCCGTTTCATCGACCAGATCGGCCAGGTATGATTTGTCGAAATTGGCATCGAACATGATCTCGCCGGTTTCGTAATGCCAGCCATGCATGGCTTCGTGTATAAAATTGGCCGTTGAGCCTACGGTGAGCACGATACATTTTCTTCTCGTATCCCAGGAAGTAGAGCCCTCTCCTTTTGTAGTTGACTTCAATACGTATTCCACATCGCTGTGTTCGAGCATCGATACTCTTTTGATCACGTTATCGAGCAGCAGCCATCTTTGTTTGAGGAGGGCGATCTCCTGCTGTATTTTTTCGCGGGAGGTATTGAGCTTTTCTTTGTCGAGGATGGCATAATTGAGGCTATCGCGTTTTTGCAGGATCAACTCCTTGTGTCCCGACCATTCATCGAGGCACAAAGAGTTGATGCCTGCAGGAGCTGGCATGGTAGCCTGGAGGCGAACGGGGCTATTGGTTGTTGAGACGGTCGATGCGGGGTCAATGGCGGTTGCGCCAAGACAAATAAGGTTAATGAGGAACGCATAGGATGCTTGCCCGGACATAGATAATGGTTTAACGGAATGACAGTAAGGTTTAACTCATGCTAAGCATGATGGTACGATCAAGGAACACACTTTTGTTACAGGTGAGTTTTCAATTTTGTACGGAGCTTGTACTAAGGGTTGGTTGGGTGGGGTTGCTTTGCTACTGACGGGAGCCTGCTATGCTACTAAAAAAAAGCGAGAGCAAGGTTAACAAGATTTTCTGCGAATCACAAAATTTGTGGGTTAAAGTTGTGTTTATTTTGATTTAAGTTAAGCCAATGTTACGGGTACTAAGTGTAAACCCGCAGTGCACTTAAGCGGTAAGCTCTATATTTGAGGACAGTATCGCATTTGGGGCTAAACGTTTATGTACTATTTCTATGCTTAGAGCTATAGATCAATTCTTTCTTGACAAGGAAGAGCCGGTGAAAAGCTACCTGCTGGCCATGCGGCAATTGTTGTTGCAATTTGACCCGCATATTACAGAAGAATGGAAATACAGTATGCCTTTCTATTATTACAAGGGCCGCATGTTCTGCTACCTGTGGGTGCACAAGAAATACAAGCAGCCTTATCTTGGTATTGTGGAAGGCGGCAGGATAGAACATCCCTCATTGATCCTTGAAAAGCGGGCACGTATGAAGATCCTGCTGTTCGACATGGATAAGGATGTTCCTGTTAAGACGGTGCATACTATTCTGAAAAAGGCCCGGCAGTTTTATACCTGAAGATGCCGTATCATTATATGCGAAGAGGGCAGCCTTTCGGCTGCCCTCTTCGCATATATGTTCATCGAATTGCTTAGAGAATGATTCCAGTAGCTCTCTTCTGTACATTCTCCCAGTTGATGGCGTTGAACCAGGCAGTGATGTAATCGGGACGGCGGTTCTGGTATTTAAGGTAATAGGCATGCTCCCATACATCGAGGCCGAGGATGGGAAGCCCCTTTACATCAGCAACATCCATCAGCGGATTATCCTGGTTGGGTGTTGACACGATGGAGAGTTTTTTATCCCTGCCAGCTACCAACCATGCCCATCCGCTGCCGAAGCGGCCCTTGGCGGCATCGCTGAACTGTGTTTTGAAGGCATCGAAGGAGTTGAAGTCTTTTTCGATGGCTGCCAGCAGTTTGCCGGATGGTTTGTTACCATCTGCCGGCGATTTCAATGTTTGCCAGAACAGTTCGTGGTTATAGTGTCCACCTGCGTTGTTGCGCATTTTGGCCGAATATTTTGAAATGTTGCCCAGGAGCGCTTCGAGCGAGGTCGCTTTGGTATCTACTTTCTCTGCCACTACTGCGTCGGCCAGGTTCTTGGCGTAGGTAGCAGCGTGTTTGGTATAGTGGATCTCCATGGTGAGCGCGTCGATAGCAGGCTCCAGTGCGGTATACGCATAGGGAAGCGGTTGCTGCTCGTATGGGGTATTACCTGCTTTTACGATCGGTGCATCATGTGTGCCAAAGGCGAGACTGTCGAGAACAGGAATGGACAAGGCAGCGGCGAGACCTGCTTTTCCGGTTGTTTTAAGGAACTCGCGCCGATTATTGGTATTATTTGCCATAGTATAAGTGTGTTTTTATGGATGAGGGAACAATATTAATGGATTGTGGTTGGGCGTGGAAAAGAATTTCTGCGATACTAATACAATTTTAATACCTGATTATCAGGCAAAGATCCTGCTAATTGGGGTTGTGGCGGACGTCTTAACTATTGATTAATGAAAGCTTGCAGCACCCAGGGGTGCCTATTGGATGGGCTGCCAGTGCTGGCAGGCGGTGCCGGGGTTTCAAATTGACGGAGCGACCAGTGCTGGCGTGCGAAACCCGGAGTGAAAATTGACTGAGCGACCCGTGCTGCCGTGCGGAGCCTGGGGGCCAATTGACGAACCTGATCAGGGCTAGTTTGCGGGCACAGGTTGACAAGGTTTCCACCTTGGCTATAATATCATGCTTTTCAAATACTTAATGCAGTAACAAGTGGCTTATTGATCTGAAAACAGCTTTGGTGCGGGTGGTGGAGGGAGGTGGCAAAGCCGGTGTGCTGCCGGAAGCGGAGGTCGTAGATGGCAAGGGGGCGGGCGAATACCTGGGGACGAAGGAGGGGTAAGGGCCAGACCGGGGGCGGCTACGGGACGGCATAGGCCCGGGTCTCTGTAAAGTCTCTATAAGGTCTCTGCAATGTCTCTGCAAGGTCTCTGAAACATCTGTCAAACCTTCTTTTTCGTACATACCTGCTGTATGCTTTCCTATTAAAAACCAAACTTAAAACGATCTGCTATGGCAAAGAATATTTCGCCCATGTTCAAACTGCAGGGTACAATTGCGGGCTTTACACATGTGAACAGTGTGGCCTACGGTGCCCATATCCGTGCTGAGCGTGGCACCTACACGCCTATCGAGTTGAATAAAACGATGAAGCAATGCAAGGACCGGTTGTTGAAGACGAATGTGCAGGTTAAAGCAGTGTTTGACCAGTTGAAAGACGAATACCGGGACGGCACACTGTGGTCGCGGTTATTATCCATTTTCTACCGGCAATCAAAGGAGGGCCTGAAGCCTTCTACGGCCATGTTGAACAACCTGGATTGTAATATGAAGTGCAAGTTGCGTGATGTGCTCAGTAATCTTTACCAGGTGAATGTAGTGCGAAAGGATAAATCGATGCAGGTGGAGATCGTACTTGACCGCGTGCCGCCGAAGCGGGATATTGAAAAGATCACGCATTACCGGTTGCATGTGGTGGTTTTGTATCCCAATTTTTCGAAGGGAAAGGTGCGCAAGGAAATGGCTGCGGGAGAAATGACGACGTTTAACAGTGAGTTATCGCCCCTTCAACTGGAGCTGTCGGCCCCTTCGTTAAAAGCTCCTTTTGTACTGCTGTTGGGCATTTCGGCCTATACAAAAGTGGAGAAGTATTATCCTATCTGGAGTTACCGTGCTTTAAGTGTGGTGAGAACCGGATAGTGTATTCAGTGTTAAGGGATTGAATTTATAAAAATAATATTCTTAGGTTCTTGCATTTGAATTTGCTATTTGAGAATTTCCTCTTATTTTTGCCCTCCCGAAAAAAGGAGAGGTGCCTGAGTGGCCGAAAGGGCCGGTTTGCTAAACCGTTGTACGAGCTTAAACTTGTACCGAGGGTTCGAATCCCTCCCTCTCCGCACCGGTTGCGAAAGCAGCCTTCAGGATGTAAACTCCTGAAAACCGGCAAATAGATCGAAACGTCCTTACGCAAGTAAGGGCTAAGGATTCGGGAAGTAGCGCAGGCCGGTAGCGCACCTGGTTTGGGACCAGGGGGTCGCAGGTTCGAATCCTGTCTTCCCGACGAAAAAGGAACCCGCAGCGAAAGCTGCGGGTTTTGTTTTTTCAACAACGAAGCGAGCTTGCTCCGCTGAGTGGACGAAAAAACAAAACGTTTTCGACGAAGTTGAAACAGCGTTTCTTAGGTAAAACTTGAGGGCAACTGGATCACCACAGGTAATCCTGTCTTCCCGACATAAAAAAAGGCCCCCTTCAAATGATTGAATTTGAAAGTTTTCTTTATTCCGCTGAATCCCCTTACGTCAAGCCGCCTTATTTCAAACACCGCTATTAGCGGTTTGCTGTTTCAGGTCTTATGATTCATCTTCGTTACCAGGGTATCTCTCCTGTTTCAGGATTATTCTCCTCACTAAAATATTTTCCTGTTGGGCCATCATTGTCGATCAGCGCATATTTAATTATCCGTTTTCCGGCATCTTCAACCGTTCCGGGCCCACGATGTCCATTGAAATCTGTTTTTGTATATCCCGGGCAAACGCTATTTATTTTGAAGTTGGTATTTCTGAACTCGTATGCCAACACAACAGTGTACATATTCAAGGCTGATTTTGAAGAAAGATATACTGCGCCTTTGTAGTCGTAGTATTTATAGGTTGGGTCGCTGTGCAGGGTAATGGAACCTTGACTTGAACTTACATTCACAATACGAGGTTCTGACGACTTTTTCAATAAATCAATAAATGCCTGTGTAACCCGCACCACGCCGTAGACATTTGTATCATAAGCCGCTTTAAACTGGTCAATAGTTGCGTCAAGTGCCGTTTGTGGGTAACCACCAAAAATACCCGCGTTATTAATAAGTATGTCCAACACTGTTGTTTTTGTACCTATTTCTTTACGGGCTTTGATTACAGATTCGTCATCTGTAATGTCAAGCTGAATAACTTCTACATTGCTTAATCCCTTCGCTTTTAATTTACCAATGGCTTCAATACCATTTTCTACATTTCGACTGCCGAGGTAAACATACATTCCCTTTTGAGCCAGTTGCTGTACAACTTCAAAGCCAATGCTTTTGTTTGCCCCTGTTACTAATGCAAATTTCATTTCTTGTGTGAATTTTATGAGGCAAACGTAAGGGACCAAAAAATAGCGAAAATGGACAATTCATCTTATTTCCCCGACAAATCTTGCCTGGGCAAAAATTCACTGGCACTTTTGCCTGTACTTTTTTTGAAGAGCCTTGAAAAGTAATCAGGGTCATTAAAGCCCAATTCATAGGCCAAATCCTTGATAGAGGTATTAGAATAACGCAATTTCCGCTGAGCTTCCGCCATCAAACGGTTAATAAAATAATCTTTGGGCGATGTTCCGGCATATTCTTTTACAATCCGGTATAAACTGTTGGTAGATAAAGCTAACTTTTCTGCAATTGCGTTGATAGAAGGTTGCTCTGTGAGGTACGTTTCCACGACTAATTTGAACTCGATAAACTTTGAAAGGTTAGCGTTTAAGTGATTGGCGGATTCTTTGTTCTTGAAATAAGCACTGTTTAATTCTGACAGCAATGAGTTCAAATAAGCTAATATTATTTCAGTGTCGGTCTCATATTTATCTATCTGAAGTATCTGATTTAAAATTCCAAAGACCTTAATTACTCTTTCTTTTGCTGGACTGTCAAGAAGGATGGTTTGAACGTTTAAAGGATTGACCAAAAAGGGAAATTGTTGCGGCAACAATGCCAATGTATTCTCATCAAACAGCAGCTTGAAATATTTAAGATCGTCTGTTTTAGCGGGTGGCGTAAAAAATTGATTTGGCATTGCAAAAAGCAAGTGCCCATCAGTAAGCGTAATGTCTTGTAAGTCTAAATTGTAAGTAATTGAACCGCTTTCAATTAACACAATAAAATAAGAGGATAATCTGCGAGGTTGCAGAAGTTTTTTTTGAAGATCAACTGAAAGATAAGGATTGTCGTTTGAGCGAACCTTTATTCCCAGCTCATCATGCTGTAAGCCCTCATGTTCCCCTTTTTGTTCTTGCATATTATTTGCTCAGCAGTTTGCAGACTGAAAGCTACGCAAATTATCGGGGTAAGCAGCAGGAGCAGCTCTCTTTACAAGTACTTACGGCTCCCGGAGAGGAGATTTCAGCCATCCAGCCTGATATTTACAATTATTTACAATGTTTGCACTGTTATTTTACAATCCCGATTACCAAGGCCGAAGGCTATTAAAGTAATTTCGAGGAATTAATAAAATCAATTATGAAATACGCATACGCAGGTGCTTTGTTGTTGATGTTTGTTTTTCAAAACTCCCTGGCACAAAATGATAGTGTTAAGCTTGACATCAACGCCGCAGTTACCTCCCACGGACCTAAATCCATCACCCGGAATATCATACAAGATAGAAAGGGAAACATTTGGATTGCCTCCTGGGAGGGGATTATTCGATACGATGGAAAATCTTTTACCAATATTACCAGCAAAGTGAGTGCTGCCCGTTTTTTTTCTGTTTTAGAAGACAGCAAAGGTAACCTGTGGTTCGGCTCAATTGGGTCAGGTGTTTATTGCTATGATGGGAAATCCTTTCAAAATTTCACCATCAGGGACGGACTACTTAATAATGACATTGGTAGTATTTATGAAGATAAAAAAGGAAATATCTGGTTCGGTGTTTTTGGGGGAGCGAGCCGTTACGATGGGAAATCCTTTAGGAATTATATCATAGATGGAGAAGTAATGAATGAAGATCGAACAGGGAAAACTTTCCCGGATAGGCCCCCTTATGAGGTTAATTCCATAATTGAAGACCAAACAGGCAAGTTATGGTTTGCTACAAGAGGCAATACTTTTGTGTATGATGGAAAAACTTTCACCGTTTTCACCCATGAGGACAAACCCTTTAAGAATGTCCGTACCCTCATTGAAGATAAAAAAGGCAATATCTGGCTCGGTGGAGCTGATGGTCTTTGGCGCTATAGTGGCAGTACATTTACCAATTTCACGCAGCAATTTGTTGGTTATATAATAGAGGACAAAAAAGGCAATATCTGGACTAGTTCAGAAATGGATAATAGCCGGGGCTGGGCACTTCCCCGGAATGAGGGAAAGCCCTCGTCCAATCAAGGCTGGGCTCTTTCCCGGTATGACGGAAATTCCTTGTCCAATAAAAGGCCCACTGTAACCGAAATAAAGTCAGCAGAAAAAATGACTTTCGGGATACTAGAAACGACTGATGGGAGTATTTGGTTTGGCACATTAGATGGGTTATGTCGTTATGATGGAAATACCATTTCCAGCTTTAACGGTAAATAGGGTCAGCAATAATACCGTGGGTGTTTGAAAGAAACCACCCACCGCCAGACCTACAATCTGGCAAGAAAAAATTTATACGCAGTTTGCGCCCGCTGTAGATGGCATTCCAGTTTTTGGAGATCTTGTGGTGATAAGCGCGTAAAACACTTAAGCGGCCATTTTGTTTTACCGAATATACATTTGGAGGTAAGAAAGCAATTAAGATAGTTTTGTGGCAAAAAGCCATGGAAATTTCAGCAAGCAACATTGGAGTAGAAGCCGAAAAGCAACGGATCGAGCTGACCCTAAACGATTACCTGGAAGGACGTCCGGTATTAGACATCGAAAGACTTCGGGCCGCTTTTCACCCCGATGCGTATATCAGGACCGTCATAGAGGGAAAGCTGGTTCAGTGGGCGCTGCCGCAATACCTCGATCTGGTTGCCCAGGCAACAGTACAGAAATGCGAACCCGAACTCCTTTCCTATACCTGGGACGGAGACACGGGATCTGCCCACGTACAATTGACATTTGCCACCTTTCGTTTCATCGATCGGTTTAACCTGATAAAGTTAGACGGGAAATGGCTGATCGTGGACAAGGTCTCGTATCGACAGGAGATTTCCTAACCTGCACAAGTACATGAACAAACCCGAAAATTGCATAGGCAAGTCGACGAAAAATAAACCCACAGCATTCGCTGTGGGTTTATTTTATGGCAGCTTCAAGCTTACGTGGCGTGCTGCTGATAAGAATTTGTATTCAACAGATCATCAACAACCTACTCTGTCCCGATTTTTCCCTTGGTGCACGGTGTAGACAGGGCGGGACCTGACTTCCAGGATGATCTACCGCCAATCTCCATAGGTTACCAAGGCCCAGGCTTATCGGACGGGCATCAGGCTCTGCCTGATAGTGCAGGTCAAAGCAATGTTCACTTAAGAATGTTTCAAAACCTTCCTCTGGTCCCTGATAGAGTTTTTTGAGTTCCTCTCTTATTTCAGGAATAAGTACTTTCTTTTTGCCTTGTGCATTGGGCAATATTTCACTCGACTCGCCATAATAGGTGCATAAAAAGGTATCAACTGGTATAGGCGCCCGATCAACATGAAAAGAATAAACATCGGTGGGGAAAAACGGGTAGGTATCATCCTGATCATAGTACCTGATCACATTAAGGACTGGCGATGCGCCAAAATCTTCCAATAACTTCCAATCTTGTAGAAGAATTTCACGGGCAAGCTGGCCCTGTTCACTCAACTGAAGTTCCCCAAGTTCCTCTGGTTCAACGGCCGTTATATTTCCGCTTAGCGCTACCTTATTAACAATCTCAGAAAAATCTCCTGCCAGGTTACGACTCCAACAAATCGCGTTCATTACACCACTAAGTGGCGTAGCAATAAGGTCCTGGAAATTCGTAACATAGTGAATTTGATTTTCAGCATGGGATAAATCAATCATAAAGTTCAACATTGAAACAGTAAACCTGCCGAACAAGTAACCTGCAGCGAAAGCTGTGGCCACTGTTAGCCGCTTACCAGGACTTACTAATCAGGCCGTACGCAATATCTTCTCCATCTTCCTGCCCTTGGCCAACTCATCTACCAGCTTATCCAGGTACCGCGCCTGCTGCGTTAATGGGTTTTCGATCTCCTCTACCCGGTACCCGCAGATAACACCGGTGATCAGGTGCGCATTGGGATTCAGGGTAGCGCGCCCGAAGAATGTTTCGAAGGTTACTCTTTCCTTTATTAGTTCCTGCAGCCTCTTGTCGTTGAAGCCTGTTAACCATTTTATAACCTCATCTAATTCCGCTTTTGTACGGCCTTTCTTTTCCACTTTTTCGACATACAACGGGTAGACCGATGCAAAGATCATTTTGGCAATACGTTGATCGTGTGTGGCGGTAGTGCGCATACGTTGTATTTTAACTTTATTCTACAATAAGTATCGCTTCAAAAATAACGTTCTTACCTCGCAGAATGGCATTAAATCCAATAAAAACCTACCTGGGGGGCCTCCCCGGCCCTACCCATAAAAAAACCCGCAGCACAGGCTGCGGGTCTATATGTAGGGATCAATAACCGGGTAACCGAACGGGAACCAATGTTCCGGACCTGGCTGGTATAGTCGAGACCTACTTCCATCCCCCACCCAACGCGCGGTAAATATTCACCAACGCATTCATCTGTTGCTTTTGGGTTTCTACCAGTTCGAACCTGGATTCCAGGGCATCGCGCTGTGTCAGCAATACCTCCATATAATCGGCACGGGCCGATTTGAACAGGTCGCCGGAGATGTCGATGGACTGCGTCAACGCTTCTACCTGTTTTGCTTTCAATGCATAACTTTTTTCCAAATTGCCGATGTTGGACAACTGGTTGGCTACTTCGATGTACGCATTCAGGATCGTACGCTCGTATTGATATATAGCCTGCGTTTGTTTTGCATTGGCATTGTAATAATTGGCCTTGATCGCGTTCTTGTTGACCAGGGGCGCCATCAGATCACCCACCAGTGAATACAATATCGATTCCGGCGTTCTTAACAAGTAGGCCGGACTAAAAGCATTATACCCGAACGAAGCCGATATACCAACTGATGGCAGGAACTGCGCTCTGGCCACCTGTATATCCAGCTTGCTGGCGGCCAGCTCCATCTCAGCCTTCCTGATATCGGGCCGGTTGACGAGCAATTGTGCCGGTAAACCGGCATGCACCGGTCCCATCCTATCTTTTTGAAATGCTTGGGCATCCCGTACGATGGGCTGCGGATACCTGGCGAGCAGGAGGTTGATCCTGTTCTCCGTTTCGGTGATCTGCTGCTGTATCGCAAATTGCAGGCTTTGGGTATTGAGCACTTCCGCCTCGAACTTGCGTACTGCCAACTCCGTTGCCCGTGCCGCTTCTTTCTGTGCCTTCACTATTTCAAGGGCATTCTGTTGGATACCGATATTTTGCTTTACGATATCCAGTTGATTGTCCAACGCCAGCAACTCATAATATGAATTGGCGATCTCTGCGATGAGGTTGGTGATCACAAAATTCCTGCCCTCTACCGACGCGAGGTATCTGCTTACTGCCGCCTTCTTTGCATTGCGCAGTTTGTGCCAGATATCCACTTCCCAGGTGGCGTAAGCACCCACGAGAAAATCGGGCAGCGGCTCGGGCATTTCTTTGCCAGGCTTTATCTCGGTGGAGGCATCACCAGCTCCCTGGCTGGTATAGCGACCAACCTTTTCCACACCGGCGCCGCCCCTTATTCCTACAAAGGGCAGGTATTCTCCCTTGCGGGCCTGCACTTCGTTGCGGGTTATCTCGATCTCCTGCAAGGTGATGTTCAACTCCTGGTTATTCTTCAGGGCCGTATCGATCAGCGCACGCAGGTTTTGATCGGTAAAAAAGGTACTCCATTGCACGGTACCCGAATTGAGGGTATCGTGCGTGGCCCCATAACTATCGGGCACTTTGTTATTGACTTCTTTGGTCGTCAAAGCCGGCGCCTTGCAGGCCGTGTAGGCCAGGACGATGGCCATGATCGCCCCGGTGCTTTTATATAATTTGTTTCTAAACATGGTGATCGATTTCTTCGGTTAATGGATTCTCATCTTCTCCTTTTATCAGTTTGCGTTTGGCGGCCAGGCTGCCAAATATGTAGTACAATCCCGGTATCAGGATAACCCCGAATATTGTACCCAGCAACATGCCCCCGGCCGATGCCGCACCAATGGTGTGGTTACCGATGGCACCGGGCCCTGTGGCAAATAACAGAGGGATCAAACCGGCGATAAAGGCCAGCGATGTCATCAGGATCGGACGGAAACGTACCCGCGCTCCTTCGATAGCCGCCTGCAATACGGTGGCGCCTGCCCGGTGTTGCTGCACCGCAAACTCCACGATCAACACCGCATTCTTACCCAACAGTCCCACGAGCATTACCAAACCTACCTGGGCATAGATATCATTGGCCAGGCCCATGACCTTCACCAATGCAAATGCACCAAATACGCCTGCGGGGAGGGAAAGGATCACCACCAGCGGCAATATGAAACTTTCGTATTGTGCAGCCAGGATGAGGTATACAAAACCCAGTACGATGAGGAAGATGTAAACAGCCTCATTACCACGCTCAGTTTCATCTTTGGAGAGACCTTCCCAATCGATGTCGTACCCACGCGGTAATACCTGTGCTGCCACTTCCTGGATGGCTTTGGTAGCTTCGCCACTACTGTAGCCCGCTGCGGGCTCACCACGGATGGCCGAGGAGGTGTACATATTGTACCGCGTGATCTCATTTAAGCCGTGTGTCTTTTTAATGGACATGAAGGCCGAGTAGGGCACCATTTCATCGCGGTTGTTTTTCACGTACAACTTCATAAGGTCGTCGGGCAAGGCGCGGTATTCAGGAGAGGCCTGCACGTATACTTTCAGCGCGGTACCAAACCGGATAAAACCTAATTCGTAGGTACTACCAATGAGGATAGAGAGGTTGTCCATCGCTTTGCCGATGGATACCCCTTTCTGCATAGCGGCCTTGTTATCGATCTCCAGTTCGAACTGCGGATAGTTGGCACTAAAGAAGGTAAACAGTCCGGTAAGTTCTTTACGTTTCTCCAACGCGGCCATGAACTCATCGTTCACTTTTTCCAGGTCGCGGTAATCATCGCTATTGGTTTTATCAAGCAAACGAAGCGCGAAACCGCCGGCTGCTCCATAACCGGGCACGGCAGGGGGACCAAAGAATTCGATCGTAGCGCCGGGTATCTCTTTTGATTTCTCTTCCAGCTCCTCGATGATCTCGGTAACGGAATGCTTCCGCTCGGACCAATCTTTCAGGTTGATCAAACAGGTACCTGCGTTGGAGCCACGACCTTCTGTCAACACTTCATAACCGGCCAGCGCTGATACCGATTGTATGCCTTCGATCTTTTCGGCAATCTCCTGTACGCGACGCGAGAGCTCGTTCGTCCGCTCCAGGGTAGAGCCCGGTGGCGTTTGAATGATCGCGTAGATCATACCCTGGTCTTCGCTGGGAATAAAGCCTGAAGGCAGTTTACGGCTGATGCCGAATATGCCTAACCCGAATGCTGCCAGCAATCCGAATGTGACCAGCCTGCGGTTCACGATCACTTTCAACAGTCCTGTATAACTACCGGTGAGTTTTTCGAACAGTCGGTTGAAGCCGTCGATCATCCGGTTGATGGGCGATTTCTTTCGTGGCTTGCCATGGTTGTTCTTCAGGATCATGGCACACAATACCGGCGTGAGCGTTAATGCCACCACGCCCGACAATACAATGGCTGTTGCCATTGTGATCGAGAACTGGCGGTAGAAGATTCCTACCGGTCCCGACATGAAGGCTACCGGTATAAATACCGCTGCCATTACAAAGGTGATCGCCACAATGGCGCCGGCTATTTCATGAATTACTTTAACCGTGGCCTGATAAGGAGAAAGATGTTCCTCTTCCATTTTAGCATGGACCGCCTCGATCACCACGATCGCGTTATCGACCACAATACCGATGGCCAGTACCAAGGCAAAGAGCGTGATGAGGTTGATCGTTAGTCCAAACAGCTGCATGAAGAAGAATGCACCAATGAGCGATACAGGCACCGCCAATGTGGGAATGAGGGTCGACCGCCAGTCGCCCAGGAACAGGAACACCACAATGGCCACGAGGATGAATGCCTCTCCCAGGGTGTGTATTACTTTTTCGATCGAGGCATTCAGGAAGCTCGATACATCGTAACTGATCTCGTAGTTCATGCCGGGCGGAAACTGTCCGGTCTTGATCTCCTGCAACTTCTCCTTGATCCGCTTGATCACATCACTCGCATTACTGCCATAGGTTTGCTTGAGTACGATGGCCGCAGAGGGGTGACCGTTGAGGTTGGAGTAGATGTCGTAGAATTCACTGCCAAACTCCACCTCGGCTATGTCTTTCAAGTAAAGGATCTCCCCTTCGGGATTGGCGCGGATGATCACATCCTGGTACTGTTCGGGCTTGTTGTAACGGCCTTTGTAGGTCAATACATATTCCAGGGCCTGTGAGCGTTTACCGTCGCTTCTTCCCAAACGGCCTGGTGATCCAATGATACTTTGAGAGCCCAGGGCTTCCATTACTTCTTCGGTAGAAACGTTGTAAGCGCGCATCCGGTCGGGCTTCAGCCATATGCGCATCGCATATTGGCGGCTACCCAGGATCTGCGCACTACCAATTCCTTTTACCCGCCGTAGCTCCTGGAGGATATTGATGCTGGCATAGTTGTAGAGAAAATTTTCATCGGCCTTGGCATCGGTACTGTATACGTTCACATACATCAGCATGTTGGGCTGCAGGATGTTTACGGTAATACCTTCCCGTTGTACCAGTTCGGGCAGCCGGCTGGTGACCTGCTCAATCCGGTTCTTTACGTTTACGACGGCCTGGTTGGGATCGGTTTCCAGGTCAAACACTACCTGGATATTCGCTTCACCGGCACTTACTGCATCGGATGTGATATACTTCATGCCGGGCACACCGTTCACCGCTTTTTCCATGGGGATCAATACGGATTGCACCAGCACTTCGGCGCTGGCGCCGGGGTAGGCCACACTCACGATCACACGGGGTGGCGCAATAGAAGGGAACTGTGAGGTGGGCAGGGTATTGATGGCCAGTATCCCCATAAAGATGATAACAAGGGAGATCACGATCGCGAAGACCGGCCGCTTCATAAATATGTTAAACATGCTCTTACTTTTTTGGTGGTACAGAATTATTCGCTCGGCAATACGAGGTGCGCGATCACGGCTTTGGGTTCTTCAAAGTCGTAAGCGATCTTGTCATTGTTCTTTACTTTGCGCAGACCTTCCAGCAGGATGCGGTCATTCTCGGTAAGCCCTTCGCGTACCACAAACAAGTCGGACATTTCGGCCGCCACGGTGATGGGCTTCAGCGTAACCACGTTGTTCTTATCTACTACAAACACATATCGTTTGTCCATGATCTCGAGCGTTGCCTTCTGGGGTATGATGAGGGCACCTTTCAGGGCTACCTGCATCAGCACGTTACCGGTTTCGCCGTGGCGCAGCCTTCCTTCGGGGTTGGGGAAAGTGGCCCTGAACGCGATATTGCCGGTTTCGTTATTGAACTCGCTTTCGATAGTCTCCACGGTACCTGCATGATTGAACTTTTCTTTGTTGGCCATGAGCAGGTTCACGGTTTTACGCTCTTTAGCGGCATTGTGTGCTGTGTAATTCAGGTATTCGGGTTCGGATACATTGAAGTACACCCACATCTGGCTATTGTCGGACAAACGGGTCAGCAATTCGCCTTCTTCTACCAGGCTTCCCAATTTCATTTCGAGGCGGTTGATCAATCCATCGAAGGGTGCACGGATCTCTGTAAATGCCAGGTGTGCTTTGGCCAGCGACAGCTCGGCTTTGGCGCGGTTGAATTTTGCCCGGGCCATGGCCAGTTCATTTTTGGATACGATGTTCTTTTCGGTGAGCGACTCGGTATTCTGCACTTCGATCTGTGCCACGTCAACTTCGGCCTGCGCTTTCTGCATTTCTGCTTCGTACAGGGTAGGCATGATCTTGAACAGGAGTTGACCCTGCTTTACGGCCTGCCCTTCGTCTACATAAATGGCTTGCAGGTAGCCTTTTTCCTGCGCCCGCAGCTCGATGTTTCGAATGGAGCGGATCTGGCACACATACTCATTGGTGATCGTGGTGTCCATCTTGAGTGGACTCGTTACCAGTAGTTTGGTGGACTCTTCTTTTTCGTGATGTTCGGATTTGCAGCCTGCATAGCATATAGCTGCGCTCAAGCTCATGAACAGGAGTGTACTTTTCATATAAGTTTATAGGTGTGATTAAAGTGTCGGCGATGTTAGGGTTGGGTACAGACAATAGAAGCTCCATCCCACCTGGCGTAACACCAGGGCGGCAAGCAATTCGGGATATGAGTGTTAAATACGGGGATAAAGCAAGAGGGGGGAATTGCAGATCAAATCCTGAACACACAATGGAAGATGCACTTACTGCCGGTTGGCGAAGTAGTTTGTTGCCCCTGGAAAATTCGTAGTTGCTGGTCGGCCAACAGGAGATCGGCACTAAGGTATCCAGCTGTTAACAGGTGATTGTTGTGCGCCAGCGAATGCTTTTTAGAAGAGGTATCATCGTCGTCCTCTTCCTCCACTTCTGCCAACACGGGTTCGTCCTGCGCAGGGGTGTTGTTTCGCTGATCATTCTTTTGAAAACCCGCGTTTTGTTCGTGGTTGTTGATAAAGGCGGTGAACTGATCGACGCCCCGCGGAAGGATTATGCGGACACGGTTGTGGTGACCGGGATTCGATGTTGGTCGCAGAAAAAAGTATCCCTGCAACAGTAATAAACAGATTGGTAGTACGAATCTAAGTAAAACCTTCATCGCGCGGCAAATGTAGCAGGTAGAGCATGTGAGCCCCACCGGAAACACCCCGTTAACAAATCAATAACCATCCTTTATAGCCTGTGGACCTTGCAATAAAAGGTTCTTTTTCACCGGGTTCATGGCAAGTTGGCATCCTTGCCTACCGGGTCTTTGGACGGTGGAAGCTGTCGTTGAGCGGTATTTCGCCGGGGCTCTCTGTAAGGTAATTAGCTTCCCGCTTCTGTCGTATATTTATTATACACCATTTGTTGTGAAACCTATTCATCCATGAAACTACTTGTTACGTCGACGATCGTATTGATGACACTCCATGCAGCGGCTCAGGGCTACGGCACAGACTATCCAGGATTTTTGCAGGCTGCTGCCAACAAGAATCTCCCCGAATGTATTGACCGCGGCAATCAATTGCTGCAGGGAACCCGCCACCCCAATATTCTCTACAAACTTGCCGAATGTTATTGCCAGGCAGACAGTGCCGCCCAAAGCATCCGCCTGCTGCAAGAGCTGGGCGATAAAGGGTTGCCCTACAACCTGGTTGAGAACCCGAAGCTGACTGGTATAATGGCCGATCCTGCGTTCAAAGCCCTGGTGAAAAAGTTTGATAGCAACAGGAAGAGCGTGCAAAACAGCATGGATGCTTTTACGCTCAATGATGCGCGGCTGATCCCCGAGGGCATGGCTGCCACCTCTGATGGCCGGCAATTCTTTGTCGGCAGTTTGGCTCAAAATAAGGTGGTGCAGTATGGTGTGGGGGGCAGTCAGAAAGACCTGGTCGTCCCTGGACAGGATGGCGTATGGATGGTGCTGGGCATGAAAGTAAGTGCAGACAATAAGACCTTGTGGCTATGCAGCGCCAGTGAAAGAGATTCAGTGAATGGTTACTCGGGCATCTTTGGTTTTGACCTGGCCAGCGGCAGGTTGAGAAAAAAATTCACGGTCGATAATAAGGCCGGGGCTCACCTTTTCAATGACCTTGTTTTTGCGGGTAACGATGTACTGTATTTTACGGATAGCAAAGCGGGCAAATTGTGGAGGCTTAACCTGCAGGATGGTGCTATGACAGCGATGGAAAGCGGTGCACTTGTTTATCCGAATGGGATTGCGCTCGATGAGAAAGCCCAGGTACTTTATGTGGCCGACTTTGTGGGCATCAAGCGAATCGACCTGAGGGATCATTCTGTAACGCAACTGGTTTCGAAGGCACCTGCTTACCTCAACCAGGTCGATGGGCTTTATTTCTACAAGCATTCGTTGATCGCCATCCAGGACTCTGGCAACAACGACGACCGCATTGTACAGTTTTACCTCGACCAATCCGGACATGCCATCGAACGGGTGAAGGTGTTGCAGTCTTTTCACCCCGACTTCATCATTCCAACTACCGGAGTGATCGTAAAAAATGACTTCTATTATATAGCGAACAGTCAGCTGAGAAATCTTCAGCCCGATGGCACACTTACGAATGCAGAACAACTTAAGAAGCCATTGATCAAGAAGGTCAGGCTGGATTGAGAGTCTTGGCTGCGGGGGCATTATCCATCGAGCCAAAATTGGATCGCAGGTTGAGTGTGGTATGGAAAAACAAACAGCCCTCTGCAGGTGCAGAAGGCCGTTGTATCGTATTTCAATAATGCGGTCTTTATTTACTAAGCCACCAGCTCACCGGCTTTCACTTTTTCCTTGATGAACTTCACTTCACCGGTTTCTACCTGGTAATAGGCGGCAGCCAGTCCGATCTCGCCATTCTCGTACATTTCGCGGAGGATGGGGCTGCGTTCCAGTATTTCCTCGAGTGATATGAGTGTATTGGCGTGGGCAACTGCTTCTACAAACTCAGCACCAGTAGCTTGCTGACCTCTCTCTTCCTCTACCTTTTCGATAGCAGGCTTCACTTTGTTGAGCAGGCCTGTAAGGTGACCCAGTTCTACATGGCTGCAAGCACCTTTGATGGCGCCGCATTTGCTGTGACCGAGCACCACGATCAGTTTTGAACCGGCTACTTTGCAGGCAAACTCCATGCTACCTACGATATCGTCATTAACAACGTTACCTGCGATACGAACACTGAATACATCACCCAATCCCTGGTCGAATACCAACTCGGCTGATGTACGGCTGTCGATGCAGCTCAGTATCACTGCAAAAGGCCATTGACCTTCCTTGGTTTCATTCACTTGCTGCAGCAGATCACGGTTGTATTTCAGGTTGCTGACAAAACGACGATTTCCTTCCTTCAAAAAGTCCAAAGCCATTTCGGGTGTAGTAGTTGCCTGTGTCTCCTTATTGTGTGTTCTCATGATAATCGTGTTGAATTAATACTTCCGTATTAATGGTTGAGGAATTTCGTTACCCCTTGTGGGTACGACTTTAATTGATGATAACTGCTGTACGATCCTGACTCCTTCGACAGGATAATAGATAAGTGCGCTTTCAGCTGGCAAGGCCGTTGCTGTTACGGCTGCGTTTGCTTATGCGTTCATGGGTTCAGGAGGCAATAACAGGTCATCGCCATGTTGCCAGGGCAGACTGGCGCAACGATGTACATAGAAGCGTGTTTTGCGGGAGCATTGAAGCGCATTCGACATCCAGGCAACGAGATCGTGTTCTTCCATAAAGGAGGGATCTTCGTCGATCACGTGCTTGGCAGCTTCTGTTTCTGTTTCGGTGCAAAGGGCCGATTCAATATCTGCTGCCATTGTTTTCGCCGGAGCTGTGAGGCGGTAAAAGCTAACGCCCAGCAGCAACAGGAAGCAAATTGCGGTCAATATTTTAACGATTCCCTTCATTGGATTGCGAATATATATAAAAGCCCTCTTTCTCCCGTCACGGGCTTGTTAAATCTATATTAGAAGAAATGAACATCAAGCAGTTATATATTCCCCAATAATTTTTCAGGTCGGTTTCATTTTATTGCCGGAAGCTCGGTATTTTCAACAATACCTAACCTGTCCATACATGAGAATAATCTTTATTGCGTCGCTGTTGCTTGCGACTGCTGCCAGCAGGGCCCAATCCTGCGATTGCGAAAAAGAATTCCTGCACATCAAAGGATTTATGGAAGCGAACTATGCAGGCTTTAAAGACAAGCTTGCCGTGATAACCCCCGCCGTGTATGAACGAAAAAGCAAGGTGTTCCTTCAATTGAGTAAAAAAAACGGCACCGGCGAACAATGCCTGGCTATCATTACCGCCTGGCTCGACATGTTCAAGGATGACCATGTTCAGGTGAGCATCAATTTCGACGCGCTTAAGCTAGACTCACAATATATCAGCAGCCGGCCAATTCATCCGATTCCCGAAAAGAAGTTATCAGCGCTTCAGAAATCCAAGGGTCCGGAAGGCATTTACCTTTCGCAATACGACTCCTCGTACCGGATTGCTGTGATCAAAGATCAATCACCCCTTCATGATTATGTGGGCATCATGGTCAATTCAAAGATCCCCAACTGGAAACCGGGCATGACAAAATTCGAGGGGCACTTTATCAACGACACTGTATTGAAGGGCGTTTTGTATATGCGCAACCACATGCCCAAGGTCGAGTACTTCTACCTCGGCAAAAACGTCATTGGAGGCGACTGGCTGCGCGAAGGCTCCGCTAAAGAAAAACGCAATGTCACGTATGAACCCGTTGCCTCGCGCCAACTGAGCGACAAAACCTTTTATATTAAGATATCCAACTTTTCGCCTTCCAACGCCAAGAACATCGACTCTCTGTTTACCACCCACAAAGACCTGCTGAGCAAGATGCCTTACCTGGTGATCGATGTACGCGACAATGGTGGCGGAGCCGATTTTGCCTATGGCCCCCTGGTCCCCCTGCTGTATACCAACCCCAACACAACCACTGGTGTTGATGTATTGGCTACAGACGCCAACATCACCGGATGGAAACAATTACTGACCGATCCCGACCTGCCGGAAAGTTCCAAGAACTCCGTCCGCGACATCATCGGGAAAATGGAAGGCGGCAAAGGTCGTTTTGTAAGTCTGGGCAACGATGGAGTAGACTCCTCCCTTACACCGCTGGCCTTTCCAAAGAAAGTGGTGTTCCTTATCAATGGCGGCTGCGCCAGCACGACAGAACAATTGTTGCTATACGCCAGGCAAAGCAGTAAGGTGATCCTTGCCGGAGAAAATACAGACGGGACGCTCGATTACTCCAATATGCGGGAGCATCCCTTCTCCTGCATGCCTTACATACTTAACTATGCCACCACACGAAGCCGAAGGATCGACAAAGGTGAAGGCATCGACGAAAAGGGCATTCAACCCAACGTTCGGTTAAAGCCGGGAACGGATTGGATAGCTGAGGCTGTCAAGCTCCTTGAGCAAGCGCCCAATTAATAACTGGTAAGCACATAAGATATATCATCTAAAAAGGCCCTTCGGAATTCCGGAGGGCCTTTTTACTATTATTTAGGGAAGTCAAGTGAGCAGTATGCTATGTTAATTGACCCGCACGTATTTTTCGATGTTGAGCCTGTCGACGCCGAGGTCCTGTATCTTCTCGATACCTTTTTGTATCAACGTATCTCCTTTAATGGTTACGGTAAACTCGAAATTGTTGCCTTCCCACTGGCGTGCGGTGCAATACTCGAGATGCTCCGTATACAAGGTATCCTTCAATATATAGCTTCCGCCGCCCGAAGAATAAAGGGCTGCCGAATCTTTGCCCTTGCTGAGATCGTGGTGCAGGAAGGCAAAGTGACTGTCGTTGATGATCTTGATGAATGATTGACCTTTGGTATAGTCCGTGACCGTGGTATCCCCTTTCTGGATCAGGGTGCCGGTGAGCAGCTTCCAGGTGCCTGTTACCGCCGTGGCAGCAGGTTTCGTAGCCACTTCAGCAGCAGGTTCGGAAGGTGTTTGCTGACAGGCAGCCAATAAAGAAAACAGCAAGGCAGTCGTAGTTAGTCGCATAATAACTTGATTGGGTTTGTGAACCAAGTTACTAACTATTATGCAACGAAAATGTCAGGGATGATAGGTGATACCCAGGTCTGCTTTTTCCCAATGCACTCCCATGCTGCTACTGGCAAGTTGCCTCATAACGTAAATAGCGGGACGTAAAACAAAAATCCCGCTCTGTTAGGAGCGGGACCGTATAAGCAATTAAATATTGTCATCACATGGCGGCGAGCTGAACCTTTTGCTGAAGCTCCATTACGCTTTCGCGGAAAGTGCTATCGGTATCCATCAGGTCTTTTACCGTTTGGCAGGAGTGGATCACGGTGGTGTGGTCACGTCCGCCAAAATGTTCTCCAATCGTTTTAAGAGAGTTCTTCGTAAAAGCTTTGGCCAGGTACATAGTAATCTGCCTTGCCTGCACAATTTCCCGTTTCCGGGTCTTTTGCAGCAACTTGTCGTAGGATACATCAAAGTACTCACAGACCATTTTCTGTATGGTTTCGATAGTGATTTCTTTGCTGCTTGTTTTCACAAAATTACGGAGTACTCGTTTAGCAAGATCGAGGTCAATTTCGCGCTTATTGAGCGAAGATTGTGCCAATAATGAGATAAGGGCGCCTTCCAGCTCACGTACGTTGCTATTGATGTTATAGGCCAGGTATTTTACTACCTCGCGCGGCATTTCGAGACCGTCGTTCTTCATTTTCCTGTCGAGGATCTCGATACGCGTCTCATAATCAGGCACCTGCAGGTCAGCGCTGAGGCCCCAGCGGAAACGGCTCAGCAAACGCTCCTGAACACCCTCGAGGTCCTTCGGAGGTTTATCGGAGGTCAGGATCAGCTGTTTGCCACTCTGGTGCAGGTGATTGAAGATGGCGAAAAAGGCATCCTGCGACTTTTCGGCCCTGTTAAAGAACTGCACATCGTCGATGATCAGCACGTCTACCAGCTGGTAGAAGTGGATAAAGTCGTTGATGGCATTGTTACGGCTATGGTCCTGGAATTGGTTGATGAACTTCTCAGAACTTACATATAAAACCACTTTATTAGGATGCAGGCGCTTTACATCGTTTCCGATGGCCTGGGCCAGGTGGGTTTTACCCAAACCTACGCCACCATATATAACGAGTGGGTTGAACGAGCTGGCACCCGGTTTTTCGCCTACCGTTTTACCGGCGCGGCGGGCTACACGGTTGCTATCGCCCTCCACAAAGTTTTCGAATGTATAAATAGGATTCAACTGTGGATCGATCTGCATCTTCTTCAAGCCCGGGATCACAAAAGGATTCTTGACGGGATTGTGAATGATCAGCGGAAAATCCATTTCATTGCTGGAGTAAGTTTTATAACCATGAGTAGGGATATCCATAGTTAATGGCTTGTTGTTATGATTACCACTATCCACCATGATACGGTACTCCAGCTGTGCTTCTTTACCCAACACCCTGCGCAAAGTTTTTGCGAGCAGGTTTACATAATGCTCTTCGAGGTATTCATAAAAGAATTGGCTGGGAACCTGAATCACCAACACATTACCTTTTATTTCTACGGGTTTAATCGGCTCGAACCAAGTTTTGAAATGTTGCCACTCAACGATGTCCTTTATTATCTCCAAACAATTGACCCAAACTTTATCAAAAGACTTTGTCATTATGCTAACAGCAGTTTATTATGTTGAGTTAAGATTATTCCTGAACTAAATCATGCCGCCTAGAACCGCGTTTTTCTATGGATGTTGGATAATGCTATACTTCCAAAAAAAGTTTTGCAGGGGTGCGAATATCAAAATTTCTATCTGAATAAAAAAATGTTTATTCCCTTGTTTTTTTGATCTCACAGACAGATACAACCTCTGCAAATTTGCTGCCTCATTTTCTCTTACCAGAAGTTTTTGGAACAATTGATCACACACGGTACAACAAGTATGTACTGCACTCAGTTCTTAGGGTTTACAATTTTTGTCCGTAGGCGAATAATAAGAAATACTTCCAGCACATAAAATAAGTAAGCGCTGCCAACTTATTTTATTGCATTACATCAGTTCAATGCTTTCGCTACCGCTGATACAAGATTTTAATAACCGGCTTCTGTCACCGGCCAATGGTTGAGTCGTTCTTTGAAAAAACATTCTACACGGTACAATTGAATAACTCCGGGTGGTGTTGCAGGAATGCCCTATGAAGAAAGAAAAGGATGTCATATGGGAAAAAGCTCTCTTCATATATAAGCTGTGATGCTATTGAAGATACAAATAATTTAATACGGACCGCATATTGTTTCCACTTTTTTTACGCCTTGAAATCAAAATATTTATTTGGCCATTCAGCATCCTGTCACCCTAAAAAAAACTAACTTATACACTACCCACTTTTGGGTACTAATACGCTTATTTTACCCATGCTGTTTCCATAACGATAGTTAGTAATCAGCCTTCTGCTGTCAGTACTGCTCTTATTTTGACATGACAATGTTGCTATAATTTTTTTATGGATGAACTTATTATATATAGCTATTTTTGCGCTTCAGCCGACAGCTTGTTCTAAGTCAAACTGTCATCAACCGATTTTTAGGTTAACTGCCTAACATCATGCAACAACAATGTACACTCAAGTTGCTGCCCGCCGAAGCAGCCTCACCCGAAAAGGTGCAACAATATGCGGCTTCCCATTTTGGTATTCCCGTATCGGCTATCAGTGGTTTTCATATCCTCAAACAATCTATCGATGCCCGTAGCAGGCAACCCTGGATACTACTTACGATTCGTGTTTTTATGCACGAACCTTTCCATGAACGTACCATTCAACAACTTGTTTTAAGGGATGTGTCCAAAGCTCCCCAAAAAGTGATCGTAGTGGGTGCAGGACCGGCTGGATTGTTTGCAGCCCTTAAACTCATTGAAGAAGGTATTCAACCCATTGTATTGGAAAGAGGTAAAGATGTGCGTGCCCGACGCCGCGATCTTGCCTTACTCAATAAAGAAGGAGTTATTAATCCGGATAGCAATTACTGCTTTGGTGAAGGTGGCGCCGGTACTTACAGCGATGGCAAGTTGTATACCCGTAGTAATAAAAGAGGTGATGTAAACCGCATCCTTAATATATTGGTGCAGTTTGGCGCCGATGAAAAGATCCTGTATGATGCTCATCCTCACGTAGGCACCAATAAACTGCCCCAGATCATCACCGCTATCCGCGAAAAGATCATCGATTGCGGCGGCCTCTTCCTGTTTGAAAAGAAAGTAACGGACCTTATTATTAAAGACAACATCATTAAAGGTGTTGTTACTGCGAGTGGAGATAGTTTTGATGGAGATGCAGTAATACTAGCCACCGGACACTCAGCCCGCGACATCTTTGCCTTATTGCACCGGAAGAAAATATTGATCGAAGCCAAGCCTTTTGCCCTTGGCGTACGCATTGAACATCCACAGTCCCTGATCGACAGCATTCAATACCATTGCCCCACACGTGATGCCTTTTTACCGCCCGCTTCTTACAGCCTTGTACAGCAGGTTAACGAACGCGGCGTTTTCTCCTTTTGTATGTGTCCGGGTGGTATCATCGCTCCCGCTTCTACCGATGCCGGCGAACTGGTGGTGAATGGCTGGTCACCTTCCAAAAGGAATAATCCCTACGCCAATTCGGGTATGGTAGCTTCGGTAGAGATGCCAGATATTGCGGCGTGGATCAAAAAAGCGGGAGGCAAAATACCTGTATCCGTGCAGGATCCCTTATCGGCTATGTACTTTCAACAATCGGTAGAACAAAAGGCCTTTCAATATGGCGGTGGTAAATTCGTAGCGCCGGCGCAAAGAATGGCCGATTTTACCCAACAAAAGGTTTCCACTACCCTACCCGACTGCTCGTACCTGCCCGGACTCCAGTCTGCCCCGCTCAATGAGGTTTTACCCGATTTCATTTATACTTCCCTCCAAGGCGCTTTCCGCGAGTTTGGCAAAAAGATGAAGGGCTATTTCACCAACGACGCTATAGTGGTGGGTACAGAGTCGAGAACATCCTCACCCGTCCGCATACCCAGGCACCCCGAAAACCTGCAACATCCACAGATTGCCCGGCTGTATCCCTGTGCCGAAGGAGCTGGCTACGCGGGCGGTATCGTAAGCGCCGCCATGGATGGTGAGCGGGTGGTAGCCGAATTTGTTAAAATACGCTAACAAATAATGGCTGCTTCCTGTAATAAATTGACGGTATTGTCTACTAAGAGAGCGGTTCTTTATCTTTAAGAGCCTGGTTCGTTCCAACTAAAACCCTCAATTCATGAATATTCTGGAGGTCAAACACCTTAAAAAGTATTTTGCCACACAGAAAGCTGTTGATGACATCAGCTTTACTCTGGCAGAAGGCAGCATTTTTGGCATGCTGGGCCCCAACGGCGCCGGTAAAACCACCCTGATCCGGATGCTCACGGGCATTACCTTTCCCGATGAGGGAGAGATCATCTTCAATGGGCGTCCGCTCGATCCTGTAAAAGATATTGGCCTTATTGGCTATATGCCGGAGGAAAAAGGCCTTTATAAGAAGATGAAGATCGGCGAACAGGCCCTGTACCTGGCCCGCCTGAAGGGATTGGGCAAGCTTGAAGCCATGGAGCGGGTAAGGGAATGGTTCACCCGTTTCGAAATGCAGAGCTGGTGGAACAAAAAGGTAGAAGACCTGAGTAAGGGAATGCAACAAAAGCTTCAGTTCGTGACCACGGTACTGCACCAACCTAAACTCATCATTCTCGACGAACCCCTTAGCGGCCTCGACCCTGTTAATGCCGACCTGATCAAGAGAGAGATCTTCCGCCTTGCCAAGGAAGGCGCCAGCGTCATTTTCAGTACACACCGTATGAAAGAGGTGGAAGAGATCTGCGACCATATCATCCTCGTCAATAAAGGACATAAAGTGCTCGACGGAACGGTAAAAGAGATCAAGCAACTGTACAAACAAAACTTATTCAGCATCAGCGTCGACAATATACCAGCCACCATCAACACCAGTGCATTTAAAGTGGTGAAACAGGAGGCAGACCAACTACTGGTAAAAGTGCAGGAAGGCCATATACCTAATGAAGTATTGCAATACTTCCTCGCTGCGGGTGTAAACATCCATTCCTTCCAGGAGCAGTTGCCTTCTTTACACGACATCTTCATCCGCGTGGTAGAAGACACGCCCACTGCCCGTCAATTTGAAAAAATAACTGCCTAAAATCTTTGTATGAATAAGACCTGGATTGTTGCACAACGCGAATTCAACAGTAGGGTAAAGAAAAAGACCTTCCTGCTGAGCACTATATTATTTCCCCTGCTCATTTTCGGCTTCTATGCGCTGATGATCTATTTCTCGGTAAAAGGGAACGACGATCTCCGCATTGCCATTGCCGACAGGGCCAATGTATTCAACGGCAAACTGGAAAGCGATAAAGAAGTAAAGTTTGAGTTTGTAAACGATACTTCGAGGGCCTCACTCGACCAAAAAGTGGCTAAGAAAGAGTTCAGCGGTTACATATTTATTCCTGCCAACTATAACCCGCTATCTTCCGATACCATGAATGTCTTTTACAACAAGACCATCGGTATGATCAGCCAGGAGCGTATTGAAAGGCGGGTCAACAAATTGCTGGAGCAAAAGCGGTTGCTGGCGCTCAACATTACCCAAACCCAGCTCGACAGTGCACGCCGTAGTTCTGAAGTAGAGTTCAAGCCTATTTCGGGCGAGAAAGACAAGAACAAGGCCGGCCTTAGCTATGCGGTAGGCTTTATTTCCGGCTTCCTTATATATATCATACTCTTCATTTACGGCACCATGGTCATGCGCGGTGTGGCAGAAGAGAAAGTGACCCGTATAGCCGAAGTGATCGTGAGCAGCGTGAAACCCTTTCAACTGATGATGG
This sequence comes from Paraflavitalea sp. CAU 1676, assembly GCF_029223285.1. Lineage (GTDB taxonomy): Bacteria > Bacteroidota > Bacteroidia > Chitinophagales > Chitinophagaceae > Paraflavitalea. The sequence continues at coordinate 1,148,805 of NZ_JARHUJ010000001.1, read as the reverse complement.
GCAAGATCATCGGCATCGGCGCTGTGGGCTTGCTGCAATTCATCATCTGGATCTTACTGGGTACGGTAACGATGGCCGTGATACCCTTATTAACGGGCGGCGACGCATCGGCTGCGCAAAACATTCCCGGAGGCGCCGGCGCCATGGCTACTGCCGCCCAAAGCGGTGCGGGCAGTGCCTTTATGGCCGTGATGGACCAGATCAACTTTGCCCTGTTGCTTCCGTGCTTCCTGTTCTACTTCCTGGGTGGTTATCTCCTGTATTCATCACTCTTTGCGGCCGTGGGCAGCGCGGTGAATGAAGATCCGCAGGATGCACAGAGCCTGATCCTTCCCATCACCCTACCGATCATTTTCGGTATCGTAATCATGACCAAGGCGGTAAACGACCCCACCAGCAACCTGGCCATTTTCGGCAGTTTGTTCCCCCTCACCTCTCCGGTGGTGATGATGGCGCGTATAGCCCATGGCGTACCCGATGGTGTAAGCGCACTCGAACTGGTACTGAGTATGGTATTCCTCGTGGCAGGTTTCCTGTTCACCACCTGGATGGCCGGAAAGATCTACCGTACCGGTATCCTCATGTATGGAAAGAAACCCACCTGGAAGGAAATGTGGAAATGGGCTTTCCGTAATCACTAATAACCCGGCGCCAAATCCTATATCAAGCGCCACGACATAGATTATTGAAGGCCGCCCCTGGACTGCGCTAAGGAATGAGAACATTCCAGGCAGCAATTCGGGGGCGGCCTCTTTATGTAGCCTTGTAACCTAAAAGGACCTAACCCTTCGAATGGCCCAAGGCATCTGCCATACAGGTCACCCACCAGTGCCACCTCCCGGCCACCTGCCCCCCAATTGTTAAAATAATAGCTTTCTCCAGACGCCATGCTACATTTTACGAAACATATCGTACATTTATACGAAGAGCATCGTATTAGTCATCTAAACAAAACCCATTGCGCATGAAAATCAATAAGAACCTCGTTCGCTGGGGCATCCCGGCGCTCGGTGTAGCCACCGCCATTACCCTGGTCGCCTGGAAAGAAAGTCCCCGCCAAACCCCGCACCTACCACAACTTATTCAGGACACCCTGCCCAATCAAAAAAAGAAAGCTACCCGCGAAAAAGAAGAAAAAGACTTCGACAAGGAGATCCGCCAGTTGGAAGAAGCCAAATCAAGCATGAAAAATGTTGACTGGGAGCATGTGAACAAGGCCATGGATGAGGTGCGCAAAAACTTCGACTCAGAAAAGATTCAGCAGCATATTGAGCTGGCCATGAAGCAGGTGGACTTTGAGAAGATAGAAAAAGAGATCGAAGCCTCGCTGAATAAGGTGGATTTTGAGAAGATAGAAAAGGAGATCAATCAATCTGTCAAAACTGCACTGTCAGAAGCAGATAAGAAGTCTATCCAGAAAGAGCTGGCCGAAGCGAAGCTGGAAGTAGACCGCGAACTCAAGAACAAAGACTGGAAGAAGGAGCTCGAAAATGCGAAGATTGAAATTGAAGAATTGAAGAAAATAGACATGAAAGAAGTGCAGGAGGAGTTAAAAGCTGCCCAGTCAGCATTTGACCGGGAAATGAAAAACCTCGATAAGGAGAAGTTTGACCTTAAGGTGGACCTCAAAGATGCCTGGAAGGAGATCGATAAAGCAACACTTGAAATTAAGGGCTACCAGGAAATGGTCTACAGCCTGGAAAAGGAAGGCCTCCTAAGCACCAAAGGCGATTACACCATTAAATACAATGAAGGCACGCTGACCGTTAACGGCAAGCAGCAACCCAAGGCAGTGGCCGACCGCTATAAAAAATATTTTAGCCATGAAAAAGTAACCGTCCGCAAAGAGGACGGCAAAATGGACGTAGATGTAGATTAAAGTGCAACTTTCTCATTTGACTGTAAACGGGGCTGTTCTCAGCTCCGTTTTTGTTTATGGGGAGGGTTAGGGCCCTTCTCTGAACGGATTCCGCACTTCAGAATGCTCCTTATAAATTGATTATCTGTCAATTACAATGCGTTCATTTGCACGTAACCGCACTGAGGATTTTCGCTGGAGTGTACAAATATGCGTACAACCTACTCTCCATCAATAGCTTACCCCTATACTACCAGCACCGGAAAATAGCCCGAACGGCACTGTTTAGTGAATGGCAGTGCGGTTTGTAGTGGATATCAGTGCCGTTATGAGAGGAGTACACCCGAATAACACCCGAAGTATACTAGCAAAAAAACGTGGCTGATAGTAGGCTTTGCCTTAGGCTACACTACTTCTTTTCGTTGCCGTCAACGCCGCCAATCTGCGACTTTTAGGGGAACTAACTGGCTCGCCCGGTAGCCCTAAGGGTGGTCAAGGATCGCAGAGCCGCCGACGGGCACAAAAAAACCGGTCGCGCCAGGGGCGCGACCGGTTGAGTATCTTAAGATTTGACCTGATTATTCGCTATCCATCATCCGCAGGGGATGGAACACATCGCTTTCGTCGTCGGCCCCTTCATTGCTGATGTCGAAGCTCAGTTTTAAAGGAACGCCCTCTTTCAGGGTAACGCCTTCTTTACGAAATGTTTTGTAACCCTTCTTTTCCAGGATGATGATCAATTCGCCGGCAGGCATTTGAGGAACTTTGAAATTGCCGGCCGCATCGGTAGTAACCTCTTTTTTATCCTGGCCTTTACCAGCGATAGATACAGTTACACCCTGAACCGGTTTCTTACTACCCATCTCAGAAACGATGCCCGAGATGGCTGGTTCAGGTTTTCCACGGTCGTCACTGCCATTATTTGCTTTAGCAAGCAAGGCAAGAGGAAGCATTGCAGCAAGCAATAACAGTTTTTTCTTTCCTCTCATAAATTAGCGTTTAAAAGGTTGGCTAAGTTTGGTTACTGCCATTCATCACTGGTTTCGGGTGCCCATCCTTCATAAAGACACGTGGCCCCTAAAGAATGTTGCATAATTCCCCAGAAAGTTACTCAAACTTCCCCACCCATTAAAGCCGATCATGTAATTTAATTACGGAACTTATCAAGACTCGCCCAGGTCGATCTCGGTATTGTCGCCGATGTTGAGGCTGCGGCTCTCTCCCTTTACTTCCGTATCGCTGCCGATGAGGGAAGTGGTGAGCACGATATCGTACAGGTCGGCAAAGGAGCCGATGATGGATTCCTTGATGATGGAATAATTGATCGTGGTCTTTTCACCGATGGTTACATTGGGACCGATGATCGAGTTCTTTATATTACATCCTTTCGCAATGCTTACCGGAGGTATAATGATCGTGTTATCCAGCACCGATTCGGCGGCGATAGACCCGCCAAACTTCTTGAGCATGGTAGCGTTCGACTCGAGCAGAGTTTCCTTCCGGCCGCAATCGAACCAGTTCTGCACCTTGAAGGCCTGGAACCTGGCTCCCTGGGTGATCATACACTCCAGCGCGTCAGTAATACTGAACTCGCCCCGGCTCATCACCTGGTTGCGGATATTGTTTTCGAGGCAATTGAACAGCAGGGAAGATTCCTTGATGCGGTAGATGCCCACGAGGGCCATATTGGATTTGGGGATCTGTGGTTTTTCCACCACCCGGCTGATGAAGCCGTCCTCCCCCATTTCCGCTACGCCAAAACTGCGGGGATCGTCGACCCTTTTCACACCCAGTGACGAACCCGGCATGTCGAGTACAGCCTTCACGTCGTATTCGGCGATGGTGTCGCCCAATACGATAAACATCTCGTCGTCGGCCACGATGTTTCGGGTGAGGGTGATCGCATGGCCAATACCATGACGCTCGCTCTGGTACACGAAATGCGCCTGCAGTCCGGGATATTTTTCCTTGACGTAATCCTGTATCTTTTCGCCGAGATAGCCAACGATGAAAATGAATTCATTGATGCCGGCGTCTTTCAACTGATCAACAATTATGCTTAGAATTGTCTTTCCTGCGAGAGGAATCAGTGCCTTGGGTTGTGTATATGTATGAGGGCGTAACTTAGTACCTGCACCAGCTACGGGAATGATCGCTTTCATTGAAAAACAAGTAAGTTGTTTTTTCGAAGCCGTGAAAATAGGAAAAATTATTCGTACCGATATTATTGCGTACTCCACACATGACAATTAGCAATGTATTTTCGTATTCTGGCAAATTTTATCCCCAACTCCATTTCGTGCGTTAATTGCTTTTGAAGTACTTTTGCGCCATGCAAAAAGACACTTTAGTTTTTGACCTCATCAACCAGGAGCTTGATCGTCAACGCAATGGCATAGAACTCATCGCCTCGGAAAACTTCACTTCCCTGCAGGTAATGCAGGCCATGGGCACTGTTGCTACCAACAAATATGCTGAAGGATATCCCGGCAAGCGTTATTATGGTGGTTGCGAAATTGTTGACCAGATCGAACAGCTGGCTATTGACCGGCTGAAACAGATCTTTAACGCCAGCTGGGCCAACGTTCAACCGCACAGTGGTGCACAGGCCAATGCAGCTGTATTCTTAGCGTGCGTAAAGCCCGGTGATAAAATTCTTGGTCTTGACCTCAGCATGGGTGGTCACCTCACCCACGGCAGCCCTGCCAACTTCAGCGGCAAAAACTACATTGCCCTTCATTATGGTGTGAAGAAAGATACCGGCCTGGTTGATTATGACCAACTGGAATCGATCGCCCGCAAGGAAAAACCCAAAATGATCATCTGCGGTGCTTCTGCCTATAGCCGCGATTGGGATTACGCCCGCATCCGCGCTGTAGCCGATGAGATCGGTGCCGTAGTACTCGCAGATATCGCACACCCTGCCGGCCTTATCGCCAAGGGACTGCTCAATGATCCTTTCGATCATTGCCACATTGTAACTTCTACTACCCATAAAACTTTGCGTGGCCCCCGTGGTGGTGTCATCATGGTACGTCACGATTTCGAAAATCCCTGGGGCATCAAAGATCCCAAGGGTAATACCCGTACCATCACCCAATTGCTCGACCTCGCCGTATTCCCCGGCATCCAGGGCGGACCACTCGAGCACGTGATCGCTGCCAAGGCCATCTCTTTCGGCGAGATCCTCAGCGACGATTTCCTCCAGTACGGCAAGCAGATCCTCACCAACGCTCAGGCCATGGCCAAATCGTTTGTGAACCGTGGTTATGACCTCATCAGTCAGGGTACCGACAACCACCTGATGCTGATCGACCTGCGCAATAAGAACATCACCGGTAAGAAAGCCCAGGAAACACTCGACAAAGCACATATCACGCTCAATAAGAATGCGGTTCCTTTCGACGACAAGAGCCCATTCGTTACCAGCGGTATCCGCGTAGGTGTACCTGCCATCACTACCCGCGGTATGCAGGAAGCCGATATGGAAACCGTTGTTTCCCTGATCGACAAAGTACTGACAAACGCCGATGACGAAAGCGTGATCAAGGCTGTGAAGGGCGATGTACAGGCCTTTATGAAGAAGTTCCCACTCTATCCCGAATTAGGATAATCATTGCGGGCGGCTTGTCTGCACGCGATCAATGTATACGCCTGATGACAGTTCAGGCAACCTGCGAAAGTGCACCTGGTAATACCGGGTGCACTTTTGATTTTTATCAAGGGGCCACGCAGACCTTTCGCCCCACGCCTGTAACAAAAGAACTTGCCTACCGACTAATGGTATAAACAATCAGCTATGTTCTCGTTTGGATTGATCGGTTTATTATGTCTGGCCTTGTGGATATTCGCGCTGGTAGATATCGTTAACAGCCGTTTCCGCCAGGATACCACCAAGATCGTATGGGCGTTGGTAGTGATCTTTATTCCCTTCATTGGCACCATTTTGTACTAACTGATCGGCAGGGAGCAGAAGCTGTAGGTCTCTTCACACATTCACCACTTTCAGGAATCCCTGCTTGTAGCTGCGGCCCAACGGCAGTTCGTGCCCGTCGATATTGATGAGGTCGTTGTTGTACCCCGATATCCTGTCGATGGCGATGATATAGGACTTGTGTATGCGCAGGAATTTATTTTCGGGTAATTTCTCTTCCATGTAGCTCAGTCGCTGATAAGTGATCAATGGCTTGTCGGTGGTAACGATCTTCACATAGTCCTTTACGCTTTCTATGTAAATGATGTCTTTCAGGAATACCTTTCTTACCTGTTTGTTTACTTTGAAATACATGTAGGCTTTCTCAAATGCATCGGGCCCTTTTTCCTGTGCCTCCACCTGCCTTAGCATATTGTACTGATTAAACTTTCCAATTGCTTTCAGGAAACGCTCAAATGAGACGGGCTTTACGATATAGTCCAATACATCGAGGTCGAATCCATCTGCTGCAAACTCCCGGTACGCAGTAATGATGATGATCTTAGGGCGGTCGTTCAGAGAACGGATCAGATCGAGCCCGGTCATCTTGGGCATCTGGATATCGAGGAAGAGGAGATCGACCTTGGTCTTTTGCATAAAGCCAAAAGCTTCGATAGCATTATTGCACCGGCCAACGATCTCCAGGTCGCCCACTCTTTCGATGTAAGCAGTCATCAGGTCGAGGGCAGGTGGTTCATCATCCACCAACAAGCACTTGATCTTCATGTGCAATCATTTTTATTTTAAGCACTACCAGGTACGATTGATCTTCTTCCATACAGCGGAACTCATACCGGTTCTTGTACAATATCTCCAATCGCTGCCGCACATTTTCCAGGCCAATGCCATTGTGTGAGCCGTTCGATTTTGCCGAAGCAGGTTTACTGTTCTCGGCTTTAATGATCAGCCAGTCGTCTTTATACAATACATCGAGCCTGATCCAGCACACATCTATTTCATTGCTGGCGCCATGCTTGAAACAATTCTCTACAATTGGCAGCAGCAGGAAGGGTGATATGCTTATCCGACTGATGTCGTTGAGTACATTCACGGCGATATCCAACCGGTCGCCATAGCGGATCTTTTCCAGTTCAATATAGTTATTGATATACTCCATTTCCTGCTCGAGCGCAATGTTGGTCTTGCGGCTATCGTACAGGGAGTAGCTCAGCAACGAGGAAAGCCGGTAAATGAGGTCGGAGGTCTTGGGACTGTGTTGCGTGGAGAGCGAATAAATATTGTTGAGCGTATTAAAGATGAAATGTGGTTGCACCTGCGATTTGAGCAATTCCAATTGTGCTTCGGCCTTGTCCTTTTGCAGGGTTTGGGTAATGCGCTGCTGTTCGTACCAGGCCTGCAGGTAATAGAACATCGCATTGAGCGCCACGATAAGATAAGTGCCTACGATCTCAAAAAGGACCTTCGGCGCAAACAGGAATGGTTGGTTCAACATCCATTCGGGCTGAAAGGTCTTATAGATAATGAAATAATTGATGGCCCTGCGCGCTATACCGAAGAACAACATGCTGCTAATGAGGCCGATCCAGAACTTGGTTTTCTCTCCTTTGAGGTAGAAGCGGTTGATCAGCACGAAAATAGTAAACAAGGTAGCCCCGATCATGATAGGCGCGAGCAACGAGGTTTGCACCAGGTGCAGCTCGTACTTGCTATCATAAGCAGCGTTGGCCAGCCATTCGTAGAGGAACCAGCAGGTCCAGAATATGAGGTTGGTGCGTACAATCTTATTCTTCAGCATATGCCTGTTTCTTTACTAAAGTTACCAAATTGTCAAGGTGCCTGCTTCATTATTCGACAAACGCCGTATATCGAAAAATACAGCTGTGGGGTGTTTGTTGCAGGCTACCGGTGTCATACATCTAAAAGGCAAATGGAACCGTTAAAATAGGTTGTTACTTTATCATGAAGTTCAAATAAAGCGGCATTCGGTGCAACATGCATCAGCACTGATCGTCCTATTGACAATAAAAAAAGTATAGCCATGAAACACATCACCCTCCACAGCCTGTTGCTGTCGTTTGTGTTTATCTTGTTGCAGGCATGCGCCTCCGGTAAGGTAAGTAGCAGCAACCACCACAGTTCGGTTCCTCCACAGGTACCGGACCTTTCCACCAGCCCGGCACCGGGCGAATCGGTATACCGCAATGAGATCGCCGTCAGGGCAGTGAGACATTTCACGAGCAGTTATCCCGATGCGCAGGAAGAACGGTGGTACCTCATCAACAATGGCTTTATGGCCAAGTTCAGCAAAGACAACGTCAAGATCCGTATCGACTATGACAAGAAAGGCAACTGGTTGTACACGATCCGGTACCTTACCGAAAAGATGCTGCCCCGCGATGTAAGGGCGCAGGTGAAGAGTACCTGGTTTGACCACAACATCTCGAGTGCCGAAGAGATCCAGGTAGGCTACTCGTTCATCTACTTACTGCATATCTATGAAGGCGAAGACTGGAAGATCATCCGCGTGGCCGATGGTGAAATGAGTGAGGTAATACCTCCCGGCAGAGCGGGTTAAGTACGACTCTTTAGTTAGGAGTATAAAATGGGAAAAAAGTGGCGGGATGTAGCTTCCTGCCACTTGCTTTTTGTAGAGTAGCCAGCAACCCCGGTGTTCCCGGGCGAGGTGGGCTGGTGCCGCATCTCCCACGGTTCGCGGCCAGCAAGACCTGCCGATTGCCTTCAGGGGTTTACTGTAAAACGGTGACCTTTAGCGTGATCGGGCAGGTAAGTGGTTTTCTATCCCAACCAGATTGCCTATTTTTGAGATACTAATTTATATCCAGATGATCCAGCGTATACAATCTGTTTGGCTTTTATTGGCTGCTGCAGCCTCTTTTCTTACCATGAAGCTTTCTTTTTACAGTGGTAATATCATCAAAGAAGCGCAACCGAAGGCCTTTTCTTCGCTGGTAGCCACCGACAGCGTATTGCTCGCCATCACTGTAGTAGCTACGGGCTTGTTATCGCTGGTAGCCATCTTCGTGTACAAAGACCGCAAGCTCCAGCTGCGGCTCAGCTTCCTGGCCCTCCTGCTTTCGGCCATCAGCGTGGTGCTCTTTTATGTGCAAACGCGCAAATTTGTTCCTGGGGAAGGCAACTTCGATCTTACGGCCGTGATCGCTCTGGTGATCCCTGTATTCATCATCCTCGCCATCAGGGGCATTTATCGTGACCAGAAACTGGTGAAAAGCCTCGACCGTCTGCGATAGGCGGGGTGAACATGAAACGACGCAAGTACTGAAGCTATCGGGGGAAGGGCGGTCTATTTACCCAATTCTATTTCGTAAGCAACAAAGGTTCTCTTTTCGACCCTGGTGGTGGTCACCTTGAGCCGAATCTCCTGTTTGCCATTGTTGTAGACCGTATGCTGGACATTGTCAATGTCGAACTTATTCGTTTGTCGGTAATTGTTGGCGAGCAGGAAGCCGGAAATTTCCCTGAACTCTTCCTTATCATAGGTGCGGTACGAAAGCATTTTACCTTTCATGTCCCGTACAGCGGCTTCCATATAGCTCACCGAGCGCACGTTGACCGGCGCATCCTCCTTGCGGGAAACATTGGAATACTGGAACAGCGAACTGGTGCTGTCTACATCTTTCTGCATCAACAGGTAACCCTTCCGCTTAAGGGTGGTATCGATCACAAAACTGTCCCAATCGAGCATAGTGATCAGTTCCGGAACACCGATCTGGGCCAATGGAGCTTTGGGTGTTTTAACAGCCACCACTTTGGGGCGCGATAAATTGATCTTCGCCTGGGCATTCACCTGGCTCGAAACGCCTAATAATACCACCACCAATAAGACCCAATATCGCATATGCTGCTTACTTTTCTGCAAAGAAACAGGTTGAAATGTTAAGACGGTGAGAAATTGCCGGGCCGGCCGCAGTGGCATCTTTTTCAACGTATTACCAGCCCTTTGCAGGCACTGTAAAAGCCTTTACAAAAATTTCCCGGTGAAGCTCGCGCTCACTTTCTTCAAGCCGGCCGGCACGCCGGCATATACGATCGTACCACCGCCATCGCCTGCTTCGGGGCCCAGGTCGATGATCCAGTCGGCACTCTTGATCACATCGATATTGTGCTCGATCACTATAATAGAATGGCCCTGGTCGATGAGGGCGTTGAAGGAAGTCAACAGTTTTTTGATGTCGTGAAAATGCAGACCGGTCGTAGGTTCGTCGAAGATGAACAGGATATGCCCCTGCGCCTTGCCTTTGCCCAGGAATGAGGCCAGCTTAACACGCTGCGCTTCTCCGCCCGACAGGGTATCCGATGACTGCCCCAGCTTCACATACCCCAATCCCACATCGCTGAGCGGCTTTATCTTCTGTATAATGTCTTTCTCGGCCTTGAAGAATTCGAGGGATTCGTCGACACTCATTTCCAGCACATCGTAAATGCTCTTGCCATCGTAAGTTACCTCCAGCACTTCTTCCTTGAACTTCTTTCCCCCACACACTTCGCAGGTAAGGTGTACATCGGCCAGGAACTGCATCTCCACTATTTGCTCGCCCTCACCCTTACAGGTATCGCAGCGGCCGCCATCTACGTTGAAGGAAAAGTGCTTCGGCTGAAAACCGCGCACTTTACTCAAAGGCTGTCGTGCATACAGATCGCGGATCTCATCGTATGCTTTGATATACGTAACAGGGTTGCTGCGGGATGATTTTCCAATGGGATTCTGATCCACCATTTCGATCTGCGACAGGTATTCAATATCGCCGGTGATGGCTTTGTGCAAGCCTACTTTATCGGCAAACTCGCCTTTGATCTTCTGCAGGCCAGGATACAGGATCTGCTTTACCAGTGTTGTTTTACCACTGCCGCTTACGCCGCTTACCACGCAAAGGGTATTCAGCGGAAACTCTACCGTTACGTCCTGCAGGTTGTTTTGCCGTGCACCTTCTACTTTCAACGAACGATTCCAGTTGCGTAGTTTCTTCGGTACATCGATCGAGAGTTCGCCTTTCAGGTACTTACCGGTAAGGCTCTTGGGATGGCTGATGAGCTCGTCGTAATTGCCGCTGGCCACTACTTCGCCACCGAGGTGCGATGCGAGCGGTCCCATATCGATGATATGATCTGCTTCACGCATCATCATTTCATCGTGTTCTACCACCACCACAGTGTTGCCGAGATCGCGCAATTCTTTCAACACCTGTATGAGGCGTTCCGTATCGCGGGAATGCAATCCAATGGATGGCTCGTCGAGAATATAGAGGGAATCGGTGAGGTTACTGCCCAGTGAACGGGTAAGTTGTATCCGCTGACTTTCGCCGCCACTCAATGAGTTGGCAAGTCGATTCAGGGTCAGGTACCCCAGTCCTACATCCAGGAGTGTTTTGAGGCGATGGCCAATCTCTATCAGGACGCGCTTGGCCACTTGTTGGTCGTATTCGCTCAGCTTCAGCGATTCGAACCAACGGGTAAGGTCTTTCACCGGCATTTCACAAAGCTCGCCAATGTGTTTGCCACCTACCTGTACGTAGAGCGCTTCCTTGCGGAGGCGGTAACCTTTACAATCGGGGCAAAGGGTGCGGCCCCGGTACCGTGATAACAGTACGCGGTATTGCACCTTGTATAAGTTCTGTTCTACTTCTTTGAAAAAGTCATCGATACCCAATACCCCATTGCTACCTTCCCACAACATTTTGTATTGTGCTTTGGTGAGGTCGATGATGGGCTTGTGAATGGGGAAGTCGATCTTTTTGGCTCCTTTGATGAACTGCTCTTTCCACCAGCCCAGCTTTTCGCCTTTCCAGGGCGCTACAGCGCCTTCATACACGCTGAGCCGTTTATCGGGTATCACCAGGTCGTTGTCGATACCCAGCACCTGGCTAAAACCTTCGCAGGTGGGGCAGGCGCCAAATGGATTGTTAAAAGAGAAGAGGTTAGGAACGGGCTCTTCGAACAAAATGCCGTCGAGCTCGAACTTATTGGAGAAGGTAAGGAGCTTAGTGGTATTCACTTCCAGTGTAAGGGCTCCTTCGCCTTCGTAAAAGGCGGTACCTACGGAGTCGGCAATACGGTGCTGATCGTCTTCGTCGAAATCCTTCACCACGATACGATCGATGAGCACGTAGGTATTCTTTGCCGGTTTCCACTTGGCATCTTCCAGTAAGTCCTCTATCCGCAGGATGGCTCCGTCATACAAACGGGAAAAGCCTTTTTGCATGAGGATATTAAGTTCTTCCTGCACGTTGCGATGCGTATGCTGTTTGAAGGGAATAAGTATAAGCACTTTATCGCCGGTACTGAGCTTGCTCATGGCATCGATCACATCCTTCACATCGTCTTTCTTGACTTCACGACCCGATACCGGTGAAATGGTTTTGCCGGCTCGTGCATATAACAGGCGGAGGTAATCGTATACTTCGGTCATACTGCCTACGGTAGAACGCGGCGTACGGGTAATGACCTTTTGTTCGATAGCGATGGCGGGGCAGAGTCCTTTTATATAATCGACATCGGGCTTTACCATCCGAGCCATAAACTGGCGGGCGTAGGCACTAAGGCTTTCTGCGTACCGGCGCTGGCCTTCGGCGAAGAGGGTGTCGATGGTGAGGGAAGATTTTCCGGATCCGGAAACCCCGGTTACGACCACTAATTTATTGCGTGGAATCTCTACTGAAACGTTTTTCAGGTTGTGCACCCGGGCACCTTTGATAAAAATATTATCAAAAGCTTTCACTGGCCGGATGGATTTTTTTGTCTCGTTTTTTTTAGCTGTATCAGGCATAAGAAAGGATCACAAAAGTATTGCAATTACGTGGGAACTGGTTCAGATATGTTCTGTCAATTATATTACATAATGTTAATATGATATTTGCTAATGAAATCACTTGCGAATTGTCAATAGGTATAACTATTTACCCCTTAATGCATAAAAAGTTTAAAAGTTCTCTTAAAGTTTTGTTTTTTGAAAAAACTCTCTATCTTTAGTTGGTAATTTGTACAATAAATCAGAAAACTAAAATTTTACTGCCTATCGACGTTGTCACTTCTACACAGAAAAGCCGTTCAAAATAAAATCCATTTCAATTTAAATATCCTATCACCTTCAAAACCGTAGAAGTTTATGAATTTACTACGCAAAAAGACCGACCATGAACTCATCCAGGATTTCCAGGATGGAGACCTGTATGCCCTCGAGACCTTAGTGCTTCGTCACAAGGACAAAATGTACACTTCAATTCTTTTCCTGGTTAAAGACAAATATCTGGCTGAAGATATTTTCCAGGACGTTCTCATCAAGATCATCGACACAATTCGTGGAGGCCGGTACACAGAGGAAGGTAAGTTTTTACCCTGGGCAATGCGTATTGCTCACAACCTGTGCGTAGATCATTTCAGAAAGGTGAAACGTACACCTTCTATCCGTACGAGCGACGACCGTGACATTTTCGAAGTCATCAACTTCACAGAGGAAGGTGCCGACATGAAGATGATGAAAAAGCAAAGCCACGACCGTGTGCGTCAAATGCTTGATCTGTTACCTGAAGATCAACGCGAAGTAATTATTCTCCGTCATTACGCAGACCTGAGCTTCAAGGAAATCGCTTCTCTTACCAACTGCAGCATCAATACTGCACTGGGAAGAATGCGCTATGGCCTGATCAATCTGCGCAAAATGATGATGCAGAAGAAGATCGCCTTGTAATTATCCTCCTTGTCTCTTGACAAAAGTTTAACTAGGACCGTAAAAATTGGGAACGGATAACTAATTAGCTTTGTGAACAACCAAAAATGAGACTGGAAAGATATTGTCATTCTGGCCCTCCATCCGACCTTATAATGATGACATTGCTTGCTAGCCGGAAGGCTGGAACAGAATGACGCCTAATTAAATCCCCGCTTCATAGGAGCGGGGATTTTTTATTGGAGACAACCAGCATTTTCAAATAGCTGTATAGGTAAAGAGGGGTTAGCGCCCTTTCTGCGACCGGTCAAATTTGTCCGCTCTCTCTAAAACCGGCTCAGGAGTTATTCCGTACCTTAGGTATGGAAAACGAAGTAAAAGAACCAGCTGTGAGCTACAGCAAAAGACTATATACCATCGAAGAATACCTCGAATCGGAAGCGCGCTCTGATATCAAACGCGAATATTATCAGGGGGAGTTATTTGCGATGGCGGGAGTTGCCCTGCCGCATAATATCATAACTTCTAACCTGCAAACCAGTCTTGGCATTGGCCTCAAGGGCAAATCCTGCAGGCCGTTCGGCAGCGATATGCGTATTCACATTCCCGCGAATACATTATTTACGTACCCCGATATATCTATTGTTTGTGGAACTCCGCAAACCCTGAACAACGATGATTTCAACGTGCTGAATCCTACAGTGATTATCGAGGTGCTGTCCCCTTCCACCAAAAACTATGACAGGGGCAATAAGTTTAAATTATACCGCGACATACTATCGCTGCGGGAATACATACTGGTCGACTCTGAATCGGTCCATATTGAAGACTTTGCAGTCAACGCCGACAATCACTGGGAACTGCAGGAATACCGAACCCTGGAGGAACGGTTGCATTTGAAGGGCATTTCACTTCAAATCCCGCTGGTCGAAATTTACGAAGACACTTCTTTACGCTCATAAAACAAAAGGGCTCACGGGGAGCCCTTTGTATATGCGATTAATGTTGATCTTCTACTTCTGCACTTGCTTGAACGCCTCCAATCCACATTCCAGCCACTCCTTATATTCCTTCTCATTCGGCGTATAACCAACCGGGCGGGTCAATAACTTTTCATCGGGCGTGATCGCTACATACAACGGCTGCGAAACGCTCGTGAAGTTCAGGCTTTGCAGGGTTGCATATACATCCCCAATCGTCTTAATGTCTTTCTTCGATCCATCGGGAAGGGTATATACAAATTGGTCATCGGGCGATAACTTCTTGCGGTCATCGACATAGAGCGATACCAACACATATTCCTTCTCAATGATCTCTTTGATCTCCGGCACCGGCCACACGTTCTCTTCCATCTTACGGCAGTTTACGCAAGCCCAGCCAGTAAAGTCCAGCAAGATGGGCTTATTGAGTTCCTTTGCCAGTTTCAATCCTTTTTCATAATCATTCATCACCTGTGCCTCTACGCCTTTGAAGGCATCTTTACCGTAGATGCTATAAGTAAGCGGCGGTGGAAAACCACTGATCAGGGCCCTGTTGGCATATTTTGAATTGGTAAGGCCAGGCACCAGGTATAGAGTGAAGGCCAGGAAGATTATAGCTAACGTAAGACGGATCTTCGTGAGTTTGGGTTTACCCTCGTGTTTGAATCGTAAGATACCAAACAGATAAAGGGTAAGCAGAATCCCGATAATGATCCAGATACCAAAGAATACTTCACGTTTCAAAATGCCCCAATGTTGCACCAGGTCGGCATTCGACAGGAACTTAACGGCCAGTGCCAGTTCCAGGAAGCCCAATACGATCTTTACCGATGTCAACCATCCGCCCGAACGGGGTAACGACTGCAGCAAGCTGGGGAATAATGCAAATATGGTGAAAGGCAATGCGAGTGCCAGGCCGAACCCGGCCATACCCATCGACAATTGCATGGCGCCTCCATCAGTCGATAAAGAACCCGCCAGCAACGAACCCAGGATAGGTCCGGTACAGGAGAATGATACCAGCGCCAGGGTAAGTGCCATGAAGAAGATGCCACCCAACCCACCAGAGCCGGCTTTTGAATCGGTTTTATTGGCCAGTCCACCTGGCATGGTGATCTCGAACAATCCGAAGAAGGAAAGCGCAAATACCACGAAGATCACGAAGAAGGCTATGTTCAGCCACACGTTGGTAGATATGGTATTCAGTATTTCCGGATTGCTGGAATCGAGGAAATGAAAAGGTATGCTCAGTATAACATAGATCAACAAGATAAAGAAGCCATACATGACCGCATTGAAAATACCCTTTTTGCGAGTAGGCGATTGTTTGGTGAAAAATGAAACTGTAAGCGGGATCATAGGGAACACGCAAGGTGTCAACAAACCGATCAAACCACCCAAAAAGCCAAGGATGAATATTCCCATCAGGCTCTTGGAGCGGTCATCTTCGATACCCGTTCCTCCGCAATCTTTCACCGGTTTGTTCATGTCGATGGAAGTCCTCTTCAGCGCCTGCGCAGCTTCAGCCGACTCCTGCAAGCCACCAGCCTTTGCACTGATCGCTCCCTTGTCATCGATCGCAAACAGGAAAGGCGCCTCCACCGGACTCGGTATTTCATCCCCTTTCATGAACATATAAGTAACAGCCCCTCTGATCTTGCCCAGTCCTTCTTTTGCTTTCACCGTTACAGTGATCTCAACCTGGTTTTCGAAGAATTTGATCTCTGCGTTATCCAACACCGGCTCTTTCTGCTGTTTAAGCTGGCCGTTCTCGATGGTCGATTCTACTGTAAGGTTAGCTGTCGTGGCACTGTCGAACCCGATGCGCGTATTCAACTCGTCGTCTTTGGCGGTGGTAGAAAAGAGGCGCCAGCCAGGTTCTATGTTGGCTTTATAAGTCAGGATGTATTCCTGATCGGCCTTTTTAGCGGCATTGAATTGCCACTGAACCTTGGGGGCAGTCGAGTCCTGGGCCTGAATGGTGAAAAGGGTACTGAGTAAAAAAAGTACGATGAAGTAAATTTTCTTTATCATGATCTGTCTCTGTCTAAAAACAAACGAGCCCCCTAGGCAGGAACCCGTTTGCTTTGATCAATTATTTTTAGTTGGTCGTTCAAAATGCTTAGCCTCCGATGTTCACCGTGAAATCATAATCCGCAGGAGGCAAACACCTTGTATTGTTACATACGGTATATTCTACTTTGCCGGTAAAGTTCGTCTTTACCTTACCCTTCAGCTTTACCACCTGCACAAACTCCACACGCTGCTCGTAATAGTTTACAACAGCATCCAGGGCTGCTTCTTTTTTGGTGATCAGCTTGCCCACTTCTTTGGGCTTGCCGTTTACCAGCACCAATGGATTCCGGTTGAAACTGATCACTGTGGGCGCCGGCATATCGGGGCCTGCATTTTGTGAATACAGGTGCCAGTTGTTACCGATCTCGGCCACGATGCGTACTTCGTAAGTCTTGTTATCGATCTTCCTGGCGTTGGCCGTCCAGTTCACAGCTTTGTCCTGTGCCTGTAACGTAGAGAAGCCTATTGTAACCAACAAGAGTAAAAAATAAGATCGCATAGCGGAAGTTTGAGGGGGTTGGGGGAAAACGTTTATCCGCCGATGTTCACATTAAAAGGAACTTCAACGGGAGGTAAACATTTCTCATCATTACATACCATGTACTCTACTTTGCCGGCGAGGTTGGTTTTGGCAGCACCTTTTACTTTAACGATCTGAACGAAGTTCACCGTCTTCTCGAAGTAATTCACTACGCCATCCCAGGCTTCTTCTTTCTTCTTAATGAGCTTGCCTTCTTCTTTGGGTTTGCCTTCCACCGTCAACAAAGGATTCTTGGTGTAAGTAAAAGTAGTAGGCACTGGTCCGTCTACACCCACCGTTTGGGAATAGATATGCCAGTTGCCGGTAATGTTCGCAGTAAAATGAACTTCGTAAGTCTTGTCTGCGATCTTTTTGGCAGTAAAATTCCAGTTAACAGGTTTCTCCTGAGCGTAAGCACCCGCAAAACCAATAACAGCCAGAGCAAGTAACAAGTATTTCTTCATAATGAGCGTTTCTATTAAAACAGAAAATAAGTGGCAATGTACTAAAGGATATCTTAAATTTTATTTAAAATACCCCTCCCCCTTTATGAATGAAACCCTGAACTTTTTAGCCCTATGCGTTGGCTACGGCAGCTGCAGAACGTGCAGCACCAGTCTTAGCATTCATTAACAATGAATTCAGTATGATACGACCGTCCACATTACCCAGCGCATCGCTGGTAGCCCTTTCGGGGTGCGGCATCATGCCAAAAACATTCCCGTTCGCATTACGGATACCGGCAATATTTCTGGTAGCGCCATTCGGATTGGCCGAAGGAATAACCGCACCGGTTTCATCGCAATAGCGATAGATCACCTGGTTGTTGGCTTCCAGTTCATCCAATACGTTAGCGTCGGCGTAGTAGCGGCCTTCCCCGTGAGCAATGGGGATCTTGAGCGCCTGATCGGGAGATCCTACACCTTTGATATATATGTTCTTGCTGATAAATTGCTGATTAGCATTCCTTAATAATACCCCGGGCAGCAAATGCGCTTCGCAAAGCACCTGGAAACCATTGCACACCCCGAGCACCTTTCCGCCCTTGTTGGCGAAATCGATCACACTTTGCATCATCGGGCTGAAACGGGCAATGGCGCCACAACGGAGGTAATCACCGTACGAAAATCCACCAGGCAGTACGATACAATCGTCTGTCGTGAACATGGTGAGGTCCTTTTCCTTGTGCCAAAGCATGATAACTTCCTGATTCAGATCATTTTGCAGCGCGTCCTGCATATCACGATCACAATTCGAGCCGGGGAAAACTACAACTCCAAACTTCATTACTGGTATTAATTTGAGGAATCGCAAAGATAAGAAAGATTCGGGTTCCTCCCTACCCTAAGCTTGTGTCCAATAACCAATGTACATCGCCCATCCGAATATAATCCAGTGCAGTGCCTGCGGAAACCATTTACTGGTGGGATAAAAATAAGCCGATGCATGGAATGCCGTGAGCGGTACCGCACACAAGAGCCAGTTCACATAGTTATTGCCCCCATTGGCCACGATGATCAGCATTGACACGATCAGGAACACCAGCAGCAGGCTCCAGCTCTTCCGCACGTTGATGAGCATCTTCGTAAGGTTATTCTGCACAAAGAATCCACCTATTATAAATGGGAATATCAATAAGGCAATGCTCACGATCACCGTAATGGAAGTGGGCATCACCGGCAGGTTGAAAGAGATATTCGGCATGATCTTTTTCCAGCTCCATTGGTTGGTGAGGTACAGTACGATGCCCATAAAATAGTAAGGCGTGGTAATTCCGAGCAATCCGATAAGCCATTCCCGCACCCGCAAAGGACGCATAATGAACAACGACATCAGCAGGAAGATGGAGAACACGATGGCCGGCTGGTACATCAGGGTCACCAAACCCATTATCAGGCCCACATTGAAGATGGCTGCTCCCGGCTTGTTGGAATTATACAGAATGCTCACCCGGTAATAGATCCAGATCAGCAGGGAGTTGATCAGCAAAGGCGCCGAAAAGTGATTCCACTCGATAAATAAGGTGGTGATGAGCATATAGGCCATGCCCGGCAGGTAATTGGGCCGCGCCAACATCTTCTGCTCATTGCAGATCTTGTTGAACATGATGGCCTGACTATACAACAGGATAAAAGCGATCAGTGTATAGATGATCGGCGGCATATGCAACGGAGCTAGGAAATCCAGCAACCATATGTAGAGGAAGTGGTCATCCGGTTGCTGCAATGGAGGCAGGGGATGCAGCAACATCCCGAATTTCAATACCAGTCCGTATATCAGCAACACCAATATGTTGCCGGAGTTCTTCTGTTTAAAAAGGCCAGTCACAAGATATGGATAGAAGGGTTAGAAATCTACTTTGGCAAAAGTCAGGTAATTCCGGTACTGGCAGGGAATGATGATGGAACGTCCGCTGATCTGCTTGCCATAACGCGGCATGAATTCGACCGCCCTGTCGAGGCCCTTCAGCGTAGGCCGGCGGGTGATCTGCCCTTCGGGTCCGATGCTTTGGTCGTTCAGCAACAGCGTGCGGCGCTCATACAAATTGAACAGGAAATGTAATTCGCCTCCTGTATTCATCACCTGGTGCGATACCAGTCCTTCGCTTTCATCATCAAACTGGCTCTTCGGTATCACATTGTTCCACTCGAGTTTACCTTCCTTGTCGAAAGACAGTATCATGATGTTTTCTGCATGGTAGCGGGTAGCCTGCGAGTTGCCCCAGCGGTTCCACGGCGAGCCCCAGGAATTATAATACGGCGAATAATAATAATCCATCGGCGAAGCCCAGGGGTTATTCCAGGAGTAATAATCCCAGCGATTAAAGGTTCCTCCCCGCGAAGTGGTGTACATCGACTCGGCCACCATAATGTACCCGCCGTCTCTCTTAACGATCATATTCTTGATGAAATAGTCGTTAAAGGCCAGTTTCACGTTGGCATCGGGCCCCTTGGCCAGCCGGCGCAATTCGTCCGAAAAGGCAAAAGCCGATTCCCGGAGGAGATCATTGGAGGCCTTATCCCAAAGGACCGTGTACAATCCTTCCACATTACCACGCTTCTGCTTATAATACAATGCCGTAAATATATAACGCCGGTTTGTGTTATCTATTTTGATCTTCACCTCATCCAATACCCTTTCGCCTGTTTTAAGATCGGTGATATCGAACTTTTCTTCCTGTGCTTTCTTGCGGATCAACTTTACGTCCGAGACGAAATCGCTCCCGTTCTTCCGGATGTACTTGCCAAAGACCATATCACCCTCGTTATCGACCAGGAAGTCGGTGAAATAGTCGTTCCGCTCCTCCATGGCCAGCTGCATGCGGTGCTTTTGCTGCAACTGCATATCGTTGTTGAACAACAGGGTGGTAAACAGGAAGTTGTTGGGGTTGCGGCTATTGATCTTGAACACGAGGATCTTGCTCTTATCGTCGCTGTAAACCGTCGTATAGATCTTGTTGCTGGCTGCCCAGCCAATACGGGTAGTATCCAGCTCGACCGGATCGGTCAGCATCTTCGCCTGCGAGTTCAGCTTAACACCCATGCAATACACCACCCCGCGGCGTTGGAACTGATAGATCATCCACACGTGATCGGGGTAAGGAACAAAGTCGACATTGATCCACCGGTCGTCCATATAGTCCAGCTTCACCCTTTCTACCAGCTTCATCTCGTTGTCGTATACGCTGATGGCATTGTCGGACCGGTTGTTCTTAAATACCAGTATGTTGGCGCCCACTTTGCCAATGATCTCAAAATTGGTGCGGCGGCTATCGTCGCGTTCCGATTCGGAGTAGAATATTCTTTGAGCTGAAGAGAGCAGCGGAAGGCACGCGATCAGGACAACGGCCAGCAATCTGCCAATTAATGGATTTTTCATCGTAGAGTTACAATGCATTAACACATTCTTGCATGCCAAATTAAGGATTGTAGTACGCCCACCCAAACTTTCCATACAATTTTAAATATTTGAATTTCGTAATAACTGTTAGTAGATGAAAGCCTTCCGCCATCATCACCCTGTCCGGTCAACCACCTGCACCAGTATATATGTAGACGAAAGTTGTGCCTAAAAAGCTGTCAGCCTGCCGGCAGCCTCTCCCGGGCCACCCGGTAGCCATTCGGTTGCCACTGACAAAAGATGTGCAGCTTCAACGAATTACACAAGGCCACACAATAAATCTTGCACTCAATTAGTTTTTTTACGTATACCTTTGTCCTGCCGGGTTCCAGTAACCCGGCATTGTAATTGATGATATTGTTAAACCCTTTGAAACGGGATAAGCTACACTACAGTGAGCAAACAGATTAACAAAGTTACCGCAGCGGGTCTTGTTGTTGCATTAGGCATTATTTACGGCGACATCGGTACTTCCCCGCTCTACGTGTTCAACGCTATTATTAGTGACCGGGTCATCAACGAAGACCTCATTATCGGGGCCCTCTCCTGTATTATCTGGACGATCACACTGCAAACCACGATTAAATATGTCTGGCTCGTATTACAAGCCGACAACCGGGGTGAAGGAGGCACCTTCGCACTGTACGCACTGGTAAGACGACAACGAAAATGGCTGGTCATCCCGGCAATGATCGGTGGCGCAGCCCTCTTAGCCGACGGCATCATCACTCCCCCCATCTCCATTACCTCGGCCGTTGAAGGTTTGCAAAAGATACCCGCTCTCGAGGGAAAGATCGATCACTACATCATTTACATCGTTATAGCCATCCTGGCTCTCTTCTTTTTCCTGCAACAATTTGGAACCGCCTCTATCGGAAAACTATTTGGCCCCATCATGCTCATCTGGTTTTCCATGCTGGCCATCCTGGGCGTCTGGCACCTGTTTGATGATATTACCATCCTCCGGGCCTTTAGCCCCTATTATGGAATTGAATTCCTGAGCACCTATCCCAAAGCCCTGTGGCTGCTGGGCGCCGTATTTCTCTGTACAACAGGGGCGGAAGCCCTGTACAGCGACCTTGGCCATTGCGGCAAAGGCAATATCCGGGTAAGCTGGATCTTCGTAAAGACCTGCCTCCTCCTAAACTACCTCGGCCAGGGAGCCTCCCTGCTGAAACACCATACGGGCCTGCAGATCACTACAGAAGTGAAAAAGACCCTCGGCATCAATGCCTTTTACGATCTGATGCCGCAATGGTTTGTACCGGTAGGCGTAGTCGTGGCTACCACAGCCGCTATCATTGCCAGTCAGGCCATGGTGTCGGGATCCTTCACCCTCATCAGTGAGGCGATGCGCCTTAACCTCTGGCCCAAGTTCAAGATCCGGTATCCATCCGAAGAAAAGGGTCAGCTGTTCATCCCCAGCCTCAACTTCATGATGTTCCTGGGCTGTATCGGTATGGTACTTTATTTCCAAACATCTTCCCGTATGGAAGCGGCTTATGGCCTCGCCATCATCCTCACCATGCTCACCACGACCATCCTCTTCGCCAACTACCTGGTGGCCAAAAGGATCAAGTCGACCTGGATATACATTTACCTGGCAGGCTATATAACAATTGAGATTACTTACCTGCTGGCGTTGCTGCAGAAATTCAGTCACGGTGGTTATATTACCCTCGTTGTAGGCGGTATCATGTTTGCCGTTATGTATATCTGGTTCCGTAGCCGCCGCATCAAGAACCGTTACGTGGAGTTTGTGCGCCTGGAGCATTATATCCCCCAGATACAGGAACTGAGCAACGACAAAACTGTACCCAAATACGCTACCCACCTGGTGTACCTCACGAGTGCCAATAACCCTAAGGAAATTGAGCATAAGATCATTTATTCCATTCTTAACAAGAAACCCAAAAGGGCCGACATCTACTGGTTTGTACACGTAGACACCCTCGATGATCCTTATACCTGCGAATACAAGGTCGATCACATCATCCCCAACGATATCATTCGTGTGGAGTTCAGGCTTGGTTTCCGTATGGAGCCGCGCATCAACCTCATGTTCCGTAAGGTGGTGGCCGACCTGGTAGCCAACAAGGAAGTAAACATCACCAGCCGCTACGAAAGCCTGGAAAGGAACAATGTGGTAGGCGACTTCCAGTTCATCGTTATGGAAAAATACCTGAGCCAGGATAATGAACTGCCTTTCTTCGAGCGGCTGATCATGAAACTCCATTTCACGTTGAAAGATTGGAGCCTGTCGGAAGAAAGAGGCTTTGGGCTCGATACCGCCAATGTAACGGTAGAGAAATTCCCGCTTATTGTGGCACCGGTCAACAACCCCAACCTGAAACGGGTATACGATCCGGAAGAAACCCTGTTATAAATTCCCCGTTCATACGAAGACAGTGCGTGCCCCTTGGGCACGCACTGTTAGTGTAAGCATAAACGCACCACCCAAAGCTCAGTGCTTTATTGTATCTTCAGGGAAGGCAACCCGTCAACGACAAATCAAAACATTATACTGCCTTGCCCGATTTCATCTGGTACATACTCGGTGGCATTGCTTTACTGACTACAGCCGCCTGGCTATTGCAGGACCGTTTTATTTTTAAGCCCGAAAGGCTGCCCGCCGATTTCAAGTTCCGCTTCGATGTACCTTTCCACGAACTGTTCTTCGATATTGCACCCGGCGTACGCATCAACGGACTTCATTTCTACCGCAAGGAACCCAAAGGACTGATCCTTTACTTTCACGGCAATACCCGCAGCATTAAAGGCTGGGCCAAATATGCACGCGACTTCTACCGCTACGATTACGATGTGGTGATGGTCGACTACCGCGGCTTTGGCAAAAGCACCGGCAAACGCAGTGAAAAGGAAATGCTCGCCGATATGCAGTTCGTGTATGCCACCCTCACCCAAACCTATCCTGAACATCATATCATCGTGTATGGCCGCAGCATCGGCAGCGGCTTTGCCTGTAAAATAGCGGCCGACAACAAACCGCGCTACCTTATCCTCGACGCCCCCTACTACAATTTCCGGAAGGTGGTAGAGCGTTTTTTACCCATATTGCCTGTGCGCTACGTGCTCCGCTATCATCTGCGCACCGACAAATGGATACGGTATGTAAACTGTCACACCTACATTATTCACGGCACCAAGGACTGGCTGATCCCCCTGCGCCACAGTGAGAACCTGCAAGCGATCAATCCCTCCAAGATCACCCTTATCCGTATTCATGGCGGAATGCATAATAACTTACCTTCGTTTCCCGAATACCACAATTTTATCCGGGACATCCTGAAATACTAAATGAAGAAGAAGAAAATTACCCGCTGGCTCAGCATTGTACTTATGCTCTATTGCCTCATAGGCATTGGTATTTATTACGGGCAGGATAAGATCATGTTCAAACCCGAAACGGTAGCGGCCGACTACAACTACAATTTCCATGATCGCTACAAAGAAGTGAATATCCCCTACACGACCGGGATTAATATAAACATCGTGCAGTTCACGACCGACTCAACACCGAAAGGAGTTGTACTATATTTTCATGGCAACATGCGGAACATCAGCCGCTATGCGCATCACGCGCCAACATTTACCAAAAACGGCTATGAAGTATGGATGATCGATTATCCCGGCTATGGTAAAAGCACCGGCAAGTTCACTGAAAAGGAATTGTACGATTGGGCGCTTACTTTCTACAAACTGGCACGCGCCCGCTTTGCACCTGATAGCATTATACTGTATGGCCGTTCACTTGGGACAGGCATTGCCACTCAACTGGCATCGGTGCGCAATTGCAAACGCCTCATACTCGAAACCCCTTATTATAGTTTCCCTTCCATTGCCGGCACCTACTTTCCCATTTACCCGGTAGAGCGGCTGATATGGCTAAAGGTCCCCACCTGGCAATACATACAACAGGTAACCGACCCCATCACCATTTTTCATGGAACAAACGATGGTGTGATCCGCTACAGCAACGGCAGCCGACTGAAGCCTTTCCTAAAAACAGGCGATGAATTTATTACCATTGAAGACGGCAGTCACAATAACCTGGGCGATTATCCGCAATACCAGCAGAAGATGGATTCCTTATTGAGTAAGTAATCCTAAATGGGTACCACATTGGCGCTTTTGTTCTTCCGCACTTTATCGGGAATACTGGCAAGTATTTCCTCTTTCAGCACTTCGATGAGGCGCTTCTTCACAAAATCACGGTGTACAACGAGACTAACCTCCCGCATGGGTGCGGGCTTTTGAAAATGACGTATCAGTTGTAAACGCTTATTGTCCATATCGAGGGTCGTGAGCTCGGGGAGGATGGTAATGCCATCGTTCAATTCCACCATGCGGCGCAGGGCCTCGATGCTCCCGGCTTCGTATTCAAAATGCGAACTCATTTCACTGGACTTGCGCAGCTCGCAAAGGTTTACGATCTGCGAGCGGAAACAGTGCCCCTCCTCCATCAGCCAAAGCTTTTCGGGGTCTATATCCTGCGCCAGTACATAGGTCTTTTTATAAGCTACATTTTTCTTCGCCACATAGGCCAGCAACTCTTCGTAGAACATCACATGTTCCTTGATCCCTTTTTCCTGCAGGGGCGTTACTACAATACCCACATCGATGCGTCCTTCGCGCAACCGGGTGATGATATATTCAGTCAGCATCTCCTGCACCACCAACTTTACTTGCGGGTACTTCTTGGCAAAGCCCTGTACAAACAAAGGCAACAGGTAGGGTGCCAGCGTTGGTATGATGCCAATGCGAAGTTCACCCGTAAGGATGCCCTTCTTATTCTGGACAATCTCCTGGATCACGTTCTTCTCAGCCAGTATCTTGCGGGCCTGTTCAATGATCTCTACCCCCGCTTCGGTGGGCACCACGGGCTGCTTGCTGCGGTCGAATATCTTAACCCCCAGCTCTTCTTCCAGCTTTTGGATCTGCATACTCAGCGTTGGCTGCGTCACATAACACCGGCCGGCCGCCATGGCAAAATGCCGGCAGGTATCCACCGCTACCACATATTCCAGTTGAACAAAGGTCATAATAGGTTCTGTCTATGATTGAATAGGTTTAATCAATTGGATTTATTGGCAAAATAAACGAAGTTTTGTATAACAAAGTCAGGAATCACGGCAAACCGGGTTTACGGGCAGAATACGAAGACTGTAAGTATACTGCGTTGAAAGGATTTACAAAGCAGCAGGCACACCGGGAAGTCCCCCCTGCTGCCAATGGGAGTTCAACAAAACTGCGTTAGCTGAAACGATCGGCAATATAGATTACACACAATGGGGGGCATATCGGAATGGTCTGGTATGCCCAATTTTTTATTCTTCGAGGGTCACTTTGTGCTTGGTCACTTTCAGTTTGTACCCTACCCCCACTTTGAGGGCATAGTTTTCTTTTTCGTGACTTACCGGGAAATTGAAACAGATGGGATAATCGTAGTCTTTAACAATGTCGTGAATGATCTCGTAGATCGTTTTGCCGAAGGGGCGTTCGGTATCCTTGTTATCCGTAAAACCACCGATGATCAGGCCGGCGAGCTTATCGAGCTTACCGCTCCGTTTGAGCTGGTACAGCATACGATCTACATTGTACATGTATTCTCCAATATCTTCCAGGAAAAGGATGCGTCCTTTGGTCTTTATATCGGAAGGCGTGCCTATTATATGAGCCAGTAAAGATAAGTTGCCACCCACCAGTTCACCGATGGCCTCGCCCTTCTGGTTGAACTCGTGCCCTTCGCCATGATACCTGGCCGTTTTTCCTTCAAGGGCCTGCTTTAACGATTGCACATACTCGTTCTTATAGCCATCGTCATTAAATGCCGCGGCCATAGGTGCATGCATAGAGGCGATGCCATAGTTGCTGTAAAGGTGCGCATGCAAAACGGTGATATCACTAAACCCGATGATCCACTTGGGGTTCTTTTTGAAGGATTTGAAACTAACCTGGTCAATGATCCTGCCCATGCCATATCCACCCCGCCCGCAGAGGATCGCCTTCACCTCTTCATCATCCAGCATGACCTGGAAATCGTGGAGACGCTCCTCATCAGTACCCGAGAAATAGTTAGTGCTATCGCTGCCCAGCGTTTTGCCCACCTTTACTTTGTAGCCCCATTGCTGAAGCACTTCTATGCAGGTTTGCGCCTTTTCCGCAGCCATAAAACCCGCCGGGCACGTGATGCCGATCGTATCGCCCGGCAATAAATAAGGAGGAGTTTTTATCATACTGGTTGCAAGTTAAGGATAGAGGAGGTCATTTTTCAACAAGGCTCACGGAAGTTGCGTCTACGGTTAGCTGATGCACCACGCCGCACTTCAGCGCAAAATTGTTCTTTTGGTGACCTACCGGGAAATCGAAACATACCGGGAAATCGTAGCGGGAAACTTTTTCCAACACGATGTCCTGCACCGTGCGGCCAAATTCTTCACCCGGATCATCGGGCTTTACTTTGAAGCCACCCACGATCAGCCCCTTCAGGTCTTCCAGTTTACCGGTGCGCGCCAGGTTCCAGAACATACGGTCAATGCTGTACAGGTACTCGCCGGTATCTTCCACAAAGAGGATCTTGCCAGCTGTATTCAGGTCCGACTTACTCCCTGCCAATGTTTCGATCGTCTTGAGATTGCCACCTACCAGCACACCGCTTACAGTACCCAATTTATTGAAGGCAGTAGGCGTGGTTGTATATTTCATCGTTTCGCCCGACAATGCCTTGCGGATAGACAGAATGGTGTCCATCTGTATAGGATCGGCCTTGGTCCAGTCTTCCGGAAAACTGTTGCACATTTTTGAATGAATGGAAGCAATACCATAGTTACGGTTAAGATGACCGTGTAATACGGTTATATCACTGAAACCGATAATCCATTTCGGTTTCGTAACCAATCTCGAAAAATCGAGCCGGTCCACGATCCGCACAAAGCCATAGCCGCCCCTGGCACACATAATAGCCTTCACGCCCGGGTCATTGATCATTTGCTGAAAGTCTTCGGCCCGTTCGGCATCACTGCCCCCAAAAGTAAAATCACGTTTGCCTACCGTGGAGCCCACCTTAATCGTGTAACCCCAGCTTTTCATTTGCTCCATCGCTGGCTCAATTTCCTTGAGGGTGATGTAACCCGCCGGACAGGTAATGCCGATGGTATCCCCCGGCTTCAGGTAGGGCGGAATGATGGGTTTCTTAGTATAATCTGGATAACTATAAGAGGCCGCAGCCGGTATCCCGGGCAACAAAGTGCCACCGGCCAGCATGGAAGACAGAAATCGCTTTCGGTTCATGAATCTTGTTTTATGACAGGCACCCCATTGGGTCTTGACCGTTGAGATGACAGCGCCTATCCCTGCAAGGAAAGCTACAATTTACAATCTGAAAAATAATTTAAAACAATTCATCCAGTTGGTTGTTATTGCTCATTGCTTGCCATATTCAAATAAACACCTATTTAAACCGGCTCATTGCAATTAAGCCGTTAATGCTGTTTTCCATTAACAGTTTTCATGTAGCTTTGCGGCCGCAAACCGAAACCTTTTAGCAAGGAATAGTTAGAACTATGGCAAGGAAATATTGTATCGCGATCATTGGTCTGTTATCCTTTTTTACAACA
Source organism: Paraflavitalea sp. CAU 1676 (assembly GCF_029223285.1). Lineage (GTDB taxonomy): Bacteria > Bacteroidota > Bacteroidia > Chitinophagales > Chitinophagaceae > Paraflavitalea. The sequence continues at coordinate 1,120,198 of NZ_JARHUJ010000001.1, read as the reverse complement.
TCCGTTACCGCCCAGGAGAAAGGGTACTGGTCATTTGTAAAGAACGGAAGTTTTTACCTGAGCTGGGGCTACAACACCGAATGGTACACCCGCTCTACCCTCCATGTAAAGCAGCCTTCACTCGGCAACGATTACAAACTGGTAAACGTCAGGGCACACGATCATCCGGGCTGGGATGAAGGACTTTTCTCCAAAGCCATGACCATCCCCCAGTACAATTACCGGTTGGGTTACTTCTTCAACGAAAAGCAGGACCTCGCTATCGAGATCAACTTCGACCACACCAAATACATCATCACAGACGGCCAGCAGGTAACCGTTAAAGGCAACCTCAATGGTCAGAAAATAAACGGAACACGTGAATTTTCCGAAAAAGAAGGTTCCTACTACTACCTGAACAATGGCGCCAATTTTCTCCTGTTCAACCTGGTGAAGAAATTCAAGCTGATAAAGCCCGGCCCCGCTAATAACCTTAAGCTCGACCTCCTGGCCAAGGCCGGTGTAGGCCCTGTTATTCCCCACGTAGAGAACAGCCTTTTCGGTCAGAAGAATGAGCCCGGCTTTCAGATCGGCGGTTGGAATACCGGCATTGAAACTGCATTCCGCCTCACCGCCTTCCGCTACGCTTACATCGAGTTCGCCCAGAAGGTCGACTATGCCCGCTACAGCAACCTTAAAGTATATGAAGGAAGGGCCCGTCAGGCTTTTGGTACTTATGAGCTCATCCTGAACCTCGGCTTTACCATACCTACCGGCAAGCACAATAAAGAATTTGCCCGGCATATCCCGGTAACGCCCGAAACAAAAGCAGAATAAGCTGTTGGCAAAGCACCATCAGCTTACACGATAAAAAGAAGGTCCGGCCTGCACGCCGGGCCTTTTTTATGTTATTCAGGCAAATTTGGCAGATTCCCCAACCTTTCACATCTCTCCTTACGTCAATAGATAGAGTACCGGCATCCGTGTGGCAGAGCAATCAGATACAGTCACCACCTATACAAACCAATCGTGCTAACAAACCGGGATGATATCATAGAAGGCTGCAAAAAACAAGATCCAAAGAGCCAGGAGGCCCTTTACAAAGCTTGTTATCCGGGCATGATCAAGCTATGTGCCCGTTATGCCCGGGACGCCGATGAAGCAGCCTCTCTGTTCAACGAAGGCATGCTGAAAGTCTTCAACACCCTGCATCAATACGAAGGCCGGGGCGATTGGATGGGATGGGTACGCCGCATTATGGTGAATACCTGTATCGATCAATGCCGCCGCCAGGCCAAATTCAATCATCAGCCATTAGAGATCGTATCGGGCGACAACAACTCGATCGACCCGGATATCTACAACCGGTTATCTGCCAACGACGTCATGCGCCTCCTGCAGGAGCTGCCCCGTAATACCGCCCTCGTCTTCAATTTGTATGTACTGGAAGGATTTAAACATGAAGAAGTAGGCCAGCTGTTAGGCATAGCAGCAGGCACTTCCAAATGGCATCTCAATGAAGCCAGGCGACTTTTAAAACACAAACTGGATACATTATTGAATAAAGAAATCTACTCAAATGCGATCTGAACATCAACATATAGACGACTTCTTCCGTAAGAAGGAAGAGGAGTACCAGCACGATTCCGGCGATCCCGGAGCCGGCTGGGAACAGATGAAAGCGCTGTTGACGCCCGGACTGCCCCCTGCCCCCAAAGGCTTCCGTATGCTGTCGACACGCCGCATTGTCAAGTACCTGGGCGGATTTACCGTGGTAACCGTAATGACACTGGTAGCCATTACCACCCTACCTTCCAAAAAGAAGATGGCCACCGGCAAAACGCTGGCCGCCAAATCAACCACTACATCTGGCAGCAGGCAGCAACTGGCAACTACGCAGCCAGCCGATACCCAGATGCCCCGGCCAAGGTTGCTGGAGAAAAAGAAGGAAATACCAACCACAGTTAGAAAGGCGGTAAAACCAACCCTACCGGCAAGCAGCGGCAACGGTCATCCGAGGCCCACGCAATCTGCCCCTGTAAAAAGGGCGATAACGCCAAAGCCTTCAGAGAAGCCACTGCCCCGGCCATCACAACCGGCCGACAGGGCGCAGCACAACACTTCCAAACCGATAAACTCTACAACAACCCATCACAAAACCACCGATAATACCGGCCTCCACAACGCATTGGCCATAGCGGATCCTGGCCGTATCACGCAGCCATCGACCGGGCAAAACAGCTATGTCGCAGGTAGCGAAAAGCCTGTCGATGCACAAAATAATTCACCTGTAGTAAAGCTAAACCTCGGTACAGGGTCGGGCCCCACCGCCAGCTCAGGAACCGAACTTACCGAAGTGATCAAGCTCACCCCCGCGCAGGCAAGGGAGAAACTGAATCAGTTTTACAAACAAATCGATAAGCCGGCACAACGCTATAACTACCACGTAAGCCAGGAAGCCACCATCACTGGTCAGCAGGGTACCCGGCTTATCATCCCCGCCAACGCCTTTGCCAACCGGAAAGGCGAGATCAGGAATGAAATAGTGACCATTGTACTTAAAGAATACTATTCGTACGACGATATGATCGCGGCCAAACTCTCCACCACAGCCGGCGACCAACAATTGATCTCCGGTGGTATGGTATATGTCGAAGCACAGGTAAATGGCGAAAAAGTGAACATTGCGCCCGGCAAACAGATCAACCTGCAAATGCCTACTCCTACAGTTGATCCCGATATGCAGCTGTTCAAAGGCACCCGCAGCAGTATCAAAAATGCCTTCCAGGCAAAATTCATGGACAACCGCATGATCGACACCATCCGGTTTCTGAAGAAAGAAGCCGATGAAAATGGAGAAATCGATTGGGTAGCCATGGGGCAAAGGCCAGGATTTGATGACCTGCTCAACCGGCAGATCAGGGTATTCAATCCTTTCGGAGATCCTTATCTGGTGCGTCACTCCAATAAAATAAAGGCCTGGTTCTATGTTTCTAAAAATTGTAAATACTCCGATCAGGAGATGAAAGAAAAGATCAGGGCGCACTCCAATTACTATTACGACAAAATAAAGATCAGGCGGGTACTGGTAGCGCCCGTCGCCAATTACAATTCGAGAGAAGATGTTGCCTCGATCGCCGGCGACTCAGTATACATGACCTTCCGGCAGGCATTGCGTAAAAAACTGCTTACCACCGAAGACAGTCTGCAAGTGTTGACACAACTGCGCCAGGAAGATGAACGACAGAACCAGCGCCGCGAGCTCATGAACAAATACAGCTTCCCCATCACCGGGCTCGGCTGGTACAATTGCGATAAGTTCAACAATGTAGAAGGCCCGAAAATCCTGTTCACCTTTAAAGCGGGTGAAGGATTTGAACCCGGCACAATGGTCTCACACCTGGTATTCACCCGTTACAAATCCATCTTAAGGGGCGCTTATGATGGTAACAAGATAGAATTTGGCCGCGTGCCCAAAGATGAGCCGGTGAAAGTTGTATGCATTGGCATCAAAAACGGAAAAGTGATGGCCTGCGTGCAGGAGCTCAACACCGGACGTGAAGCGATCGGACAGCTGGCCTTTAGAGAAACATCGCCCGACCAATTCAGACAAAACCTGCAAGACCTGGCCAAGGTGCTTCCCTAACGCATCACCGCCTTCCTATAGCAAAAAACAAACAGGGGCTGCCATCCGGCAGCCCCATTTCCGGGTTCTCCGTCAAATAGCTATTTTTGCAGACATTTGCGGCAATCAACGACAGCCAGCGGCTGACATGCCCGTAATTAAGCAGTAAAAGACGATTTGACAATGACAGACTTTAAGAGATACCTGGTAACCGCCGCACTTCCTTACGCCAATGGGCCCATTCATATCGGGCACCTGGCAGGTTGTTACCTTCCGGCCGACATTTATGTACGCTTTCAGCGTGCCCGCAAAAAAGACATCAAATTTATCTGTGGCAGTGATGAACATGGAGTGCCTATCCAGATCCGCGCCATGCGCGAAGGCACTACACCGCAAGCTGTAGTAGATAAATACCATAAACTGATGGGAGATACCTTCGAACAAATGGGCATCTCCTTCGATATCTATTCCCGTACCTCCAACAAGATCCACCACGAAACAGCGGCCGCATTCTTCAAGAAGCTGTACGATGATGGGCTATTCGAGGAAAAAGAATCGGAACAGTACTACGATGAAAAGGCTAACGCCTTCCTGGCCGACCGCTACATCGTTGGTACCTGCCCGGTTTGCGGCAACGAAAACGCCTACGGTGACCAATGCGAAAGGTGTGGCTCCTCCCTGAGCCCCGAGCAACTGATCAACCCACGCAGTACACTCAGCGATGCCGTGCCCGTAAAAAGGAAAACCAAACACTGGTACCTGCCGCTGCAGAACTACGAGCCCTGGCTCAAAGAATGGTTGCTGGAAGGCCACAAAGACTGGAAGAATAACGTATACGGCCAATGCAAAAGCTGGCTCGATAACGGACTGCAACCCCGCGCCATGACGCGCGACAGCAGCTGGGGCGTAAAAGTGCCCCTGCCCAATACAGAAGGGAAAGTGCTGTACGTTTGGTTCGATGCACCCATCGGCTACATCAGTGCCACCAAAGAGCTTACTGAACAGTGGGGCGATTATTGGCAACAGAACGATACCAAGCTGGTGCATTTCATTGGCAAGGACAATATCGTGTTCCATTGCATCATTTTCCCTGCGATGTTGAAGGCGCATGGCAATTTCGTATTGCCCGAGAACGTGCCGGCCAACGAGTTCCTGAACCTTGAGGGAGATAAGGTATCCACCAGCCGCAACTGGGCCGTGTGGGTAGATGAATACATGAAGGATTTTCCCGATCAGCAGGACCTGCTGCGCTATGTACTTTGCGCCAACGCTCCGGAAACCAAAGACAACGACTTTACCTGGAAAGATTTCCATACGAGGGTCAATAGTGAACTGGTAGATATTTTCGGCAACTTCGAGAACCGTGCACTGGTACTGATGCACAAACTTTGCGGTGGCAAGGTACCCGCCTTCCATGCAGATATAGCCGATAAGGCTGATGAAGACCTCATCGCTGCTTTTGAAAGCACCAAAACGAAAGTGGAGAACCTGCTGGAGCAATATAAGTTCCGCGATGCCCTGTTTGAAGTGATCGAACTGGCGCGGAAGGGCAATAAATACATGCAGGATAAAGAGCCCTGGATCGTAGCTAAAAGTCTGGCCGAAAAACCAGCAAACCAGAAGCGCATCGACAACTGCCTGCACGTGTGCCTACAGCTCACCGCCAACCTCGCCATCCTGATCAATCCCTTCCTGCCATTCACGGCGAAGAAGATGATCCATAAGCTGAAGGTGGTAGAGAAAATGCTCGAATGGGAAAATGCCGGAAAGGCAAAGTTGCTCAGTGTAGGCTATAGCCTGCGCGAACCGCAATTGCTGTTCCGTAAATTAGAAGCTCCCGAAATACAGGCACAGGTCGACAAACTCAAAGCCGGATTGGTGAAACCAGCCAATGCCGCTAACAGCGCCGGCAAGGATGCGAAAGAAGCACCCGCCTCCACGGAGGAAGCACCTGCATCTCCGGTTAAGGCCGAGATCGTTTATGATGATTTCGCAAAGATCGATTTGAAGGTGGGTACCATCCTCACAGCAGAAAAGGTAGCCAAGGCCGATAAGCTGCTGAAGCTCGAAGTAGACCTCGGTTTTGAAAAGCGCACCATCGTATCAGGCATCGCCCTGCACTTCAAGCCCGAAGAGATCATCGGTCAGCAGGTAGTGGTAGTGACCAACCTGGCGCCGCGCAAAATGAAAGGTATTGAAAGCAATGGCATGATCCTGATGGCAGAAGACAAAGCCGGCAAACTGCATTTCGTCAATCCCAACAACAAAGTCGACGAAGGCTCGGGCGTTAGCTAAACTATTCAAGTAATAAACATAACAAGAAAGCTCAGCCAACAACCGGCTGAGCTTTCTTGTTATAGGGAAAACCATCTGATATGACTTACGGATTTATTGGCCTCGGAAGCCTGGGCACACCCATTGCCCTGAACATTTTGGAAAGAGGCCACTCGCTGCTGGTGTACAACCGCACCATCGAAAAAACAAAACCACTCGCCGACAAAGGCGCCACTGTTTGCCATACTATCGCAGAACTGGCCGCCCAAGCTGATATCGTGTTCACGATGGTCGCCGATGATGCGGCGCTAAAAACCATTACTGCCGGTGAAAACGGATTGTTGCAGCACCTGCAGCCCGGCGCCCTGCACGTGTCGATGAGCACCATCCTGGCACAAACTGCCGGCGAACTGGCGGCCTTACACGAAGCGAAAGGACAACAGTATCTCGCAGCCCCGGTATTTGGCCGGCCTGATGCGGCAGCGGCGCGCAAACTGAACTTCGTGATCTCTGGTCCGCAGGCTGTCCGCGAACAAGCCACCCCTCTGCTGAAAGATGCAGGCGGCGCTGGCGTGTGGGATTTTGGCGATGATGTACTTACCGCCAACACCATAAAGATCTGCGGTAACTTCCTCATTGCATCAGCCATGGAGGCCATAGGCGAAAGCGTATTACTGGCAAAGAACAGTGGTGTTGATCCGCACAAAATGTGGGAAATGTTTGGTCAAACCATCTTCAACACACCGCTGTACCAGAACTACAGCAAGATCATCCTCAACCAGCAATTTGAGCCTGCGGCTTTTACTGCCAAACTGGGCCTCAAAGACCTGAACCTGGTCCTGGACCAGGGCGCTAAGGCCAATCAATCACTCCCCCTGGCCGACCTGCTTAAAAAGCATATGACCCGCCTCGTGGAAAATGGCCAGGCCTCCATCGACTGGAGTGCCGTTTCTCTCGGGGCAAAATAACCAATACCCTGTACCCTCACTCAACCTGTGTGAGGGCACAGGGTATCAGCATCTTATATATAAATTGTTGCCGGCCTCCCCTTACAACGCCCCCTTCCAAATCCCGTCGCGATGCAACCGCTGCTTTTACCCAACCTTACCACAACTCCGCCAGACTTAACGCTGCAGCACTTTTTTATTCCCCCTTTTTTATTACCTTCGGGTTAAATAGTTGTTTAACTAACTAATTATTCTATGTCAAAACGCCTCATCAGGAAAGTCGCCGTACTGGGTAGTGGAGTCATGGGATCAAGGATAGCTTGTCATTTTGCAGGAGTAGGTTTGCAGGTGTTGTTGCTCGACATAGCTCCCTCAGCGTTGACCGATACCGAAAAAGCCAAAGGATTGAACACCGATCATCCGGCTGTAAAGAACCGTATCGTCAATGAGGCACTCACCGCTGCCATCAAATCGAACCCCTCGCCTGTTTATACCAAAGAGGTCGTGAAGCGCATAAAGACCGGCAACTTCACGGATAACATGAAAGATATCGCCGGTTACGATTGGGTGATAGAAGTTGTGGTAGAAAGGCTCGATATCAAACAACAGGTATTTGAAGAAGTAGAAAAATACCGCAAGCCCGGCACCCTCATCACCTCCAATACCTCCGGCATACCCATTCACCTGATGGCAGAAGGCAGGAGTGATGATTTCAAAAAACATTTCTGCGGCACGCACTTCTTCAATCCGCCGCGTTACCTGCGTTTACTGGAAATTATCCCCACACCGCATACCGATCCCGCTGTCATCGATTTTCTGATGCACTACGGAGATCTATATCTTGGTAAAACGACCGTGCTGTGTAAGGACACACCGGCTTTTATTGCAAACCGTATCGGCGTGTTTGGCATCATGGCCATCTTTGGCCTGGTTGAAAAGATGGGCCTCACCATCGATGAGATCGATGCATTGACCGGCCCCATCATCGGCCGTCCCAAATCGGCCACCTTTCGCACGGCCGATGTGGTAGGAATCGACACCCTGGTAAAAGTAGCCAAAGGGGTACATGACAATTGTCCCAACGACGAAGCAAAGGATATTTTCAACATACCGGCCTGGCTCGATAAAATGGTCGAGAACAAATGGCTGGGGGATAAAACCGGTCAGGGCTTTTTCAAGAAGACCAAAGGCGGCGGCGGCGAAAAAGAGATCCTCGTACTCAACCTCAAGACCCTGGAGTACGAAGCGCGCAAGAAACCCAAATTCGCGACAGTCGAAGCTGCCAAACCCATCGACGATCTTAAAACAAGGCTGAAGGCCCTGTGCACAGGCATGGACAAGGCCGGTGATTTCTACCGGCAGTTTCACTATGGCCTTTTCTCTTATATATCACACCGCATTCCTGAGATCAGCGACGACATCTACCGCGTGGATGACGCTATGATGGCCGGCTTCGGTTGGGAGATCGGCGCTTTTGAAAGCTGGGATGTATTGGGCGTGGAAGGCTCCGTCAAAAAAATGCTGGATGCAGGATACGCCGTAGCCCCCTGGGTACAGGAGATGCTGGCAGCCGGCATTAAAACTTTCTTTAAAGTAGAGAATGGCAAAAAGCTCTATTACGATATAGCGTCTAAAGCTTATAAGGCGCTGCCCGGCGGTGAGGCATTCATTGTCATGAAGAACTTTGAGAACCAAACCGTATGGAAGAACAGCTCCTGCCGCACCTATCACCTGGGCGATGATGTGATCGGACTGGAATGGTATACCAAGATGGGCAGCATTGGCGGAGAAGTACTCGAAGGCATTCAAAAATCAATCACCCTCGCAGAAAACCAGTACAAGGGTTTGGTGATTGCGAATGAAGGCACTAACTTCAGTGCCGGTGCAAACGTAGGCATGATCTTCATGCTGGCCATCGAACAGGAATACGATGAGCTCGATATGGCCATCCGCCTCTTCCAGAACACCATGATGCGGGCACGTTATTCCGGTATACCGGTAGTAGTAGCACCACATGCATTATCTTTGGGAGGCGCCTGCGAATTGAGCCTGCATGCTGATAAAGTATGCCCCGCTGCAGAAACTTATATCGGACTGGTAGAACTGGGCGTAGGTCTTATTCCCGGCGGCGGAGGAACCAAAGAATTCGTACTCCGTGCTGGCGATGAAATGCACGAAGATGAGCCCGAGACAATAACATTGAAAAACCGCTTTCTCACGATTGCTACAGCCAAAGTAGCCACTTCTGCCGCAGAAGCCTTCGATCTCGGCATCCTGCGCAAAGGACATGACGAAGTGATCCTCAACCAGGGACGCCGTATAGCAGAAGCAAAGAAAAGTGTACTCGAAATTTACGATAGTGGCTATGTAACACCCGTACAACGTACCGATGTAAAAGTGCTTGGCCGTTCCGCATTGGGCGCCCTGTACGCAGGCATCAACGGTATGTGGCGCGCCGGTTACGCAACCGACCACGATGTGGTAGTGGCCAAAAAACTGGCCTATGTAATGTGCGGAGGCGATCTGAGCGAACAATCAACTGTTTCGGAACAATACCTGCTCGACCTGGAAAGAGAAGCCTTCCTGAGTCTGTGCGGTGAAAAGAAAACACTCGAAAGGATACAAAGCGTACTGAAGGCCGGAAAGCCCATACGCAACTAAGGATACTGTTAACGTTCAATTTCAAAAGGGTCACATGAGAAAGCCCGGGCGTAACCACCATGGTTACGCCCTTTTTTTATATCTTCAGCGTCCCTAACCCCACCACCACAAACGAACGACCTCATGGGAGAAGCCGAACTCAACAGATCGTCCCAGCAACTCACTATACATTCCATATTTTACTTTTATGGAGAAGCTGCCACAGCGAGCCTGGCTATCAAAATAGCCGACGATATCAGCCAGTGCTGGAACGAACCCGAGGCCACCATCACCATTCACCACCACCCGTATAACGTCAGGTTTCAGATAGAAGGTATCTACGCACCCGATCTGCAACCCGACAAAGTATGGTACAACGATCAGCCCCGGCTCAACTTTTTCCGCATCGAAGAATTTGTAGGCGGCAACGTATCGTTTGTCGATGAGATCGGCAGCAATACCGGCTATTTCAAACTCGAGAACCTGCTGCAAACCCCTACCACCGCAGCGCATGAATACGGGCATACCCTCGGCCTTAAACACCCGAAGAACCTCGATCTCCGCGGAGGCGGCATGCCCTGCATTATGCACCCAAGAGGCACCCTCGTAGATCCTCCCCTGCAGTATTACCCCACGGCAAAGCCCGGCGAAAACGGCGGCACCCTTAATCCCATTTACCGTAAAGTACTGCCGGTCGATATCGAAGCCCTCAGGCTGCACAAACTCGATTTCAACCAGCAGGGACTTGCCACCGTTGGCGAATACAGCAGCCTATACCACGAAAAACACCGCCCGGAGGATTTCCAACAGTAAAAAGAAATCACCATCTTTATACCTAATCAACTTATCCATGGCAATTCTCTCCGTCGATAACCTGCGTAAGCATTACGGCCCGGTACAGGCATTGAAAGGCGTTAGCTTCAATGTTCCCAAAGGAGCAGTATTCGGCATCCTGGGGCCCAATGGAAGCGGGAAAACGACCCTGCTCGGCATCATCGTCGATATCCTGAGAGCCAACTCGGGGTCGGTGATGCTGTTCGACGAAAAGCCCCGCCCCGAACATCGCCGGCGGATAGGCACCTTCCTCGAAACTCCGAACTTCTACCATTACCTCAATGCCGTGCAGAACCTGGAGATCGCCGCCGCCATCAAAGGCCATGGAAAAGAAGATATAGAACACGTACTGCGCCAAGTAAGCCTGGACCAACGCAAGCATTCCAAGTTCAGCACTTATTCATTGGGTATGAAACAGCGCCTGGCCATTGCTTCCTGCATGCTGGGCAACCCCGAAGTAATGATCTTCGACGAACCCACCAATGGCCTCGACCCGGTAGGCATAGCAGAAACCCGCGAGCTGATCAAAAAACTGAACCGGGAAGGAAAAACCATCATCATGGCCAGCCACCTGCTCGATGAAGTAGAAAAAGTGTGTACCCATGTAGCCATCCTGCAAAAGGGCACCCTGATCACCCACGGCCATGTAGATGAGATATTGGTGCAGGAAGACATCGTTGAAACCAACGCTATCGACAACAACCGGTTACTATCCGCCGTACAACATTTTCCCGGTGCTATCAAAGTTCATTTGAATGGACAACATGTGGAACTGTCCTTCGAACCGGGCACCGCCAACCTCGAAGCGATCAACAGGCATTGCTTCGACCAGGGTATCGTACTCAACCACCTGCGCCTGCGCAAAAAGAGTCTCGAAGCCAAATTCTTTGAACTTACCCAAAACAACAACTGATCATGCGGCAACTACTCGCTATAGAATGGATGAAACTGAAGTCCTACCGCACCTTCTGGATACTCTCCGGCTTATACCTGTTCAGCATACTTGGGCTCAACCTCATTGCATTCCGTGTTCAACAATCGATCTATGAAGCCAAGGAAGCGCAGGGCATGGCCGAAATGGTACTCGGAAGTACACCTTATTCCTTCCCAACTACCTGGCAGATGACCTCCTTTATGTCCAGCTTTCTGCTGTTCATACCAGGCCTCATCATGGTCATCCAGCTCACCAATGAATTCAGCTACCGCACCCACCGGCAAAATATCATAGACGGATGGAACAGGCGTGAATTCATCACTGTTAAGATCATGCTGGCCATGATCATGTCGGCCATTTCTACTTTGATGGTCATCGTTACAGCCACTATCTTCGGCTTCGCTGATGGCAACCGTTCATTCAGTGTCGAAAACTTCCAGTATATCCCTTATGCCTTTTTGCAAGCTTTCAGCTACTCGATGGTAGCGCTTCTAATTGCCGTCCTGGTAAAAAGAGGTGGATTGGCTATAGGCATTTACTTTATGTATTCTGTGATCATTGAAGATGTCGTAAAGCTATTGCTGAATATGCATGGAGGCTCTGCAGGTCGATACCTGCCGTTGCAATCGAGCGATGAACTGATCCGACTTCCCTTGCTGCAAAACGCACAGGATAAATTCTGGGCGCCAGCCAATCCAGTCATCATGCTTATCGTCGCGTTGACCTACCTGGCAGCGTATATCTTCTTTGTAATCCGGAAATTCGAGACCGACGATCTGTAGCTGGCATTGCAGCAACCCAACAACAGGGTTTACTCAATGCTTTTTAGTGAGATCATTTAACGCCGGCTCGATCGTGGGATACAGGAACTGAAATCCCTCGTGGCTGATCTTACTATTGCTAACGGTAGCACTCTTCAGCACTTCAATGCTTAAACCGCCCACTACGAGCTTCAATACAAAAGAGGGAACATAGAAAGGAATATAGAACCGGCCTTTTACCTTCTCAGCCAGTTTGAGGACGAAATTCTTATTGGTAATTGGTTGCGAAGCCACAGCATTGTACACCCCCTGGATCTTTTCGTTTTCAATGGCGTAGAGGAACAGTCGCGCCAGGTCATCAATATGAATCCAGCTGATCACCTGCTTGCCGCTGCCAAGGATAGCCGCGACACCAAACTTCACCGGCTTCAGGAACTCCGTAAGCGCCCCACCCTCTTTACTCAGAGCCACCCCAATGCGGAACTTTACCAGCCGCTTGCCCGGCATCTCCTGCACAGGATCCACACTGGCTTCCCATAACTGGCAGGTTTTGCCCAGGAACTCATCGTCCGCCGCATCCGTTTCAATAAAAGCCTGCTTGCCACGCGGCCGCTTAATATCATCACCATAATAGCCAATGCCGGAAGGGTTGATCAGGAGCTTTACCTTATTCTTCTCCTCCCGCAGGGTCTTTACCAGCAACTCACCGCCACGCACCCGGCTGTCAATGATTTCCTGCTTTCTCTTTTTGCTCCATCGCTTATCGGCCACGCCGGCGCCGGCCAGGTTAATGATACAGTCGGCCTTTTGCACTGCTGCTACGTCGATCACTCCTTTGTCCGGATCCCAATGCGCTTCGGAATATTGTTCCTTACCGGTAGTCGCCTGTTTCCGGGTAAGCACGATCACATCAAAGCCTTTACTGATCAGCAATTGAGTCACCGCTTTCCCTACCAATCCTGTTCCGCCGGTAATGAGAATGGTTGCCATAAGGAGTTCCGTTTATGAGTATGGTTCAGGGTTCCAAGTTACGCCAAAAAAAAATCCCTCCTGAGGAATCAGGAGGGAAACAACTAAAAACAACAATCGCTGCATGTTTAAATAGACTTCATTTTTTGCAGGGACTTGAGGTACAGAAAATATTTAGTCGGGCTTCTTACCATCGAGAAAAGTGTTGATGGTAGTGAGGTGCCCGTTGTTATTGTCGTCGGCCTTGACTTCAACATTGCTGTAGAAATTCTCTACGTTGGTGATGGTGTTGTAGAGTTCCAAATTGCGGCGGATGTAAGCCGGCACGGTTTCAAACTCATTGTTAGGATCGGCAGCATTGATGTTGAATGACAGATTACGTAATTTCTGTATCCGCTCAGCTGCCCGGCGTTTTTGTTCCTCTGCTTCGTCCTGCGGAGCAGGTTCCTCAACAGAAGCGTTCGCCATAACAATTGGGTGAGCATGATGGGCCCCAGGCTCCTCCGCCGCTGGAATGTCGTCTTTGAACACGAGTTGCATGTCATTGGAAGGTTCTTCTTCCTGGGTTGTTTTAGCACCCGTATGCAAGACAGGTTCCTTCACAGGAGCATGTTCTTGGATGGATTCCTCTCTTTTCGGTTCTGCATAAATATTGGTAGGCCTGGCCAGGTATCCTCCGGACGCTGCAGACGTCGAAGAATTAGTTATACCGGATTGAGTGGTAGATGTTGGTTGAGAAGGTACGGTAACGGGAGTTTCGGCAGGTTTGGATGGCTGCGAAAGTACCCATTCAATCCTTTCAGATTCTGCTTTTACCTCGGGATTTTTGTCCACAGTATTTTTACTAGGCTCCTCATTCGTAAAAAGCTCCAGCGGTGTAAACTTCGGCAAAGGTTCCGCATCCACCAGCTTGGGCGCCAGCTCTTCCCGGATCGTAGGCTCCAACGGAGCAGGCTTGTCCTTCTTAGGCTCCGGAGCCACCTTTGCTTTAGGCTCGGACTGGGCATTCAACGACAACACGATCTTTTCTTCCTTTTTGGGCGCCGCGGCCTTCTTTTCTTCACGCTTGGTGAAAGGATCTTTGTATTCAAAACCGGTAGCGATCAGCGTAATACCGATCTGGTCGCCCAGCGATGCATCATAACCCATACCCAATATCACATCCGTGCCCTCGCCTGCCTGTGACAGCAAGTAGTTTTGGATAATGTCCACTTCATCCATGGTAAACTCATGCTCGCCTTCGGCAGAGTTGATGTTGATCAGTATCCATTTGGCACCGCTGATCTCGTTATCGTTCAGCAAAGGAGAGTTCAGCGCTTCTTCGATCGCACGTTGAGCCCTGTCTTCACCGCCCGCAGCAGCATTACCCAGGATCGCCACACCACCGTTACGCATAACGGTGCAAACATCCGCAAAGTCAACGTTGATCTGACCGGTACTATTGATAACATCCGTAATACACTTGGCTGCGGTAGCCAGTACATTATCAGCTTTATTGAAGGCTTCCTTCATCTTCAGGTTACCAAACTGATGACGCAGTTTATCATTGCTGATCACCAGCAGGGTGTCCACGTATTGCTTCATCACCCGGATACCTTCTTCCGCCTGCAACTGACGCTTCTTTCCCTCATAAGAGAAAGGAGTCGTTACGATACCTACGGTAAGGATACCCAGGTCACGGCATATCTTGGAAATGGTAGGAGCACCACCCGTTCCAGTACCACCGCCCATACCGGCGGTGATGAATGCCATCTTGGTGTTCACCTCGAGGATACGTTTGATCTCCTCCAGGCTCTCCTCTGTGGCCAAACGGCCAATATCTGGATTAGCGCCTGCACCCAACCCTTGAGTAAGATGTGGCCCTAATTGAATTTTGTTAGGCACACGACTCTGCGCGATCGCCTGAGCATCCGTATTACAAATAATGAAGTTCACCCCTTCGATCTGCTGACCGAACATATGGTTCACCGCATTACTACCACCACCACCTACACCAATGACCTTGATGATAGATGATTTTTCCTTTGGCAAATCAAAATGAATCATAGCTTTCTTTTTTTGTCTCACCAGGCCTTGCTTCCCCGAAAGCCCATCTCGAGACTATTAAAAATAACAGGTTAGTAAAAATCAAGGAGTACCGGAACAATAACCACTCCAATAATTGTTAACGTAGGGTCGGTACATAATTCCTTGCATAAATTTCCATAGGCAAGCAATTCAAGCGGAACACCATCCAGCGCATCGATCATTCACCATGCACATCCGGCATTCATGCTGCAATCACTTACAGCGCATGATCTTCTTCCTCTTTGAACAGATCGATGATGCCGTCCTTGAATTTGCCCCAGAAATCTTTAACGCCTTTCCTGTTGTTCTTGATCCTTTCTATTGGTGCTTCTTCTGTTGTATCTTCCACTTCTTCTACTTCGGCTGTCTTTTTCAGCGCTTCTGGTATCTCCACCTTTTTGAAGCGGTGCTCAAACTGCTTTCGGTTGCTCTCGTAATCACTGTATCCTTTCAGAATGAGACCGATACAGGTTGAGTACGTAGGCTTGGCCAGTTCTTCAATATGTCCCGCAGCCAGATGCTCGGTAGGATAACCGATCCGTGCATTGAGGCCCGTTACATATTCAGTCAGTTGTATCAGGTGACGCAATTGCGAACCACCACCCGTGATCACCACACCACCATTCAGCACGCGGTTGTCCATACCCACCTGCTTCAGGTGGTAGGTCACGAAATCCATGATCTCGCTCATACGCGCCTGTATGATGTTTGCCAGGTTCTTCACGCTGATCTCCTTGGCAGGCATGCCGCGCAGACCAGGAATGGTAATGAAAGCATTGCCACGGGCCTCATTGGCGAGGGCACTGCCAAACTGCACTTTCATTTGCTCTGCCTGGGTCTTCAAAACACCCAGACCGGTCTTGATATCGTTGGTAATGTTCTCTCCACCAAAAGGAATAACAGCGGTATGCTTCAGGATACCTTCGTAGAACACGGCGAGGTCGGTAGTACCACCACCAATATCGACGATGGCCACACCGGCTTCCAGGTCTTCATGACCCATTACAGCGGCAGCTGAAGCCAGCGGCTGCAATACCAGGTCTTTGGTGATGAGGCCACTCTTTTCCACCGCCCGGTTGATATTGCGGATAGCATTCTTATCACCGGTAATGATGTGGAAATTAGCACCCACCTTTACACCACCATACCCAATCGGGTTGGGGATGTTCTGGAAATTGTCTACCGTAAACTCCTGCGGTATCACATCGATGATCTGATCACCGGCAGGGATATAAGTCTTGTACTGATCACCGATCAGCTGATCGATTTCACGTTGCGTAATTTCTTCTTCGTTTTGATGACGCACAATGTCGCCACGGGTTTGAAGGCTCTTGATATGATGGCCTGCAATTCCTACATACACTTCGCTGATCTCGAGATTGGGGTTCGAAGTGTAGCAATTCTCCAAAGCCATTTGAATGGCCTTGATCGTTTCATCGATATTCAATACCTGTCCATGCTTCACACCATTGGAGTTGGCGCGGCCAAAACCAATGATCTCCAGCTTGCCGAATTCGTTCTTTCGGCCGGCAATCGCTGCGATCTTTGTCGTTCCGATGTCCAGCCCGACAATGATGGGTTGTTGCTCGTTGTTCATGCTATCCTGTTTTTAGTTGTTGGTATGTTGATTAGTTGCACACAATGTCGGTACGCATGAACATACTTCATGCGTATCACTACGGTTAATGGTTAAAACTTGCTTCCCGGCTCGCGGTCCCTACAGACCTTGAGCCCGTCCTTGTTAAAGAACTTTCCCTGCTGATTCGCCGGCGTACTATCTGCTTCGCTTCGGCATTACAGCCTTGGGCTGTGGCTTTGCCGGCCCTTGCCGGGCGCCCGGCTTCTTCACGGGTTTGGATGAGGTTTCATAGGATCGGCCTTTCACAGGAAGAGATTTAGGGGAGTTGCTCGTTCGCTTCTGTACATTCGACACGGTGGGTATAGGTGGTTTTTCGGTCGTCGATGCTTTGGCCGGTGAATTGTTCACCGACGATAAACTAACCTGATTAACGGCCGTTTGCCGGCTGGCGGAATCACTCATGGCCCTTTGTGCCGAAGTGATGAGGCCTTGAATACTCCTCGCAGCCTGCGCAGAATCAACCCGCGCCACATAGCTGCCCTTCTTGATGGCGATCACCTGGCGATCGTATTGAACATTCAGCCGCTCGTACACATCCATGCCGGTCTTACTCAACACCAGCTTGTAGAACTGGAGCAGGCGGCCAAACTTTTTCTCATACTCACTGCCGTCGCCAAACTCGATCACATGATTACCCACCATCGGGATCATTTCAAACTTGCGGTCGGGAACAATATCCGTTTGTTCGATCTGCGCCATCCAGAAAGAATCGCGCTGAATGAACAGACTTACCTCTTTGATATGCGCCAGCAACAGGCTGTCGGCCCTGCCCACTTTTACCTTATCGGTAGGAAATCCAGTAAACACCGGCAACCTCGCTGATACTTTCTCCGACAAAGGCAGCCTTTCGCAGCTGCTGTCTATATAAAAACTGTTCCCCGTAGAAGTAAAGATTCTTGCGACCGGTTCCCGCTCGGTGATCTTCACCTGCAATACTTCATTATTATCAAAGAACAATTCAGCATCCCTGATCCATACATTGCGGCGAAGCTTCGCTTCCATCGCCCGCAGGTCGAAGCGCTTCATCGACCGGCCACGGATCACGGTAGAACCATTATTGGTAAGTATCTCTACAACCTCTTTTTTGTTCATGAACCACTGACCACCATTACCAGCCATCGAAATATCGTAGCCAGCGCAGGTCTTGTCATTCCTGTTGCGGATAGCCGCTACCAGCAATACCACCACACCGGCCCCTATGATAGTCCAGAGGGCCATAAACATCAACTTTCTGATATGACGGTTTAGCTTCATTGTTTCGTGCTGTCTCCTAATCGGCCAAGGTCTTTCCTTCGGGTCGTGCCGCAACCTCCGGCTAGTGCCTTCCGAAGCGGATTATATTGACTAATACTTTTCTTCTATGCTCTTCTTAATGGGCTGCACCAGCGCATCGATATCCCCAGCGCCAGCTGTGATCAACAACCAACCCTTACGCGTACCCTTTCCTGCCTCCACATACGCTGCCAATTGTCCATTCACCCATTTCAGTAAGTCTTCCTTACCCAGCAGCTGCTTCTGCTCATTCTTCATTTGTCCAAGGATCAGCTCACTCGTTACACCCTCCATGGGTAATTCCCGGGCCGGATAGATTGGCAACAGGATCACTTCATCGGCCATATCGAGCGTCGCTGCAAACTCCGGGGCAAAATCCCTGGTCCGGCTGAACAGGTGCGGCTGAAACAGCACCGTACAATGCAGGTCGGGAAATAAATTCTTTGCACCGGTGATCAATGCCCTTAACTCCTCCGGATGATGCGCGTAGTCATCGATGAACACGAGCCCTTCCTGCTTTTCGTCTGCCTGCTTCTTCACGATATATTCAAACCGCCGTTTTACCCCTTTAAAGGCATCAACGGCTGCCTTGATCTTTTCATCTTCGATGCCCAGCTGATGGGCAACGGTGATCGCTACGATCACATTCTCGATATTGTGCAGCCCTCCCATATTCAGCACCACATCCTTCAGCGTCCAATCCTTCATCACCACGTCGAAGCGGTAGCTGCCATACAGGTTGCGGATATTGCTGGCATACACGTCGGCCCGCTGGTCATTTAAACTATATGTGAGCCGATTAGGCGTCTTCAGGTCCGCCGATCTTTCCAGGCTGTACTTGCTCAGCAACCATCCACCTTCCTTCACCTTGCCCGAAAACTCGATGAACGCTTCTTCCATTGCTTCCGGCGTACCGTAAATATCCAGGTGATCAGGATCCATAGAAGTGATCACCGCCACATTCGGGCTCAGGCGCAAAAAGCTACGGTCATATTCATCGGCTTCTACCACACAAACATTCCGCTCATCACTCCAGTAATTACTGTTGTAATTCACGGCAATGCCACCGAGAAAAGCATTACAGCCATAACCGCTATGACGCAGCAAATGAGCCGTCATGGTACTTACGGTCGTTTTACCATGCGTACCTGCCACACAGATATTGAAAGAACTATTGGTGATCAACCCCAGCACCTCACTGCGCTTCATCAGGGGATAATTGTGTTGCTGGTAGTAAACCAGCTCCTTATGCCCCTTCGGAACAGCAGGCGTATACACGATCAA
This sequence comes from Paraflavitalea sp. CAU 1676, assembly GCF_029223285.1. GTDB lineage: Bacteria > Bacteroidota > Bacteroidia > Chitinophagales > Chitinophagaceae > Paraflavitalea. The sequence continues at coordinate 1,100,973 of NZ_JARHUJ010000001.1, read as the reverse complement.
CTGTGCATCCTGCGGCGCCTGGGAAAGATCTTCTTCATAATGCACCGGAATACCTTCTTCGGTCAGCTTACGGGTGAGGGGTGTTTCCGTTTTATCATAACCGCTCACTGCGCGGCCATGAAACCTGAAATACCTGGCCAAAGCACTCATCCCGATTCCGCCTATCCCGATGAAATATACCTTCTGAATATCTTTAAAGTCGATCATACACTACAGTCATAAACTTATACACTTCCCACATTCGCATCCACCACCTTCAGTATCTCTTTAGCGATCACCTCATCTGCATTGGTAACCGCCAGTTTTGCAATATTGTCTTTCAGCACCGCCTGCTGCGCTTCATTCTTTGCCAGCGCGATCACCGTATTCACCAGCTTTTCCCTGGCCTCGCTGTCTTTCACCAAAATAGCCGCCTGCTTATCGACCAGGTGTTGCGCGTTGACCGTTTGATGGTCTTCGGCTGCAAACGGGAAAGGCACCAGCACCGCCGGCTTTTTCACCACACACAATTCAGCAATCGCCATAGCGCCTGAGCGCGAGATCACCACATCGGCCGCCGCATAGGCATACTCCATCTGCGTAATGAAACTATTGGCCCACACATTCATGTTCTCCACAGCGCGTTCGCTCGCCCGCTCCACATAGGGCTTACCCGATTGCCAGATCAGCTGAATATCATTTTTAGCAAAGAGTTCTATTTGCGCATCCAACGCTTCGTTGATGCCTTTGGCGCCCAGACTTCCCCCAGTCGCCAGCACGGTCTTCTTACCGGCATCGAGTCCAAAGAACTTCATGCCTTCTTCACGGCTGATGTTGTTGGCCGCAATGGTACTGCGTACCGGATTGCCGGTGATCATCAGCTTATCGGCCGGGAAGAACTTTTCCATCCCATCACCTGCTACAAAAACCCGTGTAGCCTTCTTTCCCAGCATCATGTTTGACTTACCCGCAAAGGAATTCGACTCATGAATGAAAGTAGGGATACCCCTTGTTTGAGCATACCGCAACACCGGGAAACTCGAATAACCGCCCACACCGATCACGGCATCGGGCATGAAATCCGTAATGATCTTCCGCACCTGAAAAAAGCTTTTCAGCAGTTTAAAGGGCAGACTGATATTCTTAAGCAAAGAACTTCTGTTGAAACCAGCTATATCCAATCCCTCGATCGGGTAACCGGCCTGCGGCACCTTCTCCATCTCCATTTTCCCTTTCGCACCGATAAACAATACTTCAATGGAAGGCTCGATCTTCCGGAGCGCATTGGCAATCGCAATGGCCGGGAAAATATGCCCGCCAGTGCCACCTCCTGCTATGATGATCCTTTTGTTCAATGGTCTTGATCTTAGTATTTATGCTTCCGCCGTGGCGGCCTTATCCAAACCAGCCTTTCCTTCCGTTTGCTCCACATTGCGCGCCACACTTAATATGATACCTATCGACAAACAGGTAAACAGGAACGAGCTACCACCCATACTAACCAGCGGCAGCGTAACCCCCGTTACCGGAAACAGGTTTACCGTAACAGCCATATTGATCAGCGCCTGGATCACCAGCGTAAAGCTGAGGCCCAGCGCCAGGAAGGCCCCGAATGCATAAGGGCATTTCTTGAATACCCGGATGCTCCTTAACAGGAACAACAGGTAGATCAATATGATAAAAGCCCCTCCCACTATACCGTACTCCTCGATGATGATCGCGAAGATGAAATCCGAATACGGGTGCGGCAAAAAGTTGCGGCTCTCGCTGTTACCAGGTCCCAGTCCCAGCATGCCACCCTTGGCGATGGCGATCTTGGCCTGGTTGATCTGGTAGTTGTCGTCCTTATCGGCCGTCTTGCTGTCGTATACGAAATTCTGCACCCGCTTGATCCAGGTAGGCATACGACCTGCTTCGAGGATCGTTGGCAGGTCTTTCATTTTTCCTTCCTCTTTATCGTAATACGCCACGGCGATGGTAACAAGAATAACTACCGGTATGGCAACTATTCCGATCGTCATCAGCAAATGCTTCGTGCTTACCCGCCCGATAAACATCAGGATCATACTGGTAGCGCCCACCAGCAACGCAGTCGACAGGTTGGCTGGCGCGATCAGTATACAAATGATAACAACCGGCAGCATGACCGGTATGAACCCCTGTTTAAAATCCTTGATCTTTTCCTGCTTCTTACTCAACAACCGGCTCAGGTACATGAACAATGCCAGCTTGGCGAGGTCAGAGGTTTGGAAGGTCAAATTGATGATAGGCAGCCTGATCCACCGGCTACCTTCATTCAATCGAACACCAAAGAACAGTGTATATATAAGGAGTGGAATGGAGATCAAAAACAATATCCTTGCCACTCTTGAATACAACGTATAGTTTACGCGGTGCGAAAAATAGATCACCGCCATGCCCACAATGATGAACATGATCTGTTTGAACAGGTAGATCTCTGTATTGCCCCGGTTGTATTTATACGCCAGCAAGCCGGTAGAGCTATACACTACCAGCATCGACACCAGCGCCAGCACCAACACGATGGCCCAGATGGTCTTATCACCTTTCGTCCTGCTCAAAAGACTGCCAGGGCTTCTACCGATAGAAGCCATCTCTTCAAAACGTATATCTTTTGAGTTGCTCATTTACAAGTTCTCCTTCTTCAGCTTCCGCCTTCTTTCATTTCCTGCACAATACCTGCTTCACTGCTCTTACGCTGCATTCACCACCCGGCAGTCAGCTTACTCGTGCGTTACGTCCCTGCAATAAGATCGCCGTTACCGGCGTTTTATTAAAGTTCGCGCACAGCAGCCTTGAACTGATCGCCCCTGTCTTCATAGTTCTTGAACAGGTCGAAGCTCGCACAGGCAGGGCTCAGCAACACCACATCGCCTTTATTGGCCAGGTGAAAAGCAGCCTGCACCGCTTCGCGGGCACTGCCGGTATTGACCATTACTTCCACATCATGCTGGAAGGCTTCGTGAATCTTCCTGTTATCTACTCCCATGCACACGATCGCTTTTACCTTCTCTTTTACGAGATCGGTGAGCAGTGTATAATCATTCCCCTTGTCAACCCCACCCAATATCAGGATCGTTGGCTTGTCCATGCTTTCCAGGGCATACCAGGTACTATTTACATTCGTTGCCTTACTATCGTTGATGAAAGTAACACCCCGTACCACAGAAACCGGTTCCATCCGGTGTTCGAGGCTTTCAAAAGTTTGAACGGCATCACGGATCTTTTCCTTACGGATCCCGATCGTTGCCCCCGCTATCCCTGCTGCCATTGTATTGTATTGATTGTGTTTACCCTTCAGGGCAAAATCATAAATACTCATCTGGACCTTCTCGTCGCCACTCGCGATGGTCATTTTTCCATTTTGGATGAAAGCGCCGCGATTGATTTCTCTGCTCATAGTGAATGGTAGTGGGTTAGATTTGATAGTAAAATGCCCCAGGTTCTGCATGGTCACAGGGTCATCCTCACAATAAATAAAATAATCGTTTTCGGTCTGGTTCTCCACGATCCGGAACTTACTGTTGATGTAGTTCTGGAACTTATAATCGTATCGATCCAGGTGGTCTTCCGTGATATTGGTAAGGATTGCTATATCTGGTCTGAACGTTTTGATATCGTCCAGTTGAAAACTGCTGATCTCGGCTACATACAAAGGCTTGGGATCGAGCGCCACCTGTTTGGCAAATGAATACCCGATATTGCCTACGATCGCCGCATCCAGACCACCCACCTTACAGATATGATAAGTAAGTGCTGTGGTGGTCGTTTTGCCATTTGCGCCGGTAATACCAATGATCTTGCTATCACCCTTGTGGCGGTAGGCCAGCTCGATCTCACTGATCACCGGAATCCCCTTCGCCCTGATCTTCTTTACCAGCTCATTCTTTTCGGGAATGCCCGGACTCTTCATCACTTCATCTGCATTCAGGATCAGGTCCTCGGTATGTTTACCGGCTTCAAAAGGAATATTGTAGGATTCAAGCTCTGCGCGATAGTTGTCTTTGATGGCCTGACCATCCGATACAAAAACGTCGTATCCCTGCTGCTGACCCAATATGGCAGCACCAACTCCACTTTCACCGGCTCCGAGTATTACCAAACGTTTGCTCATGTATCTTCCAAAATCATTTAATGCCAGTTGACCGCTATAGTAGCGGCGGCCAGTTCATCGGGTTTATCCACGAATCGGATTAAGGGGGTTTTTCGGTAGTTTGAACTTTATTCCAACTACACTCTACTATGTTGGTTTTTCGTAAGAGGAACTTAGAGCACTAACTGATCAGAGGGCTAACCAAACTACTATGTATGTTTCTACTACCTGATCTTCAATGTAACGATCGCAAACACGATGCACAGAATGGTCACGATCCAAAACCTCGTCACGATCTTCGCTTCATGGTAACCCAACTTCTGGTAATGGTGGTGTAACGGGCTCATGAGAAAGATCCTTCGCCCCTCACCATACTTCTTCTTCGTGTATTTGAAATAACTCACCTGCAGTGTCACACTCAGCACTTCTACCAGGAACACACCACAGAATATCGGGATCAACAATTCCTTTCTTACAATAATCGCCAGGGCAGCAATGATACCACCCAGGGTCAGACTGCCCGTATCGCCCATAAACACCTGGGCCGGATAGGCATTGTACCAGAGGAAACCCACGCAGGCTCCTATCAGGGCTCCAATGAATATCGATAGCTCGCCCAGGTTGGGGATGTACATGATGTTGAGGTACTCGGCAAACCGCAGGTTGCCGCTGGCATAGGCAAATATGCCAAGACAGGCTCCAATGATCGCACTCACACCGCCCGCAAGTCCGTCAATACCATCTGTAATATTCGCCCCGTTCGACACCGCTGTGATGATAAAGATCACCACGACCACATACAGTATCCAGGTAAAGCCGCGCAGCGCCTCGGGCAGCAGCTTCGAATAGTTGAACTCATGCGACTTCACAAATGGGATCGTCGTAATGGGTTCATTCGCCTCAACAAAGTATTTTGCCTGTCCGTCCAGCGTTCTCTTGATGATCGTGGTGTCGCCAGGCTTCACCACGCCGGTATATTCCCGCCAAACTTTCGTATTGTCATTGAACATCAGCACGGTGCCTACCACTATACCCAACACTACCTGTCCCAACACCTTGAACCATCCTGCCAGTCCGTCCTTATCACCTTTCTTATAGGGAATCCCTTGCTGCTGGGCAATTCGCTTGGCACGCAGCTTCAGGTAGTCATCGATAAAACCAACGATACCCAGCCAGATCGTCGTGAAGATCATCACGCGGATATAGGCTTTATTCAGATCGGCCAGCAACAGCGTAGGTACCAGGATCGCCAGGATGATGATGAGCCCACCCATAGTTGGGGTACCCTTCTTTTGTTGCTCGCCCGCTAAACCCAGGTCACGCACCGATTCGCCCACCTGCCGCTTACGGAGGTAATTGATCAGCTTTTTGCCAAACACAGCCGAGATCACCAGCGATAAGATCACCGCTATCAAAACCCTCGAAGTAATGAACTGGAACAGTGCACTACCCGGGAATTTTACTCCCGCCTCCTTGAACCACTCGAATAAAGAATACAACATGTTGGCTTGTTTGACCAGGAATTAAAGAGCAGAAAAAGAAAAGAGAGGTAAGCTTCTTTCGTTCAAGGGTTTCGTCGAGTCATAAATACGATCAACATCTTCAATGGTCATCTCTTCGCTTCCCCTACTCTTTTTTACTCCTGGCTTTATATGGAACCGTCCGTAATTATTATCTTTCAAAAAGTGAGAACATTTCTGCCAGCACCTGCTTGTCGTCGAAAGGATGTTTCACCCCTTTGATCTCCTGGTACTTCTCATGTCCCTTACCCGCGATCAACACGATATCATCCGCATTGGCCATACTGATCGCCGCTTTGATGGCTTCGTGCCTGTCAACGATCGCGATGTATTTTCTCTTGGCAGCCGTGTTCAATCCAGCCTCCATATCGCGTAAGATCTGCTCGGGATCCTCACTGCGTGGATTGTCGGAGGTAAAGATCACCCGGTCACTATGCTCGCAGGCTACATCTCCCATCACAGGCCGCTTCGTTTTATCGCGGTCGCCGCCGCAGCCAACCACCGTAATGATCTGCTCATGGCCTTTGCGAAGTCCTTTAATAGTCGCCAGCACATTCAGTAAAGCATCGGGTGTATGCGCATAGTCCACTATTCCGATCACCCTGTCTTTCGACGAGATCACGTAATCGAACCGTCCTTCGGCACCACTCAACTCACTCAACACCCGCAGCACTTCGAATTTATCTTCACCCAGGCAAACGGCTGCACCGTACACTGCCAGCAGGTTATAAGCATTGAATTCACCGATGAGCCGGAAATGAACTTCCTGGTCGTTGATGATCATCACCAGCCCGGTGAGGCCATTCTCCAGTATCTTTCCTTTGAATTCCGCCATCGTACGCAGGCTATACAGATATTTATGGGCCTGTGTATTCTGCAACATCACTGCACCTCTTTTGTCATCGGCATTCGAGATAGCGTGCGCTTCCGATGGCAATGAATCGAAGAACGACTTCTTTACACGGATGTATTCGTCAAACGTTTTATGATAATCCAGGTGGTCGTGCGTGATATTACTGAAGATCCCGACCACATATTTCAACCCGGCAGTACGGTGCTGATGGATGGCGTGCGAACTGGTTTCCATGAATACATGGGTGCATCCCGCATCTACCATTTGTTTCAGCAAGGCGTTCAGGCTGATGGCATCCGGCGTCGTATGGGTAGCGGGTATCACCTCGTTGCCGATATGATTCTCCACCGTACTCAGCAACCCGCACTTATAACCAAGACCCGAAAACAATTTGAACATGAGCGTCGCGATGGTCGTTTTACCATTGGTGCCTGTAACCCCTACCAGCTTTACCTTCTCGGAAGGCTGGCCATAAAAGTTGTGGGCCAGGTAACCCGCTGCTTCTCCGCTGTTCTCCACCTGCACATACGTAACACCCTCTTTCAAAGAAGCCGGCATCACTTCACAAACCACGGCAGCGGCCCCTTTTTCGATCACGCTGTCGATATACTGATGTCCATCGGCAGCAACCCCTTTAATGGCAATGAACACATCCCCCTTACCCACTTTACGGGAATCTATATGAAGGCCCTTCACCTCTACACCGGTATTACCGTGTACAGAGCGGATCCTTACCTTATATAATATGTCCTGTAATATTGCCATATACTTCTCCCTTGTTGAAAGGGTTCAATAAATTATTGTTGTTAGTTCAATTCGATGGTTACCGGCATGCTCTTCACAAATGGCGCACCGGGCTCTACACTCTGCACTTTCACCTTGCCCCGGCCTCTCACGATCACTTTTGCCTGCATATTCTCCAACAAGTACAGGGCGTCTTTCAAACCCATGCCCCGTACATCGGGCATATTCTTTTTTGAAACCGGTTGTCCGTTCATCACCGGTGCGTAGTTCTCGGCATACAAGCGGGTCCATTCATGAACACCTGCCGAATCCTTATAGCGCCACTCCAGCGTCTTCATTACCTGTTGCATGTCTTCAGTAGCGCCGGCATATAAATAATAAGAACTGTCTTTTTTAGGAGCAGGGATCGTTTTCTTATCCTTGTCTGCATTGATCGCGTACAGTTTGTCGGCCAGTTCTTTGAACACCGGTCCCGCGATCCGGGCGCCGTAGTAAACTGGAGCAAAGGGTTTGTTCTTTACCACCACAATACAACTGTACTGGGGGTTATCCGCCGGAAAATACCCTGCAAACGACGACTGGTAAATATGATCCCTGTAGCCGTTGGCACCATTTGCCATCAACGAGGTACCCGTTTTACCCGCCACGGCATAAGGCGCTCCTTTGAAAAGCGTGAACCCTGTGCCGTGTGGATCATTACACACCCCCTTTAAAAGCTCCTGCAGTAATTTCAACGTTTGCTCATTGCAAACAGCTTGCTCCAACACCTCTGGCTGATTTTCCTTCACCACCAAACCATTCTCTTTAATGGCATTGACGAGGTAAGGTTTCATCATCTTGCCATCATTGGCGATGGCATTATATAACATTAAGGTTTGCAGGGGACTTACCAGCACTTCATATCCGAAACTCATCCAGGGCAGTGATGTGGCGCTCCAGCTTCTGTTCTTAGGGGTCTTAACAACCGGTGTTGTTTCCCCCAGCAGATCAATACCGGAGTATTGATGAAATCGCATGCGCTTAAGGTGATCCACAAACTGAGTCGGCTTTTTAGCGTAGTGGGCCATCACCAGCTTAGCCATACCCACATTCGAACTCATTTCAAAAGCCTCTTTTATCGAAACATCGTATCCGTGATTCTCACTGTCGTAAACCGTTCTGCCATTTACCGTCCACGCACCACCTTCGAGGTTCACATGCTGGTTGAGGTTGATGTACTTATCTTCCAGCAGCGATAACATGGTAGCCAGCTTAAAGGTCGATCCTGGCTCGGAAGCGCGGATCGCGTAGTTCATATCCTCCCAGTAGGTGCCATCCGTACGGCGGCCCAGGTTGGCGATGGCCTTGATCTTTCCGGTCTTCACCTCCATTACCAGGGCGGTACCATATTCACATTCATTCTCCGTCAGCACCTTCAGCAAAGCATTTTCCGCGATATCCTGGATGTTCACGTCCAGGGTGGTGATGATGTCTTTGCCATTCTGCGGCTCGATCTCCGATCCATCTACCGGTACAAAAACACCGGCTGCCACTTTCCGCATCAGGCGTCTGCCGCCCTCCCCTTTCAGGATCGTATCATAGGTCTTTTCCAGCCCTACGTTCGTGTTCCTGATCTTCCCGTCGCTATCCAGATATTCTCTCGATAATCCGATCGTTCTGTTGGCCAGCAAGCCAAATGGGTTCAGTCGTTTGTCTTTCACTTCGGGAATAAAACCGCTCTTGTCCCTGCCCTGTTTTACCAGCGGCATCGTACGGAGGGTTTTATAATCCTGGAACGACAGATTCTTCTTGAAAAGAAAATAGCGATCCTTCTTCCGGTAGCCGTTCTGCAACAGCTGCCTGTATTCAGTGGCCGTTTTATCCTTGAAGTAATCAGCCAGGCTGATCGACAAAGAATCGATATTATCCTTGAAGCGCTTTCCGTTCTTTTCCCGGAGGCCTTCGGCCATAAAATCGATATATATGTTAAAGAACGGAATGGAAGTGCTCAGCATGCTTCCATCTTCACTATAGATCGTTCCCCGCTCGGCGTCGATCTCCACGAATCTTTGCTGTTGTTCTTTCGCCTGCTCCAACCAGAAACTACCCTGCACCTGCTGAATGTAAACCGCCCTGATCAGGATCACCACACTAAACAACACTATGCCGATAAAGCATAGATACACTCTCCATAATATGTCGCGCTTCACTTCCAAGGCCCAGGTAATCTATATGTTTGGTTGTCGTCTTAATACTATTCTTCTTTTTTCAGGCTTGCCGAGTCGGTCAGTACCACCGGCGGCGTTACCAGCTCTTTCAGGCCCAGCGGCTCTACCGCTTTTGCCATTTCGCTCTGCTTGCTCCTGAACATCACTTCACTCTTCAAAGTCTTGTACTCGTACTGCAACTCTTTCAACTCCTTACTCACTTTGTTGATGCTCCGGATCGTTTTGTCTGCATAGTGACCGTTGTATATATACACCACTGCCAAAGCCGACAGGAACAGGAAGAACGGAATATTTTTAACGATCCAGCGATAGCTGAACAATTTTTTCCGCTCCCGTTTACGCTCCACTTCCTTTACTTCTTCTTGTCCTTTTTCTTCGTTCATGGTTGTAAGATTAGCGGCTGAGCAGTTACTCACCACTCAACCGCTAATGAGATTGCTGAATGTTCTACCTGGTCTTCATACAGACATTGGAATTTATACCCTTTATTTTGATGATAAGAACTCGAAACTTAGTGCAGGAAACGCTGCTTAGTACCTCCCGCAATAACCAGCCATACAATCCCATAGCAGGGTTACGGCTTTTCGGCCACCCTGAGCTTGGCACTCCGCGAACGCGGGTTACGCTTAAGCTCTACCGGTGAAGCAGTGATTGGTTTTTTGGTAATTACCTTTAAAGGAGCCTCAGGAACATTACGGGCAAAAGGATCGGTATCTACCGTCTCCTCAGTGTCGCCTTTACGGAAGAAGTTCTTGACGATCCTGTCTTCCAGCGAATGGAACGTAATGATGGCAACACGACCTCCAGGCTTTAGTAGCGAAGGAATTTGTTGCAGCATTTCTTTCAAAGCCCCCAATTCATCATTCACTTCAATGCGCAATGCCTGGAATACCTGGGCAAAGTACTTGTTGGGATTCCCTTTCACCACGTCATGCAGCGCCTGTTTAAAATTGGCAATCGTTTTAAGGCTCATCTTATCCCGCACCTGTACAATGGTCCTGGCCAGTGTTTTGGAATTGGTCACTTCGCCATACTGCTCAAACAATTTGTGCAGTCGCTGCTCATCGTAAGTATCCACCACTTCGAAAGCCGTCAACGTTTGCCGTTTATCCATTCGCATATCCATATCACCTTCAAAACGAATAGAAAATCCGCGATCAGCCTCGTCAAACTGGTGGCTACTTACGCCGAGGTCAGCCATGATACCATTTACCTGTGTTAATTTATGAACCCGCAAAAACCTCTGCAGGTGCCGGAAGTTGTGGGGAACAAAGACGATCCGGGGATCATCGGGAATGTTCCGCCTGGCATCCGCATCCTGATCAAAGGCCAATAATTGCCCGTTTTTTCCAAGCCGTTTCAGTATCTCTTTGGAATGACCGCCACCACCAAATGTGCAATCCACATAAATGCCATCTGGTTCTATCTGCAGCCCGTCTACCGTTTCCTGCAACAACACCGGAACATGATATTCCGGATTGTCGCCGGATGAATCGGCAGAGAAATCAGCGCTATGGTTATCCTGCTCACTCATGATCTTGCTTAAAGCTGAATTCCCGGACCACTGCCGGCCGCCATTACCTGTTGAGCCAATTGACTGAAAGAGTCGGGTGAAAAAGATTCAAAGAACTTTTGGTACTTATCCTTATCCCAGATTTCAATTTTGTTCATCGCCGCCACCAACACAATGTCTTTCTCCAGCCCGGCATGCTCCTTCAAATTGGAAGGAACCAGCAACCGCCCCGCACCATCCAGCTCTAAAACCGTCGCTCCATTCAAGAAGTATCTCCTGAATTCCCGAACTTTGGGATCAAAATCATTCAACTTACCGATCTCAGCAAATATGGGCTCCCAACTTTTCATGGGGTATAACGTAAGGCACTTTTCAAACCCCCTGTTAATAACAAACTGGTTTCCGGCCTCTTCCGGCAGCTGCTTTTTAAAGCCAGCCGGTAAGAGGAAGCGACCTTTTGCGTCCAAAGTTGCTTCGTATTCACCTAGAAAGCCATTCATTTTTAACGACTTAACTCCTTATCGTTTCTAATTACCACAAAATAACACTTTTTCCCACTTTCTAACGAGGATTTGGAAATTTTATTTTTTCCACAGGCCTTGATTTATCTGCAATTAGCTATGATGGCGGTCTGGCGGGCTTTGAGAGGAAGTGGGAGCTCATTCGCGTGTGTATTTTCTGTGAATTCAGGCGCATAACCTGTGGATAAGCCCCTGCCCGATGTGCATTGCCAGGTTTTATGGAGATTCAGACAGGGCACCGTTCAGCCAATACCGTCCGTAAGCAGTCCTAAGGGCTGTTGGGCCGTTTAAACAATGCCCAGTAAATTTGCAGCGACAGGACGAACAGGCAGGGTTTTCTCCCACCAAATCCCACAACATGGCAACAACCGGTTATTCGGGTACCCCATTATTGAAAAAACTAGGCATCAAGGAAGCCATGAAGCTGTGGCTGCTTCATGCCCCGGACAATTACAACCAGTTGCTGGAGGCCGACCTAAGCCATCAATTGGTGGGAAAAAAGGAGCTACCCGACCTCATTCACCTGTTTGTGACCAGTAAAAAACAATTTGAAACAGAAATGCGGAGCCTGAAAACGGTATTTCAAAGCAACCCATCCGTTATTACCTGGGTCAGTTGGTATAAAAAAAGCGCCGGTATTCCCACCGACTTAACAGAAGATGTGATCCGCGCTTATGCCCTCCAACATGACCTGGTAGATATCAAGGTGTGCGCCGTGAGCGATCAGTGGAGCGGCCTGAAGTTAGTAGTACCAAAAGCAAAGCGATAAAAATCAACGGCGCATGCCGTACCCAATATGCATCCCAAGCGTTTAGCCATTAAAGATTTCACTTACGAATTGCCGGACGAACGTATAGCCAAATACCCGCTGCCGGAAAGAGACAGTTCAAAACTATTGATCTTCAAAGAAGGACAAATTACAGAAGACGTATATCGGAACATCGATCAATTCCTGCCTTCCGATTCATTACTCTTATTTAATAATACCCGCGTGGTGGAAGCCCGCCTCCTGTTCCAGAAAGCAACAGGGGCTTCGATCGAGATCTTTTGCCTCGAACCCCACGCTCATTATCCCGACATCACCACGGCCATGTCGCAAAAAGGCAGTGTTCAATGGATGTGCCTCGTGGGCGGGTTTTCTAAATGGAAAGCCGGACAGATCCTCGAAAAATCGATCTCCCACGCAGGAGGTCATATCGAACTGCGTGCCCGCTATCTCGAAAAGATCGGCGACAGTTTTTCCATCGAACTCTCGTGGTCACCCGCCAACCTCAGCTTTGCCGAAGTACTACACCTGGCCGGTATGATACCCCTGCCGCCTTACATCAAAAGGCAGGCAGAGGCGTCGGACGCCAAGCGTTATCAAACCATCTACGCGCGTACCGAAGGTTCGGTAGCAGCCCCAACGGCTGGTTTGCATTTCACCGAATCGCTGTTCGAAAAACTGAATGCGAAAAACATACAACGAAGTTACGTAACACTCCACGTAGGAGCCGGCACCTTTCAGCCGGTAAAAAGCGAGCACATGGAAGGGCATCCCATGCATGCCGAATTCATCGATGTGCCCACTACCTTGATCCAACAAATACTGGAATACACCAATAAGCCGATCACCGTAGTAGGCACCACTTCCCTACGCACGGTAGAAAGTTTGTATTGGCTTGGCGTTAAAACGATCCTGCAGCCCGGTATAGAACCCGCGGCACTAGAGATCAACCAATGGGATGCCTATGAACTGGAAGCAGATGATATCTCCGTAGAATACGCGCTCACTTCCCTACTGCAATACATGAAAAAACAGGAATGGGACAGGATCATTACCAAAACAAGACTGCTCATCACCCCCGGTTACAGGATCAGGATACCGCAGGCGCTGGTCACGAATTTCCACCAGCCCCAATCAACTTTATTGTTATTGGTAGCAGCCTTTATCGGTAAACAATGGAAGAGCATTTACCAGTATGCGATGGAACATGAATTCCGGTTTCTCAGCTATGGTGATGGATGCTTGCTGTTTCGTCAACAGGCTTTTTCTTGAGTAGTGGCAATTCCAGGGTGAAGGCCGACCCCTTGCCCAGTACGCTTTCCACCTTGATCTTCCCGTTATGGGCGTCAACGATGGTCTTCACATAGCTAAGACCAAGTCCAAATCCTTTTACGTTGTGGATGTTACCGGTATGTGCGCGGTAAAACTTCTCGAAGATGCGACGCACCGTTTCTTTACTCATACCGATGCCGTTGTCTTCCACACGGATCACGAGGTTCTTGCTCGTACTGTGCGTGGTGATCTTCAGCTCCAGGTTTTCTTTTGAGTACTTAACGGCATTATCGATGAGGTTGGAAATAAGATTGCGGAAGTGTACAGGATCAGCTTCAATGTAATCCTGGCGGGCACTCAGGTTAAGGTCGGCATGACCATTTTTATCATCCAACTGCAGCACATAGTTGTCCATGATCTCGTTGATGAGGTCGTGCACATGAATAGGTTGCTTGTTGAGCTGCAACTCCTGGCGGTCCATCACAGCAGCCTGCAGAATCGTTTCCACATGCTTGTTCATCCGCTTGTTCTCTTCTTTGATGATGCTGCTGAAATAATCCATCTTGGTGCGGTCCTGCATCACCTTGTCGTTGCGGAGGGCATCCACGGCCAGCGAGATGGTGGCCAGCGGGGTTTTGAACTCATGCGTCATATTGTTAATGAAATCATTCTTGATCTCACTAAGTTTTTTCTGACGCAGCAGCGCTGTTACCGTCACATAGAAAGCAGCGATGATCATGATCGTAAAGAAAGCGGCCCCCACGATCATCCATTTCATTTGCTGCAGGATGATCTTCTTTACATTGGGTACGATAACGATCATATTCTCTTCCGGCACCAGGTTTTCCAGGTCACTGCCGCTGGGCGGAGAGAAATAATAAATAAACGTGATATTATTACCATTGGCGGTATCGATGTCTTCTGCCGCCTTCATGAAGCCTTTCGACTTCAGCTCGTACGACATCAGGTTCACATTCGAGTTGATCGCGAATTCAAACTTGAGGTTGTGCAGGTCGTGGTTGTCGAAAGCTTTACGCAATTTCTCCTCCACTTCAAATTCCGTAAACTTTTGAGCGATGGTGGGCGGCTTCATCAATTCCATCTGGAACTGTTCGGAAGGCCAGTTGAATCCCGGCTTGGTGCGGTAGTTCTTGAGTGAGGGCAGGGTGCCTTTCTGCTCCATGAGCAGCTTGCCCACTTCATCCATGCCGCGCGTCATTTTGAACTTGAAATCTTCATGCTTATCCGCGAGCATGGTTTGCAGCCAATTGTATTGCACATATATCGTCCCTATCAGCGAAAGGCTGATCAATACGATGATGATAGGGAATACTTTCCTTAATTGCAACTGATATGTTTTTAGCGCCACCTCCATTACCTGCCTGTTACACAGCAATTCAGCCATCTGGCGAGCCGTTGGGACTTTTCTTCAAAAGCAGACAATTTCCAATCGGCAAATTTACTAAACAGGCAACAGAACCGCCAGTGGTAAGGGATCGGGCAAAATGTATTTAACTAAGTTTTATCAAGGATGACGGCCCCGCTCCTCTCCGGAAACGACAACGCCATCCGCCAAAACGCTAACTTAGGAAGATTTGTGTAACGAATCCCAATTTTTAAACAATCATTTTGCCAGCAGTATATAAGTCTTAATTTAGGAATATGATAAAACCGGGACCAGGAACGTTGTTGATAGCAGAGCCATTTCTCAAAGACCCCAACTTTATGAGAACGGTGGTTTTTCTCTGCGATCACCAGGACGAAGGCAGTTTCGGATTCGTCATCAACCGGGCTTATGAACACACACTGAATGAGTTAATGAATGACCTGGACGAGCTCAAACTCCCTGTTTTTTACGGCGGCCCCGTTCAAATGGACACCATACATTTTCTGCATCAATACCCCGCCCTCATTCCCGGCAGCTTCCAGGTACTGGATGGCATCTACTGGGGCGGCGACTTCGAAACGGCTATTAACCTTATCCGTGACGGATCGATCGACCTCAACAAGATTCGCTTCTACATAGGCTACTCCGGCTGGGGCAGCGGACAGCTCAACGACGAACTTAAAGAAAACTCCTGGCTCACCGCCGAAGCCACCAGGAAGATCGTCTTTCACGGCAATACCGCCGAGATCTGGAAAGACTCGCTGAAACTACTGGGCGGCGATTACGAAATGATGGCCAACTTTCCCATCGACCCGCAACTCAATTGATCGCATTACAACTTGTATACAAAAAACCAGGCCCCGCAACAAAGTGCAGGGCCTTTCTCATCAAACTTTCAGCACCAGAAAAATCTTTTATTGAAGGGGGAACTTTACGCCTATTCCGGCGCCCCAGTTATCCATTCCCTGCAGATCATTATAATTAACAGGCATGCAGTTGTAATCGGCCCGTAGCGTGATGCCCGCCGGCCCGCCCTTGCGGAAAGGAATGAACACACCAGCCTCGGGCCTTGCCGCAAAGCCGAATTTCGTTTTGCTGCTGCCAAACTCACCCAGGAACTGGCGATACAGGATCAGGTTGCCACCTACTCCAACCCCTACATAGGGCTGCACAATGGCTTGCGGACTAAAATTATACTGCACCTGCGCCAATACAGGAATAGCCTGTACCGAGTTAGATACTACTGCGGAGATATCACCGCCGCCTTCCAGCTTATACGTATCCCGTGGATACTTTTGGTAGAAATCCTGGAAGCCCGTTCCCAACCCTACCGACACCTTATCGTTGATGCCATACAGTAAAGACGCGGCCCAGCTCCGGTAAGTTGTCTTATTGATAAAATCCTTGAAATCGCCCACCGGCGTACTGATCGTATAATTGATGTTGAGGTGTAAGCGCCCCTCCTGTGCGCGTGCGGCGCCCGCCACGAAAAGTCCGGCTACCAGCACTGCGAATATCTTATAGGATGTTTTCATTGTTTAATCGTTTTTACGTGCAGGAATTATTGATTCGCCTTGAAGTAAGCCGATTGATCGAACAGCCGGCTGATATGCGTGGGAACGTTGGCAGTCCTGAATACACCCGATCCGCGTACCAAGCCCATCCAGATGCCATTGATCTTTTTATCGGCGCCGGCATCTTTCAAATCGAGCGCATCGATAGAAAGCGCTCCTTCTTTGATCGAGTAGGTACCATAGTAAGAAGGAAACCCATACCCATATCCCGGATAGCCCCAGTAGAAAGGGTCATAGTAGCCATAATAACTACCCCAGTAATCAGGATAACTTACAATGCCGGTGTAGGTATTGTAGATGCGGCTCACGTTAATACCCAGGTCCGGATCCTGGTCTTTGCCCACCAGGGTATAGCCCTGCTGCTGCAGCCTGCTTTTCAATGCCGCGATCACCGCCACATCGAAATCAGACACTGCTTTTCCCTCCAACCGGTTGTTGGAGATAACGGCCACAGAGTCCACAATACTGAAGGTCTTATAACTACTAAACTGCGCAGTACTATCGTAATTGGAAATGTAGATACGGCTTTCGTCTTCTGTGAGGTTATTGAGCGGTTCCTTGGTACAACTTCCCAATAGCCCCAGCGTCGCCACTGCACTAATCGTTAAGAGGATGTTTTTCATTGCGTTATTGTTTTCGCTTATGTAGACGAAAAAACAAGTGCCATGGTTCAGTAGTGGAACATCCTTAACAGTGCTATAACAGATATTAAAACGTCGTTAAAAAGCACCACAAAATCGTGCATAAAGACACCCAACTATGCGGCATAAGCGGCCGGGGAAACGGGCATTTTCGCAACGATCAGTTCTTCACCTTGCGGCAAAGCCACAAGATCACGATGCCCAGGAGGGACAATAACATAAGCGCATAACGCAACCCTGTTTGATGAGCAATGAAACCGATCATGGGCGGCCCTACCAAAAATCCGGAGAAGCCTACTGTACTCACAGCCGCCAACGCGGCACTCGTACTCATCGTGGTGGTTTTGGCGCTCAAACTATATACAATCGGGATCACGGTAGCCACGCCAAAACCGATCAATCCAAATCCGATGATCACCGCCACCGGGAAAGCAAGCGTAGTGGCAACGATCAGGCCGATGGTGATCAGGATACCATCCAGCACCAAGGCGCCTTTATAACTCAGCCTGCCGATCACCACATCACCGATCAGCCGGCCCAGCGCCATCATGCAGGCAAATACCATATACCCCGTGGTGCTTACGCGCTTCAGATCGTTCAGCACCTGTTTGTAGAACAAAGAACTCCAGTCGGCCATCGCTCCTTCACAGATCGCACAGCAGAAACAAATGGCGCCCAGCAGCCACAAAGTTTTATCGGGCCAGGCAAAGATCTTTTGCTCGCCCGCAGGTTTTCCTTTTCGGATGGTATAAAACACGGCCATCGTGGAAAGGACCAGCACGATACCCGCCACGATCAAAAAATGTCCGCGCGTGGTAGCACCTGTCTTCATCGTATAACCGCCCAGCGCGGCCCCGATCATCGCACCGATGCTCCACAAACCATGAAACGAAGAGAGCAAGGATTTATCATACATTTCTTCCTGCACCAGCAGGGCCTGCGTATTCATGGAAATATTCAACACATTACCGCAAAAGCCAAAGAAGAACAAGGAAGCCGAGAGCAAAGCGACTGAATGGCTATAACCGATCAACAACAATACGATAGCATAAGTGATCGCGGCGATGTAATTGATGAGCCGGCTGCCCAATACCGATACAGCCCATCCAGCCAGCGGCAAAGCCACCAACGCACCCAGGGGCAACATGAATAGCACTGCTCCCAGTTCGGCCTCGTTGAGGTGGAACTGATCTTTAATGGCGGGGATCCGGGAAGCCCAGGTGGCAAAAATAAACCCGCATACAAAAAAGAAGCAGGAAGCTGCAATACGATGTGTTAAGGGTTTATAGCTGCTCATGTTTGCGCAAAGATAGATGGCCACCAAATTAAATTGGCCAAAAAACTTAATACGTTGGCAGCCGATGTTATTTTCCGGACCAGGATTCTACCAGCATTTTCATGGGGATTTTACCAGCCCCTTGCAAAACCACTCGATTTTGCCGCTTTTCTGCATTCATAACATGCCAATGGATCAAATGGTATAGTAATTGTATTTTTTGGAGCACGAACCCAATCATCCGTACCGGGGCTGCCTGTAACGATCAGCATGGAATGCCATCACCAGCCCCTAGTTTGTTGACCCTAAAATCAAACCTCTATGAAAACCACGTTACTCATGGTGAGCCTCCTCGTGTGCCTGATCGTAAGCGCACAACAGGTAGAAAAAAGCCTCACAGCAGCCAATGGTCAAAGGATTGGATTCTTACAGTACACCCCCACCGATTACGATGCCACCGGTCCTAAGTATCCACTCATCATCTTCTTACATGGTACCGGACAAAAAGGCAATGGCACCACACAATTACAGAACGTAACCCAGGAGAGCGTACCCAAACTTATTAAGAATGGTCATAACATGCGCTTCTTCTGGAATGGCAAATGGCAAACTTTCCTGGTACTGTCGCCCCAACTTGCCGACACCTACGGCTGGTGGTACAATTTCTATGTAGAAGAAATGATCAAATACGCTAAAGCCAATTTGAATGTAGATACCAACCGTATATCATTGATAGGCCTTAGCCTGGGCGGCGGCGGCACCTGGGATTATCCCGGCGCGTCGATAGCCAATGCGAAACAACTCAACGCCATCGCCCCAACTGCCCCCACCTGCCAAACCAACGATTATTGCAATATCGCCAGGGCCAATTTACCGGTGTGGGCCACGCATTCACAAAACGACGGCACTACGCAGGCCAATTGTACCAGCGCCATCGTAGGCGGCATCAACAATTGCGGCGCCGCCGAAAAAGCCTACCTGGACATTTACCCCACCGGTGGTCACAACTCGTGGGACCGGGCCTTCAGTACCAACTATAGCAGCCACAATCCCAATGTATACGAATGGCTGCTGGGGAAAGATAAAAGTAAACCGGTCAACAGGCGTCCCATCGCCAACACAGGCAATAACCTCACGATCTCTACAGGAACAGGCTTTGCTTACCTGAGCGGCGCCCGCTCAACCGATGCCGATGGTTATATAGAACGGTTTATCTGGAAACAAACGGCCGGGCCCGTTACCAGTAGCATCGTAACAGCGGTATCTACCGACGGACTGACACGCATCAACGGACTCACCACTGCCGGCACTTATACCTTCGAGCTGAAAGTAGTGGACGATCGCGCCGACTACGTAACCAAGACCGTGAACATCACCGTAGTGGCCGGCACTGCCAGCAACATCGCTCCTGTAACGGAAGCAGGCGCCGATCAAACTACCGATGTATCGGCCGCTACCTTACACGGCAGCGACTCTTACGATCCCGATGGCGCCACCCTTACTTATAAGTGGACCAAAGTGAGCGGCCCCGCCATGTATACTTTCTCAAACAGCACAGTGGCCAATCCCGATATTACCAACCTGTTGATAGGCACCTATCAGTTCCAACTCGAAACCACCGATGCAGGTGGCGCCAAGAGCACCGATATCGTAACGGTCAACTCTTCAGCGATGACCATGCCCACCCAACTCAGCTGGTTCAAAGGCAACAACCAAAAGGGCACTACTACCCTCACCTGGTCAACCGCCCAGGAAGATGACAACGACCATTTCGAGATAGAGCGCAGCAGCGATGGCCAGCAGTTCACCACCATTGGCACCGTGAAGGGGGCAGGAAACAGCCTGTATGCGAACAACTATAGTTTCATTGATGCTACCGAACACCCCGCAACGCAGTATTACCGGTTGAAGCTGGTGAACAGCCAGGGTAAAACCACCCACTACTCATCGCTGGTGAAGATCACAGGCAATCGTCTTATCAGCCGGCTCGCCTATTATCCCAACCCGGTAAAGGATCAACTAACGATCGAAATAAACGATTCAAACAAAGGCATACTGCAAATAAAATGGATCAGCCTGGAAGGAAGGATCGTGCAGCAGCAACAATGGAACAAGCAGGAGGAGCAGCTTATCATCAAACTGCCCGCCAAAACGATGAACCCGGGCATCTACCTGTTGGAAGTAACGATTGGCGGCAAGCTGCGTGAGATCCGGAAGATCGTGAAGCAATAACACAGTGCGCCTTTATCATCGCGCCTCAACCTGCATAAAAAAAGCCAGGAAAGCTTATAGCTTCCCCGGCCTTAAACAAAATATCATCAAGAGCTTTTTAGACGAATAAAACCATGAACATTGATTCTACTCGCCGGGCCGCTTCGTGCGGCCTGGCCTGTTTTTGCCCCTTACTCAGTCGCCAGTTTTTTGTCCGACCGCTTGATCATTTCAAACACCATCGGTATCAGCACCAGGATCAGCGTAACCAGGTAATACCGGCTTTCGCCTGCCTGCGTCGATACAAAGTGAATGCATAACCACAGCGGCAATAAGATGAGCGACCAGGCGCGCAGCAGCACCGGTAAATACCGGAAGCAGAAGAACCAGGCCAGCGGCAAAAAGCCCAGTACCCCATATATCTCGATAAAAGCCTGCACACCATATTTACCGGTAAGATTGAACTTGAGAACCGGTAACCCGAATGGCAGGTTGTGTTCTATAGCCAGGCCTGGCGGGCGATAGCCATAGTGTGCCCGGATGGCCATGAATATAGCGACGAAAGCAATGAGAGAAACTATAGTAACTATCCAGGTAGTACGCGGAGGATTGCGCAGGAAAGGAATTCCAAACAACTTCTTTTCGTTGGCCGGGTCAACAGCCGCCGCCAGAAAATAAAGGCCGGGGATCATCAGGGCCGTTTCCCGGTTAAGGATACCCAAAATGGTGATCGGTACAATCCACCAGCCGCTCGCCTTATACAATACCACGCAAGCCATCCACAGGAATAGCATGAGATCGAAATAAGTATTGAGCGAGAGGTCGCTGTTGAACACGGCGTTCCCCATCGCGAGCGAGACAAGAAAAATACCCAGCGCATTGAGCCATTGGTTGCGCGTATAATAAGCGAAGATGGAAAACGCAAAGAGGTAGATCATCACATTCAGCAAAAACCGGAAAGCCGCAAACACGATGAGGTAGATAATCGCGTCCTTTCGATTCACCAGGGTTTCCTGTTCAACCGTAGAACCTGCCGCCTTCACCGGATCAAACTGCTTGATCTTCTCCAGTGGCACCACTTTATCGACCGTATGTTCGTAAGCCCATTTACCGCCTTCTACCACATACGGACAAAGCACCCGGTATTGCCAGGGATTGAAGAAAGGCGATTCGCCGCGCATGAAATCGAGGTGACGCTGGTATTGCCAGAAACCCAAACCATGATCGAAGTTGCGGTGAATGGGATACAGCGAAGCCACCAGCAAGCTCACGATCAGTACCAGTTTCCTGTACCATGGCCCTTTCCATACAGCCAATAAGGGTTTAAACATATTCAGTTGTTAAGAAGTTTCAGAAGGATTGGCTTTCGGAACAGGACAAAGGAGGGAACTTAATGAAACAAGGAACTGCAAAATTAAAAAGTAACCCGGCTACCGGGCGATTCTTACCCACGTGCAACAACTTACCGGAAGGGCTGATAAAATCCATGCCTGGCCAATGCCAGCATCGGCTTGTCGCCACTGGTATCACCATAACAATATACATCGCCGTAGGCAGTAAGATCGTAAGCCGCCTTGATACGCCTTACCTTCTCTTCTCCATAGCAATTAATGCCCTTGATCTTACCGGTGATCTTATCATTCTTCACTTCCAGCTGCGTACCCATCAGTGACAGGTTGAGCGTAGCACACCAGGGCTGCAGCCAGTTCTCCGGCGAAGCAGAAACGATAACCACCTCGGCGCCCGCTTTCTTCAGTTTATCAATTTCCACCAACGCTTTGGGGCGAATCAAGGCAGGTATCTTTTCCGCAGCAAACTGCTCACAGAAAACACGGAACTGCTCCGTTGTCATTTTACCAAAGAACAGCTTCAGCACTTTTTCTTTGGTCGATTGATTCGACACCAAGCCCAGCTTCATCAACACCAGCCAGGGGCTGTGCAACAAAAAGCCGAGGTAGAACTTAGCTTTCCCATGCCGGTATTTGATGATCTCCAGCAGGGTATCTTTGGTAGTGATGGTACCGTCGAAGTCGAAGAATGCAATAGGCCTGCTCAAAGTTTCAGCTTTTTAAACATAAACTCGGGAATCGATTTGATGATCAGCATGATCCAGCGCCAGAACCACTTTACATACACCACGTTCTTTTTGTTGGCCACCGCCTTGAACACCGTGTCGGCCACCAGCTCGGGCTGGGCTGTCAATAATGGAGGCAGCGTGAGGTTTTCCGTCATACGCGTATACACAAAACCAGGCTGCACACTCACTACATGGACCTGCTCATGGAACATCCGGTTGCGAAGCCCCGACAAGTAAGCTGTAAAACCAGCTTTGGCACTGCCATAAATATAGTTGCTCTGCCGGCCACGTTCGCCTGCTACCGAGCTGATGCCAGCAATCACGCCTTTCTTTTGCGCAGCGTAGTAATTGCTCACCACGTTTAGGATAGATACGGCGCCGGTATAGTTGGTATGAATGATCCTTTCACTTTCGGCCCAGTTGCCGCGTGCCACTTCATTATCGCCCAGGTAGCCGAAAACACAAATGGTAATATCCGGCTTCACAGACAGGGCATCGAAGAAAGCCTGGTGCGAGGCAAAGTTCAGCGCATCGAATTCATGTGCCGTGCAGGTTGTGTTGTACCTGATGGCGATATCCGATTCAAGCGCTTTCAGCCTTTGCACATTACGGGCAGCCAGTTGAACGGCATGTCCCTGCGAGGCATATTTTTTCGCAATGGCCACAGCCATATCCGAAGCTGCTCCCAAAATCAAAACGGTAGACATTCGATACGATCAATTAATTGTTGGTCAGTAATAACCGGTCCGATTGCGTAGAGCGTATCTTACCGTCCGGGTTGTATTTCTTTACGATAGCTTTAAATTCATCCAGTCTTGGATAGCCGGCCTCCAGCACGCCGGGCTTCATACGGGCATCCTTGCTCATGTACAGGCGGCCGCCATGTTGCAGCACGATCTGGTCCAGCTCATCGAGGAACTCGAAAAGGCCTGCACGCACCGGAATGTCCAGCGCCAGCGTATAGCCTTCCTCGGGAAAAGAGATCAGGCTGTTCTGCTCACCAAATACTTTCAACACCGCCAGGAAAGAACCAATGCCCTTATCGCTGATGCGTTGCAGTATCTCGATCAATCCCTGCTTGGCATGCATGGGCACCACAAACTGGTATTGGATGAATCCTTTTTTACCATAGCCGCGGTTCCAGTGTAAAATGGCATCCAGCGGATAATAAAAAGGCTCATAGCCCACCACATTGTTGATCTCCCGCTTGAAGTTCTTGCCGTAATACAGGAAATTGAATGCCTTTACCGTAAAGGTATTGAGCACCCAGGAGGGCAGGTTGAAAGGAAAAGTGATCTGCTTCTTCTTGGGGAGCTTTAGCGGCTCTTTCGCCTGTTGGGCGTTGAGGTCGCTTACTTTCGCGTGCTCACCCAGGATCATGATGCTGCGGCCGAACCCTTTGCCTTTCTTGAGGCAGTCGATCCAGGCCACGGAGTATGTATAATGCTTGTATTCGTCAAACAACTGCAGGATATGCTCGAGGTTATCGGCCTTGATCTGCTTTTGTTTGATGTAGGAAGTTTCAATTTTCTTGAGGCGGAACTTAACCCGGCTGATCAGCCCGGTCAAACCCATGCCGCCGCAGGTGGCATCAAAAAGGTCGGCATGCTGGGTGGGAGAACAGGTAATGGTGCGCCCCGTCGACAACACCACATCCATATCTACAATATGGTTCGAAAAGGAACCATCTACGTGGTGGTTCTTACCATGTACATCGCTGCCTACGGCACCGCCCACGGTGATGAATTTGGTGCCCGGTGTTACCGGCAGAAACCAGCCTTTCGGCACGATCACTTCCAGTATCTTATCGAGCATCAGGCCGCTCTGGCATTCGAAAACGCCGGCCTGCGTATCAAAAGAGAGTATCTTGTCGTATTTGAGCGTAGAGATCGTTTGCACACCCAAAGAAGCATCTCCATAACAACGGCCATTGCCCCGGGGAATAAAAAGGGAAGCCTCCTTCACGATTTGCTGCAACTGGTCATCATAGCTGAACTGCTGTTCATTACTTTCCATCACGGGGTAATTTCCCCAGTTGGCAATTTCTTTTTTCATGCGAATAGACCTTTTTTATTTGAACACAGTGATATCCTTCATATAAAGGATAAAATAAAAACTGGCCATCCATAGAACGAGGGTAAGCTGAATAAAACGGTCTTTGTAAAGGATTTCGGTTGGAGAGCCGGCCTGGTTCATGACAAAGGTGATCTGCAGGTAACGCATGATGCCGGCAATAACGAATAAAGAGGTATAGTATAAACGGTGCCCAAAATCTTTGTACAGGGCGCCGGATACAGTATAATTAATATAGGCCACGATCAGGATCGCGCAAAAAAGCCCCAGCAGGGTATTCAGGAATTCGAGGCTATAACCTTTGATCGATTTCCGCATATCGGTGCCGGTAGCCACTTTCAGCATCACATCGTCGCGACGCTTGGCGATGGCCATGAACAAGGCCAGCAGGAAGGTCATGATGATCAGCCATTCGGTGGTATGGATATCGCCCAGCACCGCACCGCCTTTCACCCGCAGCACGAAGCCTGCCGATACGATCAGGATGTCGAGAATGGAGATATTCTTCAGCCCAAAGCAATAGCCAAGGTTCAGGCCATAATAAATGCCCGTCATGAAGAGAAACTTGAGCGATGGATCCAGCAACGCACTGATACCCAAGCCGGCCACAGCCAGCAGGATGCAGATCGTTAAACCAATTCCTTTCTTCACTTTGCCCGAAGCCAATGGCCGCTTGCATTTTTTAGGATGCTTGCGATCGTCCTCGATGTCCCTGTAATCGTTAAGAATGTAGATACTACTGGCAAGGAAGCTAAACGCCAGGAAGCCGCCGAGCAGCATCCCAAATTGCGTTTTGAATTCCAGGGGGTCAAACAGTTTGCCTGCAAAGAAAGAGGGGATGAACAGGAAAAGGTTTTTTGCCCAGTCTTTCGGTCGTAATAATTTAATGTAATCCCGCATTTATCGTCTATTCCGGGCACAAGATACAGCACAAAAAGCTGTGATGCAAGCCCCCGGGCGATTCCATACATATGAATTATTGATTAATTCATTTTAGGGGCCAAAATTTACCCAATCGCCCTTAGTATCAGGTAAACAAGTCATTATGACACAAAACAAAGTACAATTACTTTGCACATTATTTTTTCAACCGCTACTTTCGCATAACCTTAAACCGGCCTCCGATCACGCTTCATTATATTCAACCGACATGAAACGAATATTATCCACCGCAGAGATCCTGATCATTGTGATCATTGCCCTGGTGCCCATTTTTGCCACCCTGCCCTACCGCATCAATATCTTTTTGTCGTGGGAAGGCGCCTATCGCCTCTACCTGGGGCAAACGCCTTTCAAGGACTTCGGCATGCCCGTAGGCTATATGTACTGGGAAATACCGGCCATGTTCTTCAAGATCTTCGGCCCCCAGATGATCACCCTCGTGAAAGCACAGGCTTTCATCAATATCCTGTCGGGGCTGGCTTTCCGCTCTATCTTCAAAAGCCTCGGCATACAACCCGGTATACGCTTTGCCTCGGTACTCGTATTTTGCCTTTCCTACACTTTCTTCAACTACTGGCCCTGGTATAACAATACTGTGATCATGTACGAACTGGTGGGACTGGCTTTCCTCATGAAGTACATCTTCTCCACCTCTACCAGCAAGGGGAAATATGGCTGGCTGGTAGCGTCGGGCTTTTTCATATTCTGCTCTTTCTTTACCAAACAGGATGGCGGCGCCCTCGGCCTGCTCATTTGCCTGGCCCTGCTCGGCTACCTGGCGCTGGCACACAAACAGTGGCTGGCCCTTGGCGTATTCGTTGGCTCTGTGTTCGTGACTGGCCTCGCACTCATACTGCCTGTAACCGGCACCTTCGGCTATTGGTTCAACCACGGCCAACCGCCGCACAGCTCGCGTATGTCGATCGGTGAGATACTGGGCGATTTCCTGGGAGCCTCGCAGATGATCAAATTCTATATCCTGCTCATCGTGTTGCTGCTGATGGTAGCCGTGAAGAACTGGAAGGAATTCTGGCTCAACAAGCAGCAAATGATCTTCACCCTGCTTACCCTGGGCATCCTGGCCGAGGCTACCATCTTCCAGGTAACCAGTTACGTGCCGGTCGATAACAATATCTTTTTCCACAGCTTTGCTTTCGCCTTTATCATATACCTGTTCTCCCAACTGCTGCCTATCCGGTTCGATAGCTGGAAACCGGTGATCGTGTTAGCCGCCGTGGTCATGCTCTGGTGGAGCCAGGTGTACTGGCGCTACATCGACCGCTTTGTCCTGAAAAGCGGCGGCGAGGCTTACACCACTATGACCCACGAAGGACTGGTGTATGCCAATGTGGTGAACCGGAATACGTTTATGATCCACCAGGATTCTACCGACATACCCCTCGATCAATGGCGCGTACCCAAATTAAAATCGTTTGAGCGCATTATGATGCCCAACCCGACCGTGGATGGAATCGAACGACTCATGAATATGGATTTAGTGAAGAATGGCAAGAACCTGAAAGTGCTGAATATGTCGGAGCTGACGCCCCTCGCAGCCGAAGTGCCATTTGCCCTGGAAACGGGCCCCGAGTACCCGCTCTGGTTCCATAAAGGCGTGGGCATGTTTGACAAGGAAACGGATATGTTCGTGAACCGCATTCAGAACAAGCACTACGACCTGGTGTTGTTTGAATACATCCCTTACCTCAACAATTTCTACCCCTTCAAAGTGCGCGAAGCCCTGCAGGCGAATTACAAGAAGGTGGATGTGTTTACAGCCCCCCGCAAACCCAGCTCTACGGCCTGGGTGGAAGTGTACGTAAAGCCATAAATTAGCGCAGTAAATTTCAAATATTGGTCGCCAGGCAGTCGCCTGGCGATTTTTTTTGGCATTTTAGTCAGCGTCAGGCTTGTTTTCGCTATTACCAAACTATTGCCTTGTTCGGTATTTGTTCGGTAGTCGCTTAGGAAAATGCGCTTTAACTACGAACAAGGTACGAACAAGGCCCTGCCCAGGTGCATTCAAAGGCCGTCGCAGGAAATAGCCAGGTACGACCGAGACCCATCCAGGAATAGGCCCCGATAAGGGGCCACCAAAGCTCATACAGCCAGCGCCTGGAATATACATGTTCAACATTTCGGTTGCAGGAAAATGTTAAAATGCCACGGAATGCCACTGAATGCCACGGAATGCCACACTTTGTAACCATGACCGATCCAAAAGCCAGGATACACCGTAGCTTTAAGTAAAATCAACATCATGGCACGTCTTACCTCCAGGCCTCCGTTCATCGGCACTGTTGGCCCAGTGACCATTTATCAAATGTATGACGAGTACTATTTACGCACCCGCAGTTCGCTCGATGCAAAAAGGGTGAAAACCGATCCCGCATTCCGAAAAACCATGCAATATGCCAATCTGATGGCCACAGCATCTCCTATCGGATCGATCGTCTATGCGCAGGTACCGCTCCATCGAAAAAAACATAAACTATACCGTAAGATCACCGGCGAAGCAATGACCTGGCTTAAATACCAGTGGCAGCAAGAAGAGGTCATTGAATACCTGCTCCGGCGGTATGCGGGTAAACAACCGGCTCCACAGGATGGCGCAGCAACAAAGCTTATCAAAAGCAGTGGCGCACGCAACGGGTCAACACGACTGTTGCGGGCACTCAGGAAAAAAACAGCACGCCCGTTCGACGAATTGGAATTGCGCACCTGGCAAAGGCGTACTGCGGCATTCCGGAAAGAATACTTCAAAACCTTTACAGAATTTGACTGGAGTGCAACCCTCATGAGGCCAGACTGAGTACTCCACAACTTGCTAAACAACATCGGCCATGACTGGTATTGCACCGGGATGAGCATTGTATCCAGGGCATTGTCAAATTTGCATTTCTGGGCAAATTCTACCAAGCCGGCTGTTGATTCATTTCGTATATTTAATTAAACTAATTCAATGAAATACCTGCTGTCTGTCCTGATGGCGCTACTATTACTGGGAAGCACCACCGCCCATGCGCAGAATCCGGAACAGGAGCGGCTCGACCTGCCGGGCGATAACCTCAACCTGTATGCAGTATTGAAGCTGTTCCAGGAATCGCCCACGCTTGAAGGCTTTGAGCGGGCATTGAATGGTGATTCTGCCAACATCAACAACCTTGATCTTAATAACGATGATCAGATAGATTATATCCAGGTGGAAGATGATGTACAGGGCGATATCCACAACATTGTACTGAAGGTTGCCGTCGATAAAGATGAAGTGCAAAACGTAGCCGTGATCATTGTAGAAAAAGATCGCGACGGTGAAGCCAAAATACAGGTCGTGGGTGATGAAGATCTTTATGGCAAAGATTATATCGTTGAGCCCAATTACTCGGCCAACAACAAACCCGGCGAAACACCCAATCCTGGTTATTCAGGTCAGGCGCAGGTAACCACCACCACGACCGTTACGCCGGCCGCTGCACAGCAAGCCACCGTACAATACACCACCACCTACCAGGTAGCCACCTGGCCCATAGTCATGTTCATGTTTCAACCTGCTTATGTGATGTGGCGCTCGCCCTGGTACTGGAGTTACTATCCGCCTTACTGGCGTCCCTGGAGGCCCATCTACTGGCACCAGTATTATACCTATCACTATTATTGGGACTTCTATTATTTCGGCCACTACCGTCGCTGGAATTATTACCGCTTCCCGGGTTGGCACAACCACTATTATGGAGCCGGTGGCTGGCGCCGACGGGCACCGATCGTACACGTACATATCACGCGGGGCGATTTCAACCGCACGTACAGCCGCCCCGATATGGCGCAGACGGGTATGAACAACTTCCGGCGCGACAATCCGAAAGCACCAACCTTCAACAACAAAATGCCGGTATTCGATAAGGGCGGCAGGCCCGAGATCACGCGGCCAGCCCGGCCCGGCGGCACCACCCGCCCCATTACCAGGCCCACCAATCCCGGTGGCAACACGCGACCCGGTGTTATCAATCCGGGCGACAATACCCCTCCCGGCGTCACGCGGCCGGTGATACGGCCTACCGATCCAGTCACCCGCCCTGGCGTAAAGCCGGCGCCCGGCACCAATCCTGGCGATAATACCCGACCGGTCATTCGCCCCACCATTCCTACCAGGCCCACCAACCCGGGTACCCTGCCTACAAATCCGTCAACAAGACCTACCAATCCTTCTACCCGGCCCACGAATCCTTCAACACGGCCAACCAATCCGTCTACAAGACCCACACAGCCAACTACCCGGCCTACGCAGCCCGGTACCCGACCAACAGTGAAGCCAGCGCAGCCATCCACGCGACCGGCTACGCGGCCCGCGGGCGGCACCAGTCAGCCATCGCGACCTGCTCCCCGCCCTGCGCCCAAACCGGCGTCGGGAAGTTGAGAATACCGTGAAATTCAGCCCCGTCACTTACATTTGCGGCAAAGTTTTTTTTATCAGCAGCAGGGGCACACACATATTGGCCAGTCCGATCGAATACCTGAAGGGGGTAGGCCCCCAACGGGCCGAGCTTTTGCAGAAAGAGCTGGGAATCTATACGTTCAAGGACCTCCTGGAGCATTTTCCCTACCGGCATATCGACAAAACCAAGGTGAGCCTCATCCGGGATATCAGTCCCATGACCGATTTTATCCAGATCGCCGGCCGCGTTACCAGTGTGGGCATCATTGGCGAAAAAAGGAGCAAACGGCTGGTGGCCGAATTGCGCGACAGCTCGGGCACCGTAGAGCTTACCTGGTTTCAGGGCATCACCTGGATCCAGAAAATGTTATCGGTTGGCCAATCCTACCAGGTGTTTGGAAAAGTGAGTTTTTTCCAGGGTACCCCCCAACTCACCCACCCCGAAATTGAATCACTGAGTGAAGAACCTTCGGCACGTAATTTCCTGGAGCCGGTCTACTCCACCACCGAAAAGCTGAAAGCCAGGGGATTAGGGGCCAGGCAGATCGCTAAACTAACGCAGGCCCTGTTCCTGCATTTCACCGAAAAGGAACTGCCCGAGAACCTGCCCAATTACGTCATCAAACAATTACAACTGGTGCCCCGCTACCGGGCCCTCAGCCATATCCACTTTCCCCCTTCCAACGAAGCCTGGCAACAAGCTATGAACCGCCTCAAATTCGAGGAGTTCTTTATTGCCCAATTGCGGATGAACCTCGTGAAATCGAGGCGCCACCGCTATTCGAGGGGTGTCATCTTTGGCCAGGTGGGCGAGATCTTCAATACCTTCTACGACAAATACCTCCCTTTCGAGCTCACCGGTGCCCAAAAAAGGGTGATCAAGGAGATCAGGAAGGATACCGGCAGCGGCCGGCAGATGAACCGCCTGCTGCAGGGTGATGTAGGAAGCGGTAAAACCATCGTAGCCCTGCTCGTGATGCTGCTGGCTGCCGACAACGGTTACCAAAGCTGCCTCATGGCCCCTACCGAGATCCTGGCCCGCCAGCATTTTGCCGGCCTCACCCGCTTGCTGAAAGACCTGCCCGTCAACATCCGCATCCTCACCGGCAATACCAAAGCGGCCGAAAGGCGGCAGATATTGAAGCAATTGGAAGAAGGCGAAATACAGCTCATTGTGGGTACCCATGCCCTCCTGGAAGACACTGTCAAATTCAAGAATATCGGCATCGCCATCGTCGACGAACAGCACCGGTTTGGCGTGGCCCAGCGGGCCAAATTGTGGGCCAAGGCCCCCGTGCCGCCCCATATGCTCGTCATGACCGCCACGCCCATCCCCCGCACCCTGGCCATGACTGCCTACGGCGACCTGGATTACAGTGTCATGGACGAACTGCCTCCCAACCGAAAACCCATTTTGACCGTACATCGGTATGACACGGCACGCAGCCAGGTGATGGGATTTATCAAGGCAGAAATTGCACAGGGACGGCAGGCCTACATCGTATTTCCCCTCATTGAGGAATCGGAAAAGCTCGATTACGAGAACCTGATGAAGGGATACGAAAATGTCAAGGCTTATTTTCCCGAACCGAAGTACTGGATGAGTATGGTGCATGGAAGGCAAACCAACGACATACGGGAAACCAACATGCAACGTTTTAAGAACAACGACACTCAAATCCTGGTCGCTACCACCGTGATCGAAGTGGGTGTTGATGTGCCGAATGCGAGCGTTATGGTGATCGAAAATGCCGAGAAATTCGGCCTGTCGCAATTACACCAGCTGCGCGGACGCGTTGGCAGGGGCGCCGAAAAGAGTTTTTGCATATTATTAACAGGCTCGAAACTCAACAATGACGCGCGCGAACGGATCAAGACGATGTGCGACACCACCGATGGTTTCAAAGTGGCGGAAAAAGACTTAGAATTGCGTGGGCCAGGCGATATTGAAGGAACCCGGCAAAGCGGCATGTTGAATTTCAAACTGGCCAATATCGTACAGGACCGGCAGTGGCTCGAGGCAGCAAGAGAAGTGGCAGAGAAGATAGCCGAATATGATCCCGAACTCAGTGCACCCGAAAACGGGGTGCTGAAGGAATACCTTCAGTCGTTACAGGGCAAAACGGCCTGGAGCAAGATCTCATAGATTCATCCGATATCCATTGAAAGAGTAGCTACTCTTTTTAGCCCCCATCAACTGTTTATACTGCTTAAAAAAGGAATTAAAATCCTTCCGGCACGCTTTTGTGCGGGAAAGTATTGAAGTTATTATTCAGTAATTTGTAAAAAATAAGTTTTGGGTAGGAAAAGCTTGATAGTAACCGTGCTCCTTATTGCCGCCACCCTACAGATCACTGCACAGGATGGCGTTTCTGCGTTTGAGTTTACCGAGAACAAGGGCCAGTGGGATAAGCAGGTACGGTTTAAAGGGGAAGTTTCGGCCGGTGCCTTTTACCTGCACAACAATGGCTTTACGGTAGTTCAGCACAATGGCGATGACCTCACCAGTTTTTTTCACCGTCACCATAGGGTGGCGGAAGAAGGCAAAGGCGGCATCAGCCGCCCCGACCGTGGTCCCAATGGCAAACCCGGTCAGCCAGCCCCCGATCCCGGTATACCACCTCCTCCCACCATCCGGTCGCATGCTTACCGGGTACAATTTGTAGGTGCCAATGAGCATCCGCTCATCCAGCCCGATAAGCAGGTGCAAACCTCCGTCAGCTATTTTCTCGGCGATGATCCCTCCAAATGGGCGGTAGACGTACCGGTGTTCCAGGCCATCGTGTACAAAGACGTTTATCCCAATATCGACATACGCTACTATTCGGAATATGGCCGGCTCAAGTACGATATCATCGTGCGGCCCGGCGGCGATCCACGTCAAATAACCATGCGCTACGAAGGCGCGGATAAGATATCGATCAAAAAGAACGAGCTGATCATTAAAACATCGGTAGGTGAGTTGAAGGAGATGTATCCCTACACCTATCAGTTCGATATGCAGTCGGGCAAAAAAGAGATTGAATGTAGTTATGTATTGAGCGAAAAGAATACGGTACAATTCAGCGTAGCCAATTACACCAAAACGGCCACGCTGGTCATCGACCCTACGCTCGTGTTCTGCTCATTCACCGGCAGCCCGGCCAACCAATATGGCTTTACCGCCACACCCGGTCCGGATGGTTCCCTCTTCTCCGGCGGTATCGTTTTTGGACAGGGATTCCCCACCACACCGGGCGCTTACCAAAGCGGGTACGGCGGTGGCAATAGTGTCAGCGACCTGGGCGGCATCGACATGGGCATCTTCAAGTTTACCCCCAATGGCCGGCGCGCCTATGCCACTTACCTCGGCGGCAGCGGCAACGATTACCCCCATAGCCTCATTTGTGATGGCGCCGGTAATCTCGTGGTGATGGGTAAAACCTATTCAAACAATTGGGTAGGTAAACTGGTGCCAGGAGCAGCAGGTGGCGGCGGTGATATCGCCCTGGCGAAATTAAACGCCACGGGTACCCAGCTGATCGGAGCATTGCGCGTCGGTGGATCAGCAGCGGATGGAGTCAACATCACCAACCAGATCGAAGGCAGGGGTGTAAAGACATCTACCATGCGCTTTTATGGCGATGATTCAAGAAGTGAAGTGATCCTCGACGACGCCAACAATATTTACGTGGCTGCGCAAACACAATCTACCAGCGGCAGTGCAGAAAACCGCTTTCCTACCACTAGCAGTGTATTTCAAGGCACCCCCGGCGGCGCACAGGATGGCGTGGTCATGAAGATCAGCCCCAATTGCGACGCCATTATCTGGTCCAGCTTCCTGGGCGGCAGCGGAGACGATGCGGCTTTCGTATTGTCGCTGAACCCCACCAATAATGAATTGTATGTGGGCGGCGGTACCACCAGTACCAATTTCCCGGGCACCGGATCGGGCGGTTACCAGACGGCCTTCCAGGGAGGTGTGGCAGACGGGTTCGTTGCGCGGATCTCCAACAACGGAACAACCCTGATCAGATCAACCTACCTCGGCACCGACGCCTTCGATGGCGTATACGGACTCAAATTCGATCGCAAAGGATTCCCTTATACCATGGGCGTTACGGAAGGTAAATGGCCCGTAGAGAATGTGACTTACAAGGTCGACAACTCCAAGCAGTTCGTTACCAAACTGAAGCCCGATCTGTCGGGCATCGTATATTCAACTGTATTTGGCAACGGCTCGGCAAGACCCAATATATCACCAGTGGCATTTCTCGTAGACCGTTGCGAGAACGTATACATATCCGGCTGGGGTGGCTGGATAGAGCCCCGTACCGATCCATTCAACATGGACGGCATCGGCAATATGCCGCTCACCAACGATGCGCTTAAAAAGACTACCGATAACCGCGACTTCTATTTCATCGTGATCAAACGAGATGCAACGGAATTGCTGTATGCCACTTATTTTGGGCAGAACGGCGGCGAAGGCGAACACGTCGATGGCGGCACCAGCCGCTACGATGCGCAGGGTGTTATATACCAGGCCATTTGCGCCAACTGCTTTGGCGGATCGGTGTATCCCATCACCAAATCGTTCCCTACCACGCCGGGTGTGTGGGCCGAGCGCAATGGCAGCGCTGCCTGTAACCTGGCCGCGGTGAAGATCGCGTTCAATTTTGCAGGCGTGGCATCGGGTCCCAAATCCTATTTCCTCAACCGCCCCGACTCGATAGGTTGTGTACCTTTTGAAGTGGTATTGCGCGACACGGTGCGCAATGCCAAAAGTTATGAATGGGATTTCAATGGCGACGGGGTTACGGACCTCGTCACCACGGGTTATGAAACCTCCTACAAGTTCACCACGATCGGCACTCACCGCGTACGCCTGATAGCTGTAGACTCATCAACCTGTAACCAAAGGGACACGGCTTACATCAATATCCGGGTGAAGGACGACCCCGCCAATATCAATTTCAATGCGGTGAAAGACGGTCCGTGTACCTCACTGACCTTCAAATTCAACAACCTGTCTACTGCGGCCAGCAAGCCTTTTACGGCCAGTAGCTTTATGTGGGATTTTGGAGATGGCACCACCTCCGCGCCTACGGGTCTGGGCTCTGTAACGCATAACTACCAATTCGTCGGCACGTATCCGGTGCGACTGATACTGCTCGATACCAATTATTGTAATGGAGGCGACTG
The DNA here is from genome assembly GCF_029223285.1 of Paraflavitalea sp. CAU 1676. Lineage (GTDB taxonomy): Bacteria > Bacteroidota > Bacteroidia > Chitinophagales > Chitinophagaceae > Paraflavitalea. Next base: position 1,065,687 of record NZ_JARHUJ010000001.1, on the reverse strand, counting down.
GAAGCAGGTCAACCTCGGCGTAGTGGCCAATGTGGAAGCAAGGATCGAAACGCCGCCGGTGGGCTGTGCTCCTTATGATGCCTTCTTTAATAACGTTTCACTCGGCGGGCACGATTACATCTGGAATTTTGGCGATAACAGTCCGGAGTCGAATGAAATGAGCCCAACACACACCTATCAGAAGGGCACCTACACGATCACCCTGCAGGTGACAGATACCAATACTTGTAACAAAGTAAGTACTACGTCTGTTACCATTAAAGTATACGATAAACCAACGGCAGAATTCAGCTTTTCGCCGACGGTACCGGAGGTCAATAAACCGACTACTTTCACGAACCTCTCCTCGATCGATGTAGTGGAATCACGCTGGTACTGGGGCGATGGCGATTCGACCATTACGCAGGGAAGACCTACGGTGAATCACCAATACAATGCAACCGATACCTATGCAGCCGGCCTGGTGGTGATCAATCAGGATGGATGTACCGATACGATCTACCACGATATATCGGCCCTTATCGATCCGCTGCTCGATGTGCCCAATGCCTTTACACCTGGTAGGGGCAACAGGTCCAGCATCGTAAAAGTGGTGGGCTTCGGTATCGATCAGATGACCTGGCGCATTTTCAACCGCTGGGGGCAAAAGGTATTTGAGACCAGCAACTGGAAAACCGGCTGGGATGGCAACTTCCAGGGCAAACTGCAACCGATGGATGTATACACCTATACACTCGATGTGGTGTTCGTAGATGGTAAAAAACTGCGCCGAACGGGAGACATCACTTTGATCAGATAAATAAATACGGGCAAAATAATGAGAGATAGCCAACCCATCATGCCCGAAAAAACGTAAATTGATATAGCAGCTTTCGTGAGGGGATTCGCAATAGAAACATAAAAAAAACGACTATGTGTGAGCAAAGAGCGATGCAACAGGAAGAAGCGGAACAACAGCCCGGAGTAATCTCATTTTGCTTCCGCGCCACCATGCTTTTACTGATCTGCGGCCTGTTAAACAGCCGCCCCGCTGCTGCACAGGACCTGCACTTCTCGCAATGGTTCAATAGTCCATTACTCACCAATCCCGCCAATACCGGTTTTATACCCGATGCCGATTACCGCCTGGGAGCCAATTACCGCAACCAGTGGTCCAACGTGATGTCGATACCCTATAAAACCATGAGCGTATGGGGTGATGCCCAGGTATACCGTAGTCGCATCGAAAGCGGCTGGTTGGGCTTGGGTGGCGTTATCCTGCGCGATGTGGCGGGCTCCAGCCAGCTTACCTCTACCAAGGTATACGTATCGGCAGCCTATCACCAGATGATCGGCATTGCCCACCTGCTTTCGGCAGGTTTTAACGTGGGTTGGTCCAACAAACGCATCAACACCAGCGCGCTTAAGTTTCCTGATCAGTTCGACGGCAAATTCTTCGATTCCAACTTTCCCTCCGATGGAATACCGGAAGCCACCAGCGTTAACTATTTCGATGTGCAACTGGGCGTCAACTACGCATTTTTTCCAACAGATAAAATATATGTCAACGGCGGCGTGAGTGCCATGCACATCAACCGTCCACGGGAATCATTCTTCAACACCGACCCCACAGGTTATGATTCCAGGATTTCACCGCGGTACAATGGATTCGTAAACGCAAGCCTTAAGTTAACCGAAGATGTGATACTCAACCCTATGGCTTATTACAGCCTGCAGGCCAAATCGAACGAACTGGTAGCAGGCGCCTATGCGCAATACAATTTATCGGGCGAAGGTGGTGAGATGCAGGTACTCGGCGGATTGTATTACCGCGCGGGTGATGCATTTGTACCCATGATCGGCTTTGAATACAAGAATATTCGACTTACATTCACTTACGACGCAACTACTTCTTCTCTGAAACAATACAACAACAGCCGGGGAGCTTATGAATTTGCGCTGACGCACCGGGGCTATTATGATGAATACAATGGAGACAGGAGACAATCCCTGTGTCCAACGTTTTAAAGATCGTACTCAACATTCGGAACCATACAGGAATTATCATGACTGGTTAACATAGGGCAGGTGCCAATGGCCTCCTTATGCCAATTTGTGTACCATTAAAGCGTTGCCATTTGGACAGGAAAAAGCTTATAGTGATTCCGATCCTCCTTGCTACCTTGCACGGAGCCGCGCAAAGTGGAGCCTCCTCCTTTGATTTCACCGAAAACAAAGGACAATGGGAAAAGACCGTACGCTTCAAAAGCACCCTCTCTACCGGAGCCTTCTTTTTACAACAATCAGGTTTTACCGTAGTACAGCACAATGGTGATGACCTTACCTACTTCTTCGATCGCAATCACGAAGGAGAATCGCATGGTCAAAATGCCGATAAGATCAGTCGTCCCGACAGGGGGGCTCACCCTACGCCTACTCCACCACCCGGCGCCACCATCGTACGTTCGCACGCTTATGCAGTCAGGTTCGTCGGCGCTAATGAGCAATGCATCATTCAACCCGAAAAACCGGTACCCACCCATACCAGTTATTTCATCGGCAATGACCCCACGCAATGGGCAACCGATGTACCCGTGTACCAGGCTATTGTATACAAAGACCTTTACCCTAATATCGATATCCGTTATTACTCCGAATATGGCCGGCTTAAATACGACCTCATTGTACATCCCGGCGGCGACCCCAACAAGATCGCCATGCAATATGACGGGGTCGACAAACTCTCCATTAAGAAGAACGAACTCATCATTAAGACTTCGGTGGGTGAATTAAAAGAACTCTATCCTTACTCGTACCAGTTCGATATGGCGACCGGTAAAAAAGAAGTGGCCTGCTCCTACGATCTTGGCAGCAACAATACCATCAGATTCAGAATAGCGCCCTATTCCAAAACCAGCACCCTCGTTATCGATCCTACACTCGTATTTTGTTCATTCACCGGCAGTGCGGCCGATCAATATGGCTATACCGCCACGCCTGGTCCGGATGGATCATTGTTCTCGGGTGGCATCGTATTTGATAAAGGGTTTCCCGTAACTACGGGCGCTTACCAGGTCGACTTTCAGGGAGGCGCCGGTAATGGAAAAGGCGTAGATATGGGCATCTTCAAATTCACGCCTACCGGACAACGCGCCTATGCCACCTATATCGGAGGCAACGGCAACGATTATCCCCACAGCCTCATCAGTGATGCCCAGGGCAACCTCGTGATCATGGGCAAAACATTTTCGAGCAACTACCCTGGTATTGTAAAAGGAAAAGGCGGCGGATCGGATATCGCCGTTACCAAGCTCAATGCCAGCGGCACGGCCATCATTGGCTCCATGCGCATTGGCGGCACCGGCAATGATGGCGTCAATATCAAGGATCAATTGGGATCGGCCATGTCACCCAACGCCACCTTCCGTTTCTATGGAGATGATTCGCGCAGTGAGGTGATCATGGACAGGGCCAACTACATCTATATATCGGCACAAACCCAATCAGCCGGCCCTACCGACGGTATGCCCGTTACGGCCGGTGTATTCCAGCCAGCCAACCGGGGCGGCCAGGATGGCACCGTCATCAAGATCAACCCTACCTGCACCGATATTGAATGGTGCAGTTACCTGGGCGGCAGTGGCACCGATGGCACCTTCGTACTTGCCATCAACCCAACCAACCAGGAGCTTTATGTAGCAGGCGCCACCACCAGCGAAGACCTGCTGCCCACCAATAAACCCAACGTTTACCAGAACAGCTATCAGAAAGGCGCTACCGATGGCTTTGTATCCAGGATATCCAACGACGGCACTAAGCTCATCAATACCTCGTACATGGGCACCCCGGCATTTGATGCCATCTACGGTATACATTTCGACCGGAAGGGATATCCTTACATCATGGGGGTTACCGAAGGCACCTGGCCTGTGCAAAATGCCGCTTACAGCAATCCACGCTCCAAACAGTTCATCGCCAAATTGAACCCCGACCTGTCGGGCTTCATATACTCCACCGTATTCGGCAATGGAGCAGCAAAGCCCAATATATCGCCCGTGGCCTTCCTGGTAGACCGCTGTGAGAATGTGTATATATCCGGCTGGGGCGGCTGGCTGGTGCCCAATCCCAACTCAGCCAATATGGACGGAGTAGGCAATATGCCCCTAACCCCCGATGCGATTAAAAGCACTACCGATAACCGCGATTTCTACTTTATCGTGATCAAAAAAGACGCAGCAGGACTGCTCTATGGAAGTTACTTTGGGCAAACCGGCGGCTTCGGCGAACACGTGGATGGCGGCACCAGCCGCTACGACGAACAGGGCGTCATTTACCAGGCCATCTGCGCCAACTGCGCGCAAGACCGCGATTGGGCCATCACCCAACGCTTTCCAACAACACCGGGCGCATGGGCTACCACCAACGGCAGCCGCGATTGTAACCTCGCCGCCGTGAAGATAGCGTTCAACTTTGCCGGTGTGGCCGCGGGCCCCAAGGCATATTTCAATAACCTGCCCGATACCATGGGTTGCGCCCCCTTCACCATACAGTTTCGCGATACGGTGCGCAATGCCAAAAGCTATGAATGGGATTTTGATGGCGATGGCGTCACCGACCGGGTTACCACCAACTTCCAGGAGCCCTATACCTTCAACAATATCGGCACCTACCGGGTAAGGCTCATCGCCATAGACCCTGCCACCTGCAACGAACGGGATACCGCCTACATCACCATACGGGTGCGCAACGATCCCGCTTTGATCGATTTTACCACCGTAAAGGAAGGCCCCTGCGAGTCATTAAACTTTCTGTTCACCAATACCTCTACCCATCCGCCCGGCAAACCCTTTGGCCCCAAGAGCTTTGCCTGGGACTTTGGCGACGGTACCACCAAAGGGCCTATCGACAATGCACCGTTTACCCACGCTTACCTCGCAGCAGGCTCCTACCCCGTGCGGCTCATACTGCTCGATACCAACTTCTGTAACCAGGGCGATTGGAAACCCGTCAACCTGGGGGTGGTGGCCAATGTAAAAGCAAGGGTAGAAACACCGGGAACAGGCTGCGCCCCGTACGACGCCTTCCTCAACAATACCTCGATGGGTGGGCATGACTATACCTGGACATTTGACGACGGTAGTCCGGATTCGCATGAGATGAGTCCTACGCACCGCTTCAACAATGTGGGCACCTTCCGCATCAAACTGATCGTAAAAGATTCCAACACCTGCAATAAGATCGACTCGGTTGAATTTAGCATTACCATCAACAAGAAACCAACGGCGGCATTCAGCATTTCACCCACCAAGCCCGAGGTCAACAAACCAACAACCTTCATCAACAGCTCGGTAGGCGGCGTACGCTACAAATGGCTCTTTGACGATGGCGACAGTGTTCTTACCACCAGCCAGGAACCTTTATTACACCAGTTCAATGCTACCGGCAAATACCACGTGCAACTCATCACCTACAATGAATACGATTGCTTTGATATCGATACCCTGGTGGTGGAAGCTTTGGTAGACCCCTTGCTCGACGTGCCCAACGCCTTTACACCCGGCAGGGGCAACAGGAGCAGCATCGTGATGGTGATGGGCTTTGGCATTGGCAAAATGAACTGGCGCATCTTCAACCGCTGGGGACAAAAGGTATTTGAGACCGCCAACCGCCGCGATGGCTGGGATGGCACTTTCCAGGGCAAGCTGCAACCGATGGATGTGTATACCTATACCCTCGATGTAGTGTTCACCGATGGAAAAACGCTACGGCGAACCGGCGACATCACCCTCATCCGCTAGTATTTGACCAGTGGCCACACCAGCCACTGGATTTTAACTTACATTACAGGAAATAACCTGCTATGAAATCACACCTACTGGTAGCCTTGCTGGCTGTAGCAGTCAGCGGGCAGGCACAGGAACTTACCGACTCGCGCCAACAGGAGATCGTTTTCCGCAATGTGAATGTAATTCCCATGGACAAGGACCGGGTAGTGCCCAACCAGGTGGTGGTCGTGAAAGATGGCCGGGTAAGCCTCATCGGTGATGCCACGATGGTTAAATACAGCGCCAATGCCACAGTGATCGATGGAACAGGTAAATACCTGATGCCGGGCCTCACCGAAATGCACGCCCACGTACCTCCTATCGATGATATAGAACCCATGAAAAAAGTGGTGCTGCTCTTCGCGCTCAAAGGAGTAACCACCATACGCGGCATGCTGGGCCATCCCCGCCACCTGGAACTTCGTAGCAAATTGCAAAGCGGTGAAATACTCGGACCACGTTTGTATACCTCGGGGCCTTCCATCAACGGGCAAACCGCCAGCAATGTGCCAACCTCCATCAAGATGGTGCGCGATCAAAAGGCAGCCGGTTATGATTTCCTGAAACTGCATCCCGGACTAACCCTGGAGAACTTCAACGCTATCGTACAAACGGCCAAAGAGGTCAAGATTCCATTTGCGGGCCACGTATCATTCAAGGTAGGCGTATGGCGGGCCATCGATGCAGGTTATGCCTCCATCGATCATATGGATGGATTTGTAGAAGGACTGGTGCCCGGCATTGAAAATATCCCCGAACAACAGGTGGGCCTGTTTGCGATGTTCATCGCCCAACAAGCCGATACCACCCAGATACCTAAACTAATGAAAGGCCTGCGTGAACACCAGGTATGGGTAGTACCCACGCAGTCGCTGGCCGAAAGGTGGATATCGCCTGCACGCTCGCCCGAAGCACTCGGTCAGGATCCCGAAATGATCTACATGCAGCCCAATACCGTTAGCAACTGGGTCAATACCAAGAAGACACTCATGAACAATCCCAACTACCGTGCCGCAGAAGTTGAGCGGTATGTGGCCCTGCGCCGCAAACTCATCAAAGCCTGCCAGCAACAGGGTGTTGGCCTGCTGCTGGGCTCCGACGCACCGCAGGTATTCGATGTGCCGGGGTTTTCCCTGCACCATGAATTGGGATATATGGTAAAGGCGGGCCTCACGCCCTATGAAGCTTTGCGCACAGGCACCGTCAACCCGGCGCGCTTTTTCAAACAGGAAGATGCGGGCGTCATCAAAGCAGGTGCTATTGCAGACCTCATCTTACTCAACAGCAATCCATTAAAGAATATTGAAGCCAGCAGCGATATAGCAGGCGTATGCCTCGCCGGGCGCTGGCTAAGCCAGGCGTATATCGACGCAGCTTTAAAGAAACTGGCACAGGAGAAAACGAATTAAGATAGCAGAAGGTTACCGGTGTTGATCATAAACATGAAGGGGGATAGCATTTCGAAACAGCTCCAGCTCATCGGCCGATAGTAGGGTCGAATCGATGGTCTTCAACGCTTCATTCAATTGCTCCGTATTCCTGATGCCAACGATGGCCGCAGTAATACCCGGTTGTTGCAACACGAAACGCAACGCAACCTGCGTAGCACCGCGCAATGGAGTAACGCAGTGTTGTACTGCCCTGGCAGCCTGCTCCACTTCTTTCTCAGAATAGTTAAGATAAGTGGCGGCGGGTTTATCGATCAATAGCCCTTTGGCCACACTGCCGCGCGCCAGCACGCCAATTTCCTGTTGCTTCAGTAAAGGCAGGCAGCTTTCCTCGGGCCGGCGATCGAGCATACTGTATTGCATCATTACACTCGACATCTTCGAACGGTCTACATACTCCCTGATCACATTGGGCCTGATGGACGAGATACCATAATACCGGATCTTTCCTTCCTGCTGTAATTGTTCAAACGCCTCGATGGTTTCGTCGATAGGATCATCGATAGTGCCACCGTGCAATTGAAAGAGATCGATATAATCGGTACCCAGGCGCTTCAGACTTTCTTCCACCGCCGATAAAATATATTGTTTGCTGGCGTTCCAATTAAACCCATTACCATCTTCCCGCAGTTGATTACCGGCCTTGGTAGCGATCAGTACCTCCTGCCTTTTACCCGCAATGGCTTTACCTACTGTGATCTCATTAAAACCTTGCTGATAGACATCGGCCGTATCGAAATAATTGATACCGCCATCGATGGCCTGTTGAATGAGGGTTGCATTGGCAGCGTGGTCATTTCCCAACGACATACAACCAAAGCCGATAGCACTTACTTCCAGGGTGGATTTACCGAGTATATGATAATTCATGGAGGACGCTTTTAACGGTTCTCTAACAGCCGACATTAGGATTTCTTTAATAAACCCAAACATCCACTGATGGTCTTATATACAGAAACAGCCAAAGAACATTAATCACAAAACATAAAATTATGAAAACGATCTTAACATTCCTGATGCCGCTCATCGCCATCGTTTCCGGAATATTCAGCTTTACCATGTTCAGCGAACAATATCATTATATGTCGGCCATCCTTACAGTGGTAGCTTACTTATCGGCAAGTGCCTGGGTATACCTGCTCACCACCCGCACTAAAGTGGCCTATCATTAATACTTTGGTTTATTCAGGGTTTACATAGGGTTTATTTCAGGTGTTATTGAATCGGGGCGCCCATTGGCGCCCTGATCTTTTTCAACACCTCCGCATCGTGCACACCGGTACATTTTAATGGAGCACGGCGCCAGCCATGCAGAAAAATCGCTGTATATTGAAGCATGAAAAAGATCATTACTACCAGCCTGCTTGCCCTGTTGCTGATCACCCTGTTCACCGCAACAGCCACAGCACAAACTAAAAAAGCCACCCTCAACCATATCGCCTTATCGGTCAGGAACCTGGCCAAAAGCACCGCCTTCTACAGCAAGATCATCCAGTTGGATACCATCCCGGAGCCCTTTCACGACGGCAAACATACCTGGTTCAGTATCGCCGCCCATAGCCACCTGCACCTCATCGAATACAGCGACCCTATCATCGTACCCGCCAAAGGTACCCACCTCTGCTTCAGCGTACCATCCATTGAAGAATTCATACAACGTCTCGAAAAACAGCAGCTCCCCTACTCCAACTGGCAGGGAGAGAACAAAGCAGTTACCACCCGCGTTGATGGCGTGAAACAGATCTACCTGCAAGACCCTGACGGTTACTGGATCGAGATCAACAACGATAAGTGAAAACCAGTAGGCCACAGGCTGCAAACGGGCCACAAACCATAGCAGAAAGTTGATTTAAGACAAAAAAATAAAGGTCAGATTGACGTTGTGGAAAAATAAGTAATACTACGGATCATTGCGATTCGGGTAGCTGGTAAATTGGAATACTGTTTAACCGTTTAACCTAAGCCAGCTACTTATGCCCGAAAAAAAATACCCCTTTGAGAATAAGTCCATCAAGGACATCAGAAATGAATCCTGGAAAGATATACCCGGGTTCGAAGGCATTTACCAGGCCTCCAGCTATGGGCGCATCAGATCACTCGACCGCACCATCCTGCACGCCCGGCTGGGCCAGCAATTCGTGGGTGGTCGCATATTAAGCCAATCTATCGCCGAAAACAACAATATCAAGACCGGCGAGCCCATGATCGACTTACGGGTATCCTTAAGCCTGGATGGTGTACAGCATTATTTCAATACCCGCCGCCTCATCTATATGACATTTGTCAACAAAAAGATCAATTACCAGAAAGACGGCCTGTATGTGATCAATAAAGACGGAAACGGTTACAACAATAAGGTCACCAACCTGCAACTGGTTACCAAAAGCGAGAAGCAAAAAAGGGTATTCACCCGCGACCGGCAGGATAGCTACCTCAAGATCGCCGACCGCTCCAAATGGCCCAAGACCTATGGCGGCTACACCCGCCGCAAACCGATCAAGCAATACACCCACCGTGGCAAGCTGATCGCCAAATACGAAAGCGTGAGCGAAGCCTCGCGGCAAACAGGCATCGGCGAAAAGGAGATCATTCAGGTGGCAAAGGGAGTTTACTCACAATGGAACGGCTTTAAATGGAGATACGTGAACCCATAACACCATTGCTTTCGTCATAAATCATTAAGCGCCGCGCCCCATCCGGGCGCGGCGTTTGTTTATAAGTCTGCGGGCTTTGTTTCAGCCCCCGGCATCACAGCCTTGTCTGCACGACCACTACGAAAGTCACTGCACTACCCTCTTAGGGCATCAGATCTTCCCACCGGTAAAAATGAAAGGTCTTATCGGTACTCATCGCTACAAATAACCCTTTGGTGAACACCCCGTTCAGCGGCAGGGCCACTACTTCCGAACCATCGCTTTCCAGTGTGGAGAGATGTACCTTCTTAATAAACCTGTGCTCATGCGGATTGCCCGGCACCCCTTCGCGTGTGAAGAGTTGAAAATGATTGGTCTGCTGGTCCGACACGATCAGGTACCCTGTGCTATCACTGGTCGCATAAATAGAAATACCCTCATGATCCTGTTTAAAACCCTTCCGCCCAAAAACCGTCAGCTCTTCATTCCCCTTTTCCGGATCGGCATAATACTTTCTAACGCCATAGCCCTCATCCGAATAATAAACATAGCCCAGCACATCATCTACAGCAATGGCTTCGATCTCCTTGATGCCGCTGAATTGACCAAACTTACGGACCAGTGTAGCCTTTACCCTTCCCTGGCCATCATCTTCGAGCAGGTATTGCCATAAATAACCGCCTTCACGCGGACCCGTTTTACGACCCACGATCGCATAGACCTTACCAGCCTTGTTTTTATACAGGGCAATGCCCATCAGGTCCCGGAACTCAGTGCCTGTTTCACCTTCAAACACCGGCAACCCATCGCCGTCTACCGGCTTACAGTCGGGCAGCGAAAACACCCGCAGCTTGTGGGTAAATCGCTCAGTGACCACCGCGATATCGGTAGGCTTACCGTTTAACGATAACCCATATTCTATATCCACATTATTAGGTCTTTGCAGGTTGCGCACCACTTTATCGTGCTGCACCTTGCCTTGCAGGTCAAATACATACAGCGCACCGTCCTGGTCCTTATCGGTGCCCAGGATCAAACTGGCAGCCGGATTGTCGCGGTTGATCCAGATAGCCGGATCATCAGAGTCATAACGTACCGTATCGGTAACGATCACGGGTTTAATAGCAGGAAGGCCGGTATCCCCCGTTCTTGCCATGGAAGTACAGGCCACCTGGAATACATACAGGAACAAAAAAACAATCGCAACAGAATATCGCATGGGTAAGAAGTAAAGAGTAAATAATTATTTTTCAAGGGTGAGCATAATATCATCCGTTTCTTCATCTTCCAGCTCGCCTTTCAGTTCGAGGGTAAGCTGTTTGCCCGTTATTTTGAAGCTGCCCTTATAGACAAACTCCGCAAACTTCCCTTTTCCCAGTTCCAGCACCTCCCCAAATTCAATATCGCCTTCCAGCTCATCATCAGCCAACTCTTCGATCTCCGTCTCTATTTCAATCTCCTTGTTCTTGGTTTCGGCACTCCCGCATTCATTCACTACCTCGGTGGCTTTCAGCTTCACCACCACCTTGATCTCGCCATACTCTACTTCGAACGTGATCTTTTTAACATCAGCCGCTGTAAGCCCTTTAATATCCTCGCTCACCAGGCCAAACAGCGTCTTAAATCGGGTAAAAGCGGCTGCATCTTTCGAATCAAGCTCCCACTCGCCATAAATAGCTTCATCGTCTTGTACGGAGTAAGTAAAATCGGCCGTCTTATTGGCCTGCACGGCAACATTGTTGCCTGCTGTACCGGTAAGTTGAATGGTCAACTCCCGCTTCTTCGTATTGAAAACGTCATCATCGAACAACGCATCGTCTACCTCAAACTCCACCTCTACTTCTTCCACACCTGCAGGAAATTGTACCGAGCCCAGTCCGGTATTCACATCGAACTGCAAGGGTATCTTAATACCCGCATCTTCCGAAGTGGTGCAGTCATCGATCTCATAGAAAGCTTTGGCGTCCTTTATATAATCCGACAACTTATTGAACCCTTTAAAGCCTGTCACCTTAAAATTTACGGTAACTGCCTCTTTGAGCGGTGTGATCTTTCCCGCAGGCGCTGCGCCCGTTGCATCGGCCCTGTCGAGCAGCGTGAGCTTGAAACTGAAAGCATCTTCATCTTCCAGGCCGCCATCGCCCTCATCATCCAGTACAATAACCTGTGGAAATTCATCCGCCGACAACGGCTTTACCAGGTCATCATTTTCCTTATCGCAGGCTGCAGCCAACAACAGCAGCAGCACGAAGCACAACCATGATCTTGTCATATAAAAAGTTTGTAATAGTAAAAGAGGAGATTTACAGTACAGTAATTACCAATCGAACTTTACACCAAAGCGTCCCCATTGGCGGTAATACTCGCGTTGAATGAGTTGGTCTTTGGTAGCCATATACCTTTCAAAAGGCTGGTTGGTGATATTGAGTACTTCGGCAAACAACCGCCAGTGGGCATTGAACGCATAGCCTGCACTGATATCCGCCTGCAGCCTGTCCTTCACGAAAACGTCTTCTTCGCTGGTAGCACCAACCTCGCTGAGGTATTCGCCATTGAAGTTGAAAGACACACGGGCGTTGAACTTCTTCCTTTCGAAAGCGAGCGAGATATTGCCCACATGCGTGGCCTGCCCGGGCAGCCTCAACTTCTCGGTGGTGTTCGGCTTGGCGGCATCGGCTGTTCTGCTTTGTAAAGTAGCTGCCGAATGAGCGTAAGTATAGTTTACATACAGGCTGAAGTATTTGAGCGCACCGGGCAAAAAACTGAGGTTGTTCTGGAAAGCGAATTCAAACCCCGTAACGTTGGCCTGGTTGCCATTTTGCGCCTGCACAACATCGATGCTGTTGAGGTAAGGCGTACCGGCCAATGGGTAAGGACTGTTGAACAATACCCGGCGGTAAATAAAGTCATTGAGGCGTTTATAAAAGAATCCTCCCGAAAGCACACCCACATTACCGAAATAATGCTCGCCCAGCAGGTCGAGGTTGAAAGCCTTCACCGGCTTCAGTGCAGCATTACCGGCCGTGGCGATATTGTCTTCCTGGTTGATCTCCTGCGATGGAATGATCTCACTAAAATTGGGACGTGCGTACGAGAAAGTCGCCGCTGCACGCAGGTTGGTGAACTTACTCAATTGATAACGCACACTTGCCTGGGGCAACAGGAAATCGTAGGAACTGCTGCCGGTAACCGGTACGATCTCCTGCAGATCACCCGCCCCATCGATCACCACATCTTTCGAATGGTAGCTGACCTTGGTTCGCTCATAGCGCACACCACCCAGCACCATCAGTTTATTGAATTGCTGACGGGCCATGGCATAAGCGGCAACAACATGCTCTTCAGCATCATAAGCTTCCAGCGCTTCGTCGATCGCTTTGTCTTCGGGTGAAGAAGCGAAAGCAGCGGGGTTGGCATTGAAGTAGTTGATAAATGACCCTACCGATAGCGGTTTACCCAGCTCATACCGGCCGCCCAGGAAGGAAGACTTGATGGGTCCTTCTTCAAAAGCATCGAGCGTGGGTACATCGGCAATAGCTTCATAATAATCCTGCGTAATGGAATAACTCTTTTCTTTCCGGCGCAGTTTGGCGCCTACCTTGATCAATCCGCTGTTATTGTTCAGTTTGTAAGGGATGCCCAAATCAAACTTGGCGGTGATGTTCCTGTCTTTGGCCAATGTATGTCCGAAACCCGCTTCATCCAATTCGTACGCCTTATTATCAGTAAAGTCATCGGCAGTAATGGAAGGATATTTTGGGTTTTTGAAACCAAGCACCGAAGGGATGCCTGCAATAAAACCTATCTCATTATCGTAAGGGGTATTTTGACGGCCATTCGAAAACTGGGCTTCATAGTTGAGGAAAAAGGAATTGAAATTATGCTTGGCACCCAAGTTGATAGTGGTAATGGACTGTGCTTCGAAACGATCCTTCGTCAGCTTCTCGATCTCTTCATCTTCGGGTTTGAAAACATATCGTCTTCTCCACTCCCGGTCGGTGAACCGGCTGTAAAGGGCGCGCAGATACACTTCATGACGTGGATTGAAGCGATAGTCGATCGTGCTGCTGAGCCCCAGCCGGGTGCGGGTAAGGGAGTAGTCGCGTAACTCGACTTCGTTGTCTTGCGGCGACCTTTCTATATTATCCGAACCGAGATCGTTGTGGTAATAGCTGCTGTTGAACAGTACACCCAGCTTCTCTTTATTACCCAGGCGCTGCGCATACTGCAACTGTCCCTGGATATTCGTAGCGCGCATCAGTTGGTTATAACCGCCGGCCAGCGAGGCATTGATGCGGGGCTTTTTACTTTGCGCCGTGCGGGTGATCAGGTTCACCGAACCGCCTACGGCATCGCCATCCATATCGGGTGTCAGTGACTTGCTGACTTCAATAGAAGCCAGTTGATCGGCCGGGATGGCATCGAGCGCTACAAAACGCACATCGGCTTCGGGCGAAGGTATTTGCTCGCCATTCACACTTACATTGGTGAACTGCGGCGCCAGTCCGCGTACAAAAACATACCGCCCTTCACCCTGGTCGCGTTCGATATTGACACCAGGCACCCGCTGCAACGCCTCTGCGGCATTCGGATCGGGAAAGCGGCCAATCTGGTCCGACGCGATCACGTTGCGGATATTGTCCGCATTCTTTTGTTGGTTGAGGGCCTTGGCCTGTCCCTGCAGCAACCCCATCACGATCACACTGCTCAGGCGTGCATAGCTGCTCGACAATCCGATACGCAATACCCGTGTTTCGTTGGGTTTCAGCTCGAGCGTAATGGTAGAGTCGCTGTAGCCGAGATAACGTACCACCAGGCTACGCGTACCACTGCCTGCATAAATAAAGAATTCGCCATTGACATCGGTCACCGTACTGTTGTTGCTGCCCAACAGGCTAATGGTAGCGCCCGTAAGCACCTCCTTATTCACGGCATCGGTAATGGTTCCTTTAACAATGGCCTGCTGCGCCCAGGCACACCAGGGAAATAAAAACAATAAGCAGCTGGCGATCCATTTGGTCATCATAATTTGAGTTTTGTTCGATGCGCAAATTTGAACACCGGCCCGCCTATCTGGATAAAACCACCGTGAACAAAAGGGCTACAGTCGTTGCAACAGCGTGAACAAAGGGGCAGCAAACCCGTTACAGAAAAGCTTAAGCAATTTGAGATCAATTAGTTGAGGAAATCACAAATAGCCATTAAGGAATTGTTACCGCAATATGATGTGAATGTTTCGTACCAATCAAGAGGGCACTCCATGCAACCAGGCAATACTTATAAATTTTGAATAAACCCGGTGAGCGACTCCCCTTCGGCGAGGTTGAGTTTCTTGCGCAGGCGGTAGCGGGCTACCCGCAAACTATCCTGCGAAATACCGAGTAAGGTGGCCATATCGCCCGAGCTCAGGTTCATGCGCAGGAGGGCTACGAGCCGTAGCTCGGCGGGCGTGAGGTTGTCGGCATGCCGTTTCAGGTTGGCAAAAAAGGTCTGGTGTACCTGGTCGAAGATGGCGCGAAAATCATCCCAGTAATTATCCTGGTTAAAGCTGAGGCTGATCTTTTGCACCAACTGCCTGAGCTGTTTTTTCTGATCGCGTTTATCGTCGTCCACGATCTCCTGGAGCTTGCTCCGGAGCTCTTCCAGCAATTGGTTCTTTTGAATAAGGTGCAACGTATGGGCCGAGAGTTCATTGCTACGTACGCCGAGCGTTGTCTTCAACTGCTCTTCCTCCAGTTGCTTATTGCGCAGCTCCACCTGCATCAGCTCCCGGCTTTTCTCATAGATATCTTTGTTCTGTTCATTCAACGCCTTCTCATTCCGGATGCGCAGGCGCTGCCGGCTGATGACCACAATACCCAGCACGATCAGCAAACCAACTACGAGGGCAACGGAAATGGTGATAATAATATTGATACGTTTCTGTGCCGTGAGGCGCAACAACTCACCGTTCTTTTGCTCAACTTCGTACACTGTTTCCAGAAATGCGATCTGTTGATTATTGGAAGCGGCATAGATCTTTTCGACGAGACTTCTCGATTGTTCATTATAATAATACGCGCTGTCAAATACCTTCATCAGTTCAAACCCACGGGCCATATCCCGGTGAGCCGAAGCCAGTTGATACTGCGATTGCGTTTGCTCCGCAAGCATCAAAGCCTGTCGCGTAAAACGAAGTCCGTCATCGTAGTGACCCGTTTTACGGTACACATCCCCCAGGTTATTCAGGATCTCGATCTGTGCAATCGCATCATTATGCTGGCGGTTGATCGCCAGCGCTTTTTCAAAACATAACCGGGCCGAATCGTACCGGGCATAGTCTTCCAGGATGCTGCCCATGTTCTCGAATATCTTGGCCATGCCTACACTATCGCTCATTTGAACATACAGCGACAGGGCTTTCTGCTGGTAGCGGTAAGCGGTATCATACATCAATTTCTTTTCGTACCAATGCCCCATATTGCCATAGGTAAACGCCTGCCCCTTCAGGTCCTTGCGTTCTGTATTGATGCGCAGCGCTTCGGAAAACTGAAGCCCCGCCAGCTCCACCTGTTTATTGGAGTAGTAAACGGTACCAAGGTAATTGAGGGTAGCAGCCAGTCTGTCAAACGCAGGAATGGCGCGGAAGATCTTTTCGGCCTGCAATAAATAATCGATCGACTGGGTAAAGTTGCTGTAATTATAAAAGATATGCCCAATCTGTTGCAGGCAGATGCCTTCCACCAGCAGGTCATTCTTTTCGCGTGCAGTCGCTACCAGTTCCTTCAACACGATGTAGGCAGAGTCGGGCTGTCGCCTCGCCAGTTGCTCCGTTTGCTCGAGCGTAAACAGCCACTGCTTTTGTTGCGCCATCAACTTACCCGATGGAGTACAACACAATACAGTTAAGAAACATAGCAGTAAAAAAGAACGGGAGAACCGGAGTGCATACATAGGCCACAGTAGAATTCAGCCTGCTAAAGTAAGCTACCACCCGTTGGTAAAGATTCCTTAACACAAACTTAATGCAGCTTTGAAAAGCAACGTAGAGTCGCCGACCGGCAGACTACCTACTCCGCTCTACAGGTTTGCGTGTTGCACCTTCTGATTGAAACGTTGCCACCTCCACTTAATGCGACTTCTTCTTGAATAGGCCCCATAGCTGATCGTGCCAGGAAATGAGGTTGCCGATCAGGAAATTCTCTTTCAGGTTGTTCTTGATGCTGCTGCGCATAATGCGCACCACGATATCCTTCTCCACCTCTCCTACTTCTTTTACCCGGAGCAGGAATTCGAGCGAGAAGAAAGCAAGCCCTGCCCCGATCAGGAACAGGAAGTTCATATCGTGCAGCGATACCAGGTGAAATACCTTATTCAACTTAGGCCCTGCCCATGCGGCATTGATCACCAATGACCGATCAGCAAAATAATCTGCCAGGATACCACCAATCAGGGGGGCCACCGACGAAAAAACAGCCGTTATGATATTCTTGGTGGAGAGATAGACGATAGCATGTTCGTTCGGCGCCAGCTTCAACCCGATATTTGTGAGCGATAAATTGATGCCTGCCGTAGCCACGCCTGTGAAAATATGGATCAACACCAGGAGGATCATATTGGCCAGGAACTTCGAGTAGATGCCCACGAAACACCAGCCGATGATGCATAGAATATATACAGGAGCTGCAATGGCCAGGATGGTCTTGTTACTATACCGGTCCGAGAATCGCCCCCACATACGAATGGTGAGGATGCTGCACAGCTGGCTCACCACCGTAAGGCCGATCACATACGTCATCGACAAGCCGAGATGCTTCAGCATGTAAACTGTAAAGAAAGGGATGGCGATATTCAGGGCAAAAACCCAGGCCGAGTTGAACATCAACAGCTTCCTGAAATTCGCATCCTGCAATGGACGTTTGAACAACAGGAAAATATTTTCCCGCGCCAGCAGCGATTCGGGCTCGGGCACCCGCACCAGAATAAAGGCTCCGCCAATGCCAATAACACCGGCCGTGATGAACATTACGGAGTAGGTAGCCAGCTCATAAGCAGGATAGTGATCCTTCATATAATCGATCAAAAAAGCCAGACAGAGGCTCAACACAACGTTCAACGTTTGCATATAACTGCTGCGCCGCGAAAAATAAGCTCCCAACCGATTGCCAGGCACCAGGTCTTTCATCCACGCATTCCAGCTCAATCCGGCAATAGAGGCAAACAAATAATAAAAGAAGAGAAAGAAGATCAAAACCTGAATCGAGCCGGAAGCAAAGAACGATAGGCAACCGATCACGACCAGCGGTAAGCGAGCAAGCAGCGAACCCGTAACACTGATCACCCGCCGGTTATTATAACGCTGCACCAGCCAGATGGAGAGTAACTGAAAAATATTGGTAAAGGTGGGCAAGGCAGCCAGCAACCCGATCTGCAGGTTGTTGGCACCCAGTAACAGGGCCATGGCCACCAGGAAAGCGCCCCCGATCAACGTGGTCATAGCTTCCGTTGCCAACCCTTCAGTAACCACCAGCTTTAAGCCGGCCTGCACCTCGCCTTCAGACAGCGATTTCTTGGGCCTTACATTCATAGGTTAATTTCCGTTCAAAATTGAGCAAAATAGGACCATTCAACGTCGGGCCATCTCAAGGCATACATCCAATAGCAATCACGATAGCACTACGAAAGTTTTCTGATCAAATGCAAAATGAATGCCTGCCTTTTACAGATAGTAATAATTACCAAAATAAAACCAACTTATGCAAACGTATGCTTAAGTTTGAAGAGTATCGGGTGGATGATTTGAAGGGAATGGTTCTTGTTGAAATCCATTTTTTTCCTTTACCTTGTACATACGATTCCAACTACTGCATTGCCCAACCATATGGATTACAAAGTATTTGACGACGAAATACTGCTGAAACTGCTTAAAACAGGCGACGGAGCTGCCCTCGAAGAGATTTACAAGAGGTACAGTGAATCCGTATTTCTCGCCGCTCTCCGGAAAGTTCGCTCCAAAGAAGTAGCAGAAGAACTCGTACAGAACATCTTCATTAGTTTATGGGCTAAAAGAGAACAGGCACAGATCGGTAAGCTCGAAGCTTACTTACATACAGCCGTTCGTTATCAGGTCATCGATTATATCCGATCCAAAATATTGCGCGAGCGCTATACCCAATTTGCCAAAGACCAATTGAATATCGACGAAAACGCTTCTGAATCAAAGCTTTTATTACAAGAGCTCAGTGTAGCCATCGACAACACCATCAAAAAGCTTCCCCAAAAAACCCAGGAGATCTTCCGGCTGAGCCGTTACGAACACCGCTCCGTAAAAGAGATCGCCCAATACATGAATCTTTCCGAAAAAGCCGTTCAATATCATGTAACTCAGTCTCTTAAATTCATGCGGCTCCACCTGCGCGACTTCATCCTGATGAATACCCTCATAGGCTCCTTCACCCGTTTTCTGCTTGAGGTAAACAACTAACGGCGAGCAGGTTACATAAACAAATAATAGTCCATTATTTTTTTTAGAGAATCTTAGGGTAGCGGTTCGCCCCACCGACAATTAGTTAAGTCGTTTCAACCGAAGATCGATTTAACTATTTCCCATGAACCGAAGAGCATTTTATCATTTACTGCAACGTTACTCCGACGGCACTTGTACGGAAGAAGAAAAACAGCTGGTAGAGCAATGGTACGAACTGCTCGACGACGATCATGAGGCAGCCGTAAGCAATGAAGAAGCAAAGACGATCGTAGACAGGCTTTGGCCCGTGATCAAAGAAAAAACACT
Organism: Paraflavitalea sp. CAU 1676; assembly: GCF_029223285.1. GTDB lineage: Bacteria > Bacteroidota > Bacteroidia > Chitinophagales > Chitinophagaceae > Paraflavitalea. The sequence goes on along the minus strand of NZ_JARHUJ010000001.1, from coordinate 1,046,030 downwards.
ACCTCAACCCGAACCGGTAATAATAGATCGTCCTGTACGCAGAATGCCAGCCTTCCTGCGCTGGACAGCCGCTGCCGCTGCCATGGCAGCAATAGCATTCGGCCTCTACTGGGTAATAGCACCCGGCAGTTCTGAATCATCCGAAACAGTAGCCTACCTGACCAATCGGTTGTCGCGCACTATCAACAACGGCAACACACCCGATACGGTTTATCTGCCCGATAAGAGCCGCGTCATCCTTGAACCTAAAGCCACCCTGTATTATCCCGACAGCTTTGAATTGGCTAAACGGGAAGTTTACCTCGAAGGGAACGCCTTCTTCGAAGTGACCAAAAACCCCAACGCCCCATTCTATGTGTACAGCAACAACATCGTAACACAGGTACTGGGAACCAGCTTTTTTGTAAAGACCGATGCCCTGACCAACGATGTGGAAGTATCCGTGAGAACGGGTAAAGTAGCAGTCTATGAAAAGGAAACACCCAAAGGCAGTAAACAACGCCAGCAGGAATCGACCGGCGTGATCCTGAAACCCAACCAAAAGGTGATCTATAACCGCATAGACGGGCACTTCCGCACCATGCTCGTAGATGTACCCCTTCCGCTTATGCTGGCCGGGAAACAGGAAGAGACCATCACCGAACTGAATTTCGTATTTGAAGAAATGCCCCTTTCAAAAGTACTCGCAAGATTGGAAGAGGCTTATCATATCGAGATCATCACCGAAAACGAAACGCTTGAAAAGGCACTTTTTTCGGGTGATATCAAAGGGCAGAACCTGTACGATCAGCTGGAGATCATTTGCCAGGCAGTACAGGCAACCTACGAAGTACGCGGCACCCGCATACTCGTAAAAGGAGAATCAGAGAACCAGTAACGCTAATATAACATTTATCAACTCACCAAAACTAAGCAAATATGAAACCCTCTAACTACATCACCTAAACCCATCACCTCCTTAAAAAACAAAAGCTGACAATGCTACCAACATTGCCAGCCGGGCATCCGCCGGGAGGCGGATACATTATTGTACGTGCCTTGAAATTCAGCGAACAATAACAATCAAATTTATGAAAAAACAACGACTTGTTGCCTTAACTGCCATTGCAATGAGAATAGCGATCATACAGGTTTTCCTGGTCTTTTTCCTGACTTCCATGGCTTACGATCATCATGCTGATGCACAAGGAGTAATGGATAAAGTAGTGACCCTTTCTGTAGACAAAGGACAACTGAAAGATGTATTCAATTCATTGAAAACCCAAACGGGAGCGCGGTTTGTGTTTAGCTCCAGAACCATCGAAGCAAATAAGAAAGTAACCATCAGGGCCAGGGACAAAAAACTGAGTGATGTACTCGAAGAGTTACTCACTCCCTTCGGCGTAAATTATAAGATCGTGAAGGACCGTATAGTCCTTTACAAACCCAAATCCATCGGCGATATCTTTGGCAATCCTGCCGAAACCAATGAACTGCTGGTGAGTCTCGAAGATCTCAACAAGGAGATCAAAGGAACGATCACGGATGAAAAGGGGGCTCCCCTGGCGGGCGTCAGTGTCGTGGTAAAAGGAACGACCAAAGGTGTCAACACCGATGCCAATGGAGCTTTTACCATCAGCATACCCGATGATGCCACCACCCTGGTGATCACCTACATCGGGTTCACTCAACAGGAGGTGGACATCGCTGGTAAAGCCATCGTAGCAATCACCATGACCCCCAACGCGGGCCAACTGAGCGATGTAGTGGTGGTAGGTTATGGAACACAAAAAAGAGTAACGGTAACAGGTGCGGTAGCACAGGTAAAAGGTTCCGACCTCGCCAAAGCACCCACCGTTAACCTGTCGAACGCACTGGCTGGCCGCCTGCCCGGCGTTACCGCCATCCAATCAACTGGTGAGCCTGGATACGATGGTTCTACCATCCGTATACGGGGGTCCAATACGCCTAACAACAGTGGCGCTTTGATCGTTATCGACGGGGTTCCCGACAGGGCAGGTGGTCTGGAGCGTTTGAATCCCTCCGACATCGAAAGCATGTCTGTATTGAAAGATGCGGCAGCTGCGATATATGGATCACGTGGTGGTAACGGCGTTATCCTCATTACCACCAAACGTGGCAAAACCGGTAAACCGGTGCTCTCCTACGACTTCAACCAGGGATGGGCGCAACCAACCCGCATTCCTAAAATGACGGATGCCGTAGAATATGCCAACCTGGTGAATGAACTGAACATCTTTGATCAAAAGATCGAAGACCTTCCCCCTTCCCAGTGGAAAGCCGCCTGGGACGCTTTTAAAGCAACCGGCACCTATACCACTCCAGCTGGGAAAGTGTATAACGCAACCTATTCACCAGATGTCATAAAAAAACACGGCGACGGTTCAGATGTCTGGAGATACCCCAACACCGATTGGTTTGGAACCACGCTGAAGACCTGGTCGCCCCAATCAAGGCATAACCTGCAGGTATCAGGTGGTACAGAGGCCGTTAAATACCTCGCCTCTATCGGATACAGCAATCAGGATGGTTATTACAAGAATTCGGCAACAGGTTACAAACAATACGACATGCGTTTGAACCTCGATGCCAAGATCAACAAATACATCAACACCAGCATTGGATTAACAGCCCGCGAAGAGTTCCGCTTCTTCCCCACCAGGGGTGCACAACCGATCTTCCGTATGCTGATGCGTGGCAAACCCACGGAACCCGAAGTATGGCCCAATGGCCTGCCGGGACCTGATATTGAAAACGGTGAAAACCCTATCGTGATCACCACCAATGCAACTGGTTACGACAAAGACAAGCGCGATTATTTTCAAACCAACGGCAGGGTGGAGATCCAGATCCCCGGTGTCAATGGCTTGAAGGTTACAGGGTTTGCTTCTTTGGACAAGTATATTCGCCGTACCAAAAGATGGGAAACACCCTGGTCTTTGTATAACTGGGATAAAACATCGTTTGAAGCTGACGGCGTAACACCCAAGCTCCAAAAGTCTGTTCGCTCAACATTTACCGATCCAAGATTGACTGAGTCGGAAGAAGATCAGATAAACATAACGCTTAACGCGTTTGCGAATTACGACCGCACATTCGGCGATCATACCATTAATCTGCTCGCAGCGATCAACCGGGAAACGATCGACAACCAGAATTTCAATGCTTTCCGCAGAAATTATATCTCACCAACCATCGACCAGTTGTTTGCTGGCGGCGATGATGCCCTGAAGAATAACAACGGGGGAGCATTTGAGCGCGCCCGTTTGAGTTATTTCGGCCGGGTAAACTACAACTATCAGGAAAAGTACATCGCAGAGTTCCTCTGGCGCTATGATGGGTCCTATATATTCCCGAAAGAAGAACGCTGGGGTTTCTTCCCGGGTGTGCTCGTAGGCTGGCGTATATCGGAAGAAAGTTTCATGAAAACTTTCTCCTTCCTCGACAACCTGAAGCTGCGTGGCTCCTGGGGACAAATGGGTAACGACAACATCATCTTCAATGGCGTGTTACAGGAATACAGGTTCCTCTCCCTCTACGACTTTGGCTCTTATGTAGCCGGCAACAGCGTATTGAAAACCCTGCGTGAAAGCAGCGTACCCAACCCGCAATATACCTGGGAAGTAGCCAACAACTCCAACGTAGGATTGGAAGGTTCGGTGCTGCAAAACAAACTGAGCTTCGAGTTCGACTACTTCTACAACGTGCGTAGCAAGATCCTGATGGCCAATGAAGCCCAGGTGCCTGCCTCCGCCGGTATGGAATTGCCGCCGCAGAACCTCGGCAAAGTAAAGAACAAAGGTTTCGAATTCCTGATCAGCTACAGCGATAAAGTGGGTAAAGACTTTAAATACACCGTAAGCATCAATGGCGGTTATGCCAAGAACGAAGTCGTTAAACTCCCTGAGACACCAGGGTTGAAACCGCACCAGCTTTCCAAAGGCCATACATTCGGCACCAATGGAGCCGCCTTCCTCGTGTATGAGTCTGATGGCGTATTCTATGACCAGGCTGAAATAGATAAGAATACCATCAACTACAGCGCTGCCATCGGCAGCACCGGCATCTTGCGGCCCGGCGATTTGAAGATAAAAGATGTGGATGGCAATGGTAAGATCGATGCCGATGACCGCGTGCGCCTCGACAAGAACCGCGATCCCCTGTTTACCGGAGGTATGAACATCAATATGCAATACAAAGGTTTTGATTGCACCATCCTCCTCCAGGGAGCCGCCGGTGGATTGCTCTTCTGGGGAACAGAGTCCGGAGCCATAGGCAACTTTCTGCAGTATTCCTACGACCACCGCTGGTCGATCGAAAATCCCAGCAGAACCGACCCTCGCCTCACCAACCGTGGCAACACTTATTATTCTGGCGGCAATGCCTTTAGCGGAAACACCTATTGGCTGCGCAACAGCGATTACCTGCGTTTGAAGAATGTAGAAGTAGGTTACAACTTCGCCAGCAAACTCACGCAGCAGGTAGGGATCAGCAACCTGCGTCTGTATGCAAATGGCATCAACCTGCTCACTTTCGATAAAATGAAAATATGGGATCCGGAGTCCACCAGTGGAAGCGGGCAATATTATCCGCAGTCAAGGATCATCAACGTAGGCGCAAGAGTAACCTTTTAAAACTGAACAAGATGAAGAAATTGCTTAAATATATCACCCTTCCTATCGTTTCCGGCATCTTTTTAACAGGCTGCAAGCAGGAGTTTCTCGATACCAAACCGCTTGACAAAGCATCGTCGGTCGATACCTGGAAAGACCCTGCGTTGTCAGAAGCCTTTGTCACAGGCCTGTATTCAGGTTTGGGCCAGGGAGGTTTCGACGAACAAATGCTGGCTTCACTCACCGATGAAGCAGTATTCACACACCCCAGCCGGGGCATCAATGTTATCAACGAAGCAGTTCTTAATCCTTCCAACCTTGGATGGGTGAACGTAAATTATCGCTGGGGAAAGGATGGTAGCAAAAACGATATGTATGGAAGGATCAGGCACGCCAACCTGGCGCTTGAGAACCTGCGCACCGCAACCTTTGAAGATGTCAACGGACTTAAAAAAAGGTTACAGGGAGAAACACACTTCCTGCGTGCCTTCTATTACCATCAATTGGTAAGGTATTATGGAGCTGTGCCCATCATTGACAAATCATACAAACTGGATGATGATTTTTCTATTAACCGCAATACCTGGGATGAGTGCGTAACCTTTATCATCAAAGATTGCGACAGCGCCATCACTGAGTTGAAAGACAAGTCTATGCCCGATGGCAAAGCCAACGAGATCGCCGCAATGGCATTGAAAGCACGCATGCTGTTGTATGCAGCCAGTGACTTGCACGACATCCCAACCGCCAAAGCTAAATCGGCCACCATCGCTGCATACAGCAAACCTGAGTTTTTGGGTTCTCCAGCCGGTGATCGTGCCGCCCGTTGGAAAGCAGCCAAAGATGCAGCCAAAGCGATCATGGACAAAATTCCTGGCAGGGGTTACAAACTCGACCTGGCAGCACCGGTATCCCCGGCAGATGGCAAAATGAATTATGTCTCTTTGTCCATGGGCGGCGCCAGCAAAGCTCCTGGTCTCGATGACACCAAAAAGGAAATCCTCTTCGGACGCTTCTTCACCTCAGCCCGCGAAGAAGGGGGTATGCAGATGGGACTTTACAACGGCCCCAACGGCTACCACAATTGGGCTGGGAACTCACCCATTCAGGAACTCGTGGACGACTACGAAATGATGGATGGTACCAAATTCAGCTGGAGCAATGCCACTCAAAAAGCAGCCCCCTACAAGAATCGCGATCCCCGTTTATATGCCACCGTCCTGTACGATGGCGCCGACTGGAAACCACGCGATAAAGCCTCTGGCAACGTCGACCCCGTCAGTCAGATCCAAGTGGGTCGGTACGATTTGGGCGGTGGAAAGTTCATTGATGGCCTGGACACCCGTTCCAGCTCCATTGAAAACTGGAATGGCTCCTGGACCGGTTATTATATGCGCAAATTTATCGACCCCGATCCCAACCTGGTCGATAACAATGCACGCCAAACTGTTCCCTGGCCTTTCTTCCGTTATACAGAAATCGTATTTAACTATATAGAAGCCTGTATAGAACTGGGAGAAGACCTCGAAGCCCGGACCTGGCTGAACAGGATTCGCTTCCGGGCAGGTATGCCGGCCATTACAGAAAGCGGTGCCGCATTGAAGGCCCGTTATCAGAACGAACGGCGTGTGGAACTGGCCTACGAAGACCATCGCTACCACGATGCACGACGCTGGATGATCGCTCCTACCACACTGGGGCGTCCCATTAATTACATCAATGTAGTAGGCACCCTCAAAGCAGGAGCAACGCCACCGAGCCCCTATCGCTTTGATGAAAGCAAATACACGTATACCTATACACCAACGCCAGGGGCATTGGAATCCAGGAAATGGGATGATAAGATGTACTTCCGACCCATCCCGCTCGATGAAATGAACACTAATACCAAGCTGGTGCAAAATCCAGGCTACTAATAATGTGTGGAGCTGCCTCGTGAGGCAGCTCCACACTACCTTACCTTGTTCTATGATTGTAGTTATTTGAGATCAAAACCACACCTGTCCATAGCAATTATTTCGTTTGGTGTTTTTGTTTTCGTTTACCAAGTCAGGTCGCTGAAAAGCGGCCTGATTTATTTTAGAGAATCAGTAAATTCAGACAATAAAACCCGATAACATTGTATTCCACCAACAACTACTGCACCCTTCTGCTGGCTGCCATATGTACATTCTCATTTGCTTGCAGTGATCAAAAGCCTGCTGCAGAAAAGCCGGCCGATGGCCCTCCCCTGTTCACCCTGCTGACGCCCGAACAAACGCATGTCGACTTCAGCAACACACTCACCGAAGGGCTCAACACCAACGTGCTGATGTATGAGTACTTCTACAACGGCGGAGGTGTTGCGGCCGGAGATATCAACGGCGATGGCCTCACAGACCTGTACTTCTCCGGCAACATGACCGACAATAAGCTCTACCTCAACAAAGACAAACTGAGCTTTGAAGACATCACCACATCAGCCGGCGTGGCTGGCAGACCCGGCCCCTGGAAAACCGGCGTAACCATGGCCGATGTAAATGGAGATGGGAAGCTGGACTTGTATGTTTGCTATTCGGGAAAACTCCGGCCCGAAAAAAGACGCAACGAACTCTTCATCAACGAAGGCAATGATACGCAGGGCAACCCGCGCTTCAGTGAGCAGGGAGTGCAATACGGCCTTTCCGACTCCTCCTACAGCACACAGGGATATTTCTTCGACTATGACCGCGATGGCGATCTTGATCTATTGCTGCTCAACCACAACCCGGTAAACCTGCCTGTACTCGACGAAGCCCGTACATCGGCCATCCTGGCCCAGGAAGACATAGCCTGCGGTATACGTCTATACCAAAACGACAACAATCATTTCAGCGATATCACCAAAAGATCCGGTATCAGCAGTTCGTCGCTCACCTACGGACTCGGTGCAGGCATCGCCGACCTCAATGCCGATGGTTGGGAAGACATCTATGTATCCAACGACTATGCGGTGCCCGACTACCTCTACATGAACAATGGCAATGGCACCTTCACCGATCGCCTGCACACCAGCATCGGACACAATAGCCAGTTCTCCATGGGCAACGATATCGCCGACGTCAACAACGACGGCCGGCCGGATATCTTCACCCTCGACATGTTGCCCGAAGACAACCGCCGGCAGAAATTACTCTTCGCGCCCGACAACTATGAAAAATTCGACCTCAACATACGATCCGGATTTGGTTACCAGTATATGCGCAATATGCTGCAGATAAACAATGGACCTATACCTGAATCAGCAGCAAGGGGACTTGGCAAGCAGGACGTTTATTTCAGCGAAGCCGGCCAACAGGCAGGCATTTCCAATACCGACTGGAGTTGGGCGCCCCTGCTCGCCGATTACGATAATGACGGTTGGAAAGACCTGTTCGTGACCAATGGCTACTTGCGCGACTTCACCAATATGGACTTTATCAAGTACATGAACGATTATATACAAAGCAAAGGCCGCCTCAACCGCGAAGATGTACTCGAGCTGGTACACCAGATACCAGCATCCAACCTCACCAATTACGTATTTGCCAACCGGCAGGACGGCAGTTTCAGCAATAAGACACAAGCCTGGGGCATGACCCGCCACTCCAATAGCAACGGCGCAGCTTATGCCGACCTCGATAACGACGGCGACCTCGACCTGGTGATCAACAATGTCAATGAGCCAGCATTCATCTACCGCAATGAGACCAACGGGCGGCAGCACTACCTGCAGATAAAGCTGCAGGGCGCCGGTGGCAATACCCAGGGCATAGGCGCCAGGGTGATCCTCTACCACGAAGGCCAGCAACAATACCTGGAGCAAATGCCCACGCGTGGCTACCAATCGACTGTATCGACATTACTGCATGCCGGATTGGGCAAAGCTGCGCAGATCGATTCACTGCGTATCATCTGGGTTTCAGGTAAGGAACAAACACTTAAGCAAGTAAAAGCCAACCAGGTTTTAACGCTGCAGGAAAAGGAGGCTACCCGGCCAACTAAAATACCGGCAGCAACAGCCCCACTATTCGTTGAAACGGGAGCGCCTTTCCGCCATGTGTATACACCCAATGCCATCAACGACTTCAAGCGCCAGCCACTGATGGTAAACCCGCTTTCCTTCAATACACCGGCACTGGCCAAAGGCGATGCCAACGGCGACGGACTCGAGGATATCTATGCAGGCGCGAGTGGAGGTATGGGAGCCATGTTGTACATGCAACAAAAAGACGGCCGATTCCTCGTCAGCAAGCAACCAGCCTTCGAAGCAGGTAAAACATTTGAAGACGCAGACGCGGTGTTCTTCGATGCCAACGGCGACGGACACCAGGACATATACGTAGCGAGCGGTGGCTACAATAGTTTTCTGCCCGAAGATGGCAACCTCCAGGACAGGCTTTACCTCAATGATGGTAAAGGACAATTCATACATAGTGCAAATAGCTTACCTGCTATGCTGGTAAGCAAAAGCTGCGTGCGGGTACAGGACATCAACGGTGATGGATCGCCCGACCTGTTCGTCGGCGGCCGGGTAATACCAGGGCGATACCCCGAAACGCCGGTCAGCTACCTGCTCATCAATGACGGCAAAGGAAAATTTACTGACCAGATAAAAACAATAGCCCCCGCCTTGCAGAACGCCGGCATGATCACCGACGCAGCCTGGGTCGATCTCAACGGCGACAAAAAGCAGGACCTTATTGTTGTAGGCGAATGGATGCCCGTACAGGTGTACCTCAACACCAGTAACAAACTGGAAATAGGGACCAATCAATACTTCGACAAATCGTACAGCGGCTGGTGGAATAAATTGCAGGTGGGTGACTTCAACAAAGATGGCAAGCCCGATCTGATCATTGGCAACAATGGTCTCAATACACAATGCCATGTAAGCGACCAGGAGCCCGCATCGCTTTACTACAAGGACTTCGACGACAACGGCTCTATCGACCCGATTTGCTGTTTTTATATCCAGGGGAAAGAACATCCTTATGTAACAAGAGACGAGCTGCTCGATCAGATGAGCATTATGCGTACCAGGTTTACCGATTACAAAGGATACGCCGATGCCACGATGGAAACCATCTTTACCAAAGATGAACTGAAAGAGGTGAAACGACTGCAAGCCAATTACCTCACCACCGCCTACTTCGAAAGTGGGGCCGATGGTAAACTTCATCAGAAGGAACTTCCGGCAGAAGTACAACGATCGCCCGTCTACACCATCACTAGTCTCGACTATAACAAGGACGGTGCCGAAGACCTGCTGCTCTGTGGCAACATCAATCGCGCGCGTTTACGGCTGGGCAGGTACGATGCCAATTTCGGCACCCTGTTGAAGGGTGATGGGAAAGGCAAGTTCACCTACGTACCACAACAGGAATCAGGCTTTTACCTCACCGGCGATGTGCGCAGCGTACTGCCCTTCAAGAATCTGTTGCTCTTCGGTATAAACCAACAAACCATCAAAGCTTACACAACCCGATAACCATGCGTATTCTCATTAGTCTTTGCATCGTAGTTTGTTTCGCTGGTGCCGGCTGCCGGCAGCAACAAAACAATACGCCGGCATTTAATACTACCCATATTAGTCAGGTAGTCACCAAAATGACCGACCTGATGATCCACGACATCACCAATCCGCCACTGGCATCACGTTTCTTCTCTTATGCTACCCTTGCGGGTTATGAAGTGCTGGCAGAGAACGACAGCACTTTACTACACATGCACAAGGTTGTGAATGACTACCCTGCCTTGAAAAAGCCCGATTCACTGAACGACTTTCATGTAGAGATCAGCGCCTTGCTGGCGATGATGGAAACAGCGAAAAAGATGCAGCCATCCGGCAAGCAGATGGACCAATACGAACAACAGTTCATCGACTCCTGCAAAAAATCGGGCATATCGCCCGAACTGCTCGATCATTCCCTGGCATATGCAGGATGGGTGAGTAAGAAGATACTGGCCTTTGCCAAGGGCGACAGGTACAACAAGATCAGCAATTATCCCCGTTATACACCGGTCAATAAGCCCGGTTGCTGGTTCCCGACCGCTCCTGCTTATATGGCGGCCGTAGAGCCCTATTTCAACACAGTGCGTCCTTTTACGCTCGATTCGGCAGCTCAGTTCATCCCGCCACCACCGGTAACATTTGCGACCGGCAGGCAATCAGACTTTTATAAGTTGATGATGCGCAATTACGAGGTAACGAAAGAAATGCCGCATGAGTACCGGGTCATTGCTGCCTTCTGGGATTGTAATCCTTTTGCGGTGCAGGATGATGGCCACCTGATACTCGGACTTAAGAAAATATCGCCCGGAGCACATTGGCTTGGCATAACGGGAATAGCCTGCGTGCAGGCGAAGAAATCCTTTAAGGAAAGTATGCAGATATATGCGATGGTATCGATGGGCCTTATGGATGGGTTCATCACCTGTTGGGATGAAAAGTTCCGCAGCAACCGCATACGTCCGGAATCAGCCATTCGCCAATTGGTAGATCCGCACTGGCAGCCACTGCTGCAAACACCTCCATTCCCGGAATACCTGAGTGGCCATTCGGTGATCTCTTCAGCATCAGCCACCATACTCACGCATTACTTTGGCGACAAATTCGCTTACCGGGACAGTGTAGAAGTAAGTTATGGATTGCCGGCCCGCGACTTCACCTCTTTTAAACAGGCGGCCGACGAAGCAGCCATCAGTCGATTCTATGGAGGCATTCACTTTATGGATGCTATCGATAATGGTGTATTGCAGGGAACGAAAGTGGGCGAGCAGGCCGTCAGGAAATTGCAACAGGGCAAGTAAAGCGCAGTCAGGTCACAGGGAGCAATACACATTGCCGCAGGCAACAGGGATAAATTGACAAAAAAGCCCCCGGGCAGCATTCAACCTGCCGGGGGCTTTCGTTTTTATTGAGCTTAAGCAACGCACAGACTATCTTGGAATGAACAGTACCGCATCGGCAATTACCACGCCATCGGTACCACGAGCTTCCATTTTCAGGTGCGATTGAGCGCCTGCCGGCAATTTATACGAGCCGATCTTCACCCACTCGCCCGAAGTTTGTCCCGCAACTTTAATGGCTGCTGGCTCGATAGAGGCGGCATGAGCCTTCACACCGTCGAAAACCTGCAGGGGAATTTCCCGCGCCATATTGTTCACCTTCGGCAGATACACGTACACTTCATAGTTACCGGCACGTTTGATCACCGGAGTAAAGGTGATCGTCTTTGTTGCTTGTCCGTCCAGGGTGGTCGTAAAATAAGAAGACCCGTAGCCACCTTTCTGGACGTTCCAGGATCCATCGGTACGCACATGCTCTTTATCATCATTGTCCACTACGATCTCCGGCACCGAACCATCCATGAGTGGGTTTGCCCGCAGCGCAACTTGCAACCTGGCCACATCCACCTCCTGTACCGACTGTTTTTGATCGATGGCCATAGAAGCAGCCAGGGCAGCACTTTGCGCCAGTACCATAAACACAGGTTCCATACGGATAGAGCCGTAGGCAATATGGCTCGCCGACAAACAAACCGGCACCAGCAGGTTCTTGCATTCCTCCGGCTTGGGAATGATGCAGCGATACGAAATAGGATAAGGACCGAAACCACCGATCTGCACATCACCCTCGTTCTTTACCATGCCATTCACGACGATGCGCTGGGTATTGTGAGAATCCATGGTATAAGCAGCCATACCTACGCCATCTTCCACTACTTCCTTGCCTTCGCAGTTGGCCTGTGTCATCACGTACTGACCGATCATGCGGCGCGCTTCGCGTACATACATTTGAGGCGACCAGTTGCCGGTTTTCACATATTCATCTTTGGGATAACCCCATTTCAGCATCTCCTGGCGCAGGTGTTCGGGCATGCGCGGATCATGACCAATAAAGAACAACAAGCCTTTAACGTAGGCCCTATGCTCTTCCTCTATTTTCTTACGCGTAGCAAAATCGGCATCGGGATAATTGTAGTTCATGCCGATCATATCGGTACTGAAGGGGCCATTGTTATTGATATCTGTTTTATGATTGGGCATCAGGTCAAACTTGAGGAAAGCCCACAGGTCTTTAGCCGGCTTTTTATCCAGCACCCGCAACAACAATTCATATTTTGAAGCGTCGTAACCTACGGGTTGAGTAATAGGCAGGAGGTTACTGGGATCATTGGAAAGGCAGATCCTGAAGTTATAGGCCTGCACCATTTTATCGCCCTGACCCTGGGGCCCGAGCGGAGCGGCACTGATACCCCATAACAAACCGCTATTGGGATTGCCCGCTACTTTGTAGGGGTCGATGCCATCGGGAAACTGGTGTTTATCGCGGAGCTGAACGCCGTTATAAGTTTCGTTGTAGACGCTATTGGCTTCGCGGCCAACAAAGTAGCTTACGCCGGCCTTGGCCATCAGATCGCCCTCGTAGGTGCAGTCAAGAAAGATTTTAGCGCGGATCGTTGTTGCTTTTTGAGGCGTTGGCGCCAAAGGATCATTGACGGTAATAGCTGTGATGCGCCCCTGATCTTTCTTAACATCGAACAGACCGCTGCTGTAGATCACAGGAACATTAGCAGCCTTGATATACTGCAGGAAGGTTTGTTCGGCGATGGACGGTTCAAAGATCCAGGATTCGAATTTGCCATAATGACGGCCCAGGCGGCGGTAGAAGTCGAGGGCCAGGCCGCTCACGGCGTATTTGTTGCCGATATCGGTGAAGCCGAGGCCACCGGAACTGAGACCGCCGAGGCGCTGCCCAGGCTCGATCAGTATAACCGACTTACCGGCCTTTTTGGCTGTATAAGCTGCGATAACACCTGCAGACGACCCGCCGTACACACAGATATCGACTGATTGGACGGGTTGGGCGTTCGCATTCAAAACCCAAAACAGGAGGAAGGAAAAAGCAATACGTTGAAGGAGCATAGGAATGATGTTTAAAAATCCGTCAATAAGGTACGCCAGGCGCCGCCGTGGCGGGCGGGCTGAGCCATTGTAATATAAGGCATTACCGATTGCCACGTACAAAAGAGACTGTCCCATCACCCCCAAACAGCACCTTTGCTACGAATACTCCAGCAGACTGTATGGTTCACAGAGGCGCTTGCAGTGCCGTCCTTCGCCCCACCCTTCCCAACCGTTCCGAAGCCCTGCCTCCGCTCACGCTAGCTGTTCGCAGCTATCTGCAGGAACCTAAAATCCCACGCTACATTGATTTTAGATTTTTATTTGGAAGCGAATAATCAGGCAGTTATCTTTGCCCTCCGAAAAACAAAAACCACCCGGTTTTTTTCGGATTGAAATGGGGAATTAGCTCAGTTGGCTAGAGCGCTTGCATGGCATGCAAGAGGTCACCGGTTCGACTCCGGTATTCTCCACAGCTTTAAAAGCTCCGCAGTGATGTGGGGCTTTTTTTTATGCAAGAGTCAGACAAACTACCTTTGTGCTATACTGCTTACTCTTTTAACCGATCCTGCAATGCCGTTATCTCCTTACTTCATTATTCCCATACCTTCCCAACTATCTTTTAGTGCAGAATTTCCCTCTACGGTTACCACCATCAATAACTAAAATTCAATGGGTAAGGGGTATCTTGTTAAAAACTCAGTAATTTCCTTTCCCGATGATCCCTGCAAGGCTTTTGATAGGTATCTGCCTGATATTGACATGTCAGGTCTGCTTTTGCCGGCAGAATAGCTTACTATTCAACCACCTTACCGTTAACAATGGACTTTCACAAGGGGTTAATAACTGCATTTATAAAGACTCGCGTGGCTACGTATGGATCAGCTCTTTTGACGGACTTAACCGATACGACGGCATTTCCTGTTTGATTTACCGGGAAGACCAGCAAAAGCTCCATTCGATAAAAGGGACACTTTTCCTGAATATTACAGAAGACAGCCATGGCAATTTATGGATCGGCAGTAATAAGGGATTGAACTTTTACAACCGCCAGCTCAATCAGTTCGTTAATTACCAGATGCCGGACAGAAAGGCCGACGACCAGTTGTTCTCCCCTTTTTACATTGATGATAAGGAAAGGATATGGATCCAATCAGGTTCAGACATTCTGCTATTTGATCCCTATACCAAAAAGTTCCGGGTAGTAAGTCACTTTCAGGTTCCAGGCAACCTCTTTATTAAAACAGTACCCGCGGCGCCTTTCAACAAACCAGAAGCAATTTATGCGATCGTTAACAATACCCCACAGGTATATAAAGGCATACTGAAAAGCGATACCCTTAACTGGCAATCGCTGCTAACGATGGAGCCGGCCGGCATTCCCGGTTTTACCTGCCTGCTGCCTGTTCCGGGCGGTTTGTGGATTGGCGGCCCGGCCGGTCTGCTTTATTATAACAACAAGGACATCAGCCACCGCATCGACGCATCAGGCGGAAAAAAGATAGAAGATATCAAGACCTTGACTTTTGACAGTAAGGGGAAACTTTGGATAGGCACTTTACGACAGGGGCTTTTTAAATTGGATACCCTGCATAAAATAATTACGGACCATTATTATGCCTCCTCTCGTAACCCCTATTCTTTATCGGGCAACCAAATTCAATACCTGTATACGGATGCCGAAAACCATCTGTGGGCTGCTATCTGGGGAAAGGGGGTGGATTATGTGAGCCTGGAGAAGTTCCGGTTTAATCATCATCTTACCCGGGAAGAGTCAGAACAATTGGGCGTGAATAATTTTATGCGCAGTATCGTTGAAACGGATGATCACCAATTCTGGTGCGGCACCCAATCCAACGGCATTTTAATATTGGATAAAGAAAAACAAGTGAGCGGTTCCATCAGCACCGGACTGCCTCCTGCTATTGAGCATTTGTACAAAGACAGCAAAGGCACAATATGGGTGGCCACTTTTGCAGGATTGTTCACCATCGACCCGCTATCTCGAAAAATTACACAAGTACCCTTTCCTCCCGCTGCCTATACAGTACCGGGCAGACAGTTCAATTTTATTATGGAGATTACTGGTGGTATACTGCTGGCTTCTTCCAATGCAGGCCTTTACCTGGTAAAAAAAGAAAAAAATACTTATTCCATTCATGCCGTGAAAGGATTACCGGAAAGGGATGTTTACCTGACCAGCTTCTGCGACCAGACCGGTACCGTTTATGTTTCCCGCGCCTTCAAAGGATTTATGGCGGGCACACTACTGGGAGATTCCTTTATTGTTAAAAAGAACTTCCCCTACCAGGCTACCATTAAATGTTTTTATGAAAATAATGATACCACCCTGTGGATAGGTAGTACCATCGGCTTGTTACAATACCATAAGCGATTAATGACTGTTGAAAAAATAATAACCACCAGTAATGGACTCAGCAACCAGTATGTGTATGGCTTACTGCCCGATAAGGAAGATCTTTGGTTGAGCACCAATGCGGGCATCAACCGCCTGCGACTCTCTGATGGGAATATTACCATTTTTAATGCGGGTGACGGCTTGCAAAGCAATGAGTTTAATACCTACTCTTTCTGCAAAGCTTCCAACGGAGAATTATTGTTTGGGGGTGTGAACGGGTTAAACTCCTTTTATCCCTCGGCCATACAGGCCTACACGTATCCTCCCCGCTTACAGTTGTCGGCTTTGCAGGTCAACGATGCAGCCTTTACCACGGGTGTTAATGAAGGAGAGCTAAAAACGCTTGAATTGAAGCCGCAGGAGAATACGATCAGTTTTCAATTTACGGTGCTGGATTTTGCCAACCCGGCCTCCAACCGCTTGTTCTACACCCTGAAAGGATATGATAAAGCCTGGATTGCAGCGGCCAATAAATCGGTGATCCGGTATGCCAATTTACCGGCCGGAGATTATGTATTGGAGGCAAAAGCTATTAATGCAGAAAATGTGGAAAGCAAAAACCTGTACACGCTTTCCATTACAGTGCAAAAGCCCTGGTGGAAAAGCTGGTGGTTCATAACGCTGTTGCTGCTAACTACCGCAGGTGTACTTTTTATAGTTATTAAAGCTTACCTGAAAAGAAAGCTGGAACAACAGAAAATTATCATGGAACGGGAACTGGCTATTGAACAGGAACGCACCAAAATGGCACGGGAACTGCATGACGGGCTGGGCAGCAAACTGAGTGGTATCAAACATTCCTTTTCGGCCTTTAAGAAAGGACTGCAATTGCCGGAAGAGCAGGACGGGGCTTTTGAAGTGAACATTGGACGGCTTAATGAATCCATTCTCGAACTGAGAAACTTATCGCACAGCCTGAGTACTGAACTGTCTTTACAACATGGACTGGAATATGCTTTACGGGATTATTGCAACAGCATCCACCAAAGCGGCGCACTGACTATCTCATTTAGAATTCTGCACACTGAACAGGCGATACTCACCACAGAGCAGTCTTTCCATATATTCAGGGTTGTACAGGAACTCTTACAGAATACGCTACGGCACGCACAGGCATCCGGCGCTATTGTTCAAATGAGCATTCACAACAGTCACCTGATGATAACCGTGGAAGACAATGGAAAAGGCTTTGATCCTACAGTTAAAGGTGATGTACAGGGTATCGGACTGATTAATATACAGGCAAGGATCAAATTACTGAAAGGTAAAATAGCTTACCGTTCTGTTTTCAATGAGGGAACTACTGTGGACATTGAGATACCGATAGGTCCACAAAATCCTGTAGATCATCCCAAAAACGGTTAGACAATTTCCCGGTTAGAGTTACAGGGATATGAAAACGGGTTGAACGGTTGGCCCTTCTAGGTAATCGGAGATGTGCCTGCTCGACCGGCCACAAATGATACAGGACATCAATTCTACCAATTGGTTAAAATAAACCGACGAATTTTAGCTCAAAACGACACCAGCATTTTATGAACACGAATCATTTTGTAAAGATCCATGGCCTCGGCAATGAATACCTGGTATTGAATAGCCGAAATACCACCTTCAAATTGGAGGAAAAAGCGATCAAAAGAATTTGCAACGTAAACTTTGGCATAGGGTCCGACGGGGTACTGTTACTGGTTGAATCTGATATGGCCGACATAGGGTTGCGCATATTTAATCCAGATGGCTCCGAGGCAGAGAAAAGCGGAAATGGCCTGCGTATATTTTGCAAGTACGTATTCGACTATGGCATTGTAACCAAACAGGAGTTCAGCGTAGAAACGAAAGGAGGAATTGTAAAGGCCAAAATTGAGGAAACTGTAAACAACAGGGCAAAAATTATTACTGTCGATATGGGCCATGCCATATTTCAGTCAAAGTTGATACCCGCCAATTTCGAATCCGCAGAGGTTGTCAACGAATTGATCCACGCAGACGATAGAACATATGAAGTGAATTGCGTCTCCATGGGCAATCCCCATTGTGTTATACTGAAAGATGAACTAAATATTGAAGAGATAAAACATTATGGCCCATTCCTGGAAAACCATAAAATGTTCCCCAATCGTATTAATGTACAATTTGCTAAAGTAATTAACAGGAAGGAAGTGGAGATCCTCATCTGGGAAAGGGGGGCCGGTTTTACTCTCGCATCGGGAACTTCTTCCTGCGCAGTGGCCAGTGTACTAAGAAAGAAAAACTTAGTCGATCAGGATATCACCATCAGGATGCTGGGAGGTAAATTGACGATCAATGTTGATGACAACTTTGCAATCAGGATGACGGGAGAAGTTAGGGAGATCTGTTCGGGAATATTAAGCCCTGAACTGATTGAAGATTTTCATGCTTAATAATTGACATGGGCCAGGTAAACAATAAAGTAACTGACGATACAGTAAATAGTTGCCGTATTGGTTGATTGAAAGATGGACTCTTTACCTATGTTAGCCCTCGTGCATAGCAAAGCCAGCAACCAAAAGATAGTCGAAAAGATAATATCCATCCAATCGAACCGACCGTTGGCAATATGCAAAAGCTGAAATAGTTCCATGAGTAAGGCTAACAGTATGGGAACATATATCAGATTCCATTTTCGTTTTCGTATCTCCAGGTAAAAAGTGCTCGAGGTGAGTGTAATGCAAAAGACCCACAAGCCTTCGGGCAAAGAATAAATAATAAAATCCGGCAATGGGAGCGAAAAGGCAACACGGCTTTTTAGAAAGTTATACGGCTCCTGTTGAAAGATCGAAATACAGAGCTGATTGATCAGCGTCTTATCAGTACGGTAAAAAACGTAAATAAATAAGCTAAGAAGTAAGGATACAGGCAGTATCGGAAAGTATTTTTTCAAGGCTTACGACAGATAAGAAGTTTAAAATAAGAGCCCTTACCCAGTTCAGTTTGCTTTTCAAGGGAAAAACGTTGCAGAGCTTTAACATCGGTCAAATGAAAGGAAGATCTAAAATGAAAAAGGGCCGACAAGGGCTGAAAAGCCCAGTCAACGTACCTGAGCCAATTTGCAGGCGTAAAATGATTGAGAATAAACAGCTTGCCGCCAGGCTTTAGTACCTGGTAGATCTGGTTCACCAATTGATCTGGATCTTTTGTAACCGCCAGCACGTGACTGATCACCACATAGTCAAAACAAGCTGCTGGAAACAACAGATTTTCCCCATCCATTAAAAGCAATTCAATACGCTCATGCTTATAACGCTGCGCTTTCCGGAGCATGGATTCCGAAATGTCGATACCTACAATTTGATGAGAGCCGTATAAGGATAAATGTGATCCATTACCAACGCCAATCTCCAGCAGTTTTCCGGGAACACAACGATTAACCTCCTCAATCAGGCACATCTTATTTCCTCTTAAAAAGTAATCGATGGCCGGATAAAGAAAAGACAAACTATTATAAAATGTACGGGTAGAATGCTGCACTTGCTGAATTTAAATATGAAAAAAGTCCCCCTGCAAATAGTCATGTTGCCCAACGCTGATATGCGCTGCAGCACGTTGGCGCAGGCATGCCCGATTGGCAAGGGTGATCCACCAATCCTTAGCTGAGCCCCCAAAAAGCATTTTGAAAACGCATTACTATGCCAGGGTGCCTGGGTATCCCCGGGAACAATAGAAACTATTGAGCCACCCACCTGTCGGGCTCTTCTCAACGATGGCTTGTAAACAATGCCAGTTCTTTAAGTAAAAAAAGTACTTTGTCTTTCAAAGTTAAGGTAGAAACAATAACTACACAAGAACTCTGCGAATTATTTTCCTCCCAAAGAATTTCACGGGAAAATAGAAAACTCAGGCAATTATATCTACATTTATTAGCAGGTATTGCTTGACGGTGAACGAGGCCCGACCGGCTTTCGCGGCGCAACCCTCGGCTGCAAGTATTAAGACACCTTAAATAACCCCCGTGAACAAATTAGCCCTCCTGGCGATAGCCATTTGCTTCACCTTGAATCTATCAGGACAAGCAAAAAAAGTCAACGGTCAATTATCAACCTCCGATACAGCAGATCTGACGATACTGAATATTTATCCCGATGCTTTCCCAAATATTTCTGTTGTATTCAGAGCCGAAACACGAACAGGTGAACCTGTCTGGAACCTGTCGAAAGAAAAGATGTTTGTCAAAGAGAACCGGCAGGAATGCAATGTAGTATCCCTTGAACCCATTTCGAAAAACCAGCCTATCAATGTAGGTATAGTTATAGACCATTCCGGTTCAATGAATGATGATTTGTCGCTATTATATGACAAGGAAGGGAAAGCATTATTTCAAATAGACGCAAACTGGAATGTAAAATTCCCCAAGGGATATAAAGCACCTATTGAAAATGCCAAAGCCGCCGTAAAACAGTTTGTAAGAAGCTTCAATACTAAAAAAGACTTTATCAGCATCACCGGCTTTTCATCTACCGTCGATGCAAAACTACCACTAACCCAGGATGCAACAAGGATCAACTCGCTTGTCGACTCAATGCAGGCAGATTCTTCCACTGCGCTATATGATGCCATTAATTATAGCGTTGAAGAAGTAAAAAAAGCCAATGGACTTAAAGTAGTAGTGGTACTTACGGACGGAAGGGATAATATTTCAACATCAACATCCAAAACAGTAATTGAAAATGCCATCAGGCAAGAAATTCCGATCTATATAATAGGGCTTGGAGATGTAAACAAAGACACGTTGGAGTTAATCGCCAGATCCACCCACGGACAGTTTTACTTTACGCAGTCATCCGCCTCCCTGGATACCGTCTATACACAGATCAGCAAGCAAATTCAGGCATTCTATAACCTCGTTTATTATTCCTCCAACCTCTCGTCTGCAGATAGTGTTCGGCAAATAGAAATAACATTCAACGTCGACAGCCTTAAGCTGTTTACCAAGCCAGGCACCTTAAACTTACCAGGCGAGGTAATTGCTTATATCAAGAAAAAAGAAACGCAAAGAAATTATTTATTGTTTGGAGGAATTGCGGTATTGGTCCTCATAGCAGCGGGCACCTTACTTTTCTACCATCAAAAGAATAAGAAGAACCGGCCGGTGATCCATAAGCTTTACCCCAATCCTTCGGATGGTAACCTGAATATTGAAATATCCGGTGGCGACGCCACACTGAAGATCGCCAACATGAATGGTCAAATACTAAAGACGTTTGACATTACCGGTAATGCTCAGCACATCGACGTAATCGATCTGCCAAATGGCGACTATGTGGCAACAGTATTTTCAAATGGCTGGCAATCCAAAGGAATTCGGTTTATTATCAAACATTAAACGATGAAATACCCTGCCTCTCCCCTCCAACATTTTTCTTCCTCAACGGCATAATTAATTTGCCCAACGTTGAATAAACCAGAACCTTCCTGCTCGTATGCTTGAACACTTCAGCAACCCTGGCCCCCAATTTGATAAATTATACAAGTCTTGCTGCAATTTATACATTGCCTGCCCCTGCCTTCGAAAGTAGATTTGTGATTCCTACAGATTACTCAACTAAACACATAAAAGGCAAGAACATGAAAAACGACATAACAGTGATCGATTATGCAAGCGATCCCGCCATCGAAGTGCAAACCAAGGCATTCCTCAAGGCATTGAACACCAGCGGAGGCGAGCCCATGGAAACCACGCAGCCCGCAGATGCACGTAAAGTGCTCGAAGGAGCGCAGACCTCCGTCAAGGTCGACATTTCAGGAATTGAAGTATCGGAAAAGACCATCACGCAGGACGGCATCACCGTAAAACTTTTCATCACACGCCCCGCAGGTGTAAAAGAAACATTGCCCGCATTCATGTTCTTCCACGGAGGCGGTTGGGTATTGGGCGACTATCCCACACACCAGCGATTCATTCGTGACCTCGTCGTTAATTCAGGCGCAGTGGCGGTACATGCAGAATACACCCGCTCACCCGAAGCAAAATACCCCACAGCCGTAAACGAATGTTATGCCGCTGCCAAATGGGTGGCCGAAAATGGCGCCAGCATTAATGTCGATGGAAAGCGCCTGGCGATCGTAGGCAACAGCGTAGGCGGAAACCTCACCGCAGCAGTGGCCCTCATGGCGAAGGACAAAAAAGGACCAGCCTTCAAACTTCAGGTACTCTTCTGGCCTGTAACAGATGCCTCCTTCGAAACAGCCTCGTACCACCAATATGCGCAAGACCGTTTTCTCACCAGGAATATGATGATATGGTTCTGGGATAACTACACCACTGATGCCAACCTCCGCAACGAAATTTATGCCTCGCCCTTAAAGGCAACGCTCGATCAACTCAAAGACCTGCCGCCCGCCATCGTGCAAACGGCCGAAAACGATGTGTTGCGCGACGAAGGCGAAGCATACGCACGAAAACTGAACCAGGCCGGAGTAAAGGTATCATTGGTAAGGGTGCAGGGCATGATCCACGACTACGGACTGCTCAATCCGCTCGCGAACATACCCGCCGTTCAATCGGCCTTATTGTTCGCAGCAGCAGCCATCAAAAAAGCACTCGCATAAACTATAAAACTAAAGCGGCCACACCCGCCGCTTTTTCCTTTCCGCACCGGCATCGTCTCTCAAAAAGAGCGGTGCCGGTAACCTTTTATAGCTGCTTAAAGTCAAACAGGGTTGCAGAAATATTAGCACCTGGCGTAAGCCTTCCGGCCGGGCATTTTCGTATATTTAGAGGAGTGATCGAACCCTTCTCCGGTTGTAACAAAATGTCTCAAACGCCCCACAAGGGACAAAAACAACACACAAACACCTTCCCAAGGGTCCCATTTCACCAGCCAAACCACCACCCTTATCGAGAGCTTATCGAGACCTTACCGAGACCTTATCGAGACCTTATCGAGACTCCGCTCCATACCAAACCCATACCGGGCAGGGGTCCGACAGGCCTCTGGCAGCCCCTGCCCCATCTACCATAAAGCTCACATCCCACCATCGAGTCCAAAAGTCCCGGCCCACCATACCGCCCCCCTTCCTCACAATTCTTCCTGCTCAAAAATGGCCTTTACCATATTGATCTCCTTCTCATACATCGTCTTCTTCCGCGTCCCGAAATAAAGCGTATTCTCGATCACCGGATTTCCCTCCCATACCAGCTTCAGCTTCCCCGAAGCTATTTCCTCCCGACACAAAAAATCCGGTATCACAGAAAAGCCCTGGTTGCCGCTCAAACAGCGAACGATAGAACTGATATTCGGAACAATATAGTTCGGTTTGAAATCCAGGTTATGCTTGAAGTTTACCTGCCAGAAACGTTTGAGGTGATCCATATCCGCCGCCGTACTGTACCACAACTGCTGCTTCAGCCACGCCTCTGCTTCCTTCACATGCCCCTTGTCGAGCAAAACATTCAACTCCTTGGTATTCGTTTTAGAGCCACACACCAGCACGATCCGTTCTTTCGAAAACGGTTTGTACTCCAGGCTCTTCAACTCTTCCTTGTGTGGTGTAATGATCAGGTCCAGCACCCCCTTATCGAGATCGTGGAGCGTTTGGGGATACTGGCCAAACTTGATGATCACATTGAAAGGTAAAGAAGAGATATGCTTCTCCAGCGTAAACTGAAACGTCTCGAAGCACATACCGATGCTGATCGTAGGCCTGTCCGCCTTCGTACTGCGGTAAAACAACTGCTCCGCCGTTTCCAGCTTACTGATGGGCTCCAACACGAAATTGTACAGCACTTTACCCCGCTCCGTCGGTACCATCTTCTTGGCGCTGCGGTCAAATAACTTATACCCCGTATACGCCTCCAGCGAATTCAGATGCAGGCTCACGCCCGGCTGCGAAATGTACAAAGCCTGCGCAGCCCCCGTCAGCGTTTCATGCTCATAGATCGCTTTGAAAGTCCGTAGCCATTCCAGGTTGAGTATCATACACTATCAGTTTTCTGATACAAATGTATAAATTATACTATTATGCTAATAGATAGAAAGGGGTGAATTTTGCTTCCGCAACGCAAAACAAGAAGATATGGAATACAGACAACTCGGAAATAGCAACCTCCAATTATCCACCATCACCTATGGCGCATTCGCCATCGGCGGCAATATGTGGGGTGGAACAGAAAAGAAAGAAGCCATCGCCTCCATCCATGCGGCTATCGATCACGGCGTTACATCCATCGATACAGCCCCTTTCTATGGCTTTGGATTAAGTGAAGCAATGATCGGCGAAGCCCTCGCCGGCAAAGACAGGTCCAACCTGCAACTGCTCACCAAGTTCGGCCTGGTGTGGGACGGCAGCAACCAGGGCAGGGGCGAATACTTTTTCGACGCCAGCCACAATGGCCACAACATCCCCGTTTTTAAATACGCGTCCCCATCCAATATCATTAAGGAAGTAGAAGAAAGCCTTACAAGGCTGCGCACCGACTACATCGATCTGCTGCAAATACACTGGCCCGATAACAGCACCCCTATCCACGAAACCATGGAAGCCCTGCATAAGCTGCAGCAACAGGGAAAGATCCGCGCAGCCGGCGTGTCCAACTACAGCGCAGCTCAACTCGAAGAAGCCAGCCGGACCATAAACATCGCATCCAACCAGGTGCCCTACAGCATGCTCAACCGAAGCATCGAAAACGAATTACTGCCACATACCCTCGAAAACAAGATCGGCATCATCGCCTACAGTCCTATGGAAAGAGGATTGCTCACCGGCAAATACTTCCAGGATGCTAAACTCAAAGAAGATGACCATCGGCACGGCTATTTTGGTCAGCACAACCTGGAGCAGGTAAAAGCCTTTCTCGAAGCCATCCGGCCGTTGGCAGAAAGTAAAAAGGCTTCATTGGCCCAGCTCGTACTACGATGGACCACCTTACAAAAAGGCATCACCGTAGTATTGGCCGGCGCCCGGAATGCAGAACAGGCCATTGCCAACGCGCAATCCATGCACATCGAACTAACACCCGACGAACTAGTTTTCATCAACCGCGAACTCGCTGCCATATAAATCACCGCATCAAAAAGATTATATGAACATCATCACCAATTCTATTCCGGTAGCGGAAGCAACACCCGCTGCCCTTACCACCAGCAAACGACTTCCTGCCGCCCTCTGGGCGCTTACCATCAGCGCCTTCGGCATCGGCACCACCGAGTTTGTAATAGTAGGCCTGCTGCCCACCATGGCACAGGACCTGCACATATCCATACCCTCCGCCGGACTCCTTGTAAGTCTCTACGCCATCGGCGTAGCCATCGGAGCGCCCGTACTAACGGCCCTCACCAGCCGTGTACCGCGGAAACAACTCCTCATTATGCTGATGCTGCTGTTTACCATAGGAAACGGGTTGGCCTCGCTCGCACCCGGTTTTATCCCCCTGGTGATCGCCCGCATCATCACCGGCTTTGCCCATGGCGTGTTCTTCTCCATCGGCTCTACCATCGCAGCCGCCCTGGTGCCTGTCGAAAAAAGAGCAACAGCTATTGCCATCATGTTTGCCGGGCTCACGGTCGCCATCGTAACAGGCGTGCCATTCGGCACCTACATCGGACAGCAATTCGGCTGGCGCGCCACCTTTATCGGCGTAGCGCTCTTGGGCGTAGTAGGACTCATCGCCAGTTGGATACTCGTGCCCGGCCACCTGGCCAACCAAAAGGCTGCATCCCTTAAAACACAGCTGAAAGTGATCACCAACAAACGCCTCGTGCTGGCCTTCCTCATGACGGCCCTTGGTTACGGAGGTACCTTTGTAGCATTCACTTACCTCTCTCCCCTCTTGCAGGAAATAACCGGCTTGTCGGCATCCATCGTGAACATCGTACTCCTGTTGTATGGAGTAGCCATCGCCATTGGTAACATAGTGGGCGGCAAAGCCGCCAACAAACAACCATTGAAGGCCTTGCTCTGGATGTTTATCCTCCAGGCAGCAGTATTGCTCCTGTTCACTTACACCGTACAATACACGATCCCAGCCCTGATCACCTTATTCGCCATGGGCGCCCTTTCTTTCATGAACGTACCCGGCCTTCAGTTATACGTAGTACAAACAGCCGAAAAAGAACTGCCCGGCACAGCCGATGTAGCATCGGCCTTTAACATCGCCTCCTTCAATATCGGGATCGCCATCGGCGCATATGCCGGAGGCCTCATCGTCGATTCTTCTCTCGGGCTCGGCGCAACCCCCTGGTCGGGTGCCATACTCGTAGCCCTGGCCATCGCGATAACGCTTTGGAGTGCACGCCTCGCCCGCAGATAGGGCCCCCAAAAGACATGTTCATATCCGAAAGCGTTCAAAAAAGCCGTATCTCACGCATAACTGGCTCTTTTGAACGTTTCTTTATTTACATTACAACTCCTAAAACAACCCACATGGAACAACCCAATCATGACCTGCTCAAAGAATTCGAACAAACCGTCGACCGTACCCCGTATCACCCGGATTAAGGTTCGCCAACATGCTCATTGACACCCTTGCCCTGTATGCGGTGATGTTCATACTTGGTATATTCTTAGGATTAATGCTCGCAGCCTCTGCCATCGATGGCGAACCTTACACGGACGAATCCGGAGGATCCCTTCAACTCCTCTTGTTGTTCGCATGGTTTTTCATCATCTTAGGCTACTATTCCATTTTTGAGTTTGCCTCCAACGGCCGTACCCTCGGCAAAATGGCCACCGGTACCGTAGTAGTAAGAGAAGACGGTGCAAAGATCACCTTCAAAGACGCCTTCCTCCGCAGCCTATGCCTCATTCCCTTCGAAGCGCTTAGCGCATTCGGCTACCGCCCCTGGCACGATAGCCTTACCAATACACTCGTGGTTAAAAAGAATAAATAGGTGGCGATGCACTTTTCCAGGTGCTAACCCCCCACAATAAAAAGCCGGCTTTACCATAAAGCCGGCTTTTTTGATTACCCAACCGGGATTTCTTTACTTTACCAGGTAGTCAGTCAACAAGCATGGAACCATCATCGCCCAACCTCCTCGAAGAATTTGAGAAAACCGCCCACCTCGTACCGGTATCACCCATCCTGCGTTTTCTCAATGGCTTTGTCGACATCGCCGTCGTATACGGCGTATCGGCAACCCTGCTCATATTGATTGGCCCCAGCTTATACACTACTGATGAGTTTGGGAACACGATCCTCCCACCCGAGCCACTTTGGCCACTGCTGCTATTCGCTGCCTACCTCATGCTGCTGATCACCTATTACACGATCTTCGAATACGCCAACAAAGGCCGCACCCTCGGCAAAATGGCCACCGGCACACTCGCCATCCGCGAAGACGGTAATCATCTTACGGTAAAAGATGCATTGCTCCGCAGCCTTTGCCGGCTTATCCCCTTCGAATTTATCAGCGCATTCGGGCGCCGCGCCTGGCACGACAGCCTTACCCGCACTCTGGTAGTAAAAAAGTATTGAAACTTTTCATACATTACAGAATATAACGACCACCCTTATGGACACCAGCCATATTCAAACCCTCGGACCGGGGAAAAAGCTCATTGGCATGCCCGCTGCTCCTGGCCGCAGGCTCATCAACCTGCTCATTGACCTGGCAGTACTAACCGCCCAGGCCGCAGTACTGTTCATTATTGGGATGCTGATAAATTGGGCCGTTGGACCATTTTACATACCACCTCCTATAGGCAGAATCGCCTGGCAGTCATTCATGGTGTTCAACTTTTGGCTTTATTATTTCATTTATGAATACTACTGCAATGGGTCTACCGTCGGAAAAATGTTAACTGGTACCCAGGCCGTAAGAAAGGACGGACTGCCACTCACAGCAAAAGACGCTGCATTGCGCAGCCTTTGCCGGCTTATCCCCTTCGATGCGCTGGGCACGCTGATCGATCGCCCCTTGCACGATAGCTTCACCAATACGGAAGTAGTTAGGAAGTATTGGTAAGGTGCTTGGGCCATTTCCCAACGAAAAAGCCCGGTCTGTAACCGGGCCTTGCTTATTCAATATTTTAACGAGCAGCGTTCATGCAACAACGTCCGCACAACCCACACCTTTACACCATCACAGCATCCTTATTGTACTTGTTCTTATAATCGATCGGCGATAAGCCCGTGATCTTCTTGAACACCGTACGGAAAGCTTTCGTATCGGAATAACCCACCTCATACATCACTTCGTTCACATTTTTACGGCTGTTCTCCAATTGCTTCTTGGCAGCTTCGATCTTTACCCGCTGAATATACTCGACCGGCGTATTGTTCGTCGCCTTCTTGAAGCGTCTTTCAAAATGCCGGCGCCCGATCGCAAAACGCACCGCCAGCTCTTCCACCGAGATCTTCTCCGTTACATTCTTCTCGATGAACTCCTGCGCCTGCTTGATAGGTTCATCTTCATGTTTCTTCTGTCCGTTGAACATGATAAAAGGCGATTGACTCTTTCGGTCGATCTCTATCGCAAAGAACTTCGAAACCAGGATCGCCATTTCCCGGCCCACATATTTCTCGACCAGGTAGATCAGCAGGTTCCAGTAAGAATTGGCGCCACCACTCGAATAAAGCCCTTCCTCTTCCGTAATGATCCGATCATCCACCAGCGTGATCTCGGGGAACATATCCCTGAATTCGTTGGCATAGATCCAATGGGTAGAGCATTTACGCCCGTTCAGCAAGCCGGTAGAAGCCAGTAAAAACGCCCCGATACACAAGCTCGCCACTTCCGCCCCCTTGGCATGTTGCGTAACGATCCAGGGAATCAGGTCCTTGTTCTTTTCCAGCGCCCGTTTCAGATCACCGCTGATCGCCGGCACAAAGATCAGGTCGGTCTTCAGCACATCTTTCAGCAACACATCCGTATGAACGGAAAAAGAACCCTGGTACAGAGATACTTCTTTCGTTAGACCAACCAGCTCTACCTTGAACAAAGGTGGCTTACCGGCCCTTTGCAGAAAATCATTGACCGCCGCGAATAACATGCGCGGGTCAGAAACGCTGGTTAACACAGCTTCTTCCGGTACAAGGATAGATACATGTTTCATCCGTAAATTGTCGTTTGGTTAAGTCGGTACACCTATAGGCATAGCCGGATAATGATTACCTCACAAAAGGGCACCTGGCCACTCGCGGAGGCCGTTGGAATATAAAAGGGGGAGTAAATCTGTTAGTCTGAAAGTTCAAATGTATAACAAACAGGTTATACATTCAAACCCTTTTTAGCAGTCCTTCAACCCTTTTTGGGCTCACCTCAACCGCCTAACTAACAATAACTTCTATTCTAAAATCAGCGGCAGCGGCACCCAGCCGGCATCTCCGGCGATCGATGTCGCAACAACCCACTCAAATAGTCGCAACTACACGCTGCCAGCCTGATCACCACACAGTAGTTTTGTTTTAAGTAAACCTTGCTGATGCGAAAGCTGATTGTCTCGATAAACGTAACGCTCGATGGATACATGGCCGGCCCCGCCGGCGAGCTCGACTGGCATTTCCCCCACTGGAACCATGAAATGGCCACCTTCGCCTACGAGCAGTTGTGCGGGATGGATAGCATACTCCTCGGCCGCATCACCTACCAGGCCATGGCCAGCTATTGGCCCTACGAAGCCAACAATACCGCACACGGGCGCCTGGAATGCGCCTATGCCCACATGATGAACAATTATACCAAGTTCGTATTCTCGCGCTCTCTGCGTACCGTCGAATGGCGCAATGCCCGCATCATCAAAAAGGACATCGGTAAAGAGGTCAAAGCCCTCAAACAACAGGACGGCCTCAACATAGTCGTTTTCGGCAGCGGCAGCATTATTGCCAGGCTCATGCAGCTCGATCTCATCGACGAATACGTACTATGGGTACACCCCGTTGCCCTGGGCCGGGGCATCCCCCTCTTCAGGAATATCCAGGGACAACAAAACCTCAAACTCCTCCAAACAAAAATCTTCAGTTCCGGCGTAGTTGTACTCTACTACGGCAAGCCCCCCCGCACCAACGGTGTTGTTCGCGCAATACGTTAACTTGCGCCAATGCATGCGCTCAATGATGTTCACCAGCAGTTTGCCGAGTATTTCGAAATACCGGCCCTGAAGCCATACGCTTACCTGCTGTCGAAAAAACTCAGTGAAGGCCATATCTGCCTGCACCTCGATCAGTTGCCGGCCACCAGCGAAGAACTGCCCCCGCAGTATTTTATCATCCCCGGTAGCCGCCACCTCGAGCACATCCCCCTGGTGGGCAAAGATGGCAATGACCAGTTCCCCTTTGTGCTCTACCAGAACAGGCTCTACCTGCAGCGGTATTTCCGGTACGAAACAGCCTTCCTGCAACGCATCAGCCAGTTCCTGGACACCG
Organism: Paraflavitalea sp. CAU 1676; assembly: GCF_029223285.1. Lineage (GTDB taxonomy): Bacteria > Bacteroidota > Bacteroidia > Chitinophagales > Chitinophagaceae > Paraflavitalea. The sequence goes on along the minus strand of NZ_JARHUJ010000001.1, from coordinate 1,015,768 downwards.
AAAAAGAAGAACTGCCACAACGACTGCAGTTGTTACAACAACATCGCTCTTTCATCACCAGCCTCTTCGCCCGCACAGCTTCCGCCGCAACCAACGCACAGGAAGACCTGGCCGATTGGCCCCTCGCAGCCGCCATCACCGGGTTGCTGCACAATTTCACCATCATCACCGGCGGCCCCGGCACCGGTAAAACAACCACCGTGGCCAAGATCCTGGCCATCCTGTACACCACCAATCCGGCCCTCAAAGTGGCCCTCGCCGCCCCCACCGGCAAAGCCGCCGCACGCATGGCCGAAAGCCTGCGCCAAACCACCCTGCCCCTCGACGCCGAAATACTGGAGAAGTTCCAAACACTACATCCATCAACCATACACCGGTTATTGAGACCCATACCCGGTACCCCTTACTTCCGCCACAACCAGCAAACCCCCCTCAACTACGACGTGGTAATTGTAGATGAATGCTCGATGATCGATGTGGCCCTCTTTGCCAAATTGCTCGACGCCATCGCACACGGTACCCGCCTCATCATGTTGGGCGATAAAGACCAGCTGGCCTCCGTAGAAGCAGGCAGCCTCTTCGGCGACCTCTGTCTGGCACAGGGAGCGCTCAACCGTTTCTCGGCCGACAGGCTCGCGCTCATCAATGAGTTCATAGAAGATCCCCTTGCCCGCTTGCCTCAAACCCAAGTGAGCAACGACCATAGCCACCCCCTGTTCCAACACCTCATCGAACTGCGGCGCAGCCATCGGTTCAACGGATTCAGTGGTATTGGCTCATTCAGCAAGGCAGTCATCCGCAACGATATCGATACCATCAATAAATTCTTAGAGCCCGGGGCCGATGAACAGGTCATCATCGACCAGGAATATTCAACCGCCCTGTTCGAACACTTCGTGGCAGGCTACGCAGAATTCATCGCAGAAAAAGACATCCGCACCGCCCTCAAAAAAATGAATACCTTGCGGGTACTCTGTGCCATCAGGGAAGGCGACCAGGGACTGTATGCACTCAATCAACGCATCGAGAAATACCTCGACCATAAAAACCTCATCCATCATACAGTGCCATTCTATGAGAACCGCCCCATCATACTTACCCGCAACTATTATGAACATGGACTCTTCAATGGCGATACCGGCATCATCCGCGCCAACGAAGAAGGCGTATTGATGGCCTGGTTCGAGGACAGCAGCGGCACCCTCAAATCGATCATGCCGGGCTACCTCAGCGAAGCCGAAACAGTATTCGCCATGACCATCCATAAAAGCCAGGGGTCCGAGTTTGAAGAGGTGATGGTGGTACTACCCGCCCTGGCCGATACACCCCTGCTCACCCGTGAGCTCCTGTACACCGCAGTAACCCGTGCAAAGAAAAAAGTGTTTATACAGGGCACACCCGAAACCATTGTAAAAGCAACAGAAAGGATCGTAGAAAGGGCATCTGGCATAGCCGCCCGCTTCCAGGCAAACGGGCAGCAACAAAAAAATTAATCCGCAGGTAACCAATGGCATTATACCTCAAGGTATCCAACTCACTCGACAGCCTCGCTACCGAACTGGTCACCAACCTCTCGGAAGCGGAGCAAACAGTATTTGATCCATATTTCCTGGTTACCCAAACCGAGGGTATGAACAATTGGCTCAAGCTGAAGATCGCACACCAGCAGGGTATCATGGCCAATGGCCGGTTCCTCAAACCCAATGAGCTGATACACCACCTTTATTTTCTCCTCGGCGGCCCCTTCACCGAAATGCTGTCTGCCTCCAACCTCAGTTGGCTGCTTTATAAATTACTGGGAGAAAAAGAATTCATTACCCGATTCCCGGCCATTGCCGATTACTTCCGGCATGCAGCAGAAGACGCCGATACCCGGCGGATGGCCCTCGCTGAAAAATGCGCCTACCTGTTTGACCAGTACCAGGTGTACCGCGCCGATATGATCAAACAGTGGAACGAAGGCCAGGCGGCCGGCGATGCCGATCATACCTGGCAGCAATACCTCTGGCTAAAAGCGAAGCAGGCAGCCGGCGACAAACTGCCCGACAAAACCATGGTCGGCAACTGGATCCTCGACAAACTGAAAGACGCTTCTACGCATAGAACATTACAGGCACGCCTGCCGCGCGTACAGCTCTTTGGCCTGTCCATCATCACCGCCTGGCATGTGGAAATACTGTATAAACTGTCAGCGATCATCGATGTATATTTTTACGTCATCAATCCGGCCCCACAGGTCTATTGGTTCGATGACCGCAGCGAAAAACAACTCGCCGGCTGGCGACAGAAAGGCTATCGCAACATAGAAGGCAATGCAGCCGGCAATGCCTTGCTCACCAACTGGGGCCGCGTAGTACAGGACTCCTTCGCACTCTTCTTCCGGCACGATGAATTGCTCAACGCCTATGAAGATGTAAACATCATACCGCCCGAACCCGATAACCTCCTGCACAAGTTGCAGGACGATATATTCAACGCAGCCACTACCAACCGCAACCCTATTACAACGACCGACCTGCAGGACGGCTCCCTGCAGATCAATGCGTGTTACACCATTGCACGCGAAGTGGAAGTGCTGTACAACTACCTCGTACACCTCGTCGATCAGCGCCGGGAAACCCTCTCACCGCGCGACATCGTAGTGATGGTAAGCGACATCGATAGTTATGCACCTTATATCAAAGCGGTGTTCAACAACGCACCCTATAAGTTCAGGTATGTAATAGCAGATGAGAGCTTCAGCGAAACCGACAATATCTTTACCGCCCTGCAAGCCATCTTCCAGCTAAGCGAAGACAACTTCAAAGCAGAAACAGTATTGCAGTTGCTCGACTCGCCCCTCATCCGCAAACGCTTCGGCTTGTCCAACGTGGCCCGCATCCGGCAGGTGGTCGATGCCGCCAATATCCGCTTCGGGATCACCGGCAGCAAAGACGACGACACCCGGCTCGTTAGCTACGAGTATGGCATCAAACGGATCATGTTCGGTATTTGCATGAGTGGTGAAATGGAATACCAGGATGCCGACGACCGCTTCATTCCACTCGACTTGCTCGAAGGCAGCGAAACGCAGGAACTCATCCGCTTTTGCCACTTCGCCGAAATGCTCATGGATGCCGTTCGCCAGCGGCAGGCGCCCCGCGATATTGCGGGCTGGGTAGCCTATGTAGAACACATACTCCACAATATTGTGCTGGAACCCGAAGAAGATACCAACGAAGACTACCACACCCTCATGGAATACCTCAGCGATTACAACCTGCTGCAGGAATACATGACCGACGAAGTAGGCTTTGAAGTATTCTCCCACAACTTCCTGCAACTGCTGGAAGAAACAACGCGTGCCGGCCTGTTCGCCAACGGCGGCGTAACCTTCTGCTCGATGGTGCCCATGCGTAGCATACCGTTTAAAGTAGTAGCATTACTGGGACTCGATTACGACAAATTCCCCCGGCGCGATCTCGCCGCCAGTTTTAACCTCCTTACCCGCCAGCGGCAGGTAGGTGATCGTAACATCAAAGACAACGACAAACACCTGTTCCTCGAAACCATCATGTCGGCGAGGAACTATTTATACATCAGCTACCGCGGACAAAATGCCCGCGACAACAGTCAGCTGCCACCCTCTGCCCTCGTCGATGAACTGCTCGATTATATCGAAGCAGGTACCACCAACGGTAAGGTAAGAGAGCAGCTGGTAACGCGCCATCCGTTACAAAGCTTCAGTCACCAATACGCAAACGGATCGGCCCGCTTATACAATTACCTCGATCGCAACACAGCGCCCGATAAACCAGTCATACAACCCGATAAACCCATCGAAGCGCCCGACTTTGAAGAGATATCACTCGACGACCTCGTTCGATTCTATAAGAATCCTTGCAAGGTCTATTACAATAAAGTGCTCGGTATCCATTACGAAGAAGAACAGGTACTGCTGAACGATACCGAACTGTTCAACCTCGATAACCTGCAGCAATGGGCACTACGCAACCAGTTGCTCACCGAACCCGACAGCGACGACCTGCAAAAGAAGATGGTATTAAAAGGCGGGCTGCCCCTAAAGAACATGGCTCCTGTAGTAATGGAGCTTGTAACCAGGGAGGTGTTGCCCGTGCGCACCCTGTACGACGCCTGCACGACCGATACGACGGTATCGACAGCCACCATCGTACTACCGCTCGGCAACAGCTTGCTCAAAGGTACGTTGCAGGGCATCTTCGATCAAAACCTTGTGCTGGTATCCTGGTCGCGCAACGAAACCAAATACCTCATCGAGGTCTATATCCGCTACCTGGCCGGCATGGCTGCCGGCGTGCTGAAAGGCGCCACCTTTATATCAGGCATCAGTAAAGAGGCCATTTACAACGCCATGCCCATCAGTGCCGATGGAGCCATACAAAAACTCAACAAGCTGGTAACGATCTACAAAGCCGGATTCAAAAAGATCATTCCCTTCTATCCCGGGTTGCAGATCAAGCCACGACAGGTAACCGAACTTACCTTCGAAAAATATAGTAAGCTGGTAAAGGACTGGCTCGAAGAAATAGATGATCCCTATATCGCACCCGAATATGCCAAAGGAATATTCAATACCGAAGAAGCATTGTCGCAATACAAGGCACTAGCCAACGAGATACTGATGCCACTGGAAGTAATATTCCCCGGCTATTATAACGATTAGAGAGCACCCATGATCGAAACAAAACAATATATCGAATTCGAGGCAGCGACCGTACCGCTGGAAGACAGCAATCTCATAGAAGCAAGTGCCGGCACCGGCAAAACCTATTCAATTGCCATCCTGGTACTACGGCTCGTGCTCGAAAAGAAAATATCGGTGAAGGAGATCCTCATGGTGACCTTTACCAAGGCAGCCGTGGCAGAACTCGAAGAGCGGGTGCGCCTCTTCATCCGCACCGCCCATAAGTTTGCCGAAGGACAGGAGATCACCGACACCAACATAGCCGTCCTCGTGCAACAGGCCGTTGATCAAGCCGGTCATGAAGCAGTGTTGCAACAACTCAATGATGCAGTCCTGTTGCTCGACGAAACCTCTGTGCTCACCATCCATAGCTTTTGCCAGCAGGCCCTCAACGAATTCGCCTTCGAGACCTTCCAGCTGTTCGGTGCAGAAATGTTGCCCGACTTCACACCGGTCGTCGAAGATGAAATGAACAGGTTCTGGCGACGCAGCATCACCACCCTGCCCTTTCCCCTGCTCAGGTTGTTGTGGCACAAAGACCTCAAGGCCAATATTACCGAAGTGCTGAAGAACCATCAAAGCGGAAAGAGATACCCTGGCTTTGATGAAAACACCACCTATTCATTTGATAAGAAGATACAGGACGAGTGGCTTCAACTACTCACTGGCATGCAGCAAAACCTCGACAAGTCAACGGAAGCCCTCCATCACTATATTGCGCAAAACGCCGATCACCTGCGTACCCAGTGTGAAAGCAATACCCATGCAAAAAAAGGACTGCTACCGTTGGTTGGTGATCCCGCAGCACTGGCGGCAGCCATCGGGGAAAAGAAGACTACACAATACGTAGTAAAATTGTTCCCCGACCTTTTACAGCACCTGGCCCGTTTTGAAGCAGAAGAAGAAGCTAAAGAGAACGCCCTGCAGAACATCTACCAGCAGATCAATCACTTCGCCATACAGGAAGTAGGCAAAGGCATCGCCGCTTACAAAGAGCGGCACAATGTATTGGGATATGATGACCTCATTGGTAACCTGCACCGGGCACTGGTTGAGCGCAACAACCAGAAACTGGTAGAGGTATTACGCAAGAAGTACAAAGCGGTCTTCATCGACGAGTTCCAGGACACCGACCGGCAACAGTTCGAGATATTCGATAAAGCATTCGGCGAACACACTATACTCTTTTACATCGGCGACCCCAAGCAAAGCATCTATGCCTGGCGTAAGGCCGATATATTCACTTATTTCAAAGCAAGGGACTCGGTACAGCACCTCTATGGCATGAACCACAATTACCGGTCATCGAAACGGATGATCGAGGGCATGAACCAGTTCTTTTTGCCGCAACCCAACTTCGATACCTTCTACTTCGAGCAACAGGAAGATGTTATCAATTACATAGCGGTAGAAAGTCCGGAGAGCAATAGCAAAGGCAGCTTCTTAGCCAATCAGGAGGAAGAAGCAGCCATCACCATCTGCTCCTGTGCCAAGAGTGCTTTGTTGCTCGAGGCTGTAGCGAGGCAGGTAGCCTGGTTGCTCAACAGCGACCGTTACCTGATCGACAAGAAAGGTAATAAACGCAAACCCATCCCTACCGATATCGGTATATTGGTACGTACGGGTGCACAGGGGCGTGATATCAAACAATATCTATCCCGTCTCGGCATCCCATCGGTCACCATCGACGATGCCAAAGTATTGCAGTCGGAGGAAGCCAACTATTTGCTTTACCTCATGGAAGCGATCGCAAGCCCCGATCGTTCATCCATCAATAGGGCACTGCTCTCCCCATTCACCGGCTTCGATACGGCACAGATCCTTTCACTCGACGATGGAGTAGTACTCGAATTATTTTCAGCCTATAAGAACCGTTGGGCGCAGGATGGCATATATACGGCATTGATGCACTTCGTGTCCGACTTCAGGGTGAGGCAGGTATTGCTGTCTGCCCCGGCCGGCAATGGAGAAAGGGTCATCACCAATCTATTCCAACTCATCGAGCTGGTGCATCAGGCCGAGAACCGCAAGAACCTCTCCGCTCCCGAACTGCTTTCGTGGCTCAAGCGCGGCATCGATGGTATGACAGCCGAAGGCGATGAATACATACAACGGATGGAAAGCGATGAAGAGGCCGTGCGCATCGTTACCATCCACAAAAGCAAGGGCCTCGAGTACAATATCGTCCTGGCCCCCTTTCTTGATTTTACCGAGAACAAACGACAGGAGTTCATCAGCTTCCGTGATCCGGAAACAGGCGATTATATCGGGGCAGAAAGAAGCCGTCTCAACGAGCAACAATTGCTTTGGTATCAACAGCAGGCCGAACAGGAAAACAGGCGTTTGTTGTACGTAGCCATTACACGGGCCGTATACACCTGTTATATCTTCCGCAACCTGTATTACAAGTCCTCCACGCTGGCCACTTTTGTACAGGCACTCGCATCAGCCGATCCTTCCTTGATCGCCTTTACCGACGACGTACCGGAAGCACCATCCGGCAGCAGAAAGCAATCTATCGCCACCTCGCCGAAGTATCATCCTTCCAGGGTCAACTTTGTGCTGAAAGAAGAGCACTGGCGCAAGCTCAGTTATACCTTGCTGGCAGCTCACCAGGATCAGGCGAAGCCACCGGGTGCATTCCCCTTACCGGTCGCCTACGACAACTTTGTGTTTTATGAATTACGCAGAGGAGCCAAGACCGGTAATTTCCTCCACTTCATATTCGAGAACATCCATTTTGGAGACGACAGCCGCTGGGATAAATGGCTGGAAGAAGCGATACGACGGTTTGCACCGGGTCAGCAGGAAATGTACCAGCCGATGCTGAAGGAGATGTTGCAGCAGGTGTTGTACACGAACATCGGCGGAGAAGCCACACCGTTCACCCTCTCCGATATCGCCTGGCAGAGGAAGATGACAGAATTCGAGTTCGACTTCCCGGTACCCGGCTTTGCCCCGGAGGCATTGCACGCCCTGGCCGATGATCAATCGGCCATACTCATCCGAACCCTCTATGGATTACCGGGCAATGTGTTGGAGGGCATGATGAATGGAAAGATCGATCTGTTCTTCGAACACGAAGGGCGATACTATATCCTGGATTGGAAATCGAATTACCTCGGCAATACGCTCGCCAACTACTCGCCGGAGAGCATTGCGCAGGCAATGAATGAGCACAACTATCACCTGCAGTACCTGATCTATACTGTAGCGGTGAAGAAATACCTCGAAAGCCGCCTGGGCAGGTTCGACTACGACACCCAGTTTGGCGGCGTCGTATACCTGTTCGTGCGCGGCGTGCGCGCCAACAGCGAAACAGGCATCTTCACCCACAAACCTTCCTTCGAAAAGATACAGGCATTGGAACGCATACTGGGGTAACCCACAACAAAAACGGCTATCCATTGGATAGCCGCTTTGCAATATCATTTGTTAACGTATTACCGGTTGCATTAATCACCCCAGATCTCGTCTTCACCATTCAGCCAACGCTTCACGAGGGCCGTGGTAACCGACTTGGGTCTTTCGATCGGGAATGCCAGCGCACGATCCCAGATCAGGCTTGCCATAACACCCAGCGCACGGCTTACGCCAAACAACACCGTATAGAATTCATATTCTACCAGGCCATAGTGAACCAGCAGTGCACCACTGTGGGCATCCACGTTTGGCCAGGGGTTCTTGATCTTTCCCATTGACTGGAGGATCGGGGGAACTTCTTCATAGATGTTCCAAACTGTTTGCACCAACGGATCATTGGGCATATGCTTCTTACCGAACTCCATTTGTGCCGTAAAGCGGGGATCGGTCTTACGCAATACGGCGTGACCATAACCCGGTACTACTTTACCTTCGCTCAGGGTCTTCTTCACATATTCACCGATCTGTGCGCGGGAAGGACTTTCCGCCTTCAGCTCCTCACGCATTTCATAGATCCACTTGATCACTTCCTGGTTAGCAAGACCGTGCAGCGGACCGGCCAATCCGTTCATACCGGCAGCCAGGCTCAGGTAAGGATCGCTCAATGCAGATCCTACCAGGTGAGTAGTATGTGCCGATACGTTACCACCTTCGTGGTCAGCATGAATGGACATATACAAACGCATCAGTTCCTTGAAGCTTTCATCTTCAAAGCCCAGCATATGCGCCAGGTTACCAGCCCAATCGAGCAAACCATTAGGTTGAATATGCTGACTGTTCTTATATTTTCTGCGATAGATGTAGGCAGCAACCCGGGGTAAACGGGCAATAAGGTCCATCGCATCATCGAAGACAGGTTCCCAGTAATCTTTCTTGTTGATACCTTCCGCATAACGCTTGGCGAAATTGCTTTCGGTTTGCAGGGCCATGATACCCGTTACAAACATCGTCATGGGGTGAGCCGTTACAGGCAAAGCATCGATAGCATCAAACACGTGGCTGGGCACGTGAGAACGGCGTTGCCACATGGAGCTCAGGTCGGCAACATCAGCTTCAGCAGGCAGTTCACCGATCAGCATCAGGAAAAACAAACCTTCGGGCAGAGGCTCACTACCGCCTTTGATCTTTGGAAGCTTCTCCTGCAGTTCAGGAATGGAATAACCGCGGAAACGGATACCTTCCTGTGAGTCCAGTAAAGAAGTTTCGGTAACAAGTCCGGTAATACCACGCATACCCTGGTACACTTGTGATAATTGCACTTCACCGATCTTTTTGGTACCATGTTCTTTCAGTAGATTTTTGATCTCTACCGCTTCGCTGTCTGCTTTTGCTTTGAACCTGTCTTTTAAAGTGCCCATGATGCAACAAGATTATATATAAAAAACGTAGAATTTACAGGAGTTGGTTTCTTGGCCGCTAAAGTTAAATCAAACTCGCTCAATAGAACAAAATTAATTCAACCCTGTTGGCCCAAATGCCTGTCAAACCCCCAAATTAATAGGCTTTTAATAAAGAGTGTAATTATTTATTTTATTCTAATCCCGCCCTTATTGCTTGATTATTTCGGCTGCACAACAGTATAGCATTCCCCCTGCATTATGGTAGATGCAGAAGGTCATTGGAAGGTCAGTCAGCGTAAGCAATACTTACTTGGGAGCTGTACGGTAAAGCCAGATCGCAATGCTGCCAAAGATGATATTGGGCATCCAGGCAGCCAGCAAAGGAGGGAAATTGCCCTTGGTAGAGAAGGTAAGAGAGAACTTGTCCATCACCACGAAGATGGCCGCAGTGATGATGCCCGTTGCTAGGTGTAAACCACTGCCACCCCTTGTTTTACGCGCAGCCACCGTAGCGCCGATCAGGGTGAGGATCACTACCGACACGGGCGTAGCGTCGCGCCGGTAACGGGCTACCCGGTAATCGTTCAAGCCCTCGGTACCCCGCGCCTCTTCGGCACGGATAAAGCGGTTCAACTCGGGCGTGGTCATTTTATCTTTGAGGTACTTGTCGTACCTGATCTCATTTGGCTTAACATTCAACTTAATTGGCATCGACGGGATAGCTACCACCGTTTCCTTCAACCCATCGATCTTGCGCTCCACGGCATTCTCCAGCATCCAGCCTTTTTTACCAGTATCCCATTTGATGGTTTCGGCCCGCAGGTTATAGACCACCTGTGTTCCTTTCATACGGTCCATAAAGAAACCGCCATTGGCCGATTTGGACGACGTATCGTAGTTACGCAACCCTGCAAAAGTGGTGGAGTCGATCCTTATATAATAGTTACGGCCACGTTTACTGTACTCGCCTTGTTCATAAGAACTCTTGGAATCGATATAAGTAGCCTGGAAATTGCCATAGATAACGTTGGCCTTGGGGATCAGGTACTGCGAAGCATACCAGAAAAAGCCGCCCAGCAGGCCAGCACCGATCATATAGGGGCGCAGCATACGATTAAACCGTACACCACCTGCCAGGATCGCAATGATCTCCGAACGGCCGGCCATCTTGGAGGTAAAGAAGATCACCGCAATGAACACCATCAGCGGAAAAATCATCGACAGGATAAAGGGCACAAAACCCACATAATACTTCATGATGATCTGGTAAGTCGACAAGCCCGACTTCACAAAATCATCCGCCTTTTCACTCGTATCGATCACTACCGAGATCAGGGTAAAGATCAAAGCAATGAACAGAGTAGTAGTAAGAAATTTCTTTAATATGTACCAGTCGAGTATTTTCATAACTATGCAATGGCGTGCCCGCAATGAACGCTGGCAAATGTAGCGCAAAAATAATCAGCTCCCCGGCAAGCCGCCCCAAAATGGGCAATCTTATCACTTAATTAAGAGAGCGGCAATCAGCAACCGGATTTAGTATCTTTAAGCCTATGCTAAGATCAACATTAACCTTGCTATTGCTGTATGTAACAGCCTTATCTATGGCTCAGGACAAGAGCCTGTTTGGGAAAAAGGAATTCATCCGCAACCAGGATACCCTGCGCTACCGCCTCCTGTATCCCGAAAATTATGATGCGGCCAAAAAGTATCCGCTCATACTGGTGCTCCATGGCGCCGGCGAAAGAGGCAATGACAACGAAGCACAACTGGTGCACGGCTCCTACCTCTTCCTCGATGCCGCCAACCGCGCCAAATTCCCGGCCATCGTGATATTCCCCCAATGCCCTAAAAACGACTTCTGGGCCCGGATCGACCGCGATCCCAATCGTAAGGATTCCCTCAATGGACTCTATTATCCGTCCGACCGCCCCATCGGCACAGCCCTCGGCCTCGTAAGCCAGCTCCTCGACTCGATGGCTGCTACCGGCACCGTCAACAAACGCAAGATCTATGTAGGCGGCCTCTCCATGGGCGGCATGGGAACCTTCGAAATACTATGGCGCAAGGCCGGCTTCTTTGCCGCCGCCTTCCCCATCTGCGGCGGTGGCGATCCCGCTAAAGTGGTCACCTATGCCCGCAAATTCCCCTTATGGGTCTTCCATGGGGATAAGGACAATACCGTATTGCCATCGCATTCGCGCCGCATGGTAGATGCCCTCAAAGCAGCCAAAGCCAAAGTAAAGTACAGCGAATACCCCGGCGTAGGCCATAACAGTTGGGACAATGCCTTCAAAGAGCCCGACCTCCTGAGCTGGCTGTTCGCACAGAAAAAAAGGTAACTATAAAAAAAGAATCCCGCCGGTCTGGCGGGATTCTTTTTTAGCAGAGAGATCAAAGTCTTTGTTGCAGCACCGGCACCATCTCATTCTTCCAGCTCAGGAAATCTCCTTGCTGTATATGCTTGCGTGCTTCCTTTACCAGCCACAGGTAAAAAGCAAGATTGTGGACGCTGGCAATGGTGAGGCCCAGGATCTCTTTCGCCTTCATCAGGTGACGCAGATAAGCCTTATTATAATAATTACTCACTTCGCAATCGATACCATCATCGAGCGGAGTAAAGTCTTTCTCCCATTTCTTGTTGTCGATATTGATCACCCCTTTGGAAGTAAACAACATGGCATTGCGGCCGTTGCGGGTAGGCATCACACAATCGAACATGTCCACACCCAACGCAATACACTCCAGGATATTCCAGGGAGTACCCACACCCATCAGGTAACGGGGCTTGTTAGCCGGCAACAGGTCGCAACAGGATTCCGTAAACTCATACATCATATTATCCGGCTCACCCACGCTTAAACCACCTATAGCATTGCCGGCCGCATTTTGCGAAGCAACGAACTCACTCGAAGCTTTACGCAGGTCGGCAAACGTGCTGCCCTGGATAATGGGAAACAGGTTTTGCGTATAACCATACTTGTCGGGCGTATTGTTGAAATGCCTGAAGCAGCGGTCTAACCAGCGATGGGTAAGCTCCATCGATTTCTTTGCATAGGCGTAGTCACTCGGATAGGGCGGGCATTCATCAAAGGCCATGATGATATCGGCGCCTATGGAGCGCTGGATGTCCATCACCCGCTCCGGTGTAAACAAATGGCGCGAGCCATCGATATGCGATTGAAACACCACACCTTCTTCGGTGATCTTGCGGCTCGAGGCAAGAGAAAATACCTGGTAACCGCCGCTATCGGTCAGGATCGGCCGGTCCCATCCATTGAACTTATGTAAGCCGCCAGCCTGCTCAAATACATCCAGACCAGGCCGCAGGTACAAATGGTAGGTATTACCCAGGATGATCTGGGCCTGTACATCCTGTTTCAGTTGTTGCTGTGATACTGCCTTTACACTACCCACCGTACCAACAGGCATAAAAATAGGGGTCTCGATCTTGCCATGGTCGGTTGTAATAGTACCAGTCCGGGCTTTCGACCGCTCATCGGTCACCTCCAGTTCAAATTGTAAAACAGCCATAATGGGCCGCAAGATAAACTGGATTTAGGAATTGATGCTCAGATTTCAACAAATGTCCTCGCACTCAGGTGATTATAAACCACTTGTGTACCCGACACACCAGTCAGTCCTGGTCTGTTACGGGTATAATTGAATGCATAATTAACAGCTTGTGAAATGATTATCCCCGATTCTTAGGGTTAGTCCCGTATTTTTGTATTTTGTTCGCGTTTGACCCTAAATTGTATGTATGGCCTTTTTGTCATTAGTTAACTGGTGGCAGGTGTTGTTTTATGTGTTTTGCCTCGTAGCCTTAATTCAACTGCTTTATTATTGGATAATCTTTCAAAAGCTTGCCTGGTACAAGCCGGCCGAGAAGGTCCAGTCACAAACATATGCAGTAAGTGTAATCATTTGTGCCCGGGATGAAGCTGCCAATCTTGCCAAGAACCTGCCTGGCGTATTGGTGCAAACCTATCCCAGCACCCATGAAGTGATCGTCGTGAATCACAACAGCCAGGACGAAACACGTTACCTGCTCGAAGAGTTCCGCAAGACATTCAAGAACCTGCACATCGTCAACCTGGAGCAGGAAGCAAAAGGCATCCCCGGTAAAAAGTATCCTTTGTCTATCGGCATCAAGGAAGCCCACCATGAAATATTGCTGCTCACAGATGCAGATTGCGTGCCAGCTTCCGAAAACTGGATGCAGAAAATGCAATATGCTTATGGAAACGGAACAGAAGTAGTGTTGGGTTATGGTGCTTACCACAAACAACCCGGTATACTCAATAAGCTGATCAGGTTCGAGACCTTTCACGCAGCCTTGCAATACCTTTCATTTGCCCTGGCTGGCTTACCCTATATGGGGGTAGGCCGCAACCTCTCTTATAAGAAAGGACTGTTCTTTGCCAATAAAGGATTCTCTTCTATCAATCACGTATTGAGCGGCGATGATGACCTCTTCATCAACCGCGTTGCCAATAAGCACAATACCAGCATCATGATCGATGAAGATGCCATCACCTTGTCGGCCCCTAAGAAAACCTTTGGAGATTGGTGGAGACAAAAGAACCGTCACTTCACCACCGGTAAATTCTACAAACCCGTTCATAGATTCCTGTTGGGTCTCTATGGACTGACCCACTTCCTGTTTTACCCACTGCTCATACTCAGCGCCATTTTCTTCGATTGGCGCATCAGCCTGGGCATCTTTCTCATACGCTGTATCAGCCAGGGCATTATCTATAAAAAGTCTATGGAAAAGCTCAACGAGAAGGATCTTTTTGCCTGGTGGTGGCTGTTGGATATCTGGATGTTCATTTATTATTGCATCTTTGCGCCGGCATTATGGAAAAAGCCCAAGAAAAACTGGCATTGATCACCAAGTACTTTGGTGACTTCACGCCCACCCAACTGCAACAGTTCGGTGCATTGGAAGAGCTATATACAGACTGGAACAGCAAGATCAATGTGATCTCGCGCAAAGACATGGAAAGCCTTTACGAAAAGCATGTACTGCACAGCTTAAGCATTGCAGCTGCCTTCGAAATGGCGCCAGGCCTCGAAGTAGTAGACCTGGGTACAGGCGGCGGCTTTCCCGGCATCCCCCTGGCCATCTTTTACCCCGAAGTGCGGTTTCACCTGGTAGATAGTATCGGTAAAAAGATCAAGGTCGTACAGGCTGTTAGCGAAGCACTGGGCCTGCAGAATGTAACGAGTCAACATAGCCGCATAGAAGACCTCAAGAACCGCAAGTTCGATTACGTAGTATCAAGGGCAGTGGCGCCATTGCAAAACCTCTGGCAATGGTCAAAACCGCTGCTAAAGAAAGTATCTGCCACACAACACCGTAACCCGGGCCTCATCTGCCTGAAAGGAGGCGACTTAACAGTTGAGATAGCTGAAAGCGGTTGCAAACCAACCGTTTTAGAGATGTTCGAGATCTTTCCGGAAGAATACTTCAAAGAGAAATATCTACTGTTCGTCCCCAATACTTAACAAGTTCAGCACACCCATCGGAATCGGCACAAAGGATAACCCACATTTAGGTATATTTATATAACTAGCCTGTATAACAGCATAGTATAAGGTGAGTAGTAAAAACTACCACAAAGTGGTATTCCCCGATTCATCAAAACCCTGAACTTTGTGCCATGGATATTAGTATTTGCATAGTTGACGACAATAAAGATATCCGGTCAGCATTGGAACAGATCGTTCTAATGTCAGACGGATACCAGTTATTGGGAAGTTTTGGTTCTGCGGAAGAAGCCTTGCAACAAATCCCCTTGCTGAAGCCCGAAATTGTGTTGATGGATATTAATCTGGGTGAAGGAGAAAGTGGTATTGATTGTGTGCGGCACCTGAAAGCTGACTACCCCGAAATACTTTTCATGATGTGTACAGTGTATGAAGATGATGAAAAGATATTCGAAGCATTGACAGCCGGCGCCAGCGGGTACATCCTCAAGAAAACAGCCCCCCATAAACTGCTGGAAGCCATTCGCGAACTACAGGAAGGTGGCGCTCCCATGAGCAGCCAGATAGCCCGCAAAGTAGTGACCGCATTCCAACACAATAAACCGGCCGATAAGGTCGCAGCCGAAACCTCTACCCTGAGCGTCCTTTCCAACCGGGAAAAAGAGATCCTCGAGCTGCTCGCTAAAGGCATGTTATACAAAGAAATAGCAGCCAGCCTCTTTATCAGCCAGGAAACAGTGCGTAAACACGTATACCATATATACGAGAAGCTTCACGTTAATAACCGCGTTGAAGCGATCAATAAATTCTTTGGACGTTAATCAATAACCAGCAAGCGGCTTTGGTCATCATCAATTATAGCCATGATTACCAGGGCCGCTTTGCATTTGTATACCCTCCCCGGCCTTCCCCGCACAACAATGGTAACACCCCTTCAGCCCAAGCCACTAACCGGAATGGGTTAGCAAAAACTACCACAAAGTGGTATTGCCCCGCCACTCCATCACGTCTACCTTTGCTCCTGATCGCACCAGTCCAGCAAACATTGACCATTAAACCATATCAGAAACTTCTTCCTGTTACAACAAGTGCTTTCAGTAACAGACATTAACCAACCACCTTATCGCATTTCAAATAAAAGCCGTCCTCAAGGATACCCAAGGGACGGCTTTTGCATTTGCATTCCTATAGTCGCACTGTAGCACCCTCTTTAAGCATCGGGCTCGATGGCAAACGCTGCCGTATCACCCGAATCGTAGGGATGAACCCGCTCGCTGCCGTTCGTATGATAAGCAGTCACATACAGGTTCTCGGCAAAAGCAGCCTGCGTACACGAACCCAACAGGTTCGCCACCGTACGCGATAACTGATAGTTCGCCGGCACACCATTCACGATGATGATGTGTGAAGGCTCCGGCACCTGGCCACTAACATTCGCTGCCGCACCCGGCGTACCATTACCCTTGGTTACATTGAAATCATACTTCGCATAGTTACGTGGCTGATGCGCATCGAAACGGAACAACACCTGCCCCGGCGACAAATGATTGTAGGTCGCAAAACCACATATAGTATCAGTTGTAGTACCAGATCCGGTATCACTGCGAACGATCGCATCGAAGATCTCACAACTGGTGGCATCATTATCAATACGCAACAGGAACCGGAAGCCGATCACATTGCCCACCAGGTTGCGCACCAGGTATTCCGGATCAACCGACAAAGCCGGAATGGATTGCGGATTGGGCGGCGATGCCATCAGAGAATCAACCTGGAAAACCGACTCACTCACCGCTTGCGTATTACCTGCACTATCGGTAAGCTCCATTACGAACTCATACAAACCACCCGGCAGTCCCGAAGCATTTACACGGATAGAAGCTGTATCGTCGGTCTCCCATCTTGCACCGGCCACACCGGTAGCAACCACTGCATCGGCATTGGGTATCTTGTAGATCTTACCCGATCCCACTGTTTGATCCATCGTGAACAAACCGGTATAGAAAACCTCGGTACCCATGAAATCGCCGGGATAAGTATAAGCCTTCGACAAAGGCCCCTGTTGAAAGTCAAAGTCACCCAACGGCAGATCGCCCAGATCCTGGTTGGTAATACGACGGTACTTCCAGCGGTAGTGTGTTGTAGTGGCATTGGGGAAACCGTCGCCAAACTTCACATAGAAATCGAAGGCCTGCGTAAACGGACTCACATAATTGTTCCCCTCCACACCTGTATTATTGGTTAGGCCACGCACATCGCTGAATGGGCTCGGTGTTTGCGCCGATGCTTCATGCAGTGCGATCTTACGGATCGAAGTGCCATTGCCCACTCTTCTTACATACACGATGTCTCCTTCCAGCGGTGTGCAGGAGCAGGGCGCTACGCGGGGGTCGGTCAGGGTGATATTGATATCGGTACCACAGGCATAATCCCAGCGGGTACCGCAAGGCAGGCCCGGGTCATATACTGTTACCCAATTGCCTTCATGCAATACTTCCACTTTGATATACACATCCGGCTGATCATTGTCGAGAATAAGATACCAGGTATCGAACTTGCCATTGCAATCAGATTCAACCGTATTGATCAGTTGCTTCGAATAGAACCAGTGGTGATACAGCGGGTACAGGCAGAAATAAGGATACAGGATCCTGTAGTTAGCCGCGATCGCACTTTGTACAACCTGCAATGAGTCCGATAGCAGACTTGCCTGTACCTCATCCGGAAGGGCAGGCAACGCTTTTAACTTCAACTCATTCGATAGCTTCTGATTAGCCTTCAGCAAACGCAGCGGCAGGTTGTCTTTGATCACCGGCGTAGCCGCACGAACGATGGGTCTCGGCGGTATCGGTGGCTGGATTTCCAACTGCACCTTTTCACGCAATGTTTTCCTGAACCAATCCCGGATATCCACCACCACATAATCCGGAATATTGGGCAACACGAAATGAAACCTGTCTACCTCGTAAATGCTCACCCGGGCATGGCAAACCGCGTGCTTCTTGTTTTGCCCATCGATATTGAAGAACTTATTGAGGTGGCCCGTAATATGACAAAACCGGAAAGGGAAGAAATCGATATCGATGCCCCTGGGCACCTTGATCAACTCAACGATATTTTCCCGGTTAAACTGAAGTCCTACTTCAAATGCCTTACTCTTCAGCAAATGACGTTCAGTAAGTTGCCTGATGCCCGCTTCTTTCGAAAAGGCAGCGCCGATATACAACTTACCTCCGGCATGCAATACCTGCTTAGGAGTCTTCAATGCGACATCATACCCTTTAAAAGGCGCTTCTTCGATCACTTTACCACTACTGTCCACCACATACACATTCAACTTTTCAGGATTGGTAACACCGGCATCTTTCGAAAGCCTCACGCGTACCGGCTGGTTCGTTCTCTTATCCATAATAATTAATGTTAAAACGCTTACTCTGGGAACCCCTTTTCAGCAACCGGGGGCTTACTCTGTTAAAGGATTTTCAGCAAAACTCCTGGACCGGATCTGGCCAGACCGCGTCTTGGGTTTGCCGGGCAAACACATTCAACACAGCCGCCACTCACTTATCCAAATCTATAAGCGCCGGCCAGGCAGACTGAAATTTAGTGTACGGGTGATCGAAAAAAATGTACGAAGGGAAGCGCGGAAGCCTAACATGCACCGGACAACCCGCGGGGTTATGTCAATTATTGCTTAACTTTATGATATCCTGCCTTATATAGATCGCGTGATACGTATTTCATACACAACCCATATCCTGCTATAAAGCCTGTTATGAAAATTCTGAACTGTGTGGTCATAGATGACAATGAAATAGATAAGAGCCTGCTGGAAGCTTACCTTGCAAAGTATCCCTTTCTGAAGATCACCGGCAGCTTCTCCAATCCCGTTGAAAGCCTGGATCACTTGCAACGGGTGGAGACCGATTTGCTATTCGTCGATATCGATATGCCCGTCATCAACGGCATCGACTTCATGAAATCAACACAACATCCCGGACTTAATTGCATCTTCGTCACCGCGCATCCCGAATACGCCGCAGAAGCATTCGATGTACAGGCCGTGGATTATATACTGAAGCCCATTAAGGAAGACCGGCTCGACAGGGCCGTGCAAAGAGTGCTCGAACTGCTCGAGATAAGGTCCAAAGCCATACAATACAGCCTCTCCATCGAACAGGATTACCTGATGATCAAAGAAGGCACCACTATCAGCAAGGTCAACCTCAACGACATCGTTTACCTCGAAGCCCTTACCAATTACACCAAGGTCATTACCGCCAAAAGGAAGTACATAACACTGAATAACCTGAAGAACTTTCTCGACTTCCTGCCCCCTACCCGGTTTATGCGCATCCACAGGAGTTACGCAGTTGCCATCGATAAGATTGAAGGAATGGACAAGAACGATATCCTGATCAATCAGCAACGGCTCCCACTCGGAAAAACCTATCGCCAGGAAGTCAGGAAACGGATACAGGAAACCGGTTAACACCAAATCAGGAAAGCCAACCCATGATGAAGAACACGGCGCTCTATATACTATACAGCCTGTTGATTGAACTGCTCTGCCCCTGCCCGGTCATGGCACAATCGCTTCAGTGGGATACGGTGCTCTATCGCCAGGCCAATGAATACCGCACCAAAGGCGACTATCCGAATGCATTGACCGCATTTCGGGAGTGCTATACCAGAGCAGCAGCCGACAGGGATTCCCTGCACATGGGCAATTCACTCATTGGCATGGGCATTGTGTACGATGAACAAGGCAGCCTCGATACCGCCCTCCGATATTACTTTGATGCACTTACCATTTACCGCAACATCGACAATCCCGTCAAAACAGGTGGCACCCTTAAGAATATCGGCAACGTGTACCGCGTGCTTAAGCACTACGACAAAGCAGCAGATTACCTGCAGCAGGCCCTCGCTATACAAAAAGGCCAGCGCGACTCCATCCGCATTGGCAATGTGCTCAACGACATCGGTCTTGTATACATGGATCAGGACAGCAATGCCATCGCCAAACAATACTTTGGACAGGTCATCAACCAATATGGGCGCGCAGTCAACAAAGAGATCAAAGCCTACGTCTACAATAACCTGGGCATCATCGCGGCCAATGAAAAGCAATACAGCCAGGCTCAATCCTATTATCGATCCGGATTGGCCCTAATGCAGGAGCTGGGGAAGAAATATGGCATTGCCCTGATACTCGACAATATGGGCGACGCCTGGTTCGAAGCCGGCGATTACCGGCAGGCACTGGGCTATTATAACCAAAGTCATGAACTGGCCCGCTCCATCAATACCAACGAATTATTAAGAAGCGTGTACGATGACTATGCCAAACTGTACAGCAAAACAGGAGATTACCGGAAAGCCTATGATTACCTTGGCCTGTCCAGCAAACTGAAAGACACCGTTTACCAGGAAGAAAGCAGGAAAGCTTACGCAGAAATGAGCGCGCGGTACGAAACCGAAAAGAAGCAAACCCGCATACAATTGCTGGAACGCGACTACAAGATCGCCAACATTGAGCTGGTAGCGCAACGGCGCGCCAAGTATCTATTCCTCCTCACCAGTGCACTGATCCTCTTGCTGGCGGTGTTGATGTACAGAAGTTATCTTACCCGTAAAAAAGCCAACCAACAACTCAACCTGCTCAATAAACAACTCACGGAAGCCAACAGCTCCAAAACAAAAATACTGGGCATCATCAGCCATGACCTGCGCAGTCCCGTCAGCAGCCTGTTCCATTTCCTGCAACTAAAAAAAATACGCAAAGGACAGCAGGATCCTAAAGAACAGGAAGCGTTTGACCAAAAAATAAGCCAGTCGGCAGAGAATCTGCTCGAGACGATGGAAGACCTGCTCATTTGGTCCAAGTCTCAAATGGAACAATTTGAACCAGTGATGGAAAACCTGGATGTAGAAGACATCTTTGACGAGATCATAGACCTGCACACTACAGCAGCCGCCAACAAGCAGATCAGGTTATTAAAAGATCAAATACCCTATTTGGAAATCCATACAGACCCCAATTTCGTAAGGATCATATTACGCAACCTTGTCAGCAATGCCATCAAATTTACACCGCCTCATGGCACCGTTACATTGTCCGCTTCCCGTGAAAACAATTTGATCCTGCTCCATGTAAGCGATTCGGGACCAGGTATTAGTCCTGCCGATATCAACAATATTTTTGAATGGAATAGCATCCGGAGCGATTCATCGGGCCTTGGCCTTAAACTGGTCCGCGAATTCACTGAGCGATTGTCGGGACAACTGACCGTTGTCTCCGGCAACGGGAAAGGCGCCGAATTCACCGTAGGGCTGCCAGCAAAGCAGTCACCAGTGAGTGCAGCAGTACTAAAGTGAGGAGGATACACCTTTGCCCTTTCCGCCACCAGGCAGCCGAGGTGGCATTGGTGTATATTTTGAGGCTGTTCCTACATCAGATTTGAAGGGGCCATGCGGTCTGTCATAGCTTTGGCAGGTAGCATTACAACCATTTTATCAACTCACCAAATACCATCATATGCACAACAGAATCGGGCCGGTAGTACTCTTTTTAACGACAGCATGTATGCTGATCTTCGCATCGGCCTGCAAAGAGACCGGGCAGGATGTAAAAGTCCAGATCAACCTTTCGCTCACCGGAGGATCCGGAGGAGGAACCGGCGGCTCCTCGCGCGACACCACGCTTACCGTAACCGGCAAAATGTCGGATGGCGTAATCAAGGTCGACCTGCCGGTAAAATGCCCCCGCGACAGAAAATTGTACCAGTTGGAATTAACACCCGAGTACGATTATAAAACAACGAGAATGCAGCGTTATGTAAAGATGTCGTCCGATACCGGAGGATCTTCGCCCGACACCCTGTACTATAAGTCTCCGAAAGACGGCAAAGTTGATGATCGTGATTAAAACTGTATGCAGTTACAACGTGCAATTGCAGTATCCCTCCTAACCTTCCTTTTCTTCCCTGCCAGCAGGTGAGCGCTTACTCACCTGCATTCACCACCACCTAACACTGCCCGCCTACCCCGCGGGAAACTGGCCATTCACCAGCTCAGGCTTGCTATGCCCCACCCGATCGCAGATATGTTCTATTCAATAACCTAAAAACGTACAAGTATGAGCAAATCAGATCAACTGAATGCGATCCGTAGCAACCTGCTGCAAAATGACAGTAGCTGGAACGCAGCCACCAATCCGGTGTTTGAACTGTCCGAAGATGAGCAGATAAAAATGCTGGGTTATACACCCGGCCCCAACGAGCCCAGCCTGGCCGAGCAGGAAGCCATGTCGCAGGCCAACCTCCTCGATTTTCATGTGGCCCGCAGCGCCCGCACCACCGACGGCTTCGGCGCACCCGCCTCCTTCGACTGGCGTAATAAAGGCGGTCAGAACTTTATCACCTCCATCAAAAACCAGGGAAGCTGCGGTTCCTGCGTGGCATTCGGTACCGTGGCCGCTGTAGAATCGAGGATGAAGATCCTCCGCAATGATCCGGCCTATGTGGTCGATCATTCTGAAGCACACCTGTTCTATTGCCACGCCCGCGCAGAATCGCGCAACTGCAGCAATGGCTGGTGGCCCGACAAAGCCCTCGAAGCTTACAAGAACATCGGCGTTTGTGATGAAGCCTGCTATCCCTATACAGCCGGCGATCAGAACTGCACCGGACGTTGTGCCGATTGGCAGAACCGTGTAACCAAGGTATTGGCCTATACCAACGTTACCAATATTGCGGCCATCAAAGAATGGTTGTCGACCAAAGGCCCCATGATCGCGTGTTATACTGTATACTCCGACTTCTCGGCCTACAGCAACGGCATCTATCGCAAAACAGCCAATGCCACTGTACGGGGCGGTCATTGTGTTTCCTGTATCGGTTATAACGATGCGCAGCAGTTCTGGATCTGCAAGAACAGCTGGGGTCCCAACTGGGGCGAAGGCGGCTTCTTCCGCATCGGCTATGGCGAGTGCGGCATCGACAGCAGCATGCTCGGCGTGGAAGGCGTAGAAGACACCACCTGGCTGCGCAACATCAACGTAAGAGGATTGTGGGCCGAAAAAAGCGACCGCAATGCTTTTGCTTACCTCGGTACAGAAGGATGGAAGAGGATCACCAATACCAACGACACCAACTTCTACCTCATGTTGAACGCACTGGCCAGTGCCAAAACATCGGGTCGCAACGTAAGCGTGTATGTTGAGAAAGGTATGATCAAAGAAGTATATGCCTGATACCAGACAGTTCCCTTTTTAACCACAAAAAAATGTCATCATGTCAAAAGAAAATAAACCGTTCGCACAACCTCAGGTAGAAGTGATCGAAGGATCAGTAAAACCAGGCACCATGCCCTCCCAGGCCGCCAACTACCAGGCCGATACGCTGTTGTCATCTACCCCCATGGATTCATTGAAGGAGCTGGAAGCCGGCAACAGAGCAGAAGACGGCTTCGGCGCCGGCGTATGGCACAACAATAAAAAAGTATCCGGTATCTGGACTAAGGCCGAAACCCGCAATAGCTGGCTCGCCCTTACTGATCTCGGCTGGAAGAAGATCTACAGCGGATCCGATAGCGCCGTCGTTGCCATGGAAATGCTCGGCGCCCAGGCTTTGGAGAAACAATCTCCTGTCAATGTACTGATCGAGAACGATCAGATCATTGAGATCTATGTATGGTAACCAGTCAGCGCTTATAACCCGGTAATACATACCAACAACCCTCGTGCAACCATGACAGGCGTGGAGTATCTTCTTCACGTCTGTCACCGCACGATGGATACCACGATTGCTAAAGAAAAGCACAACACATGCAAACAATACATTTATCCGAAGCCGACCAGGGAAAACAATTGCAGCTGCAAACAGGCGATCGCCTCATCATCACCTTATCCGCCAACCCTACAACGGGCTTTAACTGGATATTACAGCCCAACGATCATTTTAAGGTAGTTACGGGATTTTCACCCGGAGATGGAGGTGCCGGCTCAGCCGGACAGGAGAAGTTTGAGTTGACACCGCTGCAACCAGGCGTAAGCGGCATGATCTTATTACAGTATAGGCAGCCCTGGGAAACACAGGCTGCAGAAAAGCAATTCAACGTTTCGTACAGGATATCATAAGGAGCAGCATCAGAGACAGTGCGGCTATTTTTGTGGGGGATCTTTCCTGATCGTTCGGCGTAGCGACGTTTTGATCATCTTCCTCAGCAGCTTAAGGTCGATATCGGCCAACCTCTTAACATACACGCAGGATTTGCCCGACTTCACCTTACCCAATTGCTTCAGTTGCTCTTCGCGTGTCTCTGGGTCAATATCGAGGTAAAGAACCAAAGCATCCTTTCTTGGCGAAAAGCCCACCAGCGCCGAATCCCCCTCATGCCCGCTGTCGTACACATAATGATAGCTCCCAAACCCTATGATCGTAGGCCCCCACATAGTAGGGGTAAATCCGGTTTCCTCTTCAATGATCTCAACCAGTTGAAAACTATCGGCACGTTTCTGCTCATCGGGAACAGCTTCAATAAACCCCTTCACACTTTTGGTCGTTGCAGTGGTTTTATTCTGGGCCATGGGATGATATTTTAGATAAGCTACAAATTTTCGGGCAGCTGTGCAAAACGAACCTGGTCGCAGTGTACCCCGCACAACCTGTCAAACAAATGTCTTCTCTTCAGGGAAGCAAACGGTCGATAAACGGCAATCGAAGACAGACCCGCATTTCCATGCGGGTCACCATTACGCAGTACCCTGCAAACAAAAGAGGTTGTTCCCATTCAGGAACAACCTCTTCTTGGTAGTTTGCGTCAAACTGCCTCCTTTATGCAAGGCCGCAGCCTGGCTTATTACTTAGGGGATCTCCAGCTTGTTATTACTCCGCTCCACATCGGCCATCCGCTGCGATGGATCGATCTCCATCAGCTTCAGATCACCAAGACGGTGATTTACTTCAAACACATAAGTAGGATGTGTCCACTTCCACGCCTCGCGGCTTGAGAAGGGAATAGAAGGGTCCTCCGCCTGTTTGGCGCCAAACATCAGGTACATCGGGATGTTTACGATCTCTTTTGATCCATCTTTATAGGCCAGCAGAATATCGAGCGGCATCGGCATCTTCCCGATACGTTTGATGCGGATCTTGGTCTTACTGCCTTCTTCCCAAAGACTATCGATCGCATAATCGATGGTCTTGGTAGTATTCACAAAATATTCCCGATACCAGTCGAGCTTCATGCCACTCACCTTTTCGGCAACACGCATAAGGTCGTTGACATTCGGATGTTTGAAACGCCACTGGCGGTAGTACTCCAGCAGTATCTTATCACGCACATCGGCGCCAACAATATAGCCCAGTTGCTCCATGAACACCTCGCCTTTTGAATAGGCAGCGATGCTGTAAGCAAAGTTGGTTTCAAAATGATCGGCATGGGTAGTCATAGGCTCTTCCAGCCCGCTCTTTACCAATGCAAAATACCCCTGGTAGGCACCAAGGTGCGGATTGGCTTTACCGATAAAGCTATTGCTCTTCGTGAGCGAGTCTACCACCTGCACCTTACGCGGACCGGTCCCCACTTCAGATTGGGTGACCTGGTTTTTAGTTACCGCCTGATAGTACTCAGTAACGAGCGTTTCCGCATAGCTGGTAAAACCTTCGTCCATCCAGGCATACAGCGACTCGTTGGTACCCAGCAGCATCTGGTACCAGGTATGCATCCACTCGTGGAATGCGGTACCAAGGCTCGGCCCCGACACCAGCGTACCCATCGGATACTCCATACCACCATCGCCACCATGAATGAAAGTGTATTGCTTGTAGGGATAGGCACCAAACTTCTTTTCGATGAAAGGCAGTACGGTTACTGCTGCATCTGCCACACGTGTCCACTGCTCGTCCCAGCTCTTGATATACTTTTGAACATCATTATCGTAGCGACGCTTGTTGGTTTCATTGAAACCTTCAAAGGTCTTTTTCAGCTGTTCCTCATCTTTGTTGTAGATAACGTGGATCACCGGACCATTGGCAACTGTGCGGGTGATATGCGCATACTGAGGATCAGCAGCCCACATAAAGTCATGTACATTGGGGGCTACAAAATGCCAGGTGAGCTTGTCGCCGGCGGGGCGCGCTACTTTTGTACCGGGCGCTTCATAACCATAACCGATCTGCTGCGGATTTTGCAAATAACCGGTGCCACCGATCAGGTAGCTTTTATCGATCGTGATCTTTACTTCATAATCACCCCATATACCATAAAACTCACGGGCAATATAGGGAGTGGGGTGCCAGCCTTCATAATCGTATTCACAAAGCTTGGGATACCACTGGCTCATGGAGAAGCGCACACCGGTTTGCGGATTATCGCGACCTGCCCGGCGCACCTGCAAGGGTACCTGCGCTTCAAAATCCATATCGAAGGTCACGGTACTTTTAGGCAGAATAGGTTTGCTGAGCGTTACTTCAAGAATGGTTTCCTGCACAGTGTATTGTTGTGCAACGCCATTCAGCTTGAGCGAAAGTATCTTTTGATAACCGATCTCATCAGGTTTCAGATAAGCTATGCGGTCGCGCACCCGGCCATCCCAGTCGGGCCGGCCATTCGTCTTGATCTGCCCCAGCGCCTGGCTGCGGGCATCCATCATACTGTTGGGCTGAAACGCATTCCAGTACAAATGATAATAAACCTTGGTCAGGGTGTCGGGAGAATTATTGGTGTATTCCAATTTCTGCTTGCCGGAGAACCGGTTCGATGCAGCATCCATGTTGATGTCCATAGAATACTTCACCCGCTGCTGCCAGCGGTCGGGCTGCGCCATCGCCGCTGTAACGGCAAGGAGGCCAGCCATGAAGAGCATGTGTTTTCTCATTGATTTCCTCGGTTTTTATTCTTAGTTCTAAAACGTTCCCTGTTCGGGAGCGGGAAGGTAGGGAAAAACAGTGAAGCCCGGAAACTACACATCAGCGCAGTTGTCCGGGCTTCCTATTTAGGAGAATTTTAATTTATGCCATGCAACCTATAGGGTCGAGTTGTCTTTCAGCAAACGTCCCTCACTGTTGAACGTCAGGTTCTTTTTCTGCAGATCGCTCTTCACTACAAAAAGGCGGTACTGTACTTTATCACCGGGCAGGTCGATCCTGGTAGAACCTTCCAGTTTCCAATCGGCCCACTTA
Source organism: Paraflavitalea sp. CAU 1676 (assembly GCF_029223285.1). Taxonomy (GTDB): domain Bacteria; phylum Bacteroidota; class Bacteroidia; order Chitinophagales; family Chitinophagaceae; genus Paraflavitalea. The sequence goes on along the minus strand of NZ_JARHUJ010000001.1, from coordinate 988,616 downwards.
CTTTTTGCATAACCATCCTTTACAGGATCTGGTATAGTGCCTTCTTCTACCTTTTGCTCGGTGTACTGCCACACGGCTTTATTGTTGAAGCGGGCTTCATAGTGATTGCCCTGCTGGTCAAATACAGCTACAAAACCAGAGAGTTTATCCTTCCATTCTACGTTGGAAGCACTGGGATATTTGTCTTTGAAAGCTTCTGTAACGGAGGCAGGTACACTGCGTACCTGTGCCAGCAAACTATTGGTCAATGCCAGCGACAATACCAATAATAAGGAGGGGATCATCTTTTTCATAACTACTGAGTTTAATTCCATTCTTATGCAAATATCAAACCCACGACTGAAAAGGAAAACTTAAATCCTTGTACAAATCCCCACTTTTTTTTATTCTTCCCGGCCCGCCACGACCATCACGATCTCGCCTTTCACCTCTTTTTTCTTGAAATGCTCGCATACTTCCTGTAAAGTACCCCGTGCATTTTCCTCATATATCTTGGTTAGTTCGCGGCTCACGCAACACTGCCGGTCGGCGCCAAAATACTGTATCATATCCTCCAACGTTCGAACCAGCCGGTGTGGCGATTCATAAAAGATCATTGTCCGTTCTTCTTCCACCAGCTTCTTGAACATCGTTTGCCTGCCCTTCTTTTGCGGCAGGAAACCTTCGAAAACAAAGCGGTTCGAAGGAAGCCCGCTGTTCACGAGCGCAGGCACAAAAGCAGTAGCGCCGGGCAGGCACTCCACCTTTACACCCACCTTGATACATTCACGCACCAACAAAAAACCCGGGTCCGAAATACCGGGTGTGCCGGCGTCCGAGACCAGGGCGATCGATTTCCCTTCCATCAACTGGTTCACCAGGTGTTGCAAAACCTGGTGTTCATTGTGCTGGTGAAAAGGCGACAGTGGCCTGATCACCTGGAAGTGATTCAATAATTTGATGGTATTGCGTGTATCCTCGGCCAGGATCAGGTCAACCTTTTTCAACACGTCCAGCGCGCGCAGGGTAATATCCTGCAGGTTGCCGATGGGAGTGGGAACGAGATATAGCATTCACTAATTGACTGATACTTCAAAGTATTCCATAACAGGGTTGGCCAACAGCTTTTTAGAGGCTTCTTCAGCGATCTTTTTGGCTTCTTCGGGGTTATTGGCCTCTACCTGCAAAGTGATATTCTTGCCAATACGTACATCCTGTACAGTAGTCAAACCCAGGTTTTGTAATCCGCCCATCACGGCTTTTCCTTGAGGATCCAGTAATTCTTTCAGCGGCATTACAGTAACCTGAACATTATACGTCATGTCGTTTTATTTTTGAACGCCAAAGATACAATGATATAGAGAATAAACACGACCGGAACAGCCAGCCACTTCAGCAAAACCGCTCCCAGCACGGCTCCCGCCAGCAAAATTATTTTGGGAAGGTTGCCTTTGAGCGAGAAGTCCTTGAATTTTAGGGCCAGCAGCGGAATATTGCTCACCATCAGGTAACTCACCCCGAAAACAATACCGTACAGCACCCATTTGTTGATGAGCAGGTTGTTAACAGAAGCCTGGGAACCATAGAAATAAATGAGCGGAAGGGAAGCGATCAGCAAACCCGCCGCCGGGGTGGGTACCCCTTTGAAGCCATATTGCTGGCTATCGTCGATATTGAATTTAGCCAGGCGAAAGGCAGCCGCACAGGGCACCACAAAAGCAGGCAGCAACCAGCCAATGCTCACATCCAACCCGTCTTCCTGTTGAGAAAAGCTCAACCGCAGAAACTGGTACAGGATCATACCCGGCGCCACACCAAAGCTCACCACATCGGCCAACGAATCCAGCTGCTTGCCCATTTCGGAAGTTGCTTTGAACAGGCGGGCCACAAATCCATCCAGGAAATCCACCACGGCACTCAACCCGATGAACAGGGAGGCCAGGGCCAGCCGCTCGGGGAAGGTCACGAAATACTCACCATCCTGGTCGAACGTATGCGCAATGCCATTTTGCATAACGAATACAATGGCGCAGCAGCCAAAGAACAGATTCAATAAAGTAAATAAGTTAGGGATTTGCTTCATAGTACAGTTTATACTGTGGTGGTTAGGGGCGGGTCGATCCAACCAACACCCTGCCCAATACGATTATTTATATGGGTATTTAACTATTAACGCTTCATGGCGGCTTCTATTTCCTCTACCGTGATGGGTATTTTAGCCATCAGGTCCTTATTACCGGTTTTAGTAAGCCACACGTTGTTCTCGATGCGGATGCCGATCTGCTCCTCCTCGATATAAATGCCCGGTTCGATGGTAAACACCATACCCGCAGTAACCGGCTCAGTCCGGCTGCCAAGGTCATGCACATCGATACCCAGGTGGTGTGAGATACCGTGGTAAAGATACTTCCGGAAAGCGAGGTTGTCTTTGTCTTCATTTTTCAGGTCCTGCTTATTCAGCAATCCCAGTTTTACAAAGACCTTGGTCGCTTCCGCACCCACTTTATCTGTGTAGGCAGCTATGGTGATGCCCGGCTTCAAAATACTTTTGGCATAATTATGCAGGTGCAGGCAGCCGTTATATACGTCCTTTTGACGCTTGCTGAACTTTCCATTGACCGGAATGGTACGGGTAAGGTCGGCGCAGTAGCCGCCGTATTCGGCGCCGAAATCCATCAGGATCAGTTCACCGTTCTTACATTCCTGGTTGTTCTCGACATAATGCAAGGTGCGGGCACGGTCGCCGCTGGCCACAATGGAGCTGTACGCCGGACCGGTAGCCCTTTGCATCAGAAAGCTATGCAGAATTTCCGCTTCAATCTCATACTCCATAACACCCGGCTTCACATATTTCATTACCCGCAAAAACGTGTTGTGCGTTATATCGATGGCCTGTTGCATCACCACCACCTCCTGGGGCGTCTTCACCGCCCGTAGTTCCTTCATGATGCGGGCACTGCGCCTGTATTGGTGCAAAGGATAACGCTGTTGCATGGCTTCGGCATAACGGTAATCACGCACCGGTACCAGGTTTGCCTTGCGGTCGTTCTCGTTTGTGTTGAGGTAGATGGTATCGGCGAGATGGATCCAGGGCTGCAACACTCCTTCCAGCGTATCGAGCCAGATGATGGCCGAAATACCAGATATCTTGCGCGCTTCTTCGGCCCGCAACCGCTTGCCATCCCATTTCTCCTTCAGTTCGTTGGGCCGCACGAGCACCAATACCTCCCGCAAACGCGGGTCGGGATTGTCGGGAAACAGGATGAGCATCGTATCCTCCTGGTCAATACCGCATAACCAATAGAGGTCAGCATTTTGCTTGAATTTATAGGAAGCATCACCATTGGTGGGCAATTCATCATTGCTGTTGAAGATGGCAATGCTGTTCTTTTCCATCCGGCCGGTAAATCGTTTCCGGTTTTGCACGAAGATGTTAGGATCGAGCGGCAGGTATTTCATGCGGTAAAAATAACCAATGAACAGGTAATCAAATGAAATACAGCGTTTTTTTGACTTCTCCCATTCCCTTGGCCCGTCAGGAAGTCAGCCGGCCTGCAGTCTTACCTATAAAAACACAGGGGATGCCCTGACAAGTTTTCTGTTGACAACTTTTAACCAAAAAAACCACTTTTTAGGAAGCATTCAGCGAAATCAGCTTATTGTTGAACATAATTTAAAACTAACATTTGTTAGCGGTACAATCGCTAATAATCAGCGCCTTGAATTGAATGTTATTCAATTTTTAGGCGTTTTGGGGCTTTGCATTAGATTTTTTTTAATTCTACCTTTACCGCCTAACTCTAAAGTGCTTGTTATGTCAGTATCAACCATCGCAATTCCCCTGGATCAACTAACCCGTATCGGTCTCCGACAGAACCATACGCTACACTATCAGCTCACTCCCGAAGAACTGGTGCAGGATACGCTCCGCCTCAACGAGGGAATTTTGAATGACACCGGTGCCCTCGTGATCCGCACCGGCGAATTTACCGGTCGCAGCCCTAAAGACAAGTTCACCGTAAAGGATGAGATCACAGCCGACACCGTGCACTGGAACGAATTCAACATTGCTCTGGACGAGAAATACTTTCACATCATTCATAAGAAGATCGTCGACCACCTCAACAGCCGCAATGAGCTGTGGGTACGCGACGCATTTGCCTGCGCCGATCCCCGTTACCGCATCAGCATCCGTGTGGTGAACGAGCAGCCGGCCATTAACCTTTTTGCCCACAATATGTTCCTGCGCCCTACAGAGGCACAATTGGATCACTTCAGTCCCGACTGGCATATCCTGTCGGCACCTGGCCTGCGCCTGGATCCGGAGGAATGCGGTACCCGCCAGCACAATGCTGCTGTCATCAGCTTCAAGCACCGCACCATCCTCATTGCCGGCACCGGTTATACCGGCGAAACCAAGAAAGGCATATTCTCTGTTCTTAATTATATATTACCCCAGGATAAAGGCGTATTGAGCATGCATTGCTCGGCCAATATGGGTTCCAAAGGCGATACAGCCCTGTTCTTTGGCCTCAGCGGTACCGGCAAAACCACGCTGAGCGCCGATCCGCAGCGTATGTTGATCGGTGATGATGAACATGGCTGGACCAACAACGGCATCTTCAATTTCGAAGGTGGCTGCTATGCCAAGTGTATCGACCTCAGTGAAGAGAAAGAGCCTGAGATTTTCCATGCTATACGGCCCGGCGCCCTGGTAGAGAATACTGTATTCTATGCCGGCACCAGCAAGATCAACTTCGCCGACAAGTCGATCACAGAAAACACCCGGGTATCATACCCGCTCGATTTTATCAGCAATGCCAAAGAACCGGCCATGGGTAACCTGCCGGCCAATATATTCTTCCTCACCTGCGACGCTACCGGCGTACTGCCCCCGGTGAGCCGCCTCACCCCCGCCCAGGCCATGTACCAGTTTATCTCTGGCTACACCGCCAAAGTAGCGGGTACCGAAGCGGGGGTAACCGAGCCCAAATCCACTTTCAGCGCCTGTTTCGGCGCGCCCTTCCTGCCCCTGCACCCCGGCAAATACGCCGCCATGCTGGGCGAGAAGTTGCGTAAACATGATGTAAAAGTGTGGATGATCAACACCGGTTGGTCTGGTGGAGGTTATGGTACCGGTAGCCGTATGAAGCTGAATTATACCCGGGCTATGATCACCGCAGCGCTCGAAGGCAAACTGGAGGAAGTGGAATATGCCTGCCACCCCGTATTTGGCATGGCCATACCCCAAAGTTGTCCCAATGTGCCCGCCGAATTGCTGAACCCCCGGAACTCCTGGACCGATAAAGCAGCCTACGACGCTGCTGCCCGTAACCTGGCCCAGCAATTCATCACGAATTTTGAGAAATACGCTGCCGGCGTGCAGCCCGAAATATTGGAAGCAGCGCCTCGCATTTAACAGCTGTCTTACCATGTCTCATAGCCAGCGGGCTCCGGCTCCCTGGCCTGGCCTCAAACGATTAACTGCCATAGAACTCTATCTCACCAACGGGATAGAGTTTTTTTTATGTATATCCCCCTACGCGCCTTACGGCAAAACGCGGTAGTTTTGCCTAGTTTTCGTTAAATCCTGACAGGGTTTGGTGGATTTGAAGAATTTCTACAAACTTTGTCGAAGTATCGCATTGCAAGTATGATCACACCTATTTTCACTTTCCTGCTGGCTACCCTAACCGGAATTGGACAAGCCAATCTGATCGATTGGAATTCTTCCCGGAGGCTTAGCTGGGAAGACTTTAAAGCCGCCCCCGATGCTGCTTCCAACAATGCAGCCCTCACCAGCAGCTCCATCAACGTGGAGTTTGGCTACGATGACGAAGAACTTCAGTATACCATCAATTGCCGGTTCGATAAAACCAAATCCTGGGTACGCGTACGCAACGCTACCATCCTGCAGCATGAACAAGGCCATTTCGATATAGCCGAATTGCATGCCCGTAAGCTGAACCAGGCATTAAAAGCATATCGCTTCAATGCGAAAACCGTGAGCACTGATGTAAACAGGATCTATGATAGCGTGATGGTTTTACACCACTCCGCCCAAAACGAATACGATAAAGAAACCGATTTCTCCCGCAACAAGGACAAACAGGTCATTTGGCTGAAGAAGATTGCCGATAACCTGCAGGAGTTAAACACTTTTGGTGGGTACGCAGGCCGGCCCGCTATTCAGAAATAACAAAAGTCACCGGCTCCTTCTTATACCTTTTTACAAAACGTCCGCACTGGGTGGCAGGCTACCACTTCCCCTTATAAGATTTAAGAATTTCCAACGCCCGCTTTCCCAATCCATTTCCGGGATCTTTCTCTACTTCAATATCCTGCAACCGTCCATTTGCATCGATAATAAAACTGATCAGTAATTTGTAAGTGCCGGGAGGTATGTTCCGTTTATCGAATCAATGAATCCTTCAGGATGGGCAGGTTCTCCTGGAACAGCGTGTTGAAAAGAAGGCGGAACTGGTTTACGTTCGACATACCATCATACCAGGCTGCGTATTGTTGGCTGGGCAGATACACCGCATTGACATTGGTAAAGCCATATTTTTTATCTTTCCTGATAGCCCCCCGAAACCCATGATCGCTCATGAGCAGTATGACGGCTTTACCGGCAGTAGCCTGCTTCAATTGCTGCACAAGCTCCAGTACGCGATGGTTGGTATACACGAGGTATTGCAGATAGGCCGCGTCGGCCTCTGCAGGAATGATCGCCTCGCGTTGATGAAAACCTATCGTTCTGTGGCCGCTGCTATCGAACGCGAAAGGCAGGTGCGGCATCATAAGATGCAGGTAAGTAAACACGGGTACGGAATCGGTAAGGAATGCCTCTTTGAGTGTCCCCTTCATCGCCGCTTCATTGTTCCGCACAAATTGATCTTCCAGTTTTTGCTCCCAGCTCGTCATCAGGCCCCGCTCCACCAGGAAAGTGGGCAGGTATTTGGCAACACGGTACCAAAAGGTGCCGCTCGTCAACAACCGGCCTTTGTCGGGCAAAAGACCTGTAGAGTAATAAGCGGGGTCAGCCGCCAGGTCAAAGCCTGAGAAATTGGCGATCCGGTACCCGCTGGCAGCCAGCAAGGCCGCGACCTCGTTGTTGCGCAGTCTGCGCATGGCATTCGAATAGGCATAATGGTCTTGTATCACCGCTTTGCCAAAATCGGCGGGATAGTCCATGTTCAGCATGGAAGCCATCGAAAACAAGGTTAGCTGGTAATTGCTTTGCGAATGGGCCACCACGTGAAAGCCCTTCGCTTTCAGGCTGTCGTCAAACCACCGGTTATCATATTGAAAATACCCGGCCAACCCATCCGAGCCCATATATTCATCGAGCAGGATCAGGTAAATAGAAGGGCGTTCGCGGGTATTGACCAATGCCCGGCCATTGGTAGCCGTAGCGGCCCCGGGCTTTGAAAGCAGCAATCCCCCCGCTTCAAAAACAATATAGCAGAGCAACAGGAGATTGATGTATAGCAGCGGTTTTTGCAACGTATGCTTCGTCCGCTTCAACCAGATCAGTATAACCAGTATTGCGAACAGGCAAACGGGCAAAAACCAGGTGAGGCGCGAAATACCGGCGGTTAACCGGAATCCGGAAAAGAAGTCCTGGAAGGCCCCGAAAAATAACATGATCGTCAGCAGGCAGGACGTAAAGATGCCTGCTTTACGCGTGTTTTTGAACCACCAGGCCGACAATCCGAATACCACAAACCCGCCAGCCAGTAGCAGGGCCAACAGCCATAGCAGATCGGCAACAGGCACCAGCCCCCGGTTGGCACGATACCCGTGCAACAGGAAGAAAATAATAACGCCTGTGAAGTGGAAGTTGGTGGTCAACAGGCTTCGCAGGCGTTCCAAGGCAATAATATTTTATTAAAACAGTCCGTAGAGTTGTGAATCTATTTTGCGGATGATCTCACCGAGGTGCTCATCGTTCTCGGGAAATTTGTTTTTGTCGATATCGATCACCAGCAGGGGGCCTTCCTTATACCCGTCGATCCATTTATTGTAGTAATCGTTCAGGCGCTTCAGATAGTCGAGGCGGATATTCTCTTCGTACTCCCGGCCCCGCTTTTGGATCTGTGCTACCAGGGTAGGCACAGAGGCCTTGAGGTAGATGAGCAGGTCGGGCGGTTGTACCATCGACTTGAGCGTCTCGAAGAAATGAAAATAGTTGTCGAAGTCGCGTTTGCTCATGAGGCCCATTTCGTGCAGGTTGGGTGCAAAGATGTGGGCATCCTCATAAATGGTGCGGTCCTGGATCACGGTTTCGGTACCACGGTGAATATCCAGCAGCTGGTTAAGGCGGCTGTTGAGAAAGTATATTTGAAGGTTGAAGCTCCAGCGGGGCATGTCTTCATAAAAATCGAACAGGTATGGATTGTGATCCACGTCTTCGAACTGCGGTATCCAGCGGTAATGTTTGCTAAGCAGTTCAGTGAGGGTGGTTTTTCCGGCGCCTATATTTCCTGCTACAGCTATATGCTTGGGTTTCTTAGTCTTTGCCATCGTTATTAGTTCATAGAATCAGATCCTGTTTCCCGGGCCAAAGGGCCGGAAAGAGTGGACCAAAAAATTAAGGTATTGATTCTTTTTGGTTTTTGGTTTACCCGAACAGGAGTTTTTAATAATAATTCAGTCCCATGGCTGTGCGCACCAGGTCCATGGTGGCCTGTGCGCTGGCGCGTGCTTTATCAGCTCCTTTTTCCATAACAGCCTTGAGGTACTTTTCGTCATTACGGATGGCTTCCGCCTTTTCGCGGATCGGTGCGATGAACTTCACCATGTCTTCGCCCAGCTGCTTTTTAAGATCGCCATAGCGGATGGTGCAGTTGTTGTAGTCATCTTCAAACTTCTTGATGACATCTTCGCCGCTTACCAGTTTCATCAGCAGGAAGATGTTCTCGATATAGTCGGGTTTGGGAGAATTGGGTTCAGTGGGGCCGCTATCGGTTTTGGCTTTCTTCACTTTGTCGACGATCAGCTTATCGGAATCAGAAAGGTAAAGCGTGGCATTCTGGTTCTCACTCTTGCTCATTTTACCGGCGCCGTCGAGGCTGGGCACCTTCACCAGTTGCTGGCCATAATTGAAGGCAACCGGTTCAGGGAACACGTCACCGTACCGGTGGTTGAAACGGTTCACATAGGTACGCGCCATTTCAAGGTGCTGCTCCTGGTCCTTCCCTACCGGTACCAGCGTAGCGCGGTGCAGAATGATATCTGCTGCCTGTAATACCGGATACGTGAGCAAACCAGCGTTTATATTGTCGGGTTGCAGCTTGGCCTTGTCTTTAAAAGTAGTGGTCTTTTCCAGCTCACCTTTATAGGCCAGCATATTGAGGTACAGGTACAGTTCGGAAGTCTCGAAAACATGGCTCTGGCAGTACAGCGCCACTCTATCGGGGTCGAGGCCGCAGGCAATATGCTCGGCCAGCACCCGGTGTATATTGGTCTTCAGTTCCTTTGTATCTGGATGGGTGGTCAGCGCATGCAGGTCGGCCACCATAAAATAACAGGGAAACTCATCCTGCATCCGCACAAAATTCCTCAACGCCCCGAAATAGTTGCCCAAATGCAGGAAACCGGTGGGGCGGATACCGCTCATAACAATCTGTTGCTGATCACGCTTTTCCATAGTGCGCGAAGATAAGATAGTTAGCGATTTTGGAGGGGAACGGAACGTTTTTTAAGCTATTTTTGTTTGGTATGGAAGTCAATGACGCATTAGTGGAAAACCTGGCCAAGCTGGCCCGCCTGCAGTTCAATGAGGCAGAGAAAGAAATTATCAAGCACGACCTGCAACGAATGATCCATTTCGTCGACAAACTCAATGAACTGGACACCGCCGGCGTAGAACCGCTCCTGCACATGAGCGACAATGTGAACGTATTGCGCGACGACAAAGTGAAGGGTTCCGTAAGCCGGGAAGAAGCCGTTAAGAATGCACCGGGCACCGACGGTACCTTCTTCAAAGTGCCCAAAGTGATCCGTAAAAACGAAGCCTGAGCAAATCCCGGATATTAGTTCCGGATACCTGCCAGACACAGTAAATAAAGTAACAACACATGATCAAGCCTATTATCCACCTGCAACAGATCCGTAAGAGCTATTTTATGGGCAGGCAAGAGATCCGCGTTCTGAAAGGTATCGACCTCGATATCAACAAAAATGAATACGTGGCCCTCATGGGACCCTCCGGGTCGGGTAAAAGTACCTTGATGAACATACTCGGTTGCCTGGATACACCCACAGCCGGTAAGTATATATTGAACGGACACGACGTGAGCAAAATGATCGACGACTCCCTGGCCGAAGTGCGCAATAAGGAGATCGGGTTCGTATTCCAGCAGTTCAACCTGCTGCCACGCCTTACCGCCCTCGAAAACGTGGCCCTGCCGCTGGTGTATGCCGGTATCCCCAAAAAGCAGCGGACCGAGATGGCTGTGGATGTGATCAAAAAGGTAGGCCTCGAAGACCGGATGCACCACAAACCCAACGAACTTTCGGGCGGACAGAACCAGCGCGTAGCCATTGCCCGCGCCCTCGTCAACGGCCCCTCCCTCATATTGGCCGATGAGCCCACCGGTAACCTCGATACCAAAACCTCGATCGAGATCATGGACATTTTTGGTAAGATACAGGCCAGCGGCAATACCGTAGTATTGGTTACACACGAAGAAGACATTGCCAACCATGCCCACCGCATCGTACGCTTACGCGACGGCGTCATTGAAAGCGACAAGCGACGTACTGAAGAAGCCGTTCACGCTTAAGACAGCCGGGGAGCACAGGGTGGCCACACCATCAAAAATCCAATTATGGCATTTAAGATCTATACCAAGACCGGCGATAAGGGCAACACCTCCCTCATTGGCGGCACCAAAGTGCCCAAATCGCACCTGCGCATCGAAGCATATGGCACCATCGACGAACTCAATTCCTACATAGGCCTCTGCCGCGACCTGATCAGCGACGAAACCGGCCGCACTGTATTACAGGAAGTACAGGACCGCCTCTTCACCGTAGGTGCGGCACTGGCCTGCGATCCGGTCAAGGAACCCAAAATGCGCATTCCCGACCTTAAGGATACGGATATCCAATACCTCGAAAAAGAGATCGATCGCATGACGGAAGCCCTGCCACCCATGAAGCATTTTATCCTTCCGGGCGGACATGCGACCATTTCCCAATTGCACATAGCCCGCTGCGTATGCCGCCGGGCCGAGCGCTGCTGTGTGAGACTTGAACTGGAAGGCCAGGAAGTGGAACCGATCATCCTGCAATACATCAACCGCCTGAGCGACTACCTGTTCGTACTCGCCCGCTATGCCGGCCAACTATTGCAAGCACCGGAGATACCTTGGAAACCGCGGGTTTAGACAACGATCTTCCCGTCTTTCATATGAAGTATCCGGTCGCTCATCTGCGCCAGTTCTTCGTTATGGGTAACAATGAGAAAGGTTTGATGGAATTGTTTGCGCAGATCGAAAAAGAGCTGGTGGAGCTCCCGCGCATTGGCCGAGTCGAGGTTGCCCGTAGGCTCGTCGGCAAAAACGATATCCGGATTATTGATCAGGGCCCGCGCCACCGCCACCCGCTGCTGTTCGCCACCCGATAAGGCATTGGGCTTATTGTCCAGCCGCCCGCCCAAACCCAGCATCTCCAGCAACTGGATCGCCCGCTCCGTCACCTCTTTCTTCTTCTTTCCGGCCATCCAGCCCGGAATACTCACGTTTTCAACCGCCGTGAACTCGGGCAGCAGATGATGGAACTGGAAAACGAATCCGATATGGCGATTGCGGAAAGCAGCTACCTGCTTGTCGTCAAGGAAGTTGATGCGCTGGTCGTTTACTTTCACCTCCCCCTGTGTGGGATGATCCAGGGTACCTAAAATATGAAGTAAAGTACTCTTTCCCGATCCGGAAGGGCCTACAATACTGGCAATTTCCCCTTTATTGATCGTCAGGTCTACCCCTCTCAATACCCAAAGCTGATCGTAATATTTATGTATGTTGGTGGCCGTTAACATGGATCACTGATTGTAAAACAAAGCGTCAAGATACTACAAACCATTGGCTTCAAGGCAGCCAGGCAGCCAAAGCGCATTATTTAAGAAAATGTTGCTACCTCTTTTCAAAGATAGATTTGGTTTTTTCCGCAGGAAAGTTACTTTTGCGAAAAATTACCGGGCATCGTTTTGCTGGAAGGATAAAAGAAAATCCATAACAGCGCACCACAATCCGGAAATTTATTGTTAGTTTTTGCTTCTGTTGTAAGGACGTACAACAGCCGCCTTTCCTGAAAATCTTAAAACGGCCACCTCATGTTTTGGACACTTGAACTTGCATCATATCTCGAAGACGCACCCTGGCCTGCTACCAAGGACGAATTGATCGATTACGCCATCCGTAGCGGCGCCCCTATTGAAGTAGTAGAGAATCTCCAGGAACTGGAAGACGAAGGTGAAATCTATGAAGGTATCGAGGACATATGGCCCGATTACCCCAGCCAGGATGACTTCTTTTTTAACGAAGACGAGTATTAATTTACAGTTAACATCATTCATAAAAGCGGGCTGCAACAGTCCGCTTTTTTAGTTCCAGCTGCACAGGCACAAAATAAAAGGTGAGCTACCGCAACGGCAACCCACCTCTTTATTCTTTTCTTAACCGGCCGGCACATCCAGTGGAAGCCAGCTTCCTCCCCGCACCGATCCGGCCGTTTATTTTTCCATTTGATCGATCACTGCCTGCGTTACGCCGGTGAAAGAGAAACCGCCATCGTGGAACAGGTTCTGCATGGTTACCATTTTGGTAAGGTCGCTGAACAGGGTTACACAATAATTGGCGCAATCATCGGCGCTGGCATTACCCAGCGGGCTCATCTTCTCGGCATAGGTCAAAAAGCCATCGAAGCCTTTTACACCGCTGCCAGCCGTCGTTTTAACAGGCGACTGAGATACGGTATTTACCCGCACCTTCTTGCGCACACCGTAATGGTAACCGAAGTTACGGGCCACCGCTTCGAGCAACGCTTTGGCATCAGCCATTTCATTATAGTCGGGGAACACTCGTTGTGCCGCGATATAAGTAAGGCCCACCACACTCGCATGTTCATTCAAAGCATCCATGTCCCAGGCAGTGCGCAATACGCGATGCAATGACATGGAAGAAATGTCAAGTGTTTTCTGGTTGAATCCATAATCGATACCGGTATAGTGTTTGCCTTTACGCACGTTCATGCCCATGGCCACAGAGTGCAGCACGAAGTCAATACCGCCACCAAAGTGCTTCATCGATTCTTCGAACAGCTTCTTCAGGTCGTCCATATTGGTCACGTCGGCCCCAATCACCGGAGCCTGTGTAGTGTCGGCCAGTTTATTGATCTCACCCATACGCATGGCAACGGGCGCGTTGGTCAATACGAGTTGTGCGCCTTCTTCATGGCAGCGCAGCGCGGTTCTCCAGGCGATGGACTTTTCATCTAAGGCACCAAAAATGATCCCCTTTTTTCCTTTAAGTAGGTTGTGCGACATAAGAGATTGTTTAAAATAATGGCGGTAAAAATAGGGATTATTGGGTATTAAAACTCAGGATAGCAACTCATATAGCTTTAACAGGCCCAGGAGACCACCCAGGAACAGACCGGTATTGACGATGATCAGGAGTGCAGTGAACAGGAGGAGGGACGGCAGTGTACGGCTGCCGATGATCTTTTCATTGAAGTAGAGGTAAACGCTATACCCTATCCTGACAACCACGGCTGTCAGCAGTGGAAAGAGCAATATTTTAAGGATAGGCGTCATAATAGATCATTCAGCGAAAATGGTGCGCAGCAACAGCCACACCACGACGGTGGTATAGACAACCGCAACGGCCGCTAATATAATCAAATAGGCCACGAATCTCCATAAAGATTCTTTGGGTCGCACAACTTTTAACAAATAGCGGTTGGTGTACCAGGCAGGCAGCACCGCAAAAAGCGCGAATAGCAGTAACCCAAACAGGTTGGTAAGTATCGGCGGCATAAGGGGGTTAGTTCATCACCATTTCGCGGGCGTTCTCCAGGGCGGCAGCCGTAGGCTTTTCGCCGCTGAGCATTTTGGCAATGGCCGTAATGCGCTCCTCCTGCGACAACTGCCGGATGTTTGTCTTGATGGTATCGCCCTTGATCTGTTTGTACACAAAATAGTGAGCATCGGCCTTTCCGGCAATCTGCGGTTGGTGGGTAATGCTGATCACCTGCCGTTTCTTGGCCAGGTCTTTCATGATCACCCCCACCTGCTTGGCCGCTTCACCCGAAATGCCGGTATCGATCTCATCGAAGATGAGCGTGCCCAGGTCGAGCGATTGCGCCACCAGCGATTTGATGCACAGCATCAGGCGGCTCAACTCACCACCCGAAGCCACTTTACGGATAGGCTCGAATCGATTGCTTTTATTGGCATCGAACAGGAACTCGATGGCATCTATGCCATAGGCCTGTAATTGGTCGTTCTTTTGCAGATCTACCTGCAGGCGTGCATTGGGCATACCCACCTGCGCCAGCAGTTTATTAACCTTATCCTGTAATGGCTTGATCTGTTTGGAGCGGTTGTCCGAGATGGTATTGGCCAGGGCCAGCGCATCCTGCTGCAACTTCACAACGCTTTTTTCCTGCTGCGCGATGGCATCATCGATGTTCAACACCGCCTGCAGTTTTTCTTCCAGCGAAGCTTTGATCGACAGGAGTTCTGCCGTGGTCTTTACACCATGCTTCTTCAGCAGTTTATATCCCACCGCCATACGGTCATTCAGTTGCTCGATGCGCTGCGGATCGTATTGCACATGATCGTTGATGCGCTCAACTTCATCGGCGATATCCTGCAATTCGATCTGTGCCGACAGCAGACGTTGCACCAGTGCGGGCAGATCGGCGTGGAGGGCCGTATATCCCTGCAGTTGATTACACATGGATTTCAGTTGCTGCACCATGGGCTGTTCGCCCTCGTTCAATTCAAAGCTCACTTTCGTAAGCGCCGTTTTGATGCCTTCGGAGTTACTCAGCAGTTTCAGGGTAGTGTCGGTTTCTTCCAGTTCGTTTTCCTTCAGGCCCGCTTCTTCCAGCTCGTCGTATTGAAATTTGTTGTAGTCGTATTCTTTGGTGAACTGGCTTTTCCGGTGCAGCAGGTTATCCAACTCCTGCCTGGCCTGCTGCCATTGCGTATACACACCGCGGTATTGCAGCAGCAAGCTGGCATGGCCTGCCAGCGCATCCAGTACATCGCGCTGAAAATCTGAAGCGCCGAGATCGAGCGTATCGAACTGGCGGTGCAGGTCAACCAGCAATGAACTTAACTGGCGCAACTGCTCCAGGTTTACCGGCGTATCGTTCACGAACGCCCGCGACTTTCCATTGGCCGCGATCTCGCGGCGGATCACCAGCTCTTCTTCCGTATCGAGGTCGTTCTCTTTGAGGAATGCTTTGATGGCCTTTTGCCCGTTGGTGTCGAAGGTCCCTTCCGCCACACTTTTCTTGGATCGGTCGAGCAGCACGGAGCTATCGGCCCGGTCGCCCAGGATCAGTGAAAGCGCTCCCATCAGGATCGATTTACCAGCCCCCGTTTCACCGGTAATGATGTTGAGCCTGCCCGAAAAATCGATCTCTATCTCGTCGATAATAGCGTAATTCTGTACAAATAGTTTCTTAAGCATAGGAATACAACGATGGGGCAAATTAGCTAATCCATCAATATTTCTGTAAAGATGTTATCCTCATGGGGAAAACCCTTGCAGGGTGCGCAAAAGGCGACTGATCGTCAGAAAAACGCGCAGCCAGATTCTTTGTAAAAGTTGATGTCGGTAAGCTCAACGGCCGCTCCTTACTCCTTGCAGCGGCCGATGCCGGCCTTGGCGCGCTGATCGAGGGAGTTCTTGAAATCGTGATCCTTCATGCCAATGCATTTTTCGAACCAGGTGATCGCCGTTTTTTTATCATTACGGCCCTCGTAGATAAAACCAATATGCAGGGCTGCCCGTGCAGCAAAATATTCTTTCCTTGTTTCACCAATGCCGATGGCTTCTTTATAAAACGGGATGGCTTCGTTATATGCACCGATATCGTCGTACAGCCTGCCCACCCGATAGGCAAATTCCAGCCGCTCTTCCACCACCGGAAAATCATTGGTTGTTTTGCCATGCAATAAACGCAATGCTTCCCGATGATAGCCCCCATCGTTCAGCAGCCTTGCCTGCAACAACATCCGGTTGGGCCAGCGGGTCGACTTCCCTTCCTTTTGCGCCAGTTTATCGGCATCCGTATCCGTATTGCCGCGCTTCAAAATTTCTTTGCGGTACCAATCTGCCTTACCCTGGTCATTCTGCAGGTAATAGTGCCAGCTGAGTTTGAGCAACACATCTTTAACATAGAATTTGCCTTTGAACTGCCGGATGAAATTTTCAAAGTAAATATGGGCATCGGGCTCCAGGTGATGCAGTTTGGCATATCCCATTTCAAGGTCCCACACGGGCGATACGAGGTAAGCGGGCGCCCGGTTCCTGGCATTCAATACCTCCTCCGCTTTTTCGGCCTGCTGACTATTCAAGCTCAAATTAGCAGCGAGATAACTGAACAGGTTATTATTGACCACATCGAGCTGTTGCTGGCCAATAAAAGCAGCCACGCCCTTCTTATCGTTGTTGAGGTAGAACTGCAGATAGCAATAATAGAAAACCGCTTCTTCATGAAACAATTGACTCCATTCATCCTTGCCATACAGGAATTGCCGCACCCGTTCCATGCCTCCTTTCATATTGCCTTTCATGCCCAGCAAATTGCTTAGCCACTTATACCCGTCGGGTATCGTGGCGGTCACCATCTGCATAGCGCCATAGTATAGCTGATTGGGACCAAATGACGGGAAGCTTTTCAGATTCTCTTTCGACTGCAGGTACGACCGGCGAAACTCCCACCCGGCATCCCAGCGTTCGCCAAACTTCACCCGGATGGCAGCGCCCTGAAAATGCAGCACCGATTTGGTATAGAGATAAAAGGGAGAAGAATCCGGGCCTTCACTCATCAGCTCTATCCTTTCCTCTACATTATCGATGCGCTTTTTATACTCGGCCGGGTCTTCATTGAAGAACAGGGTAAAAAAATCTATATAATTCTCGAGGAAATGCGGGATGAGGTTATCCGGATGTTGCAGCTTTTCTGCATCGAGCATACGCTGTCCATTCTCCAGCCGCAACTGAATGATCTCTTTGTAGGCCAGGCGGCAATTGGTATTGAAGTCGAACGACTTTTGTGCCGCCGCAGGTAAAACAGCGATGCACAATAGCCAAAACATATAACTACAAAACCGGTAGATCATAGACACTGCAATATAATAACAATTAAACGCCTTACTCCACGCCACCTTGCCTTCCTGATTCAAGCTGTCAAATTTCCGTGCCGGCCGGTTAAATAGTCTAACTACCGGGAATAGCACATTTCTTTCCTGGGTACAAAAGTAAAAGGGCCATCATTGCTGAAGGCCCTTTCGATATTCTTTAAAGGGAATTGGTTTAACCAATGCCCCCGAAAAATAACTTACTTAACTTCTACGCTGTCGAACAGGTCACGGTCAACCAGGATACGACCACAGTTTTCGCAAACGATGATCTTCTTGCGCTGACGGATCTCGCTCTGACGCTGAGGGGGGATCGCGTTGAAGCAACCACCACAGGCATCGCGCTCTACAGGTACTACAGAAAGACCGTTGCGGTAGTTCTTACGAATACGATCGTAAGAATTGAGCAGGCGCTCTTCTACTTTTTCACGGGCTTCGGCAGACAGCTTATTGAAATGTGTTTCTTCTTTTTCAGTACCAGCGATGATCTTTTCCAGCTCACCTTTCTTGGTAGACAACACACCTTCTTTGGCACCGATGTTCTTCTTCGCCTTATCGAGTACAACCACCTTCTCGGCGATCTCTTCGTTGGCGTCGCGGATATGTTTTTCAGCCAGCTTCATTTCCAGTTGCTGCATTTCGATCTCTTTGTTGATCGCTTCGAACTCACGGCTGTTCTTTACATTCTCGCTTTGCTTTTCGTATTTCTTGATCAGAGCTTCTGCATCCTTGATCAGGTTTTTCTTGTTCGAAATGAACTCCTGGATACCGTTGATCTCTTCTTCGATCTTGGTTTGACGAGAATGCAGACCGGCGATCTCATCTTCCAGGTCACTCACTTCCATCGGCAACTCACCTTTCAGGATCTGGATCTCATCGATCTTCGATTCGATCTTTTGGAGGGTTACCAATGAGGACAATTTTTCCTCAACAGAATACTCTTTTACGTTAGCCATATATGCTTTATGGTTTTTTTATTTGCAGATAAGTTACCAAATTGCTTTGGCCCGCATCAGACGAAGTAACGTACCGGATTGGTTTTCACTTCGCTTTTAAGGACGGCAAAGGTAGGAAATTTTTCCAGCAAAACAGTCACCAGCAGGTCGGCCGTAAACTGCTCGCTCTCAAAATGGCCGATATCCGCGATCACCATCCGGTCGTTGGCGTCGAAAAACTCATGATATTTCATATCGCCCGTGACATAAAAGTCGGCGCCGGCAGCTAAAGCCCTGGAAACCAAAAAACTACCGGCTCCCCCACAAATGGCTACTTTCCGCACAGGCTTGTCCAGCAGGGGGGTATGCCGGATGACGCTCAGGCCAAACTGGCGCTTCAAAAGGGCCAGGAATTCTTTTTCCTCCATCAGATCGGGCAATTCGCCCAACAAACCGGATCCGATGCCCTGGTGGTTGTTTGCCAGGTCAACAACATCATAAGCCACTTCCTCGTAGGGATGGGTGGCAATGAGGGCTTTAACTACGACTGCCTGCCGCCAGGCAGGGAATACGATTTCCAGCTTTACCTCTTTTTCCTCGTGCAGCTCCCCGGGCTGCCCCACGAATGGATTGGTCCCTTCTCCACCCTTAAAAGTGCCCGTGCCTTCCACCCCAAAACTGCAGTCGCTGTATCGGCCGATATGTCCTCCGCCGGCCGCAAAAATGGCGTCCCTTACCTGGGTAGCCTGAGCAAGCGGAACAAAGGTGTACAGCTTTTTCAGGGTGGCAGCCTTGGGCTGCAGGATGGTCCGTTTCACGAGGCCCAGCTTGTCGGCCATCATGCCATTTACCCCCGTCAGTACATGGTCGAGGTTGGTATGGATGGCATAAATGGCGATATCGTTCTTGATAGCAGCAATCACTGCCTTCTCCACATAGTTTTTGCCATTGATCTTCTTCAGCCCGCCGAATATGATGGGGTGATGGGCCACCACCAGGTTACATCCCCGTTTAGCAGCTTCCAGTATCACCGCTTCGGTAGCGTCGAGCGTACAAAGCACCCCGGTGCATTCCCAGGCAGCATCGCCGGTAAGCAAACCGGCATTATCGTACCCCTCCTGCAAAGAAGGGTGTGCGATCGACTCAAGATGGGCAACAATGGAGGCTATATGCATGATACTGATTATTTTAAGTATTCTATCCAGTCACACCCAACTTGTAATCACGCGACAACTGGTTGTTGCTCAAAGATAAAGAATGATGGGGTTCGGTTTTGGGGTAATGCTGCCAGAAATAGCGGGAATTGGCTACAGCTTACTCCAGATCGATAATAGTTGAAGGTCAGTGGCGACTTCAACCTGCAGTGGCATGGATCAAAACTTGTATCAACGAGCAGAGATACCTTACCCATACACTGCTGATAAAATCATGATAAGCCGTAGATAAGCCGTATCAATAAAGGGACAGGTTATCTACGGCTAAACTATAGCTTATCTACAGCTTATATACGGCTTATCCTTAGAAATTGAAGCCACCGGAGGAGCAGCTACCACCAATTCCGCGCCGCTCCAAACGGGCAGAAAGCATAGTTGATGGCAAAAAAGACTGTCCGTTGATTGGATTATCTTTTTCCAGGAGCTATGTTAACAGCGCGGCGTCGTTATGACAGATGTAACTAAAGTAGACCTATAGGTTTTAAAATAAAATGACAAGAACTAACTTAAAACCTACGCGGATAAAATATGCACGATTGTTTTAACCGGACGCGATTTCATCATGTTATGTTATTTTTGATTAATATTCAATCCGGGTTAAATGCAGTTCCGTATACATAGTACGGACCAATCCGGCGATCGATTCAACCCCACTCCTTTTTTTCCTGTGTGTGATACTCCTGTTTAATGACCTGTTGAATTAGTTTCTGTAACCAAACCGCGATTTCATGCCCAGGATCTTCCCGGCAGAGATGATGCAGGACTCTGCCTATGCGTGGCTGCCAAGGGTGCAGCCCAAAAGTCAGATCATCTATACCCTTGTATTGGGGGCAGTGGTTGCTGCCCTGATCGCTTCGATCTTTATTAAAGTCGACGTATCGGTGAACGTGCCCGGCATTATACGGCCCATTACCGAAAAATCCGAACTGAGGAGCCTCACCAGCGCCAGCATTTCAAAAGTACATGTACAGGAAGGGGAACATGTTACAGCCGGTCAGTTGTTGCTGAGCCTCAAACAGGAAGTAACCGATAACAAGCTCGACCAGGCTGGCTTCGAGCTTTCCCAACGCGAAACCCATATGCACGACCTTGCGTTGCTGGCCAAAGGGGCCGGCCCCGCACGCCTTTACACCAATCTTTACAAACAACAATACATCGGCTTTCAGGCCGGCATGGCCGAAAAACGGTCGATACTGGACAAGCTGAAGTCCGACTTCCAGATGTACAACAAACTGTACGAAGAAAAAGTGATCGCCAAAAAGGAATTCATCGAGAAGAAATATGCCTACGAGCAGGCCAGGGCTTCTTACCAGGCCGCCATTGCCGCCCAACATAGCCAGTGGCAGCAGGAACTGGAAAAGCTACGACTGGAGGCCCGCAACCTGCAAGCGGGCAAAAAACAATTGCAGCGCGAAAAAGAAATGCTCGAGATCAGGGCCCCGGTTAGCGGTACGGTGCAACAATTCAATGGCCGCTACGAAGGCGGCGCCGTACAAAACGGCGAATTGCTGGGCTATATTTCACCCGATTCGGGCATGGTAGCAGAAGTGTATGTATCGCCGCAGGACATTGGCTATATCCAAAACGGCATGCCCGTAAAATGCCAGATCGATGCTTTCAATTACAACTCCTGGGGCATACTACCGGGCAAAGTACTGTCGGTCGACAATGATTTTAGTGTCGTCAACAACAACACTTCTTTTAAAGTGAAGTGTATACTCGATAAAAGTTATCTCGAACTGTCCAATGGCATAAAGGGGAATCTCAAAAAAGGGATGACCTTACAATGCCGGTTCATCCTCGCCCGTCGCGGCATGTTGCAACTACTGTACGAGCGGGCCGACAGCTGGCTCAATCCCCACGCCTCGCCTGTTGCCGCCCAATAGTTTCCCTTTACCAAAACCGAACACGGTACCAATACTATGAAAAAGGCCATCAAAGTTAAACAACATGACATTACCGACTGTGGAGCGGCCTGTCTCCAATCAGTCGCGGCACACTACAACCTGCAGTTGCCCATCGCCACCATCCGCCAGTATGCCGGCACCGATACCAAGGGCACCAACGTACTCGGCCTCATCGAGGCGGCCACCAAAATAGGTTTTGAGGCCAAAGGCGTAAAAGGCAGCTTAGAAGCCCTGTTCAATATGCCGGTTCCCGCCATCGCGCACGTGGTACTGCAAAAGCGGCTGAGCCATTATGTGGTGATCTATAAAGTGACGAAAGAACATATCCACGTCATGGACCCGGCCGACGGTGAAATGCACCAGTTTCCGCATGAAGCCTTTACAGAGATCTGGACGGGCGTCATCATACTGCTGATGCCAGCCGACCATTTTAAGGAAGGCAACAAGAAGATCTCTCACCTGCGCCGTTTCTGGCTGCTGCTGCGCCCGCACAAAGAAGTAACGGCACAGATCGTTTTTGGTGCAGCTATCTATACCGTCCTCGGCCTGGCCACTTCGTTTTACGTACAGAATATCGTAGACCATGTGCTGATCGGTGGCAATACCCGCCTGCTGAACATGATGGGGGTTGTAATGCTGGTGATACTGGTGCTACAACTGTTGATAGGCGCTTACAAAAGCATATTTGCGTTAAAGACCGGTCAGCAGATCGATGCCCGTTTGATACTCGGCTATTATAAACACCTCCTGAAACTGCCGCAACAATTCTTCGATACCATGCGGGTAGGCGAGATCACGTCACGCATAACCGATGCAGTGAAGATCAGGTCGTTCATCAATGAAACGGCCACCACGCTGATCGTCCATGTGTTTGTGGTTGCCTTTTCCTTTATCGTCATGTTCCTCTATCAATGGAAGCTGGCCTTGCTGGTGCTCACTATTATCCCGGTGTACATTTTACTCTATATGGCCAGCAACCGGTTCAACAAAAAATGGCAGCGTATACTGATGGAGAACAATGCCGAACTGGGCAGCCAACTGGTGGAATCGCTCAATACGGTGAGTACGATCAAACGATTCGGACTGGAAGAGCATGCCAATATGAAGACCGAATCGAAGTTCATCCGTATGCTACGAAGCATCTACCGCGCGAGCATCTTCGGCATTCATGCCGGCAATGTGGCAGGCTTCGCTACCAGTGTGCTGGTGGTAGCCCTGTTGTGGACGGGCGCTTACATGGTCGTAAACCGCAGCCTTACAGCCGGCGAGCTGCTGTCGTTCTATTCATTGATCGGTTATTTTACCGGCCCGGCTATGGGTATC
Source organism: Paraflavitalea sp. CAU 1676 (assembly GCF_029223285.1). GTDB lineage: Bacteria > Bacteroidota > Bacteroidia > Chitinophagales > Chitinophagaceae > Paraflavitalea. The sequence continues at coordinate 965,872 of NZ_JARHUJ010000001.1, read as the reverse complement.
ATCGGCGCCAACAAAAGCATGCAAGATGCCCTGATCGCGGCCGACCGGCTGTTTGAGATCATGGACCTGGAACAGGAAGATAATACCCAAAAAGTAAAACTGGCGGCGGGCGCCACGGGAGATATTCAATTCCATGACGTCAGTTTCAGATATGGAACACGGGTAGAAGTGTTCCGGCAGTTCAACCTGAAGATAGCTGCCGGCTGCATCACCGCCATCGTGGGTGAAAGCGGCAGCGGCAAATCGACTCTTATGTCTTTGTTACAAAACATTTATCCTGTACGTACAGGGCATATCACGATCGGGGGAAAAGACATCAAATACCTTGATATGGAAAGCCTGCGGCAGCGGGTAAGCGTGGTGCCCCAACAGGTAGACCTCTTTGCCGCCACGGTGCTGGAGAATATTGCCGTAGGTGATATAGAGCCCGATATGCAGCGGGTGCTCAACATTGCTGCCGAACTCGGCATCGTAGAGTTTGTAGAACAATTGCCGGCGGGCTTCAATACCTGGTTGGGAGAGCATGGCGCCACCTTATCGGGCGGGCAGCGCCAAAGGCTGGCTATTGCGCGGGCACTTTACCGGCAGCCCGATATCCTGATCATGGACGAAGCCACGTCATCACTCGACCCAATTGCCGACCAGCTGGTACAGAGCACCCTGCAACGCTGGCGCAAGGCGGGCAAAGCAATTATTGTCATCGCGCACAGGCTGAGCACAGTTATAAAGGCAGATAAGATCGTTGTATTAAAGAATGGACAATTGTTTGAAGAAGGGTCACACGAGCAGTTACTGGCCAACAAGGCCATGTATGCGCAGTTGTGGGAGCAACACCAGGGCATGATGCCGGTGTAGGCCATTCAGATCCAAACATATTCTTACATGAAAAACAAAGCCCGCCACAAAAGGCAGCAAGGGCCAATCCAAAAACCTGTTGAAATTATGTTACCAGAAACCATTTCACCAACAGAACTGATTGCCACCAAGATCCGTATCCTGAGAAGGAACAGGGAGTATTCGCAGGAATACATGGCATTGATGTTACACATTTCACAGAATGCTTACAGCCGACTGGAGAATGGCAAAACGCCCATTACGCTCGACCGCTATTATGAGATATGCCAGATACTGCAGGTAAAGCCATCCGAATTGCTGGACATGGTAGAGATTCCGAAACCCAAAGCAGCCTGGCGGCGGAGCAACTATTAGCGCGGGGGCGCCTTTGAAACCACAATTATTGCTGAAAGGCCTTCCTTGTTGAGTTGAAAGTCCTTCAGTGCAGACTCAAATGCCTTCCGTGCGGAGCAAATAAAAAGGCCGGTGATCAACCGGCCTTTTAGGCTTCAGAAAAGTGAAAATCCATTCTGTTACCTGTCACCGTCCAAGTGAATACGTTTACTTCATCAGCTCCTTACTGGCCTCAGGGCTTAAAGTATAAACTGATGTGCGGGAATACGATGTCTTCCTGGATGAAGTGAAGTGTAAAACGCCGGAGAATTAAACAGGAAGTTTAATTCCGCCGATAACACCGGCCAGACCTGCGCCGATGACGCCTACTGTCAAACCAGTAGTGTTCAACAGGCTGCCGAGGCCGGCGCCGGTCAGGGTAAGTGCGTTGCCGGCACCTGTAGTTACACCACCTACTCCAGTGAGGGCATTACCCAAACCACCAAGAGCAGCGTTCAGGCCGGTGAACAGACCATCGAGGGGAGCACCACCGTTGATCGCAGCTACTTCTGTTTCAGATAATGCTTCGAATTGTTCAAAGTTTCTCATAAAATGAATTTAAAAATGAAGGAATGATTGATGGGTTAAAATTGCCCTTTATCCACATATTTACCTAACCACCCCGGGTTTAAATTATAGCCACAGGTTGTAGTCTGGGTGCGGGTTACAGCCAAAAATCATTATCTGAATGAAGTGATTAAGGGGCCTGTTTTTACCTGGAGCAGAAACCGACATTACGGTGCGTGGGAACCAAAAGATATTCACAGGCTTTTTGACCTGGAGCGAAAAGATGGAGGAGTAGTTGTTTTTGGCGCAGTGCGGTTGCAGGGCGAAATGAGGTAGTAGACCAACTTGCTGTGGAATGTTGTGAAGTTGCCTGCCGGAACGGTCGGCCTCTTAAAGAAAAAGGCCGGTTGTGCGGCCGGCCTTTTCTGACTATATATTCCCGACATCCTTATATAGGCAGATTAACAGGCAATCCCAGCGAAGCCAGCAATTGCTTAACTGTATTCAGTACTGTTTCCAGTAATGGACCCAGAATTGGAATACCATCAAAAGGGCCACCGCCGTTGATGTTCATCATCTCCTGCTCCGTTAATGGAGAGAATTGATTGTTTTTCATAATAATAGAGTTTTTTTAAGTGAAGAATCAGATTCGGCTATAAAGTTGATTTATACCTACGTAGTAACCTAAACGCATCGAGGATAAATTATACCCGCAAGTTTTAAAAGACGCAGGCACATAAATTGTATAGATTTGTTATGCCCAACCAAAAATCAAACAAGATGCGGACAACCTGGCTGATCTTATTGGCAATGGTTCTGGCCGGCATTGCCATGTACTATCTTGCAAACCGCAAGAAGCCCCTCGCCCCTTTCGACTCGATTAGCATTATCAATACCCCCGATTCCATCCGGCAAAAGCTACGTCTTTATGTAGCTTACGATCCGGCCGAAGTGACCTTCCGCGACAGCGCCTGGTTCGAACATGACTCCATTCCCCTTAAAGAGATCTCCCTCCGGAACACGCCCAACTCCTTCGACAAGAACTACCAGAAAGCCACTTTTTTTCTCGATTACGACCACCGCTACTTTTATGATATCGAGGTACAGAAGCCGGCTCCTGATGCAGCCTATGAATTGAGCTTTGCCGTCGACAATGCGCTCGACACCTTCCGCATACAGGGCATCATCAACGACCCCGAGCGCGATCAGCTGCGCCTGACTGGCCCCATGATGCAGATGTACCAGGCCTTCGTTCTTACCTACAATAGCAAGATGCCGCCCCGTACCGATTCAACCGACGATGCGCCTCCGGCCACACCCGCTTCCCGCACGATCACGGTAGTAAAAAAGTAAGGAAGGGCCAACGGCTACGCCCGTTTCCTGCCATCATTAAATATAGTGACGCCTTCGACCGCCCGGCAAGGCGTTTCGCTTCAACAATAAAAAAAGATCCGCTACTGGAACACCGATAGCGGATCAACTATATTACAAACCTGTCGATGGCGGTTGCTTATTCCAACAATTTCTCTACCCGGGTAAGCCTGCCCTCTTCATTCATCCCCTCCATCACCACTTTGATGCGTTTGGAAACATCGTTGTTGTAGAAAGTGATGGTGACCCTGCGATTCGATTTATCTGTGAGCAGGTAAGGCGACCAATATAATGTGGTGCGCACATCGGGGGCGTCATATAGTGCTGCCTCTTTGCTATGATCAGGAGCATAAAATTCTTTCAGGGCCGCATAACCGGCCAGCAGGTTCTTTTCCATACCACCGGGAATGCTGGCATTGGATGCTTTCGCGTCATTGCCTTTGCGGGTATAGATAGCGATAGCACCACCCGAACCACCACCCGAAGCACCGAAGAACGGCGGACGGAATGCTTTCACGTAGGCGATGTCCGATACCGGAAGGTTCTGGATCATACTGGCGTCGACAGGCATTTCATCAAGGAACAACGAGGTAGCCGATTGCCGCCAGCTAAGCGTAGGTCCATTGGCGCCGCCCATATTGATCTGCAAACCGGCCACCCTGCCCTGCAGGTACTGAAATATATTGGTGGCTGATTGCGCAAACGGATCATTGACCATATCGAACGATATGGCATCGCCGCCCGAGAACAATCCCCGCGCATATTTTTCATCCATCAGGTCTTTTTGGGATTTCTGCTTCGCCCTTACCGTTACGGCTTCCAGGGTTTTCACCTGCTTTTCAATTTCGGGCCTTATGCGGGCCGCTTCGGCAGCTATGTATTTACTGCGGTTCAGCGCGCTGGTATCCATAGGTATCGGGATGCGCCAGGCCGAATCGAGCGGCAGCGTACTTTGTCCCCGCAAGGTACCGTTGTTGAAGCTCACCGTGGCCCTCTCGGTAAGGCGCTTGTCCTTATTGAATTGATAATACACGCGTACGGTATCGAAGAAGATCAGCCCTTCTTCCTTGAACTGTCCGCGACTGTCGAGCGGCAGGGCGAAGAACTGGCGCGATGAATCTTTCGCTTCCATAAATGCATTGATGGAGGAGCCGGCAGCAATCTGGCTCGAAGGCACACCCAATACTTCCCCTTTCAGCGACAGGTAATTATCGCGTGGATATTTGATCTCGGGAAATTTGCCTGCGGCAAGGTCCTGCCATTTGAAACGGCGCCAGCCGTTGGTAAGCATCACCAGGTCGAGGTAGTAGCGTGTTGAATCGTCTACCACATTGAAATAATAAGAGGGTTCGTGCACATATCCTTTCAGGTCGCCGCTGAGCAACAAACGTGAAATGATATTGTCCTCCCCTTTGTCGGCCATCACGGCATCGGTTACTGAGATCGACAGGTTGGAGCGAAGCGTATCAGGCACTTCAACCGTAATGACGTTCTTACCGCGTTTATTGACATTCTTGACGCCTACATTGATGGCAGCGTCGAAGAGATAATCTTCTTTGTTGATGAAAACGATGCGCTCGGCCATGGGCTGCCAGTTGCTGTTGAACAAGGTCATTTCGAGAATACCGCTGGGTAACTCAGCCAGTGGTATGGTACCGCTGGTCATGAAATTGTTCGACAGGTTGATCGTTGCTTTGTATACAAGCTGCTGGTACATATTGCCCACGAGATAAAAACGCTGGTTCTCGGGCGTTACGTTGTTGGAGCGCTTGATTACGAAAGACAACAATTTATCCGATCCGATCATCTGCAGCAAAGCGCCTGCCGGACGTGCCGCAGGCAGGTCGGTCTTATAGGTTTTACCTTTATCATCCTGCCACTCGGCATAATAAGTAGTATTGGGTTGAGGCTCCAGGTCAAATTTCCCCATACCATCATGCAGGCTGGTAAAATTGGTAACCACTGCGCCTTTGGAGTTTTTCACCGCACCTTTTACCACGTTAACTGGAAATCCGTAACTATCCACCGCTTTAAAAGCAACGGGGTTAGAAAGCTCGGTGATCATATCTCCGCCTTCGGGAAAGAACTTGATAGAAGATTTATTCTCGGCCGGTTTCTTATCGGTCAATGCATTCTTACCCACTATACGGATGTTTTTCGTGTACACGAATGCCGTATCGAAATTGAGCATCCAGGTAGTGTAAGCCCGGAATGTAAGGGAGGTATTGGTGAGGGTAAGCGGCAGATCGAATGAACCTGCTGTAGAGCCTTCGAATATAGGCGTGATCTTGCGCTGCAGCACTTTACCGGTGGCAGGGTCGATCAGCTCCGTATAAAAGTTATGGCTGATGGCAGAAGGCAACAGTCCGGAAAACAAGTAGGCTTTGAACCAAATGGTTTCACCGGGATTGTACAGTGCTTTATCGAAGTGCAGGTGCACTTTTTCCTGCGGGAACCGTTCGCCATATACATTGATCATCGAATCAAGGTGCTGCGCCCGGGAAAGCTGCGGTACAAATGACAGAAGGACAAGGGTACATAAAGTATACAAAGCAGATGCGTACTTCATCGAAAGTTGTTTATTTTTTGCGCCATGGAACGACGGGCTTCCTGCTGTTAAACAGCGAAAATTTCAGGCGACATTCCACGTAAAGGTTTCCTGTTAAACAAATTAATGCCATTATTGCCTTAAAATTCACAATTTTTTGTCTACTAATTGTTAAAAGCCCTTAACATTCTACTTCTTCTTAATAAGAAGTGTTTACACATATCAAACATTTTCGGATTTTAGCGGCCGGTAAAAAAAGAACTATGACGCAGACACCCTCGGCCACTTTATATCAACAATATATAAGCTCCATGCGTAAGATTGCAGACATTCGTTATGCGTCTGCTTTGTTACAATGGGACCAGGAAACCTACCTGCCGCCTAAAGGGGCTGCCATCCGCGGACAACAGATCGCCACCTTGTCAGAAATAGCGCACCAGTATTTCACCGAAGAATCGCTGGGAGCTTTGCTGCAGGAATTGAATGGGCGTAATGACCTTTCGTTGCGGGAGAAAAAGAATGTCGCCCTTACCTGGGAAGATTATTCCAAACAAAAGAAATTCACACCAGCCTTCGTTCGTGAGCTCACAGAAACGATCAATAAAAGTTTTCACAGCTGGCTCGAAGCCCGCAAAGCCAATGATTTTAATTTGTTTGCGCCGGACCTGGCCAAACTGATCGGCCTCAAAAAACAGGAAGCCGAATTACTGGGATATGCGCGTCATCCTTATGATGCCCTGCTCAACGATTACGATAAGGGATCGAATGTTCAACTGCTCGACGGTGTATTCAATACGATCCGCGAACCCCTCAAAGACCTTCTAACAAAGATCAGGTCGCGCCCGCAGGTAAGTAATGCCTTTCTGCAGCGGCACTATCCCAAGGACCAGCAATGGGCATTTGGCATGCAGGTTTTGAAAGACCTGGGATACGACCTGGAGGCGGGTCGCCAGGACGTGTCGGAACATCCCTTCACCATCAATTTCAACAGCCGCGACGTACGCGTTACCACCCGCATTGACGAGAACGACCTGGGCAATATGGTATGGAGCTGTATTCATGAAACCGGCCACGCCCTGTACGAACAGGGGCTTCCCGACGAGGCATACGGGCTGCCGCTGGGCGAAGCTGCTTCATTGACCATCCATGAATCCCAATCGAGGTTGTGGGAGAACCATGTTGGCCGCAGTCTGTCCTTCTGTCAGCACTACTTCCCCATACTTCAGCAATATTTTCCGGAGCAACTGAAAGACGTTACCGTTGAATCCTTCTACTACGGTATTAACCAGGTAGCACCGTCGCTGATCAGGACTGAAGCAGATGAACTCACCTACCATTTCCACGTCATGATCAGGTATGAACTCGAAAAAGGCCTCCTCGAAAACAGTCTGGCAACCAGCGATATCCCTGCGTGGTGGAACGAGCATTACGGCAAATACCTCGGCGTAAAAGTGCCCGACGACAAAAGGGGCTGCCTGCAGGATGTACACTGGAGCCATGGCAGTTTTGGTTATTTCCCGACTTATAGCCTGGGCAGCTTCTATGCAGCGCAGTTCTATGCGAAGGCTTCCAATGAGATCAAAGGTCTTGACAATCAAATACAAACAGGCAATACCACCCCGCTGCTACAATGGCTGCGGACGGGTGTGCACCAGTACGGCCGCCTGTACACCAGTGAAGAGCTTAGCCAGCAGGTTAGCGGGGAAGTACTCGATATTCAACACTTTTTACGATACATGCTTGACAAATACCGGGATATTTACAAATTTTAGGTGGGCTTACCATGTTGAGCCCCTCTAAATATCCTTTATGAAACCAATTTTACGGCTCACGCTGGTATCCGTTCTTGTGTTATCGATGAGCTCCTGTCAAAAGCTTATTGACAAAAAAAAGGAGCAAGTGGCTATGGGTATTATCACCACGGGCGATTGGTATGTAGAGCAGTATTTTGAAGGAGATGACAATGTGACCAGCGAATTCCTCAATTATGTTTTTCATTTCAATGACGATTATACAGTGACCGGCATCCGGCAGAACGAAAGCTGGTCGGGCACCTGGAAACCCGACATCGTCACCATCACCATTACCGCTCAATTTGCAACTGCCCCCGCTCCGCTCACCAGGCTAAATGGCATCTGGAAGTTCAAAGACAGCACCAAGGATTTCGTCAAAGCCGAAATGACTACCGCCACCGGAAAAAACATGCTCAGCCTGCGTAAGAAGGAATGATTTTTGCATAAGATTAATGCTAGTTGTCCGGTAGCAATCTCCATCAGCCCTTTTTTCATCCCGGCTCTTCACTTGACATAAGTCAAACACAAGCGTATTTAGGCACCTGTTCAAATTCTACTTTGCCGTAGTAAGTTTTACTTATCGGCCGGATCAGATATTCTATACCTGCGTCAAATACCCCTCCAAAGCCCTTAACTCACATTAACTTATTTAAGTTATTTGAAATCTTAATGCCATAAGGCGTCAGTTAATCCGATTCGATCACAAAATCCAACCTATTCTATGAGGACGCATGCCCTCATATGCCGTTTGTTTCTGTGTGGCTGCTTATTCTTCTTACGGAGTAACGCGGTCATAGGGCAAGTTACAGCCGGTTTCTCAACAAGTACTCCCTCGGGCTGCGCTCCTATGGTAGTTAAATTTAGCGATGAAACCACCGGCAACCCCAACTCCTGGCGATGGGACCTCGGCAATGGAACTATTTCATTTGTCCAGCACCCTGCCGCCACCTATTTCAACCCCGGCACCTACACCATCAAACTGGTAGTAAGCAATGGCATGAAGACCGATTCGATCATCAAGGTGCAGCATATCACAGTTTATGCAAATCCGGTGGCGCAGTTCTCCGCCTCCGATACCACCGGCTGTTTTCCCCTCAACGTACAGTTTACCGATCTCAGCACTGCCGGTGATGGCATAATCGAATGGCGCGAATGGGATTTCGGCGATGGTACGGTCACCAATGCAGCCAACCCCGAGCACCGGTATACCAACGCAGGCAATTATACCGTTTCCCTGCATGTACGTAACAGCCATGGCTGCACCCAAACGTTTACCCGTACCGCCTATATCCGGTTGAACAACGGGGTCAAAGCAGATTATAGTTACAGTGTTCCCAATAGTTGTAAGCCGCCAACGGTGGTTCACTTTACCAACAAAAGCAGCGGCACCGGCTCCTTGCAGTACGAATGGGATTTTGGCGATGGCCAGCGATCCACCCAGCCCAACCCCGTACATACTTACACCACTGTCGGTACCTATTCGGTAAAACTGGTTGCCAGGAACGGTACAGGCTGTGCCGATTCGCTGCTGAAGGCCAACCTCATCAATATCGGCACGGTGAAAGCTGCGTTTGCGGCACCCGCCCTGGTATGCAGCAACACGCCTGTCAACTTCTCCAATAATGCATCACCGGCACCGGTGTCCTCTTACTGGAGCTTTGGAGACGGTAGCTTTTCAACCGACCCCAATCCGGTGAAGACGTACTCTAAAGCAGGCAGCTACCAGGTAAAGCTGGTGACTGATTTTGGTGCCTGCAAAGATTCGGTAACACAGCCAGTGCGGGTCATTGCTGCCGCCAAAGCGACATTCACGATCAACGACAGCACCGCCTGCAGTGCACCATTTACCGCACAACTCACTGCACAAACCACCGATGCCGTAAACTATCAGTGGCTGTTTGGCGACGGCCGGCGCGACTCGGGTAAAATAGTTAGCCATACCTGGAATGACGTCGGCGAATACGATGTAACGCTGATCGTTACCAATGCCGCGGGCTGTACCGACACCTTGGTGAAGAAAGGGCTCCTCAAAATTCAGCCACCCAAAGTTACCATTACTAACCTGGCGCAGGAAGGTTGCGTTCCATTCGAATGGAAGCCAAAGCTCGATATCAACACCGTCGACTCCGTCATTAGCTTCTTATGGTATTTTGGAGATGGCATTACCTCCACCGAAAAGTATCCCCGACATACTTACACAACAGCCGGCACTTATCATATAAAGCTGGAGTATACGACAGCCAGCGGATGTAAGAACTCGGTGGTGGTCAATGAAACAGTGAGAGTCGGCAACAAGCCGATCGTAGCTTTTTCCGCCACCCCACTCAATTCCTGCGCAGGCGAACTTGTTTCGTTTAAGGATGAGAGCTCGGGCCCTAAAGCCGACAGGTGGTTGTGGAAATTTGGTGATGGCAGTAGTTCTTCGGAACAGCATCCTTCTCACACCTATCTCGACACCGGTTACCTGCACGTACAGTTATTCGTCTGGAACAACGGTTGTATGGATTCTTTGACCAGGAAGAATTACGTCTACATCAAGCCGCCGGTAGCCCGATTCGATATTGCTTCCATTGACTGCGGCAACCGGCTTAGCCGTCAATTCTTCGACAAGTCGGTGGCAGCTACCGCCTGGTTCTGGGAATTTGGCGATGGCCAAACTTCAACCGCACGAAATCCGCGGCATACATTCAGCCGGCCCGGCACCTACCTGGTGAAACTGACCGTAAAAAATGCGACCTGCGAACATTGGAAATGGGAATCCGTTACCGTCGTCGATGAGAAAGCCGATCTACGTATCAGCGAAACAGAACTTTGTAAAAATGTGTCCACCACGATCGCCGCCATCAACAGCAACGAAGCCAATATCGCCCTGTACAGCTGGACCATCACCAAAGGCAACAAAGTTTATGGTACCCCGGTGGGCAAAACCTTCCAATTTGCTTTCCCCGATGCGGGCCAATACGATATCCGGTTAATCATCAAGGACATTTATGGTTGCTCGGACACGATGGTAACACGCCTCGCCGTACGAGTGAATGGCCCCACGGCGGATTTTTCTGTCCTCAATCCGGAAGTTTGTACCAACAGCACTGTTCATTTTGCTGACTCGTCGGTGCCGGATGGTTTGCATGCCATCCAAAAATGGCAATGGGATTATGGCGACGGTGCTACAGAAATGTTGAATGCTGCCCCCTTCCAGCATACCTACACCCAAAGTGGTTCCTATACCGTAAAATTGACGGTCACCGACAATCTTGGCTGCGCCGATACACGTATCCGCCAGCATGCGGTGATCATTTCAAGACCCGTAACACAATTTGAATCGCCGGATACCTTGTCCTGCACTGCCGGATTGGTGAGGTTCGTGAATCAAACAACCGGCAACAGTCCGGTCTATACCTGGTATTTTGGCGATGGGCAACGAACTGCGGCCCTGGAACCTGCCCATACCTATACCAAAGAGGGCACGTATACGGTTAAACTGGTAGCTGTTGATCTTTATGGCTGTTCCGATTCAATGACGAGAGAACAGTATATCCAGGTACGCGATCCACGGGCAGGATTCGCCATGAGCGATTCGTTTGCTACCTGTCCGCCGCTTTTAGTGAATTTCACCAATCAGTCGCAACAATTCACGCAGGTATTGTGGGATTTTGGCGACGGCAACTATTCGGTATTGACCAATCCATCACATATATACACCTACCCAGGTGTATACCGGGCAAAACTCATTATTACCAGCCCCGGCGGATGCCACGACAGTCTCGTACGGATTATCACCGTGAAGGGCCCCACGGGCAGTTTCACCTACGACAAGCTGAAAGGTTGTGTACCCACCACCATTCATTTTAATGCCCTATCGAACCAATCGGTGCGGTACATCTGGGACTATAGCGATGGCGTAGTCGACGACCGCGGCAATAAGAACATGAGCCATGTATATACCAGTGTGGGTGCCTACCTGCCGAAGATGATCCTGGAAGATCCACAGGGATGCCGTGTGCCCGTCTTAGGTAAAGACACGATCTATATTTATGGGGTAGATGCGCGCTTCACCACCAACTCAAACCTGCTATGCGACTCGGGCCTGGTGCGGTTCACCAATACATCTAGCTCGAACGACCTCATCACCAGCTATCGCTGGGTGATGGGCGATGGCGTCACATCCACCGAAAAAGACCCGGTGCATCGATACCGTAAAACAGGCATGATCGTACCGAGGCTTACCGTATATACACAGGCAGGGTGCATGGATACAGCCAGTATGGCGCAGCCGTTAAGAATTGCGGCCAGTCCGCTGGCGGCCATTCAAGGCATGCCTGGCTCCTGCGTGCCGGCCCGGATCTCCTTCGAGGGTCGGCAGATGCGGACCGACACGGCTTCCCTGCGCTGGCAGTGGGATTTTGGCAACGGCCAGGAGGCCGGCGTGCAGCGGCCTGACACGGTCATTTATCCCGTGGCCGGTGATTACCAAACCCGCCTGATCATTACCAATAGTGCCGGTTGCTCCGATACGGCATTCCAAACCGTGCATGCCTGGCCCATACCCGTAGTCAATGCGGGTAACGACCTGTCGATATGCCGGGACACTAAAGTTCAACTAACTGCCACTGGCGCAGATCATTATCAATGGTTCCCGGCAACTGCTTTATCTTGCATAGGCTGTGCCACCCCCCTGGCATCTCCTTTGGAGGATACCCGGTATACCCTGACCGGAAGGAATAAATATGGTTGTTCGGCTGCTGATTCCATACGGATTAGCGTAAAACAACCGTTTAAGATGGTAGTAGGAAAGGGCGACACCCTGTGCAAAGGCGAGTCGTTCCGGCTAAGCGCCTCTGGTGCAGATGAGTATTACTGGAGCCCTTCACGGTTTATGGAGCACAACACGAACAGCAATCCTGAAGTAAAGCCCGACTCTACGGTTACCTTCCGGGTGATCGGAAAGGATAGTCTACAATGTTTTTCCGATACCGGGTATGTTTCGGTGGTGGTTTACCCTTATCCTGCCGCCAATGCCGGCGAAGACAAGACAGTCCCGGTTGGCAGCCAGGTAACGCTAAAGGCGCTGGTGTCGCAAGATGTAACGTCCATGAAATGGCACCCGTCGGCGGGATTGAACTGTGTAACCTGCGCCACCCCGGTGGCAACCCCCAAACAAACCACCACATATACGCTCGAAACGCGGAACGGGGGTGGATGTATGACCCGGGATCAGGTGACGGTATTTGTTTTTTGTAACAACGCTAACGTGTTTGTACCGAATACCTTCTCGCCCAACGGCGACGGGAATAATGACGTATTTTATCCAAGAGGAAAAGGGGTATTCAGGATACAATCGTTTAAAGTGTTCAACCGGTGGGGTGAACTGGTGTTTGACCAGACAGATATGCAGGCGAATGACCTGTCGAGGGGCTGGACGGGATTGCACAAGGGGAAACCCGCATCTCCCGATGTTTACGTATATGTCATGGATGTGGTGTGTGAGAATAACGTGGTATTGAATTATAAGGGGAATGTGGCACTGATCAGGTAAGATGGTATTATTATTGTTTGCAAGACGTATCCTTTTGAAAAACCAGTCTCTGTAAACCACCCAAACATTGCACCTTGGCAAGAAAGCTGCTTTTTTCGTTATTGTTGTTCTCTGCTTTATTACAAAGGGCGCAGGCACAAGTGCCTGCCGCCAATTTCAGCTCAAGTGCAACTTCGGGCTGTGCCCCACTTTCCGTACAGTTTACCGATCAATCGACCGGCAGCCCAACCTCCTGGAACTGGGATTTTGGCGCGGCAGGATTGGCAAATCAGCAAAATCCGTTCATCGTTTTTGCCACCCCCGGAACTTATACCGTAACGCTCATTGTACGAAACGCTAATGGAACCAATGGGGTAACAAAGACTAACTATATTACAGTTTATCCTTCACCAATTGCACGATTCACTTCTGATATCGTCGATCAGAACAATACTGCCTGCGCCCCATCGTTCGTGCGCTTCACCGACCAAAGCTCCACTACGGTAGGAACGATCGCTTCCTGGGAATGGGATTTTGGTGATGGAAGTCCGAAGGTGACTCAACAAAACCCGGCACATCAATACACCACTCCCGGATTCTATACGGTTACCCTGAAGGTGGTGAGCAGTACAGGATGCCAGGCTATTTCTTCTATTGGCAGGTATGTTCGCATTGTGCCAGGAGTTATACCCGACTTCAGCTTCAACAATCCAGCAACCTGTCGGGGGCCGTTCAATGTTGACTTCAGGAATCTTAGTAGCGGACCAGGTACTATGACCTATAGTTGGAATTTTGGCAACAGTAGCAACTCAACCCTGGAAAACCCAACGGCAACTTATACTGCCGGAGGTTCTTACAATGTTACGCTGAATGCCATGAGTGAATATGGTTGTTCGGGCAGTATCCAAAAACAAGTCGATGTATCTGGTACCGGCACCAATTTCACGGGCCCGGATACTATTTGTATAAATTCAAGCGCCACCTTTATCAATGCCTCTACCACGCAGCCGGAAAGTACCACCTGGGACTTTGGCAATGGGGAATCGGCCACCACGACCGACGGCACCAGCACTTACAACACGGCCGGCATTTTCAATGTGAAAATGATCAACGTATACACCAATTGTAAGGATTCGTTTTCGAGACCACTGGTGGTAATGGATAAGCCAGTGGTGAACTTTACTGCCCCGGTCACCACTGCCTGTAAGGCGCCATTGACAGTAAATTTCCAGGACGCCTCTATCGGCGCAGTGGATTGGCAGTGGGATTTTGGAGATGGGCAAACCGGCACTGGTCCCAACCCTGCACATACTTATAGTACCAATGGTCAGTTCGACGTAAAGCTCACCATCACCACCCGTCAAGGTTGCACCAACACGATCACCAAACCAGCATTTGTACAGATAATTACCCCAACGGTCTCTTTCTCCAACGCACCTGCGGGGGGATGTATTCCCTATCCGTTTAGTCCGGCCGCCAACGTTGTTTCGCTTGACCCCGTCACGTCTTATTTCTGGGAATATGGAGATGGCTTCTCGGCAACCACTGCCGGCCCCGTTGGTCCCATTCACAGCTATTTAGCAGCCGGCAGTTATACGATCAAGGTTACCATCACTACGGCTGGCGGGTGCACGGTCTCTTCGGAACTGGTGAACGGCATCCGTACCGGTACGCCTCCGGCATCAACCTTTACGATGACGCCCACCGAATCCTGTGCCTCCGATCCCATCCAGTTTACCTTTACAGGTTCTGCCAGTGCCGATGAATGGCTCTGGGATTTCGATAATGACAGTACCTCCACTGATAAAAATCCTACGCATCTTTTTATCGACAGCGGTTACTTCAATGTAACGGTCACCGCTTTCAACAATAAATGTCCAACCGTTTCTGCTCCTCAAACCGTGCACATCAAGCCACCCATTGCCAGGTTCTCGTATACGGTAGCTTGCCCCAATAACCTGTTGGTCAATTTTGTCAATGAGTCGAAAGTTAATACAGCGGTTTATGGTCCCGTAGAATATATCTGGGACTTTGGAGACGGAACGGTTTTACCCCCCTCTCCCACCTACGGCCCTGCATCACACACCTATGCTACTGTGGGCACTTATGCGGCGAAACTGACGGTAAGATCGCTGAACCCTGGCGACTGCTCACACACCTACCTAC
Organism: Paraflavitalea sp. CAU 1676; assembly: GCF_029223285.1. Taxonomy (GTDB): domain Bacteria; phylum Bacteroidota; class Bacteroidia; order Chitinophagales; family Chitinophagaceae; genus Paraflavitalea. Next base: position 950,745 of record NZ_JARHUJ010000001.1, on the reverse strand, counting down.
AACAGATCACCTTAGTGGGCGAAATGGCAGATTTTACGATCAGTCCTGATGCCACGGCCTGTAAGGGCGAACTGCTTACGATAACGGCTGCTAACAGCAATGCCGCCAACATCACAACTTACGAGTGGTCGGTGGGCGGTGGCGCCTACACGGTAGGGCCACGGGAGATTTTCTGGAGGTTCGCCACTACCGGCACCTATGCTCTCTCACTGCGCATAACCGATATAAATGGATGCGAGAACACCAAAACAGTCAACAATGCGGTTGTGGTTAGTGGCCCCACTGCCAACTTTGCGCCGGTAGAAGACGGAGGATGTACCAACAGTACCATCAACTTTACCGACCTGTCTACGGTTGCGGGCACGATACAAACATGGACCTTCGACTTTGGCGATGGCGTCGTTCAAAACTTAACGCCAGGCAATTTCAAACATACTTATGCCGACACCGGCAGTTATGTGGTAAAGATGACTGTAAAAGACAACAATGGCTGCGAAGACACTTTTACGGCTACAGATACGGTTTTCATCACCAAACCGCTGGCAGGTTTTAAAGGCGATTTTACTACCATTTGTCCTGCTACGGATCTTCCTTTTACCGATACGTCTTCCGGAAAAGGCCTTAGCTGGCGTTGGGATTTTGGCGATGGCAACAGCTCAACCGATCAATCGCCCATACACCGGTATACTGGCACCAGCGGTACATATACTGTTAAACTGGTGATTGAGGACGAAGTGGGGTGCAAAGACTCGGCTATAAAAACCGATTATATTGCTGTCAAAAAACCTGTTCCTGCCTTCACGGCCAAGGATACGAGCTCTGTTTGCGTGTTGCTGGAAACCAAATTCACCTCGCAGGCCAGCGACTTCGAATCGTTTTATTGGGATTTTGGCGATGGCACTACTTCTACCCTCACCAATCCCAACCACTTCTACAACGATTATGGCAGTTATGAAGCCAAACTGTATGTGATTGGTTATGGAGGCTGTATCGACTCGGCAAGCAGTTTCATCAACCTGTATGATCCATTGGTAGCCGGTGATATCTCTTACGGTCCCCTTACTGCCTGCAATTCGCTGACGGTCGATTTCTCATTGACAATACCCCCTTCCACCCGTTTTTCATTTTTCTCCGGTGATAGCCCGGCCAATGAATCACAAAATACTTCCTTCCAGCATTTTTATAAACAACCCGGCACCTATGCACCCTATCTCATGCTGCAGGATAGCACGGGCTGCCAGGCTCCGGTATATGGCGGCCAAAACATCGTTGTATTGGGGGTAGCTCCTTATTTCAATGCAAGCAAAAAAGAATTTTGCGATGCAGGTACAGTTAGTTTTGAAGATTTCACGTATCCTCCATCGGAGCCACTATCCTCTCATATCTGGGATTTCGGAGATGGAGTTACCTCAACCGATAAAGACCCAACACATCAATATACCAGCCCAGGTACGTACATAGTAAAAAATACAGCGACCACTGTTGCCAATAATTGCACCAATACCATCACCGACACTATCCGCGTATACGGCACCCCCGATCCTGTGATAGTGAGTGATACCGCTACCTGTATTAACCAGGCACTCGATCTGCAGGCGTCACTGGTGGTTCCCGATACAGCTATTACCTGGAAATGGGATCTCGGCAGCAACGGCAGTTCCGACAAAGCTGTGGTATCTGTTAAGTATCCGCAAACCGGTACTTATGCTGTGGGGCTGGAAGCCACCAATAAACTGGGATGTAAGAACAATACCAGTAAGAATATTTTTGTTTCGCCGGGGCCAACCATTACTATCAATGGCAGCCTGACGATACCGGTAGGCAGCGAAGCTCCCTTGCCGGTTTCATATAGCAGCAATGCTGCTACCTATAGCTGGACGCCTGTCCGCAATTTGAGTTGTACCGATTGTCCGACACCAGTGGCCAATCCAAAGTCAACGACTACCTATACCGTGCGGGCAGCAGATGTGTACGGGTGCGCCGTTTCACAGGATATTACCGTTACCGTTATCTGCAACAAAGAGAACTATTTTGTACCCAATACTTTTTCGCCTAACAACGACGGGCAGAATGATGTATTCATGCCACGGGGCAGAAGCATTGACCGGGTGAACAGGATGCAGATCTTTAACCGTTGGGGCGAGCTGGTCTTTGAAAAAAGGAATTTCATGGTCAATGATGCATCGGCGGGATGGAACGGAACCTTTAAGGGAAAACCCGCAGCCGCCGATGTGTATGTATATGTAATCGAATTTGTTTGTGACAATTCGGCGATTGTTCCTTTCCGGGGCAACGTAACTTTGCTCAGATAAATCCGATATTAAACCAATTCAAACCGGGTATTATGAAAAACGTTCTACACTGGAAACAATATTCCCTCTCGGGCTTATTGTTGTGCGCAATTACCCTCTCGCAGGCACAGGACATTCATTTCTCCCAGTTTTTTGAGGCCCCTTTATTACGGAACCCCTCGCTGGCAGGCATCTTCACCGGTGACATCCGGGTTCAGGGTGTATACCGCGACCAATGGAACAGCTTTACCAATGCCTACCGCACAGGGTCTTTGAATGCCGAATACAAAATGCCGGTAGGCCGTGGGGATGATTTTATGACGATGGGCGGCCAGATCCTTTTCGACAAAGCAGGCACTGTTGGTTTAACTACTACTTACCTGTTACCCGCACTGAACTATCATAAGTCGCTCAGTAATGAAAAGACCATGTACCTGAGCCTTGGCTTTATGGGCGGAATGGTTCGTAAAAGCATCGACGCTTCGAAAATGACTACCGATAACCAATATGGTTCCGGAGGATTTGATCCTACCGCCCCAAACGGTGAGACTTTTACCACCCCCAATTTCAACACCTGGGATGCCAGTGTCGGCATGAGCTTCAATACCACTTTCGGTGAGCGGCAGGCCAACAGTATGTTCCTGGGTGCAGCCTACCATCACCTCAACAGGCCCAAAAACTCATTCTACCGCAACGCCACTATCGATCTTCAACCTAAATATGTCTTTTCGGGTGGTATTACATTTGGCGTAGACGAGTATTCCTACTTCATCATCCAGGCCGATCACTCCATACAAGGCTCCTTTTCGGAAACCATCGGCGGGGCATTGTATTCCTACAAACTGGGCGACGATCCCGAAAATGCGCTGTACACTATACATGCCGGTGCCTTTTTACGCTGGAAGGATGCATTGATCCCCGTCATCAAGCTTGACCGATACCCGATGTCGATCGCGCTGAGCTATGATGTCAACGTTTCGCAATTGAAAACAGCCAGCCAGGGCCGCGGAGGTATCGAGATCTCTCTTTCCTGGATCAGCTTCCTTGATCGTGATAACAGCAGCCGCGACAAGGTCCTTTGTCCAAGGTTTTAACGGATTTAATTATTCAGCAAACTGTTACATTTTATACCAACCTTTATACACCTGATTGGATAATTAGGCCGTTCTGCCGAAAGTTTCTACCAACTAATCAACTGGCATGCTATTTTTGTTCTTCTATTAAAGCCATTACATGAAAATTGAAGTTGGACAAAAAGCCCCGGATTTTACCCTGTATGATTCAGCTAAGAATAAAGTCAGCCTGTCGGACTTTAAAGGAAAGCAGGTGTTGCTATTATTTTTCCCCCAGGCTTTTACCAGTGTATGTACCAAGGAATTATGCAATGTTAGAGACCATATTGACCAATACAACCAGGTAAATGCACAGGTATTGGGCATCAGCGTAGATTCGGTCTTTACCCTGGCCAAATACAAGGAAGAGCAAAAGCTGAATTTCCCCTTGTTGAGCGACTTCAATAAGGAAGTATCCGAGACTTACGGCGCCTTGTATGACACTTTTGCATTCGACATGAAGGGCGTTTCCAAGCGCTCGGCTTTTGTGATCGATGAAGCAGGGGTGGTTCAATATGCTGAAGTATTGGAAAATGCGGGCGACTTGCCAAATTTTGAATCCATTGAAGCAGCGTTAGCCGTAACTAATTGATAAATATCAATTCGACGGTGTTAACATAACTTTAAAAACTCCGGGGTCTGGGTAGAATCATCCGGCCTCCGGAATTTTCTGGCAAATGAGTTGTAACTTTAGTTAAAAGGGAATATCTTGGATATCAACCGTAAAATAGCATTCTGCATGAGGCTTATTTACACACTATCCTTTATCCTCATATTATCAAACACAGTACGAAGTCAGGAGCGGACCACGCCTAGCAGTCCGCCTGGGGAACCTGTTGCCAAGATCATCAAGTTCTACCCCAACCCTGCAACCTCATTCATAACCTTTGATTTTCAACGCGGATACGATAAAAACTATACACTTCAAATCTTCAACTTACCGGGCAAAAAAGTACACGAGGTAACGGAAATTACGCCTAAGACGACCGTCAACCTTAGTGACTTCTTCCGTGGTATATACTTTTTCCAGCTGAGAGATAAGGCCGGCAGGCTTATCGAGGCAGGTAAGTTCCAGGTATCCAAATAATCAGCTCACTATTAATGACTTAATTACTTCATCAACTTTGGGGTAGTGCTAGCTATTGATGGCTGCTGGGCATGTGACCGCTGTTTGCCGGTAACTGGCAAACGGAGCCAATGCTATGCAGTCATTAGAATTTATAATACCTGCACGATCAGGAACTTCAGGTAATGGGTATTTTCCCAGCCCCAAACGATCGGGTGGTCGGCCGACTGAGTCTGGAAGGTTACTTGGCGCAGCCTGCGCCGTGCGTCCTTAGCCGCCATCTGGATGATCTCCAGGAAGAGGTCGGGCTGAATGAGGTTGGTACAGCTGGAGGTAACGAGGAAGCCGCCTGGTTTTACCAGCTTCATACCCCGGAGGTTGATCTCCTTATAGCCAGTGATGGCTTTCTGAATATTGTCTCTTGTCTTGGTAAAGGAGGGTGGATCGAGCATGACGACATCATGCTGGCGACCTTCTTTCGCCCATGTTTTCAATACATCGAACGCATTGACACATTCGAACCGGCAGATCTTGTCATATCCATTCAATTCCGCATTGCGGTTAGCCTGGGCCACCGCATTGGCGGAGATATCGAGGCCCAGCACCGATTTTGCACCATAATGAGCGGCGTGGATCTCGAAGGTTCCGGTATAGGTGAAAGCACCCAGTACATCGGCTCCTTTTACGATATGTTGTATAGCCCGGCGATTGTCTTGCTGGTCGAGGAAATAACCAGTCTTCTGACCGTTCTCCACATCGACGTAAAACTTAAGGCCGTTCTCATTGATCAGGATCTTCGTATCGAAGGGTGCCGTAAGGAATCCTTTTTGCTGCGGCAGGCCTTCCAGCTCCCTGACGGGCACATCGTTGCGCTCATAAATACCTTTGGGTTGGAAGATCTTCTCCAGTGCGGCCACGATGGCAGGTTTCCATACGTCGATCCCCAATGCCAGGGTCTGGATCACGAAATAATCATTGAACTTATCGATGATCAGTTGAGGAAGTCCGTCGGCTTCGCCGAATATGAGCCGGCAATTCTCCACATAGCCTAGCTGCTGGCGGTATGCCCAGGCTTGTTTCAGTTTGCGGAAGAAGAAGTCGTCATTGACAGTTTCAGCCTTGTCACGCGTCAGCAGCCTCACGGGTATCTGGGATTGCGGATTGAGGTATCCCTTACCAACAAATTTTTTATCATGCGTAAGCACCTCTACCACATCACCGGCTTTTGCGTCGCCATCGATGAGATTAAGCTCATTGCCGAATATCCAGGGATGGCCATTGATCACACGGGGACTGATCTTCTTCTTGAGAATCGCGGTTGTCATGGGCGCAAATGTATGAAAAGGTTTCGGGTATCGGGATTGGAGATTCGGGAGTGACAACGTAATGCAATGAAATTCATCGGATCATGAAGCCAAAGCCGGTGTTGGCGGGGGCTTGGCAGCCTCCCGGAAAAAACGGGGAGATTTTGTCTTATCTGACTGGTTTTTACTGCCTTTTTGACCTTGTTACCCATATGGCAAAATAATTGCCACACATGGCTTTGCTAAGCAAAACATGTATTTTTACGGTTTGGCATGCCGTGACCCGTTTGCGAGCGGCAGGAGCCGTCAATTTTGCAGTAAAAAGTGAAAAAATACAGATAAACCTATGTCAGAAAAGGAAACATTGAACCAGGATAATGGGGAAACCATCGACATCAATACGGATGACAGTATTAGTGGATCTACTCACCTGAATGAGCCGGTAGCCAATGAAGATGAGATTGGCAAGCTGAAATCGGAAGTACAGGAGCTCAAGGAGAAATACCTTCGCCAGGTGGCTGAATTCGATAATTTCCGGAAAAGGACCGCCAAAGAAAGGCTGGAGCTGATCCAGACCGCCGGTAAGGATGTCATCACTTCTTTGCTAGATGTGCTGGACGATTGCGACCGTGCTGAAAAGCAATTGCAGACGAGTGATGATGTAGCCGCTATCAAGGAAGGCGTTCAACTGGTTTTCACCAAGCTTAAAAATACTTTGCAAGGCAGGGGCCTGAAGGCTATGCAAACCATTGGTACAGAATTCAACCCCGATGTACAGGAAGCTATCACAGAAATACCGGCCGCCACGGAACAGATGAAAGGCAAGGTAGTAGACGAAGTGGTAAAAGGTTATTACCTGAATGACAAGATCATCCGGTTTGCCAAAGTTGTAGTAGGTAAATAATACAAAAACGCACAATGTCGAAAAGAGATTATTATGAAGTACTGGGCGTAGCCAAAGGCTCCTCACCGGATGAGATCAAGAAAGCCTACCGCAAGGTGGCCATGCAATACCACCCCGACCGTAATCCGGGCGATAAAGCCGCCGAGGAAAAGTTCAAGGAAGCCGCAGAAGCCTACGAAGTGCTGAGCGATAATGATAAGCGTGCACAGTATGATCGCTTTGGTCATGCCGGCATGGGCAACAATGGCCGTGGAGGATTCGGTGGCGGTCAAAATATGGAAGATATCTTCAGCCAGTTTGGAGATATTTTCGGCGACGATATTTTTGGTAACTTCTTTGGTGGCGGTGCTGGTGGCAGAAGAGGCGGCGGGCAACGTGCCCGTGGAGTACGCGGCAGCAACCTGCGCATCAAACTGAAACTTAACTACGAAGAGATCGCCAAGGGTTGTACCAAGCAGATCAAGGTAAAAAAATACGTTCCCTGTACTACCTGTAATGGAAGCGGGGCCAAGGATAAGAACAGTGTTCAAACCTGCGGCACCTGCGGCGGTAACGGCCAGGTTCGCAAGGTGACCAACACCTTCCTGGGCCAGATGCAAACCGTAACCACCTGCCCTTCCTGTAATGGCGAAGGTACCACCATCACCCACAAGTGTACTGCCTGTAAGGGTGAAGGAAGGGTATATAGCGAAGAGACAGTATCTATCGATATTCCGGCCGGTGTGCAGGAAGGCATGCAATTGAGTGTAGGTGGCCGCGGCAACGCAGGCGAACGTGGAGGTCCTCCCGGCGACCTGATCATCCTCATCGAAGAAGAACAACACAAGGAACTGCACCGCGACGGATTGAATGTAGCTTACGAACTGCATTTATCATTCCCCGATGCTGCGTTTGGTACCAACGCGGAAGTACCTACCATCGATGGCCGCGCCAAGATCAAGATCCCGGCCGGTACACAAAGCGGTAAAATATTTCGCCTGAAAGGAAAGGGATTCCCGGGTGTCAATTCTTATGAAAAAGGAGATCAGCTCATTTATATCAATGTGTGGACTCCACAACATATGACGGCAGAAGAAAGGGCCATGTTGGAAAAACTCAACAACTCTCCCAACTTCAAGCCGCAGCCAGATAAATCGGATAAGAATTTCTTTGATAAGGTGCGGGAAATGTTCTCGTAACCAATAATGCCGGATCGGGCCAGTTGAACCATTCATGACTCCACCAGGGCGATCGATCAGGATCGCCGGTAGTTAGTGAGCGCTCAGCCAAACTGATCCGGTATTTTTTTGCCCAGCCACGCCGCTTAAGTAGCAATGGCTGCTTCGGGTGTTTCTTTGCGACAGGTAATGTATGCAGTATTCTTAAAGGACCGACCATCTTACTCCAGCAGCTTTTTCCGCTTCCGGTGGCCGTATATCTTTTTTGCCTTGGCGATCATAGTGATGAACTCGGCCTGAATGGCATCTTGTGGATTTTGTGCCTCGGAGGCAAGCGCCGAAGCATCGTTCCAGGTTACCTGCTTCATGAAAGGAGAGTTTTTCAATATGCCGGCAAACATGGTCACAGCCGTTGCAAAACGATAACTTTTGGGTAGCTCGGTAAATTTTGTATAGGCGAGTGGGGATATATAGGTCGTGCTGCGCCCCAGTGAATCACCAGGCTTCTTATAGTTGAGGGTCACTTTTGCTAACCCATCCTCGGCATGTCCCCAATCTAACGACTGGCTCAAAGGCACCAACTCGAACATCGCCAGCAAAGAGTGGCCCGACCCCACTTCTCCGCCTTCCACTTCACTCAGTGAATCGGCCAGTGCATTGACCTTATTATCGAAACCGATCAGGCGGTACTCCCGGATCACCGACGGGTTGAACGACACGTTCAGGAAAGCATCATCGGCCACCGTATACAGTGTTTGTGTAAGTTCCTTTACCAACACCTTTTCCGCCTCCTTTTCATTATCGAGGTAGGCAAAATTGCCATTGCCCTTCTTGGCGAGTATCTCCAGTTTGGAGTCTTTATAGTTTCCCATGCCCACACCCAGACAGGTAAGATAAATGCCCGACTGCTGATGCTGGGTGATCAGTTTTTCCAGTTCATCTTCGGAAGTTTGTCCAACATTGAAGTCGCCATCTGTAGCCAGGATAACGCGGTTATTGCCGCCGGGGATAAACTGACTCTTGGCCAGCCTGTACGCGGTACGGATGCCCGATTCGCCGGGTGTTGAGCCCCCTGGATAAAGGTCTTCGATCGACTTGCGGATCTTTTCTTTCTCAATGCCTGAGGTAGGCACCAGCCACACACCTACCGAACTGCCATACACGACAATGGACACCGTATCCTTTTCGCGCAGGTTGTCGACCAGCAATTTAAAGGCAGACTTTAGTAGTGGAAGCCTGTTGGGCATATCCATAGAACCCGATACATCGATGAGGAAGACCAGGTTGGTAGGAGGTATTTTTTCGGGATCGATCTTGCGGGCGCTGGCGTGAATATATAATAGCCGGCTTAACGGATTCCAGGGGCAATCGGAGAGATACGACTTGAAACCGAACGTGCTGTCGGGCGGCGGTGGCGTATAGTCAAAACTGAAATAGTTCAGCAGCTCTTCTATGCGCACGGCATCAGTAGGTACTGTTGTATTCATGCCGAGGAAACGCCGGATATTGCTGTACGATGCTTTATCCGTATGAATAGCACATCCTGTTTCAGGATACTTACGGGCAGAGATAAATTCATTTTCTACCAGCGAGCTATAGGTTTCACCGGTGAGGGTACGTTTGTTGCGATCGTCGGGATGTAAATTCCGGGTAACGGACACCAGCTTGTTCTTCTGCAGGTTAACAGAAGAGTACAGCATTTTGAGGGTGATATTCTGGTACTTGCCGGTTTCGATGCGCACACATAGCGGTTGGTATCCTTCAAGAGAGATCGTTATTGAATCGGCCAGGCGGGAAGAAGTAATTCCGAATGTTCCGCTGCTGCCGGAGTAATACACGAAACGGGTTGAGTGAAGTAATATCTTGGCGTTGGACAATGCGTTGTTCTTTTCATCGCGCACTTCCCCCCTCAAATAGTATTGCCCCTGTGCCGACGAAACGGTAAACAGCACCAGTAAGGATATGGCAGCAGTTATTTTCAACAAGGGGGTCATTTGAGCTCGTGAATGGAAACCAGTGGTCATACGTGCCTTATAACGTCTAAACCTCTGATTATCTTATATAACTCAACGCGTTATATTCCCTGATTACTTATTATTCCACCAATTTATAGATTTCCCGGATATTTCGTCCCAATCCATCATAGTCGAGGCCATAACCCACCACAAACTTGTTGGGAATGGAGAAGCCGAGGTAATCGATGGGGATCGGGAATACCGTTGCTTCGGGCTTGTGCAGCAAAGCTACAATTTTCATGGAGGCCGGTTGCTGATGCTTTAACTGGGGCAGAAATTCGCTAAGGGTTTTACCTGTATCTACGATGTCCTCTATTATGACCACATCACGGCCAAACAGATCGGTATCGAGCCCGATAGCTGTAATGACCTGCCCGCTGGATTTGGTGCCCTTGTAGGAAGCGAGCTTAATGAAACAGATCTCCACATCGATGCTTAGCTCTTTAAAAAGATCGGCTGCAAAGATGAATGAACCATTCAGTATGGCTATAAAGAGGGGTTTCTTACCGGCATAGTCTTTATCCAGTTGCTGTGCCAGCGCTTTGATGCGGCTATTGATATCGTTGGCAGTAAGATAGGGTTCAAACTGTTTATCGTGAACGCGAATAATGCTCATAGATCAGTTTTTGTAAATGATCAGGGCCTGTCCAATCTTTACTTCATAGCCCGACATCTTGTTCCATTCCTTGAGCTGCTCAACGGTAATGCTGTATTTGCGGGCTATGCTGTATAATGTTTCCTTCGTTTGCACGGTATGGGTAAAGGCAGCAGTGGCTATATCTGTGGTGCGGGGGGCAGCCTGCGCGGTAACCACCGGTGCGGGTGCCACTTCGCTGGCCAGGCGTGGCCTTGCCGGTGCTTTTTCCTGGAGATACAGGGCTTCGCCGGGTGCTGCCAGGTCGGCAGCGGTAAGACGATTGTAGTCCAGCAATGACTCGAACCGGATACCTTCCAGTTGGCAAATATCGTATAGGGTTTCACCAGCCTGTACGATGTGCTTGTCGCTGGCGCCTACCTTTCGTTTCCGCTGCAGGAACATCAGTTGCCCCTGGGGCAACACCTCTTCGCGCGGCAGGTCGTTGAAATCTATCAGGCGCTTGAGCGATACATCATATTGTTGTGCGACGGCCAGCAGCGCAGTGCCGGATTTCACATACACTACTTTCGTGTTGTTGATCGTGAACTCTCCTTCGGGGTAAGTGACTTTGGGCAACGATTTTACATCAGCCTCCACAGCACTGAAAGGAGCAATCACAGCGGGTCCGCCTGCCAATGTACTTTCTCCCTGTGCAGGCTTTACCGGGTTGCCCGCCAGTATCTCTTCCTGGGGCGCTACCCTGCCGAGAGCAATAAGACTGTATTGCTGCAGGTTATAGTCTTCGATCAGTTTGATGATGATTTGCGAATACTTGATATTGGTTGCGTATCCCGCTTTCTTGAGCCCGTAAGCCCAGCCTTTGTAATCGGTAGGGTCGAGCTGGAACAAAAAGGCATAACGCGTACTATTCTTTAAGAAATTGGAGTGATCCATGTAGGAATCGGAGGAGTTGGAATAACTGCGGAAACATTCGCCCCGGGCGTCGTCGTCATGATACACCTTATCTCCTGTCCAGGACGTTTTGCATTTGATGCCAAAATGGTTGTTGGATTTGATCACCAGGTCCGATTTACCGGCCATCGTTTCGTGAATACCCTGTGCCAGTTTAATGGAGGCAGGCACGCCCGTGCGGACCATTTCCTGCATAGCCAGCTCTTTGTACTGACTGATATACCCGTAAATGTCATCACTTTTCTGAGCCTGTACACACCATGTCGCCAACAATGGAAATAATACAATCAATAAACGTTTGATCGGCATGAATTCTATTTTTTTCGGATCATCAGCAAACCGTCGCGGATGGTAACCAATACCTGGTCTACGCGAGGGTCCTGTTGTACCCGCTCATTAAAAGACTGTATTGCGATTGCGTTTTTACCAGTTATGGGCTGTTCCAGCACCTGACCGTGAAATAAAACATTATCAGCCAATATTACACCACCTTGTCGCACCCTCGGCAATACCAGTTCGTAGTAGTCGGTATAGCCTACCTTATCGGCATCAATGAATACCAGGTCCCAGGTTTCATCAAGGGCAGGAATGATTTCTAACGCATTTCCCGTGTGCAAAATTATCCGTTCAGCTGCATTTGACCTATCGAAATTTGCCTGTGCAACTTTCGCCTCCTCCTCCCGTAACTCTATGGTATGCAACTGACCATCCTTTACCAAACCCTTAACAAGACATAGCGCGCTGTAGCCGGTAAAGGTGCCAATTTCGAGGATGCGCCTTGGTTGCAACAGGGTGCTGATCATTTCCAGGAACCGGCCCTGCACCTGGCCGCTCAACATATGCGCCTGCCGGTGGTAGGCGATGGTTTGGGCTGCCACCTGCTGCAGCAATTCGTCTTCCGGCGACGTGAATTGGTCGGCGTAGGCCTGTACCTGAGGAGGAATGATATCCATACCCGGCAAAAATACGAAGCATGAGTGATTGACACACAAAGGCTTTTCGGTTATCCGCCGGAAAAACCATTAAAAAACATAATATTAACAACCAACGACAAAAGCCCTGTATACGTGGCCAATGGACTCGCATACAGGGCTTTTTATGGGGAATAATAGCTTAAAAGTTCGGTTGCAATGGATTCTTGGTGTAAAACTGCAATACATGTTCTACCACCTCTTCCGGCGTATCGACCACCTTGAGGAGGTCGAGGTCGTTGGGAGAGATATTGTTTGACTTCTGCAGCATGGTCTCTTTCATCCAATCGACCAGGCCTCCCCAATACTGCGATCCAACAAGAATGAGCGGTACGGGCGACATTTTACCGGTTTGGATGAGGGTAGCCACTTCGAAAAATTCATCCATGGTACCAAAACCGCCGGGCATCATGACGAAGCCCTGTGCATATTTGGTAAACATCACTTTGCGTACAAAGAAGTACTCGAAGTGGAGATTGGCATCCCGGTCTATATAGGGATTGGCGTGTTGTTCAAAAGGCAATTCGATATTGAGGCCCACCGACTTGCTGCCGCCCAATTGAGCGCCTTTATTGGCAGCTTCCATGATACCAGGGCCACCACCCGAAATGATCCCAAAGCCTTCTTCGGCCAGTTTACGGGCAACATCGACCGTCAGTTCGTAATAGGCATGACCAGGCTGGGTACGCGCAGAGCCGAAAATGGAGATACAGGGGCCAAGTTTAGCCAATGCTTCAAAGCCATCGACGAACTCGGCCATGATCTTGAATATCTGCCAGCTTGAATGTGCTTTCGATTCGGACCAGCGTCTTTGTTTAGAGATCTTAATGGTTCCATTCATACACTAACTTGTTTAGGGTTCTGAATACCGGAAAGCATAATGGCTTACCGGGATGTAGTGGCCAGCCGCCGTAGCAGCCATCTGAAAGGAACCTGACGCAGCAACCGGGCCACAGACTATGATGCCATCCGGAGAGGATGGCATCGAAGAGATCACCTTGTGTGATCCATTATTATTAACGTATGGATAGGTGTTTTAGTTTATATGGTCTGTTGTTTTTTTGATATCAGCATGAGCCCGGTAAATGTTAGCAGACCGTTAATAATAAGCAGCTCGAGACCTATTTCGAATGAGCCGAATATTTCCTTCTGGAATTTGTCGAGGATAAAGCAGACTACAGGAGCAATAACACAAACTACCGGCACCAGCCTGTCTTCCACCAACCTTTTCGTAAGGATACCAAAACTGAACAAACCCAGCAGTGGTCCATAGGTATAGGCAGCTACTTTCAGGATCACGCCGATCATACTGGAATTGTTAACCCATTTGAATACCATTACCAGGAGGAGGAAAATGATGGCAAAGGAGAGGTGCACACGCTGGCGGGTCTTCTTCTTTTCCGCATCACTCATCGTCGTGTTCCGTTGAATACCGAGGATGTCGATACAAAATGAAGAGGTGAGTGCCGTAATAGCACCATCGGCACTGGGAAACAACGCTGATATCAGGGCAATGATGAAGATGGCTGAAATTACAGGCGGCATGTGCTGCAACGCAATGGCCGGGAACAACCCATCACCGGTTACAGTAACACCCTGCTTTTCGGCAAAGAGGTAAAGCAAACCACCCAATACCAGGAACAGCAGGATCACTCCCAGCATAATGAGCGAAAGGGTCACGACATTCTTTTGGGCATCCTTCAGGGTCTTCACCGAGATGTTCTTTTGCATCATCTCCTGGTCCATACCCGTCATCGTAATGGTGATAAACGCACCCGCAGCAATTTGTTTCAGGAAGAAATACTTACTACCGGGGTCGGTAAAAAATATCTTTGAGTAACCTTTTTCGCCCATGGCCTGAAGGCTTTGCGCCAATGTAATATCCATGCTCTTGAGAATGTAAACAACACAGATCACCAGGCCTGCCAGCATGCAGGTCGTTTGGAGCGTATCGGTGTATACGATCGTTTTTACACCACCTTCATACGTATACAGCAGGATCATGATGAGAATTATGAGGGTCGTAAGCCAGAATGGAACACCAAAGCTGCTCAGGATAGCATCCTGCAGGATCTTCACCACCAGGTATAAACGGGCGGTGGCACCAAGCGTCCGTGACAGAATGAAAAAGCTGGCGCCGGTTTTATAGGCAGTAAAGCCCAGCCTGGTGCTGAGGTAATTATAGATCGATGTAAGGTTCAACCGGTAGTATAAGGGCAGCAACACATAAGCGATCACCAGATAACCGATCAGGTAACCCAAGGTGATTTGAAAATAAGCGAACGACTCCCGGCCCACGGCACCTGGCACACTGACAAATGTGACACCGCTAAGCGAAGTACCGATCATACCAAATGCTACCAGCATCCAGTTCGAATTGCGGTTACCGATGAAGAACGAATCGTTATTGGAATTGCGGGAAGTGAAATAAGCCACCACCAGCAATAGCAGGAAATATCCAATAACGAAAGAGAACAACAAAGTAGGAGACATAGATATTTATTAGTGAACAAACATACATTAGAAAAGGGTTTGAAGATAATAAAATTGTTATCAATTGTAACCATTCCGCTTATCTTAGCTACTTTGAAGTGCCCCACCCATGCCGGTTTCAGCTGAAGGGAACCCTTTACAGTGATCATGGCGCTTCCCATTAAAATATCAATAAACTATTATGAGCATTGAAGCGGCAGCGGTTTTCTGCGGATCAAAGACAGGCAAGAACCCGATATTCAATCAACATGCGGCAGAACTTGGCAAACTACTCGCCATGCTGAAAATTAAGCTGGTGTATGGTGGTGGCAATAAAGGATTGATGGGCACCATTGCAGATGCAGTACTGGCACAAGGCGGGAAAGTAATGGGCGTGATACCCAAACTACTTATCGAATGGGAACAACAACATGAAGGACTCACGGAACTGGCGGTGGTATCTGACATGCACACCCGCAAAAAGATCATGTACGAAATGTGCGATGCAGCGATCGTTTTGCCAGGTGGTTTTGGGACGCTGGATGAATTGTTTGAAATGGTAACCTGGAATCAACTGAAGATCCACGACAAAAAAATATACGTGCTCAATTCAGGAGGTTTCTATAATCACCTCATACTTCACCTCAAGCAAATGGAAAAAGAAGGGTTCCTATATGAGAACATCAGCGAAAGGATCATCATCTGCGATAATCCGGTAGAAGTATTCAACAAGATCAGCTGATACGTTTATCCGACCGTTGTATAAGCACGAAGCCTGACGTTTTTCGCCAGGCTTCATGCTTATGATTAAGTTTCCACAATTGCGCTAAAATCCGAAGTTGTATCCGAAGTTGTAAAAGGCCCTGTTACCATAGGGTGAGCGCTCGTTCTGTAACAGATCATACTGGACCATGATGAGGAAAGCCCCGCTGCCGGCAGGAATGGCCGCTCCTACCCCACCCAGCAGAGAGGGCACGACTTTACTTTCCAGTTTTTGATCGGGACTCCCATCATAGAACTTGAACTTACCCCAATTGTAATTGGCCTCAGGCTGAATTTGCAAGAACAGATAGTCGATTGGATAAACACGCCCAAATACATTGAGGCCCGCTACCCCATAATCCTCTTTATACTCCGGAACATAGTATCTATACCGATAACTGGAATAAATAAAATTGATCCCTGCACCTGCCGCCAGATACTTATTGAAGCGGTAACCCATTTGCGGCGACACATTGACAAGCGTGCTGTTGCTGCCAAAGGCAAGTCCCAATGTACCACCAGCGAACAGCTTACTTCTGTCGAAACCCTTCGTTTCGCTTTCCTCGTATTGTGCCGTTGCGGTAAGGCTTAGGGTGGCAAGGAATAAAACTGCGACCAAAAGATATTTCCTGTTCATTTGAGTTGAATTTGGTAAATAAAAAGGCCCCTGCAAATATACAGGGGCTATTACTTATACAGGGTAAACTGTAGATATTTAGGCTTTTTTTAGGCCGATTTGGCTACGCAATGTCGCGCTTTGCGCCGACCGTACTCTGCTCACCTTACAGATCGAAGATCTTTCCGGCGTTCAGGATATTATTGGGATCGAACGATTTCTTAATACCCCGCATCAGTTGCAGCTGGGTCTCGTTGAAAACAATGTCGATATAGTTCTTCTGGAGCAACCCGATTCCGTGCTCGCCGCTGATGGTGCCACCTAAACTGTGCACCAGCGTAAACAAAGCGCGGATACCCTGTATCACTTCAGGATCGTCATTGCTATTGGCAATGCCTTCTTTTTTGATGCGGATATGCAGGTTACCATCTCCGGCGTGACCATAACATACGGCCTTAAAATTGTATTGCTGGCCGAGTTGTTTCACCCCTCTGATCAGGGCAGGCAATTCGGCGCGCGGCACTACCGTATCTTCTTCGATGGTATAGCCATCGATCTTTACGGCTTCGGCCGCCCGGCGGCGCAGCTTCCACAATTCGGCTTTCTGTTGGGCGTCGTCGGCAAAGAATGGTTCACCAGCTTCGTAGTTCGTGAGCAACTCGCCAATGGTTTCCATTTCCGTCATCAGGGTATCCAGGTGATTACCATCTACCTCGATGATCAGGTGTGCTGCCGTGCCTTCTGTAACGGGTACTGCCGAGCTGTCGACAAACGCACTCACGATACGGAGCGCATCGATCTCGATCAGTTCCAGCGCACTGGGTACAAATCCTGCACGGAATATTGCACTAACGGCTTCCCCCGCCTTTTCCAGCGACTGAAAAGGCACCAGCATCAGCAGGTCGTATTTGGGAAGCGGAATCAGTTTCAACACAATTTTAGTAACGATACCAAGGGTACCCTCACTGCCTACCACCAGTTGGGTAAGGTTGTAGCCGGTAGAGTTCTTGAGTACGTTGGCGCCCGTCCAGATCACTTCGCCGGAAGGTAAAACCAGCTCGAGATTGAGCACATAATCTTTCACCACGCCATATTTAACGGCCTTTGGACCACCACTGTTCTCGGCAATATTGCCACCAATAAAGCAGGATCCACGGCTGCTGGGATCAGGCGGATAGAAAAGTCCCTTTTCCTTCACTGCATTCTGCAGGACTTCGGTAATAACACCCGGTTCGGTGATCACCTGCAAATTGCGCTCGTCGATAGTGAGGATAGAGTTCATGCGATCGGTAGAGATCAACACACCGCCCAGATGAGGAAGTGCGCCACCACTCAACCCGGTTCCTGCACCACGGGGGGTAACAGGAATTTTATGCTGATTACAGATCTTCATGATAGCACTGATCTCGTCAGTTGTACGCGGCCTGAGCACCACCTCGGGAGGAAATAAAAGATGCTCGGTTTCGTCATGCCCGTAATTGTTTAGGGACTCTTCATCCAGGAGGACATATTCTGCTCCGGTTATCTGCCGGAACTGCTCGATAATTGTTGCTGTCAACTTTCCCTGTATAGCCACTGTTTCCATGTATTTATGTTGAAAAGGGCCTCAAAAGTCGGATAATTGCGGGAGATGGAAAAACAGGGAAGAGAAAATATTGGCCAGACAGGGGATAATTGGGTGATTTTGTGAACTAAAGAATATTGGCAGCAGTATAATACTGATTCCCAGCAAGTTTGGAGGTTGACAGGATCAATGCCTGTTGCCGGCTCCAAAATATTCATGTAAGGTATAGGCCCCTGGCGGGTAGTTCCACAAGGATTGAAACCAGTAATGGAAGCCAGCTTCAGGAGTTGCGCATCGACGCTGTGGATCTCCCAATAAAGTTTTTGAGGCCTGTGCAGATGGATCAGATGATGGATATAGCAATGCATCAATTCTTCGAGATCTCCCATTTCCTTTACCAACCTGCTTTTCTGTAATTGCGTGATGCAGCACTCTCCTTTCGCCAGTACATGGGGAGTTTTTGATGCATTGAAACCAGCCTCGTGCACGGTTAAAAGGCTCACCCTTGCTTTTTCAACATTGACGCCGGTTATGAACCGTACACCCCGGCTGTCCTGTGCCAGACGGGTTAACAATCCCAGACTTTTATACGACTCCCTGTTCATCCATAGCAGCAGGTACGGGAAATCATCTTCATCCAGTTCGTGCAAAGTGAACCGGTTGCAGGCCGGACGGTTATCCCGCTTATCTTTTATATCCTGGCTCATAAGGTTTATGGTTAATCGATGAAAACTATGCAAATGGTAGTCTGCAGCTTTCAATAAAGTATGGCGTAGCGGTAAAAGAATGGATGAAATGCGGCGGCTACTTCAAATATAGGCACGAAAATGCAAATAACACACGCTGTCCTGGCAGGCGACATCCAGCGTGCTGACCTGCAAACAACTAAAAATCGAAGACTGCAGATTATTTGATCACCGTCAATTAAGGGAAGGCGTTATAGTAAGGTTTGGTACCAGGCAACTCCGGATAATCCTGATGGCCTTTGTTTTTTGCGACCTTACTTTATTGACCGGCATGTCTAATTGCAATGCAATATCCGCCGTTGTCATTCTGTTATAGAAATAGAACTTGAATACATCGGCACACTGACCGGTTAGCTTGTTGATGCCTTCATATAGGTTAAGCAGCATTTCACTCGTAAATATTACCGGCATACTCTGGGGATTGGCCGGCAGCAGGTCTGCAAGCCTGAACATATCTCTTTTGTAAATCGTTCCCATTTCAACCCCGGACAGGTAATCATAGCAGGCATTGCGAACGGTAACCAGCAAAAATGCCTTGATATCGGCCAGGGACCTGAAATTGCGACGCATAGCGATCAACTTGATAAAAGTATTGACGACCAGTTCGTTGGTTTCCTGCCGGTCGTTGATGAGCTGGTTACCGTATTGAACCATGGAAGCGTAGTATTCCCGAAAAATGATGCGAACGGCTTGCAGATCATTTTTATGAAAAGCGGGGATCAGATTTTTGTCTAAAGTTTTGGCCATGGTGAAGGGATTTATACTATGTATAAAAACAGTATTGCCTGCATTTGCGGCATAGCCGGATGCAATAAACGAAGCAATAAAATACGTAGGATAAAGCCCGGTTTGGCAGAAAGATATTGGTAGCGACACGGAAAACGAATAGCAGTAAAGCCTATACTTAAGATAAGCAATCTTCCGCATTTTCAAACATCTGTTGAAGGCCACCAATCAATGAATAAAATTCCTTAAACAGTATCGGGCCGCCAATGTTCCTGTTCGTTTACTCGATCACGACAATACGGGCGGTACCTTCGGGATACACCTTCGTTCTCGGCTCAAATGCCTTCAACAGCGAATCGATGTACACGGTGCCATGGGGCTGATAATGGCTGGCTTCGGTAAAGATATAAATGCGCCCTCCCTGTTGAAGGGTAGCAGAAACAGCCTTGTCGGTAATTTGGCGTAATGAATCGGCTGCCGGGGCTTCGTGTGCTGTTTTATTAATGAAGTATTTAAAGAAGTCGCGCAACTGCCAGCCGTCCTGTAGCAGGATCATGTCTTTATCGCGCACCTCCTCTTTCACTGTCCTGATCTTTGTATAATATTGATCGTTCTCCAGTTCCATTAACCAATGAATGCTGCCAAAGAAGTTGATGATGAACAACATAATTCCCATCGATGCAACGATGGCCGCTGGCTTAACGGCGCCCCATCCGGCAAACGCGGGGACGCCTTGCCCTCCATACCGCAATGTACCGATCAACAGCAGCCAAACCAGTACTACCTGGAATATCCAGAACTCGAGGATCTCGGGCATCCAGAAGGTGAAAAAGACGGAATATATGATACCTGCCATCATCAGGGGAGTTACCACATGGCCCATGGTGGCGTGGATCGTTTTATATCGACGTGCAAATCTGATCACCAGCCAGATCATGAGCGCTCCCAGCAGCAAGCTCAACGCCGCCAGCAGGATCGCTACCGATTGCGGCATATTGCGCACGAGGTACATTTCATCGCCCAGCGAATGGTTTGAGAGATGTGTGCTGAGGTATCGTTCTACCGGCGGAAGGCGGAATACGAAATGCCCACCGATAAATGCGTGTGAATAACCAGTTGCAACCAGAAAAGGAGTCTTGCTGTTCAACGGCTTCCAATGTGCCTCCTGTTGCGCATATCCCTCCAGCCAGTTCATCCATTTGGCCGTATCGTTTTGGTCGAGGATCACCCAACCCACGATAAAATAGGCTCCGCCCACCAAAACCAGCCCTGTCAACGCATATTGTATAAAGGCTGGCACCATCGGAACGCTTTTCCGTTGTTCCCATAGCTTATACAGGATTACCGGAGTGAACAATACGTGCACCTGGTGAAACAGGATGGCCAGTATCTGCAGCAAAGCCATATACAGGAAATCCTTTTTTTGAAGCTGGCTTTTGGCAGCAATATACAATGCCAGCAACAGAAAGAAGATGGGCGGCGCATATACTTCGATATTGGTGCTGTAAAACCAGGGGCCGAATGAAAAAGCCACTACTGTAATACCGATCAGCGATTCCAAAACCGGCATATTGAAACGGCGCCGGAAAAAACAATACACCACCGTGATGGTTCCACTACCCCAGAGCGCGGTAAAGAGTTCCGTGAGGTAATAGTCCCTGATCCCGGGTAAAATGGCATGTGCTACCACATACCAATAATGCGTTACAAAATGATATAGTAAATGATGAGGATGAAAAAGGGGATCTCCTTTAACGATTCCGTTGAGATAACCGATAGAATCATGCGGTCCGGAAAAATTGGCCGCCAGGGTGCAAATGAAAAATATCAAGGATCCGGTATATACCAATAATTGCTCCGGAATACGTAAACGCCGATTCATTAATACGGTTTAATTAGCTTTTATCTTGGATGGAGTCGATGGCCTGCAATGTTTCGATGCCCGGTTGCTTATTTCTTCCCTAACACGTCGTCGATACTCACCCCGATAATGGCTTCGAGCTCCAGTTTGGCTACACTGAAGTTTCGCTGTTGATCGGCCTTCTTCAATTGCTGTTCATAGTAAGCAGTTTCTGCTTTCTTAAATACTTCCGGAGTGATCAGGCCATCGGCAAAGTCCTTTTCAGCCAGTTTGTATTCGGTATACTCCGACTGTGCCATACGAATGATGAGGTCATACTTTTCCTTGTGCATGAGGTAATCCTCATAAGCCGACAACACTGTTTTACGTACAGTACGGTATTTCTCATTCTTTTCGGCATGAGCAATATACAGGTTCTCACGGGCTATCTTCACTTCATTGGCCTTCGAGGTAAAGAAGTCGAACGGAAGGTTCATGCTGAAGTTGTATTTGGGGTATAACGTTGCCTGGTTGGAAGGAGCACTCTTAGGGTTGATGGTGTACTCGTTTACGTTGCCAGTGGCCGAGAAAGTATTCAACCAGCTGCCTTTTGCTTTGTGAAGCTGGTATTTGGCGACATTGACCTGCCGGTCAGCAATCTCAAAATTAGGATTCTGTAAAGCCAGCTGAACCAGCTTTTCGCGGATGTCGGTAATCTGGCTGGTATCCAGGTTGGCATGGTAAGTCGATACGTTTCGCCCCGTTGGTTGTTGCCCTTGAGAGGTTAAAGCAGTCAGCATCAGCACACTAATGCCGGCAAAGATTCTATTCATGGTTGCAAGGTTCATTTAGTTGTTTTCTTCAGTTTTTGACGAGTCAAATAAGTGTAATTTCAGGAATATGGCCAGCGCGGAATAAAAATACAATACATTGGGATATTGCCCGATAGCCAACTGGGAAAACTGCGCGATCATAAGACTGAATACCGATACCAGGTTGGCTGCATAGATGGTTTTGAGGTCCGGATCCCGAACCCGGTAAAAATACTTGATCCCCGTACGCAGTATCACATAATAAAATATCAGCATTAATGCCAGTCCGACGGGCCCCTGCTCCATCATCGTTTGCATATAGGCACTATCCGGGGGAATAAAGGATAGAAAATGTCCGGGGCTGTACATGGCCCCGATCAAACCGGCCGTATTGAGGCCGCCGCCCATGGGGTGGCTCCATACATAAGGCTGGGCAATTTTGCGGTTTACGTCACGCACCAGGGCCGAAGGGTCCTTAGACCCTTCGAAAGTGGATCGCAACCTATTGATGATCATGTTATCATAGATCGGCACTACCAACAGGCCGACCAGCAATCCGGCAAATACACCCGAAAAAATAAGGGTCCTTCGCTGGTATAGGGTGAGTACACAATAGAATACGATGGCCGCCACGATCATCAGCGTCGCTGTACGGGTACCGGTATAACTGGAAGCCAGGAAATGGATGATGGAGAGCACATAGTACAAAAACCTTAAGCGGGTGTTTTTTTCCTGCAAAGCCAGCACCAATACAAACACTGTCGAGGATGCATACAGGATACCTGCCGCCGCCGGATCGGATAAAAGGCCGAACCGCCGCACAAATCCACCATTCACGAAAAGCTCCAAACGCACCGGGTCGGCCGTGAGCCAGATATACTCCCAGGTCGAAAACCCAAACCATTGCTGTTTACAGGCATAGATGGCTTCAAAAGTGCTCAATATGATCCAGAACTTCATGAAGAACTGGACAGACTTCTTCGAGTTGAAGAAGCAATAGCTCATGTAAAAGAACGCGGCAAAGCTGAACTGCTTCCGTATAAAGTTGAACCAGCCTAGTTTGCTGGCCCCCGACGGATTCACGATCTGCAGTAAATAATAGAACATCAATACGCCGATCCAGATGGTGAGGGCTGAGTTCCAGAACCTGCGATCGACCTCTTTACTATATTCCTGGCGGGTGATAACGCCCAGCAGGGTAAGGTAAGAGAGGTATTCGGGAATAAGCCCCGTAGGGATCATTGCCTGGATGTTGAACAACCGCGAGGGTAAAAGCAAGCCCAGGCAGATGATATAGGTGGCGTAGTAGCCCACCTTGGGATACAACATGCACAAGATAAATATCAGGATACCTGCCATGCCGGCCACGATCCCGATACTGGCCGAAGGATTTACCATCACTGTCAGGTACGACATACTGATGGCTATCAACCCAAGTACAGAAATACCCAGGCCCGTCGTCATCTTCTTCTCCAGAAAATGATACTTGAGCCAGTATAACACGTTTGAACCCGCTTTATTTAGTAAGCCTTTTGCCATTATGATCTAAAAGAACAGGAATTTGACGAACATCGCCAGGCAAAATGCAGCCGCAAACAGCGTGCTGATGATCTCGAAAGCCTTGTATTGATCCTGTTCGTTTTCCATTTTTGATGATTAAAGGGTAATCAATTACCAACCGCGATCTTTTGTGGGCTTTGAACCTGGCTGCCTTTACCGGCTGCCGGCTCTTCCTTCGGCTTTTTCAAAGTGAACAGCCACCAGGCCCCCCAACGTTCTGCGATATTATATAATATGATCGGCAAAATAATCCCAATTGTCACACTAACGACCATTAACACCGGGATATTCTCTATGCCAAGTATTTTCACCAGCACGTTGCGCAAGGAGGCTGTGATCATCAGGTGCATTACATAAATATATAATGAGTGATAGCCTATCACGCGAAGAAACCTTAAAACATTCAATTTTTGCAACAGGAATGACACCTGGATCACAAAAGCCCCACCCAGCAGTGCCGTAGCGGCGAAGAGGGCAGGTTGCTGAAACTGAACATAGTAGTCATCCTGGTGTGCCAAATTCAGGTAGGTGAAATAGTGTTGAACCAGTACAAAGACCGGTAGTGTCATCAGGGTCGTTTTCCAGGACATCAGCACCGGATGATACCGGGTATTGAGTACCAGGTCCGAAAACAAATGCCCGATCGCAAAGAACAGGTAAAAGAACAACACATCGTTCAATAGCCCGAGATGTATGCGGTTCACGAGGCAGTAGCTCGCAACGGCAAACAAAATCACGCCAATGATGACCTGCTGCCAGGCTTTTGCTTTTCCATACCAATGCACAACGGCATATAATGCACTCACACAAAACAATGCGTTCAGGTACCAGAACTGCTCGATCTTACGGGGGTCGATGATCAGGTTCACATAATCGAAAGGGGTGCGCTCTGCATTGGCATAGCCGGCAAACAATAATTGCAATGTAACCTGGATGCTTCCCCACACCATCAAAGGATAAAAGATGGATTGAAACCTGTCTTTAAGATAGGTGCCTATCCCTTTTCGGCCCATGCTGGCCCCCACAAAAATGCCCGATACGATAAAGAATAAAGGCATACGGAAGCTGAAGAAAAAGATATTAAAATACTTCAGCGCACCAAAACTTCCGGATCCCTCTCCCACATTCGCCAGTCCTTCAAATACATGCCGGTAAACTACCAGCAGTATTGTAATACCCCTGGCATAATCTATCCAGGGATAACGGCTCCTGTTTAATATTTTTTGAGCGTTAAACAAATAGTTGAACATGACACGGTATAAGGTTTAATATCCTAAAGATCCATATTATTCACTTCCACATTATTCAACACCACGCCGACGAACTTATCGCCGGTACTGTTCAGGTATTGGATGGATTCTTTGTCGACCTGGCCGAGGGATGACTTCGCCGAAAAAACGGCGATAATGCCATCTACCCAGGTAGTAAGCTCCTTGCTGTCTGCATGTTTGTTGAGTGATGCACCCTCGATAAACACGAAGTCGTAACTTTCTGCGATCCTCGGCAGGTTTTCGAACAGGTTGTTCTTGGGCAATATTTCGGAGGGGGTATGATTGCCTTCGGCACAGCCTATCAGGTCGGTATTGGGAATGGCGGTCATGCTGGTAGAACCCCAGAATTTGTCCATTACATTGCCATTACCCGAAAAGCTAAACTGCTCCAGACTTGGCTTTGCCTCAAACTTACGTGTTAAGGTATTGTTCGAGAAGTTCGCATCGATGAGCAGTACTTTCTTCTTGGTCTGGCTAAGGCTATTGGCCAAAGCTTCAATCACTACAGTCTTTCCTTCCTGCGGTTTGGTACTGGTAACGAGGAAGATCTTCTTGCCACTGGTGGCCAGCTCGAAACGAAGTTTACGGAGGTTCTCCACAAAAAGAGCGCCTTCACCTTCCCGGTTGTTGTCGCCGTCCTGATCCTTGAAATAGTCATTCAGCGGCTTCTTTTTCAGGTTCAACTTGTTCAACACTGAAAGTGTCTTCAGCTTCGTGTTTCGTTGAAATATGGTAGGTGTTTTATACGATGAATCGAAGAACTCGAGAGCAATGATGATGAAAGAGGAAAGAAACAACATTAACATACCACACAGACCCAATACCAGTGAACGCTTGGAAGGTTCGGGAGCAAAAGGCGGTTGCGCTACGAGTATCGGCTTAAAGTTGTTCTGTGGGTTGATATCGAGGTCGAGCGAAGATTGAAGACTACGTTTCAATTGCTCATATTCCTGCGAGGCGATGCGCAGATCGCGTTCCAGGGCGTCCAGAATTACCTGGTCGCCTCCACCGGTCTTTGTAATTACTTCATAATCGTCTTTCTGACGGCCATACATTGCCACGTTCCCTTCAGACGCTATGATTTGTTGCTGCAATTCGGTTTTACGCGCTATCAGTTCTTCCTGCCGGGTTTGCGCCCTGTTCTTCTGTTGCTGCCTGTCTATGTTGGAACTACCGGTGCTCTTTAGCTGGGCAATCTTGCGCACATTGCCATCGATCTGTTCCTGTAATCTCCTGATATCGTCATCTGCTTTGCCATTCTTTTGGATCTCGAGGCCCTGGTTTTCTTTTTCGAGTGCAAGTATAGCTGCGTTGTTATTGACAAATGTATTGCCGGAGTTTTGGGTCGAGAGCAGCGCTAGTTGCTCATCTACCGATCTGATTTCACCGCGCATGTTATTGAGCTTGGCCAACTCCTGCTGGTAGTTGCTGGTTACGCTTTGAACTACCGACATAGCGGCCGATGCCCGCGCACCTACATCGGGTGTACCGATCTTTACGCGAAACGCTTTTAATCCTTCGGTAAGGCTGTCTACAGCTCTTTTCTTGGAGGCCGCCAGGCTGTCCAGTTTGGCAGCCGACTCCTGGTTGCGCAATCCGTAAATACTGTTGAAAAAACGGATGAATTGCTGGCCAATGGTATTGGCAATGAAAGCCGACATTTCGGGATTTTCCGAACGGCAAAGTATGTTTAAGTAATCGGTACGGTCGGCGCGAGAGATCATCAGTTTGCCCTGGAGGTATTCGGGCGCATAACCGTAGAGATACATCAGGTCGAAAACCTTTTTTTCTTCCGGATCGAAAGGGTTCAACAGTTCCATGTTGGCAACCTTACGGCGCAGTATCTGTTCCGCTTGCCCCTTGTCGACAACTTTATAGGTATTGCTGTTCTTTTGCTCCTCGGTCAGCGTGCGGAAAGGCTTGAGGTCTTCCAAGTCATGCAAAAGGACTTTATAGGAGAGCATGCCCATTACCTTGGGCGATTTGAAAGTTTCAATTACGTTATTAAAACGGGTCTCGATCTCGTAGAAGTTGATACCAGCTTCTTCCTTGATACTTACCTTTTGCTCCATCGTAAAACCAGTGGAGTACTGAGCCACCGAACCGTAGGTTTTAGGGAGGAAAAGTGTAAATATAAAGCCCGCTACTACTCCCAATACCGTACAACCGACAATGATCCATTTTTTGCGAAGCAGCGAGTACAATAGATACAACAAATCCATAAGGTTTCTTTTTTGTGTGTTTCGAGGTGAAAAAGTAGCAAAAAAAACCGGGAGACCATAATGGTTTCCCGGTTTTTGGTATAGTTAATCCTTTTTTTAAGCTAAACTCCCTGTCGGGAAAAGCGGTCCGTTTACCGAGGCTAAACGGACCGTATTCTTTATGATCGGGCTATTTGTTAGCCTTTACCATTTTACTTACCTGTACCGGTTTACCGTTCACATTTAAAGTGATCATGTAGATACCGGTATTGAGCTTACCGGAACCAGTGTTTACGCGGAGCGTATTGTAACCGGCTGCCAGTTTACCAAATGCCTGCCTGAACATCAGTTTACCGCTCAGGTCATATACATCTACTGATACATGGTTGTCGGCAGCTGTATTGTTGAAGTCCAGGTTGATCTGGTCAACGAACGGATTGGGATACATTCTGCCTCCGGTGATCTCCCTGTTGTTGGTAGCGGCAACCGTGCGGGCTGCTTCATCTTCCACTACAGTGGCAACCGATGTGCCATTGATCACTTCAGCACCGTTCAATACTGTTCCACCAACAGGCTGGTCGTCGTAAGCTTCGATGATGATACCACCATTGAAACCGTAAGCCGCTTCCTGTGTAGTTGAGAAGTTCAGCAACACCTCACCATTTGCATCAGCCTGTACATTACCGATGTAAACGATCTTGGTAGAGTTCATCCAGGAGTTCAGGTACACTGTTCTGCCATTGATGGTATAAGTACAAGTGTAGTTACCTGCGAACCAACCGTTGGTGCTCATACTTCCGAGGAAGCCGATACGGTAACGTCTTGCCTGGTTGAGGCCGGAAAGCTTCACTTGAGATTGCTGGGTATTGTCGATCCAGTAGTTGGATTGCAGTACCACATCAGGCGCAACACCCGAGTTATTGCCGGTGATCACACCGAAGTTGTTGTCGCCGTTCATCGTCTTCTCGATGCTGAGTGACAAACTGGTCGGTTGGTTTGACTGGTTTGGCAGGTTAGAGAACGTGAAGTTCTGGTTGGGCAGCGCAGCCAGGTTGTACCAGGGCGACGGTGCGTTGAACTCGGTAGCGAAGTTGAAGTTCACATAAGTGATTGCCTGCGGCGTGATGGTTTTACCAACATTGCTCCAATCGGTATACACACCACCAACTTTAGCGCGAACACGGTACCAGTATTTGGTATTGGGTGCAAGGCCAGTGCTGGTGTAAGTGGTTGTATTACCTGGCAGGTTTACGGCAACTGCAGTAGCAAAAGCCTCATCAGTAGCGCGCTCCAGTTGGAAGCCACCAGCTGCATCTTCATTCGCACTTCTGTCAGACCAGCTGAGGATCGCAGCGTTTCTGTCTTTGGGTTCTACATACAGGTTAACCGGGTTAAGGTTGATACCAGGTGCGAACTCTTCCAGTTGAATAGCTGTGATGAACATAAAGGTAGCGCTCGCAAACTGATCGAGGTTCACCGTGATCACACCACCAACCGGTGTCAGGTTGTTCAGGTTACCGGTGAGGTTGGTATTGTAGCTGGAATTGAGTGTATCGCTGGTGCTACCGGAAGAGTAGCGGGCAGATGCGTCGAGACCTTCGTTTTGTGAACCAACGATCACCACGTTGTAGCGCTTGCTGTTATCCAGGTTGTTGAAACGGATAGTTCTGGTAGTTCTGGTATTATCCCACAGACCGCTCTTCAGTACTACGTCGGGATATACACCGGTATTGTTGCCGGTATTATGACCCAGGTAAGAGATGCCGGTCCAGCCATTCACCATCTGGATGTTGAACGGAGTAGAGGTGTTGTTCTCGTCAACCAGGTTGGGCAGGGTATAACCCGCTCCGATATAACCTACTATGTTGTTCCATGGAGCCGGAGCTTCATCACCCCAGGTTGCGAAGTTAACATACACCGAACGGGTGTTCTTATCGCTTACCGCAATGGTTACATCGCTGGTAGCTTCACCACCGTGGTCGTCTGTTACTTTCACCGTGAAGGTAACTTTACCCAGGTCGCTGGCAGTTGGCGCCGCGATCAGCCTGTAGTTGCTACCACCCAGTGATTGAAGGGTAACGTAGGTAGGCTTGTTCACGATCGTCACCGTTAAGTTATCGCCAGCATCATCAGTTACTGTAAAGTCGTCCTGGTTATTACCGTCGGTTTTCAGTACCAGTGAAGGAGTAACTCCTGCTATTACAGGTTTGTTGTTGGCAGTAGTTGCAGTTGCAGTATCGCTCGATGCACCTGTGCCATAACCGTTCACACCTGCAACGTAATAGAAATATTGAGTAAATGGAGCAACATCCTGATCGGTGTAGGTAATTGCACCACCACCGAGTGTGTTCACCAGGGTGTAAGGACCAGCCTTCACCGTTGCACGGTATACCAGGTAAGAAGCCTCATTGTATGCTTTATCGCTCCAAGTGAGTTTCACACCGGTAGGCTCTGCTACCGCTACCAGGTTGGTAGGTTTAACAGGCGTAGTGCTGTCGTCGTACAGTGCGTCGATCACGAAGGAATTGAGTGTACCACCTACGTTGCCATTAGGGTCGCCGATCATCGTGATGATCACCTCACCGCTGGCATTAGGCTGAACCTGGTAGATCGTATCAGTCTTATTAGCGTTCATATAGAAAGGCACTACAGCTGTTTGAGCGCCGATCTTATAGGTAGTGAACGAATTGGCCTCTGTACCACAGAATGTACAGTTGTTGCTACCCATGAAAGTGAAGTTATAGCTTCTGCCGGGCTCTAATCCATATACGCGCATGCGGAGCGTATCAACAGGTGTTCCACCCTGCCAGCTATAACCCCAGAAGATTCCGTCTTTCATGACAGAGTTGGGGTATACTCCACCACCTTGCACACCGGCATCGGCAGCGCCGTAGATACCGCTGATCAGGTTAACACCCACGGTGCTGGTAGCACCCTTGGTATTCTTCAGGTTGGCCAGGTTGAAGAGACCGCCGCCACCAGTTTCCACATCATTCCATCCTGCACCTCCGGCGTTATTATACTTCATATTAATCTGGAAGGTCTCATTAGGATCCTTTTCACCCACTGTTATAGAGAAGGTCTTGGTAATCCAGCCGTCATAACCGTCATCTGCTTTCACAGTCATGCTGTATGTACCGGCAGCAAACAGGTTGGGGGTAAATGTTACAGACGCACGACCATTGCCGCTGTCTACGAGCGTAGCAAAAGAAGGCTTGTCAACAACCGTCCACACCAGTGTTTGATTTCCGTCGACATCAGTAGCTACCAGCGCCACCTTACGGGTTTCGCCTTCAGATACAGTCACGTTGGCAATGGGGCTGATGACCGGCAGGTTGTTGTCATTCACCATCATATTATATATAATGGTGTCTTTTCCGCCATATACATCTGTTACATACACGGTGATCGCATATGATCCCTGATCAACCACAGAAGGTGTTGATACGATATCGATGCTGTTGGCGGTAGCGTTCTGTGCTACTGCAAAGTATGGCAGGTTCTCGGTAGTGAATGACAGCGCATCACCATCGGGATCGTTGGCCACCACTGTGAGGGTGTGCGCCGTGTTGTACCTGATGGTAAAGTCACCGATATTGGCAAAAGCAGGAATGGTGTTCGGTGTTACAACCGAAACTTCATTGCCGTATCCCGAAGGAGCAGCAAGACCAGTTGCTCTTACCTTATAGAAGTAAGTAGCATTTGCAAACAGGGTGGTATCGGAGAAGGCAGCTGTACCGGCAGGTACGGTTGATATCAGGCGATAGTTGGTATTGTTCGAAGCCGAACGATATATCTCGAATCCTGTTTCGTCGTTTGAATTATCAGACCAGGCGAGGTTTACGGTAGAGCCTGACACTGCATTGGCTGTCAGTGAACCCGGAGCAGCCGGCGCAGAAGGCGTTACAAACGTAGTATCGCTGGCAGGCAGGTAAGAGAGATTCACGAGTGAAGCAATCTCATCAATTGCCAATGCACCATTGATCACATAGATATCATCCATCTGACCACCGAAGTAATCATTAGGTGTATTTGACTGATTAAAGGCATTGTCGGCATTATTGTTACCAGAATAGCCCAAACGTGAGTTGTTGTTGGTAGAGGCAGCCACACTGGTGAAGCCCAATGCATTGTTAGCCGCTACTTCAACACCGTTCAGGTAAACTTTCAGAGAGCCTACATTATATACTACAGCAACATGATTCCAGGCACCGTTCACCCAATTTGCATTGAAGTCGGTTGCTGAAGCAGTAGCCGTTTGGCGCGTGCTGGCGCTGGCGATACCAGCTTGTAATACACCGCCGGTAAAGCGAAGCGCGAGACCATTGGCGTTGCTGCCGAAGTCGAAGATCACTTTATTATTAGAGATCACTGTAGGCTTAACCCACAGGGCTACAGTACGTTTGGTGTAAGCACCATCGCTTGGGAACTGACCCGAACTGCTATTGTTGATCGTAGCATACTGGTTGGTACCGTTCAGGTTCAGCGCATGAGTGCCTTCCTTCACGCCAGCATTGGTATAAGTAGCACCAGTCAATGTCAGGGCACGGGCTGTGTTACCATTGTTATCAGCAGTGCTGTTGTTCACTTTCCAGTTGGCTTCGGTATAAGTACCGTTGTAGTCCGACTCATTGTTCAAACCGATAGCACGCACCTTGTAGAAATACTTGGTATTGGCCAGCAGGTTTGAATCGGTATAAGAGGTACCGGCTACCGTTGCTACCTGGCTGAATGTTCCATTCGCACTGGTAGAGCGAAGTATCTCGAAGCCAGTTTCATTGTTGCTGTTATCAGCCCAGGTGAGGTTGATTTTGGTATGACCAATTGCCGTAGCCACCAGTCGCGTTGGCACCGTCATCGTAGCTGCTACCTGGCCAGTAGCAAAGAGTACCGAGCTCGGGATAGCTTGCTTGGCCAAACCGGCATTGTTTTGCCAGCTCCAGGAAATGGCATCACTTCCGGTACCATCGAAGTAAGCGAGGGCAATCGGATGCAATCCTGCAGTGAGGGTAATGGTGCCTGTTTTGCAGGTATTGCCATGGGAGCCATCATTATTAATCAATGGCGTTTTTGAGAAGCCATAAGTTTGATCTACATACAAACGGCTTCCGTCGTCGGAACAAACTTCAAATGTATAGCTGGCAGTAGTAGGAACGTTGATATAACCTTCCCACAGGAAGCCAAAGTTATCGGTACGGAGTCTGGGCGTTACCACTGCATTCGACACAGATCCGGTTTTTGCCGGGAACAGGGCGTCGAAATTGGGCAGGTTGCTCCAGGTTGGTCCTTCGTAATATTTGTAGGTTAATCCATTATAAGTTAAAGCAGTCGTAGCTGTAACCTGGTTACTGGGTGAAGACACGTTACCGGCAAGGTCGCGTGCTTTTACCACGATCGAGTAAACCTGGTTGCTGTCGAGGTTAGAGATGATCAGCGACGTTTCTGTTGTCGTGTACATCTTGTTACCATTAACATATACATCATATTTCTCAACACCTACTTCATCTGTAGAACCTGTCCATGTAATATTAACATAGTTGGTGAAAGCACCTACCAGCGTCAGGTTCGAAGGAGCGGTGGGAGGCATATTGTCAACACCGGTCTTCGCATCCGCTTCATTGCTAACCGCAGCAGCTCCTGTAGTACCGATGGCGCGTACTATATAATAATATTGCGTATTTGAAGACAGGCCAGTATTGGCATAAGAAGTTGTATTGGCTGGCGCAATGGTTACCAACTGATAAGGTCCACCTGCCGTAGTAGCGCGGTAGATCTCAAAGCCGGTTTCATTCACAGGCGCGTTCGGATTATCGCTCCAGTCAAGTTGAATGCTTGTCAGCGACAAAGTGGTCGCTGAAAGGTTCTTAGCCGATTCAGGCTTGGGGCTACCATTCGCGCTGATTACAGTGTAAACACCGGAAGGCTGGGCACCGCAACCAAATTGCTCTACCACCTTAGCCGTATAATTACCAGGCTGTGCATTGAATGTTTGCTGGTTGCCAACTACAGTAGCACCTTGGAACCATTGGTAGGAAACATAACCATCAGGCAATTTCAACGATACTGTAGCACTGCCATCAGGTGCAGGCAGCACATTACTCTTCAAACCATTGATGGTTGGCATGGGAGTTTGCGTAACAGGCTTGGAGCTGATCACAGCTGGCTTTGGCGACCAGGAAGACCATGCTCCGGACGCTGTTCTCTTGAAACGCACGCGATAAGTACCAAAAGCTTTTACGGTTAATTCATTACCGTCTGCACCATAGCTAATGATAGCACTGTTATCTATAATGGTATTGACACCGCCGCTTCTTGAAGCGATGGTAACGCCATCTTTTTGCCACTCATAAGCGACAAATCCTTTGGAGATACCCAATTTCACATTGATCGGAGAATCGGGACAGTATTGATCTCTTTGAAAGAATATGAGCGGATTGGCTTTGTGACCTGCATTCATGAAGTCAACAAAACCAGGCTCATTCCAATGGTTAGTCCATACGCTGTGGCCGAGGTCGGGATACAGCGTAAACCTGACGTTTGAACCTCTTGTTTTTAAAGCATTGTATACGCCTTCTGAAAAACCCTGGGTTGGGTTGGAGTCTTTACCACCCGAAGCAAACCAAATGGGAATATGAACGAAGTCGTTAAAATTGGATTCGCCGGTAGCGGCAGCTGAAGGAGCAGCAGCAGCGACTCGGGTAGGATAAGCAGCTGTCAGGTACCAGGCAGCTGCGCCACCGTTTGACAAGCCATCCACAAACAACCTGTCAACGTCGCCTCTGGTATGTTTCACCAGAGAGTCAACGATAGCCAGGAACATGTTATAAGAATTGGTACCAACACCCCAGTTACTGGAACAGGTGCTGTTGGTGAGAGCCTGTGGGTAGATCAGAAATCCGTCGAAAGAGCCATTGTCTACTCTGTCGCGGAACAATTTACCGCCGTGCGTAAGCTGGCGCTCATTATTATAGATGCCTCCGTTGGAAGGACATCCAGGCTCGCCGGCACCATGCAGGAACAACATCATCGGATACTTCTTGTTGATGCTGTCGGCATTGGTGTAGCTTTTGGGGAATTTCAAACGAAAGCACAATTGTGCACCGTTGAGGTTGATGAAATACGCCTTGTAAGAAGACGCATCCCAGTTGCCGCTACCCGTACTGATACCGTTGGAGGCCACACTCACCCACTTTTGCAATCCCTGAATAGCGGGATTGGGATTGGTGGAGGTGCCCAACGCTGCAGCAGAGTTGTAGCGCACGATCGGGTCGGCAGGGTTAAAGACGTTTTGTGCTTGCATGGCAACACAAAACAACACACATGTTGTGGTAAGAAGTAGTAATCGCTTCATATTACGCTATGGTTAAAAACGTTATTTCAGTTTTGTAAGAAAAAGCTGAGCAACGGCTTTAAATGAGGATATGTCCCTTTTTTGTTACAGTAAAGGAGGCATATTGGAGCTGAGTAATAGGCTGGTTTTGTCTAAGAATAATGAGGTAAACACTAAGCGAAGGCCTTCCCAATGGATATTTGACGTGAGGCTTATTGGAGGTAAGCAAAAGTAGTAATCTTTTCTAAAAAGCGAAATTATTTAAACAATAACTTAGCGACAATAACCACTTCCGGGTATTTTTGATATTTATCAGTCCATACTCATCAGCGTAATACAACACTGGCAACTACCTGCTAACAAATAGATTAATGCCTCATGTATTGAACTTCCAGCACCGGCCTCTTAACGACTGCATAACAAGTTTACCGGACCATCAAGGATTAAGTTGCCGCGAAATAGGGATGTTTTGAAAAAAACGAAATAATATTGCGGCCTGATCGCTATGATCTGCTAACGCGTGATAACAACATTCATCATCATTTTCTGGATTAGCCTCTTCCTTATATTCTATAGTTATGTAGGGTATGGCATCCTGGTTTGGATCCTTGTAAAGATCAAATCAATATTGGCTCCATCCCGGAAACAAGTGGCACCCGATGGTCCCGAAGGCGGATGGCCTGCCGTGGCCCTGGTGATAGCGGCTTATAATGAAGAAGATTTTATTGAAGAAAAGATCTGCAATACCCTGGCGCTTGATTACCCGAAAGACAAGCTGGAACTGGTTTTCATAACCGACGGATCGAGTGACAATACACCTGCGATCATTGGCCGGCACCCCGGCATTTTGTTGTTACACCAGGCCGAGCGTCGCGGCAAGGTAGCCGCCATGAACAGGGCTATCCAGCACGTGAAAGCCCCCCTGGTCATCTTTTGTGATGCCAATACCCTGCTCAATACAGCCTGCATCAAAGAGATCGTTAAGCATTACGAAAACCCCAGGGTTGGCGGTGTGGCGGGCGAAAAGAAGATCTTACAGCGGGGAAAAGATGCGGCTGCAGCTGCCGGCGAAGGCCTTTACTGGAAATACGAATCATACCTGAAAAGACTTGACTCTTCATTATATACTACAGTAGGTGCAGCAGGCGAGCTGTTTTCTGTGCGGAAGGAACTGTTCGAAAAAGCGCCTGAGGGTACCATTATCGAAGACTTTGTTCAGTCTTTAAAGCTCGTGATCAATGGTTATGTGGTACGGTACGAGCCCAATGCCTATGCAGCAGAAGCTCCATCGGCCAGCATCAAAGATGAAATGAAAAGGAAGGTGCGGATTTGTGCGGGCGCATTCCAGGCCATGATCCTTTTGAAGGCTTTATTTAACGTATTCAGGTACCCCGTCGCCTCTTTTCAATTCATATCCCATCGCATTCTTCGCTGGACAGTTTGCCCGGTAGCCCTGCTGTTGCTGCTTTTTGCAAACGCGGCGATCGTATTGGCTGGCGGCGGATTGTTTTACCAGATCGTACTCGTTTTACAGGGACTGTTCTATTTGCTGGGGATTACCGGTTGGATCTATGCGAGCAGGAACATTCGTTTGAAAGCAGTATATATTCCCTTCTATTTCCTTTTTATGAACCTCTCTGTATTCATAGGTTTCAGCCGGTTCTTACGCAACAAACAAACCGTTTTGTGGGAAAAAGCGGCCCGCCAAAAGGTCGCGTAGTATTACGCTTTTTACATAAATACCCCTTTAGTGGTATTTGGAATTCAATGGCAAATAGTGATTTTTGCCATATAATAATAAGATAATAAGCGGAGAAATTTGGTTTATTAATTTTGTTTGCTACTTTTACCGGCGAATAGTAAACCACTCCCTCTTAGTTCAACTATCCTTTTGGAAACGGCGACTTTGCCAAGATGAAAAGATAGCAGCTTATTCTCGATCCCACGAATCCTTGAAATTCCCCTGTAACCTGATTTCACCATCAGATAATCCACATACCATCCTGTAAAAGCACGTCGCGGTTATTTGCGCACTGCTTGCCAAATCTATTATTGAATTGTTCAATACCTCTGTGAGCCATGTTAGTCCAAAAGCATGCCTGTTGAAAAATTGCGGTTTTTCTAAAGCTTAACTTATTCCCTGCATGAAAAAGCAAATACTCGCAATTGATGACAGTAAGGCTATACGGTTTTTGTTGCAAACGGTACTCGGCAAAGATTACACGGTGGTAACTGCTCCGGATGGTTGCTCAGCAATGTATTACTTATCGAAACGAAATCTACCCGACCTGATCATTACGGATGCACAGCTTCCCGATATGCAGGACTGGGAGCTGATCGAACAATTAACTACCAGCGGTATTTATCGTGATATCCCGGTAATGGTTATTTCTTCGATCGAAAAAGCTCAGGTAGAAGCCAAATGCCAGGAATTTGGCGTGGCACAATATTTTACTAAGCCTTTTAATCCTGTTGACCTTATAAAAGCGGTTGATCAGGTGATTAATAATAATTCCAAACTGGCCCCAGCGTATGTAGCGCACGCCAGTTAATTCGAAGTCCCAGCGTTTTTAAT
This sequence comes from Paraflavitalea sp. CAU 1676, assembly GCF_029223285.1. Classification (GTDB taxonomy): domain Bacteria; phylum Bacteroidota; class Bacteroidia; order Chitinophagales; family Chitinophagaceae; genus Paraflavitalea. The sequence goes on along the minus strand of NZ_JARHUJ010000001.1, from coordinate 913,901 downwards.
TTTCATAACCTTACTTTATGGAACTAACATTTTTACACGACGAGAAGACATCGAAGAGGGTATACAAGCATTTTACCATAAACGGCCAGCCTGCGCCTGCCACTTCAACAGAGCAGCACAAGCTGGAGTTCTTCTACATTGGTAAGAAAGCCGATAACATCGGCAACCTTATCAATGCCTTTGAAAGTGGTTATGCTGCCGAGTCGGTAAGCAATGCGAAATCCATGCTGCGGCGTTTGTTGAATCACTCCAAAAGCACCAACCTTCCGGATATCATTATCGTGGAGGCGCCGACCAGCATTGAACAATTGCGCGATCTGCACTTGTTCCTGCTTATGCACCGTGCACTGCTGCCCATCCCGGTGGTGGTAGAAGCATCCAACGCCACCCAAGCCGAGATTCAGCGTTTGAAAAATTATAGCTTTATCGATGAGATCATTTTCCTGCAGGACTACAATCGCCAGCGCTTGCTGCGCAAAGTATCCTTCCTGAAAAAGCTGAAGCATAAGCTGGCTCATGAAATGAATACGACGGCCATGGAAACAGCCCTCCAGGTTACTTCCCCGGCCAGCCCCATTCTCAAAAGAGCTTTCGACATCCTGATCTCTGGTTTATTGCTGCTGGCCCTCTCGCCTATTTTCCTGCTGATCGCTTTGGCGATCCGGATCGAGTCGAAAGGTTCCATCTTCTATATCGCCAAAAGAGCTGGTCGCGGATACAAGATCTTCGACTTCTTTAAATTCCGTACCATGTTCGTTGGTGCCGATGCGAAGATCAAGGAACTGTCGCACCTCAATCAGTACAGTTCAGGTGATGCAGGTGCCATGTTCTTCAAGATCAACAATGATCCCCGCATCACCAAGGTTGGTTTGTTCCTGCGCAATACTAGCCTTGACGAACTGCCTCAGCTCGTAAACGTACTGATCGGCGATATGTCGCTCGTTGGTAACAGACCTCTGCCCTTGTATGAAGCAGCGTCCCTCACCACCGACGAATGGGCAAAACGCTTCATGGCGCCAGCCGGTATGACCGGTCTGTGGCAGATCAAGAAAAGAGGTAAAGAAGAAATGTCGATCGAAGAGCGGCTGAACCTCGATATTGATTATGCCGACAGGTTTAGCTTCATGTACGATCTCTGGATCATGGCCAACACACCGTCTGCCCTGATCCAACGCACCAATGCCTGATGTGATTTTTATATAGTTCGAGAATTTCGGCCGGAAAGGAAATAAGGCGCTCAGTAACCAAACGATGCTCACCGCCTTCTCCCCTTTCCGGCTTTTTTTGTAGCTTACCCAAAAAGAAACCAGATATGAGAAAGGAACAGCCTTTCATATCCATCATTACCCTCAATTACAACCAAACGGACGTCACCTGCGACTTCCTGGCTTCTACCCGTAACCTCAAATACCGCAACTTCGAGATCCTTGTTTGCGATATGGCTTCGGCAGTTGATCCCAGTGAAAAGATCCTCGGCGGTAACTATCCCAATACACGCCTTTTACTCAGCAAAGAAAACCTGGGTTTTGCCGGCGGCAATAACTGGGGCATGCGACAGGCCAAAGGAGATTTCATGTTCATTGTAAACAATGACACGGAAGTTACCGATAGCCTGCTCGACGAATTGCTGAAACCCTTCTACGAAGATGAGTCCATTGGTGTAACCTGTCCCAAGATCAAATATTTCGATCAGCCCAATACCATCCAGTACGCCGGCTTCAATCCCATGAGCAGTTTTACCGGGCGCACCACCAGTATTGGAACGCATGAGGTAGACAAAGGCCAGCACGATGTATCGGGCCCCACTTTTGGTGCGCATGGCTGCGCTATGCTGGTGAGTAAAGAAGTAATAGACCGCGTAGGCATGTTTCCTGAAAAGTTCTTCCTGTACTACGAAGAATGGGACTGGTCGGCCAGGATACTGAAAGCCGGGTTTAAGATCTGGTACACGGCCAGTGCCGTCATTTACCATAAGGAATCCCTCAGTGTTGGAAAGGCAAACCCCATGAAGGTCTATTACCATACCCGTAACCGTATCTTGTATATGCGCAGGAATGCAGGCTTTTTCCCGTTACTGGTATTCACGGCCTATTTCGGCTTCTTTGCCCTTCCCAAGAATACGCTGACCTTTGTGTTGAAAAGGCAGTTTACGCATTTAAAGTTCTTTTTGAAGGGGGCTGCCTGGAACCTGTATTCATCCAGTCATTCGCCTGTTTAACAGGTTTCAATGACGCCCTATGGTCAAAAGGACGGCTGCCTAGACGAATGGAGTATGAAATGAAAGCCTGTGGCATCGCACTTGCGGCTACGGGATCCGGAGAGTAGCTTTACAATAAATAATCAGTGAGATCATGATCCAACAGATTTTACATATAATCTTTTTCCTTCTCTTTTTATACCTGGCTGTCTATACGGTCTACTTTTTCATAGTAGCCGTTGCGGGCAAGCTGATCAGGCCCCGGATTTACCAACCCCATCCCGACAAAAAGAGCATCGCCGTGGTAATACCTTCCTATAAGGAGGATCATATTATTATTAATACGGCGCAAAAGGCAGCCGCCCACGACTACCCCGTCGATAAGTTCAGGGTTTATATCGCCGCCGACCGCCTGCAACCGGAAACGGTAGCTCAACTGAAGCAGATTCCCAATGTAGAAGTACTGGAAGTATTTTTTGAACTGGGCTCCAAAGCACGCTCTCTCAATAAACTCTTTAACTGGATACCGGCCGGCCGCCACGAGGTAGCGATCATCCTCGACGCCGACAATGTGATGATGCCCGGTTGCCTCGAAAAGGTCAATGCTGCCTTCCAAAATGGTTTTCGTGCCGTACAAAGCCATCGCATGGCCAAAAATCTTAATACACCAGTGGCTGTATTGGATGCGTTGGCCGAGGAAACCAATAACCACCTCTTCCGCAAAGGGCAACGGGCCCTTGGCTTCTCCTCCTCCACCATTGGATCGGGAATGGCCTTCGAATTCCTCAAGATCAAGGACATCTATGACGATCAGGATATCCTGGGTAACCCCGCCTGCGACCGCGTGGTGGATTTCGAAACGATGAAGGCGGATATCTGTATTGAATTTATCGACGATGCCTATGTGCTGGATGAGAAGGTGGGCAATAAACAGGTATTTGAAAAGCAACGTACACGCTGGATAGAGTCTCAGATCATCCACCTCCGGTTGTTCTTTGATAAAAAGAGCGGCCACCTGCCCAAAACCAAAGACTACTTCAACAAACTGTTCGCTAACCTCGCAGCCCCCCGCCTGCTCTTCCTCGGCGGTTATTTCCTGGCATTTGCCCTGGCTGTTCTTGAATACCTCACTGGTTACTCCATCCTCTTTCCCGCACCGGTATGGTGGCTGGGACCGATGGGTCTATATGGCGCTACTTATATTATAGCCATACCGGGCAAGTTCTATTCCCGGCAAACAATGAAGGCTTTCGCCCATATACCCGTACTGGTTTGGTCGATGGTGAGGTCATTATTCAAGCTGAATGTGGACCGTAAAGAGTTTGTGCATACGCCGAAAGCATTTACACAGGACAACTAACTATCTCTATCGCACAACGCATTTAATAGTGATCAGGCAGCGAAAGCTGCCTTTTTTTATTGGCTGCATTTTGCTGCAATAGCCGAAACCCGCTACGGTGGCCCGTCCCAGAGGCCTTTCTTTGAGATATGTCAATAGCCTTCCTTCATTTATTTGTTTGATATATATCAAAAAGCAGATCAGGCATCAACGCTAATCAACATGTCTTTTTTTCCGCTACAATCCATGCTCGATTTTCCACATTTTATGCATTTATGATGTTGTAACGCGCATTTGGCCTCTATTTTGCGTTGAAAAGCTGCTTACCTACCACCCGCTAACCTGTTCCCTGTAAAACTTTCCTACGAATAATATTGCCTGTCTACTCTTTAAAAATGGCGTTCGTTTATGGCTCAACAGCTCCACTACTCTTGCATCCTGGTAGGATTATTGTATATTGTTATTCGTAATCCGGAAAGAACAGATTGTCCAAGGTATCCTAAATCTGAAAAATCGACCTTATGAAAAACTTTACCCATCACCCGTGGAGCAAGTGGTATGCCTATACCATAGCGGCGCTCCTGTTTTCCTTTTTATCATTTACTGGTTCAGCGCAACTGGTGGCTAAAAATCTCAAAGCAGCCAACGGCCAATCTATTGGCTTCTATGAGTATAAGCCATACGACTACAATCCTGCCCTGAACCCGAAGTATCCATTGATCATCTTCCTGCACGGGATTGGTGAACGCGGTAATGGTACTACCGACCTGCCGAGTGTGCTCGGAAACGGTACGCCTGCCGTGATCAAGGCCGGCCATTCCATGACCTTTACCTGGAATGGTAAAACGGAGACCTTCCTGGTATTGATCCCCCAGCTGTCCAGCAGCTATGGCTGGTGGCAAACTTTCTATGTAGATGAAATGATCAATTATGCGAAGGCCAACCTGAACGTTGATCCCAACAGGATCTCGCTGGCAGGTTTAAGTCTTGGCGGAGGCGGCACCTGGACCTGGGCTGGCGCTTCACTCTCCAATGCACAAACTCTCAACTGTATTGGCGTTTGTTGTGGTACCTGCGAGAACGTCAATTATTCCAACTACACCAATGCCAACCTGCCGGTATGGGCTTTCCACGCCAAGGATGATAAAACCGTGTCTGAGGGTTGTTCGGGCGGCGCCATCCAGGGTATCGAGAAACTCAATCCCGCAGTAAAGCCTTATTACACGGTATGGCCCGATGGTGGCCACTCCGTATGGGGACGCGCCTACGATCCCGGATACAGCTTCAATAACCCGAATATCTATGAATGGTTCCTTGGACAGAACAAAAGTCTTCCGGTTAACAAGCGCCCGGTGGTCAATGCCGGCGCAACGCAAACTGTAACGGTCAATTCAACAGTTACACTGAACGCCTCAGGCTCTACCGATGCCGACGGCAAACTGTTACGTTTCATATGGACAAAGAAATCTGGTCCCAATTACGGTAGCATAGCAACACCTGTAACAACCAACGGAATTACCACTGTAACCGGCCTGGTTTCGGCCGGCACGTATGTATATGAAGTGAAAGTGGTCGATGACCGGGCCGACTGGACCTACGGTACAGTGACCATTAATGTGGTGCCCGGCTCGGGGCCCAACCAGGCGCCTACAGCCAATGCGGGCAACGACCTTGGCCTTAACCAGCCCAACAGCGTCACGACCCTTAATGGCAGTGCCTCTGTTGACCCCGAAGGCAAAATGGCTTCCTATAGCTGGACACAGTTAAGCGGTCCTACGACCGTGGCTTTTGTCAACGCCAATGCAGCAAGTACCAATATCAGCAACCTTACGGCGCTGGGTACCTACTCATTCCGCCTCGTTGTGAAAGACCAGGAAGGTCTTTCGGGCCAGGACGATGTAAACGTTACTGTTTATGGTCCTAATGCTGTAGCTATTCCGGACGCAGGTCCGGATGTGGTGATCACCCTGCCCACCAACTCAGTAACGCTCGATGGTTCGAACTCTAAAGACCCGGATGGAAAACTCAACGGCTTTAGCTGGACCAAAGTAACAGGGCCGCCCGATTTCACGATCGCAAGCCCTAATGCCGCGAAAACGGATGTCACCGGACTGGTAGAAGGTGTTTACACTTTCAAGCTGACCGTAATGGACAACCTCTGGATTCCGGCAACGGACATCGTTCAGGTAACCGTTGTGAAGGGAAGCGGCAACGCAGCTCCCGTGGCAAAAGCCGGCAACGACATTACCCTCACACTGCCCGCCAACAATACAACATTGAATGGCCTTGGCTCTACCGATCCAAATGGCAATAACACCATTGCTTCGTATAAATGGACCTGGGTAAGCGGACCATCACAGTATACCCTGGCTGATGCCAACGCAGGTTCGACGGCCCTGAGTAACCTGGTGGCCGGAACTTATGTCTTCAGCCTCACCGTTACGGATAATGGCGGCCTTTCTCATAGCGACCAGATTCAGGTGATCGTGAATCCTGCACCACCCGTCAACCAGGCACCAGTGGCCAATGCAGGAACCGATATTTTTATTACACTGCCTACCAACAACACAACGCTGAACGGTTCGGCTTCCTCCGATCCTGATGGCAATAATACTATTGCAACTTACAAGTGGGCGCAACTCAACGGCCCTGCCCAGTTCACCCTGGCCAATGCCAATGCAGCGTCGACCGGATTGTCGAACCTGGTAGAAGGCACCTATACGTTTGAATTGACGGTTACTGATAATGGCGGTCTGAGTCATAAAGACGCAGTCGTGGTTACGGTGAAACCAAAGCCCAACCAGGCACCGGTGGCCAATGCAGGAACCGATATCTCTATTACACTGCCTACCAACAACACAACGCTGAACGGCTCGGCTTCCTCCGATCCTGATGGCAATAATACTATTGCAACTTACAAGTGGGCGCAACTCAACGGCCCTACCCAGTTCACCGTGGCCAACGCCAATGCTGCGTCGACCGGATTGTCGAACCTGGTAGAAGGCACCTATACGTTTGAATTGACGGTTACTGATAATGGCGGCCTGAGTCATAAAGATGCAGTCGTGGTTACCGTGAAACCAAAGCCCAACCAGGCACCGGTGGCCAATGCCGGAACCGATATTTCTATTACACTGCCTACCAACAACACCACGTTGAATGGTTCGGCTTCCTCCGATCCTGATGGCAATAACACCATTGCGACGTACAAGTGGGCGCAACTCAACGGCCCTGCCCAGTTCACCCTGGCCAATGCCAATGCAGCGTCGACCGGATTGTCGAACCTGGTAGAAGGGACTTATACATTTGAATTGACGGTTACGGATAATGCCGGATTGAGTCATAAGGATGCAGTAGTAGTGACCGTGAAACCCAAGCCCAACCAGGCGCCTGTTGCCAATGCCGGAAAGGATGTAAACATCGTTTTGCCCAACAACAGTACAACGCTCGACGGTAGCGGATCGACCGATCCCGATGGTAACAATACCATTGCCACCTATTCCTGGACTTTATTAAATGGTCCTTCTCAGTACACCATTGCCAATCCTGCGGCAGCCACCACTGCGTTGACTAACCTGGCGCAGGGCACCTATAATTTCCAGTTGCTGGTTACCGACAATGACGGCCTTACGTCTACCGATGTAGTGGTAGTGATCGTTAGTCCTACCCCCAACCAAACGCCGGTGGCCAATGCAGGTACGGATGTTACCCTGACCCTGCCCGCCAATAGCACGACACTTACGGGAACCGGTTCAACAGATCCGGATGGTAACAATACCATTGCTTCCTATACCTGGACCAAGGTGAATGGCCCCAGCCAGTTCACGCTGGGAGATGCGAAAGCAGCTACCTCCAGCCTGGGTGGTTTAGTGGAAGGTGTATACACATTCAAATTAACCGTCATTGATAACGGCGGTCTTTCGGCAGAAGATATCGTAACTGTTACCGTTAACCCGGCACCCAACAAGGCGCCAGTGGCCAATGCCGGCAGCGATATCAGCATCACCCTGCCCCTCGCCTCTATCCAACTGGATGGAAGCACGTCCAGTGATCCCGATGGTTCGATCGTTTCTTATACCTGGGTTATGACTGCGGGTACCGGTAATTTGACAATTATCAATGCCGCATCCAGCAAACCAGTACTGACCGATCTGGTAGCCGGTGATTATGAGTTTGAGCTGACAGTGACCGATAACAAGGGCGCTACTGCAAAAGACCGTGTGAAGATCTCCATAGCCCCTGCAGCGACGCCGGCTAATAAAGCACCGATCGCCAATGCCGGCAACGACATCAGCATCACTTTACCGGCCAATTCAATTCAATTGGATGGCAGTACATCCAGTGATCCCGATGGCACCATTGTTACTTATGCGTGGGCTATGACAGCCGGCGCCGGAAATTTGACAATTATCAATGCCGCATCCAACAAGCCCATTTTGACTGACCTCGTTGCCGGTGAATATGAATTTGAGCTGACAGTGACTGATAACAAGGGCGCTACTGCAAAAGATCGCGTAAAGATCTCGATCGCACCGGTGGCGACGCCTGCCAACAAGGTTCCCGTTGCCGATGCAGGTATCGATATCAGTATCACATTACCGGCAACTACCATACAATTGGATGGTAGCGCTTCCAAAGACGCCGATGGCTCTATCGTATCCTACGCCTGGGTAATGATAGCCGGCTCCGGAAATTTGACAATTATCAATGCCACTTCGAGCAAGCCGGTACTGAGCGACCTCGTAGCGGGTGAATATGAATTTGAACTGACACTTACCGACAACAAGGGAGCGAGCGCGAAAGACCGCGTGAAAGTATCCATTGCCCCGGCGCCCAACAAACTGCCGGTAGCCAATGCAGGCAAGGATATCATGATCGCCTTACCGCAAAATTCGGTGTTGCTGAATGGGCAGCAGTCGAGCGACGAAGACGGCGTAATTGCTGCCTATACCTGGAAACAGGTAAGTGGTAAAACGGTGCCCCTGGATGCCAATGGTGCTACAGCCAAGGTAACCAAGCTCGAGCCCGGTGAATACGTATTCGAACTGAATGTAGCGGATGACAGAGGAGCGGTGTCGAAAGACAGTGTTAAGGTTTCTGTTGTCAACAACATGCGCTACACGGAGAGTATCGTTGCGTATCCGAACCCCACGCAGGGCGCCTCGACGATCAATATTCGTTGTATCACTGATACACTGGGTATGGCCACCATTACGGTGATGGACCAGTTTGGACGTCCGCTGGAAGTACACAAGCGACTGAAGACGCTTGCTTACCAGGAGTTCCCGCTGTCGATCAGTCACCTGAGAAATGGTCTCTACTACGTGGAAGTGCAGATTGAGCGGAAGAAGCGCATGGTGGTAAGGTTCACCAAGCGATAATCGAAAACTCTTACAGTTTATACATGAAGACCGGGATGATCCAAAATCATCCCGGTCTTTTTTTGGACACGCGTAAACGATGATCGAATTTCATGTGCAAGAAAAATCCGGTATCGTTTTATGAAAAACTTCTACACACATGCGCTGTGGGCCTGCACTCCACGGGCCTTGCCAATAAAAATCTCTGTAGAAAGAGATACACACGATCTCCCTGCATTGTTACTAAATTATAATCCCGTTAAAAATATCCTAAGTTTTGATGGAGATTGGTATAGTAATTGTGACTTTTCTCGCCGGTCAATCTTTCCCTATTTAAGCTCGGTAAGTCCAATAATAAGGCTCTGTATTTTCACACGGTTAACCCCTACACAGTGAAGGTGGAGTAATTATAGCTAACCGACCGCCATTTTTCCTTATTGCCTACAAGTTGGAATTGCAAGCAACGATGATGCGTGTCATCAGTGCGATTATCATAGCGGGTGCTAATGATCGCAAGGGAATTTTATTTCATAACCAATGTGCTAAATTTTGAGAGAACTCTCTATGAAAAAACTACTCCTGTGCCTGAGTGTGTTGATCACCTTAACCGTATCCGCTCAGCACGTACCCAAAGGCCTGACTGCAGCAAATGGCGAATTCATTGGATTTTATCAGTACACGCCACTTGATTACAGCACAAATGTGAACACCAAGTACCCCGTCATTATTTTCCTGCACGGAATCGGGGAAACCGGCAACGGAACCACAGAACTTAGTAAAGTAATTGGCCTCGGCGTTCCAGGCGCTATCGAAGCAGGCAGCAAAATGACCTTCACCTGGAATGGCAAAACAGAAACCTTTCTCGTATTATCTCCACAATTAAATGGTAAATGGGGCGGATGGCAAAATTTTTACATTGAAGAAATGATCAATTACGCAAAGAAGAATTTGCGTATCGACGAAAACAGAATCTTCCTCACTGGCCTCAGCCTTGGTGGCGGTGGCGTGTGGGGTTACCCAGGAGCATCCCTGGACAATGCCAAGAAGCTCGCCGGTATCGGTGTTAGCTGTGGTGTGTGTCCCTGGAATGCGAATTTTTCCAATTACACAAATGCCAATTTACCCATCTGGGCATTCCACGCGCAGGATGACGGCACAGTGGGTGTAGGTTGCACTACCGGCACCATTGCTTCCATCAATAACCTGAACCCTGCGGTAAAACCATATATGACGATCTGGCCTGATGGTGGACATTGGATATGGGGCCGTGTGTTTGACGTAGGTTACAACTCGCAAAATCCTAATATCTATGAGTGGTTCCTCGGGCAAAACAAAAGTCTGCCCGTGAATAAAAGACCGGTAGCCAATGCCGGCTCCGACATTGCCACCACTCCATCTTCTGCCACGATTACCTTGAATGGCAGCAAGTCGACCGATGCAGACGGCAAACTGGTTCGCTACATCTGGACCAAACTTTCCGGCCCCAATGCCGGTACTATTGCAACACCCGTCTCTACAAACGGTAGCTCAATCGTTACAGGCCTCACTGTTGCTGGCACTTACCAATATGAATTGAAAGTGGTGGACGAGCGTTGCGACTGGACTATGGATACAGTGAACGTGGTAGTGTCTGCGACACCTCCCGCCAACAATAAGCCTCCCGTTCCCAACGCGGGCGTTGATATTACCGTGATGCAGCCTGTAACACAGGTTACCCTGAAAGGCAGCGCCACCGATGCCGACGGCTCTATTGCCAGCTACTCCTGGATCAAAGTAAGTGGCCCCGCCAATGCACAGATCGTGAGCCCCAACGACGCCACTACACAAGTAACCGGGTTGCTGGTTGGTACTTATGTATTCAAACTTTTTGTAGCAGACGATAAGAACGGAACTGCTGCCGACGACATCACAGTTACTGTGCTGGCATCCGATGGCAGGGCACAAACAGGTGTGGATCCTGGTCCGAACGTGACCATTACCCTGCCTACCAATTCAATCACCCTCGATGGTACTGCTTCTTACGATCCATTTGGTGGTAAGATCAATGGCTGGAGATGGCTCAAACTGAGCGGTCCTGCCGGCGGTACAGTAACCAACACAGGTGTATCTGTCACTACTGCTACCGGACTGACTGAAGGTGTGTACGTATTCCAACTCACGACCTGGAACAGTCAGTGGGCACCACAGTCGGCCAATAAGATCGTTACTGTATTGCCAGGTGGATCTACACCTCCTCCTGCCAACACCAATATTGCGAAAGCAGGTGCCGATCAGGCGATCACCCTGCCCACCAACAGCGTAACGCTGAACGGATCGGGTACTGTTGACCCAACAGGTGCTTTGAAGAGTATTGCCTGGACCAAGATCGCTGGCCCCACTGCCGGTACCATTACTACCCCTGCAGCATTGACAACTACTGTTACTGCTTTGACAGAAGGAACTTACCAGTTCCGCTTAACGGTTGCCAACTCTCAGGGAGTTTATTCTTCCGATACGGTTGCCATCGTTGTGAACCCGGCGGTCACTACACCTCCGCCCACCAAACCAGCTAACAGGATCGCCGATGCTGGCTCCGACCAAACCATTCAACTGCCTACCAGCAGCGTTACTTTGAATGGCTCCGGTTCTATAGACCCGCTCGGCGCATTACAAGCTGTGGCCTGGACAAAGATCAGCGGCCCTGCTGCTGGAACGATCACCACGTCCAGCGCTCTCACCACGACCGCAACTGGTTTGACTGCTGGCACTTATCAATTCCGCCTGCTGGTATACAGCAAACAATGGGTTCCTTCTTCCGATACTGTACAGATCGTTGTAAAACCCGGTTCAACCGACAACAGCAATGGTGGCGGTAACGGCGGTGAGCCTGTTCCCGGCGATGGTACTGGTCCTTCCGGTAACGGAACGATCACCAATGCGGGTCCCGACAGAGCGATCCAATTGCCGACCAATAGTGTAATACTGGATGGAACAGCCTCTAACGATCCCAGTGGCGCGCTGAAGAGCTGGTTCTGGAATAAGATAAGCGGACCTTCTGGTGAAACGATCACCAATGCATCTACATCGAAACCAACCATCACTAACCTGGTTGCTGGTGTTTACAAGTTCCGTCTTACAACCTGGAGCAGCCAGTGGGTACCCTATAGCGATACCATGCAATTAACCGTTCTCGCATCCGGCACTGCCACCATGGCTACTGCCCGTACAGTAACGACCGTCGCTGCGGATGAAGATGTAAAGAGCGCTGCAAAAGAAGGATTGCTGATCTATCCGAATCCGGCGCAAAGCCAGATCAACATTCAAACCTCCAGCAATATCAATGGAGCTTCTTCCCTGAATGTATACGACATGACCGGCAAGCTGGCCTTGAAGGTGGTGTTCCAGAAAGCACAATCCCTGCACCAGCAAGTGCTGAACATCTCATCACTCACACCAGGCCTTTACCAGGTGGAAGTAGTGATCGACAATGGCACCCGCCTCAAATCGAAATTTGTGAAGCAATAGATATTGATCCAATATCCCCTGTAAAAAGCAAGGGCCGCCGCAACTTCGTTGTGGCGGCCCTTTTTCATTTGCAGCCAGCCCTTTATCATGCCAAACCCGCGCCCTGGCGTTGTTCTATGTCCGTTAACCCGCTGAAAACTGGCATAAATTGAAATAATATTGTATTTTACCGCGCCCTTAAACAAGCTTATGACCGGAAATAGATATGTAGGTTTCGACCTGATGAGAACGACTGCCGTGATGCTGGTATTACTGAGCCACTCCCTGGTCTTTCTGCCATTTGCCTGGCCCAAAGAATACCTGTTTGGTTTTATGGGTTTTGCCGGGGTGGAAATATTCTTCGTACTGAGTGGTTTCCTGATTGGCAATATCATGTACAAAGCTTTTCAGAAAAAGCTCGACAAGAACGGATTGAAGGTTTTCTGGATCAGGAGATGGTACCGCACCTTACCATTATATTATATTGTACTGATCCTGAATATCGTTTTATCGGTGGCCATCGAAGGGTTGCACAGTGTACCATTGTCCACCTTTATGTTTCCCTTCTTCTTACAAAACTTTCTGTGGCCGCACCCCTATTTCTTTATACCAGCCTGGAGCCTTACCATTGAAGAGTATTTCTATTTGCTGTTTCCGTTGTTGTTGTTCTTCTTCATGAATATCCGGAAGTTACCCTTCCGCAGGTCATTCCTGTTGATGATCCTTTTATTCTTTGCGGTGCCCTTTGTGTTGAGAACTGCCTCCTTCTTATTACTGGAGTCGGGATATATACAGCAATACAGGCCTGGCTTTGAGGCACACTGGGATCTGCACATCCGCAAGATCACCCTCTTCCGTCTCGATGCGATTGCGATGGGCGTATTTACCGCCTACCTGATGAACAACTACAAAGCTTTTCTGCAGCGATACAAGAACCTGCTGTTGCTGGCTTCATTGATATTGCTCACCGGATCGATTGGGTTGTTTTTCCATTTCGTGTATCCCAACCAGATCAATGTTGTCAGCGCAATACTGATATTTCCGCTTTTCAGCGTTGGCTTTGCCCTGGCCATGCCCTATTTACAGGATATGAAATCGATGGGCTTCTTTTCATCACCCATTACTTTCATCAGTAAGATCTCCTATTCTGTTTACCTGTTGCATACCCTGCTGTCGGACTTCCTGTTCAAATATATTTACCAGGAGAGCTATTCATGGCCGGTTCAGTTCATGATATGGTTTTCTTTTATCGCTGTTTCCATCATTCTTTCCTGGTTCAGTTATCGCTACATTGAGCTACCCTTTACGGAGCGTCGTGAAAAATATGGCAGCGAACCAGGCACAGGCGTAACTGCCGTACCAGCTGTTGAAGTCATTAACGAACGTAAATAAAAAATCCCCCCGCAATGCGGGGGGACCTACTATCTTAATTAACCGAAGCGGTTTTGATTATCCTTCTATCTGCGTAGCGCCTTCTACCAGTACGGTTACTTTGTTATTGAGCACTTCTACAAATCCACCCTGGATATCATAGAACAACTGGTCGTTGGTTTTGTCCTTCAGTACTTTCAAACGGCCGGCTTTGAGGGCGCTTACCAACGGCGCGTGCCTGTTGAGCACTTCAAACAAACCGGAGATACCCGGCAGCTGAACACCATAAACATCGCCGCTGAAGAGCTTACGTTCGGGAGTTAATATCTCTAAGTTCATGTTTCGCGTTTTGAATTTGGAATTCCGGACCCGGATGCGGTTTTCGTTTACCGTGGCTCACCTGGTCCGGAATACACAACAATTTATCCCTGAGCCTGAGCCAACAGTTTCTTACCTTTCTCGATAGCATCGTCGATGGTACCTACGAGGTTGAAAGCTGCTTCAGGATATTCGTCTACTTCACCGTCCATGATCATGTTGAAACCGCGGATGGTTTCTTCGATCGGAACGAGTACACCCTTCAGACCAGTGAACTGCTCAGCTACGTGGAAAGGCTGAGAAAGGAAACGCTGTACTTTACGGGCACGTGCTACTGTTTGCTTGTCTTCGTCGCTCAACTCATCGAGACCGAGGATCGCGATGATATCTTGCAATTCTTTATAGCGCTGGAGGATCAATTTAACACGGTCAGCTGTTTTGTAGTGAGCTTCCCCTACGATGGCAGGAGTAAGGATACGGCTGGTAGAATCCAACGGGTCAACCGCAGGATAGATACCAAGGTCAGCGATCTTACGGCTCAATACGGTTGTGGCATCCAGGTGAGCGAAGGTTGTAGCCGGAGCGGGGTCGGTCAAGTCATCCGCAGGTACGTAAACCGCCTGTACGGAAGTGATTGAACCGTTCTTGGTAGAAGTGATACGCTCCTGCATCACACCCATCTCGGTAGCGAGGGTGGGCTGATAACCTACCGCCGAAGGCATACGACCCAACAGGGCAGATACTTCGGAACCAGCTTGTGTGAAACGGAAGATGTTATCTACGAAGAAGAGGATATCACGTCCTTTGCCTTGTCCGTCGCCATCACGATAGTATTCGGCGATGGTAAGACCAGAGAGGGCCACACGGGCACGGGCGCCGGGAGGTTCGTTCATCTGACCGAACACGAAGGTTGCTTTTGATTCCTTCAGCTCGTTGAGGTCAACTTTGCTGAGGTCCCAGCCACCTTCTTCCATGCTGTGCTTGAATGCGTCGCCGTACTTCATGATACCGGCTTCGATCATTTCACGCATCAGGTCATTTCCTTCACGGGTTCTTTCACCTACACCAGCAAATACGGATACACCGGAATATGCTTTGGCGATGTTATTGATAAGCTCCTGGATCAATACGGTTTTACCTACACCCGCACCACCGAACAGACCGATCTTACCACCCTTTGCGTAGGGCTCGATCAGGTCAATTACTTTGATACCGGTGAACAGTACTTCGGTAGAAGTGCTGAGGTTTTCGAAAGCAGGGGGCTTGCTGTGGATAGGACGGCCACCTTGCTTAGGAACAGCTGGCAAACCATCGATGGGATCGCCGGTTACGTTGAAGAGACGGCCTTTGATGGCGTCACCTGTGGGCATTGCGATCGCAGCGCCGGTATCAATTACCTGCAGGCCGCGAACCAGACCTTCTGTACCATCCATCGCGATACAGCGTACGCTGTCTTCACCAAGGTGCTGTTGTGTTTCCAGTACCAGGGTATCGCCATTTGGTCTTTTCAGTTCCAATGCGTTATAAATTTCAGGGAGCTTTCCTTCAAACTGCACATCCACTACCGCGCCGATGATCTGTTTGATCTTACCAACGTTTGCCATATGTTTTAAGAATGTATTTGTTTTATTAACCACCTTTTAACAGGGGGTCTTTTCAGGCCGCAAAGGTAAGGGAGGAATAGAAAACTTGTATATAGAATGCAAGAAATAAAAAAGGGTGGGGATAACCGAGGCCTCCCGTGAATGGGTTGACTGCATTAATAATTGGATATTAATCACTTACACAATACCGAGCAATCCGTGGATAAAGTCAAAAAAAGCCAAAAGGGGCGAGGGACAGGTCTTGGGCGCGGTAAACACCTGCAAATGGCGGTGGTGTTGAGTGCATTAATTTGAAACAAGGTGTTTTGCCGCCTTACGCGGGGTGGTAAGGCATTCGCAGGCCCCGTGCAGGGCCAAGGGGGTCTATTTTGAGCAGGGAGGATTGGGTGGAGAGGATCTCTATTTTCTTGAAGTTAAAGAGGCCTTTGCGGCGCGGATCCCGGGCTTTTTCGTAAATTACTGAAGGGATCATTGATCCCTTCATTTCATGAACATCTCCGCACTTTTTAGATTCTTCATTTCGAGCAAACCCGCCATGGGCTTGCATCCGCCATTTCAATTTGGTAAAAACCCGCGTTCAGCCTGCATTTGAGACCTGTTGGCTCGCCATTCCCCCGGAGTTCCCTCGGACTTCCCTCGGACTTCCTTTGCCCTTCCCCGGGAACTACTCAGAGAGTACTCACGACCTGATCAGAGAGTGACCAGAGAACGATCAAACCTTCGCCAGACGACGATGAGGTCGACATCATCCAAAGACCACAACCCTCCTTTCTAGGCCAATGGGCGCCGATCCGGCAACGGGTGGCGGTTGGGGGGAAGGTGCGATCTCTATTACAGGCGCTCGCCAGGGGCTCAGCCCTATAAAGCTTCATCCGTACAATCTGACAGACTGTAAAGCTATATCCGTATCATTTTGAACGACTGTAAGCCCTCCCAGTATCAAACTACCCACCTGTAAAGCTTTTCCAGTACAAGACATAGTTATTTTAGGACGAGTCAGGTCCGCCTGGGGGACGTCCTTAGTTCACTGATAGTTCACTGGGAGTTCACTGAGAGTTCACTAAGGGTTCACTAAAAGCGCCCTGGGCCGTGTATATCTATAGGGTTCCGGCTATATACCCAGTGGCCTTTTAGTGGCCGTCGGGCGGCAGCCTGACGGCCCAAGCGTTTGTAGAGCCTGATGCCGGGCTCCATTCTGTATTGGCAAGGGGCCGCTGGCGGGAATAGGGCACTGCCTGCCAAAGAAACATCCGCAGCAATTGTGTAATTCCTCCCCTCCCTGCATCTAATAACAAACGCACCAATTATGAAGTCAAGAACACGCTGCGGCGTGGTCATGCTGGTCATCTGCATGGCATGCCATTCTATTGTCCGGGCCCAGCTGCCTCAACTCAAGATCAACGATAAAGAAGACCCCAATGTGTTCCTCAGTAAACTGTCTATCGATGTAAAAGTGGCGGGCACCATCGCCACCACCACGATGGAAATGACCTTTACCAACAAGAACAGCCGTATACTGGAAGGAGAACTGTTGTTTCCGATGCCCGAAGGCATTTCGGTAAGCCGTTATGCACTCGACATCAACGGTCGCATGCGGGAAGCCGTGCCGGTGGAAAAAGAAAGGGCCACGCAGGTCTTTGAAGAAATCGAAAGGCAACGGGTAGACCCTGGCTTACTGGAGCGTGTGGAAGGCAATAATTTCCGCACCCGCATCTACCCCATTCCGGCCCATGGCAGCCGCACCATTCTCATCGCTTATGAAGAAGAATTGATGGTCACCGGCAAACAGCAATTGCGTTATCACCTGCCAATGGATTATAAACGGCCTATCGACCTGTTCAAGCTGGATATATCTGTGGTGCAGCAGGCGCTTAAACCCGATATAGAGGAAGAACCGGGTGATGACCTGCAGTTCAAAGCCTGGAATAACAACTACAATGCTTCCCTTAAAAAAGAGCATTTCTTACCAGAGCATTCTCTCAGCTTTACCATTCCGCAACCTGCCGATCACCTGGGTGTGATGATGCAGGAATCGGGGGGCAATTATTATTTTCTCGTCAATTGCTTTCCCAAACAGGATAAACGCGACAAGCCCAAAGTCGATGAAGCTACCGTTATCTGGGACGCATCGCTCAGCGGCCTCAATCGCGAAACGAAAAAAGAACTGGACCTGCTCGATAAGTACATCGACTATAACAAGAACCTGACCATCCACCTCACCACCATCAACAATGGCTTCCGGAAAGTTGGGTCGTACCGCATTACCAATGGCGACTGGTCTACGCTCAGGAAAGCCATTGAACAATTGACCTACGACGGCGGTACCAACTTCAGCCGGATCAGTTATCCGGCCAGCGATGAATACTTATTGTTCAGCGATGGCATGTCATCATTAAGCATACAGGATATCCCTTTACCCAATAAACCTGTATATGCGATCAGCTCATCACCGAAGTCCGACTTCTCGCAACTACAATACATCGCACAAAAGACCGGCGGCGCGTTCATCAACCTGGGTGTTTTGAAGCCCGGTGAGGCTGCTCCCCTCCTCACCCAACAGTCCCTACAGTTCCTGGGCATCAAACCCAACAGGGCCATCAGCGAAACCTATCCTTCGCTGCCCAAACCCATCGTACACCAATTTTCGCTCGCTGGTATGACGACCGAACCAACGGCCACGATCACCCTGCTGTTCGGCTATGGGAAAACGGTAACCTCCGAAAAAACAATAGCGCTTAATTTTCAGCAGCAGGCTACCGACCTGGTAAACCTGGGTCGTGTATGGGCGCAAAAGAAGATCGGCGATCTGGATGTACAATACGAACAGCATAAGGATATGATCACTTTCCTGGGCAAGCAATTCTCGATCGTTACCAGGAACACTTCCCTGATCGTGCTGGAAACGGTGAACGATTATGTGCGGTACGAGATTGAACCGCCGGCAGAATTAAGAGACCAGTATGACCGTATCATGAAGCAACAAATTGCCCGCCGCGAAAGTCAGCAGCAATTAACGCTCGCCAATGCCTTGCAGCAATTGAATACCCTGGTCACCTGGTGGAAGCGGAGCTTTGTAGCCCAGGTTACGCCTAAGCCGATAAAACCTGCAGAGGCGGAGTCACGACCAACGCCACCGGCGCCCCAGCCCATTACCACGCAGGATAACGCTATCAGAAGAAAAGAGAATCGTGTTGTCGCTCAACGTAACAGCGTCGGAGTAGAGCGGGAAGCAGCCCCTGCGCGCGAATCCCTGGAGGAAGTGGTGGTAGTGGGTTATGGCATCGCTAAAAAAAGTGCCATGTTGGGTTCCGTCAGCGCGCAAACGGTCCCTGCAAACAACAACCAGGATCTGCCTACTGCGCTGGCGGGCCGTGTGCCAGGAGTACAAGTAGCCGACAACAAAACACGCGCGTTGCGGAATGATGATGCCATTGAACGCAATCTCGCAAAAGACGATAAGGTTATCAATGAGCCCGACGGCACTAAAAGAATCCTCACCAGCATCGACATCAAACAATGGACGCCCGACCGCGCCTACCTGCAGGCCATCGCCAAAGAGAAAGCTGCTAACCGGTACGCGGCCTATCTCACCTTACGAAAAGAATACCTGTATACTCCTACGTTCTACTATGATATGGCCAATTTCTTCTTCCGCTCGGAAGATACTTTGACAGGTTTACAGATCCTCACCAATATGGCCGAGATCGACCTTGAAAACCATGAGCTGTACAAACTGCTGGGCTATAAACTACGGGAGGCAGGCGCTTATGAAGAAGCAGTAGCTGTGTTCAAAAAAGTGTTGCAATGGAGACCGATGGAGCCGCATAGTTACCGTGACTACGGGTTGGCCCTGGCCGATGCCGGCCTGTACCAACAGGCAGTCGACACCCTGTACACCGCCCTGCAAAAGAATTATAGCGAAAGCTCCAATGGCATGTACATGGGCATTGAAGAGATCATTGTGACCGAGATCAACCAACTGATCAGTTTACACAAGAGCAAACTCAACCTTACCCGCATCGATCCCAAACTGATCCATAACATGCCTACCGACATCCGGGTGGTGCTTAACTGGAATAAGAACGATACCGATATGGACCTCTGGGTTACCGACCCCAACCAGGAAACCTGTTACTACAGCCACAAGGAAACACTGATCGGTGGCCGCATTTCCAAAGACTTTACACGTGGGTATGGTCCCGAGCAGTTCCTGCTAAAGAAAGCTGCCAATGGCAAATACCTGGTAAAGGTGAATTATTATGGCGACCAGCAGTTTAAGTTCAGTGGCCCTACAACCGTGATGGCAGAAATCTACACCCACTATGCCGATGGGCGCCAGGAGCGTAAACTGATCACCCTGCAAATGGAAAAAGGATCGAGACAGGAAGGGATCCTGGTGGGCGAATTCCAATTTGGCAGCAGTGGCGGCAAGCAGGCTGACGACCGGCAGGCAGCCCGGAATAAATAAGCTACAGGGGGCAAAAATTAATTTCCCCCTGGCAATCCAATTGCAGCAACACTCCGTACATACCAATAGAGTCAAGTGCTTACCTTACGGGGAGGTCTTTAAAGGGGCCTCCCTTTTTCTTTGCCGTCCATAATTATACCCATTTCCCGCCCGGTTAATTTCATTACCTTCTGTGTCTAAACTTATCTGGATATGAAAAGACACCTTCTCGTGGTGGCCGTTGCCGGCTGCCTCGCGGCTTGCAATGATGAACAGGCGGCTGATAAAGCGCCCGCAGCCCGCCAGGTTGCCCAATACTCCATCGAACAATTCTACAAAAGTACCAACGTTGGCGGCGGCTCCATTTCGACTGATGACAAGAAGCTATTGGTGAGCAGCAATGAAAGCGGCATTTACAATGCCTATGAGATCGATATCGCCACCGGCGACAAAAAGGCCCTTACTACCTCGGCCAAAGAAAGCATCTTCGGTAATGATTACGTACCCGGTAGCAACAATTTTATCTATAGCTCCGACAAAGGGGGCAATGAGAACGATCACCTCTTCCTGCAAAAGACCGATGGCAGCATAAAGGACCTTACGCCAGGCGCCAAGGAGAAAGCCGGCTTCTATGGATGGAGCCGCGATAACAAGGCCTTTTATTACAACAGCAACAAACGTGATCCGCGTTTCTTCGATCTGTATAAAATGGATACCGGCACCTGGAAGCCGCACATGATCTACAAAAATGATAACGGGTTTGATGTGGGCGCCTTATCCGACAACGAAAGATACCTGGCCCTGGTACAAACCATTACTACCTCTTCTACCAATCTTTACCTGGCCGATCAGCAAACCAAACAAACGAAACTGCTCAACAGGGATAGCATACCCAGCAGTAATTCACCGCTTCAGTTTTCGATGGATAACAATACACTTTATTACCTCACCGACGAAGGCAGTGAGTACCAGTATGTGGTGAAGTATGATATACCTACGGGCAATAAAGAAAAGCTGTACAGCACCAACTGGGATGTGATGTACATGTACCTTTCGTACAATGAAAAATACCGCGTGATCGGCGTTAATGAAGATGGCAAGAACAAACTTTACATCTTCGATCACAAAACCGGCAAAGCCGTTGATTTTCCCAAACTGGATGACGGAGATGTTCAAAGCGTGAATATCTCGCGCAGTGAAAACAAAATGCGGTTAACGGTAGGCAACTCCAAATCGCCCAACAATATTTACATCTACGACTTCGGCACCAAAGAACTGAAGAAACTCACCAATACGCTGGCACCGGATATCAAAGAAGAAGACCTCGTGCCGGCAGAAATTGTACGCTACAAATCGTTTGACGGACTCGAGATTCCCGCCATCTATTACAAGCCCCAGCAGGCCAGCGCCGATAATAAAGTGCCTGCCCTTGTATGGGTGCATGGCGGCCCCGGCGGACAGTCGAGGGCTGGTTATTTCTCGCTGATCCAATACCTCGTCAACCATGGTTACGCCATCCTCGCCGTAAACAACCGCGGCAGCAGCGGCTATGGCAAAACCTTCTTCAAGATGGATAACCGCAACCATGGAGAAAAAGACCTGCAGGATTGCGTGTGGGGTAAAAAACACCTGGCGTCCTTGCCTTATATCGACAGCACCAAGATTGGCATCATTGGCGGGTCGTACGGCGGCTATATGACCCTGGCAGCCTTGTGCTTTCAACCCGACGAGTTCAAGGCGGGTGTCGATCTCTTTGGGGTGGCCAACTGGCTGCGTACCCTTAAAGAGGTTCCTCCTTATTGGGAGTCGTTCAAGAAGGCCCTGTATGAAGAGATCGGTGACCCCAATACCGCTGATACGCTTCGCCTCAAACAATTCTCTCCCCTGCTCCATGCCGGCAATATTAAAAAGCCTTTAATGGTTTTGCAGGGCGCCAACGACCCAAGGGTGCTGAAAATTGAAAGCGATGAAGTTGTAGAAGCTGTTAAGAAGAATAATGTACCGGTGGAGTATGTGGTGTTTCCCGATGAGGGTCATGGTTTCGTAAAGAAAGAGAATGAGATCAAAGGGTATGGACAGATCCTTCAATTCCTCGACAAACACCTGAAAGGAGATACAGCGAAAACCAAGCTGAACTAAGCAGTACCCGAAGCTGGCGTCATTAACCATTAATAGAAAACGTCAACCACAGCCATGTGATTGACGTTTTCGCTTTCAGGTATACGAGCGCCTATTCTTCAACTTTTAAACGATTGCAGGAGCGGCAGCCACTTCTTTATCGATCTCAACCTTTGGCGCCAGCAATTTGTACAGCACAGGCGTAACCACCCTGGTGAGCAGGGTTGAGCTGATCAACCCACCGATGATCACCAGCGCGAGCGGGGTATACAGCGGATTGTTTTCCAGCACCAGCGGCAGCAGTCCACCTATTGCTGTAAGCGTGGTAAGGATGATGGGCACAAAGCGGGTTTCGCCGGCCTCCTGGATGGCGTCGTTCAGCGCGATTCCCTGCTTGCGCAACTGATCGGTATAATCGACCAGCAAGATGGAATTCTTTACTTCGATACCGATCAAGGCAATGAGACCAATCACCGCAACAAAAGAGAAAGTATTGCCTGTGGCCAGCAGTATCAACACGGCCCCAATGATGCCGAGTGGCACTACCGACAACACGATCAATGTTCCCCGGAAGGTCTTGAACTCCAACACCAGGATGCCCAGGATGCCAAAGATGGTGATGAGGACGATGGTGCCCAATCCACCGAAACTTTCCTGCTTGCTCTCCACTTCACCCGCCGCCACATAATGGGTATCGGCAGGAAACTTCATGGCATCAAGTTCCTTCAACACCCCTTCCGTGACCTTCGTGGTATTGAATCCACTTTGTACAAAAGCTGTTACTACGGTATAGCGGTCCTTATCGTAGTGCTTAATGCTGGTAGGCGAGGCCTGGAATTGAATATCGGCCACCTGGCTCAGGGGCACGGGCACATTGCCGGTGGTGCTTACGTACACCTTCTGCAAGGCTTCGATGGTTTGGTGATCGCCACGGGGCAAGGTTACATTGATATTGTATTCGTCTCCATTGTCTTTCCGGAAGGTGCCAATATTGAGCCCTGCAATGGCCATGCGTACGGAGCGGTCTATTTCGTTGACCGGTACGCCCAGCATGCCGGCTTTATCCTTGTTCACTTTGATCTTTACATCCGTCTTCAACGTCGTTAGTTCATTGTTTACGTACATGGTGCCCGGTGTCTTTTTTAGCAGGTCTTCCACGCGAAAGGAAAGCGCGCGCAGGGTATCGAGGTTTTCCCCAAACAACCTGATGGCGACAGGTGCTTCTACCGGCGGGCCTTGTTCAAAGTCCTTTACCTCGATCTTTGCATTGGGATAGTTTTTGAACTTGCTGCGCAACTGATCAATCAGTTTGATCTTTTCAGCAGGTGGTGTTTCCTTCAGCTGCACAAACAACTGGGCATAGTTGCTGGCTTCATTTTGAGGTATAACGTTGTAATAAATGCGCGGGTTACCATGGCCTACGTTGGTAGCATAGTTCTTAAGATCGGGAATACTTTTAATCTCCTGTTCTACATACCGGGCCACTTTATCGGTGGCGGCCAGACTGGTGCCCAACGGCGTTTCAATATTCACCATGAACATCGGCTTTTCCGAAGCAGGGAATACGCTGAACCCAACTACTGGCACCAGGGCCAGGCTGCCCACGAATATGGCGCCTGCCACCAACAAGGTGATAACAGGATGCGCAATAGCGCTGTGCAGCAGGCGGCGGTAAGAGCCACCTATAAAGCGTTTCAACCCACGCAGAAACCAGTTGCCCTCCGGATTATGATGCGGGCTTAAAATGCGGCTCGATAAGAACGGTACGATGGTGAGAGACACGAGCAACGAAGCCAGCACCGTGGTCACTACTGCAGCGGGCAAACTGCGGATGAAATCGCCCGCTCCTTCGGGCAGGAACATCAGGGGCAGGAAGGCAAAGATCAAGGTGGCTGTACAACCGAGCACCGCCAGCCCGATCTGCTTGGTGGCTTGCATGGCTGCGTCTTTTCTGCTGTATCCCATGCGCAGGTACCGCTCGATATTTTCCACTACGACAATACTGTCATCAACCAGCAAACCAAGCGCCACGATGAGGCCCACAATACTCAGTTGGTTGATGGTAATACCAAACATATCGAGCAGGAAAAGTCCGATGGCCAGCGACAGCGGAATTGAGATCATCACGACCAGCGAAGCCCTGAATCCCAGCGGCAATAAAGTCAGCAATACGAGAAAGATAGCGATGCCGAAATCGCGGGTAAAGCCCCCTAAACGTTTGCGCACACTATCCGCATTATCAAAGCTCTGTTCATAAGCAATGTTCTTAGGCAGGTCTTTCTGAAACTGTTCCAGCACCGGTTTTACCTGTTCTTCCACGGCGAAAATATTGGTGCCAGTTTTGCGGCTGGCTACTACGAACACCCCTCGTTTGCCGTTAAGCCTGGCCATATAGCTTTGTTCTTCATAATCGAACGCCACTTCGGCAATATCCCTTACGTACACCAGGTTTCCATTGGCATTGCTGACGATGGTATTCTTAATTTCTTCGATGGTCTTGTAGTCGCCGCTTGTTTTGACGTTGAATTTCTTCTCCCCCATTTCTATACTGCCGCCGGGAATGTTGACATTCTCGCTCTGTATAGCTCCTAACACTTTGTTGAGTGGTATCTTGTTTTGGGCCAACTTTTCGAGGTGCAGGGATATGCGCACCTGTTGCTGCGGAAATGCCCAGTTATCCACGTTCTTGAGGCTCTTAACTTTTTCGAGCCGCTCCTTCAATTCCTTACTCCACTCTTCGAGGTCTTTGTAGGGCACAGTTTCGCTCATGAGCGCTATCTGCATAATGTTCACATCCGAGGGAGTAAACTTCTGCACTTCCATACTCAGGATGTCTTGCGGAAGTTTGGGCCTTAAGCCATCGAGTTCGCGCACCACATCCTGGTATTTGCGTTCGGGATCGGTTTCGTATTTGAACTCGATACGGATCACGGCCAGTCCGTCATCGATGCGTGTGACCAGTTTCTTGATATCATCCAGCTCATTGAGCTTTTTCTCGATGGGGTCTACCACCAGTTCTTCCATATCGCGCGGACTGGTACCGGGATAGATTACGATGGCCGAGAACTGTGGTGCTTCCATATCAGGATCTTCACCACGGGGCATATTGAATAGAGAGTTCAATCCGATCGCGATCATCATCACGAACACGATCAGGGTGAACTGGTAGTTTTTGACGGAGAAGTCGGTTATTTTCATGATTCGTTTTTTAATAATTGATTACCTGCCTGCCCGCCGCTGCCGAAAAAGAGATATGTAGCATCCGGAGCGCGCAGTCTTGCTGCTTATTTTATCACGTTTACGACCGACTTTTCCGTGAGGTACCCTACACCATCGGTGATCACCTGCTGCACATTATCCAACCCCTTTACGATGGCCACTTTGTCTTTTTCCAGGAAAGCGATGGATACCGCATGACGTTGCACGGTTCTTTGGTCCTTACCGACTGTATACACGAACCCTGATTTACCATCGGCTTCTGCCAAGGCTTCTATGGGGATCAGGGTTACACGCTGCAAGGTGGATGGCTGCAATTGCACCACACCAAACAGGCCGGTAGCAAAGCGTACTCCGTTCGGCAGCACTTTTACTTCTATCTCATAAGTGCCATTGGCCGCATCCGCGCCTTCGGCGATCTTTGACACAATACCGGTGAACGGTTGGTGGGGATAGGCATCCAGCGAAACTTCCGCCTTATTGCCGAGGCGCAGTACTGCCCAGTCTTTGTCGGACACACCGAAGCGTATTACCCAATCGCTGCCGGCGTTGCCATTGACGAAGAAGACGGGGGCCCCCGGTGCAGCCAGTTCGCCTTCATTCATGATCTTCTTGAGGATGGTGCCGTTTTCAGTGGCCCTGATCTGAGCGTATTGCTGGTTGAAACGGGCAATGCGCAGTCCTTCAGAAGATATCTGTTGTTGAGTAGTGGCGTTCTGCAATTGTTCCAGCGTCGCTACGGTATCATTGTAAAGATTCTTCACCCGCTTAGCGTCCCGCTCGGCTTTCTCGGCACCTTGCGCTGCCTGCTGTACCTGGGCATTGATCTCCGTCATATCGAGGGTGGCGAGAATTTGACCTCTTAACACATGGTCGCCTTCTTTTACGTAGATGCGTGAAATGATACCCCCTGTTTTGAAGGATAGGGTGGCTTCGCTGTTAGAAGCGATGGCGCCGGAATATCTTAATACCGGAGCGTACGTGGTATCTGTTACCGGTTGCAGTTTGACGGTGATGGCGTTGTCGGCTACAGGTTGGGTAATGGCCTTGGTTTCTTCGTTGCAACGGGCAACAGTAAATGCTATTGCCATAATGATGAGGAAGCGGAAGGAGTGGAATATCTTTTTCATAAACAATTATTTTAGAATTTATAGGATGCTGTGGCGCGCTCTACGTCGGCGGCCCTTGTCAATACGGCCAGTTGGGCCAGTGAATACCTGATCTGTGCGTTGGTGAGTTGGCTTCGTATATCGATCAATTCCAGTTGAAGGGCCTGCCCTTCGCGGAACCGCCTTTCGGTGAGCCGGTAAGTTTCCTGCGCGCTGTACACCTCATCGGCCAGGGCCTGCATCGATTTGATGGCCGAATAGTAATTGTTGTAAGCGGTGCGCACCTGCAGCGTAAGTTGCTGCTCTACCTCCCGGTACTGGTTGGCTACCGCGTCGAGATCGAGTTGCGACTGCTGTATCTTGTATTTGTTGTCGTTGGCACGGAACAGGCTCCATTGCAATTGCAGGCCGCCTAACTGGTAGAACTGATCGCTGTTGAACCTGAACCCGAAGCCCTGGAAGCCGATGTTGTAAAAGGCATTGAGGTTGGGAATGAGGTACGACTTGTTCATCTTCAAACTGGTGTTAAGCACCCGTTGTGTGCTCTTAAGCTGGGCGAGCTCTTCGCGGGCGGCCGGCACCTCGGTTGATACGGTCAATTGGTTCGTAAATTGTTCGGCTATCGAGCTATCGGTGCCCACCGGTGTTTCGAGCGGCTGGTTGAGCAGGAAATTGAAATAGGCAGCGGCATTTTGCCGGTTGTTGGCAGCTTCTATCGCGGAAGCCTGTACCTGGCTTACCTGGGCTTTGGCGCGCAGGGTTGCTTCTTTGGTTGCAGTTCCGTTCGCTACCATCTTTTCACTAACGCGCAGATTTTCCTGCACGAGTGATAAAGCGTTGTTGTAAATAGCCACTGAGCGGTCGGCCTGCAGGTATTGATAGTACGCCTGTTTGATCGTCTTGACCAACTCGCGCTTATACACTTCTACTCCTGCCTGCCGGGTCTTGATCTGTTCTTCTTTGATCTGCTTATTGTACCGGATGTTCATGTTCACGACCGGCATGGTCACTTCCAATTTGGTGTCATGAAAATCGTTGGGCAGAAAGGTGATGTTCTGGTTCTGCACTTGGGGGAACTTACCGGATGACGTGAGCTCATTGAGGGTCGAGTACACGTTGTTGAGAAGGTCGCCGATCGGGATATCCTGCGTTCGTCCGCCATGCGCCAGGGTATACTGCGAAGCAATATTGGCTTGCGGATAAAATTGGGATTGCGCGCGCCGGAGATCGAGCCGGGCTTTCTCCAGATCGAATGACTGCTGGCGGAGGGCCAGGTTACTATCGAGCCCTCTTTTTAGATAGGTTTCCAGCGTTTGCTGGGCGGTGACGGGCAGGGCAAAAAAGAGCCCTGCCACCAGCACCTGTGTGCGGATGATTGACCAATTCATGGCTAGGTATTTATATTGTAAAGATTATTTACACTGTTAAGTATCAGGGCAAAAAAAAGGACCGTAGTCCTAGATGCCGTTTACGGTTTAAGGGTAAGGTCGATGGTTTCCAGCAACCAGTTCAGTGCCTGGGTCATCATGGGTAACACGGCATCGGGTGGCACCAGTTTGTTGAACCGGTCGCGGATCGACAATGAAACCAATCCATGCACCATACTCCAGATAGCCATGGATACGGCATCCACATCCCCCTTCACAATCAATTCTTTATCCATGCCTTCGCGAATGGTATCCTTTAAGCGCCCCAGCGCTACATCGCCGCTCTTCCATTCGCAATCCACCATCTTTTCGATCGACTGCATGGGGGCACGCTGAATGAACATCAGGTCATAGAATTCGGGATGGCTAACGCCGAATTTGATATAGTTCTCGCCCATCTTGTGCAGGCGCAGCAGGGGGTTTTTGATATCCCAGAGGCCTTCATTGTATTCGGCCATTTTTTGAAAGCCGAGTTCGTGAAGGTTGAAGAGGATATCATCTTTATCCTTGAAGTAGAGGTATACGGTGGTAGGACTATAATCGATCAGATCGGCGATCTTACGGATCGACACATTCTCAAACCCTTGTTCCACAAAGAGTTTCATGGAAGCATCCAGGATCATTCGCCGGAGTTCGGTCTTTTGCTTTTCCTTTCTTTCCGTAATACCCATATATTCTGATTAACGACACAAATATACTTAACACTGTTAAGTTTCCAAATTCTACCACTATATTTTTTGAAGGGGCTGGGGATTTGAACGGATGGAAGGTGGTGCGCTATCGCATTATTCCACAAGTTCTTCCCATCAAACCCACGACCCGCGTGGGCAGGCCTAAACCTGTTCGGAAGCCCCTGTTATTTACTTACATTTGCCGCAAGAGGTACATTCATGGATAAGTTTATTGTTTCAGCAAGAAAATACCGGCCACAGACTTTCGACACTGTTGTAGGACAGGGACATATCACTACTACCCTGAAGAACGCGATCAAGAACCAGCAGTTGGCGCATGCCTTCCTGTTTTGTGGTCCGCGGGGAGTGGGTAAAACCACCTGTGCCCGTATCCTTGCCAAGACCATCAACTGCGAGCGTGCCACGCCGGAGGGCGAGGCTTGCAACGAATGCCACTCCTGCCAGTCGTTCAACGATGGCATTTCCATGAACATCCACGAACTCGATGCGGCGAGCAACAACTCGGTCGATGACATCCGGACCCTGGTAGAGCAGGTGCGTTTTGCCCCCCAGGCCGGCCGGTACAAGGTGTATATCATCGATGAGGTGCACATGCTCAGTTCGTCGGCCTTCAACGCGTTCCTTAAAACACTGGAAGAGCCGCCGCCTTATGCCATCTTTATCCTCGCTACCACCGAAAAGCACAAGATCCTTCCCACCATATTGAGCCGATGCCAGATCTTCGATTTCAAGCGCATCACTCCCAACGATACGGTTGAACACCTGCAAGACATCTGCAAAAAAGAAGAGATCAATGCCGAGAAAGCCGCCCTGCACCTGATCGCCCAGAAGAGCGAAGGTTGTATGCGCGACGCCCTCAGTATCATGGATAAGATCGTGAGCTTTACCAACGGTGTGGTAAGCTATCATAATACGCTCGAGCACCTGAACATCCTCGACGCCGACTATTATTTCAAGTTGATGCTGTGCATGCAACAGCAGGACCTGGGAGGCGCGATGTTGTTGTACGATGACATCGACCGCAAAGGATTTGAAGGCGATATGGTGTTGAATGGTTTTGCCGAATTTCTCCGCAACCTGTTGGTCTGCAAGGACGAAAAGGTCGCCAACCTGCTACAGGTGGTGGAAAGCTTCAAAGACCGCTACATTGCCACTTCCAAACAGGTATCGGTGGCTTACCTTATCAGCGCTTTGAACATATTAAACGAAACGGAACTCAACTATAAAGGAGCCCGCAATAAACGCCTGCATGTAGAGCTGGCGCTCATCAAACTCACCTACCTGCAGCAAGCGGTAGACCTGGCTTCCGGCAGCGATGGGCTGAGTAAAAAAAAACTGATTGATGAAGCAAAACCAGTGGCTTTCCGCAATCTGAACCCCATTGTGGAGTCAAAGACCGGTAAAAGCCCTGCTGGTGCAGCCCAGAAGCCCGGTGGCGATACCGCCCCTCCTACCGCCCAGCCCAAGCCAACGGGCAACCAGGAAGCCAAACTGATCATTGAAACCAAAGAAGCGGGCAATGCCCAACGCCCGGTAGCCCAGCAGCCCGCTACAACCGGCCAGCCTTCCACCTTACCCAAAGTGCCTCCCGTTGGCGCTACCAATCAGCCCAAACCCGAAACGACGGTAGGCAAAGTGGGATCGCTCAACTCTATCAAGAAACAATTCATAGGCAAGCCCATCGAAAGTGCCGGTGCTGCCATCCCGCTTAGCGAGATGAGACTGCACGAAGCCTGGCAGCAGTTTGCCCAGCAATTGAAAGACAATAAGAACCCAGCCAACCAGTCGTTCCTGATGGCCAACCTGATCATCAAGGATCACCAAAACTTTGAGGTTCAAACCAATAACAACCTCGAGCAGAAGTTCATTGAAGGTGAACGCCGCATTCTGAGCGAGTATCTACAGCAGGTGTTCAACAACCGTCAGCTGATGTTCGTGATCACGGTGAGCGAAAGTGCCGTGTTGATCCTGGAGCCTACCGAAAAGCCGGCTACCCTGAAGGAAAAATACCAGCATATTATCGACCATTATCCGCTCGTAAAAGAGCTGCGCGACCGCCTCAAGCTGGAAGTAGACAATTAAGGAAAAGCCTCATATACAGCATGAAAGGGCAAGTTTGACAGCTTGCCCTTTTCTATTGCATATTCCTGTTTTTGCCGTAATTTCGGCCCTCAATTAGCAACCTGACGTATTAACTTTCAAATTATTAATAAAGATTATGGCTGAAGTGATCTTAATGCCCCGCCTGAGTGACACCATGACTGAAGGCGTGATTGCGGCCTGGCATAAAAAGGTAGGGGATCCCGTCAAGAAAGGCGATTTGTTAGCGGAAGTTGAGACAGACAAAGCTACCATGGAGCTGGAAAGTTATAAAGATGGCACCCTTTTACATATCGGTACAGATAAAGGTGGTAAACTCCAGGTCAATGACCTGCTGGCTATCATCGGTGCTCCCGGAGAAGACATCAGCTCTCTCATTTCCGGTGGCGGAGCAGCCGCTGCCCCCAAAGCAGAGGCTCCCAAACAAGAAGCAGCAGCACAACCAGCTGCCGCTCCTGCCCAACCTGCAGCAGCAGCCGCACCGGCTCTCGACCTGGCGAATATGCAGGAAGTGATCCTGATGCCCCGTTTGAGCGATACCATGACCGAAGGCGTTATAGCCACCTGGCATAAGAAGGTAGGAGACCAGGTTAACAAAGGCGACCTGCTCGCCGATGTGGAGACCGACAAGGCTACCATGGAACTCGAAAGCTACAAAACTGGTAAATTATTATATGTTGGCGCCAAGCAAGGCGATAAGGTGCCCGTAAATGCCCTGCTTTGCATCATTGGTGAAGAAGGAAAAGTAGATGTTGACAAGATCGTTGCTGCCTCCAAAGGTGGTGGCGCTGTTGCTGCTACCAGCAGTCAACCTGCCCAGGCACCAGCTCAGGCGGCACCTGCTGCACAACCTGCCGCTGCTGCTACCGCTCAGCCCGCTGCCGCTACTACCGAAAATGGTCGCGTAAAAGCTTCTCCGCTCGCCCGCAAACTCGCCAGCGAAAAAGGCATCGACATCAACCAGGTTGCTGGTTCCGGTGATGGTGGCCGTATCGTGAAGAAAGATGTGGACGATTTCAAACCAGGTGCTGCTACAGCTGCCCCTGCTGCTAAACAAGATGGTGCTGCTGCTCCTGCACAGCCTGCGGTTGCCGGTCAGGTAAGCTATGACGACATACCGGTTTCGCAAATGCGCAAAGTGATCGCCCGTCGCCTGGCAGATGTGAAGTTCTCTGCGCCTGAGTTCTACCTCACCATGGAGATCAACATGGACAAGGCAGTTGCCAGCCGTGCCAAGCTCAATGAAATCGCTACCAACAAAATATCCTTCAATGACATGGTGCTGAAAGCATGCGCCCTGGCGCTGAAGAAACACCCTGCCATCAACAGTAGCTGGCAAGGCGACACCATCCGCGTTAACCACCACGTAAGCATCGGCGTAGCCGTTGCAGTAGAAGAAGGATTACTGGTACCTGTAGTGCGTTTTGCAGACCTTAAGTCTCTGTCGCAGATCGCCGGTGAAGTGAAAGACTACGCTACGCGTGCCAAAGCCAAAAAATTACAACCAGCCGAATGGGAAGGCAACACCTTTACCATCTCTAACCTGGGTATGTTTGGCATTGAAGAATTCACTGCCATCATCAACCCTCCTGCGTCCTGTATCCTCGCGATCGGCGCCATCAACCAGGTGCCTGTTGTGAAGAACGGACAGATCGTGATCGGCAACGTCATGAAGGTAACACTCACCTGCGACCACCGCGTGGCAGATGGTGCTACCGGCGCCGCCTTCCTGCAAACCCTGCAAGGCTTACTGGAAGAGCCGCTCACCATGCTCGTATAACCTGTGCATTCAGCATACATGGAAATCCCACCGCAATACGGTGGGATTTTTATTTCTATCCTGCCCTAGCCCCAAAATGATTAAATTGGGGGTATGGGGCCGGGCCCCATTTTCTGATCATTAAACCTTTCATTATGAAACTGAGACATCTACTGGCAACCCTGTTGCTCCTACTTACCTTTTCATCATTTACCAGTCACCAGCAAACATCTTCCTCACAAAAGTTCATCGTTTACAGCGGATGCTTTGAAACCGGTGTTACCGTCAACGTGTCTTACAACCCCAGTACCGCCCGCATTGTAGGTGTTGGCGTGCACGACGCACTGGGTTCGTATCCTGTAACCGGGTATTCGGCCAATTCCACCATTTACAACGTGGGCAGCACCTTGTATGCAACCGGCTTTTTCGTCTACTTCACCGATCCCATTGTGGGCACACGTATAGCCTCCTGGGATGGCGAATTAGCCACCGATTGCGATTGATCCAACACTACTATCATTGCCCGGCCTGATACATTAAAAAAGCTCCCCAAACGCGTTCTGCGTTTGGGGAGCTTTTTACTTAGCATCGCTATTTTCCGGATCTTCTGCTTTTTTCCCGGATCATCAATAAGGTTCTGCTGTTGATGCATGTACAGTCCAATTACCGAACCTCCAGCAGGGCAACCTTGCCATCCATGGTGGAGGCGATGATGCGTTTACCACTCAATACTCTTACCGTATTCACCATCGAGTTATCGATCTTGTGGGCCCACACGACTTTACGGTTCTGTGGATCGATGGCATAGACCACGCCGCTGCGGGTGCCGAAGAATACCTGCCCGTCTTTCTCGATCAGCATCGAAGGCACATGCTCGTATCCAAAGCCGGCGTTCATGACCCATGCCGGACTTTGTGCCTCACTACTCGCGGCGTAAGCTACGACCGTATCCTGCATTGTTTTACCATAGATCCATTTACCGTCGCTCGAGATGCCGATCGACTCACGCACGCGGGTTTCTTTATTGCGCCATAGGGTGGCGCCACTTTGCGCGTCGATAGCGGAGATCGTTCTATCGGGAGCTACTACATATACGACACCGTTTACAGCCACCGGGATACATGATGCCGGCGAAAAATTGATAACAGAAGATCCGTTGTTCCATTTCCACAGCAACTTACCATCATTGCGGTCGAGTGCATACAGGTTCCTGTCCCACGCGCCGAAGACGATCCGGCCTTCGTACAAGAGCGGCGTGCTTACCACGGGCCCTTCCAGCTCACTGAACTTCCACCGCACCTGTCCATCGTTGAGCCCAAGGGCCATGAACGAATGATCGCTGCCGCCAATAAATACGGTATCGCCGGCAATGAGCGGGCAGCCTAGCACGGCCGCCTCGGCCGTATAGGACCACAGCTGTTTGCCATTCTTTGCATTGAGGCAATAGACCTTGCCATCGCCCGAGCCCAACACTACCCTATCGCCTTGTACAGCAGGTGAAGAGAATACCGAACCATTGGTGGAGAATGACCATTGACGTTTACCGTTCTTCAGCGAAACGGCCACTACCTCTCCGTTCTGGTTGCCAAAGATGACGGACTCATTATATACCGCCGGCGTAGAGATCACATTGGCATTGGAACTATAGGTCCAGGCGGCTTTTACCTGTGCATATTGCTTATTGACTTCATAATTGGGTCTATCGAATGTTTTGGCAGGATGGGCATAGTCGTGCGACTTAATGGCTACCCTGTTCCAGGTTCTTTCGTAGCCGGTACCTGGTCTGCGCTCGGTATAGATAATGGAATCGGTACGCACATCTACAAGGCTGTAACCTCCCACCGGATCTTTTGCCCGCAGGTTGGAGCGTCCCATGACCGCAGGGATATCTTCGAAGTTCATGGCGTGGTTGTTATGCCCATGACCGCAGATCGCCAGGATGGTGTTGTATTGCTTTAAGCGGTCGATCGCTTCGTACCAGTTATCCAATCCATTGTCGAGGGGGTAATGGTTGGCAAATATGATGGGCTGATTTTTATCGGTCTTCTTCAATACCTCATCGAGCCAAACCACGGCATTGCGGGGAATATGTCCATCGCTCATACGCACATAGGGCCCGGAAGCGCAACCGATAAATCGAACGCCGTTGTAATCGAACATGAACTTATCGTACCCGAAGGTGGTGGTAAAACTTACCCCACCGCTTTCGCTCCAGCCACTGTCGTGGTTGCCGGGAATGATGTAATACTTTACCTGAAGACTATCGAGTATCTGTTTGGCTACTTTCAACTGGCGGTTGGTACCCAGTTCGGTGATATCGCCTGTCAGTATCACAAACGCCACATCCTTCATGGCATTGATATCGCTTACGGTTCTCCGCAGGTCTTCCTCTGCACTTCCATTGGGCGAGCCGATATGGGTATCCGTAATGTGAATGAAACGAAATGGTTTGATCTGTGCTTCCAATAAAAATACGGCACACAGCAAACCACAAAGCAGGGTTATCTTTTTCATGCCGCCAATTTAGTGCTTTTTGATACCGCGACTCGGCAGTCAGTGCTTATAATACAAGCGATTAACAATTAAATTTCTTTAATTGCCGGTTTGTGCAGGAGCTTGTTTTTATACCCTCATTTTTACCGGTACCCCTATGCAGAAAACCCATTGATCAGGTATTCGTATCTTGCAGCCCATCATGATCATCAAAACAGCGAAATACCTCGTCAGCAGTCCGGACTATACCATGTGTCCCAAACCTGACCGGCCCGAATATGCTTTCATTGGCCGCAGTAATGTGGGCAAATCTTCACTCATCAATATGCTGAGTGATAATCAGAAGCTGGCTAAGACATCCGGTTCACCGGGCAAAACCCAGCTCATCAACCATTTCGAGATGGAAAGCCTGCCGGACAAATACGTACCCGGTAAAACGCCAGCCTCCCCCTGGTACCTCGTCGACTTACCCGGTTATGGATTTGCCAAGGTATCCCAAACGCAGCGTAAGCAATGGGAAACCATGATCGAAAATTACCTGCGCAAACGGGAAACCCTGGTCAATATATTTGTATTGATCGATAGCCGGCACGAGCCCCAACGCGTAGATCTCGATTTCATCAATCAGCTGGGCGAATGGGAGCTTCCTTTCTGCATTGTATTCACCAAAGCCGATAAGGAAACGCAGAAAGAAGTGAGTAAGAATGTAAAATCATTCCTCGATGCCATGCGGAAGACCTGGCAGTTTTTGCCTCAAAGCTTTGTTACAAGTGCGATAAAGAAAATGGGTAGAGACAAAATACTTCAGTTCATCGAACAGTGTAATGTGTCGGTGAAAGAAGCAGGAAAGGAATGAGGCGACAAGGCCCTGAGCTGTGAAGTAACACAACTGTACAATAAAAAACCCTCGTTGATGTCAGCGAGGGTTTTTAGTTAACTACCTTATTGGCGCAGCTACTACTGGCGAAGGCTTCCGGTTTGGCCTTAAAGGCAAAGCCCATACCGAGTATATATCCCATCGCTTCTTTCAGCGCATCATTACTCTTGAAGTGCGGGTTCGTATTGATATCTGCATGCACTTCCATATCCACATCATACTGTGTGAACAGGTTGCATAGCTCATAGGCGATTTCAATACTCTTGGCAACCTCAACCAGCATGCGTTCTTTAATAGAATATTGCTGTTTTGTTTTCTCGTTGTGTATGAACATGAAACCTCCATGTCCTTCGCGCAGGAAAACAATAACAGTAGCAAATTCAGTTTCGGAACCTTTTACCTGGGAGTCGGTACCAATGCAAACCTTGAGGTGATAGCCTTTGTTGCTTTCGCGTTTGATGGCTGCTTCAACAGCATCAAAGATGGGTAGATCGAGCGGATCGCCGTTAAACTTTCTCCATATCATATCGAAATGGGTTTTTCGAATTTACCGAAAAATCACTGCTTTTCCAAAAAGGAGCATCATTAACGATCTATTACCAATTGGGGTACACGTGGTGTTGCCCCTCGACATAAGGTTAAAGAATAGGATACGGATCATCCGCTTTCACAAGGCAGATTGGGATGGATTGGGTTGGGTTACACTACAAACGGGTTACTGCCGGCTATCCGGCTATATCGAAATACAGGGTTAGTAATCAGTAAAGTAAAATGGGAGGATGAGAAACTGGTGGTGTACAGGTTCTTCATACAGTTCGTTTAATTAACGATGGATATTGAATAGAAGGGTACGATCAACAACAGGTACCGGATGGGGGGGCAGGATGTTAAAACGGTATTAAAACGCGGATATTTTACAGCAGCATAAATATTTTGTAAAGAGTATCGCAGTCTGCACTACAACAGGCTCTCTCAGCAAGGACCTTAACAGGAGAAGCATCCCTGATCCTGCTAAAACTGACCAGTACTCAACAATACAAGTGTACAGGCCTCCATAGGCAGAATACCCTTCTCTTTAGCAAGCGAAGCCAACTCTTCGTTTTCGGCGCCGGGATTGAAAATGATGCGCCTGGGATTTAAAGACAGGATATAATCGTAATACTCCTTTTGATGGGTAGGATTCAGGTAAAGTGTAACGGTATCTACATCATCAACGGGGCTTTGTCCTGTTACCACCGGCACATCGGCCACTTGTGTCTGTTTACGGCCAATAGCCACAACAGGATGCTGATGCGCCCGGAGTTTATTGATCGCCAGAAAACTGTAACGGGCCGGATTATCTGATGCACCCAGTACGACCGTCTTTTTACCTGTTGCCATGCTGCTGAATTTATATAATAACGAATATAGCGGTTATTTGGTTGCAGCTGCAAAGCACAGACCACCTGCATCCTTGATGCTGAACAAGATAGATAACCGCGGGATGCCCTGGAGCGAACCAGCGAAAGCCATGACGTCACTAAAACAAGTGATAACGGCTGCGTGGCGTTCGGGTCACGATATCGCGGATTGCCTGTTCGGCATGGGTATATTTAAATCGAAATCCTGCTTTCAATAGCCGGCCGGGCAAAACCCACCGGCTCTTCAGGATCAGTTCTGTTTCTGTTCCTATCAGGGCAGCGCCCAGTTCCAGCATCCAGGAAAAGGCGGGTAATCCAAACCGGTGTCCCGTGGCTTTTCGCAGGGTACACATGAACGCGGAGTTCGTAACAGGATTGGGTGCGGCGCAATTGTACATCCCTGATGCTTCGGGATGTTCGGCACACCATTCCACAATACGGCAGAGATCCTCTTCATGGATCCAACTGTACATCTGCCTGCCATTGCCCTGGTATCCACCCAACCCCGCCTTCAACAAGTTGAAATAGGGAACCATTACGCCACCAGCCCCTAAAGTGATGGCAGCCCTTAATGCCACTTTGCGCGTTGCAGGGGTGTGTTCATCCATAAAAGCCTGCTCCCAGCTTCGGCAAATTTCCACCGAAAAATCTTTGTCGAGCAGCTTGTATTGTTTCGATCCCTTACCGTACCGGTATCCAGCCCAGGCCTTTGTGTACCCATAGCGCAACCTGTCAAGCAACGACCAGGGCATATTATCCTTTTTGAGATCACTGATCTCACCGTGCTCTTCTTCCTGGGGTTTATCCATCGCGTGGCGGTAGATTGTTGCTGACGCGGCATTGATCCACAGGGTTGGTGCTTTGCGGCTATGCCTGATCGCCTGCCCAATGGCCTGCGTGGCATCTATGCGGCTATCCAATACCTCTTTCCTGTTGCGTTCATTGTACCGGCAATTAACCGATCTGCCAGCCAGGTTGATAACAATATCAGCTCCGTCAACGTCATCCAGCCAATGTTTCTCGACATGCTTGCCATCCCAACGCCAGTAAGTGATGTTATAGCCATCAGGGGCTTTTAAAAGTCCCTGACCAAAACGATTGTTGTGCCCGTTTACCGATTTTCGGGTAAGGATCACTACATGGTTATTTTTTCCGAAATACCGCGCCATTGCCTGACCGATAAAACCGGTACCGCCTGCAATGACTATTCTCTTGTTTTCCATATTTTCAGAATTTTGTGAAACATATAATCCTAAAGAAGGCCGGTTTCCCGGCCTTTACATGATGCCTTATACGATTGCCTGAGGCTCAGGTACCTCCGGCAGTTTCTTTGCTTCCACGACACAGGTGATCAGGTAGTACACCGCCATCAATGGCGAGAAGAACAGCAATCCATACAATGCCCAAATGATAAAGCTGGTAATAGATGCCAGCAAAACCCCGGCAACAATCGCCAACGTAATAAGATAGATGCGGCGCATAAAGCTCTTATGTTGGGGTGTATAAAAAATCCGGTGCAGGATAACACTCAATATCTGCCAGCCCCCCACCATGAAATAGGCGCCGAAGAAGATACCATCAAAATTAGTGTTGCTAAAAGCTATTGGCACCGCCGCCAGGATCATCAGGCCCTGTATCCAGCAATCCACCAGTTTAAACGTACGCATAGTTCGCTATTTAAAAAATTTCATCAGGCTGCCAACAAACCAGTGCTCGTCGGCCTTTACCAGCACATCCAGCATCTTGTCGGCCTGGTTGCCGAAGCGTTTGATGCCCTGCATGGTTTCGATGAACTGTTTGGCTTCTTTATCCTTCTTATCACCTTCAATCGCCGATAACTGGTCCATCAGCTTCAGCATAGGATCCAACTCCCGCCTCTTACGTTCTTTAATAATGGTGGTGGCTACTTTCCAGATATCCTTCTCTGCCACGAAAAACTCCTTGCGCTCACCAGGAATACTGGTGCGCTCCACCAATCCCCAATCGATCAATTCCCGGATATTCATGTTCACATTGCCACGACTTACGCTCAATTGCTCCATAACATCATCCTGACTGATCGGATCGGGACTCACCAGCAATAACGCATGGATCTGCGCCATAGTACGATTGATGCCCCAATGGGTTCCAAATGCACCCCAGGAGTCGATAAATTTCTGCTTGGCTTCAGTCAGCTTCATAGATGATCGTTTCAGGTATAAAGATAGATACGATTTCTGAAGTTTCAAATAATATTGAAAGTTTGTTGCCCCAGGCAATGCCTGGTCGCACTATCACAAGGCTGGATAGACTATTACAGATGTGCCCTGGCTTGCTGATTTTTCAACTTTCTGGCAGACGAAAGCTTATGGGCTGCATTTTAAAAGATTTTACATTTTTGCCATCCTTCCGGGCAGGTGTCCAGTTGGGTGTTTTTTTAATGGCTTCCAGCGCTGCTGCGCGTAGTACTTCGTGACCGCTGATGGCCTGTACATCACAGACCGTTCCATCGGTACAAACGATGAATTGCAGCATCACATCACCCTGTATTTTCTGGCGGATAGCTGTATCCGGGTATCGAAGGTTCTTTATCAGAAAGCGCGTCCATCCCGGCATGCCCCCTTGAAATGTTGACTCTACTTCTACCTTCCTGAAAACCATGGTATCCTTTGCATCAACATAGACGGTATCGCCTTTGGAGGAGATCAGGTAAAATTTGCCTGCAGGGCTTTTTGCCGTAGGGGTTGTGGTTTCCTGTGCCCCGGTAATCATGGGCGCAACGAGCAAGAGAAGAAAAATGAGGCGGGTCATCGATTAGGGTTTGTACTAAAGTCGCTAAAAAATGTCTATCGCGGAAATGCAATCTACACGGGCTTTCAAGCTGGCCGGTTTTCACGGTTGCAGGCTTCCTTGCACCAGTGCGGCAAATTTAAAGGTTTTAGAGGTTGCTGCCTTGCGCTACAACTGGCTTAAACGGCAACAGAACTTCACGATGGCTGGCTAAAGCGCTAACGGCTTTAATTGGTTGGACAATCAAGCATCTTATCCCGTTTGTTTCGGCTATTGCTGCCCGGCCGCACGATAAAGGCAATGTATCCCCCACCGTTGTGCATCTTGTTTTTGGCAAACAGGGTACCCCAGTTATGAATACCCAGTAACAGCGGCCCCGCTTTGATCGCCCCGCCCACCCTGAACTGCCTTTCCGTGTTGTACATCATGGGCAGGTATACCCCCAGGCTTCGGGTTTCCCAACGGGGAGTGACGGCCAGCAGGTTCGTTTCTTTGACGTATAAGCGCTTATCACCCGCCAGCGGAGATAAATTGATAGAAATATCGGCATTCACGTAAAAGGCATCAAAGAGGTAGCGGTCGACATTGACGACCAGGCGGGTTGGATTGAGGACCATAAAATTGCCCGACAGGCGCGCCATTGAACTGACGATAGTCTGCAAGCTGTCGTTGAAGCCTTTTATTCCTTCTATATTCTTGAATTTCTCATCGAGGTCTACGTCGCGCAACTCCCCCTTCAGGCCACTGATGGTTCGGCTGTTGAGGCTATGCTTATATTGATTGAAGCCGATATCCATGAGAGAGATACCTATCTTCCAATCGTAGTCATAATATCGTTCTTCGTCGTCGTTAAAGTCGTATGGGAGGTACTCCTTTATCAGGTATTCGACACCAACATCAAACGATACCCCACCCTCGGTAGTATTGGCAAAATCACGAATATTTTGCCCTGTACTTTTCTCGTCTTTCCATCCATCGAAGTTCGCAGAATAACCATAGCGCGCTGTGGCATCCCGAAGCACAAATACATTCTTACCGTTTTCGACCAGCATCTCAACCTGCCCGGTGGCCAGTTTGGTATGCGCACCCGAAAGGCCCCTCGATAGGCGCATGGTGACACCTGCATTGAGCCTGCGGTGATCATCGTCCAGGATCGTTTGACCATACGATGCAAAGAACTCAAGCCAGCTGCTGGAAATGAGGTCAGCCTTAAACTTGGTATTGCCGCCATTCATCATCAGGAAAGCTTGCGCCGTTTTCAAGGTATCCTGAAAGGCATAGGGATTTGTATTCAGGTTGGTGTAGCTGCGAAAATTAGCGCCGAAGGCGATCGCCGCACGCCTTTTCAGTGCAATGCGGGTATTGAGCAGGTTGACATTGGCATTTGCCTGTGCAAAACGGCCAAAGTACCCGCCTTCTACTTTCCAGGCGGAATTGGCGGGCGATGACAACAGCGAATAATTGTAAACGCCAACGGCATTGGTTGCCGGCTTTCCCTGTACGCCAAATATGGTGACATCCCAGGCGAAGGGGGTATTGACAATGGACGCGGGATTATTTCCTATTCCAAGGCTACCGGCATAGGAAGATCCATT
Source organism: Paraflavitalea sp. CAU 1676 (assembly GCF_029223285.1). Lineage (GTDB taxonomy): Bacteria > Bacteroidota > Bacteroidia > Chitinophagales > Chitinophagaceae > Paraflavitalea. The sequence goes on along the minus strand of NZ_JARHUJ010000001.1, from coordinate 872,227 downwards.
CACTGCATGATAATTCTGTGCAATAACCATCGTTTGGGCTACCAGAAGCCCCATCAGAAAAGGTAAGGTCTTGAACATGCTACTAAAAAGGTTTACCGTGTGTTTGCCCTATCAGGAAGGCTACGATCTTTGGAAATGGTTTAACAATGGTTATCAAAAAACTGGATAAAGACGAACTACCGAAAAATCGCTGTATGAAACGTCCGGCCTGTAAACGACGCCCAAACTGCCGCTCCCACTGTTGGGTATATTGCAACTCCATCTCATACCGCGAAATATGCCCTTTGAGAAACTGCACAATCTCTTCGAAAGCCAGTTTACTGCCATGCAGGGCCATGCTCATTCCATTACCACATAGCGGCGTGATCATACCTGCCGCATCACCGATCATCAGCACATGGTTTTCAACCTGGTTTTTCCGGTTAAAGGATATTCGGGAAACTGTCAGCGGTTCTGTATAGAGGAACCGTGCATTAGAGAAGATCTTTTCGAGGAAAGGATTTTTGCGAAGTATCTGAAGTTCCATCGCCTGGATATCGTTGTGGCATTTCCGCAGATTCCGGGCAGTGGTAAGGTAACAAAGACAATATTTATTATTCTCGATCCGGGAAATACCACAGTAACCGTCATCAAAATTATGCAACGCAATCAAATCTTCCGGAAAAAAGGTTTCAATATGATATTTTACGCCAACATAGTGATTGAGCCGGTTGGGCTTTACCTGGGTGAACGGCCTTTTCCACTTGGCATCAAGGTTACTTCGCTTGCCATAAGTACCGGCCACCACCGTAGCTTCCGTTTCGCCTTTGGGGGTGAAGACTACAAAAGCATTGTTCCGGTATACTACATTCACCACTTTCGTCTCTTCCATCAGCACCACCCCTTCTTTTCTGGCTATATTGGCCAGCATCTGATCGAGGGTATAGCGGCTGATACCGAACCCGCCCAGCGGCAGCGTACATTCCAGGTGCTTACCATTGGGTGCGCTCACCTGCAGCCGACTGATCACAGGCAATTGCATATCACTTAACGGAACACCCAGTTCTTCCAGGAAGTTCCAGCTCTCCAGACTAACATATTCACCACAAACCTTATGGAAAGGATATTTCTCCCGTTCGAATACGATGGTACGATAGCCGGCGCGTACACTTTGTATGGCTAAAGCCAAACCAGCCAGCCCACCGCCAATGATGGCAATATCGTATTTGTGATCGAAACTCAACCAGTGCTATTGATGACCTGTGATTATTTACGCATGACCTGCCTGCAGGGATGGGTTGGAAGCAACCACCAACCACCTGAATGCCCATTTCCAATCGACGGAAAAGGTAGTGATTCCCGCGCTATTCAGTAATTGATACCAATCATTTTTAACAAATCCTCTGGCCACGGACAAAGGAGCATCGTTTTTCACCAGGTAGCTGTTGGAGAACAATCGTGTAAGCACCCGGATGGAATGATAGGCTATTGGATGACGATGAAGGTCATTGACAAAAAATCCCCATTTTGCCTGGTTCTGCATCCACTGTAATTGCGCCAACAATTCCCGTTCCGGGAAATGATGACAAAACAAGGAGGAAAAAATAACATCCGGTTTCGAGTTGAACTGTACTTCCTTATAGTCCGATACGATCCAATCACAACGTATTTCCTCCCGCTCCTTCGCCACCCGGATACAATCTGGATTAATGTCTATACCTGTAAAAGATGCACTAATACCCTCTTTTACACACCACCGGCGAATAGCCTCGAGATTGTCTCCTCCCCCACAGCCGATCTCACATACCGAAACTTCTTTATGCTTTCCAAGGAGTCTTTTAAAGCCCTTCAACGTGATCTGGTGACCACCCAGCCAGGTATTGATGACATTTAGCTCGCGCATATTCCTTCTGATATCTTCGAATGGAATATCGTTGCCGTCCAGCAGCTCCTGTTGATATGAGCGTACGCGAAAGTTCACTATAGGAAAGGTAAACTGAATATCAATTACCGACTGAAAATATTATACAGCACGCCCCACAAACGTCTCCATCGTGAGACCGGGTCCAAAAGCTGCACCGAACACCTTGGCATTTTTGCCAACCTGTCCGGATAGCTGCATTTGTTGCATGATCTTTTTCAACACGAACAGGATCGTGGGCGACGACATGTTTCCGTATCGACGTAATATACCGGCGCTGGTTTGCAAAGCATCGGCGGGCAATTGCAAACTACCAGCAACAGCTTCGAGTATTTTCTTACCACCGGGATGTATACACCAATGGCCCACCTCTTCGAACCGGCAGCCCGTATGATCCAGCGCCCGGTTGGTCAGCGCAGCAAAATCGGCACCGATCAATTCGGGAATATAACTGCTCAGCGTCATTAAGAATCCGGTGGACGATAGCTCCCAGCTCATATCCTGCCGGCCTTTCGGTATAACTTCCCCATAAAAACCGCTCAATTCCAAACCATGGTGTGGGTGTGCGTCATGAGTGATCAGCGCAGCAGCGCTACCGTCGGCAAAGAGTAAACCCGAAGCGATATTGTCCATGGTAGCCTCGCGTTGAAAATGGAGGGTACACAGTTCAGTGCATACGATCAGCACTTTCGCACTATGGTCGCTCTTACAAATTGCGTCGGCGATCTTTAACGCATGCACAGCTGCATAGCAGCCCATAAAATTGACCGAGCTTCGCCAGGCATGCCTGGGTAAGCCCAGAAGCTCTACCAGCTGAAGGTCCAGCCCGGGCGCACTCATACCGGTGCAACTTACAGTGATCAAATGAGTAATTTCTTCCTGGTTCAGTTTTCCATCCATGCAATCCCGGATGGCATGAATAGAGAGTGGCGCAGCATACTTATTGTACCAAACCATACGCTGCTCGAGAGCGGGAAATGGTTCAAGGTTTTCGGTGGAGGGATAAAACTTCCATTCGGCCGGCCCCCTGCTATAGTCAGGGATCACGGAATACCGGGTATCAATGGCGCTTTGGCGGTACAAGTACCTCAGCTTGCGCTGTTCGTCTTCGGCAAGCGCATACACCCCCTGCATGAATTGCAGAATATCTTGCTGCCTGTGCCGGAAAGCCGGCACGGCCGTTCCGATAGAAACGATCTTACTCAAATTACCTCCAGGTTAATAAGATCAGAAAACCAATATTGGTACAAACCGATGCCAACAGGTTCATGCGCATGGTATGGGTAAAATCGGCTACGTTTTCATTTTTCCAAACCCGTGCGGCCCACCAGCAGAAATATACGAGAATAGGCAACATACAAGTTGCCAGCAGTAAGAATTTTGAAAGGGAACCCTGATTGGAAAAATAGTAAGCCAGCAAAGCCATCGCCAACGAATAGATTACAGCCGTAAAGATAAAAGTGCCCCTGTACCCAAGCGAAGAACTGATGGTGTGAACCCCGTCCTTTATGTCGGCATCATGCTGATAGATCTGCGTGAGCGGGTAAAATCCACCAATAAGTAACGAAGCGGCGATAATACCGGCAGGCGGAACTGCCATCGTTTTATCGACACTGCAGCCGTGGTAGACCAAAAAAAAAGTTACGCCCCCCTGGAACACGACGACCGTGAGATACCCCACCACCGGATACTTTTTTAGGCGGATGCCACGGTAACTATAGGCGCGGGATGCGAGGATATAGGCCACAATTCCTAGCGCAAAGAGCGGGCTGATCAACCAACTGAGCAATACCGCCAGTACATCCATCCCGATGCTGACGTAGAATAATTGCCGGGTGGGTTGCAGGGGATTTTTGATCCCCCCAATACTGCCTTCATCACGATCCATATAGGAATTGTAACCATTGCTGGAGGGATATACCAATAAATGAAGTATTCCAAAGATCAACCAGGCATGGTAAGCATTGACAACAGGCACCTGGCCCAGAGCAAACAAGTACACCGGCAACAGGAAAAAAGAAAAGGGAAAACGAAGTAATTGTATCGTGGATCGCCTCAGCAAATGGCGCTAATAGTTTATCAGACTAAATATACCGATTAAGCTCCGATCGCTGCCAATTTGATCAACCACCCGTACATAGGGTTTACGACTTAAATTGATACCGCAACCGTATGAGAGGCTTGCAAACCCAAAAGGATAAGCCGTATATAAGCTGTATATAAGCGGTAAATAACCCGTAGATAACCCGTCTTTTAACAGATACGGGTTATCTACGGATCATGTATAAGTAATCTATTACTTATCATTAACTTATCACAGATAAACCCTGAGACTCCAATACTGTTTAACAGCGCCTGGCGACCCTTTGATCCGCTCCCGTGAAAAAAGGCTACAACGTACCGCTTTGCGCCCCGTTCCACGCACTGAAAACCAGCAACTTTGCTTTACCTTTGCGCACCATGTCCAAACATTCTCACGATAGTATAGTACCCTTTCAGGGGTCCGAGCAAAGCAAGAAAGACCAGGTGGCCAGCATGTTTGACCAGATCGCCTTCCGGTACGACTTCATGAACCGGGTACTGTCCGGTGGCACTGACGTATACTGGCGCAAAAGGGCCATCCGGGAGCTGGCAGAGATAAAACCGCAGCAGGTACTGGATGTGGCTACAGGAACAGCCGATTTAGCAATCACTACTTATAAATACCTTCAGCCAGACCGAATAATTGGCATAGATATTTCTGAAGGTATGCTTCAGTTGGGACGGCAAAAGGTTGCCAGGTTATTGTTAAATAATCACATAGAGCTTCAGAAAGGCGATAGTGAAGCAATAAACTTCCCCAACAACACGTTTGATGCGATTACGGCAGGCTTTGGCGTGAGGAATTTCCAGAATCTGGAAAAGGGTTTGGGAGAGATGTACAGGGTGCTGAAGCCCGGCGGAAAGCTGGTGATACTGGAGTTTTCGAAGCCTAAAAAGATTTGGTTTAAAGGACTTTATAACCTGTACATGAAGGTTGTAGCACCGCAGGCCGGTCGTTGGCTTACCAATAACAAAGACGCGTATCAATATTTAAATAAATCAGTTAAAGCATTTCCTGAAGGCGAAACATTTCTACAAATTTTACAACAAGTTGGGTTTTCGGACACCTCACTAAAAAGGCTGAGTTTAGGAATATGTACTATTTATTGCGGCAGAAAAAGCGCCAGTTGATACGATTGGCCTACATGATTGTCTTATTGGCAGCCTCCTATCAAAGTGGGGCGCAGGAAGTGGAATTAAACCTTCCTAATCATGATGACAAGAAATACTTTCTTGGAATTGGGCTCATTTACAATACCTCCCGTTTTAATATCACGCACCATCCATCTTTCCTCGGACAAGACAGTGTTTTGACTGTCGAATCGCAGGCTGGCGGTGGCTTTGGGCTGGCAGGTTTACATACCTACCGTATCTCCAAGCGCTTTGAAGTAAGGGCAATCTTCCCTCAATTGTTGTTTTCTTATAAAAACCTGGTGTACGACCTAAAAACACCCGATGCGAGCAAGGAAGAACAGAAACAAATGACCAAGCGGGTTGAATCCATCCTGGTCGGCCTGCCGGTTCACCTCAAGTTCAGATCAGACCGTATCGGCAACTTCCGCGTATATATGTTTGGCGGTGCTAAGTTTGAATATGACCTGGCCTCCAACTCAACAGCCCGCCGGGCCGAGGGTTTGGTGAAACTTTCCAAATACGACTTTGGGGTAGAGGCAGGCATCGGCTTCAGTTTTTACTTCCCGGTATTCATCCTGTCGCCCGAGATCAAATTCAGCAACGGCCTCATGAATACGCACTCGCGCGACGAAAACCTGAAATTCTCGAATACCATCGACAAGCTTAACTCCAGAATGGTATTGTTCTCTTTAATTTTCGAAGGATAAACATTTTTCATCCGGCACACGTTATAGCACATATGCAATTACCGATTGCTTTGTGGCGAGGCATCGTGTGGCCCGGCAGGTAGAGCTTTTTTACCATCCAGGCGGGGTTTCGAGGGGTATCGCCAGGTAATGCTGATTGCATCCAAGGTCAGTAAATAAGCCCCATCATGAATAAATCCCTACTCGTCGCCGTTGTGCTGACGGTATTCGCCATCGCCTGTCAGCAAACCGATGACGTTGCCCGCCATTTCCTCAACACCTCCAGTCTTCCTTCAGAATTCTTTACAGTCGACATAACACGCGACACCATATTGGTAACCCGTCAAAAGGCGGTCATCAAGCTGCCCAAAGGAACGCTGGCGGCAAGCGGATCCTCCAAAGTTGAGTTGGAGGTGAAGGAAGCCTACACCATGCAGGATATTATTCGCGGCGGACTTACCACTACCAGCAATGGACAGCCCCTAAGCAGCGGTGGTATGATCTTCCTAAGCCCCACCAATAAGCAGGATGTGCAGATCAAAAAGCCTATTGCCATAGCCACACCAACTCCTTTTATTGATACCACCATGCAGTTATACAAAGGAGAGACCAAGCCAGATGGTTCCATCAACTGGGTTCAACCTCAACCTCTGCCACCTAACCCGCAGCAGGAAGCTTTGAATATAGGCAAGGCGATATTCGTAAACAATTGCGCCACCTGCCATAAGATTGAAACCGACTTAACCGGGCCAGCCCTTGCCCATGCCACAAAAAAGCTGTCGCCTTATGCGGGTTCAAGAGGGATTGAACTATTATACGAATTTACCCGCAACAATCAGAAAGTGTTGGCCAGTGGAGATTGCTACTACAATGATCTATATGAGAAATGGAACAAAACGGCCATGAATGCTTTTCCCGCTTTAACCGATGCCGATCTGGATCAGCTTTACGCCTATATCGACAACGAGTCTTATCGACTCAATATACCGGCACCGAAGCCCCGGGATACCATCACACTAGCTTGTATCGATAGCTGCAACGCCTATTATGCTGTCAAGAACAATCTGGATGGCCTGAAACAACAACTGGAACAAGACAGCACGAAACTGGTAGATCGCAACAATTTAATCATCGATACTGTGTATGAGGTTGGCGACTTCGATACCACAGAAATCTACATTCCACCAATCGAATTAGTAAGCCCGCTCAACAGTAACTCACTCTATTACCAATTTAACATAGAGACCTTTGGCTGGTACAACATAGATGTGCTGCTTAAATCTGAAACGAACGTTGAAAGCAAACTCACCGTAAAAATAGAGAATGGGGAAAAGAGCAGCTTCAACCTTTACCTCATTATACCATCCATTAAGTTATTTGCGGATGGCGGCAGACTATCCAACCAGGAGGCCTACGGATTTTTCAATACCGATGGCAGCATTCCTTTGCCGCAAAACACAGAAGCCTGGATCATGGCTGTGGGTGAAAAAGACAGCACCCTCCTGTTTGCCAGTCAGCCATTTAGAACCAGTACCAGTCAGTCGCTTGTGTTGCGCCTTACTTCGGTAACGAAGGAAGCCTTCAATAAGAGCATTTCGCAATTGGGGCTGCCCGATGTTAAAATGCGTGTTGATGACACTAAAACGGGCATTGAGTTAAAAAAGGTCATCAAAGAACTCAGGAATGCCGAACAGTTAAAGCCAGTGAATTGCGATTGTGATTGCGGTAGGAGACAGAAAACGTTCGCAGAACCTGCTAGCCTCAGCTCAATAGATGTCGCACCTATGTGAGCTAATTAGGCACCTAACGTTTGTTGTTTATCAAACATGTTAAAATAAGCACATATTATGCACAAAGCTTTGTTCTGGCTTAAAGATCATATACCTTTATATCATCATAGGATAAGGTTTAATGGTTAATGTATTTTGATTAGTGCACCTCCCGCATAACACGGGAGGTTTTTTGTGGCTATCCATTGATCAAAAAGGGTATTTCTAAAGTACCTTCGGTGCCGAAACCAGAACACCCTGCTCAATCAAAAAACATATTGGACAAGCATCCTAACCCCGGTGCTTTTTTCCCTCTGTCTGTCGACTGCAGCACAATCACCTGCATTCCGGCAGGATAGTTTAAGGCAAATTCTTGCAGCCATTCCCAATGATACCAATAAGGTTGCTGTACTGAATGAACTCGCCATCGATTTTATACAAACGAACCTCGATAGTTGTATTCATTATGCCAACCTGGCCAATGATCTCGCTCACCGCATAAATTACGAACCGGGAGAAGCCCATGCCTCCATGTCGCTGGCCAACGCCCGTCGTACGAAAGGAGCCTACACCGCATCGCTTTACCTGATGCACCGCGCTATTGCCATTTACGAAAAGCATGGCATGCTGGCGTCACAGGCAGACGCTTTACTCTACATTGCCCAGGTGTACAAGGATATGTCGGGCCATAACCTCACCGACGAATACCTGCTCAAAGGGATCGGGTACTCTCTGCAGGGAAAGGAGTTGTTTCAATCGATTGGCGACCCGGCAGGTGTTATCAATAGCCTGAACATGCTGGGGATTATTTATCGGGATATGGGGAAGCGGGCCGACAGGCGCCATTATTACGATACTGCCTTCCGTGCCTTCACCGAAGCACTACAACTGGTAAACTCCACCGGCAAAGGCAAAGATCAGATCGGTAAACTGTACAACAACATCAGCCAGGTTTATCTGGAGTACAAAAAGGATTATCCGCTTGCCCTCGACTACCTGTTCAAAGCCGTCGCATTCAATACTCAAAACAACAACCTCACCAGCCTCACTCATAACTACGGCAACATATCCAACGCTTACCTGAAGCTCAACGACCACCAGCAGGCCTTGCTGTATGGTCGTAAGATGCTCACAACCGCCCTCCGCGTCAATAAACCCGAACGACTGTTTAATGCTTACCGTCAGCTCCATGAATCTTTCAGGGTCGCAGGCCGCACCGATTCTGCCCTCCATTATTATGTATTGGCCGACAAACTGGAAGACTCTCTCAACAACATCACCAAGACCAACGAGGTGGTGGAATTGCAAACACGATACGAAACTGCTCAAAAGGAATCGCAGATCCAACAACTGCAAACTGAAAGCGATAACCAACACAAACGAATAGCTTTATTGGCCTCGGTTATTGTATTGTTTGCCCTCCTCACCACCAGCCTGCTTTGGTTGTACCGCCGTGTAAGGAGGCAACGCCAGCAGATCGCCGACCAGTCAAAACACCTGGAGGTGATGATGAAGGAGTTGCACCACCGCGTTAAGAACAACTTACAGATCGTAAGCAGTCTGCTCAGCTTGCAGACCTATAAGGTACAAGACGAAGGTGTAGTATTCGTATTGCGCGAAAGCCAGCAGCGGGTGCAGGCCATGAGCTTTATTCACCAACGTCTTTACAAAAAGGACGACCTCACCTCGGTGAATATGAAGGAGTACTTAACCGACCTGGCCGAATCGCTCATCACGGCTTACGGCTTTCACCGCGATCAGTTTGACCTGCAGGTAAAGATCGAGCGGGAAATGATGGATATAGACAAAGCCCTGCCGGTTGGGTTGATCATCAATGAGATGATCACCAATGCGCTTAAATACGCCTATCCCGATTGCCCCTACCCGGCATTGCACATCGTTTTTGCGGAAGAACCAGACAAGATCAACATCATTGTGAGAGACAATGGCATTGGAATCAATGAAGCAGCCTGGAAACAAAAGAACAATTCGTTTGGCAAACAACTAATCACTGCCCTCTGCAAACAAATGAGGGCGCAACAGCAACTGGTGATCGACCGGGGTACTCAATTTATCATTACGTTACCCAGGCAGGCGGCCTGACGGCCCTATTGCCCCAATCCTGAAATATGCCGACAGAAAAGATTAATATCCTGATTGTAGAAGACGAATCGATCGTGGCCCTGGATCTTGCTGCCGGATTGGAAAAAGATGGATACCAGGTCGTGGGCATAGCCGACAATTCGGAGGAAGCCAAAGAACTTTACAACAGCAACAAAGTCGACATTCTGCTGATGGACGTAAACATTATCGGCGATAAAGACGGTATCGATACCGCCATCGAACTCCTCCAATACAGAACTGTTCCTGTTATCTTCCTTACCGCCTATACTGATGCCGCCACTGTAAATCGTGTCAAGCACCTCCAGGCAGCTGCCTTCCTCACGAAACCTTATAATATCACCAACGTCCGGATAGCGATAGAACTTGCCATCAGCAATTTCGCCCTTACCGCCAGCCAGCCGTCCCCCGGAAAAGTGATCCCCATCGAACAAAGTACAGAAAGGGCCGTTCCGGAATCGACAGAGAAGGAAACCGTATTGCAGATGAACGAATACATATTCGTGAAGAACAATTATGTGTTCGTCAAGATCCGGTTAGCCGACCTGCTTTACATCGAGGCCGACAACAATTATATCAATGTGATCACGGCAGAAAAGAAGTTTGTACTACGGCTCTCCCTGAGCCAGCTGTTGGATAAAATAAACTACAAACCATTGGTTCGCATCCATCGCTCTTACGCTGTAAATATCCATGCCATCCAATCATTCAACGACCAGGAAGTACAGATCAATAAAACCGAGCTGCCCATTGGTCGCAACTACAAAGAAGAATTTCTTAGAAACTTCAATTTCCGCTAGACAAGGATCATACAAACTAATCCTTGCCAACGGATACGGTGTGCAGCGCAATTCAGCAACAACGCTCGTCCCCCCAAAGCACTCACCACCGGTGTTCTGCATTTCACATACAAAATCCTGCATTTCACATACGGATTCCCGGGCAACGACCTACTGGCGAGTATTTTAGCAGCCTCGGGATTTAGTCAGTCCTAACAGTGGTGGTTTCCTAACAGGTAGGCCCTTTACAAAGGTCGTGGGCATACCGAATACGAGAAGCAGGCAGGCAGCGATGCCCCTGCTTTTTGTTTTTTATACCGGCCTCCACGAAAACGGCCTTCACTGGTGGTGAAGGCCGCTGAATATATCTGGTCAGACACTAATAATCGTATTCCCGTCTGAACATATTCATCCTCACACCGAGCGTAAACATGGATGTATTGCGATCCGGCGTTACGGCTGAAGTAAGACGCCTGATCAAAACCGATCCCTCGATGAATAGATTTTCTTTCCATTCATAAGAAGCCAGCAACTGTGCGTTGATCCCATTCGAACGGGGCCCATTGGGCAGACTATATCCGTAATCCGATTTACGGGTCGTATTGAGCATGAAAATATTGCTGCCCACATTGCTGTCCGCAGTATCTGTGCCCTGCGTCCAAAGGATCAGGCGGGCCGACGTATTCCATTTGGGATGCGGCTGATACCGAATGATACCGATGGCTTCAATGAAATTAGCTCCCAGCGGATGCGCTAAAGGCTGATTGTAGTGGGTGTAGTTGGCCACCGAATCGTAGTGGGTATAAGAGAATGGGCGCGCGAAGTTCAGCTCTCCCTGCAAGTCGAGGTTTTTGGCACCAAAGGCATCGATGTATTTAGCGCCTGCCTGCACACCAAATTTATTGGCCCACCATCCCTTGCCGCCGCCGGCTTCGCTCAGTTTAAGTTCATCCAGCATCAATTGCCCGTAAAACTGGAAACGTTTTGCCACATTGGCCTTGAGATCTAAGCCAATAATGGCGTTGTCGCCGCTGCCTGCCTGTTGTTCCGAGGCCCGGAGAAATATGATGGGATTGAGGTACAGAAAATCAAAATGGTTCTTGCGGCCAAAAGTTACCGCCTCAAAAACCCCCACGTTCAACCAGCGGGTTACCTGCATGCTCAGGTGGTGAATGGCGGCATACTTGCGGTCAAGGATCTTATCTCCCGCACTGATGTCGATGGTTTGGGGCACCAGCTCCATGAACAGGTTCATATAATCGATCTTCCAGATACGGGTATTGATCTTGAGGAAAAGATAGCTATTGCCATAATCGCTGAGGTATAGACTTCGGTAACCATTACCGATAAAGTTCTTATCATATCCAAACTGGAAATCGAGGTATTTGGCGGCGGTGAAATTGATCGATCCGCGCGCGTCTATGTAGTCGGTGGCTGTATTCTTGAAATCTTTGTAGAAGCCAACACCCGGTACTGCATCGTATCGGATGATACGGTCCTGCACATACAGCGGACCGCGCTCCTGGTTGTCGGTAAGGTAAGCGGAAAAGCCCAACCTTTTGGCGATCATACCGCGCAAAGTAAAACCTTTGGAATTCACGAAGGGCCTGTCACCGCCATCACTCTCGGCCGAAAGCTGCCCCTGGAAAACCGGGTTAACAGCCAGGAAGAAATCCTTTTGATTGACCTCTATGAAGTTGGCCTTTGTTTTATAAAAGGTTTTCAGGATGGGCCTTCTGCTGGCAAAACCTGTTGTATCGCTGGCCCATTCGGAGCTGTTCATGTACAGGCTTTTCAGATTGTATTGATCCACTTTCGAAAGGAAGTCAGGGTTGACCATCTGTACCGAATCGGCATATTCACCCACCCTTACCGCAATGCGGCGGCTCAAGGGCTTTAGTGTAGAAACATTCAGGTCGGTATTATATTGCAGCTTGATTTCCAGTCGGTCCAGCAAAGCCTGGTGTTTGTGTCCCTGCGGCAGGTAAGTCGATTGCCCCAGGGTAACGGCCGGAAACAGGAAAACGGAAAGCCGGAGAATGGATTTTGCGATAAATTGCATGTTCGTTTGTTTAATAAAGGTGCATTCCTGGCCCGTGTTTATCAAGATAGTCACGGCTCTATAAATTAGCTAAAATCATACTATTCAGCGTTCAAGATATGCAAAATTACCTGATAAAGAATATTACCGTAGTTAACGAAGGCAAGTCTGCAGTGAATGATGTGCTTATCAAAGATGGCCGTATTGAAAAGATCGGCTCCTCCTTGCAATCCACCATTGCAGTAAAGGAAATTAACGGCGAGGGAAAACATTTATTACCCGGCGCTATCGATGATCAGGTTCATTTTCGGGAGCCCGGCCTTACGCATAAGGCCAGTATCTATACGGAGTCGAAAGCAGCCGTGGCAGGCGGTGTAACCTCATTCATGGAAATGCCCAATACCGTGCCCCCCGTCTTCACCCAGCAATTGCTGGAGGACAAATACAACATTGGTGCCAACACCTCATTGGCCAACTATTCCTTCTTCATGGGCACCAGCAATGACAATACCGATGAAGTATTAAGAACCAATGACCGCAAACGGGATATCTGTGGCGTTAAGATCTTTATGGGTTCTTCAACCGGCGGTTTGCTGGTCGACAATTATCTCACACTCGACAGAATTTTTGGCGGCAGTGAGGTACTCATAGCCACGCATTGCGAAGATGAAAAGATCATCAAAGCCAACCTGGAGAGGATCAAAAAAGAAAAGGGACAACTGGAACCATCCGATCATCCCCTGATCCGCGACGAAAACGGATGCTTCGAATCGTCGTTGACGGCCATTCAATTTGCCAAAAAACACAATAGCCGGCTGCATATCCTGCACATCAGCACCGAAAAGGAGCTACAGCTTTTCGGCAATATGGTGCCCCTGAGCCAAAAGAATATCACCGCAGAGGTCTGCGTTCACCACCTGCATTTTACCAGCGATGATTATGCTGCGCTGGGCAACCGCATCAAATGCAACCCGGCCATCAAGGCGCCGCATAACCGTAAAGCCCTATGGGAAGCCCTGCTCGACGACAGACTTGATATCATCGCCACCGATCATGCACCCCATACCCTGGCCGAAAAAGGGTACGAGCGAACAGCCAACGGTAGCCTTCGCCTACTCGATGGCAGTTACGAACACGCTCACGCCGGCCTGCCCCTGGTACAACATTCCCTGCTGCTAATGCTCCACTATGTACAACAAGGTGCCATCACCATCGAAAAAGTAGTAGAAAAGATGAGCCATGCTGTTGCCACCTGTTTTCAGATTGGCGACAGGGGATATATCCGGGAAGGATACAAGGCCGATCTGGTGATCGTCGACCTCCAAAAACCTTACACCATAGCCCCCGAAAATATCCTTTACAAATGCGGCTGGAGCCCCCTCGAAGGGTTTACATTCCCGGGCACGATCACAAATACTTTTGTAAATGGGCATATGGTTTATGGAAATGGGGTATGGGATGAATCTCAAAAGGGAGAACGTTTAACTTTTGAGCGATAATCCCTAATTTGGAAAAACTATGGAACTCGACCTTACTACCTACAATGACCTGTCCCTTTTTCAGCACGAGGAAGAATTTTCAATATTCCACCGGCTGAATTTTACTCGTACCGTCGAAGGCCGCGAATGGCTATTAAGGTTTTTTAAGAACCCTTTCAGCGACTTACGGCAGATACAGGAAACCCAACATATCATCCGGACCATCCGGGACAATATGGCCAGTTGGCCATTGACCATCACCAATGGGACCGTAATGGTCATCGAACGGTTTTATGATAGTAATGTCGATTCCATGCCGGGTGCCAATTTGCTCAACGCCATCACCTATAAGGTATTTCATGCCGCTGATTTCGCGCTCGTGCGGTATTCACTGTCGCACTTCGCCGATTTTGTACGCGGCATGCATCAACTGATCGATCTTTTTGAGAACAACCAGGCGCCGGTGCTGATCCGCACTTACCTGCAGCGGGCCAAGGACCTGCTCAACAAGCGCGAGTTACAGGACCTGCGGCATCTTGCCCCCGGACACAAGTTCAGCCTCACCCAAACCATTTACTTTGGTTCGTATGTAAAGGATCATTTCAAAAGCCCCTTATTTGAGCTCATCAGCATTTACGGCCGGTTCGATGCCTGGTATTCCATGGCCACTGCCATGCAGAAGTACAAGCTCTGTTTTCCCGAATTTGTAGTGCAGGATCAACCTCTCATCGATGCCCGGGCATTGTACCATATTCTGCTTCCAACACCGGTTCCTTACGATGTACAGATGAGTAAGGAAAGCAACTTTGTATTTCTTACCGGGGCCAATATGGCGGGCAAAAGCACTTTTATTAAGGCAGTCGGCTCTTCAGTATTCCTTGCCCACCTCGGCATGGGCGTACCTGCCGCTACGATGCGGCTTACCATATTCGACGGGCTGCTAAGCAATATCAATGTGGTCGATAATATCGTAAAGGGCGAAAGTTATTTCTTCAACGAAGTACAACGCATCCGCAATACCATCGTGAAGATCAACGATGGCCGCAAATGGCTCGTACTCATCGACGAGCTGTTCAAAGGCACCAATGTGCAGGATGCCATGAAATGTTCCTATACGGTAATCGAAGGGCTCATAAAGATCAAGTCTGCGTTGTTCATCCTCTCCACCCATTTGTACGAGATCGGCGAAGACCTGCGCAAGCATCCCAATATCTCCTTCCGTTATTTTGAGACCACGGTGAATGGCGATCAGTTACAGTTCAGTTACCAGCTCAAGGAGGGTATCAGCAATGACAGGCTCGGCTACCTGATCCTGAAAAGAGAAAAGGTGGTAGAATTGCTGGAGCGGCTATAACGCTTTTGCCATATCTTCATTGGCAAATCTTACTGCATGAAGCGGATCGCATGGCTATTCCTGGCCTTTTTGGCAGGCAACCGTATCCAGGCACAACAACCAGGCGCACGGATCGATGTACAGCACTATACATTCGGACTCACACTCAATGATGCCAACAACAGCATACAGGGAAAAGCAGGGATAGAGATACTGGCGCTGCAACCCTCCACATCAGTAGTCTTTGAACTAACCGCAAAAAAGCCGGATGGCAAAGGCATGACGGTACTGCAGGTAAAATCGGGCGAGCAGACGGTTACCTTTCGGCAATCGGCCGACTCGATACACATTGACATTCCCCTAAAAACAGGTGACAGGAAGTCCATCGAGATCACATATGAGGGCATTCCCTCCGATGGACTGATCATCGACAACAATAAATACAAGAACCGTGGCTTCTTTGCCGATAACTGGCCCAACCGTGCACACCACTGGCTGCCCTGTATCGACCATCCATCTGATAAAGCGCCGGTCGATTTCATCGTCACCGCCCCCAATCATTATCAGGTAGTAGCCAATGGCATCCAGGTTGAGGAAACCTCCCTCGCCAACAACCTGAAGTTGACCCATTATAAGGAAACTACTCCCTTGCCTATGAAGGTAATGGTGATAGGCGTGGCCGATTTTGCAGTTCAATATGCCGGTGATGTACAATGTATTCCGGTGTACAGCTGGGTATACCCGGAAAACAAGGATAAGGGATTTTACGATTACGCACAGGCCACGGAAATACTCCCCTACTTTATCAGGAACGTGGGGCCCTATGGATATAAAAAACTGGCGAACGTACAGTCAAAGACCATGTTTGGTGGTTTGGAGAATGCAGGAGCCATCTTTTATTCGGAAGGGTCAGTAACGGGCACGCGCCGGTCGGAGTCGCTGCTGACGCATGAGATCGCCCACCAGTGGTTTGGCGATATGGCCACCGAAACCGAATGGGCGCATATCTGGCTCAGTGAGGGATTTGCCACCTATATGACCATCCTTTACTTTGAAAATAAATATGGCCAGGATACAGCCCGCAAAATGTTGCTGGAAGACAGAAGTCAGGTGATAGCCTATACCAAACGTGTACAAAAATCGATTGTTGATACATCGGTAAGAAACTACATGGACCTGCTCAACCCTAATTCCTATCAAAAAGGCGGATGGGTGTTGCATATGCTGCGTGGCGAACTGGGCGATACCATCTTCTGGAAAGGCATCCGCAACTATTATGCACGGTACAGCGGTAAGAATGCATCCACCGACGACCTGCGTAAATGCATGGAAGAAGTATCGGGCAAAGATCTCCGCCAGTTCTTTAAACAATGGCTGTTGACACCCGGCCATCCCATCATTGAAATAACCTATGAGCCCAACAAGGAAAAGAAGGCAGTAGCACTTACTATACAGCAAAAACAGGATGTAGTATTCGCCTTCCCGATCGAGCTGGCCTTTTATGGACCGGGGCATCGATACCTGTTTAACAAGACGATACGTGTGAGCAAACAATTGGAGACGCTGAACATACCCGTAGAAGGTCAGGTATCTGAGATCATTGCCGATCCTGGCTGCAGGCTGCTCTTTGAAGGCTCTGTAAAAGCACGATAAAGGTGTCTTAACAAGTACTGAACCATGTGCAGGTTGACTCAATAGAAAATCAATGTAAAAAGTCTGCAGCCACTATCCAAATAATACATCTTCGCATTGATGTATTATGTTTTTTATTTATCTTCCTGTCCCAACCAGTAAGATAAATAGCCCATATTCATGCTTGTTAAAACGTTTGGCAGCGCCGTATATGGCGTTGAAGCCACCACTATTACGGTTGAGGTAAACGAAATGAGCGGCGCCGATTATCATATCGTCGGCCTCCCCGACAGTGCCGTCAAAGAAAGTCTGCAACGCGTGGAAAGCGCGCTCAAAAGCAACAACTATTTCATGCCCCGCCGAAAGCTGGTGGTCAACCTGGCACCAGCCGATATCCGCAAAACCGGCTCGGCATTCGATTTACCCATAGCAATTGGAACGCTGGCGGCTTCCGAACAAATGTCGGCGCCGGAAAAGATCAGGGACTATGTGATCATGGGTGAATTAAACCTCGATGGAACGATACAACCTATCAGGGGTGCGCTGCCTATAGCCATTACTACCCGTAAGGAGCAGTTCAGAGGATTGATACTTCCCAAACAAAATGCCCGCGAGGCGGCCATTGTCAATAACCTGCAGGTCTATGGCGTTAGCCATATTACGGAAGTAATAAGGTTTTTCGAAGATGAGTCCACGTTACAACCGGTAACGGTTAATACCAGAGATGAGTTTTTTACCGCCCAGCAACAATTCGACTTCGACTTCCTGGAAGTGAAGGGTCAGGAGAATACCAAACGTGCTATGGAGATTGCAGCTGCAGGCGGTCATAACGCCATATTGATAGGACCTCCCGGCGCCGGCAAAACCATGTTGGCCAAACGGCTGCCTACCATCCTTCCGCCTTTAACCCTGGCAGAAGCTTTGGAAACAACTAAAATACATTCAGTTGCCGGCAGGTTACCCGAGAACTCGATGCTCGTATCCCGGCGCCCCTTCCGGTCGCCCCACCATACCGTGAGCGATGTAGCGCTTGTAGGAGGCGGCAGCGTACCGCAACCGGGCGAAATTTCACTGGCTCACAACGGAGTATTGTTTCTTGATGAACTGCCCGAATTCAAACGCTCAGTATTAGAAGTGATGCGGCAACCAATTGAAGAAAGAAAAGTAAGTATTTCACGGGCAAAGCTGGTAGTAGATTTTCCGGCAAGCTTTATTCTAATTGCCGCTATGAATCCATGCGTGTGCGGATTTTACAATCATCCAACCAGGGAATGCAGTTGCCCACCCGGCCACATTCAAAAGTACCTCAGTAAAATATCCGGCCCTTTAATGGATCGCATTGACCTGCATGTAGAAGTAACACCTGTTACTTTTTCAGAACTGGAAACACAAAAACCTGGTGAACCTTCCGTACAGATCAGGCAGCGGGTGATCAATGCCCGGGAAACTCAAACTGCCCGGTTTAAAGACCATCCAGGCATCTATTGCAATGCACAAATGGGAAGCAGTCTCCTCAGGCAAGTATGTATATTAAACACAACTGGTCAGCACCTCTTGAAAAATGCCATGGAGAAACTCGATCTTTCAGCACGGGCCTATGACCGCATTTTGAAAGTAAGCCGCACGATCGCCGATCTTGCAGAGAGCATCGACATCGCACCGGAGCATGTTGCAGAAGCTATTCAATACAGAAGCCTCGACAGGGATGGGTGGGGTAAATAAAAACGGGTGGCCGAAGACCACCCGATATCAAAAAATCATTTCGAAATACTAATTGAGGCTTTTAAAAGATGCCGTCCATTTTTGCGGTGTTTCAACTTCTTCATTTGCAACTTCCGAGGCAAAAAGCTTCCCGAAAAGCATTTTAAAGGTCTGGGCTGCTGTTTTCCGAACGATTCTCATATCCAGCCAAAAATTGGCGTTTCGGATATAAAAGGCATCAAACTGATAGCGGTGAAATACGTCTTCAAAGCTTTTTGTTGGTCCGCGGTAGCCCTTTACCTGCGCTAATCCGGTGATCCCCGGTTTCACCGTATTACGGAATTTGTAATTATGAACAACAGAAGAAAACGAATTACAATCAGAATGCATATGTGGTCTTGGGCCCACAATACTCATTTGTCCCAGCAGAACGTTGAAGAATTGTGGAAACTCATCCAGGTTCGACTTGCGCAGAAAATTACCGATCCTGGTGATCCTTTTATCATTTTCGGCAGCCTGTTTAGTGTTAGCCTGATCATTCACCACCATAGTTCTGAACTTGAAACAGTTAAAACTTCTGCCCCAGCGTCCTACACGTTTTTGTATAAAAAACACCGGACCCGATGAATCAAGCCTAATCAGCAATGCTACTAATGGAACTAACCAGCTTAACAGAAAAATAATTACCAGGGAGGATAAAACGATATCAAATAATCGCTTAAAAATGAAGTATTTACGCTTCTCATTAAGATAAGTTCGTAAGGCGGCGGTGTCAACAGATACTCCAGGCTTTCTTTCAACGGACTGGATTTTGGAAAAGGTCGTCGTCATCATGCGTTAATAGTGCTTTTCCGTCCCCGGAGGGATGGCCATTCGATAATAAATTAGTTTCTACTTACGCCTTTCTAAGTGCAAAGAAAGCAAATTTTGTTAACATTCAATCTACTATACGCTTCTGAATTGTTAAAAATTCAGATTCCCTTCGAATAATCGTGAATGTTTATACCTTGACAGCACGCCGCTTTTAAACGTTGCGCTGCAAGTTTTATTTTTAAAGATTTTCATTTTAGCTATTAATTCTGACACCGTTAGTTAATCCGTATAAGGTTGATACGGTTAGATATATGTCATTCTACAAATATCAATCCACGTCTGCCCTTCAAACCGTTGAACCAATAGATTCGCTACTTTTGCGCGCATTAAACTCCAACAATCATAACCTTGAGTATGAAAAGGAAAGTCCTTATTACTGGTGGAGCAGGCTTTATTGGCTCCAATATTTGCGAAAAACTGTTGATGCACCCCGACGTAGAAGTAGTAAGGGTCATAGATAACCTTATTACAGGGTCAAAAAGGAATATTGCCGGATTCCTCTCGAACCCTAAGTTTGAATTTATTGAAGGTGATATAAGAGATTATGAAACCGTAGTAAAGGCTTCAAAAGGAATGACGGCCATCCTTCATCAGGCAGCATTGGGTTCAGTACCCAGGTCTATCCAGAGTCCCATTACCACCAACGAACATAACGTAACGGGTACCCTAAACGTTTTTTTTGCCGCTAAAGAAAACCAGGTCAAAAAGATCGCTTTTGCCTCCTCTTCTTCTACCTATGGCAATAATCCGGACCTGCCTAAGATTGAAAGCAAGATCGGCGATCCGCTTTCTCCCTATGCTGTGACTAAATTGATCAGCGAACTGTATGCCAAGGTGTTCTCTAACCTTTATGACTTTCATTATATCGGTTTCCGGTATTTTAATGTGTTTGGTCCCCGGCAAAACCCTCAGGGCCCCTATGCAGCTGTAATTCCGATATTCTTTAAGGAGATGATGGCAGGCAGGTCGCCCGTCATAAACGGCAACGGCGAGCAAAGCAGGGATTTTACATTTGTTGAAAATGTCGTAGATGTAAACATTGGTACCATCTTCAACGAAAATCCGTCAAGCTGGAATAATATCTACAACATCGCCTATGGTTCAAAGACTTCTCTCAACCAATTGTTTTACAGCATCGCGAAGTTGACAGGTTATGCCGGCGAACCGATCCATGGTCCCGATAGGGCCGGAGACATCAGAGACAGCCTCGCTGAAATCTCCAAGGCAACCGGTTTATTACAATACCAACCAGTTGTTTCGATCACTGAGGGACTTGAAAGAACCTACCAATGGTATTTGCAGAATCCTGATTTCTTCGGATAAAGATATTCCTGCCGCATGAAGGACAGATCACGAATAATAAGTCTTACAGTTAATAATCTATCCTTCCGGGAGAGCCTCGGAGAAGTGAGTAGGAAGGGCTTGGCGCACCAGCAAGGATTTGTGTGCTTTGCCAATGTGCATATGACCATCGAAGCCAGGAATGATCCGGCTTTTGGACGTCTCCTCGAAAAGGCAATGCTCATCCTGCCCGATGGCAAGCCATTGGCTATGGCCTGCAAGTGGCTGTATCATAAAAAGCAGGAACGGGTTGCAGGAATGGATTTTATGCCCGCCATTTTTGAGCAGGCCAATGCTTTCAAGGGCAAGATATTCCTCTATGGCTCTACAGATGAAGTATTGCAAAAGATTACGGAAAAAGCAAGGACGCAATATCCTAATGCCGAAATTGTTGGTAGCATCTCCCCGCCCTTCCGGCAATTAGAGGAGGCGGAATTGAAGTCACATGTTGACTTGATCAATGCTTCGGGTGCCCATTTCGTACTCGTCTCTCTAGGCTGCCCAAAACAGGAAAAATGGATGGCTGCAAATTATCACTCCATCAATGCTATACTACTGGGCCTCGGAGGAGCATTTCCGGTCATGGCAGGCGTTCAAAAACGTTCCCCAAAATGGATGCAGGATTGGTCGCTTGAATGGCTTTACAGGCTGGCACAGCAACCTGGCAGGATGTTTAAGCGTTACTTGTACACAAACACCTTGTTTATCGGTAATCTTACTAAAGAGCTTGTATCCAGAAAATTATTGGGAAAACGGTAAACTGATCTGCCAGAAAACAAGCCACCCCGCCATGTTCATGTAACCAGCTCAGGCTCCTGCATTGGTGAGCTATTCACAAAGTGGATGTGGATCAACTTGATGACCGAAACGATCAGCAGGGTAGTTTCCGCATACTCAAAAAAGTTATCTATGCAAAACAGCATTGCCAGGAATATGTATAGAAATTTCAGCAGCTTCTCATAGGCAGCAAATCCCGGTGACTGATTGTTGCGTCCCGTCCACCTGATCTGCTTATAACTCTTATAATAGTACAGCAGAAAGAAAAAGGTAAACAGGAATCCATATTCGCCCAAAAAAGACAGCAGCGAAGAAAAAGGCTGATTGCGGAAGCCATCCTGATATAATGCCTGAGAAGTATTGTGCTCATTCCAAAGAGGATAAGCATAATGTTTAAAATAATAAGGCTGATTAGGCGACTTTATGAATGAAACACTCGTAAAATAGGAAGGGCTGCCGATCATAAAGGCACTTCGGCTATTGAACGTACCAGGCCCCGACCCCAACAGAAAATCCTTCACATTCGAAGAATAGGCAACACCGTAGTTGCGAAAAGCCATTACCTTTCTTGCTCCAGTGGGCATATCATACTGAAACACTTTCTTGATATTCGAAATATTATAAGCCAGGACATTCGGCTTCACCAAAGCGAGTACATAATAAGCTGCGACAAGAGAAAACAGCGTTACAAAAAAGAATTTGATGATTGAAATAATCCTGGGCTTGAAAAAAGTAAGAATAAAAGCAATCATAAAGGCGATCAAACCACCGCCAAAAAAGCCCATGATCGAAGATATCAGGAAAAAAAGGGCAGCCCACAAATCCTTTTTGTTTTTAGCAGCCAGCCAGGAAAAAAAATAGAACCCAAACAAAACCATATTGAGTATCACAAGCCCCCCCAGAGATATAGAAAAGGTAGAGTAGATCCCTGTAAAGCTATCGTCCGAATTGGGATGCCGGATCACTTGAATAAAACCGACGAGATTATTGAGAACCGCAATTACTGCGAGGCATTTAAAAAAAGTCCGCACAATATCCTCGACGCCGCTATGCAACTTTCCCGGGTTAGCAAACAACAATACCACAAGAGGCAGCATATAATAGAGAGACATGAACTTATAGCGCAGGTACCACCCACTCCCAAAAGAAGCAACCAACGAGATAGTGATCAAAATCAGGAGCCCAATTACAACCTTGGATATCCGAAGTCTCAATTGAAAAAACAGGAGCGCCACAACCACGGGGTAAATAACCATTAGCGAGACCCTGAAGAACGTGCCCACTAAAATAGCCAGGAGCAGGAACAATACGACGACCTTGCGCACCCTAAGGTGGAAAGTCGGCGAAATAGTCCCTTCATTATTCATACTTTTATGATACTTTATTTTTCGAGGTATTGATTACCCCTGTATAAATATCTATAATCTGTTGGTAACAAACAGTGGGGTGATAGCGATCCTGATAAATTTTCCGCGCTGCTTCACCAATCGCTTGCCGCCCCGCATCGCCCAGTTTCTCGAAGCTCTCTATCGCCTGCCTTAAATGCCCGACATTTCCCGCTTCGAAAAGCAATCCGCCATCTCCCTCGGACAGCATTTCCGTCATGGCCCCAAGGGCTGATGCGATCACCGGAGTTCCGGTCGCCAAAGCTTCAATGATTGTCAAAGGCAACCCTTCATACCAGATTGAAGGAAATATGAGCGCCTTGCACGCCTTCATTAACGCAATTACTTCCCCCTTCGCCTTTCTGCCTGCAAACTTAACATGATCCAGGTGGCCAAACTCACGTTTCAAAATCTCCTCATCTGGACCATCACCCACTATAACAACCTCTCCCACGTTTAGGTCTTTGAAACTCTCCAATAACACTTTGACACCTTTTTCGGCCGAAAGCCTTCCAACAAATAAATAGAAATTCTCTCTATTGTCGAATCCACTAAAACCCGGATCATCGATAAAGTTTCTTTTCACCTTCACCTGACCTCTTTTTAACTGTAACGACGAGTCCAACAGCCTGTTACCAATGAACTGCGCAGGCACAATATACGCGTCCACTTTCTTTTTCCAGGTTCCGATCAGTTTATGGATACCGCTCATGGCACCCACCATGGCACTTGCAACAGCAGAGTGATGATAACATTTATGCCTTATACCATGCCAGGGGAACAAGTGATGCACACAAAGTTCGCAAACCTGGTTATCTCGCAACAACAGTGCGTTGGCGCAAATGAGCCGGTAATTTTGAATGGTGGCCACCACTGGTATCTTATGTTTACGGGCCGCCCAAAATACAGCAGGAGACGCTACAAAAAAGAAATTATGTACATGAATAATATCCGGAGAAAATTGCTTTACCTCGACGCTTAGTTTAGCAGCCGATGTCCTGTTATAAATAGATTGCCAACCTGCGACTAGCTTACTTTTTAACCCGTGACTAATACTATTCTCAAACAGCAACACCTTTACATTATGCCCGCGGGATATCAGTAAATCCACCTCTGCCTGCACTGTCGTATCCTCGCCACCAGCACTTTGCATGTACCTGTTATGTATGAACAATATCCTCAAAATGTGTATATTAGAGTAAAGCGTGCTGACTATCTGCTAACGAGTGCATTCCACTTTTCAATGATGACGGATTTGCTATAGTCTTTTGCCCGTCCTTTTGCCTGTTCCGAATAATGCTGAAGCATTTTAGTATCCGTTAAAAGGTCTTCGATCACCTTTGCCCAGACTGAAGTACCTTCAACTTCATTGCCTGCGGTAAAATCGTACATATTGTCTTTCGAAACAGGGGGCATCAGAAATCCGTACTTGGTGATCTCCACACTGTTAGCCTTCTCCTTCAATCCGGTTTCAGGAGCAAGTATCTCACGTGGCCCGGAATTACAGTCGGCCGCCACCACAGGCAAACCTACCGCCATAGCTTCCAGTAGCGCATTGGGAAATCCCTCATACAAGGAGGGGAACAAAAAGATAGTGCCTTTTTTAAGAAACTGATAGGGATTTTTTTGCATCCCCAGAAGGTAAACATCAAAGTTGGCGACCTCATCTGCCCCTTCCTTCAACAACTTATCTGAAGTAGCTGCCCTTAATCCTAATTCTTCACACCCTTGCAATATGGTACCCTTTAAATCTCCTTCCCCCAGGATCACCAACTTGACATCGGGATGGGTCTTTTTAACCTCTCTCAAAACGCGTAATAGAAAAGCCTGGCCTTTAGCTGGATGCAATCTCCCTACATTGATCAGGACAGGATGTCGGAAAATAACATCATACTGCGAATATGCCAATCGCTCTTCTTGCTGCGAGGCGATCTGATCCATATTGAGGTAATTCTGAATCTCAAATATCTTAGACTGTTCAACCCCAAAGTTTTGAATGAGATCTTCGGAAAGAGAACGGGAAGGTGCTACAACGCCGTCGGCGCGATTATATAACTTCTTGACAAACTTTCTGTAGATGCTTACCTGCTTATTCCTGCCTATTTCCTCCGATAGGTTGGATCTTACACTCACATACACTTTCTCCTGCTTCCTGCTCAGAATATTTACAATGTTCGATGCCTCCAGGAAACTGATGGCTACGTCGATCTTAAACTTCACCTTGATCTTCCGTAGTTGCCTGATCAATAAATAAAACCTGATAGCCCGTGCCCAGGTCGAATTGCTTTTGGCAGTTGAAGAATATGGAAGATTGATTTTGATAAGTTGGCCATGAATCGGATATCCTATATCCTCCAGGTCATTAAATATCGCTATATGAATATTGTAGAGAGGAGCAAGATCGCGACTCAAACTCGCCACCACTTTTTCAGCCCCGCCGCTGTGTAATTGATTGATAACTATTAATACATTCTTTTTCGACATAGGCCGATAATACGGTTTATTTTTTGCCAGTAAACAACTCACTTATCTTCCGCTTCATAAACTCACGGTCACGTAGTTTCTTCAACTTAAAAAGCATACGGCGAACCATTCCGGTCCTCATTTTATTCTTTCTCCGACGAAGTTCATCAGCAGTGAGCAATTGCTTTTCGCCTAGCATACTGTTAAGGCCGTCTGCATACTGACTTTGTGCCTTTTTACCGGTCAGCAGGTATTCCCACACCTCCATGTGCTTAATGGCATGATCCCTCCAGTTCCAGGTTTTCACAGCGTCCAGCAGAGCTTGCTTTTCGGCCTGGATGCGATCAAAAATTGCCCTCAATTCCTCAATTTCATTAAAGGCATGAACAATGCCTCCGGGTGCGTCCAGATGATATCCCTGTGGTGTAACCACTGTCTTTACACCCGCTGCCAGCGCATCGATGAATCCCATCGATCCTTCATCCTGGCCAGTGTAGAGGTAATAATCGAAAGTGGGCACAAGCTTCGTGTAAGTGTCATACTCAAACTCATCGTGATACACGACTTCGAAGCCCTTTCGCCTGATGCGGTCAACAATGCTATCCCAACCAGCTCCCATGATCGACAGGGAAAATACATCAGGAGATATATGATCAAATAATTGTTCTACCAAATACTCGCGCTTGCATCCATCGGGCTGTACTTTGCTGGTAATGCCAATAACGATTTTACGGGGTTTTATCACTCCATCATGGGCAGGACTAATATAAAGTATCCTATCGGCTGGCAATCCGGCTGATGCCAGCTCATTCATGATCGGCGCCGACATGCAAATGCCTGCCTTGGCTACCTTCAATTGGCTGGTTAACAAATTAAGTTTTCGGATATCATCAATATGAGTGATCATGAGCGTGTCTACGGCAGTCGCTTTCGCTTCATCATAACCCAGGTATATGATATGGTGGTTGATATCAGCCTTCGGATCAGGCTCAGAGCCGATATCAGCTTCCACGCCGAGATTCAATAGCTCCTCCCGTAAGCGCCGGGCAAATTTTCCCAGTATCCACGCATTGATATCCTCATAACTAACAATCCTTACACGCATACAACGAATTAACTCTTTTGAGCAACAATACTGATATTCCAGACAAAAGGCGTTACTGGCTGGTCGGGTTCCAGAAAGGGAGATACATGCACGAGGCTGAACCCTGCTATTTTCAGTAGGTTGAACATCTCGGAAAAATAATAGTAATGAAGGTGATGAACCTCTTCGAACTCATCCACACGCTGTGAACCCTCAAAATACTGGCAGTTGAATTTCACCGCAGCACTTTGTTTGATAAGGTCAATTTCTGTGGTTGAAACCCGGACAATTTCAGCCGATTGATCCTTCTTACGCAACACCTTAACGGGCGAATAATCACGCGTAACGGCATTTCCATTCCAAAAGTCAAAAAGTAAAATGCCCCCTTCTGCCAACAAACCATGAATATTTTTGAATGTTTTGAGTTGATCTTCAAAACTGGTTAAATAGTTAACAGCCGAAAACATAGAAATGACCACATCGTACTTTCCAGGAATATTATGCGCCTCCTGGAAGGAATAGTTGTGGAATTTGATATCTTTCCCCGATTGGCCCGATTGTTCAACGGCAACATCGATCATCGGTTTGGCAATGTCGCTTCCATGCAGGTTTTCATATCCCAATGCAGAAAGCTCAAACAGATGTTTGCCTGTTCCACAGGCAAGATCCAGCAAAGAAACAGCCGATCGGTCTTTTTGACAATGCTTGCTGATCAATTGATGAACATACTCCGCCTCTTTAGTATAGTCCTTGTCCTTATATAATAAATTATAAAACTTCGCGTAGGTATCAAACTGCTGTGTGCTCATAGTACTATTTAGATAACATTTTCTTAACAGCCGCGCTCACGGTATCGATTTGCTCGGATTTCAACGCAAGCCCACTGGGCACGTAAAAACCTCTCCTGGCCATACGCTCAGCCACCGGGTATTTTTCATTCACGAATAATCCCATTTTATGAAACACGGGTTGTTCATGC
Source organism: Paraflavitalea sp. CAU 1676 (assembly GCF_029223285.1). Lineage (GTDB taxonomy): Bacteria > Bacteroidota > Bacteroidia > Chitinophagales > Chitinophagaceae > Paraflavitalea. The sequence goes on along the minus strand of NZ_JARHUJ010000001.1, from coordinate 844,669 downwards.
ATTGGCCAAAAGAAGGGTCGGGTTCCAATCTTCTCCGCCCCCAATCGTTTCATTGCCTCCAACGCGTCAAATGGGATATCGTCATTGAGAACAATACCATATACCCAATAAATATTCTCCGCATAGGGTGTCTTTTCCAAAGGCAACTGAATACCCGTTACCCCCTGTAACAGAGAAGTATACTGCTCCCCCATTCGTCGTTTCTTCACCACGAACTCATCCAATCGCTCCAACTGAGCCAGCCCCAAAGCCGCTTGCATATTCGTCATTCGAAAATTAAAACCAAGCTCTTCATGGTAAAAGCGCTTTTCAGGGATGAAACATAGATTGCGGAGCGATCGGCATTTATTGGCCAAGGCTTCGTCATCAGTCATGATCATCCCTCCTTCGCCAGTAGTAATATGCTTATTAGGATAAAAACTAAACGTACTGATATCACCCAACGAACCTGCAGGACGTCCTTTATAGGTTTGACCATGGATCTCAGCAGCATCTTCGATGATTTTCAAACCATGCTTTTCGGCAAGCGCGAAGATTGGATCCATATCAACCGGTAGCCCGTAAATATGAACAACCATGATTGCTTTGGTCTTCGAGGTGATTTTTGCTTCTACCTGATCGATATCCATATTCCAGGTAAGGGGATCAGAATCCACCAATACAGGTTTGGCACCTGCCCTGACGACCGCAGCAGCACAGGAGATAATGGTAAATGAAGGCATGATTACCTCATCACCCTTCCCTATTCCCAGTGCAACGATAGCCGCATCGATGGCTACAGATCCATTACTTACGGCAATGCCATACTTTCTCCCTACGGCTGCCGCCATCTTCTCTTCAAATGCCTTTATAAACGGCCCCTCAGAGGAGATCCAGCCGGTATCGATGCATTCAACCAGGTATTTTTTCTCATTCCCGTCAAGCAACGGTTCATTTACAAGAATCATGTTAAAAATGGGTTTTATCGGCTTCAACACCGTTATAAGGGCCTTGTTTGATTTCCAGCATCTCGCAGTCTTCCAACATCTCAAAACCATGCCCGCCGGACGCCAGCAAAATAACGTCTCCCTGGGACAAAACTACACTTGTAATAAACTCCAGTTTATGATCAAAAAGATTAACCTGTAGCTTTCCCTTTCGGATCACCAGCACTTCTTGTGTGTAATGAACCTCGCGGGTAACTTTATTATGGTAATGTGGCTTGATCTTTCCCCCCTTGGGATACTTGATGATACCCAATTGCTGAGAATACACATCGGGAGTAAAGAATTCCGTACCTGCCGGATTATAGGCAGCCCTGATAATGTGACATAAGGGAATAGTGTTATCCTGATCAAGAATTACCTCTACTCCAGGAACTACTTCTTTTTTCATTATTATATGTTTTATCGTGTGGGCTTTCGCCGAAGCTCCACCATAACTTTTTACAAACGCTATAAATCAACAACTTAATACTCATTAAATGCAGGCACTAATATTGCCCTTACTCTTTCCCTAATACTCATTTGGCCGGGATTAAATTTTGGATCTTACTTACTATCAGAATGCGCAAACGGGCAACATCCTTCAATAACAAGGAAAGCAAAAAGAAATATCCCACTACGGCAAAGCCCCCGAAAATTAACATGATCAAAAATGTTTGCTCGTCGAACCAAATCCTATATGAATACATCAACAAAAATGACAAGAAACCGCAAAACGCTATCTTCAGCATATCACGAAACAAGGGGCCAATCTGCAAAACCTGAAACTTGACCTGTAGGATCACCCAGGAAAAAATAGTTGCACTAGCCACAGATATTATTTGCGCATAAGCGATCCCATAATATGAAAAAATCCTGCTCAGCAATATACAAAGCACTGTATAGATCACAACTTCCACGATAGCGCTGATGAGCCCCGCACGCGTTATACCCGTGATATAAAACAACCTTCCGGGAATAGTATTGATACTTAGAAAAAAATATCCTCCCATCAGCAAAGCCAGCAAACGACTCACTTCCAGCGTATCCTGCCTATTGAAGGCTCCACGCTCAAGGACAATTGCAATGATGGTCTTACTAAATACAATAGTTATCAGCATGATTGGTACACACAGGATAAAGATGACCTTCAGACTATCAGAATAGAACTTCCTGAACTTTTCCATATCTCTGGCCGACCAAGCCTCAGAAAGTAGTGGAAACATGGTCGTAGCGACCCCGTTGATCGTAACGGAACTCAGCGTCGTAACGATCGCACTCGCATAACCCAAATAGGAAATTACACCGGCAGGAAAGCTGGAAGCAACCATCTTTTCAATCACGGTACTTCCACGATATATAAAACTGCCCAAAAACAAGGGCATGGACTGCCTTAAACAAAGCTGAAAATCACGATCCTGGAATAAGGATGACATATTAGGCTTGTAACGGATACCGGCTTTGTACCGTAAATACAGGAAAGTGAATAACCAGCCAGCGGAGCTACCGGCCGCCACACTGATGATGCCCCACTGGCTCTTAAAAAGATAAGTAACAAGAATGGTAGTGACCGGAGCGATCAGGAATGAACAGGAAGGCTTCAGGAACACTTTTTTAGAATGGTAGATAGCAACCAGGATATTCGCAAGCCCTTGAAAAATCAGGGTTGGTGAAAGGACGATCAGCAATTTCGCAGTCAGGTCTATCTTTTCTGTATTAAACCCATGGAACAATAGGGAAACAATACCTTTTGAGAAGAGAACGATTGGCAAAACAATTATCAATAACAGCACCACAGAAAAAGTGATCATATTATTAATAAATACACCTGGGTCTTTCTCTTTCCTGAAGCCAATATCAATCAGTCGTGGAAGGAATACGACAACGAATGACCCGCTAATAATGACATTGATATAGGTAGGAACGGATGTAGCAGCAAAAAAAGCATCTCTTTCCTCAGAAGCCCCGAAAAAATAGGCAAGAAGTATTTGAATGATAAAGTTTATAACTATACCAAGGAGAGAAAATAACGTAACCTGGATGGTGGACTTGATCATTCTTTTCTGTTATCAATAGCTTTACCACATAAACTAACCCTGATTGGACTTCTGCTTCTTTTCGTAATATCCAGTAATGTTATAAATTTCGTAAATTAGGAAAATCACAAATAGTAAAGCAAGTGCCTGTAACGCGGTCGTTACCGCACCCTGCCTCAGGATATTCGATTTTCTCCCAACTTCACTGAAAGATGCGTAAACCTGCACAAGTACTGTATTGCTCATTTCCTGCTGCCTTGACAACTTCAGCTCATCCTTTAGTTGCATCAGCTTATCAAATAATTCCAGTTCGGGACTTGCTCTGCTAGACGATTTATCCGATAAATTGACATTAGTTGTTGCACCACCATCCTCTTTATTCAGTTTCCTGAGCTTTTCGTTATATACCGTTCGCAATGTATCCAGGCCCTGCAACGAAGCCACTATCGCGGCCTCTTCCTCAAGCTGGATCTTTTGGCTGATCGCAAGATTCTTCTTCAGATCGCCGTTTGATGTTACAGCATTAATGAAACCTTGCTGTATTTTTGGAAACACATCGATCTGTGTGCTTACAACACTAATTTCTTGCAATGGATAGTCAAACTTTGTCAACCCGGCCTTGAAATCTTTATAAGGAATGACGCGGGTCCAAAAAGTATCCGTACGAAGAAACTGTCCGCGGTTATAAGACAAAAATTGCTTTCTGTATAAGTCGCTGACCTCCTTCTCATCAACGATCGCTTCCGCTTCAAACGCCCGCAAGCTCGCAGCTTCTTCCTTTGATATAGATAATAATTGGGCAAGTTCATTGGACCTGCCAGCAGAGATCATATTGTTCAGATAGTCAATAGTGTGATATAACGCCTTCGTACTCCCCAAATGAAAGCGGGCAGTCATTGTCGAATAATATTTCACCCCATTCTTGTAATTCTGATAAGTACCCCAACCATAACCGATTAGTAAAGCTCCCAAAATCCACCACATTCGGCGTTTCAGGAAAATAAGCATGAACAGCATACCGTTGCCAAAGCCGATAAACAATTGCCGGAAGAAGCTGGTCAACTTGCTGAAACCGTTGCCAGCTAGTTGGAATAATGTACCCAGGTCTACATCATTATCACTACCCGGAACTTTCTTTTTGTCCTGATTTTCCATATACCCGCTTTAAACGAATGGATAGTTATTAAATTTTGAAAGGAATCTAAACAAAGCCTTCAAACACAGGCACATATACACCAAAAACCACATATTTCCTGCCACTACACAGGTTGCGCAAAAATATATTAAACAAATCAAACCTGCCAGTTTATATATAGGCTTTAGCAATTCTCCAACACACAACAGCCCCTGCGTTAAGTGGTAAAAATCAAGCAATAGGAAGCAACCCCGGGGCCCCCTTCTCCGAATTAGGGATAAGGGTTCTTATGAAAGTAGCGTATATAGTAAGATCAACTCTGTTTACGGTTATCGGAGGCGATACCCACCAGGTAGTCAACACCGCAGCTCTAATCAGACAACTCGGCACCGAAGTCGTCATACTACCGGCCAATCAGCGTATTGACTATAACAGATATACGCTGCTGCATTTTTTCAACCTTACCAGGCCAGCCGATATACTACCCCATATAGGCCACCTTACAATGCCCTATGTTATATCCCCTATCCTGGTCAATTACAGCCTGTTTGATAAAACATACAGAGGCGGAATAATAGGCCGGATATCGCGACACCTTCCACAAAACACCATCGAATACCTAAAGGTGGTAGCAAGGTGGCTGAATAGGACCGACCGGTCAATCTCAGCCGCTTATCTACTGAAAGGACAACAAAAAAGCATTGAGCTGATCCTGAAAAAATGCGCATTTCTGCTCCCTAACTCCATGCTTGAGCAAAATGCACTGCGGCAACAATACAAAGTCCGCAATCAGTTCGCCATCGTACCCAATGGGGTATCACCAGCTCTCTTTAAACCGGAGCAGGATGCGGTCAAAGACCCCAACCTAGTCCTTTGTGTAGCCCGTATCGAAGGCATCAAGAATCAATTGAACCTTATTAAGGCTATCAACAATTCATCGTACAGGCTCTTGCTCATAGGAGATCCGGCACCCAATCAACAGGCTTACTACAACAACTGTAAGGAAATTGCCGGCCCCAATATCACCTTTATCGATCACCTTCCACAAGCGGAATTGATCAAATACTACCAACAAGCAACCGTCCATGTCCTACCCAGCTGGTTCGAAACCTGCGGACTTTCCTCCCTCGAAGCAGCCGCCATGGGATGTAATATCGTTATAACAGATAAAGGATATACGCGGGAGTACTTTGAGGATTATGCCTTTTATTGTGATCCCAACTCGCCCGATTCAATCCGTAACGCCATCCACCTGGCCGCAACCGCTCCTGCTCCTGCAGCATTGCAGGAAAAAATAATTACCCATTATACCTGGCACAAAGCAGCCGAAAAGACATTATTCGCGTACAGGCAGGTATTGAATATCACATGAAACTACGCATTGGCATAATAGGGACCCGTGGCATCCCCAATAACTATGGCGGCTTTGAATACTTTGCAGAACACCTGTCGACCAGGCTTGCGCAAAAAGAACACGAAGTATTCGTTTATAACTCCCATAATCATAGCAACCAGCAAACCAGGTGGAAGGGCGTACACATCCTGCATTGTTACGATCCCGAACACCTGCTCGGTACAGCCGGCCAATTTATCTATGACCTCAATTGTGTCCGGGATGCAGGAAAACGAAAATTCGATGTACTGCTTTTCCTGGGATACACCAGCAGTTCAGTATGGGGCTTTCTCTATCCGTCATCGCCAATCATCATTTCCAATATGGATGGACTGGAATGGAAAAGAACTAAATACGCAGCGCCCGTTCAAAAATTCCTGCAGTACGCCGAACATTTGGCCATCAGGTACAGCGACCATTTTGTAGCCGACTCTACGTACATACAATCATACCTCAAAGAGAAATACCAGGTAGAGCCGGTTTATATAGCTTATGGCGCCACGCCCTTCAATCAGCCCGACGAAACAATTCCGGCAATCTATCAGCTCAAACTGTATGGCTACAATATGCTGATGGCTCGTATGGAACCCGAAAACAATATTGAAACAATATTGGATGGATATCATGCATCCCGGGCCATACAGGATTTCATAGTCGTGGGCAATACCGGCAACAAGTTCGGGAAATACCTAACCGGCAAGTATGCCACAGACCGGCGGATCCGCTTCGTAGGTGCCATCTTCAACCAAAGTCATGTCAATAACCTGATCTATTACTCTAACCTGTACTTCCACGGTCATTCAGTAGGCGGCACCAACCCTTCACTGCTGGAAGCCATGGGTAGCGGCGCACTGATCGTTGCCCAGGATAATGTATTCAACAAGTCCGTGCTGGAAACCGATGGGTATTATTTCGAAACCGCCGGCGACATTCGTCATTATGCGGAAAATCTGTCTAAAAACGATGGCAATCTTTCGATGCGCAACAACAACCGGCAAAAGATAGAGAACACCTACAACTGGGACCGGATAGTCAATGCCTATGAATTATTCTTTGTAAACTGCTACAACGAAAAACAATTAAAGCAATCAGCGCCCCCTCTCTTGCACCCATCCAAATAAAGCTTACCCACCAGCCCACACAGTTACACCTTTAGCAACTGCCATCTTGCCATTTTTTCCGAAATTGTATGGAATTTGAACTTTCAAGGTCCTTTGCCGGTTAATTCCTAATTCCCCAAGCATCAAATAGCTATGAAGATATTACTGACTTATTTAAAGCCACATAAATGGCTGGTATTCCTTGTTTTATTACTGGCAGCCATCAATATCGGGTTCTCCCTGATGGATCCTGTCATCTTTGGTAAGCTCGTCAACTTCGCCGATTATCACCGCAACCATCCCGGACAATTCGACTGGCATGCCTTCCTGTTCACCTTTACCGACAAGCAATGGGGTGTTGTGCCGTTGCTCCTTGGCTCCATATCGGTAGCCATGGTGAGCCGGATAGCCAAGAACTTCCAGGATTACTATATGACCGTCGTAGTCCAGAAATTCGGCGCTAAAGTCTTCACCGATGGCCTGCAACAGGCCATGCGTCTCCCCTATCAGGAATTTGAAGACCAGCGTAGCGGCGAAACCCTGTCCGTACTCACCAAAGTGCGGGGTGATACGGAAAAGTTCATCGCCTATTTCGTCAACATCCTCTTCACGGTGGTAATTGGAATCGTGGTCGTATCCGTGTTTGCCGTCAGGATCCACTGGTCATTGCCCATTGTTTATTTCGGAGGGATCGGCCTGCTCATGTTCATATCTAACCTGTTGAGCAAAAAGGTAAAAGTTATTCAAAAAAGCATTGTCAAGGAAACAACTGCTTTAGCAGGTGCCACCACCGAATCACTGCGTAATATAGAACTGGTAAAAAGCTTAGGGCTTACCGACCAGGAAGTAGGTCGGCTCAACAAGAACACCTATAAGATACTGGGCCTCGAAGTAAAAAAAGTCAAACGCATCAGAAGCGTATCCTTTGTCCAGGGCACCTTCGTAAATACCCTGAGACAGGTGATCCTCTTTATTATGATGTGGCTGGTATACCACAACAAAATGACCGGCGGCGAACTGGTTACCATGCAGATCTTCTCTTTCTTTATCTTCGGCCCATTGCAGGAAATTGGTAATATCATACTTTCTTATCGCGAAGCCGAAGTATCGCTCAACAATTTCGAAACCCTCATGAAAAAACAGCCCGAGGTAGAGCCCATCGAACCCAGGCATCTCGGCAATATGGATACCCTCGACTTCCAGTTTGTCGGGTTTAAACACCTAACGGCACAGCAAAAAGCCATCGATAACATCAACTTCTCGGTAAAAACTGGTGAAACCATAGCCTTCGTTGGGCCGTCCGGCTCCGGTAAGTCGACACTGATGAAACTGCTGGTTGGCCTGTATCGCCCTCAGGAAGGCAGAATCCTCTATAACGGGATAGATGAAACAGCCATCCGCTATGATGACCTTCGCAGCCAGATTGGTTTTGTAACACAGGAAACCCAGTTGTTTGCAGGCACTATCAAAGAAAACCTCCTCTTCGTGCGTCCCGAGGCCTCCGATGAAGACCTGGTAGATGCATTACAAAAAGCGGCCTGCACCAATCTCCTGGCGCGCGCCGAAAAAGGCATCGACACCATGATCGGCGAAGGAGGCTTGAAACTCTCCGGAGGCGAAAAACAGCGCTTGTCCATCGCCCGGGCCCTCCTGCGCAAGCCACACCTGTTGATCTTTGATGAAGCCACCTCTTCACTCGATTCACTCACCGAAGAAGAGATTACCAATACCATCAAACAGGTATCTTCCCAGCGCAACCAGATCACTGTACTCATTGCGCACAGGCTCTCCACCATCATGCACGCCGACCGCATCTATGTACTGGAAAAAGGAGAGATCGTAGAAACAGGCTCACACGAAGAATTGCTGGAAGAAAAAGGACTCTATTATGCCATGTGGAGGCAGCAGATCGGAGAACGGAAGAAAACACTGGCAGCTTAACAAGTATTCATAATATTTCGCAGCAAAAGGTTCAGGGCGGTCACACAGCCTTGAACCTTTTTGCATCATAGCATATCTTTGCACCTATGCCAGTACCGTCCAAGCCAAATTATATCTGGAGCATGCTTACCATGAAATGCCCACGATGCAGAAGGGGGCCCATGTTCAAAAACAACAACCCCTGGAACCTGAAGAAGGTATTTGACATGCCCCAAACCTGCGCCGAATGTGGCCAACCCTATGAACTGGAGCCAGGATTCTGGTATGGAACCGGATATGTCAGCTACGCCCTGTCGGTGGCACTCTCAGTAACAACCTTCGTAGCCTGGTTTGTATTGATCGGTATGTCCACCAGCGATAACCGCTTCTTCTTTTGGCTGGGCACCAATATATTCCTCCTTATATTCCTGCAGCCCTGGCTCATGCGCCTGAGCCGCGTCATCTACTTGTATTTCTTTGTCAAATACGACCCTGACTATCAGTCAAAAAAACCGGTCTCCAAAAAGGAAGCATAGCCATTAGGAGGGATCCTCCTCCCGGCTGTCGCGCGTACCAAGGATATCGGTAAAGAAATTGACACGCGTTTCCTTCTCCATATCGCTTAACTGCAGCTCCAGCGCCTTTGTGCTCAGGGAGATCTCAAGCAGCGAAAGGATCAATGAGGCCATGAAAGCAGCAATGCTGATCGCAAAGATCAGGTAGCTCGCATCCGTCCAGTTACGGAAAATACAATACATGCATACCACACAAAACATAAAACTCAACACCCCCAAAGCCTGCATCGACCTGATCAGGCGGATCCTCGTACGCAGGTTGCGGATCTGGTGTACAATATGTTTTTGATTGGGATCCTTCTGGTATTTATCGTGGAGGTTGCGGATCAGGCTTGCCAACGCCAGGAACCGGTTGGTATAAGCCAACATCAACAATGAGATAGCAGGAAACAACAAAGCAGGGGTCGTAATCGAAAGCTCCATAGCCATAATTTGATACTAAAATACAATCTTGCCTGCAAAAACGACCAGCCGGCATTCTCCATTGTACCGGACGGCCCCTAAAGCAATATCCTACCGTGTATAATACGATAATGAAGTAAATTACGCAGATATAAGCATCCTTTTGAACAAGGCCCTTTTAGTAACCATATCATTCACAGGCTTTATCCTCGACCTCGTCGCCTGCTACCCCGGCTTCCTATATATCGACTCGGTCGATCAGTATACCCAATCCATCCATTTCAGCTATACAGATTGGCATCCACCCATCATGGCTGGCGTATGGAGCCTCTTGAACTTTATTTACAAGGGTCCCCTCCTGATGCTGGTCATGCAACTCGCCCTGCTCTGGACCAGCTTCTACCTCATCGCCAGTACCTGGTGCAGAAAATCACTCCCCCTGATCGCACTGCTCCTCCTCTTTGCATTGGCGCCCTATGTGCAGAATTTTGCCGGATTGATCGTAAAAGACACCCAAATGGCCTTTTGCTGGCTTTTGGCGGTCACCATCATACTGCGGGCAAATTACCAGGCACGGACCATGTCGAAGACCGAAGTGGTCATAACCTTCCTGCTCATCACCTACGGCACCATGGTGCGCATCAATGCCCTGCCTGGTTCCATACCATTGTATTATTTGTGGGTAGAGAATATCTATACAGGCACCTTTTCGAAAAAGATAGCGTGGCTGATGCTGGCATTGACCGGCCTGCTGATCATCAATTCAACCATCACGAAGTATGTATTGAAGCCCCGCAAAACCTATCCCGAGTATAAACTGATGGCACACGACATCGCCGGCATATACGTCACAACCGGCAAATCCTATTTCCCCGCATTCGTAACCAGTTACCCGGCATTCGACACCAACCTGATCAGGCAACGCTTTACCACCGCCACCCTCGACAACCTCTGGTGGATCAATGGCGCTACCACCATGTTTGCCCCGCTGGACGAAGCATCCAGAAAAGTATTGATCAACCATTGGGAAAAAGCCATCCTCGAAAACAAGGCCACCTACCTCAGAAACAGGTTCGATGGCTTCCTGTATTACCTGCAACTCAAACAAAGGCCCGATACCACCTTCTACTATTTCTACCCTTATATACATACAAATCCTTACGGATTTAAATTGAAGGAAACACCCGTTTTCCGGGCCTATACCACGTACATCAAAGCCAACAAAGACCTGCCGTTCATGAAGCCATGGTTTTGGCTGCTATTGCCGGTAGTGCAATTGTTGCTTACACTAAAACTGCCGGCTGGCAGGTTCAGGACCGCAACCCAGTGCCTGGCGTTATCGTCCCTGCTATACCTGCTACCCCAGTTCTTCATCTACCAGGCCGATACCGAGTTCCGCTATTTCTATTGGTGCTGTGTATCAACGTCATTACATACCGTACTGCTCATCTCCTGGTATATCCACAAGAAGACAGCTGCGAGTCACCCATCAACTAACGGCAATAAAAAAGCCCTCCGGAGATCCGAAGGGCCCACAATCATATAAGAAATGGGTTAGTAACACACAATAATAACGAATCAGCCTGCATATTATTATGTGCCCTACCCTTACAGGTTGGTAAACGACAAAGGCACATTGAGCTTAACACTGAAATTCCTGCCCATATTATAAACACCCGTCCGCCCCGTTACATTGTTTACTGCAGTGTATTTCAATCTACTCAGGTGATTTTGATAAGCCACATCACCCAGATTGTTCGCCGCAATGTATAGGCTGAACAGGGTCTTACCCTTACTCACCACATCACCGCCCAGCCCCGCATTGAGCAGGGTATAGCCCGGCGTACTGGTCTCGGTATTATAGCCGGTAAAGGGATTATTCTGGGCAAAAGAATTGTCCAGTTCTGCCTTGATGAAAACATGCCTGAACAACTTTCCCTTCGAAGCGAACTCCGCTTTTACATCATTGATCAGTCGCGCCGCCGGAATAAAAGGCAGGTTCTTACTGCCATCCTGCTCCTCGCTCAACGTACCACGAACAATAGAGAAGGAGTTCTCGATATGCAGCCAATCAAGCGGATGTGGGTGAATATCAAGGTTCAGTTCAGCGCCATACAACCGGGCATTATGTTGATCAAACCGGAAAGCATACAGCTCATCCGAACCATCCAACAGGATAGAGTCGCCGCCGGCAACCGACTGCAACCTGCGATAATAGATGAAGTTCCGGACAGCGTTGTAAAACACATTCGCCGCAAGCGACACATGTTCCGTATTCAATTCCACGCCACCGTCTACCTGGAAGCTGGTTTCCGATTTCAGGTCCCGCTCCCCATACTCATAACGGTTCGTTCCTTCGTGGGCTCCGTTGCTCGCCAGTTCCGGAATACTGGGTGCTCTGAAACCACGCGCCACATTCAGCTTCAGCGTCACCGCTTTGCTCGCCTCATAGCTCAACCCGGCACTACCCGACACATTCGAAAAGTTCTTGGTAAACGGTTCGAACTTAACGTCGGCGCCATCCGCCAGCATTTTCGAATCGATCGAACGGTTATCAAAACGCAAACCGCCGCTTAAGGTCAGCTGATTGATACGTTTTTGCGTATAGACAAAACCACCCACATCAAACAAAGAATACTCCGGGATTAACGCCTCAGCCCCTTTGTTTACATTCCTTTGCTGCATGCCATTCACCCCAATGCTGATCTTCCAGTTGTTCTTTTCAGCAAAATGGTACTGAACATTATAATTGACAGTATTCAGGTCGAAATACAATTCTTTCTCTTCCGGATCAAGTACATTGCCAAACTCCTGGCGCTGGTTGCGCTGATAACCCACCAGCACAGAAAGCCGGTCGCTGCCAAGATTGAAACTGTTATCTACAGCCACCTTGAAATGTTGGATGCGCTGGCGGGGCACAAACGGATCGGTTCTGGTAAAGTCCTTACCCGCAGCAATGGCTTCTTCCTCACTGCCATTATTGTCAACCAGTTTAAGGAACTGGCCGGTAGCATCATCACGGTCACCTTCCACCAGGCCAACATGCTGATCAAAGTTGCTCACATACAGATGGCTGTATCCCCAATGCTTGTTGAGGCCAATATAACCCCCAAAGTCCTTTTCATTGAATTTGGAGTTGAACACATAACCGTCATACTTATTCTTATAATCGGCAGCGGCTTTGTAAGAACCATAAGCGCCCCAAACAAATCCATTTTGATTGCCGCCAATGTCGGCATGCAAACCACGTTGCCGGTTATTGGTCTGGTAGGTACCGAAAACATTACCCCGGATGGAGCCCTGCGGCGCCGGCAAAATGGAAATGATATTCACCACTCCGGCAAGCGCATCACTGCCGTACATCAGAGAAGCCGGCCCCTTTAGAATTTCAGCTTTCGTAACATTATATTCGTCGATCTCGATGCCATGCTCATCCCCCCATTGCTGCCCTTCCTGCCGGATACCATCGTTCACCACCACAACCCGGTTGTATCCCAGGCCCCTAATGGAGGGTTTGGAAATGGCAGGACCTGTCGACACCTGGCTCACACCGGGTGTCTTGCTCAACGCATCGATCAGGTTGGTAGAAACACCCCGCAGCAACTCTTCCTTCTTGATGATGTTCACGGGCACCGGTGTGCGTTTTACCGATGTAGCCGATGACACCCCTGTAACCGTCACCGCTTCATTTTCAGCATATGACCGTGATAAATTGAAATCTTTCTCAGTATTACCCGAAAAGCTAACAGTCTCCACCATCGAAGCATAACCGGCAAAGCTCACCTCCACCAGGTACTTTCCGGTAGGGATATTTTGTAAACGAAATACACCTTGCTGATTGGTGGTAGCACCGATCTTCAGGTCAGGGAATTGAATAGTAGCACCAGCCAGCAACTCGCCCGATTTGGCGTCTTTAACTTTACCGGTAAAGGACACATTTTCGTCAACAGAAGTAGAAGAAGAAGCAGGTAATGTAGCAGATAACGAACTCGATTGAGCATGGGCAGGTAACCCACTCCCCAAAACGAAAAGAATATAGATAGAAAGCTGTTTCATAAATTAATTTATCGATCAATAGAGAAATCGTACACATCGGCCATCGTGAAATAGCCTCAAACCATTCACGCCTAACGCATGAATGAAACGAAAACAACATCAACCGATAGCGGGCGGGCCGCGCAAGGTATAAAAGAAAACAGGGGAAGTATGCACCTCGCAATAGAAAGGGCACGTAGCAAGGAAATGCACCTGCGCAAAAGGAAGATCGATCGTTTGATGCACGGCAGCGAAAGGAGATTCCGCAACCAGGTTTTGAACAGAACAATTGAAACCTGCTTTGCTCAGTTGAGCCACGTCCGACTTAACAGTCGTAACCCCATCCGTATGGCTTACCAGAAAATCATGCAATGCCTTCCTGGGCATTATACTGAAAGCAAAGAGCACCAGTAAAACGCCAGCCAGCGAACGCCTGAATATGGGAAGATGCAGGTTCAAGTTTATTGCTACTGTGTTGCAAAATAAAGCAATTACCACAACACAAAAAGCAATTATTTCTTAAGCGGTAGTTATTGTCAGCTAAATAATTACAAAGCAGGCATTTATCAAAACCCTGCAAAAGCCGCATCTATCGCCCGCTGCGCCCTCGCTAAATACCCGGTAGTAAGTTCTTATTTCTTAAGCACGACGGTAAAAAGGGATCCCTTGCCCGGCTCGCTCTCGCAGAAGATCTTACCATTGATCTCCTGAACGATGCGCTTAACGATCGATAAACCCAGGCCGTTTGATGCCTCACCGTTGGTGGGCTGCGAAGATATCTTGCTGTATTTGGAGAAAAGGTAAGGCAGTTCGTCTTTTTCAATGCCCACACCTTCATCACGCACTTTAATGCTCACAGCATCCTGCTCTTCGCTGATGCTGATCCATACATTCTTTCCCTTGGGTGTATATTTAATGGCATTCGAAAGCAGGTTCTCACAAATGCGTGACACCAGTTGCTTATCGCTCAGCAGGTACAACTTCTTCTCTGGCATGTCAGCATGCAATTGAATACTCTTCCTGGCTGCCATCGGCTTAAAATTCTCGATCACCTCTTCAGCAAAAATGGTGAGGTCAAAATTTTCCAGCAACATGCGGTGATCGGCAATATCCTTCCGTTCCACATCGAGGATTCGGCGGATCATATCCTCCCCATTATTGCTGGCCTGCATGATCTTATTGATGGCCCGCTGCTGGTCGCCTGTTAGTTTGCCAGGCTCAGCCTGCAACACATGCCCCCACACCTGGATCGTCGTAAAGGGAGTGCTCAGGTCATGCGAAACAATGCTGATCAGCGAGTTCTTCTCATAGTTCAACTCTTCCAGCTTTTCGTTCTGCTGCACGATCAGGTCATTGATATTTTTCAACCTCCTGTTGGCATTCCGCTTGATGATAAAAGCAATCGCGATCAGTATCCCTATAATGGCCAGCGCAATGGCCAGGATGGTGGCAATCCGCGAACGCAACGACTCCTTTTCGATCTGTCCCTTCAATAACTGATTGGCCACTTCCCGCTCCTTCGCATGAAAGCGTTCCTGCAACTCGGCTACCGTTGAATAAGTATCATCATTCAGGATCGCTGTATCGAGCGTGTACCACTTTTTGAGGTAGCTATAGGCCGTCCGGTAGTCACCCTTGTACTCAGCCAGCTTCGAAAGAATACCATACGTATCGGCTTCCTTCCCCTTCGAATCCAGCTCAAGCGCCATTTTTAGGGCAAGTTCCCCGTATTTGCCAGCGGAGTCGAACTGCTTTTTCTCACTGTATACATCAGCCAGGTTCAGCACATCTACCCAAAGGTCTCCGGGATTATCGCCTGCCTGGTGCTGCTGCAGGTTACGCCTGAAATACACCAGGGCCTGATCGTAATTCTTTTCCAGGCAATACAGGTTGCCCATATTGTTGTACGTGCTGGAAAGGTCGATCTCCTTCTCAAAAGGCTTTCCAAAGCGAACGGCTTCATTGAGCAACAACCGGGCACTGTCAAATTGCTTTAGCTGGGTATAAATAACGGCGAGGTTATTATAAGTATTTACGAGATCGTATACCTCGCCCGAGCCTTTCGAAATTCGGGCCGCTTGCAGGTAGAAGTATTTAGCCTTATGCGGTTCTTTAAGATTGGCATAGGCGATGGCCAGATCACTTAAAGCGGCTTTTTCATAAGCGACATCAGTAAGTTTGCGCGAAGCATCCAGTGATTGCAGGTAGAATTGAATAGCAGCAGGATAGTTGCTGTTCATTTCTTCGTAAATGCCTTTCAGACGAAGGGAAAGCACATCGCCTTTTTCAAAACGCAGGCGGTCAGACTCTTGCTTGATAAAGCTGGCATAATACAGGAGGGAATCTTCCTTGTCTTCCGAAAAATCCAGGCAGCGGTCATACACTGCCTTCAGGCGAGTGGTGTCGACCTGGGCATAAGTATAAGGGAACACGCAGAACAGGAACAGCGCCAGTAACCAATATTTCACTGATTATCAGATTACCGCGGCAAGATAACGAATTCTGGTGTTTGGGTAGATTTAATCTATCAGCTTGTTTTTCAATGCGAACTTAACCAGCCCCACCGTATTGTTGACTCCCAGTTTAGCGATCAGGTTCTTCCGGTGGGTTTCAACGGTGCTCACGCTTAAGAAGAGTTTTTCGGCGATCTCAGAATTGCTGTACTCCTTGCAGATGAGGGTGAGAATCTCAATTTCGCGCCTGGAAAGAATTTCATCGACCTTCTTGTCCTCAATAGTGATCGTATGACGAAAATCCTGATCTGTATCGAGAATATTGATCTCTTTGCTGAAATACTTTTCACCGCCGCCTATCGCTGCCAGTGCTGTTTTCAACTCATCAATACTTGAATTCTTTAATAGGTAGCCCTGTACATCATATTTTACCAGCTTATGAATATACCGGGTGCCACGCATGATAGTGAGGTATAATATCTTTAACTGAGGCCTCAGGGAGCGGATCTTCTTAAGCAGGTCCTCTTCCTCAATATCCGGTAAATGCACATCCAGCAGCAGAATATCGATATCCAGATCAGGCAGTTGCCGCAGCAGGCTTTCTCCTGTCAACGCAGATCCTACAACTTGAATACCTTCCTGTTTATTCAGTAATAATGTCAATCCTTCCAGGTATAACTCATGGTCGTCGGTAATGAACAATTTCAGCATAGTCGGTTTCGAAACAGTTTGCTTACAGTAAAGCTATCGAATTGTGAGGATTCCCAATCACCAGCAATTTAAAACTATTTGACATATGAAAAGAAAAAAGCCCCGATAAGGGACTTTCCGCCAATCTATAATAAATTAATATTATGCAAACAACCTGCCCTCCCCCATTCACTGATCGAAATAATCCACCCGGTACTTCCTCTAACGCGTCTTCAGCATCGAACGCACCTGCTGAATGGCCCCATTCTGAAAACGGGCGTAATAAACACCACCCGGCAAACCGTAACTGTCGAAACCAAGCTTGTAAACACCCGGTGCATACACCTTGTCCGTCAACGTTTTCACCACCCGGCCCAGGCTATCCATCACCTGCACCAGCGTGTGCCCGCCCTTGGTACGGAAAGTAATATTGGTACTGTCCACAAAGGGATTGGGATAGTTGGTGATGAGCTCTTCGCCCGCTCCCCGGATAATATCGTCCAGCCCCGTGGCGCCACAGGCAGCATTCACCGCAAGCGGAACCTGCTGAAAATTACGCAGCATGATCGTCTCCAGGTCGGTAGCATTGACACAAAACCACTGTTGCAAGAGCGAGGCATAAATACTCCGGAAATCATATTGAAAGGGAATATTATCATTCACCGAAGCATTGGCCGGAATACTGGGGTTGTTACCAATAACTCCTGGCCGTACATTCTTACCAAAAACGAACATGGGCGCCGCAGAACCATGATCCGTCCCCATACTGCCGTTCGATTTGATGCGACGTCCAAACTCGGAGAACGTCAATCCGATCACCCTGTCAGCCACCCCCAATCCTTCCAGGTCATCCATAAAGGATTTGATGGCATTTGAAACACCCGACAGCAGTTTATGGTGTACACCGATGGTCGTATCCAGGCTGTTCACCTGGTCCGAATGCGTATCGAAACCACCCGTACTCACCATATAGATCCTCGTTTTCAAACCACCTTTAATGAGCCGCGCCACGATCTTCAATTGCTGTCCCAGGTAATTGTCGCCCGGGTAACTGCCCTGCTTGGTAACCTTGGCCGCCGCCGCCCTGATCACGTTGGAGTATTGTTCAGTTTGCCCGCCGATCAGCCGGATGTACTTCAACTCCTTGCCCCAGGGTGTATCCGGCACCACCTCCGTTACTCCTTCCAGGAAGTCGTAGAAATGGCTCGGATCAAAAATATTCATCGACATATTCATGACCGGCCCCTGTAACGCCAACGAAGGCACCGCACCAATTTGAATAGCAAGCGGGTCGGGCACCTGTGCATTGGGATAACCATTGGGGTAATTTGGGAACTGAGTACCCAAATAACGACCAGCCCAGCCGGTGCTTAGAATCTCGTCCGGATTCGAAGCACTCATCCAGATATCCGTAGCCCTGAAATGCGAAAAGCTGGGCGTAGGAATACCAACCGACTGCACAATGGAAAGCTTCCCTTCATTATACAAAGTCTGCATACCCGTCATGCCGGGATGCAAACCGGTCTTATTGTTGCCGCTTAAGGTAAGTATCTTGTTTTGCGGGATCGCAATATTCTTCCGTGCATTCAGGTAATTGCCATAAAACTCGATCGGGATCACCATGTTGAGGCCATCATTACCACCGTTCAGCTGCACCAGCACCAACACCTTATCCGTATCCGTCGGCGGAGCACTCATGAGCGCCTGCACCAACGGAGAAGCACCCGTATAGGCCTTCACCGAAAAGCCATTGATCAACCCCGGTAGGGTCAGCGTCGCTGGCAAAGTTTGCTTTACAAAGTCTCTGCGTTTCATAGTTATTGGGTTGGGTAGTGTCAGGATAATTGATACTCGGCCAGGTTCATCAGGTATTTATAAAAAGAGGTCAACCGCATGTTCACCGTTTGGTAGTACGTGTCATTGCCCGGATTGTTGACATGGTTGTTCCAGGCCACCGTCCAATAGTGATCCGAATCCTGGTTGGAAAGTAAGATCTGCTTCTTGATATTTTGCTTAACCGCGTCCGACAACGGCACCCGGTACAAAATGGCCAGCGAGTCATTCATCAAAGCGTTGGGATCGCCGGGGTTCGACAAAGTCTTCGCAAACGCAACCGGATCGATTTTCAACGTCACGTTATCCCGCATATATCCCATTACGATCAACAGGTCACTGAAAATATTACGTTTGGGTAAAGTATCCGAGGTGATCCACATTTCATGAAACTGTGGCAACTGGTAATAGGCAGGCCAGCCCGAAACACCCGGCGGATCGCCGATATACTGTTGCATATGCCCCGCCTGGTCCATCACAAAGGCCCACATATTATAGGCATCATTGCCGCCAGTGGGGAACACCACATTGAATTCACGGCATAATCCTACAGTCAGGTCAACCGGGCTCTTGATCAGGCATCCCTGATTAAGTGCATCAAAGAAATGCTCGCTCTTGAAAAGCCTCGCCAGTACCGGCTTGATCTCCCAATTGCCATCCCGGAATTGCTGTGCCAGCGGTTTGATCACATTCGTCTCCGTCGCCGCGTCGATGGTATAATAGCAAAACCAACGATACAGCTTACGCACGATGAACTCCGACACCTCCACCTTTTTATTGAAGATCATATTGAGCAGATCGTCCAGCTCAGCATCACCCGCCGTGGCATCACTGCGCCCCGCAATCGTAGTGCCGTAAAACGAAGAGAATGATTTACTCGTGCTGTCATGCCGTTCGGGCACAAACATCAAGGTCTCTGTCTCTACGTCGATGGTCCAGCCCGTCAGCACACGCGCAGCTGCGAGTACATCCGGTTCAGTATAATTGGGATCGTTTTCTTTACCCAGGGTAAAAAGCTCTTGCAACTCACGCGCATAGTTCTCATCCGGCGCCTGCTTGATATTGAGCCAGCCATTCAGGTAGCGGAGCATCGCCAGATCGAGTGTAACAGCCCGCACCAGTTGCTTGAAATTGCCCAGCGCCAGTTGATGCAGCAACACATAGTGGCGGTAACCCGCAATGCCATTACGGTACATATTGGCTTCGGTGGCAAAATGATGATGCCAGAAAAGGATCAGCTTTTCGGTAATGGAACGGTCCTGGTTGATCATCAAACTCGTCCACCACGACTTCCACGACAATACCCGCTTTTCGTTGGCCTCTTCATCCCTGGTCACCGTGTTAACCCAGGTAGATCCATCAGGAACTGTCAATTCAGGATCACCGCCGGCAATACCGGTATTATCATAAGTCTTAACAGGAGGAGCCGGAGCAGGAGAAATATTCAATAAAGCATCTACAGCTTGTGAAACCGGCATCGACAGGAAATGATCGATATCGCTTTTCTTCGCGCCAAACATAGTGCGCTTCAACAAGTGAGCAACCTCAGCCGAGGTCCACGCTCCGCTATAGGGAGTTAAACCGGAATTGATAAAACGCAACCCGGCATACGGACGATCGGGAGCAGCAATAGGTTTTCTAGTAAGCAGGAAGAATGATCTTCTATCCATAGGTTTGATATTAGGGTGTTCGCATAACCAGCGTAACCGTAAAACATTATGCGAAAGCAGACGCAGCCTTCAATACTCAAAAATGCTGCCATATGACCACAATTGGTATCTACAGGTAAATTTCCGTGCTAATTACGTAATAACACGATAAATAAGAAGGCCTGTAGCACGATTTCGGATGTTCCAACTTCGTACCACAGGCCACTTAAAGAATCTAAACTATATGGTTACTGACTAATTAATATTTTCAATAATGCCTGCAATCCCCTGTCCACCGCCCACACAGGCCGTAACAATGCCGTATTTCTTATTCAATCGTTTCATATCGTTGGTGATCTGAATAGTGAGTTTGGTACCGGTACAACCCAGTGGGTGGCCCAACGCAATTGCGCCCCCATTGATATTGACGATGTCAGGATTCATCTCCAGCTTACGGATAACCGCCAGCGCCTGCGAAGCAAACGCCTCGTTCAATTCAACGAGGTCGATCTGACCAAGGTTCATCCCTGCTTGCTTCAACACCTTCGGCACTGCCTCGACCGGACCAATACCCATGATCCTTGGATGAACACCGGCCGAAGCACAGTTCACCAAACGCGCAATGGGTTTCAATCCCAACTCGTTTACCAGTTTCTCACTCATCACGATCACGAAAGCTGCGCCATCCGAAGTTTGGGAAGAATTGCCTGCCGTTACCGAACCGCTGGCAGCAAAAACTGGCTTCAGTTTGCCCAGCGCTTCCAGGCTGGTATCCTGGCGCGGCCCCTCATCAGTATCCACTACATAGGTCTTCGATTTCTTCTTGCCTTTTTCATCTACATACACCTGCTCCACCGTAATAGGCAAAATGCCACTCTTGAAAAATCCCTGTTCAATGGCATTAATTGCCTTCTTATGAGAGTTATAGGAGAAAGCATCCTGGTCTTCACGGCTTACAGTATACTCCTTGGCAACCGCCTCGGCCGTAAGCCCCATGCTCAGGTAATAATCTGGTTCGTCTTTCGCAATGGAATAGGCAGGCACCGTTTTCCAACCAGCTGTAGGTACCAGGCTCATACTTTCAGTACCGCCAGCTACGATACATTCCGCCTGCCCCATACGGATCTTGGCAGTAGCAATAGCGATGGTCTCCAGCCCCGACGCACAATAACGGTTCACCGTCATGCCAGGTACCTCAAAACCAAGCGCACGGGCCGCAATAATACGGCCAACCTGCAAACCCTGCTCAGCCTCCGGAACCGCATTACCCACGATCACATCGTCAACCCGTTTGGGGTCAAGCTGCGGAACCGACGCCAGCAAACCCTTGATCACATCGATCGCAAGGTCATCGGGCCGGTAAAAACGGAAAACACCACGCTTCGATTTACCTACAGCAGTGCGAAAGCCTGCAACGATATATGCCTCTTGCATAGGAATAATTTTAGTTGTTTATGCAACCTTGTATACCAAAGATAACAAGAACATACAAGTTTTCAAAACAGGGGACAGAACCGCTGTTTCCGCTTCATTATCAGCTACCTATCCTTATAACAACACCACCAGCTTATCTGCTTGCTTACCGTGGAAATTGAAGGCACCCCTGTTGTCATAGCACCAAAATGCACCTTCATTACTACCTTATCTCTCATCGCCTCTGGCACATACTTCACTAAAATTTTGCCACATAGCGGTCGCAATGGAGGGAGAAAGAAATATCTTCGCACCCGTCTATGTATACGTTTATCCGACAAGTATTGTTCCTTTTTCCTACAGAAGGAGTGCACCATTTCTCCATGAACGCCTTGAAACTGGCCTGCAAGGTTGGTTTTGTGAAGCGCATCATCGCCCGAAGAAATACACCGGCCAGCAAAAAGCTCAGCCACCATTTATTTGGATTGCAGTTTAGGAATCCCGTAGGCCTGGCAGCCGGCTTCGACAAGAATGCCCTCTATCTCAACGAACTTGAAGCCCTGGGCTTCGGATATGTCGAGATCGGCACCGTTACCCCCAAACCACAAGCCGGCAACGATCAGCCGCGTCTCTTCCGCCTCCCCAAAGACAAAGCCCTCATCAACCGTATGGGCTTTAACAACGAAGGCGTAAAAGTAGTGGCAAAGCGTCTTAAAGACTGGAAGGCAAAACAAACCCTGGGCACCAGCAAAGCGGCATCTGCCGATGCCGGCGAACCGCGCCTCATCATTGGCGGCAACATCGGTAAGAACAAAGTGACACCCAACGAAGACGCCTGGAAAGATTACGAGATCTGCTTCCGCGAGCTCTACGATTGGGTCGATTATTTTGTCGTCAATGTAAGTTCACCCAACACACCCGGCTTGCGCGAACTCCAGGAAAAGGATGCCTTGCGCAAGATCCTTTCGCACCTGCAAACCATCAACCAAACCCTCGCAGGCACCCAACAGGATCCCAAGCCCCTCCTGCTTAAAATTGCACCCGACCTCACCCGCGAGCAGATCGATGATGTCATCGACCTCGCCATGGAAATAAAACTCGACGGATTGGTAGCCACCAACACCACCATCGATCGCACCGGACTACAATCCACCGAAGCCGAACTGGCGCAGATCGGCGCCGGCGGATTAAGCGGCAAACCCCTTACACAGAAATCGACAGGTATCGTTCAATACATCACACAAAGAACCAACGGACAAGTACCTGTAATCGCATCCGGCGGCATATTCACCGGCGCCGATGCACAGGAAAAATTGCAGGCAGGAGCCTCCCTCATACAGGTGTGGACAGGTTTTATTTATGAAGGTCCGGGAATTGTACAGAACATCTGTAAATCGCTGGCATAACCTAAGAATAAATAACTCCGCTGGCTGTAATAAATAACTGGTTATACAACTTATATATACAAATGGAACATCTTCTTACGACGGATAGCATCATCAGTTTTGTGGTCCTCGTTATACTTGAAATCGTCTTAGGTATCGACAACGTGATCTTTGTAAGCATCATCATGAACCGCCTGCACACCAAAAAGGAAATGGCAAAGGCAAGGCGCTTCTGGATGATTAGTGGAATCATCGTACGCAGCTTGTTGCTGCTCGCCCTCGGCTGGCTGCTGGAACAAAAGGGCAAATACGTGATCCCCGAAAGCTGGTTTGGTAAAGGCTTCGACCTCGCCAGCCTGGTAATGCTCGCCGGCGGATTATTCCTGATCTATAAAACAGTAATGGAGATACACCATAAACTGGAAGGGGAAGATCCCAATGCCAGCACACAGCGCAAGAAACCGCTGAGTATGGGACAGGCACTGGGGCAGATCGTAGTGATCGACGCCGTCTTCTCATTCGATAGCATCATCACCGCCGGAGGTACGGCAAAACACGTGGAGATCATGATCGCTGCGGTTATCATCGCTATGATCATCATGTTCCTGTTCAGCCCCGCCATCTCCAACTTCGTATCGGAACACCCTACGATCAAGATGCTGGCCCTGTCATTCCTCGTAATGATCGGTTTGAGCCTGGTGATCGAAGGCTGGGACTCGGAAAGAGCACACGATCTGCACCTGAAGAACTATATCTATTTCGGAATGGCATTCTCATTTGGCGTAGAGCTGCTCAACATGACCATGCGAAAGCGGCAGGCGAAACGCGTGGTGCAGCTCAATTCGCCCATACTCGACGGGGCCGGCAAAAAGAAGGAAGACGATATGGCCCACTAACACAAATACGTTTAGTAACTATACAGCCCGGCAAGTAATTGACCGGGCTTTTTTGTTTTCCTTCGCCAAACGCGCCCGCTCAACTTTACCCGCCCTCAAACGATCTTCAGTAACGAAGCCGCGACCACACCGGCGGTTTCAGTACGCAGTCGGTTATGGCCGATCACCACAGGCATAAATTGATGTTGCAGGGCCAGGGCAATTTCATCTTGTGTAAAATCGCCTTCCGGACCGATCAATATGATCTGTGAAGGCTGCACAGCCGAAACTTCCCGTTGCAGTTCACGGCGGTCACTATCGATACAATGGGCAATGAACTTTTGAGAGGTCTGCATCACATCTTCCAGGCGGAAGAGTTGTTCATAGGCCACAGGTTGATGCAGTTCGGGCAGCCAGCTCTGCTGACTTTGCAACATGGCGCTCACCAGGATGCCCTGCATACGATCGTGGCGGAAGTGTTCGCGCTCCGTACGATCGCACAGTAAAGGAATAATACTCTGCACCCCGATCTCGGTAGCCTTTTCCAGAAACCATTCAAAGCGGCTGGCATTCTTTAAGAGAGAGATCGCAACGGTGATCCGGCGCTTGGCCGGAGCCGTATATACGGCGTCGTTGATCCTTACACCACATTTCTTTTTGTGATCGTTGATGATCTCGGCAGTCAGCAGGTTGCCCACACCGTCAGTAAGCTGCACCAGCTCACCAACCTGTTTGCGTAACACCTGGATGATATGTTTGGAAGCCTCTTCGGGAAGCGTGATAATATCATTGACCGCAGCAGCAGATTCTATATAGAAGATAGGCAGGCTCATGCTGCAAGTTACCTTATCGGCACTTTCGTGCGCCAATCAATAGCCAAAAAAGAAAAAGCCCTCCCCGATGCTTAATTGGGAGGGCCAGGAATAAACAACCTCAGAAGTTTATAGTATGTTTTAGCTGTTGCTTTTTCGATCATCATAGCTCCAGGCCATTCACTCTTCTCGTCGCTGCCTCAGTTGTCCCGACGTATGTCGGGATTGCCTACGCTGCCTTTCTTAGAACGGCGCATCATCATCATCGCCAAACGGCATATCATTCATTTTACTGCCAGCTTGAATAAAGAGCTTGGCGCCACCACCGCCGTCCGCACCACCCGCATTATCGGGTTGCACAGGCTTCCAGTTACCGCCGCCGCCACCGGGTTGCAGACCGCCAAAATCATCTTCCTCAAACTCCGTGAACTTCTGGATGTGCAGCAAGGCACGCAGCTTGATCGTTTCCAGCGAACCGTTACGGTGTTTAGCGATACGGATATGCGTTTCACCCTTATTGCTTTCCCCCATTTCGTTCTGGGCAATATCGTAGTATTCCGGACGGTAAATGAACATTACCATGTCCGCATCCTGTTCGATCGCACCCGATTCCCGAAGGTCACTCAGCTGGGGCATCTTATTGCCGTCTTTACGCGTTTCCACCGCCCGGCTTAACTGCGACAGGGCGATGATCGGTACCATCAACTCCTTCGCCAGCGTTTTTAAGTTACGGGAGATGGTACTGATCTCCTGCTCACGGTTCTGGTTCTTGCCACCGCCGCCGCTCATCAGCTGCAGGTAGTCGATGATGATCAAACCGATATTGTGCTTGTTCTTCAAACGGCGCGCTTTAGCCCGCAATTCAAATACGTTCAAAGCCGCTGTATCATCGATAAAGATGGGCGCCTGTGCCAGTTTCTGGATACCCTTGGCATAGAGCTGCTTCATCTCGTGTTCTTCCATTTTACCACGGGAGATCTTTTCCAGCCAGATCTCACTTTCGGCCGAGAGGATACGCTGTACCAGCTGGGCCGAGCTCATTTCAAGGCTGAAGAAAGCCACCGGAGTGGGCTTCTGCGGGTTCAACGCCGCATTCCGTACCAGGTTAAGGGCGAAGGCCGTTTTACCTACCGCAGGACGTGCCGCGAGGATCACAAGGTCAGAAGGCTGCCAGCCATAAGTAACCGCGTCCAACGTCTTAAAACCGCTCGGTACACCCGTAATATCTTCCGTACGGCTGCGCATGTCCTCGATCCGTTGTACCGTTTTCACCAACACACTGTCGATACTGTCGAAGTTCTTACGAAGGTGATTATTGGTGATCTCGAACAGCTTGCTTTCAGCTTCATCCAGCAGGTCAAAAACATCGGTGCTGTCTTCGTACGACTCACTGATGATCTCGCCGCTGATGCGGATCAATTCACGCTGAATGAATTTCTGAAGGATGATACGGGAGTGAGCATCGATGTTGGCAGAAGAAACCACCGAATTGGTCAGCCTGGTCACATAGTACGGACCACCTACCATTTCCAGTTCGTCCTTGCTCCTCAACTCCTCCACCACGGTCAAAATATCGATGGGCTGGTTCTTTTGCTGAAGGCTCAGCATGCCCCGGTAAATACGCTGATTGGCATCCACATAAAAGCACTCCGGCTTCAAAATCTCGATCACAGTATCGAAAGCGCTCTTTTCCAACATGATAGCACCCAGTACAGCTTCCTCGAGGTCCTTCGCCTGTGGCGGAACCTTTCCATACATCATCGTACTCAGATCAACCGATCCTTTCCGCCGCTGTTTACTGCGGTCTTTATTAAAATTCGTTAGCTCCATTGGTTCAATTGGTCAGTAAGTAAATGAGAACGTTGGCAAATACAATCCACTGAACGATGGTCTCTGCTTTAGGGGGACGGATTTTCCTGGTCACTCAATTGGAGAATCCAACCAATGACGGGCGGGTCAGTATTCCAGACTTGTGTTACGAAATTGTTAATCCAGGGTTACCCGAATGTTACCGCTTTAGTCAGGACGGCGAATATATAACCACCCAACGTCCCGGAAAAAAAAATCTGGAACCTATATTTAATAACCCCCAATTCACGGTTCGGTTCACACCTATTTAGGGGTTATCCACATCAACGTGCCGGTTATACCCAATTTACAAAAGTTTGGCACCCCGGCCCAAAGGAAATTAACACACACTTGTGCGAAGAAAATATGGTGAAAAAATTTGGAAAGAAGTCCGTTCGAATGAGATACAGCAGCACTAAGGGTTTACCGGTCGCAGCTATGAAAAAACACTTAATCAGCCTCGATTTTATCACCTTCATACCGCCGAAACAGCAGTAAATACATTAACTTTAGATTGAAAAAATGAACAAAGCTTTACTGGTATTGTTTTATGAGCGATATTAGAGGAAGTATTAACTTTTAATTCACCATGCGGGTATATCAACTTAGGCATTACGAGGTGTTGCTGAACGATCAGCAGGGCGAAGAATTGGAGTTACTGATCCAGTACGAAAAATTATGCAGCCAGTTACTCACCACCAAAGCACTGGCCTATTCCAACACCCTCGAGATCGCCAGAATTCGGCAATATCGCCTGGAACGCCGGGCTCCACGTATCCACCTCATGTTGTCGAACAACCTGCAGCCATTTAATTTTCTTATCAATAAGAATTAGCTGCTAAAACCAGGCCCAGCCCCCCGCTCCCAACACGCAACCACACCCTTCTCCCGCATTTGTTGTCCCTTTTTGACCTCCCAATAACCCGACTTACCGAGACCTTGTAGAGACCTTACCGAGACCTTATCGAGACCTTATCGAGACTCGGCTCCGTGCCGAACCCGTACCGAGCAGTACCCTCACAGTACACCCCCAGGCCCCTATCCACTACTATTCCATCCTTCAGTTCTCCCTTTCCCAGCCTCCTGATACGCCAGCTACACTTCCCGCCATGCCCACCTTCTCAGGCCCCCTCATTCGTTGCATCCCGTCACCTATCCACAACCGCCACCAAACAACGCATTAGCCAGGTTACCGCTCCCGGTCAGCCGCTTTCACCAGGCCTCCCTCCCCACAGCCGGGCATCACACCCTACCCTGTTTGTGGTATTGATAATCACAAATATTCTCCCCAGCTTTGCCCTCTCCCCCAGTCACGCAGCATAATCCGGTCACCAGGGCCCGCCAGCCTGAATACAGCCCCTTGATCACACAACAGTAAGGCACCATTACTAACCTATACAAAACAGCCCGCAACATGGCGAACAACAACACGGCCGATCCGCAGATCACCAAAGGAGGCAGAATAGCCGCCGGTCTCCTCCTCGTCCTGTTCACCGTCCTGTCGATCACCGTCCTCATTGCATTCTGGCCCGATCAATTACCCGAACCCGGTAAAAAATGCGCCCTCTATCGTTATGAATGGTTCGCCATGACACTCGATACAAACGCTTGCCTGCCACCCTCCGATACCACCACTGCCACAACAACAACCCCGGCCGCAACCATCGCCACAACCGCTCCCGGCTCCATCACCGACACCCTCAGCCGCGACACCGCTGCCCTCCATGCTGCACCACCCACCACCAGCCAGGCAGCACCCGCCGCCAGCCCGGTAAAAACAGCAACCACACATTACGAATACATCCACCTCAACATCATTGTGCTCCTGCTCGTAGCCGTTGGTGGCTTCCTCGGCAATATGATCCATATAGCCACCTCCTTCACCACCTTCATCGGCGCCGGTAAATTCAGGCGCAGCTGGGTACTCTGGTACTGGGTACGCCCCTTCACCGCCGCCGCCCTTTCGCTCGCCCTCTATTTCGCGTTCGGCGCCAGCAACGATCCCGGCAATGTAGATCTCGATCGCATACTCACCGTAGCCATCCTCACCGGCCTCTTTACCGATATCGCCACCCAGAAACTGAAAGAAGTATTCGATGTCATCTTCGCGCCCAAAGACAACCGGCCCAATAAACTCACCGATCCCGCACTGAAGATAGATACCATAACACCCGATGAACTCGTTAAGGACGGCGCCAATACCATCCTCATCAAAGGAAAGAACCTGAAAGAGAAAAATTTGATCATCACCATCGACAATGAGACCATTACAGAAACACAGGTCACCAGCGAAGAGATCAGCTTCACCTACCAGTTACCCGAAGCTGCAAAAGCGAAGACCGAACTCACCATGACCTTTACCGATGAAGATAACGCCACACTGGCGCCTCCGAAGAAATTTAAGGTCATCGACAGTAATCCACCGCTACCACCCGCCGGTGGCGAACAATAACCCGTTTGAATATACTCTATTAATAATCCTAATTTTTGTTTATGACAGCACACCCAACACTACGAAAGCTCACCGGCATACTCCTGCTGAGCGTCCTGTTGTTTACCGCCTGCAAGGTCACCCTGCTATCCGCATACGATGACGTTACCGACAAGACCTTGTCCGAAATGCAACAAAGTACTACCACCTTCTTCGTCAAACACGAAGCCAATCCAGGCTCGCAGGATCTCTCCTACAACAATTCGCTGCCTTTTTATGAAGGCCTCCGCGTAAAGTCGCGCACCGTTCGCATCCGCAATAACGCCATCGAGAAGAACAAGATCATGATCAACATGCTCGACCTCCTCGATGAAAACGTCAACCTCATGGACTCCCTCCACAAAGGAAAACCCAACGGCTTGCTCAGCAAATCCGATGTCACCCTGCTCAAGGGTGCCTTCGAATCGCAGTACACCGCCATGTTCAAATTCATCATGGCACTCAAAGCCCGCGCCAAAGCACAATAATTAACCACCATTCAACATCACCACTATGTCAATAAACGTATCGGCCATCGCCAAAGAGATGCTCAATGCAGCCAAACCCATCCTGCAAAATGCCTGGAAAGAAGTAAAACCATTCGCCGAGAAAGAAAGTAAAGCCTTCGCCCAAAACCTGGCCATGATCGGCAAGCTCAAACTCGAAGGCAAGATCACCAAAGAAGAAGCACTCCTGCACATACAAATTCAAAAGAACTCATTCCGCACCGTACTGCTCGCCATACAGGGGCTCGGGTTGATCGCCGTAGAGAACGCCCTCAATGCAGCCATCGCCGTGATCGCCACCACCGTCAACAAAGCCATTGGCTGGAATTTACTGTGATCCGGCGCTCCAACTCAGTGGCCATTTCCGGGTAAGGTTCGCCCAAACCTTACCCCCCGCAATAGGCCCAGGGCCGCAATAAGCCATACCAGGCTGATGCAAAACCGCGCTCATAAGCTGCCAGCAGGCGCCACGGCATGAACCTACATCCATGCCCCGCCTTGCCTGCTAATCCTTATCTTTGCCCCTCGCCCAAAAATCGCCGGCAAATGGCAAAAGCTGATAGCGGTGAAAGAAGTGGCGCAGGCAAGAAATATCAACATCAAAAGATCAAACTAAGTAATGACGATCTCGTATAACTGGTTACATGAATATTTACCGGTAACCATCGAACCGGAGCGCTTGAGCAGGATTTTAACAGCCGTTGGCCTCGAAGTAGAAAGCCTTGAAAAATATGAAAGTCTTAAAGGTGGATTGCAGGGCCTGGTCATCGGAGAAGTATTGACCCGTGAAAAGCATCCCAATGCCGATAAATTATCGCTCACTACCGTAAACATCGGCAGTGGCGAACCCTTGCAGATCGTATGTGGTGCCCCCAACGTGGCAGCCGGTCAAAAAGTGATCGTAGCTCCTGTAGGCGCCACCATCTATCCCAAAACAGGCGATCCACTCACCATGAAAGTGGCCAAGATCCGCGGCGTTGAGAGCTATGGCATGATCTGCGCCGAAGACGAGATCGGACTCAGCGACAACCACGCCGGCATCCTCGTACTACCTGCCGAAGTAAAAGTGGGTACTCCCGCCGCCACCTATTTCAAACCCTATAACGATTGGGTATTCGAGATCGGACTTACGCCCAACCGCATGGATGCTATGAGCCATCTCGGCGTAGCCCGCGACGTAACCGCCTACCTCGTGCACCACGATAAAAAGGATTATCGGGTAAAGACTCCCTTCGCCAATAATTTCAAAACCGACAATACATCGGCCCCCATTGCCGTGGAGATCGAAAATGCCAACGCCTGCCAGCGCTACAGCGGCGTCAGCATCAACAACGTACAGGTAAAGGAAAGCCCCCAGTGGCTGCAGGACAGGCTCCGTTCCATCGGCCTGCGCCCCATCAATAATATTGTCGACATTACCAACTTCATCCTGCACGAAACCGGCCAGCCCCTGCATGCCTTCAATGCCGAAGCCATCAAGGGAAAAAAGGTACTGGTAAAGAACCTGCCCGAAGGCAGCCCCTTCGTGTCGCTCGATGAAAAGACCCGGAAGCTTAGTGCAGAAGACCTGATGATCTGCAATGGCGAGAGTGAACCTATGTGTATCGCCGGCGTATTCGGCGGCCTTCACAGCGGCGTAAAGGCAGATACCACCAATATCTTCCTCGAAAGCGCCTGGTTCAACCCCATCGAGATCCGCAAAACATCCTTCCGTCACGGCCTCCGCACCGATGCGGCCACCCGTTTCGAAAAGAACGTCGACATCAGCAACACCGTCAACGTATTGAAACGCGCCGCCATGATGATCAAGGAACTGGCCGGCGGAGAGATCGCCTCCGACATCATCGACGTATACCCCGATCCAAGAGAAAGGTCATCCGTCGTGCTGAAATACCACTACCTCCGCAAGCTCAGCGGCAAAAACTACCATCCCGATACCGTAAAGAAGATCCTCACGACCCTCGGGTTCGAAGTGATCAAAGAAGGGATGGACAATATCTGGGTCAACGCACCCTACAGCAAACCCGACATCACCCTGCCGGCCGACGTAGTGGAAGAGATCATGCGCATCGATGGCCTCGATAATGTCGAGATCCCCACCTCTATCATGATCTCGCCCTCGATCGAAACCGACAGCTATAAATATACCTATCGCGAAAAAGCAGCCAACTACCTGGTGGGGCTCGGCTTCAACGAGATCTTCACCAACTCGATCACCAATGCTGCTTATTTCGACGAGGCCGAACTGGGTACCGCTGTAAAGCTGCTCAACAACCTCAGCGCAGAACACAATATCATGCGCCCTTCGATGCTCGAAACAGGCCTCGAAGCGGTAGCACACAACCTAAACCGGAAAAACCTAAACCTCCAGTTCTTCGAATTCGGTAAAACGTATCATACCTCCGGTCCCGGCCATTACAATGAGCAAGAGCACGTTTGCCTGTATATCACCGGACAGGTAAAAGAAGACTCCTGGAAAGGCAAAGGGTATGGAGTTGATCTGTATTATCTTAAAGGAATCGTGGCAAGGATATTGCAGCTTACCGGAATTACTGCAACAAGCTGGCAGGCCGCCACTACCGCACAAAAGCTGGCCGACAGCCTGGAAGTAAAGATCAACAACGAAGTCATCGCCACCTTAGGCACCGTAGCCCCCCATGAACTCAAGCGCTTTGACATTAAACAGCCTGTATTTTTCGCCGATATCGACTGGGAACTGTTACTGAAGAAAGTCGCCAAAGGAGTACTCAAAGTAACCGAACTGCCCAGGCAGCTACCTGTACACCGCGATCTGGCCATGATCGTACCAAAGGCACTTCCCTACACAGAAGTAGAGTCGACCGTTAAAAAGGTACGCATCGAAAAACTCCAGACCGTACAGCTGTTCGATATCTTTGAAAGCGAAAAACTGGGCGCCGATAAGAAATCACTCGCCGTCAGCTTTACCTTCCTCGATGAAGAAAAGACACTCACCGACAAGGAAATCGATGGTATGATGAATAAGATCATGACCGCCCTGGAAAAAGACCTCCAGGCAGAGATCAGAAAATAAAGGGAACGCCTGGTCAGAAACGGATCGGCAAGCCCCGGGCCGCCGGCCTTTCTGACCAGGCCATCAAGGAACCGCAAGTGGTAGATGGCTGGCAGTAGCATCCGGAACCGGCTGCTATAATTAAAACCTACAGGCATGTCAGACAATCAGCAACCTTGGAAACGCATCCACGACAAGTTGCAGCAGGTGCTGCACCAATACCAGGTGCTGCAAAAAGACAATGACCGGCTAACAAAAGAGGTAAAGGAGTTAAAAGCCAGGGATGTAACGCAGGCTAAAAAGATCGATGAGCTGGAGAATAAGATCGCAGCACTGAAAACAGCTACCGGCCAACTGAACGAGGCCGACAAGAAAGATTTGGACAAACGCCTGCATCAGTACATCCGGGAAATAGACCGGTGTATTGCCATGCTGAGCCAATAAATTGAATTACACACGTTTAACTAAACGCATTTTCATTTCGTCTTCGCCCTGGGAAAGTTCTAAAGTGTAGATGCCGTATGGCAGATCATTGAGGCCCTTCCAGGTAACGGTGTTGTCACCTTTTGGAACACTGGCCTCCATACGCTGGCATTCTTCGCCTTTTTCGTCGCGTAAGATAGCTTTAAGACTGGAACGGATAGGGGCTACTAATTCGAGTGTCAGGACATCAATGAAGATGGATGACTTTACTTTTGCAAACATAGTTCGCGTGGTTTTGGTGATGTAATCATAGAATACGGGTCTTCCTAATCCTTAAACATCCAAAACGATCCATTAGAGTCCAAAGTGTATCAGATATCCAGTTGTTAATTCTGTGTGGATAAATATAGAAATCTCTTTCCAAATTTGCAAGCAATGGAAGAATTAATTCCCATAAATGTGGTTATTGGCGACCGAACCTACCGGATTCGCATCGCTCCGACCGACGAAGAAGTGGTTCGCAAGACCATAAAACTCATCAATGACAAGATCATTGAGTTCAAAACCCAGTTTGCCGGAAAGGACATGCAGGACTATGTAGCCATGGTCGTACTCTGGTATGCCACCCAACAAAAAGCGGCCGGAGACCAGCCGCTGTTGGCGAGTGAAGCAGATAAACAGCTACAGTCCATGGAAAAACTCCTCGACCGTATGCTGCAGGGATAAAATTATTTCCTGGTCACCCCCTCGTCCATGTTCAATTTCATGGTGAAAGGGATCGATTGGCCAGCCACTTCCATGGTACCGGTAGCATTCATTTCCATCAAACGCTTCCTGATAACACCCGAAGCCACTTCCAGGGTATAAGAGCCCTTGGCAGTGCCCGCCATGTTCAGGTCGATCGTCATGCCCTGGTTTTCCACCTGGCCGCTTTGCGCCACCGTGCCGTCTACACCCACCAGTGCTTCATCACCTTTTATCTCTAATACTTTATAGTTCGAAACAGTCTTGCCTTCTTTGGTCACCACCGAATCAACCCAGGTGTCGCCCACTTTAACAGCTTTCGCGGGCAGGTTGGCCACCAGGTCATACAGGGCGCCAGCCTTATTACCCATATTCACCAGGCCACCGGACATGCCCATAAAAGCAGCCTTGTCGGAATCCTTGGTGGTCGAGTCGTCGCTGCTGATGATCACACCCTTTCCATCAACCACCAGGTTATTGGTCTTACCCACCAGCTCGTCGGCCTTCTTGGTCAGTTCGCTGGGAGCCGAAGCATCCTTCTTGTCTGTATCGTAGCTCATTTCCTGGCCCATACCGGCCATGCTGGTCACCACCCGCTTTACCGTGCTGGCCAACGCAAAATCCTTCGCCGAAGCATTCTTCACCTCTACGAGCGTAGTCACCGTATTGGTGTTATTGATCTCGATCGACTGCCCCATCATATCCATACCAATGATCATCTTGATGGCAGCTACCCGCTCGAGTTGCTGACCCTTGGTAAAAACAGCTTTCCGGTTCAGCGACTGGGCGCTCACCACCAACACAGACAGGGACAAAGGGATAAATAAAAACTTCTTCATATTTACAATGATTGTTGAGAATTTGTAGAGATTGAATAGATGATATTACAAAGAGACGGAGAATAAATCGAAATGCGTTGTCCATACACACAAAAAAAGGGTGGGCCTTCCGTCAAGGAGCGGAGCGCCCACCCTTATTATTAAGTATGCCCAAGGGCATACAGGCTGTCACTAATTGAACAGTTCGGCCAGTTTCTTCTGCAGGTCTTCACCCCGCAGGTTCTTACCGATGATCTTACCCTGGGGATCCAGCAGCAGGTTCTGGGGAATGGCCTGGATACCGTATTGAACGGCCACGGCATTTTTCCAGAACTGCAGATCGGACACATGCGTCCAGGTCAGCTTGTCGTCGTGGATGGCTTTGATCCATTTTTCCTTGGCATTGGGCTGATCGAGGGAAATACCGAGCACATGGAAACCCTTTTCGCGGTACTTGTTAAAAGCGGCCACAACATTGGGATTCTCTGCACGGCAGGGACCACACCAGCTCGCCCAGAAATCGACCAGTAAATACTTACCCTTGAAAGAAGAAAGCTGTACAGGTTTGCCCAGGGTATCATTCTGGGTGAACTCCATCGCGAAACGACCGATGCCAGTTTTCTTGGCAATGTCGATCCGGTCTTTCCAGTCTTTACCAGCTTTTGATTCCTGCACCGATTTGGGCAGTTGGGCAAAAACCGGTTCTACTTTCTCAGGTTTGATGTCATAACCCGCAAATTGCCCAAAGGCAAATAAAGCCACCGGCGATTTGGGATTAGACTTTACATAGGCACCATACACCTTCTCGTTCATTTCTTCGTACAATGCGTCGATCTGAGCATCCAGTTTGGCAGCTTCATCCTTCTTGCCAGCTTTGTTGGCTTCGGAATAAGCATTGTACAGATCCTTTTGACGGTCTCTGAAAGGTTTGGTCTGATCACTCAGTTTGGCATACTCGTCATGGGCTTTCGATCCGGTAACCTTCACATTGCTGAATGAGTCAACACTGTTGACGGTCAAATCGCCGCCTTGCAGGAAAACGGTGGCGTAGTCGCGTTGCATCGGCCTTCTTTTAGCAGACTCTGAACCCGCTGCATACTTTACCCGAAGGCTTCCCATGGTAGCATTCTGGAGCTGGCCGGTGAAGCCATACGCTCCTTCCTTTACCTGGGCGCTGTCGTTTTTACGGTCGCCATCAACCGAATAGGTCAGATAGACCCATTCGATGGGGTCGCCGCCTTGAGGAACCTTTCCTTTCAGGGTAAATGGTTGTGCTTGGGCTTGAACTAAAGAATACAGGGCCATGGAGGCGCCTGCCAGTAGTAGATGTCTCATTGTAAGAAGGTTTTGAATGGTGAACA
Organism: Paraflavitalea sp. CAU 1676; assembly: GCF_029223285.1. Classification (GTDB taxonomy): domain Bacteria; phylum Bacteroidota; class Bacteroidia; order Chitinophagales; family Chitinophagaceae; genus Paraflavitalea. The sequence continues at coordinate 808,800 of NZ_JARHUJ010000001.1, read as the reverse complement.
CCACAATATTAAAGAAAACAAGGCTTCCTTCATTCCCGCCTGTCATACAAAATGATAAGTGGAAATCATTTATTACCCATTGCAGCACTGAAGCCCGCAAACAGAAATTATGCAAATAGGTTTGCTGGTCAAACAATGCTTGCGTAATTTCCGTACTTTCGCACATTAACGTCTCCAGTATGGCCAACGTGCTATACATAGAGAGGATACATAATATGACAGAACAATCAAAATCAATAAAACACAATGGATGCGAACGCTTTAGCCTATATACTCGGAGCAGTCGGACTGGTGGTGGGAATCGTCGCCGGCAAATTCATCTTTGCTAAGAACACCCAACGGCAGGTAGACGAAGCCGAATTGCAAGCCAAAAAATTACTGGCCGATGCACAAACTCAGGCCGAAACAGTTAAACAACAAAGACAATTAGAAGCGAAGGAAAAGTTCTTACAACTTAAAGGCGAACACGAAAAAGAGGTCGGAGAACGTAACCGAAAACTGGGAGAGTCTGAGAACAGGGTACGCCAAAAAGAGCAAACCATCAACCAGAAGGTCGATCAGCTCGACAAGCAGGTAAAGGAAAATGAGGCGATCAAAGAAAACCTCAACCGTCAGATAGAAGTAGTGAACCTGAAGCGTACGGAACTGGAAAAACACCAGGAAGAGCACATCCGCCGCCTGGAAAAGATTGCCGGTCTCACCGCCGAAGAAGCCAAAAAGCAATTGGTAGAAAGCCTCAAACAGGAAGCCACCACACAAGCCCTGGCGCTCCAGCAGGAGATCATCGACGACGCCAAGCAAAAGGCCAACAAAGAAGCCCGCAAGATCATCATACAGTCTATCCAGCGCACCGCCGCCGAACAGGCCATTGAGAACTCCATCACCGTATTCAACCTGGAAAGCGACGAGATCAAAGGACAGATCATCGGTCGTGAGGGTCGTAACATCAGGGCCATCGAAGCCGCCACCGGCGTGGACCTCATCGTTGATGATACCCCCGAAGCCATCATCCTGTCTTCCTTCGACCCCCTGCGTCGTGAGATCGCCCGCCTTAGCTTGCAGCGTCTCGTAACTGACGGTCGTATCCACCCTGCCCGTATCGAGGAGATCGTGGAAAAGACCCGTCGCCAGATCGAAGAGCAGGTCATGGAGATCGGTGAACGTACCGTGATCGAGCTCGGCATCCACGGCCTGCACAAAGAACTGGTGCGTATCGTTGGTAAAATGCGTTTCCGTTCTTCTTACGGTCAAAACCTGCTGATGCACAGCCGCGAGGTAGCCAACCTGTGTGGTATCATGGCAGCCGAACTGGGCCTCAACCCCAAACTGGCAAAACGCGCCGGCCTGCTCCACGACATTGGTAAAGTGCCCGATGAGGAGTCCGAACTGAGCCACGCCCTGCTGGGAGCCAAGCTCGCCGAAAAATATGGTGAGAACCCCGCCGTAGTGAACGCCATCGGCGCCCACCACGACGAAATGGAAATGCAATACGTGATCTCCCCCATCGTACAGGCCTGCGATGCCATCAGCGGCGCCCGTCCCGGTGCCCGTCGTGAGATCATGCAACAATACTTACAGCGTATCAAGGACCTCGAGAACCTGGCGTTGTCGTACAATGGAGTTGAAAAAGCCTACGCTATCCAGGCAGGTCGCGAACTGCGTGTAATTGTTGAAGCTGAAAAGGTTACCGATTCAGATTCCGATAAACTGTCGTTCGAGATTGCCCAGAAGATACAGACCGAAATGACATTTCCCGGCCAGATTAAGGTAACCGTGATCCGGGAAAAACGCTCTGTAAACGTGGCCAGATAAATAAATTCGGTAGAAATAGCCGAAAATTGAAATAAACAGTTACCTTTGCCCTCCTTAAAATTTGAAGATCATGAACGCAGCAGTTCAATTCGTACACGAGCAACTGACCGGTAGTAAAGAGTTCCCGAAGTTTAAAGCGGGTGACAACATTACCGTAAACTATAAGATTATTGAAGGTGGTAAAGAGCGTATCCAGGGTTTCCGTGGTGATGTAATCAAGCGTCAGGGTACTGGTGGTACTGCTACTTTCACCGTTCGCAAGATTTCTGACGGAGTAGGTGTTGAAAGGACTTTCCCCTTCTTCTCTCCCAACATCGAGTCTATTGAACTGAACAAGGTAGGTCGTGTTCGTCGCGCCAAGCTGTTCTTCCAACGTAAGCGTAGCGGTAAAAGCGCTCGTATCAAGGAAAAACGTATGGCTGTCGCTGCACAAGGCTAAACTTCAGCTCGTTACAAGATATACGGAGCGGAACCTTCGGGTTCCGCTTTTTTATGCCCCTGCTGGCCCTAATCGGCTCCGGCAGCTCGTAGTTATCATATTATAAGGCAGGCCATCCCTGCCCCCCCCTTCTGTGTGTACCCGGCCATATGCCTGATTACCCACGATCCCGGTGCCTGGCCCTGTAGAGCTCCATCGCTCGCACGCCTGGCTTTCGCCGCCTTCTCTGGCGCTCCTTACCATTCTCCGGGCCTACCTGCCCCGCTCCCCTTCGTCTTCCAAAAACCTCGCCCCCCCCACCACACCTTCCCTCCTGTAAATCGGTCCGCAAACACTGCCCCATGCTTCCCCCGTTCGCTCCCCGGCCTTTTTCCATCGCCAACCCTGCTACCCCCAGCCCCTTTTTCTTCGCCTTTCATTATGTCCTTCTTCGCTCCTTCTTCGGTATTCTTTTAGGAAAGTGCGCTTTAACACCGAATCAAACACGAACAAATCCCGACCGAGGACCCTATCAGTCCCGGTCCAGGAAAGTTCATGGTAAAGCGCAGCACCAGATGATTCCATTGCGTGTGGCTGGGCTCCCTATACCCCACCAGCACCTGCTCACATTTCTCCAGGACTGCGGCTATATATTATAAAAAGGTGAGCAATCATTCTCCGTGCAACCGTTTGTTCTTCCGGTCATTACAACAGATTCGCCGGAATGCCCCTACCCACTTATGTTCTACGCCTCCCCTACTTTGTTAACCGCAAGTGAAATACCTTATTTGGGTAGTAATTGCAGGTAATTTGTGCTGTGCATTATGCGTTTTACCTATGAAAAGATGTAATTTCGTACTTCATTCAAAAATTAAAGAGTACCATGCTTGTAGCTAACAATTTACTGATGATCTCGATGCCTGGTGGTATGGAGTGGGTGCTGATCGTTCTGGCTGTACTGATCCTGTTCGGTGGCCGTAAGATCCCTGAATTCATGAGGGGTATCGGTAAAGGTATCCGCGAATTCAACGATGCCAAGAGCAATGTGAAGAAAGAGATTGAAGACGGCATGAACGAGAAGGACAAAAAAGCGCCTACTACTCCCGCTCAATAATTCATCTTCCATAAAGGGGATACCAAACCGATTTGTTCTCTCAAAGCCGGCACGAGGATTTGTTTACCTACCAGTCAATAACCCATTACCATGCTGATCTGCTTTCTGGCGCTACCACTTGCGTAGCCGCAGTACAGCATTATTTGAAAAATATTGATCAGAAACGCCATCTGAATGCATACCTCCAGGTCTACGACGTGGAGGCTTTGCAGTTGGCAGCTAAACTGGATGCACAACGTGCAGCCGGCAAGCCGTTGGGTAAACTCCATGGAGTAGTGATCGCCCTCAAGGATGTGATCTGCTACAAAGACCATCCCGTCTCTGCCGCTTCGAAGATCCTCGGCAACTTCACCTCGATCTATAGTGCAACCGCCGTAGAACGTCTCCTCGCCGAAGAGGCCATTATAATAGGTAATACCAACTGCGATGAGTTTGCGATGGGTTCCACCAACGAAAACTCTGCACACGGTAGCGTACTCAACGCCATCGACGAAAGCCGGGTACCCGGTGGTTCATCCGGTGGCGCCGCCGTTGCTGTACAAGCCGCCCTTTGTATGGTGAGCCTGGGCAGCGATACTGGTGGATCGGTACGCCAGCCGGCCGACTTTTGTGGTATAGTGGGCCTCAAACCCACCTATGGCCGCATCTCCCGGTTTGGCCTCATTGCCTATGCCTCCTCCTTCGACCAGATCGGTATTTTCGCCAACAACGTGCCCGACGTGGCCCGCACACTCGAAACAATCGCCGGTCCCGACGAATTCGACAGCACCGTGGCAACTGAAGAAGTACCGGCCTACTCTGCTGCAATCGATTCAAAACCAACGTCTTTACGGATCGCTTATTTCAAAGAAGCCCTGGAAAGCCCGGCACTCGATGAAGAAATAAGGACCAATATCTTCGGTCTGATCGATAAGCTCCGCGCCGACGGACATACCGTAGAAGCAGTCGATTTTGAGTATTTAGACTACATCGTACCCACCTATTACGTCCTGACCACCGCCGAAGCTTCCTCCAACTTATCGCGCTTCGATGGGGTAAAATATGGCTACCGGACACCCGATGTGGAAAAAAAAGACCTCTCCTTAACAGATTTTTATAAGACCAGCCGATCTGACGGGTTTGGCTGGGAAGTCAAGCGCCGGATCATGCTTGGCACCTTCGTACTGAGCGCGGGGTATTACGATGCCTATTTTACGAAGGCCCAGCAAGTAAGACAACTATTGGTCGAAAAGACGAATATGGTATTCAACCAGTTCGACGCGCTCATCCTGCCCACCGCTCCCACCACCGCCTTCCAGCTGGGCGAAAAAATGGACGATCCCATCGCCATGTACCTGGCTGACATTTTTACAGTTTTTTCCAACCTGACCGGCATTCCCGGTATCTCAATCCCGCTTTTTTGGCACAGTAATGGCATGCCTTATGGTCTGCAGATTATGACGAACCGATTCCGCGAATTATATTTGCTCCAGCTATCCCAACAGTGGATGCTGCAGTACAGGTTCGCCGGATAACATGAAAGGCCCAAATCTCGACTCCCCGGCGTCATCTTCTGCTCAACCTTTTTCTTCTATCCTATCAAAGACGATCCTTTACCTATTTAAAACATCATCCGTTTAATCCATACCTGAGAGTCGGCATTGTTGTGCTAAAAAAACGATGATGAAAAGAAAGCTATTTTATGCCAGCGTTTTAAGTCTGGTGTGGTTACTCATGGCGTTTGATACCGGAGGAAAGAAAAAAACCTCTAACCAAAAGCCTGCAGCCAAATCAACACAAGCCCGTAAACTAAAGGCAACCATCGTGTTGAATGACACGATTCAGTCTCCCGCTAAGTCAGATTCTCTGGCCGATCCGGGTTTTACCTCACTGTTCGAAGCTAATTCGACTGTAAGGCTGAACCCACGCGCCATCAGTTTCGTACAGGACTATATGGAGAAGAACACAGAAGACCTGATGGAGATCAAGGATTGGGGTCGCCCGTACTTTACCATGATGGAGAACATCCTGGGTCAGTATGGCCTTCCCACCGAGCTGAAATACCTGGCCGTAATTGAATCCAGACTTAAACGTTCAGCTGTTTCCTGGGCAGGCGCCGTAGGCCCCTGGCAGTTGATGCCGGCTACCGCCCGCATCCTGGGTCTTAAAGTAAACCGTACCTACGACGAGCGTAAGGACTATTACAAGAGTACGCACGCCGCCGCCAAGTACCTGAAAGATCTGTATACCGAGTTTGGTGACTGGTTACTGGTCATCGCTGCCTACAACGGTGGCCCCGGCAACGTATACAGTGCTATCCGCAAAAGCGGAAGCCGCAACTTCTGGAACCTGCAGTATTACCTGCCGGCCGAATCCAGGACGCACGTAAAGAAGTTCATTGGAACGCATTATATCTTTGAAGGTCAGGGAAGTGTAACCACACTCACCAAGGCCGAAGCCAAAGAACAAATGGGTGTTACCGCCACGTACCTGCTCCGCAGGGACCTGAGCGCATCTGAACTTACCAATACAAAGAGTGTAACCGTATCCGGTAAGTACCATTCAGCGGTGATCGCCCGTCACATTTCTATGGATCAAAATACCTTCAACAGGTATAATCCCGACTTCGACAAGAAAATGGCCAGTGCCGATAATGCCTACGAACTCAAGCTTCCTTCCGATAAGATGGAAGTGTTCCAGGCCAATAAGTACGCTATCCTGAACGAATCAGTTCAAATGTTGCTCAGCGGTGCAACCGTAGCAGCCAAAGAAGTAAAGTAAACAGCTTCAGTATATGGGGTGGGCTATTTCTGAGAAAGTAGCCCACCCTTTTCATGTCAGAGAGTTAAAAGCTGGCGCCAGCAGCAGTTACCCACCCAGCACCCGCCGGATAGCGGCCGCCTTCAGCAGGCACTCTTCATATTCGCCCACCGGGTCGCTATAAAAAGTGATCCCAGAACCTACCTGGTAAGAAAGATATTGAGTTGCAGAATTATAGAGAATACTGCGGATCACCACATTGAAGTCGAAATTGCCTTCGGGCGTAATGTACCCCACCGAACCAGAAAACAGTCCCCGCCGGGTACGTTCATACTGCTCGATCAATTCCATTACCCTTCGTTTAGGTGCCCCGGTCATAGACCCCATCGGGAAAGTATCCCTGATGGCATCGATAAAATGCACATCCGGTCGCAGCATACCACTTACGGTAGAGATCATCTGATGCACCTGCGGAAAACTATAGATACCAAACAACTCGTCCACCTGCACACTCCCCTCTTCACATACCTTCGACAAGTCGTTGCGCACCAGGTCTACCACCATCACATTCTCCGAACGGTCTTTGGCACTATGAAACAACTGCTCCTTGTTCTCCTGATCAGATACCTGATTGGTAATGTCCCGCTGCCAGGTACCCTTGATCGGTTGCGAGAACAGACGCTGCCCCTGCTTATTGAGGTAACGCTCGGGGCTAGCACACATTAAATATTGATCACCCGATCTGTAAAAGGCTGCAAATGGATTGGGCGAAGCCTCGCACAAGGCATGATATACCTGCCAGGGATCGATGACCGCTGTTGCATAAAACTCCTGACAAAAATTGATCTCATAGCAATCACCACGGAGAATATGCTGCTGCAGATCTTTGATCACCTGTAGGTATTCATCGCGCGTAAACCGCGGCTGAACAGAGAAACCTCCGCCCTTTTTAACCTGGTCTTCCGCTGGCATCTCCATGATGGCCTCGAAAATACTTTCGGCATCGTCCTGCAACGTACCGATCATCAACTCAGTTTCTCCGAGTTGCAGGATCACTGCTGGCACATAAAAGAACAGGTCGGGAAAGCCAATACCATCGGGGTGATTACTGGTCAAAGGCTCCAGCTCATTCTTGAGGTCATAAGCAAGGTGACCAAAGAGCCAATCTTTGTGGAGCTCATAGAAACTACGTAGAAGGGAGAAAGCATTGTCGCCGGTTGTTGCCTGTAACGTGTGTGTCGCGCCGGCTGCCAGCAAACATTCATAACGATGGAGAGCGGAAGGATAATGCTGGTTATCTAAGAAACAACAAATGTTGAACCGGTTGCACCAGTTCAACATTTGCAATTTTGTTTGCTGAAAATCTTTTATCGGGAATGATGTAAAACCTCTGCTCACTATTGCAGTAGCGCCTCATCAACGCGTTGATTAAAAATCATCCTCCTCATCGTCAAAACCACGATCGTTGAAGAGATCCATGTCTTTGAATTCATCATCGATGCCAAGATCGTCATCATCTTTGGCACTTTTCTTACCTGCACCAGTACTACCACCGCCTGAACCAGCTTTCTTGGTCTTCGACTTAGGTAAATCAAATTCTTCGAAGTCAGGATCCCACTCCTCGTCTTCCTCTACCTTATCCCAATCATCTACTTCGTCGTCTTCGACGTCGTCATCATCATCGTCATCCTCCTCGTCTCCTTTCTTGGAAGCAGTCTTACTTCCTTTCTTGGAGGCTTTGGGTGTTGTTTCGGTATCATCATCCTCAAGGTCTTCATCATCCTCATCCTCTTCTTTCTTAGATTTTGGCGAGGCTTTTTTAGGAGTTTCCTTAGAAGACTTTGGTGCAGGACTGCCGCCGGTCTTTTTTTCTTTGTCAGATTTTGCTGCCATTGTCTGGTAAGATTATGCTGTAAATTTCAGCGAAGTTTTCAATTCGCCAAACTTTTTTATTAAAAAAATTTACTCGTAAAAACAGCCCACTGAGCACTCATAATAAAACCATAATTTTTAATCTCCGCAAGGGGCTGCAACTACGATCGGGCACCGGTTCTATTGGATATTCAGTAAGATACATTCCCTTCCGAAAGAAACAAATATTTCAACAGAAATACTATATTTCTATCAATTGATCCCGGCCTGGTCCATTGGAAATATAGGCCACGTTCACACCGAGATATTCATTGATGAAGGCAACATACTGCTTCATTACCTCAGGCAGTTCAGCAGCTGTTTTCAGCTTGGAAGTATCCTGCTTCCAGCCTTTGAAGGCCTTCAGCTCTGGCTCGATATTCACTTTGGTCATCTGGAATGGAACCTGCCTGGTCTTTTGTCCATTAACTACGTAGGAAGTACACACCTGCAGGTCTTCAAAGGCATCCAATACATCGGCCTTTGTCATTACCAGCTTGGTTACACCGTTTACCATGCAGGCAAAGTTCAGGGCCACCAGGTCGATCCAGCCACAACGGCGGGGACGTCCTGTGGTAGCGCCAAATTCGTTACCGATCTTACGCAGCTCTTCGCCGGTAGCGTCGTGCAGTTCGGTAGGGAACGGGCCACTGCCCACGCGGGTACAGTATGCCTTCGTTACACCGATCACGTCGCGGATCTTCTGTGGTGCTACACCCAAACCGGTACAAACACCAGCAGAAATGGTATTGGAAGAAGTTACAAAGGGGAAGGTGCCGAAATCAACATCCAGCATACTGCCCTGTGCACCTTCAGCCAGCACTTTTTTGCCCTGGCTTATCTTGTCATTTATAAAGTATTCGCCATTAACGATCTTGAACTGGCGCATGAATTCGATGGCATCAAAGAACTCTTCTTCCCAGGCCGAAATATCCTCATGGAAGTTCATGCTGTCGAGCAGCTTCTGGTGCTTCAAACGCAGCTTGATATACTGTGTAGTAAAGCTCTTATCGAGCAGGTCTCCCACACGCAGACCATTACGGCCGGTTTTATCCATATAGGCAGGTCCGATCCCTTTCAGGGTAGATCCGATCTTCTCATTGCCTTTCTGCAGTTCAGAAGCCTTGTCCAGCGCTCTGTGCGTAGGAAGGATCAGGTGCGTTCTTTCGGAAATATAGAGATTCTTGCGAAAGTCAACGCCAAAAGATTGCACGATATCGCACTCCCTCCGTAAGGTCACCGCATCCAGCACCACACCATTACCGATGAGGTTGGTGGTATTCTCATGGAATATGCCGGAAGGGATTTGATGCAGAACTACTTTCTTGTCGTTAACATACAGGGTATGACCTGCATTTGGACCTCCCTGGAACCGGGCTATAACATCGTAGGAAGGAGCAAAATAATCCACAATTTTCCCTTTGCCTTCGTCGCCCCATTGAAGACCTAATAAAACATCAACCATCTATCTGAGTATTTGTATGATTTGCTGAATCCGCTAAGAAACGGGAGGGCAAAAATAGGCGAATGTGGCAAAAACGGGAAATAAAAAACCTGACAGGTTATTGCCGGTTTTTGCTTATCTGCGTGTACCGGCAATCCTGTCAGGCGTTTAATTACCAATAAATTACATTTCCGTTAAAGGCAGCGGGAATTTCTCCCACACATCATCCCCTGCCCTGTCGAGCGGCAACTGGTTCAAGCGGTTGTAACGACGCATGTCCACCCAGCGATGCCCTTCAAAGAACAGCGAAAACCGGCGCTGGTTCAGCATTTCCGTGGTCAGGGCAGCCAGCGTTATACCACCGGCATAAGGTGGCAGGTTATGCCCCGTCCGGATACGGTTCAGCGCAACAATACCATCGGGAAATTGAGTTAGGTTGATCTTTGCCTCCGCATAGATCAGGATCAACTCTTCATTACGGATGATTGGCATGGACGCCGTACTGGACGTATATACCCACACATCGCGGTTACTGGTGAGATTATCCAGAGACGCAGCCGACGTCCTCAAAGTAGCTTTTGCGATCCGGTCGTCGCCCGGGGTAATATCAATTGAATAAGAGGGATGCGCCAGCCTGATCTCCCCATTTTGATTCTGTGGAAAGAACGTCAGATTCAGCTGATCATTGGGCCCCGTGGAATAGATATGATCCGCTCCTGCATTGAAAGGCCCATTCAGGTTGAAAAACGATTCGTTGAGTGCTGTCAATGCCGCCGCCCATTGCTGCCGGTACACTGCCACCCTGGCTGCCAGAGCGCGGTTAAATTTGATAAATCCTGCCGGTTCATTGAAGCCCAGGGTAGTCTTGAACGCAAACACGGAACCAGTGAGGTCGGTTTTTGCCTCATCCAATAAACCCGCAATGGTAGTGAGCGCTTCCGGATACAACACCACCGGCCCAAGACTATCGGGATTTGCCACCTCGATGCGGATCCCGTTGTTTTGGGTCAGGTTCAGGTTAAGCAATAGCTCATACGCTTTGATAGTCTTGGCAAAACCCAGGTAACCCTTCTTTTCTTCCGGTTTCACCAGGGAAGAATTATTGGTAGCCTGGATCAATATATTACAATTCTTCACCACCCTGTAACGAGAATTCCAGGAATTGGTCAGGTAAAACGTATTGTTATTCAACGTAGCGCTGCCACCGCCAAGCAGGTCGGTAGTATAACGGGGCTCCGAACCGGCAAACCGGTACATCTCCCGTCCGATCATGCCCACCGCATCCAGGTAGAAATCGAGCGAATTGCGCATCCCCGATTCTGTACCCGTTACCACGTTGTTCAACTGAAATTTAGTCGCGTTCGACGAAAGCTCTTCGATCGTAGAACCATTCAGGCTCCCGATCTCCTTCTTGCAGGACGACATGATAGTCAACACTACAAGCAGACCCGATATATAACTAATGAAGTTCTTCTTCATGATAATTGTTTTTTGATGTTAGAAGTCAACCAGCAAATGGAAAGTGGCGCGTTTAGAGGAAGGGAAAGGCATAACGTCAACACCTGTCGAGAATCCCGTACCGAAGTTCGATACCTCAGGATCGTAATTCTTGTAGTTGGTGCTGGTGAAATAATTGTTGGCCGACACCCCTACCCGAAGTCCCTTTACAAAATTCACCGGCAACTTCGGGAACGTATAGTACAATGCAACCTCACGCAACCTCAGGTATCCCGCATCCTGCACAAACTGCCGGGCCGACACACCCACATTGGCAATGCGCGCAGGTCCGCTCGCCTTACCGTCTTTGTTGAGGTCATCGTAATCCGGACTGGTACTACCCAGGTCGGTAAGCAGTTCGCTCAGGTTGATCACATCGCCTTTTTCCTTCCAATGGAACAACCACCGCAGGCTGAAACCTTTCAGGAAGGTGAGCTCATTGAACCAGTTCATCTGGAAGCGGGGCTCAGCATCGCCCAGCTGAACAACACCGGCAGCCCCATCTATACCCACGATCTGTGTGGCTGGTTTGCCCTCCTCGATCTTGAAAGTACCCAGCGTATTGCCAAATACGCCCAATACAACAGGATCAATGTTTAGTTTCGTGATCTTTGACCGGTTCAGCCAGAAGTTCAGGTTGGTATTCCAACGTACATTCTTATTAACGATCGGCTGTGCATTAACACCGATTTCAATACCCCGGTTTCTCAGGTCACCCGCATTGACCCACTCTGTCGAAAACCCCGTAGAACCTGCAACAGGACGTTGCAATAAGAAGTCCTTGATGCGCTTTTCGTAGAAGCTGATCTCAAAATTGACCCTGCTTTTCAACACGCTGAAATCTACGCCGGCTTCCATCTCGGAAGTACGCTCTGGTTGAATATTAGGCGATCCGCGAAGGGTGCTAACCAGCAAACCCGTAGTTCCTCCGATATTGAATATATTCATCAGGGTGAACTTACTTCCAAAGGCAGGGAAATTACCTGCCTGTCCGTAAGCTGCTCTCACTTTCAGGTTATCAAAAAAACTGTTCTCGATCACTGAATTGGTGAGGTTCCAGGAAAAAGCCGCTTTCGGATAAGCATAATATTTGTTCGGGTCACCATTGTTGGTCGACTTATCAAAGCGCACGCCCGCAGTCAGCGTGATCGCATCGATGATCCCCACCTCTTCCTGAACAAAGATGCCATTGTCCTGGTACTTGTTTCTCAGCTGCTGGGCTGTTAAAGCACTTCCCTGGTCAACATTCGTTTGGTTGGCAACCGTCTTAGTCGCCACATTGATCAGGTTGTTATAGTCTCCCTGCTCCTGGGTAATACCCGCAGAGGTCGTAAAATTCAGACTGGGAGAGGCTATAAAATTGTTCACCAGCGAAACGATGTAGTTGGCATTCAGACTCCTGGTAAAACCTTGCACATTCGTTCCTTCAGCTACCTGTTGAAACTGCAGCGAACTGGGAAACAAAGCCGTTGTCTTCAGACTATAAAAATCAATACCACCACGGCCAATGAACCGGGTAGTAGATTTGGCCGATTTCTGGAAGATCGCATCCACATTAACGCCCGTAACAAATCTGTCTACAGCTTCATTATTGGTGACCTGGTCACGTGTCTCTATCGGATTAGAAGCGCTGTATTTATTGCGCGGGTAGTTACCGAACTGATCGGGATGCAGTTCGGTGAAACTGGGAGTAGATGACAGTGCAACCCCCAGCGTAACTGAATTATTATCATTATTGGTGAGCGCACGGTCTGCAGACGAATTGATATAATTGGCGGTTACTCCGATCTTTACGTTGTCGCTCAATCGATGATCTATATTAAGCCTGAGGCCGCTATTGCGATAACCGGTTCGCTGCACGATGCCCTCTTCATCTTTCTGGAATGCGGAGAAATAAAAAGAAGTTCTTTCACCACCACCACTTACGCTCAGCGCGCTATTACGGGTAAAGCCTTTTTCCCCATACATTTCTTGCTCATAGTCGTATATCTTTCCTGCGGCTTGCGCATCGAGAAACTCCTGCTTGCGGGCTGCCCGGGTGGCAGCATCACTACCGCCCAAAGCTTCAGCACGTTCGGCCGTCCAGGTACGTGCACCCAGGAACTTGCGGATCTTCACAAAACCAAGATCCTGGGCAAAAGAGACTTTTGTTTGTCCTGGCTTACCGCGCCTGGTAGTGATCAGTACAACCCCTGCTGCCGCTTTGGAACCATATATCGCAGCAGCCGAAGCGCCTTTCAGTATCTCGATGTTCTCGATATCTTCTGCACGCAGGTCGGCAATACGGCTCGATGGGTTGTCCTGGTTGGAGGAACTACCGCCACGGGCAGCAGCCGTTACCGTGTTCAAGCCGGCAGGAGTGGCGGTATTGTCGACAAATACACCATCCACCACAAAAAGCGGTTGTGTATTGCCGAATACAGAAGTAACACCCCTCAGTTTGATAGAAATACCACCACCCGGCGCACCGGAGTTGGCATTGATATAGGCGCCGGTGATCTTTCCGTTCATGGCGGCATCCAGGGTTTGTGCCGGCGCACCTCCGGTCAGTTCCTTATTGGAGATGGTGGCCACAGCGTTGGCCAGGTTCCTTCTCTTAACACTGGTGGCCAAACCGGTTACGATCACTTCATCGAGCTTACCCACGTCTTCCACCAATTGGATCGATAAGCCGGCACTAGCGGCACTTACCTCTATCGTTTGTGATTTAAAACTGATGGCTGAAATTTCAAGGGTACCTCCTTTGCCGGGAACAGTGAATGAAAATTTCCCGTTGGCATCCGTAGAGGTACCAAGATTGGAATTTTTTACACGGATCGATGCCCCCGGCACTGGTTTGCCGGATGCATCGGTAATAGTACCCGATACAGGTACCTGCGCCCAGAGCAGTGCTGGTAGCGCAGCGATCATGAATACAAGCAGGGCTTGTTTCAACATTTGTCTCATGCTGGTGTAGCTTTTTGTTTTTGAATATGTGTTATAAAGAACCGGGTACAGGCATAGCAGTATCCTGCTGCACCGGTTTGAGCACGAACCTGGTACGGGCTTTAGGGAAAAGGGTCAACAGGGAGAGTTGCTGGGGTAACCGCACAAGTGGCATCTTCGGTAGGGGCAAAGCAAGGCTTGCCCATAACCTGTTGCCGGCACGGATGCGGTACGGAAGATCTTAAGATTCGAAAGTAGGTTGGAGAATTATCACGTCTATTCAGGAGAGGAAACTGGTAACTAGGTCACCATATTAGGCTTCTTTCTCATGTTGGTTCAATTTTGGTTGACTAATGTGTTTTTCGTAAAAAGGGATCTAAGCTCAAGACAGTTGAGGGCAGTCTTAAGCTGCATAGCAATACGGATTACAAAAGGGTAATAAAGGTGTGCTTGTATAACTATAACCGTAATACTAAGATAGGGGAAAAATACATTCAATCATAATGCATTAGGCTTCTGCATCATACCTGTCGACCGTTTCAATACCGGGCAATCTTTTCAGCCTGTCTACCAGGTCGTCCAGCTCATCCTTATCATGAACATAGACCTTCACATTGCCATAGAACAAACCATCCTTTGCTTCGATGGTCATAGCGCTGATGTTGATCTTCATTTCGCCCGATATCAGGTTGGTGATCTTGTGGATAACACCCACATCGTCGATGCCTACGATCTTTAAACCGGTAAGGAAGGAAATCTCTTTATTTCTGGCCCACTTGGTCTTCACTACGCGGTGCCCGTAATTGGAAAGTAACTTGGTAGCATTGGGACAATTGGTGCGGTGAATGGTAAGCCCCTTTCCGGTGGTCACGAAACCAAATACATCATCGCCCGGGATAGGCTTACAACAATTGGCCAGCGTGTATACGATCTTATCGCTGCTTTCACCAAAGATGATCAGTTCAGCATCTTTTTTAGGAATACCTGCATGTTCCGTCTTGATCTCCACCACCGGCTTTACGGGCTTAGGTGGCTCCAGCTTATCGCCCAGCACCTGGAACTCCTTCAGTTCTTTAAGATCCAGCGCTTTGACAGAAATCTGGTAATACAGGTCGAGGGGCGATTGCAACTTATAGAAGGCAGTGAGCACATCAACATTATGCTGGTTGAAAGCTGCCCCCATACCCTCCACCCTGCGCTGCAAGGTGTATTTGCCTTCGTCGGCCACCTTGCGCTTTTCTTCCTTCAGCGCATCTTTGATCTTGCTTTTCGCCTTGGCGGTAACGACGATATTGATCCAGTCCTCCGAAGGTTTCTGCTTGGCAGAAGTAATGATCTCCACCTGGTCGCCGCTGCGCAGCTTATGGCTAATGGGCACTAGTTTGTGGTTCACCTTGGCGCCGATACACTGAGAGCCCACCGCACTGTGGATGGAGAACGCAAAGTCCAGTGCCGTGGAACCGACCGGTAACATTTTCACATCTCCCTTTGGCGTATAGACATAGATCTCCTCTGCCAGGAAGCTGGTCTTGAAGTCCTGGAGGAAGTCGATGGAATCATTATCAGGATTATTGAGCACTTCGCGGATCTGCTGGAACCATTTATCGAAACGGCTCTCATCGTTGGTGCCTTCTTTGTATTTCCAGTGGGCAGCCAAACCTTTCTCAGCAATCTCATTCATCCGCTTGGTGCGTATCTGCACTTCCACCCACTTACCCTGAGGGCCCATTACGGTAGTGTGCAAGGCTTCATAACCATTCGATTTGGGATTACTGAGCCAGTCGCGCAAACGTTCGGGAGAAGGCGTGTACTCGTCGGTAATGATGGAATACACCTTCCAACAGGCTTCTTTTTCTTTATCCGGTGTGGTATTGAGGATCACCCGGATGGCGAAGAGGTCATATACCTCTTCAAACGACACGCCCTTTTTCTTCATCTTATTCCAAATGGAATGGATGCTCTTGGGGCGGCCATATATTTCGAACTCGAAATTGATCTTTTCCAGCTTTTCCCGGATCGGGCGGATAAACTCATTGATATACCTCGAGCGCTCGCGCTTGGTCTCTGCCAGCTTACGGGCAATTTCGCGGTAAGCCTCCGGTTCAAGGTACTTCATGGAAAGGTCTTCCATTTCCGTTTTGATATTGTACAAACCCATCCGGTGAGCCAGGGGGCCGTACACATACACGGTTTCGGAAGCGATCTTAAGTTGCTTTTCCCGTTTCATGCTGTCGAGCGTGCGCATATTGTGCAGCCGGTCGCTCAGCTTAATGAGGATAACCCGGGGGTCATCGGTTAGGGTCAGCAATATCTTTTTGAAGTTCTCTGCCTGTTGAGAGGCATTGACGTCGATAACGTTGGCGATCTTGGTAAGTCCGTCTACAATACGGGCGATCTCCGAACCAAACTCCCTTTCAATATCTTCCAGGGTGATATCAGTATCTTCTACGGTGTCGTGCAGCAGGGCGCATATGGACGAGCGCACACCAAGTCCGATCTCCTCCACCCCGATACGGGCAACCGCCAGCGGGTGTAGGATATAGGGTTCACCGCTCTTGCGACGCATTGTTTTATGCGCATCGGCAGCCATTTCAAAGGCATGACGCAACAATTCCTTATCGCCGGGCTTTAATTTAGGCTTCAGAGAGCGTAACAAGGCACGGTATTCACGAAGTATCAGCTTCTTCTCCTGCTCCTCGTTCAAATTGTATTTCGGTATCGCAGCTACAGTATCCATATTCTATACCAACGAATTTACATTAAAAGAAAGTGTTTTTCTGTTTTTGACTAAAACTCATACTTTTGCACTCCTTTTCAACTTAGCTTTGAGTAGAAAGGGACGCCAGGTTACCTGCGGATGTGGCGAAACTGGCAGACGCACCAGACTTAGGATCTGGTTCCGCGAGGAGTGCAGGTTCGATTCCTGTCATCCGCACAGCTTAATTTAAGAAAAGTCTGTAAATCAATATTTACAGACTTTTTTAATTGTAGTATGTCACCCAAAACCTATGCCGGAAGCAATTTTGTCAGACGGCGTGCTGATACACGGCGAAAATCTTCCAGAAAGTCCGGGCATGCTTGAAATCGAATCGCTGTTTCTTAAAGTCATTTAACACCAGGTCGAGCACCGCCCCTTTCATGTCGAACTGGCCGAGCATGATCTCCCGCTCTGCCGTGAAAAGGCCAGTTTTCTTGTCGCATAGATGGATATTTTGCTGGGTCACTTCTTCAAACACCAACACATCGTGCATTTGCCAGGCGGGTGTAGCTGCATGGTGGGGGATATTCTGGTTGAAAGTAAGCGCCACCAGGTTGTGGTTGTTCGTTTCCGGGAGCACCAGCCGCGGAAAAGCTGCCCATTCATTGAAAGCAAGCTCCCGGTAGCAGCATTTCATATAAATATTATCGTTGATAAAGGGAACCTCCCGCAATTGCAGGTTAATGATATGGTTCTCCTCCCCGATCAGCTTGTCGCCATTAAACTTCAATATTTCGTTGATTGTCAGGTTTTGACCCACAAATTGCTCTAACGGTATGCCAAAATAATTTGCAACCTTGACCAGGGTTTCGATCCGCGGCTCGGCCCTGTTTTCTTCGTACGAGGAAATATTCCCCCTGGTAAGCTCAAATAGGTCGGCAAAAGCCTGCTGACTAAGGCCTTTGGTGGTCCTGATCTTCTTGATATTGACTCCTATTTTCGACATCCTTACAAATATAGTTGTAATTATTTTTATCCTAAGTGCTAATATTTTTTGCACTCAAGCGACAGATGTTTTAGATTTGTTTACGTAGCTCCCAAAAGAAACCAGATGAATTACATCGACACCATAGAAGGATTTGCTAAACGACTCCAGTGCAGGATCCTGTATAAGCATGAACCTACGGGCATCCTGAAGATCGACAACCAACCCGATGGCATTCATAACCTGATCATTGGCATCGCCCCACCCATCCTGATCATGGAGCAGTTCCTGTTTTCTTTTAAAGACGACCATGGCGGCATGTTCAAAAAGCTGCTGCAAAAGAACCGGGATACCATCCACGGGGCTTTCGTCATCAACGAAGAAGGCAATAAGGTGCTTTTCAGGTATACCATGCAACTGGAAAACATCGATTTCAATGAGTTCGAGGGAGCGCTTAACTCCCTCGGCCTGTTGCTGAGCGAATACAGCCAGCAGATCATAGACTTTTCAAAATTGTGACGCCACAAAACCTGTCATACTAACATCTAAAAATATTCTATCATGAACATCTTCAAACGACTTTTCAGGATAGGCCAGGCCGAAATACATGCTGCCGTTGACAAAATGGAAGACCCCGTCAAAATGACGGAACAGGGCCTGCGGGAATTACGGCAAGACCTCACCGAAGCCACCGAGGCCTACGCCAAGGTAAAGGCCCTGGCTATACGCACTGAAAATGAACAGCAACAATGTCAGAAAGAATCGCTGGTTTATGCAGAAAAAGCGATCTTGATCATGCAAAAAGCACAGGCAGGCCAGGTCGAAATTGGCAAGGCCGAAGAACTGGCTAAAGAAGCCCTTTCCCTGCGCCGGAAATTTTATGCAGAATCCGAAGATTTAGGCCTGCAGGTTATTACCTTGCAGCAGTCGTCGAGGGAAATGCTGAAGAACACGGAGATATTGAAAGACAACCTGGAGAAATGGGAAAAAGAATTGCGTACGCTGAAGGCCAGGGTAAAAGTGAGCAAGGCAACCGAGCAGGTCAATAAACAACTGGCCCAGCTCGATAATAACGGCACCATCGCCATGCTCGAGCGCATGAAGAATAAAGTGGAAGACCAGGAGGCATTGGCCCAGGCGTATGGAGAAATAGCCAGGGATAAAAATAGCCTGAAAGACGAATTGAATAAATTAGTGAAAGATGATACCCTGTCGATCGAAAAGGATCTTAAAGCGATCAAGGATAAACTGGGTATACCCGACAATCCACAGTAAACTATGACCGGACTATTCGACCTGTTGTTCCATCCACTGAGTAATGCGATCATGACGGTGCTAACCGGCATAACAGCCCTCTATTGGATATTTACCTTTATAGCCGGCGACTTTTTCGGCGATGGCGGTGTCGAAACCGACCTCGATTTCGATGGCGCCGACCTGGATACCGATGTGGATTCAGATGCTGAGGTGGGTGACGCTGTAGAAGACAAGCCTTTTTACCAAAAAGCTTTGGAGTTTGTGAACATCGGCAAGGTGCCTTTTATGGTAGTTTACTCCACCTTCAAATTCATAGCGTGGATCGTAACCCTCGTAAGCTCGGTTACACTGGGGCTTGCCAGTTGGGGTTGGAAGTCTGTTTTCATCTTGCTCCCGGCATTCCTGGTGGCCTTCCTCATCACCCGGTTTGCCACCAAACCATTGGTCAAAATCTACAAAGCCATGGGCTATAACGGAGAAGAACCAACTGAACTGTTAGGCAGAATCGCCCGTATGCGTTCTACCATATCCGGCGATACCATCGGCGCGGCCGAACTGAAGGTTCAAAGCGATGTGATCCGCGTCAATGTAAAGAGCAAGACCGGCGAAACCATCGCCTACGATGCCGAAGTAATGATCGCCGACGAATCGGCCGATAAAAAATATTACCTGGTTGTACCAGAGATCAACCTTTCTAACGTTGTATAGCACAATTTTACATACCCTGACAAATAAACTGTTTAAACCCTTAAAATAACTACACATTATGGGAGCCTTAGGAGGAATCAGCCTGCTGCTTATCGGAGGAATCGTATTTCTGATCTTTATCTTACTGTTTGCATTCGCCACTTTTTATAAAAAGATACCGCAGGGCAAGGCCATCGTGCGTACTGGTGTGGGAGGCGGCAAAGTAGCCTTCAACAGAGGTATGTATGTGATCCCCATCCTCCACAAGATGGAGATCATGGATATATCCGTCAAAAAACTGCAGATCGACCGGATGGAAAACGATGGCCTGATCTGTAAAGACAATATCCGGGCCGATATCAAGGTCGCCTTCTTTGTACGGGTTAACAAGAACATCGACGATGTACTCAATGTTGCCCAGATCATCGGCACCGACCGCGCCAGTGATGTCGACACCCTCCGCAACCTCTTCGAAGCCAAATTCTCCGAAGCCCTCAAAACGGTAGGTAAGAAATTCGACTTCATAGAACTGTATGAAGCCCGCCGCGAATTCAGGACCGAGATCCTGAACATCATCGGCACCGACCTCAATGGTTATATCCTCGACGACTGCGCCATCGACTACCTCGAACAAACCGAGATCAAGTTCCTGAGCGCGCAGAACATCCTCGATTCCCAGGGTATCAAAAAGATCACAGAACTCACCGCCGAGCAAAATATCAAAGCCAACCTCATCAAGCGTGAAGAAGAAAAGGTGATCAAGAAGCAGGATGTGGAAGCCCGTGAAGCGATCCTCGAACTCGACCGCCAGATGGCAGAGAAAGAAGAGAAACAAAAAAGAGAGATCGACAATATCCGCGCCCGCGAAAATGCAGAGATCATCAAGGTGCGCGAAGAAGAACGCCTGAAAGCGCAAACCGTCAAGATCAGGACCGATGAGTCGCTGGCCGTACAGGAAGAGAACAAACTGCGCCAGATCATCATCGCCGAAAAGAACAAGCAAAGGACCGACGCCGTAGAAACGGAAAGAGTTGAGAAAGACCGCGCCCTCGAAGCCACTGAGCGTGAAAAGATCGTCACCCTCGCACAGATCGAGAAGGAAAAAACAGTGGAAGTAGAACGCAAGAACATCCAGGACGTGATCCGCGAACGCGTACGCCTCGAGAAAGGAGTGGTGGAGGAACAACAGGGAGTAAAAGACCTCGAAGCATTCCGCGCCGTAGAGCGGGAGAAAACGGTCGGCATCACGCAAGCCAGCCGCCAGGCAGAAGAAAAGCTGATCTATACGGTAAAAGCCGCTGAAGCTGATAAGAAAGCCGCAGAAGAAAAAGCCAAGCAGTTGATCATCGACGCCGAAGCGAAAAAAGAAGCAGCCGTTAAACAGGCAGAAGCCCGTAAAATACTGGCCGAAGCACAGGCCCGTGAAGAAGCGACCCTTGGATTGTCAGAAGCAGAGGTAATGATGGCGAAAGCGGAAGCTGCCGAAAGACAGGGTACCGTAGACGCTACCGTGATTGAAAAACTCGCCGATGCAAAACGAAAAGAAGGATTGACCCAGGCCGAAGTGACAAAGGAAAAAGCCCTTGCGGAAGCAGCCGGTATCCAGGAAAAGGCAGAAGCCATGAAGAAGCTGGACGCTGTGGGCAAAGACCACGAAGAGTTCAAGCTACTCCTGCAGAAAGAAAAAGACATCGCACTGGCACAGATCAACATACAAAAGGATATTGCCAACGCGCAGGCTGATGTACTGGCCGAGGCCCTGAAATCGGCCAGGATCGATATCGTTGGCGGCGAAACCATGTTCTTCCAGAACATCATCAACCAGATATCCAATGCGAAAGGATTCGATCGATTGGTGAACGAAAGCGAAAACGCCACACAGATCAAGAATGCTTTGCTGGGCGATGGCGCCAATGGCGGCGGCGATCTGCTGGCACGCATCAAGGAATTTGCTGAGAAATACAATATTTCTACCAACGACATCAAGAATCTTACGATATCCAGTCTGATCCTGAAGATGCAGCAACAGAGCACCGAAGGCGATCGTTCCTCCCTGCTCAGCCTGGCCAACCTGGCCAGCAGCCTGGGCTTATCGAATAAAAAGCTGCAATAAACTCAAGGAAATAACCTGATCACATCGCCGGCAGTCATTGTAAAAGCTGCCGGCGCTTACATAGAACTCATATCTTATTGAACGCATGGCAGGCACTGAGAACAACATGACAGCGGTACTGGATTCGGGCACGTATGAAATTATCCGTAACCGGTTAAACGATCAGCGGCTCGATCTGGCACAGCGGTTGGCCAAACTGAATACAGCCCGCAAGGAAATATTCAATTCCTCCGGCTTTCAGTTGATCGCCAACCAACGCATCACTACCGAAAACAACGGAGTGGCGCGCGGCATCATGGCCTTTGGCGACCTCACCATCTTTGCCTACAACGTACATTTCGGCCTGCGCGAGGATATTAAGCTCAGTGACGTATTCAGTATCTACAAGTTCACCGGCAACCATTTTGAGTCGCAGCCGCTCACGCTGATCGAAGACGCCAACTTCGTAACCGACTTCACCAACCTGTACCGGTACTACCGGGATTCGATATTTGCGCGGTTCACCAAAACGGAAAATCATTTGTTTATGATTTTCCAAACGAGTAAGAACCCCGACGACCGCAAAGCATTCAAATGGCTCATCAAGAACGACCGGCTCATCTATATCGATGACCGCAGTGTACATGAGGTCCGTAAATCACCCCAGCACGATTTCCAATGGATCAAGACCGACCTCAGCCACCGCCGCCTGGGCCTGCATCCGCATATCTCGGTATTGAATAAAGTATTTATTGAAGCCCTGCATGGCGATATTACCTTCAAGATCGAGAACAATACCGATACGGGTAAAGGCATATACGCCGAGCCCGTGCTCAACAAAGACCAGCAACTCGATGATGCGGAGTATCATTATGCCGACCTGGGCAACCTGATCCCCATCAAAATAAAACCCTACCAGGAAACATTCAGGTCCTACATCTTCAACGTACGCACCAAACAGGTAATCCCCATTCCCAACCTGCTCGATGCCGGGATATTACTGCCCGATAACCAGGGCGTCATTTTTCCCAATGGTTATTACCTGCAAAACGGTGAGTACAAGATCTTCGAATCTGATATTACTGAACTGGAGTTTGTACGCAGCATAGCTTCTCCCAATGGAGAGGACTTTCTGTACATCTTCTACCAGAAAACGACCAATACCTATGTGTTGATGTCGTATAATATGATCGCGCAACAGGTAGAAACGCCGATCATTTGTAACGGATTCACCGTATTCAACGACGGTACGCTGGTCTATTTCCGCTCAGAGATCGAAGCGGTGAGGCATCACCAGGTGCAGATATGGCAGACGCCCTACACGCTCACCCTGAAGGAAAATACCGCCATGAGCAACAATGTCCTGTACAAGATCGGCAACAAGGATATTGTGAGCGCCATGAGCGAAAGCCAGGAAGTGATACAGTTACTGCAAAAGGAAGACAGCTACGAAGACCTCTATGAGGACATCCATAAAAGGTCCAACGACATCATCGACGCTTACTTCTGGCTAAAAGATGCCGCTACTTTCGACATAGCCACCCCTTTATCGCAGATCCGCGATATTGCCAATACAGCCATCGATGAATTTGCCAAGGTGCAGGCACAACGACAGCATGCCAAAGACGCTTTGCTGGCCATGCAGAAGAAGGTGGAGCAACTGGTCATTGACGTCAAGAATGCATCCATCACGTCCTTGCAGCAGTTGGTCGACCTCCTGGCCGCCACCCGCAGCATGCAGGGCGCCGTTATCGATCTGCTGAATGTAAAGTACATCGATACCCAGGCAGTCAACGGATTCAAAGAAACCCTGCAGCAATACAACGCATCCCTTTCGCAGGACACCATCCAGTTCCTGTTGAAGGAAGATGCCCTGACGCCCTACGAAACAAGGGTAACAGAACAGAAGAAAGCAGTAAGCGGTATCTCGAAAGTAATAGACGCACAACCGGTAGAAGAAGCGGTAAAAGATATTGCGGAAGAACTGGAAATGCTCATCGACATCCTCAACAGCCTCAAGATCGAGGATACCACCCAAACTACCAGGATCGTAGAAAAGATATCGTTGATCTTCTCATCGCTGAACGAAGTGAAGGCCGACCTCGTACGGACCATCACGGCGTTGCGGTCGAAGGAATCAACCGGCGAATTTTATGCACAGATAACCTTGCTCGACCAGAGCATTGTCAACTTCCTAAACCTCTCCAGCTCGCCAGAAAAATGCGAAGACTATTTCACGAAGATCAGCATACAGATAGAGGAGCTCGAAAGTAAGTTTGCCGACTTTGAAGAGTTCGTCAATAAGATCGCCGATAAGCGCGATGAAGTGATCAAGGCCTTCAACGGCAAAAAGGAAATGCTGATTGCCCAGATCAACAAGCGCACCGCTTCGCTGGAACAGATTGGCCTGAGGGTATTGAAGAATGTAGAGAACAAAGCACAGTCGTTTGATAATAAGGAAAGCATCTACGCCTTTTTCTCGACCGACCTCATGATCGACAAACTGCGCGGTCTTAGTCAGGAGCTGAGCGACCTGGGCGATGTGGCCAAAGCAGAGAATCTCGAGAACCTCGTAAAAGTAGCCCAGGAGAACGCCCTGCGCAACCTCAAGGATAAAACCGATCTATTTGTAGACGGTCAAAATATTATTAGCCTCGGCACCTACAAGTTTGTGGTGAACAAGCAGGTACTCGACCTCACCATCGTGCGCCGCAACGAGCGTCTCTTCTATCACCTCATCGGCACCAGCTTTTACAAAGAGGTTACCGCCGCCGAGCTCTACCAGCACCGGGCCATCTGGGAGCAGGAGATCATCTCCGAGAACGGAACCGTTTACCGGTCAGAGTACCTGGCCTACAAAACCTTTCTGGAGAGCCTGTCGCAACCACCCGGTTGGGATGCGGAAGGATTCCTGAACGATCAAACGGAACGCGATTACGCAGCCTCCTACCTGAAGGGCGTTCACAATACGGATGCCAGCATCATCTACCAGGGTCTTAAGAAAATCCAGGAAGAACTGGGTATACTGCAACATGCCCCTGCTGTGCGGGTAGCCGCACAATTGTTCTGGTTTCAGCTGGAAGAACCAGTACGCACCAAGCTGCAACACTTTATCACGGCCACCCACGCCATCCAGGATAGTTTTCCCAATAGCCGGCAAACAGCCTTTGTGGAAAAGGAGATCGCTGCACGCTACGAGCAGGCAGGTATCGTTTATGATACAGTAATACCCGGCGCCGTAGCGCATTATCTGTATGTGGAGCTGTCCACCACCCGCAATTTTACAGCCAGTCAACAGGCACTTCATTTGCGTAAAACATTCAAAGAATACCTTCAATCAAAAAAGCGGGCCGAGATATTTCAACAGGAAGTCACCAATACCGCCTTTAGTGTAATGGATCGCTTTTACATCATCCAAAGCTGGCTGCAGGCTTTCCTGCAAACACAACCCGTAGAGGCCGACCAGCAATATGTGGATGAAACCGTATGCCTGTTGCTGTTTAAAGATCACCCTTATAAAGAAAGGGCCGCAGCTGACCAATTACGACTGGAAGGATTAAAAGGCACACACCCTGTAATAGAAGACACGCGCTACAACCTCAGCTTTCACCGGTTCATGGCCCGGCTGCAGCAGTATTTCT
Source organism: Paraflavitalea sp. CAU 1676 (assembly GCF_029223285.1). Classification (GTDB taxonomy): domain Bacteria; phylum Bacteroidota; class Bacteroidia; order Chitinophagales; family Chitinophagaceae; genus Paraflavitalea. The sequence goes on along the minus strand of NZ_JARHUJ010000001.1, from coordinate 783,580 downwards.
CGCAGACCGTGCCGGCCTTTAGTGCCTTCAACCAGCTCAGGGAACAACTGGCCGCCACTTACCGGCAACAACTCAAGATAAGCGAGTTTGAACCGAAGGTGCTGAGCTCCTTCGTGCGCAACCGCCTCATCAATGAGGTCTATTTCCCCTTGATCGGGGCCAATATGGCCAAGCAGATCGGCGCAGCCGGAAATGACAAACGCACAGCCAGGATGGGCATGCTGCTCCTGGTTTCTCCACCGGGCTACGGTAAAACAACCCTCATGGAGTACCTGGCAAAAACCATGGGACTTCATTTTGTGAAGATCAACGGTCCTACCATTGGTCATCGCATTACTTCCATCGACCCGCAGGAAGCCACTACCTCCGGTGCAAGGGAAGAATTGAAGAAGATCAACCTGGCATTCGAAATGGCCGATAACGTCATGTTATACATTGACGATATTCAGCACTGCAGCGCCGAGTTCCTGCAAAAATTCATATCCCTGGCCGATGGTCAGCGTAAAATGGATGGCATATTCGAAGGAGACAGCAAAACCTACGATCTGCGGGGTAAAAGGTTCTGTGTAGTAATGGCGGGTAACCCCTACACGGAGAGCGGCGAACAATTCAAAATACCGGACATGCTCGCCAACCGGGCAGATGTATACAACCTGGGCGATGTGATCGGCGGGTCGGATCAGCTATTTAAACTGAGCCTTATCGAAAATGCCATGGCGGAGAACAGTTACCTCCAGCGCATTGCCAATCGTAGTTTCGAGGACCTGTACAAACTGATCAACCACCTCGAAACAGCCAGCGAGATGCTGCCGGAACTGGAAGGCAATTACAATCGGCAGGAGATCGATGACGCCATCGCCGTATTGAAGAATGTACTGCGGATACGGGAAGTAGTCATTAAGGTAAACCAGCAATACATCGCCAGCGCGGCCATGAAAGATGCCTATCGCATGGAGCCCTCTTTTAAACTGCAGGGTTCGTACCGCAATATGAACAAGATGGTGGGGAAGGTAGTGCCGTTGATGAACCCCGAAGAGATCAACACGCTCATCCGGTCGCACTACGAAGGGGAGTCGCAAACCCTCACCTCCGATGCTGAAGCCAACCTCCTTAAACTAAAAGAGATAGCAGACTTTTTGCCGGAGACAGAAGCCGAACGGTGGAATCACATCAAAGAAACCTTCCGGAAGAACAACAAGTTCGCAGGCATGGAGGCCAACGACACCACGGGACAAATGCTGGTTCAACTGAACTCATTCAACGAACACCTTGAGGCCATTGCCAACGCGATCAGGAAGAACGATTAAGCTATTCCAGGCGCCGGTTTCGTATATACAATGATCGGTTTCGTATAAAAAATACAGACTCGCAAGCTCTATTGCCGCCACTGCACCAATAGTTTCTTACCTTGATGCCACCATCAGCAGGTAATCAATGAAATATCTGGTACCATCAAACCGGCGTTTTGCCTTTCGGACTGTGTTGGGCACAGTGGCCATCACCTACGCCATACTGATCGTATTGGTCATAGCCTCCCTGTACCTGTTTCCCACTAAAGACCGGTCACGCGAATTCTCGCTATTGTTCTCGACCTACTACTACATCAAAGTGGTAGTCAATACGATATTCTTTGCCGGCTTTTATTATTACGCCCTTAATTTCTTCTATCACCTCATTGGCCAGCGCAAAGGATTCTTTTACTACCTGGCAACAACGCTCCTGCTAACCACGGTATATTTTGTATACATGTCCGTGAGTGATCGCATGCGCCCCGGAACCATCGAAGGGGTCTGGTCGCCCGGAGCGATGATCGTCTTTTTCGTGATGTGCCTGTTCCTGTCGGCCGCACCAGCCCTGTTGATTGCATTCATCGTCTATACGATCGATGAAAAAAAACATCGCAAGTTGTTGGAAGCGCAAAAAGGGCAGCTTGAGATAGAGAAAGCTCATGCCAACCTCAACTTCCTGAAGGCACAGATCAATCCCCACTTTCTCCACAACACCCTCAATTTCCTTTATGCCAGGTCCCTGCCCTACTCGCCCGAATTGGCGGAAGGGATACTCACTTTGAGCGAGATCATGCGCTATGCCCTTACCGATCCTAACCTCACCAACGGCAAGGCCGCCCTCAAAGACGAAATAGAGCACTTGCGCAATGTGATCAGGATACACCAGCTACGATTCAACAACGACCTGCAGGTGCAATTTGAAGTGAATGGCGTAGTAAATGGTGTACATATCATACCCTTCGTGTTGATCACGCTCGTGGAGAATGCTTTTAAACACGGCGACCTGAAAAGTACTGGGCACCCGATTACGATCCGCCTGTCGCTAAACGGCACCAGCCTGCAGTTCTACTGCAGCAACAAAAAGAAGCAGGGTCCCAAAGAAATGTCTACAGGTATTGGTCTGGATAATATCAAAAAGCGGCTGGAACTCGCTTACCAGGATCGATACAGTCTGGATATAAAAGATGAACAACATATCTATACCACCCAATTAACCATCCACGCGCTATGATACGTTGCCTGATAGTCGATGATGAACAGCCTGCACTGGATATATTGAAATACTATATCGGGCAAACGCCCTTGCTGCAACTGGCGGCATCCACTACCAACCCGCTCGAAGCACTAAGCATCCTGACTGCTCAAAAGATCGACCTGGTCTTCCTCGACATACAAATGCCCGAACTGTCGGGCATAGACCTTGCCCGTGCCCTCCAGGGAAAAACCAGGGTGATCCTCACTACGGCATACAGCGAATTTGCCATGGATGGATACGAGCTCGACGTAGTTGACTATCTACTTAAACCGATCCGTCTGCCACGCTTCCTCACGGCAGTACAAAAAGCAGCAGCCATATTGCAGTCGTCGGCACCAGCCACCGATCTGGAACAGCCGGGAGAAGACTACCTCTTTGTAAAGACCGAATCGAAAGGGAAGCTGATCAGGATAACCCTGGCAGAGATCGATTATATCGAAGGCAGAAAGAACTATGTGGCATTTCACACAGGCGGCAGAAAAATACTCGTATACGCCAGTATGAAAGAAATAGAGGACCGCCTGCCCTCCAGCAGGTTCCTGCGCATCCACAAATCGTTTATAATTGCTTTGGATCGCATCTCGGGAATAGAAGGAAATCGTGTATTGCTGAAAGGCATAACGGCCGAAATTGTTACCGGCGACAATTACCGGCAGGAACTGATGAAAATTGTAAAGGACAAAATGATCTGACAATCACGAGCTGGGCAATTAGATACCCAATCCGGTTTGTCGCCAGCCCCAACCATGGCCGGCGCACTTACACCCGCTCCACATTCGCGCTGTCGAGCCGTTTTTTCCTTATTGAAGCACTACAAACCAGCTAGCCCAGCCGCCATTCCGACACGGCCTGGCTTTACCTCCCCACTTCTTGCCCGTCTGCAGTATTGCTCCCACTGAGGTTCCCCGGTTTTCCGGCCACCTGTCTGTCTACCCCCCTTTCTATCTACCTACTTTTCCGATCAGTTAGTGGGCCGCCTGCCACATTTCGCCATATTACACCGCGCCAGGCTTCTGGCGCTGCATCACACCTGCCAGCCTGGTATTCTTTTTTTGTAGCGCCTAACCCCAACAACCTTTGGTAACTTTATACAAACCATCCATTATGCAAACGATCCTCGTTCCCGTCGACTTTTCACCAGTTTCCCGCAATGCCTCCGTGTACGCCGCCGAGCTGGCCAGGATATTCAACAGCCGGCTGCTCCTGTTCCATGCGTATATGTTGCCCACGCCGGTAAGTGAAGTGCCCTATGTGATGGTTACCGCCGATGAAATGCAGAAGGAAAACGAGGCATTTTTGAAGAAGGAGGCCGATCAGCTGCAAGCCACCTACGGCGTGCAGGTAGAATACCTGGTGAGGATCGGCATTGCGTCGGACGAGATCCGCGAACTGATAGCCGAACAATCGGCCGACCTGGTCGTGATGGGCATGAAAGGAGCCGGCGGCATCGATAAGATCATTGGCAGCACCACCACCAACGTCATCCGGAAAGTGAAGATCCCCGTGTTGATCATACCGCACGATGCGGGCTACAAACTCATACAGCATATTACCTATGCCAGCGACTTCAGTTATAAAACCAATATCAACCTGTTTACCCCACTGCTGAAAATAGCCAAAACGCTGGGCGCACGCATTCATATCCTGAACGTCCAGAAGAATGTGGTGAAGGCAGAAGAGCTGGCAGGCCGTACCAGTACGGAAAAGGTCTTTAATGGTTACGACCATGAATTTGTAAACATCGTCGATCAGTCGGTAACCCACGGCATCAGCGAGTATCTCCAGCAACAGGATAGTCAGGTCCTGGTCATGGTAGCCCATGCACACACTTTCTTCGAGCGGATCTTTTCGAAAAGCACCACAACAGCCATGGCCTATGAAACTAAGATACCCCTGCTGGTATTACAGGACAAAGGGTAAAAGCTGGCAGATATCCCTGCGCCAGAGTCATGAACCCATTCCTGCATAAGTCATTCATAATCTGCATAATAGAAAACATTTTGCCTAATACCCGTAACCGGGCATAGTTTACCGTTTTAGCCTATTGAGATTTTCCCGTACTTTTGCACCCCAATTTATAAAAAAAGCAATATGGCAACAGTTACCAGAGAGAATATAGGCCTGCTGAACGACAAGATCACTGTTAAAGTGGCCAAAGAAGACTATCTGCCTTCTTTCGAGAAAGCACTCAAAACTTATAGTAAAACTGCCAATATACCTGGTTTCAGGAAAGGAATGGTTCCTGCCGGCATGATCAAGAAAATGCACGGACAGTCTGTTTTCACCGACGAAGTACTGAGAACGGTGGAGAAACAACTGACAGATTACATGCAGAACGAAAAGCTGGAGATCTTTGCCCAGCCGCTCCCCCTGCCCGAGAATGATGCCCGTCAGTTGAATTTTAATGAACCTACCGAATACGCTTTTGCATTCGAAGTAGGTCTGAAGCCTGATTTCAAAGTGGCCGACCTCGCCAAGGAAAAAACTACCCGTTATGCAGTTACGATCACAGATGAGATGATCAACGAAGAAGTTGACCGTCTGCGTCTGCGTCACGGTAAAATGTCCGACCCCGAAACAGTAACCGGTGATGACAATGTGCTGAACGTTACATTCACCGAAGCTGATGAAGAAGGTAATGTAGTAGAAGGTGGCATCAAGAAAGATAACTCACTCCTGGTAAAATACTTTGCAGAAAACTTCCGCAACACCCTGCACGGCCGTAAGAAGGACGATGCAATACTGGTTCAGCTGAACAAGGCATTCGACGAAAAGGAAAGAGAATGGGTTCTCGGCGACCTCGGCCTGGACAAGCACGATGCTGCAGCAGCCGGCAAGTTCTTCAACATGCTGATCACGAAGGTAGGCCTGGTAGAAAAAGCTGATCTCAATGAAACCTTCTTCGAAGCAGCCTTCCCCGGCAAGAACATTAAGACCGAAGAAGAGTTCCGCAATACGGTAAAAGAAGAGAGCGCATCCTACTGGAACAAACAAAGCAGCAACCACCTGCAACACGAACTGTACCACGTACTGCTCGACCACACCAAGATCGAGTTCCCCGAAACGTTCCTGAAGCGTTGGATCCAGCAAGGTGGCGAAGCGCCCAAGACTGCTGAGCAGGCTGAAGCTGAATTCCCCACATTCGCCAACCAACTTAAGTGGACGTTGATCATCGATCAGCTGGTGCGCGAAAACAACATCGAAGTGAAGCCCGAAGACCTGCAGGCGTTCGCCCGCAATCAGTTGTTCAGCTACATGGGCATGCCCGGTGGCGGCGAAGAACAACCCTGGGTTGCCGACTACATCAACCGTATGATGCAGGACAGGAAGTTTGTAGAAGATGCCTACCACCGCATTCAAACGGAGAAAGTGTTTGGCTGGGCCGAAACACAAGTAAAGGCAACCGATAAGCCTGTAACAGTAGAAGAATTCACCAAAGAACTGGAAAAACACCAGCACCACCACCATTAATCGGTGACCGCTGTAAAAGATAAAAGCCATCCGCCCGCCGGATGGCTTTTTTGTTGACCCAGCCTGTTACGGCTCCGCCTCATCTGCCAAATTCGTCCTCTATTTGGGCAATGCCATGACGACCAAACCGTTATTTCTGGCAAAATGTCCGATTTTTTATATAGCACGGTAATTGATTTGCCAAATGACTTAAATTGCTCACTAAATCAATAGGAAAATCTTATGAACCTCAGCCAAGAATTTGAAAAATATGCGGTGAAGCACAGGGGTATTTCCAGCAATACGTTGAATGATTACCATAAATATCAGGTAACCAATCTTACGCCCAATATCATTGAAGAGCGTCCCATGAATGTCGCCGTAATGGATGTGTACAGTCGCCTGATGATGGACCGGATCATCTTCCTCGGTTACCCCATCAATGACGAAGTAGCCAACATCGTAACGGCCCAGCTATTGTTCCTCGAAAGCACCGACCGTACCCGCGATATCCAGATGTACATCAACTCCCCCGGCGGTAGCGTATACTCCGGCTTGGGCATCTATGATACCATGCAATACATCACTCCCGATGTATCGACCATCTGTATCGGTATGGCTGCCTCTATGTCTGCCGTACTGCTCTGCGCAGGTACCAAGGGTAAAAGAACAGCCCTCAGGCACAGCCGCGTCATGTTGCACCAGCCTAGTGGCGCCATCGGTGGCCAGGCCAGCGATATCGAGATCACGGTGAACGAGATCAGGAAGATCAAGAAGAACCTGTACGACGTTATCTCTACCCACACCGGCAAAACAAACAAGCAGGTTGAAAAAGACTGCGAACGCGACTACTGGCTCACTTCTACCGAAGCCAAAGAATATGGCCTGGTAGATGAAGTGCTGCTCGTCAATCCAAGGAAAGAGAAAAAAGAAGACTAACCACAAACAACAGATTATCATATGAACTACTCAAAATATTTATCGAAGCCTTATCGCATGGATGATGAAGACGACGAAAAAGAAGAGGCGCCCAAATCGGATCTGATGATCTTCAGCAAAAAGCTGGAGCAGTACTTCTTCGAAACCCGCAGTGTTCACCTGTGGGGAGTAGTTGACGATAAATCGGCCCGCGACGTAACAGCCAAATTGCTGCTGCTCGACGCGGACAAGCCCGGTACAGAGATCAAGTTCTATATCAATAGCCCCGGTGGCATCGTAACCAGCGGTATGGTGATCTATGATACCATGCGCATGCTGAAAAGCCCCGTAAGCACCATCTGTATGGGTCTGGCAGCCTCTATGGGCTCCATCCTCCTCAGTGGTGGAACCAAAGGCAGCCGCTATATCTACCCCCACGGAGAAGTAATGATCCACCAGCCCAGCCTCGGTGGTCATATCCAGGGAGTTAGCGCCGACCTCGAGATCCAGGCCAAACAAACCAAGCGCGTAAAAGAGATCAGCGCAAAGATCCTGGCCGAGAATTGTGGCAAAAAGCCCGAACAGATCATGAAAGACTTCGACCGCGATTACTGGATGGATGCTAAGGAAGCCATCGAATACGGAATCGTCGATAAGGTCTTCGAAAAACTATAACGCATTAAAGCTCAACGGATAACCCGTTGAGCTTTTTTAACTTACCCAATGCCCCGGACGAGGGCTATTTAATTGGATTTAGCGATCCCTTTGAATACCTTTGTAGCCGGAGAAGAAAAAAACCAATGGCAAAAACAACCTTACATTGTTCTTTTTGTGGACGCAGCCGGGATGAGGTGAAGATCCTGATCGCCGGCCAGGAAGGACATATCTGCGAGAACTGTGTAGAACATGCCCGCGAGATCATCGAGCAGGAGCTCATGATCCGCAGCGAAACGCCTGCCGCCTCCCCTTCTTTCAAACTCAATGTAAAGAAGCCGGTAGAGGTAAAACGTTTCCTCGATGAATACGTGATCGGGCAGGACGAAGCTAAGAAGGTATTGGCTGTAGCAGTATACAATCACTACAAACGCCTTCAGCACAAAAGTGCCGAAGGAGAAGTGGATATCGAAAAGAGCAATATCATCATGGTGGGAGAAACCGGTACGGGTAAAACCCTGCTGGCAAAAACCATCGCCAAATTGCTCAACGTTCCATTCGCGATCGTAGACGCAACTGTATTCACAGAAGCCGGCTACGTTGGTGAAGATGTCGAAAGTATCCTTACCCGTCTGCTGCAGGTGTGCAATTATGACGTGCCTGCTGCCGAAAGAGGTATCGTGTACATCGACGAGATCGATAAGATCGCCCGCAAAGGGGATAACCCTTCCATCACCCGCGATGTGAGCGGTGAAGGCGTACAACAGGGCCTCCTGAAACTCCTGGAAGGTACCGATGTATTGGTTCCGCCTCAAGGAGGTCGTAAACACCCCGAACAAAAACTCATCAAGATCAACACCCAGAACATCCTGTTCATTTGCGGTGGCGCTTTCGATGGCATCGACAGGGTGATTGCCCGCCGGGTAAATACCAACGCGATCGGCTTTAATGTCAACAAGGATCTGCAGGAGCACATGAAGAAAAACCTGCTGCAGTACATCAACGCCACCGACCTCAAGTCGTTTGGCCTGATCCCCGAATTGCTCGGCCGTCTGCCGGTGGTAACCCACCTCAATCCGCTCGACAAGTCGACCCTGCGCTCAATTCTTACAGAACCCAAGAACGCACTCATCAAGCAATACAAACGCCTCTTTGAACTGGAAAACATTCAGCTCAATGTGGATGAAGATGTGCTCGACTTCATGGTCGATAAAGCACTCGAATACAAACTCGGCGCCCGTGGCTTGCGCAGCATTTGCGAAAGCATACTCATCGATGCCATGTTCGAAATGCCCACCTCCAAACAGCAGGTATTCCACCTCACCCTGGAGTATGCACAGAAGAAGTTCGACAAGACCAAGATGAGCATGCTGAAAGTAGCATAAGAATTAAGAACATCTTTTTATATTTACAGAGGCACGCAACCCGTACCTCTGTTTTTTTGTACTCACTATTAAATCTTACAGGTATGGACGAACTGATCAAAAAACTCATGGCCGAAGGACTCAGTGAACAACAAGCCTACAAGGCAGTGGAGATCGTGAAGAACTTTGCCAAAGAAAAGTTCCCCATCTTCGGCGGTGCGATCGACAAAGTGTTTGATAAATATGCTAAGAAGAGTGATGACGACGATTTTATGCCCTAACCGGCAATAACAGTCTACATACCGATGTAGAGTAGAATATTGTCGATCTCTTCGTCGGTCAGGCTGGGAAATACGCTCATAGAAACCTTCCCATATTTCTCGTAAAGCCCCTGGAAATAGGGATTACCGGCTTTCAGTACGGCAGGGCTATTCCTGATCCAGTCGTGCAGTAGTTTTTTGTCTTTAACGCGATCTTGGATACCGCGCAAGGCAGGCCCTGTAAGCTCCTTGTCTACACCATGGCACGTGGCGCATTTTTCATCAAACAAAGCTTTTCCTTTCGCCGAATTGCCCGTTAACTGTACCACTGCTTTCTTTTCCGTTTTGGCAACCTCAGCGTCAGCCTGCTCGTCAATTGATGCCCCGATATTCCCCAGCACCTGCACCACCCACATGCCTATAATAACTACAACTACCAGGAAGGTACCCTCCCATACATAACCAAGTTCCTTATTCATAATAAATGGTATTAAGCAAAGTCGTGACAGGCAGCATTGTCGAGAGGCAATGCCGCACAGATGGCGGGGTTGGATCAATTACTTGCGGCGCTGTCGCAGGTATTCCAGCATGGCATCGATATCCTGGTCGCTCAGGTTGGGAAAAGCGGTCATCGCGGTCTTGTTCCACCTTTCATACAAGGCGTTGAAATACTTGTTGCCACTTTTTAAGACCGAATCATTGTTGCGTATCCAACCATACAGCAACGCTTTATCAGTAATTCTTTCTTCGACATACGGCAACCTGAGCATGTCGCCATCATCTTTATCTAACTTGTGACAGGTGCTGCAATGCGTATCAAACAAAGCCCTCCCACGCGCATTATAAACACGCGGTGCTCCATGGTCATCAGTAATGGTAATATAAGTGGGCGCAGTGTCCTCCGCAGTAGGCGGGCGCCCGGTAGAAGAGAGAAAACGAACAATCCCAAGGCCGGCTAAAACCACCAGCATCAGTAAGAAGCCCCGTCCTATATAACCGACTTCTTTGTTCATACCCAAAGTTACATCGGCAACATTTGCTGCACAAGAAAATTGAAGAACTTTTCTAACGCATACCAACAGCCCAACACATATAAAAAGTTCGCAATAAAACAGGCTATATCAAAACCGCACCAATAAAAAAAGGTCCCGCAACCAACGGGACCTTTTGACGTGACAAGCAACCTTTCGTAACCTTAGGCTTTCAAAACTTCTCTGGATATAACCAGCTTCTGAATTTCAGAGGTACCTTCACCGATAGTACATAACTTACTATCGCGATAATATTTTTCAACCGGGAAATCCTTGGTATAACCATATCCCCCGAAAATTTGTACTGCATCATTGGCCACCTTCACCGCTACTTCACTCGCATAATACTTGGCCATCGCCGCCTCTTTTGTCATGGGCTGCTTACGCATCTTCAGATCACAGGCCTGCAGGGTCAGCAGTTCGGCTGCCATGATCTCCGTAGCCATATCCGCCAGCTTAAAGGAAATGCCCTGAAAATTGGAAATAGGCTGGTCAAACTGATGCCGCTCTTTTGAATACTGCACGGAGGCTTCGTAAGCACCTTTAGCAATGCCCAGCGATAGGGCTGCAATAGAGATACGACCACCGTCCAGCACTTTCAACGACTGCTTGAAACCCGATCCAACTTCACCCAGGCGATTGCTATCCGGAATACGGCAGTTATCAAAGATCATTTCTGCCGTTTCACTGGCACGCATGCCCAGCTTGTTTTCCTTTTTACCGCCCGAAAACCCAGGCGTGCCGCGCTCAACCAAAAAAGCCGTGGCATTATCCTTCGATCTCGGCTCGCCCGTTCGCGCAATCACTACCGCTACATCGCCACTTTTACCGTGGGTGATCCAGCATTTCGTGCCATTCAGCACCCAGTGATCGCCATCGCGCACCGCCGTTGTTTTCATATTGCCGGCATCACTGCCGGTATTCGGCTCCGTAAGTCCCCAGGCGCCCAGCCACTGGCCGGTAGCCAGTTTGGGCAGGAACTTTTGCTTTTGCTCTTCGTTACCAAAAGCGAGGATATGTCCCGTACAGAGCGAATTGTGGGCAGCGACACTCAAACCGATGGAGCCGCAAACTTTTCCTATTTCCTGTAGCACCGCTACATACTCGAGGTAACCAAGTCCGGCACCTTCATACTTCTCGGGTACTAAAACCCCCATCAATCCCAGCTTCCCCATTTCCCGGAAAACCTCCAGTGGAAACTCCTGGCTTTCATCCCATGTCATCACATGAGGCTTGATATGCTGTTGCGCAAAGTCCCGGGCAGTCTGAGCTACCTGCTGTGTTAATTCAGAAGTCTCGAAATTCATAAGATAATTAATACGTTGGCAAGAAATCCCTTAGAGGTCAGTGCAAGATAGTACTATTTCTGAAAAACTAACAATTGTTAGCTCCTTTTTAAGAGAAATATTTGCCAACTCATCTGACCGATAGGTAGGGCCTTATTTTATCCAGCCCCTCCGGCGAAAGGATGGTGATCTGTAACAATTGATCCACAGATTGATAAGGGCCGTGTTGCTCACGGTAGCGCACAATAGCGCCTGCCTGTTGCCGGCTTATATAGGGGTGAGCATCTAAAGCCTCGAAACTTGCATTATTGATATCGATCGTGCGAAGAACTGGCGATATACATTGCAGATAAGGCGTGATGGATATAAAAGTAGAGTCTGGCAAACCATAGGTCTCTCCCACCTGCTCCATGCGGTGAAATCCACCCAGTTTTTCCCGGAAGCGCACGATCCTGCCGGCCAGTGCCGGGCCAATGCCCCTTAGGGCGATAAAGGCTGTCGTATCGGCAGTGTTGATGTCGATTACTGGCGTGCCGGAAGGCTTCGTGTACCGGCCATAGCTCAAATCCTGCCCACTGCCACGTCCATCCCGGAAAGCTCCCCGCCCGCCCGTGCCTGAAGTTCCCCGATTCCCCTCACCCCGGGTTTTGCCAGCCGGCAACCCCGCAACCATTTCACTGCCGGCAAAGCGGTCCATATTGGTCCCGACGGGTATCCGCACGTAAGGCACCAACCGATCAGCCTCTTCTTTCTTCAAACCATATATCTTATAAATATCAGTAACTGCCCGGAACCGACCTCCCTTTGCGAGGTATCGCTGAATGGTTGCTGCCGTACGGGCACGCACCCCCAACTGAATCCATCCTTCCACCGCAAGCGTATTGGGATCAAAAGGGAACAACCTGCCTCCACTCCTGGCAGCCGATGCCGGCTCCTCATGGTGGCCTGCCAGTCCCTCGCGGGATTTCGAAGTCTCATCCTGGGGGGAATTGTCGGATTCCAGTTTGGCCAACTGAGCCCGTAATTTTTCAAAAGCGGCTTTATCGGCCTCCATCACGGGAGGCGGTACCAGCGAAGGAATAGTGATCGTAGCAATGATCAACCCCACGAGCACAAAAATGCCAGTACGTTCTTTTTTGGAGTAGCTGAGGAAATGCTTCCGGTAATTTTTCATAGTATAAGAGATCGGGCAGCCTTATGAACCGCCAACATGCTTATACATACGAATAATTCAGATTATAGATTTATGACCAGGCCGTCATACGCCAGCAGGATGCCGGCTGGAAGCTCCTGCCCCACATCGGCATGTTTACCCATCTGGTGACTCAAATGCGTGAAATAGGTTTGCGGCACCTGTAGTTCCTGGGCTACCGCGATCCCTTCCGAAAGGCTATAATGGGAAATATGCTGCTCTTTTCGCAGGGTGTTCAACACCAGCACCTCGCTACCCCAGATCTTCTGCTTCTCCGATTCATCGATATTATTGGCATCGGTGATATAGGTAAACTTCCCGAACCGGAAGCCTAATACGGGCATTTTCAAATGCCATACCTGCACCGGAGTCACTTCAATATCGCCTACCGTGAAAGGTTTGAGATCGATCGTATTGAGGTGGATCTCCGGCACACCCGGGTACCTCGTTTCATAAAAAGCATAGGGAAATTCCCGGATCACCACTTCCTGCGTCATTTCATTGGCAAAAACCTTCATAGGCTGCTGCTGAAAGAAGTTGAAAGCCCGCACGTCGTCGAGCCCTGCAATATGGTCTTTGTGGGGATGGGTAAAAAGGATCGCATCGAGGTGCTTTACATTGGCCCTTAACATCTGGTAACGAAAATCCGGACCGGTGTCCACCACCAGCGTCGTATGCTCCGACTGTACCAGAATGCTGGCACGCAGCCTTTTGTCTTTGGTATCGGGCGATTGACAAACCGGGCATTCGCAGGCGATCATGGGCACCCCGCTACTCGTTCCGGTTCCTAAAAAAGTGATCTTTAATGAAGGATAACTCACGCGATAAAAATACGGAGTTTGAAGTTATTTCTCGGCTGCTGCTGCCGCATGCCGGATCAGCACGTCTTCATACGTCTTTCGCACATCGGAAGAAAGTATGTCCGGATCGATATTCAGTTGAGGAATAAGATCGATCAGGGTATTGATACGCCCTTCGAGCTGGAGAAACTTATTCAGCACTACTACCCTTCTATCTTCGAGGATACAGTAGCCGCTTTGGAAATTGCCCCGCTCGTAACGCACCACATATTCCAACTCGTCGAGGATACGTTCAATTTTATCTAATGTGTTCTGGGTATATTTCATAGTCGTACTACCAAATTCACTAACAAAATTAGCCAAATGTCTGCCCTGCAGCGTTTACAGGCTATTAATGTTTTCCACACGTGGTGGACAGAAAATCAACCACTTTTATACAATAATGATCCCAAATACCCTGCCATAAGAAGACGCCTTCGGCCCCATCAGGGTTGCTTTGGCAACAGATGCGGTGTCTTTCCTGGCTTAAAACTCATCAAAGCCGGTTCCTAAGTAGCTCCTTTGCGCCTACTTCGTAGTCATCTTGATCACCGGCACGATCATCTCTTCCAGGCTAATACCGCCATGCTGGAAGGTGTTCCGGTAATAGTTCACGTAGTAGTTGTAATTGTTGGGATAACAAAGGAACAGGTCTTCCTTCGCGAATATGTACGATGAATTCACCGTTGGTACCGGCAGCCCCGCCTCCTTGGGATCCCGGAAAGCCAGCACTTCCTTGGGCTCATAATTGAGGTTGCGCCCATGTTTATAACGCAGATTGGTAGTCGTTTGCTTATCGCCGATCACCTTGGCCGGCGTTTTTACCCGCACACTGCCATGGTCTGTAGCCAGCACGATATTGATCTTTTTGTCCGCAATCTTTTTCAGCGCCTGGTGCAGCGGCGAATGCTCGAACCAGCTGCGGGTCACCGAACGATAGCTGGTTTCATCACCGGCCAGTTCTTTCAACACCTCCATCTCTGTACGCGCATGGCTTAGCATGTCCACAAAATTGTAAACGATGATATTGAGGTCATTGACCAGCAGGTTATGGATATTGTTTACCAGATCCTGCCCCGCCTGGTTATTGAGGATCTTCGTATAGGAAAACCGCACATCATCCCGCTTCATCCTTTTCAATTGGGCACGGAAGAATTCCTCTTCATAAAGATTCTTTCCTCCCTCTTCATCGTCATTTTTCCATTGCTGCGGGAAGTTCTTCTCGATATCCATCGGCATCAGTCCGCTGAAGATCGCGTTGCGCGCATACTGAGTAGCGGTGGGTAAGATCGCGTAAAAGCTCTCCTCTTCAAGGATGCGGAAGCTTTCTGCAAAAATGGGTTGAATGGCCTTCCACTGGTCAAACCGCAGGTTATCGATCAACAGGAAAAAAGTAGGCGTACCCTTTTCCACATGCGGCATCACCTTGTATTTGAAAAGTGTGTGCGACATCACCGGGCCTTCGACCGATTTAGGCCCAATCCACTTGGCATAATTCTTCGACACAAACTTGAAGAACTCATTATTGGCCTCACTCTTCTGGGTTTGGAAAACTTCCTGCATCTCCGGACTATCACTCTTCTCCATTTCCAGCTCCCAGTACACCAGTTTTTTGTACAGTTCCATCCATTCGTTGTAATCCGGGCTGCTGTTCAGCGCCATGAACAGGTTGCGGAACTGCTGCTGGTAAGCCGTAGTGGTTTTTTCCGCCACCAGGCGCTTATTATCGATGATCTTTTTAAGGCTCAGCA
Source organism: Paraflavitalea sp. CAU 1676 (assembly GCF_029223285.1). GTDB lineage: Bacteria > Bacteroidota > Bacteroidia > Chitinophagales > Chitinophagaceae > Paraflavitalea. The sequence continues at coordinate 768,291 of NZ_JARHUJ010000001.1, read as the reverse complement.
ACACCTGGTTGGGGTTTACCGGCTTGATCAGGTAATCGGATATCTGGCTGCCGATGGCCTCATCCATCAGGTTTTCCGTCTCGTTCTTGGTGATCATCACGATCGGGATCTGCTGATTCACTTCTTTTATCTTGGCAATCGTTTCCAAACCGGTAATCCCGGGCATGGTTTCATCGAGCAACACAACATCCACATAATTCTCTCGCACAAAATCAACGGCATCGAAGCCATTGGTAAGCGCACTTACCTCATACCCTTTGTTTTGCAGGAACAGGATTTGCGATTGTAAACTTTCAATTTCATCGTCGACCCAGAGTATCTTTCCTAATGCCATGTAAATGTTTTAATAATCACCCTAAAATACATTATTCCGCGTGCAATCAGTTAATATGTATTTTTGCCAACTCCTTTTGGCAGCAATTTTAACAAAACAGCAAGCAGCGAAATGGCATCAGGCATCAGAAAGATCATTAACGACCCTGTTTACGGCTTCATCACCATCGATCATCCGCTTGTTTTTAAGGTGATCGCGCATCCCTGGTACCAGCGTTTGCGCCGCATTCACCAGATGGCATTTGCACAGCTCGTATATCCCGGTGCCGTGCACACCCGCCTGCACCACTCGCTGGGAGCCTACCACCTCATGTGCAATGCCCTGCACGAACTCAAGAACAAGGGAGTAGAGATCACCCCCGAAGAAGAAGTGGCAGCCAAGATCGCCATCCTGCTCCACGATATCGGCCATGGCCCCTATTCACACGCGCTCGAGAACAAACTATTCAAAGGCATTCACCACGAAACCATCTCCATCAAGATCATGGAGATCCTCAACCAGGAACTAAATGGAGCGCTCACCCTCGCCATTGATATATTCACGAATAAATACCATAAACCCTTTCTTCATCAACTGATCTCCGGACAGCTCGATGTAGACCGGATGGACTACCTCACCCGCGACAGCTTCTTTACCGGAGTATCGGAAGGCGTGATCGGCTACGACCGCATCCTGAAAATGCTCGCCGTACGTGATGGAGAATTGATGGTAGAAGAAAAAGGGGTTTATTCCATTGAGAAATTCCTGGTATCCCGCCGTCTCATGTACTGGCAGGTATACCTGCACAAGACCGTGCTGGGCGCCGAAAAATTACTGGTCAAGGTCATCGAACGGGCACAGGAGCTCATTACCCGGGGCATTGCCGTTAGCTCAACCTCACCCGTATTCGATTTCTTCCTCCAGCACCACGACCAGGTAACTTCCATCGAAGATCACCTGGAGCGATTCTGCCTGCTCGACGATTACGATGTACTGAGCACCATCAAGAACTGGATGTTCCATCAGGATAAGGTGCTGTCCAAACTCTGCCATTGCCTCGTAACCCGCCGTTTATTAAAAGTTAAAATATCCGCCACGCCCCCCGATGAGGCCTGGATGGAAGAACAACGGAACAGGATTTGCCGCTCATTGGAGATCGAATCGCGCGATTGTCACTACTTCCTGTTCAGCGGGATAGCCGAAAATACGACCTACGATCCACGGGAAGAAAAGATCAATATCCTGTTCAAAGATGGTACCGCAAGGGATATTTCCAGGGTCGACAACGCTTTGATCCATCAAACCCTCGCCAGCCCTGTGAAAAAATATTACATTTGTTATCTGAATTTATAAAATACAACCATGCAATTTACGGCAGCACAGATAGCCATGCTTATTAACGGAACCGTCGAAGGCGATGCCAACGCCGCGGTGGGTTCGTTTGGAAAGATTGAAGAAGCCCAGGCCGGACAACTCGCATTCCTGGCCAATCCTAAATACGAAGATTACCTGTACACTACGAGCGCTTCCATCGTGATCATCAATACCTCGCTGGAGCTCAAACAACCGGTAAAAGCTACTCTCTTGCGCGTAGCCGATGCCTATACCGCCTTTGCTACCCTGTTGGCAAAGTACCAGGAAGTGATGACCCAGCAAATGACCGGCATCCAGGAACCCAGCTATATAGCCAAAACAGCTAAACTTGGTCAAAACATCTTTATCGGCGCCTTCAGCTATATCGGCGAAAACGTAAGTCTGGGCAACAACGTAAAAATATTCCCCAATACCTTCATTGGCGACAATGTAAAGATTGGCGATAACAGCATCCTTCACCCTGGCGTAAAAGTATACCACGACTGCGTAGTGGGTAAAAATGTAACCATCCACGCCGGTACCGTACTGGGCAGCGATGGATTCGGATTTGCTCCCCAGGCCGATGGCAGCTTTAAGAAAGTACCGCAGATCGGTAATGTAGTAGTAGAAGATTTCGTGGAAATTGGCGCCAATGCCACCATCGACCGGGCAACCATGGGCTCCACCCTGATCAAATCGGGCGCCAAGCTCGACAACCTGATCCAGATCGCTCACAACGTAGAAGTGGGCAACAATACCGTGATCGCAGCACAGGCCGGCGTAAGCGGAAGTACCAAACTGGGTAACAATGTATTGATCGGCGGACAGGCAGGCATCGTAGGCCACCTTTCCATCGCCGATGGCGCCCGGATCAATGCCCAAAGCGGCGTCAGCAAATCGATCAAAACGCCCAATACAGCCGTAACAGGCTCACCGGCATTCGATTATACAAGCACCCTGCGCAGCCAGGCCCTCAGCCGTAACCTTCCCGATATGGAACGGCGCATCAAGGAACTGGAAAAACTCGTGCAGCAGCTGCTGGCAGAAAAGGTCAATCTCTAAGCGCCACCAGGACACCCTTATCGAGACCTTACCGAGACCTTTTCGAGACCTTATCGAGACATTATCGAGACCCGGACCCGGGTCAGCGCCGAACCGAACAGGCTGCTGACCCGGGTTTGGCTTATATATCACCTGTCCATCAGGCATCCCCCATAATTGCTTCGGGCCGCCGTATAGGCTTCCCTCCTTATTTATAGCGACTTTTTATCATATTGCCGGCCGGTATAACCTCGCAATCCCCCCGCACACCTCCCCTTTTTGCACCAACCTACTTCATTAACAATCGATTATAGTAAACAACCCGACAAAAGGAAGTCCGCAATTAAACTTTCTGTTATCTTTGCGCGATCCTTTAAAAAACTCGAATGGACGCTACTTTCAATCCGGATAAACAACACACATTAGGTTCAGCAGTAAGTATATCAGGTACCGGCCTGCATACCGGTATAAAGGTCGATATGACCCTCAAGCCCGCCAATGCAGGATTTGGATACCAGTTCCAACGTATCGATCTGCCCGGTCAACCAGTCATAAAGGCTGATTGTGAACTCGTTACCGATACATCCAGGGGAACTACCCTTGAAGACAACGGAGCGAAAGTGAGTACCGTAGAGCATATACTCGCCGCCCTGGTGGGTATGGGCGTCGACAACTGCCTCATTGAACTCAATGGACCCGAGATCCCCATTATGGACGGCAGTTCCTCGCCTTTTGTGGAGATCATTGAAGAAGTGGGCGTGATAGAACAGGAAGCCACCAAGATCTGGTACACCATCGATACCAACATCACCCATTACGACGAAAAGAAAAGGGTGGAAATGACAGCCCTCCCTGCAACGGAATACAAGATCACAACACTCATAGATTTCAACAGCCCCGTACTGGGAACACAACATGCCGGTTTGAAATCCATGCAGGAGTTCAAATCTGAGATATCTTCCTCCCGCACATTTGTATTCCTGCACGAGCTGGAAATGCTGCTGGATCACAACCTGATCAAAGGGGGAGACATCAACAACGCGATCGTCGTGGTCGACAAACCAGTCACAGAGTCCGAAATGGACCGACTGGCAAAAGCTTTTGGGCGCAAGAACATGGAGGTAAAAAGTGAAGGCTACCTGAATAACCTTGAATTGCGTTATTCAAATGAACCAGCCCGGCACAAACTGCTGGATGTTGTGGGCGACCTCGCTTTGATCGGCTATCCCATCAAGGCACATATCATCGCCAACCGTCCCGGTCATAGCACCAATGTCGATTTTGCGCGTATGATCAAGTCATACATTAAGAAGAATAAGCACGTAAAAGATATTCCTGTATACGATGCAAACCAACCCCCGGTTTATACGTTACAGCAAATAGAAAAAACGTTGCCGCATCGTTTTCCATTCCTGCTGGTCGATAAGATCATCGAACTGAGCGATCGTCACATCGTAGGTATCAAGAATGTAACCTTCAATGAACCCTTCTTTCAGGGGCATTTTCCCGGAAATCCGGTTATGCCTGGTGTATTGCAGGTAGAAGCATTGGCGCAAACAGGTGGCATTCTTTGTATCAACGCCATGCCTCCCGGCGAGTACGACACTTACTTTATCAAGATCGATAATGTTAAGTTCAAGCAAAAAGTAGTACCCGGTGATACCATGATTTTGAAAATGGAGTTATTAGCTCCAATACGTCGTGGGATCTGTGAAATGCGTGGTAAAGTGTACATCGGCAATAAGATAGCTACCGAAGGCGATTTGATGGCCCAGTTGGTAAAACGCGGCTAAAGAATCGGTTAGGAGCATTTGAAAGCCCCTATCTCAATAAATTATATTTGATTATAGGGGTGAATTGCATGACTTTTGTCTATTTTAGTACAATCTCATTATATCAAACATCAATCAATCCATAAGTATACGCCAGGCGAAGAACAGCCGGATTCCCAGGGGGAAAAGCTGTCCGTCACTTCAAAGGGCTCTTTCCAGGCTACACTCAAGAATGTCAATACAATGATCCATCCTCACACGTATATCCATCCTAACGCCAAGCTGGCCACCAACGTTAAGATCGACCCTTTCACAGTGATTCATCAGAACGTAGAAATCGGTGAAGGAACCTGGATCGGCAGTAATGTAACCATCATGGAAGGCGCTCGCATCGGCAAAAACTGCCGCATATTCCCGGGCGCTGTTATCGCTGCCATTCCACAGGATCTTAAGTTCGAAGGAGAAGATACACTCGTTGAGGTAGGTGACAATACAACTATCCGCGAATTCGTAACCATCAACCGCGGAACCAAAGACCGTGGTAAAACAAAGGTGGGTAAGAATTGCCTCATCATGGCTTATAGCCACCTGGCGCACGATTGCTGGATCGGCGACAACTGTATCATGAGCAACAATACCCAAATTGCCGGTCACGTCGAATTGGGCGACTGGTCAATTCTCGGAGGTATGTGTGCCGTGCATCAGTTCGTGAAGATCGGTCAGCACGCATTCGTAAGCGGTGGTTCACTCGTAGGTAAAGATGTTCCTCCTTATATCAAGGCCGGACGCCAGCCCCTGAGTTACTCAGGTGTAAACTCCGTAGGCCTTAAACGCAGGGGATTCACGGTCGATAAGATCAATCACCTGCTCGAGATCTACCGCGTTATCTACAACAAAGGCATGAATACCAGCCAGGCACTCGAATACCTGGAAGAAGAATTCCCCGCCACCGACGAACGCGATGAGATCGTAACATTCATCCGCGAAAGTGGTCGTGGTATCATTAAACGCTATTCAAAAGGTAGTGTGGATGAAGATATCGCTGACTAAAGCCGGTAAACGCTTCAACCGCGATTGGATATTCCGTAACGTTACTTACGACTTTACAGCAGGCAACGCCTATGCGATTACCGGCCCCAACGGCTCGGGCAAATCCACCTTGCTGCAAGTGCTCGGCGGCGCCCTCATGATGAGTGAAGGCACCCTCGATTACGAGGTCGTTAACACCGATCAACCCGGCCAAGGCAACGCAACAACTGCTAGGCCTGCTACACCGGCTGGCGCACCTGCCCGCAACGGCGTACGATCAAATCCCGACCTGCTGTTCCGCCACATATCCATCGCCGCCCCTTATCTCGAGTTGATCGAAGAGATGAGCGTTAGCGAATTCCTCCACTTTCACATTCAGTTCAAACCCCTGCTGGCTGCTATCACTATTCAGGAAGCTATTAAAGTAGTCGGACTGGAAAAAGCAGCCCACAAACAGATCAGGTTTTATAGCAGTGGTATGAAACAACGGGTCAAGCTGGCCCAGGCCATCTTCAGCGATGTGCCTTGCGTGCTGCTCGATGAGCCCTGCACCAACCTCGATGCCGAAGGCATCGCCCTCTACCAGCAATTGATCAATGATTATTGCAGCCGCCGCCTCGTGATCGTGAGCAGCAACGACCCCCAGGAATATGGGTTCTGTAAAGAGAAGATCAATATACTCGATTACAAACAGGCTAAGCCAGTCGCCTGACCGTAGCCCCAGCTAACGACTTACCCCCTACACAAAAGCACCAGACTCCGACAAGTACAATCGACCAATCGGGAATTTATTTCCGGGCCACTCTTTCACATTTACCGCTGACTCGCGATCAACAAATTCAGATCGGTGTATTTGAGGTCAAACCGCTGACTAAGATGGAAGTTCGTCAACGCCCCTTTAAAGAGATAGATGCCGCTGCGCAGGTGCACCTTGTGCCATACAAGGGTTTCAAAGCCACCCTCCTCGCCTGCTTCCAGCAGCAAAGGCATCAACACGTTACTGATGGCCTGGGAGGCCGTCCGTGCAAAGCCTGATGGGATATTGGGTACACAATAGTGTATTACTCCATACTTCATAAAAATAGGCCGTTCATGGCTGGTGATCTCCGAGGTCTCGAAACAACCGCCACGGTCGATGCTTACATCGATGATCACACTGCCCGGGCGCATATTGCTCACCATTTCTTCCGTCACCACCACCGGTGTTCTGCCACTCGAAGAAGCCAGGGCGCCTACCGCCACTTCGCAGGTCTTTAACTGCTTGGCCAGAATGCGCGGCTCCATCACGGAAGTCCACATCCGCTGACCAATATTGTTCTGCAACCGTTTCAAACGGTATACGCTATTATCAAACACTTTAACCGAAGCACCCAGCGCCAGGGCTGCCCGTGCCGCAAACTCACCCACAATGCCGGCACCCAGGATGATCACCTTGGTAGGTGGGATACCCGAAATACCTCCCAGCAACACCCCTTTGCCATGGTTGGCCGAGCTCAGGTACTGCGCCGCGATCAACATCACCGCACTACCGGCTATTTCACTCATACTGCGAACGATGGGTAAACTATCGCTGTCGTCCTTGAGGTTTTCGAAAGAGATGGCCGTAATACGCTTGTCCATCATCTTTTGCAACAATTCGGCTTTCATAGCCGACAGGTGGATGGGAGAGATCACCACCTGGTTATATTGTAAATAAGGAAGATCTTCTTCAACTACCGGAGCGCTCTTCACCAGGATGGGCGATTTGTACACCTCGGCTTTGTCATAAACAATGCGTGCCCCCGCCTCGCTGTAGTCGCGATCGCGGTAATGGGCCGCCTCACCGGCATTGTGTTCCAGCACTACTTCATGACCATTGCTGATCAGCACACCGACCGCCTCCGGCGTCAGCGCGATCCGGTTCTCCTGGAAAGCCCTTTCCTTCGGGATACCGATATGTAACTGAGCCCCTTTGGGTTTTATATCAAGCTTTTCTTCAAGCGTTTCGTAACTGAAAGAGGTGCTGATGATCGGTTTTTGCTGAGACATGAAGCGATTTTCAGTTTTCTGGTTGCTGTTGTTTATAATGTCAGGGAGCCGTCAAATATACTTATTTCTCCCCGATCCTCAGAACACGGGTTTGAGGATCAATGGCATTGATGTAAACCGTTATCGTATCCTCGGGGAAAATACCGGCCGCCCGCCCGGGCCATTCCACAAAGCAGATATTGCCCGAATACAGGCAGTCCTCTACCCCGGCCTGCATGGCCTCTTCCTCATCTTTAAGCCGGTACAGGTCTATATGGAACATCTTGCCACCGGGCCAGGCATACTCGTTTATAATAGAAAAAGTAGGGCTGCCAATGGTGCTGGTGACCCCTTTCGCCTCACACAAGGCATGAATAAAGGTCGTTTTGCCCGCTCCCATGTCGCCATGAAAGGCAAAAACCCTGGCCCCGTTGGCCGCCAGCCAGAACTGCTGCGCCGCCTCCCCGATACCATCCAGCGTAAACCGTATTTCCATAGCCCGCAAAGATACGGGCAGGTTGATTTGCTGCAGATTTTGCCGGCAGGATTTTGCAACCGCGTAATGATATTATCCGTAGATTGCCACCGTGCACCCGCCCTAACGCGGTAAATTTGCAGTAACCCCGATGCAAGTCCCCCCATAGAGAACGATTCTATGAATTGCCAGCCAACTTTGAATACCCAATAACTATGAACTGTACGATCGGGGATGATCCTGCAGTATTATCATAGAGAGATCAAAACCCGGCAAGTAAATGAAAACAGTGAATTGGAAAGTTGAAGGCATGACCTGCTCTAACTGCGCGTTGACCATCCACAAATACCTTGAAAAAGAAGGTATGAAGGATGTAAAAGTGAGCCTGGCCAGCGGAGATGTTAGTTTCGAGCTCAACGGCAAACAGGGGTCCAGCCAACAGATCGTCAAAGGCATAGAGTCCTTAGGTTATACCGTTCATGACGAAGAAGGAACGATCGCTCCGGCCAGGAGCAAAAAGTTCCTGTCGAATCATAAACAGCGCTTCCTTTTCTGCCTGCTGTTTACGGCCCCGCTTATGCTGCATATGGTCGACAATTGGGTGCATATTCACTGGCTCATGAACCCCTGGATACAGCTAACACTTTGCCTCCCCGTTTACATCGTGGGCATGGACTTTTTCGGCCGCAGCGCTATCAAAAGCATCCGCAACGGCATGCCCAATATGAATGTGCTGGTCGCCATTGGTTCTACCGCCGCGTTTCTCTACAGCCTCATCGGCACCCTCTTTAACCTCGGCGAAGGGTTCCTGTTTTACGAAACCGCCGCCTCCGTCATTACCCTCGTATTCCTGGGCAACTTCCTCGAAGACGCTTCCATACAATCCACCCAGCGAGCCCTCAACAAACTGGCCAAATCGCAGAAAGTGATGGCCAATATGATCGCCTATACCGATGGAGAAGAACATGTGTTCCCCGTTGAAAACACCTCTCTGCGCGCCGGCGACCTCATTCTCATCAAGAACGGAGAACAGGTACCGGCCGACTGTAAAATACTATCCGGCGATGCCACCGTGAACGAATCGATCCTCACCGGCGAAAGCATGCCCCTCCATAAAAAGTCGAAAGACACACTGATCGGCGGCAGCCTCATCGTAGATGGCACCATCCGTGCGCAGGTAACCACCGAAGCCAAGGACTCCGTACTCGCCAATATCATCAACCTCGTAAAACGCGCCCAGGGCGAAAAACCGCCCGTACAGCAAATGGCCGACAAGATCAGCGCCATCTTTGTACCCATCGTGCTCGGCATAGCTGCGGTAACCTTTATCGTCAACTTTATCATACTGCACAATTTTACCGCTTCGCTGATGCGCAGTATTGCGGTACTGGTGATCGCCTGCCCCTGCGCCATGGGCCTGGCCACGCCGGCCGCCATCGCTGTAGGGCTCGGAAGGGCAGCACGCAACGGCATCCTTTTCCGTAATTCCAAAAGCCTCGAGCTGTTCCGCAGCATCAAACAAGTGGTATTCGACAAAACCGGCACCCTAACCACGGGTAAATTTGTAGTGGCCGGCTATAAACTCATCGATGAAAAACTCACCGTCGACGAGTTCAAAAAGATCACCACCTCCCTTGAAAAATATTCCAACCACCCCATCGCACAAAGCATCGCCACCGCCTGGAAACACCCCGAAAATATCCGCTGGCAGAAGATAGAAGAGATCAAAGGACAGGGCATGAAAGGCATTGCCATGAATGGCGATGTGTACCAGGCTGGCTCTTACCAGGTAGCTATGGCCCACACCCGCGACGACAGCCACAATGTTTATATCATGAAGAATGATGAACTGCTGGGCTGGATCGACGTAAAAGATGAGATACGTCCCGAAGCCATCCAGGTAGTGCAATACCTGCGGCATAAAAATATCCGCACCATCCTGCTCAGCGGCGACCGGTACAACAAATGCCACCAACTCGCCAATTTCCTCGGCATCGATGAAGTGATCGCCGAAAAGTCACCCGAAGAAAAACTGACGGTGGTGGAAGACCTCACGCTGCAAGGTCCCACCGCGATGGTTGGTGACGGCATCAACGATGCCCCGGCACTCGCCAAAGCAACGATCGGCATTTCCCTCAGCGAAGCATCACAAATAGCTGTACAAACAGCCGACGTAGTGCTGATGAACAAAGGCATCAAAAGCCTGCCCCTATCGCTGGGCCTGGGCCGCCACACCTTCCTAACCATCAAACAAAACCTCTTCTGGGCATTCTTCTATAACATCATCGCCATACCGGTTGCAGCATTCGGATTGCTGACGCCTACCTTTGGCGCACTCGTCATGGGACTTAGTGATGTTGTATTAGCACTTAATTCAGTACGTTTGTTCGTTAAAAAAGTAACCTGATAAAGAGCCGGCAACAGGCAACTTGTGCCAAAAACAGCACACGAAGCCCTGCCGACCATCCGGCCCCGGTACATGCCCAACATCCATTCCATACTAAAAGAATACTGGGGATACCCATCATTCCGTCCGCTGCAGGAAGATATAATACAATCGATCCTCAGCGGAAAAGATACCCTGGCCCTGCTGCCTACCGGCGGCGGCAAATCCATTTGCTTCCAGGTACCTGCCATGGCACAGGAAGGATTATGCCTCGTGGTCAGTCCGCTGATCGCACTCATGAAAGACCAGGTCAGCAACCTGCGCCGCAAAGGCATCACGGCCTACGCCATCTACTCGGGTATGAGCCGCCGCGATGTTATGAACGCGCTCAAAGTAGCAACCGACAGCAACTGCAAATTCTTATACGTATCGCCCGAACGCCTGGAAACGAACCTCTTCAAAGAGTATCTCCCTGCACTCGATATAAGCCTTATCGCCATCGATGAAGCGCACTGTATATCGCAATGGGGCTACGATTTCCGGCCACCATACCTGCGCATCGCCGCCCTGCGCGAGGAGCTGCCCGGCGTGCCTGTACTGGCACTTACCGCATCGGCAACACCGATGGTGCAGCAGGATATTTGCGAAAAGCTGGGCTTTAAACAAAGCAATGTATTTCGACAATCTTTCGAGCGGCCCAACCTGTCCTATAGCATCTTCGAAGAAGATACCCGCATCACCAAGATCGCAGAGATATTACTGAAAGTGCCCGGCAGCAGCATCGTGTATTGCAAAAGCCGTAAACGCACCCAAACCATCAGCGAGCAACTGAATATACAAGGCATACAGTCCGATTTCTACCATGCCGGCCTGCCGCAGGACGAGCGCAACAAAAGGCAGGAAGCCTGGATCAAAGACAATACCAGGGTGATCGTTTGTACCAATGCCTTTGGCATGGGCATCGACAAACCCAATGTGCGCACCGTGATCCATGCCGATGTACCGGATTGCATCGAGAACTATTACCAGGAAGCCGGGCGTGCAGGTCGCGACGGACAGAAAGCTTATGCCGTGTTGCTGCACGACAAAAAGATATTGGGCGAATTGAGTGCCCTGCCCGATTTCCGATTTCCTTCGATCGAAGACATCCGCACCATCTACCAGGCCATTGTTCATTACCTGCAAATACCAACCGGCTCAGGCGAAGGCGTGTATTACAATTTCGACCTTACCGACTTCACTACCAAGTTCAAGGTAGATGCCTGGATCACCACCTATGCCATCAAGGCATTGGAACAGGATGGCTGGCTTAGTTTCAACGAACAGGTGTTCCTGCCTTCGAGGATACAGTTCGTCACCAACAAGGACTGGCTGTATGAGTTCGAGAAGAGCGCGCCGGTACTGGAACCGTTGATACATGCCCTGTTGCGCACCTATGAAGGCATCTTCGATATGCCGGTGAGCATTCATGAGAAAACACTGGCCTGGCTGTTGAAGCGCGAGCAGGAAGACATTGTGAAGCAGTTGAAGATACTCGATGCCAATGCCATCATCGAATACACCCCGCAGAAAGATAAGCCCCAGTTGTATTTCCTGAAAGGCAGGGTAAAAACGGAAGACCTCTACATCAACATGGCCGACTATGCCAAACGTAAGCAGCAGTTCCAGGAACGGATCGCGGCCATGGTAGGTTATATTATAGAAAGGGAGCAATGCCGCAGCCAGTACATCGCCAGCTATTTCGGTGATGAAACGACACCACCCTGCGGCATCTGCGATAATTGCCGCAACAAACAACAGCAGCCACTCACCCCCGAAGAAGTGAGCCAGATACACCAGCGCATTACCACCATCATCGGCAACCGGTCCATCACTGCTGAAGCGCTGTTTAGCGCGCTCAACGGCATTAAAAAAGAAAAGGCCTGGCAGGTGATTCATTTCCTCCAGGCCGAACAAAAATTATCAGTTGATGAGAAAGGGTTGATCAGGCTTGCTTAAAACCAGCATTGAGGTGCTCAATCATCTCAACATCACCTACTCTATTCAGCAGTAAACTTGCTCCGGGGAGCTTGCCGCCTTTCGCCTGCATCAAAACCAGCTGCTGCTTTTCTTCTTGCTGCTTTTACCACCCAGACCAAGCGCCCCCAGCAAACTGCGGGTGATCACATTGGCTGCTGTACGGCCAATCTGGCGGGTAACCGAATTATCCAGCACCTTCTCCAGGGTCGATTTCTCTTCTTTCGCCCTGCCGGTTGTCTTCTTAGCGGCTTTCTCCTCCTGTTCTTCCTCACTGCGCTTAGCCGCTTCTTCCAGCTTATCGTTCAGAATCTCGTAGGCACTTTCCGCGTCGGCCACTTCCGCATATTTCTTCACCAGTTTCGACTTGCCGATCAAGGCATCGATCTCTCCCTCAGTCAAAACATCCATCCGTGAGCGGGGCGATACCAGCATCGTGTGCACGAGTGGGGTTGGAATACCTTTTTCATTGAGCATAGTAACCAGTGCTTCACCAATACCCAGTTCGGTAAGTAATTCTTCCGTTTTGTAGAACTCCGTTTCAGGATAGTTCTCTGCGGCCTGCCTGATCGTTTTACGATCGGCCGCCGTAAAGGCGCGCAGGGCGTGCTGTACCTTCAGCCCCAATTGGCTCAACACACTGGCTGGTACGTCCTGCGGATTCTGTGTGCAGAAGAAGATGCCTACCCCTTTGGAGCGGATCAGTTTGATGACCGTTTCTATCTGTTGCAGTAAAGCATCGGTAGCTTCCTGGAACACCAGGTGGGCCTCATCGATGAACATCACCAGCTTGGGTTTATCGAGATCGCCCGCTTCGGGCAGGGAAGCATACAGCTCAGCCAGCAGCTGCAACATGAAAGTAGAGAACAGCTTTGGCCTGTTCTGCATATCGGTCACGCGCAACACGTTGATCATACCACGACCATCATCACTGATCCGCATCAGATCATCGACCTCAAAAGATGGTTCACCGAAGAACACGTCGGCGCCCTGCTGCTGCAGTTCGATCACTTTACGCAGGATGGTACCTGTACTCGTAGAAGCGATCTTACCATATTGTTTCTCTATTTCGGCCTTGCCTTCATTGCTCACGAACTGCAGTACTTTGATAAAGTCCTTCAAGTCGAGCAAAGGCAGTTTGTTGTCATCGCAGTATTTGAAGATCATGGCCACCAGTCCCTGCTGGGTGTCATTGAGGTCAAGGATCTTCGACAATAGGATGGGGCCAAATTCGCTGACAGTAGCCCTTAACCGAACGCCCTGCTCATTACTCAAACTCATCAGTTCAACCGGGAAACCGGTGGGCTTGTAAGCCTCCCCGATAACGGTCATGCGTTCTTTGATCTTCTCGTTCTCTACACCTGCAGCAGCGATGCCACTGAGGTCGCCTTTGATATCCATCAGCAATACCGGCACACTGGCGTCGCTCAGTGCTTCGGCGATCACCTGCAGGGTCTTGGTTTTACCGGTACCGGTAGCACCGGCAATGAGCCCGTGGCGGTTCATCGTTTTGAGCGGCAGTTTTACCTGCGCGCCGGGCACAGCCGCTTTGTCCAGCATACCAACGCCCAATACAGCAAATTCTCCTTTAAAAGCATATCCAGCCTGCACCGATTGCAGGAATGATTCCGTGTTTGGCATAAGGGATTATTATTAAGGGAAAGATACTACATATCTTCTTCACGTTCCAGCATCAGGATGGCGCTTTGGGGAACGATATAGTACTTTTCATTTTCATACAGAACCTCAGTAGCACCGCTCAGCAGAAATACGGCCAGATCGCCTTCTTTCGCCTGTAATGGAATATATTTCACCTGCTCGTCCTTCCCTTTCCAGGACTCATCTTCCATGGGCATCGGGATGGCATATCCCGGCCCGGTCTTGATCACATAGCCTTGCTGCACTTTTTCTTTCTCCTGTACGCCGGGCGGCAGGTACAGTCCGCTGTCGGTACGTTCATTCGCTTTCGAGGGGCGGATCAGCACACGGTCGCCGATCACAATCAGTTTCTTGAAGGTATTATCATTCGTCAATCGCATATCGAAAATTGTAAACCACAAAATTAACGTATTGCCGTGTATCTGTCGCGCAGATTGGATCGACCACGGCCCATCCCTTACCCCGCGAATTAACCGAAGCATAGCTATTGTCTTGTAAGCCAGTAGCAGGCTGGTGAACCAATGAGAAACGGCTAACCAGCCCGCAACACGGTAGTGAAGCCAACTGCCGGCGTTTCATACGCAACCATCCCCGGCAAGCGGCTGGCGCCAATTTCGCAAGTAACCATTCCCCGCCAACCGCCTGGCGCCCACAGCCGCCAGGCCGCAGAGTGCATTTATTAACAAAATATTACACGCGGCTTGTCGGATATAGCAAATGATTTAATTTTATTTACACTATCGAACTAAATCTACCTAATAATGGAAGGAAAGAAACCGAAAATTCTATTGTGTGAAGACGATCAGAACCTGGGCAGTGTACTTAAGAATTATCTCGAGTTAAATGATTTTGATGTGATCCTGGAGCGCGATGGCCGTCTCGGTCTCGCAGCATTCCAACGTGAAAAATTCGACCTCTGCCTGCTGGACATCATGATGCCGCACATGGACGGATTTACAGTAGCCGGAGAGATCCGCGATATAGATCCGGATATTCCTTTGTTCTTCCTCAGCGCCAAGACCATGAAAGAGGACATCATTCAGGGTTATCGCCTTGGCGCCGATGATTATATCACCAAGCCATTCGACAGCGAAGTGCTGTTGCTGAAGATCAAAGCCATCCTGAAGCGGAATGAAGAAACAACCCGCGAGCAGGAGAACAAGGAGTTCGATCTGGGCAGTTATCACTTCAATCCGAAATTGCGCGAACTGAGCCATGCCGGCAAAATGCAGACCCTTTCTCCCAAAGAGAATGAACTGCTGAAGATGCTGGCTGAGCATATGAATGATCTGTTGCCTCGTGAGCAGGCCTTAAAGAAGATCTGGGGTAGCGACACGTACTTCAACGGTCGTAGTATGGACGTGTACATCGCCAAGCTGCGCAAGTACCTGAAGGAAGATGATAAGATCGAGATCGTGAACATCCACGGCAATGGCTTCCGCCTGGTAGTTCCTGTAGCCTAGTTTCATTTGTACGGACCAAAATAGACAAAGTCCTGCCGCAAGGCGGGACTTTCTTATTTACGCTCAACCTGAGGCACTCACACATCAATTCGTCAACACCGCCCCGGCAAACGGCTCCACAAAACATAGCCACTATCTCCCGGACTGCTCAACGCACGATTTCACTCACCACTTCACCCGCTTCGTACGTCCAATAGACATGCTGAGCTTGAAGCGCCCCCTTCGCCTACCACTTCACCCGCTTCGTACGTCCGATGGACATACTCAACTTGAACTGGATCGTGAAGTAAGAGTCGTTGTTGTTGGGATTGCCACGAATACTGCCATCGACGGTAACGGAAGAAGGATCGAGCTCATTCCTTCTGTCGGCCATTTGCGCCGCCAGCTCGGCTTGCCCGTGCGGCAGGTTCTCAATAAAGCGCGCGGGATCTATATAGGTAGTGCTTACGTCGTCCAGGTAATCGGTCTTTAACACGCGGTGCATGATCTCAAAGCGCGCATTCATAAAAGCCGATACTTCATACTTAACGCCTATGCCCAGTGGAAAATTAACCTGTGTAAGTTTGTAGGGCCGGCGCGTAGGATATTCCGGAAAGCCTTGCCCTTCGGTACGCAGCGGCTGCAGATCAACCCACCGGTAGCCATTAAAGCCTTGCGGATTGAAATGAAAGAGACCAACACCGCCAACAATATAAGGAGAGAAAAAAGAAGGTTCTTTAGCCATAGACTGGAAAAGTGGCAGTGGATGAAATTCCGCCAGCAGCGCGGCTTCTGTGATCTTGCTTTGGAAACTGAGGTTGCGCATGTACCGTCCCTTCGCTTCACCCATTTCGCCTTCCAGTACATTGTCCGACCCGCTCACCCTTCCAAAAGTAAGGTCCAGCCGGCCGCCGATCGTTTGGTGGTATAAAGCGCCTACATAAAAGCCTCCCGCAAAATTGTAATGCTGACCATTCAGGTCTTTGATCCCACCCTTGCCAAGTCCTTTCTTACCACCGAGATCGGTAAGTGCAT
Source organism: Paraflavitalea sp. CAU 1676 (assembly GCF_029223285.1). GTDB lineage: Bacteria > Bacteroidota > Bacteroidia > Chitinophagales > Chitinophagaceae > Paraflavitalea. Next base: position 751,763 of record NZ_JARHUJ010000001.1, on the reverse strand, counting down.
TCATAGCGCCTACAGAAATACCTGCCTCCCATAATACATTGGGTTCGAGATGTTCGTTATCATAGAAATAGTACTGACCTGATACCTTATGGGCGCACAGAGCTATTACCCATAGCATCACGATGGATCTCAATAATCTCATAAGAATTAAAATAAAATAGGCTTACAACCAGGAAGGGGTGTAGTGCAGCTACCAAACAGGCTTAACGAGTAATCAAAAAGAATACCATTTACGGGAAATTCACTGAATTGGTTTCAGGAATCCCGCATAAATAGGCAACTATTTTTGGGCAGAAGGTCGGCAATGACTCAAACCCGCTGTCACAAAGACTTTACAGCGATTCGAAAAGCCGATAGCAATGAGGTGGATGCTTAAAACAAGAGGTTGCCACTGTTCGCACCGCCAGGTGTGCGACCAAGATGCTCGTAGGCTTTCGCGGTCACTTCGCGGCCACGTGGCGTACGTTTGATGAACCCTTCCTGTATCAAAAATGGCTCATACACTTCTTCCAGTGTACCGGTTTCTTCGCCAACAGCTGTGGCGATGGTGGTAATACCTACCGGGCCGCCCTTGAATTTATCGATGATGGTAAGCAGGATGCGATTGTCCATTTCGTCGAGCCCATATTCATCCACATTCAGCGCACGGAGCGCATGCTGCGTGATACCAAGTTCGATAACTCCGTTACTAAGTACCTGAGCAAAGTCGCGCACGCGGCGCAGGAGGCCATTGCCGATACGCGGAGTACCCCGGCTGCGCCGCGCTATTTCATGCGCCGCATCGGAAGTGATCTTAACGTTGAGGATATTGGCCGCACGCGTCACGATCTTTTGCAACGTTTCGGAATTATAGTACTCCAGTCTCGATTTGATGGCGAAACGGGATAGTAAGGGAGCTGTAAGTAATCCGCTCCGGGTAGTGGCGCCTACCAGCGTAAAGGGATTGAGGGTGATCTGGATGCTGCGCGCATTGGGACCGCTATCGATCATGATATCTAGGCGGTAATCTTCCATGGCTGCGTAGAGATATTCTTCCACTACCGTACTGAGGCGGTGTATTTCATCGATGAACAATACATCGTGCGGCTCCAGGTTGGTGAGCAGGCCAGCCAGGTCGCCGGGCTTTTCGATCACCGGCCCGGATGTTTCTTTGATATTGACACCCATTTCATTCGCAACGATGCGACTGAGCGTGGTTTTACCCAAACCGGGAGGGCCATGAAAAAGCACATGATCCAAAGCCTCACCGCGTAGCTTGGCAGCTTTGATAAAGATCTTGAGATTCTCGATGATCTGGCCCTGCCCTGCAAAGTCTTCGATCTCTTTGGGCCTGATGTTGTTCTCGAACTCTTTATCAGCCGCGGATAAGGTCCCTTTTTCAGTATTTAAGTTTGGATTCGCCATGCTTTTCGGTCAACTTTGTAAATCTACACAAATGTAAGGCAGTAATCCTATGCGCATTCATTTTATACAGCACGTACACTTTGAAACACCCGGATACCTGTGGGAGTGGGCCATCAGTCAGCAACACACTACTACATTTACGAAGATCTATGAAGCAGTAAAATTTCCTGCCATCAACACGATCGATCTGCTTGTGGTAATGGGCGGCCCCATGGGCGTCTATGAAGAAGAAAAGCATCCGTGGCTTAAGGAAGAGAAAGCATTTATTCGCAGCGCCATCGATGCCGGCGTAAAAGTGTTAGGCATTTGTTTGGGCGCACAACTGATCGCCGAGGTGGCCGGTGCGCGCGTGTATCCCAACAAAGAAAAAGAGATCGGCTGGTGGCCGGTGCGCAAGGTCACGAACGATAAAACCCTTTCCATGCTGGCTTCCTTTCCGGATGAGTTCGTCACCTTTCACTGGCATGGCGACACCTTCGACCTGCCCGCCGGCGCCAAACACCTGTTTGCCACCGAAATTTGCCCCAACCAGGGCTTCCTGATCAACGACCGCGTAGCAGGCCTGCAATTCCATTTTGAGGCCACTCCTGCCCTCGTGGATCAAATGGTAACCCACGGCGCCGATGAGCTGATTTCGGGCCCTTATATTCAGCAGGGCGACCTGATAAAACTACATGCGCCTCACTACGACGATAACCAGCAGGAATTGCTCGTGAAGTTTATCGAAGGTTTTGTAAATTTATAAGCGCCGCAGATTAGACCCGCCAGATCAGTTGTTTTAGCAGATCCTACATGCCGGCAGCTTTGCCGCACCTCGATCGTCCAAACAGGCATGTAGTCCGTCTCATATGTACTGCCACTTCACCACCACTTGCCTGCCACTTCACTGCCACATGCCCGCATATTGCCCGAATAGGGTATCTCTACATAGGGAGCGCAGGCAATATCCAGGCAATATGCAGGCAATGTGCAGACAGTTGCAGACGGATAAGCCTTCCATTATACACCCTTTCATCCCGACAACCGGCCAGGACCGCCCGGCTATTAGTAGAATCATCTATAAAATAGTTATCAGTCAATGACTTATCCATGGTTGCCTTTTCCAGAAAAGCCCCTTGATCCTATCCTTGAGCAAACTTTTAGTACCACATCTCCCCCTTCGGCGGGGCCATTTGGCCATTAACTAAATCTAAGCAGTATCTTATTTGCATATACAAATAAAGTTCCCTTCCTTTGCCTTGTTGAATGAAGCCTTCTGAAAGCAAATATCGACACTGCATGTACTTCGTGGCCAATGCCCTTGGCCGGCGAATCGAGCGGCTGGCCATGGAAACCTGGAAGCAGGTTGACCTGTCGCCCAGCCATGCCTACCTTCTGATCCTGGTGATCGAGGAGCCCGGCATTCAGCCCACGGCCATCAGCGAGCAGTTGATCCTGAGCCCGTCGACCATTACACGCCTCATCGAGAAGCTGGAAGACAAAGAACTGGCTACCCGAACCACTGAAGGCAAGCTGACGAAGGTATTTCCGACGGCAAAAGCCAAAGATCTATACCCCAAACTGCAGGAATGCCTCGGCCACTTTATTGAAAACTATTCCAATATCCTTGGCAAAGAAGAAAGTCTGCAAATGGTGGCCAACATGGCCCACCTGGCCGACAAGCTGCCTGAGTAACTCTTTTTTTTACCCCAATACTTGTATATACAAACAAATATCACTCATCTACTAACGCACAAATCAACTTATTATGAACTATGTTATTACAGGTGGCGCAGGCCACATCTCAAAGCCACTCGCCGAAACACTGATAGCCGCCGGCCACCAGGTTACCGTTATCGGACGTAATGCTGCCAATTTACAGGAGCTTGTTGCCAAAGGTGCAAAGGCTGCCATCGGTTCGGTGGAAGATGTAGCTTTTCTATCGGCCGCGTTTAAAGGGGCAGACGGCCTTTACCTGATGATACCGCCCAACTATGGTACAACGGATTTGAAGGGCGCCATAACTCAGGTAGGAAAGAACTATGCTGCTGCATTGAAAGCAAGTCCGGTGAAACACGTAGTGGTGCTCAGCAGCATCGGCGCTCACCTGCCCGATGGTACGGGCCCCATCACCGGTCTGCATCGCACGGAACAGGCACTGAACGAACTCACGGATATAAACATCCTGTACCTGCGTCCCGGTTTCTTCTACTACAACCTGCTGGCGCTAGTAGGTCTCGTTAAACATGCTGGCATCATTGGCAACAATTTCAGCATCCCCGCCGGTAAGTTCCCGATCGCGGATACCAGCGATATTGCTGCCGTGGCTGCGGATGCTCTCCTCAACCGGTCATTTAAAGGACATACAATTCAATACATCGCCAGTGATGAAGTGGGTACCGACGCCATCGCTGCCGCTATCGGCAAGGCCATCGGCAAACCGGACCTTGCCTGGATAAAATTCCCCGACGATCAGGCCAAAGCAGGATTGTTGCAGGCGGGGCTGGGAGAATCGGGGGCTGACAACCTCGTTGAGATGGGTACCTCGATGGATACGGGTGCAGCGCTCGAAGACTATTGGAAGCATCGTCCTGCATTGGGCAAAGTAAAGCTCAATGATTTCGCGCAGGTGTTTGCAGCTGTCTATAATGCATAGGCCAACGAAGAAGGTGTCGTTCAGCTAAATGACCACAACGCGTAACTAACCTGAGCGCACGGCGCTCCACCAAAATACATGCTGAAGCCCGGCCGTTTCCCAAAGTTGCCGGGCTTTTAGTTTTCTTATCTTTGGTTCACTATGAACTACGATCAATTTTATGCCAGCATTACGCAAGCAACTCCTCCCTCCGGCTTGTCGGTTTACCTGAAATCGCTTTGGTACGATGCCAAAGGCGACTGGGATGCATCGCACGAGACCATACAGGATGTGCCCGACAAAAAGGCTTCATGGATACATGCTTACCTGCACCGCAAAGAAGGTGATGTTTTCAACGCAAACTATTGGTACAATAAAGCTGATCAACGTATGCCCGGCTACTCACTCGAACAGGAGTGGGAAGAGATCGTGAAAGCGATGCTGTAAGTATGTAATAAAACGACATGGAATTGGGATGAATTGCCACCTATCCCCGCGCCCTTCCATTATTCCCATTTTGCCGGAGGCGGGCGTTCCGGAATATATTTTTATGGCTTACTCTTAAAACATAAGCCATGAAACCAATTTACTCAGTCAGCCTACTGTGTTTGATCCTTATGGGCAACATTTCCCTTGCAGTTGCTCAGCAGCACGATACCATTGTGGTAGATGGATCGAAAGTACAGACCCGTTATCTGCAACCCGGCGTGAACCGGTATCTCGTTTATTTTAAAATGGGCAAGGACAGCAGTCGTATCGACTTCCAATTCTGGTCGAGGAAGGTAGACTTTCTTTCTTACCAGGGACGGGAAGCTATCGGCATTACCCAGGAATGGGAAGACAATAAGACCATCGTACACAAAGTTTATTCTGTATGCGATAAGAAAACATTTGCACCGCTTCTGCATGAAAGCTGGTGGGCAAGTCGCGGAACCACGAAAGCCGACTTTATCAGCAAACAGTTTTTCATGCAGGACACTTTGCTTTCGAATACGGATACCGCCAGGTTAAAGAAGAACATATTGCAGGCTTTCCATGCAGCCCTCGATCAAAATGTCCTCAACTGGCATCTCGATCTTGAAACCTTCCCCATTCTCCCATACAAAGACAATGTTACTTTCATGATCAACTTTTATGATCCGGGTTTTCCGGCTCCTAAACTGCAGGCCTACACGGTTTCGGGCAGCGCGCAGCTGGAAGGGGTGAACAATCAAAAGATCGATTGCTGGCTATTGAAACACGGCAGCCCCAATAACAATGAAACATTCTGGATCAGTAAGAAAACCCATGAAGTATTGAAGCTCGAACAGCAGTTTGGCAGCAAGTACCGCTACAAGATCAAATTGGGTTATAGCATCTGATTGCTACCTGACGGAAAGGTCATTTAGCGAAACAGGTTTAGGGCAGAGCTTCCAACAACCCGGTTGTAGCGCCAACACGCTGTGCCCCACGGGTAGGAGCCCGCAAGCCGGGGCATAAAAAAATAGCAGAGCCTGTCTCCATCCATTGAGACAGGCTCTGTTTTAATATCCGTGCATTACATAACGCTACTGTAGTGTGCTCCCCTATTTCTCTCTTACGCCAACGGCAATCCTTCTATCGAGACGGCGTTCTTCGTCTGGGGCATCGGCAGCTGCTTTCGCAAACTCCGATCCGTACCCTTCGGCGCCTACCAGTTGTGCGGAATTGGAGCCGGTATCCTTCAATGCTTTCAGCACGGCATCGGCCCGGTCTTGCGACAACTTTTTATTGACGGCTACATCTCCGCTCTTATCAGTATACCCACCTATCTTGATCTTCAATTTAGGATAAGCTTTGAGTATAGCTGCAATATTATTCACCTGCCGCATGCTTTCGGCCGTTATTTCGGCACTGCCCGTTTGGAAATTGAGGTTATCGAAATCGAACCAAACATCCTTGCCGCCCTGTGAGGCAGGATCATTGAGGAATGTGACCAGCTTGTCTTCAATGCCGCCTCTATATGCATCGAGTTCTACCCCATCGGGCAGTTTTACCTTGATAGACTCCATGACCGGTGCTGCCGGCAAATCCTGTGCCCGGTTCACCACCGTATCGGCCGGCGGTACGGCAGCATCACCTGCACTCTTGTTGCAGCCTTTGAACAGGTAGTACAGCGCAGCGATCACGATCAACGCAATAATGAGCGGCATCAACCATTTGTTACCGCCGCTGGTCGCCTTTTCGGCGGTAGCCCTGGCTGTACCGGTGGCACTGCTGAAAGCTCCTGTTAGTTTACTGCCAAGATCGCCCAGACTGCCCAGGCCAAGTGCGCCAGCCAGGTTAAGCCCAGAAGGCAGCGCACTAAGAATGGAATCTTTTTGGCTGGCTAACAAAGAAGTGAGTCCGCCCACACTGAGGTTGTTCGTATTTACCTGTTTGCCGAGTGTGCCTAACGCAGCCGGCGCAGCGACACTCAATACCGATGCTGCCGAAGAATCGCGTATGCCGGCAAAGCCGGAGATCAGGCTGGTGATGTTGTCGAATTTATCTCCAAACAGTTTCTTCAGCCATTCGAGTCCTTTGCTGACGAGGTTGCCGCTGCCCGCGAAACTACCCAGGTTATTGAGTACCCCGCTGCTGGCCGCTTCCTTCGATAAATTGAGGATACTGGACGCTCCTTCTGTTGTACCTGCTTTGTTGAGCAAACCGGCCAATACTGCCGGGATGGCTCCACTGAGTGCTTTCTGAACACTGCCTTCGCTTTCCCCAAAAGATGAGGCCATCTTACCGGCAAGTTCATTGGTAAAAAGGCCCTTCACCGAATCAACAAGATTAAATGACATAAGTTGTTCATTTTAGGTTGAATAAAATTGAATGGAACAGGTATCCGCAGGTCTGCGGTGCCGGTAGAGGGTGTGGCCTTAAGCCGGTGGGGGCGTGTGTTGTTCAGCGGTAAGTTAATAGCGTAGTAAGGCGCTCCTGAAGTTGAAATATACTGAAAAGGGCTAGCAGCTAGCCCTTTTGTTGAACTTTGGTGGGGAGTGAATGTCTATTTCGCGTAACGCATTAATTGCAGGATCAGGTCGGGGTCGGGACAATTGGCGAGGTACTTTTCTCTTTCGGAATATTTGCAAACGCCGGGATAGTCGCCTTCTTTTAATTCCATGTCGAGTATGATCTGGAAGTGCAGGTGCGGCGGCCAATGTCCGTTTTCTTCGGGCTTGCCAAAATGAGCGATCTCCTGCCCGATCGAAACATATTGACCGGTCGATACTTTCTGAATATCGGGCAGGCTAACATGGCCGTATAAGGTATAAAAGGGCATACCATCGAGCTGGTGCAACAGGATGAGCGTTGCGCCATAGTCTCCAAACTGGTCGTTGAAGGCATAGCTGTGCACCATGCCGCCCATGAACGCATACACAGGAGTGCCGGAAGGTCCCCATACGTCGATACCAAGGTGAAGGCGGCGGGGCTCTTCACCCGGCTGTCCGCTGAAGTGGGCGCTGCGGCTATACACCGTTCTGTTCTCATCATAGCCCCCGATGCCATAGCGGCAACCGGCGGAAGCTATTTTATGTTCGATATATGCCGAGAAGCGTTGGGTGTCGTCAATAACAGCCGCCGTCAACTCCTTATTTTCCTCTGTGAAATCGAGGTGCAACAGATGATCCTTATCCTTGTTGATGGCCATCACGGGATGAAAGCCTGACTGGTATTTCCGTATTGTATTCTCGAATGCTGAGGGCATAGTGGCGCTTGAGTTGTTTGCTGATATTCGTCGGAAATGCTGGCAGTTTATTACATCGCGGAGCGGCGCCAACCGGGGACAGGCACCGTTCGTAAGCCTATTATCGCTTTTATGCAATCCCGTCTCCTGCAAATATCCCGGTTTGCTACCTTTATTTCAATTCCTTTTCCTAAAACTCTACTATTTATGAATAAATACCTCCTGGTGCTGTTTCTCTTCATTATGGTGAAGGTGGCAACGGCACAGCAAAACCCGCTGTGGTTACGTTATCCTGCTATTTCGCCGGATGGTAAAACGATCGTTTTCAGTTACAAAGGTGATCTCTACAAAGTAGCCGCAGCCGGCGGCGACGCTGCGCCGCTCACGCTGCACGAAGCGCATGACTTCATGCCGGTGTGGAGCCGCGATGGCAAGTACATTGCTTTTGCCAGCGACCGCTATGGTAACTTCGATGTGTATGTAATGCCATCAGCTGGTGGTGAAGCGACCCGCCTTACGTATCACTCGGCGAATGACTATCCCTATGACTTTACACCCGATGGCCAAAAAGTGATCTTCGGTACTAATCGAAATGACATCTACACCAGCGCCCGCTTTCCGCAGCGAGCCCTTTTCCAGAAGCTGTATGAAGTACCGGTTACCAGCGGCCGTTCGGTAATGTATCTTTCTGCCGGCTCGGAATATGCCCGCTTCAGCAGCAAGGGCGACCAACTGATCTTCCAGGACCGCAAAGGTTATGAAGACGCTTTGCGCAAACACCACACTTCCTCGGTAACACGTGATATCTGGATCTACGACGTAAAGAAGGATGAATACCAGCAGGTATCGGGTTTTGGCGGAGAGGACCGTGAACCCCTGTTCTCGGCCGATGACCAGTATTTCTATTACCTGAGCGAGAAAGATGGTGGCAGCCAGAATATTTACAAGGCGCCTGTAAAGACAAAGATCGCCGAACAACAATTGACAAAGTTCAAAGAGCACCCGGTACGGCACCTCTCCCGCTCGGGCGACAATACGCTTTGCTTTACTTACGATGGTGAGATCTATACCCTCAAAGAAGGCGACCAACCCAAAAAGGTTTCTATCCGCATCAATACCGATGGACGTACCAATACCGAAAAGATATTGCCGATCAATACCGGCGTTACCCAAACTGTCCTTTCGCCCAATGGCAAGGAACTCGCATTTATTGTGCGTGGTGAGGTATTCGTTACGTCGGTAGAAGGCGGTATTACCAAGCGCATCACCAATACGCCGCAGCAGGAACGTACGCTGCAGTTTAGCCCCGATGGCCGTTCGCTGATCTATGCAGCAGAACGTGGCAACAGCTGGGATATTTATCGCACAACCATCGAGCGAAAAGAGGAGCCCTATTTCTACGCCTCTACTGTACTCAAAGAAGAGCCGTTGATCGCAACAGCGGCCGAAGAGTTTCAACCGGTGGTTTCTCCCGATGGCAAAGAGATCGCTTACCTCGAAGAAAGAAATAGCATCAAGGTTTTCAATATTGCCGCCAAGAAGAGCCGCGTCATTTTGCCCAAGGGCGTTAACTTCTCCTATGCCGATGGCGACCAGAGTTTCCGCTGGAGCCCCGATGGCAAATGGATCGCGCTCAACTCGAACGAAGGCGCCTGGGGCATTGCAGAGATCGCGCTGATGAAAGCCGACGGTACCGGCGAAAGAATGAATGTAACCCAAAGCGGTTTCGGCGATGCCGGCGCCAAGTGGGCTTTCAATGGCAAGGCATTGTTGTGGCTAACCGACCGCGATGGTAAGAGACCATTGGCCTTCCAAGGCGCCCGGGAGGTTGATATCTATGCTATGTTCTTCGACCAGGAACTGTACGACCGCTTCAAACTCAGCAAAGACGACTACGCCCTGCTGAAGGAGAAAGAAGAGAACGATAAGAAAGAAAAGAAGGACTCTGCCCTGCAGGCGGCTATTGCCAAAAAAGAAAAAGACTGGCAGCCCCTCTTTGAGAACCTCGATGGCCGCAAAGAAAGGCTGACGATCAATTCGGGCAATATCTCCGATTATATCCTTTCCGCCGACGGGGAGAAACTCTATTTCCTGGCCCGCGTGGAGAAAGGCTACGACCTGTGGATGACGAATACCCGCACCCGCGAAACGAAGATCCTGAGCAAACTGGATGGTGGCCCCGCCGGCATGGACATCACCAAAGATGGCAAGAACCTGTTTGTGGTAAGCGATGGGCGCATCATGAAGGTAGATGCAGAAGCGGGCCGCGTATCGCCTGTGATCGTGAACGGCGAAATGAACCTGAATGCTGCCGCCGAGAGAGAGTATATCTATGAGCATGCCTGGCGCCAGGTGGTGAAGAAGTTCTATGACCCCAAACTGCAAGGAGTAGACTGGAACCTGTACAAAACCACGTACGCCAAATTCCTGCCATATATCAACAACAATTACGACTACCAGGAATTGCTCAGTGAACTGCTGGGTGAGTTGAACGCTTCTCATACAGGTGGCCGCTATGCTGCTCCACAAGTGAATACCGACGCAACAGCGAGCCTTGGATTGCTGTACGACGAAACCTTTGAAGGGCCTGGTGTTAAGGTCATGGAAGTGATCGAAGGCGGTCCTTTCCTCAATGCCAAAACCAAGGTAGCCAATGGTACAGTGATCGAGAAGATCGATGGAGAGTCTATTACCGCTACAGTAGACTGGAACAAGCTGCTGAACCGCAAGGCCACCAAAAATGTATTGCTGAGCCTGTATAATCCTGCCACCAAAGAACGCTGGGAAGAGACCCTGAAACCCATTTCGCAAGGCGAAGAGCAGGGCCTGCTCTACAACCGCTGGGTGAAGATGATGCGCAAGAAAGTGGAAGAGCTTTCGGGTGGTAAGGTTGGTTATGTGCATGTACAGGGCATGAATGACGGCAGCTTCCGGACCGTGTTTGAAGAAGTACGCGGCAAGAATATCAACAAAGAGGCATTGATCGTCGATACCCGCTTTAACGGTGGTGGCTGGCTGCATGATGACCTCGTGACCTTCCTCGGCGCGAAGAAGTACATGGAGTTTTCACCACAGGGCGTTACGCCTACATCGGGTGAGCCGCTGAACAAGTGGACCAATCCTTCCTGTGTTTTGATGAGTGAAAGCAATTACTCGGATGCCTTCTTGTTTCCCTGGTCGTATAAGAGCCTGGGCATCGGCAAACTGATTGGCATGCCGGTTCCCGGCACCGGTACAGCGGTTTGGTGGGAAACCCAGATCGACCCAACCCTGGTGTTTGGTATTCCCATGATCGGCACCATCGGTAAGGAAAAACGCACCACAGAGAATATGCAGCTGGAGCCGGATATCCGCGTGGCCAATGATTACAAATCGATCCTGAAGGGATACGACCAGCAGTTGGAAAGAGCGGTGAAAGAGATGCTGGAAGAGATCAAAAAAGCGCCTAAGAAAGGCTTCTAGACAGAAGTTTAAAACAATCATAAACAGCAACGGTGAGCGACAATCAGTCACTCACCGTTTTTTTGTTCTATACGCGCGATCTCTTTTACTGCAATATTTCTTCGGGCCTTTTGCTTATTTCGTCGCCGCGGATGATGGGGCGGCGAATGAGATACACGGATGGTTTTGATGAAGCATCGACTTCATGATTCAAAACAATCCATACGCAAGTGAGCGTGTAACTTAGTTATGCTAATTCGGGCATTGGAGACATCAGCTGCTCCAGATGTATCTGCAGACTTGCTCCGAGTTTGTCTTCGAGCAGAGCGGCCATGGTCTCAAAATAGACAACCACATCTTCCCGCACATTTCTCTTGAGCCACCGGAAACCTCCGGGTAAATGCTTCAATACTTCCCTATCCTCAAGATACTCAATGTTATGGATATCCGTTGGGGTGAGCCCGATTGTTTCGAGCTTTGAAAGTAGCAATGTTATGGGGGCGCCGGTAACGGGACAGGCTTCCTGTGCGATCTCGGTCCATTCGCCGATGCCCGTGTGTGCATAGCTCCTGATCTCGTCCGGGCTAAGCCGCGTGGTGGCTTGCAACAGGTGACCACAATTACAAGCGCCATGATTTCCCCAGGCATAATATGCTCCACTACGCAGTTGGCCGGCAGCCTTGCGCAATCCTTCTATCAACGCTATTGTTGGGTGTGCCATAGTACTAATTTCCGCAAAATATCGATACGCCGTTGTTGGTGTGGAGCAGTGAATCGTTAAAAGAAACTTAACGTAAAATATTAATGTGATAGCGGGCGTTTTAATCTATCATCCAACGATAACCAATTGAAAACTATTACCATTTCATGCTGCTGCCTGATTGCCTGCTTTTTGCTGCTGCATCAAACAGCTCTGTCACAAACCATTACCGGCGCCTGGAAGGGCAAGACGGGTGGAATGCGTACCGAACTGAAGCTGGTGAAGAAGGGCGACAGTTTACTGGGCACCGTTTATTATTACACTTCCCAAAATCATTACCGCCGGTATGCCGTACGCGGCTACTTCGATGGCCAAACCAATGATGTGGTGTGGTGGGATGAGCAATTGCTGGAAGACCGGATCTCGGGCAAAGGAGCCGGGCCTATGCTGACCGTGGCCGACTTTAATTGTCCAGGTGAAGAGAAAATGTTGCTGGATGGCAGCAGTACAGAGCGCGACCATAAAGAAGTGCCTACCGGGCCGGTTGCGCTGGAGAAGATCAACACCCCAACATTTACAGATGAATGGGATTATGTGATAGAGAATTACACCGTAGGCGCCAATCACCCAACTATTATTGATAGTGTGGCGCGACTGTCGTTTGCTCCACCGCCTGTTGAAATGGAACTGGCAGCTACACCGGTAAGGTCCGTTGCCCCCAGGCCACTGGAGGCGCCAAATGTACAAGCTCCGGTCACTGAGCCTGGTCCGGTGGTAGTACCACCGCCTGCAACAGCGGCTCCTCCTGTCGTGGTTAAAACGCCGGTTGGCAAGCCTGTTACGCCGGAGGATAAATTCACAGTAAGGACGAATAAGTTGCAAACGGTGATCCCGATTACTGCGGGTAAGAAGATCGAGCTCCGCTTTTACGACAATGCTCAGGTTGATGGTGATTCGATCGCTTTGTTCCTAAATAAGAAACTCATCTTTAAGCATATCAGGTTAACGGATCAGGCCTATACCATTTACCTCAATGCCGACGACCTGGAGAATGACAATGAACTGGTGATGGTGGCGGAGAACCTGGGATCTATTCCGCCCAATACTTCTTTCATGGTAGCGATCGTAGGGAAGAAGCGGTATGAGGCCCGGTTACATGCCGACGAGAACAGCAGCGCTTTAATACGTTTAATTAAACAGGATACGGAACCTTAGGGTAGGGAGCCATCGGTCTGTGCTCCTATTATTATTGAAATGGAAAACAAAAGCCAGCCGTTGATGCGGCTGGCTTTTTGTATGTAAAGGACTTTCTTCAGTAGTATGCGCAATGCGCTTAGCCTGTCTTATACCACCACGTTGACCATCTTCCCTTTCACATAAATGACTCTCTTGTGGGGCTTTCCTTCCATCCACTTTTGGATCACGTCGTTGGAGAGCACGATCTTCTCGACATCTTCCTGTGGGGCGTCGAGGGCAATGTTGATGGTTGTACGCAATTTGCCATTTACGGAGATCGGGTACTCTTTATTGCTTTCTACCAGGTATTTCGGCTCGAACTTCGGATAGCCTGCATCCAGCACAGAAGTGGTATTACCCAACAGGTGCCAGAGCTCTTCGCTGATGTGCGGAGCATACGGCGTGAGCAGGATGATCAGCGACTCCAGGATATCTTTCTTATGACACTTGAGGTCGGTGAGCTCGTTGATGCAGATCATGAAAGAGCTTACCGCTGTGTTGAAAGAGAACCTTTCGGTGTCTTCTTCGATCTTCTTGATCGTCTTGTGAAGAACTTTGTATTCCGCATCGGTGGGCTTTTCAGTGTTCCAGACTTGTCCTTTTACTTCGTCGAAGAACAGGCGCCAGAGTTTTTTGAGGAAGCGGTGTACCCCTTCGATGCCTTTCGTATCCCAGGGTTTGCTCATTTCCACGGGGCCCAGGAACATTTCGTACATGCGGAATGTGTCGGCTCCAAATTTTTCGACCAGGATATCAGGATTAATAGTGTTGAATTTACTCTTACTCATTTTCTCAACTTCAGACCCACAGATATACTTGTCATCTTCTAAAATAAACTCAGCATTTTCATATTCACTACGCCATTTTCTGAACGAGTCCAGATTTAATTCAACACCGTCAACAATGTTAACGTCCACGTGCAATGGGGCAATTGAAAGTATTCCAGAGAACTCGTCCTGAACAGGCTTTTTCCACTCTTTTACCTCCCTGCGATTTAACAAATCATCCAAAGTCTCTTTTGCTAAATATCCATGTGCGAGATACTGATCATAGTATTTTTGTGAAACAAAAATTGGGTAGTTATAAGTAGAAGTGCCAGTTTGATTGGAAATACTCACTCGATATACAAATCGGCTACTTCCTTGAATCATGCCCTGGTTCACGAGCTTTTTGAAGGGCTCGTCGAAGCCGATGAGGCCAAGGTCGTAAAGCGCTTTCGTCCACATACGGCTGTAGAGCAGGTGGCCTACGGCGTGTTCGGTACCACCGATATAGAGATCTACCTGACCCCAGTAGTCACTCACCTTGCGATCACAGAACGTGTTGTCATTATGTGGGTCCATATAGCGCAGGAAGTACCAGCTGCTGCCGGCATATCCGGGCATGGTAGAGCTTTCGCGGTCGCCTCCGATGGGCGATGATTTGATCCACCCGGGCAGGTTGCTGAGTGGCCCCTCGCCTTCTACGCCGGGCTTGATCTCGTCGAGGTGCGGCAACAATACAGGCAATTCGCTTTCGGCCAGCGGATAAGCAATCCCTTCTTTCCAGGCAATGGGGAATGGTTCGCCCCAATAGCGTTGGCGGCTGAAGGCAGCATCACGCAACTTGAAGTTCACCTTGCGTGTGCCGATGCCCATCTCTTCCAGTTTGGCAATGGCTACTTCCATAGCAGGGCGCATCACCAGTCCGTTGAGAAATCCTGAATTCTCCAGGATCGCCTCTTTGGTCGGGTTGGCTTCTTCACCATTGTAGTGACTGCCGATGATATTGGTGATGGGGATATTGAAATGTTTGGCAAACTTATGGTCGCGCTCGTCGCCGCAAGGCACCGCCATGATGGCGCCGGTGCCATACCCTGCGAGTACGTACTCGGAGATCCACACGGGTATTTCGCGGCCATCGAATGGGTTGAGCACAAAAGCGCCTGTGAATACGCCTGAGATCTTCTTCTCGGCCATGCGCTCGCGCTCGCTGCGGCTCTTTACATATGCGATATAATCTTCCACCGCCTGCTTCTGGGCAGGTGTGGTGATATTTTCGATCCAATCGTGTTCGGGTGCAATGACCATGAAGTCGACCCCGAAGATGGTATCGGGGCGCGTGGTGTAAACAGTCAGTTTCGCATCGGGGGAGGTGAGTTTACCACCCTGTGGCTTAAAAGCGAAGCTGATCTCGGCGCCATAACTTTTGCCGATCCAGTTGCTCTGCATTTCCTTCATGGCTTCGCTGAACTCGATGCGCTCGAGGCCTTCCAGGAGGCGGTCAGCATATTCAGTAATGCGGAGGTACCACTGACGGAGTTTCTTTTTAACCACGGGGAATCCACCGCGCTCACTTACGCCATTGACCACTTCATCATTGGCCAGTACAGTGCCCAGTGCTTCGCACCAGTTCACTTCGCCATAGCCACAAAAGGCGAGGCGGTACTGCATGAGGATGTCCATCTGCTGGTGCTCGTCGAAGCCTACCCACATTTCGGGGGTGAAGCGGATAGACGAGTCGCCGGGACAGGTATGGCTGGCGTTCCCTTCTTTCTCGAATATTTTGAGGAGACTGTCGATCGACTCGGCCTTTTTCGTGCTCCGGTTGTAATAGCTATGGAACAATTGCAGGAAGATCCATTGCGTCCATTTGTAATAGCCGGGATCGGAGGTGTTGATCTCGCGGTCCCAGTCGTAACAGAAGCCGATATTATCAAGCTGCGTGCGGAAATTTTTGATGTTGTTCTCGGTCGATATGGCGGGATGGATGCCATGATCGATGGCATATTGTTCGGCCGGAAGTCCGAATGCATCATAACCCATCGGATGCAGTACGTTGAATCCTTTGAGCCTTTTGTAGCGGGCGAAGATATCGCTGGCAATATAACCGAGGGGGTGACCTACGTGGAGGCCGGCGCCGCTGGGATAAGGAAACATATCCAGCACATAATATTTTGGCCGGTCGCTGTCATTGCTCACCTTGTATGCTTTGTTCTCTTTCCAGGTCTGTTGCCATTTCTTCTCAATATGGCCGAATTTGTATTCCATATATATCCGTTACGATTCAGATTGTTTTACTTGGTATTTGTTCCTGCACCTTGCACCAGGGCTGGTACGCCGGGGTTACGCTTTGAATCATTCGTTGAGGAAACGTTAAAAGGCGTTACCCCGAAAAATTTTTCCGGCACCACAACCGTTAGTAGGGCGTCAAAAATACGGATTATCCGGCTTAGACGGGATAAAACCGCTATTTTTGCCGTTATCCGTTTATTAACTAACCCATCAAAATTATTGTTTCATGGCGCAATTCGGAAAAGGATCGGCGAAGCGTTCCAAGCCTTCTTATTTTATGGCCATTTTGGGGGTAACCATCGTGCTCTTTTTTGTGGGCATCTTTGGATGGCTGCTGCTAAATGCCCGTCAGTACACGGAAGAGATGAAGGAAGATGTGAAAGTGCAGATATTTCTCCGTAAGAATATTACCCCACAGGATGTGGAGACCCTGAAAACCTACATTGCATCCCAGCCTTATACCAAATCGTACGAATACATCGATAAAGAAACCGCCAAACAGCGCTGGCTGAAGAGCGGGGAGAATGATTTCAAGGAGCTGCTGGACGAGAATCCGTTGCCCGCCTCCTTCGACCTGAACCTGAAGAGCGGTTATGTTCACAAAGACAGCGTTTCCCTCATCAAGGCCGACCTTGAAAAGCAGAATATGCTGGTAGAAAGTGTTCAGTATCCCGCGTTCGTGGTAGAGAAAATGAGCTCCTCCGTACGCGTGGGCCTGATCGCCTTCGCTATCCTGGCAGGCATCTTCTGTATCTTCTCTATTGTGCTGATTGACAATACAATCCGTCTCGCCATGTATAGTAACCGGTTCATCATCAAGACCATGCAAATGGTGGGTGCTACCCGTGGATTCATTGCCCGCCCTATGACGGTGAGGGCGATCATCAACGGGACGATCTCGGCGGTGGTGGCCATTGCCATCATTTATGTGGTGATGATGCTGAGCGAGTATTTCCTCCCCTACCTGCGCGATCTGCGCGACAATGGCAAGTTGTTGCTGTTGTTTTCATTCCTGGTGGTGTTGGGTATCAGCATTTCGCTGTTCAGCACGTACCGCAGTGTGGTGAAGTACCTGAAAATGAAGCTCGACGACCTCTATTAACCGAATTGACCCGTTTCGGGCAGGTGGATGGCCGATCGGAGGCTGCCAACCGGCGGGAAAACGGGGTCGGACAATTGATAAAAGGCCGGTGAAATGATTTCACCGGCCTTTCTGTTTCAGGAACTTAGCACAAAACCGAAACTTTCCTATATTGCAGCCCTAATTACTATTGGATAATGGCCGAAAAATTAACTACCGATAAGAAGCAAACCCCGAACACTTTATTTGGGAAAGAAAACTATATCTGGATCATTGCGGGTATCGTGGTGATGCTGATTGGGTTGGCCCTAATGATGGGTGGCGACAGCAAGGATCCCAATGTGTTTACGAACAATGAGGTGTACAGCTTCAGGCGTATTACCCTGGCTCCTATCCTGATCCTGGCTGGTTTAGGCCTCGAAGTATTTGCTATTTTCCGCAAACCGAAAGCATAAGTTGCCGGCGCGGCCTTTGTTATTTTACCGGGTGCTAAGTAGCCTGCAACAATACAATGGTGCGCCGTCCGTTTTACCTGCCAATCGTCCAATATGAATTTGATCCAGGCTATCATTATTGCCATTGTTGAGGGCATTACTGAATATCTTCCTATTTCTTCCACCGGGCATATGATCATTGCGAGCAGCCTGATGGACATCCATAAGCAAGAATTTACCAAACTGTTTGAAGTAGCGGTGCAGCTGGGTGCGATCCTGGCGGTGGTTGTTTTGTACTGGCGTAAATTCTTCGACTTCAAACGCTGGCAGTTCTATGTGAAGCTGATCGTTGCGGTGATACCTGCCATTACACTGGGTTATTTCTTTTCTGATAAAATAGATGCTTTGCTGGAGAGTCCGACCACGGTAGCGATCACGTTGCTGTTGGGCGGTATCTTCCTGTTGTTTGTAGACAAGATATTCAACCAACAAGCCAGCAAGGGTATCGAAACCGAAGAAGGCATCAGCAATGGTAAGGCTTTTGCGGTGGGCCTGTGGCAGTGTGTGGCGATGATACCGGGCGTGAGCCGCAGTGCGGCCACCATCATCGGCGGCATGCAACAGAAGCTAACACGCAAGCTGGCCGCTGAATTCTCTTTCTTCCTGGCAGTACCTACGATGTGTGCCGCCAGCGGTTATTCGCTGTTCCTGAAAGACTGGAAAGATTCGGGCACCCCGATGAAGGGTTATGAACTGATCCTGAGCTCTTCGAACAACCTGTATGCCTTTATCGTGGGCAATATCGTCGCTTTCGTGGTAGCGATGCTGGCCATTAAGTTCTTTATTGGTTTCTTACAGAAACGTGGTTTCCGCTTGTTCGGCTGGTACCGGATCATAGCCGGTATCATTTTACTGATCCTGATCTATACCCAAGTGATTACGGAGTAATCCTGCCTGCCCCTGATTGGTGATGATGGCTTATTGTTAAATCCTTCTGCTTATGCAAACAGCATCCAAGAAAGTGATCAACGGATGGGCCATGTACGATTGGGCCAACTCCGTGTACAACCTTGTTATTACGACTACCTTCTTCCCGATCTATTTTACGGCAGTTACTCCGGAAAAGGTGCCATTCTTCGGCAACCATGTCAGCAATTCTGCGCTGTACACCTATTCGGTAGCGGTCGCTTACTTTATTATTGCCATTCTGTATCCATTCCTTACTTCTATCGCTGACACCCGCGGTAATAAAAAGCAGTTCATGCAGTTCTTTTGCTACATGGGCGCATTGGGCTGCAGCCTCCTGTACTTCTTCGACAAAACGAATGTATGGTGGGGTGTTTCTTTCTTCATGGTGGCAGCCATTGGCTATTGCGGAAGCTTGGTATTCTACAACTCTTACCTGCCCGAGATCGCTGCGGAGCAGGACAGGGACCGCATCAGCGCCAAAGGCTATTCATACGGTTATGTTGGCAGTGTTTTGCTGCAGGTCATAGGTTTTGCGCTGGTCATGACGATGGCCGACGAGGGCCAGGCTACCAGGCTAACCTTCCTCCTCACTGGTATATGGTGGCTTGGCTTTGCCCAGATCTCTTTCCGGGTGTTACCGCGTTCGCAACCATCTATTCAAAAACATACGGCTGGTGTATTTAAAGAGAGCATCAGTGAGATCAAGAAAGTATATGCCCAGGTAAAGCAAATGCCTGTGTTGAAAAGGTTCCTGCGCGGTTTCTTCTTTTACAGCATGGGCGTGCAAACCGTGATGCTGGCGGCAACCCTGTTTGGAGCGAAAGTACTAGAGCTTAGTCAAATCAAACTCATCATTACCATTGTCATAATACAGCTAGTCGCTATTATTGGGGCTTGGGCTATGTCTAAGTTGTCTGCCATTTACGGTAACCTGAAAGTATTATTTGCAGTGGTGGTGATATGGATCCTGATCTGTGTGGCGGCTTACTACACGGCTGTATTGAAAGAGCACGGTACCGATCCGGAGTTTCATTTCTACGGACTGGCCGTGGCTGTAGGCCTGGTGATGGGTGGCATTCAATCGCTGAGCCGCTCTACCTACTCCAAGCTGATGCCAGAGACTGCCGATACCGCTTCGTTCTTCAGTTATTACGATTTTACGGAAAAGATCGCCATCGTTCTCGGCATGTTCAGCTGGGCAGCCATCGACGATTATACCGGGAATATGAAAACTTCCTTGCTCTCGTTAATCGTTTTCTTTGCGATCGGGCTAATCTGGCTATATTCGGCGCTGCATAAGCAGCAACAAAAAGCTTCCTGATGAAATTACATTCCATCCATACCGGCAGTTTCAAACTCGATGGCGGTGCTATGTTTGGCGTGGTGCCCAAGAGCATCTGGTATAAACTCAACCCTTCCGACGACAACAATCTTTGCAGCTGGGCCATGCGCAGCCTGTTGATTGAAGACGGCAAGAGGCTGATCCTCGTAGACAATGGAATCGGCAACAAGCAGGATGCGAAGTTTCTGGGGCATTATCACCTGCACGGCGAAGAATCGCTCGACGGGTCGCTGAAAGCCCTGGGCCTGCACCGGGATGATATTACGGATGTACTGTTGACACACCTGCATTTTGACCACTGCGGCGGCAGCATTGTGCGGGAAGGCGATAAGCTGGTACCTGCTTTCAAAAACGCTATTTACTGGAGCAACCTGCGCCACTGGGAATGGGCTACCAAACCCAATGAACGGGAAAAAGCCTCCTTCCTTAAAGAGAATATTCAGCCCATCGAGGCGAGCGGCCAGTTGAAGTTCATCGAACCGCTGGACGGCATCGGCTTCACCGAGCATGTTACCATCCGATTCGTGCATGGGCACACAGATGCGATGATGCTGCCCCAGATCCGGTACAAAGACCGCACGCTGGTGTACATGGCTGATCTGCTGCCTTCGGTAGGGCATATTCCCCTGCCCTATGTGATGGCCTATGATATGTTCCCGCTAACGACCCTACAGGAAAAGAAGTCCTTCCTTACTGAAGCTGCTGAAAATGATTATATCCTTTTCTTCGAGCACGACCCGGTACATGAATGCTGCAACCTCCACGCTACAGAGCGGGGTGTTCGCCACAACGAAGCTTTTAAACTGGCTGAACTTTAACGCACATCAATGAGTGAGGAGAGGGTGTGCCGCAGATTGCGGTAGCTGATCATATCTACTTTTACACTACCTACCGAAATGGGACTTTCCACCCTCAGGGGTATATGGTTCTTATCATCACTCACCCAAACAGTCATCTTTTCACCACCTTCGAAGATGGTGCCTTTGATGAGCAGTGGCTTGAACTTGATAGCCCTGAACTTGCCGTATTTGGTTTTTACGGTTTCTTTGCCCAGGTAGCGGATATACATTTCAAATACTTCTTTATCGAGGAACAGGGAGAAAGTGATCTTATCGCCGGTCTTGTATTTATCCCATTCAATATTACGGGCATAATAAATGGCGCTCAACACATCCTGTACGCACTCAGGTACTTTGTATACTCCGTCGTTGGTAACCGCAGCATTGGTAGTCTTATTAAACTCTACCTGCTCGTACTTCTTATAGGTGCCTTCGTTCACATTGCGCACGAAGCGGTAGGGCTGGAAGGTGGCGGTATCGACATAGGTCTCATACTTATCCCGCACTTTGAAAATGCCATCGTAAAAACTATAGGTCTTCCCTTCTCCGATGATGTGGTAAACAGGTTTATTGTTGAGGCGTTCAATTTTTGAGCTGAAGGTAGCTTCACCGGCGCCGAAGTAGGCCCCTACCACGGTATAGAATACCTTGTAGGTTAGCGTTTCGCTGGCCTGGAAGGCGGTATTTTTGATGTCACAAAAACCATTACCCGATCCACTGCCGGCCTGTATTGGAAAGCTGATCCCTATTAGCGCAAATAAACCCAAAAAGCGAAAGCGTTTCATGTATCAATCTTATTCTTAATGAATAATCCACCAAAGTTGCCGGGAATGCCCTCCCTACCTGTTTTTGAAGATACGGATTCCTAGTATCAACAAACTCCCGATCAACGCTGGTATTACTAAATTAATAATCCAAACAGACAACGAGGTGGCTAATACCCCCCATGTATTGGTACTAAAAAACTGTACCAACTCGATGCTGGCCTTCCACCGGACTCCCAATTCTGTAATCACAGCGATGGTGGGCACCACGGCCAGCACCAGGAAGACCACGCCTATCGATGCAAATACCTGCGCGGGGGTCAGTGACACGTCAAAAACTGCAAACAACAAATAATATTGCCCTATGAATACGAGGTATCTGGCTACAGATAAAGACAATATGCGCAGGAGGATAGTTGCGTTAAAGGAATCCAAAACACGGATATAACGTACAAACCGCTCAATTCTCGGTATTTTTTCGATCCACTTCACCAACCAGGACAAGCGGAAATAAAATAATGTTAAAATGACCGCTCCTCCGGCTGTAACGGACAGCAGGGTATTGATCCAAAATACAAGGGAGGTATCGCCTGGCTGCTGCACGGCGATGATGCTTTTCATGTAGAAAAGTGCGCCGATACCTGCTATCAGGGTCACGAGCAGTTGAGCGATGGAGCATACAATAGTGAGCGATATGCCTTGAATGCGGTTGCGCTCGCCAATGTACAGTATCCGCCCTACGTATTCGCCAATGCGATTGGGCGTAAAGAAAGCCATGGTGGTGCCGGTAAAGATCGCTTTTAACGACTGCCCGAAACTGATGGGCTCTATACGCCGGATGACCACCTGCCACTTACGGGCTTCGATGCCCCAATTGACGAGCATGAGCAGTACGGCACTCCACAATTTCCAGATCCCGGCACCGGCCAGGGCCTGTTGAATATGGCTGAATGACTCCTTCCAATTGGGTTGGCGCTGCAATTGGTGATAAATAGACCAGGCAAGCAGGCAGAACACCAGCGGCCCTATCACGTAGTTGAGGATTATTTTGATATTTTTGTTCAGTGGCTATTTATTAAGTTGTCGCGACAACTATGAGGTACAAAATAAACTGAATTGACCCACTCCTTGCAACAGCTGCCTAAAATTATTCTTGGCATTGACCCAGGTACCCTGATGATGGGTTACAGCATTATCGGTGCCAGTGCCCGTCATATCGAGGTACTCGATATGGATGTGCTGCGCCTGAGCAACAAAAAAGACCATTACGAAAGGCTGCACCTGATCCACCAAAAGGTGAGCGACCTGATCATCCGGTTCAAGCCGGATGTATTTGCGATCGAGGCTCCTTTCTTCGGCAAGAACGTGCAGAGTATGCTGAAGCTGGGCCGCGCCCAGGGTGTTGCCATTGCGGTGGCGATGAATGCCGGCCTTACCGTCTATGAATACTCTCCCAAAAAGATCAAACAGTCCATTACCGGCAATGGTAATGCGGACAAAGAGCAGGTTTGGAAGATGCTTCAACAAATATTAACGCTGAAGGATACCGTTATTTCGCATCATGATATTTCGGATGCGCTGGCAGTGGCAGTGTGCCACCATTACCAGGAAAGGGTCATCAGCAGGAGCCCGGCCACCAAGGTCAAGGGTTGGGAAGATTTCGTAAAAGCCAATCCCGGCAGGGTGAAAACGAAATAGGCCGCTCCCTATAACTTCGCCACTATCTTTTCCTGTATCGCTTTCAATTGCTCAGGGCTTAACTTCAACTTACCACGGGTAAAGTTGAGGTCATCGGCGTTATTGATAGGCAACAGGTGCAGGTGTGCATGCGGCACTTCGAGGCCTACTACCGATATTCCGCAACGATTGCAGGGAAAGGAACTTTCGATGGCATGTGCTATGGGCTTTGCAAACAGCAATATCTCTGCCAGATAAGCATCGGGCACATCGAAGAACTTATCGACTTCCAGTTTAGGCACTACCAATACATGTCCTTCCACGAGGGGAAATATGTCGAGAAAGGCAAAGAACTTATCGCTCTCTGCAATTTTATAAGAAGGTATTTCTCCGGCTATGATCTTTGAGAATATGGTCATACCACCTGTAAATTTAGTAATAAGGTTAAGCAATGCAGTTTTCAACCGTATGAAAGTGTAGGCTTTCATCGAACAAAGCTAATGAAAAACCCCGCTTGTGAGCGGGGCTTCGATGCTTTGTTCTCGTATGTAAGTGCTCCTTGCGGAGCTCCTAACTATGCGGTGATGTTTTCGATCTTGAACTTCACGACGCCGGCAGGGATCTGTACTTCTGCAATCTCACCGATGGTTTTGCCGAGCAGGCCTTTTCCAATTGGTGAGGTGATGGATATTTTACCCTGCTTGAGATCGGCTTCCTTTTCTGAAACGATCTGGTAGGTAAGTTCCTTCTTTGTTGTCATGTTCTTCAGTGTGACTTTGGTGAGGATCGACACTTTGCTGGTATCTACGTTATCGGCTTCCAGGATCCGGGCGCTGGCCAGGTCGCCTTCCAACTTTTTGATCTTGGCTTCGAGGATACCCTGAGCTTCTTTGGCCGCATCGTATTCTGCATTCTCCTTGAGGTCGCCTTTTTCGCGTGCCTCGGCAATTGCACGGGCAGCAGCGGGTCTGTCTACCGTACGCATACGTAACAATTCCTCTTTCATTTGCTCGAGTGTTTCTTTACTGACATATAAAACACTGCTCATATAAACCTCCTTATTTTTTTAGTCCGAAAACCTCCCGGCTTCCGGTAACAGAAAAAAAGAACAACGCCTCAGGTATCCCGCTGAAGCGTTGCATGATTGTGTAACTAAGCAAAAATATAACTAAATTCTGAATTAAAACCCAGGGGATTCAGAATATTGTGCCAATTAATCTTCCGCCATGCGTCAATTGCTGCATACGGCGCTTATGCTGCCGGCATCCGGGGCGGCGGTTTCTAACCCTTTGGTAGACATACTTATGGGCTGCCGAATTCGTGTAAAGCCTACACATCTGTTCACCGTTCATTTCATCAGATGCCTAGTTTATCGAGCACTACCTTGGCCATCTTGTAAAAGGCTTCGTGGCTGTATCCGGCGATATGCGGTGTTACCAACACGTTGGGCTGCGCCAGCAACCAATCGAGCTGCTGTTGCTCTTCGCTGGTGTAGGTTGGCAGCTTTTCGTTTTCCAACACATCGAGTGCCGCGCCAGCTATCTTACCGCTTTTCAATGCCCGGATCAGGGCAGCAGTATCGTGTACTTTACCACGGGATGTATTGATGAACCAGGGCGTACGCTCGAGCGAATTGAAGAACTCATCGTTGGCATAATGATAAGTCTCTTCTGTGAGTGGCAGGTGCATACTTATCACATCGGCATAACGCGCCACCTGCTCTGCATTGGCTTCCTTCACCAACTCTTTGGCAAAACCGAACTTGTATTTATCATGTGCCAGGATGGTCACGTCGAAAGAAGAGAGCACTTTGGCGAATGCTCCACCAGTATTACCAAAACCGATGATGCCGACAGTTTTGCCCGTAAGCTCAGTGGCACGGTTGAGGTCGCGCACCCATTTTCCTTCCCGGATCTCCTGCATACTGCTGTGCAGTTTGTTCATGAGACTTAGCAGCATACCAAGTGCCTGCTCGCCTACCGCGTTGCGGTTGCCTTCGGGGCTGCTGACGCAGATAATACCTTTACCTTGTGCGTAGGGAACATCAATGAGTTCCATACCGCTGCCGAGGCGGCCTATCCATTTCAGTGCGGGTGCTTTATCGAGTATTGCCTTATCTATCTTCAGGCGCGTGGTCACGATCAGTCCGGTAGCATCTCCTACCTGCTCCATCAATTCTTCATGGGTGATCTGCGGGAGGTATTGCACCGTGTATCCTTTCAGCTCCAGTTGTTCGACCAGGTAGTTGTGCACCTTGGCTGTAACAATAACTTTCTTCATGTTCTTTTTTACAATCTATTGGGATGATTTGTTTTCTTTTTCTGCTGCCTTCATTTTATCTTGGTAACTAACGCCCTCGGTGATCCAGGCCGGAGCTGGCTTGCCCAGCAGGAAGTGATCGAACCACTCGCGCTGGCGTTTCTGGTAATCGATCTGGTTCTCTTTTTTAGCGAGACCGTGGTTCTCATCGGCATATACCAGCATCACGTGTTCTTTTTCCATACGGCGCATGGTGCCATACATTTCGATGCCCTGGTGCCAATCTACCGCGCCGTCCTTATCACCGAAGGCTACGAGCAAAGGCGTTTTGATCTTATTGGCATTGAACATCGGTGAATTGCGGACGTGATGATCCATCCGGTCATACCAGGGACCATCGAAGCGGCCCTGACTGGTTTCGAAGATCTTTTGATCGGGTGTGCCGCTGTTCCAGTAGATGGACATCGACATACTGATCAGGTCGGTAAGCGGTGCGCCTGCACAGGCCGCTTTGAAAAGATCGGTTTGGGTGATGATGAAGGAGGTTTGATAGGCTCCCCAGCTATGCCCCATGAGCCCGATCTTATTCTTGTCGATCATTCCGGTTTTGAGCACTTGCTCTACGGCGGGTACCACGCAATCTACCGCACTGGTTCCAGGCTCGTTGATATCGTATACGATATCCGGACGGAATACGAAGTATCCATTGGTGGTATAGTTGGTGGTATTGTAAGCGCTGCGCACCGATGGCGAGGTATACATATGTACTGTATTGGACAGTATTTCGTAGATGTATACGATCATAGGATACTGTTTGCCAGGTTCGTAATTGGCGGGATAGAACAGGGCTCCCTGCAGGGGCTTACCTTTCTTATTGGTAAAGCTTACCAGTTCACTCTTACCCCAATAGTAGTTTTGTTGCTGGGGGTTTGTGGCCACTACCTTTTTGCTGGCTGCGAAGTTATCGGTTACGTACAGCTCCGGAGAAAGATTGTAATCCTGCTTCGAATACATAAATGCATTGGATTCCTTCGCTTTTATGAGGCGAGACACATAAGCATCGTCGTAAACAAGCGGAGTAAACTTGTTCTTCTCCAACCTATAGTAGCCCATCTTCTTGGTCTTATCGCCATAGGCGCTGAAGTAGATGGGTTTTGTGTCGTCGATGAATGGATCTTCATAATCGAGGCGGGTAACACGGTACTGGATCTCATCTTTGTCACCATCGGTGATCTTGCGGGCACCTTTGCCTTCGGGGTTGAGGGCCCATACATTGTACTCGTCGTATACCAGGGCTTCTTTATCGCCCTTGATCCAACCGCCGAAGCCGAAGGGTGGTTTGGTAGCGGGGTGATCATCGCGGGTATTCCAGAATGAGGTATTCAGTTTTTCGGTCAGGTTGATATTTTGTCCGCTGGCGGTATTATAGCTCCACCAGTTCTTGTCTTTAAAGTAAAGCAGGTATTTGCCTTCGAGTGAGGGCTGGGGTGCGGTAAACCAACCTGCGAGCATTTTTTCGAAGAGGAGCTTTCTTTCGCCGGTGCGGGTGTTTACCAGATAGTAGTCGGCATAATCTTCCTTGAATGCCGGCTTGTATTTCTTGCTGGTAGAAACCACTACCCATTTCCTGTTCTCACTGAAGTTGGCATTGGGTGTTTCTTCCTGGCCCAACTGAAAATAAGTATTGTTGTCGATGTTCCAAACAGCCTGCATGCTGAGGTCTTTATCCTGGGCGTAGGTTATTTTCTGACGGGGCTGGATCTCGGTGTCTTTCCAATGCCACACGTCTACCGCCGCGAGCTTGTCGTCTTTCTTAGGCGCGGCGGCGAGCACTTTGGGCGCTTCGGCCTTTTTCGTGGTATCTGCTTTTGCTTTGGTGGAGTCGGCAGCTTTTTTATCTTCCTTTTTCGGTTTGCGGGTCCATGACTTAATGCCGAAGAATGCGGCCGTCATATCGTCGCTGAGGGTCAGGTTCGAGCTATTGTTGATGCGCATGGTATCGGGGAAGCCTTTGAAGGAGGTTCCGTCGAATATTTTGAGCACCGGCGCCTTATAGATATTTACGTAAGCATACACGGCCGCATTCTCTTCTTCGAAGTCTTCTTTTTTGAAGGTTTTGTAGAATGCAAATCCTTCTCCTTCTTTTTGCCAGGTGAGTTTGGAGAAACGGCAGGTGTCGCTGGCTATGATCTTCAGTGAATAGTTATCGAGATTAAAGAGCTCTACGGAATTGCCGGCCTGGTTGGCAGACTCTACCACGTAAGCGAGGTAATCGCTTTTCTTGTTAAAGGCCCAGCTGGTTACATTACCGATGGTGCGGGTGGTACTATCCGACAGTTTTTTCAGGAGGAGTACGGCGCCTTTGTCCTTATTGTCTTTGGGAGGCTCGAGGCTGATGGCCAGGAGCTTGCCGTTGCGGGAGAAACGGAAAGAGGAGACGTCCTGCACAATCTGTTTGCGACCAGTAGCGAGGTTCAGGAGGCCCATTTTGTAGCGGATGGGCTGCTTTTGCTCGCGGAGCTTTTCGCCTTCGGCATAAGAGGTACCGATCTGCCAGGCGATCCACTGGTTATCTCTGGAGAATTCGAAGTTGGTGGCGAATTCCAGCTTATAGGTTTTGCCGTTGTTACGGCTCACGACATACAGGGTATCGTTGACTTCCTGCGACGCCACGATATAAGCAACCCACTCGCCATTGGGCGTGATATCGGAATAGCTAAGAAATTGCCATTTACCATAATCATCGGGCGTCAGTTGTTTTTTCTGAGCCGACGCGGCAGTTACGAGCAGGGAAAGGGTTAACAGGGAAACGAGAAACTTCATATTAATGGTCGGTTTAATAGGGGCTAAAATACGCCACTGGCAGGTGTTAGCGCGGAAAAAAAGTATAAAAGGCCCACAAATTGTATTTTGCGACAAGTCGGGACCATGGAAAGGGATTCTACCATCATACATTTTGACAGGTTCAACGTTGAACGTTCGGTATATCCGCCGGACCTTTACATGGCGCCTCACCGCGACAAACTTTCGCGCATCAGTATTATCCTGGACGGCGAATTGAGTGAATCGACCCAGGACCGTTCTGTTGTAGCTTCGCGTAATTATGTGGTGATCAAACCCAACCAGGTTGTTCACGAGAACCGTTTTGGATCGGGGCCTTTGCGGCTGCTTTCCATCAGTTTTAACGACAATGACCTATTTGGAGAACGCTTCAAAAAATGGCAATGGATCCATCATCCAGCGATCCATGTGATGGGCGTTCGTTTGTGGACCGAGATCCAACGTGTACAGAATGAGAAAACGTTAACCGGGGTACTGGATCAATTCTTTATCACCCTGAGCGGCATCAGGCAGCAGGATGATGAAGCCAGCGTAGTATGGCCTGCAGCCGTGAAGCAGGCGCTTACTTCGAACCTTGATGAGCCACAGTCTATCAGGGCGTTATCGGAACAACTTTACCTGCACCGGGTTTCGATGGCGCGTGGATTCAGGAAAATCTATGGTCTTTCGCCGGTCCAGTTCCGGAACTATACCCGGGTGATGACGGCGTTGGAGGAATTGGCCACTTCGGACAAGTCGCTGGCAGCCATTGCTTATGAGACGGGCTTTGCAGACCAGAGCCACCTTACCCGTACTTTGCGTTCGCTAGCCGGCTGTACACCCGCCGAATTCAGGAGGCTTTTGGGATCATTGGGACGCAATGATCAGTAGGTTTAGCAGCTTGCAGGTAAACAATGGCTGCGATGTTTCATTTGTTCTATACTTCCTGTGTACTGCTGCCTACCTTTGAATCTAAAAATGCGGTCTACTTTCTTTTTGGTGCTCTTGCTGCTATGCTGTTTGTCTCCAGGTTATTCGCAACAGTCCACTACACCGGCTGCAATTTTCTCCTCCGCGGCCGACACTTATATTAAAAAGTTGCTATCCACGTTCCCTGCATTGCCAGGCCTGGCCGTTGTGGTCGTCAAAGACGATAAACCCGTTTTCATGAAGACGTATGGATGGGCGGATAAGGAAAAGGGTATAAAATCGGACGAGCACACCCTATATTACATTGCATCCGCTACAAAATCTTTTACCGGGATTGCCGCTGCCCAATTGGATCATGAAGGTGGGCTAAAGCTGGATGCTACTATACAGGACGTAGCTCCAGGTATCAGTTTCAAACACGCTGTTCCTGCCAACATGATCACGATCCGTCAACTTCTTACGCATACCAGCGGTATCCAAAACGATCCGCTTACTTTCAGAATGGCCTATTCGGGCACTGTTGACAAAAAAGATATGCGGGAGATACTGGCTAATGAATCGATCCTGGTCGACTCATTACGCGGCAAGTACTTTTATGATAACCTTGGATATAATATCTATACAGTCTTACTGTGGGAATCACTTCACAAAAACTGGCAGGACCTCGTTCAGGAGAAAATCTTTACGCCGCTGGGCATGAACCATTCAACAGCCTACCTATCAAAAGCTACAGCCAACAATTGGACCGTAGCTGCTCCTTACCTGGTGGCGGACGATAAGGGATTAACACGTTCGTGGCTGCCCAAACAGGACAACAACCTGCAATCGGCTGGCGGTATTTTTTGTTCCATCAATGATGCTTCAAAATGGCTGCGCATGAATATGGCAGGTGGAAAGCTCGATGGCAAACAGGTAATTCCTTCAACTGTCGTTGAAGCCTGCCACCAAGGTTACGTTGCCACGGTAAGAGACCTGGAGCCCTTTACAGGCAATGGAATGTATGGCATTGGCTGGCAGATCGGTAACTATAAACAAGAGCGGGTAATCTATCACTTTGGAGGATTTCCTGGTTATCGCAGCCATATTTCTTTTATGCCCGATCAAAAACTCGGACTGGCCATCTTTGTTAATGAGAGTAGTGTTGGCGGAAGAGTAGCGAGTTTGCTGGCTACATTTTCGTACGACTGGTGGTTGCAAATGAGAGCAGATTTTGACGCTTACTATCAACAACAACTAAAGGACCTATCCATCGTATATGTTCGCAACAAAAAAGCCAGGCAGGATGAACATTTCATCAGGGCCCAACGATCCTCCCAACTATCTAGATCGATTAATCTTTATACAGGCCAGTTTTCGCACCCAGCTTATGGTGTTATTGAAGTGTCTGAAGCCGGACACGATCTTCGAGTCAGCATGGGTAATATGCAATGTATCGCCACTGCGTACATCAGGCCCGAGACGGTGAGGATTGAACTGGTTCCCGGAACCGGTGAACCTTTGGCGTTCAAAATCGGTCCTGATGGCACCATTTCCAGCGTACTATTCAGGCAGTTGGAATTCTCCAAACTTACCAAGTAACATCAAGTGAAGGGGCAATCTACTCCCTCGCCTCTGCTGCTCTCCCGTGTTAAGCCTGCATATCGTCAAGGGGTTTGATTCGTTCGTGTAAGTAATTATTCAGGGGGCTGGTTTCGGCGTTGTTTTGTGGTGTCAAGTAATTATTCACCACAAAATATAGCATTATGAACCTGTTCAAGAGCAACCGTATAGCAGCCAAATCACTGGCTTTGCT
Source organism: Paraflavitalea sp. CAU 1676 (assembly GCF_029223285.1). GTDB lineage: Bacteria > Bacteroidota > Bacteroidia > Chitinophagales > Chitinophagaceae > Paraflavitalea. Next base: position 720,717 of record NZ_JARHUJ010000001.1, on the reverse strand, counting down.
GGCCGTATGTGCCGCTTTGTTTTCTTTTTCTACTTACCGGGGTGGCGACAGCTTCAGTATCTTCCTGAACGACAAACTGGTTTTTGAGCAACATGTTGCCATGAAGGAAGGCGTTAAGAGTTTTGAGCTGGGAAAAGCAAATTACAATGATGTACTGAGCGTTTATTACAGCCATTGCGGCAAACCCGGTAAAGGGAGAAGCATTGCGATCAAGGACGGCAATAACAAGACGTTGAAGGAATGGCATTTTGGAGACGCCAACAATACCAAGAGCAGTATGAGCTGCAAAGTAGGCGACATTCTCGACCTGCAAAAAAACAAGGAAGGCAAGCTGCAACTGGTCTATTCCTCGAAAGAGCTTCCCGGCGGTCAGCAATTGGCTTCGATCGTTGTGAATGGCAGTGGCAAAACAGCTTCCCGTTAGGATATAGCTATCGCCAGGCAGGAGAATGGTGCCGATGTTACGTCATCGCGGTGGCGCATGAAAAGCAACAAACATAGATGCCAGGCGAATCCTGAAGTTGGCCATGAAAAAGCGGGCGCTGGTGTGCCTGCTTTTTTAATTGATGAACACCTCATCGATAAAGAGCCAGCTTTGGGCGCCTTTGTCGGCTATCCAGGGTTTGATATTGGGTATGGGTGTGAGGACGAGTTTGATACAGGAGAGCTCAGCCGGAGCAAAACGGCTGTCGAACGTGATGGGCATTTTGCCGCGGTCGTCTTTGGCCGGCGCTGGCGGGCGCAGGGTATTGAGCAAGGTAAGATGGTCTTTATCTTTCCCTCCCCACACCTGTATACTGGCCGGCGGGAATACATGTTCATTGACCGATTTGACCATACTAATGGTTACGCTGCTCACCATGGCGGGCTTCGAGAACAACAAGGTGGCCGTAATGGGTTTTCCATGGTAGCCTATCCATTTTCCATTGCCATAATTGGGTTCGGCTTTTTCGCGGTCGATGATGGTAGCCGCTCCCCTGGCCCGGTATTTTGGATCGGGGTCGGTGGCGAGTATGGCACTATCGACTTTCCAGGCCGACCGGTAAAACTGCTTCTGCGCTACCTCACTGGCGACCCATCCTTTCTTGTAAGCTTTTGCTTTTACCAGTCCGGTCTCTTTGAGCAATATCTCCTTGTTGTAGACAGGTGAGCTGATGCTATCGGGCTCTTTTCCATCGAGGGTGTAGCGTATTTCAGTCCCTTTAATATAATGTTTCAGTTTGAGCGCCACGGGCTGCGTGATGACCAGCTCTTCATTTTCTATTACAGGTGGTATGATCTGTAAGGTGGTGGTATCCTTAAAGCCTGCATAGTATTTTATGTTAGGCGCAGCCTGCTGCAGTACGGCCATTTGTTGTTCGGTGATGCCCGTATTCCAGCAATAAACCGCCTTCAGGTTCTTGTTCTTTTGCAGTGCCTGCAACTGCGCGGCATTTACGGTTGTGCCGGTGAGCGATAACAATTTCAGTTCTTTGAGTTTGCTTAGCTCCTGCAGTGTGCTGCCGGTGATATCGGTAAAGTTGAGATTGAGCCGACGCAGGTTCTTAAAGCGGGCTATGATATTCAGGTCGGGATCCTTGACCGGCATTTTATCGAGGTTGAGGTCGACGATTTGGGATTCGACTGGTTTGAGCGCTTCGAGCTCTTTTGCTGCGTAGAAGGCACGATTATAGAAATTGACCGTGAGGGCCGGTGAGCCGGCGGATACGGGTGTTATGACGCGGTTGTTATTACCGAGTTGTTGTATTTGTTTGTCGGCCGCGGGTTCAAATGTATAGGTATCTTCTTCGGAAGACCTGAGCAAGGTGGTTGCCAGTGACCTGAGCGTATCACTTTCGGGTAGTTCCAACACTTTCTTTTCAAACTGGGCGCCTCCACTGATCCATGCTTTCAGCAGGTTGATCTCGAAAGCGGTAAGCTGTGGCTTGCCGACGGGGGGCATATGTTTCTTTGCCTCTTCGGGTAAATGTATACGTTGCATGAGCAGACCCAGGTCTGCGCTGGCAGTATCCCACAACACGCCATTCTTTCCGCCCTTCAGCAGGGCTTCTTTGGTTTCCATGATGAGCTCGCCTTTGGCTTTTCCATTGTTGTGGCAGCTCATGCACTTGTTTTGCAGTATGGGCTCTATTACATCGGCGTAAACAATGGCTTCCTCGAGCGGTGCGGATGGCTTTTGCTTTTCCGGCGTGATGGGGGCCAGCACAAAATTCTGACCGTGTGTGATGTTGCCGCCAAGGTGAGCCGCCCATATTACGATGACCGTGATGGCCAATAGCGTGGTGTTCACCAGCACAGGTTTTGTGATCTTCGGTCTATAGCTGTACAGTATGAATAAAAGGAAGGAGAGCGTTGCCCCAATCCATTTGTGCCAATCGACGATGGCATCTTCATACCCTTCTTCTTTTGAGAGGAGGAATCCCGACAGGGCTGTAATGGCTGTGGTAAAGGCGGCCGACAGCAGCAATGTTTCTTCGATGCCGGCATACCAGGTGCTGGCTTTTAGGGCCCGGGGGCTGAGCAATACCCAGCCTACGTACAACAACACTATTACTATTGGAAAGTGAAGCAGGAGCGGATGCATGCGGCCGGTTACCTGGAGCCAGGCCGGCACGACGATCTTCGCGCTGAAGCACAGGAAGAACAGCAACAATACGTTGAGCGGTATAAGGGATACGGCTATTCCTTTTTTTAGTTTCATGCCAGTTAGCAGGGAATGGTTCGGGATGATGTTATGCGATGAGGTCTTTTACCACGTTGCCTGCCACATCGGTGAGTCGATAGCGGCGACCAAGGTGTTTAAAGACCAGTTGTTCGTGATCGAGGCCCATCAGGTTCAAGATGGTTGCATGGAAATCGTGCACGTGTACAGGATTGCTGGCGATGTTGTATCCAAACTCGTCGGTTTCGCCATACACGCCGGGCTTTACGCCGCCGCCTGCCATCCATACGGTAAAGCAGCGCGGGTGATGATCGCGTCCATAATTATCTTTCGTGAGCGTGCCCTGGCAATAGTTGGTGCGCCCAAATTCACCGCCCCAGATTACGAGGGTTTCATCGAGCAGTCCACGCTGCTTGAGATCGGTAATGAGGGCTGCACTGGCCTGGTCTACGTCTTTGCATTGCCCCTTGATCTGTCCGGGCAGGTTATCGTGCGCATCCCAACCCTGGTGATACAACTGCACGAAGCGAACGCCACTTTCGCTGAGCTTGCGGGCCAGCAAACAGTTGGCGGCATAGGTGCCTGGTACGAGACAATCGGGGCCATATAATTTAATGATGGATTCGGGTTCTTTGCTCATGTCGGTGATCTCGGGCACGGCCGTTTGCATGCGGAATGCCATTTCGTATTGCTGGATCCTGGCACTGATCTCGGGATCGCCGAACTCCTGGTAGGAGTCTTCGTTCAATACGGCCAGTTTATCGAGCATGCGCCGGCGATCGGCCTTATCGATGGATTCGGGATTGTTGAGGTACAATACGGGATTTTCTCCACTGCTGAATTGTACGCCCTGGTGCATGGAATCGAGGAAGCCATTGGTCCAGAGTTTTCCATACACGCCTTGTCCGTTGCCTTTTCCTTTAGAAAGCAACACGCAAAATGCAGGGAGATTTTTATTCTCACTGCCAAGGCCATAGCTAAGCCAGGCGCCCATGCTGGGTCGGTTGCCTACCTGCGCGCCGGTTTGGAAAAAGGTAAGCGCCGGATCGTGGTTGATGGCTTCGGTATAGAGTGTTTTGATGATGCAGAGATCGTCTACCACGCTGGCGGTATGTGGCAGCAATTCACTGATCTGCGCGCGGGCGTGCCCATATTCGCCAAACTTAAAGACAGAACCAGCGAGTGGAAAATGTTCCTGGCCGCTGGTCATGCCCGTGAGGCGCTGGCCCATCCGGATGCTGGCGGGCAGATCCTGTCCGTGCATCTTTTGCAGGAGGGGCTTATAATCGAAGAGATCGAGTTGCGAGGGCGCTCCGTTCTGGAACAGGTAGATGACCCGTTTTGCTTTGGGTGCAAATTTGGGAAGCCCGGCCAGTACAGCTTCTGCAGGATCGCCGCTGAACAGATCGGGTATGAGCAGGGACCCCAGTGCTGCGCTACCGATACCAAGGCTTAACCTCGACAAAAATCGGCGGCGGTTGTAGGTAAGTCCATGTTCCAGCATTTCTTTTTTCATACTGCTTGGTTTGTGCAGGCGAACCTGCTGCTATTTATGACCTGAAGATGGCTTCTTCGAGGTTGTATATCGTGTTCACTGTCTTCATCAAGGCTGCGCTCGCATTGGCATCGAGCTTTTCGTTGAGCGGGTACTCCCCTACCTTCAGGGTCTTTGCGGCATCGAGTTGCTTGTTCTTAAACAGTGTCAACTGCTCGTCGTAATACGATTGCAATACCTGCATTTCCTTATCGGTGGCCTTGCGGCAGATGATACGCCGGAAGGCGGTTGCTATCTTTTCCTTTACAGCCATTTGCTGTGCTTCGAGTTCCTGTGCCAGTACGCGCGATGCCTCGAGTGTTGTAGGATCGTTCATCATGATCAATGCCTGCAGCGGTGTGTTGGTTTTAAGGCGCTTTACTTCGCACTGATCGCGATTACTCGCATCGAACATGAGCATGGATGGCGGCGGCACCGTTAGCTTAATAAATGTGTACATGCCGCGGCGATAGAGTTGTTCGCCATGGTCCTGTTGATAGGTGGCTAGTACTCCCCTGCCGGAGGTGGCTGCTTCCCAGAGGCCTTTGGGCTGATAAGGTTTTACGCTGGGTCCGCCGATGGTCTTTATGAGCAGGCCGCTGCTGGCGAGTACCATATCGCGTACAAACTCTGCCGGGAGTCTATTGCGGGGACCATGAGAGAGGTAAATATTTTCAGGGTCTATGCCTAGCTTCTCCTTGGTGACTTTGGTGGACTGGCGATAGGTTGCGCTCATGACCATTTGTTTTACCAGGCGCTTGATATCCCAATTATGCTCCATAAAATCGACGGCGAGCCAGTCGAGCAGTTCGGGATGGGAGGGCAGTTCGCCCTGCATACCGAAATCGCCTGTAGTCTTAACGATGCCTTTCCCGAAAAACTCCTGCCAGAGCTGATTGACAAATACACGCGCGGTGAGCGGATTGTTGCGGGAGACGGTCCACTGCGCCAGGCCCAGGCGATTGCGCGGCAGCGTTGTGGTGTCGTAAGGCATAATGGCTTTGACGGCCGATGCACTCACCAGGTCGGACGGGGCATCGTAGGCTCCTCTTTTCAGTACATACGTTTTGCGCAGGGTATCGAGTTCACCCATGACAGAGACGTACAACCGGCCGGTATCTTTATGGTTAATGAAGTTGAGCAGCTGTTCTTTTTCTTCTTTTGATATTTCCAGTACCGGCTTCTTGGCGAGTTTGGACTGGGAGATATCTCCTTCAAATCCGAGCTCCTTGCTGGTATTGAAGAAGGCATATAACTGGTAATAATCTTTCTGGCTAAAGGGATCGTATTTATGATCGTGGCACTGGGCGCATTCGATGGTGATGCCCATGATGCCTTTGCCATATGTTTTTGTTTTATCGAGTATATATTCTACGCGGTATTCCTCCGGGATAACTCCTCCTTCTTCCGTGTATTTGTGATTGCGGAAGAAGCCGGTTGCGAGCATTTGTTCTTTGGTTGCGTTGGGCAGCATATCGCCGGCGATCTGCCAGGTGAGGAACTGATCGTACGACAGGTTCTTATTAAAGGCGTGGATGACCCAATCGCGCCAGGCCCACTGGGAGCGGATATTATCATCCTGGTATCCGTAGGAGTCGGCGTAGCGTGCTACATCGAGCCAGTGCAGTGCCATCTTTTCTCCGTAGGTGGGTGAGGCCAACAGCTTATCGACCATTTTTTCGTATGCGTTGGAACTGGCATCGTTGAGGTATTCGTCCATGAGGGGAATGCCGGGCGGAAGTCCGGTAAGATCGAAAGACAAGCGCTTGAGCAAACGTTCTTTATCAGCCTCTTCATTGGGAGTAAGCCCTTTTTCCTCCATCGATTGCACGATGAAATAGTCGAGTTCGTTCTTTACCCATTCCTTTTCTTCTATTGCGGGGAGGGCTGGCTTACCGGGTTTATTAAAGGCCCAATGCCTTTCGTATTTGGCCCCTTGCTGTATCCATTTCTTTATGCGTGCGATCTCCTGTTCGCTGAGCAAACCAAGGTGCGACTCGGGGGCTGGCATCTGGTAGGTAGGATCGGTGGAGATGATACGTTTGTACATTTCACTCTCTTCGGGCTTGCCAGGCACGATGGCGAAGGCGCCTTTGGTTTCTGTGAGTGGTGCATAGGCTGCTTCCTGTATATCGAGCCGAAGATGGGCAGCGCGTTTGTTGGCATCGGGGCCATGGCAAACGAAACATTTATCGGACAGGATGGGCCTGATGTGAAAATTGTAGCTGATGTTGCCGGCCAATTTGCCGGAGGCATTTTTCTGGCGGCAGGCTACCGAGGCAATTATGATAGCAGCGGATAAGCCAATGGCTATCCACGGCCATTTGAGCCGGATGCAATCGTGGAAGATCATGCTTTGCAATTATTGGTCTGGAATCCCGAATTATATTGCTATTCGTATGATCGTAATTTACCTAAAAATGTGGTTATTTAACAGGTTTCTCTTAATTAAACACCTTTAAAAATTCGCCTTCCTGGTACACAATCGATTGATCTAATGCCCGGCCGATCATACCTATTATTTCGGCCTTCATTTCTTCGGTAACCCGGTTGAATCCGAATATCCGCGCCACGAACGGCACGGCCGCTTCAGGTTGGATGGCCACTGATTCCCGGACTACTTTTTCGATGGCCAGGAGCATTTCTTCGGGAGCGATGTATTTGAGCTTTTTGACCGATGCGGGCAGGTCGCTCCTATCGCGCAGGCGGGGTGTTTTCATTTCGCGGTGCCAGAGAAATTCTTCGCTGACCCTGATCCATTTATTGGCCTCGGCGTATTTGATTGCCTGCTGCAGGGCTTCCCGGATGCGGGAGCCAATGCGGGTAACGCCTGCGGCCTCGATCATGCGGCGGGCAACCTCATCGAAGTGAACGGGGCTTTCGACCTTTACGATCTCTTCGATCCAGATGGACAGCCTGCCGGTTGAATGTTGGTGTATCTCTTCTTCTCCTATTGCGGCCGGTACCGTTGCAATTTCGTATCCGGGTATATCGTTTGGTTTGCTTTCATCAGGGGCTTCGCGTTCCATGATAACGACAGCTTCTTCCTCCTGCTCCTCCTCCGCTTCATCGTCAATGTGTTGCAGGTTCTTTGCATTATCTATGGCGGCTATGAGGCGTTTCAATTCACGCTCCGGGTTGCGGAACCAATCAGTGCTCCACACTCTATAGATCTGCCAGCCCATAGACTCGAGCACCTGCTGGCGCAGGCGGTCGCGATCGCGTGCCGAACGGGCGGAATGATAAGCAGCGCCATCGCATTCGATGCCGAGTATGTACCGTCCGGGATTATCCGGATCGACAATCGCGAGATCGAGGTAATAACCGCGCGAACCGACCTGGCGACGCACAGTATACCCTTGCGCTGCGAGTTTGCCTGCTACCATCTCTTCAAAGGGACTATCGGCAGGGAGTCCTTCTATTTTATCGGGCACGTTGAGTTTGCCATGCTGTGCATAATACAGAAAACTCTTGAGGGCTTGTATGCTGTATTTCTGTGTACGTGACAAATCGATATCGTCGGCAGTAATGTTGGTGAACACTTCGCAGCGAAGTTTGGCGCGCGTGATCAATACATTGAGCCGGCGTTCGCCGCCTTCATTATTAAGCGGACCGAATGACATGCTCACGCTGCCATCGGCTGCGCGACCATATCCTATGCTGATGAATATTACATCGCGTTCATCGCCCTGTACATTTTCGAGGTTTTTGACGAAGAAGGGTTCATCGGCATGGGCAGTGAACCAGGTTTCGAGTTCGGGATGTTTTCTCCTTCTGATTTCGAGTGCATCCTGTATGGCCTGGCGCTGAGCTGTACTGAAGGCTGCTACTCCGAGGCTATGCTTTGGTGACCGGCGGGCATGCTCGAGTACTGCGTCGGCCACCATTTCGGCTTCCTTTGGGTTAGTGCGTGTTTTACCACGATCATAGACGGTGTCTTTCAAATGGTGGAACACGAGCCCCATGCGGTGGCGCGAGCCGGGGCTGGGGAAGATAACCAGTTTATTCTCGTAGAACTCGTGGTTCGATAAGGTAATAAGCGATTCGTGACGGCTGCGGTAGTGCCAACGCAGCATGCGTTGCAGGGCGCCCTGCGCATCGCACATGCCAAGGATGCTGGGCAGATCGGCGGTAACATTATCCTCTTCTTCCAGCTCGCCGGTGAGGCTGTCGAAGAAACTGGTAGGCGGCAACTGTTTAGTATCTCCCACCACAATAACCTGTTTGCCGCGCAGTATGGCACCGAGCGCCTCCACGGGGCGTACCTGGCTGGCCTCATCGAAGATGACCATATCGAACTCGACAGTTCCCGGCGGTACGAAGTTGGCAATGGAGAGCGGGCTCATCATGAACACCGGTTTGATGGCCTGGATGGCACTACCTGCTTCTTCTACCAACTTGCGGATGGGTATATGACGTGATTTCTTATTGAACTCTTTCCGCAATGTATTTACCTGGCCTCCTGCTTCGAGTCGCGGCAGGCCTTCCCAATGTTTCAGGGCAGCACGTGCGCGATTGTATTGGAGATTGAGGCGATCGGCCTGTTGAAACTGTTTTACCACTTCTTCATGGCTGGCTCGTTCAAACTGCCTGAGTGCGGGATTGCCCAGCTGGGCCTGTTGGTAGAGGTATTCGTACCATGCTTTCTGCACGGCGATAGTGAGCAGTTCTTTGGCTTGCTCCCAATGTGTAGCGGCGGCAGTGATGGACTGCAGGTTCTCTTTGACGGCGGTTTCTACCAGGCTATTCCACTGGGTTATTTGATGTAATTCGGCAATGTGTTGTTGCCAGGTTTGGAAGAGTGACTCCAACTGGCTGAATGGCTGTCCGTTCATTCCTTTGGCCCCAAAACGGAGAGATTCATCGAGTGCCAGCTTTGTGATGACGGTATTAATGCTTTGCCTGTATCGTTCGATCGACTGCGACAGCTCGCTGTGGTAGGCTTTTGTGATGACTGGATCTTCGTGTTTTTCAAGATGAGCAAGCACGAGCCTGGGCGTAAGGCCGGCTGCTATTTGTTTGTGCACCACCAACAGGTATCGGTTGGCAGTTTCGAGGAAGGCCCAATCGGTCTTTACCTTTTTCCAACGGGTGCCAAAGAGTGCAGTGGCCAGTGTTTCGTATTCGGCGAGGCTTGTTTCGAGCCGTTTGCCTTCGAGGATGGCATCGACGTATCCGAGTTTGGTGGCGAGGTCTTTGGGTGGCTGGTTCTTACAAAGTGCCATCAATTGCTTGTTGCTCCTGTTGTAATCGCCTATGAGGAACTTGTACCATTTATGGCCATGTGCAAGCAGGTTTTGGCGAATACTCATGACCTCCTGTTGCCAGGCTTCCGGTATCAGTATTTCTTTGTATTGTTCGTGCAGTGCCGTGTAACGTTTACCCGCGGCCAGCAATTCTTCGACATCAGCCTGCAACAAAAGCCATTGTTCGCTGCTAATGGCGAGGCCGTCGAGGGCTGGTCTAATCGATAACAACTTGAGTATGGAAGCCAGGGTCTGTGCTTCCTCTTCTTTGTGGGGGGCGGTGAGGCCGATATGGGTGGCTTGTTGTGCCGCTGTTGTTGCCAGGGCAGTGACTGCGGCGGCCGCTTGTTGCAGACTGGTTTTGATGAACTCCTGATCCTGTGGGGTAAGCACCATCAGCTTGCTGCCATAGAACAGCAGCTGTGCCGGCACACCTATTTCCCTGAGGCGAGCTTGTATGCGCTGGGCAAGCGCTTCGGCACGGCTCATGCGATCTGCATCCCAGGCTACTATGTCCTCGAGTGGTATCTTTTCAACTTCCTGCTGTTGGGTGGTTTCGTAGATCTTTAAGAGATGACCAATGACCTGGTGTACAGTGAGTCCACTTTTCCCTACAGGATTGTTAATAGCATAGCAATAGGTATTGAGTTCCAGCTTGTGGGCTTCGAGCAGGGTAAACTGTTGCTGTAATTGTTGCACGGTAGGCTTGCCCAGGTCGAGTATGCGGCGCAGCTCGTTGTGCAATTCTTTTTTATTGGCTTTGTGGCTGTGCAGCTCCAGGCAGGCTTCGCCCAGGTGAATATTATCGAGCCTGCGTTTTACCACTTCGAGGGCTGCCATCTTTTCGGCCACGAATAATACTTTCTTTCCCTGACCGATCGCGTTGGCGATGATGTTGGTGATGGTTTGCGACTTGCCCGTGCCGGGAGGTCCCTGTATAACAAGGTTCTTTCCTTCATTTACGGCGAGCATGGCCAGCAGTTGTGAGCTATCGGCATCTACCACCTGAAAGAGGCTGGCGGCATTGGTATCTTCATCGATGTGCGCATCGTCGGCTATGGCCAGGGTTTCGTTGGTGAACCCTGTATCTAAAAGACTTACCAGGATAGGATGCCCGGCGGGCTTTTTATCGGCTGGCCATTTGTTGCTATCGAGGTCGTTGTAGAGCATGAACTTGCCGAAGGAAAAGAAGCCGAGTTCAATTTCATCGGGTTCTATCTTCCATCGTGGCATTTTGCGTATGACGGCAGCGATCGCTTCGAAATAGGCAGGCAGGTCGAAATCGTCGGGATCGGCCATATCCGGGACGGCGATGCCGAATTCGGCTTTCATTTTTGCCTGCAGGGATATGTTGGCGCCCATTTCCTCGAGTGTGTAGCGCAGGCGGAATCTTTCGCGTGCGCTGGAGCGATCGAGGGTTACGGGTATCAGGACGAGGGGCGCCCTTCTTTTTTCTTCGCTATTGTCGGCCTCGTACCAATGCAACATGCCGAGTGACAGGTATAGTATGTTAACACCTTGCTCTTCGATGCTGGTGCGTGCATCGTAGTAGGTGTTGAGCAATCTTTTTTGCAGGAGCAGTTCGGGCTCGCCGGTCTGAAGTTTCGTATCGGTGATGGTTTCTTCGGTGGGCGGCGGCAGGAAGTTGTTGTCGTTGATATCATCTTGTGCGGCTGCGTTGGGAAGTTCTGCGGCGGCGGGTTGGGCTACGAGCGTGTCGGCGGATTGGCTTGACGAAACGACTTCGGACTCAGCGCCTGGTTCGACATTATTGACGCTGTTACCGTTGCGTTTTTTCTCTTCTTTGGCAGGTTTGCCGAGGAAGGTCAAGGCCTTTGATTGGCGCACGAGGAGTTCGTAGATGCTGTCGGACTTTTCCTGTACAATCTGTACTCCTTTGGAGGCAGGCAGTTTATAGTTCAACAAGGGATTACGAAGTCCCAGGTCGAGTAATTCTTTTCTTGAAGCTTCGAGCTTATTCAATATGGTTTCACTCATAGATCGGGGTGAAAAATACGTATAAAACAGGACTCCGGGCGACAGCTACGACGCCTGTAGTATCCCATTAATTTTTAAATGATGTAGAAGTTGGTCGGTCTGAGTTGATTAGTTGATCAATGATGGCTCCGGGGGTGCCGGTTGGTGGTTCTAAGGTAGGTAAAAAACAATTCTGCCGTGTGGCGGGACAAGGGAGGCAGCGAGGTGGAAGGCGAGAAGGCATCAAGGCACCGAGGCAACTGAGGCAACGAGGGGGGAAGGCAGCAAGTCGGGAAGGCAACGATGCTCCAAGGCGGGAAGGCACGAGGGGGAAGTAAAATAAGGAAGGAAGTGGGTGGGGTGGCCTATAGCATAGGGTATTGCAGGGGTATTTTGCGGTAGTTGTACGGTATTGGGGTGAAGCCTATCCGCATCCGTATAAAGTCCGTATAAGGCCCGTGTAAGGTCTGTATAACATCTTTATTTCTTCACTGTAAATCCAGCCCTTTCGGCCATACGTATATATCTGGAAGCCCATATGTTCTTTCGCAAAAACATCTTTATTCACGTTTTAACTGTTTACCAATGGCCAGTAATACTTCTGTTATTTTCAAACTCAAGGGAACTATCGGTGAATTGACCTTTGTGAAGAGCCGTCGTTACAAACCACATGTTCGCCGCAAGCGGGGAACAGTTAAGCCTGCTGTATTGAATGAGAAAATGGAATCGAGCAGGCAGCTATTGTTATCGTGCAATAAGCACGCCAAGTTAATTTTCGACCAGCTACGCGAGGAACCACGGGATGGCGCTATGTGGTCGAGGTTACTGAAGATCATTTTTCATGCTGCTGAATCCGGCTTCCCCATCGATGCAAGATTATTCCAGCATCTTGAGTGTAATTTACTACATCCTCTCAAGTCTATTACCGGAGAGTTTGGCAATTACAATAAAATTAATGTGGCGCGTGACAAAAAGCGCTTGAACATACAGGTGCAATTGGCTTCGGCTCCAAAAGTACCACAGAAGCCTTTTCCCGGCGACTATCAATTGCGCCTGGTGGTACTGTTCCCTGACTTTGAAAATGGCCTGTGCATAAAGAAAGTGGAGATTGGTGCGCCAACCTCCCTTAAGGCAGCTTTGCAACCCGTTGAATTTTCGATGACCATGCCATCGGCAACCTCGCAATACCTGGTGTTTCTGCAAGTACAGGCGATACAAAAAAACAGGGTTTATACATCTAAAGCCACGGCTGCTTTAAAGGTGATCGCGAGCGCTGGGAATCCGGGCAAATAGTGGTAATTTCAGTTGGTCTTAACCAACACGATAACCCCTTAACCCCTTTCGATTGCACTATGGCCACCTGGACCAAATTTTATGTCAACACTGCCGATGTGCAGGGGTTGACGGCAAGGCTCAAATCTTTGAGCGGGATTGCAACTGCCACCTACTCCAGTTTTCCCAAAGATCATTATGCCAGCTTTTTAATGGGCGATCCTTTGCCCAGCTACCTGGTATTTACCGCCACACAGCCCCGCTGGGTGACCGTGGTGTACAATAGCGCCCACAAATTGCCCGAATGGTGCAAACAACTTTCCTCGGAGTTCAAGACCAAAGTGATCATAACGATGGCACAGAGTGTTTCGATGTACTACTACTTTGCATTGTACGAAAACGGCGAATTGAAACGTGAGCTGGAATACTGTTATTCGGAGGATTTTGAACCGGTCAATTTTGGCGAGCCGCTGGCGTGCGAGCAAGGCGCAACCTTAAAGGTTGTTCAAACGGAGGAAGCTGACGATGATAGCTTTGACTTTGATGACATCGAAAAATACTGCGAACATTTTGGTCTGACGATCCAACGTAACTACCATGAATATGAATGGACAGTCATTAAAGGCAAGAGTACTGCAAAGACCACCGGACAATATCTTAAAAGCCTTCAAAAGCCCTGGTGGAAATTCTGGTCGTAGCTGTTAGATAGGGCTGCTTGACTAACCCTGCGTTTCCCATAAGCTGCACTTGATAACAGTCTGTTTGCCTGGCGTTGACACAAATTATTCAGTGCGCAAACTTCTTACCGGATTGGCAAGGGCCGCGCGAATTGCGTGATAGCTCACTGTGAGTATCGTGAGCAGCAATGCGCCTGCTGCTGTGGCAGCCACTATCCACCAGGTGATGCTGGTGCGATACTCATAGTTTTGCAACCACTGATGCATGCCATACCAGGCGATGGGTACAGCAATTAACAGCCCTATCAACACGAGCCAACAAAATTCCCGGGTGAGCAAGGTCCAAATACTCCAGACTGTTGCCCCCAATACTTTACGGACTCCGATCTCTTTGGTCCGCTGTTCGGCCATGAAAGAGGCCAACCCGAATAATCCCATACAGGATATGAGTATGGCTAAGGCTGTAAAAAAAGCCCCCAGATTGCTTACTTTCTCTTCGTTGCCAAACTTTTGCTGATAGTCCTCATCTACAAACCTGTATTCGAACGGTGCTGCGGGATCGTATTTACGAAAGACTTCCTCCATGCGTTGCAGGGCAGGACTGGCCCCCATAGCAGGATTGAGTTTTGCGAAGACATAATTGGAATGGGCGTCCATACGCCAATACAAAGACGGTCGCACTTGCTCATAAGGCGATTCCGTAAGCATGTTTTTTACTACACCAATTATAGTGCACGGAGCATTGCCCCAGGTGATGGTTTGCCCCACGGGATCTTTCAGCCCCATGTACTGCACTGCTGCTTCGTTGATGATAAAGGCATTTGAATCGGTGGCAAAACCGGCGGCAAAATCCCTGCCCGCCACAATCTGCCACCCGATGGTTTTTCCATAATCGAGCGATACGCCTGTTACTGGAAATTCGATGGTTGCATTGGGATCTTTCCCTTTCCAGTGCAGGTTGACTTCTGAGCCCCAGGTGTCTGTTGCGGGAGCCTGCGAGCCAGCCATGGCCGTGATCACTTTTTCACGGACCAATTCTTCCCTGATGAGCGTAAACCGATGGGGATTGCCGCCAGGGTGCGTTGCCAGACTCACGAGCAATTCCTGCTTGTACCCAACCGGGCGGCTTTTGGCATATTCCATTTGACGTATGACCACGATCGTACAAATGATCAGCGCTATCGTTACGGCGAATTGCACTACTACCGATACTTTACGGGGCAGGGTGGCCCATTCTCCCACCCGGAATGTTCCCTTCAATACTTTCACCGGATGGAAGGATGAAAGATATAAAGCAGGGTAAGAACCTGCAATCAACCCGGTAATTAGTGTTACCGCAGCCCCGGCAGCCCAAAAAATCGGCTCGCTCCAAGGCATGGCAATGCTTTTGCCTGCCACCCGGTTAAAGAAGGGCAGTAATGTTTGCACCAGCAACAATCCTCCCAAAAATGCCAGGGCCGCTACCATCATGGCCTCGAAATAGAATTGTGCGATAATTTGTACCCGCATGGAGCCGATCGCTTTTCGAACACCCACCTCGCGGGCTCTTTTTTCGGAGCGGGCGGTACTCAGGTTCATAAAGTTGATACAAGCAAGCAACAACACAAATGCACCAATGATCCCGAACATCCACACGTATTTGATGCGTCCACCGATGTTGACTCCATTCTCATACTCCGCGTACAATCGCCACCGGCTCATGGGTTCGAGGAAAAGGATAGGATTGTATTTTGCCTGTTCGGCCCCAGCTCTTTGTTTTTTCATTTCGCGAATGAGCAAGGATGCCTGATCCATCCTTACTCCTTCCTGCAACTGTACATATGCCTGTACCGGGTTTTTATCCCAGGACTGTTCTGCACTACGCACCCAAGGTGCGTTTTTCAGGTATAATTGAAATGGCGCGATAAACTTTACGTTGGTGAAAGTTGAATTGGCCGGGAGGTCTTCATACACGCCTGTTACTTTTACCTTTTCCTGGTTGTCGATCTGCAAGATCTGATCAACAGGATCAGCACCGCCGAACAGGGCTTTGGCTGCTGAGCGGGATAATAGGATCGACGATGGATCCATAAGGCCATTGCGTGTTCCCTTGATCATTTGCAGGCTCAACATATCGGGCGCCTGCGGCCCGAGGTAAACTCCATGTTGCGATAATTGTTTATTGTCTGTGCCCAGCAAATGTGTTGCCCGATGTGAGGACAATACCACGTATTTGAAATAGTTATTATGGTGTGTGTTTAATTCAGTAGCCAGGGGGAAGGGTACCGCTTTATCGGTCTTGACTTCTCCGTTAACCGTAATGTGCTGCCTGATCTTGGCTATGCGATCGTAGTTGTTGTGGATTGTGTCATATGCCAACTCATCGTACATCCATAAGCCGATCAGGATCGCTACAGCTATCCCGGCAGATAGTCCGGTAACATTAATGAACGTATGGGCTTTGTTCCTAATGATATTGCGCAGGGCTATTTTGAAATAACTACTGACCATCTATTCGTTTTGGTGACCTTTCGGGGTCATGTGATTGTTACAGGCTTTGAATTTACCAAAAAGATGCCGGTTATTCAAACTACTGATTATCAACACTAAAATGTAGTTTTTTATATTTGCTGGTGTCCGCTTACGATACGGCAGTCGTTCAATTCTGCAGAGACTGCCCTAAGGCGCAATAAAAAGGGTGTATCCCTTTTGCGGATACACCCTGGTTTACTTTAGCAAGAGCAAGTTACCAATAGGCTGCTGCGCCTATCGGCTTTATAGCTTTTTTACCTGAATGGCATTGAGTACGGGTTCACCTTTGATGGGATCAAACTTTATCTGGATGCCTTCCCGGCTTATGACAGTTATTGTAAACTTTTTGGCGACTGCTTTGGCGATGCCGTATTGGCGACCAATATCGAAGTTTTCCAACACGCGGATATTGTTGATGCTCACATTGAAACTACGCTGCACTTCGTCTTCCTTACGTAATTCGGCACTGAGGTTATAGGGCAGGCCTTTCACCGTTCCGCCAAGCAGTTCTGCAAAGTGAAGGGTGATCTCATAGTTGCCGGGGAGCACATCGAGGCGGTATTCGCTGATTCCGATTTGCTGCGTTTGATAGATGGGATCATCTTCGGTAGCCACCATGTTCTTATCGGTTCCGTAAGGCAACCGGTTGTTGTTGGATATTCTAAACGGATTGCCTCCTACGTGCCCCCACCCACCCTGGCGATACGGTCGATCGGGTATCCAGGTTTGCTTTCGCTGTTCATCGACATAATAACGATCGGCTCCCAACAAGACATTTATTTGCGTGAAGGGTAACATGGGATCATTCACCTTATCGGCCAACATGTGAAAGTCGACACTGAGCTGATCGGAGATCAGTTGGCCGTTCTTTTGGGCTTGCACCTGCAGGATGTTGCCCCCATTTGCGAACGGCACGTTCCATTCGACCAATCCATTATTGCTGCGACGCGCGCCCAGCGACTTGCCATTGATGAACAATGTTACCGAATCGAGATTGGTAGCGACCTGAACAGGTTGTCTGCAGCTGTTGGCGTTGCTATCCGCTATTCCACTACGGTTTACATAATCACCCCCCAGTATTTTGAGGATAGGGTCTTTACGCAGTGCTGCCTGATAATAGTAATACGGATCCTTGGGTGTGCGATCCCATCGCAAGAGGCCTTTGTTGTTGATGTGGGGCATGGTCTCTTCGCGGCCTTCGGAATTGAAATCGGCCAGGTTCCACAACATAGCGCCTGCTACGAATGGTCGTTTCAGCATTTCGGTGAGATAGTATTGGTGAAATGCTGTGGTATATTCTATACTCTTGTCGAAGCGAACGGGATGCAGGCTGTGTATGCGTGGGTCAGCGTCGGCTCCGTATTCGGTTACCAGCAAAGGCTTATCGGGCAATTCTTTGTGGTGCCTGTCGAGGAAGGCAGGAAAATCGGTGAGGGCACCACCATACCAGCCTGAATAGAGATTCCACCCCACCAGCATTGGTATGGCCGTGAGACCTACATCCCTATACCGGTTGAAATCGCCATGATTTACCAGCATGGTATAGCGTGTTGGATCTTCCTTGCGTGTTGTGCTATCGAGCATGCGGGCTAACCGCGCTATATTGGCGAAGTAAGTTTCCTGCCGTGGTTTGTCGTTGTTGAAATGCGGCCTGAGCAGCACTTCATTCATATAGCACCAGATGATGATGCTGGGGTGGTTGTAATTTTGGCGGATCATTTCCACCTGCATGTTCAAACAGTTGTTGTAAAAACTGTCTGTTTCAGTGATCTCGTTCACCACGGGTATTTCTACCGATGAGAGTATTCCCAATTCATCGCATGCTTTCAGGATCGAAGGATCTTGCGGATAGTGTGCGATGCGCAGGAAATTGCCGCCCATTTGCTTGAGCCATTGAACATCTTTTCGTGCCAGCTCATCGGGTACTGCGTTGCCAAGGCCACTGTAATCCTGGTGGCGGCTGGAACCAACGAGTTTGTAAGGAGCTCCATTGAGGAAAAAGCCTTTATCAGCATCAAATGAAAACCAGCGGAAACCTACCGTGTTCGATAGCTGATCGAACAGTTCGCCGGTCTTTGCATCGGTGATGATGGTCGTGGCCGTATACAAGTAGGGGTGCTCGGGCGACCATAGTTCCGGTTTCGCGATGGGCTTACTATCCTGTTGAAATGTTTGCTCGCTGTTGGCTTTGACATTTACCAGGCTTGTGATCTCCTGCACAAAATTACCGGCTTTATCGCGGATGCTGGTGATCACCTTCAGCTTTTGCGGCTTTGCCGTTTCATTGCTGATCGTAGATGCCAGGTGAACGGTAGCTGCTTCTGCATTGACCTTTGGCGTGGTGATGTATACTCCCGAAGATCCATTATCCGCCACGGTGAAATGGATATTGTTGGTGGCGATGAGCCAGCAATCGCGGTAGAGACCTCCGTAAAAGGTGAAGTCGGCTGTTAGCGGTGGGATGTTCTCGTTGTGACGATTGTTGACATGTATCTCTATCCTGTTGCTATTTGTGTTTTCGTCGTATTGCAGGTATTGGCTGATGGCTATATTGAAGCCTGTATAGCCACCAATATGTTTACCTGCCAACTTACCGTTCACCAACACATCCGCCTCCTGGTTGGCCCCTTCCACATACAGGTTGACCTTTTTATTTTTCCAGGCAGGGTCGATGCTGACGTTCTTTATATAAAATCCCTTGCCGCGGTAATAGCCAGGTTCGTCATCCATCACGTCGGCCACATTCCAGGTATGCGGTAGGTTGACTGACTGCCAGACAGCTTTGCTTTGGGATTCGGGAGTAGACAACAGCGTGGACTCTTTGATAAACTTCCAGTCTTCATTGATGCCTACGACCGTGCGTGCAGCAGGTGTGCCTATTTGTGCTTGTAACTGGCCACAAAGCAGGCCTGCTACTAGGGTGATGATGTGTTTCAATGCCCGGTAATTTTCGATGGGTACGGTTAGGGTTTACTGATCATTTCCTGCTCAGCTGAATATTGCGCAGGTTGAATCCGCCCTTTGTGGCCAATACCCGGATCTGGAGGGTTGTCCCTTTCAGATAAAGGTATTGCGGTTGTGTGTTTTGCCAATTCTTTTCTCCGCCGGTATTGGGTACCTGGATCTCGCCGATGGCGGTTGTTTCGCCGATCAATACGGCTATGCGGCCAGTGTCGGCAGCGGCTGCCACGTTGAATGTTATATTGTACCTGCCAGCCTTGGGCAATGTGATGGTGTATTGCGTCCACTCACCATCTTCTATTGCGTGTATATAAGCCCCTTCGTTATCAGAAAGGATATCGACACCATCGTTCCGGTAAGCCCCACCCCGGTTGCCACGGGTATTTACGCCGGGCGTATAGTGGTAACTGGCGGTATCCTTATCGTAGTAGGCATAACGCTGGCGTCCCATGTCGAAGTCAACCGCCTGAATAAGCGCTGTTTTACCGACCACGTGCTTTTTGAATGGAATGGTGGCGGTGGTTTGCACCTGCCTGAACATAGCATCCATTACATCGGGATGCGGGATGTTGTTCTTTATTTTCAGGTTTTCGAGAAACTCCTGCAATGTTTTCCAGGCTTGCTCTTCACTGGGTTTTGGGCCTTTGCCTGCCCAATAGTCGAGCAACTCCTGGTATCCCTGGGGCACTTTTATTTCGAGGGGGTTGCGTAGTCCCATCTTTTTATTTTGCCACCACGCCCAACCTATGCCATTGGTTTCGACCAGGGAGATTGCTTCTGTGAACCAGGTATTGGAATTTTCACCAGACTCGCCGAGCCAAACGGGCACATTGTGTTGCTCGCGCAGGTTAAGAAAGTTGCGGATGGCGTCGGCATTATTAAAATTGCCGTATTTGTGAAAACTAAGCACCATGTTATTGTCCCACACGGGCAGCACGCCACGATAGTTGTTACCGAAGCCATTGCCTTCGATTATGATGATGTGGTTATTGTCTACTTCCCGGATGGCTTTGGTAATGTCCATCATCAGTTTGCGCAGGGGCGCGTTCTTGTTTTCGGCAGTACCACGAACATCTTTCGGATCTTCGAAACCCCAGTTGGGTTCATTGATGATATCGTATCCCCCGATCCAGGGTTCGTTGGCATACCGCTCGGCCAGTTTACGCCAGAGGGCTACTGTCTTTTGCTGGTTGGCTTCGCTATCCCAGGTAGAGGGCTTAGATGGATCACGATCGGAAATATTGAGATCATTGCCCTGACCACCCGGTGCTGCATGCAGATCGAGTATGAGGTACATTCTATTGGCCTTGCACCATTGCAGCAGGGCATCGGTCATTTCAAAACCTTTGTTGAGCCAGGTTTGTTGTCCGGCTACTTTTTCTTCTTCTACCGGCGGGGTGTACAGGTTATAATGAAATGGGAGGCGAATGGAATTGAAGCCCCATGCCGCCATGGAATCAATATCTTCTTTGGTGGTGTGGTTGGCGAGCCAGGCTTCGTAGAACTGCGCGGTCTTCTCCTTCCCTACAACCTCTTCTATTTTTGCTTTGATGCGGTATTGCTGGCCGATATTGCTCAGTTTGAACATGTATCCTTCCTGTAACATCCAACCGCCGAGGCCCATGCCGCGGAGGATCACTTTTTCTCCTTTTTCGTTGACGATGTATTTGCCGCTTGCTTTAAGATATCCCTGAGCAGACGATGACAGGGAGCATACAATGATGGCGAGCAATGCGATGATGTTGCGCATAGAAAGCAGGTTTACGATTTGCGGGTGAATAAAGCAAAGCTGCCGCCCGAAGGCCGCAGCTTTTTAGTTACCATACATAGGTGGCCATTGCTCCTGCATTGAGTGTGGCCGGAAACGATCTTTTCTTATACTGTACGTTGAATGTTGCGGATTCTTTGCTGTCGTTGAGTACCACCAGCACAATCTGCCCCTGTGGATTTTTGAATGCCACATTGGGCAGGGCACCTGGTATGTTTGTATCGATACGTACTGAGCCGGGGCGTACATATTTTGCCGCATGAGCAATGATGTAATAAGCAGGATTGCGCTTTACGGTATCCTGGCTGATGGTTACGGCGCCCAGGCAGCGATCGCATCCACCGCGATCGGTATGCGGCTTGAGCTGCGGATTGGATGACAGGTTCCATTCTATCACGATGCGGCTCCAGTTGCGGGATGCTCCAATGATCAGGTTACGAACGTGCTCGGCGATATCCCTTTTCATATTACCGGGTGCGCCCACCCACTGTTCGGTGAAATAGAGATTCTTATCGGGGTGCGCTTCGTGAACTTTCGAAAGTGCTTCTATTTTTCCTCCGTAGAGATGGAAGGCAGATCCGTCAATGTATTTCTTCGCTTCGGGATCATCAAGTATGGAGATAGGATACTCCGGCTTATCGGCGTTGTGATCGTAGATGATGATCTTCGTTTTGATACCTGCGTTTTTGAATGCCGGCCCCAGGTGGTTCTTTACAAACAAAGCCTGGTCGGGCGCCAGCATGAGGAGGCTGGGCGTATTGCCCGGGTGCAAGGGTTCATTTTGTACAGTAATGGCATCGATGCGGATACCTTCGGCCTGCATGGCTTTTATGTACTTTACAAAGTAGCGCGCATAGGCAGGGTAATACTCGGGCTTGAGGCTTCCTCCACGGGCATCGTTGTTGGTTTTCATCCAAACGGGCGGCGACCAGGGTGAGCCCATGATCGTGATATTCGGATTGATGGCCAGTATTTCTTTAACCGTTGGTATCACCGCGATGCGGTCGTGACCAAGATCGAATTGCTCCATGGCCGTATCGGTTTGACCAGCGGGAAGATCATTGTATGAAAACACTTTCTCATCGAGATCGGAAGCGCCGATGCTGAGCCGGATATAGCTACCACCGATACCGCTGGCTTCGGGCGAGAACAATTCCTTCAACAAGGCAGTGCGGGCGGCCTGCGTCATTTGTTGCAGATGCCCGGCGCTGCCTCCTGTCAAGGCCCAACCGAAGCCGTCGATCTTCTGAAATTTGGGGCCATCATCGACGGTAATGATGTTTGGGCTGGTTTCCTTTTTACCGAAAACAGGAGCTGTTGTTTGATGCTGGAACAGGATATTGTTAGCGGGATCGGTTAGTACAACTTTCACTGCGCCTTTCTGCGCCTGTGTGCCAAGTGTAGCGGCAACCCCAATGGTTACAGCCAATCGTTTGTACCAATGAGCTTTGGTGGTTTGCATGGTCGCGATCGTTTATTTTATTACAAGAGTACTGATAGAGTGCGGCAGGCTTTCGGTTGGCGCTGCTTTGCCATCGAGCCAAATATGATAAGGTAGTTTTTGATCGGTAGTGTTCATTACTACTACCACAATGCTGCCATCGGTATTTCTAAAGGCAGTGGTTTGCAACTGAGCGCGGCTGGCTGAAGCTGCGATGCGTTTTGCTCCTGGACGAATGAACTTTGAAAAATGCCCGATATAATAGTAGGCATTGGTATAAATGAGCTTGCCGGTTTGGGTGTTGGCGTGAAGGGGCGCAAAGCAGAAATTACCAACATGATTAGGCCCGCCTTTTTCATCGAGCAGGATATTCCAATCGGTCCAGGCCACGGTACCATTGTTGAAATCATTGATCATGGAGTTACCATAGCGTTCGCCCAGCGACCAGTTGTTGACGCTATCGAGGTTGAACTTCTCCTTGCATCCTTCGGTAAAGATGAGGTTTTTACCAGGGAATGCCTGGTTTACCAAGCGGAGGTTATCGAACTGCATGGGACCACCCGTCCAGGTTTCGTACCAATGGAATCCAATTCCCCAAACGTATTTCGCGGCGTCTTTATCGTTGAGGATGACGCTGGCCCGCTGATACAGCAGGTCCCGGTTATGATCCCAGGCGATGAGTTTCTTAGTACCCAATCCCTGTTTTTGCAAGGTGGGGCCGAGGTATTGTTTGATAAAGTCGCGTTCTTCCTCCGCAGTGAAGATGCAGGATTCCCACCGTTGTTTTGCCATGGGTTCGTTTTGTACGGAGAGCCCCCAGATGGGTATTCCTTTTGCTTCGTAGGTCTTGATAAACTTCACATAATAATTGGCCCATTGCTGACGGGATTCAGGCTTCAGTTTGCCACCCTGCAACAGGCTTTTGTTGTCTTTCATCCAGGATGGCGGACTCCATGGACTTACGTACATGGTAAGTTTTCCGCCGGCTGCTGCAATTGCCTGTTTGATGAAGGGGATGCGGTATTGTTCATCGTGTGCTACGTTGAAGGTCTTCAGCTCGGTATCGTTGTCGCTAACATAAGTATAGCTGCCGCTGGAAAAATCGCAACTGTGGATGGTGGTTCTTGCGAGAGTATAGCCAATTCCTTTCTCTTTATCGAAATAGGCCGCCATAAACTCCTGCTGTTCGGCTTTGCCCAATTTGGCAAAGGTTTCGGCAGAGGCGTCTGTGAGCGCTCCACCGATTCCCAGGAAGGATTGGAATGTATTTTTCGGATCGATGAATACACAAGGTTGTGTTTCGAGCGGCTGTTTGAATTCGGTGAAATTAAGCTGTGCGTTTTGTGAGAGGCGAAGGTCTGACTGACTGGCGGTGGTGTATACAGTCACCTTTTGCTGGGCCTGTACCGAGAGGCAGGTTGGTACAATCAGCATGGCAAGTATTCTTTTCATCTGTGCTTGGGTTTCTGAAATGCAAAATTCGAGTTGGATTCGAAAACTGGTTGCTTTGCAGGACTCCGATCTGCCCGGTTTTATGCGAACAGGCGGCTTCCAAAACAGTTAAGCAACCGGATGTCAAAAGTGCTGATTAACAAGGGTTAACTCCAAATTAATCACTACGCCAAAACCACTACACTTTGAAAATTAAAGATTGATTATCAGATATTTGACGCCCTTCACACGTATTACTTGCTACGCCTTTGACGAATTTGGACATTACATCCTGTATTTTCATAGCACTATAATGTACATAACGATGAAGCAATTTATCAAGCTGATCGTAGCCGTTCTCTTTTTTTTGCAGACTGTTTCGGTGGGTTATTGCCAAACGGCTGGTTCGCGGTTTCGTGCTTTGGTGATCTATGAGAATGGCGGACACCATATTGCCTATTCGAAAGTGGCGCGGCCATGGCTGGATAAGTTGGCGGCCGACAGCCAATTTGTCGTTGAGTATATAAATAATATGTCGACGGTGGATTCGGCTTTGCTTTCGAAATACCGGTTGATCATTCAACTGGATTATCCACCGTATGGATGGCCAGCCGCGGCGGCGAAAGCCTTTGTACAATATATCGAGGAAGGTCGCGGCGGCTGGATCGGTTTTCATCATGCCGGTTTACTGGGAGAATTTGACGGTCATAAAATGTGGAACTGGTTCTCGGACTTCATGGGTGGCATTCAGTTCAAGAACTATATACCTGATTTTGCGTCGGGAGTTGTGCAGGCGGAAGATTCGTTGCATCCGGTAATGCGAGGTATTCCCGGACGTTTTACGATTGCCCGGGAGGAATGGTATACCTGGGACAAGAGTCCGCGAGCACAAGTGAAGGTACTGGCCAGTGTTAAAGAAGACTCTTATTCGCCGGATTCGAAAACGAAGATGGGTGATCACCCGGTTATATGGACCAACCCGCATGTGAAGGCGCGGAACGTATATATTTTTATGGGGCATGGTCCCGACCTGTTTAACAATCCAGCCTACACTGCCCTCTTCAGGAACGCGATTGTGTGGGCCAGCGGACGCTAACTATTCATTTACTTATACATCATGAAAACCTTTGCTTCCCTTTTTGCTGCTTTTTTGCTAACTGCTTTTGCTATGGGGCAATCCACCCCTTCTTCCCGACCGGTGGTGATTGGCTATGTTGGTGGTTACCGCGGGCTGGTGAACACTGCCGTGATCGACGTGAAGAAACTCACCCACATCAACTATGCTTTTGTAGATGTGCAGGGCAACCGCGCTTTTTTGACGAATGAGAAAACAGACACGGTGAATTTCAGGACGCTGAACCTGCTCAAGCAACAGAATCCGGCTTTGAAGATCCTTATTTCGATCGGCGGCTGGACGTGGAGCAAAAACTTCTCGGATGCGGTGCTAACAGACACCGGCCGCCGGGCTTTTGCCTTGTCATCGGTAGATATCGTACGCAAGTACCAACTGGATGGTGTTGATATCGACTGGGAGTATCCTGGCATGGTGGGTGACGGTAATAAATTTCGCCCGGAGGATAAACAAAACTATACCCTGATGTTCCAGGCGATTCGTGAGGAACTGACCAAATTACAACAGGAAACAGGCCGTTATTACTTGTTGACCACCGCTACCGGAGGGTTCCCCGCATACCTCGACCATACCGAAATGAGCAAGGCGCAGGAATATCTCGATTATGTGAACCTGATGACCTACGATTATAGTTACGGACAGGCAGGGCATCATACGAACCTGTATCCTTCGAAGAACTATGACAAAGAGAACTCAGCCCACAAGGCTGTTACTACTTACCTGGCTGCCGGTGTACCTGCGCATAAACTGGTAGTAGGGCTTGCTTTCTACGGAAAAGGCGGTTTGGTTGACAGTGTGGCTGACAGGGGTTTTCAGCAAAAATACAATGGCAACTTCCGTGTAGGTGGTTACACTTACATCAAAGACAGCCTGGTAAATAAGAAAGGATTTGTAGCCTACTGGGATAAGAAAGCGAAAGCACCCTACCTCTTTAATGCGGCAGAGAAGAAATTTGCGACTTACGATGATGAGCGCTCTGTCAAATACAAGTGCCGCTATGTGAAGAAGCACAAGTTGGGCGGTGTGATGTTCTGGGAATATTCTTCGGACCCAAAGACTTACCTGCTAACTGCTATTGACAAATACCTGTAAAGTGATCCTTATTTAATAGTAATAGGGCCAGCCTTTTTCGGGGCTGGCCTTATAGTTTTTATTGTGTTACGTTAATCAGGTAATCGTACAAGTTGACCTCGTTGGCGATGCCCAGCTTTTTGCGGAGCCGGTAGCGGCTTGTTTCAACGCCCCTGATGGATATGTTCATGAGCTGGGCTATTTCCTTTGTGCTGAGGCTAAGTCGGAGATAAGCAGCGAGTTTGAGTTCGGAGGCTGTGATCTCGGGACATACCTCCTTCAGCTTCCGGAGGTAATTGGTATGCACGGTATCGAAGTGATTGGCAAACTGCTCCCACTCTCCATCGTGATCAAGCTCTTTGTCGAGCACACGCATGATCTTTTGAAAGTCCTTGCTGCCTTTGTCGGCCCCGGCCCCATTCTTATACACTACAAGATCTTCCTTCAGCTTGGTGAGTATTTCCATTTTACGCACCAGGCTCATGGCGGAAGAGGCCAGTTCGGCATTTTTGTGTTCGAGCTCAGCCTCGAGCTTTTCGTTTTGCAGCCGCATGATCTCCTTTTCGCTTTTACCCATTTCGAGTTCGTGCTGTATCTGTAGCTGCTTTTGCTCTTCGTCGTATTTGCGTTGCTGCTCCTGTAATTTCAGCTGCTGCAATTTCTGGTACTTCTCCTGCTGCCTTTTATAAAAGAGATACAATACACCGAAGAAAAGTAATGCATAGAGAATAAATGCCCACCAGGTTCGATACCAGGGAGGCAGGATGCGGAAGGACCAGGCCGCTACAGCCGACTCGCTGCCTGCTGCACTGCGGCATTTTACTTTAAACGTGTAGTTACCTTCGGGCAGGTTGGTATAGTCCTTCTCTGTTTTCTTGTTCCAGGGCGACCAGTCTCTATCGAACCCTTCGAGCCAATAACTATACTCGGTATTCTCTTCCTGACCGAACACATTTGAAGCACTTTCGAAATGCAGTGAGTTGTTGGCGTAACTCACTATCGGCTCTTCCTTCGAGGAAGAGTCGATGGTGTAGCCACCAAAGATGAGGCTATCGGACCCGATGCCGGTTCGCACGAGGCGAATGCGCGCCTGCAAAAGATGCTTGTTCTTCTTGTACTGGGCATAGTTGAGGTGAAAGAACCCCTTCTCGGCAGCGATAAATACATTGTTACTATCTACCACATTGATATGCTCGAAGCCGCTGCGCATAACCTTATCGTCAATTTCGGATATATGGATGATCTCGGATTGCGGGCCCGACCTGTCGACGATGCTCACTCTTTTATCATTGCAAAACCAGAGATTGCCAAAACGGTCTTCCTTGATGTAACTGGGAACCGACCCGAATAGCTTTTCCAATTGAGCTGAACGGACGAAATCTTTCTGATGGGGATCGTATTCAAAGATTCCATGATCGGATGTCAACACCATCCTGTCCATAAACTGATACAAGTGATTGTGGTTGGCGGAGAGTATGCCGGCTTTATCCTGGTAGTTGATGGAGAATGGCTTTCCCTGCGCATTGAACGCCACTTTGTACAAGCCTTTATAGGGGTGAGCGATCCAAATGGTGTCGTGGTTAATGGCCATGTAGCGGGCCGACTCAAAGACCGCGTTCGTTATCGGATTCTGAAAGGTACCATTGCTATAATTATACAGGTTCACTCCATTATAGGTCCCGGCTATGATGACAGTAGAAGGAATGGTATTGTATAAGGGCTTGAATATCCAAAAGCCGGTTTTATCGTCAATGACCTTGATGTTGCCATTCTCTATCTGGTAAGCGCCCCGGTTATGGGCTACCAGTAATTGATCGTTCACTTCGGACAGTCCCCATACCTGACCTTCGGAGCGGGGAACGAACTCGAACGCATTATTGGAATAGCTGTAATCTTTTTCGCCTGGGTTGAGCGTCACCTTGTATAACCCGGTAGACAATCCGCAATACAACTGTCCTTTGAAGATCATGGAAGTGTATCCTGCATTGCGGTCTTCTCCATCGGGGAAGATATTTTTGATGGAATTGCTATAAGCTACGAGATCGATCCCATTATCAAGGCCGAGCCAAAGGTTCTTATCTCTATCCATCTTAACGCTGAGGATATTGTTGCTTTGCAGTCCTTCCTTTTTGGAGAAGCGTTGTACAAATTCACCTTTTCTGTTGATGATGATGCAGCCAACTATATTGGTAACAAGGGCGATCCTATCGGGAGAAAGCTGGCAGGCATTGTGTATATTTTTGCCAATAATATTTCTGATTCCGGGGGCGTCGAAAAAGGATACCGTATCATTTTTTAATAAGTAGAGACCATGGTTGAGGGTGCAAAGCAGGATGCTATCCTTGCCGAGCGCCAATACCGTGGTGAGCCGTACATCTTTGGGGAGAGCGCCTACTTTAATAACCGGCTGCCATTCGCCGCGGTTATAAGCCACCAGTTTTTGGGTAAAATCGAATGCAACAAGTCCTGAAGGTGTACGGGCCATAAAAGCCCAGTCGATGCTTTTGTGTACCGTTATCGAATTCCCTTCCAGTTCGAATATCCTTTTGTTGGAGCGGAAGAATACGCGCTGGTCCCAGATGCAGATGTTCCATACATCGGCAAAGTCATTATCGTTGGGCGGAACGAGCTTCTTTAACGAGGTAAAGGTCAGTTCACCATTCTTTGCCGGAGAGAAATAACCAAACTCCCCCTGGCCGCCCACATATATCCTGTTGTTATCGCCAATGGCCAGCGAACGTACAATGGTGCCGCCGGGTAGCGGGTAGGTTCGCCAGGTGGTGCCATCAAACACGAGGAGGCCTTTGTTGTTGGCAAAATAGAGCAATCCATTTTTATCCTGCCCAATACTCCAGTTCTGATTGCCTGCATTGTAAGCCTGCCGGGTGTAATTGATAATGGTGGGTATACCAATAGTATTCTGCGCAGTAGCCTGCTGGCAGTAGCAATAAATTAAAATGAGTGATATAACTTTTCGCATCGGGCGTATAGCTTTCCAGACGCGTGAAGTTAAAGATCACCCATTAATTATTGCAACTATTTATTAAATATGAGACTGTTGGCCTTGTCGATCTCATCCTGGGTTATGGTGTGGCCCATATTTGCGTAAACGTTTTCGGTAACGTCTGCCTTCATGTCTTTCAGGATATTAGTTGTTGCGTATACCCTTTCTACCGGCACGTGCATATCGGGATCGCTGGTGCCAATGAACACAGGCGTATTCTTAAAATCGCCCTGGTAATGCTGGGGATAGATCTTATCACCGATCAATCCGCCGGTAAAGGCTACTACTCCGCCGTAATGGGTGGCATTGCGGGTAACATATTCGAGGGTAAGACAGGCGCCTTGTGAGAAGCCCAGGAAGTAAAGCTGTTTCTCCGTAAATCCCTGGGCAATCAAGTCGTTGACCACTTCTCCAACTACCTGCAGGGCTGATGAGAGCCAGGGTTCATTTTGTTGCAGGGGGGCCATGAAAGAATAGGGATACCATGTATTGCTGGTGGCCTGTGGTGCGATGAGGGCAAATTCATCTACTTCAAGGTGCTGGGCCAGCGAAAGGATGTTTTCGGCTGTTCCTCCGCGACCGTGCATCATGATCAATACCTTTTTTGCTTCGGTCAATTTCCTGCCTGCTGTTACTAAGTCTTTCGTATGCATAACAATATGTTTTGCTGGTCTTTCCTTATTTGTAGTTCTCCCAATTGAGGGATACGGGGGTGAGCGTTTGCTCCAGGTGTGTACGATTCTTTTCGAACTGCGGTGGCAGCTTGAGCGCTTCACCCAGGTGATCGGCACTTTCATCGACCGTAAATCCGGGGCCTGCTGTAGCGACTTCGAACAATACGCCTCCGGGTTCCCTGAAATAGATGGAGGTGAAGTAATTGCGGTCCAGTACGGGCGTAGGATTCAGCGTACGCTGCACTATTTTGGACCTCAGTTCCAACTGCTCTGCCTGTCCTGGTGTACTGAAAGCAATATGGTGCACAGTTCCACTGCCGCCGAGGCCACACAGGCTATCGGGTGAGCAGATGATGTCCACGTAGTTACCAGGGGTATCCTGTGCCGCAAAACGAAATCGGTTACCTTTTTCCGCGATCAATACATGATCGAGTTGCTCGGTCAGGAGTCCTGCTGTTCGTTCGTATCCCTCTTCCCATATCTCCACGTTATAAAATCCCTTAATCGCCTTTTCGGCAGGGATAATGCCGTTGCTGTAGCCAGGCCGCTTGTCTTTATCGTTGAACACAAGTTCGAGGCCCAAGCCATCGGCATCTTCGAAATAGACCACTACTTCGCCCGCAAAACGCTCTTCTGGTTCTTTATAGGCGATCCCGAATTTCCTGAGCCGTGCGAGCCAATAATCGAGTGATTCGAGCGGTACTGAGAAAGTAGTGGTATTCAACATGCCCTTACCTTGTCGGCCTCTCACCAAACCATTGTAAGGAAAGAAGGTCATGATGCTGCCGGGACTTCCCAACTGATCGCCATAGTAAAAATGGTACACTTCGGGCGCATCGAAATTGACAGTCTTCTTAACCATCCTGGTGCCGAGTATCCCGGCATAGAATTCAAGGTTCTTTTGTGCGTCGCCTGCAATGGCAGTGACATGGTGAATACCTGTGATTAACTTTCCCATAAACCTTTGTTCTTTTAATGCAGTACCGGTAATTGTTTTTCGATCTGTTTTCTCATCGACTCGTATTGCGCAGGCAGCCTGAGGTTAGTACCCAACTCGGCCACCGATTCGTCGGTTGCGAATCCGGGATTATCAGTAGCGATCTCGAACAATACGCCGCCGGGTTCCCGGAAATACAAGGAGTAGAAATAGTTGCGGTCAATCTTAGGCGTGATGTTGAAGCCACGCTTTTCGATCTTCTCCCTGAATTCCATCAGTACTTTGTCGTCCTGCACACGGAAGGCGACGTGGTGGTTGGTTCCACCGGCTACCTGTCCGATCTTTCCTTCGGGATCTTCGATGATATCGACGATCGCGGCGTTTTCCACAGCATCGGTTACAAAGCGGTAACGGTTCCCTTCCTGTTCAAGTAATTTATATCCAAAGATATCAGTTAGTACGGCTACTGTGCCTTTGATGCTTTTCAGGGTAAGGGTGATGCTATGAAAACCTTTGGTAGCAGACTCTTCCTTTACATCGTTGGTTGTCCAGGCTTTTCGGGTATCGGGTGTTTTAGATTCGGTGAGGGCCAGCTTGAGGCCATCGGGATCCTGGAAAGGTAAGTACAGTTCACCAAACCTTTCGGCTGTCGGGCCTTGTGTTACCTTGTATTGATCGAACCGGTCTTTCCAAAAGCCAAGGCTACCGCCGGGTACACTATATCCAATCTCCGATGCCGTGCCTGTGCCAGCATACCCGCTCTGGATACCTTCCCAAGGGAAGAAGGTGAGGATGGTACCGGGGGCACCCACCTCATTACCGTAGTAGAAGTGGTAGGTTCCCGGATCATCGAAGTTTACTGTTTTCTTTACCAATCTTACACCAAGCACCCTGGTATAGAAGTCGAAATTACGTTGGGCGTTTCCTGCGATGGCAGTGATGTGGTGCAGACCCAATATTCTGTTGCTCATACAATCTCCTTTTCAGCTCTCTTAAGCTTGTTTGATTAACTGGAACTCGCCGGCAAATTTCACTTCATCACTTACTACTACGTTACCGGCTTCTGTTACGGCACCCCAGCCGAGTCCGAATTCCTTACGATTTAATTTTCCTGTTACGGTAAAACCTGCTTTGGTCTGTCCGTAGGGGTCTACTGTGATACCACCAAACTCTACGTTGGCTACTACATTACCTGTTACACCTCTTAAGGTAAGTGCTCCCTGGAGTTTGCCTTCTTCTTTGGTACCGGTGTATTTAATGCCGCTGAACTTTATTTCTTTGAATTCTGATGCGTTGAAGAAGTCGGCTGAACGCAGGTGATTATCCCTTTGTTCGTTGTTGGTATCGACGGAGTCAACGTCGGCAGTAAATTCTATCTTAGAAGCATTTGTAAAGTCATCACCGGCTGTTTCCACTTCGAGGTTGAACTTTTTGAAATAACCTGTTACGGTGGTGATCATCAGGTGCTTTACTTTAAACTGAATTTCGCTGTGTGCTGGATCGAGAACCCATTTAGTCTTTGACATGTTGTGTTAATTTATTGATTATCAATTTGTTTATTTGTCATATTGACTATACAAAGTTGCAACATTAATCTGGTCTGAAGAATAGCTATACGACGGAAAGAGTTGTACATTTTATGGGTTGTTGCTTTGCTTGTTTTGGACAGGAGAATGCAGGTAATTGTTTGTCGGTTGCAGGGAAAGGGAGCGGGATTATTGGACTACGGGCGATAACTTATGGCTATCGGGTTGGGCGGCGTTTCGATGAACATTGGCCAGGAATGGGGCAAGGGACTTATTGCAAATGACGGTCCAGCGAAATTGGCTTCCAGGCCGGGGCAGATTGCTAAAGAATCAGGGCAGTTTCAGCAATTGTACGTCGCAATGCAGTACTACCTCATCGGACAAGAGCAGACCGTGCTTATCGATCAATTGGTTCCAGGTGATATTGAAATCTTTCCGGTTCAAGGTGGCATCTACGGCAAAACCAGCCTTGGTGTTGCCCATGGGGTCGGGTGTGGAACCCAGGTGTTGCGCCTGCAGGGTAATGGGTTGCTCTATTCCTTTGATGGTGATGCTCCCGGTTACCTCGATCTTGCCATTTTGAACCGTTACCTGATCGGACTTCCAGGTGATAACGGGGAATTTGGCGGTGTCGAAGAAATCGGCTGAGCGAAGGTGTGTATCCCTTTCTTCGTTTCCAGTGTATACGGAATTGGTATAGATAGTAAGTTGCGCGCGGGCTCCGTTGAAGTTGTCTTCGGTATTTATTACCGAACCTTCGAACTGGGTAAACCAGCCGCTGACCGGTGTAAGCAGTAAATACTTTGTATCGAACCGTATCCTGGTATGCACCGGATCGATCACCCAAACCGCTTCTTTCTTTGTTTCTTCCATACCTGGAGCCTTTTGTTGTGCAGGTGGAGGCTGATCCTGCTTATTGATCCGTGAATATAATGTGGTAATCTACTGTCGCCAAAAAAATATAGTATCCCGTCACCGGCTACCGGCCATAGCGAGCAGTCAGTGACGGGTACTTCTTCTTATTGCAACTGTCCGATTGTCCTTATCTTAAATGCGCGCGTAACATCCATGCCATTTTCTCGTGTGTTTCCAACAGACCCGTTATGAAGTCGCTGGTACCCACATCGTGCAGATCGTTCGCAAACCTGTTCACATTTTCGCGGAGGAAAACGATGATGCTTTCGTGATCAGCCAGCAGTTCTTTGGTATATCCGGGGCTGTCGTTCAATTCGCGCGATTGCTCGGTGAGGTGGGTGAGTTGCAGGAATTGTTTGAGGGTTGCCGGGGCGTAGTGTCCCAACACGCGGATGCGTTCTGCTACATCATCCATGATCTCGTCGAGCTGTTCGTACTGAGCTTCAAAGAATTTGTGCTTGGTGTAGAAATCGGGACCTTCTACATTCCAATGTGCATTTCGGGTTTTGGTGTACAGGAGGAATTCGTCGGCCAGGAGTTTCGTGAGTGTGTGGGCCACTTCTGCCAAATTCGATTGTTCAATGCCTATTGCAGGTGTCATAGCTATATAATTATTAGTTGATTGATTACTTTACAAATGTACGTTGTGCCTTGCCGGGAAGTCAATTGACATTTGGAGGATAGAGATGTACATTTTATCGCTGATGCTAATAATCCAGCTCGCCAAAGCGGCCTTGTTTAAAATCTTCCATCGCTTGTTCGATCTCTTCGGGGGTGTTCATGACAAAATTGTCTTTGGCGGCGACAGGTTCGTCGATGGGTTCAGCAGACAGGAATAGCACCTGGGCATCTTCCATGGCTTTCACTGCAAATTCTTCGCCTTCTTTACTAAAAACAATAAGGTTGTGCTGGCCAACCGATTCGCTGTTATTAACAAGAACAGTTCCTTTTATGACGTATAACAAGGTCCAATAGCCGGGTGTGGCAGGAAACAGGACCTGCCGGCCGGCAGTTATTTCACCTACCGCGGAAATAATGGGTGTGAAGTTCTGGATAGGTCCGGTTTGGTTATCGTATTCGCCGCTGGCGAGGCGCAAGTTTACGCCTTCCTGTTGCAATACCGGCGGTAACTGGTCGCGGGTTGCAGCCTGGTAAAAAGGTTTATCCCACTTATTGGCCTGGGGTGCATTGATCCATAATTGTATCAACTCCTGCACGCCGCCGGCTTTCAGCATTTCTGCCGTAGGCCCCTCACTGTGCAGGATTCCTCTCCCGGAAAACATCCATTGTACACCTCCTGCCTTGATGACCTCATCGTTGCCAGCATTGTCGCGGTGGAAGCCTTCGCCTTGTAACATGAATGTATAGGGTGAAAAGCCGCGGTGGGGATGCGGATGTATCCTTACCTGCTGCCCCGGTACGATTTGGGTAGGACCAGCATGGTGTACCACTATAAATGGATTGGCAAACCGGAATTCTTTGGTGGGCAGAGATTGCCTCACGGTTTCTTCTTCGGTGATCTTCTTTTCCCGTCCGTATAATATGTGCTCAATCTTTTTCATAACCTGATTTGCGGTGAAGGCTTGATAGAGCAAAGGTAGGGTTTGCAGTGCTGGACTACGTTGCCAAACAGCGGGAATAGTTGTATTTCTTATCGATTGATTCGGTATTCAATAGCCAACGGTAAACTGTTGTTGCGTATGCCGGCCTGCTTCTATTTCATCGAACACGGCCACGGCGAAATCCTGTACAGAAATGATGCTTCTTCCCTGTTCGTTGTAAACGGGGCTATGGTCGCTTGTACGATAGTGCGCGGTACGATATCCGGGAACCAATTCGAATGGCGGGGTGATATAGGTCCAGTTGAGGGAGGTTTCGTTTTGAAGGGTGTGCAGGTAGTCGCGATGAGCGGCAGGTACCGGGCGCCAATTTGCGGCAGTTTCGGGTGCATCGACCCATTGCATGGCGGGCGCTATGTACAGCGTGCCGGCAT
This sequence comes from Paraflavitalea sp. CAU 1676, assembly GCF_029223285.1. Classification (GTDB taxonomy): domain Bacteria; phylum Bacteroidota; class Bacteroidia; order Chitinophagales; family Chitinophagaceae; genus Paraflavitalea. The sequence goes on along the minus strand of NZ_JARHUJ010000001.1, from coordinate 685,985 downwards.
TGCCGATCATTATAAACCTGGCTGCGCCGGCAGTAGTGGCAGCCTGTTGGATGGAAGCAGCCCCAGTGAGAAACAGTTGGTATTGGCGGGTGATATCGGCGCCGGGATGCCAGGCATTGATAGTAACGTCGGTATTGTGCAAGGCGCCGGTAAGTGTTGCGGTATCATAAATGTCGGCTGTTAAGGCTTGTACCCATGGATACCGGGACAATTTTTCTGGCGTACGGGTGATGGCTGTAATGGAATGACCCCGCAGGCGTGCTTCCTGCAGGAGTGCCGTTCCGACAAATCCTGATGCCCCAATGAGGGCAATTTTGTATGACATTTAGGTGCTATGCTTGTGCGAACTGGTAAGCGGTCTGCTTTTTAAAATCGGTAAAACTTTGTCCTGACACATTCTTAAAGAATTTGCTGAAATGAGCTATATCGTCAAAGCCGAGGTGGTAAGCTATTTCTTTCATACTCGAGTCGGAATAAGTAGCGTGCCTTTTGGCTTCCAGCACTATACGCTGTTGTATATGATGGCTGGCCGGAAATCCAGACACTTTCTTCACGATCTCATTGAGGTAGTTGGGTGTTACAGAAAGGTGTTCGGCGTATTCTGTTACCTTCTTAAGGGTTATGAATTTGTTCTCCACGACATTAAAGAATTTCTTTACCAGGTCGGTATTCCTGGTGGGGGGCATAACGTGGGCATTGGTATCAGAATGGCGGGCGAGGTAGATGAGCAATATCTTAAAATAGCCCATGAGTATTTCGGAGCGGAGCAGAAAGAAGTTATTAAATTCTTTTTCCATTTTCAGTATGAGCTGATCCACTTCTGCTGCCGTGTCGCTGTCGAGCGAAGCCACGCGAATGTTGGGAAACGGCGAGGAGTTCTGTTCGTTCAGCCAACCAGCAGTTTTGTCCTGTGCCAGAAACAGGAAGTCGTTGTTAAATGATATAACGTAGCCATTTGCCTGGTCGCCCCCTTTGAACTGGTGCACCTGACCTGGCGCCGCGCAACATATTGTTTTTTCTTCGATGGCATGTTTTTCAAGATCCACCAGGTAGGTGGCCTTTCCCTGCCTGACCCAACTTATCTCATAGTAACTGTGCCGGTGAGGCGCCTGATTCTGCTGCCGGTTCCTTTCCATCCACTCCATGGTGCGGATCTCAAACGGCAGGTTGTTTGACTGGAAGGGAATGCTTCCACTAAGATCGGCTGCGACTTTTACCTGTTGTTTTTCTCGTAACATACGGTTGATTTTGGACTGCTGCCTGGCAAGCACGGGCAGCTATTCACTGATTGTTGCTAATGCCAGTAGTAGGTCAATTTGCAAGCCATTCTCTGCCAATAAGCGCCATTTCCCATTCAATTTCCCGGAAACGAGGTGTGGGCTTGACTTTTCGGAGATGTATACTTTTTGCGCAGCTAAGGGGGACAAGAGTTCGACTCCAACATTTTCGGAGGTTGATTAACAAGCTCCGAAAGTTTTGGAGGGTAATTGGTTACTCAGTAATAGCGACTCAGAGGTTCTCTTTCCTGATGCCCAGTTTAAGCATCCTCGACTCGAGGGTGGTCGGTTTTAGGTTGAGCAGTTGGGCTGCGCCGCCTTCACCCCTGATACGGCCGTTGGCTTTGCGCAACATACTGATAATATATTCCCGCTCGGTCTCGTCCTGGATCTTTTTGATATCCGTAAGAGACTGGGCTTGCGTGAATGGAGCTGCATTGAGGCCCTGACCAGCCCCTGGCAGTATGCCTGTATTCAGTGGGCGCTTCAATGCCAATGGCCTCCCTTCTGCATTGAGGATCACAGTTTGCTCCATGACATTTTCAAGCTCGCGAATATTACCGGGCCAATGCCAGGCCTCCAGTTCGGTCATCATAGCTGGCGTTATTCCCTGAAAATGGCGGTTGTTGCGGCGGCTGGCCAGCAATGCAAAATGGTGGGCCAGGTACTTAATGTCTTCGCGCCGTTCGCGCAGGGCCGGCAGTATCACCGGGAATACATTGAGGCGATAATAGAGATCGAGACGAAAGCGGCCTTCTGCTACTTCCTGTTCGAGGTTGCGGTTGGTTGCCGCGACGATGCGTACGTTGATCTTAAAAGGCGCTTGTCCGCCGATGCGTTCTATTTCTTTCTCCTGTAGTACCCGCAGCAATTTGACCTGAAGCTCCAGGGGCATTTCGCCGATCTCATCGAGGAAGATGGTGCCTCCATTGGCTTGTTCAAATTTTCCGATGCGCCTGTCAAGGGCTCCGGTGAATGCCCCTTTTTCATGTCCAAACAATTCTGATTCGATCAATGTGGGCGGCAGTGCGGCGCAGTTGATCTTAACGAAAGGCATGGCACTCCTTGAAGACTGAAGGTGAATGCAATGCGCTATGCGCTCCTTGCCGGTACCGCTTTCGCCAAGGATGAGTACGGAGGTATCGAGCGGTGCTACCTGCGATACCTGGTCAAGTACGCGCAACAACTGATGGCTGTTGCCAACGATGCCCTCGAACCCGGCTTTGTTTTTGGCAACTGCTGGTGTTACCGGATTTGTTTTGGGTATGCCATTAGCGGCATATCTATTGGGGGAGGCCTTGCCATCGTCAATGATAGTCGCCAGTTCGGCCTTCATTCTCTGCAACAAAGCCAGGTGACCGGCATGCCAGGCATCGGGCTTGCGGCTATACATTGTAATTATGCTGCTGTGTATTTCATCTACCTCCAACGGGAATTGCAACAACGAGTGTTGACCGAAGGTTTCGGCCAGCAGGTTGGTGACGGGGTCCTCACAGCAGACTGTATTAAATGCTTCCTCATTGCGCCAGGCGGGAACAAAATGCTTATTGGCGTTGGGCTGTATACCTGCCCATTCGCTTTGTGACAGCCCGGTGATGGTGATCAACTCGTCGGAACCTAACCACTGGTATTCATCAAATCCAATGCGGAGATAACCCGACAGCTGTACTCTATCATCCTGTACATCCGTTTTACTTACAAGCATAAGATCGGCGGGCAGGTAGGGCTGCAGTATCCTGATGGCTTGTAACAGCTTTTCCATAACACCACCCGACTGTGTCGCGATGGTCTGCAGCTTTTCGTGCAGTATCGCTTCCTGCCTTAAGCCTGCTTCGAGACTATGCTTATGGCGGTAGCGTGCAATATCGAGCGATATCAGTACGTCGCGGGCACGGAATGGCTTTACCAGGAAGCCGTATGGTTCCGTTGCCCTTGCAGCTTCGAGTACCTGCTGATTGGAATTGGCTGAGATGTAGATGAAGGCTATGTGTTGCTCCCGCAACTCATACGCCAGCTGGATTCCCGTTGTTTTGCCTTTTAAATGGATATCGAGTAATACGAACCCTGGTTTGTGCTGCTGTATCAGCTCGCGGGCTTCCACTACTGAAGCGGCAATTCCACAAACCTTATATCCTGCTTTTTCCAGGATCAACTTCAGATCGTTGGCCACTATAAACTCATCCTCTACTATCAGAATTTGCTCTGTCATACAATTCTCTATTCTTGTGTGGGCCTCCATTAATCAAACGGCCACTGCTGCTATTTTTTCTTCGTATAGTGCAGCGACGTCCTCCAATGGGAAACTCACCGCTACAAGTGTTCCCTGCTGCCCCTTCATGGTAAAAGTGCCGTTCAGCTGACGGGCCAACCCCTGCATGAGATTGATACCAAGTGTTCGGCTTGCACTCATGTCGAACCCAACAGGAAGCCCTGCGCCGTTGTCGGAGATCAGCAGCAGGACATGATCGTTTTCGATTTCACGGACGGTGACGGTGATGGATCCCGACTGGTTGCCCGGGAATGCATATTTGATCGCATTGGTGATCGCTTCATTAAGTATAAGGCCCACCGGAACAGCCTGCGACACGTTCAACTCGAGAACAGGCAACTCCAGCAGGAAACGAATACGGTGGTTCACATTGAAATTATCATCGAGGTAGCTGATCAATTCCCTGATGTAATTCTGTATGTCGACAGTAGCCAGTTTATCGCTGTGATAAAGCCGCTGGTGAATGAGGGACATCGCTCTCATACGTTGTTGACTATCGCGAATGGCTATCGCTGCAGACTCATCATCAAGATAGGCAAGTTGGGTATTGAGGAGGCTGATGACGATCTGCAAATTATTGTTGACCCGGTGGTGTATTTCCTTCAGCAGCCATTCCTTTTCCTGCAAGAGTCCGTCTTTTTCCTTTACCAGTTTCTCGAGTGAGCCATTTTTTCGCTGAATCTCGTGCTGCTGGGTTTCGAGACGGCGGCTATTCCGCTGCCGGCTACGGTACCGGCCGTACAGCAAGGCAATGATCACCAATAACAGCGCGATGATCGAAATGGTCACGTTTCTACCGGTTGCCGCTTGCTGTAACTGCGTCTGCTGGTATCTTGTTTCATGCAGCAGAAATTGTATATCGCGTTCCTTTTTATCCGTCTCGTATTTGGCCTGCATCTCTTCGATCTGGCGGCTCCTGGCAGCATTGAACATGGTATCGCTGATGTCCTTATATGCCTGAAAATGTTGTAAGGCCGATCGATAATTACCGGCAGCCGAATCGGCCCGGAACAACAACCACTGTACGTTGCGTTGTGTGGCATGACTACCGAATCCCGGTGTAGCGGAAGCCTGCAGCAAGTAAGGCCTTGCTTTTTCGTACTGGCCGCGATCGCAATAGAAGGCGCCTATATTGTAGTAAGTATTGAAACGCAATACAAATCCATGCGGACTGTACTCTTCCCAATGAACTGCTTCGAGAAAATACTGTTCCGCCTGTTTGTAATCCTTCTGCGACTGGAAGGTTTCGCCCCGCATGGTCGCTGCCAGTTGTTTTACATCTGGTTGAACGGGGGGATAACCGGCGACGGTTTCTTCGATGAGCCGGGATGCTTCTGCTGCGCGATCTACCCTGATCAATGCACTTACGACGCTTGAGGTTACCGTGTACAATTGAAAGGTATCTTTTTGAGGATGCTGTTGCACGCGGGCCAGGGATCGCTGGTGATACTGTAGTGACTTATCAAATTGACCGAGGTCTTTATACACTCCTCCAAGGCGGCCATAATAGCGATTGAGTCTTGCCGAATCGTCAAGGGTCTCTGCGAGGCGCACCGATTCAAGTGCATAGTATAGCGCCTGGCTCAGATCGCCTTTTGCGCGGTAAACGGTGACCAGGTTATCGTATGTTTTCTGCTGCTCTTTTATTCCCTGCTTTACCTGGATGTCGAGAATCTGCTTAAGGAGCGGTTCGCTCTTTTCCACCTGGCCGGGCCGGATGTAATAAATGGCGAGTTTATCGAGTGCAGCTATCTGACCGGCGCTGTCTTTAGCCACTTCCACTTTATGCAATGCCTTCATGAGTGTATCCAGCTGCTGCGCGAAAGCCCCGTTGACTAGTGATCTGGCTGCTGCGGTATTATTATTACGGGACGGCGGGATGGGGCGCTGACGTGCCGTCGCCGAGTTGTGCAACAGTACTGCTATGCAAAATATGATCTGCCATGTGCGCATATAGGGAGCTATCAATCGGGCCGTTGCCGGTGTACTTTCATCAGGAAATGGATTGAGCAGTAACTATCACGGATCAAGGTGGCTGCAAAAATACCACTAATTGATGAGCAACCGGGACAGCTTACTGCTCAAATGAATAATATATGCAGGGCCAGCTTCTATCTATTATCAGAACCGCATGCCCACTACTATGAATGGCAGCCAGCCTTCATTGGACCAACCTGCCAATGCGCGCACTACGATCATTTGGGCTGGCGCAAAGAACAATCCACCCCCTGCTCCGCTATGCCATTTGCGGGATTGCTCATCCTTCTGCCATACACGGCCTACATCGTAGAAGCCAATAAGCCCCATGATGCCCGGCAATACATATCCACCTACTTCTGCGAGTTTTACACGCAACTCAAAGTTATTATAGAGACTATGGTCTCCGGCGAAACGGTATTGCCTGTAACCGAGCAGGTTTTCGTGGCCACCCAGGAAGACGGATTGATAGAAGGTGGTTTTCCCCAGGGTTAACGCACCGCCAATGCGGTTGGCCAGCACGACCGACCCTTTTGCATTAAGCGGTGTATAGAAAGAGAATTCCGGTATCAGCTGGGCAAATGATTTGGAATAGGTATTCAGTCCGGCAAATCCTTGCAGGCGTACGTTGAGGTAGGTACCCCACATGGTGAGTATGGGATTGTTCCTTTTGTCGACTATATAATTAACGATGACACCTGCGTGGGCTTTATCGTCGGCAATGGTGGCGCTGTCGTAGGAACCGATCTCAGATGTATTCTCAATGAAGCGTCCTTTGTTGCCTTCATCGTCGAAACGATACACCTGCGCAGCCGGGCCTACACTGATACTGCTTCCTTTGGTGGTGCCCCAACGCAGCGCAGCCCATGCCTGGTATGTATTGAACCGGGTGCGGTAATATGTTTTAAAGTTGTTGAACTTGATGAACTCCGACTCATTGCCACGGCCAAAGAAGTTGATCGTATTGTTGGGCGCCTTGATGATCGCCTGGGTAATGATATCGGCTTTACCCAGGGCTTGTATAAACTCACCCTTATAATCAATCTTATAGGCTTTGGTAGAAAAGGAATGCGATACCAGCAACTGCTGGAGTCCTGAATATTGCGAGACCTTCGTATAGGGCTTTTTGCGGAATCCCTGCCTGCGCACATGCCTGAAGCCTACGCCAAGGAGGAATCCATCGTCAACGTTGAGGCCAATAGAGGCAAGCGGCTGGGTTACATTGTACAGATCGACGGGATTGAAGGATGTATGGGCACTGTCGTTGGACATGCGTTTGCGCAACCTGCCTTCGCTTCCGGCGAACACGGCGTTGTCTTTTCTTTCGTACAACTTAATGCCACCCCGGCCCTCGGCCACTTCGTATGTTTTACTGCCTTCTCCACCAATGATACGCAGCTTTACTCCGTTATTGGCATTGTTAATCAGGACACTATCATTGCCTTTTGACAGGTAGAGCCTCACTTCCCTGGTAGCGGATGGATCGAAGGTTTTTGTAAATAACTGGTCTTCGGCCTTTCTGCTTTTTGACAGCTTGTTGATCTGTATAGTAATCCCGTTATTGGGCGCATCAGTGATCTTCACCAACTCATGCTTATCGGACACTTTTATATCGACGATCTTATTGAGGAAAGTGTAATAGCGCTTCATGGCTTTGGGCAGATTGTCTCTCCTGTCTTTCAATATCTTCAGGAACTCGTCGTGCCGCATCCGGTAAGCTGCTGCCGGCAACCGCTTCAGGCCCTCTTCCAATACGGAGTCGGTCACCGCGGCTACAAATTCGTTGGTGATGCGCATCCAGTCGTCGTAACCAAACTGCACCAGGAAGCGACCATTGAGGGCGCGGCTTTCCCACAGGATGCCTTCGATGTTGTGGTAATCGCTTTTGAAGCCCTGGAGGAATGGCAACAACCATCTCCATTTGGCCATGCCCGGCACCACGCCATCATTGATGTAAAACACCTGATCACGATCTCTCGGTACGGCCAGGTATTTCTTCCCTTTACCATCTTTTTCGGGATACCAGCGCCATTGGTCTTCGTGCCGGTCCCAATCGCCTACCAGCAGATCAAGCATGCGTGCGCGTAGGTAGAGCGTGCTATCGAAGCTATTGTCGTTGTCTTCATCAACCTTGCGCCGCATTTTGGGCGTGTTGTCGGACTCACCGAGCGGTTCACGTTCTTCGAGCAGGCAAAGCGTGTTGGCGAATGTATTGGTATATATGCCGAGGGCAGTATCAGGTGCTACATAACCGATAATGGGATTGGAATGTGGTATACCCAGCAGGTTGGCGATGGGGGGCACTACCAGCGCTCCGTAGGGATAGTTGGATGACATGTTATCGGAGAGCAGGTCTTTCACAAAGGTTTCGCGCAGCTCTTCGGGCAACAGTACATCGGGATATTTCTCTACGCTGCGCAGCGCCCATTCTTTTCCATCTTTATCCAGCAGGCGCAGTGATTTGGATTGGTGGCCGCCGCCGAGGCGGCTAGGTGTTAATCCGCCTTTTATCTGCGAGATGCGGATAACGGGGAAGGTCGTTTCCGTTGCATAATCCTTGCGGTAGTTTTCGCCAAAGAGCCAGCGATGGGTTTTACCAACACTATCGAACCGGGCGAGGGGCACCATGCTGACGCTATCTTCGGGGATGGCTTTGATGGCCAGTCTTTCAATTTCCTTTACCGGCACATATTCCTGGGTATAGGTGAATGCCGGCTTTATGCCTTCTTCTGTTGAGGTATAATACGTAAACCGCAGATCGTTGTTTGTGAGCAGATCTGCCGTTACAAAGCCAGCCTGGCTGGAGGCAAACAAGGCATTCTTTCCTTTTTTTGCGTAGTTCTTTTTAGCACCAGCCCCACTGACGACCTGTTTTTGTGAGCTTTTAATGAACTGTAATCCGTGCTCATGCCCGGCTACATAAACGAGGTTGGCTACCCGGTCGGAGATCGCGCTGATGTTCTTGATCATCCCCTTGTACAATGGATGTCCCATATCTTCCGGGTTGACGATCGCTTTGCGCAGGATGGGGTACAGCGATCCAATGATGGGTAATGGTATGTAAAGATTCTTATTAACGGCCGTAAAAGGAAAGAGGTGATCGATGATCGAGTAATATCCTCCATGATGTCCATATGACTGAAAGGGGTGGTGTGATGCCAGCAATATTTGCTTGTGCCTGTTCCTGTAGAGGAGCTCTATGATTTTGGCGACCACTTCTTCCTTGCTATTGCAACTGCAGTTTGCTTTGTTGTCTTTGTTATAAGGGAATAGCCACCATTCGCTGTCGAACGCAATGATAGTGAGGTTTTCGCTTACGTTGATCTCCTGCGGATCGGGGCATCCATCGGCCGGCGCCATTTTAAGCAGTGTGTCATTCTGCTGCGCGAGGAATGTTGACTGAGCCTGGATCTTTGCCAATCCATTTTTTCCCATTCTATCCCAATCGTGATTGCCGGGTACAAAATAGACCGATGCCCCGTTGCTTCGCATGGGTGTGAACTGTGAGCGCAGGATATCCTGTGTGCTCTTTTCGTTCTTTGATCCGGGAAGGCCCATGCCTTTAGGATATATATTATCACCAAGGTAAACGACGGATGTTTTTCCATTCTTCACCATTCCGGCTGCCTGTGGTATAAGATGCTTCTGTTCTTTGCTGATCTCCCCTGCATCGCCAATGAGGATGACGCGGTACACGATGCTGTCCTGCGCCTTTGCGAGGAATGCACAGCCAAGAAGAAGGAGGAGGAGGGTATATAATTGTTTTTTCATGTCGGTTGGTTTTTGCCTGGCTATTCCGGAACTCCGGCTACTTTATTATTCAAATACTGATATATGGCTTCCTGCGAACGCAGTGCCGGCGCGGTGACGGCCAATGGACTATTCTGCAAATGGGCGTCGAGCTGCACTGCCTGTACTGTATCTTTTAGCTGTAGTGCGATGATATCTTTTATCTCCTGTTGTATATCCTTATCATATATGGGAAAGCAAACCTCTATACGACGGTAGATATTCCGGTCCATCCAATCGGCAGACCCAAGGTATATTTCCTCACGACCGCCGTTCTGGAATATGAATACCCGCCCATGCTCGAGGTAACGATCGACAATCCTTTTTATCGTGATGTTTTCGCTGAAACCCGGCACTCCTGGCACCAGGCAACATATGCTGCGTACGAGCAGTTGAATGGTTACGCCTGCCTGTGAGGCCTCGTACAGTTTGGTGATCAGCTTTTTTTCTTCGAGGTTATTGAGTTTGATGGTGATGCTGGCGGGCTTTCCCTGTTTTGCCCAGGCAATCTCGCGGTCGATCTTATCGAAGAAGGACCGTTGCAGGTTGAACTGTGCTACCAGCAGGTGCCTGAACTTAATGTTAGCGTTGCCCGATTTCTTCCGTTGGCTGAGGTGTATGAATAGTTGCTCCATTTCGCTGAGCATGGCATAATCGGCCGTCAGCAATATATGGTCGGTATAAAAGCGGGCAGTACTCTCGTTGAGGTTGCCGGTTGCGAGGAGTCCGGCATAATAGGTGCCGAGCTTATCCTTGCGTTTTACCAGGGCGATCTTGGCGTGGACTTTCAGGATGGTTTCGGAATAGATGATCTTCACTCCGGCCGCTTTCATCTTCCGGGCCCAACGTATGTTGTTTGCTTCATCGAACCGGGCCTTGAGCTCTACCAATACGGTTACCTGTTTACCGTTGCGGGCGGCGCTCATGAGGGCCTGTACGATCTTTGAATCGTCGGCCACGCGGTAGAGGGTTACATATATCTCCGATACAGCCGGATCGATGGCTGCTTCATTGAAGTAGCGCAATACGGTGTGGTACGACTGATAAGGCGTGTGAATGATGATATCACGTGCGGTGATGGCATCAAAGATCGAGGTACGCTTGCCATTGAGGGCCGGCATGATAGCTGGCCAGGGCTGGTACTGCGGTACATGACTATTGAGGGGCAGCGATGCCAGGTCTTTCAGGTTGTGGTAGGTACCGCCTGTCACGATGCTGGCATTGGCCAGACCGAACTGCGTGTTGAGCGCCTCGAGGCAATCGGAGGGTATGCCGGGCTGATACAAAAACCGGGTAGCGAATCCAAAGTCGCGCTTCATGATCTGCTTCTCGATCTTTTCGGCCATATCTTCTTCGAAGTCGTCTTCGAGGTTCAGTTCGGCATCGCGGGTGATCTTGAAGTTCCAGGCACCGGTAAGGGTAGCCTGCCTGAATATGTCGGGCAGGTGTTGCTTTATGATGTCTTCGAGGAACACGATATAAGTTGTACCATTTACGGTACATGCCTTGAACCGGGGGAGGTTGTCGGAAGGGGTATTGATGATCGCATACCCAGGTTCCCTGCCCGGGTATTGCAATGCTGCAACGATGTACAGTTTATTGTTGGCCGGGAAAAAGTCGGGACCAATATCGGCCAGCCGTACCGGTTGCAGGAACCCCAGCACCTGCGTATAGAAGTACTCGGTAAGTTGAGGCAATATCGCTTCGGGGATAGGCTGGTTGTAAACGAGTTTGATGCCGTGATGCTCCAGCAGGGGAAGCACGGTGCTGATGGTTTGGCCAAATAACTCCAACTGCCGGTCTATGAGCGACCTGGCTTCTTCCAACGCGGTTGTGTAAGTAAGTTCTTTTCCCGGCTTGGTCTTGTTTATCTTTTGGAGGGCCATGAGCGCCGGCATGCGCACCCGGTAAAACTCATCGAGATTGGAAGAGTAAATAGAAAGGAATTTTATTCGCTCGCCCAATGGTACAGTAGACTTTCCGGCCTCCATCAATACGCGGTGATTGAAGGATAGCCAGCTAAGGTCCCTGCTGAAAAAATCGGTTGTCTGCATAGAAATTAGTACCTGACGGTTTTCAATCAGGCCGGTGGTGCGGGGAACAGCCCTGCTTTATTTGAAGGTACGCTGACGAAACTGCTTTCAAAATTATCTCACGGGTCCTGCAGCAGCAATAGATAAACAAGGGCTACAATTGTATAAATCACCGTTTGCGAGGAAGATATTATACCATGGTTGCCCGATTCTCAAAAGTATAAAGAATCATTAATATGATAAACAAGAAAAGGGCCACTTCCAATGAAGTCAGCCCTTTTTACCCTAACCTAAACAACCAACTACTGTGCTCTGTGACCAGAAATTCTTCTTAACTCATGTGCCCGTCTGTTAAAACAAAGATAACCTGAGCAGGGGCCTCAAGTCAATTCAAAAATTATGGTAATTGTTGTCAATTTTATTGATTGGAGCAATTGCAGCCTGAAAGATGGTGGGAAACGACCACTAACGGACAGCTATTTCCTTCCGGAAATCGGAGAAGCTGGTGCCTGATACGTTCTTGAAGAATTTACTGAAGTGGGCTACATCGTCGAATCCCAGGTGCCAGGCAATCTCTTTCATGCTGACTTCGGAGTAAGCGGCCTGCCGCTTTGCTTCGAGGATGATGCGCTGTTGTATGTGGTGGCTGGCAGGGAATCCCGATACTTTTTTAACCACCTCGTTGAGGTAATTGGGGGTTACGGCCAGTTGATCGGCATAGTCGGCCACCATCTTTTTGGTGGTGTATTGTTGCTCGAGCAGTGAGAGGAATTTCTTGGCCAGCTCTACGTTGCGGGGTTGCTGTGCCTGTGTATCCACGCCTTCGAACTGGCGGGTAAGATAGATGAGGAAAATCTTCAAATACCCCCTCAATATTTCGGAACGCAACAGGAAGAAGTTACTGTATTCCTTCAGCATTTTATCGACCGCTCCTTTCATATCTTCTTCCATTTCGGGTGAGACATGAATGACGGGGGAGTGGGAAAATGTATAAAATAGGCCTGTATTGAAGAGGAGATTGATATTGTCCTCATTGACCGTAATGAAGTCGGCCGTGAACGAAATGACATAGCCATCTACGGGTCCGTTCACTTTCAACTGGTGGATCTGGCCGGGTGTGAGGCAGTAGACGGTATTATTTTCCAGCTCATACTTGTCTACATCGATAAAATGTACTCCGGAGCCACTTTTGACCCAGATGATCACAAAATAACTGTGGCGGTGGGGCAGCTCGTTCTGGTGAAACCTGTTTTGCGCGATCCAATCCATGGTATGGATCTCGAAAGGTGTGTTAGCCGCTGTTTTCCCTATATCCAGTACTGGTGTTACCGCCATTGCTGCCGCTGATTTGGGGATGAAATTAGGAAAATTAAGCGTGATGGTGTTCGTTTGTACAAGTTGAAAATTGGGTTTAATTTGGCAGCAGTTTATGCCGGTGCATTCGGATGTGGTGTATTGGCTTAATCATGTAGTTATGGACAACAGACCTCAATTAAGAACGGTAAATGTGATCCGGTACGTGACGCCCCTGCGCGAAGGGGGGTCTCTGCCTGCTATCGCGGAAGCGGATGATGGCTTTTTATACGTGCTGAAGTTCAGGGGCGCAGGCCAGGGGCCAAAGGCTTTGATCTCTGAACTGATCGGGGGTGAAGTAGCGCGGCTGCTGGGATTTAAGATCCCTGAGATCGTTTTTGCCAACCTCGACACTGCTTTTGGACGCACGGAACCGGATGAAGAGATTCAGGACCTTTTAAAAGCCAGTGTAGGCTTGAACCTGGGCCTGCATTATTTATCGGGATCTATCACCTATGACCCGGCAGTTTTGAAACTGCCTTCACTGCTGGCTTCACACATCGTGTGGCTCGATTGCCTGCTAATGAATGTAGACCGCACGGCCCGCAATACCAATATGCTGGTATGGAATAAAGAGTTGTGGTTGATAGACCATGGCGCCGCGCTGTACTTTCATCACTCCTGGACCAATTGGGAGGAGCATTCCAAAAAGCCTTTTACACAGGTAAAAGACCATGTATTGTTGCCACAGGCAGGAGAGCTGGAAACAGTAGATGCTGCTTTTGCGCCTTTGTTGACGGAAGAGCGGATCAGAAATATTGTAGACCTTGTGCCCGGGGAATGGCTGACGGGCGGCGATGCCGACATCGATGCTGCCGGGCGCCGGGAAGTTTATGTTCAGTTTTTATTGTCGCGGGTAGCCTCCTCCCCGATCTTTGTAAAAGAAGCAATGTATGCAAGAACAACACTTATTTGAGTATGCGGTGATCCGGGTGGTGCCACGCGTTGAGCGGGAGGAATTCCTCAATGTGGGTGTCGTGTTGTATTGCAAGAAACCGTCTTTCCTGCAAGCCAAATATACACTGGACATCGAGCGGCTTCGTGTTTTTTGTCCAAAGCTGGACGTAGAAGAGGTAAAGGCCTATTTATGCGCATTTGAACATATATGCCTGGGATTGCCTGCGGGTGGCCCCATTGCCCGCCTCGATATGGCCTCGCGTTTCCGGTGGCTTACCGCTACCCGCAGTACCGTGGTGCAGTGTTCGAAAGTACATCCTGGCTTTTGTATTGACCCGATGGCTACTTTGGAGAAGTTACATGCCGACCTGGTATTGTGAGTTTTGGGCTAGCTGCCGCCTTTAAAGCGCAGCACTGCCTCTCCGCCTAACTCTATCTGATCACCATCCTGCAGGTGATGGCCTATTCCGTACATATTAAGCTGCTTGATCTTGTCGTCGGTGGTGTGGACCTTGAGTTTATTGCCACTATCGGGCAGGCCACCTTTATCAGGATACAATAAGTATTTATTGTTTTTAGGATCGTAGATGATATACGCGTGGTTGCGGCTTACATGCAGGTTGGCTTTACCCAAGCCTTCATCAAAACCAGCTTCGCCCGACGCCAGGAACACAATGTCATTCAGTTGTATCTTACCTGTAGCCAATTGGGGAGATTTGCTCCGGCCAATATTAAAGCGCAGCTGCTGGTGCGGATCGAGCAGGTATTCGAACTGATCGGTTTGCCCTACCAATACCTGCAGGATGGCCGTTGTATACTTCTCTACCACATGATCGCCTGCGCGGGTTACTTTAATTCCATAGTTGCCCTGTTGTATACAGTTTTCGGGCAGTTGGTCTTTCACGATCTGGAACTCAAAGTACCAGGATGGTTCGAGTTGTATAAAGTGATTCAACAGCTTCCGTTCGAGGTGTTCCGTACGGAACATGCCCGGCTTATCGGCATACAGGGCGATCTTTGCCGCTTCTTCCTGCTCCTGGCTATTGCACAATACATATAGGCGGATGCCCGCTACCGACATACTCTTTTCATCTACATAAGGCTTCAGCGACTGTATGATGAACCTGATGATGGCATCGCGCTTCACAGGCGTTACGGGCACAAAGGTCGATACCGGTTCTTCGGGTGTAGTGGCGACGGTTTCTTCAACAGCTGGCAATTCGGCGATGCCGAAGCTCTTTTTAAGTTTGTTGAACAGGTTCTTCATTGTAATAAGCTTTGTTACCAGCGATGCGGACCTACCACTACGCCGGCTGATTTAGAATGAACTGATATAGGCTCTTTTCGCCAGGATCTTTGCCACGGTGTTTCCCAACAGCACTGCATTGGCCGAACTTTGACCTTCTTCTATACGGATACAGGTAACTGTATAAGATGTTTGATCGGGTGTGGGCGCAAAGAATACGTACCAGCCGTCGGACTCCTTCTCACCTTTGATAATGCGTTCGGGCGTTCCTGTTTTACCGGCCACCTTCATCTCTTTGATCTTATACCTGCCGGTTGTACTGGACTGATCGATCATGAAGCGGCGCAACACACCTGCATAGGCCGTATCCTTCGCCAGTTTAACGGGTTCCTGCAATGGCAGTTGTTTCCCCTCCTGTTGTGTAACGTAGCGCGATGGCTGCAACACACCTCCATTGGCGATGCCACCTGCCATGCGGGCCATCGATGCAGGGGTTGCCGTCAATACACTTTGTCCCCAGGCAAGTCCGGAGAATACACTGCGGTATCTTTTGGTGGTGCCTTTGTAATTGGGATTGTTATATTGTTTGTGGTCTCCGTTCAATACCTCTTCTCTCCAGGCAGCGAGGTCGCCCGACAGTTTGAGTTGGTCACCGGGCAGGGAATAATTATAACCGCCTCTTTGTTCGATGTTCATTCCAGTTGCTTCGTATAAGGCGGCCATTTCCTCTTCGAGGTATTGCTCATTGGCCAACCTGATGAAGAAGATGTTGCTGGAGTTGATGATCGCCTCGCGCATATCCACGAAGGGCACTTTGGGTATAAATGGCTCCTGTTCCTTTTTATTATCCCGGAAGATCTCCTGCCGGAAGATGTCATTATACTTCACTTCGGTTGCCGGCATACCCATTTTATTGAGGCCTGCCATGGCGGTGAGTATCTTGGCAGTTGAACCGGGTGCGGTAGCATACGTCATTCCCAGATCGCGTTCGGTGACGGGCGCCTCCAGGCGTATGCGTTCCCTATCGGGTAATTCCATGAGCTCGGGCGACTGCAGATTGGGCAATGGATTGAGGGCCGAGGCCAGCACGTCGCCTGTTGTGGCATTGAGCACTACTACCGATATGCGTTTGTGGTTAAACAGGCTATTGCGGAGCGAGTCCTGTATCTCCACCTGCAGGGCTGCATCCACCGACAGATAGAGGCTGCGATCCTTATCCCTGATCTTTTTTATTGGCGCCTGGTTGCTATCGACCCCGCTTTTCAATCCTTCTACCAGGGCTGTGTAGTCGTACCGAACCATGGGCACGGTTTTATGGAATGGCCTGGTAAACCTATCGGGCTGGTACAGGGTGTACACAGAGTCCTGTATTTCGCGGTTGATGCCAAATCCCCGCAGGGCGGTTAGGTGGCGTGCTTCGGCAAAATACCCGTTGGCCTGGCCCCAGAACAACCGGGTATTGTAATCGCCCGTCCAGAAATACAAGTGCTCACCAAAAGGATAAAAGCGCCGCACCCTTTTCTGCATCAGCTCCGTGAGTTTTTCTTTGGGGATGCCTGCCTTTTGCAGTGAATCGATATTGTGTTGTATGGCTCCTGCTTCACTGGTGGCGAGGACCAATCCGTTTCGGTCATATACATTACCAGCTGCCAGCAATTTCATCAGCTTATCGATGCGGGGATTGTAGCTATATACTGGTATTCCATTGCGCATGACCACCCGCGCCTGCTTAACGATGTATTTATCCCGATCGACGACCTGCACCATGAGCAGCTTTGCGGCCAGTATGCCTATACCCAGCAGGAAGAAGATGATGCCGGTTGCCAGTACGGGGTCGTAACTTTTCTGGATGCGCTCGCGCTGCACCTCCTGCCCTTCCCGGGCCGAAATACCCGCCACAATGCCCAGGGCGGCCAGGTTGATGATCAGTGATATTTTGCCATAACTGAGAAAAGGAACCGCTACGCCCGTAAGCGGCAGCAAGCCAATAGACCCGCCCGCTATGATGAGTAATTGTATGCCAATGGTGATCGCTATTCCAGCACTGAGGTAAAAGGTGAACGGTTGTCCGGAACGACGTGCTATGAGAAAGGTGCGGTGAATGAGGATGCCGAATAACAACAACACGGCCACGAGGCCCAGCCAGCCAAGTTCTTCCCCAATGCTCGGCAATATCATATCGGTATGCGATGCGGGCATGGTATTGGGGAAACCCTTACCGATGCCCTGGCCGGTAAAACCTCCCGAGGAAAGCGTCCAATAACTGTGAGCAAGGTGATCGCCCCCAAACACATCATTGTTCCATTGACTTAGCCACATTGATTTACGATCGGCAAGGCGCTGGCCGATGCCGGGCACCCGGTCGCCGAAGGCAAATGCGGCTATGACCATGATGATGATGACCGGTGCATCGGCAATTGCCGCGAAGGCTCCAAACCATTTGGTGCTGCGCAGGTGGCCTTTGATCAATGAGGCGATCAACACCAGCACCAGGGCAGCTGCGGTTGCTATCCACCCCGGCAAAAGAGCGAGCAGGATCGCATAACCCGCGCCGGCGGATACCGTCAGCAGCAGGTTGCCGCGCGCGATACTATAAAAGAACAGGAAGGTGAAACATACCACCAATGCCGGTCCCATATCACCCATGAGCAGGTAAAGCATAAGAATGGTGGCTATGCCTGCAAATACACTCCAATTGATATACAAGCGCCACCGTATATCCGAGAAGTTCCGGATATGCTCTTCATTAGCGGCAAAGAAGGCTGCCAGGAAGAACAACAGCAGGTACTTGGTGATCTCACTTGGTTGAAAAGTAAAGCCTCCCAGTTGCAGGTTCACTTTTACGCCACTCCCTTCGGGGCCGGTGCCGATGAATACGGTAAGCAATGCCAGGAGGATGGCCAGCGCGAGCCAGGTCCAGCCTTTCTGCTGATAAATATTCTTTTGCCGGAAATTGAACAATCCATCAAACCACCAGCGGGTATACCACTTGCCGATGTTGACTGTGGCCAGCACGGTATAGCCTGTCAGCCCTGCTGCTATGCCCTGCAGGGTTTGAAAGGCGTGCAGTGAATCGGTAAGCGGGTTTTGTATACTAAATAACGTCAGGAGCGAAATGCCGCAAAGCAATAGGAGGATGGGTAACAGAAAGGCATCGGGCTGGCGTTTCCTGACCGACAATATGAGCTGAACAAGGAAGAAGGCAAGGAGGAGGCCTCCAGCTATCACCTGGTAAAGCATTTTGAACTCTTCGGGCGTACGCACGATCAGCACTCCATCTTCCTTCAATTGCCCATAGATGATCGAACCGATGAGTCGTACTTTATGAGGTTTTGCAGTAAACGTGTAGTAGGCCTTTCCATTGAGTGATGCGATCCCTTTACGGCTGCCAAACTCAAAGCCTGGTTTTAGTGGTAATACGCTGTATCCTGAATCGCGGTTCAGCCCCGCAAAGTTGAATGCCCCTTTCGCATCGGTACGGGCATAACCAATGATACCCGTAAGGGAGTCTTCGTCGAGGGAGGGTATGTGTTCCCTTAACTGCACGAGCACACCCGGCATCGGTTGCCCCTTGTACAGGACCTGCCCCGTCATTTCCTGGTCGCCGTTTGCAATGGTGACCCGCCCTGTTCCCGATGAGGACGCTCCACTCAACAATTCCCTGCTGACGGGGCCGGTTAACTCCTGTACGTATAAAGCAGAATCGAACCCAAGCCTTTGTCGTGATGCCAGTAAGCGCCCGGCAAAATCTGGCCCGCCAATAGTGGGCTGCCAGTCCAATGGGGCGGTGATGGCAAATCCGCTTTTATTCAGTGCGCCAAGGTTATCAGGCTCGCCGGTGGTGAGCAGGCGTGCCGCGAGCGAATCGACCAGTAAACTAATGTCGCGCGGATCGGTGAAGTAACTGCCATCGGCTATCACTTTTCGCAGGCGATCTTTGCTGATGACGCGTTCCAGCTTTACGGCAGCTCCTTCTTTCAATAGTTTGTCGGTACGATCGAGCTGTGGCAGCAATGCCTGGTAGAGCTGATAGAAAAGTATCAGTAGTACGATCGCTGCTCCGGTGAGCAGCAACCATCCTTCTCTGCGGACTGCTTTATTGGTATTGGCTACCTTTTCGGCCATGGATGTTACCTGGTGTTTTATTGTGATCCTTTTACGATCAATTGATCAAATGATACGGTTTGTGCTCCATCAACGCGGAGGCCAAAGTAATTGCCGAAGCCTCCATTATAGGTCAAAGTTTTTTCGAGCCGGTCATTGATGAGAAAACGCAAGCTGCTACCTTGTTTTTCTACAGTCAGCATGTTCATTCCAGCATCGGGCCTGATGATCGACGATGCTGTCCAGTCTACGATCACATTCCATTCGTCTTTCACGAGTGTACCAATTGAATAATAACCATTGGAGGTGATGTAAAAGACGAACCACGCGTCCTGCTGCTGATCGCCGCAGAAATTGAGGCCAAAGGGATCGCCAGCGCTATCGCCCCAATGGGTGGCATTGACCGACATGGTAAAATCCTTATGGGTATCGAGGTTAAACTTTACTGCCGTAGAATAGCTCAGACTATCGGCATACCCTTTCATTACATACTTGCCATCGGCCAGGTTGAATTCGCTGGTCTCATCGCGGCCAATATCCCACACACTGTCTACCGGCTCGCTGAAGTCATTGTAGTAGATACCGTGGTTCAATGCTATACCCGGCTGGTGGTTGTTGGTGGTTGGCTGTTCCTCCACAGTACCCGATGGCGGCTCTACTGTAGGCGACTGAATGACATTTCCGGGTATTTTCTTTTTTCCGCCCACCGAGGCATACTGTATTTCCTGTACCCTCGTTGGCTTAAGATCGGGCCCTTCTGTTTCTGCCGCATTTGCCTGGGACCGTACAAGGGTTGTCCAGGAAAAGAATACTGCGGCGCTGATGAGCAGGAGCACCACTGCAATAAATGTGATGTCCCTTTTCTTAGATGGTGTTGGTTTCGGTGGCGGCACGAATCTTACCGTACGGGTCTCATCGACAGGCGGCGCCCAGGTTCTGATGCCGCGGAGGTCTTCGATAGCTGCCAACTTTAATAGCTGACGTACCTGGACAGGATCGGCGAGGCGGTAAGATCCCTGTTTGGTCATCAGACCTTCCAGCAACATTTGCAAACTGGGCGGCATGGACGTATCGGGCGGCAGTTGTGGTTTGGGGATCGGCGATGCGATCACGCGGTTGATGTGCATGAGCAGGTCGTCCTGCTCATATTCGAATGGCACCACGCCGGTGAGGCATTCATACAATACTACGCCCAGTGAATAATAATCGGTGGGTGTAGACACATTCTTCGACTGATTGAACTGTTCGGGCGATGCGTAGTCGTAAGTAAGCATGGAGGCGCCAGTAACCGTTAATCCATCCGACTGCTCGCGTAACTTGGCGATCCCAAAATCGGTGAGCAGGAAATGGATCTCACCCGTGGGCAGGCGCCGGTACATGATGTTCTCCGGCTTTACATCGCGGTGTACCACTGCATTGGCATGGATGGCATCCAGCGCTTCGGTAAGGTGATGGGCCAACCTGATGACGGTAGGTATATCGAGTGTATTGTGCTTCCTGAGCAGACTGCGCAGGTCGCCTCCTTCGATGAGTTGCATGACAATGTAGGGCAACTCGGCATCGAGGTGTACTTCCAGTATTTTGACGATGTGTTCGTGCTGTATGGATTTCATGATCTCCGACTCGCGTTGAAAGCGGCGCAGCGTATCGGGATCAGTATTGAATGCAAAGTGCTTGATGGCCACCAGTTCGCCGTTGTGGACACTGCGCGCTTTTAACACACGCGCGTTACCCCTGCCCAGCTCGCCGAGGATCTCGTAGCCTTTAAAATATTCTTTAAAGATCGAAGTAGCCATGATTTATCGCTTGACGTTGTTCATGATCAATTGGGAGGAATGGCTGCTGTCGGCTTTCACAAGATGCAGGAATGGATATTTGATATTTTCAAATGAGAGGTTATCGGTTTTGATGACCACCGGGACCAGAACACGAATAGCCGTTTCAAAACTTTGGAAACGGATGTTCTTTACTACCAGGGTATCGCCCGGCTTTGCGCTGCGGTCGCTGATCTCGATAGCGGCGAAGCGGGTGTTCGTTTTTTTTGCCGGCATCAACACCAGGGCTTTGCCCGTGCTGTCGAGGTGATGTTGAATACTGCTCCAGCTCCGGGTGCCGTTGATCCGGAGCGTATCAATACTTTCTATCACTACAGGACCGGGCACTGCGGTGTGGTTGACCCGTACGGATGTGCCGGTGCGGATACTGTCGATGGGCAGCGTGGCAGGCGGCATTACTTCGATATTGCGCGGTGGCGTGAAGTACCACCCAATGATGGCTATCAATAAAAGACTCAACGCTGTGATATACACTTTGACCCAGGTGCCGGGTCTTTTTTTGTTGAGGATCTCCTGACGTGGCTGCTCCGTAGCCGCGGAAGTCGGCGTATCATTGACCGTTGCAGATGCTTCGACGAGCTCCGCTATCCCCGGTGTTTCCCGCAAGGTTGCCGTGGCTGGTTTGGGAACGGGCGCCGACACCGTCAGTTGCTTTTTGGCGGGAGCCGGCTTCAATTTGAACAATACTACTGTTATGTTATCATTGCCACCCATTTCATTGGCCAGTGCGATGAGACTATTCACTTTATGTCCCAGCGGCTGCCTGGTCGACAAAATGGTGGTTACCTGCCGGCTGGTGATCATATCGGTAAGGCCATCGCTGCAAAGCAACAGGTGATCGCCGGGCAACAGTTCTTCGCGGCCGTAGTCTATGAAGTCTTCATCATCGAGCCGGTGCGTTGCCGAGCCTACTTCGCGGAGTATCTGGTTGCGGTGGGGATGGTTCATAGCTTCCATTTCGGTCATTTCGCCGGCATCTTCCCGGATGCCTACAAATGAATGGTCGCGCGTGAGCTTTTGCAAGTTGCCGGCGCGAAACCGGTACAACCGGGTATCGCCTACGTGCACATAGTATACCGACTGACTGGCTTCGTCCGCTACTACTGCCGTCAGCACGCAGCACATTTCGCTGAGCAGCTGATCATTTTTTCGTTCCTCTACGATCCGGTTGTTGGCGTAGATGACTGCTTCGCGCAACATGGTGAGCGTATCCCCTTTGGGGTGCTGCATGTATTGCTCGATGCTTTCTTTCGCTATCGCTGCTGCCTTTTCGCCCCCCATGTATCCACCCACCCCATCGATCACCACGAGCAGGGCGTTATCGGCCGACCAAAGCTGGCGGGCGATCCAGGCGTCCTGGTTCTCCTTGCGTCGTTTACCCGGATCGGTATTGCCGTTTATGAGGATGTTCTTCATTTTATCGGGGCAGTTTTTTGAAATGCCTGATCAATACAAACACAACGAATGCCAGCAACAGGGATGTAGTGACCAACGCTCCCATATTATTGTTGTTTGAATTCAAGGGTTATGATGCCATTCAACAGTATCTGGCTTTGGGGTTCGAGGTCGAACCAACGGGGCATGCTTACCTCGCTTCTTGCGATCACCACTTCGTTGACCCGGGTTTCGTTGGCACTGAAGGCCGCTATCTGGAACTTGCCGGTTGCCTCGTTGAGCCTGATGCGGGCATGGGGGTTGGACACGTAGGTCGAATCTATCAGGAGATAATTGTTGTAGCCCTGGTTTTCCGGTTCACGGCGGGCGATAACGATCTCTGTATCTTTCATGATATAGACATCCGACTTGTTCTTATCTCCCAGAAAGTATTCGATCCTGGCGAAGCCGTTATCGCTGTTGCGTGCCTGCCGTAACAGGGAGCCACCGCCCAGGGTAAGGTCATTGCTGAACTTGACGGTGAAGTTGCCGCTCTCCGCAAAGTGAATATGCCTCAATACATCGAGGTTGATATCCATCTTATCAAATACATTGGTGGCTTTCGACTTCATAGTTACTTTAGCCGTATGCCTTCGTTCGGCTCCCATGGAACCTGTCCTTATACCAGTTAACATACCCACTACCCTGATATCGTAGGGACTAATGGTTTCGCCGTTGAAATCAGTAGCCGGCCCAAACCTGAATTGCCAGTGAGAGGAGACGGGTGACAGCTCTTCGAAGTTCTTTTTATATGCCTGGAGTTTTTTGTAGAACAGCTTGACTGCTTCTTTTACCACCACCGGAAATGAGGGAAGACGTTGCTCGTAGACATCGGGATGCAGGATGACCAGGAAGTGCATATTGAATACCAGACTGGCGCCCACCGATTCTGTTTTGCATGATCCGTCGAAACAATCCACCAACTCATTCAGCATATCATTGTTGGTGAGCGGCATGGGTATCTCCCGGGTACTTTCCGGGATGAGCCAGTTTTTCATAGCTCCCCAAAAATCGCCTGGACGTTTCTTCATAATTAGTCGGGTTGTAAATGCTTAAAAATGCAGGGTGGTTCATTTCGGAATAAATGTAAATGGATTTGAACCTGAGGAGTGATAAAGAAACCTTAAAACGCCCCACCGGCGCAGCCTTTATGAATTCCTTAAGATAAACAGGAGTTGGTGCAGCGTAATGAAATGACGGGCGCAAAAACGGTGTGCGCCGTAAATTATTGTATTTACGAAAAGTTAAAATGAAGATGATTTCGTTAGTTTAGCGGCGTGACGTCTTCTTCCCTTTCTTTAATTGGCTTTTTCATCATCGGCCTTGTCATTCTGTTCGGCGCCGTGTTGAGTTATCAACGCGGTAAGCTGACGTTGCCTGCGTCGGTCGTGGCGGGGCTGGTTGGTGTGGCCGTTTTTGCCGGAGGTGGCTATGCGGGTTTTGTTATGCTGACAGCTTTCTTTGTGCTGGGTGTGCTGGCGACGAAACATCAAAAAGACCTGAAGGCCTTACTGCCGGGCTCCGCTACGCATACAGAAAGGCGCCAGGCAGGACAGGTATTGGCCAATGGTGGTGTGGCTGCACTACTCGGCATTTTGGCAATCGTCGACCATGAACGAAAGGACCTTTACACGCTGATGATGGCTGCCAGCCTTTCGTCGGCAGCTGCCGACACCAGTTCTTCGGAACTGGGCATGGTGTATGGACGCCGCTTCTTCAACATCCTTACCTTTCGCAGCGATCGCCGTGGCCTTGATGGCGTGATCAGTATCGAGGGCACTTTACTCGGTGTTGCCGGCAGTGCGTTGATCGCCTTTCTCTATTGTTTATTTGAGGGTTGGGGCGCTTCCTTCCTGCTAATAGTCGCGGCTGGTACTTTTGGCAACCTGCTCGACTCCTTATTGGGCGCTACGCTTGAGCGCAGGCATATTCTCCATAACGATGCGGTGAACTTTATCAACACGCTGGCAGCAGCTTTGTTGGTTCTTTTATTTTAAATGGCACTTCCTGTTGCGTTATCCCTTTTCGAGCAGGCTCCTGAAGGTGGTCATGGTGGTGAACAAGTTATTGCGCACGATGGGGTCAGTTACCCAGCGGGGCAGCTTTTTGCTCCGGTTGGTGGATACGATATAGGCAACACTGATAGTACCAGGGCGGATCTCCTCAAACACCCACCGGCCTTTGGTGCCCTGTATGCGGGTTACCGAGGTCTTTACGGGAAACTGTATATGATCGATGCTTTCAAAATAGATAGTTCCCGCTCTCGGGTTGTTGGGATCTTTACTAACGTGATGCGAGAGGCAACAATCCTGATCGCCGAATGGCCAGGGCACGCTGTAGCGGGTATAGGTTATCCACTGGTTCCGGTTGCCCGATGAAAGTACCTTGTATTGCTCTGCCTGGGCATTCCACTCTTTGCCTTTGGCCTGATCGGTTAGTAAGGTGATGGCTGCTTCTATTCCGGTCTTTACTTCAAACAGGGCTTTGACCTCCCTCACCTGTTCTCCTCCCGAGCCGGGTATCCACCGTTCGTACAGGGATACCACCTTATCGGACTTCACCAGTTTGAATTCGCCCTCACTGGTATTGGTTGCGACCGTCGTATACCCTGTTCCTATCAACAGGGTGGCCAACATGGTTAGTGTTCTCATGGTCAACTTTTTTGTTTTTATGGTCTACACTCAGGTTTTCGGTTTCCTGGTACAAATGTGGCTCATGGGCTGGTGAGGGCCTACCAATTTCCTTTGAACTGTTGTATCGCTCCCTTGAATTGTGAATAAGGCGAGGGTTCCTTATATTTAAGATCATTTCAGGGATATGACCAAACGACTGCTTTCCATCATCATATTGCTCACTGCCGGCGTGGCTTTCTTTTCGCAATGCGTAGACAGCGGAGGCAGCACCAAGGATCTGCGGGGAGCCCAGTATGCCGGCTCATCGACCTGCGCCAATTGCCACAGGTCCGTGTATGACTCCTATGTCAGCACGGCTCATTTTCATACTTCGAGCCCGGCTACCAATAAGACAGTCAAGGGCTCTTTTTCCCCTACGGATAATGTATTTAATTATACTGCCCAGGCAAAAGTGGTGATGGAAGACCGGGCGGATGGTTTGTTCCAGACCGGTTACCTAAACGGTGCTATTCAAGGCAGTTATCCTTTTGATATTGCGATCGGGTCGGGCAGGAAGGCGCAAACCTACCTGTATTGGAAGGGCGGCCAGTACTTTCAACTGCCTGTGTCTTATTTCATTCCGGCGCACAGCTGGGCGAACAGTCCGGGGTTTCCGGCTACCCATCCAAAATTTGACCGGGTGATCCCGAGCACCTGTTTCGGTTGTCACAGTTCGATGGTGGGCATTAAAGAAGTTAAGCAACAGGGAGTAACGGCTGTTGAGTCTTTTGAAGACAACCAGGTTATTTATGGCATCGACTGCGAGCGTTGCCACGGCCCGGCGGCTACGCATGTGAACTTTCACCAGGAGCATCCTGCGGAGAAGCAGGCGATGCACATTATGAAGATGGCGACCCTGAATAACCAGGCTAAGCTCGATCAATGTGCGCTATGCCATTCGGGTTTAAAGACGCCGCAAAAGTCGCCCTTTGAATTTAAGCCTGGCGATGTGCTAACCGACTATTATTATCCTGATTTTACGCGAAGCACCAAAGCGGAAGAGATGGATGTGCACGGCAATCAATACCAGCTGTTCACAGCCAGTGCCTGCTTTCGCAAAAGCAAGGACATGAATTGTTCTTCTTGCCATAATCCGCATACGACCGAACGCAATAACCTTGCAGCGCTTTCGGCCAAGTGTATGACCTGTCATGCACCTGCCGGTCAGCAGTTTTGCACTTTGCAGTCTTTACCTGTCAGTACCTTGACTCAGCGTTGCATCGATTGCCATATGCCCGAACAGGCTTCGAACAAGATCACGTTACTGACGAACGGGCAAAGCAGTCCGACCCCGGACCTGATCCGCACCCATCTTATCAGGGTCTATCCGGACGAGACCAGCCGGATCATGGCGACGCTTAAGAAGGATAGTGTGGGGAAGTGAGGCGGGGACATTGCGGGCGGGCGGCGGAGTTCGGTTTGTGGGCTGTGCGGGTCGCAACATGAATTAAGTGGCTGTGGTGGATGGGGCAGGGCATGCTAATCCAGTTGAATAAAAAGCTGTTTCTCCGGGAGCCCCGAAGAATTATTATGCTTTAGTTGCGGGCAACACCTACATTCAATACAACCAGATCCGATATGACTGCTTTGCTACGCTCCTGCGCCATTGGCATTTTTGCTTTCGTTTTATCTACCCAACCACTGTTTGCTCAAAAAGAACAGAATGACAACCGGTTCGGCGGCAACAAGAACACTCCCGCACGGCAGGAATGGCTGCGCGACCTTGGCTTTGGCATGTTCATTCACTTCAATGTGGATGCACAACTGGGTATTACGATCAGTCACTCGCTGGTGGGCGCCTCGGAAGATTATGTTCAGCGATATTATAACGAGTTACCCCAGACCTTCGACCCTGCTAAGTTTGATGCTTTTGCCATTGCCAAACTGGCCAGGCTGGCGGGCATGAAATATGTTGTATTCACAGCCAAACACCATTCGGGCTTTTGCTTCTGGGATACAAAGACGACCAGCTTCAAGATCACCAATACGCCCTACAAAGCCGACCTGCTCAAAAAATATGTGGACGGCGTGAGGAAGGCAGGGTTGGCTGTGGGACTATATTATTCTCCGGAAGATTTCAAATTCCTGCATGACCGTAAGATCGTAGTACAGCGGGGAGATATCAAATTCGACAAAGCTACTCAGGATGCTTACGATGATCTTGTAAAAAAGCAAACTGCGGAACTGTTCTCTCAATTCGGCAAGATCGATGTTTTGTTTATCGACGGAGAACCCAAGGAACCCTGCAAGGAGGTGGCCTGGAAGCTGCAGCCATCTGTGGTGATCACCCGTGGGGCTGTCAATACACCCGAGCAAACGCTACCCGGCGTAGCCCTGGATGAGTTTTGGGAGTCTTGCGTTACGATGGGTACGCAATGGAATTACAAGCCTACCCACGATGATATTAAACCCGGTGGCCGATTGATAGAACTACTGGTAGAAGCAAGAGCCAAGGGCGGCAACTTCTTATTGAACGTTGGCCCTCACCCGGACGGCTATATCCCTTACGAACAGGAAACACAATTAAGAGAAGTAGCGGCCTGGCATTTCATCAATCATGAAGCGATTGAAAGCGTTCGTCCCTGGATCGTTACCAATGAACAGAATATCTGGTTCACGGCCTCTAAAGACAAGCGTACTGTATATGCAGTGTTGACCGGTATTCCTGAATGGCCCAAGGGCGCTCGCAAGGAGTTTGTGATCGGTTCCATTAAAATTACTCCGCAGACAAAGATCAGTGTGCTGGGACAAAATGACCTGGTTACTGAATACAACAATGGCCTCGACGTACGCTCTCGCTTTCAACAACAGGCTGATGGGCTGCACATTTCGGTTGCACGGGCGCAGCGGGTGTATGACAACTATAAATGGCCCAACCCGATCACGGTAAAGCTGGAGAACGTTTTGCCAGCGCTTGATCCGCCGGTGATCGAAACACTTCGCAGTTCGGCTACTGCCGAGGGCTTGAAACTCGACAGCCGCCTGGTCAAGAAGGGTGATGCGGCCCAAATAAAAGTATATTTTGAATACCGGCCCTATGCTGGTTTTGCAGAGAACCTATACAGTACTACCTGGCTGAAATCGGAGGTATTGCCGGTGGATAAAGAAGGGGCTTACTCTATCAATTTGGCAGGACTTGAAAAAGGTCGTGAATATGAATTCCGCGCCGTGGTGGAACATCCTGTGCTGACCGTGCGGGGCGATACCAAGCGGATCAAGACCAAGTAAGGGTGGGTTTGCGGCTAGGCAAATGCGATAAAAAGTACCCAAATAAGCAGCTGCACTGTTATACCCATCAGCAAGGTAGCGATGCTGTAGGTTTTAAGGGTTGCGGCTGTTTCGAGATTGGAGAAACGGCTGATGACCCAGAAGTAGGCATCGTTGGCGTGGCTAACGACCATGCTGCCCGCGCCCATGCTAAGGATGGCCAGGGTGAGGCCGGTGGGTGTATGTATGCCGAGTGTTGCAAAGAGTGGTGTTACGATCGATGCTGCTGTAATGACGGCCACCGTTGATGAGCCTTGTGCCGTTTTCAGGATGGCGGTGATGAGGAATGGGAAAAAGATGCCGAGTGACAGACCGCCTAATAATTGCCCCAGGTTTTTACCCATCCCGGTTGCCTGCAGCATTTCTCCAAACATACCACCGGCTGCGATGATGGCGAGGATCATGCCTGCCTTTTCAACCCCATTGGTGAGCCAGTGACTCCATTCCTTTTTGTCTTCCTTTTTGATGAGTGCAAATGATACCAGTATCCCAATGGCCAGCGCGATCACCGGATCGCCGATGAATACGACGAAATTGGCCAGGAAGCCGCCTGCTGCGTGCTCCTGTACACCTACGACTGCCATGATCGATCTAAATGCGATCAACCCTATTGGTATGACTACAGGTAGAAAGGCCAAGTGTGCTGGCGGCAGTTGCCCTTTGGGCTGCTCCAATACTTCTGGCTCTATGTACTCATGTGCGACCTTTGCGCCGCGCGTTACGCTCCAAACATAACCTACCAGCGCAGCCGGTATCGCCAGCACGATACCCCACAACATGACCATGCCGAGGTTGCCTCCTGCGGTGCCTACTGCTGCGGTAATGCCGGGATGCGGCGGCACCAGACAATGCACAGCATAAAGCGAAGTTGCCAGCACGGCCGCCATTACGGGCATGCGGAAATGTGTTTTCTTAACCAGCGAATGGTTGAGACCACTGAGGATGATAAAGCCGCTATCGCAAAAGATGGGTAAGCCCACGATGAACCCGGTGATGGCGATGGCTGCTGGCGCATTGGTTTCTTTTACCCGTCGCAGTATGGCATTGGCCATGCTGATGGTGGCGCCGGTTTTCTCCAATATCACACCGAGCGTTGTGCCGAAGAGGATGAGTAGTCCGATCTTCTCCATCGTATGTCCAAAGCCTGCTTTGAGGGTTGTCAATATTTTATCGAGGGGCAATCCGCTAAGTATACCCACTGCCAAGGCTGCCAGCAGCAATGCGAAGAAGGCATTTACTTTTTTGTAAGCCGTGATCCAGATGATGAATCCGATGCTAAGGATCAACAAAAAGAGCAGATAGTAGGTATTGGTCATCCTTTCTTATTTTTCAATGATGGCCATCATGATGTCCATCACGTTGGTTTGTGTAGGTCCGGTAATTACCAGGCTGTTCGTTCGTTGAAAAAAATGATAGGCATCGTTGTCAGCAAGGTAAGTCCCGAGGTTAAGCGTTGCTTCAGCGGCGCGATCGAGGGTATGCCGATCGCCGATGGCGCCGGTGGCATCGGTAGGGCCGTCGGTTCCGTCGGTGCCACCACTCAGGATGGTGAGCTTCGAGGTGCGCGACTGATCGACGCTGCCTTGTATTGCTTGAAGTGCAGCCAATACAAAATGCTGATTCCTTCCTCCCAGTCCTTTTCCCTTTACCTGTACGGTGGTTTCGCCACCCTGGAGTAAGCAGACAGGCAAGGGACCTTTGTACGCCAGGGCTTTTTGCACCAGTTGACGGGCAGCTTCTTCGGCGTTGCCGGTCACGAAATGTGGATCAATCTCTGTGTGGTACCCAATCGCCGTTGCGTGGGCCGCGGCTGCTTCGAGGGCCATGCTATTGCTGCCGATGATCGTGTTGGAGGTTTGCTTAAATAAGGGATCACCTGGCTTGGGCGTTTCAGCACGCTGGCCGTTGCGGCCTTCCTCCAGATATTGTTTTATTGCAACGGACAGGTGCGCCCATAGCTGATAACGATGCAGCACTTCACATGCATCAGTAAAGGTTGTGTGATCAGCTACGGTTGGTCCGCTGGCAATCACAGACAAGTCATCGCCCGGCACGTCACTGATGATCAGGGCATGTACCCTGGCTCCATTGCAGCGACGTATCAACTGGCCGCCTTTGATGGCTGAGAGATGCTTGCGCACGGTATTGATCTCTGCGATCGATGCGCCAGAACGAATCAACTGATCAAATAGTCTTTGCACTTCCGGTAGGGTTATGCCCTCAGGCACATCGCACCAAAGCGCAGAAGCTCCACCGCTGATGAGACAGATTACGGTGTCGTTGGTGGTAACTTTTTTTAACAACTGTATTGTTTCCGTTACAGCGCTTACTCCCTGTTGATCGGGCACGGGGTGAGCGGCTTCGATGATGCGGATCTTTTTAGTAGCGAGGGAATGATCATATTTAGTCGTTACCAATCCTTCTTTGATATGATCGCCGAGCAATTGCTCGGTAACCAGCGCCATGGCTGCAGCCGCTTTGCCTGCACCGATCACATAGGTATTTCCGGATGTATTGTACAGGGATTCCTTATCGATGAACTTTTCGCGTATCCCCACTTTCAGGTATTGCGGCAATAGGTTCGCCGGTTGTACGGCGTGTATGGCGGCGGCTAATATGCTGACAGCGTGCTCTCTGGCTGCAAATTCGTTCATTGATCTAATTTAGTGGTTTTTGGTCAGGCGGAAAGCATGGACTTTTCAGCACAGTTTGCGGACTCTACAGACAAACGAAACCTCACAATTAGTCCCAATTTGCATGCATGATACATCCTGTGAATGACCTGTTCTGCAAGAACAGTTTCGATCTCTTAACTATCAAATACCATAAGGATTATGTATTCAACAATCAACAAGAAGAACGGGCGTTCATTTGCCCGCGTGTTGCCGGCTTTAATGGCCATTACTATTTTTAGCGGATGTAACAAGCTGGATGATGTGTGGCAACATCACCCCGGCAAACCAGGTTCGCCTTCCTCTTTTGGATCGGAGGTCATTGAAAAGTGGATGAACCTGCAATTGCGATTAATGAAAAATACAACGGGTGTTCCCAACCAGGCTTTCTCCAGGCATTATGCGTACAGTGGCATTGCGGCATGGGAAAGTGTTGCTCCGGGTGTAGCTGGCAGTCAGCAGTATACTAAAAAATGGAATGGCCTGACTGGTCTTCCGCAGGCTTCAAGCAACATCAAATATTACTGGCCCGCCAGTGTGAATGCGTCGCTGGCTGCGATCAATCGTTCTTTATTCCCCAATGCGAGTGCGGGCGACAAAGCCTCTATCGACTCGCTGGAGCAAACGCTGAACGAAAATTTTCTTAAGACCTCGCCTGCAGACCGGATCAAGGCTGCTGCCGATTTTGGCAAAAGCGTGGCTACTGCTGTGTACAGCTGGAGTGAGACTGATGGCTACAAGAATGCCAGCAGGGCTTATACGCCACCGGTGGGTGATGGGAAATGGAAACCAACGCCACCTACCAATGCTGCGGCTTCCACTCCTTACTGGGGCGAAAACCGCACGGTGGTCATCGGTAGTTTGACGAATGCCGCTGCTCCGGCACCGCTGGCTTATTCTACAGATCCCGGCTCTCCTTTCTACCTGATGGTAAAGAAAGTGCACGATGCTTCTCAAACGCTTACCCAACAGCAAAAGGACATGGCGATCTTCTGGCGCGACGTACCGGGTGTTACATCTCCGGGCCACTGGGTGAGTGTTCTTTTACAAACTTTGCAAAGCAAGAAAACGTCTTTGGCAAAGGCTGCATTGGCCTATGCGCTTTCTGGTGCGGCTGTCAACGATGCTTTGATCGGTTGTTTCCAGGCCAAGTACACTTATAACCTGGTGCGCCCCATTACCTATATCAGGGATGTGATCGGTGATGCCGGCTGGAACTCCTACCTGAACACGCCGCCACATCCTGAGTATCCTTCGGCCCACTCCTCTTTATCGGCGGGCGCTGCGGTGGTGCTTCAGTCCCTATTCCCGGAGGTGCATAGCATTGTGGATCATACGTATGATTATATGGGCTTTGCACCACGGTCGTACAATGATTTTCATAGCATTGCGATTGAGGCGGGCATTTCAAGGTTGTATGCAGGCATCCATTATCAACCTTCGATCGATGCAGGTTTGGTGCAGGGTAAGAAAGCTGCCGAGAACATCCTCAAAGCCAGTCTCCCATCCAATTTCACTATCGAATAGTTAGTAGTAGAGGTCCTAACACAAGGGTCTGCCTTCTTTCGTGAAGGTGACCCTTTTTTTGTATCGACTCACCGCTTTGAGGGATTGGGAACGGTTTTTCGGAGGTGTACATTTATGGTCTAATCATTCGATCGTGTACAACCTCTACTCAAAAATTGCGGAGAATCCCGCCTACTACCGGCAATTCAATTGCAGGGAGGCATTGATCACACAGATCAATTGCCATTATCAAACGAAGTTTGATAATTTCTGGAGCCACAACAACTACCTGGTGTATATCATCGAGGGCAGGCGGGTGTGGCATACTGCTGAGGGTTCGTTTGAATTGAATAAAGGGAATTGTGTGTTTGTGCGTAAGGGCGCCTGCATTGTGGAGCACTTTACAGATTCAACGTTCTGCGTACTGGTTTTTTTTATGCCGGATGATTTTATCCGGGAAGTGATCCGGTCGAGAAGCAGGCCGATCGCCGCTTCCGGTTCGACTTTCGACCGGGTGATGCAAGTAGAGCGCAATGAGGCGGTGCAGGCATTTTTTCAATCCATGTTATTGCACTTCGATGCTGCGCAGGAACCGGATGCTTCCTTATTGGAACTGAAATTTAAGGAGGTGATCTTAACGATGGCCGATAATCCGCAGAATAGAGCGCTTAATGCTTTTTTTGCGTCGCTGCTGCAGGAGCCGCAGGGGGTTTCTATGCGCAGGGTGATGGAAGATAACTTTTGCTATAACCTGCGGCTGGAGGAATTTGCCCGTTTGAGTGCGCGTAGTCTTTCGGCCTTTAAGCGGGATTTTCAGCGTTTATTCCAAACTTCGCCTGGCAAGTGGCTCCTGGAGAAAAGGCTGGATCATGCCATGTATTTGCTGTCGCGCCTCGATAAAACGGTAACGGAAGCTGCTTTCGACAGCGGGTTTGAAAACATTTCTCATTTCAGCCGGGCTTTTCGTCAGCGTTATGGGTGTTCGCCGATGTCGGTGAAGCAGCAGGTGCTGGCGTGATTGTCGTGGAGCCGGTAATTGCGCAGGGACACTCCATGCCTGTTCATTTTTAGTGAAAATGAGGCTGTTTCAAAAGTTGTGCTATTTATACGGGACTGGTACGGGAGCGGTACGGAACGGGTACGGGAGCGCCACGGGCCGGGTGCCTGCGGGCGGCTTGCTCAACACAAATTTACGGAGCCGTACAATCGAATGCTTCGGGGTGTCAGGTAATGTCAGGTTATGTCATGACACAAAAAAGATCCCACAAATGAACACGAAGCATTCCAACACCCCAATGGGTATACCAATGATTTTTCCGAAGTATATATATTAATTATTACCGGATTGCTGCAACTTCTCCAGCGCATCGTCAATGCTGAAACTGCCGGGTTTCTGACTGGGCGGAAATTCTTTAAAGGAGGCAAGAAACCTACCGACGTATTCCTGGGCAGGGACCAGGAGGAATATACGATCTGCTCGCCAATGTCCGTAGTCCATTGCTTCTTTATCCCCTTCCTCAAATGGATCGGATCGGAGATTAAATACTTTTGGCAAACGTAACGGCACGAAAGGTTCCTGCCAAACGTCAAATCCTTCGGCTCTTTGTTCAGCGAAGACAATTTTCCATTGATTGTAACGCAGGCCTACCAGCGAACCATCATCGTTGAAATAGAAAAATTCCTTGCGTGGACTTGGCGTTTTACCGGCCAGGGCATCTGTAATATTGTATCCATCAAGATGCACTTTAAAGGTTTTGGAACCCACCTTCATGCCTTTAAGCAATTGATTTTTCACATCGGATACGCCCACCGCGGCGAGCAATGTAGGCAGCATGTCTTCATGTGCAAATATATCATTGTTGATGGTGCCCGGCTTTATGACGCCCGGCCAGCGAATGGCGCAAGGCACCCGATAGCCGCCTTCCCAGTTTGTATTTTTCTCTCCCCGAAAGGGGGATGTTCCGCCATCAGGCCAGGTAAATTTTTCAGCGCCATTGTCGGTGGAATACATTACGATCGTGTTTTCATCCAGGCCGAGTTCTTTCAGCTTATCGAGCAACTGACCCACCATGGCATCATGTTCTACCATTCCATCCGGGTAGGTACCTAGCCCGGTCTTTCCTTCACTTTCCTTTTTCAGATGCGTAAAGATGTGCATCCGGGTAGAATTCCACCACAAGAAGAAGGGCTTGCCCGACTTGCTGGCGTCGGTCATGAACCTCAGCGCTTCTCTGGTGAACTCCTCATCAACGGTTTCCATGCGTTTGGTACTCAGCGCTCCCGTTAGTTCTATTTTTTGTGTTCCATCGGGATTGGCCCAGGTGTGGAGCACACCACGCGTTCCATACTTCTTACGGAGTTCCGGATCTTTAAAATAGTCGGGGTTTTCCGGCTCCTGTTCGGCATTGAGGTGATAGAGCGATCCATAAAATTCGTCAAACCCATGCGCTGTAGGCAGGGTTGCATCGGCATCGCCCAAGTGATTTTTACCGAACTGACCTGTAACATAGCCTTGTCCCTTCAACAACTCCGCGATGGTTACATCCCGGGCCTGCAGGCCTTCTTTTGCTCCGGGTAGCCCAACTTTCAGCATGCCCGTACGGAATCCTACCTGTCCCGTGATAAAGCAGGCACGACCTGCCGTACAACTTTGTTGTCCATACCAGTCGGTAAATAGTGCGCCTTCTTTAGCTATTCGGTCAATGTTGGGTGTTTTATAGCCCATCATACCCAGGTTATAGGCACTGATGTTCCAATAACCGACATCATCTCCCCATATCACCAGGATATTGGGCTTTTTATTTTGCGCATGCAACATGATCGTTGAGCAAGCTACGATGGCTACGATGAGACCGGCTTTTAGTTTGACCTGCTTCATATGATTTGATAGTTAAAAGTGCGAAACTGCTACCTGGAAGCGCAACAACAATTTGCTGTATCGGAGAGGGCCGGGCACTCCATCATGTTATATTCCTGGGGGGAGAACTACAATACTCAAGACACCTGCGATCTGACGTTTCCGCCAGCTTTGGCGGATGTTGCCGTCGTCGGGTGCATTTTATCTTCCAAGTATTACCTCCGATCGCAGCTCTTCTTTTGGAGAAAGTTCGCGTGAGAAGGACGGATTTGTCCGCTTGAAATGCAGGTTGGCTTAAAAAGCAAAAAACCTGCAAAACAGTGATTTTGCAGGTTTTATTACCTTAAGTTGGTTTTACTTAATTCTTGTGAGCGGAGACGGCGAGATTCGAACTCGCGATACCCTTTCGAGTATACACACTTTCCAGGCGTGCTCCTTCAACCACTCGGACACGTCTCCGGCTATTGAAACTTCCATTCGGGGATTGCTCCTTTAAAAATGGGTTGCAAAAATACAGTTTCGCACCCTATCAACCGAATATTTTTTGGGCATTGGCCGTAGTTATTTTTGCGACCTCCTCTTTTGACACTCCTTTTACCTCCGCCAGCTTCTCAATAATGTATTTCAGGTAGCTGCTTTCGTTCCTTTTTCCGCGAAAGGGCACCGGCGGCAAATAGGGCGCATCCGTTTCCAGCACCATCGCTTCCAGGGGTATCCCAGCCAACGCCTCGGGCAGGGGCGATTTTTTATAGGTAAGCACGCCCCCAATGCCCAGGTACAGCCCCGCATCGATAATGCGCTGTGCCTGGTCGGCCGTGCCCGTAAAACAATGGAATATGCCCCCCAGGGCACCTTTCTGGTGCTCCCGCACAATCGCGATACATTCTTCCATCGACTCGCGCGAATGGATCACAATGGGCAATTTATAGTGTAATGCCAGCTCGATCTGCCGGTGGAAGGCTTCGGCCTGCTGAGCATCCCAGGAACGGTCCCAGTAGTAATCCAGCCCAATCTCCCCTACCGCCGTAAACGGCCTTTTCGCCAGCCATTCTTCCACGATCGCCAGCTCTTTTTGGTAGTCTTCCTGCACCGAACAGGGGTGCAAACCCATCATGGCGATGCACTTGCCGGGGAACCGGGTTTCCAGATCGATCATGGCCTGGTGGGTTTCGCTATCGATGGCCGGCAGGTAAAACTTCTCTACCCCCTCTGTTTCGGCCCGGGCTATTACGGCGTCGATATCGCTCAAAAATGAATTGCCGTACAAATGGCAATGAGTATCAATAATTTGCATTTAT
This sequence comes from Paraflavitalea sp. CAU 1676, assembly GCF_029223285.1. Taxonomy (GTDB): domain Bacteria; phylum Bacteroidota; class Bacteroidia; order Chitinophagales; family Chitinophagaceae; genus Paraflavitalea. The sequence continues at coordinate 649,499 of NZ_JARHUJ010000001.1, read as the reverse complement.
TCCACTATTTCTCGCCGCAAAAATAATTGAAGATTTTTTAAACTATCACCTCATTGTTCCGTCTCAGGACGTTAAATACTAATTATCAATCTCGATTTTATGAAAACCAACAACCTCTTGAAAGCCTCCGTGGCGGCTGCCCTCCTGCTGGCCGTTGTATTTACAGGCTGTAAAAAAGACGACAATTCATCTACGAATCAGGCCGAACAGCAGGAAATCGCTACCAACAGCTCTCAGGCCGATGCAGAATCGGAAGCCGTTTTTGACGATGTTCTAAATAACGTGTTGGGTGTCAACAGCGATGTTGCCATTGGCGGCACCGGTGTTTTTGCCAGAACTGCCTCCGCACCCAGCAACGGAAAGGAAAACGGCACCGAGGACACTCCTTGTTTTACAGTTAGCACCGTTAAGCTGAACGGATCCAACGCATTTCCCCTCCAGGTTACCGTTGATTTTGGGGCAGGCTGCACCGGTATTGACGGCCGCGTTCGCAAAGGAAAGATGATCATCGTGTATTCGGGACGCCTCATTTTACCCGGGAACACCGCCACAACCACTTTCGATGGCTTTTACCTGGATAGTTTCAAGGTTGAAGGCACCCATAAAGTGACCAATGCCAGCACCCAGGAAAAACTCAGTTTAACCATTGACATTACTAACGCCAAGCTAGCCAAGCCTAACGGTAACTACAGTACCTGGAGCAGCACGAAGACCATTACCCAAACAGGAGGTCAATTGACCCCACTCGTTCTGGCCGATGATGTGTTCTCGGTAACGGGTCAGGCTACCGGCACCCTGGTAAAGGCGAACAAGACCTTCAACTGGCAAACCGCCATCACCAGCCCCCTGATCAAGAAATTTGCCTGTCCGCGCATCAGTCAGGGAACCATCACCATCAGCCACAATAATTCCCAAATTGGGGTACTGGATTATGGAACCGGACAATGTGACCGGAAAGCCACCCTCACGGTGAATGGGGTGATATTCGAAATATCTTTGGTTTAATCAAAAAATATTATACCTTTAATTCAGTTTTCATAGGGTACGGATTAAAAACGGGCCAGGGTGTCTACCCAGGCCCAAATTATTTTAGGCCGTTTCTCCAAATTTGGGAACTCCCCGACCGACAAATTTTCAGTCTTCCAGTATTGTTTTTATTATTGAATCGACTCGAACCGATACCCTTTTCCAGCAAAATATTTTAATGTATCTGGCAATGCTTTTTGCATTCTCGGAAATGCTTTTTCACTATCGTGAAATACGATTATGCTACCCGGTTTTGTTTTGTTGATGACATTGAGCGAACAATTCTCTGCGCTAAGTTTTGTGTCAAAATCTCCACTAAGCACATCCCACATAATAATCTTAAAGCTTCGGTCGGAACCTTTATACGCTTCAATGCCAGTGAGGAGTTTTACCTGAAAGCGGGTAATGCGACCGTAAGGAGGACGGTATAGGTTGGAATCTATATGCTTTGCAGCTTCCAGGATGTTGTGTATATACTGATCGTTCTTTACTTTCCAGCCGTTGAGGTGATTGTGGGTATGGTTGGCCGTTCGATGCCCTTCGTCGAGTATGCGGCGATAAATAGCGGGGTGCTCCACCACGTTTTTCCCTATACAAAAGAAGGTGGCTTTAGCCCGGTATTCCTTCAGGGTATCCAGTACAAATGGGGTAGCTACAGGATGAGGGCCATCGTCGAAAGTGAGGTATAGGATCTTTTCACGTGTGGATACGTGCCAGGTGCAGTGCGGATATAGCTTCTTGAGCAGCCAGGGTGTTTTTACAAAGTAGAACATCGTTTCCTAAAGGTAGCAGAATTTATTCTCCGTAGCCCGTCAGGTGGTATACCTTCTGCTCGAACCGAAAAATCTTACCATTCTTCTTCAGGTATTGCTCCTGTTCAAATTCGCTGGTAAGTATTTTATCCATGTACTGTTTTATGGCAGCATCGGTGGCAATAGCCGGGCTTCCCTTTTCAATGGCCTGTTCTATGTAACCGCGTAACAGCGGTTCCAACTCTTCCCGGAAAAGATTGTTACCGGCAAAAATATCAGTACCGATCACTTTATCGCCACTTACGCATACGATACCCGTTATGCTGCTGTCGGCCATTATTTTGTCGAAGAAATACCGGAAATATTCCGCTTCCTGTAGCACATATTTTTTGTCCTGCTTACGCGCAGTATAGGCCAGCGTTGGCGATTTAATGGCATTGCCCTCCAATTGTCCGAATATCTCTTTCCACACCAATACCTGGTTCTTCGAGGCATCCACTACTTTGCGCAGGGACGGATTGGCGTATCCATAATAGCCAAACGCTTTTTCCTTGTTGCTCCAGCGGCCCTCTTCCACACACATCACATCGAAATACTGATCGCGGCCATTGGGCACCATGATGGTATCGTGGGTCACCATACGATCCTGCCTCCCGCCGGTAATGACCTCACCAGAGGCGATGAATATAGCGGTATCGGTAAAATTGTTGATCCGCAGGTAATGTACATTTTCGGTAGAAGCCGTACCCCGCTCAGTAATTTTTGCATGCCCTCTTTTGAGTGCCTGGCTAAGTGATAGGAGAGGCCGGCCCGGCTGTTGAAGTGCGCCCCGGGGGCTGCCGGTGCCTCCACCTTTGGGCCTGATGGGGATGATCTTAATGTTTTTGTATGTCCAGGTGCTATCATAATCAACCGTCAGGTTGTTATAGGTGAGCTGCCCGCTTACGGTACCCGCTGCTGCCATCAACACTATGAAGAAAATGATCCTGAACATATGCAATATTAACGCCCGGTCATCTAAAATAGTACTTTCCCGGTTTACCCCAACCCTATCCCTTCTTCGCGCGACTCCTTATCTTTGCTCCCTATGGCGAAAAAAGTACGTGTTCGATTTGCACCCAGTCCAACAGGTGGCCTGCACCTGGGTGGTGTGCGCACTGTTTTATACAATTACCTGTTTGCCCGCCGCAATGGAGGAGATTTCGTGTTGCGTATTGAAGACACGGATCAAACCCGTTTTGTGCCCGGCGCCGAAGAGTATATCATCAACTGCCTTAAATGGTGTGGCCTGGAGCCAGACGAAGGTCCACATGTGGGCGGCGACTATGGCCCTTATCGTCAAAGCGAGCGAAAATCCCTGTATCGCCAATATGCAGACCGCCTGGTAAAGAGCGGCCATGCCTATTATGCCTTTGACCGTCCCGAAGAACTGGAGACCATGCGGGAAAGGTTCAAGACGCCTGAAAATCCTACTCCCCAATACGATCGTAACGTGCGCCTGGAGATGCGCAACTCGTGTTCGTTGACGCTCGAGGAGACGGAAACCCTGCTCGAAGACGGTGTGCCGTACGTTATCCGGATCCGCATGCCCGAAAACGAGACGGTTACCTTCACCGATATGATCCGTGGCGAGGTGAGTTTCAATACTGGTCTCGTGGATGATAAAGTATTACTGAAAGCTGACGGTATGCCGACTTATCACCTGGCCGTGGTGGTAGACGATTACCTGATGAAAATAACGCATGCTTTTCGCGGTGAGGAATGGTTGCCGAGCGCACCCGTGCACGTGCTGCTGTGGAAATACCTGGGATGGGAAAGTGAAATGCCCCAATGGGCGCACCTGCCGCTGATCCTGAAGCCCGATGGCAATGGAAAATTAAGCAAACGCGATGGCGACCGCCTCGGATTCCCCGTATTTGCCATGAATTGGACCGACCCCAAGACCAATGACCTCACCACAGGCTTCCGAGAGCTGGGCTTTTTGCCTGAGGCTTTTGTGAACCTGTTGGCGATGCTGGGCTGGAACGATGGCACTCCACAGGAACTCTTCACGCTCACCGAACTGACTGAGAAGTTCTCTATGGACCGGGTTCACAAAGGTGGCGCCAAGTTCGACTTTGAAAAAGCAAAATGGTTCAACCACGAGTGGATCAAAAAGCTGCCGGTTGAGCATTATCGCCCGATGGTGAGCGCATTTCTGGAAGCCAAGGGTATTGCTGTTGGCGACGAAGCTTACCTCGATAAGGTCATGACCCTGGTAAAGGATCGCTGTACATTGCTGACAGACTTCTATGAGCAGTCGAAGTTCCTGTTTGAAACACCGGCGCAGCTTGATCTCGATGCAGTGAAGCCAAAGTGGAATGCCGACAAGAAAGATTTCTTCGAGGCTGCCGCCAACGAAATACAGGAAGCCACAAGCTGGAAAGCCATTGACCTGGAGACTTCTTTCAAGGCTCTCGCTGCTGCCAAGAATATCAAACCCGGTGAAGTATTGCTGCCCCTGCGTATTATGCTGGTGGGCGGAAAATTTGGACCTGGGGTTTTCGACATCGCCGAACTGATCGGCAAAGCGGAGACCGTAAAAAGGATCAACAACGCTTTGCAACAACTTTAATATGGTGCGCCTGCCCCATGGGCAGGCGTCTTATTTTTCCGATAACGATTTGCTGAATTTATTGCCTGGCAGCGTACGCCAATGCGACTGCCTTCTAAACTAGCTATATGACCGAACAATTGAACAGACCGGTAAGGGTATTGGTTGCTAAAGTAGGACTGGATGGCCACGACCGTGGCGCCAAAGTAATCGCCACTGCTTTGCGTGATGCGGGCATGGAAGTGATCTATACCGGGCTGCGTCAAACCCCCGACATGGTCGTAAATGCCGCCTTACAGGAAGACGTGGATGCCATCGGCATCAGCATTCTCTCCGGGGCCCATATGACCATTTTCCCCAAGGTTATTCAACTGATGAAAGAGAAGGGCCTGGATGATGTACTGCTCACCGGCGGCGGCATCATTCCGGAAGACGACATGCAACAACTTAACGCTTTGGGTGTAGGCAAACTCTTTGCACCCGGCGCCACTACGCAGGAAATTGCCGGCTACATCACGGACTGGGTAAAAACACACCGGAGCTTTTAATGAGATAGATAGGTTTGGTTTGCGGACATGGAGCCCTGCTTTGTTGCCACCTCTATCGATCAAACCACTTCTTAAAGGCGGGTGCTTTTTCGCGACTGATATCGAGATCGATCTTCAACGGCGCTTTCAGCGTGATGGTGAGCTTTTGATTTTCATGGGGCCGCACACTCTGGATGGAATCGATGTGTATAATGCCCTGCCGGTTGGCCCGGTAGAAGACCTGCGGATCGAGCAACTCTTCCACTTCTTCGAGGGTGGTAAAGTCCAGGATATGTTTTTCGCCGCCGAAGGTGTAGATGTAGTTGAGGTTGTCGCGCAGAAAGCAGGCGATGTCTTTAGTATTGACAGGTATCCACTGGTGGCGCACATGTACAATGAATTTTTCTTTATAAGCAGGCGCGGTGCTTTGGTTGGTCATCAGCGATTGCAGTATCTTCTGCATGGGTGCAGGATACCGGGCCTGACTTTCTACAATAGCCCTGCTTTTGGCAATGGCCCTTTGCAGCTCCTCTTCATCGACCGGCTTCAGCAGGTAGTCGACCCCATTTACTTTAAATGCCCTGATGGCGTATTCATCATAAGCCGTGGTAAATATGATCGGGCACTTGATATCATAACGATCGAGCAGTTCGAAACTGACACCATCGGATAATTGAATGTCCATAAAAAGGACATCCGGCTCGGCATTCTCCATAAACCATTTGAAGGCCGTCTTCATGCTTGGCAGCGTTTCGACGATGGTGATATCCGGCGCTACGTTTTTGATCTTCGCGGCCAGCTCTTTGGCAATGAGGTGTTCGTCTTCAATAATTACTGCTTTCATATGCTATATTTTATCGCTTACAATAAGGGGATCCTTACTGTGAAATAGTTGGCATCTTCTTCTATCAGCATGGGTTGTTTGCACAGGAACCTGTACAGCGACATCATATTGGCCAGCCCCTGCCGATTCGATGTTTCCACGAAATTCTTTTTCTGCAGGTTGTTACGTACAACGAGATAATCGTTCTCGACAAACATGTCGATGACCAGCGGTGACCCGATATCCACCAGGTTATGCTTAATGGCGTTCTCCACCAGGTTTTGCAGGCTAACAGGAGCTATCTTTTTCTGCAGGTACTCTTCATTGATCTGGTTATTGATGCGCAGGCCCTGTTCAAAACGCGTCAACTGCAGGTCGATGTATAGCTGAACGAATTTCAGCTCATCGGCAAGTGGTACGATCTCACTATCCCTGTTCTTCAAAATATACCGGTATATCTTCGACATCTTGTCGAGGAAATTGATGGCCATCTTCTGATCGATGCGGATAAGGCTGCTCAATGAGGTGAGGGAATTGAACAGGAAATGCGGGTTAAGGTGTTGCTTAAGGTTTTCATACAGCACCAGGGTTTTCTCTTTTTCGAGTTGCTGTGTTTTGGTTTCCAGCTTTAATATCTGCTGTTGCTGACCCAGCTTGGTACGATAGTACAAATAAAGAGACGCCAATAGTGCGGCAACGGTACACAATAAAAACCACCAGGTGCGGTAGAATGGTTCCTCCACATGGATCACCAGCGATGCAATAGTTGTATTCCAGTTACCCGGCGTGTTGGTTGCTTTTACTTTAAAAACATAATCACCGCCGGGAATATTTGCATAACCTGCGTAACGCCTTTGACCGGCCATCACCCAATCTTTATCGAACCCCTCAAGCATATAAGCATACTCCTGCTTATCGGGGCGGTTGAAATCGAGCGCTGCATATTCGAAGGAGATCACATTTACCCCCGAGGGTACACTGATGGGTTCCCGGCCCCTCAGTTTGTCTTCGCAATACACGTCTTTATCGTCGATCTTAAAAGTGGTAATGAGCAAGGGTACGGTACTGTTCTTTTTGGGGAACGATTGCGGATTGAATGTGTAATATCCTGCGGCAGTGAGTACGGCCATATTGCTGTCGCGCAACAGGGCTAACCCGCTGGCCAGGCCAATCTTTTCCAGACCGTCCTGCTTACCGTAGCTCACGATACTACCATTGTCTTTCCTCACCATGCAGATATTGGGCGGCGTAATGCTCCAGATATTCCCATCGGCGTCGCCCTGGATGGCGATGGTCACTTCTTCCTGCAATCCGTTATCGACATTGTAGAGCTTCGCCAGGACTGGTTGTGGGGCGGCGGTTTGGTAGTGAAAAAGGCCGCCATCGGTGCCGGCCCAGATATCGCCATCGCGGTCGGCATACAGCGCATACACATGATTCTTTTTAACTTCCTGCAGGCCCGCCTTTCCGGCGTCGGGGTTTATGAATGCCTTTGTTGCCGGATCGATGTATCCAAACATGCCCCGGCGGTTACCGATCCATACGCGCCCTTTGCCATCTATGGCCATGGCCCTTACTACATTGGTGGGAATTGATTGTTTATTGGAGGGTTCGTTGTGGTAATGGCTATACTGTTGGGTAAGCGGGTTGTAGCAAAACAGGCCATTCCTTTCGGTAGCCATCCAGATCTGTCCCTGCCGGTCTTCGCGCAGCAGGATGAAGTTATTGGATGGCTTTGCCGGGGAGTATGAGGGAGGCTGCACGGGTTGCGCCAACTTTCGGGTTAACGGATCGTACTGGTAAACGTAATCGCGCGTAAGCACCCAAATAATCCCCTTGCTGCATTGGAAAATATCGTTGACGATGAGGATCGTTTCCTCGCCCTCCATACTGGTAAAAGGTATGGCCAAAGTGCTGCCGGTTGTACGGTCGTACACGTGTAGCCCATCGGCAAAGGCCGTGCCGGTAAACTGCCATCTGCCGGTGCGATCGTCCAGCAATTTAGAGATGGCATAAAAGTTACCGTTGTCGGTATGGCTTACCCGCACCGGATTGAACACAAATTTCTTTTCGCGCTCGCGGATGCGCGAAAGACCGCCAACATGGCCGGCCCAGAGGTTCTGCTGGTTATCCTGCAACAACCTGTCCACGAGTTTACCGGGTATGCCGGATGGCATTTCATCCTGACCGAAGAAGGCGAACCGCCTGGTTTGTTTGTTGAAGACCCCCAAGCCGGCATCGTTACTGGCTATCCAAAGTTCGTTGTCGTTACGGGCTTTGATGTCCATGACGATATTGGTAGTGCCGATATTCTTATTGCCTTTGCTGAACTTATAATTGCTCCATTGTCCGGTGCGAATGTCGTAGTAACTGAGGCCACCAGCCCAGGAGCCCAGCCAGACACCGTCTTTATCGGCCAGGAGGGTAGCAAACAGATCATCGCGCAGGATGCGATTTTGCGGCCAGGCGGTTCGCACTGGCAACATGAGACCTTTTGCCGGCTCAAACCTGTAAAGCCCGTCGTGCGTGGCTAGCCAGTAAAGCCCTTTCCGCTCTTCGTGCATGTCATAGGCGGAGTTGTAGATCGGACGAAACTCCTTTGAGTACAGGGTACTGGTGTCGGGTATGATATCGTATTGTTTGTACCTACCCGTTGCTTTGTCGAGCTGGAATATCCCTTTTTGCACCAAGCCTGCCCAAATGGTATTATCCTGTGCGATGTACAACATGCATACTGCAGGCGTAGCGGCCTGCTGTCCTTCGCCTACGTTTATGGGATAATTCTTAAAAATGCCGGTTGAGGGATCGTAGCAGCTAATGCCGGCACGCACCAATCCTATCCAGATATTCCCCAGACTGTCTTCGGCCAGTTTCGTGACTGCATTGCTGGCCAGGCTATTGCCATCGCCTTTGATGCGGCGGTAAACTTTGAAATTGTATCCATCGTAGCGGTAAAGTCCGTTGGCCGTTCCAAACCAGAGATAGCCGCGCGAATCCTGCAACATGGCGGTGATCTTATTGTTGCGCAGTCCGTTGGTTTCGTCGTAATGGGTAATATTGAAATCAGCAGCATCCTGGGTGTATGCAGCGTTGCTGAAGTGTAGCAGCAGGAATATGAACAGGAAAAAGGTTTGGGAGCGACTGAACATAATTACTGTCAATTTAGTCAATTCCCTGCCCCCGCAGCATTTCTTTGAATAGCCAGTTGAGCATTTCCTGCCAGGCCTCACTGAGTGCTGGCGTCCAGGCCTCGCCCATGCCATCGGCAATGGTCACCAGCAGGCTTTCGCCCACTACGGCATAATGCTCGGGTTGAGCACCATAGCCGCTGTGCCGCTGGCCGAGTTTGTAAATGTCTTTAGCGATGAGTTCGTGCCGCTCCAGGTTGTTGACGATGTGGTTCAACATGGCCGTTAGCTTACAGGCCTGCTCGCGGAGGTCGGTCTTGAATAGGTGTCGGATCAAGGGCTCACTGGCAAATAACTTCTTGTAGAATAACTCGCCCGCCTGCTGTGCCAGCGGTTGAATTTTTCCCCAGGATGTTTGTATGAGCCGAATTTGCTGTGCCGTCATTACTTGGGTTTCAACTGTAAATATGCAGGTAAGCCCTGTAATGGCCCCGTTTTTTCGCCTGAAGCGTGGCAAATTTCAAATGAACCGTAGCAGGACGGGTGGCCTTAGACCATGATCAATATATCGTCTGGTTCTTCGGGCAGGATGCGAATGGGCACCACCTCTCCCACCACCGGTATCTTTCCATCTGTGACCATCGTGCGTGACAACTGGTACAGCAGTCTTTCCTGGATCCTGATCATGACCCATACCTTCAACACCACATACCCTTTCAGCAATTCATTGCTTTCTTCGATCTCTATGATCCGGGCATGGGCTTTCAACCCCTGCTGCAGCAACATTCGTTGTTGCTGCAGCTGATCATATACCTGTTTGCGGTTTCTTCTGCGCGTTGCTATTTTCCACCAGCCCATCACGGTTGTTCGATTTTAGTTCATAGTTGGTAACGGTCAGGTGCCGGCTGCATAGAAGTAGGTGGTGACCGTACTTACTTTTTTGCCTTTTTTGGCTATCAGCTTTACCGGCAATCCTTCTTCGTCGGTTTCGTACTCATAATTGAAGGAGTAGTTCAAGTTGCCATTGCGGGCGATCGAACTGATCTTCTTTACCAGGTGCAGGCTGTTGTGCCCCGCCAGGTTGTTGACATTGCGCCTGAACTTGAAGTCTTCGATACCTGTTTGGTTGTGTTTATCCGTATAGTACTCCAGTTCTTTCGTATTGTACAATTCATTGTTGTACCAGGTTGATATGCGGACGGCATCGCCACCTTCGTATTCATAAGCGATCACATAAATACCATCCTCTCCATAATCGCGAAACTCTTTGCTGAGGTAGCCGCGATCATTGTATTCGAACCGGTGCCCCACCGTATCGGGATGAAAGCTGCCATAAGCTGCTATGGCCCTGCCGCCAATCAGTTTGCCGGCACTATCCACCCGGCCATTGAACCGGTACACGATCCTTGATTCTGTTTTGGAGTACTCGCTGATAAAAAGGCTGTCGCCTTTGTATTGAAATGTGTTGACCTCAGACTCGTTCTCTACCCGTACAACACGCCCCAGGCTATCTTTTGCCAGCCGCGTGGTTGCAGCGCTGTCGCCGGTACTTTCCCAACTAACCAGCTTCTTACTGATCACTGGAATTTCCTGTTTTGCTGTTGCTTTTACGCATGCCATATACCCCGCCAGTGATGCTATCGTTACACCGGCCACAATCCACCGTTTCATAAATTAGGTTTAATGATTAATGATCTTTGATGTGCTATTGCCTGGCAAAGGTGCTATGATCGGCAGGCTCCACAGAAATTTTACCATCCCACCCGTTGTATTCACAGAACGAAATGTATGTAACACGATCCGGAATGTTTGCAAAGGCACTTTCCGGCACAAAGCTATCGTGCACCACGGCCATTTATAAGCACAAATGGGTACCCGGTCGTTTTGGATCAATAACCCGCAGGAATTGTGATTGGCCTGCATTTCACTGGGTTTTCACCACGGCTTACCCGCCCAAACCAACGCCTTACTGCTATTTGCTTTTCCGGGCCGGGTAATGAGCTGATCTTTGTATTGTCAAAATCAACCTTTCTATGTTCAGAACAAACAAAATACTGGCAGTCATCATCATTATGCTGATGCTGGCCTCGTGCGACGCTCAATTGAATGTGGGCATGAAAAAAGATCTCAGCAATGGTATTACCACCAGCTGGAAAAATATGGAGCCTAAAGATGTAGTGCGCATTATGAATGGCGAGAAAGTTTCTCATAACCAGGTAGTATTGGGCGAAAGCTTTGCCGTGGTGAACCAGGGCGTAAAGGGCCTGGTGGTTAAAGAAGGTAAAGTATCGGTAGGCTGCTCACTCAAGATCATCGACAGCACCGGCAAAACATTGCTCACCGAACCCGACCTTTTTAAAGGCAACGATGTATGGGACAAGGAAAAAGCCACCGACCTTAAATGCACCGTCAACACCGGAAAGCCGATGGACTGGCAGCAGGAGTACCAGATCGTGGTTACTTTCTGGGACAAATACGGCAAGGGCAAACTGGAAAACCGATTGACTGCCTATATAGAAGACATTCCTTAGATTTGAGAAAATCTTTGTCATGTATCAAACCTTGCTTGTAACCACTGAAGAACAAATTTGTACGATCACCATCAACCGGCCCGACAAACTCAATGCGATCAATAAGACCGTCATGGAGGAACTGGGGCGGGCGGTAGATGAAGTGTATAGCAACCCCGACATCAAGGCGGCCATCATTACCGGATCGGGCATCAAGGCCTTTGTAGCCGGAGCAGACATCAGTGAGTTTCAGGGTTTGACGAAAGAGCAGGGCCAGGCCCTCTCCAAAAAAGGACATGATGTTTTCTTCAAAATAGAGCGTTCGCCCAAACCCATTGTGGCTGCTGTGAATGGCTTTGCACTGGGTGGCGGATGCGAACTCGCCCTTGCCTGTCATTTCATGATCGCCGCCGACAATGCCAAATTCGGCCAGCCCGAAGTAAACCTTGGTCTTATTCCCGGTTATGGCGGCACGCAAAGACTGGTACAGGTGGCGGGCAAAGGCAGGGCCATGGAACTTCTAATGAGTGGCAGAATGATCGATGCGCAGGAAGCCAAAAGCATTGGTATGATCAATGCGATCGTGCCGCCGAGGGAACTGTTGACGACCGTTAAAGAGCTATTACAAACGATCATCTCCAAAGCGCCTATCGCCGTGGCCAGTATCATCGCCTGCGTCAACAACTTCGATCATACCCAGCAGGGCTATGACTATGAAGTGCAGAAATTCGGTGAATGCTTTGCTACGGAAGACATGGTGGAGGGCGCCTCGGCATTTCTTGAAAAACGTAAGCCGGTATTCAAGGGAAAATAGTCCTTACTGACTTTATATGACAACGGCGCGACTTTCTACTGTCGCGCCGTTGCAATTTATAGGCGGATGTCAAAGGCTTACTTCGTGGTCGCCGGCTTTACTTCGGTTGTATCGGTGGGCAACAGCGGCACCTGGTATCCACCGGTATCTATCAATACGCCTGGGAACGCCTGCTGCAGGCTGGCGTAGTCTTCTCTGCGAACCCCGGTTTGGTAACAATAAATTGATTGCAATCCCTTCATGCCCTTCAACTGTAACAGTCCGTTGGCAGTGATCTTTGTGCCTACGAGGTTGAGGTATTGAAGTTTGGTGAGTTTTTTTAGTTGCTGTAATCCTGCATCGGATATACCGCTATGATCCAGTTGCAGGCGTGTGATGTTGTTGCATTGTATGATATAATCCATTGCCGAATCGTTGATGGCAGGCAGGCCTAGCTTTACCCAGGCCAACTGTTGTTTCATGGGCAACAGCAGTTGCAGGTCTTTGTTGGTAACGCCCCGGGCAGTGATGAAACTGGCCGACAGGTAATGACTGTTTTGCGACACGGGCAGTATGACCGTACCCAGCGATCGTATTCTCTTCAATGCGCTGTCGTCGGCTTTTGCCACCGGCTCGGCGGGTATTGCTGCTGCCAGCTTCTTTTCGGGAGTGCCCGATTTATTTTGCAGGGCCAGCAAGGCGGGTTTGATGGCTTCCGGTTGTTCAAGCTCTTTTACCTTTTTATCAAAAGAAGCACCTGAAGCTACCCACCAGTGCAACAGGGCGAGCTCCTGCTCGGAAAGTTGCGGTTTCTCTTTAGGCGGCATATGATCTTCATGTTCCTTGGGGAGCAGCAGTCTCTTCATCAGGTCGCCTTCTCCGGCTTTACCGGGTATGATGGCAACACCTGTTTTACCTCCTTTGATCAACAGCGCCTGTTCATCCATGCGGTAGCTGCCTTTTTGCTTGTTCTTGTTGTGACAACTGTAGCATTTCTCCTGCAGCAGGGGTTGAATAACGTCTGCATAGGCTGCCGCTTCCTGCACATTGGCAATGGCTGCGCGGCGGGCTGTATCTTCCTTACCGAACGAGCCGAAGGCTTTTGTGAGGTAGTCGGATCCATGGGTGAGCGAGCCACCTACATGGCCTGTGAGCGTGATCAAGACCATCAACCCGATCATCATGGGCCAATGCCAGCGTTTACCCTGTTGCCTTCTGCGCAGGAAATACAATACGATGGCCAGCGCGGCTACTGCGATGCCCAGCCACTGATGCTGATTGACGAGTTGTTCATCATAATCATCACTACGCGACAGGAAATAGCCGGTTATACAAGATATGACCGCACTGATCATACCGAAGAGGAGCGATATATTGATCGCTTGTTCCAGTCCGGCGGCGGGCTTCCGGCGCTCGAGGAACTGGAGTATACCTGCAAGCACCAGTATACCGATCGGCAGGTGTACGAATACGGGATGGAAATGACCAACTAATGAAAACATATGGAATAGATAGAACCTCGTGTTACGTTATGAACTGTTGCGGGAGCTGCTTGATACAGGAGTACTGGCCACCCTACATCCGGCGGCTACCGGCTTATGAATATCGCTTTCTGAGCATTTGCATCATATGCACATTGATGGCCCACTGGTCGGCCAGGGGCTGACGGGTATAGGGCAAGGTGGGCATATAATCGGGAGGACCAAACTCGGTCAATATCGTTAATGGCTGTCCTGCTTTTTTCTTCTTCTCTACAATGGCATCCCACCAGCCGATATGCGTTTTCACGGCGCCTTCCCATTCGGGAGCCCGCGGATCGCTTACCTGTGGACCTTCGGGATGACCTACGCGGGCGTGGATATGATCGGTGCGGTCGAGCGCCAGTGCCACTGTTTCGGGCTGATCGCCCAACAGGCTTTCATGCACGGTGCACCAATGCGATATATCGAGCGTCAGCCGCAGATCGGGCAATTTCTCCATATACTGCCTGGCCACAGACGCAGCAAAGAGGATACGCGAACGATGTGTTTCATGACATATGCGGATACCTGTTTTCTTCGCCAGCTGGGTGGTATGATCGATGAATGCCTGGTTTTGCTCGAAGGTGAAATAGTCGCGACCTGAATGGCAATTAAGGTACAAAGGCTTTTGAGCTGTATTGTTTGCCGCTGCATCTACAGCGGTCTTGAACTCCGTAAGGTGCTGCTGTGGGTTGCTGGAAGATCCTCCGCAAAGGAATCCCACTTCCAGTCCATGCTTTTTCAAGGCGGTGAACAACTCATCGCGCGATGCCTGATCGCCGGGCCACCACAATTCAATGCCATCGTAACCTTCTTTTTTCACTTTGGCACAAAACTCATCGGTGGTGCCCCTGAAGCCCCAGTTGGTGGCCATGATCTTCAGTGAAAATCCTTTGGCTGCCGGGAAGGCATGTTTTTCCTGTGCAAATGTTTCTAATGACGACAGCATCATAGCAGTGGTGGCTGATGCGCCCAATCCAAAAAACTTTCTGCGGCTTAAAGGCATATGTTGTTGGTTGTTTTTATTTTTTTATGCTATGATCTCTTCTATTACCCGGCCATGCACATCGGTGAGGCGGAATGGCCTGCCCTGGAATTGGTAGGTGAATTTTTCGTGATCAAAGCCCAATTGATTGAGTATAGTTGCTTGTATATCGAAAGCAGTTGTTTTACCGCTGACGGCTGCATAACCGATCTCGTCGGTTTCGCCAAAACTGGCTCCCCGCTTAATGCCTCCGCCTGCCATCCAGATGGTGAAGGCTTCTACGTGGTGGTCGCGCCCTTTGAAAGGATTCTGTTTACCATCGCGGTTCTCCATCATAGGCGTTCTGCCAAATTCACCACCCCATACCACCAGCGTATCTTCGAGCAGGCCTCTTTGCTTAAGATCAAGCAATAAGGCGGTAGTGGCTTTATCGATCTGCCGACATTTATTAATGAAACCAACGTCTATTGCTCCTCCGGCATCGGTACCGTGACTATCCCAACCCCAATCGAACAACTGTACAAATCGAACTCCTTTCTCAACCAGCTTCCGCGCCAGCAGCACGTTATTGGCATAACAGGACTTACCAGGTTGCGTGCCATACATATCGTGTATGTATTGCGGCTCGTCGTTGATGTTCATTACCTCCGGCACAGATATCTGCATGCGGTAGGCCATTTCGTATTGAGCTATCCGGGAGAGTGTTTCGGGATCCTGGAACTCGGCATATTGCTGACGGTTCACTTCATTGATGGCATCAATAGACGCTTTACGCAGGTCGCGGTCGATGCCTTCCGGATCGTTGATAAACAACACCGGATCGCCTTCGCTGCGGCACTGCACGCCCTGGTACACGCTGGGCAGAAACCCGCTACCCCAAACGCTTTTGCCAGCATCGGGAAATCGCCCCCCGGACGTAAGCACTACGAAGCCCGGTAGGTTCTGGTTTTCGGTTCCCAATCCATAGGTAGCCCAGGCGCCCATACTGGGACGGCCGAGCCTCGGCGCTCCGGTATGTATCAGCAATTGTGCAGGTCCATGATTGAACTGATCGGTAGTAACTGCCTTCAGGAAGCTTATTTCATCGGCAACGCTGGCCAGGTGCGGCAGGTGGTCAGAAACCCAGGCGCCGCTTTGTCCCCGCTGTTTGAAGGCAGCCTGTGGTCCCAGCATTTTGGGTACTCCTCTTATAAATGCAAAGCGCTTGCCTTCGAGGAGAGATTGCGGGCAGGCCTGTCCATCCAGTTTAAGCAGTTCGGGTTTGTAATCGAATAGTTCGAGTTGGGATGGAGCTCCTGCCATGTGCAGGTAGATCACGGATTTGGCCCTGCCAGGAAACAAGGGCTGTTTGGATGCGAGTGGATTGGCCGCATCAAACGCCACCTTGCTGATGGCTTGCTCTTTATCATCCTTACAACCACCAAACAGGGAGCCCATGGCCAAAGCACCGAGCCCCATGGCACTTTCCCGGAGAAAGTGCCTCCGCGAATGATAGTGTGCAGCCCGTTCATTTGCTTCTTTGACGAGGCGCTGGGTATGCAATTCTTTTTGTGTCATATGCTCTGAATACGTTGTATCAGTTTTTAGTGATCAGTTCGTCCAGGTTCAGCATGGCATTGGCGGTAACCACCAGGGCCGCCGTTTCGGGATTGTTGTGTTCATCCATCACACCGATCATGGCGCAGGTTTTCGCTTTATCCTGGCTGAACTGTTTCAATGCTTTTTGATAGAGCGCCGAAAGCGCCTGCAGCCTTGCAGGAGTAATGGCTTTGTACATAGCCAGTTCGTATCCTTTGCTGATCTGCTTCTGTACATCGGTTGCCTCCAATTGCTGCATCCGGTAGGCCATATGACGGGCCATGTCCAGATAGGCTTCATCGTTCATTGTTACGAGCGCCTGCAAAGGGGTATTGGTACGGATACGCCTGGCTGCACACAACTCACGCGGCGCACCATCGAAGGTGATCATCGATGGATAAGGAGCTGTTCGTTTCCAGTAGGTATACACGGCCCTTCTATGTCCGTCTTCACCAGGCGCATTTTTCCATTGGGCACCGTTATAGGGCGACAGCCAGATACCATCCGGCTGATAGGGGTATACCGGAGGTCCAAACATTTTTGTACTGATCAATCCACTGATGCATAGCGACTGATCACGCACCTGCTCTGCCGAGAGGCGAACTCTTGCTCCCCGGGCATAATACTTATTGTAAGGGTCCTTTTCAATCAATTCTTTGGTTGCCTTTGAATCCTGCCGATAGGTGGCGGATAGTACAACCGACCTCATCAGTTTTTTAAGACTCCATTTATCGGTGTGCATAAACTGATAGGCAAGATAGTCGAGCAGTTCCCGGTGGGTGGGTGAAACTCCCTGTGTGCCCAGGTCTTCCAGCGTTTCTGCGAGCCCGGCCCCAAAGAACTGCTCCCATACCCTGTTTACCATCGTGCGTGCGGTGAGTGGGTTGTCGGTTTGGGTGAGCCACATGGCCAGGCCAAGCCTGTTACGCGGCGCTTTGTCGGGAAACCGGTTCAGGGCATGAGGTACGTCGGCCTTGACCTCTTTTCCTTTTACCAGCCAATTGCCTCTTTCAAATACTTGCGTAGGACGGTGCATGTCGGCAGGGTTGTCCATCATGATGGGTGTAGTGGGTACTCCTTTGTTCAGCAGGCCCCACCAACGTGCTTCCTGGGCAGCATAGCCTGGCTGACCTTTTCCGGGAAACGGTGCCGAAAAATGAAACCAATCGAATGTGGCGCCACTTGCTTCGGGATTCGTAAGACTTGCGCTGCTATAGTTGAGGTATAAATGGTGAACGCCATTGGTAGCGGGTATCTCAAAGCGACGGATCTCCCATCCTTTGGTCGCCGGCAAGGTTATTTTTTTGACAACCGGCCCGTTGCTGCTATCGATGTGTAAGGTCAATATTCCATCATTAATCCCAGTCGAGTAGCGCATCAGGAGCTCGGTTCTGTTGGTGAGTTCAACGGACTTCAACCGCGCTACGCCGTGATTGCGGCAATTCAGCCACTTGGTATCGGCGAGGGCGCTGTTCACCAGCTCGTCGGCAGTAAGGGAATGAATAGAAGGTTCCCAGGTTTTGATGAATCGCTCCCAGTTTTGCGCTTCGGCCGGTGAACCATATTTCGCTGCCCAATCGATCAAGGTCGTCAATTCGCTGCTCATCGAATCGGTAAAATGTCTCAGTAGGGGATACTCTTCATACGTATCCTCATCGCGGGTATCGTTGAAAAAAGCAAGGAACTTATAATATTCATCATGCGTGAAGGGATCGTATGGGTGACTGTGGCATTGCACGCAGGCGAAGGTTGTGCCCATGATACCTTCCCAGGTAGTATTTACACGATCCAATACTGCAGCCGTACGAAACTCTTCATTGTCCGTGCCGCCTTCATCGTTAGTAAGGGTGTTACGATGAAAAGCGGTCGCTATCAATTGATCATCGGTAGGATGAGGTAACAGGTCGCCGGCGATCTGTTCCTTCAGGAATTTGTCGTATGATTTGTCTTCATTGAAGGCCCTGATCAACCAGTCGCGGTAACGCCAGATGTTTCGGGGACTATCTCTTTCATATCCTTTTGTATCGGCGTAGCGAGCGATATCGAGCCATACAGAAGCCCATTTTTCTCCAAAGTGACGGGAGGCCAGTAATGAATCGACCAATTGGTCATAGGCATTTGCTGCCGAACTCTTTAAATAGGTTTGCGCCCACTCCTCCGGCGCCTGCATACCAATAAGATCCAAACTCAACCTTCGCAGCAGGGTTGCTTTGTCTGCTTCGGGCGAAGGCTTCAATCCTGCATCGGCCTGTTTTTCGTATATAAAATGATCGATGGCATTTCGGGCGGCGGTATTGCCCGATGCCGGCACAGGGGTTTCTTTAACGGGTACATAAGCCCAGTGATCGCCCCATACGGCTCCTTGCTTCACCCAATTGCGGAGTATTTTTATTTCGCCTTCGGTAAGTGGTTCTTCATGGTAAGGCATCCTTTCCTCAAGATCGTGTAGCGTAAGGCGGCGGATCATTTCACTGTTGTCCGGATCGCCGGGAACGATGGCGGGCTTGCCCGATTCGGTATTGGCCAATGCCTCTGAACGGAACAGCAGGCTGAAACCTCCCTGGCGCTTTACGCCTCCATGGCAGGAAATGCACTTCTTATTAATGATAGGTTTTACTTCGGTGTTGAAGTCGATGGCAGGGCTTCGGGTACTGAAGGTGAATATCAGGACGGCTGCTACCAACACGGCAACAACCAACAATGTTTTCTTTACAGCAGGTGCAATCATATGGAACCGTTTGGATAGCGTCTAAAGTTAATGATAAATTGCAGCAGGTGCATCCTGCTCAGACAGGGATTGCGCAATCGTTTGCCTTTTTTTTGATATATTACCGGTTTATTTTCGTTCATATGGAGAAAAAGCTTCCGACCATTAAAGAAATAGCGCAGCGGCTCAACATTTCCATTTCAACTGTTTCGCGCGCCTTGCACGATCATCCCAGTATTGGATTGCGTACGAGGCTGGCAGTGAAGAAGATGGCGGCTGAGTTGAACTACGAGCCCAACCAAACGGCTATTTTCTTCAAACAGCGGAAGACCTTTACGATCGGCGTCATTTTACCCAACCTGCGGGAAGAGTTCTTTTCCTCGGCCATCAATGGCATCGAGACGATCGCATTACAAAATAACTATATCGTACTGATCGGTCAGTCGCACGACGATATCGAGAATGAGAAAAGGATATTGGAAACGATGAAGAAGCACCGTGTGGACGGCATTCTCGCTTCCATTTCCAAGAACACCACGCAGATCGAGCATTTTGAGCAAATGAAGAGCTATGATATTCCGGTCGTGTTCTTCGACCGGGTGCCCGATGCGCCTGATGTGCATTCGGTAAGCTGCAACCTGTACCACAGTTCGATCGAGGCGGTAGAGTTCCTCATCAACAAAGGACACAAGACCATAGGATATATCCAGGGGCCTGCCACCCTGGGCATCAAGAACGAACGGCTGGCCGGTTATTACGAAGCGCTCAAAAAGCATAAACTGCCGGCAGATGAGTCGCTGATCGTGAGCACCGACCTTTCGACCGAAAGCACGCAGCAGGCTTTGGATACCTTGCTGTCGATGAAGAAGAAACCCACGGCGGTATTGGTATTTAATGATTATGTGGCGTTGGACGCCATCCATTATGCGCGGCAAAAGAAATTAAAGATCGATAAGGATATCAGCTTCGTAAGCTATGCCAATGTTTCGGTAACCCGCTATCTCGATTACCCGCCCATCGCTTCGGTAGAGCAGTTCCCTTACGACCAGGGAGCCAGGGCCACCGAATTGCTGTTCAAACTACTGGACACCAAGATCAACCGGCAGGATATTCCTTACGAAAATGTGGTATTAAAAAGCGAATTAATCGTGCACTAAAGCGTAATCCGCCTACCTTTGCCCTCAAATTTTTTCCGTTATGGATTATCGTATTGAAAAAGATACCATGGGTGAGGTGCAGGTGCCAGCCGATGCTTTATATGGTGCACAGACCCAACGCAGCATTGAAAATTTCAAGATTGCACAGGATATCAATAAGATGCCCAAAGAGATCATCCGTGCGTTTGCCTACCTGAAAAAAGCCGCCGCTATCACCAACTTCGAAGCAGGTGTGCTGCCCAAAGAAAAATCGGACCTGATTGGTCAGGTGTGCGATGAGATCCTCGCCGGTAAGCTGGATGCTTACTTCCCCCTCGTAATATGGCAAACCGGTTCGGGTACCCAATCCAACATGAACGTAAATGAAGTTGTCGCTTACCGTGGTCACGTGATCAAAGGCGGCCAGCTCACCGATAAAGAGAAGTTCCTTCATCCCAACGATGATGTAAATAAATCACAGTCTTCCAACGACACCTTCCCTACTGCGATGCACATTGCAGCCTATAAGATGCTGCTGGATGTAACCATCCCCGGCATCGAGAAGCTGCGTGACACGCTTCAGGCGAAGAGCAAGGAGTACATGAAAGTGGTGAAGATCGGCCGTACGCATTTTATGGACGCCACCCCGCTTACTGTAGGTCAGGAGTTCAGCGGTTATGTTTCGCAACTGAACCATGGCCTCAAGGCTATTAAGAATACCCTTGCCCACCTGAGCGAACTGGCCCTGGGTGGTACCGCAGTTGGTACCGGTATCAATACCCCGCCCAACTACGATGTAAACGTTGCCAAACATATTGCAAAGCTCACCGGCCTGCCCTTCGTTACTGCAGAAAACAAATTTGAGGCGCTCGCTGCTCACGATGCCATCGTGGAAGCACACGGTGCCCTGAAAACGGTTGCCGTGAGCCTGATGAAGATCGCCAACGATATCCGCATGCTGAGCTCGGGCCCGCGCAGCGGCATCGGAGAGATCTTCATTCCCGATAATGAACCCGGTTCTTCTATCATGCCTGGTAAGGTGAACCCTACCCAGTGCGAAGCCCTCACGATGATCGCCGCACAGGTGTTGGGTAATGATGTGGCGATCAATATCGGTGGCGCTACCGGTCATTTCGAGCTGAATGTATTTAAGCCTGTCATGATCGCCAACTTCCTGCACAGTGCCCGCCTCATTGGCGATGGCTGCGTAAGTTTCAACGACAAGTGTGCGGTGGGATTGGCGCCTATTGAAGAGAATATCAAGAAACACGTGGACAATTCACTGATGCTGGTAACTGCTCTCAACACGAAGATCGGTTACTACAAGGCTGCTGAAATTGCCCAGACAGCCCACAAAGAAGGCACTACCCTGAAAGAAATGGCCGTTAAGCTCGGCTATGTAACGCCAGGACAATTTGACGAATGGGTGGTACCTGCCAACATGGTTGGAAAGATCTAAGCGTTCTCATTTGCTGAAAATACGAGAGGTTGTCTTCCAGGAAAGACAACCTCTTTTTTTTACACAGAAAACCAGGACTACGTTTCGACCTACAACTTCACCGCCACATTGGCCAACACGCCGTAAGGCATTTGCTGACTCAAGGTACCCTGACCGGTAAAGTATTGCTGATCGGTAATATTATCGAATTTAACGCCCAGGCGGAACCTTCTTGTTTCATAGAACACCGTTGCATTCAACAGTACATAGGAAGGAAGCGTAAATACCCCTGTAGCGGCAGAATTGGCCGTTAAATGTTCGCCGGTATAGGTGCCACCTGCACCAACGCCCAGGCCTTTGTATTTGCCTTTCAGGATGGAATAGCTTACCCACAGATTAGCCAGGTTGGCCGGACCAGCAGCAGGAGGTCTTCTTCCCTGCAGGGCTGCAGTGGTTTTGGTGAGTTTACTATCGTTGTGGGCATAGCCGGCGTTGACGTTCAATCCGTCGATGGGATTGGTGTTCAGCTCGAACTCGATGCCCTTGCTGTTTTGCGTTCCATCCTGCACAGTCACATTATAGTCGATGCCATTTTGTTTAAGCACATCGGGACGGGTGATGTTGGATACACTGATATCATAATAGCTGGCAGTAAAGTTCAGCTGATTGTTGAACAGTTCCAGCTTTACGCCACCCTCCCATTGTTCTGCCTGCTGCGGCTTGAATACGCCCGATAGTTCGGGCAGCGGTTGTGCTACCGGCGCTACGTTGGAAAAGCCATTCATGTAGTTACCAAACAGTGATACATGTTTTTTGATCACCTGGTACACCAAACCCAGTTTGGGAGAAAAGGCGGTTTGTGCGTACCTGGTATTTGCCTGCAGTGCATTGGTGGCATGGTTAAGCGTGCCTTTGCTGTCGAACCGATCTACCCGCAGGCTGAGCATGGCCAGCAAGCCGGGCGTAACATTGATCACATCAGAGGCATAGGCGCTATAGATATAAGTGGAACTGTGGTTGCGTGTGGGCGCCAGTGTGCTGGCCGCGATTTTTTGGTCAACCGCATACTTCGATATTTTGGTATAGTTCTTATCATCGTTCAATGTACCATTCACGAAATCGAACACGATATACGGCGAGTTGTCATTGTTCACTTTGAAACGAACATAGTCAACACCGATCAGCAGCCGGTTGCGAAAGCCGAGTACCTTGAATTCGCCGGTAAAGTTCTGTTGAATATCCAGCGCTGTGTTGATGGTATTTTGCAGAGAAATATTGCGCTCCAGCGAGTCGTCGGTTGCTTTACGGATGAACTGGTACTGGTAGTACCCATCCGATTTACGGGTATTGCTGGAGATGATGGTTTGCGATGTCCAGCCGGGCGACAACTTGTAAGTACCGATGGCACGTACGTTCACCGTAGGCGTTTTCATGGTAAGGTCGTTGCTGGTATAGGAACGCTTCCAGTCAAAATGCAGTTCATCGGGCTCATGTGCAACGAACTGGCGCGTGCGGTTGAGGAATACAACGGCCGGACTGGTCGCTTCTGCATTGTAGAAATCGGCATTGAGGTTGATCCGCAGTTTTTCAGATGCCCGCAACTCCAGTGATGGCGCCAGGAACATAGTTTTACGGAAGCCGGCATCCTGGAAACTGAGCTGATGATGATAAGCTGCGTTTAAGCGAAACAGCACCGTTTTTTCCTTGTTCAGCGGACCATACACATCGGCCACTGCACGGTTGAGGTTGAAACTGCCGGTGGTATAAGACACTTCGCCACCCAGGGTATCGAGTGGTTTCTTGGTGGTGATATTTACCAGACCACCAAAAGATGTAACGGCGCCGCCAAACAAGGTGGCCGATGGCCCTTTCACCACTTCGATCCGTTCGATGGAGGCAGGATCATAATCGCCGTTGGTTTGTCCGGGTACGCCATCTACCAGCGATGCTTCTGTGCGAAATCCACGCAGGGAATAATAAGAGGCTCCATCGGAATTGATACCGCGGCTGCCCTGTACCTTGTACAGACCAGGCGCATTGCGCAGTGCACTGGCAAAATCGATGACCATTTGCTCACGCAACAGGTTCTTGGGTATAGATGTATATACCTGCGGGTTCTCGAGCCGGCTCAGCGGCATCTTCGCCACTGACTGACTTTCTTTGGTATAGAATTTATTTTTTCGGCCTGCAATCACGATCTCTTCGAGGAACGCGTGGTTCTCACTCAGGTTAAAATTACAGATCGTGTTTTCGCCTTCTTTTACGGTGATCGTTTTATCGACCGGTTTCAACTCAACCGAGGAAACCCTGATCGTGTATTCACCAGCTGGTATGCCGGTGATCTTGTATTCACCTTGCGCGTTGGTCATGGTAGCCTGCTTTTTACCTACCAGGGTGACCGATACGCCTTCGGCGGGTTCGCCATCGGAAGAATACACTTTACCGGATAATGAGCCGTTTGATTGCGCGATGGCATTAGCGCCAAATATTGTAAGTATACAACCTACAAGGGCGGAGAGTAGTTTGGTGTTCATCGCCGCAAAGGAATGAAGTATCGGCCCCACCGGCTTACGGTATGAGGAAATCGGTTTACGATATGGGTAACTATTGGGTGGCCGTTATTGTAATATTATCTTGTCTGTCCTGATCTCTGCACCATTCGCATTGTACAATTTCAGGATATAAAGACCTCTTTTGAACCCACTTACGTTCAGGGTAAAACTATTACGGGTGGAGAGTCCTTCCAGCACCGGGATGGCATTCATATTGATGAGCCGGTAACGGACAGGTTTCGTTACAGCAGGCTCCGTTTCTACCTGGATATAACTGGTGGCGGGATTGGGGTACACACTCGTTGTATATTCAACGGGTGGTTTTATGCCAGGTTGTTCTGTCATGGGCAATATCATACCGGAATATTCAAATACCAGGATGGCGCCTTTATTGGTCATATTGGTTTGGTTGGAGCCACTGGGTCCGGAAGTGGAACCAATACTGTCTGTTACTATGAATATTTTTCCATCGGGACTTAATGCAATATCGCGGTACCTGTTGACCGATTTGAAATAACCGATCGAATCGCCGATGATGGCATCTTTAGCCGCATTGAGGCGATAACGGTAGAGGGTACCACGGCGCAGGGTAGTCACCAGCAGAGAAGGATACCAATTGGGTATGCCTTTACCGGCATTCAGGTGATAATATTCGATGGCCGAAGGAGCAATGGTGGGATATTTCAACCAGCCGTTTGCGATCTCACAACTGCTGGCCGGCAGGGGTGTGCACTCTGTATAGGCCTTTACCACCGGCTTTTTGAACACGGCTTTTACGCTGGCCGGCGCATTCTTCTCCTGCATTACTGTGGCTCCTGTAGGAATATAAAACGGGCTTTCCACAAAACCCTGCGAGCAATCGTCGGCCGTTGACCAGTTTACATATTGGTAATTCACTTCATCCGAATCGCCGGCTATATAGGGCCAGCCATAGTTGCGGCCCCCTTCAATGATGTTTACTTCGTCGTCGGTATTGGGGCCATGCTCGGAACTGAACAATTTGCCGCCAGCGGTGAGTATGGGTGTGGTGAACCCGGCAGCAGGTTCTTTTTCCCATACCAGGCCCTGCGGATTACGGTGCCCGATGGTAAATATATGGCTGCGCACGCCGCCCCAAACGGGATTGTCCGAAGGAATAGTTCCATCGAAGTTGAGCCGCAGTATTTTTCCCGAATACAGGGAATAATCGGCTGCTGTGATATTGGCTTGCGTAGGCAGTTTTTGCGACCTGATCTCATTACACCGGTTATTGAACTGGTTGTTGCCGAGATCGCCGCAGGAATAATACAATTTGTCGTCGGCACCAATAATGAGGCGGCCGGTGCTGTGGTCGCCGCCGGCCGGTATACCCTGTATCAGCGTGGTAGGGTTGGTGAGGGATGGCGATGCGCCTCCGTTGTATTTGTAACGCACGATCCTGATCTGAGAAGAAGTATAGCTATAAGCCACGAATATAGAGTCCTGGTTAGTGCCTTTTGCAAATCCCGGATGGAGGGCCAGGCCCAACATTCCATTTTGCCCGATGCCGGTGGCCGCATAGGGCGAAAAGCCGTTGCGGGAAATGTTCAATGCTACTGAACCCTGTATATCGAGGATGATCTGCCGAACTCCCGTTCCTGTATCCACGCGAACGATGCGACCTATCTTTTCTGTAATATAAAGGTGGTTATCTGGCCCGTACACCACATCGAAAGGATGCGCGAGCCGATAACCACCGGCGCCTGGTTTTTCATTCAAAACAGTGCGTGTAAAGGGTTCATTTTGAGCGGTAGAGGAGAATGAAAATAATATAACAATGCTCAAAAGCAGGGTGTTGTTTTTCATAGTCCGGATAGGGTTAAGGGTGCTTCGGATTATTGATTTTGGTAACACTAAGTTGAGCATTTTCCTGATGCAAAACAATAGCTGAAACCCGCACTGACACTAGTATATATACGATTGTACATCTGACACCTGTGCAATACTTTTACAGGAATCCAGGATACCCAAGTATCTAATCCATACTTATGAAAGCAAATCTACTTTTACAACCACTACTGTTCTGCGTATGCACGTTGGTGATACTACCGGCGGCATATTCACAAACCGCCCGGGTGCTTACCGGGAAAAGTTATGTCAACATCACCAAGGGGGTGAGTGGCGGCACCATCGAACCCGGCGATACGCTCGAAATACGCGCCACTATCGCCGTGGGGAACTTTGATGGCAGATCGGTGAGCAATGCCCATTATGTAGACACTATTCCCGCCAACACTACTTTCATCAGCGGCAGCCTTAAAATGCTGACCAATGAAGGGATCGATTTCAAAGCCTATTCCGATGCAGCGGGAGACGACCCTGCTTATTACGACCCGGCAGGGTATATCCGCATCAACCTGGGCAGCACCTTCAACGCCGGCGCGAATCTCGGCGGCATCTGTAGCAATACCACTCCATGGTCGGCTCCCAACGGTGGGTTGATACATGGGCAAGGACGGCCTTCCTTCTTTGGAGGCGTTTGTATCATATCGGCCTCTTTCCGCATCCGCGTCAATCCAGCCATGGCCTATGGCAGTTCTATCAACCTGTATGGCGGATCGTTTTACTACCGGAACAATGGCACCAACGTAAACAGTCCCTGCAGCGCCTGGAGTGTTGCCATCCAGGCCAATGCCGGTCTTTGCTCCAATTCAATAGGCGCCAATGCGGTGTTGGAAAACGGCGGAACTTTTGGTAGCGGCACCACTCAAAACAGGGCTACTTCGGCTATTGTACCCGGTTTCGCCTTTCAAAGCGTTGCAACCGGACAGCCTAATGATGGTAGTTACTCGATCGTCAACAACTTAAGCCCTTCGGGCAATACCAACCCCAATTCGCCCATCCCCCACAGCACCAACCGCGTGCACGCGCGCTGGGATATCATGGGCGACCACACCGGGGCCACCAATCAACAAGCGGGCAACTTACCGGTTGCGCCGGGCGCCAATGGCGGTTACTTCATCGCCGTGAATGCAGCCTACGCCAATAGCAACGCGATACAGCAAACGGTGGGCGGTCTTTGCCCTAATACCTATTACGAATTCTCGGCCTGGTTCAAGAATATCTGTAAGTATTGCGGTTGCGACTCTACCGGCCAGGGCTCTTACGGCAGTTCGGGTTCTACCTTTTTCCCCAACCCCAACTTCAGAGACCCGGACTCTTCGGGTGTAAACCCCAACCTTACTTTTACGGTTGATGGTGTTGACTATTATACAACGGGTAATCTCAAATATACCGGACAGTGGGTGAAGAAAGGATTTGTGTACAAGACGGGACCTGGTCAAACCTCTTTCACCATCACCATCCGCAACAATGCTGCCGGCGGCGGTGGTAACGACTGGGCGCTGGACGATGTGACGCTCGCCACCTGCAGTCCCAACCTCGACCTCCAACCCTCTCCTTCCCTCTCTGTTTGTGATGGGCAGGTGATCGACATGTATGCCAATATCCGCTGTTACTTCCCCAACTATATTCACTGGCGCTGGGAAAGAAGTACGGATGGCGGCACCACCTGGGCCAATACAGGTGTTAGTGGAACGGGTACGCCGGTATTGGTGGGCGGAGAATATGAGTACAAAGCGACCTACCCTACCTTTCTGGCGGGAGCGGTTGTCAATGGCCACCGCTACCGCGTGCGGATCGCTTCCATGCCTGGCAACCTGAGCAACGACAACTGTTCTTACATGGCCACCACACTCATCACGATCACTACGGTCAATTGTAATGTACTGGTGCAAACCGATCTGCAGTCGTTCGCAGGCAGAGCCGTCAACGACCATACCCAACTTCAATGGACCACGATCAATGAAGAAGAAGGCACGAGGTACATCATAGAAAGCAGTTTCGATAAAACGAACTTTACGAGGATCGGCGAGGTGCCCGGTACTTCAACCGGCAGTCAAACCTATCACTTCACCGATCCCCAGCCCATAAGTGGTGTACGTTATTACCGCATTATCATCACCGATGGCAAGGCCAGCAAGTACAGCCGTATCATACAGGTATCGAATGGTGTGCCCGATTTCGCGGTGCGTTCCATTGTGAACCCCTTCCAGGATAAGATCAACATCGACCTTACATCGCCCGATAACATGCCGCTGGTGATTTCATTGATGGATGGATACGGCCGGCTTATCCGGAAGGTATCTACTGTAGTGAGTAAAGGATACAACACGGTTAGCATCACCGGTCTTAGCAATGTGCAGCCAGGCAATTACATTATCCAGTTGCAGCAACAGGATGCCGTAATCACCAGGCAGGTGTTGAAACTGAAAAGAGAATAATCAACCATGCACCTGATAAAATGCTTCGGGCCAGGCTAAAGGTTACTCCCCCGGCCTGGCCCGAATCTATTTAGACTGCGTCGCTATTTGCATCTATAGGTGAGTACATGCTTTACATCCACGCCGTACACCGACTCCTGGCCAGTCGCTTCAAAGCTGGTGACATTGTGGTTGGCGTCGAATTCATAATTTATGAACTCTGCCGTGGTGGAAGGGCCTGTCGGCGTACCGCCGCTGTCGGTGTCGGTGCGGGTTGATTTCACTGGCACGTTTACCGAGTTCTTGCCGTAATTGATGGCATTCTGGAACATCAGGATCTCAGGATTGGGGTGAAATGCCAGGAAGACATTCCCTTCTTCCGTAAGGTCGTATTCGTAGGTGACTGTCGTGGCATTGCCCACAATATTGTCGGTGATCTTTACCTGGGTGAGGTTGCCATTTGTCCATGTGTACTCCGACTTTGCAATCTTCAATGCCGGGAATGCCTGTAAACCGGCCTCGGCCTTCACCATATAGCCATTGGCATCGTAGGTATAATCAATGACCAGGGCCGGCGATGAATTGTCTGATGGGTCGAAGTACCCATGGAAGGAACTGATGCGGCCGCTACCATCGAGCGTAAAATACTGGTCGGTGTCTACCTTGATCTGTGTAGGCGAATAGGTGATGTTGAAGGTGTTGGTGACGGTACCGGAGGTTTGCGCCGTACTATCGATGACCTCGGTTTTTATAACCTGTTCCTGGCTATTGAAGTAGCTGGTAATGGCGCCGATCTTATCACCATTGGTCAATTCATAACTGGCCACATTGCTGATGCGGCAGCCAGTTGGGACGGGACCTGGCGTTGTGCTGGTGAATTTTGCAGCAAACTTACCGTCGGTTACTGTTACTACTGCGCCTGTGGTATCGAGGACCTCACCAGTGAAGGTACCACTTACGCCGGCCGTATCGATACTGGTAATGGTTACACTGAATTTGTTGGCGGCAAGAGGATCGTTGCTATATATCAGTGTGCCGTTGTTATAATACCCAAATACGACAGAAGGTGTGGCGTAATTACCGGTAATAATATTAGCGCCAATGATCTCGAGGTAAAAATTGCCGGTCTTGTCGGTAGAAGTGCCTTCCAGCACCAGTGAGTTTACGCTGCCGGTATTTAGATAATAGGCGGTATCGATGGGCCCCAGGTAGGCCGCACTTCCCTGCTTGAATTCCCAGGCTTCGGTACCAATGGGTGCCACATAACCACCTTCGTAACTTAACTCTTTTTTACAGGCAGGCATAAAGATGCCCACCATTAATGCCATTAACAGTCCAATGCAATGTATTCGCTTCATAACCACGGGTTTAATAGTCCATTAAAGACCATTGATACCCACAGGCTACATCCATGCGCACACCATTACCTCTGTTAGGAAGGAAGTAATAATCATTAAACCATCGTACCCTGCCGGGATCAATTACAATACCTGTACAGTATCGTTGACCGGAGAATTGGTTTCTACAGTTGTGCGGGTTTCTTCGTGGGGGTGCTTTTTGAAAAAGCGACGCTGGAACAATAAGATGACAATAACGCCTACCGAAATAGATGCATCGGCAATGTTAAAGATCGGGGAAAAGAAAGTGAACCGTTCGCCTCCCCAGAATGGGATCCAGGTTGGCAGTGTTTTATTTTCAATGATCGGTACATAGATCATATCAACCACTTTTCCGTGCAGGAAGCTGGCATAGCCGCCACCTGAGGGGAACAATACAGCTTTCGGCAATTCCTCGGAACTGGGTCCAAAAATCATACCGTAGAACATGCTATCGATGAGATTACCCAAAGCGCCGGCAAAGATCATGGCTACACAGATGATGAAGCCACGGTGATATTTCTTACGAACGATACTGCGGATGTAGAATACGCCGAAGATCACGGCCACCAGCCTGAACAACGTAAGCGCCAGCTTACCCCATTCGCCACCAAATTTCCAACCCCAGGCCATGCCCTCATTTTCGATAAAGAACAGACGGAACCATCTGCCGATCAATGGGATTTGTTCTCCGTAATTCATGGAGGTCTTTACCCAGATCTTCAAAATCTGGTCTATAGCTATGATGCCTATTATTATTAAAGCGACCGATCTGATCTTCACCTTACAAGAAATTTAGTTTTCAAAGATAATGCTTTACCTCTGGAGTTCCTTAGCCGGGCACCCCTGTTTTTACTCCTCGAAATAGACCCTTTTTACCCTTTGCGATATGCCCGTAAGCATCTCGTAAGGAATCGTTTGCGCCCAATGGGCCACCTGCCCTACCGGCAGCTCCTTTCCAAAAAGGATCACATCATCACCCTCCTGCACATGCGGAATACCGGTTATATCGATCATCACCATATCCATACATACCGTTCCAATTACAGGCGCCAGCTTCCCGTTCACCCACATCTTTCCCACCCCATTGCTCAAATTGCGCGGGTATCCATCTGCATAACCAATGCGGACGGTAGCCACCAGCGTATCGCGCTCTACCACGCCTCGCCGGCCGTAGCTCACGGTATCGCCCGCTTTCAGGTGCTTGATCTGTGCTATCGTGGCAATAAGGGTAGATACTTCTTTCAACTCCAGGCGGTGTGTATTGGCACTGTCGATACCATACAAACCGATGCCCAGGCGTACCATATCGAGCTGAAGATCGGGATGGCGGGCAATACCAGCCGTATTGGAAATATGCCGCAGGAAAGGATACGTGATCACCTGCTGCAACTTTTCGACCATGCCATGAAATATGGAAGCTTGCCGGCGGGTGTAGGCATCATGCTGGGGATCTTCGCTCGCCGCAAGATGGCTGTACACGCTCTTCACGATAAACAGGTCCCCCTTCAGCACTTCCAGCACCGTATCGAGCTCCTCGGGCGAAAAGCCCAGCCGGTTCATCCCTGTTTCCAGTTCAATGTGCACGGGGAACTGGCGTATACCCTGCCGTTTCAGGAACGCTTCGAACGAGCGCAGCAAGGCTGGCGAATACAGATCAGGCTCCAGGTTGTATTGCACCAATACGTCGAAGGTAGAGGGGTCGGCATTCATGACCATGATGGGCAGGTTGATACCTCCCC
The DNA here is from genome assembly GCF_029223285.1 of Paraflavitalea sp. CAU 1676. Lineage (GTDB taxonomy): Bacteria > Bacteroidota > Bacteroidia > Chitinophagales > Chitinophagaceae > Paraflavitalea. The sequence goes on along the minus strand of NZ_JARHUJ010000001.1, from coordinate 618,033 downwards.
TGCGCAGCTCGACCCCTTCATCGGCATAGGCCACCGCGAGGTAATCGACCTTGTGGAACTGCAGCGCATTCGCGATCTCGTAGCTGCCGCTGCCATAGGAAAAAGCTTTCACCATGGCCATCAGCTTTGTGGTGGGCTGCAGCAATTGCTGGTATTGACGCAGGTTATGCCCCAATGCATTGAGGTCTATTTCCAGCACGGTTTGGTGTACCTTTTGTTCCAGCAGCCTATCTATCTGCTCCAGCTCAAATACACGGGCGCCTTTGAGCAGGATGGTCTCGTCGCGGAAACTGAGGTGATGAAAGTCGTGTATAAACGATTCTACCGAAGGATAGAACACGAGTTCGGGTATGGGCGACAGGCGGAAGACGGCCTGGTGCTGGATCATCTTTTCGCCAATGCCAATGAGGCGCGCAATACCCCGCTGGGCAAGCGCCTGCGCCACTTCTTTGTACAACTCCTTTTCGTTGCGGCCGCTTTGCAGGATGTCGGACAGGATCACCGTTTTGCGGTCGTGCTGACTTTGCTGCGCCAGGAAATCGAGGGCAATGTTGAAGGAACTGAGGTCGGCACTGTAACTGTCGTTGATGATAGAACAGTTGTTCATCCCCTTCTTCAGCTCCAGCCGCATAGCCACGGGGCCCAGCTGCAACATCTTTTTGGCGATTGCCTTTGCAGCCACCCCAAGATGCAGCAATACACACCAGCAATGAATGGCATTCTCTACCGAAGCATCGTCGGTAAAAGGTATCTTGATGGCGATCGTTTGTTCTTTGTAAAGCGCGGTGATCAACGTAGTGCCTTCCTCTTTATAAACAGTGAGCACCTGGAGGGTAGCTTCGGTAACCGTGCTCCAGTTGAATATCTCAAAGCTGCCCTGGCCCCCTTTGTTGAACTGCTGCCACAACGCGGCCACCCCTTCATTGATCTCGGGGGCATCCTTACAATACACCAGGGTTTTGACATGGGTAAACAGCCGGAGCTTCTCGTTCACCTTCTGCCGCCGGTTGAGAAAACCTTCACTATGGGCTTCGCCGATATTGGTGAAAACACCGATGGAAGGCTGAATGATCTTTTGCAACCGGTCCATTTCACCGCTTTGCGAGATGCCTGCTTCGAAGATGCCCAGTTCGTGGGTATCATTCATGGGCCACACACTCAGGGGTACGCCGATTTGCGAATTATAACTGCGCGGACTGCGGATGATCGAGTACTGATCATCGAGCAATTGGTTGAGCCACTCCTTGACGATGGTTTTACCGTTGCTGCCGGTGATGCCGATGACGGGCAAGGAATATTGTTTCCGGTGATGGGCCGCCAGCAGTTGAAGCGCTTGCAACACATCCTTTACCTGGATAATATTGGCCTGCGACAGTTTGCTTGCATCCGTGTCTTCACTCACCACAAAGTTCCTGACCCCCTTTTCATAAAGTGCCGGCAGAAAAACATGACCGTCGCGCCTGGGGCCTTTCATGGCAAAGAACAGCGATGTATCCGGAAAGATCATTTTGCGGCTATCGATGAGCAGGTGTTCAATAAAAGCATTGTCGTGCTGCTGAACCAGCTTTCCTTTCACAATGCCCGTAATATCTTCTATATGGTATTTCATGGTGTTGATTAGTGGAGGTCTCTGTTGTGTCCGGCGTCGTTATTACCATTCTTTTCACGGTTTGCCAATGCCACTGAATAGACCATCGATGCGGCAATGCTTACCAGTATCACCAGGAGCGAAACATAGATCGGTATTTCGATATGGAAAAACTCCACCAGCATCTTCAAACCAATAAAAATGAGCACAAAGGCAATGCCCTGCTGCAGGTGACTGAATTTATCGACGGCTCCTTTCAGCAAAAAGAATAAGGAACGCAAACCGAGGATGGCGAATATATTACTGGTATAGATCACCAGTGGATGCTTAGACACCCCCATTACTGCGGGTATGGAATCAACCGCGAATACAATATCTGTCGTGGCCAGCATCACCACCACCACAAACAGGGAGGTGTACATGCGTTTGCCATTGACCTTCACGATATACCGGCCACCAAAATCGTCCATACTGATGGGCAGGATCTTCCGCAGCCATTTGTATACAGGGCTTTTCTCGGGGTTGAACTCAACACTTTTTTCGTGCGTAAACATTTTGTAACCTGTCCAAACCAGGAAGGCGCCGAATATATAGAGCACCCAATGCACACGGTTCACCAGTTCAACGCCCACGGTGATGAACAGCACCCGGAATACGATGGCCATCAAGATGCCGATGAGCAATACCCGGGCGTAATACTCTTCTTTGACATAGAAGAAATTGAAAAGGAGGATGAAGACAAATATGTTGTCAATGCTGAGGCTTTTTTCCATCAGGTAAGCACTGATGTATTCCAGTGCCATGCCTTTACCCAGCTCGAACCAGATGAATACGCCAAAGCTGAGACCCAGTGCCACCCAGAACACGCTTACCCAAAATGCCTTCTTAAGCGATACGTGGGTAGATCGCTTGCTGAAAAGTCCGAGGTCAATGACGATAGCCAGTATCAGAACAATTCCAAAGACCAGGTAAGTGATTTGATCCCTTGTCATGCTTAGTTGTTGATGGCAGCAAAGATAGGGGCCAATGCCGGTTTAAGGGCATGTCTACAGTGGGTCTGCAATTGTACAAATCAGGGGAATTATGGGCGTTTACCGGGTCTTAAAAGAAAGTTAAATCGAAAAGACCGGGCAGCATCGCCATGCCGGCCTGTTGCCCTACTGGTATTTTCTTTTCCGGATAGCCTGATAAATGAACCCAAATAGCAGGACCAACAAAACCGGCACCCCGATATTGACCAGCTGCCAGGTAGTTTTTTGGGTCTCTACCTTTTCGGGATCGAGGAGGCGCAGGGTATAATCTTTGGAACGCGTTTCAAGAATACCGGAGGGATTAACGAGGTATTCAATGCAATTGAGGATAAAATCCTTATTGGCATATTGATAATTAGTAAACTGGTTGAAGCCCATGGGCAGCGGCCCCTGTGCCTGAGAGAACACATTGGTGGCGATATCCGCATCGGCGATCACGATCATTTTATTATCCTCCGCCGGCGCCGCGCGGAATGGCTGCTTGTAAAGGCCCGCCATGGTATCCATGGTCGCTTGCGAAAGGCGGTTGGTGAACAAAGATGAAAACTTCCCCTCAAGTAATACGGCTACAGGTATGTTGGCCTTGTTGAAGGTCTTCATATCTTCTTCCGTTTTGATGCTATTAAGCGACACGATAGCCGGTGTGCTGAGTGTTCGTGCGTTGGAGGAGGTTGCCAGCAGCACCGTCTTTTGAATGCCGGGCGCTTTCACCGTATCGATCGAACTGGGGAACAGTGACAGCACCTGGTCCATGTTTTTCGCGATGGGGTTGTTGCTGTAGGAAGACAATAAGGGGAAATAAGGCCAGGATTGCAATTCGGTTTGCGGCTTGTCGCCCATGCTGCCTACCACCATGGGGATGCGGTCGCATTGGAGGTCCTGCACCAGGTCGGCATTGATCCGCACGCCATATTTGAAGAACTGGTCGTCGAGATTGAGACCAAAATCGAAGGCCACAAAATCGCCGTTCTTACGCATCAGGCTATCGAGATTGGCATCCAGCTTATCGAGCAGCCAGATCACCTTACCGCCATGCATTATATATTGATCGATCTTCAGCTTTTGTTCGTTGGTGAAGGCTTTCGTGGGCTTCATCACCACCAGCGCATTGAAATACTGCGGTATCACTTTCACACTGTCGATGGGTACAAATCCAAATCCATAGTTGGGTTTCAGGGCTCCTTCTATGAGGTCGTATACATTATAGGTCATGGGTTCGCCATTACCCAGCAGGTAACCAACGGCAGGCACTGTTTCGGCGGTTATTTTCTGGATCGCGTGCGCCAGCTTAAACTCGAGTAGGGCGTCTGCATTATTCAGAGTGCTGAAAGGATCGCCGTCGTTCACTTTTGAACTCTGTAGAAAGTCGACGGGTACAATGCGATCGTGATAGGTAACGATAGCACCCGGAAACAGGTAGCGCTGTTCTTCCCCCTCTCCTTCTTTGGCTTTAACGCGAACGTTGGTAGGCTTGAGGCCCAGGCTCATCAGGGAGTCCATCGAATACACGCCGGCGGTGTCTGCCTTATCCGACCCCGGTCTTTGAAAGCGGAAATGGATATTGCCCTTTCCGTTCTCTTTGAACTCCTGCAACAGTTCGCGGGTACTGTTGGCGAGACGTTTAAAGCCGGCAGGCATGTCGCCATCCAGGAATACGGTAACCGTTACGGGATCGTTGAGGTTGCTCAACAGCTTTTTCGTGGGGGTAGATAAAGTGAATCGTTTTTCCTGGGTAAGGTCCAGGCGGAAATGGAATTGGGAGGCGAGGTAATTGACACCCACCAGTACGATCAGCAAATAAATCCACCAGTATTTTGTAGCAAACAGTTTTTTCATAGTCATTAATGATCTCTCAGACTTCCATCAGTTAAAGGGCCGGCTGCGGCCCGATACCATTGGTTTATCGTTTCAATAAGTTCTTAGCTGTAAATGTCAAAAAGAAGCCGATAATGCCGAGGAAATAAATGATATCCCGGCTGTCGACCACGCCGCGGCTCACGCTGCGGTAATGGAAATCGATACCCGCCATGCCAACGTAATAATCGGCGCCCGATTCGAGGGCCGGTATGCGGCTGATAGCATTGAACCCGCTGTACAGCAGGAAACACACAAATGCACTCACGATGAACGCCACTACGGCATTATTGGTAAAGCTGCTGCAGCAAATGCCGATGGCGACAAAAACAGCCACGAGGAAAAGGAGACCGATATAGGACCCGATGATGGCCCCGGTGTCGATACCGCCCGATTCGGACAACTGCAGTATGGTAATGATGTAAACGAGCGTGGGTAGCAGGGCGATCAGCACCACCAGGAGGGCGCCGAAATATTTGCCCCCCACTACCTGCCAGCGGGAGAGCGGTTTGGTTTGCAGGATCTCGAAAGTGCCACCTTTGAATTCGTCGGCAAAGCTGCGCATGGTGATGGCGGGGATCAGCAATAGGAGGATCCAGGGTGCCAATTCAAAAAATTTATCAAGCGTAGCATACCCAAAATCAAGGATATTGGTATCGGGAAACACAAACAGGAACAATCCATTCAGCAACAGGAACACCACAATGGCAATATACCCGGTGAGACTACTGAAGAATTGTCGAAATTCTTTTTTACAAACAGGCCACATGCGTACGAAAATAAGAGATTATACCTACATAAAAAGAAAACCGGTTGATAGTGATCTACGAAAAGAGGATTTACCTATATTCGCTGTCTCCCAAACACAAAAATCCATTTCCTATTGTAGAACTATCCGTGATTATTAACGGCTTAGCCATACATATATTTTACACAGATAACCATAACCTACTGCACCAAAAGCTCTCCCCCCGGAGAGTTTTTGCTTTTTAGGAGGTCCAGCCGTAAGGATATGTCAATTTATTAGCTGTTGAAACGGCCTTCATAGCCCCAAAAAAGGGACAGCTTCTTCTTAAGATGCAGAAAACGGATCGAGAGCCCGCAAAGAGCGCACAGTTTCGGAAACTCGTTGAATGGTGTATTCGATCTCGGCGACGGTAGTGAACCGGCCGAGGCTGAAGCGGAGGGAACTGCGGGCCAGGTCGTCGGGCAGGCCCAGGGCTTTTAATACAAAGCTGGGCTCCATGGAGGCCGAGGTACAGGCCGAGCCGGTGGCTACGGCAATATTTTTATTGAAGCCCAACATCAGGGCATTGCCATCCACGTTGGGAAAAGCAAGGTTGCTGACATGCGGCAGCCGGTTATCAGCCCCTCCATTTACCTGCACACCTTCCAGCAGCAACAGGCCTTGTTCCAGCTGATCGCGCAATTGGCTCAACCGGCCTCCTTCCGCTTGCAAGTGCAGGCGGCATAATTCGGCCGCTTTGCCCAGGCCTACGATGCCGGGCACATTGAGGGTACCGCTGCGCGCACCTCGTTCATGGCCACCGCCGTCTATCTGGGCGGTGATGCGCACCCTGGGATTTTTGCGGCGTATGTAAAGTGCTCCTACCCCTTTGGGACCATATAATTTGTGGGCAGAAAAACTCATAAGGTCTATCCCGTCGGCCAATACATTTACCGGAATCTTTCCGACGGCCTGGGTAGCATCGCTGAAGAAGATCACACCATGCTGCTTAGCGATCCGGCCAATCTCCTCCACCGGCTGTATCACCCCTGTTTCATTATTCGCATACATGATGGCGATAAGGATGGTTTGTGGAGTGATGGCTGCTTCCAGTTGCTCCAGGCTGATAAACCCTTCTCTATCGACCGGCAAATAGGTTACCAGTACACCTTGCTTTTCGAGGTGCTTGCAGGCGTCCAGTACCGCTTTATGCTCAGTTACACAGGTTATGATATGATTGCCTTTGGCCGCATACATTTCTGCCAACCCTTTCAACGCCAGGTTATTGCTTTCGGTGGCGCCCGAAGTAAAAACGATCTCGGTAACATCGGCCCCGATCAGTGCCGCCACTTGCTTTCGTGCATAGTCTACCGCCTCTTCGGCCTGCCAGCCGAGGGCATGTTGCCGGCTGGCAGCATTGCCAAACTGAGTGGTAAAGTAGGGCAGCATGGCTTCTACCACCTGCGGATCGCAGGGGGTGGTAGCATTGTAGTCGAGGTATATGGGAAAATGCAGCATACGCTTATCCTAACACAAATTTACCGCGAATGGTTGGAAGGTGGAAGTATCTTTGAGCTACTTCAAAAACTACTTATGCTGAAAGTTGAACATATCGGCATTGCCGTGAAAGACCTGGCTCGATCCATTCCCCTGTTCGAAAAACTGCTCAACACGCCCTGCTATAAGCAGGAAGCGGTAGCCAGCGAGCAGGTAACCACTGCTTTTTTTCGCCAGGGTGAAACCAAGATCGAACTTTTGGAGAGCACCGACCCGCAAGGGGTAATTGCCCGGTACATCGAGAAGAAAGGGGAAGGCATTCACCACATCGCATTTGAAGTGGCCGATATTGAGGCGGAAATGCAGAGATTACAGGGAGAAGGTTTCACATTACTCAACACCACACCGAAGCAGGGGGCAGATAATAAGCTGGTTTGCTTCTTACATCCCAAAGGAACCAATAGTGTGTTGATAGAACTGTGCCAGGAGAAGAAGGGCTAACTGCCCGGCGGCGCAAAACGTTTGTTTTTGATAAAGGTGGAATCGGTGAGCGTGCGTAAAAATAATTGCAGGTAGTTCTTATCGTTGGTGCTGAGGGCTATGCCATGCTGAACCAGCGGATCTACGGTGGCGCTTTGCTGCACGCCACTATTGTAATGCTCCAAGGCCTGGTTTACCGATATAAATCGGCCATCATGACCATATGGGAAAGTAAGGTACAGGTTACGAAGGCTGGGTACTTTAAACTTCAGCGAATCGGCCCTGTTCTGGGTGATGCGCATGCGTCCCCTATCATTGATGGTTGGATCTACCGGCAGCCCGGTATTGCGGAAACTATTATCGGTAAACAATGGTTCGGCATGGCAGCTATTGCATTTCGACTGAAACAAGGTATATCCCATCTGCTCTTGTGGCGTAAAGGCAGCCAGCCCTTTTTTCACGCGGTCGTATTTGGAATCGGCCGACACCAGCGAGCCCACAAACTGCGTGAGGGCATACAACATGCGCTGGCTATTGATGGTTTCATCACCAAAGGCAGCTTTGAACATTTGTTTATACGTAGCATCCTGGTTCAATTTGCCCAGCACACTATTAATATCTTCTGCCATTTCGTTGGGAGCCATGAGCGGCGCCAACGGCTGCACCTCGAGGTTATTGATGCCACCATCCCAATGGGTTTGCTTTTGCCACACGAGGTTGAACAAAGCCGGCGCATTGCGGGTGGTGAACTGGTTATTGAAGCCATGGCTGAAGTTATGATCGAAGGTGGCAAAAGCAGCAAACTGCTGGTGACAGGAAGCACAGGGAAAATTGCCGTCTTTCGAGAGCTTGCCATCGTAAAAGAGTTTTCGTCCCAGTTCAAACCCTTCTTCGGTCAATGCATTGGTGGTAAACTGGTATTGCGGAGTGGGAAATCCTGCAGGGATGGCAAAACTGATGGGTGTGGGCCCCGATTTGTCGCCATTCGATTTCTTACACGCCTGTATCCATACTGTTCCCAGTAAGAAAAGTAATACAAACCGTATAGTCCACCTGATGGCCACCGTTAATCATTTTTGACTTTCACGACCGCAAACATTTTGGAATAGTTTTCAGCGATCTGCTGTGCCAGGGTACCCGGCGACATCACCCCCGCATTGGTTCCGATACGGATGTCGTGCGGATTGTTGAACCAGTCATATACATCGGCCGTGATGTCGATCACGGTTTTCTTACCAGGCTTCATATCGATGACTTCCGGGTAAGGGAACAACAAAGTTATCTTTTTTATTACGCTTTCGGCCTGCCGGAATCCGCCGATATGGTATTTGAAACTGTTGGCCGGTGCGGTAGAAACAGGCGATGTTCCTTCCAGCTTCGACATGATGTAACCCGTATTCCATTCCCAGAACATCCCTTTAGCGGGGTCAAGTACCCCGGTTTGGGCGCCACTTACGTTCAGCACGCTATCAACCCCCATGGTGAATGCGAGAACGTTGTATTTATACGGAACCACATTCAGTTTGATGACGGTGGAGTTGCTGTCGGCAAAATCGACGAGGTAGTAGTCCTGGTCGCCGGCACGGGATATCCTGTTGGAATCGGTATTGAAAAGTTCAAAGGCATGTACGTAGAATTTAAAGGCACTTACTTTGAAGGATTCATTGAAGGCATTTTTGTAGGTAACGGTGTCGAACTTCATTTCGACCGTGTCAAACAGCACCACTGGTTTAAACCGCAGCTCAATATTGTGAATAGCCGTAGCGTCCATTTTGAGCTCTTTCTGGCAGGATGCCAGTACGGAGATCAGCAAAAGGCAACTGGCTATTCTGTTAAGCATGGACGTGTTTGGCTGGCGTGGTTGCATTTGCACGGATTTAGGTTAATGATCGGCCGGGCGGATCTTCTGACGGTTTTGTTTGTGGCCCGATTGCTTCTTTTTCGAGTCCAGCCGTTTTGCCTTTGCTGCCTTGGAAGGTTTTGTAGCGATGCGTTTCTTTTCCTTTTTCAGGGCCTGCTCTATCAGGAGATGCATCTTTTCTACTACTTCCTGCTTGTTCTCCAGCTGCGAACGGTGAACCTGGCTCTTCACTTGCAAAAACCCTTCCGAATTTACTCTGGAGGCTAGCTTCCTGCTCAATATCTCCTTCTGCTGATTGCTCAGTATCAATGACTTATCAATATGGAAATACCCCTCCACCATGGTCTCTACTTTATTAACGTTTTGCCCTCCTTTGCCGCCACTACGTGCCGTTTGGAACTCAATCTCTTTAGTTATATCTATCTTATTCATAATACACGGGCATTTTGCCGGTTGCCCTTTCTTCCCATAAATTTACACACTAACCTATAAATATGCGGGCAGTAATCCAGCGCGTCAGTATGGCAAGTGTAACGATCAATAATATAATACGCTCAAGCATCGGAAATGGTTTGTTGGTGCTCGTAGGAATTGAAGATGCAGATACTGCAGAAGACATCGAGTGGCTCAGCAATAAGATCGTGAACCTGCGCATATTCAACGATGACCAGGGGGTGATGAATGTGTCGGTCAAAGAAAATGGGGGCGATATTATATTGGTAAGCCAGTTTACCCTGCACGCGGCCACCAAAAAGGGCAACCGCCCCTCCTATATCCGGGCGAGCAAACCCGATATTGCGATCCCATTGTATGAAAAAATGATCGCCCAGCTTGAAAAGGACCTGGGCAAAGGGATCGGCACCGGCGAGTTTGGGGCCGATATGAAGGTGAGCCTGCTCAATGATGGTCCGGTTACGATCATTATCGATTCGAAGAACAAGGAATAGATTGCCTCAAATCATAAAAACAGCAATATGGATATTACGCTGAACGAAGCGCAGCAACAGGTGGACCAATGGATCAAAACCGTGGGTGTGCGTTATTTCAATGAACTTACCAACCTGGGTATCCTGATGGAGGAGGTGGGCGAACTATCAAGACTGATGGTGCGCACCTACGGGGAGCAATCGTTTAAAGAGAGTGATAAGAACAAGCACCTGGCCGATGAAATGGCCGATGTGTTGTGGGTATTGATATGCCTGGCCAATCAAACGGGCGTCAACCTCACCGATGCATTGCACAAGAATTTCGAGAAGAAGAATATCCGTGATGCCAACCGGCACCAGGATAATGAGAAGTTGAAATAATCATTTTGGAATTATAGGACCATATCCTACCATGAAATAGCCCGGATGGATTACCAAACCTTACCCAAAGAAGAACGAATAGCACGCGCTTCAGAATATGCCTTGATGTTGGTAGCGGATGATTTGGCGGTAGAAGAGATTGTAGTGGAATTAAGTACCATGTTCAATCTTGCACACGAAGAGGCCCGGCAGGCCTATGAAAAAATGCGGCAGGACCATGCGGCAACTTATAAGAAAACGATCAACAAGAAAAATATTGCGGCGCTGGCCGCAGGAGTCACCTCCCTTATTTTCGCATTGACTTATTTTTTCATGGGCAAAGAAATGTCGGGCAAAGGAATTGGCACGGCAATGATCTTGCTTTCTATCCTGTTTGCCTTGCCTGCACTTAACTCCGTGATCATAATCATCAGTAATTGGATAGAGAAGAACCGGAAGCAGGTAGCTAAACCTCATCTGCCCCGATATCTTGGGAGCAAAGGAGATAAATTTAAGGTGTACTTATTTGTATCGATAAGTTTCGCATCTATATTTATCATTTGGCCTATTTATAGCTACGTGTCGGGGGAGGGAACAATTGATGAAACAAGGCTGGAGACTTCTGCTCCAAAGATCTTACATAAAAAGCCTTGGAAATCTTATATATCTGACAATGATAATAGGTTTTACGTTTACTATTTTTCCTTCCTCAAAGACCCGAACATATACCGCTTCGATGAAGAATATGTCAAATATCGAATGGCAACATATGATATAGACAGCCTGGAACCAGGTGATGTACTTACCATCCGATACAGGAGGGATCATGAAATGTCTCCTCACCAGCAGGATACCGGCAAGATCTTCACGATTTTTAACATTGCGAAGAAAGGCCTGCCCTATGCAGATTTGGCGGCAAGGAACATGGCCGTCAATAAAGAGAATAAAAAGAACATTGGGAATTTTATCATGATTTTTGCCGTCATGGGTGGACTGTTCTTAACCTATCGACAATTCCGGGCCCGGAAGTACAAACGGATCATGGCAGAACGAATGGCAAACACAACTGACCTAACATTGCGGTGACGGCTATAAACTTATGTTACGGGATATTCCCTTTTTCAGCAGCCACAGGTGGCCTACCGAGAAAGGGAATATCGTGAAAACAACTTTCAGGCAATTTGCAGGCAACAGTTCGCTTAGCGGCGCGACATATCAACCACTTTGAAGATCAAACCACCGATCCCTCCGATCAACATGATGAAGCCGAAGATGTAACTGATACTCCCCGACTCGTACCGGTTCACTTTCATGATACCGCTGATGATGAGGAAAATGGAAACAAGTACCGAGGCGATGCCGAATCCGGCGGGAGAATTTGCCCGCGCAGCTGCGCCGGTTTGCCGCATGGCGCTGTTCACTTCATCGGGATGGTATTTTTGAGAAAGGAGGTTGCTCCTGATCTCATCGGCCGAAAATCCGGCGGCGATCTGTTTGTCGATCTCGATGCGGATGGTCTCATTGTTTGTCATGGGGTGGATTTAGGAGCTTAAAGATAGCGGCGGGTGCCGGCAACCGCAATAGCTGAATAATTTCAAGTATCTGCTGCTGTAAACCAACTAATTGGCCGATATGCCCCATTCGGCTCCCTGATTTATTATATACATACTATTTTTTCAAGCGTCTGAAACAGATAATATTAGCCCGTCTTATCTTTGCCCGCTATGGCAACAGATACCAACAAGTTTCAGGCGATCATTTCGCATTGCAAGGAATACGGATTCATTTTCCAATCGAGTGAGATCTATGACGGTTTGAGTGCAGTTTATGATTACGGCCAATGGGGCAGCGAGCTAAAGAAGAACATTCGCGACTATTGGTGGAAGAGCATGACCCAGATGCACGAGAACATCGTTGGTATCGATGCGGCTATTTTCATGCACCCCACTACCTGGAAGGCGAGCGGCCACGTTGATAATTTCAGCGACCCGATGATCGACAACAAGGACAGCAACAAGCGCTACCGGGTAGACCACCTGATCGAGGCGCATGCCGATCTGTTGGAGAAAGAGGGCAAAAAGGCAGAAGCAGATGCTTTACTGGCGTCGATGGATGCCCTGCTGGCCAAGGACGACCTGGCTGGATTGAAGACACTGATTGAAGACAGTAAGATAAAATGTACGGTAAGCGGCACAGCCAACTGGACGGATGTGCGCCAGTTTAACCTCATGTTCTCAACCCAGCTGGGCAGCGTATCGGATGAGGCCAGTGAGATCTACCTGCGCCCGGAAACGGCCCAGGGTATTTTCGTGAACTTCCTCAACGTGCAGAAGACCGGCCGTATGAAGATACCTTTTGGTATCGCCCAGATCGGTAAGGCCTTCCGTAACGAGATCGTCGCCCGCCAGTTCGTGTTCCGCATGCGTGAGTTTGAGCAGATGGAGATGCAGTTCTTTGTACGCCCTGGCACAGAAGACCAGTGGTATGAATACTGGAAGGCTGAACGCCTGAAATGGCACCTGAGCTTGGGTATTCCAGCCGAAAGATACCGTTACCATGACCACGTAAAGCTCGCACACTACGCCAAAGCGGCCTGCGACATCGAATATGAATTCCCGATTGGTTTCAAAGAAGTGGAAGGTATACACTCAAGAGGTGACTTTGACCTGAGCCAACATCAGCTCTATAGCAAAAAGAAACTGCAATACTTTGATAATGAGATCAATCAGAACTATGTACCATATGTGATCGAGACTTCTATCGGTTTGGATAGAACCATCTTACTGGTACTTAGCGAAGCATATACTGAAGAGGATCTTAGCACCCCTGAAAAGCAAGACAGCCGGGTAGTGCTGAAGTTTCCACCTAAGCTGGCTCCTATCAAGTTGGCCGTATTGCCCTTGTTGAAAAAAGACGGTTTACCGGAGATTGCCCGCCAGATCATGGATACCTGCAAACCTCATTTTTACTGTTTTTATGAGGAAAAGGACGCCATCGGCAAGCGTTATCGTCGTATGGATGCGATCGGAACGCCGTTCTGCATAACTGTCGACCATCAGACGAAAGAAGACAATACCGTTACCATCCGGTATCGGGATTCTATGCAACAAGAACGAATTCCGATAAATAAAATCCTGGAAATTGTTCAAAAACAGATTAATTAATTCTAAATTTGACTCTGCAACATCAAGTATAGTAAAGGTTTAATTCCTGAAAGACCTCTCTCCTTTTTTGAAGTACCGCTAGTCCTTTTGAAAACACACCCCCTATTAGGCTCTATTTGATTTAGTAGCTTAAAATAATTTATTTGGCTATCCGTTATAGGATAACTGCCTTATTGACATAGGTCAAATTATTGACTTGTCAGTAGGACCTTACCCCTATATGAAGGACAGCCGGTGAACATTAACCAGAGGTTCTTTTACCCTAAAAAGCTGTTTATGCTTGCAATCATCATTCCTGTGAATGTGTACTTGTTTGGTGGCCTTATTCTTTCGGCATTCCTGGCAGGGTTCATTGTACGGAAGAGTCAACTGAAGAAACTTAAGATGAAAGTCCTGGAACTGGAAAACGAAATGCTCAGCAATCATGCCGACATTTTGGATCTCCAGAAAGAAAAAGCTAGTCTTGAGCAAAAATTAAAGGAGCATCACATCCCTGTTATTCCCATCTCATCTAAAGAAGAAAGCAATTCCAAAGTGCAGGATATTACCAAGCGGAAACTTGCACAACAAACAGGCAGCGGAAGTCAGCATTAATTCCGCACTTACTTATCTGGCTATAGGTTTGAAATAACGTTCTCCAGTATTGGAATGCGAAAGAAGGTCGTTTACCCGTATAATTCCTGGTGAATGGATTTCTTATCATATCCCAGGTCCTGTATACGCTGCTTGGCTTCATCGATCATATCTTTCCAGCCGCATAGAAAGAAGTAGGCGGGCTTCGGCATCAGGAGTGCAGGATCGCCTGGAGCGGGAAACCTGTTTTCCTTACATATCTTTTCATATACCCCGTGTACATAACCCGTGCAATAAGCGCCTGGTTCTTCCCGGGAAAAAGTGGGTATGTACCGGAAGCTCGACACTTTAGATTCCAATTCCTTCAACTCTTGTCCATAGAGCGCATCCCCAAACTTTCGGCAGCCAAAAACCAGGTAAATGGTTTGGTGTGGAACCTGTTTATTGAGTATATGGTAGCTCATCGAACGGAACGGCGCTACGCCGGTACCTGTGCAGATGAAGAAAAGGTCACGGTCTACCGGCTCCGGTAAAACAAACACCCCTTGCGGGCCACGCAAAGTGATCTCTGACCCCTCCCTGATCTCATTGAATAAATAATGCGTACCAGCTCCGCCTTCCAATAACACAATGACTAATTCGAAAACATTACTCCCATCGGGCCAGGAGGCTATTGAATAACTACGCCATCGCTTGGCCGGTTTCTCGTGAATGGGGAGGTCCAGCGTTACGAATTGCCCCGGAGTGAAATCAAAGGCGTTCAACTCAGGCACCTGTATCCAGAACCTTTTCGTGATGGACGTTTCATCCGCAATGCGTATAACCTTACCAGTTCGCCAGGGCTGTAACATTGGATGTATTTTACTAAATATACAAAAATCCCTACGGATTAAGTGCAGGCGGCAAAGCAGGAGTAACCGGTAATTGGGGGATGGCAGTCAAGGTAATGGCGATGGTTTACCGATTGCAGCGCCGGACTCAGGAAGTCCTTCCAACAACGCCACAAAGCATCTTCAAACAGCGGCAGAAAGCATCTTCAACCA
The DNA here is from genome assembly GCF_029223285.1 of Paraflavitalea sp. CAU 1676. Lineage (GTDB taxonomy): Bacteria > Bacteroidota > Bacteroidia > Chitinophagales > Chitinophagaceae > Paraflavitalea. Next base: position 602,929 of record NZ_JARHUJ010000001.1, on the reverse strand, counting down.
GGGGCAAAAAAAAGGAGCAGCTGAGCTGCTCCTATAGTGCCTTAATGGCAAGCAATCGAGTCGGGTGCTAAAGTATAGTATTTTTTACTCACGCCGCGCTATTCCCAGGATATTTATTTCCACGTAAGTGCATTACTATATTTCCATATTAAGTAACTATACCTTAAGCTGTTGCAATCGCTTGACCGTCGTCAAGGCTAAAATGTTTTAGCAACACAATTGGATAGCTCCCGGCCAGGCTCTCCGGCAAATGTCACCCGGGTAATTTTGTGCAGGCTCCCCCAATCACCCGTTTCTCCGTTTCCCATACTGCCCGCTTTTTCGTATCTTTGCGCCCGTTGTTATGAACTTGCAGACGTTGATGGATACATTTAAGAACAACCCCCGCCTATTTCAATTGGCGGACAGGCTCTCTTTTTCCCAACCTCAACATATTTACTGCAGCCATCTTCGCGGAAGCGCCTCCGCCTTTGTTATCGGCACCATTTTTCAGCACCCTTCCTGCAGCCAGCTCAATCACGTCATCATTTGTGAAGACCAGGAATCTGCCGCCTACCTGCAGAATTCACTGGAAAACCTCACCAATGCACTGAACGTATATTTCTTCCCTTCCTCATTCAAGAACCGGAAGAACTTCAAGCTGCTCAATTCTTCGCACGTAATGCTGCGCACAGAAGCCCTGACCCGCTTTGCGGCCCAGGCTGCCGGAAAAGGTAACCGCACCGGTCTGCTGGTAACTTATCCCGAAGCCTTGTATGAAAAAGTAGTGTTGCCCGATTCGTTATCCGGCAATATTATTTACCTCAAAACGGGCGACAACATCAATGTCGATGGCCTCATGGAGCAACTGGTGAGCTACGGCTTCCAACGCACCGACTTTGTGTACGAACCCGGACAGTTTGCCCTGCGCGGAGGTATCCTCGATATATACTCATTTGGCAACGAAAAACCCTACCGGGTAGAGTTGTTTGGGAATGACGTCGACTCCATCCGCATATTCGATCCGGAATCGCAGCTGAGCGAACGCAAGCTGCTGCAGGTAACCATCATCCCCAATGTGGAGACCCAGTTCGACAGTGATGAAAAAACATCCCTGTTCGATTTTCTCCCCGAGAATACGGTTGTGTGGATACAGGACTGGGCGCTTACCAAAGAAAAGCTCATTACCCAGGAGGAAGACCTCCAGCTGTTCATGAACCTGCAGCAGGAAGCAGCTGCTACGGCCGCCGCTAATCCGAAAAGCAAGGAGGCACGCGCTGCCAAAGAACGGGAATGGGATGAAGATGAGACAAGACTGGTGAAAGCCAGTGTAAAGGCCGACGATTTTGTACCGGCCGATATGCTTGAATTACAACTACAGCAAAGACATATCGTTGAGTTTGGTCATGAAGGCTCCTTCCCCTTTTTTACAGGCGAGGAAGCGCATACCATCCTTTTCAATACCAAAGATCAGCCTGCTTTCAACCGGCAGTTCGATATGCTGATCCGTGACCTGAAACAGTGGCTGGGTAAAGGATTTGCTCTTTACTTGTTCGCAGAGAATCCACGCCAGCTGGAAAGGTTGAACAGCATCTTTGAAGACCTGAAAGCAGAGATCCAGTTTACCCCGGTACCTACTTCCATTCACCAGGGATTTATCGATGAAGATGCCAAGGTGGTTTGTTATACCGACCACCAGATATTCCAGCGTTACCACAAGTACAAGGTGAAGCAGGCTTATAACAAGAACAAAGCCCTCACTTTACGTACCCTGCGCGAATTGCAGCCCGGCGATTATGTAACCCATATCGATCACGGCGTGGGTACGTATAGCGGTCTGCAAAAAATTGAAGTGAATGGTAAGATGCAGGAGGCCGTTCGTATTCTGTATAAGGATAGCGATATCCTGTATGTGAACATCAACTCCCTGCACAAGATATCCAAGTATACCGGCAAGGAAGGCACCGTACCCAAGGTTAACAAGCTCGGCAGCGATGCCTGGACCAAGCTGAAAGAAAAGACCAAGGTAAAGGTGAAGGAGATCGCCTTCGATCTCATCAAGCTTTATGCCCAACGGAAAGCCCAACAGGGGTTCCAGCACTCGCCGGATAACTACATGCAAACCGAGCTGGAAGCATCGTTCATTTACGAGGATACGCCCGATCAAAGCAAGGCTTCGGCCGACGTAAAAAAAGATATGGAGCAGCCCTCGCCGATGGATCGCCTGGTTTGCGGCGACGTAGGCTTTGGCAAAACAGAAGTAGCGGTGCGTGCTGCCTTCAAGACCTGCTGCGATAATAAGCAAGCCGCTGTATTGGTACCCACCACCATCCTGGCGTTCCAGCATTACAAAACATTCAAAGAGCGGTTGAAGGATTTTCCTGTTACCGTAGACTATATCAACCGATTCAAGTCGAGCAAAGAGAAGAAAGACACCCTGAAGCGACTCGAAGAAGGTAAGATCGATATCATCATTGGCACACACGGCATCCTGGGTAAGGAGGTTAAATTCAAAGACCTCGGTCTGCTGGTGATCGATGAGGAACAGAAGTTTGGCGTGGCCCACAAGGAGAAGATCAAGACCCTGCGTACCAACGTAGATGCGCTTACGCTTACGGCTACACCTATACCACGAACACTACAGTTCAGCCTGATGGGTGCGCGTGACCTGAGCATTATCAATACGCCGCCGCCCAACCGGCAGCCTATTCAAACGGAAGTAGCCGTGTTCAATGAAGACATGATCCGCGACGCCATCTATTTTGAAACGGAGCGGGGCGGACAGGTGTTCTTCATTCACAACCGCGTGATGGGACTTGGTGAAATGGCCGGTCTTATACAGGGCCTATGCCCCGACCTTAGCATTGGAACTGCTCACGGTCAAATGGAAGGGCACCACCTGGAAGAAAGGATATTAGACTTCATCGATAAGAAATACGATGTACTTGTTTGTACCAATATCGTAGAAAGCGGTGTAGACATCGCCAACGTCAATACCATCATCGTCAACAATGCGCACCAGTTTGGCCTCAGCGACCTGCACCAGCTACGCGGGCGTGTAGGTCGTAGCAATAAGAAAGCATTCTGTTATTTGCTGGCACCGCCGATGAGCACCCTGCCCAACGATTCGCGCAAGCGCCTGCAAACACTTGAGCAACACAGTGAGCTGGGCAGCGGGTTCCAGATCGCCATGCGCGATCTCGACATCCGTGGCGCGGGCAATATGTTGGGTGGCGAACAAAGTGGATTCATGGCCGAGATTGGTTTTGAGATGTACCAAAAGATCCTGGACGAGGCCATTAAAGAACTGAAGCGAACCGAATTCCGTGCACTCTTCAAAGAGGAGATCTCCAAACAGGAAGATTATGTACAGGATTGTACCATCGATACCGACCTGGAGATACTGATCCCCGATAGTTATGTAGAAAGCATTACAGAAAGGCTTTCTCTCTATACCCGGCTGGATAATTGTGAGGACGAAGAAGCGCTGAAGGATTTTGCTAATGAACTCACCGACCGCTTTGGCCCCATCCCCAAGCAGGTGGAAGACCTGTTCGACACGGTCCGTAGCCGCAAATTGGCGGTGGAACTGGGCTTTGAAAAGATGTTATTGAGGGATGAAACGGTGAAGTTCTTCTTTATCAATAAAGCCGATTCTCCCTATTTCGAATCGGATACCTTTAGAGAAATACTTACTTATATTCAGAAGTATACCAATAACGCTAAGCTGAAACAAACCGGCAAGCTCTTCCTGTTGATCGCCGACAATATCAAAGACATGCAGCAGCTGACTACCTTCCTCAGCAGGATGAGGAACTACGTGAAGAGCGAAACCGAAACTGCCGGGCAAAAAGCGTAGATGCTTTTTTACAGTATTGCTGGCATTGATTAACCTGACCCACCCTTAATCATTTCCGAAACTCCCATCATCCATCAACCACATCGCGCTTACCTGCGCTCCTGTTCCGCCTGCTTGTTTCTTTTGATAGTGCGCATCCAGGCAAACAAGATGGCAAAGAAAGCCAACAGTGGTAATGCCCACACCATGCTCGCCCAACGGAACGTACCACTAACTTCTTCCTTCTCCTCCCGAATAGCCTTCTTACGGGCAGCAACCGTTTTCTCCAGGGAAGCACCATATCGTTGAGCCTCTTCATAGAAAGGAATCGCTTCGTCTCTCGAGTCACTCTTGGCGACGATATCCGCGAAATTCAACAGCAGTTGACCCACGATATCATCGGGAGGGGCGATAAAGCCAATGCGTTCATGCAGTTGATAGGCAATCTGCACTTTCAATGAGTCTGCATTGCGCACAAAAACATATTGTTTATCAACGATCCACTTCGAATAATCAGTAAAGCCAAGCTCAATGATCTTGTCGTATTGCTTCTTTCCCACCTTCTCTTCGAGGATACGTACGTGGATCCATTCGGAGTTATAATGAGAATTGGGATTAATGGCCACGGCCTTACGGATCAGCTCGAGCGCCTTTTCATCATTGCCCGTGAGTTCATAAGCCGTGCCCAGGTTGGCCACAATTGAATAATCGTTGGGGTGTTTGGTATAAAGCCCTTCAAGTATCTTCACACCTTCTGCTTTGTCCCCCACCCTCAGCACGATTGATGCATAATCGCTAAGGCTTTGATAGTTCAGCTTGTCCAACCCAATTCGAAACAGTGAATCCTTTCTACTCATTATCTCTTCGTCGATAAACCCATACTTCCAATAGGGTGGTTCACCATCCTTTTTGTTCAACAATGCCTGCAGGTCAATCTTATTGTCCACAAAAGGCATAAGCGTTCTATGACTATCATTGAGGCAAGCCAGCACGCTGGGGGGTGCCAGTAAAACGATGAATAGAACTGATGAAAGGATATGACGCATCATACTGCAAACTTAGCCGATATACGGTATTAAAAAAATAAAGGCCTGGCTTAGAAAAGCCTGGCCGTTTGTTGATCGTACCCTTTAAAAAATCTTGAATATTTTAATAAGCAGTTGGTTTGGGTTACAGACTGCACTGGTACAAGTAGCAGTTTAAGGAAGCCATCCCGAAGAATCGGGACGGCATTTGTTGATCGTACCCTTTAAAATAAACTCTTATATAGATGTCTTAATCAATTAAATCGCACCATTTCCTGCTTCACTAACAATCTCTATGGATATCACCGTGTACTTGCGTCGTCTGGCTCCCTCTACTCTTTCACTCACACCAGGGGTTTCTTTATAGACATTTGAACTCATGAAACCCCTACACCGGGTACTCAAAAATCATGTTAAAGCTTCAGAAAGAGCCATCCCGGGGAACCGGGACGGCGTTTGTTGATCGTACCCTTTAAAAAACGTTGAATATCTTATTTGGATTTAACAACCCGTTGAATGATCGTTTCATTGCCATTCGACACACGAAGGATATAAATACCTTCCGTCAGTTCCGCTACAGGCAGTATTTCGGTGAGTAATGCCTGTTGGTTCAACACATATTTCGCAACTTGTCCGTTGAGATTATTGATCAGTTCTATCGAAACAAACTTCCCTTTCCAGGCTGCGGGCAGTGCAACGCGCAGCTCATTGATCATCGGGTTTGGTGAAACTTTTACCGTAGGCGTTGCTTTATGCTCGGCCGTATAAACCGTATGCTTCACCGATTTCTGCACACGTCCTTTCATATCCACCATATTGATGCGATAGTAGATATAACCCTTACGCACATTCTTTACATCGTCCGAAAAACTATAGCTTACATTGCGACCGGCAGCTTCTTCTTCTCCGGTGAACAAATATCCTACTTCAGAGAACGTTGTATTATCAATGCTGCGCTCTATTACAAAATGGCTGTAATTGTCATCTACAGCAGTAGACCAGTTCAGCACAATCTTCTTACCGCCATTTGATTTTACGTTCTGAGAAAAGCTGGTCAATGACCAGGTTAATAACAACAGCGGCAATAACAGCCACCTGAATATATGTTGAAGAGTAATGGGTTTTGGGTCAGCAGTCAGGTACAGGTACGTTTTCATAACTTATATTTTAGGGACGGAATAGCTAAGTATTTGTCCACAGGAGTTGGAAACGAACCGGTTATTTTCGTAAGGATTGGGCTATTACACACGGAACCAAATGATGGAATAGGATGGGGGACTTAGGTACGGTTTGTCTGGGAGATTGGTACGGTTTGTATCGGACTTGGAGGAGGTGATCGTTGTTGTTGATCGTGGGTCAAAGATTGAAACAAAAACTGAGAGATGCAATAGGCAGCACCAACTTTTTTTGACTTATGTCGAATGGATTTCGGTTGTGCATTGATTTACAGCAATAAAAAAAAGCCCCTTCGTGTATTTACGAAGGGGCTTTTCTATATCAGGTAAGTGATTACTTGTACTGAGGCATGATAGACTTAGCCAGCTCTACCATCTTCTTGATACCATCTTCGGGCAGGTTACCTTTCTTGAACTGCGCCAGGATATCTGGGAATTTATTCTCCAGTTCCAGCAGGAAGTGCTCTTCAAATTCCTTCACCTTCTTAACGGCTACTTCACGCAGCAAACCTTGTGTACCCAGGTAAATGATAGCAACTTGCTTCTCTACAGTGAATGGCGTGTATTGAGGTTGTTTCAGGATCTCCACGTTACGGGCACCTTTGTCGATTACCATCTTGGTAGCAGCATCGAGGTCACCACCGAATTTGGAGAACGCTTCCATTTCACGGTACAGGGCCTGGTCGAGCTTCAGGGTACCTGCTACTTTCTTCATCGACTTGATCTGCGCGTTACCACCTACACGGCTAACGGAGATACCTACGTTGATCGCCGGACGGATACCGCTGTTGAACAGGTTACCTTCCAGGAAGATCTGACCGTCGGTGATCGAGATCACGTTTGTAGGGATATAAGCAGATACGTCACCAGCCTGTGTTTCGATGATCGGCAGAGCGGTCAAAGAGCCACCACCTTTTACGAGGTGCTTGATAGACTCAGGCAGGTCGTTCATATTTTTGGCAACGCCATCATCATTGATAACTTTTGCAGCACGCTCGAGAAGACGGCTGTGCAGGTAGAATACGTCACCAGGATAAGCCTCACGGCCTGGGGGACGACGCAGCAGCAGAGACACCTCACGGTAAGCTACCGCTTGCTTAGACAGATCATCATAGATGATCAGGGCAGGACGTCCGGTATCACGGAAGAACTCACCGATGGCAGCACCGGCGAACGGAGCGTAGAACTGCAGCGGAGCAGGATCAGAAGCAGAAGCCGCAACGATGGTAGTATAAGCCATAGCACCATAATCTTCCAGTGTTTTCATCACACCGGCAATGGTAGAGGCTTTCTGACCGATCGCAACGTATATACAATAAACTGGCTTGCCAGCTTCAAAGAATTCTTTTTGGTTGATGATGGTATCGATCGCGATAGCCGTTTTACCGGTTTGGCGGTCACCGATGATCAACTCACGCTGACCACGGCCGATGGGGATCATCGCGTCGATCGCCTTCAAACCTGTTTGGAGAGGCTCCTTTACAGGCTCGCGGAAGATAACACCGGGGGCTTTACGCTCCAGGGGCATTTCATACAGCTGACCGGAGATAGGGCCCTTTCCGTCGATCGGTGCACCCAATGTATTTACCACGCGACCCAGCATACCTTCGCCTACGTTGATAGAAGCGATCTTACCGGTACGGCGTACTTTAGCGCCTTCTTTAATATCACCGCTTTCACCCATCAATACCACACCCACGTTATCTTCTTCCAGGTTAAGGGCAATTGCACGTACTCCGTTCTCGAACTCTACGAGCTCACCGGAGCTTACATTGTTTAACCCGTAAACACGGGCAATACCATCGCCCACCTGCAGTACGGTACCAACCTCTTCGAGATCGGCAGCCGCATTGAAGTTGCTCAGCTGCTGGCGTAATATCGCTGATATTTCATCAGGCTTAATGTCTACCATATCTAACTGTTTATAGTTTTGTTGTTTGTTTTAGTTACATCCTGTCAACGGTTGGCATCTGTACGGCATTAACCGACGGGCGCCGCCCGCTCACTATCTTATCTTATAAATAAAGTCGTTGTTCATGAACTGGCTCTTGATCTTGTTGAGATCATAAAGGATGCTGCCATCAACCAGGGTACCGCCCAGCTCCAGTACAAAGCCACCTATCAACTCATCTTTCACGGCTGTTTCCAGTTCCACATTCTTCATGGGGGTTTGCTCCTGGATCTTGCTGATGATCTGCTGTTTAACATCTTCACCAACCGGCACGGCAGTCGTCAGCTTTACGGTATGGATACCTTTGTGCTTCTTGTACTGCGCGATGAAAGCGGTGATGATCTCGGGCAATCCGGATTCGCGACCCTTATTCACCAACAGCTTATTGAATACTGTAGTGATCTCGCTCACTTTACCGTCTGTAATGGCTTTCAGAATAGCATCCTTTTTATCGGAAGCTACTACCGGACTTTTCAATAACGCCACGAATTCACGACTGCCTTTGCAAACAGCCTGCATGAACAGCATGTCTTTATAAATATCTTCCAGTTGATTGCGCTCGATAGCGAGATCAATCAAACTCTTTGCGTACCTACCTGCTAACCGTGGATTAAGCATATTTATTTAAACTTTGGCCTGGTTCGGAATTAATGGAAGGTTTCAGCTCCCCGGTCTCTCCTACCCTGGCCTTGAATTAATTCAATTTTACTTCGTTCGTCAGTTGTTTGATGAAGCCTTCCTGTTCGCCCTTGTTGGTCAGTTCACGACGCAGCACCTTCTCAGCAACTTCGATCACGAGTGCACCCACCTGGTTCTTCACCTCGGTAATTGCAGCCATCTTTTGGTTCTGGATAGCAGCCTGCGCCTCAGCGATGATCTTATTGGCTTCAACTTTAGCTTGTTCTTTAGCTTCGTTGATGATCTTGTCTTTCGTGTCGCGGGCTTCTTTCAACAATTGAGCTCTTTCTTCACGGGCCTTTGCCAGCAGAGCTTCGTTCTCGTTCTTCAACTGGGCCATTTCAGCCTTTACTTTCTCGGCAGAAGCCAAAGACTCGGCGATACCTGTTTCACGTTCCTTCAGTGACTTCAGGATGGGTTTCCAGGCAAACTTCTTCAATAAGAAAAACAATACGATAAAGGAGATCAGCGTCCAGACAAAAAAACCAAGATGGGGAGTTAACAAACTCATAGAAAAAGTATTATAAAGCTTTAGTTCAATGTTTGAAAGTAACTGCACCCTCCGCCCTGTGCTTCAGGTGCAGTACTAAGTTTGGGAAGTATGATTAGCTCAGTACCGCCAGCAGACCAGCGATTACAGCGAACAGCGCAACACCTTCTACGAAGGCAGCTGTCAGGATCATACCACCACGGATGTCGTTTGCAGCTTCCGGCTGACGGGCGATCGCCTCAGTAGCACCTTTACCGATCTGACCGATACCGATACCTGCGCCAATAGCAGCAAGACCAGCACCTACAGCACCACCAAAGTGTGACCAGCTACCGGAAACTTCCAACATGATGTTCATTAAATCCATGATTCTGATTTTTATAATTAAAAAGAAATTGAGTTCGAATTAGTGATGAGGATCTTCCTGGAAATGATGATCCCCGATGGCCTGGCTGATGAAAACAGCAGTCAGGTTGGTAAAGATATAAGCCTGGATAAAGGCCACCAGCACCTCGATGAGGTAGATGAATACTGCAAAAGCGATAGAAACCGGCGTGAAAGCAATACCCGCTACTTTGGTCATTTCAGCAAAAATGAAGATCAGGCTCACAAAGCTCAGGATGATGATGTGGCCCGCTGTCATATTTGCAAAAAGACGAATGATCAGGGCGAAAGGCTTGGTGAATACACCCATCAGTTCTACCGGCAGCATCAGAAACTTAACACCCACAGGTACACCAGGATACCAGAAGATATGACCCCAGAAGTGGGCGTTGGTGCTGAACAGGATTACGATAAGGGATATGATACCCAATACCATCGTAAAGGCGATATTACCGGTTACGTTGGCGCTGCCAGGCAGCAAGCCAAACAGGTTATTGATCAGGATAAAGAAGAACAATGTGAGCAGGTAAGGCAGGTATTTATCGGCCTTGTGGTGCAGGTTGGGCTTGGCCACATCGTCACGCACAAACAGGATAACAGGCTCTACGGCATTCTGCAACCCTTTGGGAGCAGAGGTAAGTCCCTGACCTGCTTTGTATTTCTTGGCAATGTTGGTCAGGATGAAGAACAGGATGATCAGCGCCAGGAACATTTGTACCACGTTCTTGGTGAGGGAGAAATCGTATACTTTAACGCTTTCGTCAACAGAACCGTCTTCTTTTACCGGAACGATATCGTGACCCACCAGTTTGTATCCTTCATGCACTTCTTCGCCGTGGTGGAAAGCAGAAGACATGAATACACTCAGGCCCTTTTGGGGAGAGTACAGGATAACGGGAAGAGGCAGGGTGGCATGGAAATCATGGCCGCCCTCATGCTTAATAGTGAAAAAATGAAACTCGTGCGCGTCTGCAATGTGATCCAACATTTCCTTACCTGGGTCAAACTTGCCTTTAGCACCTTCTCCTTCATTCGCGAAGGCCGAACCGGAAATAAGTACTAAAAAAAGGCTGAAAACCGCTACTGATAAGGATTTGAAACGTTTGAAAGCCATACTGTTCCTGAAATTTGGCGCAAAGATAAGCATGGGGTGTCAAAATCCATCGCCGTAAAGAAGTATTTTGAAGAATTGCCCGAAATGGGAATGGGGATAGGCGGCTACCCTATTTCTTGCGCATATGTTTGATCATTTCAAATACTTCGACATAAAGCTTGTCTTTGGGTCGATCTTCCGCTTTTTAAAGTCTACCAGGTGAAGCCAAAACCTACATAACTCCTTGTTTCTCAAACTGCATCTGGTGCAATTTGTAGTAGAAACCCTGGTTCTTCATCAGCTCCTCGTGGTTACCGATCTCTTTGATCTCCCCTTTATCAAGTACGATGATCTTGCTGGCCTTGCGGATAGTAGAAAGGCGGTGGGCAATAACGATAGAAGTTCTGCCAGCGATCAATTTATCTATAGCATTTTGTATTAATATCTCACTTTCCGTATCAACCGAGGAGGTTGCCTCGTCCAGGATCAATATGGACGGATTGTACAGCAAAGCCCGGATAAACGACAACAACTGTCTTTGACCGAGCGACAGGCTACTGCCCCGCTCCATCACATTGTAATCGTAGCCCCCCGGCAACTGCATGATAAAATCGTGCATATCGATCATCTTAGCGGCAGCGATCACCTGCTCCCGGCTGATGGCAGGGTTCCGCAGGGTGATATTATCCAGCACCGAACCGGAAAACAGGAACACATCCTGCAGCACCACACCGATATTCTTACGCAAAGCATCTAATTTGTACTCGTCGATCTTTACATCGTCGATCGTCAATGTCCCCTTTTGGATATGGTACAACCTGTTGAGCAAACTGATGATGGACGTTTTACCACTGCCGGTGTGCCCCACGATCGCAATGGTTTCGCCCGGTAGTGCAGTAAAGGAAATATCCTTCAGCACATACCTGTCTTCGACATAGGCAAAAGATACATGGTCAAAAACGATCTTACCCTTCACCTGTGTGGGAGCATAATTGCCTTCGCTTTTAATATAATCGTCGTTGTCCAGCACTTTGAAAACCCGCTCGCTGGCCACCATGCCCATCTGCAACACATTGAATTTATCGGCAATTACCCGCAGCGGGCGGAACAGCAGGTTCAAACACAAATAGAACGAGATCATTTTACCTACCAGGCTCTGCGCTTCTACACCCTCCAGCTTCAAAGCGTGTGTAGCCGCCCACCAAACCATCAGACCAGTCCCTACTGCCAGTACAATTTCCACCAGCGGAAAGAAGACCGAGTAAGCAAAGATTGCTTTGATGTTGGCATTGCGGTGCTCCTTATTGATCCTCTTAAACTTATTGAACTCTCTTTCTTCCGCCGCAAATGCCTGCACAATACCCATACCTGTAATATGCTCCTGAACAAAAGCATTTAAACTGGCAACGGCATTCCGTACGCGGATGAACGATTTGTTCACACTCTCTTTGAAATAATAAGTAGCAATGATCAGGAAAGGAAAAGGCGCCAGGCTGATAAGGGTAAGCCGCCAGTCGACCCAGAACATGAACACCAAAATGGCTATGATCGACAACAGATCGGCTATGATGGGAATAAGCCCTTCAGCAAAAATATCGTTAATAGCCTCGATATCGTTGATGGTCCGCGTAGTGAGCGTACCGATCGGTGTAGTGTCGAACTGTGAAAGATTGAGGCCAAGCACTTTTCTGTACACTTTTACCCGAAGGTCTTTCACTACGGTTTGTCCCAGCCAGGCAGTAAGAAAAGAGAAATAGAAACGAAAGAAGACTTCCAGCAACAACAACCCTACCTGGATCACCGTGATCCACATCACCACTTCGATGATGCCGGTTTTTTCCAATACCGTCGCAGCTGCGCCTTTGGGCACCCAGTCATTGATAGTAACCTGTATCAGCCAGGGGCGAATAGGAGAAAGAATTGCCAACAGGATCGCCAGTGCGAGAGAAATATAGAATTTCTTCTTGTACGGGGCCGCAAACCGGAACACCCGGCGAAGCAAGCTGAAGTCAAATATTTTCTTCTCTGAACCTTTTGCTGACATAATGGAAGCGGGCAAAGATAACGACAGTTTCGTGTTTCCGACCCCGGCTTTCTGGTTTTACGGCCAAAACGCGGGATCAATGCATCGATCGGTGTAGATGTAACAGTCTGTTAACAGAAAAGTTGGAATAACAGAGATATTCAGGGCTGCACCCTTCTTTCCTACCACGAAGCCTTATTCACCCATCGCATTGCGATAGGCCTTGATGAAGATGGCGCCGAGGTTCTTGTAGGGAGGAATATAATCATCGAATTTTTCTTTGGCAGGCCCCGTCCTGAAACGGCCACTCAGCTCTTTCCACATGTTGATCCAGTCGATGTTACGGCCTGCTACCAGGTTAGCGTTGATCGCTTCCAGGATCGGTTCGTTCACAGTTTTGGTACCCACCTGCTTGGAGGAAATGATGTGCGCATCCCGGCAGATCGTCAACACCTCATTGAGGTTATTATAGCCACCGCAGGAGCCCAGCACAACGATTCGCGCTGTGGGTGCCAGTTTCTTCAGCGTATAGGGCAGGTGATAACTATGTCCGCGGTGTACGACCACTGTTGGGCGAAGATTTTTACTGTCGAGGTATTCGATCAGTTTCACCTGTGCTTTCTCGTCCAGGTCTTCTTCAGGTTTATATAATGGCTTATTGGCATATATGTACACAGGCTTCCCGCGGGTAGACCGGATGGAAACCCACTCGGGTTTGTCATCGATTTTCCACTCGGCCTTGCCACGGAACATGCCCATGAAATTCACAAAGGAGTTTTGTCCATCTTTATCCTCATCGCCGTAAAAGAATACCTGTTGCACAACGCGGCCGCTATCATCCGTAAGCGACTTGTAATCCTGCGCATAAATGGAGGGGATGCCAAGCATCGTAGACAGGTCCATCTTTCGTGACGCAGTATCGGCTGATTCAAAAAGTATCTTCAGCAACTTATAGATCACTACGCCGCGCTTATTGTTATCCTGAACGTTCTTGTCATAGTTCCACTTTACCTCGTTGAGAATAAAACCAGCCAGCTCCTTATTCTTATCCATGATGCTGCTGTACGAGTCGGCCACATCCACCGCATCTTCGAGGTCATCGTTGCGGTCATTCTTTTTTCGTTCCAGGCCGATCACGAAAGCTTTCATCAAGGTTTCCGCTTCTTCCTTACCCATCGTACCCAGAAAATGATTGAGGGTATTGTATCCGGCAGCCATCTTGATAAACTTACGGAAGTAGTCGCCATTTACACTCATCAGCAGACTATCGCCCCGGGGGTTGGTCATCCGTTGAAAGATCCGCGGATAAACACCGCTCACATAACTCGACGTATAGATCTCGTCTTCGCTCAACACAGCCACATAATACAGCTCCTGCGGCGTGAGTCTTTCGAGCGACCTGAAGCGGACGTTGAGGTCATTCACATCATGCAGGGCATTGATCTCCCGCACAAACAATTGACGCGCCTTGCGGGCCATCATTTCCGTCAATGCATTCAATTCGGTAGCCGTATCACGTACCGGCGGCAACAGGCGACCGGCATACTCGATACGGGTACGCACCAACAAACGGAAATAACTGAAATCATTGTCCTTTACACTATCAATTTCACGGATCGTGATCTTTCCGCGAATGAGGTTATCGAGAAATGGAAAATACAACTGGCCGTTGCGGCTGCCCGCCATCTGGCCTATCGTGCGCACCAGGGTATCCGGGTGGCTCGCGATACGATTGCTGAGCGGGCCCCTCGCCTGCGCATAGTCGTAAAATTTGCGCACATCACGATGGGCTGCCACCTTTAGTATACTATCGGCAAACGGGAGATTCGGCTGCTTCCGCAGTTCCAGGAGAATTTCATCGGGATGCAGGCCCAGGTATTTTCTGGTGAGGATTACCCTCGAGTTCGCCATACCTGGATTGTCTTTCGAAAAGGCAAGACCGTCCACCAGCATTCTGGCCACTCCATAATCACTGCTTTCAATAACCGGCTCTATACTTTGCCCCTTTCTGTCAAGTTCGATACATTCCGCCAGGCCTTTGATCAGGGCCGGTGCACTGGTAGCCGGGAAATCCTTCTGACCGCGCCAATAGGAAAATTGTTGTAGCGTGGATTCCACATTTCGCAAATACTTGATCTTTGACTGGCTGCTCAGGATTGAGTCAGTTTCAATCTGTTCCTGTAACTCATCTACGTGGCGCCCGGTGGCGTCGGTTATCTGGAGCGAAACTGATTCGTCGGGAACTGATTTGTTGATGCTGGCAAACAGCTTTATCTGTTGTTTATCAATGTTTTCGTGCCACAATACCCGTTGCATGGCAATCTTGTACGGATATGCGGTCGTTTGAGCCAGTCCGGCCTGGGCAATCAACAGTAAAAGGGAGCTTGCAAGTAAATATGGTTTCATACGATATTCCAGCTATCTGCATCAATAAGAAGAGCAAAAATACTACCAATTGGTTGTATAGAACGGAAAATCAATGCCTGCGGTATAACATCAGTTAACAATTTCATAATTGGTTCACCCCTTGCCGCGTGCGCTGGAAAATTAACTTTGCGTAAATTTATTGTTAACATGGATTCTAAAGGTAAGAAGATCCTGATCGCTGATGATGAGCCGGACATCCTGGAAATCATACAATACAACCTGCAAAAGGAAGGATATGACGTGCTGACGGCCAAGGACGGAGACGAGGCCCTTACAAAAGCCCGTTCCAATAACCCGGACCTGATCGTGCTGGACATTATGATGCCCAAGAAGAACGGTGTGGAAGTGTGTGAGATACTGCGGTCGCAACCTTCGTTTAAGGATACCCTCATATTGTTCCTGACTGCCCTGAGCGATGAAGGCTCCCATGTAAAGGGCCTCGAAACCGGAGCAGACGACTATATCAGCAAACCCGTTAGCCCTAAAATATTGGTTAGCAGGGTAAATGCACTGTTTCGCCGTACAGCCGCCAAAGAACCGGAAGGCGAAAAAGTGATACGTATCGACAACCTGGAAATCGACCCTGTTAAGTTTGAAGCCAAAGTCGATGGCAAATCCGTCGTACTGGCCAAAAAGGAATTTGAATTACTGTATCTGCTGGCATCCAAGCCAGGCCGGGTATTCCTCCGCAACGAAATACTGAACCAGGTGTGGGGCAACGATGTGATCGTAGGCGACCGCACCATCGACGTACACATTCGTAAAGTGCGTCAAAAGCTTGGCATCGACTGCATTACAACAGTAAAAGGGGTAGGTTATAAGTTTGACGTATAAATCCCCGTAAATTCGTACCACATCAAAACGTAGATAAGCAAGGGGCATGTTCTCCACCAAAAACCTTTCTCCCCGGCAGCTGGCCGCTTTTACAGCAGGTATTTTATCGATACCCATCGCCATCGGCATCTTCCTGTTCACCTTCGACTGGCGGGTGGGGCTGGGCTCGTTTGCCCTGGTATTTGCCGGAAGCTATGCGTTGATCATTTTTACCCTGGAGAAGTTTATCTACCGGAAGATCAAATTGATCTATAAGCTGATCTATCAAACCAAGGCGACCAAGAAAGAAGAGGTCTATTTCAAATACATACTTCCTCAGAAAAGTATCGATGAAGTAAGGGCCGATGTGGAAGCCTGGGGTGAACGCCGGAACAAGGAAATAGAAATGCTTCAGAAGAATGAGGCCTACCGCAAAGAGTTTCTTCAAAACCTGGCCCACGAGATCAAGACCCCCATATTCGCCATCCAGGGATATGTAGACACCCTGCTCGGCGGCGCGATGGATGAAGAGGTAATCCGCAAGAAGTTCCTGGAAAACACTTCCAAGAATGTCGACCGTTTGGTAAACCTCGTCAATGACCTGGATGAAATATCCCGTCTCGAAAGCGGAGAGCAATTGTTATACAAGCAGAACTTCGTGATACAGGACCTGATCAGGGAGATCTATGATTCTCTGTCGATCAAGATCCAGGAAAAGAACATCAAGACCACGATCAAAAAAGGCTGCGAAGCACCCATTACCGTTTTTGCTGACAAGGAAAAGATCAAGCAGGTATTGATCAACCTCGTTGAGAATGCTACCAAGTATGGACGGCCCTATGGAACTATAGTCGCAAGTGTTTATAAAACCGACGACAGCCATGTGCTGGTTGAAATAGGCGATGATGGCATCGGCATTGAACCCGAGCACCTGCACCGCATCTTCGAACGCTTCTACCGCACCGATACGGCCCGCAGCCGTGATAAGGGCGGCACCGGATTGGGCCTGGCCATCTGCAAGCACATTATCGAAGCACATGGTCAAAGTATCCACGCTCGCAGCACACCCGATGTGGGCACCACTATTGGGTTTTCGCTGGAAGCCAGGCGGGACAATGCCTAAGCCATACCCGGCAGCTTGATCCCCGCCCGCTTAATACCGTCAATTATTTTCTCCTGCAATCCCATTCGTTCATCGTGGAAGCCGTGCGGCTTCACCCAGGCATTGACCATTACCTTATAACCGTCGGAATCGAGCGACGAAACCCCTACCCGTGGCTCCGGCTGGTTCAGGATGTCTTTATCGTCCTGCACGATACCTTCAATAATAAAACGCACTTTCCCGATATCGATCCCATAATTCAACTTCAATTCAATATCCATTCTTCGCTTACCCTCCCGGCTGGTATTGATGATGATCTCATTCGAAAGTTTGCTATTGGGCACGATCACTATTTTGTTATCGAAGGTGGTGATGACCGTATAAAAAATCTGAATGGCTGTTACAGTGCCCTCCTGCCCTTGCGTAACGATATTATCACCAATACGGAAAGGCTTCAGCAGCAGGATCAAAATACCGCTGGCAAAATTCTGCATGGTGCCCGATAAGGCCAGGCCGGCCGCTACGGTAACGCCGCCAATAATCGCAGCAAACAAGGTCATCTGAATACCGAGAATCTGCATCAGTAACAATACCAGCAATACATACAGCAGAGATATTACCAGGCTTTGGAGAAAAGGAGCCAGTGTGGAGGAAATAGCCCGTTTTTGGATGCGGGTGCGTGTCCATCTTTTGAGTAACCGGATCATCCACAGTCCTACCAGTAATACGAGCAAGGCAGCCAGTATCCTGGGCCCCATGGTGATGATCCAATCCATCGCTTTGTCGTACAATTTGTCGAGGTTCATAATCAGGCGGGCAACACTTTAGCCGGCATGCTGCCCCTTAGCTCGTGTAAAAAGGTATGCCAGGCAGTGCCCCGGGTCAAGGCAATACCCCACTATGAGGAATACCTCCCTGGTATCCCCGTAGCCGGACAACATAAAAATGCCGCACCACCTTTCCCGCGCGCAATTGATCGATCATTACGGGTGGCTCAATGCTATGGAATGTATTTTTAATGGAGGGAGATAGAGGATCATAGTAGTTGGAAACCGCCATATAATAAGCATCCTGCCCCGGTTGTAATGGCGCCTTGTGCCTATTCAACCAGGCATAATGATGAATATTAGCATAGGACCCTACTGCGATCAAGGGCATTTTCGCCGGCCTCGCCACATAGTAATCCACATGCGCAGCAGGAAACCAATAATCAGTGATGAGATAAGCGCCCGGCTTCATGATCCCTTGCGCAACATCCCGTTTATACAAGCTGTCGAATGCACGGCCCATTTGATGCCAGCCACTCATATCCAGCAGCAGGTCGCCCGAACCCAGCTTTTGATCATCTTTACTACCTAAGCCAACCGGCAACCACTGGATCGAAGTGACCAGCACAATCAACAGGATGGCAGGCAGGGCCAGTGAATACCTCATCACCTTCGGAAATAGGGGTAACAATTGCCGACGCTCCAGGCGTTGCGCCAGGTAAGCGGCTGCAAGGGGAATGAGCGTTGAGTAGGCAGGGCCTGTCCAATGGGGCAAGGTGTCTTTGAACAAAGCCATGAACCAAACAACCGCCACCAATGGCAAACTTAGCATCAGCAGTATTCGCTGATTGGCCGTAGTGGACAACAAAGGCATTTTTCGCATGGCATGGAGCGCCATGAACTGCAATACGACATTGACCGGATTATTATAGAGGAACTCCCCGATCAGTTGTCTGAAAAAACTATCCCATTGCACCGCACCGAAAAAGCCAACCCGGTTGCCATGATAATTGAGGGTGATGAAGTCATGCGCACGATTCCACCAGTAGATAGGCGAGATCAATACTACAGTGATCAATAAAGCCAGGTAGAGAAACGGATTCTTCAGCAAAGACCGCCTGTAGATCATTATATACAAACCGGCGCCTCCCCACAAAAAAACACCGTGCACTTTGCTCATGATGCATAAGCCCGCCACCAGGCCAAACAACAACCAGCGTTTATTGGAACGAGCCCCTTCAGAAACTTCATTGAAAATGTTCACCAGCAGCAACACCCCCCATAACCAGAAAACCATTTGAGGTGCATCGGGTAATATCATCAGACCGCCCAGGATACTACCATATACCGAAGCAGTAAACAAGCAGGCTGCCAGCCATCCAGCATATTCATTCTTCAATTGCCTTCCCAGCAAATACATTTGCCAGGTATTCACCGCTCCGCAGGCGATGGCTCCCAGGCGTACAAAGAATTCTTCCTGTACCAACAGATTGCCGGTAAAGACCCTGATCAACACAGCGATCAGGGGAGGATGATCGAAATAATTCCATTGAAGATGTTGTGCGTAGGTCCAGTAGTACACCTCATCATTCGACAGTTCGGTAACAGCTGCCACGATCATACGCACCAGCGAAGCCACAATGATCAGCCATATGACCCGGTTTCGATAGTTCAAGCAGGGTAAAGTTAATTATTGTATACAACAGGTGTTGAAGACAGCGGACCGGTAACCCGGCGGCCAAAAAGTTTCAATTCGGGCATCCAGGCCACCACACAGGCAGCAATAAAAACACCCATGATCGATCCGGCCAGCACATCTTCGAGGAAATGATGCCCCAGATAGATGCGGGAATATCCTACAAGGATTGCCGCCATCAGGTAGAATGTACGCCACCACTTATTGCTCGCATAAAGGGCAAGGACGGTCGCAACAGCAAAAGCAGTGGTGGTATGCCCCGAAGGAAAGCTCGACCAGCCGCCACGGGATATACCCTCAATAAACTGATCGTATTGATTGGCATGGAGGAACACTTTGGGCCGCGGCATGTGAGTAACATGTTTGATCAGCTGTACCAACAAACCCGAATAGACGTAGGCAAGCAGCAAATGCACCGCCTGCAACAGTTGCCGCGCCAGCAACAATAAAACAAATAAAAGCAAGGTGAACAGGCCATCGCCCAGGTGAGTGAACCAAGAGAAAAACAATTCCGTGCCAGCAGAATGCTTTCCATTCATCAATATAAAACCATCGGCTTTGGAGTGAAGGCTCCAGAAAATAAAGGAGAGCAGCAAATAGACGGTAAAGGCAATAAAATACCTCCTGCTGCCACACAGGGTGCGAATAAGAGGGTTCATGTTGTTTAAAGGTTACACAAACCTAATATCCACATGTAACCCCTCTATTACTTAAAGATTATTGAACTGTGAACAAGTCACGTGGAGTCATGCACCTTACCGCGCCAGGCAAGCCTGGGATCTCTATCTACAGAAAAGCTGTCGACTCTTCGGCCAGTCCAAAGGAAAGGGTCATGCCAGCTCCACTCAAGCCGTTCAAAACATAAACGGCCGGCTCGGGCGAAAAGAACAGGTCGGTTTCGCCATTCGTGAGCTTAGGATAAGTACCGTTCCAGGTTTCAATGATGCGGCTGTCTTTGAACTGCGCGAAAGTGCGCAGGTATTGAACGATCATTGTATTGATGAAATCCTTATCGAAAGGATCGTGCGTAGGTCCGTATTCGTGCGAGTCGCCCACCGTCAGTTCTCCCCGGCCATTTTGCGAAACCATCACATGGATGCCCCATTCCAGGTACTCCGCCATTTCAGCCTCATACCGCTTCTTCAAAGTGGCCATCGAATTTGAAGCCGTAAAGCTCTTATAATGGATCAACGATAAACCGCCGCATAAAGGAGGTCCAATGCGCCAGCTATCGGGCTGTGAAGCAAAACGCATCATCTGAAGTTTGCACTTGGTAAGCGGATAAGCAGCAAACGCTTCGGGGTAAAGGGTTTCGAAATCGGCGCCACTGCAAATAAAGATTACATCCCCTTCATACTCTTCATCATTACCAATATAAACGGTATTATCGGAAATATAGCTAACACACCTGCCCCAGAAAAACTCTACGCCATACTTCCCCTGCAGGTATCCTGGAATAGCCCAAATGGCCTCCCGTGGGTCAACGATCAATTCATCGGCACTATAAAGGCCCCCCAGTAAACCCTGCTGCACTGCCGCACCCGATCGCCCGGCTACCTGCTGTGCATTCAGTAATTCTACCGGGCGCTCACCCTTGAACTGCTCATATAACTCCTGCAACACCTGCCATTCGTCGGGATGATACGCCAGGTGGAGACTTCCTGCGGGATCGTACCAGAAAGCACCATCATCACCCATTTCCTTCCATATCTCCCGGCTACGGAGGGCACGGTCATACAATTTACCGGGCTGCCCGATAGGCCATACCATTCCAAAATTGCGGACGGAGGCCCCCACTGCTTTATGTGTACGCTCGAATACTTTTACGGCATACCCTTTTACCGCAAGGGCGCGTGCGGTGGCCAGTCCTACAATGCCTGCGCCAATAACAATAGCTGACGGCTTACTCATCGGTCGGTTTTTAACAATTCAAATTTCCGGTTAAAATAAAACAAAGAATAGATAGTACCGGCAATTCCTATTACCGAAAATATCACTACCCCTGCAGGATAGAACTGAGACCAGGTTAATTTTATTTGAAATATTTCTTTCGAGAGCATCACCATCGTGCTGCCGAGGTATCCATACGCATCAACGAGGTAAATAAGAAAGCCTACATTACCGGCTATTTTGAAAGTTGCAATGAGCCGCTCAAAAAAGATGCAGTTAAAAGGAATGTATCCCATATACAGCCCCAGCCCCACCAGTTGCATCCAGATGGCCCCTTCCATGATCCCTGCCAGAAACAAAGCAGAAGATACACCCGCCAGCAGGAAGCCGGCGATCACCATAATATGCACCAGCCTGAAAGCCCGGATATTTTTCCGGATACCCACCAGCAGGCTGATCATGATAAGGATCACCACGGAAGTGATCGTTTCTGTTTTGGTAAAGATGGCAGGCTTGGCCCCGTACCCCAGCTCGCTCCATAGGTTCGACATAAAATTATCCCTAACGTCACGCATGATGGTGAGGAATAAATAGGTAATGATAATGGCAATGGTGCCCATCCCGAACATCCGGAGAAATTTAAGTCGCTGCTCCTTGGTCATCGGCAGTCGCGCAGTACGTTCTTCGATATCATCCTGGTCGGGGGCGGGGATCCGCTCCATCAGGTAGAGGAAAACAATGAGCGGTACCACAAAGATCAATCCGGTCATGAATGCCAGCCATTGTTCGGGAACCTGCCAGCTGTCACGTAACCACAATGCGATCGAACGGGTAAAGCCGCCGGCAAATATGAAGCTCACCGCCATAGTGGCGCCAATGAAGTCGGTTGTTTTGCGGCCCTCCACATAACTGAATACGATACCCCACATAAACCCCAGCATAAAGCCGTTCACGAACATACACACCATACCCCAGGGTGCAGGCACCAGAGCAAATACCAGGAGACATAACCACGAGGCACTTACCAGCACAGCGCTTGTTTTCCAGCGCCCCAGTCTTTTCAGTTCGGCAATGAACTTGATGCCGTAAAACTTGCTGAACATATAGCCCAACCCCTGACTGATGATGAGCAGCACCTGGTACTTTACGCCCCAGAAACTAAGACCTTCAAAAGTGGCCACCGTAAACGGTTTTCGATAAGCATATATCGAAGCATAAGTAAGAAATGCGACGGTAGCGGCATACAGGGCAGTTAGCACCTGTTTCCGGGTAAGCGTAGCAACGTTGGCAGTAATAGTTGACAAAAGGAACAGTGTTTTAATGATTTGAACTTTCGGGCTGTAAATGATCAGCCGGCAATTGCATCGCGCGACAAGTGTCGCACCATCATTCCGTGATACTTATTCAGATCGGGCACCGGAAGGCCTTCAATCTTTGCTTCTTCATCCCACAGGCGCATCTTAATGATCAGGTCAAACAAGGGATACTGCTCAAACGCATGCGCCTCATCATCACCCATACGACCTCCCTGAAATTCCAGTGTACGTTTACTGGCTTCCGACAATTGTTCATAATAAGCGGGAGACTTCCAGGTAAGGTAACGCTTGGCTTCTACATGGGCTTCTACCAGCCTGATCAACCTTTTGGAGAAGCCGCGCTCCTGCAGGAATTCGCCACCCACTTCTTCATGGTCCTTGATACCAAATCCGTCCATTTCATTGTCGCCCGCTGCCGACACGCAGATATGTCCAATATCATGAAGGAAGGCCGCCAGGATCACCTCTTCGTCAAAGCCTTGTTGCTCGGCCAGTTGAGCGGCCTGCACCATATGCTCCAGCTGGGTGACCTGCTCACCGGCGTATTCCGCACCGCCATGATGTGCATAAAGGTCGATGATCTCGGTAGCTATAGAGGTGGCCTGTTGGGTATTCATACACAAGTTTATTTTGAATATACGGAAGAAATAGGATCGGGCGTCAGGAGGAGAAAAAAAAGGGCGAAACTTAGAAAAGCTCCGCCGTCAACATTAAGAAACTGCTACGATTGCTTATTATTTGTAGAAAAGATCAGTATTATAGAGTTGTCCGGAAGGAAACTGCCACTCAACGTGCAGCACCGGTAACCGGGCTCGAAACTACCAAAGAACTGTAATGCGCAGCCATTTCGTTGATTAAGGAATTATTATTTAATCAACCACATATCGCCGTTGATATCATCGGTAGTGCCACCGAATTGATTCTTAACCGCTTTCTCCCAGTTGCTAAGATTGGTTGTACGTTCATTGGTAGGATACTGGAAACGCTTCGGAATACGACCGCTATTACCGGTACCTGTACCCGTATTAAAATCAGGCACACCGGTTCTGCGCCAGTTGAAATAAGCTTCCCATCCTGAATTCTGAAAAAACGCCAGGTACTTCTGCAGCAGGATCTGTTGAAGACCGGTAGCATTGTTTCCTGAATATTTCACCGACGCCTGCTGATAATAAGTATTGTCGAAATCGAAGCTGATCGGGTAGGTTACCGCGTTGGTAGCCCCATAAGGATATACCTTATTAAAACTACCCGCAGCGTCTACAGGAATGCCATAAGAACCGATGGATGCTTTGATCGCTTTTTTGTACCAGTCTTCAGCGTTACCGGTAGCCCAGCCCCGGTTGATGGCTTCCGCAATATTGAAACACATTTCAGCATAACCCACCAGTACACCCGGCTCAGCATTGTAATTGGCATAGTAACGGCTGCGGCTGCGCAATGAGTACTCTGCATTAACGGCGTCTGCCATTTTTGACGACATGGCCGCCAGGTCCTCTCCCGATGGAGCGCCCACATAAGCGGTAATATCCGCCGGCGTTTTACCATTGCTCAATTGCTTGGTAGCGGGCTCTGCAGTAGCAAACGCACGGGGATCCTTTATAGCCACCAACGCATTAAGGTACGTGGCAGACATATTATAACGCGTAGCATCAAAACCAAGATTATCGGGATTGCTGGGATACTTGTTGTACGAAGAATACACATACTGCAGGTTATCACCTGTATTGCGCAGCAGCGGATACTTTGCCCCATCAGCCACAATAGCCGCAAAACTCTGTGTAACCTTAAGATCAGCATCGCCGGTCTTTTTACTCAGCGCAATCAATACCCGCAGGCGGAATGCGTTGATGGTACGCTGCCAGGCCGATTTGGTTCCGAAATAAAAGTCGCCATCGATCTTGCCATCGCCCGATTTAGCGATCAGCGCAGCCATTTCAACATTCGCCTCATCCAGCCACTTAAGCACCTGAACGAATACCTCCTTCTGGCTATCATAAGCTGGAGTGGTCATCTCCAATCCCTTCAGCGCATCCTTCAAAGGAAGATCACCGGCCAGATTAGTCATGCGGTAAAAGAAATAGGCCCTGAAGAACTTTCCCAAAGTGGCATACACATTCTGATCGGCTTCGCCTACACGCTTGGCTTCCACTTCCATGCGCACCACATTCTCGAGGGTTTGATAGTTAAGTCCCGCACCCGTCCAGTCATAACGCTGATCACCGTAATAGTTATAATTACAGGCATCAAACTGGCACCAACGGGTCACCAGACTCCAGGGTTTATCGCTATTCAGATCCGATAGTACCCCGGTCAGGATCAGGTTGG
The DNA here is from genome assembly GCF_029223285.1 of Paraflavitalea sp. CAU 1676. Taxonomy (GTDB): domain Bacteria; phylum Bacteroidota; class Bacteroidia; order Chitinophagales; family Chitinophagaceae; genus Paraflavitalea. The sequence goes on along the minus strand of NZ_JARHUJ010000001.1, from coordinate 577,957 downwards.
GCGACACTGCCGTAGGCTTATTGGGGTTTTCAAGATATTGGTCGTATTTCTTCTGGCAACCAGCTGCAGCCAGTGCCGACACGGAAATTGCAAAAGCTATATTTCTAAATTTCATGACGTGAAGTTTGTGTTGATTGATTAAAAGGTGATATTGATGTTCACACCATATCGCTTCGCCGTGGGCGTTTGCAGGCTTGAACTTCCCTGACTTCCTGCATACTGATCAATATCCAGATCCTTATACTTCGAGAAATACAGCAGATTGCGGCCGATCAGCGATATACTCGCCTGCTTCATGAAAGTTTTACCCAGCACCGCTTGTGGCAGGCTATAGGTAAGCGTCACTTCACGCAGCTTGGCAAAGGTCTTTTCGATCAGGTTTGCCTCATTGGTATTGTAGTAGAAGCTGATGTAATCCTGCAGGTAGGTAGGCGTAGTGTTGGGGGCAAACTGCAACTTGGCATAGTTCGTTACATTACCCAGGTTATCATATTCGATAGCAGTATTGTTGCTAACAACAACACCCTCACCAACCCATGATTTCACACCTTTGTAATCCTGGAAGCGGGCCTCTCCCATTTTACCTTGTACGGTATTGATATGGCGGCCACCGCGGTACGTTTGCTGTTGAATATAGTTCACCATATGACCACCTACACGACCATCGAACTGGAAGCCCAGGCGGAAGTTCTTGTAGCTTACATTGTTGATAAAGCTCCAAACCCAGTCAGGATTGGTATATCCCTGCAGCTGAGAAACCGGGTTGCGGATAGGCCGGCCACCGGCATCGTTGATGATCCTACCATCGGGCGTTTTCACAAATGCCGAACCTACAAACTGATCAACACGGGTACCTATCTTTCTATAAATATCCAATTGGGTAAGGTCGCCGTAGATCTTGGTATACACTTCCTTGAAGGTCGACCAGTTGACCATGGTATTCCAGCTGAAACCGCTGCGGTTGGTAATTGGTGTGGCATTCAGCGACACTTCCCAGCCTGTCTTCTTCGTAGTGATACCATTTTGCAGCGCTCCGGTATAACCAGTGGTTTGCGACAAAGGCGAAGTAAAGATAGCCGGACCATCTTTCGTTGTGAAATAGGTTACATCCAGCCCGATCTTATTGTTGAGAAAGCGAACATCGCCACCTACTTCATACACAGTGCTGCTCAAAGGCTTGATATCGGGGTTATTCAGCGTTGTTGAATAGTACGCACCGGTTTGGTTGTTGTATACAGGCGGCGTAGTATAGGCAATTGAGTTCGTGTAAGAAGGACCATCGTAGCTGGAATAATATTCCGAACCATAACCGAGTGGATAGCTGGCCTGTGGTGTGGCGCCGATCGTAGAAGCCGTTAAACCACCTTTTACATTGGCATATGACCCACGCAACTTCAGGAAGGAGATTGCTTCGGGAAGCTGCACATAGTCTGTTACCACGGTGCTCAACGCGGCAGATGGATAGAAGTAAACGTTATTACCGGAAGGCAGGGTAGATAATTTATCAAAACGACCGGTCAGGGAGATATTGGCATACTTGTTAAGCGATACGTCCAGGTAGCTGTAAGCACTCAGCGTCAGCAGATCTGCCGTGAAGTTTGAAGCACGCAACGGATTGCGCGTATTATTGAAATTATACCAGCCTGGTACGTTCAGGTAGTCGGTGGTCACAAAGCTGGAGTTGTACCGGAAACTGCGGATATTACCACCTACAGATCCCTTTACATCGATATCGCCCCTGAACTTGTTGGTATAGGTAGCCAGGATATCGGTATTGTTCTCGAACAAAGTCCTCTTATCTTCCCGGTAGTCACCACGACCTTCTTCACGCTGATATGGATGTGCCGAAAAAGGCATCTTCTCGTTCCTGAACAGGTCATAGGTAGTTACCTGGGTACGTGCCATCAGTTCCACATGTCTAACAGGTTCGTAGGTAAGTTTGGCATAACCGTTCACATCCGTCTTATAGTGACCACGCAGCCACTCCTTGACCATGAACCAGGGATTATGGTAGCGCTGGTATTCAGCATAGATACTTTGCACCCCTTCCTTGCCAGGCTGCCAGTAATTGCGCATCTGGTCAACATCCCAATCGGCGCCGGCCCAGATCACGATATTATAGATCAAACTGTTGGGACCATAATTCACATCGGGGAAGTTGGGTGTGTACTGGCGATTGTAGTTGAGGTAACCATCCATACGCACTTTGTCCGAGAACTTGTAGCCGGCAGAAATATTGAAATTGGTGATATTGATCTTCATGTTGGGCACTATCCCTTTCTGATAGGTATGCGACAGCGAAAAACGCAGATCATATTTATCACCATGTGATGAAACAGCGATATTGTTGGTAGACAGCAAACCTGTTTGCAGGAACCTCTTCAGGTTATCCTTTCCGCGGGCCACCCAGGGCGTACCCTGGCGAACGCCCGTAACAGGATCTACAGGACTATCGTATTGAGGGATCAGCTGACCTTCGAACTTGGGCCCCCATACGTCGTAGTCGCCGTCGTTCGAGCCAGCGCCCTTACCGTCTTTAAAAGCATATTTGCCATGGTCGCCGGGACCGTACTCGTCCTGCACCTTGGGAATGGCGTTGAAACCACTTTCGAACATGGTGCTGGAATTGAATTCTATCGAATAACCACGTTTGTCGCGGCTTCCTCTTTTTGTAGTGATCATAACTGCACCATACTGGCCGCGGGAACCATAGAGCGCTGAAGCAGTTGCGCCTTTCAACACAGTATAAGATTCAATATCATCAGGACTGATATTCCAGGTATCGGAGTTGATGGGAACGCCATCCACTACGAAAAGGCCAATGCCCGACCCACGCAATACCAACTGGGGAGCCGCCAGCATTTCAGCGGAGGCACCTACTGTAAGGCCCGCCACTTTACCCACCAATGAGTTGATGGGGTTAGGCTCTCTTGCCTTCACGAGGTCTTCGCCTTTTACTTCCTGTACCGCATATCCCAGTTTCTTCTTGTCTTTTTTGATACCCAAAGCAGTCACCACCACTTCGTTGAGCGAACGGGCATCTACTTCCAAAGCCACTTCCAGTGAACTTCCTTTTACCGCCACTTCTTTGGTCAGAAACCCTACTCCGCTTACGACCAGCACGTCGCCGGTTTTAGCGACAATGGTGAAAGCACCGTCGCCGGCAGTAGACGAACCTGTAGCAGTTCCTTTCACCACGACAGAAGCGCCAGCAACAGGCAACTGGTCCTTTACAGAAATTACTTTACCCGAAACCGGATTTTGAGCGAGCGAGAGAAATGGTAAGGACAGCAATAGGCATGCCGTTACCACCCTTACAATAAGGTAGCATTTACTCATAAAACAGAAATTTTAGATGGAGAGCGTGATGTTAAAAATTGAGCAGCGAAAATAGAAGTGCCGTGTAAAGGAAAGGTTATGCCTGTTTTAACAAAGCATTAATTGTTTATAAATACTAAACTGGAGTTAAGTAGTATTAAATAAGTCGCCCCCCCTGATGCTCATTTCCTTAGAACAGGTAAACGACGAGGATGGCTGCATCGGTGTTACCGGCGTTACGTAAACGGTGCTTGGCACGGCCGTCGAAGAAGAGCGTATCGCCGGCATTGAGGATAAATTTCTCTTTTTCTATCTGGTATTCAACGCTGCCTTTTAATATATGTTTACACTCGAAGGCATCAGTTTGAATCATCTGTTTCCGGGCCGCCCCTTTCTTCAATTCCAACAAGGCGATGTCGACGGCTTGTGCTATCACACTCTTGGTAAGGATGCGTTTATAAGAAAACCCTTTAACCGGTTCTTTCTCGAACGGCTTTTCTTCGCCACTCCGAACGATCAACACATGCCCATTAATGAAATGCTCATGCATATCTTCAAAAAAGCTCTTCAGGTCCTCGCCCAGCGAATGGATCAGGTTGAACAAAACGGCCAACGAAGGAACCGTTCTGTTGTTCTCGATCTGCGAAATCAAGCCCTTTGTAACACCAGCCCGGTTGGCAAGATCTTCTAAAGTGATATTCTTTTGGGTCCTTTTTGATTTGAGTTGCTCACCGATCAGTAAAATGAGGTCTTCCTGCATGATAAAACAGATACGTTAAGGTGGAATACAATATTAGGTAAAATATAAACCAGCCATTCTGCAGGGGCTCCCGTTGCAATTAAACTCCAGTTAAATTCTCATAATCGGCTAATACCTAGCTCATATAGAAAACAATTACTTAACGTCCGCTTAAAATTGAGGTAACACTACCATGGGATATTTGCAAAACCCGCGCTCCATGGAAAAACGTCCTGTAGACGTAGTCGTAATCTCTGATGTTCACCTGGGCACTTATGGATGCCATGCCCGCGAACTGGTGGCCTACTTAAAAAGTATCGCACCCAATATTCTCATCCTAAACGGGGATATCATCGACGGCTGGCAATTCTCAAAACGCTATTTCCCTGCCTCTCATATGGCAGTCATTAAGGAAGTACTCAACCTTATGACCAAGGGCACCCGCGTTTTCTACATTACCGGCAACCACGATGAATTGTTACGTCGCTATGCCGATTTCCAACTCAGCAATTTTACCCTCACCGATAAACTTGTGCTGGAGATCGACAATAAGATGACCTGGATCTTTCATGGAGATGTGTTTGACAATACCACCAAGGGAGGCGCCAAATTCCTGGCCAAGCTGGGAAGCAGCGGCTACGGCATGCTGATCCTCTTCAACCGTTTCGTAAACTTTGTCCTTAAACTGTTTGGCCGGGAAAAACTGTCCATCTCCAAAAAAGTAATGGCCGAGGTCAACAAAGCAGTAACCAAGATCAATGACTTCGAAATGATCGCCGCCGAGCTGGCCATCGAAAAGAAATATGACTATGTGATCTGCGGTCATATCCACCAGCCACAGAAACGGGTAGTAGAAAATGAGCAGGGCAAAGTAACCTACCTCAATTCCGGTGATTGGGTCGAGCACCTCACCGCGCTTGAATACAGCCACAACGAATGGAAAATATTTGAGTACGACGAAAAGGAATTTCAACATATCCCTGCCACGGACATGAGCAGGAAAGTAAGTGTAGTAACCGACGAGATCAACTTTTACATCAATTCACTGGCCATCTAACCAGCACCGACAACATGAAAATACTCTACGCATTGCAGGCAACAGGCAACGGGCATATCAGCCGTGCCATGGAACTATTGCCCTTTTTACAAAACTATGGCACCGTCGACCTCTTTCTCAGCGGCGCCAACAGCACCCTGCCCCTCGACGCTCCGGTAAAATACCGCAGCCAGGGACTAAGCCTTTTTTATACCTGCAAAGGTTCACTCGACTATTGGAAACTCACCCGCAGCATCTCCCCGTTTCGTATGATGAAAGAAGCAAGAGACCTGCCGGTAGAGAAATATGATCTCGTATTAAACGATTTTGAGTGCATTACCTCGATAGCCTGTGCTAAAAAGAAAGTGCCCTCGGTCAATTTTGGACACCAGGCCAGCTTTCTATCCCCCAAAACACCGCGCCCCGAAAAGCCCAGCAAGGTCGGAGAATGGGTTTTGCAGAACTACGCCAAAGCCAGCCAGTACATCGGGCTCCATTTTGAATCGTACGATGATTTTATCTATTCACCGGTTATCAAAACCGAGATACTTCAGGCTGAGCCCACCAACGATGGCCATATCACCGTATACCTGCCTTCCTATTGCGACAACGAGTTGATGGCCCTGCTGGCCCCCTTCAAGGATCACCGCTTTGAAGTATTCTCCCGCCAAACCAAAGCGCCCCGCACCGAAGGAAATATCACCCTGACACCCGTCAATAAAGAGAATTTCAATCAAAGCCTTATCAGTTGCCATGGTATTATATGCGGAGCCGGGTTCGAAACGCCGGCCGAAGCTATCCACCTCAGGAAGAAAATGATCGCTATCCCCATACAGGGACAGTATGAGCAACAATGTAATGCCGCAGCGCTGAAGAAGATCGGGATCAAAACGCTCGATAAACTGGACGACGATTTCCCGGATACCTTTAACGATTGGGTCAACGATCCGCACACGCCCACCATCAGCTATAAATACTCCACCGAGGCCATCATCAATATACTGATGATGCGCTGTACCAATCTCCGGTATGAACTCGACATCCCTTATCCCGATCTGATCTTTAATTAAGCCGCCATTTTTCCTTAAATAAAAAAGTCGTACAAAGCGTTTGCCTGTACGACTTTCTCCTTTTGATCCCATGCACCATCGCGTCAACGATGATACTGTACAAATGCGGTGTCCTTTCTATCGGTAGAGTCTTTTTTCTTCTTGTCTTTCTTTTTCTTAGTGCTATCCTGGAAGTTCGCAGAGTAAGTCTCATCACCGGGGGGAATAGACGGGTGATCGGTATTCAGTGCACTAAGGGAAACGGTAAAAAACAAGGCAGCACCTGCAATAAGAAGTGTTTTCATAGATTATCCATTTAATAGTTATACAATAGGCTAGTACATTACAAGCACTGTACCAGATAAATCCGGATGATGTTTCAATCCGGGATATACGCGATGAAGAGTGAAAAACGATTCCGCATTACGGGGAACAATAACCACAATATATGTACGAAGTAATAGGCCTTTATAGACGGCCGTAAAATAAAAGAGCCGTCACGATAGAAATCGAACGGCGTCAGTCACATGAGAGAAATCCTCTCACTTATAAAGAGTTGTAATTAGCTATTTGGAGAACAAAGGTAAGTAGCTGTCAACACAAATGTCTAACTATTTCATTTCATGATAAAAATAGGTGCCAACATTCTGGCTAACCGGTCAAAATAATTGTGTGACCGGGCAATTTTGGAGGATGAAAAAACATTCAGGATACCACAAGCACTACTAGTATAATTACGAATACCCACGCTAAGCGCACAAAAAAGCCGTCACGATAAAGATCGCACGGCTACAAGTCACATGAGAAAAATCTACGCTAAAAAAGCTATTTACTGGAAATCGATCGATTACATGGATTTGGAAGGGCAAGGTAGACCGCCCTTGTTATGAGAGCCTTACCGGAAGTTTATACTACTGTTAAGAATGCTGGTCAAAAAAACTGTCAGTTTCAGCTTTTTTTAGTAAATTAGGAATACAAGGGCTTGCCGTGATGTACCAACGTACTATATTATGGCTCTTATTGGCGATAAGCTTCCAACCAGCAAAGTCACAGAACGAACCAGGTGTATCTACCATCCACTACGACTTTTGCGGTACCCCACTTCATTTTTCATTCAATAAAGAAAGTTTGCAGCAAAGCGCCTGTACCCTCTCCCAACAGACTGTGGCGGATTTTTACATACGGGTCAATGCCAGCCCCTATCAATCAATGATCGCCGCCCTGCAGGCTTATAAAGAGAAATACCACCCGGATGATTGGCTGTTTTATCAGCTTATCAGGAAAACGGCCCAGATCATAAGCCCCAAATCCGAAGACTATACCCGCTACACCATGTACAAATGGTTCCTGCTGATCAAAACCGGGTATGATGCGTATATCACCGTCTCCGGCGAAAAGCTGCTCCTGTACATCCGGAGCGACGAGGAAGTGTATGATATCCCTGTCCGGGTGAATGATGGCCGGCAGTATGTTTGCCTCAATTATCATGACTACGGTGCCATAGACTTCACTTTACTGCATTTTGTACAAACGACGGTACCGGAAGCATCGGCCAAACAAGTGTTCTCCTATAAGATCAAAAACCTGCCCAGCTTCTCCCCGCAGGATTACCAGGAGAAAGACCTCCATTTCACCTATTATGATAACGACTACCATTTCAAGGTAAAATTGAATCCCCAGCTAATTACGCTGTTCAACAACTACCCCACAGTCGATTATGCCTCCCAATTGAATATTCCGCTTAGCCAGGAAACCTATTTATCGCTGATACCGCTCCTGAAGAAAAACGTAAAAGGCATGAGTGTTAAAAAAGGAGTAGACTACCTGATGCGGTTTACACGATACGCTTTTCTGTTTGAAGTAGACACCAAAAGCTTTGGTACTGAGAAGCGGCTTTCGCCCGAGCAAACCCTTTTCTTTGAGCAAAGCGATTGCGAGGACCGGGTGGCCCTCTTCTTTTACCTGGTCAAAGAGATCTACAACCTGCCAATGATCGTATTGGAATATCCCAAACACGTTACGATCGCTGTACAATTCGATAAGCCGAAAGGGAAGACCATTGAATACAACGGCAATAAATATTCCATTTGCGAACCTACCCCACAAAAGGAAGACCTCCCCATTGGTAAAATGCTCGCCAGCCTACGAAAGACCCACTATCAGGTGGTTTATCAATACTCCCCGCAATAACGAGGCGTTCAGAATTACTTGCGGCTCGTGCGTCTCAAAAAGCCCTTGCACATACCTGAATAAAAAGAGCCGCCCTGTAAGAGCGGCCCTGATGTATATATTGGTTAACGAAGACCTTAGAACTTTGTCCATCCTTTGTGCCAGTTTGCATAGGCACCAGCTGGGGCGATAGCACCCAGGAAGTCAACTTTCTCGATGAAAGGCATACGTGCTGTCAGGATCGGATCTTCGAAGTAGGTATTTGGTTTGGTTTGAGTACCAAGTACCAGGGTAGAGTTACCGAAAGGAACCCAATCTGGATTGTTGTAATCGAAAGGACGTGTGTAACGGATTTCGTCTACAGTATTCAAAATTTGGTTCTTGCGGCCAGCTTCCTTGAACCAGTCTGTTAAAAGAGCTTCAGAATAACCGGTGGGAGTAGATTTGTCGACATATACAACAGGCTTCCTGCAACCAGCGATTACGATGCCGCTCAATTGCAGCGTACCGGCAGTGATGTTCTTATCGGTAGCATTACCAGTCGCTGCACTGATCTCGATACCAGAAGGCCAGCCAACGATAGCAGTATTGAAGATAGAGATAGACGAGTTCCTTCTGATCTGGGCAGCAGAACCCAGGAAGTTGCTGTTACCCACATTGCTCAAAGTAGCCAGCGGACCAAAAGCTGATACGTTACAAAATACAGCCTTTGTTTGTGGATTGATAACGTCGCCGTTAACGTTATTATCGCTTTCAAAAGCTTCTGATTTGGAAACGTCGGCAATGGCAGAATCACGAACGATCAAACCAAACTGAACGCTGCCGCTGAAACCGTTGTCGGTATCGAAATCATCGTCCTGCGTTTTGTAAGCGATCAGGTATTTACAGTTTACAGTGCCACCAAACCACTCGAAAGCATCGTCCTTGGCATAAGCAACCTGTACGTGATCGATCACAGTTTTGCGGCCTACAGCAGCCATAGTAAGACTGTTAACTTCTTTATCGGGTTGGAAAGCGTAACCGGCATATTCAATACGCACATATTTCAATACGCCAGAGCTGTCGTCGTCGTTGGGAGTTGCACCACCGCCGGCCAAAGCATCACCATTGGCATTGTTAACACCACCTTCTACTTCCAGGATACCTACGCCACCACCAGTACCGGCAAAAGAAGTGTTGATGCTTGCTTTACCGCAGAGAATGATACCACCCCAGTCGCCTGAAGCAGGATTGGGTGAGTTGGAAGTAAATACGATTGGGTTGTCTACAGTGCCGTTAGCCACGAGCTTAGAACCACGGCTGATGATCAATACAGCTACTTCAGAACCTGAATAAGCACCTTTGATCGTTGTGCCCGCTTCAATGGTCATGGTATGATTTCCTACCATGTACACTTTATCGCTCAGGATATAAGTGTTGTTTTTACGAAGAATGGTATCGGCATCGATACGGCCTTTCAGGGTAATAGTCTGGCCGTTGTTACCGCCTCCGCCACCGGGTACAATGATCACTTCTTTTTCTCCGTCCATCTCTATTTTACGGCAGCCTGTTATGATAAGTGCCGAAAATGCGGCGAGAAAAAAAATCTTCTTTTTCATATTCTTGTATTTGTATTTTAAAGAGATTATAATATAGAGTAGTTAAAAGTCACACCGATAGATGTACCGAATGTTCTGGTGAAGCGGTAAGGATCTTTGTTCTTTTGGAAAGTGTCCTTGCTTTCTGCATTCTGATAAAAGTATTGAGTACGGTTCAGGATATCTGTAACATTCAGGCGGATCTCACCTTTATTCTTCAACAGCTTTTTAGCCATTTGAAAATCCAGTACAGCGCGAGGCGCCTCATAAATGTCAGGTGATCCGGCACCGGCACTGATATCTCCCACGAGGTAAATACGCTCCCCGATTTGGTTGAACAACAAGGTTGCGTTGAAACCATGCTTCTGCAGGTCATAGTTCAAACCGAGGTTGAGCAGGTAGGGCGATTGACCCTGCATCTGCCGGTCGATCTTTACGCCCTGTATATCTGCCTGTACCCGGCTCTTGATATAAGCGGCATTGGCAGTCAGCGTAAAGTTCTTCAGGCTGGTGATGAAATCGAGGCGTTTGCGGAATTCCAACTCAACACCGTAGTTTTCGGCCTTATCGGTATTCTGGAAATTGAATGTGCTCGCACCACCGCTGCCTTCGTTATAGATCTGCTCGATGGCTTTATCGAAGTTCTTATAGAACACACCGAAAGTGATGGCTTCACCAGCTCTTGGGTACAGTTCATAACGCAGATCGAAGTTGGTAGCCTTGGTACGCTGCAGGTCAGGATTACCCTGTACAGAAGCATTCAGCTCGAAATCATACAGGTTGAGGAAAGAAAGCTCTCTTAACTCGGGTCTGATCACGGTTTGTGAACCAGACAGGCGGAGATTCGTCTTGTCATTTAATTTATAGGTAGCATTCAAACCGGGCAGCCAGTCGAGCACCTCGCTATGAGTATGGCGTGGATCGTATTTTTTAACGCTACCCACCAGTTGGTCATAGTTTTCAACACGCACACCCCACACCACACGGAACTTGTCGCTGAGCTGGTTGTCGAACTGGATGAAACCGGCATTCAGGATGGTATTGGCGAGGTAGCGGAAAGAGTTACCCTTGATCGCATCGAAAGCAAACAATGTGCTGTTGGGAGCACCATCACCGAAGTTTTCCGGTGCAAAGATCTTGTCGGCAGGCAACAAACGCAAAGAAGCATTGTCGCGGGGCAGATAGTTGGCAAACAGTTTCGCATCGTAAAGGCGATCTTTGATTTGCAACATATAACCACCCTTTACAGTTTGGCGTTGACCAAACAGGTCGAAGTTATAAGTAAGGTCGCCACCTGCAGTATAGATATAGTCGCTCAGGTTCTGGAAGATGCGGCTACCACTTTCCTGAGAAAGTGAGTTGGCCACCAGCATGCCGTAAGGATTGTTTGTACCTGTATTGCGGGCGTAAACGATCCTGCGCTGATCGGGAATATAGCCATCCAGGATATTAAAGGCGCCATACCATTTTAAACGCAGGGGAGCAACCAGCGTATGCTCACCACTAAGCTGGGTGGTAAAGAAAGTATTTTGCTTGAAAGTGATTTCAGAAGCTCTCACGTCGTTGCCACGATCGAAATCCAGACCGGAACGGTTGGTGAAATAGTTCGTGGAGTTTACGTTGATGATCGATTTCACCGACACCTTGTTGCGGGGATTGATCTGCATACTCAGGCTCGCCAGCGCACCAGCCAGTACATCCTGTGTAAAACGATCGTCATCATAAGAATAATTTTTCGATACGGAAGAACCCAAAATGCTGTTGCGCTGGTTCAACATATCGATATACCTGTTACGCTTATTATAAGTGACACCGAAAGTGCCTCCCACGGTTTTCTTGAACAATTTGGAAACAAAACCGCCATTGGCCTGGAATGAAACGTCGAGGGGAGCATTGTTACTGGTAGCAGTCCAGTTATTCGCCATTTGCTTGCCTAAGGCCGTTTTCTCAGCGGGCGTCAAAATGTCGAAGTCGGATTTGGTCGTGTAGCCGGGAGGTAAACCTCTGGTACCATCATCGATACCCAGCCAATCCCATTTACCACCTTTTGCTTTATAAAAGTCCTTACCGATGGTTTGGGTATTGAAACCGGTACCCACCTGCACGTTCAGGAACGATTGAGAAGGAATGTCTTTGGTATTCACCTGGATCAAACCACCGGCCCACTCGCCGGGATACTCCGGCAGGAAGGCTTTGTTGATCACGATATTGTCGATCATCGGAGCGGGGATCAGATCGAACGAAAAAGTCTTGCGATCGGGCTCGGTACTGGTGAGGAGAATGCCGTTCAGCATCGCCTGGTTATACCTGTCGGCCAAACCACGAACCACCAGGAATTTACCCTCCTGCAAGCTCGCACCGGGCGTTCTTTTCAAAACGTCACCTGTGTTACGATCGGGAGAGCGGCGGATCGTTTCAGCAGAAACGACAGAAGCAACGGTGCCTGTATTCTTTTGAAAGGCGATCACCGCATTAACGGATTCCAGGCGGGCCGCCGTACGGCGGCTGGTCACCGTTACGGCACCCAGCTCTGCGCCACCGCGCTCCATGATAATGGAAAGTTCATTCACCTGGCCTGCAGTAACCTCCACATCATTCACCACCTTGGCAGCATATCCTACAGCCGTAAAATTCAGTTCATACTTTTTACCAGTAGAGAGTGTAAGGGAAAACCGTCCTTCAACATCCGTAGTTGTACCTCCCGGAGCACCGGCGATCTTGATCGATACGCCCTGGAGGGGTTCATTCTTACTGTTAAGGACCTTACCGGCAATCTTACCGGACTGGGCGAAGGAAACAAAAGCTACAAATATAAATACCACTAATAGGGCGTACTTTTTGCTCACAACAGTCTATTTAATGTGCGGGCAAAAGTATCAGCGTCATATTACCGCCATATTACTGCAATGTTAAGGAATCATTAACTGGCCCTGTTTGCAGCTCCAATGTTAAGCGAATGTTACGTCAATGTTACCGCAATGTTTCGTCAATGTTACCAAAGGCCCCAAATGAAGAAGGAGCGACCAAAATCGCTCCTTCAAGACAAGTATTGTGACGCCTTCCATTAAAACCTGAACTGCAATCGCCAGGTGAACACATTGGGACGGCGGTTGCTGGTGTATTCGGGCAATAAGGTCGATTCATTTTTCACCACATCATACCACACAAACATCTTGAGGTGATCGGTGATATAATAGTTATAGCCAAAGCTCCAGGTATCGTAACGGATATCGGCAATGGATAGATGCGTACCTGGTGCACCGATCTCCCTACCTTTTACATCGGTATTGGGATCGTACCAGTCGAACTTTACGCCCAACTGATGCTTGCTGTTAACGATATTATGCAGCAGAATGAAAAAGCCTCCATTGAATTTTCTAACATAATAAGGAGTCGTCAATAATAGCCCTGGTGTTTCCGACGATAAGGCCGTAGCCGTTTGAGTGCCCCACCAATATTCGCTGCGCAGTTCCGTGGCGCCCCATTTGTGCGTGAGTTTCCATTGCATGTCGGCCCCACGGTATTGCCTTGGCGCTTCATCAAACAGGTTATCATCCGAAGAATCGACGACAAACTCCTTCTTACCCGACACATCTTTTACGTTGTACACATACTTGGTATTTTGAATGAACCCTCCCTGCAGAAAAGAAAGTCCGGCCGACACTGAAAGTTTTTTGCTAACCGGGTATGGCTTTATCCTGAACCGGCTGATAAGGTCCTTGTAACTGTCATACTCACCCGGGCCCGTCAATCCCTGGCCGTTAAATGCACCCACATCAAGCTTTACGTATTTCCAGAAATTCCCGCGCCTGCGCGGCTCGAAGGAAGCCATCAGGCCAAGGTCACGCTCGCTGCGCATCAGGATCTGCGACATGCGGCCACGCTCCGGCGATTCCCGGTCCGAGGAGGACAGGTTTACCTCATACCCGAACGGGCGGGCAAACATACCCGTGGTAAAAGTGAAAAGCTGCCACTTATTTTCATACACACGCCCCCAGAAATCACGGATATTAACCCCCCGCTCCGTACCATCGAACTGGAAAACAAACTGCACGGAGGGCTGGTCCTTGTCATTGAAATGTGCATACTCCAGGCGTATACGACCACGCCGCAGCATAAACCTGCTTTGTGAACGTGGGGCAAAATCACCCCCATTATAGCTTTCCGCCCCCTTAAAACTGGCAACCTGAAACTGTGGCTGCATATACCCACCTATGGTAAGATGATCGTATTTCCTATACAGCGATAACAACCCTTTGCCGACGTCGGATGTTGTATCCACCATATCCATTAGGAATTGTGCTTCAGCTACTTGCGACAATACCAACAATCCAATAAAAATTCCGGTCCGGCGTGCACTTAACAATAACTTCATAGATTCATAACATTGCTGCAAAGGTAAATTGAGAAAAAAAGGCTATTGTTAAGAAATTATTACCAATTTGCCTCCACTTTAACAGTAGGGTATTAGTTCTATTTTTGCCACCAAATTATAATGGGATATGGGTTTAAACTCAATTATGAAGATTTTCATGCCGAAAGACAAGATCTTCTACTCACTGTTCGAACAGGTGGCTGTAACAGTGGCACAGATGGGCAAGTTGATGAAAGACGTAGTAACTGAACCTGATTACGACAAAAGGGCCGCCATCATCGCCCAGATCGAGGACATGGAGCACGTGAACGACGATTACACCCACAAGATCTTCACCGAGCTCGGCCGCAACTTTATCACCCCATTCGATCGCGAAGACATTCACTACCTCGCTACTGCGCTCGATGATATTGCAGATTACATCTTCGCTTCTGCTAAAAAGATCAACTTCTATAAAGTAAACCCCAACGATCAGGGCATCCAGAAAATGGCCGACCTGATCGAACAGGCCTCCGAGCAGATCAAGAACGCAGTATTCGAGCTCCGCAACATGCGCAACATGCGCCAGATCACCGATGCCCTCGTAAAGGTGAACAGCATTGAGAACCAGGCCGATGATATCTTCGACATGAGTATCGACCGCCTGTTCGAAACAGAACCCGATGCCAAGGAAGTGATCAAGAAAAGAGAGATCTACCAGGTTATGGAGATCGTTACCGACAAATGCGAAGATGCCGGCAACGTGATCGAGTCCATCATCATTAAATACGCGTAATTAGTTTGAAAATCACCGGTTTAGAACTGAGGCTATTTTCAAAACGAGCACCCAATTCAGGTTTTCAAATTAACCAATTATGACTTTCCTGGTAATCATCATCATACTGGCCCTGGTATTCGACTATATCAACGGCTTTCATGATGCCGCCAACTCCATAGCCACTATCGTCTCTACCAAAGTACTTACCCCCTTTCAGGCGGTACTGTGGGCAGCCGTATTCAACTTTGCAGCCTTCTTTATCGCCAAATACTGGATCGGAGAATTCAAGATCGGTATGTCATTCGCGAAATCGATCAACTCCCACTTCATCACGCTTCCGGTGATCTTCTCGGCCCTCGTAGCCGCCATCGCCTGGAACCTGCTGACCTGGTGGTTTGGGATCCCTTCCTCTTCTTCCCACACCCTGCTGGGAGGCTTTATGGGCGCTGCCCTGGCCCACGTAGGCGGCTTTTCGGAAGGTGGCTTCACTGTTATCAACTACAAAGTAGTATTGCCCATCTTCGCCTTTATATTCGGTGCACCACTTATCGGTATGTTCGTCGCATTGGTCATAACCCTGATCATCGTGAACCTATGCCGCAAAGCCAATCCCTATAAAGCAGAAAGCTGGTTCCGTCGCCTGCAGCTGGTATCATCGGCGCTCTTCAGCCTTGGTCACGGTAGTAACGATGCCCAGAAAGTACTGGGTCTGATCGCTGCCGCCATGGTGGCTGGTGGCAAGCTCGATAACGTGAGCCATGTGCCGGACTGGGTACCGCTCGCCTGTTTCACCGCCATTGGTTTGGGAACTATGAGCGGAGGCTGGAAGATCGTAAAGACCATGGGCACCCGCATTACCAAAGTAACGCCACTGGAAGGTGTAGCAGCCGAAACAGCCGGTGCAGCCACGCTGTTCCTCACCGAGCACCTCGGTATACCCGTATCAACCACCCACACCATCACCGGTGCCATCATGGGTGTAGGGGCTACCAAACGTTTATCGGCCGTACGCTGGGGCGTTACCATCAACCTCCTCTGGGCCTGGATACTTACCATCCCGGTAAGTATGATTCTCGCAGCAATTGTATATTATATAGTACGCCTCGTTATGTAAAGCATCACATATAGCTTATTAAGAGATTCGATCGCCTGCCAGCAACAACTGGCAGGCGATCTGCGTTAAAGCCTCATCCGGCAAAGGTTTACAACAACTTATTGTAAATCGGGACCCTTAAATCTTTATTTTTTGCTATTTTGGCAAATAATCCAAGACTTTTGCGCATTAACAACCACATCTAATGAAAGGTATTATACTGGCAGGCGGTTCAGGAACAAGGTTACATCCGATCACATACGCCATTTCCAAGCAGATCATGCCCATTTATGATAAGCCTATGATCTACTATCCCCTGTCGACCCTCATGCTCGCAGGCATACAGGAGATTCTCATTATTTCTACCCCCTACGATCTTCCACAGTTCCGCAGACTGCTGGGCGACGGATCAAAGCTCGGGCTCAAATTCTCCTATGCCGAACAGGCGGTACCCAATGGCCTCGCACAGGCATTTGTGATCGGGGCCGATTTCATTGGCGACGACAACGTAGCCCTTGTACTGGGCGATAATATATTTTATGGAGCGGGCCTCGGCGCACAGCTCGAAAAGAATACCACTCCCGATGGCGGTATAGTTTATGCTTATCACGTAAGTGATCCCGAACGCTACGGTGTAGTGGAATTCGACAAGAATAAGCAGGTAATCTCCATCGAAGAGAAACCGGAGAAACCCAAAAGCAACTACGCAGTACCCGGACTTTATTTCTATGATAACGATGTTGTGCAGATTGCACGCGACCTGAAACCCAGCCCCCGCGGCGAATACGAGATCACGGATGTAAACAGGGAATACCTCAACAGGAAGAAGCTCACAGTCTCCATCCTCGACCGTGGTACCGCCTGGCTCGATACCGGCACCTTCGATTCGCTCATGCAGGCTTCTCAGTTTGTGCAGGTTATAGAACAACGCCAGGGCATTAAGATCGCCTGCATTGAAGAAATAGCCTACCGCAAAGGATTTATCAGCAAAGAACAACTCACAACAATGGCCCAGCCACTGCTGAAAAGCGGCTACGGCCAGTACCTGATGAACGTGTTGAGCGAGAAAAGTGAATAACGAATACACGCATAACTGAAATCAACTGCAAGGATTTTGCACGATTAATACTAATTTGCGGCCATATTCACTTCCTGAACAATACCGTACCCCCTATAGGAGTTTAATTAAACTGTTTAGAAAAATAATTATCAAACAGGTCATTACAGCTTCAATGCGCTGTCATAGGACGCGGTTTCCCGTCAAAACTGCGGCAAGCGTTGAAGGTTGACCACTCACCATTACCAGACGATGAGCAAAATTCTTGTTACAGGCGGATGTGGCTATATCGGTTCGCATACCATTGTAGACCTTGTGGAAAACGGATATGAGGTTATTTCAGTAGACAATAACTCCCGCTCCAACCCCCGCATTTTCGAAGGCATTGAAAAGATCACCGGCAAAAAGATCAAGAATTATAAAGTCGACCTTTGCAATTTCGACGACACTTTTGCCATTTTCCAGGAAAATGAAGACATCTCCGGCATCATTCACTTTGCCGCCTATAAGGCAGTAGGTGAATCGGTAGAGCAGCCACTGATGTACTTTGAGAACAACCTGGTATCATTGATCAACCTGCTCAAATGTGTGCAGGAGTTCAATATACCCAACTTCGTTTTCTCTTCATCCTGCACAGTATACGGCAACCCCGATAAAATCCCGGTTACCGAAACAACACCACCCAAACCCGCGGAGTCTCCCTACGGATACACCAAACAAATGGGGGAGCAGATCATCAATGAGTTTTCCAAGGCCAACAGCACCCAGTGCGTGCTGCTGCGCTATTTCAATCCCGTGGGCGCTCACCCTTCTATCTCGATCGGCGAATTACCCATCGGCAAACCTGCCAACCTCGTTCCTGCCATCACCCAAACCGCCATCGGCAAACTGCCGCTGATGCAGGTGTTCGGCGATGACTACGATACCAGAGACGGTTCCTGCGTACGCGACTTCATCCATGTGAGCGATATTGCCCACGCGCACACCCTCGCCATCAAACTGGTAGAATCGGGTAAAAACACCAAGCGTTGCGAAGTGTTCAACCTCGGTAGCGGCAATGGCTTCACCGTACTGGAAACCATCAAAACATTCGAGAAAGTGAGTGGCGTTCACCTCAATTACGTGATTGGTCCCCGCCGTCCCGGAGATGTAATAGCCATTTACGCCAACAACGACTTTGCCGTCAAAACCCTTGGCTGGAAACTGAAGTATTCGTTAGAAGACATGCTGCTGACTGCCTGGAAATGGGAGCAGAAATTGAAAACCGACGAAAAATTCTTCCAGAGCAAACCCGCCGACCTGAATTAAATAGGAAGGCTATATATTTGCACCACCAAATTTTGACCATGCTGAAAGAGATACAGCCCACCGGGCAAAAAGATACAAGAAGCGGATTTGGCGATGGCATTGCAGAAGCAGCCCGCAAAAATCCCAACATCGTAGCACTGACAGCCGATCTCGCAGGTTCATTAAAGCTCAACCAGTTCATCAAAGAATTTCCCGAGCGCTTTGTACAGTGCGGTATCGCAGAAGCCAATATGATCGGTATAGCTGCTGGTCTGACCATTGGCGGTAAAATTCCTTATACTACCACATTCGCCAACTTCTCTACCGGCCGCGTGTACGATCAGATACGCCAGTCTGTAGCCTACTCTGGTAAGAATGTAAAGATATGCGCATCCCACGCCGGCCTTACGCTCGGTGAAGATGGAGCCACCCACCAGATCCTCGAAGACATCGGCATGATGAAAATGCTGCCCGGTATGACAGTGATCGTTCCTTGCGATTACAACCAGACCAAGGCTGCTACCCTCGCCATCGCCGACTACCAGGGGCCTGTTTACCTCCGCTTCGGCCGTCCTGTATGGCCTATCTTCACCAAGGTAGAAGACTTTGTGATCGGAAAAGCACAGGTATTCTCAGAAGGGACCGATGTATCGATCTTCGCTTGCGGCCACATGGTATGGAAAGCCATCGAAGCTGGCGTTATCCTCCAGGAGAAAGGCATCAGCGTAGAGGTGATCAACATCCACACCATCAAGCCCTTCGATACAGAAGCAGTGCTCAAGTCGATCACAAAGACAAGATGCGCAGTAACTGTAGAAGAGCACAACATCATCGGCGGCCTCGGCGATTCAGTAGCCCAGGTAGCTGCCCGTCACCTGCCCATCCCCATCGAATACATCGGCACCAACGATACCTTCGGTGAGAGCGGCACCCCCACTCAACTGTTGAAGAAATACGGATTGGATACGCCGTATATCGTAGCAGCGGCAGAGAAGGTGATGAAAAGAAAATAAACAGAACTACTTTCTATAGGAAGGCTGGCCGGTTGGCCGGCCTTTTTTTATGGCTGTATTGATGCGCGCCAAACATATCACAGGAATCGTAATATAGCAAAAACTATAGAGCACCTACAGAGCTTCTACAGAGCACTTATAGAGGATATATAGAGCCCTTCCTTCGGTTCACACCCGGGGATGCTTCACAGATACTTCACCGGCTATTCACGAGTGGCCTCACCGGTATCTATCAAATATCGCCTGGATAGGGTACAAGGCCGGTGCAATATAGGGCCTGTCGCATATAGGGGCGCAGGCCATGTGGAGGCAGTTTGCGGTGCTATTTCGGGCACTGTGCGGCGCCTTAGGATACGATTCCCGCACCAACCAAAGGAATTTCGGGCCACGTGTAAAGCGGGGCCACGGCCAGGTTGCCTAACTGCTTAAAACTACGCTCCGCCCACAAAACCCAGGCGCCGTTCCATATCGGCGGGCAGTGCTGGCAGCTTTCTCCTTTCGATGAGGAAGCTGGTAAGGCGGGCGATCTCTGCAAAAATGTAATGTTTGTCCAATGCTCCTTTGAGGTAATCTCGGCCTGTACTGCCGCCCGTACCGATGCGGGTGCCGATCATACGGTGCACCATACTCATGTGGCGGTAACGCCAGGTACTTAACTGCTCATCGATCTCGAGCAGGTTGTTGAGCAACTGGAAGGGAAGTTGTAAGATGGGATAACCCCTGTACAGCATAATGAAGAGCGCTGCGCGGCAGGCGCGCGGGCTCAGCCTACGGTCGCCGCCGGCTGCTTCATCGGCAAATACAGTGTCGAAGAAAGCCTTATTCTCTGCTTCTGCAGATGCCAGGCTCGTAGTATAAAGATTGCGGTAATTGTTCCAAAAGTCTTTTACCTCGTCGAGGAAAGGCATACGCTCCAGCCAGTCGTTCAGCAGCTCGATAAAAGAACGCTCCTGCTCTACCTGCTTGATCAACTCAACCTGTGCCGGACGCAATTGAGAGATATAGTATTCCTGCCCAAAGCGGTGCTGGTATTTCAATCCAAGCTTGGCCTCCAGTATCTTGAACTGCCAGCTTTGAAAGCCTGAGGCGGGGCGCAGCATATCGCGGAAATCGAGGAAGTCCATGGGTGTCATGGTTTCCATGATATCGATCTGCTGTACCAGTACTTTCAATATCGAAACCACCCGCGACAGGCGGTGTACCACTGTTTGCAGTTCGGGCGAATTATCATTCACGGCCGGCTTCCTCATGATCGCCGCTACGGAATCTACTTCATACAACAATTGCTTGAACCAAAGTTCATAGGCCTGGTGAATGATGATGAACAGCATTTCATCATGTGCCGGCTGGTTCAGCTTATCACTCTCGGGCGCTTGCGCATCCAGTATTTTTTCAAGCTGTAAGTAATCGCTGTAGTGTACACCTTCTGACATGGATAGTAGTTAATTGTTGAAACAAAAGTCACTTACGCTGTGCTGTTGAGCGCGCACATGGCTACTCAAATTCGTATCCGATATCCTTGCGATAATACATGCCATCGTAGCCAATCTGCTTCAATACCTGTTTCGATTTGTAGACAGCGCCGGTAATAGATTCATCGTAGGAGGTAACGCACAGTACCCGGCCGCCGTTGGTCACTACTTCACCATCTTTGGTAGTAGTGCCTGCATGAAACACCAGGCTATCGGCATCAACGGGACTATCGAGGCCGCTGATGGCAAATCCTTTTTCATAAGATCCGGGATAACCACCACTTACCGCCATTACTGTGCAGGCCACCCGCGCATCCTGTTCGATGGTAATTTTATCCAGCGTACCGTTCGCAGTAGCGAGCATCAGCTCTACCAGGTCGGTTTTCAACCGCGGCATGACCACTTCCGTTTCCGGATCACCCATGCGGCAGTTGTATTCGATCACCAATGGTTCATCACCCACTTTGATCAGGCCCACAAATACAAAACCCTTATAGTCGATATTTTCTTTTTCAAGACCTTTTACGGTAGGCTCCACCACCCTATCGATCACCTTCTTCATGAATACATCATCTGCAAAAGGTACGGGACTCACCGCACCCATGCCACCGGTATTGAGACCGGAATCACCTTCACCGATACGTTTATAATCTTTGGCTTCGGGCAGCAACACATAATTTTTGCCGTCCGTAACCACAAATACACTCATTTCAATACCATCGAGGAATTCTTCTACCACCACCTTTTTGCTGGCGTCGCCAAACTTGCTTTGCTGCAACATCAGCTCAAACTCGGCAATGGCTTCAACATGCGATTGGCAGATCAGTACGCCTTTTCCAGCGGCTAGTCCGTCGGCTTTGAGCACGATGGGCAGCGCATGTTGTTGCAGATAAGGAATACCTTCTTCATAATTGGAAGCGTCGAACTCACGGTATTGCGCAGTAGGGATATTATGGCGCATCATGAACTTCTTCGCAAAGGCCTTGCTGCCTTCCAGTTGCGCACCATATTGCGCAGGGCCTATGATCGCAACGTGTTGCAGCGACGCATCCTTGCGGAATACATCTACAATACCTTTTACTAACGGCTCCTCGGGACCGACTATCACCATGCCGATCGCTTTGTCTAACACAAATTGTTTAATTGTGTCAAAATCAGTAACAGACATGTTAATATTGGTGCCGCACAATGCAGTGCCTGCATTACCCGGAGCAATGTATAACTGTTGACAGTGGGGGCTTTGCGTCAGTTTCCAGGCCAATGCATGTTCACGGCCGCCGGAGCCAAGGAGTAGAATATTCATAGTGTGCATGGTACATTTTAACGGGTGCGAATTTCGGTGATTAAGACGTATTGGCGAATTTTAATTGATGATTAGGGTTCGGGAATAGAATTTATCGCTATTTTACGCCGCTAAGGGTTTGGTCATCCCTTACAGGTTGCCCACCCGGTTTGATCTTATCCCTACATTGATTTTTTTAAATCAACCCCCACTTATATATGACGCAGCCTGTAAGCGGCAAACACCCAAAAGGTCTATTCGTACTGTTCTTCACTGAAATGTGGGAACGTTTCAGTTACTATGGCAACCGCGCCCTCCTTGTGCTCTACGTTGTCAACGTTTTGATGATGAGCGATGAATATGCCAACGATGGCGTGTATGGCAGCTACACCGGCCTGGTGTACCTGACTACCCTGCTGGGTGGCTATGTGGCCGACAGGCTCTGGGGCAACCGCCGCTCTGTTATTACCGGCGGCTTTTTAATGGCGGTCGGACAATTCCTGATGTTTTTCAGTGCTTCTTCTTACGAAAATATTCCGCTGGCACATACCATCATGTGGGTGGCATTGGTATTCATGATGCTGGGATTTGGCCTGTTCAAGCCCAATATCTCTACCCTGGTGGGTCAGCTGTACCCCGAAGGCGACAGGAGGCTGGATGCCGCCTATACCGTCTTCTACATGGGTATCAACCTGGGAGCCTTTATCGGTCCGCTCGTTTGCGGTGGATTGGGTAACCAATACGATGCCAATGGCCAGGCTGTTAAAGAAGCCTTCAAATGGGGCTTTGCCTCAGCCGGTGTGGCCATGCTGGTAGGCACCTTTGCCTTTATCTGGCTCAAGAACAAATACGTAGTAAGTCCTACTGGTCAGGGCCTGGGTATACTGCCCAATAATGCCACCAAAGATCCTTCAGCTTCGGAAACGACCGCAACGTCACTCAAGCACGTGGCCACCTGGGGGGTGATCACCCTGGCTTGTATCCTCGGCTTCAAATATGTGTTGGATTTTGATTGGATCGGCTCCTTCATCTTTGGCGTAGCCATCGGTGTAGCGGGTCTCATTATTTCCGATCGTTCACTGACGCCCACCGAAAGGGGCCGGGTGATGGTGATCTTCCTGTCGGCTTTCTTCGTGGTCTTCTTCTGGTCGGCCTTCGAGCAGGCGGGTTCATCGCTCACGCTCTTTGCCGAACGCAATACCGATCGCGCCTTTCAACTCAATACCGCCCTGGGCAATGTTATACTCGCCATTCTTGCAGTAGCCGGCATCCTCTACCTCTTCCTGCAAAGGATCATGGAAATACCTACTGAACTGAAAAGGGTATTCGCGACACTCGGTATCGGAGCGCTCGTCATTGCCATTTACTATTATATCCAGGGAACACGGTACGAACTCAAAGAAATTCCTTCCAGCTGGTTCAATAGTGTCAACTCCATGTGGCTGATCCTGGTGGCGCCCTTCCTGTCTCAGCTGTGGTCATGGCTGGGTAAGAAAAGCGTAGAACCTTCTTCGCCCAAGAAACAGGCCATTGGTTTGATGTTCCTCGCGGGTGGTTACCTGCTCATCGCGTATGGTGTCAAGGACCGTACCGATGCTGCCAGCATGATCTGGTTGCTGGCCATGTATTTCATGCACACGGTTGGTGAACTGTGTTTGTCTCCCATCGGCTTATCGCTGGTAAACCGCCTGGCTCCTGCCCGGTTTACCTCCATCCTCATGGGCGTATGGTTCCTCTCGAATGCTGTAGCCAATAAATTTGGCGGCAAGCTCGGCGCCCTGTTGCCCAGCAAGGGCCCCACTCATTTTGCAGGGTATACGATCAACAACCTGTACGACTTTTTCATGGTATTCGTAGTGCTCAGCGGTGCTGCTTCCATACTCCTGTTCCTGCTCTCGGGATGGATGGAAAAACGCATGGGTACTGTCAAATAGCTGATACGGGCTCACGCTTCTGCGTGGGCCTTTTTCTTATACAAAAACTACATGATTTAATTTAAACAGCTTGTTATGGCGGAAAAGAAGTTTCAGCCGTTTGTGTCACCCGAAACCAATATGGCCGAGTTCACGGTAAAGTCGGTTCTCGTTGGTTCGGCATTCGGAATTATTTTTGGTGCAGCCACTGTGTACCTGGCATTGAAAGCAGGGCTTACAGTATCGGCCTCCATACCTATCGCGGTAATGGCCATTACGCTCAGCCGTTTGTTCCTGCGAACCACCATCCTTGAAAACAACATCATCCAAACCACGGGCAGCGCGGGAGAAAGTATTGCTGCCGGCGTGGTATTCACACTGCCCGGTTTCCTTTTCCTGAGTGAAAAGAGCAGTGCCGATTATTTCAATTATTTCACCATCCTCATCCTCGCGATCTTCGGAGGCATACTTGGTACGCTGATGATGATCCCTTTGCGGAAGCCACTGATCGTAAAGGAGCATGAAACCCTGCCCTATCCAGAGGGTACGGCCTGTGCATCGGTATTAAAGGCAGGCGAGAAAGGCGGTGATTTTGCTAAAACAGCTTTCCTCGGTTTGGGTGTGGCATTCGTGTATGCCTTCCTGCAAAAGATACTGCACCTGATCGCAGAGACACCCACGTTTATCACCAAGGCTACTCATAAATTTTTTCCTGCAGCCCGTACAAGTGCCGAGATCACCCCCGAATACCTTGGTGTAGGTTATATCGTTGGCCCCAAGATCGGCGGAGTACTCGTAGCTGGTAGCGTGTTGTGCTGGTATGTATTTATACCTTTCCTGGCAACCTTGGTTCCGGGTGATGTGGTCGCCGCGCAACTCGTAAAACTAGGCTACCTTGGATCTATTACCGCAGCAGGTGGCCCCGGCGGCTGGGATCCTGCCACCCATACATTTGCCGACCTCCCTACAGCCTTGTACCGCGCTTACGTGCGCCAGGTCGGTGCCGGCGCTGTAGCTGCTGGTGGATTTATTACTTTGATTAAAACGATCCCAACGATCATTTCATCCTTTAAAGGCAGCCTTGGTTCACTAAAAGGTGGTTCAGCTGCAGAGACAGTGGAACGTACCGACCGTGATCTATCGATGAAAGTGGTGGGTATAGGCAGTGTGTTAATGATCCTTCTTATTTCAATTCTGCCCCAACTACCGGGAACCGGATTCGGCAGCAAACTGGTGATCGGCATACTCGTGGTGATATTTGGCGCTTTCTTCGTAACAGTATCATCTCGCATCGTGGGTTTGATCGGCTCCTCCAATAACCCCATCAGCGGCATGACAATCGCCACCCTCATGGGTACCTGTCTCGTGTTCATCGCAGTGGGTTGGACCGGTAAAGTATATGAACCCATGGCCCTTGTAGTGGGTGGACTTATTTGTATTGCCGCCGCCAATGCGGGTGCCACTTCACAGGATCTGAAAACAGGATTTCTCGTAGGTGCTACCCCTAAATACCAGCAGCTCTCTCTTTTTATAGGCGCTATCGTTTCGTCTGTAGCCATTGGCCTGACCGTAAAGGTACTCGACATGCCTACTCCTGAAATGGTTGCACAAGGTATCCATCACGCCATTGGAACCGACACCCTCCCTGCACCCCAGGGTACTTTAATGGCTACCCTCATTAAGGGTATCCTGTCGTACAACCTCGACTGGCAGTTCGTGCTCGTAGGCGTGGCGATTGCCATCATGATGGAGCTTTGCGGGATCAAAGCGCTTTCCTTTGCTATAGGAATTTACCTGCCGCTCGCTACTACCCTGCCTATCTTCATCGGTGGCGCTATCAGGGGTATTGTAGACTGGAGACATAAGAAGAAGAAAGACCATGTATCAGAAGAAGAGGAAGATCTTCGTAAAGGAAATCTCTTTGCCACTGGCCTGGTTGCCGGTGGTGCATTGGCCGGTGTGATCGTTGCATTCCTGAGTGCTAATGGCAAAATAAGAGCAGGACTGGCAAAGATCAGTATGGAGCATGGACTAAGCGAGAACTTCGGCATAACCGGATACTACCTCCTCGGCGTCTTGTTCTTCGCCCTGTTGGGCTTCATCCTTTACCGGGTAGGTATGCAACAGAACAAACCGGAGAAAGTATAAGTAAATAGCCGCAAGGCATCACTGATAAGAATCTGATAAGAAAGCCACGGATTTATCCGTGGCTTTCTTTATGTAACGTCAGCCGTCAGCTTCGGAGGGACAGTTTATTCCTTTACGCGATTCATCACCCAACTACGCACACTTCAATCACGGTCGCAAACACCTGGCACGCAACCCGGGGCTGCTGCAATACATACGTACAGTACACACGCGGCCCCATCCGGTTGCCATTACGCAAAACCGTCTACATTTTTTGTAGCACGACTTAGTTCATCTTAAACGGAACGATCATCTCGAACACGGGAATGTTGACGTCGAACGTCGATTTGCTGTGGAGGTTTTCCATGAGGTAAGTGCCATACATTTTACCCATTTCGCTGCGGAGGTTGCAGCCGCTTACATACTGGTACCGCTCGCCCGGCTGCAGGGATGGCTGAACACCCACCACACCTTCACCTTCCACCTCACGGTTGCTGCCATTGCTGTCTACAATGTACCAATGCCGGCGGTGTAGTTTTACGGGGAAATTGTTATGATTCTCAATGGTAATGCGGTAGGCAAACATATATTCACCCGATACCGGATTGGAGTAATCCGGCTGGTAGAACGTCTCTACACTAATCTCAATGCCTTCGGATATCTTAGATACCATACTATCAGTTTGCCCGTTTAAAGGTAAACAAAAATAAAGGCCGGGTGTAGTATTAGAAAAGATTTAATGGTATTTATAGACGGTAGATGCTAATTTTGCCCCGCCTTTCAGCGTTTTTCCTGAAAAATTACCCACTTACATTAAATATTTCACTTATGAAAATAGCAGTTGCTAAAGGAGATGGTATAGGACCGGAAATCATGGACGCAGTTCTGAAGATCTTCTCAGCCAACAAGGTTCCCCTCGAATACGAAGTCGTTGAAATGGGTAAATGGGTATTCGATAAGGGTTTCTCAAATGGTATGACACCCGAGGCGCAAAACTCGATCGAGTCGCTGGGCATGCTCTTCAAAGGGCCCATGGAAACGCCAAAGGGTAAAGGTGTAAAAAGTGTAAACGTAACAGCCCGTAAAACCTGGAACACTTTCGCCAACAAACGTGTGTTCCAAACCCTGCACGGTGTAGACACTGTCTTTTCCAAAGCAGGCATTCCTATCGACATCACGGTAGTACGCGAAAATATTGAAGATACCTACGGTGGTATCGAACACATGCTCACCCACGACGTAGCCCTCAGCCGACGCTTCATCACCAAGCCCGGTAGCTTACAGGTGATCCGCTACGCGTTCGAAATGGCCAAGCAGAAAAAAGCAAGCCGCATTACCTGCGGTCACAAGGCCAACATCATGAAGCTCACCGATGGTCTCTTCCTCGAATGCTTCTACGAAGTTGCCAAAGAATATCCCGAACTGAAAGCCGATGATATCATTGTTGACGACCTTTGTATGAAGCTCGTTACCCGTCCTGATACATTCGATGTGGTAGTGCTCACCAACCTGCAGGGCGATATCGTATCCGATCTTTGCGCCGGTCTCGTAGGCGGTCTTGGATTTGCACCTTCGGCCAACGTAGGTGATCACATCTCCATCTTCGAAGCTGTACACGGTACCGCTCCCGATATTGCCGGAAAGAATATCGCCAACCCCACTGCCCTTTTGCTGAGTGGTATCTCCATGCTGCGCCACCTCGGCCTTACCGAGAATGCTGCAGTGATCGAGAACGCCCTGCTCTACACGCTCGAAAGCGGTGTGCATACCGGCGACTTTGGCAACAAGGCAACCACTTCTGCCAACACCACGCAGTTTTCTGAGGCGATCATCAGCAACTTCGGTAAGAAGCCTGCACACAATCCCAAAGAAGTAGTCCCCAATCAACCTGGCACACCCACTCCTTTCAAACTGAAGGAGAATGCCATGATGGAATCCAAAGAAACGGTTCAGGAAAACATCGTAGGTGTTGACATGTTCATCGAAAGCAACGAACAACCGCAGTCGATCGCTACCAAATGTCAGCGACATGCCGGCGTAAAGTTCAAGCTTGTGAACATCAGCAACCGTGGTACACAGGTATGGCCTACAGGTTCAGTATATACCAACCTGGTGAACGTGTACAACGTTCGCTTCGAGTCGCTCGATGGCGAACCGCTCAACCAGCAGGATATCCTCGGTCTCTATGTGAGCCTGAGCGGCAACTTCAAGATCTGCTCTTCCGAGTTGCTGAACATGTGGGGTGACAAGAAAGCCTATAGCCTCGCGCAAGGTCAATAAGGATCATTACACACCAGCCCACTGTACAAGGGCCGGTACCGAAATATTAAGTAGTCCACACGGTTGCCGTGTGGACTACTTGCTTACTTAAACAGTTGACGCGATTGCTTTCCATTCTTCGTAACTTAGAATCATATGGCAGACGAAACCCGCAAATACACGAATGAGGAAGTGACGGTGGTATGGAAACCCAGTCAATGCATTCACTCCAAACTGTGCTGGAAAAACCTATCAGAAGTATTTAACCCTACTAAACGTCCCTGGGTAAATATTCAGGGCGCCTCGACCGAGCGGATCATCGAGCAGGTGCGGCACTGTCCCAGCGGCGCGTTAAGCTACTACATGAACAATGCGCCCGAAGCCGCTGATGAACCGGTAGCCGAGGCAGCCAATATTGTGAAGGTAGCAGTAAGTGCCAATGGGCCTTACCTCATCAATACCGAGTGTATTATTCAATATGCCGATGGGCGCGAAGAAGTGAAGAAAGGGAAAGTAGCTCTGTGCCGCTGCGGTTCATCGAACAACAAGCCCTATTGCGATGGCCGGCACAAGGAGATCAACTTCGTAGGCTAAGCAGGGTCAAAGCACCCACATATACAGCCACAGAAAAGTGATGATGCCGAGGACGATCGTTGATATGATCAGGGGCATTATACCGCCCTTTAATTTCCAGGAGTTGTTTTCTTTAGAACCGATAAGCACCTGTCGAAGCGACAGGTAAAAGTAGATCGCCGCAACTCCAAAAGGTATTAAAAGGAATGCGGACGCCAGCACTAGCAGCAACATTCCCCAGAAGCTCTCAAACATATTCGGTTAAATCTTACGCGCCTTGGTGTATCCGTTCTTCTGCAGGAACTGCATCACTTTGTCGCGTTGATCGCCCTGGATGATCACCTCGCCATCCTTCACAGCACCACCGGTGCCGCAGAAGTTCTTGATCTTTTTGCCGAGCACTTCCAGGTCTTCATCAGTACCTTTAAACTCCTGTACCAGCGTTACGGCTTTTCCACCGCGGTTCCTGGTGTCTAACCTCACTTTCAACGGCTGCTGGGCAGGTCGCAGGGTTGCCTGTTGCTCCCGCTCTTCTTCTTCAAAACGAAAGTTAGGGTCGGTACTGAATACAAACCCGTTATTGTCTGGCTTGTTCTTCTTGCTCATGATTATGAATTTTCAGGTTGATGCTGCATCTGCTGGTCATCCACCTGGATTAGCACTTGCTTTTAGGTGTAAGGCCCGGGCGGCAATCCCGTTTATTTGATCACTGCTTTCAAACTCAGGTCGAGGCTCTTCGCCTGGTGGATCAATGCCCCCACACTAACGTAATCGACCCCGGTTTTAGCATAGGCCTCGATATTGTCGAAGTTGATACCACCGCTTGCCTCCGTTTCCATGTTGCCGCCGATCAGTGTCAATGCTTCGCTCAATTGTTCGGGTGTAAAATTGTCGAGCATGATACGATCCACCTTTCCAAACGCTACTACTCTTTTCACCTCATCAAGGCTGCGGGTTTCCACCTCGATCTTCAAGGCCGGGTTGGTTTCCTGTACGTAGGTCCAGGCACGGTCGATAGCCTTTTCCAGTCCGCCGCTATAATCGATATGGTTGTCCTTCAGCATGATCATATCATACAAACCCATCCGGTGATTATGCCCGCCGCCGATGCGTACGGCTTCCTTTTCCAGCAACCTGAAATTGGGCGTCGTTTTACGGGTATCGAGCACTTTGGTGCGATAACCTTTGATGATATCGCTATAAGCATGCGTAAGGGTGGCTATGCCGCTCATCCGTTGCATGCAATTCAACACCACGCGCTCGCATTGCAAAATGGTATGTACCGAAGCTTCCACTTCGAAGGCGATCTCACCAGCCTTCATCGGGTCGCCATCTTTTTTGAAGGGAGAGAACTTTACCGAAGGCTCCTTGAAACGGAATACCGCTTCGGCTACCTGCATGCCGGCCAGGATGCCGTCTTGCTTGATCTTGAGTACCGCTTTTCCCTGGGTATCGGCGGGTATCGAACTTAAGGTAGAATGGTCTCCGTCGCCTATATCCTCTGCCAGTGCAGCTTTGATCAGTATATCCAGTTGCTCTTCGAAAGTTAGCATGCGGCAAAGATAAAATAAAAAGACCCATAGCGTTGGCTATAGGTCTCAGTGTGTTTTCAGGGATAAAAGAATTTATTCAACTTGTTCGAAGCCCATTTCCTGTACTACCTGTTGCTCGCCCTTCTGCTTCATAAAGAATTTCGTACGGTAGTTGCCATTGCTGGTTTGCAAAGTGCCTACGCAAAACAATGAACCGTCTTTATTTTCCCCGCGGTGTTTGATCTGAAAGTTCTTGACCTTGTTACTGGCGAAGAAGTCTTTCAGGATCATTTCGGCCTGACTTTTACTGTAATTATCGCTTTTGCCGGGCAGGGATATGTCCACTCTGCTGTCGAAATACCTGGACAATTGGTTGGCGTTGCCGGTGCGCATCGCTGTGACAACATCATCAATTGAATAGTAGTACGAAGTGAATGAGACCAGGAATAGTGACATGACTATTGTCGCCAGCCTCAGTTGTTTAATCATAAGTGCATATTTTCTGTCTCAAAAATCGCCAAATCCATGCCAAAGTAAGTCTACGGTGAAAAAATACTAATCCCTGTGTATTACTTACCTTTGCCACCCGGCTTTTTGACAAATCTAACATAATCATATCGTTATATGGCAAGCAGCAAAGCAATTTTAGTTATTATGGACGGCTGGGGCCTCGGCCAGGTGAAATCAGCCGACGCTATCCAGAACGCCCGCGTACCCTTCGTCAGTTCCCTCTATGCAAAATACCCAAATACCACCCTGGTAACCTGCGGAGAAGCCGTTGGTTTACCCGATGGCCAGATGGGAAACAGTGAGGTTGGCCACCTGAACCTCGGCGCCGGCCGGATCGTGTACCAGGAACTCCAGCGCATCAATGTAGCGGTGCGCGACGGCTCTTTCGACCAAAACCCCGAAATGCTGGGCGCCATTCAATATGCCCTCGACAACAAGAAACCTTTGCACCTGCTGGGCCTCGTAAGCGACGGTGGCGTTCACTCACATACCCTGCACCTGAAAGCGATCGTTTCGCTGGCGGCTAAAAAGGGATTGAAGGAAGTGTACATTCACGCTTTCACCGATGGTCGCGATACCGACCCCAAAAGCGGCCTTGGTTTCCTGAAAGACCTGCAGGAACACCTCAACAAGACCACCGGCAAGATCGCCACCGTAAGTGGCCGGTATTACGCGATGGACCGCGACAAACGCTGGGAAAGGGTTCAACTCGCCTACGATGCCCTGGTGAACGGCAATGGTGAAAAAGCTACCGATGGCATCGCTGCAGTGGAGCAGGCTTACGCCCACAACATCACCGACGAATTCATTAAACCTACCGTGATCATCGGAGCCGATCAGCAGCCGCTGGCCAGCATCAAAGAAGGCGATGCCGCTATCTGCTTCAATTTCCGCACCGACCGTTGCCGCGAGATCACGCAGGTACTTACCCAAACCGATATGCCCGATCATGGTATGAAGAAGCTGAAGCTGCATTATACCACCATGACCGATTATGACAAGACTTTCAAGGATGTCCATATAGTTTTCGAGAACGACAACCTCAACAATACACTGGGAGAGATCCTCGCGCAAAACGGCAAAACGCAGATACGCATTGCCGAAACCGAAAAGTATCCGCACGTATCTTTCTTCTTCAGCGGTGGCCGCGAAGTGCCTTTTGATGGAGAGCGCCGTATCATGGTACCATCCCCCAAAGTGGCTACTTACGACCTGCAACCTGAAATGAGCGCTATCGAACTTACGGACGCCATCGTGCCGGAGATCGAAAAGGAAAGCGTTGATTTCATTTGCCTCAACTACGCCAACGCCGATATGGTGGGCCATACCGGCGTATTCGAAGCGGTCGTAAAAGCGGTTGAAACGGTGGACAAATGCGTGGAGCGCGTGGTAACCGCTGCTCTGGGGCATGGTTATACGGTATTCCTCACGGCCGATCATGGCAACGCAGACTTCATGATCAATGGCGACGGAACGCCCAACACGGCGCATTCCCTCAACCTGGTGCCGCTGTTCGTGATCGACAAGGACTGGAAAGGGACCGTAAAGCCCGGAAAGCTGGGCGACCTGGCTCCTACCATCCTCACGAAAATGGGCCTGCCTATTCCGGCCGAAATGACCGGAGAAGTGCTGATCGGATAAGAAAGTTTTGAAAGATCATACGGGGCCGGCTATAGCAGCCGGCCCTTTGTTTTGCATTTTTACCAAATGCACCTCATCTTCGCCCGCGCTGCGCCCGGCAAACCCTCACTTCTTTCTATTTCAGCCACTTATATCGCGAGCCTCCCTGCCATTCCCTCATTCAACATTTCGCAAACCATGTGTCAACCATGTACCAAACTTGTGTCTTTCATTGGTGAACACCCCCTTTGACACATGGTTGACACATGCCTCACACAACCTTGAGGCCGGGTTGAGCGTGCACAGCCGCCTGTAACCAGGTTGCCACTGCGCGCCCGCCGGTCCGTTAGCCAAAGCGGCCAACCTATCCAGCCGGTTGGATCACGGCAATTTCGGCATCATTAATTTTAATTGGCGCGCAGCTTTTACTGCGGGAAATTGTCTAAATTACAGGGCAACCAAACGGTTTATATGACCGAAGAAGCCATTTTACAAGGCTGTTTACAAAACAATACAACTGCCCAACGGGAATTGTACCAACGGTATAGTCCCAAAATGCTGTCTGTTTGTTATCGGTTTGCCCACAACCGGGAAGATGCAGAGGATATGTTGCAGGAAGGTTTTATAAAAGTATTTTCACAAATACACACCTTCCAGAATAAAGGAGCCTTTGAAGGGTGGATTCGCCGCATCATCGTTCATACCTGCATCAACCATTTGAAGAAAAATAAGAAGTTTAATGAAAGCGTGGATATTATCCACGCAACGACGATCCAGGTACGGGAAGAATCCGTACCATCGATCGTACAGGCCAAGCAGATCGTTGAATGCATTCGCATGCTGCCTATTGGGTACCGGACAGTGTTGAACCTTTATGCTGTAGAAGGCTATTCGCACAAAGAGATCGCCGAAATGCTCGACATTGAAGAAAGCACCAGCCGCTCCCAATATACCAGGGCAAGGCAAATGCTCGAAGATATTCTGGTAAAAAAGAAAATCATTCAGAAACCCAAAGAGAAGATCAGCTGGCTTGGAATGACCGCGGGACAGTGATAATTTGTTGCACTTGATTGTTACTATGAAACTAATCCTTTGAAAGACACATACCCGTACAATAACCAATGATTATGGAACGCGGTTTCTACAATGATGAGTTTGAAGACTTGATAAAGCTGAAGGCTGATCAATACAAAATGTATCCTTCCGATCATGTGTGGAAGGGCATCAACCGCTCATTGCATACCCGCAAAAAATGGTACTGGCTCGGTTTCGTCCTCTTTATTTCCGGTATCAGTTACTATGCCATCGATCAATTGATCACCCCTTCACCAGCAGGCAAAAAAATAGCCGTCAACGAAAGCACTACGGCTACCAACTTATCAAAAGATCAACAAAAGGATAATACCAAAAAGCAAGCTGTCGTGGTGCCATTCCTGGGCCAGGTTGCCGAAAAGAATGTACGCAACAACCCTGCCAGTACGCCCCGTTCCTTTGTTGCCAATCCAGATAATTACGACGCCGAACCCACCCGGATCATCATTCCGCTCGTGAGCATGGCCAATATCGACCCGGCTTCCGGCAGTAGTGCCGCGTCGGCCGACAACGAATCGACCACCAATCAGCCCGGTCTTAAGAACAAACCCGGTCGCTCACTGCTGGCCGACCGGCTTACCGGCCAGAACGGACAGCAAACAGACATCAGCTCACCGCTCGAAAATAATCGTCAACTGCTTTTTGGCGAGCAGTATCCCGTTTCGCCACCCGAATCAGAAACAGCCGCCCAACAGGCCACTAAAGCCGCACCGGCCGATGCCGGACTGGAAGAAGACCAGCAAAGGATCAACTGGCTGCAACAGTATGCCGTTTATAACCTCTCCGTTCCTAAACTTAAGCGCCTGAGCTGGCAGTTGTCGTTTGCGCCCACTATGAATTACCGCAAGCTGGAAAGCAACGATGCTTCCATGCCGGCGGATATCAAGAACGTTCCCATCGCCCAAAATGTAGCCGGCGATCCCAATAAGCTGGTGAACCACAAACCAGCCCTCGGGTTCGAACTGGGTTCCCATTTCCTGTATGCGCTCAACAAAAACCTGCAGGTACGGGCCGGTGCTCAATTCAACTATTCCCGCTACTCCATTCAGGCCTATGGCTCTTACGCTTCGGATGTAGCCACCATCGCCCTCAACAGCAGTTCGAATGGTTTTACCTACGATTCGCTGACCAATTATACCCGCATCCGCAACTTCGGAGGCGATGTTTCGGAAAACATCCAGAATCAGTATTTTCAAGTGTCGCTGCCTGTAGGATTTGAATACCGGGTGCTTGGCGCCGGCAAACTGCAGATCGGCGTGGCTGGTACCGTGCAGCCCACTTTCCTGATCAATCGCCAAACTTACCT
Organism: Paraflavitalea sp. CAU 1676; assembly: GCF_029223285.1. Classification (GTDB taxonomy): domain Bacteria; phylum Bacteroidota; class Bacteroidia; order Chitinophagales; family Chitinophagaceae; genus Paraflavitalea. The sequence goes on along the minus strand of NZ_JARHUJ010000001.1, from coordinate 542,801 downwards.
GATCACTACCGACTATAAGAACTACACCAAAGAACCTTCACTCGTGAGAAGGTGGAACGTCAATACAGGCGCAGAGATCTACCTCGCCTACAAATCGGGCGATCTGAAATGGCAGGTAGGCCCTCAGTTCCGCTACCAGCTGTTCTCGAGCTATGTTGACAAATACCCCATTCGCGAATACCTGATGGAATACGGTATCAAGATAGGCGTGACCAAGACTATCCGCTAACGTGTTCACACAATTATGATCAAAAGCTGCCGTTAATACCAACAGCAGCTTTTTAATTTATTATCTATCTTCCCTGTCATGAAGTTATTGCCGGTAATCCTATTGATCGCACTTGCTACCTCCTGTAAGAACAAAGCCGGTCGGCCGTCAAGCGAAAGCGTCGGTACCGATTCTACCGCTACCAAAGACTCCGCGGTGGTGTTTCTACCTATCCAGGACCTCATCCGGCAGGACATTACCCGGGTCGATTCTTTTGCCGGCGGCATCTTACGCAAAGCTGCCCTCGGCATTAAAAAAGACTCCGCGTTCATAAAACCAGCCGCCTTTCACAAGGCTGCAGCGGCCTTCCTGCTGCCCGACCTGGAAGCCGCCACGTTGCAGAACAACTATACGGAAAGCTCCTTTTTTGACGAAAGCACCAATCAACTGCAGTTCATCTACACGCCGAAATACGCTACCAGCGAGGTACGCAACGTAGTAGCTTATATCACCCCCTCCCCCATGGGCGACCAGGTGAGCCGGTTATATATCGAGCGCGACTGGAAGCAGGGCGACACCATCATGCTTCAAAAGCTTACCTGGAAAACCGGTCAGTACTTTTACATCGTTACCATTCGTCAGCTGCCGGGCGGCACAGCCTATACACAATTCGAAAAGCTGATCTGGGATCCTGAACGATTCAACGATTAAAAGCCTGCCGATCCGGCGATTAGCGACCTTCCGATCTACCGGGTAACGGTACCATTCCCAAAATCCGCTAATTTTTCCAGCACTGCCCTGCAGTAATCCCGTTTTTCCTGTTTCGGCGGGCGACCTTGCCGCATCCCGCCGGATTCGTAAATTGCACCCTACCCCCGTGGGTGAAGACAAGATATGACGGCACAGGAGTTTCAAAATATAGCACATACCATACCGGTCAATCCCGGCATCTATAAATACTACGACAACCAGAACACCCTCTTGTATGTAGGCAAAGCCAAAAGCCTCCGCAAAAGGGTAAGTTCCTATTTCGTCAAGACCTTTACATCGTACAAGACCCACGAGCTGGTGCAACGCATCCACCACATCGAGTTTACCATAGTTGACTCAGAACAGGATGCCTTTTTGCTGGAAAACTCGCTTATCAAGCAATTCCAGCCACGGTTCAACATCAACCTCAAAGACGATAAGACCTATCCCTATATCGTCATCAAGAAGGAACCCTTTCCCCGGATCTTTCTTACCCGCAACGTCATTGCCGATGGATCGGAGTACCTGGGGCCATTTACCTCGGTGGGCCGTGTGCGGGAACTGCTGGCCTTTATACGCAACAATATTCCCCTGCGTACCTGTAAGCTCAACCTGACCGATAACAATATTCAAAAGAAGAAATTCAAGGTTTGCCTCGAGTATCACCTCGGCAATTGCAAAGGCCCCTGCGAAGGCCTGCAAACCGCCGCCGATTACCGCGATGGCCTGCAGCAGATACGGGACATCCTGAAAGGCAACCTGTCGCCGGTGATCGCCCATTTCAAGGAAGAGATGAAAGCCGCAGCAGCCGAACTCGCCTTTGAAAAGGCGGAGATCATGCGAAAGAAACTCGAACACCTGGAGCAATACCAGGCCAAATCCATCATTACCACCAACCGCCTCATCAATGTGGATGTGTTTTCCCTGTTGCGCGAGGGCGACCAGGCTTACGTAAACTACCTGATGGTGGAGAACGGCACTATTGTACAAACCCATACTTCGCAGCTCGAAACCCATCTCGACGAGCCGGATGAAGAAGTGCTATCCTTTGCGATCGCCCAGCTGCGCACCACTTTCAACAGCGTAGCGATGGAAATCGTGGTGCCCTTCGAAGTGGAATATACCGAGGCCAATGTATTGATGACGATCCCCAAAGGGGGCGATAAAAAGAAGCTGCTCGAGCTGTCGGAAAAGAATGTGAACTATTTCAAGGAGGAACTGAAGCGCCGGAAGATACTCAAGCTCGAAGGCAAGGACGATTCCGAACGCAAAGAAATATTGTATCAGCTGCAGGAAGACCTGCAGTTGCCGCTGGCGCCTCTGCATATCGAGTGTTTCGATAACTCGAACTTCCAGGGAAGCTATCCTGTATCGGCCATGGTTTGTTTTAAGGATGGAGTGCCCAGCAAAAAGGATTACCGCCATTACAATGTAAAGACGGTGAAGGGCATCAATGACTTTGCAACCATGAAGGAAGTTGTGTTCCGCCGCTATAAACGCCTGCGCGACGAAAACCAGCCCTTCCCCCAACTGGTCATCATTGACGGTGGTAAAGGACAATTGGGCGCTGCCCTCGACAGCATTGAGGAACTGGGCTTGCAGGGAACCATGACAATAGTGGGCCTGGCTAAGAATGAAGAGGAGATCTTTTTTCCCGGCGACCAGGAATCGATCAAGCTACCTTATAATAGTGAAAGCCTTAAACTGATACGCCGCATACGCGATGAGGTACACCGCTTCGGCATCACCTTTCACCGGCAAAAGCGTAGCAAGGGTACCTTTAAGAATGAACTGGAGCAGATCAAAGGGATTGGTAAAAACACAGCCGATCAGCTGCTGAAAGAATTCAAGTCGGTAAAACGCATCAAAGATCTCCCGGAAGAGGAACTGTCGAAATCGGTAGGCGCTTCAAAAGCTAAGTTGATAAGACAGCATTTTTCCGAAACGGGACTAGAGGCGGAGCCGCAAGCGGAGTAAACGGGAACGCCAGCATCGCGCATTTAGCTGGTGCAGGATTTCAGGCCAGGGTTAGCCCGATCGCCTGTACCTGGCGTCGAAGTTGAGGAACGGTGAAGGTTACTGTATCACCAGTCGGCAACAGCCAGTTTGAGCCGCTGCCTGCCTTTCCCGCAAAAAGGCCTGCCCTGAATAGAGCCGGCCGTGCTAACCTATGAAAAACACCTAAGTGTGAGACTGTGTTTATTGACTGTTCTTCTTCTCCTGCCTTTGCTGTCGGCGTTCCATCAATTCTTTCTGCAGAACAGTACCAAAATCCTTCTCGGCTTTGAAGAACGCATTTACCTTTTCGGGCGATATTGCTTTGGCAAATTCCGTATTGTACTTCTTTCGGATGGTCAGGAGCTTTTCTTCAATATCGATCTCGTTTTCCTTGTTGAGGCGTCCATCCACCTTTACCTTGCGGATCTCGGCCGCATACTTGTTGTAGATCGGCCAGAACTTCTGGGCCTCGTCTGGCGAGAGGTTCAGCTTTTGGGTAATGTAAGCGATCTTCAGCGCCTCCACCCGCCCGCCGGGATTCTTTTTTTCATCATCCCCATCCTGCGCAATGACACTGGCGCCGAGGGTAAAGAAAAGGGACACTATTAATAATAATTGCTTCATGATCGTAAATAGATTAGTTCGTGGCAGTTTGTTGAATAACCAGGTTTTGGTCAAGGTATTTCTGGATCTCTTCATCCGACACATTCTGCAACAGATCGCTCATATCGCCCGCATCCAGATCGGGCCGGTTGTTGGTGGCCAGCAGGTCGGAAGAAGGCATCGCTACCGATTGGTTGTCGATATAGCTTTGTAATTCTTCTTCGGGGATCTTGTTGACCTTTTTAGCCATCTGCTCTTCCTGCCGGTTGCCGGAAGGGCCCGTAAACCACCAGGCCCCGAAGGCGACCAGGCCGGCCACTACCGCGGCAGCTGCATAATGCATGATCCTTTTACCTGTACCGAAAGATATCACTTTGGCAGGCTTTGCCGAAGTTTTCACCCTGGCGAGTACCTGATCCGGTAACTGCTCAAAATAACCGGCAGGCACTTCATACACCTGCTTATCTTTCAAACCGGCCAATAAAGCGGGCAGGTTCTCTAATTCTTCATTTACAAAATCGATGGCTTTGGCGCCCGAAACAACATTCTCCGTCAGTCCGTCGAAATAGCCGGCAGGGGTTTCAAAAGGCATCTTCTTACCAAGGCCGCTTAGCAAAGGCGACAGTTCCGACAACTCTTCCGCTGCGCTCAGGGAAGCATCCGATGCTTTCGCCCGCCGCAGTATCGTATCGGCCAGCTGATCGAAATAGCCAGTGGGAACAGTATAGGGATTGGCACCAACGGCCGCAGGCAACGTCGAGTCTGTATCCTGCTGCGCACCGGCTCTGGTGGAGGCTGCCCCCGCTGCAAGCACTTGCAACACCTGCGCAGGGAAAAATTCGAAGTAACCGGCAGGAACCGTGTAGGGATTGGTGCCGGCCGCTCGCAAAACAGCAGGCAAAACCTCTTCACCTACCCTGATCCTGCGCATAACCGCCTCTGGCAGACCGGAAAAATAGCCATCCGGAACTGTGTAAGGCATTACCCGCCCCACCCGGGCTACTGCGGGACTGATCGCCTCTAATTCGTTTAATATGTTGACACTGTGCTCCATGAACTATATATGAGACCTTTTTTGTTAACGGAGGTTTAATGATTCAGGATATAATCTTCTATTTTTTTCACCGCGTGGTGATAGGAAGCTTTCAGTGCTCCCTCAGAAGTTTCCAACACCCTGGACATCTCCTCGTAAGGCATTTCGTCGTAGTATCGCAAAGTGAATACAATACGCTGCTTTTCAGGCAATTGCTGAATTGCCAGCTGAAGCTTCCACTCGAGTTTGGAAGCATCGAAATCTTTGTCGGCCTTGATCTTGTTCTCGAGCCCGCTTTCTACATCTCCCAGGGGCACCGCTGCCCGCTTTTTCTGTTGCTCTAAAAAAGTAAGGCTTTCGTTGGTAGCGATACGGTAGAGCCAGGTGTATAGCTGAGCATCTTCCCGGAAATTCTCCAGTGCGTTCCAAACCCTGATGAACACGTTCTGCAAAACGTCGTTTGCATCTTCATGATCGACTACCATACGGCGCACATGCCAGTATAGTTTTTCCTGGTATTTCCGGATGATGGATGTATAAGCACTTTCCTTGGTTGCAGGGTCACGGAATTGGACCAGCAGCTCACTGTCTTGCGTGGTAACCGCCATAGGTTAGCATTTATGGTTGGTTAGTAATGTCGATTCGAATAAAATTAGCCTATTTGGTTTAAAACGAATCATGACTTTAAGAAAGTATTTGCATTTAAAAACGGATGGGGTTGGTAGTGGTTTGCCTGATGCAGCCAGTTTGCTGCCTCGTGCAAAACCCGCCCGGGGAGCAGGTTTCGGCAAGTGGCCTACCGACTTTAAGCTGCATGATAAAATAGCGTACAACAAGCGGCGGCATCGGTTGTTGTTGTAAGTATTGCGCCGCTTTCGCATCCTGATCCTTTGGCTTCTTTTTTGCTTACAGCATGGCTGCCGTTAGAAGAACTGCTCATTAAACGCTTTTCATGCATCGGCTAAAAGCCGCTCGACACGGGCGTTTAGAAATATTTAGCTGAAATGAACACAGACAAACAATTAAGAGTTACATCGGGCGTTAGTGCTGAAGTAGGCAACCGCAATTCAAGAAAGATCGATCACAGCCATAGTAGTAGAAAGAAAGCTGCGACAGAATTCACAGATGTTGAAAAAATACTGTTCTGGTAAGGGTTACGCTTTGTTAATTCGGATTATTTGCATCAATTTTGCAGGCATTATATTCATATCCAAAAATCTGACCTTTTAAAATGGGCTTATTCAACTTTTTTACCCAGGAGATTGCCATTGACCTGGGTACAGCCAATACCCTCATTATCCATAACGACGAAGTTGTAGTAAATGAACCGAGCATCGTTGCCCTGGATCGCAATAATCCCAAAACCGTCCTGGCCGTAGGAAAGCGCGCTTTGATGATGCACGAAAAGACGCATGAAAGCATCCGCACGGTTCGCCCATTGAAGGACGGAGTAATCGCCGACTTTAACGCCGCCGAATTGATGATACGGGAGATGATCAAAATGATCTACCCCAAAAAACCATTGTTCCCACCAAGCTGGAGAATGATGATCTGTATTCCTTCCAGCATTACGGAAGTAGAAAAGCGTGCCGTTCGCGACAGTGCCGAGCAGGCAGGTGCCAAAGAAGTATACCTGTTGCACGAGCCGATGGCAGCGGCTCTCGGTATCGGCATCGACGTTGAAGAGCCTGTTGGTAACATGATCATCGACATTGGCGGTGGTACCACCGGTATTACGGTGATTGCCCTGGCCGGTATCGTTTGTGACCAAAGTATCCGTATCGCCGGTGATGAATTCACTGCCGATATCATGGAAGCCCTCCGCCGTTACCATAGCCTGCTGATCGGTGAACGTACAGCCGAGCAAATCAAGATCAACATCGGCGCCGCCATGAAAGATCTCGACAACCCACCGGATGATATCCCGGTAAACGGTCGTGACCTGGTAACCGGTATCCCCAAGCAGATCATGGTGAGCTATCAGGAGATCGCCGAAGCCCTCGATAAGAGTATCTTCAAGATCGAAGAAGCTATTCTGAAAGCCCTTGAAATGACCCCGCCAGAACTGGCAGCCGATATTTACCGTCGTGGCCTTTACCTTACAGGTGGTGGAGCCTTGCTCCGCGGTCTCGATAAACGCCTCAGCCAAAAGATCAAGCTGCCGGTGCACGTAGCCGACGACCCGCTGAAGAGCGTAGTAAGGGGTACGGGACTGGCCCTTAAGAATTACGAGCACTATCCCTTCGTGATGCGATAAACTAAAATGATTCACCCGGCGTACCTCACACAGGTACGCTTTTTGAATTGTGGAACTGAATATTAAAAACTGACCGCGCGTGCGCAATATTTTTCTTTTCATCAGAAGGTACTTCAACTTCCTGTTCTTCGTGGTGATGCAACTGGTGGCGCTGTACATTCTGTTCAATTTCAACCGGTTCCACGAAGCGGCATTCCTGGGCGTGGCCAGCGAGGTTACCGGCAAGGTCAATGCGCGATACAATAACATCGAATACTACTTCAAGCTTAAAAAAGCCAACGAAGCCCTGGTTATAGAGAATGAGCAGTTACGCAATCAGCTGCGCCAGAACTTCGACATGCCCGATACCAGCCGCCGCTTTTTCCAGGATACCCTCGCCTACGATACCCTGGGGCACTACCGCAAATGGTGGTTCATGTCGGCCAAGGTCATCAATAACTCCATCAACTTCCAGAATAACTACTTTACTGTTAATCGCGGCGCCAAACAGGGCGTCCGTAAAGACATGGGCGTCATCAGCCCCACCGGCGTAGCAGGAACCATCATTACGGTGAGCGATAACATGGCTATTGCCATGAGCCTGCTCAACAGCCAAAGCCGCCTTAGTGCCAAGCTGAAGAAAAGCGGTGAAACCGGACAGGTTTTCTGGGACGGCAAGAACCCCAACTTCCTGACAATGGTCAACCTGCCCAAGAGTATGCAGGTAAACAAGGGTGATACCATCATTACCTCACAATACTCCACCCGGTACCCGCTCGGTATCATGGTTGGCTCCGTAGCAGAGGTGGTCGACGACAAATCCAGCAATTTCTACACGCTGAAGATCAAAACAGCTACTGATTTCTATAATCTCGAACACGCTACCGTAGTAGAGAATCTTTTCAAAGAAGAGCAAAAAAAACTGGAGGATTCGATTAAAACCAATGAGTGATCTAGTTAAAAATACCATCCGATTCATTTTATTCATCTTCATCCAGGTGTTTGTACTATTGCAGATACCGCCGCTGCACCGTTTTATCGTTCCTTATATCTATTTCCTGTACATCCTGTGGCTCCCCTTCCGCACGCCCAGGGGTACCTTAACGCTGGTTGGCTTCCTTTTTGGTCTTTCCCTCGACTTCTTTACCGTATCTCCCGGCCTGCATGCCGCCGCCTGTACCCTCATTGCCTACCTGCGTCCCTTCCTCATCAATATCCTGATACCACAGGAAGGCGCCGAGCAGAACTATAAGTCGCCCTCCATCACCAGTATGGGCCTGGCCCCCTATGCTACTTATATCCTTATCTTAACTTTACTGCACAATACTTACCTGGTTTTACTGGAGTGGCTGGATGTTGGCTCATTCTGGTTTTTCCTGGGCAAAGTGCTGGCAACAACGGGTATCAGTTTGTTGTTAATCCTGGTAACTGAATTGCTGTTTTACCGGAAGGAGAAATTCCGGACCAATACGGCATAGGTCGCCAATAATTTAATAAAATACTCACCCTTTAATTTTGTACATTGATCTAAGATTTTTGTACACTGTCCTATGGCGCTATTTAATCAATCCCGCAGTACTATTATCCGGCTCATTTTCCTCGGCATATTCCTCATTATAATAGTGCAGCTGCTGAATCTACAAGTGTTCTCCGGCAAATATGAACAGCTGGCCATGGACAATGCCGTGTTCCCGAAAGTGAAATATCCAGACCGTGGGATCATTTTCGACCGCAAGAACCGCGCGATCCTCAACAATACGATCATGTACGACCTGGTGGTAACCCCCTCCGAGTCCAAACATACCGACACCTTCAGCCTTTGTGATATCCTGGGCATCGATACCGCCGAATACAAAAAGCGGATGCTGGAAGCCCGCTTCAAGAACGGCCCTTACCGTCCCTCCATATTCGAAGATCTGTTGACACCCGAACTGCATGCACGCCTCGACGAGAACATCTGGAAATTTCCCGGCTTTGCGCTGGTAGAGCGCCCCGTACGGGTTTATCCCTTCAATGCGGCCGCCCACATTCTCGGTTACATCGGTGAAGCCGACTCAGGAATTATCAAAAGGTCGAAAGGCTTTTATCGCATGGGCGATTACGTAGGCCGCAGCGGACTGGAATCGTATTACGAGTCGATCCTGATGGGTACACGCGGGGTGCAATACATGATCAAGGACAACCGTAACCGCCTGGTAGGCAGCTACGAAAATGGCCGCTTCGATACGGCAGCGATTGCCGGTCGTAACCTGCGCACCTCCATCGATATGGACCTGCAGCAACTGGCCGAAAAACTCATTACCAATAAAGTGGGCGCCGTGGTGGCCATCGACCCAAAAACGGGCGGTATCCTCGCCATGGCATCGGGCCCCAATTACGACCCGAACAGCCTGACGGGCCCTAACAAACAAAAGAACTATGGACAGCTGGCACTGGATGTAGCAGGCCCCCTGCTCAACAGGGCCATCCAGGGTAACTATGAGCCCGGCTCAACCTTCAAACCATTGGGCGCGCTCATTGCGCTCGATGAAGGCGTCATCACCCCTTCCTACGGCTACCCCTGTGGCGGCCGTTATTTCGGCTGCGGCCACGGCAAGCCGGCCTGTACCCACAGCAATCCCGGCCACGCGGCCAACTTGCGCCTGGCCATCGCCAACTCCTGCAACTCGTATTTTGTACAGGTGTACCGCAACTCTGTCGACAACCCCGAGTACCGGGGAGTCAAAAAAGGCTATGAAAAATGGCGCGATTATCTCAACGCTTTCGGACTGGGTCAACGTACCGGGGTAGACCTGACCAGCGAACTGCCTGGCCTGGTGCCCGACACCAGCCGATACAACACAGTGTATCGCGGCTCCTGGAACTCCTGTACCAACCTCACGTTGGGTATTGGCCAGGATATGATGAATGCCACCCCCCTGCAACTGGCCAATGCCATGTGCATTGTAGCCAACAAGGGCTTTTATTTTACCCCGCATTTTGTACAGGGCATCGATGGACAATCGGCCAACGACACCCTCCTGAATAAATTCAAGCAGAAGCACGAAGTACTGACCAAGATATCGGATGACGCTTATGAAGCTGTACACGCTGGTATGCAACAGGTGATCGACGGCACTTCGTCCAGGGCCAAGATCCCCGGTATCAATGTGTGCGGAAAAACGGGAACTGCCGAAAAATTCCGCATCATCCAGGGCCGGCGTATCAAACTCGATGACAACTCGGTGTTTGTATGCTTTGCCCCCCGCGAAGATCCCAAGATCGCGCTGGCAGTGATCGTAGAGAACAGTGGTTTTGGTAATACCTGGGCCGCCCCAATAGCCGGCTTAATGATGGAAAGGTACCTGAAAGACAGTTTGCCCGCAGAAAGGCTGAAAGAAGTGGACAGGATCGCTCATTCGAGCCTGTTGCCATCCTACATACCTTACCTGCAGTACATCGAAGACTCTGCCCGCGCCGCCAACTGGCTGCAACGGTATAAGGATAGTTCGGCGCTGCGCAAATTCATGCGCGAACGCTCGAAGCCACCTTTCCCCCGTTCAAGAGAAAAAGCCCCCAAACATTCGCTTGGCATGGTAGTTCCCGTAACACCGGACCCGAGATTGTTCACAAAAAATAACCTTGCCTAACCCTATGAGCCAACGAAATCCTGCAATATCTAAAGGTGTAGACTGGGTACTGATCTGGCTCTATCTGGCACTGGTGGCTATCGGCCTGCTGAGTATATTTTCGGTTACCTTTCGCGAAGGCGACAATGTGATCCAAAGCTTTCTTGGTTTCAAGACCGATTACAGCAAACAGTTCTATTTCTTTATCGCGTCCATCACCCTCGGTCTATTCATATTGCTTACGGATAGCAAGTTCTTTACCGCCACCGCCAATATCTGGTATGCGGCAGGGATATTTCTGTTATTACTCGTATTTCCTTTTCATACTGAGGTAAAAGGTACCGAATCGATCATCAGGCTGGGTCCTTTCAACCTGCAACCAGCCGAGCTGTGTAAGGTGTTCGTGAACCTGGCGCTTGCCAAATACCTTTCCAGGGTTGAGACCGATTTTACCACACCACGCTCGCACCTCATTGCTTCGGCGATCATCCTGGCGCCAGCCGCCATCACGATCGCGCAGAAGGAAACGGGGCTTGCCCTCGTGTTCTTTGCCTTCTTCCTAGTAATGTTCCGGGAAGGCTTCCCGGCGGGTTACCTCATTGCCGGTTTCTCCATTGGCGTGCTGGTGGTAGCTACCCTGCTGGTTGATAAGATCATCCTCGCCATTGTGCTTTCTGCCATCGCTGTTACCATGATCTACTTCATGAGAAAGCAGATCAAGCGGAAAAGGAGGTTGATGCTTTCCATCATCGGCATCTGGGGGTTAAGCATCATTACCATCGTATTCGTGGTGCCATTCCTGTTCACCAAAGTGCTCCAGAAGCACCAGGTAGAACGGATATTCTCGCTCATTGGTAAAGAAAACCCCTACGCCAAACTCAATACGGTGGAAGGGGAAGAACCAGCGAGTACCACCAAAAAGGATACAGACTACAACGTACGTCAAAGTAAGATCGCTATAGGTAGTGGAGGCTTCGGCGGAAAGGGTTTACTCAAGGGCACCCAAACCCGCTTCGACTTTGTGCCGGAGCAGCGTACCGATTTTATCTTTTGTACCATTGGAGAAGGATTCGGTTTTCTGGGCTGCGCCCTTGTACTGGGCATCTACCTGTTTTTATTATTGAGGATCGTGAATATTGCAGAGCGGCAACGAAGCGCCTTTAGCCGCTGTTACGCCTATGGCGTCGCTTCTGTTTTCTTTTTTCATATCGCCATTAATGTGTGTATGACCATCGGTTTGGCGCCGGTAATTGGTATTCCGTTACCTTTTATCAGCTATGGCGGTACTTCCCTGCTGACCTTTTCAACCATGCTGTTCATCCTGATCCGGTTGGATGCTGACAGGCAAATGGTGTTGAGATAATGATTTATGGCCCTTTTCAACCAATCGCGTAGTACAGTAGTAAAAATCATTTTCGGCGGCATTTTCCTGGTGATCCTTATCCAACTGCTGTATCTCCAGGTCTTCTCGGGCAAGTACGAGCAACTTGCCATGGACAATGCCGTATTTCCCAAAGTACGTTATCCGGACCGGGGCATCATCTTCGACCGGAAGGGACGGGCCATTCTCAACAACACTATTATGTACGACCTCGTGGTAACGCCCAGTGAAGCGAGGCAAACGGATACTGCCGGGCTTTGTGCAATACTCGGTATCGATACCGCCGAATACAAAAAGCGGATGCTGGAAGCCCGCTTTAAGAATGGTCCCTATCGTCCATCCATCTTCGAAGATCTGTTGACGCCTGAGTTACATGCGCAGCTCGAGGAAAGCATCTGGAAATTTCCCGGCTTTGCGCTCGTAGAGCGTCCCGTACGCGTATATCCCTACCATGCAGCCGCCCATATTCTGGGCTATATCGGCGAAGCCGACTCAACTGTCATCCGACGTTCCAAAGGATACTACCACATGGGCGATTACACAGGTATCACCGGCCTTGAATCTTATTACGAACAAGTGCTCATGGGACAGCGCGGCGTACAGTACATGATCAAAGACAACCGCAACCGGCTTGTCGGCAGCTATGAACAAGGGCGCCTTGATACCGCTGCTGTGGCAGGCCGCAATCTGCACACCTATCTCGATATTGAGCTGCAGCAGCTGGCCGAGAAACTGATCGCTCATAAAGTAGGCGCCATTGTTGCCCTTGATCCCAAAACCGGAGGCATACTCGCGATGACTTCAGGCCCCAGCTATGATCCCAACAACCTAACGGGGCCCGACAAACAGCAGAACTATGGCCATCTCGCATTGGATGTTGCCCGCCCGTTATATAACCGGGGTATCAGGGGGCAATATCCCGCCGGCTCCACCTACAAGCCGCTTGGCGCACTGGTGGCGCTGGAAGAAGGCCTCATCACGCCCGCCAGCGGCTACGATTGCCACGGTGCCTATTTCGGTTGTAACAGACCGGTAAAATGTATGGAAAAATGGGCAGGGCATGCCACCAATCTGCGGCAGGCCATTGCCTGGTCGTGCAATTCTTTCTTTTCAGACATATTAAAGCGAACGATCGACAATCCTACATACCGCAATCCACGCAAGGGGCTCACACAATGGAAAGAGTACATGACCGCATTTGGACTAGGGCATCGCATTGGTGTAGACCTGCCCAGTGAGAATGCCGGCAATATTCCCGACACCAGCCAATACGACAAGGAATACCGCGGCTCCTGGAATTCCTGCACCATGACCGGTGGCGGCCTTGGTATAGGGCAGGATAAAATGACGGTTACGCCCATCCAAATGGCCAATGCCATTTGCATCGTAGCCAACAAAGGCTATTACTACATACCCCACTTCGTTAAATCAATTGCGGGTAATCACAGTCAGGATACAGCCCTGCAGAATAAATACCTTTTCAGGCATGAAGTGCTGACCCATATTTCAGACGACCTGTATGAGGTAGTGATCAGTGGTATGCAGGATGTAGTGGATCAGGGTACAGCGCGGGTTGCGAAGATCCCCGGTATTAATATTTGCGCAAAAACCGGAACCGCGCAAAATAAGACGGTGCTGGATGGCAAGGTGATCGAGTTGAAGGATAACTCTATGTTCGTATGTTTTGCCCCCCGCGAAAACCCGGTCATTGCAATAGCCGTAGTGATCGAAAATGGCGGTACAGGCGCCACCGCTGCTGCCCCGATCGCTTCCCTGATGGTTGAAAAATACATCAACGACACACTGCGTACCGACCGGATAAAAGAAGCAGACCGTATCGCCGGATTGGACCTTATGCCCTCCTACCTGCCCAGGTTACAATATAAGGAAGATTCAGTAAGAGCCTTTCAATGGTTTAAATTTACCAAAGACAGCAGCTATATCCGACGATATCTCTTTGCCCACAGGCGTTAAATGCCATGCAGATCGAAAAATAACCCGCAAATTTGCACCCTGAACGCCTTGTCAACATATAACAAGCGGGGCCTGTTAATGGGCGTTCCTATTGGTCCCTTAACAGTAAAAATCTACGGATGAAAATTATTCCCCTCAGCGAAGGCACTTTCACGATCGACAAGACGAAACTTTTTGTACCCTTTGATACCTCCACCGACGAGTTGCAGGAGCGCCCTACCGGTAGTTTGCTGGTAGAAGTACAACCTTTTGTAGTGATCACCTCCGAAGATGTTTTGTTGCTGGATACCGGACTGGGTTTTACGACACCTTCGGGCAGACTGCAATTGCATGAAAACCTCAGTAACCATGGCATCAACCCTTCGGATGTGACCAAAGTGCTGATGACCCATCTGCACAAGGACCATGCAGGCGGTGTTAGCCATGCTGCGGGCGGAAATACTGGTCTGAGTTTTCCCCGTGCCACCTATTACGTACAACGCAAAGAGTTTGAATTTGCCTTCGAGAAAGGCTTTCCCTCCTATATACCCGAAGAACTCGAACCATTGCGCAACTCACCACAGGTTACCTGGCTTGATGGAAATGGGGTCATTGACGGCTACATCAAATATGAGGTCACCGCTGCGCATAGTCCCTGGCACCAGGTTTACTGGATTGTGGATGGAGGAGAAAGGGTCTTTTTTGGCGGTGACGATGCGCCACAACTACAACAAATGCGCAGCCGTTTTGTGGCCAAATACGATTACGATGGTAAAAAGTGTATGGAGTTGCGTCAGCAATGGTGGAAACAAGGTGAAGAAGAGAAGTGGACTTTCTTATTCTATCATGATGTTAAGAATCCTGTGTGGAACTTTTAGCGTGATGATCTACAAATATACTCATCGTGAATTCCGCAATAGTACAACGTAAAACCCCGCAGGATACATGATAAATGGATATAATAAAAAAGGGGCCCGGATAGAAATCCAGCCCCGTTTTTAAAATCCAATATCCTATGAAAAACCATTGTAAAAATAGTGAATCAAACCCACAAAACAATACCTGATACTGGGTATTTTAAAAAAAAATCTTCCTCTTTATTGACTAGGATTATCCTCATTTTTAACGGGTTACGTAGTTCCTGAAATAAAAAACAAAAGGCACCGTAAAACTACGGTGCCTTTGTTAAACATTATCGATAATCTTAATAGGACCAGAGATCCTGCTCATAATTAAAGATCTTTTCGCGTACATTCTCGCCTTCTAACAAGGCCAGGATGGGATCTTTAATGTATGATTTAATGAATTCATCGTTGGGATTACTGATAGTTGATTTGATGATCCGGCTGGCGAACATGCGGCTTTCGAACAATTCTTCCCAGCTCATGCGGGCACCGTAGTTCTTACCATTGTACACTTCGTGTTTGGCAAAAATGGGCCGCAGATCGGGGTAATACACCCAGAAAACCGGAGAAACGTCACGGAATGAACCGTCTTCGTTGGTGATCGTTTTCAGGGGCGCAATACCAAGGATACGAACGTGCATCCTGGAGGATTCCTTGTCGAACACCCAGTCTTCCTTGATCCAGTATCTTTCAACTTTATCAGGATTGAATTCGTCGATGATCACGGTATCGCGCATGATGCCTTTGGACCCATCGGGGTCTTGCGCCAGATCAGGAACCTGGATAGACTTTGGCTTAGCAACCAGATTTTCAGAGATCTGGGCATAGGTCATCGGCGTGGTAAAACGGTCATCGTCGGCAGAAAATGCTGTAATGCTGTCATTTTTGATAGCGCTCAGCAAGATATTGATAAACCGCTGGTTGCCCTGGTCGCCATCTGCTTTGTACACAAATGGAAGGTTTATCTTTTCGTGCACGTCGATCTCTCTCCATACACGCTGCATGAAGGCCGCATCATCTTCGCGAATGTGCTCGTAGGCAAGGGGAAAACGGTCTTTTACCAGTTGCCTTTCGATGGCATTGTCATTACGCAATGATCTTTTGATCGTTGGTAGTTTAATATCCGCCATCGGAACGACGGGCGCAGGTTTTACGGTGTCCACCGGGGGAGTTATGGCTGCATTGTTGGCAGTCGCATTCCTGTTGGTGGTTGCACCTTTTTTTGCAGTGGTTGTCCGCTTTTTAGTGGTCCTGCTGGGTTTCTTAGCCTGCGCATCGGCTTCGGCCGTAGCGAATGCCATCACTGTGAGCAGCAAACACATTTTGATAATACGGTTCTTCATTATCCCTGATATTTAATAAGTTATTATTTAAGCTGGAACACCATGCTTGGAATCTCCTGTTGTCTTCCGTCGGGACCTACTACCTGGATCGCATCAAAGAATAAGCGGGTACCAGGACCAGTTCGGCTGATCAGTGATTCTGCAGGACCAGACCAACGGTTGCCGCTGTTAACAGCTTCGGCGTAGATCTGGATAGGACCTCCAACCGCACCTACTTTGTAGCTAACTACTTTGTAGGGTGCTTCGAAGTCGGAATCAAGCTTGGCGATCACTGCACCGATAGCTTTCAGCTCGGCAGAAGAGATAGAGCCAGATTTCTTGGTTCCTACGAATGCTGTGGGAGGAGGCAGGAATTTAACCCGCATCGGGAACTCGAATGGCTTACCATCAGCAACCACATTGATCTTGGCCATACCGGGAGCAGTTGGCTTGATGGAGTAGCTATCGCCGCTTTTACGGGTAACAGGCGCGCCACCGGAGAAGCTAACCTTTACTTTCTCGCTACCTACGCTACCACCGGAGATGGTGAGCGGGTTGTCAACTCCAACATACAGCACGTTCATCTTTTCGAGGAACACTGAGGCGCCTGAAGGGATACCTACTGTATAGTTAACTTTCTTATTTACGGTAGCGATAGAGCCGTCGGGCTTGGCGTATTCGATGCGCACGTCTACAGCATGGTCACCGGTTCCGCTGGCGGTAGTCTTGAATTTAGCAGTACCATCGGCATCCAGTGTTTGAGCTGCGCCGTTGATAAAGATCTTAGGCTTCGCTGCGGCACTGAAGGCACCTACACCAGCGGTGATCTCGATCGCGTCGCCGGGCATTGCATAGCTGGTATTAGCTTGCGCGATAGCCTGGAACTGGTCGAATACGATCTTAACCGATCCGATCTGGTTGTGCAGGTAATCTACCATTTGGGCTTCTGTGCTCTTGATATCATTCTGGAATTTACCCAGGATGGTCAAAGCTGCTACAGTAGGCGTCATGTGGAAGTAGTTGGTAGTCCAACCTTTCGCATCATTGCTATACTCTTTACCGCTCTGGCTCTTAGGCACATTCATGTTGATGGGGATAGTCTTGTTGAATCCATCGATATCCTTTTTCAACTGAGCCTGCATGGCTGGATTGTCAGCAAATTCTTCGGGCTTCAACACGCCGATCACATTCTTTTTGTAGGCGGTCAGCTTGTCGTAGAGTTCCTTTCCTTTGCCTTCCTTGTCCATCAGGGCAGTAGGCGCATCCAGGTTATCTTCCGAATAGTGCTCAACACCATCCTTGATCTCGAGCTTGGACTTCTTCTTCACATCCAGCTTCAGACCTTCGATGTAGTTGAACAGATCGGCAGTAATCTTCTTTACTTCTTCGGCTTTAGGAGCCCAGATAGCTGCTTTGGCGGCTGTTTGGGGATCCTTCTTCTTAGCGTCGAAAGATTCGTAGGTTACTTTATTCTTATCGTTGATTACAGCAATGGAGTTATCAATGCTGACATTTACAACTTTAAATGCATTGAGGATTTCAGATGATACGTTGAGTGCCAGGAGCGCTGTTAGCACCAGGTACATCATGTTGATCATCTTCTGTCGGGGCTCTTTGGGTAAACCCATAGATTTAGGTTTTTCAGTTTAAACAATTCGATTTACGGAGCTTCTTAGATTCACGGATACGGGACTTTGGATCACCATTTAATTAGCGGCCTTGCATTGCATTCAGCATGTTGCCGTAGATCGTGTTCAGGCTACTCAGGTTGCCCGACAGTTTGGCAATTTGCTCATGTGCTTTCTTGGCATCATCTACGCTACCCTTCATGGTCTGAGAAGCCTCAGCCAGGTTGCTGTAGAAGGTGTTCATCGCTTTCAGGTGATTGTTGGTGTCCTGCAGTTCCAGTTCATAGATGGCATTCAAAGAACCTAAGTTCTTGGTCAGCACCTGAACCTGCTCATGGAATTGTTTAGTGCTGTCGGCAGCGTGGTTAAAGTGCGTAATGGTAGCAGTAGCTCCCTGATAGGCATTCTTCATTGATTCCAGTGCTGCAGCAGCTTCTGAAGTTTTCTTGGAATAATCGCTGGTAGCTTTTACCACATCAGATACTTCGGCGATCTTATCAACAGAAGTTCCGAGTTTTTTAAAGCCATCGCTCAGCTTGCTCAGGTTAGCAGGAGTAATGTCTGCTTCCTGGAGCATTTTATCCATCTTGTCGAGAGCCGGGTTTCCTGCGGAGCCAGCACCGCCAGCCAGTTTTGGTAATGCTTCAGCCAATGCATGCATTTCTGATCCCGGAGGAGGTAAGATCGCATACACGATGAAGATAACAGCTTCAGTTATAAGGCCGGCTGTTAAGAAGAAGTCAGCAAGCGCCTGGTGAGTAATTTTTTGCCAGGCACCAAAGATTACGATAGCAGCGCCCATACAAACTACTACATTCACCACTCTTTCGGTTGATTTAGAAACTCCAGCCATAATTTAAATTGTTTAAATGGTTAGAAAACGGATTTTTATAGGGTTAAAATTGGAAAAACAATACTATACAATCTTGATTCGGTGCTGAGCACCAGCATCAATTAACGTGTTAAGCAGCCAGTAAAGTACCCGTAAGCAGAAGATTATTTTTTCTGCATAGGAGGTAAGTCAATTACACAACGGAAGCCGATGTAAGACTTAGCAGTGTCCATGTATTCGTAGTTACGGGTGCTGGTTTGCAGGTAATAACCCACATCTTTCCAGCTACCGCCACGAATCACTTTGCGTTTCATACGGGGAGGATCGGCGTCATTCGCATTGAAACGAATGTCGGGGTTCATATCGTGTTGGAAGTTGTAAGCACCTTCGTAATACATGGAGGAGGTCCACTCGGCTACGTTACCCGCCATGCAATACAGACCAAAGTCGTTGGGCCAGTAAGCATCGGCACGTACGGTGTAGAAACCACCATCTTCGGGATAGTTACCGCGACCAGGTTTAAAGTTGGCCAGCAGACATCCTTTCTTGTTTCTCAGGTAATAGTTACCCCAGGGGAACATCGATTGAGAGCGACCACCACGGGCTGCGTATTCCCACTCGGCCTCTGTAGGCAGGCGGAAATCAGACTCGGTAGGCCTTTTCTTGCTCTCCAGAAATGAATTGAGGTATTGCGTTCTCCACTCGCAGAAGGCAGTAGCCTGCTTCCAGCTAACACCCACTACAGGATAATTGCCGAAGGCAGGGTGAGAGAAATAACGCTTTGTCATCGGCTCATTGTAAGAATAGCTGAAATCGCGGATCCAGATAAGGGTATCGGGATAGATGCGCTCATCTTTCTTGATAATGAACTTAGAGCGTGGAATATTCGCATTCTCCCGACGAGCAGCCTCCTTCAGGTCGAATATTTCGGAGTGATAGATCAGTTTGGAAGGATCCAGGTCTTTTTTACCGAACACCCGGTTCTCAGGCGTCAGGATCATCTGATCGATCTTCTCAACGGTGGCCTTGTCGTTCCACTTGATGGTCTTGGCTTTTTTCCAATCGATCAGGAAAACGCCATCTACTTCTTTACCATATTGCAACCTCACAGCGCCAATGGAGTCACGGACCCATTGCACAAACTGGCGGTATTCATTGTTGGTAATTTCAGTAGCATCCATCCAGAAGCCGTTGATGGAGATCTGTTTGTTCTTTGCAGTGTAGGCGTAGTTTACGTCTTCGTCGCTGGGGCCCATGTGGAAAGTTCCAGGTGGGATATACACCATCCCCGGCGGCTTGGTCAGGTTGTACTTGCTTGCCGGCGATACTCCATAGAGCTGGCCATCATTCGGCAAACCTTTAGACTTGCCTCCGAGCTTACAACCAGTGGCAAAGGAAACCATTGCCACCACTGCTGTTAAGGCGGATAGGTTTTTCATTTTCATCATATTAAAGGGTATTGGGCAAAAATAATGTTTTACCGACTTCATCACAAGTTTAGAATTTATTTTTTAGAACTGCAATACAGAACTCCAGCATAGGAATAAACGACGTCTGAAACCAGATTATTGTATCCCAAAAAAGAATAAGTTTTACACAGTTCCCATAAGCCGAATCAATGCATCTGCTTCATTTACAGGCTGTTGACAAGTGTATCCCCGACACAGAAATATCGCTGCGTCAGTCGAATAAGGCTTGTGTCCCAGTAATGGAAAATCTTGGTTAGAGGGTTCAGAGGGAGCGGATTGAAGTACGTGGACAGGGATAAACCGGCGTAAGACATCCGCGCGAAGCATTGCAAAATCCCCGCCAATAATCGCTATCTCCGGGATGTCGAAAGTGAGCGCCTGGACCATGGTGGCCCAGACACCAAATGAACCCGGATAGCGACTGACCGTTTGTTGCAACAGGCTACAGATGCGGACACTCCTCTCTCGCCACTCCGGCACATCAAAAATGATACCCAGGCAATAGAGATTCATGGCCATCACTGCATTACCCGAAGGAACAGCCCCGTCGTACACTTCCTTTTTACGTACGATAATATCGGCCATTCCGGTTGGTGTAAAGTAGAAAAAACCTGTTTCCTCTTCACTGAAGTTATCGAGAACATGGGTTGTCAGCCCTTTTGCCGTATACAGGTAACTGGTATCACCGGTGACCTCCTGTAGCTGCAACAATGCCTGAATCAGGGCAGAATAGTCGTCCAAAAAGGCTGGAAACCGCGCCACGCCTTCCTTGTAAGTATGTTGAAAAGATCCATCCGGATGTTTGAATCGGGCAAGTAAAAACTCCATATTGCGCACCGCTACCTCCCGGTAATGATCGTTGCCCAGAGCTGCCGCTGCCTGGCTATAGGCCGTGTTCATCAACGCATTCCAGCCCAGCAATTGCTTATCATCGAGCAGGGGTCTGATACGCCGGTTACGCGCCTGCATCAATATACCCCGGCACTTGTCCATTTGGGACCATAACTCTTCTTCCGTGATACCATGCTGCAAGGCAAATTCTGCCGGCGGCACTTTGATATTCAGGATGGTCTTATGCTCCCAGTTGCCTTCTTCCGTAACGTCATAAAACGCACAAAACAGGGGAGCTTCCTGCCCCAGTAATTGATCAATGTTGGCTTTGTCCCACACATAAAATCTCCCCTCTTCTCCTTCACTGTCGGCGTCCAGCGCCGCATAGAAGCCATATTCGGGCGACAACATTTCCCTTTCCACGAACGAAAGCGTTTGCCGGATAGCCCGTTCATACAACGGATTTTTGGTCAGTTGAAATGCCTCACAAAGCACCGTCACCAGCAGCGCATTATCGTATAGCATTTTCTCGAAGTGAGGTACCAGCCAGGCCCCGTCGGTAGCATAGCGGGCAAAGCCCCCGCCTAACTGATCGTATATACCTCCCAGTATCATTTTATCCAGGCTCAGGCAGGCCTGTAGCAATGCTTCCTCATTTTTCGTGTGGAAGCAATGCTGAAGCAAAAAGCGAATGGTGAAGGTTTGCGGAAATTTGGGAGCGCCACCGAACCCGCCCTCGAGGCGGTCGGCTGTTTTCATGATGTTAGCGTACATCAGGCGCACCTTTTCCTGCGTAAAGACAGTTCCGGGATCGGAGCCCAGTTCAGTGACGGACTGCATCCCAAATTCGTTGGAGCGTACAAGGTGCTGCGTGAGGTTATCGGCCTGCGATTCTACAGCTTCCTGTTTGTCGCGGTATGCGTTAACAACTCCTTGCAGCACTTCTTTCCAGGAAGGGCGGTTATAAACGGGGCGGGGAGGAAAATAGGTGCCGCCGTAAAAAGGCTTGCCTGCGGGCGTCAGGAATACGTTTAAAGGCCATCCACCGCTGCCGGTCATCGTCTGCACCGCATCCATGTAAATATGATCCAGATCGGGACGTTCTTCACGATCGATCTTGATGTTGATGAAATGTTCGTTCATGACCGATGCCGTGCCTTCGTCCTCAAAGCTTTCTTTTTCCATTACATGACACCAATGGCAGGCGGCATAACCAATGCTAACCAGTATAGGCTTATTTTCTGTGCGGGCTCTTTGAAGGGCTTCTTCGCCCCATGGATACCAATCGACCGGATTGTGGGCGTGTTGAAGCAAATATGGGCTGCTCTCGTCTTTTAACCTGTTGGAATGTTGGCTCATTATACGCTGTTATAGGATGACAGTTTCTGTCGGTTGCGGGTAGGTCACTACCCATTGCAACCAACAAAGGTCATCGCAGTAAGTTAGTTCAGCGTAAAATTATTTTTTCTTCAGCAGACCGGCGAGGTACTGTTCCAGGGCAGCCACCATGGATGGTGCCTGTGGTTGTGGCGCTTTGATATCAAGGGTAAGGCCAGCTTCCTCTATGGCTCTTGATGTGTTGCTGCCAAACGCACCTATGCGGGTACCGTTTTGTTGGAATTTTGGGCAATTGTCAAATAGACTTTTTACACCGCTGGGGGTGAAAAAGCAGATAATGTCAAATTCGTTCTTATCCAGTACTTCCTTTACATCGTTGCTGATGGTGCGGTACATGAAGGGAGTGGCAAATCCGCAATTGTTGTTCTTGAGCCAGTTCACGATCTCGTTATCCTGCTGGTTTTCCGAGCAGGGATAGAGGAACTTCTCGTTCTCTTTGTGTTTGTTTACCACATCGAACATGCTCTTGTTGGTGCCATCGGCGCCATAAAACACCTTGCGTTTGCGGTAGAGTATGAATTTCTGGAGGTATAAAGCGACTGCTTCGGTGATGCAGAAGTACTTAGTATCCTGTGAAACGCTCACCTTCATTTCTTCGCAAATGCGGAAAAAATGATCGATCGCATTGCGGCTGGTGAAGATAACAGCAGAGTATTGGGCAATTTCAATTTTCTGCCTGCGGAACTCCTTAGCGGGAATTCCGTCGACACGGATGAATGGATGAAACTGCAACTCCACGCTATACTTCCTGGCAAGCTCGAAGTACGGTGATTTGTCGGTCTCTGGTCTGGGTTGGGTGATCAATATTTTCTTAATCACACTAATCGAACTAGGATCAGTTGCTACGTGTTTAGCCCCGTTTTTTACCATATTTGTGCCGTATGGATTTGCAAATTAATAACTTCTTTCCACAAAAATCAATAACACCTTGTAAATCAGCAATAGGGGTGCTATTTCGAAGGCGCAAAGGTATACAAAAAAATGGAACCGGCTCACCTTTATTTCGTTTCTGATTGGTTTATAAGCAATTATAAACCTATAAGCCAACGCCAAACCCAGCGTAATGAATGCCAAGGTGATAATTACCGGTAGAAATGACTGGTACGGGAAAGCCACCATGATCAATACCGGCAATAGGAATATACCGACCATTTTATTGACCATAAAGATGATGAAGATATAGGTATCGGTTGCATTACTTACGTTGAATATCCAGCCGATCACCTTCAGGATAATGAATTTACCAAGGTAAACGATCGATACGATCAGGCTGCAATAACCCCACAACAACCACAGGTTGGGTTCTGGTACCACGTTGAAATACAAGGCCGCCAGCGCCATGAACATCCCTCCGGCGCAAAAGAACAGGACGTTCAGGAATAACGAAGGCAGGGGTGTTTGCGACAATTGCTCCCGTAACTGCTGCTGTCGCATGGTGGCGCGGAAGAATAAAGTCGTGATATCATGCAGGTATTTATGGAAAAACAGTCGCACGATGGCATAATAGAACAACAGACCAAACAAAAAATAGAATAATCCATCCGTATTGAAGAAACTATTGCTCTTCAGGAAAAGGACTTTACCGGGACCTTTAATGTTGTAATATGGGTGATTGCGCACTGCGGCCTGAAATCCTTCAAAGGTGTTCTCAACAGGATGGCTCTCTTCTTTGAGCCGGGCTGTCACGAGACTATCACTGGATTTTGCCGCAATCCGGACCAGTGAATCACGATAGATCGAATCGCGCCTGGCGGCTTGCAGCGCTCT
This sequence comes from Paraflavitalea sp. CAU 1676, assembly GCF_029223285.1. Taxonomy (GTDB): domain Bacteria; phylum Bacteroidota; class Bacteroidia; order Chitinophagales; family Chitinophagaceae; genus Paraflavitalea. The sequence continues at coordinate 518,879 of NZ_JARHUJ010000001.1, read as the reverse complement.
TGCCAGAGAATCGGGCTTTTTCCGGACCACTGGCACCTTTCGTACACTCGTATCTTTTACGACCGGTGCCTGGGGCACAGCCGTATCGGGGGGACGCACCGCTGAATCCTGGGCTTGTGCAACGAAGTATAGGGACGACAGGATACAAGAGAAAACGAGTAGTACAATTTTTTTCACCAGCAATAATTGGGTGTGCAAAAGTATTAAGAATCTTTGGAGAACGACAAAGTGCCGTGCTTCATTATTTAAACCCGGAAGAAGTTTACATAAATCGCCACTCCTATTATATTACAAGGCTCCGTAAGGCAATCATCAAAAATAATTCACATAACCCAAATGGATCTTCGACTGGCGCAGGTTGAATTTGGCATCGTCGCGCTTGCCGGCCGCATAGGAGATATTAAAGATACCTGCTTTGGTTTCAAAGGCCATCCCCAGCCCCACTCCCAGAAAGGCATTGCTCACGTTGACCGCAGGCACCGAGTTTTTGGCCCAGCCCAGATCGGTAAAGGCAAACAAGAAAGAGTTCTGTCCCAATAAATACCGGTACTCCAGCGTACTGACGGCGTAGCGGGATGCAAATATGCTCTCCTCGTCAAATCCACGCAGCAGCCTGTAACCGCCTATCTGGAAAAGCTCGTTACGGAAAATACTGGGACTCTCAAACCATCCTCCACTCACTCCCAGTTTCAGTGCAGAAGCCCTTGTGAGCCGGAAATAATGGGTATAAGCCAGTTTGACCCTGAATTGATACGCATTCAGGTTTACCGTATCGTACAGACTATTAAAGTCAAAATCAGGGGCGCCTTCATCGCGCAACTTTACGATCGAGCTGTTCTTATTGATCTTTTTGGTACCAGCCGATAAGTTGATCAAAAACTCATTGCCACGCCGTGGGTTATAACGATAATCTGTATTGAACCACTCATAGTTCACCCCAATGTTTACAGAACGGACATCCGCCTCGGTGGGCAGCTTCCGGGAATTCTTTACCTGAAAGGTATCTACTGTAAGCAGGTTGGAGGTAAGGTTCTGCAGGTAAACACTGCCTGTTTTATTGGCCGCCAGCGCATATTGCAGCCCCAGCAGCAAACTGATATTGACAAAAGAGGAGTCCTTCTTAAAGAGGTCGAACCCAAAATTGATCCCAAATGGCGAATTGAATAAGTAAGGATAGGCGAATACGATATTGAGCCGCGGCGATTTCACCTGCACCTGCTGCCAGTTAAGTCCGATTGTTTCCCCGCCGCCCAGCGCATTCTTCAGATTGATGGTAGCTTCCCCTGTCACCAACAGTTTGTTATTGACCGTTTGATCGCTGGCGGGCAGAAAGCCTACCAACACGTTGACCTGACTGCTCTTTTTGGGAGCGAGGTAAACATTGAGGATCGATCCGGTGCCAAGCATGGTAAGATCCCAGGATTGCTGCTCCTGCACATAGGGCAATTCGTGGATCTTCTTACTGATGGTTTGTAGACGGTCTTTCCGGAAGACACTACCATTAGGTATGCCAAGGTAATGTTGCAGGAAGACGTCCGACAGCTTTGCACTGCCTTTATTGGTGATGCTGTCGATCCGATAAAGCGGGCCTTTGTCCACTTTCAGGGAAGCTTCATACGCATCGCCCTGAACATTGATACTGTCGAGGCGTACCCGGGCAAACGGATGACCATTGTTTTCAAGGTAGTCAAGTATACGCTGCTGAAGATTTTGCAGGGAATTAAAGTCCACCGGCTTCTGTGCTGCGCCTTTCCTGTTTGCCCAGTTCAGCTGTTCGAGAATTTTGCGGTCTACGGAATCCATATTGAGCCGCGCCCATTGCAAGGGCTCGCCCACATACAATTGCAGGGATGCCGAAAGGCTGTCGTATATAACACTGTCGACCGAAGCTGCCGGATATCCCTTAGCGCCCAGAACAGCCGGCAGGGCATTCACATATTCCACACACTGATCGCCATTCCGGAAATCGGTTTGGAGGCGCAGGTTCCGGACAATGAAAATGGAATCTTTGTCTACCGAATTGATCTTCAATCTATACTGGGCCGATAGCAGGCAGGGCAGCAGAAGAAGGATGATCGCGATGCCCCCGCTGCCCATATGCCGATATACTGCTACCTTTGCCATCATCCGTTTCAACAATTGAACTGTAATATCCGATAAAAATACGGAACCCAATGGCAGGCATCTATCTCCACATACCCTTTTGCAAACGTGCATGTCATTATTGTAATTTCCATTTTTCAACGACGTTACGACTCAAGAACGATTTTCTGGATGCTTTATTGAAGGAGATCGAACTGCAGAAAGACTATCTAGGCACCGAATCGGTCGAAACCATCTATTTTGGCGGCGGCACGCCATCGCTTCTTACCGCCAATGAACTTCAACGCATACTTTCGGCATTGGGGAATACCTTCAACATTGCGCCTGGCGCCGAAGTGACCCTCGAAGCTAATCCCGATGATATTACCGCCTCGTTATTGTCGGAGTGGCGGGGCAATGGGGTGAACCGATTGAGTATCGGCATACAATCTTTTTTCGAAGAAGACCTGCAATGGATGAACCGGGCTCATACGGCCCGGCAGGCTATCGACCAACTCGAGTTGGCATTACAGCAATTTGACAACATGACCATCGACCTGATCTACGGCACGCCCACCCTGTCGGATGAACGCTGGCAGGAAAACGTGCAGCGCGCTTTGTCCCTGAAAATACCTCACCTGTCCTGCTATGCGCTGACTGTGGAGCCGAAAACCGCGCTTGACAAAATGATACAGAAACACCAGGTCAGTAATGTACAACCCGACGACCAGGCGCGTCAGTTCCTCCTGTTAATGGACTGGGCAGGGGCAGCTGGTTATGAGCATTATGAGATCTCCAACTTTGCCTTGCCGGGACATCGCAGCCGGCACAACAGCTCGTACTGGCAAGGAAAGAAATACCTCGGGCTTGGCCCGTCGGCACACTCCTTCGATGGTAAAGGTCGACAATGGAACATCGCGAACAACGCCCTATATATTCAATCGCTTGTCAAAGGCACGGTACCCTTCGAAGAGGAAATACTGACAGCCGATCAGCGGCTGAATGAATATATTATGATCTCGTTGCGGACGATGGAAGGATTAAACCTGGAGCAGGTGAAGGTATTGGCCGGAGAAAAGGTCATGAATGAGATCCACCGGCAAAGCCTACGATACATTGATCAGCAATTGTTGACCGAAAAACACAATCGGCTGACTTTGACCAAACAGGGGAAATTATTTGCAGACAGGATGGCGGGTGACCTGTTTGTTTAGGAAATACATTAACCCAAGAGAAGGTTAGGCTTATACGTTAATGCTCTCCTTTGTGGCCTTTGAGGTATTTCACCAATTCCACCAAAGAAAGTATCCCGATGATCACCAGGATGGCAAAGGGGCCATATGCTTGAAATGAGAAAGGCATAATCTTATAACAAGGTACACATTTTAGACCAGTACGGTTTCTATTTGTTTAAATCCAGTGCCAGGTTTAACATTTTCCCACAGTATCCGGTAAACGGCGGTGGCAATAGGCATATCCGCCTGAACGGCTTGATTTATGTCATGAATACATTTACACGCATAATACCCTTCAGCCACCATGTTCATTTCCAGTTGGGTAGCCCTCACCGAATATCCCTTACCGATCATATTACCAAAAGTTCGGTTACGACTGAACAGTGAATAGCAGGTTACCAGCAGGTCGCCCAGGTATACCGAAGCCGAGTAATTGGCGGCTTTTCGATGGGTAACCGGGTCTTCCTCGTGGATGCCCACCTCTATATGCTGAATACCGACCTTTTTTAGAAAACCCGCCATCTCATCAGCACAATTGGCGATCAGCACACTCAAAAAATTATCTCCGTACTCCAGTCCATGAGCAATCCCTGCTCCCAGTGCATAGATATTTTTGAGAATGGCGGCATATTGCACCCCGTACACATCATGGTTGACGATGGTGTTGATATTCTCTGTCTTAAAATAAGTCGCGATTTCCTCGGTAAATGTTACATCCACCCCCGAAAAAGTGAGGTACGACAATTTCTCCGCAGCGACTTCCTCGGCATGGCAGGGGCCCATCACCGTAAAATAGTCGGATTGCGGTAAACCGTATTCCGCTTCGAGGTAGTCGTTCAACAATAAATTCTTCTGGGGGATGATCCCTTTTACGGCCGAAATGATCTTTTTTCCGGCAAAGGCCGCCTTGTCAAGTGGTTGAAGGGTATCGAGAATATAAGCGGAAGGGACTGCGATCACGAGGCAATCGCTATTGGCTACCACCGTTTTAATATCGGTGTTAAGGGCAAGCAGGGAAGTGTCGAAAGAAACGGAGTGCAGGTAATGCGGATTATGGTGGCGCTGTTGCAGGTGCTTTACGATCTCTTCTCTGCGCACCCACCAGTTGATCGCCTTCTTATTATCGGTCAGGATCTTCGCCAATGCTGTTGCCCAGCTACCGCTGCCTATAACTCCTACTCTCATGGATATCGTTATTTGCCCCAAATGTAAGGAAACGGGTGCAAGGTACAAGGCCCGGGCGAATGCCCGGGCCTTGTACCTTGTTGAATCTTATTTATTTGCATCGGCACCTTCGCCATGCCGTTACTTCTTCACTTCAAATAATTTGTCGGCTGGCACTACTTTCACTTTCTGGCCATCCTTCAGCGTTTTGCTGATGATGTTGTAAGGAGCCGTTACGATCTCCTCGCCTTCCTTCAAACCTCCGAGTATTTCGATATAATTAATATCCTGGATGCCGGTGCGCACTTTCACGCGCTTTACGGTCCCGCCGGGCTGCATGACGAATACGACCTCATCAAGATCGCTCGCCAGGCCGGCCTTCGTTTCCTGTTGAATTCCTTCTTCTTCCTTTTTATCTTTCTGCTCATTCGCCACTTTGTCGGTCCCTTTTTCACGCGTCGTTACGGCGTTGATGGCAGCAGCGATCACATTTGCCTTGGTGAGCGTTTGTATGTCGGCACTGGCATTCATACCCGGACGGAAGGGAAACTTCTTGGGTTTGGAAGGATCGATGAGGTCTTTGTACGAGCTGGGCAGGATGCGTATGTGCACTTTATAGTTCGTAACATCGTTGGAGGTAGCCGCAGCAGCGCTGGCAGCAGTGGTATTACTGCTCGCGATCTTGGTAACGATACCTTTAAATTTCCGGTTGTTGTAGGCATCGACCTCGATGAGGGCGGAATCGCCCAGGTTCACTTTGGGAATATCGTTCTCGCCTACGTCCACCTGTACTTCCATGACACTGAGGTCGGCAATGCGCATCATTTCAGTACCCGCCATCATAGAGTTACCTACCACCCTTTCGCCCTTCTTGACGTTCATGAGCGATACTACGCCGTGCATGGTTGCCACTACAGCAGTACGGCTAAGGTCTTTATCGGCTCGTTCGAGACTGGCGCGGGCGCTCGCGATGGCTGCCTCGCCGCTACGAATATTCTGCAGTGCCGCGTCGTAATTAGCCTGGGCCGTACGCAGGTTGTTGGTAGCTTGGTCAAACTCCGACTCAGAGATCACTTTATCGGACCTCAATTGCTTTTGACGTTCGTGCGTTCGCTTAGCCAGTTCCAGGGCCGACTTGAGGCTTTCGAGCTGGGCTTTGCTGTTTCCCACAGTCGCCTGCTGTTGATCTACCTGTGCGGCAGCCTGTGTGCGCTGTGAAGAATAAATATCTGCGTAGATACGGGCCAGTACAGCGCCTTTCCGAACGCTATCGCCCTCATCGTAATTCAACTCCACGATCTCACCCGAAATATCGGGACTGATCTTCACCTCCACTTCCGGAAACACTTTTCCACTGGCATTTACGGTTTCGATGATCGTGCGTTTGGTGACCTTTTCAGTCGACACCTTAATGCCTTCTTCCTTGCCGATCACCCCACCACCTTTCAGCGCCAGCAGCAGTACTACAACAACTACCAGTATGATGATGATCCACCAGATTTTTTTCTTCTTCATAATTCGATTATTGGTTGTACAGTTAGTCTGATATCTCTTATTTGGAAAGCCTGATCCCTTCCCCTTTATAGAACTCCAGAACCTTCATCTTGAACACATAGTCAAATTGGGCGGAAGCCCTGTCGAATTTAGCGCGGGTCAGGTTATTTTGACTGATGAGCAGATCATAGGTATTGAGCAACCCAACCTCATAACGCTTCATGGCATAGTCATAGGTTTTCTGGGTAATGTCTACCGATTTTTGTGATGCATTAAACTTTTGCAAGGCGGCAGAAGCGCTGTAGTAGGCTTTGTAAATATCGTTCTTCAGGGTTTGATCTATTTGCTCTTTCGTCACCAGGGCATTTTTTACATTCAATTTTGCCCGCTCATAACTAAACTTAGCCTGCCCACCACTGAGAATGGGTACTGAAATAGTAAACCCAAGGTTTTGGCCAAAGTTGTTGTTGATCTGGCTTCCCCAGCCATCCCAGATCTGACCAAATGATTTCTTGTTGGTGGTAAACCCGGTTTTAGGAATATATACGGGATATTGCGCCGTTGGTGTCTGCGCGTATCCGATTGCTTCAACACCATTGAGGAAAGGACTGCTTTCTTTGGTGGCGCTCGTGAAATTGGTACCAAGTCCGCCACCTATTGAGATAGTCGGAAACATACCTGCCCTGATAGATTTTAAGGACGAATTAAAAGACTGGATCCGCAAGCCAATAGCCTTTTGGGCAGGTTGACTTTTCATAGCGATCTGAAATACTGTTTCCGGCTGCAATTGCAGTATCGGATCGACCGGAATCTGATCAACCGGAGGATTTTCGATATCAAAAGGTGCGCCGGCATCGACGTTCAACGCCACTTTCAAGGTGAGCATAGCCTGATCGACATTGGACAGTGCAGTAATATAGTTAGAACTGTCGGTGGCATATTGGCCTTCAATGGTCAATGCATCCAACTCCGGCACGGTACCGGCATCTACTTTCTTGCGGGTAAAATCGATCTGGCTCTTGGTTTGATGCATCGCAACCTGAGTAATCTCAAGTTGTTGCCTCGCCAGCAAAACCTGCAGGTAATAAGTAGCTACATTGAGCGCCACATCATTTTTGGATTTCTCTACGTCCATATGAGCCGCATCCTTCAAAAAGCGGCTGGATAGTATATTATTCTTGATCCGGTTCCAGTTAAAAACGGTCACACCCGCGCTCACATTGAAGCTTTGAAAGACATTCGATATATTGGTGTAAACGTTGGTGGTGCGGTCGATGGATCGACCCCATTGTACACCCGTGCTGGTGCTGAAATCGACGCCCGGATACTGGCCCCATTTGCTTTGCTTGAGGTCAATATCAGCAATCTCGGCGTCTATACTGCTTTGTTTAATGGTTATGTTATTGGCCCATGCATATTCCACACACCGCTTCAGGTCCCACTTTTCCTGGCAGGTAACGGTACCCAACAAACCAAATTGCAACAATACAGGTAACAGAATTTTCCTTTTCATAGAACAATTCAATGATTAATATTCGGGGGATTGCCTGGTAAGCAACTTTGCTCCTGACCTAACCACACAAAATACAGCAAGCCCAGCAAAGCATGAAAAAAAATACGGTTAAAATTGCCTCCGATCGTAAGCAGAAAGCCTGCCAGCAACCATTTCGAGGGCATGAAGGTCTATCTGCTCCGGTATTCCGGAAACACGCAAAGGCGCACCTGATCATGCTGCCGCCCGGGCAACATCAGTGCACCGCCGCAAAGGCTTGTTCTATATCTGCCACCAGGTAGTCGGGCTCTTCCAGTCCGATGTAGAACCTGATCATCCGGTGTTCTCTTTCGGCAGCATCGAATTGGTCTGGTTGAACAGAAGCACAACGGGGGATAGCCAGGCTTTCGTAGCCGCCCCAGCTGACCGCCATCATAATATGTCGCAGTGATTCACAGAAGGTTACAATTTCGTCCATTTTTTTTGCCCGCATCACGATCGTCAGCAGGCCGCAGGCGCCTGTCATTTGCTTGCGCGCCAGCTCATACTGGGCAAATCCTTCGTCGAGCGGGAAGATCACCTCTTCTACCATGGGGTGTTGCTGCAGGTAGGCAATCACCTTGCGGGTCGATTGCGAAATGCGATCCAGACGGGCGGGCAGGGTGCGGAGGCCCCTGATCAGCAGCCAGGCGTTGAAGGGAGATACGCCGTTGCCCATATTCAGCAGTTCATTGTCGAAGATCTTTTTCATCATGTCGCGGGTGCCCGAAAGCACGCCCGCCACCACGTCGCTATGCCCACCGATGTATTTGGTGGCCGATTGCAGCACCATGTCAATACCCATTTCGATCGGTTTCTGGAACAAAGGCGTGCTGTAGCTGTTGTCGCAGATGGTCACAATGCCCTCGGCGCGGGCCAGCTCGGCAACCGCACGGAGGTCCTGCAGGGCATAATCCCAGCTATTGGGCGATTCAAGGTAGATCACTTTGGTATTAGGGAGAATGGCCCTTTCGAAGTTTTCGATCTGCGTACCATCCACATAGGTCGTATTGACACCAAATCGAGGCAGCGCATTATCGAACATCTTTTGTGCCCAGGTATAGGGCTTTTTGACCGAAACGATATGATCGCCCGACTGCACGTTGGCGAATACGGAAGCAAAGATGGCCGAAGCCCCGCTGTTGAATACGAGGCAGTCTTCTGCCCTATCGAGCGCAGCGAGCTTCTTTCGCAATATGTCTATCGTAGGATTGAGCCCCCGGGTATACAGGTAATTGCTGTATTCGTCTTCAAATACCTTGCGCAGCTCCTCCACCCTCTTGAAGGCGAAGTTGCTGGTTTGCATGATGGGAGGTGCAATCGCTCGGAAATACTGCTCGCGGTCTTCCCCCAGTTCATTGAGGATGTATGACAGGTCATTGTCGGGCATCATAACTTAATTATCAGTTTTCGTTGGGCTTGTTTTCGGCATTAAAAAATACAGTATCATAAAACCGGCCAGTACCAGCACGCCGATCAGGGCCGTCATCGGCTTATTGATGATGATGCTGATGCAGACAAAAATATAGGCGGCTATGAAGATCAGGGGTTGCAGCGGATAGAGTTTCATAGAATAGATGCCGGTGCCATCCAGGTGTTTCGTTCGTTTACGGAGCATGAAGATCGAGCCGGCCGAAAGCGCCATTCCAAAGCAATCGAGAAAAATGGTAAAGCTCAATATCTCGTCGAAGGTTTTGGCGAAGAACAGCACGATGATACAAACAATGGTAAATACCGTGAGTGAAGTCACCACCACTTCCTTTTGTTTCGACTTGGCCTTGAACACGGCTGGCAATACACCGTCTTCACTCATGGCGAACATGACACGCGGGTTGCTCAGGAGTTGCACGTTCACGTAGGCTAGCACCGAGAGGAAAAGCAGGCCCGAGAAGATATCGGCACCGTCCTGCCCCAGCAATTTAAAGGCGATCACCGAGGCAATTTCATTGGTATTCTTCAGATTCTCGAATCCAACGATCTTATAGTAACTGTAATTGACGGCCAGGTAGAGCGCAATAATGGCTGCGATGCCAATAAAAATGCCTCTCGGAATATTGCGGGAGGCATTGTTCACTTCATGTCCGAAGTTGATGGTTTGCTGGTAACCGCCGTAGGTAAAGGAGACCGCTACCAGGCTCATACCAAAGGATTTGATGTATTGATCCCAGCCGGCTGCTGCAGGAGCCACGTGGGCTGCGCTGTTATCATGATAAAGTGATGGAAAGAACAGCGCCGCAATCAGCATTACGACCATGCCGATCTTGATGATCATGAGTACGTTCTGCGTTTTAGCGCTCATACGCAGTCCCAATAGATTAACCCCGTAAAAGACGATGATCCCTACTGCGGCGATGAATACCTTGGTAAGGTCGGAGACTGGCCCGGGAAGCAGCACTTTACTGATATATCCGGCGCCGATCAAAGCCACACCCGATAAAGAACCAGCATTCGATACGAGGATGAGACAGTTTATGGAGAACGCCAACGAAGGGTGATAGGCATAAGAAAAGATGCGGTAATATCCGCCGGTGGCCGGGTGCCGGGAACCGATTTCGGCGTAGGTAAGGGCCCCGCAAAGGGCCACCAGACCGCCCACGATCCAGGCGGCGAAAAACACACCGGGGGTTAAGGCATCCTTAGCAGAGTTCGAAGCAGTTCTGAATATGCCCATTCCGATCACCAGGCCAATAACGATCATGGTGAGATCGAATAAGCTGAGTTTGGACTTCATTCGCGGAAGATAAAGAAAAGCAATGATCTTTAAACCACGCATTTTCCGGCATTAACGCCTTCCGGCAACCGGTTGACGCCGTTTCATTTTGAGCCTGGCCACATTTTATGGATATCATAGCACCTGCCCGGCCAATAGCCCGGCATAGATTGCTGATGTTTACGTCGCGTGCCGTTTGTTTTTGATTATTTTTACATCCTGGCTCTCCCGATAGAAACAGCCAACTTTGGAGCTGTTTCCGGGCGATTACCAGTTCATAAAAACGAAGACACTTCGGATGAAAAACACCCTGCTTTTTGTACTCACCGGCCTGCCGGCCGTTCACCTCACTGCCCAGGAAAGACCCGCTCCCGATACGGCAGTCACCCTGCAAACGGTCACTGTAAAAGCATACGAACAGAACCGCCAGTTGAAAGAGGTTTCGGGCGCTATCAATTACATTGGCAAGCCCCAGTTGGAAAGATTCAGCAATACCAGCCTGTTGCCAGCCCTCAATACCACGCCCGGCGTGCACATGGAAGAACGCTCGCCCGGCAGCTTCCGCCTTAATGTTCGCGGCAGCACCCTTCGTTCACCTTTTGGAGTCCGTAACATAAAGGTGTACTGGAACAATATCCCTTTTACCGATCCCGGCGGCAATACCTATCTCAATCAGCTGAGTTATTATAATATCAATTCCATCGAAGTGATCAAAGGACCCGCCGGCAGCCTGTATGGAGCCGGTACGGGTGGCGCCGTGTTGCTGAACAGTCAGCCCGACCAATGGACCAAAGGCGCCGATGCCGGTTACATTCTGGGCAGCTATAACCTGAACAGTCTTTATGCACAGGTGAGGCTGGGCGGCGAAGACAACCACAATAGCTTTGGATATACCCACCAAACCAGCGATGGTTATCGCGATCATACCCAGACGCGGCGCGATGTGGCCACCTGGGAAACACAATTAAGGATCAACGAACGCCAGTCGCTGCAGGCCAGTGTACTGTACGGCGACCTTTATTATCAAACGCCAGGTGGGTTGACAAAGACTGAATACAACAACAATCCCCGCGGCGCCAGGCCCAATGCCGATGCGTTGAAAGCAGGTATTTATCAGCAAACATTCCTCGCCGGCCTTTCGCACCAATACCGCATCACCGACAAGCTCGATAACAACTCGGTAGTATATGGCGCTTTCTCCATTATCAAAAACCCCACCTTCCGCAATTACGAGAAAAGGACCGAACCGCATTTTGGCGGCCGCACAGTATTCAACTGGCTCCATGCTTTCGAGGCAACGCAGTTAAAACTTTCCTGGGGTGCCGAAGCACAGCGTGGCTTCTTCAACACCAAAACCTTCCAAAACAAACAGGGCAATCCTGATTCTGTCCTAACCGATGATGATATCAACAACTGGCTCTATTCGGTATTTGCACAGGCATCTGTGCAATTGCCCGGCAACTGGAATCTAGACGCAGGAATCAGCTTCAATAAATCATCTATCACCATCACACGCCTGTCTGTCCCTTCTTTTGTGCCGGTAAATCGAACATACAGCAACGAGTGGGCGCCCCGTGTGGCCTTGTCGAAGAAGATCATTCCTCAACTATTGATCTACGCCAGTGTGGCTAAAGGTTTTTCTCCACCCACTACCCAGGAGGTACTGCCTTCTACGTCGGTGATCAGCACGGGCCTCAACCCGGAACAGGGCATAAATTATGAAGCAGGCATTAAAAGCAGTTGGCTGCAACAGCGCCTATATGTGGAAGTGAATGTTTTCGACTACCGCTTGAAGAATGCGATCGTTCAGCGCCGCGATGCCAGCAATGCCGATTATTTCGTCAATGCAGGTTCTACGAAACAGTTTGGAATTGAATCGCAGGCCTATTACCAATTGCTGCCGGGCCGCCATGGTTTCATTAGTGGTGCCAAGGTGTGGGTGAGTCATACCTGGAGCCGTTTCAAATACGATGAATTTAAACAAGGGGCTACCGATTTCTCGGGCAAGCAATTACCCAGCGTAGCGCCGCATATCGTAGCCGCGGGCCTGGACCTTACGACACGCCCAGGCATTTACGCCAACCTCACCTGGTATTATAGCGATCCCATCGCCCTCAACGACGCCAACACCGAGAAGGCATCGGCTTACCAGCTGAGTGGTGGTCGCCTGGGCTGGCGCACCCGCCTCGCAAAAGGCTTGATGGCCGATTTCTTTGCCGGGGCCGATAACCTGTTCGATGTGCGTTACAGTTTGGGTAATGACATCAATGCCGCTGCTGGCAGGTATTTCAATGCAGCTGCCGGCGCCAATTATTTTGGAGGCATCATCCTGAAATACAACAAATAACAACTTCCCTTCCCGGCGAGGTCACCAGACATCCGGGAAGGGTTTTTTATTGCATTGGCACCTACCCAGGTTGGGGTTGAAACAGCCCCTGCCCCTGTTTGTGAAAATTAAAGAACAGTTAAAAACCCCAACTCTTTATTACATTTGCAGCCGTAATTGGTTTCCGGCCGCCCGCACAAGCGGCCTGGATTAAAAGGGAAACCGGTGTAAATCCGGTGCTATCCCCGTAGCTGTAAGTTTTAGTGATTCGGACTTTTATGACAGGTAACCTTATCGCCGTTCGTCATGCCGATTCTCTTTAAGTTCAATCTTCAAACCACTGTTTGACCCAACAAACGGGAAGGTGTTGAACTCAAAACAAGCCAGAAGACCTGCCAGTTATACGCATCGACATCGACGAGCTTTCGGGTGAAAAGCCGGGATGAAAAGGTCTTACTGCAGAAGACATTTCATTTCTGTTTGTATTCATTTATTGCCGAAGGTTCATAGTTCTTCATTTCAAACAAACTATGAGCATGATTAAAAGATTACTTTCTCTCACTGCCCTGCTGGCTGCTCTTTATTCACAGGCGCAGGATTCTACGGCTGCAAGAGCCATGGACGAAGTAGTGGTAACCGCCACTAAATATCCTAAAAAGACTTCCGAAACCGGTAAGGTGATCACAGTGATTAGCCGCGCACAGCTTGACCGCAGCGCCGGCAAGGACCTTTCCCAATTACTCAATGAACAGGCTGGCATTTCCGTAAATGGGGCCAACAGTAACCCAGGAAAAGATAAGGCCGTTTACCTGCGTGGCGCCAAATCAGACTACACGCTGATCATGGTGGATGGCGCTCCTGTTTATGATGCCACCGGCTCCAGCAGCAACTTCGACCTGCGTATGATGCCCATCGACAATATCGAGCGCATCGAAATACTTAAAGGAAGTCAGTCAACACTCTATGGCTCCGACGCAGTGGCCGGTGTTATCAACATCATCACCCGCCAGGGAGGCGGCAAGCAGGTCGCTTCGCCTTACGCCACCGTTTCTTACGGCAGTTACGAGACACGTAAGGTGAATGCAGGCGTTAATGGCAGCGTAGACAGATTTTCTTATAATGTAGGCTTCACCCATTTAAAGACAGCTGGTATCAGCGAAGCAACCGATGCCGGGAATACCGGCAAGTTCGACAAAGACGGCTATGAGCAAAACTCTATCCTCGCCAACTTTGGAGTGAAGGTATCGCACGCTGTTAAAATATCCCCCTTCTTTCGGTATAGCAAGTTCAACAGCCAGCTGGATGCCAACGCTTTTGCCGACGACAAGGATTATAGCTTCAACCAGCAGAACATACAAGGAGGTTTGCGCAGTGAAGTTTCGTTGGGTAGAGCCAAACTGAACCTCTTGTACAATTTAACCTATACAGAGCGGAACTACCTCAATGACTCTACCATCAAAGAATCTATTTTCGATGGTTACAGCACAGGCTATTATAAGGGCAATGAACATTTCCTGGATGCCTACATTCATACACCGCTTGCCGAGAACCTAACGTTCACCGGCGGCGTAGACTACCGTAATGGCATCACTGACGTGAAGACAGCCGGTGTATATAAATATGAAATGGGCGGGGTGATCTACAACGGCGAATATGCCAGTACGATCAGTACCGATTCGGCAAAACAGCACCAGGTGGGTGTGTATGGTGCACTGACCTACAACAGACGTGGCTTTAACGTAGAGGCCGGCGGCCGCTTCAATAATCACTCCGTGTATGGCAGCAACGGCGTATTCAGTTTCAACCCCTCCTACCTGATCAACCGGCAGTTCAAGGTATTTGCGAACATCTCTTCTGCTTACAAGGTACCCACCCTGTATCAGTTGTACTCCGAATACAAGAACCCGTTCACCGATCTTTCGCCCGAGAAAGCGATCACGTATGAAGGTGGTGTGCAATACGCTTCTACCAACAACCTGATCAACGCACGCGTGGCGGTGTTCAAACGCAACGTACGCGACGCGATCGTGTTCTATACCAACCCCAATACCTTTGCGAGCTACTACATCAACCAGGACAAACAAAAGGACTGGGGTTTCGAAATTGAGCCCACGATCAACATTAAGGAGAAAGTAAAACTGATCCTTTCCTGGGCACATGTTGATGGCGAGGTGACCACCAAAACCGGCGCGAAGGATACTACATATTTCAATCTGGCACGCCGCCCCAAAGATATTTTCAGTGCAACGGTGAACTATCATGTGATCAAGGGCTTGTTTGTGAGCGCCGGTGTGCAAAGCTTCGGCAAGCGTACAGACCTCGATTTCAGCACCTACCCCACATCGATCGCCAAACTGAAAGCCTATACCCTGGTGAATTTCTATGCAGAATACCAGGTGATCAAGGCCATCAAGGTTTTTGCCGATGTGAAGAACCTGGCGAATACTTCTTACGTGGAAGTGCTTGGTTATAACACTTTAGGGCGTAATTTCAATGCCGGAATCTCGGTACGTTTATAATTAATAAAACAATTGATATGTCTTCGAAGAAATTCAATCCCCGTATGTTGGTGCTGCTGGCCTTTATGCTGCTGGCTGCCGTGGTGAGGATCGTTCTTACCAAGGAAGCTAAAATGTCGCCCCTGGCAACCTTGACCCCGCTGGGTGCAATGGCCCTGTTTGGCGGCGCCTATTTCAGCAAAAGCTACAAAGCCTACCTGTTTCCTCTGCTCACACTCTGGATCAGCGATATTATCCTCAACAGGATGGTGTACTACGGCGAATGGCGTTTCTTCTTCGAAGGTTTTTACTGGACTTATGGTGCATTTGCATTGATCGCTTTTGCGGGTCAGCGCCTGATCAAAAAGGTATCAGTGACCAATGTGGTGCTGGCCTCTTTGGTCGCCACCCTGATCCACTGGATCGGCACCAGCCCCGGCTGTTTCGTGATCGCCGAATCGATGTATCCCAAAACCTGGGCCGGTTATTTCACCAGCCTGGTGGCAGCTATTCCCTACGAAAGAAGTTTTCTGTTGGGCACCCTGCTCTATAGCGGAGTATTCTTCGGAGGTTTCGAGCTGCTGCAAAGAAGGTTTACCACGCTGCAGGTTGCACAGCCCAAAGCTTAATATATCTTTTGTGTAAAGCCGGCGGCTGGTGGTCATGCACCGTTCGCCGGCTTTTCTTTTTTCACCATTATCCATTGACCACTTAATCGTTTAATTATGGTAGCCTGTTCTTTTCTTCCTGCCGCCACGCAAATGATCTACGATATGAACCTGCAGCACCTGCTGCACGGCATCACGTTCGAGTGCCCACACGCAGCCCTGGCCGAAAAGAGCAAAGTAGTGCGCTGTGTGCTCGAGGGCAAACAGTACAGCAGCATCGAGATAGACCGGATCTTCTCGGCCTCGAAAGCACAGGGCAAAAGCCTCTATTACGTAGATGAGGCCCTGCTCCAATCGATTGGTCCGGATGTTATCTTTACCCAGGACGTTTGTGAAGTGTGCCAGATCGATACTGCCTGTACGGCCGCTGCCGTGGCCAAACTGGATAAACAGCCGCAGCTGGTACCGCTTACGCCCAATAATCTCCAGGATGTATTCAATACAGCCATTACCATAGCATCAGCCCTGGGCCGGGAGGAAGCAGCCTATCCTTACCTGGCTGCCCTGCAAAACCGCATCGATGTGATCATCGATACCCTGCGCGCCCACAAGGCGCCTCCAAAAAGAGTGATGGTGATGGAATGGGTAGAGCCTATCTACAACTGCGGCCACTGGATACCCTACCAGGTAGCCTACGCGGGCGGCATCGATATGCTATCGAACCCCGCCGGCGACAGCATCGTTACCCCCTGGGAGAAGATCGTTCGATACAACCCGGAAGTATTGGTCATTGCCCCCTGTGGATTTACGGTTGAACGCACTATGGAAGAACTACATTTGCTGACCAAAAAACCGGAATGGAGTGGTTTAACGGCAGTGCAGCAAGCCGCTGTATACATTGCCGACTACGATCTTTTTACCCAGCCAAGTGCCAGCACCCTGGTGGATGGTATCGAGATACTGGCGTCGATGTTCCACCCTGGCCTGTTCAATGTACCAGCCGGTTTGGAACATAAATGTACTTCCCTGTATAAAATCATGGCCCATGTGCAAGCATGAACAAAAAAGCTGTCCGCGTTGCCAGCAGGTGTTTGAATGCAAAGTAGGCGATGTACACCATTGCCAGTGCTTTGGCATCTCCTTCAATGAAGAAGAGAAGGCTTTTATTGCCGGCCGCTATCAGGATTGCCTGTGCCGGAACTGTTTACTGGAACTGAAGCAACGTTCTGTTTTATTTACCGAGAAATTTTCTTTGGATGTCAATAAGTGATCAGCAGCCCGGCATCATATTCGTGACCGGAGGAGCCCGCAGCGGCAAAAGCCGTTACGCGCAGGACCTGGCCCTGCAATTAAGTGCAAACCCTGTTTATGTAGCTACTGCCCGCAAATGGGACAGCGAGTTCCATAACCGTATCAAGCGGCACCAGAACGACCGCGATGAACGGTGGACCTCTATCGAAGAAGAAAAGCAGATCAGCCAGCTCGATCTGGGCGGCAAGGTTTCTGTGATCGATTGTGTTACGCTATGGCTCACCAATTTCTTTATCGATAACAAGTATGATATCGACGCCTGCCTGGAAGCCTGCAAGCAGGAAGTGCTGCAATTGCAGCAACAGCCCGGCACCTTTATCATCATCAGCAATGAGATCGGTATGGGGGTGCATGCAGAAACCGAGATCGGCCGCAAGTTTACCGACCTGCAAGGCTGGGTGAACCAATTCATCGCAGCGCAGGCACGCAAAGTCGTATTTATGGTGAGCGGCATACCCATGGTGATCAAAGGATAAACGATACCGATGATCAAAGCATACATGAACTGGAGCGGCGGCAAGGATTCTTCCCTTTGCCTGCACCGCATAAAACAAGATAAGCGATACAGCGTAGAAAGTTTACTTACCAGCGTCAATGCGGCGCACAACCGCATTTCGATGCATGGCGTGCGGCGGGAGCTGCTGGTAGAACAGGCAAATGCTATCGAACTGCCTTTACATACCATCGAACTATCCGAACAACCAGGTATGGCGGAATATGAACAGGCTATGATGGAACGGGTAGGGACTCTCAAAGCTGCGGGGTATACCCATGCCGTATTTGGCGATATTTTTCTCGAGGACCTGAGGATCTACCGTGAGCAGAAGCTGGCTTCGATGGGCATGGAATGCGTTTTCCCTTTATGGAAGGTCTCCACTAAGGAGCTGATGGAGGAGTTTCTGGGGCTTGGGTTCAAGGCAGTCATTGTGTGCGTGAATGAAAAGTTCCTCGACAAGGGCTTTTGCGGGCGCCTGATCGACGAATCGTTTGTCCGCGACCTGCCCGATAACGTAGATGTTTGCGGCGAAAACGGCGAATATCATTCCTTTGTCTTTGACGGTCCTATTTTCAAATATCCGATTCCTTACACAAGCGGCGAGATCGTATACAAACGGTATGAGGCGCCGCAAACGACAGCCTCCTCCGACAATCGGATGGACCAGGCTTCCACTTTTGGCTTTTACTTTTGTGATCTATTACTACCATGACAACAAACTCAACGATTACTTCCCTGCAGGCCGATCTGCAGCACAAAATTGACAATAAAACCAAACCACCCGGGTCGCTGGGCGTATTGGAACAACTGGCACTGCAGGTGGGCCTGATCCAGGAAACCGTGTCGCCGGTGATCACCCAACCGCATATTGTCGTATTCGCAGGCGATCATGGGATTGCGCTAACGGGACTGGTGAACCCCTACCCACAGGCGGTTACAGCCCAGATGGTGTTGAACTTTCTGAATGGGGGTGCCGCGATCAATGTATTCTGCCGGCAGCACAACATTGCCTTGCAGGTAGTGGATGCGGGTGTGAATGCCGATCTTATTCCCGCCTCGAGTCAATTGAAGGTAAAAGGCGGCGAAGTATTTATCAACGCGAAGATCGACATGGGTACGACCAATTACCTCGAAGGCCCGGCTATGACCAAGGAGGCGGCACGCGCCGCCATCGATGAAGGACGGGCCATTGTAAATAGCCTTGCCGACCGTGGCTGCAACTGTATTGGCTTTGGAGAAATGGGTATCGGCAATACGTCTTCCGCCTCGCTGATCATGAGTGCTGTTACCGGAATGCCTGTTGCAGCCTGCGTGGGCCGCGGAACCGGCGTAAATAATAGTCAACTCGAAACAAAGGTTCAAACTCTGGAGAAAGTACATGCGCTGCATATGCTATCTGCGCTGGCCGATCAACCAATGGCTTTACTGGCAACGGTAGGCGGTTATGAGATCGCCATGATGGCGGGTGCTTATATCGAAGCGGCTGCTCAAAAGATGGTGATCGTGGTAGATGGCTTTATTACAACAGCAGCCTTGCTGATCGCCCAACAGCTCGATCCACGTGTTTTGCAGTATTGTGTATTCGCACATACCAGTGGCGAACATGGTCACGCCAGGATGCTGGAACATCTAAAAGCTACTCCCCTATTACAGTTGGGCTTGCGGCTGGGCGAAGGTACCGGTGCAGCATTGGCGATCCCGCTGATACAATCTGCCGTCAATTTCCTGGCAGAGATGGCTTCCTTTGAATCGGCCGGGGTGTCAAATAAAGAATGATATGAAAAAAGAAATACGCATTTTCTTCACTGCAATGATGTTCCTGACCAGGTTGCCGGTGCCGAAGTTTACCGACCATTCGCAGGAATACCTGGAAAAGTCTGCCCGTTATTTCCCCCTGATCGGGTGGATAGTGGCTGCCATTAGCGGACTTACCTTTCTTGTCTTCAACAAATACGTAAGCGAGGATATCGCCATCCTGGCTTCTATCATCGCGGGCATTCTCACCACCGGTGCTTTCCACGAAGACGGCTTTGCCGATGTGTGTGATGCCTTTGGCGGGGGCTGGACGAAGGAAAAGATACTCGCCATTATGAAAGACAGCCGGCTGGGCACCTATGGCGTTACCGGGCTGATCAGCATCTTATCCGCAAAATTCTTGTTACTGAAGGAACTTCCCAAATTCACGCCTGCACTCGATGAGCCTTCCATAAACATCTTCTACAATTACCGTCATTTCCTGTTGATACTGGTGGCTGCGCATGCGGTAAGCCGTTTGATGGGAGTATTGACCATTTGCCTGTTTGAATATGTGACCGATCCCGATGGCAGCAAGTCGAAACCGGTGACCAGCAACAAACCATCTGCTGTTACGATCCTCATGGCCATTGCTTTTGCGGTATTGCCATTGGTTTTCCTGAGCTGGCATTTTGCGTTGGCGATCATCCCGGTAATGATCATCGTCTACAGGCTGGCAAAGTACTTCAAGAAATGGATCGGTGGATATACCGGAGACTGCCTCGGTGCCATTCAGCAGGTAAGTGAACTAAGCTTTTACCTGTTTGCGCTGATCATCTGGCGGTACGCCCTTTAACCCGGCCTGTTCCGAATTTCTTATTATTGCACTATGAGCATTTATGTGATCCGTCATACCACCCCGTTGATCGAAAAAGGCACCTGCTATGGCCAGGCTGATATCGACGTAACCCGTACGTTCGAAGAGGAGGCTGCTATCATACGCCAACACCTGCCTGGTGGTTTGCAAGCCATCTACAGCAGTCCCTTGCAGCGTTGCAGCAAACTGGCGGAACACTTGTTCCCGGAACAGCCAATCAACTATGAGTCAAACCTTATGGAGATCTGCTGCGGTGAATGGGAATTGCAGCGGTGGGATGACATTCCCCGCGAGGTGGTTGACCCGTGGATGAACGATTTTGTCAACGTAAGCATACCCGGAGGAGAAAGCTATGTGCAGGTATTTGACCGGGTGAGCCGGGTATTCGATGCCGTGGCTGGCTCTGGCCAACGAGCGGCCATTGTTACGCACGGCGGAGTGATACGGAGCATTTTGGCTCATATCACAGGCACTCCACTGAAAGATTCTTTCAGCGCTTTTTCGCTGCACTATGGCTGCGTGGTCAGGATTGACCGGGAGGGCGATGGTTTCCGTCACGAAATGCTGTCGAACATCAATTCGGGCAAAGAGCAACACAAGCCGAGCTATCAATAAACTACACCCGGTTGAGCCAGTGCTTGCAGGCCGGGTCTTCGCCTGTTGTGGGCTGATGGTTTCACACGCCGGTTTGTGGGCAATTACTTGTAAATTGTAAGATCATTGTCAGCTAAATCTAAGGCTATGGATCTGCGACTGGACAACCTGATCACTGTTACCTTCACTTTATTTGCGATCATCGATATACTGGGCTCTATTCCCTTATTGATCACCCTGAAGAAAAAGATGGGGGGCATCGATGAGATCAAGGCCACACTGGTTTCGGGCGGATTGATGATCCTGTTCTTGCTGACGGGTGAAAAATTCCTTCAAATATTGGGACTGGATGTGCGCTCCTTTGCAGTAGGGGGATCCATCGTGATCTTTATTCTGGGGCTGGAAATGGTGCTGGGCGTGGAATTCATCAAAAGTGATGCGGATCATAAATCCGGTACGGTGGTTCCGATAGCTTTTCCGCTGATCGCCGGTTCCGGTACGTTGACCACCATCATTTCCCTGTCGGCCAATTACAACCAATGGACGGTGCTTTTCGGCATTTTGATCAACCTGATAATTGTTTTCCTCGTTTTGAAATCCCTGAATTATATTGCGAAACTTTTAGGACCGGCAGGATTATTAGCGGTGAGAAAGTTTTTTGGCGTAATTTTGCTGGCCATTGCCGTAAAAATCTTTGCGAGCAACGTTGGCGGACTGATCAAATAGTGTAATTGGCTTCGTAGTACAATGGATAGTATAAGAGTTTCCGAAGCTCCAGATCCAGGTTCGATTCCTGGCGAAGCCACAGAGAGCCCTATCCGAGGGAAAAGCAAAAAGCGCCTAACCGGCGCTTTTTGCTTTTCATACCCCCTTCCAGACCAGATTAGCCCGACGCTTCAGACAATCATGGTTCGTTCGGGACTTGCACCATATCGTTTGCGCCCGTGCCGGGCATGTACAGAAAAAAAAAAGACGACCGACGCAGGAACGCGTCGGTCGTCGTGTAAATATGTAAGCTCTGTTATAAACCCTTTAATACTGGGGGTTCTGCTGTGCCAGGATGCCTGGGTTTGCATTGATCTCTGCCTGAGAGATCGGTAACAGGGTTTTATAAAATGTTCTGTCAATTGTTTTCGGACGGGTAGCTACCGATATGCCGATGATCTCATCATTGAATGTTATGGATTTATTCAATCGGATCATATCAAAAAACCTTTGCCCTTCGCCATACAACTCTTTGCTCCTTTCATCTAGGATCATATCTACCGTTACTGTTGCTGCGGTAGCGGGTGCCAGATTGGGGGCACGTTTGCGGATCGCGTTTAAGTAAGTTGCTGCTTTCGTAGCATCTGTAGGCAAGACAGCTTCTGCAGCAATCAGATAAATTTCAGATAACCTGATCAATTTAAGATTTACTGCCGTCGGAGTAGCTTTACCATCACCCGCCAACGAAATGTTACCGCTATATTTATACAAGGACCCTTTTCGAGGATTGGCTGTAGTAGATATTTCATCCTCTTTCATAACACCCCATCTAACATCGGCTGCATCTTCATTTAGTCTGGTCAGAAAATAATCACTTGCTACAAACCAGCCTAAAATTGTACTTCCACCATCCCCTTTCCTTCTGTGGTACGCACCTATAGAAGCTGCACCCAGGTCTCCTTCTAGCGGATAAACACCGATCTCAAAGATGGATTCCGAGCCATACTGTGCTTTCCAGGAGTCGACCCAGGCCGCATTGCTGTAGAGCGTATATACGTTGCTCGTGATGATCTCCTCTGCTGCTTTTAAAGCATTGGCATTGTCCTTCATATACAGATAAACCCTTGCCTGCATAGCCAGGTTGCCGTAATAATTCACAAATCCATTGGATTTCGTTTTCGCCAACAATGGAGCACCCGCTTTGAGGTCGGATAATATTTGATTGTAGTTTTCGCTAACCGTATTCCTGAGAGGCTGTGCGGTGGATTTTAATGGTGTTGTAACGTTGGGAACACCAAATGCGTTCTTGTCCAAGTCATAAGACTTTCCATAAAGACGCACCATATCAAAATACATGATCGCACGAAGTGTTAATGCCTGTCCCTTATAGCTGTTATAGCCGGCGGCTCCAGTCGCTTCCAACCGGGCTATGTTTTCGAGGAGGTTGTTCACCTGCAGCAGGGAAAAATATATCTGCGACCAATAGCCAGAATAACTGTTGCTGGTGGCGGAGTGATTAAATGTATACAACGCATCGTCCCCTCTTCCCTGTGAAGGAACTGTCATGTCACCACCTTTCACATCGCCATAGAGAATGAATCTCCTTCCGTAGTAATCAGCGTTACTCATACTGCGTACAATACCATTGATCATTATCTGGGCATCGGCGGGCGTTTTTATGGATTCATTGGCATTTACCTGGTTGGTAGGCACCACATCGAGTGTCTTATTACATGAAAACAAACCAAACGCCACTATGCCGGCTAAAAATATTCTCAGTGTATTATTCATTTTATAAAGAGTTTAATGAATTAAAAATTAAGATCGAGCCCGAATGTGTAGGTCTTTCCGATGGGCGTTTCCCATCCACGGGTTCCATACTGGTTTACTTCAGGATCGGCAATTTTATACTTTGAGAAGGTCAGCAAATTACTTCCATTAAAGAACACTCTAACATTGGAAAGGCCAACTTTACCAATCAGATTCCTGGGCAGATCATAAGACAGGTTGACGTTCTTTAACCGAAAGAAGGTGGCACTGGACATCTGGCGGGTGCTGTACTGCATCGGATCGGTAAGATCGGTGCCTCTGAGGAGCGGCAAGTTTCCGGATGTGTTTTCGGGCGTCCACATATTTGCATACAGGGTTTCTGTCCTGATCCTTTCCCAGTAATAGCCATCATCTGAAACGTCCTTGAACGCTCCGTCATACAATTTGCCGCCAAGCTTATAAATAAAATTCAGCCCCAATGTAACCCCTTTATATTCCAGGCTGGTATTAAGCCCTCCATACACATCGGGCATTGCATCACCCACGATCTTGTAATTTGCTTTGTTAAATGAATAAGTAGCGCCTCTGTCATTGTATAAGAAGTCGCCTGCTTTTGCATCGGCTGGATTATTTACATACCATACATTGTTGCCATTCTTCGGATCTACGCCGCCCCACTCATAGCCATAATAGCTTAAAGTAGATGAACCTTCCCGGTAAATGAACTGTGCCCTGTTATCTCCTCCCGTTGGATCATACCAAATGATATCTCTGCCGCCATACAATTTGGTAACCTTTGATTTAATGAAGGATGCATTAACAGAAGCACTCCACCTGATAGATTTGTTGTTGATGATATCTCCACCAAGCTCCACTTCAATGCCCTTGTTATTTATTTCACCTACGTTTGCCAGTGCGCTCGAAAAACCGGTAGTGGTTGAAGTGGGAACATCCTGCAAAAGATTCCTCGAATCGCGGTTGAAATATTCAATAGTACCTGTTAACCGCTGTTTAAAGAGGCCGAATTCCAACCCAATATTGGTCGTATAATTCGTTTCCCAGGTAAGATCGGGGTTGGCGTTGGTAGACAGGTAACCACCTGCATTGCCATTGTAGCGGAGGGTATAACTCGTCAAAGACCTCCATCCATAATTCTGCGAAGGCAATGTACCATTGATGCCATAAGAAGCCCGCAACCTTAAATTACTGATAGGAGTAATCTCCTTCATGAATTCTTCATTACTGATCCTCCAGGATCCTGCCACTGACCAGAAATTACCCCAGCGGGTGTCGGGCGCCAGTTTTGATGAACCATCACGGCGGAAAGAACCAGAGAGGAAATATTTCTGTTTGTAATTGTACTCCAGCCGTGACAGCAGGGAAACGATGGAGTTGCCATACTCATACCCGCTGGCCGAAAACGCACCAGCCGGAGATAAGGTGGTCAATACACTTGATGGAAGATTTGTTCCCGTTGTGCTTTGGAAGTTTGTCCTGTTTTCCTCTACCTCAAACCCACCTAAGAATGAGACATTGTGGTCTCCGAAATTTTTGGCGTAGTTGACCGTATTGGAAGAAACCAGTTTCGAAATACTGGTACTCGTTTCATTTAAGGATCCATTCGTTGAAACCCCATTGTAGTGAATGGCGCTGTAATACAGGTGATCCTTGATCTCGGAATTGTCATAGGAGAAAATAGACTTAACATTCAATTCCGGCAGAATAGTCAGCAGGATCGTTTCGTTGACAGAAAACCTTTTGGTGATGGAACTGTTTTCCCATTGATCATTATAATAAAGATTGTTCTGCGCCAGGCTTCCATACCTTGCCGTATACGGCAGTCCTGTTTTGTAGTCAGTGGGCCAATAAAAAGGCCATAACAGGTTTCTTACCTGGTAAAGGTAGTTGGCCCCTGTATTCCTGGTATCATTAAACCCAGATTGCTTGTTCCTGGCAAGGCCTATGTTGGTAGTAAACTCCAGGTGTTTTCCCACCTTTTGTGAAATGTTGGTACGACCTGAAATACGATCGAATTTATTGACCCGGACCCTATTCTGGTCTTTGGTGTAGTTCAGCGAAGTATAATAGGTCGTATTCTGATCACCGCCGCCTACAGAGAGATCATTGGTTTGGTAAATACCTGTTCCAAAATAAGCATCGTCCCAATCAAAATAAGTTCCCTCGCGGTTCACCAGTCCATCGGTCATGCCACTGATGATCACATTGTCGGAAAGGGCTGTACCCGTGGTCGAAAATTTATACCCATGTTTATTGAACTTGGTATTGAGCTGCCCAAGTGCATAGGTATTGGCCTGGGCTGCAGTTTGTCCGGCAGAAGTCTTGTTATCATACAGTATCCTATACAACATATTTATTTGTTCCTGCGGACCTCCCACTTCGTAGTTGTCAGTGGCCCATCCTGGCGTAACACCAATAGAAGAGGATAAATGCACCACAGGTTTCCCTTTTTTCCCGCGTTTGGTGGTGATCACCACAACACCATTGGCTGCTCTTGAACCATACAGTGAAGAAGCTGCCGCATCTTTCAGGATCGTGATGGTTTCAATATCGGCCGGATTCAGCGTATTCATGATATTATTGGAACCGATCAATGAACCGCTCAGGTTGCCCTGATCGCCCGAAATAACGGGAACACCATCAATAACATACAGTGGTTCATTGCTCGCATTCATGGAGCCAATACCCCTGATGCGTATACTGGGAGTGGTGCCGGCCTGACCGCTTGCAGTTGTTACCTGCACACCGGATACTCTACCCACCAGGGCATTCTGGAAAGAAGTAGATGGAACATCTTTGATATCGTTTTGCTTGATTACTGAAGCAGCGCCGGTATAGGTGCCCTTTTTTGCATTACCGTAAGCAACTACCATCACTTCATTGAGCGATTCGAAGTCTGTCTCCAACTCAATATTGATCTCGCTGCGACCACTAATGGCCACTTCCTTTGAGTGGTAACCGGTAAACTGAAATACCAGTGTGGTAGCTTTGGGAGGGAGGGTAATTTCGTAACGGCCATCGTTGCCTGTAATGGTGGCCGTCTTGCTTCCTTTGACCAGTACGGTTGCGCCGGCCATGGGGCTTTTGCTGGTGTTATCGGTAACAACACCTCTTATACTGGTTTGTGCGTATGATGCAAGGCACCATGTGCAAAGCACAAACAATAAGACTGTAATTTGTTTGCTCATAGCTAGTGTTTGGGTTAAAAATTGTTATTTACAATAGGTTCTTAAACGATCTGCAGGTTTTTCATGTAAGCGGCATAGTTTGAAGCCAACGCTCCTCCTACCACTCATTAGCACGTTACTCGTCTTTGCGTATTTATGTCGAAAATTGCTGCTTTGTCTTTAACAGCACAAATACAATGATTTAGATCAAGATTCGTGTATCTACTACACTAAAAACCTGCATTTTGTAAACTTAATTAAAAAAGAAATACGCCAATATTTAACCTTCCCGCAAAAAACCGCATAATTACTCATATGCAAACAAATTCTACATCGACTATTCAGCTGTGTATTTAAGTATTGAAAATCAACATAAAATAGACGATATCCCTAAGAAACGACGGTAGTTTAGGGGTTCGCTTTCCTGCATAATGTGGCCGCTTGTACCTTTAAAACTATAGCATATTTGCAGGATTCCACTTTGCGATGGTACTATGCGAATGATGTGACGTGCTCCTCCCCAAGCCGGGACGGGCTTCGGCAATACCTGGGACGAACAGCTATTTCTTCTCAAATACCCCTATTAATTGGGACGGCGGGAGGAGATACCAGGTGCGAACGCCCTTATCCCGGGGACGGATAACACGATCTATCCGTTTTCTCCTCATTGCCTCCCCGATGTTACCCTTGTTCCCCTCTGTGCTACCTCGGATTCCGGGGAGGCAATGAGGACCCAAAGAGGACCCAATGAGGTATCATCAGGGCTCCATTGAGAAAGTTGACCCGTCCTAAAAAAATGCCCTTGCGCCGCTCTCTCTTTCGGGACTATAACACAGATACGGCTGCACAGACGATTTAATGAAGCCTTGCCTGAACTATACCGGTATTGCTTCCGGCTGATCCGTAAAGTGGCGTTACCGGAACCTGTAAATTTTCCCGTCATGCACCCAACCTTTGTTTCCGGAACAACCGTTCATCTATACAAAAGGGTTACATGAAGTTTCCAGTCCTCCTTTTAACGACCGGCATTGCAGGCATTCTACTGTCCTGCCAGAAAGATCAACAAGGCGAACCTGAACTTCTGGTGTCGGCCACGGATGTCAAATTTGGCGAGCTTGTTACAGCCAAGGTGGTAAACGCCCGGCCCGGCACCACGATCGACTGGCATTCCCGGTGCTACCAGGTTTTTGACAGCTTGACCGACGGCACCAAAGCGAAAATGTTCTTTGTGTGGAACGAAAAGGATTCCATCAAAGTAACGCTCTATCAAAACGGGCAGCCTTATGCGTCTTTTACAAAATACCTGAAGATAATACAGGAGCCGTTTCAGTTGGATAATACTATTCCGGGCCATTCGGCAGGATCGTTGAACGGGAAACGCCTATCTATCCATCCATTCATTTCCTATTTTGATTCAACACTCGCCTTCCTGGTCAACACCTCCGATAGTTATGATTGCCTCAATTCCTATATTCTTACCGATGCCGAGACTTTCTGCAAGAAGATCGATGTTTCTTTTTCCGAGGTGTGGGTACGCGGAGATTGCGAGAAAGGAACTTTGCAGGCATCCCGAATCCTATATACCCATACTTATTATTCGGACGGTTTGTATCCCATTAACATTAAAGTAGGCTCAAAAACATATACAGGTTCGTTAAAAGTGACTGGCTTTGCAACGAAATATGAGTTTTTGTGGCCACACGATGAAGTGAGCATCAGCCCAACGAATATCTGATTATACTAATATAAAAGAAGTGAATTAAATACAGTTGTTGTTTTGGACGAATTGCATGAGATCATAACGGGGTGCATCCGCAACGATCGTGCTGCGCAGGAGAAATTTTACCGGCATTTCTATCCTTCGATGTTTTGCCTGTGTAAGAAATTCTTCCGGGATGACCATGCTGCGTTGGAAGCCGTGAATGATGGCATGATGAAGGTATTTGCGCACCTGGCCGATTTTAAAGCAGAGAAGGGCGCCATTTTCAATTGGGTGTATACGATCGTGCGCCATACCGCCCTTGATAAACTGAAGGTGCCAGTGAGGGTGATCGTTCCCGATACCGACGATGAGGACCTCGAGATCCCTACCGGCAATATCCTCGAGCACCTGGAATGGAGAGACGTCTATCACTACCTCGACCACCTGCCGCCGGCCACCCGGGCAGTGTTCAGCCTGTTTTACCTCGAGCATTTCAAGATCCCGGCGATTGCTGAACGATTAAAGATCAGCACCGGTACGGTAAAATGGCAGTTGAGTGAGGGAAGGAAGATCATGCAACCGGTTTTAAAAAAGCATTTTTCACTATAAAGGCTATCATCAGTGAAAGAAAAGCAATTTGATCATTTGTTCTTTTCGGAAGAAAACAGTCCGGTGCCATTGGTACCGCCCGATGAAGCCTGGGCGACCATGCGGGCCAGGCTCGACGCACCGGCACCTGTAGAGAAGAGAAGGAGTACCTTGCTGTGGTGGACACCGCTTCGCTATGCCGCGCTACTATTGCTGATCCTTTGCGCGGGCTTTCTCCTTTGGCAAATAAACCAGGATTCAACCAGGGAATCCCGACGTAACCAAGGGCCGCCTGCCAGCGGGGGCATTGTAGATAATAATGATTCAACCGGGCGTCCTGTTCCAGCCGCTGATGCAGCATCTACACCTGATAATGAGCATAACCAGGAAGGCCCCCAACAACAGGCCAGGCAACACGACAAGCCTCCGGCTCACGCTTCGGAGGCGACTATCACTTCCGATAGGGCAGCTGTCCATGCTGCCAATGAAATTTCAACTGCAGCTTCCGGCAATGCGACCGATCATATAGCACGCACAAACAGGTTGATCACTGAAAAAATAATGAAAGCGGCTATTCCTGTTACAGCCAGCACCCTAAAAGACAGTAATACTTTACACTTCACACAAGTTGCAGGTACGCATTTTTATGCTTCCATCCGGGTCCAGCCTTTTCGATACTCTTTTCCCGGGTGGTTACCGGAAGGCCGTTCTATGCAGAACCCTTCCGGTAATACTCCTGCCCGCCAGCGCGGGTTAGCGATAGGCATCCAGGCAGAACTACAGGTACCTCTACCTTCCAATAATGTGTATTTCAAGAATACCGCTCTGAAGGATCGCTTTTATCAACCGGTCATCCCGGGCGTTTGGTTGAGCTATGTAAAGAACAGGCACCGCTTCAGCGCCGAATTAAAACCGTTTGCCAGCGCCTTGCTTCCAGATGCTGCCTATGAAACCTCGATGGATGCTTCCGGCACACGAACCAAGAAAACGCTGGCAAAAGTTTTCGGCATGCAGGCCGGACTCGGTTACGCCCGCCCTGTTGCACAACACTGGTGGCTGGGCGGTGCTTTAACCGCTTCGTTCTGGAAGCGCGGTCTGGTGAACAAAGTGCCCTATCCCGACTCGGCCTTTGAAAAGCCGGTCATAGAAATGGTACATCGTCGTTCGTTGCCTGCATTGCAAAGCTTTCAACCGGGCGCAGCCGTTCAGGTAGGATATGCCTGGCGCGACCTGGAAGCCATGCTGCAGGTGGAAGTGCCTTTCACCACCACTGCGAAGGGCGGTCCGTTGCCCGTTTGGACAAGGTTGGGGCTTCGCTGGCGTGTATGGCAGCCCAGGTTGTCGGGCGCTTCGGCTAAAGCGGTAATTTCCACAGATCGGGACAAGCTATAAGCCCTTCATTAATTTCACCGGACTTTATTTTAATTATGAACGGGGTTGAATTTCCTGCAATCCTTAATATTTTCGGGCAAACAGTTCAACCAATCGTTCATTATGAGAAGAAACACTTCTGCACTGACCCTGGCCCTCTTGTTGGCGGGCACTGGTGCGTTTGCCCAAACCAGGGATTCCCTGATGGTTAAGAGTATTATTGAAGAAGCCACCCAACGCTCCCAGTTACAGCAACTTGGACATGAGTTGATGGACGGCATTGGCCCAAGACTGGTGGGAACTCCGCAAATGAAGCAAGCGGCAGATTGGGCAGTAGCGAAATACCAGAGCTGGGGCATTGGCGCCAAAACCGAACAATATGGTGAATGGCGTGGTTGGGAAAGAGGCGTTACGCATATCGACATGGTATATCCGCGCATCAAATCGCTGGAAGGTACCCAACTGGCGTGGAGCCCTTCTACCAATGGCAAAACGATCACCGGCGAAGTGATCATTTTACCCGACGTGGCCGACTCTGTCGCATTTCAGCAATGGCTGCCTGCCGTGAAAGGCAAATTCGTGATGATCTCCATGTGCCAACCAACAGGACGCCCTGATTATAACTGGGAGGAATATGGTACCAAGGAATCATTTGAAAAGATGAAAAAAGAGCGGACCGCCCAAACAGATGCGTGGCGCAGTCGTATAACCAAGACCGGCCTCAACAATACCACCCTGCCGCAGGCGCTTGAAAAAGCCGGTGCCGCAGGTGTTGTAATGTCTTATTGGTCCAATGGTTTTGGTGTCAACAAGATCTTTGGCGCCAATACGACCAAAGTGCCTACCATCGATATTGCGCTGGAAGATTATGGCTTGTTGTACAGACTTACCGAAGGAGGTCAAAAACCAAAGATCAGTGTGCGCGCCGACTCCAAAGAGCTGGGTCTGGTTCCTACCTTCAATACCATTGCCGAGATCAAAGGTTCTGAAAAACCCGACGAATACGTGATCCTTTCCGCCCACTTCGATAGCTGGGATGGCGGCACCGGCGCTACCGATAATGGTACCGGTACACTGACGA
Source organism: Paraflavitalea sp. CAU 1676 (assembly GCF_029223285.1). Classification (GTDB taxonomy): domain Bacteria; phylum Bacteroidota; class Bacteroidia; order Chitinophagales; family Chitinophagaceae; genus Paraflavitalea. Next base: position 487,817 of record NZ_JARHUJ010000001.1, on the reverse strand, counting down.
TGATGGAAGCGATGCGCATCCTGAAGAAAGTTTATCCCAATCCCAAACGCACTATCCTCGTAGGTCACTGGGGCAGTGAAGAACAGGGTTTAAATGGTTCCAGGGCTTTTGTAGAAGACCATCCGGAAATCGTTAAGAATATACAGGTATTGTTTAACCAGGATAATGGCACTGGTCGTGTGGTAAATCTTTCTGGTCAGGGCTTTTTGCATGCCTATGAGTACCTGGGCAGGTGGCTGACCAAAGTACCCAACGATATCCGCAGCCAGATCGACACCCGCTGGCCCGGCGCTCCCGGCGGCGGTGGCTCCGACTTTGCCTCTTTCGTAGCAGTGGGCGCTCCTGCTTTTTCGCTGAGCTCTACCAGTTGGTCGTATGGCAATTATACCTGGCACACCAATCGCGACACGTACGACAAGATCGTGTTTGACGATGTGCGCAGCAATGCCATCCTGACTGCGATCCTCGCTTATATGGCCAGTGAAGACCCCGTGAAGACCTCACGCGAAAAAAGTGTACTGCCGGTAAATCCCCGCACAGGCGAACCAGGCAGCTGGCCTGCTCCGGTTAAATCAAAAAGAAAAGGCGGGGTTAATTAAAACAGTTTGTCTATCTAAGTAATATTTGGAGGGAGCCCCGCTGGGCTCCCTTCTTCATTACAAGTGTAACCTGATCTTTGCCTTATTGAGCAAAATGGCGATGCCCATGATTAGGAGCGCATAAACAGCCGACCAGGCCACACCGAGCCAGCCTTCGTGAAATGCATGCGGCATGAAATAGAGTCCAAACAATACCTGCAGGTGATACAGGATCGATGGAAGTATATAGATCAATAACGGATTGGCGGCAGCTGGCTTGAAGAAAGCGGTCCAGCCACTAACCTTCTTAACATCCGTAAGCCAGTAGAGCAAGGAGAATAAAGCGCTGCAGATGGCCACACAATAAAGACACCACGATGGTGTAGCGTATATCTTCGAAATACCATGCAAGGGCCGCAGCGCCCAGGCAGCGATGGCCATAACTAACATAAATATGATGGCGGCCATAAAACGCTGGGTATTGGTTTGAATGCCTTTGCGCTCGAAGTAGATCAGGGAGAGCACCACTCCACATAAAACGATACCGGTGTGGGAGGCATGTCCTGCCTGGCCCGACATCCACCTTAATACGGCATAATGTTCTGCCACCGGAAGACGCCCCACCACATACCAACCCACACATACTACGATCATGATCAGTAATCCAATCAACCGGCCACGCACCAGTTGATAAATGATGCAACTAAACAGGTAGGCCCAGCCGATGAGCCCCAGGATTCCCCACCATTGCGGCGTGAGCCCTCTCGTACCATCATCGCCGCCTTTATAGAGCAAAGCAAGTATGATCAACCCAACAGCGCCGATGGCATTCAATACCAGCGACCAATTCTTATTTTTGAAGGGATAAACATTCCAGACCAGGATAGCGCAGCAGTAGAAGAGCAGCGACCAAAGGTGGATGGACATGCCCATGGCGGCCTCATTGTAACCTCCTTCGCCATTGACCATAAACACGCCCAGCACAAGCAGGCCGATCGTGCGCCAGGCGATATGCCCCTGCAGTTTCCAGAATGTATCACCTTTTGCCAGCCGGTTGTTGAGCGCGAAGGGCAAAGACATGCCGACTATAAAGAGGAAAGCGGGAAACACAATATCGACAAACGTCATGGCATCGGCGTCGGCAGGCATATGTTTCATCCACACCGGAATACCGGATACACCTGCCACATCATTCACGAAGATCATGACAAGTATAGTAATGCCCCGGAATACATCGATGGAAAGGATACGGTCGGTTGTTAACGCGTTGTACTTCATTGGCAGGGAGTTGGGTTTTCTAAAAATACAATGAAGTACAGGAATTACAACCTGCCGCCCGTTAAATCTTCTATTGGTAAGATGGGAATGCCCAATCAGAACAGCTCGAAAGTTACAGCACCAGGCCTATACGGATGCCCAGCAAGGCGAATCCGCCCCGTCTAAAAGGCGGCGCTTCGGGATAAGTCATGCCCGACTTTGTAGCGTTGTATCGTATACTAAGGTCGATTTGCTTTGTACCAACGGGTATCAAGGTGCCTATGGACGGCACAAATGCCATATGAGTTGCGCTGTTCTTGTGAGCACTGATGTTAACACCGGTCTCAAAACTTAAGTAGGTATTTTTGATCACATAACCTTTCAGTCCTGCGAGCAGGGGCACTACAGCATAGTTCTCTACCTCCTTATCATCAAATGCCTTCGCAGTGCCTTTAAAATATTGATACCCTGCATTGAGCGTGCCGGCGAAATACTTTCCCCATCCCCAATCCTTTTTGATATAGATGCCCGTTAGTAAGCCTTTCATCTCTCCCACCATAGCATAGGTTGGGATGGCCGCATCGATTCCAACAGACAGGTTGCTTCTACCTTGTGCACCAACTATTAATGTGCCGGCAGCAAGGATCAGCACCAGGAATATTCTTTTCATATTCTGATTTTAATAAAGGTAGCCCGTTACAGCGCCAGTCGCAAGGACACTTGTTTAAATTGAAGAACCGCTTGTTTGAAATAGTCAATTTTGGTTATGACACATATTCTTCGGCGATCGTTGCCGGAAATTAAAAAATCATTAATAACGTAATTTTGACGCTCACAGAAAAAACGGTGAGGACTCAACGGAAATAATGTAATTTGGCTCAACCTGTTAACCATTCATATTAAAACTAATGCGCAACCAACTGCTTATAGTTTGCCTGACGCTTGCAGGGTATTTTGCTACTGCACAGGACAACACTACAGACAGCAGCTTCACTGCATCTGCCATGCACAATGCGGTGACCAACTATCACCATTACACGGACAAACAATCCCGCCTTTTTAATGGTATTGAATTCTTCGGCTATTCGCCCAAGATCGAAGGCATACCTTACTACCTCGAAAACACCTGGCAAAGAGGACAAATTGTTTATGACGGTATCTTCTACGATACGGTGCAAATGATGTACGACATCGTGAAAGACCGTGTTGTCATTCTCCACTTCAACAATTTCTTCCGGCTTTCCCTGTTCAGCGAAAAAGTAAAAAGCTTTTCACTGATGGGTCATCAGTTCGTGCGTATAGAGCGCGACAGTACCAACCGGCAATCGCTGGCCACAGGTTTTTATGATCAGTTGTACAAAGGACCTACAAGTGTACTGGCCAAACGCAGCAAATTCATTGAAGAGACCGTGAAAGAGGTGCTGGAAAGAAAATTTGTAGAACAGTATCATTATTACGTTTTCAAGGACGGCAACTACCATATCGTAAGGACAAAGAAAGGTCTTTACTCTTTATTAAAGGACCACTCGCGCGAGATCAGGCAACACCTGAAGAAGAACAAGATCAAGTTCAGGAAAGATAAAGAGAACGCCATTTTGCAAGCCGCCATTCATTATGACTCCTTAAAAAACTGACATGAGACGATTGTCTTTAATTATGGCGTTGGGCCTTTTATTGATGGCCGGCCGGTCAACAGCCCAGCGAACCATATCCAATCCCATCAACCTGATCGTAAGCGATACTGCCATCGATGTCATCATCCAGGAGTTCGAGCGTCAATCGGGTTATCATTTCTATTACGACCGCAGTCAATTCGACAGCCTGCGGTTCAGCATTGTCATCAATAATCAGCCGCTCGACAAGGCATTGGAGCAAACCTTCAACAACACCCCATTTCACTTTACCGTGATGCCCGATCGCCAGTGGGTGTTCCTCACCAAGGGGGCTTCGATCAAAACCTCGCTGCCGGACAACTTCTTTGCCAGGGCAGCAAAAGATACTGCACGCCGTGACGTAGCCGCAGTTCCTGATTATGGCGACAAGAAAAAAGTGCGCGCCGATGCGTCTATCGAAAACAAATTATTTGAGATCGGCAGTAAAAATAATAGTGGCGGACCGGGCACTGTAACAATTGCCGGTCACATCCGCAACCTTAAGAGCGGTGAGCCGATCGTTGGCGCTACTGTATCGATCCCGAATACTTCCATCGGCACGGCTACCGACCAATATGGCTATTTTTCGCTCACAATCCCCAAGGGGCGTTATGTACTGAACATACAGGGCATCGGGATGAAGGACACCAGGCGCCAGGTCATGCTGTACACCGGCGGCAAACTGGATGTAGACATGGAAGAGCGCGTGGTTTCGCTCAAGGAAGTTATTGTGTCGGCTCAAAAGGTGGCCAATGTGAGAAATGTGCAGATGGGAACTGAACGGTTGACGATCCGCGCCATCAAGCAGATTCCCACCGCCTTTGGAGAGGCAGACATTATACGCGCTGTGCTCACCTTACCCGGCGTGAAGTCGGTAGGAGAGGCGAGTACAGGCTTTAATGTGCGCGGTGGATCGGCCGACCAAAACCTGATCCTGTTCAACGACGCCACGATCTATAACCCCTCTCACTTCTTTGGTTTCTTCTCGGCCTTCAACCCCGATATCGTGAAAGACGTGGAGTTGTACAAAAGCAGTATCCCCGCAAAGTATGGTGGCCGTTTGTCGTCGGTGCTGGATATTTCGAGCCGTGAAGGCAATAAAAAGGAAATCACCGGCAGCGCCGGCCTTGGCCTTATCACCAGCCGCTTCAATATTGAAGGCCCCATTCAAAAAGATAAAACCTCTTTCATTCTCGGTGCACGCACTACCTATGCCAAATGGCTGCTCAACCTGCTGCCCGACGAATATGAGAACAGCAAGGCTTCGTTCTATGATGTAAACCTGCATATCAGCCATCAGTTCAACAACAAGAACAACCTGTACGTGACCGGCTATACCAGCAAGGACCGTTTCAACCTGAACAATGATACCACCTACGGTTACAACAACAGCAATGTGGTGGTAAAGTGGAAACACATCTTCAACAATAAGCTAACCGGATTTTTGACAGCCGGCTATGATCGTTACGCCTACCATATCCAAAGCGAAAAGAACGAGATCAATGCCTATAAGCTCAACTTCGATATCAACCAGTTGAATGCCAAAGCAGATTTTACCTGGTACCTGACACCGGCCCATACGCTCGATTTTGGCGCAAGCACCATCCGCTACAAACTCAATCCCGGCAATTATGGCCCCATCGGCAAGGAATCGCTGATCGTTGCGGATGACGTTGCTGCCGAGCAAGCACAGGAAAGTGCCATCTATCTGTCGGAAAAATGGAATGTCACGCCTGAACTGTCCGTGCAGGCCGGTGCCCGTTTCTCTTATTTCCAATACCTGGGTCCTGGCAATATCAACCAGTATCCCAAGGGACTTCCCAAGAATGAGGACAATATCACCGGCGTAAAAACCTATGGCAAGGGTGATGTGATCCAAACCTACAATGGACCGGAATGGCGCGTTTCCGCCCGCTACCTGGTTACACCTACCTTCTCCGTGAAAGCCGGCTATAATACGCAAAGGCAGTATATCCACATGCTGTCGAATACCACGGCGATCTCGCCCACCGATATCTGGAAATTGAGCGATCCGAACATCAAACCGCAGTATGGCGACCAGGTTTCTCTGGGCCTGTATAAGAACCTGCGCTCGAATTCGATCGAAACATCGGTGGAAGTTTATTATAAGCGCATCAAGAATTACCTGGACTATAAGAGCGGAGCCAACCTCGTGATGAATGACCATATTGAAACCGACGTGATCGGCACAAAGGGCAAAGCCTATGGCCTGGAATTGATGATCAAAAAACAAAATGGCAAACTGAACGGCTGGATCAGTTACACCTACTCCCGTATCCTGTTGACCATGGACGACAGCACATCGGGAGAGTTGCTCAATGGAGGTAAAGAATACCCTGCCAATTACGACAAACCGCACGACTTCACCATGGTGGGTAACTACCGCTTCACGCACCGGTTCAGCATATCGCTGAATGCGACCTATAGCACCGGACGACCGATCACGGTTCCTATCGGCCGGTACTATTACGGAGGCTCCTGGCGGGCACTGTATGCCGACCGGAATGCTTACCGGATACCGGACTATTTCCGTACCGACTTTGCGATGATCCTGGAGGGCAACCACAAGGTGAAGCAGAAGTTTCACAACAGCTGGACCTTCGGACTGTACAACATCACCGGCAGAAAGAACCCTTATTCGGTTTATTTCACGTCGGAAAACGGCCGTGTGAATGGATATAAGCTGTCCATCTTCGGCAATATCATTCCATTCATTAATTACAACATTCGCTTCTAAATACCGCAGTATGAAAAAGCTATTTTATAGTTGCCTGGTATTGCTGACCCTGGGATGCAAACAACGATTTGATCCGCCGGTAACGGCGCCACCGAATGGCTACCTGGTGGTAGACGGCATCATCAACAGTGGCGGCGGCCCTACGAATATCCGGCTCTCGCGGGCCATCAGCCTTTCGGATACCAGCAGGATCAAATACGAACGCAATGCCGTGGTGCGCGTTGAGGGAGACAATAATTCATTTTATGTACTTCCCGAATCTTCCCAGGGCCTGTATTCGGCTGCCGGCCTGCCGCTGGCAAACAATGTGAAGTACAGGCTGTATGTGAGAACCACGGAAGGAAAGGAATACACGTCCGATTACACGACTGCGATCAAAACGCCCGCCATCGACGATATACGCTGGGAACAGCCCGAGGACCTGCAGCTTTATATCAACACCCACGATCCCCAGAACAAAACGAGGTATTATCGCTGGGAGTGGGAAGAGACCTGGGAATTTCATTCTGCCTATACAACCACTTTGAAATATTTACGCAATTCGTTTGGGGAGATCACAGGCATCGATTACCTGTATCCCAATATGATGTATGATACGATGAACTATATCTGCTGGAAAACGGAATACTCCACCAACCTGCTGATCGGTTCTTCGGCAAAACTAAGCAAAGACAGCATCGACCTGCCGATACATTTCATTCCGCATGCATCAGAAAAGGTGAGTCAGCTGTACAGCATTCTTGTAAGGCAATATGCCCTTAGCAAAGCTGGTTATGAGTTTTTGCAGAAGATGAAAAAGAACACCGAGCAAACGGGCACCCTGTTCGACGCCCAACCCTCGGAACTGAAAGGAAATATCCACGCTAACAGCAATCCCAATGAGATCGTGATCGGTTATGTGGAAGTTTGCGACATGCAGGAGAAACGCATCTTCATTAAGCCATCGGACCTCTTGGCCTGGGGCTACCGCACAGGTTGCATGGAATTGAAAGTGCCCAATAATGTCGACAGCATACGTGCTTACAGCTACCTGCATCCTACCAATGTAGCCGAGCTTACTCCGCGTGGTGACATTGCCTCCTTTTATGCTGCGGATGTTAGTTGTGTATTGTGCACCCAGAGAGGCGTACATATCAAACCGCCGTTCTGGCCCAGATAACCTTATACTGAATAATTATAAACCATTATAGATGTATCGCACATCACATCATACGATCAGGCTGGCTGTTTCTTTTTTTGCGGCTCTGTTGTTCCTGAATGGCTCCGGTGCACTGGCGCAGGATTTCAGCACCGTGATCCAAAATCAGTTCAATAACTACCGCAAAAACACGCTGCCGGAAAAAACCTACGTTCATACAGATAAGGGATTTTATCTGGCCGGAGAGATACTCTGGTTCAAGGTATACTATGTAAACGGGAACAATAACAAGCCGGTTGACCTGAGCAAGATAGCTTATGTGGAGTTGCTCGATAAAGAGCATAAGCCTGTTATGCAGGCTAAAGTTGCCCTCGCCAATGGACAGGGCAGTGGCTCGTTCTACCTGCCATCGTCGGTCAATGCCGGTAATTACATTTTGCGGGCCTATACCAACTGGATGAAGAATTTCGGACCTGATTGTTTTTATGAGCAGCAGGTAACGATCGTGAATTCGCTGAAGCCGCTTCCGGCTGCTCCGGTCGACACCACGATCTCTTATACAGCCCGCTTCTTTCCCGAAGGAGGAAACCTTGTGAAAGGAATCAACAGTAAGGTAGCATTTCAGGTTACCGATCAATTCGGCAAAGGATGTGCTTTCACCGGCACGCTGATCAACCAGCGCAACGAGACCATCCTCACTTTCAAGCCCGTGAAATTTGGCATCGGCCACTTCAGCTTTACGCCGGCGGCAGGTGATTCCTATTCTGCCACCATCGTGACGGAAGATGGCAAGTCGTTCACAAGTGCGCTCCCAGCCACCTACGACCAGGGCTATGTTATGCACGTGGAAGATGAAGCAAATGGCCAGCTCGTGGTAACGATCAATTCCAATATGCCCGCGCGCCCATCCGGTTCAGAAGAGCTATTCCTGTTCGTACACAGTCATGAGGTCGTTAAAAGCGCCATGAAGAAGGCCATTCAGAACGGATCGGTACGCTTTACTATCGACAAGCAACAATTGGGCGAAGGAGTATCGCAGATCACAGTATTTAACGACCAAAAGCAACCCGTGTGTGAGCGCCTGTATTTTAAACCATTGAAGGATCAACTCACGATCGGCGCAGCCGGTTACAAAGAACAATACGGCACCCGGAAGGAGATCAACCTATCGGTACAAACGGCCATTACTTCGGGTAAAGCTGCACCTTCCCATTTATCTCTTTCCGTTTACAGGATGGATTCATTGCCGAGCCCTGAGCAGGAAGATATTCAAAGCTACTTGTGGCTCAGCTCGGACCTGAAGGGCCATATTGAATCGCCCGGTTATTATTTCTCCGCGCAAACGCCCGAAGTGTTTACGGCGCTCGACAACCTGATGCTGGTACATGGCTGGAGAAGATTTAACTGGGATGTGGTGTTGAACAGCAATGCGCCTGCTTTCAAGTATACGCCCGAATTTGCGGGACACCAGATCACCGGCAGACTTACCCATTTGCTTACCGGCCAGCCGGTGGCCAACGCCAAAACCTATTTATCCATTGCAGGTACCAAGCTGCAGTTTTATCCGGTAATGAGTAACAGTAATGGAGATGTGCGCTTTGATGTACGGAATTATTACGGCCCCGGCGAGATCATCATTCAGGCAGAAGACCAGCCCGACAGCAGCTTCCATGTCGACATTCAGAGCCCTTATGCCGATAAGTTCTCCGAAACCGGCACCGCGCCGTTCTATCTTTCACCGGCCCTGCAGCAGGTACTAACTGAGGGCAGCATTAATATGCAGGTGCAAAATGCCTATTTCAGCGATCGACTCACACAGTTTTCCCTTCCTAAATATGATACCATGCCTTTCTTTGGCAATGGTTACCCCAAATACCTGATGGATGATTATGTTCGATTCACTACGACCGAAGAAATATTGCGGGAGTATGTACCGGATGTAGCAGTGCGCAAAAGCAATGGTGAATTCCAGTTGTATATTTTCAATTGGGAGATCGAAAGACATTACCGTGGCAGCCCGCTGGTGCTGTTGGATGGAGTGCCTGTGAGCATTCAAAAGGTGATGACCTACGATCCATTGAAATTGCGTCAGCTGCAGGTAGTTACCGACCGGTATGTGACCGGCGAATTTACTTACGACGGCATCGTCAGCTTTACTACCTACCATGGCGACCTTACGGAGTTGAAGCTCGACAATAAGGCGGTGATACTTGATTATGACGGTTTGCAGCTGCAACGCGAATTCTACGCACCGGAGTATGACTCGCAGGAAAAAGCCCAAAGCCGGCTGCCCGACTTCCGGAATCTTTTGTATTGGACACCGGATATTGAAACGGATGCTAATGGCAAAGCGGCGGTTCGCTTTTATTCATCGGACCTGAAGGGACGTTTTGCCGTCGTGGTGCAGGGCATCGACAGCAATGGACATGCAGGCAGTCATGCCTTTAGTTTTGAAGTACGGTAATTCTTTACAACATACTATTAGAAAGGGCCCCCATGCAGAGGGGCCCTTTTTGCTTACTATGCGCCGACCTAACACTAAGTTGAGCTAATACTATAATGACTACCTGATGCGCCCTGCGGGCGTCACTGTTGTTAGTATAAACCAGGAAATGACTGTGATCGTTTCCTCCAGGAAGAGAGCATGATAACCAAATGGAGGAATTGCGTGGTTGGGTGTAATAGACTGGATAAAGTTAGGGAGATTAGAAATTCCTATCGATTTTCCCTTAACCATTATAGGGATATATTATCCATGAGATGGATAATGAACCATCTTACTGCTTTTTAAACAGATAAGGTATGGACTTATCGCCCGCCGATATGATAGCAGTGAGTATGTTTCCTTCCAACTGATAGGATATTTTCTTTGGAAAATCGTGCGCAGGATTCTCGCAGATAAATCCGGAGGGAGTAATTGAAGTGAGTTCGAAATATACCGGCGCTTTGTTTTCGGGTACATCTGCCACGTACCAGATCTTGTTGTCTTTGATCTCCAACCTGATCTTTTCTGTGATCAGGGTATCATTGCCTTTCATGCTTACTCCCCATCCTTTCATGGCCCGGTCGCCATCCATTTCCCAACGCTCGTAGCCAGAGCGGCCAGGTTTAGCATTCGTTCGTTGCCAGGTACCGGAAAGCCAGTGAAGTTTTTTGAAATCATCGGGCACAGCGGCAGATGGTTGTTGCGCTTGTACCTGATCCAGGAAGCAAAGCATGAGCAACGCCATGAGCGCGGGTCTGGCCGTTAATAGCAACTTTGCGGTAATGACCATAAGCGTGGCAGCTGAATTACGATGTTCGTTCATATTGCTGGTTTTTATGTCAGGCGAATGATTGCAATATTCCGGAGGCTGTTTTTTGTGAAAAAACGCTCTTTTTGTTGACTACGCTATTTTCATACACCATCTATGGAGTATCTATGCAACATCCATGCACCGTCCATACACCGTCCCCGCATCATCTATGCTAAACCGAGCCTTTATTTCTCTTTCATTTCCCGTAACCGGCACCTTGTCATTTCAACAACCCTATGGCTAATCTCCATTGGTGCTCAACAAACCTATAAAGAATACGGTACCAGACCAAATGTGGTTGTCCGGATTTGGTCGTTTGGTCCGAATTGGCCGAAATGTCCGGCCTGCTTGGGAATAGGCGCTCTGTTCGCCGATACTGCTAGACAAATTGGTCAGTATCTTAAGAGAAAAAATCAGCTTGCAGATCACCCCCTGGCTACCGCCAACTCAAACCCAAAGCGGCTTCCTTCGCCGATGCGGCTATTGACCCAGATGGTTCCCCCCTGGGCTTCTATAAACTCTTTGGAGATGGCCAGGCCGAGGCCGGTACCATTACGCTCATGAGTGCCCGGCACTTTGAAGTACCGGTCGAACAGGCGGGTGAGGTATTTTTCATCGATGCCCTTGCCGTAGTCGGTTACGGTGAAGATCACCTTATTGCTCTGCAGACTGGCTTCTATATCAATGAACGAGGTGTCGGGTGAATAGCGGATGGCGTTGGTGAGAAAGTTGATCAATACCCAGGAAGTCTTCTCTACATCGGCCTGCACCTGCGGAAGTGTTGCCGCCAGTTTCGTACGCAGGGCAATGTTCTTTTGCTGTGCCTGGAACTGTACGGCCTGCACAGCCTGCTCGATGATGGCTTCCGGTCGCGAAGGCTGCAGTTTGAGTTGGATGTTGCCTGTTTCTACCTGCGACATATTGAGCAGTTCACTGGTTATGTTCAAGAGCCTGTCGGCATCTTCCGTGATGCTTTTGGTGAGCTCCTGCTGTTCTGCGTTCATCTCCCCTACCCTGTTATCGGTCAGCAGGCGTGCGCTCATCTTAATGGAGGAGATCGGTGTTTTTAGTTCATGCGATACCGTGGCGATGAAATTGGTCTTGGCTTCATTGAGTTCATGAAACAGGGTAATGTTGCGCAATACGATCACTTGTCCAGCCACCTGGCCATTGTTCATCACATCCAATACATCCTTACTAAAGTAACTCTCCTTCTCATCGGCATAGATCTTCAATTCTTTCTTTGCCTGCTCATCGCGCAGGAGCGTACGCATAAGATCGTTTTTAAGCGCCAGATCGGGGGCATACTTACCGATCATCTCTGCTTCCTTAAGACCCAGCAGCTTTTCAGCAACGGCATTGAGGAAAAGGATATGGCCTCTGTCATCGAGCCCAATGATGCCATCGCGCATCTGGTTGATGATCGTTTCAATTCGTTTCTTCTCAAAGGTAAGTTTAGCCAGGTTGCTGTTCTCGTATTCATCGAGTTTGGCGGCCATGCTGTTGAATGCCTGGGCCAGCTCACCAAATTCATCTTCCTGCTTAAGGTAAATACGTTTGCTATAATTCTTGTTGGCTATTTCACGAATACCATCAGCCAGTTTAGCAATGGGTTCGGCAATGACGCCCGGGAAATTATAGATAAAGGTGAGTACGATCAGTATGAGGCTGGTAAAGATGATCGTGATCCATAGCTGCGCATTTTTTGCCGTTGTGGCAGCAATGGCATTTTTTTTCAGGATCGATTCATGATTGATCTCATTGATCATGCGGATCGATTCGCGGAGGCGGGCATAATTCAATGAATCGGTCCGTTGGTGCTGCAACTGACCGAAGTTCCTTCGAAGTGCTTCTGTCACCTCCCGTTCGCCCGACTCGGTAACATTGGCTTCCTGGTTGCGCAGGTTGGCATCGAACAGGGTAAAGGCACTGGTATCGCCCGGCATCTCTTCGAGCGCCTTCAGCATATTGTTGGAATATACGAGCGACTCATAATTATTCCGGAGGATACGGTCGGCATCGCTGCTGAGCCGGTTGATATAATACAAACTGAGGATCCCGAATGTAAGTATCACCAGGAAGAGAAAGCCGAGGCCCAGCGACAGTTTTGTTTTTAAACGAACGCCCATAGGTTTATTATGATAGGATGACGATGTCAATTTCAGCTGCCGACAACTTATTCAATAACTGGTTGAACACGGCGGTACTGAGGATGACATTAAACAGGTTGAGGTGTGGCTTTCCTACGCAGATGGTCGTTATCTTTCGCTGCTCGGCCACTTCGATGATCCCCTTGGCAATATTACTGTGTTTTATTTTAATCACTTCCCCGCCCAGCTCGGTAGCCAGCTTAAAGTTATTGATCAGGTGTCGTTGCGCTGCCAGCCCGATCTTATCGCCGTCTTCCCGGGGTGTTTGCACATACAGGAGGTACCATTTGCTATTGTAGTAACTGGAGAGCCGGGCGGTTTTCCGTATCACCTTTCTCGCCACTTCATGGTTACTGCTGATGCAGGCCAGGAATCGCTCCTGCCTGGCATTGCCGTTACGCGGCAGCTCGGTCTCAATTTTCCGTTCTACCTGGCTGGCTACTTCCTTGAGTGCAAGCTCACGGAGCTGAAGGATCTTTTCGGATTGGAAGAAATTGCGCAAGGCAGTTTCCACTTTCTCAGGTGCATAGATCTTTCCCTCCCGCAGCCTGGTCACCAGTTCATCGGCCGTAAGGTCGATGTTGACAACCTCATCGGCCTGCTTGAGGATACTATCGGGAATACGTTCGGCAACTTCTATGCCTGTAATGTCCTTTACCTCTTCATTGAGGCTTTCGATATGCTGGATATTCACAGCGCTGATCACATTGATGCCTGCATCGAGTATATCCATCACATCCTGCCAGCGCTTTTCGTTCTTGCTGCCTTCTATATTGGAGTGAGCGAGCTCATCCACCACCACTACCTCGGGATGCAGGTTGAGGATGGCCTGCACATTCAGCTCCTCCAACTCCTTGCCTTTGTAAAAAAGTTTACGACGCGGTATTACCGGCAACCCTTCCAGCAAGGCATGGGTCTCCTTGCGCTGATGCGTTTCGATGTAACCAATCTTGACATCGACCCCGTTGCGCAGCAGGGTATGTGCTTCCTGGAGCATGCGGTAGGTTTTTCCGACACCGGCGCTCATGCCAATATAGACCTTGAACTTACCGCGCCTCGACTGGCGGATGAGTTCAATAAAATGTTCTACGTTTTTATCTCTGTCGGGCATATATACTTTTAGTAGTTCCTGATTATCCGGCAACAATTGTCTTCGACCCGGTTAAGCCCGATTCTAAGTTACCTTTTTCCGGGCCGGGAATAAAGAGCATCGCGGTACAGAGGCAGTTCCTGCACTGTTTTCTTTGCAGGATATCGTAGTGCACGCAGCTCTTGCAGCCATTCCAGAATGCTTCCTCCCGCACGATATTATCGAATGTAACCGGCTCAAAACCAAGGCGTGTATTCATTTTCATGATCGCCATACTGGTGGTGATGCTGAAGATCTTTGTTTCGGGATACAGTTGGCGCGACAACTCAAAGACCTTTTCCTTGATGGCCCTTGCCACGCCCTGCTCGCGCCAGGCCGGACTAACGATAAGCCCCGAGTTGGATACAAACTCCCCGGCCGCCCACACTTCTAAGTAAGAGAAGCCTACCCAGCGGCCATTGGCAGTCAAAGCGATCACGCCTTTACCCTGTTTCATTTTTTCCGCTATCGAGGCCGGCGACCTTTTGGATATACCGGTACCGCGGGCTTTTGCGGAACTTTCCATTTCCGCTACGATCTCTTGCGCGTACTGTTCGTCCTCGCTATTGGCTATACGAACGATGATACTATCAGGTTCCGTTTTACTATCGGGTTCCATAATATTTCTTTTATTGATTTTAGCAGCCTGAACCCATTACCTGCTTCAGGTAAACGGTGTAGAGAGCGGCTGGTATCATAGAACGGAGGATCAGTTTCTCTACTTTGTCTTTAGGCATAAAGGCAGAGAAGGAAAACACATAGGTATTCTCGATCACATTCTTTACCAGGTGATCGCCTTGATGGTAAAGCTTATCTGCCAGCGCGAAGCATTTCCGGACCAGGTTATGATTGTGCTCTTGTACCGCCATACAGGTATAGGCTGAAAAACTTTGTACCGACTTATAGATATCCATCGGGAAACGGGCCGGATAGTGAATTTCGGATATCGCAGGCAACGCTTCTTTCAACAGGGCCGGCACTTCATATTGGGTAATCATCTTTTCCGGTTTTAAGAGCCAGCTCCCTTCCACACGGGAAGAGGCTGGCGATGAAAAGGAATAGGCAAGTCTGTTAAAAACTCACGGCTACTGAAGCTGTAACAAAAGTGTTGTTCTTTTGAACATCTTTCTCTTTAACGAAGATGGCATCTTTGCTGCTCAGGTTTCTTCCTTCGAGGCGTACCAGCACATTGGGCGCTGGCGCGTAATCGAGGTTGAGGGAGTAACCGGTAGTTTTGAACCCATTTTCGGTTCCGGTGGCAATGATCACACCATTCTTGTCTTCATAATATTCCCCCCTGGCGGCAATAGCCCACTGATCATTGATCGTGTATTTGAGGATAAGCACAGGCGTGTACCAGGTATTCATCGCACTGCTGCCTTTGGCTTTTTGTTCCTGGCCAATATCGAAGCCGGCAGTAACACCCAGTTTGGGACTCAGGTTAAAGGTTGCATACAGGTTATGGAAGTAACGCATGAGCCTAACGCTATCGGGTTTGTCGGAGCCGATGAAGGTGCTGTAGTTAAAAGTGGTAGTGCTGTTTGGCTTGAACTGCACCTGCGTTGCCCAGCTCATCAGTGAATTGCCATCTACTCTTTTGATACGTTGCCAGCCGTTGAGTGCGAGTGCACTCAATACCCACTTATTGTTATCGGTGGCATAGGTAAGTTTAGCACCTGCTTCGTAATAAGGCGAATTTTCGGCCGCGAGGCTTCTGGTGAGTGTCCAGCAATCTTTAGAGATGGCGCTTTCGAATCCTATATGCGATCCAAAGATACCGGCATCGAGCCAGAGGTTCTTTTTCTTTGACAGCTTCACGCCAGCGTTGGCTTCATATACATTTTTCAATACGCCGGGCTCAGCTGCATAGTTGGCATTCATGTAGGTGCCTGCTGCGATGGCCAGGTTGGCGCGCACCCGCTCTGTTGCATAAGCAGCTTTCAGATAACCCACATTGAGGTTGAATTCGTTACTGCGGTTGTGGCTGTACATAAATCCTGGACGATTGTTATCCAGCGGTTTGTTAAAATCGTAGGTATAATACACTTCAGCATATCCACTAAAGGTAAGCGGCGAGGGTTTCGTGTCCTGCGCCAGGGCGCTCATACCTGTAAGTAAGAGGGCGCCAGCGATGATCTGTTTCATGGTTCTTTCTCTTGTATTATTAGTGTTTGTTCTATCGCGAATATTACGGGGCTGTTTATTTTAATTGGTCGAGTGCGATGTTCA
The DNA here is from genome assembly GCF_029223285.1 of Paraflavitalea sp. CAU 1676. GTDB lineage: Bacteria > Bacteroidota > Bacteroidia > Chitinophagales > Chitinophagaceae > Paraflavitalea. Next base: position 471,630 of record NZ_JARHUJ010000001.1, on the reverse strand, counting down.
GCTTGAGTACGTTCACTTTAGCCGGGCCAAAGAGTCCGAGGAAGGGGCCTTCGGTTTGTTTGTCGACCAGCGCTATCAGTGTTGATTCTTCGATGTGCCGAAGAACAGCAATCCGTTTTACCTGCACTTTAGCGGCTGTGGGTGACAGATCGGGATCGAGGCCACTGCCTGAAGCTGTTACCAGTTCGGCCGGTAGCTGCTCTTTCTTTACACCAGGGTTGTGCACCAGGAATGTGTCGATGCGCTCCTGCACTGTTGTAAGATAATCGGGATTGGATGGCCCTTTATTGGAACCTGCAGATCCGGCGGCATTGTAGTCGACCGCCGATGGACGTCCCTGAAAGTATTTATCGTCCGTGAATTTTTGTCCGACTAATGCGTAGCCAACTTCCTTCCCATTCACAATCACCTTTTCACCTTTTCCTCCTCCAGGCGCCATGGTGCCTACGGCTGCAATGAGTATGGGATAGATCACGCCCAGCAACAACACCATTACGATGGTCAACTTGAGGGAGGGCAATATATATTTCTTCATAACCTTGTTTTTATAGTATTACATGAATAAAGCCAGTACCATATCGATGAGCTTGATACCGATAAAGGGAACGATGATACCACCCAGGCCATAGATAAACAGGTTCCTGCGTAACAGCGCGCTGGCACCAATGGGCTTGTAGGCTACACCGCGCAATGCGAGTGGAATAAGCACTGGAATGATAATCGCGTTGAAGATCACCGCCGACAGGATGGCGCTTTCAGGGCTTTTCAGGTGCATGATATTGAGGGCCTGTAAAGCAGGTATCGAGGTAATGAACAGGGCCGGCACGATGGCAAAGTATTTGGCTACATCGTTGGCAATGGAGAAGGTGGTGAGCGTGCCCCTGGTCATCAACAATTGCTTGCCGATCTCCACGATCTCGATGAGCTTGGTGGGGTCGTTGTCAAGATCCACCATGTTACCTGCTTCTTTGGCTGCCTGGGTTCCACTGTTCATCGCCACACCTACGTCTGCCTGTGCGAGCGCCGGCGCATCGTTGGTACCATCGCCCATCATGGCCACCAGTTTACCGCCCTGCTGTTCCTTTTTGATATAGTTCATTTTATCTTCCGGCTTTGCCTCGGCGATATAATCGTCCACACCTGCTTTTTGGGCAATGTATTTTGCCGTAAGGGGGTTATCGCCTGTTACCATCACTGTTTTCACACCCATCTTACGCAGGCGTTCGAAACGCTCTTGTATACCCGGTTTGATGATATCCTGCAATTCAATCACGCCGAGCACAGATTCATTGCGGCTAACCACCAGGGGCGTACCGCCATTTTGAGCGATCTCCTTTACTTTGTCTTCCGTTTCAACCGGAAAGCCGTTTCCAGTCTTTTTCACCATGTTCTTGATCGCATCGGATGCTCCCTTGCGGATCTTGGTGCCATCCCGCAAATCGACCCCACTGCTTCTGGTTTCGGCCTTGAAAGGAATGAACTTAATACCATTGGCAGAAGGTGTGTGCTTTACCCCTTTACCGGCGGCCAGTTCGATGATCGATTTACCTTCAGGTGTTTCATCGGCCAGGGAGGCCAGCACGCAGGCTTCGATGAAATCGTTCTCACGGGTATTGCCCGATGGCCAGAAGTGGGTGGCCTTACGGTTACCGATGGTGATGGTACCAGTTTTATCGAGTAAGAGTGTATCAAGGTCGCCGGCCGTTTCTACGGCCTTACCGCTTTTGGTGATCACGTTTGCGCGTAGTGCTCTGTCCATACCGGCTATACCGATCGCGGAAAGCAATCCGCCAATGGTGGTAGGTATGAGACATACGAACAAGGAAATGAAGGCCGCGATGGTGATGGAGGTATTGGCGTAATCGGCAAATGGTTTCAGCGTTACGCATACGATGATAAAAATTAAGGTGAAGCTTGCCAGCAGGATCGTCAAGGCGATCTCGTTAGGTGTTTTCTGGCGGGAAGCACCTTCTACGAGTGCGATCATCTTGTCGAGAAAGCTTTCACCAGGTTCGGTGGTCACTTTTACGATAATGCGGTCGCTCAGTACTTTGGTACCTCCGGTTACGGATGACTTGTCGCCACCCGATTCGCGGATCACGGGCGCTGATTCGCCGGTAATGGCAGATTCATCGATGGTGGCAAGGCCCTGAATGATCTCACCGTCCATGGGTATTATATCACCGGCTTCACACACAAAGCTGTCGCCTTTGCGAAGCTCGGAAGAGGGTACGATCTTAATCTCGTTGGTAAATATTTCGCCTACAGCGAAGACCTTTTTGGCAGGTGTATCTTCTCTCGTTTTTCGAAGGCTATCTGCCTGTGCTTTACCTCGTGCTTCGGCAATGGCTTCTGCAAAATTGGCAAAGAGCACCGTGATAAATAAGATTGCTGTGATGAAGGCATTGTAAGCCAGGCTGCCCTGGGAAGTTTCGCCAGCGGCGATCCAGATACAAACACCCAGCATAACAAATGTTCCCAGTTCGACCGTAAACATAACCGGGTTACGGAACATGGAGCGGGGGTTGAGCTTTACGAACGACTGTTTCAGGGCGGTCATCACCAGGTCGCGCGGAAATAAAGCTGTTTTATTATTCTTCATTGTTAATAGTCTTTATGTTGCTTTGAAATCAAGCGATTGGTAAGTGACGAGGCCTTATTGCCAGCCCCGTCACCTACGTGCGCTTACCTACATGCTGAAATATTCAGCGAGTGGTCCCAGGGTCAATGCCGGGAAGAAGGATAGGGCATTAATGATTATAATAACTGCGAATGTCATCATACCAAAGGTCATGGAGTCGGTGCGAAGGGTTCCGGGTGATTCGGGTATGAATTTTTTGTTGGCCAGCAAACCAACGATCGCTACCGGACCAATGATGGGTATGAACCGCGAAAGGATGAGCACGATGCCCGTCGATACGTTCCAAAAGATATTATTATCACCGAGACCTTCAAATCCGCTACCATTGTTGGCATTGGCTGAGGTAAATTCGTACAACATTTCAGAGAAGCCGTGATAGCCAGGATTATTCAACCAGGCGCTGGGTTTTACGGCCCAGGCCATTTCCGGATGATGGGCTACGAAGTAGGCCGCGAGTGCCACACCAGCTTTCAGCAGGAAGGCTGAGAAAAGGGTTACGATGGCGGCGATCTTCACTTCGCGGGCTTCCACTTTGTGTCCCATAAACTCTGGCGTACGCCCCACCATCAGCCCGGCGATAAACACCGCAATGATGATATAGACAAGATAGTTGAGTATGCCTACTCCACAACCGCCATAGAAGGCATTGATCATCATACCCAACATTTGCATCATACCCGAGAGTGGCATGGAGCTATCATGCATGGAGTTGACGGAGCCAGTTGAAATGATCGTGGTAACGATGCTCCAGTAGCCGGAGGAGGCAGGGCCAAAGCGAACCTCTTTTCCTTCCATGGCGCCCATTGGTTGCGCCACACCGAGTTTTTCGATGGCCGGGCTGCCGGCTGTTTCCCAATGTATCGTGGGTATCAGCAGCAACAGCATACCTACCGTCATAACGCCGAATATCACGTACGCCAGTTTCTTGCGGTTGAGGTAAAAGCCGAGTGCGAAGATCATCGCGATAGGTATGATCATTTGCGCGATCAGCTCGACCATATTGGTGAAATAATTGGGATTCTCCAGCGGGTGCGCTGAGTTGGCCCCAAACCAACCGCCGCCATTGGTGCCTATGTGCTTGATCGCGATCATCCCGGCTGCGGGTCCGCGAGATACCTGTATCGTATCGCCCTGCAAGGTGGTCGTGGTATCTTTTCCATCAAAGCTGGCGGGTGTACCATTAAAGACCAGGATGAGGGCCACGACGATACAGAGCGGTAACAGGATGCGGGTAACCGTTTTGGTGAAGATGCTCCAGAAGTTACCCAGGTTGTTGGTGGTCTTTTCCCGCAGGCCATTGAGCACACCTACGAGAGCAGCAATGCCTGTAGCAGCACTGACGAACATGAGAAAGTTCATTACCAGCAACTGGGTGAGGTAAGTGACGCCCGATTCGCCGGAATAGTGCTGCAGGTCGCAGTTGACGAGAAAACTGATGGCGGTATTGAAGGCCAGATCGGGTGTCTGACCTGGATTGCCATCGGGGTTCAAAGGCAGCTTGTCCTGGAAAAGGAGCAGGAAGAAGGCGTAAACGAACCAAAGCATGTTGATGGTAAGCATGGCCTTGAGAAACTCCTTCCAATTCATCTTTTTAGCGGGATCGATACCACTGAAGCGGAAGATGAATTTTTCAACGGGATTCATGAAGTCGGTGATCGTTCTATCGCCGCGGAACACTTTGGCGATATAGCGTCCCAGTGGAAAAGCCAACAGTACTGTCAGCAGGAACGTTACGACCACACCGGTTAATTCTGTATTCATTGTCCAATCAGTTTAGCGTTAAAATTTTTCGGGTTTGAGCAGTACGTAGACCAGGTAAATAAATACGAGGATGGAGACTGCAAAGAGTATATTCATCATGACTGTTTAGTTTTTGCCTTTATCAATGTTTTCGCCTATACCTTTTCGAAAAAATCGACACATTTAAAAAAGAGTGCGAAACTGGTAATGCCGGCGATCAAAAGAATTATAGTGAGCATTTTGCTGGATTTTAGTGGGTGAGCGAGGATATGAGTAAAGCGATGAGCACGGCTACATACAAGGCCGGCACCACGATGTGCATGTTGAGCCGGTCGGCGAATGCCTTTTTGTTCGTTTTCATATTTGTCATTTGCCAATAGGGTTGGCAAAGGGTGTACCGGTAGCCGTACTTTTTTTTGAACAGTCAATTACTATTTGATTTATAAGCGCTTAGCCGCGAAGGATTGATTGCTGGCATGGCCGCCACTCGTTGGCCACCCTTTCATTTTGGTAGGGTGGCTTTTCAAAATGGAAAAAGAAGTGATACAAATTATTTCCCTATCTTGACGGCATGATCCCCAAGCGCAGTAAAAAGTTCTACCGGAGTCTTTATTTTCAGGTAATTGTAGCGATCGTTACCGGTATTTTGCTCGGCCATTTTTACCCTTCTTTTGCGGTACAGTTAAAGCCTCTGGGCGATGGGTTCATCCGCCTGGTGAAGATGTTGATCGGTCCGGTGATCTTCTGTACCATCGTGAGCGGTATGACGGGGATGGACGACATGAAGCGTGCGGGGACAGTAGGCGTAAAGGCGCTGCTCTATTTTGAGGTATTAACGACCATCGCGCTGTTGATCGGACTGGCAGCTATCAACATACTGAAGCCCGGCGTGGGAATGAATATAGATGTCACCAAACTGGACCCATCAGCGTTGAAAGATGTTGCTGTAGTGCCAAAGGCGCAAACCACGACTGAGTTTCTGCTGAATATTATTCCGCACACGATCTTCGATGCCTTTACGAAAGGCGACCTGTTGCAGATATTGCTGTTCTCGGTATTGTTTGGCGCTGCTGCGCTGAAGCTGGGAAGCCGGGTGCACCCGGTAATGACCTTTATTAAGGGTTTCTCTGATATTCTCTTTGGCATTATCCATGTGATCATGCGCGTGGCGCCGCTGGGTGCCCTCGGCGCCATGTCGTTCACCATCGGTAAATACGGTGCCGGCAGTTTGCAGCAACTGGCAAAACTGATGGGCACTTTCTACCTCACCTGTATCATCTTCATTGTAGTGGTACTGGGCAGCATACTATATTACATGCGGTTCAACATCTTTAAACTGCTGAAGTACCTGAAAGAAGAATTGCTCATTGTGTTGGGCACCTCCTCCAGTGAATCGGCCCTGCCGAGCCTGATCGAGAAGCTTGAAAATGCAGGCTGCTCCAAATCGGTGGTTGGACTGGTGGTACCTACCGGCTATTCGTTCAACCTCGACGGCACTTCCATTTACCTCACCATGGCTGCTATCTTTATTGCGCAGGCTACCAATACGCCCATGGACCTTGGCCAGCAGCTTACCCTGTTGCTGGTATTGATGATTACCTCCAAAGGAGCTGCGGGTGTTACCGGCAGCGGTTTCATTACGCTGGCCGCCACGCTGCCGGCTGCGGGTAATATCCCTGTTGCAGGGCTGGCCCTTATATTAGGCATAGATCGCTTCATGAGCGAGGCCCGCGCCCTCACCAATATTATTGGCAATGCGGTGGCAACTATCTTCGTATCGAAATGGGAGAAGGAACTGGATATGGAGAAGGCGAAAAAGGTGTTACAATAACTTGTATTCCTCTATTTTCCGGTATAAGGTAGTGAGACCGATATCCAACAACTTAGCGGCTTCGGTTTTATTACCATGGGTATGGTTGAGCACCCGTTGAATATGCAATTTCTCCATGCTGGCTAGCGAAAAGGCAGACAGTGTTGCGCCGGCTCCTGCGTCTGGCGCCTGTTGTAGTTCGAGCGGCAGGTCGCTCACCTGCAACTCGGGACCATCAGACATGATGACGGCACGCTCCATAATATTCTTCAACTCCCGGATGTTTCCTTTCCAGGCATGACGTTCCATTTGCTCGAGGAACTCGGCCGACATGCCTGTGATGCGCTGATTCGATTTACGGGCAAACACCTGCATGAAATAGATCGCCAGGGCGGGGATGTCCTTCTTGCGATCACGCAGCGCAGGTAGTGAGATGGTGAATACGTTCAGCCGGTAATAGAGATCTTCCCGGAACCTGCCTTCTTTCACTTCCTCGTGCAGGTGGCGGTTGGTTGCTGCAATGATCCTTACATTCACCCGTGTGGGTTTTGTATCGCCTACTTTAATGAATTCGCTGGTTTCGAGCACCCGCAGCAATTTACTCTGCAGGTCGATGTGCATCTCCCCTATTTCGTCGAGGAACAGCGTACCATTATTGGCTTCTTCAATGAGGCCTTTCTTATCCTTGACGGCACTGGTAAAGGCGCCGGCGCGGTAGCCAAACAATTCACTTTCGAGCAGCTCCTTGCTGAAGGCTCCGCAGTTGAGGGCCAGGAAGGGTTTACCGGCCCGTTTGCTGCCGGCGTGGATGGCCTGGGCAAATACTTCCTTTCCCGTACCTGTTTCCCCCAATAACAATACCGTTGCGTCGGCGGGCGCTACTTTGCGAGCCAGCGCGATCGCCTCTTTGATGGCCGGTGAGTGCCCGAGCACATTATCGAAACTGTATTTCTTTCCTACCTGCTGTTCGAGTTGTTCAATGCGTTTTTGCAGTTGCACTTTCTCCAGGGCCCGCATGAGGAGGGGTATGATCTTATCGTTGTCGTCGCCTTTGGTAATGTAGTCAAAGGCTCCGTTCTTCATAGCCTGTATGCCGTCGGGGATATTACCGTAAGCGGTAAGCAGAATGATCTCGACAACAGGATGTTTTGCTTTTACCTCCTTTACAAATTCGACGCCGCTGCCGTCGGGCAGTTTTACATCACAAAGCACGATGTCGATGGGTTCTTTTTCGAGTAGTTTGGCGCCGGCGCGGAGGTTGGAGGCTTCGAGGGTCGTAAACCCTTCGAGGGTGATGATGCGTTTCAGGAGTCCTCTCAGCTTTTCTTCATCGTCGATCAGGAGTATGGTGCCGGGCATAGGTATGCTTTGTTGGGGACAAAGCTACGGAAAAGTAAAATGAGCCGGCTCCCGCCTAACGCGGGTGACCGGCTCCTGGCATTGAGTGATTATTTAGTAACGACAAACTTTCGCATTTCTTTCGACTTTTCCGTTTCGAACCGGGCATAGTACACTCCACTTGTGAGCTCCTGTATGGGCAACTTCACAATATGTGTACCGGCCGTATAACTGCGGCTGTTGAGTACTGTTTTTACGAGGCGGCCTTCAGCATTGAAGATCGACACGTTGACCTTTGCATTTCCTTTGATGGTAAAGGTCATCGTAGTGGCAGGCGTTGCCGGGTTGGGATAGATGCTCAGTGCAAACTCCGAACTGGTGGGCGGCGGCTTGGGTTTATCGTCGTCGACGGCCAATACGGTAAAATCTTCCGACATGAACACAGGCGTACCAGTGAGCGGGATGCTGTTGGAGTTGACGATGCTGGTGGCCCTGCTGTAACTCCAGTCGAAGGCCCGCAGCTCCATGGTGGGCGACACCCCCAATGCCGCAGGAAAAGCATAGGTGGCAGAAGAGTTCTCACTCCAATCGCCGGTGGTTTTGGCCCACAGCACATACCTGTACAGGCCGGTAGAGTCCAGAAAGGCGCCACCTTCAATACTTGGGGGCAAGTTCAACGCGGCGGTTCTTGCTGCATCATATTTTGCTTTGTACAACAGGTTGGCAATTGTTTTAAATGCTTTGCCCGAATTCTTGATCTTCTGCTGGTAACCGGGACCTCCACTGGCAGGTCCGTTATCGGTGAGGCATTCATAAAGGCCCATGACGTCGAAGCTATAGGTTGCCTCCGATGCTTTCTTTCCATCGCCCAGTACAAAGAAATAAGTTTGTTTGATATCGTGCTTTTGGCTCAGCACCATTGTTTTGATAACATAGTTGGTTTGCGCCACATCCGAACCAATATATCCGTCAAAGGAGGCAGAGGCGATGTTGGTCTCGGTGCAGATGAAAAGCTTCTTGGGTTTCTGTACTCCATCATATCCGTACAGGGCGAGCAGGCTATCGAACAGGTATTTGCCTTCCACGAATTTCTCGGCAGCTTTATCGGACTGCCTTTCATACACAAAGCCATTGGCAGCGTTGCTCCAATAACCCAAAGCGTATTGCGGATAGCTGTGGTAGCTGAGTACATCGAAATACGCAGAAGCCGGTTTTGGATATTCGGGGGTCACACTACCATCGACGGGGTTATCGGTGTACCTGCAAAGGATATCGGCAAATGCCAGGTAGCCAATACCGCCGGGGCACACATAGGCCGTAGGGTCGAGTGTCTTCACAATATCGTAGGTGATACGCAGCCAGCGTATATAGTGGAATACGGGAGAGCGGAGATTGGTGAGTGCGCAGGGATCGGGCAGGTTCTCCCACCAGTTGCCCGGTTGTCCGCGACTGCGCCAGGCCACCTGTGTTTGATCGAAATCGGGTTCATTGACCACTTCCCAGAATTTGGTAAATGACTTATAGCGGGATACTATCTCGTAAACGTACTTCGCGCAGTAATTGGTGTCATTGTAAGGAGTGCCATTCAAGCCACCGTCCCAGATAGGTGTGTACATGTTCTTGAACATCCAGGATGACTGATTGCAGGTATTACCGGCAGCGGGTTTTCCGTCTGGACCATAAAAAGTGTTATCGCGCTGGCCAGGTACCGATCCGTTTAGAATGACGGTTACATCACGTACACCAAGATTTTGTGCATATTGAAACCCGGCGAGGCTCACGTCGTAGCCGTAATAGTCTACGAAGTCGGCCGGTATGGGTGGCCTGAAGGTTCTGCTTTCTATTCCAACAATGTTTTTGGATCGGTTACCGACGGAGATATCGGTGATGGATGTTCCATCCCAGGTCCAGTACCAGCCGCCATTGGTACCATAAAGAAAATCGCCGTTGTAGGGTGGAACAACATTGTCGGCAGTAAAACTAACCTGTGCGAATAGGGGTACACAACTGCATACCCATGCAGTCACACATAGAAACAGGCTTCTCATAAGATCACTTTCCTTGATTAATGAATGCTACGACTCAACGAGGAGATTGATCTACAATTATTCTGCCAAAATGTACCTCATTTATAAATACAAGCCGATTTGTGTTTTATCAAATCCACACCGGGCCTATATTTCATAAAATCATGAACGGATATGGGCATGTCACAAAGACAACTATTAATTGTCTATCAAACCGGTGGTGATCTTATTTAGAATAGTTGTTGGCATGCTGCGCGTAGAAATACCCTTTTTGGCAATACCGTAATTATTCTCATTTCCTGGAAGAGGCTGGTTTCATTGTCGAGGAACTGCAGGATATCGGTGATACGATTGTTTTTGAAGAGCTCTTTAAATATGATATCGCCGGGCAATTTTTTATGGGCAAGGATGTTGAGCAAGGTGGCATCGTACCAGTGAAAGCGCCGGTGGTGTTGTAAGTGTTTTTCTGTAGCTGGTTGTCGCTCATCCATCATGGTGACCAGGCTTGCCGTTTGTTTTTGGATGAATTGAAAGGTGTAGCCGGTGGAAGGTTTTGTTTGTCCGCCCGCCGTACCCAAATAAGTGATCGCTCCATCGGATACAGGGTATCGATAATTGGTCATTGGGATTGCTCCGAATTCTTCCTCTTCGATCGTATAATCGGTGATGCCGAGTACGCGATGGAGGTAATCTGTAAGACCTGCGTCATATTCGGGTGTTGTGAGTAATTGTTCGGAGAACAAGGTGTATTCTATCAACGCCTCCTGTTCGGTAAAGGGCATGACGTATACGAAAGCCGTTCCCTTTTTTTGGGGGATACGGAAATCCATGAGCGTCGCTTCGGTGGGGTTGAACATGGCTTGGGGCGTTCTGATGCGCCATCCTTTGAAATGCTGGAGCAGGTAGTATTGATTTTTCTTCAGGACCGGCTTTCCGGGTAGCACCGAAGAAAACACCCGGGGTGCGAAATAGGATGTGTTGGCCGTTTGCACCACCGCCCCGCCTTCCACATGGCTGATCGCTTCAATGGGTTCGTAGACAATAGTCACATTCGGGTACTTGTCTACGACAGAAAAACTATATTGATAAAAATCAATTGCCCTGATCATCTTGTATGAATAGGGTTCGATGGAATACCTGGTAGAAAATGTGGGGTGATTGAACCACAGTTGTTGCCATTTTTTATACACAATGGCATCGAAGTAGCCGGCCTCTTTTTCCCAGAAACACCAGGTGCGATCGTTGGTGGTTTTGGGCGCCCGGTCTATGAGGAGGATCTTTTGCTGATTGTATTGTTCTGTTTGCAGCAGCCTTACCAGGAAACTGAGACCGGCGCATCCTGCACCTGCGATGATATAGTCGTAGCGGTTCACTGTTGGCGGGCGGCCATTTTTTTATCTTTTCGCACTTTCTCCCAATACTTCTTATGTACATAGAGCATACCAAACGACTCGCCCTCTTCTTTGCCCAGGTGCCGGTGGTGCATCTTGTGCGCCCAGCGAATGGTTTTCACATAGGTATTACTGGATCGTGAAAACCACTTAAAGCGTTGATGAATGATAACATCATGAACGAGAAAATAGGCAAAACCGTAGGCCATGATGCCAAAGCCGATGGCCTGCAGCCAGTATAATTTATCGAGGGTGCCAAACAAAATGCAGAGAAAGCTGGGGATGGCGAAGATGACAAAGAAGGCATCGTTCTTTTCAAAGAAGCCCGGTTCGGGCTGGTGATGATCACGGTGCAGGTACCAGAGTAGTCCGTGCATGATGTACTTATGGGTAAGCCATGTGATGCCTTCCATCAGGAGGAATGTACCCACGAGCACCAATATGTATATTACCCATTGCATACAGTTCTTACTTATTGTACGATAGACATGTTTTTACGGGCCCAGCTTGCTACCCTGGGAAATACGATGCGAAACCAGATGGTGTATTGCTCGGGGTAGGCATCCATGGATGATTTAATCTCGTTGAGCGTGAGGTAGCAATAATCGTTCACTTCTTCTCGGGTGGGGAATACGGGTGCATTCCAATAGCCAATGAATACGTGATCCAATTCGTATTCGGTGAGGCCATTATCGAAGGAATGCCGGTAGGTGAAATCGAAGATCTCGTCCAGCTCGGTCTTAAAGCCCATTTCTTCTTCGAGGCGGCGATGGGCCGCCACACCGGTCTCTTCGCCCGGCGAAGGGTGTCCGCAGCAGGCATTGGTCCACAGGCCTCCGCTATGGTATTTGGTAAAGGCCCGCTGCTGCAGCAGCATTTCGCCGCGCATATTGAAAATAAACACACTGAATGCGCGGTGCAGAACGGCTCTCCGGTGAGCCTCGATCTTTTCCATCACACCAATTTCTTCGTCGCTTTCGTTGACCAATATGACCTGGAGCTTCTTATCCATACGCTATTTTCTTTGGGGAAGATTTACGGTGAACGAGGAAGGTTAGATCAACTTCAATTGATTTTTTACGCCGGCGCGTACGAGAATCAGTGCTTTCCGGTAATTCGGTATCCGGATGCGTTGCGCCAGGATCTGGGCAGGTTGTACTTTCTTTATTTTCCTGAACAGGGAGTAATAGTACTTATAGGCTACGTACACGCCAAACCTTGCTTTGATGGGCAGGCGGAGTATGCCTTTATAGGCCTGCTGAAAATCCCGGGCTATGTCTTCCTCGATGTCCCGTTTCATTCCCGGGGTAAAGTTACCAAAATCCACGCCCGGAAAATAGCGACGGTTTAACTGTGTATAATCTGTATTGAGATCGCGCAGGAAATTCACTTTCTGAAAGGCGGCGCCCAGCGAGCGGGCCGGAAGCTCGAGGTTTTGGTATTTCCGGAGGTCGCCCTCACAGAAAACGCACAAACACATCAATCCAACCACTTCGGCACTGCCATAAATATAATTTTCGTAGCTCCGGCAGTCGTGTTGCTGCTGCTGCAAGTCGGTTTCCATGCTATTGAAAAATGCCTCGATGAGGTCGGGAGGGATGCGGTACCGGTGCACGGTTTGCTGAAAGCTGTGCAGTATGGGGTTAAGACTGATCTGCTCCCGGATAGCGCGGGCTGTTTCGTCCTTGAACCGCGCCAGCAGGTCTTTTTGATCGTACTCCAGGAAGGTGTCGACAATCTCATCGGCAAATCGTACGAAGCCGTAGATATTGCAGATGGGTGGCCGCAGGTCGGCATGCAACAGCCTGATCGCCGAATAGAACGATGTGCTGTAGGAAGCGGCCGTGATGCGGCTGCACTGCTGACTAACCTCATGAAATAAACGCATCATTATTACAATTTACAATCTTTAGGCCTTCAATGGGTTGTGTTGCGAATTTCTCTATTTAACGGGAATAATACTTCAACACTTCTTTGGCCACCACTTCGCCGCTGATGAGGGAGGGTGGCACGCCGGGTCCCGGTACGGTAAGCTGACCGGCATAAAACAGGTTGGGCACTTTGCGGCTCCTGCAGGAGGGTTTCAACAGGGCTGTTTGCCGCAGGGTATTGGCCAGACCGTAGGCATTCCCCTTAAACGAATTGTATTCATCTACGAAGTTGCTGTTACCAAAAGATTGCCTGAACACGATATTGCCGGCAATGGACTGCCCTATTCTCTCTTCAAATCTACGGATGATCGCATCGAAATAGCGATTGCGCAATGCTTCATCATCGCCGGTGAGCCCGGCGGCTACGGGTATGAGGAAGAATAAGTTCTCGCAACCGGGCGGAGCTACGGTGTCGTCGGTGACGGAAGGCGCACATACATAGAACAACGGATGATCGGGCCATTGTTTACGGAGATAGATCTGTTGGGCGTGCTGATCGAAAGGGGCATCGAAGAACAACATATGATGCCGGATCTTTTCCAGCCGCTTGTTAAGCCCCACATAATACAGCAACGAAGAAGGGGCCAGCAGTCGCTGCTCCCAGTATTCGGGTGTATAGGTCCGGTACTCCGGTTGGAGCAGACTGCTTTCGATGAAGTGATAATCGGCACTACCGATCACCACGTCGGCTTCGTAGGTGTGTTGCTGCGTGCGCACCTTTTTTGCAGCGCCTGCTTCTACTTCAATGTGCGTTACATTTTCGTTGAAATGGAACTCAACACCGAGGCTCAAGGCCAGGTGATGCATACCGTGTACGATGCTGTACATGCCTCCCTGCGGATACCAGGTGCCGCCCACGATATCGGCATAATTCATCAGGCTGTACAAGGCCGGTGTGTTTTCGGGCAGGGCGCCGAGGAATAAGATGGGGAACTCCAGCATCTGTCGTATTTGCGGATGTTGGAAATATTTATGGATATGTGTTTTGATGGAGGTAAACAGGTCGAGGCGGAACAAGCCTTTCAGCACATCGGCATCGAGAAATTCCGTGACTGATTGGCCCGGTTTATAGACCAGCTTCTGCATGCCGGTTTTGTATTTATAAGCGGCTTCTTTCAAAAAGCGATCGAGCTTCGCTGCGGCGCCGGGCTCCCAGGTGTCGATCAGTTTTTTGAATTCGTAGAGGCTGGCGGGTAAGTCTGTAAAGGATTGCTCCCAGTAAATACGGTAAGAAGGATCGAGGCGTTGCAGTTGATAGTATTGTTTTACTTCTTTTCCGAAGCTGGCAAAGTAGCGCTCAAATACATCGGGCATCCAGTACCAGCTGGGCCCCATATCGAAAGTGAAGCCCGCTTGTTGTAACTGGCGCGCGCGGCCGCCGGGGCCACTTTGTTTTTCAAGTACTGTCACCTGCCACCCTGCTTTGGCCATGAAAGAGGCTGCCGAGAGGCCGGCAAATCCACTGCCGATGACGATCACTTTTTTTACCACGCCCTTAAATTAAGCAAAAAGGGTGGGTCATCCTTTTAGGATGCCCACCCTTTTAAACAATTCGGGTTGCTATTAGAACCGATGCATTTGTGTTTTCAACAACTTGCGCGCAAAGTGTATGCGGCTTTTAATGGTACCCAGCGGCTCGTCGAGCATTTCAGCGATTTCATGGTATTTGAACCCGTCGAAGTACAGCAGGAATGGATTCCTGAATATTTCGGGCAGGTTGTGAATAGCATGCTGAATGTCTTTTAACCGGAGGTTGCTTTCCGCTTCGTTGGCTGTTACAGCCTGGTTGTGGTTCAGCAGGAAATCGTTGGGCGTACTGTCGAATATCGTATTCTGTTTCGCTTTTCTGCGATAATTGTTGATAAAGATATTACGCATGATGGTATACAACCACGCTTTGATGTTGGTACCAACATTGTACTTATCCTTATTGGCTAACGCCCTGAATAGTGTTTCCTGGAACAAATCTTTCGCGGCTTCTGTATCACGGGTAAGCGTAATAGCGAAGGGTTTCAAAAACTCTGCATTGTTCACCAGCATTTGATTAAATTCTATCGTCGACATGGCTTCTTAATTTACTTTCTTAAATTAATTCCACCCCAAATTTAAACAATTGTTTAATTCAGGACGGTATCATTGTTGATTAGGATATGTTAAATCTCTAATGGCAAGTAAAACAAGCAGTTACAACAGTCGCATTCAGCCCGCTGCGGGTACTCAGGAAGCCGAAACGTATTCAAGAACTTCGATCAATGACTTTTTCAGGTGCACGCCCGGGGGTATTTTTTTGAACCTGGTAGGCGCCAGCTGACCGGAAATAACGACCGGCATCTGGGGCAGTTTGTGGTGTATCTGATGGAAATATTTCTCTACATTATTGTTCCCGGCAGTCGATGTAAGATGGGTGTACAGGTAATTCGGTTTCTTAAGATTGGTGATGAACTCAAGATCACGGATTGGCACATTAGCGCCAAGATATATGACCTGCACGCCACGATTCTTTAGCAAATAGTACATGTAGAGCAAACCGAGTTCGTGGTGTTCCCCCTCGGGCAAAAACAGGATAACGGTTTTATCAAGTACTACGTGTGTGATGGTGCTTTCGATGCCCACGATCAGCTTTTGGCGGATGACGTTGGACACAAGGTGCTCCTGGGCCGGATTGATGTGGTTGGTAAGCCAGAGGATACCAATTTTATCGAGGAAGGGGAAGATGAGGTAGCTGATGGCGCGGTCGATGCCACGTGCCCGTATATGGTCATTCAGTATATCCTCAAACTTATCGATGTTGAGGTCGACCATACATTGGAGCATTTCATTGACCAGCCGTTCCTGTTGTGCTTCGACGTGTGAGAGGGAAACGATCTTTTGCTTCACCTCATCGGCGTTCATTTTGTCGATGTGCGAGATCTTGTAGCCATACTTGTTGAGCAGTGCGATGTTGAGGATGGCCTTGAGCTCGTCGTTGTTGTAGTACCTGATATTGGTTTGGGTACGACGGGGTTTGAGAAATGAATACCGTTGTTCCCAAATCCTGATCGTGTGGGCCTTGATGCCAGACAGGTTTTCCAGGTCTTTGATGGTAAACGCATTTATCATATAACTACAGGTAAAGTGTTTAAGCTTTGATACCCTAATCTTAAACTTAATAACAAATATAATAAATATTAAGTCAAAAGCTACTATTAACCAGGCCTTTACGAATTCAACAATTTATCGTTGCCTTTTGGGGGGATGGAGTGGCTATCGGGGGGCAATGAACAATTGGTAATCAATACTATGAATGTACGTTAATTCTGTGGGGAGCGATTTTCGGGGTTGCCCGAAAATATAAACGCATACAAATTGAGGTACAAAAATGCTATAAATGAAGGGGTAAGGGGACAAAAAAACAGGCCTTTGGGGGCCTGTTTAATGAATTTTATGGCTGGGGCGGAAGGTTTTCCCGGCCTGATTGAAACGATCGAATACCCATTAACGCTCAAGTGCGTCGCAAATGACCAGTCGTGGGGATCAAGCACCTACGCCGGCCTGTTCGCAAACAATTGTAACATCTCCTGCGAGCGCCATTCACTATCGGCCGATTCGAGCATCTGGTGCAGATCGCGCAATTCCCGCTGACTGAGGTACAACTTCAATCCATCGCAAGGCGTGGGGATAATGATCGATTTGATACCCGGATCGGTAGCGCCGTAATCATCGATGGGACAATCCCGGATCCACTCCACAAAATCATGGAAGTCGGGCGTATGCAGGTTGATGAGCACATTGCCGTATCCTATCTGGAAGTTTTCACAATGCATGCACCGTATCACATAGCCGACCTTTTCGTCATAAAACAAGGTTTGGTACTGACACATAATATTCGGATTTTGTTTTTGTGGTTATTGTAAGGCATTTGCGAATGAACTCCAGCCCGGCAATTCAGGGGAGCCCGGCTTGCGCCTCCCGAAGAACTGTACGATGAGCTCACCGGCCGCATCGAACACTTCTATGGAATGCACCAACCCATCCGTGGTTGGCTTCTTCACCAGCCATACATCTGCGATATGGTCCAGCCGCAGGTGCAGGTTGAAGTCGGGATCCATGACATTGATCCAATTCGGTATCTCCACGATCTTTTTAACCGGACCCGTATGTATCTGGATATTGCCGTGGTTCGAAACAAAGATCATGATCTCCAGTTCCGTCGCTGCTGCGTGCTCCAGCAATTGCTTTACGCTGTCGTTGCTGATCTTCCGCGCAAATTCACCGGCCACCTGCAAGGCATAATGACGCGATACATTGTATTTGCGCAGCAGCGGGAAGAAGTCGTGCGTATCTTTCAATTCACTCCACGCCTGTACGAACGCGGGATTATCGGCCTCCTCATTGGCATATACCGGAGCTGCCGGTGCAGGCTTCAACACCAACTCAGTCGACTGCAGCCCTTCCTGGAAATCGCGTACTATATGATCGAAGGCCGTTTCATCGCTGGCAGCCTGCAGGTAGATCTTCACGATAGCCGTGCCCTGGAAATCGAATACCTGGATCGACTTCTTAAAACCAGCCTCTTCGTTGTCGAACACTGCGAAAGCAAATGCCCAGCAATGGAACAACATGCGCAGATCGATATCTTTACCGACTACCACGCCCACGTGCTTGTTATTGATACTCACCTCTTCAAACACGCCTTTGCGCTCGTGTACGCAACTTTCATTGCGGGTAAGCACCATTACATAACCCAGTTGCGGCAGGCGCTTCCACAATTCGGCAAACTGATCGTTCAGCCTGATCACGCTGCTACCGGCAAATGCTGCCAATATCTCCGCTTCGGTGGTATTCAATTGTTTTGCGGCGTCCCGGATCCGCACTCTCGGATTTTCGCGACGGAAGGCGATCCATTTATCTTTCAGGATATGATTGATTGCTATGCTCATAGTAGATTATTTTTCAGCTCTTATTAAAACGGGTTTGCTTTTGTGTGCTGCCGGTACGAGGATAGGGAAATCATATTCATCGTACTCGAGCACGTTAACTTCCATATCATAGGCTTCGGCTATCAGGACAGGCTGCAGTACTTCGCGAACTCCACCGTGGGCTACCAGTCTTCCATGCTTCATCAGCAGGATGGTATCGGCAAACTGGGCGGCGAGGTTAAGGTCGTGCAGGATCACCAAAACGCTGTATCCCCTTCCTGCCAGCTCCTTCGCTTTGCGCAGGCACAATTGCTGGTGCAGGCAATCCATACTGGCTGTAGGTTCATCGAGCAGCAGTAACTTCCTGGAGGCAGTGTCTCCTTTCTCTTTCAATTGCGACAATACCCGTGCCATCTGCACCCGCTGTTGCTCGCCCCCCGAAAGGGTCTGGTACGAGCGACGGCTCAGGGCCAGCACCTGCATCTCTTCCATGCATTCGTGCACCACTTCTTTATCGAAGGCTGCCGGCTTGCTGCCGAAATGCGGATAGCGGCCCATCATCACAATCTCTTCTGTCGTAAAGGGTAATGCAGCCGGATATTGCTGCGACAACACCGCGCGTTGGTGCGCCAGTTGAGCGGGCGATAGTTTGTGCAAATCATCCTGCCCCAATAAGACCATTCCATCCGTAGGCTTCTGCTCGCCCGACAATATTTTGAGCAGGGTCGATTTACCGGCGCCATTTTGCCCCAGCACGATAGAAAGCTCGCCGGGCTGCAATGAAAAGGCCAACTTGTTCAGAATGGTCTTCTGCCCCAGTTTAAATGATATGTTGCGGGCGGTGATCATGAGGTGATGTGGCGCAATTGCTTTTTCTGTTTCAACAACAAGGCTATAAATACAGGTGTTCCCAGGATGGCCGTTACTATGCCAATCGGCAGTTCGGCAGGAGCAATGAGCGTTCTGCTCACCACATCGGCCATCGTGAGGATGGCCGCACCCAGCAAGGCACAATGGGGCAACAAGACGCGGTGGTCGCTCCCGGCCACACTGCGCAGCATATGCGGCACAATGAGCCCGATAAACCCAATGATACCGGCCACAGCCACCGATGCACCTACCGAAAGGGTGGCCAATACGATGACCGCTGTCTTCAATCTTTTAACGTTGATGCCGAGATAAGCAGCTTCACTTTCACCCAGCGCGTATACATTCAGCGATTTACCCAATACCGGCAATACCGCCAGGGGAATCATAATAAAGGGCAAGAGGGCGATGACGCTGGTCCAGCTGGCGCCGCCGAGGCTGCCCATGGTCCAAAAAGTGGCCGTGCGTAATTCCTCATCGTTGGCCACATAAGTAACCAGGTCGGTGAGCGCACGGCACAACGCGCCGATGGCGAGGCCTGCGAGCAATAAAGTAATGATGGACGACCGGCCGCCAACTTTCGACAGGCGGAATACCAGCATAGAAGTAAGGCAGGCGCCGGCAAAGGTCATCACGTTCAATAAATAATACCGGGGTACAACGGCATCGATCTTCAGAAATGGCTGGGCCGATAATAATACAATCACCACCACAGCCGAAAGCGAAGCCCCCCAGGAGATACCGATCAAACCGGGATCGGCCATCGGGTTGCGGAACAATCCCTGCAGGGCCGCGCCCGATACAGCCAGGCCCGCACCTATCAATACCGCCATCACCACACGGGGTAACCGTATTTGTAATAACACGTTAGCTACTCCTTCATCATAAGGCACCGGCAAATGAATGCCTATGCGGTCAAGGAGTATGGCCACCACCTGCGACGGGGCGATGGACATAGCTCCAATACCCGACGCCAGCACCACGGTTACCAGCAGCAATACGATCAATAATATGGTCAGCCACCTGGGGTTCATTGCAGCTTTTTATGCAGTTCGGCAATGGCAGCGGGCAGGCGCAGACCAAAGCCGCTGAGGAACTGCCCGTCCATCGATACAATCTTTTTAGTGCGCCCGGCATTCGTTGAGTTGACGCCCTGCACGGCTAGCAATCCATCTGGACCACCAATGCTTTGCAGGCCGCTGTCGAACATAAGTATCACATCGGGATTGGCAGCCACCAATGCTTCTGCCGATAATGGCTTGAATTGCGTGAAGGCCGTCATGGCGTTTTGTGCGCCGGCGAGGGTGATCATATGATCGAGGGCCGTACCGGTACCGGACACGGTCATCGAGCCCGTACCACGCGCATAGATGAACAGCACTTTCTTTTTCAGGGGCGCAATCTTTAAGGCAGCGAGCTGCTTATCGAAGGTGGCACGTAATTCTTTCGCTTTGGCCTGTGCCCCGGTAGCGTTAGCCACCTCCTCCAATAAGCGGCGGGTACCATCGGCGCTGTAGGCAGGCTCCAGCAACTGTACTTTTATTTTGGCAGCTGTCATTTGCTCCAGTACTTCCTGCTTCATTTCGCCCTGAACGCCCAACACGAGGGTAGGACGAAGCGCCAGTATGCCTTCGGCCGATATGGTACGATTGTGACCTACTTTCGCCTTTTGCTGCAACACGGCGGGGTAATTGCTGGTAACATCTACGCCAACGATCTGCGCATCGAGCGATAACGCGCAGAGCATTTCGCTAATGGCGCCGCTGAGCGATACGATACGCTGCTGGGCTTGTGTGCTACACATCGCCAGCAGGAATGAAATTATTAGTATGATTTTATTCAACATGGGATATTTCGTAAAACGGGGTGCAGGAATAGAGTGGGAACAGCGGGCGCATGACAGCACGCACCCGCTGTTGTATGGTGTTAAGCTTTCTTCACCAGTTTGTATTCGACCTTCGGATAACCCCTCAAGCCGCCATCTGATGCATGGAAGCTGAGGAAACGGAGTTTGTAAACGTTGCCCGCTGCATCTTTGACCACATAGAAACGATCGGTCTTCACGCCCACTGGAGCGGGTGGCTGCGTATTGCGCCAGTTACCACCGATCACCACTTTATTGCTCACGAAGGTTGTTGACGCAATATTGGCTTCGGCATAAGCCTCAAAGGTAGCTGTAGTGGTAAGCACTTCTGCGGCCGTAACACCAGCCAGGTGGTTGATGTACACATAATCAGAATAGGGGTAAGGCGTAGTAGCGTTGGCCTTGTAGGTTGTCAGCGTCCACTCGATATCCCAATTTGCATTTGCGGGCTCTACGTTTACAGCGCCATTGGTTTCGAGGGATATATACTTAAAATTGTAGCTGGCGTCTTTGGTTATATCGATGGTCTTGACGCTTGTCTCAGACAACCTGGCGTACTGCAGTTTGTAATTGGCGCCATTGCGGATGATGCGGATCTTGTACCAGTCGCGCGCAGCGGCCACCATACCATTGGAGGGTTTCAGGATATATACTTTGTTGTCGGACTCGGTAGCAGACACTGCTGCAATCACGGTCTTCGACAGATCGCCTTCCACATCGTCGATGATGCTGAAGGTACCGGCTCCCTGGCCCAGCGCGAGTGCATCGGCAAAGCCGGCAGTATCGGCTGCGTTCACTTGCGAAAGATCAGTTTTATTAATGGCCTTCGCGGTGGCCGCCGTGGTATTGTTGATGACCACCCGGAAATCGCTTCCGGTATAGAATCCGAGGTCCCAGCTTACACGTTTTACAGAATCCTGCAGGTCGGTACTGAGATCGAGGAATACCGAATGGGCTGCATTGGAGCCGCCAGTGCCGCCATTGAGGGTAGTTGACTTACCGTCGGAGGGCGGTGGAATATAGACATTATCGTCTTTATCGCAAGAAGTAACTGCTATAGCGATGCCTGCGCACAGGAACCAGGGGGCCATTTTCGAAGTAGTAGACATTTCGTTGTAGGTTTTAGTAGATATATGCTTTTAGTGTTTTGACCATTGAAAGTTGATGCCGGCAAAGAAGGAAGTGCCGTAACCGGTTTGTACGGGACCGCCTGAACTATGCGCTGCGCCATTGCCTGCTGTAGATTGTACCCGCTTTTCATTGAACAGGTTTTTGGCGCCAGCCTGCAGACTGAGGTATTTACCCAGCTTTTGAGTGACGGTGAGGTCGGCCCAATGGTAGGCATCCATTTTCGACAACAGGATATCGCCATTGGCATTCAGGAGGTAGGTTGGCAGCGCACCGTTGAATTTATAGAAAAGTCCCACCTGCGTTTTCCAACTAATAATATGGTAGGTGATGTTGCTGTTAACTTCAGGAGCCCAGGCAAACTCGGAGCGGTCACCTTTACGGGAAGGATCACCGGCATAGGCATTATAATAACCTATGTAGGAAAACCCAAGTGTAGCTCCCAGCTGCTTCCATTGCAGGGTATTCTCCAACGTACTGCCTATTGTTTTGTAACGGGTGTTGTTGAAATAGGTGTTCACCTGGCGCGCAGGATCGAAGGCCATGTCGATGAAATCGTGGTAATCGTTGTAGAAGCCCGCCACACTGGAGGTAAGGTGTATCTCCTTCGACTTAACAGGCTGCCAGCTGAGTGAACCAATAAAACTATTGGAGTATTCGGCTTTCAAATTGGGGTTGCCTTCAATACTGTGACTGGCATCATGAAAAAAGAAATACAGTTCCCGCAGTATGGGTGCGCGGAATCCGCGTGCGTACGAGAGCCGCAGATCGAGATGATCGTTAATGATAAATTTGGTGTTGAGGGAAGGGATGAGCGGTGGCGCATCGTACACAGAGTTGTTCGAAAAACGTACCCCCGGCTTGATCAATAGCCGGCTGGTGGGTTTCAGCTCCGCGGATGCAAACAAGGAGAAATCGTTGATAGCGGGAGTTCCACTGATCCTTTCGCCGCTGGTCTTATAAGATTTAAACTCCACCCCTGGTTGTACCGAAACAGCTGGCGATATACGCCATTGCGCGGTGCTGCGCACAAAGAAGGTCTTGAACTCCGAAACATCCCAGAAGCCATCGCCCTGCGCCGGCGTCTTTGAACCTGCCCGGTAATCGATCGTATAACTTTCGGTGCTGCGTTTATAATCCTGGTACGAAATGGCCGTATTGATACTAAGGCTTGAGCCTACCGACCAATCGGCCTGCGCCTGATGGGTATAGCGATTGGTCGTATAATATTTATCGAGCCCGGAATAAGTAGTGGTAAACATCACACCGGCAGCGAAGAGTTCTTCATCGAGGTAATCGAGCCGGTACCAGGCATGCAGGTGCTTAAAGCGGTAACCCAGTGTGCCGCCCGTCATCCATTGTTTTTTAGGCTTCCAGGTCTTCGCCGGGTAAGGGGCGGTATCATTCCATCCGCCAAAATTATTGCGGGTACCCCAGGCAGCGATATGCCAGACTTTGCGCTGCCAGTTGAGGTTAATGTTTTCATTGTGGATGCCGTCTTTTGAAAAGGGGCTGTACCGGGATCCGGTAGTTTCTTCCTGCATCCGTGCATTGACGGAGAATCCATCGCCCGACTTTCCCTTCTTTGTAATTATATTAATAACACCGGCGAGGGCATCGGTACCATAGATCACACTCATGGGGCCTTCTACCAGTTCAATGCGTTCGATGGTATTGATATCGATCTGGCTAAGGCTTTGTTTGGTAGCATCCCGGTCGATGAGGGGAACGCCATCGAGCAGTATCTTGACGCGCTGGCCGCCGAGGCCCATTACTTTGGTATCGGTTTCGCCCAGGGTGTAATCGGTTTGCAGGCGGATGCCCAGTTCATTGTTCAATACACCAGCCACATCGGTAGCGCCACGCAATACGATACGCTCTCGATTGATGGTGCGCACGCGGTACACGGAGTTCTTTACCGATTGCGGAGCGTACTGCCCCGTCACTACCACATCCTGGAGGGAACGCCAGGATACGGTATCGGGCCTGGCCTGCTGGGCCGATGTGTGCAGGCATAACAATACCATCGCACACACCACAAAAGGGGTGCTGCCGTAATTTCTTACAGTCATAATAAAAGCGTTTAACCCATTGCGTAACGCAATGAAGATTGGCTGTGAGTAAGGAAAGTACAGCAAATGTAAAGGGCGCTTACCCGGGGCTGTTTACCTAAACGGGAAAATGGACTTGCGCGATGGGGAAAACCCAGGAAAGGCAACGAGGCATCCCCGACATGAGGCGGAGTAACGAAGCCCACAACCTTCCTCTGGCTGAATCAGCTATTAATGCAGCAACAGCTCACAAGGTTTGAGGCCGGTATGTTTCTTAAAGGCTGTAGAGAAGTGAGAAATAGAGGAGTAACCCAGCATCATCGATACTTCCGTTACACTCAATCCCTTTTCGTAGAGGAGGTAACGGGCATGCTCCATGCGCTGGCTTTGGTAGAAGTCGAATACGGTGGTACCAAACAACTCTTTGAAACCTTTCTTCAGGTAGCACTCGTTGATGGCCACTTTACGGCTCAGTTCCTTGATAGTGATGGGCTCACCGATATGCTGCAGGAGGATCTCGCGGGCGCGTACGATCTTTTCACGATCGGCATCGTTGGCGAGGAACTTGCACTGGAAGGTTTCAATAGCTTTGTCGGCATTCTTATCATCACCCAACATACATTCGAGGCTGTACAGGAGCAGCATTTGCACCTGGGCATTGATGTAGATGTTTTCGAGGGTGTCAGTATAAGAATGATTGAGGAGCGCTTCCAATACCACGCGGGTACGGCCGCAGAGGGTCAGTATTTTTGAGAAAGAGGATGGGTGCGTGAATTGAAGAATATTATCCGCAACGACATTCTCATCATCCTGGCGGCGCGGTTTCGCGAACTGCGACAGGTGAACCGGAGAAAAACGGAAGCTCAATACATCCACACTTTCTACGCGGTCGTTACAACTTCGCGAAGCACCTACCTTACACTGATCGCATTCGGTATTCTTTTCCTGGCAATACACATTGCCGGCTACACAGAACCGTAATTCCACATAGTTTTTGGCAGGATCGTTCTTTTTGTAATGATACACCATCATGCCTGCATCATCTATTGCCCATTGTGAATGTTTACGGTAACGGCTGATCATGTACTGTACTGAACCAGGAATCTGCTGCTCCTTTTCATACAATACTTCCAGCTGCCCCTGCATGATGGGCTGGTTATACGCAAATGATAATATATCAGGCGGTTGTAACATGACGGTTTGCAAAATTACAGTTACAACGCTAAAGTTCCTAAAAGGTTTGCCCCCCAGTAGGTCATAATTATGTCATAGTACGCTGTAAGACAAAGAGTCATATACAGTGACAGAAAAGCTGGCTGTGGAAGCCACGCCATGCGGCCGGCAGCAATTCCTGCCTTTTATGCCAAGCAAGCGAGTGTCGACGCCACGTTTGGGCGGTCCCGTCCTGGCGCTGAATAGCCGGCCTTGCCCGCAGTTTTAGTCGAAGCTCTGGTTGCTGGAAGCGGCCATCTTGAGCAGCCGGTCGTACTGTTCGGGTGTAAGGTCGTTGTAGAAGAAGTAAACGGGGTCGAGGTGACGTCCATTTTTGTGGACTTCGTAGTGGCAATGCGGACCGGTGGATTTTCCCGTGCTACCCACCCAGCCAATGATCTCTCCCCTTTTTACCCGCTGGCCGCCTTTTACTTTAATGCGGAACATGTGGCCGTAAAGAGTTTCGTAGCCGTATCCATGATTGATAATCACGTGGTTACCATAGCCGGTGCCGGTGTTGGCAGCTACGCGGATGGTGCCGTTGGCGGTAGCATATATAGGTGTGCCCTGTGGAGCAGCGAAATCAAGGCCGTTGTGCAGTTTGACGGTTTTATAAACCGGGTCGATACGGTAGCCGAAACCGGAGGCTACGCGCTTGAGGTCGGAGTTGCTGACCGGCTGGATGGCCGGGGTGCTGGACAGCATTTCCTCCTTATTCTTAATGAATTCGGTTATTTCATTATACGAACGCTCCTGAGCGCCGATGCGGTTGTTGAGCCCATTGAGGGTCTCGACAATGGAGTTCTCCAGCTGGTAGTTTGCCATCCGCATCACCAGCTTGGTTTCCTTTTGCTGTTCAATCTCTTTGGCCCGGACGCTGTCGGGGATGGGGTCGGCCTCGAAAATGGTGCGGTACACCTCGTTATCGCGCTTTTCCAGTTCGGTGAGTTGCTGCGAGATCTTTTTGGTCTTTTCATCGAGTACCTCGTACTGCTGCTGCAGCTCCACGTTGTCCTGAATCAGCCTTTTTTCGGTGGCGGAGGGGAAATATTTGTAGGCGATAGAAACGATGATGATGGCGGTAACGATGGCCGCAGATATAAAACCCAGCACCCGCAACAGTTTTACCCGGAGCGGGGTCTCCAGCTTTTCGTAGCGGAGGGTATTGGTGTTATAGAAATATTTGATCTTTTTCATGAAGCCATGCCTGATTAAAGGGGCTTGTTTGCATCATTAAAACAGTCTTAATTCAATTACCTTTGCACCACGTTAACCTGACCAAAGGTTACAAACCTACACGAAAATGTTGATTTTTTGCCGATTACGTATAGGTTGCTCTAACGTTTGGGGTTTGTGGTTTAGTGTTTGCCCGTGTTTGAATGATTTCATGGTTTAACGAATTCAAAGCAGCCGTTTTTAACAAAGATTGTTCCGAATAATATGACAACGATGACCAGTGCCGAGATCAGGCAGCATTTCCTAGATTTTTTCCGTTCGAAAGGCCATACTATTGTTCCTTCCGCTCCTATTGTAGTAAAGAATGACCCTACCCTGCTGTTCACCAACGCGGGTATGAACCAGTTCAAAGACTATTTCCTGGGCAATAAAAAAGCTCCTCAAAGCCGGGTAGCCGATACGCAGAAGTGTTTGCGGGTAAGCGGCAAGCACAATGACCTGGAGGAAGTGGGTGTCGACACCTACCACCACACCATGTTCGAAATGCTGGGCAACTGGAGCTTTGGCGACCCCGCCAATCCCGACGCCGGTTATTTTAAGAAGGAAGCGATTGCCTGGAGCTGGGAACTGTTGACAGAAGTGTATAAACTACCAAAAGACAGGCTTTATGTGACGGTATTCGAGGGCGACGAAAAAGAAAAATTGCCCCGCGATGAAGAGGCTATTGCCGAATGGAAAAAGGTGATCGCCGAAGACCGCATCCTGCTGGGCAATAAAAAAGATAACTTCTGGGAGATGGGCGATACCGGCCCCTGTGGCCCCTGCACGGAGATCCACGTAGACTGCCGTACCGATGAAGAAAGGCAAAAACAGCCCGGTAAGGAGTTGGTCAACAATGACCACCCCCAGGTGATCGAGATCTGGAACAATGTGTTTATACAGTTCAATAGGCTGAAGGACGGCACCCTCGAATCACTCCCAGCCAAACACGTAGACACCGGCATGGGCTTCGAACGCCTGGTACGCGTCCTCCACGGCAAACAATCTAATTACGACACGGATATTTTCACCGGCACCATCGCCGCTACGGAAAAGATCGCCGGCAAGAAATACGATTTCTCCGACACCAAGGAAGCCATCGCCTTCCGCGTGATCGCCGACCATATCCGCGCCATCAGCTTTACCATTGCCGATGGTCAGCTCCCTTCCAATACAGGAGCTGGTTATGTGATCCGCCGCATTTTGCGCCGCGCCGTACGTTATTATTATAGTTACCTCGATTATAAGCAGCCCCTGTTATTCAAACTGGTGCCTGTATTGGCCGAGCAGTTCAAAGCAGTATTTCCTGAACTGCACCAACAAGTGGACTTTGTGAGCAAGGTGGTGAAGGAAGAGGAAGACGCCTTCCTGCGCACGCTGGAAAAGGGTTTGAAGAAAATGGACGAGCTGATCGTGCAAGCCAATGGCAAAACCATCAACGGAGCAGCCGCTTTTGAGCTGTACGATACTTATGGTTTTCCTGTAGACCTCACAAAACTCATCGCCAGCGAGCAGAGCTTGCAAGTTGATGAAGCCGGCTTTGAGAAAGAAATGAACCAGCAGAAGGAACGCAGCCGTGCCGCCACTACCCTCGATACCGAAGATTGGGTAAATATCTACGAAAGCAAGGGCCAGAAATTCATTGGCTACAAACAACTGAATATCCTCACCAAGGTGGTCAAGTACCGGAAGGTGAAGGCCAAAGGCAAGGAATCGTACCAGCTGGTATTGGAAACCACACCTTTTTATGCGGAGAGCGGTGGCCAGGTAGGCGATACCGGTGAGCTGTATTTCGACGGTGAGATCGTTGCTGTAACCGATACCCGGAAAGAAAATGACCTGATCGTTCATTTCACGGATAAGTTGCCTATTAACATTACCGCGCCTGTCGATGCCAAGGTGAGCCCCGAACGTCGCCGCAAGATCATGGTGCATCACTCTGCCACGCACCTGCTGCACGCAGCCTTGCGCCAGGTATTGGGTACGCACGTAGCCCAAAAGGGTTCACTGGTGAATGACGAATACCTGCGTTTCGACGTATCGCATTTTGCCAAGATCACCGAAGAAGAGCTTGGCAAGGTGGAAACGATCGTGAATGAAAAGATCCGTGAGAATATCCCTGTCGTCATAAAAGAAATGCCCAAAGACGAAGCGATTGAATTGGGCGCAACGGCCCTTTTCGGAGAAAAATATGGCGATGTGGTGCGTGTCGTGATCATCGATCCCAACTACTCCATCGAGTTGTGCGGCGGTACCCACGTAGGTGCCACCGGCGAACTGGGCCTTCTTAAGATCAAGGTAGAAACGGCTGTTGCGGCGGGTGTACGTCGTATCGAAGCGGTTTGCGGCAGTGCAGCTGAAGACTTTGTCAACGAACAATTCGACCAACTGCGCGGCATTCGTGAAGCCCTGAAGAACCCCAAAGAAGTGATCAAGGCGGTTGAAGGCCTTACCGCTGAAAATGCTGAGTTGAAGAAGAAACTGGAACACCTCGAGAACCGCATGCTGGTTGGTGTTCGCAATGAACTGCTGCAAAAGGACGAGATCATCAATGGCGTTACTTACATTGCCGATATCGTGGAAGTGGGCAATGCAGATGCACTGAAAAAGCTGTGCTACGATCTCAAGAATAACCTGCACGATTACGTAGCGGTACTGGGCGCCAATATTGGCGGCAAGCCGTTTGTGGCGATTGGAATTTCCGATACTGTTGTCGCTGCTAAGGGCCTCGATGCCGGCAAACTGATCAAGGAGCATGTGGCTCCATTGATCAAAGGCGGCGGCGGCGGCCAGAAGAACCTGGCTACTGCGGGCGGTCAGGACGCAGCTGGATTGAAGCCGGTGCTGGAGAAGATCAAGTCCTTATTATAATATAAAAACGCATCATACACCAAGGTGGGCAGCTCAGGCTGCCCACCTTTTTTGCGTTACGCCGCACCTGACTTAAAAGACCCCTTGAGCCGCCAGGTTTTCAGGAAATCACATCAGTATCAGCCGTTTTATCTAGTCGCAAACAGGCTTTCGGGGCGACCTTTTTTGCCAATTTTCGCCCTTTTCATATTGGTTAGACCCGCACAGCAGGCGCACCAAACGCACACCAAACCCGGACCAAGCCCGGGTAAATCCGAATATAGCGCGCGTTTAGCCCGATTTTCTAGCGCATTTGCCAAGCGTTATTACGGTCGATATTCAAAAGCTACTAACTTCAGCTAGCGCATGAGGAGCGTAAAAGTCTACCCACCCTGCCGGCTAAAAAATGGTTGGATCAGACAACGGGTGCCGCCTCCTTCGCATCCATTTATTAAAACCCTGTTAAAGCCTTTCCTCCAATTCCGAAATTTTTCGTATTTCAATTAATTCCCTATATTTGATGTACGAAAGTCAACGTAGTTAATCCCATAAATAATTAATCATGCGCAGGTACTTCTTACCCCTTACTGGAATGGCAGCGCTGTTGCTGGTGCTGCTCCAGCCTGTGAAAGCACAGGATGAAAAGAACAGCGATAAGGATAAAGACAAGGTGAAACAATACGATGAGATCATCATCCGTAAGAAAACCGATAAGGATGGCAAGGTCGTAGTGGAGATCAAAGACGGCAATGTGATCGTGAATGGCAAGCCACTGGCCGACTATGAAGATGAAAACATCTCGGTGCGCAAGCGCAAATCCATGACCTTCAGCACCTCTCCTTCGCCTTTCCGCGGCAACGGCGGCAGCTGGAATTTCAGTGGAGATGGTTTCAATGCTGATGCGTTTTCGGGTTCCGGGAATACTCCTTTCCTGGGTGTATCGACCGACGATGGCAAGGAAGGCGCTAAGATCGAAGAAGTGACCAAGGGCAGCGCCGCTGAAAAAGCCGGACTGAAAAAAGGCGATATCCTCATCAAGATCGACGAAGACAAAGTTTTTACACCCGACGACGTGGTGAAAGCCGTGAAGAAACACAAACCCGAAGACAAAGTGGCGATCACCTATAAGCGTGATGGCAAAGAGTTGAAAACAACCGCAACACTTGGAAAACGCGGAAACGCGATGGCGTTTAGCAGCCCCGACGTATTTGTAGCTCCCCAGCTGGAAGGATTGGAAGGTTTGAAGAGTTTTGACTTCAACTGGGATAACGATGACCACGGCCCCCGCGTCTACACCGTTCGAGGCCCTCGCCTCGGTATTAAAGCCCAGGATACGGAAGATGGCAAGGGTGTGAAAGTGCTGGACGTAGACGACGAATCCATTGCCGAAAAAGCAGGCGTGAAAGAGAATGACATCATTACTGAATTCAATGGCAAGACAGTTAACAGTGCCGATGAACTGGCCGAAGCAGCCCGCGCGGCCAAAGAAAAACCTTCAGTTACCGTTAAGTTGCTCAGAGATGGCAAAGCCCAGACCCTGGAACTGAAGACACCGAAGAAACTGAAAACGGCCAATCTGTAAACATTCTGCCTGACAGCACTATACCAGCCTTCCCACGCGGGAAGGCTTTTTTGTGTCCGGAAGCTGGGTTGCTGTGCGAAGTTTTGCCCTTTGGCCCTGCATGCCAGGCTGTTAAGAAACCATTACTTTGCGCAACCGGCTTACCAGCCATCATGGCGAGCTGGGAAATCCGCCTTTAATAAGGTACTTTTGCAAGCTTAGCAGATAATGGATTTATGGCTGATCTGAAAGATACATATGAAATTGTTGTAGGGCTGGAGGTCCACGCCCAATTGCTGACGGAGAGCAAGTTATTCTGTGGTGATAGCGCTGCATTTGGAGGTGAGCCGAATACGCATATCAGTCCTATTACGATGGCCCACCCGGGTACCTTACCCAAGCTGAACAAGAAAGCGGTGGAGTATGCGATCAGGATGGGACTGGCCTGTTCGTGCGAGATCAGCCGGAATAATTACTTTGCCCGTAAGAACTACTTTTATCCCGACCTGCCCAAAGGCTATCAATTGTCGCAACATACAACGCCGGTTTGCATTGGCGGTCATGTAAATATCAAGACGGCTGCCGGCGAAAAAAGCATCCGCCTCAACCGGATCCACATGGAAGAGGATGCCGGCAAAAGCATTCACGACGCCGACCCACATAATACGTGTGTTGACCTGAACCGTGCGGGGGTGCCGCTGGTGGAGATCGTTACCGAACCGGATATCCGAAGTGGTGAAGAAGCATATGCTTACCTCACAGAACTGAGGAAGCTGGTGCGCTACTTGTCTATTTGCGATGGCAACCTGGAAGAAGGCAGTATGCGTTGCGACGCCAACGTTTCCGTGCGCAAGAAAGGAGATCCAAACCTGGGTACCAAGGTGGAGGTGAAGAACCTCAACTCCATTCGTAATGTAAAGCGCGCCATCGAATTTGAAGCACAGCGTTTGATCGACCTCATCGAAAAAGGCGAGCCGATCATTCAGCAAACGCGCAGTTTCGATGCAGGCAACGGAACGACCTTCGCATTGCGCACCAAAGAAGACGCCAACGATTACCGCTATTTTGCTGATCCTGATTTAACACCTTTCCGGGTTACGAACGAAATGCTGGTGGCTATTCGCCGTGACATTCCAGCACTGCCCGAAGAAAGGGTTACGCGTTATACAACAGAATTACAACTGCCCGAATACGATGCCCGGGTTCTTTGCGACGAGCGGGAAACAGCAGACTACTTTGAAAGTGTTATTCAACATACCAGCAACTATAAAGCAGTTGCCAACTGGATGCTGGGGCCCATTAAGTCCTGGCAGAATGAGAACAATGCGGCTATCACTCAGTTTCCGCTGAGCGCCGGCAGTCTGGCCGACCTGATTGGCCTGGTAGATAGTAACCAACTGAACTTCTCTATCGCTTCCACGCGGGTATTGCCTGCCTTGCTGAAGTCGCCGGAAAAACCTCCGCTCGATATAGCAAAGGAGTTGAACCTGCTGCAGGATTCGGACGAAAGCAATGTGGCTGCCTGGATAGAAGAAGTGCTCAACAAGATGCCCGAAAAGGTAGCTGAATACCAGAAAGGCAAGAAGGGACTGATAGGCCTCTTTGTGGGCGAGGTGAAGAAGATATCCAAAGGAAAAGCAGACCCCAAGCTGACGAACGATATTCTATTAAAAAAATTACAATCGTAACTCTATATGAAAAAACCGTTCTACTGGCTTTTGTTGGTAGTACCGTCGCTGTTCATGGCTTGTTCTGGTAAGGACAAGAAGGTTCTGGAAGTGACGGGTACCCTGAAGAACTTAGATAATATCACCGGCAGCTTTAACAATGTGGTAAACAATGGAAAGGTGAAGCTGGCGCTCTATGAAATACAATTTGGGGGCGAAGCGGCTCCTGTATTGCTCGATACGATCAGCATACCGGTTGATCAACAAACCTTTCACCTCAAGGGTGCTGCCCTGAATGAAGGAGGCTTGTACAACCTCTCCATTGGCGAAGGACCGGTGATCCCGATCATCAACGACAGCAAAGCTATCTCACTCGACATTGACTTTGCCAACAAGGCCCGTTTCTATGAAGTGAAGGGCTCTACGGCGAGCACGCAATTGAAAGATTTCATCTTTACGTATAGTGATCAGCGCGGTGTGGTAGAGAAACAGGTACAGGCGTTGGACAGTCTGAAACAATTTCAGGCCGGCGATAGCGCCATCCTGGCTGCTACCAGCAAGAAGAACCAGGCGTTGAATGAATTGAATGCTTACCTGAAGAACTTCCTGTCGAATGCCAACCAATCGACGGTTGCCTCTTTTGCTCTGGGCCGCGCTGCAGCCACGATGCCGATCACTGAATTCGAAGCATCACTGAACCAGGCCACGCAGAAATTTCCGCAAGACAGCAACCTGCTCGACCTGAAGAAGAAGTATGAATCATTCAAGGCACAGCAGGAAGAACGTTCTGCTTCCGGATCGTGGGTAGGCAAAAAAGCACCCGAGCTGGTATTGCCCGATGCAAAAGGCAAAGATGTTGCACTCTCTTCTTTCAAAGGAAAATATGTGCTGGTTGATTTCTGGGCGAGCTGGTGCGGCCCCTGCCGCGCCGAAAACCCCAATGTGGTGTTTGCCTATCAGCAGTTCAAGGATAAAAACTTCACCATCCTGGGTGTATCCCTCGACCAGGACCGTGGCCGTTGGCTCGATGCAGTGCGTAAGGATCAGCTGGCCTGGACACAGGTGAGCGACCTCGCTTACTGGAGCAGCAAGGCCGTGAGTACCTTTGGTTTCAATGGCATTCCTTTCAATGTGCTGATCGACCCCGAAGGAACAGTGATTGCGCAAGGCCTCCGCGGCGAAGCGTTGGAAGAGAAGTTGAGGGAGGTGTTGAAATAAGATAACGAAAGGTCAAAAGATAAAACGAGGCCGCTTCATTGCTGAAGCGGCCTCGTTTTTTAATCAGGAACATTCCTTAACATTTGTGTAGTGGCTTTAATAACTCACAAAACGACCTCCGCTTATGACCAGAAAGCCATTGAGCTTGGGTCATTTTGCTATTTCGCTATTCCATTAAAGACTCTTTATATAGTCTTCGAACTCGTTTAGCATCATCTGTAACATACTGACGCAAACAATACTCGAAAACCTCCAAGTTCAATACCCCCACATTTTCTTTTAAGTATGACTTATGTTTCCTATAGCTTGTCTTCGTCAAGAAATATCCATCCAAAATATAAGGGTCCTCATCCAAATTTATTTTGAATATTTCAATCAATTTACTTGTGGCTATGTGTGAAACATTCTCGTAGGCGTATATATTCGAATCGTGCTCTGCCTTCAAAGCAATCTCTAAATAAAAAAAATAATATTTTTTTTTCATATTAAAATCCCATGGCCGGGGCAAAAAATGGGGCTGAAGCTCCATCAGTGAGTAATATGGATAAAACAACAAATACAGACACTGCGACCTTAGCCGCCTGTGGAGATCCTTTAGTACCATAAGCCGGACTTACAAACCCTATTGGTGCAGGATATGGAGACGCATAGGCCCATGGATTTCTTCCTGCCTGTTCACTTATTGCAGATTTACGCGCTTCTTCAATTTGCTCAGGAGTTTGTTGAATTGGCGCATTGTTACTCGGCTTGGTTACACTTTCAGGTTCTTCATCTGGCTGGCTGGCTTTTAGATTGTCCATCGCAACGGATTTGTATGTTGGATTACGTTTTTCCTTCCCATCTTTGAGGTGTTCTCCCGTTTTGGGATCAAACGCCCCCAAATGGTCCCCATTCCTATCATAAACTTCTACTTCACCATGTTGAAAATCCCATTCTGCATGTTTTCCCCCCTTTAAACTCCACGATGGTCTTGCTCCTTTCTTATGTTTTAGACGTTCGGATTTCTTAAAGCCAGGCAAAGACTTCTGATACTCTGCTGGAACTGGATGATATCCCGCGACTGTATCTGATGGTGCCATCCCTTCTGGATCAATAAAACGCAAAGGGTTATTATAAGCATATGCATACGGCGACCAACGTCTCATTTTCTCCGCCAACGGATCAATCACATGCCACCTTCCAATCTGCGCATCATACATCCGGGCACCATAATCATACCATTCTAATCCACTACCGTCATTAAACTCTTTCTCTTGCTTTTCTTTTCCGTTGTACTCATATCTATTATCCAGTTTACCTGCAGCTTTTGAACTTATCCCCGCCATCGTCAATCCAAACGGATAATAATGTGTTTCTTCAGAAATAGGACCAGTTATATGATCCACTTTTAGGTTATCAAAGAACACATCCCAGTTTTGGGTTTCATTGCTTACGTAAATATACAGAAATCCACTTTTGACGATTGGCACCGGGTCATTGCTTTTCAGTGTCTGAATTACATCAGCCGTTTGCACAGCAACAGCGCCGCTGCTCCCTGCCACATAATTCAGTTGCTCATCTAGCAAGATCCAGTTTAGATAGGCCTTTGGCTTGGTGGGCTGAGCAGGATTATTGGCATCCCTGAAGGCGCTCAGCGCACCGAATACTGGTCCACCGGAAGAATTACTTAAATCTGCCAATGCACCTTTAGCCTGGCCGGCTACCCCCACAATTCCAGACGCCAGTGAACTTAGGATATCTGCTACTGGGTTGCCACCTTCATTCGATGTTCCCCCACTCCTGTAGAAAGATTTCACAGCAATATCAACAGTATCACCACTCATCACCTTTAACACCAAAGCAGGCCCAACCTTGTTACTGCTGCCATTTGTTCGAGCTAAAGAGTCGTTGGGGTTAGTCGTGGCGTCTGTAGGATAGCCCCCTGGAACCAATGCTTTTGCGTAGCTCGTTTGGGGAATATTATAAAACAGCTTATCCTCTGTTGTCCGGTAGGCTGCTTCCATCGAAGCCAAATAATTGGCGGTATCCTTCTGGTCGGTCAAAACCATCCGTATATTCCCAAGGTGATCTTTCAGAAAGTAGTCATACTGAAACTGGTTGGCTGTACTTCCGTTTGTAAATCTTCTCTTAGCCAGCCTCAGCCTCCCTTCTTCGTGAGATATAAATTGTAACGTATCGTTTTGATAAACAGCCCCTGCCAGGTACAACGTAGTTGTTACTTTGGCAGGATTTACTAAACTATCCGATACGATCTTCCGCAGTTTGTTACCCAATGCGTCATAGGTATATTGTACACGCCCAGTTATTGTTCCGTCGGTCTTACGGATAAAGACATCCTTTGGCAGATTCAAATGGTTAAACAATATACCACTTTGTGTCGGGGTGCCAATATTCTTGTTTTTATCGATAAACATATTGCCATTACCATCCCAGGCATAGTCGATTGTAGTAGAAGTTTTTCCACCAGGAAGTGTTTGCATATATTGACCAGAGGCCCGAAAATCGCCCAGCGTAGAAGCTGTATCGTTGGCCAAGTCATAGACATTCCGCAGTTTGTTGCTGGAATTGTAATAATTGTACCGAAGATCGTCGATCGTCACGCTTCCGCCTGGCTTCCACCCCTTCTGAACCATGGTCAGAATATTTCCATTGGCATCGTAACTCAAATTATTGACACTAAAGTCTATTCCGGCTGATTTATCCCAGACACTGCCATTCAGTTGATTGAAGTCCGCCCCTATCAACCTGCTTACATTATCGTATGTAAAATCCTGTTTGCGCTGCACACCATCCCCTTTGGACTTCCACATGATCCCATTAATGTTACCGTTAAAAAACGGCTGGTTAAATGTAGTATTATACCCGCCATTGTCTTGTACCTGATCGTAAGCAATCGTATATCCAAATGAATGATCACTGGCCGAAGGACTTGCCAGGTAGGAATGGTTAACACCTAATGACCAGCCTCGAATATTATATTTATACTCCAGACTTTCAATATGTGCACCTAATGAGCCAAGTCTTTTTGTTTTCATCTGCCCCAACGCATCGTATTCATGGCTAGCAATCACCTGTTCCGGTTTGGCTACGATTGACCCGTAAATTGTTTTGCTGGTTGTCAGCAACCGACCCAAATCATCATATGCTAATTTTGTAATTACAGTATGATTTTGAGCGTTGCCTCCTGCTTTCAGATGCTTTTGAACTACAACCAGCGGCTGGCCACTCCAGGTGTATTGCGTGGTAGTATTCGTCTTCTCCCCGGTGATATTGGTTTCCTGAACCTGGATCAATCTTCCTTTATCGTTATAGATGTTCAAAGTAAATAGATATGTGTTACTGGTGCCGAGGACTTTTACCCGGGTGCCAGTGACCAATCCACCTATTAAAAAGCTTTGACTATTGGCCTGGGCATAGGGCCAGCTTCCATTAACAGGGCGAAAATACTGGTCATAGTTGGTGTTGTAATTACTATCAAGTCCATTGGTGTAAACCGACTTCCAGGAATAGTTGTCATAAAAAGTATTTGTCAACTCCTCTCGGGCAGTATAGTTAGCGAGATTAGGATAAGCAACACTACTGGCAGCCAGATTGCGATGATAACCAGGATTATTCCAATTTGGATTGTCGGTCAGCAAGCCGGCAGCTATTGGTCGATTTAATTCATCATACTGCGTGTACAACCATTGTTTGCCCACCCGCATATTACTATCCTGCGACATAACAATACGGTCCCGCTGGTCATACACCATTTGAATTGGTCCAGCACCAGGCAGTTTCTTGACAATCATCCTTCCCTGTTCGTCATATTCGTACCGAAAGAACTGCTCCTTAAGTATATTCCCCGCATTTGCGTTAATATCCCAGCTAAACTGCATAATGAGCTGAAGTCCCAACGGTTGTAGCACCGCCCGCAAGCGATTTTGATCATCAAATACATAATAGGTGCACAACCATCCACTATGGCCAGTAGAGGGACTTTCTGCCAATTGAACTTTTTTCAGCACAACTTGCCCTTCCTTATCCTTGTATTCTACTACCTGTTTGTTGTGCTCGTCGATTGATATGTTTTTTTGTAGTTCCCCATTGGAGTAGGAACCTGCAATTGAATAGATCCCGTAGCCTCCGGGCACATCGCTCACGCTCCAAATCCTTACGCTATCAGCTGCGGTGTTGAAATGATACTTTACTTTAACTGAACGACGTTCGCTTTCAGGCGTCTTCCAGGACGTACCGACCCAACTAGCCCCAGGTGCGAAAGCTTCCTGTACCCTGTTAAGAGGCGATGCCTCAAATGTCGTTTGACCATAAGCCCAATTGAGACCTTGCATTCCCACGTTTGTTTCCGCAGTTTGTCCAGACAGGTGATTATTGTAAAACTGAACCTGTTGCTGGAATGGACTTAGCTTGAATAGCCCATCATTGGTGGCTGCTGCAAATGGAAGGTATTTGTATTTTTCCCTGCCAAATTCATCATAGGTAACCGCCGACACAAGGTCAACTGCCTGATCCGAAGCATTAAGATTAGCAGAATCCGTATTCAGCGATCCGTTCTTAACAACAGTCTGAATGAGCCTGCCCAACCCGTCAAAATAAGCGGTCGACTGTTTAACGTCCTTTAATGGGCGCCCCATTAGAGAAGTACGATTTGTGTCAGGAGCAGCCGCATCCCAGTTACGTACATAATTCACTTTGATATTGGTATTGTAGGTCACCGGTAACGGGCTTGGTTGCTGGGCGTTCGCCGACCAGGATGCTCCAAGTCCCACCACTATAAGCAAACAGTTGGCTATCAGAAAAAGTATCTTATTATTACACATGGTTTAAGCGTTAGTGGTTATTGATTATAGCTTTTCTGGAATTGGTAGTCTAAAGTTTTCAACACATTCCTGTTTTCGTCGCGAATGGTTTTCAGTCTTCCCAGATCATCATACTCGTAATAGGTAATTCTATTGTTAACGTCGCTCAAACTGGTCATCCCAACCAAAGGATCGAAAGTGTAGGTAGTCATCTGAGAGGTTTGTGGATGCAAACGAACCTCATCAATCTGCTCACCAGCCACTTCAACAGCAGACACATTAAGAAGCTTAACGACAAAATATTTCCATTGTCCCAATACCTTAATGGGTAACTGAGTAAGAACCTGACCGTTAATTGAAGGAATACCCTTACTCCAAACACCAACAACATAATTTCCCTGCGGTACCACCTTATTTACTCCACCACTTAGAACTTTCTTACCAGTTATTGCGTCGACGGCCACTACGACAACAGAACCACTGTTAAACGACCAGCCTCCTAATCCATCAGCCTCAAACGAAGAATATGCCACACGATCATTACTCGCGTTGTCAATTTTTGCGATTGGGTAAGTATAATTATAATCCCAAATAAAGCTTGTATGAATATCATTCACCTTATGGTTTTCAAGAACATTTCCCTTACCATCATAAGCATCATAGCTCAATTTCTCTGTAGCTCCAGTTATCTCATTTTTATTTGTTATAAGTTTAGGCAGAATCAACCCGCCCGCAAACCCGTCATATTCAACGAAAGTTGAAAGTAAGGGAACCCCATTTTTTTCCTTCTTCGTATATATTGGCTCACCAACCATATTCCGTTCGAGCATTAATCGGTAGGCATTCAGCGGCGCATCAAAATCATCTGGATATTGAAGGATCTTTACAACAGTTTCTCTTTTGCTATTCCGGGTTTCTATTCGAGTTGGTAATAGATTTAAGAGATTGCCGTACGTATATGCAACTTTGCTCTGCAAAGAATCACTGCCCTCATAATTTATGGTAATTGTACTATCCAGATGTGTCCAAAATTGATTGATAAAATATCTGTTTAAATTGTAATCACCATTGTATCTCGAAGAAGATACATAACTATCACGGCTAACCACTTTTCTAGCCGCATAAGCAGTATCTTGATTAAACAATCTTTCATCTCTACTGAAATAGGAATATTTCTTCTCAGAGTACTTCTTTGTTCCGTTCCTAAGAATAAAAGTACCCGTATAGTGCTCTTCCCCATTATGGTAGTTGTCATTTGAACTAGGCGCTCCAGGTATCATTATAGGAGAATTATCCCCGTCTTCAACCATCCAATTATAGTTCAACGGACGGGCCGGGCTACTCAAAGTAACATTAAACTTATGTTCAATTCCACCAGTATCATTCCTTCCTTCAAATAACTCGGTTACGTTCGAATACGAAACAGTATTGTAGTCATTCAGGTAAAGATCAACTATACCACTCGAACTTAAGGTGTAATACGCGCAATCATAACCA
The DNA here is from genome assembly GCF_029223285.1 of Paraflavitalea sp. CAU 1676. Lineage (GTDB taxonomy): Bacteria > Bacteroidota > Bacteroidia > Chitinophagales > Chitinophagaceae > Paraflavitalea. Next base: position 431,925 of record NZ_JARHUJ010000001.1, on the reverse strand, counting down.
GACCACTGAGGAAACCTAGGATCGAAAACCTTATATGAAGAAACCATCACATTATTAATTGAGGGCTCTCCTGGAAATGTAACACTACCACTGCTCCTATCCGGCATATCAAAGCTTGAATAAACATATTGTTTCCTGTTGGCATAGTTCCCTAATCCATCGAAACTTTGAATTGCCTTTACACGCAGGCCGCCAAAAGGTTGATTTGTATTGCTAACAACCTCCAAATCTTTTCCAACAAAAACGACTTCAGCCTTTATTCCTGGATGCGTGATTGTAACAGCCCCGTACAATGTACGATTATAGGAATTTGGTAACAACTGGTCAATTTCAGTGTTTGCACCAACTGGTACCGGAATTCCGCATACAACGCATTCGTTCGTTGCCAAATCGTAGACCGAAATTATGGCACCTTCATCTCCCCTGATTTGCTCAATAGGCGGGGGTGCGCCAATCCAACTTACTATAGGCTTGATATTTATATGCATTGACGCAGTCCAGGTATCCATCGTAATCACTCTGTAATTATATCCAGAAGGATTAGACACTTTCAATTTTACTGTATCATAAACAATAGCTTTTTTGGGCAGCCCATAAATATTATGTGGCTCGTACTCCACTTCACTATACCCTCCTGTCGGGTAAATTATCCTTTTTAAAGTACCTTTTACCGCAAATGCTGAATCAAACGAGCGATCTCCTCCATACCGATTAATATCTCCAACGTATGTGTCATTCGGAAACAATTTTGAATTTATTTTTCCATTAAAATAGCCACATAGATCTTGGGACATGCTTAGGCGAGGGGCGATTTGATCAATATCATTGTACTCAAACTTGTACTTTCCGCCAGTGACATTACCTCGCCCTATTTCCTCAATGCTTTCCAGAAAAAGCCTTTTCCGCAGATTTGGATACAAATCCTGTACCTTGGAATTGTAAGCCATAAGATAATAGGAGGTGTCACTATTTGTCGAATAAACGTAATTCAATTTCATAGTTTTAATGATCGCCCCCTCAACTCCCATAATCCTTATACTATCAATCCTCTTATCAAAAGTCAAGTCCTCCCTATCCGAATAATAAAACTTCACTTTCCCATCATTAAAAACTATTTCATCTAACTGTTGTACGGAGCCGCTTGAGGTATGGACCGACAATTTGTATTGCTCCGGCGGGTAGCAATTATTTCTTGTTGGCACACTTATTGAGCCAATCCAATAGTTATAATATGTTAATTGCATGGTATTCTGAGGAAGAAAATTATATACATCTGACGCACCGGTAAGTGTAAACGAGCTACCTTTTGTATAACTAAACTGCAATGTATCGTTGTTTGTTCCGATTATCCGTGTAAGATACCAGGCAGTTTTTGCTTTGTTATATATTGTTGGTCGTTCAAATTCATAGTACTTTTTTGATTCAGACTCTTCGTACGCTAAGTTTTCCCCGAAATAATACCTATAGCCGTTTGGTGTGGTTGCCATAAATACATCTGTGGCAACCTTTTCGAATTTAACAGCAGTATACTTTAGCGGTTTAATTACGCCATCTAAGATGATAAACTTTCCGCTATTCCCGTCAAAATTAAAACTATACTCATCAGGCTGTGGGTCCGCTGGCTCTACATTCTCTTTTAGAAAATAATACATTTCCCAACTGCTGGGATCATGAGACGCAGGCTTATGACGAAAGACACCTGAAATGTCGTCTGGTAGACCTAGCACTTTACGGGTAATCACGCCGCCAGCCTTTAAGCTCCAATTCATACCAACACGCGAAGCAATTTCATCGACTTTCACCCCATTGGTAGCATAATCAATGGAGATTGGATGGGATATTTTCCCACTCGTAATATTATATACCGGCACATTGAATTGTGCTGTACCAGTAAATAAACCAATAGGCATATCTCCATACTTTGTCATAGAAAAAGCATGCGGCGAAGGCGCAATAACAGTTGGGAAAACAGCAGGCTCAAATGCAACAGGATCCTGGGCATTAACCATACCGTGAAACAGTAACATACCTACAAGCGGTAGGTATAGTGATTTTAAGTTTCGGAGCATTTAATTGATTATTTTAAACTGTATTTAATAGGTATTCAGAACTCCCTTGGTGAGATTGAAATAGACTTCAGCTACTAACCTCGAAGGGAAAACAAAATTTGGTTAAACACGACACCCTAAACTTTTAAAAAGTAGCTCGTCGGGGTTATTCAACAAATCTTTGTATGCCTGCACGTTCTTGAAATAGTAATAGATGTCCCTTTGAATGTCCGGGTAACCTTTGCTATGACCCACAGACAGGTTTGTATTACGGCTGAGCATTACCTTGATATGCACTTTATGCTGATGGATAAAGGCTGTTATTTCCTCCGTTTGCTGCAGTTTGCCCTGGAGTTGCTGCACCTGCTGTAAAGAGCCGGTGATCTTCTTAGTCTCTTGGGAATTGAGGAGATCCTTATTTTTTTCAAGGAATGAAAGTGAGGTTTTGAGGGAGTCAACATAAGGCAGGTATTGACCTCCTGCCCTGTCAGCAATGGCAGTTGAATTTTTTAGCTTTTCGGCGAGCTTTTCATATTTCTCTGCAGAACAGCCGACGAGGTGTTTAGCTGCCGTCGAGTCGGTCTTCCCCATGTTGCAGCGCAGCTTTTCCTCTTTGCGGGCCAGTCGTTGCAGGTATTTTTCTGTTTGCCGGGTGACCTGCACTTCGAGTTTGTCAGCTTTCTTTTGAATGCGATCGTTAAACTTAGCGGGGAGTCCGAGAATTTTGTCGGTAAACGTTGGATTATCCTGTGCCGTAGCGTTATGCAACAGAACAAGGTTCAATAATAGGACAAGGGCCCATGGGTTTCGCATGGTTAGTTAAGGTTAAGTGGTTAAACAGGTAAGGTTTCGCAGCAACTATTCAGCCGGGGAGTTGGCTCAGCGTTGCTTCCAGTACGAAGTAAACGCTAACCCTTCAAACGGACAAGGACAAACCCGTAAGTGTGCAGATTTGATACATAACCGTGCAGATTTAGAAGATAAGCGTGCAATATCGCGCCCCTAACTGAGCACTCTTGCTAAGTTTTTCCACAAAAAAAAGCAATGCGGTAACTCCGCATTGCTTTTCAAAAAAACAATTATGGTCTAAATACTTTTCTCTATTTCGTTATTATCGTCGTGTACTTAAAACTACCTCCAGCGAACGTTCCTTCGTATTCCACTCTTAGTGAATTATTACAGCTTGAGAAGGACCCTTTACCATTTGGCTTTATTGATATCTGACCAACGGCTGGATGAATAAACCAGGGCTGTGCCGTCATTTCTGTTGAAAATTTAGCAGGATCGGCCCAGTCAAGTTTAAGCGTTGTGGTAGTGGGTACCAACCATAACCCGTCCAACGTAATCGTACCAGATGTGGGTCCTGTCAAACCTACCGGCGTGAGGTAAATATCGTATGGCCCACCATCCGGGGCACCTTCATAATAATCTTGCGCAGAGTATAGACCTGAAAAACTATTAATATCAACATCACAATACTGCTGAAGGTATAATGTATACTGCTGCTCGGTCTGCATGGCTGTTACGCTGCCGCCCGATATTTTAAAGATAACTGTGTCTACCTTACCCGATGAAAGCCCCGCATAGATGCCGCTAACGATGATACTGTCCGTTACTTTGCCGGCAGGGATCGTAAAGCTCTTTTTGTTGACGCTAAACTGCTGGCCTTCTTTGGCACCGGTTGGTGACGTGATCGTGATCTCGATGGTCCGATCGCCATCCGCAGCTGCAGTAAGACCTAGCGGGATCTTAAAAGTGCTCGCGGTCTGAGTAACATAGTACTCCCCAGTATTTACAAAATCAAAGTGCGCAAAAGTGGGAGGCACAGCCGTTTTTTCCTTTTTACAGGCTCCGACCGAAAACAGGATCGTAGCGACTGCAATTATATAGGTGAGTTGTTTGATCATAAAACAAAATTGAAGTTCATGAGAAAATGTGCTTACCGATCTACTTATAAGTAGGATTTTGCTCCATATTTTCATTCGCCAATATTTCGCTGGCCGGGATAGGATAATAATACTTCTTATCCGATACATTCAGTAATACTGCTCCCAAAGCATTTTCAGCATCTTCCGGCAAACGAGTCACAGGCTGCAATTTCCTACGCAGGTCATGCATGCGCTGAGCTTCAAAGGCAAGCTCCTTATATCGTTCAGTGAGTACAGCGCTGATAAGGCTTTCCTTACTTCCAAATGCTTCATTCGTATAACCGTTAATCCTTCTACTACGCAACATATTCAAATCTGCAGCGCCACTCAGGACCTGGTTCTTTTCGGCATAAGCTTCGGCACGGATCAGGTACATCTCAGCGGTGCGAAATACTTTGATATCTGCGCGGCCAGGTTCATTTGCATCACCTCCCCAATACTTCCCTACGGCAAACCTGCCACCTCCCAACTCAAGTACCGTACTTTCATACCTGATGTCATCAATGGAAAATAGGCTACGCAGTTCATATGATGCACCATACATTATTTTATTCTGAGCACGGTCATAATATATATCACCGATCCTTGAATCCTGCGGAATACGTTTATGCTTCCAGATTACTTCCGAATTTGTTTCGTCGGTCCAAATTAACGGATACTGTGCAGGTGTCGCCAATGGAACGGCATTGATAACCGTTGTGGCTGCGCTGATGGCCAAATCCCAGTTCTTTTGATAAAGAGCCACTCTCGCTCGCAAGGCATATAATCCTACTAACGTTAAACGCGTGCGGTCGCCAAAGTTGGCAGGCATCAGCGCCAACGCATCAGTCAGGTCTTTGTTCAGATTGACGAAAACCTCACCCACTGTGAGGCGTTTTGGCTTTTGAATCTTCGACTCATATACGTAAGGAACACCCAACGATCCAGGTTCCAGGTTGGCAGCATAGTTGATCAGCACCTGGAACTCACAATAGGCACGCACACCTATTGCTTCTCCTTTAATTCGTTTCCGCTGCGCTTCTTCAGTAGAGGTTTTACCAGCCAGTTTATCGGCGGCAGCAATGATGCGGTTTGCCCTGTCAACACCAATGGCATATCCATTCCAGGCATCCGTTACCTCAGAAATCCCGGGGTCGGTTTGCCAACGATACGCAATAACGCCTCGACCGGTATTATTTTCCAATGGCAGATACGCTTCATCCGAATACAGGCTGTTAGCGTAAATATCCAAATCATATGTTCCGTTGATGGCTGCGTATACGCCTATCATCGCCTTTTCAAGATCCGGCACATTTGTCAAGGCGAGTTCTTCCCTGATATCGTCCGGAGGATTTATGTCCAGTTGCTTTTTACAGGATGCTGCCATTACAGCCAGTGCAGCAAACCAGATATATTTTTTAAGCTTCATAATGTGTTAATTGATGGGTCTTAGAATGTAAGATTGATTCCGAAAGTAAATGTCCGTTGAGGAGGATACTCGAACGTCGAGATATTGTTATTGTCTTCCGGATCAAACCCTCTCCAGTTGCTCCAGGTATACAAATTCTGGCACTGTACATAAGCTGTTGCAGCTGTAAATATGCGCATTTCCTGTAGCCATTTGCGCGGCACATTATATCCTACATTCAGGTTCCTGAAACGAACAAAAGATGCATCCTGGATATCTTTGGAGGAGAAGCTTCTTGAGGTGCCGAACTTTTGAATATTAGTAACATCACCCGGCTTTCTCCAGCGGTTCAGCAAAGTCGTAGACTGGTTGCTGGTGGCGAAAGAGGAAGTCTCATTAAAAAAATCCTCGTTGTTGAAACGCTTATTACCGGCCGAATAGCTAAAAAATGCTTCGAGATAAAAATTCTTATAATTGACCGTAGTATTGAAACCACCATTAACCTTAGGCAGGAAAGTTCCAAACTCAGCAACGCTCTGGGTAGCACTATTGTATTCGGTGGTAAGTGACCCATCTTTGTTATAATACAGTGGATATCCTGTAGCAGCATCTACACCACCCCATTTCGGGATAAAATGAGAACCATAGGGAAGTCCCACCCTGATAATGGCTGTTCCATTTTCAAACTCATTTACCTGTCCCAGGCTGGTGATCTCGTTTTTATTGTAGGCAATATTACCGCCCACAGTCCAGCGGAGGAAGTTATTGGCAACGATATCACCTGACAATGCTAACTCAATACCGCGGTTGCGCATTTTACCAGCATTGATATCGAGCGACGTTGAACCAGACCAAGCCGACAGCTTTTGCGATACAAACAGATTTTTGGTAGCCTTATTGTACAATTCAATGGTACCTCGTAAACGGTTACTGAACAGGCTGAAGTCAATGCCAATATTCGTCGTATTAGCATATTCCCAGTCATAATCGTCGTTTGCCAGTTGAGACACACCGTTTCCTGGAACACCATTATAAGATGTGGCGCCGTATAACGCCAGATATCCGAATGAACTTGTGAAGGGACTTGCAGAGGTTCCGTAACTGGCCCTCAACTGCAGCTCGGAAAGAACTTCCACGTTAGCCATAAACTCTTCTTTCAGGACATTCCAGGTAGCACCAGCCGCAAAATAAGAGATTGACCTATTCTTTTCGGGCACCATGGATGACCTGTCCATACGATAACTTCCGTTTAACGTATACTTTCCATCATAGGTGTATCGAACAATACCTATCAAAGATTGCAGTACATTGAGATCACGACCTCCGCCAACAGTAGGTATGAATCCATTCTCAGAACCCGGAGTAATAGCTGCCGGCGTATTCGGCAGCAGTGGGTTGATTCCAAACCCTACATAACTGAAGTTCCTGGCATTGGCGCGGGTGTTTTCTACCAATACACTGGCATCCACTGCATGTTTGTCCCCAAATGAGTTGTTGTAATTAAACCCTACATTACCAAATAGCCTCATGAACCTGCTGGATCCCTCAGAAAAAGATCCTTGTGCGCCCGTAACCAGTGTGCCGGTATAAGTATTGGGATCGATAAACCGCTGCGACATCAATTCACGAAAATCGAGCCCCAACGTACTAATGATCGATAAGCCATCATATATCTTAAACTTAATATTCGCGCCTAATACTGCCTTTATTTCATTGTTCCTCCTCGTTGTCGACAACATTCTCTCCAAAGCTGTTGATCCTTCCCGTTGGTCATATACCAGGTAAGGTTTATCAGGATCACTGGGCAATAAAGGATCGGAACCATCAGGGCCCGATGAGTTGCCGGGGTGTAGCAACACGCCATCTTTATAAGGGAGCTCATATGGCAGCGCATAATAAACAGAGGCGAAAGGATTAGCCACTGACGTATTATTCTCCGATTCAATAAAGCTGCTATTGGCATAGTTCAATGTGCTACTGATTCCCAGGGTCAGTCTATCGGTCTTAACATCGAAATTTGTTCTAAAAGAGAACCTCTCCAGCGCAGAGCGGATGGCGATACCATCTTGTTTAAAGTAGTTCAGAGAAGAATAGAAGGCTGTTTTATCTCCACCACCCGACGCACTTACCTCATACTCCTGAGTGTGGCCACGACGGAAGAATATATCTTCCCAGTCGGCATTTGAATTGCCAAGACTATCCCTGATCTGATCGTAGCGTTTCAAGGTAGATTCTGGCAGGCCGTTGTTGGCTGGGTTCAGACGGGACAAATACCATCCAGGTCCGATAGTGACGTCATTTTCAATACCCACTTCCTCTTCATACTGCATACGTTGCTTAGAATCCATCATTTCAAACTTGGGCCTGGTGCGGTCCGAAAAACCTATCTGGGCCTTTGCTCCATAAGTGATCCTACCATTCGCCTTACCGCGTTTGGTAGTGATCACAATCACACCATTTGAACCGCGGCTTCCATACAGCGCAGTAGCTACCGCATCTTTCAATACATCCACCGAGGCTATATCGGAAGGGCTTAATGCCGAAAATGTAGCTGACTGGATAGGAACTCCATCCATTATATATAAAGGCGTACTTACCCCGCCTATCGTTCCAACACCACGGATGATCACGTTCGCCGCGGCACCCGGCTGACCTGATCCGGCAGCTACGTACAGTCCGGGAGCCCGGCCCTGTAATATCTGATCAATACTACCATTGGGGACCTGGTTGATGGCTTTGGCATCCACTTTAGATGCGGCGCCGGCATACTGTGAGCGTTTTTGTACCCCGTACCCGGTAACGATCACTTCGTCGAGCCCCTTGCCCTCAACGGTCAGGGAAACGGCAAATACAGATTTACTGCCGATAGCGAGTTCCTGCTCGGCATAACCTACGGCAGATACAATAATAGTTTTTGCTGAAGCTGGTAGCCGAAGTGTAAATGCTCCATCACTACCGCTGGATGTGCCTAATGAAGATCCCTTCACAGTAACTGATGCCCCTACTACCGGTGCCCCGGCTGCATCGGTTACTTTACCGGAAATCGTTCTTTCCTGTGCCTGCACCACCAACTGAACAAGGATCAGCAGGGTACAAAGCAACGTGCATAAAATTTTCCTCATGAACGTTGAGTTTTTGATTTGTATAATGGTATACTATGGTTTCTGTTGCCTTAAAAAGTGACAAGGAGAATGGAAGGATTGCTGCATGCAATTTCTTGCGCGTCTATTCTGCACCTGCGTCAGCAGCAACGATAAGAAAAGTGATAAGGAATGATTACCCGATGGGCATGCGGGGGCAATACTGGGGGTGACGATCGTCTTTTCATACTATAATGGTTTTAGGTCCTGATCCTGCCATTGGCCGGTCAACTATTATAAAGATATCATTCTGTGTGCTTTAAAACGAGTTTTTCTCCATTAAATATGTAGAATAAAGCCGCTATCCCCGGTTTTGGGGACACTCATTTCCAATATCTTATTACCACTATAGTTATCAGGAGGGGTCAAGATAACTATACCCAATCTCCTTATTTCCGCTCTTTCTTTACAAAACTCATCAGCAACGTCGGCAAAAAGATCAGGTTGGTCAAGGTAGCCAGCACCAAAGTGAGTGAGGTGAGCCAGCCCAATGCCTGCGTTCCGCCAAAGCCACTGAAACAGAATATCACGAAGCCTGCGATCAACACCAGGGAGGTATAAATAATACTGATGCCTGTTTTATGGATCGTATCGATCACGATCTCCTGCGCTGGCTTATCCTGCCGTTGCAGCTCCTGCTTGTAATTTACGAGAAAACGAATCGTAATGTCAACTGCAATACCAAGTGCCACCGAAAATACCAAAACAGTTGATGGCTTGATGGCCACACCCGTCCAGCCCATTACCCCCGCCGTAATGATCAGCGGTATGATATTTGGCACCAGCGAGCACAATAAGATCTTCACCGAACGGAACAGGTACAACATACACAGCGCGATCAGCAGGAACGCCCAGGCAATACTTTCTTTAAGGCCGTTGATGATGAAAGCACTTCCTTCCAGGAAGGTTACCGTAGTACCCGTGTATTCTACTTTGTACCGGGCCGTATCGAAGAGTTGATCGCTTTTTGACTGAATGGCACTGATGAGTTCGGGCAAGCGCTTGCTGCCCACATCGGCCATGTTCACGCTGATGCGCGTGCGTTGACGCGTGCTGTCCATGAACGACCGCACTACCCGACTGAAGTTGTTTTGCTTACCCGTACTGTCTTCGCTTTTACCACCCAGGTACTGGGCCAGGAAACCGATGTCGAAACTGTTGGGCAGGCCATACTGAAGGCTATCGCCCTCATAATAAGCCTGGCGCGCAAACTTGAGCCCCTCTACGATCGAGAGCGGCCGCGCCATTTCGGGCTGCGCCGCGATATAAGCCGATAGCGTATCGATCTTTCCAAAGGTTTGCAGCATATTGGCGCGTAAGCCGTTTTTCCTTTTGGTATCTATCACGATCTCCAGCGGCATGATGCCCTTGAAGTTCTTTTCAAAGAATTTCAGGTCGGTATAGATCTTATCGGTTTTAGGCAGGTCGTCGACCATATACCCTTCCGACTTGAGCCTGAATATACCCACCACCGAGATTACCAGGATCACCGCCGTAACACCATAGATCATTTTGCGATGCCCTACCGACCAGATCTCCAGTTTGTCGAGCACCTTCAGCAGCCACTTGTTATCGAGGTAACGGGTATGTCTTGGCTTGGGCGCCGGCAGAAAACTCAGCACCACCGGTATAAAGATCACCGAGATAAAGAACAGCGCCATGATATTGATACCGGCTACTACGCCAAACTCTTTCAACACGGCGCTTTTCGTGAGGGCAAATACCCCGAAACCGATGGCCGCGGCAATATTGCAGAACAGTGTTACCACGCCCATACGGCTGATCATTTCAGTAAGCGCCGTACGCTTCCGCGTGGCCGGATCGAGCGAGGGATCGGTATCGTGCCAGGCCGTATGGAATTTATTCAGGAAATAGATACAGTTGGGAATACCGATCACCACCACCAACGGTGGTATCAGCGCATTCAGGATGGTGATCTTGTAACCATACAACACCATCGTACCAAGGCTCCACAACACCCCGATGATCACCACCGCGAGGGATAATGACATGGCACTGAAACTGCGGAAACAGATCAACAGCAACACGGCTGAAAGCAGGATAGAGCCCAGCAGGAACCACTGCATTTCGCGGGCAACCTTGGTGGCAATATTGGTGCGGATAAGCGGCAGGCCGCTGTAGTGCATGTCGATGGAATGCTGCTTGCCAAATGCATCGCCCACCTCTACGATCTTCGCTACCACATCATTTCTCTTTTTGGAGTTCAGCACATCCTTGTTGATGCGGATGCCCATGAGGTAGGTATTGGTGGCCGGATTGTATAATAGACCCTGGTAGAATGGCAGGTTACGGAAAGTGGCTGCACAGGTATCGATCGTTGACTGCGACAAAGAACCGGTAGGAAACAAAGGAGCAGCATGGAGCTTTTCGGCTGCCGTATCCCGCATCAGGTTGGTAGCGACCGGCACACTCAATACATCTTCTACCGCTTCGACCTTCTTCATATCGCCGGCCAGCTTAACGTAGTCATTGAACACTTTCTCAGTAAAGAACTGATCGGTCTGAACGCCCACCACGAGCAAATTACCGTCTTCGCCAAATTGCTGGCGGAAGGCCTGGTAGGTGAGGTATTTGGGATTATCGGTGGGTATGGCCCGCGTAAATTCATAACTCAGCTGCACCTTACTGGCATGATAGCCCAAAAATGCGGTAACGGCGAGTAACAACACCAGGAGCAGCCAGCGGAAGCGGATAATAAATCGTGCAAGGGTTCCCCACATGAGTGATCAACAGTTTAATGAAGAAGAATTATAACGAGCAAAACCCGCCGGTAAGTATGTATCCCCACGCCGGCCATGTGTAGCCGGTTGATTCCGGATCGACAGAACGGTGGCAGGGAAAACTGGCGGATCGATGCATCACGTCCGCATGCTGTAGGCAGGATGGCTCACCCGGATCATTCACCGCTGAGCTACGCCCCTCCTGCACAGATGCTTCGGCGGGCGTGGCAAAGAAACTTAATTTGAAGGGATTACAGAAGTTTTCCCGGTTTTAATTCGTGCCTCCATTCGATTAACTTTGAATACGATATGCCTGTACGTTCCATTGCCCTGTACTTCCTGGTCATGCTTTTTCCGGCTTTTGCCCCCTGCCAAACCGTACCTATCGGTCAATGGCGGGATCATAGCTCCTATCACCATGCCATTGGCCTGGCAACCGGACAGGATAAATTATGGTGCGCGGGGCCCTGGTCCATTTTCTCCCTTACCACCACCGATTATACGATCGAGCGCTTCAGCAAGGTGAACGGACTCTCCGCCACCGGCATTACCGCCATAGCATCCGACGCTCAAAGCGACCTCGTGGTAGTAGCTTACGCCAATAGCTTGGTCGACATCCTGATCCAGGACGACACTTACCCCATCGACGCCATTGCACGATCTCCCATTACCGGCAACAAAACAATTCATCATATTTTAATCCGCGGCACGGTCGCCTACCTCAGCACCGGCATCGGCATTGTAGCTCTCGACCTATCTAAAAAGGAAGTGAAGGACACCTATATCATCGGCAACAATGGTGAAAAGACAGCAGTGCATGCCATGGCCACAGACGGTAATTTCCTCTACGCCGCTACCGATGATGGCCTGAAAAAGGCTTCCCTCACCGATCCTCACCTCGCCGATTTCCGCAACTGGCAGCAATTATCAGGCAGCAACGGATTACCCGATGGCCCGGTTACAGCAACAACCGTCTTTCAGCAGCTGCTCGTAGCGCAGAAAAACGACTCGCTTTACCAACTCAGCAACGGCCAATGGCAATTGCTCTATGCCAGCACAGCCGGCATTAAAAACATTCAACCGGCGGGCAACAAACTACTGGTTTGTGAACAAATGACTGGCGCCGGCCGCGTGCGTGTCCTTTCGCCACAAGGCGCCACGCAGGAAACCATCCAGCATAACAGTTTTACTGCGGCGCCCCGCGGGGCCATCGAAGCAGCGGGCTATTACTGGATAGCCGATAGCCTGGTGGGGCTTTCACAATATGCTACCGGGCAGTTCACTTCCTTCGTACCCAACTCACCCTTTGGCCCGGCCTATGGCACCTTGCAGGTAAACAACAATACCCTGTGGGCTGCCGCCGGCACAGTAACAGATAGCTGGGCACCCACATTAAACAAAGACGGGCTTTTCTCCTTATCTGCCGACGCCTGGACCAATTACAACAAAAACAGCCTGCCCGCACTGGACAGCCTACCCGATCTCATTACGCTGGCGATTGACCCGGCGGATGAAACAGTATGGGCTGGCTCGTACGGCGGCGGCCTGTTGCACCTGCCCAAAGATCAACCCCTCCAGGTATTCAAACAAAACAGCGGTCTTCAGCCCGCCTATTTTGCACCCGGTAGCTACCGGGTAAGTGGCCTGGCCTTCGACCAGGAACAAAATTGCTGGATCAGCAATTACGGTTCGCTGCAGCCAATAGTGGTGAGAAAAAAAGACGGCAGCTGGAGATCTTTTTTCGTACCTTATACTATACCCGAAAACGCGACTGGCCCCCTCCTGATCGATGATCTTGACCAAAAATGGATCATCGCGCCCAATGGCAATGGTTTGCTGTGTTTCAACCATGGGCAGTCGATCGATAACCCGGGCGACGATCAGTGGAAATGGTACCGCGCAGGAAAGGGAAATGGTAACCTGCCCGACAATGCCGTGCTGAGCATTGCCAAAGACAAGAACAGCTTTATCTGGATCGGCACCCGTAAAGGGATCGGTATTGTGCAGTGCCCCCGGGAAGTATTTACCCAGCAGGGGTGTGAGGCAATATTACCCGTGGTACAGCAGGACAATTTTGCGGGATACCTGTTTAGCGATGAAGAAGTGCAGGCCATTGCAGTAGATGGCGCCGACCGTAAATGGATCGGCACTAAGAACGGGGTATGGCTCATTAGTGCGGATGGAGCCAAAACCCTGGCCCGCTTTACCGCGGCCAATAGCCCGCTTCTCAGCAACGATGTAAAACAGATCGGCATCGATGGCAAAACCGGCGAGGTATACTTCGCCACCAGCCAGGGCATGTGCTCTTATCGGTCTACCGCCACCGAGGGCACTACCAGCAACAGCGATGTATTGGTGTTCCCCAATCCGGTGCCACCCGGTTATACCGGCACCATCGCCATTCGTGGTCTTGCCAACAATGCCATTGTGAAGATCGCGGAGACCGACGGACGTCTGGTATACCAAACACGAGCGCTGGGCGGACAGGCTGTTTGGAATGGCAAAGATTATAAAGGGAGAACAATCTCGACCGGCGTTTACCTGGTATTGGTAAGCGACGATAACAAGCAGGAAAAAACAGTAGCCAAAATCGTATACATCAGTAAATGATCCAATCCACCAAGGGAATCGTACTAAAAACAGTGAAGTATGGCGACACCAGCATCGTGGTCACCATCTTTACCGAACTGTTTGGTATCCAGTCGTACCTGGTGAATGGCGTGCGCACCTCCACCAAAAAAGGACCCGGCAAAGCCAACCTGTTTCAGCCGGCTGCTATACTCGACCTGGTCGTTTACCACAATGACCTGAAGAACCTGCAAAGGCTCAAAGAATACCGGTGGAGCTATATATACCAGCACCTGTTCTTCAATGTGATCAAGAATTCGGTGGCCCTGTTCATGGTAGAACTGCTGCAGAAAACGATCAAGCAGCCGGAATCGAACCCCGACCTGTTTCACTTTATAGAAGATACGTTCATGCACCTCGACCTGGCCGATGATTATGTGACGGCCAACTTCGGGCTATTCTTCGCACTCCACCTAACGACTTTTTTGGGATTTCGATTCAGCGATGATTATTCGGAAGAGCATCCCTACCTCGATCTGCAGGAAGGGGAATTTGTGCGGGAACATCCCATCCACCCTTACTTTCTGCAAGGACAATACAGCTTTATCACTTCCCAATTATTGAGAGTCATGCAGCCGCACGAACTCAAAGAAATACGGCTGAACCAGGAAACGAGGAGAACGCTGTTGCAGGCCTACCAAACCTTTTACGCCCTGCATGTGCCCGATTTCGGGATCATGAAAACGTTGCCCATCCTACAAGAAGTATTGGGCTAACTATTATAACAAGCGCTGTGCACGGGAAAGGTCGGCGTCTAGCAGCACTACCCCCGGCTGCTTATTCGCTTCAAAACTCCCATAATAGTCGTCTATACCCAGTGCCGCAGCACCCTGACTGGTTCCCCAACGCAATAGTTCCTCTAACGGAATGACCGGAAAATGCTGATGAAGCGTTTTTAGTTCGGCTACAATACTCAACTGATGGTTCGAAGCGAGGCTATCTGTACCCACTACGATATGTTCCCCCTTTTGGCGCAGCAATTCCACATCGGGCAGGCCATTACCGATGTACAGATTGGCGTTGGGACACAGGCAAAAATGAACAGCAGGCAGCACGCCTGCCATCCGGCCCTCCTGCAGAAATTGCAGGTCGCCGGCATTCGTGGTCACATTGTGTACCAGGATCAATTGCTGGTTATTCCGGAAACGGGGTAGCGTGGTTTGCAAGCTGCTTTTTCCCGAAGGCTGGTAAAAAGAAATATCCAGCCCGAGGGCCTGGTACAGCCTGTTGAAAGCCCCCCCCCCCGATTGAATGAATTGTTCTTCCTCCAGGCTCTCCTGGTTGTGCATAGTGAGCAGGCCATTGCCGGGAAAGGCAGCAATGCGCTCAAACAGCGCCGCAGAAACAGAATAGGGCGCATGCGGAACGATGGAGCTGTTGGCAGCGCCGATAATGCTCCTGCCCGGGAAAAGGGGGCTTCTGGCTGGTGATGATTCCTGTAAGTTTTCGCCGGCTGCGTCATTTGCCCGATTTTCCAGATCAACGGTATCATTGGTGGTCGTTGACAGAAGCTGTTCCGTGGTCTGCAGGTTGGCAGCCCGAAATTGTTCCCAAGTGGCTTGAGCCGCTCCGAAGCGGGCATCGGCCGTAGCGGGTACAAACCCTGTTGCTTCAATAAAGTTCTGGTAGTATAACCTTCCTTTTTCTTTTTGGGGTATCGTGAAGTGCGTATTGCAAATATCCCCCACCGCCACAATGCCCTGTTGCAACATGGATGTTTCGGCATCGGCGATCGCCTGCAAAATGACTGTTTCATCGACAGTTCTTTGCCCCATTACCCCCAGCAGGAAGTCGACCATCCCGGTACCGGGCGCAATAACACCCTTCATATGACTGAGTTCCAGGTGACAGTGGGCATTGATGAATCCGGGCGTCAGTATGCCATTCAGCAGTTGAACATCATCACCCGCATCCTCCCAGGCAATGAGCCCTTCTACCGTACCATTTTCGTCGGTGATCAATACCAGGTTTTCGACCAGGCGGAAACCGGTAAATATTTGTTGAGCGCTGAATTTTCTGTATCCCATGTAAGCTATGAAACGATTAACTTTGCAAGCCTTTAATTCATCGGCAATAACGTTCTGAAGGGGTAAGTGTTGACCAGACATTGGCCTACCTGCAGAATTTCGTAAAAATACAGCAAACATGTTAGACAAACTGGAAGCGATCAAGGCGCGTTTTGAGGATCTTGGAGTGGCATTGACCAACCCTGCTATCGTGAGCGATAACAGGAAGTTTACCGAACTGAGCAAGGAATACCGCAGTCTTGAGAAGATCGTGATAGCCCATAATCAATATAGAGAGTTACTGAACGATCTGGAAAGCTACCGGGCTGCCCAGCGGGGTGATGATGAAGAGCTGCGCGAGCTGGCCAAAGAAGAACTCCCCATACTGGAAGAAAAAAAGGATAAGCTGGAAGCCGACATTCGCCAATTGCTGATACCCAAGGACCCCCAGGATCAGAAAAACGTGATCCTCGAGATCAGGGGCGGTACCGGAGGCGACGAAGCGAGCCTCTTTGCCGGCAACCTGCTGCGCATGTATTTGAGATACTGTGAAAGAAAGGGCTGGAAAACCGCCATCCTGAGTGAAACAGAAGGCACTGTAGGCGGCTATAAAGAAGTGCAGCTGGAGGTAGTGGGCGACGATGTATATGGAACGCTTAAATTTGAAAGTGGTGTGCATCGTGTTCAACGGGTTCCCGATACAGAAGCATCGGGCCGGGTGCATACATCGGCAGCGACAGTAGCCGTAATGCCGGAAGCCGAAGAGGTAGATGTGGAAGTAAGAGACGCCGATGTGAAGATGGAAACTGCCCGAAGCGGTGGTGCGGGCGGACAGAACGTAAACAAAGTAGAAACCAAAGTAATACTCACGCACCTTCCCTCCGGCATGGTAGTCATGTGTCAAACGGAACGTACCCAGCTGGGCAACCGGGAGAAGGCAATGCAAATGCTGCGTACCAAGCTGTACGAGGAGCAGGTGCGCAAGCAGGAAGATGAAATTGCCCGTCATCGTAAAAGCCTTGTTAGCACCGGTGACCGTAGTGCCAAGATCCGTACCTACAACTATCCGCAAGGCCGCGTTACCGATCACCGCATTGGTATGACGGTTTATAATCTCGATGAGGTCATGAATGGTTCCATCCAGGAATTCATCGATGCATTACAGTTTGCTGAAAACGCAGAGAAGATCGCCAAACAAAATTAACGATCGGTTCATCCGGCCCGCAATCCCTGACTCTACATAACGTTATACCTTCATTCAAAAAATACGACGCTTATGTTAGACAATCTTATCAACCTGGTACGTGAACAGGCCGGATCTGCCATTATCAACAATCCTACAGTTCCCAACGAACGTAATGAGGAAGTTATTTCCGCTACCGGTCAATCGATTGCAGGAGGGCTTCAGAACATGCTGGCTTCGGGCGGGCTCAAAGATGTGTTGAAGTTATTTGGCGGGCAGGATGCCGCGTCGAACAACAATCCCGTTGTACAAAACCTCTCGGGCAACGTAGTGCAGCAGTTAATGAATCAATTCGGGTTTGACCAGCAATCGGCAGGCGGTATTGCCGGCAACCTGGTGCCCAATGTATTGCAGAACCTGGTCAGCAAGACCAATGACCCCAACGACAACAGTTTCGATATACAGGGTATCTTCAACCACCTCTCTGGTGGAAAATCGCAGGGATTCAACATTCAGGGTCTTCTTGGTAAAGTAACCCAGGGCGGGCTTGACAAAGATGGCGATACCGATTTGCAGGACGTAATGGCTATGTTTTCGGGCGGACAAGCTGGGGGAGGCAACTTACTCGACTCCGTTAAAGGCTTCTTTTCCCGATAGCCCGCTTAAACAGGGGAAGTTTAATATTCTTTTAATAGCTACGTGGATATTAGGCAGTTAAAATAACCTATTGAACCCTGTTTTTGACGTTTGCGAATGTTAACATTTTGAAAAAATCTTTAAAGGGAGTGGAAAATAAACGCAGGGGTTGTTCCTTTGTGATGTCAAATGATTGAGTTCTTTCCCTACAGATTCTTCCAGCAAATCCCGGTTTCGTTTTAAACCTTCTTTAACGGCGGGGATCATACTAATGGCACCGGATTTGCGTTAACAATATTTGAAGTTCTTTATAAAAGACTTACATAAAGCAGTCAATTTTCTCATAAGCAGTTAGTTTTGGTTACGGCCCTTGTTTCTACAAGGGCCATTTTTTTTACAATAAACTGTGTATCAGCGGCTAACTGCCTTTATAGGGTATAGATACAACAACCAAAGCGAGGCAACAATGGCCCCGCTGGCATCTGCTACAATATCTCCCCTGTCGAAGCTACGTTGTGGAATAAAGTAAAACTGTACATATTCAAGGACAATTCCCAGTGCGATAGTCAAAACCGTTATTAGCGTTAGCTCTCTTATCCAGGTATTTTTTGTTCCTCCATTAGAAGCGCAATGGGCACCCCAGAAGAATACGATCCCGCCAAAGAGTATAACATGCACCACTTTATCGAAATGTGGTATTTCGAAGAACTGGATCCCGTCGCCGGGTATCGCAGATCCCGGTAAACACAATAGCACAATTGTAATGATCGTCCAGAGAATAGGAAGAATTTTCTTCGTGCACAGCTTTCTAAGTAAGAGTCGCATACTGGCGGAAAGATAATTCAAATCTGCCCACAAATGAGAAGGTCTTGCTAATTTGACAGGCAAATTTCGCAAGACCTTGAGGCAGGGATTTAACCCGCTAAATGATTTTTATAACGGCGCCTTCGTTCGGCCGGAAGACTGCATCTTTTCCAGCGTAGGAGAAGGATTGCCGCCTTTCTTCTCGATGGTGATAGCGAAGGCATCGGCTTTCTTCGTGTTATCCATCCTGAGCACCACATTATTCTGCAGGGAATCGAATACACCCAGACTTTTGGGAGCCCCATCGATCAATGCCCATAGCTGGTATTGCTGATCCGATGGAAGCTTTGGCATATTCTTCACCATGAGGAATACGGATGCGGACGCAGTATCCCAAAATACATTGGCCGATGACTGCGGAGCGGCCGTAGAGCCCACCATGTTCACAACGGTAATATTGGGATCCTTGATCAGCTTTTGCTCATCAATGATCTTGTTGAGCGTGTTTTCGGCCGAATCGAGACGGGTTTGGAGGTCCCTGTTGGATTCCTTGAGGTCGTTGGCCTGGGTGTAATAGCGGTAAGCAAACCATCCGCAGGCAAGCAGTAATACCACAGAAGCAGCAGCCATAAAACGTGCGCTGCCATTCCTTTGAGCAGGTGCATTTGTTTGTTCCATTGTGATGACTTTAGATTGATTTATAGAAGAGTTCTGAATAGCTTCTAAAAATCCGTCCTTAACCTGTCGCGGTGGTACAACCGCATTTTGCAAAGCAAACTTTTCGAGTGCATCCTCGAAGGCTTTGCGCTCGGCCACAAGCTCCGGGTATTGGGCACAGAGCCGCTCAAACTCTGCTCGCTCGGCTGCATCTGCCTGGTCCAATACATAGCTTTGAACTATGCCGGTTGATATGTATTCTTTTATATTCACTTTAAAAATCCCCTTAATTGTATCAATGCACTTCGGATACGTGTTTTGACTGTTCCCAGCGGTATGTTCTCCATTTCCGCTATTTCCTCATGTGTGTAACCTTTAAAATAAGCCAGATCGATCAATGCCCGCTGTTCCTCCTTCAATTGGTTCAAGACCTTCTTAAACCCGATATTATCTACGTTTACCTGCGTAACAAGCGATACCTGGGTGCCGTTACCCTGGTAATCCATAGATTGGTTTTTGCGGTCGTTTTGGTAAGTTTTGGAACGTAGCGTGTCGATAGAAGCATTCCGGGCTATGTTCAGCATCCAGGTGAATAATCGCCCTTTGGCCGGATCATAGCTTTCAATTTTTTTCCAGATATTGACAAAAACATCCTGTAATACGTCGTTGGCAAGCTCCGTATCATTCAATATCGCCAATATGATGCTGTATAAAGCGCCAGAATAGTGATCGTAGAGGTAACCAAAAGCCTTATTATCCCTGTTTTTAAGCAGAGAAACCAGTTCCTGTTCCGAATATGTAGGAATGGCGCTCAATGTGTTTTACCCAAAGCGTAGCTCAATATAACTAAAAAAAGAGTGGAATGGTCCACTCTTCTATAAACGAAATCAGCTGATCGTTGGATTTACTAAGCCTCAATTAATTTTCCGTAAGCGGCAGCATCCATCAGTGCATCCACATCTGCAGGGTTGCTCACGGTCACTTTAATCATCCAACCCTGTCCATATGGGTCAGTATTAACCAGTTCGGGCTGACCGTCCAGTTCACTGTTCAATTCCTTGATAGTACCGGCAACGGGCAAAAACAGGTCAGACACGGTCTTGACCGCTTCAACAGTTCCGAAGACCTCCTCGGCACTGAGTGCTTTTCCCACATTTGGAACATCTACGTATACGATGTCACCCAGTTCTCTTTGTGCAAAATCAGTAATGCCTATTGTTGCAATATTTCCTTCCAGTAACACCCATTCGTGGTCTTTGGTATAACGGAGATTTGCGGGAATGTTCATGCTAAAGAATTTTGTGCTGCAATATTAGGAAAAATACCATTACTTTCTCCTAACCAGCCGCGCTTTAATAATGCGGATATCCTGCAATGGCCGGTCGCCACCCGAACGGCCACTGGTGGGTATGGCAGCAATGCTGTCCACCACCGGCAGCCCCCGGATTACCTCGCCGAATATGGAATAGTTTTGATCGAGATGGGGTGCACCGCCAATCGTCTTATACACCTCCCGGTGGGCAGGCGGCAATTTCCGCCCCTTGAGCCGGAACTTCTCCACCGAATCCAATCCCACATCGGTAAAGATCTTCCCCTGTACTACATAAAACTGGGCGCCACTGCTGGCCCGCTGCGGATTGATATCATCACCCGTACGGGCCGCCGCCACGACCCCTTTTTTATGGAACATACTGGCCCTGAACTCGGCCGGAACAGTGTATTCCGGACCGCCATCGCCATAGGTTTCGCCCGGCTTGGGCTTCTTCGTGTTGGGATCGCCGGCCTGCACCATGAAGTTCTTGATCACCCGGTGAAACAGGATGCTGTCGTAGAACCCCTCCTTCACCAGCTTCAGGAAATTATCCCGGTGCAAAGGCGTACTATCCGACAACCGGATGACCATGGTACCCTTATCCGTTACCATCTCCACATCCTTGCGGAGGTCCTTCTTCCGGAGCCCGTTGGCCAGCCTGGGATTGCACGCAGCTATTACGACCAGCAACCCGGCCACAACAATAAATCTATGCATGGAGTAAATTAACCGTTAGGAGTTACACAAACACACAAAACCCCGGCTATTGAAAGCCATTTTGCTGAAAGTATAATAAAATATGGTCTTTGAGAAAATTTTCCTGTTCCACCATATTAAAGACCGGGAGCGTCTTTAACTGCCTGAAATGGGGCCAGCCGTCCTCATCTACGGCGTCCAGCTCATAATACCCGCTTTGCGACAGCAGGGAACAAACTGCGACGTGCATGAGATCCTGCTTCTGTTCTTTCGTGAACTTCGTTTTGATATCTCCAAACTCCTGAATACCGATCAGGAAAAGGATCGTTTCCATGTCCGGCTTCTTTCCAAACCGCTCTACCAGGCTGGCTTCAAGGGTCCACCAGCGGCTCTGCAGATCATCCTGTATTTGCATGGCGCAAAGATACAACATTGAAGGTTTGGCCATTTACAGAAAGGGAAAATGGCCGTCAGACACCTGATTCGGCAGTCCCACACACCACATCAGCGATTCCTTTCACTACGTTGCTTATTTTTGAAGAAAAGCCATGGTCATTGCTAAAAAGGATGAATACACGATCTCTACCCGCAAAGAAGACCTGAACATTTCCTACATCCACCGGTTCCTGACCACCTCTTATTGGGCCGAAGGCATTCCCGTAGAAACCGTAAAACGGTCAATAGACGGCTCCCTGTGCTTTGGCGTTTATCACCAAAATACCCAGGTAGGCTTTGCCCGCATTATCTCTGACCTGGCTACCTATGCCTACCTGGCCGATGTGTTCATCGACCCGCAGCAGCAGGGTAGAGGCCTTGGTAAATGGCTTGTTGGAGTGATACTGAAACATCCCGACCTGCAGGGACTTAGGCGTATAGAACTGGGCACGCTCGATGCACACGGCCTCTATGCGCAATTCGGGTTTGTGCCACTGCCCCAACCCGAACGTTTTATGCAGATCAGAAATCCAGACGTCTACAAACAATCCGGTAAATCGTCCTCAGCAGACTAATGCATTCCGAAAAAATCAGGGCAATCCCGTAAATCCATCTGTGAGCAATTATCTTTGCCCAAATTTGAATTGCGATGTTACAAGTAGCATTTATCCGACAGCATACAGAGCTGGTAAAAGAAAGACTTGCGGTAAAACATTTTAAAGACCTCCAACTGGTAGATGAGATCCTCTCGCTGGATGATGAGCGCAAAAAACTGCAAACCGAATCCGAAAACACGCAATCCAAATTAAACAGTTCGTCCAAAGAGATCGGTCAATTGATGGCCAAGGGGCAAAAAGAGGAAGCCGAAGCCAGAAAACAGGAAGTGGCTACGCTGAAAGCAGCGCAACAACCCATTGCTGACCGACTGGCCCAGGTAGAAAAGCAATTGCAGGACACCATCGTCAGGCTGCCCAACATTCCTTCCGCAAACGTACCCAAAGGCAAAACGCCGGAGGAGAATGTCACCGTGCGTGAAGGCGGGCAACGGCCATCCTTGCACAGCAAGGCCGTACCACACTGGGACCTCGCCAAAAAATACAACCTCATCGATTTTGAACTGGGTAATAAGATCACCGGTAGCGGTTTCCCCGTGTACATAGGAAAAGGGGCCAAACTGCAAAGGGCGCTGATCCAGTATTTTCTCGATTACAATACCGCCGCCGGTTACATAGAATACATGCCCCCGCATATGGTCAACGAAGCATCGGCTTTCGGCACCGGTCAGTTGCCCGATAAAGAAGGCCAGATGTATTTCGTAACCGAGGATAATTTATACCTGATCCCTACGGCAGAAGTACCGGTAACCAACATCTATCGCGATGAATTGCTGAAAGAAGCCGAACTGCCTATCAAAATGACCGCCTACACGCCCTGCTTCCGCCGCGAAGCTGGAAGCTATGGTAAGGATGTACGTGGCCTCAACCGCCTGCACCAATTTGACAAAGTAGAAGTGGTACAGATCGTACACCCCGACAAAAGCTATGAAGTACTGGAAGAAATGGTGGTTCACGTGGAGAAGCTGTTGCAGTCGCTCAATCTTCAATACCGCATCCTGAACTTATGCGGCGGCGATATGGGATTCACATCAGCCCAGACATACGACTTTGAAGTATACAGTGCCGCCCAGGAAAAATGGCTGGAGGTAAGCTCGGTTTCTAATTTCGAAGCCTACCAAACCAACCGCCTTAAAGTGCGTTTCAAAGACGGTAACGGCAAGAACCACCTGGCCCACTCGCTCAATGGCAGTTCACTGGCACTTCCCCGTATACTCGCCTGTCTGCTCGAAAACAACCAAACCGAGACAGGCATTTCGCTGCCTGCCGTGCTGCATAATTATGTAGGGTACACCACGATCGATTAACAAAGGCCTTTATATAAGTTAATAATACCGGAGGGCGCAATACAATATTGCGCCCTTATTCTTTACAGCCATTACCCATAGTTGTTATATACAATTCCTTAACATAAATCTGTGTGAAACCACGGAGTTACCATTTCCTACGTCCTTTTGTCTTTTCATATTTGTAGCACAAAAACCAACAATGAAAAGACAAACTCTACTTATCACAGCGATCGCACTAGCTGCCACCACTTCGCTTTCGGCCCAGGTTAAAAAAGGAGACCTCTTATTGGGAGCCACTATGGGATTGAATTACGGCAACTCTTCCGGGCCGTCCGGTAGTGGAAGTTCGAGCTCCAATGCCAACATTGCGCCTCGCATCGGCTTTGGGATCGGTCACAACTCTGTATTGGGCTTTCGTACAAACTTCGGATACAGTAGCGGCAAAAACGATGGATCGACCGTGCGGACCACCAGTACAAGTATCGGCGGATCGGTGTATTGGAGAAAATTTATACCGATAAAAGGGCAGATAGGCTGGTATGCCGAGCCCAGTGCTGGAGTATCCTATGTAAGCAACGTAACCAAAAGCGACCCAGGGGGCAAGATCCAAACGCAGGGAATCAACTATTCCGCACTGGTGATACCTGGCATTTATTATCAGCCACTATCCAAATTATTGATCAGTGTGGATTTTGGAGGCCTGGGTGTCAATCACCATAGATCCAAAGACCAATTTGATCAACGGTTCAGGAATACCTATGTAAATCTTAGCTTATTGAACAGTTTCACATTCGGAGTTGATTTCGTCCTGGGCAAAGGATAACCGGAATATTCTATGCACCCGAATAGCGTGGGGATTTAAACCTATTGCAGGAACAATAGTCTACATACGAATTTGCCTTTCTACTTATGTGCTTACCTCTGTGATCACTTTACCGGATCAGCGTTAATGTTCCCCGTTGCTCGTGAAACTGGCCGGTAAAGTCTTTTCCCTTTACAACCCATACATACGTGCCGGATGGCTGGGCCTGTCCATTGATGGTACCATCCCATCCCTCGCTGGTACTTTTGGAGTTGTACACGACTTGTCCGTACCGGTTATAGATCCGGAAAAAGAAAATATCTGTCATGCCCACGGATGTCATCCGGAAACGTTCATTCTTATTATCCCCATTGGGCGAAAAAGCATTGGGTACATAAATGGCTGGTCCCTTAATGGCCCGTATGTTGATAGTATCGGTGGTTTCACAACCGATCGGCGTATAGGCCGTCAGGATATAATAGGTGCTTTTGGAGATCTGGGCAACCGGATTGGCAATAGTCGGGTCCGACAATCCCCCCGCCGGCGACCACTTATACAACATGCCGCCCGAGCCATTCAGTGGAAGTGGATAATTGGCGGTTACAACGGTATCGTTACCGGCAAAAGCATGGGTTTCATAGATCTTCACCTTCTTGACTGCCGGCTCTGATGGACAGCCATTATCGGCCATTGCAACGAGTTTTACCTCATAGTCGCCTCCCTTACTATATACATGCTCAATACTGGAAGAGCTATCCAGTGTACCGTCGCCCGGCTGCCAATACCATTGACGTATGGGAATGGCGGCGGTTAGGCTCTGGCCCGTAAAAAGCACCCGTGTCTTAAAGCAGGCATCCGCCACCGTCAGGTCTACCTTCGGTGAAGGAAACATGGAAAATGATTTGGTAACCGGGTCCGACACACAACCTTCCTTGGTCTTCACCACCAGGCTTACCGTATGCGGTCCATAGCTATAAGTTTGTTGAAGCCCCGGACTGTTCTTTACCGCAGGAACGGCATTGTCGACCGTCCACTCCCAGCGGTTTACCGTGCCGAACTCAACTTTCGAAGCATCGGTAAAAGGCACCATCTCTTCATTACAGTAGGGAGGCGGAGGAGGCGAAAAATCGGCTACCGGTTTCGATCCGATGGTTACCTTGGTATTGTAGCTCTCCGAAATACAGCCGTCATTACCCAATATGCTCAACTTAACATCATAAATACCCGGTTGAGGAAAAGTATGAGGGTCTGGCGCCTGCACGGAATCAATGGTGCCATCCCCAAAATTCCAGTACCATTTTACGATAGAACCGAAGGAAAGTGAATTATCCTTAAACGCAATGGTAGCAGGAAAACAGGTACTCTGGTTCATGTCGAAGGAGAAGCCAGGATTTAAGGAGGTACAGATCCGCTGCCGGTTGTTCAAGCCTCCTGTAGCGGCCGTAAAGCCCCAGAACACCATCGGGTCATTACCAAATACCTGAGGTATGAGATCGAGGGTGGTTTTTACACGCTCTACCCCATCAATATGCGCGGCTATTGTTTTCGTGGGCACATCCCATATTACACGGAACGTGTGCCACTGACCATCTTCTATATTATTGGCACCCGAAACTGCTGTTACTGGTCCTGCCAGGTTATTGGTAGAAATATGACTAACATCACCATCTCTGTTAATGGATATGTGATCGTAATCGGGATCGGTGTGGTTACCGTTTTGGTAAGTATCCAGCAGAATGCCAATGGAGGGCGTTACCCCGCTGAAGCCCATGCCTTCACCGGTAGTACCGATGCTAAGGCTGATATTTTGCAGCACGAACGCTATACCATCGGCCCCATCGGTGTCTTTACTACCCAGGAATACGTTGAATTTATAGTCGAACGACTGTCGGAGATCGATCTTGTTCTTGTTCCAGATGGAACCCGTTTGATAATTGCCCTCGGTGGTAAGGGTGTTGCAATTGCAGCTTTCCTTCGAGGCATTGCCGTTACGCCAGTAGGGGTCTATATTCTGTGCCGCCAATGGCACACAAAACAAGACCAGGCTTAGGGTGTATAGCAGGCAAATTCTCATAGCGAGCAGCAGTTCCGGTTAGATTAGTGTTTAATTATATTTATCACATCGCTATAAATAAAACACGGTCGGACCAGTAACGATCAGACCGTGTTTTAATCGATAGTCGTTGCAGGCAACGACTCCAGGACAATATACTATAAAGCTTTTATGCTATCGGTGCCTTTCTGAAATTCTGCCGGAAAGGTCCGCAAATAGTTTACTCCCAGCCTTGCTTAGCCACACCGGCTTTGATAGCTGCCAGGGCTTTTTCTTCTCCCAACAGCGTTGTGAGCTTATTTCCCTTGCCATCATGCCCTTGTGCCATATAAGCTCCTTTGGCGGTTTTAGTAATGACTGCATCCTGAATGGGAACACCTTTCTCCTTTGTCTTTACATTGTATGCAGTTAACTGAACATCTGCCATAATTAAAACTTTTAATGGTTAGTAAAATAAAACTAATCCTTCAAAAATGCGACCAGATTGGTTTTTATTGATCGATAAATATACAGCTTTTTATAATATAGGGCTGGCGCCCTGATTTTCAGGGAATTGATTGTACAATTAACAAAACCATACTTGAAAGTTTAGTTTGAATGGACTATTTTAATTCAACCATAACCATTCACCACCCACGCCACCATGAAGATCAGATTAATCCTCGCATTCATATGTATCGGCTGCAGCCTTTCACAGGCACAAACTACCCGGTCCCTGAACGGCTTCAGCAAGTTGAGCCTTGCCGAAAAGCCATTCACGTTAACCGGCACCTTTACAAACTATCAGCCAGGTATCGATTCTTTTCGATACTGCAAGATCGTCTACAACCACCTGTACAAAAACAACCAGCAAAACCATGTAACAGAAATTACGCCTGCAGGTAAGTTCAACATGACCATACCACTCAATAGGCCCCAGGAGCTATTCTTCCTGTTTGGCGACGAGCTGATCGTCTTTTATGGAGTGCCGGGCACAACGCTTGATATGCAGGTCGACCTCCCCACGATCAAAGCCCGGGCAACGTTGTCGTTTCAACAACAACGGGTTCTTCCATCGCCCATTACTTTCTCCGGCCAGTATGGCCAACTCAACAGGGAATGCAATCACTTCCGCCCGGTCGGATTTAAGGTTCTTTACTACAAAGAACACAATGCCAGGATCGATTCTCTCGATCAGCTGCCCTATAAAGCCTACCGACTCGGCAAAAGACAACAGATGATCGACTCGCTCCAGGTGTTCAACGAAAAGAACAATACCAGCACCGAATTCAGGCAACTGATGACGCAGTACATCCGGTACCATGCTGCTGAAGACCTGTTGCGTTACCGGTGGCTGCACGGTATGTCAAAACCAGGCGGCGGAAGAGTTGAACTCAGCAAAGAGTACCTCAGCTTCATGGAAGAAACACCCATCGACAACGACGAAGCACTCATCACCGAAGCCTACTCCAACTACCTTCGGGAATACACCAATAACCTTCCGATGGCCTACAATGCAACGAAGACCGACACGCTCAACTTCCTCAGCTACCTGAAGTCAAATGGATCGGTCATAAGCCAGGAAGAGGAATTCCCCCTACTGATTAACAAGAGCCAGCGAAACGCAGCGCAACAACAATGGGTCGATTCCTTCTATCGCAAATACAAGCTCGACTACTCCGACTTCAACGCCAGGATGAGCACGTTGCAAGGAGTGGACTCTATCGGCCGGAATATTGCTGCCAGCACCGGCCGCGACCTGGTGATAGCCCGCAAGTACAACGCGATGATCGAACGGAGCCGCCTGGCACTCAATGATGATCAACTTGCCGTATTAACCCGCCAGATCAACAATCCAAACATTAGCGCCCAGGTACAGCGCGACAATGGGCGGCTGCAGGACATGGCAGCCGGCAAAATGCCTGCCGCCACCCACGTTCGGTCGCCATTGCAGGCAAGCAGTGATAAATTCTTCGAAGAACTTGTAAAACCCTACAAAGGGAAAGTAGTCTACATCGATTTCTGGGCTCCCTGGTGCGGGCCCTGTATGAGCGAAATGCCCAACTCAAAAGACCTGCAAATGGAATTGAAAGGCAAGGAGGTTGTATTCCTTTACATTGGCATCAGCTGCACCAAACAGTCGTGGGAAAACACCATCAAAGACAAAGACATTGTTGGCGAGCATTATTTTGCCAATGATAATGAAGGAAAGTTATTATCCGATAAATTCAACATATCCGGCATACCTCATTACGTACTTGTAGATAAGAACGGAAAAGTGGCCGATGACCGGGCGGCACGCCCGGGTTCGAAAGAAAAACTGGTACGGGCTATCAACAACCTGCTGAAGAAATCCTGACAACGAGGATTTCCCCATAAAAAAGAGCAGCGCAATTGAATTGCGCTGCTCTTTTTATTATGAGTATTGAAACTTATCGGAGTGAACTCGTATCTACACGTGAAGGGGTGTCTTTACCCGCAACAATAGAGGTAGAACTGAGTGCGATGGCCTTGATGATCTCTGTCATATTCCGCATGTTCAGCGTTTCGAACTCGTCATCCAGTGTGTGATAGAATTTCTCACTGTCCATTTTGGAAGTAGAGATCGTGTGGGCAGGTACCCCCAAACGCGCCAGTGTTGCATTGTCCGAGCGATAGAACAACTGTTGGTCGGGATAAGGATCGGGATAGAATTTAAAGGCAGTGCCTTCCAGATTCTTCTCCAGTATCTTACCCATATCGGTTTTATCATAACCGGTAATGTAAGCGGAGTTGTCGCCCCACTTGCTGTCGGTACCGATCATCTCGATATTGAACATGGCCATCACCTGAGCTGGTTCGAACTGCCTGGAAAAATACTGCGCGCCAAAACCACCGGATTCTTCAGCGGTAAACGCAGCAAAAACGATGGTTCGCTCATTATCCTTCTGCTGAGCGAAATAATGAGCCAGCATGATCACTGCCGTAGTACCGGCGGCGTCGTCATTGGCACCATTGTAAATGGAATCACCGGCTGCATTGGCCTTTTTGGCGATACCAAGGTGATCGTAGTGTCCGGAGAAAATCACATATTCATTCTTTTTGCTCTTCCCGGGCAGGATACCCACTACATTGTTAAGCGGCATCACGGTTACTTCCTGGGTAAATTCAATATCGTAAGTAGCAGGCTCCTCCATCGTCAACAAGGCAATGATGTTGGAAGTGGGTGCAAACGACGTTGAGCGACGTTTCAGGCCATTGAACAACCTGCGTGAACCGGTATCTACCAGTAAGAGAAAATCACCCTTCGACTGCGTAAGGCGCATGTACACGGGATACAGGCTGTCTTTAGGCACCCGGATGGTGGTGTACTTCGAAGCCTCGGTTACCTTGAGTACGGTTTTGTTGGTTACGCCCAGGATATCCTGCTCGGCAACTTGTTTTCCGTTCAAAGTTCCCTTCGCTGCCAGGAATTTAGTGCGCAGCATATCGAACGATTGCAGATACGATTTCTTGTTCACCGGTTTCAGGCCGGCCTTCTTGAATTCTTCGGCGATAAAAGCAGCCGCCTTATCGATACCCGGTGTAAAGGGAGCCCGGCCCTGCATGTCATCAGCAGAAAGCGTGCGTTCTACACGCGCTACTTCCGCTTCTGAGATCACCTGGTCTATTTTCTGGGCAAATGAGGTTGTACCGATCGTTAATACGGTAAGGACGAGAGCGTATTTTTTCATCATGTGGTGGTCTAAAAAATATAATTAGGAGTTATAAGCTCATCATTTCTTTGAACTTGACGGTTTGCCGGCGGCTCACCTCGATCTTTTCACCACCTTTCAGTTCCAGCAACAAACCTCCATTGAAATAAGGTTCGATCTTGTCGATCAGCCGAAGATTCACAATGTGCTTACGGTTGGCGCGGAAGAAGGTCTTCTCATCGAGCCTTTCTTCCAAAGCGTTCAGCGATTTCAGGATCAGTGGCTTATTGGGACCAAAATATACTTTCGCGTAGTTGCCCACGCTTTCAAATAAGCGGATCTCCGACAATTTCACAAACCAGCAACGTTCACCGTCTTTCACGAACACCTGGTCATTCTCGCTCAGGATAGAGCGGTTCATATTTGCCGGCAATGGGTTTACATCTCCCCTTTCATCCTGCATATGTAGTTTCTGGATGGCGTCGGCCAGGCGCTTGGGCTCCACGGGCTTCAGCAGGTAATCCAGCGCATTCACTTCGAAGGCCTTCAACGCATATTCATCGTAGGCAGTTGTAAAAATCACATTGGGCGTGCGGTCCAGTTCAGACAGCATATCGAAACCGGTTTTACCTGGCATCTGGATGTCGAGGAAAACCAGGTCGGGATTAATATGCTCGATCTTCTCGATACCTTCGCCGGCATTGGCGGCCTCGGCTACCACTTCAATTTCGGGAAACTCCATCAACAACTTCTTCAGTTCATTCCTGGCGAGTCGTTCGTCATCGATAATAATCGCTTTGATCATACGTCCTTTATTTTAGTTCAACAGGGATCAGGATCCTTGCCTCTACCAAACCCGCCTCTACCTGTTTAATTTCAAAGTTAGCCTTTTCACCAAACAATAATTGCAGCCTGTTCCTGGTACTCGACAGGCCAAAACCATCCCCATTGACATGACCATTCAGTGATCCCGAATTCAACACAATGAGTTCATGAAAATCGTTTCTGAAATCGGAGATCACCTTGACGACCCCACCACTGATCTGCTTGCCGATGCCATGTTTAATGGCATTTTCAACCAGCGTTTGTAGCATCATCGGCGGCACGGGTTGATCGAGGGTATCCTCATCTATCTGGTATTCAATACGAAGCCGGTCTTCAAAACGGATATACTCCAACGCGAGGTAATCCTTTACGATATTGAGTTCCTTTTCGAAAGGCACCGTTTCGAGCTTTTCGGCCTGCATGCTGCTACGGAGGATATTGCTCAGCTCAGTAATGGCATTGCGTGCCCGGTTGGGGTTTTCATCGATCAACGCCCGGATGCTGTTGAGGGCATTGAAAATAAAATGCGGATTGATATGCGACTTGATCGTCTTCAGCTCCAACTCCTTCACCAGCGACTCCAGCTTCAGCGTGTCAACCTGCTGGCGACGGCTCTTTTCAATATAGTGATAGAAGTAATACAGCAGGATCCAGGGGATCATGAAGATGCCGATATTGAGCACATTGGCAAAAAGGCGCGTGGAAAAATCAAGCTTGGTCTTGTTCTCGAACTTGAACAGCTCGTAAGCGCCTAATACCAACAAACCATAGAGGATACTGGTGATGATCACGGCAGCACCCAGCCTGGTTACCATCTTTTCAATCGGCAACATCAGCCAGTTGGTCCTTTTGAGGAACTCACGGAGGATATGTGTACTGACAATGCCCGACACTACGTATATCAGGATACGGTATAAATAAGCAGGGGAAATCGCTTCTTTAAAGGTAAAGGCATAAAACAACATGGAAAGGCCAACCAGGCCCCAGCCACCTAACTGGCAAAGCCAGTAATATGAATTTCTTTTCGCCATCTCAGAAATTGGGTCTTAGCAAAACTATACATTTGGATAGCCCTCCTGCCTTAATTGGGATATATGGCAAAATAGCAAGTCCATCGGCAGGCAACAATCGTCCTTATTTACTCCCAATGTACGTCATTCTATTAAAAATCAATCCAATATATCCAATTCACCCATACATACCGGACTGTTTTTCCGGGTGGTTTGCCCCTGTAAAACGAACGTTGGGCGGAGAAAGCCGCGAACGCTGAATTTCAGGCGATAAAATAGTATTTTTGTCCCTAAATTTTTCCCGATGGAAATTGCTCCCGGCCCCTTACTTAAAATGATCAACTCACCGGCAGATGTAAAGCAGCTCAGCAAAGAGCAGCTCCATCAACTGTGTGATGAGTTGCGCCAATATATCATCGATGTGGTGAGCGTACACGGAGGTCACTTTGCCGCCAGTCTTGGAGTGGTAGAACTCTCTGTAGCCCTGCATTATATCTACAATACCCCGTACGATCAACTCGTGTGGGACGTAGGCCACCAGGCTTATGGTCACAAGATACTTACCGGCCGCCGGGATAATTTTAGCACCAATCGTAAATACAACGGTCTTAGCGGCTTTCCTAAAAGATCCGAAAGCGAATACGACACATTTGGTGTAGGCCATTCATCCACGTCTATTTCAGCTGCGTTGGGTATGGCCATGGCTGCCCGGCATAAAGGGGAGAACCGCAAGTCGGTGGCCATCATCGGCGATGGAGCTATGACCGCTGGCCTCGCCTTCGAAGGGATGAACCATGCAGGCGTCACCGATGCCGACATGCTCATTATCCTCAATGATAACAACATGAGCATCGACCCCAATGTGGGCGCCCTCAAGGAATACCTTACCGATATCTCTACCTCTCACACGTACAACCGGCTTAAAGACGATATCTGGAAGGCGCTGGGTAAATTGCCTGTAGGCAAGAATTTTACCCGCGATATGGCTTCCAAACTGGAACATAGCGTTAAAGGTTTTGTGAACAAGAGCAGCAATCTCTTTGAAGCCCTGAAGCTCCGTTACTTTGGCCCTATCGACGGACACAATATCACCAAGCTGGTAGATACCCTCCAGGACCTCAAGAAAATACCCGGACCAAAGATCCTGCATATCGTTACCGTTAAGGGTAAGGGATATTCGCTGGCCGAAAAGGACCAAACCAAATGGCACGCCCCCGGCCTCTTCGATAAGATCACCGGAGAGATCTACAAAAAGACATTCGAAACCAAGCAGCCACCTAAATACCAGGACGTATTTGGACATACCATCATCGAACTGGCCGAAAAGAACCCCAACGTATTTGGCATTACACCTGCCATGCCATCCGGTTCCTCGCTCAAATTCATGATGGCGCAAATGCCCGACAGGGCCATCGATGTAGGCATCTGCGAACAGCATGCCGTTACGCTCAGCGCAGGTATGGCTACCCAGGGGCTGAAAGTGTTCTGCAATATTTACTCATCCTTCATGCAAAGGGCTTACGACCAGGTAGTGCATGATGTAGCGATACAGAAACTACCGGTGATCCTCTGCCTCGACCGCGCAGGTTTGGTAGGCGAAGACGGCCCCACGCACCATGGCGCTTACGATATCCCGTATTTCCGTTGTATACCCAATATGGTCATCAGCGCGCCCATGAATGAAAGTGAGCTGCGCAACCTGATGTATACCGCCCAGCTGGATAGTAACACCCTGCCGGTAGTAATACGCTACCCCCGCGGCGAAGGTGTAATGCCCGAATGGCGTACACCGTTTGAGGAAATCCCCATCGGCAAAGGACGCAAGCTGAAAGACGGCGAAGACATCGCCATCCTTACACTCGGCCATCCCGGCAACTTTGCCACCACCGCCATCCGTGAATTGAAGACCGAAGGCCTCAACCCGGCCCATTATGACATGCGATTCGCCAAACCGTTAGACGAAGCGCTCCTCCACGAAGTGTTCAGTAAGTACGATAAAGTGATCACCGTTGAAGACGGCACCATCGTTGGTGGCTTCGGCAGCGCTGTGCTGGAGTTTATGGCGCAGCACAACTATCGCGCTACGGTGAAAATGCTCGGCATCCCCGACAGGCTGGTAGAGCATGGCACACCTAAAGAACTCCACCGCGAATGTGGCTACGATGCGGCCGGCATAGCACAGGCCGTGCGTGAAATGATGAAAGACAAAGTAACGGTAGGGCACCTCCTGCAATAAGAAGTAATTCAACCATATGTTCAACCCCGGATGCCACAAAGCGCCGGGGTTATTTTTTGAATCCCCCCGCAATTCACCTGCCCTGGCCCCTTCCCCTTTTCTTCTGAAATCTTTAACAACAAATTCCCACTGTTTTTTTATGGAGAAACGTTCCTACGGCATCTGATCCTTTGCTTTAATCCCCAATACATGAAACGAATATTGCTGTGGGCGTTCGCCTCCCTGCTGCTGGTCGTCGCTGCCAGCGCCGCCTGGTATTATACCAAAATGAACCCATCAGCCAAAGCCGCCCGAACGAAAGTGGCGACACTCAACAGCAACAAAAAGCTGACACTCAAACTGTCCTCCAGGGCAAAAGAAGCGCGGCAGTATGCTACGCTGAACAAATACAACGCGCAGTATTGTTTCCTGATAGATATGAGCATCGAATCGGGCCTCAACCGGTTCTTCGTATACGACCTGCAAAAAGATTCCATACTCGACGCCGGCCTGGTTACCCATGGGAGGTGCAACGAGGATTGGCTTGCTGGCCGGCGCTATGGCAACACCGTTGGCTGCGGGTGCACATCACTGGGGAAATACAAGATCGGCAACCCATATAAGGGAAGGTTCGGCCTCGCTTATAAACTACACGGGCTCGAGACCACTAATAACAATGCTTTCAAAAGGTATGTCGTATTACATTCGCACGAGTGTGTGCCGGCCGCCGAAGTAAACCCCTATCCTATTTGTCAAAGTGATGGCTGCCCCACGGTGGCACCACACTTCCTAAAAAAACTGGCCGCAACGATCGATGGATCGTCACGGCCAATACTGTTATGGATCTTTGAATAAACGACTCCTCAATAGTCCAACACACCCATTTTTCCAATCTCATAATTCCTGATCGCCTCCTGGATCTCTTCAAAACTATTCATCACAAAGGGTCCATAACTTACCACTTTCTCCTTGATCGGCTCACCACCAAATAATATGAAGTCGGCATCGGTAACCGCAGTTACCACCACCTGGTCTCCATCGATCTGGAAGTCGGCAAGCTGACCAGCTTTCACTTCTTCACCAACCAGTTTCAATTTTCCATTCAAAATATATAAAGCCGCGCTGTACGAATTTTCAACGGGCAGGGTAAACAAAGTACCCGCCTTGACCTTCACATGGTGCAGGAACATCGGCGTATGGGTAGCAATCGGAGACGACTGTCCGTTATACGTACCGATCAACGTTTTCACCCAAAGACCTTCACCGGTCTGTTCGGGCAGGCTGCCAGCGGCATAGTGCCTGAAAGAGGCATCCAGTGTTTTCTTGTCCGAAGGCAGATTGATCCAGATCTGTAACAATTGTACAGTACCGCCTTTTTGCAGGAAATGGGCAGTAGGCCCTTCGGAGTGAACAATACCGTTACCGGAAGTCATCCAGTTGATATCGCCGCCCGTGGCCACCTGATTGTGTCCTTTACTGTCTCTGTGAAAGAACTCTCCATCCAGCAAATACGTCACCACTTCAAAACCAGCATGTGGATGGGGCGGCAACCTCAGTTCGGCGCTAGCCTCGACCACGTTGGGAGTCATGTGGTGAATAAGCAGGAAGGGATCTACCTGCTTCAACGTACGGGTAGGCAACACATTCTTAATTTTAAACGGTCCTACATGTTCATTGCTAGCATCAGTGATTTGAGCCACTGTTCTGGTAGTCATAAAAAAAGCTCCTTTTTGATTAGTTACGGGTAAAACAATGTGGTTCAGCGTTCAAACACCAACTATTGTACCTATTCCAAACTGGCAGTAAAAAGGAAGCTTTTCGGGTCTTTTAGGCATGCAAATGGGAGAATTACCGACGCATCGGCAGACAGCTGTAGGTGCACAAGCTCACAGTAAAGCAATGCCATGTTACCCTTCGCAGGCAGCAGGAACTGGTTTTCGCCGGAAGGGCGGAAGAGCCACTAAAACCAAATAAGAGTTCCTGACTTATGAACGGGGGGCATTTTCGTCCGAATCGCCTTCAGCAGATGCTGAATCATCGCTATCGCCTTCACTATCATCCTGTTGATCTTCCACAGCCCCTGAATCTTCGGAAGGCTGATCGGCATCCTCATCTTCAATGGTCGCTTCCTGGTCGTTGGCGGCTTCACTGGCAAACAGGCCAACCAGGGGAGCACCGTCGGCCGGCGGCTCCATACCGAGGGTTCTGGCGTCAAAGATGGGATCTTCTTCGCGGTGCTCGTTGAATTCGAGTAGGAAATTATTGCGGCCTTCCCCTACCATCAGGCTCATATAGCGCATCTGCACCAGTTCGAGCATGGACAGGAAAAGGAAAATAGCATGGATACGATCTTCGCAAATAGTGAAGACCTTTTCGAACGACATCACCTTTTCTTTCTTTACCTGCGAGAGCATGTATTCACGACTGCCCTCCATCGTATAGTTGTAGCGCACTACAGTATGCACCGGCTTTTTATTCCTTTGCTCCAGTTTCTTCATGACCTTTTCGAAGGTCTTCATCAACTTGAACAAGGTGATGGTCTGGATCTCAGTGCCTTCGCCCGATTCTTCGCCGATGGTCGACAGTTCCTTCTGCAGGTTACCGCGCCTTACCATCAGCATCCGGATGGCTTCCATTTCGGCCATGCGTACAGAAGCTTCTTTAAAACGTTTGTATTCAAGGATCTTATCGACGAGCTCCTGGCGGGGATCGATCTCGTTACCCTGGGCATCCAGTTCCTTACGCGGCAACAGCATCTTTGCTTTGATCCGCATCAGGGTGGAAACGAACAGGATGAACTCACTCGACAATTCGATATTTAAAGCCTGGCCTCCATGAATGTAATCCATGAAGTCCTTGATGATCTTGGTAATAGGTATATTATAAATATCCAGTTCGTCCCGCTCAATAAAGAATAACAGGAGGTCGAATGGGCCTTCAAACTGCGGTAATTTGATCTGGTAACTGGATTGATTCACACGTACGTATTTAGAAAAAGAAATGTCCGGCCGGACAGGGCCGGGCGGACAAATGTAAGCAAATCCCTGTTTAGAATTTTGCAGAAAAACCCACAGCCAGCAGCGACCTTACCTGGGTAGCGGCGGAGTTATTGTTGTCGCCAAACTGCCGCACATCATCGTCATATATCAAATCAAGGTTATAAGTAACATTCAGGAACTTATTCACTTTCATCACGATCGTGTTGGTCCAGAAGACGTCGATATTCTGAGGTTTGGGACTAACCTCCTCGATCAGCAACTGATCTGGTCCCGTTGGGGTGAACCGATAGGTTTTGAGGTAGTTGGAATATAGATCGAGGCGACTTTTGTAGGAAACGTTCTTAAAGATCTCCTTATTGAAATTGATGGAAGCATAGGCGCCTGCTTCACATTTCACTTTACGGGCCGGATCTACGCCATAGTTAGTTGACAAGGGAGCTTCATAACCGCCACCGGCAGGTCCGGGGTCGCCATTGGGATAATAATAGCTCTTGGGATCATTGGTAACAAATACAAAGCGCGTAGAGATCGGCGAAACAAATACACTGAAATATTGGGTGGGATGCCAATCGATACCCGGCGCAATGACCAGGTAAGCAGGGGCGAACCAGCCAGATATCCTGCGTTTGACATCCTTGCCGCGGTAATCATAATCGAAACCATCCGAAAACTGCGAGCGGAAGTTAACGACGCCGGCAATGCTTAGCGTTTTTGAGAGCTCATGCCCCAGCTTGCTGTAGAGATCGATCTTATCATCGGTTTTCCGAACACCTTGCGAGGTGGTATTCACCATAGCATAACCGAGGTCGAGACTGTTGTTCCAGTAAAACCTATTTTTCTTGTAGTTGGCATATACACTCAGGTAAGCAGCAATAGTAAAGGAAAACTTTTCGGCACCAGCCGCCCAGTTCTTACTGCCGCCCTGCCCAACATTGAGCGTGAATGTTCCTCCCTTTCGCCATCCCGATTTATGGGCTGTGTCTTCTGCCAGCTTCTTTTCAGCCTGTGACCTTATATCCTTAAGCTCTGCATCCTGTGCCTGGCTTACCATGAAAGACATACTGATCCCCATGAGTAAAACTAATCTTCTCATATATTATTCAAGTTTGATTCTACCTTAATCTGTTGAAATAATACTACCAGCCAGAGTCAAGTGCTTAACCATTAATTGCCTGATGCATTGAATGTAACCGCGAAATCGCCGTTATCCTTTTCGCTTCAATTCGTCGCGTATCTCGGCCAGCAATTTTTCGGAGGTTGTAGGAGCTGGGGGTGCCGCCGGAGCCTCTTCTTCTTTTTTCTTCATTCTGTTGATCCCCTTGATCAATAAAAAGAGTACAAAGGCAACGATGATAAAATTAAGAACCGCGGAAATGAACACACCGTATTTAACGGTACCAAACATGGTAAGGTCTTCCAGTTTGTTGAGATGTGCAGCCTCCAGCAAAGGCTTTAAGATTAATGGAGTAATTACATCATCAACCAAAGAACTAACGATTTTTCCAAAAGCAGCGCCTATGATCACACCAACAGCCAGGTCTACAACATTGCCCTTCATGGCAAACTGTTTAAATTCAGATACCATTCCCATGTTTAGTTGTTTTAACGTTAGAAAATAAAAGCTATAGTAAATTACCTAATATATAAGAAATAGCAATGGCAGAACTTAACCGTGAGTGGGTATTTCAGTGGAGTTGGATACAGTGTTACTAACCTTGGCGGCCAATAGAAGAAAGCTTGCAAAATGACATGCAAATAATCGACCAATCAGAAAGTTGTTGTGCTTTTTTTCAAACCAGGATACTTCATGTCGAGCTTTTTAAGCGTTTCAAGCAATGAAGATGCAACAATATATTCCTTGTACCAGTTCTGGTCGGCTGGCACAATGATCCA
Source organism: Paraflavitalea sp. CAU 1676 (assembly GCF_029223285.1). Lineage (GTDB taxonomy): Bacteria > Bacteroidota > Bacteroidia > Chitinophagales > Chitinophagaceae > Paraflavitalea. The sequence goes on along the minus strand of NZ_JARHUJ010000001.1, from coordinate 392,971 downwards.
GGGCACTTCATTGCAATACTCAAAACAATCTTCGTAAGCAGCACGGTAATCTTTCAACATGGCCGCTTCCTTGAAATCATTCTCGTTGTACTTCCACTGCTTTTTGGGATCGTTGATCCTTTCATTAAGCCGCTCCTGCTGCTCCTCGGACGATACATGCAGGTAGAATTTAAGTATCCGGGTATTGTTGTGCTCTTCCAGTAGTCGCTCGAAATCGTTAATGGCCTTCATACGCTTACGCGCTGTGTCGTCATCGATCCATTTATGCACGCGCGTGATCAATATATCCTCATATTGCGAGCGATTGAAGATCTGGATCATCCCTTTGGCTGGAGCCGCTTCATGCACCCGCCATAGGAAGTCGTGGCTCAATTCAGCCGCCGTGGGTGTTTTAAAGGATTTGACAGTAATACCCTGCGGGTTCATGGAGGTAAATACATCGCGGATCAGGCCATCTTTTCCACTGGCATCGGGTCCCTGCAGGATCACCAGGATCGCGTGCTTCGACTCGGCATACAACAGGTTCTGCAGGTCGTCCAACTCTTCAAGGATGGCCTGCGTCTTTACTTTCGTAGCCTCTTTGTCAAAATCCTTTGGTGCACGGGTTGAAGTATCGGACAACTTGATCTTTCCCATAGGTAACTGTTTAAGACAATTAAGGTATCGTATTTTGGTCTAATAAAAAAAGCCACACCGTGCGATGGTGTGGCCAAATATGATAAGATCTTTAAACTGTTTTATACAGTCATAATATCCTTTTCTTTGGCAGCAAGGTGCTTGTCGACCAGTGAAATGTATTTGTCGGTCATCGTTTGCATATCCTTTTCCGCATCCTTCGCAGCATCTTCGCTCAAGCCATCTTTCTGCAGTTTCTTGATCTGCTCCATGGCATCGCGGCGGATGTTACGAATAGCTACCTTGGAATGTTCGCCTTCACTCTGTGCACGCTTTACCAGTTCACGACGACGTTCTTCGGTTAAAGGAGGCATGAACAAGCGGATCATAACACCGTCGTTCTGCGGGTTGATACCGATGTTTGAATTGATGATGGCGCGCTCGATGGGCTGCAGCATATTCTTTTCCCAGGGCTGGATGCTCAGGGTGCGGGCATCGGCCACGGAGATATTGCCTACCTGGTTGATCGGAGTTGGAGTGCCATAGTAATCCACAACAATACCGTCAATGATACTGGGGCTGGCTTTGCCGGCCCTCACCTTCACCAGTTCCGACTCGAGGTGGGTGATCGCTTTATCCATGGCTTCCTGCGCCTGTCCTTCAATTATAATTAACTCGTCTGACATAAAGTTTGAATGTTGATGCGCTGCAAATGTAGGAAGAATACAGAATTTTGCGATCAGAATACGCTAACCTGCACAGAATTAGCCACTGACAGGCAAAAGCGTATACTCCGGGCGGTCACCACCAACCGGCCGGCATGGCGGTAAAAAACGACTTAATTCTTTTGTTCGAGGATCGTGTCTTTGGTGAGCGGTACAATACGGGAGTTCTTATTATCGGGCTCTACCGAACGGGCCACAAAGAGGCGTGGTCTCGGACGGGTATAGTAGAGCGCCGCAATACCCGAAAAGAAGATCAGCACAATAGCCAGGATGATCCAGGTACAGCCACTGTCGCGCAGGGCATACGAGACCACGATGGCCAGCAGGTTGATCGTAACCAGGGTAAGCGTAATAGAACGGTGCGAAAGCCCTTTGTCCAGCAATAAATGGTGAACGTGGTTGCGGTCGGGGCTAAACGGTGAGCGCCTGTTGACAATACGAATAGCGAATACCCGTAATGTGTCGAGCAGGGGGATCATCAGGATCGCGAACCCGATAGCGGGCGAAGCCACAATAGGGTAAGGCACATTCACGGCATTGGCCACTTCGATAAACTTAACAACCAATATCGAATTGATCAAACCGATCAGTAACGAGCCCGTATCGCCCATGAATATCTTAGCCGGATGAAAATTGAAGATAAGAAATGCCGCCAGGCTACCAGCCAACGCAAAAGCGAGGATGGAATAGGCCGGCATATTGATCTGTAAAAAATAGAATCCAAACACGGTAGAGGCCATCAAACCCAGGCTCCCCGCCAGTCCATCGATACCGTCAATGAGGTTGAATGAATTGACGATCACGATGATCGTAAAGTAGGTAAGCAGCAGGCTGAAAGATTCGGGCAATTCATGAATACCCATGAAACCATGCATGCTTCTGATCTGCACATTGCCTTTATAAATGATCAGAAAGGCCGCCAGTACCTGCCCAATGAATTTCTTGATGGGCGATATCACCAGGATATCATCCTTCAATCCAAGGAAGAAGATCACGAAACTCGCTGCCAGGAAATATTGAAACTCGGGAGAAGTATGAAATTGAATAGCGATCAAACAAGCCATCACGAAACCGGCATATATACCCAGGCCGCCAAGCGAGGGAATTGGATTCTGGTGGATCTTGCGCTCATTAGGTAGGTCAAATAGCTTTTTCCGTTCCGCTACTGTAATAATAACCGGAATTGCCAAAAAAGTAATAGTGAAGGAGATAGCTATTGATAGTAATACATCAAACATTAGCCAGGTTTTGGTGACCAAATTTATCTACGTGCTGCTAATCAGGGCCGTTGGGGCAAATTTGGTGCCGGCAGCAAAACTACGGCCTATTTCTGAAATAACAACTTCTCTAATAAGTACTTTATTGTTACACCGGACGTTTAGTTGCCAAAAACAATAAAAAAATTGGTCCTATTTATTGGCCAAAAGTAAATTCCTGTAGTTTTGCTTCCACATTTTAAAGATAGCTTATGCCCCCATTAAAAGACATTGCCACTCAGATCAGGCGCGATATAGTTCGGATGGTACATGGTGCTGCCAGCGGTCACCCCGGTGGTTCACTGGGTTGTACGGATTACTTTACTGCCTTATACTTTAAGGTAATGCACCACAATCCGCAGTTCAACATGGACGCCACCAACGAAGACGTATTCGTGCTTTCCAATGGACACATCTCTCCCGTTTATTACTCCACACTCGCCCGGGCAGGCTATTTCGACATCAAAGAACTGGCCACGTTCCGTAAGCTCGACTCAAGATTGCAGGGCCACCCCGCAACACACGAACACCTGCCAGGCATCCGCATCGCCTCCGGTTCACTGGGCCAGGGTATGAGCGTAGCCATCGGCGCCGCACTCACGAAAAAACTGAATGGGGAGAAAACGGTCGTATATTCCCTACATGGCGACGGAGAACTCGATGAAGGCCAAAACTGGGAAGCCATTATGTTTGCGGCTCACCACAAAGTGGACAACCTCATCTCTACTGTAGACTGGAACGGTCAGCAAATTGACGGACCTACCAATAAGGTAATGAACCTCCTCGACCTTGGCGCCAAATTCGACGCCTTCGGCTGGGAAGTGATCCGCCTCGAAAAAGGTAATGATGTAGACGCTGTAGTAGCAGCCCTTGAAAAAGCCAAGACCTTCGTAGGCAAGGGCAAGCCCATTGCTATCCTCATGACCACCGCCATGGGTGCAGGTGTAGACTTCATGCAAGGATCGCACGAATGGCATGGCATCGCCCCCAACGACGAGCAATTGGCCAAAGCTTTGGCTCAATTGCCCGAAACACTGGGCGACTACTAAGCCTACCAGAAATTCGATCTTCGATATTTCAACATAAAAAACCGGAATGCGCGACGAGCACATTCCGGTTTTGTTTTAGATCAATTATTTCCCTATCCGGGACTACCCCTTAAAGGCCGGGTTGAACCAGGCCATCGGGATATCCGCTTCGTATCCACCTCCATCGCTGGCGATACGCCTTTCAAAACGGCCCTCTTTCACAAATCCAAGTTGCTCGTAAAAGCGCAAAGCCCGTTCATTGCTTTCTTTCGCCACCAATTCTATACGGAGTATCTGAGGATGTCGCAGCTCCACCTCTTTCAGCAGGGTCTCAAAGAGCTGCCTGCCAATACCGTGCTCCTGAAAGGCCGGGTGCACCACCACCGTAAGATCGCTCAGTACATGACTAAAGACCATCGGCTCCATCCGGCAAGTGTGTATTTCTGCCACCAGCAAGCCATTCACCGCCTCCTGCGCCACGAGGATAATACCCCGCTCAATGCTTTTTTTAATAAAGGAACGCACATATTGGTCCGTAACCTCCTCGGTTCGGCGGGCAATACCCGTTCCCTGTATAGTTACCGCATGATATAAAGCCCGGATAGCTTCCAGGTCGTCCAGCGTGGCATAACGAATTTCAACAGGCTGCATAAAGCATTTTAAATGGATTACGGATCGGGAGGGTCAAATCAGCTCTTGAGTTCGATAGGCTGCAGGGCCGCCTTGCGCGAAGGGAACCAGGAAGCAATAAACGCCACCAGGAACACCGTAACGACCACCAGCAGGAAATCGCCGGCCACCAACTTGACAGGATAGTAGTTGATGAGGAACGTGCCGCCCTCCAGCTTGATCAGTTCAAATTGTACCTGTGCCCAGCAGAAGATCACCGCCAGCACAATACCGGCAATAGCACCGATGCCTGCCAGCAACAACCCTTCACTGAGGAATATCTTTTGAATAAGGCCGCGGTTGGCCCCCATTGCTTTCAATACCTGGATATCTTTTTGTTTCTCCAGCACCAGCATCGTCAGGCCGCCAATCATGGTGAAGGCCGCCACTATCAGCATCAATGTAAGTATGCCGTAGATCGCCCACTTTTCGAGCGTCATAACGCTGTACAAACTCTTATTCTGCTCATACCTCGTTTCCACCACATAGCCGTCGCCAAAGAGTTGCCGGATGGCTTTGCTGGCAGCATCTGCCTTGCTTTCATCGCTTACCGCTACCTCGATATGGCTGCACTCATTATCTTTTAGCGACAGCATATGTCGCATAAAATCGATATTGGTGATTGCATATTTATTATCAATATCTGCCTGGATAAGGAAAGCACCCGCCGTAGAAATATTCTCAGTAGCTACCGACCCGTACAGGTCCATCACATTGGCAGATGCCCCGCCTTTAAATATATACGCGAGCAGTGGAAAGATATTCTTGTCCGATTGCACCCCCAGCGCACCCTCTACCCCATTGCCAAGCACAATGAACGGCCGCGCAGCATCGCCTGTATTGAACTCGCCGCGGATCATATTATCCGCTACGCCGGTAACCCTGGTATAAGCGCTATCGACTCCCTTCAGTACCACCGGTTGCTGAATGTCGCCATTCAGCAATAAGGTCTTTTCCTCCACCACGGCGGTATAACTTACCACGTCTTTCACTGCCGACAACTGTTTCCATTGTTCCGGCGAAACCGTAATGGTCTTGGTACCTGCTTTCGGAGAAATAAGTACATGGGGATAGAAAGAAGAATACAGCGACTTCACCAGCCCTTCAAAACCATTGAATACACTCAACACCACCACAAAGGCAAACGTGATACACATGATCGCCACCATGCTGATCCACGCAATGATGTTGATGGCATTGGTCGATTTTTTTGCTTTAAAATAGCGCCAGGCAAAGAGGAAATTCATCTCGGATGCAGAATTTAGGATGTTGAAAGGTTTCAAAGGGATCGGCCCGGTGTATAGGTCTGTTCATCGAATCAACCGGCACTCGTCAACCGCATGTACCCAACGGGTGTGGGCCTTGCCAGGCTACTGCCGGTCCCGGAATCGCAACATGAGCACCGAAACAACCACCAGTTACGGTTGAGTACCTTCCTCGTCTTTCTTGTCCTCGTTGATCTTTTTGAAGATATCTTCCATCTTGAACACATGGTCGAGAGTATCGTCCAGGTAGAACCTCAGTTCGGGCATACGGCGGAGTTGCTTGGCCACACGGGCGGTAAGCTCTTTTTTGATCTCCCACGACCGGTCTTCAATCTTCTTCAGCGCACCCTGCGCGTCGCCTACCTGAAACAGGCTCAGGTAAATACGACACTCCAGCAGATCGGGGGTCATTTTCACAGAAACGATCGAAACCATGCCGCCATTGATCATGGTAAGCCCCAGCCGCTGAAATATACTATTCAATTCTTCGTTCAATAAGCCGGCTATTTGCTTTTGGCGCTTCCCTTCTTGCATATCATTAACGATTTAATCGTGGTAAAATTAGTTACTTTGCGCTGTTTATCGCCATTCCAGCCAATGAATTGCGCCAATAACCGTTCCACGGTACCGGCAAATGGCTCGAATCAGCACCCATTATTTGAACTATTTTAACATACATGAAGCGGTTTTCAACGATTTTAAAGTACCTGAAGGATAGGAAAGGACAAATTGGATTATACGGGCTCTTTGTCCTGCTGTCAATAGTATTCTCACTCGTATCACTCGGTATGCTGGGGCCTTTTCTGAAACTCCTGTTCAATCAAAACCCTCAAACGATCGCCAAGCCGGAAAGTGTAACCTTTTCAGCCTCCAGCGTACTGGAAAACCTGCAGTATATAATTCAACAATTGATCGCTGAACACAACAAAGTGTACGCCCTGGCTTTTATCTGTATTATTGTAGTGGTGGCGATATTCTTCAAAAACCTGTTCACCTATCTTTCATTCCGGGTGCTGGCGCCCATGCGCAACCACGTCATGACCCGCCTGCGCAGTGACCTGTATGTTAAGATCCTTCAATTGCCCATTGGATACTTTACCGAACAACGAAAGGGCGATATCATCAGCCGCATGAGCAACGATGCCAATGAAGTGGAATGGAGCGTAATGAGCACCTTGGAAGGCCTCATTCGCGAACCTATGACGATCCTCATCATCCTTGGAGCGCTGATCTTCCTCAGCCCGATGTTATCATTATTCGTGTTCGTGTTGCTGCCCATCATGGGTTTCGTGATCGGCCGGTTGAGCCGCTCGCTTAAAAAGCAATCGACTCAATCGCAGGAAAAACTGGGTGTGTTGATGTCCATACTCGATGAAACCCTCACCGGCCTGCGGGTGATAAAAGCCTTCAATGCAGAAAAGATATTGCAAAGCAAGTTCCTGGAAAACAACCACGCCCTCAACCATATCCGTAACAAAATGAACTTCCGGCGCGACCTGGCCTCTCCCATGTCCGAATTCATGGGCGTACTGGTATTAAGTTCCATTCTCTGGTTTGGTGGCCGGCTCGTCTTGGGCGACGGAGGTGTTGGCCTTGGCCTGAAGCCAGAAGGCTTTATCACTTATATCATATTCTTCACGCAGATCATCAACCCAGCCAAATCGCTGTCAACCGCGTTCTACAACGCACAACGGGGCAGCGCAGCCATTCAGCGTATTGAAGAGGTATTATCTGCGCCCGTTGTTGTCGAAGAATCAGCCACACCCCAAATACTCACCGGCTTCAATAACAGCATCGAGTTCCGTAACGTTACTTTCAAATACGAGGATATCACCATTCTCGACAATATCAACCTCACTATCGGGAAAGGTAAAACGGTCGCCCTGGTGGGCTCTTCCGGCGCTGGCAAATCTACCCTGGCCGATCTTATCCCCCGATTCCACGATGTAACCACCGGCGAGCTGCTCATCGATGGTATCAACATCAAGGAATATTCCCTGCTCTCCCTCCGCGACCAGATGGGCATTGTAACGCAGGAACCCATTCTCTTCAACGATACCGTCGCCAACAATATCGCCCTCGGTAACCCCGTGGCCACCATCGATGAAATTGAACAGGCAGCACGCATCGCCAACGCCCATGATTTCATCATGCACAAAGAGGAGAACTATCAAACCAATATCGGCGACCGCGGCAGTAAGCTGAGCGGTGGCGAACGCCAGCGCGTAACCATCGCCCGGGCCGTATTGAAGAACCCTCCCATCCTCATACTCGACGAAGCCACCTCATCGCTCGATACCGAAAGCGAACGCCTGGTACAGGATGCCATCAACAAAATGATGGCCAACCGCACCAGTATCGTCATCGCACACCGGCTCAGCACCATCCGCCATGCCGATGAGATCATCGTATTACAAAAAGGCAAGATTGTACAACGCGGCACCCACGACCAGCTCTTGGAACAGGAAGGATTGTACCGCAAACTGGTGGAAATGCAGGAGGTTAAGTAGACCCTGACCACTTATCAAAAAAAGCGGGCTAACCCTCGCCAATTCTTGCATTTTCGTACATTCACCGCTTCAATATTTTCATTACATGAGAAAACTATTTCTATTCGGCACTGCCGGCTTACTGTTATTAGCTGGAACTAATTCAGCAACAGCCCAGAAGAAGGAGTTCACCTACGAACAACTCTTCAAAACACCGGTATCCGGCATCACGAAGCCCCTGCCTGTGATCCGTGGATGGGTCAACGACGAAAGCTATATCGAGCAGCAAAAAGACGCCAGCGGTAACGCCGCATTCGTTGCTGTAAACGTTAAATCGGGTAAATCCACTCCTTATACAGGAGCGGTTCCTTCCGAACAACGCCAGCAAGCGGTACCGGCTATCGGCATACCCGATGCCCGCAACATCACCGCATCTCCCGACGGCAAATTCTTCGCCTTTACCAAAAAGGACAATAACCTTTATATCATGGAGCTCGCCTCCAAAAAAGTAACCCAGGTTACCAAAGATGGCTCCGAAACCATCCTCAATGGTTACGCATCCTGGGTATACTATGAAGAGATCCTCGGCCGCGCCAGCCGCTACAAAGCATTCTGGTGGAGCCCCGATAGCAAGAACGTTTGCTATATGCGCTTCGACGATTCCAAAGTACCCGTTTTCCCCATTTATGTATTGGATGGTCAGGACGGATACCTCGAGAACGAGCGTTACCCCAAAGCAGGCGAAAAGAATCCCGAAGTAAAGATCGGTGTAGCGTCTGCTGAAACCGGCGCCACAGTATGGGCCGATTTCAACCAACAGGAAGATCAGTACTTTGGTGCACCTTACTGGACACCTGATGGCCAGCTCTGGGCACAATGGATGAACCGCGACCAGAACAAACTGGTACTCTACAATATCAACCTCACCAGCGGCGCTAAAGATGCCGTGTATACTGAAGAGCAGAAAACCTGGATCGACCTCGACGAAGCCAGCCGCATCGAGTTCCTCTCTGCCGGCAAAGGCTTTATCCTGAAAAGCGATAAGGATGGCTGGGAGAATTTATACTACCACGACAATACCGGTAAACTGATCAACCAGATCACTACCGGAACTCTCTGGGGCACATCAATAGTTAAGGTTGATGAAAAAGCCAAACTGGTTTACTTCCGTGCCCGTAAAGAGAACTCTGCCCGTTTCGACTTTTACAAGGTCGGCCTGGACGGTAAAAACCTCACCCGCCTCAGCTTCGGCGATTACTCACACGATCAGGTGAACCTGTCGCCCAACGGCAAGTATTTCATCACCACCTATTCTAACCTGGGCACACCGCCCGCTATGGCGCTGGTAGATGCAAAGGGCAAGCAGATCCGTGTACTCGGCGACAGCAAGGGTAGCGACTTCGATACCTACGCATTGCCTAAAACAGAATTGGTGCGCGTAAAATCCGACGACGGCGTATTCGAACTGCCCGTAACCATCACCTATCCTGTCAACTTTGATCCCAATAAGAAATACCCTGTACTCGTAAGCATTTACGGCGGCCCCAATGCCGGCACGGTGTATGATCGCTGGAAACCAACCGGAGGTGCCACCCAATGGTGGGCCCAGGAAGGCATGATACAGGTAGCATTCGACAACCGCAGCAGCGGTCACTTCGGCAAGATAGGTCTCAACTATATCCACCGCCAGCTCGGCAAGTGGGAAATTGAAGACTATATGGCCTGCGGTAAATGGTTAAAGAAGCAATCCTGGGTCGATAGCAACAAGCTAGCTATGACCGGCGGCAGCTTCGGCGGTTACATGACCTGCATGGCCCTCACGTATGGCGCCAGCGTGTTTAACTATGGTATAGCCAATGCTTCCGTTACCGACTGGCAGTTTTATGATACCCACTACACAGAACGTTTCATGGATACGCCGAAAGACAATGCAGAAGGTTACAAGAACACCGCTGTAATGTCTTATGCCGCACAATACAAGGGACTGCTCCGTGTGGTACACGGTACATCCGACGACAATGTACACATGCAGAACAGCCTTACGCTGATCGATAAAATGCAGAACCTGGGCAAGCGCTTCGAGTTCATGGTATATCCCGGTGAAAGGCACGGTATTGGTGGCAATAACGCAAAGAAAGCCCTGCACAACCGCAACGAGGCATACGCTTTCTGGTACAAGAACCTCCTGGGCAAACCAATGCCAGCACAGTTCCTCGATACCGAGAACAGCGGCAACCGCAGAGGATTCTAATCTGACTTAAAATACTGCTCATAAAAAAGGAGACCGTTTCGCGACGGTCTCTTTTTATACAGACTCATCACCGGCTCTATATCCCAGTTTAACCGGAGGCCGCTAACCGATCTTTTGCCCGCACGACTGAAGGCCTTCCCATCTCCCGGTCAAAACCCCATCTTCACAACTCGCCCCCTCCATTCTACAGCTCGTGATAAAATCCTTGCTGCGCCGGAGGGTAGCCGGCAATTTTGTTGTCGTATTTGTTTACCACTATGCCACAACGACCATTTACATTGATCACAGGGGCCAGCGCCGGGCTCGGCCGGGAATTTGCCATCCAGTGCGCACGACAGGGTATGAATGTTATCCTGATAGCCTTGCCAGGCGGCCAGGCAGAAGACCTCGCTTACAGCCTCATGAATACCTACGGCGTAGCCGCCCACGCCTTTGAGTTCGACCTTACCGATCCCCTGCAGCTCCGGGAGCAGCTGGCACATATCACAGCCACCTATCGCATCAACTTTCTGATCAACAATGCAGGCACGGGTGGCACATCGGCCATACAGGAAACCTCCCCCGAGCGCATCGATCAGATCATTCAGCTCAACGTGCGCAGCACCGTCATGATCACGCATCAGCTTATACCCCACCTGCTTCAACATGAGCGCAGCTACGTGATGAATATATCCAGCATGGCCGCCTTTACACCCATCGCCTATAAAACCGTGTATCCCGCCTCCAAAGCATTCGTCTCGTCGTTCTCACTCGGCCTGCGGGAAGAACTGAGTGGTACCGGCCTATCGGTGAGCGTAGTGTATCCAGGGCCTATCATGACCAACTCCAACACGGCCCGCCGGGTCATCAGCCAGGGGTTCAAAGGCAAAATGGGACTGCTGCCCACGTCCACCATTGCCCGCATCGCGTTAGAAAAAACACGGGCCGGCATCCCCGTTATCATACCGGGTCGCATGAACAGGCTCAATCACGCCTTGATGGCGCTGCTACCCCTAGCGGTTAAGTTGCGCATCGTATCGAGAGAGGTCAAAAAAGAAATACACTACCAGGCCATCTAAACCTATAGCCATGAAAAAAGTTTTGATCACCGGTGCCAATGGATTCCTCGGCACCAACCTTGCCTGGCAATTATTCAGGCAGGGCTTTGAGATAAAAATACTGGTGCGGCCCGGGGCCGATCTGCAATACCTTTCCGGCATACCGCTCCACATCAGCTATGGCCGCATCGACCACGCAGAGCAGGTGCAGGAAGCTGTAGCCGGTTGCCAATACGTAGTGCACGCAGCAGCCATTACCGATCAATGGGGCATCGGTTTTGAAGAGTACGATCGCATCAACTTCAAAGGCACCCGTAACATCGTTGAAGCCTGCCTGCACCACAAAGTTGAAAAGCTCATCTATGTCAGTACGGCCAATACCATGGGCCCCGGCACCATGCAAACACCGGCTACCGAGCTCGATGGCTTCACTCTATTCTCGGCCAATTCGGGCTACATCAACTCAAAATACCTCGCCCAGCAATATGTACTGGAACAGGTACAGGCCCGGCAATTGCCAGCCGTGGTAGTGAACCCCACGTTCATGATCGGTCCGCGCGATCACAAGCCGAGTTCGGGCAAACTCCTGCTGCATGGCGTCCATAAAAAACTCTTGTGGTACCCGCCTGGTGGCAAGAACTTCGTCTACATCGATGATGTATGCCAGGGCATCATCAATGCCATCCAGCTGGGCCAGGCCGGCAACTGCTATTTGCTGGCTGGTCACAACCTTACCTACGGAGAGTTCTTTCGCCTGCTTCGTACGCACACCCGGCAAAAGCAGCGCATGATCAGGATACCCCGCAGTCTGCTCTTGGGAGCCGGCCTCCTGGGCAATCTCAAAGGCCTGCTCACCGGCAAGGCCGGCAAGCTCACCTGGTCGGGCGCCCGGTTACTCAGCCTCGACAACTATTACTCAGGCAAAAAAGCGACCAGCGAGCTCAATATTCAATATACCTCTATGGATATTGCTATCAGCAACGCGCTTACCTGGTTCAGGGCAAATAAGTATTTTTAAAGAGCAATCGCCGTCATGAGCACCAGCACCGATTACCAAAGAAGAGAACAATTATTCAACAGCCGCGTGTTCCGCTACCTGTTCCGCATTGGAGTGCTGTACATTTTCAGTGTCATCTTCAAATCGTTCGATCTATCTTTTATACACGATATCGGCACTTTCAACCTGCGCTCGCAGGTATTCAGTCTGTACTATGTATTACTAGGGCTATTGGTATGGGAAGGCGCCATCCGCCTGGCACGCATGCTGGATAAGCGCATCAACCACCTGCGGTCAACAGCCCGCATACTGGTACTTACCGGCACGCTGATCGTGTATGGAGTATTGGCAGCCCTGGCGTTCGGGTTTGTTTATGGCATTACAGACAGGCTGTTCTTTCAGCGTCACGAAGCCTGGAACAGCTTTACGGCGCTTAGCTACAATATGCTGGCAGGCACCTTCCTGTTCTATATGATGATCCTTGCCTTCAATGGCATTATCTTTTACTACAACGGTTGGAAAGAATACCAGCTGCAAACGGAACGCCTGATGCGCGAAAACATACAAGCCAAGTACGATGCCCTCCGCAACCAGATAGATCCGCATTTCTTTTTCAACTCGCTTAGCGTGCTCACCAACCTGGTATACAAGAGCGCCGACCTCTCGGCCGATTACATTACCCAGTTGGCTAAGATATACCGGTATATACTCGACAAGAAATTCGAGAACCTGGTATCGATACAAACCGAGCTCGACTTCCTGGAATCCTACTTATTCCTCATCGGCATACGGCATCAAAACAGTATCCGGTTCACGGCTGCCATCGATGAACGGGCAAAGACCCACGGCATGGTGCCACCGGCCACCCTGCAAATGCTGATAGAGAATGCCATCAAACACAACCGTTTCTCTGTGCACGAACCACTTGATATCACCGTGAAGAGCGAACGGGGCTTTCTGTCCATCACGAACCCGATTCGCAAGAAGATAAGTTCCGAAGCCCCATCCGGCATTGGACTGGAGAATATCCGCAGGCGTTACGAACTATCGAGTGGACAAACCATTGAAGTATCTCAATCCGACGAAATCTTTACCGTCAGGATCCCAATTATAGATCAACCATGAGAGTAGCCATCTTTGAAGACGAAATACACAATGCCGAGCGGCTGATGCAGTTGCTGAAGCAGAGTAATTATCCCATTGAAGTGTTGGCCGTGATCGGCTCGGTAGCAGAGGGCATACGCTGGATGGAGCAGGGACATGCTGCAGATCTTATACTGATGGATATACAACTGTCTGACGGAAATTGCTTCGAGCTGTTCAAACAAACAGCGGTAAAAACGCCGATCATCTTCACCACGGCCTATGACAATTTCGCGCTGCAGGCCTTCAAGGTCAACAGCATCGATTACCTGATGAAACCGATCGACGCGAAGGAATTAAAGCAGGCGCTGGACAAATACCAGCAGTTCAAACCAGCCACGGGCAATACCATCAATATCGCGGCTATTGCAGAAGAGTTTTTAAGAAGGGATAGTGCCCGGTTTATCGGCCGGCTCAATAATCAATTGATCTATGTAAAGGCGAAGGATATTGCGTGGTTGCAATTTGTGAAGGGCGTTACTTATGTTACGACCAATACGAACCAGAAACTGCCGCTCGACTATTCGCTCGACCAGATAGAAAAGCTGCTCGACCGCCACCAGTTCTTCCGCATCAACCGGCAATACATTGTACACATCGACGCCATCCGTAAGATCCTCACGTACTACAACAGCCGGCTGATACTGCAGTTACAGCCCGATGCCGGCGTTGACGTAATCATCAGCCGCGAACGCGTGGCGGATTTCAGAAATTGGCTGGAGGGGCGGCTACCGTCATAACAGACCGTATTCCCTGGGCGTTTTCAGCGCCCGTCAATGGTCTGTGGAGGTGCATCCCTTTTATCCTCAAAGATTGCCCGAAGATCAAGACCCCGTTTGCTGCTGGTCACCAGCTTCCCCACCCGCCCTCAACGGCCCGTTACGAAGCCTGCATCCTGCCCGGTCAGCCAGTCAAAAGGCCTCGCCCGAACCAGCCTATACCCTACCGTTTGCAGCAATGCATGCCTCTTATAAACGAAAAAAGGTCGCTTTTCAGCAACCTGTTTTATAGGCTAATAGAGTTAAGTTTCTATTATTTATTCATCATCTGCTTGGCCTCGATGCTCAGCGTAGCGTGTGGAACCGCCCTCAACCGCGCCTTATCGATCAGCTTTCCGGTTACACGGCAAATGCCATACGTCTTATTCTCAATACGCATCATCGCTTTCTCCAGGTGATCAATATAATTGATCTGCCTGCTGGCCATTTGGGCAAGCTGCTCACGCTCCATGCTCATCGAACCATCTTCCATGGTCATGTAGCGGTTTTCAGTTTCGTCTCCTCCCATTTCATCTTTACGGGTGATCAAGCCCTGCAGATAAGAAAGTTCTTTCTTAGCCTGGTCCAGTTTCTTTTGGATAAGTTCCCTGAACTCTCCTAATTCGGCATCGCTGTAACGCATGGTTGGTCCTGTTTGAATGTTTTCTGGTTGATCCAATACGGATTTCGTGAACTCCGGTTCGTATTTACGAACCGTCTTGGTTTTGATCTCAGGTATTACAACCTTTACCGGTTTTGCGGGCACCACGGGCTTTTTGGGCGGGGGTGGCGGCGCTACGGGTTCGGGCTTCTTTACTTCTTCCTTCGGCACTTCGGGTTTCTTTTCCACTTTCACGGGTTCAGGGACAGGTTTCTTAGCCAATGGCTTGGGTTCGGGTTTTATGGGGGCTTTCGCCACCGGTTTTACAGGCACAGCAACTTTGGCAACCACTTTCTTTTCCGGCGCAGCTTTAGCTCCGTTTGCTTTGGCAGGAGGTTTCGGCGCCGTCGGCTTGACAGCAGCTTTCGGCGCTGCCTTCACTGCGGGCTTACTAACTTTACCAGCAGGTTTGGCAGCAGGCTTCTTCGCTGCCACCGCCTTCTTGGGAGCAATCGTTTTTTTAGCTGGCTTTGCTGCTTTCTTCTTGGTTGCCATACTGTTAGGCTTTTTTTGTAACGAACACTTTTAGTGAAATATCGTTCACCTCAATTTCAGTGCCATTGGGCAATTCAGATACCAACTCCAACGTATCTGCCAAAATTTCGGTGCAAATATAATTATTAAATTGGGCTATTGACTGCTTCAAATCCTGGTTTTCGGTCACCTGCACTGCTATTCTGTCAGTCAATTCATAGCCATTGTCCTTGCGAATTTTCTGGATACGATTAACCAGCTCGCGGGCATTGCCTTCGTTGATCAACTCGGGGGTTACGGTTACGTCGAGTGCTACAGTCAGAGAGTCTTTGTTCGCGACCATCCAGCCTGGGATATCCTCGCTGGCGATCTCCGTTTCATTAACCTGTAATATTAAGGGTTCGTTATCAATAAACAATGAAATAGACCCTTCTTTTTCTAACAGGGCGATATCTTCCTGTGTAAAACCGGCCAAAGCGGCAGCAACCGCCTTCATTTTACCCCCCAGCTTCTTACCCAGCGCCACATAGTTGGGCTTGATCTTCTTTTTGATGAACCCATTATCTTCCGTAAGATATTGGATCTCTTTCACATTTACTTCGCTCTTGATCAGGTCCTCTACCAGCCCTATCTGCTGTTTCATACCGGGGTTGAGCACCGGGATCAGCACCCTTTGCAGCGGTTGCCTTACCTTGAACTTCGATGTTTTCCGAAGCGATAAAACGAGTGACGAAATGTCCTGCGCCAGCTGCATACGCTCCTCCAGGGCACTGTCGATGACCGATTCGTTCGCCTTGGGGTACAAAGCATGGTGAACCGACTGCTCGCTATGGCGTCCCGTAACAGCATTCAGGTTCCTGAACAGCATGTCGCTGAAGAACGGAGAAAGAGGCGCCATCAGCTTCGCCACAGTTTCCAGGCACTCATACAGGGTTTGGTAAGCGCAGATCTTGTCGAGCTCGTACTCCCCTTTCCAGAACCGGCGACGGCAAAGGCGCACATACCAGTTGCTAAGATGTTCATCCACAAACTCTTCGATCACCCTACCAGCCTGCGTAGGCTCATAATCGTCCATGTATTCGCCCGCCTTTTTCACGAGGGTATTGAGCGAAGACAGGATCCAGCGATCGATTTCCGGACGCTGCTCCAGGGGTACGTAGGCCTCCTTAAAGGCAAAACCATCCACATTGGAGTAGAGGGCAAAGAACTGATAAGTATTATAAAGGGTTCCGAAGAACTTGCGTTGCACTTCCTTGATGCCTTCCAGGTCAAACTTCAGGTTATCCCACGGAGAAGCGTTGGTGATCAGGTACCAGCGGGTGGCATCGGCGCCAAACTGCTCGATCGTTTTGAATGGATCGATCACGTTACCCAGGCGCTTACTCATCTTATTGCCATTCTTATCCAGCACCAGCCCATTGGAAACCACCGTTTTATAAGCCACACTGCCATACAGCAGCGAGGAGATGGCATGCAGGGTATAGAACCAGCCGCGCGTTTGGTCAACCCCTTCGGCGATGAAATCGGCCGGGTAGTTGGTACCAAAAGGCGCTTTGAACGGACGGGGATCGCCGGCCGCCAGCTTATCATAATCCAGTCCCCACTGCGCAAAAGGCATGGCGCCGCTGTCGAACCAAACGTCGATCAGGTCGGATACGCGCTTCATGGGTTTGCCCGAAGGGCTCACCAGCACGATCTCATCCACATACGGCTTGTGCAGGTCGAGGATGCCTTCATGCAGGTAATTTTTATTGACATCACCGCCCAGCACCTCATTGGCTTTGCGGATCGCTTCATTCAATTCCCCGATCGAACCGATACAAACCTCTTCCTGCCCATCTTCCGTTCTCCAAACAGGCAGCGGTGTACCCCAGAATCGGCTGCGGCTCAGGTTCCAATCCACCATATTCTCCAGCCAGTTGCCAAAACGGCCTTCGCCGGTCGATTTTGGCTTCCAGTTGATGGTCTTGTTCAGGTTCACCATCTGGTCTTTGATCGCCGTGGTTTTGATAAACCAGGCATCGAGCGGGTAGTACAACACCGGCTTATCGGTGCGCCAGCAGTGTGGGTAGTTGTGCTCGTATTTTTCGATCTTAAAGGCACGGTTCTCTTTCTTGAGTTTTACGCAGATGTCTACGTTAACATCTACATAGGCCGGATCGTCTTTATAATTCTTGACATAACGGTTGCTGAACTCGCCAACACCGTCCACAAATTTCCCTTGCTTATCTACCAGCACCAGCTTTTCACGTTGACCGTATTCATTGATACCTGTGAAATAGCCAATACCGTACTTACTACCTACGCGATAGTCATCTGCACCGAAGTCGGGTGCGGTATGCACGATACCGGTACCATCTTCCGTAGTAACGAAATCACCCACCAATACCCGGAAAGGTTTCGCATCCGGAATACTGTAGCTGATAGACTCGGGCGAGTTGGCCTTGAAAGGCAGCAACTGCTCGTAGCGGGCACCTTCGATCTTCGAACCTTTGAACTCGGCCACGATCCTCCAGGGCAGCAATTTGTCGCCTTCCTTATACTCACTGAAATCGGCGGTTTCGCCTTCCGGTTTCAGGTATTTGCCTACCAGGTCCTTCGCCAATACGATGTTCACCGGCAGGTGTGTATAGGGATTGAAGGTCTTTACCAGTACATAAGTGATATTACCACCTACGGTGAGGCCCAGGTTGGAAGGAAGGGTCCACGGGGTGGTCGTCCACGCGAGGAAGAATACTTCGTCGCTGGCAGTAGCCGTAGATTGATTGCCGGCAGCCTCAAAGAGGAATTCGGATTTCGCGTCCTTCACGGCTTTGAACATCGCCACCGCCGAGGTATCCTTCACCATTTTGTAGGTGCCTGGCTGGTTGAGCTCGTGCGAGCTGAGGCCGGTACCGGCAGCGGGTGAATAAGGCTGTATGCTTACGCTCTCATACAACAGTCCTTTTTTGTAGAGCACACTCAGGAGATACCAGAGGGTCTCTACATATTTGTTATCGAAAGTGATATAGGGATCATTGAGATCAACCCAATAACCCATCTTACGGGTGATATCATCCCATTTGTCTTTATAGCGCAATACCGCTTCTCGGCATTTCTGGTTGTATTCTTCTACGGTGATCTTTTTACCGATGTCTTCTTTGGTGATACCCAGCTCTTTTTCTACTCCCAATTCGATAGGCAGGCCATGGGTATCCCAGCCGCCTTTGCGTTTAACCTGAAAGCCCTGCATGGTTTTATAGCGGCAAACCAGGTCTTTCAGGGTACGGCTAATGACGTGGTGAATACCGGGCATCCCGTTGGCGCTGGGCGGACCTTCGTAGAACACGAAGTGCGGGGCGCCTTCCCTTACCGACATACTTTTCTCGAAAGCCTGTTGCTCATTCCATAAAGCCAGGATCTCCTGCTCCATAGCAGGCAAATTCAAATGTGAAAACTCTCTGTATTTGGACGACATAATATGTTTTGCGTGAGCCGCGTAAAAATTGTAGTTAAAAAGTGTGCAAAGTTACAGAAATATACCTATATGGGGACCGTTATAAGGCCGCTCAATTCCAGTCCCCCACCGGCAGCCTTTTCGCATCACGAACAGCCTGCCAGGCCAGCCGCCTTACCACCGGCCAGGCCAGCTTGATTGGCTATCATCCCGGCCAAAACACATATTATTGATTATCATATGACAAAAACTACAGAGCACCTACAGAGGACCTACAGAGCAGTTATAGAGGAACTACAGAGCCCTTTCTGGCGCCCACACCCGGTGATAGTTCACCCTACATACACTGGTACTCGCCTGATGGGGTCATTGAGGTACTCCGGATGTCTTATCCTTATTGACAAGCTCAAGTAGGGTTGGGGTAGGGTGCGTAGAGCATGTGTGAGGTCTTGCCAGGCGCAATGCCTGCTGTCTCAAGTGGTCTTGGCACCACTTCACAGTATTCAACAAACTCCATTTGCTGACAACCAGGTATCGGCCCCGGTTAGTCAATCTCCAACCTGAACCCACCCCCGCTGTCACCGCCCCCCGATTTTTACTTGCGTTCATTACGATTTTAATGGTTCAACAGCAACATGGCCTGGAGAAAATGAAATAAGTTCCGGGTGCAACTACTATACATTCATTGTATCAGGGTGGCGGGCAATAACCGATTGAGAAAAATCAATGGCAAATCCGGGCAGACTACTAAAAAGACGGAGGGTTTCTCCATTAATTATGGAATACTCCATTTAACAACATTAATACTCAGGTAAGCATTATGGTCATATCGCCTTGTTTTGACATTTTTCGGGTATTCAAAACCTTAGTGCACCTTATTTTACTACTGGTAAACCGCTATTAGCTGCCCCATAGGTATAAAATAAAATATTTGCAACCGTTGGAAAC
Source organism: Paraflavitalea sp. CAU 1676 (assembly GCF_029223285.1). Classification (GTDB taxonomy): domain Bacteria; phylum Bacteroidota; class Bacteroidia; order Chitinophagales; family Chitinophagaceae; genus Paraflavitalea. The sequence goes on along the minus strand of NZ_JARHUJ010000001.1, from coordinate 373,219 downwards.
AGTTAGTTCATTACCCAGATGCAGCAAAGAAGTGTGGAATGGGAAAAAAAATCAACAATATTCACAGAACAAGTGTATTTAGTGGCTGGAGAACTTTTTAAACTGATGCAAAAACTTATACCCTGATAATGTTGCTACTACCCGCATCCGGTCGTGTTGTTAGAGCTATTGGTTAAAATGGGATTAAATAGCTTAACAAATCTGTCATTTGGAAAATTGTTTCTTCAAAAGACCAGCTTTGGCATAATTTATGGAAATATATCTCACGTTACGATGATGCAGTAATTGCAAATAACAGAAAGTGTGAAGGAGGGAATTTACGGCGCGAAATTTGCAACATATCCTAAGAATATTTACTGCAACAAATTCAGATATTTGATTTATTTTTATAATGCATTACATGAAAAACCTTTTCTACGGTTTAGGGTTTAGGGGTTAAAAAGGGGAGTATTCCTGCTCCCCTTTCCTTTTAAAACTCTAATGGCGTTGGAAAGGTTTTTCTCATTTATATACCTCCCCGCATTATACTTCTCCTTCAGTATTTTTATTTTCCTTTGATAATTAATTGGTTCTACGTTTTTAGCAAACGACTCGGGTTATGTCGCTTTGACGCTAATTATCTGTTTATCACCGGCTTAGGCGGCAATCATGTCGCAATCCATCAGCGGCTGAGATGTAAAACTCTGAATATCATACAATCATAAGGCAACCCACGGATCAACCATCTGTGATCTATGTGTCTGCCATTGACGAACACCCCCATTTGTTACATGGTTGACACATGGATGAGGCCAGGTTTACAGTAGGTTTCCCAGCTATATACCCGAGTTCCGGAAATAGTCAGCGTTGTGCCACTATTTCTTGTCTCTCAATATTTTGTAGATCTTAATGGCGCTCATCAGCAAAATCACGAAGAGCAGCAAACCAACGATGCCCCATAGAAAGCTGAGACTTTGCTTCACCACCACCAGCATCACAATGGCCACCAGGAAGATGGTCGCCACTTCATTCCAGATACGCAGTTGTTGAGAAGAATATTTAAACACGCCTTGCTGTTGCTGTTTGAAAATGACATGCAGGGTGAAATGATAAATATACAGACCTATCACAAAAAGCAATTTCACTTTCAACCATTCCGGCGTAGCGCCCATCAGGTGCCAGGTAGTAAGTCCGAATATAAGTGTAAGCACAGCAGATGGCCAGGTGATACCGTACCAAAGCCGTTTCATCATGATGGCAAACTGCTCACGCAGCGCCGCCTTTGCGGCTTCGGGTTTGTCGCCTGCTTCCGTATTGTAAATGAACAACCGCGGCATATAGAACATGCCGGCAAACCAGGTTACAATGAAGATGATATGCAGCGCCTTAATGTAGAGATACATACATGCAGTACGTTAAGTGAAAAGATTATACGCGCTCAATTAATTTCTTCAACGCCTTCACCCACGTCGGTTGAACATTGAGGCAAGGGATCAATGTAAATTCTTCACCACCTGCATGCAGAAATATCTCGCGTCCTTCTTCCCCCATCTCTTCGAGCGTTTCGAGACAATCGCTTACAAAGGCGGGGCACAGCAACAACACTTTCTTCACACCTTCTTTCGGCCACTCCGCCAAACGCACTGCTGTATAGGGTTTCAGCCATTCATCGCGGCCGAGGCGCGATTGAAAAGAGAATTCTACTTTGGAAGCAGGAATGTTCAACGCCTTTGATACCAGCTCAGTAGTTACGATACACTGATGGCGATAACAGGTTTTATGGGCTTCAGATTTCTTTGCACAACAGTTGTCCCCTTCTTTGAACTTCAGGCAATGATTGCCCGTTGGGTCGCTTTTTTGAATGTGCCGCTCGGGAATACCATGATAGCTGAAGATGATCTTGTCATACTCCTGGTTAAGATAGGGCTTGATGCTCTCTACCAGTGCATCGATAAAATCCGCATCATCATAGAAGGGCGGTACGAAAGTCAATCTGAACTTGTAGTTGCCTTTCTTATGGGCCTTCCTCGCACATTCAACCGCCGTTTCATAACTCGACATCGCATAGTGAGGATATAAGGGCACCACCACTACTTCCTCCAGATCGGGCTGCTTTTCCAACAGTTCGTCGAAGGCCGTCCACGGGGCCGGACTACCATAACGCATCGCCAGTGCAACAGGTTCCTCCACCTCAGCCTGCAACGCTTCCTGCAATTGTTTGCTGATCACGATAAGCGGCGAACCTTCTTTGGTCCAGATCGATTTATACGCTTCTGCCGATTTAGGCGCGCGGAAGGGAACGATGATCCCTTTCACCAATAATGCCCTCCATAACAAGGGCGTGTCGATCACACGGCCATCCATGAGAAACTCATCCAGGTAACGCCTTACATCCTTTACTGAGGTTGAATCGGGTGATCCCAGATTCATCAAAACAATGCCTCTTTTAGTAGCTGCCATACGTTTGAAATAGGTGCAAAAGTAAATCAGTAACGGGCCTCAACAATTATTTTTTAGCCAACACAATAACATATCCATCACATGCTATGTGACAAACAACTGTTCGCAATGTTCAGTTTTCCCACTTCCGGAAACGTTTGCACGCTCCCTTTCCGGTCGTTGAAAGGCTGCTCCATGGCCAATTCCGCCAATTGCCTACCTGCAAAAGGTTGATCATCCTCACCACTTTATGTGATGAGGATCAGGGTTTAAAATGACAGTGAAATGACAGATAGATTAGGTGATTGACGCTTGCGAAAGTATTTTTGCGGTGTCAATTCTCTGAACCATATACCTCATGCACGGACATAGTAGCAAAGACATATCGAAGTTTTTCATAGCGGGGATAAACTATAAGAAAACCGATGCAGCGATCAGGGGTCAGTTTGCGATCAACAACGACCAGTATGCTACCCTCCTCTCCCTCGCACCTTCTTATGGCTTGCATGAGTTATTTATTCTCTCCACTTGTAATCGCACAGAAATTTATGGATTTGCCGAGCACGCCGGTCAGCTGATCAGCTTACTCTGCACACAATCCGAAAGCAATACTGAAGAGTTTGCGAAGATGGCTTACATCAAGAATGGTGTGGATGCCATCGATCACCTCTTCACTGTAGGCGCCGGTCTCGATTCGCAGATACTCGGCGACTATGAGATCGTAGGCCAGCTGAAAGTAGCTGTGAAGTTTGCCCGCGAACACAATTACGTAGGCACTTACCTCGACCGTATGGTAGGCAGCGTACTGCAATCATCCAAAGCCGTTAAAACACGCACCGCCATCAGCGATGGAACCGTATCGGTATCGTTCGCGGCTGTACAATACATCAAACAACAGTTTCCGCACCTTAAAGGCAAAAAGATCCTGCTGCTGGGTGTAGGTAAGATCGGTCGCAGCACCTGCAAGAACCTGGTCGACTACCTCGAAACTACTGATATCACCCTCATCAATCGCACTGAAGAGAAAGCAGCAGAGCTGGCCAGCGAACTGGGATTGCAACACGCCCCCTTAGAACAACTGAGCCAATACATCGATCAATCCGATATTATACTGGTAGCCACCAACGCGGCTACCCCAACCATATTAAAATCGCACCTCGAAGGCAAGACAGACAAATTGATCATCGATCTGTCGATCCCATACAATGTAGAGATAGCTGCTCAGGATTTACCCAATGTACATTTGGTAAATGTCGATGAACTGTCAAAACTGAAGGACGAGACCTTGCAGAAGCGTGAAGCGGAAGTTCCCAAAGCGAAACTCATCATCGATGAGCACATGGCCGAATTCATGGAATGGTTCGAAATGCGCAAGCACGTGCCAGTACTGAAAGCGGTAAAAACCAAATTACAGGAAATCCATGCATTTCCTCTCTACCTCACCGGCCTTTCTCCCGTTTCAACAACCTGCACCATAGACGCTGACGCAAAGATTCAGCGGGTGATCAATGGTATGGCTACCAAAATGCGCCGCGAAAACCAACGTGGCTGTCATTACATAGAAGCCATCAATGAATTTATTGCCACGGGTTCTAACTAATTTTGTTGCATGAAACAAGCGATCCGCATCGGTACCAGGGAATCACAACTGGCCGTGTGGCAGGCTATGCAGGTAAAAGAACTGCTTGCCAGCCAGAACGTGCCTGCCGAACTGGTATATATTAAAAGTGAAGGTGATATCGACCTTAAAACACCCCTCTACGAAATGGGCGTGCAGGGCATTTTTACCCGCAGCCTCGATATTGCCCTGCTCAATAACCGCATCGATATCGCGGTGCATTCCATGAAAGATGTGCCCACCCAGCTGCCCAAAGGCATCGTGCCCGCGGCTGCCCTGAAGCGCGCTTCCTGGAAAGACCTGCTGGTGTACAAAGGCAGTCTCGACGCTCTGGCCGAAGGACTTGGTTACGTGAACGGAGCCTGGCTAGCAGGCGAAAACCCGCACTCCCCGCTTGCCGCCTCCCAATTCATTATCGCTACCAGCAGCATACGCCGTAAGGCACAGTGGCTGCACCGGTATCCGCAGCACACCCTCGAGAACCTGCGGGGGAATGTGAATACCCGCCTAGCCAAGGTGGCCGACAGCCATTGGAATGGCGCCATCTTCGCCGCCGCCGGCCTGGAACGCATCAACCTGCGTCCCGAACAATCGCTCGAACTCGACTGGATGCTGCCGGCCCCTGCACAGGGAGCCATCATGGTGGTATGCCGGGAAGAAGACAAAGCGATAGCCGATATTTGCCAGGCTTTCAACGATGCCGACACCGCCCTCTGTACCCAAATAGAAAGAGATTTCCTGCGTGCCTTGCTGGGAGGCTGTTCAACCCCCATCAGCGCGCTGGCGGAAGTGAAGAATGGACAGATCTATTTTCAGGGCAATATCCTTTCGGTAGACGGTCGCCAGAAAGTCGCCATCGAAAAAACCATAGACCGCGCTTCCGCGGCAGGCCTCGGCAGCACACTGGCGAACGAACTGCTGGCCAACGGCGGACAGGCCATTGCAGACGGCATTCAAAAAACAGTAGCTTCTTAACAGGAAGTTCAATACTTATAAGATGGCTCAACACACCATACTCAGCACCAAAAAACTCAAACCCGCTCTTAAAGAAGAGCTGGCAGGTAAAGGTGTGGAGTTATTGGAAAAAGAGTTCATCACGATCAAGCCGATCATTTCCCACAGCAAGTATACCGAGATCTGGCCCTGGATGAGCGATCGGGAAGAAAAAGCCATTGTATTTACCAGTCAGCATGCAGTAGATGCGGTAGACCGGTACCTGCATGGTGGCGACGCTTTTTATTCGCCCGATCACTGGCAGCTCTTCTCGCTCAATGGAGCTACCCTCGAAAGAATGAAAGGCGTATTCGCAGAAGACCAGATCATCGCCACCGCAACCTATGCTACCGAACTGGCGGCAAAGATCATAGCGAACGGCAACTTCAAACAAGTAGTGTTCTTTTGTGGCAACCAACGACTGGATACCATCCCCACACTGCTCACAGCAGCAGGCATTCAAGTGGTGGAGATCGTGGTTTACGAAACCAGTGCATCGCCTTCGGTTGTAACAGCTGAATACGATGGCGTATTGTTCTTTAGCCCCAGTGGCGTGGATAGCTTTTTCTCTGCCAACGCCCTGCAGCCTGAAACAACCTGCTTTGCGATCGGGAGCACAACTGCAGCATCACTCGGTCAACATACCAGCAACAGGATCATTACCAGCGATACCCCCACCCAGGAATCCATGGTGGCAAGCGCCTGGCATTATTTACAAAACATCGATTCATACAAATAGTAAGACCAATAACATGACATCATCTACTCAGCCTACTACGAAGAACAATGCCGGCAACGCCCTGCAAAACGACCTCCTGTTACGCACGTTGCGTGGCGAACAAACCGAACGTACCCCTGTGTGGATGATGCGCCAGGCCGGTCGCTACCTGCCCGACTATATCAAGCTGCGTGAAAAGTATTCTTTCTTCGAACGTTGTGAAACACCCGAACTCGCTGCCGAGATCACCATTCAACCAATAGATCAGGTAGGCGTAGATGCTGCCATCATCTTCTCCGACATCCTGGTAGTACCCAAGGCCATGGGCCTCGAAGTACAACTGCTCGAAGGCAAGGGGCCTTTCCTCCCCGATCCCATCAAAAAGGCAAGCGACCTCAGCCGCATCCATATTCCCGATGTGCAGGAGAAATTGGGTTATGTATTCGATGCCCTGCGTCTTACTAAAAAAGAACTCAACGGCCGCGTACCCCTCATCGGATTTGCCGGTGCGCCCTGGACACTGCTCTGCTATATGGTGCAGGGCAAGGGCTCCAAAACATTCGATGATGCGAAAGCCTTCTGCTATACCCAACCCGAAACGGCCCACCTCCTGTTACAGATGATCACCGACACCACCATCGCCTACCTGAAAGAACAGGTAAAAGCAGGCGCCGATGTGGTTCAGATCTTCGATAGCTGGGGAGGCTTGCTGAGTCCCACTGACTTTGAAAATATTTCCCTGCGTTATATCCGCCAGATCGTAGCCGCCCTGAAAGATGAAGTATTGACCATCGTATTTGCCAAAGGCGCCTGGCATTCGCTCGAAGGCATGGCCGCCACCGGCGCCCATGGTCTGGGTATCGATTGGTGCATTACACCACAACTGGCCCGCCAGTTTGCCGGCAGGAACATTGTGTTCCAGGGTAATTTCGACCCCGCCAAACTGTTGTCACCCATTCCCGTGATCGAGCAGGAAGTAACGCAGATGCTGCAGGCTTTCGGCCCCACAGGACATATCGCCAACCTGGGACATGGTATTTTACCCAATGTACCGGTAGACCATGCCAGGGCTTTCGTGAATACGGTAAAGAATTACCGTCACAAAAGCCAGGCATAAAACTTTCCGATATGAAAACAGTACTTATTAAACGCCTTACTGTATTGTTGATCGCAAGCGGCTCTCTGCTTTCGGTCTTCGCACAGCCCCGGCCTTTGGGGCTTTGCCTGGAAAACTATGACTACCCGTTTCCGGTACAGTACCTCAGCTTCACTATGCAGCAGCAGCCGCTTAAGATGGCTTATATGGATGTGAAGCCGGTTAACGGCAACGGCAAAACAGTATTGTTACTGCACGGCAAGAACTTCAACGGCGCCTACTGGCGTACCACGGCGCAGGCCCTGGCCGATAAAGGATTCCGTGTCATCATTCCCGACCAGATAGGTTTTGGCAAATCATCCAAACCGACTGGTATCCAGTATACCTTTCAGTTACTGGGCCGCAATACCAAAGCGATCCTCGATACACTCGGTATCACCAAAGTATCCGTACTGGGCCATTCCATGGGCGGCATGCTGGCTACCCGCTTTACACTCATGTATCCCGATATGGTTGAGAAGTTCATTTTGGAAAACCCCATCGGACTTGAGGATTGGAAATTGGTGGTTCCCTATCAACCCATCGAAACCTGGTACCAGAATGAACTGAAGCAGGATTACAGCAGCATCAAAAAATACCAGCTGGAGAACTATTACGGAGGGCAATGGAAACCAGCCTATGATGAATGGGTTAACCTGCTCGCCGGCTGGACACTGAGCCCCGAATACAACCGGATAGCCTGGAATGCTGCCCTCACCTACGACATGATATTTACTCAGCCAGTAGTATACGAGTTCGAAAAGATCAATGCGCCAACCTTGCTCATCATCGGTCAGCGCGACCGCACCGCGCTTGGCAAAGCACAGGCGCCCGAGGCAGTAAGAAAAACATTGGGCAACTACCCGGCTCTAGGTAAACAAACCCGCGACAAGATCAAAGGTGCGCGACTGGTAGAACTGGACAATGTAGGGCACCTGCCGCATATTGAAGCCTTTGACCGTTTCATTCAACCCCTCATTGCATTTCTTCAATCATGAATATCACTGCACCAACGGCCAATAACATAAAAGACAATTGGGTAAGCTTCATCCACGAACTGCAGGATCGCATTTGCGCGGGCCTCGAACAGATCGATGGGAAAGCATCTTTTCACGAAGACAAATGGGAACGCGCCGAAGGCGGCGGTGGAAGAACGCGAGTGATCACCGGTGGTAATGTTTTTGAGAAAGGAGGCGTCAATACTTCCATTGTATTTGGTCCGGTAACTGATCTTATGCGTACGCAACTCAAGATCAATGGCGACAACTGGTTTGCCTGTGGTCTCTCACTCGTGCTGCATCCCAACAATCCATTTGTACCAACCGTGCATTGTAATTACCGCATGTTCGAGCTGTACAATGCCAACTATGAGGTGACCGATCGCTGGTTTGGCGGTGGCACCGACCTCACCCCGTACTACCTGTTTGAGGAAGACGCCGTCCATTTTCACGGCGCTTATAAGCAGGTATGCGACCAGTTTGATGCATCCCTGTTCCCGAAGTTCAAACAGGAGTGCGATGAATACTTCGTCAACAAACACCGCAACAACGAGCGCCGCGGTATCGGAGGCATCTTCTATGATTATCAGCGACCAAGCGGCAGCCAGGATGTGGATTACTGGATGAATTTCGGCAAAGCCTGCGGCAACGCCTTTTTGCCCGCCTACCTGCCTATAGTGGAGAAGCGCAAGGATATGCCCTTCACCCCCGAAAACAAATACTGGCAGGAGATACGCCGGGGCCGTTACACAGAATTTAACCTGGTACATGACCGGGGCACTATCTTTGGGCTCAAAACCAACGGGCGCATAGAAAGCATCCTGATTAGTCTGCCACCCACCGTTCGCTTTGATTACAATTATCAGCCCGTTCCCGGATCGCCCGAAGACAAACTGCAACAGGTATGTTTGCAGCCGAAAGATTGGGTGTAAAGAGTACCGGACCTGTAAAATAAATCGTATGCACTTACAAAGAAGAAACAGAATACTGCGTCAATCTCCAGCCATCCGTTCGCTGGTAGCAGAAACAATACTCTCCCCCAACGATTTTATCGTGCCGCTTTTCATTGATGAGGGCACGAATATAAAAACAGAGATCGCCTCCATGCCGGGCTACTACCGCATGAGCCTTGACAATACTGTAAAAGAAGTAAAGGAGTTGTGGGCGATGGGACTGAAGAGCGTACTACTCTTCATCAAGTGCAAGGATGAACTGAAGGATAACAAAGGAACTGAAGCCCTGAATCCACAGGGATTGATGCAAAGAAGCGTAAGAGCCATTAAGGAAGCTTGTCCGGACATGCTGGTGATGACCGATGTAGCCCTCGATCCGTTCTCTTCTTACGGACATGATGGTATTGTAGAAGGATCGGAGATCGTGAATGACGCTACGGTGGAAGTACTGGCGCAGATGAGTGTGAGCCATGCAGCGGCCGGGGCCGACTTTGTGGCCCCCAGCGATATGATGGACGGCCGCATTGCCGCTATTCGGGCAGCTCTCGAAGAGAATAATTTCACCAAAACCGGCATCATGAGCTATAGCGCCAAATATGCCTCCTGCTTTTATGGTCCATTCCGCGATGCGCTGGATTCGGCTCCGGGCTTTGGTGATAAGAAAACCTATCAGATGGATTATGCCAACCGTACCGAGGCCATTAAGGAAACGCTGATGGACGTGCAGGAAGGCGCCGATATCGTGATGGTAAAGCCGGCATTGGCCTATCTCGATATCATTCGCGAAGTGAAGAACAGTGTTGACGTTCCGGTAAGCGCTTACAACATCAGCGGCGAATACGCTATGATCAAAGCGGCGGCAAAGATGGGCTGGCTCAATGAAGAGAAAGCCATCCTGGAAACGCTCACGGCCATCAAGCGCTCCGGCGCCGATCTGATCGCTACTTATTTTGCGAAGGATGCTGTACGCCTGATCTCTTAAAGCGCAACGAAACACCGGTCGCTATTTGCGTACAACCGATCGGGTCAATAATAATCAAGATCTACACTAGTAACATATGAGCATTCAAAAAAGCGAATCACTGTTTCAGCGTGCCCAGCAATCCATACCCGGTGGCGTCAATTCGCCCGTACGCGCCTTCAAGAGCGTAGGCGGCACGCCTCTTTTCATATCCAAAGCAAAAGGTACTTATCTGTACGATGCGGATGGCAACCGCTACATCGACTATATCGCTTCCTGGGGCCCGATGATCCTGGGCCACGCTTATGAGCCTGTCATCAAAGCCATCCAGGAACAAGCTGTGTACTCCACCTCTTATGGCGCGCCCACCGAGCTGGAGATCAAAATGGCCGAGCTTATTAAAAGTATGGTCCCCAATGTAGACCTCATCCGCATGGTGAGCAGCGGTACCGAAGCCTGCATGAGTGCCATCCGGGTGGCCCGCGGCTATACCGGACGCAACAAGATCATCAAGTTCGAAGGCTGCTACCACGGCCATGCCGACTCCTTCCTGGTAAAGGCCGGCAGTGGTGTGGCAACCTTCAATATACAAACCGTTCCGGGGGTAACCGCCGGCGTTGCTGCGGACACACTTACCTGCGCTTATAACGATCTCCCGGCCGTTGAAAAACTGGTACAGGAACATAAAGGCGAGATCGCCGCCATCATCATCGAGCCGGTGGCGGGCAATATGGGTTGCATTTTGCCGCAACCCGGCTTCCTGGAGTCGCTGAGAAAGATCTGTACCGACGAAGGCATTCTCTTCATCTTCGATGAAGTGATGACCGGTTTCCGCCTGGCGAAAGGTGGTGCACAGGAGCGACTCGGCATCGATGCCGACCTGGTAACTTATGGAAAGGTAATAGGTGCGGGCATGCCTGTGGGTGCTTTTGGCGGCAAACGTCAATTCATGGAAGTGGTATCACCACTCGGCAATGTTTACCAGGCTGGCACCCTCAGTGGTAACCCCATAGCGATGATCGCAGGATATACCTTATTGTCGATCCTAAACGACCAGCCGCTGCTTTTGAAAGAGATCGAAGACAAAACGCTTTATCTTAAGGAAGGTCTTGATAAAGTACTGGCTGCCACCGGTACACCTTATGTGATCAATCAATTGGGCTCCATGATCAGCATCCATTTCAGCGATCACGCGGTAACTGATTTTGCATCGGCCGCATCAGCCAATAATCAACTGTTCAACAAGTTCTTCCACGCTATGCTCAAAAGAGGCGTATACCTGCCTCCTTCTGCATTCGAAAGCTGGTTCCTGAACAATGCATTGACGCAGGAAGATCTTGATGCAACGATTAAAGCAACGAAAGAAAGCCTGGAAGAAATTCTGTAAGGCGGGAAATAATGAACGAATCAATTCGGCGGGGCCCCTGGGCCCCGTTTTGCATTTTAACCTTGGGAAGGTCAAAGGGAGGAATTCAGGATATTACCTGAGTCGAATACGGCTTTAACACCATTCATAAGGTGGGGAGAGGTACTTAAAGCCTCTAAATGACGCTCGTGGTGCAGATCGGTACCCAGTAGGTCGATGTATTTCTTTTTGATCAGGTAGTTCGCCAATTCACTGGTAACCTTTCCATAGTAACCTGTCAGGGATAACAGGTTGAGCTGAAAATAACAACCAAGCTCTTTCAGCTCATCGTACAAATTCTTTTGGGAAATAATGTAATTGTAACGTTCAGGATGCGCAAGGATGGGCTTATATCCTTTGATCTGCATCTCGAACAGCATATCCTTCAGATTGCGGGGAGGCGCCACAAAGGAAAATTCAACCAGTACCCAATTGTCTTTTATGGTGAGCAAGGGGATGCCCTGGCTTAATAATCCATCAAAATGATCGTCGAGGTAATACTCGGCAGCGGCCCTCAATGGAACGTCTATGGCGTCCTGGCGGATCGCCTTTTCCAAACGCTCTTTTGCGCCGTTGATGATGGTAGGGTTATTCTTATGAACATCCCACATAATGTGGGGAGTAGTAATAAATTGACGATAGCCCAGTTGCTGCAATCCCCTGATCAATGTAAGGGAAACTGCCTCATCGGGGCTACCGTCATCTATTCCGGGCAACAGGTGCGAATGCATATCCGTACCTATTGCGCTCAGATCTATTTTGGGAACACTCTTCTTTTTGAAAATAGAGAACATGCCAGGCTAAATGCTATTTTTACCGCCTCACTGGGCAACGGCTTCCGTCTTCACGAATTCTTTATACACTTTCTCGATCCCTTCACGCAACCCGATGGTATGCTTCCAACCCATGTTATGCAGTTTACCTACATCCATGAGCTTACGGGGTGTACCATCCGGTTTACTCAGATCGTGTTTGATTTCACCTTTAAAGCCAACTATTTCTTTAACCAGTAAAGCCAGTTCTTTGATCGTTACGTCTTCACCGGTGCCCACGTTTACCAGCCCTTCTTCATTGTAGTTCTGCATCAGAAAATAACAAGCAGCAGCCAGGTCGTCGGCATGAAGGAACTCGCGGCGAGGACTACCAGTACCCCACATCATTACTTCCGGTGCATTGTTGATCCTGGCTTCATGAAACTTTCTGAGGAGTGCCGGTAATACATGCGAATTGGTAAGATCATAATTATCATTCGGACCATACAGGTTGGTTGGCATCACCGAAATGAAGTTGCATCCATATTGAGCGCGGTATGCATCGCACATTTTGATACCCGCGATCTTCGCAATGGCGTAAGGTTCATTGGTTGATTCCAGCAAACCGGTCAGCAGGTATTCTTCTTTCAGCGGCTGAGGCGCCAGCTTGGGGTAGATACAGGATGAACCGAGGAACATCAGCTTCTTCACCTTTTGTACATAAGCCGCATGGATCACATTCGATTGGATCATCATGTTTTCATAAATGAAATCGGCCCGGTACACATTATTAGCCTGGATACCACCTACTTTGGCTGCTGCCAAAAAAACGTAATCAGGATTCTCGGCGGCGAAGAAATCATTCACAGCCTGCTGATTGCGCAGGTCTAGCTCAGACGAGGTACGTACGATAATGTTGTTGAAGCCCTCTGCCTTTAATTTCCGCAGAATGGCAGAACCCACCATACCGCGGTGACCAGCTATATATATCTTTTCGGATTTGTTCATGAGGTATAAAGCTTCTGATAACTAACAAAATTAGGTCAAATACTATTCAAACTGGTTACGCACGTAGTAACCCTCTCCTTTTAGCAGCACTTCTTTCCTGAATAACTCTACATCATTGGCTACCATCTCCTTAACCAGGCCGGCCAGGTCGTATTTAGGCTTCCACCCCAATTGTGTTTGAGATTTGGTGGGGTCGCCGATCAGCAGGTCTACTTCGGTTGGGCGGTAATAGCGTGCATCCACAGCTACCACTTCTTTACCGATCTCGACCTTGAAGTCGGGGTTCTTGCAGGCAGTAACGACACCAATTTCCTTTTCATCCTTGCCCTTGAATTCAACAGTGATACCGACCTCACTAAAGGCCATACGCACGAACTCACGAACGGGCGTGGTTACACCGGTTGCAATAACATAATCTTCCGGCTTGGGTTGTTGAAGTATCAGGTACATTGCTTCTACATAATCCTTGGCATGCCCCCAGTCGCGCTTGGCATCGAGGTTACCGAGGTAAATTTTATCCTGCAGCCCCAGTGCTATTTTGGCCACACCACGGGTGATCTTGCGGGTAACGAATGTTTCACCGCGAAGTGGAGATTCATGGTTGAACAGGATACCATTTACGGCATACATATCATAAGCTTCCCGGTAGTTCACCGTGATCCAGTAGGCATACATTTTAGCTACTGCATAGGGAGAACGGGGATAGAAAGGAGTTCTTTCAGATTGAGGGATTTCCTGCACCTTTCCGTATAATTCGGAAGTTGATGCCTGATAGATCTTGGTTTTCTTGGTCATGCCCAATAAACGTACTGCTTCCAGGATCCGCAGCGTACCGATACCATCGGCGTTAGCTGTATATTCCGGCGTTTCGAAACTCACCGCAACGTGGCTCATGGCCGCGAGGTTATAGATCTCGTCGGGTTGAGTTTCCTGAATGATACGGATCAGGTTGGTAGAATCCGTAAGATCACCGTAATGCAGCTTCAGCTGTACGTTCTTTTCATGAGGATCCTGATAGAGATGATCAATACGTTCGGTATTGAAAAGCGAACTTCTGCGCTTGATCCCGTGAACAACGTACCCTTTCTTCAAAAGCAGGTCAGTCAAATAAGCTCCATCCTGGCCGGTAACACCGGTAATTAAAGCAACTTTTGGCATAGTGTTTATCTGGTTATAAATTGGAATATTTTACGCACGGGCTTCAGCCAGGTCGTAAAAAAAAATGGTTTCAGATCATTCAAAGCCCAGGCCATCCGGTCTTCTCGGTTTGCCCGAAGCCGGTTCTTCAGGGAAGCATTGCTCATACCGCCAGCTCTCATTTTCACCAATACTTCAGGGATATATCCTGCTTTCGCATCGTGGCGCACCAGGATGCGGAGCATCATTTCATAATCGGCAGCAGATCGTAAATCAGTGTTGAAAACTCCTACCTGCTCATAAATCCTGCGTCGCACAAAAAACGTAGGATGCGGGGGCATCCATCCATAGTAGAAGTATTTTCTCTTGTACCGGCCACTTTTCCAGTGGCGGGTGACTACATAAACGTCATTTTTTCTAACATATTGCAGATCACCGTATACAACATCTATTGCCGGATCTTCGAAAGCCGCCATGACACGGGAAAGGACCTGATCGTTGTTATAAAAGTCGTCGGAGTTCAATATGCCGACTACATCACCGGTAGCCACTTTCAGCCCTTTGTTCATGGCATCATAAATACCCCTATCCTTTTCACAAACGATTCGTGCAACGTGCGGAAAGTCTTTAACAATATCGAGGGTACCATCCTTCGACACCCCATCTATAATAATATGTTCAATGGACGGATGATCTTGCCGGGCAACGCTGGTCAGCGTGTCCCGAACGGTTTCGGCACTGTTATAGGTAGCTGTGATAATTGATATTGTCATGGCTTGGGAGCGATCACCCTTTCGCGGGCGGGTTGTGCAGGATTGCCCTGGTAAATAGTATAGGATTCTAAATTCTTCGTAGCCACGGACATAGCCGATAATACAGCATGAGAGGCAGCATGAACTCCGGGGCAAACAAGTGCTTGCGCACCAATCCATACACCCTCCTCCAGAGTAATACCGGAAACCGACAGATCGAAAGTTGTCTTGCTGTAATCATGGTTACCGGTTAGCAGCATGGCGCCCTGAGAAAGACAAACATGGCTACCAATGGATACAGGGGCCAGGTTGTCGATCCAAACTTTCTCACCTATCCAAACATGATCGCCGATGGTTAGTTTCCAGGGATACTTGATATTGACCGCTGGTTTAATCACGACGCCTTTACCCAGTTTGGCGCCAAACCAACGTAACATTGTTGTTTTAAACCCACTTAGTGGAAACAAGGGATTGATGTAGAAACAAACGTTGATCAGGTACCAGGCAGCCTGTTTGAAACGGGAAGCCCCGATCTCGGCTTTATACCAATCGTTGTTGTACGATGAAAGGTCTGTTGCGGGCTTCATTGAAATAAACGGGTATATTTTTGCAAAGCATCTGAACCTGCGCTAAACTGGTAGGCGAAATTCCAGGCTCCTGACGACCATTGGTTGTATTGCTCCTGTTCCATATCGAGTACAGATTGAAGTGCCTGTTCAAAGCCCTTAGGGTCTCCAAGCGGTAAATCCCAACCTGCTCTGGCAGTCTGCAGACTTCTCCAGGGAGTTTGATCGCTGATCAATACAGGCTTACCGGCAGAAAGCCCTTCAAAAATAGCATGTCCAAAGTTCTCTCCCTGCGTTGGCAATCCGAAAATATGATGTTGGGCAATAATGCCGGGCAGCTCATGATTAGGCTTCTCACCCATAAAATTGACCCTAACTCCTGTCGGTAATGTTGCGGACAGTTGCCGGCAGCTTTCTGTGTAAGCTTTATCTTCCTCACTACCAATAACGCTCAACGAAACCTCCCCATTTAGGTATTTCATCCGTTCGATCAGGAAATGCAGGTTCTTGATGGGGTGGATCCTGCCTACGAAAACAATGTTCAAAGTCCCTTTCTTCTTGGGCGAACTTCCCGGGTAAGGTTGCACATAAGCCGGGAAATTGGGTATCAATACGACTTTGGAGGAATTACCGAAAGCCTGCTGTACGTCCTTAAACTCCGTGTCATCCGTTGCCTGGAAAGCTATATGGCGGTGCACCGACAACCACCGGAAAGCGCGCAGGAAAAACTTCTTTTTGGTAGCCTTGAATTGCAGAGCGCTTTGCCGCAACATTCCCCGGGGAGCCAGTACCGTATTATTTTTCCATCCTCTCGACCGGTTGATCAACAGCGGATAAATGGTAAAGTACCTCGAAAAGAGGCTATTGAGATAAATATGATCCGGATTGATCGATTCCATTACACCCCGGATGTATTTCCAGTTCAGGTTGCCGGGTGAACAATACAACACGTTGACGGCCTCATCATAAGTAACCCATTGATCAGTCTGGACGTTTGCATAGGGTTCCTGTGCATTCAGATCGCGGTCACCAGTAAACACATACACCTTATAGTGGTGCTGCAGGTGGCGTACAAAATTAACCGCCGAACGTATGGGGCCGCCGGCCTTAAAGCCTGGATCGAACCAATCAATAAATACCAGGATAGACTTCTTGTCTTTACTCATGGGAGATCATCAATTGCTGCTGTTTTTTTCCATCCAATACTCCAATACCACAAAAAGCCACAACTCCATCCACCGTACCCCTGGATCTCCTTTCCTGAACCGGTCCCAATAGGCCAGTAACGCCTTACCATCGACAAAATCCCGCTCGCTGATCCGTTTCAGTCGCTGATCGCAGAAGGCGAACAGTTCGTTTTTCATCCAAACCGACCAGGGGAACAGAAAACCTTGTTTACGGCGGTGAACCACTTCGTGGGGCAACAACCCCTGGAGGGAATCTACCAAAAGACCTTTTGGGGTATGAGGGAACTTGAAGTGATCGGGAATACCCAGCACATAGGTTACGAGGTCGTGATCGAAGAAAGGCTCTCGTACCTCAAGCGATACGGCCATACTCATCTGGTCGGTGTCTTTCAAAAGCGTATGCTGCGTATACCCAAGGTACTCCGCTATCGATACCTGACTCAGGCTTGGAAACTTCTCCATACTGCCATTGAGTTGCAATAAATTATTTTCCAATGCAGTGGATTGCCGATCGAGATGTGTAAGATTAGTCAGCAGCCCTCCCGACAGTATCCTTCTAAACTCCGGATAAAACGCAGCAATGGAGCAAGCCGGAGCTTTCAGCAATTGCTGCAGTCTGCCTGCTTTATTTGAACCTTTTAAGGCAAGGACACTTGCAGCTATCTGTCGTGCCGGACCGGCTATACCCCACATCTTACTGAACTTCTTAAGCTGCAAAAACTGCTTGAAAAAGGGGTAGCCCGCAAACAATTCGTCGCCACCAACGCCCGATAGTGCTACCGTGAGGCCGTTTTGTCTGATAGCTTTTGAAACAACATAAGTGTTCACCCCGTCGCCGCTGGGCGTATCCATGGCATTCAGTGCATTATCAAGTTCATCCAGGAAAACGGAAGGCTTAAGCAATACCTGGTTGTGGTTGGTATTGAATTTTCGCGCAATCGTAGCTGCATAGTCCGACTCATCAAATTCCTTTTCACTGAAGCCGATCGTAAAAGTATTGGGTCTTGCACTGCTTACTTCAGCCATCAGGCCAACAACAGCGCTTGAATCGATACCTCCCGATAAAAAAGCACCAATGGGCACATCGCTCACCAGGCGCCGTTCAACAGAGTCACGTAAAAGTTGACGAATTGTCCGCAACACCTGACTCTTATCATCGTAGCTTCCTTCTGTAGAAGTTGAGGTGATATCCCAATATTTCCGGGTGGTGATTTTCCCTTGACGGATGGTCATCCAGGAACCGGCATCCAACTGGAATATGTTTTCAATGATGGATAGTGGGAACCCGATTGATTGGTAACTGAGAAACTCTCTAACGGCAGCTGTACTGATCTTGTTAGGAACCAGCCCGGTAGCCAAAATCCCCCTTATCTCTGAAGCGAACAGGAAGTGGTGATCATTGGCAAAATAATAGATGGGCTTTACACCCATCCTGTCGCGTGCGATGAACAGCACCTTTTCGACCCGGTCCCAAATGGCGAATGCGAACATCCCCTTCAGCAACGGGAGGCAGTCGGCCCCCCATTTTATATAGGCTGCCAGTAATACTTCCGTATCACCCGTGGTAGTGAACGGATAATCACTGAGGCGATCCCTGACCTCCTTAAAATTATATATCTCGCCATTATAGACCATTCTATAACGGCCACTTGGGTCGGTAAACGGCTGATTCGCAGCTGTAGACAGGTCGATGATCGAGAGCCGCCGATGTCCCAAAGCCACTTCATCTTCGATGAAGTCGTTGTGGGCATCGGGGCCCCGATGCGCCATGGCATCGGTCATCTTTTTAATGGTCGAAGGATCAGCCAGAGGCTGCCTGAAATGAAGTATACCGGCAATGCCGCACATGTTTCAAAAAAATTATAAGGGAATAATGCCAAAGGGTGGCATCGAACCGCAAAAAAAAGAGTACTCCTATTACGGGTTCTCAAATTTTCGATCATTGAGTACAACGGGAAACCAGGGTAAATAGTACAGCCTTGCTTAGATAGGTTGAACGGGAACCGGAGCAACTGTGGCGTCTGGTGCGGCCGTCGTCAAAGCAGCTTTCTTCTTTGCCTTCAAATACAGGTTGATGGAAAAAAGCATTACGATCAGGTATGCACCAAGGGTCAGGTTAAAAAGAATATTATTTTTCTTGAGGCCAAGACTTCTGATGGAATAGCTATCCGTTTTCTCCTTTCCGACGGCCAGGTACATTACGTTTTTCAATAAGGGCATAATAACGGGTACTTTGTCCCAGTTGGTATAGCGAACGCCCTCGTACCGGTATGCCATATTATAATCCGCGGGAAGTTGTTGTTTATAATATTCCCAATTGCTATGAACATCCTTGAACCCGGCCAACTGTCCATCGGGCTTTCTGAAAAAGACATCACTCAGCGCATCCATAACAACCCAACCCGCTGATGTTTTGGCCTCCACAATGATATGCCCGGCACTCTGCCCTTCTACAGTCATTTGTGGGATCCGCGTTTCGATATCCATTTCCTGGAGCAATCTGGCCAGTACGTAGGCGTGGCTTCCACAGGCCCCCTGCGCAGTCATCAGGTCGACACTAACCGGGGCGATCACATTGGCCTTCACTCCACTAATATTGTTAGCAACAAATACAGGCATCCGGTATTCACAAATCTGGTGTACCAGGTGAACACTTTTGGTAAGCAGACTATCTTCTTTGCCAGCCTGGCTATCGGAAGGTGTGTTCACTACCTGGCTTTTGACAAACGAGGCCATTGCCGTGAACAATCCCTTCTCATATTGTTTTTCGATATAGAAGTAAACCAGTGAAGCGAGTAAGAAGCCATTCAGGAATATAATAATATACTTTCCATTTCTGGAAAGGAAAGAATTGGGCTGTATTAAGCGTCGAAATAAATTCATAAGATAACGACATTGAACGTACGGAATTCCATGCCGGTATCAGATTTAGAGGTACATATCCTGGCCATAAGTAAGATTTTTTGGAAACTGGTCTTGATCTCTTATGTGAACGTATTTGGTCAGGATTCCGATGCATAATTACTAAAAATTAAGACCGTGGCCTAAAGTTGTGCAATTAAAATGAAATTAAATGTTTCTACAGTACGAGTGTTCAATCATTGATTTTCACGCGCTTGTATACCTGTAAGTACCTTTCGGCAATGGCAACTGCTTCATATTGTTTAACATTTTCAAACCCCTTTTTCACCAATTGGTCCCTATATTCAGCGTCGGCCATGATCTTGCAAACCCCCTGTCTGATCGATGCAGTATCGTATGGATCTACCAAACAGGCGCCTTCGGCGGCTACTTCTTTCATGGGGCTGATATTGCTGGTGATCACCGGGCGGCCGGATTTTTGTCCTTCCACAACTGGCAAGCCAAAGCCCTCGTAAGTAGAAGGGAACATAACAATATCACAATCCGCATAAGCATCAGCCAATGCTTGTTCAGACAGGCCTTCGCGTTGTTCATACTGAATATTGTTCATTTCGAGCAAATTCTTAGCATGCGCAGTTAGGTTTCCCACAATATGAAGCAAACAGGGAATTCCTTTGATAGCCTCGATGACCCGCTCGATATTCTTATTGGGTGTAGAGCCAATAAATAGCAGTACGGGCTGTTCTTGCCTAAAACTATGTTGCCGATAGTAAAATAGATCTCCCACAGGATTGGGCACTACCACCACCTTTTCAGGATCACATCCGGAATTTTCAATGATTTCCCGGCGTGATTTATCGGAAATGGTCGTTATCAGCCTGGATCGCTTTACAGGCAATTTCAGGAAAATGAGCTTTAGGAGCCATTTTTTAAGTCCATTCGATTGGTACAGGAATACACAATCATGGATCGTGAGGATTGTTTTCTTACGCGGAAATGCCATCACCATATAGTGGATATCGCCGGTAATATGGAATATATCTGCCGACAATGACTTTCCCGACCTGATATTCTTCCAAATATGCAGGGGTGAAGCTTTTATTTCCGGTACGTAGACCTGCTGTACCGTCGCTTTTTGTGCGATGATATCGCCAAGCTGCCGAAAGATCTTTTCAATACTAAAGCCGTGTTCACGGTTTTTTCGGAAGATCAGCGAAATCCTGAGCGAGTTTTGTTCGTTATCCGCCATGAAAAATTATCCGGGGTGAGTTGAAACCTGCGCTCCGTTTACCTGATCCTGAATGGTGGGCTTCCTGCGCCGTTTCATAATGTACCTGTCCTTATATAGTCCAAACCATTGAGGCATGATCTTATAAACCCCCCAAATGAAGAATGCAGACTTGATAAGCGAATTGAATATCTGAAGGCTATCCGTTTCTGCGGAATAGGTAATCTGGTAGAATAATACTGGGAGCCAGAAGACCAGCAATGGAACTTTTTTACTCAGTACAAACACGAGCAGATACACCCCCCGGATGAAGATACCCAGCAAGCACATGAAGAGAATGCCTCCAAACTTGCCAAAACTACCATATGCTTCTCCCAGGGGCCCCACATTGGTCGACCAACCTTTTATAGAAACACCAGCATAGTATTTCATATTAAACTTACCGCCCGCCTCCGGTTTGTCGGGCCACAATAACCTCGGCACAAAAGCCGACGCAAAAGAAAGCGAAAGGTTTTTGCCACCATCATAAGGCTGAACTTCCGGGATGCGCCTCATTACCAACGCCACGTTGTAGCCCTGGTTTACGCGGTAATAGATGGGATAAAAAGCTTTCATAGAGAACATGCTTTCCTTAGCCAACTGTTCTGTCATCAAATTGAAGAACAACTCCGATTTACTCCCCGCATAGTTCTGCCGCCACGTCGATTTACGAAATTCCGGCTTTACCACCTGGATGATGATCAATATAAAAGCTCCAAAAAGAAAAAATACCAGCTTGCGGGCGATTCCGGCTTTAGAACCCAGGAAGAAGAAAGAGAAAAGAGTAATACCCATGTATGCCACGACTGTAAACATACCCGTACGCAAGGCATTATAGAAAATAAAGAGGACAAACAGGGAAAGGATCGCCCACTTGTATTTAAACGAGGGAGTGTAGTAAACGTAAAGCAGGCCCGCAAACGCTGTAAAGTAAAACAGAGAGAAGATGAACTGCAAAGCCGAAGGCAAAACGGTCATAGCGAAAAACATGACCACACCTGTCGTAAGAATGATAAGACTCACCCTCTTCATAGCTGGTCTGGACAATATCTGTCGACACAAATCAACCTTAGCCGCCAGCGATGCGCCCTGATCAGTTTTACCCTCCCGTCCTAACGGCCAACACAAGGCTATCGAGAAGGCAATAATGGCCGGTAAGGCAAAACCGAAGTAAGTTTCCTCCGTTACAGGCATGTATTTAACCCAAAACCCAAAATTGCTTGTTCTTGTATAGGTAGTATATCCCAAAGTGGGCATCGCCAAACAAATAAAAATTGTATGGAGTGCCACGATTTCGCGCAATACGAGGCCTTTTCCCAGTTTATCCAGTACCATCATGAAAATGATGGCCAACATGATATATGACAAAGGGATATACCAATTCGTAAGGAGCGATAGCAATAGCACTACGCCCTGCATTCCCAGGAATAAATATGGTTTAAATGACTTCACGGTGCGAAACTAATAAATCAATTTACATCCACAGAACGAATAGATCCAACGATCTGCTCGAAACTCCACGACCTGATAATTTCAGCCGACTTCGCCCCCATCGCCTTCAGTGAATGCCCCTCAATGGTCTTTTCCAGTTTGCTGTGCAGATCATCAAGGTTTCCGGTAGCAAAAATAAAACCATTTACATCGGGTTTGATCAAATCTACGGCAGCCCCAACCTTGTCGCTTGCAATAACAGGTAAGCCGCAGGCCATTGCTTCGTTAAGCGCCAGTCCCCAGGTTTCACTCGTTGATGGCAAAATGAAAACATCCCCCAGCCGGTACACGACCGGCATCATGCTTTGGTTCTGAAAATCAACAAACTTAATGTTGGCTAACCCGCCTGCTTCTTTTTTTATGGTTGGCTCCATAGCTCCGTTGCCCACCATCAGTATCTTGACTTTGGGGTTTGTCAATTTTCTGGCTAAATCAGTAAGAATGCGGGGATCTTTCCGCCACTCTAATTTGCCTACAAACAACACGACAATATCATCTGGACGAAACCCCAGGCTTGCACGCCATTCACTGGCCTGCCGTGCATATTGCCCATCTTTATCGAAAAATCTGGTATTATCGATAGCATGGGGAGTAAAAACAAGCTGCTTCTCCTTCAGTCCATGAGCCTGGAAATAAGCTTTATTATTGGCTCCAGCATAAAGCGCTACATCGATATGCCTGTACACCCACTTCAGGAACAACCTTCGAAGCTGCTTTTTAAATCCTGGTCGTTCATCAAGCAAAGTGGAATCGCCCCTGAATAAAATAGTCACTTTCTTGTGAAAGCGACGCATCAATTTAATATGGCTGTCAAAACTCCACCCGATCACCAGGATAGCGTCAGGCTTCCAATCGGTCACTTCCTGATTCAATGTTGGGTTAATAATCCCTTTAAAATGTCCTGTACCCGGGTTGGCAGACACATTGTTCACAAAGGTGTATTCATAACCTTCTAATAATGGAATATCCCATTTAATGACGCGGCCAAATCCTTCGTCGAAATTCCCATTATCAGACGGTGGCCCCTGGGTGTAAAAAACCTTAACCGCCAGGTCAGATTTTGCCAGTAGTTCAAACCAGGGAGCATTATATTGAATAGGGTGTGTGGTAATGATTGCAAGCCGCTTCATGGAACTGAATAAAGAAATATTAGAATCCGCACTTCGCTTTTCTGGTCATCCAAACTGTTCACGCCTCTGTTACAACAGGCGCTACATTATTTTTCCGCCGGTATCCGAACGAAGACGATAATTTTTTGAAATACACTTCAACCACCCGGTAAAACAAGTAGCTGGCACCTATACACACCAGGAAAGAAATGATAACGATAGCCTCCCTGATGTGAACGTTTTGAATACGAGCCTCACATAAATTAATAATCCGACCGCCGATGGGCACATGGATCAGGTACAACGAATAGGAGATCAGGCCAAGGAACCTGAAAACTTTAGGTACACGGTCTACATAATTGATGGCTGCAACGGTAACCAGGACCAAAAAGGAGAACCAGGGGGTTTGCTGATAACCTAGCAAAATGCAAGTAGCACCAAATAATACAAAGAACTCACGGGCTTTAATAATGCCACAAATGAATTGAAAGAATAAGATCCCCGAAAGGAAGAAAGGTGCGTATGTGAATAGAAAGCGTCCACTGGGCCAGGGGAAAAATGATAGCGACACAAATGCGATAAAGAACAGGTAACGGACCAATGGTCGCTCGTGCACAATAAGGCTGTAGGCAAAGGCAATCAGCAAATAATATTGGAACTCGATCGCCAGTGTCCAGTAAACAGGATTCAGCCAGGTATCACCGGTAAAAATGTTCAGGTAAGCTACATGCCCTAGCAAATTGCCCCAATCTATGGAAAAAGGTGCTCCCCTGTAATACGGAGATAGCGTACTTACAAAATTCAGGCAAACCACCAGTACGATTGAAATAAGATAAGGAGGTTCGATACGGATAATCCTTTTCTTGAGGAAAGTACCCATGCTGGCGGCTGTATACTGTTTTATATACATGGCATAGGGGATCACGAATCCTGATATAACAAAGAAAACCTGGACGCCGGTCCAACCTATGGAACCTATCTGCCTCATCGTATTGCCTTCGGGCAAAAACTGCTCATTGCCTTTAGCCAAATGAAAGAAACATACCATACAGGAAGCAATTCCCCGCAACAGGTCTATAGAGGCAATCTCTTTTTGAGCGTTTAGTTTTTTAAGGCCGAGGTTCATCGATTACTTCATTGAAAAAATCAACTTGTTCTATGGTTCTTTGCTTCGCCATGTAAGGAGCGAATGCTCCCAGGTTATTAATCAATTTTTTTTCACCCAGGAGGTATGCACTCAGCCAGGTCAGGCATTCATCAACGTAGGTATCCGGGGAAAATTGCAAATGATCAAAAGCAAGGATGCTTTCCGGGCTTACTGTCTGCAATACCTGCACTACGCTGCTTTCCTTGTAAAACAGAGCCAGCAATGGCTTCTGTGCCAATATATAAGGATAAATTTTTGATGCCGTATAAGAAGTATCTACAGAGCCGGGAACCACCAATAGATCGGCCTTCCGCAGCAGGTATAGTGTCTCGAAATAAGGTATACGATCGGTAACTTCGGTAACCTTGTTGCCAATGCCCAATTCCAGGGCCAATGGTTCTATAGTCTTTTGCCCCCGGCCTGCCGGGGCGTAACTGGTACCCACAAACCAAAGATGAACATTCGAAAATAGTTCAGGATTGTTGGCCATACCTTTCGCTACTGCGCGAAACAGGATTTCCAGGGCGAACTTCATATCATGACCACCCCGCCCTACATATACCAGGTTTATTTTATCCTTGGATAATTCCACCTTATCGGCTTTACGAACAAACTTCTCCATAACAGAAAAGTCCGCCTCCGATACGCCAAAGGGGATCACCCGAAACTTCTTATTGCTCATGCCGGCATAACGCTGCTGAAAAACAGTGCAGTATCCTTGAGAAACGCTGATGATCCCATCTGCCCGGGGAACAGTTTTACCTTCCAGGTATTTATCGATATTATAGGAAATGAAAAACTTAGGCGGGCGTTCAGACTTTGGTTTGTCCAGGTAAAAATCGCTTCTCCATGGGTCCTGAATATCAAGAATAAATGGAACACCCCACTTTTTTTTCCAGCCTGGCCCCAAAGCCATTACGTGAAAGGCCGTGGTAGAGAAATATACCAGATCAAATTTGCGTCCCTTCAACAATTCATCTCCTTTCCGCTTAATATGGAAATAGGAACGCATGGACAAACTACCCAGACCAAGCTTCCGTGTATACTTGACATCAAAGGCCTTTACTTTATGGACTTCGATATCTGCCGGGTAGGTATGCAACAATAATGGATCAAGACTATAGGATTCTATGCATCGCTCATCTACCGTGATAACGACCGGCTCCCAACCCAGCTCCCTGAAATAGGCAAGCGACTGGCGCACCCTGTGCATATCAGCGCTGTTCACCGGCGGAAAGTGAGGAGATATGATTAAAACGCGTTTCACCTTCTTCAAGCCATTTTGCTCCATGCTAGCCGCAGTTTTTGATTTTCATGCTCCCACGACTGCCCTTGTGCTGCCTCCCATCTTGAAAGCCGCGCATTCCTCAATGGCACCACCCCGGCCAGTAAGCGTACAAGGGTAGGTTCCAGATTCTCCATCTTCAGGTCGATCAGCGTACCATGTTCCGGAAATGACTCTATAAAGGAAGCCTGCGCAATGGTTTCGGTGGCAATGATATACATGCCAGCCTGGAAATAAGTACAGATCTTGTTCGATAGGGCCAGCGTATTGTTCCGGTCTTTTCCAGGTTCGATCGCCAGTCCAATATCATAATTACTCATGCAGCTGTTCAATTCGGCCTGCGACATTGAATTTACCAGCTTAATATGTTTGCGGGGAGCAACGAATTGCTCACAGAAGGCAGTTCCGGCGTTTCCGATCAAAGTCACAGAGATCCTATCGGTAAACCTATCCAGGATGGGTAAAATCTGCTCGAGTCCTCTTCCGGCATCGATGTTTTGAGAAAACCAAACGATCCTAAGCGGTCCATCGTTCACCTGTTCTGCAGGGGAGGGAAAATCCCTCTTTTTAAAAAGGTTATTGATTACAAAATGCGTTACCCCGTTTGATGACTTCAGCAGCGAAACGGTTTCATCCATTATTGGTCCCGAAGCGAAAGACACATAAGTGGCGGCTGGCAAAGCTTTCTGCAAAAGCAGCTTGTGCATGTCGCTCAAAACCTGATCTCCGACTTCGCCAGGATGGTAATCCTCTACATCGATACCAATAGGGATCTTCTTATTGGCGAGATAAATCGCAGGCCAAAAGGCGCCGGGATTATGAGCAATCGCAATATCCGGTTGCAGGTTCTTGCTTTTAAGAAGCTTTTGGATCAACACAGCTCTCCGGTTAACACCAATACCCAACGTTTGGGTGGTTTTGATACCTATACGGTTTAGCCACACGCATGCCTTTTCAAAAAATACCGATTCCAGCCACAACCGGTACGAAGACCGGCCGGCAGGGATATAATAGAAAGTAACAGCTGGCAAACTTTCCCTGATCTGCAGTTCCTTTTCCCAGGTCCAGTTGGACATCTGAAAAGCGATAACCGAAACCTGGTATCCGTTTTCAATGGCCAGTTCTACTTCTTTTCTACAACGGGGGTTACTGGCCAGGTTAGTACTGGTGATGAACAAAATATGCTTCATGAATGATGCCCTTGTACAAGGCTTTCAATGTTCGAGATATGCGATTGGTAAGCATTGGAAATGGAGAACTGGATGCGTTCCCGCTGTTTGTCGATTTGTTCTCCGGTTTTAACACGGTTTATTACCTGAGCAAACAGGGCTGCGAAATCCTGATTATCTTTTGAAGCCAGCATATCGATCAGCCCCGTTCCTTTGTAGGTAGACATATAATGAGAAACCACTGGTTTACCAGTGCTTAAGTATTCCAATATTTTATGCGAATTGGAGCCGTCCCACATTTTGTTCAGGTTAAGCTGCCAGCAGATCCAAAAAACATCGGCCTGCCTGCACTCTTCACTGAGCACGGAAGGATGTACGGCACCGCGTAGCACCACATTCGGTTGTGCCTTCAGGAATTTGACAAAAGAGGTTACCCCTTCATGTTCAAAACTGCCAATATTCCCACCCTTTTCATACTGCCCCCAAAAAACAAAACGTACGTCGGGGTGCGCGGTAATTACCTGCCGCATTCTTTCTCTATCAGGTGCTTCCATCAGCAGGTTGCCAACATATCCGGCGGTAATGGGCTTTTGGGCACCTTCAGGTGCCTTCGCCAATTGCTCTAACTGGGTTGTGGCAGCCTGGACGAAGAATCGATTCAAACCGTGATTGACGAAATGGACATTCCGGGCGCCTCTTTTCAATGTCTCCACGATAGTGTCCGAAACGCCCAGGCAGATATCCGCAGTCAACGCTTCCTCCGGCAGCTCAGCATGACTGAACAGGTCGGCAGCGAAAAAAATAGTAACAGATGCCCTGAACCATTTGAGATTTAGAAACCGGTATGGATCGAAGCACCAAACAACGTTCGGTTGCCGGCCGATCGCCCGTTCAAGAGACCTGATCTGCACTTGCAGCAGCCACCTGTAAACAACAGTTGGCAAAAACCGCTTGCCCCTGTATAGGGGTTTATATTTGACAATGAACAAGGAATCATGCTCACCTGATGGAGAAACGGTGATCCCTGTGTGCGAAAGATCCGGAGGCTCAATAAAATAAACGGTATTGCCTCTCTCCGCCAACTCAATAGCATAATGGTGCTTTGAGATGCGCATAGCACCCCACCGTTCGGGCGACAGCAGGTAGATTACTTTATTACTGAATGTAAAACTCATAATTGTTTACTGCCGGTAGAAAGCAGCGATAGCATCTGCCACATATTGCATTTGATCCTTTGATAATTCCGGATACATGGGAAGAGAGAGTATCTCCTGTTGGTAAGCAGCAGCTATCGGGAAATCTTCACGGGCAGCACGCTGATACTCGTAGGGAGCCATAAAAGGTAGAGGCGTAGGATAATGAACCGCTGTTTCAATACCACGTTCCTTCAGCCAGGTGGCCAGTTCGTTTCGCTTTTCGGCCCTGATAACATATAGGTGCCAGGTATGACGCGAGCCTTGTCGCTGGGCAGGAAGGGAAATATTAGGTATCCCCTTCAACAGTTCAGTATAGATAGCGGCATTGGCGATACGCTGATCGGTCCATTGAAGGACATGGGGCAACTTTGCATTCAAAATTGCGGCCTGAAGACCGTCGAGTCGACTATTGATACCTTCGATATAATGTTGATGCTTGATGAGCGCACCATGGTTCGCATACATCCTGCATTTTTCGGCAAATTTTTCGTCGTTGGTAATGATCGCACCGGCATCTCCGTATGCCCCCAGGTTTTTGCCCGGATAGAAGCTGAGCGTACCTGCAATACCCCAGGTACCTGCATTGCGCCCGCTTAACTGAGAGAAATGCGATTGAGCACAATCCTCGATCAGGTAAAGGTTATGCTTCTCACAGATCTTAGCCAGGGCTTCCAGGTCTGCAACCTGACCATATAGGTGAACAGGTATGATAGCTTTGGTCCGGGAAGTGATCTTCTCTTCGATCTTGTTGGCATCGATCGTATAAAAGTCAGGCTCGATGTCCACAAATACCGGCTTGGCGCCAGTCTGGCCAATGGTTTCTGAAGTAGATATCCAGCTGCTGGCTGTGGTGATCACTTCATCGCCTTGTCCTATACCCAACATTTTAAGAATGATGTAAATGGCATCCGTTCCATTGGCGCAACCCACACAATACTTCACTCCATAGAGTTCGGCAAAGGCTTTTTCAAACTGCTTAACATGAGTACCGCCAATAAAGGCCGTTTCTTCTATCACTCGTTGAATGGCCGTATCGATATCCGACTTAATTGAATGATATTGCTTCTTAAGGTCAACAAATGGGATTTGCATGTTATTGGAATTGTAGATAGTTAAATTTTACGGAGAAAAATGGCAGGGTTACCTACGTAAACACCCGGTTCGGTAATATCACGCGTAACGACCGATCCTGCACCAATGACAACCCCATCGCAAATCGATATGGGCAAAATAGTAGCATTGGAACCAATGGAAACATTATTGCCGATCGAGGTGCTCTTCCATTTGGATTTATCGCCCCTTGCCGGCCCTCCACCACTGAAAAGGTCATTAATGAACATAACACCATGGCCAATAAAGCAATCGCTGCCAATAGTAACCAGCTCACAAACAAATGTGTGCGATTGGATCTTGGTACGGTCACCGATCACCACATCCTTTTGTATCTCCACAAAAGGACCAATAAAGCACTGATTACCGATGGAACATCCGTATAGGTTAACAGGATTTACCACCTTAACCTGTTCTCCAAACACTACATCGGCACGGATGCCGCTTTCAAATAGCTGTGGACTATTACTCATTGCATTGCAGAATAGATCTTGTCAATAATTTCAACCGTTTTAAGCCCTTCAAAACCATTGGTGGCAATTACGCCATTACCGGTCAGCACTTCAACGAGGTTTTGATATACCTTATCATGGTTCGACATGGAACCCTGGTATTGGCCATAATTGTTGGGAGGATTGCCAGGGGGAAGATCTTTGATCTCATAACCATCGATCTTCTGGTACTCCAGTTCGTTGAGGTACTGGCCGCCGATCTTGATCGTGCCCTTTTCACCAAAAATCGTTAATGATCCCTCCATGTTCTTGTCGAAACTATTCACGGTATAATTGATTGTACCAATCACGCCGTTGTAGAATTTCATACAAATAACACCACTGTCCTCAAACTCAATGATATTTTCATGATGATAGTTACCACCAAAAGCATGAACCGTTTTTACATCGCCGATCAACCAGTACAAAAGGTCAACAAAGTGACTGAACTGTGTATACAGCGTACCACCGTCCATGTTTTTTGTCCCTTTCCAGGAGTTCTTATAGTAAGCTTCATTTCGGTTCCAGAAGCAGTTCAGTTGTACACTATAAACTTTACCCAGTCTACCCTCTTCAATCAGATTTTTGACAGCTGCAACTGGAGGATTGAACCGGTTTTGTTTAACGATAAAAAGCCTTCTGTTGGCCTTTTCTGCCATGTTGATCATTTCTCCGCAGTCATGCACACTCAAGGCCATTGGTTTTTCACATAAAACGTGAAAACCGGCTTTCAGTGCTTTGACAGAATGCTCGGCGTGTAATCCATTAGGAGAGCAAATAGCAACAACATCCATCTCGGGATGTTCCTTCAAAAACTCGTCCGTATTGCTATATGCCTTTGCACCATGCAGCTTAGCCAGATCGTCGGCCTTTTCGGAAACGATATCACACACGGCAACCAGGTCGCCCGACTTGCGAATGTGTTCAGCATGTCGCTGAGCGATCCTGCCGCAACCAATGATACCAAATTTCAATCTTTTATTATCCATACTCATTAATTCAGATCTTTAACCCGGTAGGAAAACTGATTAAAACACCCATTCCTTTCTTCTGATAAACGAACATACTTCCTGCTGCCACTGCCGAAGCGCCGGCAGCAACAGCATTTTTCAGATCCTCAGTATTTCCCGCACCGCCACAGGCGATTAGCGGTATGTTGATCTGATGTGCGATCGACTCTACCAGGTCAACATTATAACCAGCCCACGTACCATCTTGGTCAATGGAATTGACAAGGATCTCGCCAGCCCCAGCCCCTTCCAGTTTGCGCGCCCATTCAACCGGTGAATACCCGGTACTTTTGGTACCAGAATGGGAATATACTTTATACTTTCCAAGAAAGTTCTTCTTTACATCGATAGCAGCCACAATCGCTTGTGCCCCATAAACAGAACCAATACTTTCAATGATGTCCGGCTTATCGAACAATATCGAATTCAACACCACCTTTTCATAACCGGCATCAAACACCTTCCGGGCATCATCCATGGACTTTATACCACCTCCGTAAGCCATGGGCATAAATGCT
Organism: Paraflavitalea sp. CAU 1676; assembly: GCF_029223285.1. GTDB lineage: Bacteria > Bacteroidota > Bacteroidia > Chitinophagales > Chitinophagaceae > Paraflavitalea. Next base: position 341,963 of record NZ_JARHUJ010000001.1, on the reverse strand, counting down.
TCACCGGCAATCTCTGCTATTTTCTTAAGATCGATTGCCCTGTTCTCGGCAGAGGCGTTAAAGTCAAGCACCACCAATTCATCGGCCTCTTTTTCATTGAAGATCTTAACAGTATTGATGGGATCTCCAACATAAGTGGCGCTTTTGAACTTGATGGTCTTATACAACCCGCCATTCTTTAATAACAGGACCGGTATGATTCTCGTGCGGCTCATTGACTAAGGTGTGAAAAGTTTTCCAGCACCTTCATCCCGAACTTATGACTTTTTTCGGGGTGAAACTGCGTACCATAAATATTGCCTTTTCTGAAAGCTGTCGCGAATTCGTATCCGTAGGTAGCTGTAGCGCTTATTTCTTCCTGCCGCTCAAACTGGAAATGGTAAGAATGCACATGATAGAACCGGGGTTCATCCTGCAATCCTTCCCAAAGTGGGTTCTTATCTACCAGCTTCACATCATTCCAGCCCATATGAGGCACTTTTCGACCATTCAGTTTAGATTGATCAAATCGTATTGTAACTGCATCCACCCAACCAAGCCCATCGACATCGCCTTCTTCGCTATGTTTCGTGAGCAGTTGCGCACCCAGGCAAATGCCCAAAACGGGTTTCTTTTGCCCTAGTACAAGCTCGTCCAGCAGGGTTTTTAGTCCCGACTGATGCAGATTGTCCATGCCTTTTTTAAAATGGCCTACCCCCGGGATCAGGATTCTGTCGGCTCCACGAATCTCTTCGGGCTGACTCGTGATGACTGCGGGAATGCCCAACCTCCTGTGCATATTCAGAATTGAGGTAAGATTTCCCAAACCATAGTTAACGATCGCATTCATGTTATAGGAATAAGATCAACAAAATGCCCAATTCTTATCGCTTATAAACGTACAATATCTCGCCGATATTGATCTGGCTGTAACCAGCTTGCTCCAACTCATTGACAAACTTCCATTTATCAAAAACCTCTTCATGTATTTCAATAGCCAGGATACCCACTTTCGATAAAAGTGGCAAGTATTGGTCGGGGCTGGTAAAGATCTTCGTTTCAGCCCCTTCTATGTCGATCTTCAGGATATCGATCCGGGGAAATTGATACAGTTCCATTAAATGCTCAATGGTCGCACCTTCTACATAGGAGTCGCTGGCAGCTGCAGGTTCCGCTTCTTCAACATAAAAGGACAGTTCTTTTTCACGATCCCCCCTGAAAAAATCTTTCATCGCCAGCTTTTCGTTCTTATTCCACAAAGCCCCTTTAAATAATTTGACATCGGTATAACCGTTGGCGGCAATGGTTGCCTGCAACACTGCAGCATTCGAGTCGGCAGGCTCAACAGCCACTATTTTTGAAGCAGGGTAATAGGTTTTGAAATAAACAGTAGCCGAGCCCACATTGGCACCGGCGTCTATGATGTATTCAACTTTCAGATTCAGCCTTTTTTGAAGCTCGATAGCGGGCTTGTAACTTTCATGCCGTAAAACTTCATTGAAAATGACAATGTCCGTTGCAGCCGGACGAATATGAAAATGAACAGGCTTTGCAGCGTATTCAGGCTTAAAGGCAATATCGATTAAGTCTCCTTTCTTTCTGACATCGGCGCCCTGGGCCAGCAACATATCGAAAGTCGTCTTTGCAATTAGTTCATACGGAGAAAAAAGGTTGGTTGCCTTCCGGAACATTACACCCGTAGCTACTTTAAGTCCTTTGGCAAACCCAAATTTGGACAGGCTTTGAAAGTGCATTTGTAATTTATTCATCTTAATGGATTTGCATTAATTGCATCAATGCTTTGAATTGGGAGATATCTAGTTCAATGTCTTGATCTACCTTGTTTTGTACAAGGTCTTCTTGTTCATGGGCCCTGTTGCCGGCGCCAAAAATATAGCCGTATCTGGAGGCCGTATAATCGGTTAGTAGCCAATAGTAAGCGTCTATATGTCTTGGAGCTACAATATCTATAACCTTTGTTTGGGAACTGCAAAACACCAGGTTGGCAAATCCGCTTCCATGAACGCCAACAACATGTTGGGCATTGGCAAAATACCTGGCCGTTTCACTGATGGAATGATCTTCCGCAAAAAACTCTATGAAATTAAGTGGCTTCAATACTTCTTCAAAAAATGCCCCCTCATTGATGAGTTTCCGGGTGGGCGCTTTCTTTCGGCTTAAGTAAATATTATAGTTTGTACCAGGCGCTGTATGATCATTTTTCAGAAACGTGCTACGCAAGAATTGGGTAGTCCACTCACAAATAGTACCCAGTTGAGCAGGCAGGGAAGGCACAATCAACAGATCTGCTTCAATATGAAATTTCCAGTGATCATTGCAGGCTATTACCCTGGCAGGATCAATACCCACGGCCCGTAGACTTTCCTTTTGAAAAGGAAGTTCCCTGTAGTCAATAACAAAATAGTCAACCTTATCAAACAAACCGGCACTTTTTAGCAACCCGATACGAGGTAACGTATCATACAGCCAATGGTGATAATTAGTGCTGCCCGGCGCAGCCACCACTGCAACAGTGCCATTTACTTTCCTGATACCTGCCAGCTTTACCTGCTGGAAAATACTGTGTTCCTCATTGAATACGCCGCCGTACTTCCCAAACTCTCTGGAAACATCTCCAATGAGCAGATCATCGCAGGTAATCACAGCACCATTACGGCCCCATGCCCTGCCTTTGGGGATGCTGGCAACGAAAGCAGCCGGCTGCAGCCAGTTGGCATTATTTGAAAATATCTGATGTACCGTATCATCCAATGTAACAGGAAGGCCGTGCGATTGCTCCCGCCCCGGAAAAACTTCAGTAAAAGCGGCCCCCGGCATATCTGCGTGTTTCGCAATCCAGTCTTTCGCGCCAATCCATCCTTTTGGAGCGCCAAAATATCTCGAACTGATATTCAGTCCGTTGCTGATACCGATAATGGTGCGCTTCAGCGAATGCTTCAAACCACTTTTCATTATTCGCCCTTGATGAGTTTTATGAGGGGTCTTACAATCTTCAACGCAGGATAAGTGGTATAGAGTGATGTCTCAGTTTTAAAGTCAGTATGTTTCCTGGGAGGCAACTTCATGATCGACTCAAACTGATCTGGAGTGAACCCGAATTTTTTCAACACAAATTCATAGTCATTCTTGAAATCAGCTTCAGGGTACAAGGGCAGCTTTAATTCGGCCAAAGCTTCTTCTTTTGAGATCTGGCCCGATAGGATAAGATTGGTGAGGTGTGGCTTTCTCTTGTCCACCTTGAATTTCTCAGGCAGGATATAAGCCTGGTAAAATTTGGTGAAGATAGATTCATAGTGCTTGCCCCCATAATCACGCCAGCCAAGTTCACGGGTAATGGTTTGCTTTACTTCTTTCTTATTGTAAGGAATGTAATTCAGGAATGATACCCAACGGGCTTTTAGTACGTGATGACAATACCTTTTGAGATAGGCATCAAAAATAGGATATGTTTTTAGCGGCCTTGTCCCGTAATGTTTATGAATATCGAGCAAATTCGCATGGTCGCCCTTGTTGAATATCCAACTTTTGGGCATTATGCATTCGGTAGATACGTTCGATCCGCTTAAGATATGTTTTATCTTATGTTCTTTCGCGAGCTTGAACAAGGTAGCTGAGATTGCATGATCGGTAGCCACTTCAATATCCACTACAGAAGCCTTCAGGTAAGCCAGTTGCAGGTCTTTGAACTCTTCCCAATCAACCACCAGCGTATGCAGGTCAAACCCCAATTTATTGACAATATTCTCGATATTCATGACCGACAATTCCGAATTCCAGCCATTGTCGAAATGAACTGTCAATGGACGCAATCCGTATTCTTTGGCTTTATAGGCAACATATGAGCTATCGACACCACCGCTCAGGCCAACGATACAATCATAGGGTTTTCCCTTTCCTTCATCGATGATCGTATTGATCAGCGTTTCCAAACGCTTCTTACCTTCATCACCGGTAAAAACTCGTTCCTTTTCGGCTGCCTTGTATTCGTAATAGTAATTTGAAATTCCATTTTTGTCGAAACTTATGTCGGGGTCTGCAATGGTATCCATTACAGAAATCGTACATTGTTTATAATCCCTTACCGCCTGCTTCATATTGTAAGATTTTTCTTTCTATAGGCTTGAAACCTATCAGATTTTATATAGCCATTGTATGCTTGTGAAGCATTAAATGGAATACATTTTTCCCGTTCAAGGTCTTTGATCTTTTGTGCGGGCACACCACCAATGACACAATACCCTCCCGCAAACGACTTTGTTACGACAGCTCCTGCGCCCACAATGGTCCAGTCACCCAACTCAACGCCCGGCATGATCTTGGCACCTGCCCCCAGCCAGCAATACCGGCCGATCTTTACCGGCGCGGTTAACGATTTACGACTGTCATACACATCGTGATTGGAGGTGACAATGACAACATTCGGAGCAATCTGCGTATAATCTCCTATCTCGAGACCTCCTTTACCAGTAATATAGCAGCCTTTCATGATGCCGGGATAGGCATCAACCCCTACCAGGATATTCTCTACATCATATACCTCACTTGTCCAGTGTACCGGCCAATAAGCCTTTCGGTTACCACCCAGGTTCAACACTTTCTGCTTAAACCAAAATTCAAAATTTACACGTCCCTGGTAATCCAGGGTTTCATGAATGAACTTGAAATAAGGCAGCTTCGTGATCAACACAATGGGCAACTGCAGTGGCCTTTGTAGAAAATACTTTAGCTTATCGAGCATAGTACTGGCGAATTCTGACAAGATTATCTTTGAAAGCAGCTGGCCTCAATCGGATCATTGCACCTAAAACACCCTTCATCAACCGCTTTTTCTCTGCATTCATCAATTCATTGGCGATGGAAGATTCCAGAGGAAGGTCTCTACTTCGCAAATGCTCGATCTTTAATGACTCATAGATCTTTATAAATTGGCGATAGTACTTAACTTCCTGCTCGCCATGTTCGCGGTACCAGACAATTCCTTGTGGCATCAACACCACCGGGAAATACCTGGCAAGCCGGTTCCACATATCGAAATCTCCTGCCATGCGGATAGGATTAAATCCACCTACCTGCTCAAATACATCCCTTCTTATGATGGAAGAGAGAGGCGCCTTATGAAATAAACCTGGCCCTTTGTAATTGAACAAATAGGCCTCCGAAGGAGAAAGCATAAAAGGGAACGGTTTGCCCACATACTGATCGAGCGAACACAACCCCCAACCAGCTTCAGGAAACTGCTCCATCATTTCAACCAGGATTTCCAACCCCCTTGGATATATATAATCGTCCGCGTCCACATATTTGAGGTACTTCCCACTTGCATAACTCGCCGCCTTGTTCCGGTTGGGATAATCGCCCAGGTTCTTTTCATTGAGGAACACTTTAACCCTTTCATCCTGCTGGGCATACTTGCGGGCGATCTCTACAGTCCGGTCCTTCGATCCATCGTCTGTGATGATCAACTCAAAGTGACTGTAAGTCGAAGCCAATACACTTTCAATAGCATACGCTATATACTTCTCCCGGTTATATGAGGTCATCAAAACACTAACAAGTGGAGTATTCATACCTATTTTTGAAAGAGATAACGCCTGAACTTCCTGAAATTATAAACAGCCCAGCCCGGCAGGAATGATTTATCCAACCTGGACAATTGTATCAACTGAGCAGTCTGTTTCGAACTGGGCGTGCGTGCAGCCTGCTCGAGGAAAAAGTTAAAATAGGTGTCCGAAGCCTTCCTGATATCAAATCGCACACCGCAGGCATCCAGGCAGGCTGACTGCATATTCGACAGGGCGTCACGGTTACTGTGTAAAAAACTTATGGCATCGGCATAGGCCGCCGCATCCTTGACTGTACAAAGCATACCCACATCTTCTGTTACCATGTCACGCGTACCTCCAGGTAGATTAGACACCACTGGTACAACTCCTCGCGAAAGCGCTTCCATGATAGACACCGGAGTTCCTTCAAACCACGAAGGGAAAACAAGAATATCCTGGTGCTCTAAAATAGCATACACCGAAGCGGTATCCGCCGCCTGAACAAATTCGACATTGGTATTCTGGCTCCATGACTGCTTTAACTCGCCCAGCAAGGGACCCTTACCCACAATTGTCCACTCAACAGGCACATTCCTTTCGGACAGCAAAGCATCAATTTCCTTCAACAGCTTAACCCCTTTTTCTTCCACCAGCCTGCCAAGGAAAATTAGTTTCAAGGCAGGTCCGGCTTGCTTTTTTATGGATTGCCGGGGCAGCTCAACACCATATGAAAGGTATTTTACTTTGCCCTGATAATCGGGACTGGCCGCCAGCAGGATATCACAAAACAGTGAAGCATGGGCAACAGCAACGTCAATCACTGGTTGATACTGAAGTGCCCCTGCCACGTAAAAATAATCGTGCACTAAATAGATAAGCTTCTTGACGGGATTAAAGATCGCAGCCATGTTCAACACGACATTGCTATCCGTAATAATACATCCAGGCTTATTTCCAACATTCTTTAGAAGGCGTAAACAAATGTCATATTGCTTTTCCAAAGCCGAATAAGAAAAGTGAATGACCTCATCCGCCCTGATCTCATCCGTAAACTTTGGTCGGGTATCGCCTTCTGGCTCCAATAAAATCACCCGTATAAAGCACTGTGAATTAAGCGTGGTAAAATTGATCAGGTTACGGTTAAAGCTCGCAACGCCGCCCATGCAATTGGGAAAAATAAATACCATTTCCGGTTTACTCATCTCTCAGCCAGATTCTTATCATTTGAAAAACTTACAGCACATTTATTGTTGAGAAAACGCGCTAATCCATTTAGCCGTTGCCTCGATGCCACCTCCCAGCGAAAATCGGGGACTAAAACCCAGATCCGATAGCCGTGAGATATCCGCCCGCCAATGAAGTGGGTCACCAGGTCTTACCTTCTGATTAAAAATCACCTTGACGTCCTTCTTCAGCGCTTCAACAAACAAACGCACAACATCTTCTATAGTGGTTTCCACACCAGTGGCAACATTATATATCTCTGCCTGCATCTCGCCTTTCTCCAGAATGCTCCAGATAGCTTGCACGAGGTCTTCCACATATATGAAATCACGGCTCTCCTTGCCGGTACCCCATAGCTCAAGGGAACCCTGCGCTTTTAATAACTTCTGACAAACATCCCAAAACAATTGCTTTCGCAGTCCAGGACCATATACAGAAAAAGGCCTCGTAATGGCAGATCGAATTCCAAACTGCTGGAAATATTCGAGGCACAATTGTTCTGATATCTTTTTATGCCAACCATAGGGAGACAGTGGTCCCAGCGGATCCGATTCCTTAATGGGTAATTGGCCAGGATTGCCGTAAACCGCGGCACTGGAAATATGCAGATAACAGCAGGAAGGATTAGATCTTCTTATGGCCTCCAGAACATGGATGACTGAAGACACATTAGCTTCAAAATCACTTAACGGATGGGTCAATGAATAAGGAACACTACCACTGCCAGCCGCATTGATACAAAAATCATATTCATGCTCCGAAAACAGCAACTCCAGGTCGGCTGATAGCAGGGAGATCTTGTGGTACTGGTAGGCTGTTGCGCCCGCCTCGATAAGGTCACATCCTACAACCGACCAGCCTTGCTTTGTAGCACTCTCGGCTAAATGCCGGCCAATGAATCCTTCCGAACCAAGTATTAATATTTTCATTCCATCAAACAGTTAATCGCCTTTCCGTACCAAAACTGCGGGGTTCCCCGCCATGATGGAAAAGGGCTCGGTGTTCTTGGTAATAACAGAACCAGCACCAACGACGGTACCCTCACCCAATGTCACCCCTTTCATGACGATACTCCTCAATCCGATCCAACATTTGTCTTCAATGATTACCTTTTTCGACTTTACCACATCCCAGTTCTTAAATGCAAGTCCTTTCTGCCAGTCTATAGTATCATCCAGCCGCTCAGCCGAATGAAGTGAGTGGGAATTCGTATCAATAATATTGCAATTCAAAGACACCAGGATATCATTACCCATCCTGATCTCCTCAACACATTCAAGCAGCGTACCAGGACCAATATATACATTATTGCCAATGAAAATTCTCGAGGTTTGCCGGTATAGCATCAAAGTCCCTCTGATGCAGCATTTATCTCCAATTTCGATATAAGTAGTTCCTGGCTCCTGGCACACAAGGACGAAATTCGCCCCATCCAGGTTACAGTCTTTACCAACCTTTAGGTAGCCTCGCTCAACAAGATCCAGGTAAGCCGGGCGAACCGGGGCCCTGAATACATTGACTACTCTCCTTGCAATTGAACGTAGAAAACCCATTGATTATTCGATTTGCAGCAATTATATCCTCTAAAAAGCGGTCCCATCGGGTTGAACCGTCAGAAGTTAAGAAAGCACCTCGTAGTTCAGAAAGAAACTACCATAATTCGCTCCTTCAAACATAGCCATATCTGTTCCCGAATCGTGGATCCTTATCGGACAGATCATTTCAACCAGGTCATAGGTAGTACCGTGGGGTAGAAAAATAGCCAGCCTGAAAGCATACGTGTTGGGAGCAATGACATGCGAAGGGACTTTGATCTTAAATGATGCTTCTTCTTTACCATTATAAAACCTGCTCAGGTCCTCGACAAAAGTAGACAGGTAGTCTCCGTTATTATTTTGTAGAGTAAAGGATATCTTGGCTGCATGATCATATTGAGTGATCACAAGGCCGATATCTAAAACGATATTCTGATCAAACTGGAAGTCTTCGCAAGCAACGCCGTCCGTATTCAGGGTCGACACCCTGGAGAAATAGATCCGCTTTTGATTCTTGTCGATACCAGGCTTTACTTCGTAAGAGTTAGAATTGGCCTGGGTATTCAATACATAATTGTCTATCACTTTCCGCGTTTCACCGGTTTGGATCAATCTTCCTTTGCTTAAAAGGATCGCCTTTTTGCACAATTGAGAGATCACACCCATATTATGGCTCACAAACAAAACTGTGCGGCCCTCATTCTTACTCACATCTTCCATTTTACCCAGACATTTCTTCTGAAACTGGGCATCACCAACGGCCAGCACTTCGTCGACAATAAGAATTTCCGGCTCGAGATGTGCCGCCACTGCAAAAGCCAGCCGTACATACATCCCACTGCTATAGCGCTTCACCGGAGTATCCAGAAACTTCTCGACTTCCGCAAAAGCAACGATCTCATCAAACTTTTTCCTGATCTCTGTTCTGCTCATGCCAAGGATCGCACCGTTGAGAAAGATATTTTCACGCCCCGACAATTCAGGATGAAAGCCGGTTCCAACCTCAAGAAGAGAAGCAACACGGCCACGTATAGTTATAGATCCGCTGGAAGGTTCAGTAATTCGGCTCAGCACTTTCAGTAACGTGCTTTTTCCGGCGCCGTTTCTGCCAATGATCCCAACCCGGTCGCCTTGATAGATCTCGAAACTGACATCATCGAGCGCCTTAAACTCTTCTATGCTACCAGCAGGTTTCTTCCCGTTCCCCAATAACCCTTTAGCTTTACGCGAAAGCACATCCCGCAGCGACGTATACCGCTCCTGTGTCTCGTGCGACAAAATAAACTTCTTCGAAAGGTGCTCCGCTTTTATGACGGGGTTTGACATATTCTTTAAATATTATCTGCAAAAGATTTTTCAGTTTTCCGGAAATATCGAATGCCGATCAGGCAAAAGAAAAAGGTAATAACGATCGACAACAATAATCCCGGCCAGTACATCGGTTCGCCGGTAATGCACCAGCGGAAACCATCGATAACGCCTACCATGGGATTCAATGAATACCAGAACCTGGCCTGTTCCGAATACCTGTTCACAATTTCAGTGCTACTATAACCCACAGGTGTAATATAGATACCCAACTGAACGATAAAAGGTATAACATACCTGAAATCACGATACTTCACATTGAGCGCAGTTACATACAATCCCACGCCAAAGGAGATCAGGAAAGCAATCAGGATAAAAACCGGCAATAAGAGCACTTGCAACGGCGGCAGGTACTGGTAGAACAGCATAACCGCAACCAGCAACAAAAAGGAAATGGCGAAATCAACGAAGCTTACAATGATTGAACTGGCAGGAATGATCAGGCGGGGGAAATAAACCTTAGTGATCAGGTTCGCGTTTCCCACAAGGCTGCCACTCGCTTCGGACAGGGCAGTTGAAAAGAATTGCCAGGGCAGAAGGCCGGCAAATACAATGATCGGGTAGGGAGCACCACCAGGTTGTGCCAGCCTGCCAAGTTGACCAAACACAAAAGTAAAGATCAGCATGGTGAGCAGAGGGCGTATTACACTCCAGGCAGCACCAATGACGGTTTGTTTATACCGTACTTTTATATCCCTCCAGCTAAGAATATAGAACAGTTCCCGGTACCGCCAGATATCTCTCCAATAGTTCTTCTCCGCTCGTCCTGCTTCAATGATCAGTTCTTCAGTTACACCACTCATAGTGATCTGTTAAAAGATTAGTCTTTTTTAGAAAACGAAACCCATTTCTTCCAACCGGAACGCTTACGGCCATCTTCACTATCAAAATAGCTCGTGCCTTCTTTTCCATAACCATAGCCATATCCATAGCCATAGCCATAACCACCGTAGCCATAATACCCGTAACCACCTTGCTTGGTAATATCATTAATAATGATAGAGGCGTGTGGTAATTTATTATTCACATAAATATCATCGATCAACTGGATCTGCTTTTTCAACGTATAATTATGACGAACTATGTATACAATGGCGTCCACATGGCGTCCGAGAGAAATCGCATCGCTTACAAGGCCTACTGGGGCAGTATCCACAATGATAACATCAAAGCGGCTCCTCAATTCCTTGAACAATTGATCGATCCGCTCATCCAGAAGCATTTCGGCGGGGTTTGGCGGAACAGGTCCGCAAGGGATCACAAAAAGGTTATCTACACCGGGCACAGGAGTAATCACCTCGTCCAGCTTGATCGAACTTACTATATAGTTTGTGATACCTTTTCTTTCATGAAGTCCCAATCCCTTAAGGATCTTTGGCTTCCTGATATCAAACTCCAGGATCACCGTCCGCTTGCCCGACAAGGCAAGTACTGAGCCCAGATTGGTGCTGATGAAAGACTTCCCTTCACCACTAAATGAAGAGGTAACCAGAATAGCCGGCTTTTCAACCTTCGGTAAAATGTATTGCAGATTCGAACGGATGATCCTGAATTGTTCAGCCAAAAATTTCCGGTTATTACTGGTAACTACAAGAGCTCCAGCCTGGTCGGCATGCCCAACTTCCCCGAGAATGGGAGCATCGGTAATTTGCTGTATATCATTTTTACTTTTAACCTTATCGTTCAGGTATTCCAACAGAAATACAATGCCCACCGGAATTGCTATCCCTAAAAGGATAGCCATGATATACAATCCCTTCCGATTGGGGCTTACAGGAATACCATTCGAAATCGCCGACTCCACCACTTTAATACTGGAAATGGTAGACGCAGACGCCAACGCTGTTTCGAGTTTTTTCTGCAGCAGGTAAGAATACAACTCTTGCAAGATTGCCTGTTGCCTGGTCACCTCCAACAATTGCTTTTCCTTCGATGGAATTGTGCTGATCACACCACCTGCACTACGGTTTTGACGTTGTAATTCGTCCAAAGCCAGCGTATAAGTTTGGCGCACATTCCTCATATTCGATATCATGTCACTACGCAATTTTTCGATGGCGGCATCCATCTTGACGATGGTAGGGTTGCCGGCCGGGATCGTAATCAACGCAGTCGATCGGTCAAGTTGCAGTTTATTAAAGGCACTCACCTGCTCCATCAACGCAGGTTCTTCAGCTCCCAACATAGCAGAAATGATCTGGTGCTCATTACGCCTATCAGAAAGGTAGGCAATATTGTAGTCGATCCATTTGAGCTTCATACCAAGTTGGACTATTTCTTTATTGCTCTCCGATAATTCATTGAACAATAAGTTTGCCTGGGCTTCAGCACTATAAACCTGGTTCTTCTGCCGGTAATTCTGCAGATTGAACTCCACTCCCTTCAACTCCCGGTATACTGTATCCAACTGACTATTAATAAATGAAAGCGTTTTGCCGGCAATTTCCCGCTTGTCTTCCAGACTGGCCAGTTGATATTCTCTCATGTATTGATTAACAATATCATTGCCCAGTCTGATATTTTCTGTTTGATAGGAAATGCTTAAGACATTTGTTCCTTCACCAACTCGCCCTACACCGATCGAGCCGCTCAACATAGCAGCCATACTTTCCGTTGGTACCCAACTTACGTTGAACTCGTTACTCGCAAACCCTAACCGATCTGAATTACCTCCTCTAAGACGAAAGCGAACACCACCGACCTCAACCGCTTCATTAAAATTGTATGTTTGGGGAGCTTCATTAATCCTGAACTGATTATCATTCAGTATAGTGATCAAGATGCCAAAACCTTTCAGGGAATCAGCAGAAACGATTTCAAAATCAAAAGGAACCTCCTCCGGGTGAATAATGGTAGAACGAATCTTTCCTTTGTTATTAACTTGCATTTCCAGGCCAAGGCTTCGAACCACCCGACTGGCCATTGAACGGGATTTAATGATCTCAATCTCATCATTTAACTTATCAGCCTTCTGCATCATAAAGATGTCGTCAAACTTCTCGCCGGCATTGCTATAAGGGGTCTGACTGTTGACCAACAGTTTACCAGAAACATTGTAGGTTGGTGTGGAGTAGCGCAGCTTCAAATAAGCGGCAGCCAGCATGATCACTACCGAAACGATCAACCATGGCACGTACCGGATGTACTTAAAGATGATCTCACGGGGCGTAATTGAAAGCCTCGACCGTTTTGGTTCTAAAATCTCTTCTACCATGGTTAATTGAATATATTGATGAAGATTGCTATAGTTGCTAAAATACTGGTGGCAATAGTGATATTTCGAACCGTAGCCTGGTCATTTAACGCAGCCTTCTTCTTGGTCACGTCCACAATCACCATATCATTTTGCTGCAGATAATAATAGGGAGATGCGAATACCTCTGGTTTACTAAGGTCTAGTTGAGCAAACTGGCGCACACCATTAACTTCCCGTACAACCATGACATTATCCCGCTTCCCGTATACCGTAATGTCTCCGGCCAGGCCAATGGCGTCAAAGATGCTGATCTTTTCAGTGGGAAAACTGTATACGCCCGGCCGGCTTACCTCACCAACCAAAGTCACTTTATAGTTAAGGAAGCGAACCTCAACATAAGGATTCTTTAAAAGGTCCAACGCAACATAACGCCCAGCCAGCGTATCGGCCAATTGTCTTTTGCTCATTCCAGCTGCCTGTATCCTGCCAATTTTATACAGCTGAATAAATCCATCATGGCTAACCAGGTAGCCGGTAGAGCTCTTGGCAGGGTTATCATTAAATAGTTCAGGTTTCGTGCTCTTCGCATCAATATCCAAGGCTATCGGCTGGCCTGATACAGCAGCCGTTGCACTGGCATCGTCACTGAATAAAGTTATACCCAACAAATCGCCGGTTTGAATGACCGGATCGGTAAACTGAACTTTGCTTAACCTCGCCGTGTCGAAACTGCCCTGCACGTACTGAAGATTCTTAACATTGCCACAAGAACTAGCCAGTAGGATTACAAATGCCATCAAAATGATGCCTGATAGGCGTTGCATGAAGATCGTTTTAAGGTATTTATCGATTCTATTGTTTTTCAATCACCCCGATTTTTGATTTGTCGATATAAGCTGTTAATGTAAATCCAATGCTTTCAATCAAAACCTCGACTTTTTTGCGCAGCACGCGTTTAACGGTACCTTTTTTCCCCATCAATACGCCTTGTTGAATGACAACCGTATCCTCTGCGGCAAGATTGATTTGCCGAACCTCCACATCTTCAAAGTCGCTTAGGAACTTGCGAATTGTTAGTATTTCTTTATCCTTGATGATCGCCGGCTTGCCCTCCCAGTACACAAAATTTACTACCCCATCTACCATCCTAACAGGCGTTTTATCATCTTCGGTAACACGCACAAAAACATAGGACTTGAAGAGAGGCTCTTCCACAACTTTTATCCGGTCACTCCATTTACGGTGCACCTTATTCAATGGGCAATAGCACTCTACCCCCTTTTCCAACAAAAGGCCATAGACCTTCTTCTCCCATCGGGGCTTGGTATAGATCGCATACCACTTCTTTATGGTTCCATTACTGCTCATCTGAATAATAAGATCCTATCTAACGAACTTTTAATCATTCCATTGCCATTGCTATGTCAAGTACAACGTTCACGCTTCCCACCCATAGCTTCGCCACCTCAGTCCCACATTTATCGAATAAGTGACTGATTAACAATACTTAACCAAATTGAGGTCTATATCCTATAAAGCGAAAAAGGGTATAAGTGAGCCTTCCAGAGAAGTACTCCCCATACCCTTCCTATAATATTGTAAAAATGAGTGTTGTGTTATTTTCACAGGTATTCGTTCCAGGTCACCTAAAATTGGACTGCCAACTTTTCGTTGGACGTTTGCAAATATAGGAGATTTTTAATGCGCAAAATCACGCCATTAAAATACTTAAACCATTATTTTTCAATAAAAAATATCAATCTCTCAGTCACAAAACTGAGCGATTTCCATATTGGCAGATATGGCTAATTGAAATAATCTATTGGAAACCTTCTTCAGTCTATTCAGGGATTAGCACAATTGACTGCCAACATGATAAGCTCTAGCCTCAGTTTCGACATCCAATGCTTGGGGTATACGCGTAACGCTAACAAGTAGCTACCCGAAGCTCATCCGGCTTCGAAAGGTAAAGCGCAGCACTCCCATTACAAACCACAGACCAAATTCATGATCAGCTTCTTAATTCATTTTAATTCTTTACAAAGTTTGACAGCACGACACATCTTGCTCCTTCAACCTTGTTCCTTATCTTTCCCTATAAATTGATCAGCTTTGACCCAACGCTTCTATTCCCTCGACGTATTCCGTGGCGCCACAGTAGCCCTCATGATCCTCGTAAATAACCCCGGAAGCTGGGGACATATCTATGCTCCGCTCGAACACGCCCCCTGGCACGGATGCACTCCTACCGACCTTGTATTTCCCTTTTTCCTCTTTGCGGTCGGCAACGCCATGTCGTTCGTAATGCCCCGGCTGGAAGCTGCCGGCACACCCGTTTTCCTCAAAAAAGTCCTCACCCGTACCCTGCTGATATTTGCTATAGGCCTGTTTCTCAACTGGTCACCATTTGTAAGATGGGTCGATGGAGCACTCTCCTTCCGCCCATGGACTGACCCACTCGTTGAAGGCAAAACACCTTCCGGCGTCCGTATCCTTGGCGTATTGCAACGCATCGCACTCAGCTATTGCTTCGCCTCATTGATCGTTTACTTTTTTAAAATACGGGGAGCTCTTTTCGCTTCCATCATCTTAATGCTCGGCTATTGGGTTTGGTGCCTCCTGGGCAACCCAGCCGATCCTTTCAGCCTGCAGGGATATTTTGGCACCCAGGTCGACAAAGACATTTTGGGAGTAGCACACATGTACAAAGGAGAAGGGATACCCTTCGATCCGGAGGGAATTACCAGTACGCTCACTTCGATAGTGCAGGTGATATTTGGGTACTTCGTTGGACATTATATTCAGCAAAAAGGCAAAACCTATGAAATGCTTACCCACCTCTTTGTGGCCGCAGGCCTATTGATATTTACAGGCTTTTGCTGGGATATGGTATTCCCCATTAACAAAAAGATCTGGTCAAGCTCATTTGTTCTCTACACAACCGGCCTCGCCATCTTTGTTCTTTCATTCCTCATATTCCTGATAGAGTTCCGGAAAGTACACGAACACAGAGGTATCACCAGGAGCCTTAGCAAGTTCTTCGATGTATTTGGCAAAAACCCCCTTTTCATTTTTGTGCTGAGCGGATTCCTGCCCCGGTTCCTTGGACTGTTCCGCTGGGTAGACCATGTAGGAGATAATGGAAAACCCGTTTACACCAGCGCATTCCCCTGGTTTTATGAACATATTTGTAAACCGATATCGGAAAACCTGAAAAACGGATCACTCCTATATGCAATTTGCATGATAGCGTTCTATTGGTCTATCGTTTATTGGCTCGACAAAAAGAAGATCTATATTAAGGTCTAAGGCGTAGTGACATGTATATCCATGAAAAAACCTTTGAAAGAAAGCAAAACAATTTCGATGCGCTTCGCCTGTTGGCAGCACTAATGGTGTTTGCTTCACATGCCACCATGTATCAACGGCCCTACAAGGGAGAGCCGCTCGAATTGCTGACCGACGGGAAATTCCACCTTAGTTCTTGTGGGTTATATATATTCTTTACGCTAAGTGGATTCCTCGTTTGCCGAAGCTTAAGTCAAACAACGGTAAAAGACTATCTGCGTAACCGCCTGCTCCGGATAATCCCCGGCATTTCTGTATGCACCTTGCTCACCGTACTGGTAACCGGACTTTTTTTCACCACCTTACCATTTGTTCAATTCATCACACACGTGCAAACCTGGCATTTCCTGGCGCAGAACGCTCTTCCCTTCCGGGTTGTGTTCACATTGCCGGGAGCATTTGATGGACGATCGGTTAATAGTTCACTATGGACCATACCGCTTGAACTGAAACTTTATTGTCTACTGTTGATCGGTTATTTACTCAAGGGCAGTTCACTTCGAATTGCAATAGGCATTGTCTGGTGCTCTATCCTCCTCGCAAGCCTAATGACCAAACTCTTTCCGGGAACATTCGCACAGTCGATACAGGCATTTCTGCCTGAGCGAACATTAATCACCTATTTCATGAGTGGAGCCTTTTTTTACATTTTCAGAGATAAAATTCCTGTGAAAGGAACCATTTGGCTTGCCTTGCTTATCGTTTGGCTATTTGCGCTAAAAGTGTTTCCAGCCTATTCGTCTGTGCCAACAGTTTTATTTTTCGTGTACACTGTTATATGCATAGGCGTGTGTAAACCAATGGTCTACTTAGGAACAGCCGACATTTCATACGGCTTCTATCTGTACTCCTATCCTGTACAACTTTGTGTAGATCAGGCCTGGGGCCATCAAATGAAATACTGGCAATTCAATACTATAACGCTGGCAATAACATTAATACTGGCTGTCGCATCCTGGCATGTCGTTGAAAAGAAAGCATTGTCACTAAAAAAGCATAGAAGACCGGTTGCCATTGAAAAGCTTGTTGCTTAACCAAAAGACAAGGCAAACCAACACAAACAGCAGGCAAACAATAAGGACAGAAAACCTGGCCGCAGCCATGTCATAAGCCATCATCACATTCCATTTCGAAATATTCCCTTGCAGGCTTTTGATCATAGCTGTAGAACCGATAATACCGCAAATCGCCGCGCCAGCCAACAACCAGAAAGCGCCTTTACCTGCACGGATCAGGATCTCGTGACCGGTCAGCCTCGACAAAAAGATACAGGCAACAGCCAGTCCGAAAGTGTATAATCCGATAAAAACGCAGTTGAAGTATATACCCTGCAAGACCTTGGCAAAAAAACCACCCAGGGTCCACTCCCTGATAATTCCCTGCGCAACAGTTATATCCTTCGCAATCTCAAACCGAACCATTTCGGCATAAGTAAGCGGCCGCAGGTAAGTATCAGCACCAAAGATAAATAGGACGTTGATGACCAGTAACCACCAAAACCATCGTTGAAGCGAAGTTGTAGGAGCTGCGTATGTCACTTTCATAGCAAGTGGAATTAGCGGCCAAACGATCGTCGAAGATCACCCGGCACCAGATAAAGTTAACTAATTTCTGAAATTTGGCTATAACGGGATCAGTGATCAACACAAGGACATAGATTCCCATAATTTCAATATATTATAGCATGAAAAAGCTCCTGCAATGGCTATTCAGAAAACCAGTAGCATGGCTGGCTGAAAAAGTATCCTCCTCTCCCGATAAGGAGGCAGTATTTGCATCACTCAACAAGCTAAAAGCCGATATAGAAAAAAGCAAGGGAACCAATGGCGTTATCATGCCATTTGAAATGGAGGGCGCAAAATATATTGTATTCTCCGACCAGCATAAAGGATGCAAGGACTTTGCCGACGACTTTGCTCCTGCCGAAACCAATTACCGGAGAGCACTTCAACACTATTTTGATCAGGGTTATACCTTTATAAATATCGGTGATTGTGAAGAATTGTGGGAAAACACCCCTAAGGCGGTGATCGAAAGCAATAGGCTCACCTTGCTTGAGGAAGCCCGTTTCCTGCAGGAAGACCGGTACTATCGCGTATTTGGCAATCACGATCTCGAATGGAACTACCTGATACAACAGAACCAATACCTGAAGCCCATCTTTGGAGAAAAATTCAAAGTACATGAAGGCGTCCTGTTAAAGACAAGATACAAGAACCAGGAATACGCCGTGTTTCTTACCCATGGACATCAGGGCGATAAAAAAAGCGATGGCAATCCATTTAGCAAGTGGGTGGTGGCAGCCATCTGGACACCCATACAGCGTTTTCTTGAAGTAACCATCAACACTACCTCAGACTCATTCGAACTCGTAGACCGCCACAATATTATGATGTACGAATGGAGCGCTACTCAAAAGAACCTTGTCTTCATTTCGGGGCATACGCATAAACCAGTATTTGCATCGCTCGATCATATTGACCGGCTTACTAGACAATTGGAAAAAGCAATTGCTACCGATAACGAAGAGCAGGCAAAGGTGATCACAGCAGACATTGAAAAAAGAAAACTGGAATACGCCGGCAAACAAGTAGTTAAAACCATGGCGCATCCCAGTTATTTTAACAGCGGTTGCTGTTGTTTTAGCGACGGTGATATTACAGGAATCGAGATCTCGGATGGCTTTATCCGGCTTACCAAATGGGAGTCGTCTGATGACGGCCCCCAACGGAAAGTATTGGAAGAAGCGCCGCTGGATTACATCTTTGATTCTCTTATTTAAACCATAAGCCCTACTCTCCCACAATATCCTGCCCCTTCTTCATCCAGGGCTTGGGAGCTGTACCATCCATCTTCACGATCTTCGGATAGAACGCCCCTACAGTATCCACAAGATGCTGTTGCGCGTTCATCACGGTATGAATGTCCTTATAGGCATGAGGCGCTTCATCCAAACCACCACCCAGGAGCTTTACACCATGCTTGGTTAACATGTCATTTAAAGCATTTTTGGTGATGGAGTTCAGTGCAGCCGTACGGCTCATCTTTCTTCCGGCACCATGCGAAGCGGAGAATAATGACGCAGCTTCACCTTTCCCCTTTACAATGAAACCAGGGGCAGTCATGGACCCGGGGATAATACCCAATACATCTTTCCCTGCCGGGGTCGCCCCTTTCCGGTGCACGATCACCTCCCGGTCTTCATACATTTCCTTCCAGGCAAAATTGTGGTGATTTTCTACCATCTTCAACGGCTGACGTCCCAACTGCTTCGCGATCTTCGCATGGATAATATGATGACAGGCACTTGCATAATCGCCGGCCAGGTTCATGGCCAACCAATATTCAATACCTTCCTGTTCATCCATGCTCAACCAGGCCAGGTTATGGGCTTCGCCAGGCAAACGCCTTTTGTCTTTGGCCACTCGGGTATAATGGTTAGCAATATTAGCCCCCAGCGCTCTAGACCCCGAATGGCTCAGCAAACCAAGATAAACACCGGGCTCAATACCAAGCTGAACATCTTTATCTATTATTTCAACGATCCCGAATTCCACAAAATGATTTCCGGAACCCGAAGAGCCAAGCTGCCGTGCAGCCCTGTCTTTCAAGCTTTTCAGGATCGGCAGATCATCAAACTCCGGACGATCGATCACTGCATGCTCACTCATCACGTCAAATTGCCGTCCGCTACCAAATAAAGTAGCCTCATTCAACTCTCGGGTGAAATAGCTTTCCCGCTGAGTAAGCTCCTTAGGATCGATGTCGAAAACAGACAAACACATCCTGCAACCGATATCCACGCCTACGCCATAGGGAATCACAGCATTTTCCGTAGCAAGCACACCACCGATCGGCAGTCCATAACCCGCATGGGCATCAGGCATCAGGGCACCGGCAACCGATACAGGTAGCCTGGCAGCCTGGTTCATTTGGTTCATCGCGCCGGATTCAATAAACTCACCACCAAATACATTGTACTGCACCCCGGTCTGATTCAGCGGAATATCCTCACCTTCCGGCTCGGGCTTGGGCATCAGCTGTTCCGCAATAGGCGCCAACACCTCATCTGCCAGGAACTCGCCGGGAGCATCCAGCACACGTTTCAATATTTCAAGCGCCTGCTCCCCTGTATGATGCTTATAGTTACGTTCCATTAAATGCATAGCAATGCTGATCACCGGACCTTCCGGATAACCGATCGCTCTCAATTCTTTTCCTTTCAATTTTAACTTTGCCATACTCTTTAATTTTCAATAACAGCCCTCCTGAAACCGATAACCTGAACCTGCGGAGACTGGTAAGCCTCCTCGTGGGGATTGGCTATTTCGGCAATGGTCTTAGGCTGATTAATAACGTTATCAAATCCCAGGTGATTGCTAAGCTGCTGGGATTTTTGAATACTCAATTTACCGAATTCATACCGGGCAATCAATCTCCCTTTCCGCATCAACGCCTGGTCGATCATTGCCACTGAACTGTTGAAAGTACATACCAGCTGAACATTCAGGAAGTCGGACAATAGCCCATCAGATATGTTCAACAGGTTCGAAACAGATGATTGCGGATTGCTTCGCCTGTCCATGATCACATTTTCAGCATCTTCGATAATGACCACGCTATTGGGGTTATCGATCAGCAGATCAATAAAATCAGGATCAGTCAGACTACACGCAATATTGGGAGAAAGGAACAACACCTTCTTTTTGATTCTCCCCACCAGATACCTCAGGTAAGTAGTCTTCCCCGACCCTGGCAAACCGTGCAATAACACGATGCCTTTGTCGTCCTTTTGATTCAGACGTTTGCGGATATTTTCATCCACCGCTTTAAAGTCGTCTTCATAGAATAGGCGCAGGTCCAGTTTTGTCCGCTTGATCTCCATGGCTTTGAGTTCAAGATAATTGCCGCTCTTGACAATAAGGTTGATCTCAAGGGGCTTTCTTCTTTGCTTTTCTTTAAAGCCCCGTAAATAGCTGATAAGCCCGGAAGTGAACTCCTTTCGTTCCTCATTATGAAGGATCTTGCAATATCCCTCGCCGAACTCAAGCACACATCGATCATGGAGAATGACAACGGTGTCATCAAACTCCACATCCTTATCCTTGCGCCTGATCCACCGGTAGGTGTGTACCGAAGAAATATGATCCTTATATTGCTCACGAAAGGCATCAAATGCGGTTTCACCTTCAATATCATCCACATAGCTGATGCTCGGGATAGAAGTGAAGCAATACATATATAAAGCCTGGCAGTCGATAAAGTACCTGCCAAATACGCTATTAGCGCTGATAACGCGCTGTTCAATAGCCTTGTCCATTGATGTAAGATTGAAATAGTTAAACAGTTGTTGATTCGGCACCGGCAGGCATACCGGGCAATACATCTTAACACTGCCTATTTCATTACAAGAGTGCGCATATACATTGTTTTAAAGCACGGGTTGAAGGATTCGAACCTCCATGGCCGGATTTGGAGTCCGGATTGTTAGCCAATTACATCAAACCCGCAGGTTGTGGACGAAACAAGATTCGAACTTGTACACACCCGGCTTCAACGGGCTGCTCTACCATTGGAGCTATTCGTCCATAAAATATTCGCGGGAACAGGATGAGTCGAACATCCATTCTTCCGTTAACAGCGGAGCGTTCTGCCATTGAACTATATTCCCAAACAAGGCAACAATCAGGAAAAGCTTTTTTTCGTACAATGCGCTACCCCTGCGCCAAGTCCAGCATTCCTGCCGGCTATAGGATTCGAACCTATGACCTTTGCATCCCAGTCGAAGTAACTTTTCCTTACGGCACTTGTAGACGGCTTAAGAAGACTCGAACTTCTATCTGTACGTTCGTAGCGTACTATTCTTCCGTTGAACTATAAGCCGTTTCGGTTGTCTTCGGGGCTCGAACCCTGTACTCCTCATTCACAGTGAGGTATTTTGCCAGATAAACTAAAGACAACATAAAACAGATACCGGGCTCAGACTCGAACTGAGAACATCACAGTCAAAGTGTGATATGTTGGGCCGGTTACACTACCCGGTATTGTTGGCCTGGCGGGGATCGAACCCACAACCATTTGCGTATAAGGCAACCGCTCTCACCATTGAGCTACAGGCCAGTTGGTTGCGGCCTCCGGACTTGAACCGGAACGATTACCTTATGAGGGTAACATGCTACCATTACACCAGGTCGCCAGATAAGGAATATCGCAGTCTATACGGGACTCGAACCCGTTTCTCCGGATCGACAATCCGGGGCGTTACCCATACACTAATAGACTAGGAAAAGCGGTAACAAACGAACAGTGTCCATATATCGGTTTCAAGACGAAGTAACACTGGTCTACGACACGCTTGAAGTCTGTAGGGGAATCGAACCCCTGTCTCAGGATAGAAAGTCCCGGGCCCTACCATTAGACGAACAGACCTTATTTCTCTTTTGTATAGCAGGCAGGACTCGAACCTGCATCCTCTTCGTTCCAGGCGAAGTATCCAACCAATTGGAATGCTGCTATAGGTAGCCATGATCCTGTCTCTTAGATCATGACTATTTTTTCCATCTGAACCAAATGCCTTTTGGCATGCTCAACCAGGAAAACGATATAATGATACACATCGAGCTTACCCAGGTTATTCACTGACATTGTAGTCTTATATAATACCCCTTGTCCATGGGACAGGTGACTCAACAGGTCGAGACACTCCTTTTCCTGAAGGCGCAACTTGTCCTTTACCGCGTCCAGCGAGACATCACCAGTCGGAACCATATGATCGGGCCGCTGCCAATTAAAAGCTTCCGGCCTGCCGATCAATTCCATTTTTGCCCAATCAATATCATATCCGTCCAGCAAATGGCGGTAACTTTCATGGGCCGCCTTTTCAAGGGCCTTTATGGCACCCTTGCGTATCAGGATCAACAAGTAGTGATTCGTTAATGAAATATGTTCCAATATTTCAGCGATACTCCACCCACCATTCAACCGCAATCCATGTAATTGATCTTCCTGCATGTCGAACCATCCATACACCTCGCTAAAAGTGCTTGCCAGCTCTCCCCTAATTCTGCTCATTAGATCCTCCTTCATACTTTCTTTTTTTGGAAAGTAGCCTCCCGCAGCATCGCGGGAGAGCTACTGTATCCTCCTTTTCTGCACATAATTTTTTTATAGCTCAATAGAACCGATCAGTTTCAAAGCATCTTCACCGCGTTCTATAGCATCCAATACGTCGAAGATCTTGTCACTCCATCCCGCTACCAGATATACATCGTTGTTCTGTATCCGTAACGGAGCATTTCCATACCCCGCAAGATCGAACAGGTACAATTTTGCAAGCGGCGCTATACGCTTGTACTGTTTCCACAGATCTTCAATATGCTCCGCGCTTCCATGGCTATTCCACAACTGGCAATCCGTAAAGAGCATTACTTTATCTACCCTACGTTTTTGCTGCAATAGATCTTTGATTACCAGGAAGCCATTGGTATTGTAACCTACTTCCCCTTCCCGACGATGCAACTCATCCACATTCCTCAACACCTGGTTGCGGGGAACCGGGATCACTTTCCAGGTATCGCCAAACATACCTGCAACAACATTCGCGCACCTGTACTGTAACAACATCGCCAGCATCAGACCAACATCAAACAACTGCACTTTACTCCTGGCACTCACCGGCTTCTGCATACTACCGCTAACGTCGGCAGCGATAACCACTGCAGTTTTTTCATCATACCCGGCTATGTTCGCAGCACTATGTTGGACTGCGCTCTCCAATGCCTCCAGCACTTTTCCAACCATACCATGTTGCACCAGTTTCAATTCCCGCCAGGCGCTCAGGAACCGGAAAGGAAGCTGCCTGCTTTTTGCCACAGCAACCGGATCGGCCAGGTACGCACAAACCTTGTCTATCGCCTCAACACACACGTCTGCTTCAAGAATATTGCGTAGGTTGCGCAACGTGGCCATATAACCCAGTCGCTTGCTGAAGATCAACTCCTCCCACTTTTCTGTAAACGCAGAACGCTTAACCTCATCATTCACATAGCGCAGTTGACCAAGTGCGCTCAATTCCACCTCCCAGGTATATGGGTTCGCAAGGGTATCCTGCGCGATCTTGTCAAATAAGGCTTGCTGTGATTCATCGCTGGCTCGCGGATGCACCAGGAACAAGGCATCTTTCAGTTTTACCTGAGCGCCCCTGTTGTACTTGCCAAACTGGTACTCATCAAACTTATTGAAGGCTGTCGCCAATCCCCGCTGCACTTGTTTACTCAGCCTGTTCAATTGCTTTCTCCCTTTACGCCTATTGGCTTGCCCATACAAAGCCAGCATTTCAGTGATTTCATCGGCACGCTGTACAACTCTTCCGGTGAGCCGGCTCACCAAGGTATCCCCCTGGTGAATTCGGGCCAGTTCTACCGTAAGTACCAGCGGAATACTCCGCAGGTTCAAAACTTCCCGTGCATACACGGCGAGCCTCGCTACAAATGCCGCGTCACAGATGGAGATCAAAACCCGGATCCTTTCCAGGCGTTCCGCACTTCCTTCGTAGAATTGATCACTCAACGCAGTGGTCACCACGGCTGTGTACAATTCCATTTCCGGTGTTAGCACAAAGGCCTTTGCCCCTTCGTAGTTTTGAGCAGGAACTTTCCTGCGGAGACTGATGTTGAATTTCATGGCTATACCCTCCCTGATATTTAGCTTGTCTATGCAGGCATACCTGCTAATAATGATTATCGCAATTCAAACGCCGCCGGGTGCTGTACCATACCGGTATCACACGCCCTTTTCAACGGCTCCTTTACTGATCGTTTGGTCGAAAACAAATGCACCAACATCCTGATCGACAATACTGCTAATACTAATTTCATGTTAACCTCCTTTCATTGCTGTTTAATACGGGGCAACAAAAAACCCGGTCTTTTAAGAGACCGGGTTCACATTCATGATCACACAGTTTTTTACTGCGGATGAAAATGATCCGGTCGTTTATGCGCGCGCTCATTCCTAAATCGGCTAAGCCCGTTATTTAGATTGGTCAGAACATAGCTCGCCTGTATGGCCAGTGAACATAAGCCTGCCATTGACATTTCTGGTATGGATTGTCTTTTTTGCTGCATGGTGAAAAACAAAAAACCCCGCGTCCGGCGGGGCTTCTGTTATATCTTGGCTTTGTAGTTTACAATTTACCTGGCAACATAACATGCCCCGCATATTTGGTATAATCCTGACCGGGATTAAACCACTTCGTTGACTCGATATGCATTTGTATGCGAAGCATGATTATTTGTTTTAAATTTTATTAACAGTGCAAAGGTGTAATTATTTTTTTATTCCCACCAACTTTTTCCGAAAAATATTTTTCAGCGACAGGCCAGGCAAGTTAGTCACCCGCCCTTTCCACCCTCACAGACAAACGAATAATTATCAAAAGGCGCCTGGCTTATAGAGGTGATGCCGGATCGCATAAATGATGATGCCCGCCGTATTCTTGACATCCATTTTCTCCATGATCTTCATGCGGAGTCCTTCAACGGTCCGCACACTAAGGAATATCTTTTCGGCAATTTCTTTGCTGGTAAGGCCATTACAGATAAAACCGATGATGTCCAACTCGCGACTGCTGAATTCAGGTTTGTTTTGCAGCTTGTGCGGATTGAACTTACTTTTAGCTACCATTTGTGCCAGCTTGTTAGAGGTATGGCGGCAGTAATAAGGTTGTTGATTGTATACCGACTTGATGGCTTCCACGATCTCGTACTTATCGGCATTCTTAAGCAGGTAACCCTTCGCTCCGGCCTCCAGCATATCGATGATCAGGTCTTCCTCATCAAACATCGTAAGCGCAATAATTCCTACTTCCGGATAATGTTCTGCCAAATGGCGTGTAGCGGTAGCGCCATCCATATTCGGCATCTTTACATCGCTGATCACAATATCAGGCTGCTTGGCTTTCACCTGGTCTATGAGCTCTTTGCCATCGGCTGCTTCGCCAATGAGTTCGATATCGGGCTGCTTTACCAATACCATGCGCAGGCCGTCGCGGTAAATCTCATGATCATCAGCAATAATCACTTTTATATTGCCGTGTATTTTCATACAATTAGGTTGGTTTCAGACAGGGATGTCAAATGTGTACATGGTTCCTTTTCCAGGTTCAGACTGGCAACTCAGTTCACCACCCATCACTTCTGCCCGGCTTTGCAAGTTACGAAGTCCAAGGCCCGGATTATCTTTTACTTTATTAAAATAATTGAACCCTTTTCCGTTGTCGGCTGTCATCAGGAGTAACCGGTTCTGCTCGATCACGATCTTAATGATCAGATAGGTTGCTTCAGCATGCTTGACCGTATTGTGCAGCACTTCCTGGATGATACGGTAAATGTTGATCTCCTTATGCTGATCCAGTTGTAGCCCCTGTTCACAGATGAATTTAATCTGCAGACCGTAGATCTGCTGATTGTTGTTCACCAATTCTTCAATCGCTTTCTGCAAACCCTTTCGCACAAGCGTATTCGGCATGAGGTTATTGGATATCTCACGCAACTTACCTATTATGGTATCAATGTGGGTGCTAGACTTCTCGATGACATACATGTCATCGGGACTATCCGTGTCCAGACTATTGATCTGAAGTTTAACGGCCGACAAAAGCGGCCCCAGCTCATCATGGAGGTCAGAAGCGATCCTTTTCCTTTCCTTTTCCAGGGTGTCTATCTCTGCCTGAATCTTCTCCTTGTTCATCCGCAAACTTCTTCGCTGGTAACGGATAATGGTAATGATGTAGTAGAAGAGAATAATCCCTACTACACCAACTACAATGAGAAGGGAGTCGTAAAGTTTTGCTTCCTGGGAATCCATAAGGCCGCTACTGCATAAAGTAAATTAACCAGTAAATTAGTATAAACATTGATCTGCTGCAAGTTTACCCTGAAACTATTGGTTATATTTTGCTTGAACACAGACAGTGAAGTTACATTCACAAGAATGAAAAAAGTATAAAACACGATGATCCCAATACAGATCAGGAATTTAGGATTACGAAAAATATTACCGCGTTCATGAACCACTACTTTATTAAAAGTATTCACGCTAAAAAAGATCAGGGCAAAGGAGTAGATCGTCAGAAAGTAGAAGTTCAGCGTTTTGAACCCGTGGACGTAAAATGAGCAGTACACCCAAATCGCCAGGAAAAATGCCAGGATAGAAATAAAAACGTCTTTTCGCCTGTTAAATAACCCCCAGTTATGGAACAACCAGGTAAACAGGCAAAACTCTATATAAGAGTAAACATGTAGGCTGGGTATTAAAAGATCTGGCCTATGATTGACGGTAAATGCCCGGGCCAGCAATTCCATCAGGGATGCAATAAAAGTATAGTATATGAAGGGATAGTAAGCCGGATCGATCTTCCGGTACCTTACTATCCCTATAAACAAAGCGATTAATATGCTTTGGCTTAGAACAAAGTGAACAAAGTTGTTCATTAGCTAAAAATCATGGGGTATTAAATTGAGCAGAATCCTTCCTGCAAACTTAGCGATTGCTGCTGTCACCATCACAAGGAGGTGCACATTGGCCATACTCAAACCCACCTTCTCCGCCACTGCCCAAAGACGGTGCTTCAGCCCCGGAGCTCTTACGCACAAAAAGGTCATTACCTTTTTTATCCACGCCAACCAGGATCAGGCGAAGGTCCTGCCGGCCCTTGCTATTAATGGCGGTAGCACCATAATAAACCCTGATTCCGATACAATTGGAATCTTTCATTAAGTCCAGCACACTTTTCTTGTTAAAGGCTTCTGAGAAGGGGATAAAAAGGGAAGGCATCAACTTAGCAAGCGTATCCCGGTCGGCATCAAACCGTTTCCTGTAGGCCGCAATCGAATCTTTAGGGATAAAGTGGTCGCGCACACCCAACGCACTTGAATCAACAGGCGTAGGGATCCAAACTCCGTCGCCTTTAGGACCACCATCACCACACGAACTGATCATTAACGATAAGGTTACGGCCCCGGTTAGCAGCAGGGCCCGCTGCAAGGATAATTTTCTGAGGTTAGTTGTCATAAAACTGATTTTTGAGGTTTAAACAGTCAAACAGCAGCTAAAGATATTCGTAATCATCCTTTAACCCCTCACGTAGAAGTACTCATTTTACATTCACAGTTTACGATACACTTAGGGTACTTCATCTCTTTGCCTGGCCATAAATTTTAACCAACTTTGGTATACTGAATTGATCCGCCCCTCTGCTAACCCTGATCAACCCCGCAAATCCGATCAACGACCAATATTCCGCTTGCGGACATATTACTCAAAACTATGCATATGAAACGCCAACAACCGGCCTCACCAGGAACATCTCCGCTTCGCACAGCATGCAGCAAACGGCCAGTAGTCATGACCGGTAATACCTGCGAGCTTGAAATGTTACAGGGATATTATCGGGAAAAATTGCAGGAGCTTCAGCATCGCCTGCGTTCGTTGAACCTAATGGAAAATGCCCGGGAAATCTCCGCTATTTGCGTCGAGATCATCCGGGCAAAAAAAATCTTGACTTGCTAATCCTCAATAATAGTTACTTCAACTTTAGAAAGCTACGGCATAACCGTGACGTCTGCAGTTGCAAAACTGGTCCGATCGCTCAATGAGGCATCTTTTAAAACAATCGCCCTTGCTCTCCGGGGCGCCTGAACTGCGAGCAGTCCAGTTCAAGACGCTCATGATTGAGTCCATATTTGTGGGTGTACTTACGATATTGCATGCCCACCAACTCCGCAATGTTCCCTTCTCCTCGCATACGTAACCCAAACCGGCTATCGTTCACCTGGCCATTGTGGCTCGCCTCGATCATATGCCATACTTTATCGGCTCGGTCGGGAAAATTTTTATATAACCAATCATGAAAGAGCAACTTAACGGCTCCATTGAGCCGCACGAAGGTGTATGCAGAAAAGCTGGCCCCGTTCTCGCTGGCCATTTTAATGATATTATGCATATCATGCTCATTCAAGCCTGGTATCATGGGCCCCAGCATCACGCCCATACGAACCCCTACTTCGCTCAGCTCCCTGATCACCCTGAATCGCTGGACGGCCGTAGTGGTTCTCGGCTCCATCACCCGGCGAAGGTCTTCATCGAGCGAAGTGATCGACATCAAACCACAGACGAGGTTCTTTTTCGCAAGCTCCTGGAGAATATCCTTATCCCTCAAAATGCCGGCATTTTTGGTTATGATGCCAACAGGCTGGTTAAACTCAAGACAAACTTTCAGACATTGACGGGTAAGTTCATATTTCTTTTCGGCAGGCTGATAGCAATCCGTGTTTCCACTTAGGCTCAAGGGCACACACTGCCATTTGGGGTTCATCAGGAACTTGCGCAGCAACTCCGGTGCATTTTTCTTTACGATGATCTTTCGCTCAAAATCGAGACCAGCACTATACCCATAGTATTCAAAAGAATTCCTGGCATAACAGTAGATACACCCGTGCTCACAACCCTGGTAAGGATTCATGCTGTAATACATTCCCACATCGGGGCTATCAACCTTATTCACAAAGCTCTTGGCATGTTCCTCCAGATATTGGGTGGCCACGTTGGGGTCGCTCCAGTCGTCTATGGCTTCAACATGCTCACGAACACGTTCGTTTTTGAGGAACCTGTTCTTCGTATTGATCTGCGCCCCTCTTCCCCTGAAGTATGAATTATTTTGTTCTTGTTCTGGTGTTTCCATGTTCTATCTCTATTACAAATAACTGTAAACACACCCTCCCGTCCCGGCTGGCACCTGTAGAAACAGGCAACCAGCGGGGAACAGGAACAGTATAGGTGTGCAATGCTGCTGATCAATTTCAGACAAACAACTCCCCTTGTTTGGTACTTACAGGCAGGTTCATAAAATCAAAACGCTGCGCGATCTGATAGGTCTTATCGCCTGCCCTTCGTTTCAGCAATAACATACAATCCGCAATAAAACGGCCAGTAAAATGACGATGGGAGTACTCCAGCCAACCCTTCTCATACTGCCAGGGCAGCAACTTACGGGCTATCGTGAGGTGCGGATCATCGAGAAAATGCGGTTTGTGTTCATTGTCGAGTTTCATAAGACGCTGCGAATCCCTGATCTCCCGCACTAGCTTCTGGATCGGCAACTTGGTAGTAACATTGATATATAAAGTATGACTCGGATAAGTTCCATAATCCTTTAACTCCACTTTGAATGGGTAGTAGCCCATTCCCACCACTTTCAGGCGGTTAACAATACGCTCCTCCATGATCTCCAGCTGGGTAAAGGTTGCCAGAGGTATGTGCACCTTGGCGCCCAACGCCGAAGGCGCCTGATATGCCTCGTAAAAATCTTTACGGATCTGCAACACCCGCTTCCGCAACTCTTCATGCGGAAGCAATACCAGCATGTATTCGTTTACACGAAGCTGACTGGTGTAGTCTTCATAAAAAGCCCTGGGGGTACCATGGATCTTTTTTACCGGTGAGATCTGCATATTTCTTGTCATAAGATGTCTTTTTAAAGGTTTATTATCAGGCCACTTCCGACCAGGGTTGAGAACCGGGAGCGAAAGGAAATTTGTTGACCATTTTGGAGGTATCAAACTGGTGCGCCCTCCGCAACAAACGCAACTCATGCACCATGAATGATTCATGAAAGGTCTTCTGCGAGTAATTGAACATCGCCTTCGTATAAACAGGCTCAGGCAAACGCTTTGCTATACTTAAATGCGGCTTGCCGATCAACCTTACCGGCGGGCACGACGATGAACGCACCAGATCATCCACCGCCTTCAGCTTCTGGCTAAGATGTAAAAAAGGTATCGGGTCCTGCACCCTTAGATAAATGGTGTGAGGAGGAAAACCACTGTAATTATTGAGCGTTACCCGGAAAGGCTGCAGCTGATCACAGATCCGCTGGATCCAACGGATGAGCGTATCCTCCATCGCCTCCCGCGCTAAAAAACTCGCCACCACAATATGGGAGCCGGTTTTAATGGCCGACTGATCGCAGTATTCTTCGCAGAATTCCTGCTTCTGCGCCAACACTTTATCCTGAACCACCGGGTCAGGATCCGCTACCAGCAGATACTCGTACAACCCGTATTCCGCCCAGCTTTGCGTGCTATTATTTTTTACCGGCTCCATAAAGAAAATTTTACCTGATCATTATTTTAGCATAAATTTACTAAATAATTTAGTAGATCAAAATTAATTTTTATGGAGGATGAAATTTATTACAACCCGGCCTACAAAGGATCCAAAAGATTCAACCAATGGGACGTGAAAACCGCCGACGCCACGGGCTTCGGAGCAGCAGCCGACGACTATATGGAACGGGGCATCGACCTCAACGAACAGCTCATCCAGAATAAACCCGCCACCTATTTCATGCGGGTGAGAGGCAACGCTATGACAGGCGCCGGTATCCATGATGGCGACATTGTAATTGTTGACCGCAGCCTGAAACCCGTGAGCGGTAAAGTGATCATCGCTGTATTGAACGGAGAAATGCTGATACGCCGTATGGAGAAAACATTTAACAAACTCCGTCTTATTCCGGAAACACCAAAACTAGCCACCATTGAAATTGATGGTTCGTGCGATTCGTTCGAGATATGGGGAGTCGTTACCTGGGTGATACATGCACCATAAAAGAATGATTCCTGCCCCTCCACCAACCACGCTTACCAACGCAACCATATACAAAATACTGTCCATGCCATTAAACCTATCCTAAGGACAGGGGCCAACCGACGAAACCTGGAGAACAACAGCGTAGTGTAAAAGAAAAGCAACTTTATCTATTACCCGGAAAAACTGTTTTGACCTCCACCGTTGGTTGGCCCATTTTATTAACCGGGCCACCATCATCGATTTGCAACCGGTATTACCTGTAAAAAATACTTCAGCTCATGAAAGCCATAGTCGATTGTAATAGCTTCTACTGTTCCTGCGAACGTCTCTTCAGGCCCGACCTCAGGAACAAACCCGTCGTAGTACTTAGCAACAATGATGGCTGCATCGTATCGCGCAGTGATGAGGCCAAACAACTCGGCGTACAAATGGCGGGTCCCTACTTCCTCGCCCGACCCATCATACAACAACACAATATAGCCGTCTTCTCTTCCAACTATAATCTTTATGGTGATCTCAGCTGGCGCGTCATGGAAACGCTACGCACCCTGTCGCCAACAGTTGAAGTTTATTCCGTCGATGAAGCCTTTCTCGACTTCAGTCATATTCCCGAAAACGAATTGGAAGAAGCTGCGCTCCGCGTTCGCGAAAGAGTAGAACAATGGACGGGCATCTCAGTCTCGGTGGGCGTAGCACCCACCAAGACCCTCGCCAAACTGGCCAACTACCACGCCAAGAAAAACAAGGCCCTGAGCAACTGTATTAAAGTACTTGCCAAAGATCGGCACATAGCCGAAGCTCTCCAGGCAACACGGGTCAGCAACGTATGGGGCGTAGGCCGTGCATTTGCCAACAAACTCATCAACCAGGGCATTACGAGTGCGTGGGAACTCAGCAACATGCCCGAAGAATGGGCACACCGCCATATGGGCGGCGTTACCGGCGTCCGATTGCTCCGCGAACTCAAAGGCAGTCCCTCCATAGACCTCGACGATCCGCTCACTACCAAAAAAATGATTGCGACCACCCGCATGTTTGGCGAACCCGTCGGTGATATCGCCTCTATCAGAGAAGCCGTGGCAACCTACACCACCCGGGCAGCCGAAAAGCTGCGGCGCCAACACAGCGCTGCAGGTATCGTAAGTGTCTTTATCGTCAGCAAGGAACAGGATCACCTCACCGACTTTCACCATGGCCCAACGCACAGCACCCATATCACCTTGCCTGTTCCCATCTCCGTTACCCAAGAGCTTATCAAGCCCGCAGTTGCACTCGTGGACCGCTTATTCAAAAACGGTAAAGAATACAAAAAAGCTGGTGTCATGCTCAGCGGCCTCGTACCCGATCAATCTATACAGGGAAATCTATTTGCTGCTCCCGAAAAGAAAAACCACCGCGAGCTCATGGATATCGTCGATAACGTAAACTTCAGCATGCGCAACGATATGCTGAAGTTTGCAGCAGTAGGCACCACCCGCAACTGGAAAATGCGACAGGAACTGCACAGTGCGCGATTCACCACCCGCTGGGACGAGCTCATAGAAGTGAGCTAACTGTAGCACTAACATCTTGACGAAAAGTACCTCCTCATCGCGGCCCGCACCGATGCTACCGCAGGCTGCATATTCGCAATTTCCACCGCACCAAACCCGTTTCCGGCAGCCACTCAAGTATGTTTTCTGTATCTCTTGAAACCTGTGCATGAGCGATAATCGTCGTAAACATTTAATCAGCCGGGTGGCTTTCCACAATCCACAAAATGTGCCTTTTTCAGGCATCGGCCTCCCGGTGCTACTCAATTATTTTACGCACAAGTAGTGCTTTGTATGGGCAGAATCTTAAGGCTTAACGAGAAAATGCATTCGTCAACAGCCAACTAAAAAAGAGGAAAACGTCCCCAAAAATAAAATACAAACAGGGACCAAAGACGCAACAGAGCCGGACCAAGCCCGGGTAAACCCGAAAACATGGCGTGTTTGCTCGGTATTTGGTCAATGTTTGGTCCGTATGTAAAATGACCAAGGCTCAAGCTTCAAATGCGCAGAAAAATCAACTATATCCGGCAACGAATTTTTGCATGCTGCCGGGCAACAAAGGAATTGTAAAACGCCAGGAAATCTGGAATCTATCACCAGCAAGAGGTCACAAAAAATACATCGTGGGAATAGAAGTGCGAAAGTATACGCCGGTCGCAGCCCGGCATTCAGATTTATTCAATGGATTGGTGGCAAAGCTTGCCAATTACAAATGAAGCAACGATCTTCAAACGACGCTCAGTCAAAAAAACTGATCTGCGTACCGGCTGCTGGTTTATCGGCCTGCAGGAAATGAGGCTTTTGTAATTGCAGATCGCAAAGCGGATTCAACTTGTCGATGATATAGGCGATCAATTCGGGACAATACATTTCCTCGGGCATGTGAACGAAAAAGTACAGCTCTTCCAATCCCTGGTTGATCCATTGAGTTATCCGCTCCACCCAGGCATCGGCTCGTACATAATCGGTTGGATGCAGCAGGTTGGCCACAAACCGTACAAAGGTGCGCGGCATCGTTAATTGCATATGAGCGCAGTCGCGCCGGCCGGCCGTATCTGTGATCACAGCGCCCACTTTCAATGAACGCAACATATCAAAGAGTTCTTTGCGCATAACCGGGTCCGAAAACCATCGTCCATTGCGCACTTCGAGAAAGAAACTCAGGTCGGTGGGCAAAGAAGCAAGGTATTTGAACAAAGCATCACGCCGCGAAGGGCCATAGGTTTCACCCACCTGCAGGAAAATGGGCCCCAAATGTTCTTCCAACGCCAACACCCCTTCCAGGAATGCAGAAGTTTGGTCAAATACGTTATTGAAGTTGCTGTAATGACTGATCAGCTGCGGTACTTTGGGACAAAACTTAAAATCTTTCCCTGCTGCCCTTGCCCCCCACTTCGCGATCTCGGCCGGCGTATATATCTTATAGTGCGTGGCATTGAGCTCCACACAGTTAAAATGCTTCACGTACTGCTCCATGAAACCGGTTTCTTTCGTTCCCTTAGGATATAACCTGCCCACCCACGACTTATCGCCCCAACGCGGCACCCCCAGCCTCACCGTAGGAAGGGCCTTCCGCACACCTGACAATACCAGCCGATTGTCGACCGATTCGGCAGGTAATGAAAAATCTATCTGGTGTAGCTGTTCTTCAGGAACTTTTCCAAAATCCATGGTGCCATTTTCAGGGGTCAAATCTATGCATAAAGTTTTAAGGAACAAGCTCTTAGCATCCGCAGACAGGCAACTTTACAATAATCAAACAATCAATAGGTTAGGTTTTTTTTCGCATCTTTAAAATATATCGGGTCGCCGTCCGTCTACCTTCTTATACAATGGACAAGACCCTGACGATAACACCGGGCATGGCTGGAGATTCGAAACGAAATATCACCCAGGTCATTAATGACTACAGCAAAAGGCTGATGGGCTTTATTCGTAAGCGGGTAACCAATGAAGCAGATGCCGAAGATGTATTGCAGGATGTTTTCTATCAATTCGTTGGGAACACACAGCCCATCGAGCAAATGAGCGCCTGGCTGTTTACGGTAGCCCGTAACAAGATAACCGACCGCCAGCGCAAACACAAACCCGAAGCACTTGAAGATGTATTCAGCAACGAGGATGGCGAAGATGCCGTCAACTGGAGTGAGCTGCTCTTCGATGCCAGCAACAATCCGGAAAAAGAGTACCTGCGTACCTTGTTTTGGGAAGAACTGAATGCCGCACTGGAAGAGTTGCCCGCCGAACAACGGGACATATTCATCAAACACGAACTCGAAGGAATATCATTTAAAGACCTGTCCGAGCAAACAGGCGAATCAGTCAATACCCTGATCAGCCGCAAACGTTATGCAGTATTGCACCTGCGCGAACGGCTGGCCGTATTAAAAGACGAACTATTAAATTATTAACCCAATAAAAGAGCGTTATGAGACACAGTAGAAGACCCGGAAGAACCAAGGGAGGAAAAGCATTCATGATCCTCTTGTGCGTAGTAGCATTTGTATCCTTATTCAGCTATATCGTCATGGCATTGTGGAATGCCATATTACCCGAGGTATTGCATGTGCAGGCCATCACCTTCTGGCAGGCCATGGGCATCCTGGTACTTAGCAAAATACTCTTTGGAGGTTTTGGAGGATGGGGCGGCCGCAAACATGAATGGAAACAAAAGATGCAGGAAAAGTGGCAGCATATGTCGCCCGAAGAAAGAGAGAAATTCCGTGATGCAATGAAGAACCGCTTCGGCAATCGCTGGTGCAAGCCTCCATTCGACAGAAATGACGCAAGGCGGGGTAATTTCTGGCAGGGAGATGAGAACAAGGAGACCAAACAACCGGACGAAACCTCTGGCCAGCAGTCTGAACCCAAAGCCTGATCACCGAACTATCAGATATAACCGCACAATATGGACATCCTTATCTTTAAAACCAATCTCCGTTACAGGAAGAACATCCACCACATCGGCTCCCATATCGAAAAACTAAAGGGGGTTATCCGCTGGAATGTAGACATGCACGATAAAGACAGGATACTTCGCATCGAAGCCAAAGATCTCAACCCCCGCCTGGTCGAAAACACCCTCAGCCATGCGGGTTACTCCTGCGAAGAATTGCAATAAAAACAAGGGCTCAAAACTCCTGGCGTCGCTTCATTTTCAAATACGCCATCAACAAAGCTCTGAAAGCCGCTGCACCTTCCACTACCTGATCTGCGGAAACGAAATTCCTGTCACTTTACGGAACATATCAACGGCATACAGATCGGTCATGCCGGCAATGAAATCCACCACCGACTGCGTATCCTGGTACAGGTTACCAGGCTGGCCGCTTACCTTGAATTGTTTGGAAATAAGCTGCAACAACTTGAATGACTTGGCCGATTTGGGTGTGATCACTGCGTTAAAAAATTCCCTGAGCAGATCGCCAATCACGTTGTAACCCGCAATCTCGATCTCTACCACCGAGCGGTGATTATAGATATGCGCCACCGAAAAGTCATCGATCTCTTTCACCAGTTTCAATTCACGTTCTGGCAGATAGTCGATCAAGGATTTGCCTACCCTGCCATTCAGCAGATCATCTTCCTTCTCCATAAACACCGAGCTCACCCGGTTAATTAGGTGGTTGATCAGCTTTGCCCGCAGGAACTGCACCTTCTGGTTGTCATCGTTGATCTTATTGAAAGTGGCCTCGATCCTGTCGCGTGTATCATATCCTTTTTCCTCATCAAAGAATGCCAGAAAAAGGTTTTTGATCATATCTATGGAAATAATGCTCAACCGGTGCGCATCCTCGAAGTCGATTACCCGGTAACAGATATCATCTGCCGCCTCTACCAGGTACACGAAAGGGTGCCGCGCATAAATATGCTTTCCCGGCTCCAGCTGGGGTATTCCCAGCTCTTCCGCGATCCGCCTATAGGTATCAACCTCCGAATCAAAATAGCCCGACTTCTTTGTCACCAGCTGTTGCTTATTGAACCCACTCAAAGAATCCGACGGATACTTGATGATCGAAGCCAACGTAGCATAGGTAAGCCGGAAGCCGCCCGTACTATCCTCGCCAAAGCTGTGGGTAAGCGTACGGAAAGCATTGGCATTGCCCTCAAAATACAGGAAGTCGCGTTGCTGATTTAGGGTCAGTTCACTTTCGAAGCGGTCTTTGGCTTCGCCCTTCAGCTCCCGGAAGAAAGTACGGATGGCATCTTCCCCCGAATGCCCGAAAGGCGGATTGCCGATATCATGCGCCAGGCAGCCTGCCGCAATCACAGAGGGCAACTCATATTTGTAGAACTCCCGGAAATCCTCCGTGGCATCGGGGTATTTCGCAGCGATGGCATCGCCCACAGCCTTTCCCAAAGAACGGCCTACAGAAGCTACCTCCAGACTATGGGTAAGCCGGTTGTGCACAAACACTGCGCCGGGCAGTGGGAACACCTGCGTTTTGTTTTGTAACCTTCTGAAAGCGGAAGAAAAGATGATACGGTCATAATCGCGCAGAAAAGAAGTGCGCAATGCATCTGTGTAGGTGGCCGACTTATTTTCCTTACCTGTACGGCGGGTACTGTAGAGTTGCTGCCAGTTCATGCTCAAAGATAATGGACCCATTCGGCTTTTGACCGGCCCACAGGCAGGACAGCACCCATTGTGGAAACAACGTTAAATCTTATTGGGACTTCCTCATCAACTGGTAAAGGATCTTCTCATCGGGCTCGGCCAGCGTTCTACTCAGCGTATCCTGCAGGTATTTACGCTTAAATGCACGTATGGCTGCTGTAGTATCGGCCAGGTCGTACCCTACCAAACGAAGCGCCAGGAGATGATCAAAAGAAGGAGGGATTACAACATTGGTAGTATCATCGTACCAATTACCGAACCCGCGCTGGGCAAGCCGCTGCCAGGGAAAAGTAACGTTGGGATCCACCTTACGCTTGGGCGCAATATCGCTGTGCCCGATAAAGTTGCCCGTTGGAATGGCATATTTTCTTTTCAGCGTATCGAGCAATCGCAGCAAACTAACCATCTGCGGCTCGGCAAAAGACTCAAAACCGTTATTGTCCAGCTCGATGCCGATAGAAGACGAATTGATATCGGTATTGTTGCCCCACTTGCTGATACCCGCCTGCCAGGCGCGCAGGTAATCGTTCAGCATATGATGGATAGTACCATCCTTGCAAATAACATAGTGAGCGCTCACTTTCGTGCGTTCCAGCGTAAAGGTCTTCAGCGTTTGCTCGCAGGAGTTTTGAGCAGTGTGGTGTATGATGACGAAATTCGGCTTGCGCAGATCGAAGTTTACCGTGCCCACCGCATACTTCGGGGAAAGCGTTGAATCCAGTGTCATCGGAACCGGCAGTGGCTGCAGGCCGCCTGCCAGGTTACGTGATTGCTTCTTGTAGCTCTTGTTCGTTTGAGCATACGGATTCGGGGAACAGCTGTTAACCCCGGCAGCCAACGACAGGCAAATAGCAACAACAGGTAACAATCGGGCAAATAGACGCATCTGCATCATCATTTTTATGGCCTTCTACGTTGGGGCGGACCAAATCTTCTATGGGATTTTTTCCTCGCGTTATGCTGGGCCGTATAAGCTGGAACAGGTCCCAGTTCTTCCGGCACGTTACCCTTCCGCACCGGTTTACCCAGCAGGGCCTCGATAGCGGCAAACTTTCTTTGCTCCTTTTCGCTGATCAGGGTGATGGCCACGCCATCCGACTCGGCACGGGCAGTACGGCCAATGCGGTGAATATAATCTTCGCCGTCGTGCGGCACATCGTAGTTGATCACCAGGTCGATGTTGTCGATGTCGATACCCCTCGACATGATATCTGTGGCTACCAGCAGGGGGATGCGCCCGCTCTTGAAACGGAGCAATACATCTTCCCGCTCAGCCTGTTCCAGGTCGGAGTGCATTTCGGCAATATTGAACCTGGCACGCTGCAGGTCACGGTTCAACTGTTTTACGTTCTGCTTTTTGGAACAGAAAATAATAGCCAGTTTATAAGGAACGGAGCGAAGTATCTTTTGAATGAGTGGCAGTTTCTGCGGCTCGTACACTACATAAGCCTCCTGTACAATCTTCTCCGGGGGCTTCGAAATGGCAATGTTCACCTCCTCGGGATTGTGCAGGATCTTCCTGGCCAGCGAACGGATCTTTTCAGCCATGGTAGCCGAAAACAATAGGTTCTGCCTTTTGGTAGGTAAATGCGAAATGATCTTCATGATGTCATCATGAAAGCCCATGTCCAGCATACGGTCGGCTTCATCCAGCACCAGGTATTGCAAACCCGCCAGCTTCACATAACCCATGTTTAGATGGGCGATCAGCCTTCCCGGAGTGCACACCACAAAGTCAACCCCCTTTGAAAGGGCATTCTTTTCGGTAGCAAAGTTCATCCCGTCATTACCGCCATAAACTGCTATAGAGCTGATAGAGGTGAAATAGGATAACCCCTCCAGGTTTTGGGCAATCTGGATCGCAAGCTCCCGGGTGGGAACCAGTATTATACAGTTTACCTGGCCGTCATTGCTGTTTTGAAGTAGGCGGTGGATGATGGGAAGCAGGAAAGCGGCAGTTTTACCAGTTCCTGTTTGGGCGCAGGCGATGATATCGCGGCCCGCTAATATCTTGGGGATCACTTGCTCTTGAATGGGTGTAGCTACTTCATAACCAGTAGATTCTATGCTTTCCATTAAGGCAGGATCCAGTCCAAATTCTGTAAAATTCATTAATCCGATTGTCTAATAAATACGATATTTTCCTGAAATCAGTTCCGGTAAAGATAACATAAAAAATCCCCCTTTGTGAAAAAGGGGGATTTATACGCCGATTCATTAAACTTTGAGGTCGCCGGCCACGCCCGCAGGCGCTTTGGCCGCTCCACTCACCGTGCCGTTGTGCCGGCTGTAAAATCCGGAAAACCGGCACCTTCTATGGATCCAATCAATTTCCGGGGCCTTGCGGACTCCCGGTAATCAAATTTATTGTTGACCGCCGCCGAGACCGCCGCCGCCACTGTTGGCACGCTTGTTCTCGTCTTCCAAACCGGTTTTGCGCTGGCGGGCAGCTTTCACCTGGGCACTACCGAAGCGGTAGCTGAAGTTCAGCTTGAACTGGCGGCTTTCCCAGTTACCATTAGCCCTGGTGTACTGGTTGGCATAATCACTGGTACCCTTCCATTTCATGGTCTTGAACATATCGGTCACCACCACTTTGATGGTAGCCTTGTCTTTCAACACATTCTTGGATATGCCACCATCGAGGCCACCCATACCGATGCTCTTGAATGTACCCTGCCATACGGAAGGAGCTGTGTAGAAGCCACTCAACTCACCTGTCCAGCCCTTGCCGAAACGGAAGGTCTGCTGAGCATAGATATTGAAGGAGAATACATCCAGATCGATCTTCCTGTCGGGACCATTGTCCGCTTTGAACTTGGAATAGAAAGTGTTCAGGTTCGCAAACACGCTGTACCATTTGTATTGGAACGGATAGCTGATGTTCAGGCTGATCACATCCTGCGTGGCCAGGTTCTTGTTGGTAATATAGCTTTTTGACTTTTCAGTAACATCCACGATCTGCGAGAACATATCCTTCACATGGCTATAGTTCAACGTAGTGGTCAAAGTGTATTTGAACACGTGCGTAACCGCAAAGCTGTTGGTATACTGAGGAGTAAGCTGCGTGTTACCCTTTTGGTAAGTATACTCATCAAGCCTGAACTCGAAGGGGTTCAGGTTCTGGTAAGCCGGGCGGTCGATACGACGGCTGTACGAAACCGTCCACTGACTCATCGGGTTTTTATTGAAGGTCAATGCAGCACTGGGGAACAGGTCGGTATAGTTACGCTCGAAAGTAGAGTCGTAGGTAACATACTGACCGGTATTCTCATCTTTCTTGAAGCCGTTCGAATGGCCTTTGGCATTGGTATTCTCACCACGTACACCTACCTGGAACATGAACCCTTTGTAAGCCCTGTTATAGTTGAGGTAAAGGGCGTTGATGTTCTCTTTGTAGTCGAAATCATTGCTGCGGTCCTTATCCAGTTCCTTTACATTGTTGAGCACATTGAACGTAGAGAAGTCATTGGTTGTTTCCACATAAGAAACCTTACCGCCTACACCCAGCTTACCTTTCTTGAAGGGTTGCTCGTAATCTGTTTTGAAGGTATAGATGTTGATGTCGGTAGGCGCCAACATATTATAGACGCGTTGCGTAATGATGGTGGTACCATCAGGCTGATAATAAGTATTCGGCTGCAGTTGATCGCTCGTATTGTGGAAAACACCATAGTCGCCATCCATCGACAGCTCACGGCCAGCCGTGTCGGCATAACGATAGTTTATGTTGAAGTTGGTATTGTTCCTTTTACCATCGCTGGTATTGTTTGCCACCAGGATACGATCCACCTTACCGGTTGGGATATAGCTGATCGGTGTGCGGCTGTAGTTATTAAAGCCGTTGTCGTTGTAGTTACCATTCACCATGATGCCCAGCGTACTACGCTTGTTTAGCGACATATCGGCACCTACTTTGAATGCATGCGTCTCATTGGCCATGTCCATCTTCGTAGCACCATCGAACAGAGTATCCAACACCTTACGGTACAGCCACATGTTCATCCTGTTGTCGCTCTTGGTGTAATTGTAGTTACCATACACGTTGATGAACTTGTTACGGTTGTTCAACGAGATACCACCATTGTACTTGGGGAATGTGCCGATGGCATAACCCGCATTAACAGTACCGTTGGTACCATAAGACTTGTTCTTCTTCAACCTGATGTTGATGATACCGGCATTACCCGCAGCATCATACTTGGCAGAAGGGTTGGTAATGATCTCGATCGCTTCGATCGACGAAGATTGCAGGGTCTTCAGGTAGTCGCTGAGGTCCTTGCCCGACAATGGTGTGGGGCGACCATCAACATACACCTGCACCCCGGTTTTACCGCTCAGGCTCAGGTTGTCATCCTTGTCAACCAGTACACCGGGTGACTTGCGCAACAGTTCCAGCGCATCCGTACCTACGGCATTCACGCTTCCTTCTACGTTCAGTATCGTTTTATCGGCCTTCACCTCGATTACCGGTTTGCGGTAAGCAACGGTAACCTCTTTCAGGTTGCCTGATAATTTGGTCAGCGTAAAATCGGGACCTTTTGTGTCGCCGCTGCCGCTGTACTCAAAGGAGGGGGAGTTTTTAATATCGTGACCTACGTAAGATACGTTCACGAAATACTGTCCAGCATTGATGCCGGTAAAACTGTACTGTCCAGAACTGTTGGTAACACCTAACTTAACGGTTGCAGAGTCTTTTAATTTTTTAAGTGCAACGGAAGCACCGGAGAGGTTCTTTCCTTGGTCATCTTTGACAATACCGCTTATGTTCTGTGCCTGGGTCATGGCAACACATAGGCTGAGCAGTAAAGTCAATAAGCTCAACTTTCTCATGGCTATTTTTATTTAGAAATTTGGTCGGCAAAACTATCCGCCTGTTACAGTTTCATGACAATCTATTGATTAACGGCAAATAATTCCGATGAGCGGCAAACGTGTTTCAACATTATTTTTATTATTAATCAATTACATATAACAAATAAGCGATCCGGAAACGATCGGTAACTCAAAAGTTTACGCGCAAGGCCCTGGATTCCTTGCCATCTACTGCTGTTTCACCCTTTAAAGTCGCTTTTCTAGCGCATATGCCTACTTCGCGCCCACGCAAGGGGGTCCCACACTGCCCCTCTCGCGCCCCCTGACATCGGGCTGCTATACATCTCAAACCTGGCCTCCACTTGGTGGTCGCCTTTCTGCAGGCATGGTATCGTTTTTGAACCCGATACTCAGAAAAATATCGATTCCTCACCTATAAAACATTGAGTTATGAAATCACTAAGCGGTAAAAGAGTAGCCATCCTCACGGAAAATGGCTTTGAAGAAGAAGAACTCACCAGTCCCAAAAATGCTTTGGAAGAAGCAGGCGCCAAAGTGGATATCGTATCCCCACAAAAAGAGAAAGTAAAAGCCTGGCAACACGATCATTGGGGTAGCACCTTACCGGTGGATGTTCAGGTAGAAAAGGCCAAAGCAGAAGATTACGACGCCCTTATGATTCCCGGTGGCGTCATCAATCCCGATCAAATGAGGACCAACAAACATTGTGTGGAATTTGCACAGCAATTCCTGGAAGCGGGGAAACCAGTTGCAGCCATTTGTCATGGCCCGCAGTTGCTGATTGAGACCGGCATGATCGATGGCCGCAATATGACTTCTTATCAGTCGATCCGCACGGACCTCATCAATGCCGGCGTTATCTGGGTCGATAAAGACGTTGTGACCGACAACGGCCTGGTCACCAGCCGCAGCCCCAAAGACCTGCCGGCTTTCAATAAAAAAATGATTGAAGAAATTACTGAGGGCCTGCATTCACCGTCGGCTTATACGCCTGGACCAGCCCATTAAAGCAGTCAGGAATACGAAAGGTCTTTCAAATGCAACAGAATTTGTTCTAATAAGGCGAAAAGCCATAGCCAGGAGGCTATGGCTTTATAAATATTCGCCGCTTCAAAATCAGGTGATATCTTCCTATTGGCCAACCTACTCAATGTATTGACGATGGCGGCCTGGCATTTGCCCGGATGCCCGTTCTACTCAATCCGGGAAAGCTCGTAATACGGTTTAATGCGTTCGTTGACGAAGGCTCCGGAAGAGCCGCCATACGCCACAGTCCTCCTGTAATCTTCCCAAACCTCCGGCTTAACGGGAAAATAATGGTAGACCTTACCACCGGTAAATTCCACTTCCAGCACTTCCGATACGGGCGAATAATTGAGTGCAACCGTCGTTTCAGAACCGGGCGTACGAACAACATTCCTGTTGGTTAATCTTTTGCGTCTGATGGTGACCATAGCGAAGGTTTAAGTGTTGCTAATGAGTTTTTGAAAATCAATAAAAATCTTATGCCCGGTTCAGGTCAATCCTTTCTTCCCCATTGGCGACCAATTTGCAGCACCCCCTAAAACGATCCGGTATGCCCGAAGGTCCTAGCATTGTCATTCTGAAAGAAGAAGTACAGCGGTTTAAAGGGAAAAAGATCCTGAAAGCGCAGGGTACCGGACCCATCAATATTGGCAGTCTGATTAACCGGAAAGTGGTGGATCTTAAAACCTGGGGTAAACACCTCCTCATTTGCCTGCCACAAACCACCCTGCAAATACACCTGCTATTGTTTGGCAAATACAGTATCGATGAACCCCGCAACGGTAAACCACGCCTGCTGCTGCAGTTTAGTAACGGAACCCTTTATTTTTACGCCTGTAGCGTCCGGGAGATCAGGGAAGACCTTGACCAGGTCTACGACTGGACCACCGACCTCATGAACCCTGCC
This sequence comes from Paraflavitalea sp. CAU 1676, assembly GCF_029223285.1. Classification (GTDB taxonomy): domain Bacteria; phylum Bacteroidota; class Bacteroidia; order Chitinophagales; family Chitinophagaceae; genus Paraflavitalea. The sequence goes on along the minus strand of NZ_JARHUJ010000001.1, from coordinate 297,176 downwards.
TGGGACGCGGCTGCCGCCAGGAAGAAATTGAGAGCAGTACCCGGTGCATTGATTTGCGATGCGTTGCTCGATCAATCCATTTTCGCCGGTGCCGGCAATATCTTCAAGAACGAAGTATTGTATCGCACCAGGGTTCACCCGTTGAGCCTCGTGGGCGCCATCCCGGCGCGTAAGCGAGCAGAGATCGTTCAACAAATGCATCGGTATGCCTTTGAATTCCTGGCATGGAAAAAGGCCAACGTGCTCAAAAAGCACTGGCAGGCCCACACTAAAAAAGTTTGCCCCCGCTGTGATATCCCATTCCATAAGGCCTACCTGGGTAAAACCAAACGTCGCACCTTCTATTGCGAAAGTTGCCAGGTTCATTACCGGTAGGCTGGCATCATTTTTTTGCAGGCAACCCAAACTTTAGCCATGAATGGAAAAGACCTTTGTCAGGTATACCTGAATGAAATAAAAGCGGAGAACGAGGCCACCCGTAAATGCCTCGAGCGGATACCCGAATCCTTGTTTAAATACAAACCCCACGAAAAGTCGATGGAAATGGGCTATCTCACCCTTTTGGTGGCAGAGATCCCTAAATGGGTGAAAGACATGGTAGAAGGGTCGATTATAGACTTTGTAAACTATGAGCATATTCCACTCAGCGCCTCCGAGGAATTGCTTAAACATTATGACAAAGCCGTGGATGGCGCCATGAAAGCCCTTTCGGAAGTGACCGAGGAAAGCCTGAAAACGCCCTTCGAATTGAGGAACTCCGGACAGGTGTTGTGGAAGTCGCCCAAGTTAGAAGCTATTGGCTCTACCATCAACCATTGGGTACATCACCGCGGCCAGCTTACGGTATACATGCGGCTCAACGACATCGCCGTGCCCTCCATCTACGGCCCTTCGGCCGATGACAAGAAGTATTAAGATTTACATAGAATCTTTCATCCAACGCCCCTGCGACGCAGGGGCGCTTGTTTATGGGAGAAGATCAGAAGTTTACATATTACGGCGGTACTGGCCACCCACCTCATACAGGGCATGCGTGATCTGGCCAAGCGAGCAATACTTCACGGTTTCCATCAATTCGGTAAAAAGGTTGCCGTTGTTGATAGCCACGACCTTTAAACGCTGCAGCATGTCGGCACACTTGCTATCATTACGCTTCTTGAAACCTTCCAGGTTTTGGATCTGCTGTTCTTTCTCTTCCGTGGTGCTCCTGATCACCTCCTGCGGGATTACCGTCGGACTACCTTTCTTATTCAAAAAAGTATTCACCCCCACGATAGGCAGTTCGCCATTGTGTTTGAGACTTTCGTAGTATAGACTTTCTTCCTGGATCTTGTTTCGTTGGTACATCCTCTCCATGGCCCCCAGCACACCGCCACGATCCGTAATGCGATCAAATTCTGTCAGCACGGCTTCCTCCACCAGATCAGTCAACTCCTCGATCAGGAACGAGCCCTGGATGAAGTTTTCGGTTTTGGCGGTACCCAGTTCACGGTTGATGATCAGTTGGATCGCCATCGCCCTCCGCACACTTTCTTCAGTTGGCGTGGTGATCGCCTCATCATAAGCATTCGTATGAAGACTGTTGCAGTTATCGTAGATAGCATACAGGGCCTGTAGCGTAGTGCGGATATCATTGAAGTCGATCTCCTGCGCGTGCAGACTCCTGCCCGACGTTTGGATATGGTACTTCAGCTTTTGCGAACGGTCGTTCCCTTTATATTTATCCTTCATGGCCTTGGCCCAGATACGACGGGCCACACGACCTATCACACTGTACTCGGCATCCATGCCATTGCTGAAGAAGAAAGAGAGGTTGGGCGCAAAATCGTCAATCTGCATGCCCCGGCTTAGGTAATACTCTACATAAGTAAATCCATTGGCCAGCGTGAAAGCCAGCTGGGTGATAGGATTGGCGCCCGCTTCGGCAATATGGTAACCACTGATGCTTACACTATAAAAGTTACGCACCTTTTGGTCGATGAAATACTCCTGCACATCGCCCATCAGCTTCAAGGCAAACTCAGTGCTGAAGATGCAGGTATTCTGAGCCTGGTCTTCTTTCAGAATGTCGGCCTGCACCGTACCGCGTACCTGCGTCAACGCATCGGCCTTCAGTTTGGCATATACATCTGCCGGCAGCACTTCATCACCACTCATGCCCAGCAACTTCAATCCCAAACCGCTATTACCCTCCGGCAAACGCTCAGGTGCAGATGGATTATAATAAACCGGCTTCGGCATTTGCTTATACTTGTTCGCCGCCGTTTTATTGACGGCCTCCCACAAACCATTCGCCTCTATATATTTTTCACATTGCTGATCGATCGCCGCGTTCATAAAGAAGGCCAGCAGTATCGGTGCAGGCCCATTGATCGTCATACTCACCGAAGTCTTCGGATCGCAAAGATCAAAGCCACTGTATAGTTTCTTCGCATCATCTACCGTAGCGATACTCACTCCGCTGTTGCCCACCTTGCCATAAATATCGGGACGGTGCGCCGGATCTTCGCCATACAGGGTCACACTGTCGAATGCAGTCGACAAGCGCTTGGCTGGCTGATCTACAGAAACATAATGGAAACGTTTGTTGGTACGCTCCGGGCCGCCCTCACCGGCAAACATACGCGTGGGGTCCTCGCCCTGACGCTTCAATTCAAATACACCGGCCGTGTAGGGGAACTCACCCGGCAGGTTTTCCTGTAGCTGCCAGCGAAGAATATCACCCCAGTCCTTGAATTTGGGCAACACCACTTTGGGGATGCGGGTACCGCTCAGGGTCTTCGTCGTTAGCGGTTGCTTGATCACTTTATCCCGCACCTGGTATTCGAAGAAATCTGCCTTATACTTTTTAACGATTGCCGGCCACTGATCGATCAGTGCCTTGCAGGCGGGATTGAGCTTGCCCTCGAAATCCTGCTTCAGCAATTCCAGGTCTTTGACATAAGCGGCATTTGTGCCTGCTGCTTCCAGCACGCCCTGCACCTGGTAGAGCCGCGTAGCAATGGCGCATTGATCATTCGTCCAGGCGTCATAAGCCCGGCTCGCTTCTGCGATCTCTGATAAATAACGTACACGTTTTGGAGGGATGATCTGGCTCTTGGTGCTCGTGTCCTTTGTATGCGGGTGAACGACAAATTCACCAAACTCCGCGTTCGTCTTCTGCTTGATGGTTACCAATAGTTTCTCAAACAGTTCATTCACCCCAGGGTCATTGAACTGGGCAGCAATGGTACCGATCACCGGTATCTCTTCATTTTTGGCCATGAAGAGATTGTGGTTCCTTTTATATTGTTTGCGCACATCGTGCAGAGCATCGAGTGCACCGGCTTTATCAAACTTATTGATACAAATGACGTCTGCATAGTCGAGCATATTGATCTTCTCCAATTGAGAAGCCGCACCATACTCCGGCGTCATTACATACAGGCTTACATCGCAATAATCGAGAATGCTCACATCACTTTGCCCCACGCCGGCGCTTTCGAGGATAATAAGATCAAAACCAGCCGACTTACAAATGTTTACAGCATCCTCCACATATTTACTGAGCGCTACATCACTTTCGCGGGTGGCGAGCGAGCGCATATAGGCCCTTGGCGAATGAATGCTGTTCATACGGATACGGTCACCCAGTAGGGCGCCACCAGTCTTCTTCCGGGAAGGGTCAACTGACACCACCGCGATGGTTTTATCAGTAAAGGCATTGAGATAGCGGCGTACGATCTCATCCGTGACCGACGATTTGCCCGCACCACCCGTACCGGTGATACCCAGCACTGGAGCCTGTTTCACATTAACACCAGCTGTAACACCATTGGCCTTTACTTCGTCACCATTCCGGCTGTTCTCCGCATTCGAAATACTACGGGCAATACGGCGAATATCTTTCCATTCGCCCAGTTTGAGCTCCGTTTTGAAATTACCGGGATCGCCGTTCACCGGATAGTCGCACAGCCGCACCACTTCCTCGATCATGCCTTCCAACCCAAGCTTACGCCCATCGTCAGGACTATATATTTTGGTAATACCGTAATGATGTAATTCTTCGATCTCCTGCGGAAGGATGGTACCACCGCCGCCGCCAAATATTTTGATATGACCACAGCCATTCTCGTCGAGCAGGTCTTTCATGTATTTGAAAAACTCAACATGCCCACCCTGGTAACTGGTGATCGCGATGCCTTGCGCGTCTTCCTCGATCGCACATTCAACGATCTCGGCAACCGACCGGTTATGACCCAGGTGAATGATCTCGGCGCCTTTGGCCTGCATAATGCGCCGCATGATATTGATAGAAGCGTCGTGTCCGTCAAATAACGAAGCCGCTGTTACGATGCGTACAGTATTTTTTGTGGAGCTCATAAATGTAGTAGTTACAAAACGAATGACGAAGGTAATAGAAAAAGCTAATGGTCGTTAGCTTTTAATGTTTTCATTTCCTAATCGGTTAAAATGGAGTAGCTTAGAAGGATAAAAGGAACACCCATGGTGATAGATGCCCACGTACATTTCTGGAAGTTCGATAAGGTCCGCGATGCCTGGATCACAGACGATATGAAGATCCTGCAACAGGATTACCTGCCGGAGCATATTGCACCCACCCTCAAAAGAAATGGAGTAGATGGTGTTGTGGCTGTACAGGCCAGTCAGGAAGAAGTGGAAACAAGGTTTCTGGCGGAACTGGCCAAAACACATCCCATCATAAAAGGGGTGGTAGGTTGGCTTGACCTCCAGGCCGGCAATATCGAAGAAAGGTTGGAGCATTTCACCCAATATACCAGCGTACGTGGATACCGCCATGTGGTGCAGGCCGAGCCCGACGACTTCCTTCTGCGGCCCAATTTTCAACGTGGCGTTCGGGCCCTCAAGCCATACAATTATACCTACGATATCCTCATTTACCATAGCCAATTGAAACCGGCAATCGAGTTCGTAGCCCGGTTTCCCGATCAAAAACTCATCATCGACCATTGCGCCAAGCCCGATATTCGTCACAAGAAAATAGACGAATGGGCCAGGCTTATGAAGGAGATCGCACAGCAACCCAATGTGTACTGTAAGCTTTCCGGCCTTTTCACCGAAGCAGCCTGGAAAACCTGGAGTGCAGCAGAGTACTACCCCTATCTCGACGTGGTATTCGAAGCCTTCGGCACCGACCGCCTGGTATTTGGAAGCGATTGGCCGGTGATGCTGCTCAGTGGAATATATGTACAGTGGAAGAGCCTGCTTGAAAAGTATATGGAAAACTACCAGCCTGAAGAGAAAGAAAAAGTGTTTGGGTTGAATGCGGCTTCCTTTTACGGATTGTGATCACTGCACCAAAGAATGGTTGAGTAGCCAGGCGGGCACACGCGAAGGACACAGAGAAAATAATTGCTCATGTCAATACGATTGCACTGCTTTCGCTGCCTGCTCGGCATGCTGACAATCCTGCCATTTCTTTCCATGGCGCAAGATCCCTGGAAGATCAGCGCCACGACCATCACCCCCACCGAATATTATGGCATCACCGTAGCCAACGGCATGATCGGCATCGTTTCTTCACCCGAGCCATTCAAAGTAAAGGACGTCGTATTGGCCGGTGCCTACGACCTCTACGGACGCGGACGCGTCAGCAACTTCCTGCGCAGCTTCAACCTGCTCAACATGTACCTCGACATCGACGGGCAGCGCATCGGCGCCAAAGGCATTTCCAATATGAAGCAGGAGCTCGATATGCGCCGCGCCGCCTTCACCGCTTCGTTCGATTACGGCGATAAAGCTACCGTCAGCTATACCTATTATTCATTACGCCACCTGCCGTTTACGGTGTTGATGGATGTTACCATCACCGCCAAAAAGAACATCAGCCTGGGAGCGGCCAGTGTTATGGAAGCACCGGATGCACTCAAAGAGGTGCAGAATTACTACAATGAGATAGACCGGCCGCATGTCGTGATCAGCTTACTAACCTCCACCGCGCAAAGCCCTACGGGTAAACTCCAATTATGCGCCTCCAACACCTTTCTCTTTACCGAAAAGCACGGTACTGAACCGCGCGTCATCCATGAAATGTGGGACAATAACATGCACCTCATGAAATTCGCCCGCTCCCTCCAGGCCGGAGAAACCTACCGGTTCTCGATAGCCGGCAGTTCTATTACCTCCGCCCACCACGACGATCCACTCAATGAAGCGGAACGCCTTACCATCTTTGCCAAACTGGAAGGTCGCGACCGCTTGCTGCAATTCCACCAAAAGGCCTGGGATGAACTCTGGAAAAGCGATATTACCATAGAAGGCGATCCGCAAAGCCAGCAGGATGTACACAGCATGCTCTATCATCTCTATTCCTTTACCCGCGAAGGCACGGCACTGTCACCTTCTCCCATGGGCCTTAGCGGTCTCGGCTATAACGGTCATGTGTTCTGGGATACCGAATTGTGGATGTACCCCGCCTTGCTGGTCCTCCGTCCCGAAATGGCAAGGTCCATGGTCGATTACCGGTTTCAGCGACTCGAAGCAGCAAAGCGCAACGCCTTCGCCCACGGTTATAAGGGTGCCATGTTTCCCTGGGAAAGCGCCGCCACCGGAGTGGAAGAAACGCCGGTTTGGGCACTGAGCGGCCCCTTCGAACACCACATCACCGCCGATGTGGCCTTCGCTGCCTGGAACTATTATGCCGTAACGCAGGATAAAGACTGGCTACGCAACACCGGCTGGCCCATCCTCTCTGCCACGGCCGACTTCTGGGCCAGTCGCGTAGAACGCAATGGGCTTGGGAAATATGATATTAAGAACGTAGTCGCCGCCGACGAATGGGCCGAGAATGTAGATAACAACGCCTTCACCAATGCCGCCGCCAAAGCCAACCTGCAGGCAGCCACAGAAGCAGCTAAGCTGCTCGGTCTCACACCAAACTCAGACTGGATGCACGTGGCCGGCAATATCCCTGTCTTAAAAATGGAGAACGGGGTAACGCGCGAACATGCCACTTACAATGGGGAGGGCATCAAACAAGCTGATGTGAATCTCCTTGCCTACCCGTTCAAAGAGATCACCGATCCTGTCCAGATCAGAAAAGACTTGTCCTTCTACGAAACCCGCATCCCCAACGAGGGCACCCCCGCCATGACACAAGCCGTATTTGCCCTCTTGTATGCCCGCCTGGGAGACGGTGAAAAGGCTTATCGCTTTTTCAAAGAGTCGTACCTGCCCAACCTCAACCCGCCCTTCCGCGTGATCGCAGAGACCAAGGGTGGTACCAACCCCTATTTCGCTACCGGCGCAGGAGGCATACTCCAAAGCATGTTGATGGGGTTTGGTGGCCTCGATATCACCCCCAAAGGGATCGTGCAAATAAGGTCACAACTACCTGCTCAGTGGAAGAGTCTCACAATCACCGGGGTGGGTCCGGGAAGGAAAACATTTGTGGTGAAATGATGAGAATTGCTTATATTGTGTATGCCACACACGAACGACTGCTTTGAAAAAAATTGCTGCCATATTATTATTGAGCCTATTGAGCTTTAACTGGTTCGGCTACCGCATCCTGGCAGATATACTTCAACAACAGGCAGACATAGCACTCGAAGCAAAACTGGATCAAAACGATTACGACGAATCACGCCTTGTAGAGATGCGGGTAACCCTTGACCTTCCCTATCAAACCAACTGGACTGATTTTGAACGCGTCGATGGAGAGATCGAGATCGATGGCATTCATTACAAATATGTGAAGCGCAAAGTACAGGACGGGCAACTCGTGCTGATGTGCCTGCCCAACGAAGAGAAGATGCGCCTGCAAACAGCCCGCGATGACTTCTTCAAGCTGGTAAACGACCTGCAACACCCCAATCAAAATAAGAAATCAGAAAAAGGATCATCCTTCTCGCTCAATAGTTTTTCCACAGAATATTGGTCGCAAAAGAACGACTGGAGCATTGCCGCCTTACACAACGAGCCGCTCCATTACCGCAACACCAATGCGGTCTTCCTTTCGGGCTGTTATACCAACACGCCCGGACAACCTCCCGAATGTTAAGGTCTCGCCTTTTCCTGGAATCGGTGTGCCCAATCGGCTGCGGCTCCATACACGCATAGTACTTATCAGCGACAAACTGTATACACACCTACATTCCGGCAAAGTATAAAAGTACCTGACAGCCTTTCTATTCTATCAACGACTGTATCACGCGTACACATCCCTTTTCCTGAATGTTTCAGGAACAAGACCATCACAAATATCTGTTTCTTTCATGCGCAAATTAATTCCAGCCCTGCTTGTCCTGGCAATAGCCGCCTCCTGTAACCGTGCAAACGATTACCAAAAAGTGATCCATGATCCCAACCTGTACAGCCGGCTAACCGGTCAGCTTACCGAGATCATGACCTTCAACATCTTTACGCCGCCGGTAGCCAGCAGGGTATACGCCTATTCGCACCTGGCGGCCTATGAGGTAATGGCCAAAGGTGACAGCAACTACACTTCACTCGATGGACAGTTGAAAGGCCTGGTCAATATGCCCAAACCCCAAGCAGGCAAGCAGATCGATTATCCCTATGCCTCCATGGTCGCCATGCTCGAAGTAGGTAAAACGCTTACCTTCTCAAATGCCACCATGGATAGCATCGTCAACGCATTGAAAGAAACAGCCCTCGACCACGGCATGCCCGACTCGATGGAATCTCATTCCAAAGCCTATGGACTCAACGTGGCCAAAGCCGTATTGGCCTGGAGTAAAAAAGACAATTACGCACAAACACGCTCAGCGGCTAAATACACTGTACCAGAAGAAGAAGGAAAATGGATACCCACACCACCTGCCTATATCCAGGCAGTAGAACCGCATTGGCGCACCATCCGGTCTATCGTAATGGACAGCGCCAGCCAGTTTGCACCGCCTCCGCCTGCAGCTTTCAGCAAAGACAGCACCAGCGAATTCTATGGCTGGGCAAAGCAGGTCTACGACACCGTCAACAACCTGAGCGACGAACAAAAAGCCATCGCCAGTTTCTGGGATTGCAACGGATTTAAAGTGAACGTAGTGGGCCATGCCATGTTTGCCACCAAGGCCATGACGCCCGGAGGCCACTGGATGGGGATCATCGGCATCGTTTGCAAAGACAAACAAGTCGATTTCTCAAAGACGATACAAACATATACCCTGGTATCTTTTGCGCTTATGGATGCATTCATATCCTGCTGGGACGCTAAATATACCTGGGCCTTGATAAGGCCCGAATCGGTGATCAATCAATACATAGACGCATCCTGGAAACCATTCCTGCAAACACCGCCCTTTCCCGAATATACCAGCGGCCACTCTGAAATATCCAGCGCAGCCGCTACCGTACTTGAGCATCTTTACGGAACCAATGTATCCTTCCGCGACTCAACCGAGCGTGCGTGGGGATGGCCCGACCGCAACTTTACCTCCTTGCGGCAGGCAGCCGATGAAGCAGGCATCAGTCGCTTCTATGGAGGCATACATTATCGACAATCAATTGCTGTGGCCAAAGACCAGGGGCTGCGCCTCGGCAATCATGTAATGACCAAACTGCAAACTAGTAAACATGCCGAAAAACTGGCTGCTGAATAACTAACCACTACTTAACTGCTTTGTATGAAAAAGATTCTTGCTGTATTAACTGTTCCACTGCTGCTTTCTGCAAACCAACTCCATGCGCAAGGCTGCGTAGCCATCCGCAGCACCGGTACCGTATGTACCAAGCCCGATGCTACGACCGATGGCTTGCAAGGCTGGCAGATCAACACCACTTACCGCTACTTCAGATCGTTCCGCCATTTCGTAGGCACCGAAGAACAAAAGGAGCGCCTGGAGAAAAATACCGAAGTGATCAACTGGTCCAGTAACCTCGACCTGGCAGTAGTGCGCCACTTCAACAGGCGCTGGTCGCTCGCCATGAACCTGCCCATTATCTCCAACGTTCGCTCCTCCCTGTATGAACATGGTGGTAATAGCGCCAAGAACGCGCGCCACAAAACACGCTCCTTTGGCCTTGGCGATATCCGCTTCACAGGGTACTATTGGTTGTTCGACCCCGCCAAGTCACCCAATGCCAACGTACAGGTTGGTCTCGGTATTAAGCTACCCACCGGCGATTACAAATACGAGGACTTCTTTGTCAAGAACGATACGACCAAAATATTAGGACCACTCGATCAATCTATCCAGCTGGGCGATGGCGGCACAGGTTTAACAACGGAGATCAATGCCTACTATAATTTCTCTAAGGTCATAAGCGTATACGGTAGCTTCTTCTACCTATTCAATCCCCGCGAGCAGAATGGGGTATCCACCGGACGCGGGAGTCCTGTATCAGCAACCGCGATCGCCTACGGCAGCAGCGTAATGAGCGTGCCCGATCAGTACATGGTACGCGCCGGCGCCAACTTCACCGTCAGCAGGTTCTCCGCATCAGCCGGTATGCGCATGGAATGTGTGCCCTCCGAAGACCTCATCGGCGGCAGCAGCGGCTTCAGGCGCCCGGGCTATGTAATATCTGCTGAGCCCGGCCTCTCTTACAATTTCAAAAAGTTCAGCGCATTTGCCACCGTACCGGTAGCTCTTAAACGCGACCGCACCCAAAGCTATGCCGATAAACAAAGAACAAAGATCACCGGAGTATACGCACAAGGCGATGCTGCCTTTGCTGATTATTCCATTAATCTTGGTTGCTCATTCAGGTTGTAACAGATCATAACTCAACTGCTTAAATAAATATATGAACTGCCTTAACTACTGTAAACACATCGCCATTGCATTGGGCTGCCTCACACTGGCCCAGTCAAAAGCATCGGCACAAACCGAGATCGATGGCATTATGATGGAGAAAAAGAATTTATGTATCGGTCCCATGTACAGCCACAGCAGCTGGACCGAATACTGGGAAGGGACCAACAAGCGTAACAATGAGAACCTTGGCCGGGTAACCACCCAGATGTTCAGCATCATGGGCAACTACGGCATCACGGATAAGTTGAATGTGCTCTTCGGCGCCCCTTATGTGGCAACGAAAGCATCAGCCGGCACCCTCCATGGCATGGAAGGCGTGCAGGACCTCAACCTTTGGGTAAAATGGATGCCTATTGAAAAAACGATCGGCAAGGGCGAGTTCTCGGCCTATGCAATTGGCGGCTACTCATTCCCCCTTACCAACTATGCAGCCGACTTCCTGCCACTTTCGATCGGCCTCCGCAGCAGGAACCTCTCCCTGCGCGCCATGGCCGACTATCAATTGGGCTGGTTTTATGTAACGGCCTCTGCCACCTACATACAACGCAGTAATATCAAGATCGACCGCACGGCCTATTATACCACCGAAATGCACCTCACCAACGAAGTAGACATGCCCGATGCAGCCAGCTTCAACTTTCGCACCGGCTACCGCCATGGCGACTGGGTGGCAGAGGCAGTGGTTGACAATTGGACAACCCTCGGCGGCTTCGACATCACCCGCAACAACATGCCCTTCCCCAGCAATGAAATGAATGCCACGCGGGTAGGGGTGAACCTGAAATATGAGGTACCAGCCATCGCCGGATTCTCACTTACAGGCGGCGGCAACTATGTAGTAGCCGGCAGAAACGTAGGACAGGCCACCACCGTGTACGGAGGCATCTTTTACATCCTCAATTTCACCGGCAAGAAAGCATCTAAACCTTCCAATTCAAAACAGAACTAACATGAAAAAGCTCATCATACTTTGCACAGCAGTCGTGGCAGCAGCAGTGACCATACCGCTGGCCTGCTCCAAAGATGTAAAGGGAAGGACCGACGACATCCCTGCCTTGCAACCCACTAAAACTGATATAGACGGAGGTACGTGGAAGCCAGTATTACTGACCGCTGCCAACGAGTTTGCAGTAGCTGCTCCCATTGCCACCAATTCGCCCGATTATATCGCCCAGATCAACGAGATCAAGACCTGGCAGGCAGATCTTACCAGCGATGAAAAAGCCATCGTTAAATACTGGAGCGCCGGCGCCATCCTTCGCTGGAATGAGTTGCTGCGCGAGTTGGTAGCAAAACACAACCTGCCTCCTTATCAAAACCCCGATGGAACCTACCCGGTGCCCAACGCCAACAACCCATTGGCCTATCCGCAGTTCCCGTTTGCCAACCCGCCTTTCGCAGCCCGGGCTTACGCATACATAGCAGCCGCTCAATACGATGCCCTGGTAGCTGCCTGGCACTATAAAAAACAATACAACAGGCCCGCTCCTTACAAAGTAGACAATACCCTGCAGGTACTGGTGCCCCAAACTGATCTACCCTCGTATCCTTCTGAAGATGCAGTGGTGGTAGGCGCGGCAGTAGAACTGATGAAACTGCTGTTCCCCGGTGATCAGGATTATATACAGCGAAAGGCCGAAGAGCACAAACGTGCGCGTATCATTTCAGGTGCCAACGTACGCAGCGATATCGAAGCAGGCGAAGCCCTCGGCAAAGCAGTGGCGCAAAAATTCGTAACCCGTGCCCGGGGTGACAGGGCCGGCGTAGCCGGTGGTAATCAGGCATTGTGGACACAGCTTGAAACGGATTGCATGGCCAAAGGCGAAAAACCCTGGTATAGTCTCGAAGTTCCTAAGCGCCCGCCCATGCTGCCCGTATTTGGAAAAGTAAAAACATTCCTGTTCGACTCACTCACCGCAGTATCCCTGCGTCCCGGTCCGCCACCATTGACCGGAAGCGAGAAGATGAAGCAGGAAACCAACGAGATCTACGACTACGTAAACAATCCTACCCGCGAACGCCTGGCGATCGTACATTTCTGGGCCGATGGCGTGGGAACTTACACCCCACCGGGCCACTGGGATGCCATAGCCGCAGAAGACTTCATCAAAAAGAATTACAGCGAACTGCGCTGGGCAAGGAATATGGCTTTGCTTAACATGTCATTGATGGACGCAGCGATTGTGTGCTGGGATACCAAATACTACTATTTCAATCCCCGCCCCACCCAGCTCGATCCCCGTATCAAAACACTCACCGGCATACCCAATTTCCCGGCCTATATCTCCGGCCACTCCACCTTTAGCGGAGCTGCCGCCACCATCCTCGCTCATCTCAATCCGGAAAGGGCAACCGCTTACAGCGATATGGCCAAAGAAGCATCCCTATCGCGTATGTATGGAGGAATACACTATCGCGCCGATTGTGAAGTGGGTCTCGAAGTTGGTAATAAGATAGGTGGTTATGCAGTAGATCGCGCCAAAACCGATGGAGCCGGCAATTGATCGTTGCAACCCATTCAACCATTCTCTAAAAGAAAAAATTTGAAGATATTTTTCTCTTGTAACACCTATAAGCACCTGCTGGCAACGGCAGGTTGCTTATCTGTTACAGCCCTATCCGCACAACAGCCCACAGATACCCTGAAATCCAAAACACTCGACAGCATCACCATCATCGCATCCTTCCGCCAGGGAATGATGCAGACCATGTCCTCCATCCACGGCACTTACATGTACGGCGCCAAAAAGACTGAAGTCATCAACCTCGAAAAGCTGGATGTTAACCGCACCGATAACAATCCCCGTCAGCTCTTTGCAAAAGTGCCTGGCGTATTTGTCTATGAAAATGACGGCACCGGCAACCAGGTCAATATCGCCACCCGTGGCCTCACGGCCCACCGCTCATGGGAAATGAACGTGCGTCACAACGATGTCATGACCAACTCCGACCTGTATGGCTATCCTGCCAGCCACTTCAATGCGCCAACCGAATCGATCGAACGTATTGAAATAGTCCGTGGCAGCGGAGCCCTGCAATACGGAGCCCAGTTTGGCGGTATGGTCAATTACATCACCAAAGAAGCCGACAGCAGCCGTAAATTCTCCTTCGAGACGCAAAATGCAGCCGGCTCTTATGGCCTGCTCAGCACTTACAATGCAGTAGGCGGAAAAACCGAAAAGCTGCAGTACTACGCTTACATGAACTACCGGCGGTCGAATGGATACCGCGAAAGCAGTGAATACCACTACCTCGCCGGTCACGCACACCTCAGTTATGCATTCTCCCGCAAACTGAAATTGCGCACCGAATACAATTACATGGACTATCAGAACCATGTAAATGGCGGCCTCACCGACGCTCAGTTCAAAGAGAACCCGCGCCAGGCAACCCGCAAAAGAAATTATTACAGCCCCACGATACATGTACCATCCCTGAGGTTGGATTATGATATCAACAAAAACACCTCGATCAATTTTATCAGCTCGGCCATCCTCGGTTCCCGCAACAGTGTTCAATTTATCGCGCTGAGCACTGTTAAAGACACCTTCAATACAAACCTCGGATCATACAATCCCCGGCAGGTGGATATCGACCAATACCATAGCTATTCCCAGGAACTGAGGGTCCGTCATCAATATTCGTTGTTCGCGAAACCTTCGACGGTTGTTGCAGGCATTCGTTACATCAACAACGACCTGCACCGTATGCAGCTGGGCAAAGGCACCACAGGCTCCGATTACGATCTTACCCTCACCGATCCACAATGGGGCCGCGACCTTCATTTCAAAACACAGAATGTGTCGGTATTTGCAGAGAATATGACGCAGCTTGGCAAGCGCTGGCTGTTCACTGCCGGCGTCCGTTACGAGAATGGAGAAACCCGTATGAGCGGCAACATCAAGAACTATACGGCAGGAGAAATACCTGTCAACATTCCGCACCGCTTTGCCCTGGTGGGAGCAGGCTTGCAATATGAGGCCGGCAGCAATATCTCGCTGTTTGCTAATTGGGCCCAGGCATACCGCCCGGTGATCTTTGCCGATATCATCCCAACTACCAACCTCAATAAGATCGATCACAACATAAAAGACGCCACCGGCAACAATGCCGAGATCGGTGTTCGCGGCAGGGTTAATCAATACCTCCATTTCGATGTATCCCTGTTCAACATGGTATACCGCAACCGTACCGGTAACCTTGCTCTGGTAGAAAACAACCAAACCTATCTCTATCGCACCAATATCGGCAACGCGCTGAGCCAGGGTGCAGAAGTTTATGTAGAATGGCAGCCGCTCGCCTGGCTCAGCGGCTACCGCTCGCAGATCCAGCTTTCATTATTCACTTCTACCGCCTTTATCCATGCAGGCTACACCAAAGGCCAGGTAGCGGTTAATGGCGCCAATGTGGACGTAAAGGGCAACTGGATCGAGACCACACCCGGGTGGATTAGCCGCAATGGCCTCCAACTGGGTTACAAAGGATTTTCCTCTACCATACAATACAGCATAACCGGTAAGTCTTATGCAGATGCCCTGAATACCGTAACACCTAATGCCAGCGGCACCATCGGCCTGGTACCGGGTTATCAGCTGGTAGATTGGAACTTCACCTGGCGCTTTGCGCAGCATTACAATGTAAAACTGGCGTTCAACAACCTGTTCAACAAACAGTATTTTACCGAGCGCCCGCCCTTCTTCCCGGGTCCCGGAGGACTTTACCCCTCCGACGGCCGTTCGGTCATATGCTCGATCGGCGCCCGGCTCTAAAACATCGCAATTAGTCTTAGTTAGTTATAAATGGACCACCCCCGTTTCTACGGGGGTGTATTTTTATGTGGCAGATATTATGCTTAATTTAGAACTATCCAAACCGGTTCGGCATGAAAAAAACGATATGGCTCATTTCGTTGGTGGGGTATGTACTGTTCGCAACGGCGCAATTACCGGCCACTCCCGATAAGATCTACGGCGAGTTGTTTCACCAGGTGCAAATGAATAAAGTATTCCCCGACGGGAAAACCTTCGTAGACTGTATTCCCAAACGCGCTCCCAAAGACATCATGTACGATTACGGCATGCGCAAAGGTCCCCAGTTCGACCTGAAGAAGTTTGTAGAGGAAAACTTCGAGCTGCCGCAAACTCCGCAGATCAACTATATCACCCGCGAAAAGGATGTGGTGATGCACATAAAGAACCTGTGGGGTGTATTGCGCCGGGAACCTGATTTTACACCTGGCGCTACACCCGCTGCCGGACCCGCCCGCGAAGGATCATCCCTCTTGCCGCTGCCCTATCCTTATATCGTTCCAGGGGGCCGCTTCCGGGAAATTTATTATTGGGACTCCTACTTCACCATGCTCGGACTCAAAGAATCCGGAGAGCATGCCATGATCGAAAACATGGTAAAGAATTTTGCTTACCTCATCACTACATACGGACATATACCCAACGGCAACCGCACCTATTACCTCAGTCGCTCCCAACCGCCCTTCTTTGCCCTGATGGTAGAGTTGCTGGCCGAAATAAAAGGCGACTCCACCTACGGGCAGTTCCTGCCCGAATTGGAAAAGGAATACCAGTTCTGGATGGAAGGAAGCACCAAACTCACCACAGGTCAGGCCGCCCGCCGGGTAGTGAAAATGAAAGATGGGTCGGTCATGAATCGCTATTGGGACGACAGCCCCACGCCGCGCCAGGAAAGCTACCGTGAAGACATTGAAACTGCCGAAAAGTCGAAACGGAATAAAGCAGAAGTATACACGCACCTCCGGGCATCGGCCGAAAGTGGCATCGACTTCAGCAGCCGCTGGTTTGCCGATGGCAAACGCATCACGACCATACAAACCACCAACTACATTCCAGTCGACCTAAACGCCCTGCTATACAAACTCGAAATGATCATCGCCAAAGGCTTGTTGGTTAAGCACAGTGATAGCCTGGCGGGCGTTTACCGCAAAAAGGCCGATCAACGCATACTATCCATCGATAAATATTGCTGGAGCAAATCACTGAACTACTACACCGACTACAACTTCCGTACAGCCAAACAATCAAATGTGGTATCGCCCGCCGGCATGTATCCCTTTTGCTTCTTTACCCGTAAGCTTGACTATATGAGTCTGCTCGCTCGCCGCTCTGGCGCCGTCATTCGGGAAAAGCTCTTAAAAGACGGGGGAGTACAAACCACCTCCAATGCCACCGGCGAACAATGGGATGCTCCCAATGGCTGGGCGCCCCTTACCTGGATGACCATCTGGGGCCTCGACCGCTGCGGCCAACGTGAGCTTGCCCGTGAAATAGGCGAACGCTGGATTAAACTTAATGTGGATGTATTCAACCGTACCGGTAAACTGATGGAGAAGTACAACGTCGCCGATACTAAACTTGAAGCCGGTGGGGGCGAATATGCCGGTCAGGACGGCTTTGGCTGGACCAACGGCGTACTGCTAAAGCTGATCAGTAAATATGGATTGCCCAAAGTGCAGCAATAAGCGCCGGCAGTAGGTTGGTTTCCTTAACAAGAGACGTAAACCACACTCAAATAATCCCGGCATCTCCCCCGTTCAACCAGATTGGCTTGCGGAGAAGTGTGGGAAACAGTAAGTTGCCGGAAATTACTTCCCCATGAAGCAGTTCCTGGCCGTCATGGCCTTTCTTTTTGCCGTATCAGCTTCTCCAGCCCAGGAAAGAGCCGTATTCCCGCAACAATTCATTGGTCATTGGCAGGGCACACTCAACTGGTATCCGCAGGGAGCTACCGCCCCCAAGACCGTCAACATGGAGCTGCACATACAACCCTCCAAAGATACCGCTGGCCAATACACCTGGCATATTGTTTACGGCAAACCATCCGAAGACAGCCGCCCCTACATACTGAAGCCGGTAGATACGGCAAAGGGCCACTGGATCATCGATGAAGTCAATGGAATTTTGCTCGATCAGTACTGGATAGGGGAGCGTTTTTCCGGGGCATTCACCGTGAGCGGCAATACCATCCTCAACAGCTACTGGATAGAGAACGGACAGCTGCAGGTGGAATTTTATTCCTATCCGGCAAAGCCGCTGGCAGTAACCGGCCAGGGTACCGAAGACGCGCCCAAAGTGGACAGCTATAACATCCGGTCCTTCCAACGGGCAACGCTCAGTAAAAAATGAGATTATCAGTTACCTTCGCACAAATTTTTACCATGAGCCGTTGGATACTATGTAGTCTTGTATCGATCTTTTTCTTTGCCTGTTCACCGAACAATGTTGAAGTCGATAACGACCTGAAGAAATACTTCGACGAAAATAAGGTAGACGGCACCTTCGGCATGTTCGATAATGGCCAGGGACGTTTTACCGTGTATAACCTGCCCCGCTTCAGCGATAGCGCCTATACGCCCGCGTCTACATTCAAGATCATCAACTCGCTCATTGGTTTAGAGACAGGCCGGGTACTCGATAGCAGCGCCATCATCAACTGGGACAGCATCGACCGCGGCCGCCCCGAATGCAACCGCAATATGACCATGCGCGACGCGTTCCGTATTTCCTGCCCACCATGGTACCAGGAGCTCGCCCGCCGCATCGGTAAGCCCGCCATGCAAAAATGGCTCGATACACTGGGTTATGCAAGCCGCTATGGCAAGTTCACCATCGGTAATAACCTCGATACCTTCTGGCTCGATAACTCCGCCAAAGTAACTGCCGATGAAGAACTCGGCATCGTCAAGAAACTCTATTTCGACCAGTTGCCCTTTCAAAAGCGCAGTCAGCGCATCGTTCGCGAAATGATGGAATGGGAAAAGAACGCCAACTACAGTCTGTATTACAAAACCGGCTGGGGATTTACCGAAAAAGGGCATGCTCTCGGCTGGATCGTTGGCTGGATAGAAGAGAATCAACACCCGTACTTTTTTGCCCTGCAATTGGAGTCGCCCGATAAGAACTACAACATGAAAGAAGCCCGTATTAAAATATTGAAAGGTATCCTCAAGCAATACGGTTTCATGGAAGGAAAGAAATAAACTGCTGCACCGCCGTTGCCGGATACCGATTTCTCCGGCAACAGTTCAATCAGTAAAGCTGTCTTTCCGGAAAGGCAATCCGGCACCTAAACGACTGCATTACTTCTCATTATGGGAAAATAATGCTACTTTACCAATCTGGTTTGATTATTGATCTAATGCCTGCGTGAACGTGGACCTTCGATTTCAACATATAGAATACCTCATTGGATTGGCGGCTATTCCGCTGATCATTGCCCTCTTTGCGTGGGTATTGCACTGGAAAAAGAAAACCACCAGGAAGATTGGTGATGAGAAGCTGGTAAAACAGCTAACCGGTCGTTACTCCCCGCAGAATTATTTGTTCAAATTCCTGCTGGTGGCCCTTAGCCTGGCCGCCATCATCAGCGGAGCAGCCAACTTGCAAAAGCCGGGCGCTATGGAACAGGTAGAGCGCAAGGGCGTCGATGTAGCTATAGCCCTCGACGTCAGTAAGAGTATGCTGGCCGATGACATCAAGCCCAATCGCCTCGAAAGGGCCAAGCAGATGGTGCTTAAACTGATGGACCAATTGCCCGACGATCGGGTAGCACTCATCCTGTTTGCCGGCAGAGCCTATATGCAAATGCCGCTCACCACCGATCATAGTGCAGCACGCATGTTCGTACAGCAGGCCAGTCCCGATGTTGTGCCGGCACAGGGAACCGTCATCACCGAAGCACTGCGCATGAGCGCATCTGCCTTCAACAGCAAGGAAAGAAAATTTAAATCGATCATACTCATCACTGACGGAGAAGACCATGATCCCGGATCCGTACAACTGGCCCAACAGCTGGCGGAGAGCGGGGTGATGATCAATACGGTTGGTATCGGATCGCCCGAAGGTGCGCCGATCTATGATCCGCTCACCAACGATTACAAAAAAGATCAGCAGGGCAATACAGTCATCACCAAACTCAATGAAACCGAACTGCAACAGCTGGCGTCTGCCACTAAAGGCGTATACGTGCGGTTGACCGATATTGAAAGTGCCGTGAAATCCATGAAAGCGCAGCTGGGCACCATCGAGCAAACCTCCATGGACGACAGTGCTTTCAAGAATTTCAAAAACTATTTTCCCTGGTTCCTGGGCGCGGCCCTCTTCCTGTTGGTACTTGAATTCTTTTTTCCCGAACGTAAACTCAGGCAGGCATGATGCGGCAACTGATCATATTAGCAGGATTCAGCCTGACCGGCCTCGCTACACTGGCGCAGGCACAGCCCGAGAACAAGGCCATCCGCAGCGGCAACAAACTCTATAAAGAAGGGAAATTCGATCAGGCATTGCCCGAATTCGAAAAGGCCCTCAGCCAGAATCCCGGCAATCCGGTAACACGCTATAACATCGGCAACGCACAGTTCCGCCAGGAAGATTTTGTGGCCTCCGGTAAGAGTTTCGAAGAGGCAGCATCTTCTGCCACCACCAAAGACCTGAAACAAAGGTCACTCTATAACCAGGGGGTCTCCTTATCCAAACAAAAGAAGCTGCAGGAGAGCATCGGTGCCTACAAACAGGCCCTGCGATTGAACCCGCAGGACGAAACCAATCGCTACAACCTCGAAAAGGCGCTATCCGAATTAAAGAAACAGCAGCAGAACAACGAGCAAAAGCAACAGCAGCAGCAACAGGATCAAAAGAAGAAACAGGATAAGCAGCCACCCAAACCACAACAGCAAAAGCCCAACCTCGATAAGAAAAAGATAGAGCAGTTCCTGAAGTCGCTGGAACAGAAGGAGCAGGAAGTACAACGTAAAATGCAGCAGAATAAGACCCGTGCTGCCAGCCAACCCGAAAAGGATTGGTAGCCAGTCCTTTAACACTCTTTGGGGTATAGTATTGCGGCTATTAGCTACCTTTGCACCTCAATTACACAAGAACATGCAGCTGTACTGCGAATCACTTACGGAATACAAACGCCTCCCTACCCGAGAAGTCAAGATAGGTCACTTACTTTTAGGCAATAACCACCCCATCCGGGTGCAAACCATGACCACCACCGACACCATGGATACGATCGCTACGGTAGAACAATCTATCCGTTGCATCGAAGCCGGCGCCGAGTTGGTCAGGATCACCGCCCCCAGTAAAAAGGAAGCCGAGAACCTCCTCAACATAAAGAATGAATTGCTCAAACGGGGGTACAACACGCCCCTCGTGGCCGACATCCACTTTACCCCCAATGCAGCCGAAATAGCGGCGCGCATCATTGAGAAAGTGAGGGTGAACCCGGGCAATTATGTCGATAAGAAGAAGTTCGAACAGATCGATTATACCGATGCGGAATATGCCGAAGAGATCGACCGCATCCGCGAGCGGTTTACACCGCTGGTACGCATCTGCAAAGAATATGGCACCGCCATGCGCATCGGCACCAACCACGGTTCGCTCAGCGACCGTATCATGAGCCGTTATGGTGATACCCCCATCGGCATGGTGGAGAGTGCGATGGAGTTCCTTCGTATAGCCCGAGCCGAACAATACCACCAGATCATCCTCAGCATGAAGGCCAGCAACCCGCAGGTAATGGTACAAGCCTATCGCCTGCTGGTGCAGAACATGATGGATGAATTCAAGGAATGTTATCCGCTTCATCTGGGCGTTACGGAAGCCGGCGACGGAGAAGACGGCCGTATTAAATCAGCCATCGGCATCGGCACCCTGCTCGAAGATGGCATTGGAGATACAATACGCGTATCACTCACCGAAGACCCCGAGTTCGAGATACCTGTTTGTAAGGACCTGCTCAAGCGCTATGAAGCGCCCCGCAAGGCCCAGGGCATCACGCCCCCGGCCGAAAAGATCACCTACAACCCGTTCGAATATCAGCGCCGCGATACCTTTGCAGTAGACAATGTAGGCGGTAAGCAGGTACCCGTAGTCATAGCCGATTTCAGCAAGCTCGACACCATCACGCCCGAATCGCTGCAAAGCATCGGGTATACGTATGATGAGCCCAGCGATAAATGGAATATCAGCGATGCGGCGGCCGATTATGTATTCACCGGCAACAAGATCCTGCCGTTCGCATTACCCGGCACCTTGAAGGTAATTACCTATCCCGCCACCTGGCTCGAAGCGGAAGACAAAACCAAGTACTTCCCCATCTTCGGCGATAGCGGTTATGTAACGGCCGATGCCAAAAGCAGCCTGCTGAACTTTGTCATGGTAGATTGTTTCAACGACGAAACGCCCGTCAACAATTACACCTTCCTCGATCAGCTGGCCAATGATCCTACCGTGGTGATCTGCCTTAGCAGTACCAACCAGAACGCGATGCAATCGGTACGCCGCATGATGATGGAGTTGCAGGGTCGCAAGATCAAGAACCCCGTAGTGCTGATCACCGACAGCAGCTGGCAAACACCGGATGAACACCTCATCCACTTTGCCACCGAAACCGGCGCCCTCCTGCTCGAAGGATTTGGCGATGGCATCTGCCTGGGCTACAGCGGATCGGCCCTGATGGAAAACATCCAGGTAACAGGACGCACCTACCTGCCAATTAAAGACATTTATCAGTTCACCAACAATACCGCTTTTTCGATACTGCAGGCTACCCGTACCCGCATATCGAAAACGGAATACATATCCTGCCCTTCCTGCGGCCGCACCTTATTCGACCTGCAGGAAACCACGGCGAAGATCCGCTCGGTCACCAATCACCTCAAGGGGGTCAAGATCGCCATTATGGGTTGTATCGTAAACGGTCCCGGCGAAATGGCCGATGCCGATTTCGGATACGTAGGCAGCGGTCCCGGCAAGATCACGCTCTATAAAGGAAAAGAAGTCGTGAAAAGGAATGTGGACAGCCTCATCGCAGTAGAAGAGCTGGTAAACCTGTTGAAAGACAACGAAGCCTGGGTAGAGCCATAGCGGCCACCATAGCCCCTGTGCGCAAGCCCGGTCGCATCGGTATAGCCATAGACAAGCAAATCAATCACCCAATAACCATTTCCTTTGAATCGCATCGACCGCTTGCACGCTATTCTCACGCACCTGCAAAGTAAAAAGCGGGTAACTGCACAAGAGATCGCAGACCGCTTCAACATGAGCCTGCGTACCGTGTACCGCGACATCAAGGCCCTCGACGAAAGCGGCGTACCCGTGATCGGCGAAGCCGGCAGCGGCTACACGATCATGGAAGGCTACCGGCTGCCCCCCGTCATGTTCACCCAGGAAGAAGCCGCCGCATTATTGCTGGGCGGAAAGCTGGCCGCACACATGACCGACGCCTCTGTCAAAAAACACTTCGAGACTGCCCTCTTCAAGATAAAGGCGGTGCTGCGCAGCAACGATAAGGAACAAATGGACATACTGGCCGATCACATCGAAGTGATCCGTTCCCGCATACCCGACGAGGAAACACCCAGCCAGCACCTCACCGCCTTGCAGAAAGCCATTGCCGATAAACGAGCCATCTTCATCATCTACAACTCCAATTACAATGAAGAGGTCAGCGAACGCGTGATTGAACCCATCGGCCTGTGTCATTACAGCGCCAACTGGCACCTCATTGGCTGGTGCCGCCTGCGTAATGGATACCGCGATTTCCGGGTAAACCGCATCAAACGCCTCCAGGTAAAAGATGAGCAGTTCGATATCTCCGTGCACCCCGCCCTTAAAACCTACCTCGACAGGATCAGGAATTCTCACGAACTACAGGAAGTAGTTGTGCGCTTCGATAAGGACGTGGTGCGCTATATCCGGGACCAGAAATACTATTACGGGTTTGTAAAGGAAGAAGAAGCTGGCGAACAGGTGCGGATGCATTTTGTAACCGGAGGCCTGCAGGGCTTCGCGCGCTGGCTGCTGATGTTCACCAACGGTGTCTCCATCGAATCGCCCGCCGCCTTGCATAGCCAGATGAAGGAGTTCTGGGCCGAAATAGGCGATCATTATAAGTAAACCGCTGTCGATCTTATCAGGTGGCACCTGAGTGCTGCCGCCACAACACTTTGTTCGTCAACGGACGTTTTCAGGTCGTGCCCGTATTCCCCACCTTGGCTCTCCCCTTTCCAAAATAATCTGCGGCCTGCTGACATAGGGCTGTCACTGACCGGATGTTGCTTTGTACAAACAAATCAACCGATTTATGTACCTCAAAACACATCCCCCGATGACTGTGCTGTACAGCCAGCACGAAACCACCATACAGCACCTCAGCGAATTTGTGGGCATTGTACTGCAGGACCTTTGCGCCGAAGCAATTGCCAATAAAGCAGTTATAAGCGGTCCGGCGCTCTGGGTATACCATGGTATGGACGGCAAACCCGATACCGTATTCACCCTCACCATTGCCCTGCCTATCCAGGGCGAGTTTACCCCTGCCCGTTTCGCCATCAAGCAACTACCGGCCTTTAAGGCAGTGACACATACCCACGAAGGCCCCTGGAACACGCTCACCGAAACTTACGAAGAGATCATGCACCATATCGACGCCAACAAGATACCGATCACCGAAGAGTCGCGCGAGGTGTACCTGAACATCGACTTTAAGCACCCGCAACACAATATCACGCAGGTACAAATGGGCGTGGTATAAATAGTATAGCCATGAAACAACATCTTTACAACTGGGCCGCACCGGTACTCATCGTCATGCTGCTGGGAACACAATGCAAGCAAGCCGTCACTCAGCAACAGGCGCCAACAGCAGCCACCGGGCAAACCAGCAAAAAACAATCTATGAAACTGAATGCAGGAGTCATCACCACCAAACTGGCCGAGAGCAAGGAATTTTATCAACGCGTATTGAAATTCGGCATCACCTTCGAGAATGACTTCTACCTGCTGATGCATACGCCCGATCAGCAAACCTCCTTTGCTTTCCTGTTGCCCGATCATCCGTCGCAACAACCCATCTTTCAGCCAGCCTTTACCGGCAAAGGAATGTTCCTCACCATTGAAGTAGAAGATGCGGATGCTGAGTACAGACGGATCAAGGACCTGGGTGTCGACATCAAAGTGCCCATCCGCGACGAACCCTGGGGCGACCGCCACTTCTCCTTTTACGACCCTAACGGGATTGGGATCGATATTGTAAAGTACGCGCCTCCGGCACAGTAAGAACTAGTTAGCCATAACCATAGAAAGTATAGCCACGAAAAGAGGGAGCGATACCGCTCCCTTTTCCATTATCATGAAGTTGCCGGATCTTAGATGGCTTTGGCGCCGTCTTCGATCTGCGTTACATATACATATGGTTGGATCTTGAACAACTGCTCAAAAGCAGCCTGGATCTTCTGGGTAAAGGATGCCACCGCATCCTTCTTCACGATGTTGATGGTGCAACCACCAAAACCGCCGCCCATCATCCGCGACCCCATTACACCATCGATAAAGCCTGCGCGTTCTGCCAGGAAATCGAGTTCGGTACAGCTTACGCTGTATTGTTTGCTAAGGCCCTGGTGGGTAGCATTCATCATCAGTCCGAACGTAGCCAGATCGCCTTTAGCCAAAGCGGCACAACCCTTCATCAGCCTTTCTTTCTCGCTCACTACATACCAGCATCGATCGTACACGATGGCGGGCAGCTCCTGACGGTGCAGCTCCAGCACATCCAGCGTTACATCGCGCAGGGAATTGATATCGGCATAGTGTTTCTTCAGCATGGAAACGCCTTCTTCACACTGCTGACGCCTTACATTGTATTCGGACCCGGCCAGCGAATGGCTCACCATGCTGTTTACCAGCACAATATTGTAATCGGGGAAGTTGAAAGGGATATACTCGTATTCGAGGCTTTTGCAATCGAGCCGCATCACATGCCCCGCCTTGCCATGCAAGCTGGCAAACTGGTCCATGATACCACACATTACACCTACGAAAGTATGCTCGGTCTTTTGGCCGATGAAAGCGAGATCCATGCGGCTGAAGCCAAGATGAAAGATCTCGTTCAAGGCAAAACCATAAGCCGAGGTAAGGGCAGCCGAAGAGCTCATACCCGCACCAACAGGCACATCGCCGTCGATGATCACATCTACACCACGCAGCTTCTTGCCACGGTCCTGGATATGGAACGTAACACCCAGCAGGTAGTTCATCCAGCCGTTCACCGGCTTGATACCCGTTAAACCGAAAGAATAAGTTTCATTGAACTGGTTGGCATACACGTTGATGGTATCGGTATCATTTTCCGCCATCGCCACATACATTTTCTTGTCTACGGCGCCGGGTAACACAAAACCTTCATTGTAATCCGTATGCTCTCCGATCAGGTTCACACGGCCGGGCGCCGCAATCACCAGCGGCTCATTATTGTAAAGCTCCCGGAATTGCTTGCGTAATTGTTCTGCGATCATAACTACAAAAAAATTAATTTAGACTCCTATAAACGGATGTATGAGTTTTGCAATTGACAGGTACCGGATCAATGAATTATCGTTATTGCGGCTGCAAGATAATGCAACAGGCGCAATGGTAGCCATTTTACCCGAGCATGGCGCATTATTGCACGCCTTCGAAATTCCCCTTGCGGGAAAGCCCTTCAATATAGTAGACAATTACCCTTCCCGGACCGATCTGGAGCAGGAACTTACCTCCTCCTATAAAAGCGCCAAGCTGTCGCCCTTCCCCTGCCGTATAGCCAATGGCAGGTACCGGTACGAAGATCAGCTGCTCGAATTTCCCCGCAAATTTCCCGATGGATCCGCCATTCATGGCCTCCTGGCCGATCAATCTTTCAACATTTTGAATCAATATGCCGACGATCACTCGGCTACCGTAACACTCCGCCACCATTATAAAAGGGCCGACCCCGGCTATCCTTTCGAATACATTTGCGAAGTACGCTATACCCTGCAGGAGAACAAGGTATTGCAGGTGCAAACCACCCTGCTCAACCTCGACGATCGTACCATCCCCATCGCCGATGGATGGCATCCTTATTTTACCCTTGGTGGACCCATAGATGGATATGAACTTCAGTTCAGCTCCAATACGATGCTCGAATTCAACGAAAAACTGATCCCCACCGGTCAGGTCGTGCATGATCCGGCATTTACGGTCGCGGCACCGCTGGGCAGCCGCCGTTTCGATAATTGTTTCCTGCTTGAAATACAGGAAGGAACACCTTGCTGCCTGCTCCGGAATCCGCAAAACGGTGTCACCCTCACCATCTATACCAACTCCTTGTATCCCTACCTTCAAATCTATACACCTGATCATCGCAACAGCATCGCCATCGAAAACCTGAGCAGTGCGCCTGATTGTTTCAACAACGGAATGGACCTGCATTTACTGCCTCCCCGACACACTGTCACATTTAACGTATGGTACCAATTGAGTGTGGAATAATTCGACTACATTGCTCCCAAATAAGTGAGTATGAAGTTCCTGAGATACCCGCTCGTTCTCCTGTTCCTCGGTTTGCTGGCCAGTTGTTATGAAGTCAATGAGGAAATAGTGATCAACGAAGACGGCAGCGGTACCTACCTTACCAAAATGGACATGGGCCAGCTACTGGAAATGATGCAATCGTTTGCAGGCGAAGAAGAGCTTACCAAAGAGGGGCTCGACCGCGCTATCGATACCACCATCCAGATGAAAGATATCCTCGATTCGGCCAAAGATCTTTCGGCCGAACAGAAAGCGCTCATGGCACGCGGCACCATGAAGATGCAGATGGACATTAAAAAGAAACTTTTTAAGATAGACCTTCTGTTCCCCTATACCGGCTACAGTAGCCTGCAAAAGCTCATGGAAGGCCAGGGCAACAGTGGCGCTGGTATTACAGGTGCGTTTAAAGGGCTCATGGGCGGAAGCAATCAACCTCCCCGCGACACCACAAAGATCATCGATGAAGCCCGGGAGCCCGATATGCAGGACGTATCCGGCATCTACGAAGTGACGATCAAAAATGGTCTCATCAGCCGTAAAACGAATGAAGCCAAATACAAAGCCCTCATGGCAAGGCCCGAAATGGAACAGATGAAGAAACTGCAAAGCTCGGGCATGGAGATTCAGTATACCACTACGATCAGGTTGCCCCGACCGGTAAAGAAGGCCGACAATGCGATCATCAAACTGTCGGAGGATAAGAAGACCGTAACCATGAAGTATAACCTGCTCGACCTGCTGGAGAGCCCCGAAAAATATGCGTACACGATAGAGTACTAAACACGAACGCGGAAGGGATCAACCCATGTTTCCTTCCGCGGCCTTTACCTTGATGCAGCTTCCTGCAATAGCGTCTACCCGCCCGCACCAACTCGCAGCTCCTCCGAAACTCGCGCACCGATTGCATCCCTTGGCAGTTTTCCCGTAAATTTGGCGATTCTAACCGCACGTTATGCAAACAGACTTCTTAGTGATCGGCTCTGGCATCGCCGGACTTACATTCGCCCTCAAAGCGGCCCATCAGTTTCCCGATAAAAAAGTATTGGTCATCACCAAAACACAGGCAGATGAAACCAATACCAAATATGCCCAGGGAGGCATAGCCGGCGTTACCGATTTTGAAAAAGACAGTTTCGATAAACATATAGAAGATACCCTTATTGCCGGCGACGGACTCTGCAACAAAGCCGTTGTGGAGATCGTGGTGAAGGAAGGAGTAGACCGCATCCGTGAGATCATCGAATGGGGCGCCCGTTTTGACAAAGAGGCCGATGGCGACTACAAACTCGGTAAGGAAGGCGGCCATAGCGAATTCCGCATTCTCCACCACAAGGACGTAACCGGCCGCGAAATGGAACGCGCATTGCTCGATGCGCTTGCAGCGCATAAGAACATCGAAGTTATTAAACATTGCTTCGTGGTTGACCTCATTACCCAGCACCACCTTGGCTACCTGGTCACCAAATCCACGCCCGACATCGAATGTTACGGCGTATACGTACTGAACCGCGAAACCAACCAGATCGAAAAGATACTGGCTAATTATACCCTGCTGGCCACCGGAGGCAACGGCCAGGTATACCGCTCTACCACCAACCCTTACATCGCTACCGGTGATGGCGTTGCCATGGTATACCGTGCCAAAGGCCGCATCGAGAACATGGAGTTTATCCAGTTTCACCCCACCGCCCTGTATGAGCCGGGCGTACGCGGTCAATCTTTCCTCATCACCGAAGCAGTACGGGGCGATGGCGGCATCCTCCGCAACAAGAATGGCGAAGCTTTTATGGAACGGTACGATGAGCGCAAAGACCTGGCGCCCCGTGATATTGTAGCCCGCGCCATCGATAGTGAAATGAAAATAACCGGTACCGAACACGTGTACCTCGATGTACGCCATATCCCCCTCGAGAAGTTCACCGAACACTTCCCCAACATTTATGAGAAGTGTAAGTCCATGGGCATCGATGTCACCAGACACCTGATACCCGTGGCGCCTGCCGCCCACTACAGCTGCGGTGGCATCAAGGCCGATGAATGGGGGCGCACCTCTATCAAGAACCTGTATGCAGCCGGCGAATGCGCCAGCACAGGACTTCACGGCGCCAACCGCCTGGCCAGTAACTCCCTGCTCGAGGCCATGGTATTTGCGCACCGTTGTTTTATGGACGCCGCCCAGAAGATCCAGGCCAAAGACAGGTCCGCCACGATCACAGCCAGCAAAGCCACCGCCATACCGGATTGGAATGCTGCCGGCACCACCCGGCCCAAAGAAATGATCCTGATCACCCAAAGCCTTAAAGAAGTGCAGCAGGTAATGAGCGACTATGTCGGCATCGTTCGTACCAACACCCGTTTGGAACGTGCCATGAAACGGCTCGACCTGCTTTGGACCGAGACGGAATCTCTATATCAAACCACCACGCTATCGCCTCAACTCTGCGAGCTGCGCAATATGATAACGGTCAGCTACCTCATCGTAAAAGGGGCCAACTTCCGCGAGGAAAGCCGCGGCCTCCATTTCAACACCGATTATCCGAATAAGAGCGAGCTGGTACAAAATATTGTACTGTAAAAACGTTATCCAATCATGAATACAATATCCCAGGGCATGATCTTCGCAGCTGGCCTCGGTACCCGGTTCAAACCCTGGACCGATCAGCATCCCAAAGCATTGGCGGTGGTAAACGGTAAGAGCCTCCTGCAAAGAAATATTGAATACCTGCAACAGGCCGGCATCTATAAAGTGGTCGTCAATGTGCACCATTTTGCCGACCAGATATTATACGCCCTCCGGGAAAACGACGGCTGGGGAAGCACCATCACCATCAGCGATGAAACCGACGCCGTGCTGGAAACCGGGGGAGGATTGAAAAAAGCTGCTCCCTTGTTCGATCAAGGTCCGGTGTTCATCATCAATGTCGACATACTTACCGACCTCGATCTCGGGGCCATGATCCGTTTTCATGACGTAGAAGCCCCCCTCGCCACCCTTGCGATCTCTAACAGAGCATCTTCCCGATACTTCCTGTTTGATGAAAACAATGCCCTTTGTGGCTGGAGGAATGTGAAGACCGGCGAAGAAAAGATCAGCCGGCAGGTAGCTACCATGATCCCCAAAGCCTTTAGTGGCGTCCACATCATATCGCCCGATCTTTTGCCGCTCATTAGCCAGGAAGGTAAGTTCTCGATGGTCGATGTATACCTGCACCTCGCAAAAGAACATGCCATCAAGGGATACGACCACAGCTATTCCAAATTCATCGATGTTGGCAAACCGGAAGCAGTAGCTCAGGCAGAATCCATGTTTCCCTGAGCATCTCTTTTTTTGTGAACGCACCTGCAAACATTATTTTTACCTACTATACCATCCTGCATGCAAACGATCGTTGAATCAATAAAAGAACTATATACCACCTGGAGTGGCGGCCCGGCCGACCGGGTAGAAGTGTTGCCACAATCAGGGTCCGACAGACGCTATTTCCGCGTGTACGATAAGGATAACACCTATATCGCTACCCACGGCAATAACATTCCGGAAAACGAAACCTTCATCTATTTCTCCGACCATTTCAAGGAAAGATCCCTGCCAGTTCCACAGGTACTGGCTATATCCGAAGACAAGACGATCTACCTGCAGGAAGACTTTGGCGATATATCCTTACTCAACCGGCTCGAAGGAGAAGGTCTTTGCGACGAGGTGTATGCCTTGTTCCGCGATAGTCTTCACCAACTGGCATTGCTGCAGGTGAAGGGACATGAAGGGCTCGATTATACACGTTGCCTCACCAACCAGGAGTTTGGCAAACAAGCCATCATGGCCGATCTGCTGTACTTCAAATATTATTTCCTCGATGCGTTGCGCAAACCATACGACAAACAAAAACTCATCGACGACTTTGAAGCCCTGAGTACCTACCTCACCTTCACGGAATACAAATACTTTATGTTCCGTGACTTTCAAAGCCGTAACATACTCGTGAAAGATGACAACACCGTTCACTTCATCGATTACCAGGGCGGCATGCGCGGAGCGCCTCAATACGATGCAGCCAGTATGATCTGGCAGGCACGCGCCAACCTGCCAGACGACTGGAAGAGCAATCTGCTCAATGACTACATGGACTCATTCGAATCCATCATTGGCCAACCGATCGATAAAGGCATCTTCAAAAGCCAGTACAATGGATACGTGCTCATTCGCTTGTTGCAGGTGTTGGGAGCGTACGGATTCCGCGGCCTCTTTGAACGCAAAGCCCAGTTCCTGACAAGCATCCCTCAGGCCTTGCATAACCTCAAATGGTTTATCGAAAACCAAAGCCTTGGCATAGCAGTTCCCGAATTTAGGAAGGTGCTCGACATATGCGTAGGCGACGATATTATTGAACGCTTTACCCCGCTCACGGCATCGGAGAATACGCCGCTGGTGGTACACGTAAGCAGCTTTTCCTATAAGAAAGGCGGCATCCCGTCTGACGAGAGTGAAAATGGCGGCGGGTTTGTATTCGATTGCCGTGGTATCCTCAACCCCGGCCGCCTCGAAGAATTCAAATGCCAAACAGGCCGCGATAAAGGTGTTAAAGACTTTTTGGAGCAGCAAACACGTATGCCCGAATACCTCAACAGCGTGTTCGACATCGTGGATATCGCCGTGGAAGATTATATCCGTCGTGGATTCGATAGCCTGATGGTGAGTTTCGGATGTACAGGCGGGCAGCATCGCAGCGTTTATGCGGCCGATGCCCTGGCGAGACATCTGCGTAACAAGTTCAAGGTCAGCATACAGCTCAAGCACCATATACAGGATGCCAAAAATTGGGTTAATACCTGATAGCACGGCAACCATTTAACCCCTGGCCTGTTATAACCGGTATTACGAATAGTCGATCAACATCATGTATTACGTTGTATTTATTCCACTTTACCTGTTATCGCTGTTGCCATTGCCAGTCTTGTACCTGTTGTCCGACGTGATTTCGGCTTTCAACTGGTATGTGATCGGCTACCGTAAAAAGGTGGTACTGGACAACCTGCGCATCGCTTTTCCCGAAAAGACCGAGGCAGAGCGGAAGACCATTGCCAAAAAGTTTTACCGCAATTTCGTTGACAATTTCATCGAGACCATTAAGCTGATAACGGCCAGCCGGGCATTCATCACCAGGCATTTCCAGCTCGATGCCAATCCGTTAAATGAACTTCATCGCTCGGGCCGCAAATGCCAGTTACACCTTGGTCACAATTTCAATTGGGAAGTGGCCAATGTGGCCATGCCCTACTACACCGACTACACCTTCATCGTGGTGTACATGCCCATCAAGAACAAGGCCATGGACCGTCTGTTCATGTACCTACGCACCCGCACAGGTTCTAAAATGCTGCCCGCTACCAATATGCGCAACGCCATCGTGCCTTACCGCAGCACGCAATACCTCCTGGCGCTGGTAGCCGACCAGGCACCCGGCGATGTTTCGAAAGCCTACTGGCTTAATTTCTTTGGCCAGCCCACCCCTTTTGTAAGGGGCCCCGAAAGCGGCGCCAGGGTAGGTGAAATCCCCGTTATATTCTCCGAGATCTACAAGGTGAAACGCGGGTACTATCGCGCCAGGCTGGAAGTAGGCGCAGAAAATCCACGCGAATTGCCAGAGGGCGAACTCACCCGCCGGTACATTGCATTCCTCGAACGCTCCATCAGTGACCATCCCGACATGTGGCTTTGGAGCCATAGAAGGTGGAAACACCCCTGGAAACCCGAATACAAAAAGTTGTGGATCGGTCAGGAACAGGCCCCACTCTGATCTTACGTTACAACAACTAAACGCATTAACACCCATTTTGCAAAGGGTGATTAAAGGGTGAATACACCGTGTTTTACCCCCTTGCCAGCAACTAAACATGTTGGTATAATACAGTGTTTAAGCCATCTCAAGCGCATTACCACCCCGGTATCTTCGAAGTAGCAACTACATTTATTAACGGTAAAATTTACTACCTATGGCTACTTCACTTCAGTATGCGTTTAATCAGGAAGCCCTGCTGGAACTCTTCAAGAGGCCCGGCGCAGAGACTGTCAACTTCTGGTTGGTAAACCTGGTAAAGCACCCCCACACCAATCCTTACATGTACATCTATGCGCAGGTACATGATGCAGATGGGAATGCCATCTTAAGTCAGAACATTGCCGGCGCCAAAGGAGAACAGGCCTGCCCCGTGCCGCCCGGCTGGCAGTGCGATCTTACGCCTCCTTCCATTAGCCAGCAACAATTGGAACTGGCACCCCGCTTCGCGATCGAGCTGGCAAAGCTCAAACCGCTGATTGAAGAAAATGAGTTCTTGCTGGAAGCAAGGGTAGCTGTCAATCCCGAAAAGCATGCGGTCATCAACCAGGTGCTGATAAATCTGGAAGGAAAACTTACCGATGAAGGGCTGGAACCTGTTTTAACCTTAACTTCCCTGAAGAAAAACGGCATCCTCAAAAGCGCCCTGGAAATCGAATCTTTTAAGACACCCGTACCCTCCAAAAACGGATCCCGTACAACAGAGATAACACAATAGGCAGTTGAGTAAATCGCTGTTACATAACATCACTATTCACCTGGATATCATCGCTCCCCTGGTAGCCTTTTTCTTTGCCTATTACCGGAAAGAAAAGAAACTGGGGGAGCATGTATTTATTGTCATCTATCTGTTCATACAACTTGTGTTGAATACCGGCATTAAGGTTATTATGCATGCGAACTGGGGCCCCAACATATACCTCTACAAAGCCAATTGCCTGTTTTCCTTTATCGTTATCAGCCTGTATTTTCTTCAAAAATGGAAGCCCTACATCACCCAAAGGGAATGGCGGTTGATCGCCATCGGTACCGGCATTATCTCCCTATTGATCTATATCATCTTCACCTTCGAGCAGGTAGACGCCTTCAACAGCTATAGTTATAGCATAACCGCTTTATTCATATGCACTTATTGCATACTCTATTATTATCAAAAATTGCTTAAACCCGAAGCCGCGAAGATTACGCATACCAGGTCGTTCTGGTTCGTAAGCGGCCTTTTTTTATATTATGCGGGTAGCTTCTTTATTTTTCTTAGTTTTAAATTCCTTACGATCAATGATACGCCCAATGCTTCCTGGGTCTGGAAATTCCACAACCTGTTTTTCGTCCCTATGTGCGCTGCATTCTCAGTTGGATTCAGATGCCAAACCAACCATACGATATAATTTCGATCATCCTGAGCACGTCTTTCACGCTGCTGATCGCCTGCTTTATCATCATATTCATCGTCATATACCAGAAACGGCATCAACGTTATATCCGGGAAAGACAGGAACTCCAAACAGGCTTCCAACAGATCCTGCTCGAATCACAACTGGAAATACAGGAACAAACGCTCCAAACCATATCCCAGGAAATACACGATAACATTGGGCAGGTATTGAGCCTCGCCAAGCTCAACCTCGGCACCATGGACACCAACAGGCCCGATCAGCTGCAGCAAAAGATCGAAGACTCCAAAAGCCTGATCGGAAAGGCCATCCAGGACCTGCGCGATATCTCCAAAAGCCTCAACACCGATTATGTATCTGAAATGGGCTTGCTGCAAGCCCTTGAGTACGAATTGGAAATGCTCAAAAAGAGTGGCGGCCTCACAGCCACCCTTACCACAGAAGGTGCATACATAAAGCTGGAAGGTCAAAAAGAGCTCATCATTTTTCGCATTGTGCAGGAGGTTATCAACAACATCATCAAGCATGCAAAAGCCAATACCATCCGGGTAGACCTCACCTATGCCCCTACCCGCTTTACGATATCCGTAACTGACGATGGCACCGGCTTCGACCTGTCACCCCTTCATGCAGCCCAGAACAGCCGGTTTGGCCTGGGTATCCGCAATATGCACAAACGCGCCCAACTCATCGGTGCCGAATTCACCATCGCCAGCACCCTGGGGGCCGGCACCACTGTGTCTTTATTGCTCCCGCTTGCTGCCTCCCAAACAGCAGGCTGATGCCCCTTCTTCCGGCCAAAAACTCCGGCTTTCTGCACAACAACAGGTATTTCAGCCTTTTATAACAAAGGTGTTTTCCTCGTATTTGGAACCGCAAAACACGGTATTTACATGACTTAGATCAAACCAGTATTCTATTCAGTAAATTACAGTAAGCATCTTCGTATCAAATGAAAAAAATGGGGACCATACAGGAACATGAGATTATCAAAACGAAGCTGGAGATACAGGAGCAGGCATTGAAAAACACCGTCCAGGAAATACACGATAATATTGGTCAGATATTGAGTCTGGCCAAATTACACCTCGGAACGCTGGATTTTTCAAAGCCTGAAGAAGTAGCCCAGAAAACGTTTAATAGTAACCAGCTGATCGGCCAGGCGATCAAAGATCTGCGCAATCTGGCCAGGAATCTGGATGCCAACCATATTGGAAGGGTAGGCTTATTGAAGTCGATAGAGTATGAATTGTCATTTCTGCCGAGAAACAGGATAACAGAGCCGGTACTCACCTTTAACGGATGTATCAGGGAGCTAGCTAAAGAAGAGGAATTGATGTTGTTCAGGATCGTACAGGAAGGAATACATTATTTTCTCGGACAAAGCAGCACATCATTGATAACCGTTCAGATACAATGCCAGGACCAGGACCTGGAGATAACGATCCTGAATAAAGAGATCGATCAACAAGAACCCGGCACGCATCAACAACACGACGGCAACATGAGTATGATCTACGACAGGTCGGCCATGATCGGCGCACAACTGCAGGTCAACAAAGCCCTGAAGGACGAAACAATCATACATATCACCTTCCCATTTTCAAACCGATAAACCGGCAGTATATGCAAACAAACAAAACACGGGTAGCACTCATAGATGACCACATCCTGCTCCGTAACGGCCTTGCCAGTATGGTGAAGAACTTCGATGGTTATACCGTGTTACTGGAAGCCAACAATGGTCGGCATTTTATAGAACAGCTTAAGACCCATGAAGTTCCCGACCTCATATTGATGGACATCAACATGCCCGAAATGGACGGCTTCGAAACGACCATATGGCTCAAACAAAACCATCCCGAAGTTAAGGTGCTGGCCCTCTCCATGTACGACAATGAGCAGTCGATCATCCGCATGCTCAAGAACGGCGCCAGGGGCTATATACTCAAGGAAACCGAACCCAAAGAGTTCAAATGCGCTCTTGATTCGGTAATCAGCAAGGGGTATTATTATTCCGAAATGGTGACCGGCAAAATGATCCACGCGCTCAATAACCTCGAAGACGACAACAACAGCATAAAGCCGCTGATCTCACTAAATGACCGGGAAATAGAGTTCCTCAAACTCGCCTGCACCGAACTCACCTACCGGGAAATAGCCGATAAAATGCATCTTAGCCCCCGCACCATCGATGGCTACCGCGACACCCTGTTCGACAAACTGAGTGCTAAAACGAGGGTAGGCCTCGTGCTATACGCCATCCGCAACGGTATCTTTCAGCCCTAATGGCTGGTGAGCCGGATGGTGGTGCCAATCCCGGGCACACTATTGATATCTATCTGATACCTGATCTGCTGCGCGCGGTATTTGAGGTTGTTCAGTCCGTTTCCTTTTTGAACGGTAGCAATATCAAACCCCTTTCCGTTATCGCTCACGACGATACTGAACTGGTCATAAGCGACCTTCTCAATCTGTACCTGCAACACAGAAGCTTCCGCATATTTAATGCTGTTGTTCAATGCCTCTTTCAGGATCAGGTATAAGTTTCGTTTTTCTTCTTTCTTCAAAATCCTGTCGGCGACCGTAGCATCCATTATTTTCTCAAACCGGATATCCTGCGCCGCAACAACGGGATAGATAAACTGCTCAACCCTGTTTACCAGGTGCTCAACCGTATCCTGCTTATCGTCCAGTATCCAAACCATATCCCGTATGCCTACAATGGCGCCCTGAACCCCCTCTTTCAACTGTAAAAGATAGGGAGCATTTTGTTCGGACTTCATCATGGCCAGGTTGGCAAACACCTTAACACTATTAAGTGTGCTGCCAATGTCATCGTGCAGGTCGCTGGCAATTCGTTGGCGCATCTGCTGCTCCTGTTTCACCTGCCACAACCGGTACCGGTAGATCCCGTAAAGCACACCTATGATCAACAGGGCGATCAGGCTCCTGAACCACCAGGTTTGATACCACTTGGGCAGGAACACCAGGGTCAACTCCCTGGGGGCCGACCATAGACCATCTTCATTGGCAGCCTTTATGGATAAGTGGTACGTACCCGGCGAAAGCCCAATGAACCTAACAAAATGCTGGCTTCCAATATTCGTCCATTCATTGCTCAATTCATTGATACGGTAAGAAAAAGAAGTAAAGGCAGGGTTGGAGAAATTCAATGCTGAAAAATAAACGGTTGTCTGAACGGCATCATTGGGCACCACCATCTTTGTGCTCGTCAAATCGGAGGAGTCAATCGCTTTCCCCGGCGACTCAACGGAGATCCGGCTAAAGTACAGCGACGGCGGAGAATCGTTCGTCCTTAGCAACAGCGGATCTATAATCGTAAATCCATCTTTGCCACCTACATAGATCTTATCTCCCGCCGAATTTCCGCTCAACTCTTCAAAAACACTGGAGGTAAGTCCATTGGCATCAAAATAATTCTTGACTTTTGAAGTCGCAAGGTGAATGACAGACAATCCATTATTGGTGGTGGCAAACAATAGACTATCCCGAAACAATAACAGCTTATATACACTATTATTTGCAAGGCCATTAAAAGTCGAAATTTCGCGAACAAACCTGAACTCCTTATCCAGCACTACGATACCATCCCTATAAGTGGCAAGAAAATATTGATCTCCATATTCACAAACATCATAAAATAGAGAGTACGCTTTCTTCAGTCTGGGATCAGTCACTTCCAAATGCTGCACATGACCAAGTTGCGCATCCATAACCGAAATAGAGTTGTTGGTGAGTATCCAGATTAACCCCTTCCGATCTTTATAAAGGGCATTCACGTTATCATCCTTCAGCCGTAGCGAACCAACCGATGTTGAATAATTGGCAATAGAGTGCCGCTCCCGATCCCAGACAAATACGCCCCTTCTATCCTGGCTTCCGAACATCAATCGGTCTTTATCTATACTCAAATGGCTATTGACGATCAGTGAAGAGTACTCCTTAAATTCAGGATATACTTCGCTCACAGGAGTTACTCCTTTTTGACCAACGATCACCAATCCATCATCGCAGGAGGCAATCAATCGGTGATTGGCGTCTTCAAAAACATAATAATAGGATTTCCCCTTATCAAGGGACCCTATTTCGCCGGTTAGGCGGTTGACTTTGTACAGGGCATCAGACGCGCAAACCAATGTGATAGAATCGCCATTCGGATAAATATAGTAGGCATGGGAAATGGTTTCTTTTGTCTCCTCCGACTTATGATAAGCTAAAAATGCGGCCGATCTATTGGTAGAAAAACTAACGCCTTCATGACAACCAAGCCATAGATTATTCATCCGATCAAAGAAAATGGCATAGACAGAGGATGTCCAATCCTTCTCAATCACTTTACTTTCCTTCACATACCAAAATCGTTTTGAATAAGCATCCATCTTTATCAGGTGACGCCTCGTTGAAAACCAAAGATTATCGGATTGATCGGCCCTGACCGAAAAGACCGGAGACCTCATATGTTCGGTGGCAAACAAAAACCTATCGTAGTTAGAAAGTATCCTGCCTGCTGAAAGATAATAGTGCCTCAGCCCCTCATTCGTCCCGGCTACAATAGAGTTGCCCCAAATAGCTCCATCAAAATAGATGGCGGAAGGCTCATCCAGCGAGGCAATCACTTTACTGGTCGGAACATCTATCGCAAAAACGCCCTGGCTCTGGCAAAAGGCCCAAAGACGCTTTTCTTTATCAAAAATGATTCTATTAACGTTTGGTGACTGCTTGATGTAAAAGGCCGGGCTATTCAACACATATGGCTTTAACTTGCGGTCATTCACCTGCAAATAATAAATCCCTTTGTCACTGCCGATAAATAAGGTGTCGCCACGCGCAGCGAGAGAAGTAAACAACACCTTACTGAGCTCCTGATCGCTCTCTTGTGCAAGCCCGAAAACTACGTTGGACGACCGGGAATCTATGGCATTGATGCCGCCAAAGGAAGTGATTACCCATATCATTCCTTTTACCTCTATTACATCCCTGATATCAGGCCCCGTAATCGAATGCCGCTCCGGTTGTGCCTTATTATAATTTACGAACTCTTTTCCGTCAAATCGATAGAGACCGTCCTGAGTAGCAATCCAGATAAACCCGAAAGAGTCCTGAATGATTTTCCGTACATTAATGCTTCCAAGACCGCTCCGGTTATCGTAGTGATCAAATTTCAAGTGAAACAACTCCTGTGCCCGAAGCTCCACAGCAATAAAGGCTAAACATATGACCATGTATGACCGAAGCGAGGGTAACATAGCTAGTGAAATTAGGGAAAATGGTACATCAAATGCCCCCTTAAGATACCAAGAATGGGTGTTTTTCACCTTGGTCCTTTTTTTGACCATCCATAAATTTGAAATACGACGACACTTTTCAAACCTCAATTATGGATTCCGCCGATAACACGAAGACCTATAAATGGTTAGTATTCATCTTTATCCATGAGATCATGGAGTACAAGTCCGAAAGTCAGAAATTATTACGGGAAATCAGTAAATATCTAGACGACAACTCGGACAACGTTAAAATTATCGTGCTGCTCGACAGCATTCAATTCAGAGCACCCAATAATGAATATTGCTACCATTATAGCTTAAGAGAGTATTACCGTAAGGAGGGAAAAACAAAGTTTACCTACCGGAAGTTGACCTACCGGCACCATGGTATCGACCTCTATGAAAGTGAAGCGTGGAAACCAATATTCAGTTATGTGTTCAAAACATTCCCCTCCGAAAAAAAGATACTGGTTACCTGGACTCACGGCAAGGGTTTCGGTCTGGATCTTCGCAGAGCAGATGAACTGGAAATAAACAGCCTGAATGTACAGCATACAGGCACGGTAGTGGAAATAAAGAATACCATACAGTTCGTAAACAAAAATTTGCTCGACAAGAAAAAATTATACTCGGGCGAATTCAAATGCGGCAAAGAACAGAAAAACGAAATGATGCCGATCGAATCAGATGTGGTTTCACCTTGCCGAAAAGCAAATGTGGTTTGGATGCAGGAAATTTACGATGTATTGAAGCAGGCACTTCCCGGCGACCAAATGATCGACATACTGCTCATGGTGAACTGCAATATGCAAATGGCCGACAATGGATTTATTCTTAAGGACAAGGTAAAATACCTGGTGGCCCCACAATCTGTGTTCCCTTATTACGGCTATAACTACCTTAGACTATTTAACCTGTTAAGAAGACACCCCAATATTCCCAACAAACTGCTTGTACGGAAGATCACGGAAGATTACATTCTCAAGTACTCCACCGAACTAGCAGAAGGGATCGATATCGTAAGTGAAAGTACCGTATTTTGTAACAAGCTAAAGTACTACGACGAACTATCGACGCTTATCAACAACCTGTCCGACTATCTCAAACTTCGTATTGAAGAACCCGAATTCCTATCGATGTTCATCAAAATACGGAAAGAAAGGATCAATGATGTTTCGAAACTGGGCCTTGGCCTTGTTGATCTGGGACTGTTGATCGAATGCCTTGCTGACACCCCATCACCCTTTCAATATCAATTCAAGGTCTTTCTTGACCGCTACAAATCTATCAGGAAACGAATTGTAAAATCCTCCTTTGTCGGCGAATTCTTTACGCTTTCAGACAAATTCGACACATCGCGCTACTCCCAACAAGGCATATCAATTTACTTTCCGGCCGACACCGATATAACCATGGAAACTACAAAAAGCCTCTGCGCCTATTACGACCCCGAGGTCGTGAATAAGTTCGCCCAAGATTCAACCTGGGATGACTTCCTGCAACACTACCTGGAGAAGGCAAAGGCGCTGACAGTATAAAATGCGCTTAGAGCCTACTAAGTAGGCTCTGCTTTTTAAGAATTACCTGGATCCATTAACTAAATTTCATCACCAATATCTGGTGGAATTTTAACCCCTTTTAGGGGCAGCTTCGTAAGTGTAGTACCTTCTGCAATCTCCAATACATGCTTTTTTACACCACCCTCCGTCACCACTTTTATTTTAATAGTCCTTTGCGCATCTGACGACAGGTTTTCATTTACCTTAAATACACGATCCGTTTCATCACGTAATTCTACTGTATGCTTTGGCATAGAATATATTTTTATGCAAAACTATCCATCAAACGACAGTAAACCACCCGTTTAAACACCTGAATTGCAGCGGTAGAATTACCCATAAAAAAAAGCCAGCATCGCTGCTGGCTTCACAAAGGTTATTTTATTGAAAGCTGGTTAATTCAACACACTCTTTTCTTTCACCACCTCGATGCCTTTCTGGTCCTTGATCGCGTTCCATCCACCCAGCACGTTGTGCAGGTTGTGAATGCCCTGGCGTTTCAACATAGAGGCAGCGATCACACTACGGTAGCCACCGGCGCAATGCACGTACAGGTTCTGTGTTTCGGTGATATTCGCCATAGTGCCTGGGTCGGTCATTTCGTTGAGCGGAATGTTTACCGCACCGGCTACGTGGCCATCGGCAAATTCAGTTTCCCGGCGCACGTCTACCACCACCAGGTTATTATCGAAAGGCAGGTCCATGGCCAGTTCATCGGCTTCTACATCGATGATCAGGTCGATCTGCTCACCGGCAGCCTTCCAGGCTTCCACACCACCATGCAGGTAACCCTTCATTTGGGAGAAACCAACACGCGCCAGTCTTACCACACTTTCTTCTTCCTGTCCGGCTTCTGTCACCAGGATGATCGGTTTATCGAATGGGAGCAGGCTGCCCGCCCATTCGGCAAAGCGACCTTCCAAACCGATGAATATAGAACCAGGCACAAATTGCTCGGTAAAGGCAGCGGCGTTACGGGTATCCAGCACGATCACATCCTCGTTTTGGGCGAGTGCCTTGAAGTCGGCCACCGTCAGCGGAGTCAATCCCTGCTGCATGATGCCTTCGAGGCTTTCGTACCCTTCTTTGTTGATCCGTGCATTGATGGGGAAGTATTGTGGAGGAAGGCCGAGGCCATCCGTCACTGCCTTGATAAAATCTTCCCGGCTTTGAGGTTGCAGGGCATAATTGGTTTGCTTCTGCTCGCCGATAGTGCTGTGCGTTTCGGGCCCCAGGTTCTTACCGCAGCTGCTGCCAGCTCCGTGAGCGGGGTAAACGATCACCGAATCGGGTAAAGTTGCAACTTTTTGCTGCAAAGAGTCAAATAACATCGATGCAAGCGCTTCTTTGCTCAAATTCCCGCTACTGAGGTCGGGACGACCTACATCCCCAACAAACAGCGTATCGCCCGTAAAGAGCGCATAAGGGGCCTTATTTTCGTCGCGGAGGAGGTAGCAGGTCGATTCCAGCGTATGGCCGGGTGTATGGATAACCCCGATCGTCAGATCACCCAGTTCGAACTCCTCACCATCTTTCGCCAGGTGGATCGGAAAATTGGTCTCGGTGGATGGGCCGTATACGATGGGAGCGCCGGTAGCCTTTTGCAGGTCGAGGTGACCGCTTACGAAATCGGCATGAAAATGAGTTTCGAAAATATACTTGATCGTAGCGTTTCTTTCTTTCGCCAGCTCCAGGTAGGCTGCAATATCCCGCAGGGGATCGATAATGGCGGCCTCGCCTTTACTCTCAATATA
The DNA here is from genome assembly GCF_029223285.1 of Paraflavitalea sp. CAU 1676. GTDB lineage: Bacteria > Bacteroidota > Bacteroidia > Chitinophagales > Chitinophagaceae > Paraflavitalea. The sequence goes on along the minus strand of NZ_JARHUJ010000001.1, from coordinate 254,238 downwards.
GTAGGCTGATTCACTCAAACAACCTGTGTATAATTGCTTTATAAACATAGGGCAAAATTACTTCATTAAAAGCAAAAAGCAGAACATGGTCGGCCATGTCCTGCTTTATAAGCAGATTATCAAAAGGTTAAACCGCTATTAGCTGTTCAGGTCCTCTACACATTCCATAATGTGTGCCACGCGGGCACTGTTCACGGAATAATAGATGAACTTGCCATCCCTCTCTGTTTTTACTATCCCAGCCCTGCGAAGGATCGCAAGATGCTGAGAAGCTACGGACTGCTCCAGACGGAGCCGCACATAGATTTCAGTGACGGTGAGGCGCTTTTGCTCATCTATGAGCTTAAGGATCTGTTGGCGCAATTTGTGATTGAGCGCCCGCAGGATCATAGCGGCCTTTTTTAGGTTTAGGAAGTCAACCTTGACGGAATCCCCATGTACGCCGTCTGCATTCAGCACCATGGAGTAGTTGCTTGTTACGTTCATGTGCACATCAGAGCTTTTAAAAAATTTAATAGGATAAGCGTGCCAAATTTACAAGAAAAAAAATACTATGTGAATTAAAGGTCTATAAAAGTTTCACTTAGTTTAATTTTTTATATGAGAGTAAAATTCCTTGAGATAAGCGGGTTCCGCATAGGCCAGATCTGCCCATTCTTGTTGCTGAAACCGCTGTTCTGAAAGAGCTGCCAGGTCTGTAACACTGTGCGGGGGTCCTTCGTAAAACATTGCATGTGAATGCTTACATAGGGGTTTCCACTTACGCACACCATTGCCACAGAAAATTAGACGATTATTTTCTAACTCTTTGTTAAAAGAACTTTCATCCAACACACAGGCACCTCCGGGAATTACTTCTCCGAGTTCCAGATTATAGACGCCGGTGAACACTTCCATCCTGCGCGCGTCGATCATTGGGCACAACAAGGTCGGAATTGACATAGGAGATTCGTCGGTTGACAACCCCATAGCCGCACGCGTTGCATAAGCGATTACTTTTAATGTACTATCTGTAATCAACGGAATATGAAGCGCATAGCACAAGCCCTTCGCCGTTGCCATACCAACCCGCAGCCCGGTATACGAGCCCGGGCCTGCGGTAACGGCAACCGCTTCCAGCTGTCCCATCGCATAACCCGCTTCCTGCATCAACGAGGCGATCGCCGGCTGCACCCAGCTTGCATGATCCTTCTGTTCACGGTTTACCATAGTCGCGAGCGGAGTTCCATTGGTTGCAAGACAAACCCCTGCAATTTCCGTAGCCGTATCGATATTTAGTATAAGCCCCATGATACTGAATGAATAGAAAGTCCAACAATTTTTTAGATCATCATATAATAGATGCACAAACTTCGCCAATTCCATAAAGTTGCCTGTAAAAGTTTAACGACTAACCGGTTAGGCCATCCGACTTTTACAGCTACAACTTAACACTTCAAAGCCTGCACCAATGCAGGCGCCGGCGCATACCGGTCATCGGTCCGGCTCAACTCTTTTAACAGCACACCTATATGCGAAAGTCCGATCGCGCTGCTCCACTCAAAAGGTCCCATTGGATAATTAGTGCCAAGTTTCATGGCGATATCGATGGCCTCTTTCGTACTAACACCGGCCCCCAACGTAAAGTAAGCCTCGTTGACGATGGTCGCCAAGACGCGTGGCGTTATCATACCCACTATATCGGGTACCACCTGAAACCTCCACTGTAAGGCATCGAAAACAGCTTGCACGGCCGGCAGCTGATCCTCACGGGTAAGGGCAACCTCCACCACCGGACGCTTCAGCAAGGTGGGCCAGGCATTGAGCCGTATTACGTCCGTACCCGTCACCTTACCATGCCAGGCCACGGCATTCACAAAAAGAGGCTTGCCATTGAGCGGTTTCAGCTGCTGGATCCTTTCCGGATCGGGCTGGTACAACAGATCGAAATAAGCGTCGGCCTCCACCATCCTCAGGGAACTCACCGAGTCGACCCAGATGAATTCAACCTCTTCGGGGGCTTCCTTCTCCAACCATTCTTCTTTCAAAACGTCGTCGGCCAGCAGGGCGATCGTCATGGCAAAAAATTTACGCAATGTAAGTTGATATTGTCATACGGGCACGGTAATCCTGCCCCGCCCCATTGGCCAGTGGGACTGTATACGGTGACTACCCTGCCAGCCAGCGCTTCTTCACCGGGCGTTTCCGGGACGTTCAACTGGTCGGGGTTCCGCACCGCAGTTTGGCAACAGGACCGACTTTTCACAAAACGGGGGCTCTTTTTTGTCAACAGCCCTTGCATTTTGCAAAACAGCGGATTGCCCCGTCCATGCAACAAGTGCTTAGTTCTTGCAAAACGTCTGTTTTACACTGCTTCTTGTCAAAAGCCCTCGCATTTCGCAAAACCGCTGCCTGACGGAGCCGTGTACCAGACACTTAGTTTTCTCAATACGGGGGTTTTACCCCTTCTCTCCAAAGCTCGAAACTTCCTATTTTTGGCCCATGGAAAAAAAGATCATCAATACCACCAACGCACCGGCCCCTATCGGCCCGTATAGCCAGGCCGTTCAGATCGGCGGTTTATTGTTCGTATCGGGTCAGGTAGCCATCAACCCGGCAACCGGCAATATCGACGCCACCGATGTGATTGGCGAAACACACCAGGTAATGCACAATATCAAGGCCATCTTATCCGAAGCGGGGATGGACTTCAGCCATATCGTAAAAACGACCATCTTCCTGAGCGATATGTCGTTGTTTGCCACTGTGAATGAGATCTATGGAAAATACTTCCAGAGTAATTTCCCTGCACGTGAAACCGTCGCCGTAAAGGGCCTGCCCAAAAATGTAAATGTAGAGATCAGCGTAACTGCCGGTAAATAACGAAACAGGCCGCCGGCGAATTCCATTCACCGGCGGCCTGTATATAGTTCCTTAGCTCCTTTGTCTTATTACTTCAGCACACCCAGTTCCTTACCCACTTTGGTAAAGGCCGCAATGGCTTTATCGAGATGTTTTTGCTCGTGACCAGCACTCAATTGAACGCGGATACGGGCCTGTCCTTTGGCCACTACGGGGAAGAAGAAGCCAATAACATAAATCCCTTCCTCGAGCAGTTTGGCGGCAAAATTCTGCGCTACAACGGCGTCATACAGCATGATAGGCACAATGGGGTGATCACCCGGTCTGATATCGAAACCAGCCTCTGTCATCTTTGCACGGAAGTATTTGGTATTGCTTTCCAGCTTATCCCGTAGTTCGGTTGTTTCCGTAAGCAGGTCCAGGACGGCAATAGAAGCTCCCACGATGCTGGGCGCCAGGGTATTCGAGAAGAGATAAGGTCTTGAACGCTGACGCAGTATTTCAATCACTTCTTTACGGCCGCTGGTGAAACCGCCGGAAGCACCACCCAGGGCTTTACCCAGGGTACCGGTGATGATATCGATCTTCCCCATCACACCACGGTATTCATGGGTACCACGACCTGTTTTACCCAGGAAACCACTCGAATGACATTCATCGATCATGATCGCCGCGTCATACTTCTCTGCCAGCGCCACGATCTTGTCGAGCTGTGCGATGGTACCGTCCATACTGAACGAACCATCGGTGATGATGACGCGGCTGCGCTGGGCCTGCGCTTCTATCAGCTTTGCCTCGAGGTCTTCCATGTTGTTGTGCTTGTACCGATAGCGTTGAGCCTTACACAAACGTACCCCATCGATGATGGAAGCATGGTTCAACTCGTCGGAGATCAGTGCATCCTGTTCATTGTACAACGGCTCGAATACACCACCGTTGGCGTCGAAAGCCGCTGCGTACAGGATCGTATCCTCCGTACCCAGGAAGGCAGAGATCTTCGCCTCCAGCTCCTTATGAATATCCTGTGTACCGCAAATGAAGCGTACGCTGCTCATACCATATCCACGATGGTCAACACTCTTCTTGGCAGCCTCCAGCACTTTGGGGTGCGAGGATAAGCCCAGGTAGTTATTGGCGCAGAAGTTCAGTACCGTTTTACCATTTACAACGATGTCGGCCCCCTGTGGAGACTCAATGATACGCTCCGTTTTATACAAGCCCGAAGCTTTGATTTCCTCCAGCTCAGTAGCCAGCCTTTTGACTAAATTTTCATTCATGGAAAGAGGGATTTTTTAGATAAGGGCACAAAAATAGGACTTTGAGCAGCTGCTTATTTGAAAATTTCAAACGGTTGCGCAGCTTCTGGCAAAGAATTGGCCGATAAAGGATTTTGGGCCCACCTGCTTTTTCACCTCAAATATCATAAGAAGCTTTTCAAGATCAACTACGGTGGCCCGCCGGGTTTTCAACAGCAAACCAAACTGGCCATCTTCACCAGGGTCTTCACTTTTCACATTACGAATATACTGAATATGACAAAAACTATAGAGCACCTACAGAGCACTTACAGAGGACCTACAGAGCCCTTTGCGGCGTCTTCATTCGGAGATGGTTCGGAGTTGATTCATAGGTAGTAGCCTGATGATGGCCTGGAGGTATACCAGGTATGCCTGCAAGGTGCCCTCTTAGGATGTGGGTTTGCAGGGAGGTTCTGTACAATATTCCGGGTTGTTTTACTGGCCACCGCACGGTGTACGCCCGAACCTTGGGTTGATCTCAGCCTCCGTTGCGATTTACCTCGGGGCAGAGGCTTTGCTGGCTTAGCGTGAACTCAGGTGTGGGGAATGTTCAACCGCAACTGGGTAATTTCGCCGGCCATACCCCCACTTTCACCTAATTTTTAGAATTCTTTACCACTCCTGTAACATTTTGCAATTACCTTCGTCTTATCTTTTAAAGGGCCAATTATGTTCAAAAAATCCTTCATACGGGCATTCTTCTTGCTGGCAGTGCTGACAGCCGGAATTTTGGTGGTAGCTGCCACCAAAGCCCATAAGAACACCGAAGAGGATGTTTGTACCGAGGCTAATGATCAGTGCGAAAAGACCAAAGCCCAGGGAGAGTTCATCATCCTTGAAGCCCTCAACCGGGCAGTGATGGCGACAGCACGTTAACCCCTTTCATTATCAACTATTTACAATAAATCAGAGGCCCTAGCAGCCTCTTTTTATTTTTTTGGGCAAAAAGTTCGGGCAATTGTAACATTCCGGGGGCCTGGGCCGTATAACCAATAGATAACCTTACATGCACATTTAGAGACAGGACTTGCTTATGACCGAAAGAGAATACAATCAGTGTGTCACAGAGTATGCGGATAACGTGTACCGGTTCATCCTTAAGAACCTCCGCCACGAGGAGGACGCCCGGGATGTGGTACAAACGGCATTCGAGAAAATGTGGATCAATCGCGCCCAGGTAGACGGCACCAAATGCAAAAGCTATTTGTTTACCGTTGCCTACAACCAGATGGTGGATCACCTGCGCAAGGCGAAAAGGGTGACGCTGAAGGATGAGTTCAATGAGAACGCCAAAGTGTACGACCGCCCCATGCACAACACCCGCAAAGTGTTGGAACAGGCCCTGGCGCAACTGAACGAAACCCAACGATCACTGGTGCTGCTGAAGGATTACGAAGGATATTCGTACGAAGAGATCGGGCAGATCACCGGTTTGAACGAAAGCCAGGTGAAAGTATATTTACACCGCGCCCGTGTGCAGTTAAAAAATTATTTGGTCAGCCCTGAAAACGTGTTATAGTATGAACATCACACGCCAAAATTACGAAGAGTACTTTCTGCTGTACGTCGACAATGAACTGAACATTGTTCAACGGAAGGCCGTGGAATCCTTTGTGGAAGAAAACCCGGATCTGCGCGCCGAGCTGATCATGCTGCAGGACACTGTATTGCCCTCCGACGATCAGATCGTGTTCCAAAATAAGGGATCGCTGCTGAGAACAACTGCAGCACCCAACCCGGTCAACGACACCAATTGCGAAGAATATTTCATCTTATACGCCGACGACGAACTGACCAATGAGCAGAAGGACCAGGTAGAACAATTCGTATACCGCAACCCGCAGCACCAGGCCAGCTTTGAATTGATGCAGCAGGTAAAGCTGATGCCCGATACCTCGGTAGTATTCCCGGATAAATATGCCTTGTATCGCCACGAGGAAGAAGAAAAGACGCCTGTGGTTGGAATGCGCTGGTACAAGATGGCGGCGGCCGCTGCCGTGCTCCTCTTTGTGGGCGGCATGGGCTGGTATATGGCTACGACAGAAGACCCCATTAAAGGACAAGTGGCTCGCGACAACAACGGCAAACAGCCTCAAACTACGCAGCCTGCTACAACAACACCTTCGCAACAAAGTATAGCTGCTACTGATGCCGGGAAGAACAATCAGGCAGCGAATCCTGGAACTGATCAGAGCACCGCTAACCCTGCCGTGAAAGAGAACACCGGTTCACCCGCACAGGAAGGTTATGCAATAAAGAAAGAGGAAAACAAGCGTACCCCTTTAACACCGGCTGTACGCCCGCAGGAAAAGTCTGTTCAGGATCAGGAATTGGCCGCTCTGCAATCAACGCAGAAAAAAGACAACAATAAGAGTAACATTCTGCCTGAGCAAAACGTACAACAAGAAAAGGGATACGCAGCAATCAATCCTGCAGAGAAGGCTCCTAATAAAGTTGAATTGAAAGGACAGGATCCTGAAAAAACAACCCTTAGCGATCCTACCAACAAGAATAGTGAAGCAGTAGCGGTAGGTACTCCTGTAGGAGTAATCGACCTCGCGGTTAACAACAAAACCCCCAACAAGGGTTACGAGCCGCTCCCATATGACGAATCACCCGAGAATAATAAGAAAAACAGGATGCGTGGTTTCTTCAGAAAAGTATCCCGCGTGTTTGATAAAGCTACCAGTGCTGATCCGGATCAAGAGAAATCCAGCATAAGGATAGCCAGTTTTGAAATAGCGTTAAAATAATCTCCATTACACAAGTAAATTTTGAAGTATGAAAAGGATGCTGACTCTCCTGGCGGGAATAGGTATGGCATGTTCGGCCCTGGCTCAAACAGATACAACCCAACAACCCAAAACCGATACACTCCGGATAGGTAAAATGATCATCGTGCGCACCCCTGGTAGCGCCAAAGCAGATAACGACCGCGAAACAACCCGTGTTTACCGCCGTCACTACAAACCCTCGAACCTCACCACCAACTGGCTGATCTTCGACTTGGGCTTCACCAATTGGAATGACCAAACCAATTACACCAGCGCCGAAGCACAGGCATTTGCCCCCGGCTCCGATGAAGACTGGTTCAAGCTAAAGTCTGGCAAATCGAGCAATGTGAACATCTGGATCTTCATGCAACGGCTCAATCTTATAAAACACGTAGTGAACCTGAAATACGGTTTGGGCCTGGAGATGAACAACTATCGATTCAAAGAACCGGTAAAGTTCGAAACCGAACCCAAGGTGCATGTATACATGGACAACAGCACCAACTACAGCAAGAACAAACTGGCAGCAGATTATTTTACCGTTCCTATGTTGCTCGAGTTCAACTTCACCCCGCAGCGTGAGCGAGGATTCAGCCTGGCCTTTGGCGCCAGCGCAGGTTACCTGTACAACAGCCGCCAGAAAACCATCACCGATGCCGACGGCAAACGTAAAAAACACGATGATTTCGACCTGAACCCCTGGAAAATACAGTACCTCGCCGAATTGGGACTGGGTCCGGTTAAACTGTACGGCGCATATGCCACCGAAAGCATCTTCAGCAAAGGATTGGATCTTACTCCTTATAATGTAGGCATTCGAATCAATAGCTGGTAAGATCAGTGAAAGAATTAAGAAGCAGACGCTGCGTGTGAGGGATACCTGCACGCAGCGTTTTTATTTTCTGTTCACGAGCCAGGCTCCTACTACCAAAAAGATCACCCCGATCATCTTCTGCAAAGAAATAGGGCTTGTCTTCATACCCAGTACCCCAAAATGGTCCATCAGCAAAGCCGTCACCAACTGGCCCGCAATGATAAGCACAAACATATTGGCCGCTCCGATCTCCTGCACCGACAATAAAACGACGGTTACCACAAATACGCCCAGCAATCCGCCCGAAAACTTGTACCAGCTGATATCGCTATAAGCGTTGAGCGCGGGAACGGCTTGTTTCGAGAACAATAACAAGATAGCCAGTGCCAGGGTGCCACCTATAAAAGAGATGAAAGCGGCCAGAATAGGATGGTTGATCGCTGCCCTGAGCTGGGCATTGATCCCTGACTGCACCGTCATTGCCACGCCGGCCAGCACGGGAAGTATATAAAACAGGTATTTCATGATCAGTTTCGGTTTGAGCCAGCAAGTTCATGAATATCATGGAAAAATACAATTAGGGCTGAGGTTGCCTGCGGCGGGCGCCAAGTTTTCGCTCAGGAAAACCACTTACCGAACCTCCACTGCAACAATCCCTTAACGAGAAATGGCAAACAAATTGCAGACTAATTTCCCCGGGAGAACGTTGACAATGAAGTGTATTGCATTTTCTATTGTTAAAACTTATCCACCTGAAAAATATTCTTAATTCCTTATACGTTTTCAATAAGGCAACAAGGTATCCGTATTCATTAATCTAAAGCTTACCGATCGACTGGTCTTTACGCAAAACCAGGCTTACCATGAAACGCCAACACATCGCCGCGCTGCTGCTATTGTCCTGTGCAGGCTTAGCTGCCTTCAGAACCATTGAAAAAAGGGTTCACATGAAACGCTTCTTTAACAACGGCCCTACGGGCGCCGTTTATATCATCGTCGACAAATCCGATTATGAACTGCAAGTCTATGATGAGGAAGGCTGGTACGCCACCTATCCCGTCGTATTCGGCAATAAAGACCTTGGGGATAAAATGATCGAGGGCGATCGCAAAACACCCGAAGGCACTTTCAAGATCATCTCCAAAAGACCGCATGCCAAATGGCATAAAATGTTCATGCTGGATTATCCTACGCAGGAAAGCATGGCCAAATTCAATCAGCGGAAGGCGCAGGGAGTAATTCCCAAAGGGGCGAAGATCGGCGGCGGCATCGCCATACACGGCACCTGGCCCAATGACAATATCGTCGTAGATGATTTTACCAACTGGACCAATGGCTGCATCGCGGTCAAGAATGAAGATCTCGATGAATTGGAATCATACATGCCCATTGGCACCAAAGTGATCGTGCGGAGGTAATTGTTGGGCAAATCCAGGCTCGCCACAAGTATAGAGATCCCGGTTATCGCACTCAATATTGAAGAAGGAAATCCTTGATCTCCTTCTTCCAATGTTCAGGCTCGCGCTTGCATAGTGATTCATGTTTAGCCTGCTCGTATATCACCAGTTTCTTCCTGCCATGCGGGATATTGGCATAGATCGCCTTGGTTTCGGCCAGCGTAACGCGGGAATCCTTGGCTCCATGCTGCACCAGCACCGGGCATTCGATCTTCTTCGCATACTCCTGCGGATCGAGGCCAAAGGCCCAGAAGTCCCGGATGGCGCCGCCCCAAAAGGTCAGCATGCCGGCCAGCGGACGCTCGGGCAAGCCCATCGTACGTATCCTGCCCTTCACCGCATCGTATAATGTTCCGTAAGAGAGTTCAAGAATGATCTTCTCGGGCTTTACGCCCTCTACTGCAATGGCACGCGTAATGGTGGCAGCCCCCAGCGATACGCCCCACAACACGATGTTTTGCTCTCCTTTCTTTCTTACAAAATCATACGCAGCTTTTACATCGGCTGCTTCATAATAGCCGATCGTGCTTACATGGCCATCGCTGTTGCCATGCGCCCTGAAATCGATCAGCATGGTATGGAAACCCAGGCTGTGCATATAATAAGCCTCTTCGAGTACACGGCCGCTGGAGCTGCCATGTCCATGAAACAGGATCACGGTGCCACGGGCCTGTTTGCGTGGCATATACCAGCCCCGAAGATGCGCAGTATCGGAAGTAGTGAGGGATACCGCCTCATAAGGCAGTTTGGGATGCGCGTCGTTGACCGACTTGGGATATTGCAGGCCAAACAATACTACTTTGGTCTTCTCCAGGCCGCTCATTTGCTCGGGTTTCTTGATGGCCGCACCGGCATCATCATAGAAGTAGGTAAACCGATAAGCGTGGAAGATGCAGAGTGCGTTGAACAGCACAAACAGAATGAGGACCGTCCATAATACTCTTCGTAGTATTCGCATAAGGGGGCTTAGTAGATTTACCGGAACAACCCTGCCTGTCTTATTTTGGTACTACAAACAGGTTCTGCGGCGGCTGATTTTTGGCATGAATATCGCGCATTTATAGCGGAACCCCGATATCCTTGAAGAACCCAATAACAATTGGGAGATAGAACAAAACATATAACATTGGTAATCAGAAAACGGCCAATGTTTTCCGTCTCTATGAAAACCCCATAACCACTCCAGCCATGGGGTTTTCTTTTTTATGTAACTCCTTATAATTTTCCGTTCTTGATCTCTTCCACAACAGCGGGGTCGAGCAGGGTAGAAATATCGCCTAATTTATCAGTTTCGCCCTCTGCAATTTTACGTAGTATTCTCCGCATGATCTTACCGCTTCTCGTTTTGGGAAGGCCGCTTACGAACTGAATTTTATCGGGTTTGGCAATGGGGCCAATGATGCGGGAAACTGTTTGAGCGATATCCTGACGGGCCATTTTGTCATCGCTGTCTCCATGACCCTGATAGATCACGAACGCATAGATACCCTGACCTTTGATATCGTGCGGATACCCTACCACGGCACTTTCTACCACACCGGTGTGCATGTTGATGGCATTTTCCACTTCGGCCGTTCCGATACGGTGACCGCTCACGTTCAACACGTCATCTACACGGCCGGTGATGCGGTAGTTGCCTTCTTCATCACGCAGACAGCCATCGCCGGTAAAGTACAGGTTATCATAAGTAGCAAAGTAATTGGTGCGGCAACGCTCATGATCGCCATAAGTGGTGCGCAGCATACCGGGCCAGGGGAACTTGATACAGAGGTTACCGCTTACGCCATTACCTACGACCTCTTTGCCATTCTCGTCTACCAGGATGGGTTGTACGCCAGGCAGCGGCAGGGTGGCGAAGGAGGGCTTGGCTGGTGTAATACCTGCCATATTGGAGATGAGGACACCACCGGTTTCGGTTTGCCACCAGGTATCTACAATAGGGCATTTCTTTTTACCGATGTTCTCATCGTACCAATGCCAGGCTTCTTCATTGATTGGCTCGCCCACGGTACCCAATACTTTCAGTGAACCGAGGTCGTGTTTTTGTACCGGCTCCAGTCCGAAGCCCATGAGGCTGCGGATGGCAGTAGGCGCCGTATATAATGTGTTCACCTTATACTTATCGACAATATCCCAGAAACGGCCGGCATCGGGCCAGGTGGGCACCCCTTCGAACAGGAGGGTAGTAGCACCGGCACTCAATGGGCCGTACACGATGTAACTATGACCCGTGATCCAGCCGATATCCGCTGTACAAAAGAATACGTCACCCGGTTGGTATTGGAATACATTGACGAATGAATAGTTGGCATAGACCATATAACCACCGCAGGTATGCACCACACCTTTGGGTTTGCCGGTTGAGCCCGAGGTATAGAGGATGAACAGCATATCTTCTGCATCCATCTCTTCGGCCGGGCAGTCATGATTGCCTTGTGTTTCTACTTTCTTCACTTCATCTTCCCACCAAACGTCGCGGCCCTTCAGCATCGACACGGCGGTACGCGTGCGGGTAAGCACCACTACCCGCTTCACAAACGGGCATTGCACCAGGGCGTCGTCTATAACACTCTTCAGCGGAATTTCTTTGTTACCACGGTAAGCACCATCGCAGGTGATGACAAATTCAGCTTTGGCATCCTGCAGACGGTCGGCTATACTTTGTGCACTGAAGCCACCAAACACCACGGAATGGATAGCGCCGATGCGCGCGCAAGCCAGTACAGCAATCGCGAGTTCGGGCACCATACCCATATAGATACATACACGATCGCCTTTTTTGATGCCATTATTCTTCAAAACATTGCCAAATTGTACCACCTTATTGTACAATTCACGATATGTTAATACACGGTGGTATTCTTCGGGATCGTTGGGCTCCCAGATAATGGCGGGTTTGTTGCCCAGCTTTTCGAGGTGGCGGTCGATACAGTTCTCCGTAATGTTCAGCTTACCGCCATTGAACCATTTGATGGTGGGCTTCTTGAAATCCCACTCCAATACTTTATCCCAGGGCTTGCGCCATTGGAAGTTGGATGCAATATCACTCCAGAATTCTTCGGGATGATCTACGCTCTTTTTGTAAGCTGCCTGATACTGTTCTGCTGACCTGATCTGGTAGGGATATGACATAACTAATCGTTTACCTTGGTGTTTTTGGAGCTTAAAAATACAACAGTTTAAATTTTAATAAGGCGTTCGGGTGAAAAATTGAATATTATTTACGCTGGCATTGCTGCTTCCTGCCTTCATACGATTGCGCAAACAGCAAAAATTAGATACCGTTATTAAACTCCTGCAGTTTAATAGACTGTTCAGCAAAATGTTTTGCAAGCCGGGCAGTGCTGATTCTCAACTTTTCAAATTATCTTCCGTGCATGAATCAAACGACTGCTGCGCCCGCAAACGTTATCCGCCAGGTTATCATCGCATCCTCCGTTGGTACCATGATCGAGTGGTACGATTTCTACATCTTCGGGATGCTCGCCAAAACCATCAGTACCCAATTCTTTCCGGAAGGCAATGCCACTGCCGCGCTCCTGAGCACGCTGGCCATCTTTGCCGCCGGATTCATTGTGCGCCCTTTTGGTGCATTGGTCTTTGGCCGCCTGGGCGATATGATCGGCCGCAAATACACCTTCCTGCTCACCCTCATCCTTATGGGTGGCTCTACCTTTCTCATCGGTCTTGTGCCCAGTTATAAAAGCATCGGCATGGCAGCTCCACTGCTCGTGTTGCTGCTTCGCCTCATACAGGGCCTCGCGCTGGGTGGCGAATATGGAGGCGCCGCTACTTATGTAGCAGAATATTCACCAGCCAATAAACGTGGTTATTACACCAGCTGGATCCAAACGACCGCAACGCTCGGCTTATTTGTAGCGCTCGGTGTGATCATGCTGGTAAAGCTCAATATGACCGATGAGCAGTTCAACGCTCCCTGGGGTGGCTGGCGGTATCCCTTCTGGGTATCTATCTTCCTCGTTATTGTATCTATATATATAAGGATGAAGATGGATGAATCGCCCATCTTCACTAAACTGAAGAAAGAAGGTAAAACATCTTCGAACCCGCTCAAAGAAAGCTTCCGCAATAAGGCCAATTTCAAAATGGTATTGCTGGCGCTGTTCGGCGCTGTGATGGGTCAGGGCGTTGTTTGGTACACCGGGCAGTTCTATGCGCAAAGTTTCCTTGAAACAAAATGCGCCATCGAGTTCGAGCAAAGCCGCACCATCATGTTGTGGGCGATCGCCTTTGCTACCCCTTTCTTCCTGTTCTTCGGCTGGCTCAGCGACCGCATCGGCCGCAAGTGGATCATGCTCACGGGCATGTTGCTGGGCGTGCTTTTATACCGCCCCATCTTTTCTACCTTCCTCAAAGACACGAATGTGAAAGAATGGGAAGCCAATAACCCCACCATGGTAAAGCAGGACCGCAAGGCTACCGTGCATGAGAATAGCTACATCATACAGGTAGCTGCACACTACGAAACAGCCAGCGGAGAGAAATATACCCGTGTAACGACAGATACTTTATCGCAGGCAGATGGGCCAATACAGTCGGGCAGTGTATCCAATAAACCAGCCACCTATACCAACAAACATGTAAGCAAGGGAACCTATATGTGGTTCATCTTCCTGGTGTGGATCATGATCGTACTGGTAACTATGGTGTATGGTCCTATCGCCGCCTTCCTGGTAGAAATGTTCCCTACCAAGATCCGGTATACATCCATGAGTCTGCCCTACCATATCGGCAATGGTGTTTTTGGCGGCCTGGTACCCTTCATTGGTTTATTGTTAACCACGAGCATTCCCGGCGATCCGCTGGTGGGCCTTTGGTATCCCATTGGCATCGCAGCACTTTGCTTTATCATCGGCAGCATCTACCTGCGCAACAAAATTGACCAGGACGTAACCGATTAATTCATTCACCGATCAACAACTTTTTATGAATACGCTGAAAAAAATATTAGGTTTCGTTTGGCTGCTGCTCGGCCCGGTAGTTATCTACTTCCTCGTGCAGGGAGCTATTACCCATATCGACCCCAAAGGCACCAAAGACATTAACAACCCGGTGATCTGGATCATCATCATCACGATCTTCACACCCATCGCCATAGGCCTGATGATCTTTGGCTATTACGCTGTGAAAGGTGAGTACAGTCACCTGCCCGAGAATTCGCAGGAACTGTAAAAGACCCACACAGCCCCGGGCGGACGTTCTGCGACGGCTGCAGTACTTGCTGCAGCTGTTCATTCCTATGAGGAAATAGGGCAATAGTCTGCAAAAGATTAATCAGCAATACAATATATTGCGAACCGGACGTTTTAGAGCCGGCAACTGGCGGAACTTGTTCATACCCAATAGAACTGTCTGACCAGCGTCATCAAATTGTTAAAAAAAACCAAACGCCCTAACAATTGCTGGATCGAGGGGTTATATTTGCATTGTCAGTAAATTGATTATGAAGCAGCCACGCAATAAATACCAGGCTTTGTCGCCGCGGAAGGTCTTTCCTGCCGTGTGCATGATGCTGCTTTTGCTGCTGCTGACCAGCATGAACTTCTTTGTGTACTCCGACAAAGACCAGGAAAATCAATCATCCTGGAGTGCCTCCAACGAAGAAGAGTCGCCGGAAACGAACAATCCCTGCTCGCCGGCCGGGCCCGATGAAAAAGCGCCCAACAAACCTGTCTCTGTAAACGAAGAATATATACACGAGGGCCCCGATATGGATCACCCATTCTGGATCGACCCTTTGTTTGCCCACAAAATTCACGAATCAGAGAAATTACAGATCGTACACTACGAACTGATCACGCCGCCTCCCAAAGCGTAGTCTATTTTCCCCGTTACTTCTGACGTTTCACGTAAATCTATTTGTTTAACCCCTTTCTGACAGGAAAGGTATTGGTTGTCGATGCAATGGTATGCTGTACCCGCATGGGTGCTGTTGCCATCGCGTAGATATTCAATCGTATCTCATTTCCTCAAATTTATTGTTATGGTGCAAAAGCCTAAAAGCTATTTAAAGTCTCTTGGTTCTGACTTACCCTCTTCAGTTGTGGTTTTCCTGGTAGCCCTGCCGCTGTGTTTGGGTATCGCTATCGGATCTGGCGCTCCTCCTTTTTCCGGGCTTATTGCCGGTATCGTGGGTGGCATTGTGATTGGTGCTTTAAGTGGATCGCAGTTAAGCGTGAGCGGACCCGCCGCCGGCTTAACGACCATTGTATTGGCGGCCATTACCAAACTCCAGGTTTACGAAGCGTTCCTGCTGGCCGTTGTGTTGGCAGGTGTTATCCAGATAGCGCTGGGATATCTAAAAGCAGGTGTCCTGGGCGACTATATCCCTGGTGCTGCTATTAAAGGAATGTTGGCAGCGATTGGTTTGATCCTTATTCTGAAACAAATACCTCACCTCGTGGGCGACGAAGGCGACTATGAGGGAGATGAGGCATTCAATCAACCTGATGGCAAAAACACTTTTACACAAGTATTCTATGCCTTTAAGCATATCATGCCCATGGCCCTCGCCATTGGTTTGTTGTCGCTGGTCATAATGATCGTGTGGGAAAAGATCTCGAAGAAATCGAAGGTGCTGGCCCTCATCCCATCTGCCATGATCGTGGTGGTGGTGAGTGTGCTGATCAATGAATGGCTGCAGACTAACCGGCCCGACCTGGCCCTGGGTGCCAATCACCTGGTAAGCATTCCCAAGGCTGAAACAGCCGGCGAGTTCCTGTCGTTCTTCACCCATCCCGATTTTAGTTACCTGGGTAATATAACGGTTTGGACAAGCGCCTTCACGATCGCCATTATCGCGAGCCTGGAAACTTTGCTGAACATCGAAGCTTCGGACGAACTGGATCCTTACAAGCGCGTAACCCCTACCAACCGGGAATTGAAAGCCCAGGGTGTGGGTAACCTGGTATCGGGTTTGATCGGCGGTTTGCCGCTTACTTCGGTAGTGGTGCGTACCTCGGCCAACATCAACTCAGGCGCAAAAACGAAGATCTCTGCCATCAGCCATGGTGTACTGCTGCTCTTGTGTGTGGCCCTCATCCCTGGCTTGCTGAGCATGATCCCCTTTTCAGCGCTGGCTGCCGTGCTGATCTTCACTGGTTATAAACTGACCAAACCCGCCTTGTACATCAAGTATTTCAAGAAAGGCCTGGATCAGTTCCTTCCCTTTGTGATCACGGTGGTTGCCATCCTGCTCACCGACCTGCTGGTAGGTATCCTGATCGGCTGTTGCGTAGGTTTAATCTTTGTATTGCGCAGCAACTTCAAATCGGCCGTATTTGTGGTGAACGATGAGAACAAGTATCTCTTCCGCCTGCGGAAAGACGTTTCGTTCCTCAATAAGCCGATCATCAAGCGCAAGCTGGAAGAAGTGCCTGCCGACTCCTACGTGCTGATCGATGCTGCCCGGGCCGATTTTATAGACAAGGATGTAATCGAAGTGATCGAGGATTTTCAGAAGCACGCCCCGCTGAAGAACATTACCGTAGAACTGAAGAAAAGTGTGTACAAGGAACAGGGGTTCAATACTCATGTACCCCGTGAACTTGTTTTATCCAAAAACTAATTTTTATGAACTCATTCGAAAAGCTGTTACTCGAAAATAAGGCCTGGGCTGCAGAGACCCAGATGGAAGATCCCGGTTTCTTCGACCGCCTCTCGAAGGGGCAAACACCGGAATTCCTGTGGATAGGTTGTAGCGACAGCCGTGTGCCCGCCAACCAGATCACGGGCACCAATCCCGGTGAGATCTTCGTACACCGCAATATTGCCAACCTCGTGGTGGATAATGATATCAACCTTTTGAGCGTACTGGAATATGCCGTGATTCACCTGAAAGTAAAACACGTTATCGTTTGCGGCCACTATGGTTGTGGCGGGGTCAAAGCGGCCCTCACCAACGATAGCTATGGCCTGCTCGATAAATGGCTTGTGAACATTAAGCATACTTATCAGGATAACAAATCCGTGATCGACAGTATTTCTGATTCTGAAGCAAAAGTGAATCTGCTGGCCGAACTCAGTGTTCGCCAGCAGGTGATCAACCTGTCGAAGACCGATACTATCCGCCGGGCCTGGGATAAAGGCGCCCGTCCGCACATCCATGGCTGGGTGTATGGGTTGAAAGACGGATTACTTAAACCGGTATACGATATTGCGCCGCCCGTGAAAACACCGGCGTTCGCACTGCTTTAAGTGTATGGTGTCTGTGTACCCTTTGCAAAGGCCCGGCGATGTTTTATTCAGCCGGGCTTTTCTTATGCATCCTCGGGCTGCCAGCCCCCTCTCCACTTTCGCCTGCAATCAATGCGCGCAGGGCTTAATCGGCAGTTGCGCTTCCCTCTTTGCGTGGCTTAGCGCCGGGAAACTTACTCGTTACCAGTAACTCATATTCATCCCTGGCCTTCAGTTTTTTGATCAGCTGGTGTAGCTCGGCCGAGTCGTTGGCATCGTCATAGACCTGGTCGTGCGCAAGCAGCACGAGGTGCTCGGGTACGCGGGTCTTGTTGGCCGCGAACAGGCTATCGATCTGTCCCAACAATGCGTCGGCCCCATTCTTCAGGGTAAAGTTCTTATGATCGTAGTGCCATTCCAGGTCCCAGCCAATGATGGTAAAGCCGGCCTGCTGGAGCGAATCGGCGGCAGCGGCACTCTTCGACAGATCGGTGTAGCGCAAGGTATCCACGCGCCAGATGTTGCGACCCGGTGTTCGGCTGATGGTATTGCTGAGGCCAAGGCTATCCTGGCATCGCTTGAAATCATTCACTACCGAATCGGGCTGTTCATAAAACTTGTTGTACCGGTTGTGCCAGGCGTGGGTATGGCTGTGGTTGCACAACTCGATGGACTCCTCTATACGAAGACTATCCCAGGTGGCGCGTTGGGAAGTGCTGGCAAAGGCATGTTCACCAATGAGAAAGAAGGTAACGGGCACCTGTTCCTGCTGTACGATATCCAATACTTTTCGGGTTCCCTTGTTGGGCCCGTCGTCGAACGTAAGGTAGATCTTCTTCTTTTTCTTCTTACGGGTGGGAGGAGGTGTTTTCTCCCCGGTTTTGGCTGTTGATGGCTGGGGTTGGGTAATGTTGTTGATGTCGTTTCTGCGGGTTGTTTTGGCACAGGCCATCAGCACCAGCAAAAGCAGGAGCGGTTTGTAGAACACAAAGCCAGTAGGACCGCCTTCGTCACTCTGGGTTTCCATACTTGTTAAGGGGAAGTTTTATGAGTATGAATTTATATCACAGCAAAGGCCTTCTGCAAATTCTTTTGGTTAAAGATTGTATAAAGCGTGTGGGATGTTGTTGTCCGTTATGCATCCATCCGGCGGCGTCTCCGTACCGGAAAACGTACCGATCTGGAAGTGTTTCTGACAGTGTGCAGGAACGTGGGCTGAACTGGCAGGCACAAATTGTAGTTCAGCTACTGGCGAGGGCCTGGCTTATTTGGCAAAAACGATGCAAAAGGCCGGCCGGGAAAACCGGCCCGACCATGGCCGAATTATCTTAAATTTACTGGTAACAACTTTTGCAATGAGCCGTAAAGAAGAAGTATTGCAGGATGTGGTGATCAAGTTCGCCGGTGATTCGGGCGATGGTATGCAGCTAACGGGCAGCCAGTTTACCAACAATACCGCTTTGCTGGGCATCGACCTGGCTACCTTTCCCGATTTTCCGGCAGAGATCCGCGCACCGCAGGGCACCCTGCCTGGTGTAAGCGGCTACCAACTCCGGTTTTCCAGCGACCGCATCTTTACCCCCGGCGACGAGTGCGATGTGCTGGTGGCCATGAATGCCGCAGCACTCAAGACTAACCTCAAAACATTAAAGAAAGGCGGCAAGATCATTGCCAACACCGATGGTTTCGATACCAAGAACCTGCGGCTGGCCAATTATCCCGATGGCATCAATCCACTCGAAGACGGCAGCCTCGGCAACTACGAAGTGATCAAGATGGATGTTACCAAAATGACACGTGAGGCGCTCAAGGATATCACCATGGGTACGAAGGAGAAGGATCGTGCCAAGAACATGTTCGTGTTGGGGTTCCTGTATTTTATGTACAACCGCGATATGGAAAGCACCCTCCATTTCTTTAAGGAGAAATTTGGTAAGAAGGCCGATATCCTCGAAAGCAATACCCGCGCGCTGCAGGCAGGCTACAATTTTGGCGACACGACAGAAACCTTCACGACCACTTTTCGCGTGGAGAAAGCGAAAATGGAACCGGGCGTATACCGCTCCATCATGGGCAACCAGGCGTTGGCCTATGGGCTCATCGCAGCTTCCCAAAAAAGCGGGTTACCGCTTTTTCTCGGCTCCTACCCCATCACACCCGCTTCGGATGTGCTGCACGAACTGAGCCGGCACAAAGCTTTTGGTGTAAAGACCTTCCAGGCAGAGGATGAAATTGCCGCCATTACCTCGGCCATCGGTGCCTCGTACGGAGGTTTGCTGGGCGTAACCACCACGTCGGGGCCGGGTATGGCCCTGAAAGCCGAGGCCATGGGCCTGGCGGTGATGATGGAAATACCATTACTGATCTGTGATATTCAACGCGGCGGCCCTTCTACCGGCCTGCCTACCAAAACCGAACAGAGCGATCTGTTGCAGGCTTATTATGGCCGTAATGGCGAATGTCCCATGCCCATAGTATCTGCCTCTACCCCCAGTGACTGCTTTGGCGCTGTGTACGAAGCGGTGAGGATCGCCATTCAACATATGACGCCGGTGATCTTCCTCAGCGACGGCTATATAGCCAATGGGGCCGAACCCTGGCGTTTTCCCAAAAGCGAAGACCTGCCCTCTATTGAAATAAAGTTCAAAACCGATCTGGGGCATGGAGAGGATAAATTTCAGCCTTACCTGCGCGATGAAAAACTGGTGCGTCCCTGGGCCATACCCGGCACGGCCGGTCTGGAACACCGTATCGGCGGACTGGAGAAGCAAAACATTACCGGCAATGTGAGCTATGATCCCGACAACCATCAGCTGATGGTGAAGATCAGGCAGGAAAAAGTAGAAAAGATCGCCGAGTATATCCCCGAACAAAAGCTCGACAGCGGACCGGCTACAGGGAAATTACTGGTGCTGGGCTGGGGCAGTACGTATGGTGCCATCAAGAGCGCTGTGGCCGAAATGCAGGAGGAAGGTTTTGAAGTCAGTCATGCCCATCTTCGTCACCTGCGTCCCTTCCCCAGGAACCTGGGTGATTTACTTAAGAGCTTCGATCAGGTATTGATTCCCGAAATCAATAACGGTCAATTAATAAAGATCATCCGCGATCAATATTTTGTAGATGCGAAAGCCTACAATAAGATCATGGGGGTGCCCATTACCAAGACCGAGCTGGTCATGAAATTAAAGGAGCTATTAGCGCCGGCAAGCTGATGGGGAGCCCGCTCTTACACCAATTGACTTACTAAAGCTGGACGTCTACTGAGAAGGTCAATTCTTTATGAGCTCTGTACGGTTTGCTCTGAAAACAGGAAGGCGATCGCAAATGCCAGGATGGCAAGGATCAATCCAAACATGAAGATATTGTAACTGATGCGCAGGTATTTGTATTTGCGCGCCAGCACCACACCCAGGAAGTAGATGTCCTTGATCATGCTGCTGTTCAGGTATTCATTGTCTTTCATCATCTCCTTCATCGCCCAATCATATTCGTGGAGCGACATATTGTAGAAGTTGCCAAAGAACAGGAGGTTTACCTTCTTGTTCCGGATATCCTCTTCTGTAAATGTTCCCTTGGTAATATTGGGTCTGGTAGCCAGGATCGCGTACACTACTGCACCCAGGCACACAGCCAGTAATATGATCGTGGGCCAGATGAATTCCGGGTAGAATTGCAACTTACCCAGCAGCACCGATACCATGATCGACATTACGATCGTGTTTACGGAGATCATGATGTTGGCCTTGCTATCGGCCATTTGACTAAGGTTCACGTGGTTGTCGGACATGATGCGGAACATGGTGGAAATGCCCCGTTCGGTGCGGCCGGCCGTTTTCAGCTTGTCCTTGATGGCTTTGGCTTCTTCCTGGGGCACTGCATCACCGGGAGGTGCGGCTTCGGCTTTGCTGAGGGCTGGCGGTGCTACTGCGGGTGCTTCGGCATCTGTTTCTTTGGACAACAGTTCCTGCAGGTGCTGGTCTTTTACCGGCTGAAGGTTCTTCCGGGCATAATCGGTAAAGTAACGATGTTGCTGCAGGAACAGGATATTGCGCTTGCGCCATTCCTTCTTGCTTAGCTTATCCTCGAAGAGGGTGTTCAACTCTTTCCTGAGTAATTTGTTCTTTTCATCGAACGCATCGGAGCCGAGGTGAAACAGATCGGCGTCGCATAATATCTGCTCTGTGAGGTTGGTAGGGCATTGCGGCCATTGGGTGGCCAGTATACAATTACCTACCTTTTCAATCACTGTTGCATCTACCTGGTGCTGCTGGAGAAAATCGATCGCGATCTCCCTGCTGATCCTTTCGTGCCAGCGGGCGGTACCACTGGAATAGCCGGTATCGTGAAACCAGGCAGCCAATAGCAGTACCTGCCTTTCGCTTTCGGGCAACTGGTAAAAGTTGGCCAGGGTGGTGGAGGCCGCTACCACATCTTTCGTGTGGTCGATATTGTGGAATAGGAAGGCAGGACTAACACGCGTAGCAAAGAAATGGGTTACATAACGTTCCGTTTCCTGCAAGAGTGATTGGCTGTCTGATGACATACATGCGTTACTTTAGCAGTCTAAATTAAGGAATAAAAGATTGTATCTTTAGAAGAATTAATTGTCTGTATCAAGCATTTAACTGTACAATGGCCATGAAATTTCCGAGCACGCTCGTTTTCTTATCCCTGTTCCTCGTTACCTCCTTTCAGGCATGCAGCCGCCAGGGTAAATCATTTGTGCCGCCCATTCCGGGCTACAGCACCACCAACAAGCAGGTGATCGTTCTCGATAAGGAGCTATTGGAGATCTCCGGCATGTTCTATTTGCCCGATACAAGGATCGCCGCCATCAATGACGAAGACGGCAAGATATTTATGATCAACAGTTCCACGGGAGATTACACCGTTACAAAGTTCGGCCGTAAGCGGGACTATGAAGATATCGCGATGGTAGGTGATTATTATTATGTATTGGAAAGCAATGGCAATATTCACCGGGTGCCCGCAGCAACGGCCAATTCGGAGGAAGAGTTTGAGTTCCCGCGCGACAAGAAGATAGAATTCGAAAGCCTGTACTACGATCCCAACCTGCGTCAACTGGTGCTGGTATCGAAAGAGCAGCGCGAAACCAAGAAGGGTGTGATTACTTACACCTTCTCACCTGATAGTCTCCAGTTTTCGGACCAGATCCTTTATGAGATCCGCCGCAAGGAGATCCATGCACATTTAAAAGATAACAATGCACAATTCAAACCATCGGCTGCTGCGATACATCCCAAACTTAACAAGTTGTTTATCGTGGCTTCGGTAGGGAAAGCTATATTGCAAACGACGCTTGACGGTAAGATAGAAGGCGCCTGGCAAATGAACCCCGACCAGTTTCCACAACCGGAAGGTATTTGCTTTGCCCCGAATGGTGATATGTTCATTTCTAACGAAGGGGTTGATGGCAAGGCTACGATCCTGAAGTTTCCATATACCCCACCCGCCAAGTAGAAATAATACGATTTCCTTATCTGTATAATAACAAATATTGGCGCTGGGTCAAGTTTGACGCAGCTAATTTCCACATAATTAAGACCTTCACACCCGTGAATATTCGTAACGAAGCATACAACAAAGCATTTGGCGCCAACCTGAAAAGGTTGAGAACCGCCAAGAAACTCTCCCGCGAGGCACTGGCCGCCCAGGCAGGCATTGAACCCAAACAGGTATACAGGATTGAAGTGGGCGAAAGCAGCCCTACTATCGCTACTGTTATAACCATTGCCAATGCCATGGCCATGCATCCGAAGAAAATGTTCGACTTTGATTTCGACTTTAAAGCCGGAGGACTGTAGTCTGTACGTTTGGTGAGATGAAAAAGGAACATCCTGGCCCCTTGCGGCGGCCAGGATGCAACAATATCTGTGTCTATTAGTGGGCGACTTTCGCCGTTCTCTTTTCTTCCTTTACAGCTTCTGCCGCTTCTTCTTCGAGGTTGATGGCGATACGCAAACCTTTCAAGCCGCTTACTCCCTGCAACTCTTCGAGGTCAAACTTTTCTATTTCTCCCTTCAGCAATCCCTGGTTTTGCAGGAATTCGATGTACTCGAGATACTCCTGTGCTTCCTGCGGCTGTGAATAAACGATCGCGATGGTACCGGGTTGCGTGAGCCTTTCGTTTGAATCCTTGACATGCACTTTATCGATCCTCTTTTTAATGATCTCGTAACGGATGTTGTATGCACCATCCACATCGAACTTGCGTTCTGCTGTGCGGAAGCTGATGGATATGGGGTGGCTATGTGCCAGGATGAGCTGACTGGTTTGCAGGCGCAGCGGAAGCTCTTTCTCGAGCTTGTGCGTAAGACGTGCCGCTTTGGCCAGGGTGCTCAGCTGCCATATCTTAAGGTTCTTGAGGTAGAAGAAGTCGAACTTCTTATCGGGGCTGATAGATTGACCGATATAGATATTAAAGTCGACGCCATCTGTCACAAACCTTTCGAAGTAGTGCGGAAATATCTTCTGCGCAGCTTCCTGTTCTTTATCAATAAAGCGGGCTACCGCATTGTTGATAGTGGTGATGCTGTCTTCGTATTCTTTCCGGTGGTGGTATACCATTTCAACCGGCGAGTTGATGGCTTCCATGTACCGATTGATGTCTTTGCTCAGCGAAGGC
Organism: Paraflavitalea sp. CAU 1676; assembly: GCF_029223285.1. GTDB lineage: Bacteria > Bacteroidota > Bacteroidia > Chitinophagales > Chitinophagaceae > Paraflavitalea. The sequence goes on along the minus strand of NZ_JARHUJ010000001.1, from coordinate 230,212 downwards.
AATATGCTTTGCAGGTGCTTGAACAAATTGATGAGTTCCACTTTCAGGAATTGCAGGATGGCGATCTCTTCATCGGCAAACAAGATGTTGGATACCGAATGTTTGAACTTCTGCAATTTGAAGGCAGTTTCATCAAGGAGTGGGAAGGCATGTTCCTTCTTGGCCAGCTGCACTATTTCGTGCGCCAGGTTGAGTTGTTCGAGCAGGTCGAGCTGGATAGCGTTGTTACGCTCTACCGATGAATTGCGGATGTCGATGGCGCCATACATCGGGTATACATTCTGGAACACGATGGGCTCTATCTTCACCTGCTCGCCTTTACTTTTACGGGTAAGGTAGCGCAGGGCTTCTTCGGTAAATCTCCACTCTACCGCATCCTGTACGGCAGTGAACTGATCTTTAATCACACGATCGACCTGGTGATCGAGGTTTTCCTGGCTCTTTTCCATCGCCAGTTTGAACAGCGGGATGGCCGGCTCGATCCTGGCGATATGGGCTGATGTAAAGATGCCCGGTTCTTCGCTTACGATCAGCAGTACGCCCAGCATGTCGTGGCTATCGGCAAACAGGGGGCAAATGATCGCGCTTTTATAACCCAGCTCGGCCAGCATGGTGATGAATGGGTAACGGATCACCGCTTCATCATTGATCTGTGGTATGAGCAGGGGGCGTTCTGTATTCTTAAATGCTTTTACTACGGCCTGGTAGATATACTGCAGTTGTTCGGGCGTGGGGTCTTTCTTAGCACCACGTTCAATATTGGTACTGCTGTATATTTCCGATAATACCAGGTGGTTGTTAACCCTGAAAAAGGGTTTGATGGCCGTGCTTACGCCCTGGATGCCGATCAGGTTTTGTACCTGCTCCTGCAGTTCGCTGAACACATGCTTGTCGGAGAAGGTGTGCAGGTCGAGGAGGCGGTTGCGAATAATATTCAGTACTTCTCTTTCGGTGACATCGCGGAGCCGGAGGATGACCATGCCCTCAAATTCGAAGAGACTTAAAGGCAGTAATTCCTTCAGCTTTTCGAGCGACATGAGATCGGTGACCTCATGGCAGTGGGCGCCACAATCTATGGGTAACAGAGGCAGGTCGCCTTTGGCGCTTACGTCAATGAAACGGGAGTCAAGCTCCAGCTCGGTATAGGTATTGAGACCGGTGTCGGGATTTTTCACCTCGTATACACTGGTCATCACACCATTATTAATATTGGTATTGAAGAACCTGTTGAGGATCATCTGATAAGCGCCGAGTATCTTTTCGTCCTGGATACGATCTTCTGTGGCGCAATCGGGCATCTTGATCTTGTGGCCCGAGGCATCGAGAAACTCTTCCTGCATGCGACGGGATGCATAGAACATTTGAAACTGGAAGGGCACCGAGGCACCGAACAGGTCGTCTTTATCTGATAATGTAACCGGGAATACGGTGGCCATCAGCTGTTCGATGAGGTCTTTGTGCTTGTCCAGCACGTCGAGATCGCGGATCGGTTCGAGGAGCTCGGGATGTTGATAAACCCTGTTGACCAGGTCTTTATAGAAATGACCGGCTCCCGTTCTTCCTTCCCGGATGGTCTTTTCCAGTTCCCTGATCAGCGGTCTGAACGACAGGGAGGAAGCGATTGGAGAGATATGTGTAGAATTTTTGTCCATTTAGTAAGTCTTTTGTTTTTAACTGGCTATACAAGGGTAGACGGTCGATCAGGTTGGATATTGTAAAAGTACCATTTTTTTATCCCGCCAATTGTGCCCGAAACCGGGGGATTTTAATTGCAAATTAATAACACGGATGGTTAACTAAAAGTTGAAATTGTACCCGAAAGTGGTGGTAACATCTTGTATAGCAGTTATACTTTGCGTGCACCGAATCTGACGTATGTATTGGAATATCAACCAAATGGGAGAAAATCAACGGGTGGCTTTCGCTTTATTTTTCTGGAAGTACTTGCAGGCGGCCGTGAGGCCGCATTCCTCGCATTTGGGATTGCGCGCTACACAGGTGTACCGGCCATGAAGGATGAGCCAGTGGTGGGCAACATGCACCAGATCCTCCGGAATAAACTGAAGGAGTTGCTTTTCGGTAGCCAGGGGAGTTGTGGCGTTGACGGTGAGGCCAATACGGGCAGAGACACGGAATACGTGGGTATCTACGGCCATATTGGGTTGCTGGTCAACCACAGAGGTGATGACATTGGCCGTTTTTCGACCCACGCCAGGCAATAGCACAAGTTCTTCGACGGTAAGCGGTATCTCACCATGGAATTTATCCATCAGCATATTGGCCATGCCGATGAGGTGCTTGGTTTTGTTGTTCGGATAGGATATGCTTCTGATCAGCGGGAAGAGTTCGTCGAAAGTGGCTTTAGACAAGCTGGCCGCGTTCGGGTATCTTTCAAAGATAGCCGGCGTGGTCATATTGACCCTTTTGTCGGTACACTGGGCTGATAAGATAACTGCTACCAGTAACTGGTAGGGGTTGTCATAAATTAACTCCGTCTCGGCATTTGGAGCGTGCTGCTGAAAATAGCTAATTACGAAGTTGAAACGTTCTTTCCTTGTCATTCTATTATGGAATGACGGCGAAATTACGGGAAGAGAATCAGGCAATCAATAATGCGGTACAAAGATTATTGTACCGATTCTGTTGCTGATTCGCGTGCGTAGTTTAATATATTCAGGATAACCTGCGGCCTGGGCGATTCAACGACCCGGTCAAGGCCAGATACAGAGGCTTTTAAAACTTCTAATTTCTCTCGAAGTGTCCAATCTTCCTGTAATGCGGCTTCAATTGCTGCAGTTTTCTCCTGTGAGGTTTCTTGATACAAATACTGTATGAGCTCCTCTGGTGTAAAGAGAACAGTCATAGGCAATACCATTTATGTCCATTAAAATTTCCGAAAGAGTCAATTTCGGAGTCCGTCCGTGTTAATAACGCTGGTTGGGTTCGAGTTATTGTATAGGATATGGAAATAGGAGGAGAGTAGCTGAAATCCGGGTCCAAGGTAGATAAAATAATCAAGAAATAACAGTAGGATTTATACCCTGATCTGGGTATGAAACGGGGAGATTTGAGGGAGATGTGAGTCTATTAAAACCCTCACGGGGCGAGCGCTTTGACCAAGGTCAATCTTCGCCTAACTATTTGTTATTGAATATTTTTGAAGCATATGGGCGCATTGTAAACAGCGAACCATTTAAAGAAAGTTGGAGGGGCCTGGTGTAAGGAGATTTTTATGCGCTGGGTTACTGTATCAGGATAGTGTAAGGATTACCTGATTTTAAGAAGTCTTTAATCTCCGTGGGGCAATCACGGTGTAACAGCTGGCAGACTATTGCTTATTGGGAGTTGGTTCCGGGAGGATGTACAGGTCTTCGTTGTCTCTCTTCATCCAGAACTTTTCGCGGGCATATTTTTCGAGTGTGGCGGGATCAGACTTTAGTTGCTCGAGTTCTTTTTTTGTTTCTTCTATCTGGCCAAGGTAATGGTCACGGCTGGCTTCGAGCTTATGGAGCTCGGCCTTGTGCTTAAAGTGGGTGGTGATGATATCCTGATCGTCGAAGAAGCAAAGCCATACGCCAAACACCAATGCAGTGAGCAGGTATTTATTCCTTATCCAGGCGGGTATGTGTTGAAGCATCTTCATGGATCGTGATTCGTGAATAGAAGAATGAGAAAAAAAGCAGGAAGTCAGCAGGTAGCCGACTTCCTACCTTTAGTTATTACTTACCAAATTTAATCTTTCCTTTAGGATATACTGCGTTCTCGGCCAGTAATTCTTCGATGCGGAGCAGTTGGTTGTATTTTGCCATCCGGTCGCTACGGCTGGCAGAACCAGTCTTGATCTGACCGCAATTGAGCGCTACTGCGAGGTCGGCGATGGTGGTATCTTCTGTTTCACCGCTGCGGTGGCTCATGATGGTATTGTAACCACTGTTCTGCGCCAGTTGAACGGCGTTGATAGTTTCAGTAACGGTACCGATCTGGTTTACTTTGATGAGAATGCTGTTGGCGATTCCTTTGTCGATACCTTCCTGGAGACGCTTTACGTTGGTAACGAACAGGTCGTCACCTACCAGCTGGCATTTGTTGCCGATTGCGTTGGTCAGGTTTTTCCAACCAGTCCAGTCATCTTCTGCCATACCATCTTCGATTGAAACGATGGGATATTTCTTAGCCCAATCTGCCCAGAAAGCTACCATTTCATCGCTGCTGATGGATTTGCCAGAGCTCTTGTGGAACTTATAGCTGTTTGTCTTTTCGTCGAACATTTCTGTAGTAGCAGCGTCCATAGCGATGCCAATTTGCTCACCGGCTTTGTAGCCAGCGAGGGTAATGGCTTCCAGTACGGTTTCGATGGCTTCTTCATTGCTCTTGATATCAGGAGCAAAACCACCTTCGTCACCTACGTTGGTGCTGTATCCTTTTTTCTTCAATACAGTTTTCAGGTTATGGAAGATTTCCACACCCCAACGGAGACCTTCACTGAATGAAGGAGCGCCAATGGGAACCACCATGAATTCCTGGAAATCGATCTTATTATCAGCATGCATACCACCGTTGAGGATGTTCATGAGTGGCATGGGAAGTACGGTTGCATTTACACCGCCGAGGTAGCGGAAGAGGGGCAGGTTGCTTTCCTGAGCAGCGGCGTGTGCTACGGCCATTGATACGGCGAGGGTAGCGTTGGCGCCGAGCTTGGCTTTATTTTCAGTACCGTCGATCTTGAGGAGTTGGTTATCGATGTAGGCTTGTTTTACTACTTCTACTCCGATCAGTTGGTCGGCGATGATATCGTTTACGTTCTTTACGGCTTGCAATACACCTTTACCTACATACACTTTCTTGTCACCGTCGCGCAGTTCTACTGCTTCGTGTTTACCGGTTGATGCTCCGCTGGGTACAGCGGCACGGCCTATGATGCCATTTTCGGTAACTACATCTACTTCTACAGTAGGATTACCGCGACTGTCTAATATTTGTCTGGCATGAATGTCGGCAATGTAACTCATGATTCGTTGTTTGTATTTGCTGTTGGTTATTAAATAGCTGGCAAACGCTCGTTAGCAACACGCAGCACCTTGCCGGAAGCCGCGTTCGGATGGCAAAGAAACGAAGTTTATATTAAATTATGCTTAAGGGATCAGCTTATCCTGCTTTCGAGGTCGGACAATACAGCCAGCCATTCGGTGGGTTCGTCGCCTTCTTCCTGCCAGAGGTCCCTCAATTCGGAATTGCTTCTCACTCTTTCTATCACTTTGTTGAGCTTTTCAGCGTCGATAGAAAGTAGCGGCCCGGTGCCTGCCTTTTGCAGCCAGTCTTCGGCCGACTCGGGGAAGTCTTCCGAAGGGTTGCCTTTGGCGGCGGCGACAAACTCTATGGCAGCGAGCGCTGCCACGCTATAATCGGCTTCCAGATAAGTTTCTTCAGGAAATTCAGCGACCTGTTTGATTGCTTTTTCAATGCGGTCGAATCCATTGTCTTCTACTTCATACACAAAATCGAGCGCAGCATCGTTCTCAAAGTTTCTATGACCCCAGGTTCCCATCTTTACTATTATTATTGGTTAATGATCTGAATACTTCTTCCAGGCTTTGGGTTCCGGATTGCAGGGATACGATATTCAGGTTTTGTTGCAATGCCAGTTCCATCAGCTGGCGGCGGGCTTCCTGGACATTGTTGCAGACCAGCTCCCACTCGTTGGTATTTATCTTATTGACCGTGCGCACACTGCTGAGGCGTTCGAGCCAGGCTGGTTCGAGTGCTTCGCGGAAGGCGACACGAAGGGTTTCTTCTTTTTGTGTTTCGTTGAGCAATTTGGATACATTATCATCGGCGACCAATTTGCCACGGTTAACAATCACTACACGGTCGCATATCGCCTCTACTTCCTGCAATATGTGCGAGGAGAACAGTACCGTCTTTTGCTGACCCAGTTTTTTGATCACTTCCCGGATCTCGATGATCTGGTTGGGATCGAGGCCGGTGGTGGGCTCGTCGAGGATCAATACTTCCGGATCGTGTATGAGGGCGGCTGCGAGGCCTACCCGTTGTTTATATCCTTTGGACAGCTGCCCTACCCGCTTTTTGCTTTCGAGTGTGAGGCCTACGGTCTCTATTACTTCTTCTATTTTCTTTTTCCGGTCGGGCACGGCATGCACATCGGCGATAAAGTCGAGGTATTCGCGAACGTACATATCATAATAGAGCGGATTGGCTTCGGGCAGGTAACCGATCTTCTTTTTGCTTTCGAGCGGTTGCTTCAGTACATCGATGCCGCAAACGACTACCCCACCATCATCGGGTTGCAGGTACCCGGTGATGATCTTCATGGTGGTTGACTTGCCAGCTCCGTTGGGTCCGAGAAATCCTACGATCTCTCCCTTCCCTACTTTAAAGGATATGGCATCAACAGCTTTTTGCTCGCCATAGGTTTTGGTGAGCTTTGTTACTTCGATCGACATAGTGGCAAACCTACAAAAACCAATGGAAGTTTTTAATAAATTGGTGCGGACTTTCGAAACATTCAAAGGGTTGGAATCATTGACGCAGCAGGGATTTTTATCCTAATGCAGTAAGGTTGCGGATATTTTGCTCTACACGCGCCATCCGCGAGGCGCCCGAAATATTTTTATTGTGCAGGGCCGCCGATTTATTTCTACAGATCATCATAACGGTACACCGAATCTTCATAGATGCCCGCTTCGATGTCGAGGAGGGGTTTTATCAAGCCATCATTGAGCCGGTATACCCAACCGTGGAGGTGTGGACGATTATCCTCTTTCCATGCCCGTTGTATGATAGAAGTTTTGGCAAGGTTGCGTAATTGTTCCATTACGTTCAACTCTACCAGCCTGTCTACGCGCTTTTCCTCTTCCTGGATGGCATCGAGCTCGGCTCTGTGCAAGCGGTAAACATCTTTGATATTACGCAACCACATATTCAATACCAGCTTGTAATCGTGGTTGGTGGTGGCTGCTTTCACGCCTCCGCAACCATAATGGCCACAAACGATCACGTCTTTTACCTTGAGGTGATTGACGGCATAATCGAGCACGGCGAGCAGGTTCACGTCGGTATTAACGACCAGGTTGGCGACGTTGCGGTGTACGAACAATTCGCCAGGCAGGGTTCCGGTGATCTGGTTGGCCGGCACGCGGCTGTCACTACATCCAATCCATAGAAATTCGGGCTGTTGTATCTTCTCCAAGCGGCTGAAAAAGCCGGGGTCATCTTGTACTTTTTCGGCTGCCCAGGCTTTGTTCTCCAGTAATAATCTTTCCGCGAGCTTCATATCAAGGCTTTTTGATTATGTAATATAATAAAAAACCAGGCATTGCTGCCTGGTTGTGGACGATGATGCCGTATTAAATAAGATTAATGCAACAGCGCCTGGTAGATGGCCTCGTGCACTTTGGGGCGCACGCTCATGCGCAAAAACTTGTTGACATCGGGGCTGTTGACACGATTGGACAGGAATATGTACGTGAGGTTGTACTTGGGATCTATCCAAAAGCAGGTGCCGGTAAACCCGGTGTGGCCGTAGGTAAGCGGCGATGCGGACAATGTTGGGTATGCCTCCTTACGGGTAGCATTGTCTTTTTCTGGCTTATCGAATCCTAGGCCACGGCGACTGATCTCACTGTGGTAACCGGTGAAATAATCCACCGTTGCCTTGCTAAAGAAGTTTTGCCCGTTGAGGACGCCACCGTTGAGCAGCACCTGTGAAAGGATGGCCAGGTCATTGGCGTTGCTGAACAAACCCGCGTGACCGGCTACGCCTCCGAACATGGCTGCTCCGGGATCGTGCACATCGCCCCAGATGAGTTGTTGGCGGAAGCCTGGTTCTTTTTCTGTAGGGGCAATATAGCTGAGCGGGAAGCGCTCGCGGGGGCGGAAGCCTGTGGAGGCCATGCCCAGCTTATCATAGAATGTGTTCTTTACATATACCTCGAGGGGGCTGCCGGTGATGGCCTCTACCACTTTGCCGAGGAATATAAAATCGTTATCGCTGTAGATGTATTTATTGCCGGGCTCGAGGCTGCTGGTAAGGATACGGTTGTAGATGGTATCGACCCAGTCGTTGCGCATGTACATGCGATCGGCGACCCTTACGGTATGTGAGGAATCGGCTTTCAGCGCATAAAAGCTCCAGTTGGGGCTGCTGTTGTCCGTAACGTTGACGGTTTCTCTATAAAAGGGGATGAAGGATTTGAGTCCGGCCTGGTGCAGGATGATGTCCCACAGTTTCAGGTTCTCTTTGTTGCTTCCTTTTACCCAGGGCAGGTAGTCGCCGAGTGTTTTTTGAAGATCGAGTTTCCCTTCGTCGTATAATTTCATCACAGATACGGTGGTAGCCATGATCTTGGTGACGGAGGCGAGGTCGTAGATGGTTTCGGGGTATACCGGTTCGGTGCTGTCGTAAGAAAGATAACCATAGGCGCGGTCGAATACCACTTTACCGTCTTTGGCTACGAGTACCACAGCGCCAGGAATGGCTTGCTGACGGATGGCATCCGTTACGATGGAATCGATGGCGTTGCCCATTTGTGCCTGGCGAAAACCGAGGGAACCGGCGGGGGCTGTGGGCAGGCCTTGTGTGGCTACGATGCCGTCGCCGAACTTAAAGGATTCACAAACGGTAACGGGCAGTTTTCCTCTGGCAACGTGGCGACCCGAAACCAGGTCGGCGGCGACGGTTTGTGTGATGTCGTCATCTTCGTAGGCGGCTACCAATACTTTGGAGTCGCAGAAGTTTTTGACGACATAAGGATTGCCGAACGCGAGGGTGATGGTTTTGTGTTGTTGCTGGAGTCCTTTGATCAACTGCAGGGCTGCGTTGCTGATGCCGAAATTATTGGCAGGATAGCGGGCGTAGTTGTGCATGCCGAGGATCACGACATCATATCGATTCTTAAAGAGCTCGAGCATGGGGGCTACTTTTTCCGAATCGAGGCGGTAGTCAAAGTAGTACACCTGGGCATCATAATCATTCCGCACCTGTTGTGCAAATACGTTGTCTTTGGTGAGACCGAAACCTACATAGGCTACACGCTTTCCTTTCGAAAGCGGGAAAATACCGTAGTCGTCATTGCGCAGCAGGGTGAGTGCTTTTTCGGCAATGAGGCGGCGCATTTCATTCGATTTGCTATTGAGATCGTCGGTGAGGTTTTTGGTGTCGATGGGTTTCAGGTTGGCCAGTCCATACTGGTATTTGGCGTGCAGCACTTTCTTAACGTGGGCATCTATGGCCGACCAGGACAGCTTGCGTTTGCGGATGGCCTTCATGATCTTTTCGATGCTGCCGGGGATATCGCCGGGTAGGCAGAGCATGTCGTTGCCGGCTATGAGGGCCTGCAGGGATATCTCTCCATCGGGATAGTATTTGGCGACGCCTTTCATTTCGAGGGCATCGGTAAAGGTGAGTCCGTTGTACTTCAGTTCTTTGCGCAGCAGATCGGTTACGCTTTTCTTCGAGATGGAGGTAGCCCTGTTCTCGGTATTGTCGATGGCGGGGATGGCCAGGTGAGCGATCATGACGCTGCCAACGCCTGCTTTAAAGATCTCTCGGAAGGGATAGAGCTCCAGCGAATCGAGCTGCGGCCTGGACTTATTGATAACGGGGAGATCGAGGTGCGAGTCGACCTCCACATCACCGTGACCGGGGAAGTGTTTGGCGCAGGCCATGGTGCCGGCGTCCTGCATGCCTTTCATATACTGGATGCCGTATTCGGCTACGCGGTATTTGTCTTCTCCGAAGGAGCGGTCGTTGATGACGGGGTTGTTGGGATTGTTGTTGATATCGACTACGGGGGCGTAGTTGACCTGGATGCCGATGCGGCGGCACTGTTCGCCTACCACGCGGCCGTATTGGTAAATAAGGGCGGGATCCTGTACGGCGCCCATCATCATCTGGCGGGGCAATCCGATCACGGAATCCATGCGCATACCTAGTCCATTTTCACCGTCGATGCAGACCAGGAGGGGCGTTTGGGCAATGCCCTGAAAGTAATTGATCATATTGGCCTGCCTGACCGGTCCGCCCTGAAAGAGGCAGATGGAGCCGATATTGTATTTGCGGATCGCTTCTTCCACTTCTTTTTCGAAGAAAGTGACGGTGCGATTGGGGCCGATAGAGGATGTGCGCAGCACCATGAGCTGGGCGATCTTCTGCTCTTTGGTCAGGGTTTTAAATACACTGTCGACCCAGTTGTTGGCAGGCAGAAAGGAAGAACGCTGTGCCTGGGCAGCGGTGATACACGACAAAACAATAGCAAACGAAAGGATTCTCTTCATGATGATGATCTTAAAAAGCGAATTTAGCCGCTGAAATTAAGAAGATTCACCCACAAAAGGGATGAACGGAGTGGCTCTACGCCTGAATTTTAACCTTCTGTGCGAGCTTGTAAGGGATGGAATTTTAATCTCGCGGATTGTGATCGCGGAACGTGCAGATACCTGCATTTGGGGGGTTGGGGTGGTGGCTGTAGGGGTATGAGGTGAGGGGGCTGGCGCAGCGGGTGCAAATTTGAAGTTGGGTTGAGTGGGGACCCTAGGCGTGGAAAATAGCACCGTTTCCAGTTTAAAGAAAAACTGTCCGGGAATGGGAACGGTTTTGGCCGTCCGGAGCGTGTTTCCTGTTTAAAATTAATTGGCACGCCGGTTGGATATACCTAATCGGTTTTTCATAGGATATTGGACTAAGACGGGGTCGAATTTCTATTCGGACCCTTTTTTCTTTTTATAGGGTGGCACCATTGGAGTAGCGCCTCTCTCCCACAAATTATTCCCGTATTTTCGCGACCAAATAAGGAGACTGTAGATTGCCAGACATTATTCAATTATTACCCGATAATATTGCTAACCAGATCGCTGCAGGTGAGGTTATCCAACGCCCTGCCAGCGCGGTGAAGGAGTTGTTAGAAAATGCAGTGGATGCAGGCGCCACTGAAATCCGCTTGTTGATCCAGGACGCCGGCAAACAGCTGATCCAGGTGATCGACAACGGTAAAGGCATGAGCGAAACCGATGCACGGATGTGCTTCGAGCGCCACGCCACTTCGAAGATCCACCAGATCGACGACCTGTTCCGGATACGGACCATGGGTTTTCGCGGCGAAGCCCTGGCTTCTATCGCTGCCGTTGCCCAAGTAGAACTGAAGACCAAACGTGCTGAAGATACAACCGGTACTTATATTGAAGTAGAGAACAGTATGGTGACCCGGCAGGAGCCCATTGCGGCCAATACCGGCACCAGCTTCGCCATGAAGAACCTGTTCTTCAATATCCCCGCCCGGCGCAACTTCCTCAAGAGCAATGCGGCCGAAACGCGCCATATTGTTGACGAGTTTATCCGGGTGGCTTTGTCTTTCCCCGATATCTTCTTTTCCCTTTCGTCGAATGGGCAGGAGATGTTTCACCTCGAGAAGGGTACGCTCAAGCAGCGCATCGTGCAGGTGCTGGGCAACCAGTACAATGCCAAGCTGGTGAACGTGCAGGAAAAGACCGACTACCTCAACATCTATGGTTTTGTAGGTAAGCCCGAAACGTCGAAGAAAACACGGGGCGACCAGTATTTCTTCGTTAATAACCGTTTCATCCGCAGTCCCTACCTGAACCACGCCGTGATGAGCGCCTACCAGGAAATGATCGCGGCCGACAGCTTTCCGCTATATGTGCTTTTCATCGACCTCGACCCGGCGCAGGTGGACATCAACGTTCACCCCACCAAGCAGGAGATCAAGTTTGAGGACGAGAAGATCGTGTATGCTTTTGTGCAGGCTGCGGTGAAACATGCGCTGGCCCAGTTCAGCGTTACGCCTACCCTGGAGTTTGACCTCGACCCGAACATTCAGCAACTGGATGCCATCAATAAACCTTTTACCGAGGACCAGAAAGAAGCCGCTTCCTCCTCTGCGCTCTTCAAGAACTTTACGGAGCGCCATCAGGCACATTTCATTCAGCCTACCAACAAAAGTGATCTGAAGAACTGGAAGGATTTTTATGAGGGCACTGGTAGTAAACAAGGTTTTTCAGGAGGATCCTCCTCCGGCTTTGGCGATCAGCAAGCCGGCATGGAACAATCGGGGGGCAAGAAATTCGAGTCGCTGCTGGATCAATTGAGAAAAGAGGAGAGCGGCGCCGGCAGTCTTGGCGGCTATCCCGGTTCTTCGACCGACCAGGGTGGACCTTCTTCGTTTGGATCTCCTTTCTCGCTGCCCAGCCAGGCCCGTATGGAGATGACGATCCACGAGCATGCTTCGCTTACGCAGCTGCACCAATTATATATTATCGTTCCTACCAACCGAGGTTTTATCCTTGTACACCAACAATTGGCGCATGAGCGCGTGCTTTATGAGCGCTTCGTTCAGGCTGCCGTTGACAAGCCGATGGCCACCCAACGCAGTCTGTTCCCGGTTACCTTACAGCTTTCTGTACAGGATGCCGTTTTGATGAATGAGCTGATGAGCGATCTGAACCAGTTGGGTTACCTGATCGAGCCTTTCGGCAATCAAGCCTTCGTAATCCAAGGGACACCTGCCGACCTGGATCAGGGCAATGAAAAAATGATCATCGAGAACCTGCTGGAGCAGTTCAAGCATTTCAGCAGTGATCTCAAATTTTCCAAACGGGAAAAGCTGATCCGTTCGCTGGCCTGGCAACAGGCTATCAAGCCGGGCACTTCACTTACTGAGAAAGAGATGAGAACGTTGATCGACGACCTGTTCAAGTGTAAACAGGCGAATGTTACCGCGGGCGGTAACCCTACCTACATCGAATTCAAACGCGATTACCTCGAGACGTTATTTAAGCGATAACATCGACTTTGTACTGGCTCCCCGCTTCTTTTCCTCCCATAGGTTATACCGGAGGTAGAATAGCAATGCCCTGTTCTTTTCGAATGAATAGGGTGCTGCGGGTGATGGCTGTACGCTGATGTAATTACTGAGCGCCTGGTTGTAACGCAGGCCTACCGTGAATCGATTGAAGTAATAATTGGCATCCAGGAGCACCCTGAACTCGTTCGAGTTCAATTTGTCGGACAGGGTATCGTTGCGGAAGCGGCTGTATTTCTCACTCACCAGTATGGCTGTGCCGCCCCCGGTTGTACCTCGCCTTTCTTCGGTCAACGCTACCCCGCTGATCATGGAGGAAAACTGTAAACCTGTTCCCATATAAAAGCCCGGGAAGGGACTATGGTGTATACTTACCGGAATGTTGAAATAGTACAGCTTTTGTGCATAGATGGCATTTGATACATAGTTACTGCCCGATTGCCTGCTGCTGTAGCTGAGCATCGTGGGTCTTATGTACTGCGGTGCAACCACCTGCGCTTCTGTTTGCAAAAAGGTCTTGTTGGTGATGTGGTATTGCACGTGTGCCGAGGGCATATAATCGGACGCGGTATTGTGCCCTGCCCACATGTTATAGCCCATGGCCTGCTGATCGCCTAGGGGGAATGCCAGCGGCAGTCCGAACCCCAGTGAAAAGGTGCCCATTTGTTGTGTCTTGAAACTCTTTCTTCTGTCGGCCGGCTTTGGTTCCGGAGCGGCCGGCAATTTTGCTTTCTTTCTTGCGTAGTCTTTCTCGATGGTGGTAGCAGGGTCAAGCACAGGCCGGTGTTGCGTTGCGTAATCTTCCGGTGACTGCACGATTGTCGACAGCAGTTCGGGCGACAGGAGCACTGGTGGCTGTTTACCGCTGGTAAGGCGATCCTTCAATTTGTCTTTATTGCTTTGGTTCTGTGTGCGAGCGTTTTTGTGTGTACTTATTGCTTCATCGGCGTTGGGTTGGTAACGATTGCTGGTGAGGTTTCGTTGTTTGTTGGCAGGTGCTTCACGGCCTGTGCTTTCGCTGGCTGGCTTGTTAGGATTGGCTGCAAGGGATTTATCCGACGCAGCGGGCTGATCGGCCAATGGCTGAGCGTTGGCCGGGCTGCCCGGCTGACCGGCAGCAACAGACGATGGCTGGCTGGCGGCGGCTTGTGGTGTACCGATGGCCTGTCCGGCTTCGGGTCCATCAGCGACGGCCGGTGTGTTGGCGGGCGTCGTTGCCGGCGTTGCCTGCACCCTTGCTGCTGAAGGAGTTGTTGCCTCCTGCTGTGCAACGGTGGGTGTTTTTTCTTTGTCAAGGAAGGAACCTCCCGATAGCCAGGTGGCGAGAAACACTACGCCGACGGCAATAGTCAATAACCACCAGTTGCGGCGAATGGGCATCCCTCCTCCGCGTGGCATTTCCTCATCGAGTAAGATCCTCATCTGTTCCCAGGATTGGTTTGCCTCACCCGGGGGCGGCAGATTCTGCAGTTTTTCTGCCAAGTGTTTTTCGTATGCGTGTCGTTCGTTCATTACGGTTACACTTGCATGGTTTGTAATAAATGTTGCAATTGTTTTCGGGCTTCACTCAGGTGCCATTTGCTGGTTCCTTCACTAATGCCCAGCAAGCTGGCAATTTCCCGGTGGTTATATCCTTCCACCACGTAGAGATTGAAGACTCCCTGTGTGGCGGGCGATAGTTTTCTGACCAATTGTAATAATTCCTGCGTGCTCATCCGTTGTACCGCATCGGCGTCGATCGCCGGTTCTTCGGCCTTTTCCAGTTCAATGCGGGTATAGAATTTTTCCCGCTGGCGAATGAAGTCGATGGCTGTGTTGACAATGATCTTGCGTATCCAGGTGTAGAGTGATGCTCTTGCAGCATCGTAGGTATGCATGTTCTTGTACACCTTGAGAAAACCATTGTGCAATACTTCTATCGCATCTTCCTGGTTACGGGTATAGCGCAGGCATATGGACGCCATGGGCCCGTAGAACTGTTTATACAACTGTTCCTGAGCCCGGCGGTCGTTCTTTATACAACCGTTTATCAGCTCGATATCGGCAATACTATTTGCCAAATAAGCCCGTATTTGTTTGTTTGCTAACCATGTCCGTCAAGATGTGAACCGTCCTTATCCCGAACGGGATTTCAACAGCAAATATTGCGGATATGGCTATGCAGCTGTGTTTTGAGCCTTCCTGAAACTGTTAATTTATACGTAAAATTAGAATGGGAGCGTTGGGTAGCTGCCAAAAATAGATTGGCCTTACGGGCTTTGGCCGATTATTTCCCGGCTTTTGTCGCGGGAAAAGACTATCCGACAGACAAAGTTATGAGACCGGCTTTGTTTGCAGGGCTTTGGTGAGCTCGGCTTCGTTGGTGAGGTCGAGCCGAAGGGGTGTGATGGACACATAACTGTTTTCTACGGCATACCGGTCTGTTCCTTCTTCGGCAGGCTCGAGGGGGATGACGGTAAACCAATAGTGTTTCCGCCCCATGGGATCGATGCCGGGTACGATCTTGCCGTCGTACAGGCGAACGGACTGACGTGTCCACTGCAGGCCGATGGGTTCGGGCGGCAGGTTGATATTAATGAGGTTGAGGTGCGGATTTTCTATTACTGCTTCCAGCGCCTTTTCAACATAAGGGGCCAGTTTATCGAAGTTGGGCTCGGTTTTGCCGGCGGGCGTGCTGATGGCAATGCCCTTCATTCCTAACAGGACAGCCTGTTTGGCGGCGGCCAGTGTGCCGGAATGCCACATGGAATTGCCGAGATTGAGCCCCATGTTGATGCCGGACAATACCACATCTGTTTTGGCCCAAAGATGGGTGCCGAGGGCTACACAGTCGGCTGGTGTTCCGTTGACCCGATAGGCATCGAGTCCTTCGAAGGTAATAGGCGATTTCTTATAGTACAATGGCCGCGAGGCCGTGATAGCATGCCCCATGGAGGATTGTTCTACATCGGGCGCTACTACCTGTACTTCCCCGAAGCGCAGGGCCACTTTTGCCAGCGCCGCTATGCCCGGGCTGTATATCCCATCGTCGTTGGTTACAAGTATTCTCATGCTGTATGGTTCAACATAATTGTGCCAGGCGATTGTGGTATGCTATTGTTAAGGATACCGATATCATCAACAACAAGCACCATGAAATATGTGAAACTCCTGCATAATCCTACAGCTGGCGAAGAAGACCATACGAAAAAGGAACTGACGCCACTCTTTGAAGCAGCGGGCTGGGAATGTAGATATTCGTCCACAAAAGAAAAAGGGTGGGATAAAATTGAGCCAGATACCGACCTGATCGCTGTGGCAGGTGGTGATGGTACGATACGAAAAGCGGTCCTCACCTTACTGGAACGCAAGTTCTCGGACAAGAAACTACCAGTGGCGATTTTGCCGTTGGGCACGGCGAATAATATTGCCAAGTCGCTGGGCATTGAAGGTCCGAATGAGGCGATCATCAGTTCCTGGAAAAATGGGGTAGTGAAGAAGTATGATATCGGCAGGATTGAAGGGCTGCCTGAAACGCATTTCCTGGTGGAAGGTTTTGGTTATGGGATCTTTCCCCGACTGATGAAAGTGATGAAGAAGGTGGATAAGGAACGGAAAGACACACCGGAGAAAGCGATGCAGACAGCGCTCGAAGAATTGCATCATATCATTCTATCGGCAGAGGCGCGACATTATCATATCGAGATCGATGATGCAGATCACTCGGGTCGTTATTTACTGGCAGAGGTGATGAACAGCCGCTCGATTGGACCCAACCTGGTTCTATCGCCGGATGCGGACCCAGGCGATGGTCAATTTGAAGTGGTGCTGATTCCGGAAGATAAGCGGACAGCTTTGGCCGACTGGATCAAACAAAAAATGGATGGGGGTGAATCCGTGTTTTCTATACCTCCTGTTAAAGGCACCAAAATCAATATCAATACAGAAGACACGTTACTGCATACCGACGATGAACTGATCAGTCTTGAAGATGCCGCGCGGGTAAGCGTAGAACTGCAGGCGGGCGTGCTGGAGTTTCTCATTCCGGATGGGGCTTCGAAGACCTGACTTACATTACTACCCTTCACTGAGTCTATAACGAATCATGCGGCTGCCCAGGGAGAGTACCAGTAATGCCAGCAGGGCACATATGGCCATTACTATTACCATGGGCAGGGCGGTACCGTTTTGCAGGAAGCTGAGCAATATGCTGACGCCTGCTCCGATGCCCATTTGCAGGGCTCCCATCAGGGCAGAGGCACTACCCGCTCCTTTCGTGAAGGGCGACATGGCCATGGCCGATGAGTTGGGCAATATATATCCCAGGCAACTTAAGTAGATGAACTGCATGAGCAGCATGCCGGGTAAGGTAATCCAATTGTTGTAAACGATCAGCATCAGCAACAGACCAGCGATGGTCATACTGATCAGTGCGGTGTTGATGATCTGCTCCGTTTTATAGCGCTTGAGCAGGAAGCGATTGATCTGGCTGGCGAGGATGAGTCCGCCGGCGAGCAGGGCGAATACCAACCCGTAGGCACGGTCGGACAATTTGAATAATTCCATGTACAAATAAGGTGAACCAGAAAGAAAAGCAAAGAGCCCGGCGAAAGCGATGGCGCCGGTGAATGTATATGTATAGAATACCGGCTCTTTCAATACGCTGGTGTAGCTGTTGATGATGGCGGCGGGTTTGAGCGAGTAGTTGGGATCGGGCGGACTACTCTCGGGCAAGCCGAGGTAGATGGCCAGGAGGATGATAGTACTGATCACTGCAAGTATGATGAATACGGCCTGCCATCCGAGTAAGGAGGTGATATAACTTCCAGCTGTAGGTGCTATGATGGGTGAGATACCCAGTATCAGCATCAGCATGGAAAACACTTTGGCATTTTCTTCTACGGGAAAGAGATCACGTACCATGGCGTTGGCGGCCACGGTGGCAGCACAAGCGCCGAGGGCCTGAATGAATCGCACGGCTACCAGCATATCGAGTGTATTAGCATATGCGCAGGCGAGCGAGGCGCCAATGTAAACTATCAGCGCGATGTACAATGGCCGTTTGCGGCCGAAACGGTCCATGAGTGGTCCAAATAATAATTGTCCCAACGATATGCCCACAAAAAAGCTGGACAGCGATAACGCGACCTCTGCAACATTGCTGTGCAGGTCTTTGGCGATGGCCGTAAAGCCAGGCAGGTACATATCGATCGAGAAAGGAGCAATGGTAGTTAGTGCTCCCAGTAAGGCTACCAGGAAGTAGTATCTTTTCTTTGTCATGGCTATTCGGTTCCGGTTTGAAGCTGTGCAGGCAAGCTAATCTTTTGACCGGGGGTGAGTTGTCACCTAACCCGGGGCTAGGAATAACAAGGGCGGTGTGGTGATTGTTCGGAATGGGTTATATTTAATCTATCATCATCCTATTCAGCTATGAATGAACCTAACGCAGCTGCTCTTGCCGGCTGGATCCCCTATAAGCTTTCTGTGCGGGAAGCCGTGCTGCAATGTATGTGGTTGTACACGGGCGACCAGCGTTATACCGCCCCCTTCTTTGATGAAACGGTGAGTGCGTGTTTGCAGCTGCCGGAGAATTCCGGTAAATTTCGCAGTGCGAGTTCGCCGGAGATGTTGACGCATTGGCCAGCTTCAATAAATGCTGTTGCACCCAGCGCTTTTATCTTTCATGTTTCGCGGTGTGGTTCTACGCTTTTTGCCCAACTGCTGGGCTTACCGGAGCAGCATATCGTGCTGGCGGAAGTTCCCTTCCTGGATGCTTTATTGAGGATTCCTTTTGGTAACCTGCCCGTTCAGGAAGCCGCCATTCCTGCCCTATTTAATGGCGCTCTACGCTTTTATGGTCAGCAGAGAAGAGGCGATGAAACACACCTGTTCGTGAAATGCGATAGCTGGCACCTGTGCTTTTACCGGGAGCTGCGGCAACTATACCCAACAGTTCCGTTTATCTTATTGTATCGTTCGCCGGATGAGGTGATCCAATCGCAAAGAAGGCGACGAGGCATGCAATCGGTGCAGGGTGTGATCGAGCCGGGGGTGTTTGGTTTTGACGAGACTGCTATCCTTGACCTTTCGCTGGATGATTATATGGCGCTGGTGCTGGAGCGTTATTTCCGGATCATGCTGGAGGTGGCAGCAGATGATCCTCATTCGGTGCTGGTAAATTACCGGGAGCCTGTTTTATCTACCATTGACAAGATTGCGGCACTCACCAGGATGAAAGTTTCGGATCAATACCGGACGCAGATGGAAGAACGCAGCCGGTTTCATGCGAAATATCCACAACAGGTTTTTCAGGAGCCGGCGGCAGATGAATCTTTACCGGAAAGCGTGCAGCCGGTGATGCTTTTGTATGAGGAGCTGGATGCTTTGCGGATACAGCGTCGAACTCTATGAACCGCCATTGAGCAGGTGGTCGAGTATAAATGCAAACAGGCGTACGGAAGAGGTTTCAAGGTCTTCGGAGTGCGTATATATCACCAGGTCGGCCCTTATGGGGATATCATAGCTATCGTTTACACCGGTGAGGTTGTTTACTCTTTCGGGATGCCCGACCGGGAGCAGAGCCCGTTTGTACAATCCTTTCGTATCTCTTTCTACCAGGACATCGAGGGAGCAATGTATCCACACGGTGTGTGCATTGTATTGCGCGCGCAATTCCTGCCGTACCTCTTCGTAGGGATTGATGGCTGCGATGATGGCGATGGTATTTTGCTGTACGATGTCGTGGGCGATGGCACCGAGGCGTCGGATGTTTTCGCGCCTGTCGGCGGGTGTGAAGCCGAGGTCTTTACAAACTGTCTGCCGATAAGCATCTCCGTCGATGATCTGTGCTGCGATATCCCTTTGCAACAATAATTGTTGTACCCTGAATGCGATGGATGTTTTCCCTGCACCAGACAAGCCCGTTAGTTGGATGAGTACCATACCCGGAAATTACGCCTGTTCGAGCAAACTTTGTTCTAATTCATCGGCCAGCTTATTGGTAATATCTGTGTTCTGGAGACGCAGTTCGAAGATCATCTTCAACAGCTCGCCGGTTTTGCGTTCTTCGGCTACGGTGGTTTTGGGTGACCGTTCGAATAATTCGCGCAGCCAGTCGTTGACGGTACAGTCTATTACCAGGTGGATGCGATCGGTGGGGCCATAATTGGCCACGCGGTGGGGCAGGTTGGCGTTGATGTACCAGCATTCGCCAGGCTCCATGATGATGCGCTCCTGCTGGACAAAAAATTCAACGTGTTCGTTGGTAAATACAGGTATGTGCAGGCGGGCTTCGCCGTGTTCAAATGCCAGTTCGTGGTCGCGGTGTTCTTTGATGATGGCGCCCCGTTTGAGGTTGAGCAGCCTTACGGAGCGTATGGGGCATTGAAATGTGCTGATGAGTTGCCTGATAGCGGGGCAGTTTTGCATAAGGGGGGTATCCTGGTATTCGCCTTCCTGCATGAGGTCGGGAATGATGCGATCGTGGTGGCCGCCGGGAGCGCGGAGGGGGAGGACGGTCCATTCGCCTTCATAATGTTGGGTATTAAAATGGGGCGACCAGGTGCTGGGTAGGAGTAATATTTCCTGGCGCAGGGTTAGGATGTTGATTTCCCAATCAATTTTTGCCGACCGTATCATAAGCGTGGTTTGGTTTAACGGTTTTTCGAATATAAGGTTTTTCTCTTATAAGGATATTATTCCTGGGTTAAGCGGTAGCGGCGACCGGTTAAATACTCCATTCATTTGCGCCATTATGGCATTTTTCGTACCTTTAGAAGGATGAAATGCCATCTCTTTTTTCTGCAGAAGGAGGTTACCCAACCTCAGATTTCCTGCCTTGCGGGCTCTTTAGCCCGTCTGAACCGCCCCGCGAAGGGGCATTGTCCCCAATCGGATTCGGCTAATGGCAGTCTCACCACCACTTGCGGTTTACTCTAGGTTTACTCCAGGTTTACGTTTGCTTTACATCAAGTTTACCGGATGCCTTTATCATCTACTTAGCATCCCCTTATCATCCCCGGCGGAAGGATAAGGGGTCTGGAAACGATCCTTTCCAGGTCCATCTTTGATGCCACTTTGACAGCAGGCTATTCTGAAAAGCAAAAAACCGGGTCGTTTTCGATGCTTCTTTTAACCATCCTGCATTGATTACCAATAGCCATAAAGATTCGCCCATCGCAGCGCCAAACCATATAAAGCGAGGGTTTAGCCGACCTTTGGCCGCTTTCGAAGTCGCAGAGCGTCACCCTGCTATTGCTTCGGCGCACCTTTTTCCCGTCAAAGACTGCCGGTGCAGTGGCGATTTCGCGCTATGCCGGGCCGGGGTGGCAAACGGCCGTTCGCCAGCTGGCAACCGGGTTGTTAATTGTACCTCATATAGACCAAAAAGCCTATAAATCCGCTAAAAAGACGGCCTTTATACACTATTTTTGCAGTCTGATTTTGTCATTTTGGGCAATTTCTTTTCAGGTTTTTCAAAATTTGCCGAAAGCCGACTGTTTATTGCTGTAAATCAATGTGGTTAGGATTTATAGCTATAACTTGCGCAGGCAACCAATGGCCTGGTGTATTGTTATATTGGTAATCATCACCAATAAAGCATAAAAAATGATAACAATTTCAAATAGCGCTCAGGAATATATCCGCCAGCAAATGGCTAAAGAAGGGCATGGCGAAGGCAGCTTCGTTCGTGTAGGTGTGAAAGGGGGCGGTTGCTCGGGTCTTTCGTACGAAATGAAGTTTGACAGGGAGATGAAGGAAGCCGACCAGGTTTTTGAAGACAAGGGTTTGAAGCTGGTGGTGGAGATGAAGAGCCTGCTGTACCTGTACGGCACCGAGCTGGATTATTCCAGTGGTCTGAACGGCAAAGGTTTGTTCTTCAATAACCCGAATGCATCACGGACCTGTGCATGCGGCGAAAGTTTTGCGGTGTAGGACAAGACCCGGAATGACGGAGGGATGACAACCCGATCGACCCCATTTTGTTGTAGCTGGGAAGATTTGCATCAACGGTTATTTTTTGACTAACCAAGCGAAAAAGAACATGAGTACTGATTTAGATATTTTAAAGGACGTCTCGACCGAAGAGTACAAGTATGGTTTTACGACCAATATCGAGATGGATTTTGCCCCTAAAGGGCTGAATGAGGATACGATCCGGTTTATTTCTGCCAAAAAGAACGAACCTGATTGGTTGCTGGAATGGCGCCTGAAAGCGTTTCGCCATTTTGAAAAGATGGAATGGCCTACCTGGCAGAATTTCGAAATGCCTAAAATGGACCTCCAGGGCATCTCCTATTATGCCGCTCCCCGCAAGAAAGCCAAGCTGAACAGCCTGGACGAAGTAGATCCCGAACTGCTGGCTACTTTTGAAAAGCTGGGTATTCCCCTGACTGAACAAAAAATGCTGGCCGGCGTTGCCGTGGACGCTGTATTCGATAGCGTATCTGTCGTTACTACCTTCAAGGGTAAGCTGAAAGAGATGGGCGTTATTTTCTGTTCTTTCGGTGAGGCCGTGCAGGAGTATCCTGACCTTGTTAAGAAATACCTGGGTACAGTTGTACCTCATACCGATAATATTTTCGCGGCACTGAATGCGGCTGTTTTCTCCGATGGTTCTTTCGTGTACATCCCGAAAGGGGTTCGTTGCCCGATGGAACTGTCGACGTATTTCCGTATCAACGCGGAGAACACCGGTCAGTTTGAACGTACACTCATTGTAGCCGATGACGACAGTTATGTTAGCTACCTTGAGGGTTGTACGGCGCCTATGCGTGACGAAAATCAACTGCATGCTGCCGTGGTGGAACTGATCACGTTGGAAAATGCCGAGATCAAGTACTCTACCGTTCAAAACTGGTATCCCGGTGACAAGGATGGGGTTGGCGGTATCTACAACTTCGTTACCAAGCGTGGCATTTGCAAAGGCGTCAATTCAAAGATCTCCTGGACACAGGTGGAAACCGGTTCGGCGATCACCTGGAAGTATCCCAGTGTCATTCTCCGCGGCGATAATTCGACCGGTGAGTTTTACTCTGTGGCACTGACGAAGAACAAACAAATTGCTGATACCGGTACTAAGATGTACCATATCGGTAAAAATACCCGCAGCCGTATCATTTCGAAAGGTATCTCTGCCGGCCATGGCCAGAACAGCTATCGCGGTTTGGTGCAAGTGGGCAGCGGCGCAGACAATGCGCGGAACTTTACGCAGTGCGACTCACTGCTGATCGGCGACGAGTGTGGTGCTCATACGTTTCCCTACATCGAATCGAAGAACAGTTCTGCGATGGTAGAGCATGAGGCCACGACTTCGAAGATCGGTGAAGACCAGATCTTCTACCTCAATCAACGTGGCATCGACACGGAGAAAGCGGTAGCGCTGATCGTGAATGGATATGCCAAGGAAGTATTGAACCAATTGCCCATGGAATTTGCGGTGGAAGCCCAGAAATTGCTGGCTATTTCACTGGAAGGATCTGTTGGATAATTACCAGCCGCCGCGGTTATGTACTGCGGTATTGGCTTTTGAAGTAAAAGAGCATGGCCCTGGCTGTATTGCTGAGGTTGTGATTTCACAAGAAATTTATCAAAGCGTTAATAAATGTTAAGTATTAAGAATCTGAAAGCATCTGTTGAAGGTAAGGAGATACTGAAAGGGCTGGACCTGGAGGTAAAAGCCGGAGAGGTGCATGCTATCATGGGACCTAACGGTTCCGGGAAGAGTACTTTGGCTTCCGTACTCACTGGTAAGGAAAACTATGAAGTTACCGGTGGACAGGCTTTGTTTGAAGGCAAGGACCTTCTTGATCTTTCACCCGAAGACCGTGCAAGAGAAGGTGTATTCCTGGCTTTTCAATACCCCGTTGAAATTCCAGGTGTTTCAAACATCAATTTCTTAAAGACCGCACTCAACGAGATCAGAAACTATAAAGGACTCCCCAACCTGGAAGCCAAAGAATTTTTGAAGCTGCTGAAGGAAAAGCAAAAATTGCTTGAGTTCGATGCGGCATTGGCGAACCGTTCTTTGAATGAAGGTTTTTCCGGTGGTGAAAAGAAGCGGAATGAGATCTTCCAACTGGCGATGCTCGATCCGAAGCTGGCGATCCTCGATGAAACCGATTCTGGTTTGGATATCGATGCCCTGCGTATCGTATCGCGAGGTGTGAACAAACTGCGCAATGGCAAGAATGCTTTCATCATCATTACGCACTATCAGCGTTTGCTGGAATACATCGTTCCGGATTATGTACACGTGTTGTACAAAGGCCAGATCGTAAAATCGGGCACGAAAGACCTGGCGTTGGAACTGGAAGAGAAGGGTTATGACTGGTTGAAGGAAGATTCCAAGGAGACTGAAGCGGCTGATATTATGCTGCCCCGGTAATTTCCGGCCTATTAGCTTTGATTTATTGAACCAGCAGAAAAAGAACCGGAATGGAAAACAGGATTACACAAATTAACAGCTCTCTATACGATCAGTGCATCGCCGACTACGAAGTTCGTTCTTCCCTTTTTGCGGCTGAAGCTCCTGAAGTTGGCGCTGCGCGCGCCAAAGCGATCGGGCATTTCAAGCAACTGGGCTTTCCTTCTACCAAAGTAGAAGACTGGAAGTACACGAACCTGGTGCCAGTGCTGAAGGAAAATTTTGAACTGGAACAGGACGAAGACATTCTTTCTGTGAAGGACGCGGTGATTGCCAAATCGAAGATCGACCTGCTCGATTGTTATCATATCGTGCTGGTAAACGGTAAATACCGTGCGGACCTTTCGGACGCGGTTAACGTAGAGGGCGTTTACCTTTCTTCGATCACAGATGCCGCTGCCAGGCCTGCTTTCAAACAGCATTTTGGCCGTTACATCGATCTGGAAAAGTTTCATTTTGCAGCTGCCAATACCGCTTTGTTCCGCAATGGCCTCTTCATCGAGGTGAAGCGTAACACGGTGGTTGAAAAGCCGCTGCACCTGATTCATATCACCACTGCCGACGCACCTACTTATTTTCAACCCCGCCAGTTGTTTGTGCTGGGCACCAGTGCGTCGATCAGCATCATTGAAAGTTATGGTACCGACACCAATGGTGCTCCGGTATTCATCAACCATGTAGCCGAGATCGTGGTGCAGGAGAATGCGCAAATGCAGCATTTCTATATCCAGGCGGGCGACCAGCATGCGCGCTATGTGCATCACACTGAAGTTTATCAGCAGGCGAATAGCCTCTATAATAATTATAAAGCTTCTTTCCCCGGCACAAGCCTGTGGCGCAACAACCTTAACGTAGCGTTGGATGGCGAGAACGTGGAAAGCCACCTGTACGGTTTATACCTTGCCGGTGGACAGCAAATCGTTGACAACCATACCATCGTAGACCACCGCAAACCTCATTGCAACAGCAATGAGCTGTACAAAGGGGTGATGAAGGATGATTCGGCCGGGGTGTTCAACGGAAAGATCTTTGTGCGTAAAGATGCTCAAAAGACAAACGCTTTTCAGCAGAACAACAATATGATCCTCGGTAAGAAAGCAGTGGTTGACTCCAAACCTCAGCTGGAAATCTTTGCCGATGATGTGAAGTGCAGCCACGGCAGCACGATGGGCCAGTTCAACCCCGATGCTTTGTTTTACCTGAAATCGAGGGGTATTGGCGAAGAGAAGGCACGTGCGCTGTTGATCCACGCTTTTGCCTATGATGTTACGGAAAAGATCCCTATTCCTGAAGTGCAGTCACACATCAATGCACTGATTGAACAAGGATTGAAATAAGTGCGGCAGCCGAACCGATAGCACCATTTTTTGTTGATAAATTATACTGAACCACCCTGCCGCTTCTTTGTGGCAGGGTAGTTTATTT
The DNA here is from genome assembly GCF_029223285.1 of Paraflavitalea sp. CAU 1676. Classification (GTDB taxonomy): domain Bacteria; phylum Bacteroidota; class Bacteroidia; order Chitinophagales; family Chitinophagaceae; genus Paraflavitalea. The sequence goes on along the minus strand of NZ_JARHUJ010000001.1, from coordinate 204,550 downwards.
AACCAACACGCTCCGTAAAGGTCCCTTAGAACACTCATTGTTAATCGTTAATCTAAAAGACATGAGTACTGACGTTATGGTAGCTCCTACCACTTTGGACATAGAAAAGATCAGAAAGGATTTCCCTATACTGGAAAGAAAAGTATACGGTAAACCTCTGGTGTACTTTGATAACGGCGCTACGGCTCAAAAACCGTGGGCGGTAATCAGGGCCATCGAAGATTATTATACGCAGCTGAACAGCAATGTGCACCGCGGGGTGCATCATTTGAGCCAGCAGGCGACTGACGCCTACGAGGCTTCTCGCCGGAAGGTGCAGGCTTTTCTTCATGCGCGCCATGAGCATGAAGTAATCTTCACCAAGGGCACTACCGATGCCATCAACCTGGTGGCTTACAGCTACGGCAAACAGTTCATCAAAGAAGGTGACGAGGTGATCATCTCTGCGATGGAGCATCACTCGAACATCGTTCCCTGGCAGATCATGTGTGAGGACCGGAAAGCAACTCTGAAGGTGATCCCTATCAATGAAAAGGGTGAACTGAAGATGGATGCTTTCAAGGCTTTGCTGAATGATAAGGTGAAGCTGATCTCTGTTGCCTATGTTTCCAATACGTTGGGCACGATCAACCCGGTGAAGGATATCATCGCACTGGCGCATCAGCATACTATTCCGGTGTTGCTGGATGCGGCGCAGGCTGTGCAACATATTCCCGTTGACGTTCAGGAACTCGATGTCGACTTCCTGGTGTTCTCGGGGCATAAGATCTACGGACCAACCGGTATCGGTATCCTTTATGGTAAGGAAGAATGGCTGAACCAAATGCCTCCTTACCAGGGCGGCGGCAGTATGATCAAGCAGGTAACCTTTGAGAAGACGACCTATCATGACCTGCCATTCCGTTTTGAAGCGGGTACGCCGAATATTGAAGCTTGTATTTGCCTGGGCAATGCCATCGACTATGTTACCGCTCTTGGCTTGCCTGCTATTCAACAATACGAACATGAACTGCTGGAGTATGCCACTACCAAGCTGACTGCCATCGATAAACTAAAGGTGATTGGTACGGCCGAGCAGAAGTCGGGTGTGCTTTCTTTCATTGTAGAAGGCGTACATCCTTATGACGTAGGGGTACTGCTCGACAAACTGGGTATTGCGGTACGGACGGGTCACCACTGTACGCAGCCTTTGATGGAGATCTTCGGCATTCCCGGCACCGTGCGTGTTTCGTTTGCTTTCTATAATACCAAAGAAGAAGTGGACCAACTGGCTGCTGGCGTTGCCAGGGCCGTGGCCATGCTTACTTAAGCTGCTAAAGATTTAGACGACTATGACCATTAATGATATACAGGACGAGCTGATCGATGAATTCTCGATGTTTGGAGATTGGATGGAGAAATATGAATACATTATCCAGCTGGGGAAGGAACTGCCTTTGATCAAGGATGAGTATAAGGTGGACGAAAACCTGATCCGTGGCTGCCAGGCGAAGGTGTGGCTGCATGCGGATTTCCAGGATGGATTGATCCATTTCACCGCAGACAGCGATGCCATCATCACCAAGGGCTTGGTAAGTATGGTGGTGCGTGTACTTTCGGGCCACACACCAGATGAGATCGTGCATGCCGAACTGTATTTTGTAGACAAAGTGGGTTTACGCGAACACCTTTCCGTAACCCGTTCGAACGGTTTGCTTTCCATGATCAAACAAATGAAAGTGTACGCTTTGGCGCTCAAGACCAAGGCTTCTTAAACCGTATTAACGATGGACAAGAAGAAAATCGAAGAAGATATTATCGAGGCGTTGAAGACGGTGCATGACCCAGAGATTCCCGTCAATATTTACGAACTCGGGCTGGTGTATTCGATTGATATCAATGACGCCGGCTATGTTCAGGTAACGATGACACTTACAGCGCCGGCCTGCCCGGTGGCTGGCGAGATCATACGTGAAGTGGATGAGAAAGTACGTGGCGTGCAAGATGTTTCGGACGTGAATGTGATGTTGACCTTCGACCCACCGTGGAACCGCGACATGATGAGCGAGGAAGCCAAACTGGAACTGGGTTTCCTGTAAAGCACCTTGCAAGCTATGGCGGCGATTCCTTCGTTCAGGGAACGGATCAAAATCCCGTGATTTTCCAAATTCTAGTTTAATAAAGCAGAAAAGCCTGCCGGATATCTATCTCCGACAGGCTTTTTCTTTGTTCTTCACCCTATTCTTCTGTTTGTTCTATTGCCTTCCCCTGGTTCTATCCAGTTCTATCCTCGCCGCGAGGTATTCATATACTGCTTCGAGGTAGTTCAATTGTGCCGTGGTGAGTGCGAGTTCTGCGTCGGTCAACTCCAGTCTTGATGCGACTCCTTTGGAGTAGCGGTATTGTATAATATCATAACTCAGTTTGGCTGTTTCTTTTACCTGCACCTGTGTTTTCATGCGCTCGAATGTTTCCTGCAAGTTGGCTATGACCTGCACTACTTCTGTTTTCAATTGCTGTTGTGCGTCGTTGAGGCGAACGGCAGACTGATCTTTGGTAATCTTTGCCTGGCTGATCCTTGCCTGGTGTTTGTAGCCACTAAATAGCGGCACTACCACCTGTGCACCAGCAAAGGTGGCTGAAGGCCAGTAGGCATCGAAGAAGTTGGCTCCCTTTGCCTGGCTCTGCAACTGGTATTGGCCAATGAGCGACACAGTTGGCTTTCGTTGTGCCTGGGCCTGTTGTATCTGTTCATCACTGATGAGCTGACTGATGGCCAGTACCTGCAGATCGGGCCTTTGCGTTTTCGCATCTTCATACACTTCTGCTTCGGCGGGGATCGGCTCGTCTTTCGCCAGGACAAGAGAATCTGTCAGCTGTACCTGGCTGAGTGAATCAATACCCATCAGTGTTACCAATTGTTGTTTGCCCACCTGCAGCGCATACTTGAGTTTCAATATATCGGGTTGCAGGTTCTTTACGGAGGTGTACGCACGCAGTGTGTCGACGCGGAGCCCTCTGCCCTGTGCGAGCAGGGAGCGTGCATCCTGCAGGGCCTTCTCGTTACGCTCGAGGCTTTCGTATTGCAGCTGCAATCTTTGATCGATGACGAGGAGCCCGAGGTATACCCGTTTCACAGCGGCCGCTACTTCTACTTCATTGCCTTTTTGTGCTGTTTTGCTGGCCTGCTGATTGAGTTGTGCCTCGCGCAGAACGGGCTTTGCCGATGGATTGTAGATGGGATAGGCCACTGACAGCGTTGCTGCGAACTGATCGCGCCCGCCGATGCGGCTATATGGTATTTTATCCCCGCCTCCGCTTCCACCGAACCCAAAGAATGCCGGCATTACGAAATAGTGCAGGTACTGCCCACCCACATTGGCTGTGGGCAGGGAGAGGCTGCGGGCGACGCGTATCTCTTCGCTGGCTTTATCGATATCGAGCCCGGAGAGTTTGAGGGATCGATTGTTCTTTATGGCCAGCGATACTGCGTCGGGCAAGGAAAGGGACAATGACTGGGCTATACTTTGCACACCCGACAGGATGATACCTGCCGATAATAAGAGGGTGTGTACTATTTTATTTCTGGTGTTCATATTGATGCGTTTGTGTTCACTGTTACTGGTGCAGGTGTGGCGCCATGCGGTATGGCATTGTCGCCTTCTGCGGGTTTCTTAGCCGGCCGTGAGAAATAGGAGTACACGGACGGTATTACATACAGGGTAAGGATACCTGCGAAGATCAATCCGCCTACCACCACTATACCCAGTGAGGTACGGCTACCGGATGATGTGCCCAATGACAAGGCGATGGGCAGTGTACCGAAGATCATCGCGAGGGTGGTCATGAGGATTGGTCTAAAGCGGGAGGTGGCTGCGTCGACCACCGCATCACGTACTTTGCGGCCATCGTGCTTGCGCTGGTTGGCAAATTCCACGATGAGGATACCGTTCTTGGTGATCAGACCGATCAACATGATGATACCGATCTGACTAAAGATGTTGATCGACTCACCGGTGAACCAAAGGCTTAACAGGGCCCCCGTTACCGCCATCGGTACCGTCAACAGAATGATAAAGGGATCGATGAGGCTTTCAAATTGCGCCGCCAGTACCAGGTAAATCAGGATGATGGCGAAGATGAAGGCAAAGATGAGGCTGGAGCTACTTTCGGCATAATCGCGGCTTTGACCGGCGAGCTGTGTGCGGAAACCGGCGGGCAGTACTTTGGCCGTGATGTTGTCCAGTTCTTTGATGCCTTCACCGAGGCTTACGCCAGGTGCCGGTGTGGCTCCAATGGTAACACTGTATGCCTGGTTGTACCGGTAGATGGCGGGCGGGCTGATACCTTCTTTCAGACTGACGAGGTTATCGAGCGAGACCATTTCATTGCTGGCCGACTTAAGGAACAGCGAACGAAGATTTTCCGGTGTTGACCGTTCGGTGCGATCGAGTTGGCCAATTACTTCATACTGGCGATCGTTGTAAATGAAGTATCCATAACGCCGACCACTCAGTGCGAGTTGCAGGGTACGTCCGATCTCCTGTGTGGAGATGCCCAACTGAGCAGCGCGTTGCCGATCAATGGAGATACTGATCTCGGGGCGGTTCACTTTGAAATCGGGGTTCTGGAATGCCAGTTTGGGGCTTTTATATACTTCACCCATCAACCTGGGCATGATCGATATCAGGCTATCCAGGGTGGGCGCCTGCACTACATACTCGATCGGTTGGGATGTAGAGAAGCCGCCGATGGTAGGTATCTGTATAGGGATCAGGATCACGTTCCGGAACCGCTGAGAAGCGACGACCAGCTTTTCATAGATCTGCTGCTGGGTCATTTTGCTCTTGCGCTTTTTGGGGTCTTCGAGGAAGATCCATTGAAAACCTCCATTAACCGGCTGCACCAGGGTACCTACTGATGCAGCGACACCGGCATAGGTTGTATTGTTGTTGAGATCGGGGATGGAGTCGGAAACATAGTTGCTGATCTCTTTCATGGTTTCTTCCATGCTCTCATAAGAGGTTCCTTCGGGGGCTATGACTGCCAGGCCAACCATGGATCTGTCTTCAAGGGGCGCCAGTTCGGATGGAAGTTTGGGCGCGAGCCAGTAAGCGATGCCGAATGAGCCGAGCAGCAGCACTATCCCTACCCAGCGATAACGCATAAAGGCTTTGAGTGAGCGCTCGTATCCCGTATTCAGTTTTATGAACCAGGGTTCTGTTTTACGGTAGAGCCATCCATGTGTTGCACCGGGTTTGAGCAGGTAGGCGCTCATCATGGGCGATAAGGTCAGCGCTACGAATGCGGAGATCAATACCGAACCTGCCACCACAATCGCAAATTCTTTGAAGAGTCGACCGGTGATACCGCCGAGGAAGAGGATGGGCAGAAACACGGCTGCGAGCGTTACCGTGGTGGAGATGACCGCAAAGTATATTTCATTGGAGCCTTTGCGGGCCGCTTCGAGCGGTTTCATCCCCTCCTCTACTTTACTGTATATATTTTCCAGTACGACGATGGCATCATCCACCACGAGACCAATGGCGAGTACCATACCCAGCAACGTCAATACGTTGATGGAGAAGTTGCCAAGGTACATGATGAAGAAGGCCGATATAATAGACACCGGTATTGCTACCAGCGGTATGAGCGTACTGCGCCAGTCGCGCAGGAAGATGAAGATGATGAGGGTTACCAGTCCGAATGCCAGCAGTAATGTCTCTTCAACTTCTGATAATGAGTTGCGCACCGGTACGGTGAAGTCTTTACCGAGAGAGATATTGTATTCTTTGGGTGCCGTTTTCACGATATCATCGAAACGCTTCTTGAATTCCTCAACAATGGCGAGTGAATTGGCTCCGCGCTGCGGCTGCACACCAGTACCTACTCCATATTGTGCCACTTTTCCGGTGGCAACGATCATGGCTGTTCGTTCGTTTTGTGATGACATGATCGCTGTGCCGATGTCACGGAAGCGAACGATGGCGCCGTCCTTCTGGCTTATGATCATGTTGTTGAAGTCTTCTTCGGTAACGAGGCGACCTTGTGTGCGCAGCGTTACTTCGGTATTCTGTCCTTCGATACGCCCGCTGGGTAAGTCGACATTTTCTCTTTGTAAGGCTGTTTGAATGTCGTTGGGTGTGAGGCCGTACGCGGCGAGCTTTACCGGATCCATGCGAAGGCGCATGGCGCGTTTGCGACCGGCGTAGCTGTCGACGAGACGCACACCGGGTATGGATTGCAGGCGTTCCTTGATGTTGATGTTGACAAAGTCGGTGATGTCTTCCAGGCTACGGGTATCGCTTTGTACGGTGAGGAAGACCAGGAAGTCGGCCGGACCAGACTTTTCCACGATGGTGGGTTCAATATCGGTCGGCAGTTGCTGCCGTGATTTGGACACTTTATCGCGCACATCGTTGGCGGCGGCTTCGAGATCGGCGTTGAGGTTGAACTCGACGGTGATGATGCTCACCTGTTCGCGGGATACCGATGACATGGCGCGGATGCCGTTGGCTTCTGCGACTGCCTCTTCGAGTGGTTTTGTTACCTGAGAGGCGATAATATCGGCACTTGCCCCCGGGTAAACGGTTGTAACGGTGACGATGGGTGAATCGGTGACGGGGTATTCGCGGGTACCGAGAAAGGTGTACCCTACGATCCCGAATAATATAAGTAGTACTGACATCACTCCGGCCAATACGGGCCTGGAGATGCTCATTTGTGAAATGGCACTCATATAATAAGTGGTATTAAATAATTAAAAGCGGGTACGGATGCAGGCTGACCTGTTGCCTGTTACTTAACTTTTACCAGGGCTACATCGGCTCCAGGCACGAGGCGGAGCAGGTTGCTGGTGATGACTGTGTCGCCCTGATTCAATCCGTTGAGTATTTGCACTTCCTGTGCACCCCGTTGTCCGATGGTGACCGGTGTTAACTGTACTTTATTGTTCTTAGCTACATACACGGCATATCCCTGCGAGGATGGCATGAGCGCCTGACTGGGCACTTTGAGTGCGTCGTTGGACGTATGGAGTGCCAGGTTGAGGCGGGCGCTTTGTCCGGGTACCAGCCTTCCTTTGGGATTGGGCCCGATGGCTTCCACGAGCAGGGTACGTGTTTGCTCGTTCATCCTGGATTCTTTGGCTACGACTGTTGCTGCGTAAGCGGCGGTATCGGACTGCACGGTGAACTGTTGGGTTTTGCCGATGGTGACGAGGTTGGCATATTTCTCCGGCACGGAGAATTCGACCTTGATGCGCGTGTCATCAACAATGTTGGTGAGTACGGTATTGGGCGATACCAGCGCTCCGGGATAAACCCGTACGATGCCGATGCGACCATTGAAGGGTGCGCGGATGCGTGTTTTGTCGATGGTAACGGCAAGGGCCCGGATCTCGGCTTTGAGCACATTGAGGTTGGTGATGGCCTGATCGTAGTCTTGCTGGATGGCCGCGTCGTGTGCGATGAGGTCCTTAAACCTTGCCTCGTTGAGGGCGGCGAGTTTTTCCTGCTGGCGGAGCCTTTCGAGCTGGGCCTGCAGATCGGCGTCGTCGAGCTGGAAAAGCAATGTACCTGCGGTTACGAAGTTGCCTTCCTTTACCTGTACGTGTACTACTTTCCGCGTGAGTTCGCTGGCGATGGTGACTTCCTGGTTGGCCACGAGGGTACCGGTGATCTCGATCGCTTCGCTAAATGCAGTGGGCTGCACGATATATCCATCTGCCGGTACGGCCGGGTTGGGTGCTGCTGCGGCAATGGTAGCCTTGGGTTCGTTGGCCTGTGTTTCACATGCCTGGATGAAAAGGACTACAGGCAATGTCAGGATAAGGAACCGGAGGGCTAGGTTTTTGAAGAATGGGTGTCTCATATTTCAGTATTTATATTGACGTATTGAAATGTTTCGATAGATTAGGGCAAAGGATTTCCGTTCGCACACCTGTGGGGGTATGAACGGTGATCGGCGGCTGACTTTGATGTTCTGCTGGTGACTGATCTCGCCGTGGGCTGACAAGCTTTTCTGTGAAACCGGACTGCAAACTTATAGAAACATCGAAATACTTCGATATGTTCGGGTAAAAAAAATTTTGTTAAGACTTGAGGGTTTGCAGGAAGTTGACGTATTGGTCGATCATTTTGTTATTGAGGGTATACTTCATGTTGCGTCCTTCTTTTGTTGGAATGATGAGTTCTGCGTCGGTGAGCAGCTTAAGATGGTGGGATATGGAAGGCTGTGTAAGGTCCACAAACTCATATACATCTGTACAATAGAGGCAGTTCTTATTTTTCCGGAGTTCTTTCAGGATGAGTAACCGGTTGGGGTCGGCCAGGGCTTTTGAGATCTTCTCTACTTTCTTTGCGTCCATAAAAATTTCTTTTAGTCGTATCGCTTTAACGTTCAGCGTTCCTGCAGAATAGTTTTATGGTTTTGGTGACTGGTGCATGTTGATGAAAATGGGGTTGGCCAGTGGTCAACGCCCAAAATTACGTGTTTAAACAATAAGGAATGCGCCTTTTTTTGGCGCAGGTGGAGCTGGAGTGCTGGTTTAACAGGTTATTGGCATTAGCCCGTGTTGTGATTAAAGGCGGGTTAAAAAAAGCCACCCTCGTGGGTGGCTCGCCTGTGTGAATTGATACCCTATTGAATGATGACCCTGCTATACCAATATTTTATGTTAGACAATTCAATGTTCAATTTTACCGTATCGCTAAAGATTATACGATTTCCAGTTTTCTTTAGATTTCCTGTAGCCACTTTTTTCTGAGAAATTTCTTGTAGCTGTTGTTTATTCCCGTTATGGGATATTTGTTGAAGTATTTTGGTCCATTGAAAAATATTTCGACAAAAAATCTGTCTGCCTTTAGTACATCCAAGGCATTTTGTTGTTTCTTATTATAGAGCAGCTCTCCACTGCCAGGTTACTGTGTGTAGAATATTATATCACCGGAAGATTATGGGGAAGGGAAAGATAGCAAACACCTCACCTATATACCCGGATGTAATCACACAATACCCGAATCGGTTCAATAAATACTTACTCAAATTGAGTAATATTCACGCTTCCATTTTGGGGTGTTTTATGGACAGTTCGCAGTGAATAATTTGATAATTATTGTCTTACGGACAGCAATTAGTATTACCCTTAAAATCCAAATTGCGCTTTATCTAACCTTTACCCGTAAACATTTACCGTAGGACTGTTGACATAAGGCAACAATATTGCATTGTATTTATGATGCGCATACAGATGCGCGAATCCGAGAACAGACTATTCAATAACCTAACGACTTACCGATGATCTCCACGAACCAGCATTTATCGACGAGGCATTACAGCATTCCGTTTCCCGCAATGGACTGCGAACAGGATTTTGAACAACTAGCCAAAGTTTTAAACGGGGAGCTTAGGGGCAGCGATGAGATCCTTATCTCCGGCGGTGTGGCCAAGGGCGTTGTAAAGAAACACCGGATGGAGCCAGGCTGTTGTATCCGAACCTGGAATGTGATCTTCAATCACTCCATTGAACTGTTCAAACGCGGCAACCGGGCTGACCACAAGAATTTTTCGATCGTTTTTGTGATGACACCGGATGCCTGCCGGCTGAAAAGTGTTGCGGGCCATGAACAGTACAACCAGGCCGAGACGAGGAGCACGCTGATGGTGGCGAACAGCGTGGATGTTTTGTATGATGTTGCTCCCTATCAACCCGTGCAGGTATTAGAAATCAGTACAACTACTTTTTGGCTGGCACAGCAATTTCAGCGTGCTGATCTTCCCCTTGAGAATCTGCTTGACCGGGTGCGCCAGCAGGAACATCCGCTCATCTTAAATCATTTGTGTACTGCACATGTTATTACCCAGGTGAACATGTTATTTGAAGCATTGATGAATTCCAGCAGGCAGGCTGTTTCCACCGATCAACTGGTGCGTAACCTACTCGTTGATTTCATCAATAAAAGTTTAAACAACCGGGTGTCTCAAGCTCCGGGCAATTCAGATGCGCATTTCATTAAGGTAATGGAAGCTGAAGCTATTCTCAATGCACATCTTGAGGCGAACCTGCCGAGTATGAATGATATTGCGCAGCAGGTTTCCTTAAGTGAATCGACCCTCAAGCGACACTTCAAGATCATTTTTGGCAAGAGCCTGTATGTATATTATCTCGAGAAGAAAATGCAGTTGGCCAAGAATCTTTTGCAGGAGCAGCCTATTACAGTGTATCAGACAGCCAATAGGCTGGGATATGAAAAGGTGAGTAATTTCATATGGATCTTTAAGAAACATCATGGTTATTCGCCTGGTAGTTTAAAGAAAAGAAATCTAACAACTGTGTAATTACGTACTATACGTATGACCGAAAATTGGTCCATCTCAAATTTAATATTGTAAGCATTTTGTTATTTAAAAAAATGGCATAATTTTATCGCACCATCAGTATAGTTCATTTCACTTCATCATTGGTTAAAGTCTCTCTGAAAGTTGCTCCCGGCAAGGACTCTTGCCAACACTCAAAACCTTAGCTTGATCCCGCATGGCAGCGGGTTGTATTCTCTTATTATGTGAACACTGAAAAACCACAAATAAGAAAGAGTATAGTGCTATTCCAGGCATGATTGAATTTGCGTACCCTACCTGGCTTGATGGCATCTCCTCTTTCTACTATGGTAACGTATTGTCACTGCAACTCTGTAAGGCAACGATGAGCTGCCCGTGATCCTTATTCTTTTTACTCCGCTTCTAACATACTAAAACGCTTACTATGAGACCAATTGTACATTCCTTGTGCAAAGGATTGTTATGTGCTGCCATGCCATTCACTTCTTTTGCGCAGCAAACTCCTTCCACTTCATTTCTGCTTCAATCGAAACAAGAGTCTGTTTCACTTCCTTCGAATGTATCGGAAGCCTGGTACAATCGTGCTATGCAACATTTGCAGGAACGCGAGTATTTCATGAAACCGATGGACGGAACTCATGCCTATGGAGCTGTCAACCGCGCTCAACATATGGCCTATTATTTTTCGGATGCCGGTTACCGAGTTAAACCTTTGCATTTTGCCGAAGGATCCACCGAGCGCTGGGAAGCGACCTTTGAACTTGGCGGCGTTGGCCGTTCTAATCAACAACTGCAGCGGGCAACTGCCACCAACATCGTCCACAACGGCAATGAACTTCTCTATTATTACAATGGTTTTGCGGCGCAGTACATCAATCAGGAGCGTGGTATGCGGCAAAACTTCATTGTGCAACAAAGGCCCGGTGGTGAAGGCATGCTGCAGGTTGAACTCCACGTTTCGGGCGACCTGCAACCTTTTGTTGCGAGCCCCGGCAAGATCATTTTGCATACCATGGACCAGCCCCAGGATGTTAAGCTGGTCTATGACGAACTGAGGGCCTGGGATGCCAATAACCGACCCATCGCCGCCAGGTTTGAAAGCACTGATGATGGAAATATTGTGATCGTTGCCGATGACAAAGACGCAGTCTATCCTATTACCATCGATCCGCTTAACCATGGCCCCAACTGGACAGATAGTGGTAATGGGTTGTTATTCCCGCTGCTTAATGATCTTTCTACGCCGGTTTTGTATGGCACCAGTGTGAGCGGCGCTGGCGATGTAAACGGTGACAATATCGATGATATCATTATAGGCGCGCCGGCCTTTGTCAACATTATCAACATCAGCGGCGGCACATTCACTGCGGCTTCTGTGGGCGCAGCTTTTATTTATTACGGCAGCGGTGGCGGGCCTTCGCTTACTCCCAATGAAGCGTTACAGCCGACCACGCAAGTGGGCGCTTTGTTTGGCTACAGTGTATCGGCAGCGGGTGATGTGAATGGTGATGGCTTTGACGATGTGGTGGTGGGTGCGCCGGGAGATCATACGAATCTGACGGTGCTGATCAGCAGTGTAAGTGTAGCCGTGGGCCGCATCTATGTATATTATGGAGGGCCGACTTTCGATGGCAATGTTAATACCGAACCGCTCGTGTCGGTCAATATCAGTTTGAACCAAAGTGATTTTGGCGTATTGGCACTTGTGCCTGCCAATCCTCTCTATGGTTTCAGTGTCAGCAATGCAGGCAGCGTGAATGGGGATGTTTATTCGGACATCGTTGTAGGATCTCCAGCCTTTGCGCGTTTGTTGCCTCCCGTACTGGGTGGCCGGGTAGATATTTATCATGGTAGCGCTACCGGTGTTACTGCTACTCCTTCTCACACTATTACCGGCAACCTGCTTGGCGGTTTGTTTGGCTTTAGCGTTAGCACAGCCGGCAATGTAAATGGCGATGGATTTTCGGATGTGATCGTTGGCGCTCCTGCTTCGGTAGGTTTGCTGCCACCCAGTGTGGGATCGGCCTTTGTGTTCCATGGCAGCGGCACCGGCATTACCGCCACGACAGCCTCGGGCGCCAACAGTACGCTGCAGGCACCCGCGGGGTTGATCACACAAACGCTGTTTGGGTATAGCGTCAGTAATGCTGGCGATGTGAATGGGGATGGATTTGGCGATGTGCTGGTGGGAGAGCCTTTATCGGCCGAGCTGTTACTGGCGCAGTTATCTGCCAGTGGTAAAGTGCATGTGTTCTACGGCAGCGGTACCGGTGTTGTGACTACGGGCGCAACGCAACTTACCAGTCCGCGCAGTACGGGCATTCTTGGTCTCTTGCAAGGCAACTTATTATATGGGTTCAGCGTGGATAGTGTTGGTGACATGAACTGCGATGGTCTTAACGATATCATTATTGGTGAACCAGGCGGTACCGCTATCAGTTTAGGTAGCGGCTTACTCGGCCTGGTATCGGCCAATGCACTTTCGGGCAAGGCTTATATTTATTACGGACGTACGGGTACTGGTCCGCTCAACTCGCCTTCGTTCCTGGTACAGGAATCGAATGCGCTTTCTGTAGCCAACCTGGTAGGTACCAGCGTGAGTGCTGCAGGCGATGTAAATGGTGACGGCAATGCCGACTTCCTGATCGGCGCTCCGAATGGTACGCTGAATGTTTCGGGCGGCCTTACCGGCATTGTGGGCAGCGTGCTGGACACCATCCTCACCAATAGTATCGGCAGTGTGTATGGTTTCTTTGGTTGCTTAACGGCGATCGACCTTGACTTTGACAATGATGGCGTGCCTGATGCTATCGACCTTGATGACGACAATGACGGCACACCTGACCTGGCGGAGTATCCAGGGCTTGGTTTAACACAAGACCCTGCGGGCGATGCCGATGGAGATGGCATTCCCAATTACCAGGACCCCACTTTTACCGGTTGCGGTGGTCTTAATGGCAATGGCATCTGTACTGCCTTCGATAAAGACGGTGATGGTGTTCCGAATAGTTTCGATATCGATGCCGATAATGATGGCACTCCGGATGTGATCGAAGCGGGTGGCGTGGATACCAACGGAGATGGCATCCTCGATAATTTTACCGATACAGATGCAGACGGCCTGGCCCAGACGATCGATGCTAACAATACGGGTGCTACCGGTTCGGGTAATGGTTTGAATGCTCCTGATTTTGATGGAGATGCTTTACCCAACAATATCGACCTCGATAGCGATGGCGATGGCATTTCGGATCTGCGGGAAGCCGGCCTGCCTGATGCAGACAACAATGCATTGATAGATGGTTTTGCCGATGCCGATGCGGACGGCTTTGCCAACAGCCTTGACCCGAAGAATGGCCATTCTGGCGCCAGCGATCCGGCTGGTCCTGGTACTCCGGCTGTAACTACGCCTACCGATACTAATAATGACGGACGTTACAATGGCAATCCGACTACCGCGAATACCGACTCGGATACCCAGTACAATGCGCTCGATGCCGACTCTGACAACGATGGTATTACGGATAATGTAGAAGCTCAATCTACTACCGGCTATTCCTTGCCTGCAGCAGGCGATACCGACAACGACGGCCTGGCGAATATTTATGAAGGGCCGACTGGCGGCGGTATTACGCCGTATAACCATGACGGTACCGACAATCCGGATTATCTAGATGCAGATAGCGATAATGACCTTATGATGGACGTTGTGGAAGGTCATGATTATAACCTGAACCAGATCGCGGACGACGATGTGGCTTTGACCAATGCAGATACAGACGCAGATGGTATCGACAACAAGTTTGACCTGGTTGCTGGTCCTAACGTGACCACCGCTGGCATGGGCAGTCCTGCACCAGCGGGCTCAAAAGGCCCCTTGCAGGCAAGCATACTCGGTTCGGACAGAGACTTCCGCAATAACCTGTTGCAATTGCCCATTACGCTTACCGCTTTCAGCGGGCGCCAATCGAACGGGGTGGTGCTGCTTTCCTGGACTACAGCTTCCGAACAACAATCGAGCTACTTCGAAGTACAACGCAGTTCGGACGGTATCCATTTTTCGGCTATCGGTAAAGTGGCGGCACAGGGCAATAGCGACCGGCCGGTGGATTACTCGTTTACCGATCCGCAGCCTCAGGCGGCCGTTAATTATTACCGATTGAAAATGGTAGACCTGGATGAACGCTTTGCTTTGTCGAAGATCGTGCTGCTTCGTAGCGATCGTGCAGGTCAGGGTATCATTGCTTCTCCCAACCCGGTGAGGGATCAGCTTCAGGTGATCTGGAATCACATGCCTGCCGGTGATTATAAGATTGAACTATTCAACAGCAGTGGCCGGCTGATGAAAACGTTCCGTGCAGCGGTGACCAGCAATAACCAGGTGATGGTGATTGCCCGGGAAGCCAGCTGGTTGAAAGGAACCTACCTTCTCCGGTTAACTACTGCAAAAGATAAACAGGTTATTAAGATAGTGTTGGAATAGTCTATCATCCGGGGGGCTGGTTTCAGCTCCCCGGAATTGTTCAACACTGTTTGATTGTTTTAATCCGGATCGCCGGTTAATGCTAAACAGCAACTCTCCACTGCTGCAAAGCATGCAAACCGGTGATCCGGATTTATTTTTTGGAGGCAGGAGAACGCCTGCAACACTTACGGGTGGGTGGATTAGTGTCGGAAATATGCCTGGTGCGTAACCGCACAAAGGACCCTGGCATGTCATTTTAATTCCATTTTAATGCGATATTTATAGGGAGAATCCCCCGGATGGCAACTATTTCTGATTTTTGTCGATACAATCATCTACGTACGATATGGAAGAAGTTAAAATCTTATTGGTAGAGGATGAGAAAAAGATAGCGGAGGCCCTTAAGAAAGGATTAATGGAGCAGCAGTACCATGTGGAGGTTGCGTATGACGGTCTCATCGGGAAAAAAATGATCGAAACGTATTCATTTGACCTGGTGATCCTCGACATCAACCTGCCGGGCATGAACGGCTACGAGCTTTGCAAGGAGATCCGGAAAAGAGATGAGCGCATTCCTGTGGTAATGCTTACGGCATTGAGCGCCACGGAGGACAAGATTGAGGGTTTTGACGCCGGCGCGGATGATTATATCGTAAAACCTTTCGACTTCAAGGAGTTGCTGGTGCGTATCAGGGCTTTGCTGAAGCGGATCTACCAGAATGTTCCCAGCGGCAATATGCTGAAGGTGGCTGACCTGGTCATGAACCTGGACAGTAAAGAGGTTACGCGTGCGGAGAAACCCATTTCGCTGACCGCCAAAGAGTTTCAATTGCTGGAGTTCCTGGTGCGCAACAAGAACCGGGTTGTTTCGCGGGCCGATATCGCTTTGAACGTCTGGGACATCGATTTCGACACCAAGACCAACGTGATCGACGTGTATGTAAATTTCTTACGCAAAAAGCTGGATAAGGATTTCGACTCGAAGCTGATCCATACGCAGGTAGGCATGGGCTATATTCTAAAAGAACATGCTTAGGTGAAGATCAATTTTAAAATAACTGCTCTTTTCACGCTGCTCGTAACGGCCATTCTGCTACTGCTGAGTTTTTCTATTTATTATTTTACCTCACTGGAGCGCTTTGAGACGTTCAAGAAGCGCCTGAAAGGGCGTGCCAATAATAATGCGCAGTTGTACACCTATTTTGGTGACAGCAGCACTACCATGCTCCGCCGGCTGGATTCGGGCTCTACGAATACCCTGCAGGACAAGAGCGTTGTTATTTTCAATTACCTGAACAAGCCGGTTTACGAATTCAATGCCGATGGCGTGGGTACACCACCGACGAATATCCCGATGCTCGACAAAGCGCGGCTGAACGGGGAGGCGTATTATACTGTAAACCACCGGGATGTGCTGGCTTTTCACCATATCGATTCCGTAAACCGGATCGTGGTGGTCGTAGCGGCCTACGATGCGGATGGCTGGAACCGGCTTTCTCAATTGCGCAAGTTACTGGTGATCAGCCTGCTGATCGGCATTGCGGCAGCGGCCATCGTTGGCTTTCTTTTCTCACGGCAATTGCTGACACCGCTGAAGCAAATGATCAGCGAAGTGAACGATATTTCCTCTCAGAATCTTTCGCACCGCATTGAAGCCGGCAACGGACAAGATGAATTGCACCTGCTGGCCAATACTTTCAATGAGTTACTCAACCGGCTGCAGGAGTCATTCATGATCCAGCGACGGTTCATTTCCAATGCCTCACACGAACTATCGACTCCGCTCACTTCGGTTTCGAGCCAACTGGAAGTAACGCTTCAGAAAACCAGGAGTACCGATGAATACCAACAGGTAATGCATTCGATCTATGAGGATGTGCAACAGATGCGGCAGCTCACCAAGAGCTTGCTGGAGATCGCGAAGACGGGATCGCAGGGAACGATCGAACTCAATGAGATACGGATCGATGAGGTCTTGTTCAAGGTGATGAGCGATGTACGCAAGATCAGCCCCTCGTACGAAGTAGAACTGCATTTCGGAGATTTTCCGGAAGATGAAAAAATGTTCCTCGTTTTCGGCAATAATGACCTACTGTACAGCTCCCTCAAAAACATCGTCGAGAATGGGTGCAAGTACTCTCCTGACCATTTATCGTGGGTGGACCTTTCTTTTGCTAACGACCTGGTGATCATCCAGGTGAAGAACCACGGCGATGTGATTGCCGAAGAGGAACGCGAGCATATCTTTCAACCATTTTACCGCACTAACGCTGCCACGCATATCAAGGGTTTTGGATTGGGACTTGCGCTGGCCAAGCGGATCATCAGCCTGCACCGCGGTAATATCACCGTTCAATCGGATCAACAAGCGGGTACGGTGTTTACCATCCAGTTTCCTTCGGTCAAAGCCTTCTCTGCCCACTAGAGACGTAATTAATTGCCTTTTAATGCTTGTTTAATCGGGGTTTAACCGCGAAGGGGCATATTTGAATACTGATCACTTTCGGTATGTATAAGCAGGTTCTATTTCGTTGGATTCCGTTATTGTGTCTTGTGCTGGTCATTGTGGCCAGTGTGAGCCTTGGGCAAAAGCATTCGAAGCTGGTGCACAAGAACAATTCGCTGATCCTTCAAAATGATTCTATTTTATCGGTGAACCTCCAGCTTTCGAAACAGCTTTCCAAGCTTCAATGTGTGGTGGATAGTCTGCGCATGAAAAGTGCCTCGGCCAGTCGCCTGCGGATACCCAATTAATCCCTTCGCCGGCAGCATTATCATATTTCATTCCGTACCCTGTTATTTGGAAATCAGCCACAAAATGGCACATCCAATCTGCTTTCGGACCCCTGGTTTTACCGGGGGTTATTTTTTTGCGCAACTAACTCCACAGACGACCTGGGCCTATCTGCTACCGGCATTTTTCCACCTGTGACAGTTGAATTGTTAACCGATTGTCAGTTCATGCCTTTTTAATAAAAAAACCGACCTTATTCTTCAGGAATGAAAAAACAGTTCGTAACTTTTAGAAAGTAATGGAACTCGCGCTCTGCCTGGATTAACTACTTAGCATTATCGATTGCCCGCCCGCTTTGTTTTATCAGCCCGTTTTAATCAATCCCGTTTTCCACTGACCTTATGAAAGCAATGGCCGATACCCGGAGGTATCCAACATCTATCCTGTCACTTTCAAAAAGGAGAAGCTATGAAACCGCATCAATCGCCGTACATCAACAAGCGGAAGAAGACGATCGAATTCCACATCCGCAACAGCTGTGCAGGCCAAATTACCCTGGCCGGTACTTTTAACCACTGGGCCCTGGATGAATTTCAAATGCGCCAAACCAAAGATGGTGACTGGCTCGTTGAAATCCCCATGCTGCCAGAAGGAAAGTATCACTACAAATTTTTTATTGACGGAAGGATGTGGACGGAGGACATTGAAAACCGGTTGCGCGAACCCGATGGTGTAACCGGCTGGAACAGCGTACTCACTGTGTGATCACATCAAGCGAAAAAGATTAAGGTGTAAAGAGGCTCTTTACACCTTTTTTATTGCGTTCGGGATAAACTGAACTTAGGCGTTTCCGTAGAGGTGATACACCGATTTTCTAAGTGGGTCGCTTTTCCCGGAACAAATGAATTCCAATACTTCGGCAATCTCGGCAGGCTTTACCCAGCTTTCAAAATCGGCTTTGGGCATATCGGCCCTGTTGGCGGGCGTATCGATGGTACTGGGCGCTATCACCGATACCACGACATTCTTTCCTTTGGCCGCCTCGTTAAGCAGATTGGCCAACTGTACTAAGAGCGATTTACTGAGTGCGTAACCGATCAGGTTCTTACCGGCTTCGGGCTGCAGGGCCGGACGGGCGCCTACCAACACGATTCGTCCGTAGCCATTTTCCATCATGTGCTGAAACAGGGGACGCACGAGGTAATAGGCCGTTTCGAAATTAAGCGTAAACATTTTCCGTAGTGCTTCTCCATCGGTGGCGGCGATATCGCCCATGGCGAACCCTCCTGCGAGCAGCAGGGCTCCATCGATCTGTTTGTAAAGGCTGATGGCCTCTTTGGCGAAGGTGTCGCTGGCGGCTTCATCGGCGAGGTTCACCGCGTGCAATTCAAATTGCGGGTGATTGTTGGCAAAACCAAGATGGTTGCCCGAGTGATCGACCCCGATCACCTTATAATCCTCCTCCAGGAATTTCTTGACTACTGCCGTTCCCAGGTTGCCGTTGGCCCCGGTTATGAGTATTGTTTTAGCCATGGTCAATGGTTTGTTGTACAAATGTAAGACTTGCTGCAGGATGTTGCCTCGTGCTCGTGCCCGTTTCTCCTGTACAGTTGATGGCATTGCGGGATCGTTGACCAGGCAACACACAAAAAACCGGCGTAGAAACGCCGGCTATAACCAACATGGACTCGTTTGATCCTTTATAACACAAAGTTCCAGTTATGTATATCGGGTTCTTTACCCGTGCGAATAAGTTCCAGTTTGTCTCTTAAGCGGAACATGATGGCCTTGTCATCGTATGCGGGCAAGTGATAATCCACGCCGTTGATATTGATGGTGCCAATAGGCGCCACGATGGCGGCCGTACCTGCTCCAAAGGCTTCCGTGATCGTATGCTGGCGGAATGCCTTTTCCAGTTCGTCGATGGCGACGGGACGGGTTTCCACGGGTATACCCAGATCGGTTGCCAATGTGAGCAGCGAGTCGCGGGTGATGCCATCGAGTATGGAATCACTCAGTGGTGGTGTTACGAGTTTGCCGTCGATGACGAACATGGCGTTCATCATGCCTGACTCTTCGATGTATTTGTTTTCCCGGGCATCGGTCCACAATACCTGGTCGTACCCGGCTTCTTTTGCCAACTGGGTGGGATAGTATGCTCCGCCGTAGTTTCCGCCGCATTTGGCGGCGCCTGTTCCTCCGCGGCTGGCCCGTACATATTCTGTTTCCACTTTTACCCGAAGTGGTTTTTGAAAGGCGCCTGCTACCGGACCGGAGAATATGATAAACTTATATTCGTCGGATACCTTGACACCAAACTTAGCTTCACTGGCAAACGCAAACGGGCGTATATACAGGGCGGTTCCCGGGGCGGTGGGCACCCAATCCTTATCGAGCGCAATAAGGACCTTGAGCCCCTCCACAAACACTTCTTCGGGCACGATGGCCATACACATGCGGCTGAGTGACTTGGCGAGGCGCTCGTGGTGCCTGTGCACGCGGAAGAGATTGATGCGACCATCGTCCATGCGAAATGCTTTCATGCCTTCGAACACGGTTTGTCCGTAGTGCAGTGCCAGGGTTGTTGGCGACAGGGACAGGTTGCCAAATGGCAGCACCTGCGGTGTTTGCCAGGTTCCATTGGCATAGTCGCAGACGAGCATATGATCGGCCACGTATTTACCAAAGCCAAGGTTGCTGAAGTCGACCTCTTCTATATGAGAGTGTGTTGTTTTTTGAACGGGGATGTTTGCGGTGAGTGTCATGTCGGTGTTTTTTGTGCCGTTACTTCCCTGCCGATGCGCAAGGTTGCTTCGACGAGTGTATCAAAATCGTCCAGGCGGCTGCGGTGATTGGTGATGGCTGCACGGATCGCGTATTTGCCATTCAGGAGTGTATACGATGGGGCAGCAATACCCTGCTCGTGCAGGCGCATCAATATTTCTTTGTTGATGCTGTTGAGCTGTTCGTCGTTGCACCCGCCTGGGTTGTAGCGGAAACAGACGATGTTGAGGGGTACGGGCGCCAGGAGCTCCAGTGACGGGCTGGCCTGTACGAGGCCGGCCAAATATTGCGCCTGCCGCAGGTTCTTGCGCACCATATACTGGTACCGTTCGATACCGTGTTCTTTGATCGACATCCACACTTTGAGCGCTTTGAATCCACGCGACAGCTCCATGCCGTAATTGCTCATCGGGTCGGGACCACCCGATAGTCCGCGTTCGTGCTGCACCAGGTAGTTGACAGAAGTAGCAAATGCATCGCGGTGAATGGCGGCATCACGGATGAGTACGCAGGCCACCTCATAATTTACGTACAGCCATTTGTGGTAATCGAAGGAGAGGCTATCGGCCAGCTCCACGCCTTTCAGGCGATCGGCGAACTCGGGCAATATTTTAGGGATGGCGCCGAAGGCGCCGTCGATATGGTACCAGCAACCTTCTTCTTTTGCGATGGCCGCCAGTTCTTCGAGCGGATCGATAGAGCCGGTGTTGACGGTGCCAGCATTTCCTACGATACAGAAAGGCTGATGGCCCGCTTCGCGATCGGCCTTGATCTGTTGGCGCAGCAGGTCGAGGCGGATGCGGTATTGATCATCGACTGGTATACGGCGGAAGTTGTCGCTTCCTACACCGATCACCTCTACCCCTTTCAAGACGCAATTGTGCGTTTCGGCAGAACCATAGATGATCAGTTGACCGGTGACCGACTGCATTCCCTTTTTACGAATCGTATCGTTAAAATGATGCCTGGCTACCAACAGGGCCGTGATATTGGCCAGGGAGGCGCCACTGAGCAGGATGCCGCCTGCAGCGGCCGGGAAGCCCATCATTTCTTTGGACCATTCTATTACCTGTTTCTCGACATACATGGGCATGTGGTCGCCGATGCTCACGTTGGTGTTCATGCCCGACGCCAGCATATCGGCCAGCATGCCGAGGGGTGTGCCACCTCCCTGTACCCACGACCAAAAGCGCGGGTGGGCATTCTCGGTATTGAAGGGCAGTATCTGTGTAAAGAAATGTTCGTAGACAGTGGCGGCCTCCTGCGGTGTGTAGGGCAATGGTTGTTGCATGCTGTCGACCGCAAAAGGGGTAGGCTTTTTCCAGGCGGGCCTTTGGCGTGATGACTGCAAATGCTCAAACATATCGTCGAGCATGCGGTGACCCAGTTCTTTGATGGATGCCCAATCGGCCGGGTCTAGTGTTTCGTCTTCCAGCAACTCCGGTTCTCTTTTCATCTGCATTTGTTTTTAATGGCTGCTATGCGAAGGTCAATTTATGAGCGGGACGGAACAACCTGATTCTTGCCCATCGTATAGCGAGGTGAAATGGTTTGTTGTTTTGACAATACAAATCTCCTTTGTTTTGGTAATTAAAAACAGATTCAGATTCTTGAATTTTAACTGGATCAGATGGGTTGACCAAGGGGATCACTGACGTGACCGGGAGTGCTGGAGTGAGGTGGAGTGCGGAAAAGGTTGACGGGCGGGGGGATTTGAATCCGGCTGATGGCAGGTGGGGCGGGGCGCCCCTAATTAATGCCGAAGGGCGCTACCCGGGTACGGATGTATCCTGGCGGCGCCCTCATCGTTTAAACTCCACTTTAGGGAAGGGTATGGAATAATGTCCCTAACAGGTTGAATTTCTTACTGCACCGTAATGGTGTACGACTGCGGTGAGGAAATTTCAATGTACCCGTAGGTTCGCTCAAGTCTTTTTTTGACAGGTCGATCGGTGCTATCACCGGCTTTGCTCTCCCTGGCTGTAGTAAATCCCATTGAAGCACTGATGCACAACAGGAAAATGATCTTTTTCATACAAAGGTGGTTGTCTTGTAAAGAATATGCAACTACATACGTGACACAAATGTCACCTACTTCGTTCCGCAGAACAACGACCTTATGCCTGAACTGTAATTTTAGACGGATGAAGTGGCAATATTCATTGCCACAAGCCGCGTGCTTTTGCGCCAACCGGCAAAGCCGGATGGCCAACTACCCTTTTTGCGGGTCTGATTGTTTTACCGATGTAATTAACTGACAGTTTCCTGGCGGGCATCATGATAGATCCGCTCAATGGCATCGCGGAACTTCTCCATGATCACTTTTCGCTTGAGGCTTAATTTGGGCGTCATTTCGCCTGTTTCCACACTCCATTCATTGGGCAGCAGTTCAAATTTCTTGATCTGCTCTACGTGGTTGAAGTGCTTGTTAAAATTTTCAACGAGTTCTTTATAGAGATGATTAACCTTGGGTTCCTTTACGAGGTCGGCCGCTGTGGTAGCCTGTACGCCATGGTGCCGCGCCCAGTCTTTGAGATTGCTCAGGGAAGGTACGATGAGTGCGCCCACAAACTTTCTTTCCGAACCTACAACCATCACTTGCTCGATAAATGGCGACTCCTTCAGCTTGTTTTCAATAGGCAGGGGAGCCACATATTTGCCACCACTGGTTTTGAACATTTCCTTCTTACGGTCGGTGATCTTCAGGAACCTGCCATCGAGCAGTCCTATATCGCCGGTATGGTACCATCCGTCAGTAATTGCTTCTGCTGTGAGATCGGGCCGTTTGTAATAGCCCATCATGATATTGGGTCCTTTGCAAAGTATCTCTCCGTCTTCGGCGATCTTCACTTCCACATGATCGATCAATGGACCTACTGACCCGAACTTCCGGTCGGCCTCCTGGTAGCGGTTCACACTAATGACCGGTGAGGTTTCCGTAAGGCCATATCCTTCCATGATAGGTATGCCTGCTGCTGTAAATATCCTGATCAGCCTTACCTGACAGGCAGCACCACCGGTAACGATGCAAAGCAGGTTACTGCCCAATGCTTCGCGCCATTTGCTGAAGATGAGTTTATTGGCCAGGGCCAGCTGCATGCGATACCCAATGCTCTGGCTTTTGTTGATCTCAAAGCGGGTTGCCAGATCATGTGCCCAGAAAAAGAGCTTCCGTTTGATGCCGGTAAGCTCGGCGCCTTTTGCCATGATCTTATCGTATACTTTTTCCAACAACCTGGGCACTGTCGTGAACATGGTTGGCTTCACCTCCTTGAGGTTGTCGCCGATGGTCTCCAGGCTTTCTGCATAATAAATGGCTGTTCCCTTGAACAAGTATATATAGCTCACCATGCGCTCAAATACGTGGTTGAGCGGCAGGAAGCTTAATGAACGCATGTTTTCGCCGGGCGGAAAACAAGGAATGCTATCGAGCACATTGCTCAGAATATTGCGGTGTGAAAGCATTACCCCTTTGGGTTTTCCGGTTGTGCCAGAGGTATAGATGATGGTGGCAAGGTCTTCGAACTGTATAGTACCTGCGATCGCTTTTACCTTGGCTGCGGCTGTTTCATCGCCCAAGGTCAATATTTCTTTCCAATGTTTGGCTCCAGGCACTTTCTCGATAGTATAAACATCCTTTAGGGAAGGAACATTGGCTTTTATTTCCAGCACTTTGCGATAGAGGTCTTCGTCGTTCACAAATACCATTTTCACCTGCGCATCCTGCAGGATGAATTCCAGTTCACTGATACTGATGGTGGGATATACCGGTGTAAGTACCGCACCGATCTGCTGTATGGCCATATCTATCATCAGCCATTCGGGGCGGTTTTTGCAAATGATAGTGATCTTATCACGGCCTTCGGGCGTTTTATCGCCGTCGGAGATGCCCAGGTTGAGCAGGCCTGCGCTCAGTTTATCGACTGTTTCCTTTACTTCCTGCGTGCTGTACTTACGCCACTGACCATTCTCTTTTCCGGCCAACATATCCGGCATCGGCTTGCTGTCGAGTTGGTATTGTATGCAATCGAATAATCGCCTGGGCTCGGTCATAACAATCGTTGTTTACGTGTAATAATGCAGGGCGTGCTGTGTTACAACATCCAGACTTACCCTGTTGTTGTTTTACCCGGCTATCAGGGGTCAAATTAACAAATATGTACTAATAAAAAAAGCCCCGTGATAGCGGGGCTTGTATTGATAATGAGTATGTTGAAACGAATTACTTATTTGCTGTCTGGTAATACTGACCGGTAGGCAGTTTGAATACCCGGTTCTTCTGGAATGTATTGAACTGGTTGTACTCGTCGGCATGTGCTTTTGTCCAGGTTTCGTAGGCGGCCAGGTTGGCGGTTGTACCAAACAACCATTGGTTGTAAGCCTCGAATGTTCCTGCTTTCAGCAACTGCTGTTGGTATTCGAACAAACGAAAAGGAAGGCGCCGGGCATATTTCTCGAACCAGGTAAGTACGAATTTGGTGCGGATGGCCGAGAGCGTTTCGGGCGTAATGCCATTGGTAGCTACATAGGTCGATTGCGTCTTCATGATGTCGAGCCAGGCTTTTACAAACTCATTTTTGGTGTCCTGGTTCTTGAACATATCGTTGTCGGTGAACAGCTTCTTGTATCCGTCGAGCAGGATGGTCTTGATCTCGGGTGTGCGTTTGGAATAGCTCTCAATGTTTACGAAGATCTCGCCGTACACCAGGGCCCACACCTTGTCTTTTGTGAAGTAATAATATTTGGTGGCGTTGTAATAGTTGCCGGAGTGGCTGGGATCTACTTCAATACCCTTTTCCCATTGTTTTATGGCGTCGGAATAGGATTTCTTCGACCACAGCATTTCACCATATTCGCTATATAAGACTCCACTATTGGGGAATTTCTTCAGCCCTGCCTTGTACATTTTTTCAGCGTCTTTGGCTTCTTCGATGGCTTTGTACACCAGGCCCAGTATCTGGAAGCTTTGCACATCGGCTCCGGGGTCTTCCTGTAAGGGCTTTGCCACTTCCAGTGCATGAACATAATCCCGGTTGAGGTAATGAGCAAAGGCGAGGTCTTTTTTCAGTTCGAGGTTATTGTCTTTTTCCAATGCGCGGTTCAACACCAGGATGGCGTTGCGGTAGTCTCCATCGCGGGTAAAGGTCCTGGCCTTTTCCTGCATGGCTTTCCAATCCTGATCCTGTGCCATGGTGGCTCCTGCTGATAAACACAAAAGTGCGACAACGAACATTTGTTTCATAGGGTTCAAAGATACAGTTTTTGATTTGTGAGCTATCAGGTGCTTTGTTAAAAACCCATGCCAGGACCTCCTTTATTGCCTCATTTTCAGGAGGACCGGCTTTTCATCGTTTTGTAATACGATCAAATAGCGGCCATCCTTTGCAGGTATTTCCCGGATATCGCGGATGACGCCGCTAAGGTCGAGGCCGGATTGCCGGCTGGACAGCTCGGTAAATTCGCCGTTCCCTTTATTGAGCAATACATGCCCGAAAGAGGCATCCATGCGGGCAAACTGGGGCAGGAAGGCAAAGCAATTGCCCCCCATCACGAGGTCTGTTTTACCGTCTTTGTTGATATCGGTGCAAAGGATCGTATTGATGCAGGAAAGCTGCGTATTGACGGGGAGCCTGCGAATGCTGAACTTTCCATTTCCTTCATTGATGGCGATACAAGATGGTGCGTAGCTGATGGTCTTTACCAGGCTTTTCTGCAACTGGTCGGATGGGAAAAGGTCCTGTATCGTCTTTTTGGCGTAATCCTCATGCTTAAGGGTCAGCTTTTTCAGGGAGGGCAGCTGATCGGTAAGATCGCGTTTCATGAACACGGTTACGTCTTTGCTGCCTGCCGTACGCGTTATTATCTTATCGGTAATGCCATTGCCATCGAAGTCGTTGATCCATATTTTCTGTGGTGCCCCGGGTTGAGGATGGAGGTAAAAATTCTCTCCCATATTGCCGAGGATGAGGTCCTGATCGCCATCATTGTCGATATCGGTAGCGGCCAGCGATTGCCAGCAGCCTTCGAGTGTATCGAGGTTTGACTTCACGGGCGCGTAGCGATCGCCGGTCCAGGTAAAGATGCGGGGCGCCATCCATTCGCCGGCAATGATCAGTTCGGGTTTCGCATCGCCCGTGGTATTGGCGAATACGGCGCCGGTCACCAAACCAACCTTGGCGATTTCGGGATTCTTTGAAGGAGCGATGTCAGTGAATTTGCCATGACCATCGTTGAGGAGCAGGTAACTGAAGGGTAGTGTTCCATAATTGCCAGGTATGCAGCGGCTGCCTACGAAGAGATCCTGGTCACCGTCGTTATCGATGTCGTAGTTGATTACTACTGCCGTGTTGCCGATATTGGGCGGCAGGGCTCCTGAGGTGATCTGAAAATTACCTTTCCCATCATTCAGGTACAAGCGGTTCTGCATTTCGCGGCTGCCTGGCTGCGCACTGTTTCCGCCAGAACCTACAAAAAGATCGAGGTCGCCATCTTTATCGCAATCGAACAGCAGGGTGGCCACGTCTTCGAAATCGGCCACCAGCCTGAAGTCGCCGCCTTCTTTTTTCACGAACCCTTTTTCGGTTTGCAGATACAGTTGTCCGCCCTGATTGGCGGCGCCCCCAATATAGATATCGATGAGTCCATCGCCATTCACATCGCCTGTTGCTGCTTTAGGGCCTTCGCGGGACAACATCATGGGCACATTGCGTTCGTAATAGAAATCGACATAGTCATCCTCGCGGTGCTTGTCGAATATCGTGCTTACTGTATCCATGAGAGGTTGAACAGGAGCAGGCGTCAGCTCCGGAGCAATTTTCCCGGTGGCCGGCTGCTGAATGACGTACACGCTATCGCGGGCCGGATGGGGAATGAGCGTATAGGTACGGTCGGGCCAGATAATGGTCATGGAGTCGACTGGCCGATCGCCCAGTCCGATGATGGCTTTGTAATCGATCGACGACTGAAAGCCACGGGCCGGAATGACCTCACGGGTCATTACCTGATCACCCTGGTACACTTTTATCGTACTGCCTACCGCAAATGTATTGGCATCCCTGCCTTTCAGTGATACGCCGATATAATGACTGCCCTTTAGTTCGCGGCTGTTGTTGCGGTAGATGAATGCTTTTTCGTTGACGTTGTTGACGATCATATCCAGGTCGCCATCATTGTCGAGGTCGCCATAAGCCGCTCCATTCGAAAAGGAAGGCTGTGTAATGCCCCAATCTATACCAGCATCCTCGAAGCGAAGATTTCCGGTATTCCTGTATGCCTTATTCAGTATTGGGCGAGATGGCATTTTAGAGATGATCTGATCGATCTGTTCTTTTTTGCCGGTGAGCGCCATCTTTCGAACGATCTCGTTGGCAAAGAAGTCGATGAAATCCTGGTCGGTTACATCCCGGTAGATGCCGTTACAAACATAGATATCCGATAAACCGTCATTGTCGGCATCGAAGATGAGTGCACCCCAACTCCAGTCGGACGCTGCGACCCCGCTGTAATGAGCCGTTTCGAGGAATCGCCCATTCTTATTATTTACCTGCAGGGCATTTTGCATGTATTGATGGTAAAAGCCCTTTTTGACGGTGAGGCGATTTACGTCGATCGACTCGAAAGAGGCTGTAGTCTTCAACCGGTACTCATCGTCGGGCAGCATATCGGTAGTGAATATGTCGGGATAGCCATCATTGTTGATGTCGGCCATGTCGGCCCCCATGGATGAAAGACTGATGTGTTGCATCCAATTCTCCAGCTCCTCTTTAAACTTTCCGTTGCGCTGATTGATATAAAGATAATCGCGCTCGAAGAAATCGTTGGAAATGTAGATGTCGGGATAGTGGTCATTATTGACATCTCCGACTGTAACACCCAATCCAAACCCAATGAGGCTTCCGAATATGCCGGCATCTGCGCTCACATCTGTAAACCTCCCATTGTCGTTGCGCAGGAGCTTATCGCCGCCACCCTTCAAAAAGTCGGCTACGGGCCAGTCTTTGGCGCGCATATCCCGGTTGTTGGCGTAGTTGAGTGTATTGACGGGTATAAAGCTATTGTTTAGGATGTACAGATCCAGGTCGCCATCAAGGTCATAATCGAAGAAAGACACATGGGTGGTATAGTCGTTTTCGACGATACCATAAGCAGCTGCAGAATCGGCAAAGCCTAGCTGGTGGTTATTGATGAACAACTCATCTTCCTGGCCCACGCCTTTCTGGTATCCGGCATTACAAACGTAGATATCGAGCCAACCATCGTGGTTTACATCGGCCATAACGACGCCGGTGCTCCATTTTTTCTTATTGCCAAAGCCCGCCTTGTCGGAGATATCTTCAAACTGCCAGTTGCCTTTGTTGAGGTATAATTTGTTGGGGCCCGAATTGGAGGTCATGAACACATCGCCTAAGCCATCGTTATTGATATCGCCAATGGCCACCCCTCCGCCATTGTAAAAGTTGCGATAGGTAAAGATGTTAAAGTCAGGGCTGTCCTTTACGTCATTCCTGAAGTCAATGCCTGTGTTTTCCATTAACCGGAACAAGGTATCCTGGTCAACCTTTTGCTGGCAACTCCAAAACAACGTTGATACGGCAAGCAGTAATCGGCGATTCAATTTCATAAGCTATTCAAGTCATATCAAATTACGACTTAACGTTCACAAAAAGAAAAAAGGGCCATTTGCTTCCAAATGACCCTTTCTTTATAAACTGGTTGTTTTAATTCGCGTAACCGGGATTTTGCTCCAGGTTGGGATTTACTGCCAGCTGTTCGCTGGGGATAGGGAATATAAGGTACTTCGGATCGTCGGTTGGTTTTTCCTGCCAGGGGGTCAGGAATTTACCAAACCTGATGAGGTCCTGCCTTCTCCAACCTTCGAAGTACAATTCACGGCCTCTTTCATCGATCAGGGCGTTCGCATCGAGCGTAGCCAGGATTGGTGCGTTCCGTTTTGTACGGATCGAGTTCACGATGGTTAATCCTGCCGCCGCATTGTTTGTTCTCAACAGTGCCTCTGCTTTCATGAGCAGCACGTCGGCATAGCGGAATACAACGTAGTCGTTATCGGCCTGATCTCCGCCAGAATAATCGGGCGGATATTTCATTACGCGGATACCTGTTATTTCAAGGTTGTTGCCGGTTTCTTTCAATTTTACTTCGGGCGTAAAAACGAGGTCGTTACCTCGTCTGTCTTTCAACGCCACGTTGTTTTCGTTGAACTGCTGACCTACCAGGAAACCAACCCTTAAACCCGATACGTTGGTAACACCGGTATAGCTACCGCCGCGACGCAGGTCATTTGCATCGAATTTGTTATAGAAATCGGACAGCGTCGTAAAGCCATTCCATCCGCTGGGCTTTTGGTTATAGTGCAGGCCCATGAACCATCTTGACCGTACGTTGCCGCCGCGGTCGCCATCCTTGTTGTATATCGTATAGATATTCTCAGTAGACTTTACATCATTGTCTGGTGCAAAGTTGTCGAACACGTTGTTGGCCAAAGAATACTTGTTGCTGTTGATGAGCTGGTCGGCCAGTGTGATCACCTGGGCCATATCGGCCGGGGGGAAAGTGGGTGCAGCCCTGTTGGCGATGGTTCCTTTGTTAAGGTAACATTTCATCAGCAGCACTTTGGCGCCATCCTTATTGGCTGTTGATGTAGGTCCATCGGGCAGCGATGCCAGGATCTCATTCAGCTCCTTGATACAAAAATCGATGGCAGCCGTTCCTTTCAGGGTGGTGGGCAATTTTTTCAGGTCTTTCAGGTCATCCCGGAAAGGCACCTGATCCCAGCCATCGGCCACAACAAATACTGTCAAAGCCCTGAGGAACCTTGCTTCTGCCGCCTGCTGTGCAGTTGGATTGAATTGCAACACATTGGAGGCTGAAAATTGAGCCTGTAAAAGTTCGCGATATGTATCTCTCAGGAACCCGTGATCGGCATTCCAGTTGTGGCTGTGCAAAACGCGCCAAACGCCGTTATCATCCCAGTCGGGTCCTCTTGTGGGCCCGATCACTTCATCGGTCGTATGCTCCTGCGCTGCCCACAACCTGGACTGATCCATAAAGGGGCTGTTCAAAGAATTGTAGGCGCTCCGAAGCAAGTCGGCCACCGGTATTGCGCTGGCGCTGGACTGCTCCAGTTCGGAATTAAACTCCTCGTCCAGTTTGGTACAGGCAGATAGCACCAAAACCAGTGCTACGGAGATGCTCATTATTAAATTATGCTGTTTCATTTTAAATACGTTTAATGTGGGTAAGAATAGGGTTACAATGACAGCGTTACGCCCAAAAGGATCGTCCGCGCTGTGGGATAGGGTGTATACTCTATGCCCAATGAAGGAATTCCACCCACTGATTTATCAGTATTCACTTCAGGATCGAAGCCCGTGAAATCAGTTATAACAAACAGGTTTTGCCCGGTCAATGAAACGGTAAGGCCGCGTACCATGGGTCCGAGCTTGCCAAAGTTGTAGGAAAGGGTTGCGTTGGCCAATTTGATGTAATTGCCATTCTCCAGGTACCTTGTTGAAGGTGTAATCGGGTTGGAGAGCGCTTCCTGTATATCTCCGCCCAGCAACGATTTGGCGATGTTCCTGGTGCCGAGGTTACCGATGGGCAATACGGTATTGGCGGTGTTGTTGTATACCTTATGTCCGAAGGTGCCGTTCATATTGATCACAGCTGACAACCTCTTATAAGTAACATCTGTACTTAGACCCAGCAGTGTTTTGGGATTCGGACTTTCTACATAAAATTTATTGATGGATGGATCGCCTCCCGTATAGAGACCCTGACCGGTTGCTTTATCCAATCCTTCATATTTTGCGAGATAGAAAACATTCAAAGGCTGATCGCTCACGAGACGTTGAGCGGTAGCGCCCGAAATACCCTGACCATGCAGCGCGCCCGTTTCGTAGAATCCTACAATACCTTCCACGCGATTACGGAGGAAAGAAGCGTTTATGCCAACGTTCCAGTTCAGGTCTTTCTGCCTCACCAGGGCTCCGAACAAGGAGAGCTCAAGACCTTTGTTGACGATATTACCAGGCAGGTTTACCCAGTATTTAATACCAGCTGGCCCGGGTTGTGCTACATTCTGTTCAAACAGTACGTCGGTGGTCTTTTTGTAGAATACATCTATCGCGCCATAGAGCCTGTCGTCGAAGATGCTGAAGTCGATACCTGCATTGGATGTGGTAGAGGTTTCCCATTTCAGGTCTTCGTTCTCGAAGTTCTCCTGGTTTACCGATTGCTGACCGAAGCTGTATCTGCGCAGGGATGCACCAGATGGGAACTCCTGGTTACCGGTTTTACCCCAACCCAACCTAAGCTTCAAACTTTTCAGCCAGTTGCTATTCTTCGCAAACTCTTCATTGGTGACGTTCCAGGCAAGGGCCAAGGATGGGAAATATCCGTATTTATTGTTCTCGCCAAATTTGGTAGAACCGTCTGCGCGAATAGTACCCGTAAACAGCAGCTTATCCTTATAGTTGAGGATGGCCCGTGCAAAGAATGATTGCAGTTCTGCCGTAGGAGAAGAGTAAGAATCGATCTGCCGGTTTCCCTGGGTGGAATATTGCATGATATCATAGTAGCGGAGGTTGCCTGCATCGGTAAAGTCGGTACCGAATTGAGCATCACTCCTTGACTCATACTTAAGGTATTCATAACCTACCAGCGCATTCAGTGAAAAGCTTTGAGAAATATCCTTGGTATAATTTAAGGTATTGGTAACCTGCTGGCTGATCTCTTCGGCATTGGAGATGGCGGCAGCGCCTTTGTCTTTTATGCCTTCGATATTGATCCACCTCTTGATCTCGCCGAGGCTCTTACCTACGCGGCGGGTAAGGCTGTACTGGAATTTGTATTCCAGGTTGGGCGTAATCTTATAAGAAGGTGCCACGCTGGCAAGAATTACATTTTCGTTGGTGAGGGCGTCATACGCATTCAGCATCGCCAATGGGTTAACGGTCGTTTCCCCCACTGCCGGATCGATCCATGCAGAGTCGGTACCGGGTTTTACGAGTGCGTGCGTAGGATTCCATTGCAGGGCCTGGCCAATCAAGCTACCGGTGAAACCCGCATCGGTTGAAATGGGCACAAGACTTTCCCGTGTACCCGACACCAGTAAACTGAAATCGACGTTCAGCTTCTTATTATTGAGAAGTTTAAAACTACTGTTGAGGTAGGCTGTATATTTTTTGAAATCGGATTCTTTGATGATGCCCTCCTGATTGAGATAGCTCATTGAAAGGCGATACCGGGAGTTATCGGTTCCACCACCCATCGCGACATTGTAGTTTTGGGTAAATCCGGTGCGGGTGATCTCATCCATAGCATTGTAATCGCCTCCGAAATTACCGCCGGTCAGGCCATATTTCTGAAGCGTAGACCTGTACTCGTTACCATCGAGCACTTTTAATTGCTTCATCATACTACTAACACCTACAGTAGCATTCACATCGATCACCGGATTTCCGGGTTGTGCTCTCTTGGTGGTAATTAAGATAACGCCATTCGCACCTCTCGATCCATATATTGCAGATGCCGATGCATCTTTCAGGATCTCAATGGAGCCGATGTCGTTGGGATTAAGGAAGTTCAATGCGTTGGTGCCCGGAGGTGTACCAAAACCGTTACCGGGAGGTGAGGGTCTTGCCGATGTACCTGATAATGGCACACCATCTACAACATAGAGTGGTTGCTGGCCTGATCTGATGGAGGCTGTACCCCTGATCCGTACAGTGGAAGCACCGCCTGGCTGACCGCTGTTGGCGATCACCATTACGCCCGCTGCCTTACCCTGGATGGCCTGATCGGGAGAAATGATTACACCCTTGTTGAAATCTTTGGCTTTTACGGATTGTACAGAACCAGTCACGTCCTTTCTTCTGGCTGTACCATAACCAACAACGATCACCTCATTGAGGTTTAGGTTGCTGGGCTCCATTGAAATACTAACCACAGTTTTTCCTGAAATATCTACATCCTGATTAGTGTAGCCCACCGAAGAGATCGTCAACTGTGTGACGCTCTCGGCGACATTGATACGAAAGGAACCATCCGCGCCGGTAGACGTACCCTTGGTAGACCCTTTTGGTACCACTGATGCACCCACAATCGGGGCCCCATCTTTTGCGTCGGAAATCTTTCCTGTAATGATTTTTTCCTGGGCTGAAGCGGCTGTGTGTAGGCACAGCGCCAATAATAGCATGGCAAATGCTGTAAACAATCGTCTTGCTGACATAGCAATCAGTTAGGTAGTTATAAAATGGCGGAATAGGAACGTGTAGCTTATACACAATTTAATATAATTATAATGAATAGCCAAAACTTTAACATTTATTTCAGGAGTGTGCAGGATGCAGTTTAAGAATTAATGCTTATGCAAAAATTCAAGACAATTATATAATAATCAATCATATAGGAAACCACTGACTTACAAATCGACTGTTTTGCAGTGCAACAATGTCCGATTGCACGAGATTAAAATTGCGGAAAGTGGAGGGTTTGGCTGGCTTATAGGCATGCGAAGCAGGGAAAGCATCGCCCAAAAGGCAAGCAGGGCCTGGCTTAGCGGTATTGAAAGGTTATCCTGGAAGTAAGGTGCAACAATTGGTTCCGTAAAAAAAGACCGCCGGCAAGTAGCCGGCGGTCTGCTATAAAGTTCTTATCAGTTCTGATCATTCAGTGGTTCTTCCTCTCAGGCGTGCTCCTGTAATTTCACCTTTTTGCCATCAGAGAATCGATCCGCATTGAAGCGGTACAGTTTTCCCGGGCGGTGCGGTACATCCTGCTCCAGCTCGTTTACATCGATGAGCCAGTCCATCAGAAAGAACTTCTTACGGAAGTTGCGCCTGTCGAGCTTGGTGCCGTGAATGGATTCATAGAGGCTTTGCAATTCACGGAGGGAAAACTTCTCGGGCAGCAGGTTGAAGACGATGGGATGCTCATCGATCTTCGACTGTAACTGATGAAGGCAGGTATCCAATATCTTCTTATGGTCGAATGCCAGTGTAGTGATCTCACTCACCGGGTGCCAGTGCAGTTCGTTATGCGCCAGGGACATCTGGTGGTCTTTAATGTTGATCAACGAGTACCAGGCAGTAGTAATGACGCGACCGGCGGGGTGGCGGTTTACATCACCAAAGGTATATACCTGCTCCAGGAATACATCGTCGAGGCCTGTACGCTCTTTCAGTACACGGTAGGAGGCGCTGTCCAGGTTTTCATCGGGTCTTACCAGATCACCCAGCAGGGACCACTGATCACTGAACTCCTCGAGGTCGGATTTAATAAGTAATACTTTCAGTTCATTTTCATCGAAGCCCAAGATGACGCAATCGACCGAAAGGGCCATATGGAAAAACTCCCTGTTCTCGGACTTGAGTTGATGAATCGTTTTCTGCAACGCGGTTCCCATATCTATGATGTTATGACAGTTAAGGCTTAATCAATTATAAGTTTTTTGACTATACTATTGTTCCCATATTGCATACGAATGAAGTAAAGCCCTGGTGACAGGCCATACTGCTTCAATTTGTGCAAAGGTAATTGATGAACTCCTTTGGCTTTGAAACCTGCTTTAAGGTAGGCAAGTAACCGGCCATTAGAATGCAGCAAGGATAAGGCTACTTCCGTATTGAGCGGTAGTTCAAATTCAATAGTAGAGTTCGATGTAACCGGATTAGGGTAGATGCTTAACCGGGTATTCTTATCCATATCGTCCAGGTCGGAAACGGGCGTAAGAATATTTGTTATGTTACGGTTCAAATATACGTGATACTCGCCGGGTTGCAAGGAAATGCTTTGGGCGCTGCCAGTGGCCTGGATGGTTTGGCCGGTGAGGTAATCGTACCAGGTGCCCGCATTTTGAAAGGTTACTGTTCCGGTGGTGCTGCTCACATCGAAGTTGCCTACAACCAGCATATTAGACGTATCAGTAGTCAATTTCAACCATTTGAAGGTACTGCTCAGGCTCCAGGATATGCGGTCGGTAGTGAACCCGTTCCGGTATGCCGGATGCGTTCTCAAAGCAAGCATTACACCGTAGACGTCGAACAGCTTTTTCCTATCAGCGCTTTGCTGGTATTCCCATTTGACCGGCTTGGGGTTCGTACGGCAGGCATCATTAATGGTTCCATTTTCGCAGTAATTAATAGAGTAATCGTATCCCCATTCACCGAACTGCCATATCATTTTAGGGCCAGGAATGGCAAAATAGAAGGCTGCCGCCATTTCATTGCGGCGCAGGGCAGTTACCGGATCTTTTACATTGTAGCCGCCGGCCGCATTGCCAAACTGCACATTCTTGTACATCAACCGCTCTTCATCATGACTTTCCATGTACGACACCAGGCTGGGCTGGCTCCATCCCCGGTCCACATGTATAGCCCCTTTGAAATCGGATCCGCCATTGTAACCCATGGTGGCTTCATTAAAGGTATGGTTCATATTGCCCCATAGCATCATTCCATAGCTCGCCAGCTCCTTCTCCTCATCGTTAACGCCGAGGTGTTCAAGAATGACATAGCTGCCAGCCGATTTCAATTGAATGGTATCGTAGTATTTCTTCCAGATGGCAATACGGCTGGCATCATAAGCATCCCAATTGGCCTGGTTGCAATTGGCACCAGCAGCGTCACAAGATGCTTTTTGGGTAAACCCTTTAGAGAGGTCGAACCGGAAGCCATCGAGTTTATACTCTTTAAGCCAGTACTCAACCACCCGGCTTACGAAATACTGGGTGGCGGCGCTTTCGTGGTTGAAGTCGTACCCTACGTTAGATGGATGTTTAGCCGCTGTATTGAACCAAGGGCTTTCGGCCGCAGGCTGCCCTTTGGCTGCATCAAAATACAACTGCACCATGGGCGATTGGCCAAACGAATGGTTGAGCACCATATCCATGATCACGGCAATGCCCTGCTTATGGCATTCGTCGATAAGAACCTTCAGGTCCCTTTCCGGACCATAATATTTATCCGGCGCAAAATAGAAGGAGGGATTGTACCCCCAACTGAGGTTGCCCTCAAATTCATTGAACGGCATCAGCTCGATGGCATTGATGCCAAGGCGCTTGAGGTAGCCCAGCGTATCCTTCAGCGTCTTCCAGTCGTGGTTACCTATAAAATCGCGCAGGAGTAATTCATAGATCAACAGGTTGCGCTTATCGGGCCGTGTAAAATTATTCACCTGCCAGCTATAGGCCGGCCGGGCAGTTTGCAACAGGCTTACGATACCAGTGGTTTTTCCAGCGGGATAGGCCTTCAGGTTTGGGTAGGTAGTCGCGGCAATAAACTGATCGTTGTTGGGATCAAGCACCTTGTGCGTATAGGGATCGGCAATGCGCAGGGTATTGTCGACCAGGTATTGGTATCCATATTCGGTGCCCGGGACCAGTGCGGTAATACGTTTCCAAAAACGCAGCCCATCGGGTGTTTTGTTCATCTGGTAGCCGGCCGCCTCCGTCCAATTGTTGAAATCGCCCAACACAGACACTTTATTTTTATTGGGTGCATATAAGACCAATATTACCGAAGTATCTCCCTGCTCATAATTGACGCCATCGAGTACCCTGACGGGCAAAGGCTGCACGCTGACGGGCGGCGCCGCGAAGAAGTTTATCGTATCAGAATGGGTGTTAACCCCATCGGTTACGCGCCCAACGATCTGTTGATTGCCCGATGCAGCAATGAGCGCACTTGCCTGCAGCGATGTACCGGTAGCCTCACTGGCTATCTCCGCTCCATTAAAGAACAGTTTCAACCCTGCCGTCTTATTAGCAATATAGGCAAGGTCGATGGTTTCGCCGGTTGTTTTGGCAATGGGTTCCGCAACAGGCACAAACCGCGGCTCAAAGGATGGCGATGTGAATTTGCCGCTAAGGGCATTGTCGTAAACAGTAATGTAGATATTGCCCATATCGGCATTGGGATCCGATACCCGTTGCACCTTATCACCAGCCCCGTTCCTGAACAGGATAGCGATCCTCCGGATGGTTTCGCTGGCCGGCACGTTAAAAAAGGTCCGGACATTTCCAATGTTGTATTGATACTTGTTGGGGGCAATCGACGTGGCCCTGGCAGCCACATCAGCAGTGCCCCAGGCAAATTTCGAATACTTCCAATCGGTATTGCTGGTACTCAGGTTGGTGATAACACCGATGTGCACATATACATCATTGGTATTGCCATAATTCAGCAGTCCCTGGTTGCCCTTGCTGCAATCGACCGTAATGGTAAGGCCGGCATTGTCGGCCGGGAATGCCGGTGCTGTGGTGAGCAGTTGTGCGGGAACGG
This sequence comes from Paraflavitalea sp. CAU 1676, assembly GCF_029223285.1. Classification (GTDB taxonomy): domain Bacteria; phylum Bacteroidota; class Bacteroidia; order Chitinophagales; family Chitinophagaceae; genus Paraflavitalea. The sequence continues at coordinate 166,950 of NZ_JARHUJ010000001.1, read as the reverse complement.
TGGTGGACAGGAGTGCACACAATATGACAAGTACCAATGACTTCATCTGCAATCGTTTTTGGACGTAGCCCGTAAGAATGTACAGGGTCGCCCGCCCTATGCTGCGAAGCGATGCAGCGGGCAACCCTGTCATTATACTGTTTTTATAAGATCGTGTAGGTTCTTTTGTATTCGTCGATCGTGATGGTATAGGTGCCTGCGCCGAGGGTGATGTTGCCGCCGCCTTCTTTCAAAGTGCCGGGCGTACCAGACGCTTCGGGAACGTCTACTCCATAATTGAGGTCCCAACCTTCCGCAATAACGAACTTGAATTCCGTAGCGCCAGCGAAGGTGACGGTCTTCTTCCAAACACCATTGCCCTGGTAATCCATGTCGAGCGCGTTGCCGGGCGTCCAGCTACCAACTTGTGCAGTGCTGCCCACGATGCGTAACTTGCCCTGGTAGGCTTTGTACCCAATTTGCTGTGGGTTGGAGCCATCCCAGATCAACCGGGTAACCGGTGCATAGGGTGCCACGATATTCACTTCAGTGGGTTCGGGTGCTCCTTCATGCCCCAGCTTACCATTGGTGGCAAGTCCCCACCAACGATCGTCGCCAATGCCGAAAGTCCATACGGCGCCAAGCGATCCGTCGTGGAATTTAAATTGATCGGTACCGCTGGAGCTGGCGAGTATCAGGAATTTATCGCGTTGCATATAGGTACCATAGACGGGTGCTTTTGCATCCCAGCCCTGCATGCCACCTACTACCCCTACCTGTTTCGGCTGCACATAAGCCAGGTTGTTCTTTGTATCGATGGTGAGCCGGTAGATGCCGCCGGTGGCCACCTTGATGTTGCCCCCCACATTATACGCGGTCTTAAAACTTCCTGCTGTTGCACCTGCTCCATTATCACCATATCCCGAACTCCAGTCGCCCTTGGTTTTGAAGAATTTAAACTCGGCATTGTCGGACAGTTTGATGTAGGTATAGAACACCGTTCCATAGCGATCGGCTTTTTGATCCACCACCATTTTCAGGGGGTTGTCGATGCTCCAGTCATTTACGCTTCCCACGAGGTAGAAGTTGATCTCTCGCAGGAAAGCGACTTCATTGACATAATCAGCGGGTTGTTTCCAGGTGCCGGATGTCGCAATAACGGTCCATTTCAAACTGACCGTTTGGGAAAGATCTGCGTAATTATATTTTACCAATGTATCATTGAGGTCTTTCGCAACAATCGCCAGCACCGAGTCTTTACCTGTATTGCCAGCCGGTATGGTGAATACCGGTGCCTCGAAATTACCGTCCTTGCTGAACACAACTTTATAGGTGATGGCCCCCGCACCAGCTGCAGGCACCGACCTTCTCCAGTTGAACTTTACGCTGTCTGCCGTTGACACAGGATTGATGGTGATGGGCGATGAAGAGGAAGCCGGCCCCAGCAATATGAATGCTGTTGCCCCGTCCTTCATCCGTGTAATGGTAATGTTCCTTGTCTCCGTTGCTGTTTGCTGTGTGGACCCATTATCTGCCTGGATGCTCCAGATCAGTTCGGTCTTTGCACCATCGGCGATGCCTTTGGCTTTGAGCGCATCATCCAGTTGCTTGTGGGTAATGGTCAGTTTCGCATCTTTTCCGCCATTGTCGGACGGTAATTCGAGTAAAGGTGTTTCGAGCGTACCGTTTGTTTTGGCGGCAGCCACCCATTTGTAAGTGGGCACCTTATCAACGCCAGGTTTAGCCGCAGCCCAGGTGATCTCCAGTTTGGCGGTGGGAGTAGCGGCATTCAGTGCTATGGCAGCATTGGTTGCTGGCAAGCTCAATGCAAAATTACCGATCGACTCTCCGGTAACGGTCGTATCATAATCCGGCTTTTGGCAGGCGGCCAATACGGCTATCGTCCAAAGCGCCAGTAGTAGTATCTTTTTCATACGCAACATCATTATTAATGTTTGGTGTAGGCTATTTCATTTCGTTTAAGGGTACTTCCACAACAGGCGTGCTTACGGTTACCGGCTGGTTGTTGGCATCCTGTACAGTTCCGTTGAACTTATAGGTAAACCGAACGAACTTCTTTCCTGCTCCCGGGGTGTAGGATCGGGTAGGGATGAAGTAGGCTTTCCATAATTTTTCGCCGGCACTTTTTACGGTCAGCGTAACAGGCGCTCCCGCCGACACATCGTTGTTATCGAATACCTCTACAGTAACCGATACCGGTTGCATCCGTTGCTCGTTGATGGTGGTGGCCAGGTCCTGGTGGAAGTAAAGCGACACAACATCATTTTGTCCTACACGCGCAGGGAAAATGCGCTGCATGCTCGGTACGAATACCAGGGGATCAAAAGCATTGACTTTGCTATCGCAGGATTTCTTGCTTCCGTTCTTTGTTTTTCCCAGGAACTGGAACTGTTTCAGCTGGCCTGGTGATTTGTTGTACATGGTGGTGCCCACCAGTTTAAAGGTGAACTTGTTGGGCGATCCGGCTACCGGCGTCAATTTGGCTGTTGCGGGCGCGTTGTTCCAATCTGTATTGGTAATGCCGTCGCCGGCATTGCTCCAGGTCCAGATGTACACGTCTGTTTCACCCGCCAGGTCGGTGCCCGTAAAATCGAAGTTGATGGTTACCTGATCCTCTGCCGTGTAAGTGGCCGGACTGATGGTATAGTTCGTATACGTACAGGTCTGGGCGTTGGCCAGGTTTGCACCCAGCAAGAGTAGCGCGAATATTAAAAGCTTTTTCATGATTGTTGTGTTGAAGGGTTAACGGGAAAATTCATAATCATACACGATGAGTACTTTGTTACTCTCTACATCGCTTCGTGTTACCTTCACTTTCAGCTTGCTGTTGATGGTATTGGGATATCCCCCCAGCGTCATTACTTCGGTTACAGCGCCATTCTTCAACGTGATCGCTTTGGGTGTTTTGAGATCATCCACATTCCAGCTACCCGAAGTAATGCTGGTGATGGGTGGCGCCGTGCCATTGTTGATGGTAAAATTGCCTGGCGCGCCCGCATTGAGGGTGAGCGTCAATTGCAGGGAAGTATAATTGAAGAGCGTGGTGATATCTTCTACCGCATAGGGAAACCCTTTGCGCTGCGACTCGAAGTCGGTTTGCGTAACCCTGGTGAGCTTCCAGGCGCCGGAAATGGCAGTGAGGTTATCATTGGCAGTGCCTATCTGCTCGAAGCCTTCGGGCCGGCATCCGGTAAAGAACAGACCGCCTGCCAGCAGTATTGTCAACAAATATATTGATCGCATAATTGTTAGTTGATGGGTTGATTAATCGCAGCCGCCTTCCTGGTTCATCTGGAAGGATGCATTGGCTGCCTGTTCACTGATGGGGAATTGCAATACCAGGCCGGGACAATTCCAGCGGGCTCCCCGGCGGTCGATATTGATACCGGTGCGTGCACCGATGCGTTTTATCTCCAGCGTGCGGTTGCCTTCTCCTACCAACTCCAGCTCACGTTCGCGACGAGCCGTACTGATGATGGTGGCCGCCACAGCCGCATCGGGAAGATTTTTGCTGGCGCCTCCATAAGCACGTGTGAGTATATCATTGATATCGGCCAATACCGTGGCTTTATCGGCATTGGTCTCGGCTCCTGCTTCGGCGCGGATCAACTTCATCTCCGTAAGTCCGAATACCGGTACATCGAAATTATTTTTGTTGTATTTCGTCAGCACATTGAAGCCTGCCTGCAGCGTATTGCTGTACCAGGCCGTGCCACGAACATCGCCGGCCGTGGTGGCGGCAGCATAGAATATGCTCGTTACGTGAAACCTGCCCTGTGCACTAAACCCTACATCGCTGCGATAGCGGTTCCTGAGTTCGGCACCGGGATACAGGTTGTTGTCTATGAACTTGAACCCAAAAATGATCTCTTTCGATAAGCCTACCGAGAAGCGGTTGGCATACGAAGCATCGAGTTGGAATTTCTTGCTCTTGATGACCTGGTCGGCATAGGCATACGCATTGGCAAAGTCATTCTGCAGGAAGTACACCCTTGCCAGGAATGCCTTAGCGGCCCATTTGTTGGCGTTACCAAGGGTCAACTGATCGCCCAGGAGGGTTTCTGCTTTTTTGAGATCGGCAATGATGGACTCATACACAGCTTTGAGTGTGCTGCGCTCGCCGGGTGTAACGGTCGATTTCATCCGCAATACTATACTGCTGTGGCTGTTGTCGGTCGAAAAACCCCAGGGCTGCGACCATAGTCTTGTGGCGTCGAAATGAGACAGGGCCCTCAGGAAGTAAGCCTGACCCTCCAGTTCATTCTTCGCGGCGGTTGCTTTGGTGATGTTATCCAGCACCTTATTACCGATATAAGCCGGCCGGTACACATCGGTATACAAGCCATTCTTATAATCGCCGAAGATGGATGTTTTTCGTTTGAATATCTCTCCATCATCGCCCGTATAGAGGGCGCCATTGGCCTGATCGCCCAGGAGGTCTTCCACCCACTGCAATTTACCACTATACACTTTATTGGAGTAGTCGGTGTAGGCGCCGTTGATGAGGGCTTGCAGGTCGGCATCATTTTTCAGCGCCTCATCTTCAGTCAGGGCTCCGGCTGGCTTTCTTTCCAGGAACTTGTTGCAGGATGCTGCTGACAGGGCCGCACATCCCAACAACGCTATATAGATCGCTTTTTTCATTGTTCGTGCTTTTATGGATTAGAATGTAACGTTTATCCCTACCACCCATGATTTTTGCTGAGGAGGGGTGAGGTAGGTAATGTTGGGACTGAGGTTGCGGTCGGTAGCATTCTCAAAGTCACGGGCAATTTCAGGATCGCCTCCCGGATATTTGGTGAACGTAAGCAGGTTCATGCCCGTAACGAAGATCCTTGCTCCGCGCAGGTGCAGCTTTGAAAGGGATTGTGCACTGAAACGATAGCCCAGCGACAATTCGCGCAAACGCACATAAGATGCGTCGTAGAGGAACATAGTACTGTTGTATTGCCATTCGCTGCTTAAGCCTGCGTAAGTTCCGGTATTCATCGTAAGGCGGGGGAATTTCGCCACATCACCCGGTTCCCTCCAGCGGTCGAGCTGGTCGCGGCGGATGGTCCAATCGGTAATCACCCCTGCCTGCCTTTTTCCTGAACCGTCATAGATATTGCCACCGATGGTGAATGTCCACAAGCTGGAAAAGTCGAAACCTTTATAACTGAGGTTATGGTTGAGGCCACCAATAAAGTCGGGCACTACCGAACCCACAGGCATGCGGTTATCGAGACTGAATGTTTTAGTGAGCTTACCGGCTTTATCATACCAAATGGGTAATCCATCGGCTGGGTCAACGCCATAGTAGCGAACGAGGTAATTGGTACCAACGGGGTAGCCGGTTACCACCCGTGTATCGTTGCTGCCACCACCGGCGGCATCGGCACTCAGACCACCAAGGCTGATCAACTCATTGTAGTTCTTGGCGATGTTGCCACCAATACTGAAGGTGAGTTCTTTTTTGTTGATCAGTTTCGCGTTCAGGCTTAGCTCAATACCCTGGTTAAGTATTTTGCCGCCCTCTACGTTGCGAGAAAAATCGCCAAAGCTATTGGAGGGCGATACCGCAGTATTCAACAGCAGATCGGCTGTTTTCTTGTGGTAATAGGCCAGCTCACCGGTGATGCGGCTGTTGAGCACAGCAAACTCGATGGCCAGGTCGGTATTGGTGGTTTCTTCCCATCCCAGATCGGGGTTGCCGATATTACCAGGATACCAGGTTGATTGGTTGTTGTACAGGCTGCCGGCATAGTACGTGTAATAATAGCGGCCGGCCAGCAGATTCGAGTTACCGGTGAGGCCATAACTGGCACGCAGTTTCAGGAAGTTGATGAAAGTTAGGTCTTTCATGAACTCTTCCTGGCTAATGGTCCAACCGGCAGAGATAGTAGGGAATACACCGTACTTCTTATTTGGGCCAAACTTGGATGATCCATCACGGCGTACCGATGCCTGCAAAGCATAACGCTCTTTATATACGTAGTTAACACGGCCAAAGACACTCGCGAATGTTTCTGCATTATAGGCAGGTCCGTTAATCGGCGTGGTCGTGTTTTTGATAGAATCCAGTGCGTGCTCGTACAGTGATTTGTTTTTGTAGAAAGGCTTATCGCTGTTCTTTTCAACATACACCCGGTTGATAAAGCTCTTTTCCTGGAACTCGATACCGGCCAGGAAAGTGAAACGGTTATCGTCGTTCGGGCTCCAGTTGTAATTGGCAGTTCCGGAGGCTACCCAGTTCTTACCGCGGTAAGGTGAACGTTTGGCGATACCGGGCTTTTGCGTATCGTTGATCCAGTTGGAAGACTCCCATTGATCGTCGATCCCGCTTAGGTAATCGTAAGAACCGCTTACCCGCAGGTTCAGGTTTTTGATCACTTCGTAATCGAGGTTGAGTCCGCCAATGAGGCGATGGTCGGTATTTCTCCAAAGGGTTTCATTGAGGCGGCGTACCGGATTGGAGCCACCGGTAAACCAGGTTTTATCGTTGTTGTAGATGGGATAGATCGGAAGTGCCGTACTCATGGCATCGCCCAAACCACCGGCCCACGCTGCGGGCACCCGTTTGTTGATACCCCTGTTGTACGCCAAGCTAACGTTGGCTTTGAATTTGGGGGTAATGGTAAAATCGAAGTTGGTGCGCAAGCCCAGGCGAGTATAGCTGTTGTTCTTCAGGTAGCTTTGGTTATCGCTGTAGGTAGCTCCGATAAAACTTTTCACGAGTTTGTTGCCCTGCGTCATGCTCAGGCTGTGTTCGTTGATAAAGCCCGTGCGCGTCAACTCATCCCACCAATCGGTATTGTTGTTCTTGGCCTGATCCCAGGTGAGACCGCCGGGCAGTGGCGCTTTGCCGGTATTGCCATCATTTTCCCAGGCTTCCTGACGCAGTTGCAACCATTCCTGTCCACTCACGAAGTCGGGCTTGTTGGCATAGGTAGAGATGCCGATCTTATTGTTGTAGTTGTAAGAAGGCTTACCGCTTTTACCGCGTTTGGTGGTGATGAGGATCACCCCGTTCGATCCGCGGCTGCCGTAGATACCGGCAGCGGCTGCATCCTTTAGTATTTCGACAGATTCAATATCGTTGGGATTGATGGATGCCAGCGGATTCTGGTTCATACCACCGCTGTTGCTGCGCAAAAAGGCATCGGCAATCACCGGTATTCCATCAATCACATACAAAGGATCGGCGCCTGCACTGATGGAGGCGATACCGCGTATGCGAATCACAGATCCCGAGCCGGCCAGGCCACTGCCCTGTATCACCTGCACGCCAGGTGCTTTGCCCTGGAGCGCTGCTTCGAAAGAGGGAGCTGCGATGGACGTTAATTTTTCGGCGTTCACTTTGGTGATGGCGCCCGTAACGTCTTTGCGTCGCTGGGTGCCATAGCCAATTACCACAACTTCGTTGAGGTTGGCTGCAGAGGCTTTCAGGGCTACCACAATCACGTCGGCGGCAAGTGGTACTTGCTGCGACTCGAACCCTACGCCCGATACGGTGAGGGTGGCGGTTGCCGCAGGAACGGTTAAGGAAAAACTGCCATCTGCTTTGGAGGAGGTTCCGGCCTTGGAACCTTTGGCGGTGACCGAGGCACCGGCTACCGGGGTGCCGTTGGAGGCGTCGGTAATTTTACCGGTAACGGTTTTGCTCTGCGCCCAGGAGAATATCGGGACGCACATAAGGAGCATGAGGATCCCCACAAGCGATCGTTTCGGCATCATAATACAAGCTTTCGTTTAGGTGTGTTAACAATGTGTATCTACTACACAAATATAATGTGTAAGCCATACACAATACCAAATAATTCTTTGGATTTCTTTAACATTTAATGAAGATACCGGTGCGTAAAGCAATGGTTAGCGGCTGATGGGCAGCGTTTTATACCATACATGCAACTTTAGCCGCCCTGCGAAGTATTGAACTGAAGCGTTGATTATGTGGCGTGAATGGGGGCCGATCGGTTCATTTATTCGAGGACTGGGGAAAATCCATCTTTTAGAGCTGTCAGAGCCGTATCAAAGTCGAAATGAACACCCAAAAAAGACGAAGGGATACGGGATATCTCCGGGTTTGGTCCCTGTTTGGTGCGCGTCTGGTGCGCGTTTGTCAATCTAAAAAGTTGATTCTCACATATGTTAAGCTAACTTCAGAAAAAGACACGCCATCATTGTCATTTTAAAAACATGTTGATCCTGAGTAGATTATAAAAAAAGAAGCAGTCCGTCCTGGACTGCTTCCTGTGCCTTCCGGCGCATCTGAATTATTCGCTCTTTTTACTCTTTTCGTTGTATTTGGTCTCTGCCTCTTTGGCCTTTTCAAAATCGAGCACTACCCCGTTGATGCAGTAGCGCAAGCCGGTTGGTGGTGGTCCATCTTCAAATACGTGACCCAAATGCGCTTTGCAGCGGCCACATTCAACCTCTGTACGGACCATACCGTGCGTATTATCGGGCAGGTAAATGATGCTGGTTTTGCTGATGGGAGCATAAAAACTGGGCCATCCACAGCCGCTTTCAAACTTCGTGTCACTTTTGAACAACGGGTTTCCGCAGGCTGCGCAATAATAGGTGCCAATCTCTTTTGAATGCTCAAAAGGGCTGGTGCCTGGCCGCTCAGTGCCTTTGAGGCGGGCGATGTAGTACACTTCATCCGACAGAACCTTCTTCCACTCATCTTCGGGCAAGTTCACTTTTGATGAATCCGTGCGGGAATAGACCGGGTTGATGCTGTCTTTTTTGGAACTATTCATAGTTGTTTTTTTCTGACTCGGGGGTTGAGAATAAGTGCATTGCTGCAAAAGGGTTGCCAGCAACAGGATGCCAATATATTTCGAAAACTGTTTCATGTGCATGATTTATAACAAACTTACGTAGCAAGGGTTCGTAATAGTTGTCGCGTCCGCGACAACCACCACAACTTAACATTTTCTTTTCTACAAGAGAAGCCCGTGTTTCCTCACCGATTTTTAATTAGAAACCCGCGATTGTTAAAGGATTTTTAACGGTCTTGCTTTATATTTGTCCATTCATTAAGTGAAGTAAGTACCATGTTTAATCTCATTTTATTTGGCCCTCCCGGAAGTGGTAAGGGAACGCAGTCGGAAAAACTTATTGAGAAGTATGGTTTGATCCATCTTAGCACGGGTAACCTGCTGCGCGAAGAAATTGCTAATCAGACCAAACTGGGTCTGGAAGCAAAAAGCTTTATGGACAAGGGACAACTGGTTCCGGATGCGGTGGTGATCGGAATGATCAACTCGGCCCTCGAAGCCAACTCCCAGGCCAAAGGTTTCTTATTTGATGGTTTCCCCCGTACGGTGGCACAGGCAGAAGCCCTGGACACGCTCCTGTCGGGCAAAGGCGCAGGCATTTCCATTGTGCTGGCGCTGGAAGTAGATCAGGAAGAACTGGTAAAACGTTTGCTGAACCGTGGCAAAAGCTCTGGCCGCAGCGACGATACCGATGAGAGCGTGATCCGCGCAAGGCTGGTGGAGTACGAAAACAAGACTGCCCCTGTTGCCAGCTATTATGCAGGCTTCGGCAAGGTTGTGTATGTAAAGGGTGTTGGTGGTATCGATGATATCTTCCAATCGCTGAGTAGGCAGATCGAAGCCCGCCAGTTGGCATAAATGATCTTTTGAGTTTGAATTATACAGAAGGCTGTATCGGATCAACCGGTACAGCCTTCTGCTTTATTACATATTCAGGTTTATTGCGGCCACGCATAGCAGCCCCATAAAAAAGGGAAGGGTAAAGACCCCTCCCGACCGTATGTCTAAATGCTTTGAACCCAATCCAAGTTTAATCAGAGCACTTAGGTGTACAAGTTTAGGAAGATTTTATTTGGGTATCTACACAACATGTCCCAGATGTTGTATTGCCTGTATGAGCATGCTATAACATGGTTTCATCAGGGCTCATGAAAACCGTTTTCGGCTTTAACAATGCTTTTGTAAACGGGTAGAGCTGTTTCCGATCTATTACAGTATAAAAACAAAATGGAGGAAACAAGTTATGAAAAAGCTCTTTACACTCGTAGCGATCCTGATTGGTCTTAGTGCTGCTTCTTTTGGTGCTGATCGTCCGAAAAAGGGAAAGATCTCCGTCACCAGCAATAGTTACGCTACCCTGTTCGTGAAGATCGACGGGCAACGATACAACCTCGACCGGAATGATTTTGTACTGAACAGCATCCGACCCGGTAATCACCATGTAGAGATCTACCGCATGGAGCGGGGTGGTTTCTTCGGAAGGTCGAAAACCAAGGTACTCTTCAGCAACAACGTGTTCGTTGCTCCCGACCAAACCGTGAACCTGAATGTGAACCGGAATGATTATGTGGTGATCAGAAAATCGGGCTTCGAAGGTAATGACCGCGATGACAGGTGGGGCCGTGACCGCGACAATGACCACGACTATGGCCGTAACAACGACGACCGTGACCGCAGGAACAAATGGTAATTAAAATAAGTTTTGTTCGGATGATTGTGCTCCTCCAGCCCCGGGCTGGGGGAGTTTTTTTAGTGTAGTACTTGCCTCATTGATCAAAAGACATGTTTAATAAACAGCTCCCCAATCGGCTTTCACATCAATCTCGGAATACTTTCCCTTCACCACTATTACCGGCGCAATGTTGTTCTTGTCATCAAAAAGATTGGCGTAATAAAGGTTTTCCGTTTTGAGGAAGAGTGAATATTGGCCGGGCGGTAACTTTACCTTGAAAGTTCCCTTTTTGCCCGACTGCACTTCTTTCACCAGCTTTGTGTGTATGGCTTTGTAAAAGGATGCCTTATCATCTTTTTGCACCTGGGTTACATTGGTGAGCTGGTAAATGCAGAGGGTAGCCTGGTAGGGCTGCGGCTGGGTGGACGGCTCTCCCGGGGCAGGCATCTGGTTGCCCTGTACCCTATAAATTGTACCCCTGATGCCTTCCTTTTTTCCGAAAATGCACGTATATGAGGACAGGAAGATGAACAAGGGCAGCAATAACAATGGTTTTACAGGCTTTTTGATCATTTTCGGTGTGTTTATGTTTAAATTTAGGGAGCTTTCGACAACCGGGATTTCTAATTTATCGTTTTTTACCCAACAGCTAAAACTTTATGCCTACGCGGAAACTTGTACCCATCCTTTTGCTTGTTAGTGGAGTTTGTACCGGTGTGCATGCACAAACCGTTACCCGTACGAATACTTTAAGACTGGCGGCTGCCGAGCAGGAAAAGAAAGACAGGGAACTTGCTGTTCAATTGCAGAGAGTTGCCAGTGAAAAGAAATGGCCGCTTGCTTTCAAGAATAAATTTGGCGAAACGGTACGGCTAACCGGCATCGATGCCCAGGGTTACCCTTTATATACGAGTACGGAAAGCAACCTCACGGCCGCCAATACAATTGGCACCAGCAGGTTGTGGAGTGGCGGCGGCCTGGGCCTGTCGCTGTCGGGCTCTTCGGCTTCCCTCAAGGGTAAGCTGGGGGTTTGGGACGGCGGACGTGCCAGGCCTACCCATGTGGAACTGACTGGCCGGGTTAACAACAAGAACAATAGTGCGATCAGCGATCACACCACCCACGTTTCGGGTACGCTCATTGCGGCAGGCGTCAATCCCCAGGCAAAAGGGATGTCGTACGGCATGCAGGAACTGCTGGTGTACGACTTCACCAACAACATCAACGAGATGCTGGTGGAATCGAGCAACGGTATGCTGATCTCCAATCACTCCTACGGCACCATCTCGGGCTGGTATTACAACTCCGCGCAAACCCGCTGGGAATTCAGGGGACAGTGGAATACCAATGAAGATTATAAGTTCGGTTATTATAATGATGAGGCACAGGCCTGGGATGATATGGCTTTCAATGCCCCTTATCACCTCATCGTAAAATCGGCCGGTAACAACCGCAACCAAAATGGTCCGGCGGTGGGTCAAAACTACTGGCGCTATAACAGCAGCAACCAGTTGATCGATGCAGGCGCACGCCCCACCGGCATCTCCAACAATGATGGATATGATATTCTTCCTACTTCCGCCACCGCCAAAAACATCCTGACCGTTGGCGCTATCAATCCCATCCCTTCGGGCTATAACAAGCCGCAGGACGCGGTGATCTCCACCTTCAGCAGCTGGGGACCTACCGATGATGGCCGCATCAAACCCGATGTGGTGGCGGATGGCGTAAACCTCTTATCGTCGATCGGCACTACCGACGTTGCCTATGCCATCTATAGCGGAACCTCTATGGCTTCGCCTTCTGCTGCGGGTTCTTTGTTATTGCTGCAGGAACACTATTCCCAATTACACCCCGGCACCTATTTGCGTTCTGCTACGCTGAAGGCGTTGGTGATACAGACGGCCGATGAAGCAGGCCCTGCTACGGGTCCCGATTATCAATATGGCTGGGGCGTGATCAATATGGGCAATGCAGCCCGGCACATTTCCGGCGCCAACAGCGGCAACAAATTCCTCATCCAGGAAAAGTCGCTGGCCAATGCACAATCGGAAAGCTTCGATGTAGTAGCATCCGGTACCGGAGAGTTGAAGGTTACCATCTGCTGGACCGATCCCAAGGGAGCGATAGGCCCCTCAGAGATCGACAATGATACCCGCAAACTGATCAACGATCTGGATATCCGCATCACCAAAGGGGCCACTACGTATATGCCCTGGATACTGAACCCCGCTTCTCCATCTGCAGCAGCTACCCGTGGCAATAACGAGCTCGACAACGTTGAGCAGATTGCTGTGCCAGATGTAGAACCCGGCGCTACTTACCGCATTACCATTTCGCACAAGGGCACACTCTCCGGCGGTTCCCAGGCATACTCCCTCATCGCAAGCGGTGTGGGCGGTGCAGCCTACTGTAATAATTCGGCACCTACCACTCCCAATGGCGCACGTATCGACAGTGTGGCCTTTGGCGGCATCGAAAAGCTGAATGCACCTGGTTGTGCGGGTTACAATAATTTCACCACGATCACCGGCACTGTTGAACCCAATAGCACTGTTCCCATTTACGTACGGGTGAATGCCTGTTCGGGCGGCGCTGTCGATAAGGTGGTGAAAGCCTGGCTCGATATCAATAGCGATGGCGACTTCACCGATGCCGGTGAACTATTGGGCACCAGCCCGGTGATCAACGGCAATGGCGTATACTCGGCCAACGTTTCCATACCGGCCGGATTGGTGGCAGGCAATTATGGGGTGCTGCGCATCATCGTGCAGGAAACTTCGAACCCCAACGATGTGGCCCCCTGTGGCCCTTATGGCAAAGGCGAAACACAGGATTACCGCATACGCTATGCCGCGCCTTCGAATGACTTTGCCGTAACCGCGATCGTGGCACCTACCAATCCAGGTTGTGCGGATAACCAGCAATACGTAACGATCCGCTTCCGTAACCTGGGCAACAACCCAAAATCGAATATCGCCCTCACCGGCTCCGTGAAAGACGGTGGCACCCTGATTACGAACCTGAGCGGCACTTTTGCTCCTTCGGTAGCAGCCTCGGAAGAAGTGTTGTACACTTTCCAAACGCCATTCAACGCACTCGCGGGCAAAACCTATACGATCACCGCCAAGGCCACGATAGCAGGCGATCAAAATGCCAGCAACGACGAACTCGCTGCTGCTGTCCCGATCAGTGGCGCACCAGCCAACCCGATTGCAGCAGCTGAAGTGTGTAACAATACCAGCGTTATTTTGCAGGCTACCAATGCCGGATCCGATATCATCCTTTGGTATGAAAGCGCTACCGCTACCAACCCAATCGCTGTAGGCAGTACCGCCTTTACGAGTGTTATCAGGGCAGATAAAACGTATTATGCCGGCAGAAACGATCTCGATGGCAAAGTAGGGCCGGCCGATAAGAGCACGCTTGGTGCGGGTTCTTATACAACCTCTACCGGTACATTCATGAAATTCAATTCTTCGGTTCCTCTGACGATCGAAAGGGTGAAGCTGTATGTTGGCGCTCCCGGCAAAGTGACACTCACGGTGGCCGACTTCTCGGAATGGGTGGGCACCGGCGGCTCTTACCGTTTTACACCTATTTCAAGCGTTGTGCTGAACGTGGAAGCGACCAATATTGCCGGTACCGACAATGGCGCAGTGCATGTCGTTAACCTTCCGGTACCAGATCCGGGCGATCATATCCTGATCATTCAAACAGAAGGCGGCGCCACGCTTTTCAGGAATAATGGCGTCACCACGAATCCGAGCCCGTATCCCTTCTCTATTCCCAATATTTTCTCCTATACGGGAAATAGCCAGGGCGGCAATTCCAACCCCGACCAATACAAGGGCTTCTACTATTTCGTATACGACACCAAGGTGAGCCTGAATGGTTGTGCCAGCAACAGGGTTCCGGTGGTAGCGACTGTAGTGCCCACACCGGTGATCACGCTCAACGGTAAAACATTTACCAGCAGCATTGCCACCGGCAATCAATGGTATGTGAACGATATAGAAATCCCCGGAGCCACTACGCAAACGATCGAAGCCAGCGATAACGGCAAATATAAAACGATCATCACGTCGCCATTGGGTTGCAACAGTACCTCCAACGAAATTCAGTACGGCGTTACTGGTATTCCCAATATCGACCCGGCAGAGATCGGACTGAAGGTGATGCCCAATCCGAATGATGGCAGGTTCACCCTCGATTTCTCGGTTACCCGCAAAGCTGACCTCGACATTACGATCGTCAATGTCATTGGTCAAAAGGTTTATCAAAACCGTACGCCCGGTTTCATCGGCCGCTATACGAAAGCCGTCAATGCTGGCAAACTTCCTTCCGGCGTTTACCTGCTGCAGGTGCAGCACGATAACAAGAGCTATTTGAGAAAGATGATCGTACGATAAGTACGACTGTATGCAAAAAAGAAAATGGCTACCGCAACCGGTAGCCATTTTTTATTCCGTGAGGCGTTTTATTTCATTTGCCCGGGTATTACTGTGATGGTATGTTTATGGCCACCCCGCAATACCTGCAACGGTGTTCGCTGGCCAATCACCTGTTCATTGAGCTGTTTGTGCAGGTCATCGACCGAGGTCACCGCTTTTTCGCCAAAACCTACGATGATATCTCCCGTACGCAGCTCATTGTTGTAGACCGGACCATCGGCCACTATTTCATAGACGTAAACTCCTGTGTGGTTGGCGAGTTTATTTGCCGCACGCATCCGTTCGGTCAGGTTTACCGATTGGCCGGCAATACCAAGCCAGGCACGTTTTACACTGCCGTGTATGATCAGTTTGCCGGCTACATAGGCGGCGAGGTTCGATGACACGGCAAAGCAGATGCCGTGCGCAGTCGGTATCATCGCTGTATTGACACCGATCACCTGGCCCAGCGAGTTAACGAGCGGCCCGCCGGAGTTACCCGGATTGAGGGCCGCATCCGTTTGAATGATGTCGTCGATGAGCCTGCCATTGGAGGCACGCAGTGTGCGGCCCAGGGCACTCACTACGCCGGTTGTCACCGTATGCTGCAAGCCCAGTGGGTTGCCTATGGCAATGGCGATCTGCCCCGGCTGCAATTGTGCTGAATCGGCAAAGGATAACGCTTTGAGGTTGGTTTCATAGATCTTTAGCACTGCGATATCAGTCGAAGGGTCGGCGCCTTTGAGTTCGGCGGTTACGACACGACCATCGGCCAGTGCCGCCTTTATGGAGGTGGCCTGCTCAATCACGTGGTGGTTGGTAACGATAAATCCGTCAGAGGATATAATGAATCCAGAGCCGCTGCCCGGCATCAGGCGCTCTTGCCTGGTTTGGCGGTCCACTACTTTTTTGGTAACCTGTATATGAACAACGGCATCGGCAATGGAATTGACGACGCCGGTAATGGTTTGCGAGTAGGCATCCAGCAGGGCTGCATCCGTGTGCTGCACCAGCTGAACCGGTATTAAGTTTTCCATGCTGTAATGCCGTCAAACTTTCGACCAATCCGTTTTTCTGTCAGGCTGGCATCGAGGCAGGGGTGAATGGGGGATTGGCCAGCACATGCTGGCAGAATGATGCCGTTGGCACATGATATTTCCGCCAGTTCTGCAGATTGAGCTTAATAGGTACAGGGCGGGCACTGCTTCCGTAGCATTGACTCCTCCTGCTTAAGGCTGCCTGGCGAGGAGTGAATCGGCCCGCTGTATACTGGAAAGTATCTTATTTTTTACGATCGCCACTTTGTCCCTTTCCGATTTCAGGTATTCTATGCGCTGCGCTTCATTTTGTGTGGCTGAGTCGACCTTGTACCCTTCCATCCAGTCGTTCATGGCCTTATCGGCATTGGTAAGCTCTTCTTTCACCGACGCAAGCGCCTGCAGATACGTTTGATCCTGTTTGGCGGCAGGTAGTTTTTGAATGCTATCCTGCTGCTGCTGGATCAGGGCGATGGATTTCCGCAGCTTACCCATTTTTGCCATGCCTATATCGTGGCCTTCCATCACTTCGTGATGCAGAGAGTCCACCTTCGTTTGCGGTTTGTCGCCATAGCCATCCGCTCGACCTTTATCGGTGGCGGCGTCGTTGCAAGCCAGGGTGGTCAGCACGCCGGCCATCACGAATAACTTTATCTTGCTATGCATAATAATTTGTTTTATTAACCTGTTGTAAATCTGCTACAAAAATACGTTGCCGGTTGATTAGATGCTTTACAGTATTTTAGTATTCCGGCCGGGACTTATGGCATTGCTCTGACTGCCCATTCCCTGCCGTTCTTTGCTCAATAAATTGTGTTGCTATATGTCTAAACTGTCTAATTATGTTACCGGCCGTTGGATCACCGGCGATGGATCCGGACAGGCGTTGTACGATGCCGTCAACGGATCGTTGATCGGCCATGCGTCTACTGCCGGGCTCGATTTCAAAGCGATCCTGGAGCATGGCCGGCAAACCGGCGGCCCGGCCCTGCGCAAACTTACCTTTCACGAGCGTGGCCGTATGCTGCGGGCGCTGGCGCTTCACCTCCGCAATCATCTTGAAACCTTTTACCGGATCAGCTATCAAACCGGCGCTACAAAAACTGATAGCTGGATCGACATTGAAGGCGGTATCGGTAACCTGTTTTCCTATGCCTCCCTACGGCGGCAATTTCCCGATGAACCCTTTTGTACTGACGGTGATGCGATCGGCCTCAGCAAGCAGGGTTCTTTTATGGGTCAACACATCCTGGTGCCCCGTGAAGGCGTAGCCATTCACATCAATGCCTTTAATTTCCCCGTATGGGGTATGCTGGAGAAGGTTGCGGTGAACCTGCTGGCCGGTATGCCCGCGGTCGTAAAGCCCGCCACCGTAACCTCCTTCCTCACCGAAGCTGTCGTTAAGGAAATTATCGCTTCGGGCATTTTGCCCGAGGGGTCGCTGCAACTGCTGTGCGGATCGGCGGGCGATCTGCTGGATTATGTTCAATCGCAGGACGTCATCACCTTTACCGGTTCCGCATCTACCGGCCTGAAACTGAAATCGCATCCGCAGGTGCTGGCCGAAAGTGTCCCTTTCAATATGGAAGCCGACTCCTTGAACTGTATCGTACTGGGAGAAGATGTAATACCCGGCATGCCGGAGTGGGACATTTTTATCAAAGAGGTACGCAAGGAAATGACGGTAAAGGCCGGGCAGAAATGTACAGCTATCCGGCGCATTTTTGTACCAGCCGGTAAGCTGGATGATATCAGTAAAGCATTGAGCAAGGCCCTGGCGCAAACCACCATCGGCAATCCGCTGAATGAGCAGGTGCGTATGGGTGCCCTGGCAGGCCAATCGCAACGGGAGGAAGTGAGGAGCCAGGTGCAGAAACTGCTGGCTTCATCGCAGATCATCTTCGGTTCGCTCGACAGTGTACAGGTGCTGGATGCCGATGCTGAGAAAGGCGCTTTTATGAGCCCTTTATTGTTGCTGAATGAAAAACCTTTTTTGGATACAGCTGTTCATGAAGTAGAGGCTTTCGGGCCGGTGAGCACGATCATGCCCTATCAATCGCTGGGAGAGGCCATCGAGCTGGCCAGGAAGGGAAAAGGGTCTTTGGTTTGTTCGATCGTTACAGCCGATCAATCCATTGCCCGGCAATTCGTACTGGGTGCTGCCGCCCACCATGGCCGTATTCTCGTGTTGAACAATGACTGCGCTAAGGAAAGCACGGGGCACGGATCGCCCTTACCCATGCTGGTGCATGGAGGGCCGGGACGGGCCGGCGGCGGAGAAGAGATGGGAGGTGTGCGTGGTGTTAAACATTATATGCAGCGCGTAGCGCTGCAGGGATCCCCCACGATGATTACGGCCGTTACCAATGTTTACCAGAAAGGCGCTGCTGTTACAGAAGACGAAAAACATCCATTCCGCAAATACTTCGAAGAGCTGTCCATTGGCGACACCGTGATTACGCATAAACGTACCGTTACGGAGGCTGATATCGTGAACTTTGCCAACGTAAGCTGGGATCATTTTTATGCGCATACCGATCACACCTCATTGGAGGGCACCATTTTTGAAAAGCCGGTAGCCCATGGCTACTTCATTTTGAGCGCCGCGGCCGGTTTGTTTGTGGATGCAAAGAAAGGCCCGGTATTGCTGAACTATGGTCTCGAAGAATGCCGTTTTGTGAAACCGGTGTATGCGGGCACCACGATCGGCGTACAGCTTACTTGTAAGGAAAAAACGGTACAGGAGAAAAAGGAGGGCGACGAAGTGAGGAAGGGTATCGTAAAATGGCTGGTCGAGGTAACCGATCAAACCGGAGAGCCGGTAGCGATTGCCACTATCTTAACAATGGTTAAACTTAAACAACAATAACGTTAATACTTAGCGTATGATCCAGGAAATAAAAAATGGCTATGTAAAGACGGAAACGCATAACGGAATAACCACGATCGAGTTCTTCCATCCGCAAAGCAATTCTTTACCCCACAAGATCCTCGATGAGCTGGCACATGCTATTCATGGCGCCGGCAACGAACGCGACACCCGGGTGATCGTACTGCGGTCATCGGGCCAGGGGGCATTTTGTGCGGGCGCCTCGTTCGATGAGCTGTCTGCCATCAGCACCAAAGAAGAGGGTTTACAATTTTTCAGCGGCTTTGCCCATGTGATCAATGCCATGCGCAAATGCCCCAAGTTCATCATTGCCCGCATCCATGGCAAGTGTGTTGGCGGAGGGGTGGGGCTGGCCGCCGCCGCCGATTATGCCATTGCCACCGAGGGGGCAGACGTAAAGCTGAGTGAGCTGGCTATCGGTATTGGCCCTTTTGTGGTGGGGCCGGCAGTAGAACGCAAGATCGGTTCGGCAGCCTTTGGTCACTTGTCTATCGATGCCACCATGTGGCGTAGTGCCGACTGGGCCAAGCGCAAAGGCCTGTTTGCCGAATTGCACAGCACCCCTACCGATATGGATGAAAGCATTGAACGGTTGTCTCATTCGCTGGCCCATTCAAGTCCCGACGCCATGCATGAACTGAAGCTTGTTTTGTGGAAGGGCACCGATCATTGGGATCAGCTGCTCGCAGAAAGAGCGGCTATCAGCGGGAGGCTGGTGCTGAGTACCTTTAGCAAGAACGCAATCGCTTCCCTGCGGAAGAAAGTATAAAAAAGTAAAAGGGCGGTGAAGTTCACCGCCCTTTCTATTAAATATTCAAACCGCCGCAGGCACTGATGACCTGTCCGGTGATGTAAGAGCTAAGGTCCGACGCGAGGAATAATGTGGTGTCGGCAATCTCTTCTGCCTTCCCAAAACGGCCCAAAGGAATTTTCTCCAGGAATGCTTTGGAAGCATCGCCGTCTTTCAGGTAGTGGGTCATGTCGGTTTCGATGAAGCCGGGGGCAATGGCATTGCAACGGATATTGCGGCTGCCGAGCTCGTGGGCTACAGATTTGGTAAAGCCGATGATACCTGCCTTGGAGGCGGCGTAGCTGCTTTGGCCTGCATTACCACGGATACCGATGATAGAGCTCATATTGATGATGGAACCCTTTTTAGCCTTCATCATGGGGCGAATGACCTGCTTGGTCATGTTGAATACACTCTTCAGGTTTACGTTCATCACGTCATCCCATTGATCCTGGCTCATGCGCAGCAGCAGATTATCTTTAGAGATGCCGGCATTGTTGACGCATATATCTATCGTTCCGAATTCTTTGGTAACGTCGTTTACGAAGGTTTCACTAGCGGCAAAATCTGCAGCATTGCTTTGATATGCTTTTCCTTTTACACCGAGTGCTTCTATTTTTTGTTGTAAGGCTTGGGCTTTTTCAGCACTGCTATCGCTGATATAGGTAAAGGCCACGTGGGCGCCATGTTCGGCCAGCTTGAGTGCGATGGCCTCCCCGATGCCCCGGGCTGCACCTGTAACAATGGCCACTTTGTTCTCCAGTAACTTCATATTGGTTTTAAATTAAGGCCCGAATGTATAGAAAACATCCAATTTCAACAATTTAAGGTTCCTGAGGGGCGGCAATCTGGAAACGTGGCGATGTTATGGAAGCGAGGCAACAGCAGCCCTATTTTATTGATTGGCGATGGCAATTATTTCTTCCAGGTGCTTCCGGTCATTACTGAGGCGGGGCACTTTGTGTTGGCCGCCGAGTTTGCCTTTACTCTTCAACCAGGTGTTGAAGATGCCTTTGGGCAGGGCGCGTAGCATAGGCATTCGCAGGGCTATATCTTTATGACGTTTCGCTTCGTAATCGCTGTTAATGCTTTTGAGGGCGGCATCGAGGGTGGCGGTGAAGGCTTCTAAATTCTCAGGTTCCTTTTCAAACTCTACCAGCCATTCATGGGCGCCGTTTCCATTGTCGCTGAAATAAACGGGAGCGGCAGTATAATCGTTAACGATGGCGCCTGTTTTTCCGCAGGCAATAGCCACCGCTTTATCGGTATTGTCAACGATCACTTCTTCACCAAAGGCATTGATATAATGCTTGAGGCGTCCGCTCACTTTGATCCTGAACGGAGCTAAGGAGGTAAACTGAACAGTATCTCCCACGAGGTAACGCCATAAACCGCCGTTGGTGCTGATGACCAGCGCATAATTCTTCCCCAGCTCCACTTCGGGCAGGCCAATGGTTTGCGGACATGGCTTGCCGTATTCTTCAAGCGGCATAAACTCCATGAATATGCCATGGTCTACAAATAGCAGCATTCCTTCTTCGCCCGGAATATCCTGCGCAGCAAAAAAGCCTTCACTGGCATTGTACATTTCGAGGTAATGAATGGGCTTGCCGATGAGCTTTTGGAATTGCTCTTTATAGGGAGTGAATGACACGCCACCGTGCATATACAATTCGAGATGAGGCCACACTTCGGCCATCGTCTTCTTGCCGGTGATCTCGAGGATTCGGCGGAAGAGGACGAGGGTCCAGGTAGGTACACCCGATATAGAGGTAACGTTCTCTTTGATGGTGTTTTGCGCCAGCAACTCGATCTTGCTTTCCCACTCGTCCATCAGGGCAATGCTGAGATCGGGCGTGCGCAACCAATGCCCCCAGAAAGGAGAGTTTTGCAGCAGTACGGCACTGAGGTCGCCGTATTGTGCTTCCTGGTTGAGGGGATTGATGGTGTGGCTGCCGCCGAGTACCAGGCCTTTGCCGGTCAGCAGGTCCGACTCGGGATTGAACTGATAGTAGAAAGTAAGCACGTCCTTGGCTGCCTTGTAGTGACAATCTTCGAGGCTTTCGTCGCTGACAGGTATGAACTTGCTTTTATCGCTGGTAGTACCGCTGCTTTTGGCAAACCAATATATAGGGGTATTCCAGAGCAGGTTTTGTTCCCCTTCCATGTTTCGCTGGATATAAGGCTTCATATCCTCATATTCATGGATGGGTACGGTTTGCTTGAATGCCTTGATATTAAACAGCTCCGAAAAGTTGTATTTACGTCCGAATTCGGTGTTTTGAGCAGAGGTGACCAGGTCCTGCAATACCTCACGTTGGGCATCGACAGGATTGTTCTTCCACCCTTCGATGCGCCAAAGCCGCATACGGGCCAATGATGATATGGCAGGCGATAATAGTTTCACCGTTGGCAAAATAAAGAAATAACCTGAGAGTAAGTGGCGCAGCCGGTTGTGCGCCCTTATTTATCACTGTTTTTTAATACGAGAGGATCAGTCGAGGTTTTCCCGTTCACTGAGGGCCGATAGGTTGATCTCACCTTTCATAGCCTCTTCGTGCAGGTAATCTTTTCGTTTCAGCTCGAAGTTGCGGCCGAGATAGAGACGGCGTACCTGTTCATCTTCCGCCAGTTCTTCGGCTGTGCCATGCTTAAAGATCTTTCCATCGATCAGCAGGTAGGCACGGTCGCAGATGGAGAGGGTTTCATTTACGTTGTGGTCGGTGATGAGTATCCCGATATTACGGTATTTGAGCCGCGCCACCACGGTTTGAATATCTTCTACCGCGATGGGGTCAACGCCGGCAAAGGGTTCATCGAGGAGGATGAATTTGGGGTCTACGGCGAGTGCACGGGCGATCTCCGTACGGCGGCGTTCACCGCCACTAAGGCTGTCGCCATTGTTCTTGCGCACGTGGTGCAGGCGGAACTCATCGAGCAGGGCTTCCAGCTTTTCTTTTTGCTCGGCCTTCCTCAATTTGGTCATTTCGAGCACCGCCATGATATTTTCCTCTACCGTGAGTTTCCGGAAAACAGAAGCCTCCTGGGGCAGGTAGCCGATGCCCAATTGTGCCCTTTTGTACATAGGCAGGCGGGTGATCTCGATATCATCGAGGAATACCTGTCCTTCGTCGGGCTTGATGAGCCCTACCACCTGGTAAAAGGTAGTTGTTTTACCGGCTCCATTGGGCCCCAGCAATCCAACGATCTCTCCCTGTTTTACGCTGACGGAAACATGGTTTACAACAGTACGGTTGCGGTATATCTTGACGAGGTCGCGGGTATGAATTTCACTGCTCACGTGCTAATACGTTTGGGAACAAAAATACCGGAACTAATCCATTTAGGGCTTCCGGATGGGACGATTCGTGACAAAATAATGTTAAACAGTCTGTATAGCAAGTATTTGCCATCCGGGATTCCTTCTTTATGTTTGCACGCTGTTTGGGAGCCCTGCGTGGTCCATCAACGATCCTGCACTTGTTGGGTGGCCCGGAATAAGCGCCGGTCCAATAAAAAGCCATATTGAGCGGGAGTTATTGAATTTTACGCTGTTATAACAATTACACATGAAAGTCATCGACCATATACGGCAGGCCAGCAAGCCGCTGATCTCCTTTGAAATCTTACCACCGCTGAAAGGCAAAACGATCAATTCCATTTTCGATCACCTCGATCCGCTGATGGAGTTCAAGCCCTCTTTTATCAATGTTACCTATCACCGCAGCGAGCATGTGTTCAAAAAGAAGGCCGACGGCACTTTCGACAAAGTGGAAGTGCGTAAACGTCCGGGTACCGTAGGTATCTGTGCGGCCATCATGAACCATTATAAAGTTGATGCTGTTCCCCACCTCATTTGTGGTGGTTTCAATAAACGGGAAACTGAAGATGCCCTGATCGACCTGAACTTTATCGGGGTTGACAATGTGCTGGTATTAAGAGGCGATGCCGCCAAGAATGAGACCGTGTTTGAACCGGAACCCGGTGGCAACCGCTTTGCACTCGACCTGCTGAAGCAGGTGATGAACCTCAACAACGGTATTTACCTCGAAGAAGATATCCGCGACGGCTTCCGCACCAAGTTCTGTATCGGTGTGGCAGGCTACCCCGAAAAGCACTTCGAAGCGCCCAACCTGCAGAACGACCTTTCATTCCTGAAAGCTAAAGTGGACGCTGGTGCTGAATATGTGGTAACACAAATGTTCTTCGATAACCAGAAGTACTTCGACTTTGTAAAACGCTGCCGCGAGGAAGGTATCGATATCCCCATCATCCCGGGATTGAAGCCGATCACCAACAAAAAGCAATTGAGTGTTATTCCCCGCACGTTCCATGTAGACATCCCCACAGAACTCAGCAATGAGATCATCAAAGCCAAGACGGATGCTGATGTGGAGCAGATAGGTACCGAGTGGTTGCTGATGCAATCAAAAGAACTGCAGGCCGCCAACGTGCCAGTACTTCACTACTACACGCTGGGCAAACCCAAAGTGATCTATAATGCGGTTAAAGAACTGGTATAACTTACCTGATATTAAAAAAGCCCGCGCAGTGGATGCGCGGGCTTTTTTATTTTAATGCGGCAGGCTTTTGACGACTGCCTCATTGACCTTGAGCGGATATTTCTTTTTCAGTTCGGTGATCCATTTTTCTTCCAGGGCGGCCTGGTAGTCGTTGATGACGAAGCCCCTTGCATCGGCAAAATCCCTTGGCTGCCGATCCATGAATAGCTTGATGATGTAAGCAAAGGTGAGGCTGTTATCCGTTTCGTTCTTTACCGGAGCGGTGATAAGTCCGGGCTGCCAATTGGTACGCTCCAGCACGGGGATCTGCCCCAGCTCGAACCTGCCCGAATCGGCCTGTATGGAGCCTTCGCTGCCATCCACCATTTTCTTCCAGCTGCGGTAATCTGCCTCGAGCTTTTTGCGGGCTTCGGTAGCTGAAGCTTCGTTCACAGTGGTGAGGATGATGGCTTCGGCGCTAGCATCCCACCAATAATTGCCCTTGTGTGCGTCGTAATATTTTTTGAGGCCATTGCTATCGGCAGCTGCTTTGTCCCATACGTTCCGCTGCATGATCTCAAACAGCAGGTTGCCTTCTTTAAATTCATTGAGCTGGTAAGCAAAGTCTTTATTATAGGTTTCGAGGTGAGCCCGGTAATAATCGGCGGCGCTGGTTTCGGCAAACTGATCGAGCAGCTGCGCATTGGTTTTCCCGGCGGTGTAAGCTTCTATGCCTCGGATCGTCTCCAGGTATTGCTGCCATTCTTTAACCCGGAAGGTTTTTTTGCCGATCACAAACAGGGGTGTGGTTGGCGTCAATCCTGCAGGTAAAGGTGCTTTCTTTCCGCCCAGGATATTCGTCGTTAACTGCGACAGGCTCTTTTCGTTGAATGGCAGTTTCCGGTAGCCGGTTTGCTGGAGTATCTTTTTGTTCAACACTTTTCTGGCTACTTCCATCCGGTCGCTCTGCAATACCTGTTGTTTCACGTCATCGAGGTATTGCTTCTCGGCCTTGTCGGCCGGAATGGGTACTCTTTGCAAGCGCTTGATGATGTGGTAACCATATTCGGTGAGGATAGGCTTAGAGATATCTCCATCTTTTTCGAGTGCGAAAGCAGCCTGTTCGAAGGCCGGTGTATACCTGCCTACCCCAAAGGCCATCATTTCGCCACCGGTTTGGTAGGTGAGGTTGTCGTTGCTGAATGCGGCTGCCAGTTGCTTGAAATCGCCTCCTTTCAGCAGGGCATTGTAGAGGGAGTCGGCTTTGCGGGCCACTTCCTGCTGTTGTGCGTCGGTGGCTTCGGGTACAAAAGAAAGCAGTATCTGCGCCGCTTTCATTCTGCCGAGGGCCTTCCGATCATTCAGCACTTTAAACAGGTGATATCCGTTCTTACTGCGGTAAGGAGTTGTAAACTTCCCGGTGGGCGTATTGTACACCAGCGTTTCCATTTCGTAGGGCAATACGAATACGGTGATATATCCCAGATCGCCTTTATTGGTATGTACGGCAGGATCTTCGGAATAGGCCAGGGCTGTTTTGGTAAAATCATCGCCTGCCTGCAGGCGGGCATAAGCAGCCTGTATCTTTTGCTGTGCCTGCTTTGCCTGCTCGGCGGTGGCATTGGCGCCGGCGGCTATAAAGATGTGGGCTACATGAATGTCTTTGCCCGCCCTTTGTATGGCTTCATCCCGAAGGATGTTGACGCTGGCTTCGTCATTCATATAGCTTTCCACCACCTGTCCACGAAATGCAGCCAGTTCATTTTGCTGGGTGGATAAGGTATCGAGGCGTGCGTCGAGCGCTGCCTGTACCTTTATCTTGAACCGGGTATAGAGATCGAGGTAATCGCGGTATGCCTGATCGCTAACCGCGGCTTCCGCATTATTCTTATTGAATGCCTTAAGGAATTCATCTTTCGACACAGACTTGTTTCCATAAGTGAATATCGTTTGAGCCTGTATGGTGCTTAAGCTGGTGACGCATAGCGATGCCGCCACTATAGTACGCAGGAATGACTTCATCTGATCAGTTGGATTTTGTATTTTTTAGTTTAAGGTTTATCACTTCATCCAGTTGCTGGTAGGTAAGTTTTTTGGCTATGATCCGTTTGTCTTTATCCAATAAATAAAGGATCGGGGTTTGGTATACATCGTACAACTGGCGGTAACTGGCTTTACCGGCCGCTGATTCTGCAGCCTGTTGCGATGGAAGCTGGTACACATGCAGCCAGTTCTTAAGCCCTTTTTCCCGGATGAATTGTGTCCAGAGGTCCTTTCCACCATCGACCATTACACCATACACCACCACACCCTGGTTCTTCCACTTGGCATTGTAGATCGAGTCGACCTTGGGCACCACTTCCTTGCAATGGCTGCAGGTGGGGTCCCAGAAGCAGACTACGACCATATCACTTTTTACACTGTACAGCGGCAAAGATTTATCCAATGTATCGACCATTTCCATATTGGCGGCGGGCTGACCTATCAGGTTGGCCATGAGGCTATAGGCTCTTTTGGTCATGTGGTCTTTGTACTGATCGGTAAAGAAGTCGGCCTGTCCGGTGTTGATGTATTTCTCGAACAGGTGAACAAATACGGCATCCTGTCCCATGTATTCGGGGTTGATGTACTTCTGCACGAAATGAACGAGCAGGTATTTGAACATCTCTTTATTGGTACGCGAATAAAGCAGCATATGATCCACTTCCTTCTTGATGGAGTCGGGATTGGGCGAAACGAGGTCTTTGTAATATTTATCGAGTTTAGGCTCAAAGAAGGGGGTCCTGATGAGGCGTTCGTCGGTGAACTCTACGCCATCCCAGTAATGCGCTTTGTAATAGAAAAAGGCAAAGGTGGAGTCGTATTTCCCCTTGGGATGCTGGCTGGCGGGTGGTACCACCGGCTCGCGCATGGCCTGCAGTAAGGCCGTGAGGATTGAATTAGGTTGCTTTTTGATGATGCTGTCGCGGTGTAGCTGCATCTTGTCGGAAAGTCCTTTCACTTTAGCAGCAACGGCGGCAGAATCCTTGCTGCTACGGGCAGGGCCGTATTCGGTGTTTACTTTAGCGATCGATGTGCCGGTAACATTGGCGAAGCGGGTATAGGCCTGGAAGGCTGTATTATCGGGCGACCCGGTAAAGACGACGCTGGCGGGCAGGCCCACGCTATCGGCCTTAATGGTAAACTGCTGCTGCTTATCGACCAGTAATTCGAACAATATCTCTTTGCGGGGCGACACCACGAAATAGATCCCGCCCGGCAGCGGTTGTTTCCCTTTGAAAACACCGGTACTGTTACCATCGAGCAAGGCCGAATCGGCCAGGGCTTTCATTTTGCCATAATGATAGCCGAGGTAGATATAAGTGTTCTTATAGGGCTTGAGGGTGATATTGATATTGTAGCCTGTTTGTGCCTGGGCTAAGAAAGCCAGGAAAAGCAGGCTGGCAATAGAAATGGTTTTCTTCATGGTCTGGAACTCAAAATTTACTCAAAATAAAGGCAAAACTTGTTAATTCAAGGTTATGGCCGAAAGGTATTCCTGTCGGTTAAGGTATTAAAACGAGTATTGACGCGGGATAGTCTGTAGCGGTGGCGCTAATATGAATGCCGGAGGAGGAAGGAAAGGGGTCTGCGGAGGTGCGGGAACAAATAAGGAACAGCGGCAGGCAGCAGACGAGGAATAAAAAACAAAGCGGACCCGCAAGTTGCAGGTCCGCCTGATATCAAAGATTATTTTGCTTCGTTGAGCTCGGCATTGATGGTAACAGTTACCTCTTTGCCTACAACCAGTCCACCGGCTTCTGTAGCGCGGTCCCATTTCAGGTTGTAATCAAAACGGTCAATCACTGTTTTAGCAATAAAACCAGCTTTAGCGCCTCGTTGTGTATTGATAGATCCACCGTAGGTAACGTCGAAACTAACGGCTTTGGTAACATCTTTTACGGTCAAATTGCCTTCGAGCTTGAATTTGTTGCCGCCGAGGGGTTTGAAAGCAGTGCTTTCGAACTTGATCTGCGGGTATTTCTCAGCGTCGAAGAAATCGGCACTTTTCAGGTGCTTATCCCTGTTCTCGTTAGCGGTATTCACCGATCCGGTCTCGATGGTGAAGGTGATCTTGGCATCGGAATAGTCGGGTTTGGTGTGTTCCAGGCTACCGTCGAAGGTGGTGAAACCGCCATCCATCTGAGATACTACATTATGGGTGATGGTGAACCTCACATTCGAGTGAGATTTATCGAGGGTCCATTTTCCGGCCCTTAAAGGCGCGGGGGCTTCGGAGTTTTGGCCAGGCTGCGCGTGCGCAGGGCGATACGATTGCAGGGCGATGGCAGCAGTGGCCACAACGGCTGAGGCTAGGATAAACTTCTTCATGATGGAGGATTGTTTTAATGTTTAAACGCCATTAAAGATAAGTATAATAACAGTTTGATGAAGGATACGGGAAAATTATCCAAAGGTTTGGTGTAAGGAAAGAATTTTACCCAAAATCATTGATTTCCTGCTATATAGAGAATATTTAAAATCGAAGGCTTGCATAAGCGGCGTGTTATTATTAGTTTGCGCCCTAATTCGGATGTAGACGTTCCGAAACCAGTTGATCGAAGGAGTTTTTGCGGCCAACCCGCCTCCTCTCATGTGCTTGACCATCCATTCAATCTGTCTGATATTCCTCCCCCAATGCCCTTGAAATCCCATTTGCCATATTGATTTCATAATCAATTTATTACCGGGCTTATTATATCTGTACAACCAAAAAAAATGAAAGTTTCAACCAACATGCATCCATTCAACAAGCTGTCGATCGTGATCCCCGCTTACAATGAAGGCCCCACTATTCACCTTATCCTCGACCGGATCAAGGCTGTACAGCTGCTCAATAATATTCAGAAAGAGATCATTATTGTCAACGACTTCTCCAAAGACAATACCGAAGAAGCGATCCTGAAGTACAAGGCTGACAATCCTGAGCTTAATATTCAATACTTTAAGCACGAGTTCAACCAAGGTAAGGGAGCAGCTTTGCATACCGGTATCTCTAAAGCTACCGGCGATTACACGGTGATCCAGGATGCTGACCTTGAATACGATCCCGAAGAATTCAACGATTTGATCAAGCCGGTGCTGCGTGGGTTTGCCGATGTGGTATTCGGGTCGAGGTTCCTGGGTGGCAATGCGCACCGTATCCTCTTCTTCTGGCACTCGATCGGTAACAAAATGCTTACCATGGCCTCCAACATGTTCACCAACCTCAACCTGACGGACATGGAGACCTGCTATAAACTGTTCCGCACACCGATCATTCAACAGATCAAGTTGCAGGAAAAGCGCTTTGGTTTTGAGCCCGAGGTTACGGCCAAGATATCCCGCGTAAAGGACATTCGTATTTATGAAGTAGGCATTTCTTATTACGGCCGTACGTATGCCGAGGGTAAAAAGATCAATTGGAAAGATGGTTTCAGGGCTATCTATTGCATCCTGAAATACAATATTTTCAGCCGATGAGTGCGCCTGAGCACTTTCACGAGTCGGACCCTACTGGTTTATTAACGCTGGAACGATTTGCTGCCGCCACCCATTTCAACAAGTGGCTGTTTGATACCATTCGCCCCTATTGCAAGGGCCATGTGCTGGAGGTGGGCAGCGGTATCGGTAATATTTCGAAACTGTTTCTCGGACATCATTTCCAGTTAACAGCCAGCGATCTCCGTGCAGCATATTGTGAGCACCTGGTGAAGCATTTTGGACAGCACAACCGGCTGGAAGGCGTCGTGTCTATCGATCTGGTGGCGCCTGATTTTTCAAATCGGTACAGTGGTTTCCTGCAACAATTCGACACGGTGGTGGCTTCCAATGTAATTGAACATATCAAGCACGATCACCTGGCGGTTTCCAACTGCCTGCAGCTGTTAAGGCCGGGTGGACACCTGGTGATCCTGGTGCCTGCTTACCAGTCGTTATACAATAAGTTTGATGAAGAGCTGGGCCATTACCGGCGCTATACTGCAAGAACGGTTCGACAATTGCTGGAGGGTTCGGGTTTATCCGTTATCCACCAGCAATACTTTAATATCATAGGTATACTGGGCTGGTTCATCGACGGCAGTGTGCTCAAAAAACGATTGATCCCACGCAAACAGTTGATGATCTTCGACAGCCTGATGCCCCTTATCAGGCTAGTGGATACGCTGGCGTTCCGGTCGTTCGGTTTATCGACCATCGCCGTAGGCCGCAAACCCCAATAAACAATCACTATTATGGTTCAACCTGCAAACCTGTCTATTACCACTCCGGTCTCCAAGCTGTTCAGGCTGGCGATGTTCGGCATGGTACTGGTTTACCTCGCGAGCTGTTTTACTCCGCTACACCTTCATTTCGACAGTATCCGGTATTATAACATCAAGGACTGCCTTGAATTTGGTTGCGACCCTAATTCGTTTGCAGCTACCGACTACCTTCCTTTCGGTTATACCGGCCTGCTGATCGTGCTATCCAAGCTGGGTATCCTCAATTCCTTCTCGATCGTTTTTGTAAACTGCCTGTATATTTTTGCTGGTCTTTACCTCGTGTATAAAATATTCGCCGGCCAATTGAATCCTTTCGTCTTTGGCGTGCTGGCGCTGTTCAACTGGACGTTGATCAAATTCGTTGCTCACCCGCTGTCGGAGATGCAGTACATTTTCTTCTCGGCCGTGAGCCTTTATTGCTTTCATCTTTTTACCAAAAAGCGAAACTGGCTTTACCTGGGGCTTGCGTTCGTGTTTGCCATTTTAACGGTATTGACACGGACGGTAGGCGTATCGTTGTTGCCGGCATTGGTGTTGGGGCTTGGCTGGGAATACCGGCAGGAGCTGAAACGCATCGTGCAGAAAAATAAGCTCACCTTGCTGATCGTGGTGGTGGTGGGCATTGCAGGCGTCATTTTTTCGGCCAGCAAACTGAAGATCACGGATTACAGCGGTTTGCTGCAGGAAGCTTTTGCAAAGGGGGCCGGTAATTTCTTTGCTGAGAACCTGAAGAATCACTTTACAGAACTGACCGAAGTGTTTTTCAATATGCCTGCCAGCAAGCTCATGGGAGTTATTCCTGGCGGATTGGGTCCTGTGTTGTTTGTAGTGATTGGCGTGGCTTTGTTTGGCTGGCTCCTGTATACCACTTTTGCCAAAAGAAGCAATGTTCCGGTTTACATCAGGATCTATTTGCTATTCTACGCTGTAATTATCCTCAACTGGCCTTATTACGATCCGCGTTTCTGGGTTCCAGTGCTGCCGTTGATACTGGCAGTGATGTTACAAACGCCTTTCAACAGCAAGCCCTGGCTTAAAGGAGTTAGCCGTATCTATTTGGCTGCTTACCTGGCGCTGGGACTTTTTGCCGCCGCCTATTCATTGTACATCGGGCTGGATAAAAATCGCTTCGCCCAAAAACAGGCCAGCGGTGTTTACCGGAATGAGTATGAGATCAAGTTCTTCGGTAAGCCACAATCTGATACCGCGACACGTGTTGATCCCGAGGTGTTGAACATCCTGAAGAAATACGATTAAGACAATTAATGATAGCTGTCGCCGGTCCGACCTTACAGGTCTGACCGGTTGTGTAGGTATGATCGGGAAAGGCTACCCCTTTCCCGATCTGTCATTTGCAAAACCTGGCGAGCCGGTAGCGGAGATTCACAGATGGTGACCAACAAGGGACGAATGTCTCTCCACTTCGGCACGATTCTGTATTTTTGGAACATGAAACTTAGCCATTTGTCCGAAACGCTCATCGGTTCGGAAATTGTGAAACTCGGCGGAGAGATCCGCGAAAAGATCAGCCAGGGAGAAAAGATTTACAATTTTACAGTAGGGGACTTCGATCCTTCCATTTTCCCCATTCCCCAGGCGCTTGAAGACGAAATTGTAACAGCCTATCGCAAGCATTTTACCAACTACCCTTTGGGTGAAGGCAATACGGACCTTCGGGAAGCGATCGCCGCTTTCCTGAAGCAACGGGAAAACCTTGAGTATTCCATTGCGGAGATCCTGGTAGCATCGGGTGGACGCCCGCTGATCTACTCCCTCTTCCGTGCCATTTGCGATGCGGGCGACAAGGTGATCTATGCCGTTCCTTCCTGGAATAATAATCACTACACGCATTTCGTAGGTGCACAGCACGTAGTGGTGGAAGCGACTGCCGAGAATAATTTCATGCCCACGGTTGAACATATCCGCCCCCATTTAAAGGGGGCCACCCTACTAGCCCTGTGTTCGCCACAAAACCCTACGGGCACCACTTTTACGAAAGAGGACCTGGAAGCGATCTGCGACATGGTGATCGAAGAGAATGCCAGCCGCAGCGAGCAGGAAAAGAAATTGTATGTGATGTACGATCAGATGTACTGGCAGCTGACATTCGGTGAGATCCGTCATTATGATCCGGTAAACCTGCGACCAGCCATGCGTCCTTATACCGTCTACATCGATGCCATCAGTAAGGTCTTTGCCGCTACGGGCGTACGGGTAGGCTGGGCTTTTGGTCCAAAGATCATTATGGATAAAATGAAAGCCATTCTAAGCCATGTAGGAGCCTGGGCACCCATGGCCGAGCAGAAGGCGGTTGCCAAATACCTGTACATGCACGATGATATCGATGCTTACCTGCATCAATTCAAGGGTGCTGTCGAGGCACGTCTGCGCGGCATTTACGATGGTTTGCAGCAATTAAAAAAAGAAGGCTTTTCAGTAGACGCCATTACTCCCCAGGCGGCCATTTACCTCACGATCAAGATCGATCTTGCCGGTAAAAAAACTGAAGCAGGGGCAGTACTGAAAGATCAGGCAGACGTTACTGCTTATTTATTGAATGAAGCCAAACTGGCCATCGTTCCCTTCTATGCTTTCGGGGCCGATCGTAGCTCTCCCTGGTACCGCCTGAGCGTAGGTACCTGCAAGGTGGAGGAGATCCCCGCTATGATTGATCAATTAAGAGTGGCGTTGAAGAAGCTCGTTTAACCAGTGTAAGCGGCTGTCGGTAGATGTTCCCCGGTATCCGGCATTATATAAAGTGAGAGTCAGTTGCCAGACGGCAGGGTTGGTTAAATTGCGTGATGCCTACAGTAATCCTGGAGATATCCCTATCGTTAGATGGCTTTGCAGCTGGCGCTAATGTTTCCGCGTTGAATCCGATGGGCGATGGAGGCCTTCGCCTGCACGATTGGCTATTCAACGAACCAACTGCGGCCGATAGGGCAATTCTTGATGAAGTAGTTAATAAAGCTGGTGCCGTGATCGTTGGTGGCGTCACGTATCATACAGCCATCGATGGTGTCTGGGAGGGTATTTCTCCCTTCCATGTGCCGGCATTCGTGCTTACCTCCAATGTACCCGGCGAGCGCGCGGGTTTCTCGTTTGTGACCGGAGGAATAGAGGAGGCACTGAAACAGGCTCAAAAGATTGCCGGCGACAAAAATGTATGGGTGATGGGGGGTGTTACCACTATTCGATCGTTTCTACATGCCGGCCTGTTTGACAATTTGATCATACACCTTTCCCCTTTCATTTTGGGCAGTGGACAAAAATTGTTCGAAGAGACAGGACTCCATCCTATTCAGCTAAAAAAAGAGCAGGTAGTTGAAACGCCGCTGGCGATACACCTGAAATTCTCAAAAGCTTAAGACTTCACCGACGTACTATTAATAATAAAGGCGACCGATTGGCCGCCTTTATAAATATTGTATGGTGTCTGTTATTAGTTCTTGTTGCAGATAAATACAAACGATTTCAACTCGGGTTGGTTGATCAGCTTTTGGATGGTCGCAGGCTTTCGTATGATCTTATATTTATTAAGATCAAACACTTCATGCGCCATGCAGAAGTTATCCATCGTTTCGAAATAGAGTAATAACTGGTTTAATTGTTCCAGTTCATTCTCCATAGCATCTTTGTCCAGGCCTTCGTCTTTCATTAAGACAAGCAAATCGCGATTGGGCGTTTTCATTTTCTATCAGGATATTAATAACCAACGAATCCCTTGTTGAGCCCACAGCCGCAACTTTTGGATGATCCACCCATTCCTTTACCGGAGCTGCAAGCTGTAAATACCACACTCAACACCAGGGCTAGCAAAACCAATTGATATTTAATCTTCTTCATACTGTTCTTTGCTAATTTAAACTATTTTACACACAATTTTATTATTTAAGGCAGGTGGTCTCACTAAATTTTAACAGTTCTACGCGTAAACCCCTAGTACTGGTTAGCCCGCTGGACTGGGGGCTCGGCCATACCACCCGGTGCATTCCTTTGATCCATTCCCTGCTTGACAACAATTGCGCCATTATTATTGGTTGTAACTCAATTCAAAGAGCAATTTTTTTTCAAGAGTTCGGCGATCAGGTAAGTTATCTTCCGCTGGAAGGTTATGATATACAATACGGTAAGAGCAGGCGCGGCACCTTCTTGAAATTAATACTACAATCTTTCAAAATATTGATCCGGATCAAACAGGAAAAGCGGTGGTTGAACACTGTTTTGGCTACTCACCCCCTTGATCTGGTGATTTCGGACAACCGTTTTGGTCTTTATGCCGACGGTTTGCCCGCTGTTTTTATTACCCATCAACTGCAAATTAAAACAGGCCTGGGGGCTTGGGCAGATGGCATTGCCCGCCGGTGGAACTATCGCCGCATTCGATGTTTTTCCAGCTGTTGGGTTCCCGATCAGCCCGAAAGCCCATCGCTGGCCGGAGAATTGTCGCACCCCGTGGAGCCGCCACCCTTCCCTGTCCGATACATCGGCGGCTTAACCAGGTTCAAACCCTGCCTGCCTACTTTGGACAGCAACCTGCTTATTATATTGTCGGGCCCCGAGCCACAACGTAGCCTCCTGGAACAGACATTATTGAGCCAGCTGGAAAACTATAAGGGGCGTGTGGTGCTGGTAAGGGGTTTGCCGCTGGCTGCTGCCCTGCCGGCCGTTCCGCTACATTGCACGGTATACAACCATGCCCCGGCAGCATTGCTACAAAAACTCATTTGCGAAGCGGGGCTTATTATCAGCCGCTGCGGCTATACCACGGTCATGGATCTGCTGGCTTTGCAAAAGAGAACGATCCTGGTACCCACACCTGGACAGGCCGAGCAGGAATACCTTGCCAGCCATTTGCTGCAGCAGCGATGGGCTTTGACGATACTGCAGGAGAATTTCGTTTTACCGGAGGCGCTCAGGCAGGCAGCCGATTTTGCCTATCAATTTTCACCCTGGCCTCCACATGGTTTCAAAAATGCCGTGAAATCCACGCTTGAAGAGATCCTTCAACATAAAAAGAGGGATGCTCCTTAGTAAAGGATTCCCTCTTTTTATTTGATTACCTATTGTTAGGTAATACTATTTTCCGCTATTGCTTGACGACTCTATATGTCTCGGACTTATTATCGCCCCGCACCTTCAGGAAATATATGCCCGCCGGCAAATTATCTGTCGGCAGGTTGACTTCCGTTACCCCCGACGCATACAAATTGGTATTGGCCAATAGTTTTCGTCCATTCATATCGGCCAGCTCCACCGTTACCTTCTGTGCTTTGTCGGTATTGACATAAGCCGACAGCCTGCCCCTAAAAGGATTGGCCCCCAGCAACAGTATCTGGCGTGTATCCTGGCGGTTCATAACCGTTTTTATACTAAGATAGGTTTTGCGGCCATCGATATCCGTTTGTGCAAGCCGATAATAGCTCAACTGAGGCAGTGGATGATCGTCGATGAGCTGGTATTGTTTTTCCGGTCCCTCGCCTTTTCCGCCGGCAATCTGCGCGATGGGTTTATATACACCGTCGGGGCCAGCCCTTTCCACAGTAAACGATTCATTACCTGCTTCAGCCAGTGTTGTCCATTGCAGGAATACTTTCCCTTCATTCAATCGCGCACCAAAACCTTTTAGTCTCACCGGCAGGGCCGACCGGCTGAATTGGATGAACCAGTTGGCAAGGTTGGTCGTGGTAGGCGTGTAGAACAACGGGCTGTACAGGGCCGACCAGGTATCGTGCGGAAAAGGGCGGCAATACCTTAGTTGCATGGAGTCGGTCCAGGGCCAGGGTAATGGGCTTGGCTCTGACCCAAGCCGCGAATATCGCGGAGCTACCGCGCCAGGCTGACTGGTAATGGCATTTACCCAATCGTCGGGATTGTTGACCGTGCAGGGATTGTCGAGCGAGCAATTCACGAACCAGGTAGGCAAAGCAGCTGTGGCGATATTGGCCGGGCCAGATGGGTTGAAAGAAAGTGCCCAGCACAACGAGCTCATAGAAGCTGCGGCTATGCGCTGAGCGCGGGCAGCACTGCTCGACACATAGTCCAGTACCAGGTTGGCGCCACTGCTCATACCAGTAAGGTACAGCCTGGTAGGGTCTATGCGATAGTTAGCCATGGCGTAGTCGATGAACGCCTCCACCTCGTCGGCATAATAGGGTGGCGTTTCATACTCAACACTTTGCGGCATCAACACCAGGTAATTGTAGGTTTCGCCCCCTGATGTAGCCGAAGTAACGAATGAGTTGGATTCTATTCGTCCGGGTAAAGAATAAGTAGCGTCGCTGATGATCTTGCAGAGATCATTGGCAGTGCCCTGGCCTCTTGCCTCACGTCCATGAAAGTATATTATGGTAGCGTATTTCTTGCTGGGGTTGGAGTTGTAGTCGGGCGGCAACCAGCGCAGCAACCCTTTTATGAAGCCGTTGCCAACAGATTGTCCGGCAGGCAGGGTTACTTTTTCAAGCCGGGTTAGGATACATTGAGACCAGGATTGGGAGGTAAGCAATATTAACACAAAAAAGGCGAGGGCCTTTTGTACAAAAGCAGGTAGCCGTACAGGCATAAGTATGGATTTAGCAGTAAATGAATAGTGGCATCAAAGGCGCTGGATTGGAAGTGCAGCCTTCAAAGGAAGTTGGAGTAAGGTGTGGCAGTAAAGTAAAGCTGGTAAGTTTATACAGGGTGGGGATTGTGGCAAAGCAGCTGGTACAATTTGCTTGCCAGGGATATCTATCTGCAACGCCCGAAATGCCGGCACGCTGTCGGATAGCTACACTGAAAATGATTTGGGATAATCGAAGAACCAGAATGTTTTAGGCGCTTCTTTAAACTGCGACCATTGTTGTGCATCTACCTGTACTCCAAATATAGCGCAAGTAGGCATGTCATCAATCCTTACTTCTGTAAGCATATTCACAAATTCGGTAATTCCGGGATTATGCGAGAAGACCGCGATGGTATTGGCAGCTTCCGGCGCCTTTAGGATCGCTTCGAAGAAGTTGACCGGTGAGGCATGGTACAACTCAGGTACCAGCAGGATGTCTTCCTTATTTACTTTGTATTCCGTCGCAAACAGGGATGCTGTTTTACGCGCCCTTTTGGCGGGACTGGAAATGAAGGAGTCGATGTCGATGGATCTGGCCAGCAGCCTTTGCGCCATTTGAGGAGCGTCGTTTTTGCCACGCTCGTTCAATGGCCGGTCGAAATCTGGAAGGCCGGGATCGCCCCAGCTGCTCTTGGCGTGACGGATCAGTAGTACGTGCTTCATAAAAAAACTTAAGGGGGAATACTCCCCCTTAAAGTACTTAATAAGTTTCAATCAAAGGAATCAGACAATAATAAACAGGCCTGTTTAAGTGGTGGTTCCCCATAGGAAGCTAAACGGTCGGCATGTAAAAATTAGCAAATTCTTTGCCAGAACTGGGTATTTTTCGTCAAAACCGGTGATTCAGGCAATATTTTTTTTGTTTTGTGGTTGGCGGATGTTAAACAGGCAAATAACGCGCCGGAGATCCAGGGGGAACGGGCACGGAAATCCAACCATAGGTAGGCTGGTCAACGCGGGTGGAAGCTCCCGGCAGGACACTCAAAGGCCGCTGGCGTTGATATAATTGATCAGTGAAGCAGTATTCTTCACTTTAAGCTTTTTGAGAATATTATGCCGGTGCACTTCCACGGTTTTAATGGCAATATTCAATTTGCCGGCAATCTCTTTGGAGGACAACCCATCCCGGATCAGGTTAATGACTTCTATTTCCCGCTCGGACAGTTGGTTAAGGCCTGGAAGGTTCTCGTCCTCACCCAGCATCTGCACGGAAATAATGTTCTTTACCTCCTGGCAGATGTATATCTGCCCATTGTAGACTTCTTTAATGGCGTCGAGCATTTCCTGGCGGGGAGAGTTTTTGGTAACGTAGCCCCTGGCGCCTAGGCGAAGCATTTTTTTAGCGTAGGAAGGTTGGGAATGCATGGAAACTGCAATCACTTTAGAGCCCGGTGATAGCTTGCGCACCATCTTCAGGATATCAAATCCATTGAGGGGGGCCATATTGATATCCAGGAGAATAATGTTGGGCCTTTTGTCGCGGGCAAGCTCTATGGCCTGCTGACCGTCGCCCACTTCTGCGATCACTTCGAAGCTTTCATTACGGCTGAGGAGGAATGACCAGGTTTCACGTATTAGCGTATGGTCGTCGACTATCATGATCGTAATTCTGCTCATAAGACATTCTTTTTACATGGTATAATTGAGTAAGCAAATGCACACGTTGACTGGGAAGATAGTTGCCACTATCAGGTCTTTACTGTGGGTGCTACTAATGCTTAGGCCTTACCATGGAACAGCCTCTTCGACAGAATAAAACTCATGCCACGATCTGGTACATGATATTATGCTTTTTTTTTGACTTAATCAATTTCAATTGACAGGTTGTTATAGAAATTGACCTCATTCGGGTATAAAAAAGCCCGGCTTCAACAGCCGGGCTACATTAATCCAATACGTTAATCAGTACTCACTATTTTCTATAGATCAATATCCTCTTACATTTTTACCTTCCATATAGTTGATGAAGGCTTTATTCACCACCCTGTTTCCGCCTGGTGTTGGATAGTTTCCTGTAAAGTACCAGTCGCCCGTATTCGTAGGGCATGCACGATGCAGTGACTCGATCGTTTGAAATATTACCTGCACCGGTATTTTTAAATCTTTGGGGGTGATGAGTTGAGCAATCTTATCGGAGATCTCTTCAGGAGTGAACGGCTTGTATACGAGGCGCACCAGGTTCTCGGTGTGCAGTTTATCCAACCGCTTCAGTTCCTTACATTTCTCGTAGATCTCCTGCAGGCAGTCTTCCATGCCTTTATCTTTCATTAATTCGATGGCTGCTCTGAAAGCGATGAAATCACCCAGTTTGCTCATATCGATACCATAGCAATCGGGATAACGGATCTGCGGAGCTGAAGACAGGATAATGATCTTCTTCGGTTCAAGACGGGCCAGCATCCGGACAATCGATTCCTTCAGCGTGGTGCCGCGTACGATGGAGTCGTCGATCACCACGAGGGTATCCTTGTTCTTTTCAACCGTACCGTAAGTAATATCATACACGTGCTGCACCATTTCATTGCGGCTCGTATCGGCCGTAATAAAGGTGCGCATCTTTACATCCTTGATCGCAACTTTCTCTACCCTGATCTTGCGGTTGACCATTTCTGACAATTTTTCCTCGGTAATGTCTTTACCCCATGACAGGATGCGTTCGATCTTTACTTTCTTGAGATAGTCATCCAGGCCTTTTTGCAGACCAAAGAATGCAACCTCTGCAGTATTGGGGATGAAGGAGAATATCGTATGACGGGTGTCGTGATTGACGGCTGCCAGAACCGGTTCGGTCAGGTTATATCCCAGTGCGTTGCGTTCACGGTAGATCTTTTCATCACTGCCCCGGGAAAAATAGATGCGCTCAAAGCTGCAGGCGCGACGTTCCTTAGCCTCTACTACCTGGTCGATCGCATACTCGCCATTGCTTTTAACAATGAGCCCCATACCTGGCATCAGCTCCTGCACTTCGTTCTCTCCTACATTGAATACTGTGCGGATCGGCGAGCGTTCAGAAGCTGCCACGATCACTTCATCATCTATATAATAATAGGCAGGGCGTATACCATGCGCATCGCGGAACACAAAAGAGTCGCCATTACCCAGCAAACCTCCTACCGTAAAACCTCCATCGAACAGCGGCACCGATTTACGAAGCACATTCAGTACATCCAAACTGCCGGGAGAAGCCTCATCAGCTTTCACTGCAAAATGGTGAATGACTTCCATCATGGCCGCCAGGTCACTCTGTTTCTGGAAATCGCCGGGCTCTACATTGATCAATGAAAAGAGTTCGTCGGTATTGACGAGGTTGAAGTTACCGGCCAAAGCCAGGTTACGCGCAGGGATCGTATTGCGCTTGATAAAAGGGTGGCAGAACTCCACATTGTTCTTACCCTGGGTACCGTAGCGAAGGTGTCCCAACAGCAACTCTCCCACGAAAGAGATATGTCCTTTCATGAGACCAGGATGCTTCATCAGGTCGGGCTGATACTGCTCCAGTTCTTTTACCTCGTTATTGATCTTTGTGAAAATGTCTGCAATTGGCTGGTTGGCATTGCTGCGTATGCGGTTCAGGAAGGGATAACCGGGCTCTACATCCAACTTTACTGCTGCAACACCCGCACCATCCTGGCCACGATTGTGTTGCTTTTCCATGAGGATGTACAGCTTGTTGAGGCCCCACATAACTGTACCGTATTTCTGTTGATAATAGGAGAACGGCTTGCGTAAACGTATGAATGCCAGTCCGCATTCATGTTTTATTTCATCACTCATGGATTACTCCTGGTTAAGGGCGCAAGTTAGGAATTGTTTCTGGTTTTTAAACAAGCTGGTATACGCAGACTTAATACAACGTTGCAACATTAACATTTGCCTCACGAATGCAGGGGAAGGCGGGTTAGGTGAAGGCGGGGGCGGGTGGGTAAAACCTGGCTGGATGTTCGAGTCAGGGAATTGAGGAGCACCCGTTCTAAAGGCTATCGTAGCTATTCCAGGTTGGCATTGTACAACACGGGGTGCGACTGAAGAAGAAGAAAAAAAGCCCCCAGTTTTCATAGGAACTTGGGGGTGGTTTCTTCGAAAGGATTGGATTTTACGGCTGCATGGCTGGCCTAGGATGTAGTCCAGTGGATCAGCCCTTTTTTCATAGAATCGGGTTCATTGCCTGGGTTTAAGGTCGGGTCATAACAGGTATTGGATTCCGGTGCAAGATGTTTGATTTTGATCAATTATGCACGCATAGGCAGATCGTTTTCACCGATCTATGCAGTTAATTCAGAAATATTTAGGGGTATTCCCCTAGGTGTCAGTCAGATTCAGACAAGCTAACTATATAAGTGGGTGAATACTGGCGCCTTAGAGGCTGGAAGCGAGATTATTGATGTAGTTTACGAGGGATGCGGCATTCTTTAACTTCAGTTTTTTGAGGATGTTGTGACGGTGTACCTCTACCGTTTTGAGTGAGATCTTTAGCAGCGTGGCTATTTCTTTCGACGACTGGCCTTCTTTTATCAGGTTGATGATCTCGATCTCCCGCCCGGTCAGTGCATTCACATTGGGTGTTTCCTGCTTTTCATCGAGCACCAGTTCGGAGATATTGTTTTTGATCTCGTCGCAGATGTATTTGTTGCCGCTGTGCACCGCCAGGATAGCCTCGATCATTTCGTCTTTCGAGGAGTTCTTGGTTACATATCCCCGGGCGCCGATCTGCAACATCTTCTTGGCATAGGCAGGCTGCGAATGCATAGATATGCCAATGACCCTTGAACCGGGAGAGAGCTTCCTGATCTTTTCAGTGGCCTCGAAACCCGAGATCGGTGAGATATTGATATCCATCAGCACAATCTGCGGTTTTTTATTGCGGGCATGTTCCACTGCCTCCTCCGAGTCACCACATTCGGCTACCACCATGAAGCGGGGGTCATTGTTCAGAATATAACTCCACGTTTCTCTGATCAACTTGTGATCGTCGGCAATGAGAACACTGATCTTTTCCATAGTAAAGGTGTTGTGCTTTTTATAGCGGTACATTGATATAGATCGTACATCCCTTTTCGGGGGCTGTTTGAATCTGAAAGCTTCCGTTAAACAACTGCACCCGGCTGGCAATATTAGAGAGTCCGACTCCCTTTTTCACTTTCACTTTTTCGGGTTCAAACCCTCTTCCATTGTCTGAAACCGACAGGTCGATGTCGGTAGTACCGACGTTCAGCGAGATGACGGCCTCAGTAGCAGCAGCATGCTTCAGTACATTGTTGACCTGCTCCTGGATGATCCTGAACAACATGAG
This sequence comes from Paraflavitalea sp. CAU 1676, assembly GCF_029223285.1. GTDB lineage: Bacteria > Bacteroidota > Bacteroidia > Chitinophagales > Chitinophagaceae > Paraflavitalea. Next base: position 124,683 of record NZ_JARHUJ010000001.1, on the reverse strand, counting down.
CTTTGTTTTCTCCTGTACCGTTGCATCAACATCTCCCTGACATTCAAATTCCATCTTTAATTGCCGGGTGGCATTGATATTGTCAACCAGGTCCTGGATAGAAACCACCAATCCAAGGTCGCCGATACTCGCCGGCACCAGTGACCGGGAGATGGTGCGTATTTCATTGATCGCTTCTGCGATGCTGTCGGAACAACGGTTGATCAGGTGTGCGCCAGTGGGATCATTGTGCTTTACCATTTCAAGGTACAGCTTCGCCGTAGTGAGTATCTGGTTCACATTGTCGTGAAGGTCTTTTCCGATATCGGCCCTTTCCTTTTCCTGGGCATTCACGACCGCCTGAGCCACCATGATCTGTTTGTCAAGCTCCTGCTTCAGCAACTGCCTTTCCAATTCTCGTTTTTCAGTAATATCCTGCATGGAGCCTACCATGCGGGTGATCCTGCCCTCATGATCAAAGATCAGGAACCCACGGTCATGAACGAGCGCATACTCGCCATTCGCTTTGCGGAAACGGTACTCATCTTCCCAGGTTCGTGCCTTGTTATTGGTAATGAAAGCGTCGAGCTCCTTTACCACCCGTCCACGGTCGTCCGGATGTATACAAGACTCCCAAAAACCAGCCGTTTTTCTGATCAGCGCCGGCCGGTAGCCAAACAGGTTGTAAAAGCCATCGCCCCAATGCATATTATCGTCGTTCACGATATCCCAGTCCCACACAACGTCGTTGGTGACCCGGGTAACCAGCAGGTATCTTTCGTGACTGGCCCTGATGCGGGCCTCGGCAAACTTATTTTCAATGATGATGCGCAGCAGGTTCCTGATGCGCTCCAACAAACTCAGCTCTTCTTCGCTGGGTGACTTCACCACACGGTGATAAGCAGCAATAGTGGCCAACACCTCACCTTGTGCATTGATGATCGGTAAAGACCAGCATGATCGCAGTTTGAAATTGTCGGCCAGGAAATGATGGCCATCCCATAACGGATCAGTATAGATATCGGTGGTGATCACCATTTGCTTCCGATATATGGCTGTTCCGCAGGAACCCACAGACGGTCCGGGTTTTAACTTCCGGATCAAACCGGTGAATTCCGTTGGTATACTGGGGGCAGAGAGGTGGTTAAGCCTGCCATCATCGGGGTCGACTGTTATAATGGAGCACAGCATGCCCGGGAAAAAACCTTCGATCCCTTCCAGGAAATAATCCGCTATGGTCTTTAGCGTTATGCCTGGCTGAGCATTCATCTCCAGCACTTTCTTTTCAAGTATCAATAACTGTTCCTGCCGGTAACGGTCTGCTTCTGCTTTGCGCTGCCCGGTAATATCTCTGTGAATGCCTGCTATCCCTATACGCTTTCCCTCCCTGTCTTTGATAAAAGCAAGCGAACAGTCCATGAAGATGCGCTTACCATCGGGCCGGTCAAAAAAGCAAAGGCCTTTCCAGGAATCCTTGAGATACAATACCTGCAACGCCTCTTCCCGCGTGCATTCGGGATATTGATGGTCGATGAAATCACGGATGGGCCTGCCCATAATGTGGGCGGCACCAATTCCATATAGCTCTTCAGCTGCCTTATTGAAAACTGTAACGCGAAACTGGAGATCGGTAGAGATGATCACATCCGAAACATGATCCAAAGCCTGGGCCTGCATAAATGTTTCGTGCTGGGCCAGCTTAGCTGCGTGAATATCCGTGGTAACGATGACGAAACCTTCACAAATGCCTTGATCGGTATAATGAGGGATGCCCGTGTCGCGTACCCAACGGTAGCCGCCTTGCCGGGCCTTTAAGCGGTATTCGATGGTGAAAGGAGCCTGTTGCAACAGGCAAACCGCCAGCTGATCAATGACCTCTTGCTGGTCATCGGCATGTACAGCCGCCCAGCCGTCGGCAAACAATTCTTCGGAAGCAATACCTGTATAGTCGCTCCAGGCAGTATTTGTCTGCAGGAAATGGTGCTGTTGATTGGCCATGCGGACCATGGCAGCCATTTCAGAATAAGGTGAAGTTATGTTTATTTGTGCTGGCACAGGCACTATGATAAAAGGATCGTACAAGCGGTTATGAGACCGTTAGTATTTATGATAATAAATACCTAACAAATTACTTCAAAGCACCTGGTTATCGGCTTTGTACTCCTATTTTCTACCGCCTGTAAGTGTTTTCCCCTACCTTATTTTCCTGCCTTGGCAGCGTATTGATACCAGGAGCTTAAGTTAGTACAATGGGTGAAGTCGCTGTCAACCATCAGATAATAAGATGGAATTTTCGAAGCAAACCATTTTTCCAATGCCGCTTGTTTCTTCCGTTCCAGGGCGCGTGTTGCCACCCGGTCATAATCGTCTTTCAGGTTCTCGCGATGGGGTTCAGTTCTTGACTTCAGGTATACAACGCGCACACCTTGTTTCTGACGTTCGTCTTTGAAGGCGGCAGGTTTGGAGTATTCGCCCACTTTCATTTTCGTCTTAGCCATCATCTCTACCATTTCCTTATCGAGCTGGTCGATGGTAACGGGAGGGTGCATGCCACCTGTAAATTTGGAGTTGTCATCCTCGCTGTACTTGTTAACGGCTTCTCCAAAATTGATGGTGCCGGCTATCAGCCTTGCTCTAACGGAGTCAAGTTTGTTAACGGCCTCATTGATCTCAGCATCGGTGATCTTGGGAATACGAAGAATATGACGCACGATCGCATCATCGCCCGAGCGGCTTTCCATGTAAATAATATGATAACCAAACTTCGATTTAAATACCGGTGAAACTTGTTTTTCCTTTAAGCGGAAGGCATTATTGATGAATGCAGGATCCCAAGACTTTTCAGTACGGTTGATAGCGTAACGACCACCCGTTTCCTTACTTCCGGGATCATCAGAATACAGCCTCGCCAGGGTTTCGAATTTCTGACGGCCGGATTCTACCTGTTGTTTGAAATCGCTTAACTCATCCATGGCCAGTTTTTCCAATTCACGGCTCGCCTTGGGATATACGACGATCTCACCTACTTCTACTTCTGATTCGTAGTACAGCAGACTGTCTTTGGGAATTTTGTCGAAATAGTCTTTTACTTCCTGCGGGGTGATCTTGAGGTTGCCTACGATCTTATCGCGCATATTCTCCGCCATCTTTCCTTCTTTGATGGACTGGCGGAAATCTTCTTTGATCTGATAAATGGTACGGCCGGCGATTTGTTCTAGGGCATCCTTACCGCCATACATTTGAATGAAGGCACGGATGCGGTTGTCGAGCAACGCTTCCAGCTCATCATCGGTTACCAGCAGTGAATCTTTTTCAGCTTGCAATACCAGCGCTTTCATACCCAGCAGTTGCTCGAGGATCATGCATTCCGCATTTTCCGGCACCTGCTCCTGCCTGCGTTGTCTGTCAAGTATCTCATTGAATACATCAGACCTTAATATGATCTTGTCCCCTACAATTCCTACGATCTTATCCGCTACTACTTTGCGGGGAGCCTGTGCAAAGGCAGCCGATACCAACAAGAGGGCTACTAACGCGCTGATAAATTGCTTCATATTATTCAAATATACCTTCTGAGATACACTACCAGAGCCAGGGGTAGTTAATTAACAAAACGTTTGAAAAAAGAAACCGGTAAGGCTTTCAGATCGTTGTGATCTTTTTGCACTTACCGGCTGCCGGATTAATTATAATGTTCTCTTAACTTCTTCTTCTTCAAATGCTTCAACGATGTCACCCACCTGAATGTCATTAAACCCTTTGATCGTCAGGCCGCACTCCATACCGGATACGACTTCCTTGACATCATCTTTGTAGCGTTTAAGCGACTGCAGTTCGGCGCTTTGTCCTTCGCCTTTGGGGTAGGCCACGATACCGTCGCGGATAACGCGGATCTTGGAGTTGCGCTGGATCTTGCCATCCAGTACAAAACATCCGGCCACCGTTGCCTTGTCGAATTTGAACACGTTGCGCACTTCCACGTTGGCCACGATCTTTTCCTGGATCTTCGGCTCCAACATACCTTCCATCGCGCTCTTGATCTCGTCGATAGCGTTGTAGATGATAGAGTACAGCTTGATCTGTACACCTTCGCCTTCTGCCAGGCGGTTGGCCTGTGCCGACGGACGAACGTTGAAACCAACGATGATCGCATCGGATGCAGTTGCGAGCAATACATCACTCTCAGTGATCGCACCCACACCTTTCAACACCACGCTCACCACGATCTCTTCAGTAGAAAGCTTCTGCAGTGAGTCGGTAAGGGCTTCCACAGAACCGTCCACGTCGCCCTTGATGATCAGGTTCAACTGTTTGAAGTTGCCCAGTGCCAAACGACGGCCAATTTCATCGAGGGTAATATGTTTCTTGGTACGGATACCTTGTTCGCGAAGGATCTGCGCACGACGGTTGGCCACTTCTTTGGCTTCAGCCTCATCAGTATACACCTTGAACTTCTCACCTGCCTGCGGCGCACCGTTGAGGCCGAGGATCAGTACAGGCGTGGAAGGAGGAGCGAGGTCTGCGCGTTTGTTCCTTTCATTGAACATCGCTTTCACACGACCGAAGTGCTGGCCGGAAACCACCAGATCGCCCTGTTTAAGCGTACCGGTTTGCACAAGAACAGTCGCTACATATCCACGTCCTTTATCAAGGCTCGCTTCAATGATCGTTCCAACAGCTTCCTTATCCGGGTTGGCTTTCAGGTCGAGCAACTCGGCTTCGAGCAATATCTTTTCGAGGAGCAGGTCTACGTTCAGCCCCTTCTTGGCGCTGAGTTCCTGGCTTTGGTATTTACCACCCCATTCTTCCACGAGGAGGTTCATCTGGGCCAGTTGTTCGTAGATCTTTTTGGGATTGGCTCCATCCTTATCGATCTTGTTGATTGCAAAGATCATCGGTACACCGGCCGCCTGAGCGTGGCTGATGGCCTCACGCGTTTGTGGCATCACTGCGTCGTCGGCAGCTACCACGATCACGGCGATATCGGTAACCTTGGCACCACGGGCACGCATCGCGGTAAACGCTTCGTGACCAGGTGTATCGAGGAAGGCGATCTTTTTACCATTCGCAACGGTTACCTCATAGGCACCGATGTGCTGGGTGATACCACCCGACTCACCGGCCACTACATTGGCGCTCCGGATATAGTCGAGCAAAGAGGTTTTACCGTGGTCTACGTGACCCATGATGGTAACGATCGGTGCGCGTGGCTTGAGGTCTGCTTCATCATCCACATCTTCTTCTTCCTCCATCTCCATTTGCTTCTCCATGTCGATGAACTCAACATCGTAACCAAATTCGTTGGCCACCAGTTCGATAACCTCTGCATCGAGACGCTGGTTGATGGACACCATCAAACCAAGACCCATACACTTGCTGATCACATCTGCGAAGTTCACATCCATCAGGGTAGCCAATTCGCTTACGCTGATGAATTCTGTTACCTGCAGCTTGTTGTCCTGCATGTCATCGGCACCCTGATCGGCCATTTCCTGCCGTTTCTCACGACGGTATTTAGCTTTCAGGCTCTTACCACGACCGCTGGAACCGGAAAGTTTGGCCTGCGTTTCGCGGATCTTATTCTGGATCTCTTTCTCGTTGATTTCCTTAGGCTCGCGGCTGATCATCGGACGACCCGGGCGGTTACCACCCTGACCTCCATGATGTCCTCCACGATTTTGACCACCCCTGAACTGGCCACCACCCTGGCCTTGCTGGCCATGGCCACCATGTTGACCACCATGCGGACGCTGCTGATGCTGCTGACCTTCTGGCTTCTTGAACAGGTGCTGAGCGCGTTGTTGAGGCGTTTGCTGATCTTTCTTTTCGATCGGAATACGCTTGCGCTTCCGCTTCTCTTCGCTGCTGGCGCCAGCTGCACCCTGATTCTGGGGCTGCTGAACCTGCGGCTTATTCCTATCGCCGGCGATCGGAAGTTCGATCTTACCGAGGATCTTGGGACCTTCCAGCTTTTCAGCCTTGATATTCGATATAACCGGACCAGCTTCTTCTTCTTTTTCCTGAAGAGCAGGTTTAGGCTCTTCCTTCACCTCGGGGACCACCACAGGAGTTTCAGCTACTACCTCTTTTTCTTTTTCCTTCTCTTTCTCCTTTTCCTTTACAGGCTCTGGTGCTTTTTCCTCTTTTTTCTTCTCCTCTACCTTTTCCACCTTCGGCTCTTCCACTTTGGCAACAGGCACTTCCACCGGAGCTTCAGGCTCTGGCTCAGGCACTGGCTCAGGCTTCACTTCTTCTTCCTTCTTCTTGATCGTTTTCTTGGGCCTTGTAGAAGAGTCGATAGCAGACAGGTCTATTTTATCGAAGACCTTGGGGCCTTCGATCTCGGGGGCGTCAACTTTGGTCACCTCAGGCTGAGCGGGCTCTTCAGCTACCACAGGCGCTTTGGGTTCTTCCACTACGACCGGCGGTTGCTGGGGAGGCTGTTCTTCCTTCTTTTCTTCTTCTTTTTTGGGAACGGGCGCTGCTTCTTTCTTGAATACAACTGTTTCCTCTTCTTTCTTTTTCTTAGCCTCCAGGCTTCCTTTGGGAAGGTCGATCTGATCGCTTTTCAGCTTAGCCACCTTATCACTCTGGAATTCCTGTTGCAAAGCACGATACATGTCCTCCGTCAGCTTAGACGTAGGTTTCAGTTCGTCTTTGTCAAATCCCTTGCCCACCAAAAAGTCCACCAGCGTTTCTTTACCGATGTTAAACTCCTTGGCCGCGGCCATCAATCTGGGTGTTAATGTTTCTGCCATTCGTTATTGTAAGACAATTTTTTGTTTTGTTTGCTGTCTGGCAATGAAAAATAATCAGTCAAACAGGCAGTAAAGGTCTTGAAAGTTCGTCAATCTTCAGACGTCTTAAAAGTCGTATCTTCTTCAACCTTTCTGCAAATGTGCCACAATTTTAGCCAACTACACGGTTAATCTTCTTCGCAACTGCTCAACCTGCTTATTATTCCTTGTCAAACTCTTCCTTCAGTACTTTTCGTACTTCATCGATCGTTTCTCTTTCGAGATCTGTTCTACGTTCCAGTTCTTCGGGGGTGAGATCAAGTACGCTACGGGCAGTATCGCAACCGATGCGTTTGAACTCGTCGATGATCCAGGTTTCGATCTCATCACTGAACTCTTCTAGGTTGATGTCGAATTCCTGGGGTTCACCTTCAGTATCGCGATAAACGTCTATGCTATAACCAGTTAACTCTTGTGCGAGTTTAATGTTCACACCCTTTTTACCGATTGCCAGCGATACCTGGTCGGGCTTTAAGAAGACATTCGCCTGCTTCTTTTCGTTGTCCAGCTCCATGCTGGTAATTTTTGCAGGGGTCAATGAACGTTGAATCAGCAGCTGAACGTTGTTGGTCCAGTTGATCACATCGATATTCTCATTCTTCAGCTCACGAACGATACCATGGATACGGCTGCCTTTCATACCTACGCAGGCGCCCACAGGGTCGATACGGTCGTCGTACGATTCTACAGCCACCTTAGCCCTTTCGCCAGGTTCACGCACGATCTTCTTAATTACGATCAGGCCATCAAAGATCTCAGGTACCTCAATTTCCAGCAATTTAGCCAGGAAAGAGGGAGAGGTACGGGAAAGGATGATGACGGGTGAGTTATTTTTCAGTTCTACTTTCTTTACTACAGCCCTGGTGTTTTCGCCTTTTTTGAAATAATCCTGGGGAATTTGTTCTGATTTTGGCAGTATCAACTCATTGCTTTCCTCATCCAGGAGGAGGATCTCCTTTTTCCAGACCTGGTATACTTCGGCGCTGATGATATCGCCTACGCGGTCTCCGTACTTTTTAACCAGTACGTTCTTCTTCAGGTCGCTGATCCGGCTGGCCAGGGTTTGCTTGGCAGCCAGGATGGCCCGACGACCGAAGTCGAGGATGTTCACTTCCTCGTATAGCTCTTCACCCACCTCAAAGTCGGGGGCTACTCTTACGGCTTCACTATACGCCACCTCTGCCAGGGGGTCCTGTACAGCTCCATCTTCCACAATAGTACGGCGACGCATGATCTCCAGGTCACCCTTTTCAGCGTTTACGATAACGTCAAAATTTTCATCACTGCCGAATTTCTTCCGCAACAATGTTTTAAACACGTCTTCAACCACTTTCATCATCGTGGGACGGTCAATATTTTCCGCTTCCTTAAACTCCTGGAAAGCCTCAATAAGGTTAATACTTGCCATATGCTACAATTTTTAAACTTGTTCACCGGCCTGGTAGTCCTGCTGTTCCCGTAAGCAGTAAAACAGGGGACAGGTGTCCGGGGCTTAAAACACTATTTGAATTTTAGTTGATTTTATTGATTCGAATGGGAAATGGTGCAGGATCACTTCCTTTTTCTTATTTTTTCCCTTGGTTTCCTCCACCACGATCTCGTTTTCCAGCACTTCCAGCAACTTCCCGTCTACTTTGACGCCGTCTTTCAGTAACACCTCCACGAGCCGGCCTGCATTCTTTTTATACTGCCGGTACATTTTAAGGGGTTCATCCAAACCGGGGGAAGAAACTTCCAGCGAAAAATCGTCACCCGGGAAGAGGGCAGCCTCCTCCAGCTTTTTGTATAAGGCCCTGTTAATGCTGATGCACTTTTCAATAGTAATGCCCTGGTCTCCATCCAGGTACACCTTAACATTGTTGGTAGGCTTAATCTTAATTTCCACCAGGAAGTGAGCCGGATCTTCGGCCAACAGCTCTTCCAACATCTTTTCAATCGTCGAAACTTGAGTATCTATAGTCATAACCTGCATTGGAAAATAAAGAAGGGAACGTCCCCGTTCCCTTCTCTTTGCTTCTTTTTCCGTTGCGAAGGTAAGGTAATTAACGTATTCATTCCAAATCTGCAAAACTTATGATGACCTGCCCACCCATTCCCTTCAGCAAATGCCCTATCCGCACTAATTTCGACAGCCCGCGCAAATCTATTTTTTACGGCAGGGGGCAATCGCTGGTATCAGCCATGCAATCCTATCAGAACGTGAAGATTAAATGGAATTTAATATACCCGGGCAGCGCCGGTATTTTAACATAACAATTGAGGGAGCCCTAATGTTATTTGGTAGTACATTTGCAAATATTATGTTACGTGTTATACTCTGGATATTGCTTGGTTATTTCCTGTATCAGTTTGTAGTCAAATTCCTGATACCGGCATTTCGTGTTACCCGCCAGGTGCGCAGGCAGGTTAAGGATTTTAAGCAACACATGAACCAGGCTCACGCCCAACAACAGCAGCAGCAATTTCAACAAGGTGCCGCGAATACCACACAGCGCCCTCCCTCGCCTTCTAAAGAAAAAGCGGGCGACTATATTGATTTCGAAGAATTAAAATAAGGTCTCCGGAAACCTACCAGGCAATATCGAGCACCGATTTGCCCGGCTCCAGGTGATGGCCATGCATACCGGCCGCCCGCGCACCTTCTACATTCACCAATGCATCGTCGATAAACATTGTCTCCGCCGCCTGCAGGCCAGCGTCTTTCAGCACATATTCGAAAGCCTTTACATCGGGCTTGCGCATATTGATACTATGCGAATACCAGGTCTTTTCGAACAGGTCATCGAGCAGGTTGCCGCTAAACGTATCGCTGTAGGTCTTTTGGAAAGATTGAAGGTGAATAGCGTTGGTATTACTGAACAGGAAGAGGCGATAGTTTTGCTTCAGCCCTTTCAGTAGTTCGATCCTTTCTGCCGGAAAATCGCGTAACATGGCATTCCAACCAGCAATGACAGCCTCCCTGCCGGCATCAATACCGGCCAGCGTCTGTAAAGAAGTGATGAACTGCTCATCGTCGATGCTGCCCACCTCGTATTCCTTGAAAAAAGAAGCCGCATGGCCAAGGGCAAATAAACTCTTGAAATTCTTAACCCCCATGGCGGTAAAAGCATCTTCGGTCTTTTGCATGTCGAGATTGAGCAGTACACCGCCCAGGTCAAAAATAATGTTCCGGATGTTTTGCATGGATCAAAAATAAGGCTGTTCTACCGCACGTCGAAGTCTACCACCACTTTTTCCGTACGTGGATGCGATTGGCAGGTGAGGATGAATCCCTGTGCTATCTCCTCAGGTTCGAGTGCGTAATTAATATCCATCTCCACCTCGCCCTCGGTGAGCCTGGCCCGGCAGGTTGCACATACGCCGCCTTTACAGGCAAAAGGAAGATCGGCTCCCTGCTGCAGGGCCGCGTCAAGTATCGACGCTCCTTCGTATTTCAGGTCGAAGCCGAAAGCGATCCCATCGAGCTTTACAGTAACCTGGCTCTTCTTATCGGACGACGGAGCGCCTTCCTGCTGTTTATGGATTGTTTTACCGGGTTGGTGCGATTCGCCGGGCGTGGAAAACAGTTCAAAATGAACCTTCTTCTTATCTACCCCTTTGGCCTCCAGCCAGTCTTTCACAGAAAAGATCATCGATTCGGGACCGCAGAGGAAGGTCTCATCCATGGAAGTTAAATTGATCAGCCTGTTGAGCTGCTCACATTTATCGGCATCGATACGTCCATGATTGACGGGAGCGTCGGTCTTTTCACGGCTGAGTACATGGTGCACGGCCAGCCTGCCCATATAGCGGTTCTTCAGCGCCTCCAGCTGCTCGCGGAAGATGATCGAAGCCCGGTTGCGGTTGCCATAGATCAATGTGAACCGGCTTTGTGGTTCAATAGCGAGCGTAGCTTTGATGATGGAAAGTATCGGGGTAATGCCGCTGCCTGCTGCAATGGCCAGGTACTGCTTTTGATGCGCCGAAGCCAGCTCGGTAAAGAACCTGCCCGTGGGAGGAAGCACTTCAACGATATCCCCTTTTTTCAATTGCTGATTGGCCCAGGAGGAAAACCTGCCTGCCTCTACGGATTTGATAGCCACTTTCAATTCATTGTCGAGCGGACTGCTGCAAATGGAATAGGACCTTCTTATTTCTTCTCCGGCAATGACTGTTTTCAGCGTGATGTTCTGCCCCTGCTTAAACTGGTAAGCATCCCGCAGATCGGCGGGAATATCGAAAGTAACCGAAATACATTCCGGCGTTTCTTTCTGTACGGCAGCAATGGTAAGTGTATGGAAGTGAGTAGCCAAGCAATCTATTTTTTTAGCGGTAGCCAGATCGGATTATTTCTTCAACCCCTCTACGAGGATCATAACCATATTATCCTCCAGCACGTGCCCTTCGATCTTTTTGGTACTGCGGTGCCAGGATTCGATACCGCTTACAGCATGCAGCATGATCAGGACTGCGGTAGGCGCATCTATGGCCTTGATCTCTCCTTTACGGATACCCTCTTCAATAACGAGGGCGATCCGTTGACGATAGGCCCGCCGCTGGCTTTGCATATTTTGCATGTAAGGCTCCGTAAGGTGTTTCCACTCGCGGTCGCTTACATACACCTCCTCATAATGTTCGATCATCTGGCGGATATGGAAGCGTAAGATGGCCTCAATCTTGGCGATCGCGCTTTGCGGGCTACTGTCTACTTCCTCGATATGCGTCATAAACAGGTTGGCCACCTTAAAACAGATCTCCTGCAAGATCTCGGCTTTGGAACTGATGTGGTTGTAAAGACTGGCGGCTTCCACGCCCACATGTTCTGCCAGATCGCGCATAGAGGTTGCGCTGAAACCTTTTTCACGGAACAGTTTAGCGGCCTCGGTGATGATGACCTCTTTGCGGGTGCTGTTCCGGTTGCTTTTAATCTTTGCCATAAGCGGTAATTGATCAAAGATAATAAAGTGCTAACACCTGTTAGCGAAAATTTCTAAATTATCCGTCTGGCGGATAAAGATTCAGGCTAACGCCTCCCGCAGCCCCATCGGCAACGACCCGCCAATAAGCCAGCTCAACAGATATTCAGGCATATTAATATATCTGCTTCCCTACGCATAGCTGGGGAAATTCGTGTAGGTTTGCGCGCTGAATATTTATCAAACATTCTAAATATCAAACTACTTTATGTCTCTGATCTCTGTAGGAACGATGGCTTTTGACGCTATCGAAACACCTTTTGGTAAAACCGACCAGATCATAGGTGGCTCTGCCACTTATGTAGCTTATGCGGCCAGCAAATTTGTGCAGCCGATCAAGCAGGTGTCGATCGTAGGCTTCGACTTCCCGAAAGAAGAAATGGACGAACTGAGAAAAAGAGGTGTGGAACTCGAAGGCGTGGAAGTGGTTCCTGACAAGAAATCATTCTTCTGGAGTGGCCGCTACCATATGGATATGAACACGCGCGACACCCTGGTTACCGATCTCAACGTGCTGCTCGATTTCAATCCCCAGTTACCCGAATCCTACCAGGGCGCAGAGTTCCTGATGCTGGGCAACCTCGACCCGGTTATCCAAAAGAAAGTGATCACCCAGCTGAAGACCCGTCCGAAGCTGATCGTGATGGACACCATGAACTTCTGGATGGAAGTAGCGATGCCTCAGTTGGAAGAGACCCTGAAAATGGTAGATGTGCTGATGGTCAACGATAGTGAAGCAAGACAACTGAGTGCCCAGTTCTCCCTCGTAAAAGCGGCCAAAGAGATCATGAAGATGGGGCCCAAATACCTGATCATTAAGAAAGGCGAGCACGGCGCCCTCCTGTTCCATGGCGACCAGGTATTCTTTGCACCTGCATTACCACTGGAATCAGTATTCGATCCTACCGGCGCAGGCGACACGTTTGCCGGCGGCTTCATGGGCCATATCGCCCGTACCCGCGACATTTCTTTCGAGAACATGAAGACGGCCATCATTGTAGGTTCTGCCATGGCATCTTTCTGCGTGGAAAAATTCGGTCCCCAGCGCTTAAAGGAGATCACCCAGGCGGATATTGATCAGCGTATCCAGCAATTTGTAAACCTCGTCAACTTCGATATCGAACTCACCAACTCGTAAGTCCGGATTGCAATAAACGTAAAAGGGTCGCCTCGCAGCGACCCTTTTACGTTTATGTTGTAGCCATGGAGGCTGGCCGACGGAATAAGGTCCGCGCACGCCTAAGGCCTTCCTTTACTCTACGGTAACTGCCACAGCAACCCTTGTTCCATCATGAAACAGGTTGAGCGCTTTGGGCTTTGCACCTGCCGGAATATTGTAGGTAATGCCCGTAATATCTTTCGTTGATTCAGCATCAACACCATTGCCTACCCCTGTGTACTGGGTAATGTTGTTGCCATTGTCGAGCGTAAGACGGGAATCGCCGGGCGTGAAGAAAACACTGTTGCCACCTACTGGGTTTTTGTTGGTCAGCTCCAGGTCATACGTAAACTCGATGCCTTCCGACTTCCCATCGGGATCCTGCAGCGCAACCGCTTTTGCATTCTTGATCTTTACAAACAGTTCCTTGCCTTTACCCAGGTAAAGAGTGTCTGGCGAGAATGTTACCTTATAGGTTTTAGGTTCATTGGTAGCCGCCTTGGTATCGGATCCGGATGCGGTTTGTTCTGTAGAAGAAGTGGTAGAATCCGCACTTCCTTCTTTGGCTTTGTCTTTACACGAGAATAAGACCAGCGTTGACACTGTTGCAAATGCTAAGAATGTCTTTTTCATGCAGAAGGTGGTTTAAATTTTATTTATTAGTTATAGGTGACGTATTAATGTTACAGTATTCCTGAACTTTTTTGTTCTCCCTTGTCCGTTAAACAATTCCGCATACATGATATAATTGCCCGGTGGTAACCGGCGCCTTTCATTATCCAACCCATCCCACCTGAAAGTTCCCTCCATGCCCAGCGTGGCGTTGCGCGCCAGGTGCCTTACTGGTGCACCTGCTGCATCAAAGAAGGTGATATTGGCCACAAAGCCAGCTTCCGCCATTTGATACTGGATACTTACAAAGTCGTCCCTGCCATCATGATCGGGCGAGAAGAGGGTGGGCGTAAGCCGTATCATTCCCTTCGCCTGCAGATCGGCCCTGAACTGCGAATTGCGATAGCCCGGTGTACCAAACCCCGCCGTGGAGGCGGCCGACATCCAGTTCTGGCTGTTTTGGGCAGACTGGCTATAATCTATTCGTTCCAACGCTACCCCTTCATCGCTGCCCAGCAAAGCAAAATGCCAGCTTTTATTATACTGCAATTCGTCGATCACCACCTCCTGTGCGTCCATCAATACCAGGTGGCCCTGATCATCGGGCAGCGAAGGCAACGCCTCCATTTGCAATAGCGCCTCGTGCATGGCCCCTATATATTGCTGTTGCACCCATTGGCCGTCTTCTGTCAGTACCCGGTAGTCGCCCGGGAACAGCAGGTTTGAATTAGACGTCAATTGGTGTATGTTCGTAAACTTGCCGGTGGACAAACGATTGGCTACATACAATTGTTTAAGGTCTATCGCTTTGTTACTGCGATTGTACAACTCAATGTAATCCACCCCTCCGCCAGGCGGGTTAAATAACAATTCATTAATGACCAGGTCTCCGGGGCTGGCGGGTTGTGCCAAAGCCGCTTTCGCAGTATTACCTGCTCCTATAGGGTTACCGCTGCAATCGGTAATGTTCCTTACGGTGAGCATCGACACACTTGTACTTAGCTGACTTCCCCAGGTAAGCAATACGTTCCGGAAAAGGGGAGGCTGAGGTTCGGCATAGAGAGGATGCCCCATACCCTGGTCGAGAGCGTAATAAGCGGGTATAGCAGCCTGCAGGCTATCGAGCGATTCATTAAACAGCACCAGCAAGGTAAGGCTATCTGGTGCGTAGGTACTTACAACGGTTGGCGGCATATCGTCGGCATTGATGCCTTTTACGGAATTATCCTTGCCGGGTGTACCTCCGCCAGGATGTGTGGAAGCCTTCCAGTTGGCGGCAGCCGTGCAGGGATTGGCCGCATCGATCATCTCCAAACTCCAGCCACCATTGATCTTAACGCTGTTCTGGTACCATTGGTCGCTATAGGCCACCGCGTGAATGGTAGCACCTTCCGGAGAATAAAGCGTTATAACATCCGCATCGTTGTTCAGGGAGGGAAAATTGCTGACCCCGATACAGGAACCAAAAGCACTCAACATGGAGGCGGCCGAATGGCTGCAGATGACCACCTGGCTATCGGGCTCCAATATAAAGGCAACGTTGATGTTGGCTGTGGAGGCTCCGTCACTGAGCTTCCATCCCAGCAGGTTGACTGGTCGTTGAGAAACATTCTTCAGCTCGATATACTCCTGAGCGGGTAGACCAACAGGCGGCGAAGGGTCCGGCATCAATTCAGTAATGAGGATCGCGAATCGTTGAGCGGGCTGGGCATGCAATAAGGAAGCAGGCAGCAATAACAATGCAGCAAGCAGTCGTATAGTCATTGGTTATGTTTTTCATGAGGATATGACGGTTATCCGAAACCGCCTGGTAGTATGAAAATAAGTAGCCGTCAACAAATAATAAAATAATTTATAATACTTGCGTGAGCTGTTTTAGCGCACTCATCAGCACATGAAGCATTGCCCGCCGTGCCTTTGGCGTGGCCGGCAGGCCTATCGCCGACCAGGCGACCAATGCCTATGTCATCCGGTTTATCCTTCACTTTGAACACTTTGATACCCATTGTAATGGCGCCGGCCGGCAGAAAGTATTTTCTCTTTTTTAATAAAATATTTGCGGATTCTGTATTTGGGGACTACTTTTGCTGCTCGTTATGCAAAAAATGATGAAACATACAAAGCGCACGAAGAAGCAATCCAGACATTGGGAAGGCTAAGTACTGCTTTGTGTGCTACGATATTCAAAACGGCCTTCCCCACCAGGAAGGCCGTTTTGCTTTCATCAGTCAGCGAGCGAAAAAGTCATTATTCATAAACTATAAACAAGCCAATCAACACACCATGAAAGTTGCAGTAGTAGGCGCCACCGGCCTTGTAGGCACCAAAATGTTGCAGGTATTAGCCGAGCGCAATTTCCCCGTTACAGAACTCATTCCAGTAGCATCTGAAAGATCAGTGGGCAAGGAAGTCGAATTCAAGGGTAAGCGATTCAAGATCGTGAGCATGACCGACGCTATTGCAGCTAAACCCGCCGTGGCGATCTTCTCCGCTGGCGGCAGTACTTCCCTGGAGTGGGCTCCCAAATTTGCAGAAGCAGGTATCACCGTGATCGACAACTCCTCCGCCTGGAGAATGGATCCTTCCAAAAAACTCATCGTGCCCGAGGTGAATGCCGATGCACTGGGTAAAGACGATAAGATCATTGCCAACCCCAACTGTTCTACCATTCAAATGGTTGTAGCGCTCAACCCGCTGCACAAGAAATATAAGATTAAACGTATCGTAGTATCTACCTACCAAAGCGTAACCGGCACCGGTAAGAAAGCCGTTGATCAGATGTTCGGTGAACGCTCGAAAGCGGAAAAAGGGTCCAACAACGAATACCCAATGGCCTACAAATATCCCATTGATCTCAACGTGATCCCACAGATCGATGTATTCCTCGACAATGGTTACACCAAAGAGGAAATGAAGATGGTCAATGAGACCAAGAAGATCATGCGCGATGACAGCATCCGTGTTACTGCTACCACCGTACGTATCCCCGTAGTAGGCGGACACAGTGAAAGCGTGAATGTGGAGTTTGCCGATGATTACAAGCTGGATGAAGTAAGCACCCTGTTGAGCCAGTCGCCCGGTGTTGTTGTGGTAGATGATCCCGCCACCCAGCAATACCCCATGCCGAAAGATGCACACGATCGTGATGAGGTATTCGTTGGCCGTCTGCGCCGTGATGAAACACAGGCCAATACCCTCAACATGTGGGTGGTGAGCGACAACCTGCGTAAAGGTGCCGCTACCAATGCCGTTCAGATCGCAGAATACCTGGTTTCCAAAAACCTGTTGTAATATTTTAGAGGGAACGTATAGCCATATTCCCGGTCCCGCCGCATGGCGGGACTTTTTTTATTCATCCAAAGCCCGGTTGAGGAACGCAATAAGGGGCTGCAAGGCCTCGAAAGCCGTAGTCACTTTTTTGACCAGCCCATCCGAAGTAAGGTCACTGTCCTTTAGCTCCTGCGTAGCCAGCCAGCTCTTGAGCTTCAGGTATTCGGCTGCGGGATTGTCCTTCTCAAAGCCCTGGGGCACGCGGCTCAGCGAAAACTCTTCCCCCTGGTCTAAGGTTCCATATACAGCCTGGAATTTCTTATTGGCCAGTATCTTCTTGAACTCGTCGAGGCAATAGTCGATCTCCTGACGTATTTTCTTCATCTCCGGGGGCATGGGCATCCAGATACCTCCGCCAACAAAGCTTTGCCCGGGTTCGCAGTGGAAATAATAGCCCGCATAGATCGATTTCTTACCGCCACGGTTGATGCTGGCGCCGAAGTTGGTTTTATAGGGACTTTTGTCCTTGGAGAAACGAACATCGCGGTTGATGCGGAACAGGCATTCTTTAGCGGTGAGTTCTTTGATGGTAGGATCCTGTTTGCTGTGCTTATCGATCAACTGCTGAATGAATTGGCCAAAGTCTTTTTTGGCTGTCTCGTATTGAGGACGATGGGTATCGAACCAGGATTTATCGTTGTTCTTCTTGAGGTCTTTGAGGAATTTGAGCGTAGAAGCCTGCAACATTGCTTTTTTATTTAAAGGTAGGACCACTGTGGCAAGGCTCAAAAAAAGTTAAGTGGTGTGTAGACGTCCCTTGCGCCCATACACACCACTTAGCCATTTTACCGGTAGAGGAGTTTAGATCCTTCCCCAGTTCTCACCACTTTTAATGCGGTACATCGTCATCTCACTGACGCCATATTTTTCCGCCAATTTTTTGATGGTGATCTTCCGGTTCTTGTCTGAAAGGACCTTCTTGATGCTCTTAACCTGATTAGCATTCAGCTTAAGGCCTTCTGTGCGGTTCGCCTGTACTTTCTTGTAAGCGATCTTTGCAGGGCTGTTTTGCTGATGGCTGATCATTTCTTCCAGTGAAGCCCACTTAAGGTTCTTCACGGTGTTGTCGAGCTTGTTGTGATTCAGGTGAATCACGTATTTGTTTTTCGCCGTCGGTTTGCCGAGGAATAACCGGGCAATCTCGCGGTGAATGTACAGAGTGCCATTGTTTCCGGGTCTGTGCAGGTTCAGGGTCCGGTAGCCGGTAGTTAATGAACCTTGTAACAGTTTGCCATCTTCAATGACATCTTCTGTGTAGCTGGCTATGCGTCCGTGTGATGACAGCGCATACTTTTTACGGAGGTGTTTCCAGCCTGGAAACTGCAAAGGTTTCCACACCTCGTTGGGGAGTTTTTTTATCATCGCCTTTTCCTTTTGGCTAAAGTTACAAAAAAAGATATGCGAAAATCAAATCATTTGTAAGAAAGATGTGAATTAGCGGTTAACCAAGGTCAGGAACTCTTCCTCACTGATGATCTTGATCGAGGTTATCTTCTTAGCCTTTTCCAGTTTGGAACCCGCTTCCTCACCCGCCACCAGGTAAGTTAGCTTACTGCTCACGGACCCCAATAGCTTACCCCCGTTGCTTTCTACCAAAGCCTCAGCCTCACTGCGTTTTAGCGTAGGCAGGGTGCCGGTGAACAAAAACGTTTGTCCGGAAAGGTTGCCGTCCGTGACCATATCCTTTTTATCATTTTTCAACTTTAATCCCAGTTCCTCCAATTCCTTAAGCATTGCTATGTTATCGGGATTATGGAAGAACTGATAGATACTGCCCGCCACCTTCGGTCCCACGTCTTCGAGGTTTTTCAGCTCTTCAGAAGAGAATTGAGCGAAATCAAGGAGGTGCTTTACCGCATTAGCAAGCGTTTTGGCCGTTGTTTCACCAACATAACGGATACCCAAAGCAAAGATGAGGCGGTGCAGCGGCTGCTCCTTGGAGGCAGCGATGGCAGATTGCAGGTTAGTGATACTCTTTTCGCCAAACCCTTCCAGGCCACGCACCTTATCAAAAGGAAGCGTATAAATGCCAGGAATGTTCTTTAATAAGCCAAGGTCATAGAACTTTTGTACAATGGCCTCTCCCAGACCGCGTATATCCATGGCATCCTTACTGGTAAAGTGGAAAATGCGTTGCAGGACCTGGGCTTCACAATTAATGTTTACACAACGCCATACGGCTTCATCGGCCGTTTTAACGAGTTTATCATGGCAAACGGGGCATTTTACAGGAAAAACAATGGGTTCTTCCTTGCCCGTTCTAACGTCGGGTAGTGATTTCACTATATAGGGAATAACATCGCCCGCGCGCTCAACCAGCACAGTATCTCCGATCATCAGGTCCTTCTCACGGATCACCTCTTCATTGAACAGGGAGATGGAGCCAACCGTTACACCGCCGATGGGTACGGGCTCTATCTTGGCCACGGGCGTTATGGAACCTGTGCGGCCAACCTGAAATTCAACCGCCCTGAGTTTGCTCGTTGCCTGACGGGCCTTGAACTTATAGGCGATGGCCCAGCGGGGGTGGTGGGTCGTCATGCCCAGCTGATCCTGCAGATCCAGTTTATTGACCTTGATCACCATGCCATCTATCTCGTACGGGAGGTCGTCGCGCATCTGTTCAAATTCGTGGCAATACTTAACAACGGCATCAATGCCTTTGAAGATCTTCTTCTCCTTCATCGGGCTGCGGAAACCCAACTGCCAAAGCAGTTCGAGCGACCCGCTATGAGTCTCCAGCAGGGGGTGAACAGCGGCCCCCGGCAAGGTAACGTAGTAGCTGATATGATAGAGAAACGCCTCGAGGTTGCGTTTGCCCACTTCTTTAGGGTCTTTGATGCGCAGCGATCCCGCCGCGGCGTTACGCGGATTGGCCAGCGGCGCCAGGTTCTGCTCGATCAGCTGGTCATTGTATTTCTTAAAGTTGGCCTTGGTCAGTAGTACTTCACCGCGGATCTCGATCTGTTGCAAACCGTAATCAGACAAGCGGGCGCTTAAGGGAACCGACCGGATCTGTTTGATATTGGTCGTGATCTCATCCCCTTGTACACCATCGCCCCGGGTAGCGCCCCTGGCGAGCAGGTCATTTTCATAAATAAGCGAAATACTGGCACCGTCGAATTTCGGCTCCACACAATATTCGATGTCGTCGATCTTCGCCAGTTCGCGGGCTTTGCGGTCCCAGTCTACCAGGTCCTGCTCATTGTAAGAGTTCTCCAACGACAGCATCGGCACCAGGTGGGGGGCCGGAGGAAAATCTTTGGTAAGGCCTTTGGCCACCCGCATCGTGGGCGAGTCGCTGGTCACCAGTTCCGGGTGCTTCTCTTCAATTTTCTCGAGCGTTTTGTAGAGCTGGTCGTACTCGAAGTCGGCCACCAGCGGATCATTGATCACATAATACCGGTATTCATGAAACCGCAGCGCTTCCCGTAGATGGTCGAGGTCCTTTGTAGGGTCGACAGCATCCTTTTTCACTTTATCTAGTAGTTCGGTGCTAAGCTGCTGCAATGATTTGGTTTGACCGGTGGAGTACATAAATGGTTGGTTATGTGTTTGTGTCTGTAAAATTAAGGCTTTATAAAAAAGGTTTTGCAGGTGCCTGCAAAGCTGTTCCGGAAGCTTTTGCCGGTCTTTGAACGGCAGTTTGTGAGGTGCCGGCGGGAAAGCAGGGATGCTCCCGCGCTATCCGTTATCTTTGCCGCATGAGAAAAAAGAACGTGGTACTGCAGAAATTGGTAGTACAGGATTATGCTGCAGAAGGGAAAGCGTTGGGCAAGGTCGATGGCAAGGTGGTTTTTATAGAAGGAGCGGTACCGGGTGATGTGGTGGATGTGCGCCTTTCGAAGAACAAAAAGGAGTGGGCCGAAGGAAAGGCCACCCATTTTCATGAGTTTTCGAAGGACAGGGTTTCCCCTTTCTGCGAACATTTTGGCGTTTGCGGCGGTTGTAAGTGGCAAATGCTGCCCTACGACCGGCAGCTGGTTTATAAGCAACAGGAAGTTGAACAACATCTCCGTCGCATCGGAAAGGTAAACCTGCCGCCCATACCTGCTATTGCAGGCTGCGACAAGTCGACCCGCTACCGGAATAAACTGGAATTCACGTTCAGCAACCGCCGGTACCTGTTGCCCCATGAAATCGAGGGAAAGGAAGTATTTGAAGCAGAGAATGCGCTGGGTTTTCATGTACCCCGGCTGTTCGATAAGGTCATTGACATCAATACCTGCCACTTGATGGAGGAACCCGCCAATGCGATCAAGAATACGATCCGGCAGTTTGCCCGGGAGCAGGGATATAGTTTTTATGATATCCGGGCACACCAGGGCTGGTTGCGTACCCTGATCATCCGGGTTTGCACCACCGGTGAAGTGATGGTGAATGTATGTTTTGGTTACGACGACCAGGAGGCGCTCAAAAAATTGTTTGACCACCTGTTGCAGCAGGTACCGGCTATCACCACCCTGCTGTATACCATCAATCCCAAAAAGAACGATACCATATACGACCTGGAACCGAAGGCGTATTACGGAAAAGGATATATTACAGAAAAACTGGAAGGCCTCTCGTTCAAGATCGGACCGAAGTCATTTTTCCAGACAAATACCCGGCAGGGCGAAAAACTGTACCAGATCACCCGGGAATTTGCCGAATTGACGGGACAGGAAACAGTGTACGACCTGTATTGCGGAACCGGCAGTATCGGGCTTTTTATAAGTCACCAGGCCAAAAAGATCATCGGGGTGGAAGTTATTGCGGAGGCGATCGATGATGCAAAAGAAAATGCTGCCCTGAACAAAATCGGCCATGCCGATTTCTTCGCCGGCGACGTTATTGATATTTGTGACGATGCATTTTTTGCCCGCCATGGAAAACCGGATGTGATCATTACCGACCCGCCCCGTGCCGGCATGCACGAAAAGCTGGTGCAGAAGATCCTCGATATGGAGGCGCCGCTGGTGGTGTATGTGAGCTGTAATCCGGCTACCCAGGCAAGGGACCTGAACAAGCTGGATGAGAAATACGAGGTAACGAAAGTGCAGCCGGTAGACATGTTCCCGCATACCCATCATATCGAAAATGTGGTGCAACTAAAGCTGAGAAAATAAGGCCTTACATTGTATAACCTAAAATAGCAGTATAGTGTATTCGAACAGGATGTTTTTGCCCTTAACGCCGATAGTTAAGAATCTTTTGATCATAAACGGTCTTATTTTTCTGGCACAGATCACCTTTCAGAATAAGTTCCCGATCGACGAGCTGTTTGCCCAGCACCACTTCCTCTCCAAGGATTTCAAGCCGCATCAGCTATTGACCTACATGTTCATGCACGATACGCGGAACTTTTTCCATATTGGTTTCAATATGCTGGCGTTATACATGTTCGGCAGCAAACTGGAAATGGTATGGGGCCCTAAAAGGTTCCTGACCTTTTACCTGGTTTGCGGAATTGGTGCAGGGCTTATCAGTGGCCTGGCGACCTTTGTAGAAACCTACCCCCTGATCAGTGATTTGAACTTCCTGGCCGACCATCCTACTGCCCGGAATTTTACCATGCTGGTAAAAAAATATGATTCTATACGAGCCTCGTTCTCGCCCGAAACCTTAGCCATGGTTAACAGCCGGGTTAACGACCCCAACCTCGCCAAAGAAATTTTCAACGTAGCGGGGCAACTGAAGGGCGATGTTACAAGAGGCCAGATGGTTGGCGCTTCAGGCGCCATATTTGGGTTGCTCGCCGCCACCGGTTACCTGTTCCCCAACGACGTCGTCAATATCTACTTCATTTTGCCCTTAAAAATGAAGTGGTTCGTACTGATCTATGCCGGACTTGAACTCTGGTCAGCCATTCAAAACAACCCCCAAGATCCTGTGGCCCATATCGCTCACCTCGGGGGGGGCCTGGTAGGCTTTTTGATCGTCTATTTCAGCTACCGGCGGGGAAACCGGCGTAAATTATTTTAAGTCAACATTAAGCACTGTCCGACTGTTAATTAATTACCAATATCGTAATGCCCGGAAGGGGCGTTGTGAGCGGGGTTTTGTACATTCACCAAAAATATTTTCGTGTTGCGGGAAGATCGATATAGGAAACGCATTTTGCTGGGCCAGGACGGTAATTCATTGGTTTTGTTGCTGGCTATACTGGCGATTGTATTCTGCCTGTTTAAGTTTTTGTGGATCGTATATTGGATGTCCGGCTCTAAGGAGGCTGCTTTTAATGTAGAAATACTCCATTGGTTTACCCTTCCTTCCGATCTCGGCACACTGGCTACCCGCCCGTGGACCCTGCTTACGTATATGTTCATGCACGAAGATCCCATGCACATGATTGGTAATGTGCTTTGGTTGTGGGCCTTCGGCTATATTCTGCAAGACCTCGCCGGCCCGCGGAAGATCATTCCCCTGTTCATTTATGGCGGCCTGGCTGGCGGTATTTTTTACGTGATCAGCTTCAACCTGATCCCTGTCCTGACCGACGTCGTTAAATTCAGCAGCCTGATAGGCGCCTCTGCCGGGGTAATGGCCATCGCCATTGCCACCACCGCCATGGCGCCCGGCTATCGCATATTCCCCATGATCAACGGCGGAATACCCCTTTGGGTACTCACCCTCATATTCGTGGTACTCGATTTTGCCATGGTGACCGGCTCCAATACCGGTGGCCACCTGGCCCACCTGGCTGGTGCCGCTATCGGTTATGTATTTGTCGTGCAACTGAAACGCGGCCGCGACTGGGGCGAATGGATGAATCGCTTTTTCGACTGGATCAATAATTTGTTCAATCCCGACAAACGCAGTTGGAAAAAAACTGCCAAAGAGGAATTGCATTACGAATCCAAAGGCACCCAGCCTTTCAAAAGAATTCCAAACATTACACAGAAACGCATTGACGAAATTTTAGACAAGATCAACCAACAAGGTTATCGCTACCTGACAGAAGAGGAAAAAGACATTTTGAAGCGGGCCTCGGAGGATGAAGAGTTGTAAATTTAACCATGGCCATCCGAACCATTGCAAAGCGCATATTCATCATTTTTCATATTGGTATAGTAGCATTGTTCCTGCTGTCCTGTGCCAACGCTTTCCTGCATCCTGAAAAATGGTGGTTCTTTGCCATATTGGGCCTGGCGTTCCCCTTTCTGCTGATACTCGTCATCTTATTCCTCTTGTTCTGGACACTGTTCAAATCACGGTGGGCCTTTCTGTCGCTGGCAGCGCTGCTGCTGGGTTATTCGAATATCCGCGCACTCATTGGCCTGCACTCCAGCGAATTCAAAACCGCCAAAGCCGACAAAAGCATCCGTATACTCACCTGGAATGTACGCTGGTTCGATGAGCAGAAGCGCGTCACCAAAGGCGCCTATCCCAGCCGTAAGCAAATGCTCGCCTTTATCAAAGAACAGGATCCCGATATACTTTGCTTTCAGGAATACTTCGAAACGAATAAGGTCAACTACAGCAACCTGAAGGATATTCAGAAAATGAATTATCCCTATCATTATAAAGTGATCGACTATGGACGTAAGGGAGGCCCCCTCGAAGTAGGGGTAGCGATCTTCTCGCGGTTTCCCATTGTCGATAGCATGCGCCTCCGGTATCCCGGTCCGGTGCAGCTACGCGCCGCAGAGAGTCTCATCTCCTGCGATATCGACCTGGGGCCGGAAACCATCCGGGTATACACCACTCACCTGCAGTCGGTCCTTTTCCAAAAAGAAGACTATGAACGTTTGCGTATGATCCGTACTGCCGACGACAGTATGCTGGACGCTTCCAAATCCATCCTCAAAAAACTCCGACAGGGCTACGCATCCCGTGGCAAACAGGTAGATATCGTCCGGGAACTGCTCGACAAAAGCCCTTACCCCGTGATCCTCTGCGGAGATTTCAACGACGTGCCCAATTCATACACCTATTTCCATATCCGGGGCGACCGGCAGGATGCCTTTATCGCAGCCAGTAATGGGATCGGACGGACCTACCGCGATGTGTCGCCCACCCTGCGCATCGATTACATCATGGCCGACAAACGGTTCGACGTTTTGCAATGCAAAAGGTTTCCGGTACCCTATTCGGATCACTACCCGGTACTGGCCGACCTCCAGCTAAAGCCCACTGAATAAAACCCTATATTTGCTTTATGCCGATGTTTTTCCATCCCTCCTGTTGTTTTAGCTGTCCTGTTGTGGCAGGATAAATTTATTTTTGTGTTGGCCATACAGCATTTTCCCAATTTATTTTATTCGTATACTGATATCAACGATTAATTATGAGTGAACTCAAGGTATTCAACTCCTATACGAGGCAAAAAGAAGTGTTTACCCCCATTACGCCCGGTCACGTGGGTATGTATGTGTGCGGACCTACCGTGAGCGGAGAAAGTCATCTTGGACATGCCCGACCTTATATCACTTTCGATGTGATCTACCGTTACTTCACACACCTTGGCTATAAAGTCCGGTACGTAAGGAACATCACCGATGCGGGGCATTTCGAAGAAGAAGGCAGGGAAGCAGAAGATAAGATCGCCAATAAAGCGGTGCTCGAAAAACTTGAGCCCATGGAGTTGGTTCAAAAATACACCAACCTGTTTCATTGGGCCATGTTGCAATTCAACAACAATGAACCCAGCATTGAACCCACGGCTACCGGCCATATCGTAGAGCAGATCGAGATGATCAAAAAGATCATGGAAGCAGGTTATGCCTATGAAGTAAACGGTTCGGTCTATTTCGATGTTAAGAAATACGCAGAGGGCTACCCATACGGAAAACTAAGCGGACGTGTACTGGATGACCAACTGGAAACGACCCGCGACCTGGAAGGGCAGGATGAAAAAAGGAACAAGCAGGATTTCGCTTTGTGGAAATCGGCCCCACCACAACACATCATGCGCTGGGTGAGCCCCTGGGGCGAAGGGTTTCCCGGCTGGCATATCGAATGCTCGGCCATGAGCACCAAATACCTGGGCACCGAGTTCGACATCCATGGTGGCGGCATGGACCTTCAGTTCCCCCACCACGAAAGCGAGATCGCCCAAAGCACCATCTGCAATAAGCATGTACCGGCCCGCTACTGGCTGCACAACAATATGATCACGGTGAACGGCAAAAAGATGGGCAAGGCTTACAACAACCAGATCAGACTTACTGAAATGTTTGCCGGCACCCACCCGCTGCTGGAGCAAGCCTATAGCCCCATGACCATCCGTTTCTCGATATTGCAAACGCATTACCGCAGTACGCTCGACTTCAGCAACGAAGCGCTAAAAGCTGCCGAGAAAGGATTGAAGCGTTTGTGGGAGGGTTATGAGAACCTTAAAAAGCTGACGTATACCGGCACCCCTTCGGCTAATGGCAGTGCAGGCAGTGATGGAGAAGATACCGATACGAAAGTTAATCGCCTGTTGACGGAGATGGACGAATTTATGAACGACGACTTCAGTACTGCGAAGGTATTGGCGAACCTGTTCGAGATTCTGCCGGTCATCAACTCCATGCGCGATAAGTTGATCCCTGTTACGGCTGTTTCAGAAACCACCTTCAACCGTTTGCAGCAGTATTTCAAGGCCTACCTGGAAGACATCCTGGGCCTGAAGGGCGAAATGGCCAATGAAGATGGAAAGCTGAATGGCGTGCTGGACCTGCTGATCGAGATCCGCAAAGATGCACGAGGCAAAAAGGACTTCGCCACGTCTGACAAGATCCGCAACCAGTTGCAGCAATTGGGCATATTGCTCAAGGACGAAAAGGACGGAAGGGTTAGCTATTCATTCGAATAACGAAACAAAAATATCTGGCCAAACGGCGTGCATAGCACGCCGTTTGGCGTTTAAGGACCTACGGAGTTGCCCGTCCTATTATTTTTCAGGAATAGGCCGGTGTGCCCTTACCATTTCACGTTTACCCGGCGGGCCGGGAATCTTCTCCACCACGAAGCCAGCGGCCTGCATGGCCCGCCGTACATCTCCTTTCGAACAATAGGTCACCAATACGCCACCGGGCAACAGCAGGTTGAATAATTGAGCAAAGGCATCTGTTGTCCAAAGTTCGGGTTGTGCACCTGGCGCAAACGCATCGTAATAGATGAGGTGCACCGGTTCAATGGGCGGTAGGTCAAACAGGCTTGTATGGAATTTTACCAGCGTAAACCAGGGAGTGATTGTTGTGGATTGCCCCCAGGGAGAAGTATGCAGTTGATGGAATTCATCTGTCAAATCGGGTCGCTGCAACTGTTCGATATAATTTAACTGATCGGTTATGGCTGGTTCCAGTGGGTAGGCTTCTACTGATTGATAGTGGATCATTTGTTGCTGGCTGGCTGCCTGTATTAAAGTGAGCAAGGCGTTGAGGCCGGTGCCGAAGCCCATTTCAAAAATACGAAGGGTGGTATGCTGGCGCAGCAAGGGAGTTAAACCCGCAGCCAGGAATACGTGTTCTGATTCCTGCACGGCCCCATGCTTCGAATGATAGGTAACCTGCATATCAGGTATCGCAATGGTGGCCGACCCATCTGCGGTTATCATGATCTCCCTTTCGTTCATCCTGCAAAGCTATAAAGCTGCTCTAGTCTTCCCAAAAGATAATAACTTAGGGCACGAACAACGCTAAATGATAACTTCGCTGCATGAACGCCACAACAAATGTTGCTTTGTTTGTACAACCTTAACACATGCTCTACAAAAACCACCTGCTCAAAGACAAACGCCTAAAGAAGTTCATTGAACAGCATGAAGGCTTTACGTTGAAGAAGCGCAGGAACATCTGTATCTATCTCTGCGCGTCCATCATGAGTCAGCAGTTGTCTACCAAGGTGGCCGATGTTATTTACAAACGCTTTCTCAATATCTACGGCGGTAAAGAACCCACGCCGCAACAGATCATCGACACCCCATTCGAAACACTGCGGGGCATCGGCCTCTCTAATGCCAAAGTCAACTACGTTCAAAACGTTGCCCGCTTCACCCTCGAGCAGGGCATGGACCTCAAGACACTCAACAAGATGGAGAATGAAGAGGTGATCACCTACCTCACGCAGATCAAAGGAGTAGGCCGCTGGACCGTCGAAATGCTGCTCATGTTTGCACTGGGCCGTGAAGATGTTTTCTCCGTCGACGACCTCGGTCTGCAAAACGCCATCGCTGCCATTTATAAGCTGGACCGCGAAGACAAAAAGCAGTTCAAAGCCGATCTGCTGAAGATCTCCGCCAAATGGAGTCCCTACCGCACGTATGCCTGCATCCACTTATGGCATTGGAAGGATAACAGCCCTGCAAAATAACCTGCTCTCCGCCGAAAAACTATCAACACATTGCACATAAGGGTTATCGCTAGTTGGCCAGCTTACCCTTGACTACCCTTTCGTGGTAGGTCGCTGAATTTGTTGCCGGATAAGACCAAACCCAAACCATCTTAACATTGCAGAGAGCGTACCTGCACCCATTTTTCCGGCCTATTAAACAGGGATTGAACGCACACCAAGCCCGCACCAAACCCGGACCAAGCCCGGGTATATCCGAATACCTGGCGCGTTTGGACCGGTTTTGTTGCATTTTCATTAAGAGCTTTTTATGCATTTAATTCAGCTTATATTTATAAAAAAACAATACCTATGGCAAAGCTATCTGCAGGCATTAACGGCCCTTTTCGCGGGAAAGTTGGAACCGTTGTCGGCTCCTCCTGGAAGGGTCAACCTTACATGAAAGGACCCAACAAGGAGCGTACAAGCAAAGTGACTAAAAAGGAGAAAGACAATCAGAACAAGTTCGCCAGGACACACCATTGGCTAAAGCCTTTACTTGTTTTTCTCCGGCAGGGATTTAAGGATTATGATTATCCCATTGAAGGCATGAATGCAGCTATGTCGTGGAATTTATTGAATGCTTTCGAGCCCAATGGCCAAACTACGCAGATCAACCCCGCCATTGTTCAGGTCAGCTATGGCGATCTGCCGCTTTCGGAAAATATGACGGTGGAAAAAACAGCACCGGATGAGTTACTGTTTACCTGGGGTAGTGATCCCGTAGATGGAGGCAGCCCTTACGACCAGGTGATGTTGCTGGCTTACGATATCAAAAATGCGGCGGCAAGTTTTAACATCACCGGGCAATTCAGAAGTACGGGTATGGATGTGCTTAAGATCCCCGCCACCAAAGGAAGAACCTATCACGTGTACATGTCTTTCACGGCGGCCGACAGAAGCAGGCAGTCGCACAGCGTGTACATGGGAACCATTAATAGTTAGCTAATTATTTCTTCTTTTCCATCACCACCCTGGTATCTGTCCATTGGTCGTGGAATGGGCTGCCTGCGCATGCCGTAAAATACTCAAGGGGTATCATCCGCATGATGCCCCTTCTAAAGGCATCGCGCCAGCTGAAAGAATCGGTATACTGGTGAACTACCCGGGTACCCGTAATCAGCTTGCCAAGCGTTTTGCCTTTGAACACGCCTTCTACCACGAGCATGTATAATCCGTAAAATACGTGCAGCAATACAAAATCCGAGAAATCGGACATGCTGGCAATTACCTGAAACACCTTACCACCATACGCGGTTAATGCTACAAGGAATACTCCGGAAATAACGATGGCATAAAAACTGAGGAGGTCTATAACATAATTGAGGAACCGTAATTCGGCTTTTGCATCCTGTTGGGATGCCATCTCCTGTTCAATGTCATGCAACAGGTTTTCACTGGCTGCTGGGCGGCTCATGGATTTGGGATTGGTTGGGTTCGAGTTCTGATTCTTCCTCCAAATAACGTAAAAAAGTTGATATATTAAGACGTATCTCTACTTTGTTTTAAGCATTAAGAATATTTACCTAACCGTGCAATAAGAAAACCCTGCAACCGTTGCCGGAAGCAAACGATTGCAGGGTTTGATCCAGATCAAACCTGATCTAAATACTATTTCACCAGTTTCAGTTCCTTGATGATATTGGAAGCGCCGCCCAGCTTATCAATACACCACAATACGTAGCGTACGTCCACACAAATGGTGCGATTATAAACCGGATCGAAAGCGATCTTGTGGCTAAGTGCTTCATAATTACCATCGAAGGCCAGACCAATCAGGTTGCCGTTGGCATCTATGACCGGCGAACCCGAATTACCGCCGGTAATGTCGTTCGTGGTGATGAAGCCTACGACCAGGTCTTTCCGCACGGGATCGGCGTATTGACCATAATCTTTTTTCCTGGCCAGCTCCAACAGCTTCGCAGGCAGGTCGAATTCGTAATCGCCTGGTTTATATTTCTCCAACACGCCCGACAAGGTAGTTACATAGTCGTATTTAACAGCATCGCGTGGCTGGTAGCTTTTTACGTTGCCATAACTTACCCGCATAGTGAAAGTGGCATCGGGATACATCTTCTTCGCTTTCACGGTGTCCATGTTCAGAATGCCCTTCAGGTACAGGCGCCCCAGCTCTGCATTCCTTGCATTGAACTGCTGCGATTGGGGCAGGTATTTGCCCACCCAGTTCTTCACAAATGCCGAAGCCGTCGCATAAGCCGGATCGGCCTGCAATACGGTAGCATCGGGGTTGGTGGCAAATGCCTTCCACTTGCCTTCGTCGAAGATCATGGTGTTATTGAATACATTGGCAGCGAACTTCTTGTAGGTGGCTTCCTCTTTAAGGTCGCCGTAACTGCCTTTCAAACTCTCGTAGAACCCGATGGGGTGTTGACTTTTGTCTACGTCGTTGTAATACATCATCAACACGGTGGCCACGATCTGTTGGTCGGAGGTCTTGTTCTCTTCCTTCAAAAATTCGGTACGGGCTTCCGCCGCAGCGTCCATTGCCTTTTTGATATCGGACGAACTACCTTTCTTCACAATCGCGTTTTCAACTTGCTGCAGGCTGGAGGCAAATGCCAGCAGCGGAGAACCAAATATCCCTTCATTCAGGTACACCTGGTGCTTGCTGTAGGGCCTCCAGGCATCGTAAGCAGCTCCCCAGTCCTTGAAAATAGTCTGGTATTCCGGCTTGCCATTGGCCCAGTCCTGGAATTTCGCTTCAGACGTTTTCTTCTTATCGTAGATATCGTACTTCACCAACTGCTTGGTTTCGCCATCAAAGAATTTCCAATAGTTGGCAATGGAAGCATAGTCCGAAGCAAGCTGCAGCTTGATAGCGGGATCGTTCTTCATTTGCTCGAACATATACTTAAGGCGCATGTCGCGCAACTTCACCAGGGTAGGGTTGCTGATATCTATCTTCTGCTTTACGCCATAAGAAGATTCATACCGGTTGGTACCACCGGGATAGCCGTAGATCATGGCGTAATCCCCATCCTTGATCCCCTTGATCGAAACAGGCAGGGAGTATTTGGGTTTTAAAGGAATATTGCTGGTGGCATAGGCAGCAGGCTGGCCATCGGCCGCCGCATACACCCTGAATACGGAGAAGTCACCAGTATGGCGGGGCCACTCCCAGTTGTCGGTATCGCCGCCGAACTTGCCAATGCTTTCAGCAGGTGCACCCGCCAGGCGGATATCCGTGTAACGCTGGTAAACGAACACCAGGAACTGATTGCCTTTGAACAGCGGACTTACCCGTGCAATGATATTTTTTGCCGCATCAGAATAGCGCTTGTTTACTTCGGCTACTGCTGCATTTACTTTACCGATCCGGTCGGCGCCGGTAGCGTCTTTTGCAGCTTCATCAATCTCTTTGGTCACATCTTCGATCTTCAGCAGAAATTCCACATACATGCCTTCGGAGGGAATTTCTTCGCCCTTGCTTTTCGCATAAAAACCGTCCTTGAGATAATTGTTGGTTACCGAGCTGGCCCGGGCTATCGCATCATAACCACAATGATGGTTGGTGAATATAAGGCCTTCATTACTCACGATCTCGCCGGTACAACCTCCGTTGAATATAATGATCGCATCCTTGATAGACGCTTTGTTGATATGATACAGCTGGTCTTTGGTAAGCTTGAGGCCACGCTTCACCATATCGCTATACACTTGCTGGCCCAACAGCAGCGGCAACCACATGCCTTCATCTGCCATCGACCTGAATACTGAAACCATTAAAGCAATCGCTATAAAGAGCTTCTTCATAAAGGGATATTTTTTAGATGGCAAACGTACTTGAAAATTCTGTAATTGCTAAATACCGTTCGTTAGTTACTTGTTATGTACCTGATACACAGGAATGAAGAAGCTCTATTGTTCGAGGGAGGCGCTTACCGACATGGTACATTGACCGCTTTAGGGTAGTAAGAGGTGGCCCACCTGGGCAAAAGGCAGCGGCTTGCCCGTGCCTCGCGCAATTTCACATTACAGCATAAACAAAAGGATGCTCAACCGCCACAGGCGGCTGAACATCCAGTATGGAAAAGGGCAATTAACCGATTCGTTTAACCACTACCTCTTCGATCACCCGGGTATTGGTATTCACTTCGAACACCTGTGGCTGGCTGCTGCTGGGGCTTTTGATGATGAACTTAAGTCTATCGGACTGACCGTCGGGCAATTGAAACTTCTTATCGAATTTCTTATCGCTGTAGTTATCCTGGTACAACGTAGCCCCATCGCTGTCCTTGATGGTCAGGGAAAATTTTTCGCCCAGGGGGTTATCGTATTGCACCTGGAACACGGCACTGCCCTCCGGATTGCCAATATGCCGCACAGTTGCGGTACTGACGGGCATTACAGGCCCTACAAGCGCTACATTCCTGGTTTGTGCAAAGGAGGCGCCTGAGATCAGGAAAAGGGAGAACCCGGTGATGATAAACTTGTTACGGATGATGTTGGTAATAACATACACGAATTGCTTTTTCATACAAAAGGAATTTAATTGAATGATTAATGGTTGTATGCAAGCAATGCGCTTGAAAAGCAATCTAAGAGGCTGAACAATCAGGTTGGGAAAACAATCATCGAGGCAGAGCGGGAGATTATGTAAGCACAATAAAGATACGGCCTTTTTCGAGGCAAAGCAAATAATACACCGGTTAGGCAGATTAAGATTTTATTACGCGCTGCACCAGGCGTGCACCTGCACGCATTACTGATCTATCAGCCATCCTGATCTGCAACTATTGTTTAACGATCCTTTTTATCAAACTATCGAGCCTGGGATGGTCAAACAATCTGGCATCCATGCGTTTCAGCGTGGTATCGGAGATAAACCAGTTCATGGCATAGGGCACCTCCTTCAGCGTATCGCCCCGAAGCCTGGCCGCACTTTTTTCCGCCGCATCCTTATACAGGTGTACCGGATAATACTCGGCGCCATGGCACACGGAGTCACGATCTACATCACGCAAAAAATTGATCAGTCGCTTGTCGTTGACCGTGGTTTGCATATCGTAGGCGCCCAATACGGTTAAAATGGGCGAGGAGAGGTCGTTCCTGATAGGCGGCACCGTTCCCAGGGGCGCAACACCGACTGGACTGTTCGTTATATGCACTACCACCATTTGTAACTTACTCACGCGCTTTTTGAAGAGCTGGTCCGTAGAAGTATCGGCCTGTATCAACATAGCCCGCATCATTTCCTGTACAACACCGGCTCCCGAATTATCGAAGTAGTCACCATCCACAAAGTAATGTATCAGCAGGCTGTCGTTCTTCTTAACCCGCACCTGCTCCGGCAGCCATTGATCGATGCGGCCCGCCGGACTTACATACGGAAAACGTGCGCCCATAATGGAGGCCGTACTAAGACGCATATCGAGTGTATCATTAAGGATACCCAATACATCGACGCGATTGTTGAAGATCTCTTTGTTCAACCGGATATTCGTAACCACGCCGGGATTGCCATCCTGCATCCGCGTGGTGTTGATACAAAGTATAGGTAGCCGATAGGGCTGATTGTTCAACGCCACCATCTTCGACAGCGGTTCATCCATCCGCGCCCGAAGGGGGTCGCGCACGTTATTAGCCCCCAACTCAATGGTCTCTTCCAGGGCACCGGCCCTATCCGTCAGTTCATCATTGTTGACATGAAATATATACTTGAAGTAATCGGGCCCCAGCATATGCGCCAGCGTATGGGTGAGGAAATCCTTTTTAAGAAATAATCGTGCAGAGCCGAGGAAAGAAACCTCCGTCTCCTTCAGTAGCTTGTTGCGCTCATAAAGCAGGGAAAAGAAAGTCGCAACTCCTACGCCGCCACCCGAAGTGCCCGAGAGGCAAAATACGTGTTGTGAAAAAGGATCGCTGGTGCGTGCTGTGGCATCTTCCAGTTTGCCCAGTACCGAGGCGGTCCAGTAACCCGAGCGGGAGGCGCCTCCGTTGGCCAATACAAAATAGACGGGATAATTGCCCCGGGCGCTATCGATGGCAGCGCCACGGTCACGCACCCAATTCCGCACATAGGTCTGTATATCCTGCCGCTGGCTGAATATGCCTTTTTGCGCAGGCGTTTCTACCGGCTTCGTACGCACATAGTGCGTTTCGGTAGAGCCCAATAGCAATGCAATGAGGAATACGATGAAGTGAAGGTTGATACTGATCTTTACTGATAGGGCCGTGAGGATATTGCCAAAGCCCAACAACACCGCAAAGGCCAACAATACTAATGGGAAAGGTCCCAGTTGCCAGGATATATTGATCGACTGAATAGCCATGATGTAAATGACCAACCCTGCCAGGCCTACCAGGTTGAACCAAAGGAAATAACCTGTTTCTGTACGGGGTATGCGTAGGAAGTCCATCAGCCAGTACATGAAACGCTTCAGTATAAACGGACGGCCCGCAGTTGCTGCGGGCACTACCTTTTTGCGCAGGTTGATGTAAATGAGGAATACGATGTGCAACAGCAGCAATACCCATAACAGCGATAAGATCGATCCTTTCTTATTGCTGATCACCAGTATGGCAGCCAGCAGGAAAACGCCCAGCGCAACATAAAACAGGATACGCGATACACGCAATTGCTTTGACGCAAAGTCTCTCACCATGCCATCCAGGCCCCAGGAAATGATCATCCCCAGCAAGAAGAACCAGGCAGCCTTGGCACCCGGTATGGCATCTACGCCCAGCACGGGCGATTGCAACACCGCCAGTTCGATTGTCAACAGACAGGCAAAACCGAGAATGTGCGGAAATACCTGCAGCCAGACCGGCGGGAGTTCAAAGAACCGCGGATTGCTCCTGTTCAACTCCTTTTGTGAAGCTGACCGGCTCTCTGCTATCTGATCGATCCGGTCTTCCTGTTTGGCTTTTTTAAGGTAAGCCACCACCCTGGCCGAATACCAGGTTACATATATCCAGAATGCAATAGCGATGAAGAAGAAGGCTTTGGCCTGGTGGTTTTCCGTAAAGGCTACGATAATATCCTTGCCCTGGTTGAGGCTCCAGAAACACCACATTGCCAGTACCAGAAAGAGGATACCGGGAAAGAACAACCATAGGGATTTTAATAACCGGGAGATAAACAACAACACCAACGAACACAGGTACCAGGTGGTTCGAACGAACCGCGAGTTGAGGATTGACATAAGACAGGCATTGGTTAGTAGCTACCAAAGCTAATCTAAATCAACGAAAGATGCCGCGGCGTTGAGCCAGCAGCATCTTTCGTTGTGTATATCGATCCTTATACTTTGTTGTTCTCTTCGTTCAATACCTTCCAGAGCAGGTCTTTCAGGCTCTGAATGTTCTTCTGAAGTACCGAGGAGATGAATATGTGGGGAACGCCCTCCGGAAGTTCCTTCCGGACAGCATCTTTGAGTTCATCGTCGAGCATATCGCTCTTACTAACAGCGATGATGAATTGCTTATGCAATAACTCGGGGTTGTATTGTTCCAGTTCGTTGACGAGGATATCAAATTCTTTGCGGTGATCGTTGCTATCGGCCGGTATCAGGAACAGCAAAATGGAGTTCCGTTCGATATGCCGCAGGAAACGATGGCCAAGGCCCTTGCCTTCGGCGGCGCCTTCAATGATACCAGGCAGATCGGCAATACAGAAGCTACGGCCTTCACGGTACTCCACCATGCCGAGGTTGGGCGTGATCGTGGTAAACGCGTAATTGGCGATCTTGGGTTTGGCGGCTGTCATCACCGACAACAAGGTCGATTTGCCAGCATTGGGGAAACCTACCAGCCCTACATCGGCCAATACCTTCAGTTCCAATACCTTCCACGCCTCTTCGCCGGGTTCACCGGGTTGGGCATGTTCGGGTGCCTGATTGGTAGCCGTGGCAAACTCGGCATTACCGAGGCCGCCTCGGCCGCCTTTTATCCATACTACCTCCTGACCGTCTTCCAGTATCTCCACTTCTTTTTCTTCCGTTTCCTCATCGCGGGCGATCGTACCGAGCGGCACGTCGATGATCACGTCTTTACCGTAACGACCGGTGCAGTTGTTACCACTGCCCCCTTCGCCGTCTTCGGCCAGTACGTTCTTATAATAACGAAGGTGTAAAAGCGTCCAAAGGTTTTTGTTGCCACGCAGAATTATGTGGCCGCCCCTACCGCCATTACCCCCGTCGGGACCGGCCTGGGCATTGAATTTAGTACGCATAAAGTGCTTACTACCAGCACCTCCATGTCCACTGCGACAAAATATCCTGATCTGATCTACAAAGTTTGACTTTTCCATTGCGAGGTGCAAAGATAATGTTTTATACCCCTGCTTCCCCCAGGCCCTTTATTTCCTGCCAGGTCTTGTACAATACCTCCTGCGTGGGCCTGTTGGCCGGCACCTCCCGCAGCGGCTCGCAGGGCTCCCAGTCGGCCTGCATTTCGGCCGGCAGTGCCTGGTATAGTTTTGTGCCGGAGGTCTTCCACGATATCATTTCATCGCTCACCTGTTTTACCACCCGGGCTGGGTTGCCCATCAGCAGGCTGCGGGCCGGTATCTTTTCGTTGGCTTTTATGAACGAAAGGGCGCCTACCACACATTCGTCGCCCAAAACCACATTGTCCATGATCACACTGTTCATCCCGATCAAACAGTTTCTGCCTATGATGGCGCCGTGAACTACAGCGCCATGGCCAATATGGGCCCCTTCTTTCAATACTACCGTAATCCCGGGAAACATATGTATGGTACAATTCTCCTGTACATTACAGCCGTCTTCAATGACAATACCTCCCCAGTCGCCGCGGATGGCGGCTCCCGGTCCTACGTATACGTCCCTGCCGATGATCACATTGCCTGTTACGGCCGCCTGGGGATGCACGAATGAAGAGGGATGAACAACCGGAATGAACCCCTTAAAAGAGTAGATCATGGTGAAATGGATTAATGGTAGATGTGTAGCAGATTTTATACTAAACCGGTAGATGGCTCAGCGCTGGCTGGTTGCTCTACCAACGGCCTGCCTGTCCGGAAGCAGGTGCCTTTAAATACGGCCACAGACTGTCCCTGCTGATTGGTTACGCTGATCAGGTACAGCCCCGTACTGCGCCCATTGTGCACTTCTTTTGCTTCAGCCATCAGTACGTCGCCGGGAGAACCGGCTTTCGTAAAGGTAATGGACACATCCAGGGCCATCGAGAGGTTGTTGCGGTTATTGCAGGCGAACGCAAATGCACTATCAGCCAGCGAAAAGGTAACGCCGCCGTGGATAACGCCAAATCCATTCAGCATTTCGTCTCTCAGCGTCATTTGAATACGGCTATAGCCCTCTTTCACTTCCAGCACCTGTATGCCCAGCCATTGGCTGAAGGCATCGTGCTCCATCATCTTTTGAACAACCTGTACGGCCAGTTGATCTGCCTGCATATGATAATCTTGATTGGTAGCTTACTAGTGTGGGATTATTTACCCGTGAACAGGGGTGCTCTTTTCTCCAGGAACGCATTGACGCCTTCCTTGAAGTCGTTGGTGGCAGCAGCTTCCTGTTGCAGCTTATCTTCCAAAGCGAGCTGCTGTTCATAGTTATTGGTAAACGACTGGTTCAATGCCTGCTTGATCAATGCCAGCCCCTGAGTGGGCATCTGCGCCATTTGCTGAGCCAGTTGTAAGGTTGCCGAACCAAATCCTTCGCCAGCAATCACCTTGTAGA
This sequence comes from Paraflavitalea sp. CAU 1676, assembly GCF_029223285.1. Classification (GTDB taxonomy): domain Bacteria; phylum Bacteroidota; class Bacteroidia; order Chitinophagales; family Chitinophagaceae; genus Paraflavitalea. The sequence goes on along the minus strand of NZ_JARHUJ010000001.1, from coordinate 86,870 downwards.
TCATACCCATGCGCTCGGCATCGGCAGCCGATATTTTATCACCCAGCATCGAAAGCGCCGAGGCTTTTTGCCAACCAATAAGGCGGGGCAGGAAATAGGTGCCGCCACTATCGGGCACGAGCCCCAGCTTCGAAAAGGCCTGGATAAAGGAAGCCGATTCTGATGCAACCACGATATCGCAACACAAGGCGATATTGGCGCCTGCACCGGCCGCCACGCCATTCACCGCCGCCACCACCGGCTTGGGCATCTTGCGTATGCGGTCGATGATGGGATTATAATGTTCACTCAGTATCTGCGTCATCGTGGGGCCATCGGGTGCAATCACTTCGGCCAGGTCCTGCCCGGCACTAAATCCCTTACCCGCGCCGGTAATGTACACACAACGCACTTCCTGGAGCTTGGCACATTCATCCAGCTGTTGTTGCAGCAACAATGCCATATCACGATTGAAGGCATTCAGCTTATCGGGACGATTGAGCGTGATCACCGCCACATTGGCTTCGATTTGAAATAGAACAGACGACATGGATATAGTTTGAAGCTTTTAATGACATTTGAAATAATCGAACGGTTCGTGGCAATCGTTGCATTGATACAACGATTTGCAGGCGGTAGAGCCAAACTCACTCACCAGGCGGGTATGATAAGAGCCGCATTGCGGACAGGCCACGGCTTCGTGCGGGGCAAACAACTCCTGTCTGCATACCTGCTGCACCTGGTTGGGAGGGGCTATGCCATAGGCCAGCAGCTTCTGCCGCCCGGCTTCACTCATCCACCCGGTGGTCCAGGCTGGTGACAATACCTGTTTCACCACCACCTCCTTAAAGCCCTGCTCCAGCAGCAGCATCCTGATTTGCATGCTGATGACATCCATGGCCGGGCACCCGCTGTAAGTAGGCGTGATCGTTACCTCCACGCCATCATCGCCACGCAGCTGCACATCACGTACGATGCCCAGGTCGATCACCGACAGCACAGGCACTTCCGGATCAGTTACCTGCTCCAGCAATGACCATATGGCTGCTACTGATATGTTGATAACGCTGCTCAAATTCAATAGGTTTTATGAACGCCGCTTACCAGGTTGCACCGGGATAAGCACGTTGCAGGTACTGCATTTCGGCCAGCAGGAATCCGAGGTGCTCGGAATGTTTTCCTTCCTTACCGCCCGACTGCATCCAGGTTTTGCCCGCAACAGGCACCGGCAATGTGGCTTCCTGCAATACGGCTGCCACCTGTTCCATCCATCGTTGCTGCAAAGCCGCTACATCGGCACCGATGCCTTCGGCAACGGCGGCCGTTTCATAGCCCGCCGGCATAAAAAATTCGCCGGTATAGCTCCAAAGCATATTCAGCGCTTTCTCCATACGGGCATGACTTTCATCGGTACCGTCGCCCAACCTGATCACCCACTCGCTGCTCCAGCGCACGTGATAAGTTACTTCTTTCAGCGACTTTTCGGCAATGGCAGCCACAGTTTCATCCCTAGATTGGAGCAGGGCATTATACAACAACTGCTGGTAAACGCTGAAAAAGAACTGGCGCATGATGGTTTGTCCCCAATCGCCATTGGGCAGCTCGTTCATCAGGCAGTTCAGATAAGTTCGTTCGCCCCGCAGATAGGCCAGGCTATCTTCTGTGGCATCTCCACCTTCCAGGCTGGCCGCATACTGGTAAAAGCTGCGTGCCTGCCCAATGAGGTCGAGCGATATGTTGGTGATGGCAATATCCTGTTCCAGCACTGGTCCGTGCCCGCACCACTCGCTATTGCGTTGCGATAAAATGAGCGCATTATCGCCCAGGTGCAGGAGGTAGTTTACCAGGTTAGCTGCTTGTGTATTTACAGGTTGATACATGAATGATCGTTACAGATAACAAAATAACCGGCACCGTTGTAAGGCCGGCAATACACATATCCTACATATGCTTCAACTCCTCGGGCAGGTCGTAAAATGTAGGATGCCTGTACACTTTGTCGTTGGCGGGTTCATAGAAGGCGCCGGCATCGTCGGGATTGGAGGCATGGATGTGTTTGCTTTCCACTACCCAGATGCTGATGCCTTCTGAACGGCGGGTATATACATCGCGGGCATTTTCAATGGCCATTTGCGCATCGGCGGCCTGCAGGCTGCCAACATGCTTATGATCGAGGCCTTGCTTGCTGCGTATAAAGACTTCCCACAAGGGCCAGCCGGCTACGTCTTTGACAGTTACGGTGCCGGCACCGCCACCGGTATTTTCTTCCGGAATATCGCCGTAATAATATTTGGTGAGTCGTATGTTCATTGGACTAATTTAAGTTGAATGATCAGGCTACTTGTTGTGCCTGCCGGGCAGCGCGTTTTTCGGCAAAGGCGGCAGCGGCGTCGCGCACCCAGGCGCCTTCGTCCCAGGCTTTGCGCCTTGCCTCGAGTCTTTCTTTGTTGCAGGGCCCATTGCCTTTCACCACATTCCAGAACTCTACCCAATCGATCTCTCCAAAATCATAGTGCCCCTTTGCTGCATTCCATTGGAGCGCAGGATCGGGCAGGGTAACGTTCAGGATCTTCGCCTGTTCTACGATCATATCCACGAACTGCTGACGCAGTTCATCATTGCTTTTGCGTTTGATCTTCCAGGTCATGCTTTGGTCCGAGTGGGTCGATTCGCCGTCCTTGGGTCCAAACATCATCAACGAAGGCCACCACCACCGGTTGATAGCATCCTGGCACATGGCCTTTTGTTCGGGGGTACCTTTCGACAATACCAACAGTATCTCAAAACCCTGGCGCTGGTGAAAGCTTTCTTCCTTACATATGCGTACCATGGCGCGTGCATAGGGACCATACGACGTACGGCACAACATCACCTGGTTGAGAATGGCTGCGCCATCCACCAGCCAACCAATGGCGCCGATATCGGCCCAGGTAAGCGTGGGGTAATTGAAGATAGAGGAGTATTTCGCCTTACCACTGTGCAGGTCTTCGATGGTTTGGTTGCGGGGCGTGCCCAGTGTTTCGACAGCCGAATACAGGTAAAGGCCATGACCGGCTTCGTCCTGCACTTTGGCCAGCAGGATCGCCTTGCGCTTGAGGCTGGGGGCGCGGCTGATCCAGTTGCCTTCGGGCAGCATACCTACGATCTCGCTATGTGCGTGCTGACTGATCTGCCGCACCAATGTTTTGCGGTAAGCATCGGGCATCCAATCTTTGGGTTCGATCTTGATCTCCTGGTCTACTTTACCCTGGAAGATCTTCTCCAGCTCCTGTACAGACATGGTTACATGTTTAAGTATTCCAAAGATAATTATTATTTGCAGTTGAGCTAACGGTTGTTAGCTTATACTTTTGTTGTATTTTGTGCGCTTAAGCAGCAATACATGCTGCGGAGATGTCGATTGTGTAGGATTAAGCAACTGATATACCTTGGTTTTACGGAATTTAGCCAGATGCACCTGTTTTCGCCCTGAGGAAAGGATCACCTGATCTGCCAGGTTTGTGCATCAACCGTAAAACTGGTTTCTTTGTTAACGATTGCCGATTATGGAACATCATCAGGATCATGAGATTGCAAACACGGCGCTTCTACTGCAACGGGTAGAGGCGGGTGACCAGCTTGCATTCCGTGAGCTTTACCACATCTACAATAAACGCCTGCACTACTTCGCTTTTGCGTTGGTGAAGACCAAAGAGGCAGCTGAAGAGATCGTGGAAGATGTATTCATCCGGTTGTGGAACCAGCGTAACTCCATTACTTCCATCAACAACCTGCGCATTTACCTTTATACCGCTACCAAGAACACGGCCCTCAACTACCTGGCCCGAAAAGCCCGGGAAAATATCGTTGAGCCTTTCGACAATATAGATATCGCCCTGCAGGAAACAGGCATTTCGCCCGAGCAGATCATGATCACGGCAGAGACCTATCAAAGGATCCGCCAGGCCGTAGAAGCCCTGCCGCCACGCTGTAAAATGATCTTCAAACTCATCCGAGAAGACGGCCTCCGGTACAAGGAAGTAGCCGAAATATTGAATATCTCGATCAATACCATCGATGCGCAGATGGCCATCGCTATTCAGCGGATCACAGAAGCCGTTCGGAAAGATTTTGAAAAATTCCCCCGCAACAAGTCTTCACTGCCTAAAAAGAATTAGCCTGTCTGGCGTCCGTGTTACTGGTAAAGTGCAGCTGCAGGCTTTCTCCGAGTCAGCAACTTCAAAGTTCTACGACGCTTGATCGCCTCCCCGAAAAAAAGTTAAAATTCTTTTAGTAGATCGGATCAAATCGCTTGTCTTTATTAACAAAGCTTGCCACTTGATGCCGCAACAGCGTATATATGAATTGATTGCCCGTAAGTTATCCGGCGAGGCCACCGAGGCCGAACTGGAAGAACTGCACAGCTATCTCCAGCAACATGGCAGCGACCAGTACCTGTATGAGATCCTTTCGGCCTACTGGCAACAACACCCCGACGAACAGCAGGAACAATTGAGTGAAGAAGAACAAAGGTTTCAACGTATCCTGCAGGCACCAGCCCCCATAGATACTTCAGTTATACCAATGCCGGCTCCCGTACGTACCATCCGCTGGCGACGCTGGATTGGTTACGCTGCCGCCGTGGTAGTGCTCGCAGGAGGATCTTACTTCATATACCGCAACCAGCATACCCGCATTCCACTTGTAAGCTCTACCGATAATCAGCCCATCAGTGAAGTAGTGGCCAACAGAGGCAGCCGCTCCCGGATGGTATTGCCGGATGGCTCGCAGGTATGGCTCAATGCAGGCAGCCGCCTCACTTACCAAAGCAGCTTCAATACGGAACGAAGGGAAGTGAACCTCGAAGGAGAAGCCTTCTTCGACGTTACACACGATGCCAGCCGGCCTTTTATCGTGCATACTTCCGGCATCGACATTAAAGTATTGGGCACGGCCTTCAATGTAAAATCATACGCCTCCGATGCTACCATCGAAGCCACTCTGCTGCGGGGCAGCATAGAAGTGGTGAAAAAGAATGACCCCAATGCGCCTAAAGTAATATTAAGGCCCCACGAGAAACTGGTATTCAACAAAGAAGAGACTACCGCCTCCCTGGCCGCCGATCCGCAACCACCAACACCCGACAGCAACCAGCCCGTGCAACCCGGTATTTCAGTAACCATGTTGCCCGGCAATAAACCCGACAGCATCATCAAGGAAACATCCTGGCTATACAACAAGCTCAATTTCAATGGCGACAGTTTCGATGAACTGGCCATCAAAATGGAGCGCTGGTACGACGTGAAGATCATCATCAACAACGATAAGCTAAAACACAGTCGCCTCAAAGGCAGCTTTCAAACGGAAACCGTGCAAAAGGCATTAGAGTACCTGCAGATCATTGTACCCTTTGAGTACACCATCAATGGTCGGGAGATCATAATAAACTAAACCGCAGCGATCCGTCTGCATGCCCTGTTGGAGCAGCGCATGCAGACCAGCTATACAAAAATAATGGGACCCCGTTGGAGCGGGATCCCGTTAAGGCAGTAACAGAATCCTGGATAAGATCTGGTAAATCGCTCCAGGGTTCTGATTTGATCACCTTAAAGCGTAAATATATGAAAAAAAGTACGCCTCCCGGGAGGAGGTATGCCCATGCCCCATCGCTCTTTAAACTGTTCGTGATTATGAAGATGACACTCTTCCTCATTGTGCTCAGTGTTTGTCATGTACAGGCCAATGTGTATGGACAGGGAAACATCACCTTGAACCTGCAACAGACATCCATTGACAAAGTTTTGAACCGGATCGAGAAGACCGCTGAATTCCGGTTCCTGTACAACTACGACCTCAAAGCATTGAAGCAGAAGGTTACGGTAGACGTGAAAAAAGCCAGCATCCGCGAAACGCTCGATAAGATCCTGTCCAATACCGACCTCACTTACAAGTTGCTGGACAATAACCTGATTGCGATCGTATCACGAACCAACGAGCGGCAGGATATCCGTGTTACAGGTAAAGTAACCGGGCCCAACAATGAACCGCTGTTTGGCGTATCGGTGCAGGTAAAAGGCACCGCCGCCGGTACTTCTACCAACAATGCCGGTGAGTACAGTATCACGGCCGATGAAAAAGCAACGCTGAAATTTACTTACATCGGCTACCTCGACAAAGAAGTGGCCGTGAACGCCCAAAACGTGGTGAACGTTGAGCTCGCTCCTTCCGACCAACCGCTCGACCAGGTGGTGGTGGTGGGTTATGGCAGTCAGCGTAAAAAGGATATTACCGGTGCTGTATCGACCATTAAAGCCTCCGACTTCGAGAACCGGCCAATCGTCAGTGCCGCTGCCGGCCTGCAGGGTCAGGCTGCCGGGGTGAACGTGTTTGCTTCTTCCGGTAAGCCAGGCTGGGGACTCACCGTTAGCGTGCGGGGTAATACTTCCCTCTCCGCCAAAAATGATCCATTATACGTTGTAGATGGAGTCATCGTGCCTTCCATCGACTTCATTAACCCTTCCGATATCGAGAGCTTCTCGGTATTGAAAGATGCTTCTTCCGCCGCCATCTATGGCGCGAGTGGCGCCAATGGGGTGGTACTCGTAACAACCAAGAAAGGAGCATCGGGTAAAACCAAATTAACCGTGAACGCCTATACGGGCTTCTCTACATTCGCTAAGCGGATCGATGTGCTCGATCGTGATCAGTACCTTGACCTCATTAAGTCGATGGGTTACACCGATCCCAACAACAACAACACCGACTGGCAGGATGTAGCCTTCCATACCGGCAAAGAACAAAATATACAGGTGGCAGCATCCGGAGGCACTGCAGGCAATCGCTATTACATTTCCGGCGGTTATCAAAAGCAACAAGGCGTGGTAGCACCTGCTGATTACGATCGTTACTCAGTACGCGTTAACCTCGATAATAAGGTAAAGGACTGGCTCAATATCGGTACCAATCTCAGTTACCTGAGATCGGAGTTTGTAGACATTACCGATAATGCCGGTGGCGCCCGCGGCGGAACCATCCTCTCCACCCTCAGCTCACCACCCACCTTAGGCATATATAAACCTGATGGTACGTATACCTCCAATGTTAACCAGGGCAGCTGGGAAAACCCCATCGCGATGGCTTACGGCGCCGAACAAAAGAGCGTTGAGAACCGCGTGATCGGCAACATCCTCGCTGACTTCAGGATCACCAGCGGACTGAACTTCCGTTCCAATTTCGGTATCGAATCACAAAGCTCCCGCTGGGACAAGTTCCAGGATCCGTACATGACCGACTATGGCCGCTCTGTAAAAGGAGTTGGTTACACCTCCTCTACCCAACGATTTGTATGGCTATGGGAAAATACTTTGAACTATACCAAGAATTTCGGCGACAATACGCTGGCCGTACTGGTGGGTCATACCATGCAGGAAAGTGATTACAAATACAGCTATGCCGAAGGCAGGGATTTCCCCAATGGCGCCGTTGGCACGTTGAATGCAGCCCGCCTGCGCATCAGCATGCCTACTACGATGTCGCAGTGGAGCAAACGTTCTTACCTGGGCAGGATCAACTATTCGTACAAGGACAAATACCTCTTGCAGACCAATCTTCGCTACGACGGTTCTTCCCGTTTTTCGGAAGATGAGCGTTGGGGGCTCTTCCCCTCCCTATCAGCCGCGTGGCGGATCAGCAATGAAGGTTTCATGGATAACAACCGCGTGTTCAACGATCTTAAATTGCGGGTCGGCTGGGGCCAAACCGGTAATGACGGTATTGGAGATTATGATTATTACGGCATCTTCAACCCCAATGGCGCAGGTGGCTTTACCTTCAGCAACCTGCCCAAAGAAGGACTCACCTGGGAGAAGACCGAACAAACCAACGTAGGTATCGACGCGAGCTTCTTCAACAACCGGCTGAGCGTTACCATCGACGGTTATATCAAAAAGACCAAAGACCTGCTGGTAGCTGTTGAACCACCACCCTCTTCGGGTTATTCGGCCCAAACCTATAACGTAGGTGCCATCGAGAACAAGGGAATAGAGCTTACCGTTAATGCCGTTGCTATCAACAGTAAATCCGTACGCTGGAATATCAATGGTAATATTTCGTTCAACAGAAATAAGATTACCAGCCTGGGTGAATTCAGCAAAAGCATTCCTTATGGCGGTGTCTATGAAAGAGACAATGCGATCCTCGCCATGCCCGGCAAGGCCCTGGGCTCGTTCTATGGTTATGTGGCGGAAGGCGTAGACCCCGCTACTGGTATGATGAAGTATGCCGACCTCGACAAAAGCGGTGGCCTCAGTGACGGCGACCGTACTTTCATCGGATATGCCCAGCCCGATTTCATTTACGGACTTACGAATACCGTCAGCTACAAAAACTTCGAGCTGAATGTATTCTTCCAGGGCATTCAGGGCAACGATGTCTTCAATGCATCGCGCATTGAAACGGAAGGGATGTACGACTCGAAGAACCAAAGCACCAATGTGTTGAGAAGATGGACTTCGGCTGGCCAAACGACCGATATACCTCGTGCCACGGGCGGATCGGCCGGTGCACCAGCGGGATACGACAATAACTACAATAGTATTGTATCATCACGCTTCATCGAAGATGGCTCGTACCTGCGCCTCAAAGCCCTCACCCTGAGCTATAAGTTCAGCAACAACCTGATACAAAAAGCAGGGTTTAGCCGGCTTAACCTGTATGTAACCGGTCAGAACCTGTTTACCATCACGAACTATTCAGGATTCGATCCGGAAGTTAGCCAGAACAACCCCAACGGGCCTGCCATGGGTATCGACTACGGAACGTATCCGCAGTCAAGGACCTTCATTTTTGGCATCAGTGCCGATTTCTAATTTAAACACCTAATGCAAAAAGCTATGAAACGCTTCACATTATACATTGCAGCAGGGTTGATGGGCATTGCCAGCTTCACCTCCTGTACAAAAGACTTTCTCGATAAAGAACCCATCTCCGATGCACTGCCGAATGAGGTAACCGCGGAGCCCCTGCTCAACGGCGCCTACGGCGACCTCTATGATGAATATTACACCCTCGACTTCCTGGTCAACGGCGATGTAATGGCCGATAATGCCTATGCCGGGGGCGACAATGCTGCCAACTTCAGTATTGACAAATACACGGTCAATGCCAGCAACGGCAACGTTAAGCGCGACTGGCGTTACCTGTTTACCGACATCAAGAACGCCAACATCGTGTTGTCGTTTGTCCCAACGATCCAGGATCGCAACCTTACCGAGGAACGCCGCCAGCAGATACTGGGCGAAGCCTCTTTCCTGCGTGCCTGGCATTATTTCAACGCCATCAGAATCTGGAAAGAATTGCCCATTATACTCGGTGTACCAGGTGCGGTAACAGAAATGTTCCCGACAAAAAAGCCGGCCGACTCGGTATACGCCCAGATCATCAAAGACCTCGAATTTGCGCTGCCGAAAGTGCGTGAAAAATCGACTGACAAAACGATCATCACTAAGGGAACTGTCAATGCTTTATTGGCCAAAGCCTATGCCCAGAAGCCCAATCCAGACTGGAGCAAGGTGGTGCAATATTGCGATGCCGTAACGGCACTGGGTTATGACCTGCTTCCCAATTTCGCCGACCTATACCTCACAGCTACCATCAACAGTATCGAATCTATCTGGGAAACGCAGTATGACGGTAGTGTGCGTCAAAACTGGCTCACCGGCATGAATACGCCCTTCATGTGGGGCGACTGGAAGAAGTTCAACATCCCTTCTCACACCGTCGTGAAAGCCTGGGAGGCTGAAGGTGATCTGGTGAGGAAGAACGCCAGCGTTACCTACGTTACGCCCTCCTGGACTGATGACTACTGGCCCAAGCCTACACCGGTGATCTACAAATACCGCGACGCAGATGCCAAGAGCCATACCTTCCGTATACGGTATGCCGACATTCTGTTGCTGAAAGCAGAGGCGTTGACCGAGCTGAACCAGCTGGACAATGCCACCGGCGCGCAGTTCTATATCAACAAGATCAGGAAGCGTGTTGGGCTCGGTAATACGCCTGCCACTACGCAGGCTGCTTTAAGACTGGCCGTAGAGAAAGAACGTCAGCTGGAGCTCGCCTTCGAAGGCCACCGGATGTATGACCTGATCCGTACCGGCCGCGCCGTTGCGGTGATGAATGCACAGGTAGATGGCAATGGAAATGCCCTCAATTACAACGTTACTGCCGAAGAACTCTATTTCCCCATTTCACAGGATGAAGTAGACCGGAACCCGAATATCAATAAATAAGAGGCGCCGAGGCGCAACTATCAACTTTCAGGAAGGCGGGTATCGACAGGTCCCGCCTTCCTATTTGACCAATCAAACATTATCGTCACATGCCATTCAGATTATGGTCTATTGTACTTGTTACCTGCCTCACCAGTTGCAGCTGTGGCGGTAAAAAGGGAGATGACGGCGGTGGCTCTACGCCGCAGCCCAACCCGCCAGCCGGCAATCCCGATGTAGCCGCCTGGATCACTACCGGCGATCAGCAGGCCTTGCTACAAAAGCAAACGGTGGTACTTACATTTGGTACCAATGCCAATGCCTTTACCAATATCGACGTAGACAGCACGCAGCAATTCCAAACCATCGACGGTTTTGGGTATACGCTTACCAGCGGCAGCGCCTATGTGATCAACCGCCTGAGTGCAACGGATAAAAGCAATTTGCTGAAGGAGTTATTCGGCAACCAGGAAAACTCCATCAGCATCAGTTACCTGCGCCTCAGCATCGGGGCCTCGGACCTCAGCGCCTCGGTGTATAGTTATGATGATATGCCGGCCGGCCAAACTGATCCAACACTGGCCCAATTCAGCCTCAGCCCCGATAAGACTGAACTGATCCCATTATTGAAAGAGATCGTCGCGATCAATCCGGCCATAAAGTTCCTGGCTACCCCCTGGAGCCCGCCGGTGTGGATGAAAGACAATGGCCTCTCTGTAGGCGGAAGTCTCAAGCCCGAGTACTACGAGGTGTATGCTAAATACTTCGTAAAGTATATACAGGCCATGAAGGCGGAGGGCATTACGATCGATGCGATTACCCCTCAGAATGAACCTTTGCATCCGGGCAATAACCCCAGTTTGTACATGACGGCCGAGCAACAGGCCGCCTTCATCAAGAACAACCTGGGGCCTGCTTTTCAGACGGCTAGCCTCGCCACTAAGATCATCGTGTACGATCACAATTGTAACCGGCCCGATTATCCGCTGGCGATCCTCAACGACGCAGCAGCTAAGGCATTTGTAAACGGTAGTGCCTTTCATCTGTATGAAGGCGATATCAACACGCTTTCGCAGGTACACAATGCACACCCCGACAAACATGTTTATTTCACGGAACAATACACCGCCTCTAATGGCAATTTCGGCGGCGACCTCAAGTGGCACCTGAAAAATGTGATCGTGGGCGCTACGCGCAACTGGAGCCGGGTGGCGCTGGAATGGAACCTGGCCAACGACGCTTCTTATGGTCCGCATACGCCGGGAGGCTGCACTACCTGTAAGGGCGCTCTTACGATTGGGGGAAGCATTACGCGCAACGTGGCTTATTATATCGTAGCTCATGCCTCGAAGTTAGTACCAGCGGGCTCGGTACGCATTGCCAGCAATATTGCCGGCAACCTGCAAAATGTAGCTTTCCTTACACCGGCTGGTAAAAAGGTGCTGATCGTATCTAACGACGGCAATAGTCCCGAAACCTTCAATATCCGCTACAAGGGTAAATGGGTGAGCCACTCACTGGCTGCGGGTTCGGTGGGAACATATGTGTGGTAGAGGGCGCAGGCACCGACAGGGTACGCCCTACAGCAAGTCCCGTGGGTAGGCGCCACAGGTCGATCGCCGTTGGTAATCGCCTCCCGTAGCAAGCAGGCTGGTTCTCAAAAAAAAAGCCTGGACCGCCGTATGCAATTTTGAACGTACTGCATCTTGTTGAAGATGCGACTCTATATTGTCCTTTTCCTGACCATGGCCTGCAAACAACGGGGTACACCCGCTGATGCAGGCCATGCTATTATACCGGCAGCCAACCAGATAGCAACTTCCGACAGCCTCTTTCCCAATACCGCGAAAGTGATCCATGTCTATGTAGCCTTATGCGATAATAAGAACCAGGGCATCGTACCGGTACCTGCTGCGATCGGCAACGGACAAGACCCGGCCAATAACCTGTACTGGGGTTGCGCCGGCGGTGTAAAAGGCTACTTCAGAAAACAGGCACATTGGAAGATGGTCAGCAATATCAAAGATGTGGCCCCCCAAATACTTGAACGTTGTGTATTCAAACACAAGACACAAAATGCCTGGCTGGTGGCCGATGCATATGATGGCGCCGCCATCAAATCCTGCACCATCGATTTCTTCAAGGCTGCGGCAGGCCGTGCCCATCAACGATTGGTCGTTGAAGGCGACACCATTGGCATTGGCGGTTCGGCGCAGTTGATCGCCTATACGGGACACGATGGCCTGATGGACTTTTCGCTATCCAATTATCCTTCATCGGCCCATACAGCTAAGCGGGAAACGGTCATACTGGCCTGCATCAGCAAGCGGTTCTTTAACGAGGGTATTCGTCAATCGGGCGCAACGCCTTTGTTGTGGAGCACCGGCCTGATGAGCCCCGAGGCCTATACGCTGGAAGCGGCCATTGCAAGCTGGCTGGCCAAAGAATCGCCTGAGCAGGTCAGGCAGCGCGCAGCTAAGGCTTACGACAAGTATCAGCATTGTGGCATCAAAGGGGCCAGCAGGTTACTGGTAACGGGCTGGTAAAAGCGCCCGCTACAGTATCTCCACCTCTTCCGGAATATTCAGCAACAAGGTGCACCCTGTCTGGGAGCGTACGGAGTGTTTGAATCCGGGCGGCGTGTAGAGGTAGTCTCCTTCGCCTAGCGTAGCCTCTTCCAGAATAGCTTCGCCATTCAGTACAAAGATCTCTTCGCCCGCCGGGTGGTTGTGGTAAGGGTAAATGGCACCCGCTTCAAACTTAAGGAGTATGGTGGTTGACCTTTCCTTTCTTTGATCATAGTGAAGGGAAATGACATACACCCCTTCATAATGTATGCCCTTTTCTATCAAAGGCTGCCATTGTCTATTGTTGTTGCGCACGATGTGGTCTTCTATATTCGTGCTCCAGGTAATGTTTTCCATTAGATAGCTTATTGAGCGATTAATTGATCGATACTCCATTTGTGAGCCGGTAGGGTTGACAACAGAAAAGCGCCTGCACTAAATGCAAAGACAGAGTAATCCAATGGATCTTTAACGCCGGCGGAGATGCTCATGGCAATGGCAAACAGCAGGCTAAGTATGGCCGCCGCCAGTGCCGCATAGCCGGTCTTAAATCCTGTGAGCAGCAGGATGCCCAACAGCATCTCAAGTGCCGTGGCGACCACCGCCAGCGTTGGTATCATGCTGGCAGGCATAAAGGAGTTGACCTGGCCTGTGTAGTTGACGAAATTGGTCCAGCCCGAAGAATGTTTGCCCCATAAGCCCAGCCGGCTGGCTACAGCCGACAGGAAGCCAGCGCCCAAAGAGAGCCTCAATAGCAGGGAAGCTAAGTCCTGATAAATGAACATGTTGTACTGTTTAAATGATGAATGATTGACAACACAAAGTTCACCAGGACAGCCCCCTCAAAGAATAGAGAAACCTGCAAAAAGCATGTAATTTCCGTGGGCTACCCCACAAACTTTTCTTTATAGACCTTGGGCGACAGGTCGGTTTGTTTTTTAAAGAAATTGGAGAAATAGAAGGGGTCGTTGAAACCCAACTTGTAGGCAACTTCCTTGATCGTGAGGTCGCCGTATACCAGCAGGCGCTTGGCTTCGGCAGTTACCAGTCCGAAGATCACCGCCTGGGCTGTTTTGCCGGAATGCAGTTTGGAGAGCTCATTCAGCTTTACTTCGGTAGTGCCCAGCATCTGAGCAAAGTCTGCCACGGAATAATTGTGTTCGAAATTACCCCGCACAGCCTCCAGGTATTTGAGGAACAAGGCTTCGGGCTTCCAGATCTCATCGCCCCGCGACACCTTGGCCCTGTTGATGGCCACCAGAATAAGGGCTATCCGGCTATGCAGGGAGATGAGGTATTGATAGGGTTTTTCATTGAGCTCTGTTTCGATGAGCGCCAATTGAGTTTCCACCAGCGACTGGTCAACCGGTATTACTTCATTCATAGCGAAATGACAGAATAGGCCGTTGTGAAAGATCAACTCCACATCATTATCGTCTTTGCAAAAGAAGTCGAGCGTAAACTCCAGGATAAATCCCTGGGCTTTATCGATGGAAGAATAATAATGTACCTGACCCGAAGTAATGGTGATCACATCGCCGGCGGCAAGCCGGAAATGCTGTTCATCAACCACCATGTCGATGACGCCGCCTGTGCATAATACCAGCACATATTTCATTTTACGCTGGGGTACTCCCAACACCAACTGGCTACTTATTCTTTCAATAGATACCATAGTATGAATTGACAAATGACACTATGCGGAACACGGCAGTTTGCTTTTATGTTGACGCACTATATCCTCTTGCCACTGCCTTGAAACGACCACCCAATTTACCAAAACGACGCTGTCTTATTCCGTAATTCTTTGGGCAGCCAGGCCCTTCAGTTTTTCGGGATCAATGATGGCATCGATGCGTATCACGCTCTCCCCTTCGATCTCAAAAACCTGGCAGGAAACCAATTGCTCCCCATTGTAGTACAGCACCGCCGGCTGATGATTGACGACCGCATATTCCTGTCGCAGCTGATAATTGTATTTCTGGTACACCACGGTGATAACGTCCTGCACGGCTTGCCGGCCTGCGCAATAGGTCGCCACCAGCTTCATATTTCTACCGCCGTCTGCATAGAACTGAACATCTTCGGCCAGCAGCCGCTCTACGCCTTCAGCATCTTCCCGTTGAATCGCGTTCAACAGCTTCCTGACCACAGCGGTGGCCGTTTCCTGTTTGAAATCCTGCACAAAGTGATGTTCCTTTTTCTTCAACTTGTTCTTTGCCCGCGTGAGCAACTGCCGCGAGTTCTCGGTGGTACTATCCAGCACCGTGGCGATATCCTCATGCGAATAATTGAATCCTTCCTTCAGGATAAACACGGCTCTCTCTTTCGGGTTTAACGCTTCCAATTGGGCCAGCAGGGCGAAGGGTGCCAGCTCATCGTTCTCTCCCTTCATGGCCGGGAGGTCGGTAGCAATAGGTTCAGGCAACCAAACCGCTTCTACCGGCACCAACTGTTTTTGTTGTTTCTTCATTTGTATCGAACGGTTGATGACCGATTTGATCAGGTAGTTCTTTTCGTTCGCCACTTCGTCCCTTGGCTTTACAATATAGTGCGACAAGGTATCCTGGATGGCATCTCTGGCATCTTCGGCCGAGCCCAGTATATTGTAAGCATAGGGGAACAGGACCTTTTGGTAATCGGTGATCATAACTTTTAATAACACATTTAGCTGGAGATCGGTTTACAATGACTGCCGGAAGCTCCGGAAAAACATCCGGTCCCGGGGCTCACAGTCCGTTTTACAGGTCACATCGGCGTTTGGGCGGCTATTGACTTTATTGCTGGTCATTATGGCTTTTTGATCGCCATCGCCTCCAACTCAAAAAGCATTCCTGTAATCGCTAGCCGCGGCACGGGGATCAGCGTATTGATGGGGAAATTCTTTTTGGGCCATACTCTTTTGAACTCTTCAATAAGGATCTGCAAGCGCTGTTCGTCGTGGTCAACCACGAGGCTCGTTACCTTGACCACATCATCCATGGTGACCTTTTCAGGGGCCAGGGCTTTTTGAATATTCAGCAGGGCCTGCCTTACCTGGGTCCTGAAGTCGGGCGTTAGTTTGCCTTCGGTATTCTCTTCACCGCCCTGTCCGGCTACCAATATGAGTTGATAGCCTGCAGGTACGGTTGCCACGTGTGAAAATCCATAAGGTGTGGGATCGAACAAGGTAGGAGGGTTGTATTTCTTCTGCGCTTGCGTATTCATCATTGATACAATTAGCATTGATAAAAAGATTGCTTTCATGGGGCTGGTTTTAAACAGGTGAAGTAGCAGGTATTTGTTCATTATAAGTCGCGGGTACAGAGCCAAAGGTGATATTGAGCCGGTTCCAGCTATTGATGGTGGCGATCGCTACCGTGAGCACGGCAATCTCTTCAGGTGTAAAATGCTGTGACAGCTCCTTGTACAATTCGTCGCTTACGTGCAGTGGTTGAGCTTGTGTGAGGGCTTCGGCCAGGTGTAAGGCCGCTCTTTCTTTGACGGTAAAATAGGGACACTCTTTCCAGGCGATCACGGTATGTAACCTGAGTTCCGATTCGCCCAATTGAAGCGCTTCGCGGTGGTGCATATCCAAGCAATACGCACATCCATTGATCTGCGACACGCGGTATTTGATCAGTTCGATCAACCGCAGGTCCATTCCTGATTTCTTAATGAAGAATTCTGTCTTTACCAGTCCGTCGAGTAAGCCCTTGGGGCTTTGGGCCATTGTGATTCTGTTTGTCATATTTGTTCGGTTTATATAGTAGATATACAAACCGGCAAAACGTGACAACTTTTTTAAAAAAGAGCTGGAATGGTGGCGACTGGGTCAGCTTGCCTTACGGGAAAGCATCACGGCGCCGCCTACAATACCTACCAGGCCGGCCGCCATCATGATGAAAGCAACAGTCGTATTACCCTGGTCTTTAGCCGTGATCTCGAGGTCGCCGATCTTCACATTCGCTTTATTTTCAGTATACTTATTGTAGCCCATATAGCCCAGGAAAATACCTCCCACCAGCAGTATAACACCGATTATGCGCATAAGAAACTGTTTATGATGCCTATGCAAAAGACATACCCCGGACCTTAAGCACGGGGTAGTCAATAAAACATTCAATCTGTTGTAGTTAATAGGTATTCCTGAATTGATGGTCGTTTCGGCCGGGTGGATATTTAAGTGGAATTTGCTGGCCTTTGGTTTCTTCCAGCCAGCCAAACAACTCTTTCTTGAGGGCCATCCCGGTTTTGCGGAAACTGGTATCACGGATCAGGTTGTTCATTTCGTAGGGGTCGTTCTGCAGGTCGTACAGCTCGTTGATATCCCACACGCCGTGATTGTAAATGTATTTGTAACGATCGGTGCGGATGGCGAAGATGGTAGGTGTTTGCGGAAAGGACGCCTCCCAATAATACTCGTAGAATACCTTATCGCGCCAGGGCGTTTGGTTACCTCGTAAGAGGTCAGCAAAGGATGAGCCTTGCATGTTCGCCGGGCGATTTACGCCAGCCAGCTGCAGGAAGGTGGGGGCGATATCGATGTTCATGATGATCTGTGGCACAACGGTACCGGGCTTCACCAAAGCAGGTGCCCAGCATAACAAAGGCACCCGCATGGACTCCTCATACGCGTGGCGCTTGTCGATCAATCCATGCTCTCCGAACGAAAAGCCATTATCGCCCATATACACTACCATCGTGTTTTGCTCAAGTCCTTGCTCCTTCACCCAATCCAATACACGCTGTATGCTTTCATCTACTGCCAGCAGGGTTTCGAGGTACTGCCGGTAAAAGTCGTTGAACTTGATATCGCCATGGTACATGAAATCGACGCCATGCCAGCTATACCGTTGCCGGCGCACCCATTGCGGTATATCCTTATAATTGACTGGTCCTTTTGGCGCCGTTACTTCACCATACACCTTGCTGCTGTCGGTGGCAGTCAAATACATGGAAGGAGGACATACGATCGGCAGGTTGGCATATTTACCGGCATGCCGCTTCGCGGCCTTGAACTCGGCATGCACGCCTTTATGCGACAGGTACACGAAGAATGGCTTCTGCTTATTGCGGTGATTGAGCCAGTCGATGGCATTTTCAGTGAGCAGATCAGTAGTATAACTGCCCTCCGGTTGTTTTACCCGTTGCCCGTTGATGTTGAAGGTTGGATTGTAGTAAACACCCTGCCCTTGAAAACTCACCCAGTGATCGAACCCTGGCTGGGGTTTATCGTCCGTGTTACCCATATGCCATTTACCCAGGAAGGCAGTTTGATAACCACTCTTCTGAAGATACTGGGGGAAAAAGGTAAGATTGTCTGGTAGTGGTGCGTCGTTGTCTACTACTGTATGGGTATGCGCATACTGGCCGGTGAGGATGGAAGCCCTGCTGGGCGAACACAAAGCCGTTGATACAAAGGCGTTTTTCAGGTGGGCGCCTTCTTTCGCCATACGGTCCATGCCCGGCGTTTGCAATCCCGGTATCTTATTCATGAATCCCATGGCATCGTACCGGTGATCGTCGGACAGAATGAAAATGATGTTCATGGGCTTTGCGCGGTTGGCGCCGCCTTGCCCAATGGCTAAAACAGAGCAGCCCGTAAAAACAGTACAGATTAGTAAGGCTCGTAGTTTGATCATTTTCGCGAAGATTGGGTTTTCGCTTAAAGATAAGCATAACCACAAAAAAGGGCCGCCCGCGGGCAGCCCCTTATTCAATATCTATATTATGATCACTTTATTTTAAACTGAACGAAGCTTCCTTCACGTTCTGTGAGTTGGTTCCAACAAACACTTTGAAGTCGCCAGGTTCGGCCACCCACTTAAGGTCGGCGTTAAAGAACTTGAGGTCTTCTACCGTTAGAGTAAAGGACAGATCCTTACTCTCGCCTTTCTTCAGGGATACCTTCTCAAAGCGCTTCAATTCTTTTACCGGACGGGTAATGCTGCCCACCATGTCGCGGATGTAAAGCTGCACAGTTTCAACACCGTCATAATTACCGGTGTTGGCCACATGCACTGATACCTGCAATTTATCGGTAGCCGTGATCGTCGCTTTGCTCAGTTTGATATCGTCGTAATTGAACGTAGTATAGCTTAAGCCATGACCAAAAGGATACAACGGCGTATTGGGCACATCGAGGTACTTTGACGTGTACTTCTGATTCTCATCAAATGGACGGCCGGTGTTTTTGGCATTGTAGTAAATGGGCACCTGACCCACATTGCGCGGAAAGGTCATAGAGAGTTTGCCAGAGGGGTTGGCCTCGCCAAACAGTACATCGGCAATGGCAGCGCCGCCCTGTGTTCCTGCAAACCAGGTTTCGAGAATGGCCTCTACATTTTCATTTTCCCAGGAAAGCGTCAGCGGGCGGCCATTCATCAATACGAGTACGATGGGTTTGCCCGTTTTTTTCAAAGCCTTCAGCAAGTCCAGTTGATTATCGAGCAGGCCGATCATGCTGCGGCTGGCAGCTTCCCCTGTCATGCCGAAAGCCTCACCCAGTACCGCTACCACCACATCGGCCTGTTGAGCGGTTTGTACGGCGTCGGCAATCAGTTGCTCGGGCGTCTTTTCATCCAGTACGATCTGGCCGTCGTGGTCATTCAGCCTTTTGCGCAGTGCCGGATCATCCACGAGGTTACAACCCTTTGCATATAAGAATTTATCTGCTCC
Organism: Paraflavitalea sp. CAU 1676; assembly: GCF_029223285.1. Lineage (GTDB taxonomy): Bacteria > Bacteroidota > Bacteroidia > Chitinophagales > Chitinophagaceae > Paraflavitalea. The sequence goes on along the minus strand of NZ_JARHUJ010000001.1, from coordinate 67,417 downwards.
AAACTTTTGTTCCAGGGCAGCCCACAGGCTCACGGCTTTCTTCCAGTCGCCTGCGCCACTCCAGTTACCAATCAGGTTGCGATGGTCTTTTACCAACGGGCCGATGAAGGCAATCTTCTTCGCAGCATTGAGCGGCAATGCCTGGTTGGCATTCTTCAGCAATACCATACTCTTGATCGCTGCTTCCTTGCTCAGGGCCAGCTTGGCTTCATTCATGATGGCGGTCTTATTCCGCGCCTCATTCACATAGCGGTAAGGATCATCAAATAATCCCAACTTGTATTTTGCTTCCAATACGTTGCGGCAGGCGGCATCGATCGTTGCCTGCGATACCCGGCCACTCTTCACCAGGTCTACGCCATTGTTCAGGAAGATCTCTCCCACCATGTCCATTTCGTTGCCGGCATTCAAGGCCAGCTCTCCAACCTTCTTGGCATCTCCCATACCATGCGCGATCATTTCGTTGACGGCTGTATAGTCGGTTACGATCAATCCATTGAAGCGCCATTGCTTGCGCAGCAGGTCTTTCAGCAACCATTTATTGGCTGTGGCGGGTACGCCGTCGATCTCATTGAAGGAGGTCATTACGGTAGCAACGCCTGCATCGATGGCTGCTTTATAAGGAGCCAGGTATTCGTTGTACATTCTCAGGCGGCTCATATCTACCGTATTGTAGTCCCGCCCGGCTTCGCCAGCGCCATACAGTGCAAAGTGTTTTACACAGGCCAATACGGTATTGTCGAGTATAAAATTGTCGCCCTGGTATCCCTTCACCATGGCGCGGGCCATCTGGGCACCGAGGTAAGGGTCTTCACCGGCTCCTTCGCTCACGCGGCCCCAGCGAGGGTCACGGGCTATATCCACCATTGGCGAAAACACCCAGTTCAATCCATCGGCCGCTGCCTCATCGCCGGCAGCACGGGCGGTTCGCTGCACGAGTGCAGGATCCCAACTGGCCGACAACCCGAGCGGTATGGGGAAAATAGTGCGGTGTCCATGGATCACATCATATCCAAACAGCAACGGTATCTTGAGACGGGTTTCGTTCACGGCAATGTCCTGCAACTTTCGCACCGCTACGGGTGTATAGGTATTGAACACGCCGCCTACCAGGCCCTTCTTGATCTTTTCTTCTACGCCCTGACTCAGGATCGGTCCGGTTACATCAAAGCCCACCGAAGTCAGGTTGAGCTGTCCGATCTTTTCTTCCAGCGTCATCTTTTGCATGAGGATGGTGATGAACTGATTCATCTTAACCTCCTTATCCAATTGCGCCTGGCTCACGAGGCAGGATGCCAACAGCGCCAGCGTACTAAGTTTTCTCAACATAATGTGCCTATTTATTATCGACTGTATTGCGCGGGTATGCCCGGCGCCAGTATCCTGGCCCGCACCGCGTACCCTGTTTTTTACTTGATCAGATATGGCTCGATGGCCTTTTGCCAGATCGCATATCCCTTGGCATTCATGTGCAGCCTGTCGCCGCCATAAAGGCTTTCATCGGGCTTGCCATTGTCGAGCATGAGTTTGTATACATCGACATAAGCTGCCTTCTTTTGCCTTGACAAATAGGTCTTGATAAGCTGGTTCGCCTGCACCAGTTTCTGATGATATTTTTCCCGGCTGGGGCTTGGTTTCATCGCCACAAATACGATCGGCACTTTGGGCATCTTTTTACGGATCATCGTAAACAGCTTCTCAAACCGGCTAAATACGGTCTTCGAGGTAATGGTATCGGAAGAGGAGATATCATTCTCTCCGCAATAGATCACCACCTCTTTGGGCTGGTAGGGGAATATAATGTCATCCGCATACTGGATCACATCGGGCAATGTAGAGCCGCCGAAACCCCGGTTGATGATGGTGTGACCGGGAAACGCGTTCTGCACATCGCGCCACATTCGAAATGATGAACTGCCAACGAACAGGATGGCGTTTTTGGGCGGAGGCTGCAGGCTATCCTGTTTTTTGAACGCTTTGATCTCGCTCCACAAGCCATCCTGCGCCTGTAACAGGCAGGGTGAACCTATGGCAATTATGATCAGGAGTAGCGAGGCAGCCCGCTTAACGCGCGCAAAGGAAAAGGCCCGGACTACGGTGCGGGGCCGGTTTAGGGCAGGGGATGGTGATTCTTGGTGCATATTTGGTTGGGTTGAACAATGGTTGTCAAATTTACTAATCCACCTTTACTAATTGGGCTTTTTCCGAAACACCATTCTCGTTCACCGATTCTATGCGGAAATAATAGGGTAAAGTAATATCCATCCCCTTGAAATAGTACTCGTTGGCGTTGTGCACCATGATACAGTTGTACAGTTTGCCGGGCGCCGTGCCATAATAGATATTGTACGCATACGCATTGTCGACCGGCTGCCATTTTATCCAGGCACTCCGCTTGTCCTTTTCGGTGCGGAGCACAAAGAAGCTCTTAACCGTATCTGGGAGGCTTCCCTCGCCACGGCCAAATACCCGCAGCCCGCTGATGGCAAACTTACCCGCCGGCATGTGCATATTTTCCAGCCTGATATAGCGGGTACGCACGGGCGCCTGCAATTCGATATACTCATGCGGAACGTCTTTCTTATTTAAGCTTTTGTCAACCAGCAAATTCCATTTCTTTCCATCTGTTGAATGGTAGAGCCTGTACTGGTGAAAGAGCCCTATGGTTTTGCCCAGGAACACCGTGTCTATCTCTTTGGGGAAACTTACATCCTGGTCGGCATAATTGATCTGGATAGCGCGAACGGTGCTCAGTTTGCCAAGATCAGTCTGTATCCATTCGCCTTTATTGGCGGAGGCGGCACTCCAATAAGTTTTGATGCTTTCGTCTACAGCGTAGTTGGGGCAGTAGCTGCCGAGTGTAGATGAAACGGCTACGGGCTTATTGAAATTGAGCAGCATCCAGCCGGTAAACCCGCCGGGTTGGGGGTTGGGTTGGCGGTTGGGTTGGCTCGTGGGTTGGTTCGTGGATTGGCTCTTGGGTTGCCCTGCACCGGCCGCGGCAGCCTTTGAACTATAGGGCAGGTAATGCGGGTAATCGCCGAAGGCGGTATTGCACCACATGACCCCATCGTCGTCGAAACCTGTGGGCCATATACCCAGCCTGCGCTCAAAATTGTTTTTGACTGATATGGCAATGGTAGATACGTGCCACCATTGCTGGTTATTGTCCTGGAAAGTGCTGCCATGGCCTGCGCCACGGGCGAAGCCCCCTGGCTTGTAACTCACGGGGTCGGGTTGTGGCGTAAACGGGCCCAGTGGATGATCGCCTACCACTACGCCATCGGCATAACCGCTGAACTCTGTGCCCGGGGCACCATATTGCAAATAGTATTTCCCCTTGTGTTTGGTCATCCAGGCGCCCTCTATAAACGGATCGAGGAAAGTGTTGTCGCTGTATTCGCCGAATCGTTGCCATCCATAACGCCAATCTTCCAGCAGGTACATCTCCTTACGGGTACCCATCGGCTGCAGGGTTTTCCGGTCGAGCTCCACGCCATAGAGCGGATAGCGGTTGCTGCTGCCGTTGTACATGTACAGCCTGCCGTCATCGTCGAGGAAAATGTCCGGATCCCAGCCCCCTATCTCAAACGAATCAACGGCTTCTTTCCATTGGTTACCCTTGGGGTCGGTGCTCATCCAGATGGGAAAGTTTTTCGAATAGGTTGATCCAAACACCAGCATCGTATCGCCCATTACACAAACGGCCGGGGCACACAATTCATCATACACCTTGTGCCAGGGCTTCAGGAATTTGCGGGACACAAAATGCCAGTCGTTCATATCGCTGCTCCACCAATAGCCCCACTGGTTGGTAGAGAACAAATAAAAATCGCCTTTGTAGTTGACGATCACCGGATCGGCGGTTGCACGATGGCGCCCCCATTCGCTGAAGTTGGGGATCGGCGTATACCCGTAGTCAATATTGATGGGATTACAATAGGTTGATGGAGCCTGCTGCGCCCGGGTTTCCGGGCACAACAGACTACACACCATCACTAACACCAATAACCTTTTCATACGCATACAATGACATTAAGCATTGCTAACAAGGACCATTTTTCTCATGTGACTAAAAGCATTCTATGTTTGTTTACAGATTTCCGGGTGTATGTCCAGCGGCGATTGAGTTGGTCGTCGGCACACTTTCCATTGATCCTCCCCGAAACCGGCAAGCCATCCTATTGCAGGTGCGGACTCTCAAAGCCCAGCTTCTTCAACCCTGCTTTTACTTCCGGACTGCTCATAAACAGGTTCCACAATAAACCACTGCGATAGTTCTCCATCATCACCACGATGGGGCCCTGGTCGATCGCCAGGTAACGGGGCAGGTACCAGTTGTCGGTTTCACTGAAGGCATCATAAAAACCATAAGGTCCCCACAGTTTGTCCTTCCTATCAAAATACCAATGTTTCATGGCGGCCATCGACTGTTGGGGGGTGTAAGGAAAGGAAGAGAGTGCCGCCGTTGGTGTGATCACCCCGAGGTCATTTGTTGAGTCGGGGGCATGGGCGGCATAGCCGTTTACCGAATAACTGGCGGTAAGTCCCCAGTTATTGGGCCCATATCCTTTAAAGTGTTTGGGGTTAGCGACACACCAGGCATAGTTGGCCATGGCCTGGTTCTTCGTTTCTTCCCAATAATCGGCATACTTGTCTTTCAACCCTCTTGGGTCAAGGCCGAGGTAGGAGTATTGCGCCCAGAACAGCGGGCCACCGTTGCGCGGATTGCCCTGGTAGCGCAAATGAAGTGGATAACCGAACGCCGAATCGCCAACGCCCGTATTGATGGGAGGATTGGCAACAATCTTCCCTCCTTCGGCCCAGCCTTCGTGGTACACTTCGGCGGGTACACCGTGTGTGGGAGATGATGCCGCCAGTATATACATGATGAGGCACTCGTTGTAGCCGCGAACGGGGAAGTTCATCTCCCAGCCATAGCTGGGGCTCCAGTGCCAGTACAACACATTCTTACCATTTCGGTACCAGTTGAAATCAACGTCTTTCCATAACTTATCTGCACGGGCAGCAAGTTGCTTTTCTTCGGCATTGCCATTGGCAAAATACTGGCGCACGCATATCAGTCCGGTGAGCATGAAGGAGGATTCTACCAAGTCGCCGCCATTGTCTTTCTTGCCAAAAGGTTTCACCTTGCCGGTTTCTCCATCTATCCAGTGCGACCAGGCGCCGTGGAAGCGGTCGGCCTTTTCCAGGAAACCTACGATCTTCTCCAGTCGAACACGCCCTTCTTCCCTGCTCACAAATCCCCTTTCGATACCTGCCAGTATGGCCATTACGCCAAAGCCGCTGCCCCCGCTGGTTACGATCTGCTTATCGTTTTCGGGATAAATATTATCTGCATGGAAACGCTCGCGTCCCATGCCGCTGGTGGGCTCGGCGCCATCCCAGAAATATTGAAAGGTTTGTTGCTGCACCAGGCGAAAGAGGGCGGTGTCGGACAAAGCGGTATCGACTTTGGCAACCGTGGCAGAGTCTCCTGAATCCTTGCCGGCATTGTTTTCAGATGAGCCGCAGCCTATGGTGAGGGTAGCGGGAAAGAGCGCGGCGAACAATAAATACTTCATACAAATAATATTTTTAGAGATAAGGTGCAGAGAACCCAAGGGTCTTCATGCCTGTTTTGATTTCGGGACAGCCGGTAAACAGGTCCCACAACAATTTGCTACGGTAATTTTCTATCATCACGATGATGGGGCCCTGGTCGATGGCCAGGAACGAATCGGCAAACCAGGGATCTTTCAGGGAAAAGGCATCTACAAAACCATACTCCTTCCACAGTTTATCGCCCAATACATAATAGAAGAAATTCAGGGCCTGCATCGACTCGGCAGGTGTGTACGGGAATGATGACAAAGCGGCTGTAGGTGCAATAACGCCTACATCGTTGGTGGGCGAGCTCGCTGTATACCCACCAGGAATATCACTGGCGGTGAGTCCCCAGCACTGGTTGCTATAGCCGTATTGGCTTAATGGATTTGCCGCGCAATAATTGTAATTGATCAGCGAATGGTTTTTGTTTTGATCGCTGTAGTTGGTATACACATCCGACAGTCCATTGGGGTTGATGCCGAGAAAGGAGTAATGTGCAAAGAACAGCGGACCTCCGGCTGGAGGTCCCAGCGGCAGCTGTACACCATAGAACAGGTTGCCGTTCCGGAATGCTCCGTTGCGTGTCCAGCCTTCGTCATACACCACTTTGGGTATCCCAAACGTAGCAGAAGAAGCAGCCAGTACATAGGTGATCAGGCACTCGTCCCATCCGCGAATGGGCAGGTTCATGTCCCAATTGTTATTGGGGCTCCAATGCCAGTACAGCACATTTTCATTGTTCTTGCGAAACCAGTTCCATTCCACCTTATTGCAGATGGCGTTGATATCATTGCGCAGGGCAAGCTCCGCGGCGTCGCCCAGGCTAAAATACTGGCGGGCACAAAGGAGGCCTTGAATGAGATAAGATGTTTCCACAAGATCGGCTCCATCGTCTTTTGCACTAAAGGGCACTACGGCCCCGGAAGCACCATTCAGCCAATGGGGATAGGCTCCATGAAACGTAACCGCTTTCGTTTTCAGAAAGCCGACGATCTTTTGCAGGCGGGCCAACCCATCGGCCCTGGTAATGAAGTTGCGGTGTATACCGGTAATAAGGGCCATGATGCCGAAGCCCGATCCTCCCGAGGTAACGATATCGCCTGAAGTATTTCTTTCGCGGGCGAGCCCCGAAACAGGATGCCCAAAATCCCAGAAGTATTTGAACGTTTGCTGCTGCACTTTGGTCAGCAGGTCGGCATCGGAGATGCGGGGGAATTTGTCGGACGAGTCTATGCCTGTATTGAGGGAAAAAGTGAGCGTGCTTTTCAAGGCTACGTTTGCCGTCGATTTCAGTGCGGTGGATAGTGCGAGCGCATACTGCTTAAATCCTTGCAGGGCAGCTTGCGGCTGCACGATCAGCACGCTATCGCCCGATGCATAGCTGGTCCGATACGGAAGTGTGCCCCCTGCGCGATCGCTGAAACTGACTCCTGCAGCAACCGTACTGCGGTTTACCGGTGCCGAAAAGCTGAGACGGATCACCGGCAGCATATTCAGCCGGTTGTATTCAAAACTGCCATTGCTCACCCCATTCACCGAAGCGGAGGAGTAATTGAAAGCGGCAGGCGGCGCAGGATCGCCGCCATTGCTTTTACCACAGCCAGCCATCACCAACGGCATCGCCGCTGCGAACATGATTTTTTTTATAGTCATTCCTAAAGCCAATGCTAATAAAGAGGCCGCCGGCTATAGCCGGCAGCCCGTAATATGATGAAATTATCTTCCTTGTTTTTCCAGTTGGAACAATGCGATGATCTCCGATCCGGAGAGCGCTTTCTTATAGATGCGCAACTCATCGAGCCTGCCTGTATAGGTTTTCATCCAATCTTCCAGTCCGTTGAAGGGTGGCTTGCCCAGGTGGTTCTGATAACCGCCTACAATAAACCGGGTGGCATCTTTGAAGGCCAGCGCCCCCAATGGTACGCCTGGGGAGGCCAATCGTTTGGATTCTTCATCGGTAAAGGCTACTTTGTTGCCATTGGCGTACATGGCAAAAGTAGAAGTTGTCTCATCGTATGCATAGGCAATATGGCGCCAGCCGCCGTACATATCGTTAATGAGCTTCTTATCTCCGGAGGTTTCCATCCAGTGTTCGGCATTTAGTACAGGTGGCGTTACATTCTTTTCAAAATGTACTTTCGCCAGCATCCTGTTTTCCGAAGGCCCAGTAGACTCGATCAACATAAAGAAATTACCCCAGAATGATCCATCCTGCCTCGCTACAGCAAATACCCCTTGTGCACCACTTGCATGTTTCAGTGTATTGATCCACATGGAAACGGTAAAGCTGGTAAGGCCCGCCAGTGGTCCGGCAGTTGTGTAAGCGATGAACGAACTATCCCCCGCCTGGTAAGCCTGTCCCTTTTTGCCCTGGGTAAAGCCGCCACCCCGGCCTGTTAAAGTACCACCTGGTACGGCTCCTTTACTGTCGGCATACGTGCCATCGAAGGGGAAGAAAGCCACCAGGTCGGCGGGGGCTATTTCACTGGAGTTGACATAGTTTCCGATAGGAGGAGGATCGCCTTTCGGAAAATCGTCTTCGAGCTCCGGCTTGGTACAGGACGAAGCTACCAGCATCGCCCCCATCATCACCACTGCAAAACGGCTGAAGCTTTTATGTTGAGATTTCATAACAATCGTTTTTAGCGTGTAGAAAGTTTAGTAATTCGGGTTTTGAGAAAGGCGGTTGCCACTGAGGTCACGTTGTGCCTGTGGAATGGGAAACAGTTCGTGCTTACCATCTACGAATGCTTTGCCATGGGCACGCATTACCTGGCCGGCACGTCCCTGGCGCACCAGGTCGAAGAAGCGGTCATGCTCCATCGCCAACTCAACACGACGCTCTTTCCAAACATTGTCAACAGTGCCGGCGGTAGCTGTAAGGCCGCGCTTTGCGCGTAGCTCATTCAACTTTACCTCTCCATCGCCATTACCCAGGCGGGCAGCTGCTTCTGCATAGATCAGCAACACTTCGGCATAGCGGATGAGGCGGATGTTCTTCGGCTTCCAGTCTTTATCGGTATAACCATTGCAGCTGGGTGTTTCCTTGAAGGGACTATGATAGGCTTTATAACTGTAGCGCGGGTTCTCTACCGAATCCTGCGTGGGTATCCTGAAGCCATCCCATAACAGGGTACCTGCATTGGTGCCGCCAGTTGGATTGATGAAGATGATCGTGGCATCTTTACGTACATCGCCAAGCTCGTAGGCGGCTGCCAGGTCGGCCGAAGGAGAGTTCAGTCCAAATCCAAGGTCGCCATCGTATTGCTTGCCATCTACATTATTTCTCCATGCTCCTTTAGCTCTTGGTCCTTGACTGTTGCTATAGATCTCGCTTACCGCATCACATTGGGTTGAACCGCGGTGTGGCCCTGTTTGTACTTCGAAGATCGACTCGGAATTGTTTACCCCAATTTCACGGAACATGCCGGCATAATCGGACGCGAGCGAATATCGGCCCGAAGTGATAACGGCCAGCGAAAGATCCAACGCCTTTTGATAATCCTTTTGATAGAGGTATACCTTAGCCAGTAGCGACTGTGCCGCTCCCTTGGTAGCCCGGCCGGTGGTAGCGCCTGCATCGCCTTTTACCGGCAGGTTATCTACTCCATATTGAAGATCCTCTACAATGACCTGGTAAATCTCCTGCACTGAAGCCCTTGTTTGAAACTCATCATTATTGGCTTCGGTGGGCGTTACTACGCGAATGATCTTAGGCACGCCGCCAAACATACGCACCAGGTTAAAATAATAAAATCCTCTCAGGAACCTCACTTCGCCCAACAAGCGCTTTCTGGTTGCTTCATCGAATGTGCTGGCATCCAGAATCGCGATCGCCTTGTTGATCCGTGCGATAGCATCGTAGTGACCGCCCCACAGGTTGTTGAAGATGTCATTGGCGGGTGTAAAGGTAAAATTGTCCAATTGACCGCCGTTTGGAAAATCGCCTGGAGAACTTCCTTTATCTGAATTATCGGAGGTAACATCTCCGGCAAAGGCCATCAAAAAGCCTACCGTGGTTCTTCCAAAGCCACCAAAATACAGCGTATTGTAAGTTCCGGTTACCATCTTATCGGCAATACCGGGATCTACCAGTGCCTCTTCTTCAGTGATCTGCCCCTCGGGCGGTACTTCGAGGAAGCTTTTACTGCACCCCCATATTACCAGCACGGGCACTACCACCAGTGGGATCCATTTTATAAGTTGTTTGAACGTTGTCATATCGAATCAGTTTATCAGTGTAATGAATTAGAAGCTGAGATTTACGCCAAAGGCAAACGTGCGGATCGTGGGGTAAGAGCCCAACTCGATGCCTGCTCCCAGGGTTGGTCTGTCGCCACCAGGCAACAGTTCGGGCGTAAATCCGCTGTAGGAAGTGATCGTGATCAGGTTTTGTCCGGTGAGGTACACCCGCAGGTTACTGATGTGGTATTTCTCCAACGTTTTTTTAGGAATGGTGTATCCGATCGTCAGGTTGTTCAAACGCAGGAAATCACCTTTTTCCAGGAACCAGGTAGAGGCTGGTAATTGGTTGGTATGTGCCCTGGGTATGGGTGTATTGGTATTGTTGGGCGTCCAACGGTTCTTGGCTTCATACGCCTCGAGGTTATCCCTGGCATCTGCCCCACGGGTAGCTTTTTTACCATTGTAGATCTTGCCACCGGCTGTACCGTAAGCATTCAGGCTAAAATCGAACTCCCGATAGTTTACACCGATATTAAATCCATAGGTTACTTTGGGGATATAGGCGCCATGATACACGCGGTCGAGATCGGAGATCACACCATCGGGCTTTCCGTCGGGACCGCTAACATCGCGGTAGCGCAGATCACCGGGGCGTGCATCCTTCTGAGCAGATGCATCGATCTCGGCCTGCGTTTGGAAGATGCCATCATCCTGCAACAAAAAGAAACTTCCTATAGGCTGACCGTTGTCTGATTTTGTCGTGAAGACCCCTGCCACACTACCATCGAACAATGCCTGCCCGCCATTGAGGCCAATGATCTCATTCTTATTGTATGCGACATTACCGCCAATGGTATAGTCCCAGTCTTTATTGATATTATCGCTCCAGTTCAAAGTCAGTTCCACACCCGAGTTGCGGAAATTGGCCGCATTGGTAATGTATTTATCATCACCCACAATTCTGGGCAGATTTACTTCTACCAGGGCATCTGTGGTCTTCTTGTTGTAATAATCGATCTCTCCCGATAGTCTTTTGTTGAACGTAGTGAACTCGACACCAAAATCAAACTCCTGCATTACTTCCCATTTGATATTGGGATCGCTCGCTTGTTCGAAAGCTACACCCAGCGCGGAAGTGGTACCATAATAATAAGGCACATTGAGGGTGGCCAGCGAATAGTACAAGGAGGTAGGAATGGCATCATTACCAACACTGCCGTAGCTACCACGCAATTTCAGGTTACTGAAAACATCCTGGTTGGCCATGAAATCTTCGCTGGTGATATTCCAGCCAACACCTACCGACGGTACATAGGCCCACCGGTTATTGGAACCGAACCGGGATGACCCATCGGCCCGGAATGTTGCCGTGAGCAGATAACGACCATCATAAGAATAGTTCAGACGGGAGATGTAAGAATGACGAGTCCACTTATCACCCGAGTTGGTGTTAGAACTACCGTCCGGCGTACCAGTGTTCAGGTACCACTGGTTGGGGCTTTCGGGTACATCACGGCGAAAACCGCTCAATAAAGAGAATTTGTATTGTTCTGCCGTTACGCCCAGCAACAGGGTAAAATTGTGTTTATCGAACTTCTTGGTCAAAGTGGCCGTATTGTCCCAAATCCATCTGGTTGCATCAGCATCCGTTACGGTGAGCGAACTGGTTGGCTGCTGCTGGTTGCCACCTCCTTCCAGGAAGGTGACGGTATCGCTGTTGTATTTGTATTGGTAAGCCCTGATCTTGTAGAAATCAAGATCGACACCCATGCTGGACCGTAAGGTGATCCAGTTTACCGGCTTGTATTCGAGCGCAAAAGTGCTCTGGAAGCGGTTACCTATTCCGTTCTCGTTCCTTTTTTCGATCGACAGCAATGGATTGGCTACGTTATTGGCAGCCGACGTATTGCCATACCGGTTGCCGATCTTCGCGGGCACATACGGTGCTGCGCGATAGGCATTGTTGAGGTTGTTGGCATCTACATTGTCTATATCGTACCGGCTGTAAGAAATAAGCGTGGATAATTTCAGCTTGCTGGTGATCTTGTATTCGTTGTTGTTTCGAATGGTAAAGCGGTTAAAGTCGTTGTGCTCCAGGATACCTTCTTCGGTGAGGTAGCCGGCACTCAGGAAATAAGTAAACTTATCGGTACCGCCCGACAGCGAAATATTGTGGTTCTGTTGAAAGCCTTTGCGCAAAATAGCATCGAACCAATCTGTTTGCGTACCGGTCAGTTTGGATGCAGGCACCAGGCTGTCGCCGCTTCCATAATAAACACTGGCTTCGTTGAGGTAATTGGCATATTGATTGGGGCCTGCCATATCTACCAGGCTGGTTGCTTCCCGCAGGCCTACCGATCCATCATAAGACACTACCAACTTACCGGTGCGGCCTTTTTTGGTAGTGATGATCAACACACCATTCGCGGCGCGCGTACCATATATAGCGGCGGCAGAAGCGTCTTTCAGCACATCCATGGTCAGGATATCGGCCGAGTTGATGTTGCGGATATCATCGGTGATCACTCCATCTACCACGTAGAGCGGGTTGGCGCCGCCGAGCATGGTACCTGTACCACGGATCCGCACGACTGGCTGACTATTGGGTTGTCCAGAGCTGATGACCTGCACACCGGCTACCCGGCCCTGCATCGCCTGCGTGGGGGTTTGTACCGGCTGCTTGGCCAGGTCGGAACCTTTTACGGAAGCAACGGAGCCGGTGAGGTCTCTTTTGCGGGTGGTGCCATAACCTACCACCACCACCTGATCGAGCGCCGCTCGGCTGGCTTGCAGCGTAACATTGATGGTTGTTTGGGTGCCTACTTCTACTTCCTGTGGTTCGAAGCCAACTGACGAAAAGATCAATACGGCATTGTCGGGCACGGTAAGCGAGAAATTACCTTCAGCATTGGTAGATGTTCCCACATTGGAGCCTTTTACCCTGACAGAAACGCCCACCATCGGAGCGCCTGTAGAGTCGACGACCTTTCCGGTAACCTGTGCGGGCAGGATGATCGTGTTGGCCTTCTTTAACACCACCAATTTCTGGTTGAGCACTTCATACGACAGTGAAGTGTGTTCGAGTATCCTGTTCACCACAGACAATACCTCCTCATTCACTGCATTGATGGTTACTTTCTGGTTGGCGGCCAGCAGGTTTTCATTGTATAAGAAGCGATAGTCGGTCTTTTTTTCAATGGCCGATAATACCTTTTTGATGTCGGCCGATTGCATGTTCAGGGTGACCCGGGATTGGGAGAAAACGCCGGCTGACACATGAAGGCAACTCACGAGTAGTATGGCAACCGTTAAATTCATGATAAATGCAAGCTTTAATAGATTAGGCCTCCCGGGGAAATCGGGAAAAGTCCTCAATTTTTTCATACTTTAAGCATTGAAAAGGGTTTACAATAGGTAACATCAACTTTCCGAGGGTTGTAGTACCGAGACTTTTTTCAACTTCAAACGGGGTTCCGCGCCAACGGAATCCTGTTTTGCTTTTATGTACTTAGGTAGAATTGTTGTGCGCCATGGGTAGTAATGGTTTAATTAGTAATCGTTATTGGGATACAATGATCGTTTTGCCCTGGAACTTATAGTTGAACGGCCAGCTGATCGTAAGCGCCCGCATCACATCTTCTACCGGCTCGTCTTCAAATGTGCCGGTGAATCGCAGTCCGGCTGTTTTCTCATCTTTAAATTGTATCGATACGCCATACCAGCGCTCCATCTTCAACGCCAGCTCCCGGAACGATTCGTTCTGGAAAGCGAGCCTGTTCTCGAGCCAGGAGGTTTCCACGACGGCGCTGTCCTTTTTTTGATAGGTCAGGTGCCTGATCTCCACCAGGGATAAGCCCGGATTATCATGATCGCGTGACGCTGCGTGGCTCGCCTTGTGTGCCGAATCTTTATTGGCGACGATGATCTTTTCATTGGGTTTCAGGATAAATTTTTCCGAGGGCCGGTCTTTGAGCGACACTTCGATGCTGCCATGGATCAGGGCTGCTTCGGTTGTCTTTTCATTGGGGTAAGATTTTACGTTGAATTGCGTACCCAATACCTTCACATCCATCTTGACAGTATGAATGATGAAAGGTTTCTTTTCATTTCTTACTACGTCGAAATAGCCTTCGCCCGTAAGGGTCACTTCTCGAATGGTAGCTCCAAAGTCCTTTTCATATGTAAGCTTGCTGCCGGCATTGAGCCATACATGGGTGCCATCGGGTAATTGCACGCGCGTCTTCGAACCATTTCTGGTTACGATCTCATTGGGCGGACTTTTTTCTGTCACAGACGACAGGTTGACTGTTGGCGGGAGCAGTAACCAATATAAAAACCATGCCGCCCCAATGAGGCTGGCGGCAATGCCGGTATACATCCAATAGCGGCGCCCGGACGGCTTACGGGTGCCTTCCAGGAGCAGCACATTGTCATCGGGCGCCTGACCGATAGATATACCCTTGGCCTGCATCCGCGCTATGTGATGCTGGTAGCTGGTGGTGACAGAAATATTATCGGGCGGGGGTGACGTGTGTTGCCACAGGTCGGCGATGGCCTGTACCGGTACGTGGAGGTCTGGATGATTGCGTAACAGCTGTTCCAGTTCCTCCAGTTCATCGGCCGAGGCTTCCCCCGCCAGTTTTCTGGCCATCAGTTCCCAAATGCGTTCAGTAGACATAGAGTGGTAGGTCGGTTTGGTTGGTTGCTATTATGTAAGGAGCCTGTTTGCAGCAAAATCCCCCAAAGGGTTTTGAAATATATTTTTTAGGGCGAGGGAAATGGCGGGTGCTTCGTTGCCGCATGGCCTGCACATGGCCTGCATAGAGCCTACGTATTGTCAATGGGAGCAGTGGCGTTTCAGGCAATGTGCAGGCAATGTGCAGGCAATATCCAGAAAGTGGCTGGAGTGGTTGTAGCGGACCCCGAAGTGCAGGAAATGTGGCAGCGTTTACGTTCAGGGAAAGCCACTGGAGGTTGAACTCCCCGGCACCCCGGCGCTGTTTTGGCGCGGGCTCAGATTATATTTGGAGAAGGGGCGGTTGCTGTTGTAAATTACAGGTAACGAGTTTACCCAGGTTATGCGTACAGTAATTTTAAATTTGCCATTTCGAGCAAACCCGCCATGGGACTGCATCCGCCAATCTACTTCGGCAAAAATCCGCGTCCAGCCTGACTTTGAGGCCTGTTGGCTCGCCGTTCCCCCGGACTTACCTCGGAGTTCCCCCGAACTTCCTTTGGGCCTAATGGGGGCCTACTCAAAGTGTACTATGGGACTGATCGGAGAGTGATCTAGGGGTGTCTACAGGGCGCTTTTTGTGTGTGCTTTTCTTACAACGATGGTAAAATAATAGCCGGCTTAAAACTTCACAATCTTCTTGAGGTTCACATTGAGGGCTTTGCCGATTTTGGCGAGGGCGATGGCGAGTTGGTTGTCAATGGTTTTTACTGAAATGCCCAGAATTTCGGCCACCTCTTTGTACCGCAACCCATCTTCTTTGATCAACTTGAAGACCAGCTTGCAACGGGGTGGCAGGTGCGTAATGGCCTGTTCTACCCGGGCCAGCATTTCGGCCGTCATCATCAACTGTTCGGGATTGTTGTAGTGGCTTTCGAGCTCTACGTGGAGATCATCGATGGTGATGGAAACCTGTTTTTGCTGCTTCAGCAGGTATTTAAGGGCGGTATTTTTTGTGCTGATGTATAAATAGACCTTGAGGTTATGGATCTCTTCCAGTGTGGTGCGGCGTTGCCAGATGCTGATGAATACATCCGAAACGATCTCTTCCGACATTTCATATGAGTGGCAAAAAGTGTGAGCGAACCGCATCAGGGGCTTATAAAATACACAGAACAGCTCCTTATAAGCAGATTCATCGTCATATAAAGCTATACGACGTTGTATTTCTTTGATGTGAGCAAGCTTCGACATAGCAACCGGCTAAATAAAGACCATCATTCCAGTACCATAGCTGCCTGCACAAGTTAAATCAAAAAATAAAGCAGATTTCTTCCCCATAGTAATCGAATTTCTCTAATTTTGCCACTCTCCCGAAAATCGGGTATAGCTCTTTTAGTCCGGCGTGAACCGGTTAAACGTTGCAGAGAGTGCCTCAGACTGTAGATCGGATCGATCAACAGTTTTAAGAGGCGAATGGTTTGATCAGTTCTTTTATTTACATATTTCCTCCTTACGGAGAGGGCCCTTAGCTCAGTCGGTTAGAGCACCTGACTCATAATCAGGGGGTCGTTGGTTCGATACCAACAGGGCCCACTTTTTTACTTGCCCATGGCCTATGCTATGGGCATTTTTTTAACCTTAACCTTTCATTAACCCTTCGTAGGATACATTTGATCAATTATTTATCTGGTATGAAACAAATCCTGACGCTTTTCTTTGCCCTGGCTTCTATGACTGCTGTAGTGGCCCAGGACTCTACCAAAACATCCCTGCCCAGTAAGAAAAAAGATTGGAGTAAGGTTAAACTCACCAACCGTGCCAACGACCACTTCATGCTGCAGTTGGGATACAATAGCTGGTCTCAAATACCAGATACGATCAACACCAAGGGCCTTCCCCGTACTTTCAACGCCTACTTCATGTTTGACCTGCCCTTCAAAAGCGATCCGCGCTTCAGCGTAGGCATCGGTGCAGGTGTAGGATCTGATAATATGTACTTCGATAAGATGGACATCGACATTACCGGACGCCGCGGCAATACGCTCAGTTTCCGCAACCTGGCCGACACCAACCACTTCAAAAAGTACAAACTGAATACTACTTACCTCGAAGCTCCTATTGAACTGCGCTTCGTGACCAATCCCGAAAACACCAACAGAAGCTGGAAGATCGCGGTTGGCGGTAAGATAGGAACCCTGTTGAGCGCGCAAGTAAAGGGTAAAACCCTTGAAAGCAAGTCGGGCGCCACCATCAACGCCTACACGATGAAGGAGAAATCCAAGCGTTATTTCAACGGCACCCGTTTGGCGGTTACTGCCCGTGCCGGTTACGGAGCGCTGGGCGTCTTCGCCAGCTACCAGGTAAATGCTTTCATCAAGGAAGGCTTTGGACCAGATGTTCGTCCCTTCCAGATCGGCTTGGTACTGAGTGGATTATAAAATACTCCGGCCCGTTTGAGACGGTCTGGTTTACATAAGAACTTAAAAAGGCGCTCCACTTGGGGCGCCTTTTTTCTTTAAAATTGGTATGGCGCGCTGGGCTGATCAACTATGCATAGTTTAAGAATTATGCGTTCCGTTTTGGCGGGAATACGCTCTGGAAACGATGGCCTTTACACAAAAACAGGCATTGCCGATAGAATGGTTATTTTTGCACCCAAAATATTTAGTCGTTGTTAGAGAACAAGAACATTATTCAAAAAGAGGAGAAAGCCGTACTAGCCGGATTGGTGTACAAGACCCAAACAGAAGCGCAGGTTAAAGAGTACCTCGATGAGCTGGCATTCCTGGCCGAAACTGCCGGAGCCACCGCCGTAAAGCGCTATATTCAGAAACTCCCGCACCCCGATAGCAAAACCTTTCTCGGAAAGGGAAAGCTGGAAGAGATCAAGGCCTTTATTACCGGAAGGGATATCAACCTTATTATATTCGATGATGAGCTCACGGGCTCACAGATCTCCAATATTGAAAAGGTATTAGAGATAAAGGTGATCGACCGCAGTGACCTTATTCTGGACATATTCGCCCGCCGCGCCAAGACGGCCCAGGCGAAAACGCAGGTAGAGCTGGCCCAATACCAGTACCTGATGCCCCGCCTGAAAGGGATGTGGAAGCACCTTGAACGTTTGGGTGGTGGTATCGGCACGAGAGGTCCCGGTGAAACGGAGATCGAAACCGACCGTCGGATCGTAAAGGAAAAGATCGCTTTGTTGCGCAAGCGTCTGGGCGAGATCGATAAGCAGTCGTTTATCCAGCGAAAAGACCGGGGAGAGTTTATCCGTGTGTCACTGGTTGGGTATACCAACGTGGGCAAGTCGACCATCATGAACCTGCTGAGCAAAAGTGATGTGTTTGCCGAGAATAAGCTCTTCGCTACGCTGGAGACTACCACCCGGAAAGTGGTTTTTGAGACGACGCCATTCTTATTGAGCGATACGGTAGGATTTATCCGCAAATTGCCGCACCACCTGGTAGAGAGCTTCAAGAGTACACTCGATGAGGTGCGCGAGGCCGATATCCTGTTGCATGTGGTTGACATTTCTCATGCCCAATACGAAGATCAGATCAATGTGGTGAATAGTACACTGCAGGAGCTGGGCGCTTATGACAAGCCGGTGATCACCATCTTCAATAAGATGGATCTTTATGAAAAGAATACCTTCGATCCCTGGCTCGAGGAAGAAGTGAAGACGGAGATTGTAAAGGAGCTGAAGGAGCGTTGGGAAAATACCCTGCAGGGCAATTGTGTATTCATATCTGCCCTCGAGCGACGGAATATGGAAGAGCTGCGTAACACCATCCTCAACAAGGTGAAGGAGCTTTACCAGATACGTTATCCTTATAAGACAACTTATTTCTAAAAGATAGTTTTGAGGCCGGCGACTTCGTCGCCGGCTTTTTCATTATGGCTGCACAACAACTCAACTGGCATAAGGTAGCAGAAGGCGAGGCAGAGCTCATACTGAGCGAAACCAAGATCGCCGTGGTGGAAGTGAAAGGCAAAAAGATCTGTCTGGGTAAGTACCAGGAAGAGTGGTTTGGGTTTGCCTATAAATGCCCGCATGCCAGTGGCATCATGCAAGACGGCTATATCGATGCGCTGGGCAATATCGTGTGCCCCCTGCATCGCTATAAATTCAGCGTCAAGAACGGACGCAATACCAGCGGCGAAGGATATTTCCTCAAAACGTACCCCGTACAGCTTCGCGAAGACGGAATGTTTGTGGGGTTGCCTGATGCGGGATTGTTTGGGAGCTGGTAGACTAGACCGGGGTCTAGTTAACAGCTTCGGCGTTTATTAGCGGAATTAAATCAGACTCGCATTACAACCCGCCCGTCTTCAAACAAAAGTTTTCCGAGGCTGCGGTCTCCTAAGCAAGGGTTTTCTCGATCTCCATTTTTATCATCGGCGCTACATGGTAGTACGCTGCGATCGATTCGTTGATCATGGGGAGTATTTCCTTGAGGTGTTGCTGACTGCGTGCGTTGGTCTCGATGGTGGCCATTTTTCCCAACAGGTCTTTTACCTGGATGATGCCGAGGCTGCTTTTTAGTTTATGGGCGAGATCGTATACCGCTTTCCAGTTTTCCTGAATGGCTAGCTCTTTCATTTCTTCAAGCCCCGCCGGTACCATGCTTTCAAATACTGTGTATATCTCCCGGATGGCTTTGTCGTTGTTCAATTGCATCAGCAGTGATATGTCAAATACAGGCGTAATATTATCGGAACTTCCTTCAGTCCGGCCGTCGCCATTCTCATGACCACGTTGCAGCAGGTACCGATCCAGGCAACGGCGTAATTCTTCCGGAGCAAAAGGCTTGGCCACATAGTCATTAGCGCCTATTTGCAGGCAGCGCGACTTTTCATTGCGCAACACACTGGCGGTTAGCACCACGATTGGAACATCCAGCTTCAGCTGGCGACGTATATAATCGGTGGCCTGGAAGCCATCCATCAACGGCATGTGCAGGTCCATCAGCACCAGGTCGGTCTTATTCTTCTCGAGCCAGCGCACAGCATCTTTACCATTTTCCACTACCGATACTTCTATTTGGTACTGCTCCAGGTTATACTTGAGCACGCGCTGGTTTACGTCGTTGTCTTCGACGATCAATACATGGTGTCCGGCGTATCCGTCGAGCTCGTTCACCGGAGGTGCGATCTGAACGCTGGTACGTGCCACTTCCTGCGCACTGGAAATGCCGAAGGGAAGCACTACGGTGAAGGTAGTTCCGGCGCCGGCCTTGCTGCTCACCTGTATACTGCCTTTCTGCATTTCGGCCAGCCGCTTGGTGATGGCCAGGCCTAGACCCGTACCGCCAAAGCGACGGGTAGTATCGGAAGAAGCTTGTGAGAAACTTTCGAAGATCAGACCGAGCTGTTTGGTATCGATACCGATGCCGGAGTCGCTCACCTGGATGCAGAGCGTGGCTTGTTGGTCCTTGATCTCTTGCAGGTTGATCTCTAGCGTCACAAAACCTTTCTCCGTAAACTTGATGGCGTTGCTAAGCAGGTTGTTTAAAATTTGGCTGAGCCGATGCGGATCACCGACAATATAGGTAGGCACCGAAGGGTGGAGCAGGGTAGAGAAACTGAGTTGCTTTTCGGCAGCCTTCATGCGGAAGGTAGCGTTGACGGTTTTGAGCAGTTCACTGAGGTCGAAGGGTATTTTTTCAATGCTGATCTTACCGGCTTTGATCTTCGACAGGTCGAGAATATCGTTGATCAATACGAGCAGGTTGTCGCTCGACTGTTTGATCATCTGCACATATTCACGCTGTTGCTTTTCGAGCTGGGTTTGCATGAGGAGGTTGGTCATACCGAGAATGCCGTTCATCGGGGTACGTATCTCATGGCTCATATTGGCAAGAAACTGTTCCTGCAGGGTTTCTGCTGATTCTGCTTTTTGCCTGGCCAGGATCATCTCCTGGCGTGACTTCACCATTTCGGTAATGTCTTTCATGAAGCCGCTCACGCCGAGCAGGTTATTGTCTTTATCGTATAGCGGAAACTTAATGGTCAACAGGTGGTGGTCGCCATCGGCCAGCCGCAGCACATCTTCCAGCTCGACCGGCTTGCGGGTTTTGATGACTTCCTGGTCGGCAATGTTGTAGCGATCGGCCGACTGCTTGTTGCCCTGTACTTCAAAAACTGTTTTCCCGAGGATGTCGTCGTCGCTTAATCCAAACACTTCGCGGCATTGGCGATTGGCCAGCAGGTAGCGCCCTTCGAGATCTTTTACATAGATCATGAGGGGGGCGTTGTCGAGGATGGCCTGAATTCGGTATTGATATTCTTTCTGCTCGGCCTCTATTTTCTCGAGCTTTTGGCGAACGAGCTCCTGTTCTGTAACGTCTTTCACCACGCATTGAAAGCCTTGTACCCGGCCATCTTTTTCGAGCAGGATGGCGTCTTGCTCTACCCATCGGATACCATTTCCCTTGAACTGGATGGGAAAGGTGAGGGTGGTTTCGCGGATCCGGTTCCTGAATTGGTTGTAGTATTTCTCGGCAACGTCGGGAATATGTTCGGGCGGAATGAGTACTGAGAAATGCTTGCCGATCATTTCATCGGGCGTGTATCCGGTGAGGGTTTCCACCTGTTTGCTGATGAAGGTGAAGTAGCCGTCGATATCGGCGGTATAGGTGATCACGCCGGCGTTTTCGACAAACTCGCGGTATTTGGATTCACTTTTGGCGACCTCGTCTTCTGCTCTGCGGCGCAGCAGGAAGTCGCGATTGAGGCGCGATAGCAAGATGCCGATGAAGGCCAGTACGGCCAATGCTCCAATGATGGAGGTTTGAAGTGATTTGCGGCTAGATTCTTTATTGAGTGCGATGGTTTGCTGGAGCAATACGTTTTGCGCAGTCTTCATTTCGGCGAAGTGGGCCGAGATCTGGTCCATGAAGTTCTTGCCTTTAAGGCCGGCGGAGAGTTTGATGGCGCTATCGATGGATGATTTGCGTGCCTGAATGATGAGCTGTTGAAAGCTGTCTTTTTCGTTGACGAGCTTTGTTACTTCCTCAAGGTGGCCGATCTGTTCGGGATTATTGGACAGGAGCTGACCGGCGGTGGCCAGGCTCGATTTAATGATCTTATTATAGTGGGGCAGGTGGGCGATAAAAACGTAGTCGCCGGAGATGGTGTAGCCGCGAACGGCGGACTCTTTGGAAGTGAGAAGGATCTGTACGGTATCGAGGGCGTTAATGATCCGGTTATTGTGGAAGAGGAGTTGCTGGGAAATTTCGGCACGGCGCCGGTCTTTCCAGGCAGACCATAAGAAGAAGGTAACACCTGCGAGTACGATGGCGCTGACGAATAATATAGGCCTGTATGTCTTCATGGATATCGCAGGCTTGGTAAGCACATTGGATGAAGTCATCGAATAGTAAGTTACTATAATTTGTTGTTGATCAGCTACGAAAAGGCGGGAATGTGAGATGTGATAAGTTGAAAATAATTTCCTAGAAAAATTTGCCCAAAGGCATGGCAGAAATATAAAAATCCCTATTTTTGCAACCCCTTTCAGAACAAGCGGTGAAAAGACAACTAAAGTCCTGACATTCATTCCGAAAAGGGGCTCGCCGATAGCCCGAAAAGGCCAAATTGGCAAGCAATATTCCTCCTTAGCTCAGTTGGTTAGAGCATCTGACTGTTAATCAGAGGGTCGCTGGTTCAAGTCCAGCAGGGGGAGCTTAAGAATTAACAACTTAAAGGTCACTTCGGTGACCTTTTTTGTTTTTTGCCAGCAATTTGCCAAGGGGAGTGGAAAGAGCTTGAATATTTATATCTTTTTCCAATTCAGAATCCAATTCGTGTAGTAAGCTTTATATCGTACACACTCAGCGGCCGTGAGTGGTTATCTAGCTAGATTACTATAATTTAGCTCTTATAACTTTAATATTGGGAAAATCTTAAATCAGTCATGGAGAAACAAAACGGTGTTGCTAATAATGAAGTAAGTAGATCACAGTAAACCAAACTTGTAGCAGAAATAGCTGAAAGTAGTCTTTCGGAAAGGCAAAACAATAGTCTATACAAATATTGTCCCTCCTCTAAAGGCACGGGCACTATTGGAAATCACGAATATTCAACTTTACCAACTCCTGCATTAACCTTAACAGAGTAGATGCCGCTTTCTCTTCCTGACTCGCTAGCGTACATTTCGCTCGTCCCAATAACCTCACCATTATTAGCCTTTAAATTAAAATAGAACAGCCCATTAGACGCAGTCTTTCTAATAAATTTTGAATCGTCTTGCGAATTTGTCTTAACAGACGCTATTCCATTTTCGCAGGAAGACTTTGTAGCATACCCCTCACTTGACAATATTATCTGTCCGTTTGTCGCTATTAATTTGAACTGATATTCGCCATTGGAGCGCTTTGAAACGATAAACTTTCCCATAAGTAAAATTAAACAATAAAATTCTTATTAATCTCAAATACAAGCTTATCCACCGTGTTCTTCCATTTCTCTACTTTTTGTACACTTATTGATGTTATACTGTGGTTCCCACTCCCAGCAACTTCTACTCTATCTGCTCGGTGAACAATATTATGCCTCCTTTTAATCATTTCATTCACTGCTGGAAATAAGCCCTGAATATCAGGTGTCACCACGAGAGCAATGCTGACTAAAGCTTTTGCGATATCAGAGGTATCATTAAAGCTCATTGTCCCTAAATACTCTTTTACCGACTGCTTTATTATTATATCAACGCTTTGGTTTCGATGAGCTACCAGATCACCCAATGTGAATTTTGTAGGCCGACCAATAGCAGAAGTTCCGACAAGAGGAATGGTCTCAATTTTTTCTCGCCCTTGAGTAGGAAGCTTCCATTCCAACAAATTCCTGAGATAGTCCTCCAATGTGGCGTGAGTTAAAACAGTTGTAGCTCTTAATATATCAAGAGAGTTCGCTGGTTTGCGTCCCTGGCCAACTGCTATTGTCTTATACAGGCTAATTAAATTATTAAGCCTGAGAAAATTCTTGTCGAAAGTATACATTATGTCTTCTATCATAAGATTCCTTTTCTTGAGCAAAACCAAACGTATTCCAGTTTTGAACAAACTCGCCTTTAGCAGACACCCTACACATCAAGAAAAATAGTTAATTTTTCTTGAAAAATATAAGGGTCTGAAAAATTGCCTTGTGGAGAATATGGGCGGAAACTCTTCATGTAGATAATGCCCGACATAGCAGTCGAACCCATTCCAATTCTAACAGCTAGTTGATTAAGATATTTGGCAATCAGACACAGTCCCCAATTATGTAGATTCAACAATCTTTATGTCCTCTTCTGTTAATTCGTAAAGCATATAAACCAACTGATCAATTTTACTTTCCAAATTTGAAGTTTCGGTTGCTGGATTATGCTTTTTAATCAACAGAATTTCATCGACCAATTCCCTAATTCTATCTCGCACCTCAACATTTCCTATGGCAATTGGCAATTGGCTAAAATACTTCCAAATCAATTGGTAACCATTCTGAATGGCTGTACAATATTTGGAGATAAGCCACCACCCCATCTTGGAATTCAATATGCCTAAAAGAACCTTATCATCAGATACGATAAACCACATTGAATTATTGCAGTAAACACCATCCTCGTCATAAATGAAACACGGCTTTACCTGAAATACTTGATACATAATTTTGGGTTTCTCAAACTTGTCGTAGTAATCACAAGCTCTCAATTCCCAATAAAAATCTCCTTTGTCTGTCCTATTCTTTGCTTTTTCCTCAAAAGTTTTCAAATGACTGAATAACTCAGGAAATTTTTCCTCAAACCACCCTTCCGGCTTACCCCCCCCAAATTTCCTTGTGAACCCTTTTTCGAATTTTATCAGATAATTAGCTGGACTTCCAGCAACGTAGGACTTCACCTCACGACCAAGCAAAAATGGCCGCAAATGATTTCTATTTTCCGAATTGGAATTAATAAAAACCTCAGCCTTCTCCTTTTCAACCACAAAAGCTTCCGTTAGCCCAGTTTTAATGCCATACTTCCCCATTTCACTGACGTAGTCTCCCAACTTTCTCCCTTTTGCAGCAACTTTCTGCAATAAACTTTGATCTTGTGAATTAGTGACAACCCACGTTTCTTCATTCAGGGAGCTGTGGCTAATTTCGTTAGTTATATTCGAAATATACTTGGGAAAATCTCCAATAAACTCAAGAGTGTCCACTTTCACAGTCCTAAATATTCCCTTAGCTTTTTCCTTACTTGCAGTCAAAATACATGGATACGTAGTGGCTTCCTCGAAAATCTGAAAATCGCCAAAGTCAATTATTTCAATCAGATTCTGGTGTAACAGGAATCTGCGAGCAGGTTGTCCATATCCCGCCTGCATAAATTTGTTGGGCATAATAAATGTAAAAACACCACTATCCTTCAAAATATCAAAGCCTTTTTCAACGAAGAACACATAGACATCTGCCGTTCCCGTATAAAGTTTGAATTGAGACTTAAAATATGGCTTATAATCTTTGATTTCTTCTTGCCTGATATAAGGCGGATTCCCGATTACAACATCAAATCCCAGAAAATTGCCATCATCATCAAGCACTTCAGGGAATTCAAAACGCCATTCGAAGGCATTCTCAAATATCTTATTGGCCTTTATTTCTTCAATCTCTGCTTCAAGCTTTTTTGTCGCATCCGTCAGCTGTTGCACTTTTTTGTTCCACCCTACCTTTTCCTTTTTGCTTACATCAAAAAGACTTTGCATTGTGGACACCTTCAATAGTTCTCCCCTAACTTTTTGCAGGCTTTTAACCTTGGGATCATTTAAAGATATTTCACTTCTAAAGTCAGATTTAATATCTGCAATTAACCTCTCCATCTCCCTCTTCTGTTCCTTGCTCTGAGCATTACGATAAGTATCAACCGCTATTCGGTATCCGTCGATAGTCCACTTGCTTTTTCTAAGCGCCTGCTTCAAGTCCGCATCAATTGCAAAGCGACTTACTAAAGAGTTTCCACACTTGATGTTAATGTCAATGTTCGGAAGCGTTTCAAGTTCGCTTGCACTTTTGTAATAAGCATTCTTCAAAAGCTCAATCCATAAACGCAAACGACATATTTTTACAGAATTTGAATTAATATCAACACCAAAAAGACAATTCTCTATAATAGTTTGCTTCTCGTGAAAGAGTGCTTCCTGTACACGCTGGCTTTCTTTGTTGTTTGGAACATAATCAAAAAGCTCTCCTTCCTCGTCTGTTACAATCAATTCGTCATTAACCACTTCTACTTGATACTCTTTCATTCGCTTGCCGTCCCGATCCAACAATATTTTCAGATCGTTTTTAACAGCAATCAATTCATTAAGAGCAGAAACCAAAAAATGCCCTGAACCAACAGCAGGATCGCAAATTCTTATACTATTAACGATTCTGTTGGCTTCCTTGCGATCTTCAATTTTGTCGTACAAATCTTCGATGCTGTTGCAATTCCATTTCTTGACCTCATTGAACTTTTGAATTACCGATTTGCGGATGGTCTCTCGGCACATATACATAGTGATAAATCCTGGCGTGAAGAATGAGCCATCCTTGTAGCCGTTTATCTTCTCGAAAATCAATCCAAGGACCGAGGCATTGATTAGCGCTTTGTTATCTTCCTGAATTTCCTCTGAACCTTCGCTACCGAAATCGTATGCGTCCAAAAACGAAAAAAGATACTCAAGTGTAGACAAATTTCCCGTTCTCTTTTTGCCAAGCTGGTCTTTCAGTACGGTTTGGGAAAAAATTGGAATGGCTTTATCATCCTTCAGGTTACTTATGAACAAAGTAACCTGCTCAATGTCAGTAGGTTCAAAAAGTGAAGAGTTGAGATATGGCGTTTTCTCAAATGCCTTTTTTACATCGTCGTTTCTTTCTTCATACTTACGAGCCAACACTTGAAAAAACAAGCTATTCAGGTCATCATAGTTTTTGATTTTGTCAAGATTTAGAAACGAATAGGATTTGTCCCCTTTGTGATAGGTAATCAGTTGGGCTTCCAACAGCTTCAAAAACAAAATGCGGTTTATCCAGGTGATGGAAAGTTCGAGGGCAACATTGAATAGTCTTTCATTTTTGGCACTTCCGAACTGCGCTGGCTTTTCAAGTCGGCCCAGTTTGTCCAAACTGTCAAGCTGAATAATGGCATCTTCAAGCATTGTTCCAGTGTGGCGTTCTCCTACCTTGTTTCGCTCAATTAGCTTTTTGCTACCTTCTTTGGTTTCGGTCAGTCCGATAATGTGCAATAATTCACTATAAAAGCGCTTATCGAGACTGTTACTATCATTGTTGAATGGAAGCTTTAAAAGATGTTCAGGTGATAAAAGCTTGAATAAAGCAATCAGTGAATTATCGTCTGCTTTGTTGCTATTGCGTAATGGCTTTTGAAAGTCCTGAAGATTGAAATAAGTGAATTCAATGTCAGTAGCAATGCTATCAATAAACGGCTCGGCAATTTGCTTATAGAAAAAGTCGGTTTTGGTATCAGCCAACCGCCCCCCTTCAAAATCATTGAAGTGCCTTATTAAGTTCTTATTTTGAGCAAACAGTCTATCAAAAAGGGTTGCATCAAAAATGAACCATTCATTAATATTGGTCACCACCAAGTGCTTAACTTCAAAATTTTTTTGCGTAATTCTTTCCCGCAAATAATATAGCACCAACTCCTGAAACGCTTTAGTGTTAATCTTTCTGGCAGTCACCATCTCCGCTTTGTTGGTCGGCTTTTTAGCTTCTATGATTACGCCGACAGAGCTTTTAGCGATGTTGCCATTATGAATAACAAGATCGTTTCGACCCTTGGTATTTACAAAATGGTTGGGGTCGTAGTAGGTTTTTTTTAGAAAGTCAATAACAAGATTCTTATGAAACTCTTCGCTTTCTGTATCGTTTGTCCCATCTAGTAAAGCGACTAAATTGGTCTTGAACCTTTCTACCTCTGCCCTGTTTGGTTTCACTTTTAAGTAGGCCTTGTTAAGCGCCTTTCTCGGCTTCAATTCTTTTAACTCCATCTATAATCAATATTCTTTATAAAAGTTGGTTAAGGTTTTCAAACGGGGCTCTAAAAGCTTCAGCACAGAGAACTCATTTGCTATGTTAAGATTCGTTTTTGTGAAGTTGAATACTTTTATACTCCTATCTGCTATGATGTTACCCATTGATTTAAAGGTCTAGACATGTCTAATGGGCGTGCAAACCGGAAGTCTTCAAAATTATGAGCTCCAATACCAGAAATTATAACGGGTGATCCTAAATGGGACATTATCTTACTTAAGACTTATTCCTCCAACTTCAGCTTTCCAAATAGAGCCTCAAGTAGCTCACAGGGCTTCACATCAATGGCCAAGGCTATTAGATACAATTCTTCAGCCCTCAAATGGCTGCGATCATGTAATGTAAGTTCATTCATTCTTGCCCTTGATAAACCAGTTTTGCGAGCCACTTCAGACTTATTCACCGATTTCTGAGCCAGATATACTCCCAGCTTAGTCATTGATTGTTAGGATTTTCTATAATAATTGAAGGAATGAAAGTAAAAAACTATGGAAATACTCACAACTTCTTTGCATACATGTGGGAAATACCATACCTTGTGTAGGATATTCTATAACAATTGATTGACAAACCATCGCGACGCAATTATGAAAAAGAACACATCTTGACTAAATAATCAATAGTACCGTTTCGAAAAGCGTATTTGCTTTGAATCTCGCACTGGAAACTACCACTTTCAATGACGGCGGGAAATAAGGTAAATCGCTCACGTTTCCTTTATCTTTAAAGGCTAGGCGTGGGCGTTCTTATTCGCCGTCGGGCGTGGTAGCCCTCCAGTGCAGTAAGGACCAACCCATGCCTATCTTATTGTTGGCCCTTACCTGCAATTTATTCTCCACCCAAATTGCGGCGTATGAACAGCCGACTTCGGCATAAAGCTTACACCGATTCTCAACCCCGTGCTATTGCCTCCGGCAACGGACAGGTTTTCGCAAAATTTTGCGAGTTCTTCTACGACTCTACCTTTTCAATAATAGCCCGCTACTCTGGAATTCAAGCCCCAGGCATTCTTTGCCTCCTTACGGAATCGGTATTCCTCCAACTCTGGGGTAACCGGGATGATTTTCTTCAATACAATGGCGGCTGTTTGTACCGAACAACTATGCAGGTAACTTTCCGCTATCTAAAAGAACGCGCTCATGACCATCGTGTGCAGAAAATATTAGAAGTAATTGGCCAGGAGCACATTTTCCACACTATTGAAAAACGCATAAACAATTGCTATGAAACCGGAAACTCTTGAAATACCAAACCAGCTTCGGCGACTTTCCCATGAGGAACAAAGTGACCCCAAAAGCGTGCTAGCTGAGTTTTTCACGAACTATCACCTACATGATCTGCGAGATGTATTGTGGGAATGGCTGTGCGCTGGCCTATGCCATGACGGAAGTTGGTTCCAGGAAGGCTTGGATCGCAGTAATCTGCTATTCCTATACGAAAACCTCGAAAAGCTGGCCGAAGCCGCCTATCTACTCCACAGAAAGGCGGAGCAGAAGGGTCAAACTAAGCGAAAATCTAAAACCACTAAAAAGAACAGCCATGCCAGTAAAAGGGAAAAATCAACTCAATAAGGCGGCGGCAACTATTTTGCCGGCCTTCCCGCTGCCTGCAAAGGTCAAGAAAGTGAAACTCGAAAAGGTGCAGGACTTTCAAGTGCCCCTGGTAGAGCTGATCTACAAGGCGGATGCCGACCGCTCAAAGCGGCCTATTATCGGCGACTGTATGGATGCCTTCGAAGTTTTCCTGATTCATTGGGACTGGAATAAAATCGAGCTCGTGAAACAGCTCAAGATCCTCTTATTAACCAACGCCAACAAGGTCTTAGGGATTTCGGAGGTTGCTACCGGGTGCATGGACAAAGCGCTCTTCGACCCGAAGTTTATTTTTTCGGCGGCCCTACTATCCGGTGCAGGAAAGATCATTTTAGGTAATAACAATACAAGCGGCGACTTGAAGCCCTCCCATGCAGACATTATTGCAACCAGGTCTTTAGCCCTTTCCGGCAGGCTGATGGGTATTGAAGTAGTTGATCACCTGATTTTCTCGAAAGAGGCCTGTTTCTCCTTCGCCGACAATGGGCTTATGCAATCTGATTTCCTGGGTATAAAGTATTGAAGGATCCTTGTTGCATAGTAACGTATATTTATAAGGTAGCGACAATGCAAAAAACCTTACAGTCATGGTATACCATGTTTTAAACGGCGACTCCCTTGCTTATAGTTTTCCGGAAGCAAAAATTGAAGGAAGTATTGTTGTCATCAGAGAAGCGCTTATTGACGGAGACTTGTCAGGTGACAACCTCCATGACTTTTGGCAATCAAGAACTCAATACCTCAATATCACAGAAGCCGAATACTATAATGCTGTTGTAAAAGAATTTGAAAAAATATTAGATGCCCCTGTTAATTCTGAGTTCAATCTCTGGTTTGAGTATGATCTGTTTTGTCAGGTAAATATGTGGTTTGTTATTTCAGTCGTCAATAGCTTGCCAATAAAGAAAACAGTTTTTGCTGTTTATACTTCCCACTTAGACAAAACCAATAAACACTTCTGGAATGGCTTTGGACCTGCCAATTCAGAGGAACTTAACGTTTGTTATGCGAATAGAATTCCTTTAAGTGAGGGCGACCTATTTTTCGGGCAAGCATTGTGGAATGCTTACAAAAACGACAACCTTGATGAGTTGACAAATCTCTCAAAGCATCCATCTGTACCTTTCTCGTACCTGCAAGAAGTAGTAAAGGCACATGTTGACCGCTTTCCTAAAGATGGCTCAAAGGGCAGACCTGAACAAGTTATTGAAGACATCACAAAGAATATCTCTACTGACTTCCATGAAGTGTTTAAAGAATTCTGGAAACGCGAAAGCATTTACGGCTTTGGTGACACTCAACTGAAAACCCTGTATGACAAAGTGATGCGCGCCCGATAACATGGGGCTACAACGGCCGTCCAAAATACAGTAAATAACCATCAGCATCTTTTACTTCAAATCCCCGCAGGCCGTCATCATTATTCGAAATCGGCTGAAAGAACTCAACCCCGCGTAAGGAGAACTCCATTGCCAGTGCATCCGGATCGGGGACATGCATATAGGCATCCCAGCGGGCAATTCCTTGCTTGATGTCGCGCGTATAATTCGGCACCGGCTCTACGCCAATATCCTTCATCATGATCATTGCCGCACCGCGCTGCACGATCCCAAAGAAGATATCATCCTCACTGGGTCCCTGAAATGTGATATCGAACCCGAGGCGGTCGCGATAAAACGCCAATGCAACCGGTACATTCCTGACAATAAAAAATGGGGCGATTCCCGTGATCGCTGCCTTGGGCAGTTGGGCTTCTTCGATACTCAAACCTTCTGATTGGGACATACACTATGAGTTTTACTAAGTTAAGGATCAGCCTAGTTTCTCTCATAAAGTTAATGATGCTTAAGCACCTGCTTCACCATCTTACCCAATAAAATCAGGGTGTCTCCTTCCTGGTATAATACCAAAAAGAACAGACACCCTTGTCGCTTTATGCTATTAATATAGCCTGCCTGATGACTTACAATACAATGTTGTTCCTGGCCTGCAGCGCCGGAGGCAGATCCGTTTCGCCCAACATTTCCCGGATATCGATCTCTACTGCCCGACTCATTTGTGATATCGGCACCGCATTGGGATTTGCCTCAAACGGATTCTCCGTACTTTCTCCCACCTGCTCCAACGACGTATACACCCAGGATACCAGCATACTAAATGGTATTACAAACCACACCATGCTGCCCCTCAATACTCCGGTCACCTGCTCATTGAGCTCGTTGAACTCGCCCAGCAGCGCAAACGGAAGCAACACGCAGAATATCCTGATGAAAAGGGTGTTGATAGTAGCATACTGCCTGGGGTAGGGAAAGTTCTTGATCCGTTCGCACTTGCCCTGGTGACTTGAAAACTCCCTTAATGCAGTATGCATGTCGAGGAACCTGAAATGCTCCAGCACACCATCGGTGTGCAGCCCTTTCAAGGCTGCACTTTGCAAACCCAACAGCTGGACAGCCTTGTTATTCGTCGGCATCAGGCCCGCCACTTCTTCCTCAGTAAGGTACTTCGACAAATCCTTCTCCAAGGACGTTTCCCTTTCCGGAATGGTATAATAACGGGTATACTCCTTGTTGTACGATCTGGTCGATGTTTCCCAATCTTTGTGCGCCCGCAATTGGTGGCGCAAGGCCGTGAGCCAGGCCAATTGACGGTATATTACCTCCTTTGCTTTTTCGGGATCGTCCACATAATCCCGGCACATCATGGCCCAGGCCCGTGTGGCGCCAATAGCGGCTCCCCACACCTGCCGGGCCTCCCATGTCCTGCTATATGACTGTGCGTTCTTAAACCCCACAATGAAGGCCGTAGCAGTTCCCAACATGGCCACCACCGGCCAGGGTATGGATAACCACCTCATGCCAAATACTTCATACAATAGGGTAGGAATACTGCCCACCACCAACAGCCAAAATATGTTTCTGCGTGTCCAAACAAGGAACTCAAAGAGTGTGTATGATTTTCCAGTATGCATCGACTACTCCTCCATGGATGGTTTAGCGTGCAGGTTTTTCAAATACTGATATAGCTCGGCTTCTTCCCAACTGCCATCGTATTTCCTTCCGTTGATGAAAAAGGTGGGTGTTCCATTTACCCCGCTTCTTATACCGCTTTCAAAATCCTTTTCCACCTTTTCAATCAACTCCTGTTGTTGTATGTCATTACTGAATCGCTCCCGGTCAAGCCCGATAATATCCGCCATCTGGTACAAGCTGCTTAACTCCAATGAATGCTGGTTCTCAAAAACGATATCGTGCATCTCCCAGAATTTATCCTGCAAACCGGCCGCTTCGGTAGCAACAGCCGCAAGAAAAGCATGAGGATGTATCTTAGACAACGGAAAATTCCTGAATACAAACCTCAGCTGAGGTCCCAGCCGCTCCTGGATGCTTTTAATGATCGGATAGGCCCGGCCGCAATAGGGACATTGGTAATCGCCATATTCCACTACTTCGATCACTGCGCTGCCCTCACCGCTTACATGATCGTTGCTATTTACCAGCGGTATTAATTGTGTTGTCATTTGTAGTTGATTTATTGATCTGTTCTAATGCATTCAGAATTCCGTCGGCACCAGGATTCACATCGATGGGTGAAAGATAGTTCCACCGAATCACCCCATT
Source organism: Paraflavitalea sp. CAU 1676 (assembly GCF_029223285.1). GTDB lineage: Bacteria > Bacteroidota > Bacteroidia > Chitinophagales > Chitinophagaceae > Paraflavitalea. The sequence goes on along the minus strand of NZ_JARHUJ010000001.1, from coordinate 34,667 downwards.
TTGATCAATTACATACAGTGCCCGCCGGCATTCACCCGTTCCCTCGTCATAAGCTTCATATACTTTTGAAACAGCGCCCTTGGGCTCAAAATCGGCGAGTAAGGGAAACCCAAACTTGTTTTGCTCGGCAAATGCCGTATGGCACCACCGGCTGTCTACCGATATGCCCACCAGCTGGGCATTCTGCCGAATAAAAAACGACTCCATCTCATTGTACAGGCTCATCTGGTTGCCGCACACAGGGCTCCAATCGGCGGGATAAAATGCCAGGATCACGTTCTTGCCTCTTAACCCACTGAGGCGAACCTTTTGATCGGGCTTAGCATACAGTTCGAAATCCGGCGCAACGCTTCCAATTGTTAACATGTATTATAATTTTATACTTGATACAAATCGATCCTTTACGGGGCAGCAATTGTTGTGCCCCTGCTACTAAACACTGGGTGCAGCGGGCCTTAACTTTTGCGCCATGTCGAAACTCAATGTTCCCGCATAGGCACCATACGAATCCACCAACGTGCCCTTTACCCCTGTAGCGGAGGATATGGCGTACAGCACCGTATTGTCGTCCGGGTTCGAATCGCCTTCAAACCGGTATATTTCATCAACATGAAAGTCTTCCGGATCGAGCCTGATGTCCAGATCTCCGCAATAGAGGCATACCGACTGCGTTGCGAAGTCGGCATCGTAGCCCCTTTCCTTTAGTTTGTCTAATGCATCCACGAGTGTTTCATAATTTTCCATATGCCTAAAATTTTACCAGGTGAATAATTTCCTTTGTACTTCTTCATCTATAATGCCTTCATAGCAGGCTTGATCAGTTGTAACTTGTGTAGCAATTCCGGGCTGATATTATCCGCGTAAACATCACAGGTATCTATCAGAAACCCTTTCAGCCCATGCGATAACGAAATGGCATAAAGCATCCGGCCGGCATCGGGGTTCAACACGCTTTCGAAATAGAATGACTCGTCAACCTTGAATTTGTCTGGCATTACCCACCATTGCAATTCCATACAATACAGACAAGTAGTTTCCCTTCTGAACTCCAGCTCATATCCTGCACGCTTCAGCTCATTCAACGTTTCCATAAATAACAATTCTCTGGTAGTGGCGTTTCCTGTTTGCATGTGCGTCGTTTTCTGATGCCTCTTGTAAATCAACTCACGCGCCAAACACTAACCGCTTAACTTCCAGCTAATTGCCGCCAAAGCACCCGAGGCCCTTTTACTGTATTTCATCATTTAACGAAGCGCGTTACTATATATCGGGATACCCGTATCACAACCCGGCCCTGACACGCGGCCAGGATAGTCCAGATTCGCCCGCACTAAAGTCCATCTACCCCCTCCGGACAGGCCCTTTCAGACCCTAGCTTTGCCATATAAAACATTCACTCCATGAAAGCAATTCAACTCGAACAGTTTGGCATTGAGCATTTGCACCTTAGGGATATTCCTGCTCCCATTCCCGCCGGCAATGAAGTGCTGGTGCGAACCACGGCCGTTGCCCTCGAGTTTCATGATCTGCTGGTAGTGGAAAACAGGATACCCTTTGGCATTCAGCTTCCCCATGTACCCGTTTCGGAAGGTGTAGGCATTGTGGAAGAAGTGGGCGCACAGGTAACGCGGTGGAAGAAAGGTGATCGGGTGCTCATCCCCTTCATTGGCCGCTGGGAGGCCGGTAGAAATACGCCCTACCACGACCAATGGAGAACTGCTTTTTCGCGACCAGGGCTATTGTCCGAATTCACGGTACAGCCCGAGAATACCCTCGTGCGGACTCCCGCCACACTAACCGATGCGGAAGCTGCACCCTTGCCGGTTGGCGGCCTCACCGTGTGGACCATCCTCGTGGAGCAGGCCCAGATCCGTGCCGGGCAAACCATATTGATCCAGGGCAGCGGCGGCGTTTCTTTGTTTGCCCTGCAGATCGCCAAACTCTTCGGCCTTAAAGTAATCGCCACCACCGGCAGCAAGGAAAAAGAACAAAAGCTGAAGAAGCTTGGCGCCGATGAGGTGATCAACTACAAAGAATTTCCCGAATGGAGTAAAGAAGTAAAGCGTATTAACGGCGGTATCGGCGTCGATGTAACGCTGGATGTAGCCGGCACGGATACCATAGAACAAAGCATTCTGTCGGTAAAGCAACACGGATTTGTAGGACTGATTGGGCTGATGACAGGTACCAGGCTATCGATTGACCTGATACCCCTGATCACCAACTATGTGCGCCTGCAAGCCTATTCAGTTGGCAACGCCGAGGAGTTGAGCGACTTCGTACAGGCCATCGAAAAGAATCACTTTAAGCCGGTCATTGATAGCGTTTATCCGCTCGATCAAGTGCAGGAAGCTTTTCACCGGTTTAAATCGGGCAAGGCTTTCGGAAAGGTGGTCATTACTTTCTAATACCTGCTAACCGCCGCTGCAAGGCGCTTGAAGGACATAAAAGGCTGCCTTCTGCTCCTTCGCCCCACCATTTCACGCATAAACACATTTCTATAACCTTAATACTTCTTATTTTAGTCTGCCCAAACACAAAACCTAATGACAGCAAACCGGCCTGGCGTTGTTGACCATACAGGCGTGCAATTCAGCATACCTGAACCCGTCAGCCTATGGCGCGTGCTTCGCCGGCTCGTGAGCTTGCAACGCAAGCTCAAAACCCAGGAACGTCAGTTCGCCGACAAACTGCGAGCCGCATTGCCAGCGGCGGTATTGGCCAAGCAGCCATACTTATCGCCCAAACAGCTTCAACGCTTCACCAAATACTGGCAACTGGCCCTGAATGTGATCTGTGAAAACTTCTACCAGCTCACGGGGCAGGAGCTATCAGAAAAAGAACATAAGAACATACTGCTCCTGAGCCTTTTCATGCCATTGTTTGATGACCTCTTCGACGACCGGCTCTTGCCCTATGAAACCATTACAAAGTTGGTCACCCATCCCGAACAGCATACACCATCGGGCGAAACCGATCAACTGGTCCGGGAACTGTATATCGAATTGCTTCGTGGTGTGCCCCGGCGTGATCTGTTCATCCAACATTTGCTGGAAGGAACCCATTGGGAGAAAGAATCACTGAAGCAGCTGGACGAAGGCATCAGCGAGAGGGACCTATACGACATCACCTACAACAAAAGTTATTACAGCCTTCAATTGTTCTACGATACGCTCGACCATTATCCGCCGCCGCCCATGCAGCCCATGCTGTATGCCCTGGCCGGACTCATGCAATTGGTGAACGACGCGTTTGATGTATGGAAAGATACCCACAACGGCATTTACACCCTGCCCAACCTGTATCGCAAATACGATGAGCTGCAACAGCTATTCCTCGATGAAATGTCGTTTATCAATCAGCAGTTATCGCAGCTATCCTATAATCCAACAGCAAAAGCCAACTTTGCCATTACCATTCACGCCTTGCATGCCATGGGCTGGTTGTCGCTTCAGCAGCTTAAGCAGGCTACCACCAAGATCAGCACGATGGCCGAACTGAAGACCTTAAGCCGTAAAACATTGGTATGCGATATGGACACGATACCTCAACTGATCAAATGGGCCAGGCTCGTTCGCCGCTTCTCCAATTATCACCATGCCCAAACGCCGTTCTCCCACAACCCTAACCGCCCCGCCTTTTCCGCAGCATCGCAAACGTCAGGCACCACCACCATCGCTTCCCCTATACCTGCGGAATAAAACCAAACTCCAGCATCAATCCTTCAACACCCCGGCCACTGATCACAGGGCTGCCGCAGCCTTTGTGCTCCAATAGTATCCTGGCATTGGGGATCGGCCCGTAATTCATTGCGTGCTCCCAATAGACTTTACCATCTTTCGCCCACGCTTTTTAACGCCTGACGACTGCTTTTGGGCAATTGCCCTTTTTTTACCGGTAGCCATATACTTAACTGGAAGATTAGACGTATTACTATGGATGTAGTTAGATCACAGGGTTTAATCCGGCTCTGTGGTATGAATTTTGCCTTCAATCGCAAACCCTTCCTTATGGACAAAAACGCCATTGATCAATACTTGCAATCGCTCAAAGCGATGGGCCTTTCCGACGATACCATTGCTATGTATAAACAGCAACTGGAACAGTCAATGCAGTTCTCCAGCCAGTGGGCCGGTCAGCTCAACCAGTTTGGCCAGCAAATGCAGCAGTTCAATACCCTATTCAACAACGATGCGAGCGACACAGACGACGATACGCCGGCCATCCTGTTGAATCCCGATAGCCAGCTATCGAACCAGGAACTATGGGCCCTTGCCTGCGGAGCCGATCTTGCCCTGCTCAATGGTCAATACCTCAACGACCTCACGACCGGGTTCAGCCGCCAGGAGTGCCGCAACATGCTTTCCCAATGGTGGGATATCGACAGTAAGGAAGAAGCGCAGGAAACCATCGAATGGCTTTTTACCGAAGGCCACCGTATCCAGTTCGATATCATCTGGCAGGCCATGAACACCGTTTCGATCAAGGAAAGTAAGGCTTTCCTGCGCGACCATGTCGTGAAAGACGAAATGGAGGAAGAGACCGCTTTACAGCGGCTCCGCAATATGCGCGACGCGCTCGAGCTCTTCCAGGAGCGCAAGCTCATCAGCAAAGACACGCAACCCGAAATGCTAATCTGGGATTTTGCCCGCATCATCAACCTCAGCCGCGGCAGCTTCGATGCCGGTTACCTCACCCAAGGCGAAGCAATGGGCTATATCCTCCGCTGTGTGGGACCTATCCGCAGTATGTACAATTCCTGGAAGCAACTTTCTGTATCTTACCAGTTTGCCCGCTGTGTGTGGAATGGGATCGACGAAGAAGAATTTGTAGATATGATGGAGGGGATGAACCTGTTGCTCACCGATGCCAACAGCCCCTGGGTTAAAATGCCGTGGGACTAGCCCCGCTACCCTGATTGCTCAGCAAACTGCCTGATCTTCTCCATCGATACCAGCCAGTAAAACCTTAAATGATGGTAGATCACCTCGGTGGGGAATTGGGTGATCCTTAGATGTAGCTCCGTTCCTCCATCGACCGGCTTCATCATAAACAGGAATTGCGAATAGTTTTCCGGCCTGTCGGCCAGCCTCGACACAGAACTCAAATGCGTGTAGGCGAGGCGCCCGAAAGGCCCTGTCATTGACTTAGTTTGATTACCTGCCCCTAAACAGCAGGATCATCAAAGTAGTTCAAAATCAAGTTACCCCAACCGCCTGAAATAATACACTTCATCACTTTTTTCGTGATGCTTCATCACTGGCACGATCCCTGCCTTATCTTGATATAGAGCGAATACCAGATGGGAAAGGCCAAAAGCGACTTTCATCACTCCATCGTAGGCATAACCTACGCGAACGCTTAATTTTACTACATGAAACATATATCTGTCCTGATACCTGAGGGAGATATAAGCCTCACGAATGTAGAAGGGATACACCATATATTCGCCGAGGTGAATAAAGCCAGCCAGCGCGCCGGCAAGCCACCCCTTTTCCATTTTCAACTGGTTGGTAAACACCACAGCCAGTTCATGAAGCAGAACTTCTTCAGCATTCACCCCAATTACCTGATCACCGATGACTTCAGGTCTGACCTGGTTATTATTCCCGCCTTGCATGGAGATATTTTTAAAAGTGTTGAAATCAACCAGGGGCTGGTGCCCTGGATCGTGGACCAATACACCAAAGGCGCCGAGGTGATGAGCCTGTGTACAGGTGCCTTTCTACTGGGCTCTACCGGCTTACTGCGCGGCCGCAGTTGCGCAACCCATTGGATACACGTCAACGAATTCCGGGAAATGTATCCCGACGTAACCGTGGTCGATGATAAGATCATGACCGATGAAGGCGGCATCTATACCAGCGGCGCCGCTTATTCATACCTCAATCTCATCCTTTATTATATCGAGAAACATGCCAGCCGGGATATCGCCATCCTGATCGCCAAGATCTTCGCACTCGATATGGGCCGCACCAGCCAGTCGCAGTTCATCATTTTCCAGGGATACAAGCAACACAGCGACGAAAGTGTGCTCAAGGCCCAGGAATACATTGAGCAGAACTACCAGCAAAAGATCTCAGTAGATGAGATTGCCACCCATGTATCACTGGGACGCCGCAACTTTGAACGTCGTTTTAAATCAGCCACTTCCAACTCCGTATTCGAATACCTGCAGCGCGTAAAAGTAGAAGCAGCCAAGAAGCAACTGGAGCACGGGCGCAAAACCATCAATGAAGTGATGTACGATACCGGCTATACCGATATCAAAGCATTCCGTGATGTATTCAGGAAAGTAGTGGGTATGTCGCCCGGTGAATATCGACTTAAGTACACGCGCGAACCAGCATTGTAGCAGCCCCTATAGAGCCTACTAATCTCAGGTAGCAGCTGCGCCCACACGCTGTAAATGGAAGATGGCCGCCGGAAAACCGGCAGCCATCAGGGTAATCGGAAATTTGTAGATACCCATTATTACCCTAAAATATTCATCAGGGCATTGCCCAACATTATCAACTCAGCTTATGGTTGTTGCAGGATCCTGTATTCATAAGCAGCCAGGCTTACCGTACCGCTCACATCTCCAACCACACCTGTCAACGCATTCTTCCAGTTGCCGGCTATTGCGCCCGGCACAGCATATGATACCGCTTTATTTCGCAGGTTGGCGATCACCAGCACTTTCTCATTGTTCAGCACCTTCGTAAATACGCATACATCTGCATTGCTATAGCTGGTGAGCTGCCCCCGCCGCAAGGCCGCATTATTATTACGGAGCTCAATCACCTGTTTGTACAAGGCCGTAGTGGCAGCATTTTTAGTCCAGTCGATCTTTACGCTGGTAAAGGGAAAGGGTATCCGCGCACTCATCCCCACTTCCTGACCATTATAGATCATCGGAACACTCTTCATATAAGCCGCCACAATAAAAGCAGCCATTGCTCCCTGCTCGCCACCGAATAATTCAATCGGCGTACCCTCTGCGCCATTCACATCGTGGTTAGAGACGTAACGAATAACCTGTTGACTGCTGTTGGCATTTGTGTACTCCACCGTGTTTACACTATCGATAGACAGTGCCGACTTGTTATTATTGTAAACATTCTTCAACTGCCCAAAGAATCCAAAGCCAAAATTGAAATCGAAGCCCACGGTAAAATTGTTCGTGCGTGATCCTTCCGCCATCAATAGCAGCTTATGCGTTTTAATATTGCGCAGGGTATCGATAGCCTGCTTCCAGAAGTCGAGCGGAGGCCCGTCGGAATAATCACAACGAAAGCCATCCACATTGGCCTTGTACACCCAACCCTTCATCGAGTTGATCATCTCCAGGCGCATCGCAGCACTGCCGAAATTGAGCTGTGCCACATCGTTCCACCCCATATTGGGCGGACTGATCACATTACCTCCCGCATCCTGCAGATACCAGTCTTTATGGGTTGTAACCCATGGATGATCCCATGCAGTATGGTTGGCCACCCAGTCGAGGATTACGCTCATATTACGGTTGTGTGCACCATCTACCAACGCACGCAGGTCGTCGAGCGAACCAAACTCGCTGTTCACTGCATTGTAATCCTTAATGCAATAGGGAGAATTAACCGCCTTCACCGCGCCAATAGGATACACAGGCATCAAATAAATGACGTTGGCGCCCAGGGCCTTGATATTGCCCAGCCGGGCAGTGACACCCTGAAAATTACCCTGACTGCTGAAAGCCCGCATATTCACCTGATAGATCACAGCGTCGGCAGCAGCTGGCACATTCGCAAAGGGTGTTCCATATTGAGCAGGCGTATTATCTGGCGGCGCGGGCGGCGGCACCGGTGCCTCATTATTTTTGCTGCAGGCTATCAACAGCCAGCTAAGTAATATCGTGTACATAGTTATTTTCATAAAGGGTTTGTTCACGCATTAATTTTTTTGCAGGATGTAGGTGTATTTGCCAGCCACATGCAGGTCGAGGGTAATTGTATAACTGCCGTCTTCGGGCACAGACAGGTTATTGAGGCCCGCCGTATAACCCAGGAAGGGGTTATCGGCATATTGCAGCTTGCCCGCACCATCGATGCCAAAGTCAAGCGCCCAGCCATTATTGGCCCTGAACTTGAATGAACCGTTCTTGATCATATTGGCGGTCACCTTCCACACCTTGGTGGCATCATCAAAGCTCAATTGGGTATCGGTATTCCAACCACCGGGAGATGCATCACCCAATATGCCCCAACTTGTTTTGGTGGCAGTCCAGGTATTGGTATTGAGGTTCGCAGTGAGGTAATAATACCCCCCATCCGGCACCGAAAGACCGCCAGCCGCACCATCGGTATTGAAAGTGCCATTACCGCCATCGCCGTAATTGGTGTGGTTCCAGTCGGGTGCATTGGTGTATTTAAAATATTGCACACCTGTACCCGGCATGTACACATATCCTTCATACAAACCAGCGCGGCCAGGTACCGGAGCCAGTTTAGAAGCAGCACCGGGGTTCCATCCCTGGTAATCACCCGGCACGTACAAATCAAGCCCATAAGAGGTAACCTGTTGCGTAACGGTATTGGTGTACACCGGCGATACCGTAGACGCAGCACCATTGTACTGGTTTACATTCGCCCGAACCCGCACAGCAATGGGTGTAGCCACCCCTGGTGCAAGGCCCATACCATTGAGCAGGTTGTTAAGGTCTTTGGTAATGAAACTGTATTGCAGTGTATTGACATCTATGGTAAATGATTTGGCCGCAGCCCAGTTATTGGCCGTATCAGCAATACGCCCAAGCTGCAACACGTAACTCACCACCGGCTGCTCACCAAAATCGGCGGGTGACCATTTATACTTTATGGCGGTATCATTCTCGGCAGCAGCAGTCAGCACAACGGAACTTGCAGAAGCAGTGAGCGCTGTATTGCCGAAACTGCCAGCCTTGAGGGAGTACACCTCTTCATCCTTTTGGCAGGCAAACAGCAGCAAGGTAAAAGCTGTTATAAAAAGATAATTGACTATAGATCGCATACAATCGTGTTTTAAGATCAATAATTCGGGTTCTGTACCAGGTTGGGATTGGCAATGGTTTCAGCGGCCGGTATGGGGAACAAAGCAAAATGGGCGTCTACACCGGCGCCGCCCTTCACGCCACCCTTCCAGGGCCACAGGTAACTGCTGCTGGTAAATTGTCCATAACGGATGAGGTCCGTTCTGCGGAAACCCTCCCAGTACAACTCGCGGCTGCGTTCATTGAGCACATCGGCCAGGGTGATCGCACTTACATTACCACTGTTATTACCATAACCTCTTGTGCGCAAGGCGTTGAAATATTCCAGGGCTTTAGCCTGGGTGCCACCCGTGCCACCACGCAATACCGACTCGGCATATACCAAATACATTTCCGCCAGGCGGAACAAGGGGAAATCTACACTGCACAATACGCCGTTGGGAGATGGAGGGATCGTTCCGGCAGAAGTTATATTGTTGAATTTGTACACCCCCAATCCGTCATTGAATACCACTACATCATTTACCTCGAGATTGCCAGGGCCAAACAAAGCCCTTTTATCGGCATTGCCGCTGTAATCGCCAAATGCCAATGGCAGGTTCTTGGTGCTGCGGTTACCCAGCCAGCCACCACTCGGAATACCAAAGGCCTGGTTATCCGCAGGGTTCGTGCCATGCGCTGAACAGATCAGGAAAGTAGTGCCTCCATAATTCTGACTATTGGTAGCATCAAAGGCAATCGGCAAAATCACCTCAGTATTGTTCTTATCATTATCGCTCATGAAGAGCGTTTTGTAATTGCTCTTGAGCGCATAGCCGCTCTCGATCACCTTACTGGCGTAGGTGATGGCATCCGTGGACCGGTCGTTACCGGTATACACTTTTGCATTGAGGTAAAGCCTGGCCAGTAAAGCCCAGGCCGCACCGCGGTCGGCCCTTGCATATTCATTTTGCCTGGGAGCAGCCAGGTCATTCTCAATGGCCTTCAACTCCGACTCTATATAAGCAAACAGGTCTGCCCGTTTGATCTGCTTGGGGATATACTTACCGATAGGGTCTGCCTCTGTTACAAAAGGGGGATTGCCAAAAAGATCGATCAACACCCAGTATTGAAAAGCCCGCAGAAAACGTGCCTCTGCCCTGAACTGCCGGATCGTATTGGCATCACTTTCCTTGAAGCCCCTCGCGGTAAGCTTCTCGTCGGCCGATTCCCGGATAAACTCATTGCACACGGTAATCTGAAACAAACTGCGCGCATAAGCCGCATTCACAAACACGTTGCTGCTCGTCCAGTTGAGGTTGTGGAAGCTAAGCAGGATGGCATCGTTCCAGGCACAGATCGCCTCATCGGTAGTAAGCTCCTGCAGGTTCCACCAGGAGCGCAGGAAATCGGTAGTACCAGCATCGGTAATGCCGGCTATGTTCACATCAGAAACACCCACGCCGTTGCTGCTCACCAGCGAGTAGGAGCCATACACTTTAGCCAGCACCTGCTTGTAACCAGCCAGGTTGCTGTATTGCTTTTCTGACGTGTTCGCATTAAGCGGTTGCAGATCGAGGTCTTTATGACAGGCCGACAACAATATCGTCACGGCCAGCAAAACGGTTGTATGTAGAGAGAAATACTTTTTCATTGTACGCATGCTTTTAAGATCACTAAAATTGAAGACTGGCTCCCACCACCAAAATGCGCGGGCGGGGATAGATCGCATTATCAATGCCACCATATATTTCCGGATCGAGTCCCTTGTATTTGGTGATGGTGAATACGTTCTGACAATTGGCGGTGAGGCGCAAGCCCACCTTGTCGTGCATAAGCCTGCCCACATTGTAAGCCAGCCCCAGGTTATCCATCTTCAGGAAAGAAGCGTTCTGAATATAGTAGTCCGACTGGTTTTGCCCATTCACAAAACCTGTATTGTACACATCGCTCATACTGTTGGCCAGGTAACCAAGTGGGTTCAGGATATTTGCGCGGATAGCACCGGTTGCAATACCATGGTACATATAATTACCAATGTTCGCACGCAGCACCGTATTGAGCGCCCATTTGCCATACGTAAGCTGGGTAGAGAAGCCCAGGGTAACCTTGGGGAAAGGCGACTTGTACCGATACAGGTCTTTTTGGTTGATGACGCCATCTTTATTAATGTCTACATACACCCCTTCTACCGGCCTGCCGTTGAGGTATTGCTGATGATACACATAGAACGAGTTAGCCTGGTATCCTACCGTATTGATCTGTATCTGACCATTGCCGGTGAGTGTTCCGGGATAAGTAGAGTCTTTCGTAGCAGTCAGGTTGGTGATCTTGTTTTCGTTGTAGGCTGCATTGAAACTCACATCCCAGCTGAGGCGGCTGTTCCTGATCACGCCGGCATTGATGGCCAGCTCCACGCCTTTGTTCTCGACATTACCGACATTGGTAAGAATGGTACTGCTGAAATTAGAACCGGCAGGAATAGGGATGGTATTGAGCAGGTCCTTCGTTTTCTTGAAATAGAAATCGAGGCTACCATTGATACGGTTGTTGAGGAAACCATAATCGATACCAGCATTGTAGGTAGCCGTTTGCTCCCATTTGATACCGGCGTCATAAGCAGCAGGTGTTCCCATATAATACCAGTTGTTGCCAAACTGTACCGCCGAACCGTTGCCACTCAATGAATAGATCGCCTGGTAGGGATAATTATAAATACCATCCTGGTTACCGGTGACGCCATAGCTCAGTCGCAACTTGAGGTCGGATAGGGCCCGCACATTTTGCAGGAAAGCTTCCCGGCTCGCCTGCCAGGTAAACGCTACCGAAGGGAATGTACCCCAACGTACGTCTGGCGCAAAGCGGGAGGAACCATCCGTACGGATAGAGGCAGCCAGGATATACTTACCATCGAACGTATAGATCAAACGGCCGTAGTAAGAGATCAGGGTGTTCTCCGGTTTATCCAGCGGGAATATCGGCTTCGATCCGGGAATGGTATCTCCATTGGCCCGGATACCCGGGTAGTTGTCATTGGTAGATAGGTTATTGTAGTAACCATACCCCGCTGTTGCATTGAAATTGCTGTTGATCTCCTTCAGGTCTTTGGTATAGTTGAGGTAAAACTCGCCTACCTTGTTATTGATCCTGTTGGAGTATTTGTTGCGCTGTCCACCATCGAGAAAGTTCTGCGCTGCATACGCCGGCACATTGGTTTCACCATCACCTTTTGCAATATCATACCCCAGGTTCAGGTTGGCATGCAGCTCGGGCAATCCATGAAATTTATAGTCAAACTGAACATTGCCATAGCTGCGGTACACATGGCTGGTATTGTTGTACAGGTTGAGCAATGCAACCGGGTTACGGGGTGCCAGTTTGTTAAGCGTTATAGCACCCGAAACCGGATCCACAGAAGCCCATTCGTAATAATTGCCATAAGGAGATGTAGCATGCACCGGTTGGGTAGGATCGAAGTACACCGCCGAGCTGATCGCTGCATTATTGGCAAAGCGGGTTTTGTTGTAAGCCCCCTTCAGGTTGATATCCACCTTCAGGTGATCGTTCAGGAACCGCGGGCTCAGGCTAATGCCACCCGACATCCTTTGCAAATGATCCGTACGCAGGAGACCTTGCTGATCGAGATAGCCCAGCGATATACGATAAGGTATCTTGTTGACTGCTCCCGAAACACTCAGGTTATTATCGGTGCTGATGGCCGTCTGGAATATTTCATCCTGCCAGTCGGTGCTGGCACTACCCATCAGTGATTTGTAAGAATGAATATTGTCGAAGGTACCGCCGCCCAGCGAGTCCACATACTTGCGAAACTCCGCTGCCGATTGTACGTCCATCTTTTTGGCAACCTTTGATACCGAAACCTGTGTATTGAATGCAAAAGCAAGTTGGCCACCGGTGCCCTTCTTCGTCGTGATAATGATCACCCCATTCGAGGCACGCGAACCATAGATCGCCGTTGCCGCCGCATCCTTCAACACGGTAAAGGAGGCAATATCATTCGGATTGATCAGGCTCAGCGAATTGGACGCACCATAAATATTGTTGCCGCTTAAAGGAACGCCGTCAACGACAATGAGCGGATCATTACTCGCATTGAGCGAAGCCCCGCCACGAATACGGATCACACTACCCGCACCCGGCGATCCTCCATTGGAGGTAACCGACACACCGGCCACCTTTCCCGCAATCAATTGCTCGGGGGTGGTAATGCTGCCTTGTTGAAAGTCTTTGGCAGTAACCGTAGCTACAGAACCAGTTACTTCCTTGCGACGCTGTGTACCATAACCAATCACGACCACATCATTCAGCGCATTGGCCGATGGCTTAAGCGCTACATCGATGCGCTCGCGGGCTGTTACCTGTAAGGTATCGTAGCCCACATAAGAGAATACCAGCAGAGAACTGGCAGGCACAGAAAGCGAGAAGTTTCCTTTGCCGTCGGTGACGGTGCCTCTGTCTGCGCCCGATACTTTTACCGAAACCGCAGAGAGGGGTTCACCCCTTTCATTTTTCACCGAACCGGAAACCTGCATGGCCGGTTGCTGGGCCTTTGCCTCCAGGAGGGTGAGGCAGCAGGTGCATAGTAGCAACCACAAATTCAAATGGCGGAATTGTTTCATAATGACAAGTTGAATTGATCGAAGTTGACCAGAGCCTTACGTTTTATGTTAGAAAGAATGTTCCTTTATCGCTGAGCAATCAGTGGCAACAAGCCTTTGCGGCTCGTAGCCACTTGCCGGAGCTTAATACTTTATCACGATCTTATCCGCGCTGTTTTCCAGCACAAGGCTTTTCACGGTAAAACTGTTGGGTTCGCCTGCCAGCGGTTTTGGGTTGAGATAAGAGAACAACAGGTCCGTTGTCGATACAGCACGCCCATTCACCTGCAGGTTGTTCTCCGCAAAACCATGTAATGCTATCCTGATGTATTTGAACTGCGAGGCCCGGTTACCGGTGGGTGCGTCAAGGGTAATGGTCTTAACAACTGCATCAAAAGACATACTGCGTTTGTAATAATCCCCTTGCTCATACTGATAGCTCGCTCCGTCATCTTCATAATACACGAAGCGACTGTCCTTACTCCCTTTATACACCTGCAATGTCAATGTATCCGTGGGCTTCTCGGTCGTGTTTTGTATCAACGACTGCATTGGTATGATACTGCCACCTCTTACATATACAGGCAGTGTTACAGCAGATAGCTCGATCAGCTTTTCCTGAGCACCCTGCTCCTGTACATCGTTGTAGAGATCATACCATTCGCCCGCGGGCAGGTACACCTTGGCAAACTGCTGCACACTTTCCTCCGGCATTACGAGAAAGCCGGGACCGAACAGGAACTGATTCTGATAAGCTGGGTTATAGATACGAGCATCGTGCGTATAGTCGATCGCCAGCGAACGCACCACCGGCATGCCCTCTTGCGTGGCCTGCTGAAACACCGAATACAGATAAGGCAGCAAACGATATCGCAGGTTGATATAATTGCGCGATGTGGCCAGTACGTCTTCTCCGAAAGACCAGGGTTCGGCCGATTTGGTATTGAGTTGGGTATGATTTCTGAAATAAGGAATAAAAGCGCCCAGCTGCATCCATCGGGTGTAAAGGCCTACTGTAGGATTGCCAGTGAAGCCACCCACATCCATCCCGGTAAATGGAACACCACTCAGGCCCAGGCTGGTCAACAGACGAACGCCGGTGAGCATATGATCATCTTCCGCACGGTTGTCGCCCGTCCAAAGCGCTGTGTACCGCTGCAGACCGGCATAACCGGCGCGTGTTAAAATGAACGGTCTTTTCTGCAATGCCTGTCGCGCCGCTTCATAGCTTGATCGCGCCATCTGCAAACCAAATACATTATGACCTTTCAGGTGGGTAGTGGGGTGACCGTCATAATCAAAAAGCACATTGCCCGGCATCTTCTGTCCCCAGGTAGCGATCTCATTCATATCGTTCCAAATGCCATTAACACCAACATTGGTATAATTGGTCACCTGTCCCTTCCACCAGTTACGTCCTTTCTCGCTGGTGAAATCGGGAAAATGGCACCAGCCGGGCCACACTTCGCCTGTATAGGGCAGGCCATCGGTGTACTTAAGGAAGATGTTTTCGCGCAGGCCGCTTTCATAAGCGGGATAATCCTTTTCTACTTTAATACCCGGATCAACGATGAGCGTGGTATTCAATCCCATCCGGTGCAAGCTGTCGATCATGCCTTTTGGATCGGGAAAGCGTTCTTTGTTCCAGGTAAATAGTTTGTAGGCATCCATATAATGAATGTCCAGCGTAATGCCGTCTGCCGGGATCTTCTTCTCCCGTAAGGTCTGGGCAATACGATACACTTCTGTGTCCGGATAATAGCTGTACCGGTTTTGTTGATACCCCAGGCTCCAGAGGGGCGGCATCGTCATGCGACCGGTAAGCTGGGTATAGCTGCGGATAATACCTGCCACGGAAGGCTGGTACATGAAATAGTAGTTCATTTCACCACCGCGGGCGCCAAAGGAAGAGAAACGGTTATTGCTTGCTCCGAAATTGAAATCGGATTGAAAGCTGTTGTCGAAGAAGATACCATATTGCAATCCGTGGTGGATGCCGATATAGAAGGGAATCGTGGAGTACAATGGGTCCTGTGATACGCTGTAACCAAACACATCCGAGTTCCAATTGGTGTAGGCATTGCCTTTACGGTCCAGGTTACCGGTCTTTTCTCCCAGGCCGATGAATCGCTCACCGTCCTGCATATGTTTATAGGTCGTAACCTCCGTGCCGATCCAGGAGGTTCCCAGCCCCGGTTCATCCTGGTTGATCAGCTGACCATCGGGCGTATAAAAACTGATGGCGAATGGAGCCTTCCGGATCCTTACTTTGATGGAGTCGGTTTGCAGGTTGATCTCGCCAGCTGTTTCCCCCTTTTCATTTCGGGTCAATGCGGGTTTACCAGCCTCAGCGATCACAGCGTAGGAAAAGTCTGGTTGAAAGGGCCGATTGCTGATCCGCACCCGGATAATGGCTGCACCATAAGCCTGGATACGCACGTAGGCATTGGCGGTTGTAAGGTCGAGCTGGTTGGCGGCGAAAGTTACTTTCCGGACATCGCCTACAGGGGTCACCTGGTCCTGGCCCAGGACGGCCAGCGAGGCTACAAGGATAGCACTGAATAGAAACGCTTTTTTCATAACGGGCATTTCGCAATCGATGGGGTTGGTGAAAAATGAGGAGATAAAGGAACGATGGGGGAAAAGCAAGGCCAATTTTTGGAAGCCTAATGGAAATAAAAGGAGGGAAAATGTCGGGTAGCGAAAATATAAATACCTAACAAGCAATCGCTTGCAAAGCATTAAATAAATTTACCATAGAATGATTTCAGACCTTAATCGGGGCAGAAATGGAAGACTTTCAGGGGGCTTCCGACGCAAATTGGCCTTATTGAGAGGTGTGCTAAAGGGAGATCTTGAGGGCCTGGGCGGGGCAAAAATATTTATACGGCACGTGAAGCCGGGGGGTCGTAAAAGACCGGAAAACCCAGCTATCGAAAGGCAAGATTTCCGCCAATCGCAGTACTCACTTAAAGGGTCTTGAACTGCATGATCCGCTCCTCGAACTCATCTCCAGGTACCAGGGCCTTATTTTTAACCCGCGACTTATAACTATATATGGTCTTTACGGAGTACTCGAGAATGCTGGCGATCTTTTCCGGGTCGGCCACGCCCATCCGCATCAGGGCAAAAATGCGGAGGTCGGTATTCAGCAGCTCGCCATCCCGCAGTACGATCTTTTCTTCGGGCCGTAGCAGGGTATTGACCTCCTGTACAAAATGAGGAAATAGTTTCAGGAAGATCTTATCGAAACTCAACAGCAACTCGTTCTTTTCCTTTCTGGCATCGATCTTATTAAGGAAAAACCGGATGTCTTCATATCGCTTATCCTGCAGCTTCTGCTCGATGGTAGTCTTGATCTTATCGATCTTACTGTAGAACTCGGAGTCCATATTAAAGAAGTAGCCGATATATTCTTCTTTGATCTTATTGGCTTCTTCTAGTTTTTCATTCACCTCCGCCAGCTGCCGGTTCGATTCCTGGAGCTGCTGGTTGATGGCTTGCTGGGCAACATTGGCCGCCCGAAGCGCTTCCTGGGTCTGCTTCAGCTTTTTTACCTGGCGCAGGATGATCCAGGTGAGCACGACCAGCGCCAGCACCAGCAGGGTAACTACGGTAGCATACCTGATCAGGAGACTCCTTTGCTTTTCCATTCCATTGATCCTTTCACTTTCGATCAACGGAAGGATAGAGCTAACCTGCACTTTTCGTTGCCGGGCGCCATAAAACGCGGCATTCGCAATAGCGCTTTCGATACATAGGGCGGCGTGCCGCAGATCTCCTTTTTTATACAGCAACTCCGCCAGGTGAAAGATGGCCACAGTTTCCTTGGTCGAAGACTTGATATCGGCTACGGTAGCCCGCACGAGCAGGTCGATAGACTGGTCGATATCGCCAATTTGCTGGTAAACAGCGCTAAGGGTAGACGCCGTCAAAGCCAGTTGATGCTGGGTAAGATCGGGGCGTGCCATTAATTGTCCCAGAAAGCGGGCAGCCTCGGCACGATCACTCTGCTTAAAATACTTCAGTCCATAATAATAGTCATGCTCGAACGAACCCGGCTGATACCAGGCCAGGGCCGAATCGAGGAAATGATTGCCGTGAACGTCGTAGTCAACTGAATGATATTTGTCATTGGCATATCCGGCCAGATCATAGTAATAGCGTCCCCACAAGGCATAATAGTCACCCTTCAGGCTGTCGGGAATAACCTGGCGGGAGAGAGAAGCCAACGAATCGTGCGTTTCCTTGTACAATCCGGTCGACAGCAGGATAAAGCTAAGCTTCATGGTGGCGGCCACCCGGTAGCCGGCATCGTTCATGTCTGCGGCTATGCGAACCAACTTCATGGCATAGCTGTAGGCAGAGTCGTAGTTGAATATCTTATAGGCCTCATAGATCTTTTCGTGGCGGGCGAACACCTCAGCGGGTGCCTGTCCGGCAGCACCCAGCGATTGCCGCATCTGGTCGATCTCTTTGATCCTTGCCGCGTCGAAGCTGGCCGTAAGCCGGATGGTATTGTCCAGCTCGGTCAATAGACTATCATTATTAGCCAAAGCCACCTGCACCTGGGTGGCCAGCAACGAAAGACAGATGAGCAATTGTTTCATGATATGTTGATCCGGCTTGCTGTAATGCGTTACCAAGCCAGCGCAGCAAATCTATCCAATAAAACAACAAAGCGGGTGCCTCAAAATAGGATGCACCCGCTTCTTTTGGAGGAAGACCAGGTGATATAATGCCCGGTTCCTGGCAATTCTTCGATACAATATTGTTGGTCCAAACGGCCCCACTGTCCGAACGGTTGTCGCCCCAGACAAGCGGTACCCGCCATTGTCGCCCGTCCGAGCGGTCTTATCCTATCTGGCGATTGCTGTTTTGGCCACCCGCCCTCCAACGGCCTCGCTGGCCAGGTACCATCGCTCAAAAGTCTGTTCAAACAGGTCGAAGATCTTATTGATGATGAATACGGCGTTTTCCGTTTCATGTTTGGAAGGCTCATGTTTATTGTAGGCTTCACTCTCCTGCGCTGCATCAGTCTTCTCCATAGCATGGTCGGCTTCTGCATGGGCATGAAGAACACCAAAATATTCCAGCTCGTCCTGACGGCCCAATGTATGTACCAGCTCAAATACCGGTTCATTGAAACATTCAAAGGTTGCCTCCAGCGATTCTATAATGATCAGTTTGTAGAAAGGAAGGGAGAAAGTGCGGGCCAGGTGAATGGTATCGTATACCACTTGCCGGGCGCCGAACTCATCGTCCGACCATACCTGACTAAACATATCGGTCCCTTTCTGACTAAGGAACTTTTGGCCCTGACTGATGCGTTCGAGATCTTTCAGGTACCATTGCCAGTGGTAAGAGTCTTCGTCGCAATGAACGTTGACGCTCAATTGCATGGGATCGGTGCTCTTCTCATCTTTCATAATATGAAGGATGTCTTTGAACCCCATTACGAAGAACAGCATAGCAGGGGTAAAGCTCAGGCGCGATTCAGGAGCAAGTGATTGATTACCGATCATTTTTAGGAGAGCACATTGGCGTAGCTGCTGCTTACGCTGATCGAGTGTTTGAATAACTTGTAACATGGCTGATTAGTTTAGCCATTAAACTACAACAAGGGTCTTTTAGCTAAATCACTTCCATAGCCGAAAAAGCCGACGACATAGCTGACTGGCCAGCTTCTGTGGTCGAAGGCGGCACCGGGGGGGCAAGTACCGGTACAGGGAGATGACCGCCTGCATACTTGTGCCCGATGCTTGTGGAAGGCTTTATCCCGCTTGTCATTGAATAGCCTTGGCTACGACCGGAGCAATGCTTTTATGCCGGGTGTTGTTAAACAGTTTCGGGTGCGCCGAAGGCAATCGCCGACAGCTGTTGTATAGCCTTGCAAACGCCCGGGCAATCCTTTTAAGCCGGTTGTTGTTGAACAGCCTTGCGCACTACGGGTGCTACCTCTGTACCAAATAGCTCGATAGACCTCATCATTTCCTTGTGCGGCAGTGAGCCTACGCTCATTTGCGCGAGGAAGCGGGTATTTTGGAAGAGCTCATATTCATAAAGGATCTTGTCGATGATCTCCTGCGGACTACCTACGAGCAAGGAACCACGTTTCGTACGCATGGCTTCAAACTGCTGTCGGCTCATTGGCCCCCAGCCCCGTTCGCGGCCAATGCGGCCCATGATCTCGGCATAAGGAGGAAAGAAGAGGTCGGCGGCTTTTTGCGACTCATCGGCTATGAACAGATGGGAGTTGATGCCTATCTGCAGGTTCTCTGCAGCATGGCCCGATTGGAGATAGGTATTTCTATACAATTGAATGAGCGGTGCAAAACGGTGCGGTTCGCCCCCAATGATCGCGAGGGTCAACGGCAAACCGAGCTTGCCGGCGCGCACTACTGATTCGGGTGTGCCGCCTACAGCGATCCAGATGGGTAGTTTTTGTTGATGCGGGCGTGGGTATACGCCGAGGTTGTTGATAGATGCCCGGTGTTTTCCTTTCCAGGTCACTCTTTCCTGTTCATTCAGCTTCAACAGCAACTCCAGCTTCTCACTAAAAAGCTCGTCATAGTCCTGCAGGTCGTGCCCAAACAGTGGGAATGACTCGATGAACGAGCCGCGGCCAGCCATGATCTCTGCGCGGCCACCCGAGAGCAGGTCTACCGTAGCAAAGTCCTGGAACACACGAACCGGATCATCGGAACTCAGCACCGTTACGCCGCTCGAGAGCTTGATGCGTTTGGTGCGGGCCGCCGCAGCAGCCAGCACCACCGCCGGCGATGAAACAAGGTATTCCACCCGGTGGTGTTCGCCGATCGCGAAAACATCAAGCCCCACCTGTTCGGTGAGCTCTATCTCATCCAACAGGTGCTGCATACGTTGGTGACCACTGATCATTTTGCCCGTCACCGGATCGGGCATATTATCCACGAAAGTGCAAATACCTAATTCCATACTGTTTGAATTGAATGATGCAAAGATCAACGTAATAACAATAGCAAGGTCCGGGAGGATCGATCAGGGGCGGTATACTATGGTAAACCATATAGGCATGCAACCAGTCCGCCAACAGGTCATGCCTGCTTTAACACTTTAATACCAGGCTCTTCACTCTCTATATAAATCGTGCACACAGGTATTGCCCATAACAACAAATGGAGCCACAGGGGGCTCCATTTGTTTCTTTTTATCTAATTAGCCGACGATAAACAATTTCAATACGCCACAAACGCGTTCACTCCTTCGCTGATCACTTGACTCCTCTACTGCAAAGGAGCTATTCCTTCAAAAGTCCTGAACCATTTGGTAAAATTGGAAGGACCTATCACTGGCGGTTTATTAATTAATAACGCGATACGCTGTTAATTGTTCGGAAGATATACCATCGAATAAGCCAATCCATTGCCATCCACGTTCTTACACTTCTCTTCTCAATACTTCCAGCGGCGGTCTGTTCACTACGCTGCGGCTGTTGAAAATACCGATCAAAATAGTGAGTCCTGATATAGCGACAAACAATACCCCTATCGGCCACCAGTCGGGCGAAAAAGGTGTTTTAAAACTATACTTCGCGAGCGCCCAGCTACCTGCTAAAGACAACAGGATGCCGGTAGCTGCTGCCAGTGCGCCAAGAAAGAAATACTCCAGGGCAGTGATGGCCAGTATCTGCCGGCGGCTGGCGCCTAGCGTGCGCAAGAGCACACTCTCCTGCATACGTTGATACTTACTGATGAGAACTGATGCAATCAACACGATCAATCCGGTCACAATACTGAAGCCTGCCATGAACCGGATCACAAAACCAATCTGGCTCAGCACATCGTCCAGCACTTTCAGGATCAGGTGCAGGTCGATGATCGAGATATTGGGATATTCGCGCACCACGGCCTGCTGAAACTTCGCCGATACTTCGGGCGATGGCACACGCGTGATCAATACATGGAACTGTGGGGCAAGCTCCAACACACCCGGCGGAAACACCACGCGAAAATTGGTTTGCACGCGCTGCCAATCAACTTTTCGCATACTGTTAACCACCGTAGACACCAGTGCTCCTTGTACATTGAAGGTGATGCTGTCGCCCATGCGCACATTGATCCTCCGCGCATATTCTTCTTCCATCGAAATGGGCACTATTGCACCCGGGTATTTTACAGGTCCTGATAATTTACCAGCTGTCAGCTTTTCCGAATCGGTGAGCGAATCGCGATAAGTAACCCTGAACTCCCACTCAAAAGCTCTTTCAGAAATGCGCGAGGTAGTATCATTCTTTACATCAGCAGCCGTTTTGCCGTTGATCGATTCGATGCGCATCGTTACGATGGGCACCTGCTGCAGTATTGGCAATTGATACTGTCGGGTAAGCGCTGCTACAGAATCCTTCTGTGTATTCTGAATATCGAACAGCACCATATTGGGCTGATTACCGCTGCCCGTAAGGCTCACCCGGCTGATCAACATGCTTTGTATAAAGTACAGGGTGCTGATGAAAAGCGCACCGAGGCCAATGGTAGTGATGAGGATGATCGTTTGGTTGTTGGGCCGGTAGAGGTTGGCAAATCCCTGTCGCCATAAGTAACTCCAGGAGGCGGGGAAGAAGCGGCGCACGAGCCACATCAACAGGCGTGCAATGCCAGCCAATATCAGGAAGGCTGTGAGTATGCTGACGGTAAACACGATAGCCTGCGTCCAACTGTGCACCTGCCACCAGGTAAACAGCACAATAAATCCTAGGATCAAAGTATATACCAGCCATTTGAACGGATCGGCGAAGGACCGTACCGGCTCCAGCGACAGCCTTAAGGTAAACAAGGGAGATACTTTACGTACAGACAGTAAAGGCAGCAATCCAAAGAGTGCCGCGATCACCGCTCCCAATGCTATCCCTTTAAAGATCGAAGGCCAGGATATTCCGGCATTGATCTCGATGGGCAGGAAGTCTTTGATGACGGCCGGCAATACCTGCTGTATGATAGTTCCCAACACGGCTCCGAGGATGGATCCAACGATCCCGATGCCTACGATCTGGATCAGGTAGATCAGGAATGCCTGTCCGGAATTAACGCCCAGGCAGCGAAGGATGGCGATGCTGCTGATCTTTTCGCGGATGTAAATATGGATGGCGCTGGCTACACCGATACAACCCAGCAACAAGGCGATAAAACTGATCAGCGTTAAAAACTCATTGACATCTTCGAACGAGCGACCCGTATTCCTTTTGCGTTCTTCTACCGTGTCATAATCCAACCCTGCTTTTTGCAGCCGGGGCTCGATGGACTCCACCACTTTATCAATTGCGGTAGACGGTTTGAACTTGTAATAGAAGTTCACTGCCACCCGGCTTCCCTTTTGCACCAGACCTGTCTCTTCGAGATATTTAAGCGGAATGTATACCGGCGGAGCCACGGTCGTTGACAAGCCCGTGCGGCCGGGCGCTTTATTCAGTACGCCGGCAATGGCAAAAGCTACATCGCCGATCTGGATAGAATCGCCTACCTGCGCATTGAATTGCAGCATGAGGGTTTTATCGACCAGCGCCTCCTGATGCAGGCGGAACTGCCGGCCTGCCGGGGCAGGCGTCGTTTCCAACGAACCATAGTATGGGAAGCCGCCTTGCAGCGCACGTACCTGGATCAACCTCGTACCGCCGCCTTTCCTGAAATAGATCATGGACGCGAATGTGCGCTCCTCCGACCGCTGATCTCCCAGCGAATCCAGCATGGGCCTTATCTTTTGTCCTACAGGCTTATTGCTTTCTATCACGAGGTCGGCGCCCACCAGCGTTTGTGCCTGCTGGTCGATGTCCTTGCGCACGTTATCACCCAATGAGAACGTGGCAACCAGCGCCGCAATACCCAACACGATCGACGATACGAACAGGAACAACCGCGAGCGATTGCGGCGACTGTCGCGCCAGGCCATTAAAAACAGCCAGGGTATGTTGAGCCTCTTTTTATATACAAACCTTTCCCGGTCCATGAAGAATGAAATGTAATTAGGTAATGGTAAAGAGAGATGGGATCAAATAATACTAAGCCGCCACGCGCTTCAACACGCTCAATTATTGCGCTCGTCGCTAATGAGGTGACCGCCTTTGATCTTTATAACCCGGTTGGTGAGTGCAGCCAACTCCAGGTTGTGCGTAACAATGATTAGTGTAGTACCAGCCTCTTTGTTGAGGTCGAACAGCAATTTCACTACCCGGTCGCTGGTCTCCGCATCGAGGTTACCGGTAGGCTCATCGGCAAACAGTATGCGGGGTTTGTTCGAGAAGGCGCGCGCCAGCGATACACGCTGTTGTTCACCCCCGGAGAGCTGCATGGGGTAGTGGTGTACCCGGTCGGCCAGACCCACTTTGTCGAGCAGCTCCATGGCCCGCGGGCGGATATTCTTTTCACCCCTCAATTCCAATGGCACCATCACATTTTCCAATGCCGTGAGGGTAGGCAGCAACTGGAAGTTCTGAAATATGAACCCCACATAGCGGTTGCGCACCTGGGCACGTTCATCCTCACTGAGGTCATTGAGGCGGATATTGTTCAGTTCCACCACGCCATTGCTGGCACGGTCGAGACCGGCGCAGAGGCCCAGCAAGGTGGTTTTGCCGCTGCCAGAGGGACCCACGATCGATAGGGTAGCACCTGCTTCCACCGCAAAGTTGATGTCGTTCAAAACGTGCAGTGTATGTCCGCCTCCCTGGTAAGTTTTGCTTAAATTCCGGATATTCAGAATAGACTCCATAAGTTTGTTTAAGTAGACGTGCCGGTTAGATGGAAAAAACGATGTATATCGGGCACAGCATTTATTGTTACTGAAAATACATCAATAAACGAACATAAAAAGACGCCACATGTTTAACGGGATCATAAATCAAACGCCAAAAGTGTATATGTTGAAATTAGGGTTGATGAGCGGTATCGTAGCCATGCTGGCCTTTGCCGGTTGTAAAGACAAGCCGGCCAACAAGGAAAGCGGCCAGCAATCGGCCGACAGCACCACCGCACAATCCGATACACCGGCAAAGACCGATTCGACCAAACATATTGTGTTTTTTGGCAATAGTCTCACGGCTGGTTATGGTGTGGCTCCGTCGGAAGCATTTCCGGCAGTAATACAGGGTAAGATCGATTCACTCGCTCTTCCCTATAAAGTCGTGAATGCCGGGCTTAGCGGCGAAACAACGGCTGGTGGCAAGGGCCGCATCGACTGGTTGTTACAGCAGCCGGTGGATGTATTTGTGTTGGAGCTGGGCGGTAATGATGGATTACGGGGTATACCTGTTGTTGAAACGGGCAAGAATCTTCAGGAGATCATTGACCGGGTTAAGGCAAAATATCCCGCAGCAAAGATCCTGCTGGCTGGTATGCAGGTGCCCCCCAACATGGGCAGCCGTTATGCAGGCGAGTTCCGCGCCATCTTCAAATCTCTCTCCGATAAGAACAATGTTCCTTTGATCCCCTTCCTGCTGGAAGGTGTTGGCGGTGTTCCCGAACTCAACCAGGCCGATGGTATACATCCAACGCCCCGCGGCCACCAGATCGTTGCCAACAACGTGTGGGAATACGTGAAGCTGCTCTTGTAGGTAGTCGAAACGCTACAGTTCTACTTGATTTTAAGGAGTTTATGAAAATAACTCCTGTTATCCGTGCGAACGATCACCAGGTACTGGCCACAGGGCAGGTCCTTTATACTAAGTTGTTTTGCGAACGCCCGGGGACTTCTGCCTACAAACTGCTTTTGCACCAAGGCCCCTGCACTATTATACAGCTCTACAAAAACATTTCCCTGTAAAGGAGCCGAAGATTGTACCATAAACCAGTCTTCCGTAACAGGATTGGGAAATATTTTCAAGCCCTGGGCCGCCGTGATCGGCTCAATTCCCGTAATCATATTCTCCCTTACGACAGTTTGGTGGGTGTTGGTTATAACTGGCGGATTGTAGTCGAAGTAAATGGCGGCCGTATTTTTAATCGTGTCTTTCTGCGGGGTGCTACCTTTCACTTTAATCCGGAAAGATAAGAACCCATGGCTACCCGGCTCATTGTGCAGGCTGTCGACAAGGTTGATGTCGTTGAAGGTCCAGGTACAAATGTTATTTTTCAATTCAAATTCATATCGATGGCTGGCTGCGATCATCTTTAGAGAACCCACCTCATATTTGGATGAAAGGGTGTCCCTGATCGTCACCAGGTAGGCCGTATCGTTGCCGGTATTCTGAAAACGGATGGTATAGTTCAGGTATTCTCCATTGGCGACCTGGCTACGCGTTACATGGCCCCCATGCGCTTCCATTTTATCATTTGGATCATATGACCCGACGATCACTTCCCGCAACTCGAAAACATTGTCGGCCGCCGTTGCATCGGTAGCAACCGGTAGTATGGAAGCGATGATCGACACGGTATCGTTGATCAATAGTGTTGTGGAGTTCCTGAGCGTTACATCGATAAAACCTTGTGTGAGCGGTGGCACAGCGTTGATGTTGAAAAGTAAGGTATCCTGCATAACTGTAGACGGGTTTGCAGAGGCCAGTACAAAATTCATCCGTGCGTCTTTTACCAGTTTCAATTGCGGTGCATTGATCGTGTTGGTACCTACATTTTCATATAGCACCCGGTATTGGTTGGCCATACCTCCCCTCCGTCTTCCGGTAACCGGTATTATTTTGACAGTTAGGTCGTTGAAACTACCTGCAGGTTTGAATGCAACATCGGCCTTCAGGATATTGAAGTAATTTGAAAAGTGTACAGGGATGCTGGCTGGTGTGGCTTTGTAATAATTGTTGTGCACCAAAGGCACTATATTGAGCTTACCCGTGTCAACGATGAGTTTAAGCGTGTCGCGTTCAGCAGCCGAAGCCTCAACTAATATATTATTGCGGTATACCTCGGCATTGTAATGCACAAAGAATGGTTCGCCCGGGTCTTTTACATTATTGCTATTAATGTCGCCAAACCCGTTCAGTTGAATGGAGTTGATACTGGAGATTTTGGCCCACCAGACATCATGGGTATTGAAAATGCTTTTATGCAATTTCTTGATATCCCCATCTTCAGAATTGGTGATCCCTACAACTATCGGATAGCCGTCAGACGAAGTAAGTACATCGCCGGCATTGTCATCTTTAGCGCCTCCCAACTTACGCTGCTATACAAGTTTGCCATCGAGCGATACCTGGCCAAGCCAGATATTGAACCAGCCCTCATTATTGGGTCCCTGCACATCGCCATGGCTCATTTGGCAATCGCCAACAAACCAATATCCAGCGGGCCCCACGGCAACAGACACGGCCCGTTCTTCCCATATACCACCATAGCACCGTCCCCACTGAAAACCGCCTTCGGCATTGGTCTTCAACAACCATGCATCGGAGCCGAAATTGTTACCATGGCTGCCCATTACCTGTTCGCTGCTCGTAGACTGGGAATTGCCGGCAAAAACATAACCACCATCCGCAGCGTGCTTTACTTTGGCAATCCCGTCCATATAGTTACCACCATAACAATTAGCCCAGATGATCTTCCCTGATCGATCAACCTTTACCGCCCAACCGTCCGATACTTCAATCGTAAAGACATCGGAGTGATTACCTGATACATCTCCATCTCTACCATAAGTACTTCCTGCCAACAGGTAATTGCCATCTTTGGTTACGAGAACATCTCTAAAAATATCGTTTGCCTTGCTGCCATAACATTTACTCCACTCGATCGTACCATTGGCGCTCAACTTCACAGCCCATGCATCGGAAATATTGGCATCATCATTATGGTTACCGCTCACATCTCCATCATTAGAATAGGTACGCCCCGCCATAATACAACCTCCATCGGGAGTAGACCTTATGGCCCTGGGCTCATCCCCCCGACTTCCGCCAATACAATTTTTCCAGATAATATTGCCGGTACTCCCCAACTTGGCGACCCAGGCATCACCCGTCCACGCACGTGCAACGCCAATATCGCCATCGGTCGATTGGGTAAAGCCGGTAACAAAATAGTTATTGCCGTCTGCGGTATCAATAGCATAGGCAATGTCAGGACCACTTCCCCCAAGGCATTTCTGCCACTGAATACCCCCGTATTTATTGAGCTTTACTACCCATATATCTTGGGACCATACCGGGTCTTTGGCTGGATGTAAGCCAAAAACATCCCCATCGATAGACTGGGTACTGGTGAGGATGATATAACCGCTGTCCTTGGTGACTTGTGCCCTGATCGAATTAGAATTGCCCTCTGCTCCTGAGCCACCGAGGCATCGCTGCTGCAGGATATCGGGCGTCTGTGCATTACAAAGTAGGGTTGTTAACAACAGGGACGGCAGGGTAAAATTCTTCAACATAAAAGGGAAAAGGGTGCTGGTCAAAAAAGTACTGGCTGGCAGTCAAAATAGTCACATTATCGGTAAAATGCAAACCAAACTTGCCTTTATTCACTCAATTAGTCTGTTTGTACAGGTTACCTTTTTCATGCTTATCTAATAATGACATGCAGAAGGTGCCTTAACAATGGCTTTAGTGTTCTACATCGCTTTGGGATTATGATCCGCCACCAGGTTGAGTTGTATGCCATGCTCCAGCCAGGCTTTGAGACCCGCCAGCACAAACGACCAGCCTTCGGTTTGCCCTACCAGTATTTCGTTGATCTTTTCGGTAGCTGCATCCCATCCCTTCTCTTCGATGGTCATAAACGTGGCCTGCTCTCCGCGGGGCGAAAGCATGATCACCACATTGGTGTTGATACCTCCCTGTGCCGGCCAGCTCCAGGATATCTGTCGATATTTGTCCAGCGCTTGCGGAACGACCTCGGCGCTCACCTCGTAGTGGTCCCAGTACCAGGTCACATTCCGTCCCGCATCGAGCCGGTCGGAAGCACGGGTGAACCAGAACTTACTGGTAATGTCCGGGTCAACAAATGCTTCAAATAGGTCGGCGGCAGGTTTGCGGATCAGCATCGATGCTTTAGCCACTGGCTGGCTCGATAAATGCTCGGTATTCGCCATGGGAATAAGTTTTTGGATTTCCGGCATAAATATCAGGCCCAGGGGGCCCAAGAGCCGTTGTTTTTGCCGCTGAGCAGTTATCCCATTTCACAAGTTTATTTCCCCACCACCCAAGGCATTAAATCCACATTTGCTGCTGGCTGATTGCAGAGCCAAATACATGCTTAGATTTGTCTTTACACCAATTCCTGAATGACGCACCCGTTTTTTACCTACCAGAAGTTTATCAAGGATACTGTGACGCTGAAATTGTTGCGAACGGGCAACGCCTCATTGATTCTCAACTTCTTACAAACAGCTTTCCGGGATTCCGATAGGATTTACATACCAGCGGCCGACCTTATTCAATACCTGGCCCATTACCTGCAGGATATCGAATATACCGATGCCGACCAGGAAACAGCCATTAGTGAGCTCGGCTACACGTACGAAGACAGGGCCCGTAATCATATCAACCGCTGGACCGACGAAGCCTATTTGCACAATTTCATTGACGACAGCACCAAGCAGGTCATGTACCAGCTCAGTCGGCATACTTCTAAAGCTTTTCAGGTCTACGACCTGCTGCAGGAGCGGGATTTCGTAGGCACCGAAAGCAAGTTCGAGGATCTCTTCAACAAGTTGAAAGAGCTGGTGAACAATAGCAACAAGAACCCCGATGAGCGCATCCTTCAACTGGAAAAGGAAAAAAGAGAACTGCAACGGCAGATCAACGAGATCAAACGCAGCAATACCGCCGCAACCTTCGAAGGTTATCAGGTGAAAAGCCGTTGGGAGGAGATCGTGCGATTGAATAATGAACTTACCGGCGATTTTAAAGAGGTGGAAGATAATTTCAAGAACATTTACCGGCAGATCAGCCTCGAGCATGCCGATGCAAAGCTCACCAAGGGGCAATTGCTGAAACTCACTTTCGACGCACTCGATGAACTACGCAATAATGACCAGGGCAAGAGCTTTTATGCTTTCTGGATGTTTTTGATGAACGACGAAAAGCAGGAGGAACTGAATCAACTTACCGATGCAGTTTACCGGGTACTCGAAGCCCACCAGGTGAGTACGGAACACCAAAGCCTCCGTAAGCTGAAAACACGTCTGCATTATGCGGCGAAAAAAGTGCTTGACACCAACGAGTTGCTGGGCTATAAACTCAGCCGTATTGTAGCTGAGAAAGAACAGTCCGATCGCCGCGCGCTCAAAGAAACCCTTCAGCAGATATTCCAGATGGCTATTCAGCGTATTGAAAAGCCGGGTAACGAACGCGCTCATTACATAACTGTCGATGACAAGCCCGAAATAAAGATGCCGCTGGAGAGGAAGCCGGGAGAAAAACCGGTGGAGAGCAAGTTCGACGCCTTACCGAAGGCCGCCACTTTCAAACTCGATGCTGCTGAGGCATTGAACGGACTTTATGGCGATGAAATGATCGACAAAGGCTTATTGCTAAAGAATATTCAGTCTATGCTTAAAGAGAAGAGCCAGGTGAGCCTGCAGCAGGTGGTAGAGGCCCACCCATTGAAAAAAGGGCTGGCTGAATTGCTGGCTTATATCACGCTGATACAGCAATACGATAAACATGCAGTGAACGAGGACATGACAGAAGACATTCTATTTGATGTATTGCAGAAAAAACATTTACGCTTACCACAAATAATTTTCAATAAATGAGTGTGACGTTGTTGCCTTATGCAAAAGCCATTGTGCAATTGTTGAGAGGTCCGGTGTACAGTGAAGACCAGGAATACTGGAACCAGGTATTGAAATACCAGGTGGAGATCACACAACATTTCGGTGGGTTGGGATTGGATACCGTGATACAAAAAGAAGATGGTTACGCGTTTATCCGTCAGCTAGAGCTCGATGACCGAGGTACCACCATTGGTCTCATCAGCCGGCGTCCGCTAACCTATGAAGTGAGCCTGCTTTGTGTGCTGTTGCGTAAACTGTTCGATGATGCAGAGATCAGCAATACAGAGAATAAACGTTTCTTCCTGAAGAGAAAACAATTGCGCGCCGAGCTGGAAACCTTCTTCAAAGAAAAGAGCAATAAGGTCAAGCTGTTGAAAGACCTCGACAGTTATATCAACCAGGTACTCGAACTGGGTTATGTGAAAGTGACGGAAGCAGATGGGCAATACAGGGATGAGGATACGTTTGAAGTGCGCAGTATTATCAAGGCACGGTTCAGTAATGATGTGTGCCTCGATTTTTTAAACCAATTGAAAGAAGATGTTAAGTCTGTTTAGTACTGATAGTGGCAAAGCGGGGTTCCGGTTGCATAAGATGCAATTGTACAACTGGGGTACTTTCGATGGGGCGATCTATACCATCAGTCCGGAAAGCGAAAACAGCTTACTCACCGGGGCCAATGGTAGTGGAAAGACCACATTCGTGCATGCTATGCTCACCTTGCTGGCCGCCGAGCGAAGGATGCGCTCCTTCAACCAGAGCGCCGAGGGCAAAACAAAGAATGAACGGAGTGAGGAGAGCTATGTGCTGGGAGAATATGGCGAAGACACCGACAGTGAAACAGGCATCCAAACTGCCCAGCGCTTGCGGAATGATAAAACAAAGACCTACTCGATCTTAGTGGGAACGTTTAAGAGCGAGGAGCGCTTCGTGACCCTGGCCCAATGCCGCTGGTATAGTGCGGGAGAATTGAAGAAGAGTTTTATCATCGCCCATGCCGAGCTGAGTATCGAAGAAGACTTTAAACATTTCGATGCGCAGGGAAACTGGAAGAAGGTGTTACGCCAGCGGTATCCAAAACGGGGCAGCAAAGACCTCATCGAGTTTTTTGATGGTCCCAAAGAATACAGCCAAAAGGTGCGGCACTATTTCGGGATGCGGAGCGAGAAAGCCCAAATGCTCTTCAATCAGACCATCAGTTTAAAGATACTGGGTAGTCTGGATGATTTCATTCGCAACCAGATGCTCGAGGAGGCGGATATGGAAACGGAATTTCTGAACCTGAAAGACCAGTTTCAGATGTTGAGCGATACCCATACTGCCATCGAAAAAACGGTAAGACAAATAGAACTGCTGCTTCCCGTTCAAACACTCCATCAGAAGGAGCAGGAACTTAAAAAGCAATCGGAATACTACGAAAACCTGCAACAGATCCAACCCTATTATTTTGCTGTGCTGGAAAGCGGGTTGCTGTCGGGCCTTATAGAAGAATCGAACCAACAACTGGTAACGATCAAAAAGACCAAGCAGGAGTTGGAGTATCATATAGCCGGTACCGACGAGCGTGAAAGAAAGGTCGACAGTGATATCCGCAATAGTGATACCGGAAGGCAGATCGCGGACCTGGAAAAGGAGCTCCGCCTGCTGGAGATCAAAAAGACACAACAATCAGAACGGAGCGATACGTCGAATGAATGGTTGCGGGCTGCGGGCTATGGCGTCAACCCCTCTAAGCTGGAGTTGGAACGCTATCGCGAAAAAGCGGGCCAGCAGCAATCAACGCTCGACAATGATCTTGCCATTGCGCGCAGGAAACTGTACGGTGCTGAAGATGTCGTTGCTGTGCAGCAGCGTGAATTAGATCAACTCGACCGGGAGATATCTTCCCTGCGTCAACAGAAAAACAATATTACGGGCAGGGTAGCGCAGATAAGGGCAGAGATCCTGGAACACTGTGGCGCTACCGCCGACGAGATTCCTTTTATAGGGGAGTTGATCCAGGTATTACCGGAAGAGAATAAATGGGAGCCTGCACTGGAAAACCTGTTGCACGGATTTGCTTTGCGCATGATCATACCTACCCGGTATTATCAGCAGGCTACCAGCTTTATCAACGAGAATGACCTCAAAGGCAGGATCGTTTATCACCACTACCATAAGGATGAAGGCCTTGGCCGCATGATGAAGGCCGATCGCGAAAGCATCCTGCACAAACTGGAGATCAAAGAAGATTCTCCTTACGCCAATTGGGTGTATGAGCAATTGCTGCAGTCGTACGATTATGCGGCTGTGCAAAACATCAAGCAGCTACAGCAATACGACAAGGCCATCACTATGCAGGGGCTTACCAAGAACAAGCACCGGCACGAAAAGAATGATAGTCCTGATGCAAAGCGCCGTCAGCAATATGTGCTGGGGTGGGACAATCATGCCAAGATCAAATCGCTGGTAAAAGACCTGGCCGAACTGGAAAAGACGATCGAAGAGAGTAAGCGACAGAGTAAGAAGCTGGAGTTGCAGATCCGGGAGGTCGAGCAAAAGCAGGGTACGCTCAGGCAGATCATGGACGTAAAGGAGTTTGAATCCATTGATTGGAAAAGCACCAGTGCCACGATCGAACAGGTCAAGAAGCAATTACAGGAACTGCAGAAGGGGAATAAGGCGATGGATGCGCTTCGCAAGCAGCAGCTGGTCTTACGCGAGGAGTTGAAGCAACTGAAGAGTGAAAACGAAGGCCTTGCGGCTAAAATAGCTGTACTAAAAAGTAAAGTCGAAGAAAGAAACCTGTCTTTACAGCGGTCAGAAGATATCAAGCGGAATTATGCCAGCTCCGATGTGGAAGACTTTCTTCCGCTGATCGAAGCCTATATAAAAGAGGAAATAGATTATACGATCGATCTGGATGTGCTGGACAAGGTACGCAACCAGATCCGCAACTCTATCCGCAATAAAGCGAAAGTGTATGTAGAGGATGTACAGGTTACCACGCGTAAACTGGAGCAGGCGATGCGCCGGTTCAAGAATCCTGATGACGCTGCTTTGCATACTCAGTTCCCTGATTGGAAAAACAGCACTTTTACCCTCAGCGATAGTGCTGAATTTGTTGCCGAGTATGTAGTACTCTTGAACAAACTACAGCAGGAAGAACTGAAGGAGCAGCAACAAAGGTTCAAGAAGTACCTCAACGAGGAGATGATCAATCGCATGAGTAGTTTCAAGGAGGGGTTAGATGCTGAGGCTGCCAAGATCAAGGATAATATTGCCAAGCTGAACCAGGCACTGAAGGCCATTACCTATCGGCAGAACCCGAAAACATTTATACAACTCGATGTGAAAGAAGAGTTGAGCCAGCAGATCAAGGATTTCAAATACCAACTGAACAACTGGAAACCCAACCTGGCCGAATACCAGCGCACACAGGATGACAGCATTCTGGAGAATAGTTTCGTTAAGATCAAGAACCTGCTCGATGAGCTGACCAAGCAGGAAAACTGGCGACGCGAAGTGCTTGATGTGAGGAACTGGCTCAAGTTTACTGCGAAGGAGATCAAGGCAGACGATATGCAATCCGTGCACCGGAGTTATACCGGTACGGAGAAGTTGAGTGGGGGAGAGCAGGCTCAGTTAACCTATACGATCCTTGGCTCCGCCATTGCGCACCAGTTTGGTATTCATAGTGAGGGTTATGAAACGCGATCGTTCCGCTTTATTTGTGTGGATGAGGCATTTAGCCGGCAGGATGAAGAGAAGGCGCGTTACCTGATGGACCTGTGCCGGCAATTACACCTGCAATTGATGGTGGTATCACCCGCCAAGGCCGATGAGGTGAAGATCGTGGAGCCCTATATTTCAAAGGTTCACTTTGTATATCGCCGCAATCACCGGGATAGCCTGGTGTATGACATGAGCATTATGCAGTTTCAGGAGAACCGGGCGAAGTTTTTAAGTAAGAAGAAGGTAGAGGCGTAGGAGAGATTGCGGGTGGGTACAATTAAAAAGGAATCAGATTTATTGTAGCCCGCACTCCTTTCACGGCAGTATGAAACTATGTAGGAACAGCGGCGAGAGCCGCTTTTTTCGTTGATGTATAGCAACAAAAAAGCCCTGTAGGGTTACTACAGGGCTCAATAAATATGGCAGCTACCTACTCTCCCGCATTGTTGTGCAGTACCATCGGCCATGAGGGGCTTAACTACTCTGTTCGGTATGGGAAGAGGTGAACACCCTCGGTATAACCACCATAAGAAGGTAATACCGGACTATTATATCCAGTCAATAAGTTACATATTGGGAAGTTGTAAATGAGAGCAACAGATATTAACAATGTTGTTCTTACAAAATTGATTAAAAAAATTAAAGCGTACGGGTAATTAGTACTACTCGAC